>NZ_WPCV01000001.1 GCF_018035235.1 Citrobacter sp. On2M
GTGTCACTTTCGCTTTGGCAGCAGTGTCTTGCCCGATTGCAGGATGAGTTACCAGCCACAGAATTCAGTATGTGGATACGCCCGTTGCAGGCGGAATTGAGCGATAACACGCTGGCTTTGTATGCGCCAAACCGTTTCGTGCTCGATTGGGTAAGGGATAAATACCTCAATAATATTAATGGATTACTCAATAATTTCTGCGGAGCGGATGCCCCACAGCTGCGCTTTGAAGTCGGTACTAAACCCGTCACGCAAACGCTGAAAACGCCGGTCAACAACGTTGTGGCGCCCGCCCACGTGACCCAGCAAGTGCAACCGCAACGTGCCGCTCCGGCAGCGCGTTCTGGCTGGGATAACGTCCCGGCTCCGGCTGAACCTACCTATCGTTCTAACGTCAACGTCAAACACACGTTTGATAACTTCGTTGAAGGTAAATCTAACCAACTGGCGCGCGCGGCGGCACGTCAGGTGGCGGACAATCCAGGCGGCGCCTACAATCCGTTATTCCTTTATGGCGGTACGGGTCTGGGTAAAACTCACCTGTTGCACGCTGTCGGTAACGGCATTATGGCGCGTAAGCCAAACGCCAAAGTGGTGTATATGCACTCCGAGCGTTTTGTGCAGGACATGGTTAAAGCCCTGCAAAACAATGCGATCGAAGAGTTTAAACGCTACTACCGTTCCGTTGACGCGCTGCTGATTGACGATATCCAATTCTTTGCCAATAAAGAACGATCGCAGGAAGAGTTTTTCCACACCTTCAACGCCTTGCTGGAAGGTAATCAGCAGATCATCCTGACCTCGGATCGCTATCCGAAGGAGATCAATGGCGTTGAAGATCGTCTGAAATCCCGCTTCGGCTGGGGACTGACTGTCGCGATCGAACCGCCTGAACTGGAAACACGCGTCGCGATCCTGATGAAAAAGGCAGACGAAAACGACATTCGTCTGCCGGGTGAAGTGGCGTTCTTTATCGCCAAGCGTCTACGCTCTAACGTGCGTGAACTGGAAGGCGCACTGAACCGCGTGATCGCCAACGCTAACTTTACTGGCCGGGCGATTACTATCGATTTCGTGCGTGAAGCGCTGCGCGATCTGCTGGCTTTGCAGGAAAAGCTGGTCACCATCGACAATATTCAAAAGACGGTGGCGGAGTATTACAAAATCAAAATTGCGGATCTGCTTTCTAAGCGTCGATCTCGCTCGGTAGCTCGTCCGCGCCAGATGGCGATGGCGCTGGCAAAAGAGCTCACCAACCACAGTCTGCCGGAAATTGGCGACGCGTTTGGTGGGCGTGACCATACTACCGTGCTTCATGCCTGCCGCAAGATTGAGCAGTTGCGTGAAGAAAGCCATGATATTAAAGAAGATTTCTCCAATTTAATCAGAACATTATCTTCGTGACGCTATGAAATTTACCGTTGAACGTGAACATTTATTAAAACCGCTTCAGCAGGTCAGCGGCCCGCTGGGTGGACGTCCTACACTGCCGATCCTCGGAAACCTGCTGCTGCAGGTCGCTGACGGTGCGCTTTCTCTGACCGGTACCGATCTCGAAATGGAGATGGTGGCGCGCGTGGCGTTGATCCAGCCCCATGAACCTGGTGCGACCACCGTTCCGGCACGTAAATTCTTCGACATTTGCCGCGGGTTGCCGGAAGGCGCGGAAATAGCCGTTCAACTGGAAGGCGACCGCATGCTGGTACGCTCTGGTCGCAGCCGTTTCTCGCTGTCCACGCTGCCTGCCGCCGACTTCCCTAATCTGGATGACTGGCAGAGCGAAGTCGAATTCACCCTGCCGCAGGCCACGATGAAGCGCCTGATTGAAGCCACGCAGTTTTCGATGGCGCATCAGGATGTGCGTTACTACTTAAACGGCATGCTGTTTGAAACCGAAGGGGAAGAGCTGCGTACTGTGGCGACCGACGGTCACCGTCTGGCGGTTTGTTCAATGCCTGTCGGTCAGCCGTTGCCCAGCCATTCGGTGATCGTACCGCGTAAAGGTGTGATTGAGCTGATGCGTATGCTTGACGGCGGTGACAACCCGCTGCGCGTGCAGATTGGCAGCAACAATATTCGTGCGCACGTGGGGGATTTCATTTTTACCTCCAAGCTGGTTGACGGTCGTTTCCCGGATTATCGCCGCGTACTGCCGAAGAATCCGGACAAACATCTGGAAGCCGGTTGCGATATCCTCAAGCAGGCGTTTGCTCGTGCGGCGATCCTCTCTAACGAGAAATTCCGCGGCGTGCGTCTGTATGTCAGCGAAAACCAGCTGAAAATCACCGCTAATAACCCGGAGCAGGAAGAAGCCGAAGAAATTCTGGATGTCTCCTATCCGGGTACTGAACTGGAAATCGGGTTTAACGTTAGCTACGTGCTGGACGTTCTGAACGCGCTGAAGTGCGAGAATGTGCGTATTCTGCTGACCGATTCCGTATCGAGCGTACAGATTGAAGATGCAGCGTCACAATCTGCAGCCTATGTCGTCATGCCTATGCGCTTGTAAAGAATATCGGGCTATCTTACTTGTTATTCTGGCTCCGGGCAGTGCTCGCAATCCTCACGTACTTCAGTACGCTCCGGTTGCTGTGCGCTGGCCGTAACCAGACTAACTGCGACGATAACGCCCTGGTTATGAGTTGATATGTCGCTATCCCGACTCCTGATTAAAGATTTCCGCAATATTGAAAATGCGGATCTCGCTTTATCTCCCGGCTTTAACTTCCTGGTAGGCGCTAACGGCAGCGGCAAAACCAGCGTGCTGGAAGCTATCTATACGCTCGGCCACGGCCGGGCGTTTCGTAGTTTGCAAATTGGCCGCGTGATTCGCCACGAACAAGAATCGTTTGTTTTACACGGGCGTTTGCAGGGTGATGAGCGTGAGACGTCGATTGGTCTAACGAAAGACAAACTGGGCGACAGCAAAGTGCGCATTGACGGCACTGACGGGCACAAGGTCGCCGAGCTGGCGCACCTGATGCCGATGCAACTGATAACGCCTGAAGGGTTTACTTTACTCAATGGCGGCCCCAAATACAGAAGAGCATTCCTTGACTGGGGATGCTTTCACAATGAAGCCGGCTTTTTCACTGCCTGGAGCAATCTGAAGCGGCTGCTCAAGCAGCGCAATGCGGCACTGCGCCAGGTAAGTCGTTATGAGCAACTGCGCCCGTGGGATAAAGAACTGATCCCGTTGGCGGAACAAATCAGCGCCTGGCGCGCGGAGTACAGCGCCGGTATCGCGCAAGATATGGCGGATACCTGCCAGCAGTTTCTTCCCGAGTTCTCTCTCTCCTTCTCATTCCAGCGCGGCTGGGAGAAAGAGACAGATTACGCCGAAGTGCTGGAACGC
Organism: Citrobacter sp. On2M; assembly: GCF_018035235.1. GTDB lineage: Bacteria > Pseudomonadota > Gammaproteobacteria > Enterobacterales > Enterobacteriaceae > Citrobacter > Citrobacter meridianamericanus. The sequence continues at coordinate 3,356 of NZ_WPCV01000001.1, forward strand.
AGTTTTGAACGCGATCGCATGTTGACCTACACCGCGCACGGTCCGCATAAGGCGGATTTTCGCATTCGTGCCGACGGCGCGCCGGTGGAAGACACGTTGTCGCGTGGGCAGCTCAAGCTGCTGATGTGCGCCTTACGTCTGGCGCAAGGGGAGTTCCTGACCCGCGAAAGCGGACGGCGCTGCCTGTACCTGATAGATGATTTTGCCTCTGAACTGGATGATGCGCGTCGTGGGCTGCTGGCCAGCCGCTTAAAAGCTACGCAATCTCAAGTCTTTGTCAGCGCAATCAGCGCTGAACACGTTATAGACATGTCCGATGAAAATTCGAAGATGTTTACCGTGGAAAAGGGTAAAATAACGGATTAACCCAAGATAAAATGAGCGAGAAACGTTGATGTCGAATTCTTATGACTCCTCCAGTATCAAAGTCCTGAAAGGACTGGATGCGGTGCGTAAGCGCCCGGGTATGTATATCGGCGACACGGATGACGGCACCGGTCTGCACCACATGGTATTCGAGGTGGTAGATAACGCTATCGACGAAGCGCTCGCGGGTCACTGTAAAGATATCGTGGTAACGATTCACGCTGATAACTCCGTGTCCGTTACCGATGATGGCCGTGGTATCCCAACCGGTATTCACCCGGAAGAGGGCGTTTCGGCGGCGGAGGTTATCATGACCGTTCTGCACGCAGGCGGTAAATTTGATGATAACTCCTATAAAGTTTCCGGTGGTCTGCACGGCGTAGGTGTTTCCGTCGTTAACGCCCTGTCGCAGAAACTGGAGCTGGTGATTCGTCGTGAAGGCAAAGTGCATCAGCAAACTTACATGCACGGTGTGCCGCAGGCGCCGCTGGCGGTCACTGGCGAAACCGAAGTGACGGGGACTCAGGTACGTTTCTGGCCAAGCCACGAAACCTTTACCAACGTCGTTGAGTTCGAATACGACATTCTGGCTAAGCGTCTGCGCGAGCTGTCATTCCTGAACTCCGGCGTGTCTATTCGTCTGCGCGACAAGCGCGACGGCAAAGAAGACCATTTCCACTACGAAGGCGGCATCAAGGCGTTTGTTGAATACCTCAACAAAAACAAAACGCCGATCCATCCGAATATCTTCTACTTCTCCACTGAAAAAGACGGTATCGGCGTTGAAGTTGCGCTGCAGTGGAACGATGGTTTCCAGGAAAACATCTACTGCTTCACCAACAACATTCCGCAGCGTGACGGCGGTACTCACCTTGCAGGTTTCCGTGCGGCGATGACCCGTACCCTGAACGCCTACATGGACAAAGAAGGCTACAGCAAAAAAGCCAAAGTCAGTGCCACCGGTGACGATGCCCGTGAAGGCCTGATTGCCGTTGTTTCCGTGAAGGTGCCGGATCCGAAATTCTCCTCTCAGACCAAAGACAAGCTGGTCTCTTCTGAGGTGAAATCGGCGGTAGAACAGCAGATGAACGAACTGCTGAGCGAATACCTGCTGGAAAACCCGTCTGACGCGAAAATCGTCGTCGGCAAAATCATTGATGCTGCGCGTGCTCGTGAAGCTGCTCGTCGCGCGCGTGAAATGACCCGCCGTAAAGGTGCGCTGGACTTAGCGGGTCTGCCGGGCAAGCTGGCGGACTGTCAGGAACGCGACCCGGCTCACTCTGAACTGTACCTGGTGGAAGGGGACTCAGCGGGCGGCTCTGCGAAGCAGGGGCGTAACCGTAAGAACCAGGCGATTCTGCCGCTTAAGGGTAAAATTCTTAACGTTGAGAAGGCGCGCTTCGACAAGATGCTCTCTTCTCAGGAAGTGGCGACGCTGATCACCGCGCTGGGTTGCGGCATCGGTCGCGACGAGTACAACCCGGACAAACTGCGTTATCACAGCATCATCATCATGACCGATGCGGACGTCGATGGTTCGCACATCCGTACGCTGCTGTTGACCTTCTTCTATCGTCAGATGCCGGAAATCGTTGAGCGCGGCCACGTTTACATTGCACAGCCACCGCTGTACAAAGTGAAGAAAGGCAAGCAGGAACAGTACATCAAAGACGATGAAGCGATGGATCAGTACCAGATCTCTATCGCCCTTGATGGTGCCACGCTGCACACCAATGCCCACGCTCCGGCGCTGGCGGGTGATGCACTGGAAAAACTGGTTTCTGAATACAACGCGACCCAGAAAATGATTGGCCGTATGGAACGTCGTTTCCCGAAAGCGCTGTTGAAAGAACTGGTTTATCAACCGACGCTGGCTGAAGCCGATCTCGCTGATGAAGCGAAAGTCACTACCTGGGTGTCCCAGCTGGTTAACGTGCTGAATGAAAACGAAGTTCACGGCAGCACCTGGAACAGCTTTGTGCGTAAAGACGCTGAACTGAACCTGTTCGAGCCGGTGATCCGCGTGCGTACCCACGGCGTTGATACCGATTATCCGCTGGAGCATGAATTTGTGACCGGTGGCGAATATCGTCGTATTTGTACGCTCGGCGAGAAGCTGCGCGGTCTTATCGAAGACGATGCGTTTATCGAACGTGGCGAGCGCCGTCAGCCGGTTGCCAGCTTCGAGCAGGCGTTGGAATGGTTGCAGAAAGAATCACGTCGCGGCCTCGCTATCCAGCGTTATAAAGGTCTGGGCGAGATGAATCCGGAACAGCTGTGGGAAACTACCATGGATCCGGAAAGCCGTCGCATGCTGCGCGTTACCGTGAAAGATGCGATTGCCGCTGACCAGCTATTCACCACGCTGATGGGCGATGCCGTTGAACCGCGTCGCGCGTTTATCGAAGAGAATGCCCTGAAAGCGGCGAATATCGATATCTAAGTCGTTTTGAACATTACGATCCTGACGAAAACGCCTGAATTTGTTCAGGCGTTTTTTTATGGTCTGTCTGAAGGTGATTAGATAATCTGCCGGCCAAAAGGAATGCAGTGAGCGACTATATTATTCACCGTAACGATAAGGTTCTCATTTTCAATATTTATTTGGATATCATCATCTCCTGAAAAGTCGGTGACAGTGATATGAATGACCCGCTTTTCTGTTGAACGCATCGTGAGATACGTCAGCTCTGATATTGAGGGATTGTTTGGCCCTTTGCCGTGGAAGAGCACGCTATTACCTGCCGATAAGCAATAAACCGTGAACTTATCCGGCGACTGCCAGCGCAATTTTACGGGGGTATCCAGATTAACGGCATCAACAGCCATAATGTGCGGGAAGAGCGTGACGGTGTGCCTGGTGCAGAGCGGTTCAGCATTAATCAGGTAACTGGTATTAATCTCCTGATTGTGCGGGTTATCAACTGTAATAATATCAATTAATAAGTCGCTACTTGTGGTGATGTTTCGACGAAAAACCACGTCTTTGTAGGCCTCTGCATCCCATTCGACGCGGGTTTTACTGTCAGGGAGCATTGGCATACTTTGCCACTCGACTTCGGTAACCAGTTGTACCGTGCCATTTTCTTCACGGTATAGCACCACGCTGGGATTTGCCGGTGCCTGGTTTTTCCCATTAATACAGAGTGTGTTATGTGAAAAAGAGTTCTTAAAGTAACCGTAATGCAGCGGTGCGCCGTAGCCTGTGGTACCAAGGTCCGGAAAAATTGCCCGGCCATTATTAAACACGGTTAACCCCAGTCGATCATAGTGATCGTGCTCGCCGCCATAAGGTGTGTGTTTGACACAAATAGCACGCCCAAGTTTATTCCGGATAATCGTCAGACCGCTTTCTGCTGTATGCAGCGTCTCCTGTGGTGGTAAAAGAGCCTGTGAAGGGAGCGTTTTCCCGTAAAATACTGCATCAATACTGTTTCGAGGGTGCTGGCTGTAAATCTGTTTTAATAGCTGTCCATATTCTGGTGTGTCGTAATACCACCAGGCAAACTCATAAATATCGCTATGCGTCAGTTTTTCCTGGCCGTTCACACAGTCGTTAATTTTCGGCAGCGTCATATCTGGCATTAACTGCGTCAGTGGTACGCTCAACATTTTTGGATACCAGGCGGTTTCCAGCAAACTGTAGTCCGAACCACGGGCGACTTTTTCATAGGCGAAAAATCCCTGCAGCGCGTAAAAATGGTAATGCAGAGAACCTTCAAACCACAAACCGTCAGGCATTAAGGCATGTTCTAACTGGTATCGAAGCCCGTACTGGCTGTTAACCGCAAATTCGAGATACGTTTTATCATCTAGCACAGCCCCAATAATGCCGATTGCAGCGCTGATTTTGACTTCATGGTTGTGGATCTGATTACAGCGATGTTGCATAAGGAAATCTGCTCCCGCACGTAAGAGACGTTCAGCGATATACAGGTCTTCCTCTGCGGTGAGTTTATTGCGGATAATGTCGAAGCCTCTGGCAAAATCGGAATGGCAGTTGGCCTCGCATAATGTCTGTGCATTTGCTTTTCCGGGGCCATTGTAGGGAATTCCGCCGTGCTCCTGATAATCCGGATAATATCTGGCGTAAAGCATCAGAATATCCCGCACTTTGCTGAGATAACGGGCCTCATCGGTCAGCAACCACAGTACCGCCAGTTCATAACACGCTTTTGCATTTAAGCCATTAAGCCAGCGCCACCATGCGCCATCATAAGGCTCACCGGAAAATGTTGTACCATCCACGGGGCAGCGATGCACTTCTGGCGAATGGCGATCCCACATTAAACGTACGCTGTGCTCCGGGCAAAAAAAGTAGTGGTTCCAGGTCGCGCATCCCGTTTCAGGAACCAGAACCGGATTATTGATAACATCGCTGTTGCTTGCTCTCAGCGCGTTTATCATCTCTGGCCTGGCGAGTTCACGGGCCTGCAGTACTTGCTTTTGTGTAAACTGCTTCATATCGTCCTCGTTATTTCACCAGCACCGATCCTGGGATCAGGATATTGATATCCTTAGGGTTTTCCTTTGTCATAATGGCTGCATTTTTAATGAAGCTCATATCCTGATACGCTCTTGCAGCCGCGAGTAATGGTCCTGTTGCTTCAGAAGGCGTATAGCGGATATCTTCATGCCCCCAGGCTGTCTGCGGCTTGCCGGTTTGTTCGCTTATTAGCAAAAAGGCTTTTTTCATCGTGCGGTTATCCAATTCGAAACCCCAGACATCATTTTGCGCTTTCTCGCCATAGCGTCCCATGTGTGCATAAGCGGATAGTGCAAAATTAGTGTAATGGAACGAGCGTGTGCGCTCGGTTTCAGATGTGATTTCCCCGGCAGCGTTTACCTGAGAAATCAGGTGGCGCAATTTGAAAATTTCCACCTGCCGTGATGCTTGCTGCTGTTGATCGGTAAACAGAGAAAATGCTGTAACCTGCGCGTCATACCATGCGCCGTGATTGTTATACCAGTTCGACTCTTCAAAGCCGTTGTGACTCGTTAACAACCATTGTGTATAGTCTGCATACCATTTTTTATACCCTTTCAGCGCCTGCGAGGGGATATGACCCGAGTTTTCCAGCAAAACAATGCTGTCAGCCACATCGATCAAAACGCGGGTATCGATAATCCCAATTCCACGTCCGTCGACTTTTCCGGGGATCGCCTGTGCATAGTTTAAGTTAGGGTTCATTCGGGTTTTACTGTCGAGAAACCAGGCCTGTAACAATTGCTGCGCTTTTTTCGCATATTTATCCTCGCCACTGTAAAACCACGCCAGCGCCAGCGCCCGAACATCATCGGAGAATTGCACCATGCGCTTACTGTCGGTACCGTTCGTTTTAGAATCCGGGTTTATTTGTCCATCTTTACGGATATAGGGCATGCCATTTTTACTATCAGGATTTGGCCACCAGTAGGGACCAAAGCTGTAGTAGTCATGTTTATTTCCAGAAACCGGCGTTAAGGTTTTGTCCATGACCGAATACACGGAATGAGTGAGCGCCATGTCAGCCTGTTGCAACAGTGCTTGCCAGGCTGGTGTGTATTGGACATCGTGTTGACTAATGCTTTGCTTGATGCTCAACATTTGTTCACAATCATAAGTCAGGCAAGGGTCATGTTGAGCGGCCAGGATAGTATTTTGTGAACAGAAAACCCCGCTGACAATTAATGCCAGAAAATGTATTTTACATTTCATCTTTTTTAGCCTGTTTATTCGAAGTTGATGGTTAATCCGATGCGGAAGCGGTTTTCTGTTAATCCTGACTCACTATTATATTTTCCTTGTTGCTCCATATAATCCCACTCAACATAAGGTTGAAATGTTTTGTTGAGTTTATATTTAATGACCAGATCATTTTCATAGGCACTTTTCTTGCCATTGTTATAATGGAAATCATTCACATAGCGATAGAACACGGGGTTATCCTGAATACTAAAGTATTCATTCTGCCAGCCGAGATATAAATCCAGTCGTTCAACGCTTCCTTTATCCTGAGTACCCGAAAGATCTTTTGAGTCATACTGATTCCAGTCATAACGAAAACGAACTCCAGAGTAGACCGTATCAGTCATATTCCAGATTATTTTGACGTAAGGGCGAACTTGTGCGCCATCGGTGCTCCAGTGATAAACTATCCCCGGCTGTATTGCCACCATTGGGCTTAGTTTATATTTATAGTTCCCTTCAATTTCATTGTAACTGATCGTGGATTGATCGAGGTTATCGTTACCTTGCTTATTATCGGTTTCCATACTCAGCCAGTAACCGGATTTAAAACTTTGGCTCATTTTAAAGCGAGACTCGTAACTATGGCTGGCCTCTTTATAGCCGCCACGCATATCAAATGTCATGGCGTGGCCGACGATAGGGCAGCAGCAAGCCGCCAGCAATAAAGCTGTTTTTTTCATAAAAAGTTTTCCTTGCCGATAATTTATGCCGTGATGGCTTGTGTGGTTTTTTTAGGTGTTTTTATTAGGGTCCACAGGAAAAGTGCGCCGATTAAATCGAAAACGCCCAATCCTACGAAAAAGGCGTTATAACCGATAACAGTAACCATGGCGCCGAGGAACAAACCAAATAAGAAATTACCCATACTACCGGTAAATGCGGCAAAGCCTGTTGCAGTCCCTACTTCCTGTTTAGGAAACAGATCGGAAGACATACTGATGACCGTGATAGACAGGCACTGGTGGGCGAAGCCCGCAACACAGAATAGGGCAATCGCAATATAAACATCGGTAACAAAGCCAACGGCTGCCATCGATAACATCAAAATAGAGGCGAACGTGAAGGTGATCCGTTTTGCATTCAGTACACAGAAACCTCGATTAACCAGTATGCGAGACAGATAACCCGCAAAGATACAGCCGAAATCAGCCGTCAGAAAGGGGAGCCAGGCGAACATTGCGATATGTGCCATATCCATATGGCGAACGGTGACAAGATACAGCGGCATCCAGTAATGCAGCGTTCCCCATGCAGGATCGGCCATAAAGCGGGGTAATGAGATAGCCCATAAATTGCGGTTAGTGATAATAGAACGAAGCGTCGCTTTTTCTTTTACCACTTCGATTTGGTCGGCAAGGACTGCATCATGTTCCGCTTTGATCAGTGCAGGATGTTGTTCTGGTGAGCGATAGAAAATGTACCAGATTACCGCCCATACAATTCCTATTGCACCAGTAACGACAAATGACATTTCCCAGTTGTAATTAACGATCGCCCACACGACTAACGGCGGCGCCAGCATCGCACCGACGGAGGTTCCCAGACTATAAACGCCACAGGCTAATCCTCTTTCCTTTGCTGGAAACCACTCGGCGGTAACTTTCATACCCGCCGGGTTAAAGGCGGCCTCCGTTAACCCTAAACCACCGCGCAGCCATGCCATTGGCAACCAGGTGCTACATAGGCCTGTGAGCATATTAAAGATTGACCACAGGGCCGCCAGTAGAGCAAAACTTAATCGCAAACCGAATTTATCGATAATAAAGCCGCATGCGATGCCGCCAATCGCATAAGTGAAGGGGAAGACAGAGACAATCCAGGAATACTGCTCGCTCGACAGCCCTAATGTTTTCATCATCTCAGGAGCAGCTACCCCGAGGGTGCTTCTTGCGAGATAGTTGGTAATGGTGCCCAGCATCACAAGGACGATGATATACCATCGCAAATTCTTAATTTTCATTGTTGGTCTCATGTATACAGTTAATGATTTTAAGAAACAGTGAATCTATAAAAATGAAACGCTGTTTTGTATGCATAAGACTCAAAAATGATATTAATTTCCGTGAGGAAATTCACACTTACATGAAGCAAAGAAATACACAAAATATTTTGTGTATAAAAAAATGAATGTGATATGTTGTTTTTTCCTTGTTTTTCATCGTGTTATTCATGACTCCTGAAAGGAAAAATAATTATTATGTGAAAGCAATGGAATATGCATAATTATTGTGAATAAAAAACATTAAATAATAGATTTTTAATATTGAAGTTTGTGATGGTTTATCTACTGATACCGTTTTATTTAAAATAAAATGTTAACGTGTCTATTGTCTGGAAGTTGGCGGAGTTTGTGATTTAATATCTATTGTCGATTTAATTTTAATAATCATACACAATGTTAATGATTAACTTTGTCGGTTAACGCGTGTGCGTAAACGGTAATGAGGATTGCTTTGTCGTTATTCAGCCCCTTTTCGTAGCTGTTTTTTGAGCGGAATCGCGTTAGCATGAGGATGGACTCATTTAATCCGGGGAACTCATGGCTATCAAACTTATTGCTATCGACATGGATGGCACACTTCTGCTGCCCGATCACACCATTTCACCTGCGGTCAAAACGGCGATTGCCGCAGCGCGAGCGCGTGGCGTAAATGTGGTGCTGACCACGGGGCGCCCCTATGCCGGCGTCCACAGCTATCTGAAAGAACTACATATGGAACAGCCCGGTGACTACTGCATTACCTACAATGGAGCGCTGGTGCAGAAAGCCGGGGATGGCAGTACCGTAGCGCAAACTGCGCTAAGCTATGACGATTATCGCTATCTGGAGCAACTTTCCCGGGAAGTCGGCTCGCATTTCCACGCTCTCGATCGCAACACGCTGTATACCGCTAATCGCGATATCAGCTACTACACGGTGCATGAATCGTTTGTCGCGACCATCCCGCTGGTGTTCTGTGAAGCCGAGAAAATGGATCCCGCAACCCAGTTCCTGAAAGTGATGATGATTGACGAACCGGAGATCCTCGATAAAGCCATCTCGCGCATCCCAGCAGAAGTTAAAGAGAAGTACACCGTACTGAAAAGTGCGCCGTATTTCCTCGAAATTCTCGATAAACGCGTCAATAAAGGTACTGGCGTAAAATCGCTGGCCGACGCGTTAGGAATTAAAGCCGAAGAGGTGATGGCTATTGGCGATCAGGAAAACGACATCGCGATGATTGAATACGCAGGTGTGGGCGTTGCCATGGACAACGCTATTCCATCAGTCAAAGAAATCGCCAACTTCGTGACCAAATCTAACCTCGAAGATGGCGTCGCGTATGCCATTGAGAAGTTTGCGCTGAATTAAGATGTTATGGGCAAATGCTTCGCCGTATTTGCCCTGTTTCAGCCATGATTTGTGGCGCTGAATTGTCATCCTGAGGAATATGTGCCACGCCGCTGCGCATTATCCATTTACGGGAAAACGCTGACGTAAGTGCCCGGCTTTTAAGGATTTTACCATACAGTTTGAGACGTATTTTACGGGTAGCTTTGCGGTAAGCGAGATTCATATCTGGCGCATCCCGCAGTAGTACAGATTTGAGAATCTCCGCGCTGTCCAGCGCATAGCTAATCCCCTCCAGCGAGCTGGCGCTGATAAAACCGGCCGCTTCGCCAATCAAAAATGCGTTTTCCTCACCACAGACGAAGTCTTTCCAGCGTGAGGGGAATAGCACCGTACATTTTTCGCTTTTCACCGGGTTGCCGAATTGAAACTGGAACGCTTCCATCTTCGTTTTCAGCGCGTCAAAGCGTGACTGGCCGTCCTTCATCGGGTAGGCGCCGCCAAAGATAAAATAGCCGTCTTTGCTGATACTCCAGGAATAACAGTCGGTTGCGTCGTTATCAAAAATACAGGAATAGAACGGCACAGGATGTTTTTCTGCAAACCATTGTTGAATAGCGACATATTTACGAATTTGATGCTGGGGGTAGAGATGACGGCGCACCAGTGAATTCGCGCCGTCGGCCCCGACCAGATAACGTGCGGTGATCTGTTGCTCCCAACCGTCGGCGCGGAAGATAACATGCCATTTATCGCCCTCGCGCCAGATTTTCCGACACAAGCTGTCGTGATACACCTGTACATCGTCGGGAATGAGAGATTTAAGCCATAAATCAAAGGCATGGCGGTTGATGTTTATGTAACTTCGCTGGTAGTTACGCGTCAAAGAGGCTGCAACATCAACCGTTTTAACGCTAAATATCTGTGGATTGGCGATGACATCAACGGGTAAGGTTATCCCATCGCGGATAAACGAACGCTGGGCATCCGGGGCCAGCAGGCCGCCACAGGGTTTAGTGAAACCTTCGTTGCCGCACTGACGTTTTTTATCCAACGCGATCACGCGCATTTTTCCGCTCAACTGCCGCGCCAGCGCTGCGCCTGCCGGGCCTAATCCGATAATCGCTACGTCAAAATGTTCCATCTTTCTGTCCGCAAAAATGAAGATGACGATACGCTAAAGCCTGAAAGTGAAGTGCTTGTGAAGTATGATTGCTGAAATCGTCTTGTATCAGGGCATTCCATGAAGCAAATCACCTTTACGCCGCGTAATCATCAGCTTACCAATATCAACACCTGGACACCGGACAGCCAGTGGCTGGTTTTTGATGTACGTCCTTCCGGCGCATCGTTTACCGGAGAGACGATTGAACGCATCAATATTCACACCGGCGAGCTGGAGGTGATTTATCGCGCGACACAGGGATCGCATGTTGGCGTAGTGACCGTTCATCCAAAGTCGGAAAAGTATGTATTTATTCATGGACCTGAAAATCCAGATGAATCATGGCATTACGACTTCCATCATCGGCGTGGAGTGATTGCTACGCAGGCAGAAGTGAAGAATCTGGATGCGATGGATATTACTGCGCCTTACACGCCGGGCGCGCTGCGCGGTGGTAGTCATGTGCATGTTTTTAGCCCAAACGGCGAGTTTGTCAGTTTCACCTATAACGATCATGTGCTGCATGAGCGTTCACCGGCGCTGGATTTACGCAATGTCGGTGTGGCTGCGCCGTATGGTCCGGTGAAGGTATCCGCGCAGCATCCCCGTGAATACAGCGGGAACTCTTGGTGCGTGCTGGTGAGCCAGACGACACCAACGCCAAAACCAGGTAGTGATGAGATTAACCGCGCTTATGAAGAAGGCTGGGTGGGGGATCATGCGCTGGCATTTATCGGTGATACCTTGTCGGCAAATGGCGAGAAGGTTCCCGAGCTGTTTATCGTCGATTTGCCACGGGATGAAAACGGCTGGAAAAAGCCGGGCGAGGCACCGCTGGAGGGTTCTGAGGCGACAATGCCTGCGCCTCCGTCTGGCGTTGTTCAGTGTCGTCTGACGTTTACCCATAACCGTGCTTTCCCTGGGCTGGTGAATCAGCCGCGCCACTGGGTGCGCAGTAATCCACAGGCGTCTGAGATTGCGTTTTTAATGCGTGATGACGGCGGTATAGTGCAGCTATGGTTGATTTCCCCACAGGGAGGAGAACCACGTCAGCTTACCCGCTGCGACACGGATATCCAGTCGGCATTCAACTGGCATCCGTCGGGAAAATGGCTGGGATTTGTACTGCAGAACAGAATCGCTTGTTGTGATGCTCAGACGGGAGATATTGATTTTTTAACGGAGCGTCACGGCAACCCGCCGTCGGGCGATGCGATCGTCTTCTCTCCTGATGGTCAACAGGTTGCGTGGATGGAAGACGTCGAGGGTTTCCGCCAACTGTGGGTGACAGAAACCGGGCGTTAACTTAAGGTGCTGGCATTTTTGCCGGAGGGATAACGGCGTTTGTGGCCTGCGTCCTCTCCTCGCTCTTTTCTACACGGGATCTCACCGAGCTATCTTTGCGAAAGAGGTCCCACGGAAGCAATACCGTATCCAGGACAACGGTAAACGGCATATCCAGAATCGCCAGCGACTTGGTTCCCCAGTTTGTATCACTTTCGCTAATCATTGTGGCACTGGCGCGCGTGCCGGGATACGTCCCTTCCTTGCCGCCGGTATGCGACATAATGCTGGAACAGCCGCTCACAAACGCCATCCCGCTGCACATTGTCAGTGTTACCAACATTTTTTTTATCATCATTTATTCATCTGTATTTATCGTGTTTGCATGGTGAGTTAAAGCGATCCGTTGCGAAAATAACATCACCATTTCGTCGCACTGTGGCGGCTATCGCGATTTAACGATAACAACTGCTCCCCCCAGTGTATGCAATAGACAACAAACTGCAAAAAAAGTCAGATGAATACGCTTGAAAAGTTTGGTTTAAGACCCACTTTTAGGATGTAGGCAAATGAAGGGCATGCCTGATGGGTGTCCTGGCTACCTGACCTGTCCATGATGGAAGGTCCATTATCCTCGCTGATTTCAGGAGCTATTGATTATGCGTAACTTTGATTTATCCCCACTGTACCGTTCTGCTATTGGTTTTGATCGCCTGTTTAACCTGCTGGAAAACAACCAGGGCCAGAGCAATGGCGGCTACCCTCCGTACAACGTTGAGCTGGTAGACGAAAACCATTACCGCATTGCGATAGCCGTTGCCGGTTTTGCTGAAAGCGAACTGGAAATCACTGCCCAGGACAATCTGCTGGTGGTGAAAGGCGCCCATGCGGACGATCAAAAAGAACGTACTTACCTGTATCAGGGCATTGCCGAGCGCAACTTTGAACGTAAGTTCCAGTTAGCGGAGAACATTCATGTTCGCGGCGCAAACCTGGTGAATGGTCTGCTGTATATCGATCTCGAGCGCGTAATTCCCGAAGCGAATAAGCCGCGCCGCATCGAAATCAACTAATTCTGTGGGCCGCTTCGGGCGGCCTTGTTAAATCATCGGCTTGCCGTCAGGGAGCCGACATGTACCTACTCGCTTCTTAGAAGGAGATTATTATGCGTAACTACGATTTATCCCCACTGCTGCGTCAATGGATCGGTTTTGACAAACTGGCCAACGCCTTACAAAACACCGGTGAAAGCCAGAGCTTTCCTCCTTATAACATCGAAAAGAGCGATGATAACCACTATCGCATTACGCTTGCGTTAGCCGGTTTCCGCCAGGAAGATTTGGATATTCAACTGGAAGGCACGCGTCTGACCGTGAAAGGGACGCCGCAGCAGCCAGAAAAAGAGACTAAATGGTTGCACCAGGGGCTGGTCACTCAGCCGTTCAGCCTGAGCTTTACGCTGGCTGAAAATATGGAGGTCTCCGGCGCAAGCTTCACTAACGGCTTGCTGCATATCGATTTGACCCGTAATGAACCTGAAGCCATTGCTCCACAACGTATCGCTATCAGCGAACGTCCCGCATTAAATAGTTAAATAGCTCCATGCCTTTGCCCCGCCAGAAATGACGGGGCTTTTTTGTGCTTTACCACCCATACATTGCGACTGTACTCTGCGAGAATCCATTTACTTAATGATGTTATTCACAGGGAACAGGATAATGAGTGATATAGCATTGACGGTCAGCGTTCTGGCATTAGTGGCGGTTGTCGGATTATGGATCGGCAACGTAAAAATACGTGGTGTGGGTTTTGGCATCGGAGGTGTACTGTTCGGCGGTATTATTGTCGGGCATTTTGTCGATCAGGCAGGGATGACCCTTAGCGGCGATATGCTGCATTTTATTCAGGAATTTGGCCTGATCTTGTTCGTCTACACCATCGGTATCCAGGTCGGACCGGGCTTTTTTGCGTCATTGCGCGTTTCGGGCCTGCGGCTGAATCTGTTTGCCGTGCTGATTGTCATCATGGGTGGCCTGGTCACCGCTATTCTGCATAAGCTTTTTGCCATTCCTCTTCCCGTGGTGCTGGGTATATTCTCCGGAGCGGTCACCAATACCCCGGCGTTGGGGGCCGGGCAGCAAATTCTGCGCGATTTGGGTACGTCTGGCGATGTGGTAGACCAAATGGGGATGAGCTATGCCATGGCTTATCCATTTGGTATTTGCGGTATTTTGCTCACCATGTGGCTGATGCGCATGATTTTTCGCGTTAACGTCGATGCTGAAGCCAGGCAGCATGAGTCCACACTGACCAACGGACACGCGCTAATTCAGACGATGAATATCCGCGTGGAAAACCCGAACCTCAACAATATGGCCATTCAGGATGTTCCGATCCTGAACAGCGATAAAATCATCTGCTCGCGACTGAAACGTGAAGAAACATTGATGGTGCCATCGCCGGGAACGGTTATCCAGATGGGGGACCTGCTGCACCTGGTCGGGCAGCCAGCCGATCTGCACAACGCGCAGGTGGTGATTGGTCAGGAGGTGGACACATCGTTGTCGACGCGCGGGACTGATTTACGCGTTGAGCGCGTGGTGGTCACCAACGAACAAGTGCTGGGTAAACGTATCCGCGATCTGCACTTTAAAGAACGTTACGACGTGGTGATCTCCCGCCTGAACCGTGCGGGGGTTGAACTGGTAGCCAGCAGCGATGCCAGTCTGCAATTCGGGGACATTCTCAATCTGGTAGGGCGGCCTTCGTCGATTGATGCTGTTGCCAATGTTGTCGGTAACGCGCAGCAAAAACTGCAGCAGGTGCAGATGCTGCCGGTATTTATCGGTATCGGACTGGGTGTTCTGCTGGGGTCAATCCCGCTGTTCATTCCGGGTTTTCCGGTGGCGTTAAAGCTGGGGCTGGCCGGTGGGCCGCTGATTATGGCTTTGATTCTTGGACGTATTGGCAGCATCGGTAAGCTGTACTGGTTTATGCCTCCCAGCGCTAACCTCGCGCTGCGAGAGTTGGGTATCGTGCTGTTTCTCGCGGTGGTTGGTCTGAAGTCAGGCGGTGATTTTGTTCATACCCTGACGCAAGGCGATGGCCTGAGCTGGGTGGGTTACGGTATTTTTATCACCGCGATTCCGCTGATTACCGTTGGCCTGCTGGCGCGCCTTCTCACCAAAATGAACTACCTGACGCTGTGTGGCATGTTGGCCGGCTCAATGACCGATCCTCCTGCGCTGGCGTTTGCTAACAACCTGCATGCCACCAGCGGGGCGGCAGCGCTCTCCTACGCCACCGTTTATCCGCTGGTCATGTTCCTGAGGATTATCACCCCGCAACTGTTGGCGGTGATCTTCTGGGGAATGGGTTAGCGTCAGGACGGGTCCGGGTGGACGCGCCGTAAGTGGTAGTCCACCTGGTATTCGCTGGCGTTTCTGAACATGACTGAATAATTTAGAAATTCCCCGCTATCACTGTATGACAACGAGGTAATGCGTAATAACGGCGTCTGTTCAGGTACGTTCATCTGTGCGGAGAGCTGCTTATCGGCAAGAACGGGGGTCAGACTTTCATAGTTGCCGCTGATTGTTATCCCGCACTCTTTCTCAATGTAATCGAATTTTGACCCTTCCAGATGTGCCAGTGACAGATTACGGAATAATTTTACCGGCATGTAGCTGTCTTCAAGCATCAGCGGTTTGCCATCCACATAGCGAACACGGCGTGAGAAGTGGATACGTTCATTAATCTGGATACGCAGCTGACTGGCAATTGCCGGTGGTGCGGGCATCACTTCAAAAACCAGTACCTCACTGGTGACTTCTTTTCCCTGTCTCTTCAGCACTTCCGCCAGTCCGGTTAGATTGGTGGTTTCATGATGGACATCTTTGCGTGCTACATAAGTTCCACTTCCATGACGGCGTACGACCAATCCCCAGCCAATTAACATATCAATTGCTTTACGGATCGTCATTCGTGACACCGCAAACTCTTCGGCAAGTTTTTTTTCGCCAGGTAGCGGGCTACCGATGTTGTAATCAGAAGAATTCAGGCGAATTCGTAGTCGTTCCGCAATTGATTTGTAGATCACTACCAGACCTCTTTTTTCTTTTAATCACCGCACCATAGACCTTTTGATGTCTAACTTTTACGTGAAAAGTAGACCTCATTGTCGAAATTAAAACCATGAAAGCGATCACGAATCGTAGCGGCATACCATGTCCGGAGGATCGCAACTTTCTATTCTCGTATCAGGCCAGCAATGACGAAAAAAAAGGCCTCTCCCCCTACTGGTTGTTCTATGAGGATGTAAAAATGCTCAGTCAAATACAACGCTTTGGCGGCGCGATGTTCACCCCGGTGCTGCTGTTTCCCTTTGCTGGTATCGTCGTGGGTATCGCTATCATGTTGCGCAACCCGCTCTTTGTGGGCGAAGCGCTTACCGATCCCAACAGTTTGTTCGCCCAAATCGTTCATATCATCGAAGAAGGTGGCTGGACGGTATTTCGTAATATGCCGCTGATTTTCGCCGTTGGTCTGCCTATTGGTCTGGCAAAACAGGCTCAGGGCCGCGCTTGTCTGGCGGTATTGGTCAGTTTTCTGACGTGGAATTACTTCATCAATGCCATGGGTATGACATGGGGACATTTCTTCGGCGTGGATTTTAGCGCAGACCCGACTGCTGGCAGTGGTTTAACGATGATGGCTGGAATTAAAACGCTTGATACCAGCATCATCGGTGCAATTGTCATTCCCGGTATTGTTACTGCTCTACATAACCGTTATTTCGATAAACCCTTGCCAGTATTTCTCGGTATTTTTCAGGGGACATCGTTTGTGGTGATCATTGCCTTCCTGGTGATGATACCCTGCGCCTGGCTGACGCTGCTGGGTTGGCCAAAGGTGCAAATGGGGATTGAATCTCTGCAAGCTTTTCTGCGTTCTGCAGGTGCGCTGGGGGTATGGGTGTATACCTTCCTGGAGCGTATTTTAATTCCGACCGGGCTGCATCATTTCGTCTATGGGCCATTTATTTTCGGCCCTGCCGCGGTGGAAGGCGGCATCCAGGTCTATTGGGCGCAACATTTGCAGGAATTCAGCCAAAGTAC
This sequence comes from Citrobacter sp. On2M, assembly GCF_018035235.1. GTDB lineage: Bacteria > Pseudomonadota > Gammaproteobacteria > Enterobacterales > Enterobacteriaceae > Citrobacter > Citrobacter meridianamericanus. Next base: position 20,350 of record NZ_WPCV01000001.1, read on the forward strand.
TGAGTCGTTGAAAACGCTGTTCCCTGAAGGTGGGTTTGCCCTGCACGGCAACTCGAAAATCTTTGGTTCATTAGGCATTGCTCTGGCGCTCTACTTCACCGCCTCCCCGGAAAACCGGGTGAAGGTGGCCGGACTATTGATCCCCGCTACGCTAACGGCTGTGCTGGTTGGGATTACCGAACCGCTGGAGTTTACCTTCCTGTTTATCTCTCCCTTATTGTTTGCTGTACATGCCGTGCTGGCGGCTTCCATGGCGACGGTAATGTATCTCTGCGGCGTGGTAGGCAACATGGGCGGCGGTCTGCTTGATCAGTTCTTACCGCAAAACTGGATCCCAATGTTCCACAACCATGCCGGAATGATGTTCACCCAGATAGCGATTGGTCTGGCCTTTACCGTGCTCTATTTCGCCATCTTCCGCACCCTGATCCTGCGCTTCAACCTGAAAACGCCAGGGCGAGAAGACAGCGAAATCAAACTCTATACCAAAGCTGATTACAAAGCTGCTCGTGGGCAAACCACCGCCGCATCGCCGGAGACCAAACTGGGTCAGGCTGCGGGTTTTCTACAGGCGTTAGGCGGCGCAGGCAATATCGAGAGTATTAATAACTGCGCTACTCGCCTGCGTATTGCGCTTCACGACATGGCGCAAACGCAAAGCGATGACGTTTTCAAAGCGTTGGGCGCGCACGGTGTTGTGCGCCGCGGCAACGGTATTCAGGTCATTGTTGGTTTGCACGTTCCTCAGGTACGCGAGCAGCTCGAAACGCTAATGAAATCTTCTTTATCAAACGAACAGATCCCCATGACGGAGGCAGTATCATGAAAAAATTCTCAGTGGTTATCGCAGGTGGCGGTAGTACCTTTACGCCGGGCATCGTGCTGATGTTGCTGGCAAATCAGGACCGTTTCCCGCTTCGTGCGCTGAAATTTTATGACAACGATGGCGCGCGCCAGGAAGTGATTGCTGAGGCGTGTAAAATCATCCTCAAAGAAAAGGCACCGGAAATTGAGTTTAGTTACACCACCGATCCTAAAGCAGCATTTACCGATGTCGATTTCGTGATGGCGCATATCCGAGTGGGTAAATACCCAATGCGCGAACAAGATGAAAAAATCCCATTACGTCACGGGGTGTTAGGTCAGGAAACTTGCGGGCCGGGTGGGATTGCCTACGGAATGCGTTCTATTGGCGGCGTGCTGGAACTGGTGGATTATATGGAAAAATATTCACCAAATGCCTGGATGCTTAACTATTCCAATCCGGCGGCAATTGTTGCTGAAGCCACGCGTCGGCTGCGTCCAAATGCGAAAATCCTCAATATTTGCGATATGCCTATCGGTATTGAAGGGCGGATGGCGCAGATCGTTGGCCTTAAAGACCGCAAACAGATGCGTGTGCGTTACTATGGACTGAACCACTTCGGCTGGTGGACATCGATTGAAGATCTGCAGGGGAACGATCTGATGCCGAAGCTGCGCGAATATGTGGCGCAGTATGGTTATGTTCCTCCGTCAAACGACCCGCACACAGAAGCAAGCTGGAACGATACCTTTGCGAAGGCAAAAGATGTACAGGCGCTGGATCCAGATACCATGCCGAATACATATCTGAAATACTATCTATTCCCGGATTACGTGGTGCAGCACTCTGATCCGCAGCGCACGCGCGCCAATGAGGTGATGGACCACCGTGAAAAACAGGTGTTCGGTTCCTGCCGCGCAATCATTGAGGCGGGCAATTCTGCCGCTGGTGAGCTGGAGATTGACGAACATGCTTCTTACATTGTCGATCTGGCGGCGGCTATTGCCTTTAATACTCAGGAAAGAATGTTGCTGATTGTGCCGAACAACGGGGCCATTCATAACTTTGACGATGAAGCGATGGTCGAGATCCCATGCCTGGTAGGGCATAACGGCCCGGAACCGTTGACGGTGGGTGATATACCTCAGTTCCAGAAAGGGCTGATGAGCCAGCAGGTAGCGGTTGAGAAGTTGGTGGTTGATGCCTGGGAGCACCGTTCTTATCAGCGTTTGTGGCAGGCTATCACCTTGTCGAAAACCGTACCGAGCGCATCTGTGGCAAAAGCGATTCTTGATGATCTGATCGAGGCCAACAAAGCGTACTGGCCGGAATTGCACTAATCCTGTTGACCGGCATCCTTTGGGTGCCGGTCCGCATGTTTCAATACCGCCGACGGTGCATAGCCAAACTTGTGTTTAAACGCTTTGCTGAAATGAAACGAGTCAAAGAAGTTAAGCATATCCGCCACCTGTCCGACCGTATTTCCCTCCTGTTTTAGCAGTGACAGCGCCAGTTCCAGCCGGGCATCCAGATAATATTCCTTCGGCGTTTTGCCGGTATAACGTAAAAAAAGACGACGTAGCCAGGCTTCGCTACAGGGAATAGTTGCTGCCATCTCCGCTACGTTCCATCGTTTTTGTAGGCTGGCATGTAGAGTGGCAATCAGTTTTTCAATTTGCATCCGCTGCGGGTCTTTTTTACCTTCAGCGTAAATAAGACAAATCCATTGATAAATCATTTTTGTAAGAAAAGCGACGGCCAGATTATTTTTCATTGAGTCTGAAGAAGTAATTAATCGTGAAACTTCAGCCAGCTCCTGATTATAAATGTCACCATTATAAATAATATTTTGTTGGCCTAGCGGAATATCCATTACGCTGGTTGGTGTGAACTCCATCCAGTATTGTTCCCATACTAACCCTTCGCAATGATAAGACTGTATATCGGTCGGTTTTAAAAAGATTATACAGTTCCCGTTGAGAGTAATCTGTTCGCCGCCTTTTAGCAGGATTTTTCCACAGCCCTGGACGGTATAGACGGCAACCCAAGAATTAGCTATCAGTGGCTTTTTCTTATCGCGCGGCCAAATAACCCGGTAATGTTCATCGGCATAGGTGTGCCACAGCGAGATCAATGAAATTCCGCTTGAGATCACATTTTCGTTAATCAACAGGGGAATATTGTATGTAGTTTCGTTTTTTACATGCGAACTTTGCATCTTTCCATTCATTTTAATTTCCCGCCGGAGAATTATGCCCACAACCTGAACTTAACAGAAAAAATCCGTTCAGGGATATGACGTTTTTATTTTATGAAATCTGACTGCCTGACCCGGTGCGCAATACCTCCTGTTACACCCTACAGCTACCGGGACATAATGAAAAAAAGGGCTATGAGATGAATACGCTACAAATTTTAAGCTTTGTGGGCTTTACGCTGCTGGTGGCGGTAATCACCTGGTGGAAGGTACGCAAGACGGATACCGGATCGCAACAAGGGTATTTTCTTGCCGGGCGTTCCTTGAAAGCACCAGTGATTGCGGCGTCACTGATGTTAACTAACCTTTCGACCGAGCAGTTGGTTGGTCTGTCTGGTCAGGCTTACAAAAGCGGAATGTCGGTCATGGGCTGGGAAGTTACCTCTGCGGTGACGCTTATCTTTCTGGCGCTGATCTTTCTGCCTCGCTATCTGCAACGTGGTATCGCTACGATCCCGGATTTTCTTGAAGAACGCTACGATAAAACAACACGGATTATTATCGACTTTTGCTTTCTTATTGCCACTGGCGTCTGCTTCCTGCCGATTGTGCTTTATTCAGGGGCGCTGGCGCTGAACAGTCTTTTTCACATCGGTGAATCACTCAATATTTCTCAGGGTGCCGCAATCTGGTTACTGGTTATTTTGCTGGGCATTGCCGGAATTATTTATGCGGTGATCGGCGGCTTGCGCGCAATGGCGGTGGCTGACTCCATCAATGGTATTGGCCTGGTGATTGGCGGACTGATGGTACCCGTGTTTGGCTTGATTGCGATGGGCAAAGGCAGTTTTTTACAAGGTATCGAGCAACTGACCACCGTGCATGCGGAGAAATTAAACTCAATCGGCGGAGCGAACGATCCGCTGCCGATTGGTGCGGCCTTTACCGGTTTGATTCTGGTGAATACTTTCTACTGGTGTACCAATCAGGGCATCGTGCAGCGTACGCTGGCCTCCAAAAGCCTCGCTGAAGGACAGAAAGGGGCATTGCTCACAGCGGTATTGAAAATGCTCGATCCGCTGGTACTGGTATTACCGGGCTTAATTGCTTTTCATCTGTACCAGGATCTGCCAAAGGCGGATATGGCCTATCCGACACTGGTGAATAACGTGCTGCCTGTTCCTTTAGTGGGGTTTTTCGGCGCGGTTTTATTCGGCGCGGTAATCAGTACGTTCAATGGATTTTTAAACAGCGCCAGTACCTTATTTAGTATGGGCATATACCGGCGAATTATTAATCAACATGCACAACCGGAACAGCTGGTTCGCGTTGGTCGTAAATTTGGTTTTTTTATCGCGGTAATTTCCGTGCTGGTAGCGCCTTGGATCGCTAATGCGCCAGAAGGGCTCTACAGCTGGATGAAACAGCTCAACGGTATTTATAACGTGCCGCTGGTGACCATCATCATTATGGGATTCTTTTTCCCGCGCATTCCCGCGCTGGCAGCAAAAGTCGCCATGGGACTCGGTATTGTCAGCTACATCACCATCAACTATCTGGTGAAATTCGACTTTCACTTCCTTTACGTACTGGCCTGTACCTTCTGCATCAACGTGGTGGTCATGCTGGTCATCGGTGTTATCAAGCCGCGTGCCATGCCGTTTAAATTCCATGATGCTTTCGCGGTAGATATGAAACCGTGGAAAAACGCCAAACTTGCCTCTGTCGGTATCCTGACTGCGATGATCGGCGTCTATGCCGGGCTCGCACAGTTCGGCGGGTACAACACGCAATGGCTGACCATTCTCTGCTACTCAACTACGGCGGCAGTGATGATGTATTTGATGTACAGCAGTTGGCAGACGCGGCGTAACGCGACTGCACAATGTGTCCCTGACGCTAAGGATGAAGCATGACCCGGCCCAATTTTCTGTTCATTATGACCGATACCCAGGCGACCAATATGGTCGGCTGCTACAGCGGTAAGCCGCTGAACACCAATAATATTGATAGTCTGGCAGCGGAAGGTATTCGCTTTAACTCGGCCTATACCTGTTCACCAGTGTGTACGCCGGCCCGCGCAGGGCTGTTTACCGGGATTTATGCCAACCAGTCCGGGCCGTGGACCAATAACGTCGCGCCGGGGAAAAACATTTCCACTATGGGGCGCTACTTTAAAGATGCGGGCTACCACACCTGTTATATCGGCAAGTGGCATCTCGACGGACATGACTACTTTGGGACCGGCGAATGTCCGCCAGAGTGGGATGCTGATTACTGGTATGACGGGGCAAATTATCTCGCAGAACTGACGGATAAAGAGATCGGTTTGTGGCGTAATGGACTCAATAGCGTGGAAGATTTGCAGGCCAATAACATTGATGAGACGTTCACCTGGGCGCATCGTATCAGTAACCGGGCGGTCGATTTTCTCCATCAGCCTGCGCGTGCCGAGGAACCGTTTCTGATGGTGGTTTCCTATGACGAGCCGCACCATCCGTTTACCTGTCCGGTCGAGTATCTGCAGAAATATCAGGACTTTTATTACGATCTCGGTGCGAAAGCGCATGACTCTTTACTCGATAAGCCCGAGCACCATCGTCTGTGGTCGCAAGCCATGCCATCCCCGGTTAGCGATGACGGGCGCTACCACCATCCGCTCTATTTTGCCTGCAACGACTTTGTTGATGATCAGATAGGTCGGGTGATCAATGCCTTGACGCCGCAGCAGCGAGAGAATACCTGGGTCATTTATACCTCCGACCACGGTGAGATGATGGGCGCGCATAAACTCATCAGTAAAGGGGCCGCGATGTATGACGACATCACACGAATTCCGCTGATTATGCGCCCGCCGCAAGGGGAGCCTATACAGGTAGACACACCGGTCAGCCATATTGATCTGCTGCCGACGATGATGGTGCTGGCGGGTATTGAGAAGCCGCAAATCCTGCCAGGTGAAAACATTCTTGCCGTTGAAAAGCCGCGCGGTGTGATGGTGGAGTTCAACCGTTATGAAATTGAACATGACAGTTTTGGCGGATTTATCCCGGTACGCTGCTGGGTGACGGACGACTGGAAACTGGTATTAAATCTGTTTACCAGCGATGAGCTTTACGACAGGCGTAACGATCCAGATGAACTACACAACCTGATAGATTCGCCGCAATTGGCCGATGTTCGCTGCCAGATGCACGACGCGCTGCTGGACTACATGGATAAAATCCGCGATCCGTTTCGCACCTATCAGTGGAGTTTGCGTCCGTGGCGTGCTGATGCCATACCGCGCTGGATGGGGGCTTTCCGCCCGCGCCCTGAAGACGGCTATTCTCCGGTGGTACGTGATTACGACACCGGTTTACCGACCCAGGGCGTAAAAGTGGAAGAGAAAAAGCAGAAGTTCTGACTACAATGCCAGTTGGCGCAAATATCCTTATTTGCAACTTACTTGTAGGCCGGATAAGGCGCTAGCCACCATCCGGCAATGACAACCAGAGGAGTTTGGATGAAGATTTCCCGCCTGGGTGAAGCGCCGGATTACCGCTTCTCGTTGGCAAATGAACGCACTTTTCTGGCGTGGATCCGCACCTCGCTGGGGTTTCTGGCGGCGGGTGTGGGTCTTGACCAATTGGCTCCGGATTTTGCCACGCCGGTGATTCGTGAACTGCTGGCACTGTTGTTGTGTCTGTTTGCCGGCGGTCTGGCGATTTATGGCTACCTGCGCTGGTTGCGCAATGAAAAGGCAATGCGCCTGAAAGAGGACTTGCCGTACACTCATAGCCTGTTAATCATCAGCCTGATTTTAACGGTAGTTGCGGTGATTGTGATGGCGCTGGTGCTGTATGCCGGATAGCCGTAAATCGCGACGGATCGCCGATCCTGGTTTACAACCGGAACGTACCTCGCTGGCCTGGTTTCGCACGTTGTTGGGCTATGGCGCGTTAATGGCGCTGGCGCTGAAGCACAACTGGCATCAGGCGGGTTTCCTGTTTTGGGTTTCAATTGTAGTGCTGACGCTGGTGGCGATTGTTCTTTGGCGCTATACCCGCAGTCGCAACCTGATGGATGTCAGTCATAGCGATTTTTCTGAATCTCGCGCGGTGCGTGACAAATTTATGATCTCCCTCGCGGTGTTATCCCTCGCAATACTGTTTGCTGTAACGCATGTCCGCCAACTTATGGCATTTATCGGGAATTTAGCATGACAGGATGTCAGGTCATGGCCAAGCCGGCCAGCTCTCGTTGTAATCTCGATTGTCGCTACTGTTTTTACATTGAGAAACCCACTCAACCCGCAATGGATGACGCTACCTTAGAGACGTTTATTCGCCAACATATCGCTGCGCAGCCGGGGCCCGAAGTGATGTTCGCCTGGCAGGGGGGCGAGCCAACTCTTTGTGGCGTAGACTTTTTTCGCCGCGTTGTGACGTTGCAAAAACAGTACGGAGAAGGGAAGCAAATCCATAACGCTTTCCAGACCAACGGAATTTTGCTCAATGACGAATGGTGTCAGTTTTTACGCGATAACGGCTGGCTGGTTGGGATCTCTCTGGATGGCCCGGCCGAGTTGCACGATGCTTATCGCGTTAACCGCAGCGGAAAACCGACGCATCATAAGGTGATAGAGGCTATTGCTAAACTTCGTGAGTATCAGGTGGAGTTCAATCTGTTGGTGGTGATTAACCGCCTGAACAGCCAGCAGCCCGAACAAATGTATCGTTATCTTCGCCAGCGCGGCACGCCCTTTCTGCAGTTTATTCCGTTGGTTGAATATGATGAAAAAGGCGAGCTTACCGCCGACTCCGTCCCGCCGCAGGCGTGGGGAACCTTTCTGAATTCCGTCTTTGATATCTGGGTCAGAGAAGATATTGGTCGCGTATTCGTCCAGCTATTTGATTCAACCCTCGGGGTATGGTGCGGGCATCCGGCGCAGATGTGTTCGCTAAGCTCCACCTGCGGGCATGCTTTTGCCCTGGAAGCGAATGGCGATTTGTATCAGTGCGATCACTATGTCTACCCTGATTATCGCCTGGGTAATATTCATCACACCTCGCTGAGTGAGCTCAATGCCAGCTCTCGGGCTGCGGAGTTTGGTCAGGCTAAGAGAACCACGCTGAGCGCGGAATGTCAGGCGTGTTCGCTGCTGCGTTTTTGCCACGGCGACTGCCCTAAGCACCGTGGCAGAAATGGAAAGAGTGCGATTTGCGGCGGATACAGCGCTTTTTTCAACCATACCGCGCCGCATATGCGCGTAATGCGTGATCTCATTAAGCAGCATCGTTCACCCGCGGAGCTGATGGCGATGCTGCGCTGAGATTAGCGCCCTTTCGCCAGGTACTGCGCCATTTCGGCTTCCGGCACCATACCGCCGCCGGTCGCCCACACGAGGTGTGTGGCGTTATTGAGCTGCGCTGCGCTAAATCCGTGCATGTGCTGATAGTCAGTGGAGGCGCAAACGTGCTGCGGACCGGTCATCCCCGCCAGCGCCGACGGCTCAAGGCGAATGCCTTCTTCCTGCGCCAACCAGCCCAGCATGTCGTACAGGGTCTGATCGTCCAGGGTATACAGACCGTCGAGCAGACGTTCCATCGCCCGGCCAACAAAGCCCGAGGCGCGACCGACCGCCAGCCCGTCCGCTGCCGTCAGGTTGTCGATACCGATGTCCTGTACGGAGATGGTATCGTGTAGCCCGGTATAAATCCCCAGCAGCATGCACGGGGAGTGGGTTGGTTCCGCGAAGAAACAGTGCACGTTATCGCCAAACGCCAGCTTGAGGCCAAACGCCACGCCGCCAGGGCCGCCGCCGACGCCGCACGGCAGATAGACAAATAACGGATGCTCGGCATCCACTACGCGCCCCTGCTGGGCAAACTGCGCTTTCAGACGCTGACCGGCGACCGCGTAGCCTAAGAACAGCGTGCGGGAATTTTCATCATCGATAAAGAAGCAGTTTGGATCGGACTGTGCCGCCTTACGACCTTGTTCAACCGCCACTCCGTAATCTTCTTCGTACTCCACTACCGTCACGCCGTGGCTGCGCAGCTTGGCTTTTTTCCACGCGCGGGCATCGGCAGACATATGAACCGTAACGTTAAAGCCGATCCGGGCGCTCATGATGCCAATCGACATCCCGAGGTTGCCGGTGGAACCGACTGCGATGCTGTACTGGCTGAAGAACTGTTTAAACTCCGGCGAAAGCAGAATGCGGTAATCGTCTTTGGTGGTCAGCAGACCGGCTTCCAGCGCCAGTTTTTCCGCATGGGTCAGTACTTCATAAATGCCGCCGCGCGCTTTGATTGAACCGGAAATCGGCAGATGGCTGTCTTTTTTCAGCAGGAGTTCGCCGTTAATGTGCTGCCCGAACTCTTTTTCCAGCCGTTTTTGCATGGCCGGGATTGCGGCCAGCTCAGATTCGATAATGCCTCCGGTAGCGGCAGTTTCCGGGAAGGCCTGCGCCAGATACGGTGCGAAGCGCGTCAGACGCGCGTGGGCATCCTCAACGTCGTGTGCTGTCAGGCCAACATAGGGTAAACCTTCCGCAAGAGAGGTGGTGCCAGGGTTAAACCAGGTTGTCTCTTTCAGAGCCACCAGATCTTCCACTAAAGGATGCTGGGCGATAAGTGTTTGAATGTTTTCCATAGTCAGTCTCTTCGCGCTTAGATAATAAAGGAAAGCAGGAATGTGCAAGCCAGTGCAATAACGGACGCGATAAATGTCGCGGTCGTATAGTATTTGAACGTTTCATTGAGGGTGGCGCCGCAGTACTGCTTCACCAGCCAGAACAGGGAATCGGTGACGATCGTGCAGCCAATAGCGCCGGAACCGATGGCAATAGCGATGATCTCTGGGCTCACGTTAGGGTAGAGTGGCAGCATCGGTGCCACGATTGCCGTCGCGCCCATCATCGCAACGGTGGCAGAGCCTACCGCCGCATGCAGAATCAGTGCGACCAGCCACGCCAGCAGAATCGGGTGCATATGCATGTTTGAGAGGATCAGAGCCAGAGTATCCGCCAGCCCGCTGCTCTTGAGGATAGCGTTGAATGCGCCGCCTGCACCGATAATCAGCAGAATGTTAGCAATCGAGCCAAAACCGTTTTCGGTGTGGGTCAGCAGCGTCCCCATGCCAATGTGCTGACGCAGACCGAGAATGTAATAGGCCACGAAAACGGCAATAAACATCGCGGTGATCGGGTTACCGATAAACTCCAGCAGCGTATACAACGTACTGCCTTTCGCCATGTTCAGCTCAGCGACGGTTTTGACCAGCATCAGGCCAATCGGCAGGAGTACGGTAAACAGCGTAGCGCCCAGCGACGGCAGCGTACTTTCGTCGCGCACTTTCAGGTCGGAAAACTCAGCCGGTACCGGTTTAAACGGCAGACGGTTACCGAGGAATTTCAGGTACAGCGGCCCACCGACAAGCGAAGCCATTAAACCCACCAGTAAGCCGTAGACAATTACGGTGCCAATATCCGCGCCCAACTTATTCGCCACGAACAGGGCGGCCGGATGCGGAGGTACGACGCAGTGTACCGCCATCAGCGCCGTACACAGCGGAATCGCCAGCTTCAGTAATGAGGTATTGGTTTTTTTAGCAATCGAAAAGGCCAGTGGAATCAACAGCACCACGCCGACTTCAACGAACAGCGTGATACCGCAAATCAGCCCGACCAGCACCATAATGACGTCCGCGGAAAGCCAACGGCAGCGCTGCAGCGTGAGGCCGATGCGTTCGGCCGCGCCGGACACTTCCATCATTTTGCCCAAAATGGTCCCTAGACCAATAACCGCCGCGAGGAAGCCCAGCGTACCGCCAATACCACTCTCAATGGCATTGACCATATCCAGCGGCCCCATCCCCATCATCGTACCCACGAAGAAACTGGCTAACAGCAGCGCCAGAAACGGGTGGAATTTGAACTTCACGATGGTCAAAACGATTAACACGATGCTTATTAGCAGCGTGCTCACAACCCAGATTTGAGAGTGCATAGCTCACCTTGCCCTGTGATTAATATAGGGTTATTGGACAAAAATAAGGCACGGTCTGACAAACGATATAAATCTCCTTTCACATGAGCCAGGTTGCATCAAATGAGTGATTTGCGTCTAATTACGCTGCATTTATGCGATATGGTTCACCTTGATTCATCTTTATGCTGATTTTTACAGCGAACTTTTTTACACTCCGGCGAATGAATCAGGAGGACAGGAGGTGAGTTTGGATCCCCTACGCGAGGTCAGAAACCGGCTGCTCAACGGTTGGCAGCTGTCAAAACTGTATACCTTTGAAGTGGCGGCCCGGCATCAATCGTTTGCGTTGGCGGCAGATGAGTTATCGTTAAGCCCCAGCGCCGTTAGCCATCGCATTAATCAGCTGGAAGAGGAACTGGGCATTCAGTTGTTTGTCCGTTCGCACCGTAAAGTGGAACTCACCCACGAGGGTAAGCGGGTGTTCTGGGCGCTGAAATCGTCGCTGGATACGCTCAACCAAGAGATTCTTGATATTAAAAATCAGGAGCTGTCCGGGACGCTCACTGTCTACTCACGGCCCTCTATCGCTCAGTGCTGGCTGGTTCCGGCACTCGGCGACTTTACGCGTCGCTATCCGTCGATTTCGCTGACCGTGCTAACCGGAAACGACAACGTCAATCTGCAGCGCGCCGGTGTCGATCTGGCTATCTATTTTGACGATGCACCCTCTGCGCAGCTTACACACCACTTCCTGATGGATGAAGAGATCCTGCCAGTATGCAGCCCGGACTACGCTCGCCGCCATGACCTTACGGGTTCGCTGGTGAATTTGCCGCACTGCACCTTGCTGCACGACAGACAGGCATGGAGTAACGACTCAGGAACCGATGAGTGGCACAGTTGGGCACAACATTTTGCGGCGAATCTGCCGACATCGTCGGGGATTGGTTTCGATCGCTCTGATTTAGCGGTAATTGCCGCCATGAACCATATCGGCGTGGCGATGGGCCGAAAGCGGTTGGTTCAAAAACGTCTCGACAGCGGAGAACTGGTCGCGCCTTTTGGCGATATGGCGCTGAAATGCCATCAGCATTACTACATCACCACATTGCCAGGCAGGCAATGGCCGAAAATTGAGGCATTTATCAGCTGGCTTCAGGAGCAGGTTAAATAAGCGGACTGCGAATATTTTTACGCGTTCTCACTACACGGAAAGTCAAAAAGCATGCTAAATACGTGATATCACTCCTGATGATTTGCGTAAGGACGACTGTGTTAAAGCCGATAGTTTCCCTTTTACTGTTAGCCAGCGCCACCGTGTGTGCCGCGCAACCTGCGCTGACGGCGGCGCAATATGCGCAGCAGCTTGGCGTTGGGATGGACGTAGACTGGGCACGCACCGATCGGGGTATCCGAGAATTTGATCCGCTGGTGGTGCGGGACTACAAGGCGAAAGGGTTGGCCCACGTACGCATTCGTGTGGCGGGAGAGCCCACAGAATCGCGGCTGATTCATCTGCGCAAGCTGGTAGAAGCCTGCGAGCAGTATGGCGTGATCCCGATCATTGCCTATCAGGCTGATGAATATAAAAAAGACCCCAGTGCCGGTAACGAAAAAGAGGTGGTTAACTGGTGGGTGGCAGTGGCGCATTATTTTGGTCAACGCTCGCCGTTGCTGGGTTTTGACCTGATATATGACCCCTCTGATAAGCTCTACCATAATCAGGCATCGCTCAATCGCGTGTATGACAAAACCATTCGAACCATCCATGCCATCGATCCACAGCGAATGATTTTTATCGCGCCGAAACTGCATGCCGCTCCGGAAGATTTGGCCAATCTAAAGCTGCCGCCGCAAAGTCAGAATACCGTGCTGGCCCAATGGCATATTTTTCCGTGGGGACCGATGAAAAATAACGGCAAATATCCGTGGACATCAGGGACTGCGGCAGAAAAGGCCGCCATTCGCGCGCGTATCAATACCGCCATTCATTGGCAGCAGAAAACAGGTCATCTCAGTTGGGTTGGAGGCTGGTCGCCAGGAGAGACCATCAGAAACCCGCCTTCTGCTTCGCAAATGGCGTTTGCACGCTTTATGGCGTGCGAGCTGAAAAAAGCGAAAATTCCCTATGCTATCAATGCGGATACGCAGTTCTATGATGGTGAGGAGGGGGCCTGGCGTCCGGCGCTGGAGCCGTTGCTGACGACGATGATCGCGCCAGAATGCGAAAAGCCCGGCGATATGCCGGGCCATCATACGCTTAAACCGCCTGTCCCTGATGCGATACGCGTGACGCCAGCGGAAGCCAGCAAACAAAAATCAACAGCCCCATAAGGGTCATCAGCAGACCCAGACTGGCTTGCCCGGTTTGCGGCAGCATGGCAGAGAACCATGCCAGCACGCCGGAACCAATGTTCTGTAATCCTCCAACCAGCGCGCCAGCCGTGCCTGCCAGGAACGGGAAAGGCTCCATTGCGCCGCTGGTTGCCAGAGGAAACAACATTCCGGCACCGAAGAAAAACAGTGCGGCAGGAACCAGCAGCGTCCAGACGTTCATCACGTCAAACAGCCCTGGGATCCACATCATTAAACCCGCTACCAGACAGCAGGTCACCGACTGCCACATTAGCGTCGAGAAACGCTTATTCTGACGACCGGCAAACCATGCACCGAAAAATGCCGCCGGGATGGGCAGAATAAACAGGATACTGACCACCATGCTGCTCAGACCGAGTCGTGCGCCCAACAACACCCCGGAGCAGGCCTCAAAGACCGCAACACCCGCCAGACCACCGATCAACATCAGCACGTAACAGGTGAAAGCGCTATTACCAAACAAGGTTTTGTAGCTGGCGATCAGTCGTGGACGCGGCGCATCCGCAGGGCGCGTTTCCGGCATCCAGCGTGCCATGCTAAACGTCACGCCCGCACACAGAATCAACAGGAAAATATAGCAGGCGCGCCAGTTCCACACTGTGTCCAGCACACCACCAATCAGCGGAGCTAACAGCGGACTGACCAGGATCCCCATGTTTAACAGACTATTGGCGTGGCGCAGTTGCGTGCCTTCGTACAGATCGCGCGGTAACGTTCGCGCCATCACACCGCCGACGCCCGTTCCCATCCCCTGGATGGCGCTGGCGATAATCAGTACCGTCAGGCTATGGGTGGTAATCGCGACAAGCGTGGCCAGCATAAAAATAGACATTCCGGCGAGGATCACCGGGCGGCGCCCTACGCGGTCAGAAAGGGGACCGTAAACCAGTTGCGACACGCCGTAGGTCAGCAGATAGGCGGCCATCACGCTTTGTACCGCCCCTTCGCGAACGTTCAGTTCACGCGCCATATCAGCAATCGCGGGGATATAAATGGTTTGCGCCATCTGACCTACCGCCACCAGTAATACCAACATCAACAACAAATTGACGCTTCTATGCCTTTTCATTTCGCTGATTACTTTTAAAAAAGAGAAAAAAGAAGAATAAGGTGCTGCACTTTCCCGTAAATGCGCGTGGAATCTACCACAACAGAAAAAGAAGGCCAGATAGTGGGCTGGAAAGTTTACGTGATAGACGGCAGGAAATGTAAACAAAAAGCGGCAACAAATGTTGCCGGATTGCATCGGGTTTACAACGCGATCATGATAAGCGGAGTAAAACTGCGCCTACAGCAATGCCTGCGGCTGCAACAAGACGTATTCCGGCAACCTTTTCTTTCAGCAGCAGCCACGCGAGCAGCGCGCCAAACAGGATCGACGTTTCACGCAGCGCAGCGACCACCGCCAGCGGAGCCTGGGTCATGGCCCACAGCGCCAGGCCGTAAGATCCCATCGTACCAATCCCGCCAAGAATACCTTTTTTCCACTGCTGTACCAGATAACGTGACGCTTCCCGGCGTCGGGCGAACATCGCCCAGCTCAGCAGGCAAGAGCCGTTCAGAAAGAAGGTCCATAGCGTGTAGCCCAGCGCGGTTTCTGAAAGCCTGACGCCAGTGCCATCAACCAGCGTATAACCGGCGATAAAGCAGGCGTTAACGAGCGCCAGGATAATCCCGCGTTGCGAACCGCTACGTCCGTTAAATGCCATCCCGAGAATAGCCAGACAGATGGTGGCAATCCCTACCCAGGCGAGTAACGAGAGGCTATCGCCAAGGAACAGGACGCTGATAATTGCGACCAGCAGCGGCGCTGTGCCGCGCATCAGAGGATAGGTCTGGCTCATATCTGAAACCTGATAGGTTTTAGCGACCAGAACGGTATAGACCACCTGTAATGCGGTTGAGACAGCTAAAAACGGCAGGCTGGCGGCAGAGGGTTGCGGCGCAAAGGGTAAACAAATCAGCGCCATAATCGCAGCGGTTCCGCTGACGCTGATCGCCGAGTACAGCTTGTCGTTTCCCGCTTTTACAATGGCATTCCAGCTGGCATGCAGCAGTGCGGCGAACAGCAAAATGCAGAAAACAGAAAGCGTCATAGTGGAATTCTTCCCTGAGAATGTCATAAAAACGTAACACATTGGTACGACACAAGCACCAGGGAGAAGGTGAAAGGGGAGCGGAGTGTTACCCGCCCCCCTTCGGTGCGACTTGAATCTGAGTTACTTAACGTATTTCAGAACAGCATCAAGGAGTTGCAGTGCTGCAACAATGAGTTTGAGGATAAGAATAGCGATATCCACGAGGCTCATACGCTCTCCTTTTGGTACAAGGAGCACGGTGCTGGCGTACCTCGCCGCTGCCTGTTGCCAGCACCTTTGTTGACATAACACAGTGTGCTCACACGGGGTTAAGGCGCTGACGGCACCACCCGTTTCAGCCAGGACTTTGTTGCGCCGGTTTACTCTGCGGCCCCCGCATAACACATTGCGTACCGAGACATTATAGATAAATACTGTATAAATTAACAGTATTTTGTGGACGTTATGCTATTCATGTTCCATACTCAAAACCATCAAAATTCGTGCCGAAATTGCGTGTTCTTCGCAGAACGCGTATACTTTTTTTGTTGACATAACACAGTGTGTTCGGCGGCTACCAACCGCGCCGCGCTGAAAAAAAACCTCGCTCCGGCGGGGTTTTTTGTTTTTCAACTGGGCACAGCGAAATGTGATCCTTGACGCATTTTTGTGCAGATGAAAATTTTTCCATTGTCACACTGAAAAACCTGTGTTTGTATGAATCCAGTTAATCAACAAACAAACAGGTCCCTAATGAACCCTTCTATGCTGACTGCGACCCTACTAAAAACTGCGCCATCTCGCGCAGCGGTCGTCGTGCGTGTGGTGGTGGTCGTCGGCAATGCGCCGTAGGGTCCGGAACAACACACGATTCCAAAACCCCGCCGGCGCAAACCGGGCGGGGTTTTTCGTTTCAGAGACCTGCCCGGAGCAAAGGCCCAGAATAAAAGGACTGGAGCATGGCAAGTTCGGGCATAACATCCAAGCGTACGCGTTTTACGGGCGCAGAATTCATCGTTCATTTCCTGGAGCGCCAGGGGATTCAGGTCGTCACCGGTATTCCAGGCGGCTCGATTCTTCCCGTTTATGACGCCTTAAGCCAAAGTACGCAAATCCGTCATATCCTGGCGCGCCACGAGCAGGGCGCGGGGTTTATCGCGCAGGGGATGGCGAGAACCGATGGCAAGCCCGCCGTCTGTATGGCTTGTAGCGGACCGGGCGCAACCAACCTGGTGACTGCCATTGCCGACGCGCGTCTGGATTCCATCCCGCTGGTGTGTATCACCGGACAGGTTCCGGCCTCGATGATTGGCACTGACGCCTTCCAGGAAGTTGACACCTACGGCATCTCTATCCCCATCACCAAACACAACTATCTGGTCCGTCATATCAATGAATTACCGCAGGTCATGAGCGATGCGTTCCGCATTGCGCAGTCCGGACGCCCAGGCCCGGTGTGGATAGACATTCCTAAGGATATTCAAACCGCTGTTTTTGACATTGAAGAAATGCCGGAGCCTGCGCAGAAAATGGCGGCGCCGGAATTCAGCCAGGACAGTATTCGTGATGCTGCAGCTATGATTAACGCCGCCAAACGCCCGGTGCTGTACCTCGGCGGCGGCGTGATTAACGCGCCGGGGCGCGTTCGTGAGCTGGCCGAAAAAGCAAAATTGCCTACCACCATGACGTTGATGGCGCTCGGCATGTTGCCAAAAGCGCATCCGCTGTCGTTAGGCATGCTGGGTATGCACGGCGCGCGCAGCACCAATTTTATTCTGCAAGAGTCTGATTTACTGATTGTTCTTGGCGCACGTTTTGATGACCGGGCGATTGGTAAAACCGAACAGTTCTGCCCGAATGCCAAAATCATCCACGTGGATATTGACCGCGCAGAGTTGGGTAAAATCAAACAGCCGCACGTGGCGATCCAGGCGGATGTCGATGAGGTTCTGGCGCAATTGATCCCATTGATTGAAGCGCAACCGCGTGAAGAGTGGCATCAGCTGGTGTCTGACCTGCAGCAAGAATTTCCATGCACGATCCCGCAGGAAAAAAATCCGCTCAGCCATTACGGGCTGATTAACGCCGTTGCCGCCTGCGTGGACGACAGCGCGATCATTACCACCGACGTCGGTCAGCATCAGATGTGGGCGGCGCAGGCTTATCCGCTGAACCGCCCACGTCAGTGGCTGACCTCCGGCGGTCTGGGAACCATGGGCTTTGGCCTGCCAGCGGCGATTGGCGCGGCGCTGGCGAACCCGGATAAAAAAGTGCTGTGCTTCTCTGGTGACGGCAGCCTGATGATGAACATTCAGGAAATGGCGACAGCCAGCGAAAATCAGCTGGATATTAAAATCATTCTGATGAATAACGAAGCGTTGGGTCTGGTGTATCAGCAGCAGAGCCTGTTTTATAAGCAGGGCGTTTTTGCCGCCACCTATCCGGGAATGATTAACTTTATGCAGATTGCCGCCGGGTTTGGGCTCGAAACCTGCGATTTGAATAACGAAGCGGACCCACAGGCAGCATTGCAGGCCATTATCAATCGTCCCGGCCCGGCGCTGATCCACGTACGCATCGATGCCGATGAAAAAGTATACCCGATGGTGCCGCCGGGTGCGGCAAACACAGAGATGGTGGGGGAATAAGCCATGCAACAGCAGACTCATGACAACGTAATCCTGGAACTCACCGTGCGTAACCACCCCGGCGTAATGACTCACGTTTGCGGCCTGTTCGCCCGTCGCGCGTTCAACGTGGAAGGCATTCTCTGTCTACCGATTCAGGGCAGCGATAAAAGCCGCATCTGGCTATTGGTCAACGACGATCAACGTCTGGAGCAGATGATAAGCCAGATCGACAAGCTGGAAGATGTGGTGAAGGTGACCCGCAACCAGTCCGACCCGTCGATGTTTAACAAAATCACGGTTTTCTTTGAGTGAGTTAGTCGCCGTCTGAGTCCGGAGTGATGACTTTGACAGAGCCGTTCCGGCAGTGGGTTGCGTAATCTGCCGGTAACGGACGATCGCTTATCAGTACATCAAAAGTGGAGAGCGGACCAATGCTGGCGGGGGCGACCTCATCAAACAGGGCGTGGCGCGTCAGCAGAATTTTGCGTAATCCGCGTTCCATCGCTTTGCGTTTGGTGGCCAGATCGTCCGGGTTGAACCAGCTAACGCCGAAGTGCTCATGGACGCCGCTGGCGGAGATGAATACTTTTCGTGGGTTGAGCGCATCCAGGGGAGAGGGTGTGCTGGTATCGTAAAAGGCGTCACTTTTCGCCCGATAGGTGCCTCCGCAAAGAATCACCGTGGCATTGGGTTTTTCATTCAGCGCCACGAATACCCGGTGCGAGTAGCAAATTCCGGTAAAGGAAATATCATCCGGGATCATGCTGACGACTAATGGCATTTCCGCACCATTATCAAAAAAGACCAGATCGTTTTCACTTACCAGTCCCGCGGCCAGAATGGCAACCGGTAAGTCGTCGCGATGATACTGTTTTTGCGCAGGCACTGGGGCATTAACGTTGGCGGCGGGCTTGTTCACCATCACAATGTAACCACCGAGCAGCGTAAGCGGTAACGGCTCGTCATCCTGGCTGAGATCCCGACGAATGGTCATCACGGAAACCTCCAGCATTCGCGCCGCCTCTTTCAGATGGATTCTGTCGGTCTTCTTCAACAATTCCATCAGACGTCGAATACGTTCTTTTTGCTTGGTTTCCATGCATACTCTCCACGAATCATGTTCTCATGTTCCTTCAGTAACATTTGTGTGTTTCTGAGAACATGACATTGCTGCATTACTATACGTCTGACTATTGTGAAATAAAAGCGTGTTTTTTCACGTTTTATTGATTACATGCAGCTTATTTTTAGCCAATTGTAAGCAAGTTAATCATTTTGAATGTGATAGAAGTGCAACACTTAGCGGAATAAATAAACAATAAAATGATCCTCCAATCGCGATCCTAGTCACAAATGATACGAAAGTAACATGATAATGTTATTTTAATATCATTGTTGTGTGATTGTTTCTGAGAGGTAGTAAAATGGATATCGCGGTTATTGGCTCCAACATGGTGGATCTCATCACCTACATCAACCAGATGCCCAAAGAAGGGGAAACGCTGGAAGCGCCCGCGTTCAAAATTGGTTGTGGCGGTAAAGGGGCAAATCAGGCCGTTGCGGCCGCTAAGCTCAATTCCAAAGTACTGATGCTGACGAAAGTTGGTGATGATATTTTTGCGGATAACACCATTCGTAATCTCGAATCCTGGGGGATTAATACGACCTATGTCGAAAAGGTACCTTGTACCAGTAGCGGCGTTGCGCCGATCTTTGTTAATGCAAATTCCAGCAACAGCATTCTGATCATCAAAGGCGCCAACAAATTTCTCTCTCCGGAGGATATCGATCGCGCCGCTGAAGATCTGAAAAAGTGTCAACTTATTGTCCTGCAGCTTGAAGTTCAGTTGGAAACGGTTTATCACGCGATTGAATTTGGTAAAAAACACGGTATTGAAGTGTTACTAAATCCCGCGCCAGCATTACGGGAATTAGATATGTCTTATGCCTGTAAATGCGATTTCTTCGTGCCGAATGAAACCGAGCTTGAAATATTAACCGGTATGCCGGTGGATACCTATGACCATATTCGTGCTGCGGCACGTTCGCTGGTTGATAAAGGTCTGAACAATATTATCGTCACCATGGGTGAGAAAGGTGCACTGTGGATGACGCGTGACCAGGAAGTCCATGTGCCGGCCTTTAAAGTGAACGCTGTCGATACCAGTGGCGCAGGTGACGCTTTTATCGGTTGTTTTGCCCACTATTACGTTCAAAGCGGTGATGTCGAAGCCGCCATGAAAAAAGCCGTTCTCTTCGCTGCATTTAGCGTTACCGGGAAAGGCACTCAATCATCTTATCCAAGCATCGAACAATTTAATGAGTTTCTTACCTTAAACGAATAATACTCCTGCATTGTAAAAGGTAGCACTATGAACGATAAAAACATCATTCAGATGCCTGACGGCTATCTGAATAAGACACCTCTGTTCCAGTTTATTTTGTTATCCTGTTTATTCCCATTATGGGGATGCGCAGCCGCATTAAATGATATTCTGATTACGCAATTCAAAAGCGTATTTTCACTCAGCAACTTTGCTTCGGCATTAGTGCAGAGTGCCTTTTATGGCGGGTATTTTTTAATTGCGATTCCAGCATCATTGGTGATTAAAAAGACCAGCTATAAAATCGCCATCTTAATGGGACTGACGCTTTATATTGTTGGCTGTACGCTCTTTTTCCCGGCATCGCACATGGCCACCTACACCATGTTCCTCGCGGCAATTTTTGCGATTGCGATTGGCCTGAGCTTCCTGGAAACGGCAGCTAATACTTACAGCTCCATGATAGGCCCAAAAGCGTATGCCACCTTGCGCCTGAACATCAGCCAGACCTTTTACCCCATTGGCGCAGCTGCCGGTATTCTGCTGGGCAAATATCTGGTCTTCTCTGAAGGTGAGAGTCTGGAAAAACAGATGGCTGGGATGAACGCGGAACAGATCCACAACTTTAAAGTGTTGATGCTGGAAAATACCCTTGAACCTTACAAGTACATGATTATGGTGCTGGTTGTGGTGATGGTGTTGTTCCTGCTGACCCGCTTCCCGACCTGCAAAGTCGCGCAAACGGCGAGTCATAAGCGCCCGTCAGCGATGGACACGCTGCGTTATCTGGCCAACAATGCCCGTTTCCGCCGTGGGATTGTGGCGCAGTTCCTGTATGTGGGGATGCAGGTTGCGGTGTGGTCATTCACTATCCGTCTGGCACTGGAATTGGGTGATATCAACGAGCGTGACGCTTCAACCTTCATGGTCTATAGCTTTGCCTGCTTCTTTATCGGCAAGTTTATCGCCAACATATTGATGACGCGCTTTAATCCGGAAAAAGTGCTGATCCTCTACTCCATCATTGGCGCACTGTTTCTCATCTATGTTGCGCTGGCGCCCAGCTTCAGTGCCGTGTACGTCGCCGTGCTGGTGAGCGTCCTGTTTGGACCCTGTTGGGCGACAATCTACGCCGGTACGCTGGATACCGTGGATAACGAGCATACTGAAATGGCGGGAGCTGTGATTGTCATGGCAATTGTCGGTGCTGCGGTAGTTCCGGCAATTCAGGGCTATGTGGCCGATATGTTCCACTCGCTGCAACTCTCTTTCCTGGTCTCCATGTTGTGCTTCGTGTACGTCGGAATCTACTTCTGGCGTGAGAGCAAAGTACGCAATAATCTGGCTGAAGCGACGGTTTCCTTAGGAGAACGATCATGACAACACGTATCCCGCTGTGGCGGGAACTCTTTGCCGAGCATCCGCGAATCTTACTGAAAAATAGCGATTTCACGGTTACCGCGTTTCGTTATGCCAGCGGTGTGGAAGGGCTGAAGGTAGAAAACAGTCGTGGACATCTGGTTATTCTGCCCTGGATGGGGCAGATGATCTGGGATGCTCAGTTTGACGGGCATGATCTGACCATGCGCAACATGTTTAGTCAGCCAAAACCGGCTGCAGAAGTGGTCGCGACCTACGGCTGCTTTGCTTTCCACTCGGGGTTATTGGCTAATGGCTGCCCGTCGCCAGAAGATTCTCACCCGCTGCATGGTGAAATGGCCTGTGCCGCGATGGATGAGGCCTGGCTGGAACTGGAAGGCGAGAATTTGCGCGTAAGCGGACGCTACGAGTATGTGATGGGATTCGGTCATCATTATCAGGCGCATCCGGCGGTGGTCATGCGCAAGGCGAGCGCGCTGTTTGATATTCAGATGGCGGTCACTAACCTCGCCTCAGTGGCAATGCCGTTGCAGTACATGTGCCATATGAACTATGCCTACGTCCCGGAAGCGACCTTCAGCCAGAATATCCCGGATGAAGCCATAACGCTGCGTGAGTCGGTACCCGCACATGTTAAGCCTACCGAGCAGTGGCTGGCGTTTAATCAGCGAATTATTCAGGGTGAGGCCTCGCTGGCGCGCCTTAATGAACCCGATTTTTACGATCCGGAAATCGTTTTCTTCGCTGACCAACTGGACAGATACACGGATAAGCCTGAATTTAGCATGATCGCACCTGATGGCACCACGTTCGTGACGCGTTTCTCCAGCGCGGAGCTGAATTATGTCACCCGTTGGATCCTTTATAACGGCGATCAGCAGGTGGCAGCCTTCGCACTACCCGCGACCTGTCGCCCTGAAGGCTTCCTGGCGGCGGAGCGAAACGGGACGTTGATTCAGATAGAACCGAAAAACACCCGCACATTTACCGTCACAACGGGCATAGCCTGATCGCTCAAGGCTTGAACAGCAAAGCACTTATCGTTAAGGTAAGCGCTTTTGCCGGATGGCGGTATTAATGCCTTATCCGGCCTACAACGGCACCCGCCCGTAGGCCTGATAAGCGCAGCGCCATCAGGCATGTCTTAGCGCCAGGATGAACCCATGATCACCGTTGCCCTTATCGACGACCACACTATCGTCCGCTCCGGCTTTGCCCAACTGCTCGGTCTGGAGCCTGATTTGCAGGTTGTGGCTGAGTTTGGCTCAGGCAGCGAGGCGCTGGCGGGATTACCGGGGCGCGGCGTGCAGGTCTGTATCTGTGATATCTCGATGCCAGACATCTCCGGCCTTGAACTGTTAAGCCAGTTGCCAAAGGGAATGGCGATTATCATGCTCTCTGTCCATGACAGTCCAGCGCTGGTGGAGCAGGCGCTCAACGCGGGCGCGCGTGGTTTCCTTTCCAAACGCTGTAGCCCGGATGAGCTGATCGCGGCGGTGCATACCGTGGCGACCGGCGGCTGTTATTTGACGCCGGACATCGCCGTCAAGCTGGCGGCCGGTCGTCAGGATCCGCTGACTAAACGCGAACGTCAGGTGGCGGAAAAACTGGCGCAAGGCATGGCGGTCAAAGAAATTGCCGCCGAACTGGGCCTGTCGCCGAAAACGGTGCACGTCCACCGCGCCAACCTGATGGAAAAGCTGGGTGTCAGCAACGACGTCGAACTGGCCCGCCGGATGTTTGACGGCTGGTAATGAACACGCTCTGTTCCCGGTTAATCACCGTTGTTGCCTGCTTCTTTATCTTCTCTGCCGCGTGGTTCTGCCTGTGGAGCATCAGCCTGCATCTGGTTGAGCGCCCGGAGCTGGCGGTTCTGTTGTTTCCATTTGGCCTGCGTCTGGGGCTGATGCTGCAATGTCCGCGCGGCTACTGGCCGGTGTTGCTGGGTGCGGAATGGCTGCTTCTTTTCTGGCTGACGCAGGAAGTGGCGCTAGAACATTTGCCCCTTTTGATGATCGGTAGCTTCCTCACACTGCTGCCGGTGACGCTGATCTCCCGTTATCGCCATCAGCGCGACTGGCGTACCTTGCTGTTGCAGGGCGCGGCGCTGACGGCGGCGGCGCTGTTACAGTCGCTGCCGTGGCTGGGGCAGGGGGAAGCTGCGTGGAATGCACTGCTGCTGACCCTCACCGGTGGATTAACGCTGGCCCCAATTTGCCTGGTGTTCTGGCACTATCTGACCAGTACAACCTGGCTGCCACTCGGTCCGGCGGTGGTGTCTCAGCCGGTGAACTGGCGCGGGCGGCATCTGGTCTGGTATCTACTGCTGTTTAGCATCAGCCTGTGGCTCCAGCTGGGATTACCCGCCGAGCTTTCGCGCTTTACGCCGTTCTGCCTTGCCTTACCAATCATCGCATTGGCCTGGCACTACGGCTGGCAGGGGGCACTGATTGCGACGTTGATGAACGCCATTGCGCTGATTGCCAGCCAGACCTGGCACGATCACCCCGTTGATTTACTGCTCTCGCTGTTGGCGCAAAGCCTGACCGGGTTGCTGCTCGGCGCAGGGATCCAACGCCTGCGCGAGCTGAATCAGTCGCTGCAAAACGAGTTAGCGCGTAACCATCGGTTGGCTGAACGCCTGCTGGAGACCGAAGAGAGCGTGCGTCGCGACGTGGCGCGCGAGCTGCACGATGATATCGGCCAAACCATCACCGCCATTCGTACGCAAGCGGGCATCGTCCAGCGCCTGGCTCCGGAGAATGCGGGCGTGAAGCAGAGCGGGAAGCATATTGAGCAGCTCTCGCTGGGTGTCTACGACTCGGTGCGCCGCCTTCTGGGTCGTCTGCGTCCTCGCCAACTGGATGATCTCACGCTGGAGCAGGCCATCCGCTCATTGATGCGTGAAATGGAGCTGGAAAGCCGCGGCATCGTCAGCCATCTTGACTGGCATATTGATGAATCGGCTCTCAGCGAAAGCCAGCGCGTGACGCTGTTCCGCGTCTGCCAGGAAGGGTTAAACAATATTGTGAAGCACGCCAACGCCAGCGCGGTGACGTTACAAGGCTGGCAACAAGATGAGCGGCTGATGTTGGTGATTGAGGACGACGGCAGCGGCTTGCCACCTGGGTCGAATCAGCAGGGATTTGGCCTGACCGGAATGCGTGAACGCATTACCGCCCTCGGGGGGGCGTTGTCGATTTCCTGCACCCACGGCACGCGGGTCAGCGTGTCACTGCCTCAACGTTATGTGTAAGGAGCGGCCATGTTTGCGTTTTTAAAAGCTCCGGCCAACGCGCCGCTCATCACCGATAAACACGAGGTGGATACCCGCTATCGCTACTGGCGGCGGCATATTCTGATCACCATCTGGCTCGGCTACGCGCTGTTCTATTTCACACGCAAGAGTTTCAACGCCGCCGTGCCGGATATCCTCACCAGCGGCGTGCTGACCCGCAGCGACATTGGCCTGCTGGCCACGCTGTTTTACATCACTTACGGGCTGTCGAAGTTTGTGTCTGGTATCGTCAGCGACCGCTCCAACGCCCGCTATTTTATGGGGATTGGGCTGATTGCTACCGGGGTGGTGAACATTCTGTTTGGCTTCTCCACCTCGCTATGGGCCTTTGCGGTGCTGTGGGCGCTCAATGCGTTCTTCCAGGGCTGGGGGTCGCCGGTTTGCGCGCGTTTATTGACCGCGTGGTATTCGCGTACCGAACGCGGCGGCTGGTGGGCGCTGTGGAATACCGCACATAATGTTGGTGGAGCATTAATCCCAATGGTGATGGCGGCAGCCGCACTGCATTATGGCTGGCGTGCCGGGATGATGATTGCCGGGATGGTGGCGATTGTGGTCGGTATTTTCCTCTGCTGGCGGCTGCGCGACAGACCACAGGCGATTGGTCTGCCGCCGATTGGCGACTGGCGGCATGATGAGCTGGAAATCGCCCAGCAGCAGGAAGGCGCAGGCCTGAGCCGCAAAGAGATCCTCACTAAATACGTGCTGCTGAACCCGTATATCTGGCTGCTTTCGCTGTGTTACGTGCTGGTGTACGTGGTGCGTGCGGCGATCAATGACTGGGGCAATCTGTACATGTCGGAGACGCTGGGCGTTGATCTGGTGACCGCCAATACTGCCGTGACGATGTTCGAACTGGGTGGATTTATCGGCGCGCTGGTGGCGGGCTGGGGATCGGATAAACTGTTCAACGGCAACCGTGGCCCAATGAACTTGATCTTCGCCGCCGGGATTTTGCTCTCGGTGGGCTCGCTGTGGCTGATGCCGTTTGCCAGTTACGTGATGCAGGCGGCGTGCTTCTTCACCACCGGATTCTTCGTTTTCGGCCCGCAAATGCTGATCGGCATGGCGGCGGCGGAGTGCTCGCACAAAGAGGCCGCAGGCGCGGCGACCGGGTTTGTCGGACTGTTTGCTTATCTGGGCGCGTCGCTTTCCGGATGGCCGCTGGCTAAGGTAATGGAAGTCTGGCACTGGACCGGATTTTTCGTGGTGATTGCCATTGCGGCGGGGATTTCCGCGCTGCTGTTGCTGCCTTTTTTAAACGCCCAGGCGCCGCGCGACGTCAGCGAAGCGTGATGCACCTCACCTTTTTTCCCCGAGTAGGGCAAAACTAAGAAATTTTCCCGGTTTCACCTGGACGCTGTCTCAGGCGTGTCTCCCGACTGATTTTTACAATGCCTGCCATTCGCAGGTATAAAAATTAGCTCGGGAGTGTCAAATGCTGGCCTTTCTCAACCAGGTGCGCAAGCCGACCCTGGATCTGCCGCTCGATGTGCGGCGCAAAATGTGGTTCAAACCGTTCATGCAGTCTTATCTGGTGGTTTTCATCGGCTACCTGACCATGTACCTGATCCGCAAAAACTTCAACATCGCGCAGAACGACATGATCTCCACCTACGGGCTGAGCATGACGCAACTGGGGATGATTGGCCTGGGCTTCTCCATCACCTACGGCGTGGGTAAAACGCTGGTTTCCTACTACGCGGACGGTAAAAACACCAAGCAGTTCCTGCCGTTTATGCTGATCCTCTCCGCCATCTGTATGCTCGGCTTCAGCGCCAGCATGGGCGCGGGTTCGACCAGCCTGTTTCTGATGATCGCCTTTTACGCGCTGAGCGGCTTCTTCCAGAGTACCGGCGGCTCGTGTAGCTATTCCACCATCACCAAATGGACGCCGCGTCGTAAGCGTGGATCGTATCTCGGTATGTGGAACATCTCCCACAACCTCGGCGGTGCGGGCGCGGCGGGCGTGGCGCTGTTTGGCGCCAACTATCTGTTCGACGGCCATGTCATTGGGATGTTTATCTTCCCGTCGATTATCGCCCTGATTGTCGGTTTTATCGGCCTGCGCTACGGCAGCGACTCCCCGGAATCTTACGGCCTCGGCAAAGCGGAAGAGCTGTTCGGTGAAGAGATCAGCGAAGAGGACAAAGAGACCGAAGAAAACGAAATGACCAAATGGCAGATCTTTGTTGAGTACGTGCTGAAAAACAAAGTGATTTGGTTGTTATGTTTCTCGAACATCTTCCTGTACGTGGTGCGTATCGGTATTGACCAGTGGTCCACCGTCTACGCTTTCCAGGAGCTGAAGCTCTCCAAAGAAGTGGCGATTCAGGGCTTTACTCTGTTTGAAGTCGGCGCGCTGGTCGGCACGCTGCTGTGGGGCTGGCTCTCTGATCTGGCGAACGGTCGTCGTGCCCTGGTGGCCTGTATAGCGCTGGCATTAATCATCGCCACGTTAGGCGTTTATCAGCATGCCAGCAATCAGTATGTCTATCTGGCGTCGCTGTTTGCGCTGGGCTTCCTGGTGTTTGGTCCACAGCTGTTAATCGGCGTGGCGGCAGTCGGATTTGTGCCGAAAAAAGCGATCGGCGCAGCCGACGGGATTAAAGGTACTTTCGCCTATCTGATTGGTGACAGCTTCGCCAAGCTGGGCCTGGGGATGATTGCCGACGGTACGCCGATTTTCGGCCTCACCGGCTGGGCAGGAACCTTCGCCGCGCTGGACACCGCCGCCATCGGCTGTATCTGCCTGATGGCCATCGTGGCTGTATTCGAAGAACGTAAAATTCGTCGCGAGAAAAAGATTCAACAACTGAAAGTCGCTTAAGTTAAGTGTGCATTGGTAACTTTTGCCCGCCTTAATGGCGGGCTTTTTTATGCCGTGGCGTTCATCCATCGACAGCGATAAATTTGCCGCTATGATGGGCATCCTGTCTGGTAATGGATGTGCGCATGATTTGGATAATGCTGACCACCCTGGTGGTTGTTTTTGTGGTGGGATTTCGGGTGCTGACGTCCGGTTCACGACGCGCAATTCGCCGTCTGAGCGAGCGACTGAATATTGATGTCGTGCCGGTAGAATCGATGATCGATCAGATGGGAAAAGTGCAGGGCGAGGCGTTTTTACAGTACCTGCACCGGCCTGACGAATCGCATCTGCAAAATGCTGCCCAGGTGCTGTTGATCTGGCAAATCGTGATTGTCGACAGCAGTGAGCCGAATCTGCTGCAGTGGCACCGTTGGCTGCAAAAAGCTCGGCTGGCTGCGCCGATTACCGACGCGCAAGTGCGTCTGGCGCTCGGATTTCTGCGCGAAATGGAGCCGGATATGCAGGAGCTTAATGCGTTTCAAATGCGCTATAACGCCTTTTTCCAGCCCGAAGATGGCGTGCACTGGCTGCACTGACAGTAATTAATGCCTGATGGCATTACGCTTATCAGGCCGACAAAAGGGCCCTGCCGTAGATGGAATAAGCCACATCGCCATTCAGCCGTGAAAGTTGTTGAAACGTTAAATAGGTCACAAATTTAATGTTACACTGCGTAACTTTTCTACAATAATCCCACGCAGGTAACAAAATGAGTGAAGCTGTTGAACAAAAATCCCGCGCTGAAGTGAATACCCGACCTAACTGGTCGGCGGTATTCGCCGTGGCGTTCTGCGTTGCCTGCCTGATAACCGTTGAGTTTCTTCCCGTGAGCCTGCTAACGCCGATGGCACAGGATCTGGGTATTTCGGAAGGTGTTGCCGGACAATCGGTGACAGTGACGGCATTTGTCGCTATGTTTGCCAGCCTGTTTGTGACGCAAATCATCCAGGCGACCGATCGTCGCTACGTGGTGATCCTGTTTTCGGTGCTGCTGACGCTCTCCTGCCTGCTTGTTTCCTTTGCCAACTCTTTTTCGCTGTTGCTCGTTGGCCGCGCTTGCCTCGGTCTGGCGCTTGGCGGATTCTGGGCGATGTCGGCGTCGCTGACCATGCGTTTGGTTCCCGCTCGTACGGTGCCGAAAGCGCTGTCGGTTATTTTTGGCGCAGTCTCCATCGCGCTGGTGATTGCCGCCCCGCTGGGAAGTTTTTTGGGCGGCATTATCGGTTGGCGTAATGTGTTTAATGCGGCGGCGGTCATGGGCGTGCTGTGTACGATTTGGGTGGTGAGAGCGCTGCCATCGCTGCCCGGTGAGCCTTCGCACCAAAAACAAAATATGTTCAGTCTGCTGCAACGTCCGGGGGTGATGGCCGGGATGATTGCCATCTTTATGTCCTTTGCCGGGCAGTTCGCCTTCTTTACCTATATTCGCCCGATCTATATGAATCTGGCGGGCTTTGACGTTGATGGTCTGACGCTGGTGCTGCTCAGTTTCGGTATTGCCAGCTTTGTTGGTACGTCGCTTTCGTCGGTGATTCTGAAGCGCTCGGTCAAACTTGCGTTAGCCGGCGCGCCACTGGTGTTGGCGTTCAGTGCGTTGGTCCTGATCCTGTGGGGCAGCGACAAAGTTGTTGCGACTGGCATTGCGATTATCTGGGGACTGGCGTTTGCGCTGGTACCGGTAGGCTGGTCGACGTGGATCACGCGCTCACTTGCCGATCAGGCAGAAAAAGCCGGATCCATCCAGGTCGCCGTGATCCAGCTTGCCAATACCTGTGGGGCCGCAGTAGGAGGCTATGCGCTCGATAACCTCGGATTGCTGTCGCCCCTGATGCTTTCCGGCAGCCTGATGCTGCTGACGGCGCTTCTGGTGGCAGCAAAAGTTCGCATAAAGGGTATGCAATAAACTAAGCTCGGTATGCCGGATCGCTATCCGGCATCCTGGTTATTTTTAATTAAAACCCTTGTTTTCGGCGGTATGGGCAAACCATTCGCCGCTTTTCTTCACCGTACGTTTTTGCGTGTCTAAATCTAACTGGACAAAACCGTAGCGGTTTTTATATCCATTGAGCCAGGACCAGTTATCAATAAAAGTCCACATATGGTAGCCAAGACAATTGCAACCTTCGCTAATGCCTTTATGTAGCCATTTAAGATGCCCGGAAACAAATTCAATGCGGTAGCTGTCGTTGATCTGGTCATGCTCAACGAAACGTTGCTCATTTTCCACACCCATACCGTTTTCAGAAATAAAGCAGCGCGGGTTGCCGTAATTATCACGCAGATTAGTAATAATATCGTAAATACCTGGCTCATAAATTTCCCAGCCACGGTAAGGGTTCATTTTACGCCCCGGCATTTCGTAATAATCAAACAGCCACTCTGGCATAAACGGCGCGTTTGGATTAACGGCAGTATCACGACATTTCACGCGGCGCGGCTGATAATAATTGATACCAAGCAGGTCGATTTTCCCCTCGGCGATGAGCTGACAGTCGCCTGGCTGACAGGCTGGTAGCTGATCGTACTCTGTCAGCAGTTCGACCAGATCCGCCGGATATTCCCCTTTTAGTACCGGGTCAAGAAAGCTGCGGTTAAACAGCAGATCCGCATGGTGCGCGGCTTTTACATCCGCCGGGTGCTGCGAGCGTGGATAAGAGGGCGTCAGATTTAGGATCACACCGATTTCACCGCCGTAGTTTCCGGCGCGATACGTTCGCACCGCCTTGGAATGCGCCAGCACAGTGTGATACGCCACGGTGGCCGCGCGTTTGAAATCCACTACGTTAGGGTAATGGAAGTCATACAAATAGCCGCCTTCCACCGGGACAATCGGTTCATTAAAGGTGAACCAGTGTTTAACCCGGTTGCCGAATAATTTAAAACAGGTCTGCGCGTAGCGTCCAAACGCCTCAACCACGTCACGGTTTTCCCAGCCGCCTTTCTCCTGCATCACCATCGGCATGTCGAAGTGAAACAGGGTGATAAACGGTGTAATACCTTGCGCCAACAGCTCGTCGATGACGTTGTTATAGAAATCGACGGCCTCAGGATTAATCTCGCCAGTACCGTCCGGAATCAGGCGTGACCAACTGATTGAGGTGCGGAAGCTGTTATGTTTCAGCTGTTTGAGCAGTGCGATGTCCTGTTTCCAGTGCTGATAAAACGTTGAGGTGTTCGCCGGGCCAACCCCTTGGTGGAAACGCCCAGGCTGACGGTCGAACCACACGTCCCATGTTGTCTGGCTTTTGCCGCCATTCAGGCTATCCCCTTCGGTTTGCAGCGCCGAGCAGGCACTCCCCCACCAAAAGTTATCAGGAAAACGGTATCGCATTATCTTGCTCCTTGATGTATTTCACTTCCCTACACAATAGGCGATTTTGCTACGCAGAAACCGGTTACAGCGCTCGTTTTTCAATACGATAGTTACAAATCCGGGCATTCAACTTTGCCCAACGCTTCCCAGTAGTTGTTCTGGTTATTTCTTTGTATTGCCAGAATAGCCTCGCGGATATGCTGCTGATTACGTGTATCAGACATAATCGTTTTTTCCCACACATCATCGGAGGGTGATCCCTGTGGGGTGCAAATCTTGCGTAAGTCCTTTAATACGGTGTTTTTTTCATGAACGGACTGTAGAGAGCCATAAGCCGAATCGGCCTGCGCAAAACCCGGCAGCGTGAAAAGAATGGCAATAAGCGGTAAAGCGGCTCGTTTCATGATAATAATCCTTGTTGTCGATGCGCATCATCTCAAGAGTAAGTGTAGACGGCATGCGTCTCACTCATCAGCCTGTGTTAATTTCCAAACAAAAAATCAGCCAGAAGTTGTACTTTTTCAGGAGGATAGGATGCAAATACAGATTACAGATACCATTACCGAAGACGATCAAAATGCCCTGCTTGCCGGATTGCGCGCCTACAACCGCCAGTTCCTGCGAACCACCAACTTTGGCGACCTGGCGGTGTACTGGCGCGATGAAAGCAATGAAATTCTGGGCGGGTTGATTGGCAAAATTAAAGGGGAATGGCTGTGTATAGATTTCCTGTGGATGCATGATTCGCTGCGTAAAGGTGGTTACGGCACAAAATTGATGCAGGCTGCCGAACAGACAGCGCATGAGAGAGGATGCCTGCATGCGCTGGTGGACACGATGAGTTTCCAGGCGCTGCCGTTTTATCAGAAAAACGGTTATCAGCTGCAAATGACCCTCGATAACTTTCCGGAAACCGGCTCTGCGCGGCATTATTTGTCGAAAACGTTTTGATGACCGGAAGGTCTGGACGCCGCCTCACTTTCTTGCGCAGCAGAATAGTGTATGTTCTGAACAATCATTTATTTCTTAAGCGGTAAAGAGATGAGACGGATTGAGATAATACTGGGGGAGCTGGAACGGCTGACGCGAGGACTGAATCTTGCCCATCTGGCGCAGGAAACAGCGTTCACAGCAGAAGCTATCGGCTTTAACCTCGGACTGGCGCGCAACTCGGTCAGTAAAGATCTCAATCAGCTCTGGAACGACGGCCTGGCGATTAAAAGCCGCGGACGCCCGGTATTCTTTCTGCATCGTCAGGCGATTGAAACGCTGCTGGGACGCAAACTCGATGAGTCCGAGCGCGAAGTGCAAACAGTTGCCGACCTGTTACCTGTTCAGGAAAACCAGGCGACAGAGGATCCCTTTTCTGGCCTGATTGGTTACGATCGCAGCCTGCGCGACGCGGTGGAAAAAGGCCGCGCGGCGGTGCTGTATCCCCACGGGCTGCACGTTCTGCTGACCGGTCCCTCCGGCGTCGGCAAAACCTTTTTTGCCGAACTGATGCACCGTTTTGCCTGCGAACGCGCAGTGGGAGCGTCGCCGCCGCTGGTTTACTTTAACTGCGCGGAATACGCCCATAACCCGGAGCTGCTTTCTTCGCACCTGTTTGGTCATCGACAGGGGGCATTTACCGGCGCAAATGAAAATAAACCCGGTCTGGTCGAGCAAGCCGACGGTGGCTATCTGCTGCTCGACGAAGTGCATCGTCTGCCGTATGAAGGTCAGGAAAAGCTATTTTCTATTCTCGACAAAGGCGAATACCGGCCGCTGGGTTCCAACGCCGTGGCGCGGTCTATTTCGGTGCGTCTGATTTGCGCCACCACCGAACCGGTAAGTTCGGCATTGTTGCGTACCTTCCAGCGACGTATTCAGGTGTGTATCGATTTGCCCGGCATCCGCCAGCGTTCAGTGGAAGAGCAGGTTGAACTGATCGTTGGCTTCTTACAGCGTGAGAGCCGCAAAATCGAGCGTACGATAAGTATCGACCGCACCTTACTGCTCTGGCTACTGAACAAGCCGCTGGAAGGTAACATTGGTCAGCTTAAGAGCGACATTCAGTTTCTCTGCGCCCAGGCCTGGGCCTCAGGGATGACCGAGCACAGCGACACGCTACAGCTGGATAAACGCCTGGCGGAGATTTCATTTAATGCCACGCCGGAACAGCGTTTGCTGGTTGGCGCGCTGTTCGAAGGCAAAGAGCATTTAAGCATCGATGCCCGCACGCTGCCCGCGCTGAAAAATTCACTGGCGACCGGAGCCGAAATAGAAGAGAGCGATCTCTTCTACAGCTTCCTGACCCGGGAATATATCAATCTGCGTAACAGCAACGTACCGCCAGCCGAAACGCTGGCGATCCTCAAAAACAAACTCAGTTCCATTTTTGAATATGGTCTCTACAGCCGTGACAGCGTGGGGCATCCGCCACGCTATGGCGATCAGATAGAAGAGCGCGTCACGCTGCTGATCGGCTGCGTTGAGCAGGTGCTCGGTTTCACGCTGCCGGAGAATCTGATTAACCCGCTGCGTAAACACTTCCTGGCGCTGATTGGC
Organism: Citrobacter sp. On2M; assembly: GCF_018035235.1. Taxonomy (GTDB): domain Bacteria; phylum Pseudomonadota; class Gammaproteobacteria; order Enterobacterales; family Enterobacteriaceae; genus Citrobacter; species Citrobacter meridianamericanus. The sequence goes on from NZ_WPCV01000001.1 coordinate 54,149, forward strand.
TATGTGCAGCGCGGGCTTATTCCCCAGCTTTATTCTTCCAACTTGATCCTCGATCGCTGTAAAGATGAATATGACAACGCCACGCTGTTATGCCGGAAAATCAATGAACTGTTGCATATTCAGTGTCCGGCGACGGAAGTGGTCTGGTTGTGCCTGTTCCTCAAAGAGTGTCGCCATTACCGCCAACGGATTGACGCCAGTCCGGACTGCGGAGTGATTTTGATTGCCCACGGTGCGACGACCGCCACAAGTCAGGCGCAGTACGTGAATCGCGTGCTGGAGCGCGAGGTGTTCAGCGCTATCGATATGCCTTTCGAGCAGTCGGTGCATGACACGCTGGAAGCCCTGACGCAGATGATCCAGACCCGGCAATATCGCCGATTGATCCTGATGGTGGATATTGGCTCACTGGTCCATTTTGGCAGCACGATCAGTAAGTTATTCCAGATAGACGTACTGCTAATGCCCAATATCACGCTCACCAGCCTGCTGGAGATTGGGCTGGATTTAAGCTACGAAACCAGCGACTTGCCGCAGCTGGCGGCGTTGATGCAGAGCAAAAATATTCCCTGTCAGCTCTGTACTCCGCAGCAGGAAAACAGCGGTAAAGTGCTGGTTATCTCCTGCATCACCGGGATGGGAACGGCAGAGAAAATCAAAAAGGTGCTGGAGGAGAGCTTCGGTGAGTTGATGTCGCAGGATACGCGGATGGTGATCCTCGATTACAACGAAGTTCGCAGCCTGGAGCGTGTTCAGCAGGCGATTAACGCCAGTGAACGCCTGGCGGGAATAGTGGGCACTTTCCAGCCAGGACTGCCGGATATTCCGTTTATCTCGCTCGAGGAGCTGTTCTCTGAGCAAGGCCCCGAGCTGGTACTCAGCCTGCTGACGCCAGATCTCTCCAGCAGCGAACGCCGTCTGGAGATGGAGCGCAGCGCGATGCGCTTTATCAGCGCGTTGACTATGGAGAGCATCATTAACCATATTTCGGTGCTCAACCCGCAGCGAATTCTCAAAGAGATGGAAGGCGTGCTGAATCATCTGACCACCGCGCTTTCGCTCAAACCGAGCCGTCAGGTGACACTGCGCTTCCTGATCCACTGCTGCTGTATGGTCGAGCGTATCGTGATTAACCGCAAACCGTTACAGATGGCGCTGGAGAACAAGCCGGATCTGGATAATCGCGCGTTTAGTGTCATTAAATCCGCTTTCCTGCCGATCGAAGAGGCCTATGCCATTCGCTTATCGGACGCGGAATATTTTTATATTTACGAACTGCTGTATAGCTAATTCCTTTACTGGCGCGGCTTTCTGCCTCGCCAGCGCTCCTCTCCTCCCCGCGTGACACAAATTCTGGCACAGCCTTTGCTCTGTTTACCTATGTCTATGTAATCGAGCCAGGAGGCCATTTTGACTACCACTGAATCCTTGCCCCAGATCCTGCTGCTGACCCATGGCGGCTGGGGGCAACAGCTTTGCAACAGCCTGCGCATGGTGATGGGTGAAATCAAAGGCGTGATGGAAATTGCGCTGATGCCCGTTGATACGCTCGGCGAGTTTTACCAGCGCGTTGAAGTCGTGGTGAAAACGATGCCGGAAGGTTCACTGATCCTGACTGATTTTATTGGCGGCACCACTTCTAACGTGGCGGCGCGGCTGAGTGCCGATTACCCGGTAGCAGTGATTTCCGGGCTCAATGCCTCTTTGCTACTGGAGGCGCTCGACAAACGCGAGCATGGCCAGTTGACCCGCTGCGTGGCTGAACTGGTCGAAGCCGGGCGTAGCAGTTGCCTGGACGTTGTTGCCCACGTGCGTCAATTACAACAATCACAATAAGGAATAAACATCATGGCAAACATCGTCTTATGTCGTATCGATAGCCGTCTGATTCATGGACAAGTGGTGACCAAGTGGGTTGGACAATCTCAGGCCAACCGGATTGCGGTGGTCAGCGATGAACTGGATGCCGATCCGTTTATGAAAAACATCTACCTGATGGCCGCGCCGCCGAACATCAAAGTGGATTGTTTCGGTAACCAAAGTTTTGCGGCCGCCTGGAAAGAAAACCAGCTTGGTGACGGCAAAGTGCTGGTGCTGTTCCCTTCTCTGGCGGCGGTTCAGGAAGCGGTCCAGTTGGGGTTTGACGTCACTACCATTCAGGTCGGTGGGCTGGGCGGTGGGCCAAACCGCAAAGCGGTATTCCAGAACATTACGCTGGATGAAAAAGACGTCGGCATTCTGAGCGACCTGAAAAATCGTGGGATTCAGGTGTTCTTCCAGACCATCCCGGAGGATAAGCCGCAGTCGCTGGACGATATCCTGAAAAAATTCTAACTCTTTGATAACAGGGTAACTAATTATGGATACTTTAGTCTTTGCAAGCCTGATGGGGTTGTATTACTGGTTTGCCCGCTTACGCCTTGGCTACACCTTCTCCGCTATGCTGCTGCAACCGGTGGTCATTGCCGTATTCGTTGGCCTGCTGTTAGGCAATATGGAAACGGCGATGATCATTGGCGCAGGTATGCAGCTGGTTTACCTCGGCGTGACCTCCACGCCGGGCGGTAACGTCCCGTCGGATCCGGCGCTGGCCGCCTGTATTTCAATTCCTATCGCCGTGAAGGCCGGAATGGACCCGAACCTGGCTATCGCGCTGGCGATCCCGTTTGGCGTCATCGGCGTGTTTCTCGACCAGCTGCGCCGCACGTTAAACGCGGCCTGGGTGCATATGGCCGACAAGCATGCGGAAACGGCCAACATGGCGGGCATTATGCGCTGTGCGTTCCTCTACCCGGCGTTGCTTGGCCTGGTACTACGTTTCCCGGTGGTTTTTGCCGCCAACTATTTTGGTCAGGACGTGGTGGAAAGCTTCCTTAAGCTGATGCCGCACTGGCTGACGCACTCTTTTGAAATTATGGGGGGCATTCTGCCAGCGCTGGGCTTCGCCATCACCATTATGGTGATCGGTAAAAAGAGCTTGCTGCCGTGGTTTATCGGCGGATTCTTCGCGGTGCTGTACCTGAAGGTGGACATCATGGCGATGGCAATCTTTGGAACCTGCGTGGCCTTCCTGATTAAAGGTCTGGCAAAAAATGAAGGAGCAGCATGATGAGCAGCGACGTAATGCAACACGAACTGGTGGAGCGTGCGCGTGAAAGCGGCACGCTGACCAAAGCCGATATCACCAAAGCCTGGTTTATCTACTGGCTGGGCGCGGAAGTTTCCAGCTCCTATGAGCGTTTGCAAAGCCTGATTTTCTGCGCCTCGATGACGCCGATCATCAAAAAGCTTTACCCGCAAAAAGAGGAACAGGTAGAAGCGCTGAAACGCCATCTGAACTTCTTCAACTCAGAGCAGACGTTCGGGGCGGTAATTCAGGGGATCTCCATTGCGATGGAGGAGCAAAAAACGCGCGGTGAGCCGATCAGCGACACATCCATCACCGGGATAAAAACGGGTTTGATGGGGCCGCTGGCCGGGATGGGAGATTCGATCATCTGGGCCGCCGTGATGCCGCTGTTGATTGCCATTTTCATCCCATTTGCCGCCAATGGCAGCGCGATGGGCGGAATTGTACCGTTAATCCTCTACCCGGCCATTACGTTAGCAATCAGCTACGGTATGGTGCACAAAGGGTACACGCTGGGGCGTGACTCGATTATCGGTCTGCTGCAGGGAGGGCGAATTAAGGAACTGATCTACGGCGCGAACGTGTTGGGCCTGATCATGATGGGCGCGCTGTCGGCAAGCTACGTCAAGATCACCACACCGTTAAAACTCAGTGCCCTGAAAGGCTCTGAAGTGGTGGTCCAGCAAATCCTCGACTCTATTGCCCCCGGCCTGTTGCCGCTGGCGGCGGTGTTCGCCATTTACTTCTATCTGGTGAAGAAAGGGCCGCGTTACACCACGATTTTGCTGTCAATTGTCGCGCTCAGCGTGGTCTGTTCGCTGCTGGGAGTGTTGTAAGCCATGACACAGAATATCTATCAACAACTGGGGCTAAAACAGGTGATTAACGCCTGCGGCAAGATGACGATTCTTGGCGTTTCCAGCGTCGCGCCGGAGGTGATGCAAGCCACCGCGCGGGCAGCTGCGGCCTTTGTTGAAATTGACCGGCTGGTGGACCGTACCGGTCAATTGGTTTCCCGCTACACCGGCGCGGAGGACAGCTATGTTACTTCGTGCGCCTCGGCGGGTATTGCGATTGCCGTTGCCGCTGCCATTACCCGCGGTGATCAGGCGCGAGTCACGTTGATGCCAGATAGCGCAGGTATGGCCAATGAAGTGGTTATGCTGCGTGGACATAACGTGGATTACGGGGCGCCCATCACCAGTGCGATTCGCCTGGGCGGCGGACGCGTGGTGGAGGTTGGCTCAAGTAATCTGGCGGCCCGCTGGCAGCTGGAGAGTGCGATTACCGACAACACCGCCGCGCTACTGTATGTGAAATCTCATCACTGCGTGCAGAAAGGTATGTTAGACATTGCGGACTTCGTGCAGGTTGCGCAGGTTCACAACCTGCCGCTGATTGTTGATGCCGCCGCCGAGGAAGACTTACACGCCTGGGTGGCGAGCGGGGCGGATATGGTGATCTACAGCGGGGCAAAAGCCTTTAACGCGCCGACCTCCGGGTTTATCACCGGAAAGAAACAGTGGATAGCCGCGTGTAAAGCGCAGCACCACGGTATTGCCCGGGCGATGAAGATCGGCAAAGAGAATATGGTCGGGCTGGTGTATGCCCTGGAAAACTATCATCAGGGGCAAACCGTGGTCACCGCTGAAGAACTGCAACCTGTGGCGCAGGCGATTTCAGCGATTCACGGATTGAAGGCGGATATTGAGCAGGACGAAGCCGGGCGCGCCATCTGGCGGGTTCGTATTCAGGTTAATGCACAGGAGTTGGGGCTGGATGCCTACGCCGTAGAAGCACAGCTGCGCGGGGGCGATATCGCGATTTACGCGCGTCGTTATAACCTTCACCAGGGTGTCTTTAGTCTCGACCCGCGTACGGTCGCAGAAGGGGAAATGGCGCTGATCGTGGCGCGATTAAAGGAGATTGCAGAACATGCAGCACATTAATTTTTATCGTAATAAAGTGGCCATTAACGTGCTGGCAAAAGATATCGCCAACGCCCGGGAAATCTATGACGCCGCCGAAGGCCATGCGGCGATCGGCATCCTTTCCGCGCAGTTTGCCTCGGTTGAGGAAGGCGTTGTGGAAGTGAAGCGCTGGATGGCTGAAGTGCCGTCAATTTCCGTAGGGCTGGGGGCGGGCGATCCGGCGCAGTATTACAAAGCGGCAATGATTGCCTCACAGGTCCATCCGGCACACGTCAACCAGACTTTTACCGGTTGTGGTTTTGCGGCAGGCGCGCTGGCTGCAACGGGTGGCGAGCAGACCCACATCAACGCCCTGGTCAGCCCGACCGGAACGCCTGGCGAGGTGCTGATCTCCACTGGCGTCAGCAGCAGTCGGGGTACGCCGGCCCGCGTTTCTTGTGATGCGGCAGTGCGCATGATGCTGGACTCTGGCGCGCATGCGGCGAAGTTCTTCCCGATGGGCGGTGAGAAATCGTTGCCTGAGCTTTACGCGCTGGCGACGACCGCGGCGCGCAACGGCATGACGTTGATTGAGCCGACCGGCGGTATCGATCTGGATAACTTCGGCATTATCCTGCGAACTTGTCTTGAGGCGGGCGTACCGCGGGTCATGCCGCATGTGTACAGCTCGATTATCGACTCGCAAACCGGCAATACCCGGCCTGAAGATGTCGCCAGATTGATGGAGATAGTCAAAACCCTGGTGTGATGTTGCTATCGCCGGATGGCACACAATAAATGCCCGGTAAGCGTTAGGTGCCACCGGGCATTTTTGTACATATGTCTGCTTTATTCTTTTTTCTTCTTGCTGATGCTTTTTCGTTTTTTAAACCGCAGCGGCCTTGCCGCTATAGTCATTTCATTACTCATCAGGCGGTTATTACTAAAGGATAAAACGTGAAGTTGAAGATACCTTATTTCAGGGCTGGGACGGCGGTATTACTGGCAGGATTATTGCTGGCAGGATGCGATCAGCAGAGCAGTGATGCAAAGCATATCAAAGTGGGGGTGATTAACGGCGCAGAGCAGGATGTGGCGGAGGTCGCGAAGAGAGTTGCTAAAGAAAAATATGGCCTGGAGGTGGAGTTAATTGGGTTTAGCGGTTCTTTGCTGCCCAACGATGCCACCAATCAGGGTGAGCTGGATGCCAACGTCTTCCAGCATCGTCCGTTCCTCGAACAAGATAATAAAGCACACGACTATAAGCTGGTTGCGGTGGGCAATACCTTTGTGTTCCCGATGGCCGGTTATTCGAAGAAAATCAAAACCGTTGCGGAGCTTAAAGATGGTGCGACGATTGCGATACCTAACGATCCTACTAACCTCGGGCGGGCGCTGTTGCTGCTGCAAAAAGAGAAGTTAATTACGCTGAAAGCAAATACAGGCTTGCTACCCACAGCGCTGGATATTACTGATAATCCGCGACATCTGAAAATTATGGAACTGGAAGGCGCGCAGTTGCCGCGCGTATTGGACGATCAGAAAGTGGATGTAGCGATTATCAGTACCACCTACATCCAGCAAACCGGACTTTCTCCGGTACATGACAGTGTATTTATCGAAGACAAAAACTCACCGTACGTGAACATCCTGGTGGCGCGAGAAGACAATAAAGATGCCGAGAATGTGAAGGAATTCCTGCAATCTTATCAGTCACCGGAAGTGGCAAAGGCGGCAGAAACTATCTTTAACGGCGGCGCGGTTCCGGGCTGGTAATCGTGACCTGTTGCCGCGCCGATTGGGATTAAACCGCTCTGGCGCGGCGACGTGAGTCCATTGAGATCAGTACGACCGATGAGAGGATCAAAAGCGTGCCCAGCCAGTCAGGCAGGGTAAATGTAATGCCTAACAGCAGCAGGGACAGCAATGCGCTGCTCAAGGGTTCCGCGCAGCTTAAAATGCTCGCCTTCGGCCCACCAATCATCTGCGCGCCTTTCAGGTACAGGCTAAACGTGAGTGACGTGCCGATGACCACCAGATAGAAAAACGCCAGAATTAAACTGCCATTAACCACGAAGTTTGTTCCCTCTCCGGCATAGAACGGGAGCAGGATCAGGCCACCTATCAACATGCTCCAGCCGACGATCGGCAGCGTACCGTAGCGCGCGATAAGCGTAGAGGGGTAAGTGGTGTAGAACGCGGCGGCAAACGCCGAAGCAATTCCCCAGAACAGCGCGGCAGGTGAAATAGACAGCGACGTTGGGTTACCGTGGGTGACCAGTAAGAAGGTGCCAATGAGCGAGGTGAAAATCGCGGTCAACACTAATATTCCCGGTCGTGCTTTGCGAACCACGGAAAACCACGCCACGATAATGGTCGGTGACAAAAATTGCAGTACCGTTGCCGTGGCGGCGTTAGATTTTTCAATCGTCAGCAGGAAGGTGAGTTGTACGGTGAGCGCTCCGGCTACGGAAAAAATCAGCAGACTGATGGCATCTTTGCGGTTTTTGATAATGGAGAAGACTTTATCGCCGTGAACGAAAGAGAGCATCAGCAGAATCAGCCCGGCGAATATCAGGCGCGTCATGGTCAGAAATTGTGACGACATCTGACTTTGCTCCATGATGTACTGCGCACACACGCCCGAACTTCCCCACAATACGGCGGCAATCAGGACGTTCATCATCCCTCTTCTGGTGGAACTCATCTTTCCCTCTGCATGTTGTTTTGTCTTATTTGTGTGCAGGCATCATAGCAGAGATATCGAAGTCAGTAAGACATGACTGGTGCAGCCCCCCTCGCGCAGTAGGGAGGCTTCGGCAGTTATTTTATGGCGCAATCGGCGTCAGATAATCCAGCCGTAGCGGTTCGGCGAGTAGATCGTTCATTTGCAGAATAAATGCCTGGAAATGTGGCAGAGTGATATGTTCATCCAGACTGGCCTGACCGCGCCAGGATTCGCGTACGTAGAATACATCCGGTGTGTCGCGTAACTGGAACAGAGCATATTCAATATTGCCCGGCTCCCGGCGAGTGGGTAACAGCAGGTTCTGCAGCGCTTGTTTCAGTGCGTCGATCTTCCCTGGTTTGGCTTTCAAGACCGCAATAATTGAAATCACTTCTGAATCAGACATGTTAAAACCCCTCCAGCACAATCTTGCCGACCGAACGACCAGTTTCAATTTGCGCATGGGCTTTTTGCAGGTTCGCCGCGTTGATAGCGCCAAAATGCTCGCCCAGCGTAGTGCGGAGGGTGTTGTCGTCGATCAATTGCGCCACACGGGTTAATAGCTGGTGCTGCGCGATGATATCGTGAGTGGTAAACATCGAACGGGTAAACATAAATTCCCAGTGCAGCGAAATACTTTTAGCCTTCAGCGGACGGGCATCGAGGAATTCAGGGTCGTCAATCAGCGCCAGTTTGCCCTGTGGTGCCAGTGCGGCAATAATTTGTTGATAATGCTGCTCGGTATTGTTCAGGCTGGCAACGTGCGTCACTTCCTTAACCCCTATCCGTAACAGCTCATCCGTCAGCGGCTTGCTGTGGTCAATGACATGATGAGCGCCTGCATCACGTACCCATTTCTGGCTTTGCGGACGTGATGCAGTGCCGATGACGGTCATTCTGGTCAGCTTACTGGCCAGTTGCGTCAGGATAGAACCGACGCCGCCAGCTGCGCCAACGATCAGTAACACATCATTTTCATTGCCGTTTTCCTCAACCCCCAGACGGTCAAACAGCATTTCCCAGGCGGTGATCGCAGTCAGCGGCAGCGCCGCCGCAGAAGCGTTATCCAGTGATTGCGGTTTCAGCGCGGTAATACGTTCATCAACCAACTGAAATTCACTGTTACTGCCAGCACGCCCCAGCGCACCGGCGTACCAGACTTCATCGCCCGGTGAGAACAGGGTGACTGCTTCACCGACGGATTTCACCACGCCCACGGCATCCCAGCCCAGAACGCGCGGGATATCAGCGTTAAAACCTTCGCGAACCTTGGTATCAACGGGGTTGACGGAAATGGCCTTCACTTCAACCAGCAGATCGTGCCCGGCGGCAACCGGCACGGGCAGGTCAATCTCTTGTAAAAATTCAATGTTATTGCCGTCGGTCGCGGCGCGGGTAATAGCGATGGCTTTCATAATCTCTCCGGTTCAGAAACCTTATCTCTGTTGAATAATTCGATGGTAAAGCGGCAGCAGAACGGGAAAAATAGCTCCACGGCGACAGGACTTATACTCGGGGAGTGAAAATGTTCCGGCTTGAAGATCTCACGTTGTTTGTCCGCGCCGCGGCGCTGAATAGTTTTAGCGATGCCGCGCGCGAAGTCGGCGTTCAGCCTGCTCAGGTTAGCTCTGCCATCAAGCGCCTGGAGTCGACGTTGGCTATCCGTTTGTTCGCCCGCTCCACGCGCAGCCTGCGCCTCACGCCGGAAGGCGAGGTCTGGCTACCCTATGCCCGCCAGATGCTGGACGTGATGCATGCTGGGCTGCAAAAAATACAGACCCCGGAAGATGAAGTTTCGGGCACGCTGCAAATTGCCGTACCTTCCGATCTCGGGCGTAACCTGCTGCTGCCAGTGTTTCAGTCGTTTCGACGCCGCTATCCGGCGCTGCGACTACGGATATTTTTCTCCGACCAGGTGACGGATGTCTTTAAAGATCCCGTCGATGTTGCGTTTCGCTATGGCAACAACGAGGACGCGTCTTACGTTGCACTGCCTGTTGCACCTGGAAACCGACGCGTGCTGGTGGCCTCACCGGAATGGGTGACGCAAAACGGTGCTCCGCAAAGTCCGGGGGACTTGGCGCAGCTTAACGCCATGACCTTCGTATTACGTGGACGCGTGCACGATCGTTGGACGTTTACGCGAAACGGTGAGGTCAGCATCGTGCAGGTTAACGGCACCATTATGAGCGATGATGCGGAAGTGATCCGGCGCCTGGCGATTGCCGGCGAGGGCGTGGCGTACAAGTCGTGGCTGGATGTCAGCGAGGATGTTCGTGACGGTCGATTACAACTGCTGATGCCGGATTATCAGGGAGAGACAGTCCCGCTGAATATGATTTGCCCGCATCGGCAGCAGCTTTCAACGGCGGTCCGTTTGCTGCACGACGCAGTGAAATCACGGTGTGAGGTGCTGAGCATTTCCCCAGGAAGTGTCTAACTGAAGGCGTATTATTTTTTTATCGATACGCATAAATAATAGCTACTCTCTATTTTTAGCATTAAACTGATCGGAACTCCGATCAGTTTAATGCTAATTACTCTTGATTATAGTAACCTCGATAAATATTATTCTTTTAATTAATGAGGAATTTATAATATGCTGGTTAATAAATTCCCGGTCATTGGTTAAATGAATTGTATATTTATCAAAATAGATTTGACGACATGCTGTTGCTACGATATAAGAAATAATCACTCTACTATATAACTATTTCTTTACCTAATTGTTAAATGGACTGACGATTTTTGTTATTACGGTTTTTATTGTTATTGGGTAGGAGAGGGGACATTGAAGTCAAAGACTATAAATGATGTGTTGTATTATATAGAAGATAATTTTGTTTCGGGCATCGATATTGATGATATTTCACGGTTTTCTGGATATAGTCGAAGGCATATTCAGAGTGTTTTAAAACAACGAATTAATATGCCCGTGGGGCTGTATATTCGTAAGCGACGCGTAACCAAAGCGGCAAACTTGTTACGTCTTACCCATATGGATATTATTGATATTTCAGTGCGGGTAGGATTCGATTCCCAGCAATCTTTCTGTCGTGAATTTAAAAAACTAACAGGTTATACTCCCACAGAATATCGGAAAAATTCCAGTTGGGATCTCGCACCATTACTATCATTTGTACAGCGCTGTGATGTTGTTGTCAGCGAATTACAACTTCGTACCTTGCCTGCTGATACCGTTTACGGATTTCAGTATAACTATGATACACCAATCCCACCCGCCAGTGATTCGCATCTGCATCGATTAAATTTGATATTTGAGCAACTTACCAGTTCAAAACAAAATGTGTGGGCATTAACCGATTTCTCTTCCAATCCAAACTCAATGATGCGATTGAAAGTAAAGAGTATCATTGGCAATAAAACGCATCATTCGCCAAATATCTATAATCGTTATGACTGTCCTTCGGGGGTTTATGCCTGTTTTTCATTCCGGTTTAAGAAAAAGGACTATCCATTCTATTCAAGATATATTTATTTGAAAATACTGCCAGAGAGTAAATTAAAAAGAAAAACAGGTTATGATATTGAAATATTTAAATATAATCAAGAAGATATTAACAATAAAACAATTACCTGTGAACATTACATTCCCATTGATATGTAATGTAAAAAAGCTCCACTTACGTGGAGCAAAGACTTCGCAGTACGCCTAAATTAGGAACGATTATTGGTATTCAGCATTGAAATACAAGACTGAGCGCACAATTCCAGGACTAACTTTGTTAGTTGTTTGATAATATTGTGCATAAAACGGGATAGAGTGGTTTCCATTATTCTGATGCGCTAAATGGATATACGTGGTATTTTTTAAGTTGATAACTCTTTGTTGTTGATCCAAAACCTGAATACCTATGCCAACCGCACCTTTGGGGTGGATATTCTGTAGTACACCACTATTACTGCTGTGATTATTCTCTATGCCGCTCCAGCTTAGAATAATCTGAGAAGGTGTTGTAAAATCACTTTTACAAAAAAGGTCGATAGTAAATGGTTTTCTTCCTGCAGTGCTGCCAAGGCCGCTAAACTGCTCAAGTGCTACACTGGGGAGTTTTACGTTGATTGTACGGTTACCTTTGATCGTGCATGACCGGTTGAGCATAGTAATATATTTTGCCGGCACAATAATATCCACCACGGGCAACGATTGAGTGGCACTTCTGATTTGCAGGTTGATCGCACCCGCAGCAGACCCGGCCGCAAGCTGATTATCCAGCTTGATTAGCTCAATATTAATTTTGCTGTTTCTGAACTCATCTGCCGTCGCTTTAAAATCTGATGGCCACTGGATCTTTCGTCCGGTTGAGGTTTCCAGGGTGACTTTAATGCCAATACCGCTCACATTGCTACGCATAATACCGGGCTGTTTCATTGCGGACAGATCCCCAATAATCTGGGCAGAAAAAGGATGGCTGTCATTACAACCTGACGACTGAATATTCTGTAGGGAAAGTGTGCGCGTCTGAATAACCCCTCCGGACTGGATTGACTGTTTATCGTTAACGATTTCCGGTGACAAGATAATCTTTTGTGTGTTCAGGGTACATGCAGCACTGGCTGTCTGATGAATGCCCATTACACACCCCAGAATTAGAACGACACGTATTATTGACATGTGGCCTCCTGATTTTTTAACACGATCGTGCATTTCCCCGTTTCCAGTGAAACGAACACTTCTGGTGAGGTAGTTTCATCAATATAAAGCGCACCACCTTGCCCAACGTAGCCGACATGATTATTAGCTTTGTCGCGGATGATGGCGCCGAATGGCATTTTCTGCTGACCCTGCAGACGAGGATAAATAATATTCTGTTTTCTTAGTATCGTTTCAAAAGTGACTGGAATGACATTACCTTCATACGGCGCAATCTTGGCCTGGGTTTTGGTAAAATTCAGGCCTTCAGTTGAACCTTTTGGATCGATAGTGACGTCGTTTACGCGCCATGGACGAAGCCAGGGCAGAATAGCGTAGCCATTTTTATCGAAGCGGGTTCCAGGCACACCATCAAGATGCGCGCCATGCGCATCAGGCGCATGGACTAATGCGACGGTATCTGAGCGCTCTGGAGAGAACGTTATTCCCCCCGAGTGGCCAACCAGCATTCCACTCATTCCCCCGCTGACCTGGTGCCATGAGTTGCTCTGGCTCCACGTTCCGCTCAGAGAGGTATAAGGCGTACGTATCATGCCGTTTGTCCCCCATTCCACATCACCACCACGGGCATAGCCAGTATTTACGCCCCAAACGATATTATTTTCTTCATCAGACGACGTCGTGAAGCCGAGGCGTGTATTGCTCGCTTTGCCGTTATTGCTGTAGCTATCAGAGGAGATTTGTGTAAAACCGGCGTTATCCCGGGGCAGGAAATAGCTGAATGAGAGCATGATTTGGTCGTCTTTGGTGACGGAGCCCTGTTGATCCTCATTCCAGAAACGCTGGGCGGATATGCTCCAGGTCAAGTTGCCCCAGGCATTGGTATAACCCACGGCATACTGGCGATAGTTATCCTGTTGATCCCAGAATTTCTTAAGAGAGCCAGATAAATAGAATGAGCCCCAGGTGTCGGATAACGGCTGATTAATACTGGCGCTAAACGACTGCTTTTCGCGTAATGAGAGGTATTGGTTGACGGATGCTTGTGTATCCAGGGCATCCAGCGCATCGCGTTGACCGTAAAAGTGATGTGAACTGTATTTAGCTTCCAGCCAGAGCGAGGTTTCTGACCAAGGGAGAGTTCGATTCCATGTCAGACGATATTGTTGTCCTTGCTGGCGATCGTCCTCAAGATTCAGGCGAGATTGGGTGACATCAAGGGCGAATGCGCCAAGCTGGGAATTGAGCCCGCTACCGATGAGGGCTGACTGATAGCGCTCGAATCCGGATGCCCCCGTATACAACGTTAAATAGTTGTTCAGGCCATACTGCCAGTAGGCCTGTGCGGCAAACGGATCTTTATCATAATTATCTTCATTGACGGTCCCAAGGGTGATGCCATAGCGCGAAACGCCGGGTTTTAGTAGTTGTGGTACTGAAGAGTATGGAACGGTAAAACGGCGGATACGTCCGTCTGATTCCTGAATCGTGACCAGCAATTCGCCGCCAGTATTCGCGGGCAACACTGATTCAATCGAGAATGGCCCAGCTGGAACCGAAGACTGATGAATAGTTTGGCCATCCTGGGTAACGGTGATGCGGGCGTTGGTCTCTGCTACGCCACGAATGATTGGCGCCCAATTTAGCGTGCTGTCCGGGCGCATTAAATCCTCAGAAGCCAACCCCATCCCAAGAATAGCAATACTGTCGAACATCTGGCTGTCAGTATAGAACTTGCCAGCGCTGAACATGGATTTCCAACTAGTGATTGGCCGCTTTAGCGTTGTACGATTATTCGTGTAATGGCTGCCCATTTTGCTGTCCCAATTTTGGCTACCAAAATGTTCAATTAGCCACCCGCCAGCGGAGCTGCGGATATCCATTCCCAGCCAGGCGCTGTCCGTACTTGAGCGATTGCTACCGCGTTGCTGAGTACTGTAATAATCTGCGTTGTAGCCGAAATTAATCGCCGGAACTCCCGGTTGCCATAATTCAGGTTGGATATAATTAGTTTCTATATTGTCGAGATAGGCCTGGGGGACGGTGATGTGCAGTTCAAGTTGGCTGGTATTGAGCTTCTCAGTTGTTTTACCGCTGGTATCCCAATCAGCCAGACGTTGGCACTCCTTTGGTTGGTGTGCCAGCGTTTGATTCATTTTCCCTGGGTTAATACCCATACCTGTGAGGAAGGCTTCAGAGTAACAACTGACTAACTCTCCATGATTATCTTTTTTGAATGAGAGCTCACGACGTCCGCGCCAACTATCATTAATATAAATATCTACAATATATGTTCCTGGTAATAAACCAGCGGCATTGAATGATTGTAAATCGTTAAGCGAAGCATTGCCCATCAAGATGGCATTATCAAACTCGTAGCGAGACCTGTCTTCTGCGTGAAGTCCAACTGAAAATAATGAACCATGAAAAATAACGAAACAGGGTATGGTGAGGATCCTTTTACATAAACCCATTGTTAATTCCTTTTATCCCTTTTTATTAATTAACGGTTGTTTTGTGTTCCACAATTCCGCCGTAATCAGTAATTGCTTGTAAAACAACAGACTCGCCCCGGCTAATTTGTTGTTTTGCACTGAGAGTGGTTTTGCTTTTCGGGGCGATCAAGACACCCTCGTTTATGAGTCCATGGCCTGATGACGTCACAACATCTGCAACAGTGATGAAGAACGGGGTAGGGTTTACCAGTGTTATGTCTCGTTGGTTTGCCAGAATTTGTACCTTGCTTTCCGCATTCTGACGGTCACCTAACCCACTGGGTCGCCAGAAAAATTTGAAGCGCGAGCGAATAGCCAAATTGAGCATGGCTGAATTTTCCGTGATGTTATTCTTATCTACGGCAGGAATGTCCAGTATGTTTAGCCACCACATAGACTCTCTGTCAGTAGCGACAATATGTTTATCAGCGACTTTTTTTATTCTGAGTGATTGCCCATTACCTGCGTCAATGCGAGCAATGGGCGGGGAAATAATAAATGGAGTGGTAATTTCTTCTGGTAATTTTTCTGGGTCTCCTTCATCTAACCATATCTGGGCCAGCGAAGGGGATTTTCCTGTATTGGTCATTTGTATCGTTATTTCCGCAGAATCCTCAGCGTAAATAAATCGGGTACCATTAACAATGATATTGTTTGCGTGCGCAGTCGAGAGCGAAAATAGAGCTAATAAATAAATAAAGATTTTCATGAGACCTCTATTAAAATAAATGCTATAGCGCAGAAGGCTATAGCATTGTGTATTTAGAGATAAGTAATGCTATAGTTTGCCTGGGCGCTTACAGGACCCGGCTTAACGTATGATGAATTATTATCTTTCGATATAATGTAACCTACATTGAATTTATAAGTTAAAATTTGGCTACCATTGTCATGTCGGAGATAACCTTTCTCAGGACCAAATCGGTTGCTGTTTTTATTCAGATCAATACTGTTTTGTTTATTATCCGTGATAACTAGCGCTACATTTTTGTCTCCACTACTTGTCATATTTTTGAGATATCCCTCTTTAGTTAAATGGGAATTACCATTCCAGGATAACTTTGGAGTTGCGTTTTCATTAATATAACAATTTTTCACTCTAATACTGAATGATTGGAGTTGTGTTGCATGAGATTTGTTAACTAATGTATTGAGAACCGGGTTTAATTTTACCTGTTTATCTTGATCTCCGGTTTCAATTATGCACGAATTGGCATAAACGTGACCGGTGAAGTTAACTTTCCCTTTTGGACCCGGGTTAGGGCCATGTCCGAAATCTGCCATGGCGGAAGGAATTACGATGGCACAGCTAATTAAAGTAATAATTGATAGTTTACTCATAATGCGTTCCTCATTGAGAGATAGATCGTCCCTATTATCAGTAACATTGTCCGGGCACATTTTGTCTTGCGCCCTATAAGGCTGTCGCCCGCTATCAATTATGTTAGATAAATTATTGTTGTACATCGTAGATTGGACGTATTTCACTCATCCTATGATATTAACAATGATCGTTAAATATGAGCCTTAATGAATTGTTATCATCTGTAAGATGATTGAGGTTAAGATACTTCTTAACTCAACGGGTGATGTTAAAACATATAAAATACAATATGTTAAGTTGTCACTTTTGAAATTTTCAAAAAGTCGCAAACAAAAATCGAACTTTGTATTCGGAAAAAGCGAATGATCGTATTGCACAATTAGCTAAATTTCCATAATTCAATCAGATTATCTTTAATCTTAAGTAATGACTTGTTATTGGTTTTCCATGCAATAACAATAGGGAATATTGTCAATCCTCATTTGAATGAAGGCCACATATGCTTAACATGGACAGTAAGATAATACTGATTAGTAACCAATCAATACAGACGCAGCTGTTGCTGGATTATCTCAATAAGCAAAGCGATATACTGGTTGATTTTGTTAACATTAGCAGACCGGATATGTCTTTTATCGCTGAGGAAAGTATCATCCTCTATGATATTCAGGCATCTAGTCGTAAATTAAAAAATATCTGGTCAAAATTACTTAATGAAAGCGCATGTGGTTTGCGTGTTTATATTATTAATTGCCTGCGTTCGCTCCCGCTCTATGAGAACATGCTATGGCCAAATTTTGAGTCAATCGTACCAAATAATTGCTCTATTGAACATTTATTAACGCTTCTTAAAGAGGGGCGTAAAACCTCTCGTCCACCACGCTCACTGTCACCGCCGCAAAAAAATATAAACCTCACGCCATCCGATAGTGACAACGGAGGTTTAACCGAAAGAGAATATGAAATTCTGACTGAGTTGTCGAAAGGGGCATCAAATGTTGAAATTGCTAACGCATTTTTTATCAGTGAAAATACAGTGAGAACGCATATTTATAATATTTTTAAAAAAATCTCTGTGAATAACCGAACACAGGCCGCCTGCTGGGCCAACTCGCATCTTAGAAGCCCGGTTCTTGATCAACTACCCTGGAAAGAAATGTAAGTATACTGCTGGCACAAAGTTCTGATGTTGACTTTGTGCCAGGATATTATCGTGTCGTTACTCAGTCTTTTTTCGCTGCGTTGGCAAAGAAAATATCAGACTGAATGTCTTTAGTGCGGATGGTAAACAGCTGATTAGTCAGATCTTCCGTCAGCTTCTCGGCGTCAGCCATGATGCGAAGGTTGAAGTCATTCAGCATCTTATCGGCGGCAGGTTTATCGGTTTTCGCCATCTTCAGATACTCTGCTTCGACCTCTTTTTGCTCCTTCGCTACTTTGTCTTCCCACGCTTTGTAGGCCTTTTTGACGATTGGCGCGAGCTTCGGATAATCGGTCATGGTCAGCGTCTGTAATTTACGGTATTTCCAGTAAATGGATTGATCGTCCGCTTTATCGCTACCCATCGTGTAATTAGCCGGATACGCTTTCAGGCCGCTGTAGTACGGAACAAAGGCGGTGAGGTCGGCCATACCCAGACCAATATAGGTCGTTTCACCAATTTCTTTTGGCAACCACGGGCGAACCTGCATAACGTGCGCCTCATAGGTGCGGAAGACGCTGATCGGACGCCATGGCTCTTTACCGTTCAGACCGTTGGTGTAGGGATCATGGCTGGTGCCTTCGTAATGGTTACGCAGTACGGCCTTCACATCGTCCAGCGTCATTTTCTTCTCTGGCGTCATGAAGACCGGGAATTCACGTCCTTTGGCCATATCCTGGTTTACGGAAGGATTGAACTCTTTCTGGATGGTCCATACGCGAGGGTCGTTATACGTACGGTCACGTTCGTCATCACGGGTATAGGCTTTGGAGAAGTTGAATTTACCGTCTTTTGCAGGTTCGTACAGACCTTTTTCGGTCGCAAATTGAATCAGGTTTTTTGACGCCATCATGTCAGGGTTTTTCGGATCGTAATCCTGTAAACGGCCCTGATTGCCGGTGGCAAAATACTGGTTATTCGGCAGGCGTTGTGCCATCCACTGGTGGCCGCTGCCGGTTTCGAGGTACCAGATCTCGTTATCATCGACGACGGCAACGCCAAAGCCTTCACCCGCACCGACGGTCTCAACGATATGGCCCAGCAGCGCCACGGCTTCACGCGCGGTTTTACTTTGCGACAGCAGAATATCCGGGATATCGTCTTCGGTAATCCCCTTATCCTCAACATACGGGTCGGCGGCCAGCGCTTTTGGTGAGGCAAAAATAGATTCTGTACCGCTCACACCGACGCCCAGTTCGTTAAATCCGGTCGCGCCGTGCAACTGGGTTTTCCAGTTTGGAACAGTGGTATAACGCAGCGAGTTTTTGGGTAGCGGCCAGGTAAAGTCATTCGCGCCGTTATGTGCTTTGGTGCTGTATACCCCGGTCTGATTCTGTTTTGCCGGGTGAATGACAAAATGCTGCGCTTTCAGGGCATCGCTGTCAGCGCTACGTGCTACCAGCATGGAGCCGTCCGCTGATGCTTCATTACCGACCAGCAGGGTCGTACAAGCAAAACCTGATGAAACAACGGCTAAATTTATAGAAAGTGCAATCAGGCACTTTTTAAAAGTAAACATTACGTATCCCTCATATGTACGCCAAAAATACACCGGAAACATACCGTTTCCTGAAATGCGATAACGTCTGAACCCTCAGACATTGCTCGCGAGAGAGATAAACGCCCCTGCCCACGCCTTCTCTAAATATCCATCCGTAGATTGAAGTCTTCTGGGCAAAATAAAACGCCCATTTCGCTTAATTATTACGCAATAGATATCGTGATATTCAGGATGTTTCCTGATTCGGGATGAAGAATAGCAATGGGTTATTAGAGGATTCAGTGACCCATGTCGCGTAAGTTGATGATGGAATATATGAATTCCAACGAGAGGGGGCGCTTTTTGTATCTGGATATGACATTACCTTTTGCGGCAGTACAGCGAAGGAACAGTGGAAGTCGCTACTATCCACGCCCCTTTATACTCCTCCATGACCAGACTCAGACGCTGTCCGGTTTCGCGATAAAAACTGGGCAAAGTCTCGTTGATATCGTCTTTATCGGCAGAGTCCGAGAAGGTTTTTACCAGTTGCGTCGACTGCAGCACGCGCGCGTCGTGGTGCTGGGTATAGGTAAAATAGATGTTTCTGCTAATACCTGTGACGTGACGTCCGTACAGTTTTCCGGTTAAGGTTGCCAGTCCCTGATGGTCGTACAGTCGGTACGACACCGTACCGGTAAAGCGGTTGCTGCCAATGTTCCACTCCACGTTACCGACGCAGTTCAACGGTCTGTCGGCGTAGCGTGAATACCATAACCAGGCTCCTGAACCCAGCATCAATACCACCCCGATCGCCAGCAAGATAAGATTGTGTATTTTGTTCATTTCCCGCGCATCCAGTAATAATGAGTAGAACAAAACGCGTGAACATCTATCCGCGCATCCTTATCGCATACAAAGGCCACCATCCTTTGTGCCTTACGGTAACCTGAAAGAAATACATGTTTATTATCTTCACAAAGATCGGGATGCGATTGCATCAGGCTGAAATAGCTTTCCAGATTGTGTTCATTCGGTGAGTAATAAATTTTACAGTTTTCCTGTGAGGGAATTTGCATAGAAACCGACACGAATTTACTAAACGGCATGACAGGGCGAGTCTGATACCACACCAGCCAGATAATCAGAGTAGTAATAATCACTCCGGTGGTTAAGAAAATGTTCCACCAGGGAGTCGACGTTGCTACTTGCGGTGGAGAGGGTATTACCTCTGGAACCTTGTTTTCCTTAATAAATGGTGCTAAGGGGGGCTCGATTTGGGAATGTGTGATCGTCTCCACATGCGTATTCTCATTTAATCTGAGTCCACGCCGGGAAATAGTTTTGACGGTATCACGGGGCAATCCGACATCCGCCAGTGCATTGCGCAACGTCAAAATTGCCTGGTAAAAAGTATTGGTTGTGGTCACATTGTTTCTTTCTCCCCAACCTACTTTGAGCAGCGTGTTCTGAGAAACAATGTCACTTGCGTGAGTAATTAAATAGAGAAAACAGAGCGAGGCAGGGAGTTGCAGTTGAATTGTTCGTCCTGTCTGTCGATTGACCAGGCTTTTGTTATCAGGATTAAATTCGACCAACTGGTTGATAAGGTACAATGCCCGCCCCTTAGTAACGAAAATGTCTCATATGTTGCATTAACATACCCATTTAATATTACATCGAAATGGATAAGACGCCTCTACCTTTGTACTTGATCAAAGATAAGAATTTTGTGTGCAACTATTAAATCCTTTTAATACAATGAGTTATGTTGATGATATCTTAGGTGGTAATTAACTAAGGTTAAATAATGAGAATTAATTACAGGTTTATCTGATTAGTTATTATATTTATCCCATAACATCACAAAGGTTTCTGGTTTTTAGGAATCTTGAGATTTACTAAAATCATTTTGTAAGGTTTTGTTTTAGCAAATAGTGCTGTATTTACGTCTATCGTGATGTCTGGATTTGTGTATAAAACTCCTAATATATTGGCTGTTAGTCTGAGAGAAAGCTTCGTAATACTTATCAACATAACGACATTTACAGGTGGAGATTGTTTTTCTATAGGATTTTATAACAAGTTCACCACTCGACTGTTATTAGCAGAAACGGATTTCACCACGTGTCGGATTGACACATTTATTTACCGATGAAATATTTATGGAAAATAACAGGGGCATAGTTGATGAAGAGAAAGCCGCTACAGAGTGTTCGTTGCATAAGCTGTGAATTATCCTGTGAATTATTTCCGGATGCTGCCGTACGTGCACAGTATTGCCACCGAGCCGCTTTTGCTGTCTGGCCAGAGGGTAATGATTATTTGAAAAAAGGTATTATTGAAAAACTTTTACTTAATAATCATAACCATTTATCCCATGGATTTATTTTTATCGATTTTTCATTCCCGAACTTGCGCTTGTTCACCGACCCGCAATGGGTGGATCGCCTGACGCAGAGTGGTATGCATATCGTATTGATAGCGGACCGGATCCTGGCACCGTTAGCCAATTACTGGTTATCGAAAAGCAATAAAATTCAAGGGATTATTTATTCCAATGATAGTGATGAAGTTCAACATCAGAAAATACGTCGCTTATTCCGGGGGCATCTCGCCAACAGCAAACGTGGGCGTTCATTAAATTATACGGAAATGATATTACTCAAGCGATTTATTTCAGGGATAAGTATTCAGCAAATCACCAGAATAGATAATATTGATGTTAAGAGAATATATGTCTACAAACTTCGACTTGAAGATAAGTTAGGCCTGAGTATTCATAAAATACTCTCTAACATTTTATAGCTGATTCTCATTTTTATTATTTCCACATCATCGCGATGTGGTGGACGCCCTACGCCCGAAAGCAGGAGGCTATTATGAAAAAACCTAAGCATTATTCACGCATTGCTATCGCGGTATCGACCGCGTTAACGTCAATGGTATTTTCAACCCACGCGGCCTGGATTGATATTGACAGTCTGCCTTCCAGTGGACTGGTGAGCAGCCTTTCTCCGGAGTTGCAGGCTTTATTTCCTCCACAGGCGAATGCCAATTTCGCTAAAACCAGCGCTACACCGAATTATGTTTATCAGTGGAGTGCCGGCACTATTCCCGTTTATGGTCATGGGTTAACGCTCAATGGACCAGGAGCAGAAGCCTTCGAACACTCCATTACCGTTATTCAGAATAGCGCGACGGGTAGCCCGGGCGTTATTTTTGGTGACGACCTGACGATCCGCACGCAGTCGAAGAATGCCGCCAACAATGGTAAAGATGTTGACGGTATTCGCACGCACGGGGCTAATACGCCGGATAACCCGGTCTTTATCATCACCGGAGATCGCACCAGCATTTATGTGGACGGTCAGGATGGTGACGGTATTAACGCCGGTTACAACTCCTATAGCCAGGGTTGGAAAGGTTCAGCCAACATTTATGTTGGCGACGATCTGTATATTCAAACCACCGGTAATCAGGGGCGTGGTATCACTGCAAACGCAATGAAAGATGCCACGCAGGCCAAAAATACGATTGTCGTCGGTGACCGGGCACACATTGTGACGATAGGTGACAGTTCAGAAGGTCTTCGCACCGGGCAGAGTGGGTCCTCGATCCGCCTTGGTAATGATGCCACTATTGAGACATCGGGCACTTCCTCAATAGGGGTCTACGCCGCTACATCGTCCAAAACCGAACTGGGCAATAACGCTACCATTTCGGTGAGCGGCGCCAGCGCCCATGCGGTCTATTCCACCAATGCGACGGTGAATCTCGGTGAAAACGCGACGATCAACGTAAACAATTCGGCGAAAGCAGCGTCATACAACAGCAAAGCGCCACGCGGCCTGTATGCGACTTCACGCGGGGCAATAAATCTGGCTGGCGGTGCTGCCATTACCATGGCGGGCAATCACAGCAATGAAAGTTATGCTATCAGCACCGAAACGGGCGGCTCCGTAGATGGCTCCGCTGGCGGGCGCTTCCTTATCGACGGCGATCTTCATGCCGCTGGCGCGACTGCTGCAACCAGCAGCCTGCCGCAGCAAAACAGTACCATTACGCTCAACATGACCGACAACTCGCTGTGGAGTGGGGCGTCATACATCACCAGCGTCACGGCAGGAACGGGGGTTATCTCGCTGCAAATGAGCGATGCGACCTGGAATATGACCAACAGCTCAACGCTCACCGACCTGACGCTGAACGGCGGGTCAGTGGTGAACTTTGGGCATGCTGACGGCGAACCGTGGCAGACGCTTACCATTAATGAAGATTTCATCGGCAACGGCGGCAAACTGGTTTTCAATACCGTCCTGAATGACGATGCCTCCGAAACCGACAAGCTGAAAGTGCTCGGCAACACCACGGGTAACGCGTTTGTGGCAGTGAACAACATTGGCGGAACCGGGGCGCAGACTGTTGAAGGTATTGAGATTATCGAAGTGGCCGGTAATTCTGACGGTACTTTTGAGAAAGCGGGTCGTATTGTTGCCGGTGCGTACGACTATAACCTGGTGCAAAAGGGCAGCAACTGGTATCTGACCAGCTTTATTCCAGCTCCGCCGGATCCGGAAGACCCGGACCCGGTAGATCCCATCGACCCGGATCCGGTTGATCCTATTGACCCCGGTCCTGTCGATCCAGACCCGGTAGATCCTGTTGACCCGATAATCCCTGAACCGGAAATACCTGTCGCACCTCCGGTCACCGAGCAGCAGTATCGTCCGGAAGCGGGTAGTTATCTGGCGAATAACTACGCCGCAAACACGCTGTTTATGACCCGACTGCACGATCGTCTGGGAGAGACGCAGTACATCGACATGCTGACGGGCGAGAAAAAAGTCACCAGTATGTGGATGCGTAACGTCGGGGCGCATACCCGCTTTAAAGACGGTAGCGGGCAGTTGAAAACCCAAAGCAACAGCTATGTGCTGCAGTTAGGCGGCGATTTGGCGCAGTGGAGTAGAGACGGCCTTGACCGTTGGCACATCGGCGCAATGGCAGGTTACGCCAACAGCCAGAACCGCACGCAGTCCAGCCTGACTGGCTACCATTCACGTGGTCAGGTCACCGGTTACAGCGTAGGGCTGTACGGCACCTGGTATGCCAATGACGCAGACAAGACCGGCACTTACGTAGACACCTGGATGCTGTACAACTGGTTTGATAACAAAGTGATGGGCCAGGAGCAGGCGACAGAGAAATACAAATCCAGCGGGGTAACTGCTTCTGTTGAAGCGGGTTATAGCTTCAAACTGGGTGAAAACGAGCGCAACAGTTACTGGCTGCAACCGAAAGCGCAAGTGGTGTGGATGGACGTGCAGGCCGACAGTCATCGCGAAGTGAACGGTACCCGCGTGAAGGATGACACCGATGGCAACCTGATGACCCGCCTGGGTGTGAAAGCCTTTATCAACGGTCACAACGCCATCGACGACGGTAAATCTCGCGAATTCCAGCCGTTTGTCGAAGCCAACTGGATCCACAACACGCAGACGACTCGCGTGAAGATGGATGATGTGAACAACGATATGCGCGGCACGAAGAACATCGGCGAGCTGAAAGTCGGTGTAGAAGGGCAAATCACTCCGCGCCTCAACGTGTGGAGCAACGTGGCCCAACAGATCGGCGACAAAGGCTACAGCGATACCCGCGGTATGCTGGGCGTGAAATATAACTTCTGACGTAGTTGCAGGTAAGGGAAAAGCCGCTGATTAATCGATCGGCGGCTTTTTTATTCGCGAAGCGGTAGGTCGGATAAACGGCATCCATCAATAAGGCTCATTCATAAAGCCATTTACCCGCTTTTGCAGACTCAGTCAGCATGCGGAGTGTTAATGGCTGCGGCTCATCGTCATCACTGTTACAGGTAAAAGAAGCATCGTGAGGTCTGGAATGTCTTTGAAATCCTCAGGGACGCCTGGAAGTATGTGACATGGGGAGAGGGGCAGGCATACTGGTGTGAACCTAAGGAGCATTATCGCGTGAGAGGAGAATGAGTGATCTCTTATGACGATGCCAGGGGCTGCAGAGGTAGGCAGAGGTATGCACTACATCCTGAGCTACCTCAGCAATCAGCGCTTCACTGGGTCTGCCGTAGGTACTCCCTCCGCCTGGCTAGCAACTAACAGCGCGTCCCAGTTTTTCCCCTGAGAGTGATATACATAGGCAAGTTGCGCATTGGCGTCAGCACCCGGATGTGCCTGCAACCATTTATTCGCTTCAGTAAGAGCTTGTTGATTGTAGCGAGCATTTGCCCACGATAGCGCTGCCAGATTTCAATAGTGGCGATGTCGTTGTGATCAACTCAGATGGAAACTTGCCGCCAGTCGGCAACCTGATTTGTCGTTAGCGCGCTTTGCTTTCCCTGACCCTCAAGATAACGCAATAACGGCACACTATTACCACCCCGCGCTTCAATAACTAAAGCGTCATGATCTGATATCGCTGTAGAGATTTGCATAGGGAAAAGAACGCTTGACGTAAAAGCGGATTTCGATGCCCTATTTAACCTATCTGAGGGAGGACTTCAGGATACTGTCTTCTGGTAACCCTCCGACAAACAGAACTACAATCAGGTATAACGTAATTATTGTATAATTCTCCATTTTTCATATCGTTAGAACGAAAAAACACCCGAACGTTAATGAACGGATGCTTTCTAAATAGAATAACTTAGTTTTACTTGGCGGCTGCATCGCCTGGTGCGCCAAAGGCATTGCAGGGCAAACGTCTTTTCAGCCCAAAGATGATTCATCCTTGCGCGTGATGTTTCGCCAAATCCCCCCCGAAAGTCTCAGATTTTCCGGACCGCTTTTCAGGATTTCGGTCACACAATTCAGGTAATTGTCTTTCCAGCGTGTAATGAAAGAAGACTGGCTTTCGAACCTCTGCGGATCGACCATTTTCTCCAAAACAAAATGGATGCGCCCATCTCGCCACACCGGAACACCAAATACGGTGGGTAAGTGCATCTTCCAGGCAAGACGAGAGCAAAAGGTGGAGTAGGTAATCTGCTGGCCAAAAAAGTCGATAGTCGGCGCGCTCAAATTCAGCGCGCCGTCTATCGCCACAACAAGCGACTGCCCACTATGTAAAGTCTGTATGCAGGCCCTGACTACGTCCGCTTCGCTTTTATCGCTAACCGAAATCAACCGCTCACCGTAGCCCCCTTTGAGCACGCCAGGTGTGGAAGCCACCCACTTGCTGTTCATTTCCAGCAAGGACAGGATCATCGGCCCGGCATACATTGCGCCCAGATGAGCCGATACAACAATGCAACCACGTTGATCAAGCTGCAGTCGTTGGAAAAATTGCTCGACATGCGATATATCGGCCAATCGGTACATCGGTTCGTCGGCCTGCTCTCCACGGCATTCAAGCCAGTCGAGGAGATAATTATCTGCAAGATATCCCCACTTCGCCCGGCGTTCCCATTCATGGCGCTCGATACCGGACTGCCTGCCAGCAATTTCCCATGCCCAGTCAAGGCGCTCAGGTGGTAGGTTAACGGCAGATATTTGCCCATCAAGCGCCAGCAGCCCCTCTTCGAATGACTGAGGCAGATGGCTCGCTCTGGCCTGAATATAGTGCTCAAAGACGTCTTCCGCTTTGCTTGTTTTCCCCGCCTGTAACAACGCCGCCGCGGCATAACGGTTCCATTTACTCGTTGCCCCTTTTTCCTTTGCAAGTTGTACAAACTCATCGCTGGCAGCAGCGTATTGCCCAACCTGACGCAGTGCTCGGGCATACATCGCTCTGACATAAGGAAGGTCAGGATGAGTCGCGAGCGACTGCTGCAGTAACGGAATGGCTTTCTCATTCTGACCCGTTCTGATTAAGGCATCGGTATACAGGGTCACGATACGTAAATTATCAGGATTAAAATGCAGGGCGTGAGACCAATGCTCAGCGGCCTGAAGCTTCGCTTCCCGGCCACGACCGAATTGATAGTAGGCAAGTCCCAGACTACGACGCAGCGTTGCACCATCCAACCCACGGGCTATTGCGGACTCCCCAGTCTGAATGGCTTCCTGGTATTTACGGGCAGCGCACAGCGTATCAACCGCCAGCCCCGCCGACTCCTGACTTTCTAACGCGAAGAAAGGGAGCAATGCACGAGCCAGGTCATGATCTTCTTGTCGGCGGCTTTTATTTAAGAAACTGAGACAGGTTGCAATCATATCTCCCCGCGGGGGAAATTCCTGCGCCTGTGTTCTGGCCAATGAGATTGCCTGTGACTCTTTATCCACCAGCGCCAGGCTGCGCAAATGGAGGGCAAAAATTTTGCTATTGCCCGAAAAAGCGAGCCATGCCCGCTCGGCTAAGTCAGCAACAGTCGCATATTGTTTACTCTTAAGCAGCACGCTTGCGACCAGCAGGACATCCTCCGACTGGCACACATTCACCGCCAGCAGTTTATTAACCACCTGTAGTACAGCATCCCGACGATGTGATGCCAGCGGCGAAATAACCCAGCGTCGCAATAAATCACGGCCATTCTTTGCAGTCAGAACACGGTCAGACAACAAAGTTAGCCCGACATCTGTTTCATCTCTACGCAAACACGCGATAGCGAAGAGAATAATGTTTTGCTCATTTCCAGCACTATCTCGCACTTTTTCGGGATGCTGACCGAAATAGTGGCATAGCCCCTCCCAATCCTCTCGTTTGAGCAGGGTGGTTGGCGATATTTTTTCACATGTAGAGTGCAAGTTCATCGTATTTCCTTACTCTGCCTTATTCACGCATCCGCCTGATGGTTATCAGGAGAGAAGTCACCAGGTACGCGATGCCCAGCAACACGAAGAACAGTAACCACTTTGTTCCATCGGCATAGCGAGTGGTGTCAGACACCGTCATCGGTTGAGAAATAATCAGCAAATACCGTCTCTCACGTAAAGCTTGAAGCTTCCCTTGCTGTAAGGTCTGTAAGGCAGATTCCCAGCGTGTTTTGGCGATCTCGTTCTGCAGGCGAAGATCTTCAAACAAGGACAGGCTTTCTGAAGAGCCTTGCGACCCTAACTTATTTGACAGGCGGTTACGCTGTTCGCCGATCTGCTTTTCCAGTACCTTGATTTTGGCCGACAGGCGAGGAATAAGGGGGTTCTGATCCAAACCATTAGCCATTAATTGCGCGTACTCTGCTTTCGCTTCCGCCAACTGCGTTTCAAAGCCAGCAATTAATTGATAAATCGCGGTCACGGTTTCCTGCGGTTCAATATCTTTTTGTATATGCTGTATTTTTAGCAATTCTAGCCGAACTGCCCCCAGATTTTCCTGGGCCGATTTAACATCGTTTTCCAGCCATAAAATCCGTTCCTGCTGCATCCGCGCTGAAACGGTATTAACGTGCTGTTCAGCAAAAGCCAGAATACGCTGGGCAAAAAATTCAGCCTGTTTCGCACTCCGCGCCTTCACGTTTAAACGCAGCATGCCCTGTTGAATATCGACAGCAACCGAGACTTTCGATAAATAGTAACGGTAAGGATCATTATTAATACCCAGAGGTGCATGGTAGCGGGAAAATAATGCGATATCGTCTTGCGCGAAATAAGATAAAAAGCCAAGCTCTTTTTCCATCCGCTCCATCATTTCTTTCGAAAGTATAAACTCGCGAACCTGAAAGCTTTCCGACATCTCATTGCCTGCGCCAAAGAAAGCTGTTCCAGAAAAATTATCCTGGCTGGCATCCGTTTGCACAATAAAGGTGGCATCCGCGCTATAAAAACGCGAGGTTAATAGCCACGATATAAGCATAATAACCAGCAGCGGCAAAGCAATATAAAGAAAGAGCCGACGTAGCGATTGTTTGGCTTGCTGAACACGTCGCTCTTTAATAACCAATGACGCTCTACGGACAGAATCAGCATCCGTCGCGGACCATCCGGCGTCTGGTCGATGATGACTTTTCGAATCTGCCTTTTTTTCCGTCTGGCTAAGGGCGCGTTCATCCTCTTTTTGTTGCAGTCGCGAGGCCCGGCTTTCTTCTGCTACCTTCGCCCTTTCCTCTTTCCATTTTTTAATACGTTCTGAATTTTCCACACGCTATCCGTATATTTTCTATCTATATATCAAAGGAATAATCATCAGCTTGAATCGTCGCCTGATTTGACTGATTTTGTTCAAAAAGCGCAGATGCCTGTGCTAAATCTTCACACATCGTAATTTTTCCATGTAGCAAAACGCCAAACGCATGACAGTGTTCTTTAATAAGCCGAGGGTTGCGCGTTAGTACAATCAATCCTTTCTGTTGCAGCTCAAGCGCTAGCGCCGCCTGCATACGCAACTGTGAGACATTATCCCCGGTGTACAGCTTGTCATCGGCAATATAAAGGCGGCAGGGAAGCAGTAAATTAATGGCAAATGCCAGATGCGCTTTCATCGTGACAGAATATTCACTCACCCTGTCGGTATAACGCTGTTCAAGCTGGGTCAATTGATAGCAGAAATGTGAAAACTCATCGCCATCCAGGCCATAAAGACTTGCCATCATGCGCGCATTTTCTTCGCCGGTTAACCCTGGCAGAACAAAAGCATTTGCCCCCAGCGGGAGCGCATCGCCCCGTAACCCAATAAAATCCCCTTCATCAGGAGCATCTATGCCGCACAGCAATCGAGTTAGCGTCGTTTTGCCTGAACCAGGGGCCGCCAGAATACCGATGTGCTCATGGTAATCCATGACAAAATCTGTTTTATCAAGGACCACCCGCGGGCCCTTATCAGACTCAAAATAGCGTGTACAACCTAATAAACCGAACACGAACGCGTCTCTCCTGAAGCAAAAGTCATTGATTTTCAGCGTCACAGATCAGGTGAAAAATGATGCCCGCGAGGAATAACGTTGCGGAAAATGCCAGAGGGTAAAGAGGTTCAAGGTACAAGGAGTGATACCCCTCAAACATTCCTTCTCTGACTATCTCATTAGCATGAAGTAGAGGGTTCCAGCTGAATATGCTTAATAATGAATAGGGCAATTCATTCGCCGTATAAAAGACAGCCGAAATCAAAAACATAGGTCTTAGCACCACAGGAACGGCTTTGTAGACCAGCGGGAACCGTTCAGACAGGGCATCACAAAAGTAACCAAACGATAACCCCAGAAGCCATGCGATAACCATCCCTTCAAAAATCAGGATCGGTTTCTGGGCTTCCCAACGAGAAAATATAAGAAAGTTAATCAATGAAACAATAATATAAATGATAACCGCATTAACAAATTCGACTGCGGCAAGAGCAAAAATTACATGCCTTTTCTTAACCTGCGAGACAACCGCCAACGATGTAAAGAATGAACGGGTGCGCATAGTTGCGGTAATGGTATAACGAAATAACAGATACGGTAATATACCTGCAATAACAAAGCTGATATCGTCAGTGAATATTGGCACCGTGCGATTTAAATATTGAAAAGAAATAACGGTAATGGTTATCCATACCAGTGGTACGGCCAGCACCATCATATAGTTTAGCAAATTACCGTTATAGCGTGTTTTGATATCGCGTGACATTAACAAAATGATTAACTCACAGACAGTAATGAGTTTCATAAAATAATAAGTATTATTTTTCAAAATATTCATATGGCGACGTTAGAAAGAGTTTGAGCCGCGGATCAAAAAGCTATCGAATGCGGCTTTCACCTTAGCGAAATCAGTCAAAGAGGCGTTCGAGATATAGATAACATCGCCGTTTTCCACTCGCATGGCCTGTGCTAAAAACACCGAGTCAGGTTGGCTCATATCGACATGATAGATATTCAGCTTACGCATCTGCTGTTTCGCCTGTTCCGCTTCGTTATGCTTGTACAGAAAAACCGCCTGCGGATCGGCAAGATTGTCATTTAATCCTTTCGCCAGTGCCAAAGCATCCACCACGCTGGAATGACGCTGAACCAGAGCATGTTTCCCCTGAACACCCGCTGCGCCGAGCACATTAACATACTCGGTCACTTGACGTAGAGTGATACGGTCATCCGGCTGTAAGGCAATATCCAGCTCGGGATACTGATAAATATCTGACAGTCGCGCAGTGAAATAATGCTGCTGGCGCGTCACGTGAACTTCCATCATATCTGCGCTGGTATTTTCTACTGCCACTGCCGTTGCCAAAAAATGACTCAGACGATTCATACTCTGTTCGAGAGGGTAACGACCCGTTTTCCCGCTGCCCTCGATCGTCACCATGGCCCCGGTGCGGGCGGTAAGTGTCACTAGCACCTGGGGATTCAGGACAACGCGCGCAAGTCGCTGTCTGATCTCATCAGCCAGTTGCGTCACATCCAATCCAGTAACCGGGATTGTCCCGGCATAAGGCACCTGAACGGTATTACCGTCAGCCACAAGAATATTTTCAAAATCCGCACGGTCGCCGCTCGCGTTATTGGATAAATACCCCGCCCCGCCCGAGGATAAAATAGTGATATGCAGCACATCGCCTTTAGCCAAAGATGTCCAGTGCCAGTTATTTGCGACAAAGACCGGATCGACAATAGTTTTCGGCACAGTATCGGTATCACTCATTTTTAATGTCGGAGTGACTTCGACCAGATTATAACGAGGATCGTCCTGATTAATCAGGCTGGATTTAAATACCGCCCTGGGAATAGTACATCCCGAAAGCAGGAAAAACGTCGTTAACAATATAATAATTTTTTTCATGGCTTATTTTATAAATGAAATAACTGAAAAAATGCTGCCCATTAATTAACGAGGCTGAGAGGAAATGGTTTGTACAAACGTTCTCACCATATGTTCCACGGTGAAGCGTTCTTGTAAAAATGACCGCGTCTGTTCGCAAATACCGGTTCTGCTGCGCCATAAATTGACCAACTGTTCTGCATAGCGGCAAGCCTGGTCAAGATTGACCGTCAGTGCATCATCAAGAATGAAACCTGAAACACCTTCTATAAAGCATTCTGCCGATCCACCAGCAGGGGTTGAAATCACCGGCACTCCGACCATTTGTGCTTCAATGAGCACATTGGGTAGCCCTTCATAACGCGAAAACAAAATGAATACATTCATTTTTTGCAGCCAATATCCCACGTCACGCGAAACGCCAACAAATAGTACTCTTTCCAGAATCCCCAACTGTTCAGCGCGTTGCTGTGCTTCAGCGCGCATATCCCCATCGCCTACCAACACAAAGCGCGTGGCGGGGTGGTGCTGTAAATAGCGTGCTGCAAAATCAATCCATGCAAGAGGGTTCTTATCGCCGACAAAGCGGAAAACGCCGCCGATAGTCGTGTCCGCATCCTGTGTTTTTTGCGTAAACTGCTGCCAGATTTTATGTGGCACCTCAGAAGAGGGTTCGGTAGATGGCGGTAAGACGCCGTTATATACAACCTGGAAGTGCTTCGCCTCCAACTTCAGCCAGTCGGCATAATGGCGGGTCACACAATGGTTGTTACTCATAAAATCAACGCCAGGCACAACCGCCAGTGCCTGGTAGAGAGGCTCGTATTCCGGCTTGAACAGACGCTTTCTCACTACCGGCGGTAACCCACGTAATCCCAGTTGAATTCTGGGCACGCCAGCAATCAACGCTGCAAGCGCAATCATCAGACAAGCGCCATCCTGCCAAACGGAGAGATAATCCGGCTTGCGCTCGCATAAGTGGGGGACCAGATGCTTGATGCCGTAATTACACACCGGCGGCAGATGAGATAACAATAAGCGCAACTCCGGAGATTCTATTGTCGCATCATCAAAGAAGTTTCCGGTAATCTTCGCGATCTCAAGCACCTCGACCTGTTCTTCCAGCACTTCTTTCAGGAAAAAATCTTGCCTGAGTTCCGGTGTCAGGGAGCGAATAATGAGCTCTACCGGTTCTTCTACTTTCAGGTCGCCAATTTTCCCCTGTTGCCGATACTTTCTGGCGATCTCGATAGCCAGCCTGGAAATCTGACGTTCTGCACCACCGCTACCTAGCGAACCAGTACAGAGCGCAAGACGACCGAAAGACCCGACGGGAAGCTGTCGAGGTTGACGATTTCGGTAGAACAAGATGGCATGCTTCATTGCAATAATACGGGTGTTGGTCCCCACAGGGATCGTTTCCCCTTCAAGACGTTCAAGCAAATCGCAGATCTTATTTATTTTGCCTAAATAATTGTTATATTTTTTCTGTACGTTGTTGCTAACCTTTTTAAGAATTAGCTGCGCATCTTTGGCTAGCCCCGTATTATATAAACGCCGTGCATACTCATAACGTGCTTCATCATTATTTTGCGCAATCAGCGTTTCGTAGAGCGCGTATGCACGCTCCGTTTCATTGAAATCATGAAGAAATTCGGCTTTTTTTAGCATAGCTAATGAAGTTAAAGCTTCAGCCGGTAATTCATTGTCAATTAACGTAATAGCTTGCTCAAGCTTCCTCTCTTTTTTCAATGTTGAAAGTGTTTTACCTAGCACAGCTATCTTTTCTTCCTGCGTAATCATTACGACTTCCCTGATGTATTTTTTTGTAATGCGGTTATGCAGGTCGAGATCTGCTTGGCCACTGGATCCGTTGGCCCATTCACTTTCTCCAGTCGCTGCCAATACTGCAAAGCCTGGTTGTAGTCGCGTAAATGCATTGCATTTAATGCAGCATATTTCAAGGCATAAGCATTTTCGCTATCAAAAACGAGTAATTTTTTCGCATAATCTAGATGTTCATAAGATGCGATAGTACTGCCGCCATCCTTCAGTGACTCATTAAATAACCTGATAATTTGCTTAAATTCACGCATCAGGCGAGAAGCATCAGGATCAATTCGTTTCAGGCTAATCAATACAGATAATGCTTCATCCAGACGACCTTCACTTTTCTTTTGACGTACATATTTAAGTGCTCTGGTTGCAACATTGCGACACTCTTTCTCAAACAACTCGTTCATCGAGGCATTCTGGAATGATGGAGAAATACTCATGACGTTAGCAATCAAATCAATGAGGAACGGAATGTTGTTAATATGACGTATGCTGCGTAACATAATCGACTGCAGGCTGGTAATGTTCGAGTTACGAATCAAGGTCATGTGTGCCAACGTGCACGCTTCTTTCCAGGCACCAAGATTCACCAGAGTTCTTGCACAATATACGGTGCTAATGGGATCGAACTCCAGAAGTGGCCACACAATTTTCGCCCCTGTCAGGATATTTTCATAATCCCCGCGCTCATACATTTCTCTTAATTTCTCGCGCCATGCCGTTTTAACTTCATTATTAAAGCGTGAAATACGTGCATGGGGATAAACCATAAATGCAGAGTAGCTGTACACCAGCGAAGTACTCAGTGAGACAAAATTATCAACCGAATGTAGCGACAGCGCGGTATTGTTCCATGCCTCAAAAACGTCGTGGAGTTTATCTTTATACGAGGTGCTAAGCGCCTGATGATAGCTCATATTTTTGATGCAGAAAGCTGTGCGAATGACGAGACCGGTATCATGAATCGTCGACAATACCGTCAGCGCAAATTCTGACTCATGGCGGAGTAGCTGCTCGAGCGCATGCATGAAAATCAATTCATCACTAAATTTGATTGCCAAAGATAACGCTGTTTCCATAAACGCATCATTTAGGCACTGCGATTGAATGCCGGCATGGAAAGCTTCGGAGAATGCAGTGCCATCATTGAAATATTGCGTGCTGCTCAGGAAATTAACCCATCCGCTTTGGGTTTCAGGATTCAATAACAGCACACGTTTCCAGTATTGATATGACTTATCAAACAGTTGTAAAGCATCGGCTGAGCCGGCGGCAACAGTAAGTACTTCTTCATCTTCAATTTCATTGGAAAGCATCATTTCGGCTGTCGATAAGGCTTCCCGCCAACGCGCTAATCCATGTAGAGACCTCAGTCGACAACGTAATGTACTGTCCGTCGTACCGATAATTTTCTCAACATCACTAATATCCTGATAAGCCTGTTCATAATAACCTAAACGGCTGAAAATTACGGACCGAAGTTGGATCAGAACAGGCTCTTGCTGCTGATTTCTTAATGCGGCAAAAAGTTGCTGTGATGCAGCAATAATGTCGCCATCTGCAAGCTGCTTAGTGATCGATAAGGTAATCTCACGTATTTTATCTTGTTTCTCTTGCCGCCCCTCATCAAGATGATGATTAGTATTGTTGATCACTCCCTTAAAAATAGCCGCAACGATCGCGTCACCAAACATGTCGGTATAATGAGTAAGATCGTCGCCATTTTTTTCCAGGGCACGTTTCTGCCCCCACTTTTCCATCAAATTTGTCGGGTTAACGCAAGGAATACCCATTCTGGCGGCGATAGCGTCGACATTTTTAATTAACCGACTGCGGGACTGAATGACGGTTCCGGCACGAGTCACGGCATCAACATGAGTCATAAACATAACGCGATCGTGACCAAGAAGCTGAACGATTTCGATCATATCCTGTTCGATAGCATGCTCATCCATCTGCTCGACATTGATATTGCTTAATAAGGCACGATCGTCTTCCGACATTCCGGCAAAACAGGGATCGTCTTTGAGATAGGCCAGCAGTTTATGTTGATTTCCTTGCGTGGCCAGCGACCAGTACACACGCGCCCGCTCTGTTTGGCTAAAAAACTCATAGAAATGACGAGTTAAATAATTTATTTGTAAGCAGAAACCATAGGCCATAATCTTCTTCTGACTTGAAATCTCGACGATATAGAAATCAGAACGACTATGAATATCGGTGTTTGAATAGTTTACGGCAGGTCTAAAAATAAAAGGCCGGACCTTTTCTGGAATATCTATCAAGCCCAAAATAAAACGTACCTGCTGTAATGCCTCGCTGCTCGTATGAGTAAAACCATATACTTTTTTAAAGTTAGCCTGAAAATTAAAATAAGGCTGAGCTCGTTTTACCGGACTCACAATACGGCAACTACCAATGGCTGTTAGCGTAAACATCCCTGACGATTTCATTAAATTCATCCACGTGAAAGGAAAGTGAGTAGTTATACTCAGGAATACAAAGCAGTCTGTTTATCGATATACCATTTTAGAGTCTGCTTAAGTCCTTCTTTGATATCAAATTCAGGTTCATATGAAAGAAATGTTTTTATTCTGGTAATATCTGCCTGGCTATGTTTAACGTCACCGTCGCGAAAATCTTTATAAATTGGTTCAGCTCTACTTTGTTCGTCCCGCCATAAATTCAGCCCATCGCGAATGAGATAATAAAGTTCATTTAACGAAGTTCTATCTCCAACAGCCACATTATAGACTTTATTTTTTGAGGCTAAATCATTAGTCGTTGCTGATAATAGATTGGCTTGAATCACATTCTCTATATAGCAAAAATCCCGACTTGTTGAGCCATCGCCATTGATATAAATTGGTTCATCTTTAAGAAGCGATAGTATCCAGCGAGGAATGACTGCAGAGTATGCTCCGTTAGGGTTTTGGCGGCGACCAAATACATTAAAGTAGCGTAGGCCAATAGCATTAAAATCATAGCTGCGAGCAAATACCTCGGCGTACAATTCATTGACGTATTTTGTCACCGCATACGGGCTTAATGGCCGGCCGATCCGTTCCTCAATTTTAGGTAAATCGGGATGGTCACCATAAGTACTACTGCTTGCGGCATAGGTGAAACCAGATACATGTGCATCTCTCGCCGCCGTCAACATATTTAAAAAACCATCAATATTAGCGCTATTTGTCGTGATAGGATCCTTCAAGGAACGTGGCACGCTTCCCAAAGCGGCCTGATGTAAAACGTAATCGACGTTCTCACAAACAGCCTGGCAATCGGCAAACGATCGGATATCCCCATGAACAAAGGTAAACCGGGACCATTGTTCTTCACTGACAGCGGCACGCACATCCTCTAAATTATGTTGATAGCCAGTTGAAAAGTTATCCAACCCAACTACAGTTTGATTTAAAAACAGTAATTCTTCTAACAATCCAGAGCCGATAAAACCTGCTACGCCAGTAATAAGCCAACGTTTTGGTTCAAGAACGAGTTGTATTTTTAATTCATCATAAGCTGTCATGATTATAACCTCACATCTGACTGCTCAGGTGAAAGGATATACTTCAAATCATAAAGTACGTGTTTATCTTTTCCAAAGCCACGAATATCATTACTCCCCATCTTCTTAAACTGCTCATGGCCAACGGCGACAATAATAGCATCATAAGAAGCTGCCTTGATTTCCGATACAGGTACAATCCCGTATTCCTCTTCGACTTCCTCAGCATCCACCCAAGGGTCAAAAATATCAACATTACAGCTGTAATTGCCCAATTCTTTTACAACATCGATAATGCGGGTATTTCTGATATCCGGGCAGTTTTCCTTAAAGGTGAACCCCAGAATCAGAACGTTAGAACCCTCAACATTAATCCCTTTTTTGATCATGGCTTTGATCAACTGTCCCGAAACATAGTTACCCATATTATCGTTCAGTCGACGACCCGCGAGGATAATTTCCGGATAGTAACCGATGCCCTGAGATTTATGAGTCAGATAATAGGGATCGACGCCAATGCAGTGACCACCAACCAGTCCCGGACGGAATGGCAGGAAGTTCCACTTACTTCCCGCGGCTCGCAGCACGGCTTCAGTGTCAATCTCTAATCGGTTAAAGATTATCGCCAATTCATTTACCAGCGCGATATTGAGATCGCGTTGGGTATTTTCAATCACCTTTGCCGCTTCCGCGATCTTAATGCTTTCCGTTTTGTACGTTCCTGCCGTGATGATCTGTTGATAGATCTCATCAACCAGACAGGCCGTTTCTGCAGTTGAGCCAGAGGTAATTTTCTTAATAGTTGTCAGACGGTATTTTTTATCGCCGGGATTGATACGCTCTGGGCTATATCCGACGAAGAAATCTTTGTTAAACGTCATCGCGGACATACGCTCAAGGATCGGCACGCATTCTTCTTCAGTACATCCTGGATATACCGTAGATTCATAGACCACAATATCGCCTGGTCTCAGTACTTTACCAACAGTTTCACTTGCCATAATCAAAGGGGTGAGATCTGGCTGCTTATAATCGTTGATCGGTGTCGGGACGGTAATGATGTAAAAATTGCATTCTCTGATTTCATCAATTGATGAGGTAAACGTCAGATGGCGAGCATCACGTAGCTCTTCTTCTGTGGTTTCGAGATTGACATCGATCCCTTCTTTTAGCTCAAGTATACGTTTCTGATTAACATCAAAACCAACCACCTGACGAATTTTCCCAAATTCAGCAGCTAATGGCAAACCAACATACCCGAGTCCAATAATGGCAATTTTCACATCATCTTTGCTGATCATTACTGATAAATCCCTTATTTAATAATTATTCACTTTAAATAAATTCCAGATATTTTCTGGAACGCTACCGCCCCTGACGATCTAAGCCAGCGTATCTATTCTTATCGAAATTACGACAGTT
The DNA here is from genome assembly GCF_018035235.1 of Citrobacter sp. On2M. GTDB lineage: Bacteria > Pseudomonadota > Gammaproteobacteria > Enterobacterales > Enterobacteriaceae > Citrobacter > Citrobacter meridianamericanus. Next base: position 92,445 of record NZ_WPCV01000001.1, read on the forward strand.
TCTAGTCTAAGGAAGGCTAGAAATGTTATATTTTCTAATTTTAGTTAAATGGAGGTCGTATGCAGTATCAGTTCTAAAACAACAATTAAAGATCGGAGCTTTAATTGTAATTCTTATTGAGATAACGCATATCTGCTTATTCTGGCAATAGAAGATATCGAGGGTCCCGCACGCCGAATTTATGGGCGATTTCTTTTCTCCAACGATACAATGTTGACGGCGAGTTCATGAATCTATCCTGAAGCTCCTCCATACCGCTTTCGGTTAAGAAGTACTTCATCTTCATGATATCTTTGTTGCTAATCTTAAAGTTACATTCCCTTCGCCCTGCTGTTATCTTGTCACCATTTCGATATAGGCTTATTTTCTTAATCATCTCCGACACAGGTGTTGAGGTATCGAAAACAGCAATAACATTTTTGATATTATCCAGCCAAAAAAGAGCCAAAGGCATCAACCGTGAACTTGAAATGATGATTATGATTTTATTGATATTTTTATTCCGTGAGAAAAAAACCAAGGTGCTATGTAAGCTGTATTGATTAAGATTCACAAATAAATAATTTCTTTCGTTTGTAATCAGTGACATTTCATCAATAACACTAGCGACACCAACTCCAAAGTAAATATCATTTGGTGGCCAGAAATGTTGATACTTCATGAAGCCTCCATAACCTCGAACAACTCTATTTCATCCATGGAAAGGTAAGTGTGTACTTTTAAGCACATCTACCCTCTAAAAAATACCTAACAATCGAGTAATTGATTTTATTAATATTGTTAAGTGCATGAGATGAACTTTTACACAACAAGGATGTGATATCAACCCCTCGCCATTCATAGCTAAAAACTATCAATCATTCATTCTTAGATTTGAATTACTAATGAATATCGGAATTTTAATGCGATTATTGGTGTATTTTTAGCGCTACTTGTGAAAACGCACTTTCATCTTTTATTCAAAATGAGAAAATTCTCAAAACACACAGAAACATTTTCTTACAAACTTACAGCATACATACCGAGGTTAAAGGTACCTTGGCTGAATTGTCACCCGTGTCTTTACGTTTAAATTCTTAGCTATCTCGTGTTATATTTTAATCAGTACAACTCAAGTCTATCTAACTATATTTTTCATGTTTTTCAGCAAGCGTGACATAATATACATAAGGCTCACGAACTACTCAGCATAGCAAGTATTAAAAATGGTATAAATACTAAACTAATTCATATGTTTTTTGTATCTACATAAGTTTTGATCGGATAATGAGACTAAAACTAGTCACCTTAATAAATTATCGATAATGATCAAGATCCTTAAGATATTTTTAACAAAATAAATAAGTACCTTTTTTAAATCAGACCAAATCTAAATTATTTAAAAGATGTTACTGCCTATAAGAGAAAATTGACTTGTAAAAAGACTACTTTATTTATGCAGGATGAAAAATCTTATATTGTATTCAAAAAAAGATAACTATGGAATTATATTCTAAAAATTAATTACGTGACTTTTATTTTTACTGGTATATTTTCAGACAAGCACTCTAACATATCCCTTGCAATTTATTAAAATAAATCCAATTTATTGAACATTAATTTTTTGTACCAGACGGATACAAAAGTGATATTTAGGACACCGGTATCGCGAATTGGAAGGATTAACCAGCCTTTACAAGACCGTACTATCCGAGTGCGTCAAAGATATCTTTTTGGCTCCTGTAGATTGTTAGTTTCATATGAGGTATCTCCCGAAAGTGGTATCGAAATCCGCCGATCGTCTCCCACAATCGGTTTAGCTTTTATCTTCGTGCAGTAAGTGACCGTTAAACAAAGAAACACATTGAAATTACGAAGAATAATTGAATCATGAGAGTCAATAAGAAATAGGTCGTGGAGGGCGAAGGGATTAGAACAAATACATCAATAAATTGAAAAATATGAACTTTTCAAGTTTATACCCCAAAAACCGTTTGAAACTGGTTGAAGTCGATTGCTCTCGGGATACAAGGAATGCCTGATATATAAGGGATTAGAAGGGATTTATTGACTTCGGGAGAGTTCAGGAGAGTCTAATTGGCGGAAGATCACAGGAGTCGAACCTGCCCGGGAACGCTGGCGTCCCCAACTGGATTTGAAGTCCAGCCACCTCACCGGAGATGACGATCTTCCGCGCCTCGATTGCTACATGGAGGCGGGGCGCATTATAGCTACTTCCTGGGGTTTCCACACCCCCTCACTCACTTTTTTAACTTCCCTTTTGTCTTGCTATGATCGATTTCATATAAATCCTCAATAAATCCGTTAGTTACATTTCATCATATTTTTCGACGCTACCCTGATCACAGAAAACAAGAATCATAATTTGATAACGAGAAATCGGAATACCCGCGCTCACAGGGATGGTTTACAAGAACTGTAACCGGTATCAGGGCGTGTGAAAGTGCTAACAAGGATGCGTAATGAAAAGTGAGATTCTGTCTGTTAAAGAGAAGATTGGCTACGGGATGGGGGATGCGGCGAGCCACATTATCTTCGATAACGTCATGTTATATATGATGTTCTTCTACACCGATATTTTTGGTATTCCGGCCGGATTTGTCGGCACCATGTTTTTGCTGGCGCGCGCGCTGGACGCCATCTCAGACCCTTGCATGGGGCTGCTTGCCGACCGTACACGGTCGCGCTGGGGGAAATTTCGTCCGTGGGTACTGTTTGGCGCACTGCCGTTTGGCCTGGTTTGCGTGCTGGCCTACAGTACGCCAGATCTCAGCCTGAACGGTAAAATGATTTATGCTGCCATCACTTACACCCTGCTGACTCTGCTCTACACCGTAGTGAACATCCCCTACTGTGCTTTGGGCGGTGTCATCACCAATGACCCAACGCAGCGTATCTCCCTGCAATCATGGCGCTTCGTGCTGGCGACGGCGGGCGGCATGCTCTCCACCGTGCTGATGATGCCGCTGGTGAATCTGATTGGCGGCGAGGATAAAGCGTTCGGCTTTCAGGGCGGGATTGCCGTGCTCTCGGTGGTGGCCTTCCTGATGCTGGCATTTTGTTTTTTCACTACCAAAGAACGCGTGGAAGCGCCGCCGAGCACCACCTCGATGCGTGAAGACCTGCGCGACATCTGGCAAAACGATCAATGGCGCATCGTTGGCCTGCTGACCATCCTCAACATCCTGGCCGTCTGTGTTCGCGGCGGGGCGATGATGTATTACGTCACCTGGATTTTGGGTACGCCGGAGGTATTTGTCGCCTTCCTCACCACCTATTGCGTTGGTAACCTGATCGGCTCTGCGCTGGCGAAGCCGCTCACCGACTGGAAATGCAAAGTCAGCGTCTTCTGGTGGACCAACGCCGCGCTGGCGGTGGCGAGCCTGGCGATGTTCTTTGTGCCGATGCACGCCAGCATCACCATGTTCGCCTTTATCTTCGTGATTGGTGTACTGCACCAGCTCGTAACGCCAATCCAGTGGGTGATGATGTCCGACACCGTTGATTACGGCGAATGGTGCAACGGTAAACGCCTGACGGGGATCAGCTTTGCGGGCACATTGTTTGTGCTCAAGCTGGGCCTGGCGTTCGGTGGGGCACTGATTGGCTGGATGCTGGCAGGTGGGGGCTACGACGCCGCAGCGAAAACCCAGAACAGCGCCACCATTAGTATCATCATCGCACTGTTCACCATTGTCCCGGCTATTTGCTACCTGCTGAGTGCCGTGATTGCCAAGCGCTTCTACACCCTGAAAACCCCGTATCTGACTGAAATCATGAGTCAACTGTCTCAGGGGGCGCGTCGTAATCAGCAGGATTTCACGACGAAAGAATTACAGAACTAAGGAACCAGCAATGAAAATAAGCGATGGAAACTGGCTGATTCAACCCGGTCTGAACGTGATTAACCCGATTCAGGTGTTCGAGGTTGAACAGCAGGGCAATGAGATGATTGTCTACGTTGCGCCGCGCGACGTGCGTGAACGTACCTGGCAACTGGATACCCCATTGTTTACCCTGCGTTTTTTCTCTCCGCAGGAAGGGGTGGTGGGCGTACGTATGGAACACTTCCAGGGTGCGCTGGATACCGGCCCGCATTACCCACTGAACGTGCTGAAAGACGTTAACGTTGAGATGCAGAACACCGTTGAGTTTGCCGAGCTGAAGAGCGGCAACTTAAGCGTGCGCGTCACCAAAGGGGAGTTCTGGTCGCTGGATTTCCTGCGTAATGGCGAGCGTATTACCGGCAGTCAGCTGAAAAATAACGGCTACGTGCAGGATGCCCACAGCGGGCGTAACTATATGTTTGAGCGCCTGGATCTCGGTGTCGGGGAAACGGTATATGGCCTGGGCGAACGCTTTACCGCGCTGGTGCGCAACGGCCAGACGGTAGAAACCTGGAACCGCGATGGTGGCACTAGTACCGAGCAGTCTTACAAGAACATCCCGTTTTATCTCACCAACCGCGGTTACGGCGTACTGGTGAACCATCCGCAGTGTGTGTCGTTTGAAATCGGCTCTGAGAAAGTGTCGAAAGTGCAGTTCAGCGTGGAAAGCGAGTATCTGGAATACTTCGTTATTGACGGCCCAACGCCGAAGGACGTGTTGAACCGTTATACCCAATTCACTGGCCGTCCCGCGTTGCCGCCAGCCTGGTCGTTCGGCCTGTGGCTGACCACGTCGTTCACCACCAATTATGACGAAGCGACGGTCAACAGCTTTATCGACGGCATGGCCGAGCGCAACTTGCCGCTGCACGTTTTTCACTTTGACTGCTTCTGGATGAAAGCCTTCCAGTGGTGCGATTTTGAGTGGGATTCTGTGACCTTCCCGGATCCGGAAGGTATGATCCGCCGCCTGAAAGAGAAAGGGCTGAAGGTGTGCGTGTGGATCAACCCGTACATCGGGCAAAAATCACCGATTTTCAACGAACTGAAAGAGAAGGGGTATCTGCTCAAGCGGCCGGATGGTTCCCTGTGGCAATGGGATAAATGGCAGCCGGGCCTGGCGATTTATGACTTCACCAATCCTCAAGCCTGTGAGTGGTATGCCAACAAGCTGAAAGGTCTGGTGGATATCGGTGTGGATTGCTTCAAAACCGACTTTGGCGAACGCATTCCCACGGATGTGCAGTGGTTTGACGGTTCTGATCCACAGAAAATGCACAACCATTATGCGTACATCTACAATGAACTGGTGTGGAACGTGCTGAAAGACACCGTCGGTGAAGAAGAGGCTGTCCTGTTTGCTCGTTCAGCTTCGGTGGGCGCACAGCAGTTTCCGGTACACTGGGGCGGTGACTGCTACGCCAACTATGAATCGATGGCGGAAAGCCTGCGCGGCGGCCTGTCGATTGGTCTGTCCGGATTTGGCTTCTGGAGCCACGATATCGGCGGCTTCGAAAACACCGCGCCGGCGGATGTCTACAAGCGCTGGTGCGCCTTTGGCCTGTTCTCCAGCCACAGCCGCCTGCACGGCAGCAAATCCTATCGTGTGCCATGGGCGTATGACGAAGAGTCCTGCGACGTGGTGCGCTACTTCACCGAAATGAAGTGCCGCATGATGCCGTACCTGTACCGTCAGGCGGCACTGGCGAACGAGCAGGGCACGCCGATGCTGCGCGCCATGATGCTGGAGTTCCCTGACGATCCGGCGTGCGACTACCTTGACCGTCAGTACATGCTGGGAGATTCCCTGGCGGTGGCGCCGGTGTTCACCGAAGCGGGCGATGTACAGTTCTACCTGCCGGAAGGTCGCTGGACGCATCTCTGGCACAACGACGAGGTGCAGGGCAGCCGCTGGCATAAGCAGCAGCACGACTTTATGAGCCTGCCGGTGTATGTGCGCGACAACACCCTGCTGGCGCTGGGCAACAATAACCAGCTGCCGAACTACGCCTGGCATGAAGGCACCGCGTTCCAGCTGTTCCATCTGCAGGAGGGCCGGGAAGCGGTGTGTGAAGTGCCTGCGATGGACGGCTCGGTTATCTTCACGCTGAAGGCAAAGCGTGTAGGTAATACCGTCACCGTGCAAGGGAATGGTGAGGCACGTAACTGGACGCTGTGCCTGCGTAATATTCAGAAAGTTGGCGGCATTAAATGCGGGTCGCATATGGGCAGCGAGCACGGTGTAGTCATTATTCCACAGGGCAGTGAGCTGACGATTACCTTGTAAGCATGTGTCGACGTGGTGCCGGATGCGTTTTATCCGGCACCACGCTGCGGGCAGCGTTCCAGATCTGAAAATCAAAAATATCCTGACTTAACATTTCATCACCCTATATTTGCGAGCGCGGTCACTCTAATTACCACGAAAAATGTGATCTGTGCCGTAAATATCTCACTATTTCCTCTTTTTGTCTTATTTCTGTCCGGAATACAGGACACGATTTAGTATTGTTGCCACATCGTAGTCCTCTTATATTTACCATCACGGATTACACGTGGAGCGTAAGCGCTTCTTTAGCTATTTAATCTGGTGTGTGATAAGGGTAAATAATGCAAATGATTACCTCGCGACAAAACAGATTATTAAAGTTTCTTCTGTCCCGGAAGGAATATGTCACGCTTCTGAAAATTGCCGAGTATTTATCTGTTTCAGAGAAAACAGTGCAGCGCGATCTGCGGTTACTGGAACAATGGCTATCTGAATGGAAAATATCTGTTGATAAACGCGCTGGGGCGGGCGTGTTATTAAGTGCCGATAATATTACTGACCTTTTATATCTGGATCAGTTATTAGGTACGGAAGGTGATGAAGCTGACGGCATGATGAATAATTCACGGCGGGTTAAAATAGCTTCGCAATTACTAAGCGAAACGCCGCATGAAACGTCGATCAGCAAATTATCTGAACGTTATTTTATTAGTAGCGCATCGATTGTTAACGATCTGAAAGTGATTGAATCCTGGATTACCCCGCTGGGCCTGTCGCTGATTCGCAGCCAGAGCGGTACACACATAGAAGGCAGTGAGAGCGGTGTGCGCCAGGCAATGGCGTCTCTGATTAACGGTGTGATTAACCATAATGAACCTGGCAGCGTAATTTATTCACGTCTTGATCAGGGCAGCTATAAAGCGTTAGTACATTACTTCGGCGAAGAAGACGTTTTATTTGTCCAGACGCTGTTACAGGAAATGGAGAACGATCTGTGCTGGTCGTTGGGCGAGCCTTACTACGTCAATATCTTTACTCATATTCTGATCATGATGTATCGCATCACGCGGGGCAATGCGCTGCCGAGAAAAGAAGAGAGCATCACTACCTGTGATGAAAACATCTTTTCCATTGCCAGTCGTATGATTCAGCATATTGAAAAACGCATTGCCCACCCGCTGCCGGAAGACGAAGTCTGGTTTATTTATCAATACATTATCTCTTCCGGCGTGGTAATTGAAGAGCATAACGACGTGAGCGTGATTGGCCACATGCTCTCCAGCGACGAAGCGCGCTTGATTACCCAGCGGCTGATTGCCACCTTCGCTGAAATGGTCGACAGCGATCTTAGCCAGGATACTGCGCTGTATGACGGATTGCTGATCCATATTAAGCCGCTGATTAACCGCCTGAACTACCAGATCCGCATTCGCAATCCGTTGCTGGAGGATATTAAAGGCGAGTTGCAGGACGTGTGGCGTCTGACCCAGTGCGCGGTGAATCGGGTGTTTAGCGGCTGGGGCGAGCGAGCCGTGTCGGAAGATGAGGTGGGATATCTAACCGTACATTTTCAGGCCGCAATGGAGCGGCAGATCGCGCGTAAGCGCGTGCTGCTGGTCTGCTCAACCGGTATCGGCACTTCCCACTTACTTAAAAGCCGCATTCTACGCGCATTTCCGGACTGGACCATCGTTGGCGTGGTGTCGGTTAGTAGCTTGCCTTCTATACTGACGGACGATATTGAACTGGTGGTATCGACAATTAATTTACCCGTTGTTGCCATGCCGGTTGTGTATGTCACCGCCTTTTTCAATGATGTGGATATTAAGCGGGTAACAGAAACGGTTATTACGGAAAAATTACATCGGGCGACATCGCTGGTCGTTGAAAATTAATGTCTGAACTCCATGAGGTATGATTGATGGACATCACGAAAATACTCAATACAAATCGCGTTATTTTGGACATGAGGGCCACAAACAAAACGGAGGTTATTGAGGAACTGACGGATATTCTGCAAAAAGATGGGGCAATTAGCTGTCGGGAAACGTTTATTCAGGATGTCTGGCAGCGTGAATCAGAAGGCTCGACCGGTTTCGAAAACCATATTGCTATTCCGCATGGGAAATCCTCGGCAGTGGTCAATACCACGCTGGCAATTGGGCGTACCCGCCAGGACATTCCCTGGGAAACCCTGGACGGCAGCAATGTGCGCTGCATTATTCTGTTTGCGGTACGCCTTGAGGATCAAAACACCACCCATATTCGTTTGCTCTCGCAGGTTGCCGGAGCGTTGGCGGATGACGATATTATTGAACAGCTGTTAGTCGAAAGTAGTCCACAGAAAATTATTGAGCTTTTTAGCCAATATGCTGAATCCAATGTCTGCTAAATAAAAAGTGGAGCACGTTATGAATATTGTTTGTGTTGCCGCCTGTACGGCGGGTATTGCGCACACCTATATTGCCCGTGAAAAGTTAATTAAAGGTGCTAAAGCGCTTGGTCATAATATAAAAGTTGAAACCCAAGGAACCATTGGCACGGAAAACGAATTACTCACAGAAGATATTTCTGCAGCTGATGTCGTGATTCTCGCTGTCGATGTAAAAATAAAAGGGGAGGAGCGATTTTCAAATAAACCTATTGTGCGAGTAAAAACCGAAATAGTTATAAAGTCGCCGATTCAGTTTCTTGAAAAGGTCGAAAAATCATTAGTTAATAACAACCAGTAGCGATCCTCATTCTGGAGGGATTTCACATGAGTGAAAATAAAATTCCGCTATCTCAGGAAATAAAGAGACATTTATTAACGGGGATTTCGTGGATGATCCCGTTAATTGTCGCCGCCGGGATCTGTATTGCTCTCGGACAAATACTTGGCGGCACTAACGTGGGTGAAAAAACAGGAACCATACCCTGGATGCTCAACCAGATTGGCGGCTGGGGGATGGGGTTAATCGTACCGCTGATTAGTGCGGCGATTGCGTACTCCATTGCCGACCGTCCTGGATTCGCGCCAGGTCTGATTGTCGGCTTTGTCTGCGGTGAAATTCATACCGGTTTTATCGGCGGGATGCTGGGCGGGTTCCTGGTCGGTTATACCGTCCTTCTACTTAAGCGCTATATCCGTTTGCCACAGTCGATGCAGGGGCTGATGCCCATCATGGTGTTGCCGGTACTGAGTACCGTGATTGGCGGCCTGTTGATGATGACGCTGATTGGCAAGCCGATAGCCTGGCTGCAGGACGCGTTGATTCATCTGCTGGAGTCTATGCAGTGCGGGTCACGGTTCCTGATGGGCGCCATCCTCGGCGCAATGGCGACATTCGACTTCGGCGGGCCGGTGAATAAAACCATGTCGCTGTTTGCTGACGGCATGCTGGTCAGCGGCGTTTATGGTCCGGAAGCGGTGAAGTTTGTCGGTTCAATGATCCCTCCATTCGGCATTACGCTCTCCTTCCTACTGACGCGTCACAAGTACACCCGCGCGGAGCGCGAGGCGCTGAAAGCGGCATTCCCGATGGGGATCTGCATGATTACCGAAGGGGTTATTCCGATTGCGGCGCGCGACCTGCTGCGCGTGGTGGGCTCCTGTGTGGTGGCCTCGGCGGTAGCGGGCGGCCTGATTATGGTGTGGGGTGTTGAAAGCCCGGTACCGCACGGCGGTATGTTTGTGGTCCCGCTCTTTACGCATCCGCTGTTGTTTTGTCTGGCGCTGGGGATCGGCACGGTGATTTGCGGTGTCATGTTGTCGCTGTGGAAGAAACCGGTGACCGAGCGTGACGAAGAGTTTGATGAACTCAGCGATCAAAAATTGAAAGACGAAGAGATCACCTTCACCCTGGAATAACCGGAGGCCGTATGTTTGCCGATATGAAAAGCATGGTGACGAAAGCCTGGCGCGAGCAGTACGCGCTGCTGGCCATCAACTGCATGAACCTGGAAAGCGCCCGCGCAGCGGTTCGGGTGGCCGAGAAACACCGTGCGCCCATCATTCTGAATCTGTATCAGGGGCATCTGGAGCATTTTCCGGCCCCGATAGCGGCGGCGGTCGTCAAAACGCTGGCAGAGGAAGCCTCGGTACCGGTCGCGCTGGCACTGGATCATGGAAAGGATCCTGTACGCATTCGCCAGGCTTTTCGCGCCGGATTCAGCGGGTTAATGATCGATGCCTCCGCCTTTGCGCTGGAGGAGAATATTCGCCAGACCCGTGCAGTGGTTGAGCTCGCAGCCAGCGTTTCTCTGTGTGTGGAAGGCGAGCTGGGCCATCTGGCCGATGCTCCGCGCTATGACCATGCGACTAACATGGATTTGATGACTCAGGCTGCTGATGTGGCACCGTTTATCCAACAAACCGGGATCGACTTACTGGCAGTATCGGTCGGTACGGCGCACGGCATGTACGCGCCGGGCGTTACGCCAGCCATTCATTTCCAGCGGCTGGAGGAAATTGCCCGGTTATCAACGGTACCTCTGGCGCTGCATGGCGGCAGCGGGACGCCGTTTGATCAGTTGCAGCGCTGTCCGATGTTTGGCGTCGCCAAGATAAACGTTGGCGCAGCGGTCTTTGAAGCCGGAAAGGCCGCGCTGCTGCATACCCTGTGTCATGACACATCCGGTGAGCTCGTTGATACCCTGGCCCTGATGGAGCAGGCCTGCGAGGAAGCCATTATTCCGTATCTACAGGCCAGCGGCGCTATCAATAAAGCCTGATTTGTTTTCTGTAACGCCTTCTATGCCTCTGCGATGACGCACTGGCAGGGCTTTCTACACCCTGAAACTGGAGAATTAACATGTTAGTTTCGATGAAAGAATTACTGCAACCTACCCGTCAGCACGGTTTTGCCATCGGCGCATTCAACGTGGCGGACAGCTGCTTTGTACGTGCTGTCGTGGAAGAAGCGGAAGCGACCAACACCCCGGCGATTATCTCCATTCACCCCAGCGAACATGATTTTGTCGGCGATGCGTTTTTTAGCTACGTCCGTGATATCACGATGCGTAGCCGGGTGCCGTTTACTCTGCATCTGGACCACGGCGCTTCAGTGGAGCATGTCCTGCGGGCGATTCAGTGTGGGTTTACCTCGGTGATGATTGATGGATCGCTGCTGCCGTATGAAGAGAACGTGGCGCTGACCCGCGAAGTGGTCAAACTGGCGCATGCGGTAGGTGTCTCGGTTGAGGGGGAACTGGGCACGATTGGCCAGACCGGAACGTCAGTGGAAGGCGGCGTATCGAAGATCACCTATACCGATCCAGTTCAGGCACAGGATTTTATCGCCCGTACCGGCGCAGACACGCTGGCGGTGGCGATTGGTACGGCACACGGGATCTACCCGAAAGGGATGCAGCCAGAGCTGCAAATGAACATCCTGCGTGATATCGCCGGGCGTGTAGACATTCCGCTGGTGTTGCACGGTGGTTCAGCGAATCCGGATGCGGAAATTGCCGAATCCGTTACGCTGGGCGTGGGCAAAATTAACATTTCCAGTGATATGAAGTATGCCTACTTCCAGAAAGTCCGTGAAATCCTGGCGAAAGAAACCTGGTGGGATCCGAACGTGATCTATCCGGACGCGATCGATGCCGCGCGGGAAGTGATCCGTCACAAAATGAAACTGTTCGGCTCAACTGGCAAAGCATCACTGTACTAACGGCGTGCTGGCGGGGTGACCCGCCTCTTTCGTGAGTGAGGAAAAATATATGCACTATCTGGGGCTGGATATCGGGGGAACAAAAATTGCGGCAGTGGTAATGGATGCGTCCGGACAGGAGGTTAAGCGCTATCGTTGCCCAACGCAGAAAGAGAGCTATTCGCAGTTTGTGGCAGCCGTTGTGGCCTTTATTGACGAGATCCGCAGCGATATTCAGCGTCCCATGATGACGGGAATTGCGTTACCTGGCAGTATCTCACCGCTTAGCGGGATGATTAAAAATGCCAATATTCAAGTGATCAATGGACGGGCATTGCAGTCGGATCTTCAGCACAGGTTAGGGCAGCCGGTGGTTATGGCGAATGATGGCAACTGCTTTGCGTTGTCGGAAGCCTGTGATGGTGCGGGCCAGAAGTATGGCGTCGTGTTTGGTATTACGCTGGGCACCGGGTGTGGCGGTGGCATTGCTATTAATCGACAGCCTTTTGTCGGCGCGTGGGGGAATGCGGCTGAGTGTGGTCACATCACGTTGCCGGGATACTGTGAGCACGATGATGGCCCGTCAGTCGCTTGTTATTGTGGTAAGCAAAACTGCGTAGAGTCGTTTGTTTCTGGAACCGGGATAAGCGAGCGCTACCGCATGCTCACAAGGCAATCGCTCTCCGCAAGCGCCATTGTTGCTCTGGCACAGCAGAATGAACCGCATGCCGTACAGCTGGTGGGGCTGTTTCGCCAGCAGCTTGCCAGAACATTGGCGACGATTGTTAATATTCTCGACCCTGGCGTGATAGTGATCGGCGGTGGGCTATCTAATGTCGATCTGTTGGTTGCCAATCTGGACGCTGAGGTTGCCCCTTTCGTTTTTACCGATTTTTTCTCAACCCCCATAGTTAAAGCGCACTACGGTGATAGCAGCGGAATGCGGGGAGCTGCGTGGCTTGCCGCCCAAACAGGGAGAACAGTAAATAATGAAGCGTTCACATATTAATTATGCCGTTGATAAGGCGCATGCCATCGCTGAGACCTTTCGGGTTTGTCTGCCTGACTTTGCGTATTTTACGGCTGACGTCTGGCGGCAACAGGAGCTGGCTCTATGGCGCGAAGTGCTCGATCTGAAACTGGGCTGGGACATTACCGACTTTGGCCGTGGAGATTTTGCGCAAACGGGGCTGACGTTACTGACGTTGCGTAATGGTCAGCCAAGGTCAGCGGGTTATCCTAAACCGTACGCCGAAAAGATGCTGCAAATTCAGCAGGATCAGCAAACGCCATGGCATTTTCATCGCCATAAAATCGAGGATATCGTGAATCGCGGCGGCGGTGACTTATGTATGCAGCTGGCATGGGCCACGCCTGATGACGGGTATGACGCACGGCATATTGTTGAAGTTAGCGTCGATGGTCAGCGGCATAGTGTGAAACCCGGTGAGACACTGGTGTTGAAACCGGGGCAGGGGGTGTGTCTGCCGCCGCGGCTGTATCATCGCTTTTGGGCGGAGAAAGCGTTCGTGCTGGGCTGGGAAATCTCAATGGTCAATGACGACCTGCACGACAACCACTTTCTTGAACCGGGCGGTCGCTTCCCTGTGATAGAAGAGGACGAGCCGGCGAAATGGCTGCTGTGCAGTGAATATGCGCGTTTATGAGTGGGGGGAGGCCCGGCAAGCGAAGTGTATGACCGGGCAATAAATCATTGCGCAGGTGGTGGTGTTGTGACTTCACTCCCTGAAACCACACCACCCTGCATCTGCTGCGTTACTTCCTGTTTCTCCACGTTCACTGCATGCAGTTGGCCGTTGACCGTTGGCTTGAGTGGCGCATCGGCCTGAAAATTGCCGCTGGCGGTAAGCTGAATATTACCGTCGCCGGAAAGGGGCAGTGCGGGCCATCCCCATTGTTGCAGAATCGTCATTGGCACGCCGCGCCCGTTCAGGCTGATCTGAGCCTGGCGCTGAGGCAACTGCGAAATGCTGGCGGTGGCCTCCAGCAGCCCTTTTTCGGTATAGGCGCTCAGTTCGCTGATATTGATGGTGCTATTGTTCGCCGTCAGCGCCAGCGAAGGACGACGCACGTCAGTGCGGTTGAACGTGGCGGCCGCGGCGTTGAGGGTGGCGCTGCCGCTCCAGATCCCCCACTGATTGTTTTGTACCAGCCCGAGGTTGGCACCATAGCCGTCCAGCGCGGTGAGCTGCCATGGGAAGTCCGGATCGATATCAATCACCAGATTACGGCTGGCGCTGAATTTCTTCAGCGTCAGGCTATTTAGCCAGGCGGGTAGGGGTTTCATCCACAGCTGTTTCCAGTTTTCCGGCAGCGTGTATTCCAGACCGGCGATGGCGGCATCATTGAGGATCAGCGCTTTGTTGTTGCGCAGCCAGTTACCCGACGTTCTGACCATACCGCCTTCCCAGCGGGTAGTGAACTGGCGCAGCGCAATACCTTGCGGCGAGAACTCAGCGTTCAGAATCGGATCGAAGAAGTGCAACGAGCCGTAGATAAACTCACTGGCGTTCATTGACAATTTTCCTTCCTGAGTTTGCCAGTCGTCCTTGCTGAAGGTCATGTTGCGCAAGCTCAGGTCGAGATCCGTAACCGCCCAGTCAGGGCCTTGCAGACGGGCATCCGTCACTTCCAGACGACCAATTTGCAGGGAAGGAATGGTGCTTAACGGGGCAAAAAAATCGGCCAACGATTTGTCGCTTTGCAACCGAATATCGTTCAGACGCAGATTCTCCACTACCCAGCTACCGTCGGCATTGCGCTGCGCTACACCGGTTAATGCCCCACGCGCCACGTCCGCGCCAATATTGCTTAGCGTCACCCGGTCATGGTCGATGCTGCCTTCAATCAATACGTTGGTCGTCGGGACGTCGTTCAGCGTCAATGAACTGGCGCTAAGCTGAATTTGCGCTTTGCTGCCGAGAATTTTACCCGCCTCAGGGCTCCAGGGCATGACGCCGCCGTTAACGCGCTGTGCGCTCAGGGTCCATTCGCTGCCGGGGCTGTTAAGCGCCATATCCTGTAACTGCAGGCGATCGGCCTGGAACGACATCGGTGCGGTTTGTTGGGACAAATTCAGCGTGCCGTTTTGCAACAAAATGGTGTCGACATGCAGCGGGTCGGTGATTTGGCGGCTGCTCAGTCCGATATCGACCGTTTTGGCGACCAGCGTGGCGGGCTGACCATCCCGGCCAAAGGTGACGTTTTCCAGCAGAATATGGGAAGGGGAAGAAAACCGGTGATCGATGGCATCAAATGCCAGATGGTAGCTGCTGTTCTGTGAAACCCAGGCGCTGACGCGCTCTGCGCCCCAGCGTGTTTGCAGTAGAAAATAAAGGCCGAGGATCGCCACTGCAAGGGCGATCAGCACGTAAAGAAGCAGCTTTCCAATAAATTTCATGGTCTTCCATCCTGCGAAGTGCACATAATCAAGTTATGCACGATTTAGATGGAATGCTCAAGGCGGGAATGGTGAAAGAGCGTTACAGCGGCGTCGATTCAGAATCAACGCCGCATTTTGCTTATTGCTTCTCTGGAGGGAATATCAGGTTCAGAACGATAGCGGTAATACCGCCTGCAGCAATGCCGGAAGAGAGCAAGTTTTTCACCCAGTCCGGGGCGAACTGCAGGATCAACGGCTGCTGGGAAACGCCCAGACCGACGGCCAGCGACAGCGCGATAATCAGAATCGCACGACGGTTTAGCGGTTCGCGGGACACAATACGCACGCCGGATGCGGCGATAGTACCGAACATTACCAGCGTTGCCCCGCCCAGTACTGGCTCAGGAATATGCTGTACAAAACCGCTGACCGCCGGGAACAGACCCAGCGCGATCAGCATCAGCGCCACCACAAAACCAACATAGCGGCTGGCAACGCCCGTTAACTGAATAACCCCGTTGTTCTGACCAAAACAGGAGTTTGGGAAGGTATTGAACACGGCGGAAACAAATGAGTTCAGACCGTTCGCTAGTACGCCGCCTTTCAGGCGTTTCATGTATAGCGGACCAGAAACCGGCTGCTCGGAGACATCGGAGGTAGCCGTAATATCACCGATGGTTTCCAGCGAGGTAATCATAAAGACCAGCATCAGCGGCAGCAGTAAGCTCCAGTCAATGCCCAGGCCGTAATACAGCGGTGTTGGCACCATCAGCAGGTCCTGACTTACCGGCGCGGTATTTTGCGGCAGCATGTCCATAAACCAGGCCAGCAGATACCCTGCCGCCATCGCAATCACCAATGACGCAACACGCAGGTAAGGGTTGCGTTGACGGTTAAGCAGGATGATTAGTGCCAGCACCACGCCAGCCAGCAGTAAATTCTTCGGTGCGCCAAAGGTGTTGTCGCTCATTGCGGCATAGCCGCCGCCAATCGACGTCAAACCTACCTGAATCAGCGACAGGCCGATAATCATCACCACCACGCCTGAGACCAGCGGAGTAATAATACGACGTGCCAGATGCAGTACGCGTGAGATAACCATCTCAGTGCAACTTGCCAGCATCAGCGTACCGAACAGCGCCGCCATCATGGTTGGAACATCTGCGCCACCGGTTTTTAGCGCCGTACCACCCATAATCAGTGGAGCAACAAAGTTAAAGCTGGTGCCCTGAATGGATAACAGTCCCGAGCCGACCGGCCCCCAGGCTTTGATCTGAATGATAGAGGCTACGCCGGAAGCGAACAGCGACATACTGATAATGTGTTGAGTATCCTGAGCCGGTAAACCGAGCGCCTGGCAAATTAACAGAGCAGGGGTGATCACCGCGACGAACATGGCCAGCAGGTGCTGACAGGCGGCAAACAGGGTCTGGGCTAGCGGGGGGCGATCTTCAAGACGGTAAATCAGTTCACTGTTGTGAGTCTGCGCAACCGGTTGCGCATTTGTTGACTCTACGGCGTTAACGGACATCAGAGGCAATCCCATGGTGGAAAAGCGGTGATTTTATCTGACCAGGGCTGAAAAGCAAACGTTTGCTAGTGGGTATTCTTAATATTTAAAACGGATAAACAAACATTTTTATATAACTTTTCATCATTTTCTGCTTAAAATCCACCCCGAAAACTCAATAAGAGCTAAAAATCGGTCTGAAATGCATCGTGCGTGATTGTGCTAAACGCACTAATGGAGCTGTAAATGTTTTATCTCGATACGTTATCAACACTGGTTGCGGCAACCCTTGTGTTGCTGCTCGGACGTAAGCTCGTCCAGTCTGTCTCATTTCTGAAAAAATACACTATTCCTGAACCTGTCGCTGGTGGGTTGCTGGTGGCGATTGCGCTGCTGGTGTTGAAAAAAAGCATGGGCTGGGAAGTGAACTTCGACATGACCCTGCGCGATCCGTTGATGCTGGCGTTCTTCGCTACCATCGGCTTGAACGCCAATATCGCCAGCCTGCGCGCAGGTGGCCGCGTGGTGGGTATCTTTCTGATTGTGGTTGTTGGCCTGCTGCTGATGCAAAACGCTATCGGTATTGGTATGGCGACCCTGCTGGGTTTGGATCCGCTGATGGGTCTGATCGCCGGTTCGATAACCCTCTCAGGCGGACACGGAACCGGAGCCGCGTGGAGCAAACTGTTTATTGAGCGCTATGGTTTCGCCAATGCGACTGAAGTGGCGATGGCTTGCGCAACGTTCGGCCTGGTGCTAGGTGGACTGATTGGCGGTCCGGTGGCGCGCTATCTGGTCAAACACTCCACTACGCCAGATGGCATACCGGATGATCAGGCCGTGCCGACCGCGTTTGAAAAGCCGGATGTCGGGCGCATGATCACTTCGCTGGTGTTGATTGAAACCATCGCGCTGATCGCTATCTGTTTGACGGTGGGAAAAATCGTTGCGCAAATGCTGGTCGGAACGGTGCTGGAACTGCCGACCTTTGTCTGCGTGCTGTTTGTTGGGGTGATCCTCAGTAACGGTCTGGCATTACTGGGCTTTTATCGGGTGTTCGAGCGTGCGGTTTCGGTGCTGGGTAACGTAAGTTTGTCGTTGTTCCTGGCGATGGCGCTGATGAGTCTGAAGCTGTGGGAACTGGCTTCTCTGGCCCTGCCGATGCTTGCAATTCTGGTTGTTCAGGCCATTTTCATGGCGCTGTACGCAATATTCGTCACCTGGCGCATGATGGGTAAGAACTACGATGCCGCTGTGCTGGCAGCCGGGCACTGCGGTTTTGGCCTCGGCGCGACGCCAACGGCGATTGCCAACATGCAGGCAATTACCGAACGTTTTGGGCCATCCCATATGGCGTTTCTGGTGGTGCCGATGGTGGGCGCGTTCTTCATCGATATCGTCAATGCGCTGGTGATTAAGCTGTATCTGTTGTTGCCGATTTTTGCGCAATAATGGTTGTGCGGCGGAGTAACATCCGCCGACACTCCGAATTGACTATGCGTTGGAGTAGCGTTCGGTTTCCGGCATCCAGCGCTCTATTAGCGCTACGGCCTGTTGCGGATATCGTTCGTGAATATGGCGAGCAATGCGCTGAACTTCCGGGATAATAGCCTGATCGCGCAGTAAATCCGCGACTTTAAATTCTGCCGTTCCAGTCTGGCGAGTACCCAAGAGCTCACCGGGACCGCGAATCTCCAAATCTTTTTGCGCAATAACGAACCCGTCGTTGCTGTCGCGCAGAACCTGCAGGCGTTTTTGCGCGGTTTTTGACAGCGGTGATTTGTAGAGCAGGACGCAGTGGGAGGCCACCGCGCCACGACCTACACGGCCACGTAGCTGATGCAACTGGGCCAGGCCCAGGCGCTCCGGGTTTTCAATTATCATCAGGCTGGCGTTGGGCACGTCCACACCCACTTCAATCACCGTGGTAGCAACCAGCAGATGCAGTTCACCCTGCTTAAATCCCGCCATTACCGACTGTTTCTCGGCGGGCTTCATTCGGCCGTGTACCAGGCCAATATGGAGTTCTGGCAGCGCAATTTTAAGCTCTTCCCACGTCGCTTCTGCTGCCTGAGCTTCTAACAGATCAGACTCTTCAATCAGCGTACAGACCCAGTATGCCTGGCGCCCCTCGTGGGTACAGGCGTTGCGTACGCGATCAATGATGTCGCTGCGGCGGGTGTCCGGAATCGCCACCGTAGTGACGGGCGTACGTCCTGGTGGGAGCTCATCAATGACCGATGTGTCGAGATCGGCATAAGCGGTCATCGCCAGCGTGCGCGGGATTGGCGTGGCAGTCATGATTAGCTGGTGCGGATGGAAACCCTGCTGCTGGCCTTTCTCCCATAACGCCAGACGCTGATGCACGCCAAAACGATGCTGTTCATCGATGATAACCAGCGCCAGTCCGTTGAACTGCACCTGTTCCTGGAAAATTGCGTGCGTGCCGACAATCATCTGCACCTGACCGCTGGCGATAGCTTCCTGCTGCGCCTGGCGCGCTTTACCTTTCTGTTTACCTGCCAGCCAGCCCACTTCAACGCCCAGCGGCGCAAACCAGTTACGGAAGTTATTCGCATGCTGTTCAGCAAGCAGTTCGGTGGGTGCCATCAGCGCAACCTGCTTACCATGTGCGATAGCGCGCAGGGCGGCTAACGCCGCGACCAGGGTCTTACCGGAGCCGACATCGCCCTGTACCAGGCGCATCATCGGGACATCCAGTGCCATATCACGTTCGATCTCAGCGGTAACGCGGGCCTGTGCGCCAGTCGGTTTAAACGGTAGCGCCGCCAGCAGCTTATCTTTCAGCGCGTTGTTTACGCTCAGCGGCTGGGCATGAAAACGCTGCGCCCCGGCGCGTAATGCCAGCATACTGAGGTTATGCGCCAGCAGCTCTTCCAGAATGAGACGTCGCTGCGCCGGATGCTGACCGGTTTCCAGATCGCTCAACTGCAGTGACGGCGGTGGACGGTGCAAAGTGCGCAGGGCTTCTGGCAGGCTCATCATGCCTTGCAGTAATTCCGGTGGTAGCAGTTCGGCAATGGCACAAGTATCAAGCAAATCCAGCGCCTGATCGGTCAGTTTACGCAGCGTAGCCTGTTTAACACCTTCGGTAGTTGGATACACCGGCGTGAGCGTTTCCTGTAATTCCGGCGTGCTGAGATCGCCCTGCACGCGGTATTCCGGGTGGATCATCTCAGCGCCGTATTTCCCGCGTTTGGCTTCGCCATAGGCCAGTACCCGACGCCCGGTGGCGAGACTGTTTTTCATTGCTGCGCTGAAGTTGAAAAAGCGCATGGTGAGAATGCCCGAGCCATCGCTGATCTGACAGGTCATCATCCGGCGACCGCCAAAGGTGATATTGCAGTTCAGCACTTCGCCTTCAACGGTGGCATAGACGCCCGGCAGCAGTTCGCCAATAGGGTACAGATGCGTGCGGTCTTCGTAACGCAGGGGGAGGTGTAGCAGGAGGTCCTGCACGGTGTGCAGGCCAATTTTCGCCAGTTTACTGCTTTGCGCTGCGCCAACGCCGGTCAGAGAGTTGAGTGGGATGGCATCCAGTAAACGGCCTTTCATCGCGTTTATCTCGCAGACTGCATAGTGGCCCACCACGTTGCATCGGCTTCAATTTCGCCCTGCGTGTTTACGTGAGGGTAGGGAAGACCTTTGCGCTTAGCGACATTCGCCAGCACAGGATAACCGCCTTCAAACAGCAAACGCTGCTGCTCATCTTGCGGCAGCATACTGTTTTCTCGGCGGTACATGCCGGCGTTTTGCCGCTGACGCTGCGCTTCGTACAGAATCAGCGCGGAGGCGACTGAGACGTTCAGTGACTGCACCATGCCAGTCATGGGAATGATGATATCCTGATCCGCCAGATCCAACGCTTCCTGAGTAATGCCGGTTTTTTCCTGGCCCATCAGGATGCAGGTGGGGCGTGTGTAATCAATCTCGCGAAAATCCACAGCTTTATCTGACAGATGGGTTGCCAGAACCTGCATACCCCGGTTTTTTAAATGTGTGACCGCATCGCTAATGGTGCGGTGCGTTTTAACCTGCACCCAGCTATTGCTGCCTGCGGCAGAAGAGGCCATGGTACGCATACGGCTACCCGGCCAGACGGCGTGGACTTCATGCACGCCGACCGCATCTGCAGTACGAATGATAGCTGAAACGTTATGAGGCTTGTGGACCTCTTCCATGCAGACGGTCAGATCGGGCTGACGACGTGCGAGCATCTCGCGGATACGTGCATAGCGCTGTTCATTCATAAAACGTGTTCTAGTTACGGTTACGGGTGACTTTAATCACGTCCGGCATGACGCGGATTTTGCGCATGATATTCGCCAGGTGCACACGGTCGCGGGCGGTCAGGCGAATAAAGGCGCTATAGACGCGGCCATCTTTCTCTTCCGTATTCAGACTTTGAATATTGGAGGTGGTCGTGTTAATTGCCGCCGTCAGGTTCGCCAGAGCACCCTGGTGGTTAAACATATCCACCTTAATCTCAGTGATGAACTCCTGCTCCGTCTCCTTATCCCATTCCACCGCCATAAACTTCTCAGGCTCTTTCTGGTAGCCACGAATGTTACGGCAGGATTCATGGTGAATCACCAGACCTTTACCCGGGCTGACGTGGGCAATGATGGGATCACCTGGAATCGGACGACAGCATTTCGCGAAGGTGATCAGCACGCCGTCTGCGCCTTTAATCGGCAGATGACCGTGACCAGATTGCGCTGGGACGTTTGCCGTTGCTTCGCCCTGCTGGAGGTTTTTCGCAACCACCACGCTCATGGCGTTACCCAAACCAATTTCTGCGAGCAGATCGTCAAGCGTGGCGAGCTTCATGCGCTCAAGCTCACGCTGGATGCTTTCTGGCGGGATCTCAGCCAGTTTACGGCTACCACCCAGGGCATGGTTGAGCAGTCGACGCCCCAGGCTGACGGAATCATCGCGCTTGAGGTTTTTCAGCAACTGGCGAATTTTTGCTCGTGCTTTCGAACTAACGACGAAGTTGAGCCATGCTGCATTCGGACGTGCGCCCGGCGCGGTAATAATCTCAACGGTCTGACCGCTAAACAGCGGTTGTGAAAGCGGGTAAGGCTGTCTGTCGACACGTGCGCCGACGCAGGCGTGACCGATATCGGTATGTACGGCGTAGGCGAAGTCGACAGGTGTAGCACCGGCAGGCAGTTCAACAATACGCCCTTCCGGTGTGAAAACATAAATCTCATCCGGGAAGAGATCAGATTTGACGCTTTCAATAAATTCAAACGAGCTACCGGCGCTCTGCTGCAGTTCCAGCAGGCTTTGCATCCAGCGCTGAGCGCGGATTTGTGCGGTGGTGCTGCTTTCGCCACCGTGCTCTTTGTAAGCCCAGTGCGCTGCCACACCCATTTCCGCCATCTGATCCATGTCTTCAGTACGAATTTGTACTTCAACCGGAACGCCGTGAGGGCCGATCATTGAGGTATGCAAAGACTGATATCCGTTCGCTTTTGGAATGGCGATATAGTCTTTCACGCGACCAGGACGTGGTTTGTACAGGCTATGCATCTGGCCGAGTACGCGATAGCAGGTATCGGAATCATGAACGATAACGCGAAAAGCGTAGATATCCATGATGGAGTGAAAACGCTGCTCTTTGAGCACCATTTTGCAGTAGATAGAGTACAGGTGCTTCTCGCGCCCGCTCACGCGACACGGAATACCTGCCTCCTGCAAACGCCCTTCGATTTCTGAGAGGATTTTTTGGATCATCTCTTTGCGGTTGCCGCGAGCGGCTTTAACCACTTCTTTAATCACGCGATAGCGGTTCGGGTACAGCGCTTCAAAACCCAGCTCTTCCAGCTCGGTTTTAATGTGATGAATACCTAAACGGTGTGCCAGCGGACTATAAATTTCGAGGGTTTCACGGGCGATGCGGCGACGCTTGTCCGGGCGTAATGAGCCCAGCGTGCGCATATTGTGGGTACGGTCAGCAAGTTTGATGAGAATGACGCGGATATCCTGCACCATCGCCATAATCATCTTGCGAAAGTTTTCAGCTTGCGCCTCTTTCTTATCGCGAAACTTAAGCTTATCAAGCTTTGATACCCCTTCTACCAGCTCTGCAACGCTTTTACCAAAAAGCTGCTCCATGTCCTGGTAGGTGGCTGGGGTATCTTCAATCACGTCATGCAGTAGCGCAGCCATCAGCGTTTCATAGTCGAGTTTCATCTCGGCCAGAATGCAGGCTACCGCTACCGGGTGCGTGATATAGGGTTCACCGCTTGAACGTGTCTGGCCCTCGTGAGCGTCACGTGCAACGAGATACGCCTGCCGAAGACGCTTAATCTGGTCTTCCGGCAGGTAGTTTTGAATCAGTTGATTCAGGCTTTCAAACAGATACAAGGGCGACCCGCTTTGTGATTAACGACGACCTTCAGCAATAGCGGTAACGGCTTGTAATTCAGCGGCTTCCTGCTCTTGCTGTTCCTGGCGCTCACGCACGTCGAGGATCTGGTTGTTGATCAGACCTTCTTCGATTTCGCGCAGCGCGATAACGGTAGTTTTATCGTTTTCTTCCGGTACGAGCGGATCCTTTCCGCCTACCTGCATCTGACGAGCGCGACGCGCGGCGACCAGTACCAGGTCAAAACGGTTACCAATTTTCTCTACAGCGTCCTGAACAGTTACGCGTGCCATACTTAAAATGCTCCACAGGTGAAGAAATGACTGGGCATGATACTGAATGTGGGTTCAGTCTGCCAACAGTTTGCTGATTAAAGCGTCATGACGCTGCTTTTGGCGGCTCATGCGCAGACGTTCGGCGCGAATGATGGTTTTCAAATCGCCCAGGGCGGTATCGAAATCATCATTCACAATAAGATAATCATATTCGGCGTAATGGCTCATTTCTGCAACAGCTTGCGCCATACGTTTTGCGATCACGTCTTCGCTATCTTGACCGCGGCCACGAAGACGTCGGTCCAGCTCAATCTTAGATGGCGGCAAAATAAAAATACTGCGCGCATGCGGCATTTTTTCACGAATTTGCTGCGCACCTTGCCAATCGATATCTAAAAAGACGTCTACGCCGGATGCCAGTACTTGCTCAATGGTCTCACGCGAAGTGCCGTAATAATTACCGAATACCTCAGCGTGTTCCAGGAACGCGTCTCTGCCAATCATGGCTCTGAATTCATCATGGTTCACAAAGAAATAATGTTCACCGTGCACTTCCCCCGGGCGCGGTGCGCGCGTGGTGTGCGAAACAGAAACCTGGGTGTCATACAACGGTTGGGTCTTTAATAAAGCCTGAATCAGGCTGGATTTACCCGCGCCACTGGGGGCAGAAACAATATAAAGCGTGCCTTGAGCCATGAGTATCTTAATGTATGTGATTGTCGAAAGAGAGCCTACATACGGGCTTATTATACACGTAGCCGCTATGTGACGTAGCCCTTGTCACACTTTTTGCGCATGTTTATTGCGTTTTGCGTATCAGTTTCCTGTTTTATCGATGATTTGCAGCAATACGTGCAAATGTCAGGAACGGTGCTCGCAGGATGCTTTTTTGCCACTCTGTTTCCCTATTATTTCGCGCTATATCTGCCTGGAATTGCAGTGTTCAGCGGAGGTAGCATGGGATTATGCAAATGCATAGGGCTGGTTCTACTGGTCTGGAATTTACCTGTATGGGCGGTTTGCCCCGTCTGGTCGCCTGCCCGGGCAAATGAGGAAATTTCACGACTACAGCAGCAGATAACACAGTGGAATGACAGTTACTGGAAACAGGGTGAAAGTGCCGTAGATGACGGCGTTTATGACCAGCTCAATGCGCAACTAATTCAATGGCAGCGCTGTTTTGGTGATGAAGCTCCACCAGATCTGTCTGCGCCACCAATGGGTGGCACAGTATCGCACCCCGTTCCCCACACGGGAGTTCGAAAACTTGCCGATAAGCAAGCTCTACAGCAATGGATGCACGCGCGCAGCGATCTCTGGGTGCAACCGAAGGTGGATGGCGTGGCAGTGACGTTAGTCTATCGCAATGGCAATCTGGTACGGGCGATTAGCCGTGGTAATGGCCTGAAAGGCGAAGACTGGACGCAAAAGGTTCTTCAGATTCCTTCCGTACCACATTCCACCAAGGGGAATCTCGCTAACAGTACGTTGCAGGGTGAGATTTTTTTGCAGCAAGAGGGGCATATTCAGAAGCAGAGAGGGGGAATGAACGCCCGCTCGAAGGTTGCTGGATTGATGATGCGCCAGAGCAATCCGGAATTATTAGGCTCGCTGGCTATTTTTATCTGGGCCTGGCCCGATGGTCCTGCGGTCATGTCTGAAAGACTGGAACAACTCACTGCTGCCGGGTTCAGTTTCACGCAACATTTTACCAGGGCCGTGAAGAGTGCAGATGATGTCGAGCAGGCACGCGCCAGTTGGTGGACTTCAGCATTACCTTTTGTGACGGATGGCGTAGTTGTGCGAACGGGAAAAGAGCCGCAGGCGCGATACTGGCTACCCGGACAGGGAGACTGGCTGGCAGCGTGGAAATATCCTCCCGTGGCCAGGGTGTCTGAGGTAACGGGTATTCAGTTCTCCGTTGGCAAAAGCGGGAAAATTGCGGTGGTGGCATCGCTGGCCCCCGTCATGTTGGATGATAAACGAGTGCAGCGCGTCAATATTGGCTCTGTCCGACGCTGGAATGAATGGGATATTGCGCCTGGCGATCAGATTCTGATAAGCCTTGCCGGGCAGGGGATCCCCCGTATAGACGAAGTCGTCTGGCGGAGTACTCAGCGTACTAAACCAGCTCCACCTGAGGGTCGCTTTAATTCATTAACCTGTTTTTATGCTACCCCGGAGTGTTATGAGCAGTTTGTTGCCAGGCTGGTCTGGCTGGGTACCAAAGAGGTATTGGGGCTGGAAGGTATCGGCGAGGCGGGATGGCGGGAGCTCAATCAGGCATATCGTTTTGAGCATATCTTTTCCTGGCTTGGGCTAACTCAGGAACAACTACAGTCCACATTTGGTGTAAGCAAAGGGAAGAAGTTATGGCATCAGTTCAACTTGTCGCGCGATCTTCCGTTCACGCGCTGGCTGATTGCTATGGGAATACCGATAACACAGGCTACGCTGAATGCCAGTCGGGATGGTTCATGGTCGCAGTTACACGTGCGTAGTGAACAAAGCTGGCGGCAGCTTCCTTTTATGGGGGAGCGGCGGGCTCGGCAGGTGATCCAGTGGCTGGAGGATGGAGAGGTCACAGCGCTGAGCAACTGGTTAGCTGCTCAGCGGATCGCGGGCTTTATGCCTTAATGGCCTTCATGGCGATAGTAAAATACAGGCAGACCTAACTTCAGGCGCAGCGCCAGTAGTCGGGCGGTAAAGCCGAAAAGTAGGGTGGAGATAACCACCACATCGTGGCTGGAGACATAATGCTGCAGCACGATGTACAGCACGGCAGCGGCAAATGATACGCCGGCATACAGTTCTTTCTGGAACACCAGTGGGATGCGTTTACAGAACATATCACGTAATACGCCGCCGAAAACCCCGGTCGTGACCGCAGCGACCACGGCGATAATCGGTCCATGGCCCATATCCAGCGCCACCTGAGCGCCAATGATAGAAAACACTACCAGGCCCAGCGCATCCAGTACGAGGAATATTTTACGCAGGTAGGGCATGACGGGAGCAATAATGGTCGTGAGTACCGCAGCGGTCGCCACGATAATGACGTATTCAGGGTGCTTTACCCAGCCGAGCGGATAATGGCCGAGAAGAATATCGCGTACTGAACCACCGCCAATGGCTGTCGCGGTGGCAATGATAATGACGCCAAATGTATCCATACGACGACGCCCAGCCGCAAGCGCACCGGTCATGGCTTCGGCAGTAATACCAATTAAGTATAAAACGTGTAACAGCATGTATTCCCCCTGATTTGCTGGGGGCTAAGCCTAACGATTTGTGCGCACTGTCACGATTGAGATTTTCTAAGGTGAAGTGATTCTAATAACTACAGCTAATGCTTGTTTGAAGAAAATGCCATATGTTGTGCGCATAACGATATTAGTTATGGTGATAAGTGATGAGAAAATATAATGCGTAGTGAGAGGTTATAAACATGCCCATCGGAAAAGCACGTAGCGCCGCCGTTTACTGGCGAGCCACGTATGATATTTCAACAAAACTATCCCCCCGACCATTGGACAAGTTGACACTCCAGAAGCCATTAGAGAAGTCATCCTAAGTAAACTCTGATATTCAGCGGCCTCTATTCTGAAAAATGCCCCCCTCAGCTATCGCTTCTATGCGTATAGACACATATACAGCAAAATCTTCAGCATTTAGTCAGTCGGAGTGATAGACATGAGCGTAAGAGAGGAAATTCAGGATGGCAGAGAGGCTGGACATTTAAGAAGTGGGATAATCTACACCGAAGTTTTGGGGTGGATAGATATGGGACATGCTCGAGGAGATGATGTCAGAAAGTTACTCTCGGATATGCACCAAGGCGAGCATTCAGGAAAGGATTATTACGATGTAAAATACACTCAAAGTATGGGAAGAGGAGGGCTCACAATTGGGAAGTTCATCAGATGGAGAATTAGAAAAGGGCGAAGTTTATTTGAACGATATAGTATAGCACTTTCCATGATGATGGCGCTTGCTCATCGTTTTGAAGGTTTACAGTCAAATTTCCCCTTTTATCTTTACACCGACAGCGGTTTCAGTGGTGAGGATTTAGTATCCGATTTGCTGGGGTTCTACCGCGTAGTCTCATATAGTAACCCATTCCCGCTATTGCAGCCCGTCAGCAAAGAGGAAGCCCTCAGGCGTTGGGATTATTATGGTCCAATCGGCTCTTTTAAAAACACCTCATTCCAACCGATATTATTTCCCGATCCGATGAAATCAGCTTTAGTTCTTCCTGTAAAAGGTGTTTTACCCTCATTCATGAGAACAGTGATACCTTACAGCGACTTTAGTTCTGATAACGTTAAAATAGTTTCAAGAGATGGAACGGTCGTTAACTGGTAAAAAAGGGAAACATATGAAACAGGCAGTCATAATAGTGCTGATGATAATAGCTATATGCAGCTCTTATTTCTGGCCTAATATTAAAATGAGACTTGCAGGTAACGCACAATATACAGAGTTTGATAAAGCCAAATATGATTATTACACTCCTCAAGTTTTAAAAAAAATGCCGAGAATATCCCAAGTGTATGACTTTAATTATACGAACATTTCTGGTCCTAAGGCTGATGTATGGAGTGTTACGTTCCATGATACCAGGGATACTGGGAGGATTAGTAAATATCTCTCAATGGCGGGCTATGAAAAACAGGTAAAATGTGATGTTGAGGCAGAATGCTGGCGTCTCAGGGGATCCGATGAAGTACTGACAGTCGTGAATATGAACAGCAGTAATGCTGTTCGGATTGATATTCTGAAGAGTATTTATAACGACAAATATATGCCAGATAAATAAGTATTCAATTTTATATAAGTCAGCACTTACTGGCGGTACGGATAGCCTGCATTGAGCAGGCTATCTAGTACGTTACGATAGCATAGGGATGATATTCAAAATTACTCGATATTCTGAATTTGCTCGCGCATTTGCTCGATCAATACCTTCAGTTCAATTGCGGAGTTAGTCACTTCGGCATTGATAGACTTCGATGCCAGAGTATTCGACTCACGGTTGAATTCCTGCATCATGAAGTCCAGACGACGGCCAACCGCCTCTTTTTTCTTCAGAATGTTGTAGGTTTCTTTGACGTGAGCTTCCAGGCGATCCAGTTCTTCAGCCACGTCGATACGCTGTGCCATCAGCACCAGTTCTTGCTCAAGGCGGTTATTTTCCAGCTGCACCTGAGCATCTTCCAGTTTGGCTACCAGACGCTCGCGCTGCCATTGCAGGATTTCCGGCATATGCGCACGTACCTTCGTTACTTCGGCGCTGACGCCTTCCAGACGCTGCTCAATCAGCGCTTTCAGCGCCTGGCCTTCGGTTTCACGCGCGACGATGAAGTCATCCAGCGTACCGTCAAGTGCGGCGAGGATTTCGGCGGCAATGGCGTCCAGATCTTGCTCCTGGGCTGCCATTACGCCAGGCCAACGCAGGATGTCAACCGGGTTAATTTCACCTTCATCACTCTGCATTTTGACCCAGTTAGCAGCGCTAACGAGCTGTTTAGCGAGTTTTTCATTCAGAATCAGCTCGCCTTGTGCACTGGCATCAGGCTCAAAACGCAGCGTACATTCGACTTTACCGCGCGTCAGACGCGTGCGAATACGTTCGCGAACTACGGGTTCGAGACTACGGAACTGCTCCGGCAGGCGAAAATAAGTTTCCAGATAACGCTGGTTTACCGAGCGCATTTCCCAGGTAGCGCTACCCCATTCACCCTTGATTTCACGCCGGGCGTAAGCGGTCATGCTGCGGATCATAGACGTTCCTGTTTTTAAAGATGAGATGGGAGGATTATAGCCATCCACGTCTTGTCAGGATAGGAATAACAGTCGGAAGTCCGTATAATGCGCAGCCACATTCGTTTCAAGCCGGAGATTTTATCATGCGTCCAGCAGGTCGTAGTGCCAATCAGGTGCGTCCCGTCACCCTGACCCGTAATTATACAAAACACGCTGAAGGCTCCGTGCTGGTCGAATTTGGTGATACCAAAGTGCTATGTACCGCTTCTATTGATGAAGGCGTACCGCGTTTTCTGAAAGGTCAGGGCCAGGGTTGGATCACCGCAGAATATGGCATGCTGCCACGCGCTACGCACACCCGTAACGCCCGTGAAGCGGCAAAAGGTAAGCAGGGCGGTCGTACTATGGAAATCCAGCGTCTGATCGCTCGCGCGTTGCGCGCCGCTGTTGATCTGAAGACGCTAGGCGAGTTCACTATTACGCTGGACTGCGATGTTATCCAGGCTGATGGTGGTACGCGCACCGCATCCATTACCGGTGCATGTGTTGCGTTGGCTGATGCGCTGAACAAGTTGGTCGCGAGCGGTAAACTGAAAACTAACCCGATGAAAGGGATGGTCGCTGCGGTTTCCGTGGGTATTGTTAACGGTGAGGCGCTCTGTGACCTCGAGTACGTTGAAGACTCTGCCGCAGAAACCGACATGAATGTGGTGATGACTGAAGACGGTCGTATTATTGAAGTACAAGGCACGGCGGAAGGTGAGCCATTCAGCCATGAAGAACTTCTCACCCTACTGGCGTTGGCCCGAGGGGGAATCGAATCCATTGTAGCGACGCAGAAGGCGGCGTTAGAAAATTGATTTTAAAGGCGACTGATGAGTCGCCTTTTTTTTTGTCTGTAATAAAGTGAGATGAGGAGCGAATCCATGAAACCGTATCAGCGCCAGTTTATTGAGTTTGCGCTTAGCAAGCAGGTACTAAAGTTTGGCGAGTTTACGCTGAAATCCGGGCGTAAAAGCCCCTATTTCTTCAACGCCGGACTGTTTAATACCGGGCGCGACCTGGCTCTGTTAGGCCGTTTTTACGCCGAAGCGCTGGTGGAT
The DNA here is from genome assembly GCF_018035235.1 of Citrobacter sp. On2M. GTDB lineage: Bacteria > Pseudomonadota > Gammaproteobacteria > Enterobacterales > Enterobacteriaceae > Citrobacter > Citrobacter meridianamericanus. The sequence continues at coordinate 122,688 of NZ_WPCV01000001.1, forward strand.
TCCGGTATTGAGTTCGATTTGCTGTTTGGCCCAGCGTACAAAGGTATTCCGATTGCCACTACAACGGCCGTTGCGCTGGCTGAACACCACGATAAAGATTTGCCGTACTGCTTTAACCGTAAAGAGGCGAAGACCCACGGTGAAGGTGGCAATCTGGTTGGTAGCGCACTTGAGGGGCGCGTGATGCTGGTGGATGACGTGATCACTGCCGGTACTGCGATTCGTGAATCCATGGAGATAATCCAGGCAAATGGTGCGACGTTGGCAGGGGTACTGATTTCTCTCGATCGTCAGGAACGCGGTCGCGGCGAGATTTCAGCGATTCAGGAAGTGGAACGCGATTATGGGTGCAAGGTGATTTCTATCATTACCCTGAAAGATCTAATTGCCTATCTGGAAGAAAAACCTGAAATGGCAGAGCACCTGGCCGCAGTCCGGGCGTATCGCGAAGAGTTTGGGGTGTAAGTCATCGCCCGGTAGCGTTAAGCTTACCGGGCAACTGTGTTACTGCAATTGAGCGGCAACTAACGGCCAGCGGGTGTCGAAATCATCCGTTGGACGATATTTAAATTCGCTACGTACAAACCGAGACAGCATACCTTCGCAGAAAGCCAGTAACTGGCTGGCCAGCAGCGTTTCATCCACGGTGTAGCCTTCACCTTCACGCATTCTTTTTTCTCGCAGAACCTGGCGTAGCTGCGACTCAATTCGCTCAAACAGCTGGTTAATGCGGCCTTGCAGACGGTCTTGCTCGAACATCAACGCGTGTCCGGTCAGAATGCGCGTCAGGCCGGGATTACGTTCACCGAACCCTAAAATCAGCAGGACGATTAGACGCAAGCGCGCGTTAGTATCCTTTTCATCTTTCAGAATCAGATTGATACGCGTAATCAGACTGTCTTCGATAAACTCAATCAGGCTATCGAACATGCGAGTCTTGCTGGGAAAATGGCGATACAATGCCGCTTCGGATACGCCAACTGAGGCTGCCAGCTTTGCTGTGGTGATGCGTTGGCTACCATCGCTGGACTCAAGCATCAGCGCCAGAGACTGAAGTATTTCTTCGCGACGATTCCTTTTCGCAGTTTGCTTTTCTACCATGTTACAAAATACCCCTGAAAATAAGCTCTTGCCAGGCAGGCATCCACACAGCGACCGCAAACGGTTGTTTGCGGTATGTTATTGCGTTATTACGCTGTGGGATACTTTTCTGCGGGTTACTTGCGCCCGGAATGGCCGAAGCCACCTTCGCCACGATCGGTGGCTTCAAACTCTTCCACCAGATTAAATTCAGCCTGCACGACCGGTACAAATACCATCTGCGCGATGCGTTCGCCCGGCTCAATAGTGAAGCTGTCCTGACCACGGTTCCAGATGGACACCATCAGTTGGCCCTGGTAGTCGGAATCAATCAAACCAACCAGATTGCCCAGCACGATACCGTGCTTATGGCCCAATCCGGAGCGCGGGAGCATCACCGCTGCCAGAGAAGGATCGGCAATGTGGATAGCTAACCCGGTTGGCACCAGCGTTGTTGCGCCCGGTGCCAGTTCTACGGCGTCATCAAGACAAGCACGCAGGTCAAGTCCGGCAGAACCAGAAGTGGCGTACGTCGGGAGCGGAAATTGTTGCCCTACGCGCGGGTCCAGAATCTTAACGTCGATTTTTTTCATCATAACGGGTCACGATCTCGTCGAGTAATAATTGGCCCAGGAGTTCTTTGCGCTCAAGCGGTAAGACTTTATCTCCATCCTGCCAAAAAAGGTGTAATGCGTTGCTGTCACTGTTAAATCCTTGAGTAGACAGCGAAACGTCGTTCGCACAGATCACATCAAGGTTCTTGCGGATGCGTTTTTGCCGGGCATATTCTTCCACATTATTTGTTTCGGCGGCAAACCCAACGACAAAAGGTCGGTTAGCATCCAGTGCGGCAACACCGGCGATGATGTCCGGATTTTTGACCATTTTTACTGTTAATTCATCACCCTGCGTCGCCTGCTTTTTGATTTTTTCGTGGGCGACAGTTTCAGCGCGGTAATCAGCGACTGCGGCGCAGCCGATAAAAATATGCTGTTGTTGTACCGCAGATTGCACGGCGGCTTCCATTTCCAGCGCGGTCATTACATCAACGCGCTGGACAAATTGCGGTGTGGTTAACGAAACCGGACCTGATACCAGCGTGACGTTTGCCCCGCGTTTTGCTGCAGCGGCTGCGATAGCAAATCCCATCTTCCCGGAACTGTGGTTGGAAATATACCTTACGGGATCAAGCGGTTCACGCGTCGGACCCGCTGTAATCATGATGTTGAGATGTTGCAGATCTTTGACAGGTGAAAAATGTTCTGCCGCCATATCCACAATCGTTAATGGATCCAGCATACGTCCAGGACCGACATCGCCACATGCCTGGCTACCGCTGTCAGGGCCCCAAATGAGCAAACCGCGTGAGGCAAGAACGCCCAGATTGTGCTGGGTAGCGGCAGCGCGGTACATCTGCTGGTTCATGGCCGGCAGCACGGCAACAGGCGCTGGAGTTGCCAGACAAATCGTAGACACCAGATCGTTGGCCATACCGGCGGCAACGCGGGCAATCAGGTCTGCCGTCGCAGGGGCCAGGATAACCAAATCGGCCCATTTCCCCAGCTCAATGTGGCCCATCGCAGCTTCGGCTGCGGGGTCAAGCAGGCTGTCGGAAACGGGATAACCCGAAACTGCCTGTAAGCTCAGAGGAGCAATAAACGCTTTTGCCGCTTCGGTCATCGCCACGCGGACGTCAGCGCCGCGTTCCCGTAAACGACGCACCAGCTCAGGGGTTTTGTACGCAGCAATACCGCCACTGACGGCAAGTACGATTTTTTTACCGGCCAGGCTCATCATGATCTTTCCTGTTGGGTTTCACCAGAAGGCGGATATTTTATCACAATCCGCAATGTGTCGTGCTTTTGCCCGCGATCCAGTTTGCGAGGCGCTACGAAGAAGTGATAACAGCGCGTCGATTCTCCGCTGGCGTTATGCCACTATGCGGATGCGAAATGAGGGGAAAAGCATGGAAAATACAGGACGTATAATGCCTCGGGAAAAGCTGTTGGCGCAGGGCGCTAGCTCGCTGAGCGACGTTGAGCTACTGGCTCTTTTTTTACGCACCGGGATGCTGGGTAAAGATGTGCTTACGCTGGCGAAAGAGATGCTTCAGCATTTTGATTCGCTGTATGGCCTGTTGTCTGCTGATTACATGGATTTCAGCTATGTTCAGGGCATCGGTATCGCGAAGTATGCGCAGCTGAAGGGAATAGCGGAGCTGGCAAGGCGTTACTACAACGTACGGGTGATTGAGGAGCGCGCAATACTTAGCCCGGAAATGGCGCGTGAATTTCTGCAAAGTCAGCTCTCACAAGAGGAACGCGAGATCTTTTTTGTGATCTTTATGGATTCCCAACATCGCGTGATTAAACACAGTAAGCTTTTTTCCGGTACGATTAGCCACGTCGAGGTACATCCGCGAGAAATTGTCCGCGAAGCGATAAAAATGAATGCTTCCGCAGTGATCCTTGCGCATAATCACCCTTCAGGGTGTGCAGAGCCGAGCAAAGCAGATAAACTCATCACCGAGCGTGTTGTGAAATGCTGTCAGTTCATGGATATCCGGGTGCTTGATCATCTGGTCATTGGGCGCGGAGAGTGCGTTTCTTTTGCGGAACGCGGTTGGATTTAATGCACTTTACGCGATCCATCGGGATCTTTGTCTGTTCGGGACTTGAGCATAACGCCGGGTCAGCGTATACTACGCCACCTTTGAGAATCTCGGGTTTGGCATTTGGGCCTGGCAATCGAGAGTTCACTTAGAACTATGCGATGACCGGGCTGTAAAGCCTGACGAGGCGCCGATACCCCATACGAAGCTCGAGCTAATTTGATTTTTGGAGAATAGACATGTCCCGAGTCTGCCAAGTTACTGGCAAGCGTCCGGTGACCGGTAACAACCGTTCCCACGCACTGAACGCGACTAAACGCCGTTTCCTGCCGAACCTGCACTCTCACCGTTTCTGGGTTGAGAGCGAGAAGCGTTTTGTCACCCTGCGCGTATCTGCTAAAGGTATGCGTGTAATCGATAAGAAAGGCATCGATACAGTTCTGTCTGAACTGCGTGCCCGTGGCGAAAAGTACTAAGTACTTAAAGAGGAAATAAATCATGGCTAAAGGTATTCGCGAGAAAATCAAGCTGGTTTCTTCTGCTGGTACAGGTCACTTCTACACCACCACGAAGAACAAACGTACTAAGCCGGAAAAACTGGAACTGAAAAAATTCGATCCAGTTGTACGCCAGCACGTACTGTACAAAGAAGCTAAAATCAAATAATTTTAGTTTCGATGTAGCAAAAAACCTCGCCTCGGCGGGGTTTTTTGTTTTCTGGCCGTCCCCATATTAATGAGACCTGATACACCGCCGGAGATACTATGCCTGAATTACCTGAAGTCGAAACCAGTCGTCGCGGGATTGAGCCGCATCTGGTGGGAGCAACGATTATGCACGCGACTGTGCGTAACGGTCGTTTGCGTTGGCCGGTATCAGAGGAAATCTATCGTCTGAGTTATAAGCCTGTTCTGAGCGTACAGCGGCGTGCGAAATACCTGCTTCTGGAGCTGTCGGATGGCTGGGTAATCATTCATCTGGGGATGTCGGGTAGTTTGCGTATCCTTCCTGAAGAGCTTCCGGCAGAAAAGCATGACCACGTCGACTTGGTGATGAGTAACGGCAAAGTCCTGCGTTATACCGATCCGCGTCGTTTTGGTGCCTGGCTGTGGACTAAAGAACTGGATGGGCATAATGTCTTCGCCCATCTTGGCCCCGAGCCGCTGAGCGACGATTTCAATGCCGGTTACCTGCAGCAGAAATGTGCGAAGAAGAAAACCGCGATTAAACCCTGGCTGATGGATAACAAGCTGGTGGTGGGGGTGGGAAACATCTATGCCAGCGAGTCGTTGTTTGCGGCGGGTATCCATCCTGACCGTCTGGCATCATCGCTGTCGCAGGATGAGTGTGAACTGCTGGTGCGCGTTATCAAGGCGGTTTTGCTGCGTTCTATCGAGCAGGGCGGGACGACGCTGAAGGACTTTCTGCAAAGTGACGGTAAGCCGGGCTATTTTGCCCAGGAGCTGCAGGTCTATGGGAGAGAAGGCGAACCCTGTCGCGTATGCGGCGCGCCAGTCATTGCGACAAAACACGCCCAGCGCACAACGTTCTACTGCAGGTGCTGTCAGAAATAGTGTCATTGCTGGCCGGATGCAGCATCCGGCCAGGCACATTACTTCAACTTACTCATTAACGCCTGATGGACGTTTTCTGGCAGAAAGTGCGTCACGTCACCCTGGTGGCGGGCAACTTCTTTCACCAGTGTCGAGGAGATAAATGACCACTCTTTAGACGGCATCAGAAAGACGCTTTCCAGTTGCGGCATGAGATGACGGTTCATATGGGCCAGCTGCATTTCATACTCAAAATCAGCCACCGCACGTAGGCCACGGATCAGAATGTTAGCCTGATTATCGCGGGCAAAGTTTGCCATCAGATCGCTGAAGCCCAGAACTTCCACATTGCCGAGATGCGCCGTTGCCTGTTGTGCCAGCTCAACGCGCTCTTCAAGGGTAAACATCGGTTTTTTACTGGGACTTGCGGCAATTGCCAGGATTACGTGATCGAACATGCTGGTCGCACGCGTCACGATATCAAGATGGCCGTTAGTTATGGGATCAAAGGTTCCTGGATAAATCGCCCGTTTTTGCATGGCTTGCCTCAATGCGTTTTGGGTGGCAGATAAGGTTCCAGCAGCTGCAGCAGACGCTGAAGCGCGCCCTGATTTTGATACAGAACTTCAACTGCATGACGGCCATAAAAATTACGATAATCTGCATCGGTCAGTAAAGAAGAGACTTCTTTCGCCAGCGTGCTTGCGTCGGTGACGGTGATCAGTCCGCTTGCCTGTTCAAGGCGGGCGCAAATATCTTTAAAATTAAACGTATGTGGCCCCATCAGTACCGGAATGGCATGCGCTGCCGCTTCAAGTGGGTTGTGCCCACCACGTTCGACCAGTGAACCGCCGACAAAAGCAAGATCGGCAATACCGTACAACAACATCAGCTCGCCCATGGTGTCGCCAATCACGACCTGAGTACCTGATGACGGAACTTCGCCCGAAGAGCGTGTCGTATAGCTTAGTCCAGCCTGGCGTACGAGGTTGATGGCATCCGGGAATCGTTCAGGATGTCTGGGTACCAGAATCAGTAATAGATTAGGGAACTGGTTTAATAACGCCTGATGGGCGGCAATGATAATGCTTTCTTCACCGTCGTGGGTGCTTGTTGCGATCCATACCGGGCGGTGAGGCGCCCATTGCCGACGCAATGTAACCGCTTTTGCAGCCAGTTGTGGCGTGACGGAAATATCAAACTTCAGGCTACCAGTAACGGTGACCTGATTGCTTCTGGCGCCAAGCGCAATAAAACGCGCGCCATCTTCTTCATTTTGCGCAGCAATGAGCGTAATGCGACGTAGCAATCTGCCAACAAATTTACCCAATTTCCCGTAGCCAGCAGCCGAGCGAGCTGAAAGCCGGGCGTTGGCGATAACCAGAGGAATATGGCGTTTGTGCAGTGCTGCAATGAGATTTGGCCATAGCTCAGTTTCCATAATTAACACCAGCTTGGGGTCAACTTTATTCAGGAAACGATTGAGTGCGTCAGGTAAATCGTAAGGTAAATAGACGTGCTGAACGTCAGCACCAAACGCAGACTGGACACGCTCTGAGCCAGTTGGCGTCATGGTGGTAACCGTGATTGGCAAGTCAGGGTAACGATGTCGCAGAGCGCGGACCAAAGGGATCGCTGCCAGCGTCTCACCCACAGATACCGAATGAAGCATGATGCCGCCTGGCTTTAGCGGACGGCGGTAAAAGCCGTAGCGTTCACCCCAGCGTTTACGGTAGGCCGGAGCCTTACGTCCGCGCACCCAAAGCCGTATCCAGATCAAAGGCTGAATAAGGTAGAAAAGGGCGGTGTAAAGCAATTCGAGCATAATGGTAGCTGACTTATGAATGTGCTGGGGATTCTATGTATTTAACTATGGCTTTACCATCATTTTTATCCAGGTTGTCTCAAAACGATGGAATTGGTGAAGCATTATTTTAACAGGTGGTTATTTCAAAAATGCATAGGACCGCATTTACATGACTTAACGTCTTGTGCGGCGTGGGTTTTCTGGTGAGCTATTTTAATTTATATCTTTATGTTTTTAATAGATTATTTTGTTTTTTGTTCAAAAAATATTCATTTCGGAATGCGTGGCAATAAATGATATACTACTGCACAATTTCAGGTAGCTAGCGGGCAGGGACGTTTCGAAAACATGAGAGGTAATCTTTTAATGGTTCAGGCTTGGATTACACGACTCTGATGTTTCCGACTCGGTATGTCTGGCGACGCGATGCGGATATTGATGCATGAATATTGCTTTTTGTTTGTACAAATATTTTCCCTATGGTGGGCTACAGCGTGATTTCTTGCGGGTAGCACTTACGGTTGCTGCGCGTGGTCATCATGTTCAGGTGTTTACCCAGTCATGGCAGGGCGAGCGTCCGGATGAACTGGAGATTATACTTGTCCCCGTCTCATCCAGAACCAATCACGGGAAAAATGAGCAATATTATCAGTGGGTTCAGGATTATTTACGTCAGCATCCCGTCGATCGTGTCGTCGGGTTTAACAAAATGCCTGGCTTGGATGTGTATTACGCAGCCGACGTTTGCTACGCGGAGAAAGTCGCCCGTGAGAAAGGCTTTTTCTACAAGTTGACGCGTCGGTACCGGCATTACTCCGCTTTTGAAAAAGCGGCATTTCAGCAAGGTGCTGGTACCACGCTATTGATGTTAACTGATAAACAAATTGGTGATTTCAAACATCATTACCAAACTGAGAGCCAGCGTTTTCGTATTCTGCCACCAGGAATATACCCTGACAGAAAGTACAGCCAGCAACCTGAAAACAGCAGGCAGATTGTCAGAGAAAAAAACGGTATTGGTCTCGATCAGTTTCTACTCCTGCAGGTAGGTTCTGATTTCAAACGCAAAGGCGTGCCAAGAACATTGCAGGCGTTGGCTTCTTTACCTGAGGCTATACGTCACCGTACGCGATTGATGGTTGTTGGTCAGGATAAGGCCGATCGTTACCGCACTCAGGCTCGTCAATTGGGTATTGAAGAACAAGTGCAGTTCTTCTCGGGGCGGGATGATGTCGCTGAATTGATGTCTGCGGCCGATTTATTGCTTCACCCGGCTGTTCAGGAAGCTGCTGGTATTGTCTTGTTGGAGGCTGTAGTTGCCGGGCTGCCAGTATTAACCACTGAAGTATGCGGCTATGCGGGTTATATTAATGCCGCCCAGTGTGGGGTGGTGATTCCTGAACCTTTTGAACAGGAAAATCTGAATACAGCACTTTTCGATGCGCTGCAAAATAATGAGCAGAGAAGTTATTGGGTCAGGAACGCGCGGCATTTTGCTGATACAGAAGATCTCTACAGCCTGGCAGATAAGGCTGCGGATATCATTTTAGGTCTTGATAATGATTGAGTTAAAAGAACCATTTGCCACGCAATGGCAAGGAAAAGACCCGTTTACGGAAGTCACTAAGTTGGATGGTGAAGTTTTTCGCGCTCTGGAAACACGGCGAACCCTGCGTTTTGAGATGATGGGTAAAGGGTATTTCCTTAAATATCATCATGGAACCACGCTTAAAGAAGTGGTTAAGAACCTTATTTCTTTACGTATGCCTGTACTTGGCGCAGACCGTGAGTGGTTGGCAATTCATCGCTTACAGGAACTGAATGTTGACACAATGACCGGTGTTGCATTTGGGCAGAAAGGACTGAATCCTTTAGAGCGAACCTCATTTATCATCACTGAAGATCTCTCTCCTGCCATAAGCCTTGAAGATTTTTGTGCAAGGTGGAAAGTTGAGCGCCCTGATTTTGTATTAAAACGGACAATTATTACCCGCGTGGCAGAAATGGTGGGTAAAATGCATCGGGGCGGGGTAAATCACCGGGATTGCTATATCTGCCATTTCCTGCTCCAGCAGCCGATGCCGGCAGACGTTGCGAACATCAAACTTTCCGTAATTGATTTGCATCGTGCACAAATACGCCAGCATGTACCACGTCGCTGGCGGGATAAGGATCTGATTGGACTCTATTTCTCTTCACTTGAGATCGGGTTGACGCCCAGAGATATCTATCGTTTTTTACGTGTCTATTTTTCGATGCCACTACGTGAAATCTTTCGTCAGGAAGTCAGGTTGTTTGAACAGGCTGTCACAAAAGCGCAAAAAATAAGACAAAGAACAATTAGAAAAGCGCTATAAATAACACATGAAGTTTGAGGCCATTTTATTATGAACATTGATTTCCAGAAGCTAATCATTCAAAAACATGTTATCGACAGCTCCTCGCATGATAAGAGTAAAAAATTAAGTGTTGCGTATGGCGTCGATCGTAATTTTTTGTTTGGTTCCGGCATTTCTATGACCTCAGTATTAGTGAATAATCCTGATATTGATATTCACTTTTATATAGCAACAGACTATATCGATGATGATTATCTGGAGAGCGTAAAACGCCTGACGCAAATGTACAGTACGACAGTCACTGTCCTTGTGTTCGATAACGCGGCATTTCGTGAGTTGCCGAGTACGAAAGCATGGACTTATGCAATGTACTATCGTTATTTCGCATTTGAATATTTAAGTACTGAGTTAAGTTCGGTACTGTATCTTGATGCCGATGTCATTTGCAAAGGTTCTTTACGAGAACTTACCGAGATTAACTTCTGTGGGGAATATGCTGCTGTTATCAATGATGTTGATGAAGTACGTACTAAATCCGGCAACAGGCTCGGTATTCCTGAACTGAGTAATGGATACTTTAACTCCGGAGTGGTGTTTGCGAATCTTGAAGTTTGGCGTGAGCAGCAGTTATTGACAAAGGCATTTTCTATCTTAGATGAACGCCAAAAAGAACTGCTTTATTTTGACCAGGATGTTCTGAATATATTATTCGTTGGTAATGTGATTTTCCTGAGACGAGATTTTAACTGCATTTATGGTGTAGATCAGGAACTAAAAAATAAAAACGATAAAATTTACCAGAATTATATTACAGATGATACTGTTTTAATACATTATGTCGGTGTCACTAAACCATGGCATACATGGGCAAAATATCCAGTGGCTAAATTTTTCATCGACGCATATAAAAAATCCGCATGGGCGGAAAAATCCTTATTAAATGCAAATACAGCAAAATTGTATAAACGAAAGTCACGGCATGAGAGAGTGCAGCGGAAATATATCCGCTCTGTGCTAAGTCATGTTATGTACATAAAAAATAAGTTACACAATACAAAAACATATTGAGTATAAAAATAACTTGTTGGTAATAAATTAAATAGGTGTAGCGAATGAATTTTGATTGTCATCAGTCTATAAAAAATATCCTTGATTTTAATCAAGCACCATCTGGACAACAAGCACAACTTAACATCGCTTGGGGTGTTGACAGAAATTTTATGTTTGGTGCCGCAATCTCGATGACATCGGTACTGTTGAATAATAAAGATTTAAATATCCATTTTCATCTTTTTACCGACTACATTGATGATGATTACAAGCAGCGGGTTGCAAAATTAGCAGAGCAATTTTCTACAAACATCACAATTTATGTTATGGATGCTAATGGGTTAAAAGTATTACCAAGTGGCCACGCGTGGTCGCACGCAATGTATTTCAGATTTATAGCCTTTGAGTATCTTGGTGAGGAAATTGATACGCTGCTATACATTGATGCGGATGTAATATGTAAGGGTTCCCTTTTCGAACTTACGCAAACTGATCTTAGGGATCATGTTGCGGCGGTAATCACTGATGTTGATGATAGCCCTGCCAGAGATATTGAGGAAAATAGAGATTATTTCAATTCTGGTGTAATTTATGCAAATCTTAAAAAGTGGAAAAAACAAAATTACATCAATTCTGCTTTTGATATTTTATTGGATAAAAACAATAAGCTTTCATTCCCAGATCAGGATGTTTTGAATATTCTCTTCTTAAAGAAAGTGATCTTTCTGGAAAGAAGGTTTAATGCTATTTATGGTATTAAACAAGAGTTAAAAAGCAAAGATGTTACAAAATATAAAGATTACATAAAACCTGATACTATTCTAATCCACTATGTTGGCGTGACTAAACCGTGGAACTCTTGGGCAAATTATCCTTCGGCGCAGTACTTTGTACAAGCGTGGAAGGTTTCACCATGGGCTGATATTCCGTTGTTACCAGCCAGAACGCCAAAGCAATATAAGAAGAAATCACGACATGAAAGGCTGCAAGGAAAATATTGTGCTTCAGTAATTAGCTATATCGGCTATTTACGTGCAAAGTTACAAAATAAGTAAAAACTCCCGTAAGGGAGTTTTTACTTAGCGCAGTTTTGTATTGAGATATTTCAGATACCATTTGATAGAACTGAGGTAATTTCCCCTTTTGGCTTCCTGACGCGAGTAAACCCTATAATCAGTAGGCCTCATACGTGGAGCATAAGAGCGCATTTCTGTGTTCTGCCATGGTGTAAAATGATGGTAGAAAAGATAGAGTTGCTGTGAAAGCCCTGTATGTTCTTTATACCAGGGCTTTCTTCCGCCAGTGAAATGAATAATTCGCGGCAGTGTCTCTTTTTGATAGAAGAAAATATCTTTTTGTTGGTCATTAAACCAGTTAAATAAAAAATTCCATCGATTATCAATGAATTTGACATTGCCATCGATTGCAATATTCAAGGCATCTTGATCAGGGTAGGGGAGGCTTTCTCCCCGATCAAATAGAATCTGATTGGCTTTTTTTTCAATATCATTTTTAAGCCAATTTTTTATGTTAATATAAAGAAATCCGGAGTTAAAATAAGAGGAAGTATTAAGCTTTAAGCGGTTGGCATTTTTGATATCAGTGTTATTTAACGAGTCATGACTGGCAGCACAAATTACCTCGCTAATATCAATGCTATTAATATCATGAATTTTGTCGAAGCAAAGAGTATCTGCATCTAAATAGATAAAGTACTCTACTTTATCTTTAAGTAGGCGAGGTACGGCCAACCTCATATAGATTGAACGGTTCAGATGTTTGATTGCAAAGTCATTATTATACTTTTCAATCTCTTCTTTATCGATACTGATAACCTGAATTTTATCACTAGTAGAACGCAGTTTATTGATTTCTTCGTCAGTAACATCATAAACAAAGACAAAAAATGACAGGTCCTGTTCCGGGTTATTCATTATGACAGACATAATGGACACTGCTACATATTCCAGATAATTAGCATCTGTACAGTAAGCGATATTAATAATGTTATTTTTGTTGTCCATTTATGCTTTCTCATTACCTTGAACATTGTCATTATCATGAAGTACCGTATCGATAGCGTCAACCACGGCCTGTTCCGGTATCCATGTCAGATATTTTTTTGACCGGTCAAGTTCATCCCGCGAAGGCATCGGATGGTATTCGCCAGCCCAAATTAAAATGGCTTTATCAGACCACGGCTTCCATTGTTGAAAATTGGTGGCACCAAACAGGCAAACTTGCGGTGTCTTTAGCGCTGCTGCCATATGCATCGGTGCAGAATCGACACCAATGTACAAAACAGCATGGTCGATCAACGCAGCCAGTTGCAGGAAGGTCGTTTTACCTGCCAGCGTCAGGTCGGGGGGAGATTGGCACAGTTCAGCAATGCGCTGAACCTGTTGCTGCTCACTTAATGCTGGCCCACAGGTAAGATAAACATGCAAACCACGCTGATGCAGGTGGTCTATAACATGCGCGAACTTCTCATCATCCCAGCATTTAAACTCTTGCCTGGCAGTGGGCTGAATAACGACATATTTCTGCGCAGGCAACGTGGGTAACAGGGATACCAGATGTTGATAATCGTCCTGACGATAACTCAGTGACATCTCTTTCTTTAATTCTGCTTCGCTAAAACCAATGCCTTTTAGAATCGATAGGTTTTGTTCAACAATATGTGTCCCAATGGAGGGGGTTACTCGCGTAAAAAGTCGGTTCCAATGATCTTTCTCGCGCAGGAAGGCAATTGAAGGACGGCGTAAAGAGGCGATAAGTGCACCAATTGGCCATTGCTCGGTAAGGTTAACAATCAGATCATAGTGATTTTTCTTCAGTTGTTGACGTACTGAGAGATAATTTTTTGCTGTTGCCAGCAGGCCCTGTTTTTTCTCAATGAGATAAAATGCATTGATGTCTTTGTGGGCTGCTAAGATTGCTTTGGTATCTTTATAAAGGAGCAGATCGATCTTGGCATGTGGATAACGAGCCCGAATGCTGGCAATGACCGGCGTTGTTAACAGAACATCTCCATAAAATTTGAGCTTGCAAATAAGAACTCGGTCAATTTTTTCAAACATGTTAAAATCCCTTTCGAAAAAATAAGTTCTTAAAAGCAGATATTGTTCTATATCTTATTTCAGAAACCGAACGATCAATATGGGGGTATTTCATTTTAAGAATTATTTTTTTCTTAACGATTTTTGTGTCACAGCATGCTAGTGCATTCTGAATGTCATTCAGCATGCTTTCGCTGTAGCGATAATAACCTTTTTTCTTGCGTAACAGTTTGCGTCCTTCCAGAAAACAGTTGATGATCATAAATGTGGCAACAGTACGCTTTGCGCTATTACTATTTATATGGTTATACATTTTACGCATAGCAAAAAAGATACTATCCGCATCACTATCAATAATGTTCTCGGTAATACTTTTATCATTTACTCGGTAAAAATATAGTTTTTGCTCTATTTTTAAAATAGTATGGCATTTGAAATATTGGAACGGACAAAAAATAACATCTTCATAGCGGCGATATTCTTCAAATCGATCCATACCAATCACGTCACGATGGAAGATTTTCGTCACGAGATGCCATTGTCCGGCACGAAAAGTTGGTATCAGCGGCGCGTAGTTATCGTTTGTTAAAATGATTTCGTGTTGCACCAGAGAGTCTTCCGTATCAGGTTTGTGGTGATACAAATTATGGATATCTCTGGTTAAGTTGAACTCCACAATATCATACTTACCCGCTCTCAATTTAGGGAGAAGGATTGTGAAATAATCTGGGCAGACAATATCATCACTGTCAACAAAGCCAATATATTTCCCCGTCGCATGGGTAAGCCCAACGTTACGGGTGATAGCAACTCCTTGGTTTTTATGACTTATGTACTTGACGTTATTGCAATTCTGCTCACGATAAAATGCCTTGATGCGCTCTTCAGTTAAATCTGTTGAGCCATCGTTAACAATGATTATCTCCACATCATCAGTGATGTTTTGGTGAATAGACGCCAACGTCGCTGTGATAAATTCAGCATTGTTGTACGCAGGTATAATAATGCTCAGTAAATAACCTGATGCGTTAATCATGGCATCGTTCTCTCATTAGATTCGTGCTCAGCATCGCTGCTAGACATAACGCCAGTACGCAGCTCAGAGCTTCACCTTTGGCATATAATAATAAATCACTCAAGCCATAGATAGCGATTGCGCCTGAGATAACGAACAACAAGGGGCTACGTTGCCAGTAAGCTGTTAAAAACATGGCGATATAGAGCAAGAGTAGCACAACAACCCCAGGGATGCCCTTTAGCGAAAAGGTATCAATGATTTCGTTATGCAGATGGACGTTAATGAACTCAAGAGCTCCTTGTAGGGAAGTATCTTGCACCGCAAGTCGCTGAATTTCTGCGCCGCGTTGTTCAAGTGACTGTCCCCAGTCATGAGCTTTCCCGGATTCGATACCTGCCCGTTGCATCGCAAGTCTCGCGCCAATAGAGGTATTGCTATTGTTTTGATTATAAGAGTGCAGATCGACCAGGAAGTTCTGATAGCGACTTTCAATGACTGGTTTTAACGGAATTGCCGCCAGCCCGACCAGCACCACAAAGGCCAGTAATGCTTTTAATAACATAGTGTGGTTGTGGCGGTAGTGCATGAAAAATAATCCGATACTCAGGATCGGATACACTAAGATCGCTGCTCGGGTCTGCGTTGAGATGATCACCGCCAGCGATATCAAAAAATGTAACAGATAGAATAAAACGGTGCGTTTCAGACGTAGATTAATAATGGCTTGTGACGCCAGTAACGCAATTAACGTAAGTGCATAGGCTGTGCTTGTTTGATGTTCAAAACCCAGTGCAACACGGTAATTTAAAGGTTCAGCAGCTCCAGCAAGTTGGTAGCCCGCGAAAAGATACAAGCCGATTGCTGTGAGGAGCGTCCAGATACTGGTAATGCGAGTTTTATCGGCACACGGCTCTCGCGATGTCAGAGCTGTCATAACCAGTGCGGTGAAAATCATCACTTTTCCACCGTTCTGGTATGAACGATAGGCGCCGGTAAAGGCTGAGCCTGGTTGTTTAAATACTTCTACCCAAATAATCTGGAGCAAACCGAAGAGCAGCAACATAAAAGGCAAAACCAGGTTTTGTTTGTTACTGCACACATACTTTATATTTTTTCCTATAATCGGCAGAGACAAAGCCGTGGAGAAAATAAATACCTTCAATGCTTCATCTGGATTGACCAGTAGCATCGCAAGAGTTACCAGGATCCCAGCATAAAATAAGACGTATATAAAATCGAAAGGATTATTTTTGATACTACAAGCAAAACGAGAAAGCGTATGTTGGCGAAGCATAGATCGTCTCTTAAAGTTAAAGCAAATTATTATCAATTAGCGATACGTTGACTAAGCTTGCGTCCAGATCCTGCAATTTTCCGGAATGGCTCTGCTGTGTGTATTGATTCTTTCCATACCCACCAATCAATCCTGGGTCTGTTGGGCCGTATAACGTGATATTAGGGCGATCCAGCGCGGCGGTTAAATGACTTAGGCCTGTATCAACCGACACCACAAATTTTGCCCTCGCCAGGATGCGAGCAACCTCTTCCAGACTCATCCGCGGCAGGACATCGACGTAAGGAAAACCTTCTGCCAACCTTTTGGCTCGCGCTTCTTCATGGGGGGAGCCCCAGGGCAGTTTAATACGTATGCCTGCGTTATTTAACAGGCCAATTAGCTCCCGCCAGTTGGCTTCCGGCCAGTGCTTATCATCGCGCGTTGTGGCATGCAGAAATACGGCATATTTGCCTGTATCAGCATTGCATCGATTTACAAAATGCTGAGCGATAGCGTAATCACCTTGCGACTGCGGTTTGGCATATCCCAGACTTTTGGCGAACAATTCACGCGTACGTTCTACCGCGTGCTGCTGTTTGGCAATGTGATGTTTGCGATTATAAAACAGGCTAGCCAACGGCTCGCGGGCCGTACTCCAGTCCATACCATGCTTGACGCCCCGCGCCAGACGTGTCACCAATGCAGCGCTTTTAACCAGACCCTGCGCATCAATTATTGCGTCATACTGCTGCAAACGCACCGCGTCGCGAAATGCTTCACGCTCGGCTTTAATCGGCGCTGAAAACCAGGCTTTACGCCAGCGGCGAATCGCGACGGGGATGACCCGGTCAACGGCTGCATGCCAGGAAGGGATCTGGGCGAATCCTTCCTCGACCACCCAATCAAATTGAATATTCGCAATGGCCTGTTGCGCATCGGTTAATGCGGGCAACGTATGCAGTACATCGCCCATAGAAGACGTTTTAACGATCAGAACCCGCATCCGTCAGGCTTCCTCTTGTAACAACAGGTCATTGAGTTCTTCCAGTACGCGCTGGGGAGTGATGTCAATCAGACTTTGGTGATAGCCTTCTGCCGCATCGCCCTTGCGCACTTTGTGATAGCCCGTAATCAGACGAATAACCCGTGCTTTGTGCGACAACGGCGGAGTAAAGTCCGGACTACTTGGGCCATACAACGCTACCAGAGGTCGATTCAACGCTGCGGCAACGTGCATTAATCCAGAGTCGTTGGTGACGACCGCTTTGCAGGCGGCGAGCAGAATGACGGCCTGCTCAAGCTGCGTTTCGCCCGCCAGATTACGGCACCATGCCTGCTGCTCAACGCTTAGCGTTGCCAGGATTTCATTTCCGGCTTCATGGTCTTTTGCTGAGCCAAACAGCACAATCTGATGACCTTCGTCGATCAGTTGCTTAGCCAGTTCTGCGTAATGGTAGTGTGGCCAGCGTTTCGCCGGACCAAATTCCGCACCTGGGCAAAAACCGATGATGGGGCGTTCGGCAGAAAGGGAGAACTGACTACAAGTCAGAGACTTTTCACCTTCGCTGACCTGCAACTGTGGCCATAGCAGAGGCTGCGGCAAATCTTTAGCCGACAGCATCACGCCTTTATCGTAGGCCAGGGCTACATAGCGTTCGACCATCAGCGGCCATGCGTCTTTATCCAGCACGCGCGCATCGTTGAGCAGGCCGTAGCGCATTTCGCCACGCCAACCGGTGCGATGCGGGATGCCTGCAAAAAAAGGCACCAGCGCGGATTTAAACGAGTTAGGCAGCACATAAGCGCGGTCATAGCGTTTCTCACGCAGGCTGTGACCGAGTTTGCGGCGTTCGCCAATCTCCAGCGCGCCGTGTCCCAGCGGCATGGCGATGGCTTCGTTGACTTCAGGCATACGCGACAGCAGCGGACGGCACCATGCCGGTGCCATCACGTCGATTATCGCCTGGGGATAGCGCGCCTTAAGCGTGCGATAGAGACTTTGCGACATCATCATGTCGCCCACCCATGACGGGCCGATCACCAGTATTTTCATGCTAACTTCTTACGCGTCGCGGTTCAGCCAGGCCATATATTCCGTTACGCCTTCGGCAACGGTCTTAAACGGCTTGTCATAGCCCGCTGCGCGCAGGTTAGTCAGGTCTGCCTGGGTAAACGCCTGGTAGCGGCCTTTCAGTTTTTCCGGGAATGGAATGTACTCAATGCTGCCTTTTTTGTGGTACGCAAGCGTAGCATCAGCAACGGCCTGGAAAGATTCCGCACGACCGGTACCGAGGTTAAAGATGCCGGAAACCCCGTTTTCCAGGAACCACAGGTTCACTGCAGCCACATCGCCAACGTAAACGAAATCACGTTTGAAGTTTTCGCTGCCTTCGAACAGTTTTGGCGTTTCGCCATTGTTGAGCTGGGTATTCAGGTGGAAAGCGACGCTCGCCATGCTGCCTTTATGGCCTTCACGCGGTCCGTAGACGTTGAAATAGCGGAAGCCAACAATCTGAGAATTGGCTTCCGGCAGGATCTGACGAACGTACTCGTCGAACAGGAATTTTGAGTAGCCGTAAACGTTCAGTGGTTTCTCGTATTCACGGGATTCGATGAAATCAGAAGTGCGACCGCCATAGGTGGCGGCGGAGGACGCGTACAGGAACGGGATTTCACGCTCCAGGCAGTAGTGCAGCAGCTCTTTAGAGTATTGATAGTTGTTATCCATCATATACTTGCCGTCCCACTCGGTGGTGGAAGAGCATGCGCCTTCGTGGAAAATCGCTTCGATATCGCCGAAATCTTCCCCGGCCATAATCTGGATCAGGAAGTCTTCCTTGTCCATGTAGTCAGCAATATTCAGATCCACCAGGTTAACAAACTTGGTGCCGTCTTTCAGGTTGTCCACCACCAGAATGTCGGTGATGCCTTTATCATTCAGGGACTTAACGATGTTGCTGCCGATAAAGCCCGCGCCGCCGGTAACGATGATCATAAATGTAACCTTCGAATTATGGAGTCAGAGACAATCTCAGACACGAATACTTTCTATCATATCACTACATGGCCCAGGCTTCAGCCATTCACCGATAAGCCGTGCGGGTACACGTGATTTATGCTTCATTTTGAAGAAGTGGTGATGCGTCATCTCGTATCAACGTATAGCTTTGGGTAATATGTGCTGAAATTTGCCCAGTCTGGAGAATTGAAATGCGTGGGGATTTTTACAAACAGTTAACGAACGATCTCGACACCGCACGTGCGGAAGGATTGTTTAAAGAAGAGCGCATTATTACATCTGCCCAGCAGGCGGATATCACCGTGGCGGACGGAAGCCACGTTATTAACTTTTGTGCAAACAACTATCTGGGGCTGGCTAACCACCCGGAGCTGATTGCGGCGGCAAAAGTGGGTATGGATTCTCACGGATTTGGCATGGCTTCGGTACGCTTTATTTGCGGTACCCAGGACAGCCATAAGCAACTGGAGCAAAAACTGGCGGCATTCCTCGGTATGGAAGATGCCATCCTTTACTCTTCCTGTTTTGATGCCAACGGCGGCCTGTTTGAAACGCTGTTGGGTGCGGAAGATGCCATTATCTCTGATGCCCTGAACCATGCTTCTATCATTGACGGCGTTCGTTTGTGTAAAGCAAAGCGTTTCCGTTACGCCAACAACGATATGGTCGAGCTGGAAGCGCGCCTGAAAGAAGCGCGTGAAGCGGGTGCTCGTCATATCCTGATCGCCACCGATGGCGTGTTCTCTATGGACGGCGTGATTGCTAACCTGAAAGGCGTTTGTGACCTGGCAGATAAATACGACGCGCTGGTCATGGTTGATGACTCTCATGCCGTCGGTTTTGTCGGTGAGAATGGTCGTGGCTCCCATGAATATTGTGACGTAATGGGCCGTGTGGACATCATCACCGGGACACTGGGTAAAGCACTCGGTGGCGCATCCGGAGGTTACACTGCAGCGCGCAAAGAAGTGGTTGAGTGGTTGCGTCAGCGTTCTCGTCCGTATCTGTTTTCCAACTCACTGGCTCCGGCGATTGTTGCTGCGTCCATTAAGGTACTGGAGATGGTGGAATCCGGAGCTGAACTGCGTGACCGATTGTGGGCGAACGCACGTCAGTTCCGTGAGCAAATGTCTGCCGCTGGCTTTACGCTGGCCGGTGCCGATCACGCGATTATCCCGGTGATGTTGGGGGATGCGGTGATCGCGCAGGACTTTGCTCGTGAACTGCAAAAAGAGGGGATTTACGTTACCGGGTTCTTCTATCCGGTGGTTCCGAAAGGTCAGGCGCGTATCCGTACCCAGATGTCTGCGGCGCATACCCCTGAGCAGATTACGCGTGCTGTTGAGGCGTTCACACGCATTGGTAAACAACTGGGCGTTATTGCCTGAGGATGTGAAATGAAAGCGTTATCCAAACTGAAAGCGGAAGAGGGCATTTGGATGACCGACGTTCCTGAACCGGAAGTCGGCCATAACGATTTGCTGATTAAAATCCGTAAAACAGCCATCTGCGGGACTGACGTTCACATTTATAACTGGGATGAATGGTCGCAAAAAACCATCCCGGTACCGATGGTCGTTGGGCATGAATATGTCGGCGAAGTTGTTGGCATCGGTCAGGAAGTTAAAGGCTTTAAAATCGGCGATCGTGTTTCCGGTGAGGGTCATATCACCTGCGGACATTGCCGTAACTGCCGCGGTGGGCGGACTCACCTGTGCCGCAATACCACCGGCGTCGGCGTAAACCGTCCTGGCTGCTTTGCGGAATACCTGGTGATCCCGGCGTTTAATGCGTTTAAAATCCCGGACAACATCTCCGACGACCTGGCGTCTATTTTCGATCCGTTTGGTAATGCGGTGCACACGGCGCTGTCATTCGATCTGGTTGGGGAAGATGTGCTGGTTTCCGGCGCGGGTCCAATCGGTATTATGGCTGCGGCGGTTGCGAAGCACGTTGGCGCGCGTCACGTGGTGATTACCGATGTTAATGAGTATCGCCTTGAGCTGGCGCGTAAAATGGGCATCACTCGTGCGGTCAACGTATCGAAAGAGAATCTGACCGACGTGATGGCTGAACTGGGTATGACTGAAGGATTTGATGTGGGCCTGGAGATGTCCGGTGCGCCGCCCGCGTTTCGCGCCATGCTGGACACTATGAACCACGGTGGCCGCATTGCTATGCTGGGCATTCCACCATCCGACATGTCTATTGACTGGACAAAGGTTATCTTTAAAGGTTTGTTTATTAAGGGTATCTACGGTCGCGAGATGTTTGAAACCTGGTACAAAATGGCTGCATTGATCCAGTCTGGTTTGGATTTGTCGCCGATCATCACCCATCGATTCTCCATCGATGAATTCCAACAGGGCTTTGACGCTATGCGTTCAGGCCAGTCAGGGAAAGTGATCCTGAGCTGGGATTAACCCTATCCAGTCAGTGGATTCTGAGTGTTGTCCCCGGATGTTGATTATCATTAACATCCGGGGCTTTTTTTGCTTGCATGAGCCTTCCCGCCCGGCGCATTTTTCGCTAAAGAATTAATATTTTTTTCTGAAAATCTGCCGCTTAATATGCTAAAAAGTGCCGATTACTCTATTGTCTGGCTGGATTTGATATGACCTATACCCCTGGTCTCCTGAGCGTCATTATGCCCCTGTACAACACGGGTGAACCGTTCATTGCGTGTATGGATTCGCTGATTGCGCAAACCTGGAAGAACCTCGAGATCATCATTGTGAATGATGGTTCTACGGATAACTCAGCGGAGCTTGCTCAGTCTTATGCGGATCGTTATCCGCACGTGCATCTGTTGCACCAGCGCAATGGTGGGGTATCTGCGGCGCGTAATACCGGTATGGAAGTCGCCAGGGGCGAGTACATCGCATACGTAGACGGCGATGATATTGCCTATCCGGAAATGTATGAAACGCTGATGAATATGGCGTTGAAAGATAATCTGGACGTTGCGCAGTGCAATGCTGATTGGTGTATTGCGGAAACCGGCCACACATGGGCATCTATTCCTACCGATCGAATTCGTTCTACCGGCGTGATGACCGGGCCGGACTGGTTACGCAAAGCGTTAGCCAGTCGCCGTTGGCGGCACGTTGTCTGGATGGGCGTATACCGTCATCAGACCATTCGCGACGCCGGACTGACTTTCCTGTCCGGTCTGCACCACCAGGATATTATCTGGACGACGGAGTTTATGTTTAACGCCAAACGTGCGCGTTACACGGAAATCCCGCTTTACAAATACTTCCTGCACGGTGCGTCCGTCAGTCGTCTGCCGCGTACCGGAGAGAAGAACCTGGCTTACCAGCGCCACTACATCAAAATTACCCGTCTGCTGGATAAGATGAATCATGATTACGCCGGACGCATTCCCATTTACCCCGAGTTCAAACAGCAGGTGATTTATGAAGCGCTACGCGTTTGTCATTGCATCCGAAAAGAGCCGGATGAAAAAATCCGCCAGCGTATGATTGCCGAGGTTTTCGTGTCGGGTATGTTCAAGCGCATGGTGAGCAATATTTGCAGCGTTAAGCTGGGTTATCAGGTGCTATTGTGGGCCATCCGCTTTAGTCAGTGGCGCGATAAATCACTGACGCCGCGCCGCCTGGCCCATTTAACGCTGGATATTAAAGACTAATTATTGCCAGCCCTGCCACTGCAGGCGCATGTACTGCACCAGCGTGCTTTGGGTGATGCTTTCACCGAGCACACTGAAGAAGCGGCTGTTGTAAACCGGCTCTATCGGTTTCTTCGGTTTGCACAAATTTACACCGCGGAAAGGGTTACGCGGCGTATCTGGCGTACCGTTCTTCGGCGATGTGAAGTTTGGTCTGGACGTATCCACCTGTGGTTCATTGAGCAGGCTGCTTGGGCGAACCAGTGTGATGTCCGCTGGCAAGTTATAAAGCATCTGCTGCAGAACACGAACCGTCGAAGGGTGTGGGTGCCCAATGGCAATTGCTGAGCCGTTGCGGCGCGCAAGCTCGACGGCACGATTGAACTGACGGCGAATGTCGGCTTCGTTTTGCGTATCATCGAGGAAGACTTTGCGTTTGATGACCTTCACGCCAGTTCCTGATGCTGCGCGCATTGCCTGACTGTTGCCGATGGTCATGCTGTCCAGAAAGTAGAGATCGTAGCGCTCCAGTGCCTGCATCACCTTCTGCATGCCGAACAGGCTGGAGGTCATCGCGCTGCCCATATGGTTGTTCAGTCCGACCGCATTCGGTACTTTGCTGACCGCGTCGCGAATAATCCGCTCAATCTCTTCGCTGCTCATTTCCGGGCGCAAAGTATCTTTCTCTAATGGCTGCTTGCTCAGTGGCGCCATCGGCAGGTGGATCAACACTTCATGCCCGCTGTTATGCGCTTTAGTCGCCATTTCACGCGCATGTGGCGCGTTTGGCAGAACGGCAACAGAGACTGTGGAAGGCATCGCCAGCACCTGATTTTCAGTGTGCGGACGGTAGCCGAAATCATCAATGACGATGGCGAGTTTGCCAGCAAATACAGGTGTTGCGAAGGCCAGCAGGCTGGCGAGAGAGAGTACCAGACGACGAAAATGAGGCAAAACTTATCTTCCCAACCACGGCTGTGGATTGACCGCCTGACCCTGGCGACGAATTTCGAAATAGAGTGCTGGCCTGCCCTGACCGCCGCTGCTACCCACAAGTGCAATAGGTTGCCCGGCGCGAACCTGTGTACCGACGCTGACCAGCGCGCTCTGGTTATAACCGTACAGGCTCATATCGCCTTTACCGTGCTCAACGACCACCACCAGGCCATAGCCCTGCAGCCAGTCCGCGAGAATGACGCGACCATCGGCAATAGCTTTAACTTCGGTGCCTTCGGATGCGCCAATAACCATCCCCTTCCAACGTAGCTCACCCTGCAGCTGTTCGCCATAGCGATGTAGCGTTGGACCACGAACGGGCCAGAATGCCTGGCCGCGCGGCGAACCTAAACCACCGGTACGCGACATCAGAGATTTTTCGCTTTCGGTTGGCTTGTAGGTTGAGCCTTTTCGTGACGCATCCTGCTGCTTATCGCGTACGGCTTGCGCCTCGCGGGCTTCACGTTCTGCGCGTGCTTTGGCTGCGGCTTCGGCGCGAGCAATGCTGTTGCGCAGGCGTGATTCGTTGGCGCGCATTTCGCCCAGTTGCTGCTGACCTTGTTGAATCGATGATTCCAGACCCGAGAGCGTTTTCTGGCGTTCATTACGCGCCTGCTCCAGTTTAGCCTGCTGGGCGCGCTGTTCGTACAGTAACGTCTGCTGTTCGCTTTGCTTATCTTCAAGCTCGGCTTTTTGCGAGTCGACCTCTTCGCGGGTTTGTTTCAGTTGCGCGATAGTTTCTTGCCTCGCCTGGTTCAGGTAGCCGAAATAGGCCTGTAGACGTTGCCCGCGCTGGCTCTCTTCACCGCTTAGGATGAGCTGAATGCCGGTGTGTTCGCCCTGACGAAATGCTGCATCGAGCTGGGCTGCCAGGCTGCGTTCTTGTGCGGCCCGCTGTTTTTCCAGCTTCGCGAGTGCGGCGTTCATCTCAGCGATTTGCGCATTCAACTGCGCCAGTGAGTTTTGTGTTTCGCGCAGTTGCCTTGCGGCCACGGCGATAGCCTGTTCCTGAGCTTTTAGTTGAGCGAGGAGGGTGGAGCGTTGTTGTTGCTGTTGGCGTACCGCGCGTTCTTTTGCCGCGATATCAGCCTGAATAGATTTAAGCTGATCGCGTTCGTCCGCGTGGGCGGTAAAGGCGCACAGCAATACGCCAGCGCTAAGCGCGCTGGCGTAGAACAAGGGCCTGACTGAAAACTTACGCAGTTTCACGGCCCGGGTGATGGTATTAATCGCCTTTCCCCTCATGGGGAGGGATTATTCCACGATGAACAGCGGCTTACCAGTCATCTCTTGCGGGATTTCCATACCCATCAGCGTCAGCATGGTCGGGGCGATATCAGAAAGTTTGCCGCCTTCAACTGCTTTGACGTTTTTGCCACCGACATAAATCAGCGGAACGGGCAGGTTGGTGTGCGCAGTATGCGCCTGACCGGTGGACGGATCGCGCATTTGCTCTGCGTTACCATGGTCTGCAGTGATCAACAACTGGCCGCCAACGGATTCAACCGCTTTAGCCACCTGCTCAACGCAGTGATCCAGCGCTTCAACCGCTTTAACCGCTGCTTCCATCACCCCGGTGTGACCCACCATATCGCCGTTCGGGTAGTTACAAATGATGGTGTCGTATTTCCCACTCTCAATCGCAGCAACCAGTTTTTCGGTCAGCTCAGCAGAGCTCATTTCCGGCTGCAGATCGTAGGTCGCGACTTTCGGTGAGTTGATCAGAATACGGTCTTCGCCTTTGAACGGCTCTTCTACACCGCCGTTAAAGAAGAAGGTCACGTGCGCGTATTTTTCGGTTTCGGAAATACGCAACTGCGTTTTGTCGTTCTTCGCCATCCACTCGCCAAGGGTGTTGGCCAGAGATGCTGGTGGGTAAGCAACCGCAGTTTTGATGTCGGCCGCGTATTCGGTCAGCATCACAAAGTTGAGGTTAACGACTTTCTTACGGGCGAAGCCGTCGAAGTCAGCGTTAACAAACGCACGGGTGATTTCACGCGCACGGTCAGCACGGAAGTTCATGAAAATCAGCGTATCACCGTCTTCCATAGCAGCTTCAGCCTGGCCTTCAGCACGGATCACGGTGGCTTTAACGAATTCGTCGTTTTCGTCACGGGCATAAGCCGCCTGCAGACCTTCAACAGCTGTAGCGAACTGGAATTCGCCTTTTGCCAGCGTCATCAGGTCATAAGCCTGCTCCACGCGATCCCAACGGTTGTCGCGGTCCATGGCATAGTAACGGCCAATGATGGACGCTACGCGACCTTTGCCCAGTGCGGCAAATTTCTCTTCGAATTTCTGCAGGGAATGTTCAGCGCTGCGCGGCGGGGTATCACGGCCATCAAGGAAAGCGTGCAGATAGATTTTCTCAGCACCGCGTTCAGCGGCCATTTCTACCATCGCCATGATGTGATCTTCGTGGCTGTGAACGCCGCCAGCAGAGAGCAGACCCATGATGTGTACCGCTTTACCGCTATTTTTTGCCTGGTCGACCGCATCGGTCAGCACCGGGTTGGCGAAGAATGTACGTTCTTTGATTTCAACATCCAGACGGGTCAGGTCCTGATAAACGATGCGGCCCGCGCCCAGGTTGACGTGACCCACTTCGGAGTTGCCCATCTGGCGATCGGGCAGACCGACTTCCAGACCAGACGCATCAATCAAGGTATGCGGACGTTTTGCCCACAGAGCATCCATTACCGGGGTTTTGGCATTAAAGATGGCGTTATCCTGGCTGTCTTCACGATAGCCATAGCCATCCAGAATCACCAGTACCATAGGTTTTTTAGAAACCGACATTGCGACAACCTCACACTCAATAGATAAAAAATAATTGCATAATTTTACTACAGCTGAATCGATAAAGTAGCCCCCGAAGATCAAATAATGGGGGATCGCGTGCCAGGGTGAACACTGATTTACATTTTTTTTTCCGTAGCGCCCCGCAAAAATGCAATCCAATGCACGCTCTGGCTGTATTTGCGCCAACGCGCAGGTATACTCCTTTCCTGGTTTTTTTAATCACTGAGTCGGGAGTTGTTACCCCCCATGCAAGAAATTATGCAATTTGTTAGTCGCCACCCTGTCTTGAGTATCGCCTGGATTGCGTTACTGGCGGCTGTATTGTTTACCACGTTTAAGAGCCTGACCTCAAAAGTGAAGGTGATTACGCGCGGCGAAGCTACACGTCTCATCAATAAAGAAGACGCCGTTATCGTCGATTTACGTCAGCGCGACGACTTCCGCAAAGGTCATATCGCAGGCTCTACTAACCTGCTGCCGAGCGAAATCAAAGCCAACAATTTTGGCGAGCTGGAAAAACACAAAAACAAACCTGTTATTGTGGTTGATGGCTCTGGTATGCAGTGCCAGGATTCAGCAACTGCGCTGATTAAAGCCGGTTTTGAGCAGGTATCTGTACTGAAAGACGGCGTAGCGGGCTGGAGTGGTGAGAATCTGCCACTGGTTCGCGGCAAGTAATTTACCCGCCGTTTTTATCCTGCAGGGTAAAAGAACACTGGAGATAAGTCATGGCCAATATTGAGATCTATACCAAAGCAACCTGCCCGTTTTGCCATCGTGCAAAAGCGCTGTTGAACAGCAAGGGGGTGAGTTTCCAGGAACTTCCGATTGACGGCGATGCCGTGAAGCGTGAAGAGATGATCAAGCGCAGTGGCCGTACAACGGTTCCACAGATTTTTATTGATGCACAGCACATTGGTGGTTGTGACGACTTGTATGCGTTGGATGCGCGTGGTGGACTTGATCCCCTGCTGCGTTAAGGCGTACGGATAGTATTTAAAGGACAACACTAAAGGGTTTTCTCAACATGTCAGAACAAAATAACACTGAAATGGCTTTCCAGATCCAACGTATTTATACCAAGGATGTATCTTTCGAAGCGCCAAATGCACCGCATGTTTTCCAGAAAGATTGGCAGCCAGAGGTTAAACTTGATCTTGATACCGCCTCTACCCAACTGGCAGATGATGTGTATGAAGTAGTGCTGCGTGTCACCGTAACGGCTTCCCTGGGTGAAGAAACTGCGTTCCTGTGCGAAGTTCAGCAGGGCGGTATTTTCTCCATCAGTGGTATTGAAGGGACTCAGATGGCGCATTGCCTTGGCGCATACTGCCCGAACATTCTGTTCCCGTATGCTCGTGAATGCATCACCAGCCTGGTTTCACGCGGTACATTCCCGCAACTGAACCTTGCGCCGGTCAACTTTGATGCGCTGTTCATGAACTATTTACAGCAGCAGGCTGGCGAAGGTACTGAAGAACATCAGGATGCCTGATGAACCAAAGTAATGCTTCAATGACTGTGATTGGTGCCGGCTCGTACGGCACCGCTCTTGCCATCACCCTGGCAAGAAATGGCCATCAGGTTGTCCTGTGGGGCCATGATCCGAAACATATCGCGACCCTTGAGCACGATCGCTGCAACGTCGCGTTCCTCCCTGATGTGCCTTTTCCCGAAACGCTGCGCCTGGAAAGTGATTTAGCCACTGCGCTGGCCGCCAGTCGTAATATCCTGGTGGTGGTGCCGAGCCACGTCTTTGGCGAAGTGCTGCGTAACATCAAACCGCTGATGCGTCCTGACGCGAGGCTGGTCTGGGCGACAAAAGGTCTGGAAGCGGAAACGGGACGTCTGCTGCAGGACGTCGCACGCGAAGCGCTGGGGGATGCTATTCCACTGGCGGTCATCTCCGGTCCGACGTTCGCCAAAGAGCTGGCAGCAGGTATGCCGACGGCGATCTCTCTGGCCTCGACGGACGACACCTTTGCTGACGATCTCCAGCAGTTGCTGCACTGCGGTAAAAGCTTCCGCGTTTACAGCAACCCGGATTTCATTGGCGTGCAGCTTGGCGGCGCGGTGAAAAACGTTATTGCTATTGGCGCGGGGATGTCTGACGGCATCGGCTTCGGCGCGAATGCGCGAACCGCATTGATCACCCGCGGACTGACCGAAATGTCTCGCCTTGGCGCGGCGCTGGGTGCCGATCCTGCCACCTTTATGGGGATGGCGGGTTTAGGCGATCTGGTGCTGACCTGTACCGACAACCAGTCGCGTAACCGTCGTTTTGGCATGATGCTCGGCCAGGGTATGGACGTGCAGGGCGCGCAGGACAAGATTGGTCAGGTGGTTGAAGGCTACCGCAATACGAAAGAAGTTCGTGAATTGGCGCACCGTTTTGGTGTTGAGATGCCAATAACCGAGGAAATTTATCAAGTATTGTATTGCGGAAAAAATGCGCGCGAGGCAGCATTGACGTTATTAGGTCGTGCGCGCAAGGACGAGCGAAGCAGCCACTAGCCGTAAGGAACCGTTTCAATCTAACGACCCGACCCGCGTAGAACGGGTTGGTCGTTTTGCTACCTTCTGGAGTATGCAATGCCGTGTGAAGAACTGGATATCGTCTGGAAAAACATTAAAGCGGAAGCCCGGGCACTGGCGGAATGTGAGCCAATGCTAGCCAGTTTTTACCACGCAACGCTGCTCAAGCATGAAAACCTCGGCAGTGCGCTGAGTTATATGCTGGCGAATAAACTCGCTTCTCCGATCATGCCTGCCATTGCGATTCGAGAAGTCGTGGAAGAGGCCTACGCGGCCGATCCTGAAATGATTGCTTCGGCGGCTTGTGATATTCAGGCGGTGCGCACGCGTGACCCGGCCGTCGATAAATATTCCACCCCACTTCTTTATCTGAAGGGTTTTCACGCGCTTCAGGCCTATCGTATCGGTCACTGGCTGTGGCACCAGGGGCGTCAGGCGCTGGCGATCTTTCTGCAAAATCAGGTGTCCGTTAGCTTTCAGGTAGACATTCACCCGGCGGCAAAAATTGGCCGGGGGATTATGCTCGATCACGCCACCGGTATTGTGGTCGGTGAAACTGCGGTGATTGAAAACGACGTCTCTATTTTGCAATCTGTCACGCTTGGCGGGACCGGTAAATCCGGCGGTGACCGTCATCCTAAAATTCGTGAAGGTGTGATGATTGGTGCGGGAGCAAAAATTCTCGGCAATATTGAAGTCGGGCGTGGCGCGAAGATTGGCGCAGGTTCCGTCGTTTTACAGCCTGTTCCCCCGCATACTACTGCCGCAGGCGTTCCGGCGCGCATCGTCGGCAAGCCTGACAGCGATAAGCCGTCTATGGATATGGATCAGCATTTCAACGGGATACATCATACGTTTGAGTATGGCGATGGCATCTGATTTCGAGCTATCTTACTTGTCATCTTGAACCAGGACTGTGCTCGCCATCCTCACGTACTGCGCGCAGTCCATGTTCAACCTGACTGCGCCGATAACGCTCGAAAAGTAAACGTTAAATTCTGCCGTAGGTCGGATAAGGCGTTAGCCGCACCCGACACAAATCAACTACGCAATACCGCGCCAGGATAACCTAACTGGCGCCAGGCTTCATACACCACTACCGACACCGCGTTAGACAGGTTCATGCTGCGACTGTCCGGCATCATCGGAATACGAATTTTTTGTTCGGCTGGTAACGCGTCGAGAATGCTGGCTGGCAGACCGCGTGTTTCCGGGCCAAACATCAGATAATCGCCATCCTGATAGTTTACTGCGCTATGCGCTGGCGTACCTTTGGTGGTCAGGGCAAACAGACGTTGCGGATTTTCTGCGGCGACGAAAGTGGCATAATCAGGGTGGCGCAGCACGGCGGTAAATTCATGGTAATCCAGCCCTGCGCGACGCAGGCGCTTGTCGTCCCAGGTAAAGCCCATTGGCTCAATAATATGCAGACGAAAGCCGGTATTGGCGCAAAGACGGATAATATTGCCGGTATTTGGCGGGATTTCTGGTTCGAACAAAACGATGTTAAGCATACTGCCCCCTTAATAACGGGGGGCAGAATAACAGATATTTAATTCACCCTCACGCGGCATCACCCTGGACCAGAGGAGCCAATGCGGCAGGCAGGCTCTTGCCCAGTTCCTGTACCAGTGAATCGCGGCTGATTTCGCTAATGGATTTCGCACCGGTCAGGGTCATTGCTACCTTCATCTCTTTCTCGATCAGGTTCAGCAGATTCGCCACACCGGCCTGGCCGTGGGTTGCCAGCGCGTACAGGTAAGCACGGCCCAGCAGCACGCTATCCGCACCCAGCGCAATCATGCGCACCACGTCCAGACCGTTGCGGATCCCGCTGTCGGCCAGAATCGCGATATCGCCTTTTACCGCATCGGCAATGGCGGGCAGCGCGCGGGCGGAAGAAAGCACGCCATCTAGCTGGCGCCCACCGTGGTTGGAAACCACAATCCCGTCGGCGCCAAAGCGCACGGCGTCGCGGGCATCTTCTGGATCGAGGATCCCTTTGATCACCATCGGGCCATCCCAGAACTCACGGATCCACTCGAGGTCTTTCCAGGAGATGGACGGATCGAAGTTATTCGCCAGCCAACCGATGTAATCCTCAAGGCCGGTGGGCTTGCCAAGATACGTCGAAATATTGCCTAAATCATGCGGCCGACCGTTCAGGCCAACGTCCCATGCCCATTGTGGATGGGTAACTGCCTGCCAGTAACGACGGAGTGCCGCATTTGGTCCG
The DNA here is from genome assembly GCF_018035235.1 of Citrobacter sp. On2M. Taxonomy (GTDB): domain Bacteria; phylum Pseudomonadota; class Gammaproteobacteria; order Enterobacterales; family Enterobacteriaceae; genus Citrobacter; species Citrobacter meridianamericanus. The sequence goes on from NZ_WPCV01000001.1 coordinate 153,700, forward strand.
CTCATACCTGAATGAGCGTCACGATAGCGTGCGCCGGGCGTGGGCATATCGACGGTAAAAACCAGCGTGGAGCAGCCTGCGGCTTTGGCGCGTTCCAGGGCGTTACGCATAAAGCCGCGATCGCGCAGGACGTAAAGCTGGAACCACATCGGACGCTTGATGGTCGGGGCGACTTCTTCAATTGGGCAGACGGATACCGTCGAAAGCGTAAATGGTATGCCTTTGGCATCAGCGGCGGCGGCAGCCTGAACTTCGCCCCTGCGTGCGTACATGCCGCACAAACCGACAGGCGCGAGGGCTACTGGCATCGACAGTTTTTCGTTAAACAGGGTGGTTTCCAGACTAAGATCTGACATGTTCTTCAGCACGCGCTGGCGTAGTGCCACCTCTGATAAATCTTCCACGTTACGGCGCAGGGTATGCTCCGCGTACGCCCCACCGTCAATGTAGTGGAACAGGAAAGGAGGCAGAATGCGCTGGGCTGCGGCGCGATAATCGCTGGCTGCTGAAATAATCATGTGTTGTTCTCCCTGCTAATTTCATTATGGTCACCGGGCAGACGGGTGATACGCGCCTGGCGGGCCTGGTCTTCATCAAAGCGTTTAATGGTGGTATGGACAAAACTGAGATGCGCCATCATTGCCTTTCGCGCGCCGTCGGCGTCCCCAGCGACAATCGCGTCCAGCACAGCAAGGTGTTGTTCTGTGAGCTGTGAAAACACCGGCGGCACCAGGTACATACGTTGGCGACTCTGTTTTACCGAAGACTGCAATACGTCGAAGAAACCACGCATGGTTTGTAGCAACACCACGTTATGCGAGGCTTCAGCGATGGCAAGGTGAAAGCGAACGTCTGCTTGTGAAGCGAGATCCGGATCTTCACTTTGTGTGGCCTCGAAACAGAGCCTGATTTTCTCTTTGTCGGCGGCCGTGGCGCGCATGGCGGCGTGCCAGGCGGTGCTGGCCTCGATGGCGTGGCGGGCTTCGAGAATATCGAAGCTGTAATCAGGGTCGTCCGCCATCAGGCTTTTCAGTGGCTGGACAATGTTTTGTTCGGACCACGGTTCATGCTGCCAACGGATAAACGTCCCGCCGCCACGACGGCTAATCAGCACGCCTTCACTTACCAGCTTGGCTAACGCCTCGCGCAGTGAGTTACGGGATACGCCGAGCTGTATGGCCAGTTGGCGCTCAGCGGGCAATTTCATGCCCGCCTCCAGCTGTTGTTCTTTAATCAGCGCCCGCACACGAGATGCGACCTCGTCTGACAGGCGTCTGGGCATCACTATCATGGAATCATCCAGGTTAAGACATAGGCCTGCAGCGTGGTGATCACACCCACCATACAGGTGAAAATAAGGCTGTGTTTCACGGTAAAGCGGAACAGGTCAGATTCTTTACCCACCAGCCCCACGGCCGCACAGGCGATGGCGATTGACTGCGGGGAGATCATCTTACCGGTCACGCCACCGGTGGTATTCGCCGCAACCAGCAGTACATCAGAGACGCCAATTTGCTGAGCTGCCGTTGCCTGCAGAGCCGCGAACAGTGCGTTTGATGAGGTGTCTGAACCGGTCAGGAATACCCCCAGCCAGCCGAGGAACGGCGAGAAGAAGGTAAAGGCGTGGCCGGTGTGCGCCAGCGCCAATGCCAGCGTTGAAGACAGCCCCGAGTAGTTAGAGATAAACGCGAATGCCAGTACCATTCCGATGGAGTAGATGGGCAGCGCCAGCTCTTTTAGCGTGCTGCCAAAGGTTTGCAGAGCGGCAGACGGCTTCATTTTCAGCCAGACGATTGACAGCAGCGCGGCAAACAGAATGGCGGTACCGGTTGCCGAGAACCAGTCGAACTTGTACACCGCCGCGTAGGCTGTGGCTTCGTGTACCACCGGCGGCATGCGGGCTACCAGTTTGTCGAGGAATGGCACCGGAATATTGACCACCCAGTGGTACATCGTGCCGCCAGGGGCAAACAGCGCTTTAAACGGCGGGATGCTCCACAGTGTGACGGTGGCGGTCAGGAACAGGAATGGAGACCAGGCGCGAACCACCTGTCCAACGGTATAACGGGTGCGAGTCAGCGTCTGATCAACCTGGGAAGCGCCCATGTCGCCAAAGCGGAAGATGCGCACTGGCTGCCAGCGTTTCAGGAACAGCGTCAGGCAGACCAGAGAAACCAGAGAAGAGATGATGTCCGGCAGTTCCGGCCCGATAAAGTTCGAGCTGAGGTACTGCGCGATAGCAAACGAACCACCAGCGACCATTACCGCAGGCCAGGTCTCTTTCACGCCGCGCCAGCCGTCCATAATCGCCATGATCCAGAACAGTACGATAATCGTCAGGAACGGCAACTGGCGACCCACCATCTGGCCGATTTCAAAGCTGTCCAGCCCGGTGACCTGACCGGCAACCAGAATTGGAATACCCATTGCACCAAACGCCACCGGCGCGGTGTTCACAATCAGGCATAACCCTGCCGCATACAGCGGGTTAAAGCCGAGGCCAACCAGCAACGCAGCGGTAATTGCGACGGGCGCACCAAAGCCAGCGGCACCTTCCAGAAACGCCCCAAAACAGAAGCCCACGATGATCATTTGCAGACGTTGGTCAGGAGTGATGGAGAGAATCGACGAACGGATAATGTCGAACTGCCCGGTTTTTACCGAGATTTTATAGACGAATACCGCGGCGATAATGATCCAGGCAATCGGCCACAGACCATAGAAGAAACCGTACACCACAGAAGCCAGCGCGTGATCGACCGGCATTTTGTAGAACAATAAGGCGACCGACAACGCGATCACCACCGTCCACGATGCCGCAATATAGCCTTTCAGCTTGAGCTTAATCAGCGCGAAGAAAAAGAACAGAATAGGTAGCGAGGCAATCAGGCTTGAAAGCCAGATGTTACCGGCCGGGTCGTAGTTTTGTTGCCAGAGATTCATTGCAGGTCTCCTGGGGGCCGCTGACATAATGCAATGAGTCTGTGCTCATCTCTTCGTCACATTATGTGTAAAAGTGGCCCTGCCAATATTGTTGTGTAGGGGTAATGACAATGAATGGTTAATCAAATGTTATTTGTTGGCAACGGTAATGTACGCACATTTTAATGAAATGTGAGGTGTTGGTAGGATCTGACTGAAATTGGTAGGGCCAATTGCGAGGGGAAGCGAAGAACCGGGCAAGCGAGTGTTGCCCGGTGGCAGACTAGAACTCGTTTTTCGCGAAGCCCGTCATCTCTTTCAGGCCCATTTCACGGCCAAGTTCGGTCATCGGGTGAACGACGATCAGGCCGCGCACGCTCTTCTTCAGCTTGCCCATGTCGGCCTGTTCTTTTTTGGTGATGGCACGACGGAACGGGAGTTTGCTGAGCTTTTGCGCTTCTTTGCTCAGCTTCTGACCGTGCACTTCACGCAGTCGTGCGATCTCAGTTTCCAGTGTTTCTTTCTCTTGCTCAAGCTCGGCATATTTGTCGGCGGCTTCAACCAGGGACAGGTCAGCCTGCTGGTGGCGGATTGCGTCAAGACGATCGCTCAGGCGTTTAATTTCGTTTTTTTCGACTTCTTTCATAGGATAGCTTCTGATAAAAATAGGATGAATATCCTATAGTATGCGCGCAGAGCGGGATTATTCACAACTCATCGAAGATAAATAATCAAATGCTGTAAGTATTATTCAGCTAATGGTAATGCTACTTTTTTGATTAATAAGGAACTTTAAGCGATAAGATTGGCCATGGCGCTTTTTGTTGGCAGGTTTATAGCGAAGCACGTTTTCCTCAATATAATCGCCCAACCGATCCTAAACTTAAATGAGCAACCGCACAGGCTGGGTGCGGTTAATACATGGAGGAGGGAAGATTATGGCGAAAATAGGTGAGAACGTTTCGGCTTTAATTGATAAGACGGTCGATTTTATGGCTTCTAGCCAGGCTTTTCGCGAATATTTGAATAAAACACCGCCGCGCGACGTAGTCCCTTCTGAAATACCACAGGAGAACGCGCAGCTGTATCTGCAACGTCTGGCGTACTATCGGCAGCTGTATCGACCGCAGCAGGAAGAGAAGTAAGCCGGCAGGCTCTTATTTTTGAAAGGCTTTTTTTAAGCTGATTTTAGAAATCAGCTCGGTCAGGGAAAGTACCATCGTGGAGCGCACCATTTGCTGGTAGCGCTGGATCTGCATAGCGTGCAAACCTGAGTCTGAGGTATCAAACTGTGGCGGCGGCGGGAGTGCCGCCACGCAGTGAAGTTCGCCAAACGGACCAAGAATCTCGTCGTCGGTGAACGCGTATTCATTGCCGTCATGGTTTAACTCTTCCCGCAGCGCCATCAGCAGTTCCGCATCTTCATACTCCGGGCGGCTGAGTACGCCCAGACCGTAAATGAGTTTCAGACGAACGGAAAGATCGCCCAGCGGTCCATCGCCGTCAAGCAACGGTTCTACAGCATATTTTACCGCATAGTCATCTTTGCGAAATACCTGAAGCACAAGGATATTCACCGCCTCGGTGAGCAGTTCTACGGCGGTGATGAGGAAGCTGCGTACGGTTTTGCCAGCATTCAGACGCTCAAGCACACGATTTTCAAAGGCCTGCGTTTGTTCCATTATTGCCTGCATATCTGACAATCTGTCATTTGGGCGCAGGCTGACCTGCGCCACATTCTCAATCATTTGGTCGCGTTATATGCGTTAACCGCCTCCGCCACCACATCACTATTGGCATCCAGACCGGAAACCTGCGCCAGCGCGGCCTGCGGACCTTTTTCGTCAATCAGCGCGGCCAGTTCCTGTGCCTGCGGATCTTCTTCACTGCGATAATGCATCGCTGCTGCAATACCGGTGACCAGATTCGCGTGCGGCAGGCCGTACTCCAGCGTGCCCAGCAGCGGTTTAATCAGACGATCGCCCGCGCTCAGTTTACGCAGTGGCTGACGGCCAACGCGCTCAACGTCATCTTTCAGATACGGGTTTTCAAAGCGACCGAGGATTTTCTGAATATATGCTGCATGTTTTGCCGCATCAAAGCCATAGCGTTTGATCAGTACCGCGCCGCTCTCTTCCATCGCACCTTTAACCACTGCACGGATTTTCTCGTCGAGAATCGCGTCACGGATGGTCTGATGACCGGTCAATTTTCCGAGGTACGCGGTTATAGCATGCCCGGTGTTCAGCGTGAAGAGTTTACGTTCGACAAATGCCATCAGGTTATCAGTTAATTCCATTCCCGGGATGTTTGGCAGTTCGCCTTTGAATTGCGTTTTGTCGACAATCCACTCACTGAAGGTTTCGACGGTGACTTCCAGCGGATCGTTGGTTGCAGAAGCTGAAGGGGGAACGATGCGATCTACGGCGGAATCGACGAAGCCTACATGTTCTTCAACCCAGGCTTTGTCTTCATCTGCCAGCGCGTTCATGACGTGGCCTTTCAACTGGGTTGTTCCGCGCACCATGTTCTCACAGGCGATGATATTCAGCGGAGCCACGATACCCTGCGCTTTGCGTTTCACCAGCCCTTTGGCGATGGCCGGAGCGATACGCTCAAGCACGACCGGACCGACGGCGGTGGTGATTAAATCTACCTGAGCAATCAGGTCGACGACATCATCGCCGATACTGCTTACGGCGTTGACGCCGGAAACGGTATCAACCTGCTCGTTTTCACCGACCACATGAACCTGATAGCTATGACGGGCATTCAGGGCATCGAGCACGACCTGGTTTACATCCGCGAACGTCAGCTGTATCCCCGCGTCCGCCAGCAGTTTGCCGATAAAGCCACGACCGATATTACCTGCGCCAAAATGTAATGCTTTCATAGTATTAACCTTCATTAATGTTTTTTACCCAAGAGGGCTGGGGTGAGGGACTGCATAGATTTCCCCTCACCCAAACCCTCTCCCTTGCGGGAGAGGAAACCGTAGGCCCGATTAGCGTAGCGCCATCGGGCAACGGGGTTTACTTACGACCAGCCAGCAGCTCCAGAACTTCATCCACGCTGGTGGTATGGGCCAGACGTTCGATCACGGATTCGTCATCCAGCGCGTTAGTCAGACTGGTGATCACCTGGATGTGCTCGTTGTTACGTGCAGCGATACCAATGACCAGGCGGGCGATATCGTCTTCTTCTTCACCGAAACGTACGCCTTCTGGATACTGGCAGAATACCACGCCGGTTTTCAGCACGCGGTCTTTGGCTTCAACCGTACCGTGCGGTACAGCGATGGACTCGCCGAGGTAAGTTGGGGTCAGTTTTTCGCGGTCCAGCATCGCCTCGACGTACTCTGGCTCAACGTAGCCGCCTTTCACCAATTGCTCACCGGCAAAGCGAATCGCTTCTTCTTTGTTGGTGGCTTTACGGCCAAGGAAGATATTCTCCGCACCCAGTTTGAACAGGTGGGTATCACCCTCTTCAAAGCTGTCTTTCAGGTGATCGCGGACTTTCTCTTCGTTCACGTTGTGGCGCTGCGCAGCGACCAAACGTTCGGTCAGATTGGAGTACAGACCGCTGTCGAGGAAGTTGGTCAGTGAAATGTGCTGTGCCTGCGGAACCTGGCGCATAGCGCGTTCGGTCAGGTCACGGTGGGTAATGACCAGATCCACATCCGGCGGCAGATTGTTGATCGCGCTATTGGTGACGGAAATCTGAGACAGACCGGCATCCTGCACTTTCTTACGCAGTACGCCCGCACCCATGGCGCTGGAACCCATGCCGGCATCGCAGGCAACAATGATTTTACGCACATGGCTCAGGTCGTTGGTAACGTCACCCGCTGCCAGCTGAGATGCGCCTTTGGATTCCGCTTTCATGTCGTTCATACGACGGGTTGCGGCTTCAATGTCATCTTCTTCTTTCACTTTGCTGGTTTTCAGCAGAATGGCTGAGACCACAAAGGAGACCGCCATTGCAGCACAGATAGCTGCGATGTTAGCGAAGTATGCGCCCTTCGGCGTCATTGCCAGTACAGCCAGAATAGAACCCGGAGAGGCCGGAGATACCAGACCGCCGTTCAGGATAGTCAGTGTAAATACGCCAGTCATACCGCCGAGAATAACGGCCAGGATCAGACGCGGGTTCATCAGCACGTACGGGAAGTAAATTTCGTGGATACCACCCAGGAAGTGGATGATAGCCGCGCCGCCTGCAGACTGTTTAGCGCTGCCGCGACCGAAGAACATGTATGCCAGCAGAACGCCCATACCCGGACCCGGGTTAGCTTCAATCAGGAAGAAGATGGATTTGCCCATCTCATGGGACTGCTGAATACCCAACGGTGAGAAAATACCGTGGTTGATGGCGTTGTTGAGGAACAGGATTTTCGCCGGTTCAACGAAGATTGACGCCAGCGGCAGCATGTCATGGACAACCATGAAGTTAACGCCTGCCGCCAGGATTTTGGACAGTGCTTCAACCAATGGGCCAATGCCAAGGAATGCCAGAATGGCGAGGATCATCCCGATGATGCCAGCGGAGAAGTTATTCACCAGCATTTCGAAACCGGACTTGATCTTACCGTCTACCCAGCCATCGAAATGTTTGATAGCCCAGCCGCCCAGCGGACCTGCGATCATCGCGCCGAGGAACATCGGCATATCCGCACCGACGATAACGCCCATGGTGGTGATAGCACCGACCACACCGCCACGCTCGCCGCCAACCAGCTTACCACCGGTATAACCGATCAACAGCGGCAGCAGATAGGTGATCATTGGGCCGACCAGCTTCGCCAGCGTTTCGTTCGGCAACCACCCTGTCGGAATGAATAATGCGGTGATAATACCCCACGCGATAAACGCGCCGATATTTGGCATCACCATGTTGCTGAGGAATCGACCAAAGCTTTGCACCTTGATCTTAATATCGGATGACATAAAAACACCCCTTCTTATGTTTGCTGTCGCGCAGGCTAAAAGCCCGAGGTTTGTTAATGTAGCGGCAGGAGGTAGCCGGACCCTGTAGATACTGCGAAATCTGGCACTGAATCGTTCAACTGTCCAGTCGACGACTTTTAGTGTGATCAATGTCACGTAAATATAGGGTTTACGGTATTACTTAATGTGATTTTGATCACAAATTACCAGTATAAAAAAACATCATTACGCAAGAATGCGCTGAAAAAGACACTTAAATGTGAACTTGTTCACGTTTTTGCTTTGGCTGTTTGTTGAGTATTTGTGATCTGCTTCGCAATAAATATTTGCCTGGATTTCTCCTGGTGTGATCTGGCGCGGATTCTGTTTCATCATCCATTTCTTGTTGCTACCTCGCGAGCCGTCAACCTGCAAATTTTTACCCTGATGGGATGGCGAAAATGACTAACTGCAATTATGTTCAAATTACCAGCCATGACTCCTTTCGGCTGCCTGCAATTGAAAGCTCTGATTAGCGTGAATACGAGGCGGGTATGTTTCTAAACTATTTCGCGTTAGGTGTGCTGATCTTCGTTTTTCTGGTTCTGTTTTACGGAATCATCGCTATCCATGATATTCCCTATAACATGGCTAAGAAGCGCAATCATCCCCATGCCGATGCCATTCATACGGCGGGCTGGGTGAGCCTTTTTACACTGCATGTGATTTGGCCGTTCCTGTGGATTTGGGCCACGCTCTATCAGCCAGAACGAGGCTGGGGGATGCAGTCACACATTACGCCAACCGGAAAGGAACCTGACCCTGAAGTTGCCGCGCTGGCTACGCGCATCACCCAGTTGGAAAAAAGACTGGATGGGGAGAAAAAAGACGATAACTCCACCTTTCCGGAGATTTGATCATGGATTTGTTGATTGTCCTGACTTACGTGGCATTTGCCTGGGCCATCTTTAAAATATTCCGTATTCCTGTAAACCAATGGACGCTTGCCACCGCCGCATTAGGTGGAGTGTTTATTGTGGCGGGACTCATCTTATTAATGAACTATAACCATCCGTATACCTTTACGGCGCAAAAGGCGGTTATTTCAATTCCTCTAACCCCGCAGGTCACTGGAATTGTGAGTGAGGTGACAGATAAAAATAATCAGCTAATTAAAAAAGGCGAGGTGTTATTTAAACTCGATCCCGTGCGTTATCAAGCGCGAGTGGATCGACTGCAGGCTGATCTTGTTACCGCCACGCACAACATCGACAATTTGAAAGCCCAACTTTCTGAAGCCGTCGCCAATACTACCCGCGTTTCCGCTGAACGCGATCGTCTGTATAAAGATTATCAACGCTATTTGAAGGGCAGCCAGGCGAAGGTTAATCCCTTCTCTGAAAGCGATATCGACAACGCGCGGCAGAACTACCTGGCACAGGATGCGCTGGTAAAAGGCTCCGTTGCCGAGCAGACGCAGATTCAGAGCCAGTTAGACAGTATGGTCAACGGGGAGCAATCTCAGGTTGCGTCTCTGCGCGCTCAGCTCGCTGAAGCCAAATACAATCTTGAGCAGACTATCGTCCGTGCCCCCAGCAACGGCTATGTTACGCAGGTGCTGATTCGGCCCGGGACCTACGCCGCCGCGCTGCCTCTTCGCCCGGTGATGGTGTTTATTCCGGAACAGAAGCGGCAAATCGTGGCGCAATTCCGTCAGAATTCGTTGTTGCGTCTTAAACCGGGTGATGAAGCGGAAGTGGTCTTCAACGCGCTGCCAGGCCAGGTATTCTCCGGCAAGCTCACCAGCATTCTGCCGGTTGTGCCGGGCGGTTCTTATCAGGCCCAGGGAGCATTGCAGTCTCTGACTGTGGTGCCGGGTACCGATGGCGTGCTGGCCACGATTGAGCTGGATCCCAATGGCGATGTGGATGCGCTGCCGGACGGTATCTATGCTCAGGTGGCGGTCTATTCCGACCATTTCGCTCACGTTTCAGTGATGCGTAAAGTGCTGCTGCGCATGACCAGCTGGATGCATTACCTTTATTTGGATCATTGAGATCGTCATCACCTGCCATTTACGGCGACCTGAGCCATACTGATATTTTTGTTGGCAAAAAGGACCCGGCATGAAACTCATTGGCAGCTATACCAGCCCTTTTGTGCGTAAAATTTCTATTCTGTTACTGGAAAAGGGTATCACCTTCGAATTTGTGAATGAACTTCCTTATAACGCGGATAGCGGCGTGGCGCGTTATAACCCGCTAGGAAAAGTGCCCGCGTTAGTCACCGATGAGGGTGAGTACTGGTTTGACTCTCCGATCATCGCAGAATACATAGAGCTGCTGGATATTGCGCCAGCCATGCTGCCGCGTGAACCGTTAGCGGCACTCAAAGTTCGTCAACTGGAAGCGCTGGCCGACGGTATTATGGATGCGGGGTTAGTCTCGGTACGCGAGCAGGCTCGCCCCGCCGCGCAGCAGTCAGAAACCGAACTGTTACGCCAGCGAGAGAAAATTACCCGTAGTCTGGATATGCTGGAAGGCTATCTGGCGGACGGTACGCTGAAAACGGATACGGTTAACCTGGCTACCATCGCGATTGCTTGTGCCGTCGGTTATCTCAATTTCCGTCGGATCGCACCCGGCTGGTGTGTGGACCGCCCGCGTCTGGTCAAACTGGTGGAAACGCTCTTTCAACGCGAAAGTTTTGCCCGCACAGAACCGCCAAAGGCTTGATGTGCATGTATGTCCGCCTGAGCAAAGTCACGGTACAATCCTCCCTATATCGATAGCCCTCTCCACGGTGGAGAGGGCCACCAACAGCCAGGCCCTTTCATGACAACCGACATGCGTTCACTCTACAGCCAGCTTCCCGCTATCGATCGTTTATTGCGCGATAGCGCCTTCCCAGCCTTACGTGAGTCTCACGGTCATACCCGGGTGGTTGACCTGCTGCGTCATATGCTCGACGAAGCCCGAGAAGCGATTCGCGACACGCACGCGCTCCCGGCATGGTGTGAGGACTGGGCGCAAGAAGCCAGCGCCCGTCTGGAACGAGAATCGCGAAGCGCGTTGCGTCCGGTGATTAATCTCACTGGAACGGTGCTGCATACCAATCTTGGGCGCGCGTCGCAGGCCGAAGATGCGATCGAGGCGGTGGTGCAAGCAATGCGCACGCCGGTGACGCTGGAATATAGCCTGGATGATGCCGGACGTGGACATCGGGATCGGGCGCTGGCGGATCTACTCTGCCGTCTGACGGGGGCGGAGGATGCCTGTATCGTCAATAACAATGCGGCAGCGGTTTTACTGATGCTGGCCGCCACGGCTAACGGTAAAGAGGTGGTCGTTTCGCGCGGTGAGCTGGTGGAAATTGGCGGCGCGTTTCGTATTCCGGATGTGATGTGTCAGGCCGGATGTGTTCTGCGCGAAGTCGGTACTACCAACCGGACCCATGAGAAAGATTACCGTCAGGCGGTGAATGAAAACACCGGTCTGCTGATGAAAGTCCATACCAGTAATTACAGCATAGAAGGCTTTACGAAGTCGGTGGATGAGGCTGAGCTGGCCGCCATTGGTCAGGAACTGGATGTGCCGGTAGTGGCGGATCTCGGCAGCGGCTCGCTGGTCGATCTCAGCCAGTATGGATTGCCACAGGAACCGATGCCGCAACAGCTGATTGCCGCTGGAGTGAGTCTGGTGAGCTTCTCTGGGGATAAACTGCTGGGCGGGCCGCAGGCCGGGATTATCGTCGGTAAAAAAGAGATGATCGCTCGTTTACAGAGTCATCCGCTGAAACGCGCATTACGGGCTGATAAAATGACGCTGGCAGCGCTGGAAGCGACGCTGCGGCTCTACCTGCACCCGGAAGCGCTGGCGCAGAAGTTGCCGACGTTACGCCAACTCACTCGCTCGCAGGAGGCTGTCCACGCGCAGGCACAACAATTACAGGCGCGGCTTGCTGAGCATTACGGCGATGAATTTGCCTTGAACGTCATGCCTTGCCTGTCGCAAATTGGCAGCGGCTCGCTACCGGTTGATAGGCTGCCCAGCGCAGCATTAACCTTTACCCCCCATGACGGGCGCGGTAGCCGCCTCGACGCACTGGCCGCCCGCTGGCGTGCGCTGCCCGTGCCGATCATTGGCCGAATTTATGATGGCCGTATGTGGCTGGATCTGCGCTGCCTTGAAGACGAGACCCGGTTTATGGAGATGATGCTGAAATGATTATTGCAACCGCCGGACACGTTGACCACGGAAAAACAACGTTATTACAGGCGATTACCGGCGTGAACGCCGACCGTCTGCCGGAAGAAAAAAAACGCGGCATGACCATCGATCTCGGCTATGCCTACTGGCCGCAGCCGGACGGGCGGATACTGGGATTTATCGATGTGCCCGGACACGAAAAGTTTCTGTCTAACATGCTGGCGGGTGTTGGCGGCATCGACCATGCGCTGCTGGTGGTGGCGTGTGATGACGGCGTGATGGCGCAAACGCGTGAGCATTTGCAAATTCTGCAGTTGACGGGCAATCCTCAGATCACCGTGGCGCTCACCAAGGCCGATCGCGTGGATGAAGCTCGCATCAAGGCGGTGCGTGCCGAGGTGCACACCACACTTGAGAACTATGGCTTCGCGGATGCGGTTCTGTTTGTGACGGCCGCCAGTGAAGGCCGTGGAATCGAAGAACTACGCGATCATTTGCTGCAATTGACGTCGCGTGAGCATGCCTGCGATCGCAGCTTTCGCCTGGCGATTGACCGTGCCTTTACGGTCAAAGGTGCGGGGCTGGTGGTGACCGGGACGGCGCTTAGCGGTGAAGTGAATGTCGGTGACACGTTGTGGCTCACCGGCGTCAACAAACCGATGCGCGTACGTAGTCTGCATGCGCAAAATCACGCCACCGATCGCGCACAGGCGGGGCAACGTATTGCGCTGAATATTGCCGGTGATGCGCAAAAAGAAGAACTTAACCGCGGCGACTGGCTGCTTTCTGATGCGCCGCCAGAGGCGTTTACCCGCGTGATTGTCTCTTTAGAACATGCGGCACCGCTGATGCAGTGGCAACCTCTGCATATTCACCACGCTGCCAGCCACGTTACCGGGAGAATCTCGCTGCTTGAAGGGACGCTGGCGGAACTGGTGTTTGATACGCCGCTCTGGCTCGCCGATAACGATCGTCTGGTGCTGCGCGATATTTCGGCCCGCACGACGCTGGCTGGCGCCCGCGTGGTAACGCTCAATCCGCCGCGTCGCGGGAAGCGTAAGCCGGAGTATTTACAATGGCTGGCGGCGCTGGAGAAGTCGCAAAGTGACGGTGACGCCCTGGCTCTACATCTGACGCGTGGAGCGGTGAATATTCCCGACTTCGCATGGGCGCGTCAGCTCAACGGTAACGGCATGCGTCCGTTGATTGAGCAGCATGGCTTTATTCAGGCGGGATACAGTCTGTTGGATGCCACCGTTGCCGCACGCTGGCAGCGCAAAATCCTCGATACGCTGGCGACTTACCACGACCAGCACCGTGATGAGCCAGGACCTGGGCGCGAACGCCTGCGCCGGATGGCTTTACCAATGGAAGACGAAGCACTGGTGCTGCTGCTGATTGAAAAGATGCGTGAGAGCGGCGTCATCCATAGTCATCATGGCTGGCTGCATTTGCCCGATCATAAGGCCGGTTTTAGCGATGAGCAGCAGGCTATCTGGCAAAAAGTAGAATCACTTTTTGGTGATGAGCCATGGTGGGTACGCGATCTGGCAAAACAGACCGGTACGGATGAGCAGATAATGCGTATGGCGTTACGGCAAGCGGCGCAGCAAGGCATCATCACCGCGATCGTTAAAGATCGCTATTACCGTAACGATCGGATTGTGGCCTTTGCCAGTATGATCCGCGAGCTGGATCAGGAGAAAGGATCGACCTGTGCTGCCGATTTTCGCGACAGGCTTAACGTTGGACGAAAATTGGCTATTCAGATTCTGGAATATTTTGACCGCATTGGTTTTACGCGTCGTCGGGGAAATGATCATTTATTACGCGATGCATTACTGTTCCCTGAAAAGTAATGAAACAATTAATTCAGGAATTAAATGAATTAATACAAAATAGATATTGAAAGAAATAAGCACATTAGATTATGAACCTAATGTGCTTTTTAATTGTGGGTGTTATTAAAATAACAACCACGATCATATTTTGTTGGATATTTCACTCGTATGCTTCCTGACTCTTTAGAGTAATTAAGGATCGTACAATGGCTGCTTCAACATTTTTTATTCCTTCCGTGAATGTAATTGGCGCTGATTCATTAAAAGACGCAATGAATACAATGGCGGAATATGGTTTTCGCCGTACGCTGATTGTCACGGATGCCATGCTGACGAAATTAGGTATGGCTGGCGAGATTCAAAAGGCATTACAGGAACGTGATATTTTCAGCGTAATTTACGACGGTACGCATCCTAATCCCACGACCAGCAACGTTGCCGCTGGCCTGCAAATGTTGACAGAAAACGAATGTGATAGCGTTATTTCTCTCGGCGGCGGTTCTCCGCACGATTGTGCGAAAGGTATCGCTCTGGTGGCCGCTAACGGCGGCGATATTCGCGATTACGAAGGTGTAGACCGTTCTGCAAAACCGCAGTTGCCGATGATCGCCATTAACACCACCGCGGGCACGGCATCAGAAATGACCCGTTTCTGTATCATTACGGATGAAGTACGCCACATTAAAATGGCGATTGTCGATAAGCACGTTACGCCGCTGCTGTCGGTTAATGACTCCTCGCTGATGGTCGGCATGCCGAAGTCTCTGACGGCGGCTACCGGTATGGATGCGTTGACCCACGCTATCGAAGCCTACGTGTCAATTGCCGCCACGCCAATTACCGATGCGTGTGCGCTGAAAGCGGTCACCATGATTACACAAAACCTGCCGGTCGCCGTTGAAGAGGGCAGCAATGCTCAGGCGCGTGAAGCCATGGCTTACGCGCAGTTTCTCGCGGGCATGGCCTTTAACAATGCCTCTCTGGGTTACGTACACGCTATGGCGCACCAGTTGGGTGGCTTCTACGATCTGCCGCACGGCGTATGTAATGCTGTGTTGCTGCCATATGTGCAGGTCTTCAACAGCAAAGTAGCTGCCGCTCGCCTGCGCGATTGCGCAGGGGCAATGGGCGTGAACGTTGCTGGTTTGAGCGCAGAGCAAGGGGCAGAAGCCTGCATTACGGCGATCCGCGAACTGGCGCAGAAAGTGAATATTCCGGCTGGTTTGCGTGAGCTGAACGTGAAGGAAGAGGATATTGCCGTACTGGCGACCAATGCCCTGAAAGATGCCTGCGGCTTCACTAACCCGATTCAGGCGACTCATGAAGAAATCATGGCGATTTATCGCGCTGCCATGTAATTCGTGATACCTGTCGTAAAGCAGTAAATGGCTGGCGAATAATTCGCCAGCCCCGTCTACCCTTGTAGTACCCCTACAGCAAGGAGACGGTCATGACCAACAACCCCCCTTCAACGCGTATTTATCCCGGCGAGTATGGTTACCCTCTGAAGTTAAAAGCCCGATACGATAACTTTATCGGTGGTGACTGGGTCGCCCCTGTGGACGGCGAGTATTACCAAAACCTGACGCCGGTAACCGGGCAATTACTGTGCGAAGTGGCCTCTTCCGGCAAAAAGGATATCGATCTGGCACTGGATGCCGCGCACAAAGTAAAAGACAAGTGGGCGCAAACATCCGTGCAGGGCAGGGCGGCGATTCTGTTCAAAATCGCCGACCGTATGGAGCAAAACCTGGAACTGTTGGCGACGGCAGAAACCTGGGATAACGGTAAACCCATCCGTGAAACCAGCGCGGCAGACGTGCCGCTGGCGATTGATCATTTCCGCTATTTCGCTTCCTGTATTCGTGCGCAGGAAGGGGGAATAAGCGAAGTTGATAGCGAGACCGTGGCTTATCACTTCCATGAACCTCTCGGTGTGGTAGGACAAATTATTCCGTGGAACTTCCCCTTGCTGATGGCCAGTTGGAAGATGGCGCCTGCGCTGGCAGCGGGTAACTGCGTAGTGCTTAAACCTGCCCGCCTGACGCCACTGTCCGTACTGCTGCTGATGGACGTTATCGGCGATCTGCTCCCACCTGGCGTGGTGAACGTGGTAAACGGCGCGGGTGGGGAAATTGGTGAGTATCTGGCGACGTCTAAACGCATTGCGAAAGTGGCGTTTACCGGCTCAACGGAAGTTGGGCAGCAGATCATGCAGTACGCCACGCAGAACATTATCCCTGTGACGCTGGAGCTGGGTGGGAAATCACCCAACATCTTCTTCGCTGACGTGATGGATGAAGAAGATGCGTTTTTTGACAAAGCGCTGGAAGGTTTTGCGCTGTTTGCCTTCAACCAGGGCGAAGTGTGTACCTGTCCGAGCCGTGCGCTGGTACAGGAATCCATTTACGAACGTTTTATGGAAAGAGCCATTCGCCGCGTGGAGAGTATTCGTAGCGGTAATCCGTTAGACAGTGTGACGCAGATGGGTGCGCAGGTGTCGCATGGTCAACTGGAAACTATACTGAATTACATCGACATTGGTAAGAAAGAAGGGGCAGATGTTCTCACCGGTGGGCGGCGCAAGCTCCTCGATGGCGAGTTAAAAGAGGGTTACTACCTCGAACCGACCATTCTGTTTGGCAAGAATAACATGCGAGTTTTCCAGGAAGAGATCTTCGGACCGGTGCTGGCCGTCACGACCTTCAAAACCATGGAAGAGGCGCTGGAAATCGCCAATGACACTCAATATGGGCTAGGCGCTGGCGTCTGGAGCCGTAACGGTAATTTGGCGTACAAGATGGGCCGTGGGATTCAGGCGGGGCGTGTATGGACCAACTGCTACCACGCTTACCCGGCACATGCGGCGTTCGGCGGTTATAAGCAATCGGGCATCGGACGCGAGACGCATAAGATGATGCTTGAGCATTATCAGCAAACCAAGTGCCTGCTGGTGAGCTACTCGGATAAACCGCTGGGGCTGTTTTAATTTCTCATCACTTATTGCCCGGTTTTGCGCCGGGCATATCTTTATTCTTCAGTTATATATAAACCCATATGTCGTTATATAAATAAGATAATTGCACTTCATATACATACTCATCTACTATCATTCAATCTATTTGTTAATCTAAATAGAATTCTTATTTGTTATTTCAATCTCTGAGGCAAATATGTTTCTTGATTATTTTGCATTAGGAGTGCTTGTTTTTGTATTCCTGGTCATTTTTTATGGGGTTATTATTCTGCATGATATTCCCTACCTGATTGCAAAAAAACGTAACCATCCTCATGCCGACGCAATACATGTTGCGGGCTGGGTGAGTTTGTTCACCTTACATGTTATTTGGCCTTTTTTGTGGATCTGGGCAACACTGTATCGCCCGGAGCGAGGCTGGGGGATGCAGAGCGCTGATTCTTCCCTTATTCAACTGCAGGAACGGGTAGCTGATCTGGAAAAGAAACTGGGTGAGGTTAAGACCTCTCCGGCGGAGTAATATCGATGGATTTACTGATCGTTTTGACCTATGTGGCGTGTGCGTGGTCAATATTTAAAATATTTAAAATACCTGTCAACAAATGGACCGTGCCCACTGCGGTATTGGGCGGTATATTCATTGTTTGTGGACTGATACTACTGATGAATTATAACCATCCGTATACCTATAAGGCGCAAAAGGCGGTAATTTCTATTCCCGTAGTGCCGCAGGTAACGGGTGTAGTAACAGAAGTGACGGATAAGAAGAATACGCTGATTAAAAAAGGCGAAGTTCTGTTCAAGCTTAATCCGGGGCGTTATCAGGCACGGGTTGATCGCCTGAAAGCCGATATTGTTACAGCACAACATAAAGAGCAGGCACTGGTGGCGCAGTTGGACGAAATGAAAGCCAACACGCAGCGGGCTAAGGCTACCCGTGACAAGCTGGCGAAAGATTACCAGCGTTATGTGCAGGGGAGTCAGGCGAAGGTGAATCCTTTTTCTGAACGCGATATCGATGCGGCGCGGCAAAACTATCTGGCGCAGGAAGCGTCGGTGAAATCCTCTGTCGCAGAGCAGCAGCAAATACAAAGCCAGTTAGACAGCCTGATAATGGGTGAGAATTCGCAAATTGCCAGCCTGAAGGCACAACTGGCTGAGGCGGAATTCAATCTGGATCAAACCGTGGTTCGTGCGCCCAGCGATGGTTACGTTACGCAGGTGCTGATGCGTCCCGGAACCTATGCCGCTGCGTTACCGATGCGTCCGGTGATGGTGTTTATCCCGGATCAAAAACGGCAAATTATCGCCCAGTTCCGTCAAAACTCGCTGCTGCGTCTGGAACCAGGTGATGAAGCTGAAGTGGTGTTTAACGCGCTGCCGGGTAAGGTATTTCGCGGTAAACTGGCTGCGATTAGTCCGGCAGTGCCGGGCGGCACATACCAGTCGAACGGGGCGCTGCAATCTTTAAATTCCACGCCCGGTTCGGAAGGTGTGATTGCCACGATTGAGCTGAATGATAATGCGGAGGTTAGCGCGTTACCTGATGGGATTTACGCGCAGGTCGCCGTTTATTCAGACCACTTCGAACATGTGTCAGTCATGCGCAAGGTCTTGTTGCGCATGACCAGTTGGGTGCATTACCTGTATCTCGATCATTAAAATCAGGCTATTTTGCTTACTCAGTCTGCTGTTTCTGCGACTGAGTAAGCTGCCGGCGAATTTCCCCCAACATCTCATCAAGAATAAACTGTACTCGCCAGGGCTGGTATTCGCGTTTGCGGAAAATGGCCACCAGATCCAGCCACCATTCATATTGTTCAGTGAAGCACGGAACCAGCAGTCCGGCTTCAATATCTTGCTGTACGCTGGTATTTGGCGCAAAAACAATACCAAGATGGTTACGTGCCAGTGCCAGTGCGGACTGCGTATTATCGCAAACGTAATTCCCTGTCACACGATAGTCGCGCATCTCCTTACTTTCGAGAGTGGTGAATCGCCAAATATTTGCATCGTCAATCATCATTGAATCAATCAAGATACAGGAGTGGTGTTCAAGGTCTTCGGGGCAGTTAATAGGATGGTTTCTGAGATACTCCGGACTGGCAAAAGCCATCACTGCATATTTCGTTATGAAACTCGCAACCAATGACTCATCTTTTGGACGAGCGTAGGTAATTAAAACATCACAATCATCCGGAAAATCAACGCCTTCATAAAATGCTTTACGTTCCAGATTACATGTTTTTAGTGTAAGAGAAATACCGCCAATGTTTTTTATTTCTGCAATAACTTTTTGTGATAAGTAAGAAATTATCCCAGTTGGCGCATAAACTGTGACTCGCCCGCTTTTTTCATGCTTATAATCAGCAATG
Organism: Citrobacter sp. On2M; assembly: GCF_018035235.1. Taxonomy (GTDB): domain Bacteria; phylum Pseudomonadota; class Gammaproteobacteria; order Enterobacterales; family Enterobacteriaceae; genus Citrobacter; species Citrobacter meridianamericanus. Next base: position 172,948 of record NZ_WPCV01000001.1, read on the forward strand.
AAATTATTCAGCTGTTCGGTTCTGTCCAGCATGTCGTTGATGTAGGGAAGCAGTGCCTTGCCAAACGGAGTAAGGGTGAGTTGTCGGGTGGTTCTGTCGAAAACTTTTAACCCTACTTTTGATTCAAAATCAGCAAGATATTTGCTGACGTTGGCTTGCGCAATGCCGAGGATGGTCGCTGCGTGGCTGATGTTCTCACTGGCAGCGATTACCGAGATAATCTTCAATTCCCGGTGTTTGAGTTGTAATTTATTCATCGCAAAGCCCAATATATATATGATTTTATATATTACTATATAAATATGAATGTTGCATCGATGAAATTGTAAGCATTATTATGCACGCGCTTTGTAGCTTATTTTAAAATGGAAAGTTGGCATGTTAATTAAACGCAATGTTGTGGCGCTAATTGCTTTTTCTTTTATGGCGAGTGCATCAGCCGCAGAATTTTCTCTTGGCGGTGGCGCTGTATATAATGAATCACCTTATCGTGGATATAATGATAATGTTCACGTTGCACCGCTTGCCAGTTATGAAAGTGAATCCTTTTATTTTAGGCAAACAACGTTAGGTTATATTCTTTCAAAAAACGAAAGTAATGAATTTAGTATTACTGCCTCATATATGCCGCTTGAGTTTGATCCAGGCGATAACGACGACCATGCGATGAAAATGCTGGATAAGCGTGACGCTACCGCGATGGCAGGTGCAGCATGGTATCACCATGAAAGATGGGGCAGCGTGAAAGTCTCCGCCGCAGCGGATGTGCTGGATAACAGCAACGGTTGGGTCGGGGAATTATCTCTGTTCCGCCAAATGCCGATGGGCAAGCTGACGCTGACGCCGGCGATTGGCGTGCTCTACTATGACGAAAACTTCAACCAATATTATTACGGTATCTCTGGCAATGAATCCCGCCGTAGTGGGTTATCAAGCTACTCCCCTGGCGACAGCTGGACACCGTATGTTGCACTGACCGCGAAATACGCTTTGACCAGCAACCTGACGCTGCTGGCCAGCGCCAACTACAGTGCGTTGCCGGATGACATCAAAAATAGCCCGATGGTTGATCGTGACGACAGCTTCACATTCCTGACCGGGTTAACCTGGCGTTTCTGATTCTCACCCGTTTGTCCTCAGGGAGGAGGGCAATCTTTTCAGTGCGCTAGGCCGGATAAAGCGCGAAGCGTCATTATCCGGCACGTTTTCAATTACAGCTCATTCACCCAAATACGCATTTCGCCTTCACCACGATTCGCCCAGCTAAACCACGGAATAAACGTCAGCGTATGCGCCTGACGCAAAGCCGGTGAAACATCGTAGTGCCACAAGGATTGCTGTGAGGCGTTGGCACTACTTTGCTTCACACCTTCAGCCTGAATTAGCACCTTATGGCTGAATAAACCTTTACCTTCGAATACCCGGAATTCACTCTCTTTCGGCAGCCACAAATTATGTAGCTCCTCACCGTTGTCGGCCTGTTCCAGGCAATACACCAGCGGCCCACGTTGAATGGCGACCTTCCCTGCCACATGGCGCATCAGTGGATTTCCGTACACCCGACGTACCGGCATCGGCAGGGTCAAACTGAGCGTATCGCCTTCCTGCCAGGTTCGGCTGATGTGCAAATAGCCTTTGCGAATATCCTGCGCAACCGGCTGACCATTCAACAAAACCTGCGGCGCGGAGCACCAGTCTGGCAGGCGCAGAGCGAGGGTGTGATACACCGATTGCGGTGATTCGATGGCGATTTTTACCTGTTCATGCCATGGGTAATCCCCGCTAATACGTAGCTTAAGCGAGCCATTTGCAACAGGGACCTCCATGCTATTGCCCACGTACATATTGATATACAGCGCATCCTGACGTGGCGTGTAGAGGTAATGACCAATTGAGGTTAACACGCGGGCGATATTCGGTGGACAGCAGGCGCAGCCGAACCAGCGCTGGCGAACGGGCTTCACGTGGTCATAAATATGATTGAATTTTAATGATTTAGGGTGTACTTCCAGCGGATTAACGTAGAAGAAATGCTTGCCGTCGAGCGCCATACCTCCCAGCACCGTATTATACAGGGCGCGTTCCATCACGTCGGCATACTGACTGTCGGCCTCCATTTCCAGCATTCTACGGGCGAACATCATCAGGCCTATTGAGGCGCAGCTTTCTGCGTACACTGAGTCGTTAGGCAGATCGTAATCGCTGCTAAACGCTTCGCCACTGCTTTGCGAGCCGATCCCGCCGGTAATGTACAACTGGCGCTGGGCCATGTTTTTCCACAGACGCAGGCAATCCTTGCGCTTGCCTTCGTCCTGGCTTAAGCGTGCCAGATGCGCCACGCCGGTCATCAGGTAGACAAAGCGTACCGCGTGACCAATAGCCTTTTGCTGCTCTGAAATCGGTTGGTGTGCCTGGCTATAGGGCTTATCTTTCACCATCCACGCCGGGCCGTAGGTGTGCCAGTAAGAGGTTTGGCCGCGTTTCTTGTACTCTTCGTCATAGAAATGAGGCTGTGTGCCGCGCTGTTCAACAAAGTAATTTACCAGCGCCATATAGCGAGGTTGCTGGGTCACTTCGTACAAGCGCATCAGCGCCAGCTCGATTTCCGGGTGTCCGGGGTAGCCGTGCAGTTGATTCTCCCCGAGTCCAAACACGCTGTCGATGTGATCCGCCAGGCGACACACCACCTCTAACAGACGGCGCTTTCCCGTTGCCTGGAAGAACGCGACACCCGCTTCAATTAAATGACCGGCACAGTACAGCTCATGACATTCGGCGAGGTTGGTCCAGCGTTCATTCGGGGCTTTCACCGTGAAGTAAGTATTGAGATAGCCATCTTCACACTGCGCTGCGGCCACCAGTTCAATGACTTCATCGGCCGTTTTCTCAAGTTCCGCATCGGGTTTCTGACACAGCGACCAGGCAACGGCCTCCAGCCATTTCGCCACGTCGCTATCCTGAAAAACCATCCCGTAAAACTCACCATCCTGCAGACCTGCGGCGATACGGAAATTCTCTATCGCATGGCTGGGTTCCGCCTCTGCAATGCGGTCATTGAGCGCATCCCACTGATAGGGAATCACCACGTCGCGCACCAACTGCTGATATTGTCCGAGGAACGGATCGCTGACTGTGAGCTTATGCAGGTCGACTTCCAGTACGTTCATTTCGTGCTCCTTAAGGCTGTACATGACGCTGACGCAGATCGGTGGCAATGCGCGACATCATCGGGTTATTGAGTTTGCAGATGCGGATTGACAGCGCCAGCAGCAGGTGGAATAGCGCGGGCAGCAGCGTTTCCATTGCGGTAATCCCTTGCAGCGAACTGGCGGTTTGGTTACCGGCGCCTGGCTGATAGGCGACAAAAATAAATAGCAGGCTGATGATCCCTGCACTTGAGGCCCAGGCCAGCTTGATGAAAAACAGATTGAAGGCGAAATTCATGCCGGAGGAACGCACGCCGGTTTTCCACTCGCCGTAATCGTCGGCGAAGGCCATCAGTGAGAAGTGCAGCGGCAGCGTGAAGCCTAAAATAATGCCGTTACCGAGGATGACTGCCAGCCACAGTGTCTGATAAGCCGGGCCGGTTGGCAGGAACCACATCAGTATCGCCAGGGCCGTCAGCACCAGGTTGGTGTAGTAATAGAGTTTGACGGTATCAATGCGGCGGGTCAGGGGGCTGACGATCACTGACCCGATGATGGACGCGAAGGTGACCATGGTGAAAAACAGCGACGTATAGGCGGTGCTGCCTTCCAGCACGTAGGTAATAAAATACATGTACCCGCCGCCGCGAATATTAAAGACGTTGATCAGCAGGAAAGACATTACCAACATCAACAATAGCTGATCGTTTTTGCGCAGTCCGCCAATGTGCTCACGCAGGGTAAATTTTCCCATCATTGCCAGTGGCACACGCTCGCGCACCCAGAAGAAGCAGCACAGGAACATCACCACCGCAATGGCACACAGGATGCCCACGCCAAACTGATAACCCTGCGCGGCATTGCCCTGACCCAGGACATCCACCATCCACGGCAGGCCAACAGAGACCAGGAATCCCGCTACACCGCACAGCACGAAGCGCCAGGACTGGCAGGCGATCACTTCATTGTGGCGAGTCGTCATCGTATTGATCAGCGCACAGTACGGCACGTTGATGGCGGTATAGCTGACGGAGAGTAGCAGATAGGTGCCGAACGCCCAGGCGATTTTGACGCCCATGCTGGCGTCCGGGACGGTAAAAGTCAGTACGCCAATAATACCAATCGGAATCGCAACCCACAGTTGCCACGGGCGAAAGCGCCCCCAGCGGCTTTGCGTACGGTCGGCCAGCACGCCCATGACGGGATCGGAAATGGCGTCAAATATACGCAGGGCAATAAATAATGTGCCGACCAGCGCAGGCGTTAACCCGAAGACATCGGTGTAGAAAAATGTCAGGAAGTTCATGATCAGGCAGGTAATTACCGTCCCGCCAGCATCGCCTAGCCCATAACCAATTTTTTCACGCAGGGATAATTTGTCGTCCTGGGCACGCTGTGCCAAATCAGATGTTGTAATCGGAGCCGAAGTCATAAATAACTCCCGGAGAGGATGTTCAGAAAGTTTCCCGCTACGTTGCGGGTTATTTGTTTGTAATTTGCAAAATACGTTATTTATTCTGCACGAAATGTTTGGGTCAACAAGGGAAGAGAAAAGTATAAAAAGATGACAATTCCGACTTCATTATAAAAATGTGATTTCGATCCAGCAGAAACAAAATTTATCGTGAATAATCAATGATAAATAGCATTTTAAATAATGTAAAAAGCGGGAATTTGAATATATATGCTCGAATTATCCATGTCTCTTCCGATTAAAGTGCAAAATGGTGGGCTATTTATTTCCCGGGGCGTGGGCAGTCATCCTGCGCGACGATTGCAATCCTGGGAAATTATCTTTGTTGAAAAAGGGACATTAACGATTCGCGAAGGCCAGACAGTTTTTTGCGTGAATGCCGGAGAAAGTTTGCTGCTGTGGCCACAGCGATCGCATATTGGCGTTGGGCAATTTCCGGCTGATTTGAAATTTTACTGGTTGCACTTTGAGGTCACAGCAGAAAATGAAGCATCAATAGCAGGATCGTTACTTGCTATACCTCAGCATTCCCGGGTGGGTGAGCCACAATATATTATTTCGTTGTTTCGCCAGTTCTTACGTGAACAGGAAAATATTCATCGCAGCATGGCGCTGGAACTGATTCTACTGCTGATTTTGCAGCAAATATCCGCAGCCGCCAGCGAGCAACCCGTCGACAGCCCCGGGAATGCCCTGGCCTGGAAAGCACAGCAAATCATTCACACCCGGTTTCACCTGCCGATTTCCGCCTCAACGTTGGCGAAAGAACTGCATTGCAATGCGGACTATCTGGGGCGCGTTTTTCGTGGCGCTTTTCGTCTGACGTTAACCGAAGCGTTGCATCGCCAGCGGGTGAGGGCGGCAGAAAAACTGCTGATCAGTGATTCGCTATCGCTTACTGAAGTGGCAATGAAATGTGGGTTTAATGACGTGGGCTATTTTCGCAAAATCTTCCGCAAACACACCAGCCTGACGCCCGCGGCGTGGAAACGGCGCTATTGCAAAGAACATATCAATAGCGCCTGACCCGTTATTGCCCGTAATACGCATTTGCCCCGTGTTTGCGCAGATAATGTTTATCCAGCAACTCAGACTGCATATCCGGCAACTGCGGGGCTAACTGGCGAGAGAACAACCCCATGTATGCGCACTCTTCGAGCACCACGGCGTTATGCACCGCGTCTGCCGCGTCTTTACCCCAGGCGAACGGTCCGTGGGAGTGCACCAATACCGCCGGAACCTGCAGCGGATTGAGATCGCGTTGCTCGAAGGTCTGAATGATCACCTCTCCGGTTTGATATTCATATTCGCCGTTGATCTCTTCAGCGGTCATCAGACGCGTACATGGAATAGAACCATAGAAATAATCGGCATGTGTGGTGCCCCATGCCGGGAGATCCAGACCCGCCTGCGACCAGATCGTCGCGTGGCGAGAATGGGTATGGACGATCCCGCCGATCTGTGGATAACGACGATACAGCGCCAGATGGGTTGGCGTGTCGGACGACGGTTTTTTGTTGCCTTCCACCACGTTGCCGCTGGCAATATCCACCACCACCATGTCGTCGGCGGTCATCACGTCATATTCCACGCCGGATGGCTTAATCACCATCAGTTTACGTGTTTCATCCACTGCGCTGACGTTGCCCCAGGTAAAGGTAACTAAGCCATGAGCCGGAAGCGCCAGGTTTGCCGCCAGCACCTCGGCTTTCAGTTGTTTTAACATGGAAATCCTCCTTCCTGCATGCGTGCTTCTATCCAGCGCCGTGCCTGGATAATTTCCAGTACCGGCTCTTTCGCTTTTTCAGTCCACATTTCAATCAGAAACGACCCGCGATAGTTCAGTTGATGCAACGTTTTGAAGATACCAACAAAGTCCACGCACCCTTCGCCAAACGGTACATCGCGAAACTGGCCCGGATGCGTTTCGGTTACCGGCAGCGTGTCTTTCAGGTGGATAGCAGCGATGCGGTCAATGCCCAGCGTCAATTCAGCAGTGACGTCGTTCCCCCAGGCGCTGAGGTTGCCCACGTCTGGATAGACGGTGAACCACGGCGATGACAGCATTTCATCCCACTTTTTCCACTTGCTGATCGAGTTCATAAATGCGGTATCCATGATTTCTACCGCCAGCATCACCTGCGCAGCGGCAGCCTGCTCCACTGCCCATGCCAGTCCTTCGGCAAAGCGCTGCTGCGTGCCTGCGTCATGTTCTTCGTAATAGACGTCGTAGCCTGCCAGTTGAATGGTGCGAATGCCTAAATCGCGCGCCAGGCGAATGGCTTTGCTCATAATTTCTCGCGCCCGCTCACGCATGGCTTCATCGCGGCTGCCAAAGGGAAAACGACGGTGGGCTGACAGGCACATTGACGGGATTGCCACGCCGGTTTCCAGCATCGCGCTAACCAGCGAGGCGCGCTGAGCTGGACTCCAGTCGAGACGCGCCAGGCGTTCGTCGGTTTCATCCACCGACATCTCGACGAAATCAAAACCGCAGCTTTTCGCCAGCACCAGCCGTTCCGGCCAGGAAAGGTCTTTGGCCAGTGCTTTTTCATAGATACCTAATGGATGGTTACGCATGCAGTGTTCCCCAGATGGTCTCGATTTGCGCATGGAATTCGCCAGCAACCTGCGCTGGGTTTTGCGCCCCCGCCAGCGCGCGCCCGGCGATAAAGGCTTTGACGTTAATGTCGCGGAACAACGGCAGATCGGCGGGCGTGATCCCACCGGTAATCGACAGTTCCAGACCGATATCAGAAAGCGCCTTCATGCGTGCCAGGTCTGCTTCTCCCCACTGTTGTCCGCTGGCCTGAGCATCGCGTCCGCGATGGTAAATCGCCTGGCGAACGCCAACGCGATACCAGTCGCGGGCATCATCCAGCGTCCAGTTGCCGAACAGCTCCATCTGAATTTCACCGCCGCAGGACTGCGCGACGTCATGACCTTTCTCTACCGTCGCCAGCGGCGCGGCACAGATGATGGTCATCCAGTTTGCACCTGCTCCAAAGGCTTGGAGCGCGAGGGTTTCGCCCGCATCGGCCACTTTCCAGTCGGCGACGATGATTTTATTCGGGCACTGGGCGCGCAGGGCTTTCACGGCGCTCAGCCCTTCGGTTAAGCAGAGAATCGTCCCCGCCTCAACGATATCGACGCTCTCTTGTAGCAGCGCGACGTCGCGTTGTGCGGCTTCAAGGCTGGTGTGGTCGAGCGCCAGTTGCAGTAATGGTCGACTCATCATTCGTGCTCCTTAATGCGGGCGTGGTAGCCCTGTAGTGCGGTAATTAAATCCAGATATTGGCGGTATTTACGCTGGTAGCTCGCCTGTGCGGCGGCGTCCGGCAACAGCGTGCGCACCGGGTGCTCCAGGCTGCGCTGGGCGTCGCTGAAGTTGGAATAAACGCCGGTGCCGACGCGGGCGGCGAGCGCAGCGCCAAAGCAGCCGGTCTCTTCAATCTGCGGCAATTCGATACGTAAACCGCTGACGTCTGCCAGCATCTGCATCCAGATGTCGGAGTGCGCCGGACCGCCGGTGACGCGCAGGGTATGCGCCTTCGTAAAGCGTTCGCGCATGCGATTGAGGTGGGTCATGTGGCTGAAAACCACGCCTTCGTAGATGGCCTGCAATAAGTGGGCGCGAGTGTGTATCGCCTGCATGCCATAAAAGCCGCTGGTCATCTCCAGCCCGGCGTTGCTGCCGTACAAAAATGGGAGAAAGAACAGCTCGCTACCGGCTTTCGGTAAGCTGGCAACGGCCTGATTGATCTCAGCAAAAGAGAGTTCGCCCCACTGGGCGGTAAACCATTCCAGATTGCCGGAAGAGGTCGGGCTGGCTTCGTGAACGATGTACTGCCCGTCATTGACATAGCGGCCATAAACGTAGGGATGAGCTTCGTGGTCGCGCAGGCCGTGGGCGATCCCGCTGGTGACGGCCCAGGTTCCCATCACTGCGTTGAGGGTGTGTTCATCTTCGATACCGGCGCAGAGTGCGGTGGAAACCACATCAAACAGTCCGCCGACGACGGGTGTGCCCGCCGCCAGACCGGTTAGGGCGGCTGTCTGAGCGGTGATTTCCCCGCATATTTCTGCTGAGCCGACAATCGGCGGTAGTGCATTGTCGATCTCGCTGATGCCCAGCCACTGGGTCAGGCGCGAGTCGTACTGACCCGAAGTCATGTTGTAGAGGTTCGACTCGGAAATATTGCTCTCTTCGCAGCCTTTGACGCCGGTTAAGCACCAGCGCAGATAGTCATGGCCCATCATGACGCAGCCAATTTGCGCGTAACGATGGGGTTGATTCTCTTTCACCCAGCGCAGCAATGATGCCGGATGCCCGGTCCAAAACGTCTGGCGGGTGATCGGGTAGAGCTGCTCGGGAATTCCATCCTGCTGCCAGCGCTGGACGATTTCCATCGCCCGGCGGTCGGAAGAGAGGATGGCATTGCCCAGCGGTTTATCCTGCTTATCGAGGAGGAACAGGCCTTTGCCCTGAGCGGAAATACCGATACCTTTGATTTGATCTCCGCAGACGCCGGTGCGCGCTAACAGCCCGGCGATCGTGGCTACACACTGTTGCCACAACTGGTGCATATCGCGTTCGGCGTAACCGGGCAATGGCGATGCGGTCTGTAACGATTGCCGATTAATGCCATGCTCATGACCTTTGGCGTCATACAACCCGGCTTTCAGATACGTACCGCCACAATCAATACCCAGCCAGAAGGTCTTTTTCTCACTCATCTTGTTATCTCATTTTTGCCGGATGGCGCTGTGCTAGCGCCACCGGGCATTGTTTTACGCTGTACGTTTATGTGGATTCAGTGTCTTTAGCGGAGCGGCACCGGCGTCGCATTTGGCTGGCAGCAGCAGCGCCATCAGCGCGGCCAGAGCCAGTGAGATAGCCAGGCAGTAAACCCCCGCATCTTTGCTATACAGGGTGATGAGTACGCCGACCGCATAAGGACCGCAGAAGCCGCCGAGGTTGCCCAGCGCGTTGATGACCCCGCGTGCGCCACCGGCCATTTCCGCACTGAACAAACGCGCCGGAATGGTCCAGAACACGCCCGCTGCCGATTGCAGGAAGAAGCCGCAGCCGACCAGCGCGGCATAAGCCAGCCAGACGTTATTTTTCAGCGCCACGGAAAGGAACATGCACAGGGCAAAGCCAATCAACGGCAGGCAGACGAACAGCTTGCGTTTACCGGTGCGGTCAGAGAGAGAAGAGAACAGGAACATCCCGGCAATGGCCCCGACGTACGGCAGAATGGCGAGCATACCGACCTGTCCCATGCTGCTGTGCGTCAACTCTTTGAGGATGGTCGGCAGCCACAGGGTGTAACCGTAAATCCCGGTCTGATAGAAGAAGTTCAGCGCGATGAGCTGCCACATGGTTTTATCGGAAAGCACCGCGCCCAGCGAGGCGTTTTTGACTTCCGTTCCGGCAATGGCTTTTTGCTCGGCAGCCAGTGTTTCGACCAGATAATTTTTCTCGGCCTCAGAGATCCAGCGTGCCTCCTGCGGACGGTCGTAAACGGTATAGGCCCACAACACCAGTACAACGACGGAAAGCAAACCTTCAATGATGAACAGCCAGCGCCAGTCGAGAATGGTGATAATCCAACCCGAGAGCGGGGCAGTAATGATTCCGGCAATCGGCACAAACATAATCACGATCGCATTGGCACGACCACGCTCGGCGTCGGGGAACCAGTTACTGATCATCGTCAGCACCACCGGCAGCATGCCGCCTTCGGCTACACCGAGTAAAAAGCGCAAAACCAGCAGTTGATATTGATTAGTGATCAACCCCGTAAGGACGGATATCACTGCCCAGGCAACCAGTGACCAGCCGATAAATTTCTTGCCGCTACCGTGAACGGCAATTTTTCCGCCGGGAACCTGTAAAAACAGATAACCGATAAAGAAAATACCGCCAGCCAGTCCTGCCATGGTGGCGGAAATACCTAATTCGGCATCCATACCCCCCGGCATCGCAAAGGCGATATTGACGCGGTCCATATAAGAAATAATACAGGCGATTAAAATAGGTGGGATAATTCGCAGCCAGCGCTGACGGGGTATATCTTTTAGTGTAGGGCGAGAGGTCATGTTCATATTAATATTCTCGTAGAGTAGTATTTTATTTTTATATTTTTGCTTTATTTAACGTCGCGATACCGTCACGCAATATCGCTACGCGATGGTTCACATCTGCATTGGCGTTTATTTCCAGCAATTTAATACCAGCAAATTGCAATGGTTTGGCTTCTGCGCAGGCGAATAATTCGCGGGCATGGTCGATGGTCATCAGACTTTGTGAGCAGAACGGAGCAAACGGGGCGTGCAAGTCCTGCCACTCGCCGTAGTCTCCCGTTATTGTGGTGCCGGAGAACATCAGCGCCCCCAATTTTCCAGCCTGTTTGGTCTGCTGCGTGTGGGTCAACGCCAGGGCGGGATTTTGCCCTTCAATGGCCGATCGCGCCCAGTTAATGCACACGCTGATGTCATACCCGGCAATGACCTCCAACACATTGTCTAACGGCAGAAAGCCTTTGCGCGGCGCAATGCCGGTCATAGCATCACAATGTTCCAGCACCAGATCGCATGACCAGTCCCAATTGGCTATCTCTTTAAGCGAACGGGCGAGTGCGTCGGTGGCCTGCGCAACATTTGGATTGCTGGCATTGGGAGCGGCATGTAGTTGCAGCGCAATCACTTTTCCGGCGTGGGCCGTATTGATATGGTTGATTTTCTGCTGCAGATGACGGTAATGCGCCACGCAGGCTTTACGCTGATCTTCGTCGCTGGAAGCCAATCCGAAACCGCTGTTTGCGCCACGACGGCGCATGGTTTCCATAATGGCGGTGACCACGATTTGCCAGTCGCCCGGCGTATGGCGCAATAACCATTCGTCGCCTAACGGGTGAAGATGTTCAAGGCAGGGCTGCTCCAGCCCTCGAATATCCGGGGTATCGGCGAGCTGTCGCCAGAATTCCTTCTCTTCCTCTTCACTCTTTTGGTGAAATGAGGGTGCACAGGGGTACGCACCGATTATATAACCGGCATTATTAACGCTCATGTTGTGCTCCTTTTATAAAACTGAAATAGCAACCTTCACAACTATTTTGCGGATCGGTGTGGCGACAGTTTTATGACATGCAGGACGGTGAACATCCTGCGGGAAAAATATGGCATAGCTTCCCGGAATCATTTCGATGAAAGATTCATGTTCGCTGGCGTGATAAAAAATAATATCGCGCTGTTCTAATAACGATTCACTGATTTGGTTATTCCCGGTATCAATCGCGATACCGATTTTTTCTTCACCCCAGGCCAGAAATTGAATATCCAGGTAGCGGCGATGCACTTCCGGGCGATTTTCGGCAACATCACGCGTGGTTAAATCGATAATTTGCGCAAAGATGTTTTTACCGTCGATTTCCACTACGCCCGGTTCCAGTTTGCGGAAGTCTGTGCTGCGCAGAAAGTCGAGCGCTCTTTCAATCGCCGCGGGTAAACGACACGGGTTAGGCTGAGCGATATGTCCAAAGATCATACTCTGACTCCTTACAACGCCTGAATTTTGGCCCAGACGCTGTCATCAACGGTGATACCGTTGCGGCGGTTTTCATCCAGCAACTTTGTAAACTCGTGACCTGGTAGACGAACAGGTGTGTTTTCATCGGCGCGTTCGGCGGAGGTGATGAAATCCATAATCCGCTGCAGTTTGGCGTCGCGGGATGCGCCATCGATCAGCTTGTCTACTTCGATGGCGATGAAAATCTGTGAAACGCCATATTCATCACTGTTGTCCTGGGTGACTTCGGCCACGGAAGAACCGTCTGAAAGCAGGGTGGCGATCATATCCAGCACAATCGACAGGCCAGAACCTTTCCAGTAACCCATTGGTAAAATACGGCGGTTTTTCTCGATAACGCCAGGTTCTCTGGTGAGGTTACCTTCATCGTCGAACCCGCCGTCCACCGGCAGTTCACGACCGGCCAGGCGATTCACTTCCAGCATGCCGTAGGAGAACATCGACATCGACATATCGACCATGGTGATCGGCGTGGAGGGGATGGCAACAATCAGCGGGTTAGTGCCTATGCAGCACTCTTTAGAACCCCATGCAGGCATCACGGCAATGGAGTTGGTCCAGCAGATACCAATGTAGCCTTTCTCCGCTGCTTGCCAGCCATAGCTGCCGCCGCGCATCCAATGGTTGGCGTTACGTAGCGCGACCAGGCCAATACCGTGATCGGAGGCCAGTTCGATGGCTCGGTCCATCATCTTTTTCGCCGTCAAATTGCCGATCGAACGTTGGGCATCCCACTGCTCAATCGCCCCCAGGCTGGTAATGCGCTGCGGTTTGGCTTCAGGAATGATGTCACCGTTATCCAGTTGCTGAATGAAACGGGGAAAACGGTTCACGCCGTGCGAATACACGCCGGATTCGGTGGTACGGGCAAACATTTCGGCACAGGCATCGGCGGTTTCAACGGCGATACCGCGTGCCAGCAGTACCCGATTGAACGCTTCTTTCAACTGCTCAAAAGTGACTTTCATTCCTGTTTCCTTGTTTAAATTTGATCGCTTTTTTATCTCTAAATTTCACTATGCGAAATCTGATTTCAAATATAGCGATCAAATTTTGACAGATCAACGGGGCGGCTTGTTTTTTAAAATCATCAAAATCAAACGGTTGTGTTTTTTCGGTTCAGATCGTGAACTGAAACACACTTTGCGCTACCATCAGAGCGCGACGAAAAGGGGAGCGGAAGCGATGGGCACTAAAGAGAGTGAAATGACGCAAGACAAAGAGAGGCCAGCCGGAAGTCAGAGCCTGTTCCGTGGTTTGATGTTGATTGAGATTTTGAGCAACTATCCGAATGGTTGCCCGTTGGCGCATTTGTCTGAACTGGCAGGGCTGAACAAAAGTACCGTGCATCGACTGCTGCAAGGGCTGCAATCCTGCGGATATGTCACTCCCGCGCCAGCGGCGGGGAGTTATCGCCTGACCACCAAATTTATTGCCGTGGGTCAGAAGGCACTGTCGTCACTGAATATCATCCATGTTGCTGCGCCGCACCTTGAAGCGCTGAATATCGCCACCGGTGAAACCATCAACTTCTCCAGTCGTGAAGACGACCATGCGATTTTGATTTATAAGCTGGAACCGACAACGGGCATGCTGCGTACCCGCGCTTATATCGGTCAGCATATGCCGCTGTATTGCTCAGCGATGGGCAAAATTTATATGGCGTTTGGTCATCCGGACTATGTGGAATCTTACTGGCAGAGCCACCAGGATCTGATTCAGCCGCTGACCCGCAATACGATTACTGGTTTACCGGCCATGTACGATGAGCTGGCACAGATTCGCGAAAGCAGCATGGCAATGGATCGGGAAGAGAACGAGCTGGGGGTTTCCTGCATTGCCGTGCCGGTGTTTGATATTCATGGGCGGGTGCCGTACTCAGTATCGATTTCACTCTCTACCTCGCGCCTGAAGCAGGTCGGAGAAAAGAATTTACTCAAGCCGCTGCGGGAAACCGCGCAGGCCATTTCCAATGAGCTGGGCTTTACCGTTCGCGATTAGGCGCATGCCTGGCGTCGTTCAGGCACCTGACAAAATTTAACCGTTTCCCCTGTCCGATCAAAGCGACAAGGGTGACCTCTCTGGCACTCTGTGTTTTTCACGCAGAGGGAGGGGAAAATGAACGCGTTTATTATGGCGGATGCGGCAAAATGTATTGGGTGTCGTACCTGCGAAGTGGCCTGTGTCGTCGCGCATCAGCAAAACCAGGATTGTGCGTCGGTCTCTTCCACTGCGTTTACTCCGCGGATCCGCGTGATTAAAGATGACGCCTTTACGACGGCGGTCGCTTGTCATCAATGTGAAGATGCTCCTTGCGCGAATGTTTGCCCAACGCACGCTATTCGTCGTGAACATGGACATATCTTCGTTGAACAGGCGCGTTGTATTGGCTGTAAAAGCTGTATGCTGGCTTGTCCGTTTGGGGCAATGAATGTCGTCGCCCGCTCGTCACGGGTGCAGGCGATAAAATGCGATTTGTGCTGGCACCGTGAGGCGGGACCCGCGTGTGTCGAAGCCTGCCCGACCAGCGCGTTGCAGTGTATAGATGCGGTCAGCGTCCAGAAACAGCGTCTACGTTCCCAGCCGCTGTGAAAGTAGCCCGACCCGTGCCTGGGTCGGGTTTATCATCAGCCTTCCAGCCAGGCGCGTTCGATCTCTTCAGCCAGAATCTTCACTCCCGCTTCGATTTTCTCCGGCTCTGGCACGTAGTTCATCCGCATGCACTGATGCGTATGCGGCCAGGGTTTATCCAGCCCTGGGAAGAAGTAGTCGCCGGGAACCATCAGCACGCCACGCGCTTTCAGGCGCTGATACAGCAGTTCAGTAGTGATGGGTAAATCTTTGAACCACAGCCACAGGAAAATCGCGCCCTCTGGTTTATGAATCAGGCAGCGATCTTCAGGTAAATAGCGGCGAATGATCGCAATTGTCTCCTGTACGCGCTGGTAATAAAACGGTTTGATAACCGTCTCGGACAGACGCAAGAGGTCGTTGCGCTTAATCATTTCGCACATCATTGCCGGACCCATTCCGCCAGGTGCAAGGCTGATGATGCCGTTCATATTGGTGATAGCTGTGATGATTTTTTCATTGGCGATAATGATGCCACAGCGGGAACCCGGCAGACCCAGCTTCGAAAGACTCATGCACAGCACAATGTTGGGGTTCCACAACGGGCGTGCTTCGCTAAAGATGATGCCAGGGAACGGTACGCCATAGGCATTATCAATCACCAACGGGATCCCATGCTGGTTGGCCAGCCGATCCAGCTTCATCAGCTCGTCATCGGTGATCACGTTACCTGTCGGATTGGTCGGACGTGACACGCAGATCATGCCTGTCTCTTCACCGATGTGCAGGTGTTCAAAATCAACGTGATACTTAAACTGACCTTCCGGCAACAGTTCGATGTTCGGACGCGCGGAGACAAAGAGATCTTCTTCCAGCCCGGAATCGGCATAGCCAATGTATTCCGGTGCCAATGGGAACAACACTTTTCGGGTGGTTCCATCGGCGCGACGTCCGGCGAAGAGGTTGAATAAGTAGAAAAACGCGCTCTGACTGCCATTTGTCAGTGCAATATTTTGTGGCTCAATATCCCAACCCAGATTCTCACGTAGCAGTTTCGCCAGCTCAGACAGTAGCTCGGTTTTACCTTGTGGACCGTCATAATTACAAAGCGCATCAGTGGCTTTGCCGTTTTCCAGCATATCTGCCAGCAGAGAATGAAAGTAATTTTGCATCTCTGGAATTTGCGCTGGATTGCCGCCGCCGAGCATGATGGCGCCAGGGGTGCGTAAACCGTCGTTGAGGTCCTCCATCAGGCGTGTGATGCCTGAATGGCGGGTAAATTTGTCGCCAAAAAGTGAGAATGTCATAGCTGGTGGTCTGTCGAACTGAGTAATAAAGTGGCTAACCATAGCGCTACCCATAGCAGGGTGCAAATCAGGGGTATCAGGCTGGATTGATGTTTTATGCTGCCTAAACGTATCAGGCTGGTGAATTGTTTTGATCTGCGTCCGGCCAGATGACGACACCGGACGCTAGCCTGGTTAATGCTGGCCAGCCCACACCACCATGACTTTATCATCGCCATGTTCGCGGATAAATCCGTATCCCTGCTTCAAAGCCAGCGTGGTTTGTTGACCGGCGCCAATAGCGGAATGTCTGGCCCTGAACTGACTGATACGCTGCCAGTGCGCGACGCTGGTGGCAGATTTGCCGGTCACCTCCTGCCAGTTCATCTCTGAGCGTGTACCCTGTAATGGGTCAGAGCCGGTTGGGCCAAAAGGTCGGGCCGACTCGTCGCCATAAAAGAGCTGTACCGCGCCCGGCGCCAGCAGCAATAGCTCGGCGGCTTTGTCTCCACCTTCGCGGAACAACCGCGTATCGTGCGAGGAGAGATAACTCAGGACGTTGAAGTCCTGCAGTTTATCCGCCATCTGCTGCCAGATGAGATCCATGTTTGCCAGACAATCGACGGCCTTTGCCGCCTGTTCCTGATAGTCAAAATTGATCATCGCATC
Source organism: Citrobacter sp. On2M (assembly GCF_018035235.1). Classification (GTDB taxonomy): domain Bacteria; phylum Pseudomonadota; class Gammaproteobacteria; order Enterobacterales; family Enterobacteriaceae; genus Citrobacter; species Citrobacter meridianamericanus. The sequence continues at coordinate 189,688 of NZ_WPCV01000001.1, forward strand.
GAAGCCGTGACGGTAATAATCGCTCTGCATTACGCCGTGACCCCAGGCTTCGCCGGTCATCCAGAAGGGTTTATCATCCAGCGCTTTGTCCGGGTTGGCTTTCTTCCATTCGAGCAGTGCCGCGCTGGCCTGTGTTTTTAGCTGCTGCCAGGCGGGAAGCTCGACGTGTTTGGCGGTATCGACCCGAAAGCCGTCAATCCCATAATCTCGCACCCACTGGCTGAGCCAGTGGGTCAGATAATCCCGGGGGGTGTAACCAGCAATGGCTTTGGCGCGCGTATCCGGCTTGTGCTGATAAAAGTTTGGCAGCCCGGAAGGTGTGGTGGATTCGGTTTTCAGATCGGGCAGGAACGCCAGCGACATGGTCAGGTCATCAAAGCCAGGATTGTCGTAATCGCCAATATCGGTGCGGATCCAGTTTTTCCCCCACCATTTTTCCCAGCCGGCTTTATTGCTGAAGTTGATGTAATCATTAAAACTGTGCCAGCTCTGTCCGGCAGCGGGCTTCCAGTCCGTCCAGCGTTCCCCGAGCGTTTTTTTCAGCTCATCGCCCGATAGGTACAGTGCCCCAAACTGATACTCCTGCATATCCGCCAACGTGGCGTAGCCGGTATGGTTCATCACCACATCCAACAGGACACGGATGCCGCGCTGGTGTGCGCCATCAACCAGCGCACGCAGATCCGCTTCATTACCCATGTTGGCGTCAAGCGTGGTCCAGTCCTGGGTGTAGTAGCCGTGGTATGCGTAGTGGGGAAAATCTCCTTTGGCGCCGCCCCCAACCCAGCCGTGGATTTGCTCAAACGGTGCGCTGATCCACAGGGCGTTGACGCCCAGTTGTTGCAGGTAGTCGAGTTTACTGGTGAGGCCGCGCAAATCGCCACCGTGGAAAGTGCCAATTTCCTGCATGCCGTCGTTGCGACGTCCGTAGCTGTGGTCGTTGCTCGGATCTCCATTCACAAAGCGGTCCGTCAGGACGAAATATACCGTGGCGTTATGCCAGTCGAAAGCGGCGGGGGCATCGGTTTCTGCCCGTTCCAGCAGCAACAGTCCGTTACTGGTTGCGGCGGGTTGTAAGGTAATCGACCCGTTTTTTACTGTTGCCGTTTGCTGGCTGTAGAAATCGCGCACCACGGCACCTTCCGGGAAGGTCTGGCTCACGTCCAGCGTTAACGGCGAACCATCCCATTTTGGGCACTGGCGAATCTGGACGGTGGCGGGCCCTACGGTGTTTTTGACCGAGAGCATTAGCGTCGGTGTGCCGGACCGGGTATCGACTTCCAGCGTGTAATCGCCGTCTTTGAATAAACGCCACTGCGGCGGCGCGCCTTCACACGGTTTTAGCGATAGCATCTGGTTGAGTTTTATCGCATCGGCAGGCTGCCAGCACTGTTGGTCAAAATTCAGAATCAAAGGGCGAGTACCCTTCGTCAACGCTGCATGGCTGACGAATTTACCCGTACCTTCCGCTTCGAAGGTGGGAAGTTCTGGAGAAGTCCATGATGAGGCGATGGCAAAGCCGGGTATCAGCGCCAGCGCAACGGCGGCAAGTTTCATAATGCTGTCCTTGATGCTGCGATTTTCGCCAGTTTGCCAGTGAAATCAGGCCGGAAACTCCTCCTTTGAGTCGATTCCGCCAGGAGGAGAAGTGAGGGGGAGCTAACGCGTTCAAAAAATGAACTGATTTTGCGATAACCTCCACATTTTCTTCGAATTAATGGCGCCCTGAACCGTTAATGCGTGACATAGTTTCAGAATTGGACTATTCCTTTGGGTGCTCTTGACGGCTATTTTTGATATGATTTGAGATTCATCTCTCATTTTTGTGAAAAATATAAGGTGTTGGAATGCATAAATCCGACCAGGAGACCTAATGATATTGACTCCCATTCGACGATATGGGGCAATGATTCTTATGTTACTCACCGTGGTATTTTCGGGTGAGGCGCTGGCAAAGACACACACGGCGACAACGAGTCACAAGCCTCAGGTAATCAAGGCAAGTAATAAACAGGTAAGCAGTAAACAAGAGTATTCTCGCAATAGTGCAAAGAGTAGTTCACTTCCTGATTTGCGAAAATACCCTTCCGGAACACCAAGGAAAAAAGCGTTTCTCCGGACGGTTATGCCTTATATTACCAGCCAAAATGCTGCCATTACGGCGGATCGTAACTGGTTGATTTCAAAACAGTACCAGAACCGCTGGTCACCCACTGAGCGCACGCGTATGAAAGACATCGCGAAGCGCTACAAGGTGAGCTGGTCTGGCAACACGCGTAAAATTCCGTGGAATACGCTGCTTGAGCGCGTAGACATTATCCCGACTAGCATGGTTGCAACCATGGCTGCGGCCGAAAGCGGCTGGGGGACGTCGAAGCTGGCGCGTAGCAACAACAACCTGTTTGGCATGAAATGTGGCAAAGGTAGTTGCAATAACGCACCGGGTAAGGTGAAAGGCTATTCACAGTTTGAATCGGTGAAAGAGTCGGTAAATGCCTACGTCATTAACCTGAACACGCACCCGGCTTACTCTTCTTTCCGTAAGTCACGCGCGCAGTTGCGTAAGGCCGATCAGGAAGTCACCGCTACCGCGATGATCCATAAGCTGAAGGGGTATTCCACGAAAGGACAGAGCTACAACAACTATCTGTTCGCCATGTATCAGGATAACCAACGCTTAATCGCCGCACATATGTAATTTCGTGTGCTAATCCGGTCTACAAATCACCTTGTAGGCCGGATCAGACCAGGTAGCCATCCGGCAATTCCCTCTATAGCAACACTTCACTGTTCACATCGCGATACTCTTTTGGCGTCGTATCGTACTCTTTCTTAAAGACTGAATAGAAATACTGCAGCGACGGATAGCCGCACATCTGTGAAATTTCGTTGATCGAAAGCGTGGTAGAAACGAGCAGACTGCGCGCTTTTTCCAGCTTTTCGGCATGAATCACGGCGTGGATGGTCTCTCCGACCTCTTCTTTAAAGCGCTTCTCCAGATTCGAACGTGAAATTCCCACTGCATCCAGCACTTGTTCAACCTTAATCCCTTTACAGGCATGATTGCGAATAAAGTGCATGGCCTGAATTACGGCAGGATCGGTCAAGGAGCGGTAATCGGTTGAGCGCCGCTCTACCACGCGCACTGGAGGAACCAGAATGCGTTGTAGAGGCAGCACTTCATTCGCCAGCAAGCGGTGCAGGAGTTTTGCGGCCTGGTAGCCCATCTGCCTGGCTCCCTGAGCCACGGATGACAGCGCTACCCGCGACAGGTAACGGGTCAGTTCTTCGTTGTCTATTCCTATCACACACAGCTTTTCTGGTACCGGAATATGCAGGTGCTCGCAGACTTGCAGGACGTGTCGTGCCCGCGCGTCGGTGACCGCGATAATGCCGGTTTGAGGCGGCAACGTTTGTAGCCAGTCTGCCAGACGATTTTGCGCGTGCTGCCAGTTTTCCGGCGCAGTTTCCAGCCCCTGGTAGACGACGCCGCGGTACTTTTCTTTTGCCACCAACTGGCAAAACGCATATTCACGTTCCGCGGCCCAGCGTTTACCGCTTGACGAAGGCAGGCCGTAAAACGCAAAGCGGTTTACCCCTTTTTCTTTCAGATGCAGGAAAGCACTTTCTACCAGCGCGTGATTGTCGGTAGCAATGTAATGTACCGGGGGATAATCTTGCTCCCGATGGTAGGAACCCCCAACGCCGATGATTGGAACATCGACATCGGCAAGTAATTGTGCAATGTCATCATCGTCATAATCGGCAATAACGCCATCGCCGAGCCAGTCTTTAATATTATCAATACGGGCGCGGAAATCTTCCTCAATGAATATATCCCACTCGGATTGCGATGCCTGTAAATATTCACCCACTCCTTCTACCACCTGGCGGTCATAGGCTTTATTGGCATTAAATAACAGAGTGATGCGGTGACGTTTATCAAACATAAGAACCTGTCCTGGAAAGGTTAACGTGGGCCTGTCGATACTAGCAAAACCGCCGGTACGACTGCTTGATGAAGCGTGACAAATTTCCTGATTGCCTGAGGCCAGGCAAAATTTACATACAGCCAGCGGGAAGGCAATTGTCATTTTTAATCTACGCATTACGGTTTTTTGTTTAATGGCTAACCTTCGATCGCGATCGCTTTTTTATTTCTTCTTTCATCGCGTTTTTTTGGGAGCCAGCGCACGTTTGGGTATTCTCTTAATAGCGGTGTGAAATAACGTAATTGAGCAATAAATCAGGAAATTCCAGTATAGCCATATCGCAGTTTACTTACCGTATTACCTGATTATGGAGCTTATTATGCCGGCTTATTTTGACCAACTCGATCGCGTTCGTTTCGAAGGGACTAAATCTACTAACCCGCTCGCATTTCGCCATTACAATCCTGACGAAATCGTGTTGGGCAAACGCATGGAAGATCATCTGCGTTTTGCTGCCTGCTACTGGCATACCTTCTGCTGGAACGGTGCGGATATGTTCGGCATGGGCGCTTTCGATCGTCCGTGGCAGCAGCCTGGTGAAGCACTGGCGCTGGCGAAACGCAAAGCGGATGTGGCATTTGAGTTCTTTCACAAGCTGAATGTGCCTTACTACTGCTTCCATGACGTGGATGTCTCGCCTGAAGGGGCTTCACTGAAAGAGTACAAAAACAACTTTGCGCAGATGGTTGATGTGCTGGCGGCAAAACAGGAACAGAGCGGCGTGAAGCTGCTGTGGGGAACGGCAAACTGCTTCACCAACCCACGCTACGGCGCGGGCGCGGCAACGAATCCGGATCCGGAAGTATTCAGCTGGGCCGCCACGCAGGTGGTTACGGCCATGGATGCCACACATAAGTTAGGTGGCGAAAACTATGTCCTGTGGGGCGGTCGTGAAGGCTATGAGACGTTGCTGAATACCGATCTGCGTCAGGAGCGTGAGCAAATTGGTCGCTTCATGCAACTGGTGGTGGAACACAAACACAAAACCGGTTTCCAGGGTACCTTGCTTATCGAACCGAAGCCGCAGGAACCGACCAAGCACCAGTACGATTACGATGCGGCGACCGTCTACGGCTTCCTCAAGCAGTTCGGTCTGGAAAAAGAGATCAAACTGAATATTGAAGCTAACCATGCCACGCTGGCGGGCCACTCGTTCCATCACGAAATCGCCACCGCTATTGCGTTGGGTCTGTTTGGCTCTGTCGATGCCAACCGTGGTGACGCGCAGCTGGGCTGGGACACTGACCAGTTCCCGAACAGCGTAGAAGAGAATGCGCTGGTGATGTACGAAATCCTGAAAGCGGGCGGTTTCACCACCGGTGGCCTGAACTTCGATGCCAAAGTGCGTCGTCAGAGTACCGATAAATACGATCTGTTCTATGGTCATATTGGCGCGATGGATACCATGGCACTGTCGCTGAAAATTGCAGCGCGCATGATTGAAGACGGTGGTCTGGACCAGCGCGTGGCAAAACGTTATGCCGGTTGGAATGGTGAGCTGGGCCAGCAAATTCTGAAAGGGCAGATGACGCTGACGGAAATTGCGCAGTACGCTGAACAACATAACCTGGCGCCAGTGCACCAGAGCGGTCATCAGGAATTGCTGGAAAATCTGGTGAACCATTATTTGTTCGATAAATAACGGGTCTCTGAGAGCGTCCGTAAGCCCGGTAAGCTCGCGCTACCGGGCCTTTCTTTAAGGAACGATGCCTTATGTATATCGGGATAGATCTTGGCACATCAGGCGTAAAGGCCATTCTGCTTAACGAGCTGGGGGATGTGGTCGCTTCGCACACGGAGAAACTCACCGTTTCGCGCCCGCATCCATTATGGTCTGAACAAGACCCTGAGCAGTGGTGGTTGGCAACGGATCGGGCTGTGAAAGCATTGGGTCACCAGCATTCACTTCGCGAGGTGAAAGCACTGGGGATTGCCGGACAGATGCACGGTGCGACGCTACTGGATGAGCAACAGAAGATATTGCGTCCGGCTATTCTGTGGAACGATGGTCGCTGTGCTGAAGAGTGCGTCATGCTTGAGGAGCGGGTTCCGCAATCGCGTGGCATCACCGGTAACCTGATGATGCCTGGCTTTACCGCGCCAAAGCTGCTGTGGGTGCAGCGCCACGAACCGGAGATTTTCAGCCGGGTTGATAAAGTCCTGCTACCGAAAGATTATCTGCGCCTGCGTATGACCGGCGATTTCGCCAGCGATATGTCCGATGCGGCAGGTACCATGTGGTTGGATGTCGCGAAGCGTGACTGGAGTGATGTCATGCTGGCCGCCTGTCAACTGACCCGTGCGCATATGCCTGAGCTTTATGAAGGTAGTGAGATTACCGGAACATTGTTGCCGGAGGTCGCCAGGGCCTGGGGAATGCAGGAGGTTGCGGTGGTTGCCGGAGGCGGTGATAACGCGGCGGGAGCGGTTGGCGTCGGCATGATGAATGCCGGTCAGGCAATGTTATCGCTGGGGACTTCAGGGGTCTATTTTGCGGTCAGTGATGGTTTTCTCAGCAAACCGGAAAGCGCGGTCCATAGTTTTTGCCATGCTTTACCTGAAAGATGGCACCTGATGTCCGTGATGCTAAGTGCGGCATCCTGCCTGGACTGGGCGGCAAAATTAACCGGGCTGGCGAGCGTTCCTGCGTTGATTGCCGCAGCGCAACAGGCGGATGAACACGCTGAGCCGGTCTGGTTTTTACCCTATCTGTCCGGCGAACGTACGCCACACAACAACCCTCAGGCGAAGGGTGTATTTTTTGGTCTGACGCATCAGCATGGTCCGGCGGAACTGGCTCAGGCGGTGCTGGAAGGCGTGGGTTTTGCGCTGGCTGACGGTATGGACGTGGTACATGCCTGCGGCGTGCAGCCTGCCAGTATTACGCTGATTGGCGGCGGGGCACGCAGTGAGTACTGGCGTCAGATGCTGTCTGACATCAGTGGATTGCAGCTGGATTACCGTACCGGCGGCGATGTCGGCCCTGCACTCGGCGCGGCGCGACTGGCGCAAATTGCCATGAATACGCAGCGGCCTTTATCAGACCTACTGCCTCAGCTTACGCTGGAGCAGGCGCATTATCCTGACGCCGGGCGCCACGCGCTGTACCAACAGCGTCGGGAAACCTTCCGCCGAATCTATCAGCAATTACAGCCGCTGATGTCCTGACCCTAAATCCCCTCTGGTAAACAGAGGGGATTTATCAAATGTATATTTCAATCAAACAAATAACCATCACGCATGAATTTATTCTGAAAGTCCGGCGTAGTGGCATTTTTCTGTGTTGTCTGTAGTGGGTTATTCATATTGTATCTCTGATGGATAAGGAGATCCCAATGAAGACGACAAGGCTGTTGCCATGGATACTATTCCTCTCTGGCGCACTGATTTACGTTATTGGCCTATGGCGGGCGTGCCCGTTATTGAGCGGCAAAGGCTATTTTTTCGGCGTGCTGATGACGGGAATGTTTGTGACCTACGCTTATCAACGTGCTGTAAATCTCAATCAGAACGACGAACGCTTCGCTTCCGTGTGTCAGATGGTGGCGCTCATAACGATTGGATTGTTGCTGGTGGGCGTATGGAATGCCCCGGTATCGTCCCTCGAAAAGGGGCTGTACCCGGTGGCATTCATCATATGTCTACTGGGGCAAGTTTTGTTGCTGCGTCTGCAATATATGGGGGATTAACTTACCAACCTGCGCGTATCGATGCGCTGCAACAATATGGACAACAGTAAACTTCCTGCCAGCGTGGCGCTGAAAATCCACAGCATATCCAGCGGTGGCCAGTTCTTGAATTCTATACCGTTGGTGCGCAACGCGTGAATGATCAGCGCATGAAAGCCATAAATTCCTAATGAGTGGCGGGAAATAAGGCCCAGTACCGGCAGAGTGCGCGTGCTGAGCGTATTTTTGACCAGTGTCAGGAGTGAGGCTGCACAAATAAACACTGCCGGGCCGCAGTAGAGGTACCAGGTATCGGCAAAATTGCCTCGCCAGCGCAGTTCATGCAACGTGCCTCGAGAAATAATAAACACGGCGGTGATGAATAACGCCGCACAGAGCCAGGTGAGCGCGCGCTTTTGCGTATCCATCATGCCAATCGCCCGGCCCAGCATGCCGTACACGATGTAGTAGAAAGTGTCGCCGCTGATGTACAGGTTGACCGGAAGCCACTCAAAGCCGCCAATTTTTTGCGAGACGGTGTTGGGATTGGCAATCACACCTATCACCACCATGAGTGCCAGCAGCATCTTGCCGCTGATGTTTTTTACCTGTATCAGCGGCGAAATCAGGTAGATAACGGCGATCGCGAAGAAAAACCACAGGTGATAGAACACCGGCTTTTGCAACAAGTTTTTCAGCGACAGCTCAGCGTTGATCGAGGTAAACAGCAGGATATAGGCCAACGCCACGCTGCTGTAAAACAAAATGCAGAGCGCGATGCGCGTGAAATGGCGCGGTTTGGCGCTGCGCTCGCCAAAAAACAGATAGCCCGAAATCATAAAGAACAGCGGGACGCTGACGCGAGAGGCGGAATTGAGCACGTTGGCCAGATCCCAATTCAACAGGCTGACGCTTTGCGCATTAGTGATATACCAGGTCGTGGTGTGGATCATCACGACCATAAGACAGGCGATCCCGCGCAGATTATCAATCCAGTAAATTTTGGGCTGCATCAGTTCCTCTGTATCCATTAAAAAAAGTCTGACCGAAATTTTGCATGCGTAGCTCACTGGAATAATCCGAGTTCTTACGCTAAAGCTTGAGATGGTCTGATGAGATTCTGAAAATAGGATCCGTTTCCAGACACTAATAATAAGACTGACCAGCAAACCAGGCGGTAATAAAATGATGATGAAGTATTTCTTTCCCGCGTTCGCGACCCTTTTGCTGGTGGCGTGCGCCGACACACCGCCGCCCGCGCAGAAGGCGCAAAAGGTTAAGGTCAATGCAACGCGCTCGCTGGATATGGAGTCACTGTGCAAAAATGAGGCGGCACAGATTTATAACACTGACGCGCTGAAAATTGATATCTCCGGCCTGGAACAATTCCAGGGCAGCTATGAGATGCGGGGTTCGACCTTCCGTAAAGAGAGTTTTGTCTGCTCTTTTGATGCAGACGGGCAGTTTTTGCACCTTTCCATGCGCTAAGTTCCCCCTTTTTCCCGTTTCGTACTGTATATCTTGCAGCCAGCGGGTATACTGACCGCTTCCTTTAAATCCACACGTATCCAGCACGAAATAATATGCAAAAGTTTGATACCAGGACCTTCCAGGGCTTGATCCTGACCTTACAGGATTACTGGGCTCGCCAGGGCTGCACCATTGTTCAACCATTGGACATGGAAGTCGGCGCGGGGACATCTCACCCAATGACCTGCCTGCGTGCGCTAGGGCCGGAACCGATGGCGACTGCTTATGTGCAGCCTTCCCGTCGTCCGACCGATGGCCGCTATGGCGAAAACCCGAACCGCTTACAGCACTACTATCAGTTCCAGGTAGTGATTAAGCCGTCACCGGACAACATTCAGGAGCTGTACCTGGGTTCTCTGAAAGAGCTGGGTATGGACCCGACCATTCACGATATTCGTTTCGTGGAAGATAACTGGGAAAACCCGACGCTGGGTGCCTGGGGTCTGGGTTGGGAAGTGTGGCTGAACGGCATGGAAGTGACGCAGTTCACCTACTTCCAGCAGGTTGGTGGTCTGGAATGTAAACCCGTGACCGGGGAAATTACCTACGGTCTGGAACGTCTGGCCATGTACATTCAGGGCGTAGACAGTGTTTACGACCTGGTCTGGAGCGACGGCCCGCTGGGTAAAACCACCTACGGCGACGTGTTCCATCAGAATGAAGTGGAGCAATCCACCTACAACTTTGAATACGCTGACGTGGACTTCCTGTTCACCTGCTTCGAGCAGTACGAGAAAGAAGCGCAGCAGCTTCTGGCGTTGGAAAACCCGCTGCCGCTGCCTGCGTATGAGCGCATTCTGAAAGCCGCCCATAGCTTCAACCTGCTGGATGCGCGTAAAGCCATCTCCGTCACCGAGCGTCAGCGCTACATCCTGCGCATTCGCACCCTGACCAAAGCAGTGGCAGAAGCTTACTACGCTTCCCGTGAAGCCCTTGGCTTCCCGATGTGCAACAAAGACAAATAAGAGGCGGCCATGTCTGAGAAAACTTTTCTGGTGGAAATCGGCACTGAAGAGCTGCCACCAAAAGCACTGCGCAGCCTGGCTGAGTCCTTTGCTGCGAACGTTACCGCGGAGCTGGACAACGCTGGCCTCGCACACGGCAACGTAGAGTGGTTCGCCGCTCCACGTCGTCTGGCGCTGAAAGTAGCTGCCCTTGCTGAATCTCAACCGGACCGTGAAGTTGAAAAACGCGGCCCGGCCATTGCCCAGGCGTTTGACGCGGAAGGCAAACCGAGCAAAGCGGCAGAAGGTTGGGCGCGCGGTTGCGGTATCACGGTTGATCAGGCTGAGCGTCTGGCCACCGACAAAGGCGAATGGCTGCTGTATCGCGCGCATGTGAAAGGCGAAAGCGCTGAAACGCTGTTGCCGAACATGATCGCCACCTCACTGGCGAAACTGCCGATCCCGAAACTGATGCGCTGGGGCGCGTCTGACGTTCACTTCGTGCGTCCGGTTCACACCGTGACCCTGCTGCTGGGCGACAAAGTCATCCCGGCAACGATTCTGGGTATCCAGTCCGATCGCGTGATCCGCGGCCATCGTTTTATGGGCGAGCCGGAATTCACCATCGATTCTGCCGATCAGTACCCGGAAATCCTGCGTGAGCGCGGCAAAGTGATTGCGGATTACGCTGAACGTAAAGCGAAAATCAAAGCCGATGCTGAAGAGGCGGCTCGTAAAATTGGCGGCAACGCCGATCTGAGTGAAAGCCTGCTGGAAGAGGTCACCTCACTGGTGGAATGGCCGGTTGTTCTGACCGCGAAGTTCGAAGATAAATTCCTCGCTGTTCCGTCTGAAGCGCTGGTACACACCATGAAAGGTGACCAGAAGTACTTCCCGGTTTATGCGAACGACGGCAAATTGTTGCCGAACTTTATCTTTGTGGCCAACATCGAATCAAAAGATCCGACCCAGATTATCTCTGGCAACGAGAAAGTGGTTCGTCCGCGTCTGGCGGATGCCGAATTCTTCTTCAATACCGACCGTAAAAAACGTCTGGAAGACCATCTGCCGCGTCTGCAAACCGTGCTGTTCCAACAGCAACTGGGTACGCTGCGCGACAAGACTGACCGTATCCAGGCGCTGGCGGGCTGGATTGCTGGTCAAATTGGCGCTGACGTTAACCACGCAACGCGAGCTGGCCTGCTGTCCAAGTGCGACCTGATGACCAACATGGTCTTCGAGTTCACCGACACCCAGGGCGTGATGGGAATGCACTACGCGCGTCACGATGGCGAAGCGGAAGATGTTGCCGTGGCGCTGAACGAGCAGTATCAGCCGCGTTTTGCCGGTGATGACCTGCCGTCTAACCCGGTGGCTTGTGCCGTGGCGATTGCTGACAAGATGGACACCCTGGCGGGTATCTTCGGTATTGGTCAGCATCCGAAAGGCGACAAAGATCCGTTTGCGCTGCGTCGTGCCGCGCTGGGCGTGCTGCGTATCATCGTTGAGAAGAACCTGAATCTGGATCTGCAAACGCTGACGGAAGAGGCTGTTCGTCTGTATGGCGACAAGCTGACCAACGCCAACGTGGTGGATGACGTTATCGACTTTATGCTCGGTCGCTTCCGCGCCTGGTATCAGGATGAAGGTTACACCGTCGATACCATCCAGGCCGTGCTGGCGCGTCGTCCGACTCGTCCGGCTGATTTCGATGCGCGTATGAAGGCTGTTTCGCACTTCCGTACGCTGGAGGCTGCGTCCGCGCTGGCTGCCGCGAACAAGCGCGTATCAAATATTCTGGCGAAGTCTGAAGAAACGTTGAATGACCGTGTGAATGCGGCAACGCTGAAAGAGCCGGAAGAAATTGCGCTGGCGATGCAGGTTGTGGTGCTGCGCGATAAGCTGGAGCCTGTTTTCGCCGCTGGACATTACCAGGAAGCGCTGGTTGAGTTATCAGCACTGCGTGAACCGGTTGATGCGTTCTTCGAAAAAGTGATGGTTAATGTAGAAGATAAAGATCTGCGTATTAACCGTCTATCCATGCTCGAAAAACTGCGCGAACTGTTCCTGCGCGTGGCGGATATTTCGCTGCTGCAGTAACGGTCCTGAGCTGACTTAGAAAATGCCGGATAAGCAATTGCGCCATCCGGCTTTTTTTTGTTGTTAGCGCAATTGTAATTTAGTCAGACAGGTCTGGCTGTCTTCCATGGTTTTAATGGGATACTCCGCTTTTTTGCCGTTGTAGCTTACTGCGATTGTGCCTGCCATATTGCGCGGTAGCCAAACCCCGACGAAGCCATTTCGACCACTCTTCATCTCTTTTTGTAGCACCACATCACCCTTGTTATCCGTGACTTTGACATTGAATTTCTGCTCCGGCATTTCGCCCTGGCAACCGGAAAGGCTGTGGTTGAAGCAAGGATGTGTTTGCCATTCATAAGGGGCAAATGACAGATAGAACTTGTCACCGAGTGGCAGGGTATAGATCTGATCGCCCGAAGAGAGCTTCAGTTCAGTGCTGGTGATGGATGCCGAGTACGGCAGCGGGCGGCTCTGGGGAGACTGGTCAATGGCCTCGACGATTTGCTCGACGGATTTTCCGCTGAGCCCGTGTTCCGCCAAAAAAGTGGCTTCCGGAGTTGCCGCGAACACGCTACCGGTGGTGAGTAAACCTAAAGCCAGCAGCAATGAGGATTTCGACATAGCTTCAATTCCTTGTGAACGTTGTGGAATACAGACTGGCTCACTATAAAGCTTGCCCTTAGGGAAAGGTCAAAGGGGCGACGGGTAAAGTAATGCAAAGACGTGTGGGCGAGGCGTTGTACGAACTATAAATAAAAAAATCCCCGCCGTTCGGCAGGGATTCAGAATTTTGAGCTTTTTAAGCTTACAGGCTGGTTACGTTGCCAGCTGCCGGGCCTTTAGCGCCGCTTTCGATGGTGAAGGAAACTTTCTGACCTTCGTCCAGAGATTTGTAGCCATCGTTCTGGATAGCAGAGAAGTGTACGAACACGTCTTTAGAGCCATCGTCAGGAGTGATGAAGCCGAAACCTTTGTCAGCGTTGAACCATTTTACGATACCAGTCATTTTACCGGACATAGTGTATTACCTTTTAAAAAATAAGTGTGCCTTTCGGCGATATGGCGTGCTTTACAGATTTTTTAACAGTAAAGGAAATGCTCACTACGAGGGTATCAACGATAACTCTTGAAGGGACTTGCCTTACTAACTGCTGTAATGGTCTGTACGTCAAACCGTTGAGGGCATTAACTCATTTTACGCATGTGGATGCAACTACTATTTTCTTTTTTGTGGATAACCTTCTTAAGGGAACGGCCCTTTTACAGGACCGTTATGAAGTAAAATTAAAAAATAGTTCAATCCATCAATTGCTTACTTAATCTCGGGTCTGCCTGAATCAGACGCATCAGCTTCAATTCGGTACTGGAAGGCTTAACGCGTTTAGACTCCCATTCGTGAACCATCGCGACCGTCACGCCCATTGCCCGGGCAAAATCGTCTGTTTTTAAACCTGTCCCTCGTCGTAGCTGTTCAAATTCAGTGAAAGGGTTGGTTTTTTGCGTCAGAGCGACGGTCTGCGATACATCTTTAAAAACAATCTGCTCCAGACTGCTTAGCAGTTCAAACATAGGATCTTTGTATTCCATTGAGAACTCCTATAAATCACACAGCGGGATCGTGAATTTTCTCGAAGCTCATTAAGAGTAGTCGCAAAAAATGAAGTCGGATTTGGGGTTTGAGAGGTGGATTCGTTTCAGCAGGTAGTGGGTAACAATCTTTCGCAGGCTAACAAACTGATAAAGGTCGGGATCTCGAACGATCGACCCCGATTGTAAAGATGACTAAAATATGATGACGCGCAGTGAATGGCGCATTGTTTCGCAAAACGCAGGATGGCCAGAACGGTTATTTTCCCCCACAAGATTACGCGGAAAGGGTATCTTGCGGGGCTGACCTGGACTATCCTTGTCAACGTCAGGCACGCGGGTGTCGTTGTGCGCATTTTTGGGTGAAAGGAGTATTAAAATGGCGACAGGTAAGTCCTGCTCTCGCTGGTTTGCGCCTGTTTTGGCGCTCTTAATGGTAGTTGGCCTGAGTGGGTGTTTTGATAAAGAAGGCGATCAGCGCAAAGCGTTTATCGATTTTCTGCAGAATACTGCAATGCGTAGTGGAGAGCGTTTACCAACGCTGACCGCAGATCAGAAAAAACAGTTTGGCCCGTTTGTGTCCGATTACGCGATTCTGTATGGCTATTCGCAGCAGGTTAATCAGGCGATGGACTCCGGTCTGCGCCCGGTGGTTGATAGCGTGAATGCGATTCGTGTTCCTCAGGATTATGTGACTCAGCGTGAACCGCTGCGTCAGGCAAATGGTGCGCTGGGCGTGTTAGGGCAACAGTTGCAGAATGCGAAACTGCAGGCGGATGCTGCGCATGGCGCACTGAAGCAGGGCGAGGATCTGAAGCCGGTCTTTGACCAGGTTTACAATAAAGTTGTCACTGTACCTGCAGAGGCGTTACAGCCGCTGATCCCTGCCGCGCAAATCTTCACGCAGCAGTTAGTGCAGGTTGGTGATTTTGTGGCGCAGCAGGATACGCAGGTGAGCTTTGTCGCCAACGGTATCCAGTTCCCAACGTCGCAGCAGGCAAGTCAGTACAACACGCTGATTGGCCCGTTGGCTTCTCAACATCAGGCATTTAACCAGGCCTGGACTGCTGCGGTGAATGCCGCTCAGTAATTAAGCCGCTGTAAGAGCTGTAAGATATGGAAGGCCGGGTGAGCGTAAGTGCTACCCGGCCTTTTGTTTATCGCGTGACTTGCGGGTTCACGCAGTTCTTCTCAACGCGTCCTTGCAGCGCATCGATTAAGTTATCCACCGCACAGGCCGCCATGTTATAGCGTGTTTCGTGCGTGGCTGAGCCAATGTGCGGCACGGCAACCACGTTTGGCAACGACAGCAGCGGTGAGTCTGCCGGTAATGGCTCCTGCTCAAACACATCCAGGCCAGCAGCATGAATTTCACCGTTTTGCAGGGCAGCAATCAACGCTTTTTCATCGACCACCGGCCCGCGTCCGGCGTTTATGAAAATGGCGGAAGACTTCATTTTGGCAAATTGTTCGCGACTGAACAGATGATGCGTTTCTTCGGTTAACGGCAGGATAAGGCAGACAAAATCGGACTCCTGCAACAGCGTATCAAGATCGCAGTAGCGCGCGTTGAAGCGCTCTTCCGCTTCCTGATGATGGCGGCGGGCGTTATAGAGAATCGGCATGCTAAAGCCGAAATGCGCCCGTTGCGCCAGCGCCAGCCCAATACGGCCCATGCCAACAATCCCCAGCGTTTTGTGGTGCACATCCGTACCAAACCAGTCCGGCCCGATACTTTTGGTCCATTCACCAATTTTCACCCGTTCAGCCACTTCCACCACGCGGCGAGCGGTGCTTAACACCAGCGCCATCACCGTATCAGCGACGGTTTCCGTCAGTACGGTTGGCGTGTGCATCAGCAGCACCTTACGGGTGTTAAGAGCTTCGACGTCGAAGTTGTCATAGCCGACGGAAATCGTGGAGGTCGCACGCAGTTTCGGCATTTTCTCCAGTAGAGCGGTATTGACGGCTTCACTGGAGCCCAGTAGACCTTCCGCATTGGCAAAAGCTTCGGCGTGCTGTGCGACGGTTTCCGGGCGCAGGTTAGGCACACGTGTCACAGTAAAATGCTCTTCCAGGCGATGCAGTAAATCGTCAGGTAACGCTTTATAGAGAATAATGGACGGTTTCATGCGAATCTCCGTAAGTTAAAATTTAAGCGTGGCGTGCGCCAATAGGTAGCTGTTGATTATTAGCAGGCTTAACGATCAAAGTTAGCCACACTGAGACAAAAAGCGCTACCCCCATAAAAATGTACGACGCGGACGGGCTGCCGGTTGCGCCATTGAGGTAGCCGACAAACCATGAACCAAAGAATGAGCCTAGCGCGCCCATACTGTTAATCAGCGCCATTGCACCCCCGGCAACGTTACGCGGCAGCATTTCAGGAATGATGGCAAAGAAAGGACCATAAGGGGCATACATGGCCGCGCCCGCAATCACCAGTAGGGTGTAAGAAATCCAGAAGTGGTCTGCACCCACGGCCCAAGAGCCGATAAAAGCGAAAGCAGCTATCAGTAACAGTGGCCAGACAAACAGCTTACGATTTTGCAGTTTATCGGAGGCCCAGGAGACGAGGATCATTGCTGCCGTCGCCGCCAGATAAGGTACGGATGACAGCCAGCCAACCTCAACCATCCCCAGATTTGCGCCGCCGTTGCGGATAATGGACGGCAGCCACAGAACAAAACCATAGACCCCAATACTCCAGGCGAAATACTGCATGCACAGCAGGATCACGTTACGTGAGCGGAAGGCTTCGCTATAGTTACGCACAGCTTTGATGCCTTGCTGCTCTTTTTCCAGCTGTGCCTGAAGGGCGGCTTTTTCAGACTCTGACAGCCAGCCGACCTGAGACGGTTTGTCTTTTACCAGTACCCACCAGCAGAATGCCCAGATGATGGCCGGGAATCCCTCGATGATGAACATTTCCCGCCAGCCCAGCGCCTGAATCAGATATCCGGAAACCACAGACATCCACAGGACAGTGACTGGGTTACCGAGGATCAGAAAGGTATTAGCACGCGAACGCTCGGACTTCGTAAACCAGTTACTGATATAAATCAGCATTGCGGGCATGACCGCGGCTTCAACGACACCAAGAATAAAGCGGATGGCGGCAAGCATTGGAATATTGCTGACCATGCCGGTTAACGATGCGCATGCGCCCCAGAGAATTAGACAGATAAAAATCAGTTTTCGCACGCTGCGGCGTTCGGCGTAAATTGCGCCTGGGATCTGAAAGAAGAAATAGCCGAGGAAAAACAGCGCGCCCAGTAGGGAAGAGATCCCTTTAGTAATGCCGAGATCTTCATTGATACCGGCGGCGGAGGCGAAGCTGAAGTTCGCGCGGTCAAGGTACGCCAGGCTGTACGTGATAAACACGATTGGCATGATGTACCACCAGCGTTTTGCTGCATTGGTTGAGCTATTCATAGACTGCCCTCTGGTTATGCTGATACGCCGCCTCTGAATGTAGGGTACAGAGACAGAGTTGGTCGGGAATTTATTCCCCTAATTGTTCACGTGTGGGTAATCCTTCGCTGTCGCCCTGAACCTGAATGGCCAGTGCGCCAATTTTATTGCCACGAGTCACCGCCTGATGCAGCGAACGCCCTTCCAGCAGGGCACTGATAACGCCAACGGCAAAGCCATCGCCTGCGCCGACCGTATCGACTACGTTGTCGACTTTTACCGGTGCGACGCAGCCTTGTTCGCCGCTGGCGGTTTTGTACCAGGCACCATCAGCCCCGGTTTTGATAATCACGGCCTTCACCCCATGGCGCAGATAAAAGTCGGAGATGGCTTCAGGCGTCTGCTGACCGGTTAAAATCATGCCCTCTTTTAACCCAGGTAAAACCCAGTCAGCCTGGAACGCCAAACGGTTCAGTTTTTCCACCATTTCAGCTTCGCTTTTCCACAGCACTGGGCGTAAATTCGGGTCGAACGAGATGCTCTTCCCTTGCGCTTTCAGTGTGCGGGCGGTATGGGCTAACAGTTCATAAGAGCTGGCAGAAAGCGCAGCCGCTACGCCGCTCAGGTGCAGGTGGCGTGCGCTGGCGAAGTAAGCTTCGTGATAATCCTCAATGCTGAGGTGGCTGGCAGCAGAACCTTTGCGGAAGTATTCCACAATGGGATCGGTTCCATTTTCGACCTTAGATTTAAGCTGAAAGCCGGTAGCGTAACGGCCATCCCGGGTGACTCCCTGCGCATCAATCCCTTCTTTTTCCAGCGACTTAACGATAAAACGGCCAAAACTGTCGTTGCCAACGCGGCTTACCCAACCGACCTTCAGGCCCAGCCGGGCAAGACCGGTCGCCACATTGAGTTCAGCGCCAGCAACGCGCTTGATAAACTGCTCCACATCCGCCAGTTCGCCGGTTTGCGTGGCGACAAACATCGCCATCGCTTCACCAATCGTTACCACATCCAATGAATTTTTCATGCGTTACTCCTTGCGTAACAGCTCGACGTAATGGCGGGTAACCGCCGTCAAATCCTGCCCTTCCAGGGGAAACTCAATGCCGCGTGGGACATCGCCGGGCAGCGTTTTCAACAGCGCCAGCCAGCGCGGATCGGCTGCATCAGGCGGCACGGCACGGTAGCTATCGCGATGCGTCACTGCGGCTTTGACATGGATATACCCAACGGTTGACGCCAGTTTCTGCGCCGCCAGTTCCGGGGAGTCGCCCACCCACAGCCAGTTGCCCATATCGAAGGTCAGAGATATCGGCAGATTCTGCGTCTGGCAGGCCTGGTTAAAGCGCTGCATCGGCTGCAGGCGTCCGCAGGTTGTCTGATCGTTTTCGACAACCAGTTCCATTCCGCTGTTGTCCAGCCATTCACGTAAAACGTTGAACTGTTCGGTATGGGAGAAATGACCGAGGGAGACTTTTAGCCACAGCGCCTGAAGGGTCTGCGCTTCTTCGAGTAACGCGGGAAGTCGGGGATTGAGGCTACCGTCCTTAAGGAACAGTGACTCAGGGGCTGAGTAACAGGCCAGCAGGCCGAAAATTTCGATAGCAGAGGCCATCGTGGACAGCGTGTGCAGCTCGGCATCGGTCAGCAACTCGCGGCGAATTTCGACGCCGTCAGCACCGGCTTCGGCAATAATAGGCAACATTGCCGTTTGCCCGCCTGCGATCCGTACCTGGTCGTGGCCGTAGGCGGCAGTGACCACCATAATTTTTCTTTTCATGGAAACTCCAGACTAGCGTTCTTGCTATAACGCTAGATGGAACCGGTTCCAAAGAAAAGTTAATGATGTCGAATTTATGATCACCATCACGAAGGAAATTTAACGGGCGGTAGAGCCGCGAACGATCAGTTCGCCGGAGAAGACCTGTTCCTGAATGGCAGCAGAGCCGCCATCGATCCGGCGTACAACCTGCTCAACGGCGGTGTAGCCAATCTGCCATGTGGGTTGTTTCAACGTGGTAATACCAACGCCCGCCAGTTCGGCCCATTCCAGTTCGTCAAAACCGAGTAGACCGATATCGCTGCCCCAGTTAAGGCCAATGCGCTTCAGGGCGCGGGCAACCTGCAGCGTGAGGGCGCCGTTGGCTGAGATAACGGCTTTGCGCATTCCCCGATGCTGCTGGTGAAACTGGCGCAGTGTGTCATCCAGTTGTGTATTGTCCGTTAGTAGGACTTCGGCATTTTGCGCGATAACGCCGGGGTACTGTGCGAGGGTGGCGCGAAAAGCGCTCAGGCGCTCGCGGCGGGTATTCACCATGCCCAGCGGTTCGCTGAGGAACAAAATGGCTTCAAAACCTTGCTCAACCAGATGTTCCGTGGCAACCGTTGCCGCCTGGGTGTTATCCAGCCCGACCATATCACAGGCGAAATCCGGAATTTTGCGATCAATCAGCACCATTGGCAGAGCAGACTGCTGCAGGCGGTTTAGCCCTTCTTCGCGCATCCCTACGGCGTTGACCACAATCCCTTCGACCTGGTAACTGCGCAGCAGGTCGAGATAATGCAACTCCTGATCCACTTCGTTGTTGGTGTTGCACACCAGTGGAGTAAAGCCTTTATCGCGACAGGCGGCTTCAATACCGCTTAGCACGTTGACGGAGTAGGGATTAGTAATATCGGCGATGATCAGGCCAATCAGACGGGTACGACCGTGTTTAAGGCCTCTTGCCATCAGGCTGGGACGATAATCGAGATCGGCAATAGCTTGTTCAATGCGGGCCAATAGCGCGTCGGAAAGCAGGTGCTTTTCACCGTTGAGATAGCGTGAAATGCTGGTCTTGCCGGTTTTTGCGGCTTTCGCCACATCGCTGATGGTTGCCCTTGTTGATTTGCTCATCGCTGATTTCCCTGACTTTGGTGTGAACACCTTAACGCGAAAATCAACGATGGCAAGTGCTACATGCCGGATTGGGCACTGCCAGTATCCGGCACAAAACGTTACTGGAGAGGGCTTAAGGTAATCTCTACGCGACGGTTCTGCGCTTTACCTTCCGCCGTGCTGTTGCTGGCGATCGGATTTGACGGACCCATACCCTGAGTGCGGATACGGTTAGCTGCAACTCCTTGAGTGATCAGGGCGCTGGCCACGGAGTCCGCGCGTTGCTGCGACAGACGCATATTCAGATCCTGGCTGCCAGTGCTGTCGGTGAAGCCCAGCACGTTGACGGCGGTTTTATTGTACTCTTTCAGTACCATTGCCACGCCGGTCAGGGTGTTGGCACCAGCAGGTTTCAGGTTGGCGCTGCTGCTGTCGAAGGTGACGTTATTCGGCATATTCAGAATGATGTTATCGCCACTACGCGTCACGCTGACGCCCGTTCCCTGCATTTTGTCGCGCAGTTTGGCTTCCTGCACGTCCATGTAATAACCGACACCGCCGCCAACGGCCGCACCCGCCGCCGCGCCAATTAGTGCGCCTTTGCCGCGATCTTTCTTCGAAGAAGAGAGTGCGCCAATGCCCGCGCCGACCAGAGAACCAATACCCGCGCCAATGCCGGATTTACCCGCTTCACGTTCGCCGGTGTAAGGGTTTGTTGTGCAGCCAGAAACCGCCAGGGCGCCGCTCACGATGGCAGCAATAACAAAAACACGTTTCTTCATCTTAATTCCTTAATGACTTTTTCTTCTTTGCCACAGCGACCGTGGCGGTTGATTATGACGTGTGAACATGAAGAAAATTCCAGGGAAGACTCTGAAATTTGTAAGTAACATTGAACGGCATAATAAATAAGCCGTTACATCGCATTCAGGAGCGCCATCTTGGCTAATTCACCCGCACATTACTCGGTGTTAACCGCCGCCCACTGGGGACCTGTTCTCGTCGAAACCGATGGAGAGACGGTTTTCTCCTCGCGTGGCGCGCTGCCCACTTCCCATCCCAACTCTTTGCAAACCGTGGTGCATAACCAGGTGCACAGTAAAACGCGGGTACGTTTTCCAATGGTGCGTAAAGGCTTTCTCGCCTCGCCGGAGGACCCGCAGGGCGTGCGCGGGCAGGATGAATTTGTTCGCATCAGTTGGGACGAGGCACTGAATCTTATCCATACGCAGCATAAACGTATCCGTGACAGCTACGGCCCGGCCTCGATTTTTGCCGGTTCCTATGGCTGGCGCTCTAACGGCGTGTTACACAAAGCGGCAACTCTGCTACAGCGTTATATGGCGCTGGCAGGCGGTTATACCGGGCATCTGGGGGATTATTCGACGGGGGCTGCGCAGGCCATCATGCCTTACGTGGTGGGCGGTAACGAAGTTTACCAGCAGCAAACCAGCTGGCCTGTGGTATTGGAGAACAGCGAGGTGGTGGTGTTATGGAGCGCTAATCCGCTGAATACCCTGAAGATCGCCTGGAATGCCTCCGACGAACAGGGTCTTACTTACTTTGAGGCTTTGCGCGACAGCGGCAAACGTTTGATCTGTATCGATCCGATGCGATCGGAAAGCGTCGAATTCTTTGGCGATAAGATGGAATGGGTTGCCCCGCATATGGGGACCGACGTGGCGCTGATGTTGGGCATCGCGCATACGCTGGTGGAAAACGATTGGCACGATGTCGATTTTCTCGCCCGGTGTACGACGGGATATGACCTTTTCTCGGATTATCTACTGGGTAAATCTGACGATGTTGCGAAAACGGCGGAGTGGGCGGCTAAAATTTGTGGTGTTCCGGCAGCAAAAATACGTGAACTCGCGGCGATATTTCATCAAAATACTACCATGCTGATGGCGGGATGGGGCATGCAGCGTCAGCAGTATGGCGAGCAGAAACACTGGATGATCGTTACCCTGGCCGCCATGCTTGGGCAGATTGGGACGCCAGGCGGTGGTTTTGGTCTATCGTACCATTTTGCCAACGGCGGGAACCCGACGCGCCGTGCTGCGGTGCTGGCTTCAATGCTGGGCAGCGTTAAAGGCGGCACCGATGCAGTGGATAAAATCCCGGTGGCGCGGATAGTCGAAGCGCTGGAAAACCCGGGTGGTTTTTACCAACATAACGGTATGGATCGCCATTTCCCGGATATCCGGATGCTGTGGTGGGCGGGCGGTGCCAACTTCACGCATCATCAGGATACCAACCGTCTGATTCGCGCCTGGCAAAAACCGGAGCTGGTGGTTATCTCGGAATGTTTCTGGACCGCCGCAGCGAAGCATGCCGATATCGTGCTGCCAGCGACCACCTCTTTTGAGCGCAATGATTTGACCATGACTGGCGATTACAGCAACCAGCACCTGGTGCCGATGAAGCAGGTCGTCCCGCCGCAGTATGAAGCGCGAAATGATTATGATGTTTTTGCCGAACTGAGTGAACGCTGGGAAGAGGGCGGTTATGAGCGATTCACCGAAGGCAAAAGCGAGCTGGAATGGCTGGAGACGTTTTACAATATTGCCGGGCAGCGTGGGGCCAGCCAGCAGGTGACGTTGCCGCCATTCTCCTTGTTTTGGCAGCAAAATGCGCTGATTGAAATGCCGGAAAACGCCACCAGCGCGCAGTTTATCCGTTTCGCGGATTTTCGCCGCGACCCGCAGGCGCATCCGCTGAAAACGGACAGCGGCAAAATTGAAATCTACTCCGCGAAGATTGCCGGTTACGGCTATGCGGATTGTGCGGGCCACCCGATGTGGCTGGAGCCGGATGAATGGTTCGGTAACGCCGAGCCGGATCAGTTACAGCTGCTTTCCGCGCATCCGGCGCACCGTTTGCACAGCCAGCTTAACTACAGCGCGTTGCGTGAGCAGTATGCAGTAGCGGATCGTGAGCCGGTAACGATTCATCCGCAGGATGCCAACGCGCGCGGCATTGCGGATGGCGACACGGTCAGGGTGTGGAATCAACGTGGACACGTTCTGGCGGGGGCCGTGGTGACGGAAGGCATCAAACCTGGCGTCATCTGTATTCATGAAGGTGCCTGGCCTGATTTGGAGCCGACAGCTGACGGTATTTGTAAAAATGGCGCCGTCAACGTGCTGACCAAAGATCTCCCCAGCTCGAAGCTGGGGAATGGCTGCGCGGGCAACACTGCGCTGGTGTGGCTCGAAAAATACAGCGGACCGAACCTGGCGCTTACTGCGTTTGATCCGCCTGCCAGCCCATAATCCACGTAGGATGGTGAGTCTCCTCCTGCCATGCGCCGTCTTCAATGCGAAAACCGAGCGCATGGTAGAAGTTCACCGCTGACTGATTCTTCTGGTACACCTCGAGGCTGAGTAACGAAAAGCGCTGCTGCACATGGTGTACCAGCGCTTTGCCGATCCCGCTTCTGATGGCGGTAGGTGCGACAAACAGGGCGCCGAGGAAGCGGTCGTCAATGACGCTGACAAAACCTTTGAGCGCACCTTCTTCTTCCCACACCCAGGTTTGTGCGGCGGGCAGGTAAACATCCCGCACGATGGATTCACTTTCGCGCCAGTAACGTTCTTCGATAAACGGATGAGCATGGATCGTGCTTTCCATCCACAGCGCCAGAATTGACGGTAGATCATCAGCCTTTGATTCACGAATCATGTTGTTCTCCCGGGTAACAGATGCAGCTGGTGACATGGTCGTTGACCAGTCCGCACGCCTGCATAAAGGAGTAACAGATGGTGGTGCCGACAAACTTAAACCCCCGTTTTTTTAACGCCTTAGATAGCGCATCTGACGCAGGCGTTGAGGTGGGAATATCGCTCAGGTTGGCGGCGCGGGTCACTTGCGGTTGGTGATCAACAAATGACCAGACGAACTCGCTAAATGACTCCCCGTCTTGCGTCATCGTTTGGTAAGCGCGCGCGTTGCCAATAATGGCCTGAATTTTTCCGCGATGGCGAATTATGCCGGCATCCAGTACCAGCCTTTCCACGTCCTCTTCAGTCATGGCCGCCACTTTTTCCGGGTCAAAATGGTGAAAGGCGTGGCGATAGTTTTCCCGTTTCTTCAGTACGGTAATCCACGATAGCCCTGCCTGTTGGCCTTCGAGGCAGATCATTTCGAACAGCTTTTTGCCATCGGTTTCCGGGACGCCCCATTCCTTGTCGTGGTAGGCAATGTAAAGTGGATCCTGACTGACCCATCCGCAACGCTGCATATTCTTCCTCGCTGTTTTTACTGGCGTAAAAATTTCATTCGGCCCGCCTTGACGCGCCAGCTAAAAAGACAATATTTAATATAAGGCCTTCAGGCCCAAATACTTCACACAATGACAATAATATCGCCGAATTCGGCTCTTTTCTGGAGTCGCGTTGATGCTTATAAGAAACAGTAGTGGTCGTCAGAGGTTAACTCTGGCGAGCGTTGTAGTTTGTGCGCTGTCCATCAATACAGCATATGGCTGGCAACAAGAATATATCGTTGATGCAATGTCAGGACATACGGCTGAACGTTATACATGGGACAGCGATCACCAACCGCGTTATAACGATATTTTGGAAGAACGTATTCGCTCCACTCAAAACGTGGCGGGTCCCGTGGTGAATCTGGTCGATGATACGCCAATGGATGCAACCAGCGGCATGAGTATGGGCTGGAACTTCCCGCTCTCAAGGCAAGTTACGACCGGTCCGGTTGCGGCACTGCATTATGACGGTTCGACCACCTCTACTTATAATGAATTTGGCGATAGTGCGACGTCGGTAACGCAGACCGATCCGCTGTGGCATGCCAGCGTCAGCACGTTAGGCTGGCGCGTCAATTCGCAGTTCGGCGATGTGCGACCGTGGGCGCAAATCAGCTATAACCAGCAGTTTGGCGAAAATATCTGGAAAGCGCAGTCGGGCCTCAGCCGCATGACGGCGGTGGGTCAGGACGGTAACTGGGTGGATGTTACTGTGGGTGCGGATATGCTGTTGAACCCGCACATGGCGGCTTACGCGGCGCTCTCGCAGGCGGAAAATAGTGCCAACAACAGCGACTATATGTACACCATGGGAGTAAGCGCCAAATTTTAACGCGAAAAAATCATCAAATAAACATCTTGATTACATGTTGATATCAACAATTATACGCATCTCAGCGATAGTGTGTACTAACTCATGCGATAAAATTCAGTAACCGGACTTTTTGTCTCGTCATTCATTCCGCATTCCAGGCAGTTCATTCCATCCTGGCGGCATTTCATGCCATTTTCCCCTGGCTATAAAAGCGCTTCGGTATGGTTGTTGGCAGAGAATTTCCCATTTTGTTTATGCAGGAAGACTGCCATGAAAACTACTGATTATCAGCGTACCCGCTGGCTGACACTGATCGGCACCATCATTACTCAATTTGCCTTAGGTTCTGTTTATACCTGGAGCCTGTTTAACGGTGCGCTCTCTTCTAAGCTTGATGCGCCAGTGAGCCAGGTAGCATTTTCCTTTGGTTTGCTGAGCCTTGGGCTGGCGATTTCCTCTTCCGTCGCCGGGAAGTTGCAGGAACGTTTTGGCGTGAAGCGCGTCACCATGGCGTCCGGTATTTTACTCGGCGTTGGCTTCTTCTTAACCGCCCATTCTGACAGCCTGATTATGCTGTGGTTGAGCGCCGGCGTGCTGGTTGGTCTGGCGGATGGTGCGGGCTATCTGTTAACACTTTCCAACTGCGTAAAATGGTTCCCGGAGCGTAAGGGACTGATTTCTGCGTTCGCCATCGGTTCTTATGGCCTTGGCAGCCTCGGTTTTAAATTTATCGACAGCCAACTTTTGAGCACCGTGGGTCTGGAAAAAACTTTCATGATTTGGGGCGCGATTGTGCTGGTGATGATCGTCTTTGGCTCCACGCTGATGAAAGATGCGCCGAATCAGGAAGTGAAGGCCAAAAATGGCGTAATGGAGAACGACTACACGTTGGCGCAGTCCATGCGTAAACCGCAGTACTGGATGCTGGCCGTGATGTTTCTGACGGCGTGTATGAGCGGGCTGTACGTAATTGGCGTGGCAAAAGATATCGCACAAAGTCTGGCACATATGGATGTGGCAACGGCGGCAAACGCGGTGACCGTGATTTCTATCGCTAACCTGTCTGGTCGTCTGGTTCTGGGTATTCTGTCCGATAAAATCTCCCGTATTCGCGTTATCACTATTGGTCAGGTCGTTTCGCTGGTGGGTATGGCCGCACTGCTGTTCGCGCCGCTGAATGACATAACCTTCTTTACCGCAATTGCCTGTGTTGCCTTCAACTTTGGTGGCACTATCACCGTGTTCCCATCACTGGTCAGCGAGTTCTTCGGGTTGAATAACCTGGCGAAAAACTACGGTGTTATCTACCTTGGTTTTGGTATCGGCAGTATTTGTGGCTCGATTATCGCTTCGCTGTTTGGCGGTTTCTATGTCACCTTCTGCGTTATCTTTGCGCTGTTAATCATCTCGCTGGCGCTTTCTACCACTATTCGTCAGCCGCAGCGTAGCGTCTATACCGAGGCACACGCCTGAATCTATTAGTGGTTTGATTAATACCCGGCGCATATATTTACAAAAATATATGCGCCCTTTGCATTCTCTATAAGCACTTTTCTTCCCTCCTGTGGTCTACTTACCTGCGCTGTAGAATTTTCTTATTATCTGCACTTGTCGCACTTTTCCCCTGTAGGGTCTGACAGGCCTTTACACAGGGTGTTTTTATCCCTTGTTCCAGGGTTTGTTTGCATGAGATATATCAAATCGATGACGCAGCAGAAGCTGAGTTTCTTGCTCGCGATCTATATCGGTCTCTTTATGAATTGCGCTGTGTTTTTCCGCCGCTTTAGCGGATATGCGCACGAGTTTACCGTCTGGAAAGGACTTTCTGCGGTTGTTGAATTAGCAGGCACTGTGCTGGTGACCTTCTTTTTACTCCGTATTCTCTCTTTATTTGGCCGACGAGTCTGGCGTGTACTGGCAACGTTTGTGGTGCTCTGTTCTGCCGGTGCCAGCTATTACATGACCTTCCTGAACGTGGTCATTGGCTACGGTATTATTGCCTCGGTTATGACTACCGATATTGATTTATCAAAAGAAGTTGTCGGCTGGCATTTTATCGCGTGGCTGGTTTCAGTCAGTATTATCCCATTGGTGCTGATTTGGAGTAACCGCTGTCGTTATACCCTGATGAGGCAGATTCGTACGCCAGGCATGAGATGGCGTAGCGTGGCGGCGGTTTTATTGGCTGGCCTGATGGTGTGGGTGCCCATTCGTCTGCTCAGCATGCAACAGAAAAGCGTTGAGCGTGAAACAGGCATTGATTTACCCAGCTACGGTGGGGTCGTTGCGAACTCCTATTTGCCGTCTAACTGGCTCTCTGCGCTGGGTTTGTACGCCTGGGCACAGGTGGATGAATCTTCAGACAACAAATCGTTGATGAACCCGGCGAAGAAGTTTACGTATGTTGCGCCCAAAAACCTCGACGACACTTATGTGGTCTTTATTATCGGCGAAACGACTCGCTGGGATCATATGGGGATTTTTGGTTATGAACGAAATACCACGCCAAGGCTCGCCCAGGAGAAAAATCTGGCCGCATTCCGTGGATACTCTTGTGACACTGCGACCAAACTTTCGCTGCGCTGTATGTTTGTGCGCGAAGGTGGGGCGGAAGAAAACCCTCAGCGTACTCTGAAAGAACAAAACGTCTTTTCCGTGCTCGGTCAGTTAGGGTTCAAGACAGACCTCTACGCAATGCAAAGTGAGATGTGGTTCTACAGCAATACCATGGCGGAGAACATCGCCTACCGTGAGCAGATTGGCGCTGAGCCGCGTAACCGTGGCAAAAACGTTGACGATATGCTGCTGATTAATGAGATGCAGCAATCTTTACAGAAGACTGATGATGGTGAAAAGCGTCTGATTATTCTGCACACCAAAGGCTCGCACTTTAACTACACCCAGCGTTACACCCGTGAATATGCACAGTGGAAGCCGGAGTGTGTCAACGTAGATAGTGGCTGCTCGAAAGAGGAGATGATTAACTCATTTGATAACTCGGTAACCTACGTTGATCACTTTATTACTCAGGTGTTTGATCAGCTGCGCGATAAGAAAGCGGTCGTGTTCTACGCCGCCGATCACGGCGAGTCGATTAATGAACGGGAGCACCTGCACGGTACACCGCGTAAAATGGCGCCGCCAGAGCAGTTCCGCGTTCCTATGATGGTGTGGATGTCAGACAAATATCTGGAAGACCCTGACCATGCGAAGGCGTTTGCGCACCTGAAGCAAGAAGCTGAGATGAAGGTGCCGCGTCGTCATGTGGAACTGTACGATACCGTTCTGGGTTGCCTCGGTTATACCTCGCCAAATGGCGGTATTAACGAGAATAACAACTGGTGCCGTATCCCGGATGGGGAGAAAGCAGCGGCCCAGTAACAGGCCTGCTGACTTTCTCGCCGATCGAATGGCATTTTGTTACTAAGGGATTGACGGGCGCGCGGCTGAGCAGTAAGATGCGCCCCGCATTCGGTGATTGGCGCAGCCTGGTAGCGCACTTCGTTCGGGACGAAGGGGTCGGAGGTTCGAATCCTCTATCACCGACCAAATTTGAAACCCTGCTCAACGAGCAGGGTTTTTTGCTTTATAGCCCGAGAGGATGAGAACCTCCGGGGGAAGAAGTACCGCTCTCACCGACCTAAATTGACCTTCCTTTTATCTGTAAAAATTGTGCACCACTTCCCACTGACTGTTAACGATTCTGTGACATATTCCATTGCCTTTTTTTATGTTTGCATGAAACTTTTTTTGCGCTACTTATGGCTGACGCTGGCATTTTCCGCTGTGCGTTTTAACGTTCATGGCATTAATCGCTCAGATATGCAGCATTCATTGGGAAAATTTGAATAAATTGCATAAATGTTAATCACTAAATGTTGAGAAGTATGAAGATGTTTATTCTGGCATAGTGCGCGTAGCACAAATTTCCCTGCTGAAAATACCCGCTTGCACTTTTTTTAATCTTTGTCTGCCAATTCTCACCGTTGGTGCAAATCGCGGCTACCTGTATTGACGTTTTCACATTCTGTTGACAGATTGTAGGGCATGAGGGGCATTTCATGGAGAATCCGCACTGCAACTCAGTCGCTTATGTGAACGGAATCCCCATCCTCTTAACGCTGACCCGGCCGGGTAAAAAACAAAAAAGGCCAGGCGGTGCAAACCCACTGCAAAGGGTAAAACAACAAACATCACATTTGGAGCAGAAGAATGAGTATTTCCTTGAAGAAGTCAGGGATGCTGAAGCTTGGTCTGAGCCTGGTGGCTATGACCGTCGCAGCAAGCGTACAGGCTAAAACTCTGGTTTATTGTTCAGAAGGATCTCCTGAAGGCTTTAACCCACAGCTTTTCACCTCTGGTACCACCTATGATGCCAGCTCCGTGCCGATCTATAATCGCCTGGTCGAGTTCAAAACCGGTACAACTGAAGTGGTCCCGGGCCTTGCTGAGAAGTGGGAAATCAGCGAAGACGGTAAAACCTATACCTTCCACCTGCGTCAGGGCGTGAAGTGGCAGGACAACAAAGATTTTAAACCGACGCGCGATTTAAACGCTGATGACGTGGTGTTCTCTTTCGATCGTCAGAAAAATGCCCAGAACCCGTACCACAAAGTGTCTGGCGGCAGCTATGAATACTTCGAAGGGATGGGGCTGCCAGACCTGATCTCCGAAGTGAAAAAAGTGGATGATAAAACGGTTCAGTTCGTGCTGACTCGCCCGGAAGCACCATTCCTGGCTGACCTGGCTATGGACTTCGCTTCTATTCTTTCCAAAGAATATGCAGACAACATGCTGAAAGCCGGTTCCCCGGAGAAAGTGGATCTGAACCCAATCGGTACCGGTCCGTTCCAGCTGCAGCAGTACCAGAAAGACTCCCGTATTCTGTATAAAGCATTCGAAGGTTACTGGGGCACTAAGCCTAAAATCGACCGTCTGGTCTTCTCCATTACGCCTGACGCTTCCGTGCGTTACGCAAAACTGCAGAAGAACGAGTGCCAGGTAATGCCGTACCCGAACCCGGCTGACATCGCGCGCATGAAGCAGGATAAAAATATCAACCTGATGGAGCAGGCTGGTCTGAACGTTGGCTACCTCTCTTTCAACACCGAGAAGAAACCGTTTGATGACGTGAAAGTCCGCCAGGCGCTGACCTACGCGGTTAACAAAGAAGCGATCATTAAAGCGGTTTATCAGGGCGCTGGCGTCGCCGCGAAGAACCTGATCCCGCCGACCATGTGGGGCTATAACGACGACGTTAAGGACTACACCTACGATCCTGAGAAAGCCAAAGCGCTGTTGAAGGAAGCCGGTCAGGACAAAGGCTTTACCGTTGAACTGTGGGCGATGCCGGTACAGCGTCCTTACAACCCGAACGCGCGCCGTATGGCGGAAATGGTTCAGGCTGACTGGGCGAAAATTGGCGTTCAGGCCAAGATTGTGACCTATGAGTGGGGCGAGTACCTGAAACGCGCCAAAGCGGGTGAGCATCAGGCCGTGATGATGGGCTGGACCGGTGACAACGGGGATCCGGACAACTTCTTCGCCACCCTGTTCAGCTGTGCGGCAGCGAAAGACGGTTCTAACTATTCTCGCTGGTGCTACAAGCCGTTTGAAGACCTGATCCAACCGGCGCGAGCGACCGACGATCACAACAAACGTATTGAACTGTACAAGCAAGCTCAGGTTGTTATGCACGATCAGGCCCCGGCTCTGATTGTTGCTCACTCCACCGTGTATGAACCAGTGCGTAAAGAAGTAAAAGGCTATGTGGTTGATCCATTAGGCAAACACCACTTCGAAAACGTCTCTGTCGAATAATTAAAAGCAAGCCAGGCAGCGCTACGGACCGTTAAGTCGGGTCACCGTAGCGCCACCTGACAGTAATGCTTTATCTCCCTCTCGTTGGAGGGGGAGATAAGATTTGTGAGCAATACAGACTCACGGTTCCAGGCCGTGCGTCATTAGAGAGAATCCGGGTTATGTTGCAGTTCATTCTCCGACGTTTGGGACTCGTCATCCCCACGTTTATCGGTATCACTCTTCTCACCTTTGCCTTTGTCCATATGATCCCCGGCGATCCGGTAATGATCATGGCGGGTGAACGTGGAATCTCCCCTGAGCGTCATGCTCAACTGCTGGCTGAACTCGGTCTGGACAAACCGATGTGGCAACAGTACCTCCACTATATCTGGGGGGTTATGCATGGTGATTTAGGTATTTCGCTGAAAAGCCGCTTACCGGTGTGGGAAGAGTTCGTACCTCGCTTCAAAGCGACGCTGGAACTCGGCGTCTGCGCGATGATTTTCGCCGTCGCAGTAGGTATTCCGGTGGGTGTTCTCGCTGCCGTCAAGCGCGGCTCCATTTTCGATCATACTGCCGTTGGCCTTGCGCTGACCGGTTACTCCATGCCGATCTTCTGGTGGGGCATGATGCTGATCATGCTGGTTTCCGTACAGTGGAACCTGACGCCGGTTTCCGGTCGGGTGAGCGACATGGTGTTCCTTGATGATTCCAACCCCCTGACCGGTTTTATGCTGATCGACACCGCTATCTGGGGTGAACAGGGCAACTTCATCGATGCGCTGGCGCATATGGTCCTGCCGGCAATGGTACTGGGCACTATACCTTTGGCGGTCATTGTGCGTATGACCCGTTCATCGATGCTGGAAGTGCTGGGTGAGGATTACATTCGTACCGCGCGCGCCAAGGGCCTGACCCGAATGCGCGTCATCATCATTCATGCTCTGCGCAACGCCATGCTGCCCGTTGTGACCGTTATCGGCCTGCAGGTCGGTACATTGCTGGCCGGGGCGATCCTGACTGAGACCATTTTCTCGTGGCCGGGTCTGGGGCGCTGGCTGATCGATGCGCTGCAACGCCGCGATTATCCGGTAGTGCAGGGCGGGGTATTACTGGTCGCGACGATGATTATCCTCGTCAACCTACTGGTAGACCTGCTGTACGGCGTGGTGAACCCGCGTATTCGGCATAAGAAGTAAGGGGCCATCATGTCACAGGTTACTGAAAATAAAGTTATTGCTGCACCGGTGCCCATGACCCCGCTGCAGGAGTTCTGGCACTATTTTAAACGCAACAAAGGCGCGGTTGTTGGGCTGGTGTATGTGGTGGTGATGATCCTGATTGCGGTCTTTGCCAACGTCCTCGCGCCGTACAACCCGGCCGACCAGTTCCGCGATACGCTGCTGGCTCCGCCTGCATGGCAGGAAGGCGGTTCCATGGCGCATCTGTTTGGTACTGATGATGTGGGCCGCGATGTGCTGTCCCGCCTGATGTACGGTGCGCGTCTGTCGCTGCTGGTTGGCTGTCTGGTGGTGGTGCTCTCCCTGCTGATGGGCGTGGTTCTCGGGCTTATCGCCGGTTATTTTGGCGGGATTGTCGATAACGTCATCATGCGTGTGGTTGATATTATGCTGGCGCTGCCGAGCCTGTTACTGGCGCTGGTGCTGGTGGCGGTATTTGGTCCCTCGATTGGCAATGCCGCGCTGGCGCTGACGTTCGTGGCATTGCCGCACTATGTGCGTCTGACGCGCGCTGCCGTACTGGTGGAGGTTAACCGCGACTATGTCACCGCATCCCGCGTGGCGGGAGCCGGTGCGATGCGCCAGATGTTCGTCAACATTCTTCCTAACTGTCTTGCGCCGCTGATTGTTCAGGCGTCGCTTGGCTTCTCGAACGCCATTCTCGATATGGCTGCCCTCGGCTTCCTGGGGATGGGCGCACAGCCGCCGACGCCGGAGTGGGGCACCATGCTCTCTGACGTGCTGCAGTTCGCTCAAAGTGCCTGGTGGGTCGTGACCTTCCCGGGGCTGGCGATCCTGCTGACGGTACTGGCATTTAACCTGATGGGTGACGGTCTGCGTGACGCGCTCGATCCCAAACTGAAGCAGTAAGAGGTTCGAGATGGCGTTATTAAATGTAGATAAATTATCGGTGCACTTCGGTGATGTGGGTTCAGAATTCCGTGCCGTGGACCGCATTAGCTACAGTGTGAACCAGGGTGAAGTGGTTGGCATTGTTGGGGAATCTGGTTCTGGTAAGTCCGTCAGCTCGTTGGCAATTATGGGACTGATTGACTACCCCGGCCGCGTTATGGCTGAAAATCTGGAGTTTAATGGTCGCGACCTGAAGCGCATCTCTGAGAATGAGCGCCGCCAGCTGGTGGGGGCGGAAGTGGCAATGATCTTCCAGGACCCGATGACCAGCCTTAACCCGTGCTACACCGTTGGCTACCAGATTATGGAAGCCATCAAGGTGCACCAGGGTGGCAATAAAAAAACGCGTATTCAGCGGGCGATCGACCTGTTGACGCTGGTGGGGATCCCCGATCCGGCCTCGCGCCTGGATGTCTATCCGCACCAGTTGTCCGGTGGGATGAGCCAGCGCGTGATGATCGCCATGGCGATTGCCTGTCGTCCGAAGCTGCTGATTGCCGATGAACCGACAACGGCGCTGGATGTGACTATTCAGGCGCAGATCATCGAGCTGCTGCTGGAACTGCAGCAAAAAGAGAACATGGCGTTGGTCTTGATTACCCACGATCTGGCGCTGGTGGCCGAAGCGGCGCACAAAATCATCGTGATGTACGCCGGGCAGGTCGTGGAAACCGGGGCCGCGCAGGATATTTTCCGTGCGCCGCGCCATCCGTATACCCAGGCGTTGCTGCGAGCGTTGCCGGAGTTTGCTCAGGACAAAGCGCGTCTGGCCTCGTTGCCGGGCGTGGTACCAGGTAAATATGACCGTCCGAACGGCTGTTTACTGAACCCGCGCTGTCCCTATGCGACCGACAAATGCCGCGCTGAAGAACCTGAACTGAACCTGCTGGAAGGCGGTCGTCAGTCGAAATGCCACTACCCACTTGATGATGCCGGGAGGCCTGGGCTATGAGTACGCAAAAGGCCGCCGCGCAACAGCCGCTGTTGCAGGCAATTGACCTGAAAAAACACTACCCGGTGAAGAAGGGCATGTTCGCCCCGGAACGCCTGGTGAAAGCGCTGGATGGTGTTTCCTTTACCCTGGAGCGCGGTAAAACGCTGGCGGTGGTAGGTGAGTCGGGCTGTGGAAAATCCACGCTTGGCCGTCTGCTGACGATGATTGAAATCCCGACCGGCGGTGAGCTGTATTACCAGGGACAGGATTTGCTTAAGCACGACCCGCAGGCGCAGAAGCTGCGTCGGCAGAAAATCCAGATAGTGTTCCAGAACCCATACGGTTCCCTGAACCCTCGTAAGAAAGTCGGGCAGATTCTGGAAGAGCCGTTGCTGATCAACTCCACGCTCAGCAAAGAGGAGCGTCGTGAAAAAGCGCTGGCGATGATGGCGAAAGTGGGGCTGAAAACCGAGCACTACGACCGCTATCCGCATATGTTTTCCGGCGGCCAGCGTCAGCGTATCGCCATTGCCCGCGGTTTGATGCTTGACCCGGATGTGGTGATTGCCGACGAACCGGTCTCGGCGCTGGACGTTTCCGTACGTGCGCAGGTGCTGAACCTGATGATGGACTTGCAACAGGAACTGGGGCTGTCATACGTCTTTATCTCGCACGACCTGTCGGTGGTAGAGCACATTGCCGATGAAGTGATGGTGATGTATTTAGGCCGCTGCGTGGAAAAAGGAACCAAGGATCAGATCTTCAATAATCCACGGCATCCGTACACTCAGGCGCTGCTCTCCGCAACGCCGCGTCTGAACCCCGACGATCGCCGCGAGCGTATCAAGCTGACCGGTGAGCTGCCAAGCCCGCTGAATCCGCCACCAGGTTGCGCGTTCAACGCCCGTTGCCGTCGTCGCTTTGGTCCGTGTACTCAGCTTCAGCCACAGTTAAAAGACTATGGCGGTCAATTGGTAGCTTGTTTCGCCGTTGACCAGGATGAAAACCCACAGCAATAAACGTGGGTTATGACCCAATAACCGGAGCCTTGTGCTCCGGTTTTTTTATATTTTGTTTTTCCGTCCACAATGTGAGTCCTATGGCAGAACATTATTCCGCAGCGTATAAAATGTAGTCAGATTTCCTCTCGTCACAGAAATATCTATTTCGCAGTTGCTAACTATCAGGAGCAAATGTGGTTACGATACGCTGGGATATTAAAACAATTGATCGTCTGTCGATGGTTGAGGATGTCCTGAAGGAATTTTCCTGCTGCGATATCAATATCATCTCCATGAAAGTCACGCCTGGACGGATCCTGATAAAATCCTGGTGCCGCCAGTTACAGGATATTTCCTGCGTGCAATCCTGTTTAAGCCAGCGTGCCGATATTATTAATGTCGCTTACCTGTGCGAAGAGATAAGCGAGTTGTCGATGTCTGAGCCGGAACGCCCGCGCTATTTCTCTGACATTATTTGCAGCAGCCAGAGCATGCACTCGCTTATCGAAAAGGCGATAAAAATTGCTGACAGCAAATATACCGTTCTGATCCGTGGCGATACGGGCACAGGCAAAGAGCTGCTGGCCCGGGCTATCCATAATTCCGGGCAGCGGCGTTTTTATCCGTTTATTCCGGTTAACTGCTCTGCGCTTCCTGAGTCGTTGATGGAGAGTGAATTCTTTGGCTATGAGAAAGGGGCTTTTAGCGGCGCGGACTGTAAAGGTAAAAAAGGGTTGTTTGAAATGGCCGATAAAGGCACCCTTTTTCTCGATGAATTTGGTGAAATGTCGCTGGGTTTACAGGCTAAATTATTGCGCGTACTGCAGGATGGCGGGATCCGTCGCGTTGGCGGGGCACAAATTATTCCGGTTAATGTACGCATTATTGTGGCAACCAACGCCAATCTGGAAGATATGGTGGAACAACGCCTGCTGCGTGCCGATCTCTATTACCGCATCAATGTACTTTCTCTGACTATTCCACCCTTGCGGGAGCGCCCGCAGGATATCAGTCTGTTGATTCGCCACTTTGTGCAGAAATACGCAAAGGAATTCCAGCGGCGGATCATTCTGGATAAAGCTTGTTTTGATGCCCTGCACCATCACAGCTGGCCGGGAAACGTGCGCGAACTGGAAAATACCATTATTCGTCTGATGCTAATGGCGGAATCCGATGTTATTACGCGGGAAGAATTAGGGATGCTGAATCTACCTGTCGTTGAGCAAGGCTCAACAGAACGTCCTTTTAAAGAGCAGGTTTTGTGTGCTGAACGCCAGCTAATTGAACAGATGGTGGAGGAGAATGTCTCGTCGCGGCATATCGCCAAAGCGCTGGGGGTGTCACATACCACGGTTCTGAATAAAATTCGCAGCTATCAACTGGAGAGTGTGAGCTAAGCGCCGCCAGGTGTTGACGGCGCTAAACGGATTATTCAATCAGCTTCAGTAACGGCGACAGGCACAGCAGGATCCCGTACAGCAGGATTAGCCAGGTTTTCAGCCCGCGCAGTTTTTCCAGCTGCGTGACTTTATAGATCAGGAAAAACGGAATAATACACGACACAATCCCGTATAGCGGGCTGCCTAACTGGAAGAACACCAGTACCGATACGCGAAACGATACCCAAATCACCAGGGTGATAACAATAAAGGTACAAATACCCAGCGTAAGCACCAGAGGATTAATTTTCTCCACGTCAATAACGCGGCTCAGAACGTTAAGAATGATTCCTTTAATCGCCTCGTGGAATCCCAAATAAATACCAAAGAACGCGGTTAATACGGCGAAGATATTTAGCACCGTTGAGGTGATATGAATAATCTGTCCGGGAATGACTTGTGCCGCCAGCGCCAATGCGGAAATATTTTGTTCGAAGGCTGATACGGCTTCTTCATGGCTAATGGAAAAGGTAAAAGAAAAAGAGAAAAACAGGATGACCGCAATCAGCGTAATGTAACTGATCCGATGCGTGCGTATAGCCATACGTGTGGCCAGCACTCGATCCGCCACTCGTTTGCGGTAGGCGATGTTCATAGGGTTCAACACCTGAATAAACACCGCAGAGAAGAAGCAGAACGGGATGGTTAGCAGCACGTCGCGAAAG
Organism: Citrobacter sp. On2M; assembly: GCF_018035235.1. Lineage (GTDB taxonomy): Bacteria > Pseudomonadota > Gammaproteobacteria > Enterobacterales > Enterobacteriaceae > Citrobacter > Citrobacter meridianamericanus. The sequence continues at coordinate 226,864 of NZ_WPCV01000001.1, forward strand.
AAAACAGAGGCTTCAGGGAAAGCGCTGATATTAGCGAAGTTCCAGTGCGGAATCATCGCAAAACCAAACACGATGATGATACCCACTTTGACCACCACCATCGGGCCGGAAATTTTGAACAGCAATTTTTCTCCCCCGGAAGCAATGGCGACCAGCACTGCAAAAATGGCTACTTTGTAGATTATTGACTGCGAAAGATCGGCATCGGTCAAACCAAAAGTTTTGATATATGAGGCGCTGTCAAAAACCACCGATAAGGAATAAATAAATATCCCGTGAATAATCATCAGAAAATAGATGACGCCAAGAAATACGCCCCAGTTCTTTCCTAGGTAATGACTGATAATATCGGTATAGTCATTACAGGTTTCACTTTCTGATAATGTTTTTAAATAAATATCTTGCACAATATAGGTTGCCGGATAGGCAATAATAAAGGCAACGATAAACACCCAAATGCCAGTTAAGCCAATTTGTACTGGCATTAGCACCGTTCCGGCACCAATTGCCATGCCGATGCACAGTAATACCCAGCCAAAATCGTATTTCGTAAACGGTATCTTTTTTGAGAATGGTACGGCGGTTGCTGTATTGTTGCTTAATTGTATTGTGTTGTCCTGCATAGAACCCCCTGCCCAAAATACGCGCGCTCCCCGGAAGAGGATTGTGCGTATAGCCAGACTGTTGTGCCTTGATTCTCAACGACCTGAACCGATCGGCGTCGGTTCAGGTCGTAATGGTCAGAATGTTGCCTTTCTGATGGCGTGTTCAAGGTCGTTAATAATATCTTCTGGATCTTCAAGACCCACAGAAAGACGGATAAGCCCGTCGGTAATACCTGCTTTAAGCCGTTCCTCTGGCGCAACGGGCGAATGTGTCATAGACGCTGGGTGCTGAATGAGGGTTTCGGTATCACCGAGACTGACCGCGAGGAGGCACAATTCTACAGAATTGATCATCCGTCTGCCAGCATCGAGGCCGCCGGCGATTTCGAAGCTGATAATTCCTCCTGGCAGGCTCATCTGCCGCTGGCCCAGCTCATACTGCGGGTGCGAAGACAGACCAGGGTAATAGACGCGGGTAATGGACGGATGCCCTTCGAGAAAACGGGCGATTTTCAACGCGTTTTCACAGTGGCGCTCCATTCGAATACCCAGCGTTTTAACCCCGCGCAGCGTCAACCACGCATTGAAAGGACTCATGCAGCCGCCGGTGATATCTTTCAGGCCAACAAACCGCGCCTGGTCGATAAACTCCTGCTTACCAACAATGATGCCGCCAATCACATCCCCGTGACCGTTGATATATTTGGTGACGCTGTGCACCACAATATCCGCGCCCAGTTGCAAAGGCTGCTGACAGTAGGGCGACATAAAGGTGTTATCCACGACCAGCAGTGCGCCTTGCTGATGGGCGATACCGGCTACCGTTTCAATGTCGACCAGCGACAGCGTCGGGTTGGCGGGCGTTTCGATATACACCACTTTGGTTTCCGGACGCATGGCGGCGCGGATTTCTTCAGGCTTTGCCGCGTCGACGAAGCTGACGTTAATGCCGAACTTCGGCATGCTGTGCGACAGAAATGCGTGGGTGCAGCCGTAAATCGCGCTGGCGGAAACGATATGGTCGCCCTGCTGGCACAACGTCAGCAGCGTGGTGGTGATGGCAGAAATACCGGACGCGGTGGCCAGCCCGGCTTCACCTCTTTCCAGCACCGCCAGCTTTTTCTCCAGCGCATCGGTGGTGGGGTTGCCTAAACGGGTGTAAATGTACCCGGACTCTTCGAGCGCAAAGCGGGCGGCACCTTGTTCGGCGCTGTCAAATACAAACGTTGAAGTCTGGAAAATAGGCGTACTAAGCGCGCCAGTTGAAGGGTCGGGTTGTTGCCCCGCGTGAACGATCTGGGTATTGAATCCGTAAGTACGACAGTCAGACATGATATCTCCTTTGATTCGGAACAGAACAGCTCACAGTCAAATAGCAATCGCTGTGCCAGAAAGTGAACTAATAGATATCAATGAGTTATGTATCTGCTGGCATTAATTGTCGGCAGGAATGTTGCCAACTGGCAAGAATCTTTCCAGCGTGCAGGATGCATACCAGGAAGTAATGCACTTTGCGGGCGTCTGCCTGCCGTAACGGCAACATGCGCCCGAACCAGGCCGCAAGAGGCGACCTTGCGGCCTTTTTCGGCTTAAATGCAGATAAATCTCGTCGCCACGTGCCTATCCTGTCGCGATAATGCACGTTGGGAAGTTTTCAGATACCGCCTCTCTTAATACCGCTACGATCGGGTATACTCTGACGGCAGTTTCGTCTATCCGTGGAGAGTCAGTTTGCGTGTCAGCCGCTCGTTAACAATTAAGCAGATGGCAATGGTTGCGGCCGTTGTCATGGTGTTTGTGTTTATTTTTTGCACCGTTTTGTTGTTCCATCTGGTACAGCAGAACCGCTATAACACGGCTACGCAACTGGAAAGTATCGCTCGCTCCGTCCGTGAGCCTCTGTCGGGCACTATCTTGAAAGGGGATATTCCTGAAGCGGAAGCCATTTTAAAAAGTATTCGGCCAGCAGGCGTGGTCAGCCGCGCCGATGTGGTGCTGCCCAATCAGTTTCAGGCTCTACGGATGAGTTTTATTCCTGAGCGCCCAGTTCCTGTTACGGTAACTCGCCTGTTTGAACTTCCGGTGCAAATTTCGCTGCCGGTATATTCCCTCGAGCGCTCAGCGAACCCGCAACCGCTGGCGTATCTGGTGCTGCAGGCGGATTCGTACCGTATGTACAAGTTCGTAATGAGCACGCTTTCAACGTTAGTGACCATTTACTTACTTTTATCGTTGGTACTCACGGTGGCGATCTCATGGTGCATTAACCGATTGATTTTGCATCCATTACGTAAAATCGCTCGCGAGCTGAACGATATCCCTCAGCAGGATCTGATTGGCTATCAGCTGGCGTTGCCGCGCCTGCATCAGGACGATGAGATTGGCCTGCTGGTGCGTAGCTACAACCTTAATCAGCAGCAGATTCAGCGCTACACTGACGAACAAAGCGACTATTCAATGCGGTTCCCGGTTTCCGAACTGCCCAACAAGTCGTTCCTGATGGGGCTGTTGGAGCAGGTTGTTACCCGCCAGCAGACGACGGCGCTGATGATTGTCACCTGCGAAACCCTGCGTGATACCGCGGGGGTGTTATCCGAGACCCAGCGGGAAATCCTGTTGCTTACGCTGGTTGAAAAACTGAAATCAGTATTGGCCCCCAGAATGGTACTTACCCAGGTGAGCGGCTATGACTTTGCCATTATCGCACATGGCGTAAAGGAGCCCTGGCACGCGATTACGTTAGGTCAGCAAGTACTCACTATCGTTAACGAGCGGTTACCGATTCAGGGGATTCAACTCCGTCCCACCTGCAACATTGGGGTGGCGATGTTTAATGGCGATTTGACCGCAGAACAGCTATACCGCCGCGCGCTCTCAGCCGTGTTAACGTCGCGTCATAAAGGTAAAAACCAGATTCAGTTCTTTGATCCGTTGCAGATGGAAGAAGCGCAGCAGCGTTTGACGGAAGAGAACGATATTCTTACCGCGCTGGATAACCATCAGTTTGCGTTGTGGATGCAGCCGCAGGTGGAAATGTCCAGCGGTAAAATATTGAGCGCAGAGGCTTTATTGCGCATGCAGCAGCCGGACGGAAGCTGGGAACTGCCTGAAGGGCTAATCGACAGGATTGAGTCCTGTGGTCTGATGGTGACGGTAGGTTACTGGGTGCTGGAAGAGACATGCCGCCAGCTTTCGGCCTGGCAGGAACGTGGTCTGATGCTGCCGCTTTCGGTGAATCTGTCTGCGCTACAGCTAATGCACCCAAGTATGGTGTCGGATCTGCTGGAATTGCTAAACCGCTATCGTATCAAGCCTGGGACGTTGATTCTGGAAGTGACCGAAAGTCGGCATATTGATGATCCCCATGCCGCTGTGGCTATTTTACGTCCGCTGCGCAACGCGGGCGTGCGTATTGCCCTCGACGACTTTGGTATGGGATATGCGGGTCTGCGACAGCTACAGCATATGAAATCGCTACCGGTGGATGTACTGAAAATCGATAAGATGTTTGTCGATGGCGTCCCTGAAGATTGCAGTATGATCTCCGCCATTATTCAGTTGGCGCATGGACTCAATTTGCAGATGATTGCCGAAGGCGTCGAAACCGAAGCGCAACGCGAATGGTTATCGCAAGCGGGGGTGGAAGTGGCGCAAGGGTTCCTGTTTGCCCGACCGGTTCCGGCTAATATCTTCGAAGAACGTTATCTGGCGCCGGAAAACGCTGATTACAAAAGTTAAAAAAGGTCTCGCTTGTGCGAGCCAGCTCAAAATTTTTAACATTTCTGTATCAATTATGATCCAGGCACATTTCTGTCATGTTGTGTGGGTGTTACTTTAGGGCCGCAGGTTAAACAAAACCTTACAAGACCTGTGGTTTTTACTTTAAGGACACCCTATGAAGACCTCTATATTCAAAAGCCTTTACTTTCAGGTCCTGACAGCAATTGCCATCGGTATCCTCCTTGGCCATTACTATCCTGAATTAGGCGCCCAAATGAAGCCGCTTGGTGATGCTTTCGTTAAGCTCATCAAAATGGTCATCGCACCTGTCATCTTCTGTACTGTCGTTACCGGCATTGCAGGCATGGAAAGTATGAAAGCAGTCGGTCGCACCGGTGCGGTTGCACTGCTCTATTTTGAAATTGTCAGTACGATTGCGCTGATCATCGGCCTTATCATCGTCAACGTAGTGCAGCCCGGTGCCGGAATGAACGTCGATCCGGCGACGCTGGACGCTAAAGCGGTTGCCATTTACGCTGAACAGGCAAAAGACCAGGGGATCGTAGGCTTCCTGATGGATATTATCCCGGGTAGCGTCATTGGCGCGTTCGCCAGCGGCAATATCCTGCAGGTATTACTGTTTGCGGTAATGTTTGGTTTTGCGCTGCACCGTCTGGGCAGCAAAGGCCAGATGATTTTCAACGTGATTGAAAGCTTTTCGCAGGTTATTTTCGGCATCATCAACATGATCATGCGTCTGGCGCCGATCGGTGCTTTCGGTGCCATGGCCTTTACCATCGGTAAATATGGCGTTGGGACGCTGGTGCAGCTGGGCCAGTTGATCATCTGCTTCTACATAACCTGTATTTTGTTTGTGGTCGTGGTGCTGGGCTCGATTGCTCGCGCAACCGGCTTCAGCATTTTCAAATTCATCCGTTATATCCGTGAAGAACTGCTGATCGTTCTGGGCACCTCTTCTTCCGAGTCCGCACTGCCGCGTATGCTTGATAAGATGGAAAAACTGGGCTGCCGGAAGTCTGTTGTCGGGTTGGTTATTCCTACGGGCTACTCGTTTAACCTTGATGGGACATCAATCTATCTGACGATGGCGGCGGTGTTTATCGCTCAGGCGACCAACAGCCATATGGATATCTTCCATCAGATAACCCTGTTGGTGGTGCTCCTGCTCTCTTCAAAAGGTGCTGCGGGTGTGACCGGGAGTGGCTTCATTGTTCTGGCCGCGACGATCTCCGCGGTGGGCCATTTGCCGGTTGCGGGTCTGGCGTTGATTCTCGGTATTGACCGCTTTATGTCTGAAGCACGTGCGCTGACTAACCTGGTCGGTAACGGTGTGGCAACTGTCGTCGTCGCCAAATGGGTCAAAGAACTGGACCATAAAAAGCTGGACGATGTGCTGAATAATCGTGCGCCGGATGGCAAAACGCACGAAATATCCTCTTAATCTCTCCACTTATGCCCGTAGTCCCTTCCAGGACTGCGGGTGTTTGCGCATAATTAACCCCTGTGCCTGAAACCGTCGATTCGGCGGTGTCGGGATTTTTTCACTTCCTCCGTGACATTTTCATGTTCTTGCGGTCTAACACGAAGTGTTTTTAACGTCATATTCAGAGAGTCCTTTTGCGGGCTGTCTTTTTATTTCCAGGATAGTTGATCAGGGGTTCACATGCAGGGCACAAAAATTCGACTTTTAGCGGGCGGCTTGCTGATGATGGCCACTGCCGGCTATGTGCAGGCAGATGCGCTCCAGCCTGACCCGGCGTGGCAACAGGGCACGCTGGCAAATGGTCTACAGTGGCAAGTGTTAGCCACTCCCCAGCGCCCCAGTGACCGTATTGAGGTCCGCCTGCTGGTTAATACCGGTTCACTCACCGAAAGTACGCAACAGAGTGGTTTCAGCCATGCGATCCCACGTATCGCGCTGACGCAAAGCGGTGGCCTCGATGCCACGCAAGCCCGTTCATTGTGGCAGCAGGGGTTCGATCCCAAACGTCCCATGCCGCCCGTTATCGTTTCCTATGATTCCACGTTGTACAACCTCAGTCTGCCAAACAGCCGTAACGATCTACTGAAAGAGTCACTTTCTTACCTGGCGAATATCTCCGGCAATCTGAGCATTACCCCTGAAACGGTCAATCATGCGCTGAGTAGCGAAGATATGGTTGCAACCTGGCCGTCAGATACCAAAGAGGGATGGTGGCGCTATCGTCTGAAGGGATCAACGTTGCTGGGCCACGATCCAGCCGATCCGCTGAAAACGCCTGTCGATGCGACAAAAATCCACGCCTTCTATCAGAAATGGTATACCCCGGATGCGATGACGCTGATTATCGTCGGTAACGTTGATGCGCGCAGCGTGGCTGAGCAAATCAATAAAACTTTTGGCGAGTTAAAAGGAAAACGTGAAACGCCTGCGCCAGTACCGACGCTTTCGCCGCTGCGTGCAGAAGCCGTGAGCATTATGACCGATGCGGTACGCCAGGATCGCCTTTCCATTATGTGGGATACGCCGTGGCAGCCCATCCGTGAATCTGCCGCGCTGTTACGTTACTGGCGCGCAGATTTAGCCCGTGAGGCGCTGTTCTGGCACATTCAGCAGGAGCTGAGTAAAAACAATACCAAAGACATTGGCCTTGGTTTTGACTGTCGGGTGCTGTTCCTGCGTGCGCAGTGCGCCATCAACGTTGAATCGCCGAACGATAAGCTGAATGCGAACCTCGGTACGGTTGCGCGTGAGCTGGCCAAAGTGCGCGATAAGGGCTTGCCGGAGGAAGAGTTCAATGCGCTGGTCGCACAAAAGAATCTGGAGCTGCAAAAGCTGTTTGCCACCTATGGCCGCACCGACACCGATATCTTGATCAGCCAGCGTTTGCGTTCGTTGCAAAACCAGGTCGTGGATATTGCGCCGGAACAGTATCAGCGTTTACGCCAGAGCTTCCTTAACAGCCTGAGCGTTGAGATGCTGAACCAGGATCTGCGTCAGCAACTGTCGCAAGATATGGCGTTAATTCTGCTGCAGCCGAAAGGTGAGCCTGAATTCAATATGAAGGATCTGCAAGCGACGTGGGATAGCATTATGGCGCCGGTTAGCGCAGCGGCAACGTCGGCTGAAACGGATGAATCACATCCTGAAGTGACGGACATCCCGCCGGTACAATAAAGGGGATCGTAACCTGTAGGCCGGGCAAGCGAAGCGCCCCCGGCCTACAAGAACAACAAGTTATTGCGGCATGGCGTCGCGTGGGATAATCGCCCCGCGATGCTGAATAACGGTGCTTGCCGTCAGGTGGCCGCGTTTCGCGGCATCAGCGGCATCGCCGCCGGTCAGACGTACCGCCAGATACCCTGCGCTGAAGGAGTCTCCCGCAGCGGTGGTATCGATCACCTTCTCTTTCGGCAGTTTTACGGCCGGGACATCGATGAGTTCTTCACCCACGATGGAAACCAGGCAAGAGTCTGCGCCGCGCTTCACTACCACTTCCTGCACGCCAGCTGCGTGAGTACGAGCCATCACCTCGGCAACAGGTTTTTCACCCCACAGCGCGTCCTCATCATCCAGCGTCAGGAACGCGATATCGGTGCATTCCAGCATCTGTTGATACACCTGCTGCGTCTCTTCTTTGCTGCTCCACAGACGTGGGCGGTAGTTATTGTCAAAAATGACCTTTCCACCGTTGGCGCGGCATTCACGCAGCAACGACAGCAGTTTGTCACGACTTGCCGGGCTTAAAATTGCCAGGCTAATCCCGCTCAGATACAGATAGTCAAATGTCGCCAGCGCGTTACAAATAGCGGCGGACTGTTCGCTCTCCAGCCAGAATTTTGCGGCTGCTTCATTACGCCAATAATAGAAGGTACGTTCGCCAGTGCTGTCGGTCTCTATGTAGTAAAGGCCCGGCAGGCGATTTTCCATGCGCTGGGTTAATGAGGTATCCACGTTTTCGCCCTGCCAGGATTCGAGCATTTGTTGGCTAAAACTGTCGGTACCCAGTGCAGTCACATAGTGTACGGAAAGTGCCGCAGCATCGACCTGGCGGGCGATATAAACGGATGTATTCAACGTGTCGCCACCGAATCCGCGCTGAACGTCAGCGCCTTTTTGTGACAGCTCAATCATGCATTCGCCAATCACGGCAATCTTTCTGGACATAGTCGTAACCTGCTGTGAAAAAAATTAGCGTTAGTGTGCGCTGTGGGTGTTAAGTGGTCAACTATATTAAAACATCGTTCCATTATTTTTTTGAGCCAGCACGTGTTCTGCGTCGTTTTTTACCGCTTAGTTTCTATTTTGCCTGAGGCGGAACGTAAAGTTCTGCGCCTGAGCGCCGATAACCTTTGACGAGTCCGGTCAGTCACACTCTTATTTACAGGACATCTCAGATGATAAAGCAGGTTACCCAGCGGCTAATTACGCCTGATGCGAGTATTGAAAGCTTGCAGGAGAGACGCTATTGGCTGCAGTGCGAGCGTGCTTACACCTACCAGCCAATTTACCAGACCAACGGAAGGCTGATGGCCGTTGAGCTGCTGACCGTCGTGAGCCATCCTGAAAACCCCACCCACCGTATCGCGCCAGATCGCTATTTTGCCGAAGTGGCCGTCCGGCATCGCGTTGATGTAGTGAAAGAACAGCTTTTGCAGCTCGAACAAAAAGGGGCGTTTTTTAGAGCTAACGGCCTGCTGGCATCGGTGAATGTCGACGGGCCAACACTCATTGCGATGCGCCAGGATGCTGACGTTCTGAAAATCATCGAATGTCTGCCGTGGTTGCGCTTTGAACTGGTGGAGCACATCCGCTTACCGAAGGGGTCGTCGTTCGCCTCAATGTGCGAGTTTGGCCCGCTCTGGCTGGATGATTTTGGTACCGGAATGGCGAACTTCTCGGCCCTAAGCGAAGTGAGCTATGACTATATCAAAGTGGCGCGGGATCTGTTTGTCATGCTGCGCCAGACGCCGGAAGGTCGCAATCTCTTCACGCTGCTATTACAGCTGATGAATCGCTATTGCCGCGGCGTGATTGTCGAAGGCGTTGAAACGCTGGAAGAGTGGCGCGATGTCCAAAACTCACCGGCTTTTGCTGCGCAAGGCTATTTTCTTTCTCGTCCATTGCCTCTTGATGCCCTCGAAGACGTGATGCTGTCGCTTTGATGAAGATGTAGAACACCTCCTTTTTTCCTGCTGGACTATCTTTAGGACAGGCAAGGAAGGAAATAAGGAGGTTAGACATGACGAAAACAGGCAAAATAACCACTTCAATAATAGGGGTTTTCTTGTTGTTGATCGTCGTACTCATCATTGTGATTGCGACATTTGACTGGAATCGGCTCAAACCGACCATCAACCAGAAAGTCTCTACAGAACTCAATCGGCCCTTCGCTATACGGGGTGACCTGGGCGTGGTTTGGGAACGCCAAAAGCAGGAAACCGGCTGGCGTAGCTGGGTTCCGTGGCCGCATATTCATGCCGAAGATATCATCCTTGGCAACCCGCCGGATATTCCTGACGTTACCATGGTGCATCTCCCGCGCGTTGAAGCCACGCTCGCCCCACTGGCATTGCTGACAAAGACAGTCTGGCTCCCGTGGATCAAGCTGGTAAAACCCGATGCGCGGCTGATCCGTCTGTCGGAGAAAAACAATAACTGGACCTTTAACTTCGCTGGGGACGAAAACCGCGACTCTAATCCGCCGCCATCCGCATGGTCTTTCCGGCTGGATAACATTTTGTTCGATCAAGGGCGGATCGCCATTAACGATAAAGTGACGAAGTCGGAGCTTGAGATCCTGATCGATCCGCTGGGGAAACCATTGCCCTTTAGCGAAGTGACTGGCACAAAAGGTAAAGAGAGCAACGTTCGCGTTGAGGACTATGTGTATGGTCTGAAAGCGCAAGGGCGATATAACGGCGAACCGCTAAGCGGTAGCGGAAAAATTGGCGGAATGCTGGCGCTGCGCGGCGAAGGAACCTCTTTCCCGATTCAGGCTGATTTCCGTTCGGGCAGTACGCGCGTGGCGTTTATGGGTACGATAAACGATCCAATGAATATGGGCGGAGCGGATCTGCGACTTAAATTCTCGGGAGATTCGCTAGGGGATTTGTACGATTTGACCGGCGTGCTGCTCCCGGATACACCGCCGTTTGAAACTGACGGGCGTCTGATTGCTAAAATTGATCCGGAAAAATCCTCTGTTTTTGATTATCGCGATTTCAATGGCCGCATTGGCGACAGCGATATTCACGGAACGCTGACCTATACCACCGGTAAACCGCGACCCATGCTGAAGGGGGATGTTGAATCGCGCCAACTGAGGCTGGCAGACTTGGGGCCGCTGATCGGAGTGGATTCAGGCAAAGGGGCGGAGCGGGCAAAACAGTCTGAGCAGCGCAAAGGCGAGAAGAGCGTCCAGCCAGCGGACAAGGTTTTGCCATATGACCGATTTGAAACCGACAAATGGAACGTGATGGATGCTGACGTACGTTTCAAAGGGCGACGTATCGAACACGGCAGTAGTTTGCCGATCAGCGATCTCTCCACACATATCATCCTGAAAAATGCCGACCTACGGCTGCAGCCACTAAAATTTGGCCTCGCGGGGGGCAGCATTGTCTCCAGCATCCACCTGGAAGGGGGCAAAAAGCCGATGCGGGGGCAGGCGGACATTCAGGCTCGACGCCTGAAGCTAAAAGCGCTGATGCCGGATGTAGAGTTGATGCAGAAAACGCTTGGAGAAATGAACGGTGACGCCAGGTTTAGCGGGAGTGGAAACTCGATCGCTGCGCTGCTGGGTAACAGCAATGGCAATCTGAAGCTGCTGATGAATGATGGGTTAATCAGCCGGAATCTGATGGAAATTGTTGGCTTGAATTTGGGCAATTATATCGTCGGACAGATATTTGGTGATGATGAGGTGCGGGTAAACTGCGCGGCAGCGAATCTGGATATTGTTAACGGGGTGGCGCGTCCGCAGATTTTTGCTTTCGACACCGAAAACGCGGTCATCAATGTCACCGGTACGGCGAGCTTTGCGTCGGAGCAACTGGATTTAACCATCGATCCGGAGAGCAAAGGTATCCGTATTATTACCCTGCGTTCGCCGCTGTATGTCCGTGGAACCTTTAAAAATCCACAGGCTGGCGTGAAGGCCGGACCGCTGATTGCGCGCGGTGCGGTTGCTGCCGCGCTGGCAACGCTGGTGACGCCAGCGGCAGCTCTGCTGGCGCTGATTTCGCCGTCAGAGGGGGACGCGAATCAGTGTCGGACGATCCTGTCGCAGATGAAGAAGTGATGAGAGCACCGGATGCGGTGTCACTACCGCATCCGGCAAAAGAATCACAACGACTGATGGCGGGTTTCGTGAGTTAACAGCAGCGCAATCAGTGTTAACGCCGCCATCGATGCCAGATACGTACCAACCGCCGCCAGGCCGTAATTCGCCTGCAGCCATGCGGCAATGTAAGGGGCAACGGACGCACCAAGAATCGATGACACGTTGTACGAGAACGACGCTCCCGTATAGCGCACTTCAGTCGGGAACAGCTCCGGCAGCAGCGCGCCCATCGGACCAAATGTCAGACCCATCAGGCTCAGGCCAAGCAACAGGAAGGCGAACACCAGCACCGGATTGCCAGAACCGAGCAGCGGTTTAAAGGCAAACAGCGCAAACAGAATGATAAGCGTGGTGATGATGAGCATGCTCTTGCGACGACCAAACGCATCGGCCAGCAGGCCCGCCACCGGCACCATTACGCCAAAGCCAATAACCGCCATCATCAGCATCCACAACACTTCATTACGCGGCAGGCCAAGCCCTACGGGGGCAGCGGCGGTGCTGAACGTCATTGAATAGACGGTCATGATATAAAACAGCGTATAGGTCGCCAGCATGATGAATGTGCCGAGGATCGTTACACGAACATGTTTTGTCAGCAGAGTACCCAGCGGGATTTTCACCTGTTTTTTCGCCGCAGCCACTTTGGCGAAGACCGGGGATTCATGCAGCGACACGCGAACGTACAAACCGATAATCACCAGTACCGCAGAGAAGATAAACGGTACGCGCCAGCCCCAGCTCATAAACTGTTCGTCGGTCAACAGCCAGGAAAGCAACAGGAACGTGCCGTTAGCAAAGAAGAAGCCGATAGGCGCGCCCAACTGCGGGAATGAGCCGTACAGCGCGCGCTTACGCGGTGGTGCGTTTTCCGTCGCCAGCAACGCCGCGCCGCCCCATTCACCGCCCAGACCTAAACCCTGACCAAAACGCGCCAGCGCCAGCAGCAACGGGGCGAAAATGCCGATTGTTTCATAGCCCGGCAGCAGGCCAATGACAACCGTCGAGATCCCCATGGTGAGCAGTGAGGCAACCAGCGTGACTTTACGCCCTACGCGATCGCCGAAATGCCCGAATACAGCAGAACCTATCGGCCTAGCCACAAAGGCGATAGCAAAGGTTGCGAGAGACTGCAGCGTTGCTGCGGTCGGATCCCCCTGCGGGAAGAAGATATGAGGAAACACGATCACCGCGGCGGTGGCGTAGATATAGAAGTCGAAGAACTCAATGGCAGTGCCAATGAGTGAAGCGACGACGACTTTATTGCGCGAGTTGACCGGGGTGTGTTCCTGTTCATTGTCGAGCGTTGTGGCTGTTGCTTGCATAATATTTTCTTATTTTTGGCCGAACGAAAGGCCATATTACGCACAGCAAAAGCGACATTTCAATCTGTAACAAACCTTGCGAGAGGTCAAAAAAAGAGCAAAAAGGGGATAATTTTTAGGCTGGAGATTTCACTTCCATGAAATGCTTCACATAATTTAAAACTTGGATGATAAAACTGGTTTTCGGTTAAATAAAAGTTACGGTCTGGATTTTAATTCTGATAATGCGGTTGATTTCTAATTAAGCATTGGTCAGGCCGGATAAGCGAGCGTTATCCGGCAGTATTTGATGAATTAGCGGTGGGTTTTCCCCGGCATACGCGGGTCATCTTTGTATTCCGCTGTGGCAATCCAGGCGGCGCAAAACAGGGTCAAACGAGCGAAGAAGTAAAAGAATGCCATCAGTCCAAGCACTGAACCAAACGCCGCGCCGGAAGGGGATTTTACCAATGATGGCAGCGTGTAGGTCATGACGATCTTAATCACTTCAAAGCCAATAGCCGCAATAAATGTCCCGCGAATCAGCGCCTTTTTACGCGGGCGGTGACGCGGTAGCCGCCAGAAAATCCAGAAGAACAGTAAGTAGTTGGCGAAAATGGAGATGGTCAGACCGATCAGCCGCCAGGCGGGCTTCAGCCATTCGATACCGTCGAGATACAGCGCGGAGATAATCATTTGCTGGGCGGAACCGGCAATGGAGGTAATGGACAGGGTAACAATTAGCGCAATCAGTAAGCCAATCAATGAGATAAAATCACGCAGATATTTAACCCAAATTTTTTCCTGATCCTGCGGAGTACGCTCCCAGACATCGCGCGACTGGGCACGAATAGCTTCGCGCAGGTTTCCCATCCAGTTAATGCCGGAATAGAGCGCGATACCAAGCCCTACCAGACCGACGGTGGTACGTTGCTGTACGGCGGTGTTAATGGTGTTTTTCAGCGTAGAGGCGAGTGTCGGATCGCTGACGTTGAGCAGAATTTTGCCGAAGATATCCTGCAACAGCGTAGGATGCGAAGCGAGAATAAAACCCGCGGCGGCAAACGACACCATCAGAATAGGGATCATCGACAGAAACGAGAAGTAGGTGATCGCGGCGCCAAACTGATTTCCCATGCGATCGTTAAACCGCTCCGCAGCGCGAATCAGATGGGCAATCATGGGCTGACGTTGAATTTTTTCAGCGAAGGTCAGGGCAGTTTTCAACGCCTGGTTAGTCTTACCGTTGGTCTCTGTATTTTCACGCTCCAGGGTCTCAATTTTTGGGATGGGAGCGTGCTCAAGTTCCTGAATGGGGCGTTTAATCTCTTTTTCCTGCGTCATCAGGGCAATAATCCTTGTTCTGTTCATTCTCAGGACAGTATAGCTTGTCAGTCCACGTAGTCTTTCATCACGCCGGTTAGCCATTCCATAAACAGATGTACCCGACGGGAGAGGTTGCGACGGTGCGGATAGAGCAAGGAAACCGGTAATGGCTCGGCACGATATTGCGGTAATACTTCTACCAGCGTACCGGCACGCAGGGCATCACGCACGCCCACGCGCGGTACCTGAATAATGCCCAGACCGGCAAGACATGCCGCATGATAGGTTTCGGTACTGTTCACTGTTAGCATGCCGCCGGTTTTGACCCATTTAGCGCCGTTGTCTGTCGCCACTTCGAATCCTTGCGCACGCGTTCCCAAATTGACCGAATAGTGCACCACCGCGTGCGAGGTTAAATCCTCCAGGCTTTCTGGATACCCAAAGCGGGCGAGGTATTGCGGGCTGGCGCAATTGATCTGCGTGAGTTTTCCCAGCGGACGCGCAATCAGGCCTGAATCTTTCAGCGTTCCTATGCGTACCACACAGTCGAAGCCTTCGCGGATCAAATCCACCAGGCGGTCGCTGCTGCTGAGTTCGAGCTCAAGGCCTGGATACTGATGCAAGAAAGTGGGTAAGCGGGGCATCACCAGATTTTTTGCTACGCCAACCGGCATATCGACGCGCAGCTTGCCGCTGATGCTGGAGGGATCGTGATGAAATAGTCCATCCAGTTCATCCAGATTGCTCAGCAAATCTTTTGCGCGTTCGTAATAGATCATGCCGTCTTGTGTGAGCTGAACGCGGCGGGTAGTGCGGTGCAATAACTGCGTGCCGAGATGATTTTCCAGGGCCTGGATTTGGCGGGATACGCTACCTTTAGGTAGACCGAGAGTGTCTGCCGCGCGTGAAAAACTCTCCAGTTCCGCGACGCGGATGAACAACTGCATTGCGTGAATTTTATCCATTCTCATGCCCTATTGTTGTTCCAGATGAAACAGTAATGCGCAACAGGTGATATTTATTGTTTTTCTATCACCTAATAAGCTTTATCTCAATCATCACAACGTCGGAAATGAGGTTTCTTATGACGCAACGTATTGCATTAGTGACTGGTGGTAGTCGTGGACTCGGTAAAAATGCCGCACTTAAGCTGGCAGACAGAGGAACGGACATTATCTTCACCTACAACAGCCAGCTGCAGGCGGCACTGGATGTGGTTGCTGAGATTGAGCAAAAAGGCAGAAAAGCTGCGGCAATACAACTGAATGTCAGCGATGTGGCTGGCTTTGAGTCCTTTGCCCGTGAGGTGCAAGCGCAGCTGAAAAGCATGTGGAATCGTGAATCATTTGATTATTTAGTGAACAATGCCGGTATTGGTCTGTATGGCACTTTTGCCGATACCTCCGAAGCGATGTTTGATCAATTAGTGAACATTCACTTTAAGGGCCCCTTCTTCCTGACCCAGCGTCTGTTGCCGTTGATCCAGAATGGCGGCAGGATCCTGAATGTTTCATCGGGACTGGCGCGTTTTGCGCTGCCAGGATATGCCGCCTATGCCTCAATGAAAGGGGCGATGGAAGTACTGACGCGTTATCAGGCGAAAGAACTGGGAGAGCGGGGGATTTCAGTAAACATCATCGCGCCTAGGGCGATTGAAACCGATTTTGGCGGTGGTCGACTGCGGGATAATCAAGAGCTGAATGCGTATGTAGCATCGCAAACGGCACTGGGGCGCGCGGGTTTGCCGGATGATATTGGCGACGCGATCGCCGCGTTGCTCAGTGATGAGTTGGCCTGGATGACAGCGCAGCGTATCGAAGTATCGGGCGGAATGTTCCTGTAAGTCGCGCGTATCTTATTCAACTTTTAAGCAATAGAAAACCGGCGCGCCACCCCAGGTAAAAATATAGCTGGTGGCGTTTACCGGTATTATCTGGAATCTAATATCCCGATCGCGGTGCGGAAAGAAATCCGGGATAAACGTTCTGAATTAAGTATTTTCTTCGGCAGCGGATTTGCCTCAGAAGAAACCATGAGCACCTCCGCATCTCCATGCCAGTATATAAACGTCACTTGATTGCTGACGGATTGTGACTGTGCGCCATTTTCTTGATATTCTCCACGTATCAGGATTTAATTCTTTAAAATGTGTAAAATTCGACATTAAAAATTGAGTGTTTGATCGCTTATATGAAAACATGGTACATGTGCTGAAAATTTCGCATAGGAAGAATAATAAACCGTGAAATTCATTTATAACCTCAAATCTACCATAAACGAATACTAAACGACCGGTTCCTCATAGTACATTGGGATGTAGATTGGAAAGTATTTATAGCAGCCATATAATCCACCATACAAACGGTATGGATTATCTCAACGCTTATATGTAGAGGTGCATGTTCGTCTTCATTTAACGTGGGTATAAGATATGGGCTATCGTCTATATGGATTTATGATTGGTGCTGAAATTCATTTTGATATTTCTAATCGCCGACTGTATCGGCTTACGGGTAGCCATACCGAGAAAAACATCGCTTTTGCGTCAATTTACTTTAATGAAACAATGCTAAGGCTTTTCCTGTATTTATTAATAAATGCCAGAAGCCAGCCAGTAACGAAAGAAGAATTATTTGAAAAAATCTGGGAGGCGCATAATCTGAGCCCCTCTGCGCAACGATTATGGCAAGTCCTGCACAATCTTAATAATAAACTTGGCCTGCTGGGATTACCCAGAGATTTTATCCTTAATATAAGAGGTCAGGGTTATGTCATCAATTATCCTGATGTCATTCCCGTTTATTACAAAGTGAGCGAACTCCCGACTCATGCTGTCAAAAAAAGGGAGAAGATAGATAACCTGAGTGAGTGATGTCAACCCAGGTATTTGCCCTGAGCATGCTGTGCGAGGGGCTTTTTTTTATCGTTATCTTTTCTATTTATTTTCAACTAATGTTCGCTAAATAGCGTTATGGTTCGATAGATATCAAAAACGGCCCGGACGACAGGGTCAGATTCTGATGGTTGCCGAAGGCGTTGAGACTCAGGTTCAGGCCAACTATTTGCACTTAAAGAACTGTGATTTTTTTCAAGGGTATTATTTATGCAGACCTGTCTCTTTGAAGACCTGATCACAGTGATGCAATCACCCGGAGCCTTCCGTATCGATTGATATACCAACGCTGCCAGGCAGCAAATCACAGGTGATGATCATTTGATGCGACATTTCGTTTTGTAACATTTTTTTCTGTTATCGTGAGTTTATTATTTTTAGTAAAGAATATAAACTTCGAAGAATTAATATTAATAAGCCGAGCTTTATCTCAAAGCATTAAGGATTTCCTTAATATTTGGCGCCACATTTGTCCCTTTGTGTGATTATTTGGTTTGAGCTGTAACTATTTTCGATTTCTACTTTTTTCTTCTCCGTCTATCGGTAAAATGGCCCCCGCCAAATGGTGACTTCTTATTTTACCCCTCGGGTAATACCCTTCCGCGTGTTAAGGCTAGTATCTTATTCAGACGGAGATAAGTAATGCAGGTAATAATGTTTGACAGGCAGTCGATATTTATTCATGGAATGAATGTAAGTTTGCAAGGGCGTATTCCAGGAGTTGATGTTCAGGGTGTCAGTCAGGCAGATGACCTTTGGCAGAAACTGGAAGAAACCCCTGATGCGCTGGTCATGCTGGATGGCGACCAGGACGCTGAGTTCTGCCGTAACTTGCTACAGCAGATAGCGCAACGCTTTTCGACGGTAAAAGTGCTGGTGACAGCAACGGACTGCCGTAAAAAATGGCTGCAGGAGGTTACGCAATTGAACGTGCTGGCTATTGTTCCACGCGACTCTGACGCGGAAACCTTCACGTTGGCACTCAATAGCGTTGCGATGGGAATGGTATTCATCCCCAGAGATTGTATGACAACTCCCGAGGGCAGCGGGCAAAATATCAGATCGCTTAGTGCGCGTCAGCGAGAGATTCTGACTATGCTTGCCGCCGGAGAATCAAATAAACAAATTGGTCGGTTGTTAAATATCAGCACCGGAACGGTCAAAGCCCATCTTGAGTCGCTGTATCAGCGCCTTGAGGTAAAAAACCGTACGCAAGCGGCAATGATGTTAAACGACGCCATTTAATGGGCGAATATTTCACAGTCAGAACGATTCTGGCTGTGAAAAAGCCCCCGAGCAGAATTCTGCAGCACAAAACCGGCTTATCCCCACGCTGAGAATCCACGCAATTAACGCCTCCTGTTGAAATCTTTCTTTTATTTGCGGCATTTTCTGGTGTATGAATTCCTCGCAGATTTCCAGATCCGCGAGCAGTAGTGTTTCTGCCTGCGTTACCGAAACAGGCGCAGGAAAGCTTTCATCGAATGTGATTTCATGCCCGTAGCCAATCACCCAGACACCATTTTTATCCTGATACTTTTCAAGTGACAGACCTTGCCATTGTTTAATAAATGCAACACAGGCGGGTGTGAAATGCGTTGAATTGAGTGGCATATTCATCTCTGTACAAAGAGACCTATTTTAAGAAACCGTCTCCGTTACGCCAGTTGCCATACAGCCCGTTTTTTCAGCAAAACGTCTTATGCTGCGGGTGACTGATAGTCGTGTTTTAACAGGCCGAAAATCCAGTCATCATTCCAGGTTTGATGCAGCCAGTAGCTTTCCCGCAGCGTGCCTTCGTGAATGAACCCGACCTTTTCCAGTAGACGTCGCGAAGCGTCGTTTCCTGCGGTGACGCAAGCCGTAAGCCGGCGTAGCCCTCCGGTGGTAAATGCAAAATCGCAAACGGCATGCAGGGATTCAGCACCATAACCTTTCCCCTGTGCTTCAGGGGCGAGCAGAAAACCGACCTCGGCACATTCATTGTTTTCATGAATATATCCAGTCACCCCAAGCGGTGCTCCCGATGCCTTATCGCACAGGACCAGACATAGCCAGTGCGGGCTGCCGGGAGACCATTCAGGCAGGCGGGAGTCAAAGGCTGCCCGTATCTCATCTTCAGTACGCGCGTCAGCGACAAAACGCATCACATCTGAATTCTGCTGTAACGTTAAGAAGAACGCCCAGTCGTCATTTGTCAGCGGACGGCAGATCAGACGCGAGGTTTTCAGTACAGGCACAGGCTTCCCTCCAGAATAGTTTTCAATGATTGTGCGGAAGTCACTGTAAAACATATTTATTTGCTATATGAATATGTTTTAGTCTACACCGGCACAGCGCTGCATTTAAAAAAGATAACGACAAACCATGATGAGGCCGCTTTTTTTTGGGTCCTTTTAGGGAAGATAATGACCAATAGCGCGTTACAGGCGACATGCACACCATTCGAACATTGTTTAGGGATAATCCGCCAGGCCTCGGTAGAAATTTTGCTGATGCTAGGCGTACGCATATCAGAAGGTAAAGATCCACGCTGGTTTCTCGAACAACTTGACCAGGCGCGACTGAATCTGGGCGGTTGGGGCGTTGTCGCCAGACGGTTACAAATGAATGATGCGCAATTGAGCCAGTTCACTCTACGGCTACGCCATCTTCAGCAGAGCGTGCCACAATATGAAAATGGCCAGGACGTCAGCGAAAACCAGCTGATTTCTGCGCTGCGCTTTGTCGCTTCTCTGGAGCAATTACGCCAGCAACAGCCCATCCTGAAGTATCAAACCGAAATTGCACCTGTAGAGCCGGATGCGCAGATGCGCGCGCAGCGTCAGCTTCGTGCATTAGAATTAACCCTCAAGTCACTGATTGCAAAGGTATGGCCGGATCAACATCCGCTCAATAGCTTCCTGAAACAGCACTTTGGCGGTGAACGCTTGCGTCGCTGGCTAAAGTTGGGGGAAGGGCATGATGCGTTGGACGGCATGATGTTTAGTGAACTGGCGCTAATGGTCGTTGATAAGAAGTTATTCGTTCGGCATTTTAGCGATATCTTTAACGATACTTCGGTGCTCATGTCGTTTGTTGAACCACGCATCACGCTGCGGATGTTTCTGGATGACTGCCGCCTGTCGCGTAACTGCGTTATCGCGCAACAACCGCTAACCTCAGTACAATTGCTGTTGCTGGAATACCAGTATCGGCAGATTACTCACCCTGTGCAGCGCGCATTTGAAGAACGGCGTACGCGTATTAATCCCGCGTCGTATCTGGAGTCCGATGAGGCGATGGTTCGCCAGTTTTGGCAAGCCGCAAAGCAAAAAGACGAGCAGGCGGGGGGCGATAAGCAGGAAATCGCAGACAGTATCGATCCGCCGGAGAAGCGAGCCAAACGCACGGCAGAAGAACGTGAACAGCTGATTTCCGGCATGTTGTGGGTTGCGGTCGGCGTGATGGTGCTGGTGATTTCGCTGGGAGCATTTTGGTTATTTACTTCGCCATCGCCGCAGGCGTCTTCCGGCCAGTCCGTTGAAATCGTACAGGAGGAGCCACGGCGTGATGCTCCCACTGCGCGGGAGGCAGTAACCCGAATGGGCATAACCTGGGATGCCTTTAACATGCGGGCGGCTATCGAGCGTAACGATACTCGCGTGACGTCACTGTTCCTGCAGGGCGGGATGGACTGGAGGCTGGCGTGGACAGAGCCGGCGTTCGCGGCAGGCAATACTGAGGTATTGAGGCTGCTGCTGCGTTATCCTTCGCAGATGAGTGAAAGTAAACCCTGTCGACAGTTTATGACTTCACTCAGCCACGCGATGTTGAATGGGACGTCACTCACATCGCTACATAAAAGCTATCTACAAAGTTTTTGTTCGGTTCCGGCGGTCATCGCACGTCAGCAATATGATCTTGAACAGGCTGAGCTGCGCGTTCGCGCACAGCCAAGCTCCGAGAACAAGAAATGGCAGAAAATTCATGCTGAGCTCTACGACGCAATTAACTGACGGTCGGATAACTCATACTGTCAACTGTTAGGGTTCGCCATACAGACCGATGAGACGGCGTACCACGCCGTTTGTCCAGCCAAAGCCGTCCTGCAACGGATATTCCCCGCCGCCGCCTTCGCGCGGCGCGGCGTCGGCTATATGGTATTTTTCGATTAGTTTGTGATGTTCCTGATAAAAGAGGTTCACCGTTTTTAACCAGTTTCGGGCAATTTCGTCCCCGAGATGGTCGTCGCCGTAAAGTTTGAAACCCTGGATCGCCATCCACTGCAGCGGGGCCCAGCCGTTGGGTTTATCCCACTGCTCACCGGTTTCATGCTCGGTTGCTAAGATCCCGCCCGGCGTGAGCAGGCGGCTGCGTACCGCATTGGCGAGTCGGTCGGCTTGTTCATGCGTTGCCATACCGACATACAGTGGCACAATACTGGCGGCAGAGAAAAGGGCCATTTGTTCGCGTCGCCAGTCGTAATCGCGGTAGCAGCCGTTTTCATCGTCCCACAGATAGCGGTTCACCGCATCTCGGCGGTCATTGGCTTTCTGGCGAAACTGCGCTTCCGTTTCTTTGTCGCCTTTCAGCGCGGAAATATTGGCGATAGTGCTTTCCAGCTTGTAGAGGAAGGCGTTCAGATCAATCGGGATGAACTGAGTGGTGCGTATGCTGGCAAGGCGGCCTGAATCGCGTAGCCACCGCGAGGAGTAATCCCAGCCGGAGGCCGCGCCCGCGCGCAAATCCCGATACACTTCATTGGGCGGACGGCCTGAATGCTTGGCGGTCTCAACATCTTCAAGCCATGACTCATCACGCGGCGTATCACGATCGTCCCAATAGCGGTTGAGCAGAGAGCCGTCCGACATTCTGATCACGTGACGGTAGGCCTGGTTGAGCACCAGGGAATCGGCGCCATCCATCCAGAATGCGTATTCCATTTTCAGATGTTCAAGGTAACGACGTGCGCCGCGTACGCCATCCTCTTCAAACAGTTCCACCATCAGCGCAAAGACCGGCGGCTGCGAACGGCTCAGGTAGTAAGTACGGTTACCGTTGGGGATGTGGCCATAGTTTTCAATCATCCAGGCAAAGTTATCCGCCATACATTTCAGCAGGTCTTCGCGACCGCTCTCTGCCAGACCCAGCATGGTAAAGTAGGAATCCCAGTAGTAGGTTTCGCTAAAACGTCCGCCGGGCACAATATATGACTGTGGTAACGCCAGCAGCGAGGACCAGGGAATGTGATCCTGCGGTTCGCGCGTCAGCACCGGCCACAGTTGATCGATATGCTCTTTCAGCGAGCTTGCCGGATCGGACACATATTCACTGGAGGGCGTTTCCGGTAGCCAGAAATGATTCTCGACGAAACGTCGCAGATCAAAGTCGCGGTGGCGTTTAACTTTGCGATAGCGGATCAGAATGTCTAACGGGTCCATTTTGGGCGCACAATCGGGGAAGGTTTTGCTATCGGCAAACAGTTTCGACGACTGAACGTGTTCGAACAATTCGAGGTAACGATCGGCTGGGGTTAACGCATCTGAGGCGGGTAACCCTGCAATCATCTCCGGCTCAGGCTCTGCCTCAATCATTTCATCCAGCTTTAACTCGCACGGATCCATTTCATAAAGCAGATCGATGTCGATCGTCAATTCTTCTGAAGGGGCGTGGGGTAGTTTCTGGTTGAGCATAATGAGAAAGACCTCCGATGGACGTTGAAAGATTAAGGCTATTGCCCGGTCGTCAGTTAAGCGTAGACATTCGCTTCGGTATCTGGTGAGTAAAGCGTGCGGTTGATCACGTTTTAGTGCAGCGTAATATTTAGATAATAAGACTATCCCAATGAATATAATGAAAAAATCATAGTTTCGCGCAACCTGAAGATATTTCATTTTCAGAACATTCGATTGCAACGAGGTGTGAACGGAAAACCATAACGGCTTATCTCCGTAATAGGCACAGGCTATTCTATCGATAGTTATCCCCCATGTAATTGCTTGATACTTATCAAAATAATAAATCCCTTACTTTCTATGATGGTTAAGTCTGATAAAGACTATGCACTCATTTTTCTAATTTCTCTGGGTCACAATAACTCACAACGGTGAGGGTAAAATAATGAAAATCATTACCCGTCTTACCGCGATAGCCATAGCTGGCGTCGTGATTTGTTATTTTGGATTATCCGGTTATGTGTGGTATCACGATAATCAACGGAGTAAACAGGCTGATGTTCAGGCCTCTACGCTGGAAGAAAATAATAAAGTACTGGGATTTTTACGTGAAAAGGGATGTGATTATTGCCACACCCCTTCCGCGGAATTACCTTTCTATGCATCATTTCCCGTTGCAAAACAGTTGATGAATTACGATATTCAACTGGGATATAAGTCATTCAATCTTGAGGCTGTTCGTGCAGCGCTGGTCGCAGATAAACCCGTTTCGCAAAGCGACCTGAATAAAATTGAATGGGTGATGCAGTACGACACCATGCCGCCGACGCGTTATACCGCATTGCATTGGGCTGGCAAGGTAAGCGATACGGAGCGAGCAGAGATCCTGGGCTGGATTGCGAAACAGCGCGAGCAGTATTACGCCAGTAACGATACCGCCGCACAGCATCGTAATGAGCCAGTGCAGCCGATACCGGAAAGCATCCCGACTGATGCCCGTAAAGTGGCGCTGGGCTTTACGCTTTACCACGACCCGCGTATTTCCGGTGACAGCACGATTTCTTGCGCGCACTGCCACGCCCTGAATGCGGGCGGCGTGGATGGCCGCAAAACGTCAATCGGCGTAGGCGGCGCGGTTGGCCCTATCAATGCGCCGACGGTATTTAACTCGGTCTTTAACGTGGAACAATTCTGGGATGGCCGTGCGCCAACATTGCAGGCGCAGGCTGGCGGTCCACCGTTGAACCCGATCGAAATGGCGTCTAAATCCTGGGATGAAATTATCCAGAAACTGGATAAGGATCCGCAACTCAAACAAGAGTTTATCGCGGTTTATCCGCAGGGATTCAGCGGGGATAATATTACCGATGCGATTGCTGAGTTTGAGAAAACGCTGATTACGCCAAATTCACCGTTTGATAAATGGCTACGTGGTGATGAAGCGGCGTTAACTGCCCAGCAAAAACATGGCTATCAGCTGTTTAAAGATAATAAGTGTGCGACCTGTCATGGCGGTATTATTCTGGGCGGACGCTCATTTGAGCCATTGGGTTTGAAAAAGGACTTTAATTTCGGCGAGGTCACTGCCGCAGATATTGGCCGCATGAACGTCACTAATGAATTACGTGACAAACTGCGTCAGAAAGTTCCTGGTTTGCGCAACGTTGCGCTGACAGCACCTTATTTCCATCGCGGTGATGTGCCGACGCTTGATGGTGCGGTAAAACTGATGCTGCGTTATCAGGTAGGTAAAGAACTGCCGCAGGAAGATATCGACGATATCGTGGCGTTCCTCGAAAGCCTTAATGGGGTGTATACGCCGTATATGCAGGGTAAATAGACTTTGCCCTGGTCCTGATTCGGACGTAAAAAAACCGACTTCACGTCGGTTTTTTTACGCTTCAGCCCGAGTTGGTGGCTCTGGCCGAAGTGAGATAGTTATCATCTAACGCTTCAATCCTATTACCTTAACGGTACTATTGCAAGAATGCGCTGGCAGTTACGATTAAAAGAACTGTATACTTATCCAGTTAGCTCTGTAACTTATCCCTTCCGGACGCGCGCTAAACGCTTTCTAAGTCCTGATCGGCGAAACGGGTGGTGCCGTTGGCCGATGCTCTGGCCGGGGTGAGATAGTTATCATCTAACAATGGAGCATGCCCCGTGACAGGCAATGGATGAGTAAGCGGGTGCATTCTCACTCCATCTGATGGAGAAAACGGGTGATTGATAAAGCAATCATCGTTCTGGGAGCGTTAATCGCGTTGCTGGAGCTGATCCGCTATCTGCTGCAACTTTTGAACTGATAGCGGAAACGTAACTAAGGGCAAAGAGCTAACCCCTCTTTGCCCTTTAACACTCATGAAGTGCGATTAACGCATAGTAACGAACTCTTCTGCCGCCGTTGGGTGAATGGCAACGGTGTTATCAAAGTCTTTCTTGGTGGCACCCATTTTCAGTGCGACCGCGAAGCCTTGCAGCATTTCATCCATCCCGAAACCAATACCGTGAATACCGACAATCTTCTCTTCCGGTCCGACGCAAACCAGCTTCATGCGGCACGGCTGGCGGTGGGTGGTAACAGCGGTATACATCGCGGTAAACGAGGATTTATACACTTTCACCTGGTCATCGCCGTGCTGTTCGCGAGCCTGCTGCTCGGTCAGGCCTACGGTACCAATCGGCGGGTGGCTGAAAACCACGGTAGGGATATTGCTGTAATCCAGATGCTCATCCGGCTTGTTGTTAAACAAACGCTCGGACAGGCGACGGCCTGCAGCGACGGCAACTGGCGTCAGCTCAACGGCACCGGTGTTATCGCCGACGGCATAAATTCCCGGAACACTGGTGTTCTGGTATTTATCCACGACGATGTAGCCTTTTTCGTTGGTTTTCACGCCAGTAACCGCCAGGTTGAAGTTGTCGGTGGCAGGTTCACGACCGATCGCCCAAATCAGGCAATCTACTGTTTCGCTACGACCATCTTCCAGTTGCAGAGTCAGGCTGCCGTCAGCGTTTTTAACAACCGCTTTCGGGATTGCGTGCGTATGCAGGGTCGGGCCTTCGGCGTTCATCACCTCAACCAGCGTGTCGACGATCATCGGATCGAAGCTGCGCAGCGGCGCGTGTTTACGCACAAACAGATGCGTTTGGGCGCCCAGGCCGTTAATCACGCCCGCCAGCTCAACGGCGATGTAACCTGCGCCGACGACCGCAACGCGTTTCGGCAGCGCGGGCAACTCAAAGAAGCCATCGGAGTCGATCCCGTATTCCACACCCGGAATGCTCGGATGGCTCGGGCGACCACCGGTGGCGATCAAAATATGATCGGCAGTAATGGTTTCACCGTTTACTTCAATGGTTTTGGCATCCACAAAACGGGCAAAGCCTTTAATCACATCGACGTTATTTTTACCCAGCACGTTGTCGTATGAGGTATGAATGCGATCAATGTAAGCGGTACGTGTGGCGATCAGTTTATCCCAATCGAACTTATTGATGGTGGTGTCGAAACCGTAATCCGGCCCGTACATGTGGATCGCTTCGCGGACCTGGGCGGCATGCCACATCACTTTTTTCGGTACGCAGCCCACGTTAACGCAGGTGCCGCCCAGTTCTTTGGCTTCAATCAGTGCGCATTTCTGGCCGTACATTGCTGCACGGTTAATGGAGGCAATACCGCCGCTGCCGCCGCCAATAGCGATGTAATCATAGTGCTTGGTCATGACCGCTCCTTCATGTTCATTGTAGGGCGGAGAAGCGTTACGCCATCCGCCAAAATATTCGCGATTGTATACCTGATATTAAAAGGTTCCACCGATGGCTGCGATTACTCAGGCACGATCCAGCTTACTGAGGTATGACCGGTTCCTGCCGGAACCAGTTTGCTGTGCAACCACGGCAGAACGCTGTTCATCTGTTGCTCCAGCTTCCACGGCGGGTTAATGACAATCATGCCTGACGCAGTCATACCACGCTGATCGCTGTCCGGGCGCACTGCCAGTTCAATTTGCAGAATTTTGCGGATGCCGGTCTCTTCCAGGTCGTGGACCATGCGCTTGATTTGCTGACGCAGAACCACCGGATACCACAGCGCATAGGTGCCGGTCGCGAAACGCTTGTAGCCTTCGTTAATACCGGTCACCACCGCCTGGTAGTCGCTTTTGATCTCGTAGGGGGGATCGATAAGGATCAACCCGCGACGGGAAACCGGCGGTAATTTCGCTTTTAGCTGCTGATAACCATCGGCCTTGGCCACGCGTGCGCGCTCATCTTTCTGAAATTCGCCGCGCAGCAGAGGAAAGTCGCTCGGGTGCAGTTCAGTTAACTGCAGGCTGTCCTGTTCGCGCAGCAACTGGCGAGCAATCAACGGAGAGCCAGGGTAGTAGCGCAACTGACCGCTACGGTTGAAGTGCTGCACCACGCCAATGTAGGGTTCCAGTTCGGCAGGCAAATCGTCCTGCTGCCAGATACGGGCGATCCCTTCCAGATATTCACCGGTACGTTCGGCATGCTCACTGCTCAGCTGATAACGGCCAGCGCCAGCATGGGTATCCAGATAGAGAAACGGTTTTTCTTTCTCTTTGAGCGACTCGATGATCAGGCTCTGGACGGTGTGTTTCAGGACGTCGGCGTGGTTGCCAGCGTGATAACTGTGGCGATAACTGAGCATGGGTAAACGTGTTCCAGGTTATAAACGTAGGCCCGAAAACAGCGCGATATCGGGCGAAAATAAAGCGTATCGCCACAGTATACAGAAAAGTCGTCACTGCCGCGAAAGCGCAACGCCTGGCATTGAAATCCTCTACACTTAACCCCATTGTACAAATTAATATGCACAGCGCCGGATACGCGCTTCATTCACTCTTTTCAACAGGACCGCGCTAATGACCAATCCATTGCTGACTCCCTTCGAACTGCCGCCGTTTTCTAAAATTCAGCCTGAGCACGTCGTGCCTGCCGTCACTAAGGCGCTGAACGATTGCCGCGAAAACGTTGAACGCGTGGTTGCGCAGGGCGCGCCGTACACCTGGGAAAATCTCTGTCAGCCGCTGGCGGAAGTTGATGACGTGCTGGGGCGTATTTTCTCTCCGGTCAGCCATCTGAACTCGGTGAAAAACAGCCCGGAACTGCGCGAAGCCTATGAACAAACGCTGCCGCTGCTGTCTGAATACAGCACCTGGGTTGGACAACATGAAGGCCTGTACAAAGCGTATCGCGACCTGCGTGATGGCGATTATTACGCCACCCTGAGTACCGCACAGAAAAAAGCGGTCGATAACGCGCTGCGCGATTTTGAGCTTTCTGGTATTGGTCTGCCGAAGGAAAAACAGCAGCGTTATGGTGAAATCGCCACCCGTCTGTCCGAGCTCGGCAACTTGTACAGCAATAACGTCCTTGATGCCACGATGGGCTGGACGAAGTTAGTCACCGACGAAGCCGAGCTGGCAGGTATGCCGGAAAGCGCGCTGGCTGCGGCGAAGGCTCAGGCGGAAGCCAAAGAGCAGGAAGGCTATCTGTTAACGCTGGATATCCCAAGCTACCTGCCGGTGATGACCTACTGTGACAACCAGGGGCTGCGTGAAGAGATGTATCGCGCTTACTCCACCCGCGCGTCTGACCAGGGGCCGAATGCGGGCAAATGGGACAACAGCCCGATAATGGAAGAGATCCTCGCGCTGCGCCACGAACTGGCACAACTGTTGGGCTTTGAAAGCTACGCCTTTAAATCGCTGGCCACCAAAATGGCGGAAAACCCGCAGCAGGTCCTCGACTTCCTGACCGATCTGGCGAAACGCGCCCGTCCACAGGGTGAGAAAGAGCTGGCCCAGTTGCGCGCCTTCGCCAAAGCGGAATTTGGCGTTGAAGAGCTGCAGCCGTGGGATATCGCTTACTACAGCGAGAAACAAAAACAGCATCTGTACAGCATCAGCGATGAACAACTGCGCCCATATTTCCCGGAAAACAAAGCCGTTAACGGCCTGTTTGAAGTGGTTAAACGTATTTACGGCATTACCGCTAAGGAGCGCACCGATGTTGATGTCTGGCATCCGGAAGTTCGTTTCTTCGAGCTGTATGACGAAAACAACGAGCTGCGCGGCAGCTTCTACCTCGACCTGTTTGCCCGTGAACATAAACGCGGCGGGGCGTGGATGGACGACTGCGTCGGCCAGATGCGTAAAAGTGACGGCACGTTGCAAAAACCGGTCGCCTACCTGACCTGTAACTTTAACCGTCCGGTGAACGGCAAACCCGCACTGTTTACCCACGATGAAGTGATCACCCTGTTCCACGAGTTCGGTCATGGTCTGCACCACATGCTGACCCGTATCGAAACCGCCGGTGTTTCCGGGATCAACGGTGTGCCGTGGGATGCGGTCGAGCTGCCAAGCCAGTTTATGGAAAACTGGTGCTGGGAGCCGGACGCGCTGGAGTTTATCTCCGGTCATTATGAAACCGGCGAACCACTGCCGAAGGAACTGCTGGATAAAATGCTGGCGGCGAAAAACTACCAGGCAGCGTTGTTTATTCTGCGTCAGCTGGAGTTCGGCCTGTTTGATTTCCGTCTGCATGCGGAGTTTGATCCGCAACAAGGGGCGAAAATCCTCGACACGCTGGCCGAAATCAAGAAACAGGTCGCCGTGGTGCCGGGCCCAACCTGGGGCCGCTTCCCGCATGCCTTCAGCCACATTTTTGCAGGGGGCTACGCGGCGGGTTACTACAGCTATCTTTGGGCCGACGTACTGGCGGCGGATGCCTTCTCTCGCTTCGAAGATGAGGGGATTTTCAACCGTGAAACCGGACAGTCGTTCCTCGATAACATCCTCACCCGTGGCGGTTCTGAAGAGCCTATGGCGCTGTTCAAACGCTTCCGTGGCCGTGAGCCGCAGCTGGATGCGATGCTGGAGCATTACGGGATTAAAGGCTGATTATTCACGTGAAAATCTGCTTAGTCGATGAAACAGGCGCCGGAGACGGCGCCTTATCTGTTCTTGCTGCCCGTTGGGGACTGGAACACGATGAAGATAACCTGATGGCGCTGGTGATGACGACAGCACATCTGGAACTGCGCAAACGCGATGAACCCAAGCTCGGCGGTATCTTCGTCGATTTTGTTGGCGGCGCAATGGCTCACCGGCGCAAGTTTGGTGGCGGTCGCGGCGAAGCGGTGGCGAAAGCGGTCGGTATTAAAGGCGATTACCTGCCGGATGTGGTTGATGCCACTGCCGGGCTGGGACGCGATGCGTTCGTGCTGGCCTCGGTGGGCTGTCGTGTGCGGATGCTGGAACGAAATCCGGTGGTCGCTGCGCTGCTTGATGATGGCCTGGCGCGGGGCTATGCGGACCCGGAAATCGGCCCGTGGCTGCAGGAACGTTTACAGCTAATCCACGCCTCAAGCCTGACGGCATTAACCGATATCACGCCACGCCCGCAGGTGGTCTATCTCGATCCGATGTTCCCACATAAGCAGAAAAGTGCGCTGGTTAAGAAAGAGATGCGCGTGTTTCAGTCGCTGGTGGGGCCGGACCTCGACGCCGATGGGCTGCTGAAGCCGGCACGTCAATTGGCCACTAAACGCGTGGTAGTGAAGCGCCCGGACTACGCGCCACCGCTGGCGGATGTCGCCACGCCGAACGCGGTAGTTACGAAAGGGCATCGGTTTGATATTTATGCGGGGACGGCGTAGTTTCCAGGCCGGATAAGGCGGTAGCCGTATCCGGCATTACGGCTTAAACAAACGGCGCGTACGGATCGGCAACTTCAAACGCTGCCGCACGCTCTGCCTTCGGCGGGTAAATCAGCTCGCTGACAATCGACACCTTCAGCTTTTTCGCTTCTGCTCGCGTCAGTTTCACCTGTTGGTCCCATCCTTCGGTATACACCGCGCCCCACGCGCCGAGATCCAGACAGGTGACGTACATTTCCTGGCGATACGGCAGTGGTGCCACGTTCAGCAAGCTGGCGGCGGCATTGTTACCGGCGAATTTACCCAGCAAAATGGCGTGCTG
Organism: Citrobacter sp. On2M; assembly: GCF_018035235.1. Lineage (GTDB taxonomy): Bacteria > Pseudomonadota > Gammaproteobacteria > Enterobacterales > Enterobacteriaceae > Citrobacter > Citrobacter meridianamericanus. The sequence goes on from NZ_WPCV01000001.1 coordinate 257,724, forward strand.
GCAGGTCATCAGCGCATGATTGCCTTTGTCATCGGTGGCCGCATAGGCGACGTCACCGGTGGCGTAGATATCCTCATGGCCCACCACCTGCAGATTGCCGTTTACATGCAGTCGACCCTGACGATCGCGCGGGGCGTTAATCTGCCCGGTCAGGCCGCTAGCCTGAACACCGACGGTCCAGATAACCGTTTGAGAGGCAATTACCTGCCCATCTTTCAGCGTGACGCCGCAGGCATCCACGCACTCTACTTCCGCATTAACCAGCCATTCAACGCCCAGTTCAGCGGAGGCTTCGATAATCACGTCGCGTAATTCCTGGCTCCAGCGTCCGCCAGGCTGAGCACCGCGCTCAACTACGACAATTCTGGTCTTAGCATCAGTACCCAAAATCTCGCGCAGACGGCCCGGTAATTCCAGCGCCATCTCAATCCCGGTAAAGCCGCCACCGCAGACCACGACCGTATTGCGAGCCTCGCTCTCTGGCTGCTGCGCCAGATCCTTAATGTGTTGCTCCAGTACGGCGGCGCTTTCGAGCTGGTCGAGGTCAAACGCGTACTCGGCAGCACCGGCAACGGCGTCGCGGTTTACGTGACTGCCGCTGGCGAGTACCAGGCGGTCGTAGCGGCGTAAATGAATTTCACCGTTGGCATCTTGCCAACTGACTTCTTTAGAGTCCGGGAGGATCTGCTCGACGTGACCTTGCAGGAAGTTGACGCCAGTGACGTCAAACAAGGGTTGCAGCGGTGCGACCAGGGTTTGCACGGCGCTTTCATAAAAGCGCGGGCGGACACGCAGCTCTGGCTGTGGCGCAATCACTGTAATATCAATGGGCTGCTGGTGTTTGTCCGCCAGTCGCGCGGCGCTTAATGCTGCCCACATACCGGCAAAGCCGGCGCCCACGATCAGAATTTGTTTATGCATTGGTTTTTTCTCACTGGTGACTACGAATTATTTACTCGGATTTTATTTATCGTAGTTAAGGATTGCAATGCGATCGAGATTCTTTTTGCCTTAAAGGGTGGGGGTTTTTATTATCTGTTTGATAAATATGTATTTAAATTTTAATTGTGAAGAGGGGTACTTTGCTGTCTGGAATGAGTGAAACGAAAAAGCTACAATCAACTCAGATTAATTTTGGCTGAGATAAGAGAATGGCATTCTACAGTTCCGGGGTTGAGTACGGTATTCATAGCCTGATGTGTATGGTCGACAGTAAGGGCGATGCGCGGGATATGAGCGTGCGGGAAATTGCCGAACTGCAAAGCGTACCGTATGACTATCTGGCGAAAATTTTCACCCGTCTGTCGAAAGCGGGCCTGGTACGCAGCATTGAGGGTAAGGGCGGTGGTTTCCAGTTGGCTAAACCCGCTGAACACATCACGGTGCTGGATGTGGTGAATGCCATTGATGGCGATAAACGCATCTTTGAATGTCGTGAAATTCGCCAGCGGATGGCGGTATTTGAGGAACATCCGCCCCAGTGGGCCTGTGAAGGCATTTGTGGTGTACGTTCGGTAATGGACATGGCCCAGCAGCGGATGGAAGAAGCGCTCGGTCAGCATACGATACTGGACTTGGCGCGCAAAATGTACCGCAAAGCGCCGGACACCTTTGTGGTGGAAGTGCAAGAGTGGATAGACGCGCGTAAAGGGTAGTGAGTGAAAATGCCCGATAGCGCAAGGCGATCGGGCATGTTGAATGTAGGCCGGATTGGGCAATAGCCTCCATCCGGCACTGAAGGTTATTGCTCGGTGCTTGGCGTATTAATCATGCGGTTCAGCCATGGCACCATAATCGCCATCACCACCGTTACGGCCAGGGTCACCAGACCAATCTTACTGAAGACGTTGGTGTAGATAGGCAACGTTTGCAGCGGGTCGGTGATGTTCTCAGGTACAGCGGTGAACGTCGCGACATAACCCCCCATCAGGAAGGCGGCGGCCTGCGTCAGGAACCACATCCCGAGAATGAAGCCCATCAGATGCTGCGGCACGAGAGCGGCGACCATCGCCAGTCCCAGGGCGCTAATCAGTAGTTCTCCCAGGCTCTGGAACAGATACACCAGCACGATAAACCACGGCGATGTCAGCCCCTGCGCATCAGCAAACCACATCCCGGCAGCGGCGGCCGTCAGGAAGCCCAACGAGCACAGGAACATACCGAGCGTAAATTTCATCGGCATGGTCAGGTCTTTGCCTTTGTTTCCCAGACGGGTATAGATTGCGGCCAGCACCGGACTCGCCAGTACCACCCAGAACGGGTTCAATGCCTGGAAGCTTACCGGGTTGATGGCGAAACCAAGAATTTCATGATGCACGTTATTGATAGCAAAGAAGTTCAGCGAAGTTGGCATCTGCGCGTACAGCACGTAGAACACCACCGCTTCCAGCATCAGGATAAAGGCCACGAACATCTTGTTGCGCCCGGTTTTATCCAGTTTGAATGCCTGACGAAAGAAGATGATGGTCACGGCAATCGACAGGACGATCAGCACCAGGTTGGCAATCTGCACGTTATGCATCAGCCAGGCACAGATAAATACCATCACTACCGTACCAGCCAGCACGTACAGCAGATTCCGGAAATTCAGCGGCTTATGGTCCGGCTCTGAACCGATATTCTTCACCATTCCACGGCAGGCAAAGTAGACCAACAGCGCGACAATAAGCCCGGCCCCACACAGGTTGTAGGTCACCGCGTAGCCAAACTTATCGGCAATCACCGGTGCCAGCGACAGCGATAGCAGCGAGCCGATGTTAATCGACATATAAAACAGAGTGAAAGCCCCGTCCAGACGAGCGTCTTTCGGTGGATAGCATTTTGACAGCAGGCTTGCCGGGTTGGCTTTAAAAAGCCCGTTACCGACGGCAATGGTACCCAAAGCAATAAAGATCAGATCGGGCTTAAGCAGTGACATCCCGGTCATGAAGTAGCCTATCGCCAGCACAATGGCGCCAAGCACCAGCGTGCGCTTGGTGCCTAAAAGGTGGTCGCCGACGTAGCCGCCGATCGAGATCAGACCGTAGACCAGCGCGGCAAATGCACCAAAGGTGACAAACGCCTGTTCCTGCGAAAAGCCGAGCTGCTTAACAAAAAATACCGCCAGGATGCCCTGAACGCCGTAATAGCCAAATCGTTCCCATAATTCCACAAAGAAGATCATGAAGAACGGACGAGGTTGCTGCAGCAAGCCCGTAGGTGCAGTTTTATTCATATTCCATCGCCTTTCAAAGCCATCCCGAAAAGTATGAACGCGTATGCTTAAACGCGCCGAAAAAGTCTTATTTTGTTATAGACTGCGGTTATTGACCGCAAGCGTAGAGTATTATAGAGATAGTTTTCGATCCAATTAGTTGATCACACTAATTATGATTTATTTGTTGGATTGATGTACTAATTGAGTCTGGATGATAAAAACAAAAACGCCCGCACAGGCGGGCGTTTACAGGCTTTACGACTTGCAGCGCGCCGGGTTATCTCCCGACGGCCAGCGTTTTATGCTTCTTCGTCGTCACGCAACGGAACAATCAACATGTCGACGTGGACGGTGTTGATCAGTTGGCGTGCGGAGGACATCAGTTTGCTCCAGAAATCCTGGTGGTGGCCACAAACGACCAGATCCATGTCGTATTTTTTGATGGCATCAACCAGAACCTGACCCAGGTCGCCGCTACCGCTCAGGGTTTCGGTGATAGGGTAGCCTGCATTTGTGGAAAGCTCGGTTAGCGCGTGGTGGGTTTCTTCAGAAATGCGTTTCTGCATGTCGCCCAGATTCACGTCGATAAGCCCGGTGTACAGGTCGGAATAGTTTACGTCAACGTGGATAAGGGAGACTTTAGCATTGTAAGGCCGCGCCATAGAGACCGCTTTTTCAACCAGAACTTTGCTTTCCGGAGAAAGATCAACCGCGATAAGAATGTGTTTATAAGCCATAGTGTTACTCCTTCCATAAGTTGTCGATGACTAGCCTGCTGGCATTTACCTGCCGCCGCGTCATCCGCGTCCTGCGAACCTTGCGCGCGGGGCTAGCCCAGTCGTAAAAACGTACCATATAAGGACTATCCTTACATTATAGCGACCAGGATAATCCGTCAATCCACCTTGCTTGCCAAGCAGTTAAACAAATTTTTTAGTTAATTGCATTGATAGCGATTAACCTTCTGGCAAAAAAATTAACTAATCTCCTACACTATCTAGAGAGGCGTTCGGATGCGTGATACTAATACGAACGGTTCGACAGAACTCTTCACTGAATGATTTGGCAGGGTATCGGGGAGCGGTAGTCCCGGAAAGGAGTTCCGTGGGCGGGTCGCCGGGGAGGAGGTATGATTAGCACCATTGCATTGTTCTGGGCTTTATGTGTCGTTTGCATTGTTAATATGGCGCGCTATTTTTCTTCGTTACGCGCACTGTTAGTGGTACTTCGTGGTTGCGATCCATTGCTTTACCAGTATGTAGATGGTGGGGGCTTTTTTACCTCGCATGGGCAACCAAACAAGCAGATGCGTCTGGTGTGGTATATCTACGCTCAGCGTTACCGCGATCATCATGATGATGAGTTTATTCGCCGCTGTGAGCGGGTTCGCGGTCAGTTCATTCTCACCAGCGCGCTATGTGGCCTGGTGCTAATCAGCATGATTGCGCTGATTATCTGGCACTGATGCCAACGACAGATACAAAAAAAGCGGGCCAGTTTTCTGACCCGCTTTTTTTCCGTGCATTCGCTTAGATAAGCTTCAGAGAGAGCCAGTAAAGCCCGCCGGAAAGAAGAATTGCGGCTGGCAGGGTGAAGACCCAGGCCATCAGAATGCTGGTCACCGTTTTACGCTGTAAACCGCCGCCATCAACAACCATCGTTCCTGCAACGGAAGAGGAGAGAACGTGCGTGGTGGAAACAGGCATACCGGTGTAGCTGGCGAGACCGATAGAGACTGCGGCGGTCATCTGCGCCGACATCCCCTGAGCATAGGTCATGCCTTTCTTACCGATTTTCTCACCGATAGTCGTCGCCACACGACGCCAGCCAATCATGGTACCAATGCCCAGCGCCAGTGCGACGGCCATAATGATCCAGATAGGTGCATACTCAATGGTGCTCAGCATGTCAGCTTTCAGTTTCTTCAGCAGACGCTGGTCGTCAGCGCTTACGCCAGGCAGTTTCACCACTTTATCGGTGGTATCAGAGATGCACAGCATAATGCGACGCAGTTGACCGCGCTGTTCAACGCTTAACTTGTCGAAAGTTTCCAGATTCGCCAGCATACCTTTCGCACGCTCCAGCGCGTTAATAGTATTAGCCGGGTGACAATGGAACTCGTTAGCTTGCGTTGGTGCGCCCGCTTCCGGAGATGGAATCAACTGATCCACGCCGGTGGCTTGCTTCAGCAGGTCAGGGCGTTGCTGGAAGAAGATTTCGACGTTATTGATTGCATCGCGGGTACGGGTAATTTCGTAACCGGAAGCATTCATATTTACTACGAAACCAGCGGGGGCGACGCCAATCAGCACCAGCATCACCAGACCAATGCCTTTCTGCCCGTCGTTAGCGCCATGAGAGAACGCTACGCCGATAGCGGAGAGGATCAGTGCAATACGCGTCCAGAACGGCGGCTTTTTCTTACCGTCTTTCTTTTCACGTTCTGCTGGCGTCAGGTGGATACGGGCACGTTTTTTCGTACCGCTCCAGTAGCGACGCAGAATGAAAATGAGACCACCTGCAACCACCAGACCGACAATCGGCGAGATGATAAGCGAGGCAAAAATACCCATTACTTTCGGAATGTTAAGTGCATCTACCACAGAAGTGCCGGTCATCAGCGCATTGGTTAAACCAATACCGATAATGGCACCAATTAGCGTGTGGGAGCTGGATGCAGGCAAACCAAAGTACCAGGTACCCAGGTTCCAGATAATTGCTGCCAGCAGCATGGAGAACACCATGGCGAGGCCATGTGACGATCCCATATTGAGCAGCAGATCCGTTGGCAGCATATGCACGATGGCATATGCCACGCTGAGACCGCCCAGCAAAACACCAAAGAAGTTGAACACCGCAGCCATGACCACCGCCAATTGCGAACGCATTGCACGGGTATAGATCACGGTTGCGACAGCATTTGCTGTATCATGGAAGCCGTTAATCGCTTCGTAGAACAGCACAAAAGCCAGAGCAAGCAATAGTAAAAGCCCGGTATGTAAATCCAGGCCAGCAAACAAATGTAGCATAGGACGTTACGCCATTTTGAGGACATGAACGCGGCGCATTATCAGTGACTTTGGCGGCGCGGGCAAAGTGAAATATAGAGTTTTTTTGATTTGTCTCCTGCTTTGTTTTACACCACTAAAGAATTATCCTATATATTTCAGATAAATACCCTTTATCGATAGTTTGGTGCTGGTGCGACCACTGAGGAATCTTTACAATTCACACCCGCTTTTTTGAGAGGATCGCAACGTGGAAAGGTTTGATACCGTTATTATAGGCGCTGGCGCAGCAGGTATGTTTTGTGCCGCGCAGGCAGGACAAGCAGGTAGTCGTGTACTGCTGATTGATAATGGTAAAAAGCCTGGACGTAAGATTCTCATGTCTGGCGGGGGCCGATGCAACTTTACCAACCTTTATGTCGAACCGGCCGCATATTTGAGCCAAAACCCGCATTTTTGCAAATCGGCGCTGGCGCGTTATACGCAGTGGGATTTTATCGATCTGGTGGGCAAACACGGCATTGCCTGGCATGAAAAAACGCTGGGTCAGCTGTTTTGTGATGATTCCGCCCAACAAATTGTCGATATGCTGGTGGCGGAATGCGAAAAAGGTAACGTAACTATGCGGTTACGTAGCGAAGTCCTGAGCGTCGGGCGAGAGGGTGATGCTTTCATCCTCGAATTGAACGGGATGACCGTGGGCACGAAAAATCTGGTTATTGCCTCTGGTGGTCTCTCTATGCCGGGTCTGGGCGCGACGCCGTTTGGTTATAAAATTGCCGAGCAGTTCGGCCTGAACGTATTGCCAACGCGCGCAGGTCTGGTGCCTTTCACCTTACACAAGCCGCTGCTGGAGCAGCTTCAGGTTCTCTCTGGCGTATCCGTTTCCTCCGTTATCACCGCCGAGGACGGCACCGTCTTTCGTGAAAATCTGCTCTTTACGCACCGTGGGCTTTCTGGCCCGGCCGTGCTGCAGATTTCCAGTTTTTGGCAACCTGGTGAATTTGTCAGCATTAATTTGTTGCCAGATGTTGACCTCGCGAGCTTCCTCGATGACCAACGCAGTGCTCATCCTAACCAGAGCTTAAAGAACACCCTGGCAATGCAGTTGCCAAAGCGGCTGGTGGAATGTTTGCAACAGCTTGGACAAATCCCGGATGTTTCGCTTAAGCAGCTTAATGTGCGCGATCAGCAAACGTTGGTCGAGACACTAACCGAGTGGCGGGTACAGCCGAACGGTACGGAAGGGTATCGTACCGCTGAAGTCACGTTGGGCGGCGTTGATACCAATGAGCTGTCATCGCGCACGATGGAAGCACGTAAAGTACCGGGACTCTATTTTATCGGCGAAGTTATGGACGTCACCGGTTGGCTGGGCGGCTATAACTTCCAGTGGGCATGGTCGAGTGCCTGGGCGTGCGCGCAGGATTTGGCGCCAGCCTGACTGTGATGCCCGACAACCTGAGCTGTCGGGCGTTATCATTAGTTCAGACCCAGAAAATACTGGGCGATTTTAAAGTAGATAATTAACCCGGTACCGTCGATAAGCGTGGCGATAAACGGGGCCGAAACCACGGCGGGATCAATGCCGATACGCTTGAGCACCATGGGGATCACTGATGACACCACGGCGCTCCACAGCGTAATGCAAACCAGCGTCAGGCTGACGATCAGCGTGATTTCCATGCCGATACCCATCATCCACGCGCGCAAGCACCCTGCCAGACCCAGCGTCAGAGCGATCAGCAGCGAAGTTGAAACTTCTTTGCGGATCACCCGGCCCATATCGCGCAGCCGCACTTCCCCCAGCGCCATTGAACGTACCAGCGTCGAAGTGATCTGCGTACCGCTGTTGCCACCAGTACCAATTAATAGCGGAATAAAAAAGGCCAGGGCAATCGCGGATTCCAGCGCTTCTTCAAAATGCTGAAGCACGCTGCTGGTATAGGCTTCTGCGACAAACAGCAGCAGGAGCCAGACCGAACGTTTTTTCCACAATGTCCACGGACTAATTTCCAGATAGGGTTTTTCCAGCGGCAGCGTGGCGCCCTGAAGCTGAACGTCTTCGGTAACATCATCTTCCTGTAGATGAGCGATCTCTTTTTCCATCAGACAACCAATCAGCTCGCCTTTCTCAACGACAGCAACCAGGTCGACTTCGCGTTCGGCTAACTCGGCAACGACCTGCGCCCGTTCATCATCAGGCTTTACATGAAATAAACAGCTGTCCGTAAGATGGTTGATGTTAAGCGACGTATCTTTTTCCTGTAATAAGCGCTTGATGGATAACACCCCGCGCAGCGCCTTTCCTGCCACAACAAAGACCTGGCCTGGAATATCATCTGTTGTGAGTTGGGAAACAAAGTATTCGCGAGCGCCGTTCACGCTGAGATGGTCGGGTAGAGTAATAAAATCGGTGCGCATATATTGCGCGATAGCGTCGCCATTGAAATCCGGCATAGGATGATGGGCGGCGCAGAGTGGCATAGATGACATGATGTAATTCCCTATAAAAAATCTCTCATAGGGGCGAACAAGACAGGGTTAGCGCAGGCAGATCCCTACGTCCTGGTTTTAGCACTGAACAACGTATCTGTCCGATGGTGAAATCGTCAGAAGTTACCTTGGCAACACCTTGATTCGATGGATGCCTGTATTTCCCTGAGTGGTCTCTCTCGATACCAGCAGGGCGGTAACTTGTATTTGTACAGGAGCCTCGCCATAACGAGATCGGTAAATGAGCCGCTATTATAGGGATGCCTAATCATTGATTATGTTTATAGTTGCGATTGTTTATCAATCGTTGATATACGAAATATTCCTTGTGCCAGGTCTGAACTGGAAACGACAACCGAATAGACATATTGAATCCAGGTGTTAGTATTCAATAGACAACAGTTATGAGTATGCGTGTTTCATTTCCGGCCAGGAACGCTGATGATGACAACATTACTACCCGATTTCACAGCATTTTCGTCACTCACGTCCTTCACGGTGTGCGTTGCTTTCACGCCTGTCCGCACTCTGGCCATTATTTCTCATTCCTTCTCATCCCGGATGGAATCTCCCGCTGAATAGCTGTTCAGTGGGCTTTGTGACACGCATCGTTTGATAACAGGGATTACGGCGGGTCGGATATGGATAAGATTAAGCGTCATCTGGTGTGGTGGGGCGCGGGTATTGTGGTAGCGGTTGCCGCAATAGCGTGGTGGATGTTACGTCCTGCGGGAATTCCGGAAGGTTTCGCGGCCAGCAACGGCAGAATTGAAGCTACCGAAGTGGATATTGCCACCAAGATTGCCGGACGAATTGACACAATCCTCGTCTCGGAAGGGCAGTTCGTTCGCCAGGGCGACGTGCTGGCGAAAATGGATACCCGTGTGCTGCAGGAGCAGCGACTGGAAGCTGTCGCGCAAATCAAAGAAGCCGAAAGCGCGGTGGCGGCGGCACGAGCGCTGCTGGAACAGCGGCAAAGTGAAATGCGCGCCGCGCAGTCGGTGGTAAAGCAGCGCGAGGCGGAACTGCAATCGGTCTCTAAACGTCACGTACGTTCCCGCTCGCTGTCCCAGCGTGGGGCTGTGTCTGAGCAACAGCTGGATGACGACAGGGCCGCGGCGGAAAGCGCGCGCGCGGCGCTGGAATCCGCAAAGGCGCAGGTCTCTGCGGCAAAAGCCGCGATTGAGGCCGCCCGCACCAGCATTATTCAGGCGCAAACCCGCGTAGAAGCCGCGCAGGCCACCGAACGTCGTATTGCAGCTGATATTGATGACAGCGAACTGAAAGCCCCGCGCGATGGTCGCGTACAGTACCGCGTAGCCGAACCGGGTGAGGTCCTTTCCGCGGGGGGGCGCGTGCTGAATATGGTCGATCTCAGTGATGTTTACATGACGTTCTTCTTACCGACTGAACAGGCCGGTTTATTAAAGATTGGCGGTGAAGCCCGCCTGGTGCTGGACGCCGCGCCGGATCTGCGTATTCCGGCGACCATCAGCTTTGTGGCAAGCGTGGCGCAGTTCACGCCGAAAACGGTCGAAACCAGCGATGAACGACTGAAGCTGATGTTCCGTGTTAAAGCGCGTATCCCGCCAGAACTGTTGCAGCAGCATCTGGAGTATGTGAAAACCGGTCTACCGGGCATGGCGTGGGTGCGTGTCGATGAAAATCGCCCCTGGCCTGACGACCTGGTCGTGAGGTTGCCGCAATGACGCATCTGGCGCGCCTTCCCGTTCCTCCCGTGGCGCACCTTGACGGCGTGAGTCAGCATTACGGGAAAACGGTAGCGCTGAACAATATCACGCTGGATATTCCCGCCCGCTGTATGGTGGGGCTGATTGGTCCGGATGGCGTCGGAAAATCGAGTCTGCTGTCGCTCATCTCCGGCGCGCGGGTCATTGAACACGGCAACGTGATGGTGCTGGGCGGCGATATGCGTGACCCGAAACATCGCCAGGATGTCTGTCCGCGTATTGCCTGGATGCCGCAGGGATTAGGGAAAAACCTGTACCATACGTTGTCGGTATATGAGAACGTCGATTTCTTTGCCCGGCTGTTTGGTCATGACAAAGCGGAACGCGAAGCGCGGATAACCGAGCTGCTGAACAGCACCGGACTGGCGCCGTTTCGCGACCGTCCCGCCGGGAAACTCTCAGGTGGGATGAAGCAAAAGCTGGGACTGTGCTGCGCGTTAATTCACGACCCGGAACTGTTAATTCTCGATGAACCCACCACCGGGGTCGATCCGCTGTCCCGCGCCCAGTTCTGGGATCTGATTAACAGCATTCGCCAGCGGCAGACCAACATGAGCGTGCTGGTTGCGACCGCCTACATGGAAGAAGCCGAGCGTTTTGACTGTCTGGTGGCGATGAACGCCGGGGAAGTATTAGCCACCGGGAGCGCCCAGCAGCTGCGTGAACAAACCAACAGCGACACGCTGGAGCAGGCGTTTATCGCGCTGTTACCCGAAGCCCAGCGTCAGGCGCATAAGCCGGTGGTGATCCCGCCGTATCACGCTGAACACGAAGAGATTGCTATTGAAGTGAAAGATCTGACTATGCGCTTCGGTAAGTTTGTTGCCGTTGACCACGTTAACTTTCGTATTCCGCGCGGGGAGATCTTCGGTTTTCTCGGCTCCAACGGGTGCGGTAAATCCACCACCATGAAGATGCTCACTGGTCTGCTGCCCGCAAGCGAAGGTGAGGCATGGTTGTTTGGGCAAGCGGTAGATCCGAAGAATATCGATACCCGCAGCCGGGTAGGCTATATGTCGCAGGCGTTTTCGCTTTACAGCGAGCTGACCGTGCGGCAAAACCTTGAGCTGCACGCGCGACTGTTCCATATCACCGAGGCAGAAATCCCGGGACGGGTACAAGAGATGAGCGAGCGCTTTTCGCTGACCGATGTCGAAGACGCGTTGCCTGGCGCGCTGCCCTTGGGGATCCGTCAACGCCTGTCGCTGGCGGTGGCGGTGATCCATCGTCCGGAAATGCTCATTCTTGATGAGCCGACCTCCGGGGTCGATCCGGTGGCGAGGGACATGTTCTGGCAACTGATGGTCGATCTGTCGCGGCAGGACAAAGTGACCATTTTTATCTCCACCCACTTTATGAACGAAGCGGAGCGCTGCGACCGGATGTCGCTGATGCACGCCGGAAAAGTACTCGCCAGCGGCACGCCGCAGGAACTGGTGAAACAGCGTGGCGCCGCCAGTCTGGAAGAGGCGTTTATCTCCTGGTTACAGGAAGCGGCAGGCCCGGTACCGGAAGCTCAGTTACCGCCCGCCAATGTTCCGAAAGCGCATGAAAATAGTCAGCCGCCGCGGCAGGGCTTTAGCCTACGGCGCTTGTTTAGCTACAGCCGACGTGAAGCGCTGGAGCTGCGACGTGACCCGGTTCGTTCAACGCTGGCGCTGATGGGCACAGTGATCCTGATGCTGATCATGGGCTACGGCATCAGCATGGATGTGGAAAACCTGCGTTTTTCGGTGCTCGATCGTGACCAGACCGTCAGCAGCCAGGCGTGGACGCTCAATCTGGCGGGATCGCGTTATTTTATCGAACAGCCGCCGCTCACCAGTTATGACGAGCTGGACAAACGGATGCGTTCGGGCGAAGTAGCGGTAGCAATAGAGATCCCGCCAAACTTTGGCCGCGATATCGCGCGTGGCACGCCGGTGAAGATTGGCGTCTGGGTCGATGGCGCAATGCCGAGCCGTGCTGAAACGGTCAGAGGCTATGTGCAGGCGATGCACCAGACCTGGCTACAGGACGTGATGGCACGTCAACCCAATGCCAGAGGGCAAAACGGGCTGATGACCATTGAAACTCGCTATCGCTACAACCCCGATGTGAAGAGTTTGCCGGCGATTGTTCCAGCAGTCATCCCGCTGCTGCTGATGATGATCCCTTCTATGCTCAGCGCCTTGAGCGTGGTGCGCGAGAAAGAACTTGGATCGATTATCAACCTGTACGTTACGCCCACCACCCGCAGCGAGTTTTTACTCGGTAAACAGTTGCCTTACATCGTGCTGGGCATGCTGAACTTCCTGCTGCTGTGCGCGCTGTCGGTGTTTGTGTTTGGCGTCCCGCATAAGGGCAGCTTTATGACCCTGACGTTGGCCGCGCTGCTGTACGTCACCATTGCCACCGGGCTTGGGCTATTCATCTCCACGTTTATGAAAAGCCAGATCGCGGCCATTTTTGGTACGGCAATTATTACGCTGATCCCGGCGACGCAGTTTTCCGGGATGATTGACCCGGTCGCCTCGCTCGAAGGGCCTGGACGCTGGATTGGCGAAATTTACCCGACCAGCCATTTTCTGACCATCGCGCGCGGGACGTTCTCTAAAGCGCTGGATCTGACGGATCTCTGGCAGCTGTTTATGCCGCTGGCGATAGCCATTCCGGTGGTGATTGGTTTGAGCGTATTACTGCTGAAAAAACAGGAGGGGTGATGCGCCGACTACGTAATATTTATAACCTCGGTATCAAAGAGTTACGCAGCCTGCTAGGCGACAAGGCGATGCTGACGCTGATTGTCTTCGCCTTCACGATTTCGGTTTACTCCTCCGCCACCGTCCTTCCGGGCTCGTTGCACCTGGCACCGATTGCCATCGCCGATATGGACCAGTCGCAGTTGTCGAATCGGATTGTGAACAGCTTTTATCGCCCGTGGTTTTTACCGCCGGAGATGATCACCGCCGATGAGATGGATGCCGGGCTGGATGCCGGACGCTATACCTTCGCCGTGAATATTCCGCCTGATTTTCAGCGTGATGTGTTGGCCGGGCGTCAGCCGGATATTCAGGTTAACGTCGATGCCACGCGGATGAGCCAGGCTTTTACCGGCAACAGCTATATCCAGAACATCATCAGCGGCGAGGTGAATAGCTTTGTGGCCCGTTACCGTGACAACAGTGAGCCGCCGGTGGCGCTGGAAATGCGCATGCGCTTTAACCCCAATCTGGAACCTGCACGCTTCGGTGCGGTGATGGCAATTATCAACAACATCACCATGCTGGCGATTGTGCTCACTGGCTCGGCGCTAATTCGCGAGCGCGAGCACGGGACAATAGAACATCTGCTGGTGATGCCGGTGACGCCGTTTGAGATCATGATGGCAAAAATCTGGTCGATGGGGTTGGTGGTGCTGGTGGTTTCCGGTCTGTCGCTGATGCTGATGGTAAAAGGCGTGCTCGGCGTACCGATTGAGGGATCGATTCCTCTGTTTATGCTGGGGGTGGCGCTGAGCCTGTTCGCAACCACTTCGATCGGTATTTTTATGGGCACGCTGGCGCGCTCTATGCCGCAGCTGGGACTGCTGATGATTCTGGTGTTGTTGCCGTTACAGATGCTCTCCGGCGGCTCCACACCGCGTGAAAGCATGCCGCAGGTGGTGCAGGACATCATGTTGACGATGCCAACGACGCATTTTGTGAGTCTCGCGCAGGCGATACTTTACCGTGGCGCAGGGTTCGGTATTGTCTGGCCGCAGTTCCTGACGTTGCTGGCGATTGGCAGTGCGTTCTTCATGATAGCGCTGCTGCGCTTTAGAAAGACGATTGGTACGATGGCGTAAACATCCGGCACAGGCACTCACTCTTCTTTCGGCAGGCACTGCAAATGACCGTGGCGCACCCCGCGTTGGGAGATCACGTCATCGGCAAAATGTTGCACATCGCCCATGTCGCCTTTTAGTACGGCGATTTCCAGGCAGTCGTCATGGTTGATGTGCACGTGCAGTGTAGCGACCGACAAATCGTGGTGGTGATGCTGGGTCGAAACAATGCGGCTCGCCAGGTCACGCTTCTCATGCTCATAAACATACGAAAGCACCGCGAACCCTTGTGTGCCGTGCTCCTGGGTCGTTTCCTGCGCCAGTGCGCTGCGCAGAATATCGCGGATCGCTTCGGAACGGTTGTGGTAGCCACGGCGTTGGCTCAGGCCGTCGAGCGTTTCTAATAAATCGTCATCAAGTGTGATGGTGATACGTTGCATCAGATTTCAACCTTACGATATTGCGCGGCGGCGCACGGGAATGAAAGCGTTACAGCCTTTGTACGGCGTCGGCGGTCAGGGTAAACGGCGTTGGCGTGCATACCGCCAGGCTCAGGGTGTCAAACTGGCACTGGCTGACAGAGAGCGAGGAAGTTAGCGCGGTACTGTCGACGCTGACAATTTGCCAGGCGCTGCCGCCGCGCTGTTTAACGATAGCTTCTTTACGCGTCCAGATGCGCCAGAATGCTGCCAGTTGCTGCTCCGGGTGTTCAGCCTCGACTTCGGCATGTTCTCCGAGACTGAATACCGTATTTGCCAGCGTTTGCCAGTTATCTTGTGGGCGGACGACTTCAATATCGCAGCCGACTTCCCCTTCGTCGCTGAGCAGCAGGGCGATATCATCGCCGCTGTGGCTGAGATTGAACCACAACGGGGTGTCGGCGGAAAAAGCCGGTTTTCCTTGCTCGCCGTAGACGATGTCCGGTAATGGTGAAAGAACATGGGAAAGCAGCACCCGGCCTGCAATCCAGCGCGCACGGTGAGCTCCTTGTGGGGCTTGTTCACTCAGTGCGTTGGGCAGTGCGTCAGTGCTTAAAACAGAAACTTTCCCAAGAACGATCCGGTACATATCAGGGCTAACCTTTAGTAATAATGGGGTTGTGTACCATTCTTCACATGCTGTTTGCAAGTTTATCCAGGCAATCGACTTTTGGGCCTGCCGGGTCCAAGCAAAATTGCCAGTTTGCTGCCGCCTGTGGTCGTTTCCATCCAGATTTTACATACGCTGGTTAACGGCACAGAGAGCAGCATGCCTACCGGGCCGAGCAGCCATCCCCATACCAACAGAGAGAGGAAGACGATAAGCGTCGATAATCCCAAGCGATGCCCCATCATGCGCGGCTCGAGGATATTGCCAATCACCATATGCACCACCAGGAACAGCGCGCCAACCAGCACGCATTCGTAAATGCCGTTGAACAGTAGCGCCTGGATCATGGGCGGGACGGCGGAAATGACCGAGCCAATGTTGGGCACGTAGTTTAGCAAGAAGGCTAGTACGCCCCACATCAGAGCAAACTGAATCCCCATTAGCGCCAGCCCCAACCAGACGATAGCGCCGGTCCATAGGCTGAGCAACGTTTTCAGCGCCAGATAGTGAGATACACCCTTGAGCGCCCGATGCAGCCCCGCAATATGGATTTGTGGGTTGTTCAGCGCAAAGCGCAGCTTATAAGGAACATGACGCACCTCAAACAGCATAAAGACGACCGTCATTACCAGCAGAACAACGCTGGCCATGGCGCCGGAAAGACTTGTCATCAGCGTGGTGGTGAAGGTCATTATTTTGTCGGAGTCCATGCGTTGTAGCATGCGCTCCGGGGACATATGCAGATTTAGAAAGGGAAGCATCTCTTGCAGATGCAGGACCTTGCGCGTCAGCTCCTTATTGTATTTGGGCAGCATGGCCATGAATTCAGTGATCGAAGATGCCAGAACGCCGACCAGTGCCGTGAGGACGATCAGCATGACCACTACCACGAGCGTAATGGCTACCGGGCGGCTTACTCCCCGGCGAATAAACCAGGTGACCAGCGGATTCAATACAATGGCAAAAAAGAGGGCCAGCAGCAGCTGTACAATGATATCCGCCGCAGCATGAATACCCGCGAGGATCACCACCAGAGCAGCCAGTTTGAGTAAAATGTGCAAACCCGTTTTATCGGGCTGAGCAGTTGTCATATTTTCTTCCTGTTTGCGTTTTGCATTAAGTGTAGCGGCTGGCTTGCGGCTGAGATTCCTAAACTGACTGCTGATTTCTGTGCGGCAACATGGTAGAAATGAAACACTGTTGTGAAAACGTGGTGACCCTCCATGCCCGAACCCGTCGCTGAACCGACGCTGAGCGGTTTACGCCTTAATCTGCGCATTGTCTCTGTGGTGATGTTCAACTTCGCCAGCTATCTGACCATCGGCCTGCCGCTCGCGGTATTGCCGGGCTATGTCCATGATGTGATGGGGTTCAGCGCCTTCTGGGCTGGATTGGTCATCAGCCTGCAATATTTCGCTACGCTGCTGAGCCGTCCACATGCCGGTCGCTATGCCGACCTGCTGGGGCCAAAGAAGATTGTGGTATTCGGACTGTGCGGCTGTTTTTTAAGTGGTCTGGGTTATTTACTGGCGGGGTCAACGAACGACTGGCCGCTGGCCAGTCTGCTGCTGTTATGCCTGGGTCGCGTGATCCTCGGGATCGGGCAAAGCTTTGCCGGGACCGGCTCTACGCTGTGGGGCGTAGGGGTCGTGGGTTCAATGCACATAGGGCGGGTGATTTCCTGGAACGGCATCGTGACCTATGGTGCGATGGCGATAGGCGCCCCACTGGGTGTACTGTGTTATGCCTGGGGTGGCTTACAGGGGCTGGCGCTGACGGTAATGGGCGTAGCGCTGTCGGCAATATTGCTGGCGCTTCCTCGTGAGGCGGTAAAGGCCAGCAAAGGCAAACCATTGCCGTTCCGCGCGGTGCTCGGGCGCGTCTGGTTGTATGGTATGGCGCTGGCCCTGGCCTCCGCCGGATTTGGCGTGATCGCCACTTTCATTACCCTGTTTTATGATGCCAAAGGCTGGGACGGCGCGGCTTTCGCGCTGACGCTTTTTAGCTGCACGTTTGTGGGCACGCGTCTGTTGTTCCCAAATGGGATCAACCGCTTAGGCGGACTGAATGTGGCGATGATCTGCTTTAGCGTCGAGATTGTTGGGCTGTTACTGGTCGGGATGGCTTCCATGCCGTGGATGGCAAAAATCGGTGTTCTGCTGGCCGGGGCGGGGTTCTCGCTGGTTTTCCCGGCGTTGGGCGTGGTGGCGGTAAAAGCCGTCCCGCAGCAAAACCAGGGCGCTGCGCTGGCGACCTACACGGTGTTTATGGATTTATCGCTGGGGGTTACCGGGCCGCTGGCTGGGCTGGTAATGACGTGGGCGGGCGTGCCGGTTATCTATCTGGCGGCAGCTGGGCTGGTGGCGGTGGCGCTATTGCTGACCTGGCGGTTAAAAAAACGGCCTCAGGTGGGGTCACCGGAGGCCGCGTCATCGTCTTAACCGTTACTGGATAACCAGCGTGTTAATGATGTTTTCTGCTGTCGTCTGCGCTTTTTGCTGATCGTCAGCAGGCAGCGTGATTTGCAGGGTCAGCAGTTGGTTATCTACTTTGCCTAACACCACAGAAGAGTAAGCGGTCTGGCCTTTAGCCGAGATGATGCTGTCTAACTGCTGCAGCGTGTGGCCTTTCAGCTCAATGGATTTATTGGTGACGACCTGCAGCTGCGGGTCGCGGCTACGTTGCTGCTCTTCCAGGCGTTTTGCCAGCACAGCCAGGTCGTCGTTGGTATTGTCGCCGACAATCACAATCACCGCTTTCTGGCCGGTTGCGTCAGAATAGACGTGCATATTGTTCGCCTGAGTACCCAGCTTACCGCTCTGATCGGTCATATCCGCTGGCAGAGAAAAACTGAGTTTGCCGTCCAGCAGACTGACCGGTTGTCCGGTGGCGTTACTTTCTGCGGCGGTCTTCTCTGCTGGCGCTTTTGTATCGCTATTATCACAGGCCGCAAGCCCCATAACCAGCAGGCCAATACCGACATATTTAACCAGATTGCGCATTGACTTCTTCCTTTCGATAAACGGCCATAACGGCTCATTCGTCCATCTTATCACAACTCGGAAAATGAACCTTTAACTCGTCTGTAATGCAGAGATTTCGGATTTATCTGCGAGCCTTTTCAGCAGCATATTCAGCAGCACGCCGTACATCGGCAGGAAGAAAATAATGCTGATCAGCACCTTGAAACAGTAATCGACCAGCGCGATTTCCATCCAGTGTTCGGCCATAAAGGCATCCGGGCTGCGCCAGAAGGCGATAAAGAAGAAGGCTAACGTATCGCTGATGTTGCCAAACAGGGTGGAGGCCGTTGGTGCCAGCCACCAGCGACGGTTCTGGCGCAGGCGGTTAAAGACATGCACATCCAGAATTTGTCCCAGCGCGTAAGCCATAAAGCTGGCGGCGGCGATACGGGCAACAAACAGGTTAAAGTGCAGCAGTGCGCCAAATCCCTGCCACGATCCCATATAGAACAGTGATGAAACGACATAAGAGATCAGCAGCGCGGGGATCATCACCGCGAAGATGATGCGTCGTGCCAACGGCGCGCCAAAAATACGCACGGTCAGGTCAGTGGCGAGGAAAATAAACGGAAAGCTAAACGCGCCCCATGTGGTATGGAAACCAAAAATGGAGATCGGTAGCTGCACCAGATAGTTGCTGGAGGTGATCACCAGCAGATGAAATAGCGATAGCCAAAACAACGCTTTTACGCGCTGAGATTGTGTAAACGGAGTCATATTGTGACCTTTTTGTTGGATGGGGTGAGGGAACCCAATAAAAAACCGTCGCATGATACTGCTTTAAGAACACATTGCAATGGTTGTTTTTCACGCAATCGTTAACCTGATTGGCTTACGTCACAACAGAGCGTAAAATAACGCCGTTTTTGAATGAACGAGACTACGATGAGCGATCTGTTTACCTCTCCCGACCATACTCTTGATGCTCAGGGGCTGCGCTGTCCGGAACCTGTTATGATGGTGCGCAAAACCGTGCGCGGCATGCAGGCGGGTGAAACACTGCTGATTGTCGCCGACGATCCGGCGACAACCCGTGATATTCCCGGTTTCTGTACCTTTATGGAACATGAGCTGGTGGCCAAAGAGACCGACTCGCTGCCGTACCGCTATCTGCTGCGTAAAGGTCAGTAGTTTTGTTTGCCGGATGGCGCCAATGCTTATCCGGCAAAAAACTATCCTTTACGTAACAACCGCAGCGCGTTAGCGGTCACCAGTACCGTCGCCCCCGTATCTGCCAGTACAGCCAGCCACAGTCCGGTTATCCCGAGCAGTGTGGTGACGAGGAAAATCCCCTTCAGACCCAACGCAATCGCAATGTTCTGGCGAATATTGGCGTGGGTAGCGCGCGCCAGTTGAATCATTTGCACCAGACCACGCAGGCGGTTGTGGGTCAGGGCGGCATCGGCGGTCTCCAGCGCGACGTCGGTTCCGCTCCCCATGGCAATACCGATGGTGGCTGCTTTCATCGCCGGAGCGTCGTTGATGCCGTCGCCAACCATCGCCAGCGGCGACTGTTGGTTGAGATGGGTAACGGCCTGTACTTTATCTTCCGGCAATAGCCCCGCTTTGAATTCAAGACCCAGTTCGCCTGCAATGGCGGCCGCTGCACGTGGGTTATCACCGGTCAGAATCACCCCTTTCACGCCAATCTGATTAAGTTCGCTGATGGCGTGGCGGGCGTCCTCGCGTAGCGTGTCCTGTAAGGCCAGCACGCCGAGTACGGCCTCGTTGCGTAGCACCAGCACCACCGTTTGGCCCGCGCTTTCAAGTTCGCTTATTTGCCCGGCAAAAGCATCGGCAGGTTGCTTACCGGCGGCGCAAATCAGCACGTGCTCGCCATCGACCAGCGCTTCAATGCCAGTGCCGACTAATGCGCGCTGTTCTTTCGCGACAGGTATAACCAGTTCACGCGTTTGTGCTTCCCGAACAATCGCCTGCGCCAGCGGGTGTGTCGCGCCTTGCTCTACTGCCGCCGCCAGCGCCAATAGTTCAGCTTCACCAATACCGCTCGCCGGGTGAATCGCCGTGACGCGCGGTTTACCCACGGTCAGAGTGCCGGTTTTATCAAACGCGACCTGCGTAACTCTACCCAGTTGTTCCAGCGCGGCCCCGCCTTTGATTAACGCGCCACGACGCGCCGCGGCGGCAAGACCAGAGGTAATGGCTGCGGGGGTTGAAATCACCAGCGCGCATGGGCAGCCAATCAGCAGCAGCGTCAGCCCTTTATAAATCCACTCCTGCCAGGATGCGGCAAACAGCAGCGGTGGTACAAGGGTGACCAGCAGCGCAACCGCCATAATGGCTGGGGTGTAGATCCGGCTGAAACGGTCAATAAAGCGCTCAATGGGAGCGCGACGTTCATCCGCTTCTTCAATCAACTGCAAAATACGGTCAATGGCGCTGGCGCCCGGTTCGGAGAGCACTTCCAGCGTGACCAGACGATCCACGCTGGTGGCGCCTGCCGGGACTTTCTCGCCGGTGGCTCGTTCAACCGGGATCGATTCGCCGGTCAGGGCGCTTTCATCAAAACTGGCAAAACCGGAAACCAGTTTGCCGTCAGCTGGTAAACGCCCACCCGCGGCAACTTCGATAATATCGCCAGGGCGGAGGGTATTAATAGCCACCTCTTCGCGTTCGCCGTTACGCAGACGTGTGGCGGTTTCCGGTTTGAGCGCCATCAGCGCGCTGACCCCTTTACGGGCACGGCTGGCAGCCCATCCTTCCAGGCGCTCGCCAATTAAAAACAGCAGCAGCACCATGGCGGCTTCCGCCGTCGCGCCGATAAACAGCGCGCCGATGGCGGCCACGCTCATTAACGTTTCAATGGCAAAGTAGCTGCCAGTTTTCATCAGACGCAGAGCCTGACGGGCAATGGGGTACAGACCGACCAGGGTGGTAGCGATAAACGCTATCTGGCCGAAGGGGTGATTGAATTGCTCCAGCCCCCAGCTAATCGCCATCATGATAATCAGCGAAATCAGCGGCAAGTTTTCTTTAAAACGTGACTCGGGGGCGGCTTCCGTCGCGTTTTCATCGCGCAGGGTATAGCCTGCTTTTTGCACTGCGTTTTCAACTTGCTGGCGGATATCGGAACTGGCGTCGACGACCAGTTTTTCGGTGGCAAACAACACCTGGGCCTGGTTGACGCCGCTGACCTGGCGGGCTGCATTCTCTACTTTTCGGGCGCAGGCCGCGCAGTCCATGCCTGCCACTTTCCAGGAATAACGGGTACCTATTACGGTATCGGATACGGGGGGTGGGGTAGAGCAACTTCCCTCGCAGCAGCAATCGTCAGCCTTTTGTGGCGCAGGGACTGGCTTGAAAGAAGAGAATTGTGGGGCTTTTTTGCCATTGGTAGCGGGTGTCGGCATGGCATCCTCCGGTTGATAATCATTTCGTATTAACCGGAGGATACACTCTGGAGTCGACTCCAGAGTCAAGCTTTTTAAAGATACAACGAACGAACAATCAGGAAATGTCCGGCGAAGTAGCAGGCGGCTGCAATGGCGTTATCGGCGCGGAAGCGGCGACGATAATGGCTACTCAGCCAGACAATATTGCCGATGAACAGGAGTGATGCGCCCATAAATGCCGACAGCGCCGGAGCGGTCGGGCGGAAGAACCACAGTTCGCCAGCCATCCAGACCATCATCAGCGTGATGCCAATAAAGGTACAAATAGCAACGCGCAATTCTTCCAGACGCGTCCAGATCACGGCAATCAGCAACGCCCCCAGCACCGCCAGTACCAACGGCAAAGGCCAGAAGAGCGACAACGTCATTTGGCTGGCGAAGTAAATGGTATACAGCAGATGCGACAGGAAGAATGCCCCTACTGCGTACAGCAGGCGTTGGCGCGGCAATAGCGTCAGCGCGTCGCCCAGCAGCGCGGCCAGCAAGCCAGCCAGTACCAGGTAACTGATAGCGTTAAACATTGGCGCCTGCCAGGCCAGCAGCGCCAGCAGGAGTAACGTCAGGGGTTTAAAGACCCAGCGTTGCCAGGCAGGCCCACGATAGGAAGCATCCACGAACAACCATGCGGAAAGGCAGACAGCGATAAACGACCAAAGCATCTTAGTTCCTTGAATTCGTTATTTTTTCGTAAGCGGGGTGCTTACGGCTCTATTGTCCAGTGTAGAGGTCGATACTGCCAGATGACAACACCATAACGGGCAATGTATGCTTATTTCCGCATTTTCTGATGGGTTAATAATATGAGCAAACCACCACTTTTTTTCATTGTTATCATTGTCTTAATCGTTGTCGCAGCGTCGTTTCGCTTTGTTCAGCAGCGACGTGAAAAAGCGGATAATGATGCCGCGCCGCTGGTACAAAAGCAGGTGGTGGTGACGAATAAGCGGGAAAAGCCGCTTAACGACCGACGCTCCCGTCAACAGGAAGTGAGTCCGGCGGGAACCAGCATGCGCTATGAAGCCAGCTTTAAGCCACAAAGCGGTGGCCTGGAACAAACGTTTCGTCTGGATGCTCAGCAGTACCATGCGTTAACGGTCGGAGATAAAGGGACGCTGAGCTACAAAGGTTCGCATTTTGAAGGGTTTAGTGCGCAACCGTAGTTAAGTTGGCCGGAAATGGCGTCAGCCGCCATCCGGCATCACCTCATTTCTTCAACTGATCTTTAATCTTCTTTTGCCAGACCAGCAGCTCAAAGACGCCAAACAGAAAAATACGGATTTTCTCTCCACTGGTCATCTGCGGGCCATCTTTGGGCATGGTGCTTTTTAGCAGCGCCAACTGCATGCCGTGCATCAGCACCATAAATATCAGTGCGACGTTAACGAAGATGTTAAGCGGGCGTGGAAAAGGTTGGAAAATATTCAGTAGTAAAAATGCCCAGACGCACAGCATCAGCAGGCGTCCCAGGTTAATCAGCATCGTGTTCTCCTCGTGCTTCACGTTGGTACAGGCGATAGGCGACCTGTCCGGCGACTTTCTCACGGTATAGCGACCAGTTCACCGGAACCGGCGGCAAACCGTTTTCAACTTCGCTTTCCACGTAAATATACGCTTCGTTCGCCAGCCAGCCATTCGTTTCCAGAAGAGTTAATGTTTCTTCCAGTAATCCTTTGCGAAACGGTGGGTCAACAAATACCACGTTATGCGGCGTACCTGCCTGAGCCAGAAATGCCAGTGTATTCGCGTTAACGACTCGGGCGTGATTTGCCTTCAGCGTGGCGAGATTCTTTTGGAGCTGCTGAGATACCGCGCGATCCATTTCCAGTAGCGTTGCATTTGCCGCATAGCGAGAGAGCGCTTCCAGCCCCAGTGCGCCACTGCCAGCGAAGCAGTCCAGGCAGTGGGCATCGACCATTACCGGCGCCAGCCAGTTGAACAGCGTTTCGCGTACGCGGTCGGTGGTCGGACGCAATCCGGGGCTGTCCGGAACCGGGAGTTTACGGCTTCGCCATTGCCCGCCAATAATGCGGATCTGTCCGCTGCCAGAGTGATTCGGTTTTTTCATTTCTATTATTGCTCAATCCGCCTATAGCATGTCATTCCAGGCGGTGATGTGAGTTAAGTTAAGTGATAGACTATTTCATCATTTTTTTAGCTGCTATGTACATAGCGTTGACGCTGTGCCATGAAGCAACAGCGGGGAGTGTAGTCGCAAATGGCGAAAGAGAAAAAACGTGGCTTTTTTTCCTGGCTGGGCTTTGGTCAAAAAGAGCAGGCACCGGAAAACGAGACAGAAGTAAAAAACGAAGAACAACAACCGGTTACTGAAGAAATTGCCGTCGTTGAGGAACCGTCTCGCGCGCAGGAAACCCATAGCGAAGCAGAAACGGAAGCATTTGCTGCTGAGGTTGTGGAAGTCACTGAGCAGGTTGCGGAAATCGAAAAACTGCAGCCGGAAGAAGAACCGGTTACCGAACAACCGCAGCCGGAAATTGAGCCGGTTGCTGAACCCGTTGCTGAAACTGTAGTGGAAACGCCAGCGGCGGCGGTTATCGAACGCGAAGAATTGCCGCTGCCAGAAGAGGTGAAAACCGAAGAAGTTTCTGCCGAAGAGTGGCAGGCCGAAGCGGAAACCGTGGAAATCGTTGAGGCGGCTGAAGAAGAAGCTGAAAACGAGCCGCAACTGACCGACGAAGAGCTCGAAGCACAGGCGCTGGCCGCTGAGGCTGCTGAAGAATCGGTTATGGTGGTGCCGCCAGAAGAACCTGCTGTAGAAGAACCGGAAGAAGAAGAGGTAGTCCAGGAGCAGGAAAAACCGACGAAAGAAGGTTTCTTTGCGCGCTTGAAACGCAGCTTGCTGAAAACCAAAGAAAACCTTGGTTCCGGATTTATCAGTCTTTTCCGGGGTAAAAAGATCGACGATGATCTATTTGAAGAGCTGGAAGAGCAACTGCTGATTGCCGATGTGGGCGTAGAAACGACCCGCAAGATCATTGCGAATCTGACGGAAGGCGCCAGCCGCAAGCAGCTCAAAGACGCAGAAGCGCTGTACGGTCTGCTGAAAGACGAGATGGGCGAGATTCTGGCGAAGGTTGACGAACCGCTGAATGTTGAGGGTAAAACGCCATTTGTTATCTTAATGGTTGGCGTTAACGGTGTGGGGAAAACCACCACCATCGGCAAGCTGGCGCGTCAGTTTGAGCAGCAGGGAAAATCGGTGATGCTGGCGGCGGGCGATACTTTCCGTGCGGCGGCGGTAGAGCAGCTGCAGGTCTGGGGTCAACGTAACAACATTCCGGTGATTGCCCAGCATACCGGCGCGGATTCTGCGTCCGTCATCTTTGATGCCATCCAGGCGGCAAAGGCGCGTAACGTAGACGTGCTGATCGCTGATACCGCAGGGCGTTTGCAGAATAAATCGCACCTGATGGAAGAATTGAAAAAAATCGTTCGCGTCATGAAGAAGCTGGACGTTGATGCGCCGCATGAGGTTATGCTGACTATCGATGCCAGTACCGGGCAGAATGCGATAAGCCAGGCCAAACTGTTCCATGAAGCGGTGGGCTTAACCGGTATCACCCTGACCAAGCTGGACGGAACGGCGAAAGGCGGGGTCATTTTCTCGGTTGCCGATCAGTTTGGCATCCCTATCCGCTATATCGGTGTGGGCGAACGTATCGAGGATTTACGTCCGTTTAAAGCGGGCGATTTTATAGAGGCACTTTTTGCCCGAGAGGATTAACAATGATTCGCTTTGAACATGTCAGCAAGGCCTATCTCGGTGGGAGACAAGCGCTGCAGGGAGTGACCTTCCATATGCAGCCTGGCGAGATGGCGTTTCTGACCGGCCATTCCGGCGCGGGGAAAAGTACCCTGCTGAAGCTGATCTGTGGGATTGAACGGCCCAGCGCCGGGAAAATCTACTTCAGCGGGCATGACATCAGCCGTTTGAAAAACCGTGAGGTACCGTTTCTGCGTCGTCAGATTGGTATGATTTTTCAGGATCACCACCTGTTGATGGACAGAACCGTGTTTGACAACGTGGCAATCCCGCTGATCATTGCGGGTGCCAGTGGGGACGATATTCGTCGTCGCGTGTCAGCGGCGCTGGATAAGGTAGGGCTGCTGGACAAAGCGAAAAACTTTCCGATTCAGCTCTCCGGCGGTGAACAACAGCGCGTGGGCATCGCCCGTGCGGTGGTGAATAAACCTGCGGTACTGTTGGCGGATGAACCAACGGGTAACCTGGATGACGCGCTGTCAGAAGGGATCCTGCGTCTGTTTGAAGAGTTTAACCGCGTCGGGGTCACGGTATTAATGGCTACGCACGATATTGGCCTGATCTCCCGTCGCTCCTATCGCCAAATGGTTCTGAGCGATGGGCATCTGCATGGAGGCCTGGCGCATGAATAGACGTGACGCTATCAATCAAATCAAACAGTTCGGTAGCCGACTGGATCGTTTTCGTAAATCGGGCGGTGCGCCTGGTGACGGCGGTCGCAACGCGCCAAAGCGGGCAAAAGCCGCGCCAAAACCGAACTCGCGGAAAACCAACGTCTTTAACGAGCAGGTACGTTACGCGTTCCAGGGCGCGTTACAAGACCTGAAAAGTAAGCCGCTGGCGACGTTTCTGACGGTGATGGTTATTGCCATCTCCCTGACGCTGCCAAGCGTGTGCTACATGGTTTATAAGAATGTAAACCACGCGGCGAGCCAGTATTATCCGTCCCCGCAGATCACCGTTTACCTGCAAAAAACGCTGGATGATGATGCGGCGGCGCGAGTGGTTGGTCAGTTGCAGGCTGAGCAGGGCGTGGAGAAAGTGAATTATCTTTCTCGCGACGACGCGCTGGGCGAATTCCGTAACTGGTCTGGCTTTGGCGGCGCGCTGGATATGCTGGAAGAGAACCCGCTGCCGGCTGTGGCGGTGGTGATCCCGAAACTGGATTTTCAGGGCACGGAATCGCTGAACACCCTGCGCGACCGTATCGCACAAATCAACGGGATTGATGAAGTGCGGATGGATGACAGCTGGTTCGCTCGCCTGGCGGCGCTGACGGGCCTTGTCGGACGCGTTTCCGCGATGATTGGCGTGCTGATGGTGGCGGCGGTCTTCCTCGTCATCGGTAACAGCGTGCGTCTGAGTATTTTTGCGCGTCGCGATACCATTAACGTCCAGAAACTGATTGGTGCGACGGATGGATTTATCCTGCGTCCGTTCCTTTACGGCGGCGCGCTGTTGGGTTTTTCCGGTGCATTTCTTTCACTGATTTTGTCAGAAATTTTGGTGATGCGGCTGTCGTCAGCGGTGACTGAAGTGGCACAGGTTTTCGGGACCAAGTTTGATATCAACGGCTTATCATTCGATGAATGCCTGCTGTTACTGCTGGTGTGCTCAATGATTGGCTGGGTGGCAGCCTGGCTTGCCACGGTTCAACATTTACGTCACTTTACCCCCGATTAAAAAATCTCTGGTATAATCTTTCCCTGCACTGAGTCGTTCGCTCTGCAGGGAAAGAGTCCCTGTAACCTCTTCCCGATGCATTCACCGTGATGTCACATTTTGTGCGTAATCTATACACAGTACGACATGGAACTTGTGGATAAAATCACTGTCTGATAAAAGATTGAATGATATTCTCGTTGCTCATAAGCTCTGGCATGGTTGTTGCTACTGGTTTTTGCTAATTAGCATTTTGCCAATGCGCCAGATGAAAAGATTGAGAGGATTTGAATGACCAAAGAAATGCAAAATTTAGCTTTAGCCCCTGTTGGTAACCTGGAATCTTACATCCGGGCTGCAAACGCGTGGCCGATGTTGTCGGCTGACGAGGAGCGGGCACTGGCTGAAAAGCTGCATTACCAGGGCGATCTGGAAGCAGCTAAAACGCTGATCCTGTCTCACCTGCGCTTTGTTGTTCATGTTGCTCGTAATTATGCGGGCTATGGCCTGCCGCAGGCGGATCTGATTCAGGAAGGTAATATCGGCCTGATGAAAGCCGTGCGCCGTTTCAACCCGGAAGTGGGTGTGCGCCTGGTGTCTTTCGCCGTGCACTGGATCAAAGCTGAGATCCACGAATACGTTCTGCGTAACTGGCGTATCGTTAAAGTCGCGACCACCAAAGCACAGCGTAAGCTGTTCTTTAACCTGCGTAAAACCAAGCAGCGTCTGGGCTGGTTTAACCAGGACGAAGTCGAAATGGTTGCTCGTGAGCTGGGCGTGTCCAGTAAAGACGTGCGTGAAATGGAATCCCGTATGGCGGCGCAGGACATGACGTTTGATATGTCTTCAGACGACGAGTCTGACAGCCAGCCGATGGCACCGGTTCTGTATCTTCAGGATAAGTCATCTAACTTTGCTGACGGCATTGAAGAAGACAACTGGGAAGATCAGGCTGCGAACAAACTGACCCACGCAATGGAAGGTCTGGACGAACGTAGCCAGGACATCATTCGTGCTCGTTGGCTGGATGAAGATAACAAGTCAACGTTGCAGGAACTGGCCGATCGCTACGGCGTCTCCGCTGAACGTGTTCGTCAGCTTGAAAAAAACGCCATGAAAAAACTGCGTGCGGCGATCGAAGCGTAATCTTCCTGCCAAACTGGAAATGCTAATAAACCCTGGATGAAAATCCGGGGTTTTTTGTTTTTATCTCTCCTTCTCTCTCCTGACGTTCTATGCTTTTTGTCATCAAGTTGTTATCTGCATGTCAAATTTAGCTATTCCATAATCATAAAAATCGGGTATGTTTTAGCAGAGTATGCTGCTAAAGCACGGGTAGCTATCCAATAATTGAAATAAAGTGCTGAACAACAACATCACAACACACGTAATAACCACAATAATGGGGATTGTCAGGATGAATATGAAGGGTAAAGCGTTATTGGCAGGATGTATCGCCCTGTCTTTGAGCAATATGGCGTTTGCTAAGGATATTAAAGTTGCTGTTGTCGGCGCGATGTCCGGTCCGGTAGCACAATATGGCGATCAGGAATTTACCGGCGCAGAGCAGGCGATTGCAGATATTAACACCAAGGGCGGCGTGAAAGGCGACAAACTGGTCATGGTGAAATATGACGATGCCTGTGACCCGAAACAAGCGGTAGCGGTTGCTAACAAAGTGGTCAACGACGGGATTAAATACGTTATCGGTCACCTGTGCTCTTCTTCCACTCAGCCTGCGTCAGATATCTATGAAGACGAAGGTATTCTGATGATCACCCCAGCGGCAACGGCGCCAGAGCTGACCGCACGCGGCTATAACCTGGTGTTACGTACCACCGGTCTGGATTCCGATCAGGGCCCTACGGCCGCCAAATATATTGTTGAAAAAGTGAAGCCGCAGCGCATTGCGATCGTTCACGACAAACAACAGTACGGTGAAGGCTTGGCGCGCTCCGTGCAGGACAACCTCAAGAAAGCCAACGCTGACGTGGTGTTCTTCGACGGGATCACCGCCGGTGAGAAAGATTTCTCTACGCTGGTGGCGCGTTTGAAGAAAGAGAACATCGATTTCGTTTACTACGGCGGTTACCACCCGGAAATGGGGCAGATCCTGCGTCAGGCACGCGCTGCGGGTCTGAAAACTCAGTTTATGGGACCAGAAGGGGTAGCGAACGTGTCGCTGTCTAATATCGCCGGTGAATCAGCAGAAGGCTTACTGGTAACGAAACCGAAGAACTACGACCAGGTACCAGCGAACAAACCGATTGTGGACGCCATCAAGGCCAAGAAACAGGATCCGAGTGGTGCATTCGTATGGACCACCTACGCTGCGCTGCAATCTTTGCAGGCTGGTCTGAACCAGTCTGACGACCCGGCTGAAATTGCCAAATACCTGAAAGCAAACTCGGTGGAAACCGTCATGGGGCCGTTGTCCTGGGATGCGAAGGGCGATCTGAAAGGCTTCGAGTTTGGCGTGTTTGACTGGCATGCTAACGGGACGGCGACAGACGCCAAGTGATTTTCCCGGCGCCTTTCGCGCCGCAGGTGTGTTGGCTGCGTTATTCAACCCCGGTCACTTACTTATGTAAGCTCCGGGGATTTTATAACTTGCCGCCTGCCTGCAACACGTAATTCTTGGGAAACTACTAGTAATACAATTGGTTGGGGGCGGTTTTCTACCGTTTCTCCCAACCATTTTCCTGGGCCGTAAACCCTAACGCCTGCATAAACGCGGCCATCACGCTGCGGTCTTCAACGCCGACATCGGCCATCCACCATGCACTCACATCAGGATTTACCCGGATGACCTCTTCGATCAAATACTGGCCCACACCACGACGGCGGGTGATATCGCGCACGCGCAATGAATCCAGTGCGCCTTGTGTGCCGCTCAGCGTGACCCGCACTGCGCCGAGCAGGCGCTCGTTAAAGCGCGCGGCGTAGATCCGATGCGTTTCATCTACGCTTAACGATGAGGGGGAATATTCTGGCCAGATTTTGCCCAGATCAATCTGATCCTGGGCGCTAAAGTTATCTAAACGAACGATGGTCAGCTTCATTAACAGCATGTCCAAATCACAAAAGATGGAATCAGTGTACCGAAATAATTCACCCGGATGCTTTCTCTTTTTTATTCGATTAACCAGGTTAATAGTTTTGTAACAACGATATTGACAGTTTGAAACATCAGAGATTGAAAAATAGGCAGGATAATACCCTGGAATGCAGCATTTTATTCCGCTCTTTGTGCCGTTATTTTATGCTGACAAACGTGCTTTTTTTTGTTTATCTATAGTGAAAAGCAGAATATTATCTTTTCTTAATCGACTGAAAAATAGAGCTTTTAGCATCAATTTGCTTAAAAAACTGCGCTAAACCATTAATGAGACTGGTAAAAATAGTGCAGTTCAAAAAAAGCACAGTCTGCTTTTTAACCATATAAATACAACATATATACACAAAATTATTCAAGTTGCCTCAAGGCGGCAAGAGAGTGAATCCCCAGAAGCTTACATAAGTAAGTGACTGGGGTGAGCGAACATAGCCAACACAGAGGCAGCTTGAAGGATGAAGTGTAAACACGTCACGAATGGGGATTCAGGAATATGAAACGGAATGCAAAAACAATCATCGCAGGAGCGATAGCACTGGTCATGTCACACGCGGTCATGGCGGATGATATCAAGGTCGCTGTGGTTGGCGCGATGTCAGGCCCGGTCGCGCAGTGGGGTGATATGGAATTTAATGGCGCGCGTCAGGCCATTAAAGATATCAATGCCAAAGGCGGGATCAAAGGCGACAAACTGGTCGCCGTGGAATATGACGACGCTTGCGATCCGAAACAGGCCGTGGCGGTAGCGAACAAAATCGTCAATGACGGCATTCAGTACGTTATTGGACATCTGTGCTCATCTTCCACGCAACCGGCATCCGATATCTACGAAGATGAAGGCATTCTGATGATTTCCCCGGGCGCGACCAACCCGGAGCTGACCCAGCGCGGTTACGCACACATTATGCGTACAGCGGGCCTGGACTCCTCTCAAGGGCCGACCGCCGCGAAATACATTCTGGAGAAGGTGAAACCACAGCGTATCGCCATCATTCACGATAAGCAGCAATATGGTGAAGGTCTGGCGCGTTCGGTACAGGACAGCCTGAAAGCAGGCAATGCCAATATCGTCTTCTTTGACGGAATCACCGCCGGAGAAAAAGATTTTTCTGCGCTGATTGCCCGCCTGAAAAAAGAAAATATCGACTTTGTTTATTACGGCGGCTACTACCCGGAAATGGGACAAATGTTGCGCCAGGCTCGTTCTGTCGGCCTGAAAACCCAGTTTATGGGACCAGAGGGCGTAGGTAATGCGTCGCTGTCTAACATTGCCGGTGATGCCGCTGAAGGCATGTTGGTGACTATGCCTAAACGTTATGACCAGGATCCAGCGAATAAAGCGATCGTTGATGCGCTCAAAGCTGACAAGAAAGATCCAAGCGGCCCGTACGTGTGGATCACGTATGCAGCCGTCCAGTCATTGGCAACCGCCATGGACCGCAGCGGCAGCAAAGAGCCGTTGGACCTGGTGAAAGATTTGAAAGCACACGGGGCTGATACCGTGATTGGGCCGCTGAAATGGGACGAAAAAGGCGATTTGAAGGGATTTGAGTTTGGTGTCTTCCAGTGGCACGCGGACGGATCATCGACCGTTGCGAAGTAATCGCTGAAGACGAGTTATCCCACCGCCCGTGTAAAACGGGCGGGTTAAGAAAGGTTACCTTATGTCCGAGCAGTTCCTCTATTTCTTGCAGCAGATGTTTAACGGCGTCACGCTGGGAAGCACCTATGCGCTGATCGCCATCGGCTACACGATGGTGTACGGCATTATTGGCATGATCAACTTCGCCCACGGCGAGGTGTATATGATCGGCAGTTATGTCTCCTTTATGATCATCGCTGCGCTAATGATGATGGGCATTGATTCCAGTTGGCTACTGGTCGCGGCGGGTTTCGTCGGCGCGATTGTGATTGCCAGCGCCTACGGCTGGAGCATAGAACGCGTGGCGTATCGGCCCGTGCGCAGCTCCAAGCGCCTGATCGCGCTGATTTCCGCTATCGGGATGTCCATCTTCCTGCAAAACTACGTCAGCCTGACGGAAGGCTCGCGCGACGTCGCATTACCCAGCCTGTTTAACGGCCAGTGGACCGTCGGCAGCAGCGAAAACTTCTCTGCTTCCATCACCACCATGCAGCTGGTTATCTGGATAGTAACCTTCCTGGCGATGCTGGCGCTGACGCTGTTTATCCGTTACTCCCGTATGGGACGCGCCTGCCGTGCCTGCGCGGAAGATCTAAAAATGGCCAGCCTGCTCGGTATAAATACCGATCGCGTGATTGCGCTGACCTTTGTGATTGGCGCGGCAATGGCGGCGGTCGCGGGTGTGCTGCTCGGTCAGTTCTATGGCGTAATTAACCCCTACATCGGCTTTATGGCCGGGATGAAGGCCTTTACCGCAGCGGTATTGGGCGGTATCGGTAGTATTCCAGGGGCGATGATCGGCGGCCTGATTCTGGGCGTCGCGGAAGCGCTCTCCTCTGCTTACTTGAGTACTGAATACAAAGACGTGGTGTCGTTCGCGCTGCTGATTCTGGTGCTGCTGGTGATGCCGACCGGTATTCTGGGTCGCCCGGAGGTAGAGAAAGTATGAAACCGATGCATTTTGCAATGGCGCTGCTCTCTGCCGCGATGTTCTTCGTCCTGGCGGGCGTCTTTATGGGCGTCCAGCTGGAGCTTGACGGCACCAAACTGGTGGTGGATTCCGCGGCGGATATTCGCTGGCAGTGGGTGTTTATCGGTACTGGCGTGGTCTTCCTCTTCCAGTTGCTGCGTCCAGCCTTCCAGAAGGGTCTGAAGAGCGTCTCCGGGCCGAAGTTTATTCTGCCGGCGATTGATGGCTCCACCGTTAAACAGAAGCTGTTTCTGGTGGCGCTGCTGGTGATTGCCGTGGCGTGGCCGTTTATGGTGTCACGCGGTACGGTGGATATCGCCACGCTGACGATGATTTATATCATCCTCGGCCTCGGCTTAAACGTGGTGGTGGGGCTTTCCGGCCTGCTGGTGCTGGGCTACGGCGGCTTTTATGCCATCGGCGCTTACACTTTCGCACTGCTGAACCACTATTACGGCCTCGGCTTCTGGACATGCCTGCCGCTGGCAGGGCTGGTTTCCGCTGCTGCGGGCTTCTTGCTCGGTTTCCCGGTGCTGCGTCTACGCGGGGATTATCTGGCGATTGTGACCTTAGGCTTCGGCGAAATCGTTCGTATCCTGCTGCTCAACAACACCGAAGTGACCGGTGGCCCGAACGGTATCAGCCAGATCCCGAAACCGACTTTTTTCGGTCTGGAGTTTAGCCGTACCGCCCGTGAAGGCGGCTGGGATACCTTCAGCAACTTCTTTAACGTGAAGTACGATCCCTCCGACCGTGTGATTTTCCTGTATCTGGTGGCGCTGCTGCTGGTGGTCTTCTCGCTGTTTGTTATCAACCGTCTGCTGCGTATGCCGTTGGGTCGTGCGTGGGAAGCGCTGCGCGAAGATGAAATTGCCTGTCGCTCACTGGGCTTAAACCCTACGCGCATCAAGCTGACCGCCTTTACCATCAGCGCCGCGTTCGCCGGTTTTGCCGGTACGTTGTTCGCCGCGCGCCAGGGCTTTGTCAGCCCGGAATCCTTCACCTTTGCCGAGTCGGCCTTTGTGCTGGCAATTGTGGTTCTGGGCGGAATGGGCTCACAGTTCGCGGTGATCCTCGCGGCCATCCTGCTGGTGGTGTCCCGCGAGTTGATGCGTGATTTCAATGAATACAGCATGTTAATGCTGGGTGGTTTAATGGTACTGATGATGATCTGGCGTCCGCAGGGCTTGTTGCCGATGACCCGTCCACAGTTGAAACTGAAAAACGGGGAAGCAAAAGGAGAGCAGGCATGAGTCAGCCATTATTATCCGTTAACGGCCTGATGATGCGCTTCGGCGGTCTGCTGGCGGTAAACAACGTTGAGCTGGAGCTGCGGCCACAGGAGATAGTTTCGTTAATTGGGCCAAACGGCGCGGGAAAAACCACGGTCTTTAACTGTCTGACCGGTTTTTATAAACCCACCGGCGGTACCATTAAGCTGCGCGACCAGCATCTGGAAGGGCTGCCGGGACAGCAAATCGCGCGGATGGGCGTGGTGCGCACTTTCCAGCACGTCCGTTTGTTTCGCGAGATGACGGTGATTGAAAACCTGCTGGTGGCGCAACATCAGCAGCTGAAAACCGGCGTGTTTTCGGGCCTGTTGAAAACCCCGTCGTTCCGCCGCGCGCAGAGTGAAGCGTTGGATCGCGCCGCCACCTGGCTGGAGCGTATTGGTTTGCTGGAGCATGCCAACCGTCAGGCCAGTAACCTGGCCTACGGCGATCAGCGTCGTCTGGAGATCGCCCGTTGCATGGTGACCCAGCCGGAGATCCTGATGCTCGACGAACCCGCCGCAGGTCTTAACCCGAAAGAGACCAAAGAGCTGGACGAGCTGATTGCTGAGCTGCGTAATCATCACAACACGACAATCTTGTTGATTGAACACGACATGAAGCTGGTGATGGGGATTTCGGACCGTATTTACGTGGTGAACCAGGGCACGCCGCTGGCGAACGGGACGCCGGAACAGATTCGTAACAACCCGGACGTGATCCGCGCCTATTTAGGTGAAGCATAATGGGGGCGAGAGATAATATGGATAAGGTGATGTTATCGTTTGATAAAGTCAGCGCCCACTACGGCAAGATACAGGCGCTGCACGACGTCAGCTTGTATATCAATCAAGGTGAAATCGTGACGCTTATTGGCGCCAACGGCGCGGGAAAAACCACGCTGCTCGGTACGTTGTGCGGCGACCCGCGCGCGACCAGCGGGCGAATCGTCTTTGATGATAAAGACATTACCGACTGGCAGACGGCGAAAATCATGCGCGAAGCGGTGGCGATTGTCCCGGAAGGGCGTCGCGTGTTTTCCCGCATGACGGTGGAGGAGAACCTGGCGATGGGCGGTTTTTTTGCCGAGAAGGACCAGTTTCAGGAACGCATCAAGTGGGTGTATGACCTGTTTCCTCGCCTGCATGAGCGCCGTATTCAACGTGCGGGAACGATGTCCGGCGGCGAACAGCAGATGCTGGCGATAGGCCGTGCGCTGATGAGCCAGCCGAGGCTGCTACTGCTTGATGAACCATCGTTGGGCCTGGCGCCGATTATCATCCAGCAGATCTTTAACACCATAGAGCAATTGCGCGAGCAGGGGATGACCATCTTCCTCGTCGAACAGAACGCGAACCAGGCGCTGAAGCTCGCCGATCGCGGCTACGTGCTGGAAAA
The DNA here is from genome assembly GCF_018035235.1 of Citrobacter sp. On2M. Taxonomy (GTDB): domain Bacteria; phylum Pseudomonadota; class Gammaproteobacteria; order Enterobacterales; family Enterobacteriaceae; genus Citrobacter; species Citrobacter meridianamericanus. The sequence goes on from NZ_WPCV01000001.1 coordinate 293,344, forward strand.
CGGTCATGTGGTGCTGGAAGACACCGGCGATGCGTTACTGGCTAATGAAGCGGTGCGCAGCGCGTATCTGGGCGGTTAATTCTCTGCTTCCCTGCTGGATGGCGGCGTAAACGCTTTATTCGGCCTACGGTATGTGTAGGCCGGGTAAGAGGCATAAACATCGCCATCTGGTGTTTCATTTAAATTGCCTATACGTGTCTCAGCTCCCACTTTCCCTTCTTACAACTTTCACCGCCTTGCCATCTGTTTGTCGCCTTACTATCTTTTTTTTGTAATAAAAAAGTTATTTTTCTGTCATTCGAGCATGTCATGTTACCCCCGCGAGCATAAAACGCGTGATATCGCGCATCCGGCACAACAAGAGAGATAACCGATGATATCGTTACGACATACAGCTTTAGGACTGGCACTTAGCCTGGCGTTTGCAGGTCAGGCACTGGCGGTCACCACCATCCCATTCTGGCATTCAATGGAAGGCGAACTGGGTAAAGAAGTTGATTCTCTGGCGCAACGCTTTAATGCCGCCAATCCCGACTACAAAATTGTTCCGCAGTACAAAGGCAACTATGAGCAGAACCTGAGCGCAGGTATTGCCGCTTTCCGTACCGGAAACGCGCCTGCGTTGCTGCAGGTTTATGAAGTGGGTACGGCAACGATGATGGCTTCGAAAGCCATTAAACCGGTGTATGAAGTATTCAAAGAGGCTGGCATTAACTTCGATGAGTCTCAGTTTGTACCGACGGTTTCCGGCTATTACACCGACTCTAAAAGCGGACATTTACTCTCCCAGCCTTTTAACAGTTCCACCCCAGTGCTGTACTACAACAAAGATGCCTTCAAAAAAGCAGGTTTAGACCCTGAGCAACCGCCGAAAACCTGGCAGGACCTGGCGGAATACACTGCGAAGCTGAAAGCCGCAGGTATGAAGTGCGGTTACGCCAGTGGCTGGCAGGGTTGGATTCAGATTGAAAACTTCAGCGCCTGGAACGGTCTGCCGGTCGCCACCAAAAACAATGGCTTTGACGGTGCTGACGCGGTACTGGAATTCAATAAACCCGAGCAGGTAAAACACATTGCCTTGCTGCAAGAGCTGAACAAAAAAGGGGATTTCAGTTACTTCGGGCGTAAAGATGAATCCACAGAAAAGTTCTATAACGGTGAATGTGCTATTACTACAGCTTCCTCCGGCTCATTAGCGAATATCCGCCAGTACGCCAAATTCAATTACGGCGTCGGCATGATGCCGTACGATGCTGATGTGAAGGGCGCACCGCAGAACGCAATTATTGGCGGGGCCAGCCTGTGGGTGATGCAGGGCAAAGATAAAGCAACCTACGAAGGCGTGGCAAAGTTCCTCAACTTCCTGGCACAGCCAGAAATTGCGGCTGAATGGCATCAGAAAACCGGTTACCTGCCGATCACGACTGCCGCATACGACCTGACACGTGAGCAGGGTTATTATGATAAGAATCCTGGGGCCGATATTGCCACCCGCCAGATGCTGAACAAACCGCCGTTGCCGTTTACCAAAGGGCTGCGTCTGGGCAACATGCCGCAGATCCGCACTATTGTGGACGAGGAACTGGAAGGGGTATGGACCGGGAAGAAAACCCCACAGCAGGCGTTGGATGCCGCCGTTGAGCGTGGTAATCAGTTACTGCGCCGCTTTGAGCAATCGACCAAGTCTTAAGTGTATAAGTGCCGGATAGGTGCTTGCACCGCCATCCGGCACCTTCCAGGAAAAGAATCTACATGTCCTCATCTCGTCCGGTGTTCCGCTCGCGCTGGCTTCCTTATTTGCTGGTGGCCCCGCAGCTGGTTATCACTGTTATTTTCTTTATCTGGCCCGCCGGTGAAGCGCTGTGGTACTCGCTACTATCCGTTGATCCGTTTGGTCTTTCCAGCCAGTTTGTCGGACTGGAGAATTTTGTCGCGCTGTTCCATGACCCGTACTACCTTGATTCATTCTGGACCACCATTAAGTTCAGTACGTTAGTCACGGTGAGCGGCTTACTGGTGTCGTTATTTTTTGCGGCGCTGGTGAATTACGTGGTACGCGGCAGCCGTTTTTACCAGACACTGATGCTATTGCCTTACGCCGTTGCGCCGGCCGTCGCTGCCGTATTGTGGATCTTCCTGTTTAACCCGGGACGCGGGCTAATTACCCATTTTCTCGGTGAGTTTGGCTATGACTGGAACCATGCGCAAAACAGCGGTCAGGCGATGTTTCTGGTGGTGTTCGCGTCGGTCTGGAAGCAGATTAGTTACAACTTCCTGTTCTTCTTTGCCGCACTGCAGTCTATTCCGCGGTCGCTGATCGAAGCCGCCGCGATCGACGGCGCAGGACCGGTTCGCCGCTTCTTTAAACTGGCGCTGCCGCTGATTGCGCCGGTCAGCTTCTTTCTGCTGGTGGTGAATCTGGTTTATGCCTTCTTTGATACCTTCCCGGTGATCGATGCCGCCACGGCAGGTGGACCGGTACAGGCGACCACTACGTTGATTTATAAGATCTATCGCGAAGGGTTTGTCGGGCTGGATCTGGCGTCTTCCGCTGCACAATCGGTGGTGCTGATGTTCCTGGTCATTATTTTGACGGTGGTGCAGTTCCGCTATGTGGAAAGTAAGGTGCGTTACCAATGATTGAGAACCGTCCTGGGCTGACAATATTCAGCCATACCATGTTGATTATGGGGATCATGGTGATCCTGTTTCCGCTGTACGTCGCGTTTGTCGCGGCGACGCTGGACAATAAAGCGGTGTTTGAGACGCCGATGACGCTGGTTCCCGGCACACAGTTGCTGGAAAACATGAAATACATCTGGGTCAACGGCGTGGGCGTCAACAGCGCGCCGTTCTGGCTGATGATGCTCAACAGTTTCATCATGGCATTCAGCATTACGGTAGGGAAAATTACTGTCTCTATGCTCTCCGCATTCGCCATCGTCTGGTTCCGCTTTCCGCTGCGCAACCTGTTTTTCTGGATGATTTTTATCACCCTGATGCTACCGGTTGAGGTGCGTATTTTCCCGACGGTAGAAGTGATTGCCAACCTGAAAATGCTCGACAGCTATGCAGGTCTGACGCTGCCGTTGATGGCGTCAGCGACAGCGACTTTCCTGTTCCGTCAGTTCTTTATGACCCTGCCGGATGAACTGGTTGAGGCGGCGCGTATTGACGGCGCGTCACCGATGCGTTTTTTCCGCGATATCGTACTACCGCTGTCAAAAACCAATCTGGCTGCGCTATTCGTGATCACCTTTATCTACGGCTGGAACCAGTATCTGTGGCCGTTGTTAATTATTACCGACGTCAATTTGGGCACTGCGGTGGCGGGCATCAAAGGCATGATTGCCACTGGTGAAGGCACCACACAGTGGAACCAGGTAATGGCAGCCATGCTGCTGACGCTCATCCCTCCGGTAATCATCGTGTTAGCCATGCAGCGTGCCTTCGTACGTGGCCTGGTCGATAGTGAGAAATAAAAATGGCTGGTTTAAAACTACAGGCAGTAACCAAAAGCTGGGACGGCAAAACCCAGGTAATTAAACCGCTGACGCTGGACGTCGCGGACGGGGAATTTATTGTGATGGTTGGGCCATCCGGCTGCGGTAAATCTACGCTATTGCGGATGGTGGCTGGGCTTGAACGGGTGAGCGGCGGCGATATCTGGATTGATAATAAACGCGTCACCGAAATGGAGCCAAAGGATCGTGGTATTGCGATGGTCTTCCAGAACTATGCGTTGTACCCGCATATGAGCGTGGAAGAAAATATGGCCTGGGGGCTGAAAATTCGCGGGATGGGCAAGGAGCATATTGCTGAGCGGGTGAAAGAGGCAGCGCGTATTCTCGAACTGGATGGCCTGCTTAAACGTCGTCCACGTGAGCTTTCCGGCGGCCAGCGCCAGCGCGTGGCCATGGGGCGGGCGATTGTCCGCGACCCGGCGGTATTCCTGTTCGATGAGCCGCTTTCTAACCTCGATGCCAAGCTGCGCGTACAGATGCGTCTGGAATTACAACATCTGCATCGTCGGCTGAAAACCACCTCGCTGTACGTGACACACGATCAGGTTGAAGCGATGACCCTCGCCCAACGGGTAATGGTGATGAACAAAGGCATTGCCGAGCAAATCGGTACCCCGGTTGAGGTGTATGAGAAACCTGCCAGCCGCTTTGTGGCGAGCTTTATCGGCAGCCCCGCAATGAATCTGCTGGACGGTCGCATCAGCGCCTCGGGTACGCATTTTGAGCTGGGCGATGGTATGTCGTTACCTATCGGTAGAAGCGCCGGGGAGTGTGTTGGGCGTAACATGACGCTGGGTATCCGCCCGGAGCATATTGCGCTAAGCTCGCAGGCCGAAGGTGGCGTGCCGTTGGTCGTCGACACGCTGGAAATGCTGGGTGCGGATAATCTGGCACATGGACGTTGGGGTGAGCAAAAACTGGTGGTGCGGTTGGCGCATCAGCATCGCCCGACTGCAGGCAGCACGCTGTGGCTGCATCTGCCAGAAAATCATCTGCATCTTTTTGATGGCGAAACAGGACAACGTGTATGAGTAACTGGCCTTACCCCCATATTGTCGCCCATCGTGGCGGCGGTAAGCTGGCACCGGAAAATACCCTGGCGGCGATCGACGTGGGGGCGCGATACGGGCATACCATGATTGAGTTTGACGCTAAATTGTCGAAAGACGGTGAGATCTTCTTGCTGCATGACGACAACCTGGAACGCACCAGCAACGGCTGGGGCGTGGCAGGCGAATTGAACTGGCAGGATTTATTGCGCGTGGACGCCGGGGGCTGGTTTAGCGGTGAGTTTAAAGGCGAACCGCTGCCGCTGCTCACGCAAGTTGCTGAGCGCTGCCGCCAACACGGCATGATGGCAAATATTGAGATCAAACCCACCACCGGGACGGGGGCGCTCACCGGGAAGGTCGTGGCGCTGGCCGCGCGTGAACTGTGGGCGGGAATGACGCCACCGCTGTTGTCATCCTTTGAGATTGATGCTCTTGAAGCGGCGCAACAGGCGGTGCCTGAACTGCCGAGAGGCTTGCTGCTTGATGAGTGGCGCGAGGACTGGCCTGAGCTGACCACCCGGCTTGGCTGCGTTTCTATTCACCTTAATCACAAGCTGTTGGATGAAACGCGCGTGGATGCGCTGCACGACGCGGGGCTACGTATACTGGTTTATACCGTAAACCGACCCCAGCGCGCGGCAGAACTGCTGCGCTGGGGCGTAGACAGCATCTGTACCGATGCCATTGATACCATTGGTCCGGATTTCCAGCCCAGTTAAGGCCCAATCGTTTTTAACGGAACGTTAGGTTGCGGCGTGCTGGAGGGCTTCAGCATGTCGCCGTTCTTTTTCTCCGACAGCATATGTTGCTTATTCAGCGAGCTGTCCGGATTACGGGGTCCACTCAACATCCCACCGTTGCTGTTAGGCAGCATTTGCTGCCGTCCAGAATTCAACTCGCCCGGCTGCGACTGTAGCACGCGCTGGGTGTTCGTGTTGATTTGGTTTTCCATATGCTGTTGCTGCATGCGCGTCTGCGTTTGCAACTGCTGGTTGAGCATCCCTTTCTGCTGAATCTGCTGTGATTGCATTTGGGTTTGCATACGCTGCTGGCTCGGGATCTGATAACCGGGCTGATTCGGGTTATTCATGGTGTTGATGGGCTGTGCAAAGCCTGCAAAGGGCAAGAGCATGGCTAAAAGTAAGAGTCGTTTCATCGCTTTTCTCCTCTCGGGGATCGTTTAAGTTTACTCCTTTCTCGCCGTGACGATGATTATTTCAGAGTTATGCACCAGGCTTAGTGGGGGCCGACCCCCATACATCTGGAGAATAACGATGATAAAACCGACGTTTTTACGCCGGGTAGCCATTGCTGCTCTGCTCTCAGGAAGTTGTTTTAGCGTGGCTGCTGCGCCGGCTGCACCACCGCCGGTGTCTTACGGTGTAGAGGAAGATGTGTTCCATCCCGTGCGTGCGCAACAGGGGATGGTGGCTTCCGTGGATGCGTTAGCCACCCAGGTTGGGGTGGATATTCTTAAACAGGGCGGGAATGCCGTTGATGCCGCCGTTGCCGTGGGTTACGCGCTGGCGGTGACGCATCCGCAGGCGGGCAATCTGGGCGGCGGTGGGTTTATGCTGCTGCGCACCAAAGACGGTAACACCACAGCGATTGATTTTCGTGAAATGGCCCCTGCTGGCGCGACCCGCGACATGTTCCTCGATGAGCAGGGCAACGCCGATGCGAAAAAATCGCTAACCTCACATCTGGCATCCGGTACGCCGGGTACCGTGGCGGGGTTCTCGCTGGCACTGGAGAAATATGGCACGATGCCGCTGAACAAAGTCGTGCGCCCGGCAATGAAGCTGGCGGAAGAAGGCTTTGTTGTTAACGACGCGCTGGCTGACGATCTGAAAACCTATGGCAGCGAAGTGCTCCCTAATCACGAAAACAGCAAAGCCATTTTCTGGAAAGACGGCGAGCCGCTGAAAAAGGGCGACAAGCTGGTGCAAACGAACCTGGCGAAAAGCCTGGAGATGATTGCCGAAAATGGCCCGGATGCGTTTTATAAAGGGGCGATTGCCGATCAGATTGCTGAGGAAATGCAGAAGAACGGCGGGCTGATGACCAAAGAGGATTTAGCCGCCTATAAAGCCGTGGAGCGTACGCCGATTAGCGGCGACTATCGCGGATATCAGGTCTTCTCGATGCCGCCGCCGTCCTCTGGCGGAATTCATATCGTGCAGATCCTCAATATTCTCGAAAACTTCGATATGAAGAAGTACGGGTTTGGCAGCGCTGATGCCATGCAGGTAATGGCTGAAGCGGAGAAATATGCCTACGCCGACCGTTCGGAGTATCTGGGCGACCCGGATTTTGTGAAAGTGCCGTGGCAGGCGCTGACCAATAAAGCCTATGCCAAATCGCTTGCCGATCAGATTGATATCAACAAGGCTAAGCCTTCCAGCCAGATCAAACCTGGCAAGCTCGCGCCGTATGAAAGCAATCAGACCACCCATTTCTCGGTGGTGGATAAAGACGGCAATGCTGTGGCGGTGACGTATACGCTGAACACCACCTTTGGCACCGGGATTGTGGCGGGAAACACCGGCATTCTGCTTAATAACGAAATGGACGATTTCTCCGCCAAACCGGGCGTGCCGAACGTTTACGGGTTGGTGGGTGGCGATGCCAACGCGGTTGGGCCGAAGAAGCGTCCACTGTCATCAATGTCGCCGACTATCGTGGTTAAAGACGGGAAAACCTGGCTGGTTACTGGCAGTCCTGGCGGAAGCCGAATTATCACTACTGTGCTGCAAATGGTAGTCAACAGCATTGATTTTGGAATGAATGTCGCCGAAGCGACCAACGCGCCGCGCTTCCATCATCAGTGGTTGCCCGATGAACTGCGCGTTGAGAAAGGGTTTAGCCCGGACACCATTAAGCTGCTGGAACAGAAAGGGCAGAAAGTCGCACTGAAGGAAGCGATGGGCAGCACGCAGAGCATTATGGTAGGACCGGATGGCGCACTGTATGGCGCGTCCGATCCGCGTTCCGTGGATGATTTAACGGCGGGATACTGATTTTTTTTTCATAGCCCGGTGCCTGGCACCGGGCTCTTTATTGGTTACGCCGTGAGTAATCGTGCTGGATTATCAATACAGAGTTTACGAAGAATATCGTTGTCTACTCCACGGGCAGCCAGATAGGCGAGGAAAACATTCGGGACAAATCCCCAGCCGTTTCCCCCATTTTTTGCCCACATTTGTTTGAGAAAGACATCATGGCTTAAGACGATCTGGTCGGCGTATCCCAGTTCAATCAGATGTGCTACCGCATCTGCGGTTTCCTGAACGCCCGGGGCTATCCCTTCTTTTGGGAAGGTGATGTCCAGGCCAATCATGTCAAATTCTAGCCATACGCCGCGGTCAAGCATTTTACATTGATAAGCAACATCCTTTCCTGAAGGATCTGAATGCGCCAGCGAGACTTTTGCCGGAGAGACGTTCATCTCTTCAAGGACAATATCCAGTACCTCGTCGCCCAGCCGCAGCCACCCTGGCATATGGATATTCATCGCCGTGTGGGGGTTATTACGTTGTGCCAGAGAAGCCGCCCGCAGACTGTTGCGTTCCGCCTGCGTAAAAGCGGGTGATACACCAATTTCACCGATCATGCCGGCGCGAATATCCGTCTCGCCTATCCCCTGATTCAGTTCCTTATCAATAAGTGAGGCTAACAACTCGACAGGTTTATGGATCCTGGCGCTTTCGAACTTCTCCAGATAAGGTCCTGATGAAGCCACGATGTTCAAACCGGTTTTTAATGCTACTTCTCGTAAAGATAAGACGTCCCGGCCGATCGATTCAGAACCTGTCGCGTCGACAATAGTTCGGCCTCCCAATGACATAAAGTTGTTGATTTCAAAGATGACATCATCAATCTCCTTTCTGTCCATGTTATCGGCGCAGCAGTAGGGATCGTGTTTCAATCCCCACTGCAGAGCAGCGCTGACTTTTTTCCCCACGAGTTGCTGTGAAAATTCATATTGCGGTTCGTCAACAACTGATGATAAATCGTTAAACAGGTGCTCATGCGGTAGCGTCAGACCCATATCCGTGTGCGCAATGGGGCCTGTTACGGTTTGCAGGAAACCTTTCATCATGACACCTCCATTTTTTGCGCCATTTTGGATGCTCTGTATTCGGGGATGGTGGTAACAATTGCGCCTACTAGCGCAAACAGCGTCCCAATGATCGTGACCAGGTAGACCGTATTGCCTAGTGATGGGATAAGTTCATCAATCAACACTGAGCCAAGCAACTGACCTGCGGTAGAAGCAACTCCGAGCATCAACAGACCTAAGCCTCTGACCAGAATCGCCATCAGCCCGATGGACAGCAGACCCAGCGGGCCACCGAGATACATCCACCACGTATCGGGTAACTGGACGGTGACATGACCTAATGCGACACGTATCGCCAGCGCAGCGCCCAGCACACAAAAGCCGACGATGAAGTTCCAGGTAATGGAAACCAGCATGGAGCCCGTTGCCTCGGCGACTTTGGCATTTCCTGCTGGCTGCCAGCCAGCAAGTAACCCTGCCAAAAATGGAAGGATAGCGAGCAGAATAAACGATGTTGAGTGCCACTGTGGCGATACGACAAAAATGGTGGCAATAACAGCGAATAATGCGCCAGTAATGCGCCATGGCGTGAAATATTTCTTCTCATCCACACCGATACCAAAACGGTCGCACAGTAGGCCGGAAAGGAGCAGAGCGGAAATCAATGCGGTTTGAAAAGTAGCAACGCCCAACGCACTGGCTGATGCGCCTTCAGAAAATACGACCATCGCCCCGCATAATCCGGCAAACCAATTCCACAACGGGATTTTCCGCGTTTTAATCAGAGCAGGGATCGACGCGAATTGCTGGCGTGTTTCTTTGCGTGCAATAATAATAAAAAACATGACGACCAGACCACTGGCGAACGAGATTACTGCGCAAGCATTACCATCTTGCAACCAGTGTCCCAATTGTCCATTAACGGCAGACTGCATGGGGGAAAGCATACCTGCTAAGATAGTTGCAAGCATCAGTAAGGGGGTTGAGTACTTATTCTTGTTCATACATCAATCCTTATATTTTATAAAAGGAGTAACTTTCGTTACTCCATTGTTTTTTATTTTCTGGCAATGAATTGAAGCGTGTTAACCCACAGGTCGGTATAAAACGGCCAGGACATGAATTGCTGCGTTCCCCAGTGTGGTGAGCAGTCACTCATAAAACAGGCGGTTTTGCCCCGTTGGTATTCACCGAACACCAACAATGGATCATTATTAATGGTTAATACGACATCGGTATCTTCTTTGGCTACAACCTGGTTATATCCAAGAAATACCGGGTAGTCTGAGAATCCGTTAACAACAGGATGTTCAGGCGAGACTACCTCAGCGTAAATACCCTCTGGTTTTTCCACCCGGTCATCGCCGTTTAGCATAATAACTGGCAGGACTTCGGCAAGAATGGTGTTCTTGTAATTAGCCTTGGCCTCAATACCCATAAATGACAGATAGCCGCCAATCATGAGCAGTCCACCACCATTTTTGACGTACTCTTTAATTAATTCCAGAGCATTCGGCTTTATTTTTAGCTGATAGAACGTCTCGTTTTGCAACAGGAACGTATTGCTGCCGATATCGCTAATGACAATGGCATCGTAACGGTTTAGCTCATCAACGCTTTCTGGAAAAGCGATTTGTACGGTGTGAGCAGGCATATAATCAACTTCCACTCCGCCTTTCTTTAGGCATTCCAGTAACCATGTGGCACCTTCTTCGTATTTACTGGAGGTAAAACTGTCATAGCCTTTTGAATGAATCATGTGAATATGCCAGGATTCTCCAATAAAGAGCACCTTTAATTTTTTCTGCGTATTATTCATAGTCTGCTCCTTGATTTAGTGAGTCGAGATAGTTTGTTTATAATTTGAACCCTGAATGCGATGAAGAACAGAATCGTTCTCTGGCATGTCAGAGGCATTGGGTGTTTCAACAGCAAGTGAGGCGAATGCGCTGGCATAGCACAATGCGGATGCCAGTGATTTTCCTTTAGCAAGGCCTGATGCGAGAGCGCCATTAAAGGCGTCGCCCGCTCCAGCGGTATTTTTTACAACTGCCGGGAACGCCGGGGAATAGATGAATTGTGTTCCGTCATAAGCGAGGGAGCCTTTGCTCCCTAGGGTGATAATGGTATTTTTGACGCCTTTCTGATGAATAATCTTTGCCGCACTTTTTGCCGACTCAATATCATTGACGGACATATTTGCCAGCAGACCAGCTTCGGTTTCATTTGGCGTAATATAATCAATATTATCAATAATGGTATTGACCATTTCATTGTATGGTGCTGGATTGATAATGACAGGGATATCATTTTTCTGCGCGATTCGAATTGTTTGGTGAAGCGCCTCGTAATTTGTCTCCAGCTGTACAAGAACAATATCTGAATGAATAATAGCTTCTCTTTGTATGGTGATTTCATCAGGGGAAATTGTCATGTTCGCACCGGGATAGATAGCGATGACGTTATCTCCGGTATCCCCATTCACCATGATGGTGGCTGTGCCAGTTTGTGTTTCTTTGGTTTGATAGATAACACTTTTATGGATCTTTGATGAGTTAATAAAATTAATGGCGTAATCGCTAAAATGGTCTGACCCTACTTTAGTAATAAAATGTACATCAGAATCGGCATAGCTTGCCGCTAATGCCTGATTACATCCTTTACCGCCTGGCGAAAAAATAAAATTATCGGCAAGTAATGATTCGCCTGTCGAGGGTAGCCTCGGTAGGTAACTTATAATATCAACATTGAAGGAGCCAATAACACATACATTATTTTTCATGGCAGAGAGACCTTTTTTTATTTTTTGTGCTGATTCATATTTTTCCAGCACATAAGCAATTTCGTTTTTTGCAACGTTATCAAGAGAGTCAAGGGTAATAAATGCACCACCATGACAGCGAGTGAGATATCCCTGTCCGGCAAGTTCATTGAGATCTGAGCGAATAGTTTCTTTTGTTACCTTGAGACTTTTCGCCAGATTGGAAACTTTTACAACTCCCGAAATACTGAGTTCTTTCAATATTCTATGATGGCGTTCAAATTTCATTTTTTACCTCACCGTGGTTAAGTTAATCCCAGGTGAAGTATATTGTTGTGATTGTCACCATAAAGTGATGGCAGAAACCAAAAAAAAACAAAAATGAAATATTAATTTTATTAAAGTCACGAAAAATATCGATGAAGATAATAAGTAGAATAGTCCTATGATTCAGATGGTTGTTAGCCTCAAGGTGACGCTGGGGGATGAGCCGTAATCAACAACTTTATGTCAGGATTGGATGGCAATTCCGCTTCTGGATTTAACGGCGGGGAAATAAAGGATAATGACCTACAACGCTCTGAAAGTTGTAGGCCTTATTAGTTCGTTAAGGAACATACTGTTGCAGTGATTCGGACCAGCGAAATATGTGACTGCTTTTATCCTGCAGGTTAACGACCTCCAAATCATAAAATCCCTGCGTCTTTGCTGACCGCAATTTCAGGATGTACTTACTCTCGCTGATGTCGTGCTGTCGCGTTCCGTCCTGGTTCCAGTCTCCGGCGATGTCCTGATATTGATAAACAAGGTCGGAAAACACGTTGATTATCTTGTTGTCTTTGATCGTGTACAACTCCAGCACTTCATAAAATGCGCCGCCGCCTGAATACGCCTCAGAGTAGCCACCGCGCACCCCGAACGCCAGAGTATCGGGAGAGATCCGGTACGGTGCCAGATCCAATTTTGTATAATAAGCCAGCGCTCTGACGGACTCATCATCGCTCTCTTTATCGGTGGCTTTATTCCACGCCGAGATCTGGTTTAACGGTTTTTCTGAGCGGGCAATAGGCACTAGCTGTTGGTTCTGCCAGGAAAAAACGCCGAGATATAATTTATTGGCGCGTCCGTTGCTGTAGTTTTCCGGACAGGTGTTATCCGCGTACTTTTTTGCCTGCCCGGCATCGGCCTGATTGTCTGCGAAACAGGCGACGCCAATGTATTTTCCGTCTTTGCCCCAGGCTTTGGCGCCGGTGAGGATCAGATTATTAGGATTTTCGTTTGGCGCAACCCAGCCAATCCACTGGTTCTCTGATAATCCCTGCGGAAGTTCACCAAATCCTTTCGCAGGTGTTGCCCCTGCCATTTGCTCAGCAAAAATCTGTTTACCTTCAGGATGTTGAATAGCGCCGGGGACAGCATCGAGATTTTGTACGGTCGTGGCGAAAGCTGGAGAGAGCGAGGCCAGTAAAACCAGGGGAACAAACTTTTTCACTATTGCGTCCTTTCAATAAGCAGGGCGAGATGACTCGCCCTTCAACATTATTTCACACGCGCCATAAAATACGCATCCACGTACTCGCCGTTGCGCAGTCCGTATTTCTTACCTGTCCCTTCGATCTCAAAGCCATGCTTTTTATAGACCGCAATTGCAGGTTCGTTATCAACAAACACCGTTAACTCGATACGGTCGACGCGCAGCCAGTTGTCGCACATGTCGATCATCGTACGGAGAAGCGCGCTGGCAACGCCGCGATTCTGCCAGCGGGCATCAACGCAGATACCAAAATCGGCGACATGGCTGCGGCGGGGGCGCTGAGCAACGTCGATGCAGAGATGTCCGACGACGATATCATCAATGCACGCGACCAGTTGTTTGATTCCGACCCGTTCGGTTAGTCGCTCTTGCCACATCTCCATGGAAGGATGAGGAACCTGTAGCGTGTTGTGATACACCTCCGGCTGGGCATGGATCTGACGAATTGCGTCGTAATCTTTAGGTTCAGCGTGGCGAATCACTATCTCACTCATTCCTTATCTCCTTCAGGGTTAATTGAGTCTTTACCCTCGCTGAGAAAGAAAATTCCGTCAACTGCATTTTTTTGCAAAAAGAAGTAGACAAGTGCGAATGAGAATGATTATTATTGCTCTGCATTCAGGGGAACCCCTATGGAGAACCTGAAAGCACGACATTGCTCACATTGCTTCCAGTATTACTTTAGCCAGCTTTTGCTGGCTTTTTTTTTGGGGTTTTGTTTCAGCCTGGCTTACTTGTCATTTTGTCCCCGGGAAGTGCTCGTGCTCCTCACGTACATTTAGTACGCTCCGGGCCCTGCGCGCTTGCCGTGAACAAACTGCCTGCGACGCCGGCGGCCGATCCTGTCGCACCAGTGGTGCCGTTCAAGCGCTATCCGGCAAAGAATCCAACATTCAGTCTCCTCACGCTTTGCGCTATGGTGTAGACAATCATCTTCAAAAGGACTGTCTCATGACCTTACACTGCGCATTTATTGGTTTTGGTAAAAGTACCACTCGCTACCATTTGCCGTACGTCCTCAACCGCAAAAATAGCTGGCATGTCGCGCACATTTTCCGCCGTAACGCCAGGCCGGAAGAGCAGGCGCCGCAGTATTCGCATATTCACTTCACCAGCGACCTCGACGAGATCTTAAACGATCCGCAGGTGAGGTTAGTGATCGTCTGTACCCATGCTGACAGCCATTTTGACTACGCCAAACGTGCGCTGGAGGCGGGTAAAAACGTGCTGGTTGAGAAGCCGTTCACGCCGACGCTGGCAGAAGCAAAAGTGCTGTTCGAACTGGCGCAAAGCAAAGGGCTGACCGTTACGCCGTATCAGAATCGTCGTTTTGACTCCTGCTTCCTAACCGCTAAAAAGGCGATTGAGAGCGGTAAACTCGGCGAAATTGTTGAGGTTGAAAGCCATTTTGATTACTACCGTCCCGAGGCGGAAATTAAGCCGGGACTGCCGCAGGACGGCGCATTTTATGGCCTGGGCGTACACACTATGGACCAGATTATCTCGCTGTTCGGTCGCCCTGAACACGTGGCCTATGACATTCGCAGCCTGCGTAATAAAGCGAACCCGGACGACACCTTTGAAGCGCAACTGTTCTACGGTGACCTGAAAGCCATTGTTAAAACCAGCCATCTGGTGAAAATCGACTATCCGAAGTTTATCATTCACGGCACCAAAGGCTCGTTTGTGAAGTACGGCATCGACCAGCAGGAAACCAGCCTGAAGGCCAATATCATGCCGGGTGATCCAGGTTTCGCTGCTGACGATTCCATCGGGGTACTGGAGTACGTTAACGATGACGGCCTGACGATAAAAGAAGAGATGAAACCGGAAGTAGGGGACTATGGTCGCGTCTATGATGCGCTATACCAGACGCTGACCGCCGGTACGCCTAATTACGTCAAGGAATCTGAAGTTCTTACCAACCTGGAACTTCTCGAACGCGCCTTTGAACAGGCATCTCCGGCGACGATAACCCTCGCCAAATAGCTTGCACAGACTCCTCTGGGCTTGTTCATATTTTTTGAACAGAGGAGTCAATTTTCACCCTCTATGATCCCAGGCGGATTGAGTCCACACTTACTCCATCGAAAACATCTGGGGGTGAACACAATGATCTATTTACGCAAAGCTAATGACCGTGGTCATGCGAATCATGGCTGGCTCGATTCCTGGCATACCTTCTCTTTTGCCAACTATTATGACCCGAATTTTATGGGGTTCTCGGCACTGCGCGTGATTAACGATGACGTGATTGACGCAGGCCAGGGCTTTGGCACTCACCCCCATAAAGATATGGAAATCCTGACCTACGTGCTGGAAGGCGCGGTAGAACATCAGGACAGCATGGGTAACAAAGAGCAGGTTCCTGCCGGTGAGTTCCAGATTATGAGCGCCGGGACGGGGATCCGTCACTCGGAGTACAACCCGAGCAATACTGAGAAGCTGCATCTGTATCAAATCTGGATCATGCCGCAAGAGAACGGTATTACGCCGCGCTATGAACAGCGTCGTTTCGATGCCGCTCAGGGCAAACAACTGGTGCTGTCGCCGGATGCTCGTGATGGCTCGCTGAAAGTGTACCAGGATATGGAGCTGTACCGTTGGGCGTTGGTCAAAGATGAGCAGTCGGTACATCAGATTGCCGCTGAACGTCGCGTCTGGATCCAGGTCGTTAAAGGCAACGTCACCATTAACGGAACTAAAGCGACTACCAGCGATGGCCTGGCAATCTGGGATGAACAGGCAATTTCTATTCATGCCGACAGCGACAGCGAAGTGTTACTGTTTGATCTGCCGCCAGTCTAACGTGCTGTAACCCTTTGTAGGCCGGATAAGACGCGAAAACGTCGACATCCGGCTTTTCATCGTTTGTCATTAATTCCATGCGTCCGTGGTAAACTGGGGAAATCTATCCCTTTTTAACGCTTCAGGACGATGAAAAAGAAAAGACCCGTACTTCAGGATGTAGCCGACCGCGTGGGCGTGACCAAAATGACGGTCAGCCGCTTTTTGCGTAATCCGGAGCAGGTCTCCGTGGCGCTGCGGGGCAAAATTGCCGCTGCACTTGATGAGCTGGGTTATATTCCCAATCGCGCTCCTGATATCCTTTCCAACGCCACCAGCCGCGCTATCGGCGTTCTGTTGCCCTCTCTCACCAACCAGGTTTTTGCTGAAGTATTACGCGGCATTGAGGCCGTTACCGACGCCCATGGGTATCAGACCATGCTGGCGCACTACGGTTATAAACCCGAAATGGAGCAGGAGCGTCTGGAGTCGATGCTGTCGTGGAATATCGACGGTCTGATCCTCACCGAGCGTAGCCACACGCCTCGTACCCTGAAAATGATTGAGGTCGCCGGTATCCCGGTGGTTGAGCTGATGGACAGCCAGTCTCCGTGTCTGGATATTGCCGTCGGCTTTGACAACTTCGAAGCTGCGCGCCAAATGACTGCGGCGATCATTGCCCGCGGGCATCGTCATGTTGCCTATCTTGGCGCACGTCTTGATGAACGTACTATCATCAAACAGAGAGGCTACGAGCAGGCCATGCATGATGCCGGTCTGGTGCCATATAGCGTGATGGTGGAACAATCTTCCTCCTATTCGTCCGGTATTGAACTCATCCGTCAGGCGCGACGTGAATACCCGCAGCTTGATGGCGTCTTCTGTACCAACGATGACCTGGCGGTAGGGGCGGCCTTTGAATGCCAGCGTTTAGGGCTGAGAATTCCTGACGATATGGCGATTGCCGGTTTCCACGGTCACGACATCGGACAGGTGATGGAGCCGCGTCTGGCGAGCGTGCTCACGCCGCGTGAACGCATGGGCAGCATTGGCGCTGAACGTCTGCTGGCGCGCATCCGTGGTGAAGCAGTCACACCTAAAATGTTAGATTTAGGTTTCACCTTGTCACCGGGCGGATCTATTTAAGCCAACAAGTTTGAAGTAGCTCACACTTATACACTTCGAGCACGAATGGATATTGCTTCTCTATTTATCCGGCTGGACAATGTTACCGATAACAGTTACCCGTAACAATTTCCAGATTCTTGTACCAGTGGGGGCAACGCTTTGAGCACGACTAATCATGATCACCACGTTTACGTTCTGATGGGCGTATCGGGCAGCGGTAAATCTGCTGTAGCCAGTGAAGTGGCGCATCAACTGCAGGCCGCGTTTCTTGATGGCGATTTTCTCCATCCGCGCAGCAACATCATGAAAATGGCTTCTGGTGAGCCACTCAACGATGACGACCGTAAACCGTGGTTACAGGCGCTGAATGACGCCGCCTTTGCGATGCAGCGTACCAACAAGGTTTCGCTGATCGTCTGTTCCGCCCTGAAAAAAGTCTATCGCGACCAGCTGCGCGACGGTAACCCGAACCTCTCTTTCATCTATCTGAAAGGGGATTTTGACGTTATCGAAAGCCGCCTGAAAGCACGTAAAGGCCACTTCTTCAAAACGCAGATGCTGGTAACTCAGTTTGAAGCGCTGGAAGAACCGGGTGCGAATGAAAACGATGTACTGGTGGTCGATATCGATCAGCCACTGGACGGTGTGGTCGCCAGCACCATTGAGGTTATTAACCAGGGCAGTAAGTAGTGAGTACATTAACGCTTGTTTTAACAGCAGTAGGGTCCGTTTTATTACTGCTGTTTTTAGTGATGAAGGCGCGTATGCACGCCTTCCTTGCTTTGATGGTGGTGTCTATTGGTGCAGGTCTCTTTTCCGGTATGCCGCTCGATAAAATCGCGGCAACCATGGAAAAGGGGATGGGCGGCACGCTTGGCTTCCTGGCGATTGTTGTGGCACTGGGGGCGATGTTCGGCAAGATTTTGCATGAGACCGGCGCAGTCGATCAAATTGCCGTCAAAATGCTGAAATCCTTCGGTCACAGTCGCGCACATTACGCGATTGGCCTGGCCGGGCTTATCTGTGCATTGCCGCTGTTCTTTGAGGTGGCAATTGTGCTGCTGATTAGCGTAGCGTTCTCGATGGCGCGTCACACCGGTACCAACCTGGTTAAATTAGTCATTCCGCTGTTTGCAGGCGTAGCGGCAGCTGCGGCGTTTTTACTGCCAGGGCCAGCGCCGATGTTGCTGGCTTCGCAGATGCACGCTGACTTTGGCTGGATGATCCTGATTGGCCTGTGTGCCGCGATTCCGGGCATGATTATCGCCGGACCGCTGTGGGGGAATTTCATCAGCCGTTACGTTGAGCTGAACATTCCTGATGACATTACCGAGCCGCATCTGGGCGAAGGTAAAATGCCGTCCTTCGGCTTTAGCTTGTCGCTGATCCTGCTGCCGCTGGTATTGGTTGGTTTGAAAACCATCGCCGCGCGTTTTGTGCCGGTTGGTTCTTCAACTTATGAATGGTTTGAGTTTATCGGTCACCCGTTTACTGCGATTCTGGTAGCGTGTCTGGTGGCGATTTACGGTCTGGCGATTCGCCAGGGTATGCCAAAAGACAAAGTGATGGAGATCTGCGGCCACGCGCTGCAACCGGCGGGGATTATCCTGCTGGTGATTGGTGCAGGTGGCGTGTTTAAACAGGTGTTGGTTGATTCTGGCGTCGGTCCAGCGCTGGGCGAAGCATTAACCGGAATGGGTCTGCCGATTGCCATTACCTGCTTCGTGCTGGCGGCAGCGGTGCGTATCATTCAGGGTTCCGCGACCGTGGCCTGCTTAACGGCGGTCGGTCTGGTGATGCCGGTGATTGAACAGCTAAACTTCTCCGGTGCGCAGATGGCAGCACTGTCTATTTGTATCGCAGGCGGCTCGATCGTGGTCAGCCACGTTAACGACGCCGGTTTCTGGTTGTTCGGTAAATTTACCGGCGCAACGGAAGCACAAACGCTGAAGACCTGGACGATGATGGAAACCATCCTCGGCACGGTCGGCGCAATTGTCGGTATGATTGCTTTCCAGCTGTTGAGCTGAGTCTTGTTGCCCGGTGGCGCTTGCGCTTACCGGGCCTGGAAACGAGCACACATCCGCATCGTAGGCCGGGTAAGCGCAAGCGCCACCCGGCTTTTTACAGCACCATCATACCATCCTCGGTTTTCAACCAGCGCGGCGCTTTCAGCGTGTCGGCGAAATAGCCCACCAAATCCTGCAGCAAATCACCCGCTACTCGCTCCATATCATCAGAAAGCGTTTTGCTCATCAGTAAATGCGTCAAAAGCTGGCAGTAACGCCCCATCTGGTCTGTTTCAGGCTCGAAAAGGGGAAAACGGGTCATGACATTCAACCAGCCCTTCAACAACACGCTCGCAGTTATCCGCCAGTTCGGTGAAGTCCGTGGCATGGCTAAAGGGCAGGGTAAATAAAGAGTGTGAAAAGAGAGGGGGCGTCGCCATAGGGCAGTCTCTGAAGGCGTTCAGAAGGCTAATTCTGGCACCTGATTTTGCAGGTGCAGCGAGAAGATAATGCTTATCCGCGATGCTGGCAAGAGGGTATTCCGGAAGGCGCTTCGCAGAAATGAAAATACGTTTTCTCAGCGGTTTAAAAGCATAAGGAATACCTGGTATTACAGTGCAATGCCGTTCAGTTGAGCATGTAGGGTGAACATGTGATTATTGCTCAGGGTTCCGTTCACCTCAGTGGTGTCATTTCTCTGAAGCGCTGATGCCCGTGAACGTGCAAGGGAGGCTCACCGCCGCCTCCCTTGCAACCCAGGCTCCCGGCGGGAAAATCGTCGCTGCGCGAGTTATTCGTCTTATTCCGTCTGCCTGTCGGGTCGGGGCCGAGCCTGCATCCATGCAGGCCGTCCCCTCTGCCCGCATCCCTGCGGGCAGACCCGGTCAGCCGTCAACACCTCATCGATTTTCAGCCGGACCAGGGTGTCGCTTCAGCGCTCTGGCTTTCAGCTATATCCGTTTTGCTGTTCAGAGGTATTCAAGTAAACGCTCAGGTGGTCAGGTGTGGGCTGGTCCGGCTGAAAATTGCCGACGCGTTTCCGTAAGGCCGGGAGAACCCGCAGGGATGCGGGTTCAGGGCGCGTTTTGCATGGACGCTGCCTCGCGCCCGGCCCGGTAGACTGGAGGAATAAGTGGAGGGAACCACGAAGTGGTAATTTTCCTGCCGGGAGCCGGGATTGTTAAGGGGGCTGCGTAGCCCCCTTAACACGTTCACTGGTGACGAGATCTCAGAGAAGCAATGAACATAACGTGAACGGAATCGTTCTCTAAATGCCATGTTCTCCAGCTTCAAAACGGTTACCCCTTCATCCACATCCGTACGCCATCGAGGAACATCTGGGTTGCCATCATCACCAGAATCAGCCCCATCAGGCGCTCCAGCGCGTTCACCCCTTTCTCCCCGAGCAGACGCAGAAACAGCGACGACTGCAACAGAATCACAAACGTACCGCCCCATGCGATCAGCAGGGCGATTACCAGATGCCCCATCTGATTAGGATACTGATGCGACAACAGCATTAATGAAGCCAGGATTGTTGGACCCGCTACCAGCGGGATCGCCAGCGGAACGATAAACGGCTCTTCACCCGCCGGAAGTCCGGCGCTATTCCCGGTGGCGCTGGGGAAAATCATCTTAATGGCAATCAGGAACAAAATGATGCCCCCGGAAATCGACACGGTTTCCGCGCGCAGATTCAGAAATGCCAGAATTTTCTCGCCCGCAAACAGGAATATCAGCATCACCAACAGCGCAATGAACAGCTCGCGAATCATAATCGCGCGGCGGCGTTTTGGTTCGGTATGTTTCAATACGGACATGAAAATGGGCAGGTTTCCAAGCGGATCCATAATCAGAATCAATAAAACTGCTGCAGAAATGATTTCACTCATAAGTCAAATTCCCTGATAATTACCGCGGACTTTCTGCTTGCTTGCGCAGCGGGATAAGTCGCATTACTGATGGCTTCGCTATCATTGATTAATTTCACTTGCGACTTTGGCTGCATTTTGTATGGTGAAGGATATGCCACCAGGACACTGGCATACATACACAGCACACATCTCTGCAGGAAAAAAACGCTATGAAAAATGTTGGTTTTATCGGCTGGCGCGGTATGGTCGGCTCTGTTCTCATGCAACGCATGGTTGAGGAGCGTGACTTCGACGCCATTCGCCCTGTTTTCTTTTCTACTTCCCAGCTCGGGCAGGCGGCACCGACGTTCGGTGGAACCGCGACCGGCACGCTTCAGGACGCTTATGATCTGGACGCGCTGAAGGCGCTCGATATCATCGTGACCTGTCAGGGCGGCGATTATACCAACGAAATCTATCCAAAGCTTCGTGAAAGCGGTTGGCAGGGTTACTGGATTGACGCGGCCTCTTCGCTTCGCATGAAAGACGATGCCATCATTATCCTCGATCCGGTTAACCAGGATGTCATCACTGATGGCCTGAATAAAGGGATTAAAACTTTTGTCGGCGGTAACTGCACCGTTAGCCTGATGCTAATGTCCCTCGGTGGCCTGTTTGCCAACGACCTGGTCGACTGGGTATCTGTAGCGACCTATCAGGCTGCTTCTGGCGGCGGCGCACGTCATATGCGCGAGCTGTTGTCTCAGATGGGCCATTTGTATGGTCATGTGGCCGATGAACTTGCGACGCCGTCCTCTGCTATTCTCGATATCGAACGTAAAGTGACGACGCTGTCCCGCAGCGGTGAACTGCCGGTTGATAACTTCGGCGTACCGCTGGCCGGTAGCCTGATTCCGTGGATCGATAAACAGCTCGATAACGGTCAGAGCCGAGAAGAATGGAAGGGACAGGCGGAGACCAATAAAATTCTTAACACGTCTTCCGTGATCCCGGTTGATGGTCTGTGCGTGCGCGTCGGCGCGCTGCGCTGCCACAGCCAGGCGTTCACCATCAAACTGAAAAAAGATGTGTCTATTCCGACCGTGGAAGAACTGCTGGCGGCGCACAACCCGTGGGCGAAAGTAGTACCAAACGATCGTGAAATCACCATGCGTGAGTTAACCCCAGCGGCCGTTACCGGCACGTTGACCACGCCAGTAGGTCGTCTGCGTAAACTGAATATGGGACCGGAGTTCCTGTCAGCCTTTACCGTAGGTGACCAGCTGCTTTGGGGCGCTGCGGAGCCATTGCGCCGCATGTTACGTCAACTGGCGTAATGGTTTGTTAATGATCAAAGGGTGCTAAGTCACCCTTTTTTTGCGTAATACAGGAGTAAGCGCAGATGTTTCATTTTTTACCAGGAGTAAGATAAAGCATTGGCTATTCTTTAAGGGTGACTTAGTACCGGAGGTATTAAGTTGTTGCCTGAAGGTGGGACGACGCAGAGAGGATGCACAATTGTGCTGCGCCGTTCAGGTCAAAAAAAAGTGTCGCTACCTGATGTCGAAGATCAGTTGGAAGGGGTGACACCATAAAACAGGATGACAACCATGTCCGTTCGTATCGATAGAGACGTGATTAATGCGCTAATTGCAGGCCATTTTGCGGATCCTTTTTCCGTACTCGGTATGCACCAAACTGACGCTGGACTTGAAGTCCGCGCCCTATTACCTGACGCCACCGAAGTGTGGGTGATCGAACCCAAAACCGGACGCAAAGTCGGCAAGCTGGACTGCCTCGACTCTCGCGGTTTTTTCTGTGCTGTACTTCCCCGCCGTAAAAATTTCTTTCGCTATCAGTTGGCCGTTGTCTGGCATGGACAGCAGAATCTGATTGATGACCCTTATCGTTTTGGCCCGCTAATCCAGGATATGGATGCCTGGTTGCTATCTGAAGGTACGCACCTGCGACCTTACGAAACGCTGGGCGCGCATGCGGATACCATGGATGGCGTAACCGGTACGCGCTTCTCCGTATGGGCGCCTAACGCGCAACGTGTGTCAGTAGTAGGGCAGTTCAACTACTGGGATGGACGTCGCCACCCGATGCGCCTGCGCAAAGAAAGTGGTATCTGGGAGCTGTTTATCCCCGGTGCGCATAATGGTCAGCTGTATAAATACGAGATGATCGATGCGAACGGTAAGCTGCGCATTAAAGCGGATCCTTACGCCTTCGAAGCGCAAATGCGCCCGGAAACCGCGTCGCTTATCTGCGGTCTGCCGGAAAAAGTGGTGCAAACCGAAGAGCGCAAAAAAGCCAACCAGTTTGATGCGCCAATCTCCATCTATGAAGTGCACCTGGGCTCGTGGCGTCGTCATACCGACAATAACTTCTGGCTGAGTTATCGCGAACTGGCGGATCAACTGATCCCCTACGTGAAGTGGATGGGCTTTACCCATCTTGAGCTGCTGCCAATTAATGAACACCCGTTTGACGGTAGCTGGGGCTACCAGCCAACCGGTATGTATGCGCCGACCCGCCGTTTCGGCACGCGTGATGATTTCCGCTATTTTGTGAATGCCGCGCATCAGGCGGGGCTGAACGTCATTCTCGACTGGGTGCCGGGCCATTTCCCGTCGGACGACTTTGGTCTGGCAGAGTTTGATGGCACCAGGCTGTATGAGCACAGCGACCCACGCGAAGGATATCACCAGGATTGGAACACCCTGATCTACAACTATGGTCGCCGTGAAGTCAGCAACTACCTGGTCGGCAACGCTCTGTACTGGATTGAACGCTTTGGTATTGATGCGCTGCGCGTGGATGCCGTGGCTTCGATGATTTATCGCGACTACAGCCGTAAAGAAGGGGAATGGGTTCCGAACGAATTTGGCGGTCGTGAAAACCTCGAGGCTATTGAGTTTTTACGCAATACCAACCGTATTCTTGGCGAACAGGTGCCAGGTGCGGTGAGTATGGCGGAAGAGTCCACCGACTTTGCCGGCGTCTCAAGACCGCAGGACATGGGCGGCTTAGGGTTCTGGTATAAGTGGAACCTGGGCTGGATGCACGACACGCTGGATTACATGAAACTGGATCCGGTTCATCGTCAGTACCATCACGACAAGCTAACCTTCGGCATGCTGTACAACTACACCGAGAACTTTGTCCTGCCGTTGTCGCACGATGAAGTGGTGCACGGCAAGAAATCGATCCTCGATCGCATGCCGGGCGATGCGTGGCAGAAATTTGCCAACCTGCGTGCCTACTATGGCTGGATGTGGGCCTTCCCCGGCAAGAAATTGCTGTTTATGGGCAATGAGTTTGCTCAGGGACGCGAATGGAACCATGACGTCAGCCTCGACTGGCACCTGCTGGAAGGCGGCGACAACTGGCACCACGGCGTACAGCGTCTGGTGCGCGATCTGAACCTCACCTATCGTCATCACAAAGCGCTGCATGAGCTCGACTTTGATGGCTATGGCTTCGAATGGCTGGTGGTGGATGATAAAGAACGTTCGGTGCTGGCTTTCGTACGTCGTGACAAGGTGGGTAATGAAATCATCGTTATCAGCAACTTTACGCCAGTGCCGCGCCACGGCTATCGCTTCGGTATTAACCAGCCGGGCAAATGGCGTGAAATTCTCAATACCGACTCGATGCACTACCACGGCAGCAATACTGGAAATGGCGGCACGGTGCACAGCGATGAGATCGCCAGTCATGGTCGGCAGCACTCACTGAGCCTTACGTTGCCGCCGCTGGCAACGGTCTGGCTGGTTCGGGAGGGGTAATGACGCAACTGGCAACCGGCAACGCCACTCCCCATGGCGCAACGTATGACGGCCATGGCGTCAATTTTACTCTCTTCTCAGCCCACGCTGAACGCGTTGAATTATGCGTATTTGACGAGGACGGTTGCGAACTCCGCTACGACCTGCCGGGGCGTAGCGGCGATGTCTGGCACGGCTATCTGGCCAACGCCCGTCCCGGTCTGCGCTATGGCTATCGTGTACATGGTCCGTGGCAACCACAGCAGGGCCACCGGTTTAATCCGGCGAAACTGCTGCTCGACCCTTGCGCGCGTCGGGTAGAGGGCGAGTTAAAAGATAATCCGCTGCTACACGGCGGGCTAAATGAACCGAATCACCATGATAACGCAGCCATCGCGCTGAAGGGCGTGGTGGTGTCCGACCATTATGACTGGGAGGATGATGTCCCACCGCGCACGCCGTGGGGCAATACCGTGATTTACGAAGCCCACGTCAAAGGGCTGACGTATTTGCATCCTGACTTGCCGGAAGAGATTCGCGGGACTTACAAAGCGTTGGGTCATCCGGTGATGCTCGACTATTTCAAGCGCCTCGGCATTACCGCGCTGGAGCTGTTACCGGTGGCGCATTTCGCCAGCGAGCCGCGGCTTCAACGGCTGGGTCTGTCGAACTACTGGGGATACAACCCGGTGGCAATGTTCGCGTTACATCCGGCCTATGCCTGTTCGCCGGAGAGCGCACTCGATGAGTTTCGCGATGCGGTAAAAGCGCTGCACAAAGCGGGAATTGAGGTCATTCTCGACATCGTTTTGAACCACAGTGCCGAGCTGGATCTCGACGGCCCCGTCTTCTCACTGCGCGGAATTGATAACCGTAGCTATTATTGGATCAGGGATGATGGCGATTACTACAACTGGACCGGTTGTGGGAACACCCTCAATCTGAGCCATCCTGGCGTTGTGGAATACGCATGTGAATGCCTGCGCTACTGGGTTGAAACCTGCCATGTGGATGGCTTTCGCTTTGATTTGGCTTCCGTCATGGGGCGTACGCCTGCGTTTCGTCAGGATGCGCCGCTGTTTACCGCGATCCAAAACTGTCCGCTGCTCTCACGCGTTAAGCTGATTGCGGAACCGTGGGATATTGGTGAAGGCGGGTATCAGGTGGGGAATTTTCCCCCGCCGTTTGCCGAGTGGAATGACCATTTCCGCGATGCGACGCGACGCTTTTGGCTCCAGCGTAATCTCTCGTTGGGCGAGTTTGCCGGGCGTTTTGCCGCATCCAGCGATGTGTTTAAACGCCAGGGCCGCAAACCCAGTGCCACGGTGAATCTGGTGACCGCGCACGACGGTTTTACGCTACGCGACTGTGTTTGCTTCACAAATAAGCACAATGAAGCGAATGGTGAGGAAAATCGCGACGGTACTAGCAATAACTACAGCGACAATCATGGTAAAGAAGGATTAGGTGGCACGCTGGACCTGATTGAGCGGCGGCGTGACAGCATTCATGCGCTGTTAACCACGCTGTTGCTTTCCCAGGGGACGCCGATGTTGCTGGCGGGCGATGAGCATGGTCATAGCCAGCACGGCAACAATAACGCTTACTGTCAGGATAACGCCTTAACGTGGCTGGGCTGGCAGCAGGCAAACAGTGGGTTAACCACATTTACTGCCGCGCTGATTCATCTGCGCCGGCAAATACCCGCATTAACGGGGGATTGCTGGTGGGAAGAGGGCGATGGCAATGTTCGTTGGCTGAATAAGTACGCACAACCCTTAAGTGCGGATGAGTGGCAAAACGGCCCGAGGCAGATGCAAATCCAGCTTTCAGACCGTTTCCTGATTGCAATAAACGCCACGCTTGAGGTGACAGATATCGTTTTACCTGAAGGGGAATGGCACGCTATTCCCCCATTTGCCGGAGAGGATAATCCGGTGCTTACGGCTGTCTGGCAGGGACCTGCGCACGGACTGTGTGTGTTCCAGAGAAGATAAAAAGGAGTTAGTCATGGTGAGTTTAGAGAAGAACGATCGTGTAATGTTGGCGCGCCAGCTGCCATTAAAATCTGTTGCCCTGATCCTGGCCGGTGGCCGCGGAACCCGTCTGAAAGATTTAACCAACAAACGTGCCAAGCCTGCCGTGCACTTTGGCGGTAAGTTCCGCATTATCGATTTTGCTTTATCCAACTGTATTAACTCCGGGATCCGCCGTATCGGCGTGATCACTCAGTACCAGTCCCACACGCTGGTGCAGCATATTCAGCGCGGCTGGTCGTTCTTCAGCGAAGAGATGAACGAGTTCGTCGATCTGCTGCCTGCCCAGCAGAGAATGCAGGGTGAAAATTGGTATCGCGGCACGGCGGACGCAGTGACCCAAAACCTGGACATCATTCGACGCTATAAAGCGGAATACGTGGTGATCCTCGCGGGCGATCATATTTATAAGCAGGACTACTCACGCATGCTGATCGACCACGTCGAGAAAGGCGCGCGCTGCACTGTGGCCTGTATGCCGGTGCCGATCGAAGAAGCCAGCGCGTTTGGCGTGATGGATGTGGACGACACCGATAAAATTATCGAGTTTGTTGAAAAACCAGCCAACCCGCCGGCGATGCCTGGCGATCCGACCAAATCGCTTGCCAGTATGGGGATCTACGTCTTCAACGCCGATTATCTGTATGAACTGCTGGCGGAAGACGATCTCGATGAAAAATCCAGTCACGATTTTGGCAAAGACATCATCCCAAAAATCACCGAAGCTGGCATGGCGTACGCACATCCATTCCCATTGTCCTGCGTGCAGTCTGACCCGGAATCCGAGCCGTACTGGCGCGATGTGGGAACACTGGAAGCCTACTGGAAAGCGAACCTTGATCTGGCTTCAGTGACGCCTGAACTGGATATGTACGACCAGGACTGGCCAATCCGTACGCATATGGAATCGCTGCCACCAGCGAAATTTGTTCAGGACCGTTCGGGTAGCCACGGAATGACGTTGAACTCGCTGGTTTCCGGCGGCTGTATTATTTCGGGTTCTGTGGTGGTGCAGTCCGTTCTGTTCCCGCGCGTGCGGGTGAATTCATTCTGTAACATTGATTCGGCAGTGTTGTTACCTGAAGTGTGGGTGGGACGCTCATGCCGCTTACGTCGCTGCATCATCGACCGCGCCTGCGTTATTCCTGAAGGCATGGTAATTGGTGAAAACGCGGAAGAAGATGCACGTCGCTTCTACCGTTCAGAGGAAGGTATTGTGCTGGTCACGCGTGAAATGCTGCGCAAACTGCAGATCAAACAGGAGCGATAATGCAGGTTTTACACGTATGTTCAGAGATGTTCCCCCTGTTAAAAACTGGGGGACTGGCGGATGTTCTTGGGGCGCTACCCGCAGCGCAAATAGCGGACGGTGTAGATGCCCGCGTACTGCTCCCGGCATTTCCTGATATCCGTCGCGGCATTCCCGATGCGCAGGTCGTGACGCGCCGGGATACCTTCGCTGGGCGGGTCACGCTTTTATTCGGTCACTACAACGGTGTCGGTATTTACCTGATTGACGCGCCGCATCTTTATGACCGTCCCGGTAGCCCGTATCACGACACTAACCTGTTTGCGTATACCGATAACGTGCTGCGTTTTGCGCTGTTGGGCTGGGTTGGCTGTGAAATGGCCTGCGGCTTTGACCCATTCTGGCGCCCGGATGTGGTGCACGCGCACGACTGGCATGCCGGCCTGGCTCCGGCTTATCTGGCGGCGCGCGGCCATCCGGCGAAATCGGTGTTTACCGTACACAACCTTGCGTATCAAGGCATGTTTTATGCAAAGCATATGGATGACATCCAATTGCCATGGTCGTTCTTTAACGTGCACGGACTGGAGTTTAACGGGCAGATTTCGTTCCTGAAAGCCGGGTTGTACTACGCCGACCACATTACGGCGGTCAGTCCGACCTACGCGCGGGAAATTACCGAACCGCAGTTCGCCTACGGCATGGAAGGTTTGTTGCAGCAGCGCCATCGCGAAGGGCGTCTTTCCGGCGTTCTGAACGGCGTTGATGAAAAAATCTGGAGCCCGGAAACCGATCTGCTGTTGGCGTCGCGCTATACGCGTGACACGCTGGAAGAGAAGGCGGAGAACAAACGTCAGCTACAGATCGCGATGGGACTTAAGGTTAACGACAAAGTGCCGCTGTTTGCCGTAGTCAGCCGCCTGACCAGCCAGAAAGGGTTGGATCTGGTGCTGGAAGCGCTGCCGGGGTTGTTAGAGCAGGGGGGACAACTGGCGTTACTTGGCGCGGGCGATCCGGTGTTGCAGGAAGGTTTCCTCGCCGCAGCGGCGGAACATCCGGGGCAGGTGGGCGTACAGATTGGTTATCACGAAGCCTTCTCGCATCGCATCATGGGTGGGGCCGACGTCATTTTGGTTCCCAGCCGTTTTGAGCCGTGTGGCTTAACGCAATTGTATGGACTGAAGTACGGCACGCTGCCGCTGGTGCGGCGCACCGGCGGGCTGGCTGATACGGTCTCTGACAGTTCGCTGGAAAACCTGGCGGACGGTATCGCCAGTGGGTTTGTATTTGAAGATAGTAATGCCTGGTCGCTGTTACGCGCGATCCGGCGTGCTTTCGTATTGTGGTCCCGGCCTTCGCTGTGGCGGTTTGTACAACGTCAGGCCATGACCATGGATTTTAGCTGGCAAGTCGCGGCGAAGTCATACCGTGAGCTTTACTATCGCTTGAAATAGATATCCAGGAATCACCTATATGAATGCTCCATTTACTTATGCATCGCCCACACTCAGCGTAGAGGCACTTAAGCATTCTATTGCCTACAAGCTGATGTTCACGATTGGTAAAGACCCGGTCATTGCCAATAAACATGAGTGGCTGAACGCCACGTTGTTCGCGGTGCGCGATCGTCTCGTGGAGCGCTGGCTGCGTTCTAACCGTGCGCAATTATCCCAGGAAACTCGTCAGGTCTATTACCTGTCAATGGAGTTTCTGATTGGCCGCACGCTTTCCAATGCACTGTTATCATTGGGCATTTATGACGATGTTAAAAATGCGCTGGAAGGTATGGGGTTGGATCTTGAAGATCTGATCGATGAAGAAAACGACCCGGGTCTTGGCAACGGCGGTCTCGGGCGTCTGGCGGCCTGTTTCCTGGACTCGCTGGCAACGCTTGGGCTGCCGGGACGCGGCTACGGTATTCGTTATGATTACGGCATGTTCAAGCAGAACATTGTCGATGGCCGACAGAAAGAGTCGCCGGACTACTGGCTGGAATACGGCAACCCATGGGAGTTCAAACGCCACAATACGCGCTACAAAGTACGCTTTGGCGGGCGTATACAGCAGGAAGGCAAGAAAACGCGCTGGATAGAAACCGAAGAGATCCTCGCGGTTGCCTACGACCAGATTATCCCCGGTTACGACACCGACGCCACCAACACGCTGCGCCTGTGGAGTGCCCAGGCCAGTAGCGAGATCAACCTTGGGAAATTCAACCAGGGTGACTATTTTGCGGCGGTGGAAGATAAAAACCACTCCGAGAACGTCTCCCGTGTGCTTTACCCGGATGACTCTACCTATTCAGGACGCGAACTGCGCTTACGCCAGGAGTATTTCCTGGTCTCCTCCACAGTGCAGGACATTCTGAATCGTCATTATCAACTGCACAAAACTTACGATAACCTGGCGGATAAAATAGCTATTCACCTCAACGACACCCATCCGGTGCTGTCGATCCCTGAGCTGATGCGCTTGCTAATCGATGAGCACAAATTCAGCTGGGACGACGCGTTTGAGGTCTGTTGCCAGGTCTTCTCGTATACCAACCACACCTTGATGAGCGAAGCGCTGGAGACATGGCCTGTTGATATGCTGGGCAAAATCCTGCCGCGTCATCTGCAAATCATCTTTGAGATCAATGACTACTTCCTGAAGACGCTTCAGGAACAGTATCCGAACGACACCGCTCTACTGGGGCGGACGTCGATCATCGATGAATCCAACGGCCGCCGGGTGCGTATGGCATGGCTGGCGGTAGTGGTAAGCCACAAGGTTAACGGTGTTTCCGAGCTGCACTCCAACCTGATGGTGCAGTCGCTGTTCGCTGACTTTGCGAAGATCTTCCCGACCCGATTCTGTAACGTTACCAACGGCGTGACGCCGCGTCGTTGGCTGGCACTGGCTAACCCGCCGCTCTCCGAGGTGCTGGATGAGAATATTGGCCGCACCTGGCGTACCGATCTCAGTCAGCTAAGCGAGCTTGAACAGCACTGTGATTTCCCGTTGGTGAACCAGGCGGTACGCCGAGCGAAGCTGGAGAACAAAAAGCGTCTGGCCACGCTTATTGCCCAGCAGCTTAACGTGGTGGTGAATCCGAAATCGCTGTTTGATGTGCAGATCAAACGTATTCATGAATACAAACGCCAGCTGATGAACGTGCTGCATGTGATCACCCGCTACAATCGCATGAAGGCCGATCCTGACGCTGAGTGGGTGCCGCGCGTGAATATCTTCGCCGGTAAAGCGGCTTCGGCCTATTACATGGCGAAGCACATCATTCATCTGATCAACGATGTCGCGAAAGTGATCAATAACGATCCGCAAATTGGCGACAAACTGAAAGTGGTGTTTATCCCGAACTACAGTGTCAGCCTGGCACAGGTGATAATTCCTGCTGCCGACCTGTCTGAGCAGATTTCACTAGCTGGGACCGAAGCCTCCGGGACCAGTAACATGAAATTTGCGCTGAACGGCGCGTTGACCATCGGTACGCTGGATGGTGCCAATGTCGAGATGCTGGAACATGTGGGCGCAGAAAATATCTTTATCTTTGGTAATACGGCGGAAGAGGTTGAAGCCTTACGTAGTCAGGGCTACAAGCCGCGTGAATATTACGAGAAAGACGAAGAGCTGCACCAGGTGCTGACGCAGATCGGCAGTGGCGTATTCAGCCCAGAGGAGCCGGGACGCTATCGCGACCTGGTGGACTCATTGATCAACTTTGGCGACCACTATCAGGTGCTGGCGGATTATCGCAGTTACGTTGATTGTCAGGATAAGGTTGATGAACTGTATCGTCACCCGGAAGAGTGGACTACCAGGTCGATGATTAATATCGCCAACATGGGCTACTTCTCATCTGACAGGACGATCAAAGAGTACGCCGAAAACATCTGGCATATTGATTCGGTGCGGTTGTAACTATTACACGGCTGCTAATATAATCTGTTCAGGCAGTAGCGAATGTCGTTACTGCCTTTATTTTTTACTAATGTGCTAGCAATAACAGTTTTGATATTGCAAATCTTATTTAGATGGATTGAAAGTATGAGCAAAGGGAAAAAACACTCGATTAGACAGGCAGCTAGAGGCGTATTGTTGGCTATTGTTAGTACCGGTCTATTATCTGGATGTATGACGATGATGCTTGATGACAGTACTCAGGGAATATCATCCACTTCAAAAAAATGGCGCTCTGATGAGATCAGAGGGTTATCTCTTGCTGAGAATACAAATGGTGAGAAGGGATGGGTCTTTATTGGCAGAAGCTTTGATTACTTGCTGTATAAGGGAGGGGATGAAATTATAAATCTGCTGAATAATAAGAATATTCATCGTGAGCAATTATCAGTAGATGAACATGCTAATTTTGCTATTGATACAAGTAAGAAAAATTTCACTGGTTTGTTAAAAATTAATTATCAGGCTCAGAATGAGGATGATAAAAAACAAATCCTTGAGAAAGGATTCTCATGTATAAAAAATGATTGTCAGCGTACGTATAATGGGCTTGAAGGTACGATCCATAAAAAGAATGTTGAGCAAGACCCTAGAAAAATAATGAAGTTTTATCATCCTTTTACCGTTGAGTTTGTAAAATATCAATACTCTTCAAATCAAGGAAAATGGATTCTGGCCCCTTTTACAGTTGCTCTGGATGTTGTCACTGCGCCACTACAGTTACTGGCATTCAGTATTATTGCTCCTAATTTGGGAAGAATTGGTGGCAAATAACCTTACGTGATAGTGACATATCTGCAACGTTATTTTGCTGTTGAAACCTTTCGCTACCCACCATCCGGCAAAATGCCCGGGGGTGCTTCGCTTGCCCGGCCTACGTTTATGCACTTTTGTAGTTATGCACTTTTGTAGTTATGCACTTTTGTAGGCCGGATAAGGCGTCAGCCGCCACCCGGCATTTTTATCAGGACGCCAGCGACAGTTGGCGCTTCTCAATGTATTCAGCCAGCCACTGGGTCATGCGCGACTGCTGCTCGGCGTTCAGCCACATCCCTTCTTTCGTACGACGCCACAGCGCATCGTCTGCACGACGAACCCATTCGTGGTCAACCAGATACTTCAGTTCGGCCTCATAGAACTCGTGGCCGAAGTCTTCACCTAACTCGGCAAGCGAGGTGGCTTCGCCGATAATCCATTCGGTATTGCTGCCGTAGGTGCGTGAATAATGGCGCGCCAGCGACTCGGTCAGGAACGGGTAGCGACGGCGCAGTTTGGCCGCGTAATCTTCGCGATCGCCGCCGATGTCTCCGCCTGGGAGAACGCACTCTTTGGTCCACGCCGGACCGATGCCCTGATAGTACGACGCCAGTTTTTCCATCGCGTGCTCAGCCAGCTTACGATAGGTCGTCAGCTTACCGCCAAAGACCGACAGCAGCGGCGCTTTGCCGTTTTCGTCGTGGATATCCAGCGTGTAATCACGGGTGATTGCCTGCGGTGAGTCGGACTCATCGTCGCACAACGGACGCACGCCCGAGTAAGTCCAGACGATATCATCACGGCCCAGTTGTTTCTTAAAGTGTGCGTTGTAGACCTTAAGCAGGTAATTGATTTCACTCTCATCAATTTTCACCGCTTTCGGGTCGCCTTTGTATTCGACGTCAGTCGTCCCGATGATTGAGAATTCGTCCATCCATGGGATGACAAACACAATACGTTTATCTTCGTTTTGCAGAATATAAGCTTGCTTCTGGGTATGGACGCGTGGCACCACGATGTGGCTGCCTTTAATCAGGCGAATACCGTACGGTGATGGCAGATGCATGCCGTCGTCGAAGAACTCTTTCACCCACGGGCCGGTGGCGTTGACCAGACCACGCGCCTGCCAGGTGTGCTTTTTGCCGGTATCAATATCTTCAGCTTCCACAATCCACAAACCGTTTTCACGGCGCGCGGAAGTGGCACGCGTGCGGGTTAACACCTCTCCGCCTTTACGTACGACCATTTGGGCGTTTGCCAAAACCAGTCGTGCATCGTCTACCCAGCAGTCAGAATATTCGAAACCGCGCACAATCTCAGGTTTCATTACAGAATCCGCGCCAAAACGCAAACCGGTAGAACCTGGTAAACTGGTGCGTTTGCCCAGATGATCGTACATAAACAGACCAATACGAATCATCCACGCCGGACGCAGGTGCGGGCGATGGGGCAGTCGAAAGCGCATCGGGAAGGCGATATGCGGTGCCATTTTCAACAGCACTTCACGCTCGGCCAGCGCTTCACTCACCAGTCGAAATTCATAGTGTTCCAGGTAGCGCAGGCCACCGTGGATGAGTTTGGAGCTGGCGGAAGAGGTGGCACAGGCTAAATCCTGCGCTTCCAGCATCAGCACGGATAAACCGCGTCCAGCGGCATCTGCCGCGATACCGGCACCGTTGATGCCTCCACCTATCACAATCAGATCTTTGGTTTCCATGCTGGCCTCTCGCACTTTCGTTATAGCTCATTAATGTTCGTTATCGAGCATAATAGCAAAGAATTGCGCTATTGGTAACATCGGATAAACAATTTACAGTGATACATATAACATTATGGCGTTTAACTGCCGTCGGGACGTACACTAAGAAGTAACATGTCTGAAAAGCGTCACCTGCAATATTAAGAAGAGAGAGCAATGGATCAGTTTGAATGTATTAATGTCGAAGAAGCGCATCAGAAGCTGAATCAGGGCGCTGCGGTGCTAGTGGATATCCGCGACCCGCAAAGCTATGCGATGGGGCACGCCCCGCAGGCGTTTCATCTGACGAACGACACGCTTGGGTTATTTATGCGTGAGCATGATTTTGACACCACTGTGTTAGTAATGTGTTATCACGGCAACAGCAGTAAAGGCGCGGCGCAATATCTTCTTCAGCAAGGCTATGACGCGGTTTACAGCGTTGACGGCGGCTTCGACGCCTGGCATCGACATTTTCCGGCAGAAGTGGCATACGGTTCGTAAGCTAACAAAGATGCAGCCTGAAACAGGCAGGGTCTATATACTGTCCTCTTTTGTGTGGAATAAGCGACAGCAACCATGTTGATGATTACCTCTTTTGCTAACCCCCGCGTGGCGCAGGCATTTGTTGATTATATGGCGACACAGGGCGTTATCCTGACAATTCAACAACATCAGCAAACGGATGTCTGGCTGGCGGATGAGTCCCAGGCCGAGCGCGTACGCGCCGAACTGGCGCAATTTCTGGAGAACCCGGGCGACCCGCGTTACCTCGCGGCAAGCTGGCAGTCGGGTCAGACCGACAGCGGTTTACGCTATCAGCGTTATCCTTTCCTTGCCACATTGCGCGAACGTGCAGGCCCGGTAACCTGGATAGTGATGGCCGCATGCGTGCTGGTGTTTATCGCGATGAGCGCGCTGGGCGACCAGGCGGTGATGCTCTGGCTGGCATGGCCGTTTGATCCTTCGCTGAAATTTGAATTCTGGCGTTATTTCACCCACGCTTTTATGCACTTCTCGCTGATGCATATTCTGTTCAACCTGCTGTGGTGGTGGTATCTCGGCGGCGCGGTGGAAAAACGTCTGGGTAGCGGAAAACTGATAGTCATTACCGTGATTAGCGCCCTGCTGAGCGGGTATGTTCAGCAGAAGTTTAGCGGCCCGTGGTTTGGTGGGTTGTCTGGCGTGGTATATGCGCTGATGGGCTACGTGTGGTTGCGCGGCGAGCGCGATCCGCAAAGCGGTATTTTCCTGCAGCGTGGTTTGATTATCTTTGCTTTGATCTGGATTGTTGCCGGCTGGTTTGATGTGTTCGGTATGTCGATGGCGAATGGCGCACATATCGCCGGGCTGGCCGTGGGTCTGGCAATGGCGTTTGCTGATACTATTCATGTGCGAAAACGAACGTAGAAATTCGCCTGTAGGTAATCTTATTTGCCTGTATGAGCCAGGGCAGTGCTCAAAATCCTCACGTACCGTAAGTACGCTGCGGTTTCTGCGCGCTGGCCATGCCCAGACGGCCTGCAACGATAACGCCTGATAGACGAATTCTATATTTTCAGGGAACTATAATGAAACAAACACAACGACATGACGCGATCATCGAACTGGTAAAGAAACAAGGATACGTCAGCACCGAGGAGCTGGTGGAGCATTTTTCCGTCAGCCCACAGACGATTCGCCGCGATCTCAACGATCTGGCCGATCAGAATATGATTTTGCGACATCACGGCGGCGCGGCGCTGCCATCCAGCTCGGTCAATACCCCGTGGCATGACCGTAAAGCGACGCAGACGGCTGAAAAAGAGCGCATTGCCCGCAAAGTCGCCACGCAGATCCCGAACGGCTCGACGCTATTTATTGATATCGGCACTACCCCGGAAGCGGTGGCCCACGCGCTGCTCAGTCACAGCAATTTACGCATTGTGACCAACAACCTCAATGTGGCGAATACCCTGATGGCGAAAGAGGATTTCCGTATTATTCTGGCGGGTGGCGAACTGCGTAGCCGTGACGGCGGTATTATGGGCGAAGCGACCCTCGACTTTATTTCTCAGTTCCGTCTGGATTTCGGCATTTTAGGCATCAGCGGCATCGACAGCGATGGTTCCCTGCTGGAATTTGATTATCACGAAGTCCGCACCAAACGCGCGATTATTGAGAATTCACGCCATGTGATGCTGGTGGTGGATCACTCGAAGTTTGGTCGTAACGCGATGGTGAATATGGGCAGTATCAGCATGGTGGATGCGGTGTATACTGACACGCTACCGCCCGCAGGCGTGATGCAGGTGATCGCTGACCATCATATTCAGTTAGAGCTGTGCTAAGTTAATTACAGGCCTGATTAGCATCGCTCGTCAGGCTCTCACTACACCCCATATCCCATCATCTTCAGCAGCTTCTGCGCATGTTGCACTGCATCCTGGCGATGTGCGACGCCGAGTTTTTGGTACAAATTGCGGATGTGCGTCTTGATAGTCGTTGCCGCGACGGCCAGCTCTCCGGCGATCTGCTCGTTGCTGTAGCCCGAATAAATCAGTCCCAAAACCTGCCATTCGCGCTGGGTCAGCGGGCTGGTGCGGATAAGCTCCGGTACTTCCGGGTGCGTAAGCAGACGCTCAACGAACCCTTCATCGAAGTGGGCGAATTTATGGCGATGGTGCTGGTTAATCTCACGCAAAATGCGTTGGGCGCGATGCTGATCGAGTTCCGGCAGCGTATTGAGCTGAATCAGCTGACGCAGTTGCTGCGCCATAGCCTCACCTTCGATAACAAAGTGACTGATAAACCCGGTGCGGTTCGCCAGCTGTAACGCGTCGAGTAACACGCGCTGTGCGTCATTTTTGCGCCCTGCCTGCCAGTACAACTGATTAAGCAGTAGCAGGTTGCGGTTCAGATCGCTCATCAGACGCAGATTGCGCGCATTTTCATTCAACTCTTCCAGCACAATCTCAGCCGGTTCAAATTCGCCCAGCAGGATCTGCGCGCGGGCGATGTTGCGCCATTGGCCTTGCAGGAAGTGGTTATTGGCGAATTCCGGTTTCGGCGTGTGGCGCAGCCAGTTGGCGGCTGAATTTTTGTCGCCGACCATTTGCCAGTAAATCACCCGGACTTTATCAGCGTTCGAGATCCAGTCGCTGTGATAGTGGCCATTACCCAGCAGGTTTTCCAGACGGTTGAGCAGGCTACGCGCGTTGTCCAGATCGCCCCGCGCCAGCGAACACTGAACCAGCAGTGCCAGGCACTGTAGCTGCTGCTGCGGCTGGAAAGTGGAAAGCAGTTCAATACCCGAGCGGGCAGACGTTTCCGCTTCGTCCAGGCGCGCCCATGCCCACAGGAGCTGCGCACGGATGCGCACCAGGAACTCGTGCATCGGTAGCTGTTCGAGATGCTGCTCTTTGATCAACTGGAACGCTTTTTCCTGGATTTCCCAGGCGGCCTGCAAAAAGCCCTGGGCAAACAAGATTTCACTTTGCTGAATAAGACTCCACAGGGCGTAATGCCAGACGTCATGATGGCGCGCCATTTGTTCGGTTTGCTGCATCAACGCCAGAGAACGCGTGAGGTCGCCCTTACAGTGCAGAACTTCGCCGTGCACCGAGGTGGCGACGATTCGGCTGTAGAACCAGGCGATGGGTAGCTCATCCAGTGCCAGTTTCGCCAGACGCTCGGCTTCATCAGGATTTCCGTCGTTAATCGCGACCTGCGCTCGCAGGGCGTTAAATTCGGCATGCAGCGTCGGCTCCATGTCGCCTTTCATTTCCTGCTCAGCGCGTGCCAGCAGGGTATTCACCTCGCTGTAGCGGTGCTGGCTTTGCATCAGCCACGCTTGCAGCAGAACCAGACGCGGATTTTCCAGCAGGCTTTCCCATGGCAGCGCTTTCAGGGATTCTTCCAGTAGCGTCAGCTCACTGTGGTTAAACAGTCCCCACGCATGGTTAAGCAGGATATCGCGCAGCATATGGGCATCGCCTGCCGCCAGCGCATGGTGGATAGCTTCGCTGGGAAAACCTTGCGCCATCCAGCTTTCAGCAGCCGCGCGGTGTATTTCGGGCAGTTCGCTCGCCAGTTCCCACTGACAGCGTTGACGTAAAAAGCTGCCAAACAGCGGGTGATAGCTGAACCATTCACCGACGTCATCCATCCGCTGCAGAAATAATCCCTGGCGCTCGATCTCCTCCAGCCGCATCTGGCCATTTTCTTCCCCGGTAACCCGGACGATCAGCGCGTCGTTCATGGAGCGCAGAATGGCGCTTTTCAGCAGGAAGTGACGGGTGCCGAGGTCAACGCTGTCCAGCACTTCATCAACCAGATAATCGGACAAATGGCTGGCGTTTATCCCCGCGAGGCGGCGTGCGGACTGGTGTGCAGAATGGTTGTTCTGGCGGGCGGAGAGGGCAATCAGCTGTAACGCCGTGGCCCAGCCCGCAACGTCGTCGCACATTCGACTGCTTTCCGCTGCTTCGATAGGAGAAGACAAACGGCGATCGAAAAATTGTTTGGCTTCCTGGTGGTTAAACGCCAGTTGCTGGCTGCCTATCTCCAGCAACTGATCGCGTACTCGCAGGTTGGCAATGCCCAACTGTGGGAGATTGCGCGACAACACGACCAGCGTGAGATTTTCAGGCTGGTGACGCAGGAAGAAACGCATCGCTTCGTGGATAGCTGGGTTGGAGATCAGATGATAATCGTCCACCACCAGGTAGAGTGGGCGATGCCACTCGGCCAGTTCAATAAATAGCTGTGCAAACAGTGACGTCAGACTGGCGTATTGGCGCTTTTGCACCATCGCTTCGCTGGTGGTGCAGTGTCCACCGGTTGCCTGCTGAATAGCGGCGATCAGATAGCTGGCAAAACGCTCTTGTTGATTATCGCCTTCATCCAGTGAGTACCAGCCTAAGTCGTTCTTCCCCGCTGCCCATTGTGAGACCAGCGTCGTTTTTCCATAGCCAGCGGGACTTGTTATCAGGGCAAGCCTGAAATTATTCACGCCGGAAAGTTTAGCCAACAGGCGCTCGCGGACCACCGTATGGTCGAGTCGAACCGGACGACTTAATTTAGACGGAATCAACATATGTTTGTCACTTCACTGTGTGAACATGGGGGAAGAATGATTTTTTTTGCGCTTCGTAATTAATGGGTATAAGGTCGGCCAGATTAATGTTTTATGCAAGCTAAGCGGCCTTTTTGTGTGTCTGATTTTGCACTATGTCACAAATCTATACATCTATTGCAATAATTACTTTAAAGAGTCGCAACAGGCGTGGTGACTGGATCCGTCGCGATTTTTACGATGCGTAAAAAACCCCATCTCTTTGCAAGGTTATTCGGCGGGTTAATAAAAATGTCCGAATTTTGTGGCCGATTTAAAGTTTTTATGTGAATCATCTTATTCATCACAGGTGTTTCAGGTTAGAAACTATTTCTCTGTTTACACATTGTTTCCCATCGTCACCCCTCTATTTGATATTGTCGATTAATTGCCCGGTAATAAGGGGGACGCCGTGGCCCATGGGTGATTACGCTTCCCTTTAAGCGGTGTCGATCACACTTTTATGCTCATCCCCGCTCCTCCTCCCTGCCTAATCCGTGCCAGGATGAGGAATGTCAACAACGAGCCAGGCAAACTAGCGATAACGTTGTTTTATTACCTAAGGATCTGGAACCCCTATGTCACAGCCTACTTTCAATAAAGATCAATTTCAGGCTGCCCTGACGCGTCAGTGGCAGCGCTTCGGTTTACTGTCGGCTCAAGAAATGACGTCACGCCAGTGGTGGCAGGCAGTGAGTGGGGCGTTGGCTGAGTTACTCAGCGCCCAGCCTGCGGCTAAGCCGGCAAAAAACCAGCGTCATGTTAACTACATCTCGATGGAGTTTTTGATTGGCCGTCTGACCGGCAACAACTTACTCAACCTCGGCTGGTATCAGGGGGTGAGCGATGAGCTTAAAGCGCATGACGTCAACCTGACCGATCTGCTTGAAGAAGAGATCGATCCGGCGTTGGGTAACGGTGGGTTGGGGCGTCTGGCAGCCTGCTTCCTCGATTCGATGGCGACTGTCGGCCAGTCGGCGACGGGTTATGGCCTCAACTATCAATACGGCCTGTTCCGTCAGTCCTTTGCCGATGGGCAGCAGATGGAAGCCCCGGACGACTGGCATCGCGACAGCTATCCGTGGTTCCGTCACAACGAAGCGCTGGATGTGCAGGTAGGGATTGGCGGCAAGGTCAGCAAACAAGGCCACTGGGAGCCGGGATTCATCATCACCGGTCAGGCTTGGGATCTACCGGTTCTCGGCTACCGTAATGGCGTGGCGCAGCCGCTGCGTTTGTGGCAGGCCAGCCACGCGCATCCGTTTAACCTGACAAAATTCAACGACGGTGATTTCCTGCGCGCAGAGCAGCAGGGTATCGACGCCGAAAAACTGACCAAAGTGCTGTATCCTAACGACAACCACACGGCAGGTAAAAAGCTGCGCCTGATGCAGCAGTACTTCCAGTGCGCCTGCTCCGTAGCCGATATTCTGCGCCGCCATCATCTGGCTGGGCGTAAACTTCATGAGCTGGCTGATTTTGAAGTTATCCAGCTCAACGATACTCACCCGACCATCGCTATTCCCGAGCTGTTGCGTGTACTGATTGATGAGCACCAGATGAGCTGGGACGATGCGTGGGCCATCACCAGCAAAACCTTTGCTTATACCAACCATACTCTGATGCCAGAGGCGCTGGAGTGCTGGGACGAGAAGCTGGTGAAAGCGCTACTGCCGCGCCATATGCAAATCATCAAAGAGATTAACGACCGCTTTAAGATGTTGGTCGATAAAACCTGGCCGGGTGATGCTGAAGTCTGGGCGAAGCTGGCGGTGGTACATAACAAACAGGTGCGCATGGCCAACATGTGTGTGGTCAGCGGCTTTGCGGTTAACGGTGTGGCGGCACTGCACTCCGATCTGGTGGTGAAAGATCTGTTCCCGGAATATCACCAACTGTGGCCGAACAAATTCCACAACGTCACTAATGGGATTACCCCACGTCGCTGGATTAAGCAGTGCAACCCGGCGCTTGCCGCGCTGTTGGATAAATCGCTGAAAAAAGAGTGGGCCAACGATCTCGACCAGCTGATTAATCTGGAAAAATACGCCGACGACGCGAAGTTCCGTCAGCAGTATCGTGACATCAAGCTGGCGAACAAAGCGCGTCTGGTGAAGTTTATTAAAGCGCGTACCGGTATTGAAATAACGACTAACGCGATTTTTGATATTCAGATCAAACGCCTGCATGAGTACAAGCGTCAGCACCTGAACCTGCTGCATATTCTGGCGTTGTACAAAGAAATTCGTGAGAACCCGCAGGCCGATCGCGTGCCGCGCGTATTCCTGTTTGGCGCGAAAGCCGCGCCGGGTTACTACCTGGCGAAAAATATCATCTTCGCCATCAATAAGGTGGCGGAAACCATCAATAACGACCCGCAAGTGGGTGACAAGCTGAAAGTCGTGTTCCTGCCGGATTATTGTGTCTCGGCGGCGGAAATGCTGATCCCGGCGGCGGATATCTCCGAGCAGATCTCAACAGCAGGGAAAGAGGCTTCCGGCACCGGCAACATGAAGCTGGCGCTGAACGGTGCCTTAACCGTCGGTACGCTGGATGGTGCAAACGTCGAAATCGCCGAAAAAGTGGGCGACGAGAATATCTTTATCTTTGGTCATACTGTGGAAGAGGTGAAGGCGCTCAAGGCCAAAGGTTACGATCCGGTGAAATGGCGTAAGAAAGACAAAGTACTGGATGCGGTCCTGAAAGAGCTGGAAAGCGGGAAATACAGCAACGGCGACAAACATGCTTTTGACCAGATGCTGCACAGTATCGGCAAGCAGGGCGGTGATCCGTATCTGGTGATGGCAGACTTCGCGGCTTACGTTGAAGCGCAGAAGCAGGTTGACGTGTTGTATCGTGACCAGGAAGCCTGGACCCGGGCGGCGATTCTGAATACTGCCCGTTGCGGCATGTTCAGTTCAGATCGCTCCATCCGCGATTATC
This sequence comes from Citrobacter sp. On2M, assembly GCF_018035235.1. Taxonomy (GTDB): domain Bacteria; phylum Pseudomonadota; class Gammaproteobacteria; order Enterobacterales; family Enterobacteriaceae; genus Citrobacter; species Citrobacter meridianamericanus. The sequence continues at coordinate 335,605 of NZ_WPCV01000001.1, forward strand.
AGGCGCGTATCTGGCAGGCGAAACGTTAAGGAATCGCGATGGAAAGCAAACGTCTGGATAATGCCGCGCTGGCGGCGGGGATCAGCCCCAATTACATTAATGCCCACGGTAAACCGCAGTCTATTGGTACCGAAACCAAGCGGCGTTTGCTTGACGCCATGCATCGCACCACCGCCGCCACTCCGGTGGCGGTGACCCCAGTGCCGAATGTCATGGTTTATACCGCCGGTAAGAAAATGCCGCTGGCGGTTGAGGGAAGCGGAGAGTTTACCTGGCTGCTGACTACCGAAGAGGGCGTGCAGCACAAAGGGCATGCCGTCGGTGGTAAATCTTTCAACCTTCCGGCCAGGCTGCCGGAGGGATATCACACGCTGACCTTGACCCAGGGTGAGCTGCGTAGCCATTGTCGCGTCATCGTGGCGCCAAAACGCTGTTATGAACCGCAGGCGCTGTTAGCCGGGCAGAAGCTGTGGGGCGCATGCGTTCAGCTCTACACCTTGCGTTCAGAAAAAAACTGGGGGATTGGCGACTTTGGCGATTTGCGCGCCATGCTGGTGGATGTGGCGCAACGCGGCGGCGCGTTTATCGGGCTCAATCCGATTCATGCGCTGTACCCGGCGAACCCGGAGAGCGCCAGCCCGTACAGCCCGTCGTCACGTCGCTGGCTGAACGTTATTTATATTGATGTTAACGCAGTAGATGATTTCCGCCTGAGTAAAGAGGCGCAGGCCTGGTGGCAGAAACCCGCGACTCAGCAAGCGCTGCAACGCGCGCGCGATAGTGAATGGGTTGATTACTCTACCGTTACCGTCCTGAAGATGACCGCGTTACGTATGGCATGGAAAAATTTCTCTGCACGTGACGATGAGCAGATGGCGGCATTTCGCCAGTTTGTCACTCGGGAGGGAGATAGCCTGTACTGGCAGGCAGCCTTTGACGCGCTGCATGCGCATCAGGTGCAAGAGGATGCATTGCGCTGGGGCTGGCCGGTGTGGCCGCAGGCACTCCAGACGGTGGACTCACCGGAAGTAAAACGCTTCTGCGAAGCACATCGTGACGATGTGGATTTCTATCTGTGGTTACAGTGGTTGGCGTATACCCAGTTTGCTGACTGCTGGAAAACCAGCCAAAGTTTTGCGATGCCGATTGGACTGTATCGCGATCTGGCGGTTGGTGTGGCCGAAGGCGGGGCGGAAACCTGGTGCGACCGCGAGCTGTATTGCCTGAAAGCCTCGGTTGGCGCTCCGCCGGATATTCTCGGTCCGCTCGGGCAAAACTGGGGGCTGCCGCCGATGGATCCGCACATCATCACGGCACGCGCCTACGAACCGTTTATCGAACTGCTGCGCGCCAATATGCAGAACTGCGGCGCGCTGCGTATCGACCATGTTATGTCGATGCTGCGTCTGTGGTGGATCCCCTACGGTGAAACTGCCGATCACGGCGCTTACGTGCACTATCCGGTCGATGACCTGCTTTCAATTCTGGCGCTGGAAAGTAAACGTCATCATTGCATGGTAATTGGTGAGGATCTGGGCACCGTGCCGGTAGAAATCGTCAGCAAGCTGCGCGACAGCGGCGTGTACTCCTATAAAGTGCTTTATTTTGAGAATGACCATGAGAAAAACTTCCGTGCGCCGAAAGCGTACCCGGAACAATCAATGGCAGTCGCGGCGACGCATGACCTTCCTACGCTTAAAGGTTATTGGGATAGCGGCGATCTGACGCTGGGTAAGGCGCTGGGCCTGTACCCGGATGAGGTTGTGCTGCGTGGGTTGTATCAGGACCGAGAACTGGCGAAGCAGGGGCTGCTGGACGCGTTGCACAAGTACGGCTGTTTGCCAAAACGTGCTGGTCACAAGGCGTCACTGATGTCGATGACGCCGATTCTTAATCGCGGCATGCAACGCTACATCGCTGACAGCAACAGTGCGCTGCTGGGCCTACAACCGGAAGACTGGTTGGATATGGCTGAACCGGTCAACATTCCGGGGACCAGCGACCAGTACAAAAACTGGCGGCGTAAGCTCACCGCCATGCTGGAGCAGATGTTTGCCGATGAGAGAGTGAACAAGCTGATTAAGGATTTGGATAAGCGGCGAAAAGTGGCCGCGAAGAAGAAGTAAAAAAGCCGGGGATTCCCCGGCTTTTTTTGTCTGAAACGTGTGTTGTTAAACTACCATACCCAGCAGCAGACACCCTACCAGGCCGCAGACGGAGATAATGGTTTCCAGCATTGACCATGACTTGATGGTTTCACCGATAGTCAGGTTGAAGTACTCCTTGAACAGCCAGAAGCCTGGATCGTTCACGTGGGAGAAGATGACCGAACCGGAACCCACCGCAATAACCATTAGCTCAGGGCTTACGCCGGTCGTTGCAATCAGTGGTGCCACAATCCCGCCTGCGGTGATTGCTGCAACAGTTGCAGAACCCAGTGCGATACGCAGGACCGCCGCGATAGACCATGCCATCAGCAGTGGAGACACGTTAGAGCCGTGCATCATTGATGCAATGTATTTGTCCACGCCGCTATCAACCAGGACCTGTTTGAAGGCACCGCCGCCGCCGATGATCAACAGCATCATCGCAATGATTTTGATTGAGGACACCAGCGTGTCGTTAATCTGATCCATCGAACGTCCACGGTTCAGACCAAACGTGAACATCGCAATCAGCACCGCGATAAGCGTTGCCATAACCGGGTCACCGAGGAATTCTGCAACCGTCAGGAAAGCATGACCTTTCGGCAGAATCATCTCCGCCACGGCACGCATCGCCATCAGGATCACCGGTACCAGAGAGGTCCAGACGCTGACGCCAAAGCCAGGCATCTCTTCTTCAGTGAAGGTTTTTGCGCTGTACAGACCTTCCGGGATCGGCTTGTCGATACCTTTCAGGAAACGTGCGTATACCGGACCGGCGAGAATAACGGTCGGGATTGCCAAAATCGTACCAAACAGCAGGGTTTTGCCCATATCTGCATGGAAAATAGTGGCGATAGCAGTCGGACCCGGGTGCGGTGGCAGGAAGCCGTGCGTTACGGACAGCGCCGCAGCCATCGGCACGCCAACGTACAATAGCGGGATGTTGGCAGCTGCGGCAATGGTGAACACCAGCGGCAGCATCAGTACGAAACCAACTTCGTAGAACAAGGCAAAACCAACGGTGAAGCCGGTTAATACCACCGCCCACTGAATATGTTTTTTGCCGAATTTAGCAATCAGGGTGGTTGCGATGCGCTGTGCGCCGCCGCAGTCCGCCAGCATTTTGCCCAGCATGGCGCCAAAACCCATAATCAGGGCGAGGCTGCCAAGGGTTCCGCCGACGCCGGCTTTAATCGAACCGATGACTTTATCCAGTGGCATCCCTTGCATCAATCCGACAGCAAGCGCCACCAGGACGAGAGCGATGAAACCGTTCATTTTGAAACGGATCATCAGGAGGAGTAACAAGATTACACCGATAGCAACGATGACTAATGGCATGATTTACCTGGCCTTAACTTTGTTATGGGTAACGTCAGTGTTTAGATGACAAATTCCGATTGTCCCGACCGGGAACAGAGTATTCTCAGCACCAATGCTGGTTGCCTGCAAAACTAATCAGTTTAGCGGACTATTATGTGTGTGTTAGGTGCTGATACGAATGATACGGGTAACATATGGCGCTTGAAAATCACCTGGGCAGGCAAAATTTAAATTATGAGAGGCTGGTCAAATTATGAGGGAGATTGTTGCAGGAGATATGCGAAGAATTTTCGACCCGGCAGGGATTAGGCTACCGGGCAAATACAGACGGGCTTAGTAGTAAGAGTGTTCGCCACGCTGGTGTTCGGTTAAATCGCGAACGCCTTTCAGTTCAGGGAATTCAGCCAGCAGCTGCTTCTCGATACCTTCTTTCAGCGTCACATCGACCATTGAACAGCCGTTACAGCCGCCGCCAAACTGCAGAATGGCGTAGCCTTCATCGGTGATTTCCATCAGTGAGACGCGACCGCCATGGCCTGCCAGCTGTGGATTGATCTGTGATTGCAGCATGTACTCCACGCGTTCCATCAGCGGTGCATCATCGGCCACTTTACGCATTTTGGCGTTTGGTGCCTTCAGCGTCAGCTGGGAACCTAACTGGTCGGTAACGAAATCGATTTCTGCATCTTCCAGATACGGTGCGCTCAGTTCATCAACATATGCGGTCAGCAGGTCAAATTTAATGGCGGTGTCGGTTGCTTCCACGGCGTCCGGCGGACAATAAGAAACGCCGCATTCAGCGTTAGGCGTGCCGGGATTAATCACAAATACGCGGATTTGTGTCCCTTCTTCCTGATTTGCCAGCAGTTTGGCAAAGTGCGCTTGTGCAGCATCGGAAATATGGATCATAGTAATGGCCTAATAGTTGACTATTTTACTTGGTTATAATACGCCCATCATCGAGGCTCTACAAGGTTCGACACAGGCACCATACCTGGACAGTCGCGGCGCCGTTGCGTAAAAGCAGCTGCGCGATTTCCGCGACGGTACTTCCGGTAGTGACGACATCATCCACAATAACCATATGGAGTCCCTGCACCGGCAATTCAAGGCGAAAGGCGTTTTTCAGGTTACGTTTACGCAATCGGGCGCTGAGATGGTGCTGCGTGGCGGTTGCCCGAACCCGCGAGATGGTCCGGCTGTCCCAGTCGCAACCCAGCCAGTGCGCCAGTGGGCGACACAGCAATTCGCTCTGATTAAACCCCCTGCGCCAGTGCCGTCGTTGCCAGAGCGGGACGCTGACGAGCCTGTCTGGCAGGGGAAGACCGCTGACGCGCCGGGCCTGTAATACCTCCAGCAACAGCAAACGTGAAAGGGCGGAGGCCATTTCACTGCGTCGCGAAAACTTGAACTGGTGGATAAGTCCGCTCAACGGCGGAAGATAGTCGCTGATGGTGACCAGGCGCTGCCACGGTGGGGGTTTTTGCAAGCAACGTCCGCAGGGAACGACGGCGTGGGCGGCAGGGAGTCCGCATTGAGGGCAAAGGCTGACGTGCTGACGCGTTGCCCGTGCGCAGACTGAACAGATCCCCCAATGCCCTAACGTCAGGGGCATTCGGCATAGCCAGCACAATCCCGGTACTGTTAGCATAGAAACATCCTGTTAGGCTAAAAGAGAACAATAACTGATGAATGACATCTGGTGGCAGACCCAGGGTTCGGGAAATTGCCATCTTGTGCTGCTGCACGGATGGGGACTGAATGCGCAAGTGTGGCATTGCATAAGCGAGGAACTGAGCTCGCATTTCACGCTGCATCTTGTCGACTTACCGGGATTTGGCCGCAGCCAGGGTTTCGGCGCGATGTCGCTGGAAGAGATGGCTGGGCGGGTATTAAAACAGGCGCCGGAGAACGCTATCTGGCTCGGCTGGAGTCTGGGGGGGTTGGTTGCAAGCCAGGTGGCGTTAACTCATTCTGAGCGTGTTCAGGCGTTGGTGACCGTGGCGTCATCCCCTTGCTTTAGCGCGCGTGAGGAGTGGCCGGGCATCAAGCCAGAAGTGCTGGCCGGTTTCCAGCAGCAACTGAGTGAAGATTTCCAGCGTACGGTGGAGCGTTTTTTGGCGTTGCAAACGATGGGCACGGAAACCGCCCGTCAGGATGCGCGAGCGCTGAAGAAAACGGTACTGGCTTTACCCATGCCGGATGTTGAGGTACTTAATGGCGGGCTGGAGATCCTGAAAACGGTCGATTTGCGTGAGCCATTGTGCTCGGTGGAAATGCCTTTCCTGCGGTTGTACGGCTATCTCGATGGACTGGTTCCGCGCAAAGTCGTCCCGATGCTCGATGCCCTGTGGCCACAGAGCGAGTCGTTGGTGTTTGCCAAAGCGGCGCATGCACCGTTTATCTCGCATCCTGCCGAGTTTTGCGCAGCGCTGGTGGCGTTAAAACAGAAACTGAATTGTTTCTAAAGTAACGGATATCTGCATAAACGAGTTATCCGGCCTGAACATTTGCAGTTATTTGTAGGCCGGATTAGCGTAGCGCCATCCGGCAGGAGCGGCAAATTAACGCAAGGCCCACCATTCGCGCAGGCAGGCTTTACCTTCCGGGCAACTTTTGCAGCTTCCGGAAAGACACCCGTCGGCATCCTCCTGAATCCGCACCGCTTTGCCCATTTTTTCTAACTGATTCAGCATGGCGTCAATCATAGGCTGTGGGGTATGTAGCGTGTGGCTAATTTGTGTTGCCTCCATGCGCCCCCGCAAAGCCAATAAATCACGAACCTGAATTAGTGATGCCATTGTCGATAACCTTAGTGGCAATCGCCAGTTGTGCTGGAACAGCAGGAACTCGCCGTTCTGTTGGTTGCCAGCAGGGCGAGGTCTACGCGGCTACGAGCTCGACGCAGCAGGCCCAGTAACACGATGTTAAACAGGATGACCGCTAAAATGCACACCAGGCTGTAGGTCGGGTGCTCTTTGTAGCTGACCGTCTGATAAAACAGCGTCGACAGAGAGTAGGCGATATTCAGGCCCCACAGAATCGAGAAGCCCATCCAGCCACGGCTGGATTCACGTGCGATAGCGCCCATCACTGAAATGCACGGCACATACAGCAAAACAAAGATCAGGTAGCTGTACGCGGCGGCGGCGCTGCCAAATTTCTCGCCCATCACGCCCATTGCGCCGGTAGCCATTTCACCGTCGCCCTTGCTGGCTTCGATAGGGTTAGCCAGTACGCTCAGGCTGAAGGTGTCTTTCAGGCTTTGCCAGGTTTCATCCACTGCGCCGAGCAGCTCGTCACCGAGGTGGAAATCTGCCGGATTGAACTCTTCTTCCTGAATGTTTTCTGCGGTATAGAGCGTGTTCAGCGTACCAACGACCACTTCTTTTGCCATCGCGCCGGTGAACAAACCTACGGTTGCCTGCCAGTTATCTTCGTGAACGCCAATCGGTTTAAACACGGGAGTAATAACACGGCTAACGGAGGCCAGAGCAGAGTCGTTGATGTTATCGACGATTTTCCCGCTCAGTGAGAAACTGTTAAACGCGCTGAGGAAAATGCTGACGATGATGATGACTTTACCCGCACGCAGAACGAAGCCTTTCAGGCGTTGCCAGGTCTGAATGATCAGACTCTTGATGTGCGGCACGTGGTATACCGGCAGCTCCATCACGAACGGCGTTGCTTCACCACGCATAATGGTGTGTTTGAGCATCAGGCCCGTCAACACCGCCATCACGATACCCAGTACGTACAGCGAGAAGACCGCCAGTGCGCCGTTCTGACCAAAGAACGCCGCGGCAAAGACGGCGAAAATCGCCAGACGTGCGCCGCAGGACATAAACGGCGCCATCATGATGGTCATCAGACGCTCACGCGGGGCGTCCAGCGTACGTGCGCCCATCACTGACGGTACGTTACAGCCAAAGCCGACGATCAGCGGGACGAAGGACTTGCCCGGCAGTCCCAGCGCCTGCATCAGACGGTCCATCACAAACGCGGCGCGCGCCATGTAACCGGAGTCTTCAAGGAAGGAGAGGAACAGGTACATCATGCCGATTTGCGGTACCAGCGGCAGCACAGTGTTAATCCCGCCGCCAAGCCCCTGGGCCAGGAAGATAGTGAGCCAGTCCGGGAAGTGCAGCGTGTAGCCAATCCACTGAATACCATGGATAAAGAGCGCTACGGAGCCGACGTCAAACAAAGGTTGCAGCGCGCCGCCAATGTTAATGGCGAGCAGGAACATCAGGTACATCACGAACAGGAAAATCGGCAGCCCGAGGAAGCGGTTGAGAACGATTTTATCTACTGCGGTGGTGAATCGGCTTGGCTCTGCCGTCAAGGTATTGCTTACGGTATCGCAGATAGCGGCAATGCACTGATAGCGCGCATCGGCGATATGCAGCGCCGGATCGTCCATTGTTTCGCTCAAGCGTGCGATGGAGGCATCGAGATTTTGCGCGGCATCACCCGCGTAGGCGCGGCTGTAGATATCGCCTTCCAGCATCTGCAGGCCCAGCCAGCGGCGCTGTTGTAGCGGCATATCTTTGGCCATCGCGTCGGCGAGAGAGTCCGCTTCCTGCAGCAGCGGCTGGGCATAATGGACCAGCTCGACGGTGTCGTTTTCTTTGTAGCGGTCGATCGCCAGCTTCAGCGCTTCTATGCCGCGGGCGCGGGTGGAAACCAGCGGAACCACCGGGCAGCCAAGACGCGCTGAGAGGGCGTCTATATCGATACGGATTTGCTGCTTTTCAGCGATATCCAGCATATTCAACGCGACGATGCAGGGGATGCCCAGCTCAAGCAGTTGCAACGTCAGGTAGAGATTGCGTTCAAGGTTTGACGCATCGACCACGTTGATCAACAGATCTGCGTCGCCGCTCAAAATATAGTGACAGGCAATCTGCTCATCGAGAGAAGTCTGAGATGAGATTGTCGTCAGAGAATAGGTGCCGGGTAAATCCACCAGCGTGACCTGATGGTCCGTTGTGGCGAAATGACCTTCTTTACGCTCAACGGTAACGCCAGCCCAGTTACCTACACGCTGGCGCGCGCCGGTGAGCTGGTTGAATAAGGTTGTCTTGCCGGAATTAGGATTACCAATTAAACCAATGGTTAGTTTTTTCATTTTTATAGACTCACTGTATTAACAGGAAACCGCTTCCACTTCTAATAACGCCAGATCTTTCTTACGCAATACCAGACTTACACGACGCGTTTCGATATGGATAGGATCGCCGAGCGGGGCGACGCGTACCACGTTGAAGGAGGAGCCGGGCAGCATGCCAAGTGACAACAGTTTCTGACGATAAGCCGGGCTGATTTCACGGGCAAAACCGGTAATTTTCCACGCACTGTCAGGAGTGAATTGCATAGGGACCTACTTATATCTCGCTAACTGGATGATTACCTCATGGGGCGACAGGGCGGCATGAGACCAGATGATTAGCCAACGTAAGGAAAGAGTAAATAATCAACAGAACAATGATAATGAGAATGGTTTCTATCATCAATAGAATAAATGTGACGGAATGTAGAATTGAACAATAATTTGAGCCAATTTTGATATTTCTCAACATTTATTCCGCTTTGGAATGAATGTTTCTGCAGTGTCATTATTGACTTTCTTAATGTGTAATTAAGGTTTTATTTGTTAACGAAATGATAAATATAAGGAGGGAAGAGAAAATAATATATTAAATATGCCGGACAGAGGTTTACACCGCCATCCGGCACACGATCCAAACTTAGCGTTTTTTACCCATTGCCGCCGCCAGCGCATCCATCATGGCGCTGTTGCCCGCAGGCTGTGCGTCACGACCGCGAGGTTTCGCGGCTTTGGGGGCCGAGCGATTAGCCTGAGCGCGATCGTTGTTCCCACCGCCGCGACGCGCATTGGTTTCACCCGGTTGCTCGTCCAAACGCATGGTCAGCGCGATACGCTTGCGTTGCAGGTCAACTTCCAGCACTTTCACCTTCACAATATCGCCCGCTTTCACCACGGTGTGCGGATCGTCGACGAACTTATTCGACAATGAAGAGATATGCACCAGACCGTCCTGATGAACACCAATATCAACAAACGCGCCGAAGTTGGTGACGTTGGTGACTGCCCCTTCCAGAATCATCCCCGGCAGCAGGTCATTCATGGTTTCTACGCCATCAGCAAACTGTGCGGTTTTAAATTCAGGACGCGGGTCGCGGCCCGGTTTTTCCAGCTCTTTAATGATGTCGGTGACGGTCGGCACCCCGAAACGTTCATCGGTAAAATCGGCAGCTTTCAGATTGCGCAGTTCGTTGCTATTACCCATCAGGTCACGCAACGATTGCTCGGTGGCGGCCAGAATGCGTTCCACAATCGGGTAGGCTTCCGGGTGAACGGTGGAGGCATCCAGTGGGTTATCGCCATGATTGATACGCAGGAAGCCCGCGCATTGTTCAAAGGCTTTAGGCCCCAGACGGCTGACTTTCAGCAACTGCTGACGGTTCTGGAACTGACCGTTCTCATCGCGCCAGGCGACGATGTTTTGCGCCATCATGCGCGTCAGACCGGCAACGCGGGTTAACAACGGTACGGAGGCGGTATTGAGATCGACGCCGACGGCGTTCACGCAGTCTTCCACCACCGCATCCAGCTTACGTGCCAGCTGCGTCTGGCTAACGTCGTGCTGATATTGGCCCACGCCGATCGATTTAGGATCGATTTTCACCAACTCTGCAAGTGGATCCTGCAGACGACGGGCGATGGACACCGCGCCACGCAATGAAACGTCGAGATCCGGGAACTCCTGCGCCGCCAGCTCGGAAGCTGAGTAAACCGATGCCCCGGCTTCGCTGACGATCACTTTCTGCGCGGTGACTTTCGGGAACTGTTTCTGCATGTCGAGGAAGAAACGCTCGGTTTCGCGTGACGCCGTGCCGTTACCAATCGCTACCAGCTCAACGTGGTATTTTTCGCACAGCGTCGCCACCGCAACGGCAGCTTTGGCGGCCTGACCGGTGTGTGGATAAATGGTGTCGGTCGCGACCAGCTTGCCGGTGCCGTCAACAACTGCCACCTTCACACCGGTACGCAGGCCGGGATCGAGTCCCATGGTGGCACGCAGACCCGCAGGCGCGGCCATCAGCAGATCGTGCAGATTACGGGCGAAGACGTTAATAGCTTCGTCTTCGGCGCGCTCACGCACGGTGCCCATCAGCTCGGTTTCGAGGTGCATCAGCACCTTAATACGCCAGGTCCAACTGACCACGCCTTTACGCCAGCTGTCGGCAGGTGCGTTGTTCAGGCGTAATCCCAGGTGGTCCTGGATAATCTGTTCGCCGTGGCTTTCTTTTGGCGGCTCATCGAATTGCGGATCGGCATTCAGCGAAAGCTGTAGCACACCTTCGTTACGGCCACGGAACATGGCCAGCGCACGGTGGGATGGCACGGTAGAGATCGGTTCGTGATGATCGAAGTAGTCGCGGAACTTCGCGCCTTCCTCTTCTTTTCCGCTTACCACAGTGGAGACCAGATGGGCGTTTTTCCACAAGTAATCACGTACTTTCGCCAGCAGTGCAGCGTCCTCAGCAAAGCGTTCCATCAGAATATAGCGTGCGCCGTCGAGGGCGGCTTTGGTATCCGCCACGCCGTTTTCGGCGTTGAGATACTTTGCGGCTTCGGTTTCCGGGTCGTGGGACGGTTCGTTCCACAGCAGGTCAGCCAGCGGCTCAAGGCCTGCTTCAATGGCGATTTGCCCACGGGTGCGACGCTTAGGTTTGTACGGCAGATAGAGATCTTCGAGTTCGGTCTTACTTAACGTGCCGTTGATCGCTTTCGCCAGATCGTCGGTCAGTTTGCCTTGCTCGCCGATAGATTTCAGGATTGCCTGACGGCGGTCTTCCAGTTCACGCAGATATCCCAGACGGGTTTCCAGATTACGCAGTTGCGTATCATCCAGACCGCCGGTGATTTCCTTACGATAACGTGCGATAAACGGCACGGTGTTCCCTTCGTCAAGCAGGCGAACGGCAGCTTCTACCTGTTCAGCACGAGCCTGAATTTCACCTGCGATAATGCGGCAGAAAGAATCATTCATCATGGATAGCTTCGTCTATAGGATAAAAAATCAGGGGATAGTTATACGGATTGACTGGCAAAAATGCCAGTCATCTACCGGGGCTTCGGATTGTTCCGGTCTCACTTAACGTATTCAATCTCGTTCACGTACCAGCTGGCTTCTCCGCCTGGAGTGTTTACCACAGCAAGATCGCCGACCTCTTTTTTAAGCAGCGCCCGCGCCATTGGCGAGTCGATAGAGATGTAATCTTTCCGGCCGAAGATCTCGTCGTAACCGACAATGCGGAATTTGCGGATGTCGCCATCGTCATTTTCAATCTCAACCCATGCGCCAAAGAAGACTTTACCCTCCTGCTGTGGGGAGTAATCGACGATTTTCAGATTCTCCATGCACTTCGTCAAATATCGGACGCGGCGATCGATCTCACGCAGGCGCTTTTTATTATACTGGTAGTCGGCATTTTCGCTGCGGTCACCCAGACTTGCAGCCCAGGTAACCTTTTTGGTGACTTCCGGGCGCTCTTCACGCCAGAGATAATTCAGCTCTTGTTTGAGTTTTTCATACCCTTCACGGGTTATCAGGGGCGTTTTCATCTTATTGTTTTACCTTCGACTCTGTGATGATGCGCACAATTAGTATTACGTGAGCATATCAACAGAATAAATAATGTATTGCGAGAAACATTGTATACTTAAGCTGCTGTTTAATATGCTTTGTAACAATTTAGCCTGCAATTAATACCAGAATTCGCTGGTGACTCACGTGAGCTTTCTTAAGAATATACACTTAATTGTTGCGAACCTTTGGGAGTAATAACAATGCAAGAGAACTATAAGATTCTGGTGGTCGATGACGACATGCGCTTACGTGCGCTTCTGGAGCGTTATCTGACCGAGCAGGGCTTCCGGGTTCGAAGCGTCGCAAACGCTGAGCAGATGGATCGTCTGCTGACCCGTGAGTCTTTCCACCTGATGGTGCTGGATTTAATGCTGCCGGGAGAAGATGGCCTGTCTATTTGCCGTCGCCTGCGCAGCCAAAGCAACCCGATGCCGATCATTATGGTTACGGCGAAGGGCGAAGAAGTGGACCGTATTGTAGGACTGGAAATCGGCGCTGACGATTACATTCCGAAACCGTTTAACCCGCGTGAACTGCTGGCGCGTATTCGCGCTGTACTGCGTCGTCAGGCGAACGAACTGCCGGGAGCGCCTTCCCAGGAAGAAGCGGTTATTGCGTTTGGTAAGTTCAAACTGAACCTCGGTACGCGTGAAATGTTCCGTGAAGATGAGCCTATGCCGCTCACCAGCGGTGAGTTTGCGGTGCTGAAAGCACTGGTCAGCCATCCGCGTGAGCCGCTGTCCCGCGACAAGTTAATGAACCTGGCCCGAGGTCGTGAATACTCGGCGATGGAGCGTTCCATCGACGTCCAGATTTCTCGTCTGCGTCGAATGGTGGAAGAAGATCCGGCGCATCCGCGCTATATTCAGACCGTATGGGGTCTGGGCTACGTCTTTGTTCCGGACGGTTCTAAAGCATGAGGCGAATGCGCTTCTCGCCACGAAGTTCATTTGCCCGCACGTTATTGCTTATCGTCACCTTGCTGTTTGCCAGCCTGGTGACGACCTACCTGGTAGTGCTGAACTTCGCGATTCTGCCGAGCCTTCAGCAGTTTAATAAGGTCCTGGCCTACGAAGTTCGTATGCTGATGACCGATAAACTACAGCTGGAGGACGGTACGCAACTGGTGGTGCCGCCCGCATTCCGCCGGGAAATTTATCGTGAGCTGGGTATTTCCCTCTATTCCAACGAGGCCGCTGAAGAAGCCGGGCTGCGTTGGGCGCAACACTATGAATTCTTAAGCCATCAGATGGCGCAGCAATTGGGTGGCCCGACGGAAGTGCGCGTTGAAGTAAACAAAAGCTCGCCTGTCGTGTGGCTGAAAACCTGGCTGTCGCCCAATATCTGGGTTCGCGTACCGCTTACGGAAATCCATCAGGGTGATTTCTCACCGCTATTCCGCTATACGCTGGCGATTATGCTGCTGGCTATTGGCGGGGCGTGGCTGTTCATTCGTATTCAGAACCGACCGTTGGTGGATCTTGAACATGCGGCACTGCAAGTGGGGAAAGGTATCATTCCACCGCCGTTGCGCGAGTATGGCGCCTCAGAGGTGCGCTCCGTAACCCGAGCCTTTAACCATATGGCCGCAGGTGTGAAGCAACTGGCCGATGACCGTACGCTGTTAATGGCGGGTGTGAGCCACGATTTACGTACTCCGCTGACGCGTATTCGTCTGGCGACGGAGATGATGGGCGAAGAGGACGGTTATCTCGCGGAGTCCATCAATAAGGACATTGAAGAGTGTAACGCCATTATCGAGCAGTTTATCGATTACCTGCGCACCGGTCAGGAGATGCCGATGGAGATGGCGGATCTGAACTCGGTGTTAGGCGAAGTGGTCGCGGCGGAAAGCGGTTATGAACGTGAAATCGAAACGGCGCTGCAGCCGGGCAGCATTCAGGTGAAAATGCACCCGCTGTCGATCAAGCGTGCGGTTGCTAATATGGTGGTTAACGCCGCCCGCTACGGCAACGGCTGGATTAAGGTCAGTAGCGGTACGGAGACGCATCGCGCCTGGTTCCAGGTGGAAGATGATGGCCCGGGCATCAAGCCGGAGCAGCGTAAACATCTGTTCCAGCCATTTGTCCGTGGCGACAGTGCGCGTAGTACCAGCGGCACGGGGCTGGGTCTGGCGATTGTGCAACGTATTGTCGATAACCATAATGGCATGCTGGAGATTGGCACCAGTGAACGGGGCGGGTTGTCAATTCGCGCCTGGCTTCCGGTTCCTTTCACTCGCGCGCAGGGTATCTCGAAAGACGTATAAGAAAGGGAGGCGAAATGCCTCCCTTTTTGTTGCGGTAGGCCGGATATGTGGCAACCACCATCCGACACTTTTTGTTACAGCTTCTTGTTACAGCTTCGGTCCGGCGCTAACCAGTGCTTCACCCGCAGGGGTGTCGGTGTATTTCTCGAAGTTTTCGATAAACAGTTTCGCCAGCGCGTTGGCTTTTTCTTGCCATTGTTCCGGAGACGCGTAGGTATTACGCGGATCGAGAATGCGCGTATCCACGCCAGGCAGCTCGGTCGGGATAGCGAGGTCAAACATCGGCAGACGGAACGTTTCCGCATCATCCAGCGAGCCGTTCAGAATGGCATCGATAATCGCGCGAGTATCTTTGATAGAGATACGCTTACCAGTACCGTTCCAGCCAGTGTTAACCAGATATGCCTGCGCACCTGCCGCTTGCATGCGTTTTACCAGTACTTCTGCGTACTGTGTTGGGTGCAGCGACAGGAAAGCTGCGCCAAAGCAGGCGGAGAAGGTTGGGGTGGGTTCGGTGACGCCACGTTCGGTACCGGCCAGTTTGGCGGTGAAGCCAGACAGGAAGTGGTACTGGGTTTGGTCCGCCGTCAGGCGAGAAACCGGTGGCAGTACGCCAAACGCATCGGCGGTCAGAAAGATTACTTTAGTGGCATGACCCGCTTTTGAGACCGGCTTAACGATATTATCGATGTGATAAATCGGGTAGGACACACGGGTGTTTTCGGTCTTGGAACCGTCGTCGAAGTCGATGGAACCATCTTCTCGCACGGTGACGTTTTCCAGTAGTGCGTCACGACGGATCGCGTTGTAAATTTCCGGCTCGGCGTCTTTAGACAGCTTGATGGTCTTCGCGTAGCAACCGCCTTCAAAGTTAAACACGCCGTCGTCATCCCAGCCGTGTTCGTCATCGCCAATCAGGCGGCGTTTCGGGTCGGTGGACAGTGTGGTTTTACCGGTGCCGGACAGGCCAAAGAAGACCGCCACATCACCTTTTTCCCCGACGTTTGCCGAGCAGTGCATGGAGGCAATGCCTTGCAGCGGCAGCAGGTAGTTCATTACGGAGAACATCCCTTTCTTCATTTCGCCGCCGTACCAGGTGCCGCCAATCAGCTGAATACGCTCAGTCAGGTTGAAAGCCACGAAGTTTTCAGAGTTCAGACCCTGCTCTTTCCATTGTGGGTTGGTGCACTTAGCGCCGTTCATCACGATGAAATCCGGTTTGAAATCAACCAGCTCTTCGTCGCTTGGGCGGATGAACATGTTTTTGACAAAATGCGCCTGCCAGGCCACTTCGGTAATGAAGCGTACGGAAAGACGGGTATCGGCGTTAGCGCCGCAGAATGCATCAATGATAAACAGGCGCTTGCCGGAAAGTTGCTGGGTGACTAATCCTTTCAGATGCTGCCAGGTTTCCGGGGAGAGCGGTTTGTTGTCGTTCTTACCTTTACCTTTGTCGGACCACCAGAGCGTGTCGCGCGTAGTGTCGTCACGGACAATGTACTTATCCTTTGGCGAACGTCCGGTAAAGATACCGGTATCAACGGCAACGGCGCCCAGGTTCGTTAACACGCCACGCTCATAACCTTGCAGGGAAGGATCGAGTTCCTCCTGGAAAAGCGTGTCGTAGTCTGGATTGTAAACGATATCCTGAACGTCATTGATACCATAAGCCTTGAGATCTTGCGGGGTTAAACTGTTGTTCACACGCATTTCACTGCTCCTTAGCCAATATGTATTACCTGGAATAGTAAGGTTTTTTAGGGATTGCTAACCGCGACAAGGCTCATAGATTTACGCATCCGGGAAAATCACGGGTAACCGAATACGCTGCGACTCCTGTCACAAAGAGGCGGATATTATGGCAGGAAACCCTTTTTTGTTGTGGAAAATGTTCTTAAAACGTTAATGAAGAGTGTTTTTGGCGGGAATCTTGTGAGTGTAATCGCATTCACGTAAGAAAATAACGTAACTCATACATAAACAATATCGATTCACTTCCCGTCGTTTTAGTCTGAAATTAACCTGCCAATGCTCAAAATTGTGAAGTTGATGCGATAATTACCTTTTCTCTTCATTCTGGATGACGACATGGATAGTGTTGAACTTTCACGTACCACTCGCTGGGGCATGATATCAATTGGCCTGTTACAGGGAATGTTGTGCTACCTGCTGATAACCTATCTGGCGCCGCATAACGACGGCTGGTTGTTTTGTGGCATGCCCGCGACGATTGCTTTCTCCTCGGCGCTTTTACTCACCGTTGTCTCGTTCAAACAACGTGCGCTGTGGTACTGGATGGCGTTGATTTTTGTGGTGGTGCTGGCGATGAGCGTGTGGCTGAAGTGGCAAGTTGAGGGTGGAGATAAGTGGCGGCAGCAGGAAACCTTTTTTCTCTACGGCTGGCGCTTGTTGTTGATGGCAATGCTGGCGTTGCCGTGGATTCAGTACTCGCTTCGCGCGTCCCGCCAGCAGACGCGCTATGCGCAATTTTATACGCAATTGTGGCTTAACGCGTTGACGCTGCTGATTGTGTTCATTTCCAACGGGTTGTTCTGGATGGTGCTCCTGCTGTGGAGCGAGATGTTTAAACTCGTCGGCATTACCTTTTTTGAAACGCTTTTTTTTGATACCGACTGGTTTGCCTACATCGTATTAGGCCTGATTACCGCGTTGGCGGTCGTACTGGCGCGTACGCAGTCGCGTCTGGTTGCGGCGGTACAAAAGCTGCTGACGTTAATCGCCACGGGTTTGCTACCTCTGATAGCGCTACTCGCGCTGATGTTTATGCTGACTTTGCCTTTCACCGGGCTGGAGGCTATTTCGCAGCGGGTTTCAGCGGCGGGGCTGATGTCAACGCTGACGTTTAGCCTGCTGCTGCTCATGGCCATGGTGCGCGAGCCACAAAAGGAAGCTCTACCTTATCCTAGCGCGTTACGCTATCTCATCAAATGTGCTCTGGCTGTCGCACCTATCTATACGCTGATTGCCGGCTGGTCACTGTGGGTGCGAATTCAGCAGTACGGTTGGACCCCTGAGCGTCTGCATGGCGTATTGGTGGTCTGCGTACTGTTGGTCTGGTCGTTTGGCTATCTGGTGAGCATTTTACGCCGGGGACGCAACCCACTTGAGATTCAGGGAAAGGTCATTCTCGGCGTTTCGTTACTGGCATTAGGGTTACTGGTTCTGCTCACGTCGCCAGTGATTGATGCCTGGCGCATTAGCGTCAACAGCCATATGGAGCGCTACTACAGCGGGAAAATCAAAGCAGATCAGGTTAGCCTGTATATGTTGAATCGCAGCGGGAAGCCGGGGCGTGCGGCGCTGGAAGCGTTACAAAAAGATGAGGCATTCAATAAGGATAGCAAGCGTAAACGTGACTTAAACGCCATTCTTCAGGAGGATCGCGATCCTATTCAGAACCTGACTACCACTCAGTTAGCGCCGAAAGTCATGATCGCACCGGGGAGCAAGAAACCCGATGATACCTTCTGGACGTTTATCAAAGGACAACGCTATCGTATTACTTCCTGCGTTGAACAGGACGCATGCGTCCTGGTCGATCAGGACCTCAATGCGGATGGTCACCCTGAGCAGGTGCTGTATGCCTTTGGCGATGGCGAAACACTGGTCTTCGGCAGGAAGGAGGATAAATGGGTTCTCATCGCGTCCGCTCAGCTACCAGAAGGGTTCAATAAAGATAAATTGCTCAAGGCGGTGGCGAATCATCAACTGGATTCTGCTCCCAGAGTCTGGCGGGATATCACTATTGATGGCACCCGGTTACCGATGAATTATTACAACGAGTGAGCTTGTTGCGGATAGGTTTTTTGCCGGGTGGCGAGGCGTACGTCTTATCCGGCCTACAACCGTTTACCTGTAGGCCGGATAAGAAGATTAATGTACCTGCGGGTCTGCCGGGGAGGCATTGCTGCGGATCTCAGCAATGTCCATGGCGTTAAACAGATAGTGGCTACCGCAGTAATCGCAGTGCATATCAATCTCGCCTTCTTCCGCCAGAATGCTGTCTACTTCTTCGTCCGGTAGCGTTTTCAGTGCGCCAGCGCAGCGTTCGCGTGAGCAGGTGCATTTGAACTCAACGTCCTGCGGATCGTAGAGGGTAACCTCTTCTTCGTGGTACAAGCGCCACAGCACTTCGTTGGCCGGCAGTGTCAACAGCTCTTCAGTTTTGATGGTTTCGGTCAGGGCGGTCAGGTGATCGAAATCATCGGTCTGTGCGTTTTGCGCCGGCATGACCTGCAGCAGCATTCCGCCAGCCGCGGGTTTGCCATCGACATCGCCAGTGCGGATAAACAGACGCGTTGGCAGCTGTTCAGAACGCATGAAGTAGTCTTCCAGGCAGGCAGCCAGCGTGTCACCTTCCAGACCGACCACGCCCTGATAGCGCTCGCCTTCTTCCGGGGTTATGGTGATCACCAGGTAGCCATTACCCACCAGCGTTTTCAGATCTGCGTCTTCAGGGATATCGCCCTGCATGCGGGCCACGCCGCGCATTTGTTGGTTGTTGTTGCCGTTAATGACGGCCAGGCTCAGCGGACCGTCGCCCTGCAGCTGTACAGTGATATCACCAGCAAACTTCAGCGTGGCGGTAAGCAGGCTGGTGGCGACCAGCAGCTCGGCCAGCACGTTTTTGACTGGCTGCGGATAAGTATGGTTTTCGAGGATCTGTTGCAGGGTTTCCGAAACGGTCACCAGCTCGCCGCGCACGGCAAAGTTTTCAAACAGATAACGATGTAATTGGTCATGTTGCGGCATAATCATCTCTCTTGCAGGTGACAGTCACTCGCTGTCGCCATGTTTAAATCGTAACAGGTCGCGGCGCTCTTTCTTGTCCGGTCGCCTGTCCGGGTGCGGCATGGTTAACGCGTTAAGTTTACGCGCCAGTGCCACTTTTTCGCGTTTTTCCACGCTTTCCGCGGTTTCTTCATACAGCGTAACGGCTTCCGTGGCCGGGCGACGCTGCTCGGTAATAGCCTTGATAATGACTGTTCGTTCGTCATTTCCCTGGCGCAGGGTGAGGGTGGCGTTCAGCTCGACAATCTTGCTCGGCTTGCTGCGTTGGCCGTTGTAATGCACCTTACCGCCTTCAACCATTTCGCGGGCTAGCGCACGCGTTTTGTAAAAGCGAGCAGCCCACAGCCATTTATCCAGCCTGACTTCAACAGGGGGCTTTTCTTTCATGGCGTCTCCTTCACATCAGTGAGGGGATCAGTCGGCGGTAGTCATTCAGTGACGGGTGGCGTGCATACTGTTTTTCCGCAATGCCAGAATCGGGATTGGTTACGCCGAGGCAGTAACGAATACCGTACAGAGCAGCGGCATCGAGAATGGGTTCGCTGTCGTCAATAAACAGCGTCTTCTCTGCACTCATTCCCGTTTCTTCAGCCACAGCGTGCCATAACCGCTGATCCTCTTTGGGATAACCAAATGTGTGGGTGGAAAGTAATAAATCAAGGTGTGAGGCCAGACCGGTGTGCTCCAGCTTCACCGCCAGGTTATGCGGATGCGCGTTGGTGAGCAAAATACGACGCTTGCCGCTGGCTTTTAAGGCATCAAGAAACGGTACGGTATCTTCACGTAAAACGGCGCGTGGTCCCTGTTCCGTTGTCATCGCGCAAATATCCAGATCCAGGCATTCGCTCCAGTAATCCAGGCAATACCAGTTCAGCGTATGCTGCACGGCGTGATACTGCTGACGAATATAGGCCTGGGCTTCCTGGGGAGAGATACCCTGCTTCGCGCCATAGGTTTCAGGCACCAGTTTTTGCCAGAAATAGTTATCGAATGCCAGGTCGAGCAACGTGCCGTCCATATCTAACAACACGGTGTCGACATCCTGCCAGGCAATATTGATCTGCATGGAAACTCCCCAGAAGAAAACATGATGCGCGACAGAGTAGCATATCCTGTCGCGCGAGCGTGTTATCGAATCAGGCTTTCCGTGTCGTCAATCAGCGTAGGATTCAGGCAGCTTTCGTAGTAGCTCTGAATTTCCGCGATGCGGGTGCGATGACGCTGGTAGCGTCTGAATGCCTGTATGCTGTTGTAGATAGCGCATCCGAGCATCGAGAACATCAGCAGCGTTGTGCCAAGGTAGCGCCATAATCCTGAACGGTCCGGGATACGGTGAAGGCCAATGTGCTGGGTTCCATTGGCGTCGGTCGAAATATTGGTGACGATCCCCTCCGCACGAAACGGCGTCTGCATCAGCATCTGCGCCAGTCGCTGGAAGGCGTTCCACTGTTCCTGTGGGGGATAGTCATATAGCGAAGTCGTCGGCCACGGTTGATCGACCAGATCGCTGCCTTCGTCGCTGATAATCAGGAAACCGCCGGGCGCAGGGCTATTCAGCGCCTGGGCCGCTCGCGCTGTCTCGCGAGAAATAAACGGTGCCGTAGAGGTATTCACCAGATTATCCAACGACTCCGCGCTTACCGGACGCAGCAGCACGTTCACGCCATCCAGTTTACCTGCGTTCGCCCGTTTCACTAGCGCCGCCCAGTCTTTACTATTACCCAGGTTCACCAGCGCATTTTTTAATCGTACACATTCATCTTTGGCCGCGCAAAGATCGGCCGTTTTCAGGACTATCTCGCCAAAGTCGTCCAGTAACACCATGCCGGATTTTTGGATTGCAGAGCGTAACGATGCGCTAACACGAGAGTCATCATCCGCTTTGGGATGCAGTTGTCGGTTCACGGCCTGTGTCAGCGCGATGGCTTTATTCACCAGCTCGGATTCGGGCAGCGGCAATGCGCGCGCGTCATTCCAGATAATTTGCGTGCAATCGAAAGGCATAAACGGTGTGGAAGGCTGAGCATTCCAGCTCCCCTGGGTATGAATGTTACACATACCCGTCCCGCTCAGTTGCAGCGTGTCACCCACACGAACGCCTGCGTTTTCAAGTTGTTTAACGCTGGTGGCTTCGATAGTTTGCGCCCCCTTCATCCAGGAAAGCGTAAGCTTTATCGGCATATCCAGCGGGATCCAAACAAGCAGCATCAGCAGTACCAGCAACGAGCCGCCTGCGATGACGGCATTGCGTAACCAGTGCTGTAACGGGAAGTTTTTGACTTCGTCATGCAGGGATAAAAAGCGTCCCTGGCGGACAACGTGGCGATCGAGATAAATATCGATATCTGTTTGCTGGCCGAGATCCTGCGCAATGTAAGGCTGCCAGTGACGTGGATAAATCAGATCAATAATGCCCAACGAGATATTATTAATTTGCTCCTGATCGTTTTCGCCAAACAGCCCCCAGCGACGCGGAGTCCCGCGCAGACAATGAATTTCCCGCAGGGCGGTTTTCGACGGCGGGGCGAAAAGTCCCCACAGACCCGCAGCCAGCAGCAGCACGGCTCCACCGACCGTCCACGGAACAAACGTATCCGGGATTATCAAACAGAAGAAGAACAACAGGAATGATGCGGCAATTAACAACGCTTCGCGCAGTCCAGACGGACGACTGAGCGCATATTCTTCATGAGTTTCCTGGCGAATATTCAGCAGTTCAATCTGCTCGCTTTCTTCACCACGAATGGACGCTTGGGTAGAGGCGGTGTGCTGTAGCGCATAGCCACGCGCTTCCTGCATATATTCCTGCAGCGTATGGCCGTTCAGAGAGATAACCAGCGGTATCGTATTGGTGTGGATTAGCTCAACGCTGTTTTCGTCATTGATGTATTGTTCCCAGAAGGGGGGAAGATGTACCTCAACGGAATCAAGATAGTAACGCCATTTGTTAGGATCGTCGGTGGTAATGCCGTAACGTGTAATCGCGTGCGTAAGCACGATGACGCTATTACTTTGGGCATTCAGCGTTAGCGATACTGGCGCGGAGCTGGCACCCGTTGGGCCGGGTACCTGCTGAATTTGACTAAGGCTTTCGAGATAATTTTCGACTGCACTGCGCTCTTCTGGCGTAAGTTTACGTTCTGAGGCGTCTGAGAAGACGTTGCTCAAAGGAAAATTTTTCCGCCTGGTTTTTGTTCTGAGTAGCCATCCTGCAAGCAATGAGCAGGCCAGCAAAGCAGCTAAAAAAATCAGAATGGTGCTCATGCTTTCCCCATCTTACTTAGTCTGTCAGGCGTGGTCAGTCGCACCCTGTTCAATATTCGTGATTCTGTGGTTGGCTATCGGCAAGTGTGGAGTCGAACTTGAGCATCTTTAAGTACAGCCCAGTAAATGCGAATCATAGCAAAATCACTAAAAATGGAATATCAGCAAATTCCTGGAGTTATTTCAACCTATTGACTTTTAATTTGAAATAAGGATTAACTTTTAGTACGTTACATAAATGTAAATAAACGGCAATTCACATTGCCGAAACCTTGCGGCATGTCGCACAATAACCCCAGATTTCACAGCAAAGATCCTCACAATGAGCAAATCATTACAGAAACCCACGATTTTAAAAGTGGAAACCGTCGCCCAATCCCGGCTGTTTAAAGTCGAAAGCGTGGACCTTGAGTTCAGCAATGGCGTCCGCCGCGTTTATGAACGTATGCGCCCTTCCACGCGTGAAGCGGTAATGATTGTGCCGATTGTGGACGATCACCTGATCCTCATCCGTGAATACGCGGTTGGCACCGAATCTTATGAACTGGGTTTTTCTAAGGGGTTAATTGACCCTGGCGAAAGCGTCTATGAAGCGGCAAATCGGGAACTAAAAGAAGAAGTAGGGTTTGGCGCAAAAGATCTGACGTTTTTGAAGAAACTCAGCATGGCGCCGTCCTATTTCTCCAGCAAGATGAACATTGTGGTGGCAGAGGACTTATATCCTGAATCACTGGAGGGCGATGAGCCTGAGCCATTACCGCAAGTGCGCTGGCCGCTGGCGCATTTGATGGATCTGCTGGAAGATCCTGATTTTCACGAAGCGCGTAATGTGAGTGCGCTGTTCCTCGTGCGCGAATGGCTGAAAGGGCAGGGGCGGCTTTAATTGCGATTGCCGGAACTCGGCTAACGCCTGCTCCGGCCTACAGCGAGTAAGTGAATAATAAAAAAGGCGCCTAAGCGCCTTTTTTGATCAGAACAGTTCGTGCGTCTCACCATTATCGATAATGGTCGTCCCCACCTCATGCACTGCCTGCTGCGTCGGCTGAGTGCCTTCAATGAAATACTCTGCGCGGCTGTTACCACCGCTTGCCAGTTGACCGGTGCTGCGATCGATATTGACCGTCACGATGCCCGGAGGCGGCGTCAGCGGCTGCTCAGGCACACCTTCCAGCACGGATTTCATGTAGGCATCCCATGCAGGCTGCGCACTCTTCGCGCCGCCTTCGTAACCGGAGATTTGGTCTTTGATCGCCCCGGAGGCCGTTGTGTGACCAAGGTTGCGGCGATGGTCGTCAAATCCGATCCAGACCGATGTCACCACCCCCGGCCCGTAGCCGGAGAACCACGCATCTTTAGAGCTGTTGGTGGTCCCGGTTTTCCCGCCGATATCATGGCGCTGTAGATCGCGACCTGCACGCCAACCGGTTCCCATCCAGCCTGGCTCACCAAAGATATTGGTGTTCAGCGCGCTTTTAATCAGGAAGGCCAGCGGCGTGTTGATCACGTGAGGCGCATACTCCTGCGTTCCGCTTTGCGCGACCAGCGCCTGGTTAGCTTGCTCAAGCTGCGGCATTGGCACGGCGGCATTCTGCTGTTCCTGCGAGACGGCGACATCTTCTACGTTATTGTTTTCCAAAACGTTAGATTTCTGGGTGTCACCATAAATCACTGGAATATCACATTCCGGGCAGGCAATTTTTGGCTTCGCCTCGAAGATCACGCCGCCCATATCGCTTTCGATCTTGCTGATGAAATACGGATCGACCAGGAAGCCGCCGTTAGACATCACCGCGTAACCGCGCGCCACCTGTAACGGCGTGAACGAGGCAGAACCCAGCGCGAGCGACTCAGTGTGCACAATGTTCTGCGCCGGGAAGCCGAAACGTTGCAGATACTCTGCCGCGTAATCCACGCCCATTGCGCGCATGGCGCGTACCATCACCACGTTTTTCGACTGGCCCAGACCCTGACGTAAGCGGATAGGACCAGCATACTGCGGCGGTGAGTTCTTCGGCTGCCAGTCAGAACCGGCACCAGCATCCCAGCGGGAGATCGGCACGTCATTGAGCATGCTCGCCAGCGTCAGACCTTTATCCATCGCGGCGGTATACAGGAAAGGTTTGATGTTAGAACCTACCTGGCGTAACGCCTGGGTGGCACGGTTAAACTTGCTTTGGTTGAAGTCAAAACCACCAACCAGTGCCAGCACCGCGCCGTTTTGCGGATTGATGGAGACCAGTGCGGAGTTGACATCCGGCACTTGCGCCAGCCACCAGGCATTGCCAACCTGGCGTACCCAGATTTGCTGCCCGGTTTGTACCACATCGGTCACTTTACGCGGCGTTGGGCCTTGCTGGGTATCCGAGCGGTAAGGACGCGCCCAACGCATGCCGTCCATCCGTAATGACACTGACGTACCATCCGCTAGCGCGGCAATGGCTTCCTGCGGATTGGCGCTGGTAACAACCGCCGGTAATAGCGGTCCATAAGTCGGCAACGCTTTCAGCGTATCGGTGATTTTTTTACTGTCCCAACTGCTTTCGCCCACTTTCCACAGCACGTTCGACGGGCCGCGGTAGCCGTGACGCATGTCATAATCCATCACGTTGTTACGTACTGCCTGCTGAGCTGCCTGCTGTACTTTACGCGTAATGGTGGTGGTAATGCGATACCCGTCTTCATAGGCTTTCTCGCCATAACGGTTATACATCTCCTGGCGCACCATCTCAGACAGATACGGTGCAGAGAAAGCGATTTCCGGCGCGTGATAGTTGGCGTCAATCGCTTCATTACGCGCCTGGTCGTACTGGGCCTGCGTGATGTAGTTTTCGCTCAACATGCGCGACAGCACGACGTTACGTCGCGCGGTTGCCCGGTCCATCGAATAGAGTGGGTTGAAGGTTGACGGCGCTTTTGGCAGACCGGCAATCACTGCAATTTCACTTAAGCTAAGCTGATCAACGGTCTTACCGAAATAGACCTGCGCGGCAGCACCCACGCCATAGGCGCGATACCCCAGGTAAATCTTGTTCAGATACAGCTCGAGGATCTCATCTTTACTCAGCAGTTGTTCAATGCGGATCGCCAGGAACACCTCTTTGATCTTACGCATCAGCGTACGTTCTGGGCTGAGGAAGAAGTTTCTCGCCAACTGTTGGGTAATGGTGCTCGCCCCTTGCGACGCGTGCCCAGAGAACAACGCGACACTGGCCGCACGGAAGATCCCCACCGGGTCTACCCCATGGTGATCATAAAAACGGCTGTCTTCTGTGGCGATAAAGGCTTTAACCATTACTGACGGCATCTGATCCAGCGTGACCGGGATTCGACGTTTCTCGCCATATTGCGCGATCAGCTCGCCGTCAGCGCTGTAAACCTGCATCGGGATCTGTAAACGCACGTCTTTGAGCGTCGCGACGTCAGGTAATTGCGGCTCAATATAGCGATAAAGGCCATAAATCGAGCCTGCTCCCAGCAGGATGCAACATACTGCAAGGATTAATAAATACTTTACGAACTTCACTGGAGATTTCCCATTTAGTGGCATTTGGGCAGTTTATAAACAAACGCGCGGTAGTATAAAGGCAAGCCAGACGCATTGATATACCCGTTAAAGCAACGGGTGATACGGAGATCATCAGCAATGGCTTTCAATATCTGGAAAATTGGTCTGCATATTCAGCAACATGAAGCGCTGGCAGTCGCCGCTGTTCGCGACGCATCCGGTTGGTTTCTACAACGCTGGTGGCGCATACCGCTGACGCCTCAGGTTATCGTCGATGGCCACATTCGCGAGCCTGAACAGCTTGTCGCTGCGCTACTGCCGTGGAGCCGTGAGCTTCCTCGCCGACACCATATTCATCTTTCCTTTCCCGCCAACAGGACTTTACAAAAAAAGTACCCTCGTCCGGATATGACATTACGCGAGCCGGAGCAAACCGCATGGTTATCCGGTTCGATGGCGCGTGAACTGGATATGGCACCAGATGCGCTGCATTTCGATTATAGCGAAGACGCATTGAGCCCGGTGTTTAACGTCACTGCCGCGCAAAGCAAAGAGATTTCAACACTGCTGACGCTTATTCAAACGCTGAAAGTGCAGGTTACGGCGATTACCCCGGATGCCAGTGCGTTACAGCGATTTATTCCCTATTTGCCAGAACATCAACAGTGTTTGGTATGGCGTGATGACGCCCAGTGGCTGTGGGCTACCCATTCGGCATGGGGACGTAAATCAACGGGTGATATTGGCAGTATCGACGAGCTTGCCGCGACATTGTCTCTTCCCACGACAGCCATTGCGCTATGTGACCTCGACGGCTTCGATCCGTTAAGCGTGGTGTCCGTGCGCCAGCCGCCCATTCCCACGCAAAGCCATCGTTTCGCCATTGCTTTGGGACTCGCTATGGGAGGCGTGTGCTAATGATAGCGACCATCAACCTCCTCCCCTGGCGCCAGACGCGACGACGCGCCTGCCTGCGTTTCTGGGGCGTTTTATTTAGCGCTTCGCTAGTGCTTAGCATTGGCGTGTTGTTGCGCTATTGCAGCGTTTTTTACGTAGAAACCCGGATTGAATTGTTGCTGGCTGATGCCGAAAAGACGCGAGGCGAGGCCTTAATGGCGCTAAAGCCGCGCATGAAGCATCGCCAGCAACGATGGCTGCAGGTAAAAGAACGAAACAGGCAGCGTGAGCAGACCCGAAGCTGGCAGCTGGTTTTGCAAGGGCTAGCGGAATTACTGCCAGAGCAGGCGTGGTTTACAAAAATCACCTGGCAGCAGGAGACGCTGGAGCTGACGGGAAACACGCTGAATTTTGCGGCGCTAAAGACGCTGGAAGCGCAATTACGCCAGCCGTCGCGGTTTCAGTTGAACAGCCCAGGGGAAACGCAGCAGGATGCGCAGGGTCGCTGGCAATTCCACTATCGACTAACGCGGAGCGGTGCGCATGATAACGCTCTGTGATAGCTGGTTAGCACAGTCGCCGCGCTTTCGGCTCATTTGCTGGTGTGGCTGGCTGCTGGGACTGCTTATCGCCGTCTTGCTCTGTCTTCATCCCGTCGCGCAGAAACGGGTGATGCATCAAGAGGCGCTCAACCAGCAACGTGCGGCCATTCAGACACAATGGCGAAATCTATATTTGCTGGCGACATCATCAGAAGCTCCTGAAGAGCCGCTGATTCCGTTCTCTCCGCTGCTGTTTCAGACTCTGCACACACGTCTTCTCCACTGGCAGCCCTCCGCTCAGGGTGGAGAGATGACGCTCAAGCCAGCCTGGGATGCCATCCCGATGATGTTTGTCCAACTGGCGGAACAGGGAATGAACGTTAGCCAATTTTCTCTCAGCCAGGAAGGAGCTGAATTGCTGCTAACGCTACAACTGGAGCGCCTGAATGACGGTTAAACGTTGGTTGTTGGCATGCGTAAGCGTACTGGTGCTCACCGGTATGCGTAATCCCTTCCTGCCGCCGGAAGACCACTGCCAAATTGCTGAACTGTCAGCATGGCGTTTTCAGGGAATGGTGAGCCAGGACACACGACCCATCGGCATCGTGCAGGATAACCAACATAAATGGCGGCGGGTGGAGCGAAATGAGGTCCTAAAAAACGGTTGGAAGGTGGCACAGATAACAGCTCAGAGCATAACCCTCGACATAGGGAAAAACTGCGAGCCACCACAGTGGCAGTGGCAACGACAAGGAGCGGTAAATGAAGCGAAGGATGGCGTGGATAGTGATAATGGTAATGGTCGTGATTCCCAGCGTGCTGGCGGGGAAATCACAAAACGTGACGCTGGTGGTCGATGAAGTGCCGGTTGTGCAGGTATTGCAGGCATTAGCTGAACAAGAACAGAAAAACCTGGTGGTTTCACCGGATGTTAGCGGTGTGCTGTCACTGCATCTGACGAATGTGCCCTGGAAGCAGGCATTGCAAACGGTAGTGAAAAGCGCCGGGCTGGTATTACGCCAGGAGGGCAATATTCTGCATGTGCATTCTGTTCAATGGCAGAGTGAAAATGCGGCCCGCCAGGAAAATGAGCAGGCACGGACTCAGGCCAGTTTACCACTGGAACATCGCAGCATCATTTTGCACTATGCCGATGCATCCGAGCTGGCCAAGGCCGGAGAAAAGCTGCTTAGCGCCAAAGGCAGCATGACGGTGGATAAACGAACCAACCGTTTACTGCTGCGTGATAATCGCGTTGCGCTTAACGCACTGGAAAAGTGGGTGGCGCAAATGGATCTGCCGGTTGCACAGGTTGAGCTGGCGGCGCATATCGTCACAATTAATGAAAAAAGTTTGCGTGAGCTGGGGGTTAAGTGGTCGCTGGCTGACGCACAGCAACCCGGTACGGTGGGTAATGTTACAACGCTTGCCAGCGATCTCTCTGTCGCCACCGCTACAACCCGTGTAGGATTTAACATTGGCCGCATTAACGGTCGTTTACTCGAACTGGAGCTGTCTGCGCTGGAGCAAAAACAGCAGTTGGATATCATCGCCAGTCCACGTTTACTGGCTTCTCACCTGCAACCTGCCAGTATTAAGCAGGGTAGCGAAATCCCATATCAGGTCTCCAGCGGTGAAAGCGGCGCGACATCCGTCGAGTTTAAAGAAGCTGTATTGGGGATGGAGGTAACGCCTACCGTGTTGCAGAAAGGACGAATCAGGCTGAAACTGCATATCAGCCAGAATGTTCCCGGGCAGGTGTTACAACAGGCGGATGGCGAAGTTCTGGCTATAGATAAGCAGGAAATTGAAACGCAGGTCGAGGTAAAAAGCGGCGAAACGATTGCCCTGGGCGGGATTTTTTCACACAAAAATAAATCCGCTGCCGACAGCGTGCCGCTGTTAGGCGATATTCCCTGGCTTGGCTCTCTCTTTCGCCATGATGGAAAAGAAGACGAACGGCGCGAATTAGTGGTGTTTATTACGCCCAGACTGGTTTTAACGGAATAACTTATGCATGAAAAGCCGTTGTTTTTGCACTGAACACGTTTCAGGGATTTGACGTGCGGGAGTATTTAGCATACAAGGAGTACCGATTTGAGCGTCGGTACTTTTCTTTACTTATGCGGCAATGAATACGCTTTGCCTTTCCGGTGGTGTGTCATAGGCTTATTTCGTGTCATTTGGCTGCGCGATACGTCGCCAGGTCTGATGTTTGCAGGGTAGCATGCCTGCCACGACCAGAAATGCGTAAGGTTTGGTGATTTATTCAGTTGCCAAACCCGCTTGAGTATTGAGATAATTTTCAGTCTGACTCTCGCAATATCTTATGAGGTTTCAGTTCATGTCCTGCTGCGCTGGGTGTCTGCGAAGCGGGTTTACCATTAACGAATAGTCTTAGTAGTACCGAAAAAATGGCAGAGAAACGCAATATCTTTCTGGTTGGGCCTATGGGTGCCGGAAAAAGCACTATTGGGCGCCAGTTAGCTCAACAACTCAATATGGAATTTTACGATTCTGATCAAGAGATTGAGAAACGAACCGGAGCTGATGTGGGCTGGGTCTTCGATGTAGAAGGTGAAGACGGCTTCCGTGATCGCGAAGAAAAAGTCATCAACGAGTTGACGGAAAAACAGGGTATTGTGCTGGCAACTGGCGGTGGCTCTGTAAAATCACGTGAAACACGTAACCGTCTCTCCGCGCGTGGCGTCGTGGTCTATCTTGAAACGACAATTGAAAAACAACTTGCGCGTACTCAACGTGACAAGAAACGCCCGCTGCTGCAGGTAGAATCACCGCCTCGTGGAGTTCTGGAAGCGTTGGCTGACGAACGTAATCCTTTGTATGAAGAGATTGCTGACGTGACCATTCGCACCGACGATCAGAGCGCAAAAGTCGTAGCAAACCAGATTATTCATATGTTGGAAAGCAACTAATTCTGGCTGAATACACACTCGTCTGCGGGTACAAGTAACTAAGGTGGATGTCGCGTAATGGAGAGGATCACAGTCACTCTCGGGGAACGTAGTTACCCTATCACCATCGCGGCTGGTTTGTTTAATGAGCCAGCTTCATTCTTACCGCTGAAATCGGGCGATCAGGTTATGTTGGTGACCAACGAAACCCTGGCTCCCCTTTATCTCGATAAGGTCCGCGGCGTACTTGAACAGGCGGGTGTTAACGTTGATAGCGTTATCCTCCCCGATGGCGAGCAGTATAAAAGCCTGACGGTTCTGGATACGGTTTTCACTGCGTTACTGCAAAAACCACATGGTCGTGATACCACGTTAGTCGCACTTGGCGGCGGCGTGATTGGCGATCTGACCGGTTTTGCGGCAGCCAGCTATCAGCGCGGTGTTCGTTTTATTCAAGTCCCAACAACCCTGTTGTCGCAGGTCGACTCTTCCGTTGGCGGCAAAACCGCCGTAAACCATCCCCTCGGTAAAAACATGATTGGCGCGTTTTACCAACCGGCCTCTGTGGTGGTGGATCTCAATTGTCTGAAAACGCTTCCTGCGCGTGAGCTGGCATCGGGCCTGGCGGAAGTGATCAAATACGGCATCATTCTTGACGGTAAGTTTTTCAGCTGGCTGGAAGACAATCTGGATGCGTTGTTGCGTCTGGACGGTCCGGCGATGGCGTACTGTATTCGTCGTTGTTGTGAGCTGAAAGCAGAAGTTGTCGCAGCAGACGAGCGCGAAATGGGCTTACGTGCTTTACTGAATCTGGGGCACACGTTTGGCCATGCGATCGAAGCTGAAATGGGTTATGGCAATTGGTTACATGGTGAAGCAGTTGCAGCAGGTATGGTAATGGCTGCCCGTACGTCTGAACGCCTGGGTCAGTTTACCTGTGCTGATACGCAGCGCATCATTACGCTGTTACAGCGAGCAGGCTTACCGGTTAATGGGCCGCGTGAAATGTCCACTGAGGCTTATCTGCCGCACATGCTACGAGATAAAAAAGTGTTAGCGGGAGAGATTCGTTTAGTGCTTCCGCAGGCTATAGGGAAGAGTGAAGTGCGCGGCGGAGTGTCGCACGAGGTGGTTCTTAACGCTATTGCTGATTGCCAGCTGGCGTAACAACAAGAAAGGTCTGGCTTACGTTGCGAAACGTAGGTCTTTTAGCTTCAGGTTATGTGCAAAGTCGTAAGCATTAACCTTTGAGTGGGGTGTTAAATGGATGAATTCAAACCAGAAGACGAGCTGAAACCCGATCCCAGCGATCGTCGTACTGGTCGTTCTCGTCAATCGTCTGAACGCGATAATGAGCCGCAAATCAATTTTGATGATGTTGATCTGGATGCTGACGATCGCCGTCCTGCGCGCGCACGTAAAGAGCGTGAAGAAGAGCGGGACATTGAAGAAGAGTATGAATCTGAAGACGATAACGTGGATGAAGAGCGTGTAGAACGCCGTCCGCGCAAGCGTAAGAAAGCCGCCAGTAAGCCTGCCTCACGTCAGTATATGATGATGGGGGTCGGTGTTCTGGTGCTCCTGCTGCTGATTATCGGTATCGGTTCTGCGCTGAAAGCCCCCTCATCATCTTCTTCCAATGATCAGACAGCATCTGGTGAGAAGAGCATCGACCTTTCTGGCAGCAATGCAACGGATCAGGCGAGTACGACTACGCCTGCAGCGGGCGCTGAGCAAACTGCGGGCAATACTCAGCAGGATGTTTCCCTGCCACCGATTTCCTCCACGCCGACTCAAGGTCAGACACCTGCGGCAACCGAAGGCCAACAGCGTGTTGAAGTGCAGGGCGATCTGAACAACGCTTTGACGCAACCGCAGGGTCAGGAGCAGGTTAATAATGTTGTAGTTAACTCTACGCTGCCGACCGAACCTGCGACCGTAGCTCCCGTTCGTAATGGTAATGCTGCGCGCCAGACTGCGAAAACGGAAACGACTGAACGTCCTGCTGCTACGCGCCAGGAACGTAAACAGGCTGTTATTGAGCCGAAGAGCAAGCCGCAAACCACGGTGAAAACAACGCCGGCAGAGCCGAAACCTGTTGTTCAGGCAAAACCAACCGCAACTGCACCGACGACCACAACTAAAGCGCCAGTGGTAACCGCTACGCCGAAAGCAACCGCGGCGACGACGCCAGCCCAGACTGCAACGCCTGCGCCAACTGCGACGGCAACAACGTCAACACCTGTTGCTGGCGGAGCGAAAAGTGCTGGAAATGTCGGTGCGTTAAAAGCTGCGCCGTCCAGCCATTACACGCTGCAGCTCAGCAGTTCTTCTAACTACGACAACCTGAACGGTTGGGCGAAGAAAGAAAACCTGAAGAACTACGTGGTGTACCAGACGACGCGTAACGGTCAACCGTGGTATGTTCTGGTGACGGGCGTTTATGCCTCTAAAGAAGATGCGAAACGTGCAGTGTCTACGTTACCCGCCGATATTCAGGCGAAAAACCCGTGGGCAAAACCGCTGCACCAGGTTCAGGCCGATTTGAAGTAAGATAGGATATGTTCTGCAATGGTTTGCTGTTTCGCCCAATTGCGGGACAAAGACTAAAGCGCAGGATGCTGTCGGAGCTTTCTCCACAGCCGGAGAAGGTGTAATTAGTTAGTCAGCATGAAAAAAAATCGCGCTTTTTTGAAATGGGCAGGGGGGAAATATCCCCTGCTTGATGATATCAAACGGCATTTACCTCAGGGTGAGTGCCTGATTGAACCCTTCGTGGGTGCCGGGTCGGTGTTTCTCAACACCGACTTTTCTCGTTATATTCTTGCCGATATCAACAGCGACCTCATCAGTCTCTATAACATCGTGAAGACGCGTACCGATGAGTATGTGCAGGCTTCACGCGAGCTGTTTATGCCTGAAACCAATCAGGCTGAGGTGTACTATCGGTTCAGAGAAGAATTTAATGCCAGCCAGGATCCGTTCCGCCGTGCAGTGCTGTTCTTGTATCTGAACCGCTTTGGTTACAACGGATTATGCCGTTACAACCTGCGCGGCGAGTTTAACGTACCGTTTGGTCGTTATAAAAAACCTTACTTCCCGGAAGCCGAGTTGTACCATTTTGCTGAAAAAGCGCAGAATGCGGAGTTCCATTGCCTCTCTTATGAAGAGTGTATGGATCGAGCAGACAGTAACTCTGTGGTCTATTGTGACCCGCCTTATGCACCACTTTCGGCGACGGCAAATTTCACCGCGTATCATACCAATAGCTTTAGCCCGAAAGAGCAGGCGCATCTGGCCCAGATGGCAGAAAAGCTGGTCAGTAAGCAGATCCCGGTGTTAATTTCGAATCATGACACGCCCGATACCCGTGAATGGTACAGCGCGGCGAAACATTTTCAGGTCAAAGTGCGGCGCAGCATTAGCAGCAATGGCGGCACGCGTAAAAAGGTGAATGAACTGCTGGCACTGTATAAACCAGGAGTTGTAACGCCTGCGAAGAAATAATTCTCAAGGAGAAGCGGATGAAACAGTATTTGATCGCCCCCTCAATTCTGTCGGCTGATTTTGCCCGCCTGGGTGAGGACACCGCGAGAGCGCTGACTGCCGGAGCCGACGTCGTGCACTTCGATGTCATGGACAATCATTACGTACCGAACCTGACCATCGGCCCGATGGTGCTGAAATCGTTGCGTAAATATGGCATTACCGCCCCGATTGATGTTCACCTGATGGTGAAACCGGTCGATCGTATTGTCCCGGACTTCGCCGCAGCCGGCGCCAGCATCATTACTTTTCACCCGGAAGCCTCCGAGCATGTCGATCGCACTTTACAGCTGATCAAAGAACATGGCTGTAAAGCGGGCCTGGTATTCAACCCGGCAACGCCGCTGAGCTATCTGGACTACGTCATGGATAAGCTCGACGTGATCCTGCTGATGTCCGTTAACCCAGGTTTTGGCGGGCAGTCTTTCATCCCACAAACGCTGGATAAGCTGCGTGAAGTACGTCGCCGTATTGATGAGTCTGGCTACGATATCCGTCTGGAAGTGGACGGCGGCGTCAAGGTGAACAACATCGGTGAGATCGCGGCGGCGGGTGCAGATATGTTTGTCGCAGGCTCTGCTATTTTCGACCAACCAGACTACAAAAAAGTCATTGATGAAATGCGCAATGAACTGGCGAAGGTAAGTCATGGATAAGTTTCAGGATATTCGGGGCGCTGCATTTGACCTCGACGGCACGCTGGTCGACAGCGCGCCGGGATTAGCCGCAGCGGTGGATATGGCGCTGTATGCGCTGGAACTGCCGGTGGCCGGTGAAGAACGCGTTATCACCTGGATTGGTAACGGTGCAGATGTACTAATGGAGCGCGCGCTGGCGTGGTCTCGTCAGGAGCGCGCGACATTACGTAAAACAATGGGTAAACCACCCGTTGATGATGATATTCCCGCCGAGGAACAGGTGCGGATTTTGCGCAAGCTGTTCGACAGATACTACGGCGATGTCGCAGAAGAGGGGACATTCCTGTTCCCTGATGTAGCCGATACGTTGGGCGCGCTGCATGCGAAAGGATTGCCGCTGGGTCTGGTGACTAACAAACCGACCCCGTTTGTCGCGCCATTGCTTGAGGCGTTAGATATCGCCAAATACTTTAGCGTGGTCATCGGTGGCGACGACGTGCAGAATAAAAAACCCCATCCGGATCCGCTGCTGCTGGTGGCAAGTAAGCTTGGCATCAAGCCTGAGCAAATGCTCTTCGTAGGGGATTCACGCAATGATATTCAGGCGGCAAAAGCTGCTGGTTGCCCGTCCGTTGGCCTGACCTATGGCTACAACTACGGCGAGTCGATCGCGCTGAGCCAGCCCGACGTTATTTACGACCGTATTAATGAACTACTGCCCGCTCTCGGGCTTCCGCATAGCGAAAATCAGGAATCAAAAAATGACTAAGCCCATCGTTTTTAGTGGCGCACAGCCCTCAGGTGAATTGACCATTGGCAACTATATGGGTGCGCTGCGTCAGTGGGTGAGCATGCAGGATGACTACCATTGCATCTACTGCATCGTTGACCAACATGCTATCACCGTTCGTCAGGACGCTCAGCAGTTGCGTAAAGCAACGCTGGATACGCTGGCGCTATACCTGGCATGCGGTATTGATCCTGAAAAAAGCACCATTTTCGTCCAGTCTCATGTGCCGGAACACGCACAGTTAGGTTGGGCACTGAACTGCTACACCTATTTCGGTGAGCTGAGCCGTATGACCCAGTTCAAAGATAAATCCGCACGTTATGCGGAGAACATTAACGCCGGGCTGTTTGATTATCCGGTACTGATGGCGGCAGACATCCTGCTGTATCAGACCAACCAGGTCCCGGTTGGCGAAGATCAGAAACAGCATCTGGAGCTGAGCCGCGACATCGCCCAGCGCTTCAACGCCCTGTATGGCGACATCTTCAAAGTGCCGGAGCCGTTCATTCCTAAATCCGGCGCGCGTGTGATGTCGCTGCTGGAGCCGACGAAGAAGATGTCAAAATCTGATGACAACCGCAACAACGTTATCGGCCTGCTGGAAGACCCGAAATCTGTCGTCAAAAAAATCAAACGTGCGATGACCGACTCGGAAGAGCCGCCAGTTGTTCGTTACGATGTGAAAGAAAAAGCGGGCGTTTCCAACCTGCTGGATATCCTCTCTGCCGTCACTGGCCAGAGCATTCCGGAGCTGGAAAAACACTTCGAAGGCAAAATGTATGGCCATCTGAAAGGCGAAGTTGCTGAGGCTGTTTCCGGCATGCTAACCGAGCTTCAGGAGCGTTATCACCGTTTCCGTAACGATGAAGCTTTCCTGCAGAAAGTGATGAAAGACGGTGCTGAAAAAGCCAGCGCCCGTGCGTCTGTTACGCTGAAAGCCGTTTATGAAGCCATTGGTTTTGTCGCCAAGCCGTAATACGCGCTGCAGTTCTGAAGAAACCGGGTTATACCCGGTTTTTTTTCGCCTGTTTGTTTGTGAATAGCAAAAACTGTGAAGCACCTCGCCGTTTGCATATTTCCTTGTTGCGCTATATTTTCATTTTAATGAAGATATAAATATTCAATTTACTGAAAATATATAATGAGTCGGACATTTATTAAGAAGGAAGGGGTTGTACTGACAACCCTGGCCCGTTACCTGCTCGGTGAAAAGTGTGGTAACCGTTTGAAAACCATTGATGAACTGGCGAGCGAATGCCGCTCGTCGGTGGGATTAACGCAGGCCGCGCTAAAAACACTGGAATCGTCAGGCGCGATCCGTATTGAGCGTCGTGGGCGTAATGGTAGTTACCTGGTAGAGATGGATAACCGCACGCTGTTGACGCATGTGGATATCAATACTGTGGTCTGTGCGATGCCGCTACCCTACACCCGTTTATATGAAGGGCTGGCGAGTGGGCTTAAGGCACAGTTTGATGGGATCCCGTTTTATTACGCACACATGCGTGGGGCCGATATTCGCGTGGAATGCCTGCTAAACGGCGTTTACGACATGGCGGTGGTTTCTCGCCTGGCTGCGGAAAGTTATCTTGCCCAGGACGGGCTGCGCATCACGTTGGCGCTGGGGCCGCATACCTACGTCGGCGAACATCAACTGATTTGTCGCAAAGGCGAATGTGCCGCGGTAAAACGGGTCGGGCTCGATAATCGCTCGGCGGATCAGAAAATCATGACCGAGGCCTGTTTTGGCGATCGTGACGTTGAACTGATCGATATGCCTTACCACGAGAGTTTGCAGCGCATCGCGAAAGGAGATGTCGATGCGGTGATCTGGAACGTGGTAGCAGAGGCCGAATTGGCGGTACTGGGATTAGAAGCCACGCCGCTCACCAACGATCCGCGATTTCTACAGGCCACGGAGGCGGTGGTGCTGACCCGGGCAGAGGATTATCCGATGCAACAGTTACTGCGGGCGGTTGTTAATAAAGAGGCACTGCTCGCCCACCAACAACGTGTGGCGAACGGTGAACAGGAACCCAGTTATTAAGTGAAGGCGAACGACATGGAAAACAGGTTGAACCTGCTGTGTGAAGCAGGTGTTATCGACAAGGATATTTGCAGCGGCATGCTGCAGGTCGTCAGGCGGCTGGACGAAGAATGGCGTTTGCCGATTCACAGCGAGCAAGGAACCATGGCGATGACGCATATGGCGAGTGCGCTCATGCGCAGTCGCCAGGGCGAGGTGATTGAAGCGCTGGATGGTGAGCTGCTGGAGGAACTGGCGCAATCTCATCTCTGGCCGACTATTTTACTGGTCCATCAGGCATTGCTGAAAGAATTCACGGTGACGCTACATGTGAATGAAGAAGGCTACATGCTGGCGAACTTGTATGGATTGTGGATGGCGGCACACGAAGATGTCTGAAATCAATGGGGAAATAGCGTATTGCATCCTAAATATTCAAAAAAATGAATATTTAGCTGAAGGATTAGAAACGAGGCAGAGAAATGTTTATAGACGCATTGAAACGCCAGAACCCCGCGCTAATCTCCGCCGCTGTCGCGCTGTGGCAGCAGGGAAAGATCGCGCCTGACAGTTGGGTTATTGATGTTGACCAGGTTATTGATAATGGCAAACGCCTGCTGGACGTCGCCAGGCAGTATGGCATCTCGCTGTACCTGATGACTAAACAGGTTGGACGCAATCCATGGCTGGCGGAGAAACTATTGCAGCTTGGCTATGAAGGCATCGTGGTTGTCGATTACAAGGAGAGTCGCGTCATGCGCCGTGCCGGGTTGCCGGTGGCGCATCAGGGACATCTGGTGCAGATCCCTTCGCGACAGGTCAATCAGGCTGTCGCACAAGGAACCGAGGTCATTACGTTGTTTTCGCTGGAGAAAGCGCGCGAAGTTTCGGCGGCGGCGGTGAAGGCCGGTTGCCAGCAAAACGTGATGCTGAAGGTGTATGACAAGGATGATTTTCTCTATCCGGGGCAAGAAAGCGGCTTTCCGCTGATATATCTGACGGATGTGGTCAATGAAATCCGCAGACTGCCGGGCCTGCGCCTGAGCGGCCTCACCCATTTCCCGTGCCTGTTATGGGATGAAAACTCCGCGCAGACGATGCCGACGCCTAATCTGCACACGCTGGTGAGTGCCCGGCGTCAGTTGGCCCAAGCCGGAATTACTATTGATCAGCTTAATGCGCCGTCAGCCAGTAGCTGCACATCATTACCCCTACTGGCGGAATATGGCGTCACTCACGCCGAGCCGGGTCATGCGCTGACAGGCACCATCCCTGCCAATCAAAAGGGCGACCAGCCTGAACGTATTGCGATGCTGTGGCTGAGCGAGGTCTCGCACACGTTTCGCGGGGACAGTTATTGCTACGGCGGGGGCTATTACCGTCGCGGTCATGCGCAAAACGCACTGGTCTTTACGCCGGAAAATGACGCCCCCATAGCCGCGAAGCTAAAACCCGTTGACGACAGCAGTATCGATTACTACCTGCCCGTAGCCGGTGAGTTTCCGGTGAGCAGCGCAGTGATCTTCTGTTTTCGCACCCAGATTTTCGTGACGCGCAGCGACGTGGTGTTGGTGTCGGGTATCCAGCGTGGCGTGGCTGAAATCGTCGCGCGTTATGACAGTCTCGGCAATATTCTGGAGGACTAATGGCCCGATTCGTGGTGTTGGTAATCGACAGTTTTGGCGTCGGCGCAATGAAAGACGTTGCGCGGGTTAGACCTCAGGATGCCGGGGCGAATACCTGTGGACATATCCTGAGTGAATTCCCGCAGTTACGACTACCTACGCTGGAAAAATTGGGATTGATTAACGCGTTGGGTTATACGCCAGGCGTGATGAATCCTTCGGAATCGGCAGTCTGGGGCGTTGCACAGTTGCAGCATGAAGGTGGCGATACCTTTATGGGGCATCAGGAAATTTTAGGCACACGGCCTCAGGCGCCGCTGCGGATGCCATTTAACGACGTCATCGATGGCGTTGAGCAAGCGCTGAAATTGGCGGGCTGGCAGGTGGAACGCCGTGGTAGCGAGCTGGCGTTTCTGTGGGTCAACGATGCGGTTGCGGTGGGCGATAACCTCGAGGCTGATTTAGGTCAGGTCTACAACGTCACTGCCAACCTGTCCGCCATTGCGTTTGATGAGGTGCTAAAGATTGGCCGCATAGTGCGTGAACAGGTTCAGGTCGGGCGCGTCATAACCTTTGGCGGCCAGCTTGCGAACAGCCAGCGCATTCTGGATGCCGCCGAAACGATGGAAGGGCGCTTTGTTGGCATTAATGCCCCACGTTCTGGCGCGTATGAAAACGGCTTTCAGGTCAGGCATATGGGCTTTGGCGTAGATGAGCAGGTACAAGTACCGCAAAAACTGCATGACGCCGGGATCCCTACCGTGCTGGTCGGTAAAGTGGCGGATATCGTTGGCAATCCGCACGGGCGCAACTGGCAAAACCTGGTGGATAGCCAGCAGATCATGGATATCACCCTTAACGAATTTAACGCTGAGTCGACGGTATTTATCTGTACCAACATTCAGGAAACCGATCTTGCCGGGCACGCTGAAGACGTCGCGCGGTATGCCGAACGATTACAGCTTGTCGATCTTAATCTTTCGCGCCTTCTGGCTGCCATGGATCCCAATGACTGTCTGGTGGTCATGGCCGATCACGGCAACGATCCGACCATTGGGCACAGCCATCATACCCGGGAAGTTGTGCCAGTTCTGGTGTATCAACAGGGCCTGGAGCCTGCGCAATTAGGCATCCGGGCGACGTTATCCGATGTTGGCGCGACGGTGTGCGAGTTTTTTGGCGCGCAGCGACCGCAAAACGGCAGCTCTTTTCTTTCGGCTTTACGGCTTTCAGGAGACACCTTATGAATTTTGATCCGACGGGCTACACCTGGGTCCACGAGCATCTGCATATCGATCTCTCCGGGTTCAAGAATAACCTCGACTGCCGGTTAGATCAGTACGATCTCATCTGTCAGGAGATGAAGGATCTCCGGACGTCAGGCGTCAGCAACATTATTGAGATGACCAACCGCTATATGGGACGTAATCCGCAATTCATGCTCTCACTGATGCGTGATACCGGAATTAACGTTATGGCCTGTACAGGCTATTACCAGGATGCGTTTTTCCCTGAACATGTCGCAACCTGCAGCGTAGAACAGCTCGCGCAGGAGATGGTCGATGAGATTGTCGTCGGTATTGATGGCACTGAATTGAAAGCCGGAATTATCGCGGAAATCGGCTCCAGCGAAGGGGTAATTACGCCGCTTGAAGAGAAGGTGTTTATCGCTGCAGCGCGGGCACATCGCGAAACCGGACGCCCTATCTCGACCCATACCTCTTTTAGCACGATGGGGTTGGAACAGCTGGCTCTGCTGAAGGCGCACGGCGTTGACCTTTCCCGTGTGACCGTGGGTCATTGTGATTTGAAAGATAACCTCGACAACATCTATCGCATGATTGATCTCGGCGCGTATGTGCAGTTCGATACCATCGGTAAAAACAACTATTACCCGGATGAGAAACGCATCGCCATGCTGCATGCGATACGCGATCGCGGACTGCTTAGCCACGTCATGCTCTCTATGGACATTACCCGCCGCTCGCATTTAAAAGCCAATGGCGGTAATGGCTACGACTACCTGTTAACCACCTTTATCCCACAGCTGCGCCAGTCAGGATTCAGTCAGGCCGATGTGGACACGATGTTACATGATAACCCTTCAAAATTTTTCCAATAAGGACAGAATCATGAAAAAGATTGGCGTTGCTGGCTTACAGCGTGAGCAGATTAAAAAAACTAT
The DNA here is from genome assembly GCF_018035235.1 of Citrobacter sp. On2M. GTDB lineage: Bacteria > Pseudomonadota > Gammaproteobacteria > Enterobacterales > Enterobacteriaceae > Citrobacter > Citrobacter meridianamericanus. Next base: position 376,770 of record NZ_WPCV01000001.1, read on the forward strand.
CGAAACTGCCGCTCCGGGCTGTTTTGAAGTCTCCATTCATAACGATATGGAGGCGGCAATGAAGGTGAAATCCGGACAGTTGGATTACTACATCGGTGCGTGTAACACCGGCGCGGGGGCTGCGCTGTCGATTGCCATCGCGGTGATTGGCTACAACAAAAGCTGCACTATCGCCAAGCCGGGTATTAAGGCGAAAGACGAACAGATCGCAAAAATGGTCGCGGAAGGGAAAGTGGCATTTGGTCTCTCCGTCGAACATGTTGAACATGCGATTCCGATGCTGGTTAACCATCTGAAATAAAAGGCATGACTATGGATCTGTATATTCAGATTGTGGTGGTGGCCTGCCTGACCGGCATGACGTCACTTCTGGCGCATCGTTCGGCGGCTGTCTTTCATGACGGCATCCGTCCGATTCTGCCGCAGCTGATCGAGGGGTACATGAATCGCCGCGAGGCGGGAAGTATCGCGTTTGGTCTGAGTATTGGCTTTGTCGCGTCGGTTGGGATCTCCTTTACTCTGAAAACCGGCTTACTTAACGCCTGGCTGCTGTTCCTGCCGACGGATATTCTCGGCGTGCTGGCAATGAACAGCCTGTTGGCGTTCGGTCTGGGTGCTATCTGGGGCGTACTGATTCTGACCTGCCTGCTGCCGGTGAACCATCTGCTCACAGCGTTGCCGGTTGATGTACTGGGTAGCCTTGGCGAGCTGAGTTCTCCGGTCGTTTCCGCATTCGCACTTTTCCCGCTGGTCGCGATTTTCTACCAGTTTGGCTGGAAACACAGCATTATCGCGGCGGTGGTGGTGCTGATGACCCGCGTCGTGGTGGTGCGTTACTTCCCGCATCTGAACCCGGAATCGATTGAGATTTTTGTGGGGATGATGATGCTGCTGGTGATTGCCATTACGCATGATATTCGCCACCGTGGCGATGAAGAGATGGATGGCAGCGGGCTATCGGTCTTTGAAGAACGAACCTCGCGGATTATTAAAAACCTGCCGTACATCGCGATTGTCGGTGCACTGATTGCCGCCGTCGCCAGTATGAAGATTTTCGCTGGTAGCGAAGTTTCAATTTTTACGCTGGAAAAAGCCTATTCGGCGGGGATTACGCCGGAGCAATCGCAGACGCTGGTTAACCAGGCGGCGCTGGCAGAATTTATGCGTGGGTTGGGTTTTGTGCCGTTGATTGCCACCACCGCGCTGGCAACCGGTGTATACGCGGTAGCGGGCTTCACCTTTGTTTATTCCGTTGGCTATCTGGCTCCGAACCCGTGGATAGCGGCAATCCTTGGCGCTATCGTGATTTCCGCAGAAGTGCTGCTGCTACGCTCAATTGGCAAATGGCTGGGGCGTTATCCATCAGTGCGTAACGCGTCGGACAATATTCGTAATGCGATGAATATGCTGATGGAAATGGCGCTGTTGGTAGGCTCGATTTTTGCCGCCATCAAGATGGCTGGCTACACCGGTTTCTCGATTGCGGTGGCGATCTACTTCCTCAACGAATCGATAGGGCGTCCGGTTCAGAAGATGGCAGCCCCGGTCGTGGCAGTAATGATCACCGGTATTGTGCTGAATATTCTCTACTGGTTTGGTCTGTTTGTTCCGGCCTGAGGAGGTGTAAAACATGAAGACGTTCCCTCTGCAAAGCCTGACGATTGCGCAGGCACAGCAGAAGCAGTTTGCGTTGGTGGATGTGATCTGCCGTCACTTTCCGGGTGCTGATTTTCTGTCCGGCGGAGATTTGGGACTGGCTCCGGGGCTGAATCAGCCCCGGGTCACGCAGCGTGTGGAAAAGGTGTTGGCCGAGGCTTTTCATGCTGAGGCCGCTGCCTTGGTCCAGGGCGCAGGCACCGGGGCTATTCGCGCCGGGCTGGCTGCACTCCTCAAACCTGGGCAGCGACTGCTGGTTCACGACGCGCCTGTGTATCCGACAACACAGGTGATCATCGAGCAGATGGGCATCACCCTGGTCAGGGCTGATTTCAACTGCCCCTCGGCAATCATGCGGGCTATTACGCAGTATCGCCCTGACGCCGCGCTGGTACAGCATACGCGGCAGCAACCGCAGGACCGTTACGTTTTAGCGGATGTGTTGGCGGAAATAACGCAATGCGGTGTACCGACGTTAACCGATGATAACTACGCGGTGATGAAAGTAGACGGAATTGGTTGTGAACGAGGGGCGACGCTGTCCACCTTTTCCTGCTTTAAGCTCTTCGGTCCGGAAGGCGTAGGGGCGGTTGTCGGCAAGGCGGAGGTTATCGCTAAAATCCGTACCAGCCTCTATTCCGGTGGCAGCCAGATCCAGGGGGGGCAAGCACTGGAAGTGCTGCGTGGCCTGGTTTTCGCCCCTGTAATGCATGCGGTACAGGCTGGGGTAACTGAACGGCTGCTAACGATGCTCAATAGCGGAGTGCTACCCGAGGTGAAACAGGCTGTTATTGCCAATGCCCAGTCGAAGGTGCTGATCGTGGAGTTTCACCAGCCGATTGCCGCCCGCGTGCTGAAGGTGGCGCAAGAAAGAGGCGCGCTACCGTACCCGGTGGGAGCTGAGTCGAAGTATGAGATCCCGCCGCTGTTCTATCGCCTTTCCGGGACATTTCGTGAAGCAAATCCGTCGTTGGGTGATTATGCGATTCGCATTAATCCAAATCGCAGTGGAGAAGAGACCGTACTACGTATTTTGCGCGAGAGCGTGAATGCGATGATGTGTGAATGAGTATCTAATCTATAAATGGAAAAACCGGGGAGTTCCCGGTTTTTTTGTATCTGCGCAATCGCTTCTATTACTGATCTGCAGCCGGGCCGCAACCACCAATAATTTTAGAAATTGAAATAGCCGGATGCAGTAAGTAATCGTAGCTACAGTTATTTTTTTTGTTTTCGATATGACCAGTACATGCAGTCAGCGTAGCCAGTACACCTGCCACGATGGTGATTTTTGCAAATTTAAACATGATAAAATCCTTGTAAGATATCTGTTTTTTAAATGGATGAAATCCATTTCTCGTCGATTAAGATATCAACTAAGGAAAATTTTAAATAGTCCGAATAAGGACATAGTAATGTTTGTGTGGAATATATTTTTAATGGATTAAAATACTATGAAATGTATCTGTAATTAATGAAATGATGAATGCTATGAATGATATATTGTGTAGATTAAATATTGATTCTTATGAATCATAAATAGATGCCCTGATATTAAGGGCATCTATTTAACGTTCAATTAATGGTTTGAGAACCAGTTGAGTTTATCACGCAGTCCAACCACGCGACCGACAATAATCAGCGCCGGACTTTCAACCTGTTGTGCCAGCTCACCGAGCTGCGTCAGTACCCCGTTGACGACGCGTTGCTTCACGGAAGTCCCGTTTTCTACCAGCGCGACAGTCATATCAGGCTGCATGCCAAACTCGATCAATTTTTCCTGGATGGTTGCGGCCTGGTTCAGTCCCATATAGAACACCAGCGTCTGTTTTTCGGCTGCAAGGTTTTCCCAGTCCAGCTCTCCGCCGGTTTTCAGGTGTCCGGTGACCAGACGTACACTCTGGGCGTAATCACGATGGGTCAGCGGAATGCCGGAATAGGCAGAACAACCGGATGCTGCGGTAATCCCTGGCACAACGGAGAATGGAATACCGGCGTGGCACAAGGTTTCCAGCTCTTCACCGCCGCGGCCAAAGATGAACGGGTCGCCACCTTTCAGTCGCACGACGCGTTTGCCCTGTTGCGCCTCACGCAGCAGGATCTGGTTAATCTCGTCCTGCGGGACGCAGTGGTAGCCCGCGCGTTTACCGACAAACACCCGGTCAGCATCGCGGCGTACGAGATTCATGATGTCGTCGGAAACCAGACGGTCATAAACCACGACATCCGCTTGCTGGATCTGCTGTAACCCTTTCAGTGTCAATAGCCCGGCATCGCCAGGACCGGCGCCAACCAGCACCACTTCACCACGATGGTCCAGCGGTTCGCTGAGCAACTGCTCGGTGGTTTCCTCGACGGCCTTCTGATCGCTGTTCGCCAGCGACTGTGCCAGTCGGTCATTAACGAACAATTTTTCCCAGAAGCGGCGACGTTCACCCATACTGGCAAATTGTTTTTTCACCCGGGAACGCAACTTGCCTGCATACTGCGCGACCTGACCCAGATGCTGAGGCAGTAAGGATTCGAGTCTTTCACGCAGCAGACGGGCAAGCACCGGCGATGTACCGCCGGAGGAAACCGCCACCATCAGCGGCGAGCGATCGATAATGGAGGGCATGATAAAACTGGCTGCTTTTGGCGCATCGACCACGTTACAGAAGATGCGGCGTGACTCCGCAGCAGTACTGACGCTTTGGTTGACGGCGTCGTCATCGGTGGCGGCAATAGCCAGCCAGCAGGTGTCGAGCAGGGACTCATCGAACGGTCCCTCAACCAGCGTCAGCATGCCTTCATCTGCCCATACGGTAAACTGCGGAATAAACGCCAGCGCATTAACCGTTAAACGGGCGCCCGCTTCCAGCAGTAACCGCGCTTTGCGTTCTGCGACATCACCACCGCCGACGATCAGGCAGTCGCGGTCACGTAGTTGACAAAATATAGGCAAATGGTCCACGACATTACCCCTTAATTAATTATTAGCAGCCGCCTCTGGCTGGTTGATTTTTGCCGGAGCCGGACGCTCCGATTTTGGCGTAGCATACCAATAACCCAATCCCATGAATACGACACCGGACAAAGTATTACCGAGTGTCACCCACAGCAAGTTATGACCAATTCCTGACAAGGTATACGCCTCGCTGTGATGACCGAACCAGGAGAGGGCAAACAGTGTCATGTTGGCAACCGAGTGCTCATAGCCGGAAGCGATAAATGCCAGCAAACACCACCAGATTGCGAGGAACTTTGCCGTACCTTCGGTACGGATTGCCATCCAGATAGCCAGACAAACCAACCAGTTACACAGCGCGCCTTTAAAGAAAAGCACCGTTGCAGGCGCGGTGGTTTTTGCCAGTGCAACCGTATGTACAATGCTGGTATCGACCGGCAGCAGGCTACCGCCACCCCAACTGTACAGCAGGGCGACAAACACGGAACCCACCAGATTTCCCAGCCAGGTTTGCGGCAAAATGGCCCACATCTGACCGTGGCTGATGGTGCCCGCTTTTACGCCAAGTGTCAGGAACATTGTATGGCCTGTGAACAGTTCGGAACCGGCAATAATCACCAACGTCAATGCAATACCAAAGGTTGCACCCATCACCAGCGGACGCACAGACGGGTCAAGCAGATTACCGAGCGTAAAAATAAGGATGATGCCAAGGCCAACATAGGCTCCTGCCATGGCGGAGCTGACCCAGAATCCGAGTGGGTTATTAGCCGACAGGCGTGCGATGCGCGCAGCATTGGCCGCACACTTATTGATAGTGTCAGTAAACATTTGATTATCCTTTTCTCACTTCATCCTTTGCACTGCCTCTTTGTTGGCTGCCCTCGCTCACCCCAGTCACATAGTGAACTATGCTCCTGGGGGATTGCTCAGTTGCCGCCGCGATGCAGCACAAATGATTTGGTGATAACAATTACAATGAAAAAAATACAAAAAAGGGGAGGCGTTGCGCCTCCCAAAAATTAATTAACCGCGCAGTTGTACCGTGCCGTCTTTCACGCGGGCTTCGTAATGTTTCACGGAGAACTGTTCGTCTTCCATGCACAGTCCGTCGCTTAAACGAAAGCGCTGTTTTTTCAGCGGGCTGGCGACCCACAATTCGCCCTGATGCTCCGCAATCAGCCCACGAGACAACACGCTCGACTCAAAAAACGGGTCAATGTTGCTGATCGCATACACCTGGTCGCTGTGATATGGGCGGAAAATCGCAACCTGCTCGCTACCTAACAGGGCGCAGACGCCTGTTGCAGGCAGAATGTCATCGATTTTGCAGATGTTTTTCCACTGGCTCATGCGTTTTCCTCCACCAGAGTGACCGGGATACGCTCGTATGGCGTGGCCGGACGATGTTGTTCACGTTCAGGCACAACCTGGACATTCGGATCGCGTTGATCGCTGTTGATAAAGTGTTTGAAGCGAACCTGTGCGGATGGGGTGTTAACAGTCTCCGTCCACTCGCAGACCACCGCCTCACGCAGACGGGCCATCTCTTCTTCCAGGTGCTGGTTCAGACCCAGTTTGTCGTCGATGATGACTGATTTCAGATACTCGATACCGCCTTCCAGATTGTCTAACCATGGCGCGGTACGGGTCAGTTTATCGGCGGTACGGATATAGAACATCATGAAACGGTCAAGGTACTTGAGCAGCGTTTCGCGATCGATATCCGCTGCCAGCAGATCCGCATGGCGAGGTTTCATCCCACCGTTACCGCAAACGTACAGATTCCAGCCTTTCTCAGTGGCGATAATACCCACGTCTTTGCCCTGAGCTTCCGCACATTCGCGGGTACAGCCGGAGACGCCGAATTTCATTTTGTGCGGGGTACGAATACCTTTGTAGCGATTTTCCAGTTCCACGCCGAAGCCGACGCTATCGCCGACGCCATAACGACACCAGGTGCTACCGACGCAGGTTTTCGCCATACGCAGTGCTTTGGCGTACGCATGGCCGGTTTCAAAGCCCGCTTCAATCAGCTGGCGCCAGATTTCCGGCAGGTCATCTTTCTGCGCGCCGAACAGGCCGATACGCTGAGAACCGGTGATTTTGGTGTACAGGTTAAATTTACGCGCGATACGACCCACGGCAACCAGGCCTTCCGGCGTAATTTCACCGCCCGCAGAGCGCGGGATCACGGAGTAGGTACCGTCTTTCTGGATGTTTGCCAGGAAGTTGTCGTTGGTGTCCTGCAGCGGTGTGTGCTGTGGTTTGAGGATGTACTCATTCCAGCAGGACGCCAGCAGGGAACCTACGGTCGGTTTGCACACTTCACAGCCGTAGCCTTTCCCGTGTTTTGCCAGCAGTTCTTCGAAGGTTTTAATACCTTCTACACGGATCAGATGGAACAGTTCCTGACGTGAGTACGGGAAATGCTCACACAGATTGTTGTTAACTTCGATCCCCTGTTTCGCCAGTTCGGCGTTCAGAACCTGCGTTACCAGCGGGATACACCCGCCGCAGCCGGTACCGGCTTTGGTTTCTGCTTTAAGCGCCGCCACGGTGTGGCAGCCTTTGTTGATAGCGGCAACCAGCATGCCTTTAGTGACATCAAAGCAGGAGCAAATCTGCGCGCTGTCCGGCAGTTTATCCACGCCGATAGACGGCTTACCACTGCCTGCGTGTGCTGGCAGAATCAGTGAATCCGGATTTTCTGGCAGTTCGATGGCGTTCAGCACCAGTTGCAGCAAATTGCCGTAATCGCTGGTGTCGCCCACCAGAACCGCGCCGAGCAGGGTTTTGTTATCTTCGCTAACGATGAGGCGTTTGTAGACTTCTTTGCTTTCGTCGAGATAGACGTAGCTACGGGCGCCCGGCGTGCGCGCATGCGCATCGCCAATCCCGCCAACATCTACGCCGAGGAGCTTCAGCTTGGCGCTCAGATCCGCGCCTTCAAAGGCGTTTTCGGTTTCGAGAATATGGTCAACGGCAACCTGCGCCATTTTGTAGCCTGGGGCCACCAGACCATACACGCGGTTGTTCCAGCTGGCGCATTCGCCGATGGCGTAGATATCCGGGTCAGAGGTCTGGCAAGAATCGTTAATCACGATCCCGCCGCGCGGCGCGACGTCCAGGCCGCACTGAATCGCCAGTTTGTCGCGTGGGCGAATACCGGTGGAGAAGACGATGAAATCGACTTCCAGTTCGCTACCATCGGCAAAACGCATGGTTTTGCGTGCTTCGGTGCCTTCCTGAACGATCTCTTTGGTATTTTTGCTGGTGTGCACACGCACGCCCATGCTTTCAATTTTGCGACGTAACTGCTCGCCACCCATATGATCCAGCTGTTCAGCCATCAGCATCGGGGCGAATTCAATGACGTGAGTTTCAACGCCGAGGTTTTTCAGAGCGCCAGCGGCTTCCAGACCCAGCAGGCCACCACCGACGACGGCGCCGCGCTTACTACGACGCGCGCAAGACTCAATAGCGTTGAGGTCTTCAATGGTCCGGTAAACGAAACAGTCCTGGGTTTCCGAACCTTTAATCGGTGGGATCCACGGGTAAGAGCCCGTCGCCATGATCAGCTTATCGTAATAGACCGTACGACCTGCGCTGGAGTGGATCACCTTCTCCTGGCGGTTGATAGTAATTGCGCGCTCGCCCACTAACACCTTAACGCCGTGCTTCTCGTAGAATCCTTCACGCACCAGAGAAAGCTCTTCGGCGGTGTGGTGGGAGAAGTAGGAAGACAGGTGTACACGGTCGTACGCTTTGCGGGGTTCTTCACAGAAGACGGTAATATCAAAATTGGCAGCGTCGGATTTATCAAGAAGATCCTCAATAAAGCGATGGCCGACCATACCATTACCGATAATAGCGAGTCTGACTTTGCTCATTTTTGCCTCGATTTCTTTTCTATTACCGCCTACCTTAACGATTCAGCAACCCCGCTTATTGATGCAAATCAAATTCGCCTTTATATACTCCTTAAGAGGTATATGGCTGATTTAACTGCATTTTTATAAGTTACGGAATTAACTGGCTTTTCGTGTTTGTATAAAAAGCATACAAATTAAAGGGCTTTTGTAAGAGTTGGCCTACATGACCAGCGAAAGGAAGAGGGGGCGAGAATGTGCCGGACAGCGCAGATACTATCCGGCGTTGAGATTAATGCGTGACTGGCGCGTTATGCTGGCGATGACGCGTGACGAACCCAAGAATAAAGCACATCACGAATACAACAGCATACAAACCGTTAGCCGTCTGCAATGCCGCCAGCGGGCCGCTGTGCGCCACAATAGGACCGGTGACCACGAAGGTGAGCATTGTACCGATGGTGCCACAGGTCAGAACGAAGTTAACCAGTTTTGGTGAGGCGACCTTCGTCTGCTGTGAGCCGAGGGTAATAATGGTGGTATAAATCGCGCTGGAGAAGAAGCCCAGCGTCAGGATGAACCACGGCATATGTTCCGGCGTACCGGTGATGAACAGATACATCAGAACGGTGGCCAGACCTGCCAGTACAGTCAGGATGCGCTGCAGATCGAAGAATCGCAGGATAAAGCTAAATGCCCACATACCAACCATGTAAGACATCCAGAAATCGCTGACCAGTTTACCCGCATCGTTCAGGCTCATTCCCAGACTTTTGGCGTATTCCGGTACCCAGGAGATAAAGCCCAACTGACCGAGGATGTAACATAGCGCGGCGATCGCCAGGAACAGCACGCCAATACCCCATTTTTCTTTCACTACCGGGGCGTCCGGTTGTTGCGCGTGTTTACCCAGCGCCGGGAATTCGCAGCCAAAGGTCAGCAGGAAAATGGCGACGTAGACCAAGCCGATGCAGGCATAGACCCAATACCATTCAATACTGCGTGCTAACAGATACGCTGCTACCATCGGGAAAATCATCCCCGCCATGCTGAAGAATGAGTCAGTAAACAGCAGGCGGGAACCGCGCTGGCGACCTTCGTACATCTGGGTCACCAGGAATGTACCAATCGACATGGTGATACCACTCACCACACCCAGTACAAACATGGCAGCAGAGAACAAGGCCAGGCTATGGCTGAGCATCAGTCCGGCGACAGCCAGGACCATCAGGATAAAGCCAAAGCGCAACTGAGTTTTCAGTGGCACAATTTCCATCAACCATGCATTCAGAAAGATAGAGATCAGAATGCCTGCATTCAGGAAGGTGAAGGTATTACTCATACTGGAAACGGGCAAATGGAAATAGTCTGCGATGTTTCCCATCACCATCCCGGTGACAATTACCAACGCACCTGTCAGGGCGTAGGAGAGAAAGCTAATCCATGTGAGCTTGATGCGATTGCTGTTAGTCATGACTGGCCTGTATAGAAGTGTAAGGCGCATTGACTGCGCCGTGAGCGGGCAGATTTTAGGCGATTCTGTGATGTATTTAAATATTTATTGGTAATGACTTTATTTATTACATTTTTGTATGTGATATGAATCACATTGAGTAATGCGGCAGTAAGGTTACATTTGTTTCAGGTACGTAAAATTAGGTAAAGGGATGGCCTTGTCCTTGAAGGCTCTTTAGAATCAATTCACTTGCTTCATTTCTGCTCTTGTTAAGGAATTCTCATGCTCAAATCGACTCTGGCGGCTGTTGCAGCTGTTCTCGCCCTTTCTGCTCTCTCTCCCGCAGCACTGGCAGCAAAAGGGGACCCGCATGTCCTGCTGACAACTTCTGCCGGTAACATTGAGCTGGAGCTGAACAGTCAGAAAGCCCCGGTTTCAGTGCAAAACTTTGTCGATTATGTCAACAGTGGTTTCTATAACAACACCACGTTCCACCGTGTGATCCCTGGTTTTATGGTGCAGGGCGGTGGTTTTACCGAGCAGATGCAGCAGAAGAAACCTAACCCGCCAATCAAGAATGAAGCCGATAACGGACTGCGTAACACCCGTGGCACGATTGCCATGGCGCGTACTGCGGATAAAGACAGCGCGACCAGCCAGTTCTTTATCAACATTGCAGACAACGCTTTCCTCGATCACGGCCAGCGCGACTTTGGCTACGCTGTTTTCGGTAAAGTTGTGAAAGGGATGGATGTCGCGGATAAGATCTCTCAGGTTCAGACCCATGATGTGGGTCCTTACCAGAATGTTCCGTCAAAACCGATTGTTATCCTGTCTGCCAAAGTCCTGCCGTAATCGTATTTTGCGCGGGCAATGCTTGCCCGCGTTCTCTCGCTTCTCTGCGTAACCCGAAATTGCTGCTTATACTTGTGGCAAGTGTCGGCTCATTCAGGGAGGTCACGTGAAAAAACTCACCGATAAACAAAAGTCCAGGGTCTGGGAACAACGGCGAAATGCCAATTTCCAGGCCAGTCGGCGGCTGGAAGGCGTGGATATTCCACAGGTTACCCTGAGCGCTGAAGACGCGCTGGCGCGTCTTGAAGCGTTGAGGAGGCACTATGAGCGATAAATTCGGTGATGGACGTGACCCCTACTTGTATCCGGGCCTGAATGTCATGCGTAACCGCCTGGGTATTCACCAGGCGCAGCGTCTGGCGCAGGCCGCTTATGAGTTGACGGCGCTGCGCGCAGCCACTATCGAATTGGGCCCGCTTAAACGGGGTTTGCCGCATCTGTGCGCTATTCATCGCCAACTCTATCAGGATATTTTTGACTGGGCGGGACATCTGCGAGAAGTCGATATTTACCAGGGTGATACCCGCTTTTGCCATTTCGCTTATATCGAGAAAGAGGGCAATGCGCTGATGCAGGACCTGGAAGACGAGTCCTGGCTGATGGGGTTATCGGAAGACAAGTTTGTCGACCGACTTGCGCACTACTATTGTGAAATCAACGTACTGCATCCGTTTCGTATTGGCAGCGGTCTGGCGCAGCGTATTTTCTTCGAACAGTTAGCGATTCATGCCGGGTATATGTTGAGCTGGGATGGCATCCAGGTTGAAGAATGGAACCGGGCTAATCAGGGCGGGGCGATGGGTGACCTGTCTGCACTGCGGGTGATATTTCGTAAAATGGTAAGCGTAGTCCCGGAAACTGAGTAGAATAGCGCGGTTCTTATGTACCGGAGCCGCCATGATTCTGCTTATCGATAACTATGATTCATTTACCTGGAACCTGTATCAATACTTCTGTGAACTGGGGGCTGATGTCCTTGTCAGGCGCAACGACGAGCTGACGCTGTCGCAAATCGATGTGCTGAATCCGCAAAAAATTGTCATTTCCCCGGGACCTTGCACGCCGGATGACGCCGGTATTTCGCTGGATGTTATTCGCTATTTCGCGGGGAAGATCCCTCTGCTGGGGGTTTGTCTGGGGCACCAGGCGATGGCGCAGGCCTTTGGCGCGTCCGTGGTGCGGGCGGCTAAAGTGATGCACGGTAAAACGTCGCCTATTTCGCATAACGAGCAGGGGGTTTTTCAGGGACTCGCCAATCCATTAACGGTAACGCGCTACCATTCTCTGGTGGTCGCTCCCGAAACCCTTCCTGACTGCTTTGAGGTGACCGCCTGGAGTGAAACGCAGGAGATCATGGGTATTCGTCACCGGGAGTGGGATATGGAGGGGGTGCAGTTTCACCCGGAGAGCATTCTCAGCGAACAGGGGCATCAGCTGCTGGCTAATTTTCTCAACCGGTGATTTGTGGTTGCTATTCAGTGATTTTTTATTCATATTTTGTGATTATAATTTCACTAGCATTTCTGCTTAACAGGGTGGTAATGACATGGCAACTGAACAAACTGCAATTACACGCGCGACATTCGATGAAGTGATTCTGCCGATTTATGCACCGGCTGAGTTTATCCCGGTAAAAGGGAAAGGGAGTCGAGTGTGGGATCAACAGGGTAAAGAGTATGTTGATTTCGCAGGCGGTATTGCAGTTACCGCGTTAGGGCATTGCCATCCGGCGCTGGTTGAGGCGTTAACCACCCAGGGCGAAACCCTGTGGCATACCAGCAATGTTTTCACCAACGAACCGGCGTTACGCTTAGGCCGTAAACTCATTGATGCGACCTTCGCCGAGCGCGTACTGTTCATGAACTCCGGTACCGAAGCTAACGAAACCGCCTTTAAGCTGGCGCGCCACTATGCCTGCGTGCGCCATAGCCCGTTCAAAACCAAGATTATTGCCTTCCACAACGCGTTTCACGGTCGTTCGCTGTTTACCGTATCCGTCGGCGGGCAACCGAAATATTCCGACGGCTTTGGACCCAAACCGGCGGATATTATCCATGTACCGTTTAACGATCTCCATGCAGTCAAAGCGGTAATGGATGATCACACCTGCGCGGTGGTGATCGAGCCTATTCAGGGTGAGGGGGGCGTGACTGCGGCAACGCCGGCATTCCTGCAAGGCTTGCGTGAACTCTGTGATCAGCATCAGGCGCTGTTGGTATTTGATGAAGTACAGAGCGGGATGGGGCGTACCGGGTCACTGTTTGCCTATATGCACTACGGCGTGACGCCGGATATCCTGACCAGTGCCAAGGCGCTCGGTGGCGGCTTCCCGGTGAGTGCGGTACTGACTACCCAGGAGATTGCCTCGGCGTTCCACGTGGGCTCGCATGGTTCCACTTACGGCGGTAATCCGCTGGCCTGTGCGGTTGCGGGAGCTGCGTTTGATATCATCAACACGCCGGAAGTGCTGGAAGGTATTCAGGCCAAACGCCAGGCATTTGTTCAACATTTGCAGAAGATTGACCAACAGTTCGACATTTTTAGCGACATTCGCGGGATGGGATTGCTGATCGGCGCCGAACTGAAGCCGCAGTTTAAAGGCCGGGCGCGTGATTTCTTGTACGCCGCGGCGAATGAAGGCGTGATGGTACTGAACGCCGGACCAGACGTGATGCGTTTCGCGCCGTCGCTGGTGGTGGAGCAGGCCGATATTGATGAAGGGATGCAGCGCTTCGCGCAGGCCGTTGCGAAAGTGGTGGCTTGACGATCTTAGGCCGGATAAGCGTAGCGCATCTGGCAGTAGAGCTTAACCCTTCATATCTCGCAACCGGCGGCTCAGCCAGATCCCGTGATGCGGTCGCTGACGCCATGCTACCGACGAAATGGTATGCATGGTGTTCAGATGCCCTAATATCCGCTGTAGATGCTGCTCAAGGGTACTTAAAGGCCCGTGGGACAGCATCTCTGGCGCCTCGAGAATATTTACATCGCCGGAGCTTCCAGGGCCGTCATATTCCAGCCGTTGCTGACAGCGCTGGATCGCAATTTCACAGGACTCCAGATACCGCTGCGCCAAATCCGGCGTCAGCATCGTATGTTCCCTTGCCAGCGTGGTCATCGCGTTGATGTGTTCGACGATGAACTGGCTATGCGTAACCCACAGTTTCATGTCCGCCAGATAGTGCGAGTTGAATCCTGGCTCCTGCATCGCCTGGTTAAGTGAGTTGAACAACGTGTTATGCGCCTGGTTGACCCGCATGCGTTGATACGCCAGCGGTGTGGCCTGCGGATCGTTGCTAAGGATCAGGCGGATGGCTTCCTGATCGGCTTCTAACGCATCGTGGGCGTTTTTACGCAGCAGGCCGCTCTGCCACTGCGGCCATAGCCAGAGCATCCCGCCAAAGGCGATTAGGCAACCAGTGACCGTATCGATAAACCGCGGCACGATAAACTGTTCCCCGTTCAGTGTCAGCAACTGCAGGGTGTATACCGCGGTGACCGTAAAGCCGACGGTAGCCCAGCCGTAGTTTTTACGGATGGTCAGATAACTCACCAGGGTTATCAGCAGCATGCCTGCCAGCGTGTAACTCTCCTGAATATGAAAGTGCAGTGTGACGCCAGCGATCACCAGGCCAACGAGCGTCCCTACTGAACGGTGTAAAATACGTACCCGGGTCGCCCCGTAGCCATTTTGCGTGACGAACAGGATTGTCATCAAAATCCAGTAGGGTTTTGGCAGATGTAAAGCGCTGCCCATCAGGCTGGCAATGCTCAACATTACGCTGATGCGTCCGGCATTACGCAGCGCTGGGGATTTCAACGACATATAGCTTTTCAGTGCGGGGATAAGCGGCAACCGACGCTGCTTGTCAGCCATTAAATCCCGGGCATACAGTGGGCGCTGGGTGCGTAGCACGCGGGCAATACGGCTGAAGTGCCAGTAACAAAATTGTCCTACCGGATTGTCCGGATGTTGGTTGGCAATTTTCTCCAGCGTGCCAATTTGTTTATCCATTGAAAAACGTGTTGGCAAGCGGTGATACAAAATGTCATCGGCCAGAACGCGAAGGCGTTCGGCGACGGTGCGCGCGTTCCAGCGGATCACCTGTTCGGCGTGGCTACGTTCGACCAGCTTTTGCACCTCTTCCGGCTGGTGGAGGCTGACGGAAATATGTTCCTGTAAATCGAGCGCCTCCTGAAAGGCACGTAGCAGGCGCTTATAATCGTTGTTGCGATGTGCCGACAGCATATGCATTTGCTGATAGCACTGGGTAATCAAATCTACCGCTTTTTGTTGGCGCACAAGCAGGGGGGGTAGCGCTTTTTCCGGATCGGCATGCTGAGTCAGGAGGCTGTATTTGGCCTCACAGTAATCGGCTAATTCACGATACAACAAGCTGAGCGACTCACGCAGCGGCTGCTCACGCCACATCCAGAACCAGAACCAGTTGAACAGGCCGTACCACAATGTACCCAGCGCGTAGATCAGCAGTGGCTCCCAGACGGGCATGTTCCCGGCCAGGCTGAGCGTGAAAATTGCCGCGATAAGCGAGGCAGGTAGTAGTCGTGCATGCAGAGGGCCTAATTCAGCGGTTACACCAAGAATCAGCGTCAGGCCAGTGAGGATCAGCGGCAGCGGTATAGTCTGTGCCAGCAGTATCTGCATGATCAGACTGCATCCGGCAAACAAAGACGCACCAATCACTAAGCGTTTGAAAAAGCGCTTATGCGGGGTATCAAGACCGGCAATATTGCAGCAGGCAGGGACGAGGGAGAAGAGGAGCCCCAGATGAAGCTGCCCGATGATCAGACCGACGGCCACAGGTAAACATAGCACCAGCGTCTGTCGTAGTGCGTAGTTGATCTCAGGGTGATATATCAGTCTTCGCCACATCGGTGCAAACAAAAGTGGCGCATTACGGGGTAACGCGCCACTTCGATGGGGTTAACGTGTGCCGTAGACGACGATGGTCTTACCGTGTGCGGAGATCAGATTCTGATCTTCCAGCATCTTCAGAATACGACCAACGGTCTCACGGGAACAGCCAACGATCTGGCCGATTTCCTGGCGGGTGATTTTAATCTGCATGCCGTCCGGGTGGGTCATCGCGTCAGGCTGTTTCGCCAGATTCAGCAGAGTCTGCGCGATACGACCGGTAACGTCGAGGAAGGCAAGGTTGCCAACTTTTTCAGACGTGACCTGCAGACGGCGAGCCATCTGAGAGGACAGGCGCATCAGAATATCTGGATTGACCTGGATTAATTGGCGAAATTTTTTGTACGAAATTTCAGCGACTTCACATGCAGTTTTAGCACGGACCCAGGCGCTGCGTTCCTGACCTTCTTCGAAGAGGCCTAATTCACCAATAAAATCGCCCTGATTCAGATAAGAAAGGATCATTTCTTTCCCTTCTTCATCTTTGATCAGCACTGCCACTGAGCCTTTAACGATGTAGTACAACGTTTCCGCTTTTTCACCCTGGTGAATCAGCGTGCTCTTCGATGGGTACTTATGAATATGGCAATGAGACAAGAACCATTCGAGAGTCGGGTCTGTTTGCGGTTTGCCAAGCACCATGCGCGGTTATCCTCTGTTATAAGCTGTCTCCAGAGCCAAAATACTACCTGCCTCTGGGTTTGCAAAAATGTGCTTCCCGCTACCTGGGAAGGGGGCTGTCAATACGTGCGACGGCCTGTAATGTGATGTCCTCTGCATACATGCAGTACGTCAATGTATTACTGTAGCATCCTGACTGTTTTAGCATAGCTTTCGCCGTGTGTCTCCTGGTGTCTCGCTTCAGCATGACGCAGGTCGCCTTCCGTTGCGAGATTTGTTGTGTGCGCGTAATCTGTCAGGAAAATTGATGCATCGGAGTAATAAAATATGCAAGCACGTGTTAAGTGGGTTGAAGGGTTAACCTTCCTCGGTGAGTCCGCCTCTGGCCACCAGATTTTGATGGACGGTAACTCCGGTGATAAAGCGCCGAGCCCGATGGAAATGGTCTTAATGGCTGCGGGCGGTTGCAGCGCAATTGATGTGGTGTCGATCCTGCAAAAGGGTCGTCAGGATGTGACCAACTGCGAAGTGAAGCTGACCTCCGAGCGTCGTGATGAAGCGCCACGCCTGTTTACCCACATCAACCTGCATTTCGTTGTAACGGGTAACGATCTGAAAGATGCGTCCGTCGCTCGCGCGGTCGATCTTTCGGCGGAAAAATATTGCTCCGTGGCGCTGATGCTGGAAAAGGCGGTGAACATTACCCACTCCTATGAAGTGGTTGCCGCTTCGTGATGTTATGCCTGATGGCGATACACTTATCAGGCCTACAGGATTTAAACGCGTAGGCCGGATAAGGCATTAGCCGCCATCCGGCAAAAAAATACCTTACTCTATCTTTTTACCTTCCATCAGTCGCTGGACTAGCGGCAGCATAATCAATTCCATCGCCAGACCCATTTTCCCGCCCGGAACAACCAATGTATTGATATGAGAAATGAATGAGCCCTGCAGCATGGCCAGTAGCCATGGGAAATCGATCCCTTCCAGATTACGAAAATGAATCACGACAAAGCTTTCATCGAGTGACGGAATACTCTTGGCGGCAAAGGGGTTAGAGGTATCTACAGTCGGTACGCGCTGAAAGTTGATATGCGTACGAGAAAACTGTGGCGTGATGTAATTGATATAATCGTCCATTGAACGCACCACCGAGTCCATCACCGCTTCACGCGAGTGTCCACGCTCGCTGGTATCGCGGGTCAGCTTCTGGATCCACTCCAGGTTCACGATCGGCACCACACCAACCAACAGATCGACATGCCGGGCCACATTTTGCTGCGGGGTGACAACGCCGCCGTGAAGTCCCTCATAGAACAGGACATCCGTCGGTTCAGGCAGCGGCTGCCAGGGCGTAAATGTCCCCGGAACCTGATTCCACGGTACGGCCTCATCGTAGGTGTGCAGATATTTACGCGACTGACCTTTGCCCGTCTGACCGTATTCAATGAAGGTTTGCTCCAGCAGACCGAAGTCGTTAGCTTCGGGGCCGAAATAGCTGATATGCCGCCCGGCATCGCGCGCTTTGCGAATCGCCATGTCCATTTCCGGGCGGGTATAGCGATGAAAACTGTCGCCTTCCACCTCGGCGGCGCGCAGATTTAACTGCGCGAATATTTTACGAAACGCGAGGCTGGTGGTGGTGGTCCCCGCGCCGCTGGATCCTGTTACCGCAATCACCGGATGTTTGGCAGACATAACAACTCCATGAAATGGTTGTAATTATAGTAAAGTCGCCGGCGGCTACGGATTACTCGCGAATCTGCTTCCTCGGCATAATGTTGACCGTTTCATGCAATTCGGACCACACCAGCACGGCTTCACCTGATTGTAGTTGGCGTTTGACGTCGGCGACTTTTTGTTCGAGCGAGCGTTCATGTTCACCATAATCGGTGCCTTCGCGCAAGACAAAGCTTTCAAGCAGATTGTCCAGCGCGTCCGGGGAGATGTCTTGCCAGGGAATAATCATGATGAAGTCTCCAGATACGTTGTCAGCCAGTCCGGGATTCTGGATTCCAGCCACATCTCCGGATGGCGTATCGTACCGCCAATGAATCCGACATGGCCGCCGTGTTCAGTAAGCTGATACTCCACCTGCGAGGGCAGGTTTTCCGGCTCAGGGATCACATGATGATCCATAAACGGATCATCCTTGGCATGAATAATCAGCGTGGGTTTGGCGATCTGATTGAGCAACGGCATGGCGCTACACTGACGGTAATAGTCTATCGCATCGGCGAAACCGTGAATTTTGGCGGTGATCAGATCGTCAAAATCGCGAATGCGACGTAGAGATTTCAACTGGGCCAGACTCACCGGCAGTGAGCCAGGATAAGCCTCAAGCTTACGCGAGGCATTGGCTTTCAACAGATTAAGCAGGTAGCGCTGATAGACCCGGGAGAATCCCTTGTCCATGTGGTAACTACAGGCTTCCAGCACGAAAGGGGCAGAGACGATAACCGCAGCATCAATTGGAATCTCGGTGCCTTCTTTTGCCAGCAGGCAGGCCAGCATGTTTCCACCAAGCGAATAGCCTACCGCTGCGGTCGGCACACGACCGAACTCACGCTCCAGCCAGTGTAAAAACCAGGTGCCGTCTTCTGTTTCACCGGAGTGATAAATGCGGTTCAGACGATTTGGTTCGCCGCTGCAGCCGCGAAAATGCATCACCACACCCAGCCAGCCGCGCTTTTGTGCTGCTTCAATCAGGCCATGTGCGTAGGGGCTGTTCAGGCTGCCTTCCAGGCCGTGAAAAACCACCAGGCGCGGTTTGTGTTTCGCCTGCTGCGGATCTTCACTCCACGCCAGATCGACAAAATCACCGTCTGGCAATTCCAGACGCTGCCAGTGGGCATCGAACTTCACCTTGCGGCGAATTAAACGCGGCAGCATCGTCTGCAGATGGCGGTTACTGATACCGCGCATTGGACGGAAATCTCGCGAATCTTCGGTAGGTGGAGTCATTTCTGTGGACGTGATTTCAACCATAACACCAGAGCAATTAATATTCGGAAAGAATAACTATACCGCGCGCAGCGCATGCGGGTTAGCCAATATGTGATTTTGCGCTTATTCTGCCAGCAGGTTACGTGAAAAAAGATGAATTTCCACGCCCGGTTTACGTCGCCACAGGCGAGCTTTACGCGTCCCTGTTGCTACGCTTTCTCCGGTATCTTCAAACATTCCTGAAGCTTCAAAGCGGCGAATCAGACTTTTACGCTGGATCGACTGACCGAGGATAACCTCAGTAGCTTCCAGCAGTTGCCCATGGGTAAATGTCTCCGGCAAACAATATACGGGCAGGAGCGAGTACATCGTTTTTTGCCGCAAGCGATGCAGCGCCGCCGTAATGATTTTTTCGTGATCGAACGCGAGTGAATAGTTTTTCAGCTCATCAACTGGCACCCAGAGGGCGTTGCTGACGCTGGCGATGTGCGGCGCACAGTCTACCCAGGCGATTAGCGCAAACCAGGTTACCGTCAGGCTCCAGCCTCGCGGGTCTCGTTCGGGCCCGGAAAAGGTATCCAGCTGTTCCAGCCACGAAGGCGAAACGCCCGTTTTTTCAGTGAGTTTGCGCAGCGCTGTGGCGCGGGTTGAATCATCGTTTTCAATATCAATAAAGCCGCCAGGTAATCCCCAATACCCTTTTTGCGGTTGGGTTGCCCGCTCGACCAATAATACGCACAGCGTCTGCTGATGCAGGGTAAACAACACGCTATCTACCGTCACCAAAGGAGAGGGGAAGCGGCTGGCGTCGTATTGCTTCAGGTAGTCGGCTTCGGTGGTCATAAAACACTCACGATGATTTGTCACGCGGACAAGTGTACCAGTCCGATGTCGGGGAGCAAGGTTCGTTTTTTAGTATTATTTATCAGTGTATTACCACACGATAAAAAATGATGAATTTTATGCTTGCTTAATATGTGTCTTAGAGACATTATTAATTGTGTCGAAGGGACACAATTAATAGGAGTCGAGTGATGAGCTTAAAACTGACACTAACTTTGGACGACCAAACCTATGCAGTTGCCAGCGGTGTTTTTCCTGATGGCGCCGTCTGGTTAAAAGTCATCGATGCACTACCATCCTTTGCTCGCCTGATGCGCATCCGCGCTGCAGCAATGCGTGATATGAATGACTTTATGCTGCTGGCGCAACTGGTGGAGGCGGTTCGCCACCAAACTGATGTGCTGGTCAGCCATCTCGAACTTCCCTGGTTGCCGTGGGCGCGTCAGGACAGACATATGGTGGCAGGTGACAGCTTTGCGCTGAAAGTCTTCGCCAGTCACCTCAATACGTTGAAATTCGATAAGGTCAACGTGCTCGACCCGCACAGTGACGCGGCGGCTGCGGCCATCGACAACCTGGTCGCCATTGGGCAAGAGTGCTGCCTGTTGCAAAGCGCGTCATTATCGCGGCTGTTTCAGCAACATGCGCTGATGTTGGTTGCCCCGGATGCTGGCGCACTGAAGAAGATTGATACCGTGGCGAGAGCAGCCGGCGTGGCGGAGTACGCCATCCTGAGCAAGAAACGTGATGTAGCAAGCGGCAAGTTGACGGGATTTGCATTACTGACCGGGGATGTCAGTGGGCGTGATTTGCTGATTGTGGACGACCTGTGTGATGCTGGCGGCACCTTCATAGGCTCCGCGCAGGTGCTACGTGATGCCGGTGCCCGCAGCGTTAGCCTGTATGTCACCCACGGAATCTTTTCTAAGGGCGTTGAACACCTGTTTGATAACGGTATTGACGCCATCTACACCACCACTTCTTTCGCTGTCCCGACGCTGAAACATCCGCAGCTTGAACTTATCGATATTGACGCGATTTACTGCGCCTGAGGGAGACACCTGTTATGAAAATGAATCCAATTTTAGCTATCGATGGCTACAAAGTGTCTCACCGCGTGCAGTATCCACTGGGCACCAGCCGGGTCTATTCCAACTTTACTCCGCGCAGCGATCGCTTTTTCTCGTCGCCGCTGCCAGATGGCAAACTGGTTTTCTTTGGTCTGCAGGGTTTCTTGCAGTGGTTTTTAGTTGACCTGTTTAATGAAGCGTTTTTTGCCCGCCCGGAAGATGAGGTGGTGAACGAGTACAAACAGCTCATGGACAGCTATCTCGGCAAAGATATGGTGGCGGTGGACCATATTCGTGCATTGCATCAGTTGGGCTATCTGCCGCTGCATATTAAGGCGCTGGATGAAGGCAGCAAAGTCCCAATGACGGTGCCGGTTTTAACCATTATCAACACTAAACCTGAGTTTTTCTGGCTGGTGAATTACCTGGAGACCATACTGTCGGCCGAGTTATGGAAGGCGTCAACAAACGCCACGATTGCTCATCACTACCGAAAAATCTGCGCACGCTGGGCACAGAAAACCTGTAGCGATCTGACGCATCTCGACTTCCAGTGCCATGACTTTTCATTTCGCGGTATGGCCGGATTGCAGGACACCATGCAGGCGGGCGGCGGGCATTTGTTGAGTTTTAAAGGGACCGACAGTATTCCATCCCTGCTGTATACCCGCGATTACTACACCGACGGCGAGGCCTATTTTATCGGCGCCAGCATTCCGGCAACTGAGCACAGTGTGATGTGTATGGGCGAACGTGAACACGAGATCGAGACCTTCCGCCGCCTGATTGTCGATCTCTACCCGCAGGGATTTGTGTCGATAGTCTCTGATACCTGGGACTACTGGCAGGTGCTGACGGAATATACCCGCGAGCTGAAGAACATCATTCTGGCCCGTGAAGGGCGGGTGGTATTTCGCCCAGACAGCGGTAACCCGGTGGAGATCCTGTGTGGTACTGGCGCAGATGACGATACAACAAGCGAACGCAGCGCGCAGGAAAAAGGGTCTGTGGAAGTGCTGTGGGAGATTTTTGGCGGCACGGTTAACGCTAAAGGCTACAAGGTGCTCGACCCACATGTGGGACTGATTTATGGCGATTCCATTACCCTTGAGCGGGCGAATGAAATCCTGCGTCGTCTGGAAGCGAAAGGATTTGCCAGTTCAAACGTCGTGTTTGGCGTCGGTTCCTTTACCTATCAGTACAACACGCGTGACACCTTCGGTTTTGCGATGAAAGCGACGTGGGGAGAAGTTGATGGCAAAGGGCGGACAATTTTTAAAGAGCCAAAAACGGATAACGGTCTGAAGCGTTCCGCTCGTGGTCTGCTGCGCGTGACGAGGGATGAAGCGGGTGATTTATGCCTGCATGATGAACAGACCTGGGAGCAAGAGCAGGGAGGGGAGCTGAAAACCCGTTTTCTCAACGGTAAGCTGTTTAACCGTGAGCACTTCGAACAGATCCGCCAGCGTCTGGCGACGCAACGGTAATTTCCCGCCAGCGGGTAGCGTTGCCCGCTTTCTCCTCCCTCCCGGCGTAAATTGATCATCGTCACAAATGGTTACTTCAATTATTACTCTCAAGCTAATGATTCTTTCCTACGCTTAATTGATGACTTTCTCACCAGAGCGCACACTCTTAGCTGTGTTAAGCAATCAAAATGATTAGCTGAATCAGGAGGTTAATAATGTTATCTGGGCAAACACCAGCACGCGTCTGGAACACACGCCGCACCGAAAAACAGCGGCGTCTGGCTTCCGTCCCGGTGCAGGGCAAGGTTCTGCCAACCGCAGACCTGACCGCAATGCTGGAAAAACTGATCGCGCCGGGTGACCGCGTGGTATTAGAAGGGAATAACCAAAAGCAGGCAGATTTCTTATCCCGCATGCTGGCCGAGGTTAACCCGCAGATTGTGCACGACCTGCACATGATCATGCCGAGCGTCGGCCGCAGCGAGCATCTGGACATCTTCGAAAAAGGGATCGCCCGCAAGCTGGACTTTTCCTTCTCCGGTACTCAGAGCCTGCGTATTTCGCAGCTGCTGGAAGATGGTCAGTTGGAAATCGGCGCCATCCACACCTACATCGAACTCTATTCCCGTCTGTACGTTGACCTGTCGCCGAACGTGGCGCTGATTGCCGGCTTCAAAGCCGACCGCAAAGGTAACCTCTACACCGGGGCGAGCACCGAAGATACCCCAGCGCTGGTTGAAGCCGCCGCGTTCCACGACGGTATCGTCATCGCACAGGTGAACGAGCTGGTGGACGATGAATGTGACCTGCCGCGCGTGGATATCCCTGGCTCCTGGGTTGATTTCGTGGTTGTGGCCGACAAACCGTTCTTTATCGAACCGCTGTTCACCCGTGATCCGCGTCTCATCAAACAGGAACACATCCTGATGGCGATGATGGCGATTAAAGGCATCTACGCGGAACACCAGGTCCAGTCACTGAACCACGGCATCGGCTTTAACACCGCGGCTATCGAACTGCTGCTGCCAACCTACGGCGAACAGCTCGGCCTGAAAGGCAAAATCTGTAAACATTGGACGCTGAACCCGCATCCAACGCTGATTCCGGCGATTGAGAGCGGCTGGGTTGAAAGCGTGCACTGCTTCGGCGGCGAGCTGGGGATGGAAGAGTACATCCGCGCCCGTCCTGACATCTTCTTTACCGGTTCCGACGGCTCGATGCGTTCTAACCGCGCCTTCTGCCAGCTGGCAGGTCAGTACGCGGTGGATATGTTCATCGGTTCTACCCTACAGGTTGATGGCTACGCCAACTCCTCTACCGTGACCCGCGGTCGTCTTTCTGGCTTCGGCGGCGCGCCAAACATGGGTCATGACCCACACGGTCGTCGTCATGCAACGCCTGCCTGGCTGAACATGATCACCGAGCCTGATCCAATGCAGCGCGGTAAAAAACTGGTTGTGCAGATGGTCGAAACATTCCAGGCCGGCGTGAAGCCAACCTTCGTTGAAAAACTGGACGCGGTTGATGTGGCGAAAGCCTCGGGCATGCCGCTGGCACCGGTGATGATCTACGGCGACGACGTGACCCACGTGCTGACCGAAGAAGGTATTGCTTACCTCTATCGCGCCAAAGATCTTGAAGAGCGCCGTGCGATGGTGGCTGCGGTCGCGGGTATCACCGATATTGGTCTGGGCGTTGACGCGAAACGCGTAGCCGAGCTGCGTCAGAGCGGCAAGGTTGTCTATCCGGAAGATATGGGCATTCGTCGTACCGATGCCACCCGTTCGCTGCTGGCGGCCGGTAGCGTCGCTGACCTGGTGGAATGGTCCGGCGGTCTTTACAACCCACCTGCGAAATTCCGGAGCTGGTAATGAAACTTCTGCCCCAGATTCAGGTTGAAGGCGGTGCCGAATGGCTGGCGCGAACCGCCACGCAGTGTCTGATTGACGAAGCACGATTAAGCCCGAAACCCGGTCTGGTGGACAGTCGGGGGAACGGTGCGCACCACGATTTATCGCTTGCGCTAATGGAGCGCTCCGCGCACAGCCTGGCCCCTACATTTCAGGCGCTGGCGCAACAAAGCTGGCAACGTCCGGCGGATATTGCGCTTAGACAAACCATAGGGCGACTCGGCCGCGAAGGCGAGCAGCAGATGATGGCAGCCACCGGCGGGGTCAATACTCACCGTGGCGCGATTTGGGCACTGGGCTTGCTGGTGAGCGCCGTGGCAATGCATGGCGGAGCGGGCAACGCGAAACAGGTTGCCGCGACCGCCGCCGAACTGGCGAAGCTGCCAGATGCCGCGGCACCAAAAGTGTTTAGCAAAGGGCTGCGCGCCACCCACCGTTATCAGGTGCCGGGCGCGCGTGAAGAGGCGCAGCAGGCGTTTCCGCATGTGATGCAGCGTGCGTTGCCGCAGCTGCGGCTCAGCCGACTTAACGGTAGCAGCGAAGCCCATGCGAGGCTCGATGCGCTGATGGCGATCATGACCTCGCTGACCGACACCTGCGTGCTGTCTCGCGCCGGGCTGGAAGGGTTGGACGCCATGCAAGACGGCGCTCGCGCAGTGCTGAACGCGGGCGGCAGCGCCCATCCGGCAGGTCAGGCGGCATTGGCCGCGCTTGATAGCCACATGCTGGCGCTCAACGCTTCGCCGGGCGGTGCCGCTGATTTGCTTGCCGCCACCCTGTTTCTCGATCGCATCGAATCGCCTTATTTCAAGCATTAAGAGGATGTTATGGAACACATTACGTTAACCGTACCGGCCAGCCGCACCTTAAGCGGCAAAGCGCTGGCAGGCGTTGTGGGCTCCGGGGATATGGAGGTGTTATTCACCGCCGACCAGGGCCAGACGTTAACCATTGATATCACCACTTCTGTCGATAACAGCCGCAGCCGCTGGGAAGCACTGATTAACCGTCTGCAAACGGTCAGTAGCCTGCCTGCCGGCAAACTGACCATCCACGACTTCGGCGCGACGCCGGGCGTGGCGCGCATCCGTATCGAACAGGTTTTTGAAGAGGTGAGCTATGCGTGATGATCGCAGTTTTATCGAATTAAAAGCACGTCAGCGTGCGCATGCGCTGCTGGATGAAGGCAGCTACCGTGAACTGCTCGACCCGTTTGAAGGCGTGATGTCGCCGTGGCTGGGCGCGCAGGGCATTGTCCCACAGGCCGATGACGGCATGGTTGTGGCAAAAGGCACCATCAATGGCAAACCGGCCGTTGTAGTGGCGATTGAAGGCGCATTCCAGGGCGGCAGCATGGGCGAAGTGTCCGGCGCCAAAATGGCGGCGGCGCTAGAGTTGGCGGCGGAAGATAACCGTAACGGCATCCCAACTCAGGCCGTTCTGAGCCTGGAAACCGGCGGCGTACGTTTACAAGAAGCGAACCTGGGCCTGGCGGCAATTGCCGACATCCACGCGGCGATTGTTGACCTGCGTCGTTACACCCCGGTGGTCGGCATTGTGGCCGGTACCGTGGGCTGCTTCGGTGGGATGTCTATCGCAGCGGCGCTGTGTAGCTATCTGATTGTGACCCGCGAAGCGCGTCTTGGCCTGAACGGTCCGCAGGTCATCGAACAGGAAGCCGGTATTGAAGAGTATGACTCCCGCGACCGTCCGTTTATCTGGAGTATGACCGGCGGCGAAATTCGCTACGAAAGCGGTCTGGTTGAAGCGCTGGTCGGTGACGGCGTTAACGCGGTGAAAGCCGCCATGAACGATGCGCTGGCGAAAGGCGTTCCGGCGAAACATCGCACCGACAACTATGCCTGGTATCTCGACCGTCTGACGAATTTCGATACCCGCAAACAGGCGGATACCGAACAGATTCATGCGCTCTTCGCCCGGGAGGTGAAATGATGAGTAACGCAATTAGCCGTGGCGAATTATGGCTGGAAACGCTGGTTCCGAACGCCAAACGAATCGAAGGGCTGTGCCCGTCTGTGCAGGCCGCTGACGGTGAACTTAACGGTGAAACGGTACGTTTTGTTGCCGTGGTGCCGGATGCCAATAACCACTTCCCGCGCGCAGCGAAAGGGGAAGTCGGTCTGCTGGAAGGCTGGACGCTGGCAAAAGTGGTCAGTGAAACCATTGCCGCAGACGCTGATAAAGCGGTGAAACGTCCGATTGTGGCGGTGATTGATGTACCAAGCCAGGCCTACGGTCGCCGTGAAGAAGGTTTCGGTATTCACCAGGCGCTGGCCGGTGCCGCAGCGGCGTATGCCAACGCGCGTCTGGCGGGCCACCCGGTGATTGGCCTGATTGTCGGTAAAGCGATGTCCGGTGCGTTTCTGGCGCACGGCTACCAGGCGAATCGCCTGATCGCCTTCAACGACAAAGGCGTGCTGATTCACGCCATGGGTAAAGAGTCGGCGGCGCGTATCACCCTGCGTACCGTTGACGCGCTGGAAAAACTGGCGGCGACTATTCCACCAATGGCGTATGACATCAGCAACTACGCCACCCTGGGGCTGCTGGAGAATCTGCTGGATATCAGCAATCCGGACGCGCCTTCTGCTTCCGATCTGGCGCTGGTGAAAACCACGCTGCAACAGGCCATCAATGACGCTCGTCAGGACCCGACGCTGAAAAGCCGTCTGGGCGCTGACAACCGCCGCAGCTCTGCCCTCGTACGCGAACGCATGCGGGCTAGCTGGTAAGTAAAAAAGAGACCTGCCGGATGTACGGCTCCGTGGGCGCATACGCTGCGCCCGCGTGGGTCACTGCATCTGAAAAAATAATAATCATCGCGCCAGTGCTAACTTTTTTCATTACAGGTGAAATATGACTTACGTAATTGTTCATGCTCTTGCTCCGATTTTCGTCATCATGCTGCTGGGATTCTGGGCCGGGAAGGCCAAAATGGTGGACAACAAAAATGTCTCCCTGCTCAATATCTTCGTCATGGACTTTGCATTGCCTGCAGCGCTGTTTAGCGCAACCGTACAGACGCCGTGGGCGGGTATCGTCGCGCAGTCACCGCTGATTGTGGTACTGACGCTGGCGATGTGGATTACCTATGCCGCCATCTATTTTATGGCGACCAAAGTGTTCAAGAAATCGCCGCAGGATGCCGCCGTGCTGACGCTGACCGTCGCGCTGCCGAACTACGCCGCGCTGGGTCTGCCGATTCTGGGTAGCGTACTGGGTGAAACTTCTTCCACCTCGCTTTCCGTTGCCGTTTCCATCGCCTGCGGTTCCGTGTTGATGACGCCGTTCTGCCTGCTGATCCTCGAACGTGAGAAAGCGCGAGCGGAAGGCGGTAACTCCGGTTCTACGCTGTCTATGCTGCCGGTACTAATGTGGCGTTCCATTAAAAAACCGATCGTCATGGGCCCGCTGCTGGGGGTTATCCTCTCCGCCATTGGTATTAAAATGCCAGAACTGGTGCTGGCGGCGATCAAACCGCTGGGTCTGTCCGCGACTGCGGCGGCGCTGTTCCTGACCGGTGTGATCCTCTCTGCGCGTAAACTGCAGATCAACACCGTGGTGATCACCTCCACTATCGCCAAACTGCTGATTCAACCGGCCATTGCCTGGGGTATCGTGCTGATTTTCGGCCTGCATGGTTCCGTGGCGATTACCGCTATCCTGATGATTGCGCTGTCCGCGGGTTTCTTCGGCGTGGTGTTTGGTAACCGCTTTGGCGTGCAGTCGCCGGATGCAGAAGCCGTGCTGCTGTTGAGCTCGGTCCTGTGTATCCTGTCTCTGCCGCTGTTTATCTCGCTGACTTCAGGAATCTAAATCATGAGCACAACATTACGTCCACACGACCTTATCTGGCTGAATGCGCGCGACGCACTTGAAGATGTCACGGAATCCTGGGTGGATACCGTCTGGCATAGTGGCCTGCCGGTAGTGGTGCGACGTGATGTTGATGCGCAGGGGCGCATTCCGGTGGGCGTGCGCGGGATGAAGCGCGACCAGCGCGCCGCCGGTTGGGTAAAAGCGGGGGCGGTCGTCCGCGTCTGCTCGCCGGAATCACTGGTGGACCCGCTGGCGCTGCTGCGCTCGCCCTTTATCTCTCAGCCACCCGTTCAGGTGGCTTTGTTATTGGCGCAGCAGGCGTGGCCGTGGACGTGGGGCATTACCGGCAGTACCGGCTATGCGCTGGCGACCGGGATCCCGGTTATCCACGCGGCAAGCGATCTGGACCTGCTGATCCGCGCGCCGCAGCCGCTCTCCCGTGAAGCGCTGGGAACGTGGCAGCAGCAGCTCACCGCCGGACTTTGCCGGGCGGATACCCAGGTGGATACGCCGCGCGGCGGTTTTGCCCTCAACGAATGGCTGCGTGACGGTAAAGCACTGTTAAAAACCTCACAGGGGCCGCGTCTGGTGAGCGACCCGTGGAGCAGGGAGGAATAATGAAAATTCTGTTTACCTTTCCGGGGCAGGGAACGCAGCACGCAGGAATGCTGCAAAACCTTCCGGGGACGGAACTGGCCCAGGCGCGTGGGGTGCTTGGCGCTGAGGTTGATACGCTGGATACCCCTGAGGCGCTCAAGCATACCCGAGCGGTTCAACTGTCTCTGCTGATTGCTGGCGTTGCATGGGCGCGCGAGTTAGAACGTCGTAGCGTAGCGCCTGATATCGTCAGTGGACTCTCCATTGGCGCGTACCCGGCGGCGGTGATTGCCGGTGCGCTCGACTTCGTCGACGCGCTGACGCTGGTCGCGCTGCGCGGTGACTTAATGGAGCAGGCCTATCCGCACGGCTACGGCCTGACGGCAATCATGGGGCTAACGCTGAGTCAGGTGGAAAGCCTGGTAGAAGGCAGCGGCACCTATATCGCTAACCTGAATGCCGAAACGCAGATTGTGATTGCCGGTCCTGATGAAGCGATGGCTGAAGTGGCGAAACGCGCGCTGGAGAAAGGGGCCAGTAAGGCGCCTCGGCTGGCGGTGAGCGTGCCGTCGCATTGTGAACTGTTGGCCGAGCCCGCGCAAAAGCTGGTTGAGGCGTTCAGCCATGTGACGCTTTCCCGCCCGCGCTACGCCTACCTGAGCGGTAGTACCGGCCGCGTGCTGTGGCAGCCGGAACGTATTGCCGACGATCTGGCGATGAACATGGCGCGCACGGTGCGCTGGCAGGAGGCGGTTATCTCCGCTAACGAACGTGAAGCACGGCTGGCGATTGAAATGCCGCCCGGTGGCGTGCTGACCTGCTTAACGCGTCAGGCGGCGTGGGAAGGGGAGTCTGTTTCTCTGGAGCGCAGCGGCGTGGATGTTGCCGTGCATCTGGCAAAACGGCTTCGTGCGTGATGTGATTGCCCGATGGTGCTGCGCTTATCATGCCTACAACTCGCACCTGATGTAGGCCGGATAAGACGCGTAGCGTCGCCATCCGGCAATCAGGCGTTCTGGTTCAGCGTCCTGGCATACATGCGCCCTTCGGCGGCCAGTGCCAGCAGGCTTGGGTCGCGCTCGCGGTTACGGGCAAACACAATCGCGATAAGCTGCTGCATCTGATAGGGTTCAGCGAGCTTTTGCAGCTTCACGGTATTCTCATACATCTTCTTCATTCGTCCGGGCATCAAACAGAAGCCAACCCCAGCCTGTACCAGACTGAGCATCGAGAAAATGTCGTTTACGCGGGTGACGATTTCAGGCTCGAACCCCGCAATATGAAACGCTTCCTGGAAACCCGCGTAGGTCGCAAACCCTTCCGCCAGCGACACAAATTTCTCATTGCGATAGTGGCGTAGATCCGCCTTAAGGGTGGCGTCAAGCGTAGCGGTCATCGGTGCGGCGAGGTAGATATCGTCGTGGAACAGGGGGAGTACTTCGAGGCTGTTGCGGTCGATTTCACTTTCAGAAATGGAGATGAGGATCGCGTCCAGCACGCCGTCTTCCAGCATCTTCAGCAGCGCTTCGTTGGAACCCATGGTGAGATCCAGTTCCAGGTCCGGGCGACGCAGTTTCATGCCCATAATCAGGTGCGGCACCGTCTCCAGCGTCAGTGAGTAGAGCGTGCCAACGCGTAAACGGCCCTGGCCGACGCCCGCCGTTTTGCGCGTCTCTTCCAGCCCGCGTTCCATCAGTTGGGTGACTTCCTGGCAGTACTCCAGCAGCGTCCACGCCGCCGGTTGGGCAATCAGATTACGACCTTTGTGGACGAACAGCGGGCAGCGGACGTTCTCTTCCAGGGTGTGCAGCGCCCGATGCACGCTAACGCCGCTGATGTTCAGCGCCTCGGCGGTACGGGCGATGTTGCCCTTCTCCATAAAGGTCATGAAGATGCTCAGCTTGCGGAAGGTTATGTCGTTGGTCGTCAGCTGATTCATCATCGTCTTCCCAAAGTTAGTCGGCCAGCATCTGTTCGAGTTGTTCCTGCGCATCCAGCCAGGCCATTTCGCACTCTTCGAGCCCGGATTTCGCGCTGGCTTGTTGCTGCAAGCATGCCGTGAGTTCAGCCTTGCGGCTTTGGTCGTACAGTTCGCTGTCGCCGAGTTTCTCTTCTGCCTGCGCCAGCTGTGCGTGCAGCTTCTCCATCTCTTTTTCCAGACGGGTAATCTCTTTACGCAACGGCTGCGTCAGAGTGCGTAGTTCAGCCTCGCGACGCTTCTGGTCTTTACGCGCCTGGGCGCTGTTAACGCTCTCTTTCGCCGGTTCGTCGCCCTGGCTTTCCTGTTTTTGCACATCGCTCAGCCACTGCTGATAATCCTCCAGATCACCGTCAAACGGCTCGACTTTCTTGTCATGCACCAGATACAGGTCGTCGGTGGTAGAGCGAATCAGGTGACGGTCGTGCGAGACCACGACCAGCGCGCCTTCGAAATCGATCAGCGCTTCGGTCAGCGCCTGGCGCATATCCAAATCCAGGTGGTTGGTCGGTTCATCGAGCAGCAGCAGATTCGGGCGCTGCCAGACGATCAACGCCAGTACCAGGCGTGCTTTTTCACCACCGGAGAAACGACGGGTCTCTTCGCTGACCTTATCGCCCTGGAAGCCGAATCCGCCGAGGTAGTCTCGCAGTTTCTGCTCCAGCTCCTGTGGTGCCATGCGAGCCAGGTGCTGGATAGGCGATTCATCGGCGCGTAAAAACTCCAGCTGGTGCTGCGCGAAGTAGCCCAGCTTGATGCCTTTCGCCAGGCCAATCTCGCCGCTGATTGGGGCCAGTTCGCCGGCCAGCAGCTTAATCAGCGTAGATTTACCCGCACCGTTACGACCGAGCAGGCCGATGCGGGATCCCGGCACCAGATTCAGTTTGATCGAATCGAGAATGACGCGTTCGCCGTAGCCAGCGCTGACTTTTTCCATCTTCAACAGCGGGTTTGGCAGGCTTTCCGGCTCACGGAAGCTAAAGTGGAACGGATTGTCCACGTGCGCAGGGGCAATCAGCTCCATGCGTTCCAGCATTTTGATACGGCTCTGCGCCTGCTTTGCTTTGGTGGCTTTAGCTCGGAAACGATCGATATAGCTTTGCAGATGCGCTACACGCTCCTGCTGGCTTTCGTAAATCGCCTGTTGCTGCGCGAGGCGGGTCGCACGCTGGATTTCAAACGCGCTGTAGTTGCCGGTGTACTCGAACATGGTTTGTTGTTCGATATGGATAATTTTATCCACCACCGGATCGAGGAAGTCGCGGTCGTGGGAGATCAAAATCAGCGTGCCCTGATAGCTTTTCAGCCATCTTTCCAGCCAAATGACCGCGTCGAGATCGAGGTGGTTGGTCGGTTCATCGAGCAGCAGCAGGTCCGAACGGCAAATCAGCGCCTGTGCCAGATTGAGACGCATACGCCAGCCACCGGAGAAGTCGCTGACTGGACGTTCAAGCTGTTCGTTGGAGAAGCCGAGGCCATGCAGCAGACTGGCGGCGCGTGAACGCACGGTCCAGGCGTCAATGGCATCCAGTTTTCCATGGACGGTGGCAATGGCGTGTCCATCGTTACGTTCGTTGGCATCGTTCAACTGCGCTTCCAGTTGACGATATTCGCGGTCGCCGTCGATTACGTACTCCAGCGCGGGCTGTGGCAACGCAGGCGTTTCCTGATTCACCCACGCGAGCTGCCAGTTTCCCGGATAGGTAAATCCTCCGGCGTCGGCGCTGAGTTCATTTTTCAGCAATGCCAGTAAGGTAGATTTACCGCAGCCATTTTTACCGACCAGGCCAACTTTCTGCCCTGGATTAATGGTGGCCGTGGCATTGTCCAGCAAGACGCGCACGCCGCGACGAATTTGTAACGATGAGAAAACAATCATAAGGCGCCGTATGTTCAGACTATGTTAATTTATCATTATGATAATGTAATGTGCGGGGCATTTGCCGCACCGAGGCGCAATGGTAGCCCAAAACGTCGAAAATAGACAAAAGACAAAACCGGGAGGGGGATGATGTTCCAGCCAGCGAAAGTCTTGCTGCTGTATGCCCATCCGGAATCTCAGGACTCGGTCGCGAACCGGGTTCTGCTTAAACCGGCCATGCAGCTCAGCAATGTTACCGTGCACGACCTTTACGCGCACTATCCTGACTTTTTTATCGACATTCCGCATGAGCAGGCGCTGCTGCGTGAGCATGATGTCATTGTTTTTCAGCATCCGCTTTACACCTATAGCTGTCCGGCGCTGTTAAAAGAATGGCTTGATCGCGTACTGAGCCGCGGATTTGCCAGCGGTCCCGGAGGGAATCAACTGGCGGGAAAGTACTGGCGGAGCGTTATCACTACCGGGGAACCGGAAAGCGCCTACCGCTATGACGCGTTAAACCGTTATCCAATGAGCGATGTGCTGCGCCCTTTTGAGCTAACAGCCGGTATGTGCCGCATGCACTGGATGAGCCCTATTATTGTCTACTGGGCCAGACGGCAAACGAAACAGGAGCTGGACAGCCATGCGAAAGCGTACGGTGACTGGCTGGCGAATCCGATACCTGTGGGAGGCCGCTGATGGAAGGTTCTGATTTATTGACCGCGGGTGTGTTGTTTCTTTTCGCGGCGGTGGCGGCAGTACCGTTGGCGTCCAGGTTAGGTATCGGGCCGGTGTTAGGGTACTTGCTGGCGGGTATTGCTATCGGCCCGTGGGGATTAGGGTTCATCAGCGATGTGGATGAAATCCTGCACTTTTCCGAGCTGGGCGTGGTTTTTCTGATGTTCATCATTGGGCTGGAACTTAACCCGGCGAAGCTTTGGCAACTGCGGCGCTCTATTTTTGGCGTCGGCGCCGCGCAGGTGATGCTGAGCGCGGTGGTGCTGGCGGGGTTACTGATGCTCACCACATTCTCCTGGCAGGCGGCAGTGGTTGGCGGCATTGGTCTGGCGATGTCATCGACCGCGATGGCGCTACAGTTGATGCGTGAGAAAGGCATGAACCGCAGTGAGTCTGGGCAGTTGGGTTTTTCGGTGCTGCTGTTTCAGGATCTGGCGGTGATCCCCGCGTTGGCACTGGTCCCGCTGCTGGCGGGGTCTGCTGACGAACATTTTGACTGGATCAAAGTGGGAATGAAGGTGCTGGCCTTTGCCGGCATGCTGATTGGCGGGCGCTATTTGTTGCGTCCGGTTTTTCGCTTTATTGCGGATTCCGGCGTGCGGGAAGTGTTCACCGCTGCCACGCTGCTGTTGGTGCTGGGTTCTGCTTTATTTATGGATGCGCTGGGGCTGTCGATGGCGCTGGGAACGTTTATTGCTGGCGTGCTGCTGGCAGAAAGCGAATACCGACATGAACTGGAAACGGCAATCGATCCGTTCAAGGGACTGTTGCTCGGCCTGTTTTTCATCTCCGTAGGCATGTCGCTTAACCTTGGCGTGCTGTATACCCATATTTTGTGGGTGGCGGCGAGCGTGATCGTGCTGGTGGTCGTAAAAATGCTGGTGCTGTATGTGCTGGCGCGCCTTAATGGCGTGAGAAGCTCAGAACGGATGCAATTTGCCGGAGTGTTAAGTCAGGGCGGGGAGTTCGCCTTCGTCCTGTTTTCAACGGCATCCTCGCAACGGCTGTTTCAGAGCGACCAAATGGCATTGTTGCTGGTGACCGTCACACTGTCGATGATGACGACGCCTTTGGTGATGAAGCTGATTGATAAATGGCTCTCCCGCCAGTTTAACGGCCCGGATGAAGAAGATGAAAAACCTTGGGTAGAAGACGATAAACCGCAGGTGATTGTGGTGGGGTTTGGGCGCTTTGGTCAGGTCATTGGACGCCTGTTGATGGCCAATAAGATGCGTATTACCGTTCTGGAACGGGATATTAGCGCTGTAAATCTGATGCGCAAATATGGCTATAAGGTCTATTACGGTGATGCCACGCAGGTGGAGCTTTTACGCTCAGCTGGTGCAGAAGCAGCCCAATCGATTGTCATTACCTGTAACGAACCGGAAGATACGATGAAGTTGGTGGAATTGTGCCAACAGTACTTTCCGCATTTGCATATTCTTGCGCGCGCGCGCGGACGTGTCGAAGCGCATGAGTTATTACAGGCAGGTGTGACGCAGTTTTCCCGCGAAACGTTCTCCAGCGCGCTGGAGTTGGGGCGTAAAACGCTGGTTACTCTGGGGATGCATCCGCATCAGGCTCAGCGCGCCCAGTTGCATTTTCGGCGGCTGGATATGCGCATGCTGCGGGAACTGATCCCCATGCACACGGATACGGTACAAATCTCTCGGGCCAGGGAAGCCCGGCGCGAGCTGGAGGAGATTTTTCAACGCGAGATGCAGCAAGAGCGACGTCAGCTGGATGGCTGGGATGAATTTGAGTAGAGGTAACCATGGCAATTCGTAAACGTTTTATTGCAGGCGCAAAATGTCCGTCCTGCCAGGCACAAGATTCACTGGCGATGTGGCGTGAAAATAATATCGATATTGTTGAGTGTGTTAAGTGTGGTCATCAGATGCGGGAGGCCGATAAAGAGGCGCGCGAGCACGTTCGCAAAGAAGAGCAAGTGATCGGGATTTTTCATCCGGACTAGCGATATGGCGCAGCTTTTTTTAAGCTAGAGGGTACACGGGTGCAGAATTCCGCTACAATCTGCGCCACTATTCTTTCCATGCTCAGGAGATATCATGAAAGTAGCAAAGGACCTGGTGGTCAGCCTGGCCTATCAGGTACGTACAGAAGACGGTGTGTTGGTTGATGAGTCTCCGGTGAGTGCACCGCTGGACTACCTGCATGGTCACGGTTCCCTGATCTCTGGCCTGGAAACAGCGCTGGATGGTCACGAAGTTGGCGACAAATTCGATGTTGCTGTTGGCGCAAACGACGCATACGGTCAGTACGACGAAAACCTGGTGCAGCGCGTTCCTAAAGACGTCTTCATGGGTGTTGACGAACTGCAGGTTGGCATGCGTTTCCTGGCTGAAACTGACCAGGGCCCGGTACCGGTAGAAATTACCGAAGTGGAAGACGACCACGTTGTGGTTGACGGTAACCACATGCTGGCTGGCCAGAACCTGAAATTCAACGTCGAAGTTGTCGCGATCCGCGAAGCGACCGAAGAAGAACTGGCCCATGGTCACGTTCACGGTGCGCACGGCCACGACCACGATCATGACCACGGTCATGACGGTTGCTGCGGTGGTCACGGTCACGACCATGGTCACGAGCACGGCGGCGAAGGCTGCTGTGGCGGTAAAGGTAACGGCGGCGGCTGCGGTTGCCACTAATATCCAGCGTTTTTCAACCCACAGAGACGTTGGCTGTGATTTGAAATCCTTTGGGTATATATGAGGCTCGATAAGCGTTAGCGCCATCGGGCACAAAAAAAGCGGGAATATCCCGCTTTTTTTACGTCTCAATAATGTGGCGGCGGGGTCTCTTCAGACTGTGACGCTATGTGGGACGGCTGCGTTGCTTTGAGCTTCTCCGTCAATAGACGCAGATGATCACGCAGTTTGGCCATCTCCAGTTCATGCGCGGTCACCGTGACGTTGAGCTCTTCAATGGTTATCTCCTGAAATGCCAGGCGACTCTCTAGCTCAGCCAGGCGGGTTTCCAGCGTTGTATCCTGCATGATTCACCTCTTTTGTTATTGCCGGCAGATCGCGGACTGCGGCGAATTCTACTTAACTTTGCCTGTTTGCACAGCACACAATCTTCGGTCACGAAACTAATTTAAACAAAAAGAGTCTGAAAAGTGGTGATAATAGGGCGTGCCTGTATGTTGATTTGTTCAGCAACGCTTTATAGTACATTTTTATGTTAGTTAACCCTGGGGTGAGATGCCCCGGCCCTGGAGAGATGGATGAAATCACTGTTTAAAGTCACGCTGCTGGCGACCACAATGGCTGTTGCTCTGCATGCCCCGCTTACTTTCGCTGCCGATGCAGCAAAACCAGCTGCTACTGATGCAGCCAAGCCAGCCGCTACTGCTGACAGCAAAGCCGCATTCAAGAATGACGATCAAAAAGCCGCTTACGCGCTGGGTGCGTCCCTGGGTCGTTATATGGAAAACTCTCTGAAAGAGCAGGAAAAACTGGGCATCAAACTGGACAAAGACCAGCTGATCACTGGCGTTCAGGATGCATTTGCAGACAAGAGCAAACTGTCTGACCAGGAAATCGAACAAACTCTGCAGACGTTTGAAGCGCGCGTGAAGAGTTCCGCTCAGGCGAAAATGGAAAAAGACGCGGCTGACAACGAAGCCAAAGGTAAAGTTTACCGCGAGAAATTTGCTAAAGAGAAAGGTGTTAAAACCTCTGCTACTGGCCTGGTCTACAAAGTAGAGAAAGAAGGTACCGGTGCTGCCCCGAAAGACAGCGATACTGTAGTCGTAAACTACAAAGGTACGCTGATTGATGGTAAAGAGTTTGATAACTCTTATACCCGCGGTGAGCCGCTCTCTTTCCGTCTTGACGGCGTTATCCCGGGCTGGACCGAAGGCCTGAAAAACATCAAGAAAGGCGGTAAAATCCAGTTGGTTATCCCACCGGATCTGGCTTACGGTAAAACCGGTGTTCCGGGGATTCCGGCCAACTCTACGCTGGTCTTTGATGTTGAACTGTTAGACATCAAACCGGCACCGAAAGCCGATGCGCAGCCAGAAGCTGCACCGGCTGATAAAGCTGCAGATAGCAGCAAAAAATAAGAGAACAGAAACCGCCGCCCACAGGGCGGCGGTTTTTTATTATCGACAGGATATAATTAATACTGGAAAGCGCCTTGTGCGCTGTATTACTTTAGATGCCCCTATAATAGTGATGAGCCTGCCCTGACAACATAACGACAGGCTCCTGAAAAGGAGTGCTTTTTTTCATGTCCAGGTCGCTTTTAACCAACGAAACCAGTGAGCTAGATTTACTGGATCAACGTCCTTTCGATCAAACCGACTTCGATATCCTTAAATCCTACGAAGCGGTAGTGGACGGGTTGGCGATGCTCATTGGTTCCCATTGTGAAATCGTATTGCACTCTTTGCAGGATTTGAAATGCTCGGCCATCCGCATTGCTAACGGTGAACACACGGGCCGCAAAATTGGCTCGCCAATTACCGATCTTGCGTTGCGCATGCTGCATGATATGACGGGTGCGGATAGCAGCGTGTCGAAGTGTTACTTCACTCGTGCGAAAAGCGGTGTCTTGATGAAATCGCTGACGATTGCCATTCGCAACCGTGAGCATCGCGTGATTGGTCTGCTGTGCATCAACATGAACCTTGATGTTCCATTCTCGCAGATAATGAATACCTTTATCCCACCGGAAACGCCGGAAGTAGGTTCTGCCGTCAACTTCGCTTCTTCGGTAGAAGACCTGGTTACCCAAACACTGGAATTCACAATCGAAGAAGTGAATGCCGATCGCAATGTTTCCAACAATGCCAAGAATCGCCAAATCGTCCTGAATCTATATGAGAAAGGTATCTTCGATATTAAAGATGCCATCAACCAGGTTGCCGATCGGCTGAACATCTCCAAGCACACGGTCTACCTCTATATTCGTCAGTTCAAAAGCGGCGAT
This sequence comes from Citrobacter sp. On2M, assembly GCF_018035235.1. Classification (GTDB taxonomy): domain Bacteria; phylum Pseudomonadota; class Gammaproteobacteria; order Enterobacterales; family Enterobacteriaceae; genus Citrobacter; species Citrobacter meridianamericanus. The sequence goes on from NZ_WPCV01000001.1 coordinate 415,327, forward strand.
TTCCAGGGGCAAGACAAGTAATGCGCTTTACCATCATGGTGACGGGGCCGGCTTATGGCACGCAGCAGGCGAGCAGTGCATTGCAATTTGCTCATGCGCTACTCGAAGAAGGGCATGAGCTATGCAGTGTCTTTTTCTATCGTGAAGGTGTGTATAACGCCAACTTCCTGACATCGCCCGCCAGTGATGAATATGATCTGGTGCGAGCATGGCAACAGCTAAACCAGCAGCATGGTGTAACGCTGAATATCTGCGTGGCGGCAGCATTGCGTCGCGGCGTTGTTGATGAAACCGAAGCGAAGCGGCTGGGACTGGCAGGGTCTAATTTACAATCAGGTTTTAACCTCAGCGGGCTGGGTTCGCTGGCTGAGGCATCCCTGACCTGCGATCGCGTGGTGCAGTTTTAATGAAACGTGTTGCTTTTGTCTTTTCTACCGTGCCACACGGCAGTGCCTCTGGTCGCGAAGGGTTAGATGCCTTACTGGCGACATCGGCCTTAACGGAAGACCTCGGCGTATTTTTCATCGGCGATGGCGTTTTTCAAATCCTACAGGGTCAGCAGCCGGACGTTGTGCTGGCACGTGACTATATCGCAACCTTCAAGTTGTTAGGGTTGTACGATATCGAGCAATGTTGGCTTTGTGCCGCCTCATTACGCGAGCGGGGCCTACAGCAGGGGGTTAATTTTGTGGTCGATGCAACAGCGTTAGAACCGGAAGATTTGCGCCGTGAATTAGGCAACTATGACGTCATTTTAAGGTTTTGAGATACTCATGCTGCACACATTACATCGCTCCGCGTGGCTTACCGATTTCTCCTCTCTTCTTCGTTTGATTGATAAAGACGATGAACTTTTATTGCTTCAGGATGGCGTGACTGCGGCAATAGAAGGAAGTCGTTTCCTTGAAAGTCTGCAAAATGCCACCATTAAGGTCTATGTATTGGAAGAAGACATTAAGGCTCGCGGCTTAGATGGTCAAATTTCAGACAGTGTCGTCAGGGTTAGCTATACTGACTTCGTCAGACTTACGGTGAAGCATCCCAGCCAGATGTCCTGGTAATTGTGGGATCGTTGTATATTTCTTGACACCTTTTCGACACCGACCTAAAATTCTGCGTCCTCATATTGTATGAGGTCGTTTTATTACGTGTTTACGAAGCGAAAGCTACAACCAGGAGCTATTTAATGGCAACAGTTAACCAGCTGGTACGCAAACCACGCGCACGCAAAGTTGCAAAGAGCAACGTGCCTGCACTGGAAGCATGCCCGCAGAAACGTGGCGTATGTACTCGTGTATATACTACCACTCCTAAAAAACCAAACTCCGCACTGCGTAAAGTATGCCGTGTGCGTTTGACCAACGGTTTTGAAGTGACTTCCTACATCGGTGGTGAAGGTCACAACCTGCAGGAACACTCCGTGATCCTGATCCGTGGCGGTCGTGTAAAAGACCTCCCGGGTGTTCGTTACCACACCGTTCGCGGTGCGCTTGACTGCTCCGGCGTTAAAGACCGTAAGCAATCACGCTCCAAGTATGGCGTGAAACGTCCTAAGGCTTAATGGTTCTCCGTTAAGTAAGGCCAAACGTTTTATATTAATGTCAAACTAAACTCGTAGAGTTTTGGACAATCCTGAATTAACAACGGAGTATTCCCATGCCACGTCGTCGCGTCATTGGTCAGCGTAAAATTCTGCCGGATCCTAAGTTCGGATCAGAGCTGCTGGCTAAATTTGTAAATATCCTGATGGTAGATGGTAAAAAATCTACTGCAGAAACCATCGTATACAGCGCGCTGGAGACCCTGGCTCAGCGTTCTGGTAAAGATGGCCTGGAAGCTTTTGAAGTAGCCCTTGAAAACGTGCGTCCGACTGTCGAAGTTAAGTCTCGCCGCGTTGGTGGTTCTACTTATCAGGTTCCAGTTGAAGTCCGTCCGGTTCGTCGTAATGCCCTGGCAATGCGTTGGATCGTTGAAGCTGCTCGTAAACGCGGTGATAAATCCATGGCTCTGCGCCTGGCGAACGAACTTTCTGATGCTGCAGAAAACAAAGGTACTGCAGTTAAGAAACGTGAAGACGTTCACCGTATGGCAGAAGCCAACAAGGCGTTCGCACACTACCGTTGGTAATCCCTTCGGAGTTTTAGTCACCAGGCGGGCGCTTCTAGTAAGCAGCCCGCTTTGGGCTACTTAAATTGAACGCCTAAAAGATAAACGAGGAATCAAATGGCTCGTACAACACCCATCGCGCGCTACCGTAACATCGGTATCAGTGCGCACATCGACGCCGGTAAAACCACTACTACCGAACGTATTCTGTTCTACACCGGTGTAAACCATAAAATCGGTGAAGTTCATGACGGCGCAGCCACCATGGACTGGATGGAACAGGAGCAGGAGCGTGGTATTACTATCACCTCCGCAGCGACTACTGCATTCTGGTCTGGTATGGCTAAGCAGTATGAACCGCATCGCGTAAACATCATCGACACCCCGGGGCACGTTGACTTCACTATCGAAGTAGAACGTTCCATGCGTGTGCTTGATGGTGCAGTAATGGTTTACTGCGCAGTTGGTGGTGTTCAGCCTCAGTCTGAAACCGTATGGCGTCAGGCAAACAAATATAAAGTTCCACGCATTGCGTTCGTTAACAAAATGGACCGTATGGGTGCGAACTTCCTGAAAGTTGTTGGTCAGATCAAAACCCGTCTGGGCGCGAACCCTGTTCCGCTGCAGCTGGCAATTGGCGCTGAAGAAGCGTTCACCGGTGTTGTTGACCTGGTGAAAATGAAAGCCATCAACTGGAACGAAGAAGACGCAGGCGTAACCTTCACTTATGAAGATATCCCGGCTGACATGCAGGAACTGGCTGAAGAATGGCACCAGAACCTGATCGAGTCCGCTGCAGAAGCTTCAGAAGAGCTGATGGAGAAATACCTGGGTGGCGAAGAACTGACTGAAGAAGAGATCAAAAAAGCTCTGCGTCAGCGCGTTCTGAACAACGAAATCATCCTGGTAACCTGTGGTTCTGCGTTCAAGAACAAAGGTGTTCAGGCGATGCTGGATGCGGTAATTGATTACCTGCCATCCCCAATCGACGTACCTGCGATCAACGGTATTCTGGACGACGGTAAAGATACTCCGGCTGAGCGTCATGCTAGCGATGACGAACCGTTTGCTGCACTGGCATTCAAAATCGCTACTGACCCGTTCGTGGGTAACCTGACCTTCTTCCGCGTGTACTCTGGTGTGGTTAACTCCGGTGACACCATCCTGAACTCAGTGAAAACTGCACGCGAACGTTTTGGCCGTATCGTACAGATGCACGCTAACAAACGTGAAGAGATCAAAGAAGTTCGCGCGGGCGATATCGCTGCTGCTATCGGTCTGAAAGACGTGACCACTGGTGACACTCTGTGTGACCCGGATCACCCGATCATTCTGGAACGTATGGAATTCCCTGAGCCGGTAATTTCCATCGCGGTAGAACCGAAAACCAAAGCTGACCAGGAAAAAATGGGTCTGGCTCTGGGCCGTCTGGCTAAAGAAGACCCGTCATTCCGCGTTTGGACTGACGAAGAATCTAACCAGACCATTATCGCTGGTATGGGTGAGCTGCACCTCGATATCATCGTTGACCGCATGAAGCGTGAATTCAACGTTGAAGCGAACGTCGGTAAACCTCAGGTTGCTTACCGTGAAGCGATTCGCGCGAAAGTTACCGATATCGAAGGTAAACACGCTAAGCAGTCTGGTGGTCGCGGTCAGTACGGTCATGTTGTTATCGACATGTACCCGCTGGAGCCGGGTTCAAACCCGAAAGGCTACGAGTTCATCAACGACATCAAAGGTGGTGTAATTCCTGGCGAATACATCCCGGCCGTTGATAAAGGCATCCAGGAACAGCTGAAATCTGGCCCGCTGGCTGGTTACCCGGTTGTTGATCTGGGCGTGCGTCTGCACTTCGGTTCTTACCATGACGTTGACTCCTCTGAGCTGGCGTTTAAACTGGCCGCTTCTATCGCCTTCAAAGATGGCTTTAAGAAAGCGAAACCAGTTCTGCTTGAACCTATCATGAAGGTTGAAGTAGAGACTCCGGAAGAGAACACCGGTGACGTAATCGGTGACTTGAGCCGCCGTCGTGGTATGCTTCGTGGTCAGGAATCCAACGTCACTGGCGTTGTTATCCATGCTGAAGTTCCGCTGTCTGAAATGTTCGGATATGCAACCCAGCTGCGTTCTCTGACCAAAGGCCGTGCTTCTTACTCCATGGAGTTCCTGAAGTACGACGATGCGCCGAACAACGTTGCTCAGGCCGTTATTGAAGCCCGTGGTAAATAAGCCACAGGATTAAAACCTAAGTCCCGTGCTCTCTCCATAGGGGAGAGCACTATAGTAAGGAATATAGCCGTGTCTAAAGAAAAATTTGAACGTACAAAACCGCACGTTAACGTCGGCACCATCGGCCACGTTGACCACGGTAAAACTACCCTGACCGCTGCAATCACTACCGTACTGGCTAAAACCTACGGCGGTGCTGCTCGTGCATTCGACCAGATCGATAACGCGCCGGAAGAAAAAGCTCGTGGTATCACCATCAACACTTCTCACGTTGAATATGACACCCCGACTCGCCACTACGCACACGTAGACTGCCCGGGCCACGCCGACTATGTTAAAAACATGATCACCGGTGCTGCGCAGATGGACGGCGCGATCCTGGTTGTTGCTGCGACTGACGGCCCGATGCCGCAGACTCGTGAGCACATCCTGCTGGGTCGTCAGGTAGGCGTTCCGTACATCATCGTGTTCCTGAACAAATGCGACATGGTTGATGACGAAGAGCTGCTGGAACTGGTAGAAATGGAAGTTCGTGAACTTCTGTCTCAGTACGATTTCCCGGGCGACGACACGCCGATCGTTCGTGGTTCTGCTCTGAAAGCGCTGGAAGGCGAAGCAGAGTGGGAAGCGAAAATCATCGAACTGGCTGGCTTCCTGGATTCTTACATCCCAGAACCAGAACGTGCTATCGATAAGCCGTTCCTGCTGCCAATCGAAGACGTATTCTCCATCTCCGGTCGTGGTACCGTTGTTACCGGTCGTGTAGAGCGCGGTATCATCAAAGTTGGTGAAGAAGTTGAAATCGTTGGTATCAAAGAGACTGCCAAGTCTACCTGTACTGGCGTTGAAATGTTCCGCAAACTGCTGGACGAAGGCCGTGCTGGTGAGAACGTTGGTGTTCTGCTGCGTGGTATCAAACGTGAAGAAATCGAACGTGGTCAGGTACTGGCTAAGCCGGGCTCTATCAAGCCGCACACCAAGTTCGAATCTGAAGTGTACATTCTGTCCAAAGACGAAGGCGGCCGTCATACTCCGTTCTTCAAAGGCTACCGTCCGCAGTTCTACTTCCGTACTACTGACGTGACTGGTACCATCGAACTGCCGGAAGGCGTTGAGATGGTAATGCCGGGCGACAACATCAAAATGGTTGTTACTCTGATCCACCCAATCGCGATGGACGACGGTCTGCGTTTCGCAATCCGTGAAGGCGGCCGTACTGTTGGTGCGGGCGTTGTTGCTAAAGTAATGAGCTAATTATTGATTAATTAGCTTTGAGCTTAAAAAGGGCGCTTCGGCGCCCTTTTTGCTGCCTGCTATTTAGTGATTGTCATATTTATTCGCATTTTTTATTCATTCTCTCACCGCGTAAATAGCGTTGTGCTATTGTAATCATAACTATTCTCATTTACAATTTGCACAGAAATTGAACGGGAGCGATCATGTACGTTTGTTTGTGTAATGCGATAAGTGATAAAAAAATACGTCAGGCTGTTCGCCAGTTTCACCCTCAGTCTTTTCAGCAGTTACGTAAATTTATTCCTGTTGGAAATCAATGTGGTAAATGCATTCGTGCTGCTCGCGAAGTCATGCAGGATGAATTGACACAAATGCCAGAATTTAAAGAAATCGCCTAAGTCACACTCTTTTTTTTGACATCCCTGTAGCCCCATCTACGCTCTAAGAGTGGAAGCGGAGGGACTATAAAATGAAAGGTGATGTTAAAATCATAAATTATCTCAATAAACTATTGGGAAATGAGCTTGTCGCAATCAACCAGTATTTTCTCCATGCTCGTATGTTTAAAAACTGGGGACTGACTCGCCTCAATGATGTTGAGTACCATGAATCTATCGATGAGATGAAACACGCTGATAAGTATATTGAGCGTATTTTATTTCTGGAAGGGCTCCCAAACTTACAGGATCTTGGTAAGTTGGGTATAGGTGAAGACGTTGAAGAGATGCTGCAATCCGATCTTCGACTCGAACTCGATGGTGCTAAAGATTTACGCGAAGCCATTGCCTATGCTGATAGCGTTCATGACTATGTCAGCCGGGACATGATGATCGAGATCCTGACTGAAGAAGAAGGTCATATTGACTGGCTCGAAACAGAGCTGGACCTGATTGCAAAACTGGGCTTGCAAAATTATCTGCAGTCGCAAATTAAAGTCAGTGACTAAACGCCCTGTAGCAGATTTATCCCGCCAATAACATAACCCGCAGCCGCCAGATATGGCCCAAATGGCAGCGGGTTTTTTAACGCCTGTCTCCCGCACCAGACGCAGGTGATTCCAGTGAGGCAACAGGCCATGCCGGCGGCAAGTAAAACCAGCAGGGGTAATGATTCCCAGCGATGCCATGCGCCTAGCGCGGCAAGAAATTTGACATCACCAAAACCTAATCCTTCCTGTCGAAATAGCAGACGATACCCCCAGTAGAACAGTGAAAATGCACCATAACCTGCTACGGCCCCCCAAAGCGCTTCGGATAACTGTGCCGATCTGCAACACTGATGATAAATAAGACCGCTCCACAAAAGCGGGCAGGTAAATTTGTCGGGCAACAATCCGGTACGTAAATCCTGAACTAAGAGCAGAGCTGATAGCGAAACATAAATCAGCAGAAAGGGGAGGTCGATGTACATAGGCAAGCCTCGTGCGGCAAAAAGGTTACCCTCGGGTAAAACCGGCGGCCATACAAGTCTGGGATGTTAGTTATGTAAATTCCCTTCCACGGAAAACACGCGACGCCATAGCGCATACAGTCGGAGTGGAAGGGGGTTCGCATTTGCGAGTGATTAATTTCTACGCGGCACTTGCTTAAGACTGAGATTTACGTATAATGCGCGGGCTTGTCTAATATTGACAGCGGTTCGATATGAGCCACCGGTACTGCGAAAGCAATACCAGACAATGTTCCCAATCGGGGAACTCTGTAAGAACGGTTACACTCTCCCATCAATCGTAATGGGTTTGAGGAGTAACTATTTCGTCTATAAAATAATTGGAGCTCTGGTCTCATGCAGAACCAAAGAATCCGTATCCGTTTGAAAGCGTTTGATCATCGTCTGATCGATCAATCAACCGCGGAAATCGTCGAGACTGCCAAGCGCACTGGTGCGCAGGTTCGTGGTCCGATCCCGCTGCCGACCCGCAAAGAGCGTTTCACCGTTCTGATCTCCCCGCACGTTAACAAAGACGCGCGTGATCAGTACGAGATTCGTACTCACAAGCGTCTGGTTGACATCGTTGAGCCAACTGAAAAAACCGTTGATGCTCTGATGCGTCTGGACCTGGCTGCCGGTGTAGACGTGCAGATCAGCCTGGGTTAATCAGGTCATCGAGCGATTGAGAGGTTGATACAATGATTGGTTTAGTCGGTAAAAAAGTGGGTATGACCCGCATCTTCACTGAAGATGGCGTATCTATCCCAGTAACCGTTATCGAAGTTGAAGCAAACCGCGTTACTCAGGTTAAAGATCTGGCTAACGATGGCTATCGCGCTGTTCAGGTTACCACTGGTGCTAAAAAAGCTAACCGTGTAACTAAGCCGGAAGCTGGTCACTTTGCTAAAGCTGGCGTAGAAGCTGGCCGTGGCCTGTGGGAGTTCCGTCTGGCAGATGGTGAAGAATACACCGTTGGTCAGAACATTAGCGTTGAACTGTTTGCTGACGTTAAAAAAGTTGACGTAACCGGTACCTCTAAAGGTAAAGGTTTCGCTGGTACCGTTAAGCGCTGGAACTTCCGTACCCAGGACGCTACTCACGGTAACTCCTTGTCCCACCGCGTTCCGGGTTCTATCGGTCAGAACCAGACTCCGGGCAAAGTGTTCAAAGGCAAGAAAATGGCAGGTCAGCTGGGCAACGAACGTGTAACCGTTCAGAGCCTGGACGTAGTACGTGTTGACGCTGAGCGCAACCTGCTGCTGGTTAAAGGTGGTGTTCCGGGTGCGACCGGTTGCGACCTGATCGTTAAACCAGCTGTGAAGGCGTAAGGGGATAGCAATGGAATTAGTATTGAAAGACGCGCAGAGCGCGCTGACTGTTTCCGAAACTACCTTCGGTCGTGATTTCAACGAAGCGCTGGTTCACCAGGTTGTTGTTGCTTATGCAGCTGGTGCTCGTCAGGGTACTCGTGCTCAGAAGACTCGTGCTGAAGTAACTGGTTCAGGCAAAAAGCCGTGGCGCCAGAAAGGTACCGGCCGTGCGCGTTCAGGTTCTATCAAGAGCCCGATCTGGCGTTCAGGTGGCGTGACCTTCGCTGCTCGTCCACAGGACCACAGTCAAAAAGTTAACAAAAAGATGTACCGCGGCGCGCTGAAAAGCATTCTGTCCGAACTGGTACGTCAGGATCGTCTGATCGTTGTCGAATCATTCTCTGTTGAAGCGCCTAAAACTAAGCTGCTGGCACAGAAACTGAAAGACATGGCTCTGGAAGATGTGCTGATCATCACCGGTGAGCTGGACGAAAACCTGTTCCTGGCTGCGCGCAACCTGCACAAGGTTGACGTACGCGATGCAACTGGTATCGACCCGGTTAGCCTGATCGCCTTCGACAAAGTCGTAATGACTGCTGATGCTGTTAAGCAAGTTGAGGAGATGCTGGCATGATTCGTGAAGAACGTCTGCTGAAAGTGCTGCGCGCACCGCACGTTTCTGAAAAAGCGTCTACTGCGATGGAAAAAACTAACACCATCGTTCTCAAAGTTGCTAAAGACGCGACCAAAGCAGAAATCAAAGCTGCTGTGCAGAAACTGTTTGAAGTCGAAGTCGAAGTCGTTAACACCCTGGTAGTTAAAGGGAAAGTTAAACGTCACGGACAGCGTATCGGTCGTCGTAGCGACTGGAAAAAAGCTTACGTCACCCTGAAGGAAGGCCAGAATCTGGACTTCGTCGGCGGCGCTGAGTAAGTCGGAGGAGTAATACAATGGCAGTTGTTAAATGTAAACCGACATCTCCGGGTCGTCGCCACGTTGTTAAAGTGGTCAACCCAGAGCTGCACAAGGGCAAACCTTTTGCTCCGCTGGTTGAAAAAAACAGCAAATCCGGTGGTCGTAACAACAATGGCCGCATCACCACTCGTCACATCGGTGGTGGTCACAAGCAGGCTTATCGTATTGTTGACTTCAAACGCAACAAAGACGGTATCCCGGCAGTTGTTGAACGTCTTGAGTACGATCCGAACCGCTCCGCGAACATCGCGCTGGTTCTGTACAAAGACGGTGAACGCCGTTACATCCTGGCCCCTAAAGGCCTGAAAGCTGGCGACCAGATTCAATCTGGCGTTGATGCTGCAATCAAAGCAGGTAACACCCTGCCGATGCGCAATATCCCGGTTGGTTCTACCGTTCATAACGTAGAAATGAAACCAGGTAAAGGCGGTCAGCTGGCACGTTCCGCTGGTACTTACGTTCAGATCGTTGCTCGTGATGGTGCTTATGTCACCCTGCGTCTGCGTTCTGGTGAAATGCGTAAAGTCGAAGCAGATTGCCGTGCGACTCTGGGCGAAGTTGGCAATGCTGAGCATATGCTGCGCGTTCTGGGTAAAGCAGGTGCTGCACGCTGGCGTGGTGTTCGTCCTACCGTTCGCGGTACTGCGATGAACCCAGTCGATCACCCACATGGTGGTGGTGAAGGTCGTAACTTTGGTAAGCACCCGGTAACTCCGTGGGGCGTTCAGACCAAAGGTAAGAAGACCCGCAGCAACAAGCGTACTGATAAATTCATCGTACGTCGCCGTAGCAAATAATTTTAGAGGATAAGCCATGCCACGTTCTCTCAAGAAAGGTCCTTTTATTGACCTGCACTTGCTGAAGAAGGTAGAGAAAGCGGTGGAAAGCGGAGACAAGAAGCCCCTGCGCACTTGGTCCCGTCGTTCAACGATCTTTCCTAACATGATCGGTTTGACCATCGCTGTCCATAATGGTCGTCAGCACGTTCCGGTATTTGTTTCCGACGAAATGGTCGGTCACAAACTGGGTGAATTCGCACCGACTCGTACTTATCGCGGCCACGCTGCTGATAAAAAAGCGAAGAAGAAATAAGGTAGGAGGAAGAGATGGAAACTTTAGCTCAACATCGCCATGCTCGTTCTTCTGCTCAGAAGGTTCGCCTTGTTGCAGACCTGATTCGCGGTAAGAAAGTGTCGCAGGCTCTGGATATTCTGACCTACACCAATAAGAAAGCGGCTGTACTGGTTAAGAAAGTCCTGGAATCTGCCATTGCTAACGCTGAACACAACGATGGCGCTGACATTGACGATCTGAAAGTTACGAAAATTTTCGTAGACGAAGGCCCGAGCATGAAGCGCATTATGCCGCGTGCAAAAGGTCGTGCAGATCGCATCCTGAAGCGCACCAGCCACATTACTGTGGTTGTGTCCGATCGCTGAGACTCTGGAGACTAGCAATGGGTCAGAAAGTACATCCTAATGGTATTCGCCTGGGTATTGTAAAACCATGGAACTCAACCTGGTTTGCGAACACCAAAGAATTCGCTGACAACCTGGACAGCGATTTTAAAGTACGTCAGTACCTGACTAAGGAACTGGCTAAAGCGTCTGTATCTCGTATCGTTATCGAGCGTCCGGCTAAGAGCATCCGTGTGACCATTCACACCGCTCGCCCGGGTATCGTTATCGGTAAGAAAGGCGAAGACGTAGAAAAACTGCGCAAAGTCGTAGCGGATATTGCTGGCGTTCCTGCTCAGATCAATATCGCCGAAGTGCGTAAGCCTGAACTGGACGCAAAATTGGTTGCTGACAGCATCACTTCTCAGCTGGAACGTCGCGTTATGTTCCGTCGTGCTATGAAGCGTGCTGTACAGAACGCAATGCGTCTGGGCGCTAAAGGTATCAAAGTTGAAGTTAGCGGCCGTCTGGGCGGCGCGGAAATCGCACGTACCGAATGGTACCGTGAAGGTCGCGTACCGCTGCACACTCTGCGTGCTGACATCGACTACAACACCTCTGAAGCGCACACCACTTACGGTGTAATCGGCGTTAAGGTATGGATCTTCAAAGGCGAGATCCTGGGTGGTATGGCTGCTGTTGAACAACCGGAAAAACCGGCTGCGCAACCTAAAAAGCAGCAGCGTAAAGGCCGTAAATAAGGAGCGTCGCTGATGTTACAACCAAAGCGTACAAAATTCCGTAAAATGCACAAAGGCCGTAACCGCGGTCTGGCTGCTGGCGCGGATGTTAGCTTCGGCAGCTTCGGTCTGAAAGCTGTTGGCCGTGGTCGTCTGACTGCCCGTCAGATCGAAGCAGCACGTCGTGCTATGACCCGTGCAGTTAAGCGTCAAGGTAAGATCTGGATCCGTGTATTCCCGGACAAACCGATCACTGAAAAGCCGCTGGCAGTGCGTATGGGTAAAGGTAAAGGTAACGTAGAGTATTGGGTTGCCTTGATTCAGCCGGGTAAAGTCCTGTATGAAATGGACGGCGTACCGGAAGAGCTGGCCCGTGAAGCATTCAAGCTGGCAGCAGCGAAACTGCCGATTAAAACCACCTTTGTAACTAAGACGGTGATGTAATGAAAGCAAAAGAGCTGCGTGAGAAGAGTGTTGAAGAGCTGAACACCGAGCTGCTGAATCTGCTGCGTGAGCAGTTCAACCTGCGTATGCAGGCTGCAAGTGGCCAGCTGCAACAGTCTCACCTGTTGAAGCAAGTGCGTCGTGATGTCGCACGCGTTAAGACTTTACTGACTGAGAAGGCGGGTGCGTAATGACCGATAAAATCCGTACTCTGCAAGGTCGCGTTGTTAGCGATAAAATGGAGAAATCCATCGTTGTTGCTATCGAACGTTTTGTGAAACACCCGATCTACGGTAAATTCATTAAGCGTACGACCAAACTGCACGTACATGACGAGAACAACGAATGCGGTACTGGTGACGTGGTTGAAATCCGCGAATGCCGTCCGCTGTCCAAGACTAAGTCCTGGACGCTGGTTCGCGTTGTAGAGAAAGCCGTTCTGTAATACAGTAGGCATTCTCAACGAATAAACGGCTCAGCGATGAGCCGTTTATTTTTTCTACCCATATCGTTGAAGCGGTGTTATAATGCCGCGCCCCCGATATGGGGCTTTTTTAACGACCTGATTTTCGGGTCTCAGTAGTAGTTGACATTAGCGGAGCACTAAAATGATCCAAGAACAGACTATGCTGAACGTCGCCGACAACTCCGGTGCACGTCGCGTAATGTGTATCAAGGTTCTGGGTGGCTCGCACCGTCGCTACGCAGGCGTCGGCGATATCATCAAGATCACCATCAAGGAAGCAATTCCGCGTGGTAAGGTCAAAAAAGGTGATGTGCTGAAGGCGGTAGTGGTGCGCACCAAGAAGGGTGTTCGTCGCCCGGACGGTTCTGTCATTCGCTTCGATGGTAATGCATGCGTTATTTTAAACAATAACAGCGAGCAACCTATCGGTACGCGTATTTTTGGGCCGGTAACTCGTGAACTTCGTAACGAGAAGTTCATGAAAATTATCTCTCTGGCACCAGAAGTACTCTAAGGAGCGAATCATGGCAGCGAAGATCCGTCGTGATGACGAAGTTATCGTGTTAACCGGTAAAGATAAAGGTAAACGCGGTAAAGTTAAGAATGTCCTGTCTTCCGGCAAGGTCATTGTTGAAGGTATTAACCTGGTTAAGAAACATCAGAAGCCGGTTCCGGCCCTGAACCAGCCAGGCGGCATCGTAGAGAAAGAAGCAGCTATTCAGATCTCTAACCTTGCTATCTTCAACGCGGCAACCGGCAAGGCTGACCGTGTAGGCTTTAGATTCGAAGACGGTAAAAAAGTCCGTTTCTTCAAATCTAACAGCGAAACTATCAAGTAATTTGGAGTAGTACGATGGCGAAACTGCATGATTACTACAAAGACGAAGTAGTCGCTAAACTCATGACTGAGTTTAACTACAATTCTGTCATGCAAGTCCCTCGGGTCGAGAAGATCACCCTGAACATGGGTGTTGGTGAAGCGATCGCTGACAAAAAACTGCTGGATAACGCAGCAGCTGACCTGACAGCAATCTCCGGTCAAAAACCGCTGATCACCAAAGCACGCAAATCAGTTGCAGGCTTCAAAATCCGTCAGGGCTATCCGATCGGCTGTAAAGTAACTCTGCGTGGCGAACGCATGTGGGAGTTCTTTGAGCGCCTGATCACTATTGCTGTTCCACGTATCCGTGACTTCCGTGGCTTGTCCGCTAAGTCTTTCGACGGTCGTGGTAACTACAGCATGGGTGTCCGTGAGCAGATCATCTTCCCAGAAATCGACTACGATAAAGTCGACCGCGTGCGTGGTTTGGATATTACCATTACCACTACTGCGAAATCTGATGAAGAAGGCCGTGCTCTGCTGGCTGCCTTTGACTTCCCGTTCCGCAAGTAAGGTAGGGTTACTGAATGGCTAAGCAATCAATGAAAGCACGCGAAGTAAAGCGCGTAGCTTTAGCTGATAAGTACTTCGCAAAACGCGCTGAACTGAAAGCTATTATCTCTGATGTGAACGCGACCGACGAAGATCGTTGGAACGCAGTTCTCAAGCTGCAGTCTCTGCCGCGTGATTCCAGCCCGTCCCGTCAGCGTAACCGCTGCCGTCAAACAGGTCGTCCGCATGGCTATGTGGGCAAGTTCGGGTTGAGCCGTATCAAACTGCGTGAAGCCGCCATGCGCGGTGAAGTACCAGGCTTGAAAAAGGCTAGCTGGTAATTACCAATTGAATCACGGGAGTAAAGACAGATGAGCATGCAAGATCCGATCGCGGATATGCTGACCCGTATCCGTAACGGTCAGGCCGCGAATAAAGCTGCGGTCACCATGCCTTCCTCCAAGCTGAAAGTGGCAATTGCCAACGTGCTGAAGGAAGAAGGTTTTATTGAAGATTTTAAAGTTGAAGGCGACACCAAGCCGGAACTGGAACTTACTCTCAAGTATTTCCAGGGTAAAGCTGTTGTAGAAAGCATTCAGCGTGTCAGTCGCCCAGGTCTGCGCATTTATAAGCGTAAAGACGAGCTGCCGAAAGTTATGGCTGGCATGGGTATCGCAGTTGTTTCTACCTCTAAAGGTGTTATGACTGATCGTGCAGCGCGCCAGGCTGGTCTTGGTGGCGAAATTATCTGCTACGTAGCCTAATCGGAGGAAAAAATGTCTCGTGTTGCTAAAGCACCGGTCGTTATTCCTGCCGGCGTTGATGTAAAAATCAACGGTCAGGTTATTACGATCAAAGGTAAAAACGGCGAGCTGACTCGTACTCTCAACGATGCTGTTGCAGTAAATCATGCAGATAATGCACTGACCTTCGGTCCGCGTGATGGTTACGCAGATGGATGGGCTCAGGCTGGTACCGCGCGTGCCCTGCTGAATGCAATGGTTGTCGGTGTTACCGAAGGCTTCACTAAGAAGCTTCAGCTGGTTGGTGTAGGTTATTGTGCAGCGGTTAAAGGGAATGTAGTAAACCTGGCTTTAGGTTTCTCTCACCCAGTTGACCATCAGCTGCCTGCGGGTATCACTGCAGAATGTCCGTCTCAGACTGAAATCGTGCTGAAAGGCGCTGATAAACAGCTGATCGGTCAGGTTGCAGCAGATCTGCGCGCCTACCGTCGTCCTGAGCCTTATAAAGGCAAGGGTGTTCGTTACGCCGACGAAGTCGTGCGTACCAAAGAGGCTAAGAAGAAGTAAGGTAACACTATGGATAAGAAATCTGCTCGTATCCGTCGTGCGACCCGCGCACGCCGCAAGCTCCAGGAGCTGGGTGCAACTCGCCTGGTGGTACATCGTACCCCGCGTCATATTTACGCACAGGTAATTGCACCGAACGGTTCTGAAGTTCTGGTAGCTGCTTCTACTGTAGAAAAAGCTATCGCTGAACAATTGAAGTACACCGGTAACAAAGACGCTGCTGCAGCTGTAGGTAAAGCTGTTGCTGAACGCGCTCTGGAAAAAGGCATCAAAGATGTTTCTTTTGACCGTTCCGGGTTCCAATATCATGGTCGTGTCCAGGCACTGGCAGATGCTGCCCGTGAAGCTGGCCTTCAGTTCTAAGGTAGAGGTGTAAGATGGCTCACATCGAAAAACAAGCTGGCGAACTGCAGGAAAAGCTGATCGCGGTTAACCGCGTATCTAAAACCGTTAAAGGTGGTCGTATTTTCTCCTTCACAGCTCTGACTGTAGTTGGTGATGGTAACGGTCGCGTTGGTTTTGGTTACGGTAAAGCGCGTGAAGTTCCAGCAGCGATCCAGAAAGCGATGGAAAAAGCCCGTCGCAATATGATTAACGTCGCGCTGAACCACGGCACCCTGCAGCACCCGGTTAAGGGTACTCACACGGGTTCTCGTGTATTCATGCAGCCGGCTTCCGAAGGTACCGGTATCATCGCCGGTGGTGCAATGCGCGCCGTTCTGGAAGTCGCTGGAGTTCGTAACGTTCTGGCTAAAGCGTATGGTTCCACTAACCCGATTAACGTGGTTCGTGCAACTATCGATGGTCTGGAAAATATGAAATCTCCGGAAATGGTCGCTGCCAAGCGTGGTAAATCCGTTGAAGAAATTCTGGGGAAATAAACCATGGCAAAGACTATTAAAATTACTCAAACCCGCAGTGCAATCGGTCGTCTGCCGAAACACAAGGCAACGCTGCTTGGCCTGGGTCTGCGTCGTATTGGTCACACCGTAGAGCGCGAGGATACTCCTGCTGTTCGTGGTATGGTCAACGCGGTTTCCTTCATGGTTAAAGTTGAGGAGTAAGAGATGCGTTTAAATACTCTGTCTCCGGCCGAAGGCTCTAAAAAAGCGGCTCGCCGCCTGGGTCGTGGTATCGGTTCTGGCCTCGGTAAAACCGGTGGTCGTGGTCACAAAGGTCAGAAGTCTCGTTCTGGCGGTGGCGTACGTCGCGGTTTCGAGGGTGGCCAGATGCCTCTGTACCGTCGTCTGCCGAAATTCGGCTTCACTTCACGTAAAGCAGCGATTACAGCCGAAGTTCGTCTGTCTGACCTGGCTAAAGTTGAAGGCGGTGTTGTAGACCTGAACACGCTGAAAGCAGCTAACATTATCGGTATCCAGATCGAGTTCGCGAAAGTGATCCTGGCTGGTGAAGTCACTACTCCGGTAACTGTTCGTGGCCTGCGTGTTACTAAAGGCGCTCGTGCTGCTATCGAAGCTGCTGGCGGTAAAATCGAGGAATAAGTAGCAGATGGCTAAACAACCGGGATTAGATTTTCAAAGTGCCAAAGGTGGCTTAGGCGAGCTGAAACGCAGACTGCTGTTTGTAATCGGCGCGCTGATTGTGTTCCGTATTGGCTCTTTCATTCCGATCCCTGGTATTGATGCCGCTGTACTTGCCAAACTGCTTGAGCAACAGCGAGGCACCATCATTGAAATGTTTAACATGTTCTCTGGTGGTGCTCTCAGCCGTGCTTCTATCTTTGCTCTGGGGATCATGCCGTATATTTCGGCGTCGATCATTATCCAGCTGCTGACGGTGGTTCATCCAACGCTGGCAGAAATTAAGAAAGAAGGGGAGTCTGGTCGTCGTAAGATCAGCCAGTACACCCGCTACGGTACTCTGGTGCTGGCGATATTCCAGTCGATCGGTATTGCTACCGGTCTGCCGAATATGCCTGGTATGCAGGGCCTGGTGATGAACCCAGGCTTTGCATTCTATTTCACCGCTGTTGTAAGTCTGGTTACAGGGACGATGTTCCTGATGTGGTTGGGTGAACAGATTACTGAACGTGGTATCGGCAACGGTATCTCAATCATTATCTTCGCCGGTATTGTCGCGGGACTCCCGCCAGCCATTGCCCATACTATCGAGCAAGCGCGTCAAGGCGACCTGCACTTCCTCGTGTTGCTGTTGGTTGCAGTATTAGTATTCGCAGTGACGTTCTTTGTTGTATTTGTTGAGCGTGGTCAACGCCGCATTGTGGTAAACTACGCGAAACGTCAGCAAGGTCGTCGTGTCTATGCTGCACAGAGCACACATTTACCGCTGAAAGTGAATATGGCGGGGGTAATCCCAGCAATCTTCGCTTCCAGTATTATTCTGTTCCCGGCGACCATCGCGTCATGGTTCGGGGGCGGGACGGGTTGGAACTGGCTGACAACAATTTCGCTGTATTTGCAGCCTGGGCAACCGCTTTATGTGTTACTCTATGCGTCTGCAATCATATTCTTCTGTTTCTTCTACACGGCGTTGGTTTTCAACCCGCGTGAAACAGCAGATAACCTGAAGAAGTCCGGTGCATTTGTACCAGGAATTCGTCCGGGAGAGCAAACGGCGAAGTATATCGATAAAGTAATGACCCGCCTGACTTTGGTTGGTGCGCTCTACATTACCTTTATCTGCCTGATCCCGGAGTTCATGCGTGATGCAATGAAAGTACCGTTCTACTTCGGTGGGACCTCACTGCTTATCGTTGTTGTCGTGATTATGGACTTTATGGCTCAAGTGCAAACTCTGATGATGTCAAGTCAGTACGAGTCTGCATTGAAGAAGGCGAATCTGAAAGGCTACGGCCGTTAACAGTCGCCCGAGAAGTTACGGAGAGTAAAAATGAAAGTTCGTGCTTCCGTCAAGAAATTATGCCGTAACTGCAAAATCGTTAAGCGTGATGGTGTCATCCGTGTGATTTGCAGTGCCGAGCCGAAGCATAAACAGCGCCAAGGCTGATTTATTCGCATATTTTTCTTGCAAAGTTGGGTTGAGCTGGCTAGATTAGCCAGCCAATCTTTTGTATGTCTGTGCGTTTCCATTTGAGTATCCTGAAAACGGGCTTTTCAGCATGGTGCGTACATATTAAATAGTAGGAGTGCATAGTGGCCCGTATAGCAGGCATTAACATTCCTGATCAGAAACATGCTGTGATCGCATTAACTTCGATCTACGGCGTCGGCAAGACCCGTTCTAAAGCCATTCTGGCTGCCGCGGGTATCGCTGAAGATGTTAAGATCAGTGAGCTGTCTGAAGAACAAATCGACACGCTGCGTGACGAAGTTGCCAAATTTGTCGTTGAAGGTGATCTGCGCCGTGAAGTTAGCATGAGCATCAAGCGCCTTATGGACCTTGGTTGCTATCGCGGTTTGCGTCATCGTCGTGGTCTCCCGGTTCGCGGTCAGCGTACCAAGACCAACGCACGTACCCGTAAGGGTCCGCGCAAACCGATCAAGAAATAATCGGGGTGATTGAATAATGGCAAAGGCACCAATTCGTGCACGTAAACGTGTAAGAAAACAAGTCTCTGACGGCGTGGCTCATATCCATGCTTCTTTTAACAACACCATCGTTACCATCACTGATCGTCAGGGTAACGCACTGGGTTGGGCAACAGCCGGTGGTTCCGGTTTCCGTGGTTCTCGCAAATCCACTCCGTTTGCAGCTCAGGTTGCAGCAGAGCGTTGCGCTGAAGCCGTAAAAGAATACGGTATCAAGAATCTGGAAGTTATGGTCAAAGGACCGGGTCCAGGTCGCGAATCTACTGTTCGTGCTCTGAACGCCGCTGGTTTCCGCATCACTAATATTACTGATGTGACTCCGATCCCTCATAACGGTTGTCGTCCGCCGAAAAAACGTCGCGTATAACGCTGTCGTTTCTAGGATTGTTGGAGAAAGAAAATGGCAAGATATTTGGGTCCTAAGCTCAAGCTGAGCCGTCGTGAGGGCACTGACTTATTCCTTAAGTCTGGCGTTCGCGCGATCGATACCAAGTGTAAAATTGAACAAGCTCCTGGCCAGCACGGTGCGCGTAAACCGCGTCTGTCTGACTATGGTGTGCAGTTGCGTGAAAAGCAAAAAGTTCGCCGTATCTACGGTGTGCTGGAGCGTCAGTTCCGTAACTACTACAAAGAAGCAGCACGTCTGAAAGGCAACACCGGTGAAAACCTGTTGGGTCTGCTGGAAGGTCGTCTGGACAACGTTGTATACCGTATGGGCTTCGGTGCCACTCGTGCAGAAGCACGTCAGCTGGTCAGCCATAAAGCAATTATGGTAAACGGTCGTGTTGTTAACATCGCTTCTTATCAGGTTAGTCCGAATGACGTTGTTAGCATTCGTGAGAAAGCGAAGAAGCAGTCTCGCGTGAAAGCCGCTCTGGAGCTGGCTGAGCAGCGTGAAAAGCCAACCTGGCTGGAAGTTGATGCTGGCAAGATGGAAGGTACGTTCAAGCGTAAGCCGGAGCGTTCTGATCTGTCTGCGGACATTAACGAACACCTGATCGTCGAGCTTTACTCCAAGTAAAGCTTAGTACCAAAGAGAGGACACAATGCAGGGTTCTGTGACAGAGTTTCTAAAACCGCGCCTGGTAGATATCGAGCAAGTGAGTTCGACGCACGCCAAGGTGACCCTTGAGCCTTTAGAGCGTGGCTTTGGCCATACTTTGGGTAACGCACTGCGCCGTATTCTGCTCTCATCGATGCCGGGTTGCGCGGTGACCGAGGTTGAGATTGATGGTGTACTACATGAGTACAGCACCAAAGAAGGCGTTCAGGAAGATATCCTGGAAATCCTGCTCAACCTGAAAGGGCTGGCGGTGAGAGTTCAGGGTAAAGATGACGTTATTCTTACCTTGAATAAATCTGGCATTGGCCCTGTGACTGCAGCCGACATTACCCATGATGGTGATGTCGAAATCGTCAAGCCACAGCACGTGATCTGCCACCTGACCGATGAGAACGCATCTATTAGCATGCGCATCAAAGTTCAGCGCGGTCGTGGTTATGTGCCGGCTTCTACCCGAATTCATTCGGAAGAAGATGAGCGCCCAATCGGCCGTCTGCTGGTCGACGCATGCTACAGCCCTGTAGAGCGTATTGCCTACAATGTTGAAGCAGCGCGTGTAGAACAGCGTACCGACCTGGACAAGCTGGTCATCGAAATGGAAACCAACGGCACAATCGATCCTGAAGAGGCGATTCGTCGTGCGGCAACCATTCTGGCTGAACAACTTGAAGCTTTCGTTGACTTACGTGATGTACGTCAGCCGGAAGTTAAAGAAGAGAAACCAGAATTCGATCCGATCCTGCTGCGCCCTGTTGACGATCTGGAATTGACTGTCCGCTCTGCTAACTGCCTCAAAGCAGAAGCTATCCACTATATCGGTGATCTGGTACAGCGTACTGAGGTTGAGCTTCTTAAGACGCCTAACCTTGGTAAAAAATCTCTTACTGAGATTAAAGACGTGCTGGCTTCCCGTGGACTGTCTCTGGGCATGCGCCTGGAAAACTGGCCACCGGCAAGCATCGCTGACGAGTAACCGGATCACAGGTTAAGGTTTTACTGAGAAGGATAAGGTCATGCGCCATCGTAAGAGTGGTCGTCAACTGAACCGCAACAGCAGCCATCGCCAGGCTATGTTCCGCAATATGGCAGGTTCACTGGTTCGTCATGAAATCATCAAGACGACTCTGCCGAAAGCGAAAGAGCTGCGTCGCGTAGTTGAGCCGCTGATTACTCTTGCCAAGACTGATAGCGTAGCTAATCGTCGTCTGGCATTCGCCCGTACTCGTGATAACGAGATCGTGGCAAAACTGTTTAACGAACTGGGCCCGCGTTTCGCGAGCCGCGCCGGTGGTTACACTCGCATTCTGAAGTGTGGTTTCCGTGCAGGCGACAACGCGCCGATGGCATACATCGAGCTGGTTGATCGTTCAGAGAAAACAGAAGCTGCTGCAGAGTAATCTGTAGTAACGTAAAAAAACCCGCCTCGGCGGGTTTTTTTATATCCGTCATATCCCCGCTTATCTACAATATCAGTACTCTTTTTGTTCATCCCCTGGAGTGTTGTATGTGGTTATTGGACCAGTGGGCAGAGCGGCATATTATTGATGCACAGTCTAAAGGTGAGTTTGACCGTTTACCTGGTACAGGTAAGCCGTTGGTTCTTGATGACGATTCCCATGTTCCACTGGAACTGCGAGCTGGATTCCGTTTATTAAAAAATGCAGGCTGTCTTCCTCCTGAGCTTGAGCAGCGCAGAGAGGCAATACAGCTGCTTGAATTACTCACAGGGATCCGCAAAGATGATCCTGGTTATCAGGAGGTGAGCCGAAGACTTTCACTACTGGAACTTAAACTTCGACAGGCTGGACTTAGCACTGAGTTTTTACACGGTGAATACGCAGATAAGCTGCTACATAAAGTCAACGACGAATAGCGGAGAGAGCATGTACCGTATTGGTGAATTAGCGAAACTGGCTGACGTAACGCCTGATACCATCCGCTACTATGAAAAGCAGCAGATGATGGAACATGAAATACGTACAGAAGGTGGGTTTCGCCTCTATACGGAAAGCGATCTTCAGCGTCTGAAGTTTATTCGTTATGCCCGTCAGCTTGGTTTCACTCTGGAATCGATCCGCGAGCTACTTTCGATCCGAATCGATCCTGAACACCATACCTGTCAGGAATCAAAAGGGATCGTCCAGGAAAGATTGCAGGAGGTTGAAGCGCGAATAGCGGAGCTTCAGGCGATGCAACGATCGCTTCAGCGATTGAATGACGCATGTTGTGGCAAGGCGCACAGCAGCGTTTACTGCTCTATCCTTGAAGCTCTTGAGCAAGGTGCCAGCGGAACTACATCAGGTTGTTGATTTATTGAACGGCCAGGTCTACACTCGCGGCGTAAACTATTACAAACTGGAGATAATATGAGTCGTTATCAGCACACCAAAGGGCAGATAAAGGACAACGCCATTGAGGCGCTTCTGCATGACCCACTGTTCAGACAGCGCATTGAGAAAAATAAGAAAGGGAAAGGAAGTTATCTGCGTAAAGGTAAACATGGTAATCGGGGTAACTGGGAGGCCAGTGGCAAGAAAGTGAATCACTTTTTTACCACTGGCCTTCTGGTTTCAGTGAGTGCTTAAGAACGATTATTTTGTTCTTTCAGCAGGTCACGAATTTCACTCAGCAATACTTCTTCTTTCGATGGAGCAGGCGGTGCTGCCGGCTCTTCCGCTTTTTTACGGTTCAGTTTGTTGATTAGCTTGATTGCCATAAAAATAGCAAACGCAACAATAATGAAATCAAAGACGTTCTGAATAAATATACCGTAATGCATGACAACCGCTGGGATATCTCCCTGTGCATCACGTAGCGTTAAAGCAAACTGTTTAAAATCGATGCCACCAATTAACAACCCAAGCGGCGGCATGATGATATCAGCAACCAGTGATGAAACGATCTTACCAAATGCCGCACCAATAATGACACCCACTGCCAAATCGACAACATTCCCGCGCATCGCGAATTCGCGAAATTCTTTAATAATGCTCATTTTATTCTCCCTATGCAGCTGACGTTTATAAGTTTAACAAATGTTTAGGCAATTTCCATTTATGTATTGCTCAAAGGAAAATTTATTAGACCCTGATAAATAAAGGGAAATAAAAAGGGCGCGGTATTCGCGCCCAAATTATTACAAGAAGAAAGGACTTGGCTGGAATAACCGCTCGACGTCGGTAATAAACTTTTTATCTGTCAGGAACATAATTACGTGATCGCCCTGTTCAATACGCAGGTTATCGTTGGCAATCATCACATCGTTGCCACGCACGACGGCGCCAATAATGGTTCCGGGTGGAAGTTTTATCTCATCAATTGAGCGACCTACAACCCGCGATGTTGTTTCATCACCGTGTGCGACAGCTTCAATAGCTTCCGCGACACCGCGGCGTAGTGAAGAAACACCAACTATATCAGCTTTACGCACGTGACTGAGCAGCGCAGAGATAGTTGCCTGCTGCGGCGAAATCGCAATATCGATCACGCTGCCCTGCACCAGATCGACGTACGCTCTGCGTTGGATCAACACCATCACTTTCTTGGCCCCCATCCGTTTGGCAAGCATCGCTGACATGATGTTAGCTTCATCGTCGTTGGTGACCGCGATGAACAGATCAACCTGATCGATATGTTCTTCCGCCAGCAGCTCTTGATCCGAAGCATCTCCAAAGAAGACGATCGTATTTTGCAGTTTCTCCGCAAGCTCGGATGCTCGCTGTTGATTACGTTCGATCAGTTTGACGCTGTAATCTTTTTCCAGACGATGTGCCAGACCAGCACCGATATTACCACCACCCACTAACATAATGCGTTTGTAAGGCTTTTCCAGTCGCTGCAATTCGCTCATTACGGCGCGAATATGCTGTGATGCTGCAATAAAGAAGACTTCATCACCTGCTTCAACAATGGTAGAACCTTGCGGACGGATCGGCCGATCATGACGGAAAATCGCCGCCACGCGGGTATCAATGTGTGGCATATGTTCACGCATTGTTGATAGCGCATTGCCGATTAGCGGCCCACCGTAATAGGCTTTCACGACCGCAAGGCTGACTTTCCCTTCGGCAAAATTCACTACCTGTAATGCACCCGGATATTCAATCAGTCGATAAATGCTATCGATAACCAGTTGCTCAGGCGCAATCAGGTGGTCGATAGGCACGGCATCGGATTGGAATAGCTTGTCCGCATCACGAACGTAATCCGGTGAACGAATACGGGCGATGCGATTAGGCGTATTAAACAGTGAATAAGCTACCTGACAGGCAACCATATTTGTTTCATCTGAGCTGGTTACGGCAACCAGCATATCGGCATCGTCGGCGCCGGCTTCACGCAGAACGCGAGGATGTGAACCGTGCCCTTGTACGACGCGGAGATCAAACTTGTCCTGCAAGCTGCGCAGGCGTTCACCATTGGTATCGACTACCGTGATATCGTTGTTCTCTCCGACCAGGTTTTCAGCCAGCGTACCGCCAACTTGCCCTGCGCCCAGAATGATAATTTTCATCAGTCGCGACCCGTTATCTCATCACTTTTGATTAGCTTAGCGTAAAAGAAGCCATCGCCATCTTCCGCACCTGGTAAATTCTGACGTCCAGGTTTTTCCGGCGTACCGGTTTCGCTTAATACCGCATCCGGATTACGAGCAAGGAAGGCGGCAATTTGCTGCTGGTTTTCTTCCGGCAGGATAGAGCACGTTGCATAAACCAGCGTGCCGCCGGGTTTAAGATGTAACCAGGTGGCATTCAGGATCTCGGCCTGCAACTGCGCAAGTTCGACAATATCCCGGTCGCGGCGGAGCCACTTGATATCCGGATGGCGACGAATAACGCCTGTGGCAGAACACGGAGCATCCAGCAAAATACGATCAAACTGTTGTTCACCGCACCACTGCTGTGGATAGCGGCCATCACCCTGCTTTACGGTTGCCTTCATGCCCAGACGTTTCAGATTGTCGTAAACGCGTGATAAACGTTTTTCATCGACATCGACGGCCATTACGTTAGCGTGAGGAGCAACTTCCAGAATGTGAGTGGTTTTCCCGCCCGGCGCGCAGCACAGGTCGAGGATCTGTTCACCGTCTTCCGGCAACAGATAGGTCATGCATCCTTGAGCGGAAGCATCCTGAACGGTTACCCAGCCTTCGTCAAAACCAGGCAGGGCGTGCACAGGAGCCGGCGTTTCCAGACGCACTGCATCCGGATACGCCGGATGCGGGAAGCCGGTTAATCCCGCTTCGCTAAGCAGGTCCAGCCAGGCATCGCGCGTATGGTGGTTACGATTGACACGCAGCCACATTGGTGGCCGTTGGTTATTAGCTTCAAGAATGGCTTCCCACTGCTGCGGATAAGCGGCCTTAATACGTTTCACCAGCCAGGAGGGGTGTAAGAAACGTAAATCGCTTTGTGCGAACTCGGCCAACAGTTCATCCTGACGGCGTTGAAACTGGCGCAACACGCCGTTGATCAGCCCTTTTAACTGCGGGCGCTTAATAACGACCGCGCCTTCTACGGTCTCTGCCAGTGCAGCATGCGGTGGAATACGGGTATGCAGCAGTTGGTAGAAGCCCACCATGATCAGATAGTGAACGGTGCGCTGTTTGCCCGTCATTGGACGTTCCATCAACTGCTGGATCATCCACTCCAGTTGGGAGAGAGTGCGCAATACGCCGAAGCAAAGTTCCTGCAACAACGCTTTGTCTTTATCAGCAACTTTTTGCTGCATGGCAGGCAGTACGTTGCTTAATGACTGTCCTTTTTCGACAACCTGTTCGACGGCCTGGGCCGCCATACTGCGTAAATTAAGATGTTTTTTCATAAGCGCAAAAATAAAAATGCCCGGAAACACCGGGCTTAAAGAGATGAACCGTCAGAACAGACGATTACCGGGTACAAACCATTCCCGGCGTGAATTAAGCAGATCCTGCGCGCTCATGGCTTTTTTACCGGCAGGCTGCAAAGAGAGGAGGTTCAGGATGCCGTCGCCCGTTGCGATCTGGATACCCTGCTTTGTTGCCTCCAGAATGGTACCTGGCGCAGCCTGGGTGTTTACAGCAATGACCGAAGCTTGCCAGACTTTCACCGGCTGACCGTCGATTTCTAGCCAACTCATTGGCCACGGGTTAAAGGCACGAATGCAGCGTTCCAACTGAGCGGCTGAAAGCGACCAGTCGATACGGGCTTCTTCTTTGCTGAGTTTTTCTGCATGTGTAACCAGAGATTCATCTTGTACAACCGGTTTTATCGTACCAGCTGCCAGCTGTTTTAGCGTTTCAATCAACCCCTGCGGCCCTAAATCTGCCAGCTTATTGTATAGCGAACCGCTGGTATCTTCCGCCGTAATTGGGCAGGAAAGCTTAAGCAGCATATCTCCGGTGTCGAGGCCAACATCCATCTGCATGATGGTCACACCGGTTTCTGCGTCACCTGCCCATAGTGAGCGTTGAATTGGTGCTGCGCCACGCCAGCGTGGAAGTAGGGAACCGTGAACGTTGATACAACCCAGACGTGGCATTTCCAGTACGGCTTTTGGCAGAATCAGGCCATATGCCACCACCACCATCACGTCTGCGCATAAATCAGCAACCAGCTGCTGGTTTTCCTGAGGGCGAAGAGAGACGGGTTGGAAAACCGGTATCCCTTTTTCTTCCGCCAGCACTTTTACCGGGCTGGGCATCAGCTTTTTACCGCGTCCCGCCGGGCGGTCCGGTTGGGTAAACACGCCAACGACGTTGTGTCCAGAAGACAACAGCGCGTCGAGATGACGCGCTGCAAAGTCAGGTGTACCCGCAAAAATAATACGTAGTGAGTCTGACACGTTGATTCTTGTCCTTAAGCTCGGGCGTTCAGGCGGTCGAGTTTTTCAACTTTCTGACGAATGCGTTGTTGCTTCAACGGAGACAGATAATCGATAAACAGTTTACCGACCAGGTGATCCATTTCATGTTGAATACAGATAGCCAGCAGGCCATCGGCTTCCAGTTCAAAAGATTTACCGTTGCGATCGAGCGCGCGAATTTTTACTTTCTCAGCACGCGGTACTAACGCACGCTGTTCAGGAATCGACAGGCAACCCTCTTCAATGCCGGTTTCGCCGTCTTTTTCCAGCAGCTCTGGGTTAATGAGTACCAACTGCTCGTCGCGGTTTTCAGAGACATCAATAACGATGATGCGCTGATGAATATCGACTTGCGTTGCTGCCAGGCCGATACCTTCTTCGGCGTACATCGTTTCGAACATATCATCAACGATACGCTGAATTTCTGCATTCACTTCTTCAACCGGTTTTGCGACTTTGCGAAGGCGCTCGTCCGGAATATGTAACACTTGCAAAACTGACATAGTTATCCAGAGTTGTGTTCAGGAGTTGAAAAGATTATTACCTCTATTCTAGACAAAACCCCCTCTGATTGACAGCATCAGTGACCAATCGCAAAGATTGCCAGGACTGCTTGTGGCAGGGGGAGCAGGGATGACCCAAATCGAAATTTGGCTACGTTTAGCGCAAGTGAATGAACTGTATGGTGATGAGATGGTGCGCATTGCGCATTGGCTCAATACTCAACCGTGTATTAATAATACGGTACTTCATCATGCTGGATTCTCTCCCCGCCAGGTCAGACGGTTTTTAACTTTTTCACAGCAGACGCTGGAAAAAACGTTGCGCTGGCTTGAGCAGCCCAACCATCATTTTGTGGTTGCCGACAGCGAGCATTATCCCCCACAGCTCCGTGCGATTGTGGATTATCCTGGGATGCTTTTTGTCGCAGGAAATCCCGCATGCCTCCCCTCATTTCAGGTTGCCGTTGTCGGTAGCCGACAACACTCCTGGTATGGCGAACGATGGGGGCGATTGTTTTGTGAAAAGCTTGCAGCATGTGGTGTGACGATCACCAGTGGTCTGGCCCGGGGGATTGATGGTGTGGCGCACAAGGCTGCGATAAACCGCCAGGGCACAAGTATTGCGGTGTTGGGAAATGGGCTTGAGACCATTCATCCACGACAGCATGTCCATCTTGCTGAGCGACTGATTGAGTCTGGAGGCGCACTGGTGTCTGAGTTTCCACTGGATGCTCTCCCTTTGCCGCGCAATTTTCCCAGACGAAATCGTATTATCAGCGGTCTAAGTAAGGGAGTCCTGGTTGTTGAAGCTGCGCAGCGTAGCGGGTCACTGGTCACTGCGCGTTGCGCGCTGGAACAAGGGCGGGAGGTTTTTGCTCTGCCGGGAGCGATTGGGAGCCCGGGAAGTGAAGGTCCACATTGGCTTATTCAGCAGGGAGCCACGCTTGTGACGGCCCCAGAAGAAATTCTGGAAAATTTGCAATATGGGCTGCCATGGTTGCCAGATGAACCTGAAAAATCAATTTATTCGCCAGATCACGAAGAGGTGGCATTGCCATTTCCTGAGCTCCTGGCTAACGTAGGAGATGAGGTAACACCTGTTGACGTCGTCGCTGAACGTGCCGGCCAACCTGTGCCAGAGGTAGTAGCTCAACTGCTCGAACTGGAGTTAGCAGGATGGATCGCAGCTGTACCCGGCGGCTATGTCCGATTGAGGAGGGCATGCCATGTTCGACGTACTAATGTATTTGTTTGAGACATATATCCATAACGAAGCTGAGCTGCGTGTGGATCAGGACAAACTGGAACGGGATCTTACCGACGCTGGTTTTGATCGTGAAGACATTTACAACGCGTTACTTTGGCTGGAAAAGCTTGCTGATTATCAGGATGGTCTTGCTGAGCCTATGCAGCTGGCATCCGATCCTCTTTCTGTACGTATTTACACGGCAGAAGAGTGCGATCGACTAGATGCAAGCTGTCGAGGGTTCCTGCTATTCCTGGAGCAGATTCAGGTGCTAAACCTCGAAACGCGAGAGATGGTAATTGAACGCGTCCTCGCACTGGATACGGCAGAGTTCGATCTGGAAGACCTGAAGTGGGTGATCCTGATGGTGCTATTCAACATTCCAGGTTGTGAAAATGCCTATCAGCAAATGGAAGAATTACTCTTTGAAGTGAATGAAGGTATGCTGCATTAATCAATCTTCATTCAGTATGAGTTGTTATGGCTAAATCAGCACTGTTCACGGTGCGTAAAAATGAGCCCTGCCCACAATGCGGGGCTGAACTGGTTATTCGTTCCGGGAAACACGGTCCGTTTCTCGGTTGTTCACACTATCCAGAATGCGATTACATCCGTCCGCTGAAATCTTCTGCGGACGGACATATTGTCAAAGTTCTGGAGGGTAAGCTTTGCCCTGCATGTGGCGCAGAACTGGTGCTGAGACAGGGAAGATTCGGAATGTTCATTGGATGCAGTGATTATCCTGCGTGTGAACATACTGAACTTATCGACAAGCCTGATGAAACAGCAATAACCTGTCCTCAATGCCAGACTGGCCATCTTGTTCAGCGGCGTTCCCGTTATGGCAAAACCTTTTATTCCTGCGAGCGCTATCCGGAGTGCCAGTTTGTCATCAACTTCAAACCGTTAGCTGGGGAGTGTCCCGAGTGTCATTATCCACTGCTCATCGAAAAGAAAACCGCGCAGGGTGTGAAGCATTTCTGTGCCAGTAAACAATGTGGAAAGCCGATTTCGGCGGATTAAAAAAGTGAATAATAACCTGCCCGCAGAACTTATCGCTGATGCGATAGAGGTTCTGAAACAAGAAAGAGTCATCGCCTATCCAACAGAAGCTGTATTTGGTGTCGGCTGCGATCCTGACAGCGAAACGGCTGTCACCCGTCTGTTGGAGTTAAAACAACGCCCAGTCGATAAAGGCTTAATTTTGATTGCAGCAAACTTTGACCAGCTTAAACCCTATATCGACGATAGTATGCTAACCGAGGCCCAACGTGAGGCTGTTTTCGCCCGCTGGCCTGGACCTGTTACTTTCGTTTTCCCGGCGCCCGCGACTACGCCTCGTTGGTTGACTGGTCGTTTTGACTCGCTGGCCGTGCGTGTCACCGATCATCCGCTGGTGGTTGCACTCTGCCAGGCCTATGGCAAACCATTAGTCTCTACCAGTGCTAATTTGAGTGGCCTGCCGCCTTGCAGAACAGTTGAAGAAGTTCGCGCGCAGTTTGGTACAGACTTTCCTGTGGTTGAGGGGGGGACTGGAGGTCGTTTGAATCCTTCGGAGATCCGTGATGCTCTGACGGGTGAACAGTTTCGACAGGGGTAATATGAAAGAAGCCTATGCTGTTTTTGGTAATCCGATAGCGCACAGTAGATCGCCCTTTATTCATCAGCAATTTGCAAAGCAGTTGAAGATTGATCATTCCTATGGGCGTGTGCTGGCACCCATCAATGATTTTGTGAATACGCTGAACGCTTTTTTTGCTGGGGGTGGGAAGGGGGCAAATGTCACCGTGCCTTTTAAAGAAGAAGCGTTTGCACGTGCCGATGAGCTCACGGAGCGGGCATCGCTTGCAGGAGCGGTCAATACTCTTAAGCGGTTGGAGGATGGACGTTTACTGGGAGATAATACGGATGGTATCGGCTTATTAAGCGATCTCGAGCGTTTATCTTTTATTCGTCCCGGTTCGCGAGTTCTGTTGATTGGTGCAGGCGGCGCATCCCGTGGTGTATTACTACCTCTTCTTTCTATGGATTGTGCGGTGACCATCGTTAACCGTACACC
Source organism: Citrobacter sp. On2M (assembly GCF_018035235.1). Classification (GTDB taxonomy): domain Bacteria; phylum Pseudomonadota; class Gammaproteobacteria; order Enterobacterales; family Enterobacteriaceae; genus Citrobacter; species Citrobacter meridianamericanus. Next base: position 445,590 of record NZ_WPCV01000001.1, read on the forward strand.
TTCCCGTGCTGAAGAACTGGCACTAATATTCTCCCACACCGGCAGCGTGCAGGCGGTGGGAATGAACGACCTTGATAATTGCAGTTTTGATTTGATCATCAACGCCACATCCAGCGGAATAAGCGGTGAGATACCGGCCATTCCAACATCTCTTATCCACCCTTCTGTCTATTGTTATGACATGTTTTATCAGAAAGGGAACACACCGTTTCTTTACTGGTGTGCTTCGCATGGGGCGAAACATTATGCCGATGGTTTGGGGATGCTGGTGGGGCAGGCTGCGCATGCAGTTTTACTCTGGCATGGCGTTTTGCCACAGGTTGAGCCTGTCATAAAAAGCCTGCAACAGGAATTGTCGGCATGAATCAGGCGATCCAGTTTCCCGATCGAGAGAAATGGCAGGTAGATATTAGTGCTGTTGTTTTTCCGGCGATGGTCCATGGTATGCAGTTAACATGTGCCATATCAGGAGAGAAGTTGGCGTCCCGCTTTGGTGGCTCTACGCCTGAGCAGTGGTTGGAAATATTTCAACAGCATCGCTGGGACCTGGAAGAAGAGGCCGAAGCATTGATCCAGGACCAGCAGGAAGACTCTCAGGGTTGGGTTTGGTTACGGTGATTTAAATACTCATCTTTCCATTTAACATAGTTATTAGCAGAGTATTGTAAGCCTGCCTTCTCTTCATCGCTTAATGGACGGATCTGTTTAACCGGGCTTCCCAGATACAGATACCCACTCTCCAGGCGTTTATTTTGCGGAACCAGGCTTCCAGCCCCAATCATAACGTCGTCTTCTACCACCACACCGTCCAGTAAAATCGATCCCATACCGACTAATACGCGGTTGCCAATGATGCAGCCGTGCAACATGACTTTATGACCGACCGTCACATCTTCACCCACGATCAATGGATTACCCTGCGGATTTGATGTGGATTTATGCGTGACATGCAAAACGCTGCCATCCTGAATGTTCGTACGGGCGCCAATTTGCACAAAGTTTACATCGCCACGAATCGCAACCAGCGGCCAAATTCCGACGTCATCAGCTAAACGCGTATCACCAATCACAACACTGCTGGCGTCGATCATCACGCGTTTTCCGATCTGTGGGAAAAGATCCTTATAAGGACGTAATACATCAGACATGTTCACCTCAACGAAAATAGAGCAGTAAAGAAGACTTTGGTTGGATTACCGAGACTACGCAAGTGATTTAGCTATCAAAAATCAGCCAAATTGCGCAGGAATGTAGCGAAAGGGGTGAAAAACAAGCATTCAGCAAAAAAGATCCAAAAAACACTTGTGCTAAAAAATGGGATCCCTATAATGCGCCTCCATCGACACGGCGGATGTGAATCACTTCACACAAACAGCCGGTCCGGTTGAAGAGAAAAACCTGAAAATGAGGGTTGACTCTGAAAGAGGAAAGCGTAATATACGCCACCTCGCGACAGAGCGCTAAAGC
>NZ_WPCV01000010.1 GCF_018035235.1 Citrobacter sp. On2M
CCCAAGGAGCAAGCTCCTCTGTGCTACCGTTCGACTTGCATGTGTTAGGCCTGCCGCCAGCGTTCAATCTGAGCCATGATCAAACTCTTCAATTTAAGTTTGATGCTCGTGAATTAAACTTCGTAATGAATTACGTATGTTCACTCAGAGACTTGGTATTCATTTTTCGTCTTGCGACGTTAAGAATCCGTATCTTCGAGTACCCACACAGATTGTCTGATAAATTGTTAAAGAGCAGTTGCGACGCGCTTTAGCGCTCTGTCGCGAGGTCCCGTATATTACGTTTTCCTCATTCAGAGTCAAGCATTTATTTTTGCTTTTCTCTACGAAGTTCTCAGTGGAACCCCGCTGACCCGGCGGCTTGTAATCCGTTGTTCCGTGTCAGTGGAGGCGCATTATAGGGAGTTATTTCAGGCTGACAAGGGGAAATTTAAAATAACTTTCTGAACGCATATTTTTTCACCAAAACCACCATTAACATGCCATAAAATAAGCAAATTGCCGTTTTTGCAGCCGCAATCACAGTTCCTGGTGGCATACTAATGAATAAGAAAAAGAGTAAGGAAGAACATTCATGCCGTTAAATGCCCAACAGCTAGCCGCACAGAAAAACCTGTCTTACGTTTTGGCCGAAAAGCTGGCTCAGCGAATACTAAAAGGTGAATATGCACCAGGCGCGATACTGCCTGGTGAAATAGAGCTGGGCGATCAGTTTGGCGTAAGTCGTACCGCAGTAAGAGAAGCGGTAAAAACGTTAACGGCAAAGGGTATGGTATTACCGCGCCCGCGTATTGGTACACGCGTTATGCCGCAGGCAAACTGGAACTTCCTCGACCAGGAACTGCTCACCTGGTGGATGACGGAAGATAACTTCCCACAGGTCATTAAACATTTTCTGGTAATGCGTATCAGCCTGGAGCCTCAGGCATGTTTACTGGCGGCAACTATCGGCACGGCAGAACAGAAAGCGCATCTCAACACGCTGATGGAAGAGATGGTTGAGCTGAAAAGAAACTTCAGACGTGAGCGCTGGATTGAGGTTGATATCGCCTGGCATGAACACATCTATGAAATGAGTGCTAATCCGTTCCTTATCTCCTTTGCATCACTGTTCCATTCTGTTTACCAAACCTACTTTACTTCTATTACATATAACGATGTGGTTAAGCTGGATTTGCACCAGGCCATTGTCGATGCGATAGATGATAGCAATGGGGATCGCGCTTTCACTGCCTGTCAGGCATTGCTGATGGCACCGAACGTGCTACCGGATAAATAATATGTCAGAAAAGAAATCACGCAGTATGGCCGGACTACCGTGGATAGCTGCCATGGCCTTTTTTATGCAGGCATTAGACGCCACTATCCTAAATACTGCGTTACCCGCAATCGCACACAGCCTCAACCGTTCCCCACTTGCCATGCAATCGGCCATCATCAGTTATACCCTGACGGTGGCAATGCTGATCCCAGTGAGTGGCTGGTTGGCAGACAGGTTCGGCACCCGGCGCGTCTTTATGATAGCAGTTAGCCTGTTTACGCTGGGATCGTTGGCCTGCGCGCTGTCCAGCTCCCTAAGCGAACTGGTGATTTTTCGCGTTATTCAGGGTATCGGCGGTGCCATGATGATGCCGGTTGCCCGTCTGGCATTATTGCGCGCTTACCCTCGCAGTGAACTACTTCCTGTACTTAACTTCGTAACCATGCCAGGACTTGTGGGGCCGATTTTAGGCCCGGTTTTAGGCGGGGTTTTGGTCACGTGGGCCAGTTGGCACTGGATCTTCCTGATTAATATTCCAATTGGCGTTGCCGGTATCTTCTATGCACGCAAATATATGCCGAACTTCACCACACCACGCCGTGGCTTTGATATGACCGGTTTTTTTCTGTTTGGTTTGAGCCTGGTGCTGTTTTCCAGTGGAGTTGAGCTGTTCGGTGAGAAGCTGGTCGCAACCTGGATAGCGCTCAGCATTATTCTTGCCAGCGTTTTGTTACTACTCGCCTACATTCGACACGCACGCCGTCATCCAACGCCGCTGATATCGCTACCTATTTTTAAGACCCGAACCTTTTCCGTCGGGATCGCCGGAAACCTTGCCACACGTCTGGGTACAGGGTGCGTACCGTTCTTAATGCCGCTGATGTTGCAGGTAGGCTTTGGATATCCGGCGCTGATAGCCGGTTGCATGATGGCGCCAACAGCGCTGGGTTCAATACTGGCGAAATCGATGGTGACTCAAGTGCTGCGCCGACTCGGTTACAGGACAACATTGGTGGGTGTTACAGTATTTATTGGTCTGATGATTGCGCAGTTCGCATTGCAATCTCCCGCCATGCCGGTCTGGATGCTAATTCTGCCGTTGTTCATTTTAGGTATGGCGATGTCCACTCAGTTTACCTCAATGAATACCATCACTCTGGCGGATCTGACCGATGAAAACGCCAGCAGCGGCAACAGCGTGCTGGCCGTTACGCAGCAGTTATCAATCAGTTTAGGGGTCGCCATCAGCGCCGCCGTTCTGCGTATCTATGAAGGTATGGAAGGAACGAATACGGTAGAGCAGTTCCACTACACCTTTATGACGATGGGCGCTATCACAGTAGTGTCCGCGCTGATGTTCATGCTGCTAAAAGCCAAAGATGGACGTAACCTGATTAAAGAGCGACATAAGCCTAAACCGACCCCCGCTCCATCAAAACAGGAGTAAGCTGCAAGCGCTGTTGCTGCAATGCGGGCTGCGCCATTCGATGAATTAATACATCGATGGCCAGTTCGCCCAATTCATCTTTTGGTTGATGGATAGTCGTCAGCGGCGGCGTCATATAGCGCGCCAGCTCAATATCATCATATCCCACCACCGCCATATCCTGCGGAATGCGTAATCCTGACTGGTACAGAGCCTGATACGCGCCGACCGCCATGGCATCATTGCCGGTAAAAACGGCCTGCGGTCGCAGTTTATGCGACAGCAACGTCTGCATAGCCTCAAAGCCGCCGCCGAACTCAAAGTCACCGGTAATCTCGTAACCTTCAGGAACAAGCAAACCCGCCCGCTTCATTGCTTCACGATATCCTTCCAGACGTAAACGCGCCGGGGTTTTATCCAGCGGCCCGGTGATGCAGGCAATGCGCGTAAACCCTTTTTCAATCAGATGTTGAGTGGCTAAATCTCCGCCCAACAAGGAATTATCCTGAATCAGATCGCTTTCACCATCAAAAGGCGACCAGTCCATCATGACGGTCGGTATAGAAGGATAGCGTTGCATTATCTCCCTGGAAGGTTGATGTGTTTCCGTGCAGAGCAACAGCAAGCCGTCCACCCGTTTTTGCATCAACGTTTCCAGATTACGGTTCATGCGCTGTTCATCACCTTCGGTATTACACAGCACCAGGCTATAACCGCGTTCAAAACAGCTACGTTCAACGCCGCGTACGAGTTCGGAATAGAAGGGATTGGTACTGGCAGTAATTAACATGCCAATAGTGCGGGTCTGGTTTAACTTGAGACTACGCGCCAGTGCAGAGGGCGCGTAGTTAAGTTCTTTAATCGCCGCTTCAACTTTGTCAGTAACAGGCTCACTGACAAAGCGATCTTTATTAATGACGTGAGAAACCGTCGATGTGGAAACTCCCGCCAGGCGGGCGACGTCCTTCATTGTAGCCAAGCGTTACCTCTGCTGACTTAAAAACGCTTCTATTTCTTCGCGCCATGGAACGGAAGGCTGAGCGCCTTTACGGGTGACCGCAATCGCCGCAGCCGCATGCGCAAAACGGATCGCTTCAGGCAGCGGAGTCTCTTCCAGTAACGCTGTAATTAACGCGCCGTTAAAGGTATCCCCGGCGGCGATGGTATCCACAGCATCAACTTTAAAACCCGGTACTCGCTGACCTTCACCGTTTACGCTGGCCCACACACCGCGACTCCCTAAGGTAATCAATACAGTATGGATCCCCTTCGCGTGCAATGCCTGCGCCGCTTTGGCCGCATCTTTATCATTTTCAACCCGGATCCCCGTCAGCTTTTCAGCCTCGGTTTCATTCGGGGTAATAATATCCACCAGCGCCAGCAGCTCGTCAGAAAGTTCACGTGCCGGAGCTGGGTTAAGGGCGACCAGAGTCTTATTCTGATGGGCAATCTTTGCCGCAGCCAGTACGCTTTCGATCGGCGACTCTAACTGCATCAGCAAAGCGGACGCCTGCGCAATACGCTCATGCTGCGCTTCCACCAGTGCGGGCGAAAGTGCTGCGTTCGCACCAGCATGAATGCCAATGACATTCTCGCCTTCACCATTCACAAAAATCAACGCCACACCGGTCGATTCCCCCGAAATTACGCTAATCGGAGCAATATCGATATTATCTTTGGCTAACTGTTTACGAACACTTTCGCCAATATCATCATCGCCCGTACAGGCAATAAATGCGATATTCGCGCCACTCCGACCCGCAGCAACAGCCTGATTCGCGCCTTTACCGCCAAATGCCACCTGATAATGGCTACCGGTTACGGTTTCACCCGGTGTTGGGAAAGAGTTAAGGTTGAGGATGTGATCGGCATTGATACTGCCAAGAACAACGAGGTTGCCTGCGGTTTTCATATTTGGTGTTCCAAGTCAAAGTGCGCCACCGGGTTAGGGTGGCGCGTGCCCTGCTTTTCTTTTTACGCTTTCATCCTCAGAACAAGATCCATGGATGGCGTATTTATGTCTCCATCAGGTCGCGAGCGACCTGAATCGGTATTACTGCTTGATGACCAGCTTCAGGTCAACCGGATATTTAGCCTGAACCTTCTCGCCTTTCAGGACTTTATCCGCAGTCTCAACGCCTTTCGCGCCGATTTGATCCGGCAGCTGAGCAATGGTCGCAGCCAGTTTGCCATCATTTACTGCTTTTTCGCCATCTGGAGTGCCGTCAAATCCAACCACCATCACATCAGATTTACCCGCCGTTTGCAGCGCGCGCAACGCACCCAGCGCCATTTCATCGTTCTGAGCAAATACGGCCTGCACGTCTGGATGCGCGGTCAGCAGGTTCTGCATGACGTTCAGACCTTTAGTACGGTCGAAGTCTGCCGGCTGGCTGGCCAGGACGTTAAACTTGTGCGCCGCAACGGCCTGCTGGAAACCTTCGCCACGCTCACGCGCCGCAGAAGTACCGGCAATACCCTGTAGTTCGATAACTTTCGCGCCTTCACCTGCTTTCTTCGCGATGTAATCACCCGCAATTTTGCCGCCCAGCACGTTATCAGATGCAATATGGCTTACCACTTCGCCTTTAGACGCTACGCGGTCAAGGGTGATAACCGGAATTTTCGCCTGGTTAGCCATCTTCACGGCGTTACCCACTGCATCGGAGTCAGTCGGGTTGATCAGCAGAATTTTGGTCCCGCGAACCGTTAAATCCTGAACGTTAGCCAGCTCTTTCGCCGGGTTGTTTTGCGAGTCCAGAATCACCAGGTTGTAGCCCAGCTTATCTGCCTCTTTTTGCGCCCCATCCTTCAGAGAGACAAAGAACGGGTTGTTGAGGGTGGAGACCACCAGCGCAATGGTATCTTTCGCCATCGCATTCGCGCTCACGGTGGCGCTCAGCGCAACAGCAGAAACCAGGGTAGCCAGTTTTTTCATGTTCATATTTAAGATGTCCTGTAATCGTTGTTACTGCTTTTTGTTGTCTACCAGTACCGCCAGCAAAATCACCACCGCTTTGACGATCATCTGGTAATAGGAGGATACACCTAACAAATTCAAACCATTATTGAGGAAACCAAGAATCAATGCGCCGATCAGCGTCCCAACAATTCGTCCTTTACCACCCGCGAGGCTGGTACCGCCTAATACCACCGCAGCGATAGCATCCAGCTCATAGCCTGTACCTGCCGTCGGTTGCGCAGAGGAGAGGCGCGCGACTTCAATGATACCCGCCAGCGATGCCAGCAGACCGCACAGTGAGTAAACGATAATTTTGATTTTACTGACGCTGATTCCGGACAGACGCGTTGCCGCTTCGTTACCACCCAGTGCATAGATATAACGACCCAGACGCGTGTGGTGCAACATGTACCACGCTGCGAGGAAGACAATCCCCATGATCCACACTGGCGTAGGAACGCCTAATGGACGCCCAATCCCGAACCAACCAAACAGATCGGCATTATCAGTAAACCCGGTGTTTACCGGGCTGCCGTTGGTGTAAACCATGGTCACACCGCGCAGCAGCAGCATCATCACCAGAGTCGCAATAAAGGCCTGCACGCGGCCTTTCGCGACAATCACCCCGGTTACCGCGCCAATGGCAGCGCCAAGCGCCAGAGCCGCAGCAACAGCCACCAGCGCATTGACTTCAATCCCTACAATCGAAGCCGCAACCGCACCGGTCAGCGCCAGCAAGGAACCGACGGACAGATCGATACCCGACGTCAGGATAACCAACGTCATCCCGACGGCCATAATGGCATTCACCGACGTTTGCTGGAGAATGTTGAACAGGTTATTAACGGTAAAAAAGTTAGGGCTCATGGTGGAAACAATCGCGATCAGCACTAACAGAGCGATGAGCGACTTTTGCTCCAGAAGCCATGCTTTAGTGAAATAACGGCGACCAGAAACAGCCTGGGTAGTCATCTTTTTTACTCCTGATTCACGCGATTAAGCTTGCCCACAGCGGCAGCCATTAATACTTCCTGAGTGGCCTGCTCGCGAGTGAATTCACCGCCGAGATGCCCTTCATGCATAACGATAATTCGATCGCTCATGCCCAATACTTCTGGCATCTCAGAAGAGACCAGAATGATACTCAACCCATCAGCCTTAAACTGGTTGATAAGCTGATAGATTTCTTTTTTCGCCCCAACGTCGACGCCGCGCGTCGGCTCATCGAGGATCAGAACTTTTGGACGGGTCATCAGACCGCGTGCAATCGCTACTTTCTGCTGGTTACCGCCGGAGAGCAGGCCGATAGCCTGTTCCATCGATGGCGTTTTAACATTGAACAGGCGAATAAAATCCCCTACAGCCTGCTGCTCGTCTTTATGTTTAAGGCTTCCACCTGCGCGACTAAAATAACGCAGTGCGGTCAGTGACATGTTCTCTTTCACCGACATGCCGAGCACTAAACCATCGCGTTTACGGTCTTCAGAAATATAGACGATGCCGTTAGCCAGTCCATCCTGCGGCGAACGGGTGACAACTTCATGGCCATCAAGGGTGACGTAGCCGCTGGTACGCGGCAATGCGCCGAACAACACCTTCATCAGCTCGGTACGCCCAGCCCCCATCAGCCCCGATACGCCAAGGATCTCACCTTTACGCAGCGTGAATGACACATCATTTACGCCAGGACCGCACAGATTATCGACCTTCAGGCGAATATCACCCGGCGCTTTTTCCAGACGCGGGTACTGATCTTCCAACTTACGTCCCACCATCATTTCAATCAACGAGTCTTCGGTAAGCGATGCGACTTCACGCTCGGCAATAAACTGCCCGTCGCGGAAGACGGTTACGTCGTCGCAAATCTCGAAGATCTCTTTCATGCGGTGAGAAATATAGACAATGCCGCGTCCCTGGGATTTCAGTTCGCGAATGACGCGGAACAGGGATTCGGTTTCAGTATCGGTGAGGGCATCCGTCGGTTCATCCATAATGATGACCTTCGATTCAAAGCTCAGCACTTTAGCAATTTCGACCATCTGCTGATCGCCAATCGACAGCTCACCGACCAGTCTGTCGCTTTTAAAGCGCAGATTCAGTTTGGCGAGCAGCAGATCGGCTTCGGCGTACATCTTCTTCCAGTCTATTTTGCCAAAGCGATTCACAAACTCGCGACCGAGAAAAATATTCTCGGCGATAGTGAGTTGCGGGATCAGGTTCAGCTCCTGGTGGATAATACCGATTCCGGCTTCCTGGGAAGATTTTGGGCCGTTAAAAGTGGTCTCTTTCCCCAGCCACAATAAGGAACCGGCATCACGGGTATAGATTCCGGTCAGCACCTTCATCATGGTGGATTTGCCCGCGCCGTTTTCGCCCACCAGCGCCATTACGCGGCCTGGATAGACATTCAGCGCGGCGCCGGATAGCGCTTTTACGCCCGGGAACGCTTTATCGATCCCTTTGAGTTGCAGTAATGCGTTCATGATGGCCTCAGAACGTGACGCCAGCACAGAGAATGATATTCGCATACGGAGAACATTCTCCGCTGCGAATTACCGCCTGACTGTCTGCGGTTTGTTTTTTGAATTGTTCATGCGTGGTGTAACGAATTTCTATGGTGTTTCCCTGGTGTTGTTGCAGTTGCTCAATGTGACTGAGCAACGTTTCGTGGAGTTGCGGATTATGTTGTTTAATTTCCGACGCGAGAATGGCCGCCTCGACCTGCATTTCACGAGTAACCACATCCAATACCTGCATAAAAGAAGGTACGCCCTGAGTTAATGCCATATCAATACGCGTTGTGTTGTTAGGGATGGGTAAACCTGCATCACACACCACCAGCGTATCGGTATGCCCCAGACGAGAGATCACCGATGAAATTTCAGAGTTGAGTACCGTGCCTTTCTTCATTTTCTTTCCCCACTAGCGAAACGTTTCGCTGAAAATAAGTGTAGTTCGAAGAGTGGACAGAAAACCACCGCGACGTTACGAAAATGTGATCACCATCGAAACGTTTCGCAAGGATTATCATTCGATGAAATGAAAACTGGGAGGAACAAAACAAAACGCCCCCTTTCGCGATGAAAGAGGGCGTCCATGAGATTAAATCTCGACCTGCGTACCGAGCTCGATAACCCGGTTTGGTGGGATTTCAAACTGGTCTGGCGCACGCAGCGCATTGCGCTGCAACAGCAGATACAACTTGCCGCGCAGGCGCAAATACCATGGTCGCTTACCAACAATCAACGACTCGTGCGACATGAAGAAGGAGGTTTCCATCATCCGACAACTTAAGCCTTCCAGACCACAGCGATGGAACACTTCCTCGACGTTCGGCGTTTCACGCCAACCGTAGCTGGCCACTACGCGCCAGAAGGTTGGCGATAACTGCTCAATCTGCACCCTACGCACGTTGTGTACATAGGGTGCATCTTCAGTACGCAGCGTCAGCAGAATCACGCGTTCGTGCAACACCTTGTTATGCTTTAGGTTATGCAAAAGCGCAAACGGGATGACGTTCAACGCACGGGACATATATACCGCCGTTCCCGGCACGCGTACTGGTGGGGATTTCTCCAGCGAGGCAATCATCGCCTCCAGAGAGTTGCCGTGCTCATGCATGCGACGCAGCAGACGGAAACGCTCGCTTTTCCAGGTGGTCATAATGGTGAACATCACCAGACCCAGCGTCAGAGGCAGCCAACCGCCGGAAATCAGTTTATCGAGGTTCGCGGAGAACAGCGGAACATCGACGCATAAGAACGCTACCAGGATCAGGAAGACAAAGTATTTATTCCAGTGCCAGTTTTTACGCGCCACGGTGGTAGACAGAATAGACGTCAGTACCATCGTCCCCGTTACCGCAATCCCGTACGCCGCGGCCAGATTACTGGAGTGTTCAAAGCTCACAATCACGATAACCACCGCAAAATAGAGCATCCAGTTAACGAAAGGAATGTAGATCTGGCCCGACTCCATTTCCGAGGTATGGATAATACGCATTGGCGATAAATATCCCAGACGTACGGCCTGACGCGTCAGCGAGAAGACGCCGGAGATAACCGCCTGCGAAGCGATTACCGTCGCCAGCGCGGCGAGAATCAGTAGCGGGATCAACGCCCACTCCGGCGCCAACAGGAAGAACGGGTTTTTGATCGCCTCAGGATGCTTTAACAGTAACGCCCCCTGACCAAAATAGTTCAGTACCAGCGAAGGCAACACCACAGAGAACCAGGCCAGACGAATCGGCAACTTACCGAAGTGGCCCATATCCGCATACAGCGCTTCAACACCGGTAATCGACAACACCACGGCCCCCAGCGCAATAAAGGACAATGTTTTGAATTCGAGAAAGAAATGCACCGCCCAATACGGATTTAGCGCCTGTAGTACTTCCGGATTGCCAATAATACTTCGCACGCCTAATACCGCCAGTGTCAGGAACCACAGCAACATAATCGGCGCAAACAGCTTACCGACCATGCCGGTACCGTGTTTTTGAATCAAAAACAGCAGGGTCAGTACGATTATCGAGAGCGGAACAATCCAGGTATCCAGTTGCGGGGCAATGATCTCCAGGCCTTCAATCGCCGACATCACCGAAATGGCAGGCGTTATCACCACTTCTCCATAAAAGAAGCTGCCGCCAATCAACCCCATAATCACCAGCATGGAGGTGGTTCGCGCCGAGGTATTGCGCCCGGCTAATGACATCAGCGTCAGGATCCCACCTTCTCCGGCGTTATCAGCGCGCATGACAAACGTCAGGTATTTAATAGAGACAACAAAGATCAACAGCCAGAAAATCAGCGAGAGAAAGCCAAATACTGCATCACGTTCAACGCCAAAACCAAACTGGCCGGATAAACATTCACGAAGCGTATAAAGTGGGCTGGTACCAATATCACCGTAGACAACCCCAATGGCCGCAAGGGTAATCGCAGACAATGATTGTTTATTATCAGTGCTCATAGACTCGTCTTTCGTTTATACACCTCATCTTTCACGCCACTCCGTCTGGGCTGCATTCGTTATTTCCCCATCCCAGGAGAAAACTCCATTGCCACCTTGGTGTAGATTGATTGATTTGGTGTATATATAAGAAATGTGTGCGTCGTCCCTTGGCCCACAAAAAGGCGCACAGTATGCACGATTAATCATAAAATCGTACCCCTAAATGTGACCAGATTAATCTGGCTCAAAGAAAACTTAGCGCACCTTCAGTCTATTAATGTACAGGTGTGGAGCATCTATACTCGCAGTTCACGCAGTACATTTGGCGAAAGGACGCCACTTCATTATGGCTCACCCACATTTATTAGCGGAAAGAATTTCCCGTCTGAGCAATGCGCTGGAAAAGGGACTTTATGAACGTAGCCACGCCATTCGTCTGTGTCTGCTGGCTGCACTCAGCGGCGAGAGCGTTTTCTTATTAGGCCCTCCCGGGATAGCGAAAAGCTTAATTGCCCGCCGACTGAAGTTTGCTTTTCAAAATGCGCGCGCTTTCGAATACCTGATGACGCGCTTCTCTACGCCAGAAGAGGTCTTCGGCCCACTGTCCATTCAGGCGCTTAAAGACGAAGGTCGCTATGAACGCTTAACGGCAGGCTATCTTCCTGAAGCTGAAATCGTCTTTCTTGATGAAATCTGGAAGGCGGGCCCGGCGATTCTTAACACCCTGCTGACCGCCATTAACGAACGCCACTTCCGCAACGGCGCGCATGAAGAGAAAATCCCGATGCGCCTGCTGGTGGCAGCCTCCAACGAACTGCCAGAAGCAGACAGCAGCCTGGAAGCGCTGTATGACCGTATGCTGATACGCCTGTGGCTGGATAAAGTTCAGGACAAAGCCAACTTCCGCTCAATGCTGCTAAGTCAGCAAGATGAAAGCGACAACCCGGTCCCGGCGTCATTACAGGTGACGGATGAAGAGTATTACCAGTGGCAAAAAGACATTGGCGCCATCAAGCTTCCCGATCGCGTGTTTGAGCTTATTTTCACCCTACGTCAGCAGTTGGACACGCTACCGAATGCCCCGTACGTGTCCGATCGTCGCTGGAAAAAAGCCATTCGCTTGCTCCAGGCCAGCGCCTTCTTTAGCGGACGTGATGCGGTCGTCCCTATTGACCTCATCCTGTTGAAAGATTGCCTGTGGTACGACGCACAAAGCCTGAATCTGATGCAGCAGCAGCTGGAAATATTGATGACCGGGCACGCCTGGCAGCAGCAGGCTATGCTGACGCGTTTGGGCAGCATTGTGCAACGTCGCATTCAACTCCAGCAGCAGCAAAGCGATAAAACTGCGTTCACGGTGATCCGTCAGGGCGGCATGTTCAGCCGTCGTCCTCATTATGATTTACCGCCAGAAGCCACATCCTCAATCCTGACATTACTGCTGCAAAAGCCCCTGAAGCTGCATGATATGGAAGTCATCCATATTGCTTTTGATCGTAGCGCACTGGAACTGTGGCTAACCAAAGGCGGTGAGATCCGCGGAAAATTAAACGGAATCGGTTTTGCTCAGACGCTGAACATGGAAGTGGATAGCGCACAACACCTGGTCGTACGCGACGTCAGTTTGCAAGGATCTCGTCTGGCGCTGCCAGGTTCATCACAAGAAAGTATGCCTGCAGAGATAAAACAAGAGCTTGAAGCGCTTGATAACGAGTGGCACCAGCAGCACAGCGCATTTAGCGAACAACAAAAGTGCATGTTTATTCATAATGACTGGTTAGGCCGCATAGAAGCCAGTCTACAGGATGTCGGGATGCAAATCCGCCAGGCGCAACAATGCTAACCCTTGATACGCTCAACATCATGCTGGCAGTCAGCGAAGAGGCGATGATCGAAGAGATGATCGTCGCCCTGCTGGCTTCTCCGAAGATGGTGGTTTTTTTTAAAAAATTCCCGCGCCTCAAAAAAGCGATCGCTGAAGATATACCGCGCTGGCGTGAATCTTTGCGTAGTCGGCTCAAAGATACCCATGTGCCGCCGGAGTTGGCGGAAGAGGTCATTTGTTATCAACAAAGTCAGCTCCTCTCTCATGCACAGTTTATCGTCCAGCTACCGCAAATATTGTCGTTATTGCACCGCCTCCATTCACCGTGGGCCGGACAAGCGCAGCAGTTAGTCGATGACAACAACACGTTTACGCCCGCCCTGCATACGCTTTTTCTCCAGCGCTGGCGCCTGAGTCTGGTAGTGCAAACCACCACGCTGAATCAACAATTGCTGGAAGAAGAGCGTGAACATTTGCTCAGCGAAGTACAGGAGCGGATGACTCTCAGCGGGCAACTGGAACCCGTCCTGGCAGAAAATGACAACGCCGCGGGTCGGTTGTGGGATATGAGCGCTGGTCAAATCAAGCGCGGTGATTATCAGCTGATGGTGAAATACGGCGAATTTCTGACGCAACAACCTGAACTCCAGCGTCTGGCTGAGCAATTAGGTCGTTCCAGAGAAGCGAAATCCGTGCCGCGTAAAGATGCGCCAATGGAAACCTTCCGTACGCTGGTGCGCGAACCGGCAACCGTACCGGAGCAAGTGGATGGCATCCAGCAAAGCGACGATATCCTGCGCCTGCTGCCGCCTGAACTGGCGACGCTGGGCATTACCGAACTGGAATACGAGTTCTACCGTCGGCTGGTGGAAAAACAACTGCTGACCTATCGCCTGCACGGCGAAGCGTGGCGTGAAAAAGTCACGGAACGGCCTGTGGTGCATCAGGATTTTGACGAGCAGCCGCGCGGGCCTTTTATCGTCTGCGTCGATACCTCGGGATCGATGGGCGGATTTAATGAGCAATGTGCGAAAGCCTTTTGCCTGGCGCTAATGCGCGTCGCTCTTGCCGATAACCGGCGCTGTTTCATTATGCTGTTTTCAACAGAAGTGGTGCGCTATGAGCTGTCCGGTCCGGAGGGTATCGAACAGGCGATCCGTTTTTTAAGTCAGCGCTTTCGCGGCGGTACAGATATCGCCAGCTGTTTTCGCGCCATTATTGAGCGCATGCAGGGTCGGGAATGGTTTGATGCCGATGCGGTGGTGATCTCAGATTTTATCGCTCAGCGATTACCCGATGAGGTCGTCAATAAAGTGGGTGAATTGCAGCGAGTTCACCAGCATCGTTTTCATGCAGTGGCGATGTCAGCACACGGAAAACCCGGCATCATGCGCATTTTCGATCATATCTGGCGCTTTGATACCGGGATGCGAAGTCGCCTGCTCAGACGCTGGCGGCGTTAATTCTTACAGCAGAGAAGCGACGCTTTCACGTACCTGAGCCGGCCATACGCCACACTGAACCTGACCAATGTGCGGTAATTGCAGCAACAGCATGGTCAAACGCGACTGCCCAATCCCTCCACCAATCGTCTGCGGCATTTCACCGCGCAGCAGCGCCTGGTGCCATTCCAGACTCAGGCGATCTTCATCACCGGTCAAAGACAGCTGGTGTTTCAGAGCGTCAGCATCCACACGAATCCCCATAGAAGACAGCTCAAACGCATCTTCCAGTACCGGGTTCCAGACCAGAATATCTCCGTTCAAACCGGCATGGCCCAGATCAGACGCTGAACTCCAGTCATCATAATCCGGCGCACGCACATCATGGCGATGACCATCACTGAGTTTGCCGCCGATCCCCACCAGGAATACCGCGCCCAACTCTTTAGCGATCGCACGTTCACGACCTTTTGCATCAAGATCCGGATAACGAGATAACAGCTCCTGACTATGAACAAAGTGGATCTGCTCTGGCAGGAACGGTGCCAGACCAAACTCTTTGCTAACCGCAGCTTCGGTAGCCTTAATTCCTGCCCAGATAGCCTCTACCGTGCTTTTCAGAGTAGAAAATTGACGCTCGCCGTCGCCCATAACGCGCTCCCAGTCCCACTGGTCAACATACACTGAGTGCAGCGGGGAGAGGCGATCTTCATCGGGACGCAGGGCTTTCATGTGCGTGTACAGCCCTTCGCCTGCGCTAAAGTCATGTTGTCCTAACGTTTGACGCTTCCACTTCGCCAGGGAATGAACCACTTCGAATTGAGCGTCCGGCAATGCTTTAACCTTCACCTGCACCGCTTTTTCACAGCCCGACAAGTTATCCTGCGTGCCATCTCCTACGCGGCTGAGGATCGGTGCCTGAACTTCAATCAGGCCTAAACGCTCTTCCAGCTGACGAGAAAAATGAGATTTTACGAAGCTAATTTGACGTTGTTTGGCAATGTAAGCGGTTTTCATTATGTGTACTCCTGTGTCCTGTTGCCTATGATTAAGCAACAGAATGGAGGTAATATTCAATAATCAACAAACAAAAAGCCGACTTCGATTTTGATTCGTTAAAAATAGCGGCTAAAATAGAATGAATCATTAATCTATATAAGAAAAACCTATGGAAAATTATCAGATCGACAATCTGGACCGCGGCATTCTTGACGCCCTGATGGAAAATGCCCGCACCGCGTACGCTGAATTAGCCAAACAGTTCGGCGTCAGCCCGGGGACAATTCACGTTCGTGTAGAAAAGATGAAGCAGGCTGGGATCATTACCGGCGCGCGAATTGATGTCAGTCCCAAACAGTTGGGCTATGACGTTGGCTGCTTTATCGGCATCATCCTGAAAAGTGCGAAAGACTATCCGTCGGCGCTGGCCAGACTGGAAAGCCTCGATGAAGTGACCGAAGCATATTACACCACCGGGCACTACAGCATCTTTATTAAGGTAATGTGCAAATCGATCGATGCGTTGCAGCAGGTACTTATCAACAAGATCCAAACAATTGATGAAATTCAGTCCACTGAAACCCTGATCGTCCTGCAGAACCCGATCATGCGCACCATCAAGCCATGATCGTTTTTTTTAATCCCCCATTTTTCCACAGGTAGATCCCAGCTCGCTCACAGCGTACAATACGCCCTCTTTATAAAGGTGGGCGATCAATGGCAGACATCACTCTTATCAGCGGCAGCACGCTTGGCAGTGCGGAATATGTAGCAGAGCATCTGGCTGAAAAGCTGGACGACGCTGGTTTTTCCAGCGAAATACTGCATGGACCAATGCCTGAAGAGGTCCCGACTGACGGGATCTGGCTGATGATTAGCTCCACACACGGAGCAGGAGACATTCCTGACAACCTGCAGCCTTTATATGATGCCTTACGCGAGCAGAAACTGGACTTGTCACAAGTGTACTTTGGCGCAATCGGGATCGGCAGTCGTGAATATGACACTTTTTGCGGCGCAATCGACAAGCTGGAAGCCGAACTGAAAGCCTGTGGGGCAAAACAGGTAGGCGAAACGCTCAGGATCAACGTACTGGAACATGAAATTCCGGAAGATCCGGCTGAAATTTGGCTGGGATCCTGGCATCCATTGCTCAGAGATTTGTAAAGATCGTACTTTTTTATGTGGATAACTCTGGTTAAAAGCTTGGATCAACCGGTAGTTATCCCAAGAACAACCGTTGTTCAGTTTTTGAGTTGTGTATAACCCTTCATTCTGATCCCAGCTTATACGGACCAGGATCACCGATCATTCACAGCTAATGATCCTCAACAACCTGTTGATCTTATTCAAAGGATCGCCCTTATCCACAGAAAGTCGCGATCCTAATAAGAGATCACAATAAAACAGATCTCTAAATAAAAAGATCTTCTTTTTAATACCCAGGATCCCAGGTCTTTCTCCATCGACTAAAGTTGAGTAGAATCCACGGCCCGGGCTTCAATCCATTTTCACACCGCGTTATGCGAGGCAATTACCATGTTTTATCAGGATCCTTTTGACGTCATCATCATTGGCGGGGGTCATGCAGGCACTGAGGCCGCGATGGCCGCGGCGCGAATGGGCCAACAGACCCTGCTTTTGACACACAATATCGACACTCTGGGGCAAATGAGCTGCAACCCGGCGATCGGCGGTATTGGGAAGGGACACCTGGTAAAAGAAGTGGATGCGCTTGGTGGGTTGATGGCAAAAGCGATCGACCATGCAGGCATTCAGTTTAGGATACTAAACGCCAGCAAAGGGCCTGCCGTTCGAGCTACTCGCGCTCAGGCCGATCGTGTGCTCTATCGCCAGGCTGTACGTACCGCACTGGAGAATCAACCCAACCTGATGATCTTCCAACAGGCGGTTGAAGATCTGATTGTTGAAAATGATCGTGTTGTGGGCGCAGTGACCCAAATGGGTCTGAAGTTCCGTGCCAAAGCGGTCGTGTTAACCGTGGGGACTTTCCTTGACGGCAAAATTCATATTGGTCTGGATAACTACAGCGGTGGCCGTGCCGGCGATCCGCCGTCTATTCCACTGTCACGCCGTCTGCGTGAACTGCCGCTGCGCGTCAGCCGCCTGAAGACCGGTACGCCGCCGCGTATCGATGCGCGCACGATTGATTTCAGCGTACTCGGTCAGCAGAACAGCGATAACCCGATGCCGGTCTTCTCGTTTTTGGGCGATGCCTCTCAGCATCCGCGCCAGATGCCGTGCTACATCACGCATACCAATGAAAAAACCCATGACGTGATCCGCAATAACCTCGATCGTAGCCCGATGTACGCAGGCGTGATCGAAGGTATCGGCCCACGTTATTGCCCGTCGATCGAAGACAAAGTGATGCGCTTTGCCGATCGTAACCAGCATCAGATCTTCCTTGAGCCGGAAGGACTGACGTCTAATGAAATTTACCCGAATGGCATCTCCACCAGCCTGCCGTTCGATGTGCAGATGCAAATTGTCCGTTCTATGCAGGGAATGGAAAATGCCAGAATCGTTCGTCCCGGCTACGCTATTGAGTACGATTTCTTCGATCCGCGCGACCTTAAACCTACTCTGGAAAGCAAATTCATCCAGGGTCTGTTCTTTGCTGGTCAGATCAACGGTACGACTGGTTATGAAGAAGCTGCCGCGCAAGGGATGCTGGCAGGTCTGAACGCCGCACGCTTGTCTGCTGACAAAGACGGCTGGGCACCGCGTCGCGATCAGGCTTATCTGGGTGTACTGGTGGACGATCTGTGTACGCTGGGTACGAAAGAACCGTACCGTATGTTCACCTCACGCGCTGAATACCGTTTGATGCTACGCGAAGATAACGCCGATCTGCGTCTGACCGAAATTGGCCGTGAGCTGGGACTGGTGGACGATGAGCACTGGGCTCGCTTCAACGAGAAACTGGAGCGCATCGAACAAGAACGCCAGCGTCTCAAATCAACCTGGGTTAACCCGTTAGCGGAGTCTGCAGCAGAAGTGAATGCTCACCTGGCTACGCCTTTGTCACGTGAAGCCAGCGGTGAAGATTTGCTGCGTCGCCCGGATATGACCTATGCCCAGTTGACCTCTTTATCTGCGTTCGCACCTGCGCTTAACGATGCTCAGGCCGCGGAACAAGTTGAAATTCAGGTGAAATACGAAGGATATATCGCCCGTCAGCAGGAAGAGATCGAAAGACAACAGCGTAATGAGAACACCCTGTTGCCTGCAACGCTGGATTATCGTCAGGTCTCAGGCTTGTCGAATGAAGTCATTGCCAAACTGAACGATCACAAACCGGTATCGATCGGCCAGGCATCGCGTATTTCCGGCGTAACACCTGCCGCCATCTCCATTCTGCTGGTATGGCTGAAAAAACAAGGTATGCTGCGTCGCAGCGCTTGATATCACTTTTTGGCGGGAGCGCTTCGTTTGCCCGCCCTACAAATTTGTCGGCCCGATAAGCGACAGCGCGTCGGGCAATAGATTATATACAGGTAACGACCGTGCTCAACAAACTCTCTCGTCTGCTGGCTGATGCCGGTATTTCTCTTACCGATCACCAGAAAAATCAGCTGATTGCGTATGTCGATATGCTGCATAAATGGAACAAAGCGTACAACCTGACGTCGGTGCGGGATCCCAACGAAATGCTGGTGCGCCATATTCTGGACAGCATTGTCGTCGCGCCGTACCTGAAGGGCGAGCGTTTTATCGATGTCGGTACTGGGCCGGGCCTACCGGGGATCCCTCTCTCCATCGTGCGTCCTGAAGCGCATTTCACACTGCTGGATAGTCTGGGAAAACGCGTTCGTTTCTTGCGTCAGGTGCAGCATGAGCTTGCGCTTACTAACATCACTCCTGTGCAAAGTCGCGTTGAAGAATTCCCTTCAGAGCCGCCGTTTGATGGGGTGATTAGCCGTGCTTTTGCGTCACTTAATGATATGGTGAGCTGGTGCCATCATTTACCAGGTCAGGATGGGCGTTTTTATGCGCTAAAAGGGCAGTTACCTGAAGATGAAATAGCCTCGTTGCCTGCAGAATTCAGCGTCGAGTCGGTCGAAAAATTACGCGTTCCGCAACTGGATGGTGAACGTCATCTGGTGGTTATTAAACCAAACAAAATTTAATTTTTATCAAAAAAAATAGAAAAAAAACGGCTCTTCAGGTGTTAAAAGTCATAGGGAATAGTGTGGTTAAATGTCGTTACATTTCACTAGTGTCTTACGGTTTTGCATCATAACTATAACGTAGCGTTTTTTGTTAAAAGCGAAACAAGTCAGCTATGAAAATATCAGCCTGCTAAAAATAGATTCAAAGAATCACCGTTCGTGTTAATTTTTTATTATAAATGTCAATGGGTGGTTTTTTTGTTGTTATTCGCTATTTTTAAAACAGTAACGAATTTTAGGCTTAAATATCAAAAAGTTGAAATGGCATCATTTGCCAAGTAAATAAATAGTGTCGGGGCGAATATGCTTAATATGTGATCTGGTGCACGCTTTGCAGCCAGTATTTACGCGGCTTTTGCAGTTTTGCATGATCGTTCACAGTTTGCATAAAAGTGATAAATGTGGGGTAGCGAAAAATATTTAAACATTTATTCACTTTTTAGCTACTTATTGTTTGAAATCGAGAAGCCGCACCGTATAATTTGACCGCTTTTTGATGCTTGACTCTAAGCCATAAAGAACGTTTTATACGACACGCGGCATACCTCGAAGGGAGCAGGAGTAAAAACGTGATGTCTATGTCGCTCTTGAGTCGAAACGTTGCTCGTAAGCTTTTGCTCACACAGTTTCTGGCGGTAACAGCAAGTGGACTGCTGTTTAGCCTCAAAGACCCTTTCTGGGGCATCTCCGCGTTGTGCGGTGGATTGGCAGTGTTACTGCCTAATGTGTTGTTTATGATATTTGCCTGGCGTCACCAGGCGCATACACCAGCTAAAGGTCGAGTAGCCTGGACGTTCGCTTTTGGCGAAGCCTTCAAGGTGTTAGCGATGCTGGTTTTGCTGGTGGTGGCGTTGGCTGTTTTGAAAGCGGTATTCATGCCGCTGATCGTTACGTGGGTTTTGGTGCTGGTGGTTCAGATACTGGCGCCGGCTGTAATTAACAACAAAGGGTAAAGGCATCATGGCTTCAGAAAATATGACGCCGCAGGATTACATAGGACACCATCTGAATAACCTTCAGTTGGACCTACGTACATTCTCGCTGGTGGATCCGCACAACCCCCCAGCCACCTTCTGGACGCTCAATATTGACTCCATTTTCTTCTCGGTGGTTCTGGGTCTGTTGTTCCTGCTTATGTTCCGTAGCGTGGCCAAAAAGGCGACCAGCGGCGTACCAGGTAAATTTCAGACCGCGATTGAGCTGGTAATCGGCTTTGTGAATGGTAGCGTGAAAGACATGTACCATGGCAAAAGCAAGCTGATTGCTCCGCTGGCCCTGACGATTTTCGTCTGGGTATTCCTGATGAACTTTATGGATTTACTGCCTATCGACCTGCTGCCGTACATCGGTGAGCATATCTTTGGCCTGCCGGCTCTGCGTGTGGTTCCGTCTGCTGACGTGAACATCACCCTGTCGATGGCGCTGGGCGTATTTATCCTCATTCTGTTCTACAGCATCAAAATGAAAGGCATCGGTGGCTTCGCGAAAGAGTTGACGCTGCAGCCGTTCAATCACTGGGCGTTCATCCCTATCAACTTAATCCTTGAAGGGGTAAGCCTGCTGTCCAAACCAATCTCACTTGGTCTGCGACTGTTCGGTAACATGTACGCTGGTGAGCTGATTTTCATTCTGATTGCTGGTCTGTTGCCGTGGTGGTCACAGTGGATCCTGAATGTGCCGTGGGCCATTTTCCACATACTGATTATCACGCTGCAAGCCTTCATATTTATGGTTCTGACGATTGTCTATCTGTCGATGGCATCTGAAGAGCATTAATTTACCAACACTACTACGTTTTAACTGAAACAAACTGGAGACTGTCATGGAAAACCTGAATATGGATCTGCTGTACATTGCTGCCGCTGTGATGATGGGTCTGGCGGCAATCGGTGCTGCGATCGGTATCGGCATCCTCGGGGGTAAATTCCTGGAAGGCGCAGCGCGTCAACCGGATCTGATTCCTCTGCTGCGTACTCAGTTCTTTATCGTTATGGGTCTGGTGGATGCAATCCCAATGATCGCTGTAGGTCTGGGTCTGTACGTGATGTTTGCTGTCGCGTAGTAAGCGTTGCTTGAATTAAGAGCAATATCAGAACGTTAACTAGATAGAGGCATTGTGCTGTGAATCTTAACGCAACAATCCTCGGCCAGGCCATCGCGTTTGTCCTGTTCGTTCTGTTCTGCATGAAGTACGTATGGCCGCCGTTAATGGCTGCCATCGAAAAACGTCAAAAAGAAATTGCTGACGGTCTTGCTTCTGCAGAACGAGCACATAAGGATCTTGACCTTGCAAAGGCCAGCGCGACCGACCAGCTGAAAAAAGCGAAGGCGGAAGCTCAGGTAATCATCGAGCAGGCGAACAAACGCCGCGCTCAGATCCTGGACGAAGCTAAAACTGAAGCAGAGCAGGAACGTACTAAAATCGTGGCACAGGCGCAGGCGGAAATTGACGCCGAGCGTAAACGTGCTCGCGAAGAGCTGCGTAAGCAAGTTGCTATCCTGGCTGTTGCTGGCGCCGAGAAGATCATCGAACGTTCCGTGGATGAAGCTGCTAATAGCGACATCGTGGACAAACTTGTCGCTGAACTGTAAGGAGGGAGGGGCTGATGTCTGAATTTATTACGGTAGCTCGCCCCTACGCCAAAGCAGCTTTTGACTTTGCCGTTGAGCACCAAAGCGTTGACCGTTGGCAGGATATGCTGACGTTTGCCGCTGAGGTGACAAAAAACGAACAAATGGCAGAGCTTCTTTCTGGCGCGCTGGCGCCGGAAACGCTCGCTGAGTCGTTTATCGCCGTGTGCGGTGAGCAGTTGGACGAAAGCGGCCAAAACCTGATTAAGGTAATGGCTGAAAATAACCGTCTGAATGCGCTCCCGGATGTTCTTGAGCAGTTTATTCACCTGCGTGCAGCCAGTGAGGCTATCTCTGAGGTAGAAGTCACTTCTGCCAATGCACTGAGTGATGAACAGCTTACGAAGATTAGTGCAGCGATGGAAAAACGTCTGTCACGCAAAGTTAAGCTGAATTGCAAAATCGATAAGTCTGTAATGGCAGGCGTAATCATCCGAGCGGGTGATATGGTCATTGACGGCAGCGTACGCGGCCGTCTTGAGCGCCTTGCAGACGTCTTGCAGTCTTAAGGGGACTGGAGCATGCAACTGAATTCCACCGAAATCAGCGAACTGATCAAGCAGCGCATTGCTCAGTTCAATGTTGTGAGCGAAGCTCACAACGAAGGTACTATTGTTTCTGTAAGTGACGGTGTTATCCGCATTCACGGCCTGGCCGATTGTATGCAGGGTGAGATGATTTCCCTGCCGGGTAACCGTTACGCTATCGCACTGAACCTGGAGCGCGACTCCGTAGGTGCAGTTGTTATGGGTCCATACGCTGACCTCGCCGAAGGCATGAAGGTTAAGTGTACGGGGCGTATTCTGGAAGTTCCGGTTGGCCGTGGTCTGCTGGGTCGTGTGGTGAACACTCTGGGTTCCCCGATTGACGGTAAAGGTCCGGTTGATAACGATGGCTTCTCGCCAATCGAAGTTATCGCACCTGGCGTAATCGAACGTCAGTCCGTCGACCAGCCAGTACAGACCGGTTATAAATCTGTTGATGCCATGATCCCAATCGGTCGTGGCCAGCGTGAGCTGATCATCGGTGACCGTCAGACGGGTAAAACCGCAATGGCAATCGATGCCATCATCAACCAACGTGACTCCGGCATTAAATGTGTGTACGTGGCTATCGGCCAGAAAGCGTCCACCATTTCTAACGTGGTGCGTAAACTGGAAGAACACGGCGCACTGTCCAACACCATCGTTGTTGTGGCTACCGCGTCTGAATCCGCTGCACTGCAATACCTGGCACCATATGCCGGTTGCGCAATGGGCGAATACTTCCGTGACCGCGGCGAAGATGCGCTGATCGTTTACGATGACCTGTCTAAACAGGCTGTGGCTTACCGTCAGGTTTCCCTGCTGCTCCGTCGTCCGCCAGGACGTGAAGCATTCCCGGGCGACGTATTTTACCTCCACTCCCGTCTGCTGGAACGCGCATCCCGCGTTAACGCGGAATACGTTGAGAAGTTCACCAATGGTGAAGTTAAGGGTAAAACCGGCTCCCTGACCGCTCTGCCGATTATCGAAACCCAGGCGGGTGACGTTTCTGCGTTCGTTCCGACCAACGTAATTTCCATTACCGATGGTCAGATCTTCCTGGAAACTAACCTGTTTAACTCCGGTATTCGTCCGGCAGTTAACCCGGGTATTTCCGTATCTCGTGTAGGTGGCGCAGCGCAGACCAAGATCATCAAGAAACTGTCCGGTGGTATTCGTACCGCACTGGCGCAGTATCGTGAACTGGCAGCGTTTTCTCAGTTCGCTTCCGACCTGGATGAAGCTACGCGTAAGCAGCTGAGCCACGGTCAGAAAGTAACTGAACTGCTGAAGCAGAAACAGTATGCCCCAATGTCTGTTGCACAGCAGGGTGTGGTGCTGTTCGCGGCTGAACGCGGTTACCTCGAAGATGTGGAACTGGCGAAAATCGGTAGCTTCGAAGCCGCTCTGCTGGCTTATGTTGACCGTGACCACGCTCCGCTGATGCAAGAGATCAACCAGTCCGGTGGCTATAACGATGAAATCGAAGGCAAGCTGAAAGCTATCCTCGATTCCTTCAAGGCAACCCAGTCCTGGTAACGTCTGGCGGTCTGCTTTAGGGCGGACCGCAAGGCATTGAGGAGAAGCTCATGGCCGGCGCAAAAGAGATACGTAGTAAGATCGCAAGCGTCCAGAACACGCAGAAGATCACTAAAGCGATGGAGATGGTCGCCGCTTCCAAAATGCGTAAATCGCAGGATCGCATGGCGGCCAGCCGTCCTTATGCAGAGACCATGCGCAAAGTGATTGGTCACCTTGCGAATGGTAATCTGGAATATAAGCACCCTTACCTGGAAGAACGCGACGTTAAACGCGTGGGCTACCTGGTGGTGTCGACCGACCGTGGTCTGTGCGGTGGCTTGAACATTAACCTGTTCAAAAAGCTGCTGGCGGATATGAAAACATGGTCCGATAAAGGCGTTCAGTGCGATATCGCAATGATCGGCTCTAAGGGCGTGTCTTTCTTTAATTCCGTTGGCGGTAATGTGATTGCTCAGGTAACCGGTATGGGAGATAACCCTTCCCTGTCGGAACTGATCGGTCCGGTTAAAGTGATGCTGCAGGCCTACGATGAAGGTCGCCTGGACAGACTGTACGTTGTCAGCAACAAATTTATTAACACCATGTCTCAGACGCCAACCATCACGCAGCTGCTGCCTCTGCCGGCATCAGATGATGATGAGTTGAAGCGTAAATCCTGGGATTACCTGTATGAGCCGGACCCGAAAGCGCTGCTGGATACCCTGCTGCGTCGTTATGTCGAGTCTCAGGTTTATCAGGGCGTGGTAGAAAACCTGGCCAGCGAGCAGGCCGCACGTATGGTGGCGATGAAAGCCGCGACCGACAATGGCGGCAGCCTGATTAAAGAGCTGCAGTTGGTATACAACAAAGCTCGTCAGGCCAGCATTACTCAGGAACTCACCGAAATCGTCGGTGGTGCATCCGCGGTATAACCAGGTTAATTCGTAGAGGATTCAAGATGGCTACTGGAAAAATTGTCCAGGTAATCGGCGCCGTGGTTGACGTCGAATTCCCTCAGGATGCCGTACCGCGCGTGTACGATGCTCTTGAGGTTATGAATGGTAAAGAGAGCCTGGTGCTGGAAGTTCAGCAGCAGCTCGGCGGCGGTATCGTGCGTACCATCGCTATGGGTTCTTCCGACGGTCTGCGTCGTGGTCTGGAAGTTAAAGACCTCGAGCACCCGATCGAAGTCCCGGTAGGTAAAGCAACTCTGGGTCGTATCATGAACGTCCTGGGGCATCCGATCGACATGAAAGGCGATATCGGTGAAGAAGAGCGTTGGGCTATCCACCGCGCGGCACCTTCCTACGAAGAGCTGTCAAGCTCTCAGGAACTGCTGGAAACTGGTATCAAAGTTATCGACCTGATGTGTCCGTTCGCTAAGGGCGGTAAAGTTGGTCTGTTCGGTGGTGCGGGTGTAGGTAAAACCGTAAACATGATGGAGCTGATCCGTAACATCGCGATCGAACACTCCGGTTACTCTGTGTTTGCGGGCGTAGGTGAACGTACTCGTGAGGGTAACGACTTCTACCACGAAATGACCGACTCCAACGTTCTGGACAAAGTATCTCTGGTATATGGCCAGATGAACGAGCCGCCGGGAAACCGTCTGCGTGTTGCGCTGACCGGTCTGACCATGGCTGAGAAGTTCCGTGACGAAGGTCGTGACGTTCTGCTGTTCGTTGATAACATCTATCGTTATACCCTGGCCGGTACAGAAGTATCTGCACTGCTGGGTCGTATGCCATCAGCGGTAGGCTACCAGCCGACCCTGGCGGAAGAGATGGGTGTTCTGCAGGAACGTATCACCTCCACCAAAACCGGTTCTATCACCTCCGTTCAGGCGGTATACGTACCAGCGGATGACTTGACTGACCCATCCCCAGCAACCACCTTTGCTCACTTGGATGCAACCGTGGTACTGAGCCGTCAGATCGCATCTCTGGGTATCTACCCGGCAGTTGACCCACTGGATTCCACCAGCCGTCAGCTGGATCCGCTGGTTGTTGGTCAGGAACACTACGACACCGCGCGTGGCGTACAGTCCCTGCTGCAGCGTTATCAGGAACTGAAAGACATTATCGCCATCCTGGGTATGGATGAACTGTCTGAAGAAGATAAACTGGTGGTAGCACGTGCGCGTAAAATTCAGCGCTTCCTGTCCCAGCCGTTCTTCGTTGCGGAAGTATTCACCGGTTCTCCGGGCAAATACGTTTCCCTGAAAGACACCATCCGTGGCTTTAAAGGCATCATGGAAGGCGAATACGACCACCTGCCAGAGCAGGCGTTCTACATGGTTGGTTCTATCGACGAAGCCGTGGAAAAAGCCAAAAAACTTTAACGCCTTAATCGGAGGGTGATATGGCAATGACTTACCACCTGGACGTCGTCAGTGCAGAGCAACAAATGTTCTCTGGTCTGGTCGAAAAAATCCAGGTAACGGGTAGTGAAGGTGAACTGGGTATTTTCCCGGGTCACGCACCGCTGCTCACCGCCATTAAGCCTGGTATGATCCGCATCGTTAAACAGTTCGGTCATGAAGAGTTTATCTACCTGTCCGGCGGCATTCTCGAAGTGCAGCCAGGCAGCGTGACCGTTCTGGCTGATACCGCGATTCGCGGACAGGATCTCGATGAAGCGAGAGCCCTGGAAGCGAAGCGTAAGGCTGAAGAGCACATCAAGAGCTCTCATGGTGACGTGGATTACGCTCAGGCATCTGCGGAACTGGCCAAAGCGATCGCGAAACTGCGCGTTATCGAGTTGACCAAAAAAGCGATGTAACACCGGCTTGAAAAGCACAAAGGCCAGTCTGGTTTCCAGGCTGGCTTTTTTTTGGTTTTGCTGCAAGAACATTTAAATTAAAAGCTGTTTTGTGATTTAGATCATAAAAACATTGATTGGCATAAAAAATGCGGCGTAGACTCTTTTTTATGTGATTTATGTCACATAATGAACTCGGATAAAAAGAGATGCCAACATGAAATTACTCAATAAAATCATCGCTATGTTCAGCAATATGAGCTTTTAGCCTTTACCTGCATGTCCTGTGGCGCGATGCTTGATACGGTTTATCAGCCAGCGCCCCTTGTTGTAATAAATCCCCTCCCCCTACTCCTCTGCCTCAAATGTTTATTTGAGCTTACGCATTTTCGGTTTCTCACTGAATCACAAAATAAAATCGGACCTTGCATTCGTAACTCTTTATTCATGCGGTAAAAAAATAGCAAAAACATTAACCTAAGGCTTTAATAAGAGCAGGTCCCAGGTTTTTTGAAGACAAAAGACACTGATATAGACGAAAATGGTGAGTTATCAGATGGGGAATTTCCCCGATTGAACGTTTTATCTTCGGTCCATTTTACGCTGAAAAAAATGTAGTATTTTCAATGTGAAACGGTATAAATTCGTTCTCAAATTACAGTCAGGACGTGTATGTTGAACAATGCTATGAGCGTCGTGATCCTTGCCGCAGGCAAAGGCACGCGTATGTATTCCGATCTCCCTAAAGTGCTGCATACCCTCGCAGGAAAACCGATGGTTCAGCATGTCATTGATGCAGCTAATGAATTAGGTGCGACTCACGTACATCTGGTCTACGGGCACGGTGGTGATTTGCTCAAGCAAACGCTGAAGGATGGCAACCTGAACTGGGTTCTGCAGGCGGAGCAGTTGGGTACCGGCCATGCGATGCAGCAGGCGGCGCCATTCTTTGGTGATGACGAAGACATTTTAATGCTCTATGGCGATGTGCCGCTGATTTCCACCGAAACGTTACGTCACCTGCGTGAAGCGAAACCGCAGGGCGGCATTGGCTTGCTAACGGTAAAACTCGATGACCCAACCGGCTATGGGCGAATTACCCGCGATAACGGCAACGTCACGGGAATCGTTGAGCATAAAGATGCCACCGACGAGCAACGTCAAATCCAGGAAATAAACACTGGTATCCTGATTGCCAACGGTGCTGACATGAAGCGCTGGCTGTCCAGACTGACCAATAATAATGCTCAGGGTGAATATTACATCACCGATATCATTGCGATGGCGTATCAGGAAGGACGTGAAATTGCTGCAGTACATCCAGCACGCATTAGCGAAACAGAAGGGGTGAATAACCGTCTTCAGCTATCCCGTCTGGAACGTGTTTATCAGTCCGAGCAGGCAGAAAAACTGCTGCTGGCGGGCGTGATGCTGCGCGATCCGGCACGTTTTGATCTTCGCGGTACGCTTATTCACGGGCGAGATGTTGAAATTGATACTAACGTTATCATTGAAGGTAACGTAACCGTTGGGGATCGCGTCAAGATTGGCGCTGGCTGCATCATCAAAAACAGCGTGATTGGTGAGGGTTGCGAGCTTAGCCCATACAGTGTGGTGGAAGATGCCCATCTGGAAGCTGCTTGCACCATCGGTCCATTCGCGCGTCTGCGCCCAGGTGCTGAGCTGCAGGAAGGCGCACACGTGGGTAACTTCGTTGAAATGAAAAAAGCGCGTCTGGGTAAAGGCTCCAAAGCCGGTCATCTGACCTACCTGGGCGATGCGGAAATTGGCGATAACGTGAACATCGGTGCAGGGACGATCACCTGCAACTATGATGGTGCTAATAAATTTAAAACCATTATTGGTGATGATGTGTTTGTGGGTTCGGATACTCAGTTGGTGGCGCCTGTCACTGTGGGTAAAGGTGCGACCATTGCCGCCGGGACCACTGTTACGCGTAATGTCGCGGATAACGAACTGGTATTAAGCCGTGTACCGCAGGTCCATAAACAGGGCTGGCAGCGTCCGGTGAAGAAGAAGTAATTTAGTTTTTTGCCGAATGGCATACGTGTTTATTCGGCAGATAAGGGACGAGGAGATAAACATATATCTCCCGCCCACTAGTAATACCTATAAAAATAACCCCACTCTCTACAAGGCTCGGGGCGCCCGGAAAGGGCAAATACAGGTCAGCGACAACGACAGGCATAATGCCTAAATTCGGAATCAAAAAATATGTGTGGAATTGTTGGCGCTATCGCGCAGCGTGATGTAGCTGAAATCCTTCTCGAAGGTTTACGTCGTCTGGAATATCGTGGTTATGACTCTGCTGGTCTGGCCGTCGTCGATGCTGAAGGTAACATGACTCGTCTGCGTCGTCTGGGTAAAGTGCAGATGCTGACTGCTGCTGCGGAAGAACATCCGCTGCATGGTGGTACAGGTATCGCTCATACCCGTTGGGCAACACACGGTGAACCTTCAGAAGCGAACGCGCATCCCCATGTTTCTGAACACATTGTTGTGGTGCATAACGGCATCATTGAAAACCATGAACCGCTGCGTGAACTGCTGAAAACCCGTGGCTATACCTTTGTTTCTGAAACCGACACCGAAGTGATTGCTCACCTGGTGCACTGGGAGTTGGAACAGGGTGGAACGCTGCGTGAAGCCGTGCTGCGTACTATTCCGCAGCTGCGCGGTGCCTACGGCACAGTGATCATGGATACCCGTAACCCAGAAACTCTGCTGGCGGCCCGTTCTGGTAGCCCGCTGGTCATTGGTCTGGGCATGGGTGAGAACTTTATCGCTTCCGACCAGCTGGCGCTGCTGCCGGTAACCCGTCGCTTTATCTTCCTGGAAGAGGGCGACATCGCGGAAGTGACCCGTCGTTCTGTCTCTATTTTCGACAAGTCTGGCGCAGAAGTGAAACGTCAGGATATCGAATCGAATCTGCAGTATGACGCGGGCGAAAAAGGTATTTATCGCCACTACATGCAGAAAGAGATCTACGAACAGCCGAACGCGATTAAAAATACGCTGACCGGGCGCATTAGCCACGGTGAAGTGGATTTAAGCGAGCTGGGTTCGCGTGCCAACGAGCTGCTGTCTCAGGTTGAACATATCCAGATTATCGCCTGCGGTACGTCGTACAACTCCGGTATGGTGTCCCGCTACTGGTTTGAATCGCTGGCGGGTATTCCTTGTGATGTCGAAATCGCTTCCGAGTTCCGCTATCGTAAATCTGCTGTGCGTCGTAACAGCCTGATGATTACCCTTTCTCAGTCCGGTGAAACGGCGGATACCCTGGCGGGCCTGCGCTTATCTAAAGAGCTGGGCTATCTGGGATCGCTGGCTATCTGTAACGTTCCGGGCTCCTCTCTGGTGCGTGAATCTGACCTGGCGATGATGACCAATGCCGGTACCGAAATCGGTGTGGCCTCCACGAAGGCATTTACCACCCAGCTGACTGTTCTGCTGATGCTGGTGGCGAAACTGTCTCGTCTGAAAGGCCTGGATGCGTCTATTGAGCAGGAGATCGTTCACGGTCTGCAGGCGCTGCCGAGTCGTATTGAGCAGATGCTGTCTCAGGACAAGCGCATTGCTGCTCTGGCGGAAGGTTTCTCTGACAAACACCATGCGCTGTTCCTTGGCCGTGGCGATCAGTACCCCATCGCGCTGGAAGGCGCGCTGAAGCTGAAAGAGATCTCGTATATTCACGCTGAAGCATATGCCGCAGGCGAACTGAAGCACGGTCCGCTGGCGCTGATTGATGCTGATATGCCGGTTATCGTGGTCGCACCGAACAACGAACTGTTGGAAAAACTGAAATCTAACATTGAAGAAGTTCGCGCGCGTGGCGGTCAGCTGTACGTCTTTGCCGATCAGGATGCAGGCTTTACCAGCAGCGAAAACATGCACATTATTG
This sequence comes from Citrobacter sp. On2M, assembly GCF_018035235.1. Taxonomy (GTDB): domain Bacteria; phylum Pseudomonadota; class Gammaproteobacteria; order Enterobacterales; family Enterobacteriaceae; genus Citrobacter; species Citrobacter meridianamericanus. The sequence continues at coordinate 30,426 of NZ_WPCV01000010.1, forward strand.
AGATGCCGCATGTGGAAGAGGTGATTGCACCCATCTTCTACACAGTTCCGCTGCAACTGCTGGCGTATCACGTGGCGCTGATTAAAGGCACCGACGTGGATCAGCCGCGTAACCTGGCGAAATCAGTTACTGTAGAGTAATGCTTTGAGCCAACATAAGCCACCGGGATTCCGGTGGCTTTTTTTATGTCTGCATACAAAACACTATGTTTTGGTTGTTATTATAAATAACTACTTTTTTGTATTTTATTTGTTTTTTTATACCTGTTTGTTTATTTGTGTTTTTAATTGATATAAAAAATTGTTGTTAATTTTTTATTAATTTACTTTATGAATTATCATTGTGTTTTATGTAAATTAAATCTGAAAATCACATGAAAACAAGTGTCTGTTTTGAATTGATTATATATCTCGTGCTAATATTATAAAAGTAAGTATTGTTTTTTTGTATTTATTTTATTTTGCTTATATTTAAACTTGTTTAATTAATATTGATTTAATTGCTTATTGTGACAGGTTGAGTATTATTGCTGCCGTAGGGATAGCGTGTTTCATTATTTTAAATGGAACGCAAATATATAATATTATTGGTAGTGTCATAATGAAACTTAATTCAATTTCTCGCGTATTAATTTTATCCTTTAGCCTGTCTGCTGGTTATGCTATTGCAAATGATGGGAATGTTCACTTCACTGGCGAAGTTATCGACAGCACCTGCGAAGTGACGACGGAGACAGCAAATCAAACTGTCAAACTCGGGAAAGTTAATAAAACCGCATTTACCGGCGTCGGCAGCACGGCTGCGCCAGCTAATTTCCATATTGATCTGGATAAATGTCCGGCAACTTATACCAAGGCTGCCGTTCGCTTTGATGCCGTTGATACAAACGGTACATTTAAAGGCAATGCCGATGGCGACGTAACGGTAGGGTTCCCCGTAGAATCGACAGCGCCGGGCGATTTTACGGGAACAGGTACCGCAGCGGCGGCAACCGGCGTGGCGATTCGTCTTTATAACAGCAGCGATAACTCCCATCTCAAAATTGGCGACGATTCTACCCCTGTGACTATTTCTTCAGGGAAGGCCTCTATGCCATTTATCGCGCGTTATATTGCAACTTCTGCGACTGTAACGCCGGGTACCGCGAACGCCGATACGCAGTTCACCGTTATTTACACCAAGTAATAGACAATCATGAAATGAATGACGCTCATGTTGATAAAAATTATGAACAGTGGGCGTCTTTTTAAGGAGAAATTGTTGTGATTATGCGGTTACTGAAAGGAATCATTGCTGCACTGTTATTGGTTAATATTTCATCCTGTTTTGCTGGGATCGTGATTGGTGGTACGCGAGTTATTTTCCCCGGCAGTGAGATGGATACAACGATCTCTATTTATAACAAAGAGACTGAGCTTCCCTATCTTATTCAGGCATGGGTTGAGCCGTTTGACAGTAAAGATAAAAGTAAACCTCCTTTTACTGTTGTTCCTCCGGTGTCTCGCCTGGAAGCCAGCCAGGAAAAGATCCTGCGAATAATTAAAACTGCCGGTGATTTACCGAAAGATTGCGAATCTGTTTTCTGGCTGAGTGTGAAAAATATTCCCCCTACCAGCACCGACAAAGACAGCAGTAAGCTGGAAATTGCGGTGAAAACCAAAATCAAACTTTTCTGGCGCCCGGCGGGCATTACGCTCACGCCGGAAAAAGCCGTTGCCAACGTGAAATGGCATAAGCAGGGAAATAACCTGATTGTTAAGAATAACAACCCTATTCATATCAATATCATGGATGTGCTGATTGATGGAAAAGATGTACCGCTCAATATGATTCGCCCCTTTGAAACCTTAACCCTGCCTTTGCCTTCTGGCAGCGGCGGCCATTCACTGGACTGGCGCTTTATCTATGATACTGGCGCAGTGAGCAAGGCTCAGAAACAAGCGTTGTGATGGTCTTGAGAAGGAGTTTTATGCCAGGCTCACGTCTTTTTCCCGTACTTATTTCCGGTGCGTGTTTATGTGCGGCAACTCAGGTTGACGCACAGGGGTATTCATTTAACCCACGACTGCTGGAAATTGACCACCCGGTGGATATTGATATTCGCCAGTTTAATCGCGCGAATATGCAGCCGCCTGGGGAATATAAAGTTGATGTGGTGGTGAACGGCAAAGCCTTTGAGCCACAAACTATTCGCTTTGTACAGGACCCTCCCGAGTCGGAACTTCATCCGTGTTTTGTGGCCGTGAAAGAGGCGTTGTCTGCTCTTGGCGTGAAAGTCGAGGCGTTAAAAACGCTCAACGATGTCGATAACAGCGCCTGCGTCAACCCGATGCCGCTGGTTGAGGGATCTAAATGGGTATTTGATGCCAATGCGCTGGCATTAAATATCTCCGTGCCGCAAATTTACCTTGATTCAACCGCTCAGGGTTATATTCCTCCCTCCCGCTGGGATGAAGGTATTAACGCCCTGATGGTCAACTATGATTTTTCCGGCTCGCATACCCTTAAATCAAATTACGGTTCGGAAGATGACGATACCTACTACCTGAATCTGCGAAACGGGCTGAATATCGGCGCGTGGCGTTTTCGTAACTACAGCACGGTGAATGCCACCAACAGCAGCATTGATGTTCGTTCTGCCAACAACTACGTGCAACGCGATATCGCCACCCTGCGTAGCCAGATAATGGCTGGCGACACCTGGACGGCGAGCGATGTATTTGACGGCACCCAGATCCGCGGTGTCAGACTTTACACTGACGACGACATGCTGCCGTCGAATCTGAACAGCTTTGCCCCGGTGGTGCGCGGTATTGCTAAAAGTAACGCCACGGTCACTATTCGTCAGAATAACTATGTGATTTATCAATCGGCTGTGCCTCAGGGAGCATTTGAGATCACCGATCTTAACACCACCAGCACCGGTGGCGATCTGGACGTGACCATCAAAGAAGAAAACGGTAGCGAACAGCATTTTACCCAACCCTACTCCACGCTAGCGATTATGAAGCGAGAAGGGCAAACCGACGTTGATATAAGCGTGGGGGAAATGCGCGATGAAAACCATTTCAGACCCAAGGTTGCCCAGGCACAGATTCTGCGCGGCCTACCGTGGGGTATCACTGCCTATGGCGGCACGCAAATCGCGCAGGATTACTCTGCCGTTGCGTTAGGCATTGGTAAAGATATGGGCTCACTCGGCGCGCTCTCATTTGACGTGACTCAGGCGCATTCTCATTTTGACGATAGCGATGATGAAAAAGGGCAATCTTATCGTTTTCTCTACTCTAAACGCTTCGATAATACCGATACCACTTTCCGCCTGGTGGGCTACCGCTATTCAACGCAGGGATACTACTCACTCAATGAGTGGGCCTCTCGTCAGAACGACAGCGAAAATTTCTGGAACACCGGGAACCGGCGCAGCCGGCTTGAAGGTACCTGGACGCAAGCATTTCCCAACGGGTATGGCAGTCTTTATTTAACGTTAAGCCGCCAGGAGTACTGGAAGACCAACGCCGTCGATCGCATGGTGCAGTTTGGCTATAGCAATCGCTGGCGAACAGTGTCATGGAACCTTTCATGGAATTATATCGACTCGGTTGGCACCTACTACGCTAACAATAATGGTTACGCAAACGAGAATAATAACGACCACGAACAGACGGTTATGCTTACACTCTCCTTCCCGCTGTCAGGAAGTATGACGAACAGCTACGTCGACTACTCCATGATGCAGAATAATCACCATGACAGTTCCATACAGGCGGGGATCGGCGGTACGCTGCTGGAAGATCGCAACCTCTCTTATAACGTTCAGGGCGCCTGGAATAACGCGGATAACGCCGCCTACAGCAGCAATGCTAGCCTCGACTATGATGGCACTTATGGTTCCATTAACGGCAGCTATGCCTGGAGCCGCGACACTCAAACCTTTAACTATGGCGCTCGTGGCGGCATTCTGGTACATGGCAGCGGTGTGACGTTCTCACAGGAACTGGGAGAAACGGTTGCACTGGTGGAAGCGCCTGGCGCGGCAGGGCTATCAGTGGAAAATGAAGGCGGCGTGTCGACCGACTGGCGGGGTTATACGGTGAAAACCCAGATGAATGCCTACGGTGAAAACCGGGTCGCCATCGACAGCCGCTACTTCTCGCGCGCCAATGTTGAGCTGGATAACACGGTGGTGAATCTGGTGCCGACGCGCGGTGCGGTGGTGAAAGCAACATTTGTTACCCATGTGGGATATCGCGTGCTGTTTACGGTAACGTTAGCCAATGGCAAGCCCGCGCCATTTGGTTCGATGGTTTCGGCTGAACTGGAAGCCGGTACGGTGACGGGCATTGTGGGCGATAACGGCGAAGTGTATCTTGCCGGGATGCCGGAAGAGGGTGATTTCGCATTAAGCTGGGGAAATAATGCCACGGACAAATGTATGGCACATTACTCATTTACAGCTAAACCGCAGGATACGAGTTTAGTTCAGCTTAATACCGCGTGTCATTAAAGGGATTTTACAATGAAAAAAAACTATTTAGCGTTGCTGTTTCCTCTGATATTGATGTCAGATCCCGTAATGGCTGAAGCAAATAAAGGTATGTGTGTTACCTCGTCAGGTACGCCGTTTCATAGTGTATTACCCTTTTATGGTAAAAAAATAAGCACAGTGCAGAACAAAAAAGGCCAGACGTTTAACTTTCCGACATCGACATCAGATAGTTATCCCGGGCATTGTGAATGCTCTCTGGGTAAATCCGCTCGGTTTTATTACATTTATTATACTGCCATCATGAATGAGGCTCTGACACCTACGGCTGTACGCAGCGGTGTTCATTATTATCAACTGAATGACTACCTTGACGTGGGCATTGCGATAGAAGTGTTGGGGCGAGGGAAAATTAATGCGCCTTTCGAAATGGAACAGAATATTCATCAAGGAACCTATTATGACTGTGGCCGTGTTCAGCCCCTTGATTTTACGAGCGGTGACTCCGCAACCATTTATTTTTATATCCGGGAACCCTTTATTGGAACTGTTACTATTCCGCCAACGCTAATGAGTCGGTTATATGCGACGATCAGTAATGATACACCCATTGATTATGCTCGCCCGCTGGCTGATGTGTATATTTCCGGCGATATCACCGCACCTCAGGAGTGTGAAATCAACGGCGGACAGACTATTGTCGTCGATTTTAACAAAATCCCCGCTTCAGAGTTCAGCAGTGTGCCGGGCACGGCGATAACGAGCCGAAAAATCCCGGTGAAGGTGGCGGTTAAATGTACGGGCATGTCTACCGGACAAAATATTGATATGTCGCTGCATGCCATGCAGTCCGGATCGTTACCTAAGGTGATTAGCACAGACAATCCCAATGTTGGGATCATTATGTATGATGAGTATGGCAATGCCACCGATGTTAACGGCGGACTCATGGACATTGACATGGGGCGAATCGTCTCAGGACGTGAGACGGGGGAGTTTAATTTTTCAGCCGCGCCAGCCAGCACCACCAGCACACGACCACAGCCGGGTATCTTTACCGCTGAGGCTACCATCATTGTGGAAATAAAAAACTGATCTTTCATGGGGCGGCTGTTTATGACAGTCGCTGTCATATTTCCCCGCCCGGACCTCATTCGTCGCAAAAAAAATGGCATTTCCACGAATATCATATGAATTAATTTCAATTTTTTCATGTAGTTAAAAGAACGTTTTTCGTTGTCATAAAACTGTCATATTTCGTACATTTAACTGTCACCTGTTTGTCCTATTTTGCTCACAGTAGCAACTCAAACAACAATTTACGAAAACCGTGCAGGAGACATTATGAAAGTTATGCGTACCACTGTCGCAACTGTTGTCGCCGCGACCTTATCCATGAGCGCGTTCTCTGCGTTTGCTGCAGCGAGCCTGACAGGTGCAGGTGCAACCTTTCCTGCGCCAGTGTATGCCAAATGGGCAGATACCTATCAGAAAGAGACCGGTAGCAAAGTAAACTACCAGGGTATCGGCTCCTCCGGTGGTGTAAAACAAATTACGGCCAATACCGTTGATTTCGGCGCCTCTGATGCCCCGTTATCTGACGAAAAACTGGCGCAAGAAGGCCTGTTCCAGTTCCCGACCGTGATCGGTGGCGTGGTGCTGGCGGTGAACATCCCTGGGCTGAAATCCGGCGAGCTGGTGCTGGACGGTAAAACGCTGGGCGACATCTACCTCGGTAAAATTAAAAAGTGGGATGATGAAGCCATCACCAAACTGAATCCGGGTCTGAAACTGCCTTCACAGAATATCGCCGTTGTGCGTCGTGCTGACGGCTCCGGTACTTCCTTCGTCTTCACCAGCTACCTGGCAAAAGTAAACGAAGAGTGGAAATCTAAAATTGGTTCCGGCTCTACTGTTAACTGGCCGACCGGTCTGGGTGGTAAAGGTAACGACGGTATCGCCGCGTTCGTACAGCGTCTGCCGGGCTCTATCGGCTACGTTGAGTACGCTTACGCTAAGCAGAATAACCTGGCGTACACCAAGCTTGTTTCTGCTGACGGTAAACCGGTAAGCCCGACCGAAGAGAGCTTCGCTAACGCCGCAAAAGGCGCTGACTGGAGCAAAACCTTCGCTCAGGATCTGACTAACCAGAAAGGTGACGACGCGTGGCCAATCACTTCCACCACCTTCATTCTGGTACATAAAGAGTCGAAGAAACCAGAGCAGAGCGCAGAAGTGCTGAAGTTCTTCGACTGGGCGTACAAAAACGGCGGCAAACAGGCTAACGACCTGGATTACGCCAGCCTGCCGGACAGCGTGGTTGAGCAGGTTCGTGCTGCATGGAAGACCAACGTGAAAGACAGCAGCGGTAAAGCGCTGTACTAAATACCCGTCATACTTCGAGCCGCAGCGGTGTTGGCTCACCCCAGTCACATAGTGAATCTATGCTCCTGGGGATTAATGAGGGACATCCTTGTCCCTCACCGAAGGCAGCCTCCGGCTGTTCAAATTCGTTCCTGACGAATTTGTCACAAGCTTGCCGCCTTGCTGCAACTCGAATTATTTAGGGTATGGCATTACGTTAGCCGGGAAGCACGATAAAATGCGTGCTTCCTGGCCCAAACTTAAAGAGTGATTTATGGCTGCAACCAAGCCTGCTTTTAACCCACCGGGTAAAAAAGGTGACATGATCTTCAGCGCGCTGGTAAGACTGGCTGCGCTGATTGTACTATTGATGTTGGGTGGCATTATTGTCTCCCTGGTCATCTCCTCCTGGCCAAGTATCCAAAAATTTGGCTTCGCATTCTTGTGGACTAAAGAATGGGATGCGCCGAACGATATCTACGGTGCTTTAGTACCGATTTACGGTACGCTGGTTACCTCACTTATTGCGTTGCTGATTGCCGTTCCGGTGAGTTTCGGCATTGCGCTGTTCCTGACTGAACTTGCTCCTGGCTGGCTGCGTCGCCCGCTGGGCATCGCTATTGAACTGCTGGCGGCAATTCCAAGTATCGTGTACGGCATGTGGGGGTTGTTTATTTTTGCCCCGCTGTTTGCGACTTATTTCCAGGAACCGGTCGGAAACATCCTTTCCAACATTCCGTTTGTTGGCGCGCTGTTCTCCGGCCCGGCATTTGGGATCGGTATTCTGGCGGCTGGCGTGATACTCGCCATCATGATCATCCCGTACATTGCGGCGGTAATGCGCGATGTATTCGAACAAACGCCGGTGCTGATGAAAGAGTCAGCCTATGGCATCGGTTGCACCACCTGGGAAGTTATCTGGCGCATCGTCCTGCCGTTCACCAAAAATGGCGTGATCGGCGGCGTGATGCTCGGTCTGGGCCGTGCGCTCGGTGAAACCATGGCGGTCACCTTTATCATCGGCAACACCTACCAGCTCGATAGCGCCTCGCTGTACATGCCGGGCAACAGTATTACCTCTGCGCTGGCGAATGAATTTGCCGAAGCGGAATCTGGGCTGCACGTTGCCGCGTTGATGGAGCTGGGTCTGATTCTGTTTGTGATCACCTTCATCGTGCTGGCGGCATCTAAGTTCATGATCATGCGCCTTGCGAAGAACGAGGGGGCACGCTAATGGCTACGCTTGAAATGCAAAACACCGCTCAGCTTGCGGAATCCCGTCGTAAAATGCAGGCGCGTCGTCGCCTGAAGAACCGCATCGCGCTGACGCTCTCAATGGCGACCATGGCGTTCGGTTTGTTCTGGTTGATCTGGATCCTGATGTCCACGATCACCCGTGGTATTGACGGTATGTCGCTGGCGCTGTTCACCGAAATGACGCCGCCGCCGAATACGGCGGGTGGTGGTCTGGCGAACGCCCTGGCCGGTAGCGGTCTGTTGATTCTGTGGGCGACCGTGTTTGGTACCCCGCTTGGTATTATGGCGGGTATCTACCTGGCGGAGTATGGGCGTAAGTCCTGGCTGGCTGAGGTCATCCGCTTTATCAACGACATTCTGCTTTCTGCGCCATCCATCGTGGTCGGTCTGTTCGTTTACACCATCGTAGTAGCAAAAATGGAGCATTTCTCCGGCTGGGCGGGCGTAATCGCGCTGGCGCTGCTGCAGGTGCCTATTGTTATTCGTACCACAGAGAACATGCTCAAGCTGGTGCCGGATAGCCTGCGTGAAGCCGCCTATGCGCTGGGTACGCCGAAGTGGAAGATGATTTCTGCAATCACCCTGAAGGCGTCTGTCTCGGGCATCATTACAGGGGTTCTGCTGGCTATTGCACGTATCGCCGGTGAAACGGCTCCGCTGCTGTTTACGTCGCTCTCCAATCAGTTCTGGAGCACCGACATGATGCAGCCAATTGCCAACCTGCCGGTCACTATCTTTAAGTTTGCAATGAGCCCGTTTGCTGAGTGGCAACAACTGGCCTGGGCTGGGGTACTGATTATTACCCTGTGCGTACTACTGCTGAACATTCTGGCGCGCGTCATTTTCGCGAAGAAGAAACACGGTTAATTTTTTACGGCGTGGCGGATGCGGCGCCGGATGAGGAAGAGATTGAAATGAGTATGGTTGATACTGCCCCAGGTAAGATTCAGGTTCGTGATTTGAACTTCTACTATGGCAAATTCCATGCCCTGAAGAACATCAACCTGGATATCGCGAAAAACCAGGTCACAGCGTTTATCGGGCCGTCAGGTTGTGGTAAGTCGACGCTGCTGCGTACTTTCAACAAAATGTTTGAGCTGTACCCAGAGCAGCGTGCGGAAGGTGAAATCCTGCTGGATGGTGACAATATTCTCACCAACACCCAGGATATCGCGCTGCTGCGTGCCAAAGTCGGCATGGTGTTCCAGAAGCCGACGCCGTTCCCAATGTCTATTTACGACAACATCGCGTTTGGCGTACGTTTGTTTGAGAAACTCTCTCGTGCGGATATGGACGAGCGTGTGCAGTGGGCATTGACCAAGGCCGCATTGTGGAATGAAACCAAAGATAAATTACACCAGAGCGGGTACTCTCTCTCCGGTGGTCAGCAGCAGCGTCTGTGTATTGCGCGCGGTATTGCCATTCGCCCGGAAGTGCTACTGCTTGATGAGCCGTGTTCAGCGCTCGACCCGATTTCTACCGGGCGTATTGAAGAGCTGATCACTGAACTGAAAGAAGATTACACCGTTGTTATCGTTACCCACAACATGCAGCAGGCTGCGCGTTGTTCCGATCACACGGCATTTATGTACCTGGGCGAGTTGATTGAGTTCAGTAATACGGACGATCTGTTCACCAAGCCCGCGAAGAAACAAACTGAAGATTACATTACTGGCCGCTACGGTTGATATGCCCGGGCATCTGGAGAAATGATGGACAATTTAAACCTTAATAAACATATTTCCGGCCAGTTCAATGCAGAGCTGGAAAGCATCCGTACCCAGGTGATGACCATGGGGGGCATGGTAGAGCAGCAGCTTTCTGATGCGATTACCGCCATGCACAATCAGGATAGCGAGCTGGCGAAGCGCGTCATTGAAGGCGATAAGAACGTCAATATGATGGAAGTGGCGATCGACGAAGCCTGCGTGCGCATCATCGCCAAGCGTCAACCTACCGCCAGCGACCTGCGTCTGGTGATGGCGATTATCAAAACCATTGCCGAGCTGGAACGTATTGGCGACGTTGCCGACAAAATTTGCCGCACCGCGCTGGAGAAGTTTTCGCAACAGCATCAGCCGTTGCTGGTTAGCCTGGAGTCGCTGGGCCGTCACACCGTACAAATGCTGCATGACGTGCTGGATGCGTTTGCGCGTATGGATCTCGATGAAGCGGTACGTATTTATCGCGAAGATAAGAAAGTCGACCAGGAGTATGAAGGCATCGTGCGTCAGCTGATGACCTACATGATGGAAGACCCGCGTACCATTCCAAGCGTACTGACCGCACTGTTCTGCGCACGTTCAATCGAGCGTATCGGTGACCGCTGCCAGAATATCTGCGAATACATCTTCTACTTCGTGAAGGGGCAGGATTTCCGTCACGTGGGCGGAGATGAGCTTGATAAACTGCTGGCGGGCAAAGACCCGAAAGAGTGATGTTTGTGGCGGGTGGCGTTAACGCTTACCCGCCCTATCTCAACTTAACGCGTAATATTCCAACCCCGCGCCTTCCACAATTCCGGCAACTGCGCCAGATCGGTAAAGGTCGTGACTTTTGGGTTTTCGATCGGTTTGTTATGCGGATCGGCACAGAAGTAGAACACTTCCATCCCCGCGGCAATTCCCGCCTGCGCGCCTGCGCTGGAATCATCAACCAGAATGCAGTTCTCAACGTTAACGTCCATTGCTTTTGCCGCATGGAACATCAGGGCCGGATCGGGCTTCCAGCGTTGGATATCGTAGCCGCTGAACAGTAAATCAGGAAAATGGTGCAACATGCCCAGCTTACCCAGCGAATGCTGCATTTTGCTGACCGGACCGTTTGATACTACGCACATCGGTACTGTCATGCAGTCCAGCAGAGCATTTGCCCCAGCGATAACCTCCAGTTCCGAGTCGAACAGGCGTGCGACCTCAGCGCGGTAAACGGGCTCTAAATTGGCTTTCTCCAGCGTAACGCCGTGCTCTTCGTTGATGATATCGATGATTTCGTAGAGTTTTACGCCTTTAAAGCGTTTGAACACCTCTTCGAGATCGAGTTTGATACCGAACTCCTGGAACATGGCGACATACGCGCGGGAACAGATCACTTCACTGTCGACCAGCGTACCGTCGCAGTCAAAAAATACCGCTTCTATCTGGGACATGCCTTCCTCTTATCGCTAGTTTAACGTTTACGTCATGCTTATTTACGCCACGCAATCGTTGCCGTATAAGCAAAATCAATGAAAAAAGTTGCTCATAACCCAACCCTATTGTCGCATTTTGGTATAGGATAGCGACGAATTTTCCCTCCTTGTTCGGAAATTGATAATGAGTCAACAACACACAACCCAGGCTTCTGGCCAGGGGATGCTGGAACGCGTGTTCAAACTGCGCGAACATGGCACAACGGCACGGACCGAAGTGATCGCCGGTTTAACCACTTTCCTGACGATGGTGTATATCGTTTTTGTTAACCCGCAAATTCTTGGCGTGGCTGGCATGGATACCAGCGCCGTCTTTGTTACCACCTGCCTTATTGCTGCATTTGGTAGCATCCTGATGGGGCTTTTTGCCAACCTGCCGGTCGCACTTGCGCCTGCTATGGGCCTGAACGCATTCTTTGCCTTCGTGGTCGTTGGCGCGATGGGCCTGTCATGGCAGATCGGTATGGGCGCAATCTTCTGGGGTGCGGTAGGTTTGCTGCTACTGACAATTTTCCGCGTACGTTACTGGATGATTGCCAACATCCCAGTGAGCCTGCGCGTGGGGATCACCAGCGGTATCGGTCTGTTCATCGGTATGATGGGGCTAAAAAACGCCGGCGTTATCGTCGCCAACAAAGACACGCTGGTGTCGATTGGCAACCTGACGTCCCACAGCGTGCTGCTCGGTATTTTGGGCTTTTTTATCATTGCGATTCTGGCGTCACGTAACATTCACGCAGCAGTACTGATTTCTATCATTGTGACCACGCTGCTGGGCTGGATGCTGGGTGATGTCCATTACAACGGGATCGTCTCCGCGCCGCCGAGCGTGATGTCGGTTATCGGGCATGTTGACCTGGCCGGTTCGTTTAACATTGGCCTTGCAGGCGTGATTTTCTCGTTCATGCTGGTTAACTTGTTTGACTCCTCCGGTACGCTGATTGGCGTGACGGATAAAGCCGGCCTGGCAGACGCGAAGGGCAAGTTCCCACGCATGAAGCAGGCGCTGTATGTGGATAGCGTGTCCTCTGTTACCGGCGCGTTTATTGGTACCTCTTCCGTTACTGCCTATATTGAATCCTCTTCCGGGGTGTCGGTTGGTGGCCGTACCGGCCTGACTGCAGTCGTCGTTGGCCTGCTATTCCTGCTGGTTATCTTCCTGTCGCCGCTGGCGGGAATGGTGCCGGGATATGCCGCCGCCGGTGCGCTGATTTACGTTGGTGTCCTGATGACATCAAGCCTGTCGCGCGTGAAGTGGGAAGACCTGACCGAAGCGGTTCCGGCGTTTATTACCGCCGTGATGATGCCGTTTAGCTTCTCGATCACCGAAGGTATCGCACTGGGCTTTATTTCCTACTGTGTGATGAAAATCGGTACCGGACGTTTCCGCGATCTCAGCCCGTGCGTCATTGTTGTTGCGCTGCTGTTTGTACTGAAGATTGTGTTTATCGACGCGCATTAATGTAGAACATGCTTCGGCTTTGTTATCAAGGCTGAAGCATTTCCTGTCTGATTGTCTTTTATTCCTGCCCCAAAATATCAAGCCTGAAAATTACCTCTCTGCGGACAAATCATCTCTGTTATTTATGCCCGTGTTTTAGCGAGTTGTGGTTTCTTCTGGTGAATTATCTGTTAACAGATTGAAATGTTTTTACTTTGGTTTTTTTGAAATATCAAAAATAGCCTTAGTAAATGCAGGGGCTATTTCAACTTTCGCACAGGCATTTTTCGTTACTGTTTCTTATCTCTATTAAAAGGAGTTTAGAAATGAAGAAGACTGTCATTGCGACGTTCTGTATCTCTCTGTTTTTTCCGCTATTCGCAAACGCTACCACCAGCGTGACGCTGGATGGTCATTCATTAACACTGGATGATGCCTGGGCCATTGCTCAGGGGGAAAAACAGGTTGAGATCGCTGCCACTGCGATGGATCGCGTCGATAAAGCCAATAAACTTTTAATGATTGCTGCCGGAAAAGGCGTTCCCGTTTACGGACTGACAGTAGGAGTGGGACTCAATAAAGACAAATCTTTGTTTGATGCGCATGGAAAACTGACTCCGGAGGTTATTCAGGCCTCTCGTGAGTTTAATATCAACGCGCTGCATGCGCATGCGGCGGGCGTTGGTCCAGACATGCCGGATGAACTGGTGCGTCTGGCTATGGTGATTCGCCTGAATACGATGTTAACGGGAAATACCGGCGCCCAACCGCAGGTTGCCAAAATGTATCAGCAGTTTCTCAATAAGCACATTACCCCCGTCGTGCCCTCACGGGGCTCTGTGGGTGAAGCTGATATCACGCTTGCCTCTCATATCGGCGATGTGATGATTGGTGAATGGCGCGTTCGCGTGAAAGGTGTTGAGATGGATTCGGCAAAAGCGCTGAAACAGGCGGGTATTGATAAGCTGGAACCACTCGGCAAAGATGCGCTGTCGATTCTTTCTTCCAATGCAGTATCAACGGCTTATTCTGCGCAGGCTCTGCTGGAGTCCAGACAGATTATTAACGTCACCCCGGCGGTGTTCGGTTTATCACTGGAAGCGCTGAATGGCAACGTTGCGCCATTCCTGTACCAGAGTTTAAGCGTTAGACCTTTCCCTGGCATTCAGGATACTGCCGAAGCGATTCGAACTGCGCTTACGGGTTCTTATCTCTGGCAACATCAGGATGGACGTCCTTTGCAGGACCCGCTCTCTTTCCGTACGACGGTATTTGTGCTTAATGAAGCGCGTCGCGAATGGAATGAAGCCTGGCAAATGCTGGAAATCCAGATGAACAGCTCGGATGACAATCCCGCAGTAATCGTGAATGCCGATCGTTCTTTGGCGGAAAATAGCCAGGTTGAGCAGTATTTCGTGAGCGCAAAAGAGGCCAATGGCGAAACCCTCAGCGGCGCGATTTTCCCGACCTCTAATTTTGAACCGCTGCCTCTGGCGCTGGCGATTCAGAATCTGTCTTTGGCGATGGGACATCTGGCGCATAACAGCGTGCAGCGCACTTTGCATTTATCTGACGATCATTTTACCGGACTGAGTCGTTTCCTCGCTTCCGACACCAATCAGCAGGGACATGCCTTCGGCGCTATTCAGAAGCCACAGGTTGCGTTACTGGCGGATATTCGCGACCTGGTTAACCCGGTATCACTGGATGGACAACCGATGGCGGGAACGATTGAAGATACCTACACCAACAATCTCCGGGCGTCCAAGCGATTGAGTCAAATCGCGGATGATATGCGCAGTATTTATGGTCTGGAACTGTTGCACGCCAGTCAGGCTGTCGATCTACGGAAACAGAAAAATCCTGACCTGAAGTTGGGTGAGATGACCGGCAAACTCTTTGCCGCCTATCGTGAAAAAGTACCGTTTGTTGTGCAGGATAGGATTTTTACTGACAACATTGCTGATTCATCCGCGTTAGTTGCATCGTTTCCTTCCGGTTCCCTGGTCAGTACGCAAGCTGGGAGCAAATGACGACAATGAAAAAAACCGTTAATGCGTCGCGGCGAGCCTTTTTGACGAAAAGTACCCTCCTGGCGACCGGCGGCGCGCTTACGGCGCTGACTGGAAAGGCGCTGGCGCAGGATAACTGTGCCCCGGCTTCGTTGGTTCGTTACCATAAAGTCTATGATGTGATCGTTGTCGGAAGCGGCTTTGCCGGACTGGCTGCTGCACTTGAAGCCGCTCAGGCTGGCCGCAGCGTGCTGGTGATTGAAAAGATGCCCGTTTTTGGTGGCAACTCAGCGATTAACGGCGGTGCGGTTGCCGTAGCCGGATCGCCTGCGCAGAAAAAAGAAGGGATCGTCGATTCACCAGAGTTGATGTTTAAGGACATGCTGAAAGCTGGGCGTGGGCTAAATGATAAAGACCAGTTGAAGATTCTCGTTAACAACACGACCGCTGCATATGAGTTTACCCTACAACACGGTGTAAAATATAAACCGTTCGTACAGCATTTTGGCGGTCACTCTGTCCCTCGTACGTTGCAAACGGTAGAGAGTTCCGGGGCGGGGATCACTCGGCCGCTAAAAGAGTCCGCCATGAAAATGGGCGTTATTTTTCGCGCCCAATGCAAGCTGGAATCTTTTCTGCAAAATTCGCAAGGACGTGTTATCGGTCTGACGGTACGTGACGGCTATCGTTTTCCGGATGAACAGAGCGGCAAGATAAGGCATTACGGCGCGCGTTACGGCGTGGTGATGTGTTCTGGCGGTTTTTCCAATGATCTGCGTTTTCGTAAAATGCAAAACCCCATGCTGGATGAGCGTGTCGATTCCACCAACCACCCTGGTGCTACGTCGGAATGTCTGGTGCAAATGCTACGTATTGGCGCAACGCCGGTGCAGCTTGATCTTATCCAGCTAGGCCCCTGGTCTTCGCCAGACGAACGCGGATTTGGCTACGTTTCGCAGTTCAATACCATCTCAGGTTTTCCTAACGGAATTATGGTTAACCCTCGTTCTGGTCATCGCTTCACAAATGAGCTTGCTGATCGTAAAGAGCGTGAAGAGGGGATTCTGGCGCAGGTGGATGAGAAAGGGGATCCACTTTATCCCATCTGCTTCACCACGCTTGAAGGTGCGAAACTGGCTCAAAGTCTGAAGCATGCCTTGCATTATGGTGTCGCCTGGCAGTTTGACTCACTGGATCAGTTGGCGGCGCATTTCGGCATACCTTTCGACGTACTGCAAGAAGAGGTGGAGGCCTACAATGCGGCCGTTGCGCGCAAAGGTGGCGATCGCATGAAAAAAGATGTGAGTCGTGCGGTTCCGTTAGACAAAGGGCCATTTGTTGCCGTACGCGTATGGCCTAAAGTGCACTACGTCATGGGTGGTGTGCAGATCAGTATGCGCACAGAGGTACTCAACGCGGCTGATAGCAAACCCATCCCCGGTCTGTACGCTGCCGGAGAAGCGACAGCAGGTTCGCATGGTGGAAGTCGTCTGGGGAGCTGTGCCGTTGCGGATTGCCTGGTTTTTGGCCGAATTGCGGGGCTTAGCGTTGCCTCAGCAACTGCTGCGGATGAAGCCTTTGACGTTGAGGGAATTTAATATGGCAAAATTATGGATAGCCCTGCTGTTGCTGTGTATTGGTGGTTTTTCCCAGGTCATCGCTGCGACTGACGACGAAGCTGCTTTTCATCAGCAACTGAATACAATGAACGTCAAGCCTTATCACCATTCACTGGAGTCCACCGGACGCAATACATCATGTCAGTTATGTCACGGTTCCAGCACGCCCGTCGCGGCGCCGAATGATAAGTCCTGCCTGAGTTGCCACGGTTCGCGCGACCAGATTGCTGAGTTA
This sequence comes from Citrobacter sp. On2M, assembly GCF_018035235.1. Taxonomy (GTDB): domain Bacteria; phylum Pseudomonadota; class Gammaproteobacteria; order Enterobacterales; family Enterobacteriaceae; genus Citrobacter; species Citrobacter meridianamericanus. The sequence goes on from NZ_WPCV01000010.1 coordinate 47,030, forward strand.
ACGCAACCCAATCCGCATGACAAGAATGCTGAGCCCAACCCGCATGATTCAATGCACTACGGCAAAGATGTTCCTTGTACCGCTTGTCATAACGAACATAAACCCTCGGTAATTTATTGTAATAATTGCCATCTCTTTAAATACCCGGATATGAAGCCATGAGGGACATCATGCGCGGATTATTAACAAGAGGGCTATTCTTTCTGCTGGTGGGATGGATACCCCTGTCGGGATATTGTGCGCCAGTGCCGGCAGCGCAGCTCAATCAACCTTGTCTGGCATGCCACGCTGATGGCGATATTCAGGGGATCTCGACGGACAAAGTGCAGGCGAATTTAGTTGTCTCTGCCGATAAATATCACGACAGCGTGCATGGTGAAGTGCCGTGTATCGCCTGCCATCAGAGTCAACCCGGAAGCGAGGGATTTTCTGTCACCCCGCATGTTCTGAAGCCGGGCGACGACCAAAACTGCGAAAGTTGTCATGGTGTGGCCATGCGCGATACGGTGCATGCCGTACAGCAGAGTGTCCACAGTGAAAAGATAGCCAAAGGACTCTTCTCTTGTACCTCATGCCATAACGCGCACACCATGACGGCGGGAGAACTAAACCATCCGGGTAAACAACGGGTTGCCGACGACAATTTGATGTGCACGAATTGTCATTCGCGGGCGGGAGTCTTCACACAGCTGTCTGGTGGGAAAAGATCTACATCTCAGGATATGGCGCACTCTGCGTTGCCTTATGCTTCTGAACATCTCAACAGTTTACGTTGCATCGACTGCCATGCCGATGCTGCGGATACCACTTTGCATCGTATTCTGCCTGCTTCAAAAGCCATCAGCTGTGTACAGTGTCATGGCGATGGAACGCTGCTAACCGCTCGGCGAAAAACGTTCGCGCCTGATGAAAATGCCATGGCAGGTAGCTTGTTAGGGAAAGGATTATTTGATGATGTCTCTCTTAGAGAAAAACTGACGGCGGTGGCGCCTCCTGTTCCCGCTGTTCGTCAGATAGATGGTGTGTTATTTACCGATACCTACATGATTGGTAATAACGGCAGCGGTCAGGCCGATCGCTTCATTGCCTGGGCGCTGGGCGGCTTCGTAGTGTTGCTACTCTGTCATGGTTTGGGGCGGCTAATCATGTCGCGTCGCAAGGCAGATATGCCGCTGGAGAAAAGTTACCTCTACACGCTGCCTGTTCGCTGCTGGCACTGGCTGAACGCACTCTGTTTTGCCGCGCTAATTATCAGCGGCTGTGCCTTGCACTGGGTGAGTGCGCGATTCTCGCTGTGGGTTGATGTACACAATATTGCAGGGGTATCGCTGTGTGTTATATGGCTGGGTTTTATCCTGGTGGCGATGTGCGGCAACGGGCATCATTATCAGGTGCGCTGGCAGGGTATTACGGGGCGACTTATCCGTCAGACTCGTTACTACCTGTATGGCATTTTCCGGGGTGAACCTCACCCGGAACATGCGTCGCCAGCGGCTAAATTCAATATTCTCCAGCAACTGGGCTATATTGGCGTGATGTTCCTGTTATTGCCGCTGCTCATTGTGACCGGATTACTGATGATGTACCCCGGTTATACGCCAGAAACCCTGTTTGCGTTACCGGGTAAGCAGGTTGTGGCCTGGCTCCATTACGCTTTGGCTGTCGTGATGGTGGCATTTATCATCGTGCATCTCTATTTATGTAGTACGGGGGATACGCCGGGGGCACTGATTAAAGGTATGCTCGACGGTTTCCATCGCGCCAGAAAACAATAATAAAGGCTGCTCCCCTTTTCCTGAAGAGGGAAAGGGGACGTCAGATTATTTTTCTTTCACCACAATGCCCAGTTTTTTTATTTTGCTGTATAGCGTGTTGCTGTTAACCCCAAGTAACTCTGCTGCACCGCCTTTACCTGATATTTTCCCCTGACTTTGTTGTAACGCCATTTGGATATGTTGGCGCATTGCGTCATCAAGCGGAGGGATGGCTATCGCATTTCTCTCCTTTGGTAGGACAATGTGTAACTCATTGCCCGTGCAACGGAAAAACGCATTTTCTAATAATCCTATCAATTCCGTAATGTTGCCCGGCCAGTGATACTTCAATAATAAGCGTAGTGAATCATCACCCAGAACAGGTAAAGAAGTGCGTTTATACTGGCTTGATAGCTTCCTCAGGTAATAGGTCAGCAGCAGAGGAATATCATCATAACGATGCCGCAAAGGTGGCAATGTAACGACCTGACAAAGGGTGTTTGCATAATGTTGGTTTGTCAGACAGTGAGTGGATATATCGTGATGAAGTGTGTTTTTTACCATTGAAAATGGAAGTGTTTGTATGGCAATAATCTGTAGCTGGCAATACTCACTGTAATTTGAGTGCAGCGCCAGTAAAAACGTTTGCCAACGATCCGGAAAAGAATTTATTTCTTTTATCAGTAAAGATCCCTGATGCAAGATCAAAAATGAAGCTATGTTAGGTGGTTTGTTGAAATCAATAGTTATTGTGCGGTTCAGTACACCATTTTTCATGACGATCAACTGCCCCTGAGGATTAATCAATCCATAATAACCACTGCGCTTTGAACGTTGTTGCTGAAGCTCGGAAGCGAGTGAGTTTTTTCCAACTCCTTTCTCTCCCAGTAATAAAACAGGCAGTTCACTGTTTGCCAGCTTATTCAATGAATGATACAACTGAAACAGAGGAAGATTAGTTTGACTGACGACAAATTTTTCACTCTCTTCTGTGGCATATAGCTCGGGAATAGCAGGAGGCGTATTATTTAATAAAAGATTATGTCGGGAAAGGGCAATAAAGGCCAGTAAAGAGAGCTCTCCCCGTACTGATTCGAATAATTCAGCATGTTGAGGTGTAAAAGCATTAGCTCGGTGACTAAATATACCCATCGCGCCAAGCCGTAGACCATCCAGGTGCATACGCATCAGGATTAGAGATTTGATATTACGAAAGCAGGTATTAACGACATATTCAGTCAGCGGACATTGGCTCAGAGTATCGATCACTTGGGTAGAGAAGTTATCTGAGTGATTGAATCGCTTGGCTATATTTTCAGGAATCGGGATGATATCCCGTTTCAGTCGCGCTGTTTTGTGCGTCGCTAATGCTAAAAACTGGATACAGCGAATATCACTTCGATAATAGTTAAAGAAAATACCATCACAAACAATTGAGTCAGGTATCGACTGTAGGCAGGCATACATGGATTTCTCCAGTTGTGTACTGCTACATAATGCGGTCCTTAGATGTGAAAATGTCCTGTCCATGGTAAATCCATTGTTCACGGTAGACAAAATGTCGGAAAAATATTAGATATATTTATTGATTTTATTGCAACAGCCATGATGGTAACACTATGGCACAATAATGAAGGGGAAAAAACAGACAACAGTGATTTATAGACAGATTTACGCAAATAAAATAAGAAAATAATCCAGAAGCATAAGCGCTTACTGGATTATTTAAGAGTAGTTGGCAAGTTTTGTTATCAGGCTTTTACACGCTGAATGTAGTCGCCAAATGCGGTCAACTGGCCGGTCAGGTGGTCCAGCGTGCTTTGATCGATCACTTCACCTGTTTGCGGGTCCACTTTATTCTGAATCACGCCCCCCATAAATTCCGGCTTGTTCATTACCATCGCGTCGAGGAACACCAGGATTTGACGCAGATGATACTGGCAGCGCGCGCCGCCAATAGCGCCCATGGAGCTGGTCTGGATCAGCACCGGCTTGCCGGCTAATGGCTGATCGGGCAGGCGGGACAGCCAGTCGATGGCATTCTTCAGCCCTCCAGGGACAGAATAGTTATATTCTGGTGTGACGATGACGACACCGTCAGCTTTCCTGATTTGCTCTGCCAGCGCTTCTACACTGGCCGGAAAACCTTCATCTTGCTGGAGATCGGCATCATACAGTGGGATATCACCAATCGACGGCAGTGCGTTCACTTCCATTCCCGCTGGAGCAATCTTGGGCAGCGTACGGGCAACCATTCCATTAAACGAACCTTTGCGCAGACTTCCCAGTAACGTAACAACATTCATTGTTTCAGACATGGTGACTCCTGTTTCATCATAAAGGTTAAATCAAAGCGTATGGCTCTTCGCTGCGCATAATTGCGAGAACCGGATCAGACGACCCGTTGGCTCATTGGCGCGAGTCTGGATATCAGGCAAACTTTTCCAGTCCTGCTTACCATCAAACTCCCAAACCTTGAGTTTTTCAATGGCTGGCGAAACCGCAACCGACCACACCAGCACATCTTCCGCGTCGCAAATGGCTTCAATCTGTGCAACATGGGCACATTTCAGGCGTCCAGCGCCGGGTAAAAGCTGGAGTTCGCGCGGATCGTCATTGCATACATCGCCAGTGAGTTTGAGTACGCTCTGGCGCAATGTAATGAGCTGCGCGCGCGCTTCGTTAGGATCGTTTTGATTGTTTATCCACAGATTCTCGTTGTTGGAAAAGCGCCAGGTTTCCGCTGAATTCGGATTGTGAAAGCCGCGAGTCGCCCGCTGAAGCTCCATATCCAGGCCGCATATTCCTTCTGTGGTTAGTGCAACGCCGACGATATTCCCGGCATAAGAAATCGAAAATCCCGGCAGGTTCTTATCGCGAAAAACGGGCTTTCCTTTGGAGTGAGTAGCAATCTCGGGCAGCGTACTGGTGCCGTAAAGCATAAACATCAGTTCAGCGAGAAGACTTCGGGAAGCCAGGAAACGTGTCCGGCGATGAGCAGGTAGATCTCTTGCTTCGATATGACATGGAGAAGGGAGGCGAGCTGATACCAGGTGTCCCTCCGTAAGAATCCCTCTGGCAAAATGTGTCGCCATTTTCGCTCCGTGATTAATGGTCCGTGATTATCACCAGAGTAACATTTACGCGGCTTTCGGGCAGGCTTTACTGCCTAAAAAGTAGTCGAAAATGGGATTCATTACGCGACATTTACATTTCTGTTGCAAAAGTGGTCGATACAGCAACATCGTAGCGGCGGATCGTCAGGACATATCGCGATAAAGCGCCTTGATTGTGTCTTTCAACCAGACGATCTTAGGATTATGACTGTTACGTTTATGCCAAAGAAGAGTGAACGGTACGCGCATTTTTTCCAGTTGTGCGGCATCAAATGGCATCGGTCGCGCCACGAGCGGGAGCTGGTAGAGTTGGTTATAACGTCGGCAATAGACCGGGGCTGTTGCTATCAGCGCGTGATCTGGCTGCGCGGCCATAAACAGCGACTGCTCAAAACCGGGCAGACATAACGCGATATTACGCTCACGCCCCATTTCTTGCAGGACTTCATCCAGCGCCCAGGTATCGCTTTGCTCCCAGCTAATGCTGATGTGCGGATAGCGCAGAAATGTGTCCAGATTCCACTCTTCTTGCAATGCCGGATGATCTTCACGCAGCCAGACGCAGGGGAGATCGGAAAACAGGACTTCATGGTCGATCGACAACGGCAGCAAACTTAACAGCTCACGCGAACGCGGATGGCTTTCGCGCCCGGTAAAGCCAATATCCACCTCGCCGCGAATGATTGCATCCAGCGAATCATAGTCCCAGTTGCGTATTTTAATCGTCGCCTGAGGATAACGCTGATAAATCTGCCGGGAGAGCGCATTGAACATGATCATCACCAGTGGCGTTTCGGCTACCAAATCAAACTTCAGCCCGCGCGGCGCTTCATGGTGTGGCTTATCCAACAGTTGGTTGCCCATTTGCATCCATTCCGCCAGGTTCTGCTCCATGCTGACCATCAGCGGCGTTGGCGTCAGCCCAAGGGGGGTGTTCACAAACAGCGGATCGTCAAACCAGGTTCGCAGCTTCGACAACGACTTGCTGACCGCCGACGGCGTGACGTTCATTCGTTTGGCGGTTTTGGTGACGCTGCGCTCCTGCATCAGGAGCTGCAGGCAGAGCAATAAATTAAGATCGAGACTGCTGAGGGATTTCTTCATGAGTGAGCGCGGACCGGTTTGGGGCAACAGTGATAATCAGCATGATACTCACTATGCTACAGCCAATCAGAATCCCGATCAGCATATTCAGCGCATCAAGGCCGAGCACCGCTGCCAGCCAAATCCACAGCGAGGAACCGCAAACCTGAGCTATGCCTAACGCCGAGCTTGCCACCCCCGCACGCAGCGAGAACGGCCCCAGCGCCTGGCTCATGGCGACGCCGAAGCCGACCGAGAACCCGGCGCAGATTAAGGTTAACCCGAACAACGTTACCGCGTGTGAAGTAGCAAGGATTAACACCACGCCTGCACACAGAAACAGCACCTGCGAGGTCAGCATCAGAACGCGAGGCTTAAACACGCTCAGGGCGAATGGTGTAGAGAAAGAGACCGCCATACTGACGCCTGCAGTCATGGCCATCGTAGTGGCGTACTCACCGCGGTCGAAGCCCATCACTTCCATCAGCAGAACAGGAGACGTATTCACAAAGGTCAGGATCACCGACACGCTGAGGGTGGTAATGGCCAGACGGCTCAGGAAAAAACGGTTCACCAGCGATTCAGCGCAGTGGTTCTTTTCTGCAGATGCCGGGAGCGTCGCTGGGCGCGATTCTCGCAGGACAAACACCGACAGCAGACAAACGACTACTCCCATGCCGATCATCGTGTAGAACAGGCTCTGCCACGGGTATTTCAGCATAATCAAATGCCCCATCACCGGCGCCAGCACCGGCACGATGCAGGTGATACCGTTTAACAGCGACAGCACCTTCGCCCGGCGGCGATCGTCGAGCGTATCGCGCAGAATGGCGAAAGCCACCACATAGCAGCAGCCTGCGCCTACACCCTGAATAAAGCGGCCAACAAGAAACGGCGTACCGCTCTCGGCGAACGAACATAGCGAGGAGGCGACAATAAAAATGAGAGCACCCGCAATGGCGACGGGTTTGCGTCCTGACTGGTCGGCAATTTTACCGGCGAATAGCATCGCCGTTGCCATTCCCGCCAGATATACCGAAAACGCGATATGCAGTTGCGCCTCGCTGGCTTGTAGATCGGCCGCAATACGGGGCAGCCCCACCAGATACATATCAATTCCAGCGGGATAAAGCAGAACCAGGGCAAAACTGCAGATTAGAAAGCGTGTCATAGCGACCTCATGAGGAAAGTGGCGCTAAGAATACGGGGAGAGAGTTGTCTGTGCGAGTTGCCATTTGGACAACCGTGATTTCCTAAGAGGAAATCCATTGTTGATTCGGAATGTATTTATATTGGTTAATAAATGTACGAGATAAGATGGGTTAAAAATAGCAATACAAAATGCAAGGGATTGACATGGAAATTATTGGTGATAATACCTGCGTTACGAGTATAAAACCGAAAGGAAAAATCGTTTATTGCCGTGGTGAGCCGCATAAATACTGGCTTGAACTGCAGTTTGTCGATGAGAATAACATTCCTGTATGCGGGCTCAATGTCAGGCTGGAATATCGTCCGCTGACATCATCAGTATGGCATCAGCGTGAAAATAGCTACAACTCAACACCTCCTCCCAACCCTCCAGCGGGCGTTACCGACAATCAAGGATTGGTCCGGTTTGATGATCTTTACTGGATAACTGTAGATGTTAAGACGGATGGGCAGCAACTGGCTGATGTGATGACACTGCGGCCACTGGGTGTCAGACGTAATCCTAACAGCCAGCCAGAGAGTAAAAATATGTTCTGGTCGGGCATCCGTGACAATATCTGGCGCTCAAATGTACAGGAAAAAACAGAAGCGGCTAATCATGTGTATCACTATGTCACTATCGGGGAGTTATGCGACCGCCTACCGTTGATTGAAGGTTGGGATGAACCGGAGCCTCCGGAATTTCATTTCCCACCGAATCGCTCCCTGAGGGGGACGGAGATCCCCTGTGAACTGCTGGAAAAAAGACACGTTATTGAAATCTGTCCATTTCGGGCATGGGTATTGGCACTGCACGACACAAAAAACTATGACCTCGCCAACGCACTGAATCTCGGCATTATGGCTGACTTGGTTTATGCGGCAGAAAAAGATAATAAAACTATCAACTATTTCTTCCGGAATAAGTGTCAGGATCTATCATGCATTCCTCTATTCGCTGAATTTCCTTCCTGGTACCACACGCTGGCGGTCGATGTCCCTTTTCATGACCGCTATCTCCCACCAGTGTATCTGAGCACGAAAGATAGTGAGCAACCGGAGGGGGACACCCGGCTCTTTACGGTGGAATGTGGCACGCATGTGCTGGTTGCATGGTGTGGGACTGATAGTCTGTTGAATGTGCTAACTGATTTATCATTTGCACCAAAGCGTTGTTTGCCGGAACTGGCTGGGGCGGGAAATGTTCATGGGGGATTTCTGGAGGCTTATGAGCTGGCTAAACGGAAATTTAAGGAACAGCTAGATTCTGTTAAGGCAATTTTAGATAAAGAGAAAAAACTTTTTATCTGCGGGCATAGCTTAGGCGGTGCGTTAGCATTGCTATATGCCGCAGAGATGAAAACCAATCAGCCTATACTGTATACCTACGGAATGCCGCGTACATTTACCCGTGCGGCAATATCTTTTTTGGGTAGCATTACCCATTACCGGCACGTCAACGACAATGACTCAATCACGCAAATCCCTCCGGATGCCGATCTTGGGGGCGCTGTGCGGGATCTAGCGTATCAATCTGTGGGGCTTGTAGAGAAAAAAGATCCATACTGGCATCACGGTAAAACGGTGATTTTTTTCCGGGCAGAGCAGTGTTCAATGCGGGTTGCCAGCCAGAACCACAAAAGCCTTCTCGACGGACAGATCTACACACGCCATTTTGTGGGCGTAAAACTATATCTGGTTCCTTCTCTGAATGATGAATGTCTGAAATCTAGCGGTGAGCATCAGGAAACGTTCATCCAGTGCCTCACTCCGCTCAGTCTGACAAAGACCTTTCCAAAAAATACCAATCCGACTCTGAACGGTTTAGGTACGGATCCGCAAAGTCATTCGATGGCGCACCGCTATTTGCCCTACATCCATAATCAACTGCTTGAACTGGCAAATCCGGAGCTAAAGATGAGAAGAAAAGAGATGCGGATGCGATTTCGCGATGAGGTTGAGAAAAGTGCATCCAGTAACGGGCAGCCGGATGAGATCCAGCGTAACCGTGAATTTCTGATGCTTCAGGATTTACTGCCGATAGCCCTGCAACTCATGGAGTCTGATGAAGTTGGCCGCAATGCCCTGACCCGTTTCGCGGCGGTGACGGAGGAAAGCGTTGAATTATTTTAATAGAATTAACGTCATTGTGTTAACTATCGCACTACTTTGTGGGTGCGGAGATAACACGGATCAGACGCTTTCCCCTCCTGATAATGCCCGACGTGTCAGCGTGTCATTCCGGATGCCTGAGGGCATCACTCTAATGCCGATGCAGGTACTTTACCGCTCTGAAAAGTGTATGGATAAAAGCTATAACTCCAGCTTTGAATCTTACCCTGTGCGGGGATACAACGGTTTTACGCAGCCTTTCGTCCGGCAGGGAATGGGGGGGCTGTGGCAGACTAGTATTGCCATTGATGGTGGTGGGCCGTGCCAGTGGCAGCTAAATTCACTGAGAGTAAGTTTCAGGATTGCGGATAATATTCCGTTGGTGAAAGGAAAAGAAGTCATTGAGACCAGTTATATCTTCGATTTTGGAGATTATGGCCTCAGTGATGGGTATGGGACAGGGAGGGCAAAAGAGGTCAGTGGAGATCTTGATTTAAAAACGGATTTTTTCCCTATGGTGGCAAACCATATTGATAACACAACGAGTTTGAAATTATTTGGTGGAAATACCGGCCCCGAAAAATGGCGAAGACGTTTTCGGCTTAGGGATACTCAAACCATCCTTATTGAGCCAGTCATTCATTTCGATAAAGTTGTTACTTTGACACCTCCAGATGCTCCAGGCAAACTTACGGCAACTTATCCCGATGGCAGTAGTGAAAAGATCCCGCATATTTATCCCAGCTATGAAAAATTGCTGTCGATGAAATGATAATTTATGTAGCTCCCGCCAGAGAACGTGCTGGCGGGATTTTTCATTAACGGCCAATTTCTGAAGAATTACTTACCAATACAGAAGCTGGAGAAAATTCGTCCCAGCAGATCGTCGGAGGTAAATTCCCCGGTGATTTCACTGAGGTTTTGCTGCGCCAGACGTAGCTCCTCCGCCAGCAGTTCTCCGGCCCATGCGCCGAGCAGTTGAGCTTTACCCTGCTCGAGATGCTCCGCCGCTTCAGCCAGCGCTTGCAGGTGACGACGACGCGCCAGGAAGCCGCCTTCCATATTAGTTTCAAAGCCCATGCTCTGTTTGAGATGGTTACGCAACACGTCAACGCCTTCACCAGTACGTGCAGAGAGGCGAACCAGTGAGTGGCCATTTACTTCGCTAAGGCCAAGCGTCTCACCGGTAATATCCGCTTTGTTACGCACCACGGTAATTGGCAGTTTGGCTGGCAGACGGGCAATAAAGTCTGGCCAGATGTCAGCCGGGTCCACGGCGTCGGTGGTGGTTCCATCAACCATAAACAGCACACGGTCGGCTTGTTCGATTTCCTGCCACGCACGTTCGATACCGATGCGTTCAACTTCATCGCTGGCATCGCGCAGGCCCGCAGTGTCGATGATGTGCAGCGGCATACCGTCGATATGTATATGCTCACGCAATACGTCGCGAGTCGTCCCCGCAATGTCGGTCACAATAGCCGCCTCACGGCCTGCCAGCGCGTTCAGCAGGCTCGATTTCCCGGCGTTAGGACGTCCGGCAATCACCACTTTCATCCCTTCGCGCAGCAGGCTGCCCTGACGTGCTTCGGCACGAACAGCATCGAGATCGCTGATAACACTGTTGAGCTGCGCTTCAATCTTGCCGTCAGATAAGAAGTCGATTTCTTCATCCGGGAAGTCGATTGCCGCTTCCACATAGATACGCAGGTGAGTGAGCGCTTCCACAAGATGATTTACCCGTGCGGAAAATGCGCCCTGCAATGAGTTCAGCGCCGAGCGGGCGGCTTGCTCTGAGCTGGCATCGATCAGGTCAGCAATGGCCTCTGCCTGGGCCAGATCGAGCTTATCATTGAGAAACGCGCGCTCGGAGAATTCGCCCGGTCTGGCGATACGCAGCCCGGGAATCGTCAGAATACGTTTGAGCAGCAGATCAAGAATTACCGGACCGCCGTGACCCTGAAGCTCTAAAACGTCTTCACCGGTAAAGGAGTTCGGGCCGGGGAACCACAGGGCAATCCCCTGATCCAGCGCGCTGCCATCCGCGTCTTTAAACGGCAGATAGTCGGCATAACGCGGTTTTGGTAGTTTCCCCAGTACGGTTTCTGCGACCTCGCGCGCCTTCAGGCCGGAGATACGCAGGATACCCACGCCACCACGTCCCGGTGGCGTGGCCTGAGCGACGATGGTGTCGTTATGGCTCATGATATGTCTCTTTGTGATGCAATAAAAAAGGCGGTCTAATGACCGCCCTTTACGTTATGTTCCGTTTGCCGGATGGCGGCTTCGCCTAATCCGGCCTACACCGAATCAGGAGTTTTTCTTCTCGCGGCTATGCAGCCCACGCTTCTCCAGACCACGGTAAATCAGCTGCTGCTGAATAATAGTTACCAGGTTGCTGACGATATAGTACAGCACCAGACCTGACGGGAACCACAGGAAGAACACGGTGAAGATAACCGGCATGAAGGTCATGATCTTCTGCTGCATCGGGTCGGTCACAGTGGTAGGCGACATCTTCTGGATGAAGAACATCGTGATACCCATCAGGATCGGCAGGATGTAGTACGGGTCCTGTGCGGACAGGTCATGGATCCACAGGATGAACGGCGCATGACGCAGTTCAACGGAGCCCATCAGCATGTAGTACAACGCCAGGAAGATTGGCATCTGGATGATCAGCGGGAAGCAGCCGCCCAGCGGGTTAACCTTCTCAGCTTTATAGAGGGCCATCATTTCCTGGCTCTGACGCTGTTTGTCATCGCCCAGACGCTCACGCATAGCCTGAATCTTCGGCTGTAGCATACGCATCTTCGCCATGGAGGTGTACTGCGCTTTGGTCAGCGGGTACATGATGCCACGAACGATAAAGGTGATAACGATGATGGAGAAGCCCCAGTTACCCAGGAAGCTATGGATCCATTTCAGCAGCTTAAACAGCGGCTGAGAGATGAACCACAACCAGCCGTAATCCACGGTCAGATCCAGGTGCGGTGCAACGGCCGCCATTTTATCCTGAATTTCCGGACCGACCCACAGGGTGCTGGTCATCGCGCCAGTTTGGCCAGGCTGTACCAGAACCGGCTGTGCTTTATAGCCGATAGCAGCAATGCCGTTACCCAGATTAGCGGTGTAGAAGTTGTTGGTGCCGTCGTTACGCGGAATCCATGCCGTGGCAAAATACTGTTGCAGCATTGCAACCCAGCCGTCTTTAGCATTGACGTTCAGGTTTTCGTTGTCAGCAATGGTGTCGAATTTGTATTTCTCATACTTCTCATCCGGCGTGGAGTACGCCGCACCACGGAAGGTGTGCAGCGCAAAGTTGCTGCTACCGGTGTCGCGATGAGATGGCAGATTGATGGATTGCTTCAACTGACCAAAGGTGGAGACTTCCAGCGGTTTTTCGCCGGCGTTCTGCACACTGTAGTTAACGTTGACAGCATACTCACCACGCTTGAGTACAAACGTCTTAGTGAACGTGTTACCCGCTGCGTCAGTATAGGTCATCGGGATCTGCAGTTCGTTCTGACCGTCAGCCAGTACAAACGCGTCTTTTTCGACGTTGTACAGCGGACGCGGGCCGTTTGCCGGGTTATCCGGGCCGTCACGACCTGTCAGGCCACTCTGTGCCTGGTAGATGAACTGTGGCGTGGTTTCCAGTAACTGGAACGGTTCGGTAGAACCAAGTTCTTTCGGGTAAGCTGGCAGCGAAGCCTGTTCCACATCACCACCACGGGTGTTGATGGTCAGATCAAGCACGTCAGTTTTAACCGTAATCAGTTTCCCCTGGCCACTGGCCGGTACGCCCTGGTCTGCGGCGCTACCCGCTGCGGTGGTCGTTGTCTGCGTGGTCTGTTGGGCCTGAGGTTGCGGGTTTTTATCCTGCTCCCAGGCTTGCCAGATCATGAAAGACACGAACAGCAAAGCGATGACTAAAAGATTGCGTTGCGAATCCATCGTTAGTGTTCTCTGGTATCAAATGGTCCGGGCGGGACGGGATCGTCACCACCAGGGTGTAAAGGGTGGCATTTTAATACGCGTTTCACCGTCAACCAACTGCCTTTTATCACTCCAAACCTGCGCAATGCCTCAATTCCGTAGCTCGAACAGGTTGGAGTGAAACGGCAATGCGGCCCAAGCAGCGGACTGATCAGGCGTTGATAGACCCGAATGAGGGCTATCAGGACCCGCGAGCCAGGCGACAATGGCGACGCCATAATTTTTCCAACGCTTCCGAGAGAGCACGGTTATCGAGGTCAGCAACCCCTTTTTTCGCCACCACCACGAAATCCATTGCTGGAAGTTCGTGCTGACGTAAACGGAAGCTTTCACGCGTCAGACGTTTAATCCGATTGCGTTCATGCGCACGTTTAACATTTTTCTTGGCGACAGTAAGACCGATACGGGGATGCCCCAGCGAATTCAGGCGGCCGAGGATGGTGATTTGCGGCGTGCCAGCCCGTTGTGGCTGCTGGAAGACGAATGTGAAATGAGTGGGAGTTAACAAACGTAACTCCCTGGGAAATGCGAGCTTAACCACTCAGGGGCTAGCTTTTATTACTTAGAAACGGTCAGACGAGAACGGCCTTTAGCACGACGACGTGCCAGAACCTGACGACCATTTTTATTAGCCATACGAGCACGGAAGCCGTGAGAACGGTTGCGCTTCAGTACAGACGGTTGAAAAGTGCGTTTCATGGCGATTTCTACCTAAACTTGAATAAATTCACTGACTTTTGCGTATACCCGAACGAATTTCGAACGACTTACGCCACAGTGTGGGTGATTAAAGAGGCCGGATTGTAATAATTGTACACTCCGGAGTCAATTCTCTTTCCTTATTTCCCGCTTTTTTCCGCACGGTTTCGCGTAAAAAACAGGCAGCGTTGACGCCGTTAGGCGACCGTTACTCGCTGGGGGTAAGAATTATACGGGCTAGTGGATAAAGCGCAAGGATCGCCCGGGATCTTTATTAGATCGTTTAAGCAGTAAAGCATCTTTACTCATTAATTTTTTCAATATGCGCGCTAAAACCTGCAGCACTTCTCCAGGATCGTTTACACTTAGCCGATTCTGGATCATCCTGTGGATAAATCGGGAAGAATCTGTGAGAAACAGAAGATCTCTTTCTCAGTTTACGCTATGATCCGCGGTCCCGATCGTTTCCATGGATCCTGATCGGGTAAAAATTGCAGATAGCAATTCGCACGTCACCCTTTGCATAGGGTCTTGTCGGTGTGCGTCAACAATCATGAATGTTTCAGCCTTTGTCATTTATCGACTTTTGTTCGAGTGGAGTCCGCCG
>NZ_WPCV01000002.1 GCF_018035235.1 Citrobacter sp. On2M
AACAGAATTTGCCTGGCGGCTGTAGCGCGGTGGTCCCACCTGACCCCATGCCGAACTCAGAAGTGAAACGCCGTAGCGCCGATGGTAGTGTGGGGTCTCCCCATGCGAGAGTAGGGAACTGCCAGGCATCAAATAAAGTGAAAAAGCCCATCCTGCCGGATGGGCTTTTTTGCGTCTGTGCGCCGTGAAATCTGCCGGCTGCGGCGCAGCGCCTTATCCGGCCTTAGGTTCATAACCTGTGCTGTAGATTTATGCAGCGGACTGCCGTTATCCACAAGTGACAAACCGGACAGTATCATGGACCGCTTTTCCCGGTAATCCGCATTCACAAGGCTGGTCTCACTATGGAACAGGAACTTCATTTTATCGGTATCGACGTCTCTAAAGCCTGGCTGGATGTCGATGTGCTGCGGCCAGATGGCCGTCACCGCAGTGTATATGCCTGCGATGGTGGCGGTGAGTAAAACAGAATGGGGACGGGCATTCCGGGTGCGTCTGGCAGGGAATGGAAAGAAAGGGAAAGTGATAATCGGCGCGATGATGCGCAAGCTGGCGCAGGTGGCTTACGGGGTGCTGAAATCAGGTGAGTCGTTCGATGTGAGCAGACACATAGCCGTAACAGCGTGGTGAAAAGCGCGGGAGATAACAGCGCCTGACGGCGCTGTGGTTGTCATGTCTTCAATCCGGAATGCCGGAACATCAAAATGCTTGCAGGTGATAACAGTATCGACAACAGTCTACATCATTACCCGAGCACCAGTTTCAGTAGCGGATACGGTCGTCCGAGATCGACTACTTCCGTGCGTCCCGTCACTTTAAAGCCCATCTTCTTATAGAGCCCAGATGTCTTCTTGTTAACTGGCATGGCTATTTTATATATGGATTGTGAGCGGGGAAACTCTGTAAGGATATTGAGAGATGAACAGTTGGAAAGTATCAGAAACTATAAAAGCAAAAACCCGCCTTTAGGGCGGGTTCTTTAAATAGTGGTGCCCGGACTCGGAATCGAACCAAGGACACGGGGATTTTCAATCCCCTTGTCAAAAAGTTAGATGCCGCTTTGACTTTTTGAATTGGTAGCAGGCAGGCGAACACATTCGAATAAATTTCGAGCGTATTGCATGCAAACTGTATCTCGCGTTAAGTGTTCCCCCCAGGTTTCAACCGGGGAGTCTGTAGAAAGAAAACCAGACGCCAGTATTCATTTGGCACAGCAGGTTTCACCACAATCGTTGTTACTCCCTGATGAGCAACAATTCCCGGTAGTATTGCCAGTAGTATCCACTAAGGGCGGAGAAGGGAAGTCAACCAAGGCAGGCAATATTGCGGGTTACACCGCCGATGCTGGTCTGAAAACACTGCTAATCGATGGTGATTATAATCAGCCAACAGCCAGCAGTATTTTTAAACTTCACTATGAAGCACCCTGCGGCCTGTATGAATTACTCATGCAGACTGCTGACCTTAACAACCCTGACAGCATCATTTCCCGCACGGTTATTCCCAATCTTGACGTCATCATTTCCAACGATCCCGATGATCGTCTTTCCAATGATATGTTGCATGCAGCTGATGGCAGAATGCGTCTGCGTAATGTCCTGCAGCATCCTCTTTTCAGACAATATGACGTCATAATCGTCGATTCCAAAGGCGCTGGCGGGGTGATGGTGGAGCTCGTGGTGCTCGCTGCGACTCAAAGCGTCATGGGTGTTATCAAACCGATTTTACCCGATGTACGTGAGTTCCTGCGCGGCACTGTACGTCTTTTATCCAAACTTCTGGTTCTGGAACCCTACGGTATCCATATTCCCGATATTCGAATTCTCGCCAACTGTGTTGAACCCACTGTACTGGATCGAAACACCCTCAACGAACTCAAGGCAATCGTGGATAAAGGTCAATACCCCCAGTCAGACCGTATTGCCATATCAATGCTGAATACCGAAATAGAGCAACTGGAAGTCTACAAACGTGGGCATGCGTGCGGGCAGCCAGTTCATCGTCTCGAATATAAAACTGACCGGGTAAGCCTGCCGGCAGCGGAGTCCATGCACCACCTGGTCTGTGAGTTATTTCCTCAATGGAAAGATAAGTTTGATGCGGTTCTGGTTAACCGGCCTCAGCCCGGATTTGGTCAGGGGGCGGATGAGTTATGAGCCATAAATCTGTTTCTGCAGAATCCATGCTGTTTAATGTCGGAGCTGAAACCGGTGTTCTGGGCGGACTGATGCTCGATAACGACCGCTGGGATGAAATTGCGCCGCTTCTGAATTCCGGAGATTTTTATTATGGCCAGCATCAGACCATTTTTCGGGAGATAGAACGGTTGGTCAGTGCCGGCCTGCCCATTGACCTGATAACCCTGTCCGAATCCATGGAGCGAAAAGATCTGCTGGAGCGGTGCGGGGGGTTCGCTTATCTGGCTGAACTGTCAAAAAACACGCCCAGCGCCGCCAATATCGTTGCTTATGCCGAAATTGTGCGCGAGTACAGTCGTAAGCGACGACTGGTTAAGCTGGGGCATGAGCTACATCAACTGGCCTCAGTCGGCGATGTGGATATACCCGGTCTGATTGAAAAGGCCGAAAAGCAGTTATTTAGTCTGGCTCAGCAGGCCTGTGACCCCGACATTTGTCTGAGCGTAACGACTCAGGTCGCTGACACGGTCAGCTGGCTGGAATCGGTCAGTGGGGGAAGCGGTGTGACCGGTACAGCGACAGGTTTTGCTGAACTGGATGAGAAAACCTGTGGCTGGCAGGACGGTGACCTGATTTTACTGGGTGCCCGGCCATCAATGGGGAAAACGGCAGAAGCGCTGAAACATGCCGTTGCTGCGCTGGAAGGCAGTCCCGGCAAGACCGTTCAGTTCTACAGCATAGAGATGCCAACCCAGCAGCTGATAATGCGTCTGCTTTCAATGCTGGCCAGAGTGCCCTTCGATAACCTGCGCAAAGGTCTGCTGAGAGAAGGGCAGTGGAGTTTACTTGCGGATGCCGTAGCAAAACTGACCTCCTGGGAAGGACGTTTGCTGATAGACGATACCAGTTATCAGACGCCTTCCACGTTACGTATCAGCGCGCGGCGTAATGTGCGTAAATATGGTCAGCCCTCACTTATTCTTGTCGATTATCTTCAGTTAATGAGTTGTCCTGGCCGGGAGAACCGCACTCAGGAAATTCAGGAGATTTCCCGTTCGCTCAAGTCACTGGCCAAAGAGATAAGGTGCCCTGTGGCAGCTTTAACGATGATGTGACCGGCGAATGGTTCGGTTCTTGTGGATCACCTCGTTTACCTAAAACTGAAGTCCAGAACGATTTCCTCGGGGGACCCTCAGTTTTAACCGGTGATGTTATTCCTGATGAGTACCACTTTATTCCCGACGCCGGAAATATCGCTGCCAGTGCATCAGCTTTCGCTGGCGCTCAGGTGGGATTGACTGCGGATACTCCTTCTGACGCCGTTAGTATTGCCAGCGAGATGCCAGGTCTCTCACTTTTACCCACAGAACCAGCACTTTCCTCAGTTGAGTTTGCCAACGTAGGGCTCGAGCCTGTTACTGATATCTGGGCCATTCCGGCTCTGCAGGATGATATCGAACATCTGCAGGACATGGCTTACCGGCTTGCTTATGAACTTGCAGAGGCGATGGGCTGTGAGGTTCATGTCAGTGAAGATAAAAATGCCAGTGCGGCCGGGTTCTCTGTTTCAAAACACGGCGGAGAATTTGCTCTTTTTCTGGCAGGGCTTTCCGGTCACGTGCCGAATAAACAATTCAACATGTTTATGTTCTGTCTCAACTTCTTTGGCTCCCAATCAGCGGGAGATACGCCTGTTTTTGACGATGTGCATGTAGTGAAGAGTCTGCGCCTTATTCGTGTTATTCGCCGTCTGCGCGAGCTGCAGAGAAATATGGCGGCTGAACAAAATGACGGGAGGAGGCATGAGCATTGATGTTGATGATGCGATGGCTCAGAACGAATCGCAGGTAAACATTGACAGCAGGTTTGCCGAAATCCGGGCTGCTCTTCGGATTCAGGGACATGTATCACGACGACATTGTCGGGACTGTGGTGATGAAATCCCTGACTCACGCCGTGAGTCCATCCCCGGGGTAAGCCTGTGCATGCACTGTCAGGAATGGCGAGAATCAGGAGACAAAAAACAATGAAGAGTCTGAAAAAGCCCCGCTCGCATTACCAGTGGGTCGGTGCCACGGTTGTTACCACACAGGAGCTGAGCAGTGGACTGGCGGTTATTCCTGTCGGAAGTCGAGGCGTTGTGAATGCAGCAAAGCGCGGGCTGTCGGTAATATTTGATGCCTGCCCGTGTTGCGGTGTTCAGCTAAGGCTGACCCGTATTCGTCCTGAGATGCTTGATATTGTGGCATATCCGGAAATTGAGGAGGTAACTCGTGTCGGCGAATGAAAAAATTCTTTCACGTATCAAGAAGCTAATGGTACTGGCCGAAAAAACAGGTAATCCCTATGAGGCATCAGTGGCTTTACGGCAGGCCCAGGCATTGATGATGAAATACGATGTAACCCCGGCGAGCGTGGTACCGGGAGAAATAACAAGTGAGACCTGCAGGAATATTCCCAGTAATGCTCTTTCGGTTCCGGGTTGGCTGAATGCTCTGGTTACAGTGGTTTGCATGACCGCGGGCTGTCGCAGCTATTACGGCTGGTATCAGAACAGTGATCATAAGAAGCGTCGCAGCGTAACATTTTACGGGCTTGGTGAACGTCCGGCGGTGGCGGGTTATTTGTTTGGCGTTGTCTCCCGTCAGTTGAAGCGTGATGCCGAACATTATCACCATACCGCGTGCGCACATCCGTTACTGAAACTTTCCACTATCCGTCGCCGTATGGATGAATACCGTTTGTACTGGGTGGCCGGAGTATGGACGGTTCTGGAGTCATTTGAACCTGAAACATCAGAAAAAGTTCTACTCGACCGCTGGTTAACACAACAGCAGCGCAATCTGACCCCTGCGAAAGTACGGCAGCCGGAAGGGTGTCGTAACGCCAAAAAAGTGAGGCAGGCTGCATGGACAGCTGGTAGGCAGGCTGAGATTTATCCGGCTATGGACTATCGCAGTGAGGAGCATTCGCTTCAGGAGGTATCCAATGGTTAACGTTCTGGCGTTTATTCTCGCTCCAGGGGCCTCTAATCAATTAATTGTCATGGATAATGAAAGTGTTCACGTTCAGGAGGCGATATGACTTTTTCACTTGCACAGGGTGCCAACAGTCTTTTGTTTAATCTGGTTATGGAACTGAGAGGTGGAAACATTCGGCGATGTGAGGCGTTGGGGTTGAAACCTGAAGAAATGCGTCTCCTCAGAAGCCTGACGATGGAAGAACTGCACTATCTGTCAGGCAGCCCTGTTTCTGTTTTAAATGTAGCAATACATCATGAAAATCTAAAACGAATGCTGGACCAGGCCAATCGAGAGCAAAAGCGTAGCGAACGCATTGATCGTGCTATTGCTCTTGGTGCATCAATAGAGATGATGGGGATCTTCTTTGGTCTGAATGCTTCAGATGTCAGTTCTAAACGGCGGCTAGAGGGGATCCAGACACGTCAGGGACGTTGTCAGTCACCTGATGAGGAGTGTGAAGCGAAGATATGGCGTCTCTGGCATGAGGCCAATATCAGCGATATAGAAAGTCTTAACTCTCTTGAAACTATGATGCTTATTGCGGAAGAGGCTGATGTCAGTCTCACGGTGATCTGGGGATTAATCAAAAACTGGTGTACGGGGGAGGTAGCCTGATGGATTCACTGGCACCCTCCTTTCAGTTTTACCGTACTGACCCGAGAAATGTGAGTAAAGCTGTCATGTCAAAGGCGCGTACACTGCTTTCCCTGTACCAGCAGGGAAAGCGAGTCTACAGCCAGATAGGACAGACAGGTTATCTCAAGATTGATCTGGGATTACGCTGGCGTCTGCTGAGTAAGGATGCAGGTAAAAGCTGGTTATTTATGTCTCACCAGACCTATAACCGGGAACTGAAACGATGAGAGACGCATCGATAACAACAGAAAGAACGATGCAAACTCCGGCTCAGGTGATGGAAGAACCCGGTTCATCCGTTCACCGTTTGCCTGCAGATGATATCATTGACTACACCTTGTCGAAGATGCAGGCACGGCTTGACGGTACGCCGGGTTCGTCGGGGCAGGAGCGTAACGGGCTGCTGTTTACAGGTAATATTCACGACGCCTACCCGCGGGCGCTAATCCTGGATATGCGCCTTTCTCCTCTGGATAAAATGTGCTGGATAATGATACGGCAGTATGCCCTGCAGAACGACGGCGCCATCTTCCCCTCATATGATGAACTTCAGAAACTGCTTTCTTCCCCCGGTTCCGGACAGGCGTCACGCGATACGGTGAGCCGTGCGCTGACCATGCTTCGACTAACGGGCTGGTTGAGTTTGTGCAAGCGGGTGCGTGATACCGGGGGCCGGGTACGGGGAAATATTTACGCCCAGCATGATGAGCCAGTCAGTGCGAAGGATGCAGAGATGTTTGACCCGGGATGGCTGGATATGGTGGGTAAAGCCTGCCAGCACAAATACAGAGAGGTCAGCGACACGGCCTTTCATGTACTGAACGGGATACTTGATGATCCGATGATGCGTCACAGGCATTCGCGGATGACGGAAATTGCGGAACGTCTGACCCGCCCGTCCAAGGTGGGTGATGTTGCCCGCACTAATCAAAATCCGGGTACCGGACTCAGTCTGAATAGCATAAAAAATGAGCATAAATCACTTAGTCCGGTAAACAGACCCAGTAGTGAGAGGGGGGAGAAATCACCGAGTCCGGATAGCAGACTCAGCCTGAAATCAGACAGTTACGACAGAGTCCGGCAACCGGACTGCAATAACGTACGTTCTTTCACACAAAGTGTGATTAAAAAAACGTACGTATCTCACCAGAATGGCAAAAATGCGGTTCCCGGAATACCCGAGGGGTTCGTGTGGCCTGATGGTCTGCAGTCCATCCTGCCGGAAAGTGAACAAGGCTGGTTTTCTGAAAGGAGTGTTATCATGCGTCTGGTGTTGTGTGAAAAACCTTCTCAGGGCAGAGATATTGCGAAGTTTCTTGGCGCCACTCAAAGAGGCGAAGGATTCCTGAGTGGTCCGGGAGTTACAGTCACCTGGGCTCGCGGCCATCTGCTGGAGACAGCTGAACCGGAAGTATATGGCGAACAGTATGGTAAGCCATGGCGCACCGATGTGCTTCCTTTATTACCACAGCAGTGGAAACTGGTAGTCAAAGCGGATGCAAAAGCCCAATTCGCGGTAATTAACCGTCTGCTTAAACAGGTAGATGAGGTGGTAATTGCCACGGATGCTGACCGGGAAGGGGAAGTAATCGCCCGTGAGTTGCTGGATTACTGCAAGTTTCAGGGGCGTGTATTCCGGTTGTGGATGTCAGCTCTGGATGATGCCAGTATCCGGTCAGCGTTAGCTGATTTGTGGCCGTCTTCCCGAACTGAATCGCTTTATTATGCTGGCGTGGGCAGGAGCAGGGCTGACTGGCTGATCGGTATGAATCTGACTCGCCTGTTTACACTTCTGGGGCGTGAGGCGGGTATCGGTAACGTTCTTTCAGTTGGCCGGGTACAAACGCCAACGCTGGCGATAGTGGTAAATCGTGATCGTGAAATTGATAACTTCGTGTCGAAACCGTACTTCGAAGTTATTGCCATGCTGGCCGTGAACGGCGTGTTTTTTCCATCCAAATGGGTACCGGCTGCACAGTATTGCGATGAAGAGAAGCGTTGTATCCAGTCGGGTGTAGCGGCACAGGTGGTTCAGTTGTGTCGGCAAACGCCAACGGCTGCGATAATCAATTGCCAGACAGAGAGGAAAAAACAATCAGCGCCGCTGGCATTCAGCCTGAGCACACTACAACAGGCCTGCTCCCGACACTGGGGGATGCCAGCCCAGACGGTACTTGATATCGCCCAGAAGTTATATGAAACCCACAAACTGACGACCTATCCCAGAACTGACTGTGGTTATCTGCCGTTATCGATGCGAGAAGAAATCCCACAGGTACTGTCTGCTGTGGTCGGAACTGATCCGGCGTTACAGCCGGTGGTCGCGAGTCTGGACACTCAGTTTGTGTCACGTATCTGGAATGATAAAAAAATTACCGCTCATCACGGTATCATTCCGACAAAACATACTGGTGATCTGAGCAAACTCAGTGATGCTGAGCGCAATGTCTATCAGCTGCTCAGGTTGCACTACCTGGCCCAGTTCCTGCCCCAGATGGAAATTGACGCGACTGAGGCCACATTTAATATTGGCGGTCAGCTTTTCCGTACCCGTGGTAACGTTTTGGTGAAACCCGGCTGGAAATCTCTGTTTGGCAAAATGTCCAAAGATGATGAGGACAATACTGGTGAAACCACACTGCCCGCCATGCAGGCGGGCCAGGTCTGCCAGGTGCAGGGCGCTGAGCAGAAGATACTGCAGACAAAACCGCCTGCTCCGTACAACGATGGAACTCTTATTGCCGCGATGACCAATGCGGCGGCGTTCGTTACTGACGCCGCGCTGAAAAAGGTGCTCAAAGAGAATGCGGGGATAGGAACTGAAGCAACACGGGCCGGGATAATCGACACGCTGTTGAAGCGTGGGTTTCTGGTGCGTGAGAAAAAGACGCTTAAGTCAACACCTCTTGGACGTAACCTGGTGGATGTGTTGCCAGGAACGTTAACGAATCCCGGACTTACGGCACTGTGGGAACAGATGCTGGATGAGGTAGCTGCAGGCAGGGTGAGCCTGGATGACTTTATGGCAAAGCAAAGTCAGTGGGTCAGTCAGCTGGTCGCTCAGGGGAGATCACAGCCACTGACTATGCAGGCGCCACCTTCACCCCCCTGTCCTGTATGTGGCGGCAAGACGTTGCAGCGCATTGGAAAGAGTGGCTTGTTCTGGGGCTGCCTGAAATATCCGGAGTGCAAAGGTATCGTGAACAATGGTAACAAGGGTCCCAGAGGACGCAGACGAAAACCTTCGCCAGCCTAGAAGACTAACGGGTTGTTTTCTTTCGCTGAATTCTGGTAGCCTTATATCGCTTTGATAAGAGCAGCACCCATGGCTGTGGAACGGTTCGAAAGCTTTGCATGCCTTTCGCAACTCCAGTCAGGAGAACGATCTTTACTCGAAGGATCCGTCCTCAAAGCGCAATCACTCCGTGAAAACCGCGCTGAGCCATTGACCGGCTTCGGAGATTTGATTTTACCTCATGTTCTGGTGCAACAGTTTGGTTGAGAAATGGCCTTCGCGTTAGCGAGGGCCATTTTTTTATGGCGAGACAAAAAATATTTAACGGGTTGACAGGGTTAACTAATGTTCTAAAAATGGTCGCGAATCTTATGTCGCTTAGCGACCACCAATGTTCCAGTGATCTGAGAGGAGCGCCTTCGGGTGATCACAACACCAATGTTCCGGCAATCTGAGAGGGACGCCTTCGGGTGATTGCACACCAATGTCACCGTAGCCTGAGAGGTGACGCCTTCGGGTGGTACAGCCCTTTAATCTTTGGAAACGGCTGTCGCAGCATTTTGCGATGAAGATATTTTAAACTTATTGATCATCAGCGTTTAGCCAGCGTTGGTATCCCTGCGGGAATTCATCATCCCGCCAGGGTAGATGTTTTCTCCGCAACGATTTCATTCCATGGAGAAACATCATGTCTAAAGAAACTAACTACTTTAATCTGAATATCAACGGTCTGGGCTATATCACGAATGTACGTCAGGTTGTCAACGGTAACAGTAAGTTTACCTGTTGTACGCTGAATGCGCTTAGTGGTCCGACAGATAATGCAGACTATACCCGCTTTGATGTCACAGTCGCAGGCAAAGACGCAACGAGTTTAATTAACCGCTGCCAGAAGTCCTGTGATGAGGACAAAAAAGTAATGATCGGTTTTGTTCTCAGTGGGATCAAATCCGATATTTTTACCCTTGCAAAAGGTGATCATGCCGGTGAAAACCGTGTCAGCCTGAAGACTCGCCTCATCCGGGTTGACTGGATAAAAATTGACGGTGCAATTGCCTATAAGGCAGAAAAACCGGATTCCACTCCTCCGGCCCAGAGCCAGCCCGCGCAGAAGCAGTACGCGGAAGATTCGTTCTGA
This sequence comes from Citrobacter sp. On2M, assembly GCF_018035235.1. Classification (GTDB taxonomy): domain Bacteria; phylum Pseudomonadota; class Gammaproteobacteria; order Enterobacterales; family Enterobacteriaceae; genus Citrobacter; species Citrobacter meridianamericanus. The sequence goes on from NZ_WPCV01000002.1 coordinate 10,171, forward strand.
GTTCTACTTAACCCTTCCTGATGGAAACACACTTTCCGTCAGGAAGGTGTGTTCCTGACTTAATGTAAAAGGAACAATCAATGTTAACTTCACCATCATCTTCTACTGGTTTACTGGCAGCAAAATTTGCCGGGTTATCCTTACCTTTACAGGTCCTTCGCAGTGGTGCCGGATATTACATCGGCACGCAAAATGAAGAAGGGCCGGTATCCCGTGAATCTGTTGAGTACTTTTCGACTCAGTCTCAGGCAGAACATGCGCTCAAACAGGGCACATGGTCACAGCGTGAACAGGCTTAAGGAGAGATACTCATGGCTTCTAAAGGTGTAAACAAAGTTATTCTGGTGGGAAATCTGGGACAGGATCCTGAGGTGCGTTATATGCCAAATGGCGGTGCCGTGGTAAACCTCAGTCTGGCAACCTCAGATACCTGGACAGATAAACAGACCGGTGACAAAAAAGAGCGCACTGAATGGCACAGGGTGGTTCTTTACGGCAAGCTGGCCGAAATTGCCAGTGAGTATCTGCGTAAGGGCTCCCAAGTATACATCGAAGGTGCATTACGCACCCGCAAATGGACGGATCAGTCTGGCGTTGAAAAGTTCACCACAGAAGTGGTCGTCAGCCAGTCAGGTACGATGCAGATGTTGGGCGGACGAAATAGTGCGGGAAGTGGGCAGCAACAGGGCGGCTGGGGTCAGCCTCAGCAACCAGCAGCGCCTTCTCACAGCGGGACGCCACCTCAACAGCATCCTGCAAATGAGCCGCCAATGGACTTCGACGATGATATCCCGTTCGCGCCGTTCGGGCACAGTGTGGCCAGACATGCGCTTTATGTGCTGTCCTGAAGACTGTCGCTGAATAATGCCTTCCTGTGGAAGGCATTATGTTTTGAACATATGAAGGATACGGAATGGATAACGAAAAGGGCCATAACCGGCCCGGGCACGATGGCCTGTTTAAGCTTTTTCTGCGTGAGCCGGACACTGCGAGGGATTTCCTGGCAGTTCATCTTCCCGCAGATATCCGCGCGCAGGTTCGTCTCGATACGCTGAAGCTTGAACCGGGTAGTTTTGTGGATCAGAAGCTTCGCGAACTGCACTCGGATGTACTGTATTCGGTGGAGACCGCAGAAGGTCACGCCGGGTACATATACTGTCTTGTGGAACACCAGTCGACCGCAGACCGGATGATGGCCTGGCGGATGATGCGTTACTCGATGGCAGTGATGGATGCCCACCTGAAAAAGGGTAACGGGACACTGCCGGTGGTGGTGCCGTTGCTGTTTTATCAGGGAACGGTGCGGCCTTACCCATACAGTACCGACTGGATGGACTGTTTCGATGTACCGGCGCTGGCGCGGGAGGTTTACTCCCGACCGTGGCCCCTGGTGGATGTCAGCGTCATGGAGGACTGCGACCTGCAGTCTCACCGTCGCATGGCATTACTGGAGCTGGTTCAGCGGGATATCCGGCATCGCGACGCTGCATCGCTGCTGCGTGATGTTGTGCAGCTGATTCGACTAGCCGGAAATACCCGGGAGCAGGTGGAAGCCGTCCTGTGTTATATTATCTACAATGGCATGACAAGCGAGAGTATCACGCCATTTTTATACGAACTGGCCGGTGAGATCCCGGAGTATAAGGAGTTGATCATGGGCACAATTGCACAGCAACTGAAAGAAGAAGGTATCCAGCAGGGTATTCAGCAGGAGCGTCAGGCCAGCCTTGAGCGTGAGCAGAAGACGTTACTGGAAACTGCGTATGCCTTGCTTGACAATGGTGTTAGCCTGGAAGTGGTGATTAAATCCACAGGTCTGAGCCGCGAGACGCTGGAACAACCGCGTCATTAACATCGAAGGTTATCGACCCGCTCTATAATGAGTACATTCATGTATGCAGAACGCCAGCAATTATGCTGGCGTTCTTTTGACTTGATAAAAGGTGCTTTTATTGAATCAAGTCTTCGCATAATAAGAATCTTCTGAGATTCTACGGAAAGGTTAAATTAGAAATAAGCAATCTATTTGTTAATAAGCATATGGGCTAAGTTGTACACGATGCTTCATTGAAATTTGAATGACATTGAGGACATAATTAGGATCATGTTAACTTCGATTAGAAATTTGTTCCCTAATGAAGTTCATCACTACAACAGTCGATTAAGAAAGACAATACAGAATTGTTATGGATGTAGTTTGTAGATAATATTTGTTTTTTTTGCTATACTAATTGATATTTTTTAAGGGTGTGACGAGATTATGTCAGGTTTATTAAGAGAGCAAGATGTAAAAGTCGCATTTATTGACTGGCTTTTTAGAAAAGGTTTGTTAGAGAATGCAACTATTATTAATGAAATGGTTGTTGCGAATTGGAGCCGCCGGGCAGATCTGGCTGTGGCGAATGGACACTTGCAAGCCTTTGAAATAAAAAGTGATTTTGACTCTCTAAAAAGATTGGATGGTCAGCTAGAGACATTTACCTCTCGTTTTGAAAAGGTAACGGTTGTTTGTGCGCCAAAATTCACCTATGAAATTTCGAAGAAAGTTTCACCAGATGTTGGTGTTATCGAATACCTGAATACTAATAAAGGTATTCGTTTTAAAATAGTTCAGCGTGGCCGTAAGGCAATAATTAGTAATAAGAAGGTTTATATTAATTTTTTGTTAAAAAAAGAGTTGCAATTACTTCTTATTCAAAATGGGAAGCGGTTTTTATTCGAGTCTGGTCGCGAGGCTTTAGAACGCGTGGCTGAACAAATATCTTTATCTAGAATTAGGGGCTTCGTTCTAGAAGCAATTAAAGAGCGTTATAAAGAAACTTCTAATGATTATTTAGAGAAATTAGCTGCTAATGAGCTTTCTAATACTAGTGATTTGAGCTTGCTAAGCAAATCAAAAAAGAGACGGGAATATAATCATTTTATAGATTTCGATGATAGGAATGACGAAACATTTAATGATTTTTATACAGTCGATATTGAGATGTTTATGAAAAAACACGGAGAAGTTGGGAACATCCCCCCCATCAAAGTATTGAAAAGGGTCGTGAAATAAGGGAGGGAAACCTCCCTTATTTTTTAGAAGAAATCCTCTTCAGGATCGTAATCTGTTTTAAGTGCTTCTGATAGTTCGATTTGTTTTGTTATGTGGAGGTTAACACGCACTGAAATCCATTTGGCTGGGCTTCCCATACCCGCAATATCCCCCGATGCAGCGTTTTTAATCATCTGCGCACCCCAGGACTCTTCTTCAAGATAATTAGGATATCTTTTTAGAATTGCTCTTGCGGCTTCAATGTAACCTTTGCTATCAAGACCTGGTCTTCTTTCAAAAAACCAAGCATCATCCAAGGCAATATCAATCCTCGGAACATAACGTCCACCGACATCATCATATACTACGGAATGGATTGAGCCATGATCTCCGTATATAGAAACCCCTCTCCCACCGATGGTTTGGTGGAATTCTCGTTCCATTATGTCGATATAACCAGACTGGCCATTTTCTCCTGCAAAGTTTGCGACCGAGCTAGGGAAACTAGTCGACAGCACACTTATTATAGCTTCGGGTATTTCTGTCCTTATTTGGTTTATTGCGCTAATTGCAGCTGACGTCATAGTAGATACATGACCGCGAATATATCCCAAGTCTATGAATATAATAGAATTTTCAGGAGAATTGAGAGACACTAGTGATGCTACTGTTTTGTTTATATCAGTGTTGAGATTTTTTATCCTGAATGCAATGGACCCTTTATTTTCTTCAAGTATTCTAGCTTGCTGCACTATATCCCTCAGTCTGGCTGATGCAGGCATTTGAACTACAGGGATAATGTTTTCATTATTAGAGCAAAAAGAAATCCAGTTTGAGAAATTATTTTCTGAAGAAAGAAGGTCAAAACTAGATGCACAATGATGCTTATTTTCTTGGGTAACATCTAGGATGAAAGGCAATTTATTCATTGCCTCTAGGCTCTTATCAAGAGAAACTTTAATTTCATCTGAGCGAGGCCACTTGCCTAAAGTTATAAGTGGAAGTATTTTCTCTTTTTTATCATAAGCCAGATTGCTCAAACCAAGAATTTCAGCAGCTCGAGTTCGTAATGCAGGATAATATGAGTAACTATCAAAATTTACTTTCATCTTAATTGCCTCCTGGCTCAGTATTTTCTTGTCGTGCGATGGCTCTGGGCATGGCGTTAATTTGTGGGTTCTGAGTAGCTAAATAAGCTGCGATTCCTTCCATTTTTTCTTTCTGCTCTAATGCGTGAGAAAGTTGTGTGGTTAATGTTTCATTCCGTTTCATAAGAGCTTGCTTTACTCCATCATTGCTAATGATGGTTTCTTTATGATTATTACTTAGGATTTTAATAGTTCTATGTGTGAACCAACCTATCATCAATGCCGCAAGCCAACCAGAGCAAATAAGTAACCATTGTGATAATTCTTGGTTTCTAATGTAACTACTAATAATCGTAACTAATGTTCCAACTATACCAACAATTCCATAAATATGATTTAGCATCTTATGATTCTCTTAACCTGAGATTTGTCCTTGAAAGAGCAGCGGAAAAGGGTGTGTATAGGTATCACTATTTTTTACATATATTTAGGAGATAATGCCATATTTATCTCACCATTATGCCACTTTGCTAAATTTTTCGTATCGAGGCGCTTACGGTTCCAATTTCCATTCATGACCATCTTTCCCTGCAGTTTTGAAGACTTTCGGGTATACATACTGGCCGCAGAGATCACGGAGTGTAAGTGGTTGATTTTTAGAGCAATCTCATAGAATATTGAAGATAAGAGTCTCCAGAAGGGTATTGAGCAGGAGCGTCAGGCCAGCCTGAAAGTGATTATTAAATCCACAGGTCTGAGCCGCGAAACGCTGGAACAACCGCGTCATTAACATCGAGGGTTATCGACCTTCTCTACTTTGAGTAAATCCATGTATGCAGAATGCCAGCAATGATGCTTGCGTTTTTTTTCTTTTTTGCATAAAGAGTTGTTTATTGAGCGCTAAGCCAAATCTCCGCACGATTGCCGTAATTACGGTCATCCACGGGATTTTTCATGAACACACAAGCGCTTTTCTGCCTGAGCCTGCCGCTGGTGATTGCCGGGTGTGCACAGCAGACCTCCACCCAAACCGCTCGCGACAGCGCATTTGCACACAGTCAGCAGCCTTCCGTCTTCTCTGATATTTACCAGCGATCACCGGAGGTGACTCGCAGCGGGCGTTACACGCTGGTCAGTATTAAAAGTGAGGATGCGCAGCGGGAACCGCTCAACCAGCTCATCGATATTACTATGCCAGGGCAACTGGTTAACTCAGTCGGCGACGGATTTCGCTACCTGCTGTTTCAGTCTGGTTATTCCCTGTGCGGACATTATGGCGCTGACTTTTCTGAGCTGCTGAACCGGCCGTTGCCGGCCGTTCAGCGCAAAATTGGGCCGATGCGACTCAGTGAGGCACTGCAGGTGGTTGCCGGTCCTGCATGGCGAATGTCCGTGGATGAAGTCAACCGGGAAGTCTGTTTCGTATTGCGTGATGCATATCGGGTACAGGCTAAAACTAAAGCACTGACATCTGTCACACCCGCCGTGACCGGCGCCGCAAGAACCTCCTCCCCGGAAACCACCCGCAATCCTTATACCGGCGTTCTGCCGGGGAATAAAGCTGAACCCGTGATCGCCGGCCAGCACCTGGCGGCGAAGAAAGGTACTGAACTGAAACCGGTCAGTCAGTCACTTCCTGTCCCTGCCCTGAGACCTGGTGGGACACCGGTAATGTCAGGAGTGTCCTCTGCCCCCTCCGTGAAACAAGTCTCTTCTCCGGCTCCGCGCAATCCGTTCACAGGAAAAAACCTGGCCGAGACCACCCTGTCGGCGTCTCATTCACCGGCGCCTGTGGGAGAGAAGGCTCAGGCCAAAACACCGTCTCCCTCAACCGTTAAGGCTGTAAATCCGGCGACGGCTACGGTACTGGCCACGACAACAAAACCGTTAACCGGCACGCCTGTAGCTGCAGTGGCCAGTGGCCCTGAGTGGAAGGCGGTTGTCGGCAGCACGCTCAAAGAGTCCCTTACTGACTGGGCCGGAAGAGCTGACTGTCCAGGGGGAGGACACTGGGTGGTTATCTGGCAGACCCCTACGGATTACCGCATTGACGCACCGCTGGTATTTAAAGGCAACTTTGAGACGGCGCTGGTTCAGGTGTTTGACCTTTATAAGAAAGCTGACAAGCCCTTATTTGCTGAAGCTTCCCGCCTGCAGTGCCTGGTTTCAGTTGCGGATAAACCGGCTGACCGGTCGTAGCTATGGGCTGGTTCATTGTCGCTCTGGGCACAGTATTTCTGCTTGTCGTCGGACATGTCCAGACCACTCAGCGAAGCGAGGTTGTCAAAGCGCAGCAGTCGGGGAGTTCGTATCTGTTGGCCCGGCAGATGTTATTGCTGGCCGCGGGCATTAATGACTGGCGCTACCGACATACCCTGACGGACGGAACGGTCGCCTTGTCAGAACTGGCCCTGCCGGTGGCTCCTGACAGCCGTATCCGACATGTCATTGTGGCTAACCGGCTGTGGGTCTGGATGCCTGAAGTCCCGGGTCTGGTGGATGCGCTGCGTGAACAATCAGGTGGTTCGGCATTAACTGGCACGGTGACGCAGGGGCAACTGGTCTGGTTATCCGGTGTGGCTTCGGGGTTGCCTTTACCGGCAGGTATTCAGAACGGGGATGTGGTCTACCTCAATTAGGAAAATCTTTAATGATAAGAAAATATTACAAAGTCAGGCTCCGTGTTGCAGCTACAGCAATCGCCGCCGCACTTTCGCTGTCGGCCTGTACTTTTCAGGAAATGGACAGGATGTCGCGCAGTGCGCAAGCCAGCGGTTATATTGCCCGCGGTCATGTCAGTGAGCAGATGCGATCCTCACAGGGAACGCTGGTCTGGACGGATAAACCCTGGGTCAATCTCAAACCCGTCCCGACAGTGTCACGGGGTATCCCTCAGGAAAACTTCCCTGACTGCCAGATAACGCTGGCGCGGGATGGGCTGACGCTGCCCGAAATCGGGGAGCGTATTACGGCACTTTGCGGCGTCAGGGTGATTTTTTCACCCGATGCACTGGCTGTCGGACAGTCATCCGGTACAACGCGGGCACTGAATGGCCCGCTGCCGACACCGGATAACAATGGACGGATCCCACTGGAACAACTGGGCGGCGCTGTTGATTCGGCACGCGTGACCGCCACGCCTGTGGTATTGAATGGCCTGCGCTGGCAGGGCAAACTGTCCGGCCTGCTGAACATGATTTCGGCCAGGACAGGCCTCACCCCCCGTATGGATAACGGAGCAATTCTGTTTTCACTCCTGGAGACGCGTACTTTCCAGTTCACATTTCTGAATACCAATATTACCAGTAATGCCAGTGTTACCTCGGGTTCAACAAGCAGTATGGGAACCAGTGGTGGCAGTACAAACAGTTCGGTGTCAGGGGATTCAAGCTCTTCGCAGCAGACGACGGTCGACCAGAGCCGTAATGTCTATGACGATATGAAAAAGACGCTGGAAACCATGGTGACTCCGCAAAAGGGACGTTTCTGGCTGTCGACCAGTACCGGCACGCTGACGGTAACGGATACCCCTTCTGTACTCAACAGTATCGCGACGTATGTTGAGCAGCAGAACCGTCAGATGAACCGCCAGGTCAGGCTCAACGTTCAGGTACTGAGTGTCAGTACTTCACGTAAGGAGCAACTGGGACTGGACTGGAATATCGTTTACAAGTCCCTGCGCTCAGCCGGTGCTTCACTCAATAATGTCAGCGGTGATATCACCAACGCCACGTCGGCGTCGGTATCTATTCTGGATTCAGCAACCGGAAGTGCGGCTAAATTTGCCGGCTCCAGTCTGCTGATTAAAGCTCTGTCAGAGCAGGGCGATGTCAGTGTGGTCACCTCGCAGGGTAGCGTGACCACGAACCTTACACCTGTACCTATTCAGATGGCCGACCAGACGGTCTACGTGGCACAGAGTTCAACTACTACCACAACCGATGTGGGTGCAACCACATCCCTGACGCCGGGTATGATGACTACCGGCTTCAACATGACGTTACTGCCACTGATTCAGGATGGTGGTGACGTGCAACTGCAGGTGGCATTCAACCTGTCTGATCCACCGACTATTCGTAACTTTACGTCCAAAGACGGCAACTCGTACATCGAGATGCCGTACACGAAACTCCGCTCGCTCAGCCAGAAAACTAACCTTCGCGCAGGGCAGGCACTGGTGCTGACAGGTTTTGATCAGAGTAATACCCGGATGACCAAAAACGGCACCTTTACCCCGGGTAATTTCCTGCTGGGTGGAGGTCGGGACGGCGATGATTCTCGCAGTACGCTGGTCATTATTATCACCCCGGAGCTGATGGGGAACGGTGGCTGATATGGCAGATATTCCGTTATCCGGCAAGCCCCGTACGCAGGTTTTGCGCTGGCAGCGCCAGAACTGGGTAGTGGGGCTTCGCTGGGAAGAAAAGCAAAAGTCGGTACGTCGTCCCCCTGCACAACGTCGCGGTGTTCTGAACATTGTGTTGACGGTGAAGCAGGGTAAAAGCCGGTTGACCGCGTTGGGGCAAATTGAGGTCGGCTGGCGTCACCAGAAGCTGTATTCCCTGGCGGCGCTGTTCAGCCAGCAGTGTACACCCAATGGCTATGGTGTGTACCAGCTTGATGATGGCAGGCAGGTCTTCCTGGCCACGGTGAAGGGGATGCCATCTCCAATGGCAGATGTGATCGGAACGCCAGATCAAATTATCCGGGCGAGAGAGCTCTTTCTGTCCTTCAATCCTGCTCCTGAGGACGGATGGACGATACCTTCATCACCGGAATTTCCCCTGTCCTGGGACACTCTGGTCCGCCAGGTATCTTCGGCACAGCTCCGGTTTGCCAGAGTGGCGGGCGTGTCTAATCCTTTGCGGGCATACGGGGCGGGAATGCTGTCAGTGACTGCCCTAGTTGGTGGTGCAGTCTGGTGGAGCAGGTTACCCGAACCTCCGGTCGTGCCTGTCGTGCAGGAGTTACCAGCACCGGTGCAGGACGTGTTTAAAAAAACGCCTGAACCTGTTTACCTTCCACATCCCTGGGCAGATATGCCGGTGGCCAGACATTTTTTGAACCGCTGTCAGCGCTGGCGCGCCGCAGTTCCTGTAAGTCTTGACCGTTGGCGTCTCGAACGGATTCGTTGCAGTGCTGAGGGGCTGGAGACGGTGTACCAACGGCAGCCCGGTGGGACGGCGGCACGCTTTGCGGAACGGGTGAAGCAGGTATTTAAGCGTACACCAGTATTCAATCTTGTTTCAGGTGGCAACGAAGGTGTGGTGTTTATTCCATGGGCGAAATTCACATTACAGGATGAGACTGCGCCGGATGCGGGGACCCAGTTGATGCAGGCGGTGTCGTGGTTTCAGTCACGCCAGGTCAGTTTTTCTCTGTCCGAAGTGAAAACTCCTCCCGCGATGCCCGGTGATGGCATCGGCAACGATGCGCCCCAGCCGATACAGGACTGGCATGAATACACGTTCAGTATCACTGATAAACACATGCCTGAGTGGATTTTACAGGGACTCGATATGCAGGGGGTACGGCTGAGTTCTGTGGGCTATACCCTGAGTCCTCAGGGACAGTTTACTTATCAGATTGAGGGGCATCTTTATGCTTATGCCAAAAAATAGTGTTTTCATCAGTGGTGTTCTCCTGATGGCGTTCAGCGCAGGGGCATTTTCGCAGCCCACACCCGCAGTCCCTCCTTCCGCAGAGGTGATTTCTGCAATGTCTGCCAGTGAACCCGCTACGGAAGCAGAGGCATCGATATCCTCTGCAGACTTATCAGAGACAGTCCCCATTTTCCCCGGTAACAGCGTGACGGCCGGACAGCTGGAGGCGCTGCAGGGGAAAAATCTGCTCCTGGAGGCAAAGGTTCAGGCAGCCCGGCTGCTAAAAGAGCTGACTTCGGCACAAACTCCGGGGGATGTTGGCTATGTGCCCTCGGCCAGTCCGTTCGTTATGGGAATGCCGGCAGACATGAATGCGACTCCTGTTCACACCCCCCCTGCAACTGGCCGAATTACGGTTCTGGAAGTGAGTGGCCGTGGTAACGCCCTGCAGGCCACGCTGTCATTTCCGGATGGCCGACAAAGTCAGGTACACACAGGCAGCCTGGTGCCCGGGACGTCGCTGAAGGTTAAGGCAATAACGCTCTCATCCGTCACGCTCAGCGACGGTCAGCAACTGACGTTTTAGGGACGAATTATGTCTGAACACAACGATGCGGTTCTGCTTTACCACAACCCGGACACCACGATCCTCGAGCTGCTGGTTGACAGCCAGCGGCGTACCGACGTGGCGGTGCAGCAGAAGGTGATGTCTCTGATGGAGGAAAACCCCGGTGTCACAATGAGGCTGGTCACCCGTTCAGAGTTGCTCAGGTACAGTGAAATGGCTCGCCAGCAGTCAGAAAAGGGAGAAAAAGGACTGCGCCTTGAGGACATCAAAAAAGAGGTCAGCAGCCGTCAGGGCGATGTTCTCAACTATTTTATGGTCGCGAAAGATATCGGCGCGTCTGATATTCACGGTACCACCCGGCCAGGACTGACGCGCATCGAGATTCGTGTGCACGGTGAACTGGAGACCGTTTCGGAACTGGCTGAAGAAGACGGAAAAGCACAGGCGGCCACCATCATCCTTTCCATGTGTGATGTGACCGAACCCCAGTTCTACGCCGGCCGAAAACAGGATGGTCGTGTGGCTGCAAAGTTTCTGCGAAAGGTGGGGTTATTTGGCGCCCGTTACAGCCACACCCCGACAGCAGATGGCCTTCACTTTGTGATGCGCGTGATCCCGGATGATGGTGATGTGGTTCCCACGCTCGAAAAACTCGGTTTTCTGCCGGAACAAATCCGCCTGATAAAGCGCACTTTGCGCCTGCCGGAAGGGATGATTATTTTGTCCGGCCCGACCGGAGCCGGGAAATCCACCACCCTGCGTGCCTGCAGCGACCTCTATCTGAAGCGTACCCGGTATAAAAAGCGCCTGCTGACGGTTGAAGATCCGCCGGAGGGACGCATCGTTGGGGCAATACAGACTCCTATTATCTGTGACAAAGCCGATGAGGCGGAAGTCAGGCTGGCCTGGCAGCGGGCGCTGACCTCAGCGTTACGTCTCGATCCGGATGCCATTTTACCTGGTGAACTTCGTGACCTTATCTCCATTCTGGCCGGGATTTTTGCCGCCCAAACCGGCCATCTGGTGCTGAGTACCCTGCATTCAAACTCGGCCTTTTCCATCCCTGAGCGAATGATAACGATGGGTGCAAATGCCGGACTGGTGGCAGATGCCCAGTTGTTGGTCGGGCTTATCAGCCAGCGTCTGGTTCAGGTGCTGTGTCCCGAGTGCCGTATTCCCTGGTCGGTTAAAAAAGAACATCTCACCACCGAAGAACGTGAATATCTGGAAAAGTACTGTTCAGTGGAGGGGGTTTGTCAGCCCGAAAATCTTCATTTCAGAAATGAGGAGGGGTGCCCGACCTGCCGGAAGGCGGTCATTATCGGTGGCAAACAGGTGGCAACAGTCGGTAAGGGGGTGGCCGGACGTAGTGTGGTGGCGGAGGTGGTTCGCACGGATTCCACGCTTTTCAGGCTGTTATTACAGCAGGGTAAGGAAGCTGCAAAAGCTTACTGGATCCGTGAAATGGGGGGGATTACCCGTCGCATTCATCTGCTTCACAAACTGAATGACGGGCTGGTTGACCCACTGGATGCCGATTTGATTATTCCTCTTGATGAGGATGAGGTGATGCAGGTGGTAAGTGATCAGGTTGCATCGTCGAGTGACATTGATACGTCGCTGATTGAACGCCTTGCCATGGTAATTGCAGCCAGCGTCAGAGAGGGGCTGAAGCAGGGCGTTGAGGAAGCCATTAAAGAAGGCGTTGCTGCCGGGATGGCTGCGCTGAAGGAGGTTGCATGAGTCCTTTATACCGTCTTCGCCGGGCGCTGGCGCGACGTTTTTTTACGTCCGGATATCGTCTGCGTTTTTACCGCATGCTGTCGTTGCAGATGAGAAATGGCGTGAAGTTGTTAGAGGCGCTGGAGCAAATCAGCAATATGTATACCGATTTTGGACAACGGACCCATGGATTCGGTCTTCTTGTAGACGACTGCCGGGCTGCACTCACAGACAACAGCGGGGATAACTCCCTTGAGCATGCTCTTGCGAACTGGGTTCCGGCGGAGGAGGCGGCGCTCATCAGCGCGGGTATGTTCAGTGGCCGGTTACCGGAGGCGCTTGCTGAGGCGGAAATCCTGATTGACTGCCGGCGGCGTATCCGACAGGCGGTCCTGAGGATGGCTATTTATCCCCTGGGTTGCATTGCGATGCTCGGTGGCACGCTGGGTGTTATTCAGACGCAGCTTATTCCAACGCTGGCCGGGATGTCAGATCCGCAGACATGGACCGGAGTGCTGGGAAGCCTTCATGGCCTGCTGATTTTTTTTGCTGAGCATGGCGTGGTGATGGGGGCCGGGCTGGCACTGCTGGTCGCATGGACGAAGTGGTCCCTGCCGAACTGGATACGTCCGGACCGTCTGCGGCGTCTTGCGGACAGACATGTACCCTGGTCGGTTTACAGTGATATTCAGGGCGCGATTTTTCTCATCAATATGGGGGCTCTGCTGTGCGCCGGGGTCAGAACCCTGACTGCGCTGCAGGTTATCCACCGCTTTGCTTCTCCCTGGCTCGTTGTCCGTCTGAACGCGGTGATGGAGGAAGTGGAGGAGGGGGCCTCTTTTGGTATGGCGCTGCGTGAATGTGGTTATGCCTTCCCCTCAAAAGAAGCCGTGAACTATCTCTCTATGGTCAGTGGGGACGGGGCTGCTCAGATGATTGCGCGCTTTGGGCAGGAATGGCTCGAGGAAACTGTGAAGCGAGTTAACCGACGGGGAATAGCCGTGATGCTGTTCTCAATGGTGATGTTATTTGCGCTTATTGGCGTTGTGGTCGTGGCAGTGATGGAGGTGACTTCGATGACTGAGAGTATGGGGCAGTACTGATGTTAAGTAATTCAATGAAAAATGAAACAGAGGGAAAGATGATGAATGAGGTATCAACATTAAATCCATGCAACAGGCCTGACCGGGGAATGTCCGCAGATGTCGGTGCCACTGCACTGTTTATTCTGGTGATCATTGGGGTGATAGCTGCGGCGGTCTGGTCGATGTGGGGCAAAAAGGATGCGGGTACGGAGCTGACAAACTATCAGACCCTGGCCACGAACACCATTGGCATGATGAAAGGCGTTGACGGTTATGCGTTTACCAGTGGCGCAAAAATGACCGGCACGTTAATTCAGGCCGGGGCGGCAAAAGGGATGACTGTCAGTGGAGACCCTGCTTCAGGTTCCGCGACACTGTGGAACTCATGGGGGGGCCAGATTGTAGTGGCGCCGGATACAGCGGGGGGAACCGGGTTTAATAATGGGTTCACCATTACCACGAATAAAGTTCCGCAGTCGGCATGCGTATCCATTTCAACAGGTATGAGCCGTTCAGGTGGTACGTCCGGTATTAAAATCAACGGCAATAACCACACCGATGCGAAAGTAACGGCAGAGATCGCGAGCAGTGAATGCACGGCAGATAATGGCCGGTCCGGTACCAATACGCTGGTTTTTACCTACAACGGCTGAGGTGGCGGGATGTGTGGATATTTTTCCCGACTGGCTTTAGTCATGACGCTGTGCAGTGTGCCGCTGTGGGTACAGGCGTTCTGCTTTGATGCCGCTGCGGCGAAATACCATGTCTCCCCGCTGCTGATTAAGTCCATGGCCATTGGTGAAAGTAATCTCGATCCGCATGCAACAAATGATAACCGGGACAAAAAAACGGGGAAAATCAAAAGCACGGATTATGGACTGATGATGGTTAATTCGACGCATATTCCCCGTCTTGTCTCGATGGGCGTCATCAGGGACAAAAATGATTTACTGAATAAACCCTGCCTGAATGTGCAGATTGGAACGTGGATCCTTGCGAAACATTTTCAGGTCTGTGGGGTGAGCTGGAACTGCCTGGGCTCATATAACGCAGGTTTCCGGCCTGACCGGCATGAAACACGGGAGCGTTATGCAAACCGGATCTGGAAAATTTATCAGCGGCAAACGGGGGCTCAATGACAGTCTCTCTTATCGGTACCATTTTTCCTCCTGTGTATGCCATACCTGCTTTTATCGGGTGTGCCATTTTCGGGGCGGTACTTTTAAGGCCGGTACGTCTTTGTCTGGCCGCAGCGGAGGTGGATATCTCACGCCATTGTGCCGTCGTGGTGGGTATCTGGCTGTTTGCGGTAACGGGTTTGCTGATACTTATGGCACCTCAGGTCTGGATGACACGTATCGGAATGCTGTTTATGTGCAGTTTTTTGCTGCAACTGGGGGTGATGGATGCGACCAGCGGTTGGTTGCCCCGCCCGTTTACCGCAGCCTGCTTATGTAGCGGATTATTGTTCTGTCTCGCTTTTCATCGGGAGCCGGAACTTCGCTTTATGGAAACTGCTGCGATGGCGGTGGTGATGGGGTCTATTTGTCACGGTGTTAACCGACGGCGACCTCAGCTTGGCGTGGGAGATGTCTGGCTGGTTTGTGCCCTGGTAGGCTGGATGGGGATAACGGATGCACTGCAGGCGGCGTTTTTTGGGCTGAGTGGTTTTATGTTGTGGCAGTGGATAGTCCATCGGGACTTTCTGCGTTGTGGGGTTCTGGGCCCCTGGCTGTGTGCAGGGTGCATACCAGTCATTGTGGATAGGTTGTACCAGCCTGAGTGGATACTGAGATGAAAAAACAAAAACATGATGGCGGCTTTGTGGCGATGAGCGTGGGAGCCGGGTTACTCATTGTTCTGGTGATGGCCTCGTTGGCTGCCCGATATATGGGAGATTATCTGAAATCCCGTGAGTGGCAGGTCGTAGCCATGCAAACCAATCGTTTCACTCAGGCAGTCTCATCCTATGTCGGAAAGTTTTATCCGACGGTGCTGGCATCAGCGACCACAACTACACCTGCCGTGGTAACAGCTCAAATGCTGAAGAATACAGGTTTGCTGCCGGCGAGCTTTAGTGAGAGCAACAGTTATGGCCAGCAGTATCAGGCGATGATAGTCCGGAATCAGCAAAATCAGGAGTTGCTTCAGGGCATGGTGGTCAGCCGCGGTGGTCATGCTATGCCCTTTAAAGCGCTAAGCCAGATCTCGAAAGACATTACCGCCGGCTTCGGGGGATACGTTGAAGACGGGCAAACGGCGGTGGGAGCGATGCGCAGCTGGCGAATTGCTCTGTCCTCCTACGGGACCAGCACCGGAAGAGGTCATCTGGCCGTCATGCTGAGCACGGATGACCTGTCAGGTGCGCGTGAAGACGGGGACAGGCTGTATCGTTTTCAGGTCAATGGTCGTCCGGATTTGAACAAGATGCACACAGCTATTGATATGGGAGGAAATAACCTGAATAGCGTCGGCACTGTTACGGCCAGTAATGTGGCAGGCCAGAATGGGAATTTTGGCGTAAGTCTGGTCAGTAATGGTCCGATCACTGCGGGGGGAGATATTCGAAGCACAGGGGGATGGATTGTAACCCGCAGTGGTAAAGGTTGGATGGATGAGACCCATGGTGGTGGTTTGTATATGTCAGATAACGACTGGTTACGGATCCTGAATAACAAGGGGTTTTATACCGGTGGTGAAATTCGCGGTGGGAAAATTCGCGCGGATGGGGACGTATCGGCAGGCGGTATTTTAACGCTGGATAAGATTAATGTTGCCGGCACTGCTTGTCCTGTAAATGGTGCAATAAGTCGTGATACAGCAGGTGCCACACTTTCGTGCCAATCCGGTCTGTGGCGTTCCTCTGACCCAGAAGATGGTAGTTACGCATATCTTGGTGCTTTTAATGGGGTTTTTAGCGGAAACAACACAACCGGAAAGCAATTTAAAATCTATGTATGGGGAGGCAACCCTCCCCCGAGAAAAATCAACTTCGGTAACTCTGATAACTGTGCAAATACGTTTTCACTGACTGCCAGTGTGGGAGGCTTGACGGTGGCAAACTTAGTAGATGGGAATTCTGAGTGGCATAAATCTGGAAGTTTTTCATTTGATGTACCTAATGGAGCATCATTTTCGATTACATCAAATGGCATGATGGCCTATGGATGTGATTACGGTACTTTCAGCGTATTTCGATATCATTAGCTTTTTAATTTTTGGCACACCATGCAATTGCGCGCAGACATGTTCCCCCCGTAACACCACCACCCGTATATATTTGCCAGGCATTCTCTGATGGTGACGGCATGGATAGATCGGGACTATTCCAGCCGCTACCACCACTCCACTTTGAAAGGATAAAACCTCCGGAGACTAGCTGTTTTCCTGTGGGGCAGTAGGCCTTTGAGTAAATGTACTTCCCACACGCATCATTACCTGTAGCCATTTCAAATAAGGACATTTTTTCACTCGATGTCCAGATACCGGATTGGCACTGGGGCAAACGTGCCAATCCGGTCTGTGGCGAGAACTGGAAGGTTACCCCATCGGTAGTCCCATCCCATGGCCCTCTGTAACACCTCCCCCTGGATATTTTTTAATGGCCGGACAACGCTTTCCCTGCGGCTCCTATCCCGGACTTGCTCGTGTATACCCTGGGTGCGTTTTACCCGATCTTCGGGGGGCTTTTATCCGGGGGTGGGATAATGGACGAGGTCTTGATAACGGAAGAACGATTTTGAGTTATCAGGCTGACCAGAGCGATATGATCTATAACCCGGGTGGACATCTTCAGGGACATCACAGTGGGATGGCCCATTATTATCATACTGACACTCGTGAAGTCAGGCCCAAAAATATCGCTTTTAATTACATTGTAAAGGCCGGTTGATCGCGCTAAGAAAGCTGTATCTCGTCTGTATCAATGGCAACTTATGTCCAAGCTGCCTACGCTATGTTCTTTCGATGAGCACATCAAATGAAGCAGTGAATACCCATATAGTAAGGTGAGTATTGAGTTGCGTTCGTAGCTCGCCAGTTCATATAACCGTTTTCGTCGGGGCCATCGGTAGGAATTAGTTCAGTAATGGCCAACTCGCGGCCGTCAATGCGGTATGTATTAATACATAGTTTAAACCGCCCAAGATTTACTGTTTGCCCAGGCCAGACCTGGAATGTCCCCCCGATATTGAATGAAAATTTAATGCCTTGCCACAGACCGGATTGGCACGCATGTCCTTACGTTTATTGAGGGCATTAGAGTTTTTCGTTACGGTGGAGAAAAACCTCAATTCTTCTCGCAAAGGTATCTGCAATGTCTCGCCCACAACGCATAAAAAAAATGTCTCTGTCGAAAGCCCTAGATAAGTACTACGCTACTGTGTCTGTGCATAAACGGGGGCATCAGCAGGAATTCTATCGTGTTAGGGTCATTCAGCGACATCCCCTAGCCGAGAAGATGATGGATGAAATCACAACAGTGGATATTGCGTCTTACCGCGATGATCGGCTGTCTCAGGTGAATACGCGTACCGGACGGTGTATTTCAGGAAACACAGTCCGGCTCGAACTCGCTTTACTGTCATCACTGTATAATCTGGCCAGTGTAGAGTGGGGAACATGCAGAACTAACCCCGTTGAAATGGTTCGTAAGCCAAAAATATCAGGAGGACGGGATCGACGTTTAACATCACAAGAGGAACGGCGCTTATCCCGCTACTTTCAGGAACAGAATCCAGCCCTTCACGCCATATTTCACCTCGCCATTGAAACAGCGATGAGACAAGGAGAGATCTTGTCACTTCGATGGGAACATATCGACCTGCAGCATGGCGTTGCCCATCTGCCAATGACAAAAAACGGCAGTTCGCGAGATGTTCCCTTATCCCGCAAAGCTCGCCATTTGCTACAGGGAATGACGGTCGCACTTAGCGGCAATGTTTTTCACTATTCATCATCTGGTTTTAAAAGTGCCTGGAGGGTGGCTCTGCAGCGCCTGAATATCGTCGATCTCCATTTTCACGATCTGCGTCATGAAGCAATTAGCCGACTGTTTGAACTGGGTACACTCAACGTTATGGAAGTGGCTGCTATTTCCGGCCACCGTTCCCTGAATATGCTCAGACGTTATACCCATCTCAGAGCATACCAGCTTGTCAGTAAACTTGACGCTCGCCAAAGACAAACACAAAAGATTGCTCCGTATTTTGTCCCTTATCCTGCCTGTATTGAATCCGTTAATGAAGGATCAGATGGCTGTTGTGGTTTTCGTGTTCACCTACCCGATTTTGATAATCTTTCAGTGTCAGCGGCATCGAGGGAAAGTGCGCTGGAGGCTGCATGTGTTCTGTTGCTACGAACGCTGGCTAATGCGGCTCAGCGGGGAGAGCGTGTGCCTCGCCCCGGCGATTTGCCGGAAGGCAAGCATGAGCGGGTAATGATCCATCCTCTTTTGAGTGCTGCCTGATAAATTTGCCGTTACGGATAGTCATTTACGTGATTTATTCTCGTCGTTAAGGAGGTACGCTGCTGCCGTTCATTATCTGCAAAAAAGGACGGAGGGGTGGAGTACGCTTTGTTTGTGATGTTCTGTCTGGCGCTGTATTGCCCGTGTTTTACGTTAATTGCGCTGTTCACGCCCTGGAAAGGGTTTGCTGTATTCAGTGTAACGCATCGTCGCCGTCAATACTGGGCTATACATCTTGCCTTGCTTGATCGGGTGGGGGCGATGAACCGCCGCCAGGCCCGACGCTATCACCAGGCATTTGTTCAGGCGCTGGAGACAGCCCTGATGGCGCGGCCGGTGTGTCCCGTTTTTTTCCGTTCACACCTTATGCGGCCAGCCCAGGTAGCGCTTGCCTGTCAGGTTCTTTCACACAGGACGGGATATCGCTGTCGGATCGCTCTCATTACGCTTCCGCGCTGGGAACGTATTGCTATTGTTGCACAAATGCTGCTACAGGAGTGGCGGCTTATTCAACTGCCTTCTGAAGAGGGGATCATGGTAGTCATTCATCGTTTGCCGGAGTAAATCTTTTTTTCAGAATTATATTTTTCTGTCGATTTCACGTCGACATGGTTTTAATCTTCTTCATACATTAGATCAAACCGATCGAAATATTTCATTATACCTGATGAATAAATGAGATTAATCTTTCTATTACATTGGAGCGCAGAACTTGAAAAAATGAAATGAGTTGAATTTCACTCTTTTGTATCCAGTAAAATATTTAAGGTTGTCAATATGAATGCAACTTATAACGCGCTAATTGCATTAATGAGATCTGGTGAAATACCACTTGAATCGGGGGCATCAGTACCTGCATCCAGTGCACAGTTTTCAGTAAGAATACGGCCGGAAACTCGGGTATTTCTGGACAGGTGCGCAGAGCATCTGGGTATATCCCGGGCCGCTATGTTTGGTATGTGTATTGATGGCATTGTAGCAGAGGCGAGAGAGAGTATAGCGGACAGAACGTCGACGCTTTATGAGCGATTCTGTCTGCTGTTGGATGCTCATGGATTAAATGTTATCGAACAGGCACAGCTACTGGCTTCCTGGGGAATAAGGGCCAGTGTATTAGCGAGTCAGGATAGGACGCTTGATCTCCTGAACAAACCTTTGCTGCAGCAATTGTCGACATGGTTTGATGTGGATGTTAACTGGCTGCTGGGAAACTCTTCCTATCCGGTAGACATGGCTGACGGGCAGCGCGACTGGGCTGTGCAGACCCCCTCTCTGTTATGCCGTCTGCAGTCAATTCAGTCAGTGGGTCCGGTTGAGTTAATGTTCTTCTGGCAGCAGGGGCGTAAACCTCAAAGTGTGGGTTTGTGTCTGCGCTATCGCCCCCTTATTTCAGGTGAGCCGATCGGGCTCCTCAGGGTATATCAGGCACTAGACTGGCAGGATGAGCAGGTTCAGCAGGCATATAATCAATTGCGGCGTATAACCTGTATCACTCCTGGCGGGTATACAAAAGATAAAGTAGAAAAATATCCTCCTATCCGAATGCGTTATTTCACTTTCTCAGCGCGACAAATGCAGGCATTGGATAATGGGGCGGTTATTCCTGCCATGATATTCGATAAATCTAAGGGTGAATATCCAGGTATTCCCTGATTAATCAATTTTTTATTATTAAAAAATGGCGCCAGTAATTTCCGACGCAGCATCGGTCAGGATGTCTTTTTATCTTAAATATGTAGCGTTTATATTGTTGTTAAAGATGAAAAAAGAAATTCAAATCACGGCGGTTTTAACTGCAGGAGGACCTCTGCCTGATTAGTCACCAACAGAATCGCCACCTGGCAGCTGTTACCTGATACAGACCCTCCCTGGATTTCACGTCGCACGCAAAGTTATCAGCAAGTGAAATCACCGAAATTACCTAAAAAATGTGGTGAATCTGATAAATCGGATTGAAATCAGAACTGATTCTGTTGAGTACATATCCAGCCATAGAGTAAATTGTTAGGTCGCGTTTCTGGCGTGCATTCTTCGGGTGGTTTGTTACTGTTTTGACCGTCGAGCCGCCAGAAACGCTCTGGCCGTCTCAGTAGTAGATTGAAAGTCTGAGCTAATACCCGCAATGAGCAAGCGGAAGTTTGCCATCGCTCTCATTGATGATGAAGGTCACCTCGGTTGCAGGATAGGAAGTGTTGTCATTCAATTTATCAGGTTACATGTTCATCAATATAAGTGCGTTCAGCAGCGGTAAGTCACCTTAACGTCATTTCACGTAATTTAAGGGTTTCCCTGTCGCAGAATTCCATTCTGCATTAACAAACAGACCCTGGTAAAAACTGCTTTCGCTAATACAGACTATATCCTATATCCATTCACTGAGGCTCATGTCTCGAAGCCGTGGCGATTAAGTGTTACCCTCAATTTATTTTTAGACTTGTGGGAAAAACCTATGGGACATTGCATATATTGCCGTGAAGAAAAAGATGATAGTGAGTTTACTTTGGAGCACGTTGTCCCGCAGTTTCTGGGGGGGGCGTATGCTCCCGACTTTCTGAAGACTCGGAGCGTGTGCAAAAGCTGTAACAGTAACCTTGGGTTATTTGTGGATGCGTCTTTCGAGAAGAATTGGATGGTTACTAATTGGCTGCAACAAGCGTCATCAGCATTTTATGATAAGGATAATCCAGTAGGGGTGTCTCTTTCGTGCATGGGCAACACTGACCTTTGTCCTCCCGATCTTCCAGAGGGTCATGTCTGTGAAATGTGGATGGGACCGCATGGTGAACAGGTGTTTTGGCTTCGTCCGCACGACGAGAGATTATCTGCGTATGTGGGCGGAAATCCGCGGACCATGAAAAGTATTGATACAAGAGCGTATTTCTTATTTTCCGAAAATACATCCAAGGATCCGCTCAAGACATGGCTGTCGTTTGAGCAAGCATTTCGTGGCCGGAGGGTCAAAAAGGTTCTTTGCGGTGAGGTTGGGGGTGTTGATCCTGCCAGCATTGGATTTGAGCAACCTGATCAATTGGATATTGCACGCAAAGAATTTTTCATAGCCAATACTGAAGGTAGGCAAATGCGGAAAATGCAGGTCCAGGTTCACAAGAGGTTTGATCAGCGTTTTCTTTGTAAACTTGCAATAGGCGTTGCGTTTTGTCTTTTTGGATCTAAAGTACTGGATTCAGCTTACGGCAAAGAGTTATACAAAGGTCTCTGGCATCGAGAAGGCGATGATAAACCTGAAATTCGTGGTAGCACATGCTTCTCCAGGGAAGGCAACCCGGACTTCAATCGCCTTGTTGGATTCCCTAATGCCGTAACCCTTGTGTTGCTTTCAAACCAGGACGGCGTCTCACTCAATCTAAATATAAACTCAGAACTAAATTGGACTATTTTGTGTGCATCCAATGAAAATCTAACGACAGATGATTTTGCAAAGATTGAGGATGGGCAGATCCTGGTGCTCGTACGCGCTCTTAAAACTGGGGTTTATCTTGATCTCCCGTTTTATCTCGCCTGTAAGTCTGGAATCATTTCACACCCAGAACTGAGTAACATTCTTGAGCGGTCGGAGACAAGCAAAACATGAATTTGGTTTAAGCTGTGCGCTGTCTACCATCAATCCCGACAAATGGCTGTGCATAACCGTCTGTGGTTCTCAGCAGATTGGCGGTGGTCATCATGTATGCTATGAGTTAGGAGTGTATTTTTTTCGATTACCGTGCTAAATGTCAGGAGAGAGCTGATACATTCTGCTCCATAGCTGAACTGTTTCGCACGATTGACAACGCCTACATACGTGCCTAAATGGTATGCCGAGGTATGGGCCGACAAAGCCAATAGAGCATATATCAGAACCGATTGAGGTCCTTGCTACCGCATGTAATAGTTAAACTCAAAGAGGCTCGCTTAATGCGGGCTTTGCAGAGCTTATTTCATCTTTCATATGTACACCACATCCAGGTTTTCTCCTTTCATCTTCTCCTCTTGGATGTGTCTGACCTGCTAAATGGAGCAGTAGAAAGCATGAGTATTCGGGCGAATAATACGTGTAATATGTCTTAAGGATTTCAATATTGGTTCAGCATTTTGTTGACCCGCGCAGCAATAGTTTCGCAAGGAAATAATAAATGTTCATTGATGCTTTTATGGCATGGGTGCATCACGCCTGGGGTGTATATTTCAATAAACCTGACCCCTACGTAGGTGTTGTAACGGCAATTGGGGCGCTTGTCACTGCCCTGGCATTAGTGTATACGGCAAAAGCAGCCAGGGCGGCATCGAAGAGCACTAAAGTAGCCCAGGAAGCCCTCGACCATACGATGAATAACACGCGTCGTGATGAGTTTACCCGCCATTTCACGCTATTACTTGAACAGCATAATGACCAACTTGAGATTGTTAAGGACTATCTGGATAGTAGAGATGGTAAAGCATTTTTTGAGTCTGTAAGAGATTCGATTACCCTTAAGCAAGCTCATGAGTTAATGCATGGCCATAGTTACATCAGTCCCTACATGCGAGTTCTCTATCATTTATTGAAATACATCGATAAAGCGTTTTATAAACCAGATGCCCTTCCTGAAGAGAAAAAAGGTTTCTCATCATTGATTCGCTCGCTCATACGGAATGACGTGTTGTATCTGGTTGCATTGAACTCAGCTTTTACGAATGACCTGGGTGAGCTAAATCAATATGCTAAATATCAGAAATTACTACATGAGTTTTCTTTTTTTGAACACGCGCAATTTTATAAAACACTGGCAAATGAAAGTGTAAGTGTAACAAAGATATTTGAGGATATTAAATCTAAAAATAGTCAGGATATCATGTCAACAATTGAAAGGATTATTGAGGGGAAATCGGTGGGAAAAAGTAAAATACAATTTCCACTCCCGCTTGTTGTTTCCTCGCTGTATGAAAATCCATCGCATAGATTTTCTGAGGAATATTTGTTTAATTTACATAATGAATTTTCCGTAAAATATCACCATCAAAAGTCAATACTTCTTAAGAAGTTGAACGATGATTTAAAAATTGAGAATTTTTTCAAAGGGTTCCTTGATAGGCACGCGATCCTCACTACACCCGAGGAAAAATATGAAATCTATGAAAATAATAATCTATCCTCTGACAAGTTAGAAGAGTCCCCTCTGGTTGATAAAAATTATATTCTTGAAGAGTTGAAAAAGTATAGAGAACCTCATTATAAAAGTAATGAAAATATACTGTTTTGCAAGTTAAATGAAAGAGGATTGCCATTAGTTTACTTTTCATACTCATTTGACGAAGAATGCCGGGATTATTTAAAAAGAAATAGTCATAAAAAAGCTTTAGAAGCAGACGAATACTGGCAACAGGTTGAAATTATTATAGCTTTCTGGAAAAGTTATGAAGATGAAATAGCTTCTAAGCGTGTTTCCTGACTGTATTATGGTGCTAAAAACAATTGGGGCTTGCCCACTTTCTGGCGTATATCTTCTGTTCCCCCAATCAACAAGTTGGGCAAATACTTTTTAGGAGACAGTTTTAAGCCTTACCGGGTGGGCATCTGTTGCATTGTCCGCATAATCCGGCATCTGGCCAGGTAACCATGCTGAGTCCTGAAAAGAAGAGGTATTTCCTGTTACCATCGACTGGGCTACACCTGTAGCGACTGTATTTGCGAGGCGAACGCATAACGTCAATACAGGGGACCACATGGAAAACAGAATATGGCCTACGGTAAACCTGATTTTTAACCAGGCCTGACGGGAGGCTTTGAGCGAGAAGTGGATGTTCGGAATGAATACTGACATTGGGGTATCTTGAGCTATGGGAAGCGGATCGGTAATAACTCACACCTGTCAGTTTCTTCTGAGTATTTTTCGCTCAGTTGATGTAGTTGTCTGAGCTCCATTCCACGTTGGGAAAACAAAACCGCTATACTGGCTTGCAATTGCGGCAGCGAGCTCTCTTCAGTTAACTGGCGTAGACAAAGTTCGACCAGTGAAGCTTCTGGCAATTGGACGCTTGGAACATGCATTATTGGGAGATAGTGTGCGATGAGTAAGCTGTTATTCCATCTGGCGGCATGGTGCGCTCGTCGTTGTTCGCAGCCTGACGTTGATGTGGCAAGGACCGAGCGACCGGACGAAGGGATTGGAGCGGAGGTGCCTATACGGACAGCATCCGAAGATCGCCTCAGAAGGGGTGAATTCGCGGCTCGTATAGCTGATGTGCTTTCGGAGCTTAGTTTGCGCGAGGGCCGAGTGTTTGCAATTCGCGGGGGATGGGGTTTTGGCAAATCATCACTGAAAAACCTCATCACCGAACGCCTCGATGCCAAGAGCAGCGGGGCTGACTGGCTCGACTTCAACCCCTGGCAATGGGGGGACGGCGATGCAATTGCCGGGGCGCTATTTAGCCAGATAGCAAATAGCTTGGGAGGCGAGCATTCAAAGGCGGCACTTGATCGTGCCGAAGCACTGCGACGCTATGGCGCGCTCCTCACCGGGGTGGGTAAGCCTCTTAAAGAGGCTGGGGGGGAAGGCTCTCTAACCTCGATGGTGCTAACAAATACCTCGGTTATAGCGATCGCGTCAGCCATTGGATTTAGCCTTCCGGCGGTCGCAAAGGTTGCGATTATTCTTGCTTTTCTCTCGGTTGGAGTAACTTTTGTCGGACGCGTGCTGTCGTATCTCGGGCGTGATCATAGTGACGAGTCACTCGATAAGGTACGTAGATCGCTTGAAGCCCGCCTTCGCGAACTTGACCGGCCGCTGGTTGTCTTCGTTGATGACATTGACCGACTCGAGCCTGAGCAGATCAGGATGCTGCTTCGGCAGGTAAAGGCGAATGCGAATCTACCGAATATTGTTTTTGTGCTCCTGTTCCAGCCCAGTATTGTAGAAAGGGCACTCGATCCGGTCGCTGATGGGGACGGCAGAGCATTCCTTGAGAAGATCGTACAGGTTAGCTTTGATTTACCGGCCTTCCCGGCATCGTTCGTGCATCGTATTTTCAAGGAAGAACTCTCTGCAATAGTGGGGCCCTACGCAACTGAGGCCAACGGGTTCTCTCAGAGACGATGGGGGAACGCTTGCATTGGCTGTATCCAGCCCCTGCTTCGTAACATGCGTGATTCACGTCGCCTCATCTCGTCCATTGCTGTACACATGCCACTGCATGTGGTTGGCGACGTTTTCGAAGTGAACATTGTAGATTTCTTGCTTCTGGAGACACTGCGGGTCTTCGAGCCAGACCTCCACGAAGCACTGTTCCGTGACCGAGGATTGGTTCTCCAGGAAAGGCGTTTTTACAATGATGGTCGGCGGGAGTTAGACCAGGCAGAGGCTAAAGCGCTCCTTGAGACAGTCTCAGAGGAGCGCCGTAATATCATTCGTGATGTGCTCAAAGATTTATTTCCTCCCCTCGAATGGGCATATGGAGGGACAAGCTATGCAGACGACTCCCATCGCCACTGGTTGGCGGAGAAACGAGTATGCACATCACGCTACTTCCCACGTTACTTTGAGCTCCAGACGATGGTCGGAGAATTATCTGAGCGCCGTTTTGTTGATTTTCTCGATGCAACAGCGACAGAGGACGAATTCTCTGCGTCAATCTCTACCATCGAAACTGACGGGCTGCTGAGTTCGCTCGTTGCGAGGCTCGACGAATCCGTCGACCGATTACCTTCCGAACACGCTGCAGTTTTGCTCCCAGGGATGTTTGGACTCGCTGAACAATTCGCAGGCACGAACAGCGGCACTTTCGACTCGCCATATATGGCAGCATGGAGAGCGACTAGTTGGTATCTGAAGCGCATACCTGAGAATGTTCGAAGCCATTTAGCACTCGATGCACTCCGTAAAACCGAAGCGCTATCCGTTGCCTCGATCCTGATTCATCTCAGTGATCCCTCCGATCGGAATGAGGCTGATAGTAGACCCTTCGATCCAGCGTTAGATCTCAATACCGTTGTGGCAATGAAGACAGAATGGCTGCGGCTGATAAGGGGCCGAGCAGCAGATGGCGACGCGCTGATGGCTGAACCGGATCTCCTATCCCTGCTCTACCATTGGAAAAAGTATACCGATTCAATTAACGAGCCACGAGAGTGGATGATGAACGCTATTCAAACTGATCAGGGCTTCGCAACCGTTGCCACACGCTTAATGAGTCGGGGCATGAGCCACACGCATGGTGATTGGGTCTCAACGCAGCACAACAGTTTCAACAGAGAGACAGTTAACGATTTTATTGGCATTGAAGTGGCGAAGGCCAGATGCGATGCAATTAATCCCGCCCAGTTTCCTGAGCATGAAGAAGCTCTGCGAACGCTGCTTAGGTACCTCGAAAAGTGGCTTGGATTGAGACCAAACGACGCTTCCGATTTCTAGAACTCTGTAACAGCAAAACCTCAATCAAGGCATTCTGCTGCAAAAATCTCACCTAAGTGGAGTATGCGATTTTAGATATCTGACCTAACGTCTCATATCGTTTGAAATGTCTGATTCTGGCATGGAGGAGATCGTCAGCTCAGGTCCGGAACTGTGCCACATTGGTGTCAGGCTAACTCTGAGCTGATGAAGCTAATATGATTTTGTCAGAGAGGCTGCAGTTTTTCTGTGTTCCTGACATTTATCTGGATCCCTTTATTTTCACTTTTCAGTTTTGATTTATCTGTCGTATTCGCTGAACGGTTTTTTCATAGTCATGGCGAAAACCGTTTTCCGGAGAACTTTTACCATGACGACCACGACGGCATCTTCTGTCGGTATTCCGTCAGATAATGATTTACCTTTATCCGCTCACCTCACTGAACCTGCCGGACCGGCTATTGATACGTCGGAAATCCCTGTTACAACAGACAGTTCAGCACAGTCAGCTGCACACCGACTGGGGGGAAAGAGGAGTCGTCTGTGGCATCCTTCTTCAGACCGCCGTTCCTTCATATTTAAAGTGTCATCCGTTCTGGTGTACTGCGTATTACTGAGCGCTGTCTTATTCCTCTGGCTGACAGTACGTCAGCAGCAGATACAGCTTACCACCCTTGATGCGGCGTTCCGCAGCGGACAGCTGCAGACACTTCCCGATCGTATGCAGGCCATAGAAGACAGGCAGCAACAATTCGTTCCGAAACTGCAGGGAGAAAAATGGCAGCTCAGCCTGAGTGAGCAGGAGCAGCGCCTTGCCGCGTTTGAGCAGCAATTTTCCACGCTGCTTACAGAGGTTAGAGAGACTCAGGCGGCGACTGCCAGGGCGGTTGCCCGACAGGATGAAACGGGCATGAAGCTCGACGCTGTTCATAAAGCGCTGACTGAGCAGACTTCGCGTATAGATACCCTCGCGTCCTGGAAAGACACGTGGAGTAAACGCACTGTGGCGACTGCCACGAAGGCGACCCCGTCTCCCGGAGGTGGACAGTCTGCCGCAAAAAAGCCGTCAAAACCACGGGTCATTAAGCCGCCTTTCACACTGGTGAGTATTGAACGCAGGGGAGGGCAGGCTTACGCCGTTATTCTGCCAGCGGGGAACAGTGGCTGGACACAGCTGCGCATGGTAAGCCCGGGAGAGAGTCTGTCAGGCTGGATGCTGGTGAACATCAGCGGTAACCAGGCTGAGTTTCAGGTTAACGGGCAGGCACAACGTTTAACGCTCTGAATCAGGGAGAAATACTGGATGAAACCGATGAAATCAACGTTAAATTGCCCCCGACGGTGGACTGCGTCAGTCATGCTGGCTGTTATCGTAACTCTGCCTGCTCTTGCATCAGTGAGTACGGGGCGCAGTGTAAGCGCACCCCAGCAGCAAAATACGACTACAGAAGGAAGGACGCAAACGTCGGGAACGGCATGGGGACTCAGCGAAAAAGAATGGCAGCAGTATCAACAGGTACTTAAAGGTCCCAGAGCATTTCAGTCACCAGGCATTGACCCGTTGATGGCACTGGGACTGGAGGCCGGTTCGGCAAACGAACGCCGGCGTTTTGCTGAAATGTGGGTGAAGGAAGAGTATGCCCGGGTTGAAAAGGAGCTGGCCTTTCAGCGGGAAGTGGATGCTGCCTGGAAACGCCTTTATCCCAATACTCTCTCCGTAAACATGGGCAATGCCAGCGGTATTGCCCATGATACACAGGGAAGACTGGCGTTATTTGTGAAGCGCAACTGTGTACCGTGCGATGCCAGAGTAAGTGCGGTTCTGGCAGACAACCGTCCGGTTGATATTTACCTCGTCGACAGTGGCGGCAGTGATGACACCATTCGCCAGTGGGCGCTTGCACATCATATTCCGGTCGATAAAGTTCGTAGCCGGCAGATAACCCTCAACCACGATAACGGCAACTGGCTGAAGTATGGTCAGGGATATATGCCGGTTATGCTTCAGCAGGGAGTCTCCGGATGGCAAATCGCAGCATTCTGACAGCAGCCAGATACAGCGTCCCTGTTCTGATCCTTCTTATCGGTGCTGTTGGTAGTGCAGCTGCGGCAGAAAAGGGACGCGGTTTGCAAACAATTCCCCCGGGTTACCACCTTGTGGCAACTGAAGTCGGCGTACCCGCTGAAGCCCTGTATTCAGTTTCTCTTGCAGAAACATCCCGAAAACTACCACATGGAGAGCGACCGTGGCCGTGGACACTCAATGTTGCCGGGAAAGGGTATCGGTATAACTCCCGCCAGGAAGCGTATGACGCAATGTTGTCGTTCATGCGTCGCTATCCGTTAAAGCGGATTGATGTTGGGATCGCGCAGGTTAACCTGGGCTGGAATGGAACTTATTTCAGCAGTTACTACGAAGCGCTGGATCCATATACCAACCTTCGGGTTGCCGCCCGTATTCTTAAATCCTGTTATGACAACAATCCGGGAAGCTGGATACAGGCCGCGGGGTGTTATCACCATCCTGCAGGTGGAAAACCAGCACGAATCTATAAGTCCATCGTGAAACGCAAGCTGGCAATACTGGATTTAAACGCGCCAGTAACGTACTCCGAACTTCAGATCGCACAGATATCGCCATCACAGCGCCATTTCTCACACTACAACCGTGAATTGCAATGGGTTGAACCCAGGGAGTCCCGTCAGTGAAACTTTATTCTGTCTGTTTTTTTTTCAGGACATTCATGGTCAGTATTTTGCTGACAACATCATCGATGGCAGCACTCAATGTGATTGCTGATCTTGGCGGAGAACCAACAGCGCCGCTTTTTGATGCCATCAATAATAAGAACAACGAGTTCACTCCGCCGAGGTCACTGAACGCCACGGGCGCATCTGTACCCGCAGCCCCTGCGGATGTAAGTGATATGCTGCCCGTTACCACACCGGAGATGCGTGCAGGGAAAGTGGAAGCCCGTGAGTTAAATCTGAACGGCATGACACCGGTCTTTCTTGTTGGGGATGATTCGCTTTCACGCGAGTGGTTGACTATGCGGCGTGATGAGCTTAAGCGACTTCATGCTACAGGTCTGGTGGTGAATGTCAGCGATAAGGACGCATTGTCGGAACTTCAGCAAATCATACCTGATGTCATTCTGCTACCGGCATCGGCAAGCGAAATAGCGCGTCGTTTGCATCTCAACCACTACCCGGTGTTGATTACCGCCACCGGTCTGGCCCAGTAGGGGGCTCTCATGATCACAGCCATTCTTCTTTTACTTTTCTGTCTTCTCATTCCTGCCATATGGCGTAAGAAAATGCCGTCCGCACGCGACCGCCGGCACCGGCGCTACCGACAGAACGCGGAGCGTGTGCTGTGCCGTCTGACAGCGCTTGATTCAGACGGGGCCCGTCTAAAGTATCTTCGAAAAATTAACCCGTATGTGTTTGAAGAGCTGCTGTTGTTGGCGTTTGAGAGGCAGGGACTCCTGGTTGTGAGAAACCAGACCTACAGTAGCGATGGCGGACTTGATGGGCAGGTTTTTATTGACGGAAAGCGCTGGTTAATTCAGGCAAAACGCTACAGACGGACTATTTCTCCGCAGCATATACGTGAGTTCGGAGAACTGATTACCCGGGAGCAATGCTGTGGATTTTTTATTCATACAGGGCGGACGGGTAGAAAGAGCGTTAATTACCTGCAGTGCTGGCGAACAATACAACTGATCAGCGGGCAGCGACTACTTGATTTGCTGGCGGGGCGCCAGTGCTGGTACCACCGGCCAGTAACAAAGTCAGTTGCCGGGCAGCCGGTTATTACATAACAGTGTGAAAGGAGAAGCTATGAGTAACCGTTATGTCATGGAGGCGTTATTGAGGCCAGCAGTAGAACTCTATTCAGCTGCGGCTGGCGGGGCTGCCACTTTTGTTCTGGTTGTCGCACCATGGTCGATGGCGTTAGCACCACAGGTCAGTTATGTGACTGCAGCCGGTTTTGCCATTTTCACAACAATCAGAACTCGTCAGGGTTTGCGCATCTTGCGCTATCGACGCAATATCCGTCGGTTACCCCGGTATCAGATGTCCAGCGAATCCATACCGGTAAGCCGACATTTTTTGTTTCTGGGGAAAGGCTTTATGTGGGAGCAAAAGCATACCCAACGTTTGCTTGAGACGAAACGGCCGGAAGTTGCTCCCTTTCTGAAGCCGTCAGTTTTCTACTCCCTGGCTCGTCAGTTTGAACGACGGTATGAATATACATTCCCTGGGTTATGTAGCCTGACAAGACGAGATTCATTTTTTAATCCGGTACGCCCATTACCCCCTGTTGGTGGTAATTCGGCGATACATGGTGTCGAGATGGAGGAAGATAATGTTTTGATGAGTCTGACCGAGCGCGTTGGACATCTTCTTGTATTAGGAACGACACGAGTTGGTAAGACCCGTCTGGCAGAACTGTTGATTACGCAGGATATTCGCAGAGGAAATGTCACTATCGTTTTTGATCCCAAAGGTGATGCTGATCTGTTGAAACGAATGTGGGCTGAGACGAAACGAGCTGGGCGTAGCGACGAGTTTTATATCTTTCATCTTGGC
The DNA here is from genome assembly GCF_018035235.1 of Citrobacter sp. On2M. Classification (GTDB taxonomy): domain Bacteria; phylum Pseudomonadota; class Gammaproteobacteria; order Enterobacterales; family Enterobacteriaceae; genus Citrobacter; species Citrobacter meridianamericanus. The sequence continues at coordinate 41,700 of NZ_WPCV01000002.1, forward strand.
TGGCCAGATATCAGTGCCCGTTATAATGCAGTCGGCCGTTTTGGACGCGTATCTGAAGTGGCTTCACGTGTTGCCGGGCAGCTTGGGGGAGAAGGAAATAACGCTGCATTTAAAGAGTTTGCATGGCGCTTTGTCAATATCATCGCTCGTGCTCTTGTCGTTCTTGGTTTGCGACCTGATTATTCACTTATCCTGCGGTACGTAACAAATATTGCAGAGCTTTATGAGACCTATGCCGAGAAGTTACTGACTCAACAGGCTCCGGAGTTGTGGTTGATGGTTCAAAACCAGATGGGGATCCTGACTGAGGATGATTTACCACGTACGATGCAGGGACAGGTTAATGCTATTCGGGTTATGGCCATTGAAGTGGCATTATCCAGTGAGCAGGGCAAAAAAATATATGATCCCGTACTGGATGGGTTGCGTAGCGCTGTACGTTATGATCGAACATATTTCGATAAAATAGTCGCTTCATTGTTACCTCTTCTGGAAAAACTGACCACAGGCAAAACTGCGGCACTATTATCTCCTGACTACAGTGATATGAATGATCCGCGCCCATTAATAGACTGGCAGGAGATTATACGGAAAGGCGGTGTTGTTTACGTCGGTCTTGATGCTCTTTCAGATTCTGAAGTTGCTTCTGCGGTAGGTAACAGTATGTTTGCCGATCTGGTTTCAACAGCTGGATATATTTATAAGTTCGGAGTGTCTGATGATATGCCCGAAGGGAGTAGCCAGCGGTTACCCATCAGTCTTCACTGTGATGAATTCAATGAGTTAATGGGAGAAGAATTCATTCCGATGATAAATAAAGGCGGTGGTGCGGGTATTGAAGTTACAGCCTATACCCAGACCTGGTCAGATATTGAGGCCAAAATTGGTAATGCAGCTAAAGCTGCCCAGGTCACAGGCAATTTCAATAATATGATTATGCTTCGTGTGAGAGAGAAAACGACAGCTGAGTTGCTGACAACGCAATTACCTGAAGTTGAAATTTATACAAAAACACTGGTTTCCGGTGTGACAGATATATCCAATCCGGATCAGGGGAGTGATTTCACATCCAATGTTCAGGACAGAGTAAGTAGTACACGTGTTCCTCTTTTATCTCCTGCAGAAGTAATGAATTTACCTAAAGGGCAGGCTTTTGCACTGCTGGAAGGAGGGCGATTATGGAAGATTCGTATGCCGCTGCCGGCATCCGTTGATGATGAAATGATGCCGGTAAACCTGCAGAGTATTGTCACTACAATGCGTAAACACTACCGAACGGGAGACACCTGGTGGTCAGGGAGTGTGCTCCCCGGAGATAATCTGGTGGATGCGCTATGAGTACAGAAAAAAACAGCTCTCAAAGTTCTCCACCACCGCGCAAGCCACCAGGTCTGCTGACCCTTGTTTTGTGGATCTGGCCAGTCAGGCTTTTGGCTTTTCTGCTGGTATCCTGGATGGCTGGTGTTTTTATTGAATGGGCAGGAATGTTTTTTTTCTGGTCAGATCAGGGAGCTTTGCATTCCCAGTCCGTTATGAATAAAGAACTTGGCTATTTATCAGCAGATTTTACTCAAAGCCTTATTTTTTCTTCACCATCAGTAACTACGATGGGCTGGATTTCGTCAGCTTACCAATGGGCATTTGTGGACAGTGGATTACTCACCTGGATTCAGAAAGAACAAAGGGAGACATTAAGCAGTTCTGACTCTGTTGTTTTTTTTCTGGGACAAGTGCAGGCCTGGTTATTATCAGCGTTAAGCGATTATCTGCTTGCGCTGGTTTATGTCACCGTCGTTTTTGCCGTCAGGGTATTAATTCTTGTTTTATCCATCCCGTTATTTGTTCTGGTTATCATCGTCGCTGTTATAGACGGGTTGTGTCGTCGTGACCTGAGACGTTACGGGGCGGGTTATGAGTCGAGTTTTCTGTATCACCATGCCAAACGGTTTGTTAAACCGGCTGTTTATCTCCCTTGCTTACTTTACTTGTCATGGCCTGCGTCGATTTATCCAAATCTGTTACTTCTGCCCGGGGCATTGTTACTGGGACTGGCGGTTACTGTAGTGACATCTACATTCAAAAAATATCTGTGCCTGAATCGGTTTATCCTGAGGCACTCATTCCTGGCAGACGCGAAATCGGCTCCACATCGGCACAAAATATGTGGGGAAATCTCTATCCCCGAAGCGGCTTTGTTACTCAGCAGGATGACTACAAATCCGGGGCAATCGTTGCGCAGCGTGTAGCTGACATTATCACCCGAACTAACCAGATCCACGTCTATAAGCCCCTCACCGGAAACCCGTCTGCCGGTTACTGGCCTCCCGAACCTGTTAAAGAGAATACCGGCACGCAAAATCATAAATGGCAGCAGTTATCACCAACGCTCTCTATGTCATGCAGCGTATTCCCGGATACAGGAAAAATTGCGGAAAACGGTAATTACGCCTGGACACTCTGGCAGCCATATAGCTGCTGTAAACGCCGTGGGCAAACGTTTCTCTATAGCACCGACATAAATTAAGTGGAGTATCGAAAATGAGATCTCAATCCATTTTATCCCTCTGTCTCATGCTGGGTATCTTCAGTTCGGGACCGTTAAGTGCTGCATTACTGGATGCCCCCACGTTGAGTGGCGATGGATATGGAAAGTCAGTCAATGGCGCGGTTAGTGACAAGCTGTTTTACAGCATTGGTGGTGGTTCGGTGATTTCCACTCCCGGGACGATGTACGGAATGAAACGTATCGGGCTGGATGCCGGACTGAGCAGTGATTTGATGTGTGGCAACTTTGATATAAAGACTACTGTCGGAAACCAGCTTAATGGCATCACGAATGGTTTCAAAGATTTGATGGGGGATGTGATCACCGGTGCGACCGGGGCGGTCTCAAGTATGCCGGCGATGATCCTTCAGCGAGCAAATCCGGGTTTGTATGAAATGATCACCAACGGTGTACTTCAGGCAGGTCTGGCTTTTGATAAATCGAAACTGAATTGTGAAAGCATGGCCAACAAGCTGGCTGATTACACTTTGGGTGACAAGAGCAGCTGGACAGAATCAGCTGTGAGGGAAGAGTACAAGGAGGCGGTCAGTGCCAGTGGCGGGGATGCGCTCCGGGCAGAAGAGGCCAGAACCAAAGCTTCAGGTAAGGAGGGCGCTACCTGGGTAGGCGGGAAGAAAGCCGGAGGGAAAGGCCAGCCTGCCATTCAGCCAACGCGTGATCTGGCTAAAGCAGGATACAACATGATGAATAACCTGAGCGTTACCAGCAACAGCACGGTATCCGCCGGTAGTTGCAAGGGGTCAGCATGCCAGAAATTTAAAAACTCTGAAGAAGCTGCAGCTGCGGTCGTAAAAGTTCTGGGCGATCGGAGTATTCGCACCTGTAAAGATGCCACAGAATGCGGAAGCGGCGGGATTGATAATGCCCAGGGAACGACAATTGCCGGTACCGGTTTTGCTCCCATGCTTGAGGATACAACCAAAGAGAATCTGGAACAGCTGGTAAAGCTTGTAAATGGTACTGAGGCTCCGACTCAGGCCAATCTGGATAAAATTAAAAGCGGCAGTCTTAAGGTAACGCGTGGTGTCATCGATGCCCTGAAACGCGATCCTGATGCCGGTGCGTTGGTTCAGAGACTGGCTGGCGAACTGGCCATGTCCGACACGATTGAAACCGGTCTGGCGATGCGTCGCATGTTAACGACTGGCCAGTCTGAACCCAATGCCGCTGATCAGCCTCAGGCAATGGCTGAAGCCGATCGCCGTATTGAAGCTCTCGATCGCGAGCTTAACTCTCTTAAGCTGGAGATGGAACTGCGTCGGGAAGTGGCAAAAAATACCGCGCTGGTTGTGGTTGCGCGCGAAGAAAATCGTTCGGTCACCAATCCTCAAAAAGAATCGCAGACAAATGCTGATACCCGGCTGAGTGAGCTTGAAACACGTAAACCAGGGGACAGCCAATGAAACTGAGGATCTTAATCAAAACATCTTCATTTCTGAGATTTATTCTGACGCTTATGTTCATGCTGGTTATGTTTACGTGCCTGTCCCTTGCACTGGCTGATTTAGGGTTTCGTTATCAGTCTGAAATAGCCCAGTTTCGGATCTGGATGAAGGAAACCTGGTTGTTGTGGCTTCTGTGGCGGCTGATGCTTTACAGCGTGACTGGTTGGGGGATATGGCGTTGTTATCACTCCCCTGGCTCTTCTCAGGCTCTGCGTCAGAGTCTTCTGCGGGTTGCTGTCGTTTCTGTTGGTTTTGTCGCGATTTGCGAATATTCAGTGTTGAGGTAGAAGATGACGACATCGAGCTATCTTGAGTACATCCTGACGATTCTGGGCTGGGTTGTTAATAACGGTTTGTGGGATGTTCTGACAGGCACAGGACTTTTTGCATTACCTCTGGGCTTTAAAATCATTGGTATCTGGATCAAAACACGGGAAGAAGGGGATGATGAGGGTAATAAAGGTATCCTGTCGGCCCGACGGATGGAGCACGCTATTTACGGGGCATTTATTGTCATTATCGCCTGCTGTGTCCCCACTCAGACAGTGTCACTGACAACGCTGACGTTTGATACAACCCGTGCGAAACAGTGTGGTTTCTGGACACCGGTTAAGCCCGGGGATTCAGGCTACGGTAGTGTGGTTTCAACAATGAGTGGTATGACTGCATCGGCACCGGTGTGGTGGGCATTTATGCATATGATTTCCAAAGGCGTCACTCAGGCGGCTGTGGCAAGTTTACCCTGCCGGCCAGACCTGCGGCAGGTGCGTTTTGACGTTCAGCATACGCAGATAACCAATCCTGCTCTGGCGCAAGAGTTGCAGGATTTTACCAGTGACTGTTATTCACAGGCTTTTGCGTTATGGAAACGGCAGGATGGGGGGAGAACAACGGATATTGATGTACTCAGGGATATTGAATGGCTGGGGTCGAAATTATTCCTGAAGGATTTCTACCCGCAGCTGCAATCGAAGTTGCCCAGGCCAGCATTCCCCTGGTCGCAAAGCCGCGATGACGGGTACGCAAATACCGGGCAGGGGGGGTATCCGACGTGTAGCGAGTGGTGGTCTCAGAACAAGACCGGCCTGAAATCCCGTGTGCTGAATACGGTAAATACCACCACGATGACACGCATGGCGGCAGCATTTAAGGGAATGGTCAGCAAAGAGGAGTACACGGAAGCGTTAATTCGACGTCTGGTCAGTCCGACAAGTCTCTCTGTGTCACAGAATGGACGTACTTATGCTGGTTATGGCGGTAATGCCGATTTTACGTTAGATAATGCTGTAAATCGCATGGCTTCGGTGCTGGGGACCAGTGTGGGTGCCCTTGGGGCGTTCCCCGCATTTGATGCCATGCGCCAGGCGTTACCGATGGTTCAGGCGCTCTTATTGATGGCCATGTACGTACTAATCCCCCTTGTGCTGGTATTCGGGACGTATGAGTATAAGACAGTAGTCACTCTCACTTTTGTGACGCTTGGGATGCATTTTCTTACGTTCTGGTGGGAGCTGGCGCGCTGGCTGGATAGCTGGCTTCTGGAGATCATGTATGGCTCCGACAGTCATAGCAGATGGAATGTGGCCGGTTTTCAGAATAGTGCAGATGACCTGATCATGAACTTTGTTATGGGTACGATGTTCCTGGTGTTGCCGGCAGTTTGGATGGGGGCGCTTTCCTGGGCTGGAGTGACGATTGGAGGTGTTATCAATGAAGCTTTGAAATCTGGTTCCCACGATTCTAAAGCTGCAGGTGGTAAAGCTGGAGGGGTAATAGAGAGAACTATTAGCAAAGGTTAGCTATTATAAGGGCACTGGAGGAAAAAACGGTGCCTTTACTTTTACAAATTATGATCGTATCTAGCTACTCATTAAAAGTGAGTCGCCGCTCAAATACCCAGCTAATCATCTTCACGTTCATACATTTCTTTTTCCCAAGAAAATTGTTCATAGTTATTTTTTTCCCAAGAAAATTTTTCATAATTGGCTTTGTATGAAGGATCAGAATTTAGATTTCTTGATAACACTGGAGATAGCAGAATAAGCGCGAAAATAAACAGGCTTATACCCACGAAAAGCAGTGAGCCAAAAATCACTGCAGCAAAAAGAATCCCAGTTAGGATAGTTACCGGGAGATGACCAGTCCAGGCGGGCAGCTTATGCTCTCTGGCTTTTTGAACACAGAAATGGTCGAGTGAAATCAGCTTTGACTTAGCCCTTTTATAAAGCCTTGCGGCCCGGGCACCGCGTGCTTGTGCGTTCATCTGCTGTGCTCCTGAATGTGGGTATCTTCATAATCTCAGCATCTCAACTGGCGAAGAAAACATCAAGTTCATTGTGGCGATCAATGTGGGGTTATTGATTGGTTTAACATTTTGGGGATGAAAGCACCGTTATGTACAGCGCCTTCATGTTCCCAACCCATTATGTCTTTTCGATTGCCAGCTTAAGCCCAAGAGCAGCAAAAGAGGCAGAGAATGCCCGTCGCAGCCAGTTCATCGCCGTGGCGCTTTGCATCACTCTCTGACGACCTGTGGATGCTAATGCGACATACCCCATAAACACGGTAAAAGTCATTATGGTAAAGACCATACCAAGCTCAACCAAAAGAGCAGGGCTGCTTCCGGCTGGCACGAATTGCGGAATAAATGCCATAAAGAATAAAGGAAGCTTGGGGTTCAGGATATTCAGCAAAATCCCCCTGCTAACCAGTCGCATTGATGTTACCGACGTTACAGGTCTTACGGACAGTCCTCCGCGGTCATTCAGTACCGCCCAGGCCATCCAGAGCAGATAGGCCACACCAGAAAATTTAATTGTCTGAAACAATACTGCACTGGTATGAAGAACGGCCGCCAAACCAGCCATAGCGACTATAAGATGAATGACGGTAGCAATTGTACATCCGACAGAAGCCCAAAATCCTGCCTTCCATCCACCGCCTAGTGTTGCCGACAGCGTATAAACCACGCCTATTCCCGGGGACAGGCAAATAATAAAAACAGTTATGAAATACTCAATGCTCATGCACAACTCCTTTACATTAGTTTGTAACTCATACAGGCTGTGTTTACGGGCTATCGACTCGACATGATTTCCATTCAGATGAAATAGTTTTATTACGTTGATTATTTAATTTTTCTTTTTAAAGCCAAACGTTTATTTGTCAGCTCACGCATTTTACTCTCATAATCCTGTGCAGTCATGCTTCCTTTCTTCGTCCGCAATAATCCTATTTCAAGGTCTATTGTCATAATTTGCTGATTTATCTTCTGTTTCTCTGCAACAGAGTTTATGATTTTTTCACTTACAGATTTCCGTGAATTTGAATCAGTATCATTACAATCTTTGTTTGTGGTGAGTTTAGAAAGCATATGTGTGTCTTTCGCCACAGAGTTATCAATGAAGCAAGGAGTGGCTGCGACATAAGGAGCCAGAATGGAAAATATTAAAGCGGAGATGACTCTGAACCTGAGAATACTTCCAGACATAACTAATCCTTAAGATTTTCTTATGCATATAGGAGTTATTACAATTTCAGACAGTAACGATAATACACTTGATAAAATTTATATTAAATTATCTCAAATGAACCTTTAGAAATATTAACCTATACTCTGGAAACTAAGGCTCCTGAACTTTACGTTTCCATTTTCGGGGGGCAGATCAAATATGAGTTAGAAAATTCATCTTAATATTGTCAGCAGAATAACACTTGGGTTAATAGATCACATAACAAATACTTTAACACTACCGGGCTTTGGCCTTCAGGTATTTATGTCAGACGACGTCATTATGGAACGTAATCAAATACAGAAGATCAGAACCGGGGAGGATGTGCTGTCTGCGGTCACAAGCCGTGTGGAGTGGATATTTGATACCTTTTCTCAGGTTTGCCTGTCTTTTTCAGGTGGAAAAGACTCAACCGTTCTGTTTCATATCGCCGCCACAATAGCCCGCAGGAAACACCGGCGTTTCTCTGTCCTTTTCATTGACTGGGAAGCCCAGTATCAGTGCACGATTGAGCATGTTCAGAAAATGAAGGAGCTCTACAGTGATGTGACGGAGACGTTTTTCTGGGTGGCTCTCCCGCTGACGACGGTAAATGGTGTTTCACAGTTTCAGCCGGAATGGGTCTGCTGGGAGCCCGATGTGGAATGGGTCCGTCAGCCACCGGAAGATGCCATTACTGATATGGCGTATTTTCCATTTTACCGTTATGCCATGACGTTTGAAGAGTTTGTCCCGGCATTTTCGACATGGTTTACGGGCAATCAGTGTGGAGTGGCCATACTGACCGGCGTTCGTGCAGATGAATCCCTGAACCGGTTTATAGGCCTTACCAGCCAGCGAAAGCTTCGTTATGCCGATGACAAACCCTGGACCACCGCATCTCCCGAGGGGTTCTATTACACGATGTGCCCTCTGTATGACTGGAAAGCCCGGGACATCTGGATTTACCACGCCCGCACGGGTGCCATTTACAACCCGTTGTATGACCTGATGTACAGAGCCGGTGTCCCCCTGCGGAATATGCGGGTCTGTGAGCCTTTTGGTCCCGAACAGCGCCGCGGTCTGTGGCTTTATCATGTACTGGAGCCCGAGACCTGGGCGCGAATGTGTGCCCGCGTATCCGGCGCGGCCAGCGGGGCCATTTATGCTAATGAAAGTGGGGCTTATTTTGCCCTGCGCAAACGTATCTCCAGACCAGCACATCATACCTGGCGAAGCTATGCCATGTTTCTTCTCGATGTCATGCCACAAAAAACAGCCGAGCATTACCGGAATAAGATAGCGGTATACCTGCGCTGGTATCAGACGCACGGTTACCCGGAGGATATTCCGGATGAACAGGACAATGACCTGGGCAGCAGGGATATTCCCTCCTGGCGTCGGATATGCAAGACACTGATTAAAAATGATTTCTGGTGCCGGACATTATCTTTCAGCCCGAATAAGCCCCGGCATTACGAACGTTACCAGGAGCGTATGAAACAGAGGAGGAAGGAATGGGGGATCTTGTAACCAGGGAACAGGTGGCCAGTCTCATTACCCGGTATTTCACTCAGTCGATTTCAGATGACGAAAAAGTGGCAGCCCTTAATCATTTTCGCCAGACACTTCATGAACTCAGTCCCTTTTCCCGGGAGCCAGTGGACCTGGTGTTGTGGGTGAAAGCCAGCGAAGTGGTGGCCAACGATTACAACCCCAATGTTATGGCTGCCGGAGAGAAAAAACTGCTGCAGCGCTCACTGCAGGAGGACGGTTTTACCCAGCCAGTGGTGGTATCTGAAGAGAAAGGGCAGTATCTGGTTGTGGATGGTTTTCACCGGCAACTGCTGGGCAGACGCGAGTCAGGAGCAGGAAAACGCCTGAAAGGCTGGCTTCCAGTCACCTGCATCAATCCCGAACGAAAGGGGCAGGCGGAACGAATTGCCTCCACAATCAGGCATAACCGCGCCCGGGGAAAGCATCAGATAGCGTCGATGTCAGATATTGTCAGAGATCTGGCCCGTCTCGGATGGGCAGATGAACGTATTGGCCTGGAGCTGGGAATGGACAGGGACGAAGTTCTTCGTCTGAAACAGATAAGTGGACTGACTGAATTATTCGAAGAAGAAGATTTCAGCCCGGCATGGACGGTTCGCTAAACTGGACAGCATCCTGGCGACAGTATAACTATTCCGGGCGGTGACATGTTATCCGGTAATTCTGTCATTATGGTTTAGCGCGTCCCCTGTCCCGCTCAGTTGCGCTATACCTGCTTCTCAAACAGGTTTGGCTGGCATCTTACTTGCCTTTACCTTAATGCGAGGCAGCCTTGAATTCATTGATGTCCATATATTTTGACACGGAGTGGGCTAACTGGATAGCAGAGTCAGCACCCATTTTTTTCATCATGTTATGGCGATGAATCTCAACAGTGCGCAAAGCAAGATGAAGTCGATCGGCAATGACTTTATTTGATAAACCTTCCAGTACCAGTAGCAGTATTTGTTTCTCTCTGTCAGTCAACTCCTCCCAGGCTTCCGTTAACCGCCGTCGACCAGCATGCCATTCATATTTTTTCTCACTGCTTGCTAAGGCCAGATGTATGCCCCGCAACAGTTCATCTGTGTCCACGGGTTTTTCCATCAAATCAAAGGCACCATTTTTAAAAATATGTGCGGCTGTTGGTACGTCTGCATGCCCTGTAAGGAAAATAATGCTGAGTATATTTTCTTTGCATAACAAGTGCTCCTGAAGCTCAACGCCCGTCATTCCCGGCATACAGATATCCAGCAACACACAGCCAGGAAGAGTGCTGTCCGCCTGCTTCAAAAAAGATTCTGCTCCAGTGAAGCAGATTAACTGAATACCCGCAGCACCCAGCAGCCAGGTCAGTGACTCCCGGATGCCGGGATCATCATCGACAAGATAAACACGTTTCTGTCTCATGCTGTTACCCTCTTCATCAAGGGTAGCCTGATACAAATGCAGGCCCCTTCAGATACTGATTCTGCCCAGATTCGCCCACTATGCGCTTCAATAATGCGTTTACAGATAGCCATACCCAATCCAAGTCCGTTGTCCTTACTGGTAACAAAGGGCACAAACAAATGTTCGGCCTGTTCCTGAGTAAGCCCGACACCATTATCAAGAATTTTCAGCAATACACTGGAGTCAGACTCCGTAATCGTGAAAGTTATCTGTGGATAGGTGTCCGGAGAATTTTGTAGCTTAAGTGCATCAAGCCCATTACGAATAAGGTTAACAAGAACCTGCTGAATAAGAATTTCATCGGCAAAGATAACAACCCTGGGAGATTCTGGTATGACGACAGTGATTTTCTCGCGTTGGATTTCACTGGAAAACAGGGCTAACGCATTTGAGATAACGTCATTCAGGCAGATTGCTTCCTGCTTTTCGGGGTGATGTTTAATGAAAAATCTTAAGCGCTGAATAATGTTTTTGGCATTGGCGGTATGCCGGATTGCCTGCTGTAGTGCCTGATCCAGAGACTGGATATCCAGCGGTTGTTGTTGTAAACGCATTCTGCAGCCAACTACATAGTTATTTATCGCCATAAGTGGTTGATTTAGTTCATGAGCGAGACCGGCAGCCATTTCACCTGATAACAAAAAGCGCTGTGCGGAATAGAATTTTTCCTGTTGAACACGTATCCATTCGGCTGAAGCTTTGTTTAACTCCATCATTTCTTCCAGTTTGCGTGTTCTTATTTTCACCAGGTAATTGACCCGCAGATGATAACCGATCAGAAGCAGGCCATATCCCAGTGCAATGAACAGCCACCCCCTGTATTTTTGCCATAATATCTTTATATGGTCGCTATTGTTTGACAGTCCAATATCCTGCATGAGCGCTATGACACTTTTATCATTAACGGGCACAGTCCACCCTTTATACTCACCTGTAACTGCAGGGGGATCCCCGGCCTTTATCGATAACAGGCTCATGGCTATTTCACTGGCCAGTTGCTCATGGACATGTTGCATTCTTGAAAATGTCCAGTGTGGGTATAGCGGTGTTGAACTCTGGCAAGGAAACATCGACTGTTTGTTTTGTTTAATGACTTTGAATTGTGTATTCCTGAAACGACCAGACTGTATAGCCTGCTCAAGTACACAGGTTGGTAGTACGGCAATATCCGCTTCATTATTTATCAACTGGGACAGCAGATTTTCCTGGGGTATTCCTGTAAATCTGAGGTGGGATAAATCTTTCACAGGGGTAATACCATCATTAACCCACTCGCGGGTTATGATCTGATATCCTCCAAATGCCTGGGGTGTAGTCGCAACAATACGTTTATCCTTTAGCTCACTCCAGTCCTTAATTTCAGGCATGTCGCTGCGGGCGATGACAGCTGACCCTATGGCATGCTGCGGATCCCCTGTAACTGGATTTAAACTCAGCATTCTTACTGCATTATACTCGGTCTGATACTGCAGTAATTTGACACCATTGGTTATGGCAAAATCTATCGTTCCGTTTGCAACCAGTTGATCGATACTTTTTACATCCCCCATAACAAGTATGAATTGATATTGTGGGAAAGTATGATTTAAATAATCTATTGTAGGTTGCCACCGTGAGACACCCTTATTTATATCGTCAAAAGATAATATTCCAACCCGGATGATATGTCTCTGTTGATAAGATTCAGCGTGCAGGACGGATGAGAATGATAAGATTATCATGAAAACTATGCTGTACAGGGTATGACAGTTACTAAATCTGCATCTCATATCAGCCACACTTAACTGTTTGATGTAAGAATTAAACTACCTGTAATAGCCATGGCTATTTTGATATATATCAACGATTCAAAACTTATGCGGTAAACCACTATAGGGAGGCGTGAGAAGTTAATGCAGTGTGTCAGCACATAAGCGAATTTCAGAAAGGTGTTGATATGAAAAATAACGCATCCAGACGTCGGTTTATTCAACTCGGCCTTGCCTCCGCGACGGCAGGCTCACTGGCCACTCTTCTCCCGGTTCAGGCGAGTGCACAAAGGAAAAGTACTGGTATAAACTGGGATGAGGAGATGGATATTTTAGTGGTCGGCACCGGGATGGCTGGCTTCACGGCTGCGATAAGAGCAGCGGAAACCACGCCTGGAATGAAAATCGTGATTGCCGATAAGATGTCAAGACTGGGTGGCTCATCGCTGATATCGGGATTAAATATGGCGGTGGTCGGTTCTCAGTGGCAAAAGGAAGCGGGCATCACCGATGATTCATGGGAACTGCTTCTGGCCGATATTGAGAAAGAGGCCCGGGGATATAACCATAGTGATCTCACAAAAACCATTGCACAGAATACGTTATCTCTATTTAATTTTCTGTGCGACCACGGTGTTGAATTTGATAAAACGATGGGTAACGGCACCGGGATTAAAGCGCTGGGAGGACATTCTCGTCCCCGTTGCGTCTGGCCAGTGAACGGTGGCAGTGGTATTGTCAAAAGTTTGCAGAAGTACGTGAAAGAAAACCTGCCGAATATTGAAATTCGCAAACAGGTATTGCTGGAAGAAATTATCCGTAACGAGACAGGCCGGGTAATCGGTGTAAGAGTCAGGGAAAACTATATATTTAATCGTGAAGTTAAAGATTTTGGCCTGAATGATTCTCCAGACTTCAACAGTACAGGCACAGTAAAGTATTACAGAGTCAGACGCGGTCTTGTAATGGCAACCGGAGGGTATAACCAGGACCGGAAATTCAGAGGGGATGAAGTTGGCGCACTCTATAATTCTGTATCAACAGCTAACCCCGGAGCAACTGCCGGAGCCTTAAAGGCGATGATTAAAGCCGGGCTTAAACCCATCCATATGACACTTTTTAGATTTGCGTTCCCTATTCCCACGGAAGATATTCTGTGGGGCATATTAGTTAATCCACGAACCTGCAAACGTTTTGTTGATGAATACAATAACAATGACCGCCAGGGGCTGGGTTTAAAAATACTGTCCGAACGCATGAAAATTGATGGTGAGCAGATCATTCTGATTTATGACCAGACCGGAATTGATAATTACCATGATAAGCAGAGACTCAATCTTTCGCTTGAAGGAAAGAACGGGACTGAAGGTACCATGTGGAAATTCGATACACTAGAGGCACTGGCCAGTAATTTTAATATGGATCTTCATAAGCTCAGACAAACCATTGAAGAATACAACCGAGATATGGCCAGTGATAAGGATAAGTTTGGCAAACCACGTAGCCTGCTAAAAACCTCTGTCAATATTGGTAAAGCCCCCTTCTATGCAATGTGGTTAAACCCCCGGTATAACTACAGCCAGGGAGGAGCCATGATTAATAGTGAAGCTCGTCCACTTGATGTTGCCACTGAACAACCGATCCCGGGCATTTTTGTTTGTGGTGAAGCATCTGCAGGTAGCTATGGCTATATCCGACTGACAGCCTGCGGTAGCCTGGATTGCGGCGTTTTTGGCATGATTGCCGGAGAGAATGCGGCAAAGGAAAATCCCGAAAGTTAATCTGATAACATCAGGAAATTATAATGAAAGTGTTAACGGTATTAACGGCGTTATTATGTTTGTTTTATTCTGTATTAGCTGCGGATGAAAAGAATAATGCATCAGGCAGTGAAAGCCTCGTGAGCGAGTCAACTATAAATTATGCACTCAAGCCACATCATAAAAAGCTCAATCTGTCTTGTGCTGCATGCCATAAAGAACAAGATGTCAGTGCCTTTAAGCCTCTCGCAACTAAAGATTGCCTTGCCTGTCATGGCAGTGCAGAGAAGGTAGCGAAACGGACAGGCTTTATGGATGTAAACCACACCAATCCTCATCGCTCATTACATGATGGCCTGGATCTGGATTGTTATGAATGCCATGCCGAACATAAACCATCAAGTAATCTTTGTGAGACCTGCCATGACAATACGCGGGACTGGTTTGGGGCTACGCCTTAAATAAGGAAATAACATGAGCAGAACACGGTTTGTAATATTATTAGCCTGCGTAACTATTCTGGTTGCCACTGGTATAAGCCTGTTGGGCGTTGAGGTCGTTAAAACAACGGGTAATGAGGAATTTTGTGGGGCATGTCATGAAATGCAGCCAATGGTAAAAACCTATCAGCAGGATACTCACGGTGGAAACAATCCACATGGATTCAGCGCGGAATGTGTGGATTGTCATCTGCCGCATACCAGTACGGTTGGTTACTTAATCTCTAAAGGGGTACAGGGCACCAATGATGTGATTAAAAAAACGTTTACTGATACGTCTGATATTAACTGGCTGGAAAACCGTAAAAAGCGAGAATCATACGTTTATGACTCTGGTTGTCTAGAGTGCCACAACCAGTTACTGGATAAGACGAAGGCTGATAACCCTAAATCACTTGAAATGCATAAACTCTACAAAGATATGAGCAATACGAACTCTGCACTCAAATGCGTATCCTGTCATGTCACAGTAGGTCATGCTGGTTCGTTACGGGGTGAATTAAACCAGACCACTCCTGAGTATAAGTTTCTTAAAGAGAGGCTTACTGACGAAACAAGGCACATTAAATAATTACCTGATGCAAAGTTCTTTCAGGGCGGGGAACATCTGAGCGTACTGTTTGAGGCTAATTAATTTTCAGGTGGCCGGTGAAACCCCGTCCTGCAGGTTAGGGAGAATGCAAAGCCTCTCCGGCGAAGAATTATGTCCCCGGCAGTGTTCAGGTAGAGACCAGGTTGTATTGATCAACGGAGCATCATTGATCTACTATACCAATGTTGTAAATGGTGTATTACTTGCACCCACCAATGTCCCTGTGATCTGAGAGGGGCGCCTTCGGGTGATCACAACACCAATGTTCCGGCGATCTGAGAGGGACGCCTTCGGGTGATTGCATACCAATGTCACTGTAGCCTGAGAGGTGACGCCTTCGGGTGGTACAGCCCTTTAATCTTTGGAAACGGCTGTCGTGTTGTTCTGCGACGAAGATATTTTTCTACGTATGTACCGTTTTCCGCTATTTGTTTTTACCTGCCTTAACTGTCAGTAGACAAGTTAATCTTCTGTTTACGGTTTTATTCCGTATCTTTTAGTACTACTTCTTTAGCCTTGTGCTCGAACAAACTTTGCATGTACGGGTATGCCAGCCATTTGGCGCGACGAACGTCGCAACATTTGGGGCATCTTCCGGACGACGCATTGAGCGTTTCGAGGATGAGCGCGTCACTTTGCTCAAGTGAAACGACGACAAAGTGACGCGCGAAGCGCCGAACGATTTAACCAGCTATATCAGGCCATACGGATCTGTTTGACAATCTGAACGATACGTAGTGCAACCGGAAAAACGTCCTGATACATCATTTAACCTCAACGTACGAAGTGGGAAACCGTAATGCCTACGTATAACTTATTGAAAAGGAGATAATTAACGCGATATCGATGGCGATGTCATAAAAAATGACGTCGGAGGCGACCTGGCGACGGGTACAGCTACGGCTGCGGTCAGTTCTCACTGATTTGGGACCTCGCAATACCTCAACATCTTGCATTCCCTGATGCACAGATATCCGTTAAGACGCTGGAGGCGCAATTCAAACCATGTCGTCGGGGGAGGGATGTATATGTTATTAAAATTTAATTTTCATATTCGTTCATCTGAACGCAGAACAACAGGTTTTCGTTTACGAGAACGAAGGTCTGCTGTTGTACGTTTTGTTTAAGGAGTTGTCATGTCCAGGGGAAGTAAATTGTTGAAACGTGAGCTCGTCATTCTTGCAAGAGAGGGGAAGGGTAGCTTTAAAACAGTATCAGATCGTTCAAAAATAGCAGAGCGATTATCTCATCGGTTGTTGGATTTAAATGTACAAATTCGTTCTGCGCAACAGATTAAGGTCCGGCATGTTGAATTGTATATTGAGAGTCGTAAGGCTGAAGGCATTTCTAACCGGACTTTACAGAACGAAATGGCCGGAATTCGAACCATACTTAATCAGTCTGGTAAGTCTAAAATGGCTGATCCGAATCACGAGCGATTAAGCAATAAATCGTTGGGTATTTCAGGTGCAAGTCGTATGGGCACTAAGTTGGCTATATCAGACGAGCGCTTTCGCGAGGCGCTCGCTCTGATTAAAGCGAAAGATGAAGGTGTTGCAGCGGTAATGCAACTTTCCCGTTATTTGGGATTGCGTAATGAAGAAGCTGTTCAGGCAGTGAAATCAATTAAAACGTGGAGGCAGGCTATATTACGTGGTGACGAAAGAGTAAGAGTAATATTTGGCACAAAAGGAGGCCGTTCACGAGATACACGTGTTGTTGATAAAGAAAAAGTATTATCGGCGATCAATAACGCGATTTCTTGTGCAGATAAAAATAATGGAAAATTAATAGACAGGCCGTCCCTTCAACAGGCGCTTGATCGTTATATTAATGTCATGCGCAGGGTCGGTGGTTTGAAATATGAAAATTCAAATCATTCCTTACGCTATGCATATGCCCAGGATGCGGAAAAATATTACCTTGAAAAAGGTTTCAGTCAAAAGGAAGCCAGCGCTTTGACATCCATTGATTTAGGTCACGGTGATGGCAGGGGTGACTATATAAAGCGAGTGTATAGTCAAAAATGTCTGGAGGATGAGTAAGACGTCTAAACCAGGAAGACTATCTTAATAGGTGTCAGGGTGATTTTGGTTCGAACATGATTATGAATTTCGATATGTTAAAAACTTCAGTTGTATTAGCTTGGGTTTGATCTGACGTTTTTCACTGGTAGCACATAATCAAATCCTGAACCCGATTTTAACATGAAACTGAGAAACTCCTCACACTGTGGTTCGTGATATTGGAGTTATTATAGCACTATAAAAGTTCGGTTATGTTTTAAATAAGTGTTAAATTAATGTTTCTTGATGATATGCTAAATAGGGAAGCCCTTATAGTTTTGGAGATGAATTACATGAAGCCAAAAGAGATACTTTGCCAATGGGTTGACGCATTTAATAATGCAGATGTAGAAATCATTTCAGAATTATATGATGATAATGCAATAAACCATCAGGTTGCCAATGAGCCAGTTATTGGGAAAGAGGCTATAAGGAAAATGTTTGAACAAGATTTTTCTATCCCAGAGATGGTTTGTATCGTCGAAAACATTTTCGAAGATGGACAATGGGCAATTTTAGAGTGGCGTTCATCATTAGGTTTGAGAGGTTGCGGTTTTTTTCAAATAGTAAATAATAAAATTATATTTCAAAGAGGCTACTGGGATAAGTTATCTTTCATTAAAAAGCACAACTTACCTGTTGAATGAAAAGAAATAGTTTGAAAATTTCTTATAATGCGCATTAAGGGAGGTATAATAATCTCCCTTAAAAATAGTTATAATATCAACGCTATATTAAAATATAGCCTTTAATTTAATGCCACACCAGTTTTATTAGTTCTGGTGTTAGGGCACGTAGAAAGTTTACTTAGCCGCATGTCCACTATTGGCACAGACCTGCCTGTCAGATTAGGTTCAGGTCTGTGTCATAGCTGTGTAAGGTCAAATCTGAGCTAATACACTTCCGTTAAGGTCTTGAATTTTCATTCTCTCTCTGGTTAATATAGTAACGCTTAAAACGTTGCCTGAGGCAACCACCAATGTTCCAGTGATCTGAGAGGAACGCCTTCGGGTGATTGCACACCAATGTCACCGTAGCCTGAGAGGTGACGCCTTCGGGTGGTACAGCCCTTTAATCTTTGGAAATGGCTGTCGCAATTTTTGCGATGAAGATATCCTCAACACTCACACTTCGATACTCGTCTTTCAGCATTTCCGGTGGGAAATCTTCCCACTGTGGCAGGTTTTTTACCGGTATTCCGGGTACAGACTGTTGCTCATTTTGGTCCAGTGTTTTCTTTGAAGGAAGCGCAACAAAAAGCCAGTGCAGCGCTCGTTCGTATCGCTCGCTTTGAGACGTTTAAACCACAAATCTTACATCCTGCCCATCGGGGAAAGCCTCCCCGATACGGTGATGGTTTTCTCCGTTTTACTTCTGGAGAAAACTATGAACATCTTTCTGACTTCTCTGGTCAGTATTCTGCATAAGGCACTGCCACGTATACGTCATGGCAAAAGTGAATGGATCGCCAATCACACCGGTTATCTGCGTTTTCAGGCGGAGGTCTGGCTGGATGATAACGACCATTTTCACGCAGTCGTGAACAAACGTTCCGGCTGGATGAATCCACGCTATGAACAGGTGGTGGATTGTGGCGAGTTTGATTCATTTCATTGTGCCATGAATACCGCGTACTCCCAGGCACTTGAACTTGCACATCTTCGCTATGCCTGGGAACTGACCGATTAGAATACGAATTTCCACTGCATTAACGTTTCCACCCAACAGGGGATTTTTCCCCGTAGGGGGTAAATCCCTCTGTTGCTGTTCTGACAGGAGGATTTATGAACGTTTATCAACTGAAAAACCGTACTGACGTTTTGATCTGGCTTTCACTGATTGAGGGCGATTTGGTGAGTATCCAGGCTTCTCTGAACGCCGGTTTATATCCGCTTTATGATGACAGGCAGGAGGAACCGGAGCTTGAATGTGCGGTATTCAACTGTGGTATGGCTTTTGGTGAATTTATGGAAAGGCTTGAATCAGAAGATATTGACGTTCTGACAACAGCCGGACATGAACTGACTGGCTCGATTGAACATATGGGGAGAATGTTGTGTGAACCCGTCTGGACACAGGCTGTTCTTCTGGGGCGCAATGAAGCCCGGGCAGACCGGGCTATATGCGCTGCAGAAGCTGATGGCTGGCTGTATGTTCCTGCTTAGCATGAGATTGTTTTTAACTTTTTGAGGTCTGTACTACAGGCCTGTCTGGGTCGGCTGGCTGAGCGCTGCCGTTGTTTTGCGGTGCTCCCTGGAACATTACCGGCTAACCATTCCTGTCTTTCGTCTGTCAGTGGCAACCCGATGAGGGAACAGCTGGAGGTTGAAAGACCGAGAATGCCATAGTATCAACTTTTTTACCCTTGCGGGGATGCCCGCCAGGGCTCCCGCATTTTACGCAGGAGGCCTGATATGGGTTGATAATTCCATTATTCATATTTTCCGTCGTTGCTGACGGGGTCGTATTGTTTTGTTTCACACCCCGGGGCCCAGCCCCGTCAGGGGCAGGTTCCTTTATTTCTACAGGGATCCTATGTCTCACATTCACCTTCCGTCGGTTTGTGAAAAAACCGGCAACACACTGACTCCGGAGCAGGAAAACCGCGTACGCCATCTGGTGCATGAGGAGTGTTATTCCCGCGACCGAGCAGCACTGATAAAGCTTATTGGCCTGATGCTCCTGCTGAAGCTGGCGGGAACCCTCATGCTGGCAATGTTGTTACTGGTGCTGCGTCTGTTCTGAGAAGAAGGAGATTCACAATGATGTTAACCACCCGCTTGTTTGTATTTTTGTTCCACCATCTCTGGCGCGTCATGCGCTGGACCGGGCTGACGGTGTATCACGGTATTTCGGTGTTATATCGTCGAAGACAGGCCAGACTGCAGGCCTCCGACTGGCGCCCCCGAACGGTGTATACCGGTCGCTGGCAGCTGGCCGATGATGGCCAGTTCTGCGGTCGGGCCGTTGTTCTCCGGCTCAGGGATGCGCTGAAACCCGGCGTGGAGCTGCTTTACTTCGGTGAAGAGGCTGCGGAGCCGTATTACAGCGAGCGACAATTTGTAGACGACAGGGAATCCGTGATGGTGGCTGAGCAGATGTTGCTGCGGTTTCTTGGCAGCCGGCACCGGCGGCAGAACCGGCGGAATGCTCCAGTGTCAGTGCTGGTTACTGACGTAGTGACAACAGCCCCGGTTAATGATGAGGCCGCATGATGGATATGATGGCGCTGCTGAGCAGCACGCCGCCGGCCGTCGCTATCGAGGAGCCGGTCTGGGAACAACTGGTAAATTACCCCCAGGCTACGGATTGTGAAAACGAACGGCTGCAGCGGTTGATATACCACGGTTTTCAGGCACTCAGTCAGGTGCCTTTGGGGCAGAGAATAGTGGAGTTTGGCTATTTCTGTCTCCCGCCTGATGGTGACCTTCATGCCCCACTGTGGCAGAACGTATGTATTAAACGTGAATATTCAGACGGTCAGGTGACATTCACTTTCGATCGTTAATCAGTTTTACCACCTACCCTGACGGGGAAACCCGTGAGGGGGACGCCGTCAGATTTTTTTACTCAAAAGGAGTCTGTATGAGCGTAATGACTACTAACGAAACCCCTGCATCCACAGTAGCAGAACCGGAAGTTTTTCGAAGAACCCGTAACCGTTTCAACCAGTGGTTACAGGCGGAATTTGACCGACATTATCACACTATGAGGGATGGCGGTTATCGCAGCTTTCTGAAGAAGAACCATCCGACGGAGCTGCTGCGCTATGACGAGGCATGTGAGGCCTTACGGCGGGAAGAATTTGCCCGCTTTGCCGAGCTGCAGACGCTGGGGCTGTACCTGCATCTGCAGGTACAGCAAAAAGAGGCGCAGTTCCGGCGGCGGCGTAACCGCCTGCTGCTGGGGATGACCTTAACGGGCGTGGTGACATCAGTGTTGCTATATGGTCACTTTCATCCTGAGCAGTTTTTGCTGATCGGACAGGAGCTGGCGACATTGCCTGGCCGTATCCTCGGATTTGTTGGCCGGCTGGTACCGTAATCACGAACGCATCCTGCGTTACTGAACCTTATCCCGCAGGGAGAGTGACTCCCTGTGGGGCGCTCTCCCTTTTTTTCAGGAGAGTATATGAACACACCGTTACATCCGGATGATATCAGCCGGTTTATCTCCGGCCGACTTATCAGTAGCCTGGCTGCAGGCCAGGTACCGTGGCGGGGCACAATTCCCGGGTTACCGGAACACGCGCTTACGGGCGTGCCGTTTACCGGTATTAACGTACTGTTATTGTGGCAGGCCATGCAGCAGCGTTCGCTTCGTTCAGGAAGGTGGCTGACCGGAGATGACCTCCGCCAACTGGGCGGTCAGGTCAGATCCGGTGAAAAGCCAGTCACACTGGTCCGCTACCGGCCTTCGTTATCGCTTTTCAAGGTAATTAACCCTGAACAGTGTGATGGTCTGCCGGATACGCTGCAACCGGGGTGGCCACTGTCTCCACGACCTCAGCCGTCACTGAATGTGATCCGCGACCTGCTTCAGAACAGTGGGGTTCCCGTGATCCACAGGGACAACGTTTTGCCGGTATACCGGGCATTGCATGACCGGATTGAGCTTCCACCCGCGGCATCGTATGCCGGAGAGGAGACATACTGGCAGGACATACTGAATCTGCTGGTTCAGGCTACCGGACATCCGCAGCGCTTACATCGCTTCGGATTAACAGTGGATACACGTACCGATGAGGTTCATGAGGCCCTGGTGGCTGAACTGGGCGCTGCTTTTCTGACGGCGTCCCTTGGATTGCCTGGCAGACATCCCTCCCGGCACGACGTGGCTCCCTGGGCGTCATTTTTAAACGACGACACGTGGCGTCTTTTTAAGGCGGCGGATGCGGCCCGCAGGGCGATGACGTGGCTGTGTGGGCGAAGACCCGCGATGACCACGGTGGAGATGTGGCAGAAGATGGCCTCATTGATTCTTGAAACGCATTACGGCTTTCCTCTCGACGACACCACGCTGGGCTGTCGCAGTGTGGTTGAGCACCATCTTGAGTGTGGTATTACGCCTCTGATGGCGATTAATGCGCTGGCCCGTATTTACCAGTGGGAACGTTGCGACCAGCCTCAGCGGTCGCTGTTTCTCAGCGAAGCCGGTCCGGACAGTGAAATACTGACGTTGTCTGAAATACGTCCTGAACTGCTGACCTGTTACCGCGTTCCTGCGCCCTCCGGTATGCCGGAGAAGAATGCGGATACGGAACAGGCCGACGGTTTACCTTTGTTACCGGCGCCGGTGGTGTCGGAAGGCGAGGGGGCGGCGAACGATGACGGACCAGATGATCCGGACGGGAATGACAATGTGGTGGCGCTGCCCTGGGCGGCGCGTCGGGGGCAGGCCAACCCGCACGTGCAGCGGTTTGTCAGCCTGTTTAACCAGACGGCACCGGATGAGAATCGCTGGCAGGTTTTCAGTGATTTTGTCCATATGGCAGCCTGCTCGCTGTACAACGCCATTCACCGGGATGAAGCTTTCGAAGCGGACTATATGCAGCGCGTGGGCCGTTATTCCCGGGAGGACGCGAATAACATGTCCCGCCTGCTGGCGGAGGTGATTGAGGGGCTGGAATTCTGTCCGACAGATTTTCTCGGGCAGATTTTTATGAACCTTGAGCTGGGTAATACCCGTCATGGGCAGTACTTCACCCCGTACAATGTCTGTTACACGATGTCACGTATGACCCTGAGTGACCGGCTGTCGGTGCTCACCTCCGGTGAGCGTGACTTCATCACCGTCAGTGACCCGGCCTGTGGGGCGGGTGGCATGATTGTGGCGATGGCGGAAGCCATGCTGGAGGCGGGGTTTAATCCTCAGAAACAGATGATGGTGTACTGCGTGGATATTGACCCGGTGGCGGCGATGATGTGTTACATCCAGCTGTCCCTGATGGGTATCCCGGCCATTGTGGCCACCGGCAACAGCCTGACCGTGGCAATTAAGCGGGAAATGGCGACGCCGATGTTTGTCCTGGGGCACTGGCACCATCGTTGGCAGGCAGAACGGACACGTCAGGCGGCGTAGCTGATTTTTTCACTTCACCCCGACAGGGTTCTCCCTGCGGGGAGAACCCTGTCTTTTACAGGAGTCACTTATGCTGCCCAGTTTTTATATTCAGCGGCAACTCAGTAAAACACCGGGCCTCAGTGTGAACGCTGAGGAGATTTTTTACCAGGTGGATGACCGTGAATCGGACTACGTCAATACTGACATGGTTCTGGACCGTGACCGGCTGTTGTCCGTGATGCAGTTTATGCTCGATGAGGTGGCGCTCAACCCGGATTTGCGGGAAAAGTGCCGCCAGGCAGAGCGTATTCTGACGCTGTGGATACGCGGCCTTGATGCGCTGGCAATGACCTCTGAGGATATGTCGATACTGCCCCGGACAATTTCGGAGTGCAGTGGACGGATTGATCGGCTGCTGCCGGGGGACCCGCAGGCACTGCTGGCGCTGCCGGATGATGCATTTTTACGGCTGACCGCCCAGGGTCATTTACTGTCCGGGGAGCAGTTCCCCCGGGAACAGCTTGCCGCGACGCTGCCTTACTGGACGCGTTTTATGGCGTGGGTGGCCCGCGAACTGTATCAGACGGAAGACCGTTGCCTGGTACAACTCAGCCGCCTTTTTCGCCGGCTGCACGTGGAGCCCCGTAAGGTACGCAGTTTTAACCTGGCCTTCGGGCGCATCGAGCTGCATATGACCGGGCGCGATATAAACGAGTGTCAGTATCTGTACGCATATGACGATGCGTCCCTGGAAGATTATCTGGAGGAAATCATGGCCGGTAATCTGACCCCGGTACGTTTTGAGGTGCGGGTGATATACCGCAACGATGTGGAACTGAACGTCTTCACGCGTGACACCGACGTAATTGACGTGGAGCATCCCCATGTCAGCGACTGGCAGGATGTGGTCAGTGAGGCGCTGGACTGGATACGCCAGGAAAGAACCTCACTCACCCTGATACCTTTAACCCGGCCGGTACTGAAACTGGCTGCCTGATTAACAACTTTACCCTCAGGGGATTTTCCCCTGAGAGGGAAATCCCCTTAATAAAACCAGAGAGGATTTTCCCATGAGCATTATTGACGAATACATCAGCCAGCATTATTCAGAACGGCTGAGCCTGGATGTGACCGAAGAGGATATCACCTGGCAGCTGCGGGGCAGTCACTCCGACTACGTAAACTCCCGGATATTATTCACCCGGGAAAAACTGATGGCGGTGATGGAGGCTATGCTGTCCGGGCTGGACAGTGATGAAGCTACGCTGGCGCGCTGCCGGCAGGTGCTGACACTGTGGATAGCCGGACTGGATACGCTGTCGAAGGAGGCAGAGCAACCGGACTGGTTGCCGCGGGTTCATCCTCACAGCAGCGGTCAGTGTGACCTGCTGCTGAAGGGGAACCCCACGGCGCTGACGGAGGCGGATGAGGAAACGTATCTGCGGGTGACCGGCCAGCAGGATTTACCGGCACACCGGCGTATTCCGCAGGCGACGTTCAGCCACACGGTGCGTTACTGGCACCGGTTTGAGACCTGGCTGGCAGAGCAGCTGCAGGACATCACGCAGCACTGCTACCGGAAACTGTGCCGCTTTGTGGCGAACTGCACGACAGAGCCGCGGCAGTTGCGCGAATTCCGCGGGGAGTACGGTTCACTGCGTTTATTTGTGGGACAGCAGGATATCGATGAAATTGACATTCTGGAGTTCAATCCGGAATACATCATGTCCTGGGTCGACAAAGTCGCAGACGGGCTGTTTACGCCGGTCTGCTTTGTGGTGAACGTGTACTACAAAAATGGCGCACTGCTGGCGTCGTTCCCCTGGGATACTGAGGTGGATAACATTAACCGGTTAACCGGCAAGGACTACGGCGAGGCGATGAGCCAGGCCATCAGCTGGGTACGTGAGCAGTTTGAGCCGCCGGTGATTGATCAGCCGGTACCACAGCAGCCGCGACTGGCTGCATAAGTTAACGATAAACCCATCGGGGAGAAATACTCCCCGGTGGGGTGTTTCTCCCCTTATTTTTGACAGGAGAAACATCATGCTGAAATTCAGCGCAAAAGACTTAAAACCTGTACTGCTTGAGGCCCGTAAAAACCACTGTGGCGTGGTACTGGTGAAGGACCATGGAATTTACATTATGTCTGAAACCGGTGAGATCACTCCGCGAGGCCGAAAAGTGGCTTATGCGAAGGGATGCCATCCGGAAAAGGATGAGGCCTGGTGGGATGCCGCCCGGGCAGAAGTAGGGGGTGATGATTTTGGTGAGTCGATAAATCTGACGGAAAGCATGATTAACCGTATTCTGAACGAGAGTAAACCACTGTATATCACGGCCAGTAACGAGTCATTTAAGATCGAGTGTTAAACCAGCGCGGGTCTTGTGACCCGCGTTAATCTTACCCTGACGGGACTAACCCCGTCAGGGGCCACTGAAGGGTAACGCTACTTACAGAGGGTACTAATCTTTCTGGATTATCAATTGTGCGTATGTTTTTGATGGATCGGTGACATCTGCCTGATCTGTCTGTTGCACAATTTTCCACCCCTCCCGGGCTAGTGCCGGGATAGTTCCGGAAATACTTTCGCCGCATTTAAATACCGTGTTATCAGTCAACTCGGCATTCGCCGCAGAGTTCTCTACCGTCTGTGATTTACAAACGTGAGCTTCTCCTGCCAGCGCTGGGCCGGCTACTAACAGACTGGTCAGTAATAGAATGTTTATTCTCATTTAAATCTCTCTTGTTCATACTCACATTAAAAGAATGGTTATCGGCACAACAATAACAGTTCTTCAGATGGCGATGTATGATTTTCAACCACGTAATTCAGTCTTTTTCGCTGAATCTAAATGAGCTGATTCAGCGCAATCGTGCAACAGGTAATTCAGCCCAGCGGGTGGTATAAGCTGGAGAGAGTAGCTCTCTTTTCATTTGCCACTCAGGAGCAATGCCTCGTCCCGCAAACCACACTTTTCCCAGTCCTGACTGGTTAATGCCGTCCACGATTCTCATTAGTTGACTGCTGTTGCTTCGGGGCTGAGTATCATCGAACAGGTTCAACTGCGAAACCCCAGTAGGAGTGAAATCAGTGAGCATGCAACCCGCTTTTGCATATCGATGGCCATTCACCCAGATCCTATCCAGTGCTTTTACCGCTGCAGCTATGATGTCCCTGGTATCCTGCGTGGGAGTCAGCAGCTTCTCAATGGCCACATTCCCGTAATACGGTTCGTTCACCGCGAACGGTGACGTCTTCACAAATACAGCAATCTGCCTGCAGAACTGCCGCTCGCCGCGCAGTTTTTCAGCTGCACGCTCAGCATACTGACAGACTGCCTGGCGCATGGCTTCATAAGTCGTGACGCGCTCCCCAAAGGATCGGCTGCAGACAATCTGCTGCTTGGGTGGCGGAGCCTCCTCCAGTGAAATACAGCTTTCTCCGTTGAGTTCCCGGAGGGTTCTTTCCAGCACAACGTTGAAATTTTTCCTGATAAATACAGGGTTCGCGCGTGCCAGTTGTAGAGCTGTAGTGATACCCATTGTGCCCAGTTTCCTGGATATCCTGCGGCCAACCCCCCAGATTTCTTCCACAGGCTGCAGTGAGAGCAGTTTCTCCGTTCGTTTAGGATTGTGTGATGTCAGGGCAAGTACGCCCCCGAACTGTGGCCATTCTTTGGATGCCCATTGCGCGCTTTTAGCCAGCGTTTTGGTAGGCCCCATCCCGACACCAATTGTCAGCCCCGTTCCGGAGCACACGTGCTTGCGTAGCTGTCGGCCGAAGTCTTCATAATCGATGCAGCTGTCTATACCACTGATATCGAGAAACATTTCGTCGATAGAGTACTGTTCAACGCGAGGAGCCAATTCTTCGAGATGAGCCATAACGCGGTTCGACATCGACGCGTAGAGTTCGTAATTACTCGAGAACGCAACGACAGGCACAGGAAATTCGGTCGATTTCAATTGAAACCACGGAATTCCCATTTTAATGCCCAGTTGCTTCGCTTCTTTTGAACGCGCGATAACACATCCATCGTTATTACTGAGCACCACAACTGGCTTATTACGCAAATCGGGACGAAATACTTTCTCACAGCTGGCATAGAAGCTGTTGACGTCAGCCAGGGCGAACATCAGTCTCCACTCCGGGTTTTGTGTACGAATGCGGTCACGACACCGAATATCTGCAGCTCTTCTGGATAGAGGATGGGGTATGCAGGATTCATCGGCAACAGGGCGATTCGGGGCTTTAGCTGCAGGCGCTTAACGGTGAACTCGCCATCTGTTTCCGCGATGACAATATCTCCCTGCATGGGGTTTTCGGCTTTATCGACCACCATAAGATCACCAGAATGTAGACCCATATCCCGCATCGAATCACCAATCGCCCGAACAAAGAAAGTCGAACTGGGACGACGTATACAATACGCATTCAGATCCAGCTCTTCTTCTGTATAGTCAGCTGCTGGAGAAGGAAAACCGGCAGCACATCGCTCTGTAAACAAAGGGATTTTTAACGCTTCTTGAATGGAGGCTATGGGAATAAATTGCAGCATGTTATACCTCAAAAATAACTGTATGCATATACAGTATGCAGGTATAAATTGTTACGTTCAAATCGATGACTGGATTTTTCTGATAACTGGCTGAAGCAACGGGAATTAAAGTTTACGCTAAGGTTGCCATTAAGACTGAACCACGTGTATTGCCCGGTAAGCCTTTTTTGAACAGGCTTACCTATCGCAATGGGGTGTACTCCCACGTTATAAGGTGTTGTCAGGAATTTGACCTTTATCGGATAACCTAAATGCGATACCGCAATTTCCGATCTTCAAACTTCCCCCTCACATAAAGATCGTGTTATGCCCGGAGAAACGCGTTGTCATAAATTCCTTG
This sequence comes from Citrobacter sp. On2M, assembly GCF_018035235.1. Taxonomy (GTDB): domain Bacteria; phylum Pseudomonadota; class Gammaproteobacteria; order Enterobacterales; family Enterobacteriaceae; genus Citrobacter; species Citrobacter meridianamericanus. The sequence goes on from NZ_WPCV01000002.1 coordinate 69,822, forward strand.
AACAGTTGTACGGTGGATGCTGCAGTGGAGCTCCATGCGAAATCCTGAAAAATATAATGCCCGCAATACGGCAATATCAGTAAGGAGGCATCCGGAATAAGCGTTTTCATTTCCAGAAGCTGCTCCGGCAGCACCATATCCCTGTCCCCGCCGACAATAAGTACAGGCACACTTATGCCTGCAAGGCACTCCTGGCTGATGACACTCTCCTGGTTCCACATTCGTTTTGTTTTTGCTATATAGGTTTCCGGTTCGGGGGCGGGATTGAGTTCGCCATACTGTCTGAGAATGTCCGGCATGGTTTCCTGCACAAACCCCACTGACAAGGCGTCAAACATGGCAAGGCACCCGTCTGACATGCCGGATCGTCCTTTATAATTTCCCGAGACCGCGATAAGACTTTTTACCTGCTCCGGAAAACCTGCTGCCATATGCAGGCCAATGTTTGCCCCATCGCTGCAGCCGATGATATGAACCGGGGGCAGTTTCATTTCGCGGAGAAATGCAGCCAGTTCTCTGGCCATCAGGGCACAGTCGAAAGGCGCATCCGTGTCTGCTGTTCTGCCGTGGCCACGACGGTCCACGGCAATGACGCTGAACCTGTCCTCCAGCTCTGTCAGTAAACGCGTGTAATTGACGCAGGTATCAAGCCCGCCGTGCAGAAAAAGGACTGGTTCTCCCTGTCCTGCCAGTGTGTAATACCAGTTAATTCCCTCAGTCATTATTCGCATTGCTTTATCCTTTCTGAATATACAAAATCAGTCTTACTGAATTCTGAAATGGTTAATACAGGCCGCTGTTTTTCTTTTGTTGTGCATTTGCCTCTTAGCATGAGATGGTGATCACATACGTTTAGTTTAACGTCTATCATGTGCGGAGCCGTGGGCCACTGACGGGAAACGGCCTGTGGGATGCACCGGCGATTCGCTGAGAGTTTGACTGCTTTTTAAAAAGGGGGCAGTTACACAGAATTATTTACAAGGTCTAAGGTTTCCTTGCAAGGTAAATAGCGGTAACAAAGTTACGCCTAACCTTTCCTCCAAAATCCTTTTTCACAACTCTCTCTATCTCATTGAGCAATCGCTTGCGTTTTGCCTCACTTAGTCGCGCAACCGGTGAAAATGTTGAAATCAATTGTCTGGTCTGTCGGGCATCCATTTCTGCTTCCCATCTAAACTCATCACTAATTATTCCGGTAAACCCGGCTTTTGCCAGATCATCTTGCCTCTCTCTTTTTTGCAGTGGGTAAGGATAGTGGTGACCCGCTTTATGTGAAGGACTGGCACTAAGGGGAGCAAACAAGTGCTCTGTTCTTTTCATGAAGACATCCGCATTATGTGGGTCGCCAAAAACATTCCACCACATGGCAAACCATCCACCGGGGCGCAGAAGCTGGAATATCTTTTTGAGTCCGCTCACGGGTTCTATCCAGTGGAAAGAGGTGGCTGCAATCCCCAGATCAAAGCAGCCCGGTTGTAGTATTGCCTCCTCAAAAGTGGAATTAATAATCGAGTATGAATCCTGAGAATACTGACTCAGCCTTTCCTTTAATCTTATAGCCAGATTGTGGTCAGGTTCGACTGCTTTTACCTGATATCCCATATCGAGAAGATGTTCCGTTGCTTGCCCGGTCCCTGGCCCAATTTCGAAAGCCATCCGGCAGATTTCTGGCCCGCAATACTCTTTAAGTAATGCAAATATAGGTAACGGGTAATCAGGCCTGCCCTGTTCATAGGCATTGGTATCTCTGCCAAACAGAGCCCGCCCTTCCTTAAGGGGAATGTGCTTTTGCATCCTCTTTCTCCTGTATTTCAGACTAGCGATACATTGGTGTGTGCCCGGCATACTTCGGGGTTAGCACGCGGTAATGCCTGTCGGGCGTTATCCTTTGATATGAACCTATATCCTAATCTGCATCCATGTCGCGATCGGAACAACGTGATCCACTACACCCATTTTATCTCTCACTTTGCATCAGCCATACTGAAGAAAAGGAATGTTGTCAGGGTAAAGGTCAGAGCAACCAGAGACATGTTTTTATGCTTTGCGGCTAAGCAAGCTCTCAGCACCAGATAACCCAATTAACACTACAGCCGCTTCTGGCTTAATCGGGGAGCCCGAACTGTAAGCTTTGGCGCTGTATTTAGAGGTCAGTTAGATATCGGATGACCATAGATTCTATATCCTAAATGGCCTCTTTAGTAACAAAGATTGTCATCATAAGCACAATATGTCGTATATAAATATAAAATCTTCCAAGATGTGTTACGAGAGTGATTTTATATCATTTACATTGTATCGCAGAGTTGCTGGAAATTAGGTGCTTATCATTTTATACCGTCCATTAATAATGTTCTATTTATATATAGATTTTTGCCTTTTTTTTATGCTAGAAAATTAACATTCTTCCTTTTTAATAATCTATTGCAGTATTTGATATTATTTTGCAAATAGATAGAAGGTTTTGAGTGAACAATTGAAAAGAGAAAAAATAACGAAGGTAATTTCACTAAATATTGGGTTTTTTGACGTGTGAAATTAAATTTTCAATGATTTGATATTGATGAAAATTTTCCGAAATAACTGAGGTGACAATGGAAGCTGATAAAGAACTTGAAGAAAAGGTCAAAAGAGAAAGTAAAAGAAGTGAGCCCTATTTTATAGCTGCTATTTTTGCTCAAATCACGGGGTACATTATTTACCAGTACGGTCATATTTATATGTTGACACTGCTTGCCATCCCTCTGTTTATGGTTGCAATTTTTTCATCTGCTTTCCTTGTTTACGATGATATAAAAACCGAGCCAGATCGAATTAAAGTGGATAAAATAAATAAAAATGATGCCCTGCTGCTTAAAATTGATGGGGTGGGTCTTTATTTCGCCACGGTGGTAATGATTGGTTATGATGTAATTGCTATTTTCAAAATAATTTTGCAGGGGGGGGTATAATGGATGTTAATATGAAAAGCAATTCCAATGATAAAATTGAATCCACAGAAGAATGGAATGCTGTGACAAATAAGATCCAGTTCATTTATCATTCTCTTGGGAAAAGATATTTTGAAAAACATATTGATATTTACCGTATTGTTCTGGGCAAGGTCGGCCTCACGGCTTCTCTTGCGGTCCTGATGGCGAAACATAAGGCCGGGGAAGACACCGTCAGTGACTGGCTGGCTGCTGGTTCCGATCTTTCCATGTTATTAGCGGGATATACCGGTAACCCTGCTGCTGCAACTGCTGCCACCGTTCTTGGGATCGCAGCGTTTTTGACCTCCGACGGATTCCATGATTTTGCCCGCACACTTCTGGATATGACTCAAAAATATGGTATTGCCGATCCTGAGACTGGTGGCTGGTTGTTGCCTCCAAATAATCAACTGATGGAGATGTTCCCTGGACCAGAGGGGCCAGATATGAGCGATGCGGAAAATACTTCTTCACCTATTATCATTGATCTCGATCGTGATGGTGTCGAAACTATTTCGTTGGAAAACGGTGTTTTCTTCGATCATGACGGTAATAAATTCGCTGAGAGCACCGGCTGGGTATCGCCGGACGATGGGTTGCTGGTATTTGATCGGGACGGCAATGGACAGATAGACAATGGAAGCGAACTGTTTGGTAATAATACGCTTCAGGCGGACGGTACGAATGCTTCAAATGGTTACAATGCCCTGAAAGAGTATGATGATAATAATGACGGTGTACTTGACGAAAACGATGCCATCTGGAATCAGCTGCAGATCTGGCAGGATAAAAACAGCAACGGAAGAGTTGATGAGGGTGAATTATTAACGATGAAGCAGGCAGGTATTGCATCAATTAATACCATGTATAAAAACTCATCAACAACTGACAGCCAGGGGAATTTGCATAAACAAACAGGAAGCATTACTTATACTGACGGCAGTAAAGGTCAGTCGGCAGATGTGTGGTTCAATACGGATACGGGAAATACCCGCTACGATGGCGATAAAAATATCCGTGATGATATCCGGACAATGCCCTATGTCCGGGGATTCGGAAATATAACGGATCTTCATGTCGCAATGACCGGAAATGCACTACTGGAATCACTCGTAAGAGAGTTTATCTCCGACCCGGTAAAAGCAAAAAGCAGCGGGTTGCTTGAGAGAATTATCTACTCCTGGGCCGGGGTGGATGGCATAGCAGCAGACGCCCGGGGAGAGTATATTGACGCCAGAAAACTGGCTGTGCTGGAGTCGGCTTCTGGCAAACCCTATAAAAATAATACTAACGGTACGACAAATCCTCTTTCCGGAGCGGCAGAGGTTCTTAAAGCAGAATTTGCTGAGTTTTCAGACTGGGTGGAAGCACACCTACTGGCGCAAACTCTTTACAGTGAAGCGTTCGGACTGATAACAATGGAGTTAAATGCCGATCTGAGCGGTGCCACCTGGAACTTTGCGGCCTTCGAAGCATATCTTGATGGGCTCAAAAAAACAGATACTAAACAGTATCTGCAACTGAGTAATATCTTCTATTCCTATCTTAGTTACTCTAATCATCTGAAGGACATGCAGGATAAACTGGGAATTGATCCCAGGCATACATTCATTGGCAGTGAAAATATTGACGCAATTGTGGGGTCATCTGGAGATGACATCTTATATGGCGGTACCGGGAACGACATTCTCAGGGGCGGTGCCGGGAACGACACCTACCTGTTTAACCGCGGTGACGGCCAGGACACCCTGCGCGGGGATTATCAAAGTAAGGCGGAGACCAACACGCTGAAGTTCGGGGCTGGTATTACGGCAGACCAGGTGACGGTTCGCTGCTCCGGCAGCGACAACCTGCTGCTGACGCTGGCAGGCAGCACCGACCGTATCCTGGTGGAGAGGTTCTTCTCCGGTGATAACTGGAACCCTCTGCAGGTGGTGGAGTTTGCCGACGGGACGCGCTGGACGATGGCAGACCTGGTGGCCCGTGCGCAGCAGGGCACAGACGGGGCAGACACCCTGACCGGAACGTCGGGAGACGACGAGCTGTACGGGCTGGCAGGCAATGATGTCCTCAACGGCCAGGCGGGGAACGATACCCTGTACGGCGGGGAGGGGAATGATACTCTCAACGGCGGTGACGGGGACGATATCCTGGCGGGTGGCGCCGGGAACGACATTCTCAGGGGCGGCGCCGGGAACGACACCTACCTGTTTAACCGCGGTGACGGCCAGGACACCCTGCGCGGGGATTATCAAAGTAAGGCGGAGACCAACACCCTGAAGTTCGGGGAAGGTATCACCGCAGACCAGGTGACGGTAAAACGTTCCGGTTACAGTGGTCTGCTGCTGACCCTGGCGGGCAGCACCGACCGTATTCTGGTGGAGAACTTCTTCTCCTCTGACCAGCCGGATGACACCTATAACCCGCTGCAGGTGGTGGAGTTTGCGGACGGGACGCGCTGGACGGTGGAGGACCTGGTGGCGAAGGCGCTGCAGGCGACGGACGGGGCAGACACCCTGACCGGGACCAGCGGGAACGACGTCCTGTACGGGCTGGCAGGCAATGATGTCCTCAACGGCCAGGCGGGGAACGACACCCTGTACGGCGGGGAGGGGAATGATACTCTCAACGGCGGTGACGGGGACGATATCCTGGCGGGTGGCGCCGGGAACGACATTCTCAGGGGCGGCGCCGGGAACGACACCTACCTGTTTAACCGCGGTGACGGCCAGGACACCCTGCGCGGGGATTATCAAAGTAAGGCGGAGACCAACACCCTGAAGTTCGGGGAAGGTATCACCGCAGACCAGGTGACGGTAAAACGTTCCGGTTACAGTGGTCTGCTGCTGACCCTGGCGGGCAGCACCGACCGCATCCTGGTGGAGGACTTCTTCTCCTCTGACCGGCCGGATGGAAATTTCAACCCGCTGCAGGTGGTGGAGTTTGCGGACGGGACGCGCTGGACGGTGGAGGACCTGGTGGCGAAGGCGCTGCAGGCGACGGACGGGGCAGACACCCTGACCGGGACCAGCGGGAACGACGTCCTGTACGGGCTGGCAGGCAATGATGTCCTCAACGGCCAGGCGGGGAACGACACCCTGTACGGCGGGGAGGGGAATGATACTCTCAACGGCGGTGACGGGGACGATTTTCTCGTGGGCGGTACCGGGAACGACATTCTCAGGGGCGGTGCCGGGAACGACACCTACCTGTTTAACCGCGGTGACGGCCAGGACACCCTGCGCGGGGATTATCAAAGTAAGGCGGAGACCAACACGCTGAAGTTCGGGGCTGGTATTACGGCAGACCAGGTGACGGTTCGCTGCTCCGGCAGCGACAACCTGCTGCTGACGCTGGCAGGCAGCACCGACCGTATCCTGGTGGAGAGGTTCTTCTCCGGTGATAACTGGAACCCTCTGCAGGTGGTGGAGTTTGCCGACGGGACGCGCTGGACGATGGCAGACCTGGTGGCCCGTGCGCAGCAGGGCACCGACGGGGCAGACACCCTGACCGGAACGTCGGGAGACGACGAGCTGTACGGGCTGGCAGGCAATGATGTCCTCAACGGCCAGGCGGGGAACGACACCCTGTACGGCGGGGAGGGGAATGATACTCTCAACGGCGGTGACGGGGACGATATCCTGGCGGGTGGCGCCGGGAACGACATTCTCAGGGGCGGCGCCGGGAACGACACCTACCTGTTTAACCGCGGTGACGGCCAGGATACCCTGCGCGGGGATTACCACACCACCCCGGAGACCAACATCCTGCAGTTTGGAGCCGGTATCACCGCGGATCAGGTGACGGTGAAGCGTTCCGGCAGCGACAACCTGCTGCTGACACTGGCAGGCAGTACCGACCGTATCCTGGTGGAGAGGTTCTTCTCCGGTGATAACTGGAATCCCCTGCAGCAGGTGCAGTTTGCGGACGGGACGCTGTGGCTGGCCGACGACCTGCTCAGCTATCTCGATGACGGTATCCCGCTGCCGGCCGCGGATACCGGCTCTGACAGTGCTGTCCCGGTGAGCCTGATGCGACAGCAAATCAGTCAGTTCATGGCTGCTGCGGATGATGCTGATACGTTGCTGATGGCACCTGAACAGTTCACGGCCCCGGTACTGGCCGCCGTTCAGAAAACTTCATTCGGCTACTGAGATAACCCCCGGGCATGATGCCCGGGCTTCTTTATCAGCAAGGGAAAAAGACTGAACGTGTCACCTTCAGAACAGAGTTTATGGCGGGGATTCGCCATTATTGCCCGTTACCATGAGACAGCCGTCAATATTGCCTCACTGAGATCCCGGTTCTTCACGGATGAGAACCATGATCTTACCCTGCAGTTTGTCCGGGCGGTCAGAAGCTGCGGGCTAAAATGCCGCCATGTCGCGAACCTGGAAGCGGGCTGCAGGATCCCCCTGCCGGCATTAATTGAGGTACCGGAGCGGGGATATGTGGTGGTGCTGGCCATCAGGGACGGGAAATGGCTGATACAGGGAGAGGAGGGGGCCGAGATTCTGGCACCGCGACAGGATATTCGCTATGCCGGTTTTCTCTTCACACGCCGTCTGTCCTTGGAAAACATTGAGCGGGAATTTAACCTGCGCTGGTTTGCCCGGGCGTTTATGCGTTACAAAAAACTGCTCGGCGAGATCCTTCTGGCTTCTTTTTTTATTCAGTTGCTTGCTCTGGTCACGCCGCTGTTTTTTCAGGTTGTTGTGGATAAGGTGCTGACGCACCAGAGCCTGACCACGCTCGATGTACTGGCCATTGGTATGCTGGGTGTCTGTCTGTTTGATGTGTTGCTGGGTGGACTTCGAAACTATCAGCTGGCCCACACCTCACAGCGTATTGATGTCACCCTGAGCTCTCTGCTGTACCGTCATCTTCTGGCGTTGCCGCTGGCTTATTTCCGACAGCGGCAGGTGGGGGTGACCGTGGCGCGGGTGCATGAACTCAGGACGGTGCGGGAATTCCTTACCGGTAATGCGCTGACTCTGTGTCTTGACCTGTTGTTCACCCTTGTTTTCTTCGTGGTGATGGCGCTGTACAGCATACCGCTGACTCTGATCGTCATTGTCTCGCTGGTTCCCTACGCCATTCTCTCCCTGACGATCACTCCTGAATTACGCCGGCGTCTGGATGTCCAGTTTCAGCAGGGGGCCCGTAACCAGGCTTTTCTGGTTGAGAGTATTACCGGGATCGAGCCGGTAAAAGCGATGGCAGTTGAAAATCAGATGGGACGCCGCTGGGATGAACAAATCGCGGCCTATGTCTCCGGGTGTTTCCGCACCCAGAATCTGGGAAATGTGGCAGGCCAGCTGGCGCAGCTTATCGGTAAAGCTACCAGTGTGGCCATTCTCTGGTACGGGGCACAGCAGGTCATTCAGGGGGAATTAACGGTGGGGGCCCTGATTGCCTTCAATATGTTTGCCGGCCAGGTCAACGCACCGGTATTGCGGCTGGTCCAGCTGTGGCAGGACTTTCAGCAGGTTTCCGTCTCTGTGAAACGGCTGGGCGATATTCTGAATGTGCCGCAGGAAAAGGCGCAGGGCAGCACGGTGACGCTTTCCGCAATCAAAGGAGCTGTTCGCTTCAGGGAGGTGAGTTTTGCTTATCAGCCCGGTATGGCACCGGTTGTGGACCGTGTGACACTGTCGGTCAGGCCCGGGGAGGTGATTGGCATTGTGGGCCGTTCCGGCTCCGGGAAAAGTACGCTGACCCGTCTTATTCAGCGTCTTTACATCCCGACCGGGGGGCAGATTTTTATTGATGGCACGGACAGTGCAAATATCGATCCCCGCTGGCTGCGCCAGCAGACCGGCGTGGTACTCCAGGAGACGCAGCTCTTCAACGGCACTATTCGCGACAATATTGCTCTGGCCATGCCGGATGCCCCGCTGGACAGCGTGATGGCAGCAGCCAGACTTGCCGGCGCACATGATTTCATCAGCGAATTCCCGGCCGGTTACGACACCCCCGTCGGGGAACAGGGCGGGCAGTTGTCCGGCGGGCAGAAACAGCGGATCGGCATTGCCCGGGCACTGATGACCCAACCGCGGATCCTCATCCTCGATGAGGCCACCAGTGCGCTGGATTATGAATCTGAGGAAATTATCCAACGCAATATGGCTGATATTTGCCGCAACCGGACGGTATTTATTATTGCGCATCGTCTGTCCACCGTGCGGCAGGCCGGGCGGATAATTGTGATGGAAAAGGGCGAAATCGCAGAACAGGGTTCCCACCATCAGTTGCTGCAACGTGACGGTATTTATGCCCGTCTGCACCGGTTACAGGCGAAGATGGATGATGAAGCGTAACTATCGTGAGTTTTTACCTGCTGTACTGGAGATTCAGGATACCCCGCCCTCTCCGGCAGGACGGTTTATTCTCTGGGGCGTCATGCTGTTACTGACATTGTCCGTCTGCTGGGCCGCGCTGGGACAGGTGGATATTGTGGCCATCACACGGGGAAAAGTGGTGGTCACCCTGCTGTCACGGCCCGTCAGCAGCGCCGTGACAGCCGATATTGCCAGAGTTTACGTGCAGGATGGACAGCATGTTGAGAAAGGCAGTCTCTTGATCCAGCTCAATGATGGCCAGCTGACGACCCGGCGTCAGGAAAACCGTCTTCGCCAGCAGATTAACCGGCTGAACATCCGGCGACTCGGACTGCTGCTGATACGTGTCAGGAACGATCCTTTATCGACGGACAGGCTGACTGACGGGATAACGTCTGATGTGGCACTTCCTCTGGAAAATCAGGTCTCTGCCCGTCAGGAGTCAGAAGCAGAGGCGCTGCGTCGGGAGATACAGCGTTATCGTAATAATCAACAAACCCTGCATGCACAGATGGAAGGCTATCTGGCCCAACAGGATATGGCCGAAAAACAGCTGGTTATCTACCGTAAACAGTTTACTGCCCTGCAGGCACTGTTTCAGCGGGGAAGTACCAGTGAAGACAGCCTGCTTGAAATCCGTAAACGTCTTCTGGAGGCGGATTACAGTGCCCTGGCGGCGGGAGCAAAGGTCAGGGAAATTCAGGCCAGTCTGGATCTGTCTGAATCAGAAGAGGCGAGCTACCGTGCTGGCAAAATTCAGGAGTGGGAACAGGATCGAACGGATCTGGTGACCGAAAATGCAGTACTTGAAAGTCAGCTGGCCCAGCTTGAGGCGGAACTGAAGTTATACCAGTTAACCGCACCGGTCAGTGGCAGGGTGGATGCACTGGTTTACCGTGATGCAGGAGCGGCAGTAGAGGCGACGCAGGAACTGCTGAAAATTGTCCCGGAAGGCGAGAAGCTCAGCGCAGAAGTTCTGGTCAGTAATCAGGATGTGGGTTTTTTACACTCGGGCCAGCGAGTGACGGTCAAGGTGGATACGTTTGATTTTACACGCTATGGCTGGGTGGAGGGTACGTTAATAAAAGTGTCAGCAGATGCAGTGGAAGATAAGGAGCGGGGCCTGCTCTACCGGGCGGTAATTCAACTGGATGAAACTGATATGGTCGTGGACGGAAAATCGCGCCGGCTGGAGCCGGGGATGTCGGTCTCGGCGGAGATAAAAACCGGTAAAAGGACAATCCTGAGTTATCTGCTGAGCCCGGTTCTGGAGGCGATAGACGGTGTGGGGAAGCAGCGTTGAGCCGTTTTCGGTGAGATGATGCAAGGCGTTCCCGCCCCGGGAATGAACGCAATCGTGATGCGCTTAAGACAAAAGGGAAACATTAAACCGAACGAAAATTGTTCAGAAAAGACCCGTAATAGACTGTAGAAGTAGAACTGGTTGAGTCACTGGAGGATATTGGCGATCTCGGTATCGGGCTTCGGGCCTCACTAAATTTTTATTATCAGCAGGAAGCATGGGATACACCACGGATATCATTAATGACTGGGCATACACGATATTTTTCCGAAGAAATGATATGAATGCCGAAGTTTAATGGAGATATCTACCGGAAGGCTGTGGTGAAGCCGTTAAATGTTTTCTGAAACAGAACGGAGAAAAATATGAAGAAGAATTACCCTGCGGTGTTTGAAACGGGAGATATTGTTTTTACCTGTATCGGTTCATCCTTGTTCCGTGAGGTGTCAATGGCCTCCCGGTGTTGGTGCAATCATGTCGGGATCATCACTGGACATAACCGTGACGATTATTTCGTGGCTGAAAGCCGCATTCCATTCTCCGGAGTTACCACCCTGTCTGCTTTCATTCAGCGCTCTGCCGGTGAACGTTATTCCGTACGTCGTCTGCAGGGAGGGCTGAACGTGGAACAGAAGCTGGCTGTTATGCAACAGATGCCCGCTCATCTGCATAAATTGTACCATACTGGGTTTAACTACGATTCTTCCCGGCAGTTTTGTTCAAAGTTCGTGTTTGATATTTACAGGGAGGCATTGGATATTCATGTTGGTAGTGTTGAAACCTTTGGTCAGCTACTGAAGAACAACCCGGAAGCCGGCCTGAGATTCTGGCGGTTCTGGTTTCTGGGTTTTATTCCGTGGGAAAGGAAAACGGTCACACCCGCCAGCATATGGCAGCACCCGGCACTTGAGCGGATTTATGACAGTCCCGAAACGGTCGGGAAATGAAATAATTACATACATGTCGGTGTGCTCAAAAGTCAGGGGGGAGGCTGCCAGATTAGAGGTGAGTGGCAACTTTCAAAAGGTATCGGCTAAAGTTCAGAATGATATAATCGATTTTGAAAAGTTTTAGTTTTGTCGCTAGTATAACTTTTTGTTGGCATTGCTTGTTATGAATTTTAGGTGTTTAAAAAATCATTCGAATAATGAACTCACTTAGTATGTTCAAAATTGAGCATATTTGTGAGCTATTTATTTTTGGGGAGAATCCTCCCCTTTTTATATATTCTTTTTGGGTTTCTATTTGAACGCCATTATAATATGAGCTCTTCTGAAAGAGCTATGAAATCATAACGGTCATAAAGCCCCAATTTTGCTATCAAGCAGTCTCGTGAGTAAAACAAGCTATGTGGACATGTATGCATTTTTACCGACAACTTCTGTATACTGTACCCTTTCATAAGTAGTTCAAGTAACATCCTTTGCCTCTTTTCTAGACCTTTTTGCATAATTCCATTAGAACTGGAGTATTCTTCATGTTTCTTATATATATTATCTATCCTGCCGATTAAAGATTCGATTGAGTTATCTGAGCTTATCCAGTGCAGTAAAGTTAGTCGTGACTGTTCCTTTATTCCAAACAATACACATGGGATCTTTCTTAGTTTTGGATTTGTATACATCATCCGTCTCAGATTCCAGACGTTGGCAAGTTGTCTTGTTCGAAATGTTCGCAAGCGTATAGTCATGTCCACAATTATTAGTGCTGGCCCGGAAGGGGGGGCTTTCATTTCAATATGGGCTACTACTTCTTCGTAGCTCTCTACATTGATGATTTCTACATCTGACATTTTCTCGTGTAACTCAAGGTTACTAAAGCCTTTCCTGGTAAATGCGCAAGGGCTGATGATAAACAATTTTTTCATGCTGCATGCCGTAAGTTATTGGAAGAGAGTATTTTAAATATTTAACTTGATAGACAATGATAGTTTTAGCTAACTAATACTTTTTATACTATAAATATATATATAGTTATTGTCTTAATATCATACACGACAGGTCATTGATTTCTGGCCTTGGTTTTACATTTTTATAGATTCACTATGTTTTTTTATTCAATCTTTATCGTTTTAATCTATCTTTATATTTATAATATTGTTTGTTTTTGTCGGGGTTGCTAAATTATTACTTTTGTATGCTGAAAATCAGCATTGATGTAAAATTACCGTGCTTTCGTGTAATGAGTATTTTGTATTGATGGTGATAATCAATGAAATTTAATGATCTGCCTGGTGCCATCAGATTCTACGACTCATTGATGGAATTCCTGGGCTATCCAAAGGCAGGCCGTAACGAAGAAAATGCCCCGGGGGATGTTTTGTGAAAATTACACAAACGGACTGTGCGTCGGAAGGCCGTTCAATCAGCTGCCGGCGAGCGGGGGTAATGGAACGTCATGGTGGTTATGAATGCCCGCTCGTTTGAGCATATCCAGCAATTGTATGTACTTGCGCTCAGCTTTGGCGCCAGAGATAAAGTTTCTCCGGGTCACAGGCCGCAATATGGCCAAGGATTTTATAGCGCATATGAACGCGATCCGGATGGAAACAAGTTAACGTTTGTCTATTACGATAATGTGGGCTAACTTGTTCACATATTGGTAACAAATGTCGTGAGCATTACCTTCAAAAATTCTCTCCCGGATCACATTTTTTCTCTCAGGTTTTTCCCTTACATAAAACAGTTGTTATTATTTATTGCGTAAATACCTTTCAACTTTCACCGAGGCTTTGATGCTGGAGAATGTAATCATCAGATAATCAGTTTTCCGGACTACTCAGAACGGACTGATTATCTTTGCGCTTAAACTTTACGCGAACATCTGCGGATGTTGGTTCGTTTTTGCTCATGATGATTAACAGGTTTTCCAGTATGAATTTATCCCGTCAAGAACAGCGTACCTTACACGTGCTCGCAAAAGGTGGACGTATTGTGCACGTCCGTGATGCTCCTGGCCGCGTTACCTCTGTTGAATGCTATAGCCACGAAGGACTGTTGCTTGCCGATTGTACGCTCGTCGTCTTCAAAGAACTCAATACCAAAAAAATGATCAAGTCCGTCAAGGGTCGGCCTTACCGCATCAACACCACCGGGCTTAACAACGTTCGTTCACAGTCCGATAACTGTTAAGGAAAACTTTATGGATCTCAGCACTCTAATTTCTGTTTCCGGCCGACTGCAGCTCTCTGCTGAAGAAAGCAAAATACCCTGGGACGAACCTGCGTTCAGCCAGCGCATGCTGGAAAATCATTTGTCGCAGGAACATGACTGGGCCAGTCGCAGACAGACAGTGATTGAACAACAGGTTGCATGGATAGCCAGTCAGCTACCTGCTGGCGCACGCGTTCTGGATCTTGGCTGTGGCCCCGGCTTTTATACTCACCGGCTGGCAGAACGTGGATTTAGGTGCACAGGTGTGGATTTTTCACCGGCCTCTATAGAATGGGCACGACAGCAGGCGCAGGCCGCTGATCTGAACATTGATTATATCCACCAGGATATTCGTAATTACAGGCAGGACGCACCCTTCGATTTCATCATGATGACGTTTGGAGAGCTGAATGTCTTTAGCGCTAATGATGCTCAAAGCCTTATCAGTGGTTGCGCGCAGTGGTTGAAACCGGACGGCAAACTGCTCATTGAACTCCATACCTTTGATGAAGTTAAACGTCAGGGCATGGCGTCAGCGAGCTGGCAGCGTTGTCCGAATGGGTTGTTCCTTGCGGTTCCTCATCTGCTATTAACCGAAAATGCCTGGGATGAAGATGGAAAAATAAGCTCGACACAGTTCTGGGCCATAGATGAAAGATGTCGTATCACCCGTTTCGGTAGTCAGATGATGGCCTGGCGGGATGCCGACTTTGCCTGTCTCATCGGTAATGCTGGCCTGAGCGTGGTGCAATGCCTGGACAGCAACGAATGGCCGGTCGGTGAAACTTTTGAGGGCAAACTTTTTGCACTGCTGGCTGAAAAATCAAAATCTCCGCAAGTGAGCCCACTGAATATGTCATTTGAGATGGAATGAATGGATACCGTTAAGGAGAGCATTATGACAACACACAGCTTTACCTTGCACATCACCGATGAGAGCGATGTAAGTACTATCTCGGAAGTCGAAACCCGCGCATTTGGATACCGAAAAGAGGCCGATTTGGTGGCCTCTTTATTGGAGGACGAAAGTGCATGTCCGAACTTATCTCTGCTCGCCCGCCATCAAGGCAAAGCGGTGGGGCATATTTTGTTTACCCGGGCCACATTCAAAGGTGCAAATGAGGGGCCACTGATGCATATTCTTGCACCCCTGGCGGTCATTCCTGGATACCAGGGCATGGGGGTGGGGGGATTGCTGATACGCACCGGCCTGGAGCACTTGAGGTTGATGGGAAGTCAGCTGGTTTTTGTACTCGGCCATGCTACTTACTACCCACGCCATGGATTCATACCTTGTGCTGAAGACAAAGGGTATCCAGCACCTAACCCTATTCCCGAGAAACACAAGGCCTGCTGGATGATGCAATCACTTTCTGCTCTGCCAATAAATCGTACCGGGACAATTCAATGCGCGCAGGCCTTAATGAAACCCGAGCACTGGCGTGAATAGGAGTCTTATTAAGCACTTCAAATGAATAACCTCATAACAGGAGTTGAGTAATGGATATTCCGCGCCTTTTTACGATTCGCGAGGGTCAACACAGCATCCATAATCCGTTCACATCGTAAAAATACGATACGCTAGGCCGCGTATTACTCATGAAGTCTGGTACGGGCATTCTCGATCTTGGCAGCGGCTCAGGAGAGATGTTTTGCACCTGGGCGCGGTGAACCTTACTGGCCTCAGGTCCATGCGACTGAAGAGATTGCTCAGGTTTGCGGTATTTTATCCTTGTCAGACTTTTTCACTATGCCAGAACTTGTTGCCTCTTTTGACGACTGTGGCTATGACCTGGTGGGAATGGTACTTATAGGCAAGGACGCCTGGGACAGATACGAAGCGGCTAAATGGGTTACTATGCGCGACTGGCTGGAAGAAAACACTGAAGATGACTTTGTACAGGAAGTTCGTGCAGAACTAACCATTGCGCCGAAACGACATATAAATATACAGGTGAATACGGTGGCTGATGCGTGTTTGAATGAAGGGCATGCTAACGAAGAAGACCGCCGACAGGTGAAAGCTGCCGGGGGTATACGATTCAGGGTGCTATAATGCTAAAATTAATAAGAAATTATGAAAATGCTATCGTGGTTTTACATGAAATATATGGTATTAATGAGCACATAAAAGAAGTATGCGCAGAATACCATGAGAGAGGGTTTGATATTTATTGCCCCTCTCTGTTTGAACATTGCATCCCATATAAGTATGAGCAACAGGAGCAAGCTTACAAAAATTTTGTTAATGTATGTGGTTTTAATGAAACAAAAATAAATCTATTACTTAGTGATATTAGGGGCAGGTACAAAAAAATAATAATAATAGGATTTAGCGTAGGTGCCACTATTGCCTGGCTTTCGGGAGAAAGTAACCTATGCGATGGAATTGTATGTTATTACGGTTCACGTATAAGAGATTACACTGATATTATGCCATCATGCCCTGTTCTGGTTATTCTGGCTCAATTCGAAAAGTCGCTTGATCCGTCTAATCTGCAAAAAAAAATGGCTGGCAAAACAACAGTTACATGTCATGTACTCAATAGTCATCATGGCTTTTGTGATCCTTATAGTGAAACTTATAACTACAGAAACTCAGAGATTGCAAGAAATTTGACAAATGGGTTTGTTGACAAAATTGTGAGTTAACAAAATGATATGCGGGATTATTTCAGGTATGAAAGCATCTGAAGTTCATCATTTGGTCGTTTCGGAAAAATGAATTACTGTCAAAAGTACAGAGTTTTCAGGAAGTTTTGCATTCTACTGAGACTCGTGCCAAATGCAGATAACCTTTCAGATAAAAAATGTCGCTGATCAACTCACTCTTGCAAACTTATTGATACACAATAATTTTCTTGTTTTCATCATTAGAACCGCAAAAATGAGTGCATCTGAAGGATAGTGATGGATATTTTGTAGGCGTCAGCTATATAGTTGATGAGAATCCATTACAAAAATTACTTGTTAATTAAGAAATATTAATAACCTTGGTATATAACTTCATCTTACAAGCTTCTGATTTAGCCTCCGCATACCTTCTATTAATAGATAGATTTGCTACCCATTGAGCCTGGTTCCACAGAATTAGTGCATGGTAGTAATCTCCATTACATTCCGCTTCAATGGCTGCATGATAGAGTTGAGACCACAAGGTTTTTGAATATTTAACCATATCGATAACCATTAATTTGAAATTAATAGCATAATAACACTGAGGTGTATCGCAATCCGATATAAAGATATGACTAAACATCATGATGATCTCAGTTATAACAAAGGATATATAATTATGGAATAACAAAATGAGATTATATGCGATAGCTTTATAGGAGGCAAAGGGAAAGAGATGGCATGAGTAATACGATGATTTAAATGAATAAAAGTAATAAAAAAATGGCTCATTTTAGATAACTTTGTTGTAAGCTAAGTATAAAAAAACGGAGTCATACGAAATGAAAAGAGCAAAATGTGTATTCGATAGCATTGTAATCTGGATTGAAAAAAATATAAAAGAAGATATTGATGTGAATGATATTGTATCTAAATCAGGATATAGTAAGAGAAATGTACAATACTTATTTAAGAAGTTTCTTGGTTATGGTATACATACCTATGTAAAGAACAGGAGACTAAGTTTATCGGCTAAGCTATTAAAAATAACTAAAATGCCAATAATTGAAATATGCAACATATATCATTTCGGCTCCTATCAATCGTTTAACCGTGCTTTTAAGATTAAATTTGGAATACCACCGGCCAGGTATAGAAGAGCTGAAAATTGGCTTTTAAGCAGGTATACAGGTAACGCTGCGATAGAGAGACCAAATATGATATCAAGGCCAGTTTTACTTCCTTGCTTAGAAGTTATGTCAACAAATAAGGAGTTTAAAGTAAATTTTAGTGATGGCAACTATAATAATGGTAATGATGAGGACAATATGGCTGAAATAAAGAGATACGTACGTACGTTAGTGTTGCATAATAAAAATGCTAAAAAAAGTAACCTTATGATAATATACAGGATCGGTGTATGTGCAAAATCGAATATTACTCTAAATGTCACAGTGCTTGAAGTGAAAGATGCATCCAATGATGCCTCTTTACAGAGGCAAACTATTGGCGCTGGGATGTACTACCTTTTTCATTATGAGGGAACATGGGGAGAATATAACAGTTTGTCAGACTATGTATACTTGAACGAATTACCCATGCTGAATATGAACAGGAGGAATGCTTTTGATATAGAAATATACGATATTCGTGCCATGCGAGAGAAAACAAAATTAATAGTAGATCTTTACGTTCCAGTATCTCCTGAAATTACTGGAACGTAGGAGTAATTTGTCTGGGAGTAAGGCCAAAGTGTCGCTTAAATGTTTTAATGAAATATGAGGATGAATTATAGCCGACTTTATAAGCTATGGTATTGATATTGTAATCAGACATAGTAAGAAGCTTGAGACTATGCATCATCCGTGCATCGGTAAGAATATTCATAAAAGTAGTACCTTCATTTTCTAGTCGCTTACGCAAAGATATCTCACTTATAAACATCTCTTCGCTAATCATACTAATCTTCCAGGGCTTGGATAAGTCTTGTGAAATGATATCTAAAACTTTATCGGTTGTAGTGGGTTTGACTACACAAGAGATTGAACGGATGATATTAATGTCAAATTCCAGAAGAAAATGTAAAACAATTGGTAAAATTAAAGCCATGGTTTCTTTTGGCTTCGTAATACGAATACCTTCATTAATATATTTTTTTAACCTGTCAAAGAGATAGGTATCCTCGGGCACAGTTTCTCTTAAATAAATTTTCTTGCCAGACATATTTTCAATGCTTTTGATATCAAAAACTTGCAAAAGAAAACCAAATACAAAGCGCATGGTGCTGTCATCAAGAGAGATTATTGCTGGAAAATTTCCACAAGAAACTCTGACTTTCAATAACATATTCTTCTCAACAAAAACAAGAGTATTTGGAGGAATTGCTATTAATGTATCATCAAAAGATATCTCTAATCCCTTGCTTGATGTAAGGAAGAGGAGGCAATGGTGAATTCTGATATTATTTAGTTGTATAATTTTTGTGTCGTCCATTTACTTAATCCTTGTTTAATGACTGAGTATTTAACTTACTGAAATCAAGAGCAATAACGAGATATAAAAATGTAAATAAAGTTTGATTCAGAAGAGATAGGCTCTCCCTATGCCAGAAATAGATGTAATGATGATACAGAAGAAAAATCACATAAAATTATCGGATAGCGCAATACGGCCACGTGCAGCTAATAAAGATACTAAACTGGTAGGATGTCTGGTTTAAGGTCATACTGAGAGATAGGGGGAAAATTCATTTTTTAGTTATGAACAGTCAGATTTAATAAGACGCAGGGTAAGATAATAAGATTAGTAAAAATGTTCAGATTTTTTTGTAAGATGAATGCTGCTGATGGCAGATGATTTCTTTTTCTTAATGGTTAAATAAATACGCTTAACATCATTTGAGTAAAGAAGCCTGCGCTGATTTTGAGTCTCGCTAATTTTAAAACCGGCATTGTATGCACCTACGGCTTGCCATGTCCTGCCGAATTTTCTAAAAGCAATAGCTAAATAATATGCTCCTGTATAAATGTTAAGGCAACTATCATTCAGAAGCCGGTGAGGTGTAATGCCGTAAGTTTTCAGTTCATTAAAATGCTGGGAATCGACCTGCATGAGACCCGTTCCGTATCCACCATGAGGGTTTTGACCAATTGCATGTTTGTCAAGTCGGGATTCTTTCCACGCTATGGCCAACAGAAGGTCTGGATCAATTTTGTAATACCTGCCCGCCCTGACATAACAGCTTGTTGCATATGCTATATCAGATAAAAAAAGCAAGCAATGAATACGAGAGAAAGAGCAGTACGAAGGTTAAATAAAGTTAAAGGATATTTCATAAAGTGATACTAGTTCGAATTATTAGTCAATCGTCTTATTATTTACCTATGCTGTTTAAAAGGAGATGTTTTTATAGAAAAAAACTAAAGTGCAATAAATTTATCAAAATGTCTCAAGGGGAGGGTAAATATAAAAAAATATAAATAACGGTTAGTTAACTAGAATCCAGATTGAAAGTAAGTATATTGTAAATGAGAAGAACGGTAAAACGAAGATAAAAGGTATTTCTACTACAAAATGAACTGAGCGCGAGAAGAAAGCATCGCACAGTTTGTGGCGGTAGCGTGGTTGTTTAAGTAAATAAGAAAGGAGAAGGAAATTATGTCAGAAAACTTGATGCTAAAAGGATATGTGACTGGCAGAATTATTGCTGAATCAATATGCAAGAAATGCAAAAAATATCTTCGTACCAACGATGGAGTAACTGCTGTCGAATATGCAATTGTTGTTGCAGGTGTGGCTGCAATTGTTATTGCCATTTTTGGCGCTGGTGGACCTGTAGAGGATGTACTGAAAACTACATTTACTAGCCTTAAAACGAAGGTTACAACTCTTATAGCTGGCAGTGGTGGCGGTACACCGTAAGTGAGCTGTTGAGTTGAATTAAGAGTAAAATCTAGAACGGTTAATTACATGGGATACTGAGGATGAAACGGAAATTTGTCATAATATATATATTGATGATTGTTGTTGGCGTAATTGGCTTATTTAGCTTTAGCAATGACTCAGTTAAGGAAGCTGGTTCCGAAGTTCCCATGAACGAGCAAGCAGTATTAGTTGAAGTAAAAAAAGCAGTGGCAACTCATAATCTTGTCAAGGGTAAGATTATCGATAAAAATGATTATAAAATTGAAGTAACAAAAGTCAGTAAAGCCGATGCTGAAAAATTTAAAAATGAAAATACAGAAAATTTGCTTGGATGGGCTGTAAAAGATGCCGTATCAGAAGGTAAGACATTAAGCATATCTTCTGGTGATCTAGCTCGTCCTGAAACACAAGAATTTTACGAGCTATTCACAATCCCTGGTAATATAATATATACTTTTTCCTTAGGGAAATCAGATAGCTTTTTGCTTGATAATGTAAAGGCAGGAAGTGGAATTGATGTGTATTTGATATACGGCTTCGAGCAACGTGGTGACATTTCTCAGGAACAAATTATGTCACCTCCATCATCAGTAATGAGGCGAGGTTTAAAACGAATTATTCAGAATAAAAAAGTGCTGGGTATCCATAGAGCAGATAAGCAGAAGAAAAATGGAATAGAAAACGTTGCAGATGGAAGCCAGATCGTTGTTGAACTGAATGAACAAGATATAAAGCTTCTAAAGGCATTAGAATTAAATACGCATCTAATACTCTTACCAGCAAGTGATAAGGAAATTACCAATGATAACATCAATATCGATGACTACCTGCCTGTTTATGAAGGGAGTCCGTTTGAAAATCAATACGCATTGCCAGAAGTTCCAATAGACGATATGCATAATAAAACAACAGGTAGTGGTGTGAACGAGTTAAGAGGCTAGGAAAAAGCATATCACTCCAAAAAAATTTTATGGTTATCTGACGTGTGTCCAGTTTAAAGGGAATAATATATGCGGACCAAATTGTTCTGTGTCGTCCTGATGATGGTAATTTCTGCAACAAGTTATGCTGAGCAGCTCTATTTGAAACCTGGGAGCTCGAAGCAAATCAATACAAGGGAAAATATAAAAACAGTTTTTATTTCATCCCCTGATATTGCCGATTATAAAGTGATCAGCAAAAAATCAGTAGTTCTCTACGGCAAAAAAAATGGCTTGGCCGAAATATCAGTCTATAACGGTTCTTCTAAAGTAATTTATAATGCAAATCTGAGTGTGGACCCATTCTTGCCTGATCTTTCAGCAAGAATTAAGCAGCAGTATCCGAAGAGCGATGTTTCGATAAAGAGATATAATGATAATAATGGAAAATCATCTTATCTCCTTACCGGTATGGCAGAAAGTGAGGAAGTTAAGGACAGCATTTACCAGATGGTTGGTAGCCTTGTTGGTACTACCCCTACAGAAGTAAAAATTAAAGCTGATATGGAAATGGCGATAAACAGTGATGACATACCATTTGCCAGCTATAAAAGGTACGACAATATAATCAATAAAATTGAGTTGCCATCATCAAATCAGGTAAATGTCAAATTAACAGTCGTCGAAGTAAGTAAAGAATTTACAGATAATTTAGGTATTGAATGGAGTAGTTTGACTTTAGATAGCATGCTTAAGGGTGACAGTTATACAGCAAATTCACCGGGAACATTTAATCTATTAGGATTCAAACATGGCTTTGACGCACGCAATATTAGCACTTTAATCAATGCCGTACAAAATGATAATATTGCAAGAGTGCTTGCACAGCCAAATTTAACAGTTCTATCAGGTGAGTCTGCTAACTTTCTTGTTGGAGGTGAAATTCCAATTTTAATGCAGGACAGAGATTCAACAACTGTAACTTATAAAGAGTATGGCATACGATTGAATATAGCTGCTAAAGTGGAACGGAAGAATAAGATAAAACTGTTTATTTCTAATGAGGTTAGTAGTGTCACTGGGACATACGGATATAATAATTACCAGATTCCGACATTAAAAACGCGAAAATCAAATTCCACAATAGAGTTAGCGGATGGTGATAGCTTTGCTATTGGGGGCCTGCTTAATGAAGCCGATAAAGAAGCATTGACACAGGTACCTTTTATTGGGGACATCCCTGTATTAGGCGCTTTAGGAAGAAGAACAAGTACTGAGCGTACCAAGACAGAGTTGGTTGTTTTTGCAACAGTGAATTTAGTAAAACCGGTTTCTTCATCTCAAAGGATTGAGATTCCATCTTTTCAGAGAACATCTTCATCAAAGTTATTTTTTAATGTTGGTGTTAACGATAAGGCCCGAGATAATAGGCTGGAGAATGAGGTTGTTACTTTCCTGGATAAGGTTGGATTCACGAGATAGAGAATACAAATGAAATTGTTCCGTAGTGATAATGAAACTGAAAATAGCGATCTTGAAGCGAAGATTATTCGGGATAAGAATAAAGTTGTTGTAATTTCCACAAATTCATCAATTCAGAGTGAAATTTGTAGCATTTTGAAGATGCATAATATCGGAAAGGTTGTTTCCAAGAAACAATACATAAACGAATTTCGTGAAGATGAGACTACAAGAGATGCCGGCTGGTATATAGTTGACATTGAAAGTGAGAAAGATTTATCGATAATTAACGACATCATCGTCATGGGAATACCAAATGACGTAATGTATGTTCTCATCGGTGATACCGATTCAATTACTTTCTCTTCAGAGTTATTGAAGTTTGGTGCAAGATACCTGTATAAAAATACACAACTAGGTTCTGTAGCTGATATCATTCTTAACTCAAAAGGAAAGTCAGTAGACAGAATTTCGTTAAACGTCAGTATATTAGGTTGCAAAGGAGGGTGTGGTAATACCACTATCGCCAGTGGTTTATTTTCTTCGATAGATAAGTTTATTAGTGCACCTGTATTATATATACAAGGAGGTAGCGGAAGTCGAGACCTTGATTTAATATCGAGTGAAAATTTAGGGATCAGTATACAAGAGGCTAAAATACAGAAAACTAGTTCCACAAAGTCAGTGAAGATAGACAGTGAAGTGGCTCGCTTTGATTATGACAATCCAGTGTATCAGCAATATAATATAAATATTTTTGACCATAATATCTCACGTGCTTCGCCTGAAGAACTTGAGATTGTCTTTAACAGGACTAATGTTTTTGTATTGATAGTTGGCAATAACTTCTCATCATTCAGAACAGCCAAGAAAATAGTAGATGAATATAAAAAATTTGAGTTGAGAACTAAGAGTAGACCCAAAAGAATTATAATATGTGTCAATGAATACACAGTTAGAACAAGTCGTGATAAATTTTCGAGAGAAGATATTGAAGATTTCCTGGAAAGGAAAGTTGATATGTATCTTCCCCATATTAATTCTGATAAAAGAGCTAAAGAATTTAATGAAGAATTAAATATCCTTAATTCACTGATTTTTGCGAAAGAAATAAAAGATAAAGAGTCAGGAAAAGGATTGTTTTCTTGGTTTAAAATTCTATCTAAAAGCTGAGCATGAGCATTAAATGGACTTCAACGAAACATACGATATTGATGTTTTAAGATTCTTCAGAGAAAGTATTTTTAGACGTCTGGATCTTGATAAGATCGATGCTGTTAAAAATGACAGAACTGAACTGGAAGAGGAAGTTAGTAATGTCCTGCAGCTGGTTTCGCTTGATAATGGTCAGTTTATATCAAATCAAGTCCAGCAAAATATAATCAAAATGGTTTGTGATGAGATCTCTGGTTATGGCCCATTAAATGATCTCATGGAAGATGATTCCATCAGTGATATTCTGATAAATGGACCCAACCAGGTCTATGTAGAAATTGGTGGAAGACTTGAAAAATCGAATAAATATTTTCTTGGCAATCAGCAGCTTACTGATATTGCCAGAAGGCTTGTATCAAAAGTTGGACGAAGAATCGACGATTCACAACCCCTCGTTGATGCGCGCTTGCCCGATGGGAGCCGATTAAATGTAGTTATCGCTCCTGTGGCTTTGGACGGCACCAGTATGTCCATTCGTAAATTTGGCAAGGGAAAAAAAACCTTAGGTGATTTAATCAGCTTTGGTAGCATCGATGAGTTAATAGCTAATTTTCTTGTCATTGCAGCCAGTTGTAAAATTAATATCATTATTTCAGGTGGAACAGGCTCAGGTAAAACAACTCTTCTAAATGCGCTTTCACAATATATTAATGATTACGAACGGATTGTAACTTTGGAAGATGCGGCTGAATTAAAACTGATTAAACCGCATGTTGTAAGACTGGAAACTAGAATGGCTGGTTCCGAGAACCAAGGCGTGGTTTCAATGCGGTCATTAGTAATCAACTCTTTGCGTATGCGACCTGACCGGGTCATAGTTGGTGAGTGCCGTGGTGAAGAAGCATTCGAAATGTTGCAGGCAATGAATACCGGGCATGATGGCTCGATGTCGACGCTTCATGCCAATACGCCGAGAGATGCATTGTCCAGACTTGAGAGCATGGTAATGATGGCTAGTGCAACATTGCCTCTAATGGCGATTAGAAGGAATATTGCATCAGCGATCCATCTAATAATTCAGGTATCAAGAATGCCAGATGGCTCACGTAAAGTAATGAATATTACAGAGGTAATGGGTATGGAAGGAGAGAATATTATTCTCCAGGATATTTTTACCTTTGAGCCTGCAGCAGAACGTGATGAACATGGTAAAATTCAAGGTGAATTTGTATTTCATGGTCTTTTAAAACGTTCGGTTGTATATCGACAGAGTATAGTTTACGGATTAACTGATACACTGGTTGAATTATTTGGTGGGCGGATATTATGAAATATTTATTCCTAATGCTTATTATACTTGGTTTAATCAATATATTCGCATTTTATATCTATTTGAAAAAAGTTGAGAAAATAAAGACTGAAAAGTCACGCCGAAATATATTCATAAACAAAAATAGTAAGAGCTTATACATTGTACTGATTGATAGGGTTTCATTTATATTTTCTGAATATAAACGAAGAGTCAGTTCTATTATAAGAGGCGCTAAATTAAATATAGCAGTGCCATATTTATTAGCATTTTGCATTGGAATGTTTATAAATACAGAATATATTAAATTTAATAAGTTTGTAGTGGCGATTGTTTTAATTGTATTTCTCCTTGTTGTTTTTTATAAAAAAGGGCAAAAAAAGTTAAGAGTGGAATTTGAGGATGGGTTTTCGGAAGCGCTCACTATCATAAATAGTTCGCTTAGTTCAGGTAATACCATATTGTATGGTATAGATAAATGTGGCCAAAAAATTTCTGGAATTGTGGGTGAGGAATTTAAGATGATGTCACGACGTCTCAGTATTGGTGAAGAACCACAACAGATATTTCTTGATTCTTATGAACATTTGCCATACCGCGAATATTATTTCTTTATACTTGCTGTGCTACTTAATATTAATGGTGGGGGGCAAGTGAAAGAAGTTATGTCACGACTTAGTAAATTAATTACGGATAGCAAAGTTATGGAGAGAAAAAAATATGCCATGACTGCGGAGGCTCGTATGTCAGTTAAAGTTCTGGCTTGTATACCTGTAGGTTTTACTTTCATTCTTAAAATATTAAGTCCGGAAAATTTCGAAATATTAATTAATCATCCAACAGGACAGCTGATTTTATATTATGCAATAGCAAGTGTTTTGTTCGGACTTTTCATTGTCTGGAATATGATGAATAAAGCAGTCTGAGGTATCTATGTATACAATGATTATGTGCGGCTTCGTTATTTTTGGGGTTATACTACTTATACATAGATTACGAAGTGATATTCGACGGAATATTATCAAGGAAAAATTATCTGGTGCTAAGGCCAAGAGTAAAACGAATCAAGAAAATCCTGAGCCGGTATTAATTAAGATTCAAAAACGTACCAGTAAAGCTATCACTGCAATTGATTTTTTTGAAGAACAGTCTTTTTTAAAAATTGCTCTTGTTGTTTTAATTAATACTATCGCTGTTTTAATTCACTATTTTGGCATATTTAATTTTTCTTTTAAGACAGGAGTCATTTTATGCACATTTTCAATATTTATGGTGATTCTAGTCCCTGCGCAGGTTAAAAAGAAAATATCTTCTCAAAAAACCAAAAAAATCAATATAGATCTGCCCTATGCTATTGATATTATGGCAATATGTGTAAGGTCAGGTATGACTATTGAAAGTTCATTCAATTACATAGCTAAGAATATCAATAATATTAACCCTGATATCGCTATTTTATTTGAACGTACGGCCCTGAAAACAGAAGTCAACGGCATCTCGCAGGCTCTCGATCAACTGTATGAGGAGGTCCCAAGTACAGAGATTCGTATGTTTTGTTCTACCTTACAGCAAAGTGTTTCGTTTGGTTCATCGATCTATCCCGTACTTGTTGAACTGTCGAAGGAAATAAGGGAGATGCAATTGATTGCTGTTGAAGAAAAGGTTGCAAGTTTATCAGCGAAAATGTCTGCACCAATGATTTTATTTATTATGTTTCCGATTCTTGCAATTGTGGCTGGCCCTGGGTTTATTAGGATGTTATCTATATGGTCAAATTAATTATAAGTTTATGTTTTGTTTTTTTACTTGCGGCATGTAGTACAAATCAGGGATTGAATAATGATGACAAGGAATATATTCTAACAAAAGTAAACAATTATCAGGGGCTAATTCAGTTTTATCGTGAACAATTAAGTAAAAAAGATACTACCGAAGTAAGATTTAAACTTTGTGAAATTTATAATAAGGTTAATGATATACCTTCTTCACAAAGCTGCCTTCGTGAGTTGCTTAATAATTCGCCTACTGATAAGTCCTACTTGTTAGCTGCTAAAAATTATCTAATTCTTGAGGATGATGATAGTGCATTAGTAATGGTAAAAAAGGCGCTTGAAAAAGAACCAAATAATGGAGACGCTTATAATGTAAGAGGAGAAATTTTTGCCAGAAAAGGTGCATACGAAGAAGCAAAGAAGGATTTTGAAAAAGCCAGGTCATTATTTGTAGCAGAAGAGATTGTCAATAATAATCTAGCTATGCTTGCTATTTTAGAACAAGATTATTCATTGGCATATTCATATCTGATGCCTTTATATTCGCGAGGTTATAATTCTCCAGAAATAGTACATAACTTAATTTTTGTACTAATTAAAAAGGGAGATTATGTTACAGCCGATTCTCTGATTCGCCAGAATTCCCTTGATGATACGACGGGAGCATTGGCTTCAAGACTTGCAGATATCAATCCAGTATTGAAATCTCACTCAGAACAAACACTTGTAAGAGATGAAAGACGAACAAGTAAAGATACGGATACTAAACCAATGCCAATAAAAAAAGATAGTCAATTGGCAAGTTCAAAATTATCAGCTTATACAGAAAATGAAATTACTAATATACTAATTGGAGATCATGGTAAATTCGTTCGTTTTGTTTTTATAAGCCCGCAGCCAATTAAAGGTATAACTAATCAAGGGAAGAAAGATAATCATGTTTCATTAATAATTAATGATGTAAGAAATAATAAAGTAATTGATAGAGCTATTGGTGATATAAGAAAATTCACGAGGTCTATAAATGCTATTTCTGTGAAGGAAGTCGGTGGTTCACTAGATTTAAGCTTTGATACAACACGTCAAATTAAAAGAGTACGTGTATATAACTCTGCGTTATCTAAAATTTCTACTAATAAGTTAGTTTTTGATATAATTTATAATTGAAAGGAGTTACAACATGAGTAAGTTAACTGATTCTCTGGATTCTTTAATGACGCTTGATGGCGCTATTTGTGCTGCAGTCGTTGATACACGTAATGGCATGATTTTGGGTCATGTTGGTTCGGGAATTGACATTGAAATTGCTGCGGCAGGTAATACTGATGTAATCAAAGCCAAAATTAAGACAATTAAACTTCTCGGTATTAATGAAGTGATTGAGGATATTCTTATCACGCTTGAAAATCAGTATCATATTTTACGTCCATTACAGAAGGTTGATTCTGTATTTATTTATCTGGTTCTTTCCCGGCGTGACAGTAACCTGGCTCTTGCTCGTCGAAGAGTTATGGATGTTGAGGGGACTGTCGAAAATATTTAACTGCTGGAAATTTGGTTCATGAAAAATGACTATAAAATCTTGTTCATCGGTCGTACGGGCGTGGGCAAGACAACCGCAATTAATGCAGTGAGCCAAAGTAAAGTCATTGCCACTGATGTGGCAATGACAACAGGCTACAGCGAGCAAAAAAATACGACTACCGTTGGATTAGATTATGGGGAATTTACGGTTAAGCATTCCAATCAGAATTATTTAATGCGTTTGTATGGTGTACCTGGACAAGAACGATTTGCCTATTCATGGGAAATTTTACAAAAAGGTTGTTCCGGAATTATTCTGCTTGCTGACGCTACTCATAAATCATTGGTTGACGATATCATTTATTATACAAACTCAATTAAGAAGAGTTCTGGTGTAACGCCAATGGTTATCGCAATTATGAAGCATGATTTACTCAATACATTAGAGAAACAGCAACTACAAAGCCGCATTGACGAGACAGCCGGTGATTTTCCGATGTTTTGGATTGATGCCAGAGCTTCAGAAACGATTGAGAATGTCCTAAATAAGTTGTTGCATATGATTACAGGTTCAGGAGCTTGATATGCCTACCAAACAAGGTCTGCCGTTTCCACTGCGTACCAGATTTAATAGTACAGAAGCTGATCCTCTGTCAGAACAAGAGGTAGAGCCAGATAATTCTCTTCATCCAAGAGAAGATGAGCATGAGTATCCCCTACCTGTGGATGAGTCTGTTATCAGTGAAGAAATCAAGAATCGCCTCGATCAGACCTTAAAGATGTTTGTTAAAAAATATCCAGATATCCAGAATGTTATTTTGACAACGGTTGATGGGTTTGAGGTATCTTCGGTTTTGGAAGAGTATCAAAAAGAAAGTTTACGTCGCGTTGCTGCGATGTCAAGTTCACTACAGTCGATTGGCTCTGCAATGCTTCAGGAGATTGGTGCCCCGACATACCAATATCTTTATCTCAACAGCGCTAAGCGTTCTGTTTTTATTTATTTAATTTCGGGTAAATCGATGGAACTTGTGCTGATGGCTATTTCTGGAGAAATAGATTCTTTGGGACAGGCTTTGTGGTTAATTAATAAACTTTCCGATGATATTAAATCGTATATCTAACTTTGGAGGATATATATGGTACTCAACTATAGTATCATGAAGGTGGCATTGATTTTATGTGCAGGTGATATGAGTTCTGGTTTTATACCGTTAAAACCAGTTCTGGATAATCGTGAACAGCTAATCGAAGAACGTTTGGATTTTTATCTACGAAATGTTCCGGAGAAGTATACTTTATGGAATGAACAATTATCTCAGCATATTTCAGACCCTTCCATTAGGGAAAGTATACTTTGTGATATCGCCTTCTTGGTTAATGCCGATATGATTTCTGGTGCAATACCACTAAATCCAGTTCTGCTTGAGCGAGATGCTTTGATTCATCAGTATTTTGATTCTTACTTACACATTATCACTGAAAAATCCTCTGGTATCAATCTTAGTCAGAACAGAATATCCATGAGTAACACTGTTGAACAGATTGTTTTGTCTATTAAAAAGACTGTTACTAAAAAGAAACGTAAGGGTATAAGAAGTAGAAGACGTTAATTATGTTTTTCATTTACGGATTGATCTGCCTCTGCGTCGTTCATGCGATGATTACAGATGTTATATATAGAAGGATATATAACTATAATTCTGTAATTATCATTTTATTATCTATATTGTTATTTTATTGCAGAGCTGAGTTATCTCTATTTGTTCCATTTATGGTGTTAATAATTGGTTTTTTATTGTTTGTATTAAATTTTTGGGGGGCCGGCGATGCAAAATTTTCTTTCGCACTCACACTGTCATTACCTTCTGATTTAATGTTTATTTTCCTCTTATTGATGTCTCTTAGCGGGGGGGTTATTGCTACCTTTATGCTTGTTTTTCCTCGGTTAAAGGGAAAGTTTGTGAGTGTACCTTACGCTTTGTCAATCGGAACTGGTTACTTTTTAACGCTGATCATTGGGATATCAAATGACTCGATTATTATTATCTAGATGCAGGATGATTTTTAGTAATAATGGTACTGCTTCTATTGAGTTCTCGTTGGTGCTCATTCCTTTTTTGGCGTCCGTACTTTTTAATTTGGAATTATGCCGAATAATGTACCTTACAGCCGCTATAGATCTCGTGTTAGCAGAGTCAGCTCGCTATACCTCACTTGAGCCATCAGTTACTGATTATGAACTATCTTTCAATAAAATGCTTAATGACAATATTGTGTTATGGCCATTATTAGCATCTGGACAGTCTGTTGATGCTACTGTTCTTCATTGCGATAAAATCTCTGATTTGGTTAATACAGCGAGTAGTTGCACTATTGATGATACAGCAGGAAGCAAAATGCTGGCACTCTATTCTTTAAAATATCATTATAAACCTTTATTTTTTATTTTTAACGATGGACATTTTGACTCACTTTTTACAAGAAAGATTATTTATATTCAGGAGGCAAAGCGTGTATAAAATAACCTTTCTTAGATTGACGTTAAATGATCTTGCATGGCGTACCCGAGGTAGTGTAACAATTGAGTTTGCAATTATTTTCCCTGTTTTAATTATGCTTGCTTTAATTTTGTTAGATTTTACTACCTTGTATGCTAATGAAAGTCGTCTGGCTAGAAGTGGTTATTCTCTGGCGTCTGTTTTACGTGAACGAACGCTACTATATGGGAAAGATGAGGTTGTGACTCAGTCTCAGGTGGATATGATTTATGATATTACTAATGAGTTGCTAAACGACAGTCAGTTAGCCAACAAGGTAAGTTTAAATGTACAGGCTGTATATTTTGATAGTTCGTCAACAGAAAATAATAAGGTTATTGATAGTAGCAAAACGATTAACATCACTAAATCAAGTTTATTAAATCCAGTGATCTGCGCACCAGTTAAAGATATAGAGTCCGATACGTTAACAGATTTGTCAGTATGGTCAAATGAAGTAGGAGGGACGCTACGTTGGTTGCCAGTATATCAGATAACTTTATGTATCAAAGGTGATGAAAGCTACTTTTTAAAGGCCTTTTCATATATTGGTGTTATAACTCCATCAGTTATCTCAAGCAATGCGGTCGTTCCGCGCTGACGTGCGAGGTGAATATATAATGTATAATTTATCTTTTTTTAAATTTTCTTACATTCAAAATAATCGTGCTGCAGTATCAGTAATGTTTGCTATAGTTTTACCTATTTTGATTGCTTCTTTTTCTATTGGTATTGATGGAGCTCGTTTTTTAATTAAAAGAGCAAAATTGTCTGATGCCTTATCTCAAGGAGCACTTGCTGTCGCTTTAACTGGGAACGATAATAGTTTAGATACTGATATTACGAGAAATGAACAATTACTTGAGTCATATATTGATTATTATCTTCCTTCCGATAAGATTAAACCAGGTAGTTTAAAGGTCACGTTACGGAAAAAATATGATCCTGATGACACGTCACGTGTAGTTAGTCTTGATTACATTGCTGATGCTGCGATTCTTTCAAATCCAATTTTTGAAAGCCTGGAACATGGATTACCTGGTTTTGGAAAGGATGTCCAAATTTCTTCTGACGGTAGTAATGGTATTGTTCGTAAAACTATAGATGAGTCTTCTGTCGAAAGTGATATAGTTTTTGCCGTTGACTTTTCAGGTTCAATGCTGATGGCATCTTCTGAACCTTCAATGAATCGTATGCAATTACTTCAAAAAGTTGTCTCAGATTTATCTAAAGATATTATTGAATCTAAATCTAAAACTAAGATTGGCATAGTTCCTTTCGATCTTGGCATACCTGTTGAATTATCTGGTAAAAATCCGTTAGGGGGAGCCCGAATCGGATGTAGTTTACCTTATAAATTTAATCAAAAGTATGATCTTGACTTCGATTTCTGGTCTTTCAAAATTCCTGGCGATTCTTTTCTTACTGCAAATCAAGCTATTAAAGAAAATAATTTAGCACAATATTCTTATTATACTGATGTTTTGGGTATGTGGGATAAGCAGCTTATTGATTCTGGTATTTGTGTTAATATAACTGACTTGCCTGGACTTTCGTGTGAGCGTATTGGATACAATATTACCACGCCTGCTAATCTTAGTAAATTCAATAATGAATATGGTGTGATGTCAAAAATTGGGAACATGACATATCAATCAATTGCGACAAATATGACAGTCAATCACTCAGCCACTTTAGACAAAAAAGTACTTTTTAGTAATGATTATAAAGTTTTTGAAGTGCCTTTTGTACCCGAATACTTTTTCTCAAGTGTTTTTGGTGGTATGTGTTCATCTGGCTTTAACTATAATATCTATAGCAATAACCTGAATTATCCTCGAATTGTACCTTCAATTAAACAAAACGCTTATGTAATTAATCTCACATCTAGCCAATCTGAATTACAAAAATTTTCAAAAATGAAAGTACATCTTGGGACCAATAATGATACTACTGCTGGGTTATTAACCGCAGCTAAAGTTGTTAGTCGTGGCGTTAATCCACAAAAAATTATAATTATAATTACGGATGGTGAAGATACAAGGGATGTTGCAGAACTTAGTACGAAGTTTCACACCCAGTTTCATATGTGCCAGAAAATTGTCGATGGGCTGAAGGAACTATCCTCCGATACAAAAGGTGTGAAGATATTTTATATTTC
The DNA here is from genome assembly GCF_018035235.1 of Citrobacter sp. On2M. GTDB lineage: Bacteria > Pseudomonadota > Gammaproteobacteria > Enterobacterales > Enterobacteriaceae > Citrobacter > Citrobacter meridianamericanus. The sequence continues at coordinate 102,972 of NZ_WPCV01000002.1, forward strand.
CCTATCTGCCACTGATAATAACGAGAAAAGACTCTCTTTTTGGCGGGATAATTGTGTTGGAACTGATGGTGCTTTCACTGCTTTGGATTATAGCACCCTAAAAGATGTTCTTGGTGGTATATTACAGAAAGGTAATATTCATTTTATTAATAAATAGTCATTTTTAAATGATTATTTTACGGATGTCAACTAACTAATGATGGTATCAGTATGATATTCGAATTTTTAACGCAACTGTTTTCCAAAGACAGGGGTGTAAAACATGAGATTTTACCAGTGGAGAATAATGAAATGGCAAAATTTGATACTGTCCTTGACCAGTTACGAATCGACAGTTCTGTCTTAATGGTCGCATTTATCGATCTTAATAGTGGTATGAAGTTGGCTTCATCAGGATATATCAAAAATTCTGAAATCCATACTGAATGTGCTGTAAAGGTGATCAAATCTGAGTTAAAAACAATTAAGCTACTTGAGGTTGAAGATGAAATACAAGATATAATAATTTCAACAGACCAGATTTATCATTTACTGTATCCATGTCGTGGAATAAAAGATGTATTTATTTATCTAATCGCGGATCGGTCCAGAGCTAATTTGGCGTTAATAAGACGCGGTTTGAGTGATACTGAAGCAAACCTTCTTGCTATTCTTTATAACGAGAATGATGTTCAGAATCATGGGTTAAATGTTAAATCAGCTCTTGATGCACACTGTAAATGGCGTGACCGACTTGTAGCGATGATTAATGGTCTGGATGAGTCTTTCCCAATTGATAAGGCCTCTGCTGATAATGAATGCGACCTTGGAAAATGGTTACATTCGGTTGGAACATCTAAATACGGGGATTTACCTGAATTTGTCCAGCTTATGAATAGTCATCGAATGTTCCATTCATGTGTGAAACAAGTTGTTGATGTACTAAAAACTCAGGGAGTTGAAGCAGCCAGATTGGAGCTAGGTACTAATTTTAAGAAGGTTTCAGCGAAAGTGCAGAATGATATTATTACTTTTTTTGAAACAATCTAGCATTGTATGCCGCAGTTTTCATTATCATATCTTTCAGTTTTATAATATTTTATTTCTATATTAATGTATAACATTTGATTATTAATATTGATTTTGCTGATTAAATAAATATATTTATAACTTGGATTCTGACATTTTTACTTTTGGAGTTTGGGGGAGTGTGGTTCCCCCCTTTTTTTAATCATTACTCATAGGCTGCACAGTGTCTACAACTTTGCAAGGACATTCTGTACCAGAAGAATTCTAATGGTTGTTACTGTATTCGAGTCCGTGATTTGAGTGAAATTCCTAAAAGCTATCAGGCGCATAATGTCTCCAGCGGGAATTAGCTGGTTCTCAACTGCTCCCGTCCCCACTGTACTTGCAGGCACTGTCACCCCGATGTTAGCGCGACACTTGGCTGGCGAAGTAATTTCGGGATTATCGTTATAGATTTAGATCCACTCCCCACCTTCAAAACTGCGGGTAAGTGTCCATTGATGCAACTGGCCGTAGACCGAATCATGCCCCTCGCCATAGGGACGGTTACACGGATGTAGACAGAGTACGGGCGTTCATCTCGTGAGTCTTCATGGTATTGTTCCTTGCTGATAAGGTACCTTCAGCATAAGAATTCGCTGCTCAATAGCGTGTCCATCCTTGCTTATAAGGTGTCCATTCTTGCTCTTATCACGGCGAAACTCTCCCGGCGTGCAGCCATAGTAACGGCGAAATACCTTGGCAAATGCCTGGAAGCTGGCTAGTCACGCCTCCATCGCTATGGTCAGTGATATTGGCATCGGTATAAAGGAGCTGCCAGGCAGCCCGCTGAATACGCAGAGGACGACACATCTCTCCGGGTATCTCTCCTGCCACGCCCGTAAACACCCTGTGAAAATGGTAGAATGACAAACAGGCACTGCTTGCCAGCATTTCGATGGAGAGATCAGAATTCTGCTCCAGCGACTGGATCACCTGACGCAATCTGGCTTGACAATCGACTATATCATTGGCACTAACGCTCCCTGCGATTCTGTGTAAGTAGAGCGAACCAACCTATCACCGCTGCCGGAAGGTAGGGCAATAATTTGTGATCTCCAAACTGATCCCGTTCTTGGGTTATTGTACTGTCGAATAGGCACATAGGGATCTGGCCAGTCACTTAAGTCAGCATTATTTTTCCTCCATCCTGAGTAGTGTGTGCATAGGATTTACCGGATAAACACAGATTCCCCCCTTCAATGTCCACCAGGGACGAGCCGATCTCAGGTTAGGTAGTCTCGGAATTAATAAAGCACCGATACTACCTGGATTAATTGTTTTAAAAATTTTCGTGGGTTATCTTATCTTCAGGATCTTGCCGGATAAGCCCGAAAGGACAAATCGATACCATACATTTTCTGTAAATATTACAATATTTGTTATTTATGGACTGACTTCCCGGACAAAGGCTTTTCTCCTTCATACATATCCATAATTCTTTGTTGTATCTGGTGACATTGTAAACAGTTATGGGGTATACCTTTCCATTTATTAATACCCCCTTATCGTAGGGCTCGATCATGCTGCCCGGCGCCAAAAAAATATCCGCCTGATACCAAATTGTTAACTTCAGATTTTTAAAGCCACGTATACAAGAAAAGCAAACTCCGACTGAAGGACTTACCACTGTATCAATAACATACCATTCCATCATACGACCTTGATATTCACTTTGGTTACTAATTAGACTTCATGTCCTTAAGGAAACAATTCAGCGTAGTTCACTTTGAGGAATTCGTAACCTATTGAAAAAGATCGTTTTTATGTGAGTAATGGAAAAGAGTTAATTATTAATGGCTTATTCACAAATGCGTGACAAACGACTTACAAAATATTACAAATTGCTCTTTTTAATCATTTTTTGAGTGTCGAAAATTTTGGTTACGTTATATCGTCATTATTAAACGTTGCTTCAGTCATTATCTTGTTTTCACTTGGGTGTTAGATGGTGCTGATCATGAAAAATGCTCTTAAAATGAAGGTTAATATTCTGAATTATTAAGAGTTGTTTATTTTTGGATGATGTCTGATGCCGGTCAAGATGTGATTTTGGAAAGGTATAAATATAAGTAGCTCTAATTTGTATTGTTAGGAAACTATATGTGTTGTGATCGGGGGTGGGGCGGGGAGAATTCAGGTCGGATTTTCTGATTCCTGCATTTAACACTGGCGGTTTGTATTGTAAATTGCTACATAGATAATACTTTGAAACAGACTTTGACGTATTATTAAATCAATGTGTTATGCGCCTGCTAATTCTGTGAATCAAAGCAAATGCAGGTTTAATAAACACAGAGATTAAATTGGCATCCCCGGTGATAGGAAGGTTATGAGATTATCATAAAGTAAAATATATCGATTTTTCTGATTTCATGTCGTTAACAAGGTTGTATTATTGAATTCCGAACTCAGTCTTAATATGCATATATGCACCTTAGAGCCTTGAACAGTACAGTTTAAGTTTGTAGTTTACTTATAAGTCACTTATTTTTGCATGTGCCTTATAACGCATTAATGATAATTTCAATGCACTGTTTTACCAATAATTTTGAACTATCAATAATCAAATGCTCCTGGTCCCATTGTTCGTAATCACGTGTGATGACAGCATTCCAGTCCGGTAGTTTTAATCCTTCGATATCTGAAATCCTGCTTTCTACACGTGAACGATGAGTATTCACATCTGAACAAATCACCTCAACCTCCAGGAATTTTGAGCCAGTAGATAAAGCAACCTCCCGATAGGCTTCTCGTGTAAGTAGTAGTGGGTTAACTGAATCTGCTATGACATTCAGACCCAGCTTCAGATTATCCCGGGCAAGTTCGTATGCCACAAAATACCCTGCAGGGCCCGTCTCTTTATCATGATTTTCTGCGCAACGGATTGCCTGTTCGATAGTATCAATACGTAAGTATACGGCACCAAGTTCCTTCGCGAGAGCATGAGCTATGGTGCTTTTGCCAGTTCCGGGTAATCCGGCAAAGATGATAAACATTTTTCAAATCCTCTAAGTATGCAGATTGAGTTTTATATCTCAGCCTGTATGTCAGTGATCTCCCTAATTTATCACTGCTGCTCCTGGGCTGGACAGGATCATCCGGATCTCCCAGGAAAAATTGAGAACATCTGCACATAATTATTTTTTGAGCTGCGGCAAGTTGTGTCAGTAAAGTCATCCTGTTCAGTCCCGCAGAGCGGGGAAGGGCTAAGGACACTTGATAGTCTTTCCGGAGTGAATATGAACAACAATACTCGATTTTTTATAAGAAAGAGTACGCAATATCCTGATTCAGAAACGACTTTTCTTGATGGTAGTTTAAGAAACTCAGTGAGATTAAATTCTTCTGCCATTGGCATAGGCACATATCAACCCGGCTGGCGCTGGTCTCTTCATGTCGGGGCAATGACGGGAAAACTGTCAGAACGTCATACTGGTTTTATCATTTCCGGTGAAATGATGGTGCGTGACTGCTCCGGAAATGAATACCTTATTCATGCCGGCGAAGCATTTGAGGTTTCTGAGGATCATGATGCCTGGGTAGTGGGTGATACTCCGTGTGTTGCGCTGGATTTCACGCATTTCCTCCGCTGAGGATATGAACTTGATGGTACAGGGCTGGTTTGCAGAATTCTTTTTTTTGGATTTATAAATTGCACTGGATAACAGTCTGCAGGGTTCTCAGGATGAGCAAAATGCTTTTATCCGGAGCCCGATTATGTCCCACACTGATACTCCTGAACAGGCTGCTGTCATCGCATGGAAGGGCGAACGTCTGGTTGTTTGTGCTTTTGCCGGGAGTGGCAAAACCACCACACTTCGTCGTTATGCTGAGGAAAATCCAACGGAACGAATGCTCTATATTGCTTATAACCGAGCCATCAGAGATGAGGCGGAGCAGAAATTCCCCTTCAACGTTACCTGCAAAACATCGCATCAACTGGCCTGGCCGACGGTCGGGAAACATTACAGTCATCGTCTGATTAATTCACTACGACTGACCGATGTCGCCCGGGCGCTAAACTCCCGCGACTGGTTGCTGTCCAGACTGACGCTTGATGTTCTGAATCGCTTTATGTGTAGCGCGGCCACCGATATTACGCCTGAACACATGCCTGATCCTGACGACTGTAAGGGGCTACAACCAGGTCAAATCCTGCTTTCAGCAAAGAAAATCTGGGCAATGATGTCGGCCCGCCAGGGGGATTTTCCGGTGACTCATGATACCTATCTAAAGCTTTTCCAACTGAGCAAACCGAATTTGTCTTCCCGCTATAGCACGTTATTGTTTGATGAAGCCCAGGATGCCAATCCTGTCATCAGCTCCATTGTGCTCAACCAGATCTGCCGGGTCGTGCTTGTTGGCGATACTCATCAGCAAATCTACCGCTTTCGTGGTGCGGATAATGCCATGCACGCACCTCAACTGGAGAACGCAGATCATCTTTGGCTGACCCACAGCTTTCGCTTCGGTCCGGAGGTGGCTGAGGTGGCCAACAGGCTGCTAGCCCTGAAGGGGGAAACGCATCAGATAGCTGGAAAGGGGGGCGCAGACCGTGTTCTGCTGACAATGCCGCGGAATTTTGGCCATCATGCAGTTCTTCACCGATCTGTCTGTGGTGTCATCCGGACGGCATTGCACTGGTCGCTGGCTGGCAGGAAAGTATTCTGGGTTGGTGGTATGGAAAGCTACAGAATTGAGGATTTACTGGATTTGTACTGGTTCTCAATTGATATGTCGGAGCGTATGCGGCACGACAGGCTGACCCGAGATTACCGGGACTATGATGAATATCTGCAGATAGCCGAAGATACCGGTGATGTGGAGATGAAGCAGGCGATATTTATTCTTGAACAGTTTTTTCCGTTACCGGACAGACTGAATACGTTACGTGAGCAACGCGTCATCAGTGAATCTGAAGCTGATGTGACGGTATGTACAGCACACAGAAGTAAGGGGCTCGAATGGGACAGAGTGAAGTTACATGATGACTTTCCCGATATTCTGGATCCTGACATGCCGGAAAGTCAGCGACAGGATGAAATTAACCTCATGTATGTGGCAGCCACTCGGGCGCGTAAAGTACTTATAACCGATCCGATATTGCACGAGCTTCTAATCCAGCCTCGGGCTGAAGACATAGCCGGAACTTTTGCGGATAAATCGGGTGAGTCAGAAGTGAGTACGGAAAATGATAAAAAAGGAACTGAATATGTTCCGGAAAGTTAAGTCATGGATGGAGAAGAAAAACCTCAGACAGATAGAAGAAAATAAATCGGGAAATGCGAAGAAGGGACTTATTCCCGTCACGGATGGATATTTTAACCCAGCGGCCATTTCAGATTTGTTACAGCATGAACGACGGCAGCAATGGTTAAGGATTTTGTGGGAGAACAGCGCGTTACCTAAAGAGCGTTTCGAACGTTATTTTTTACTCCCTATACACGGCGTTGTGGGTTTATGTCAGAGACTCCCGGCTTCGGCTCAGGGGAAATTTGCCTATACAGACGGCATGGTGGATTACGTCATACAGACGACGGTCTTTGCCGTACGTTTATCAAAAGGATATATGCTGCCCCGAGGTGCATCTGCAGAGGAACAATCCGCGCAGTCAGTCAGCTGGAGTGCTGTCGTTTATTACGCTGCATTATTCCACTCGTTGGGGCGCTTATGGAATATTGAAGGCGAGCTCCGTAGTGGTGCTGTGTGGCGCCCGGGATTAAGTGTTCCGGAAGAACCTTATCGTTTTCGTTTTAAAGCAGAACCCGATATAGCAGCTGCTCAGGTTTATGGTGAATTGATCGCTCTCAGATTTTTGCCAGAACCGGTTCTTCAGTGGCTGGGTAAAAACCCTGATATTCTGAGAACATTGCTGGCTTTCATTAGCGGACGTTACAGTGATGCAAAGGATATTACGGATATCGTTAATGAGGCCATTGTACATGCCGGAGGGATACCTCTTGGTTTTCCCATTGCACAGGAAGAGCAGACTTCTGAATTAGCAGAGACACTTAACCCTGCCGCGACAGTAGCTCCCGTGTTGAGGAAAGGTTCTTCTACAACTCCTCCTGATGCCCCTGTCATGGTTGATGGAGGGCAGGAGACTGCTGTCCTTTTATCTTCCCTTGAATCTGATGCTAAGCCTGAACGTGGGGAAGGGCAGCCTATTGCTGAAACAGATCCAGATGTTCTTCAGGTCATGTCGATTCTGGGAGGACTGACAAACACTGACACACAGTCGCCTGAAAAGGAAGGCGTGAACACAGAGACCGATATGGTGGCAGGAGAATCGTTTCCGGAAGTCGCGGTTGCACTTGAGACTTCAGCAGCAGAAGAGGTTATCAATGACACCGTTACCACTGAATGCACTGGATCATCCTCGGATGGCGTATCATCGCTTTCCTCAGCGGAGCTGGGAGATTTGTTCTGGTCCTGGCTAAGGGATGGGCTTCGTGAGGGGGATATACCGGTAAATACTGCTGATGCCTGTGTTCATCTGACTTGTGGCTTCGTATTTATCAGCGTCCCGGGTGTTTTTTTTCTGTTTTTGAAATCACATTCGCGTTCCTGTTCTTCTGGTCTGAAAGACGGCGGGAGGAAGGATCAGGTGCAGGCGGCATTTGAGAAGATGCGAAAACATCGGGTCAGTGATTCCCGGCGATTCTGGCAATGCTGTCTTTATGAAGAGCCAGGGAGTAGGGGGAGATACAAAAAGTTAACAGGGTATCTGATAAAGATGTCAGAGATTTATGCTGTTGGTAACTTTCCCAGCGACAGTTTATTTCTAAAGGTCATGAATTGAAATTAAATGTAACAAATTTAATATAAGAAAAATCTTAGCATAGCATCAGTTTTTGTTACAAATTGAAATGTTTTGGCTTTGTCATGCGCATCAAACTGCGGGAATTTAAACACACAGATTGTGTGTGTATTAATAATAAAAGCTCAATAGCGGTGATAAAAATGGATACAAATATTACCTGGAATCAATTGATTGATGAATATTTTTTTGCAAAACCTCTGCGCTCAGCATCTGAATGGAGTTATACCAAAGTCTTTAAATCATTTGTAAATTATATGGGACCGTTAAGCTGTCCTAATGATGTTACATATCACAAAGTGCTTGCCTGGCGCCGTTTTCTTTTAAAAGAGAAAAAGCTGTCCGGACGCACCTGGAATAACAAGGTGGCGCATATGCGGGCCATCTTTAACTATGGAATACAGCGTGGGTTGCTGCACTATGATGAAAATCCGTTTAACAATTCGGTAGTTAAACCGGACAAAAAGAGAAAGAAAACGCTCACTCAGGCTCAGATTGAGTATGCCTATCAGATTATGGAGCAGTATGAGAATCAGGAGAATAAAGGGCTGGGACTTAAATACTCCCGCTGTGCCTTATTTCCTGCCTGGTTCTGGCTCACTGTCTTGGATACGCTCTATTACACAGGGATACGTCAGAACCAGTTATTACATATTCGGCTGAATGATGTTGATTTGAGAGAGGGGCAGATTCGGCTGATTACGGAAGGTTGTAAAAATCACAAAGAACACTGTGTGCCAGTGATCAGTTTTCTGCGTCCCCGACTTACCTGCTTAGTGGAGAAAGCGCAGAGTGAAGGATTAAAAGGCAATGACCGTCTGTTCAATATTGCACTTTTTACCGGCAAAGATCCCACCATCGGCGATGATATGGATTCTCCTCAGGTAAGAGCATTCTTCCGTCGTCTGTCTAAGGAGTGTCAGTTTGCGATCAGTCCTCATCGTTTCAGACACACGCTGGCAACGGAGATGATGAAAATGCCGGAGCAGAACCTGCATATGGCGCAAAGTGTGCTGGGTCATTCAAACATGAAATCAACGCTGGAGTATGTGGAGAATGATATTGCAGTGATGGGGAGAGCTCTGGAAGCGCAGTTTATGCAGCTAAAAGCAGCACATGCGCGATAGTATTTACAGTGGGTTGACAAAGAATAGATAAGCTGTAACGATATTGAGTGATCGAGAAAAGGGAACCTGCGCGAACAAGTTCCCTTACTTGAGAAACCCTAAAATCCATCTCGATGTGTAGACTGACCTGCTACATCGATTGTCCTTCCGGGTTCCACGTAACGTCCGTTAAGGTTCTCAAGCCCTAACCAACGTACTTTGATAAGAGTGGTGCCCGGACTCGGAATCGAACCAAGGACACGGGGATTTTCAATCCCCTGCTCTACCGACTGAGCTATCCGGGCAACGGGGCGCATTAAACCGTATTCACGTCTGTCAGTCAATTAAATTTCGGGAAAAACCGTTCAACCGCTTAATATTACGGCAATCTACGCATTTATGCCTGAAGATTGAACAAAATAGCGTGGTGCCAATTTCTCACCACCCAATAAGCGTTGTGCGCTTAAGTCAGCGCACCGCCCATACGGCACTGAGCAAAGCGCAGGATATCTTCAGCCAGACGGTGTGCTGTTTCGACATCAGCATGGCTACGATTGACCAACATGCGGCTCAGGCAGCCTTCCAGCACCAGTTCCATCTGTTTGGCAACCATTGCCGGGTCGTCAACTTCCAGCGTCGTGAGCAGTTCATGGGTGAAGTCATGCGCCGCCTTTTTTTGTTGATCGGCTAACTGATGGATCGGATGTCCGGGATCGGGGTAAAACGTACAGGCGGCGATGAACAGGCAGCCTGGATAGCGATTATTGCTCACGCATTCGGACAGCGCGTTGTAGCGTGCCAGTAATTTCTGCTCAACGCTCTGGGTGTCATCCAGCAAAAGCTGACGCCGCCAGATATCCACCCGCTGGCTGAGGTAACGTAACGCATCGTACAGAATGGCCTCTTTATCGGGCCAAAAGCGTTGTAGTTCATCAAGAGGATAATTGATACGTTCGGCCACCATTTCCAGCGTGGTATTGGCTATCCCTTGAACCTCAAGTAATTTCAGGGTTTCTCCCAGGACATCTTCACGTTGCACGGTATTCTCCTCCGTATTTCCTGTTGCAAGTGTCGCTCACGGTTGGCGATCGCGCAAATGTGCGCTGAAGGTCGTGGCATCCATAAAGCCTGTTACCCGGGCCTCCGGGTGCTCTTTCCCTTCAGCGTCAAAGAACAAAATAGTCGGCAAACCTAAAACCTGTAAATGCTTCAGCAGAGCAACATCCTGGGCATTGTTTGCCGTCACATCCGCCTGCAAAAGCACTGTGTTGCCGAGCGCTTGCTGAACCTGTGGGTTACTGAACGTATACTTCTCAAACTCTTTGCAGGCCACGCACCAGTCGGCATACAAATCCAGCATAACAGGCTTGCCTTTAGCTTGCGCCAGCGCCTGATTTAGCGCATCTACCGATGCTACCGGCGTAAAGTTAAGATGCGTCTGGTCTTGAGCATGCGGCGCACCGAACGCCCAGTCCTGTAATGGTCTTACGCTGACCAGCGCTGCAGCTAACAGGACAATCTGCACGATGCGCATCCAGGCGTGCTTTGCCTGCAGGCTGGTGATGAATGCCCACGCAAAGAATGCGACGCCAAGCGCTGACCACAGGCGAGCGCCCCATTCGTCGCCAATGATGCGTTCGAGTAAGAAGACGGGAAGCGCCAGAATGACAAAACCAAAAGCGGTTTTGACATGCTCCATCCAGGGGCCGCTTTTAGGTAACAGGCGATTGCCAAATACGGTAATCAGCATCAGAGGTAATCCCATCCCCAGCGCGTACAGATACAGCGTGCCGCCTCCCAGCCACATGTTCCCGCTCTGAGCGATATACAGCAAAATCGCGCTTAACGGGGCTGTGGTACAAGGAGAACAGATGAGACCTGCGATCGCCCCCATCGCAAAGACGCTACCGGGAGAACCACCTTGCTGGCGGTTACTCATCAATGTAAGGCGCGTTTGCAGCGATGAAGGGAGCTGCAGCGTAAACAAACCAAACATCGATAACGCGAGTAGCGTAAAGATGACGGCAAGGCCAATCAGAACGTAAGGATGCTGTAGTGCGGCCTGGAACTGCAATCCAGCGGCCGCAACAACCAGACCCAACGCGGTATAGGTGAGCGCCATCCCCTGGACGTAGATAAACGTCAGCAACAGTGCGCGCCCGGTTGATAATCGTTGCTTGCCGCCCAGCACGATGCCGGAAATCAATGGATACATCGGTAATACGCAGGGCGTAAACGCGATGCCTATTCCGATCAGTAATGCCCACAGAGCGGTAAAGGGGAGTTTGGCTGCGGGCTCCGGTTGCTCTTGCGGCGCGACAGTGGCTGGCACTGGCGCAGGTGTTGCCTGGGTATCGGCGGATACTTCACTTAACGGTACGGTTTTGGTTTCTGGCGGGTAGCAAAATCCGGCGTCAGCACAGCCCTGGTACGTGACCGTTAATGTTGCGCCAGATTTCGCCTGATTGATCGTGACCGGGATGGTCAACTGTTTACGGTATATCTCACTTTTGCCGTAAAACTCATCTTCATGCCAGACCCCCGGCGGTAGTTTTACCTCGGCGATATCAGCCTGAGAAGGCGTAATGCTTATCTGTTTGCGATACAGATAATAGCCATCTTTAACCTGCCATGTGAGGTTCAGATCGTGTTGGTTTTGCTGGAAATCAAAAACAAACGCCCGATCGGCAGGTACAAACTGCGAGCGGCCTGGCGCGTCAAATAATCCGGCAAAAGTAGATGTGCTGCACAGCAGCAGGATCAGCGTAAGGATGCGTTGAGCCATGAGCGGTAATCAAAGTCTCCGTGAATGACGGGTAAAACCAGAAGTTCAGGTGTTTGATATGGATGATGTGACTTCAGGCAATCGAGTAGGGCTTGCTGGTGCGTAACGGTGGTTTTTAAAATCATCTGGACTTCATATTCCTGCTCCAGTTTACCTTCCCAATAATAGAGGGAGGTCGCACCGGGCAGTAGCGTTACACAGGCGGCTAGCTTTTCCGCCAGCACTTTTGCAGCCAGATCCTGGGCGGTTGCTTCATCCGGCGCAGTACAGAGCACCACAACGGTATCGGGGATGGAAATATCCTGACTCTTTACATCAAGCATAAACACCTCGAAAGAACAGAGTAACCAGCTAAAGAGTGGTCACTATACAACGGACGAGGGAAGGATGTTAGCTAAAGCGGGGTGATAAAGAGGAGGAACTGCAGGGTGCGAAGGCACCCTGCAGTAAAGTCTTATAGCATGAAGCTGCCCAGCAAGAAGCCGAAGCAGACAGCCAGAACGACACCCAGAGTACCTGGGATGAAGAACGGATGGTTAAAGACGAATTTACCGATGCGGGTTGTTCCGGTGTCATCCATCTGAACCGCCGCAACCAGAGTTGGGTAGGTTGGCAGAATGAACAGGCCAGAAACCGCGGCGAAAGACGCAACAGCAGTCAGCGGGGAAACGTTCAGAGCCAGAGCCATCGGCATCAGTGCTTTAGCGGTTGCAGCCTGAGAGTACAGCAGTGCAGAAGCAAAGAAGAAGATGACCGCCAGCAGCCACGGATGACCCTGGATTACGCTACCTGCAGTATCTTTGATCCAGTCAATGTTGTGAGATACGAAGGTATCACCCAGCCATGCAACACCCAGGATACAAATACAGGCGCTCATACCGGCTTTGAAGGTGCTGGAGTTCAGGATGGAGTCAGTTTCAACGCGGCAGATGATTGTCGTCAGCGTCGCGATGCTCAGCATGATGATCAGGATTGCGTTGGTGGTGTTCATCAGCGGTTTAGCGACCAGGCCAAGGCTTGGGCTGTTGATGATGGCGTATACAACGACGCAAACCACGCCCAGCAGGAACAGCCAAACGGAGGTTTTCGCGCCAGCTTTGATTTCAACTTGTCTTTCACCGCGCAGTTCAACCAGGCCTTCTTCCAGACGTTTACGATAAATCGGGTCGTCAGACAGTTTGGAGTTGAACAGTGCGGTGATCAGGAAGGACATCACCAGAACGGCCAGCAGAGTGGATGGAATGACCACGGACAGCAGGTGAATGTAGCTGATGCCATGACCTTCCATGACGGAAGACATGTAAACCACAGCCGCGGAGATTGGAGACGCCGTAATCGCAATCTGTGCGGAAACCACCGCGGTAGAGAGCGGACGGCAAGGCTTGATACCTTGCTCCTTCGCGACTTCAGCGATAACCGGCAGAGTAGCCAGAGAGATGTTGCCGGTACCGGCAAAGATCGTCAGGAAATAGGTCACGATAGGTGCAAGGATCGTGATGTATTTCGGATTCTTACGCAGCAGTTTTTCAGTTTGATGAACCAGATAGTCCAGACCACCGGCAATCTGCATGGCAGAGATAGCAGCGATAACCGCCATGATAATGGAAATAACATCGAACGGAATATTACCCGGTTTTACGCCAATAGCGGCAAGAACCAGAACACCCAGCCCACCTGCAAATCCAATACCTATACCCCCAAGTCTGGCACCTAAAAAGATTGCCAGCAAAACGATGATAAGTTCTAAAACTATCATATTAGCCTTCCTTGTTGTTTAACAAGTTGATATTAAATTGTTGTTTTTAAGTAACTTCGAGTAAGAAAAAAGGCACGTCATCATGACGTGCCTTCTCCGGTACTACCCTACACGATTACTGTTCGCTTTCATCAGTATAACGTTTTGCTTTATAAGCAGGGTGCATCAGGTTCTGTGCAGAGAAGATATCGTCCAGTTCAGACTCGGTCAACAGACCGCGTTCCAGGACAACTTCACGTACGCTCTTACCGGTTTCGGCACAAATTTTACCGACGATGTCGCCGTTGTGGTGACCGATGAACGGGTTGAGGTAAGTAACGATGCCGATGGAGTTGAATACAAACGCTTCACAGACTTCTTTGTTAGCAGTGATACCACTAACGCATTTTTCCAGCAGGTTGTAGCAAGCATTGCTCAGAATGTGAATGGATTCAAACATTGCCTGGCCAATGACCGGTTCCATTACGTTCAGCTGCAGCTGACCCGCTTCAGATGCCATGGTGACAGTGATGTCGTTACCGATGACTTTGAAGCACACCTGGTTTACGACTTCCGGAACAACCGGGTTCACTTTTGCGGGCATGATAGAAGAACCCGCCTGCAGTTCTGGCAGGTTGATCTCGTTCAGACCAGCACGTGGGCCAGAGGAGAGTAAACGCAGGTCGTTACAGATTTTGGACATCTTAACAGCCAGACGTTTCAGTGCGCCGTGCACCATAACGTATGCGCCGCAGTCAGACGTCGCTTCAATCAGGTCTTCAGCAGGAACACAAGCGAAGCCAGTGACTTCAGCCAGTTTCTGTACTGCCAGCGGGGAGTATTCTTTCGGCGTGTTCAGACCTGTACCGATTGCCGTTGCGCCGAGGTTAACTTCCAGCAGCAGTTCTGCGGTACGACTAATGTTTTTCACTTCTTCTTTCAACAGTACGCTGAAAGCATGGAATTCCTGACCGAGAGTCATCGGTACAGCATCTTGCAACTGGGTACGACCCATTTTCAGGATGTCCTGGAATTCAACAGCTTTTTGTTCGAAGCCTTCACGCAGTTGGTTCAGAGCATCAATCAGTTTGATGATGGATGCGTAAACAGCGATACGGAAGCCGGTTGGGTAAGCGTCGTTGGTAGACTGACATTTGTTAACGTGGTCGTTCGGGTTCAGGTACTGATATTCACCTTTCTGGTGACCCATCAGTTCCAGACCGATATTGGCCAGCACTTCGTTGGTGTTCATGTTGACGGAGGTACCCGCACCACCCTGGTAAACGTCTACCGGGAATTGATCCATGCATTTTCCGTTATTCAGGACTTCATCACACGCCGCGATGATGGCATTTGCCACACTCTTAGGAATGGTTTGCAGCTCTTTGTTGGCCATTGCCGCTGCCTTTTTAACCATTACCATACCGCGAACAAATTCAGGAATGTCGCTGATTTTGTTGTTGCTAATGTAGAAGTTTTCAATCGCTCTCAGAGTGTGAACACCGTAGTAGGCGTCCGCTGGAACTTCCCTGGTACCCAACAAGTCTTCTTCGATACGAATGTTGTTTAACATGTGAACCTTCTTTTTCAAGCTGCCAATGATTTGACTAAACACACAGGATATATGTGATTTCGATTGTTTCTCGACCGACGATTATCCCCTGCATCGGTCTGATACTCGAGATCATATGCTGGTTCAGGATTTCTACCGTAATCTGGATCACTTAAAGCGTGGAATTTACCCCTTATTTATTATTCTGTGAAATGGATCACCCCTTTGTGATTAACCCTAAATATTAGTGTACAAGCCGCTTGAAATTTTGCTAACCACCACAATATCAAACCGATGCGAGTCACATAATTTTCGTACAGGCGTTGAAAAAAACGACTGTTATTAACAGGAGATCCCCTTGCGCTGGATACCACTAATTGCCATTTTTCTCTATGTTTACATAGAGATATCCATTTTTATTCAGGTCGCCCATGTATTTGGTGTCCTGATGACGCTGATTTTGGTTATTTTTACGTCGGTTATCGGTATGTCACTGGTTCGTAACCAGGGATTTAAGAACTTTTTACTGATGCAACAAAAAATGGCGGCTGGTGAAAGTCCGGCTGCAGAAATGATCAAAAGCGTGTCGCTGATTATCGCTGGTTTGCTGTTGGTGCTGCCCGGCTTTTTCACCGATTTCCTCGGTCTTCTCCTTTTATTACCTCCGGTGCAAAAACATCTGACGATGAAACTGCTGCCGTATTTACGTTTTTCGCGGATGCCGGGTGGCGGTTTTAGCGCTGGAACCGGTGGCGGTGAGACCTTCGACGGTGAATTTCAGCGTAAAGACGATGAGCGCAACCGTCTTGATCATAAAGACGACGATCGTCGAGACTGACCCCGCAGGCCCGGTAAGTACTACCGGGCTTTTTTATTGCTTATTTGGCCTCAGCCATTTTCCGACTCGGTAAAAACAGCCACAGCCCAGCCAGCATAATCAGGGCGTACAGGCTCTTCCAGCCAACCATCGTCAGTAGCAGTAGACACAGCAGACCGCCAATGACTGCCAGTGCGCGGTAATGCCCTTTCAGTAATCGACATCCCGCCAGCATGCACAGCAGGTAAATCATAATAAAAATGCCGTTGGCATAGACGATTAACGCATCGAGATTGATTTGCAGCATATAGATGCACAAGGTACTCACCACGCAGCAGCCCAATACGGCGTTTAGCGCATTGCGTGGAAGGTGACGGGGAGACAGACGTGCCAGATGACTCTCCGGTTTATACTGTGCTTGCGACCAGACCAGCCGGGCGAAGCTTTGAATATAAATGTTAAGGCTGGCAAAACAGGCCAGATAACCAATGATGCAGGCGACCCACAGTGCCTGTACGCCAAACAGCTGCACGACGATCTCTGGCAGTGATGCCGCTGCCGCCATCTGTTCGCCGTAGGCGCCAAAATGAAGCACGACGACGGTGCATGCCCAATAAACAGAGCCCGCCAGCAGCAGACCTATCATTAGCGCGCGCGGGAAATCCCGCTCAGGATTTTTGAATTCAGACGCCAGATGAGCAAAGGCTTCAAGGCCAACAAAACACCAGAACATCACCGACAGCGCGGCGAATAGCCCGGGTAGTTCAATATCGCTAATCGCAGGGAAGGGGATTTCGCCAGGTTTCAGATCGCCCGCCCACCAGATAGCGACAATGAGGGCAACAATCAGTCCGGCAATGACCGTTTGCAGATTCGCGCTGGAGCTTGCGCCGCGAGAGCCGATATACCAAACCAATCCCAGCGTACCGAGTTCCGCCAACAGCAGTTGCTCGTCATGCCAGCCAAACATCGCCTGACCAAATCCGGCGGCGATGTGTAATGCCGCGGGCAAGCCGACGGGAATCACCGACAAAAACAGCCATCCGGTGACGCGCTCCAGGCGTGAGCCAAAGGCCATGCCGACAAAATGCGCTACGCCGCCCGCGCTGGGAAAATGGCGACCCAGTATGGCAAAGACAATCGCCACGGGAAAAACTAAAACAATCAGCACCGGCCAGGCCCACAAACTGTTGTTGCCGGCCACCAGCGCAGCCAGTGCAGGGACGGCGAAAACGCCTGTACCTAACAATGATGTCGACAACAGGCCAACGCCCTGAGCCAGTCCCAGCTCTTGTTTCAGTCCGCTCATAAGTTGTTATCCGGTTATGCCCAATGACGGGCTACAGCGCAGATTTTTGATGGTATCACAATCGGATTTGCTTATGACGACGCGGCTGAAATCGTTATGAAATGTGAGGCGCGTCGGCGTTTTGACGGGATTTTCTGCTGATAAAAATTTTTTTTCGCTTGCCCCCTTGAAGGCACAAAACCCCATCCCCATCTCTCTGGTCACTAGCCGGGAAACCGTTTACGGGCCGGCGTCACCCATAACTGATAAAGACTTTCTCAAAGGAGAGCTATCAATGAGTATTCGTCCGTTACATGATCGTGTGATCGTCAAACGTAAAGAAGTTGAATCTAAATCTGCTGGTGGCATCGTACTGACCGGTTCTGCAGCAGGTAAATCAACTCGTGGCGAAATCATCGCTGTCGGTAAGGGTCGCATCCTGGACAACGGTACCGTACAGCCGCTGGACGTTAAAGTCGGCGATATCGTTATTTTCAACGATGGCTACGGTGTTAAATCTGAGAAGATCGACAATGAAGAAGTGTTGATCATGTCTGAAAGCGACATCCTGGCAATTGTTGAAGCCTAATCCGCGAACGACACTGAACATACGAATTTAAGGGAAAGAGAAAATGGCAGCTAAAGACGTAAAATTCGGTAACGACGCTCGTGTGAAAATGCTGCGCGGCGTAAATGTACTGGCAGATGCAGTGAAAGTTACCCTCGGTCCAAAAGGCCGTAACGTAGTTCTGGATAAATCTTTCGGTGCACCGACCATCACTAAAGATGGTGTTTCCGTAGCACGTGAAATCGAACTGGAAGACAAGTTCGAAAACATGGGTGCGCAGATGGTGAAAGAAGTTGCCTCTAAAGCGAACGACGCTGCAGGCGACGGTACCACCACCGCAACCGTACTGGCTCAGTCCATCATCACTGAAGGTCTGAAAGCCGTTGCTGCGGGCATGAACCCGATGGATCTGAAACGTGGTATCGACAAAGCTGTCGCTGCTGCCGTTGAAGAACTGAAAGCACTGTCCGTACCGTGCTCCGACTCTAAAGCTATTGCTCAGGTTGGTACTATCTCCGCTAACTCCGACGAAACCGTAGGTAAACTGATCGCTGAAGCGATGGACAAAGTCGGTAAAGAAGGCGTGATCACCGTTGAAGACGGTACCGGTCTGCAGGATGAACTGGACGTGGTTGAAGGTATGCAGTTCGACCGTGGCTACCTGTCTCCTTACTTCATCAACAAGCCGGAAACTGGCGCAGTAGAACTGGAAAGCCCGTTCATCCTGCTGGCTGATAAGAAAATCTCCAACATCCGCGAAATGCTGCCGGTTCTGGAAGCCGTTGCGAAAGCAGGCAAACCGCTGCTGATCATCGCTGAAGATGTTGAAGGCGAGGCGCTGGCAACTCTGGTTGTTAACACCATGCGCGGTATCGTGAAAGTGGCTGCGGTTAAAGCACCAGGCTTCGGCGACCGTCGTAAAGCGATGCTGCAGGATATCGCTACCCTGACCGGTGGTACCGTTATCTCTGAAGAGATCGGTATGGAGCTGGAAAAAGCAACTCTGGAAGATCTGGGTCAGGCTAAACGCGTTGTTATCAACAAAGACACCACCACCATCATCGATGGCGTGGGTGACGAAGCTGCAATCCAGGGTCGCGTGACTCAGATTCGTCAGCAGATCGAAGAAGCAACTTCCGACTACGACCGTGAAAAACTGCAGGAGCGCGTAGCGAAACTGGCAGGCGGCGTTGCAGTTATCAAAGTAGGTGCTGCGACTGAAGTTGAAATGAAAGAGAAGAAAGCCCGCGTTGAAGATGCCCTGCACGCGACCCGTGCTGCGGTAGAAGAAGGCGTGGTTGCTGGTGGTGGTGTTGCGCTGATCCGTGTAGCAAGCAAAATTGCTGGCCTGAAAGGCCAGAACGAAGACCAGAACGTTGGTATTAAAGTTGCGCTGCGCGCAATGGAATCCCCGCTGCGTCAAATCGTGCTGAACTGCGGCGAAGAACCTTCTGTAGTGGCTAACACCGTGAAAGCGGGCGACGGTAACTACGGCTACAACGCTGCAACTGAAGAGTACGGCAACATGATCGACATGGGTATCCTGGATCCAACCAAAGTAACGCGTTCTGCTCTGCAGTACGCTGCTTCTGTTGCGGGTCTGATGATCACCACCGAGTGCATGGTTACCGACCTGCCGAAAGGCGATGCGCCTGACTTAGGTGCTGCTGGTGGTATGGGCGGCATGGGCGGTATGGGCGGCATGATGTAATCATGTTGTTCTGAATCTCTCAGAATTGAGAAACCCCTGGGCAGAAATGTCCGGGGGTTTTTCTTTTGGTCATCTTTTTAGTATATGATTCAGCTACGGACATAACGTCCAGCTAATTGATTATGGGGAATGACATGCACGTGAAATATTTAGCAGGGATCGTTGGTGCCGCGCTACTGATGGCGGGTTGTAGCTCCAGCAACGAACTGAGTTCTGCCGGACAAAGCGTACGCTTTGTCGAAGACAAGCCTGGCGCAGAGTGTCAACTGATTGGCACTGCAACCGGCAAACAAAGTAACTGGCTTTCTGGCCAGCACGGCGAAGAGGGTGGTTCAATGCGTGGTGCCGCAAACGATCTGCGTAACCAGGCCGCAGCAATGGGTGGTAACGTGATTTATGGCGTCAGCAGCCCATCACAAGGAATGCTTTCCAGCTTTGTTCCTACTGCCAGTGAGATGACTGGCCAGGTTTATAAGTGCCCTAATTGATTACACTTCATCCTGCCTCCTTGTTGGCTGCGCTATGAAACCCCAGTCACATAGCTATCTATGCTCCTGGGGATCTCTTTGCTTGCCGCCGTGATGCAGATTGAATGATTTTGCGTAATGAAAAGCACTTACCAAATTCGCTTGGTCATAGGCCTGATAAGCGCAACGCCATCAGGCATTCTGAACTTTTTGCGCAGACTGGACGCGTAAATGATGTAGTGCGCGCAAGCATTGATCCTGAGTGAGCTTTTGCGCCTTATCACTCGTCAACGTTCTGACAAATACCTGACAGGGTACGCCCGCTATTTTTTTCAGCCGAGGGCTGAAATCGAGAAGACGACGAGTAATGGCTTCGGCTTCTTTGCTGCCGGAAAGGGCGCGAGTTTTTACTACCGATCCACAGAACTGGACTTTCCCTTTTTCATCCTTATAACGATAGATAATCGCCAGATAATGATTAAACAGGTTATGCTTCCATTCTGGTTGTGTATAAGAGTCGTATTCAAGATTGTCGTTTTGCTGGCAATCAACATCATACAGCGGCAGAAAATCCAGTAGTGATGTAATTCGTAGCGCCAACTCCCGCATGCCTGCATTATTTATTGCATGAATAATTGCATGGACCAGCACTTGAATCTGTAATTCATTAACCCGTAGTTCGTGCGTTTTTCCGTCATGCAACGTCAGAGAAAATGTTAAGTTTTCCCCTTTATTATTCACTAACATGAGCGAATTTATGCGAAAGTTAATATCCGCGTTCCTTAACTCATCTTCCTGAATTAAAGGGATATTTTCGTGCATTTTTTTGCTGGCTTTGTCACGTTCTTTTTCATATTGCAAACGAGCGTCTTCGCTAAGCTGGTGCTTTGTATAGAGTCTGCTCTCGAGCGCGATAAGCAGATCTCTTAGTCCAAGCGGAGAGAGAAAAAATAACGACTCTTTATTTCTTGGTTCTTTAATCTTCAATGCCAAAGCAACAAATTCATTCTTCTGACGAATAACACCGGTATTAATACCTTTAATACTGATAGTCATCAAAGGTTCTCCCTAACCATATATTTATTAAAAATCTAGATTTGACCTGATTTATATGTTTTGCAAATAATAAATTGCGCGCCGCGAGTTAAAATAGCACATATTAAAAGTGCGACTCCACCTACAGGGATAGTAAATAATCGCGATCGATAGCGAGTGTCCGAAATCGGACACTCAATAATGACTATTGTTGGCGTAACTGCAGATCCAACGGTGTTTTACTTGGTTCTCCACCAATTTCACGTGCCAGTTTAGGGACCATATAGCCGGAAACCAGTGTCAGCAGCTCACGCATAATACGACGCGCTTCATCGTCGCTGACCATAAAGTGGGCGGCACCCTGCACTTTATCCAGTACGTGCAGGTAATAGGGCATCACACCGGCATCAAACAGCGCGTTACTCAGGTTGGCCAGCGTTTGTGCGTTATCGTTCACGTCACGCAGCAGTACGCTTTGGTTGAGAAGCGTGACGCCTGCAGCACGCAGTCTGACCATCGCCTGGCGAAATGTCTCATCGACCTCATTCGCGTGGTTAATGTGATTGACCAGCAGAATTTGCAGGGAAGAGTGCGCAAAACGTTCAATCAGTCCTTCAGTAATACGTGCTGGGATAACAATCGGCAAACGGCTGTGAATACGCAGACGCTTAATATGCGGGATGTCTTCCAGTTGCGTGAGCAGCCAGTCCAGTTCATGGTCTTTAGCCATTAACGGATCGCCACCGGAGAAGATAATCTCATCCAGCTCAGGATGTGCGCTAATGTAGTCCAGAGCGACCTGCCAGTTGCGCTTATTGCCCTGGTTTTCAGCGTACGGGAAGTGTCGACGGAAACAATAACGACAATTTACTGCACAGCCACCTTTAACCAACAGCAGCGCACGGTTGCGATATTTATGCAGCAGACCGGGAACCACGCTGTGCTGTTCCTCCAGTGGATCGGTGGAGTAGCCAGGTGCAGAAACGAACTCTTCCTGAGAAGTCAGTACCTGACGCAGAAGAGGATCGTCTGGATTGCCTTTTTCCATGCGGGCAATAAACGCACGTGGTACGCGCAGGGTGAAAAGCCGTCTCGCGTCACGTCCGGCCAACAGTTTTTCATCTGCGTCTATATTCAAAAGATGCAGAAGTTCATCAGGATCGGTCACAACATCGGCAAGTTGCGATAACCAATCTTCTCTGGATGGGGTATTTAGGGTTACAATATGCGCCATTTTGTGGCTTAGCTACCAGTTAACAATTTTCAGAGGGCCTTATGGCAACGTACTATAGCAACGATTTTCGTGCTGGTCTTAAAATCATGTTGGACGGCGAACCTTATGCGGTTGAAGCCAGCGAATTCGTTAAACCAGGTAAAGGCCAGGCATTTGCGCGCGTTAAGCTGCGTCGCCTGCTGACCGGTACTCGTGTAGAGAAAACCTTCAAGTCTACTGACTCCGCTGAAGGCGCAGACGTAGCTGACATGAACCTGACCTTCCTGTATAGCGACGGTGAGTTCTGGCACTTTATGAATAACACCACTTTCGAACAGCTGGCTGCAGACGAGAAAGCGGTAGGCGATAACGCCAAATGGCTACTGGACCAGGCTGAATGCATCGTGACCCTGTGGAACGGTCAGCCGATCTCCGTGACTCCGCCGAACTTCGTTGAGCTGGAAGTTGTTGAAACCGACCCAGGTCTGAAAGGTGATACCGCAGGTACTGGCGGCAAACCGGCTACCTTGTCCACCGGCGCAGTCGTTAAAGTTCCGCTGTTCGTACAGATCGGCGAAGTGATCAAAGTGGATACTCGCTCAGGCGAATACGTTTCTCGCGTAAAATAAGATATCTCATTGATTATATGGCGCAGGTTACTGCGCCATACTTTTTCCAGGGCAGGAATGATGAAACGTCTTCTCGGTCTTGTAATGCTCATTTCTTTCACCTGCACCTTGTTGACGGGTTGTAATACCGCGCGCGGCTTTGGTGAAGACATCAAACATCTTGGCAGTTCAATCTCTCACGCCGCCAGCTAATCCTCTCTCATAGTCTTAAAAATGGTTGTTTATCCATCATCCTTGCGGATCTTGTCTATTATTAAGTAGCTATACACAAACAATATTGGCTAGAAAAGGAAGACGTTATGGTTAAGAAGACAATTGCTGCGATCTTTTCTGTGTTGGTACTTTCTTCTGTGTTAACCGCGTGTAACACCACGCGAGGCGTAGGGCAGGATATTTCTGAAGGCGGTAGCGCCATCTCTGGTGCAGCGACAAAAGCTCAGCAATGACCATCAACGGTACGACGTTGTGTCGTACCGTTAATTACCTTTCTCGGGTAGTGAGAGAAACGGCGAGAATCGATTCCCCAGGTGCAGTTTCATGCGGATATTCCGTTTATAGGTGTAGACCGTCTTGCCATGAATGCTGAGGGCGGCAGCTATCGCATTGTTACTCACACCATCCATCCACATCGATAACACTTTCTCTTCCTGGGGCGTAAGCAGCGGAGACGCGTTTTCGCCGATTTCTAAGGTGGGACGAACCTGGAGCGCCTCCTGAATGGTGTTCGAAAGTGCGTTCAGAGTGGCGTGCTTAGTTAAAACCGAATGGGCGACGGATTGAGGGGAAGCAAGAGAGGGATGTAATCTGTCAGCTGATTGCAATAAAATCAGCGGAACGACGCCGCAGCTCATAAAAAAGGGCGTAATTGGCGGGCTGGGATGCGTCTCGCTAATAAAACTGTATAAATCCGCGATCACCAGATGCGGCTTCCACTGCAAAATATGCTCTTTTGCTAACAGGAGGTTATTTATTCCTGATACCAGAAATGAGGAGCTGAACCTGCCGGAATGATTAAGCAAGGCCTCAATCCCTGTGCGAGTATAGTGGCACCGGTCAATCACTAAAATTTTAAGCATAACCTTTTCGCATTCAGAAGAGAGGCAATCGACTTTCTGGATTCAGAAAGCCCTTCATCATAGAGAACTCCGATGAGCGCCAAACGCGGGAACTACGCCGCTAATTATGCTTAATTCTTGCTTTTAGTAGGTTGCGAATAAAAAGGTTGAAATTCATTTTCTTCCGGGCAAAAATGCCATTTCACACATCAGCTTTGCAGGACGACCTGCAAACGCTTCTTTCACCGGGGACGGCCCCATTGTTCTGGAGCCTGATATGTCCTGGATCGTTTTATTAATTGCAGGTTTGCTCGAAGTTGTCTGGGCGATTGGCCTGAAATATACCCACGGTTTTACGCGTTTGACGCCAAGCATTATTACCATTGCGGCGATGATCGTCAGCATCGCCATGCTATCCTGGGCAATGCGTACGTTGCCTGTCGGGACCGCTTATGCCGTATGGACCGGTATTGGCGCAGTTGGCGCAGCAATTACCGGGATTCTGCTGCTGGGTGAGTCTGCCAGCCCGGCGCGTTTACTGAGCCTCGGACTGATTGTTGCCGGCATTATTGGCCTGAAGCTGAGCACCCACTAAGCGCCTGGTTGTTTTACCCAAATCAGTTTATTTACCTCAAACCCTTCCCGGGTCGCGACAGCCAACATTTGCTGTTTTATTTCGTCTGAAATAGTCGGGGTCCGTGAAAGGATCCATAGGTAGTCGCGATCCGGCCCGCAAACCAGCGCGTGACGATATTCCCTGTCGAGCGCAATCACGTTATACCCGCCATAGAAAGGGCCAAAGAACGAGACCTTGAGCGCAGCGCGGTTTGGATCGCCGGTGAAATAGGCTTTACCCTCGGTTTTCTGCCACATTTCCCTGTCAGGGTTATAGCCCTTGTTGATCACATTGATGCCGCCATCGTCGCGCAGGCTGTAGGTTGCGGTCACTTTTTCCAGTCCACGCTCGAATCGATGGTCGAAACGCGCAATTTCATACCAGGTGCCCAGATAGCGTTTGGCATCAAAGTTATTCACCACGGTAACGCCTTTCGGCGGTGTAGGGGTACTGCAAGCAACAACCAGAAATGCAGCCGTAACTGCAGCAACGACGGGCAGAATGCGCATAGTGTTTTCCTTACTGTTTTTTGTTAAGTGTAGATGACAGCAGGAAAAAAAGATCAAGAATGGAGGTCCGATTTACCGGACCTCTTTGTCAGTTATTGCAACTTTTCCAGGATGCGCCAGGCGGCCTCTACGCGAGCCGGGTTAGGGTAGCTTTTGTTTGCCAGCATCACGATGCCAAGTTTTTTTTCTGGCACGAAGGCAACGTAGCTGCCAAATCCGCCAGTAGACCCTGTTTTATGCACCCATGAGGCTTTCACGGCCGGGGCTGGCGGATTTACCTCAACGGCGGGAAGTGCTGCCAGCGCTACTTTGCTGTCGCTACCGCTGATTATCGAGTCGGCTTTCACCGGCCAGTTAAGCATCTCCCAGCCCAGTCCCTGATACATATCGCCAATACGCCAGTAACGTGATTGCGCAAGCTCAATGCCCTGCTGGAGCGTTTTCTCCTTAACCTGGCTGGCGTCCATGTTGGCCTGAACCCAACGAGTCATATCGACGACGCTGGATTTCACGCCATAGGCTTCGGCATCAAGTTGTCCGGGGGAAACATGCACTGGCTTTCCTTCGCGATAGCCCCAGGCATAATCTTTTTGTTCGCTCTGTGGAACCGTAATCCAGGTATGCGCCAGTTTTAAAGGCTGCAGGACGCGTCTGGTTAGCGCCTCTTCATAGCTCATCCCTGAAGGTTTCACCGCCAGTGCGCCAAACAGGCCAATACTGGAGTTAGCATAGAGACGTTTAGCGCCTGGAGCCCATTGCGGCTGCCAGTTTTGATAAAAGCGCAGTAATGCGGCTTTATCCGTAACGTCGTCGGGGATCTGAAGCGGCAGACCACCCGCCGTATAGGTGGCTAAGTGCAGCATGCTGATACCCCGCCATTGTTTGCCCGTCAATTCTGGCCAGTATTGCGTGACCGGATCGCTGAGCTTGATTTCGCCGCGGGCGATAGCATCGCCACCCAACACGCCGTTGAACGTCTTACTGACCGAGCCAAGTTCAAACAGTGTTTGCTGAGTAACGGGACGGTTATTGGCGATATCGGCTTTACCCCAGGTAAAGTAATACGGTTTCCCCTGGTAGATAATCGCCACGGCCATACCCGGAATAGCCTGTTCTTGCATCAGCGGTGTGATGGTGCGATTAACGATATCGGCAATGTGTTGTTCTGTTTTTGACGCGGCAAACGTTGAGAAAGAGGCTGTCAGCAGCAACGCGCAGCATATTGATTTTTTCATCATGAAATCAGTTCCGTTATAAAAAGCGAAAGAGTGTCCGGGCCCGTCAGACGCAATCAGTGTGTTTGATTTGCATCGTGTTGACAAACGGTTAAATTTAGCAGCAGATATAAGTTTTTCTAACAGGCCAGATGATGACGCGTCGCTATATCCCTCTAAACTCGCTGCGTGCTTTTGAAGCAGCGGCCAGACATCTCAGCTTGACCCGTGCTGCGATTGAACTCAACGTGACGCATTCTGCAATTAGCCAGCATGTAAAATCACTAGAGCAGCAGCTGAATTGTCAGCTTTTCGTGCGTGGTTCTCGTGGGTTAATGCTGACGACTGAAGGAGAAAGTCTGTTACCTGTACTTAATGACTCTTTCGATCGTATGGCGGGGATGCTGGATCGTTTTGCCACTCAACAGACTCAGGAAAAACTTAAAATTGGCGTGGTAGGGACTTTTGCGGTCGGCTGTCTTTTCCCTCTGCTGAGCGAATTTAAGCGCAGCTACCCGCATATTGATTTGCACATTTCCACCCATAATAACCGCGTGGATCCCGCTGCCGAGGGGCTGGATTATACCATTCGCTATGGTGGTGGTGCCTGGCACGATACCGATGCGCAATATTTATGTAGCGCGTTGATGTCTCCTCTGTGTTCACCGACATTGGCTTCGCAGATTAAAGTACCTGCGGACATCCTGAAATTTTCGTTACTGCGATCGTATCGGCGTGATGAATGGGCGCTTTGGATGCAGGCCGTCGGAGAAGCGCCGCCGCCACCGACGCACAACGTGGTGGTGTTTGATTCGTCCGTCACCATGCTGGAGGCCGCGCAGGCGGGGATTGGTGTGGCAATCGCCCCAGTCAGAATGTTCACGCATTTGCTCAGTAGTGAACGTATCGTCCAGCCGTTTTTAACGCAGATTGATCTGGGGAGTTACTGGATAACGCGTTTGCAATCTCGCCAGGAGACACCTGCGATGCGCGAGTTTTCACGTTGGTTGATCGGGGTATTGCACAAATAAAAAGGCCCGCCACTGGCGGGCCTGAAATTAACGTATGCGATTAGATGGTCAGGATACCAATCGCCGTTACAACGGTCAGGATCGCTGCCAGGCCGTAGAATACCCATTTGCCAGCAGGCACGTGGATTTTCAGGTCATGCATTGCGTGGTGCATACGGTGTAAACCGCACCACAGCGGCAGAACGATCATCAGGAACAGAAACGCACGTCCGATGAAGCTCTGAGCGAATGCCAGTACGCGTTCATAGGTGAAGGCATCAGGAACAAAGCCCAGCGGCAGCATAATGCCGACCAGCAGGATCATCACTGGCGCAATGATTGCGCTCCACATACCGCCTGCACCAAACAGGCCCCAGAATACGGGTTCGTCAGAGCGTTTTGGATTTGGATTAATCATTCCGGACTCCTTACCAGAACAGGGCAACAAACAGTATTACTACTGTCGCAACCACAGTAACTGCCCAGAGACCTTTGATGATCGGCTCTGGCCCCATTTTTTCGTCTTTTACGATGATGTTGGCGGCTTTAGGCGCCAGCTCAAACCAGGTTTTGGTATGCAGCAGCGCTGCTGCCAGGGCGATAATGTTCAGGATCACCACCACCGGGTTTTGTAAAAAGGCGACGAAGCCCATCCAGGACTCTGCACCATGCTTGAGTGCAAACAGGCCGATAATCAGTTCAATGCTGAACCAGACTGCCGGAACTGCCGTGCCTTCGCGCAGCATGTAAAAACGATAAAATGGCAGCTTTTTCCACCAGGTGGACGTCATAGGACGCACATAGGGTTTGCGTTTAGTCGTCATCGTGCACTCCTTAGCGTGGTTTCAGGGTAGCGATAAGAAAGTCTTTTGAACTTTCAACTTTACCCTGCTGAATGGCCGCAGCCGGATCGACGTGTTTCGGGCAGACTTCGGAGCAGTAGCCCACGAAAGTACAGGTCCAGACGCCGTTCGGGCTGTTCAATTGAGCCATACGCTCCTTCTTACCGTGGTCGCGGCTATCTTCGTTGTAACGATGCGCCAGCGTAATCGCAGCCGGTCCAATGAACTCAGGGTTCAGGCCGAACTGCGGGCACGCGGCGTAGCACAGACCACAGTTGATGCAACCGGAGAACTGATGATACTTCGCCATCTGCGCCGGAGTCTGGGTGTTTGGTCCCTGATCCGGTGTACGCGGGTTACCGATGATGTACGGCTTGATTGCTTCCAGACTTTCGATAAAGTGCGTCATGTCAACGACCAGGTCGCGCTCGATCGGGAAGTTGCCCAGCGCTTCAACCTTCATACCGCTGGTGTAATCACGCAGGAAGGTTTTGCACGCCAGTTTTGGCACATTGTTGACCATCATGCCGCAGGAGCCGCAGATCGCCATACGGCAGGACCAGCGGTAGCTCAGGTCCGGCGCCAGGTTATCTTTGATGTAGCCCAGCGCATCCAGCAGTGACGTGGTTTCATCATAAGGAACTTCGTAGAAAGCACTGTGCGGCGCGGTATCGGTTTCCGGGTTATAGCGCACCACCTCAACTTTCAGGTTTTTCATCTCAGCCATTCGCCTTCTCCTTCTTATCGGCTGCTTCCGCTTCGCCACCGTAAACACGTTTAGCCGGTGGCAGAGTGGTGATTTTCACGTCGCTGTATTCCAGGCGAGTCGTGCCGTCAGCATCGCGGAAGGCGAGGGTGTGTTTGAGGAAGTTCACGTCGTCACGCTCGGTGCAGCCTTCATCCAGACGCTGGTGCGCGCCGCGGGATTCTTTACGTGCCAGAGCGGAGTGCGCCATACATTCAGCAACGTTCAGACCGTGACCCAGTTCGATGGTGTACAGCAGGTCGGTGTTGAAGACGCTGGAAGTATCAGTGATACGTACGCGCTTGAAGCGCTCCTGCAGTTCCGCCAGCTTATCAACGGTTTTCTGCATGAGTTCCGGCGTACGGTAGATACCGCAACCTTCTTCCATGGAAATACCCATTTCGTCACGGATCTTAGACCAGTTTTCGTTACCTTCCTGGTTAACCAGATCTTTCAAGCGTTTTTCAACGCCAGCAACCTGTGCATCCAGAGCAGCACTGTTTGCAGCGCCAGCCGTTGCAGCGCGTTCCGCAGCTTGTTCACCGGCCATACGACCGAAGACCACCAGTTCCGCCAGAGAGTTGGAGCCCAGACGGTTAGCGCCATGCAGACCAACAGAGGAACATTCGCCGACAGCGAACAGACCTTTAATGCGGGTTTCACAGTGCTGATCGGTTTCGATACCGCCCATGGTGTAGTGTGCTGTCGGACGTACCGGGATCGGTTCTTTAACCGGATCGACACCCACATAGGCTTTCGCCAGTTCGCAGATGAACGGTAAACGTTCGAGCAGTTTTTTCTCGCCGAGGTGACGCAGGTCGAGGTGAACAACATCGCCACGCGGAGTGGAAATGGTGTTGCCTTTGCGCCATTCGTGCCAGAAAGCCTGAGAAACTTTGTCGCGCGGACCGAGTTCCATATATTTGTTTTTCGGCTCGCCCAGCGGAGTTTCTGGGCCCATGCCGTAGTCTTGCAGATAACGGTAGCCGTTTTTGTTGACCAGAATACCGCCTTCACCGCGGCAGCCTTCAGTCATCAGGATACCGGAACCTGGCAGACCCGTCGGGTGATACTGAACGAATTCCATATCACGCAGTGGAACGCCATGGCTAAGTGCCATGCCCATACCGTCGCCGGTTACGATGCCGCCGTTGGTGTTGTAACGGTAAACACGACCTGCACCGCCCGTCGCCATCACAACGGCGTTAGCACGGATCTGCACCAGCGTGCCTTCCATCATGTTCATGGCTACCAGGCCGCGAGCATGACCATCGTCAACAAGGATATCCAGAACGAAGTGTTCATCAAAGCGCTGAATCTGCGGGAACTGCAAAGATGTTTGGAACAGCGTATGCAACATGTGGAAGCCGGTTTTATCCGCGGCAAACCAGGTACGCTCGATTTTCATACCGCCGAAGCGACGTACGTTGACGCTACCGTCTTCACGACGGCTCCATGGGCAGCCCCATTGTTCCAGTTGCGTCATTTCAGTTGGGCAGTGGTGGACAAAGTAATCCACGACATCCTGCTCACACAGCCAGTCTCCGCCTGCTACCGTATCGTGAAAATGGTAGTCAAAGCTGTCATGATCCTGCGCGACAGCAGCAGAGCCGCCTTCGGCAGCAACGGTATGGCTGCGCATTGGGTACACTTTTGAGATCAGTGCGATTTTAGCGTTGGGATTTGCTTGTGCGGCAGCAATTGCTGCACGCAATCCCGCGCCACCGGCGCCTATAATGGCAAGATCGGCTTGAAAGGTTTGCACGACATTCCTCCAGATTGTTGTTATTTCATTCCTGCCTGAAATCAGATGCTTCATCGGCTCCAAACAGGTTATGAACGCGTTTCCACTGCTCCTTTATAGGTACAATAGTATAGTCTCAGGGATGTGCGGGAAATTTGACGTGTTCGATTTTTTTAGCGTGTCACAGGGGGGAATTATCATTGAATTTGATTAATTTAATTACTAAACCACCCTATGTCGCTTTTTTTACCCAATTGCTTGTACAGATTACTGGGGCGCGAAATTTGTCTCGTTAACGCGATACGAGTAGACTTCGTGCCCTTGTCTTAAATCGGAGAAACAACCATGAGCGAAACGGCAACCTGGCAGCCGAGCGCGTCCATCCCCAATCTGTTAAAACGTGCAGCAATTATAGCGGAGATTCGCCGCTTTTTTGCCGATCGTGGCGTGCTGGAGGTTGAGACCCCTTGTATGAGTCAGGCAACGGTAACGGACATCCATCTGTTCCCGTTCGAAACGCGTTTCGTCGGCCCGGGGCACTCCCAGGGGATGAATCTCTATTTAATGACCAGTCCGGAATACCATATGAAGCGCTTGCTGGTGGCAGGGTGCGGCCCGGTGTATCAACTGTGCCGCAGCTTCCGTAATGAAGAGATGGGGCGCCATCATAACCCTGAATTCACCATGCTCGAGTGGTATCGTCCGCACTACGATATGTATCGCCTGATGAACGAAGTGGATGATTTGCTTCAGCAGGTGCTGGACTGCTCGCCTGCGGAAAGTCTCTCTTACCAGCAAGCCTTTCAGCGTCATCTGGAGATAGACCCGTTGTCTGCGGATAAAACCCAACTGCGGGAAGTCGCGGCGAAATTGGATCTCAGCAATATCGCTGATACCGAAGAAGACCGGGACACCTTACTGCAACTGCTGTTTACGATGGGCGTTGAGCCGCATATTGGCAAAGACAAACCGACGTTTGTGTATCATTTCCCGGCCAGTCAGGCATCACTGGCGCAAATCAGTACCGAAGATCACCGCGTGGCTGAACGTTTTGAGGTTTATTACAAAGGTATTGAGCTGGCAAATGGTTTCCATGAATTGACCGACGCGCGTGAACAACAGCAGCGGTTTGAACAGGATAACCGCAAACGTGCCACACGAGGCTTACCGCAGCAACCTATCGACACCAACTTGCTGGAAGCGTTAAAAGTAGGCATGCCGGATTGTTCTGGCGTGGCGCTGGGCGTTGACCGTCTGGTGATGCTGGCGCTGGGCGCAGAGAGCCTGGCTGAGGTTATCGCATTTACCGTCGATCGCGCGTAACTGACTCTTCTTCAATACAACGTGGCGGTAAAATCGCCACTTTGTAGCATATTTTTTCATTTTCCCTCTAATAGCCACAATTTAATCCTGGATATTTGATATCGTTCAGGTATCAATTCTGTGTTGATTTATCTATCGCTGAACTCTGCAAAGAGAGCAGTGCCAATCGGTGAGCGGCGTTAGTTAAACGCTTGCCAGAGAAAGGGATGGTTTAATGACCCAAACAATAAAAAAGATGAGCCTGATTGGTCTCATCCTCATGATATTTACGTCAGTTTTTGGATTTGCTAATAGCCCATCGGCTTTCTATTTAATGGGATACAGTGCTATTCCATGGTATGTATTTTCTGCATTATTATTCTTTATTCCATTCGCCTTAATGATGGCTGAAATGGGTTCTGCCTATCGTAAAGAAGAGGGCGGTATCTATTCCTGGATGAATAATAGCGTTGGACCACGCTATGCCTTTATCGGCACCTTTATGTGGTTCTCTTCCTATGTTATCTGGATGGTCAGCACTGCGGCGAAAGTCTGGGTACCTTTTTCAACCTTCTTATTTGGCGCAGACATGACGCAACATTGGCGTATCGCGGGGCTTGAGCCTACGCAGGTCGTCGGACTGCTCGCCGTTGGCTGGATGATTCTGGTGACCTGCGTGGCCTCCCTGGGTATTAATAAGATTGCCCGTATTACGGCAGTAGGCGGAATTGCCGTAATGTGTCTTAATTTAGTTCTGTTGTTAGTGAGTGTCGCTATTTTGTTATTAACTGGTGGCCACTTTGCTCAGGATATTAATTTTATCTCCTCGCCTAATCCGGGATATCAGTCCGGTCTGGCCATGCTGTCATTTGTGGTATTTGCCATTTTTGCTTACGGTGGAATAGAAGCCGTGGGTGGATTAGTTGATAAAACGGAAAAACCCGAAAAGAATTTTGCGAAAGGCATTGTTTTTGCCGCGATTGTGATTTCTGTGGGTTATTCGCTGGCTATTTTTTTATGGGGTGTTAGTACTAACTGGCAGCAGGTATTAAGTAATAGCTCGGTTAACCTCGGCAATATTACTTATATCCTGATGAAAAGCCTTGGGATGACGTTGGGTAATGCGCTGCATCTTTCCCCTGAGACCGCGATGGCGATGGGCGAATGGTTCGCGCGTATTACCGGACTTTCTATGTTCCTCGCTTATACCGGCGCGTTTTTCACGCTCAGCTACTCGCCGTTGAAAGCGATTATTCAGGGTACGCCGAAGGCATTGTGGCCCGCACCGATGACCAAACTGAATGCGGTGGGAATGCCGACGACCGCAATGTGGTTGCAGTGTCTGTTGGTAAGCCTGTTTATCCTGCTGGTTTCGTTTGGCGGCGATACGGCTTCAGCGTTCTACAACAAACTGACCCTGATGGCGAACGTTTCGATGACGCTGCCGTATCTGTTCCTTGCGCTGGCATTTCCGTTCTTTAAATCCCGCACGGGTCTGGAAAGACCGTTTGTTGTCTTTAAAACCCGAGCGGCGACGCTACTGGCAACAGGCGTGGTAGTACTGGTGGTGACGTTTGCCAACGTATTCACCATCATCCAGCCGGTAATTGAAGCCGGGGACTGGAACAGCGCATTGTGGATGACCGGTGGCCCAATCTTCTTCTCGCTGCTGGCGATGGCGATTTATCAGAACTACAGCCGCCGCAAGGTCAACGAACCTGAGTGGGCGGTGGAATAAACATCCTACCTAATCCGGCCTACAAAGAAGCATCTTCGTAGACCGGATACGCTGTAGCCGTCTGTTTACAAACTTCCCGCCGGGCGACTGCCTCTGCCCGCAGAACTTAACGTTCTACCCGTTTGCTTACCCCCCAGACTCTCCAGACGCATCTGGAACGGTGGGAATGGCATATCGATACCGTGCTCGCGGAAACCAGCCAGTATCAGCTGATGGATCTCGTGGCGCAGCGGCATACGGTGCCCCATCTCTGCGGCATAGATACGCAGTTCGAAGATTTGAATCCCCTGCTGCAGGTCAACCAGAAAGACTTCTGGCGCCGGGTTATCGATAACCAGTGAACAGCGGTGTGCGGCAGTAAGCAGGATCTGCGTCACTTCCTCGCTGTTCG
The DNA here is from genome assembly GCF_018035235.1 of Citrobacter sp. On2M. GTDB lineage: Bacteria > Pseudomonadota > Gammaproteobacteria > Enterobacterales > Enterobacteriaceae > Citrobacter > Citrobacter meridianamericanus. The sequence goes on from NZ_WPCV01000002.1 coordinate 136,914, forward strand.
CCTCCGACGGTGCCGGGATGGTTAACACTACGCGGGTGACCGAATCTGACAACGACCAGTTGATAAACTGCTCGGTGATAAAGGCTTTGTTGGGCACGATGATCTCTTTGCGGTCCCAGTCGCTGATGGTCGTGGCGCGGGTATTAATTTTCGTCACGCTACCGGTAAGATCGCGAATTGTCACCGTGTCGCCAATGCGGATTGGTTTTTCAAACAGGATAATCAGGCCTGAAATAAAGTTGGCGAAGATTTCCTGCAAACCAAAGCCCAGACCAACACCGAGAGCCGCCACCAGCCATTGCAGTTTGGACCACTCAATACCGATCATCGAGAAGCCAACCAGACCGCCAATCAGCATTAGCAGGTACTTGGTGATAGTGGTGATGGCGTAACCGGTGCCGGGGGTTAAATCCAGATGTTGCAGCAGCGCCAGTTCCAGCAACGCGGGCAGGTTGCGTACTAATTGGGTGGTGATGATAAACACCAGAATTGCGATAAGCACTGCACCCAGCGTTATCGGCTCCAGGCTTTCCACGCCCTGCACCGTAGAGGTGACATCCCACAGCGAGATGTTTTCCAGGAAGCCAAAAGCGGAATGAATTTCTGACCACAGCACAATGACCGAGAGCAGGGCGATAAGCATCAGGATAGAACGCACCAGACGCAGCGATTGCGCGCTGATAGCATCCAGATCCACTTCGCTTTCATCAACATCAATTGTGCCTTCAAGACTGGTGGAATGCGGCGGTTCTTCTTCACCCCGCGCGCGCTGCGCAAGCATTTCGGCGCGTCGATGCTTGGCGCGATCGAAGGCCAGGCGGCGGCGCTGGATCAGCATCCAGCGGCGGATGACGTGATAAACCACCAATAACAAGAACCAAATCGCCACGGACGTTTCCAGACGTGCCAGCAACGCTTGTGACGTGGCGAGGTAGCCCACGGCTGCGGCGAGAATAGCAATCAGCGGCGCGCCCATCAGCATATTCCATAGCATGCTGTTGACCATGTTGTCGCTGTTGCCCTCTTTATCGAGGTACAGCGGTATCCCGGCGCGTTTCAGGCTCAGGGTTACAACCGCCAGCGCACCGCAAATCAGAATAAAGCACAGACGTCCCAGTGAGGCGGAGAATTCCCGATCATTGAGATTATCAAACATAATCACCGCCATGATCAGCGGGACAATCAGTCCGATGCTCATCAGGTAATAGTGCATGGCTTTCGCGACGCGGTTACGTGGCCAGCCAAAGTGGGCAATGAACAAACCGTTGGGACGCGCAAAGGTGGCGCAAATCATTACCGCCCATAGCATAGGCACCGTGGCGGTAACGCCATCGCCGATAGCAACAGCCAGCGGGTAAGGCCAGGCTTCCTGCAACCCGTAACCGAGCGTTGCCCACAGCACCGGCAACGGCGAAGCGACGAGTATTGACCAGAAAACCGTGCGTATCGTCAACCAGAAGTGGTCCTGGGTGACTTTCCCGACCCGCGCTGATGAACGCTCCAGAAAACGGGTGAAATGTTTGCGCGAAGAGAGGCTAAAGCCAACCAGCACCAATGCCGCGAAAAGCGGTAGCAGCGTTTCTTTGCTGGTCAGCATCATGATGCTGGCTTTACCCAACTGATTAAACGTATCTAATGAGATCAAACGTCGCAAATCCTGAACGATGTCGACAGGCCAGGAGAGCGAGATGGGGCTGACGTCTGACGTCCAGAACAGATAGCGGTGCGTTGCTTCGTTGACCTCTTTTAGCGCATCTTCCAGTTGGCTGTTGGAGACCTTGAGTTTGGTCAGCTCAAGGATCAGGGTATCGCCACCCTGTAACAGAGAGTTCAGCAACTCACGCTGGGTGCGTAGCTGGGCGTTGAGAATGCTGCTCTGTTCAGCAGTTAGCGGTTGTCCATCGGCCTGATGAATCTGACGCAGTTGCGGCTGTTTGTTGAGGAGATCTTCATAGCGCATACGGTGCACGCGTAGCTGCGCCATTTCGGTATCCAACTGCTGGGGTTTGGGCATTTCCGGTAAACGGGATACCTGCGCGCGCAGCGCTTCTCCCAGCATATTTGAGACCCCAAGCCATTGGGACTGCTCTCGCAGCGTATTCAATGCCTGGCGCACCTGTAATGTTTGACTGGCGGCCTGACGCTGTTGCGAGGCAACCAGGTCCATACGCTGCGCCTGCTGGTTTAAGGCCTGAGACAGTTCGCGGTTAACTTTGAACTGGTCAACAATGCCTTCCGGCAGCCCCGCGCTGTTTTCCGCCAGCAGTTCGGTGCTTTCCAGCGCTCGCTCTGCTTCACGCTGGCGCTGACTGTTGAGTTGGTTGCGCAAAGCCTGCAGGTAAGTATCAAGCTGTTGGCTCTGTTTTTCCGCAAGCTCTGAGCGCATACGTGCCAGTTCCTGGCGGTTATTGGCGGAAAGCTGCGCCAGCTCCAGTTCATCGACCAGAGCTTTGAGTTTGGCGGATTCAGCCTGCATCGCCTGATTCTGCGCGGGATTCGCGTTGGCGGCACCAATACGTCGCTCAAGCTCATTGAGCTGGCGGCGGGCATCGGTTTGCTGTTGAGGAAGCTGACTTAAGGAGTCGGCGATTTCCCGGGCGCGATCCTGCTCCTGCTGGGCTTGACGACTCTTTTCCAATAGCTGGCTGCTGACCTGGAGGATCTCCTGGTTTAACGCATCGGTGGTGAGTCCGGTTGGCACATTGCGCGGTTCATCGCGCAGGTTGCTAAGCTGCGCGCGTAATGTTGCGGACAGCTTGGGGAAGTTATCAATAACCTGTTGATATTGTTGGGCTCGCTCGAGAGATCCTTTACGCTCTTCAAGGGCATTCAGCGCGGACTGGAGCGCCTCGACGGTTTCTGGCTGAGCGGGTTTTGCCGCCTTTGCCTGCTCCAGTTCCTGGGTGAGTTGTTTGGCATCGGGGGCCGTCGCAGCGTACGCCCCCAGGCTGAGGCACCAGGCCATCAGAAAAGTGATAATCAGGCGCACAGCAGCGATTCCTATGTTTAACTTTCGTCTTTTTTGTCGTCAACCAGCGGGCTGGCATCGTGTTCTGCTTCGATCTCTTCTTTCGTTAGCGGGGCAGGTTCTGCCTCTGGCGTCACGAAAGTCTCGGTCGAGATGGCCATTGGTTGGCCAATTTTTGTCACGGAAAGGTCCTGCAACTGCTCAACCAGGTTAACTTTGCCCGGCGCGAACAGGTTGATGACGGTGGAACCGAGCTTAAAGCGACCCATTTCCTGACCTTTCAGCAGCGCCACCGATCCTTCGCTTTCGCCTTCCGGCCAGGTCCAGCGTTTAATGACGCCTTCACGCGGTGGGGTAATGGTGCCAGCCCAGGCGGTTTCAATACTGCCGACGATGGTCGCACCGACCAGAATCTGCACCATCGGACCAAATTCGGTATCAAACAAGCAGATTACGCGTTCGTTGCGTGCAAACAGGTTCGGCACGTTTTGCGCAGTCAGGATGTTTACAGAGAAGAGATCGCCCGGTACATACATCATTTCACGCAGGATACCGTTACACGGCATGTGTACACGGTGGTAATCGCGTGGAGACAAGTAAGTGGTCACAAACGTACCGTTGCGGAATTTGTCCGCCATCTGGTAGTTGCCGGCCAGCAGCGCTTCCAGGGTATAGCTGTGTCCTTTGGCCTGCAGCAGTTTGTCTTCTTCAATGTTACCTAACTGGTTAATCACACCGTCAGCAGGCATGACCAGAACGTTTGGATCGGTGTTGATCGGGCGCGCGTCATCGCGCAGCGGGCGAACAAAGAAGTCGTTAAAGGTGCGATAGCTTGCGGTGTCCGGCTTTTGTGCCTCTTTCATATCGACCTTGTAGTATTTCACGAACAGATCGATAACCAGTTTAGTTAGCCATCCAGCTCGTTTGCTTGCACCCCAACCCGCCAGGCGAGTGAGCCATAGTTTCGGCAGAATGTATTGTAGCGAAAGCTTAAATGAGTTTAACAAGGTAGCCTCCAGGCCATAATTTGTTCCCGATCCGGCATACGGGCCGGATCCTGAAAAAAGGGGGACGATTCTAGCGATGCTTAGCTTAGTTGTCAGTTGTCTGTATCAGAAAAGTTTTTACGCGTTTTTACCTGCGCCATGCTTTCCAGGATGCGGTGATAATTTTCAAACCGAGTTTCGGCTATGGCCCCTTTTTCTACAGCCTCACGGATAGCGCAGCCTGGATCGGTATCATGCTTGCAGTCGCGGTATTTGCAGTGGCCCAGGTAGTCATGGAATTCGACAAAGCCCTGCGTGATTTGTTCCGGCTCCAGATGCCACAACCCGAACTCACGAACGCCAGGGGAGTCGATCACGTCACCGCCATGCGGGAAATGATACAGACGAGAGGCCGTGGTGGTATGCTGTCCAAGGCCGGAGTTGTTGGAGACATCGTTGGTCAGGATCTCTTCCTGCAGCCCGAGAAGGTTATTAAGCAGGCTGGATTTCCCTACGCCCGACTGACCGGCAAAAATGCTGATGCGATCGGTTAATGCTTCTTCAAGTGGTTTCAGACCGTCTTTAGTGCGGCTTGATACCATCAACACGCGATAGCCAATGTGGCGATAGATATCCATCTGTTCGTTAACAAAGGCCATGCCTTCGCTATCCAGCAGATCGATCTTATTCAGTACGATAATTGGTTCAACGTGTAGTGTTTCACAGGCTACAAGATACCGGTCGATAATATTGAGTGACAGCTCGGGTAAAATGGCTGAGACAATAACGATCTGGTTGATGTTGGCGGCAATGGGTTTCACCCCGTCGTAAAAATCGGGACGTGTCAGTACTGAGGTACGCTCGTGTACCGCCTCAACGATGCCTTTGACATTCACACCTTCTGCTGCCGCTTTACCCGGGCGCCAGACGACGCGATCGCCGGTAACCAGCGAGCGAATTGTACGGCGGATATTGCAGCGGTGAATCTCGCCGTCAGCGGATTCCACGTCGGCATGCATGCCAAAACGGCTGATAACGATGCCTTCGGCGGTTTCGCCAAACAGGTTGTCGTCGTAGTCTGGCTTCTCCGTGGACGTTTTAAGACGACGCTGGTGATTGGCATTCACTCGGCGCTGTTGGCCTTTGGAGAGTTTATTCTTACTCAATCGGACTGGCTCCTGGTCGCCCATGATGGGCAAAACATTTATGATACACGCAATTTTAGACGAATATAGTCACACTGAATGTGACGCTGAAGGGTGGAAAATAGCATGAGTGCCAATGAAAACAACCTGATTTGGATCGATCTGGAGATGACAGGCCTGGATCCCGAGCGCGATCGCATTATTGAGATCGCCACGCTGGTGACGGATGCCGACCTGAATATTCTGGCTGAAGGACCGACAATTGCGGTGCACCAATCCGACGAACAACTGGCGTTAATGGATGACTGGAACGTACGTACACATACCGGTAGCGGGTTGGTGGATCGCGTGAAGGCAAGCACCATGGGAGATCGTGAAGCCGAATTGGCCACCCTGGCGTTTTTGAAAGAGTGGGTTCCAGAAGGAAAATCACCTATCTGCGGCAACAGCATCGGTCAGGATCGTCGTTTCCTGTTTAAATACATGCCGGAGCTGGAGGCGTATTTCCATTATCGCTATCTGGACGTCAGCACGCTCAAAGAGCTGGCGCGTCGCTGGAAGCCGGAAATTCTGGCTGGCTTCACCAAGCAGGGAACACATCAGGCTATGGACGATATTCGTGAATCGGTTGCCGAGCTTGCTTACTATCGCGAACATTTTATTAAGCTCTGATTTTGTTCTCCGGTGGCTTGCGTCACCGGGTTTTTGACGCTAAATTGTTCAGCTTGATTGTAAAGTAATCACTTGAACGGATTTTCGAAAAAAACGTATTCAGGGGGGTTGCAGCTAAACGGATTTCTCGTATAATGCGCCTCCCGTAACGACGCAGAAATGCGAATTACGACAGCAACAAATTTGCGGGAATAGCTCAGTTGGTAGAGCACGACCTTGCCAAGGTCGGGGTCGCGAGTTCGAGTCTCGTTTCCCGCTCCAAAATTTGAAAATGCTTGTAAAGCAAAGACACACCCAAGCGGGAATAGCTCAGTTGGTAGAGCACGACCTTGCCAAGGTCGGGGTCGCGAGTTCGAGTCTCGTTTCCCGCTCCAAAATTTGAAAGTGCTTATAAAGCACAGACCACCCAAGCGGGAATAGCTCAGTTGGTAGAGCACGACCTTGCCAAGGTCGGGGTCGCGAGTTCGAGTCTCGTTTCCCGCTCCAAATTCTTACCCCAATAAAAATATCCACAACGACTAATCGCGTTGGGGGCGTTTTTTTTCGTCATTGACATACTCTTGTAAACAGACTTATCCACAGGTCCGGGTATTGTTCCTCGAATACAAAAAACTTCGCTGGGTGAATAGTATCATTTTAACCATCTGAAATTATTGAATTAATTATCATTTCAAATTGTTAATGCGATCACTTGACGATTTTTTCCCTCTTGAATATCAATGTGTTTTTATTTTTATACACAAGCTGTGGATGACTTATGCGTCGCGCGGCAGACCCTTTTCAATGACCCTGACCAAACGTAGTTTCTTCGGTAACTGCACCTCAACTACGCTGGCATTCCGCTTCTCAATTTGCTGAGCAATCGCCCAGTCTATGTGTTCGTCGAGAAGTGGGTGCTCACTTCTTCGACTTTCCAGCGCGTGAATAACCGCTTCATCCCATGGGGCATTACCCAACGCAACGGCGATATTTCGCAGCCAGCGCAGGTGGCCAATACGGCGAATGGCAGAACCTTCCGTGACTTTTAAAAACCACGCTTCGCTCCAGCTAAACAGTTCAATTAACTCCGGGGCATGAAGTTGCTTGCGGGGGGAGAAGTCATCCTCTGTCGTCAACTGCGAATAGCGGTTCCACGGGCAGATGAGCTGACAATCATCGCAGCCATAAATTCGATTCCCCAGCAGAGGACGAAATTCTTCCGGGATCGCGCCTTCCAGTTCGATAGTGAGATACGAGATACAGCGGCGCGCATCTACCGTATAGGGTTCAACGATGGCCCCGGTTGGGCAGATGGTCATACATGCAACGCACTTCCCGCAGCCTTCTTCGACTGGCTCATCGACCGGCAGGGGTACGTCGATCAGTAATTCCCCGAGGAAGAAAAATGAACCTGCTTCACGATTGAGGATAAGTGAGTGCTTACCTGTCCAGCCAAGCCCGGCTTTTTCCGCCAAAGGACGCTCAAGAATGGGCGCGGAATCGACAAAAGGTCTAAAATTCAGCGAAGCGCAGTGCTGTTGGATCTTCTCCCCCAGCTTTTTTAAGCGGTTACGCAGTAGCTTATGGTAGTCGCGTCCAAGCGCGTAACGGCTGACATAACCGAGTGAGGGATTTTTCAACGTGCCGGCAAAGGCTGCATTAGCAGGAAGATAGTTCATACGTACGCTGATGACGCGTAGAGTACCGGGTAACAATTCGTGAGGTCGGGCGCGCATCATGCCGTGACGGGCCATCCAGTCCATCTCGCCGTGGTATTGTTTATCCAGCCAGGCCTGCAGTTTGGGTTCCGCTTCGCTGAGGTCGGTATCGGCAATACCGACCTGCTGAAAGCCAAGCTCCAGCCCCCACTGCTTAATATTTTGCGCTAACTGATTGAGATCGAGGGGCTCTGACATGACGGACCATACAATGAAGAAAAACCCCACAAGTATACCACACTCCATCTGGCACGCCGATGACATCAGGCGGATGGAGCGAGAGGCAGCAGACAGTTTAGGGCTGACGTTGTATGAGCTGATGCAACGAGCGGGAGAGGCGGCGTTTCAGGTCACACGCAAGGCATATCCGAATGCCCAACACTGGCTGGTGCTCTGCGGTCATGGCAACAACGGCGGTGATGGTTACGTGGTGGCAAGGCTTGCCAAAGCGCAGGGTTTTAATGTTACGTTGCTGGCGCACGAGAGTGATAAACCGCTCCCCGAGGAAGCACAGCAGGCGCACGACGCCTGGCTTAACGCTGGTGGCGTGATTCATGCTGCTGATATTAACTGGCCAGACAGCGTGGACGTCATTATTGATGCGCTGTCAGGTACTGGCTTAAAAAACGCGCCGCGTGAACCTCTCCCGGCGTTGATCGAACGTGCCAATAGCCACCCAGCCCCTACAATTGCAATCGACATTCCCTCCGGCCTGCTTGCGCAGACGGGGGCGACGCCGGGGGCAGTCATCCACGCTGCGCATACCGTTACCTTTATTGCGCTCAAGCCAGGTCTGCTCACCGGTAAAGCACGCGATGTCACCGGACGTCTGCATGTTAACGCACTCGGGCTGGACGACTGGCTGGCGGGGCAGAACGCGCCGCTGCAACGTTTTGATGCTCAACAGCTTGCGCACTGGCTAACGCCGCGTCGGCCCACCTCACACAAAGGCTCCCACGGTCGGCTGGTGATTATCGGCGGCGACCACGGCACGGCAGGTGCAATACGTATGGCCGGTGAAGCGGCGTTGCGTGCGGGAGCCGGGCTGGTCAAAGTATTGACGCGCAGTGAGAACATTGCGCCTGTTCTGACTGCCAGACCGGAACTGATGGTCGATGCGCTGACGCCGCAGACTCTGGAAGAGAGCCTGGCATGGGCGGATGTGGTGGTGATCGGACCAGGGCTTGGTCAGCAGGAGTGGGGCAAAAAAGCGCTGCAAAAAGTAGAGAATTTTCGCAAACCGATGCTCTGGGATGCGGATGCGCTGAACCTGCTGGCAATCAATCCCGATAAACGTCACAATCGCGTGATCACGCCGCATCCTGGCGAAGCCGCGCGGCTGCTGGGCTGTTCCATTGCAGAAATTGAAGACGATCGCTTACTTTGTGCGCAACGTCTGGTAAAACGGTACGGAGGCGTGGTTGTGCTGAAAGGCGCGGGTACAGTTGTTGCTGCTGAACAGACTGAGTTAGGTATTATTGATACTGGCAATGTAGGGATGGCCAGCGGCGGAATGGGGGATGTGCTTTCAGGTATTATTGGCGCATTGCTCGGACAGAAGCTTACCCCGTATGATGCAGCATGTGCGGGATGTGTTGCGCACGGAGCGGCGGCGGATGTGCTGGCGGCGCGTTTTGGTACGCGCGGCATGCTGGCGACAGATCTCTTTACCACGCTACAGCGTATTGTTAACCCTGATGTGATTGACGTTTATCATGATGAATCGAGTAATTCCACTACCTGATGAGCAGGCGACTTTAGACCTGGGACTGCGGGTAGCCAAAGCCTGTGACGGCGCGACGGTTATATATTTGTACGGCGATCTGGGGGCGGGTAAAACCACTTTCAGCCGGGGATTCCTGCAGGCGTTAGGCCACAAAGGTAATGTAAAAAGCCCCACCTACACGCTGGTTGAACCCTATTCACTCGATAACTTGATGGTATATCACTTCGATCTGTACCGACTTGCGGACCCGGAGGAGCTGGAATTTATGGGGATCCGCGATTATTTTGCCAATGATGCCATCTGCCTGGTGGAATGGCCGCAACAAGGTAAAGGTGTGTTGCCAGACCCGGACGTCGAAATACACATTGAATATCAGGCGCAAGGTCGAGAGGCGCGCGTAAGCGCAATCTCCTCATCGGGTGAATTATTGCTGGCGCGTTTAGCCGAATAACCTTAAGGGTGGCGGGATGATTTATTGCATCAGAAACTGGCTGATGGCAACCCTGGTCCTGCTGTGCACGCAGACAGGGGCCGCCAGCCTCTCCGATCTTCAGGTTTCCAATGGCGATCAACAGGCGCGGATCACGCTGAGCTTTATTGGCGATCCTGAATACGCCGTGACCCAGGACGGGAAACGCACCGTCGCGTTTGATATTAAACAAACTGGTGTGATTCAGGGTTTACCACTGCTGTTTAGCGGCAATAATCTGGTGAAATCTATCCGTTCCGGCACGCCAAAAGATGCGCAGTCTCTGCGCCTGGTAGTGGATTTAACCGAGAACGGCAAAGCTGAAGCCGTTAAACGTCAGAACGGTGGCAATTATACCGTTGTGTTTACCATCAAAGCAGATGCGCCGCCGCCTCCACCTCCAGTGGTTGCTAAGCGTGTTGAAACGCCGGTTGTCGCCCCTCGTCCTGCCGAGCCTGCGCGTAACCCGTTTAAAGCGGAAAACGATCGCACCACGATGGTGACCAACAGTAATACCTCCACACGACCTGCGGCGCGCGCCAGCACCAGCAGCAGTGAAAAAGTGGTTATTGCCATTGATGCAGGGCACGGTGGGCAGGATCCGGGGGCGATTGGCCCTGGCGGTACGCGTGAGAAAAACGTCACGATTGCCGTGGCGCGCAAACTGCGTAGTTTGCTCAATGATGACCCGATGTTTAAAGGCGTACTCACCCGTGATGGCGATTACTTTATCTCGGTGATGGGGCGTTCAGACGTCGCGCGTAAACAAAATGCCAATTTCCTGGTCTCTATTCATGCGGATGCCGCGCCAAACCGGGATGCCACCGGCGCTTCCGTTTGGGTTCTGTCAAACCGTCGGGCAAACAGCGAGATGGCCGGCTGGCTGGAACAGCATGAGAAGCAATCAGAGCTTTTGGGCGGCGCGGGCGATGTGCTGGCAAACAGTCAGTCCGATCCTTATCTCAGTCAGGCCGTGCTGGATCTGCAATTCGGCCATTCGCAACGTGTCGGGTATGATGTGGCGACCAGCATGATCGGCCAGTTAGAACGTATTGGCTCGATGCATAAGCGTCGTCCTGAACATGCCAGTCTGGGGGTATTACGTTCGCCTGATATCCCGTCAGTGCTGGTTGAAACCGGCTTTATCAGTAACAACAGCGAAGAGCGTCTGTTGGCGAGTGATGATTATCAGCAGCAGCTGGCCGAGGCGATTTACAAAGGATTGCGTAACTATTTCCAGGCGCACCCAATGCAAACTGGGCCGCAGGGCGCACAGGCGCAAACCGCCAGTGCTGTATCGCCTGGTAACACGTTAACAAATTAAGGATTAGCCATGCCGATTCAGGTTCTACCGCCACAGCTGGCGAACCAGATTGCCGCAGGCGAGGTGGTAGAACGGCCTGCGTCAGTGGTGAAAGAGCTGGTGGAAAACAGCATTGATGCTGGTGCGACGCGCATTGATATTGATATAGAGCGCGGTGGTGCGAAGCTTATCCGTATTCGTGACAACGGCTGCGGGATTAAAAAAGACGAGTTGGCGTTAGCGCTGGCGCGCCATGCCACCAGTAAAATTGCCTCGCTTGACGATCTCGAGGCCATCGTGAGCCTCGGATTTCGCGGCGAAGCGCTGGCCAGTATCAGCTCCGTCTCTCGTTTAACCCTGACGTCGCGCACACAAGAGCAGCCTGAGGCCTGGCAAGCCTATGCTGAAGGGCGCGACATGGATGTGACAGTAAAACCTGCTGCGCATCCAGTGGGAACCACACTGGAGGTGTTAGATCTGTTCTACAACACCCCGGCGCGGCGCAAGTTTATGCGTACCGAAAAAACCGAATTTAATCATATTGATGAGATTATTCGTCGCATTGCGCTGGCACGTTTTGATGTGACGATTAATTTGTCACACAACGGTAAAGTGGTACGCCAGTACCGTGCAGTGGCTGCTGATGGACAGAAAGAGCGCCGACTGGGCGCGATTTGCGGCACGCCGTTTCTGGAACATGCGCTGGCGATTGAATGGCAGCATGGCGATTTAACGTTGTGCGGCTGGGTGGCCGATCCTAACCACACAACGGCAGCGCTGGCGGAAATCCAGTACTGCTATGTGAATGGCCGGATGATGCGCGATCGGCTGATCAACCATGCTATTCGTCAGGCCTGTGAAGATAAGCTGGGAGCCGATCAGCAACCCGCTTTTGTGTTGTATCTGGAAATCGACCCGCATCAGGTGGATGTTAACGTACATCCGGCCAAACATGAGGTCCGTTTTCATCAGTCCCGCCTGGTGCACGATTTTATTTATCAGGGCGTGTTGAGTGTTCTGCAACAGCAGCTTGAAACGTCGCTGCCGTTGGCTGATGACGATGAACCCGCCCCAAGGCACATTCCTGAAAACCGCGTTGCCGCCGGACGTAACCATTTTGCCGAACCGGCTCCCGTGCGTGAACCTGCGACACCGCGTTACTCCGCGTCCGCTGGTGGCGCAGGCCGTCAGGCGGCTAGCTGGCCTCATGCCCAACCTGGATATCAAAAGCAGCAGGGTGAAATTTATCAGCAACTGCTGCAGACGCCGGCTCCGCCGCGTAAAACGCCGGTCTCTGAAACACCATCGGCACCGCTGACCGGCAGCGCTCAGGGCTTTGGACGGGTGCTAACGATTGTCGGCGCAGACTGCGCGTTACTCGAATGCGATGGTCATATTCGGTTGCTGGCATTACCGGTGGCGGAACGTTGGCTGCGTCAGGCGCAGTTAACGCCAGACCAGGGGACCGTTTGCGCCCAGCCGTTGCTGATCCCTTTACGTTTAAAAGTCACCGCCGATGAAAAAGCGGCGCTGCAAAAAGGGCAGGGCCAACTGGCTGAGCTGGGCATTGAATTTCAACTGGATGCACAGCATGTGACCATCCGGGCGGTGCCTTTACCCTTACGCCAACAAAATTTACAAATCTTGATTCCTGAACTGATAGGCTACCTGGCGCAGCAGTCCGTATTCGAACCGGGCAATATTGCACAGTGGATTGCACGTAACCTGATGAGCGAGCATCCTCAGTGGAGCATGGCTCAGGCGATTACGCTGTTAGCGGATGTTGAGCGGCTTTGCCCACAACTCGTGAAGGCGCCGCCGGGTGGTCTGTTACAACCCGTTGATTTACATTCGGTAATGAATGCCCTGAAACATGAGTGATACCCGTAAGGCGAGCCTGCCAAAGGCGATTTTTTTGATGGGGCCAACGGCCTCTGGTAAAACGGCACTGGCAATTGAATTGCGTAAAGTTTTACCCATAGAGTTGATAAGCGTTGATTCCGCCCTTATTTACAAAGGGATGGATATCGGCACAGCCAAGCCTGATGCAGATGAATTACAGGCTGCGCCGCACCGATTGCTGGATATTCGCGATCCGTCGCAAGCATATTCTGCGGCGGATTTTCGCCGCGATGCGTTAGCCGAGATGGCCGATATTACCGCTGCGGGGCGTATCCCGCTGCTGGTGGGCGGTACAATGTTATATTTTAAAGCCTTGCTTGAAGGGCTGTCGCCGTTACCGTCGGCGGACCCGGAAGTCAGGGCCAGAATTGAGCAGCAGGCTGCAGAGCTTGGGTGGGACGCGTTGCACCGACAGCTTCAGGAAATCGATCCAGTGGCAGCGGCGCGTATTCATCCAAATGATCCGCAAAGACTTTCCCGGGCACTGGAAGTTTTTTTCATTTCGGGTAAAACTTTAACGGAGCTGACGCAAACGTCAGGAGATGCTTTGCCGTATCAGGTGCATCAGTTTGCAATCGCCCCGGCGAGCCGTGAACTGCTCCATCAGCGAATTGAGCAGCGTTTTCATCAGATGTTAGCTTCAGGTTTTGAAGCAGAAGTCCGGGCGCTTTTTGCCCGAGGAGATTTGCATACGGATTTGCCTTCCATTCGTTGTGTAGGGTATCGCCAGATGTGGTCATACATTGAAGGCGAAATTTCATACGATGAAATGGTTTATAGAGGTGTTTGCGCCACGAGGCAGTTGGCGAAGCGACAGATAACCTGGTTGCGTGGTTGGGAAGGCGTGCACTGGCTTGACAGTGAAAAGCCTGACCAGGCGCGAAACGAAGTATTACAGGTTGTTGGTGCTATCGCGAACTGAATGTGTACAATTGAAACGTATCGTGCGCAATTTTTCAGAATCGAAAGGTTCAAAGTACAAATAAGCATATAAGGAAAAGAGAGAATGGCTAAGGGGCAATCTTTACAAGATCCGTTCCTGAACGCACTGCGTCGGGAACGTGTTCCAGTTTCTATTTATTTGGTGAATGGTATTAAGCTGCAAGGTCAAATCGAGTCTTTTGATCAGTTCGTGATCCTGTTGAAAAACACGGTCAGCCAGATGGTTTATAAGCACGCGATTTCTACTGTTGTCCCGTCTCGCCCGGTTTCTCATCACAGCAATAATGCCACCGGCGGCACTGGCAGCAACTACCATCACGGTAGCAACGCGCAAGGTTCATCTGCGCAACAGGACAGCGAAGAAACCGAATAAGGTTGTCTGCTGTTTTACACACGGGGAGCCAGCGATCCTGCGTTCCCCGTTGATACATATTAAGGGGTTGACGCTTGTTTGACCGTTATGATGCCGGTGAGCAGGCGGTACTGGTACACATCTATTTTTCGCAAGACAAAGATATGGAAGACCTCCAGGAGTTTGAATCTCTGGTTTCTTCCGCCGGTGTCGAAGCAATGCAGGTGATTACCGGGAGCCGTAAAGCACCGCACCCGAAGTATTTTGTTGGTGAAGGTAAGGCAATCGAAATTGCCGAAGCCGTAAAAGCGACTGGCGCTGCGGTGGTGATTTTTGATCATGCTCTAAGCCCCGCCCAGGAACGTAACCTGGAACAGTTGTGCCAGTGTCTTGTTATCGACAGGACAGGCCTTATTTTAGATATTTTTGCCCAGCGTGCGCGCACCCATGAGGGTAAGTTGCAGGTTGAGCTGGCGCAGTTGCGCCATATGGCTACGCGTCTGGTCCGTGGCTGGACCCACCTTGAAAGGCAAAAAGGCGGGATTGGTTTGCGCGGTCCGGGTGAAACCCAGCTCGAAACCGACCGTCGTTTGCTGCGTAATCGCATTTTGCAAATACAGTCGCGCCTGGAAAAAGTTGAAAAGCAACGTGAGCAGGGGCGACAGTCGCGCAAGAAAGCGGATGTCCCAACCGTATCACTGGTGGGATATACCAACGCCGGAAAATCCACCCTGTTCAACCAGATTACCGAAGCCCGGGTTTACGCAGCGGATCAGCTGTTTGCAACTCTGGACCCGACGCTGCGCCGAATAGACGTAGCGGACGTCGGTGAAACTGTGCTGGCGGATACCGTAGGGTTTATCCGTCATTTACCGCACGACCTGGTGGCGGCGTTTAAAGCCACCCTGCAGGAAACACGTCAGGCGACATTGCTGCTGCACGTTATTGATGCAGCAGATTTTCGTGTGCAGGAAAACATCGAGGCCGTCGACACGGTGCTCGAAGAGATCGATGCTCACGAGATCCCGACCCTGCTGGTGATGAATAAAATCGATATGCTGGAAGATTTTGAGCCGCGTATCGACAGAGATGAAGAAAATAAACCGATTCGCGTTTGGGTTTCAGCGCAAACGGGAATCGGTATACCACAGCTTTTTCAGGCTTTGACTGAGCGACTTTCCGGTGAGGTGGCGCAGCATACGTTGCGTTTGCCGCCGCAGGAAGGGCGTCTGAGAAGCCGGTTTTATCAACTTCAGGCAATAGAAAAAGAGTGGATGGAGGAGGACGGCAGCGTAGGTCTGCAGGTTCGTATGCCGATCGTAGACTGGCGTCGCCTCTGTAAACAAGAACCGGCACTGGAAGACTATGTTGTCTGATCTGACGGATATGGCCTGAAGATTTTTTCGCCTCTATACCTTGTGGATTTTGTGCGGCAGGAAGGCGGCAAGTCCTGAAATCTCCAGCAGCATAGTCAACTATGTGACTGGAGTTGAGGGACGTAGCCAACGCATCGGCAGCGCAAAAGACGCAGGTATAGCATCGCATAACAAATATGGAGCACAAAAATGGCGTGGAATCAGCCCGGTAATAACGGACAAGACCGCGACCCGTGGGGAAGCAGCAAACCTGGCGGCAACTCTGAGGGAAATGGAAACAAAGGTGGTCGCGATCAGGGACCTCCCGATCTGGATGATATCTTCCGCAAACTGAGCAAAAAGCTCGGTGGTCTGGGTGGCGGTAAAGGTACTGGTTCTGGCGGCGGTAGTTCATCGCAAGGCCCGCGTCCTCAATTGGGCGGTCGGGTCTTTGCTATCGCAGCGGCAGCTATCGTCATTATCTGGGCGGCCAGCGGTTTCTACACCATTAAAGAAGCGGAACGCGGCGTGGTGACACGCTTCGGTAAATTCAGCCATTTGGTTGAGCCGGGTCTGAACTGGAAACCGACCTTTATCGATGAAGTGACCCCGGTTAACGTTGAAGCCGTGCGTGAACTTGCCGCATCCGGCGTCATGCTGACCTCTGACGAAAACGTCGTACGCGTTGAAATGAACGTGCAGTATCGTGTGACCGATCCGCAGCGTTACCTGTTTAGCGTAACCAGCGCGGATGACAGCCTGCGTCAGGCAACCGACAGCGCCCTGCGTGGTGTTATCGGTAAATACACTATGGACCGTATCCTGACTGAAGGCCGTACCGTTATTCGTAGCGATACCCAGCGTGAACTGGAAGAAACGATCCGCCCGTACAACATGGGTATCACCTTGCTGGACGTCAACTTCCAGGCAGCACGTCCGCCGGAAGAAGTAAAAGCCGCGTTTGACGATGCTATCGCAGCACGTGAAAACGAACAGCAGTACATTCGTGAAGCAGAAGCGTACACCAACGAAGTGCAGCCGCGTGCAAACGGTCAGGCGCAGCGTATTCTGGAAGAAGCGCGAGCTTACAAAACGCAAACCATCCTGGAAGCACAGGGTGAAGTGGCTCGTTTCGCAAAAATTCTGCCGGAATATAAAGCCGCGCCGCAAATTACCCGCGAGCGTCTGTATATCGAGACCATGGAAAAAGTGTTGAGCAATACCCGCAAAGTCCTGGTTAACGATAAAGGCAGCAATCTGATGGTTCTACCGCTGGATCAAATGCTGAAGGGCGGCAGTGCGCCGGCAGCAAAGACTGACAGCAGTTCAAACCTGCTGCGTCTGCCGCCAGCAGCGACTTCCAGTACTGGAGCAAGCAATACTTCGTCCACCAGTCAGGGCGATATTATGGACCAACGCCGCGCGAATGCGCAGCGTAACGACTACCAGCGTCAGGGGGAATAACGATGCGTAAGTCAGTTATTGCGATTATCATCATCGTTCTGGTAGTTCTGTTCATGTCTGTCTTTGTGGTCAAAGAAGGCGAGCGCGGTATTACTCTGCGCTTTGGTAAAGTACTGCGTGACGATGAAAACAAGCCGCTGGTTGTTGCACCAGGCCTGCACTTCAAGATTCCGTTTATTGAATCAGTGAAGATGCTGGATGCGCGTATTCAGACCATGGACAACCAGGCCGATCGCTTTGTCACCAAAGAGAAGAAAGACCTGATCGTTGACTCCTACATTAAGTGGCGTATCAGTGACTTTAGCCGTTACTACCTGGCAACGGGCGGTGGCGATGTTTCTCAGGCAGAAGTCCTGCTGAAACGTAAGTTCTCTGACCGTCTGCGTTCTGAAATTGGTCGTCTGGATGTGAAAGACATCGTTACCGACTCCCGCGGTCGTCTGACCCTGGAAGTGCGTGACGCGCTGAACTCCGGTTCTGCTGGCACGGAAGATGAAGTCGCGACGCCGGCGGCGGACAGCGCAATTGCCGAAGCGGCTGAGCGTGTTCAGGCTGAAACGAAAGGTAAAGTACCGGTCATCAACCCGAACAGTATGGCGGCATTGGGGATTGAAGTGGTTGACGTGCGTATTAAGCAAATCAACCTGCCTGCTGAAGTGTCCGAGGCTATCTACAACCGTATGCGCGCTGAGCGTGAAGCGGTAGCGCGTCGCCATCGTTCACAAGGTCAGGAAGAAGCGGAAAAACTGCGCGCGACGGCAGACTATGAAGTCACCAAAACGCTGGCAGAATCTGAGCGCCAGGGCCGCATAATGCGCGGTGAGGGCGATGCAGAAGCCGCTAAATTGTTTGCCGATGCGTTCAGCCAGGATCCTGACTTCTACGCCTTCATCCGTAGCCTGCGTGCGTACGAGAAGAGCTTCGAAGGTAATCAGGACGTGATGGTCATGAGCCCGGACAGCGATTTCTTCCGCTACATGAAGACGCCGAATACCGCGACACGCTAATAGCGTTCCAGCGGTTTAAAAACCAGCAAAACCACCGGCATCCCCAGGATGCGGTGGTTTTCTTTTTATAAAAGGACGATGGATGAATTCAACAATTTTGCTGGCGCTCGCACTGGTTCTGGTGCTGGAAGGCCTGGGACCGATGCTTTATCCCGGCGCGTGGAAGAAAATGATCTCCGCAATGGCGCAGCTTCCTGAAAATACTTTACGTCGTTTTGGTGGAGGTCTTGTGGTTGCGGGCGTTGTGGTCTACTACATGTTGAGGAAAACGATTGGCTGATCAATTAGTAGCCTATTTTGCGGATTTTCGCATGCAAAAAGTGCTGTATATCTGAAAAAGCGGTGGTAGAATCCATTTTTAAGCAAACGGTGATTTTGAAAAATGGGTAACAACGTCGTCGTACTGGGCACCCAATGGGGTGACGAAGGTAAAGGGAAGATCGTCGATCTTCTGACTGAACGGGCTAAATATGTTGTGCGCTACCAGGGTGGTCACAACGCAGGCCATACTCTCGTAATCAACGGTGAAAAAACCGTCCTCCATCTTATTCCATCAGGTATTCTTCGCGAGAATGTCATCAGCATCATCGGTAACGGTGTTGTGCTGTCTCCGTCCGCGCTGATGAAAGAAATGAAAGGACTGGAAGATCGTGGTATCCCGGTTCGCGAGCGCCTGCTGTTGTCTGAAGCTTGTCCGCTGATCCTTGATTATCACGTGGCGTTAGATAACGCTCGTGAGAAAGCGCGTGGCGAGAAAGCGATCGGTACTACCGGTCGTGGTATCGGTCCTGCTTATGAAGACAAAGTGGCACGTCGCGGTCTGCGCGTTGGCGATCTGTTTGATAAAGCAACCTTCGCTGAAAAACTGAAAGAAGTGATGGAATATCACAACTTCCAGCTGGTGAATTTCTATAAAGTTGAAGCGGTTGACTACCAGAAAGTGCTGGATGATGTGATGGCGATTGCCGACATCCTGACCTCGATGGTTGTTGATGTTTCCGAACTGCTGGACCAGGCGCGTAAGCGTGGCGATTTCGTCATGTTCGAAGGCGCGCAGGGTACGCTGCTGGATATCGACCACGGTACCTATCCGTACGTAACGTCTTCCAACACTACCGCAGGTGGTGTGGCGACCGGCTCCGGCCTGGGTCCACGTTATGTGGATTACGTTCTGGGTATCATCAAAGCTTACTCTACACGTGTCGGTGCGGGTCCGTTCCCGACTGAGCTGTTTGATGACGTTGGCGAGTTCCTGTGCAAACAAGGTAACGAGTATGGCGCGACCACCGGTCGTCGTCGTCGCACCGGTTGGCTGGACTCCGTTGCTGTACGTCGCGCAGTACAGATTAACTCCCTGTCTGGCTTCTGCCTGACCAAACTGGACGTACTGGACGGTTTGAAAGAGGTGAAAATCTGTGTCGCTTACCGTATGCCAGATGGTCGTGAAGTGACCACGACTCCGCTGGCAGCTGACGACTGGAAAGGTATTGAGCCGATTTACGAAACCATGCCGGGCTGGTCTGAATCCACCTTCGGCGTGAAGGAACGTAGCGGTCTGCCGCAGGCAGCACTGAACTACATCAAGCGTATTGAAGAACTGACCGGTGTGCCGATTGATATTATCTCAACTGGCCCAGACCGTACCGAAACCATGATCCTGCGCGACCCGTTCGACGCATAATTCTGGTTATAGCGTGGCGTCGAATGGCGCTGCGCTTGCACTATCTTAGGCCGGATGGAGCGCTTTGTATTAGAATCCGGCTTAAATTCACGTAAGTTCCTCGCTTTTTTCCTTCCTGAATTGAAATAAATTAGCGACCTGGCTGGTGGCTGGTTTATCATCAATGTAATTAATACCACCAGGTTTATCCGTTTTATCCCTTTTCCTGAGGTTGATGTGCAGTTAACAAGTTTCACCGATTACGGATTACGTGCGCTAATCTACATGGCGTCACTTCCCGAAGGACGTATGACCAGTATTTCTGAGGTGACAGAAGTCTACGGCGTGTCCCGTAATCATATGGTCAAAATAATCAATCAACTTAGCCGGGCGGGCTTTGTTACTGCTATTCGTGGAAAAAATGGCGGTATCCGCTTGGGTAAACCGGCTAAAGCTATTGGTATTGGTGATGTGGTTCGCGAGCTCGAACCTCTATCGTTGGTCAATTGTAGCAGCGAGTTTTGCCATATTACCCCGGCCTGTCGACTCAAACAGGCGCTTTCTAAGGCAGTGCAAAGTTTTCTCACGGAACTGGACAACTACACACTTGCTGATTTGGTTGAAGAAAATCAACCGCTTTATAAATTATTGCTGGTGGAGTGACGAAAATCTTCATCAGAGCTGACAATGGAGGAACCTCAATGTCACAAGATCCTTTCCAGGAACGCGAAGCAGAAAAATACGCGAATCCTATCCCGAGCCGGGAATTTATCCTCGAACATTTAACTAAACGTGAAAAACCGGCCAACCGCGATGAGCTGGCCGCTGAACTCAACATTGAAGGTGAAGAGCAGCAAGAAGCGTTGCGTCGTCGCCTGCGCGCCATGGAGCGTGACGGACAACTGGTCTTCACCCGCCGCCAGTGCTATGCGCTGCCGGAACGTCTTGACCTGCTGAAAGGTACCGTTATTGGCCACCGTGATGGCTACGGCTTTCTGCGCGTTGAAGGCCGTAAAGATGACTTGTACCTGTCCAGCGAGCAGATGAAAACCTGTATTCATGGCGATCAGGTACTGGCACAACCGCTGGGCGCAGATCGTAAAGGTCGTCGCGAAGCGCGTATTGTGCGCGTCCTGGTGCCAAAAACCAGCCAGATTGTCGGTCGCTACTTTACCGACGCTGGCGTTGGGTTTGTTGTCCCTGACGATAGCCGCCTGAGCTTCGATATCCTGATCCCGCCGGAAGAGATTATGGGGGCGCGTATGGGCTTTGTGGTCGTGGTTGAACTGACCCAGCGTCCGACTCGTCGCACCAAAGCGGTGGGTAAAATTGTTGAAGTCCTGGGCGACAACATGGGAACCAGCATGGCCGTAGATATGGCTCTGCGTACTCATGAAATCCCGTATATCTGGCCGCAGGCGGTCGAAAAACAGGTCGCCGGGCTGAAAGAAGAAGTGCCGGAAGAAGCGAAAGTCGGACGTGTCGATCTGCGCTCACTGCCGCTGGTGACTATCGATGGTGAAGATGCGCGTGACTTCGACGATGCGGTTTACTGCGAAAAGAAACGTGGCGGCGGCTGGCGTTTATGGGTGGCGATTGCTGACGTAAGCTATTATGTTCGCCCGCCGACTCCGCTGGACCAGGAAGCCCGCAGCCGTGGCACATCCGTCTACTTCCCGTCGCAGGTTGTTCCGATGCTGCCGGAAGTGCTGTCTAACGGATTGTGTTCTCTCAACCCGCAGGTGGACAGGTTGTGTATGGTCTGCGAAATGACCATTTCGTCGAAAGGCCGTTTAACCGGCTTTAAATTCTACGAAGCGGTCATGAGCTCCCATGCGCGTCTGACCTACACCAAGGTCTGGCATATGCTGCAGGGGGACCAGGAACTGCGTGAGCAGTACGCGCCGTTGGTTAAACACATTGAAGAGTTGCACAACCTCTACAAAGTGCTGGATAAAGCACGAGAAGAGCGTGGCGGTATCTCGTTTGAAAGTGAAGAAGCGAAGTTTATCTTCAATGCTGAACGCCGTATTGAGCGTATTGAGCAGACACAACGTAATGATGCGCACAAACTGATTGAAGAGTGCATGATCATGGCGAACATCTCCGCGGCGCGATTCGTTGAGAAAGCCAAAGAACCCGCGCTGTTCCGTATTCATGATAAGCCGACGACCGAAGCGATTAACTCGTTCCGTTCCGTACTGGCGGAGTTGGGGCTGGAGCTGCCAGGCGGCAACAAACCGGAGCCACGTGATTACGCGGAGCTGCTGGAGTCGATTGCTGACCGTCCTGACGCTGAAATGCTGCAAACCATGCTGCTGCGTTCGATGAAGCAGGCGATTTACGATCCGGAAAACCGCGGACACTTTGGTCTGGCGCTGCAATCTTATGCGCACTTTACCTCGCCGATCCGTCGTTACCCAGATCTCTCCTTGCACCGGGCGATTAAGTATCTGCTGGCGCAGGAGCAGGGCCATAAGGGCAACACCACGGAAACGGGTGGCTACCATTATTCGATGGAAGAGATGCTGCAACTGGGTCAGCACTGTTCGATGGCCGAGCGCCGTGCTGACGAAGCCACGCGCGATGTCTCTGACTGGTTGAAGTGCGACTTCATGCTGGATCAGGTAGGGAATGTCTTCAAAGGCGTGATCGCCAGCGTCACTGGATTTGGCTTCTTTGTCCGTCTTGATGAGTTGTTTATCGACGGTCTGGTGCATGTCTCCTCACTGGATAACGACTACTATCGTTTCGACCAGGTTGGGCAGCGCCTGACGGGTGAATCCAGCGGTCAAATGTATCGCCTGGGCGATCGGGTGGAAGTTCGTGTAGAAGCGGTCAATATGGACGAGCGTAAAATCGACTTCAGTTTGATCTCCAGCGAACGTGCACCGCGCAATGAAGGCAAAACCGCGCGCGAAAAAGCGAAAAAAGGTGATGCAGGTAAAAATACCGGTAAACGTCGTCAGATGGGCAAAAAGGTGAATTTCGAGCCGGACAGCGCTTTCCGCGGCGAGAAGAAAGGCAGAGCCAAACCTCAGGCGGATAAGAAAACGGCTGAAAAGAAAGGCGACAAAAAAGCGAAAAAGCCATCGGCAAAAACGCTTAAAATCGCTGCCGCCACCAAAGCTAAACGTGCGTCGAAAAAGAAAGTCGCACAATAACAGCCATAAACAGTAAGTCGGGCAACTTCGCGTTGCCCGCGTTACACATAAAAAATTAACGAGTACATTCATGAGTGAAATGATTTATGGCATCCATGCGGTGCAGGCTCTGCTGGAACGTGCGCCTGAGCGCTTCCAGGACGTCTTTATTCTCAAAGGTCGTGAAGATAAACGCCTGCTGCCGCTGATCCACGCACTGGAAGCACAGGGTGTTGTCATTCAGTTGGCTAACCGCCAGTTCCTGGATGAGAAAAGTGAGGGTGCGGTACATCAGGGCATTATTGCTCGCGTGAAGCCGGGTCGTCAGTACCAGGAGAACGATCTGCCGGATCTGATTGCTACACTCGATCAGCCGTTCTTTTTGATCCTTGATGGCGTCACTGACCCGCATAATCTGGGCGCATGTCTGCGTAGCGCCGATGCTGCTGGCGTGCATGCGGTTATCGTACCGAAGGATCGTTCTGCGCAGCTGAATGCGACGGCGAAAAAAGTGGCCTGCGGCGCGGCAGAAAGCGTACCGCTGATCCGTGTAACTAATCTGGCACGCACCATGCGTATGCTGCAGGAAGAGAATATCTGGATCGTCGGAACCGCAGGTGAAGCCGACCATACTCTCTACCAGAGCAAAATGACCGGGCGTCTGGCGCTGGTGATGGGCGCAGAGGGTGAAGGTATGCGCCGTCTGACCCGTGAACACTGTGACGAACTCATCAGCATCCCGATGGCAGGTAGCGTTTCGTCGCTGAACGTTTCAGTTGCGACGGGCATCTGCCTGTTTGAAGCAGTCCGCCAGCGCGGATAAATTTAATTTTCAGACAAACCATCCAATTTAGGATGGTTTTTTTTTATCTAAAACGGGTATTATAAGCGAGTAAAAATAACATTCATTTTATTTATTCCTAAATAATCAATATATGGAAGATATATAGTGTGGACTCCACAAATGCTCGCTACTGCGCTGCAGAATATCCATGATTTAAATATTAAAACTCATAATGATGAGCAATCCTTAATAGTTAAAATGGATGATTATGGCGATCTGCAGCTTAACGTTTTATTTACTTCCCGCCAGATGATAATTGAAACTATTATTTGTCCGGTGAATGATATTCAACACCATGACGAATTCAATCTCTTTTTGTTACGTCATCAAAAACTGCTGCCGCTGTCCTCTGTGGGAATTTCTCGCGTTCAGCGAGATGAATATTACGTTGCGTTTGGCGCGCTGTCGCTTAATTCATCTCTGGACGATGTTGTCCTTGAAATGAAAACGTTAGCAGATAATGCGCTGGATCTGGCTGAAATCACTGAAGAATACACGCACGAATAACAAGGAACGTTATTAATGGGAATTTTGAAAAGTCTGTTCACCCTCGGCAAGTCAATGATTTCGCAAGCGGAAGAATCAATTGAAGAAGCACAGGGTGTGCGGATGCTGGAGCAGCATATTCGTGACGCGAAAGGTGAACTGGATAAAGCGGGAAAATCACGGGTTGATCTGTTGGCGCGTGTGAAGCTCAGCAACGACAAACTGAAAGATTTGCGCGACCGTAAATCCACGCTGGAAACGCGAGCGATGGAAGCGCTGAGTAAAAACGTTGATCCATCTTTGATAAATGAAGTTGCGGAAGAGATTGCCCGCCTTGAGAATATGATTTCAGCTGAAGAGCAAGTACTTACTAACATTGAGGCGTCGCGCGATGGCGTTGAGAAAGCGGTGAACGCAACCTCACAACGGATTGCGCAGTTCGAACAGCAGCTTGAGGTGGTAAAGGCAACAGAAGCGATGCAGCGCGCCCAACAGGCGGTGACTACATCGACAGTGGGCGCGTCTTCCAGCGTGTCTACAGCCGCAGAGTCGCTCAAGCGTTTGCAAACGCGGCAGGCAGAGCGTCAGGCTCGTCTGGATACCGCTGCGCAACTCGAAAAGGTTGCCGATGGGCGTGACCTCGACGAGAAGCTGGCCGAAGCTGGCATTGGGGCGACCAATAAAAGTTCGGCTCAGGATGTCCTGGCACGACTGCAGCGTCAGCAAGGCGAGTAATGCTGTTCACCTGGGTCATCAAAACGTGCCAACGGCACCTTTCAAGACTGACCTGGCCTGCATTACTGGGGTTATTCGCAGGGCAGTATCTGTTTTGTTACCTGGTGCTGAGGTTACTTGGTGAGGCGGTACTGGTTGGTCGTCTGAGCGACTTTATTTATTACTGCTCAGTCGTCGGCTCTACGTTGGGTTTTGGTGACATGAGTCCGCAAACTGCGGCAGGTCGGATTTTTACAGCGATCTGGCAAATTCCTGTCAGCGTTGGTTTATTTGGCGCATTAATGGGAAAGGTTATCGGCCTGGTGCAAGGGATGTTAGCGAAAGGAATGATGGGGATGGGAGATTATCAGCATTTGCGTAACCATATGCTGGTGGTCGGTTGGCGAGGCCACCAGACGGAAAAAATGATATCGCTGTTGCTGTATGACACCCGGCGCGCTTTTGAGCGGGTGCTCCTGTGTGAATCAGATGATATTCAGCATCCTTTATCAGGAAATAACTGGGTTGATTTCATTCGTATCCGTAATTTTAATGACCCGCAAGAGCATGCTCGCATGGGGTTATGCAATTGCCAGAGTGTGATCATATTTGCTCGTACAGATGAACTCACGTTTACCATCGCGCTTTCACTGGTAGATTCCATTCCTGAACAATGCCATGTTGTTGCTTATATGGAAGATGAGCGTTACGCAGGATTGCTGGAAGTTCATTGTCCGCGCATTGAAATTGTGCGCAATCTCTCCGCTGAGCAGCTTTCTCGCTCCATTCAGGACCCAGGGTCTTCGCAGTCGGTCGCATCCATCATGAATCCCATGCTGGGTGATACGGGGTTTGCCGTGCCAATACCTGAAGAGGTGGTTTCAATTCGTTATGGCGACCTCATGCGCTATATGAAGCTTCGTCACGATGCCACGGTTTTGGGGATTAGCAGCTGTAAAAATGGTCGGGGGATGGAATTAAATCCGGTCATTTCGACAGAGGTAAAAGGAGGTATGTGGCTGCATCTGATAGGTAATAGCCGCATTCTGGCGAAAGAGATTGCATGGCTGGAGATAGAGGGAAAATAATGACGAGTTTTTTCCAGCGTTTATTTGGTAAAGCTGCTGCCGATGCGCCAGTACGCGGGCCGTTGGGGTTACATCTGAATGCAGGGTTTACGCTCAATACGCTGGCGTTTCGCCTGCTGGAAGAGTCTTTGCTGATCGAATTACCTGGTGAGGAGTACACCGTCGCCGCGGTTAGCCATATTGATTTGGGAGGAGGAAGCCAGATTTTCCGCTACTACACGTCTGGAGAGGAGTTTCTGCAAATCAATACCACGGGCGGCTCAGATATTGATGATATCGACGATATCAAATTTTTTGTTTATGAAGAAAGTTACGGGATTTCACAGAAAAAACACTGGCAGTCTGCCATTAGCCCGTCCGCAATAGGTACGCCGACGCTGAGCTGGCAGGAAATATGCTGGCAGCGCTTTTTTAACGATGAAGAGCCGGGGAATATTGAACCGGTTTATATGCTGGAGAAAGTGGAAAATCATCAGCATGCCACATGGGATGTACATAATTTTACTATGGGCTACCAGCGGCAGGTTACAGATGATACGTGGGAATACCTGTTGTTAAACGGTGAAGAGTCGTTCAATGAGCAGGGAGAGCCTGAGTGGGTATTTTCGCGGGCGCTGGGTGTAGATATTTCATTAACATCGCTTGATATTATTGGTTAATTTTAGGGATGGTTACAATGCATATACTGGATTCATTACTGGCTTTTTGCGCCTATTTTTTTATTGGTGCAGCCATGGTGATAATTTTTCTTATCATCTATTCAAAGATTACACCGCACAATGAATGGCAGCTGATTAAAAATAATAATACGGCAGCATCGCTGGCCTTTAGCGGTACATTGCTGGGCTACGTTATTCCGTTATCCAGCGCGGCAATAAATGCTGTTAGCATCCCGGATTATTTTTGTTGGGGGGCAATTGCGCTGGTAATTCAACTCATTATCTACGGCGGCGTGCGTTTATACATGCCAGCACTGAGTGAGAAAATTATTAATCACAATACCGCAGCGGGAATGTTTATGGGGACCGCTGCCCTGGCGGGGGGCATTTTTAACGCCGCCTGCATGACATGGTAATGGACGATCATGGCAAGAATACGCAAATCCGGAAACAAAAACAGGACGTCAGGGCATTCCTCCATCACGCGAATCGGACGCCCGGTCGATCCTTTTGCAAAAAAACGCAGCCGCTACAGCGGAAAATATCTGACGTTGGCCATTATGGGCGGAGCGGCATTTTTTATCCTTAAAGGATGCACAGACGACGATAATACCGATAACGACGGTGACGGTACCTTTTACTCCACGGTGAACGAATGCATTGACGGTGGCAATAGCGCCACCGTTTGTGCCGATGGCTGGAACAATGCGAAATCAGAGTTTTACGCTGATCTGCCGAAGCAAATGAGCAAGGAGAGTTGTCAGACGCAGTTTGGTGACTGCTATCTCGATAGCACCGATCAAAGCTGGGTGCCGGTATTCACCGGTTTTTTACTCAGCCGCATTATTCGTAAGGATCGCGACGAGCAGTATGTCTACAGCAGCGGCGGTTCTTCTTATGCTTCACGCCCGGTCTGGCGTACGCCTTCCGGAGATTACAGTTGGCGTTCCGGTAGCGGAAAGAGTGATACCGCAACCAGCCATAGCTATACGACGAAAAAAGTCTCGACAGTTTCACGCGGTGGCTACGGACGTTCGTCCAGCGCACGCGGGCACTGGGGAGGTTAACGATGCTGCGACATGATGTCCCTGTGCGCCCCGCTCTGGACAGGATCGCCTACGATCATGGTTTCGATTTTCATATTATCGATGACGAAATCTACTGGGATGAGAGTCGGGCATACCGCTTTACGCTCAGGCAAGTGGAAGAGCAGATCGAAAAGCCTACCGCAGAATTGCACCAGATGTGTCTGGATGTCGTCGAGCGGGCAGTTAAAGACGAACAGATTATGCAACAACTGGCGATCCCGCCCCTGTACTGGGATGTGATTGCCGAAAGCTGGCGCGATCGCGATCCTTCGCTGTATGGCCGCATGGATTTTGTCTGGTGCGGGAATAACGCCCCGGTCAAGCTGCTGGAGTACAACGCCGATACGCCAACGTCGCTCTACGAGTCCGCGTATTTCCAGTGGTTATGGCTGGAAGATGCGCGTCGTAGCGGAGTGATCCCACGCGATGCCGACCAGTACAACGCTATTCAGGAGCGGCTGATCTCTCGTTTTGCTGAGCTTTATAGTCCCGAGCCCTTCTATTTCTGCTGCTGCGAAGATACCGATGAAGATCGGACCACGGTATTGTATTTACAGGATTGCGCGCAGCAGGCTGGGCAAAAGTCACGATTTATTTATGTCGAAGAACTGGGGCTTGGCGTCGGCGGCGTGCTCACGGATCTGGACGATAACGTCGTTCGTCGCGCCTTTAAGCTCTATCCCCTGGAGTGGATGATGCGCGATGAAAATGGTCCCTTACTGCGCCATCGCCGAGAACAGTGGGTTGAGCCGTTGTGGAAGAGTGTGCTCAGCAATAAAGGGCTGATGCCTTTGCTGTGGCGATTTTTTCCCAACCATCCTAATCTGCTTCCCGCCTGGTTTGATGGTGAAACGCCACAAATTGCGGCTGGTAAAAGTTATGTGCGCAAACCGATATTTTCTCGGGAGGGGGGGAAACGTCACCATTTTTAATGGTCAGCAGCAGGTCGTTGAACATGCTGAGGGGGACTACGCCGAAGAGCCGATGATCTATCAGGCATTTCAGCCATTACCGCACTTTGGCGACAGCTATACGCTGATCGGCAGTTGGATCGTGGATGATGAAGCCTGTGGTATGGGGATCCGCGAGGACAATACGTTGATCACTAAAGATACTTCTCGTTTCGTCCCTCACTATATTGCGGGCTAACCGCACTTTTGTGATCTCCCTCCGTCGCGAATAATGAGGTTCTGACCATACTTAAGGCGAGGGCCATTGACGGAGGGAGACACAATGCACTGGCAAACGCATACCGTTTTTAACCAACCTGTACCGCTCAATAACAGCAATTTGTACCTGTCGGATGGGGCTCTGTGCGAAGCGGTCAATCGCGAAGGCGCGGCCTGGGACAGCGATCTTCTCGCCAGTATTGGTCAGCAGTTAGGGACTGCCGAGTCGCTCGAATTGGGTCGGTTGGCTAACGCTTATCCACCGGAACTGTTGCGCTACGACCCGCAGGGGCAGCGGTTGGATGATGTGCGTTTTCATCCAGCCTGGCATATGCTGATGCAGGGATTGTGCGCCAACCGCGTACATAATCTGGCCTGGGAAGAAGACGCGAGGCAGGGAACATTTGTTGCCCGGGCGGCCCGCTTCATGCTGCATGCACAGGTGGAAGCGGGTACGTTGTGTCCGGTGACTATGACGTTTGCCGCCACGCCGCTGTTGATCCAAATGTTACCTGCACAATTTCGCGACTGGTTGACGCCGCTGCTAAGCGACCGTTATGACTCGCATTTACTGCCCGGAGGGCAAAAGCGTGGGCTGCTAATCGGCATGGGAATGACCGAAAAGCAGGGTGGTTCAGATGTGCTGAGCAATACCACTCAGGCAGAACGTCTTACAGACGGCGCGTATCGGCTGGTCGGACATAAGTGGTTTTTCTCCGTGCCGCAAAGCGATGCCCATTTGGTGTTGGCTCAGGCAAAGGGCGGTTTATCCTGCTTTTTTGTACCGCGATTTTTACCTGATGGGAGCCGGAATGCGATTCGTTTTGAACGACTCAAAGATAAGTTAGGCAACCGATCCAACGCCAGCTGCGAGGTTGAATTCCACGATGCGATTGGTTGGCTATTGGGTGACGAAGGGGAAGGTATCCGCCATATCCTGAAAATGGGCGGGATGACGCGTTTTGACTGCGCGCTCGGCAGTCACGGCATGATGCGGCGTGCTTTTTCCGTCGCGATTTACCATGCGCATCAGCGACAGGTTTTTGGTAAGACATTGATTGAACAACCGATGATGCGTCAGGTATTAGGTCGAATGGCACTCCAGTTAGAAGGACAGACGGCGTTATTGTTCCGACTGGCGCGGGCCTGGGACCGTCGTGCTGATGTCAAAGAAGCGCTGTGGGCCAGGTTGTTTACGCCAGCAGCGAAATTCTCCATTTGCAAGGCCGGTATGCCGTTTGTGGCAGAGGCGATGGAAGTGCTGGGCGGGATTGGCTATTGCGAGGAGAGCGAGCTGCCGCGGCTGTATCGTGAGATGCCGGTAAACAGTATTTGGGAAGGCTCCGGTAACATTATGTGCCTTGATGTATTGCGGGTACTGACAAAACAACCCGGCATCTACGATATGCTCAGCGAAGCTTTTGCGGAGGTAAAGGGGCAAGATCGGCATTACGATCGAATGGTACGTCAGCTACAGCAACGTTTACGTAAACCCAGCGAGGAGTTGGGACGGGAGATTACGCAGCAACTGTTCTTGCTCGGCTGCGGGGCACAGATGTTGCGCTATGCCTCTCCGCCAGTGGCGCAGGCCTGGTGTCAAATGATGCTCGATACGCGGGGCGGACTACGATTGTCTGAACAGGTGCTGAACGATTTGCTCCTGCGGGCAACGGGGGGATTACGGTAATAACTTGCCTGATGGCGACGCGGGCGCGTCTTATCATGCCTACGCTCAGTCCAGGTCCGATAAGTTTACGCCATCCGGCAATCTGTTACGCATAAAGTATGGCCTGTACGCGCCAGTTATCGGGCTGCTGGTCTTCGTACATTTGAATGATCCGATACCATGAGGCACCTTGTTCATCCGCTTTTAACGCGATTACACGTTCTACATCCTGCGGATTCCCAGCAATGTTACTGACAGAGATCAGGCCAATTTCGTTCAGGCCCGTAACGCAGTCAGCACTGGCGAACTCGGCAGACTGCGCCGTAGTACCTACCAGTCCGGCAGAAAGCAGCAGTGAGGATAAGGCAAGTGTTTGTTTCATCGTCAGCTCCATTATTCGTACCCCTACACACGGCAGGGCATTCCATCGCGATAATAAACCGCAAGCTTCCTGCTGTTGGTTTATTGTGCACAGGTAAACGCATAGGGGCGCAAAGCAATGTAAAGCTGACTAAATTTCAACCCAATGTTATTTACGATACAAAATTGCCTGTGAATACCATTGGCCTGTCACGATGGTTTCATCCACTAATAAAACCACGTAGTAATCAGCTTTAGCCGCGACGGCTTTGGCACGGATCTTTGCCAGCGCATCATCCGGAGAGCCTCTTACCAGCGAGCTAACCGTCCCTATTCGCTGTAACCCATTACTTTGGTCACGGCGAATCTCCTGCGGGTGGTCGGCAACGGGTGGTGCGGGTTGCGGAGTTCCCTGTAGCACGCTACAGGCGCTTAAAAACACCACCAACAATAAAGAGGCAAACCGACGCATAACTCTATCTCGTTTCCTGATATCCATAGTGTAGTGCCTTATCAATTTCCCTTTAGGGGAATGTTCCCGAATTGTTATCTCTCACGCGATTTTCGAATGAAAATGTTGTGAAAGCGTAACCCAGTTCTCAACATTATGAATCATTGCCGAACACATTCGCTTGCGTTAAGTATTGCTGCATGGCATACCAGAAAGAAAGAGGCGACAAATGATCGAAATTGAAACACGACAGTTGGCTGGTATCCCTGTCCTGCACGCCGTTCCGGCAGGCAAGTGTGAAAGTTCACTCCCATGCATTATCTTCTACCACGGATTTACATCTTCAAGTCTGGTCTACAGTTATTTTGCCGTTGCTCTGGCTCAGGCCGGATTTCGCGTCGTCATGCCAGATGCGCCCGACCATGGTGTCCGCTTTAACGGTAATGCTCAGGAGCGAATGTTCCGCTTCTGGAATATATTGCAGCAAAACATGCAGGAATTTACGACGTTACGTGCGGCGCTGGTGGCGGAAAATTGGTTATCAGATGAACGACTTGCTGTTGCGGGAGCATCCATGGGAGGAATGACGGCGTTGGGCATTATGGCTCGCCACACTGAGGTTAAATGTGTAGCCAGCCTGATGGGTTCAGGCTATTTCACCCGTCTTGCGCGTACGCTTTTTCCTCCTTTGCAGGTCCAGACGCCAGAGCAGCAGGCAGAGTTCGATGCCGTTATTGATCCGCTAGCCGAATGGGATGTTACGCATCAACTGCAACGTCTGGCCGATAGACCATTGCTGCTGTGGCATGGACAAGAAGACGATGTGGTACCGGCGGTTGAAACCTACCGCTTACAGCAGGCGCTGATTCAGGCAGGGTTGGACAATAATCTGACCTGCCTGTGGGAAGCGGGCGTGCGCCATCGCATTACGCCTGAAGCGCTGGCTGCGACGGTAACATTTTTTCGCCAGCACCTTTAAACGCGCATAATGCTTACGCCCTGAGCTTCAAGCTGTTGCAGAATTTCAGGGTTCGCGTTTTTACCGGTAATGAGCATATCGATTTGATCGGCGCGGCTGAACAGCATCCCCGCGCGTTCACCGACCTTACTGCTGTCGACCAGTACCACCAGTTTGCCCACCACGTTAAGCATCTTCTGCTCGGCCATCGCAGTCAGCATATCGGTTTTATACAGTCCGTCCGCGGTCAACCCTTTACCGCTGGTAAACATCCAGTGTCCGGCATACAGGCTATTTTCACTGCCTTGCGGGCTAAGCGTGATGGATTGGCTTTTGTTGTATTGCCCGCCCATGATGATCACGCTGTCATGCTCCTGGTCGATCAGATAATTTGCCAGCGGCAGATAATTGGTGATGATCTGCACTGGCTTGCCGCACATTTCACGACCCAGCAGGAAAGCGGTCGATCCGCAGTTGATCACCACACTTTCACCCGCATTCACAAGCTGGGATGCCGCCTTGGCAATACGTACTTTTTCATCGTGGTTCTGCGCCTGGTGCAAATTCATTGGCGTCCAGCGCGGACGCTGCTGCGTAATAGCTTCTGCGCCGTTGCGGACTTTCTTGAGTTTGCCGCTTTCGTCGAGTTTGTTGATGTCCCTACGGGCCGTTGCGGGTGAAATCCCCAGACGCTCAATCACGTTCTCAACGGTAACAAAGCCCAACTGCGCCAGCATATCCAGCAATATTTGATGTCTTTGTGCTTCAGTCATGAGCTATTCCGATACAAATTGATTTGAAAAGATGATATTTGAAATAGCCTGGAAATACTAAAGTAAAAGGGAAAAATGCCGGGATGACCCGGCATTTTGTGTGGATCACAGGAAGGATTTAAACGGTAAATCTGGTTCAATGGTGAAGCAGTCATCAAAGCCGCGCGGATAGTGATATTCAAAGTTATCTTTGTCCAGCGGCCAGGTGAACTTGCCGCCTACCTGCCAGATGAATGGCTTAAAGCCATACTTCAGCCGATCCTTTTTCATCTCCCACAGGACGCGGATCTCTTGAGGGTCAGCCTGAAAGTTTGACCAGATGTCATGATGGAAGGGGATCACCACTTTCGTATTCAGCGCTTCAGCCATACGCAGCATGTCGGCGCTGGTCATTTTGTCCGTAATCCCACGCGGATTCTCACCGTAGGATCCAAGCGCGACGTCAATCTGGTGCTCGTTGCCATGTTTTGCATAATAGTTGGAGTAGTGTGAGTCTCCGCTGTGATACAGCGTCCCCCCCGGCGTTTTGAACAGGTAGTTTACCGCGCGGGCATCCATACCATCCGGCAGCACGCCTGCCGCTTTTTGATCTGCAGGCAAGGTGATTAATGCCGTACGATCAAACGCGTCGAGCGCGTGAATCTCAATATCTTTTACTTTAACAACGTCGCCCGGTTTCACTACGATGCAGCGTTCTTTTGGTACGCCCCAACCGATCCATAGATCCACGCAGGTTTGTGGTCCGATAAACGGCACGTCGTCGGCGCAGTTCTGCATGACGGCTGCCGCAACATTCACATCGATGTGATCGTTATGATCGTGCGTCGCGAGTACCGCATCGATCTGTCGAATGGCAAACGGATCAAGAACAAACGGTGTGGTGCGCAGATTCGGCTGCAGTTTTTTCACCCCTGCCATACGTTGCATTTGGTGGCCGGTTTTCATTAGCGGGTTACCGTGACTCTGTTTACCCGTACCGCACCAAAAATCGACGCAGACGTTAGTCCCGCCCTCTGACTTCAGCCAAATTCCGGTACAGCCAAGCCACCACATAGCGAAAGTGCCTGGTGCAACCTGTTCCTGTTCGATCTCTTCATTCAGCCAGCTTCCCCACTCCGGGAATGTACTCAGGATCCATGATTCACGCGTGATGCTTTTTACTTTACTCATCGCATTTACCTTCAGGTTTACTCAAATTGAATCAATTTGTGATTTGTTTTGATTAATCCTGACATTATTTTTTCATATTGGCAATGGGGGATTTTTGAGCTTTGCACCAATGACAGAAAAGGTAATGTAATGATTTTAGGTGGTTTTACGCTATGGGGTTTATTGTAATTTATTGATTTAATTAACATTTGATATTTTTCGTTGCACTGCTTAATTATCCACTCTTTAAATGTGGTAATTATTTGCGTACTGCATCACATTTAATCAAATTTAATCTTGTTGTGATTACTTTTGAAAATTACAGTGAGTGGACAACATCCTGGGCATCTGGAAAGCCCGGCAACTTCGTCTACTGGAGATCGTTATGGAGATCCTCTACAACATCTTTACCGTCTTTTTTAATCAGGTTATGACCAACGCCCCGCTGTTGCTGGGTATTGTGACCTGTCTTGGCTATATCCTGTTGCGTAAAAGTGTCAGCGTTATCATTAAAGGCACGATCAAAACGATTATCGGTTTTATGCTGCTGCAGGCGGGGTCTGGCATTCTCACCAGCACGTTCAAACCGGTGGTGGCGAAGATGTCCGAGGTTTACGGTATCAACGGTGCGATTTCCGATACCTATGCTTCCATGATGGCAACCATCGAACGTATGGGGGATGCCTATAGCTGGGTAGGGTATGCCGTGCTGTTGGCGCTGGCGCTAAACATTTGTTACGTACTGCTACGGCGGATTACCGGTATTCGCACCATCATGCTGACCGGGCACATCATGTTCCAGCAGGCGGGCCTGATCGCCGTTTCTTTCTACATCTTTGGCTATTCCATGTGGACGACCATCATCTGTACAGCGGTGCTGGTGTCGCTCTACTGGGGCATTACCTCCAATATGATGTACAAGCCTACCCAGGAAGTGACCGACGGTTGCGGTTTTTCCATCGGTCACCAGCAGCAGTTTGCCTCGTGGATTGCCTACAAAGTCGCGCCTTACTTAGGTAAGAAAGAGGAGAGCGTGGAAGATCTCAAGCTGCCAGGTTGGCTGAATATCTTCCATGACAACATCGTTTCTACCGCGATTGTGATGACCATTTTCTTCGGCGCTATCCTGCTCTCTTTTGGCATTGATGTGGTTCAGGCGATGGCGGGTAAAACCCACTGGACGGTCTATATCTTGCAAACTGGTTTTTCGTTCGCCGTCGCTATTTTCATCATCACTCAGGGCGTACGCATGTTCGTTGCTGAACTTTCAGAAGCGTTCAACGGTATCTCTCAGCGTTTGATTCCCGGCGCGGTGCTGGCCATCGACTGCGCGGCGATTTATAGCTTTGCTCCTAACGCGGTGGTCTGGGGTTTTATGTGGGGCACCATTGGCCAACTGATAGCAGTGGGCATTCTTGTGGGCTGCGGCTCCTCCATCCTGATTATCCCAGGCTTTATCCCGATGTTCTTCTCGAACGCCACTATTGGCGTATTTGCTAATCACTTTGGCGGCTGGCGAGCGGCGCTCAAGATTTGCCTGGTGATGGGGATGATCGAAATCTTCGGCTGCGTCTGGGCGGTGAAGCTTACCGGTATGAGCGCCTGGATGGGCATGGCGGACTGGTCAATTCTGGCGCCGCCGATGATGCAGGGTTTCGCCTCCATCGGCATCGTGTTTATGGTCGTCATTCTTCTGATTGCACTGGCTTATATGTTTTTCGCAGGGCGCACGTTGCGCGCTGAGGAAGACGCAGAAAAACAACTGGCAGAACACTCTGCTTAAAAAGGAGTTCCGATTATGACCGTACGTATTCTGGCTGTATGTGGCAATGGGCAGGGCAGTTCCATGATCATGAAAATGAAGGTGGATCAGTTTTTAACCCAGTCAAATATCGACCATACGGTAAACAGCTGTGCCGTGGGGGAATACAAAAGTGAACTGAGCGGCGCAGATATCATCATCGCCTCTACCCATATTGCCGGCGAGATTACCGTATCTGGCAATAAATATGTTGTCGGCGTGCGCAACATGCTGTCTCCCGCCGATTTTGGACCAAAACTGCTGGAAGTGATCAAAGCGCATTTCCCACAGGACGTGAAGTAAGGACACGCCATGAAATTACGTGATTCGCTGGCAGACAATAATTCAATCCTTTTACAGGCTGAGGCCAGCACCTGGCAGGAAGCGGTAAAGCTTGGCGTGGATCTGCTGGTTAAGGCTGATGTGGTTGAACCACGTTACTACCAGGCGATCCTCGACGGAGTCGAGCAGTTTGGTCCGTACTTTGTGATCGCACCCGGTCTGGCGATGCCGCACGGTCGCCCGGAAGAGGGCGTCAAAAAAACGGGCTTCGCGCTGGTAACGCTGAAAACTCCGCTGGTGTTTAACCACGAAGATAACGACCCGGTCGATATCCTGATAACGATGGCGGCAGTTGATGCCAACACGCATCAGGAAGTAGGCATCATGCAGATCGTGAATCTGTTTGACGACGAAGCCAATTTCGACCGTTTACGCGCCTGCTGCACCGCGCAGGAAGTGCTGGATTTAATTGATAACGCCACCGCGGCGGCTGTTTAAAAGGATACCAAAATGTCATTACCTATGTTGCAGGTTGCGCTGGACAACCAATCAATGTCTTCCGCGTATGAAACGACGCGTCTGATTGCCGAAGAGGTCGATATCATTGAGGTGGGTACTATTCTTTGCGTGGCAGAGGGCGTTCGTGCCGTTCGCGATCTGAAGGCGCTTTACCCGCATAAAATTGTGCTGGCGGACGCTAAAATTGCCGACGCGGGCAAAATCCTCTCCCGCATGTGTTTCGAAGCCAACGCAGACTGGGTAACCGTCATCTGCTGTGCCGATATCAACACCACCAAGGGTGCTCTGGCGGTGGCGAAAGAATTTAACGGTGACGTACAGATTGAACTGACCGGCTACTGGACCTGGGAGCAGGCGCAGGAGTGGCGTGACGCGGGTATTGGGCAAGTTGTCTATCACCGCAGTCGTGATGCGCAGGCGGCAGGCGTGGCGTGGGGAGAGGCGGATATCAGCGCGATCAAGCGTCTGGCCAATATGGGCTTTAAAGTTACCGTGACCGGCGGTCTGGCGCTGGAGGACCTGCCGTTGTTCCAGGGGATCCCGATTCACGTCTTTATCGCTGGTCGCAGCATTCGCGACGCCGCTTCTCCGGTTGAGGCCGCACGTCAGTTCAAACGTTCCATCGCCCAGCTGTGGGGATAAGGAGCGACTATGTTGTCGAAACAGGTCCCGCTCGGTATTTATGAAAAAGCACTCCCCGGCGGGGAGTGCTGGCTGGAACGCTTGCAACTGGCGAAGGAACTGGGCTTTGACTTTGTCGAAATGTCGGTTGATGAAACCGACGTTCGCCTGGCGCGTCTTGACTGGAACCGCGAGCAGCGACTGGCGCTGGTGGCCGCTATCGCCGAAACCGGGATACGCGTACCGTCCATGTGCCTGAGCGCCCACCGTCGTTTTCCGCTTGGTAGTGAAGATGATCGGGTGCGCGAACAGGGGCTGGAGATTATGCGTAAAGCCATTCAGTTTGCGCAGGATATCGGTATTCGCGTTATTCAACTGGCGGGTTACGACGTTTATTACCAGCAGGCCAATAACGAAACGCGTCGTCGGTTTCGCGATGGACTAAAAGAGAGCGTGGAGATGGCGAGCCGTGCGCAGGTGACGCTGGCGATGGAAATCATGGATTATCCGCTGATGAATTCGATCAGCAAGGCGCTGGGTTATGCTCACTATCTCAACAATCCGTGGTTCCAGCTGTATCCCGATATTGGTAATTTGTCGGCGTGGGACAACGACGTGCAGATGGAGCTGCAGGCTGGGGTAGGCCATATCGTCGCGGTACACGTGAAGGATACTAAACCAGGTGTATTCAAAAATGTGCCGTTTGGTGAAGGGATCGTTGATTTCGAGCGTTGTTTTGTGACGCTCAAACAGAGTGGATACTGCGGGCCATACCTGATTGAGATGTGGAGTGAAACAGCGGACGATCCGGCACGTGAAGTCGCGAAAGCGCGCGATTGGGTGAAAGCGCGTATGGCCAGCGCAGGTCTGATGGAGTCGGTGTAATGCAAAAACTTAAACAGCAGATTTTTGAAGCCAATATGGATCTGCCACGCTACGGGCTGGTGACATTTACCTGGGGTAACGTCAGTGCCATCGACCGTGAACGTGGGCTGGTAGCGATCAAGCCCAGTGGTGTCGCCTACGAGCACATGACTGTTGATGATATGGTGGTGGTCGATATGTCAGGGAAGGTGATAGAAGGCGGCTTTCGTCCTTCTTCCGATACCGCCACCCACCTGGCGCTCTACCAGCGTTATCCGTCGCTGGGCGGAGTCGTGCATACGCACTCTACTCATGCCACTGCCTGGGCGCAGGCAGGGCTGGCGATCCCGGCTCTGGGAACCACTCACGCGGACTACTTCTTTGGCGATATTCCCTGTACCCGGGCATTGACGGAAGAAGAAGTGCAGGGCGAGTATGAGCTGAATACTGGCAAGGTGATCATTGAAACGCTGGGCAATGTAGAACCATTACATTCGCCGGGTATTGTGGTGTATCAGCACGGTCCGTTTGCCTGGGGTAAAGATGCTCACGATGCGGTACACAACGCGGTGGTCATGGAAGAAGTGGCGAAAATGGCGTGGATTGCGCGTGGCATTAACCCGGCGCTCAGCCCCATCGACAGTTACCTGATGAATAAGCACTTCATGCGAAAGCACGGCCCAAATGCCTATTATGGCCAGAAGTAAGAAAAAAACGTTCCGGAGCCAACTCTTCATGGGGATGAGATCGGTCTGGCTTCAGGACTTTTTTGCAAAAAAAAGCCCCCGATAAGGGGGCAAATCAAACTGTGGCAATATTCTCGTTGGTTATTTCTGGTGCTAGCGATAAATATCTGCACTGGCATGCATATTTCCGTTACTACCGGGTTCCCTGGTGAGGATCACGTGATAGTAGGTTGCGCCTTGTACATCGGTTTCTTCATTCAGGGCCTGAGTGGCTTCACTTTCAGTGGCGAAGTTATGATTTATGTAAATAACGCCTAAGCTCTGCACATCATCCATATTCCTGGCCTGATGATTGTCAATTTTGATGGCTGCCGTTGCATTTGCACTGAGCAAAAGTACAGCCAGAAGGGGCAAAATACGGGCTCGCATATGTACCTCCTCGATTGCGGTCTCTGGTTAGCTCTCTCCTGTGAGTGGATAACTTCTGATTTAATTTTAACCGCTCCCGGCGCAGTCGATAGCGACCATTTCTGATGCAGTTGTTCAAAAAATTACCGCAAAGCCATCTTTTCTTTAATTAACAATCAGCTGAAGCCTTCCGCTGCGGTTAAAAATACCTGCCTCGCGCGCATAAGCTCTTACCAAATAGTCAATTTAATCGGGTGAGTACGCCGTTTATAGTGAGCCGGATAATTAATATAACTTTATGATAATAAGGCAAAAACTTATGGATACTTCATTCATGGATTTCAGCTACTTTGTGATTATGTTTATGGTCGCGCTGGTGGCAGGCTTTATTAATGTAGTGTCGGGCGGCGGTGGTTTTCTCTCTATTGGCGCTCTCTTAATTTCTGGTTTACCCCCCGCCAATGCGCTGGCAACCAATAAAATTCAGGCGTTGGGCAGCTCGCTGACCTCCGGAATTTACTTTT
The DNA here is from genome assembly GCF_018035235.1 of Citrobacter sp. On2M. Lineage (GTDB taxonomy): Bacteria > Pseudomonadota > Gammaproteobacteria > Enterobacterales > Enterobacteriaceae > Citrobacter > Citrobacter meridianamericanus. Next base: position 176,815 of record NZ_WPCV01000002.1, read on the forward strand.
TACGCCGGGGACATATTAATGTGCAGGAACACAAATATGTCTTTTTATCTGCCTTTATCGGTTCTGCGTTGGGCACGACGCTTATCCAGTTTATTGAACCAGAAGTGTTGAAGAAACTGCTGCCGATCCTGATTATTGCGGTCGCCATCTACTTTATTTCTGCGCCTAATCTTAGCGAACCGAAAAGAAAGCAGCAGGTATCCCTGTTTCTCTTCTCGTTGATCTGCGGGGGAGGAATTGGGTTTTATGATGGTTTTCTCGGTGCCGGAGCAGGCTCCTTTTATACGCTCTGCTACATCCTGCTGTGGGGATACAGCATCGATAAGGCGCAAATTCACTCGAATTTTATCAACCTGGCGTCGAACATCGCCTCGATTCTGTTCTTCATTTTCGGCGGTAAAATGATCTGGTCGCTGGGGCTGGTGATGTTTGCTGGTCAGTCCCTTGGCGCACGTCTTGGCGCGACGGTGGTACTGACGCGCGGGAAGAAAGTTATCCGGCCGATGATTGTCGTTGTCTCCATTTGTATCAGCATCAAAATGCTGCTTGATATGTATTAATTGCGGCATGGTAAATAATCGTACAATCACCTTGAGTTTAGCGGCTGACCCCAGTATTATGACGCGTCATTTTTCAGCCGACCTTTAACACGTTCCTTGCCTCCATGGGCCTCGGCTGACCCAGACAGGAGGCTGAATAATCCGTAAGGAGCAATTCGATGCGTCATTACGAAATCGTTTTTATGGTCCATCCTGACCAGAGCGAACAGGTTCCGGGTATGATCGAACGCTACACTGCTGCCATCACTGGTGCAGAAGGCACGATCCACCGTCTGGAAGACTGGGGCCGCCGTCAGCTGGCTTACCCGATCAACAAACTGCACAAAGCTCACTACGTTCTGATGAACGTTGAAGCGCCGCAGGAAGTGATCGATGAGCTGGAAACTACCTTCCGCTTCAACGATGCCGTTATCCGCAGCATGGTTATGCGTACTAAACACGCTGTTACCGAAGCATCTCCGATGGTTAAAGCGAAAGACGAGCGCCGTGAGCGTCGCGATGATTTCGCTAACGAAACCGCAGATGATGCTGAAGCTGGGGATTCTGAAGAGTAATTTCTGATGACCAACCGTCTGGCGTTGTCCGGCACCGTGTGCAGGGCTCCCCTTCGAAAGGTCAGTCCATCAGGAATTCCTCATTGCCAGTTCGTGCTTGAGCATCGTTCTGTGCAGGAGGAAGCCGGGTTTCACCGGCAGGCGTGGTGCCAAATGCCCGTTATTATTAGCGGACACGAAAACCAGGCCATTACTCACAGTATAACGGTCGGTAGCGCAGTGACCGTTCAGGGGTTCATCTCTTGCCACAAGGCAAAGAACGGCCTGAGCAAAATGGTTCTGCATGCCGAGCAGATTGAATTGATAGATTCTGGAGACTAGCCATATGGCACGTTATTTCCGTCGTCGCAAGTTCTGCCGTTTCACCGCGGAAGGCGTTCAAGAGATCGACTATAAAGATATCGCTACGCTGAAAAACTACATCACCGAAAGCGGTAAGATTGTCCCAAGCCGTATCACCGGTACCCGTGCAAAATACCAGCGTCAGCTGGCTCGCGCTATCAAACGCGCTCGCTACCTGTCCCTGCTGCCGTACACTGATCGTCATCAGTAATCGGTCACGGTCCATTAATACGACTTTGAGAGGATAAGGTAATGCAAGTTATTCTGCTTGATAAAGTAGCAAACCTGGGTAGCCTGGGTGATCAGGTTAACGTTAAAGCGGGCTATGCTCGTAACTTCCTGGTACCACAGGGTAAAGCTGTTCCTGCTACCAAGAAAAACGTTGAATTTTTCGAAGCGCGCCGCGCTGAGCTGGAAGCTAAACTGGCTGACGTTCTGTCCGCTGCTGAAGCTCGTGCTGAGAAAATCAACGCACTGGAAACCGTAACCATCGCGTCTAAAGCTGGCGACGAAGGTAAACTGTTCGGTTCCATCGGTACTCGCGACATCGCTGACGCTGTAACTGCAGCTGGCGTTGAAGTTGCTAAGAGCGAAGTTCGTCTGCCGAACGGCGTTCTGCGTACCACTGGTGAGCACGAAGTGAGCTTCCAGGTTCACAGCGAAGTGTTTGCTAAGCTGACTGTAAACGTAGTTGCAGAATAAGTTTTTATTCTGATAACCGCGTAAAAGCGCCGGCCCTGTGCCGGCGTTTTGCTTTTCTGTTTCCCCCCCGCTTTTCGCTCTGGCTATTCTTTATCCTTTTCGGGATAATCATAAAAATAAAACATTATTTCAAAGTGGTGATGGAATGGAACCAACGCACCAACCTCTGTTTGCGCGTAAAAATGTTGTCTACCTGAGCGCGGCGTTTTGCTGCCTGCTGTGGGGGAGCGCCTATCCGGCTATAAAAAGCGGATATGAGATCTTCCAGATTGCCACGGATGATATTCCCTCAAAAATTGTCTTTGCCGGCTATCGCTTCCTGTTTGCGGGATTATTGCTGCTACTGTTGGCGATGGCGCAGCGTAAACCGATTGGCCGGTTAAGCCCGCGTCAATACGGTCAGCTCACGCTGTTGGGACTGACGCAAACCTCGCTGCAATACATCTTCTTCTATATTGGCCTGGCGTTCACGACGGGGGTAAAAGGCTCCATCATGAATGCGACCGGGACCTTCTTCAGCGTGCTGCTGGCCCATTTTATCTACCATAATGACAAACTGAGCTACAACAAAGCACTGGGCTGTATCCTCGGCTTTGCTGGGGTGATGGTGGTGAACTTTAGCAGCGGAATGGATTTTAGTTTCAGCCTGTTAGGTGACGGTTCAGTGGTGATGGCCGCCTTTATTCTTTCGGCCGCCACGTTATACGGTAAACGCATTTCTCAGACGGTAGAACCGACGGTAATGACGGGGTATCAACTGGGCGGTGGCGGTCTGGCGCTGGTTATCGGCGGCTACGCTTTTGGGGGCTCGTTGACCTTACATGGCGCATCTTCAGTGGCGATTCTGGGCTACCTGACGTTACTCTCTTCGGTCGCCTTTGCCTTGTGGAGTATTCTGCTCAAGCATAACCGCGTGGGGATGATTGCGCCGTTTAACTTTCTGATCCCGGTTTCGGGAGCGGTGCTGTCGGCGATATTCCTCGGCGAAAACATTCTCGAATGGAAATATGCGCTGGCGCTGGTGCTGGTTTGTTCAGGGATCTGGTGGGTGAATAAGGTGAAGCGCTGATGCTTCACCTTGATGCCTGATGGTGCTGTGCTTATCAGGCTTACATGTGTGCTGCTTAACGGGCGCGAATAAAACTGCCGTTCGGCTGGCGGGTAAACAGTACCTGCTGGCCATTACCGGTATCGATGGTTAACCCGGTCACCACGCCATTGGCATTCTGCCTGATCTGCACCATCTGACCGTCTTTCAGATTACTTAGCGGTTTTCCTGCACCTTCAACCTGCGCCATTGCATACACATCGGTTGGCGGGAGGTTATGGTCACGGAAGACCTGGGCCAGCGTTTTGCCCGAGTCGACGCGATAAGAACGCCACTGTTGCTCAATTCCGTTATCCTGTTGGAAAGGTTGCGTCTGCGGCTGAGATTGCTGAACCTGCGGCTGCGCGTCCGGTTCTCCTTCCTGAATCGGTTCCGGTGCAACCGGAGCGACCTGGCCGGGATCGTTTTGCGGGGCCACTAACTGTGCCTGAAGCTGAGCCTCGGTTGGCGGTTGCGACTGTGACTGTAAATCCAGTTGGGCAGTACGCGTCACCACAGGGGCATCAGTAGTGTCACTGGAAGGAAGCAGGAAACCGATCACCAGCACGATAGCAGCAATAATAATGCCGCGTCGGTGCATAGGCGGTAGCGGGTCCATAATGCGAAAATTGTCCGGTGCATGCCAGATTTTCGCCAGGGTTGGTTTTAATTCAAAGCGCCCGGGCATGGCTTTCCTCCTGCTCCGCGTCTCGTTCCTCGATCATAGAGTATAGATGGCTAACGCTATGATGTTCGTCATATTACCCGCTTTCGTGACGTCAACGCGGGATATTCCTATTGTTTATGTTTCCTCGCGATTTGTCATCTGTTCCCGAGACAAAGTTTTACCGGATGCGGCATGGCTGATATGCTGCCCGCTACTTTACATCCGATGAAAGGAAATATGATGGCTAACCCGACTTTTGACACTATCGAAGCGCAAGCAAGCTACGGCATTGGTTTGCAGGTAGGACAACAGCTGAGCGAATCCGGACTGGAAGGACTGTTGCCTGAAGCGCTGGTAGCGGGTATCGCTGACGCGCTGGAAGGTAAGCACCCGGCAGTGCCGGTCGATGTTGTGCATCGCGCACTGCGTGAAATCCACGAACGTGCTGATGCAGTACGTCGCGAGCGTTTCCAGGCTATGGCGGCTGATGGCGTCAAATATCTGGAAGAAAACCGTGAGAAAGAGGGTGTGAACAGCACTGAATCCGGTTTACAGTTCCGCGTTCTGACTCAGGGCGAAGGTGCTATTCCGGCGCGTACTGACCGCGTTCGCGTTCACTATACCGGTAAACTGATCGACGGTACCGTGTTTGATAGTTCTGTCGCACGCGGTGAGCCGGCTGAATTCCCGGTTAACGGCGTTATCCCAGGCTGGATTGAAGCGCTGACCCTGATGCCGGTAGGTTCCAAATGGGAACTGACTATTCCTCAGGAACTGGCTTACGGCGAGCGTGGCGCTGGCGCGTCCATCCCTCCGTTCAGTACGCTGGTGTTCGACGTTGAGCTGCTTGAGATCCTGTAAGCAGTGAACTCTGTTCCCCCCGAGGCCGGGGGGAGCAAAAAAATAGCGTGAAAAGCTATTGTTACGTCGATGTCGAGATTTTATCTTGCAAATGCCGCATCAGCGTGTATTTTTGTGAACTGTTTCGCGCTATCAGAGTGATATGACACTCACTTTAAACATTAAATTAACATTATATCTAAATCTTAGTATTCATCCCGCCAATTCTTACCTAATATCGATGAGTCCTGATAACAGGATCGTCGTATCATCGACACACTAAAGGCCGTAGAGCCTGAACAACACAGACAGGTACAGGAAGAAAAAACATGGTAGATCAGGTAAAAGTCGACGCCGCTGAAGAGGCATCGACTGAACAGTCGCTACGGCGCAATCTCACAAACCGTCATATTCAACTTATTGCCATTGGTGGTGCTATCGGCACCGGCCTGTTTATGGGCTCAGGTAAAACTATCAGCCTCGCCGGGCCGTCGATCATCTTTGTGTATATGATCATCGGTTTTATGCTGTTTTTCGTGATGCGGGCGATGGGGGAATTGCTGCTCTCGAATCTGGAGTACAAATCGTTTAGTGATTTCGCCTCCGACCTGCTCGGGCCATGGGCCGGATATTTTACCGGCTGGACCTACTGGTTCTGCTGGGTCGTTACCGGGATGGCGGACGTTGTCGCCATAACGGCGTATGCACAATTCTGGTTCCCCGAGCTGTCAGACTGGGTCGCCTCGCTGGCGGTGATTGTGCTGCTTCTGAGCCTCAACCTCGCCACCGTAAAAATGTTTGGGGAGATGGAGTTCTGGTTTGCGATGATCAAAATCGTCGCCATCATCGGCCTGATCGTCGTCGGTCTGGTGATGGTATTGACGCACTTCCAGTCGCCAACCGGCGTTCAGGCATCATTTACGCATCTGTGGAATGACGGTGGCTGGTTCCCGAAAGGTCTGAGCGGTTTCTTTGCTGGCTTCCAGATAGCTGTGTTCGCGTTTGTGGGTATTGAGTTGGTGGGAACGACCGCTGCGGAAACCAAGGATCCGGAGAAATCTCTGCCGCGCGCCATTAACTCGATTCCGATCCGTATCATCATGTTCTACGTTTTTGCGCTGATTGTGATTATGTCCGTCACGCCGTGGAGCTCGGTCGTGCCAACCAAGAGCCCATTTGTTGAATTGTTTGTGCTGGTTGGTTTGCCTGCCGCAGCGAGCCTGATCAACTTTGTGGTGCTGACTTCAGCGGCCTCTTCCGCAAACAGCGGCGTGTTCTCGACAAGCCGTATGCTGTTCGGCCTGGCACAGGAAGGCGTTGCGCCTAAAGCGTTTGCCAAGCTGTCTAAACGCGCAGTTCCGGCGAAAGGTTTAACCTTCTCCTGTATCTGTCTGTTGGGCGGCGTGGTGATGCTGTACGTGAACCCGAGCGTAATTGGCGCGTTCACCATGATCACTACCGTGTCGGCGATTCTGTTCATGTTCGTCTGGACCATCATTCTTTGCTCGTACCTTGTGTACCGTAAGCAACGTCCGCACCTGCATGAAAAATCAATCTACAAGATGCCGTTAGGCAAGCTGATGTGCTGGGTATGTATGGCGTTCTTCGTCTTCGTACTTGTGCTGTTGACGCTAGAAGATGATACCCGTCAGGCGTTGATGGTGACACCGCTGTGGTTCATCGCGCTGGGTCTGGGCTGGTTGTTTATCGGTAAGAAACGTATGGCAGGTATGCGTTAAGCGTTGCCATCTCGGGCACAAAAAAGGCCACATAAACAGTGGCCGAATGCGGACTTCAGGAAGGCGCTCTCGGGCGCCTTTTTTATTCACCTGCGAGGGCACGCGGGAACAACACATTGTTTTCCAGACTGATGTGTTCCATCAGGTCGTCGATCATTTCGTTAATGCCGTTATACATGGCTTTCCAGGTGGTGCAGGCTTCTGGCGGCGGCGTCACGTTGTGGGTGATATGTTTGATTACTTCCACCAGTTCACCCGCATCGTCATGCTCGCTTTCCATCACGCTGATTGGCCCCATCGCCTGGCTACCCATGCCCTGTTTGATCATCGGGAACAGGATCTGCTCTTCTTTCATCATGTGGCTGGACAGCTCTTCATGCAGCATGGTCAGGTTTTTCGCCAGACCGCGCGGTACGTTCGGTTTGTCTGCGTGAACGCGTTCAACTTTAGTGGCCTGCAGAATCAGTTCCGGCAGCTGTTCACGGTGTCGGTCATGATAACGCACAACGATATGGTCAATGATTTCAGCCAGCGCCACGGTACGCCAGTCTTTTTCCAGCGGCTGCTCAGCGAGTTTTGCCAGTTCGGATTCGATGGCTTCGACATCCAGCTCTTTACGCGCGGCAGCGCGTGCCAGCGTTTGCTTACCGCCGCAGCAGTAATCCATATCGTATTTACGAAACAGGGCCGAAGCGCGAGGAATAGAGAGCGCCAGTTCACCTAAAGGTTGATCGCGATAAGACATTGCCGTTACCTCATTCTCAATAATATAAGATGCATTTTAAATACAAGTTATGGTGAAGGATATAACCCTTTCGGGGTGGGTTTTTTTGTGATGAATGTCACAAGAATTTCTTATTTCGTTAAGGTGCTGAATCTTATTGGAAAGGAGGGGGACGGCGAAAAAAGCCACGCGACAGTGTTAAATAAGCGCACGCCGCTGCCGATAGTTAGACCTCAGACAATACCTGCATAATAAAAGGCTACAGATGTTCAAACGAATTAAAGTGATAACCTTACTTATCACTGTGTTACTCGCCCTGGGCGCAATGCAGCTCATCTCCGCGGGCGTGTTTATTGGCGCGCTCAATAATGATAAACAAAACTTTAACGTCTCGCAGCTTTCCAGCCAGAACGTGGCTGAGTTTACCGATGCGTGGATTAGCCTGAACCAGGCTCGTGTTACGCTCAACAGGGGCATGCTGCGTTTACAGGGAACGATGGCCAGCGATATCAATGGTGGTCAGTTGAAGGAACTGGTGAACACGGCAAATCGTCTGTTGGCCGAATCGAAAGAGCATTACGATACCTACTACGCCTTGCCGGAAACGCCGGGACTGGATGAGCATCTGGCCGATCGACTGGAAGAACAGTACGGTATCTATTCTGCAACGCTGGCTAAAATGAACGCGCTGCTGGCTGAAGGTAAGCTGGAGGAGATGTTCAAACAGAATGCCGAGCAAAAGCAAACGGCGATGCAGGCCGTTTATCGGGAATGGCGTAGCGCGCAAACGGCGCTGGCCACTGCCGGAGTGCAGGACAATGAAAGTGATTATCAGAAGATAATCTGGTTGCTGTCCGCAGTGATGCTAATTGTTGTCGGCGTGATTATCGCCAGCTGGCTGGCGATGCAGCGAGTGTTACTCAAGCCGCTCCACGAAGTGATGGCACATATTCGCCACATTGCCGCGGGTGATTTGACGCACCGCATCAACGCCGATGGCAGTAATGAAATGGCGCTGCTGGCAGGCAACGTCCGCGAGATGCAGCAGGCGCTGGCGAATACGGTCGGCGTAGTGCGTGACGGGGCTGACACCATCTATACCGGTGCGGGTGAAATTGCCGCTGGCAGTAACGATCTCTCTTCACGTACCGAGCAGCAGGCCGCTTCTCTGGAAGAGACCGCTGCCAGCATGGAACAACTCACCGCGACCGTGAAACAGAATGCGGATAACGCGCGTCAGGCGACCAGTCTGGCAAAAAACGCCTCACAGACGGCGCAAAAAGGCGGAACAGTGGTTGATAGCGTGGTGCGTACTATGGATGAGATCGCTACCAGTTCCAGCAAAATCGCGCAAATTACCAATGTTATCGACGGCATAGCTTTCCAGACCAATATTCTGGCGCTGAACGCGGCGGTAGAAGCGGCGCGAGCGGGTGAACAGGGGCGTGGCTTTGCAGTAGTTGCAGGCGAGGTTCGCACGCTGGCGCAGCGTAGCGCTCAAGCAGCGAAAGAGATTAAGGCGCTGATTGATGACTCGGGGAATCGGGTCAATGCCGGTACAGCGCTGGTTCATGAAGCGGGTGAAACGATGGCGGAAATTGTCAGCGCCGTGACTCGCGTGACCGATATTATGGGCGAGATTGCCTCGGCCTCTGATGAACAGAGTCGGGGTATCGATCAGGTAGGCCAGGCGGTGGCTGAGATGGATCGCGTCACGCAACAAAACGCCTCGCTGGTGGAGGAGTCTGCTTCCGCTGCCGCTGCGCTCGAAGAGCAGGCTGCACGATTGAATCAGACAGTGGCGGTGTTTAAAGTGTCGCGTCGGATGACGGCGTAAACGCCTTATCCGGCCTGCAAGGTATTATTCCCCAGGCCGGATTAGCGCAGCGCCATCCGGCACATTATGATTGTGGTACCACGACAACGCTGGGTTTCTGCGGCTTGGCTCTGACGGCTATCACTACCCCAACCATCAGCAGCGTAATGCCGCTTATCGTCAGCAACGGCGGAAATTCCTGGCGTAGTATAAAGGTGTACAACAGGCCTGCCAGTGTTTCAAACACAATCAGCGGACCGAGGATCACCGTCGGCAGCTTCTGGCTGGCGACGTTCCAGCACAGTGCGCCAACCCACGAACACAAGACCGCAATGGCTATCATCAGGCCGATAAACACGCCCGGACGCGGGCCGAAGGGCAGAGCGAAGTCCGGCGTTTGCCCGTTCAGCCAGAGGCAGGCGGCAATATAACCGAACAGGGATACAGGCAGCGTCACCAGTGCCTGGGCCGTCGCCCACATCATTGGGTGCTTATCCGGATTTTCGCGTAGCCAGCGGGCATTACGCAGTGCATACCACGCCCAACACACCACCGAAATCAGCGCCAGCGCGATGCCAGAGCCATATCGCCAGCCGCTAAAGTCGGGGAGGCCCTGATTCAGCTCCGAAATATTCACGCACAGCAGACCCATGCCAATTAACACCAGCGCAGGCGACAAACGCCACCATGATAATTTGCCGTCGCGTTGGCTATAGAGCAGGTTAGCGAAGATCGGGATCACCACCGGCAAGGTACCGATTATCATGGTTGAGACCGGTGCTCCGGTGCGCTGGATGGCGCTTGCCAGACAAACGTAATAGACCAGGTTACCCATCATCGTTAGTGCCAGCGCCGTTATCCAGTCTTTACGCGTCAACTGGCGCAGGCGCACACGCCCCAGCCAGGCGATCGGCAACGCTATCAGCCCCAGCGCCAGATAACGCCCCATCGACTGTAACACCGCCGGGTATGCCGGTACGATCAGCGGCCCAACAAAAATTAATCCCCACATCAGCCCAGCCAGCAGGGCATACAACACGCCGCTAATCATTTTTGACATCCACATCGCTTAACAATAAGTCGAGTGTAGGCAGGAAAAATGCCGCGGTATTGTATGAGATTGCTGATCAACGCCGGACGACTTGTTTCTGATAACGCACCGGCGTAATGCCGTAGCGATGGGTAAACGCGCGGGTGAGATGCGACTGGTCGGTGAGGCCGGTTGCGGCGGCGACCTCTGCGGCGGGCATACCGTGAGTGAGAAAACCTTTAGCTCGCCACAGGCGGATCGCCATCAGCATCTGGTGCGGCGTGACGTGGAAATGCAATTTGAACTGGCGCTGAAAATGCCAGGGACTCAGCGATGCCACCCGCGCCAGTTCGTCGAGCGTGACCGGGTGCATATAGTTATCGTGCAGATACTCGCGGACTCGTTCAAAGCGATGCGCCCCCTCCGGCAATACCGGCGCATGGCGGGCCAGCGGTTGGAACGTGTCGATCAGATCGAGTAATAATCCTTTTTGCGCCAGCGGATCTTCCGTGTTCCACAGACCGTGGATCAATGAACAGATCTGACGCGAGCGCAGCGGATCGTGACGGGTAACGTCATGGAACCACCAGTGGCGGATCCCGGTGACCTCCTCCAGAAGATCGGGTTCAAGATAGATCATCCGATAGCGCCAGCCGTCGGCGGTTTCGGCTTCGCCGGTGTGCAGCTCATCGGGATTCATGGTGACGACGGACTGGGCGGGGGCCACGTACTGCGTGCCGCGATAGCGAAAGCGTTCGGCTCCGGCTTCTATCGCGCCGATACCAAACGCTTCATGAGTGTGCGGCTCAAAGGCGTAACGCGAGATATGCGCATGATACAACTCAACGCCGGGCACCTGCGCCAGATGGCGAAAGCGGGCGCTGTCTTTCTCATCAATAAACTGCTCAGGTACACCTTGCACGTTTTCTCTCCCCACGCATCATTCTGTCATTATCAGAGAGGATGCGCGGGGATGCCACCACAATTAACTAATTTTTAACATTTACACGATGCCTTTGACGCTGTCAGCCAGCGATGTGGTCGGGCGACCAATCAGTTTGCTCAGCGTATGGCTGTCGTCGAACAGACCGCCTTTGGAGGCGCCAGTGTCTGAGTCAGCCAGCATGTCCGCCAGTCCGGCAGGCAGACCTACACCTTTTAGCGTGGCGGCAAAATCAGCTTCGCTCAGGTTCTGATACACCACTTTTTTACCACTCTGTTTTGCCAGCTCGGCAGCCAACTGGCTCAGGATCCAGCCTGCGTCGCCCGCCAGCTCATAGGTTTTACCGGCGTGACCGTCTTCACTGATGACGCGCGCGGCGGCAGCGGCATAGTCGGCGCGGGTCGCTGAGGCAATTTTGCCTTCATCTGCAGCCCCGATAAACACGCCATGTTCCAGAGCAGCCGGTGCGCTGGCGAGATAGTTTTCGGTGTACCAGCCGTTACGCAGTAGCGCGTAGGCGATACCGGATTCAGCCAGCATCTGCTCGGTTGCCACATGCTCATCAGCCAGCCCCAGCGGGGAGGTGTCAGCGTGCAGCAGGCTGGTGTAGGCGATAAATTTCACGTGGGCAGCTTTTGCCGCGTTAATTACGTTGCGATGCTGTGGGGCGCGTTGTCCCACTTCGCTCGACGAGATCAGCAGTAGCTTGTCGATACCCTGTAGGGCAGTTGTAAAGGCGGCTTCATCGCTGTAATCCGCCTGACGAACGGTAATGCCCTGCTGGCTAAGCGCCGTCGCTTTCGCAGGGTTACGTACAATGGCCACAATGTGGCTGGCAGGAACGGTTTTCAGCAAAGTTTCAATAACGTGTTGGCCCAGTTGGCCGGTGGCGCCGGTAATCGCGATCATGGGGTGACTCCTTGGTATTGGTCTTGTGTTTAATCACGCTAACACCTAAACTTACTTTTAGTAAGTACGCACAAAAAGGTAAGTATGAAAATGGCCACACCCACGCTTTCTCAGCAGTTACGCGATGGCAACTTGTTCGCCGAGCAGTGCCCCTCCCGCGAGGTGTTAAAACACGTTACCAGCCGCTGGGGGGTGTTGATTCTGGTGGCGCTGCGCGACGGTACGCACCGTTTTAGCGATCTGCGCCGTAAGATGGGCGGCGTCAGTGAAAAGATGCTGGCGCAATCCCTGCAGGCGCTGGAGCAGGACGGGTTTATCAACCGGGTATCGTATCCGGTTGTACCGCCGCATGTGGAGTATAGCCTGACGTCGTTGGGGGAGCAGGTGAGCGATAAAGTCGCCGCACTGGCGGACTGGATAGAACTGAATTTGCCGCAGGTGCTGGCGCAGCGGGAAGAGCGGGCGGCGTAAAGTATTGCCGGATAAGACGCAGTTGCGTCACATCCGGCACGAAAATTACTTACTCAAATCCAACTGATAAATCGCAAAACCAATGTCATCGGTCGCGACTTTTTTCAGCGGATATTGTCCTTTCTCTTTGATAAACGCGGCGGCCTTCTCGGTTGGTGATGTTTCAAAGCGAATATCCAGTTTGGTATCGCTGTGAATCGGCGCCAGACGCCAGTTGTTATCCGCTGCCGGATGTATTTCACCGGCGCGCTTCGTCTCGGCACCTATCCATGCCGCCAGCACCGATCGGTTTTCATCCGGTGATGCAAATGCGATGTGGCTGTCGCCAGTTCCGGCAAACTTACCACCGTAGGCACGGTAGTTATTCGTCGCGACGAGGAAGGTGGCATTTGGATCGACAGGTTTGCCGTTGAAGGTCAGATTTTTAATACGCTCTGCTTGCGGATTGATGGTCTGGCATTCACCGTCATAGCGGGCGGGTTGCGACACATCAATCTGGTAATTTACGCCGTCAATCACGTCGAAATTATAGGTACGGAAGCCGTCCCAGTTAATCAACGACTGTGGTTTGCTGCTGTGGATATCAATCTGATTGAACTGCCCGGCAGAACATTCCAGCCACTCTTTCACCTCTTTACCGCTGGCTTTCACCACCACCAGAGTGTTGGGATAGAGATACAAATCAGCGGCGTTACGGAAGGTTAACTGGCCTTTTTCGACTTCGACAAAGCTTGCCGGATCGTTCTTGCGTCCACCGACCTTAAACGGCGCGGCGGCGGAAAGTACCGGTAGTTTTGCCAGATCCGGATCGCCCTGAATAAAGTGTTCCACATAGGCTTTCTGCGCGTTGTTCACCACCTGTACGGTCGGGTCATCCTGTACCAGCGCCAGATAGCTGTACATATTGTCGGCGGATTTACCGATCGGTTTGCTGACAAACTCACGCGTGGCGTCGTGATCGGCTTTCAGGATCTCAACGATTTTTTTGTCTTCTGCTGCCAGTGATTTTTTCGCTGCCGCGTCATAAATCGGACGTGCTTCGGCTTTTGCCTGAGTGACCTGCCATTTACCGTTGTCGTTATTCAGCACTAAATCCACCACCCCCAGATGATCGCCCCACATGCCCGGCATCACCGCAGGAACGCCATTGAGTGTACCTTTTGTGATATCTGCGCCTTTGATGTTGGCAAAGTCTTTACTGGGGAAAACAGCGTGGGCGTGACCAAACATAATGGCATCCACGCCCGGGACTTCACTGAGGTAGTAAACGGAATTCTCTGCCATAGTCTGGTATGGGTCGGCAGAAAGCCCGGAGTGAGCAACCACCACCACCACATCGGCACCCTTGGCTCGCATTTCCGGCACGTATTTACGTGCGGTTTTGGTGATGTCATTCACCGTCACTTTGCCGCTGAGGTTGGCTTTATCCCAGGTCATGATCTGCGGCGGTACAAAACCGATATAGCCTATCTTCAGCGTCTGCTTGTTCCCTTGCTGGTCGACAACCTCAGTGTCTTTGATCAGATAAGGCGTAAATAGCGGTTTTTTGGTCTTAACGTCGATGATATTGGCGTTAACGTAAGGGAATTTCGCTCCGGCTAGTGCGTTGTGCAGATACTCAAGACCGTAGTTGAATTCATGGTTGCCGAGGTTACCCACCGCGTAATCCAGCGTGTTTAGCGCCTTATAGACCGGGTGAGTTTCGCCCGCTTTCAGCCCCTTGGCTGCCATATAATCCCCGAGTGGACTGCCCTGAATCAAATCGCCGTTATCAACCAGCACGCTGTTTTTGACTTCACCACGCGCAGCGTTGATAAGGCTAGCCGTACGCACCAGGCCAAACTTTTCAGTCGGTGTATCTTTGTAATAATCGAAATCCATCATATTGCTATGTAAATCAGTGGTTTCCATTATCCGCAGATCGACGGTCGCGGCATTCACGCTGGCTGCAATCAGCGTGGCCAGAAGCGTTGCACTAAACTTAATCATCAGGGGCATCCTTTTAAGATCTAAGCCACAAAAGAAAATGTATATAAATCTTCTTGCTTACAGAACTGTGAATCATGACATGAATATAGCGTTTAAAACCGCAGACGCTATCACAGTTGGCGGATCCCCTGGCGATCGGGTATAAGTAAAACAACGAGTTAACACCACGAAAGAAACGAGGTGGAGAATGTTAGAACATGTATGCCAGCTTGCACGGAACGCGGGCGATGCCATTATGCAGGTCTACGATGGAATCAAACCGATGGAGATTACCAGCAAGCAGGATGATTCTCCGGTCACGGCGGCGGATATCGCCGCGCATACGGTGATCCTCGAGGGATTATTGGCGCTGACGCCGGATATTCCCGTTCTGTCTGAAGAAGCACCTCCTGGCTGGGATGTCCGCCAGCACTGGCAGCGCTACTGGCTGGTAGACCCGCTGGACGGTACCAAAGAGTTTATTAAGCGTAACGGTGAATTCACCGTCAATATTGCGCTGATCGAGAACGGAAAGCCGGTACTGGGCGTGGTTTACGCCCCGGTAATGAAAGTAATGTACAGCGCGGCAGAAGGTAAAGCGTGGAAAGAAGAGTGCGGCGTGCGCAAACAAATCCAGGTTCGTGATGCGCGTCCGCCGCTGGTGGTGATTAGCCGCTCGCATACCGACAATGAGTTAAAAGAATATCTGCAACAGTTGGGTGAGCACCAGACCACCTCGATTGGTTCCTCGCTGAAGTTCTGCCTGGTGGCGGAAGGGCACGCACAGCTGTACCCGCGTTTTGGGCCCACTAACGTATGGGATACCGCCGCAGGCCACGCGGTTGCCGCCGCAGCCGGAGCGCACGTTCACGACTGGCAGGGGAAACCTCTGGACTACACCCCACGTGAATCGTTCCTCAACCCCGGCTTCCGCGTTTCTATTTACTGAGTAATTTGTGCAGCAGGGCAATCACCTGCTGCACCTCTTCCTGCGTTAATGCGCCATCTTTTGCCCACTGCACGCGTCCGTCCTTGTCGAGAACGACAATTGCTGAACTCTCTTCATCAAGTTGCCAGGCCTTACGCGCAATGCCATTGCTGTCGACAATAAATTGTGACCACGGGTAGAGCTTCTTATTACTCTCCAGACTGCTGCGCACAAACATTCCGGAGCCTGGGATGGCGTCATCGGTGTTGACGATCGTAGTGGTCTGGTATTTATCGTGCGGTAAATTGGCCGCTTTGATGGCCTCGATCAGTGTCGCATTTTTCTCTTTGGCGGAGGTGCGCCCGGCGATGTGCTGCACAATACGGACTTTGCCGGGCAGTTGCGCGCTATTCCAGCTTTTGTAGCTAAACTTATCGTTATCGAGAATCAGTTCGCCGCGATCGGCGATTCCCACCGGCGGTAAGCGCTGGTTAGTTTCGAACGAATGCGCGGAGGCAATCATCGGCAGCAGCAGGCACGATAGCGCCAGCAGTTTTCGTAAGGTCATGGGTTTTCCTTTTTCTTTGTTTGCAGGTGATCCGACCACTTGGGTCTGGAATTTAATCATATGTGCGATTGCTGCTTTTTCCCGCAAGCGCGATGCCAGTTTGCGGACGGGCGCACAAATCCTGCAAAAAATGAAGGCTTATACTGAAGACAGCGAAGCGTTGAAAAGATAATTCTGAATAATTGTAACCTGAAGGTAAATAAACTTATACACGCTGGAAACATCAACGAGATAGTCTATAGTCATAGGGCATTAAAATTTGCGCCTGAGGATTGTCGGACCGATTGTGGTACCGCTAAGGCGTAATGCTCAGCAGGAGACAACAATGAAAATTTTCCAACGATACAACCCGCTGCAGGTGGCGAAGTACGTGAAGATCCTGTTTCGTGGACGGTTATATATCAAGGATGTAGGCGCTTTTGAATTTGATAAGGGTAAGATTCTTATCCCAAAAGTGAAGGACAAACTGCATTTTTCCGTGATGTCCGAAGTTAACCGTCAGGTCTTGCGTCTGCAAACTGAGATGGCTTGATCAAGTGCTATGCGGTAGTTAAAAAAACGGCTCCTGGACAGGAGCCGTTGATGTTTTTGTCAGGCGTTAAGACGCCTTTGCCTCTTCTTTTGCATCCGGCAGCTTTGGTACCAGAACGGTAGGTTTGCTGTCCAGTCGCGTTACCAACAACTGATCGATCTTGTAGTTATCGATATCCACCACTTCAAATTTGTAGCCAGAATACTTCACCGAGTCGGTGCGTTTCGGGATTTTACGCAGCATGAACATCATAAAGCCGCCGATGGTTTCATAGTTGCCGGACTGCGGAAACTCGTCGATATCCAGTACGCGCATAACGTCATCAATCGGCGTACCGCCATCAACTAACCATGAGTTTTCATCGCGCGCCACAATCTGCTCTTCCAGACCCTGGCCAACTAAATCGCCCATCAGCGTGGTCATCACGTCATTGAGCGTGATAATTCCCACCACCAGCGCGTACTCGTTCATGATGACGGCAAAATCTTCGCCTGCGGTTTTGAAGCTTTCCAGCGCTTCCGAGAGCGTCAATGTATCCGGAACAATCAACGTATTGCGAATCTGTACGCCGCTGTTCAGCGCCATGCTTTGATTCGCCAGTACGCGGTTGAGGAGATCCTTTGAATCAACATAGCCAATGATGTGGTCGATATCTTCGTTACACACCAGGAACTTGGAGTGCGGATGTTCCGCCACCTTGTTCTTCAGGCTTTGCTCATCTTCGTGGAGATCGAACCAGATAATATTCTCGCGGGAGGTCATAGAAGACGGTACGGTACGCGATTCCAGTTCGAACACGTTTTCAATCAGCTCATGTTCCTGCTTACGCAAAACACCTGCCAGCGCACCGGCTTCGACCACGGCGTAAATGTCGTCCGAAGTGATATCGTCTTTACGCACCATCGGGATCTTAAACAGGCGGAAAATGTTATTTGCCAGACCGTTGAAGAACCACACCAGCGGGCGGAAGACCAGCAAGCAGAAGCGCATCGGGTTGATGATACGCAAAGCCACAGCTTCTGGCGCAATCATACCGATGCGTTTCGGGGTTAAATCCGCGAACAGGATGAACAGGCCAGTAACCAGCGAGAACGACAGAATAAAGCTTAACTGTTCGGACAGCTCTGGGGCGAAGTATTTTGAGAACAGGCTGTGAAAAGCCGGGGAGAATGCCGCATCACCGACTATACCGCCGAGAATAGCGACCGCGTTAAGGCCGATTTGCACGACGGTAAAAAACATGCCGGGGTTTTCCTGCATCTTCAAAACACGCTGTGCGTTCACGCTGCCTTCATCGGCAAGCAGTTTAAGTTTGATTTTGCGTGATGCAGCAAGCGAGATCTCTGATATCGAGAAAAACGCACTCACGGCGATCAGGCAGAGAATGACTAAAATACTGTTTAACATATCTTATCCGACCGTTAAGGCCAGATCCTCGGAAGGGATAAATTGATAAATCCGTGTGAAATACACATTGAAAACCGGTCCGAAGGGAGTGGACCGGCAATTTCAGAAGCTAGTATAGCGTAAGGTACTGTAAAGTCGCCAGAGGAGCTTTTTTGGCCTTATCCTGCGGCGTTAAGCCTGCGCACCATCTGCATCTCTTTTTCGCTATAAGGTGAGCCATCCGCCTTCAGCACATCATGGAACCATAGCTGCGCCGTCGTTTCGTTAAGCGGGATATCCGGCCACGGTAACCAGGTTTGTGTTTTCCCCTGTACCAGCCCCCAGTGAAAGCTGGAGACACGCTGAGCACGAAATAGCGGCAGTTGTTCTTCTATTCGGCTATTGACATGACGTGCCAGCCACTCGGTACAAAAGAGCGGCCTGCCAAATTCAGCCAACTGCGACAGAAGAGACCGCTGGCCAGGGGTATCGACATAGGCATGGTAGCTAATCACATCGGAAAGCCTCAGCGCGGCTATATCAACAGGATGCGTAAACGCACTCCCGCACGCCGCGCGATCGTCAATATGCCAGGCTGCTACGGTCAACGGTTGAGAGGGGGACTCCTGTCGAGCCCAGCCAAACAGATGGGTCATCAAGGTTAAGGCGTAGATTTCCAGCCTGTCGTCATAGCGGGAAAATTCGCCGGTATGACAAAAAATCCCGCCGTTGCCAGGCTCATTATATAAATCCCAGACGCTGATGCGTGAGTCATGGCGAAAGTAACGGATGACATCTCTCACGTAAGCTTCAATTTGCGGCCAACAGCGTCGGTCCAGCACGCAGGCGCGCCCAGGGCTACCCGCTGCCTGGCTGTTGTGAATGCCGGGAACCGGCGGTTTTTGCTGACCGATAAACGGCTCATCGCCGGAAAAGGCGCAGTCGTCGAGCAGCGTCAGCATCACTTTTATACCGTGGCTATGGGCAATGCTCAGGAAGAGGTCGATGCGCCCGAGAAGGCCGTCACGGTCATGCTGCCAGACGGTAAACGGTAAATTTGTTCGTAGCTGGTTATAACCATACAAGCTGGCCCAGCCGAGTTCCTGATCGATAGTGTTGCTATCGAAACTCTCTGCTTGCCACATTTCGAGCCAGTTAACCGCGGTGCGCGGTAAGTAATTAAAACCGCAGCCCCAGGGTTGCTGTTGATACCAGCTTTGCGCCCGTGCTTTGTTCCATGGGTTATACATGATGCGCTCCTTATTCTGCATCTGAGAGACTGACGCGTCCCATCGCACGTTGCGTAGCGCTGCCACCCCAAACTTCATCGTACTCGTAGCCAGTGAGTTGTTTGATCACCATCCGAGTTTCTTCATCGCAGTCGCGGTAGTTGCCACCCAGCTTGCGGCGGGCGATCTCTTTAAGCAGGACTTTGTGCGTTTCGCGGGTGAGTTTGAATTTGTAGGTAGTGTAGAAACTCACCGCCAGCAGTGCCGAGGTAGCAAAGATCATCAATCCGATTATGGCGTGAAGCGCGCTTGCTGGCTGTGCGCCGCTGCCTTTTATAAAGCCAGACTCTTCCAGCACCATGCCGATAAGCAAAATAGCGATTGCCACGGTACTTTTGCGGGTGAGTACCATAACACCTGCAAAAATCCCTTCTCGGCGCTGTTGGGTAACCATTTCGTCGATATCAGGAATAAAGCTGTAGATATTCCATGGGATATAGTAAAGACCGGAACGCGCCATACCGAGTAGAATAAATACCGCCGAGAACAGAATATTGGATACCTGGGTTTCAGTGTAATAAATAATAAATAAAAATAGTAGTACGCTAAATATACAGGTGTAAGAAAGACGTAGTGCCGCTGACGGGGTGATATTGAGTTTGTTCAGTAATAGCATAAATCCATAGGTGCCAAACACTGAAGCAAAGGCGGCAATACTTAACCAGCCAGAAACGGAGGCTGCATCCTGGTTTAAACAATACACCACGTAATAGGTGAAAACCGAGCCGAATACATCCATGGCGGTAAATGAGAAAATATAAATAATGATATGCAGGCGGAATGCCCGAATGCGGAATGCCGAAAACAGATCGAGTACTAAATATTTAAGGTGATTCAGTAGACCGCTATTTCGTTGCAAGTCAGCCTGAAATGTCTCTTCCTGAACGTCTTTGGCTTCCCATGTACATCGCCAGGTTATAAACACGGCAAGACAGAACACGGCGGAAAAAATCAGCCCGGTTAGCGTATAGGTAAAGGGATTATCTTTGCCGGTGAACTGCATCAGGATGCCGGGTACCGAGACGGCAAGAAATCCGCCCAACTGCGAGCAGATCATGCGCACACCGGAGAGGCGACTGCGTTCTTCGTAGCGATTGGTCATCTCTGCGGCGAGGGTTTCCCACGGCACCAGCACCATCGCTGACAGCAGCTCAATTGACAGATAGGTTCCCAGGTAATACCAGTAACCCATGTCGGTCAGCCACAGCAGGGCATAGAGAAACATTAAAGGAGAACTAAGTAATAAAAAGAAGCGACGGCGGCCAAATCGTCGACCCAGCCACGTGTTGCCAAAGTTATCGGTGATGTAACCCATAATTGGACTGAGTACGGCATCAATTACGCGGGCAATAGCAAATATTGAGCCTGCTTCCAGCACGCTTAAACCGCAGTAGGTGGTATAAAAAAATAAAAGCCAGGTTCCGATAATGGCGAAAGCACCGCCGCCAAATAAATCAGTAATGCCATAGCCGATCGCTACACCATAACTGACTCTGCGTTCAGTTGGTTTGACCATAATATTTTCCAGTATGTAGGGTATTTGTACTCCGGTATTATCCGGCTGATGTTATTTAATTCTGTAGCGTTAGGTTAATTTTAATTATTAATGGTTATCCATTGTCGGGTTTTAGACGAATGATAAATAGCATCGACCATCGCCAGTGATTTGCGGGCGTCATTAATATTGATATATTCCGTTTGACCTCCATGAGTAATAGCATGATAAAACTGACGAATGGCCTGCTGGTGGCCCAGGCCCCAGTAACTTTTACTGTGACCGTCCGGAGAACCGTCGCAATCCAGCTTCAGGCGACGATCCGTTGTAACGCGCCAGAGGGTGTTATCCGTGAGCTGCAGCATGCCGTGTTCGCAATGAATCTCCAGCTGTAGCGGTGAATCGAGGGTGTTGCAGTTACTGGCATAAAACAGACCACGGGCGCCGTTGGCAAAGTGCAGAGTTGCCATCGCGCTGTCTTCGGCTTCGGTAACGTCTGCCAGTTCGCCGCTATCCACCACACCTTTTAAACGTGTCACACCGCCGGCGAACCACTGCATCAGATCGAGAGTGTGAATAGCCTGGTTGATCAGTAAACTGCCGCCTTCGCTGACAAAACGTCCACGCCACGGGCTTTCGCTGTAATACGCTTTAGAGCGTGACCAGGTCAAAACCGCTTTAATGCTTAACATTTTACCCAGCGTATTTTTCGCCAGTTCGTCGCGGATACGTAAGCTGGTTGGATTAAGCCGGTTTTGATAACACACGCCCAGCAAGCCTTGGGCAGACGCCGCTGCGTTAGCGATGTCCGCAACTTCTGTGCAATTCAACCCCACCGGTTTTTCGCAAAACACATGTTTCCCGGCGGCAAGCGCGGCGGTAATCATGTTTTTGTGCTCGAAATGAGGTGTACAGATATGGACGACGTCGATGTCATTATCCAGCAGCATTTCACGGTAATTCTGGTAATAGCGGCAGTTATACGCCATGGCCTGTTGCAAACCGTTGGCACTATCAATATCGACCAGCGCACGCAGCGTGACCCCCGGCAAAAGCCGGAGGGCGTTAACGTGGCTGCGGTGAATCGCCCCCGCGCCGATGATGGCGGCATTGATTGTTGTCATGTCACCTCCGGTTATGTGCGGGCATTCGCCAGCATTTGCGCCTTCACGCACAGCTCTGCGGCTTTAAAGGCGTGGGCCTGAGTCATGGCGTTTTCCGTGCGATTCAGACAATCGAGAATGAATTCACCGAAGAACGGGAAACCGACTTTTCCCGCGACCGGGAAACGAAATTCTCCTTCTTTATTCACCAGATACACCACGTCCTGTTCGCCCCGGGTGATATCCACATACTTGCGGATCTCAATGTAACCTTCGGTACCCAGTAACGTCAGGCGGCCATCCCCCCAGCTACTGAGCCCCTGCGGCGTGAACCAGTCGCAGCGGAAGTAGCCAGTTGCACCGTTGTCGCCCGCCAGCATGGCATCGCCAAAATCTTCAAACTGCGAGTACTGCGGATGATTAACGTTACGCACCTGGCTGGCGACGACGTGTGCCTCGCGGTTGCCGGTATAAAACAGGAATTGTTCGATTTGATGGCTACCGATGTCGCACAGAATGCCGCCAAAGTAGCGTTTGTCATAAAACCAGTCCGGGCGTCCGTCGCCTTCGCGATGCGGACCGGTACCCAGAGTTTGCATCACGCGCCCAATCGTCCCTTGCTGAATGAGCTGACCGGCAAAGACAGCGCTTTCAACGTGCAGACGCTCGCTGTAATAGACTGCGTATTTGCGTCCGGTTTTCGCCACCATCGCTTTGGCGTCTTCCAGTTGTGCAAGCGTGGTTAACGGAGCCTTGTCAGTGAAGTAGTCTTTCCCAGCCGCCATTACCTTTAGCCCCAGCGGACAACGCTCAGACGGAATAGCTGCCCCGGCAACCAGCCGGACCTCGCGATCGTTCAGGATAGTCTCGAGCGAATCGGCCACCTGCGCCTGGGGATAATGCTGCAAAAATTGATCGATTTTGTGCGGATCGGGATCGTAAACCCATTTCAGCGTGGCGCCTGCTTCAATCAACCCGTTGCACATGCCGTAGATATGGCCGTGGTCGAGCGTGGCGGCGGCAATGACAAACTCGCCAGGCTTCACGACCGGTTGAGGCTTCCCGATAGGGGCGTAGTTCATTCCATCTTGTTTGTTCATGGTTTAACTCCTGAATCTAAGTCTTTACCCAGAGGGATGGCGCCCACTTCCGTAAAATTGTTCACGGAGGCGGATTTCTCATAGAAATGCGGGGCGATTTCAATCAGGCCGCCGGTGCGATAAAACGCATCGGTGTGGTGGATGGGTAGCGTCACCACCGCGCGGGTGATGGCGGATTTATAGATAGCGGTGATCAGTTCCAGCGAACGTTTGCCCTGTTCGCCATCGACCAGCGGACGGGTTTGTCGTTCGATGGCGCTAAGCAGGTTGTCGATTTGCCCGGTATGCAGCGTCCATTGCAGCGCTGGCGTCGCGTGAAAAAGCGTATCCAGACGCTGTTCCAGTTCGCCGTTATTTTCCGGTTGCGGAAAGCCGTTGTCCGCCGACTGGCTGGCATGCACTTGCCACGGCGCAGAAATTCGCGCCTTTTCGCCCTGAATAACCATTTTCTGATCTTCACCGTGATGCACAACTGAGGCGGTCAACTGCGTCAGTGCCCCGTGTGGGTATTTGAAAATAGCCGCGCTAAGATCCTCTACTTCGGCATTGTCGTGGGCGACGTTGGTCATCATTGCGACCACTTCGGCTGGGAAACCCAGTATCCATTGAATGGCATCAATGTGGTGCACCGCGTGATTCAGCGTGCAGCCGCCGCCTTCTTTCTGCCACGTGCCGCGCCACCACAAATCGTAATAGCAGTGTCCGCGCCACCAGAATGAATCCACCTGCGCATGGCAAATCTTGCCCGCCAACCCGGAATCAACCACCGTTTTTAGACGCCAGAAGGCATCAGTAAAGCGATTTTGCGCGATGATCGATAAGGTCTTTCCGCTGCTCTTTTGCGCGGCGATCATGGCATCGCACTCTTCGAGCGAGGCGGCCATCGGCTTTTCGCACAGCACGTGTTTTCCGGCGTGCAGCGCATCAATGCTGATGGCTGCATGTACGTACGGCGGCGTACAGACATCGACCACATCTACCGCAATGCCCGCGTTCAGCATCGCCTGATGGCTGCGGAAGACTTGCGCTTCGCTCAGGCCATAGCGTGATTTCTTTTCCTCTGCTTTCTCCGGGTAGATATCGACCAACGCGACAATCCGACAACGATCCGTGAACTGTAAATAGCCCTGAATGTGGTTGTGGGAGATATTCCCGGTACCGACAATTGCAATGTTCAGCATGATTTTCTCCTGCGCGTTACCAGCTACCGGAAGCGTCCAGCGTGCGGCTGGCCATATTTTTTTCCACTGAAGAGGCGATACGTTCCTGTAACAGCTGGAAGTAACGTTGCTCGTCAATCGGCAGCTCTACCCAGTCATCTGTCCAGGTAGAGAGGTGCATCGCATTGGAAAGCGTCAGGCCGCGAATGCCTTCCAGACCGGGGGCGATCAGCGGCTCATCGTGTAGGATCGCGGCGGTAAAATTGCGGGTAATGACATAGTGCTCGCTGCATTCCGGTTCGGTAGGGATGGTCACTTCCCAGCATTCCGGCTCACCAAAACCGTTTTGCCAGCGGGCGTTGAAGTCGGTTTCGGATTCACGCAGTCGCCAGAAGCGCAGGCGACCTTCTTCTACCACCACCTTTCCCCTGCTGCCGACAATTTCGAGGCGGTTTGTGCCAGGCGTTTCGGCGACGGTGGTGATGAACACCCCGGTTGCGCCGTTGGCGTATTCTGCGTAGGCCGTGACGTCATCTTCGACTTCAATCTGACGATGCTTGCCAAACTGGCAAAAAGCGCGCAAGCGTACCGGCATGCCGACCAGCCATTGCCATAAATCGAGTTGGTGCGGGTCCTGATTCAGCAGCACGCCGCCGCCTTCACCTTTCCAGGTCGCGCGCCACCCGCCGGAGTTGTAATAGCTTTGTGAACGATACCAGTTGGTAATGATCCAGTTAGATCGACGCAGCTCGCCGAGTTCGCCGCTGTCGATCAGATCTTTGACTTTCTGATACAGCGGATTGGGGCGCTGGTTGTACATCATGCTGAACACCACATTGCATTCGCGCGCACAGGCGTTCATCTCTTGTACCTGCGCGGTGTAGACCCCTGCGGGCTTCTCACATAGCGTATGAATACCAAGACGCATGGCCATCATCGATAAACCCGGATGGTCATAATGCGGCGTGGCGACGATCACGGCATCGATCAGCCCACTTTCCAGCATCTCTCGCGCATCGCTGAACAATTTCACCTCTTCGCCGACCAGCCGGCGGATCGCCGGATGTTTATCCGGATTGTTATCGCACACTGCGGCGAGCACGGCTTCTTGTACCGTTCCGGTCAGCAGGTAGCGTGCGTGGACGGTACCAATGTTGCCAACCCCAATAATGCCAAAGCGTATTTTTTTCATGTCGTGCCTTTTTCGTCAGAAATAAGGGATATGCGGAACATAAGAAACGCCTGGAATATCGACAATGTGATTTTGTGAGAACGGTTGCAGGATGAAAAAGAAGTTTGTTCAGTCATTGAAAAAGTGTTTTAGAGTCAATGAACTGCGTTTGCAAAAAATTGCAAAGATTGATTGCGAGTGAGGTCACAGAATGTCTGGCAAGCTAAAAATGGACGAAATTGCTGCTCTGACGGGGTACTCGGTGAGTACGGTGTCGAGGGTGCTTAGCGGAAAGTCATACACCAGTGATAAAGCACGTGAGGCGATTGTCAGTTGCGCGCGCGGACTGGGGGTTCTGGACTCGTTGTCCAGCGGACGGCTGTTGATTAACGGCATTGCTGTTTTCGCCCCGTTGCGCACCTTTACCGCTCGTGGCGATGCATTTTACCTCGAAGTGACGCGCGGTATTGCCGAGGCGATAGCGCCGCATGATGTCTACCTGAGTTACTGCGGACTGGATGAGCAGCGTGCGGACATCAAGGTCTTTCAGGAAAAGGCCAACAATAAGAATATTAATGCGATTATTCTTATCGGCATTGATGACCCAACTGTGCATAAACTGGCGCAACTGTTGGATAAACCCTGCGTGTTGATTAATTCTCAGGACAAAGAAGGGTTACTGGATGCGGTATCCCCCGATCATCGGGCGATTGGCAACCGTGCTGTGCAATATCTTTTTGATCAGGGGCACCGACGTATTCTCCATGTCACCAGCCTGCGCCGGGAAACGATGTACTGGCGTCTGGAGGGCATCAAGGAGGTCTACCGACAGTATCAAATACCGTTTGATGCCGGGCGCGATCTGCTGGTAACGGAGGGCTTTTCTGAGGAGGAATCAGACCGGGCGATGGACAACTGGCTACGTGAGACGCCCCGTGAAGCGTGGCCGGAAGTTATTTTCTGCGCCGGGGCATCAATGTCGACGGGCATCAGGCGGGTACTGGAAAACATTGGCGTGGAGATACCCGGTGAATTGTCGCTGATGACGACGGATGTTCAGGAACTGGACGCGCATATCGTTGCAGCAGTAACCAGTATCACTATTCCTTGTCGGGCGTTGGGCGTGGAAGCGGTGCATTTGCTGCAGAACCGTCTTAATCGCCCCTCTGCGCCGGTGTTTAACCTGTTACTGAAAGGAAAGGTGACGGATCGAGGCACCGTGACCCACGCAACGCGCCATGCCGCGCGGGTGACGGTATCTCGTTAATCGAGGATTAACGTTCTGGCGGCAGGCAAACGCCTATTCCACCAATCCCACAGTATCCATAAGGGTTTTTGTACAAATACTGCTGGTGATCGTCCTCGGCATAGTAGAACGGGGTTGCGGTAGTGATTTCCGTGGTAATAGTGCGTTCATCGCCTGCGGCGGTCATTGCTGCCTGAAAACGCTCAAGGCTGGCCTGTGCCGCGGCGGTTTGCTCCGGCGTTAACGGGTAAATGGCGGAGCGATACTGCGTACCCTGGTCGTTCCCCTGACGCATGCCCTGCGCCGGATCGTGATTTTCCCAGAACACCTGCAGCAGTTGTTCGTAGCTGATAACATGCGGGTCATAGACGACGCGTACCGCTTCGGCGTGTCCGGTATCGCCGGAACAGACTTCCCGATAAGTTGGGTTTGGGGTATAGCCACCTGTGTATCCGGCTGCGGTGCTATATACGCCGGGTAATGACCAGAATAAACGTTCAACGCCCCAGAAGCATCCCATGGCGAAATAAGCTATCTCCATACCTTCGGGCACGTTGGTCATCGAATGTTGGTTAACCGCATGCAGCGTTGCCACTGGCATCGGGGTGTTGCGTCCAGGTAGGGCATCTGCTTGAGTAACAAGATGCTTTCTATCAAATAAACTCATGGCCGTTCTCCCGAAATCAGTCATTTGGGTTAAGGTTGTAACGAGACGCGTCTTTGCCCACAATAAACAGCGTGAATGCGTCTAGAGTTAAACATAAGAAATATTTGGGTTGTCGTCTGTTTTTCAACTCTTATTGTTGATTTTTTGTTAAGCCGAGGAACGGCATAGTATTTTTTTCCAGGGGTGGGAAAAAAGGATATTCAGGAGAAAATGTGCCACATATCCGTCAGTTATGTTGGGTTGGATTACTGTGCTTAAGTGGCTCCGCCGCCGCCGCGAATGTTCGCTTGCAGGTCGAAGGATTATCAGGACCGCTGGAGAAAAACGTCCGTGCGCAGCTGTCCACGATTCAAAGTGATGAAGTCACTCCAGACCGACGCTTTCGTGCGCGCGTTGATGATGCCATCCGCGAAGGGCTAAAAGCGCTGGGCTACTTTGAGCCAACCATTGATTTTGAACTGCGTCCGCCGCCGGCAAAAGGACGCCAGGTGCTGATTGCCAAAGTCACCCCTGGCGAGCCAGTGCTGATTGGCGGCACAGAAGTGATTCTGCGCGGTGGCGCACGTACGGATAAAGATTACCTGGATCTGCTGAAAACACGCCCGGCAATCGGCACTGTGCTGAATCAGGGTGACTATGACAATTTCAAAAAGTCACTCACCAGCGTGGCGCTGCGCAAAGGCTATTTCGACAGTGAATTTAATAAAAGCCAGCTCGGGATAGCGCTTGAGCGCCGCCAGGCATTCTGGGATATCGATTACAACAGCGGCGAACGCTATCGCTTTGGGCATGTCACCTTTGAAGGCTCGCAAATTCGCGATGAGTATCTGCAAAATCTGGTGCCCTTTAAAGAGGGTGATGAGTATGAGTCGAAAGATCTGGGCGAACT
Source organism: Citrobacter sp. On2M (assembly GCF_018035235.1). Lineage (GTDB taxonomy): Bacteria > Pseudomonadota > Gammaproteobacteria > Enterobacterales > Enterobacteriaceae > Citrobacter > Citrobacter meridianamericanus. Next base: position 204,701 of record NZ_WPCV01000002.1, read on the forward strand.
GAACCGTCGTCTGTCGGCAACCGGATGGTTTAACTCCGTGGTCGTCGCGCCGGAATTTGATAAAGCCCGTAAAACCAAAGTGCTGCCGCTGAAAGGCGTGGTTTCGCCGCGCACCGAAAACACCATCGAAACCGGGGTTGGTTATTCAACTGACGTCGGACCCCGGTTGAAAACCTCGTGGAAAAAGCCGTGGATGAACTCCTACGGCCACAGCCTGACCACCAGCGCCAGCATCTCTGCGCCAGAGCAGGTTCTTGATTTCAGTTATAAAATGCCGCTGTTAAAGAACCCGCTGGAACAGTATTACCTGGTGCAGGGGGGCTTTAAGCGTACCGATTTAAACGATACCGAGCAGGACTCCACGACGCTTGCGGTTTCCCGCTACTGGGATCTCTCCAGCGGCTGGCAACGCGCGATTAACCTGCGCTGGAGCCTCGACCACTTTACCCAGGGTAACGTCACCAACACCACCATGCTGCTTTATCCGGGCGTGATGATCAGCCGGACGCGCTCGCGTGGCGGTCTGATGCCCGTCTGGGGCGACTCCCAACGTTATTCCATCGATTACTCCAACACAGCCTGGGGCTCAGACGTTGATTTCTCCGTCTTCCAGGCGCAAAACGTGTGGATCCGTACGCTGTACGATCGTCATCGCTTTGTGATGCGCGGCAACCTCGGCTGGATTGAAACCGGTGACTTCGACAAAGTGCCGCCGGATCTGCGTTTCTTCGCTGGGGGCGATCGCAGCATTCGCGGCTACAAATACAAATCTATTTCGCCAGAAGGCAGCGACGGCAAGCTGAAAGGGGCTTCGAAGCTGGCGACCGGCTCGCTGGAATATCAATACAACGTGACCGGAAAATGGTGGGGCGCGATGTTTGTCGATAGCGGCGAAGCGGTTAGCGATATTCGCAAAAGCGATTTCAAAACCGGTGCCGGGGTCGGTGTTCGCTGGCAGTCGCCGGTCGGACCTATCAAGCTCGACTTTGCCGTCCCTGTCGGCGATAAAGATGAACATGGTTTACAGTTTTACATCGGTCTGGGGCCTGAATTATGAGTTTATGGAAGAAGATAAGCCTCGGCGTACTGATTTTTATCCTGCTGCTGTCAGGCACAGTAGCGTTTCTCGTCGGCACCACCTCGGGCCTGCATTTGATCTTCAAAGCCGCGAATCGTTGGGTTCCGGGGCTTGAGATCGGTCAGGTCACCGGCGGCTGGCGGGATTTATCACTTAAAAATATCCGTTATGACCAGCCCGGCGTGGCAGTAAATGCTGGCGAAGTACATCTGGCCGTTGGGCTTAATTGCCTGTGGAATAGCAGTCTGTGCGTCAACGATCTGTCGCTGAAAAATATCAACGTAGCGATCGACAGCAAAAAAATGCCGCCATCAGCGCCGGTTGAGGAAGAAGAGAACGGTCCGCTTAACCTTTCCACGCCTTACCCAATCACGCTTTCACGCGTGGCACTTAACAACATCAATATTAAAATCGATGACACCACGGTTTCCGTGCTGGACTTTACCTCTGGTCTGAACTGGCAGGAAAAAACGCTGACGTTGAAGCCAACGTCATTGCAGGGGCTGCTGATTGCCCTGCCTAAAGTGGCGGAAGTGGCGCAGGAAGAGGTCGTCGAACCAAAGATTCAAAACCCGCAGCCGGATGAAAAACCGCTCGGCGAAACGCTAAAAGATCTGTTCTCAAAGCCGGTGCTACCGGAAATGACCGATGTGCATCTGCCGCTCAATCTCAATATTGAAGAATTTCGCGGCGAGCAGTTGCGCGTCACCGGGGATACTGATCTCACGGTACATAACCTGTTGCTGAAAGTGAGCAGCATTGACGGCAACATGAAGCTGGATACGCTGGATATCGACTCGAATCAGGGATCGGTAAAAGCCAGCGGTACGGCGCAGCTCACCGACACATGGCCGGTCGATATTACGTTAAACAGCACGCTGAACATCGACCCGTTAAAAGGCGAAAAGGTGAAGCTGAAGGTCGGCGGCGCACTGCGTGACCAGTTGGAAGTCGGCGTAAATCTGTCTGGTCCGGTGGATATGGACCTACGGGCGCAAACGCGTCTGGCGGAAGCCGGGTTGCCGCTCAATCTGGAAGTGGTGAGTAAGCAAATATACTGGCCGTTTACCGGCGACAAGCAGTTCCAGGCTGATGACATCAAGCTCAAACTGACCGGCAAGATGACCGACTACACGTTGTCGATGCGTACCGCAGTGAAGGGGCAGGATATTCCTCCGGCTACCATCACGCTGGACGCTAAAGGTAACGAACAGCAGATCAATCTCGACAAACTCAGCGTTGCGGCGCTGGAAGGGAAAACCGAGCTGAAAGCGCTGGTGGACTGGCAGCAGGCGATCAGCTGGCGCGGGGAGTTAACGCTGGATGGCATCAACACCGCGAAAGCGATTCCAGACTGGCCGTCAAAACTGAATGGCCTGGTGAAAACGCGCGGCAGTCTGTACGGTGGAAGCTGGCAGATGGAGGTTCCGGAGCTGAAGCTGACCGGCAACGTGAAGCAGAACAAGGTCAATGTGAATGGTTCACTGAAGGGTAACAGTTACCTGCAGTGGACGATCCCGGGGCTGCATCTGGAACTGGGGCGCAACAGCGCGGATGTGAAAGGGGAACTGGGGGTCAAAGACCTCAATCTCGACGCGACGATTGATGCCCCGAGCCTGAATAACGCGCTGCCTGGACTGGGCGGTACGGCGAAAGGGCTGGTAAAAGTTCGCGGTACGGTTGAAGCGCCGCAGCTGCTGGCGGATATCACCGCTCGCGGTCTGCGCTGGCAAGAGCTTTCCGTCGCTCAGGTACGCGTCGAAGGCGATGTGAAATCGGCCGAGCAAATCGCCGGTAATCTCAATGTTCGCGTAGAGCGGATTGTACAACCTGACGTGAATATTGGCCTGGTGACGCTTAACGCCAAAGGCAGTGAAAAGCAGCATGAGCTGCAACTGCGCATTCAGGGTGAGCCGGTTTCCGGACAGCTTGATCTAGCGGGTAGCTTTGATCGTAAAGAACAGCGCTGGAAAGGGACGCTGAGCAATACGCGCTTCCAGACGCCGGTGGGTCCGTGGTCGTTGAACCGCCCTATTGCGCTGGATTACCGTAATCAGGAACAGAAAATCAGCATTGGGCCGCACTGCTGGAACAACCCGAATGCGGAACTGTGCGTACCGCAAGCCATTGATGCCGGTGCAGAAGGGCGCGCGGTGGTGAACCTGAATCGCTTCGATCTGGCAATGCTGAAACCGTTTATGCCGGATGCAACCCAGGCCAGCGGTGTGTTCACTGGCAAAGCCGATGTGAGCTGGGACACCACCAAAGAAGGGCTGCCGCAGGGGCAAGTGACGCTGAATGGACGTAACGTGAAGGTCACGCAAAGCGTGAACGATGCATCGCTTCCGGTGGCGTTTGACACGCTGAATCTGACTGCTGACCTGCATAATAACCGTGCCGAGCTGGGCTGGCTGATTCGCCTGACCAACAACGGGCAGTTTGACGGCCAGGTACAGGTGACGGATCCGCAAGGACGCCGCAACCTGGGCGGTAACGTCAATATTCGCAACTTCAATCTGGCGATGGTGAACCCCATCTTCTCGCGCGGTGAAAAAGCGGCTGGGGTGATCAACGCCAACCTGCGACTGGGCGGTGATGTGCAAAGCCCACAACTGCTTGGACAACTGCAACTGAGCGGTCTGGATATCGACGGTAACTTTATGCCGTTCGACATGCAGCCAAGCCAGTTAGCCGTTAACTTCACCGGAACACGCTCCACGCTGGCGGGCGTGGTGCGCACGCAGCAGGGAGAAATTAACCTGAGCGGCGATGCCGATTGGAGTCAAATAGACAACTGGCGGGCGCGGGTCGCGGCTAAAGGCAGCAGGGTACGTATTACCGTGCCGCCGATGGTTCGCCTGGATGTCTCGCCGGACGTGGTCTTTGAAGCCACGCCGAGCCTGTTTACCCTGGATGGCAACGTAGATGTGCCATGGGCGCGTATCGTGGTACACGACCTGCCGGAGAGCGCGGTAGGGGTTTCCAGCGACATGGTCATGCTGAACAACAATCTGCAGCCGGAGAAACCGCAGACAGCCAGTATTCCGATTAACAGCAACCTGAACATCCACGTCGGTAACAACGTGCGTATTGACGCTTTTGGTCTGAAAGCGCGTCTGACGGGCGACCTGAAAGTGGTACAGGATAAGCAGGGGCTGGGGCTGAACGGACAAATTAATATTCCGAGCGGTCGCTTCCATGCCTATGGTCAGGATCTGATTGTGCGTAAGGGCGAGCTGTTGTTCTCCGGCCCGCCGGATCAGCCGTTGCTCAATATTGAAGCGATTCGTAACCCGGATGCCACCGAAGACGACGTGATCGCCGGTGTTCGCGTGACCGGCACTGCCGATGAACCGAAGGCGGAGATCTTCTCCGACCCGGCAATGTCGCAGCAAATGGCGCTTTCCTACCTACTTCGCGGACAAGGACTTGATAGCGAACAGAGTGACAGCGCGGCGATGACCTCAATGCTTATTGGTCTGGGGGTTGCACAAAGTGGTCAGGTTGTGGGTAAAATCGGGGAGACATTTGGCGTAAGCAATCTGGCACTGGACACGCAAGGGGTGGGCGATTCATCTCAGGTAGTTGTCAGCGGATACGTACTGCCAGGTCTGCAGGTGAAATATGGTGTGGGTATATTTGACTCCTTAGCGACACTCACGCTACGTTATCGTCTGATGCCTAAGCTATATCTGGAAGCAGTGTCTGGCGTAGATCAGGCACTTGATTTGCTCTATCAGTTCGAGTTTTAGCAATGCGAATATTTGTCTACGGCAGTTTACGAACCAAACAAGGCAACAGCCACTGGATGACCAATGCCCTGTTGCTGGGGAATTTCAGTATCGACAACTACCAGTTGTATAGCCTGGGCCACTATCCAGGCGCCGTTCCGGGAAAGGGAACAGTACACGGGGAAGTTTATCGTATTGATAACGCCACGCTGGCAGAGCTTGATGCTCTGCGTACCCGTGGCGGTGAATACGCACGCCAGTTAATTCAAACGCCGTACGGAAGTGCATGGATGTACGTGTACCAACGTCCGGTTGATGGCTTAACGCTGATTGAAAGCGGCAACTGGTTAGACAGAGACCAGTACTGATGTGAACACGCCACCTTCGGGTGGCGTTGTTTTTTGTGCCAATCGTACTCGCATCAGGGCATAAAAAAGCCCCGACATGCGGGGCTAAGCATCAAAAGTAAAACTTACTTTTTCGCGCGCTCGAAGGAAGCAACGATTTCAGCTTTAGCGGCTTCAGCGTTGTCCCAACCGTCAACTTTTACCCATTTGCCTGCTTCGAGGTCTTTGTAGTGCTCGAAGAAGTGGGTAATCTGCGCTTTCAGCAGTTCCGGCAGGTCGGTCACATCTTTGATGTGGTCGTATTCTTTGCTCAGCTTGGTGTGCGGTACCGCAACCAGTTTCGCATCTTCACCGGATTCGTCGGTCATTTTCAGTACGCCAACCGGACGGCAGCGGATCACTGAACCTGGTTCCAGCGGATACGGGGTCGGGACCAGAACGTCTACCGGGTCACCGTCCAGAGACAGGGTGTGGTTGATGTAACCGTAGTTGCACGGATAGAACATCGCGGTGGACATGAAGCGGTCAACGAACAGGGCGCCGCTCTCTTTGTCAACTTCGTATTTGATCGGATCTGCGTTGGCAGGGATCTCGATAACAACGTAGATATCTTCCGGCAGATCTTTACCGGCAGGGACGTTGAGTAAGCTCATGTCTGTTTCCTTTAAATATGCTATGGCAAACAAGTGGCGGGTATTATAGCCAACTCGCGCTGAATGTCTCCGCTTGTTTTCGCTTTATCTACGTGCATTTTCTTCTTTTTACCCCTCTCTGATGACAGAAAAATCCATATCTTCAGCCGCATTTTTCATAGCGAGATGAAAACGATTACAAAGTTGTGATTAACGTTTTATTTACTTTTTTGAAGTGTGATGTAACGCAATCTGTTACATGCTCAATTGTCTATAGTTTTTCGCGACGGTTTATTAACCAACAATAATCACCCTACGAGGACGCACTTATGTGGAAGCGCTTACTTTTAGTCACAGCAGTTTCGGCAGCCATGTCGTCTATGGCAATGGCAGCCCCTTTAACCGTAGGATTTTCACAGGTTGGCTCTGAATCCGGCTGGCGCGCCGCAGAAACCAACGTTGCGAAAAGCGAGGCCGAAAAGCGGGGTATTACGCTGAAAATCGCTGACGGCCAGCAAAAGCAGGAAAACCAGATTAAGGCAGTCCGCTCATTCGTGGCGCAGGGCGTTGATGCCATCTTTATTGCCCCGGTCGTGGCAACGGGTTGGGAGCCGGTCTTAAAAGAAGCAAAAGATGCCGACATTCCCGTCTTTTTGCTCGATCGTTCCATCGATGTAAAAGACAAATCTCTCTATATGACCACCGTCACCGCTGACAACGTGCTGGAAGGTAAATTGATTGGCGACTGGCTAATTAAAGAAGTGAACGGCAAGCCGTGTAACGTTGTTGAGCTGCAAGGGACCGTCGGGGCAAGTGTAGCGATCGATCGTAAAAAAGGTTTTGCTGAAGCCATCGCTAACGCACCTAACATCAAAATTATCCGCTCACAGTCCGGTGACTTCACCCGCAGTAAAGGGAAAGAAGTGATGGAGAGCTTTATTAAAGCGGAAAACAACGGCAAGAACATCTGCATGGTTTACGCCCACAACGATGACATGGTGATCGGTGCGATTCAGGCGATCAAAGAAGCGGGTCTGAAACCCGGTAAAGATATTCTTACCGGTTCCATCGACGGCGTACCGGATATCTACAAAGCGATGATTGATGGTGAAGCTAACGCCAGCGTCGAGCTGACGCCGAATATGGCAGGTCCGGCCTTCGATGCGCTGGAGAAATTCAAAAAAGACGGCACGATGCCTGAGAAGCTGACCATCACCAAGTCGATCCTCTACCTGCCAGATACGGCGAAAGAAGAGTTAGAGAAGAAGAAAAACATGGGCTACTAGTTTTGCTGTCGGTCTTCTGTAGGTCTGATGGCGCTGCGCTTATCAGGCCTACGAAACGCCGTGATTTCGCACCGGAGGAATGCCATGACCACCGACCAACATCAGGAGATCCTCCGCACCGAAGGATTAAGTAAATTTTTTCCCGGCGTCAAAGCACTGGATAACGTGGATTTTAGTTTGCGTCGTGGCGAGATTATGGCGCTGCTGGGTGAAAACGGAGCCGGTAAATCGACGCTAATCAAAGCGCTGACCGGTGTTTACCACGCCGATCGCGGCACTATCTGGCTCGAAGGCCAGCAGATTTCCCCGAAAAATACCGCCCATGCCCAGCAACTGGGGATTGGCACCGTGTATCAGGAAGTAAACCTGCTGCCCAATATGTCGGTCGCGGATAACCTGTTTATTGGCCGTGAACCACGGCGTTTTGGCCTGCTACAGCGTAAGCAGATGGAAAAACGCGCCACGGAGCTGATGGCGTCATACGGTTTTTCCCTCGACGTACGCGAGCCGCTGAACCGCTTTTCTGTGGCGATGCAGCAGATTGTCGCGATTTGCCGCGCGATCGATCTCTCCGCGAAAGTGCTGATCCTCGATGAACCCACAGCCAGCCTCGATACCCAGGAAGTTGAAATGCTGTTCGGCCTGATGCGCCATCTTCGCGATCGGGGCGTCAGTCTGATCTTCGTCACCCATTTCCTCGATCAGGTTTATCAGGTCAGCGATCGCATCACCGTTCTGCGTAACGGCGGCTTCGTTGGCTGCCGCGAAACCCGCGAGTTGCCACAGATCGAACTGGTCAAAATGATGTTGGGCCGCGAACTGGATACCCATGCGCTACAGCGTGCGGGACGCACGTTACTGAGCGATAAGCCGGTGGCGGCCTTTAGCGGTTTTGGCAAGAAAGGCACCATCGCGCCGTTTGATCTACAGGTGCGTCCCGGAGAGATTGTTGGTCTTGCCGGATTGCTGGGATCCGGGCGCACGGAAACGGCGGAGGTGATCTTCGGTATTAAACCTGCCGATAGCGGTAGTGCGCTGATCAAAGGTAAACCGCAGATCTTACGATCCCCACATCAGGCTTCGTGCCTGGGGATCGGCTTCTGTCCGGAAGATCGTAAAACGGATGGTATTATCGCCGCCGCCTCGGTGCGGGAAAACATCATTCTGGCTTTGCAGGCGCAACGTGGCTGGCTGCGGCCTATTGCGAGGAAAGAACAAAACGAGATTGCCGAGCGTTTTATCCGTCAGCTTGGAATTCGTACCCCCAACGCCGAGCAACCAATCGAGTTTCTCTCTGGCGGTAATCAGCAAAAAGTTTTGCTCTCGCGCTGGTTACTCACCAAACCGCAGTTCCTGATCCTCGATGAACCCACGCGGGGAATCGATGTCGGCGCACATGCTGAGATCATCCGCCTGATCGAAACGCTGTGCGCGGATGGCCTGGCGCTGCTGGTGATTTCATCCGAACTGGAGGAGTTAGTGGGTTATGCCGATCGCGTCATTATTATGCGCGATCGCAAACAGGTGGCCGAGATCCCGCTGGCTGAACTGTCCGTACCGGCGATCATGAATGCCATTGCGGCCTAAGGAGACTATGGTGATGCCTCAATCTCTCCCTCAATCCAACACTGCGAAACGACGGTTCCGTTGGCCAAAAGGTATGCCGCAACTGGTGGCGCTACTGCTGGTGCTGCTGGTCGACAGCCTGGTGGCCCCACACTTCTACCAGGTGATTTTGCAGGATGGACGCCTGTTCGGCAGCCCGATTGATATTCTCAACCGTGCCGCTCCCGTGGCGCTGTTGGCGATTGGTATGACGCTGGTGATCGCCACCGGCGGTATTGATCTTTCCGTTGGCGCGGTGATGGCGATTGCCGGTGCGACCACCGCGGCGATGACGGTGGCCGGGCACAGTCTGCCGGTGGTGCTGCTTGCTGCCTTAGGTTCCGGCATTCTGGCCGGGCTGTGGAACGGGATTCTGGTGGCAATCCTCAAGATCCAGCCGTTTGTTGCGACGCTCATCCTGATGGTGGCCGGGCGTGGAGTGGCGCAGCTTATCACGTCTGGCCAGATCGTCACCTTCAACTCGCCTGAGCTGTCGTGGTTTGGCAGCGGCTCGCTCTTTCTGTTCCCCACGCCGGTGATCATCGCGCTGCTGACGCTGGTCGCCTTTTGGCTGCTAACGCGTAAAACGGCGCTGGGCATGTTTATTGAAGCGGTGGGCATTAACATTCGTGCGGCGAAAAATGCCGGGGTGAATACCCGCATCATTGTGATGCTCACTTATGTACTGAGCGGCCTGTGTGCGGCTATCGCCGGTATTATCGTCACGGCGGATATCCGTGGGGCAGATGCCAATAACGCCGGATTGTGGCTGGAACTGGATGCCATCCTGGCGGTGGTCATCGGTGGTGGCTCGCTGATGGGCGGGCGATTTAACCTGCTGCTGTCGGTGATCGGCGCATTGATTATTCAGGGAATGAACACCGGGATTTTACTGTCGGGCTTCCAGCCGGAGCTGAACCAGGTGGTCAAAGCCGTGGTGGTGTTGTGTGTACTGGTCGTGCAGTCACAACGCTTTATCAGCCTGATAAAAGGAGTGCGTGGTCATGATAAAACGTAATTTACCGCTAATGATTACTCTCGGCGTGTTTGTGCTGGGGTATCTCTACTGCCTGACCCAGTTTCCGGCTTTTGCTTCAACTCGGGTAATCTGCAATATCCTGACCGATAACGCTTTTTTAGGGATTATTGCCGTGGGCATGACCTTCGTGATCCTCTCTGGCGGGATCGACCTTTCCGTTGGCTCGGTGATCGCCTTTACTGGCGTATTTCTGGCGAAGGCTATTGGTTATTGGGGTATTTCCCCGCTGCTGGCGTTTCCCCTGATTTTGCTGATGGGTTGCGCGTTTGGCGCATTTATGGGGTTACTGATTGATGCGCTGAAGATCCCTGCGTTCATTATTACGCTGGCGGGAATGTTCTTCCTGCGTGGCGTCAGCTATCTGGTCTCTGAAGAGTCGATCCCAATTAACCATCCGATCTATGACACGCTCTCAAGCCTGGCATGGAAAATTCCCGGCGGCGGTCGCCTGAGCGCGATGGGGTTGTTAATGCTGGGCGTGGTGGTGATTGGCATCTTCCTTGCGCACCGTACGCGGTTTGGTAATCAGGTTTACGCCATTGGTGGCAACGCCACCTCGGCCAACCTGATGGGGATCTCAACCCGTAGCACGACCATTCGTATCTATATGCTGTCTACCGGGCTTGCTACGCTGGCCGGCATTGTGTTTTCAATTTACACCCAGGCGGGTTATGCGTTGGCGGGCGTTGGCGTCGAGCTGGATGCGATTGCTTCGGTTGTTATCGGCGGAACGCTACTGAGCGGCGGGGTCGGTACGGTGTTAGGTACCTTGTTTGGCGTCGCTATTCAGGGATTAATTCAAACCTATATTAATTTTGACGGCACATTAAGTTCCTGGTGGACGAAGATTGCGATTGGTATTTTATTGTTTATTTTTATAGCGTTACAACGCGGTTTGACGGTGCTATGGGAAAATCGTCAAAGCTCGCCGGTAACCCGAGTGGGTACGACAGCAACACCAAAGTAACATCCTGATTTTACTAAAAACATTTAAATACCTAAACTTTTTCCGGTTGTAGTCGATAGGTTCTGTACAGGTCTGTTTTAACCCTACAACCGGAAATATAACAATGCCAAAATCCCTTTCAATTCGATCAAGTTTGTTGGTGTTATTGTCGCTGCTGACGTTCCTTCTGTTACTGACTGGAGGGATGGGGCTATATGCCTCTACTCGTATTATTACTTCATTGATTTACCACGCTATTATGAGTGGGGCAATGTTGGCTGCTATCGCGCTACTGGCCGTGATTTGGTTCATGCTGCGAAATAAGTTTCTCAAGCCGCTGGATAGTATAGTGGAGCAACTGGAACGCCTGGCGACGGGGGATTTGTCGCCGGTTTCGGCGCTGTCGGCTAGCGCTGAATTCAACCGCCTGAGCGCAGCGATGGATGAAATGCGCCATTCGCTGGGCGACTCGGTACAACGCGTACGCGATGCCAGTTCGCAAATTGATATTGGTAGCCGTGAGCTGACTGCCGGAAACCAGCATCTGGCGCAACGCACTGAATCGACCGCCACGTCGCTGGAGCAGACCGCCGCCAGCATGGAAGAACTCACGGCGACCGTGAAACAGAATGCGCAGAACGCGGAACAGGCGCATCAGTTGGCAAAATCGGTGTCGGATACCGCCGATCGCGGTAGCGAGATGGTGTGCTATGTGATCGAGAAAATGCGCGATATTTCAGGCAGTTCCAGCCGAATCGCCGACATCCTTAGCGTAATCGATGGTATTGCTTTCCAGACCAACATCCTGGCGCTTAATGCCTCCGTTGAAGCGGCGCGCGCCGGTGAGCAAGGGCGGGGCTTTGCGGTTGTCGCAGGTGAAGTCCGAAATCTGGCCAGCCGCAGTGCTGAAGCGGCAAAAGAGATCCGCACCTTAATCAGCGATTCGCACACGCACGTGGGTGAAGGCAGTGAGCTGGCGCAGCAGGCGGGTGAAACCATGGATGAGATTGCGACCGAGGTCATGCGTATGACCAAACTGATGCGTGAAATTGCCAGTGCGTCCCAGGAACAGAGTCGCGGCATTGAGCAGGTGAATATTGCGGTGATTCAGATGGATGAAACGGCGCAGCAAAATGCGGCGTTGGTACAGCAGTCGTCAGCAGCTACCCGCTCGCTGGAAGAGCAGTCACATGCGCTGCTTGAAGCAATGGCAGTGTTTAAAGTACAAACGGCGTAGCGGATAAATTTGCCGGATGATGGGGTTAACACGTCTCATCCGGCAAAACGTATTACGCGTCCGGGAACTCGCGGATAAAGCGTTCTACATCTTCAACCATATGGTCGTTACCCACGAAGAAGGAGCGGCGCTGATGCAGGCTTTCCGGGATAATATCCAGAATACGATTTTTACCGTCGCTCGCCTTGCCGCCCGCTTGCTCTGCCAGCAGGGCCATTGGGTTGCATTCGTACAGCAGACGCAGTTTCCCTTCCGGGTGGCTGGCGGTGCTTGGGTACAGGTAGATTCCGCCTTTCAGCAGATTGCGATGGAAGTCCGCAACCAGAGAGCCAATGTAGCGCGAGGTGTACGGGCGCTGGGTTGACTTATCTTCTTCCTGGCAGAATTTAATGTACTTCTTCACGCCGTTCGGGAATTTAATGTAGTTGCCTTCGTTAATGGAGTATGTGCTGCCTTTCGCCGGGAAGCGCATACGTTCCTGGCTGAGGCAGAATACGCCCAGAGAAGGATCGTAGGTGAAGGCGTGTACGCCGCAGCCGGTGGTGTACACCAGCATGGTGGAAGAACCATAAACCACGTAACCTGCCGCAACCTGCTTGTTGCCCGGCTGCAGGAAATCCTCTTCCGTGACCGGCGTGCCGACGGGGGTTACGCGGCGATAAATAGAGAAAATCGTACCGACAGAGACGTTAACATCGATGTTGGATGAGCCATCCAGCGGATCCATCAGCACAACATATTTTGCGTGTTCACAGCCTTCAAAGACGACGATTTCATCTTCTTCTTCCGAGGCAATGCCCGCCACAATGTCGCGCGCCTTCAGTGCAGCTTTCAGTTTTTCGTTCGCGAACAGATCGAGTTTTTGCTGAACCTCTCCCTGCACGTTCTCAGCACCGCTGGCACCCAGGATATCGACCAGACCGGCCTTATTGATATCGCGGTGGATGATCTTGGCGCCCAGCTTTATTGCCGACAACAAAGCAGTGAGTTCACCGGTAGCATGAGAAAACTCGTGCTGCTTTTCGACAATAAATTCACCTAACGTTTTCATAACACTTTCCCTGCAATTTATGTGGAGTAAAGCGACCGCAACAATATTAACAAATATTTCCATTGTTGCGCTTAGGTGAATCGCGCCAGCAAACTACGGAATATCCTGAAATGCGTTTCTCACTTGCCGGACATGTGCGTAAAATGGCCCCCAGATTAAAAAAGGATAGTGACGTATGCGCATTCATATTTTGGGAATTTGTGGCACTTTCATGGGCGGTCTGGCGATGCTGGCGCGCTCGCTCGGTCATGAAGTAACCGGTTCGGACGCCAATGTGTATCCGCCGATGAGTACCTTGCTTGAGAAGCAAGGTATTGATTTAATTCAGGGGTACGATGCCAGCCAGCTCGACCCGCAGCCGGACTTAGTGATCATCGGTAATGCCATGACCCGTGGTAATCCGTGCGTGGAAGCGGTGCTCGAGAAGAACATCCCGTACATGTCCGGCCCACAGTGGTTGCATGACTTTGTGCTGCGCGATCGCTGGGTACTGGCGGTTGCGGGCACGCATGGCAAAACCACCACCGCCGGAATGGCGACCTGGATCCTCGAAGCCTGCGGCTATAAGCCTGGCTTTGTGATCGGCGGCGTACCGGGTAACTTTGAGGTTTCTGCGCGTCTGGGCGAAAGCGACTTCTTCGTGATTGAAGCAGATGAGTACGACTGCGCCTTCTTCGACAAGCGTTCCAAATTCGTGCATTACTGCCCGCGTACGCTGATCCTCAACAACCTTGAGTTCGATCACGCGGACATCTTTGACGATCTGAAAGCGATCCAGAAACAGTTCCATCACCTGGTGCGTATCGTGCCGGGCCAGGGACGCATCATCTACCCGGAAAACGACATCAATCTGAAACAGACGATGGCGATGGGCTGCTGGAGCGAACAAGAGCTGGTGGGCGAACAAGGCCACTGGCAGGCGAAAAAGCTGACCACCGATGCCTCCGAGTGGGAAGTGTGGCTGGACGGTGAAAAAGTCGGTGAGGTGAAGTGGGGCCTGGTGGGCGAGCACAATATGCATAACGGTCTGATGGCGATTGCGGCCGCGCGCCATGTGGGCGTCGTGCCTGCGGATGCGGCCAATGCGCTGGGCTCGTTCATCAACGCCCGTCGTCGTCTTGAGCTTCGCGGCGAAGCCAATGGCGTGACGGTGTATGACGATTTTGCCCATCACCCGACGGCCATTCTGGCAACGCTTGCGGCGCTGCGCGGTAAAGTGGGTGGCACGGCGCGCATCATCGCGGTGCTGGAACCTCGCTCGAACACCATGAAAATGGGGCTGTGCAAAGATGACCTCGCGCCGTCGTTAGGGCGTGCGGACGAAGTGTTCCTGCTGCAACCCCCGCATATTCCGTGGCAAGTAGCAGAAGTTGCTGAAGCTTGCGTTCAGCCAGCCCACTGGAGTGGCGATGTGGATGCCCTGGCGGATATGGTGGTGAAAACCGCGCAGCCAGGCGATCACATTCTGGTGATGAGCAACGGCGGATTTGGTGGTATTCATCAAAAACTGCTGGATGGCCTGGCGAAGAAAGCTCAGGCAGAAGCGGAAGAGTAAAAAAATGCCCGGTGGCGCTACGCTTACCGGGCCTACAACGGATCATAGGCCGGATAAGGTATTTGCACCGCCATCCGGCACTTTCGGCAGATGAAGAGGTTACGCTTCGTTTTCCGCCAGTTCACGCAGATACTGGAAGATCTGGCGGGAAGATTTTGGCGGCTTGTTGCCCGCTTTTTCTTTCCTGGCGTTACGCACCAGCGAACGTAGTTGCTGACGGTCGGCGTCAGGCCACAGGTTCATCACTTCTTCGATGGCTTCATCGCTACCGTCAACCATACGGTCACGCAGTTGCTCCAGCTTATGGAAGACAACGACCTGCTGGTTGTGACGGTTTTTCAGCTTATCCAGTGCCTGACGGATAGGATCAACATCGCGCTGGCGCAACATTTTGCCAATCAGCTGCAGCTGGCGGCGGCGACCTTCCATCTTAATACGCTGGGCCAGCTCAATCGCGGCACGTAAATCCGCATCGAGCGGGATTTTATCCAGCGCGTTTTTCCCCAGTTTTACCAGTTCCACACCCAGGTGTTTTAACTCCTCGGCGTCACGTTTTATTTCACTTTTACTGACCCAGATAATTTCATCGTCTTCGTCTTCGATGTCATCACCGGGAACGTCGTCGAGCCAGTCTTCGGGCTGCTTAGTCATGTCAGGCTCCTTAAAAAAAGAGGCTAATGTTACCAGTTAAGATGCGCACTGAAAAACGGTTCTCTGTTAGACTTCAGAGAAACTCTCTCTACATTATGGCATTTGCGATGAAAGTAATCTCACAAGTTGAAGCGCAGCGTAAGATTCTGGAAGAAGCGGTCTCGACGGCACTGGAATTAGCGTCAGGTAAGTCGGATGGCGCGGAAGTCGCTGTAAGCAAGACCACGGGTATTAGCGTCAGCACCCGTTATGGTGAAGTGGAGAACGTAGAATTCAATAGCGATGGCGCGTTGGGGATTACGGTTTATCACCAGAACCGTAAGGGCAGCGCATCGTCCACCGATTTAAGTCCGCAGGCGATTGCCCGTACCGTGCAGGCTGCGCTGGATATTGCGCGTTACACCTCACCGGACCCGTGCGCGGGCGTTGCAGATAAAGAATTACTGGCCTTTGATGCGCCCGATCTGGATCTGTTCCACCCAGCGGAAGTCTCGCCTGACGAAGCTATCGAATTGGCTGCCCGCGCTGAACAGGCGGCGCTGCAGGCTGATAAGCGTATCACCAATACCGAAGGCGGCAGCTTTAACAGCCACTATGGCATCAAAGTATTTGGCAACAGCCACGGCATGCTGCAGGGCTACTGCTCCACTCGTCATTCCCTTTCCAGCTGTGTGATCGCGGAAGAAAATGGCGATATGGAACGCGATTACGCCTACACCATTGGTCGGGCGATGGGCGATCTGCAAACGCCGGAGTGGGTGGGGGCAGACTGTGCTCGCCGTACCTTATCTCGTTTGTCGCCGCGTAAGCTTTCCACCATGAAAGCGCCGGTGATTTTCGCCAACGAAGTGGCGACCGGACTGTTCGGACACCTGGTTGGCGCGATCGCCGGTGGTTCGGTGTACCGCAAATCCACCTTCCTGCTGGATTCGCTGGGCAAACAAATTCTGCCGGAATGGCTGACTATTGAAGAACATCCGCACCTGCTGAAGGGACTGGCGTCATCGCCGTTCGACAGTGAAGGGGTACGGACTGAACGCCGCGACATCATTAAAGACGGCGTGCTGACTCAATGGCTGTTGACCAACTATTCCGCACGTAAGCTGGGGCTGAAGAGCACCGGGCATGCGGGGGGGATCCACAACTGGCGAATTCCGGGACAAGGTCTAAGCTTCGAGCAGCTACTCAAAGAGATGGGTACAGGCCTTGTGGTTACCGAGCTGATGGGCCAGGGCGTAAGCGGCATTACCGGGGATTACTCGCGCGGTGCGGCGGGCTTCTGGGTCGAAAACGGCGAAATTCAGTATCCGGTGAGTGAAATTACCATCGCCGGGAACTTAAAAGAGATGTGGCGCAATATTGTGACCGTAGGGAACGATATTGAAACGCGCAGTAATATTCAGTGTGGTTCGGTATTGTTACCGGAGATGAAAATCGCCGGGCAATGATACTCGTTAAGGCGTAAATTTTTTAATAATAAAAAAGGAAGTGAGCAATGCGTAAACACCTGTTAGCGATCGTCGCGGCTTCAACGCTGGTTCTTGGTTCTTCTGCGTTTGCAGCCGATCTCGAAGATGACATGGGGATCCTCAACGACAACCTGAAGATCGTCGAAAAAACGGATAATGCGACTGAACTGAAAGATGCGTTAACCAAAATGCGTGCAGCCGCGCTGGACGCTCAAAAAGGAACACCGCCGAAGCTGGAAAGCAAATCCCCGGACAGCCCGGAGATGAAGGATTTCCGCCACGGTTTTGACACACTGATCGGTCAGATTGATGGCGCGCTTAAGCTGGCGAACGAAGGTAAAGTCAAAGAGGCGAAAGCCGTTGCGGAAGACATGAAAACCACGCGCAACGAAAACCACAAGAAGTTCCGCTAATCTACGCTATCCGGCCTGCATAACCGTGGGCCGGATAAGACGCTGCGTCACAACACCCCATAAGTAAACGCTATACCCATCACATTTTTTCATTTTTATCGTCCATTCATTGTTCGTATCGCCGTCCATTTTTCGGCTCACTCTTGCGATCTCAATCACATTCTTCCAGTGATAAATCGTGAACCCGACCCATTTTGCGGCGCAGATCACTAACGCTGACCCCCTTTCCACTTCGAAGTGGAAAACAACTCGCTACAAACTTTTAACCCCCACCGCTAATTTATCCCCAGAGCCATTAGTGGGGTAAGACGAGTGAATAACGGAGCTGTAATGAATGACATGGGGGAATCGGTGGAACTGGCCGACCGCATGCTGGCACAGGTGTATGCCTTGCTGCGTGAACGCCACATTATTCCCAACGCTGTACAGGAACAGATGCTGACGTCGCATGTTCGCGCCATGGCGCACCGCTCGGTAACGGGTGAACCCTTACCTGAAGTCGATGCCAGCTTGTTTGATGAAATTTCTGCCGAATCAATGGCGCTTGCCCGCGACGTGGTTGCCGAGTTTGGCAACCTTCCTGAGGAAGAGGCCTGGCTGCTGTCGGTGCACTTCGAAGTCGCAAAAGACAACCTTTAAGGAGCAAAAGATGGAACAGATTACCGTAGTGATTGGCGATCGTCTGGGTAAAGGCCAGAAAGTGGCGGCAGGCGTTGAGAAAGCGGGTGGCCGTGCGGTTGTGGTACCAGGCGTTGCGGCTGACATGAAGCTGGGTGACGTAATGAAAGCGGAAAACGCCACCTTTGGTATCTCGTTTTGCGGCAGCGGTGGGGCGGGGGCAATTACCGCGCAGAACAAATACGGCTACAAGGCGAAATACGGCATGCGCTCGGTTGATGAAGGCGTCACCGCCATCAACGAAGGTTGCAACGTGCTGGGGTTCGGTTTTATGGACAAAGAAGAGCTCGGTGAACGCCTGGTTCAGGCGTGGCAAAAGAAACACGGCGCTTAAGCATGAAAGAGCAATTCACCACCACGGTGAGAGTCACTGGCAAGGGCGAGGCAAAAGCGCGCGCCTTTGCCGACGCCCTGAACCACGTTCAGGCTGCGGTGATGAAAGCGTCGCCGCATATCTTACTGCGTATTGAGCCACAGGATGTGCAGGTTGTTCAAGCGCGTGAAACGGTGCGCAAAGAGGCGTTTTTATTTCTCTTTCTGCGCCGGGAAAGACGCACCTTCAGCGTGGAGCTGGATGTGACCGTCAACGTGACTGCCATCAATCTCGACAAGGTGGATTTCGTTACGCAACGCTGATTCTTTATTAAAAGGCATAAATATGTTCCTGATAATATTAATAAAATCGCTCATCATTGGTGGCCTGGTTGGCGTCGGTGTCGGCGCTGGGGCTGCACGCATGTTTCATGCGCCTACCACTCAAGGGATGGGCGCGTTTCGTACTCTGGGAGAACTGAATTCCTGTGAAGGGGATCCGGCTTCTCACTTCTCGTTCGGCCTGGGCTTCTTCTTTAACGCCTGGGCTTCTTCCGTTGCGGCGGGAGCGTTCACGCAGGACGTTGACCATCGCATCATCCCCAACTGGGGCGCCGCCGCGCTGATGGTTAAAAACCGCAACGTCGGCGAAACGCTGCACGATCCCAAACGCATGGCGATTGCCTGTGGCGTTATCGGGATGATTGTCGTGACCTTCCTGAACCTCACCGCGTCATCCGTACCGGAAGCGCTGCAAGTTACTGCCGTCAAGGTACTGGTGCCTGCGGCTAACCTGCTGGTTAACACCGTGATGCCAGTGATTTTCTGGCTGGCGGCGATCGATGCCGGTAAGAAATCAGGTTTCTGGGCCACCGTTTTTGGCGGCGCGGCGCAACTGATTATGGGCAACGCCGTCCCGGGTCTGGTCCTTGGTATTTTGATCGGTAAAGGCGTGGAAGAAAGCGGCTGGAACCACGTTACCAAAGTCATGATGGTGGCTATTGTTGCACTGTTTGTCCTGAGCGGCTTCTTCCGCGGCTTCGATATGAAGATGATCGAATCCTTCCATCTGACTGTGCCTGGCTGGTTGGAACTTATCCATAACTCACTCAGCGGCAAATAACGGAGGCCATCATGGAACAGAATAAAGGTTTTTGGTTCGCTGACTGGTCGTTCCCGATCTTCGTTGGCCTGCTCTCCTCTGGCGTATTTGCCGGAACGCACATGTACTACCTGTACGGTATCGGCGCATTTAACGAAGTCGCTTTTGTGGCGATGCTAAAGGCGGGAATGGACACCGGCTCTTACGGAGCGGTGGCGGCATTTGGCGCAAGCTTCCTGTTTGCCCGCATCATTGAAGGTTCGCTGGTGGGGATTCTGGATATCGGCGGCGCGATTCAGACCGGAGTCGGGTTAGGTGTTCCGGCGCTGTTGCTGGGCGCGGGCATTATCTTCCCGGTCGCCAACTTCGCCGCCTCTCTGGTCACCGGCCTGGTGATTGGCCTGGCGATTGGCTACATCATCATCCTGGCGCGTAAGTTCACCATCAATCAGAGCGATTCAACCTACGGGGCGGACGTCATGATGGGGGCCGGTAACGCCTCTGGCCGCTTCCTCGGGCCATTGATTATCCTCAGCGCGATGACCGCTTCTATCCCTATCGGCATCGGTTCGCTGGCAGGTGCGCTGCTGTTTTACCTGTGGCAAAAACCGATCACCGGCGGGGCGATCCTTGGGGCAATGATCCTCGGTTCAATCTTCCCGATTGCCATTAGCTAACTGTTGATTTGTAGGCCGGATAAGGCGGTTACGCCGCCATCCGGCAAAGGAGAGAGCGATGTTTGATTTACTCCTGCGCCGTGCGCGCCTCGTTGACGATACGGTGAGCGATATTGCGCTGAAAGACGGCAAAATTGCGGCGTTGGGCAACGTTGATGGCCCAGCGCTGAAAACCATTGAGCTCGGCGGCGAGTGCTACGTCAGCGCAGGCTGGATTGATTCCCACGTTCACTGTTACCCGAAATCCCCGATTTATCACGACCAGCCGGACAGCGTCGGTATTGCGACTGGCGTCACCACGGTCGTGGATGCGGGCAGTACCGGGGCGGATGATATCGACGATTTTTACACCTTGACCCGGGAAGCGACGACTGAAGTGTATGCGCTGCTGAACATCTCCCGTGTTGGGCTTATTGCCCAGAATGAGCTGGCTAACATGGCCAATATTGACGCCGATGCGGTGCGGCAGGCAGTGAAACGCTATCCTGATTTTATCGTCGGCCTGAAGGCACGCATGAGCAGCAGCGTGGTCGGTGAAAACGGCATCACCCCGCTGGATCGTGCCAAAGAGATGCAAAAAGAGAATGGCGACCTGCCGCTGATGGTGCACATCGGCAACAACCCGCCGAATCTCGATGAGATCGCCGAACGCCTGAGTGCGGGCGACATTATTACCCACTGCTACAACGGTAAGCCGAACCGCATTCTGACGCCGCAAGGCGAGCTGCGCGCATCTGTCACGCGGGCGCTGCAACGTGGAGTCCGTCTGGACGTTGGCCACGGCACCGCCAGCCTGAGCTTTGCGGTGGCAAAACGCGCTATCGGTCTTGGCATTTTGCCGCACACCATCAGCTCCGATATTTATTGCCGCAACCGTATCAGCGGTCCTGTGTATTCCCTGGCGAATGTGATGTCGAAATTTCTCGCCATTGGGATGTCGCTCCCGCAGGTCATCGAGTGCGTGACCGCCAATGCCGCTGACGGCCTGCGTCTGAAACAGAAAGGGCGACTGCAGGTTGGTCTGGATGCTGATTTGACCCTCTTTACGCTTAAGCGCCAGCCAACCGTGCTGGTAGATGCAGAAAACGACAGCCTGCAGGCTGAACAACTGCTGGTGCCGCTTGCCGCAATACGTGCGGGCAAGGGCTATATGACCGAACAAGGGAGCGCGGAACATGCCTTCGATTTTTGAGAAATACGATTTAAAACAGGTAATTAACACATCAGGCCGTATGACGGCACTTGGCGTCTCCACGCCGCGACCAGAAGTGGTTCAGGTCGCGATGGCGGGAATGAATCAGTACTTCGAAATGAAAGATCTGGTCAATAAAACCGGCGACTACATCGCGAAATTACTGGAAGTGGAAGGGGCGACAGTCGTTTCCTGCGCGTCGGCGGGAATCGCCCAGTCGGTGGCTGCGGTGCTGGTTAAAGATAGCGACTGGCTGCTGGAAAATCTGCACGTTACGCCCATCGAGAACAACGAAATCGTGCTGCCCAGAGGCCACAACGTCAACTTTGGCGCACCGGTAGGCACTATGGTGGCGCTCGGCGGCGGTAAGCTGGTGGAAGCGGGCTATGCCAATGAATGTTCCGCGGCACAGCTGGCGGCGGCCATTACGCCGCGCACGGCGGCGATTCTTTATATCAAATCTCACCACTGTGTACAGAAAAGTATGCTCAGCGTGGAGCAGGCCGCGGTGGTGGCGCGCACGCATAATCTGCCGCTGATTGTGGACGCAGCGGCGGAAGAAGATTTGCAGTGCTACTACCGCCTTGGTGCGGACCTGGTGATTTACAGCGGCGCAAAGGCGATTGAAGGGCCAACCAGCGGTCTGGTGATCGGCAAAACCCAGTACGTTGAGTGGGTGAAGCGCCAGACGGCGGGGATTGGCCGGGCGATGAAGGTGGGCAAAGAGGGTATTCTTGGCCTGACCTGCGCTATCGAACTGTATCTGAACGCGCAAAAAGAGAGTGGCGCGGAGATGGTCGAGAAAATGACGCCGTTCATTAATGCGCTGAATACCTTTAATGGCGTCAGTGCCCGCGTGGTGTGGGATGGCGCTGGGCGCGACATCGCCCGTACGGAAATTAAGTTTGACGAAGCGGTAACCGGTATCGCCACGGGCGAACTGGTTGAAGCCCTGAAACAAGGCGAGTACGCGATTTACTTCCGTGGTTACAAAGCCAACGAAGGCATTATCGAGGCCGATGTGCGCAGCGTCGATCGCGCGCAACTGGAAATTGTGGCCCGTCGAATTGGTGAAGTGATTTCACAGGAGAAAAACGCATGAAACTGACCCCTAACTTTTATCGCGACCGCGTCTGCCTGAACGTGCTGGCGGGCTCCAAAGAAAATGCGCGGGAGATTTACGCGGCAGCGGAAGGACACGTGCTGGTCGGCGTGTTGTCAAAAAATTATCCGGATGTCGCAAGCGCGGTCGCGGATATGCGTGAATACGCAGCGCTTATCGACAATGCGCTCTCCGTGGGATTGGGGGCAGGCGACCCAAACCAGTCGGCGATGGTCAGTGAGATCTCTCGTCAGGTACAGCCGCAGCATGTTAATCAAGTCTTTACCGGTGTGGCAACCAGTCGTGCGCTGTTGGGCCAGCAGGAGACGGTAGTCAACGGTCTGGTCTCGCCAACGGGTACGCCGGGGATGGTGAAAATCTCCACCGGTCCGCTGAGCAGCCAGACATCGGACGGTATTGTACCGGTAGAAACCGCGATTGCGTTGCTCAAAGATATGGGTGGTAGCTCGATTAAATACTTCCCGATGGGCGGCCTGAAATGCCGTGATGAGTACATTGCCGTAGCGCAGGCCTGTGCCCGGCATGACTTCTGGCTGGAGCCTACCGGGGGTATCGATCTGGATAATTTCACTGAAATCCTGCAGATCGCTCTGGATGCCGGAGTGAGCAAAATCATTCCTCACATCTATAGTTCGATTATTGATAAGGTGAGTGGTAACACCCGCCCGGATGACGTGCGCCAGTTGATGGCGATGACCCGGGCTTGCGTAGGCTAACTGACAGATGAGGAGACTGACGTGCGATTCCCCAACCAACGTTTAGCGCAGCTGTTTGGCATGCTGCAAAACGAAGCGCTTCCACAGGACGAGCTGGCGCAGCGGTTGTCGGTTTCCACACGCACCGTACGAGCTGACATCACTGCGCTAAACGCGCTGCTCACCCAGTACGGCGCGCAGTTTGTCCTCAGCCGGGGCAACGGTTATCAGCTCAAAATTGACGATCCGGCAAGTTATCATACCCTGCAAACGCAGCAGCCTGATGGGTTGCTGCGCATCCCGCGAACCAGCCAGGAACGGATACACTGGCTGGTGGTTCGTTTTCTGACGTCGGCCTTCTCGCTAAAGCTTGAAGATTTGGCTGATGAATGGTTTATCAGCCGTGCGACGCTGCAAAACGATATGGCTGAGGTACGTGAACATTTGCAACGTTATCATCTCACGCTGGAAACGCGCCCCCGTCACGGCATGAAGCTGTTTGGCAGCGAGATGGCGATCCGCGCCTGTCTGACCGATCTGCTGTGGACGCTGGCGCAGCAGGATCCGCAGCACCCATTAGTGATGCAAGAGGCGCTGAATGCCGGGATCCCTGAGCAGCTACAGCCCGTTTTACAGGATATTTTTGCTCGTTTTCATATTCGCCTGACCGATGAGGGCGAGCTATTTTTGCGGTTGTACAGCGCAGTAGCGGTACGGCGGATTAGCGAAGGGTATCCATTGCCGGAGTTTGCCGCAGAAGAAACGGATCAATCGGTATGCCTTGCCGCGCGTGAGATTGCGGCGGTCCTGCACCGACTGGCAGACAAACCGCTTTCTGTTTTCGAAGAGAACTGGCTACAGGTGCACATCGCCGCCCGTCAGGTACAAGAGATCGCCCCCAGCGCCATCAATGCGGATGATGACGAAGCGCTGGTTAATTACATCCTGCGTTTTATCAACACGCAGTACAACTACAACCTGTTGAATGACAAACAGTTACATGCCGATCTGCTGACGCATATTAAGACGATGATCACCCGCGTACGTTACCAGATAATGATCCCCAATCCGCTGCTGGAAAATATTAAACAGCACTATCCTATGGCGTGGGATATGACGCTGGCCGCCGTCTCGGGATGGGGGAAATATACGCCATATGCCATCAGTGAAAATGAGATTGGCTTTCTGGTCCTGCATATTGGCGTTGGATTGGAACGTAGTTACAACATCGGTTACCAGAGACAGCCGAAAGTTCTGCTGGTATGCGATGCCGGAAACGCGATGGCGCGGATGATTGAAGCGGTGCTGGCGCGTAAGTATCCGCAGATAGAAATTGTCGATACCGTCACGCTGCGTGACTACGAACAGCGGGAAAGCATTAGCGAGGATTTTGTTATCTCTACCGCGCGGATCGGGGAAAAAGATAAGCCTGTAGCGATGATTGCGCCGTTCCCGACCGATTATCAACTGGAGCAAATTGGCAAACTGGTGCTGGTGGACAGAACTCGTCCGTGGATGCTGAATAAATTTTTCGATGCCGCCCATTTTCGTGTGATCGACGGTCCTATGGATCAACAAACGCTGTTCACCACGCTATGTCGGCAGTTGCAGAATGAAGGCTTTGTCGATGTAGAGTTTCTTGATTCGGTGGTTGAACGTGAGGCCATCGTCAGCACGATGCTGGGCGACGGCATCGCGTTGCCGCACGCCCTCGGTCTGCTGGCAAAGAAAACGGTGGTCTACACTATCCTCGCTCCGCAGGGTATTGCCTGGGGCGATGAAACGGCGCACGTGATCTTTCTCCTCGCCATCAGTAAAAGCGAGTACGAAGAAGCGATGGCGATCTACGATATTTTCGTCACCTTCCTGCGCGAGCGCGCCATGACGCGGCTCTGCGCATGTCAGAATTTCAGCGAGTTCAAAACCGTCGCCATGGAGTGCGTGAGCCGTTTTTGAGAGGTGGATAACAGAATGTTTACCGCCTGAAAATTAACGCAAACGATGTACGACCTGGTTGCTGCTGCCGCGCCAGATTAGCGCCGGGTCTTTGAGATCCAGCACGTATTTGCCATCGACCAGCACGTTGATGAGGTCGACAACCTGCATTTGCGTGGCGTTGAGTTCATCGAGCTTGTAGCCGGTCCACACCCAGATATCTTTCCCAGGGCACTCAGCGCGAATGCGCTGTACCAGTTTCAGGATATCCGGCACGTTTTGCGGATGTAGCGGATCGCCACCGGAGAGCGAGATCCCCTGACGCTTGATTCGCGTATCGTTCAGATCGGCAATGATCTTGTCTTCCATCTCTTTGGTAAATGGCTCGCCGGAATTGAGCCGCCAGGTGCTTTTGTTATAGCAGCCGGGGCATTCATGCACGCATCCGGAAACAAACAGCGTACAGCGGGTTCCGGGGCCGTTAACGATGTCGACGGGATAGTATTGGTGAAAGTTCATTTTCGCTTCTCATCCGCTTATCAATTCGCGCCATAGCTGCGTTAGCTGCATTCGTGCGCCCGAGTCACTTACTTATGTAAGCTCCCCGGGACCCACTCATTTGCTGCCTTGCTATGACGTGAATTGCGTTGCGGAAAAAATGGCCCGAAAAGCATCGCATTGCCGGGCAATAATACTGTCGAAATTAACCTATCTGCCCATTACCCAAATGCTTAACGCGGCGCTTCACTTCTTCCTGCTTACCGGCGTTAAACGGACGGGCGTCCGGGCTGCCTAAATAACCGCAGACGCGGCGGGTGACCGACACGCGCGCGGCGTCGTGGTTACCACATTTCGGGCAAGTGAAGCCTTTGCTGGTGCATTCGAACTCACCGGTAAAGCCGCACTCGTAGCATTCATCGATTGGCGTGTTGGTGCCGTAATACGGCACGTGCTGATAGCTGTAATCCCAGACATCTTCCAGCGCTTTCAGGTTGTGCTGAATATTCGGGTATTCGCCGTAGCAAATGAAGCCTCCACTCGCCAGCGGCGGATACGGCGCTTCGAAATCGATCTTGTCGTACGGGTTAACCTTCTTCTCCACGTCGAGGTGGAAGCTGTTGGTGTAGTAACCTTTGTCGGTGACGCCCGGCACCACGCCAAACTCGGCGGTATCCAGACGGCAGAAACGATCGCACAGGTTTTCGCTCGGCGTGCTGTACAGGCTGAAGCCGTAGCCGGTCTCGTTTTTCCACTGATCAACGGCCTGACGCAGACGTTCCACAATGGCGATACCCTTGGCGCGCAGCTCCTCGCTGTCGTACAGATGTTTGTCACCAAACAGCGCGTTAATGGTTTCGTGAATACCGATGTAACCCAGCGAGATAGACGCGCGGCCATTTTTAAAGATTTCTGACACGTCATCGTCCGCTTTCAGACGCACGCCGCAGGCCCCTTCCATATACAGAATTGGCGCCACGCGAGCTTTCACGCCTTCCAGACGCGCAATGCGGGTCATCAGCGCTTTACGCGCCAGCACCAGGCGATCGTCAAGCAGTTTCCAGAAGGTGGCTTCATCACCGTGTGCTTCCAGCGCGATACGCGGCAGGTTGAGGCTGATAACGCCGAGGTTGTTACGCCCGTCGTGAATCTGTTCGCCGTTCTCATTTTCCCACACGCCGAGGAAGCTGCGACAGCCCATCGGTGTTTTGAACGAACCGGTCACTTTCACTACCTGATCGTAGTTCAGGATATCCGGATACATGCGCTTGCTTGCGCACTCCAGCGCAAGCTGTTTGATGTCGTAGTTCGGATCGCCAAACTTATGGTTCAGACCGTCACGAATCGCGAACACCAGTTTCGGGAACACCGCGGTTTTGCGATTTTTACCGAGGCCCGCAATGCGATTACGCAGAATAGATTGCTGGATCAAACGTGATTCCCAGCTGGTTCCCAGACCAAAACCAAAAGTGACGAACGGCGTCTGGCCGTTGGCGGTATGCAAGGTGTTCACTTCATACTCAAGGGACTGGAATGCGTCGTAGCACTCTTTCTCGGTACGAGAATGTGCATAGCCGTCGGCATCCGGGATCTGCCACTCTTCAGCGGTTTTACGATGCTTATTAAAGCTCTCGGTAACGAACGGCGCGAGGACTTCATCAATACGGTTAATGGTGGTGCCGCCATAAATGTGGCTGGCAACCTGCGCGATAATTTGCGCGGTCACGGCGGTCGCGGTAGAGATGGATTTTGGCGGCTCAATCTCCGCGTTACCCATCTTAAAGCCCTGCGTCAGCATGCCTTTGAGGTCGATCAGCATGCAGTTGAACATTGGGAAGAACGGCGAGTAATCGAGGTCGTGATAGTGAATATCACCACGCTCGTGCGCCTGAACCACATCGCGCGGCAGCAGGTGCTGACGTGCATAGTGTTTGGCAACGATACCGGCCAGCAGGTCGCGCTGGGTTGGGATCACTTTACTGTCTTTGTTGGCGTTTTCATTCAGCAGTGCGGAGTTGGTTTGCTCAACCAGACCACGAATTTCCTGGTTCAGACGGCCACGTTTTTCACGCTGGATATCACGGTCGTGGCGATATTCGATGTACGCGCGGGCGAGTTGTTTGTACGGGCCAGACATCAGCTGGTTTTCTACCGCTGTCTGGATCTCGTTGATATCGACCTTGCTGCGCTCATTCATCTGGCTACTAACGACTTCTGCGACGGTGGCACAGTAATCTGCGTCATCGACTCCCGCTGCTTTAGCTGCACGCAGAATGGCTTCTTTGATGCGCTCTGATTTAAACGGCACTTTACAGCCATCTCGTTTCATCACATGCGGTGTCATGATCACTCCATATTTATAAGAACAGGTTATCCACAGAGGTTGGGGAAGCGGACATGGCTTTATTCATCTCTATTGCCAATGACTTCCCGCAATCCTGACCCACTTTATCCACAATTTCTCCGTTAAACGGTGCATTGTAGTTGTAGCAATTGTAGTCGATTAATACAACATGTTGGGTCGGCGTGCATTTTAAGTTCTATATGTAGTGATTTGCATCAAGGATGTTTACGATTTATTTGATGTAGCGCAAAGTAAAAATCGGAGCGTACAGATGACGGGCAGTACAGCGATTGTAAATTGTAGGCAGAAAATTCTGATTAATTATTCAACAAAAACAGTAGGGTAAACGTAGTGTCAGCAGTGAAGCCCGGCAACACTACATGAACCGGGCCTGACGCCAATTGCAAGCTATTTTTGCAACCACCAGACGGCCTCAAAAGGACGCAGTGTCATGTCCCCAGGTTGGCTGGCGACCTCGGCATAGTTGTGCATCAGCACCTGCCAGTTTCCATCGGTCTGGGCTGGCTGCCAGCTCTGAAAGGTATCGCTCAGATTGGCAATGACCAGCAGCCGCTGCCCTTGCCACTCGCGTTGGTAACACCACAGATGCGAGCTGTCCGGTAACAGATCCTGATAGTCGCCCCAGGTAATAACTGGCTCCGCTTTGCGCAATGCGATCAGCTTCTGATAGGTGTAGAACACTGAGTCGGCATTGCTCAGCGCTGCCGCCACGTTGATCTCCACCGCGTTGTCACACAGATTGATCCATGGCTCGCCCTTGGTAAAGCCCGCGTGTTGGCTGGCATCCCACTGCATCGGCGTGCGGCTGTTATCGCGGGATTTACTGGCGAGGATCGCCAGCAATTCGTCGGCATCTCGCCCCTGACCGTTCAGTTCGGCAAACATGTTATGGCTTTCTACATCGCGATAATCGGTAATCTGGCGGAAGTGCGGGTTGGTCATGCCGATCTCTTCACCCTGATAGATATAGGGCGTGCCCTGCATGCCATGCAGCACCATCGCCAGCATTTTAGCTGCTGGGACACGGTATTTACCTTCATCGCCAAAACGCGACACGATGCGTGGCTGGTCGTGGTTACACCAGAACAATGCGTTCCACGCTTGATTATGCATGCCCTGTTGCCAGTGGCGGAACAGAGTTTTCAGCGCCACATAGTCGGGTTTGGCTAACGTCCACTTCTCACCATTGGGGTAATCCACTTTCAGGTGGTGAAAGTTAAAGGTCATCGACAGTTCACTGCCATCGAGCGCGGCGTACTGCTGGCAGTTTTCCAGTGTGGTGGAAGACATCTCGCCTACCGTCATCAGGCCGCGTGGCGTGAAGACGTCGCGGTTCATCTCGCGTAAAAACGCATGCGCGCGCGGGCCATCGGTATAAAAACGCCGCCCATCGCCGTCGGGATCATTCGGGAAGTCCTGATCTTTAGAGATAAGATTCACCACGTCGAGTCGCAAGCCGTCCACGCCGCGATCGGCCCAGAACTCACAGACTTTTTTTAGCTCGGCGCGGACCGCCGGGTTCTCCCAGTTCAGGTCTGCCTGCTCCGGAGCGAAGAGGTGCAGATAATACTGCTCGCTTGCGGCGTGCCAGCCCCAGGCGCTACCGCCAAATTTGGAGCGCCAGTTATTCGGCGGGCTGTCTGGCGTGCCGTCGCGCCAGAGATAAAACTGACGATACGGGCTGTCTTTATCCAGCGCTTCGCGAAACCAGGCGTGCTGGGTTGAGGTGTGGTTAAACACCATATCGAGAATAATACGGATGCCGCGCGCTTTCGCCTGTGCCACCAGTTCGTCAAAGTCTTCCAGCGTACCGTAGGCCGGATCGACAGACAGGTAATCCGCGACGTCGTAGCCGTTATCAACCTGCGGTGAAACATAGAACGGCGTCAGCCAGATGGCATCAACGCCCAGTTTTTGTAGATAGTCGAGACGCTGCGTCACGCCGCGTAAATCGCCGGTGCCGCTGCCGGTGGTATCCTGAAAACTCTTGGGGTAAACCTGATAGATAACGCCGTTTTGCCACCAGTGGGGAATAGTCATGGTTGTTTCCTGGAAATACGTTGGGGCGCAACTGCACCCCGAAGAAAAGTTAGATAATTTGTAATGTGCCCAGACGATATTTTCTCTGGTAAACAAATGAGGTCAGTACCATCGGGATAACAATCGCAATGGCCATCGCCATACCAAATACCTGCCAGTAAGTCGGCTGGATGGAGAGGATGCCCGGCAAACCGCCGACACCAATCCCGTTTGCCAACACACCGTTCAGGCCGCACAGCAGTCCGGCGAGACCGGAGCCGATCATCGCGCACAGCATCGGGAAACGGTATTTCAGGTTGATGCCGTACATTGCCGGTTCAGTGACCCCGAGATAAGCGGAGATGGCAGCAGGGACTGAGATTTCACGTTCATTGTGTTTGCGACTGGAGATAATGATGCCCACCACCGCAGAGGCCTGAGCGATATTCGACAGTGCGATCAGCGGCCATACCGGTGTGCCACCCATGCTCTGAATCATCTGCATGTCGATGGCTAGCGTGGTCTGATGCACGCCGGTGATCACCAACGGGGCGTACAGGAAGCCGAACAACGCCGCGCCGATCGGGGCAAAGCTGCCGGTCAGCAGATGACGGACCGCAAACGCGACACCGTCGCCGATCATGCGACCAAACGGACCGATGAAGGCATGCGCGAGAAACACTGCAAGGATCAGCGAGCACACCGGGACGATCACCAGATACAGATAATCTGGCACGATGCGTTTCATGCGCGTTTCAATAAACCCGAGCGCCAGACCGGCCAGCAACGCTGGAATAACCTGTGCCTGGTAACCCACTTTCTCAATACTGAACAGGCCGAAGTTCCACACTTCCGGCACCTGCTGACCGAGCAAATAGGCGTTCATCAGCTGCGGTGAAACCAGGGTTACGCCCAGCACAATACCGAGGATTGGCGTACCTCCCATTTTCTTCACTGCCGACCAGCAGATCCCGACTGGCAGATAGAAGAAGATTGCTTCGCCAATCAGCCACAGGAAGTCGTAAAGGGTTTTCAGCGAAGGATGCATCTGTGCCAGCGTCTGGCCGTTGCTCATGGGCAGATCGCCGATCACGTTACGAAAACCTAAGATCAAGCCGCCGCTAATCAGCGCGGGCAGCAGCGGGAAGAAGATCTCCGCAAAATGAGAAATCAGCTGTTCGTGCCATTTCATATTCTGCCGCGCCGCTTTTTTCGCCTGCTCTTTGTCGGCGCTGGCTTGTCCGGTAGTCGCCAACAGCGCTTTGTAGTAATCGCCCACCTCGGTGCCAATCACCACCTGAAACTGTCCGGCGTTGGTGAAGCAGCCTTTGACCATCGGTAACTGTTCGATCTCTTTCGGCCTGGCGTTAGCAGGCTGATTCAGCACAAAACGCAGGCGAGTAATGCAGTGACTCACCGTGGCGATATTGTCGCGCCCGCCTACCAGCTCAATCAGCCGGTCGATGTCTG
Organism: Citrobacter sp. On2M; assembly: GCF_018035235.1. Lineage (GTDB taxonomy): Bacteria > Pseudomonadota > Gammaproteobacteria > Enterobacterales > Enterobacteriaceae > Citrobacter > Citrobacter meridianamericanus. The sequence goes on from NZ_WPCV01000002.1 coordinate 235,807, forward strand.
CTTGTTTAATTTTGCTCATTATTAAGCCCTATTGTTGACCTGCCGCCAGAGTATATCGTCGATGAAAATTTAAAAATGGGAACGTTCCCGAAACGCAGCGAAGATCACAAATTGACGCTCAGAAAGCAATCAGGAGAGGCTGGAGGGAATAACGATTTGTCGTGGTTTGCTACGGCCGTTGATCTGCTCGATCAGCTGTGAGGCCGCTTGTCGTCCGGCTTCGGCGTATCCTGGATCGACGGTGATAATTTCCGGATGGAGGAATTTCATCAGCGGCGTGCTGCCCACGCTTGCCAATTGCAGGTTCTCAATTCGCTGCTCCTGCAGGTATTTGCTGACCCCAAGGGCGAGGGTGTCTGTCGCGCAGACTAATGCGGTGGTTTCCGGGGTGATAACACTGGCGGCCTGCTCATAACCCTGCTTCATGGCCAGACCCGGCAGCGCGGCGACGGGGTGCAATTTATGTTTCTTACAGAATGCCAGATAGGCTTCATGGCGGCGCTTCCCGGTGGTCACGTCGCTATGGGGAACGCCAAGAAAACTGATCTGGCGATGCTCGCGATCGTACAGACGTTGCATCAGGGTAAGAATGGCGCCCTCATCGTCATAGCAGACGGAGGCAATGCCTTTGGCATCTCTTGCCAGCAGCACCAGCGAATCTTGCCAGGTGGCGAGCATGGATTCAGTAATGCCGGTAAAACCAAACAGCACCACGCCGTCAATATTACGGCGTCTGAGCATACCCAGATGCTCCTCTACCAGCTCAGGCGAGAACTGACTTTCCATCATGATCGGGTCGTAACCCTGCTCATAAAAGGCGGGCAGCATGGTTTGGACGGCGAGATTTTCCGAAAGCGAGTCCAGACGCGTGACGATAATCGCCACCACTTTGTCACTTTGTCCGCGCATGGCGCGTGCGGAGCGGGAAGGAGAGAATCCGTGCTGATTCATCACGGCTTCAACGCGTTCGCGGGTGCGTTCGCTCACGCCGCTTTCGTTGTTGAGAACGCGGGAAACGGTTGATTTTCCCACGCCGCTTAAGCGGGCGATGTCTTTAATTGTCAGCCGGTTTTGCATCCTGTTTTCCCGTGTTGCGTGCGAAGTTATGCCAAAGAAAGAATAACTTTACTCACGCGCAGTGCAATGGGCAAAGTCTGGTATACGTTTGGTTTAGTTTCCATGGTTTATCATACCGCCATAATTGCCACAAACCTTATGGTTTTCTGCGTATAATCCGCGGCGCAAATCATTCACTTACCGGAGGCTATATGGATCCCGATCCCACCCCTCTCCCTAAATGGAGAAACAACCCTTTCCGGTAAGCTTGTCTTTCACTGTCTTACCGGAACAGTAAGACAGTGACGTTCTGACGTCCCTGTTACGATTATTAGATTGCCATCAGGCAAGGATTTGCCACGCCTGAAGGATTTACTGCCCTGTTTATACGGGGGCAGAGGGACTGCCTATGTTCAAAAATATTACTCGCCAGCTGTTTGCCCGGCTAAACCGACATTTACCGTATCGTTTGGTGCATCGCGATCCGCTACCCAATGCGCAGACCGTTGCCAGCACGCCGATCCCGCCTTCGCTGAGCGAACATTGCCTGAAAATGGCGCTGATGGACGAAGAAGCGTTGTGGAAAACGTTCGGCACGCACCCGGAAGGGTTGAACGCTGCAGAAGTGGAAAACGCTCGCGAGTTACATGGCGAGAACCAGCTACCGGCGCAGAAGCCGTCGCCATGGTGGGTACATCTGTGGGTCTGCTACCGCAACCCGTTTAATATTCTGCTGACTATCCTCGGTGCGATTTCCTATGCCACCGAGGATCTGTTTGCTGCGGGCGTCATCGCGCTGATGGTTATCATCTCCACGCTGCTGAATTTTGTGCAGGAAGCGCGTTCCACCAAAGCGGCGGATGCGTTGAAAGCAATGGTCAGTAACACCGCGACGGTGCTACGCGTCATCAACGAGAAAGGGGAGAACGGCTGGGTTGAACTGCCGATCGACCAGCTGGTCCCTGGTGATATTCTCAAACTGGCAGCAGGGGATATGATCCCAGCCGATCTGCGTGTGGTGCAGGCTCGTGATCTGTTTGTGGCACAGGCTTCGCTGACCGGCGAATCGCTGCCGGTGGAGAAAGTCGCCACCAGCCGCGACCCGCAGCAAAGCAACCCGCTGGAATGCGATACCCTGTGCTTTATGGGCACTAACGTGGTGAGCGGTACGGCGCAGGCCATCGTGATTGCGACCGGCGCTAATACCTGGTTCGGGCAACTGGCGGGCCGCGTCAGCGAGCAAGAAAGCGAGCAGAATGCCTTCCAGAAAGGGATCAGCCGCGTCAGTATGCTGCTGATCCGCTTTATGCTGGTGATGGCGCCGATTGTGCTGATCATCAACGGTTATACCAAAGGCGATTGGTGGGAAGCGGCGCTGTTTGCGCTGTCTGTGGCGGTGGGATTGACCCCAGAGATGTTGCCGATGATCGTCACCTCAACGCTGGCACGCGGGGCGGTGAAGCTGTCAAAACAAAAGGTCATCGTCAAACACCTCGACGCCATCCAGAATTTTGGTGCGATGGATATTCTGTGTACCGATAAAACCGGCACGCTGACGCAAGATAAAATTGTGCTGGAGAATCATACCGATATCTCCGGCAAGCCCAGTGAACACGTCCTGCATTCTGCGTGGCTGAACAGCCATTACCAGACCGGGCTGAAGAATCTGCTGGATACGGCGGTGCTGGAAGGCGTGGACGAAGAATCCGCCCGCCGTCTCTCTACCCGCTGGCAAAAAATCGACGAGATCCCGTTTGATTTCGAACGCCGCCGCATGTCGGTGGTGGTCGCTGAAGAAACCGATGTACATCAACTGGTGTGTAAAGGCGCGCTGCAGGAGATCCTTAGCGTCTGCACCCAGGTACGCCACAATGGTGAGATTGTTCCGTTAGACGACAACATGCTGCGTCGGGTGAAACGCGTCACGGACACGCTGAACCGTCAGGGGCTGCGCGTAGTGGCGGTGGCAACGAAGTATCTGCCCGCGCGTGAGGGCGATTACCAGCGTATTGATGAATCCGATCTGATCCTCGAAGGCTATATCGCGTTCCTCGATCCGCCGAAAGAGACCACCGCACCGGCGCTTAAAGCGCTGAAAGCCAGCGGTATTACGGTGAAAATCCTCACCGGCGATAGCGAGCTGGTGGCGGCGAAAGTGTGTCATGAAGTGGGACTGGATGCGGGCGATGTGGTGATTGGCAGCAGCATTGAAGGGTTAAGCGATGACGAACTGGCAAAACTGGCCCAGCGCACCACGCTGTTTGCCCGCCTGACGCCAATGCACAAAGAGCGCATTGTTACGCTGCTCAAGCGTGAAGGTCATGTGGTCGGCTTTATGGGGGATGGCATTAACGACGCTCCGGCGCTGCGCGCGGCGGACATCGGTATCTCTGTTGATGGCGCGGTCGATATTGCGCGTGAAGCGGCAGATATTATCCTGCTGGAAAAGAGCCTGATGGTGCTGGAAGAAGGGGTGATCGAAGGACGCCGTACCTTTTCTAACATGTTGAAGTACATCAAAATGACCGCCAGTTCTAACTTCGGTAACGTATTTAGTGTGCTGGTGGCGAGTGCCTTTTTACCGTTCCTGCCAATGTTGCCGCTGCACTTACTGATTCAGAACCTGCTGTACGATGTATCCCAGGTGGCGATTCCGTTTGATAACGTTGACGAAGAGCAGATCAAAAAGCCACAGCGCTGGAATCCCGCCGATCTGGGCCGCTTTATGCTCTTCTTTGGGCCGATCAGCTCCATTTTCGACATTCTGACATTTTGCCTGATGTGGTTCGTCTTCCATGCGAATACGCCAGAACATCAGACGTTGTTCCAGTCGGGCTGGTTCGTGGTGGGGCTGCTGTCGCAAACGCTGATTGTGCATATGATCCGTACCCGTCGCGTGCCGTTTATCCAAAGCCGCGCCGCATGGCCGCTGATGCTGATGACGCTGGTGGTGATGGTGGTGGGTATTGCATTGCCATTCTCGCCGCTGGCCAGCTACCTGCAATTGCAGGCGCTGCCGCTGAGCTACTTCCCGTGGCTGATTGCGATTCTGGCGGGTTACATGACATTGACCCAATTAGTGAAAGGTTTTTATAGCCGCCGCTACGGCTGGCAGTAATCCTCAACATCTCTGCAGGATGGTGTTAATACCATCCTGCATTTCACTTTTTCATTCGAAAGATATTCTCCCGAAATATTGGTGTTTTATTTTTATTGAAATGCTAACGCGGGTTGTTAGTATCAAATCGCCATCCTTGCGTTGTTTATTTATCAATAAAACGATCTGCATTGCAAAAATGAAACAGTGTGCTAAAAATTTTAAGTGTCTGCGATTTTTTGTGAACGTAGTCATCGAAATAAATTGTTACACCAGTTAGTCTGCGCAGGTAACGTCGGTAAGAAAGTTTCTCGCTGCCCGTTTTTAATTCCGGCAGTCATTTGCTCTGCAAGCTATTCCTGTTAATGGATATTATGAACTTCTGGAGAAGGACAAATGAAACTGACAAAAAACCTGTTAAGTCTGTGTATTGGCGCGTCTGTATTACTGGCGAGTCATGCAACGCTGGCACAAACCTTTCGCGCCGCAGATGTGCATCCGGCTGATTACCCGAACGTTGTTGCCGTGAAACATATGGGGGAAAAACTTAGCGCTGCCACCGACGGTCGTTTGGAGATTAAAACCTTTCCCGGTGGCGTGTTAGGCGACGAAAAGCAGATGATTGAGCAGGCGCAATTAGGTGCTATCGATATTATTCGTGTCTCAATGACGCCAGTCGCCGCTATTCTCCCTGAAATTAACGTGTTTACCCTGCCATACATTTTCCGTGATGAAGACCATCTGCATAAGGTTCTCGACGGCATGATTGGTCAGGAGATTGGCGACCGCCTGACGGCCAACACCAAATCGCGGCTGGTGTTCCTCGGCTGGATGGATGCCGGAACGCGCAACCTGATCACCAAAAATCCGGTGGTGAAACCGGAAGATTTACACGGTATGAAAATCCGTGTTCAAGGGAGTCCGATAGCGCTGGATACCCTGAAAGCGATGGGCGCTAATTCCGTTGTCATGGGCGTTAGTGAAGTATTTAGCGGTATGCAGACCGGCGTTATTGATGGCACGGAAAATAACCCGCCAACGTTTGTTGCGCATAACTATTTGCCGGTCGTGAAAAACTATACCTGGAGCAAACACTTTATTATTCCTGAGCTTTTTCTGTTCTCGAAAGCCAAATGGGATAAGTTGAAAAAAGAAGACCAGGACCTCATTATTAAACTCGCCAAAGAAGCACAGGTAGAGCAACGAAAACTTTGGCAGGATTATAATGCGAAATCGCTGGAGACCATGAAAGCCAATGGCGTTCAGTTCCACGATATTGATACGGACTATTTCTATAAAGCCACGCAGTCAGTGCGGGATAATTACGGTAAAGACCACCAGGATTTGATCAAACGAATTCAGGATGTGAAGTAATTCATCAGGTGGAGGATATCAACCCTCTGCCTGAATCTTTTGATTAATTCGAGGTGATGATTATGGGTGAATGCTATTCATCGGTAATGGATTTTCTTTATCGGGTGTCAATGTGGATTGCCGGTATCGCATTATTGGTCATGGTCGCCATTATCCCCATTGGTATATTCGCGCGTTATGTTCTGAATAACGCCCTGTCATGGCCTGAACCCGTCGCTATTCTGTGTATGGTGACATTCACCTTTATTGGCGCGGCGGTGAGCTATCGTGCAGGCTCGCATATTGCGGTAAGTATGGTGATTGACCGTCTGGGTGAGGCTTCCCGCCGTTATTGCTCGGTAATCGCTGACGTTATGTTAGTGGCGATAAGCCTTTTTATCCTCTGGTACGGAACCAATCTCTGTCTTGAACTGTGGGGCCAGCCCGTGGCCGAATTCCCGCTTTTAAGCGCCGGGCAAAACTACCTTCCATTGCCGCTTGGCTCTGCCATAACGCTGCTGTTTATCGCAGAAAAGATTTTCCGTGGTCCGCAATACCAACGTCCTGTTGTCATGCTGGGATCGACCAGCTAGTTACCGCCCCCATTTCAGAAAGGAAAGCAGATGGATGCATTTATTCTCGTCTTTACGCTCGGCATTATGCTGGCAATTGGGGTACCGGTAGCGTATGCGGTTGGCATTAGCGCCATCATTGGGGCCTGGTACATAGATATTCCGCTGGAAGCGGTAATGATCCAACTGACCAGCGGGGTGAATAAGTTTTCGCTGCTGGCGATCCCATTCTTTATTCTGGCTGGGGCTATTATGGCCGAAGGGGGAATTGCGCGGCGACTGGTGAACTTTGCCTATATTTTTGTTGGCTTTATTCGCGGCGGACTGTCGCTGGTAAACATTGTGGCATCAACCTTTTTTGGCGCTATTTCTGGATCGTCTGTAGCTGATACCGCATCCATTGGTTCGGTAATGATCCCGGAAATGGATAAAAAAGGTTATCCGCGCGACTTTGCCGCGGCGGTAACGGCCAGTGGTTCGGTGCAGGCGATTCTTACGCCGCCCAGCCATAACTCGGTTATCTATTCGCTGGCTACAGGCGGCACGGTGTCGATTGCCGCACTGTTCATCGCCGGGATCCTGCCGGGCCTGCTGTTAAGCCTCAGCCTGATGGTGATGTGCGTGGCTTTTGCGCACAAGCGCGGTTATCCAAAAGGGGAACGCGTACCGTTTCGCCAGGCGCTGAAGATTTTCGTCGATACGCTGTGGGGCTTGATGACGGTTGTGATCATCATGGGCGGCATTTTGTCAGGTATCTTTACCGCGACGGAGTCTGCGGCGATTGCCTGTCTTTGGGCCTTCTTTGTCACCATGTTTATCTATCGTGACTATAAATGGTCTGAGCTGCCGAAGCTGATGTTCCGCACGGTGAAAACGGTCACCATCGTGATGATCCTGATAGGCTTTGCCGCCGCGTTTGGGGCCGTCATGACCTATATGCAGTTGCCGATGCGTATCACCGAAGCCTTCACCAGTATTTCGGACAACAAATACGTCATTCTGATGTGCATTAACATCATGCTGCTGCTGATCGGTACGCTGATGGACATGGCGCCGCTGATCCTGATCCTGACGCCGGTGCTACTACCGGTGACCAACGCGCTCGGCATTGATCCGGTCCATTTTGGCATGATCATGCTGGTGAACTTAGGGATTGGCCTGATTACGCCACCGGTAGGGTCGGTGCTGTTTGTGGCCAGTGCGGTGAGTAAGCAGAAAATAGAGCAGGTGGTAAAGGCGATGCTGCCATTCTACCTCGTGCTATTCCTGGTGCTGATGCTCGTGACATACATTCCGGCGATTTCGCTATTCCTGCCGAAACTGTTTGGTGTAATGTGATAAATGCCCGGTGGCGCTCACGCTTACCGGGCCAACCTAAATTCACTCCGGGCTTCCATGCCCGTTTTTTTGTCTTTCGCCCAATACAGCTAAATATTTTCTGAATTATGGCATTGCCAGTGTCTTCCAACAGAATACGCCAGATTATAAATGTTAATATCTTGTCATGTTAATTATTCTTAGGCGGTATTATGAACGGTTATATATTGGGGAGAGATGATCCTGAATATAGTATTGATGTTGGAAGTGGTGAATGGTGCAGTGCGGGGAATTTTTCAGATCAATTTTATTATTATAAATATTACCTGGAACAGTTGATTGATGGGAGCTTATATTTAAAGTATCGCTATCCTTTTGCTCGAGAAAATTTACTGCATTATTTGCAAAATACGGGTGAAGACATACATATTAACTTAACTGATATGATGGGAAAATCAGCCCAGTTAAAGGATAATTATGTGCAATTATTGGATGCAGCAAAGAGTTTTTGTAAAACATTATCGCCAGGCCAGCATGAGTTTACTTCTGAGCATGTTAATACTGATGATTTTATTTCTAGCGATCCAGACTTGTTTTATGCTATAGGAGGTTATCAATACTGGGGCAAAGGTCAGGTGCAAATTACCGAAGATAAGTATAAAAATACGATGAGCAATGGTAGTAGATTATGTAGTTATGATTTGACATTTCAGTTTAAGTTTTTTGACAGGTATAACTGGAATATTAGTGTCGCAAATTCTGGCGTTCGTTTAGGTAGTATCGTTCCGGTGAATGATACTTTTATGGGGAGGTTTCATCAGGAGTGTCTGGCCAGAGAGTACAATATTTTTGGTGCCATTGAGTCAGAGGTAAAATGGCATGACTGAGCATAGCACTCTATTTTACATGGAAAAAATACTTACTTTCGCTTTAGTTTGTGCCTTTTGTTATATGCTGTATATTATTTCGGTTTGCTGGTTACCCGTGCGTGAAAGTCACTATCTTCTGGTTGTACAATGGTGCCGTAACGATGATTCAAATACCCACTATGCAAAGAATTTATCCTGGCATGGTTTATATGTTTATTTGGAGAAATCGTCTGGGGATATTATTGTAAGGGAAATGAACACTCCTCTACACGATCCATTTCAGTCTTACCGGTACGTTTACCGTAAAATTGCACATGAAAATGATATATCCTTGGTCGCAGAGAAATGGGGGGTAATTAAGTGTCAGGAAAAAAATAAAGCGCTCATTGGTTCATCTGGTTATTCTTTTTTATGGAGACATGACCAATGAACACTTTTATAAGACGAGCTACTATAAAAACATTTTGTTTACTAATTATAATGTTTATCTGTATTTTTTCTATTAATTCAGTTGAAAGATATAACAATATTGTTAGTTTTAAAATTCACAATAAGATAGTTTATACATTGGAAAAGATGAAAAATGATAATGATGATGATCTCAAAATTAATGTTTATAGTTCAAGGTTGTACTGGGTTTTAGGACAAACCTGTTTCTCAGAGAATATAGAATCACAGCAAAAAGGGGAAATGGAATTATATAATTGGGGAGTGGGGATAATCGAAAATGAAACCATCACCTTAAAGAATAATGGAAGAGAATTGATTTTTTCAGTTATAGGCTGCAATACTTAAGGAACCCTGCCAGAGCAGGGCTCTCTAATAAGATTTAGCGACGAACGGCGATCGCTTCAATCTCGATTTTCACGTCTTTCGGCAGACGGGCAACTTCCACGCAAGAACGCGCCGGGAAGGTCGCGTTGTGCTCGGTGAAGAACGCTTCGTAGGTGGCGTTGACGGTGGCGAAATCGTTCAGGTCTTTAACGAAAACGGTCGTTTTTACGATGTCGCCCACTTTCAGACCAGCTGCTTCAACGATAGCTTTTACGTTTTCCAGCGACTGACGTGCCTGAGCGGACACGTCTTCCGCTACGGCACCGGTTTTCGGATCGACCGGGATCTGACCGGAAGTGATTACCATGCTACCCAGGTCAACGCCCTGAACGTATGGGCCGATTGCTGCTGGTGCATTTTCCGTCGCGATAGTCTTGCTCATGATTTCTCCTGAATTACAGCGGTAGTAGAATGTTCCCGCCCATTATACACGTCATCCTTCACACTGCCTCTTCGTTGGCTACGTCCTCTTACCCTGGTCACATAGTTTACTATGCTCCCAGTGATAATCGGACTTGCCGCCTCGATGCATTGCGAATGCTTATGTGTAACGGGAGCCGGGATCTCATAACCAACCCCAATTAGTTGGCCAGCACCACATAATGCGAAAACTCTTTTTCACAGTATTTGCATTTGAGTGCGATATCATCAGCGCGTTTTTTCACTGCAAAACTGGAAGAAACCGGCTCAGCATGGCTGATGCAGTTGCTGTTCGGGCACACCAGTACGTTGTCGATGCGCTCCGGCAGGCTAGGGCGTGATTTACCCACCACGTCGTAATCATCAATGCGGTTTACCGTTGCCTGCGGAGCGTACAGGGAGAGCTGGTTGACCTGCTCGTCGGTCAGGAACGTATTTTCGATTTTAATCAGGTCTTTACGGCCCATCTCACCAGACGGCAGGTTCAGTCCGATGGTGATGCGCTGATCGGTTTCAGTCAGTTTGAACAGCGTCAGTAGCTTAAAACCAACCTGTGCGGGAATGTGGTCAATCACGGTGCCACGTTTGATGGCTTCAACCTGCAGTTTGTTATCGTGTGTCATCTCTTTTTCTCCCTTACAGTGCCAGTTCGCTATTCAGTACCAGTGCCAGTAACGCCTGGCGGGCGAAGATGCCGTTGCCAGCCTGCTGGAAATACCAGGCGTGCGGCGTCTTGTCGACGTCGGTGGTGATTTCATCGATGCGCGGCAGCGGATGCAGCACCTTCATGTTCTCTCTGGCTCCCGCCAGATCGCTGGCACGCAGAACAAACTGTGCTTTTACGTTGGCGTATTCGGATGGGTCCAGACGCTCTTTCTGCACGCGGGTCATGTAGAGAATGTCGACCTCCGCCATCACTTCTTCAATCGTGCCGTGCAGGCTCCAGGCAATACCTTTTTCATTCAGCATATCCAGAATGTACTGCGGCATCGCCAGCGCGTCCGGGGCGATGAAGTAGAAACGGTTACCTTCGAACTTCGCCAGCGCCTGAGTCAGGGAGTGGACGGTACGGCCATATTTCAGGTCACCCACCATGGCGATGTGCAGATTGTCCAGGCGGCCCTGTGTCTCCTGGATGGTAAACAGATCCAGCAGCGTTTGGGTCGGGTGTTGGTTGGAGCCGTCGCCCGCGTTAAGAACCGGAACGTTACCAGAGAATTCTGTTGCCAGACGCGCGGCACCTTCCTGTGGATGACGCATCACGATGGCGTCGACGTAGGTGCTGATGACGGAAATGGTGTCGGCCAGCGTTTCGCCTTTTTTACCCAGCGAGGTGTTGGCACTGTCAGAGAAACCCACCACGCTGGCACCCAGGCGGTGCATCGATGTTTCAAAGGATAAACGGGTGCGGGTCGACGCCTCAAAGAAGCAACTGGCGATGACCTTATGCTTTAACAGCTCTGGCTGCGGGTTGGCTTTTAATTTCGCCGCTGTCGCGAGAACCAGATTGAGGTCATCGCGGCTGAGGTCGTTTATGGAAATGATGTGTTTTTGATAGAGCGGGTTAGCCATGTTTATCTCCTGACGCCTGGGCAAAAAAAAAGCCCCTCAATTGAGGGGCTCGGAATGGGTGATCAACGGAAAGAAAAACGGCAGGCCAGCGTCCTTTTTCAGACGCGGTAAGACAAAATGTCGTACACACTGAACCATACATCCTCCCGGCAAATTGTCCGCGATTATACTCAGCTCCGTTATGGGATCAAGCGAAAAATGCACAATTTATTCATCGCAAACGGTTCTTATGAATTTTAATTCATTTTAAATAGATAATTAATCTGTTTGTGAACCAGGGCTGTTCGCTGTACAACCCGCGGTGCGACCCAGACAATACTGCTACCGGCAATGACGCCGAGAATTTCTGGCAACGCGTGATAATCGAGGATTCTGGCAACGGCACGGCCATAGCCTGCCGCCGTGTGGATGAGGATAAATTCGCTATTGTGTTCCACGCTGACCACCATTTCAGCAATCGAGCGGGCAGCATCAGGAGCGGGTCGCGATTGCGGATTTACAGAATAAATTTTTTGCCCTTTTGTATTTCTTATTTTTATCGCACCCAGCAGTTTTAGCAGACGAGATACCGTTGACTGGCTAATCCCGGTAAAACCATGCTGTTGTAGATCGCGGCGAAGCGCTTCCTGGGACAGGTAGCTTTTTTCGCTAATCAGGCGCTGACAAATCGCCAGCTGTTTCTGCTCTTTGGTCGAGTAATCATCGAGTTCCTTCATAAAAACACCCTAAATTTATCATTTGTATCAATGTGATGGCGAAATTCACCACATTTGCAGTATCAATAACGGCTCAAACGGGCGGTTGTGCAGAAAAACGAGAGCACGCACAAAAAAGCCGTCGGGATCCGACGGCCAAAACGGCTACAGCATCGCGCCGATACTCAGGACGACCATGTTCAGCACCGTCAGAACCAGCAGCAGCGGGGCGACCCATTTCAGGTAGCGCACATAAGGAACGCGAGCGATGGCCAACCCTCCCATCACGACGGCTGAAGTAGGGGTGATCAGATTCACAATGCCGGAAGCGGATTGGTACGCGGTGACGACCAAATCCCTTTGCACATGGGCGAAGTCGGCCAGTGGGGCCATAATGGGCATCGTGAGCACCGCCAGGCCAGACGAGGAAGGGACCAGGAAGGAGAGCAACACTTCCAGCCAGTAGGTCACATTGATAAAAATGGTGGTGGACAGACCGGAGACTAAATTTTCGGCGCTGTGCAGAATGGTGTGGGTAATCATACCGTTATCCATCACCACGACGATACCGCGCGCAATGCCGATAATCAGCGCCACGCCGAGCAGATCCCGCGCGCCGTCAATGAATGTGCTGGTGAAGCCCTCTTCACTCATACGGGCAATCACGCCGACGATAATCGCTGAGGCCAGAAAGACTGCGGATATTTCTGCCATCCACCATCCGAGTACCGCGACGCCATAAATCATTACCGCAAAGGCGGCGGCGAATATCAGCAGGATCCACTTACGCGTAGCCGTGAATTCAAGGTTAGCATTGCCGCGATTACCGAGAAAATGGGCGCGGTTTTCCTCCATTTTATCCGCCACAATCGACAACTCCGGGTGATTACGGACTTTGCGCGCATAACGCATGACCCACACCACGCAGATAACATAGCCGATGACCAGCAGCAGAATGCGCATCAGCATTCCCTGCGTGAAAGGGATCCCGGCGGCGTTTGCGGCGATGACCGTCGCAAAAGGGTTGATGGTCGAACCGAGCGTGCCGATGCCTGCGCCGAGTAGCACGGTTGCAGCAGCAACCAGTGGATCAAAGCGCGCGGCCATCATGACCGGAACCAGCAATGTGTAGAATGGGAGTGATTCCTCCGCCATGCCGTAAATCGTGCCTCCGGCGGCGAAAAGCCCCATCAGAATGGGGATCATCCACTCTTCTTTTCCGTTCAGCCTGACCGTCACGCGTTCGATGCCGGCATCAATGGCGCCCGTTTTGTTTACCACGCCGAGAAACCCACCGATGATCAGGACAAACAGCGCAACATCAATTGCGCCTGCGGTGTAGGTTTCGTGGTTATAAAGCCCGTCAATCGGTGCCAGCAGGACAGCGGTTATGCCTTGCGGATGCGCCTCTGTAGGGGCATAGGTACCGGCAACCGGCACTTCTTTGCCGAGGGTAGCATTCATCGCCATCTGGTATTTCCCTGCCGGGACAATCCAGGTCATAACGGCGACGAGCGCAATAAGAATAAACAGGATGGTATACGCGCTGGGAAATTTGAATTTGCCCATGATGTTCTCCGGATAGCTTGGGCATATGCCGCCAGGCGACACATGCCCGCAGGGGTTAGTCGCCGAGTGTCGCTACCATGACCGCTTTAATGGTATGCATCCGGTTTTCCGCTTCGTCGAAGACGATGGAATGTGCTGACTCAAATACCTCTTCCGTGACTTCAAGCCCTTTCAGGCCGTAAGCCGCTTCGATTTCACGGCCCACCTTGGTGTGCTCATTATGGAAAGCGGGCAGGCAGTGCATGAATTTCACGTTAGGATTGCCGGTCGCATTGATGACCTGCTGGTTAATTTGATAAGGCGTCATCAGGCTGACGCGTTCTGCCCACGCTTCTTTAGGTTCGCCCATCGAAACCCAGACATCGGTGTAGAGAAAATCTACGTCGTATACCCCTTCCGCAACATCGTCCGTGAGCGTAATGCGTGCGCCTGTTACGCTGGCGATTTCGCGGCATTCGGCAACCAGCGCCTCGTCAGGCCAAAAGGACTTCGGCGCGACCAGACGAATATCCATCCCCATTTTCGCCGCGCCGACCATCAGTGAATTGCCCATGTTGTTGCGAGCGTCACCAAGATAAGCGAAGCTCAGTTCGGGTAAGGTTTTCCCTGGAGCGTGTTCAAGCATGGTCATCAGATCGGCAAGGATCTGCGTAGGGTGGAATTCATTCGTCAGCCCGTTCCAGACCGGCACGCCAGCAAATTCACCCAATTCTTCAACGATCTCCTGGCCGTAGCCGCGGTATTCGATGCCGTCATACATGCGACCCAGCACGCGAGCGGTATCTTTCATCGACTCTTTATGACCGATCTGCGAGCCGCTTGGACCGAGGTAGGTCACCTGTGCGCCCTGATCGAAAGCACCGACTTCAAAGGCGCAGCGGGTGCGCGTTGAGGTTTTTTCGAAGATCAGCGCAATATTTTTACCGACCAGCGTTTGCCTTTCGCGCCCGGCTTTTTTTGCCGTTTTTAACTCGATAGCCAGATCGATCAGGTACTGGATTTCCGTTGGGGTGTAGTCCAGCAGTTTGAGAAAATTGCGATTTTTCAGGTTAACAGTCATGAAAATATCCTTAATGTTGGGTTATGCGTTGGCGGCTTCCAGGCGAATCAAGGTGCCTTTGTCACCGGCGAGAATGGCCGGGCCGTCGGCCAGTGAGCCGATGCCTGCAATTCCGTGGCAGTGAGAGACAAATTCCGCGCAGGCGGTGACTTTAGGGCCCATTGAACCGGCGTCGAATTGCATTTCACCGAGCAGTTCCGGCGTCACCTGGGCCAGCGGGCGCTGGGTAGGTTTGCCCCAGTCGAGATATACGGCGTCGGCATCAGTGAGGATCAACAACGCATCGGCATGGAGTTGGCGGGCGAGCAGGGCGGCGGAGAGATCCTTGTCGATCACCGCTTCAATGCCGTGGAAGCCATCGGCTTTTTCCACCACCGGTACGCCGCCGCCGCCGTTGCAAATCACCAGATGATCGCGGGCGATCAGTGTGCGAATGGCGTCGCTTTCAACGATGCGTTTGGGCTGTGGAGAGGGCACAACGCGACGGAATGTTTTGCCATCGGCTTTGAAAATCCAGCCCTTTTCCGCGTGTAGCGTTTTAGCCTGTGCATCGTCGTAAATCGGTCCGATATATTTGGTCGGATTGCTGAAAGCCAGATCGTGGGCATCGACTTCAACCTGAGTCAGCAGGACGCTAATTTCACGTTGTGGCAGTTGGTTTTTCAGCGCTTGTTGCAGCATATAGCCAATCATTCCCTGACTTTCCGCGCCGAGAATGTCGAGCGGATAAGGGGTGACACGGTCATAAGCGCTGTTTTGCAACGCCAAAAGTCCAACCTGTGGGCCATTGCCGTGCACCAGAATCACACGCCATTGCTGCGTGAGTTGAGCGATAGTTCTTGCTGCCAGCTCAATGTTCTTGCGCTGGATGTCAGCTTCCAGCGGCTCTCCGCGTTTGAGCAGCGCATTGCCGCCCAACGCCACAACCAGGGTAGGTTTGTTTTCCATAACGTCTCCTTAAATACCGTCGCGTTCCAGCGGGCAACTCATGCAGCGCGCACCGCCGCGCCCGCGTCCCAGTTCGTCGCCAGGAATGGGTAAAACGGTGATACCGGCTTTGTCGTATTTCTCGTTGGTCCAGATGTTGCGCTCGTAGCCCACCACCACGCCGGGGCGCAGCGTCAGGACGTTGTTGGCGTCGTTCCACTGTTCGCGTTCAGCTTCGAAGGCGTCACCCCCGGTGGTGATAAGCGTTATTTGGTCGAGACCCAGCGCTTTTTCGAGGGCGTGTACCAGCGTACTTTCCTGGGTACGTTTCAGGCCGCCGCGCCCGTCTGGCGTCAGGGTCCAGCACTGGACATCCGGGCGCACTACTTCCGGATAGACGGAAAAGGTATCGATATCGATGTGGGTCATGACGGTATCGAGGTGCATACAAGAGCGATGTTTCGGCAATTCGACCGCGATGACGCGTTCAGCCTGGCGATGCCTGAACAGCGACTGGGCAAGGAACTCAATACCCTGCGGCGTGGTACGTTCCGACATACCGATGAGTACCGCGCCGCGACCAATGACCAGCACATCGCCACCTTCTAAAGTGGCGTGGTCGTAATTAATATTTTCATCGCCGAAATATTTAATAAATTCACCATCGGAAAATTGTGGATGCCAACGGTAAATTGCTCGCAGGTTATTGGTTTCCCGCTGGCGTGCGGTTTTTGCCATCGGGTTAATGGATACACCGTTATATATCCAGCAGGAGGTATCGCGAGTAAATAAGTGGTTTGGTAATGGCTTCATAATAAAGTCATTAATATCGTGTGTATCGACCACCATATTTTTTATTGAGGCAGGAATTTCCCCGTAGGTCAGCCCACCGCTTAAATGCCGGGCGAGCTCCCGGTGCTGCATATCTGCAAGCCATGCGCGAATATCAGCAGCGAAAGCGGGGCCAAGGCGATAATCAGAGATTTGTGTCTCCAGTAGCCAGCCTTTGGCATCTGGGATATCTAAGGTTTGTGTCAATAAATCAGTGAGTAGCAGAACCTCAATCCCTTGCTGACGTAACGTGTTGGCGAAAATGTCATGCTCTTCTCCTGCACGTTCTACCGAAAGAACATCATCAAAAAGCAGTTCCTGGCAATTTGATGGCGTCAGCCTTTTTAAACTGAGATTAGGGCGATGTAGCATTACGCTACGTAATTGACCGATTTCAGACCCGACATAATGCTTTTCCATCATTATTCCTTTAATACGATTTTAAAAAATAAAGAGGAGGTGCCTGCAAATAATATTTATTGCAGTCATGATTTTTCAGCTGATTTCGGAGTCTATATTTAGATCTTATTTGGTAGAGAAACGTGATTTATTTCACAGTCAGGTTGATGGTTGGCTTTTGTTGTTTAATTTATGAGATGGCTCTGAGAATTTAAAAAATAAAAATAAGAGTAACTGAATTACTACGCATGAATATGTCTTGTTATTTATTTATGTTAATTTTTTGTACGTATTTAAAAATGAAACAATTCAATAACTTGCTGATTTTATAGTGTTTTTTATTATGATATACATATTTATGCGAACCTGTGATTTTATTATTTGCACGCTGATCTTGATTACCAAATAAATATGTCACTGCACAAAGATAAAGAGAAGGGAGTGAACTGTGATGGAAGACTGGTTTTTATAAAAAAACATTTTATAACAATGTGTTAGTAAACTCCTCGAAAATGACGAGGTGGAAGTTATGCAGTGTTTATGCATAAGCAGTTGTGGCAAGTTAACGATATTTTAACACCATCAGCGATAAACATGCGTTGACGCAAATTATCGGTAAATAGCAGTGGTATGGCAGGTCGTTTTTTCGTATAACAAGTAAAATGAAACGTTGTTTTAATTAAGGGGTTTGAGATGATTGTCGGCAATATTTACAACCTGGATGCCTGGCTGCCGGAAGAGTTGCGCCAGGCGATTGAGCATATTAAAGCGCATGTGACGGATGCGACGGAAAAGGGCAAGCATGATATCGACGGCGATCGTTTGTTTTATCTGATTGCTGAAGATATGACGGAACCGTTCGCACAGCGCCGCGCCGAGTATCACGCCCGGTATCTGGATATTCAGATCCTGCTCAAAGGTCAGGAAGGTATGACTTTCAGCACGCAGCCTGCGGGCGCGCCGGAAACTGACTGGCTGACGGATAAAGACATCGCCTTCGTGGCGGAAGGCGTACAGGAGAAAACGGTGGTGTTGAATGAGGGTGACTTCGTGGTGTTTTATCCGGGTGAAGTGCATAAACCGCTATGCGCGGTCGGCGCTCCCGCGCTGGTACGTAAAGCCGTAGTTAAGCTATTGGTTAAGTGACGGACGCCAGGCCTGATGAGCGTAGCGCTATCAGGCACAACGGCGCAGATTGCCGGGTGTGGCGGAGCCTTACCCGGCCTACAAACATCATTATTTTGCGAGCGTTGCGACCATCACCGCTTTGATGGTGTGCATCCGGTTTTCTGCCTGATCAAATACGATGCTGGCGGGTGATTCAAAGACATCGTCGGTCACTTCTATACCGCCGTGCAGTCCGTACTCTTGCGCCATGTGTTTGCCAAGTGTGGTTTGATCGTCATGGAACGCCGGCAGGCAGTGCAGGAATTTCACCTGCGGATTACCAGTCAACGCCATCATTGCGCTATTAACCTGATACTTACGCAGCAGCGCAATACGTTCGGCCCATTTCTCTTTCGCTTCGCCCATTGATACCCAGACGTCGGTATAGATAAAGTCTGCACCTTTCACGCCCGCGGCGATATCTTCGGTCAGCGTAATATTGCCGCCGTTTTTCTGTGCCAGCGCTTTGCACTCCGCAACCAGGCTTTCTTCCGGCCAGCAGGCTCGCGGCGCGACCAGGCGCAGATCCAGCCCGGTTAACGCGGCGGCTTCCAGCATGGAGTTACCCATATTGTTACGTGCATCGCCTGAATAAACCAGCGTCATTTCATTGAGCGCTTTACCTGGCAGGTGTTCCTGCATCGTGAGCAAATCTGCCAGCAACTGGGTAGGGTGAAATTCGTTAGTTAATCCGTTCCATACCGGAACTCCGGCGTATTCCGCAAGCGTCTCGACAATTTCCTGGCCATGGCCCCGATACTGAATACCGTCGTACATACGACCGAGCACGCGGGCGGTGTCTTTGATCGACTCTTTATGACCAATCTGGCTGCCGCTTGGCCCGAGATACGTTACGCGCGCGCCCTGATCGTATGCGGCAACTTCGAAAGAGCAACGGGTACGGGTTGAGTCTTTTTCGAAGATGAGCGCGATGTTTTTACCGGTGAGTTTAGCGACCTCTGTGCCGTTTTTTTTATCCGCCTTGAGCTGCGCGGCGAGCTGGAGCAGTGACGTCAGTTCAGCAGAGGTGAAATCAAGCAGTTTCAAAAAATGTTTCTGATAAAAGGTAGACATAGTTCCCTCACATGGCTTAGGCCATTTATTGAATTAAAATTCAATTTATATGGATGTTTATTCATTTGCAACCTTGTTTAACAAATCTTTCCTGGAAAGGTGGAGGCAATGACAGCGGTATGTGACAATAAGAGTATCGGCAGGACATTATGAGGAACGAGCCATGGCAAACCCGGAACTACTGGAAGAACAGCGTGAAGAAACGCGCTTGATTATTGAAGAGTTACTCGAAGATGGCAGCGATCCAGACGCGCTGTACACCATCGAGCATCACCTTTCTGCGGATGACTTTGAAACCCTGGAAAAAGCGGCAGTAGAAGCTTTCAAGCTGGGCTATGAAGTGACCGAGCCGGAAGAGCTGGAAGTGGAAGAAGGTGACACGGTTATTTGCTGTGACATTCTGAGCGAATGCGCTCTGAATGCCGAGTTGATCGACGCTCAGGTTGAGCAACTGATGAACCTGGCTGAGAAATATGATGTGGAATACGACGGTTGGGGCACCTATTTCGAAGACCCAAACGGCGAAGAAGGTGAAGACGGCGACGATGAAGACCTCGTCGACGAAGATGATGACGGCGTGCGTCACTAAGTCATCTGCTGACCTACGGTGGCGTATGCTGCCGTAGGCCAAGGACAACGTATGGATTACCTGCAAATACTCTCCCCGATCCACAACTTCCTGCACTGTAAAACGCCCCAGGCCTGGCTTGATAAAGCGCGAGACCCGGCGAATCTCCCTCTGTTACTGACCGATCACCTCGTCTGCGAGCTGAAAGCGGCGCAAACGGCTATGCTGCTGGTGCGTAAGTATGTCGCAGATAAACAGGGATCGCAGGCGCTGCTGGACTGGCTGAAACCCTATGAGGCGTATGCTTTCAGGGATGGGGATGAACCGGATTTTATCGCACTGAATAAACAGATTAGCAAAAGTGTGATGCCGCAAACTGACGACCCGTGGGGACGCAAGCTTATCGACAGCATGGTTTTGCTGATCAAAGAAGAACTTCACCACTTCTGGCAGGTGCGTGAGATGATGATGAGCCGCAATATTCCCTACGTCAAAATCACCGCCAGCCGTTATGCCAAAGGCATGCTCAAAGAGGTGCGAACCCACGAGCCATTAACGCTAATCGATAAGCTGATTTGCGGGGCTTACATTGAAGCACGTTCTTGTGAACGGTTCGCCGCGCTGGCGCCGTATCTGGATGACGATTTACAGTCATTTTATCTGTCACTGCTGCGTTCTGAAGCGCGGCACTATCAGGATTATCTGGCGCTGGCGCAGCAGGTTTCTGCTGACGATATCAGTAGCCGGGTGCGGTTCTTTGGCGAAGTAGAAGCCGCGTTGATTACCTCTCCCGACGATGAATTCCGTTTTCACAGCGGGGTGCCCGCTTAGCCTCCTTCTCTGACGCGCGGCAGACATTGCCGCGCGATTTAACCCTTCCTGTTGCTGTTAACAAAATCTGGTGGCTGGCAATCGCTCACTGCTGCCGTAATAATCAAAACGCGCGAAGGGGAAATATATCCCCAGAACAGAGACGATTTGGCATAAGGATGGTTAATGAACTGGACACACGTATTGTTGGCGGGGTATATCGGGGCGGTGATTGCTATCGTCATCGGCATGTTTCGCAAAAAAGGCTGGCTGGGCAAGCTCTCCGGCGCGGTGGTTTTTGTGGTGGCAATTGTCGCGTGGAATCTGTTTGATGTGCACTACCTGATCCCGCGGGAAAGCCCGAATTATGGGCTGACGGATGCGCAGAAATTTGAAAACGCGATGCTGTCCATGCCCGTTTATCAGGTGCTTAAGGAGCAGGAGCCTGCGCTGTGGCAGAACATCCTCACCCAGGCAACGCAGCTGAAAGAGGCGGGGAAAAGCGAGCAACAGATTATCGACGCTATTCAGCCGCAGATCCTGCAGGTACAGATGGCGCGTTTGCAGCAGGCGCCTGATGCCAATGTGATCGAGTATATGAAGATTAATCTCGAGCAGATTTCCGCGGTGGCAAAAGTGGGCAATGACGAATGTTTTCGCTTTTTGTTCCCGGCGGTGAAAGGTGGGATTAACCCAGTGCGTATTATTCCGCGTGAGATCATGGATCGTCGTATGGCGAGTGATATGAGCATGATGTATGCCTCACATGGCCCAAAAAAACATACGGTCACGGCAGAAGAAAAACAGCTGGCGCTTCAGGATCTGCAATCCATCAGCCCGGGTCTGGTACAGCGCTTTGGACCGGATATCCAAATCATGGCCGATCCGAGTAAAGGCGTGGGCAAAGAGAAAGTCGTCTGTGAAATGGTGCAAGATTTATGGTCACAGGTGCTGAAGCTGCCAACCGCGCGCGCGGCCGGCGTTATTCGGCTGATGCTCTCAGCCGAAATGCAGTAACGTAACCAGAGCCCCTCGGCGTGAGGTCAGAGGGGCTTTAACATCCGCACTTCACAATCTACATGTCCGGTACAGCCGAGCGCTTCGCTGATATGCTTAAACCCTAAATGTTCATACAGGCGGATAGCCTCGGTCAGAAATGCCGTCGTTTCAAGATAACACTGCTTAAAACCCTGCTCGCGGGCATGGTCAAGCGCCATCAGCGCCAGCTTTTTCGCCAGCCCCTGACCGCGTGCGCTTGGGAGGAAGTACATCTTTTGCAGTTCGCAAATGTCCGGTTCGCTACACCCTAATGGCGCAACGCCGCCGCCGCCCACGACTTCACCATTTTGCTCAACCACCCAGTAGGCTGCGCCCGGCTGGCTGTAAACCTGAAACAGCTCGTCCAGATTGGGATCGGCAACGGTATAGCCTTTATCGGCGGTCAGGCCGTATTCGGCGGAAACCTGACGGATAACGTGGGCAATAGCGGCGTTGTCGTCGGCGGTAATGCGGCGCAGCGTCGTTGAGACAGGTGTGATAACACTCATAGCGAACTCATGACATAAAAGTGAGACATATGCAGTTAATAACACTGCGGTGAGGGGAAGTGCAAGCGAGGATAATTCAAGAAAAAGCCTCTGCGCGGGTGCGTCAGAGGCTTTTATCGTCTGCGGTGCCGGATACGCTACGCTTATCCTGCAAACAATTTTATAGCGCGGCGATAACCGCCTGCTGCTCAATCAGCTTCGCTTTGGCTTCTGCGTAACCGTCCAGCTTCTCACGTTCTTTGGCGATCACCGCTTCCGGGGCGCGAGCAACGAAACCTTCGTTGGACAGTTTGCCTTCGATACGGGCAATCTCACCTTCAATTTTCGCCACTTCTTTTGCCAGACGCGCCAGTTCATCATCTTTGTTGATGAGACCCGCCATCGGGATCAGTAGCTCGGCACCGTCGATGATTTTGGTCACGGAGACCGGACCTTTGTCATCGGCAGGTAGCACGGTGATGCTTTCCAGACGCGCCAGGTTCAGCAGGAAGCTCTTGTTATCGTTCACACGACGCATCGCATCCGCGCTGCAACCACGCAGCAACAGCTCCAGCGGTTTACCCGGGGCAATGTTCATTTCCGCGCGGATGTTACGTACGGCAACGATCGCCTGCTTCAGCCATTCGGTATCAGAAGCCGCCGCTTCATCAACCTGTGCGGCGTTATATTCCGGGAACGGCTGCAGCATGATGGTATCAGCGGTGTTGCCACAAATTACTTTCACGCGCTGCCAGATGGTCTCGGTGATGAACGGAATAATCGGGTGCGCCAGGCGCAGCAGACCTTCCAGCACGGTGACCAGCGTATTACGGGTGCCGCGCAGTTCAGCATCAGTTCCTCCGGTCATTACCGGCTTGGTCAGCTCCAGATACCAGTCGCAGAACTGGTTCCAGGTGAATTCGTACAGGATGCCCGCGGCGATATCGAAGCGGAAGTTATCCAGCGCTTCGCGGTACGCTTTAACGGTCTGGTTGAATTCAGCCAGGATCCAGCGGTCGGCCAGCGACAGGGTCATTTCGCCGCCGTTAAAGCCGCAATCCTGATCTTCGGTGTTCATCAGCACGAAGCGGCTGGCGTTCCACAGCTTGTTACAGAAGTTACGGTAACCTTCCAGACGCTTCATATCCCAGTTGATATCGCGACCGGTGGAGGCGAGTGCGGCCAGGGTAAAGCGCAGGGCGTCGGTGCCGTGCGGCTCGATGCCGTTCGGGAACTGCTTCTCGGTACGTTTGGCGATCTTCTCGGCCAGCTGCGGCTGCATCATGTTGCCGGTACGTTTTTCCAGCAGCTCCGGCAGGGAGATACCGTCGACCATATCCAGCGGGTCAATTACGTTGCCCTTGGATTTGGACATCTTCTGGCCTTCGTCGTCACGGATCAGACCGGTCATGTAGACGGTATGGAACGGAACCTGCGGCTTGCCGTTTTCATCTTTGATGAAATGCATGGTCATCATGATCATGCGGGCAATCCAGAAGAAGATGATGTCGAAGCCGGAAACCATCACGCTGGTTGGGTGGAACTGACGCAGCGCGTCGGTATTTTCCGGCCAGCCCAGGGTAGAGAAGGTCCACAGCGCGGAGGAGAACCAGGTGTCGAGAACGTCTTCGTCCTGACGCAGCGCAACGTCGGCGCCGAGGTTGTTTTCCTGACGCACTTCGTCTTCGGTACGGCCAACGTAGACGTTACCCGCCTCGTCGTACCATGCCGGGATACGGTGACCCCACCACAGCTGACGGGAGATACACCAGTCCTGAATATCGCGCATCCAGGAGAAGTACATGTTTTCGTACTGCTTCGGTACGAACTGAATGTCGCCGTTCTCTACCGCTTCTACCGCCGGTTTCGCCAGCACATCGGCACGGACGTACCACTGGTCGGTCAGCATCGGTTCGATAACCACGCCGCCACGGTCGCCGTAAGGTACGGTCAGATCGTGAGGTTTGATCTCTTCCAGCAGGCCCAGCGCGTCGATGGTTGCAACGATCGCTTTACGTGCAGCAAAGCGTTCCAGCTTCTGGAATTCAGCCGGGATTTCACTGGAGTAAACGTCAGACTCTTCGCCTTTGGTATCGTACACTTCCGCCGTTTCGCGGATGTCGCCGTCAAAGGTCAGAATGTTGATCATCGGCAGGCCGTGACGTTTCCCGACTTCGTAGTCGTTGAAATCGTGTGCCGGGGTGATCTTCACGCAGCCGGTGCCTTTTTCCATGTCGGCGTGTTCGTCACCGACGATCGGAATGCGGCGGTTAACCAGCGGCAGGATCAGGAATTTGCCGATCAGATCTTTATAACGCGGATCTTCCGGGTTCACGGCCACGCCGGTATCGCCCAGAATGGTTTCCGGACGGGTAGTCGCCACGACCAGGTAATCTTTACCGTCAGCGGTTTTCGCGCCGTCGGCCAGTGGATAGCGGATGTGCCACATCGAGCCTTTAGACTCGCGGTTTTCCACTTCCAGATCAGAGATAGCAGTGCGCAGTTTCGGATCCCAGTTTACCAGGCGCTTGCCACGGTAAATCAGGTCTTCTTTGTACAGGCGAACAAAGACTTCTTTCACGGCATTGGAAAGACCTTCGTCCATGGTGAAGCGCTCGCGCTCCCAGTCAACGGAGTTGCCGAGACGGCGCATCTGACGGGTAATGGTGCCGCCGGATTCCGCTTTCCACTGCCAGATTTTGTCGATGAAGGCATCGCGACCGTAGTCGTGACGGGTTTTACCTTCTTCAGCGGCAATCTTACGCTCAACCACCATTTGGGTGGCGATACCCGCGTGGTCGGTACCGGCCTGCCACAGAGTGTTTTTACCCTGCATGCGCTGGTAGCGAATCATGGTATCCATGATGGTTTGCTGGAAAGCATGACCCATATGCAAACTGCCGGTGACGTTCGGCGGCGGGATCATGATGCAGAAGGACTCTTTGCTTTCATCGCCGTTAGGTTTGAAATAGCCCTGCTTTTCCCAGTGCTCGTAAAGCGGCTGTTCGATATCTTGTGGGTTGTATGTCTTTTCCATTATTTCCAGGTTGCCGTATTCAGGTTAAAACCAGCCACGCGGTAAGCTTTGTAGCGATCACGTGCCGATTGTTTCAAAGAATCTTCGTAAGGGACGAAGTCTATCACTTCTGTGAAAGCGGTGGCAAAATCTGCAAAGCCAACGCGCAAACTGATGAGCAGGTCACGTGGGCTGCTGTTGCGTTTTTCTGGCCAGGCAATCTCTACCGGGGCGCCGCCTCTGGGGCCTTCACCCGCCAGATTATGCGGAACAAAGCTTTCTGCCGGTCTTGCCCACAGAGCTTCATCCAGTCGAAGAGCCTGCTTTTCGTTTTCGCAGGCGATCAGCACGCGCTTGCCAGCCCGCCAACGTTCTGCGGCAATTTCACACACCAGTTGTTCAACGGCGCTTAAGCCATCAACGGTAGTGTCATTATCCAGAAGATAGAACGTCGCATTCTTCATATATGGGGCTTCTTGTGGTGAATTTAAATACAAGGCCGGGTGACCCGGCCTTATCGCCTGATGGCGACGCTTGCACGTCTTATCAGGCCTACAGCGTGTTGCTTTGTAGGCCGGATAAGCGTAGCGCCATCCAGCATTTACACATTACTCTTCGCCGTTAAACCCGGCGCGATTGAGCAGGAACTGCGACAGCAGCGCCACCGGACGACCAGTAGCGCCTTTGGCTTTCCCGGAACGCCATGCGGTGCCGGCGATGTCCAGGTGCGCCCAGTTGTACTTACGGGTAAAGCGCGACAGGAAGCAGCCTGCGGTAATGGCTCCGCCAGGACGTCCGCCAATGTTCGCCATATCCGCAAAGTTGGACTCCAGCTGTTCCTGGAACTCATCACCCAGCGGCAGACGCCATGCGCGATCGCCAGCCTGCTCGGACGCGCCGATCAGCTCATGCGCCAGCGGGTTGTGGTTCGACATCAGGCCGGTAATGTGATGGCCCAGCGCAATCACGCACGCGCCGGTCAGGGTTGCGACGTCAATCACCGCTTCCGGCTCAAAGCGCTCGACGTAGGTTAGCACGTCGCACAGCACCAGACGGCCTTCGGCATCGGTATTGAGCACTTCAACGGTCTGCCCGGACATAGTGGTCAGCACATCGCCTGGGCGATACGCGCGGCCACCCGGCATGTTTTCGCAGCCAGCCAGTACGCCGACGACGTTGATGGGCAGTTGAAGCTCGGCCACCATACGCATCACCCCATACACTGCCGCCGCGCCGCACATGTCGTACTTCATCTCATCCATGCCTTCAGCAGGTTTGATGGAGATACCGCCGGAGTCGAAGGTTAACCCTTTCCCGACCAGCACAATCGGACGCGCGTCTTCGGACGGGTTGCCTTTGTACTCGATGACCGACATCAGCGACTCGTTCTGCGAGCCGTGACCGACGGCCAGATAAGAGTGCATACCCAGCTCTTTCATCTGCTGCTCGCCGATCACACGGGTCACCACATTTTTGCTGTAACTGTCTGCCAGCTGACGCGCCTGAGAAGCCAGATAGGCAGCGTTACAAATATTTGGCGGCATGTTGCCGAGATCTTTCGCCGCTTTAATACCCGCGGCGATCGCCAGACCGTGCTGGATAGCTCGCTCACCGCTGGTCAGCTCACGGCGGGTCGGTACGTTGAAGACCATTTTACGCAGCGGACGACGCGGCTCGCTTTTGTTGGTCTTCAACTGGTCAAAGCTGTACAGCGTTTCCTGGGCCGTCTCAACGGCCTGACGTACTTTCCAGTAGTTATTGCGCCCTTTGACGTGCAGCTCAGTCAGGAAGCAGACGGCTTCCATTGAGCCAGTATCATTCAGCGTATTGATGGTTTTCTGAATGACCTGCTTGTACTGGCGCTCATCAAGTTCACGCTCTTTGCCACAACCAATAAGGAGAATTCGCTCAGACAGAACGTTAGGAACATGGTGCAGCAACAGGGTTTGACCCGGTTTGCCTTCCAGTTCGCCACGACGCAGCAGTGCGCTGATGTACCCGTCGCTGATCTTGTCGAGCTGCTCTGCAATCGGAGAGAGGCGGCGTGGTTCAAAGACACCCACGACGATGCACGCACTCCGCTGTTTCTCCGGGCTACCGCTTTTTACACTGAACTCCATGCACTACGCTCCTGAATCTTAAAGACAACAGCGGTGGCTACGGATAGAATTGCAAGCTTTCGTAACTCATACCCGCTGTTGCGGTGACTTCGTGTTAATCTTAACGTTATTACGGCATTGGCACGTCAGAACAATTTCTGAGAGGTGGATCCGTTGAGTATAATGATCTTAGCGACGATTTCGACGACTCAAGAGAATAAATGACGTTTAAGCCATGAAACAAGCTAAATTCCGGCAAAAGACGGGTTTTTACGGGCGTATTTAAAGTGATAATCATAAGATATCTGGTTCGGGAAACGCTCAAAAGCCAACTTGCGATCCTATTCATCCTGCTTTTGATCTTCTTTTGTCAAAAGTTAGTCAGGATCCTTGGTGCGGCTGTTGACGGCGACATCCCGGCGAATCTGGTGCTCTCGCTGCTGGGGCTGGGCGTGCCAGAAATGGCGCAACTTATCTTGCCCTTAAGCCTGTTCCTCGGGCTGCTGATGACGCTGGGCAAACTGTATACCGAAAGTGAAATTACGGTCATGCATGCCTGTGGGCTGAGCAAGACTGTGCTTATTAAAGCAGCGATGGTACTGGCGTTGTTTACCAGTATTATTGCGGCGGTCAACGTGATGTGGGCCGGACCGTGGTCCTCCCGGCATCAGGATGAAGTACTGGCGGAGGCGAAAGCCAACCCCGGTATGGCGGCGCTCGCTCAGGGGCAATTCCAGCAGGCGACTAACGGCGGTTCGGTACTGTTTATCGAAAGCGTCGACGGCAGTAACTTCAAAGATGTGTTCCTCGCGCAAATCCGCCCGAAAGGTAACGCCCGTCCTTCGGTGGTGGTGGCTGATTCCGGACATCTTACGCAGATGCGCGATGGCTCCCAGGTCGTAACCCTAAACCAGGGGACGCGCTTTGAAGGGACCGCGCTGCTGCGCGATTTCCGCATTACCGACTTCCAGGATTATCAGGCGATTATCGGTCATCAGGCCGTGGCGCTGGATCCAAACGATACCGAACAGATGACCATGCGTACGCTGCTGGCGACCGACACCGATCGCGCCCGCGCGGAGCTGACCTGGCGTATCACGTTAGTATTCACCGTATTTATGATGGCACTGATGGTCGTTCCGCTGAGTGTGGTAAACCCGCGTCAGGGGCGTGTACTGTCCATGCTGCCAGCCATGCTGCTCTATTTGCTGTTCTTCCTGGTGCAGACGTCGCTGAAGTCGAACGGTGGCAAAGGTAAGCTGGATCCTGTGTTCTGGATGTGGGTGGTTAACCTGGCTTATCTGGCACTGGCGATTGTGCTCAACCTCTGGGATACGGTGCCGATGCGCCGCTTACGTGCCCGTTTTATGCGTAAAGGAGCGGTATAATGCAGCCCTTTGGTGTACTTGACCGCTATATCGGTAAAACCATTTTCACCACCATCATGATGACATTGTTCATGCTGGTGTCGCTCTCCGGGATCATCAAGTTTGTCGACCAGCTGAAAAAAGCCGGGCAGGGGAGCTACGATGCGATGGGTGCCGGGCTGTATACCCTGCTCAGCGCGCCGAAAGATATCCAGATCTTCTTCCCGATGGCGGCGCTGCTGGGGGCTTTGTTGGGGCTGGGCATGTTGGCCCAGCGCAGTGAACTGGTGGTGATGCAGGCTTCCGGCTTTACCCGTATGCAAGTGGCGTTATCGGTGATGAAAACCGCGATTCCGCTGGTGCTGCTGACGATGGCCATCGGCGAATGGGTTGCGCCGCAGGGTGAACAGATGGCGCGTAACTACCGTGCCCAGCAGATGTACGGCGGCTCGCTGCTCTCTACCCAGCAGGGGTTGTGGGCGAAAGACGGGGACAACTTTGTTTACATCGAGCGGGTGAAAGGTGACGCTGAGCTAGGTGGAATCAGCATCTACGCCTTTAACGACAAACGTCGTTTGCAGTCTGTTCGCTATGCTGCCAGCGCGACGTTTGACCCGGAGCAAAAGGTCTGGCGTTTGTCGCAGGTGGATGAGTCCAACCTGACCGACCCGAAACAAATCACCGGTTCGCAGACGGTGAGCGGCACCTGGAAAACCAACCTGACGCCTGACAAGCTCGGCGTCGTGGCGTTGGATCCTGACGCGTTGTCGATTAGTGGTCTGCATAATTACGTGAAGTACCTGAAGTCGAGCGGCCAGGATGCCGGACGCTACCAGCTCAATATGTGGAGCAAAGTGTTCCAGCCGCTGTCGGTGGCGGTCATGATGCTGATGGCGCTGTCGTTTATCTTCGGCCCACTGCGTAGCGTCCCGATGGGTGTGCGTGTAGTGACGGGGATTAGCTTCGGTTTTGTATTTTATGTGCTGGACCAAATCTTTGGCCCGCTGACGCTGGTGTACGGCATTCCGCCGATTATTGGCGCGCTGCTGCCAAGCGCCAGCTTCTTCCTGATAAGCCTGTGGCTGATGCTGCGTAAATCGTAATATCTACCCCTCCCGCTGTGCGGGAGGGGAGCTTCCTGTTAGCGTTTTCTCCCACCCATCAAACTGCCCAACATGCCACGGATTATCTGATTAGTGACCTGTCGCGCCGCGCTTTTCGCCACGCTCTGTACCACGCCATCGCGCTTGCCGCCGCGCGGTCCGGTACTGCCAAACAAAATATCCTTCAACCCAGCGAGAATACCGTCGTCAACCTCGACCGCTTTACCGTTGGCGGGAGGCGTATTTTGCTGCTCGGGGCTGGCTTGCACGCCTTGCTGTAAACGCTCATAGGCGGATTCGCGGTCGATCTCTTCCTCATATTTGCCGTACAGCGAGGAGTGATTGATCAGCCCGTTGCGCTCGTCGTCGGTCACCGGTCCCATGCGGGAACACGGGGCAATTACCATCGCCCGCTCCACCATCGACGGGCTGCCTTTGGCGTCCAGAAACGACACCAGTGCCTCGCCGGTGCCCAACTCCTGAATGGCTTTCTCGGTATCAAACGCCGGGTTGGCGCGCATGGTTTGCGCCGCGCTTTTCACCGCTTTCTGATCTTTTGGCGTGAACGCGCGCAGGGCGTGCTGCACGCGGTTACCCAACTGACCGAGCACGTTGTCCGGAATATCGGCCGGGTTTTGTGAGACGAACCACACGCCGACCCCTTTCGAGCGGATCAGGCGTATGACTTGTTCGATTTTATCCAGCAGCACCTGCGGAGCGTCGTTGAACAGCAGATGCGCTTCATCAAAGAAGAACACCAGTTTGGGCTTCTCCAGATCGCCTGCTTCCGGCAGCTGTTCGTACAGTTCGGAGAGCATCCACAGCAGGCTGGCGGCGTACAGTTTGGGCATCTGATAGAGCTTCTCGGCGCTGAGGATGTTGATCATCCCTTTGCCGTTGGCGTCGGTACGCATCCAGTCTTTGATATCCAGCATCGGTTCGCCAAAGAAGTGCGCCGCACCCTGCTGCTCCAGCGAAAGCAGTCCGCGCTGGATAGCCCCGACCGAAGCGCTGCTGATATTGCCGTACTGATTCTGGAAGGATTTGGCGTTATCGCCGATGTACTGAGTGATGGCCCGCAGGTCTTTGAAATCGAGAAGCAGCAGGCCCTGGTCGTCGGCAATGCGGAAGATAATATCCAGCACGCCAGACTGCACGTCGTTGAGGTTCAGCAGACGGGCCAGCAGCAGCGGCCCGAGGTCAGATACCGTGGCTCGCACCGGGTGGCCTTTCTCACCGAAGATATCCCACACCGTGACCGGATTAGCATGCGGTTGCCAGTCGGTAATACCGATGTTTTTCAGGCGGGCGAGCAGCTTTTCAGAGGTTTGTCCTTCCTCGGCCACGCCGGTTAAGTCGCCTTTCACATCAGCCATAAATACCGGTACGCCAATCCCGGAGAGCGATTCGGCCAGTTTTTGTAGGGTGACGGTTTTGCCGGTCCCGGTCGCGCCGGTAATCAGCCCGTGACGGTTGGCCATGCCTGGCAGCAAAAACAGTTCTGTGTCCGGCGTGCGGGCAATTAGCAGGGGTGCGCTCATTGAGATTTCCTCCATTTATCCTGCCTGGAGTATAGGCAATGTCCATCAAAGAGAGTATGCGATGGCGAGAGAAAATGACTTAAAGCGTATTGCCGTGATAAATCTGATACCCCAGATCCACGGTGTTGTGGTTATGGTCGTTGTTCTTGATTTTGCTCAGCAACATCTGCGCCGCCATGCGGCCAATGTCAAAACGTGGGGTGATCACGCTGGCAAGGCTGGGGATCATCTGCCTGCCCATTTCCAGTCCGTGAAAACCAGCAATCGAGATCTGCTCCGGAACGGCCAGCTCACGCTCGCGGCACAGCAATAGCGCGCCCATCGCAATATCGTCGTTGGTGCAAAAGACACCGTCTACATCCGGATGCGCGGTGAGCGCGTCCCGCATCATCTGGGTGCCGAGATGAATGGACGAAATAGAGCGCGGATTGACGCGCAGCGGCATCAGACCCCGACGCGTCATGGCATCGCAGTAGCCGCGATAGCGCTGTTCATCGCGGACGTCGTCTTTCGAACCAAGGTAGAGGATTTTGCGCCGCTGGCGTTTATCCAGCATGGTGCTGACCATATCAAACGCGGCCTGACGGTTATCGAAACCTACTTCCATGTCCAGACGATCGCCCTGAATGTCCATTAGCTCGACCACCGGAATGTTGGCAGAGCGCAGGAATTTAACCGTGCGCAGAGTGTGATATTTCTCGGACAGGATAATGCCGTCGATATTGTACGACAGCAGGTTGATCACCGACTCTTCCTCGGATTCCCGGTCATAATTGTAGTTGGCGATCAGCGTCTGATAGTTATGGTCTGAAGTGACTGACTCAATACCGGCCAGAATGTCAGCGAACAGCTGATTTTGAAACGAGGGGATCAGCACGCCGAGCGTATAGCTTTGCGCGTTCAGCAGCATCGCGGGCGCGCGGTTGGGGATGTAATTAATCTCCTCCATAATCTGCGCAATGCGTTCACCGGTTTCCTTTGCGACCTTTTTCGGCGAGCGAATGTAGCGGCTCACCGTCATTTTGGTCACGCCCGCCAGCGTGGCGATATCTTGCAAAGAAATTCTGTGGTTCCTCATTTTCTCTCCAGTGCCGGGGAGCGCTGACCTGTGCTCCCCGGTGATGACCGTCTTAATGCAGGATGGCGTTCAGCGCCAGAACACCCAGCAGACCCATAATGGAAATCAGCGTCTCCATTACCGTCCATGTGCGCAACGTTTCCCCCACGCTGAGATTAAAGTAGCCTTTAAACAGCCAGAATCCCGGATCGTTAACGTGGGAGGCAATCACACTGCCCGCGCCGGTAGCCAGCACCATCAGCGCCGGGTCGGCATGAGTGACGTTGATAATCGGCAGTACCACACCTGCGGTAGTGATAGCCGCCACGGTGGCTGAACCGAGCGCGATGCGCAGCAAAGCGGCAACCGTCCAGCACATCAGCAACGGAGAAAGCGACGTGCCGGTCATCAGGTGTGAGATATATTGTCCCACGCCGCTGTCGACCAGAACCTGCTTAAATGCACCGCCCCCGGCGATGATAAACACAATCATCGCGATCGCGCCGATAGAGTCACCAATGATATCCATAATTTGCTCGATCGTACGTCCGTTACGTCGACCAAGGGTAAAAATGGCGAGCACGATAGCAATAAATAACGCGACCGCAGGGTTACCGATAAACTCAAAGAACACCCGCACGCTGTTGGTCTTTGGCAGTGTAATTTCGCACACCGCGGCGACCGCCATCAGTATGACCGGGATTACCGCCGCAAAGATACTGTTCCAGAACGACGGCATCTCTTCTTCGGTGAACAGATGCGGGTTGAACAACCCTTCCGGCGGTGCTTTCTCAAAGCGGGTCAGCAGCTTAGAAAACAGCGGCCCGGCGACAATCACCGTCGGGATAGTAATAATAAATCCGTACAGCAGAGTGGTACCGAGATTGGCCTCGAAAATGGTGGCAATCGCGGTGGGGCCCGGATGCGGCGGCAGAAAACAGTGGGTCACGGACAGCGCGGCGACCATCGGTACGCCGACATACAGCAGCGGCAGGCCGGACGAGGCCACCACCGTAAATACCAGCGGCAGCAGCAGAACAAAGCCGACTTCGAAGAACATCGCTAGACCGACGACCAGACCGGTGATCACCAACGCCCACTGCACGCGTTTCTTACCAAACGTGCCAATCAGCGTGGTGGCAATGCGCTGAGCCGCACCGGTATCGGAAATCAGCTTACCGAGCATTGCGCCGAAGCCGAGGATCATCGCCAGCCCGCCGAGCGTGCCGCCGATCCCATTTTGTATTGAGTGCAGAACGGCCTGGGCATCCATCCCTTCGGCAAAACCAACGACCGCCGCCACCAGGACCAGAGCAATAAAGCCGTTAACTTTAAAGCCAATCATCAGGACCAGGAGCAGCGCGACGCCTGCCGCAATTATTATTAATGGCATAATCGTTTCTCTTTAAATTATTTAGAGTGGTGTGCCAAAAATGCAGCGCCTGGGCGCTGCGTGATGTTGCGTTGTATCAGACGGCGACGAGCATGCCGCCATCGACAAACAACAGGTGCCCGTTAACAAAATCGGATGCTTTAGAAGAGAGGAATACCGCCGCGCCAATTAGCTCCTGCGGATCGCCCCAGCGCGCCGCTGGCGTACGTTTGCACAGCCAGGAAGTGAAGGCTTCATCCTCGACCAGCGCTTTGGTCATTTCGGTTTTAAAGTAGCCCGGGGCGATACCGTTGACCTGGATATTGTGGCGCGCCAGCTCAACGCACATTCCGCGGGTGAGCATTTTTACCGCGCCTTTAGAGGCGGCGTACGGCGTGATGGTGTCGCGGCCCAGCTCGCTCTGCATGGAGCAGATGTTGATGACCTTCCCGGCCTGACGTTCCACCATGCGACGCGTTACCGCCTGCGAGACCAGGAATACCGCCGTCTGGTTAACGGCAATCACATCGTTCCAGTCCTGTTCCGGGAATTCGGTAAACGGATGGCGACGCTGGATACCGGCGTTATTCACCAGCACATCAATTTGGCCAATGTCTTTTTCGATATGCTCGATGGCGGCATCAATGTCCTGTTTATGCGTAACATTGAACGGCGCGGCAACGGCGCGGATCCCTTCCTGCTGCAGTTTAGTGACGGCGGCTTCCGCGCGCTCCGGTGTAATATCATTGACGATAATCTGCGCGCCATATTTACCCAGACCAGTCGCCAGTAAATAACCAATACCCTGGGCCGAACCGGTGATCAGAATGTTTTTGCCGTCCAGTGAAAAAAGATCGTTCATCATGCTATTCCTTATTTTATGTCTTCGAAAACAAGCTGGACTTTCGCTGCCTGGGTTTTGTCCCCGGCGAAGTTCAGCGCCTGTTCAAGCTCGGTAAACGGATATTCGGCGCTGAGTAACGGCAGCGGATCGATAACGTTATTCGCCAGCCACGACACCGCAGTGTTGAACTCGGTGGTAAAGCGGAACGAACCTTTGAGCGCGATCTCTTTGCCGATCAGCATCATCATCGGGAAGTCTGGCACCGTGCCGCCCATGCCGACCTGCACCATCACGCCTTTCGCGCGGGTCACTTCCAGACAGGTGGTGATTGAGGACGGATGGCCGGAGACCTCGAAGCTGACGTCGAAGTAGCCTTTCTCTTTTTTCCACTCGTCGAGCGAGTCCTGCTGCGGGTTAATCAGCGTGTCGGCTCCCATTTGTTGCGCCAGCGAGAGCGAGCGCGGGCTGATATCCGCACAGACAATCTCTGCCGCGCCGAGCGTTTTCACCGCGCTGACAATCAGACAGCCGATAGGCCCAACGCCGGAGATAAACACGCGCTTGCCCTGCAGGTCGCCCGCTTCATGTGCGGCGTGGATCGCGACCGCCAACGGTTCGGCAAAGGCCATGACTTTTTCATCCGCCTCTTGAGGGTAGGGGACGCACTGCGCAGTATCGACGGTTTTATACTGAGTAAAGCCGCCGTCGACGTGGGGAAAATACATGGCGCTGCCAAAAAAGCGCATTTCCGTACACTGGTTTTCTTCATGCTGAAGACAGTATTTACAGTGGCCGCAGGGCTTCGACGGATTAATCGCCACTGACTGATCTTCAGGTAATTCTTTTGAATCGCTGTGCACTACTTTACCAATAACTTCATGGCCTAAAATCATCGGCGCTTTAACGGTAAAATTACCGACTTTTCCTTCCTGATAATAATGTAAATCGGAACCACAAATACCGCCTCGGGTAATTTTTACCAGCGTTCCTTTATTATTCCATTCTATATTTTGGTCGGTAATGGCAACAGTTTTCTTCCCCGCGACAACGCAGGATTGGGTTTTGACTTGCATAAATGCCTCACTGGTCAGGTAGTAACCTCGGCAGCATTTAAACGGTTTTAATTGTTATTATTTGTGATGCAGGTCACGCTGAGAAATTGTTACACTACAATGTTACGCATAACGTGATGCGCCCTGTAAATCTGTTCAGTCGCGGCGAAAAAAGGTGAATTCTGCAATGTGGAAGGCGTAGTATCGCGCCATGGAATATGAATCAGGAGTTTTTTCAATGGCCGGGGAAAGTTATATTTTGATGGGCGTTTCGGGTAGCGGTAAATCTTTAATTGGTAGCAAAATTGCCGCTGTATTATCGGCTAAATTTATTGATGGTGATGATCTCCATCCGGCTAAAAATATTGATAAAATGTCTGAAGGTATTCCATTAACCGATGAAGACCGATTGCCGTGGCTAGCGCGATTAAATGACGCCTCATACAGTTTATATAAAAAGAACGAGACCGGGTTTATTGTCTGCTCGTCATTAAAAAAACAGTACCGAGATATATTGCGTCAGGGGAGCCCGAATGTGCATTTTCTGTGGCTGGACGGCGACTACGAGACTATTCTGGCGCGTATGCAGCGTCGGGCAGGGCATTTTATGCCGGTGGGATTACTCAAAAGTCAGTTCGACGCGCTGGAGTGCCCACAGGACGATGAGAAAGATATTGCCCGCATCGACGTGAACCATGACATTGAGCATGTGACGGAACAGTGCCGCCAGGCGGTGCTCGCGTTTCGTCACGGGCAATAAGCCCAGCCCCTTGCGGGACTGAGCCCTGAATCAGAAGTCGGCTTTCAGCACCACGCGATAGCGGGCCTTGCCATCACGCACGTGCTGGATAGCT
This sequence comes from Citrobacter sp. On2M, assembly GCF_018035235.1. Taxonomy (GTDB): domain Bacteria; phylum Pseudomonadota; class Gammaproteobacteria; order Enterobacterales; family Enterobacteriaceae; genus Citrobacter; species Citrobacter meridianamericanus. The sequence continues at coordinate 271,828 of NZ_WPCV01000002.1, forward strand.
TCGTTAATTTGCGACATCGGGTACAGCTCGGTGGTAGGCGACACCTTGCTGCGCCCGGCAAACTTCATCAGCTTGCGCAGCTCAAATGGCGTCCCGGTCGCCGAACCGGAGATGCTGCGATCCCCGGCAATTAAGGTAAATGCCGGCACCGGCAGCGGCTTCAGCACTGCACCGACGGTATGGAAGTTACCGCCGTAGGCCAGCGCTTCAAAATAGGGCTGCCAGTCGAGATCGACGTTAACCGTGTTAATGATGAGATCGAACTGGCCCGCCAGCGCTTTTAGCGCATCCGGATCGCGGCTGTTGACCACTTTATCCGCCCCCATCGCCAGCACTTCCTGTTCTTTCGCCGGATTGGAGCTGAATGCGGTCACTTCACAACCCATCGCGTGTAACAGCTTAATGGCGATATGTCCCAGGCCGCCGATGCCGATCACCCCAACGCGGCTGGTGGCGGTGATATGGTGCATCAGCAGCGGTTTGAACACCGTGATGCCGCCACACAGCAAGGGACCAGCTGCCGCCAGGTCGATGCTCTCCGGCAAGGGGATCACCCACTGCCAGTCGGCTCGCAGCTTCTCGGCAAAGCCGCCGCGATTGAGAATAGTGGGAACGGACCCTTCCAGGCAGTTGATCTGATTGCCGCTGATACAGGCGTCACAATGTCCGCAACTGCGCGCCGTCCAGCCAATCCCAACGCGCTGACCAACCTTCAGACCCTTATCCTGCGCCGCACTGCCGAGCGCTGCCACGCGACCAATCACCTCATGCCCGGCAACCAGCGGATACTGAGAGAATCCCCATTCGTTGTCGATCATCGACAAATCGGAATGGCAGATACCGCAGTAATCGACCTGGACTTCGACATCTTCCGGCTTGAGCTCGCCCGCATCATATTCATAGAGTTCGAGTTCGCTGCCCGCCGCTTTTGCGGCGTAGCTTTTTATCATCGACATCGTGTTTCCCTCAGTGTGGTGTTGAACTGGAAGTGTAGAGCATGGGGAAACGGGACGCTTCGCAGAAGGGGGGATTAAGAAGAGGGCAAACTGTGATGAGGGTTGCTGGTGGGAAAGGTAATGCTGAAATTTTCAACACTTAGCAGGCCAGATACACGCTGGCGCTTGCATGGTGGCGCACGACAGGTATAATTCACAACGTTTTCCGCATCCCTTCCGTGCCGGAGTGGCGAAATCGGTAGACGCAGTTGATTCAAAATCAACCGTAGAAATACGTGCCGGTTCGAGTCCGGCCTTCGGCACCAAAAGTTTGATAATCTTCAGTTAAACCGATCAGTGTGGCTACATAATTCCTGTCGTAATTTGAATTTTCCTTTCATATAGACATAATGCTCTCAATATGATAAAGGTTATAATTTTGATGAGCTGCTTAATGTTCGAAATTTGCTTCCATCAAATATATGTACCTATATTATAGATGATTTATTATAGTATGATAGGATAATAATTATGAAAGGAGTGATTTAGCATGAGTGATGCATTCGGAATTTTTGGTCAAGAAGATATTTATTCTTTTAAAAAAACGGGGTCGTTTGGTCGTTTTTCAACAATTGAAAGTTTTCCAATAGAATTTTTTCTCACTTCCCTCAAGGCCAGCGAGCTTCATAATCTTACTTTTGCAAGAGATATTAAACCGGGTAAAAAAATAGACTTTGATCAACTTCTTCAAAGAGATCTGGATATTGTAAGGGTTGAGACAGAAATTAAACCATATATTACAAATGCGGATTCAAAATCAAGAACCATATTTTTCCCTCCATTACTTGTTGCTGCAGTGCCTGTTTCTAAAAATACTATGGAAGAGTTTTACAGCAGACAACAAATCAATAGAACGAGTAGTGGAAATAGAAATTTCTATGTTAGAACATGGGACGAGCTTTTTAAATTGACGTTAATGGAGGATGGTAATTATTCAATATTACCATCATTGGAAGAACCAGATAATTATATTTCTGTGGCTAGGGAACCATCTCAAATAGAAATAAATTTGTCAAATAATATTGAACGAGGAATTAAATTAATTGTAATTGATGGGCAACACCGTCTAAAAGCACTTCAAGAAGTATATGATGAAGATAGCAAGGGTGTTCTAAAAGAAATGACGGTGCCATTATGTATATTATTTTCACCAAATTCAACAAAAGAAGTTGCAGATAAATTAGAGAGTAATGGAATTACAATCCCTCGCGTTCCAGAAATTTTTAGACAGTTGTTTGTTGATGTAAATAAAAATGCAGAGCAAGTTGGCGGTCATTTTAATATTTTGCTGTCCGAAGGAAACATGGGTAGCTTGGCATGCAGGCTGTTTTGTGCACATGTATTAAATACGCAAGGTATTGAGGGGTTAGCTCAGATTGAATGGAATCAGAAAAAGAAAAAACTATCTACTGAAATTAATAGAGCTTATTATATAACTAGTATCGGAGTAATAGAAAAAGCATTATCTGAAACATTTGGTAAATTCAAAACAATAAACGACTATTTTATAAGTTTTGAGGATATAAAAGAAGCTGTTCAGCCTCCTTTAGATGATGATCATCTTGACTATCCTAAGGTTTCTTGGGATAAGTTTTCCTTATCGCAAAAGAAACATATAGTAAAGCAGATTCAGCAGCATGTTGTACCTTTGCTTGAAAGACTTTTTTTCAATAGTAAATTATATGCACCCGCAACGGATTGTTTTCATCAAGAGATCGCCAAGCTTAAGAATAAATCAGATCATGATGCGCATGGTGGCGTTGTTTATCGTCCGGTTCTTGAATCTCTTTTAGAATATATGCCTATTCCTGAAACTGATAAGTATAGAGAGGCTCGACATAATTTAAGAGTGTTCGAAGAAGATATTAGAGATTGCAAAAGTAAAAATTGCTTTAGCATGCTGAACCATGCTATTTTCCAGCGGGCATTGTTTATGACTTGGTCTGAGATACTGAAAATTGGCAATCGAGTGTCAGTAAATAAAGATTTTGCTAATCAGTATTTTTTTGCATTAATTGATGAGTTTGCATCATATCCTTCTGATGTAATAGATTTTAAGAAAGGATACTGCCAGAGTTTTATATTTAATGGGGCTCGAGTTAACCCGACAAATGAAGTTAAAAATGGAATCTCTTATTTAATTTTATCCTTGTTATCAAGTAAAAGCACCCGTGATCGTCTGGCTAACTTAATAGACATAAAACCTGAAGATAGGGCATTGTCTGCATTTAATGAGGAAATAAGAAATACAGCCTATGCAAGTCTTAATAATTATATGTCATTATATAAAAAATACAGAGTGAAAGTTTTTAAGAGTAACTATCCGATTGATTCTACGATAGATCTTGATTTACGTCGTGAGCTTCAAGAGGAAGAAAATAAGAAAAAAAGAGAGCTTAAAGAATTCAAAGACGGAGCCCTTTCAAAGGATAAACTGACAAATAGATTTGATGAAATGGTGAATGAGTGTATAAAGATTGATATACTTAAAGCTCAAGAAGAATTAAGGGTATCATTAGGTCTGGAATTGGATGTTTTTGGTGTCAAAGATATATCATCCGATGTTTCTGATGATATTATTGAAGACGAGTCAATTGACGAGTAACCAGTATGGATATTTTAACTATAAACTTAAATAAATATAAAGGTGTTGAGTCTATAGTGAAAGAGGATATTCTCAATATAAAAGTGGATTATTTGTTGATTAATGGAGATAAAGATAGTCTGGATTTTTTTAAGAAGGATTTTACCAAAAAGTTTTTGTATTTAGGGTTTTCTCCTTTGTCTGAAAATGAAATAGCAGGGCTTGCTGCCCTGCTTAGTTTTCTTAATGGGGCAAGTAAATATAATTTGAAGTACTATGGAGAAAATAACTGGAATAACACATTGGATCCGTTTGCTATTTCATTAATTGAGTATCTAAAATCATCGGACGTGAATAAATTAATATTTCATACATCAAGTATTACAGATGGTTTTATTGAGTCGTATAATTTCCTCCCAAATTTTAAAAATACAGTACTTCCCTTATTCAAATTTAATAGAGTAATTTACTCCTTATATACAACATCTATAGGTGATTGCCAATTTAAAGATATGGATGTGAATCTTATTAAGTCTCTCAATAATACTTCAATTCACAATAAATTATCTGGTAACTTGTCAACATTTAGTGAAAGAATACCTGAGTTTACTTCTTTAATTACTTGTATGGAGATGTACTTGCATTTCTCCAAAAAAAAAGAAGTGAAAGCACTACTATTCTACGTTGCATTGTTTCTAAATATCTCAATCTTTAATCGAAGTAGACAAGAATTTGCTATTGCCTACTTATTTTTGCAACGAGCTATTGAAACGGCTTTAATTTATTTCTATCTATCTTCTGGTGTTTTAGAAATAAATGAATATGACAGGCTTTCTTTTAGAGGTGAGCGTAATTCAATACAAGGAGTTGGTTTACTGATAAAAGAATATTTTTCCAGGAAGAATGAACCTGATCTTGAAAAAAAAATACGTAAGCTTAATCACATTAGGAATTGCAGTGTATTAGCCCATGGACTTTATTTACCCTCAAGCGCTGATTATGACTCATTATACCAAGCTTCAAAAGAATTTGTAGATAGACTAATCTTACAAGAAGAATGCGTTGCGTTTTATAAGATTTCATTATCATCCCTTAAACCGCTCTCAAGAGAGTTAGTTAGAGAAAGAGTTATCGGTTTTTTTACTGATATTTGATGCTATCTTTTTATAAAATTTTAGAGACTAACATGAACATAAAAGCAGATGGTAAAAATTTAGAGCAAATTTTCTATGGATTAGATACTAGGTATTTTATACCTCGATACCAGCGTGACTATTCTTGGACGGCAAATAATGAATTAAATGAATTATGGAATGATGTTGTATCATCGTATAAAGATGGTAAAGAGTATTTTATGGGAACATTGCTTTTAGCTTGTAAGGAAAAGAATACATCCCATTATGATATTGTCGATGGGCAGCAAAGAACGATTAGTTTTATGTTGTTATTATCAGTGATTCAAGACTACTCTAAACTTGTGATAGATGGTGCTATTAATGAAAACGATCTCAATTGTTCCTCTGAACGGAGAGAGGATGCTGCAGATTCTCTTTTTGCTAGTGTAAACAGACATATAAAGCAAGATGATTATTATTTACGTGCGAATAATAAAGATTCGAAATTTTTCGAAGATGCCTTAGATATATCTCAAAGGGAAGTCACAACTGCCATTAGTAATAAATCAAATAGAATAACAAAAGCCAAAAGATTCTTTCAGGATAAGATAAAAAAAGAATTTTTTGGGCGAAATAATTCGTTAATTGATTTGAAGAAATTTTTTCGATTTATCATAACGAAATTGAAATTTGTGACTATTACTGTTGAAGATGACTTCGACGCATATGTGATATTTGAGTCTTTAAACTCAAAAGGTATGGATTTATCTGTAGCGGACTTATTAAAAAATAAAATATTGAGTAATATATCTAGTAATTATCAAGACGCAGCACTTAGTGAATGGGATGATTTGGTGAAAAAAATACAAATGATTCCTGCCAGCTTTGTCGACTATATCAAGATCTACTGGAATTCATATGAGTCAACGGATGTTACGAAAGCTACTTTGTATCAATCGATTAGGAAAAATATTGGTAGCAATGAGGTAACAACAAGAAAGTTTTTAAAAGAACTAATAAATAACGCTGACTCTTTTGATCGATTGAAAAATAAATCGAATTTAAATTGGCCAAAAATAAACTCTTCAGATAAGTGGGCTGAAAAAGTAGCTGAAATGAATTTACTAGGCTACACTATTCATTTGCCCTGTTTTTTATATGCTTTGAAAAATAATGAGTCAATTTTAGAAAGATTAGCTACTTTATCTCTTAACCTACTTTTCAGATGGGTTACTATTTGTGATTATGGCATTGGGGAAATTGATTCATTATTCAAAAAGATTTTGTCTGACCTCAAGGCTAAAAAAGAAAATTCTGAAATATTAAGTAACTTCATTCCATTGATTGAAAAAGTGCAAAATTCATTTTCTGAAAGTTTTTCCTCTTATGAAACAGAAAGTTCAACTATACTTAAATATATTGCATGTAAAATAGACTTACATTTGGGGGCAACTAAAGCATTGATACCAGACTTTTTAGAGGTCGATCTTGAACATATTCTTCCTAAGAATTATGAGGTTTGGGGAGAATACATGGACTCTTTTAGCAAACCATACAATAGGTGGGTAAATTCTGTCGGGAACGTAATTTTATTAGAAAAAGGTAAGAATAGAAAAATTAAAAATTCAATATTTGTTATTAAACGTGATGTCTTTGCTAGTTCAGAGTTTTTATGTGCTAAAGATATCTCTAAATTAACCAATTGGGATGAAGGAAGTATTTATCAAAGATGCGAGTATCTAGCAGATTTAGCTAATAAAATATGGAAATTAGATGCTGATATGTGCGCATGAAAAATATAATTATAAACCATAATTTATAATTATGAGGCATAAGCCACCACCTAAGTAGGTGGCTTATGATTGCAAAGGAATATCTAGATGGCTCAAATGATATTTTTTGCTATTAAATATCGATTATTTAACTCACAAGGATTTAACAATATCTTTTAAGCTACGGTAATTTCTTAATGCCGCAATCCCATCTTCAACATGTGCAGCCCAAGCTCTGATCATTTCTTTCTGATCTAACTGTGGATAAAGCATCTTCAGCACAAGTTCTGTTGTATGCATCGTTTCACCAAGCCAGGTAATTTTATCAAGCACAAGCTGGCCGTCTAACTTCCTATTATCTTTCTTTGGTAAAAAACGAAACTCACTTTCTACAGAACGGAAAAATGCAATACGAGCGGCTACGTTTGGAGTAACCCCTGTAAATCCTTTTAGTCTTTTGAGCTGTTCTTCAGTCTGGCGAGTAAGCTGCATTCGATTCGGGAGCATTAAATTGCCTCCTTAGTGAGTTGCCAGAAATATCCTGGTTTCAACGCTGATGATTTGGTATGCGCATTAAACACAATTTCATAGGCATGAGAGATGTCGTCACGCAATTGGTCCACAAAGTAGCGTTCATCTACTTCAGTATCAGTTGACAGTAGTACAACCTGATGGCTGGCAAATGGGAAATAGTGATTAATTAACTTATCTCTGTGCTGTGAATCTAATCGTCCTAATGGAGTGTCAATAATCACAGGTAAATCACGGCCAGAGGTTTTGGCTAATGCTTCGAGAATTGCAATAGCATAAATTTGTTTCTCACCTGCTGAAAGCAACTTACGATTTATTACATTACCTTTTTCATCAATAAGTTCAACATCAAATGTTTCTGGATTAATGTGCGCATTGAGCTGCAAATCTTCTTTACGAGCTAGTTTTCGATAAGCTACTTCGAAATTTGTTGATAGTGTTTTTACGCGTGCTTGAGTTAAAACTTCACTGTAGCGATCGAGCAAGTTAATCGTTTCTTGAGCATTATTAAATGCACTATTAAAACTGTGCTGATTGCGGGCAGTATCATGAGCTTTTTGCACTTGACGCACGCAATCTAACTGTTGTTGTTTTGTCCGTTTCGCGTCTTCAAGTAATGCGCGATATTCTTGCTTCTTCAGTTCACGTTGTTTATCAAGCTCACGAATTTTCTCAAATATATCAAGAAGCTGATCATCCTCTGGTGCTCGAGCAATATTGGCTGCAGCCTGCTCCAGCTGTTCTTCAATTTCAACTAATTGATTACGATAAAGATCAAAACGCTGCCAGGCTTTTTTACTGTCTTGCTCGATAGCTTGTTGAAGCATGCCTGCTTCACGTTCTGATATGTCGAAAAGTAGTTCACCCTTTGGTTTGGTTGCAAGATAATCTTTCAAATTATCCTCAATTGCTTCTGCAGCTATTTTCCCAGAAGTGCTGGAACGGAACGCTATATCGTTTTTAAGCTGAGTTAGGAATTGACCAAGCTCACTTTCAAAGTTTCTGGCTTGCTTGATTTGTGTTTCTGTTGAGATCTGCTCGAGCAATCGTGTTAACGTTTTTGGAGCCAATGCATAAGGTAATGAACCATCACATTCATTACGTAACGCTTTTTCAAGACGGTCTTTTTCTTTCAACAGCGTTTCGACTTTTTGCTTTTCCTGAGCTTTGGTTTGAGCAAACGCTCCACCCTGAGCATTGAGTAGGCCTTCATAGCGAATAATCTCTTTGGACAACAGATCGATTCGTATCTTTGAAAAATCCGCTTTCTCAAGCAGTTGTTCAGTTTGGAATGCGTACTCTTTTATTTGTTTTTCCAGTACAGCAAGTTGCTGCTGCTGTGTAGCTGCAAGTTGGCTCGATTGCTGACGCTTAATAAAAATCATTAAGTCATTGCGTAACTTGGCAATCAAATCCAGCCCTAACAGGCGGCGAACTGCGGTTTTCAAAATATTACCCGACTCGTCCTCTGCAAGTTCGGCAATTTTCTCGCCATCAAAGAAGAATAAATCAGCAATACCATGTGGGATGAGTTCATTGAGAAAGCCCTGGCATTGATCATAATCCAGTTCCTCTAAAGGAATGCCATCTTGTAAAAGCGACAGTTGGTCTTTTTTCCCTTTCTTCCAGGTTCGGGCTACCGTGAACTCTGCTTCCTGGCCACCTTTGTTATAGGTAAAGGTCAATTCTATTGCAGCCTCACTGGGTTGCTCACTAGAGTTTATTCCATTATGAATTAATGAGCTAAGCTCATTAATGTAGTCTTGGTTTTGTGTTGATAAGCCGAATGCCAGCCGACCATATAGCGCCAAACGAATGGCAGAGAGAATGGATGTTTTACCCGCACCATTTAACCCACCGAACAGTACGATAGGGCGGGGGTTGTCATCATTAGGGCGTTTTCTGGGCGCTAAATCGATGATATGTGTCCCATTGAAAACACGAAAGTTACGCAGCACCAGTTGTTTAATTAGCATGTTCGTTTTCCTTACTGGTAAGCAAGTATGATTCACTCGCATCTATAATTCTGCGCTGTAAAACCTGAAGCTCCGCTTCCAGCTTTGCGACTTCCTCTTGATGAATATCTCGCTCGTTGCGTTTCTGCAATGTTTCTTGTTGCTGTTTAATTTCTTCTAGGCTTCCCCAGTCTTGTTTGAGAATTGTACCAAGTTTATCAAATACCCCCTGACGTCTGCTCAGGCCTTCCATCGAGACTTCCAGTTCGATTAACTTCATAACCATCTCAGGTTCAACGTCAAATCCTTGGGCAATTTGTACAAGCAAATCAGCATCACTGGCATCAAAACGAGATTGATCGTCAATGACCCAATCCAGATCCTTTTGATAAACCTCGCGGTAAATACCCGGCAATGAGTCATACCAATCCGGTTCGTTGGGATCTTTCAACCATTCCTGACGGATTGCATGTAGCTCTGGTTGTGTTATCAGCGTAATTTTATGACCTTGAGCATTCATATCACGCTCAATTTCCAATAATTCCTTTAACCATTGTTGTCTGTATTTTAACCAGTACGGACCAGGGACGTGCTTACGTTCGGCACTGATTTCTTCGCCGTCTTTAGCGTATTGGTAACTTACTTTCCCTGTACGACGCTTGTAGTTACGGAAAGTATCTTTATTTGCCGGGTCAGTTGTGAAAGCTAACAGATCGCGATATTTCAGCAGTGGGGACATCCATTCCTCACCATTCTGAATAAGGCTTTCCATCGCTTTATCTTTAGTCACGACAGTACACGTCCAGCAGCCAAAGCGGGAATTACCGCACGAAGGAGTACTGTCATCGATTACCAATGGGCACTCGCCTTGTGCAGAGGAATCCATATAGAGCGTCCAAAGTGGGCGGTTATTTCCACCCCATGGATTTTCCCACTCATCAATATCTTCCGGAGCATAACGGAATGCGCCACGCAGAAGTTTCCACACGTCTTCGACATCCCATGTGTCTATAGGTGTGTAAATAAAGGCATTAGGCAGTGTGGTGTGTCGGGCAAGACGCGAACCATCAATTTTATGCTTTGCGATAACCTGGGCACGTGATGCGCTTTCGCTGCTACGCGAACCCAGAACAACAATGACCTCGTCAAATTGGCTAACTTTATCCTTGATAAAGTCGCTGACCGGATTGATCTTCATGCGTTCTGTACACCAACGGAAGCTACGTGTTGGTGCTGGGTAGCCTTTACCTAGTAAATTCACCCAAAAGGTTTCGTGAGTTTTTGGCATAACGGCGTGTTGAGTGATTGGTAGTCCATCACGTTTTGCACCGGCCTCAATTAACTGCATTGTCTTTTTGATTAAATCGACAACAACGGGGGTTTCTACCAGTGTATCGGATGACACCACAAATATATCTTTGGTACGCATTTCTGGTGGAAGACCCAGCAAAGCCAGGTAAACAAGAGTGATCACTGCTGAAGAGTCTTTACCACCGCTATAGCCAATGACCCATGGACGTTTATCTGCGCAGTATACTCTTTGTACCTCAGCGACATATTCAGCTAGCGGATGTCCTGCAAACTGTTCTTGATTGATGAATTCTTCATAGTCGGCCAGATCGTAGGCCTGAGTTAATTTACTCATGAGACAACCATTTGAGCTTCAAGCTCCTGTTCTTCAGGAGTGAGGGGAATCGACAGTGCAAGTTTAAGTGCATTACAGGTGAGCTGAATAGCGGTTCCCGTCTTACTCAGCTTGCCATGTTGCATTGCACGTTTAACCATTTCGGGATTGCTTTTACGCCAGTCGAAGGATTTAAGTTTCAATATTTTCTGTTGCCATTGTTCTGGCTCTTCAATGATCAGTGAGCGCCCCAAAAGTCCCAGTGCTTGCAAGCCAATACCGTGTGCATGCACGTAGTCTTGCCGTAGCTGAGCGGGGGAAACTTCTTTCCGTGCAGCAAGCTGCCAATCGGGCATAACTTTGTAAATAGCTTGCCAATATTGCGTGGCAATAGCCGTGTTATCTTCAATACTGCCTACTTTCGGGTCTTTACCTAAAAGCGCTCGAGTTGCCTGTTTAATGCTACTCAGTGTAAATAACTTATTGGAAAGCATACTGATGCTGGACTTTTCAAGCTCAGTAAGGCCGATAAACGGCTCTATCGTCATTGCCAGATATCGTGCCAGATTTGAACTTACATCACGGTGATCGTAAAGAGCTGAAAGCGATGGGCTAGGGCGAATCGCGTATTTATTTAAGTCAGCAAACATCTGCTGACTACGTCTTAACCCTTCATCGACAAAAAACAGCACAGGGATGTTGTCCTGGCCGAGTTCTGGACGCTCGGCTAAAGCATCTTCAATCGCTTTACGGCGATGTTGACCATCATTAATGAGGATCTGGGCATCCATCGGAACTCGAAGCGTTCCTAGGTTATTTGAGTTTTCGTACTCATCAAACTGAACGTCAACAGCAATAGACGCTGTCAATGCAGAGAAGACATAATCTTTCGGATTCTCAAGTAGATATCTGACCATCTCAGGTATTCTGGATTTGTTCAGGATGCGTTGAGCACGCAGCTCTGGTGGAACATCGGTTTCATCAAAGCTAAAAATTTTGGGTATGATGCGCATAGGGCAGGTTGCAATGTAAAATGGCCTGCCTGCTTGTACTCCGCGTACAGCGGGGAAAGAATAGCAGTAATCAGCGTCGAAGTTCGCCATGGCGGATTCCCTGTTGTTCGGTTAGAGCTCTTACGTGTTATTTTACGTAAAAGCATTCTATTTATAAATGCTTTCTCTTCTTAAAGCATAATCTGACAAAGTGTCTGAACATTTTTTAGTTGTATTACGTCTTTTTTTACGTAACTACATCTGGGTACGGAACTTACGTATCAAATCACCACGATTTATAAACTCTCCTCCCTTGTAGTATCTTTCTGGCCAGATAACCTCTGGTGGGATGCCAATTGCCTTAGCAATGATGATTTCACCTTTAGGCCATGGTCTCTCCAGAGCATTGCCCAGTGTGGACGAACTCAATCCTGCCTCTCTGGACAGTGCTGCCAGTGACATTCCTTTTTTATGCAATGCCGCAATGATGTCGGCTTTGTGCCAATTTGTGTTCATTTCACTTTCATCTCTGTTTAAGTAACATTACGTATGCTACGTAATTCGTAGTATTTTTCGAGGGGTAAAATTACGTTTTTCGTAGTTTTGGAAAGAGGATCTAACTTTGCTGAAATTGGTATGTAAAAGATAACGTAATCTTATGCTACGTATTTCGTAGTATCTGAAAAACTCAATAGCTACGATTATCGTAGTTATGAATGATTCTACAATGCACAATCGAACCTTCAGTAAGCGTCTTAAAGAAGCACGGCTTGCTAAGGGTTTGTCACAAAAACAGCTTGGTATTCTTGCTGGGATCGATGAATTTGTCGCAAGTCCACGTATCAATCGGTATGAGAAAGGGGTTCATCAGGCAAATATTGAAATAGTTCAACAACTTGCTAATGTGTTGGAGTTACCTTTAGCCTATTTTTATGCCGATGATGATGATTTGGCCTCAATGATAAGAAATTGGTATAGCGCTGATGCTGTGAGGAGGAAAGGCGCGCTTAATCTTCTTCTTTCCACTTCTATTGAATGATTGTGGAAGCATTGTTGCGACAGTGCTTTAGTTTTTTTGGGGGGATTTATTTAAATGGCAACGTATAAAGAGATTACTGCTGATATTCGAGAAAGAACTGGAAAAACAATACATCATCCTTGTTGGATTGCTCATGTAAAGGATATGCATGGACTTACTAAACGACAGGCCCATAATCGTAGAGATCCTAATCAGCGTGTTAAGCCGTGCCCTGAACACTGGATTACAGAGATTGAAATATCATTGATAAAGTTTGGTATGATTCAATCAATTGATAAGAAAAACTAAATACAGAGTAGATACCCATTTGGATAATACTGTGCTTTCTCGGGATTAATCGTCACTCCCAATAAAGGCGCCCGCAGGCGCCTCAATGACAATCACACTCTCACCCCTTCAACGCTTTCCCCGCAATCACCCCGATAAACTCCAGCACCTGTTTTTGCTTACGCACGGAGAGCTTTTCCACGGCGCGCAGGGATTTCATTAGTTCTGACTCTTCGGCTTCGGCGGCGCGGGCGGTTAATACGATGCAGCCTTGCATTACCCGCACATCAACGTCGGTGCCGGTGTCGAATCCGGCGGCTTTCAGCCACTGGCCCTTCATCACGATGGACGGAAACTGGACGTACTTCACTGGCAGACGGCTGTAATCAGGATAACGGCTCGCATAACCTACCTTCAGGCGACGGTTATCTGCGGTGTGGACTTCTGGATCAAATGAAACTGCAATACAATGCGTATCAGTCATGGTGACTATTCTCCTATAATAGTTACTGCGATCAGCGATGCGGAGGTGTTGGCGCACCTTCACATCGCGCTAGTAAAACCCCTGTAAATTACGCCAGTATCCTGGGGGAAGTCCAGATGTAAATAAGATGAAATAAGCGCGAATAGAACGCTTTCGGAATAAATAGAAAACCCACTCATCACAATAGATTCGGTATTATTCACCGTATAAATTCATTCTCATTCAATCCACCAAATACCTACCATTTCCAGAAAACAACGCCCCTCTGTATCAGGCCAAAAATGCGATCTCACTCACTGAAGCAAATAGCAAACTCTGAAACAACACCGTTTTGTACACTTTACTTTACACTTTTGGTGATGTGAATCACAAATATAACCCCGTGAAGTGATCCGACTCTCACAAAATGGGGTGTACTCATTCACGAATACATTATGCGCACAGTCTGGAAAGTTAAGTTTTCAGTATTTCCCCCCTCAGTGGGCGCACTACCGCGAATGGCAAATCAATACGCAAAAAAAAACTTGTTGAATATGAACGGGTAAAAAAACGACGTGTGATTTACATCACTCACATTTACAGCTTTTTAAATTATTGCCAGTGATTAATGTTGACCGGACTATTTCCATAATCAATTAAATCTTGCATAGTGCCTCCACATTATTTCTCCCCCTGGCCCAGGAGGCGAATAGTTATATTTCATCATACTTTATTGATGAACCCGATATGCTTTACGTCACATTAATACGTACATGACCACTGTTACTGGAGAAACAAAATGAATTATCCGGCAGAACCCTTCCGTATTAAAAGCGTTGAAACTGTATCTATGATCCCGCGTGATGAACGCCTGATAAAAATGCAAGAAGCGGGTTACAATACTTTCCTGTTAAATTCGAAAGATATCTATATTGATCTGCTGACAGACAGCGGCACCAACGCCATGAGCGACAAGCAGTGGGCCGGAATGATGATGGGTGATGAAGCGTACGCGGGCAGCGAAAACTTCTATCATCTGGAAAGAACGGTGCAGGAACTGTTTGGCTTTAAACATATTGTTCCGACTCACCAGGGGCGCGGCGCAGAAAACCTGTTATCGCAGCTGGCAATTAAACCCGGGCAATATGTTGCCGGGAATATGTATTTCACCACCACCCGTTATCACCAGGAAAAGAATGGTGCAGTGTTTGTCGATATCGTTCGTGACGAAGCACACGACGCCGGTCTGAATATTGCGTTTAAAGGTGATATTGATCTTAAAAAATTACAAAAGCTGATTGACGAAAAAGGCGCAGAAAATATTGCCTATATCTGCCTGGCGGTGACGGTTAACCTCGCGGGCGGCCAGCCGGTCTCGATGGCGAACATGCGTGCGGTGCGTGAACTGACACAAGCGCACGGCATTAAAGTGTTCTACGACGCCACCCGCTGCGTTGAAAACGCCTACTTTATCAAAGAGCAAGAGCAGGGCTTTGAGAACAAGAGCATCGCCGAGATCGTGCATGAGATGTTCAGCTATGCCGACGGTTGTACCATGAGCGGTAAAAAAGACTGTCTGGTGAATATCGGCGGCTTCCTGTGCATGAATGATGACGAAATGTTCTCTGCCGCCAAAGAGTTAGTCGTGGTGTACGAAGGCATGCCATCCTACGGCGGCCTGGCCGGACGCGACATGGAAGCGATGGCGATTGGCCTGCGCGAAGCCATGCAGTATGAGTACATTGAGCACCGCGTGAAGCAGGTTCGCTACCTGGGCGACAAGCTGAAGGCCGCTGGTGTACCGATTGTTGAACCGGTAGGCGGTCACGCGGTATTCCTCGATGCGCGTCGCTTCTGCGAGCATCTGACGCAGGACGAGTTCCCGGCGCAAAGCCTGGCGGCGAGCATTTATGTGGAAACTGGCGTGCGCAGTATGGAACGCGGAATAATCTCTGCAGGCCGTAATAACGTGACCGGTGAACACCACCGACCGAAACTGGAAACCGTGCGTCTGACTATTCCACGCCGCGTTTATACCTACGCGCATATGGATGTCGTGGCTGACGGCATTATTAAACTTTACCAGCACAAAGAAGATATTCGCGGGCTGAAGTTTATTTACGAGCCGAAGCAGTTGCGTTTCTTTACTGCGCGCTTTGATTATATCTAAATAATCATTATGGCCCCATCTCAGGATGGGGCTTTTTTGTATTCCTTTTCTATGAACAGGAAGCCTTTGCGGTGCCCGTTACCGTGGCATAACTAAAAAAAGTAAACCCTGACTCCGACATTTTTATTATCCGCATGATGTACAAATGACAGCTGTAATTATAACGAATAGTCTACAGGAACATTTATCATGGATATTAATGCCATTGAGCGACAGAGTAGTACCCCCGGACTGATTAGCGGAACCATGTTGGTTATCGCAACCGTAGTGGGTGGCGGGATGTTTTCCCTGCCGATTGCGATGGCCGGCGTATGGTTTCCCGGTGCCTCTGTTATTCTTCTGTTTATCGCCATCATGATGTTATTAACCGGTCTGATGCTGGTTGAAGTCAATCTGCATTATGGCGCCGGTGCCAGTTTTAATACCTTTACTCAGGATTTATTAGGCCGAAAGTGGAATATCGTGGTCGGTATCGCTTTCGGCTTTGTGCTGTATATTCTGACCTATGCCTATATCTCCGGTTCGTCGGCGGTGATGGCGCAAACCGTGTTCAAATACAGCGGCGTGCGCTTTCCGGCGAATATTTCGGTGGTGATCGTCAGTATGTTAGTAGGGGCGATTGCCTGGTACAGCTCCCTGCTGGTTGGACGCATCACTACCGTGCTGATTATCGGTAAGTTTGTGGCGTTCTTTGCCACGTTCTCCGGGCTGATTGGCCATATCGAAGTGGCAAAACTTGTCGACAGCGTGGCGGTGGCGTTGCCCAATTCGCAGTATTTGCCCTATATCCTGATGACGCTGCCGTTCTGCATCATCTCGTTTGGTTTTCACGGTAACGTACCGAGCCTGGTCAAGCTGTATGGCACGAGCGGGATCTCGAATATTACGCGTTCGATTATCATCGGCACGCTGTTTGCCCTGCTGTTATATATTTTCTGGCTGGGTGTGACGATGGGTAATATCAGCCGTGCCTCATTCCCGCCGATTATCGCCAAAGGCGGCAATATCGACGTGTTTGTCGAGGCTATCAGCGGGCTGTTCACCAGCCGTTATATGGATCTGATCCTGACCTTCTTCGGCAACTTCGCGGTAGCCAGCTCACTGCTGGCGGCAACGCTTGGTCTGTTCGATTATATCGCCGACCTGTTCCACTTCCCGGATGACGGTATAGGCCGTCTGAAAACCGCGCTGGTGACCTATTTCCCACCTGCTGCTGTGTGCTTCTTCTTCCCGAACGGTTTTGTGCATGCGATTGGCTATGCCGGTCTGGCCTTTACCATCTGGAGCGTGATCCTGCCGCCGTTCCTGGTGAAAGCCGCGCGAAAACGTTTTCCGACTGCCAGCTATACCGCGCCGTGTAATAACACCGTGCTCAATCTGGTAATAATCTGCGGGGCGATTGTCTATCTGACGGTTGTTCTGGATGTATTTGGTCTGCTGCCAACGTTTCGTTAGTGCGGGGGAATTATGTTTCTGACATTGCTACGATTTCAGCATCCGCTGGTTTATCGCTTTGCGTGGCTGCGCTTGCGGGTGGTGGTGTTAAGAACGTGCGGGCTGCGTAAGAAAAAAGCGGGAGATAAGACTCAGGCCTGTCGCTGACAGGCCTGCCTGGCATTACACCCGGAAGTAGCGTGGTGGGATCAACGCGGAAAAGGCGTCGAACTTCTTCACCATCTTTTTCCAGAACAACATAACAACAATCCTCGATTTGAAACATTGGCGCTATTGTAGTCAGCGCCGACAAATCGTAAAGCCAGTGACATCGTTCCGATTCCGGGGCGGTGTAAACCTTTTAGTTCACCATTGCGTCAAATACGATTGCCGCGAATTTGACGGGGTTGACAATGGGTTACGCCATAAACCAGTAATAAAAGAGACCGACTTTCAGGCCGAGGATTACGATGTAGGCACAGCAGTATTTCATGGTGCCAGACATAATCTGGTTGGCCTGGCCGTCCATTTTAGTGGCTGAAACCGCAATGGCGATACTCTGCGGCGAAATCATTTTCCCTCCTGTTGCGCCAGAGGTGTTGGCCGCCGCCAGCCAGTTGGGATCGATATGCAGTTTACTGGCGGCAATGGTTTGCAGTTTGCCGAACAGAATGTTCGAATTGGTATCGCTGCCGGTAACGAACGTACCCAGCGCACCAATCACCGGGGCGAGGAAGACGTACGAACTGCCGGTCAGATCGACAATCGACTGGGCCAACGTGGAGATAATCCCGCTGATATCCATCACCGTGGCCAGTGCGACGATCGCCATAATCGCCACAATGGAATTTTTAAGCTGGAAAATGGTTTTGATAAACACTTCCAGCATCCCGCGCGCGGACGCCCCCTGAATAAAACCGCCGATAATGGTCGCAAAGATGATCAGCATCCCCGGCGTGGTCACCCATTCAACCTTGAGCGCCAGCGTTTTGCCGTCAGCAAGGGTGAAATGCAGCACCGAGGCCAGTTGTGAGGCTGCGCCTTTTATCGTCGGGAATAGCGGCGAACACAACAGGATAAAGACAAATATGAACAGATAGATAGAACCCACGCGGAACAATACTTTTGCCGAACGCGGCGTGGTTTCGCGGTTATGGCTGACTTCAATTCGCCACTCGGGATCGGTTTTCCCTTTGCGCAGACGGCTAACCATCGCCACGGCAAACAGGCTGACCAGACTACCGGCAAAGGCGGGTAATTCAGCACCGAGATGAATAGCGACAAAATACTGCGGAACCAGCGTGGTAATACCGCAAATCAGCGTAATTAAAAATACGCCGCGAATGGCTCTCAGGCCGCCGCCAATAATGCAGATAATCACAAATGGCAGCAGGATATTAAACAGCGCAAGCTGCAGAATAATGGTTCCGCCCAGGGTATAAACCGGCAGGTTAACCTGTTCCGCCAGAATAGAAACTGGGATCCCGACTGCGCCGAATGCGGTGGGAACGGTATTTGCCACCAGAGAGGCTATTGCCGCCTTCAGCGGGTTGAAACCCAGTGCGATAAGTATACCGATCGGAATGGCGACCGCTGTACCATAACCCGCCGCGGCTTCAAGAAATCCACCAAAGCACCATGAAATCAGCAGCACCTGAATACGCTTATCTTCGCTAATGCTGGCGAGGATATCGCGCAGAATATCCAGCGCTTTGGTTGCCTGCATGACGTTATAACTGAAGATAGCGCCGAGGATCACAATCACAATCGGCCATAATCCCTTCAGCGCACCATAGCCTATCGCGGCTTTGAGATTCTGTACGGGCATCTCCCAGAACAGAGCCGATAGCGCAGCGGTGAATACTAAAGAGATCAGTACGGAATAATGGATAGGCATTTTCAATTTTAATATTAAAAATACCATCAGTAGTAAAGGAGAAAGTGCAAGGGCAAACATAAAATATTCGTTCATTGCTATTCCTGATTGGTTTATTAAACCTGATTTATATTTATGTCGGGAAGGCTATATTGCTGTATAAATAAAAGATGCAAACTGAATCGCTTCAGTGAATAAAGTAATTATGATTAATGGTTTTGTAACTATTGTAATCTTTTAATTAAAATTCAATGCCAGGTAAATATACTAAAGAGCAAGTGGAATACCTATAAATAGTTATTTGATAACTCTTTTAATAATGGTGGTGACAGGAATAATTATCACCTGAAACTATTTTTAACCGACTCATAACACGGTGATTTTCAATATAAAAATGTGAGCGAGGCCGAAAGAAATAAACCAGGGTATTGCATGTACGAGTTGATTGGAGGATTATTTGGTTTTGTCATACAAATAAAAATACAGGTATTTAAGATGATCCTGATATAAGAAGCGGAGAGCGGCCATCTCAGGAGCATGATCCGACAAACACCATGAACCCAGACATCGGCAAAACCAGCAAACAGAAGACTGGGCGTGATATAGCGATATCAAGCGCAATAAACAGAAATGAAGCAATGGAGTAGTTATTGTGAATGTAAATTTCTTTGTTACCTGTATTGGTGACGCCCTGAAATCACGGATGGCACGAGACTCCGTATTGCTACTGGAAAAACTGGGCTGTCACGTTAATTTCCCCGAGAAGCAAGGGTGTTGTGGTCAGCCAGCCATCAACAGCGGTTACATCAAAGAGGCGATCCCCGGAATGAAAAACCTGATCGCCGCCCTGGAAGACAACGACGATCCGATTATCTCTCCGGCAGGCTCCTGCACCTACGCGGTAAAAAGCTACCCGACGTATCTGGCGGATGAACCTGAATGGGCGCTGCGCGCCGAGAAGGTTGCCGGACGTATGCAGGATCTCACCTCTTTTATCGTCAACAAACTGGGCGTGGTGGATGTCGGTGCCAGCCTGCAGGGCCGTGCGGTATATCATCCTTCCTGTAGCCTGACCCGCAAGCTGGGGGTGAAGGAAGAGCCGCTGACGCTGCTGAAAAACGTGCGCGGGCTGGAGCTGATGACATTTGCCGATCAGGACACCTGCTGCGGCTTTGGCGGGACATTCTCGGTCAAGATGGCCGAGATATCTGGTGAGATGGTGAAAGAGAAAGTCTTACATCTGATGGATGCGAAGCCGGAATATTTGATTGGCGCGGACGTCAGCTGCTTGCTGAATATTGGCGGTCGGCTGCAACGTGAGGGCCAGCCGGTCAAAGTGATGCATATTGCTGAAGTGCTGATGAGCCGCTGAGGGGAAAGAGATGTCGATAAAAACCAGCGATGTAGAGTTTAAACTGCGCATTCGTCAGCAGATCGAAGATCCAATCATGCGCAAAGCCGTGGCCAACGCGCAGGAGCGTATTGGTGCGAATCGGCAGAGAATGGTTGATGAGCTAGGCCACTGGGAAGACTGGCGCGATCGTGCCAGCCAGATCCGCGATCACGTTCTGAGTAACCTCGACGCTTACCTGTATCAACTCTCCGAGAAAGTGACGCAAAACGGCGGCCACGTCTATTTCGCAAAGACCAAAGAAGACGCTACCCGCTACATTTTGCAGGTTGCACAGCGTAAAAACGCGAAGAAAGTGGTGAAGTCCAAGTCGATGGTGACCGAAGAGATCGGCGTCAACCATGTGCTGCAGGATGCCGGAATTCAGGTGATCGAAACCGATCTCGGCGAATATATCCTGCAGTTGGATCAGGATCCGCCTTCGCACGTTGTGGTCCCGGCTATTCATAAAGATCGTTATCAGATCCGCCGCGTGCTGCACGAGCGTCTGGGTTACGACGGCCCGGAAACCCCGGAAGCCATGACCTTATTTATCCGTCAGAAGATCCGCGAGGATTTTCTCAGTGCTGAAATCGGTATTACCGGCTGTAACTTTGCTGTGGCGGAAACCGGCTCTGTTTGCCTGGTGACCAACGAAGGCAACGCACGGATGTGCACCACGCTGCCAAAAACACACATTGCGGTGATGGGCATGGAACGTATCGCGCCGACCTTTGCCGATGTGGATGTATTGATCACCATGCTGGCGCGCAGCGCCGTGGGCGCGCGTCTGACGGGCTACAACACCTGGCTGACCGGCCCGCGTGAGGCGGATAATGTCGACGGTCCGGAAGAGTTTCACCTGGTGATTGTCGATAATGGCCGCTCGCAGGTGCTGGGTTCGGCGTTTCGCGATGTGCTGCGCTGCATCCGTTGCGGGGCCTGTATGAACACCTGCCCGGCGTACCGTCACATTGGCGGACACGGCTATGGTTCTATCTATCCCGGCCCTATCGGCGCGGTGATCTCTCCGCTGCTCGGCGGCTATAAAGATTTTAAAGATCTGCCTTACGTCTGTTCATTATGCACGGCCTGCGACAGCGTTTGTCCGGTTAAGATTCCGCTGTCAAAACTGATCCTGCGGCATCGTCGGGTGATGGCCGAGGAAGGCATCACCCCGAAAGCCGAGCGTCGGGCGATAAAAATGTTCGCGTATGCCAATAGCCATCCGGGGCTGTGGAAAGTCGGGATGATGGCGGGCGCACATGCGGCGAGCTGGTTTATCAATGGTGGCAAAACTCCGCTTAAGGTTGGCGCGATTGGTGACTGGATGGAGGCGCGCGATCTTCCTGATGCCGACGGTGAGAGCTTCCGCAGCTGGTTTAAGAAACATCAGGCGCAGGAGAAAAAGAATGGATAACCGTACCGCGTTTTTAAACACTATCGCCCAGGCGCTGGGCCGCCCTCTACGTTTTGAGCCGCAAGCGGATGCCGCGCCGGTGAACAACTATGCCAACGAGCGCCTGACCGAGCTGAGCCCGCAACAGCGTTGCGATGCGTTTACCCAGTTTGCCAGCGAGGTGATGCTGGCCCGCTGCGAACTGACCCGCGAGGAACAGGCCGCAGAAGTCGCGCGACGCCTGTGCGAAGAGTTGGGTCAGCCGGTGGTTATCAGCGGCGACAGTCGACTGGTGGAACTGGGCATCACGGAACGTCTGCAGCAGGAATGCAACGCCGTGGTCTGGGACCCGGCGCGAGGCAGCGAAAATATTGCCGAGGCTGAGCAGGCGAAAGTGGGGGTGGTGTATGCCGAGTATGGCCTGACCGAGTCCGGCGGCGTAGTGCTGTTTTCCGCGCCGGAGCGCGGGCGTTCAATTAGCCTGCTGCCGGAGTCCTCGATTTTCGTGCTGCGCAAAAGCACTATCCTGCCGCGCGTTGCCCAACTGGCAGAGAAACTGCATCAGAAGGCGCAGGCCGGTGAGCGTATGCCGTCGTGCATTAACATTATCAGTGGACCCAGTTCGACGGCAGATATTGAGCTTATCAAGGTGGTTGGGGTGCATGGCCCGGTGAAGGCGGTATATCTGATTATTGAGGATTGTTGAGGCAGGATTCAGAACCGCTCTGGCGTGAAGAGCCAGAGCGGTATCGACGTTATGCAATCAAGCTGATGATCAATACGATAATCAGGTCAACAACGGAGTTCACCAGCACCAGTAACGCCGAGTCGACGCCAACCAGTTGACCGGTTGCCAGACGAATAAGCACGGTTATCAACCACGCCATGATGTACGGAGAGATATTGCCGTGCGACATCAGCATGCCGATGGTATTGCCAATGCCGGTATCAATAATGGTCTGCTTCAGTACGCCGCCTGTGCCGATGATCAGGAGCACCATGGCGATGCTTTTCACTGCGTTTTCAAAGGCATTCATCACCCACTGCCTGTCGTGACCACGCGCGGTACCAGAATAGACACGCCGAAGGAGGGCAGATTGTTCTGGTCAACCAGTACGTCGGCTTTCATGAACGACGGCGTTGGGCGATCGAGGTTGCCGAGGAACTTTGGCAGGATAAGCCCGGCGCAGCTCACGCTCGGAATGATCACCAGAATGCCATAGATGTAGACCATGCCCATGTCCGCGCCGTAGGCGTTAACCAGCGCAACCGGCCCCGGCTGTGGCGGGAACAACGAGTGAGTGGTGGCGGCGGTAACGGCGGGGATCGCCAGCTTGGTTGAACTATTATGATTTTTGGTTGAGATGCTACCTATATTGGTTAACCATTGATGCGATGAATGTCATATTGCGTTACATGTTTACAGTCTTACCGAACTGAATGGCCTTAATTAGGCGATCTAATCGGCATAAACCGTGATTTGGTTAACCAATTTATCGCTTCAGGTTGACATGTCATACCAAAAGGGGGAATTTATATGCCATATCGTCGAGTCCATAACGTAAACGAGGAATAAAACATGGAACAGACATGGCGCTGGTATGGTCCTAACGATCCGGTCACCTTAGCGGATGTACGTCAGGCGGGTGCCACAGGCGTTGTCACCGCTTTGCACCATATCCCTAACGGGGAGGTGTGGAAGGTTGATGAAATCCTGAAGCGCAAAACTATTGTTGAGCAGGCGGGCCTGGTCTGGTCGGTCGTCGAAAGCGTGCCGATCCACGAAGACATTAAAACCCGTTCCGGCAACTATCTGCAGTGGATCACCAACTACCAGCAAAGCCTGCGTAACCTGGCCCAGTGCGGCATTCGTACCGTGTGCTACAACTTCATGCCTGTTCTCGACTGGACCCGTACCGACCTGGAATACGTCCTGCCAGACGGCTCCAAAGCGCTGCGTTTTGACCAGATTGAATTTGCCGCCTTTGAGTTGCATATCCTCCAGCGTCCGGGCGCGGAAGCAGACTACACCGCCGAAGAGATTGCTCAGGCAAATGAACGCTTCGCCACCATGAGCGATGAAGACAAAGCGCGTCTGACCCGCAACATCATTGCCGGTCTGCCGGGGGCAGAAGAGGGCTACACGCTCGACCAGTTCCGCCAGCATCTTGCGCGCTATAAAGATATCGATAAAGCCGCGCTACGTGAGAATTTCGCCGTCTTCCTGAAGGCGATTATTCCGGTGGCGGAAGAAGCTGGCGTACGCATGGCAGTTCACCCGGACGATCCGCCGCGCCCGATCCTCGGCCTGCCGCGCATTGTTTCCACGGTGGAAGACATGCAGTGGATGGTCGATACGGTTAACAGCATGGCGAATGGTTTCACTATGTGCACCGGTTCCTACGGCGTGCGGGCGGATAACGATCTGGTCGACATGATTAAACAGTTTGGCCCACGCATTTACTTCACCCATCTGCGCTCCACGCTGCGTGAAGATAATCCGAAAACCTTTCATGAGGCGGCGCATCTTAATGGCGACGTCGACATGTACGAAGTGGTGAAAGCGATCGTTGAAGAAGAGCAACGCCGTAAAGCGGAAGGGAAGGAAGATTTGATCCCGATGCGTCCGGACCATGGCCACCAGATGCTGGACGATCTGAAAAAGAAAACCAACCCAGGCTACTCCGCGATTGGTCGCCTGAAAGGGCTGGCGGAAGTGCGCGGCGTTGAGATGGCTATCCAGCGCGCTTTCTTCAGCCGCTAAAGCGAGTTGCCGGCCACCTGTCTGGCCGGCTTTTTCTTTTCTCATCCGTTGGTCTTTCAACGGGTTCTGGAGTTCACGATGACAACGACAATTGCCAATAGCGACCTGCCGGTTGCGCGCCCTGCATGGGACAGCTCGCGCCTGCAATCCCGCATTGTTCACCTGGGATGCGGCGCTTTTCACCGCGCGCATCAGGCGCTGTACACCCATCATTTGCTGGAAACCACCGACAGCGACTGGGGGATCTGTGAAGTTAACCTGATGCCGGGTAACGACTGCGTACTGATTGAAAATCTGCGCAAGCAGCAACTGCTGTATACCGTGGCGGAAAAAGGCGCGGACAACACCGTGCTGAAAGTGATCGGTTCAATGAAAGAAGCGCTGCACCCGGACCTTGACGGCTGTGACGGTATTTTACAGGCTATGGCGCGCCCGCAGACGGCAATTGTTTCGCTGACGGTCACCGAAAAAGGCTACTGCACCGATGCGGCCAGCGGTCAGTTAGATCTCAATAACCCGCTGATTAAACACGATCTGGCGAATCCTACCGCGCCGAAATCGGCGATTGGTTACATCGTACAAGCGCTGTACCTGCGTCGTGAGCAGGGGCTGGCTGCCTTCACCGTGATGTCCTGCGATAACGTGCGTGAAAATGGGCATGTGGCGAAAGTCGCGGTGCTGGGGCTGGCGCAGGCGCGCGACCCGCAGCTGGCGCAGTGGATTGAAGCTAATGCCACTTTCCCGTGCACCATGGTCGACCGCATTGTTCCGGCAGCGACGCCGGAAACGTTACAGGAGATTGCCGACCAGTTGGG
The DNA here is from genome assembly GCF_018035235.1 of Citrobacter sp. On2M. Taxonomy (GTDB): domain Bacteria; phylum Pseudomonadota; class Gammaproteobacteria; order Enterobacterales; family Enterobacteriaceae; genus Citrobacter; species Citrobacter meridianamericanus. The sequence continues at coordinate 297,013 of NZ_WPCV01000002.1, forward strand.
CGTTTACGATCCGTGTGCTATCGCCTGCGAGCCGTTCCGTCAGTGGGTAATTGAAGACAATTTTGTCAACGGTCGTCCTGACTGGGACAAGGTTGGCGCACAGTTCGTGGCCGACGTGGTGCCGTTTGAAATGATGAAACTGCGCATGCTCAACGGCAGCCACTCTTTCCTCGCGTATCTGGGCTATCTCGGCGGCTATGAAACTATCGCCGATACCATGACGAATCCGGCGTACCGCAAAGCGGCGTTTGCGCTGATGATGCAGGAGCAGGCGCCGACGCTCTCGATGCCGGAAGGCACCGATCTCAACGCTTACGCGACCCTGCTGATCGAGCGTTTTAGCAACCCGTCTCTGCGCCACCGTACCTGGCAAATTGCGATGGACGGCAGCCAGAAACTGCCGCAGCGCCTGCTTGATCCAGTGCGCCTGCATCTGCAAAACGCCAGCGGCTGGCGTCACCTGGCGCTGGGCGTGGCGGGCTGGATGCGCTACACCCACGGTGTGGATGAGCAGGGGCAGGCCATTGATGTTGTCGACCCAATGCTGGCTGAATTCCAGCGCATTAACCGACAGTACCAGGGGGCCGAGCGCGTGACGGCGCTGCTGGGGCTGTCTGGCATTTTTGGTTATGACCTGGCGGAAAACGCCGACTTTGTGGAGACCATTATTGCGGTGTATCAACAGTTATGTGAACACGGCGCACGTGAGTGCGTTGCGGCATTAAGCGCTGACGCATAAGCTCCGAACTATGACGGGTCAATCAAAATATTGGTTTGGTTGACCCATTTTCTGTTTTTGGCTTCCCGCAAATGCTATAGTTCGGTACTTATTCACCGTATCTGATTACACGCATCTGACGGACATAACACGATGAAATCGAACACTTCTCAGCAAAGACCCTACCAGGAAGTGGGTGCCATGATCCGCGATCTGATTGTTCAGACGCCGTACCAGCCCGGTGAACGCTTACCACCAGAGCGTGAAATTGCCGAGATGCTCAATGTCACTCGCACGGTGGTTCGCGAAGCGTTAATCATGCTGGAAATTAAAGGCCTGGTGGACGTGCGGCGCGGGGCCGGGATCTACGTGCTCGATAATGCGGATGCGCAGACCATCGACAGTACGGATGCAAATCATTGCAATGATGCGGGGCCGTTTGAGCTGCTGCAGGCGCGGCAGCTGCTGGAAAGCAATATCGCTGAATTTGCCGCGCTGCAGGCTACCCGCGAAGATATCGTCAAAATGCGCCAGGCGTTGCGGCTCGAAGAGCGGGAGCTGGCGTCCAGCGAGCCAAACGGTTCTGAAAGCGGCGACATGCAGTTCCATCTCGCCATCGCCGAAGCCACGCATAACAGCATGCTGGTGGAGCTGTTTCGCCAGTCATGGCAGTGGCGTGAGAACAACCCGATGTGGATCCAGCTCCATAGCCACCTCGACGACACTCATTACCGCAAAGAATGGATGGGCGACCATAAACAGATCCTTGCGGCATTAATCAAAAAAGATGCTCGCGCGGCCAAGCTTGCCATGTGGCAGCATCTGGAAAATGTCAAACAGCGCCTGCTGGAGTTTTCAAATGTAGATGACATTGATTTTGATGGTTATCTGTTTGATTCCTGGCCGCTGGATAAAGTTAATGCGTGATTTTCCTTCTCTCATAAGCGGGCTATTGCGGCCCGCACCGCACTTTTACGTATCCTTATTCATTGTCCTACCAGGCCGATATTCACGTTTTGAATGACACGTAAAAAATTGTTTCCATCGCCTCAAATGATCATTTTTCCGCCGTCTTTGTGCGATGGAAATTGATTTATATCAATTAAAAACAACTTATTTTCGCGTGCAAAAAAATGCGTTATTTACCTTATTTTTACCTTTCCGTGCTTATTTTTAGACAAAACGGATCTGGGTAAAGTGAGAATCAACGCGATCCCTGCAGTTATCAGGATAAGGCATATCGGCATAACTACGCATAAAAACAAGCGTTTCGCGTAAATGTATACATTAATGAGGGTGTGTAACTTATTGGCCATTATGATGTTTTGAGTTGTGGTATGTCTAACGTAAATTTCTCATGTTTTTTAATCAAATGAATAAAATCGAATAAGCGTAAAGTTAACATTACATATTGTTCCATAAACATGTCATCTTTCACTTGAAACATTGTTCCATTTTTCTGCTTTTTATTAACAATTTCATTACTATTATGACTGTATTTTGCCGTTGACATGTTTTTACACTAACTGCATATTTCATAACCATAAGCGTGTCATTACGTTCAGGAGTTGAAAATGCCATCTCGAGACTATCCCGATATTCGAAAACCCAGAGGGACCCGATCAAAAGATATGGTTCTTTTAAGTGCCCGTGTCGATACCTCTTTATGGGAATATGTGCGAACGCTGGCATTTGAAACACGAAAAAGCAAACAAGATATTATTGCTGAAGCATTAATGTTACATCGCTCTGTTAATAAGAGTGAAAGTTTAGAGTAATGACTCTCTGTCCGGGTTTTGTTTAAAACCCAAGAATGAAATATGTCTTGCTACTTCACTTTGAAAGTCAGTTTGATGGCGTAAATCGGGAAGATATTTATAGCCATTTTTCATCAAGAGTGTTTAATCTGACAAAGTTATTAGCTTACGGGATACTTTTTAAACCGTGACAGGTATTTACCTGGATATATTGTTGCTGCTTAAGATTATATTCTTTTAGCGGTGATGAATCGCTGTTTGTATAATTGTGCGGCGCTAATTAACGCGGCGAAAAGCAGCGCTGCCGCACCACACAGTGTGGCGTTGATGATGGCAACTGCGCCGCTTCCCAGCAGGCTGGTTAATAGCGGTCCGAGAATTTGTCCAATGCCGTATGTCAGGGTGACCAGACCCAGCAGATTAATATTGCGCGGCACGCTAAGTTGACGGGCGAGCGGCATCACCAGCGACGTGGTGCCCATAAACGTTGCACCAAAACCGACGCTGCTTATCACCAGCAGCGGCAAGGAATCGCTGGCGAGCGTCATGACCACGCAGGCGCTTTGTATCAGCAAATTCGCCGTCAGGCATTGCAATACTCCCCAGCGTCGGGCGGCCCACAGCCAGGCGAAACACCCCGGAATAATCGATATGCCAACCAGCGACCAGAGATGAGCCGTCAGCAGAGGCGAACCGGCGCTTTTCGCCATCAGTGGCAGGTAGGTGGCGACAATGATGTAACCAAATCCGGCCAGCCCGTACAGCAGCGCCAGCAGCCACCAGGACATCGGCTGATGCTCTGTTTTTACCGGGGGCGCGGCGGGGAGCGTATGGTCGCGAGAGGGCAGAAGCATAACCAGTAGCACAAAGAACAGAGCCGAGGCTGCCGCTGCCCCTAACCACAACGTGTGTGATGACAGCGCAAAGTGCAGACCACTGATGACATATTCATTACCCATCAAAATGCCAGCGCCAACGCCGGAGAACAACGCGGCGATCACGAAGGGATGACGGGTATGATGCAGAACGATCATCGAGCCAAAGATCATCATACCGGCACTGGCGACGCCCGCCAGAAAGCGGATCAGCATGACCAGCACAGGCTGTGTAAAGCTGGCCATCGCCAGAATCAGTCCGGCGGTGGCGAGTGCAGAAATTAACAGCATCGGGCGTAAGCGTGAGGGAAGGTGGAAGAGCCCGAAGGAGAAGAGCAGGCTTCCCGCCAGATATCCGGCGTAGTTGGCGCTGGCAATCCACGAGAGCTGGTCAAACGTAAATTGACCTTCCGACAGCAGTACCGGCAGCATTGGGGTATACAGAAAGCGCCCAATCCCCATGCCCAGCGTTAAGACCAGCATGCCAAAGAGTGCGACGCTGATGGCATGGCGATTTGAATCTGGACTTCCCTGAGACATACGCACCTTGATTTCACACAGTGAGTCGGGTGATTGTTATATTACATGTGTAAATGATAATGAAAAGTAAAAAAATAAACGACGCAAAAACCTTTCTCCTTAAAAATTCGCCAGCGTCAGCAGGGACGGAATTTGTGACAACAGATATAACACCAGCCCAATAGAACCTCCGACCAGCGTGCCGTTAACGCGGATAAACTGCAAATCTTTGCCGATGTTTAACTCAATTTGCTGTGACATATCGCGTGCATCCCAACTTTTCACTGTGTCGCTGATATGGCGTGTCAGGAAGGAGGCAAACTCCGGGGCAACTTTATGTGCGGCCTGCTCCAGATGCCCATTGAGTGAGGCACGCAAGGCGCTGTCAGCAACCAGCGTTTCGCCAAACCACTGCCCGGCGCTGGCAATGCGCTGCTTCACGCGGGAATCGTCGGCGTTAATATCTGTTTTCACCCACTGGCGCAGATCTGCCCACAGTTCGCCAAGATAACGGTTGAAGGCTTCGTCTTCCTTCAGATAGCTTTTCATGCTTTCGGCCCGCACTGCCATCTCAGGATCGTTTTTGAGCTTGTCGATGAGCTTAAACGTGGCGCGATCGAACGCGTGGCGGATCTGATGCGCTTGATCGTGGCTGATGTCATCCAACAAGGAGTTAACGGCTTCCGATACCAGCTCGGCGCTGTGTTCGCCCAGCCATTCGGTCGGCAGGATCTTTGCTTTCAGCGGATGCTCGGTCTCCAGCCAGTGCACTATCTGTCGGGCGATAAATGTCCGCGAACTGTCGCGCTGGAGCAGGGCAATAAGCTGGGCAATGAGCGTGTCGAGCAGTACCTGATGGCGATTGTTTTTGGTCATGCTTTCCAGCATCAGAGCACTGGTTCCGGAGAGATCGACCTTGTCGATGGCTTTGTGCACCGCCCGCTTGATCAGCCGCTGGATGCGAGCGTCGTCGGTCAGCTCCAGAAAGCCGCTCATGATCTGCAGCAGATGTTGACCAATACGCTGGGTGTTTTCCGGCTGGCTGAACCAGTTGCCGATTAGAAGCGCCGGTTCATGGCGGCGGATCAGAGCTACCAGAGATTGGGTATCGAGGAATTTCTCTTGCACAAACTGCCCGAGATTTTCGCCGATCCGATCCTTATTGCGAGGGATAATCGCCGTATGTTGCGAAATAAACGGGATCGGCACCCGACGAAAAAGCGCCACCACAGCGAACCAGTCCGCCAGCGCGCCTACCATCGCTGCTTCAGCGATCGCCTTGGTCCCGAGAACCCAGAAATTAGGCGGCAGAAACAGCGTGATGACGAAGGTGGCGGCCGCAATCAGCAGCAATGAGAGCGCCAGTCGCTTGGCGCGTTTGAGTTCAGCAATTTTATTCATAGGCTTAAGGATAGAGCCAGACGGGGGGATCGCGCAAAAAATGTGGTGCGCGTCCCATTTTCAGGCGGAGAGACCTTACTTCGGGATCCAGTTGTCCCAGGCGGGTAAGGGGCCGAGTTCTGCCACCAGAAAATCGATAAACGAACGCACTTTCGGGTTGCTGTACTTGCTGGGAAAGTACAGTGCATACAGGGTGTGAGTTTCACAGGTGATGGTGCCGTCGAGCATTAGCGGCGTGATCTCTTCTTTTTGAATATGATCGCCAATCAGATAAGTGGGCAAATACGCCACCCCCTGATCTTCTAACACCGATTTCAACAGCACCAGACTGCTGTTGGCCTGGATCGGCATATGCAGTTTTAACTGATGCAGTCGATCCTGTTCATCTGCCACCTTCAGCACCGGCGTGAGGCCCGGGTAAACCAGGCAATCATGATCTACCAGATCGCTCCGGCGCTGGGGCATGCCTTTTTTGGCAAGGTAGCCGGGTGAGGCACAGTACGCCCAGCGAACAGGCACCAGTTTGCGCATCGCATAGTTTTGCGGCGGTGCGGTGGAAATTCGCAGGGCAATGTCGAAATCCGTTTCGTTCAGATTCACAAAGTTATCGTTGAGATCGATATACAGATTCACATCCGGGAACTGGGAGCGATATTTATCCACCAGGTTCACCAGTCGGGAATAACCAAACGCAATGGAGCAGGTTATACGTAATTCACCCTGCGGGTTATGGTAATAACCGGAAGTAGTGTTCAGTGTTTCATCGAATTCTTTCAACAGCTTGTTAGCGCGATTAAAGAGATATTGCCCGGCATCGGTCAGGGTAATACTGCGGGTGGTGCGTTTAATTAATGTCGTGCCTAACGTATCTTCCATCGCCGCCAGGCTTTTGCTGACCGCAGACGGCGAGACGTTGAGCTGTGCCGCGGCTTCTGACAATCCTCCGCAGTCGACGATTTTAGTAAAAAACTCAAGATGCTTAAGTGAAATCGGCGTACTCATAATTTCCTTAAATTCACAAGTGATTTGCAAAAACGGTACGAATAGGCCGTTACATTCATCTTTTAAACATGCAACTATTGAATCACAGGAAACAACTTGCTGGCAAAATGAAAAAATAACAACTTAGGTGAGTTACGTCACAAAATAAAAGGAGGCGAAACGGAAACTCATCACATTGTGAATTTAATCTCATTAATTATTATTCTAAAGGTACCGATTATGTGGTCACGACTCGAACCCTACAGATCGTCGATTATTTTATTAGTTGCTTTGGTGATTGGCGGCTTATTAGGCATTTATGCCCCATCGTTTGCAGGTAAACTCCAGCCTATAGGTCAGATATTCCTGAACCTGTTATTTATGATTATTGTGCCGCTGGTGGGGATCAGCGTCATGTCGTCCATCGCCAGTATGACCGACCTGAAAAGGTTAGGGCGCATCATGGCGATAATCTTTATTGTTTCGATCGCGATGGCCTTTATTCCGGCGGCCGGGATCGTCGCGCTGGCGCTATGGTATAACCCGGCGCAGGGCGTCACTATCGATCTCTCGCAGTCGGTGCAGGCGGGCAGTGGCAAGATGGATTTTGTCAGCATGATCACCACCAGCGACTTTATCGGACTGTTTTCTAAGTCCAATATTCTGGCGCTGATCGTAATGGCGATCATCGCCGGAGTGGCGATTGGGCAATCAGATCAGGCCGGTAAACGCATTGCGTCGCTGCTGGAAGATGCTAATACCGTGATCATGAAGATCGTCTCGATCATTATGAAGGTGGCGCCGGTTGGTCTGGGCTGTTATTTCGCGGCCACCATGGCCAGTCAGGACTCTGCACTGCTGTTAACCTTTGCCCGTGCTATCGGCCTGTTTATGGTCGCCACGTTGGTCTACTTTGTTTTTGGCTCGATTATCTATTCGTACATTGGCGGCGGTGTTCCAGCAGTCAAAGCCTTCTGGCGAAACGCGATTGAACCCTCCGCGACCGCGCTGGGAACCTGCTCTTCGCTGGGGACGCTCCCGGTGACCCTGCGTGCCGGTAAGGCGATGGGGATTAACCCGGAAATCGTTGATGTTTCCATTCCGCTGCTGGTTAACCTGAACAAAGGCGGCGTGGCGATGATTGCCGCGCTGAAAATTGTCTTTATCTATTCCGTACTGGGCATGGAGTTCACTACCGAAACCTTCTTCCTGACGATGCTGATTGCGGTGCTCTCCGCCATTATCGTCGGCGGCGTGCCGGGCGGGGCGTTCCTCGGTGAAATCTTTATCGTCACCACGCTGGGTCTGCCAATGGAAGCGATCCCGATGCTGGTGGTGCTGGGCACCATTACCGATGCGCCAGCCACGTTGATTAACGTAATCCATGATTTGAATGCGGCGCAGATTGTTGAACGGTTCGCTGGAAAAAAGCAGATCAACACTGAAATAAACTCTACTGCTACGGTGGTATAGATTTTCACACGGATTAAGAACAGGAGATGTTATGAAAGACGCAATGAAGCTTGAGACGCACCTGGTTGTTGCGGGTCGCGACAAACGTTATACCCAGGGAGCGGTGAATCCGGTGATCCAACGCGCCTCTTCGCTGGTGTTTGATACCGTGAAGGACAAGAAATTTGCCACCGCCAATCGTGCGAACGGCGAACTGTTTTACGGTCGTCGCGGCACATACACGCACTTTGCTTTCCAGAAGGCCATGAGCGAGCTGGAAGGAGGCGTTGGTTGCGCGCTGTACCCGTGCGGTGCGGCGGCGGTCACTAATGCGATTCTGGCGTTTGTTCAAAGCGGCGACCATATCCTGATGACCGGCGCGGCCTATGAACCAACCCAGGATTTTTGTAATAAGATCCTGAGTAAATTCAACGTTGAAACCACCTATTACGATCCGCTGATCGGCCCGGGTATTGTCGATCTTCTGCGTCCTGAAACGAAAGTGGTATTCCTGGAATCCCCCAGTTCAATCACCATGGAAGTGCAGGACGTGCCGGGAATGGTGAAGGCGATCCGCGCGGTGAACCCGGAGATTGTCATTATGATCGACAATACCTGGGCAGCGGGTGTGCTGTTTAAAGCGTTGGATTATGGCGTGGATATTTCCATTCAGGCGGGAACGAAGTACACCATTGGTCATTCGGACGGCATGTTAGGCACGGCGGTGTCCAACGCCCGTTGCTGGGATCGCCTGCGTGAAAATTCCTATCTGATGGGACAAACGCTGGATGCCGATACGGCCTACAACGGCAGCCGTGGATTGCGCACCCTGGCTGTACGCCTGAAGCAGCATCAGGAAAGCAGCATCCATATTGCCCGCTGGTTGTCGGCCAGACCGGAAGTGGCGCGGGTGAATCATCCGGCCTTACCGGAGTGTCCGGGGCACGAGTATTTTCAGCGTGACTTTACCGGAAGCTCAGGTCTGTTCTCGTTCGTGCTGAAAAAGAGACTTACCGACGAGCAGATGGCGAATTTCCTCGATAACTTCTCGCTGTTCCATATGGCTTATTCGTGGGGCGGGTTTGAGTCGCTCATTCTGGCGAATCAGCCGGAGGAACTGAACAGCATTCGCCCGGCAGGAGAGGTGGATTTCAGCGGCACGCTGGTCAGGGTGCATATCGGCCTTGAGGATATCGACGATCTGATTGCCGATCTCGAAGCGGGATTTGCGCGTATTGCTTAAGGTGATGTGAGTTGTGTCGGATGTGGCGCAAACGTCATATCCGGCCTGTTGCAACTATGCAGGCCAGATAAGCGTAAGCGCCATCCGGCATGTTAGCTCTCTGTGGCTAACGTCGTCGCCTCATGCTGGCGCACCCGTTTGAGCAAGGCTGCCAGCGTGAACACGACAGCGATCCCCGCCACAACCGCCAGCAGATGAAACGAGATCCTGCCACCGTTAAACCACAGCCAACGCCCGATTTCGACAGAAACCGCCATCACCGTCAGGATCACCATATTCAGTGACGCGGAAACAGTGCCCTTCGGTAAGTTGTTGGAAAAAAGCGTAAAACGAAACAGCGTTGGGAAGATCATTCCAATGCCAAACGCATACAGGCTGGTTCCCAGCACCGACCACAGCCAGACGTGCGGCCACAGCAAATTACCCGCGATCAGCACCGCTAACCCGCTCAGTTGAACAGGCACGGCGCGCCAGATAAAACTGGGTTGGGTTGGATCCTTCACAAAACGAACCACCACCATATTGGCGACGATCACCGCACCAAATACTGGCGCCTGCGCCCAGGCAAACTGCGATGTGGTCATGCCGCCCGCATCAATCAGGATCACGGGTGAGACTGCCACCCAGCTCATCATCGGGATATAGCTTAGCGACAGCGTGGCTGCGCCAAACAGGAATACCCGGTTGCGGAAAACGTCGCGGAAATCGCGCAGCACGCCACGCGCGCTGAACGGCACCGCGCCGCGCTGGACGGTTTCCGGCATTGCCAGTAGCAGGCCAACGAAGGCGATAAGCCCCATGACGGCAATAATGGCAAACAGAAACTTCCAGTGGACAAAGTGCATTAGCGCAGCCCCGGAGAGTGGGCCAATAACCGGCGCAACCAGCACAATGGAGGTGATTACCGCCATCAGCTTAATGGCCTTCGTTTGCCCAAACGCCTCCTGCACCGTGACATAACCCACAGTGGCGATAAAGCAGATGCTGGTGCCCTGCACAAAACGCGCAACCAGAAATTGCGTCATTGAGGTGGTGAACAGCGTGGCCGCGCAGGCGAGCGTAAAGATTAACGCACCCGCAATCAGCACCGGTCGACGACCAATCCGGTCTGAAAGCGGGCCTAACAGCCATTGCAGCGCCATGCCGCCTGCCAGATAAAGGCTCACTGCAGCCGGTGCCAGGCTGACATCGGCGTTGAAATCGCGCACGACATTAATGATGCCGGGTTGGATCAGGTCCGTCGACAGATAGGCGGCGAAGTCGTACAGAATCAACGCGATGGGGAAAAATAGCGTCGTGGCGCGTTGGGAGAAAAACGCGAAAATCCGTTGCATAAAACAGCTCCTTGTCGGGAGAAAACCCTCAACGGGAATAGCGAAATTCAATACCGTCTTTGAGACGTCAGGCCGATGACAGAAAAATGCAGACTGCAAATGTACTGAATTTCATGTAATCAAAAACGCTGCCCGCGCAAGGCGCAAGCAGGAGAAACGTTTTCAGACTCGGGTCAGAAAACGTAACGATTACAGGTAACAATCAGCACATCGCACCTCGGGAAGAATTAGTTGAATGGATAATAGCCACCCAAAGTGTAATGCGGATTGGATATTAATTAAACGAGTTTATCCGCTTTATTTGCAGAAATTCATCTCGCTTATCAGAAAGTGATGCTCTGCAGAAAACGCAGCACGATCGCACCGCCGAAGACAATCAGTACGCCCCCGGCGATATGCTCTACCCACAATATTCCTCTGGTTAACCGTCGCTGGATCTGCGGTAAACCTATGAACATAACGATCAACAGATCCCACACCAGCACCACGCTGGTCATCCAGATCCCGCTCACGGCTTGTTGCAGCAGCGTCACCGATGGGCCGAGCAGTGCGGTCATCAGCGCCAGATAAAACAGCGCATTTTTGGGGTTGAGCAACGACGAACCTAACCCCAGCAGCAGCTGTTTGCTAAATCCCGGGCAGGTAGACGGGGCGTCTGCTCCGGACAGGGTTTGCGGGCGGCTGCGTATTAGCAGGCTGCCTATCCACAATAAATAGAGCGCGCCCACAAGCTCAATAACCGTAAACAGCAGGGGACGTTGGCGCAGGATCCCCCAACCGATAATCGCCAGCAGGATATACAGCCCATTGCCTATGGCGATACCCACACACAGCCCGGTGCTGCCGCGCATCCGGTAACGGGCGGCGTAACCGACCAGTAAAAAGAAGTCCGGCCCGGGGCTTAGCAGAGCGACAAAATGTGCCAGCGCCAGTGCGGGAAAAACCGATGGAAAAAGTACAGAAAGCAGTGACATAGCGACCTCAGAGAATGAACCTGCGATCACCCTACGCCTGGCATAACGCTATTTATTGTCTGAAATTGATCGTCCCAACGCGTACTGGCGCGGTGTTGCTGCGGTGTAGCGGACAAAGGTGCGGTGGAAATGACTCTGGTCGGCAAAACCGCTCTGATAGCCGACATCGGCAATCTCGTCCCCGGCACGAAGCCGCTGGCGGGCATAGTCAATCCGCAAGATATTCAGATAACTTGCAGGCGTGAGTCCTGTGTCCTGCTTAAAGGTACGGATCAGTGTTTCTTTACGCATGCCGCACTCTTGCGCCAGATTGTCCAGCGAGGGCGGAGCCAGCAGATTGGTCTGCAACCGTTCACGCAGATACTGGCTGGCGGTGCTTTGGTTTTCCGGTGTTACCGATTGCAATGGCAGCGAGCGCAGCAATGCTTGTGCGGCATCCGTTATCTGCGTCGTTTGCCGTTGCTGCATAAGCGCCACGAGGTTCATATAGTGCTGGAATAATTGCGGGTCGCGAATAACGGGATCGCGCGAGCAAAGCATTTGATTGTTGTTGAGCGCAGGCAGATGGACAAGACACCACCGGACATCAAGATAAAGCATGTGATAGCTGCGAAACAGTCCGTTCACGGGATTACAGCTGTGTGGCACCAATGGCGGGATCACAATCAGATCGCCCACTTTCAGGTGATAATCTTTTCCATCGCACTGGCTGCATGTTTCCCCCTCAAGAATCGCCCCAATCGAGAGCTGAGAGTGGTTATGACGCTTATAGGCCTGCTGGCTTTGCCAGGTGCTGCGTAGTTCCAGCCACGGGAGCTGTTCGTCTCGCCAGAACGATTGTGGAATATCCCGGGTATGCGTCACATCGTGTCCTCCCTGAAAGTGATGGTTTGTTATAACACAGGCCGTGCGGTCAAAAAGCGGGAATGCGCATTGAAATAGTGATTCTGCGTGATGCGTTCCAGACAATTGCAGACGTTACAACGGGACGTTTTTATCTCTGAAAACGTCTCGCAAAGAGAGAAAGTTGCAGGTGAGGGGGGCGGTTTTGCGGCGCTACAGTCACAGCATCTTATTCCCAGGTGACGGATCGCCATGAACAAAACACCGACTTCCACGCCGCATGATGCGGTCTTTAAAACGTTTTTGCATCACCCTGAAACCGCTCGGGATTTTCTCCAAATACATCTTCCCGCTTCGCTGTGTGAACTTTGTGATTTTCAGACGCTGAAACTCGAGACAGACAGTTTCATTGAAGAGGAATTACGTGCGTACTATTCCGATGTGCTGTGGTCTGTGAAAACGACGGATGGGGATGGGTATATTTATGTCGTGATTGAACACCAGAGTACACCGAATGCGCATATGGCATTCAGGTTGATGCGCTATGCGGTTGCGGCCATGCAGAAGCATTTAGATGCCGGGCATCAGCAGTTGCCGCTGGTGGTGCCGATGTTGTTTTATCACGGCGCTAAAAGCCCGTATCCCTACTCGCTGTGCTGGCTGGATGAATTTGCCAGTCCGAAATTGGCTCGTCAGTTGTATGCTGCGGCATTTCCGCTGGTGGATATTACGGTTATTCCGGACGATGAGATTGTGCAACATCGGCGTATGGCGTTGCTAGAGCTAATACAAAAACATATCCACCAGCGCGATCTTATGGGACTGGTTGAGCAAATTGTTTCTCTGTTAGTTACCGGACTGACTAATGACAGTCAGATAAAGACGCTGTTTAATTATATTTTGCGTACAGGCGATGCACCTCGATTCAGGGAGTTTATTCGTGGGGTTGCCGAACGTTCACCGCAGCATAAGGAGCATTTGATGACGATTGCGGACAGATTGCATGAGGCTGGATTTCAAAAAGGGTGGCTCGAAGGTCAGCAGGAAGGCCAGCAAAAAGGTAAACAAGAAGGTAAACAAGAAGGTCTAATTGAGGGGCAGCGAGCTGAGGCGCTCCGTATTGCACGCACCATGCTGGCAGACGGTATCGATATCAACACGGTACAAAGAATTACCCGACTTTCTGCTGAGGATATCCAGGGATTAAGCCACTAGACAGAGGCGAAACCGGGCGTACCGATTTACTCCATCGCCACCTTCACTGCTTCTCCGAGTTTTTGCATCACTTCCCGATGCTTCTCATCAGGCGGCAATGCGCAGTTGATGCGCACACAGTTGCGATACTTTCCGGATGCGGAGAACAGCGATCCCGGAGCGACCTGTATTTTCAACCGACAGAGCTGCTTAGCCACGCAGACCATATCAACCTGCAATGGCAGTTCGACCCAAAGCATAAAGCCACCTTTTGGTCGTGTAACGCAGATTCCACAGGGGAAGTATTCGCGCACCCAGCAGGTGTAGATTTCCATATTACGCTGATAAATCTGGCGCATACGCCGGACATGGCGATGATAGTGGCCTTCGCGCACAAAGGTTGCCGCTGCCAGCTGCGTGGCGGGAACATTGGTGCCGATAACGGCGTATTTTTTATGCAGAAGTTTGTCATGATAGCGCCCAGGAACAACCCAACCCACGCGCAGACCCGGTGCAACGGATTTGGTAAACGAACTGCACAACAGCACCCGACCGTCGATATCCCAGGAGTGGATGGTGCGCGGGCGCGGGTATTCTGTTGCCAGTTCGCCATACACATCGTCTTCAAAAATAACAATATCGTGCCGTTGGGCGAGGGCGAGCACAGCGCGTTTACGTGCATCCGGCATAATAAATCCGAGGGGATTATTGCAGTTGGGGACCAGGATCACGCCTTTGATGGGCCACTGATCCAGCGCTAATTCCAGTGCTTCAATACTGATGCCGGTATCCGGATCGGTTGGGATCTCAATAACCTTAATCCCTAAGCCGCGCAGTAGCTGCATCGTGCCGTAATAGGCGGGCGATTCTACGGCGACGATATCTCCTGGCTGGCAGACCGACAATAGTGCCAGCGACATTCCACTCTGGCTGCCGCTGGTGATCACGATATCATCCGCAGCCACTACCGATCCGCCGTCCAGCATCAGACGGGCAATCTGATTGCGCAGTTCACGGCATCCAGCCAGTTCGTCGTAGCCCAGCACCGCACCTAAATTGTGTTGCACCACGCGACTTAACTCGCGCCAGAGCGGTTTCAGGCTGGGTTGATTGATATCAGGGACGCCGCTGCTGAAAGGGATTATCGATTTATCTGCATGACCTGCCAGCATGCTCAGCACCTGATCCCACTGGGTTATCTCCACCGGACGCTGGACCGGGCGCGACATCAGCGGCACCGGCGGCTGCGCTTTTTGCGGCGCGACAAAGTAGCCCGAACGTGGCTGCGGGGTGATCAACTGCCGCTGTTCCAGCATCTGATACGCCTGCTGCACGGTGCTGATGCTCACCCCGTGTTCCTGGCTCAGGCTGCGCACCGACGGCAGTTTCTCGCCATGGCGATACAGCCCCTGCTCAATGCGTTCGGCCAGCAGTGTGGCCAGATGTTGGTAACGCGTCATGCTGTATCCCTCGTTATTGCCATACAGATTGATAAACCAATACAGAACGGTGGAAAAAACCGTGTGCAGATACTGTTTTAATCAATCTGTATGTTAAATAAAAGTACTTTTTGAATCTGTATTGTCAGGCAGTAAATCCGAGAAGATAAAGCCTCTGACAAGGTGAGGAGGTGGGGTATGGAATTTCACGAGAACCACGCAAAACAGCCGTTTATTGGGTTGGTGCAGATCTGGCGGGCATACAAGGCATGGCGGCTGCGAGCGCAAACGCGGCGCGTATTGCAACAGATGAGCGACGAGCGGCTGCGGGACGTCGGGCTGCGACGCGATCAGGTGGAGTGATTTCTTTCATTGACAGAGGCTGGGGTTATCGCCCCGGCCTCTTTTGTATTCACGGCATTTATCAATTCATGCTTCTGAATGATGTGTTTCTTGATACTTACTATGATAAGTATTATTTTCTTCTCAGTGATGAAGGGGAAATAAGCATGACTGAAGATGAACTGTTTGCCCGCCGCCCGATGGGAATGCGCATGGCGATGGTGGTGCGGCAGTGGCGGGCTATTATTGATGCAGCTATTACTGACACAGGCCTGACGCAGTCAAGCTGGACGGTACTGATGCAGTTGTATCAACTGGGAGATAACGTCTCGGTCAGTGAACTGGCCCAGGTGCAGGGTATTGAACTGCCGCCGCTGATGCGCACTCTCTCACAGCTGGAAAAGCACGGCTATCTGCTGCGTTCCACATCGCCTTATGACAAACGCATTCGCCTGCTCACGCTGACCGCGCAAGGCCGAGCAAGGCTGGAAGAACTCAACCGGGTGATTGAGAACTACCAACATCGCGTCACGTGTACCATCCCAGAAGCGGAGCTTGCCGCCTTCAGCGCGACCTTAAATCAACTCGCCTGCAATTTGCGGACAATCCGCGAAGAAGACAATCAACACTAAAAAACTATGATGACCCCAGAACAAAAATTTGCCCGTTGGGTAAGGGTGAGTATTGCCGCTTTCCTGGTAATATTCGCCTGGTTTATCGTTGCCGATATCTGGATCCCGCTGACGCCGGACTCCACGGTGATGCGCGTGGTAACGCCTGTTGCCTCACGCGTATCCGGCTACGTCTCGCAGGTACATGTCCATAACAATAGCCCGGTGAAAAAGGGCGACTTGCTGTACGAACTGGATCCGACGCCGTTTATCAATAAGGTCGAGGCTGCGCAAATCGCCCTTGAGCAGGCAAAGCTGAGCAACCAACAGCTGGATGCGCAGATCGCCTCTGCGCGTGCCAATCTGCGCACCGCGCAATTTAACGCCCGGAACGACAAGACCACCTTTGACCGCTATCAGCGCCTGAGCGCCATGCAGAACGTGTCGCAAGCCGATCTCGATAAGGTGCGCACCGCCTGGCAAACCAGCGAGCAGTCGGTGTCGGCGCTCAATGCCAATATTCAGAACCTGCTGATCCAACGCGGCGAGCGCGATGAAAACCGCAACGTGACGCTGCAAAAATACCGTAATGCACTGGAAGAGGCACAACTGAACCTCGGCTGGAGCAAAGTGTATGCACAGACCGATGGCACGGTGAGCAACCTCCAGCTTAGCCCCGGACTGTACGCCACCGCCGCCACGCCGCTGCTGGCGCTGGTCAGCCACCAGACTGATATCGTGGCCGACTTTCGTGAAAAAAGCCTGCGCCACACTCGCGTGGATACCGATGCCGCCGTGGTGTTCGACGCCATGCCGGGCAAGGTTTTCTCTGCTCGCGTCACCAGCAGTGATGCCGGTATTCTGGCGGGACAGGAGCAGGTTAACGGCCAACTGTCGCAGCCGGAACAGTCCACCCGCTGGGTGCGCGATGCACAGCGGATGCGTATTCACGTCGCGCTGAACGAACCGCTCGACACGCCGTTACCGACCGGGGCGCGCGCCACGGTACAGCTGTATAACAGCGAGGGGATGTTCGCCCGCACTTTTGCCGGGGCGCAGATCCACCTCGTTAGCTGGCTGCACTATGTCTATTAACACCCTGGCTCACGTCTTTACGCCGCACGGGAATATTGTCTACACCGCCAATGATTTTCGCCAGACCCTGCGTATCTCGGTTGCCGGGACAATCGCGCTGAGTATCTCGACCTTCTACAACGTGCAGTACGGCGTGTTTTTTGTGGTTTATCCGCTGATGCTGCTGTCGCTGGTACCGGTGTTCAACCGCCATGTGGCAAAACAGTTTGTGTTCAGTGCGGCGGTGAACTGCGTTGAAATGGTACTGATTGTCGGCTATCTCTCACAATGGCCGCTGATTATGACGCTGGTGGTATTTGGCCTGTACGTGATGCGTTTTCGTTTGATGAGCAAAGGACCGCTGTTTCTGTTCGGCTCAATGGGCGTGGTGTGCCAGAGCACGATGCTCAACTTTATGAGCTATCCCACCACCAACTGGCATACGCTGATGTTCTCCAATATGGAAGCCTGCGTCATGGCGGTGGTGCTGAGCGCGTTGCTGCATTATCTGATCCCGGACGTGGAACCCCGCCAGCCGCCGCCGCGCATTGAGAAAGATGACGCCCGGGTTCGCCACGAGTCGCTGCTTTCCGGTTCGGTAGCGACAATGATTTTTGTGGTCTTCCAGATCTGCGATTTGAGTGATTCGCTGTCGGCGCTGATGGCGGGGATTTTGATCCTGTTTCCGATGCATTATCGCGGCGCGGTGTTGAGCTCTCTCTGGCGCGTGGTCGGCGTGGTGCTGGCTTGTCTGTACATTCTGCTGGTGCAACTGCTGGTGTATGATTTCAGCAATCATATGCTGTTGATGATGCCGCTGATTGGCCTTGGACTGGCGTTCAGCGCCCGCCTGCATGTAATGGAAAAAGTCGGTGCGGGCGTGGGTTTTGCCAGTATCACCACCATCGGCATTATGTTCGGCCAGAACCTGCACCCGGACAGCGATCTGGTGTTCAGCGATCTCTACCGCATCACTTCCGTTACCGTCGCGCTGCTGGCCACGTTAACGATGGTATTTCTGGTGCACCGCGTTTTGAACTGCTTTGCGGCGACACGATTTGTGATTACCGAGTGAGTGGGGGGCCTGTGCTGGATGGCGGCTGCGCCTTATCCGGCCTACGGGAAGCGGAATTTCCAGGCCCGGTAAGCGCAGCGCGCGGGGATTATCCCTGTCTGCGTGTCTTGGCTGAAATTACGTCGATAAACTCCTGCACCTGCTGTTGCTTACGCGCGGACAGCTTGCACACCCGACGCAGCGACTGCAATAACGCGGGCTCTTCCGGCTCCGGCAGTTTTGCCGTCAGCACGATGCAGCCTGGCATCACTCTGACATCGAATGGGGTTCCGGTGGTAAAACCGGCGACAGCCAGCCACTGGCCTTTCATAATAATTGCCGGCACATGCGTGTAATCCGGATAACGACTCGCATAGCTGACGGTACCGAGACGATTATTTGCCGGGGAGACTTCTGGATCGCACGGATCTGCAATAGAATGGACGATAGTCATAATGGCTATTCCTTGAAAATAGTGATTGTGATGAGCGAGGCGCTCGTGTTGCAGCACGGGCGTCTTGCGATAAAAAACACCTGTAAATCTACCCAGTAAATAAAAATAAAGCCAGCTGAAAATAGACAAAAATAAAGACGTTACTGGAAATATTGATGGGGTGATTAAATTGATGGGAAATATAAATCAGGCCGGATAAACAGAGCGTCATCCGGCCATAAAATTAATGCACGGTATTAATCTGGTGCAGCTTAAAATTCTCCGCCTGCGCCAGCACGCCCATATACACATCGTCATTCGCCACCGGCGGGAACTTGTGTTTATGCAGCAGCAGAATCAGCTCTACCTTCAGTTTCGCTTTAATATCATCACGCTTGCTCCAGTCGGGGTACTTCGACGTGTTATCGACTACCGCCTTCATCTCCTTCGCCAGCGCCAGCATCTTGTCTTCTTCGTAGGTGAACTGATACTTATCGCGCATATGCGCCAGAATGTCGTAAAAGGCTTTCTCTTCAATATCAATCCCCATCTCGGCATAGGTGCCCATTTCGGTTTTAATATCGTAGATAATGTCGGTCATCTCCTGGCTGAAATGATCGAACTCTTCACCGTTGAGGACGTCATCTTCCCGACGCTCGTTATATTTATCCATAATGGACTGGAAACGACGGGTGAAATTAATCCCCTGAAGCTGGTTGATCTGTTTAAAGTCGCTGATGGCTTTTTCCAGCAGCTTTTGCAGCAGCTGGATTTTGGTGGCCGGCAGTTTGATCTTATTAATGCGTGCCAGATAATCGTCGTCGAAAATATCGATCGATTCCGCTTTCTTGTCGCCAAGGAAAAACAGCTCTTCCACGCCGTCGGCTTTCAGCGCTTCGGCGATCATTTCGCGCACGCGGGCGTTCATCTGCGTAACGTCCGGCGCGTCGCCTTTGGTCAGCTTGAAGACGATAGAGCGCACGGCAATATAAAAATGGATATGGTCGCGTTCGGCCTGCGACAACGCCTCGCTGCCGCAGCAGACGTCATAGGCCGCTTTCAGCCGCTTCACCAGCCCCATAAAGCGGCGTTCCAGCTTCTGGGTGCGCAAGACAAATTCTGCCGCTAGGTTCAGACAGGCAAGTTGCGCCTGCGGCTCGCCGCTGAAATAAGGGCGGCTGTCGAATTCATGGAACACCTGGGCCAGCAGATCGAGATGGTTTTTTACCTCAATCACCGACTGCTGAATATCTTCAAAGTTGGTGGCGTCGATGCGCGAATACATCGCCAGTGCTTGGTTCATCTGGCGCTTAATGCCAATATAGTCGACGACCAGCCCTTTGCTTTTGCCTTCCAGCTTGCGGTTAACGCGGGAGATGGTCTGGATCAGGTTATGCTTTTGCAGCGGCTTATCGATATAAATGGTGTCCAGCTCCGGCACGTCAAAACCGGTAAGCCACATATCCACCACAATGGCGATTTTGAAGTTCGACTTCGCGTTTTTGAACTGTTTATCCAGCTCTTTGCGGTACTCTTTACTGCCCAGCAGCTCGTACAGTTTCGCGTCATCGTCTTTACCGCGCGTCATCACCATCTTGACCATTTCGGACGGCGGCAGATCTTTCTCCTCCTGCTCGGTCAGTTCAACCCCATCCGGGGCCTGTTTCACCTCAAACCACGCGGGACGAAAGTCTTTCAACTGACGATAGAAATCCCAGGCAATCTCGCGGCTGGCGCAGACAAACATCGCTTTGCCTTTCACCGTGGAGCCTTCGGCGACACGTTTTTCATAGTGTTTCGCAAAGTCTTCCGCCAGCGCTTTCAGGCGGTCTTCATCGCCAAGAATGGCGTTCATGGTGGCGCTGGCTTTTTTGCTCTCGTCGATTTGCCACTCGTTGGTGCCCGCATTGGCGCACTCTTCGTAATACTTTTCCACCTCTTCCAGCTTACCGGCATCGAGGATGACCTTCGCGGCGCGGCCTTCGTAGACGATGCGCACGGTGATCTCATCCTGCACGGATTCGGTCATGGTGTAGCTGTCGATGATGTTGCCAAAGACTTCCATCGTGGCGTCGATAGGCGTGCCGGTAAAACCAACGTAGGTGGCCTGCGGCAGTGAGTCGTGCAGATATTTGGCGAAACCGTAGGTTTTGCGCACCTTGCCGCTCTCTTTATCGACGATCACTTTCTGATCGAGGTTAACCTGGCTGCGGTGCGCTTCGTCGGAAATACAGATGATATTGCTGCGCCCGGAGAGCAGTTCGGTATCTTCGGTAAATTTATGGATAGTGGTCAGGAAGACGCCGCCGCTGTTGCGACCGGCCAGTTTTTCCCGCAGATCGTCGCGGCTGGTGACGGGCACCACGGTGTCGTCGCCGATATAGTTTTTGGCATTGCACATCTGCGCCGAGAGCTGATCGTCCAGATCGGTGCGGTCGGTGATCAGCACGATCGTCGGGCTGGCGAATTCGACGCTTTTCATCAGCAGACGGGTTAAGAACTGCATGGTGTAGCTCTTGCCGCAGCCGGTCGCGCCAAAGTAGGTGCCGCCCTTGCCGTCGCCGAAAGGTTTACGCGCTCGTTCGATGCTGTAGTACAGCTTGCGCGCCGCATAATACTGCGGGTAGCGGCAGCAAATTTTCACTTCATGTTTGGCTTTATCCGGGAAGCAGATAAAGTTTTTAATCACGTCCAGCAGGCGGACCGGCTGAAACAACCCCTGAATCATCGAGTGCAGGGACGGGATGCCGTCCTGCTCGCGGTTTTCATTGCCGGTGACTTTACGCCAGGAGTAGAAATACTCGTACGGCGCAAACAGGTTGCCCATGCGGTTATTGACGCCGTCGCTGATAATGCACAGCGCGTTATAGACAAACAGCTGCGGAATATCGCGGCGATAGCGGGTGCAGAGCTGTTTATACGCATCGCCAATATTGGCTTCCTGCTCGCGCACCGCGCTTTTAAATTCAAACACCACTAACGGCAGGCCGTTGATATACAGGATGGCATCCGGAATGCGCGGCTGGTTTTCTTTGCCGGTGATGGTCAGCTGATTGACGATTTTTACCCGGTTCAGCGGCTGGGTAAGATAATAACCTGCCGGCGTTTCCGCGGCCTGTTGCAGCGGAACCTCTTCGGTATCGAACAGTTCACGCAGCGCGGCGGGCAGGTGCCGGGTGTCGAGCAGTTCGATATAGAGATCTTTCTGCTGGCGATCGTCGCGTTTAAACAGGAAACCGTTGGCCAGCCAGGAGCAGAAAGTTTTATTGCTTTCATAGAGATCGGAGGCGGGCAGGGTGGTGAACTGTTTGATCAGCCGCTGGATCTCCTCTTCGGTGATGCCGTCGGCCTGATAGCGCGCGGCGAGGTAGTGGCGAAGATCGTCTTCGATAATCACCTGATCGAGGCTGGAACGCGGCACATTATCGCCGATCAGGTGCTGATAGCCCTGATCCTGTAACAGTTCAATTATCGCCTGTTCTAACTTCGCTTCACTGAATGAGAGATGCATATCTCGCTCCGGCCCTGGCTGATTTCTGGTAAGAGTTCCTGTAACAGAGAAAACCTTAACAGAAAGCCCCTGATTTTTCAGGGGCAAAATGCGTTATGCGGGTTCGGTTTGAGCTACTAAATCTGGCAGATCCTCCAGGGAGAGCTCGCCGGAGATGAGTTTGGGGAGCAGGGTGTCGCGGAGGGCGGTTAATGCGTTTATTTGTTCTGTATTGCTCACTACTTTTCCAAAGTGTTGGTGAGCTAATCGTGTAAATTCATCTACTATATTTTTAGACGGGATAACTAAACTAATAGTTTTAAAGGCGCCTTTGCTAATTTCTGCAAATGTCGTTCCTCCTGCCATACCTTTGATATCATCCATAATATTTTCAAGCCAGTAGATAATATATTCTGGTGATAAATTTTTAGATGAAGGAATAGCTATATACCCTTGGTTTATAGCCATAGGCGTTTTAGCAAGTGCTAAATATCCTATTGGTGCTCGCGATGACATCAAAACTGTATCAGTCGGTAATAAACCAGATGATATTTTTTTCAAACCTAACTCTGTAATTTTTTTGCTGGTATCCAATAATACTTTACTATCATTACCTGTTAAGTCTTTAGGTGATGTCCAATGAATAGTGCCGTTTTCCCAAAAATCTGCATTTGAAGTACTTGGTGTTGAGCCACCTTTAACAACTAATTCGTCGCCAGCAGTGGATATTTTCCAACCTTTTGGCACCCAACCCAACTCTGTTTCTTCAAATTCCGCCGGGAACAGAGCACGAATATCCGCCGGAAGTGGTTTGAAATCTGCACTATTGCGTACTTTTTGACGCAGTTCGGCGCGGGATTGCATCGCTTCCGGGATTGAGTTTCCCGCGTCCAGCGCGTTATCAATCACCGGGTCGAAATCTACAAACCAGGATTTGAACAGGGTTTGGGATATTTGTTCTAGGGTTTTATTAATAGCGTTACTATTAATTATTCGATCGTTAATTTCATCCAGTATCTTTGCCATTTCACATTGCAAATGATATTCAGGATAGGGAATTAATATTGACTGAATAACTGCAGGGCTTAGGTTTGGTTGTCCGCTTCCCGAAGCATTGTTAAACAATATGTTTTGATACTGCTTAGTTGTTAAAATATAATATAAATAGCTAATATTGAGTTTTTTTTCATCGGCAATGAATTTACCTACACGTTGATTTAGATAGGGGACTTTATCTCCATCAAAGGATAAGCGACCAACTCTCCCAACACTGCCTTGCCCGGTCATTGCGATTAGTACATCACCATTATTTAATCTGAATTTATTTAGACCTTCAACTGTTTTGGAAGTAACGCATTGACTATCTTCAAGAGTAACAAACCCGTCTTGAATATTTTTAATCTTAATAACAGGATATCCAATATCTGTAAAATCTTTACTCTTAAATGCATAACCGGATATGAAAGTACATCCATCAGAAACCGGGGCTAGAGGAAATTTAGTTTTTCCTAATGGGGAATTATAAACCATAACCCAGCGCCTCCAGGTTCTGGCGAATGGCTTTATCCAGTTCTTCCGCCTGCTTCATTTGTTCAAATAACGTCTTCGACAATTCACGCATTTTGGTTTCAAACGCCACGCCGTCGTCTTCCTGCTCGGTGGCACCGACATAACGGCCCGGCGTCAGCACAGAGTCGTTTGCCTTGATCTCTGCAATGGTCGCGACTTTGCAGAACCCGGCCCGATCGTCGTACTGCGCCAGCTTGCTGTCGCCGCGCTTCACGCGTTCAGCCAGCTCTTCCGGCGTGCTGCGCCATGCATGGTAGGTGTCGGCGATGGTGGCGATATCGTCTGCCGTCAGCTCTAAAGTGGTGCGATCTATCTTAGTGCCGAGGTTACGCGCGTCGATAAACAGCGTTTCGCCCTGACGGTTGCGATAGCCTTTGGCCGGATCGGCTGCCTTCGATTTGGTCATAAACCACAGGCACACCGGGATCTGGGTGGTGTAGAACAACTGGCCGGGCAGGGCAATCATGCAGTCGATTAGATCGTTTTCGATCATCTGCGCGCGGATCTCGCCTTCGCCGCTGGTGTTGGAGCTCATTGAGCCGTTCGCCAGCACAAAACCAGCGGTACCGTTTGCCGACAGCTTGGAGAGCATATGCAAAATCCAGCCGTAGTTGGCGTTGCCGGTTGGCGGCGTGCGGTAGCCGGCAAAGCGCGGGTCTTTGGTCAGCTCGGCGTCGTTACGCCAGTCTTTCAGGTTAAACGGCGGGTTGGCCAGGATATAGTCGGCTTTCAGGTCCGGGTGCTGATCGCTGAAAAAGGTATCCGCCGGGCGCTCGCCGAGGTTGGCGGAGAGGCCGCGAATGGCGAGGTTCATCTTCGCCAGCTTGTAGGTGGTGGCCGTCAGTTCCTGGCCGTACAGGGCGATATCGCGGCTTTTCCCCTGATGGCTTTCAACAAACTTCACCGACTGGACAAACATCCCCGCCGAGCCGCAGCACGGGTCATAAATTTTGCCCTGAAACGGTTCGAGCATTTCGGTCAGCAGCGTCACCACGCATTTTGGCGTATAGAACTCACCACCGCCTTTACCTTCGGTGGCGGCAAACTTGCCGAGGAAGTATTCGTACACGCGACCGACCAGGTCTTCTTTCGACAGCGCTTCCACGTCAGTTTCATGGGCCAGCGTTTCGATGTTGTCGATGGTATCGATCAGAGACGCCAGCTTCTTGGTTTCCAGATTCTGACGGCTGAAGTAGTTGTCCGGCAGCGCGCCTTTTAGCGTCGGGTTGCGCTTCTCAATGGTTGAGAGCGCGGTATCAATGCGTACGGCAATATCATCCTGCTTGGCGTGCTGCTTGATGAACGACCAGCGCGCCTCTTCCGGCAGATAGAAGATGTTGTCCTGCTGATAGAAGACTTCCATTTCGAGGAAATCACCCTGGCCCTCGTCTTTCATCTTCTGACGGCGGGCTTCAAACTTATCGCTGATAAATTTGAGGAACACGAGGCTCAACACCACGTGTTTGTACTCGGAGGATTCAACGCTGCCGCGAAGCTGGTTCGCGGTATCCCATAATGTGTCTTCAAAGCCTTTCTTTGCTTTGGCTTTTTTCGTTGGTGCTTTGGCCATGATGAACTCAATCAGGAAAAATTTGGGGGCTATTGTAGCGATAAAAGCGGCGAAATTCGCCCCCCTCACTCAATCTCCAGCTCATCAAACAGCGGTAAATCCACATTCTGCAACGCTTAACACGGATCGCTTTTTCGTGCCGGTGGCGCTTTTCCTGGCCTGGTTTGTCCGGCATCGGTGATGCGATAGCTCATGCCTTTACGGTTAACCATCCTCTGCCGGATGGCGGCTGCGCCTTATCCGGCCTACTAAAGTTCATCCTATCAACAGCAAATGTGATGTTATTTCCAACAATTTCGCTATAATCATAAGATAATTGTAGATACATTTTTGTATATACAATTAGGGATGAAATACATGCCAATAGAGTTTGAATGGGATGCAAACAAGGCACAAAGCAACCTGAGGAATCATTATGAACATGGTTAAGCATAAACGCGGCAGCATATCTGCGCTGAGTGCTCAGCATAAGGCTGAACTGAAAGCGCTGGCGAATAAACCGGACGATGATATCGATTACAGTGACATTCCCGTGACCGAAGATAAGCAGTGGTCAGAGGCCACACGCGGTAAGTTTTTCCGTCCGTTAAAAACGCAGGCCTCGGTGCGTATTGATGCCGATGTGATGGAGTGGCTGAAACGTCCAGGAAAAGGATATCAGACGCGCCTTAATGCCATTTTGCGCGAAGCGATGCTGCGCGAGCAAAATAAGAAATAGTCAGAATATACTGGGGCAGTGAATGCCGGATGGCGGCGGCGCCTTATCCGGCCTACGAAAAATCTACTTCTTCAACCTCGCAAACGCGGCTCTGATCTCGTCTTCCGGCAGGTTAATGCCGATAAACACCAGTTGGCTGTACGGTTGTTCGTCGCCCCACGGGCGGTCCCAGTCGGCGCTGTACAGGCGCTGGACGCCCTGGAACAGCAGGCGGTTTGGCTCGCCTTCAATCCACAGCATACCTTTGTAGCGCAGCAGCTTCTCAGCGGATTCCAGCAGCAGGTTTTCCATCACTCGGGACACGTCGCTGATGTTCACCGGGTAATCCAGCTCGACGACGATCGAGGAGATATCGTTTTGCTTGTCGGCGATAAAGTGGAAGCGCGGTTTGGCGCTGACCACGTTCTCTTCCAGCATGAAACCGTTGGTGTCGAACAGCAGAGAGAGGTCGATATCGCCATGCGTGACGGTATACACCGGGGCGCGGGCGTTGATGCGCGCCAGGCGCTCACGCAGTTTTTCGCTTTCGCCTGCCACATCGGTTTTGGTCAGCAGGATGCGGTCGGCGTAGCCCACCTGAGACTGGGCAATGGTGAACTGGTTCATCTGCTCGTCGGCATGCACCGCGTCAACCAGCGCAATCACGCCGTCCAGCAGGTAGCGTTCGCAAATTACTTCATGGGAGAAAAAGGTCTGAATAATCGGACCGGGATCGGCCATGCCGGTGCATTCGATCACCAGACGGTCGAAATTGATGGTGCCTTTGTCGAGGTTGTCGAGCAGATCGAGCAACGCGTCTTCCAGTTCGCTCGAACGGGTGCAGCAGATGCAGCCGTTGGTCAGGGTTTTGATCTGTGTTGCGCGATCGCCAATCAGCTGATCGTCCACCGAGACTTCGCCGAATTCGTTTTCGATAACGGCAATCTTGTAACCGTGCTGCTCGTTAAGAATATGGCGCAGCAGGGTAGTTTTACCCGCGCCAAGAAAACCGGTGAGTAGGGTAACTGCAATCGGGGTCATTCACTTCTCCTTCTAACAGCAACTGCTTCCGCCGCTACCGTAGCGGGCTTCCTGGCGCTCGCGGAAGAATTCTTCGTAGGTCATGTACGGCTTATCGGGATGGTTGGTCTTCATGTGCTCGACGTAGTTGTCGTAGTCCGGAATGCCAATCAGCATCTTCGCCGCCTGACCGAGATACTTTTTTGCCTGACCTAAAGTACCAAACATAAAACGCCCCGGATATATGTTGAGCTCGTAGATGCAGGCTATTTCACTTGCCATTTTGACCGCGGGCAGTGCTCGCAATCCTCACGTACAGCGTGTACGCTCCGGTTGCTGCGCGCTGTCCGCGGCCAAACTGACTGCGCCAATTACGCCTGCGGCACTAAGTGATGTAGGCCGGGAGCGCAGCGCGCCACCCGGCTTCAGGTTAGTGATGTGAAGAGGTCTTCACGCCGCCTTCCGGCACCGGTACATACGGTGTCTCTTTATCAGAGCGACCGTTGATGGTACGGGCTTTCTGCCAGGTACGGAACCCGTAGAAAATGATGCTGTACACCACCACCAGGAACAGAATACTCAGGCCTGCGTTGGTGTAGTTGTTGATGACGATATGGTTCATATTGGCAATCTGCTGTGCGGTCAGTTCGCCGCCGTTAGCAATCTTCTCTTTGTACTGATTCGCCATGAAGAAGAAGCCTTCCATCTGCGGGTTGGTGCTGAACAGTTTCAGACCCAGCGCCCAGGTGGTGCAGATAAGCAGCCATACTGCCGGAACCACGGTAACCCAGATGTATTTGGTGCGTTGCATTTTAACCAGCACCACGGTGCCGAGAACCAGCGCCACGGCAGCCAGCATCTGGTTAGAGATACCGAACAGCGGCCACAGGCTCTTAACGCCGCCCAGCGGGTCAACAACACCTTGATACAGCAGGTAACCCCACAGGCCTACGCAGCCCGCAGTACCAATGATACCCGCAACCAGAGAGTCGGTTTTCTTCAGGAACGGAACGAAGTTACCCAGTAAATCTTGCAGCATAAAGCGGCCAGAACGGGTACCGGCGTCCAGTGCGGTCAGGATGAACAGCGCTTCGAACAGGATACCGAAGTGGTACCAGAAGCCCATGTCAGCCATCGGCAGCACTTTATGGAACACGTGGGCGATACCAACGGCCAGCGTCGGTGCGCCACCTGCGCGGTTCAGAACAGACGGCTCGCCGATGTCTTTCGCGGTTTGCAGGATCTGCTCAGGTGAAATCACAAAGCCCCAGGAGCTGACGGTTGCCGCTGCGTGTGCGGTAACGTCTTTCAACTGCGCCATAATCAGCGGGGCGTTCTCACCGCTCATTTCATGCAGGTTCGGCATGGTGATGCCAAGGCCCGCAGGCGGGGTGTTCATTGCGAAGTACAGACCCGGTTCGATGATGGACGCAGCAACCAGCGCCATAATCGCCACGAAGGATTCCATCAGCATCGCGCCGTAACCAATGAAACGCGCGTCGGTTTCACAAGCCAGCAGCTTCGGTGTGGTACCGGAGGCGATCAGCGCATGGAAGCCAGATACCGCACCACACGCGATGGTGATGAACAGGAACGGGAACAGAGCGCCTTTCCACAGCGGGCCAGTACCATCAACGTACTGGGTCATTGCCGGCATTTTCAGTTCCGGGTTGAGGATAACAATCCCCACCGCCAGACCAACGATAACGCCGATTTTCAGGAAGGTAGCCAGATAGTCGCGCGGAGCGAGGATCAGCCATACCGGCAGCAGCGCAGAGATAAACGCGTAGCCGATCAGGGTAAAGGTAATAGTGGTGTCTTTAAAGGTCAGGGCCGGGCCCCAGAATGGGTCGTGCGCAATCACGCCGCCGAAGTAGATGGAGGCAACCAGCAGCACAATACCAATCACCGACACTTCACCCACACGTCCTGGTCGCAGGAATCGCATGTAGATACCCATGAACAGTGCGATAGGTACGGTTGAGCAGACGGTGAACACACCCCACGGGCTTTCCGCCAGCGCTTTTACCACGATCAGCGCCAGTACTGCGAGGATGATGATCATGATTAAGAAGCAACCGAACAGCGCAATGGTTCCCGGCACCGGGCCCATCTCTTCTTTGATCATCTCACCCAGAGATGCGCCGTTACGGCGAGAAGAGATAAACAGCACCATGAAGTCTTGCACCGCACCGGCCAGCACGACGCCCGCCAGCAGCCACAGCGTACCAGGCAGGTAGCCCATCTGCGCAGCCAGTACCGGTCCAACCAGCGGACCGGCACCTGCGATAGCGGCAAAGTGGTGACCAAACAATACGTTACGGTTGGTTGGAACGTAGTTCAGACCATCATTATTGATGACCGCCGGCGTGGCGCGCGTCGGGTCAAGTTTCATCACCTTTTGGGCGATGTACAAACTGTAGTAACGATAAGCCACCAGATAAACAGAAACTGAGGCGACCACGATCCACAGGGCACTGATGTGCTCACCCCGACGTAATGCCACTACCGAGAGGCAGAATGCACCGATGATTCCGAGAATCACCCAGGGTATGTGCTTGAATATCTTTTTCGTATCCATAGTAAAACCTGGTATCTAATTAATAATTGGCCGAAGCCGCGTGGGTTTGATCTTGTGTTTGAGGAGGTAAATTGACTGCTATGTTGCGAGGATCTTGCCAGATAATTACGCGCGTAAAGTAAAGTAAATAAGTGAGCGGTTATATGTCAGCTTAAGCGGTCCCAAGTGTCAGCGAGCGGTAAGCTGTTGGGATTAATGGAGGGGTTTTTGTGATTGAGATCACGGCATTATAGTGTCCGCTTGCTGATATGCCGTGTTTTTCCACTGACAGAGCATTTCATTGGGAGACTCAGATTACGATATAACAATAAGGCGTTTGTTCGATGTCTCTGAGCAACACATGTTTCTTACGTGATTTAGTCAGGTAATATTTTTCATCCAAATAGTAGTCAATAAGTTCATTGAGGCGCTCTTTATCTATCCGGGGCGTTACTCCCAGCGTCCAGAAGCTACGCAGCGCTAATTCCGAACGTTTGATTTTGGCGCTTTTAACCAAATCAGCAATCATATTTCTGACGCAGCTTGTCGGATCCTGGTTCTGCTTGAGTTCAAGTGCAATGTAGCTGTCCAGCGTCCAGCCTTTTTTCCGCAACAAAAAATCTGCACGCACAGACAATCGCTGTGGATTTTTTCGCAGATCGCAAGCGAGGGTTTGTTCACGCCACCATTCATGACCCGTCGAAGCCAACAGATTAGCGAATTCTATCTGCATCCAGACTTCCCAACCGGAGATGTTGTACTGATCAATGATATTGAGCTTTTGGCGAATATCTTCGCGTTCAAAAAAGTGGTGCGCGAGGGTGGATAGGTGATCAAAATCGCGATTTAACATAGAGGCATCCTTTCCTTAAAAAACGGGAATCCTACACCTAAGGCGCAACGGAACGACTAATTTTTTACGTAATTTGTCATAGGGAACGGTATTTAATGCGAAAACGATAATTCTGTGGCAATTGCTGACACCATAAAGTTTTCTCTTTCCAGGCCGAAAACCAGAGTATCTGTCTAGCGGAAAGAGAAAACATGTTAAAACGAATGAAGATTGTTACCAGCTTACTGCTGGTATTGGCGCTGTTTGGCCTTTTACAGCTCGCCTCGGGCGGCCTGTTCTTTAACTCACTTAAGAATGACAAAGAGAACTTTACCGTTCTGCAAACCATTCGCCAGCAACAGTCTGCGCTGAACGCCACCTGGGTTGAGCTGCTGCAAACACGTAATACTTTGAACCGGGCGGGTATTCGCTACATGATGGATCAGAGCAATATTGGCAGCGGTGCGACCGTTGCTGAGCTGATGCAAGTAGCCAGCACCGCGCTGAAACTGACGGAAAAAAACTGGGCGCTTTACGAGTCGCTGCCACGCGATCCGCGCCAAAGCGAAGCTGCATTCCAGGAAATCAACCGCACTTACGACATCTATCATGGTGCGTTGGCGGAACTGATCCAGTTACTGGGTGACGGGAAGATCAACGCGTTCTTCGATCAACCGACTCAGAGCTATCAGGATGGTTTTGAGAAAGCCTATATCAACTATATGCAGCAGAACGATCGTCTGTATGACATCGCAGTGGCTGATAACAACAGTTCTTACAGCCAGGCGATGTGGGTGCTGGTCTGCGTGCTGATTACTGTACTGGCGGCAATCATTGCGGTCTGGTTTGGTATCAAACTGACCCTTATCTCCCCAATGAACCGTCTGATCGACAGCATTCGCCATATCGCCAGCGGCGACCTGGTGAAGCGCATTGACGTGGAAGGTTCCAACGAGATTGGACAGTTGGCGGAAAGCCTGCGCCATATGCAGGGTGAGCTGATGAACACCGTAGGGGATGTGCGTAACGGTGCCAACGCGATTTACAGCGGGGCCAGCGAGATTGCCATGGGCAATAATGATCTCTCCTCGCGTACCGAACAGCAGGCGGCTTCTCTTGAGGAAACCGCAGCCAGCATGGAACAGCTGACGGCAACCGTGAAGCAGAACGCCGAAAACGCGCGCCAGGCCAGCCATCTGGCGCTGAGTGCTTCGGAAACCGCGCAGAAAGGCGGCAAAGTGGTGGATAACGTCGTGCAAACTATGCGTGACATCGCTTCCAGTTCGCAGAAAATCGCCGACATTATTAGCGTCATCGACGGCATTGCTTTCCAAACTAACATTCTGGCGCTCAACGCCGCGGTAGAAGCCGCGCGTGCGGGTGAACAGGGGCGTGGTTTTGCGGTGGTTGCGGGTGAAGTTCGTAACCTGGCCCAGCGTAGTGCGCAGGCCGCGCGCGAGATCAAGAGCCTGATTGAAGACTCGGTCAGCCGCGTAGATGTCGGTTCAACGCTGGTTGAAAGCGCCGGTGAAACCATGGATGAGATTGTCAATGCAGTGACCCGCGTGACCGATATTATGGGTGAAATCGCCTCCGCTTCTGACGAGCAGAGCCGCGGGATCGACCAGGTCGGTCTGGCTGTTGCCGAGATGGATCGTGTCACGCAGCAGAACGCCTCGTTGGTGGAAGAATCCGCCGCCGCCGCCGCCGCGCTGGAAGAACAGGCCAGCCGTCTGACTCAGGCCGTTGCCGTGTTCCGTATTCAGCATGACCAGCAACGCGCACGTGACGTTGCCGCTGCCAAGCCGGTGTCAACGGTCCAGCCGCGTAAAGCTGCGGTAACGGATGCCGGGGATAACTGGGAAACGTTCTAAGTAAGCATCAGGCGCATGGCGCAGCGTGATTCATACGCCAGGCCATGCGCCGCTTCCTCTTCTCTTTTCTGGCGCAGTAATACAGGAAGCGTCTCATCAGCCAGTAGCTCAAAACCCAGTCGCGCGTACAATGGCGCATTCCACGGCACATCGCGGAAGGTGGTCAGCGTGAGCGACGTATAACCTTTCGCACGCGCCTGCCCGGCAACATAGCTAAGCAATCTGCGGCCAATGCCTTTTCCCTGCCACGCCTGATGCAGCGACAGTTCCGCAATAAACAGCGATGAATCCAGTGCTTCGGCGACTAAAAAACCGACCGGATGCTCATCGGCCTGCGCCAGCCAGCTCAAGCCAGCGGCAGCAAATGCGCGATGCCGGGCAGCCGGCATAATCTGGTCGTCAGCAATCCACGCCAGTTCCGGGATGTGTAAAAAACGTTGCCCCGCCGATCGTTCGATCGCGGGAAGCGCAGCGGTGTCTGCCAGCGTGGTGGAACGTAAGATGATGTTCATTTGTCGAGCATAACATGCCCGATAAGCGCGGTGTTATCGGGCATCGTGAGGATTAATCTTTACGCGGATCGCTGATGGGCTGGCGCACCAGGAAGATGTAGGCGAGAGCGCCCACCATGGTGACGCAGCCGCAGATGATCAGCGCCAGACGGAAAGAGTTGGTGGTATCAACAATAAATCCGGTGACGATCGGTGCGAATGACGCGCAGATGAAGCTGGCGAAGTTCTGGATACTGCCCACGGAGGCGGTCATGCGTGAAGCCACCGCCACGTGGATCAGACCCCAGCAGGATGTTCCGGCGAAGTGGATACAGAACAGCGCCATGCCGATCAGTAACACCGCAGCCATTGACGTTGTGGCCTGTGGTACGACGAAGGTGAAGGCCGCAGAACAGAACATCCCGGCGATAATACAAATCTTACGGCTCTTAATCGGCGCCATACCGCCTTTCACCAGCCAGTCGGTGACAAAACCATTAATCAGCATGCCGGCTGCACCAAACAGGAACGGGATCGCCGCCATTAATCCGGTGCTTTTTAAATCCAGATTGTAGGAGGTTTGCAGGTAGCCCGGCAGCCATGCCAGATATAACCATGCGGTGTAGTTGATGCCGCTAAAGCCCAGCATCATGCCCCACATCGTGCGATTGCGAAACAGGCTGCGCCATTCGGCAAAGCTCAGGGGATCGCGGCGGGCATTGACGCTACCGGCGTTCAGGTACGCCTGTTCGGTGGCGCTCAGTGCAATCTGCTCGCGGTTGCGATACAGCATGTACCAGCCGATGGCGAGGAAAATGCCCAGCACGCCGATGGTAATAAACATCCAGCGCCAGCCCATCACCAGCATCATGGCAGCCAGAATCGGCGGGCTAATGGCTACACCGATGGTGGAAGCGGCGTTGAATAATCCCATCGGGCGGCCGCGCTCTTTGATGTTAAACCAGTCGTTGATGACCTTTACGCCGCACGGGTTCATTGGCGCTTCGCCGATCCCCATCCCGATACGCACCAGCACAAACTGAGTGAAGCTGTGTACCATGCCGGACATCGCCTGAAACAGCGACCAGAAGAACATCCCCAGTCCGAGCATAATGCGCGGACCTTTGCGATCCAGAAGTGGGCCGCAGGGGAGCTGGGCAATACCGTAAGCGAGCGAAAATACCGACAGCAGCACGCCGATTTGCGTGGCGCTCAACCCCAGCTCTTCACGAATCGTTAAGTTAGCAACCGACAGAGAACTGCGGTCGAGATAATTAATTACCGCAGCAAAAAATAATAAAATCATTGCCGTGGTCTGAATGCGTTTTATTCGGCTACTGCGTTGCACCATGCCTTCAGAAGGAACATTTATATCCGCAGATGACGACGTGCCAAACGAAGAACTCGGGTCGAGGGTAATATTATTTTTTTCCACGCCGGACTCCTGAACCTCAATAATTTATTATTCACACAGCCGGGCTGTGCAGTATTGAAAAAATACCAGTGATGAAAAAATTTACTCATCACTGCTCACAAAAGTTTTTAATGCAGTCGACTTAGCGTGAGCATAGGCAAGAGGTATTTTTCCGGCGTTTTTATTTTTATAAAATCGTGCTCCCGGTAATAGTTTGCTGTTTTTTATCGGTACTTAATGTGCGGCGCGATGACTTTGGTTGATGGAACGAATCATCGATTGTTTAGCTGAATTCAAATGGTTACATAGCGCCAGCGTGGCATCCAGGTCGCTGCGGCAAATCAGCGCGCTGAGGATGGTCATATGCTCATCGATGGCAATGATGTTGCGTTGTTTGAGGTCGCTCTCATCCCACTGATAGTGGAAGTGGAAAATCACGGAGATGATTTCAAGTGATTGATTAAAAAATATATTGTCGGCAGCGGAGAGCAGTAAAGCATGAAACTCACGGTCTAACTGCGAGAACATACGAAAGCTGCTGCCGATGCTGTCGCGCAGGATCCGGTGGCGCTCAAGCAGCGTTTTCGCCTGCAGCCAGCGGGGGTCATCGTCGGGCAGATTGAGAAAATGCTGCAGGGAATGGGTTTCCAGCATTTCTCTGAGTTCAAACAGTTGTTCCGCATAGGCCTGATCGAACTGCTTCATGCTCCACTGACCGCGTTTTTCGTTTTTAATCAGGTTGTAACGTTCGAATTTTAAAAGATATTCCCGTACCACTACCGGGCTTACCCCCGCGGCTCTGGCAAGCTGCAGTTCGGAAAAACTCTCGCCCGCGCGCAGCTGGCGCTGGTTGATCATAGTGAAAAAAGCCTGCTCAAAAATCCGGTTTTGCTCGGTCATGGAGGCGGTGGTGCAGGCAAAACCGTCATCATGGTCAGGTTTACGCACGATGACATAGTGGCTACCGACCTGGGTTAGCACCCCGCACTCGCCTAGGTGGCTCAGCATATGGCGCACGGTAGTGCGGCTGATGTTGTACATCTCCGCCAGCGCACTTTGCGAAGGAAGTGGGGAAGGGATATGACCCCGCGCCATATCATCGATTATCTGGTTAATCACATTGTGGCGTAAGTTTTGTGAACGGCTCATGGCTTCTCCTTTTTGCCTATTAAAACCCGATTTAAAACATTTTTATGCGCTGGAATTCACAGATTGTGTTTCTGTTTTCTCCGGCTTTTTTATTTTCGTTGATATCTGAGGCAACAGAAAAACAGGAGAGCAGAATCATGTCTACGATGAATACGTTGATTTGCCAGGAACCTAAAAAATTAGTCTGGAAAGAGCGCGAAATACCTATTCCGGGTGAGGGTGAGGCATTAATTAAAATTAAGTCGGTAGGAATTTGTGGTACCGATATTCATGCCTGGGGCGGCAATCAGCCTTTTTTCAGCTACCCACGTGTATTAGGTCATGAAATATGTGGGGAAATTGTCGGGCTGGGAAAAAATATACAGAATCTGAAAAATGGGCAGCAGGTGGCGGTTATTCCTTACGTGGCCTGCCAGCAGTGTCCGGCATGCCTGAGCGGGCGTACCAACTGCTGCGAGAAGATTTCAGTGATCGGCGTGCATCAGGATGGCGGTTTCAGTGAATATCTGTCCGTTCCGGTGACCAACTTACTGGACGCGCAGGGGATTGACCCGCAGGCGGCGGCGCTGATTGAGCCTTACGCCATCAGCGCGCATGCGGTACGTCGGGCGGCGGTGGCGCCAGGTGAGCAGGTGCTGGTGGTTGGCGCCGGCCCGATTGGTCTGGGCGCTGCGGCGATTGCCAAAGCCGATGGCGCACAGGTGGTGGTCGCCGATACCAGTCCGGCACGCAGAGAGCATGTGGTTTCCCGCCTGGGGCTCCCGGTTATCGATCCGTCCGCTGACGATTTTGATGTGCAGCTGCGTGATCAGTTTGGCGGTTCGCTGGCGCAAAAGGTGATTGATGCCACGGGGAATCAGCATGCGATGAACAATACGGTGAATTTGATTCGCCATGGCGGCAGCATCGTTTTTGTTGGGTTGTTCAAAGGTGATTTGCAGTTCTCTGACCCTGAATTCCACAAGAAAGAAACCACCATGATGGGCAGTCGCAACGCCACACCGGAAGATTTCGCCAAAGTCGGCCGCCTGATGTCGGAAGGCAAATT
Source organism: Citrobacter sp. On2M (assembly GCF_018035235.1). Lineage (GTDB taxonomy): Bacteria > Pseudomonadota > Gammaproteobacteria > Enterobacterales > Enterobacteriaceae > Citrobacter > Citrobacter meridianamericanus. The sequence goes on from NZ_WPCV01000002.1 coordinate 332,971, forward strand.
GACCGCCGACATGATGCTCACGCACCGTTACGCCTTTGCCACACTGGCAGAAATCTACGAGCGGGATGTGATCAACAACCGTGAACTGATTAAAGGCGTGATTACGTTCTGAGAGGGAAAACAGGATGAATACATTGAATCGACGTGATTTTGCGGGGGCCAGCTACCCAACGCGCGTGATCCAGTTTGGAGAAGGTAACTTTCTGCGGGCGTTTGTCGACTGGCAACTGGATATTCTCAACGAATACACCGATTTGAACGCGGGCGTGACCATTGTTAGGCCAATTAATACCAATTTCCCGCCGTCGCTGAATACCCAGGACGGGCTGTATACCACGCTTATTCGCGGGCTAAACGAGCAGGGTGAGACGGTGAGCGAGGCGCGGCTTATCCGGTCGGTGAATAACGAAATCAATCCGTATGAGGACTTCGCGGCGTATCTGGCGCTGGCGCACAATGCGGATATCCGCTTTGTGTTTTCGAATACCACCGAAGCCGGAATAAGCTATCACCCGGCAGACTGCGTGGATGATGCGCCGCCGGTGAGCTTTCCAGCCAAACTGACGCGCCTGCTGCTCGAGCGCTTTAATCAGTTTGCTGGGGCGGCGGATAAGGGCTGGGTAATTATCCCGTGTGAGCTTATCGACTATAACGGTGAGGCGCTCAAATCCCTGGTGCTGCGGTATGCGCAGGAGTGGCATCTTCCTCCGGCGTTTGCCGACTGGGTGGAGACGGCAAACACGTTCTGTTCCACGCTGGTCGACCGCATTGTCACCGGCTACCCGCGAGAAGAAGCCGCCGCGCTGGAAGCTGCGCTTGGCTATCACGATGCGTTTCTCGATACCGCGGAGCATTTTTACCTGTTTGTGATCCAGGGGCCGCAGTGGCTGGCAGAGGAGCTGAAGCTGGCTCAGTGTCCGCTGAATATCCGTGTAGTGAGCGATATCAAACCGTACAAAGAGCGCAAGGTCGCCATTCTCAATGGCGCGCATACGGCGCTGGTACCTGTAGCATGGCTGTGCGGGCTGGAGACCGTTGGCGAGGCGATGCAGGATGCCGATGTCCGCCGTTTTGTTGAACAGGCGATTAGCGAGGAAATTATACCGGTATTGGATCTTCCGGCGGATGAACTGCGTGAGTTTGCCAGCGCGGTGAACGGGCGTTTTCGAAACCCCTACATTCGTCACCAGTTGCTTTCCATTGCGCTTAACGGGATGACCAAATTCCGCACCCGAATTTTGCCGCAACTGCTGGCGGGTGAGAAAAATGGGCGTTGGCCCGTGCGGTTAACGTTTGCCCTTGCTGCGCTGCTGGCGTTTTATCGCGCAGAGCGGGATGGGGAACGCTATCCGATCCAGGATGACGAGCAGTGGGTCAGTCTGTATGCCAGCCTGTGGCCGCGAGTTGGCAGTGATTTAACGCTGCGTGAGCTGGTCGATGCCGTGCTCGGAGATGCGGCGCACTGGGGAGATGATTTGACGTTGTTGCCTGGGCTTGCCGGGCAGGTAACGACCAACCTGGAGATGATTCTGGCGCAGGGGATGCGCCAGGCAGTGAAAAGTCTGGAATAAGGTTGCCATGCAGCGCCCGGTGTAGTGTTGGGCGCTGTTTTTTTACCCCTGAGCAGCCACTACTTTGATTTCAACCATCCCGATCCCCAGCTTTCGCGGCGAGTGGCCGAGAATATTGCCCTCGTTGGTGGCAACCGGATCGGGCGGGACAATCACCAGCGTATCGGCATCCGCCGGGTTTTCAAAATGTAAGGTGGTGGTGGTGACATCGTGGCCTAACACCAGCGTCTGTTCCTCGTTGCCAACACGCACGGGAATAGGGCGATTAGCGTTGTCGCCGAAAGCTTTCGCGGTGATGACCAGATCGAATTTCTTCGGCAGCGGGGCCTTGTATTCGATGGTTACCTCTTTGCTGAGCTGCGCATTGGACCAGCGCCCCCAGGATTCGGGTCGTGATATACCGCTAAACTGTTTCACCTCTTCCGGTGCGCCCGCCACGTTGAAGACGAAACTATCGGCTTTGTAACGGATGTCGTTATCGACAATTTTCAGCGTATCGACGTTACCTTTGTAGCGCTCTATGTCGATCACCGTGTCTTTAAATACGGTTTTACTTTTCCATTTGGCTTTGTCGACGTGCTGCACAATTTGCCGCCCACCTAACTGACCCTGTGAAACGCACCAGTCGGTAGAGAGCGCCAGCTCCGGCGCCCACAGCTGCGCCATTTTGTAGCAGCGATCGACCCAGACAAAGTTATCGCGCGGGGCAAAATCAGCCAGTTGGAAGCGCAGCGGGGCCGAGTATTCGCTTTCCGGTAGCGGCTCGACGCGTTTGTCAGATACCCGCAAAAGCAACGGCAGGCGGAAATGGCTGCCGGAGAAAGAGATCATGTTTTTGTCCTGGTCGACGGTGAACTCTTTCATCTCTTTCGGGAAATTCCACAGGCGAATGATATCGGGTTTCCACGCCAGCATTTTTTCTTTGATGTTCATGAACACTTCCGATACGGATTCGCTCGACAGGCTGCTGCGGCCAAGGCCGATAAAGTTATCGCCGCCGAGAATATCCAGTACCGTTGCCCCGTTATCCATGGTGTTACGCTTTACCGCCAGCGTATCCTGCTGCGGCTGGTCGCCGCGCAGCACGAAGAACAGGTTGTTGCGATCCTGCTTGTTCAGGTACTTCCATGCAGTGTTGTTCATCGCCAGATGATCAGAAGACACTACGATCACGGTGTCTTTAAACCACGGAGAGGCTTTAATTTTATTGATAAATTCAGCGATATTTTCCTGACTGCAGCTGACCGCGCTGAACGACTGGTTGGCCTTCCCGTCGATGTCATAACGTTTACGGTTACAGCTACGTGAGATAAATCCATCCGGATGATGGGTATCCACAGTCAGGGTAAACAGTGAAAAGCGCTGGCCCGAGCGCGAAAGTTCTTCGAATTTTTTCCACGCTTCGCCCAACACGGTGTCGTCGTAGAAACCCCAGTCGTTACGATAGGCCGGATCCGCCACCACGCTTTTTAACTCTTCCGCGCCGTACAGATGGTCAAAGCCGTGAGATTTCAGGAACACGTCTTTGCCGGCAAAGCGCAGGTTGGCACCCTGCACGAAGTAATTCTGATAGCCGGAGTTTTTCAGGATATCGCCCAGACAGATATTGTTGGGGAAGAAGCTGGAGACCGACGCCGAGGCGTTGCCTTCAAACGGCGCAAACAGCGGAATACCGCACTGGGAGGCAACCATCCCGGCGATGGTGTAATCGGTACCCGGCAGCTGCATGGTATTGCTGAAATCCAGACCTTCGTTTTGTAACGCGCCGAGTTCCGGGGTCAGATCCGGGAAGGCATCGTTGTTAAAATAGGTGCGCTCAAGACTTTCGCCGTAGATATAAACCAGGTTCAGCTTCGGATTGGGAATGGTTTTCGACGGCTCTTTATAATACGTCGCGAAATCCGGATCGCCATCGCGCGATTGCGACTTAACCAGCTCGGTTATCTGGTGAAACGCCGGGCTGGCGTCAACGGAAGCCAGTGCCAGCAGCAGGGCCAGCAGACTGTAACCCACATGATGCGGGTGATGGCGACGGCGGCGCAGGATCCAGCCGAGCGCGACAAAAACGGTCGTCAGCACCAGCGCGATGCCGACGCCCGGCAAAATATATTTTCCAATCCCCGCGCCGGTCAGGCTGTTGGTCAACGTGTACAGAACCGCGTCATTGATCCCTTCACCGGTGAAATAGTCACTGGCGTACAGCGTGATATTCAGGACAATAAAAATCCCCAGCACCGTTAACGTGGCAGCAAACCACCAGGTGTTGCGACCCGCTTTCCAGGCGTAAATCAGCACTGAAGCGAGAAACAGAGTAATGGAGATTAATTCTGACAACGGTCGATCCTCAGTAAACCAGGCACATGCCTTGCAGGCTAATCATTCGGGGAAAGCACAATGTAATAGCGATGTAACATTGCTGCAATTGTAGTGACATTAAATTACGTTGTTATTCAGAATTGGTTTAGATATGCGTATTTTTTGCGGGGAAAAACTAGTTATTTGATACGTGAATGTTTTGGCGTAAGGAATGATGCCGCGCAGGCTGTACGCGGCAATTCAGGCATCAGGAAATGAAGTTCATCCCCTGTTTTAACACCAGATCGCAGGCTTTGGTTTTTACCTGCTTCGCCAGCGAGCTGTTACCGATGGTATTCAGGTCCAACTGTTGACCATCTTTGGCGTTGAGCAGACCCTGAATACCGTCCATATAGTTGGTGTCTTGTTTTTGCTCAGGCGCGCTGAGGCCCAGTTTATCCAGCACCTGGTTTTTGACGTTTTGCGTGTCGGTGACCGAGGCCAGTTTCTGTTTTGCGCAATATTCCAGGATCCCGGCGGCATTATTCATGCTGCTGGAGGTCAGCGACTGATTGCTGCCATTCAGCAGGCTGGTCAGGGAAGAGAGCGACGAGCTGCTCCGCGAGCCTGAACTTTGTTTGCTCAGTTCGCTGGCCGCGCTGGAGAGCGAATCCTGCCAGGAGGCGGCAAAAACGCTGGTGGAGATAAGCGTGCTGGCGGCAAGCGCACAGCACAGCAGACGTTGGTGTGTTTTCATCATGATAAGCAACTCGTGTTATGCCTTTCAGCGCAGTATAGCGCTGGCTGTCTTAAGAGTGGTCCTAATACGTTAATACTCTTTACCGGTTACGCGACTACGGTAGCTTTCCCAGTTAAAGATAACCCACAGGCTGTTGCCAAGGCGCATACGGTCCATTACGCGCTCACCCAGCAGTTTGTTCATTTCATCCATATTACTGTTAGTCAACATACCGGTCGGGCGTTTTGAAGACGAGCGGCGATCGACGATCTGGTTGATGATCACTTTTTCGTAGCGGGATTCAGTTTGCATGCCGATCTCATCGATCACCAACAGATCCACGTTGCTCAGATCGTTAAGCAACTGTTCTTCGCTGGTTTCACGATTACTGAAGGTTTCTTTCATCGCCGACATAATATCGGCGACGGTAATGATCAGTACCGACTTGCCGCGCAGCAGCAGTTCGTTGCAGATGGCAGCGGCCAGATGGTTTTTGCCCGTGCCGGGCTTGCCGGAGAAAATAAAGCTGGCGATGTTGCCGTCAAACTCTTCAACGTACTGGCGGGCTTTGCTCAACGCATTCATCTGACCTTCGCACTCCACCCGATAGTTATCGAACGAACAGTTCTGATGCAGCGGACGGATACCGGAACGGTTGAAAGTGCGCTGCATTTTCATGGCCCGGTTTTCACGGGCCAGCGCGGCGGCGCGAATTTCACCTTGCTCTTTTTGCCATGCCAGCAGTTCTTCGCCCGTTTTAAATGCGGGCTCGACATTAGGCGGCATCATTTTTTGCAGACGTTTCATCAGGTCGCCAACGTTTTTCATCGTTATCCTCTAAAACCCGGTGGAATATGGCTGTCAGGCTCGCTGACATTGTTCACATCGCGCTTCGGCATTCCGCCATTGCTGGCCCGGCCAATCTGGATGCTGCGCGCCAGTTTTTGCTGCCACTGAATATGGTGAAAGACTTTGCCTTCGGCCTGCCAGTACGCGACGAATGAGGCCAGTTCCTCGGCGGTGACGGGTTCTCTTAGCGCCACGCCCCACAGGGCAGCCTGGCGCTGAAAGTCGGCATCGGGCTGCCAGTCAGCGTACATCGCAAATTTCCCCATTGGCACCGTAACGGGGACGGCCTGCGGCTCTTCATAAAATTGTGCATCCAGCGTCACATCGCTTCCCGGGCGTGACAGCCTCTCTTCAAGCGCCAACAACTCAGCCAGTCGTGCAGGCGTCACCGCGTAAAACGCTGGCGCGTTATTGGCAAATACGGCTACGGCGCCGCCCGTTGATTTGGCCAGCACTGCGTGGTGATCGTGTAGTAAGGCGTCAATGCTAGTGACGTCCGGCGTCAAAATTTTGCAGGGCATAATGTTTCTCAATACTGAACAACAACCGAGAAGGGAACTGCTTTTATAGTAACACAGAGAAGAGAGAGAGCAGCAGATGAGGGGGAGATTCCCCCTCTGTGGCGTGCTTAAACGCGCGGGCGTTTGCGATACAGCCATAATCCCGGTACGGACAGGCCGATGGAGAGCGCGCCGACAATCGATGAGGCTTTCAGGAAATTGGTTAACAAGGTGATCATCAACGCTTCGCTGTAGCCAAAATGGCCGATTTTTACCGCCGAGATCATCGCGGTGTAGGCGGAGATCCCTGGAAACATGGGGATCACCGCCGCGACGGTGAAGACTTTTGGATGCGCCAGATACCAACGTGACCACTGGATCCCAATGCAGCCGACCAGTAGCGAGGCCATAAAGGTCGACCATTCAATATTAAGTCCTGCGCTCATCATCACCATGCGTGAACCATGTCCGAGTGCGCCGAGTAACGCGCACCAGGGTAGCGCCCGATGCGGTACGTTAAAGACCATAGCAAAGCCAAGCGCCGGGATCGCCGCCAGGATCATGTCTTGCATCAGCGCCAAAATGAAATCGATCACGCCCATCCGCGTAGCCCCCATAAGGTCATCGACATGACCACGCCAATGCAGGTTGCCAGTGTCAGTAGGCTGGCAATAGCCCAGCGGGCGAGTCCAGTATTAATGTGTCCTTTAAACATATCCGCGACGGAGTTGATCAACGGAAACCCCGGAACCAGCAGCAGCACGCTGGCGGCCATGGCGATGTTTGGGGTGTGGTTAAACGTCGGCAACGTCAGCAGCAGACCTGAAATCGTTGTCGCCACAAAAGCCGTGATGCAGAAGTTAATTTGTGGGTGTAAATGCCGGGACGCCAGAATCTGGCGGATATACATCGCCACCATACTGGCGAAAAAGGTGATCACCGCGCCATCCCATCCGCCGTTATTGAGTTTACAAAAGCAGGCGCAGGATAAACCGACCATCAAGGCGACCAACCATCTTGGATAGCGCAGCGGCTTAATTTGGCTAAAGCGCTTCTCTACGCCTTTAACATCCAGCAGTTTGTGTTCCGCCAAAATTACGATGTGCTGCACTTCCGTGACGACGTGCATGTTAATCCCGCGATCCTGATTTTTTCGCGTTGATGTCAGACACTGCCCGTCTTGAATGGTAGTCAGGACGATAGCGTTAGAAGAGATGGCGCTTTCTACACTGTCCATGCCAAGTGCCAGTCCAAGCCGGGTGGATAGCTCGTCAACCAGCGCGCTTTCTGCCCCATGCTGAAGTAAAAAAAGACCGCATTGAATACACAACCGTGTAACTGTCCGCTGTGACGACTGCTCTGTTTGCATGGCTCGCTCTGGCTGAAAAGGATCTCATGGAGTGATGAATGTTTACTTTTATCATGAAGCATGAGCTTGTTGGCTCTGCTAAGATCAATTTTTGTGTTGAAAAAAGACGCAGGCCGCGTGCCTGAGCCATTTGAACATCTCATCAGCTTATCAATAAAGAAGTCTCTCACCGAAATGTAACGTTATTCATCCAGATAGCAAATACATAAGCCAAGCTAACGATCTATTGTAGTACTTTTAATTGTACAGATAATATTTTTATAGGTAATTGTGTAATAATGGTTCGATAGATTGACGCTATTTGGATTATAGCGCCAAAGTGTCTGTTTAATTAAATCATAAAGCCAAGGATAAACAATTCACCCCGTTTATTGTTCGGAGTATTTTCCTGTGGATTAATTTTATTAATTCATCAAGGAATTTTGAATAAGTGCGATTACGGACTGGTGAGTGGTGGAGGGGATATGTTGCCAGGACGCTGCAAAAACGCAATTATTATTAGTAAATTACCTATTATACAAACTGGGTTAAAAGGTGTAATGCAGGCACAGTTTGCCGATTACGAGCTGACCTACTGCCGCTCCGTCGAAGAACTGACTTTGCTGCAGCTGCGTTGTGCCAATCTGGTTATTGCTGATTTAACCGGAGACTGTAATCATCCTCGTTCAGTCTGCGAACAATATTATTCTTTATTATCCCAATACCGTGATATCCACTGGGTATTTCTTGTATCTCGTCATTTTTATCCTCTGGCCATTGAACTGCTAATGTGCCCTGTTAGTTCGCTGTTATCTGACGCCGAACCGATTGAAAGTTTAGTAAATGTCATCCACGCGGGGAATACCCGTGCGGAGAGAATCAGCAAGGCGTTGCTCTCTCCGCCAGCTATACCGCAATTAATGGATAACAACGTGCGGTCAATTGTTCTCACCCTTTCTGAAAGGAAAGTGTTGCGGCTCTTAGGGAAAGGATGGGGAATTAACCAGATTGCGACGTTGCTAAAGAAAAGCAATAAAACAATCAGCGCTCAAAAGAACAGTGCTATGCGTCGTTTGTCGATTCATAGTAATGCAGAAATGTACGCCTGGATAAACAGTTCTCAAGGATCGCGAGAACTGAATTTACCTTCAGTCTATGGAGAAACCACGGAATGGAAAGCAGAAACATCAAAAGAAACGTCGCGCTGGTAGAGAAGTGCGCAATGAGTAGTGTCGGTATTAAGAGTTTGTTTAATACCATGTCGGATGACCAATACAAACTTCATATCTTTTCGAGCCAACCTGCATTTAGTCAGGCAATGTTAAAAACGTCGTTTTCGGCGGTTATTTTTTCCCTCTCTGCAATCAGAACTGACCGCAGGGCCGGTTTAGCTTATATGATGGAACTGGCGGAAAAATTTCCGCGTATTCGCCGGGTGGTAATTGTTGATGATGACGTAGAGGCGCGATTAATCGGCTCTTTGTCGCCCTTGCCGTTAGATGGGGTTGTGAGCAAATCGTCTTCGTTAACGGTGCTGCAGGATGCGCTATTCACGGCATTGAATGCTCCCTGTCGGGGATCCGAAGGTGCAAAAAACCATTGGTATATCAATCAAAGCCGTATGCTCAGTCCAACAGAACGAGAAATACTGCGCTTTATGTCGAATGGTTATTCAATGCCGCAGATTGCCGTTCAGTTGGAACGAAATATTAAAACCATCCGGGCACATAAATTTAATGTGATGTCCAAACTGGGTGTGAGCTCAGATGCCGGACTGCTGGATGCTGCAGATATTCTGTTGTATCTGCGCGCAGGTGAGTCTGCACCATTTCTACAGACGGCTTCTTAACTCGTTACGTGCTGGGGTGAACAACCGGCACGGGCCGTATAACTTTACTGACAGACATCCACCCAGGTGGCTGAAGTTAGTTGAGCCATTCTTTCAGGCGTGATGCGAACCGCGCTGTGGATGGCCCCTGCAGCGGGCAGCACTTCTGCATAGTGTTTCAGGGAGACATCGCAGTATACCGAAATCGGCGTTTCCAGCCCGAAAGGACATACGCCGCCAACGGGATGACCTGTCGCATTCACTACTTCATCGCTACTCAGCATACGGGCTTTGGCACCAAAGGTACTTTTAAGCTTTTTGTTATCCAGTCGGGCATCACCTTTGGCGACTACCAGAATAATGTCGTTCTTCACCTTTAGTGAAAGTGTTTTCGCAATCTGGCCTGGTTCGACGTTATGGGCTTTTGCTGCCAACTCGACGGTGGCTGTGCTCTGATCTAATTCGATAATCTCAATATCTGGCGCATGTTGCGCTAAAAATTGGCGTACTGATTGCAAACTCATTCTTCTCTCCAAATAGCCTACAGGCAGCTCCGTACAGCAAAAAACCGCATGGCGTAATTTGTCATAGGGTAAACCTCGCTGTAAATATTTAAATGTAACAATACGGCAACATTGGTAGTTTTTCGATCGTCTTCACAATCAAAGAAACCGGTTACAGTAACCGGTTGCAGAATGCTGAAATGGCGATTAATACTGATGTTGTCACTTCCTCTGTATCACATAATAAGAGCCATCTATGAAACTTAACTCAAAAAGCGGTAAGGCTGGTTTTTCTCCTGGCACGGTTGCGAATAGTAGGAATGGGTTTTACGTGGTGGTGTTGAAACCAGCACGGTTGCAGGGGTTAGCACAACGGGAGAACGGCTATGTCTTCTAACCATGCGGTATTTAATGCGATTTTCCGCTTTGTTGAAAATTACGTCAGCCCCGTCGCGGGGCGTATTTCTTCACAGCGTCATGTCATGGCAATTCGTGACGGTTTTATCTCGGCGATGCCTTTTATGATTGTAGGCTCGTTTCTGTTGGTTTTCGCCTACCCGCCTTTTTCTCCGGATACCACCTGGGGATTTGCCCGTGCATGGCTGGATTTGGCTAAACAGTTTGAAGGGCAGATACTTACACCGTTTGATATGACGATGGGGATTATGTCGGTCTACATATGTGCTGCTATTGCTTATAACCTGGGCAAGCACTATGTGAAGTCACATCAGTTAGATCCGTTTATGTGCGCGATGTTGTCGATCATGGCATTTCTGTTGATTGCTGCGCCAAAAACTAAAGGCACGATGCCAGTTGATAGCCTGGGCGGTACGGGGATTTTCACCGCCATCCTGGTGGCTATTTACTGCGTTGAAATGATGCGTTTTCTGAAGGCGCATAACATCGGCATTCGTTTGCCCGATCAAGTGCCGCCGATGATCAAAAACTCCTTCGATCTGCTGATCCCGGTGCTGGTGGTGGTGCTGACGCTATACCCGCTGAGCCTGGTCATACAGTCACAGTTTGACATGTTGATCCCGCAGGCCATCATGGCCATCTTTAAACCACTGGTATCCGCCGCCGATTCTCTGCCGGCGATACTGCTGGCAGTACTGATCGGCCATCTGCTGTGGTTTGCCGGTATTCACGGCGCCGCGATTGTGTCGGGAATGCTGCAAATGTTCTGGCTCACCAATCTCGGGATGAACCAGTCGGCGCTGGCTCAGGGTACACCTTTACCACATATCTTTATGGAAGCGTTCTGGACGTTCTTTATCGTGGTTGGCGGTTCCGGCGCGACGATGGGGCTGGTAATTTGCTATCTGCGCAGTCGTTCGGCCCATCTACGCTCGATTGGGCGGTTGAGTGTGGTCCCCAGCATTTTTAATATTAATGAACCGGTGATTTTCGGTACGCCGATTGTCATGAATCCGGTGTTCTTTATTCCCTTCCTTCTGGCCCCAATGGTGAACGCCGTGCTGGCCTGGGCGGCGATGAAACTGGATTTAATTGGGCGGGTGATTTCAGTGGTTCCCTGGACCGCACCGGCACCCGTTGGCGCGGCATGGGCGTTAGGTTGGGATTATCGTGCGGCGCTCCTGGTTGTCCTGCTGGCGCTGGTGTCGGCTGTTATCTACTTCCCGTTCTTTAAGGTTTACGAAAAGCAGCTATTAGCGCAAGAAAATGAAGAAGCACAGCGTATAGAAGAGGAAAATCAGCAGGTTGCATAAAGTGTAGGTGGGGGGCTACGGCTCCTCGCTTACTTCAGCGTGCAGTCGCCGCATTGCTGAACATCGGGCAGACGATAGCGCTGGCAGCAGGTTCTGCGTACTAACAGTCCCTCGCGTAGAACAACGGTACGCCATAAAGGGTTATCCTGGCCGCAGGGGAGTTGTTTCTCAAAAAAGCAGGTCTGACGCAGCGTGTTCAGCAATTCTTCACCTAACAACGGCTTCATTTCCGTTAAGTACCAGTGAATTAAGTACCCCGTGTTGCTCCAGATAAGCTTCGCGTTGATCTCGCCTGTCGCTTCCAGTGCCTGCACAACCGGCGTTAGCGCTGAGAGAATCAGCGTTTCCATACGCTGTTGGGGAGACTGAGCCGTGGCCTGATGATCCTGATGCACGTCGATCCAGAAACAGGCTGCACGACCCGATTCGTGAAACTCTACGTGCATATGTTCTGGCGAGATGTCGATAGCCTCTTTTTGCGTCAGCAGGGCCACCATCAGTGGAGGCATCATCAGACCGATATACCACTGCGCCCAGAGAGAAATCAGCGGCTTATTTTCGCGGGGCAGCATGGGCTGATTGCGATAAATATGGTCTGAATAAACCGCGAGCAATGAACTTAGCGTCGTTGGTTGCGTCCATTCATGCAGCGTCATTGCTCCTGGCACTGGCGTTTCGTCCAGACGAATGAAATCCAGCAGGTGTTCTCGGGTTTTGGCTATCGTTGCGCGGACGGCAACAGCCAGCGAGGGCATCTTTGCAGGGAGATGACTACGCCAGATGACATCTTCAACGATCGGAGCGGAACGATAAGCCATGTTGATATAAGGATGTTAATCTAAATGATAATGATTTCTAATCCTATAATTGACACTGAACGATGGCAAGATCTTTGTCGCCATCCGGAGCGGTATCGCACAGATCGCTCAGGCAGAAGGGCAGTTTACCCTTAGCTCATCGCTGACCAGCGTGCTGTTGCGTCCAAGGTGCTTGGCTTCATAAAGCGCTTTATCCGCTTGAGCAATCGCGGCTTCAATATCCTGCTCAACCAGAGGCGCAATGCCGATACTGATAGTTACGTTGGTTGCCACGCTCTCATTAAACATGTGGGGAATTTTAAGGTCGTACACTTTCTGGCGAATGCGCTCGGCGGCAGCCTGAGCCTGTTGGGGATCGACCGCGGTCAGCAAAACCATAAACTCTTCGCCGCCAAAGCGCGCCACCACGTCCCGGGAACGCACGGAGTCACGAATCGCGGCCGAGACGCGGATTAGCGCCTGATCGCCCATCATATGACCGTAATGGTCGTTATAGGCTTTGAAATGGTCGATATCCAGCAGCAGGACGTAGTGCTTCGAGTTGCTCAGGGCCAATAGTGTATCGAGTCTGTGTTGCAGCCCCCGGCGATTGTACAAACCGGTTAGCGGGTCGAGCATGCTGAGACCGTTCAGGGTTTCCCGTTCTTCCAGTAGTTTGTGCATCAGTTGCTGGGCGAAGCCGTCGTAGCGCTTTTGTATCACATGCTGGATGGCGATCCCGGCCATGGGCAACGCCATAAAATAGAAAATTCGCAAACCATGCTCGCTGCCGTTCAGCCATAAACAGACGGCGACGGAAGGCAATGAGTGAAGCGTAAACGCGATGATATTATTGGCAAAAGCGATAGATCCAATAAACAAAACGCTGAGAAGCGCGATTAACAGAAAATAATAATCATTATGGCCTAGCGCGTTATATTTCAGGAAAATATGTAATGCCCAAAGCAAGCCAAAAACGATTGAAATAAAAGGAAGATTAATTCTTTTATCCGCATATTTGCCATGCCATGCCAGTAACAAAGTACTCATCACAAGTATCAGCAAAGCCGGTGCTGACAAAGCTTTGACGGCAAACAGGGGGAAAAAAAGCGTAAACAGCGCGGAGACTGCATTGAGTAACAGGAACAGTCGTAAAGAAAGTTGGTATTTTTTGGTGCGCAGAGTTCGCCAGGATTGTACTGTCATAGGTAAATATTGTTAGTTATCTGCAATGTACGAAGGTGAGTTGGTAAATAAAACAAATAACGAACGGGGTTTCATTCGCAGAGGTTTTTATTGTTTTTAGTTGAAAAGCTAACCGGCGAGCAATTTATCACCTTAAATTATTGATGTCATCAATCGTTAAGTAAAACTCATATAATTGATAGTGCCACATAGCTGACAAATGAGAAAATTTATCATATGATATTGGTTATCATTATCAGTGTGATAGGTGGTACCATGTTGCAACGTACGCTGGGCAGTGGTTGGGGTGTTCTGCTGCCAGGAATGCTTATTGCCGGGATGGCATTTAGTGACCTGTCGGTCTACGTATGGAAGGCGATGATTGTATTAGGATTACTACTGACTTCACTCATGTTATACCATGAGCGTTTACGGCACTTTGTTTTATTACCGTCATGCGCAGCACTGATCGGCGGCATTGTTCTGGTAATGATGAACTGGAATCAGGGATGAACAAAACAGGGAAGAAAATTGAGAGGGAAATAAGATAATTGGTGCGAGGGGGGGGACTCGAACCCCCACATCCTAAGGACACTAACACCTGAAGCTAGCGCGTCTACCAATTCCGCCACCTTCGCACAGTCATCTTATTTTTTGATATCGCCTCGTTGGTGCGAGGGGGGGGACTCGAACCCCCACATCCTAAGGACACTAACACCTGAAGCTAGCGCGTCTACCAATTCCGCCACCTTCGCCCAGTGCGAGCAATATCAACGTGGATTATGGTGCGAGGGGGGGGACTTGAACCCCCACGTCCGAAAGGACACTAACACCTGAAGCTAGCGCGTCTACCAATTCCGCCACCTTCGCATACCATCGACACTCAAAAAGTATCGTTACCACGGAGGCGCATTCTAGTTGTTTTCAACTTTTCGTCAATAGTTAATTGTACAGGCTGGGTCGATTGATGCAAAAACGGCCACGTGAATGACCGTTCGCTGCGAGACAATTACGCTTTTTTCGCCTGACGCGTCATGACGGTGCGATAGACCTTAAAGCGCCCGGTCTGCGCGATAACTTCGTGGAAGCCAAACACTTCATCCAGTACTTTCGGATAAGGCAGGAAGGCGTTGGCTACAATACGCAGTTCGCCACCGCTGTTGAGGTGACGCACCGCGCCTCGAATCAGCGTTTGCGCGGCATCCAGGCTGGTCTGCATGCCGTCGTGGAACGGCGGGTTGGAGATGATCATATCAAAGCGACCCGTCACGTCAGAAAAGACGTTACTGGCGATAACGTCACCCTCAATACCGTTGGTGGCAAGCGTTGCGCGGCTGGCTTCAACAGCGGCTGCGCTAACATCGCACAGGGTTAAGCGCACTTTTGGCGAGTGGCTGGCAAGTGCGACGGAGAGAACACCCGCGCCACAACCGACATCCAAAACTTTGCCTTTAGTGTGCGGCGTCAGCGTAGAGAGTAGCAGTTGGCTGCCAACATCCAGGCCGTCACGGCTGAATACGCCCGGCAGCGTTTTAATGGTCAGATTGTCGGTCTGGTATTCGTCCCAGTATTTTTCAGCATCAAAGACCGGTTGCTTTTCCAGACGACCGTGGTACAGGCCACAGCGACGTGCGCTGTCGACTTTGTTTAGCGGTGCGTATTCGGCCAACATCTGCTCGGCGCTACGCACGCCGCTGCGGTTTTCACCAACAACAAAAATATCGCTGCCCACCGGTAACAGCGACAGAAGGTTCATCAACTGGAACTGAGCCTCAGGTTTATTCTTCGGCCAGTAGTAGATCAGCGTATCGCTATCGCCGACGTCATCGGCTTGAGCGACGAGGCTGAAGCGGACGTTGTCGCCCATCTGGCGGTGAAGCACCTGCCAGTGGTGAAGCTGCTGAGTGTGCGCACGGCTGGCGGCGCTTTCAAAATGAGCAGGCAGGTCATCCTGCAAATCACCGGCAAACAGAATACGGCTTTGTTCGAAATCATCACTGTGGCGCAGCAAGACTTCACTTGCCGGGGTAAAAGCAGACATGGAGTGCTCCTTAAATTGTACAGCGGGGGATTATAGTTGTTTGATGGCACGGATTCGACAAATTTGCTATATTTGCGCCCCTGATTACAGGAGCGTTTCGCTATGACATCCCGACGAGACTGGCAGTTACAGCAACTGGGCATTACGCAGTGGTCGTTGCGTCGTCCTGGCGCACTGCAGGGCGAAATCGCGATTTCCATTCCTGCGCATGTCCGTTTGGTGATGGTTGCTGCACAGTTACCCGCGCTAACCGAACCATTGATGAGCGATATTTTACGCGCATTAACCGTCAGCCCGGATCAGGTTTTACAACTGACGCCTGACCGTGTCGCCATGCTGCCGCAAGGCAGTCGCTGTAATAGCTGGCGGCTGGGAACCGAAGAGCCGCTGCTGCTGGAGGGCGCTCAGGTCGCGAGTCCTGCGTTTAATGAATTACGGGAAAACCCCGCGGCCCGCGCCGCGTTATGGCAACAAATCTGCGCATATGAACACGATTTCTTCCCTCGAACCGACTGATTTACCTACAGCATTTCAGATTGAAAAACGCGCCCACGCTTTTCCGTGGAGTGAAAAAACATTTGCCAGCAACCAGGGCGATCGTTACCTCAATTTTCAGTTGAGGGTTGATGACGTGATGGCGGCCTTTGCGATTACGCAGGTCGTGCTGGATGAAGCTACGCTGTTCAATATTGCCGTCGATCCTGACTTTCAGCGCAGGGGGCTGGGGCGTGAGCTGCTGGAGCATCTGATCGATGAGCTGGAAAAGCGTGGCATTTTGACGCTGTGGCTTGAAGTGCGCGCCTCAAACGCAGCCGCTATCGCGCTGTATGAAAACCTGGGCTTTAACGAGGCGACGATCCGGCGCAATTACTATCCGACGGCCGATGGTCATGAAGACGCCATTATCATGGCATTGCCAATCAGCATGTAAGACAAGGTGTAATGATGAAGAAGTGGGACTGGATTTTCTTTGATGCCGACGAAACGCTGTTTACGTTTGACTCGTTTACCGGCTTACAGCGGATGTTTCTCGACTATAGCATTACCTTTACCGCTGAAGATTTTCAGGACTACCAGGCCGTGAATAAACCGCTGTGGGTGGATTATCAAAACGGCGCGATTACCTCATTACAGCTGCAGCACGCCCGTTTCCAGAGCTGGGCTGAACGCCTGAAGGTTGAACCTGGCCAGCTTAATGACGCATTTATCAATGCGATGGCGGAGATCTGCTCGCCGTTGCCAGGGGCTGTTTCACTGCTTAATGCAATTCGTGATAAAACGAAAATCGGCATTATTACCAACGGCTTCACGGCGTTGCAGCAAATCCGCCTTGAACGGACGGGACTGCGCGATTATTTCGATCTGCTGGTGATTTCTGAGCAGGTTGGCGTGGCGAAACCCGATCCCCGTATTTTTGACCATGCGCTGGAGCAGGCGGGCAATCCTGACCGTTCCCGCGTGCTGATGGTGGGCGACACCGCAGAGTCCGATATCCTTGGCGGTATTAATGCTGGGCTCTCCACCTGCTGGCTCAATACGCATCATCGCGAGCAGCCAGCGGGCATTCAGCCGACCTGGACGGTGACGTCATTAAGCGAACTGGAGCAGCTCCTGTGTAAACACTGATTGCCTCCCCCCCGTTGATGGGTAAAATAGCCGCAATTTTTCGTATTCAACTTGCACGGCCCGTTGCCGTGCTTACCTAAGAAGATTTGACTATGACGTTGTCTCCTTATTTGCAAGAGGTGGCCAAACGCCGCACTTTTGCCATTATTTCTCACCCGGATGCCGGTAAAACGACCATTACTGAAAAGGTTCTGTTATTCGGACAGGCGATTCAGACCGCCGGTACGGTAAAAGGCCGTGGCTCCAGCCAGCATGCGAAGTCTGACTGGATGGAAATGGAAAAGCAGCGTGGGATCTCCATTACCACCTCCGTGATGCAGTTCCCGTATCATGACTGCCTGGTGAACCTGCTGGATACCCCGGGGCACGAAGACTTCTCCGAAGATACCTATCGTACCCTGACGGCGGTGGACTGCTGTCTGATGGTTATTGACGCCGCGAAAGGCGTCGAGGATCGTACCCGCAAGCTGATGGAAGTTACCCGTCTGCGCGATACGCCGATCCTGACCTTTATGAACAAACTCGACCGTGACATCCGTGACCCGATGGAGCTGCTGGATGAAGTCGAGAACGAACTGAAAATCGGCTGCGCGCCGATCACCTGGCCGATTGGCTGCGGGAAGTTGTTCAAGGGTGTCTATCACCTTTATAAAGACGAAACTTATCTGTATCAGACAGGTAAAGGTCACACCATTCAGGAAGTGCGCATTGTTAAAGGTCTGAACAACCCGGAGCTCGATGCTGCCGTGGGTGAAGACCTGGCGCAGCAGCTGCGCGACGAGCTGGAACTGGTGCAGGGTGCGTCCAACGAGTTCGATCATGAGCTGTTCCTCGCGGGCGAAATCACCCCGGTCTTCTTCGGTACCGCGTTGGGTAACTTCGGCGTCGATCATATGCTGGATGGCTTAGTGGAGTGGGCGCCTGCGCCGATGCCGCGTAAAACCGATACCCGCGTCGTTGAAGCCTCTGAAGAGAAGTTCACTGGCTTCGTGTTTAAAATTCAGGCCAACATGGATCCGAAACACCGTGACCGCGTGGCGTTCATGCGCGTGGTGTCCGGCAAGTACGAGAAAGGCATGAAAATGCGCCAGGTGCGCATTGGTAAAGACGTGGTGATCTCCGATGCGCTGACCTTTATGGCCGGTGACCGTTCTCACGTCGAAGAAGCGTATCCGGGCGATATTCTTGGCCTGCACAACCACGGCACAATCCAGATTGGCGATACCTTTACCCAGGGCGAAATGATGAAGTTCACCGGTATTCCGAACTTCGCACCGGAGCTGTTCCGTCGTATTCGCCTCAAGGATCCGTTGAAGCAGAAACAGCTGCTGAAAGGACTGGTTCAGCTTTCAGAAGAAGGCGCCGTGCAGGTATTCCGTCCGATCGCCAATAACGACCTGATCGTGGGGGCTGTCGGTGTGCTGCAGTTCGACGTGGTGGTTTCTCGTCTGAAGAGCGAATACAACGTTGAAGCGATTTATGAATCGGTCAACGTGGCGACTGCGCGTTGGGTAGAGTGTTCTGACGTGAAGAAATTTGAAGAATTTAAGCGTAAAAACGAAATTCAGCTGGCGCTGGATGGCGGCGATAATCTTACTTATATTGCACCAACCATGGTTAACCTGAATCTCACCCAGGAACGTTACCCTGACGTTCAGTTCCGCAAAACGCGCGAACACTAATCGACCTTTCCGGGCACGGTATTCGTCGTGCCCGGCAACTTTTCCTGTCTTTTAAATCCCTTACGGAATGTTCTTAAATCCTCTCATTTTTTCTTTGTTTGTCTGTTTTTTAGCCGATTCGGGCTGCGATCACGAAATCGTGAACTATATTTAACAATGTGATGACATGAATGTCGGTTTTTAATGCTTCTTAAGCTGCCTGTTGCAGCCTCTATAACTGACATTCATCTCACTTACAAAATTTGTCTCTGGTTCAGGCCGTTTAATGCCAGAGCATCGCTTAAGAAAAACATACAGGAATACATCGATGACAATGACAGGACTTAAGATTTCTAAAACGCTGCTGGCCGTGATGCTGACCTCCGCTGTTGCAACGGGTTCTGCTTATGCAGAAAACGCCACGACGGATAAAGCGCAATCCGGCGTCGAAAGTGCGGGGCAGAAAGTCGATAGCTCTATGAACAAAGTCGGTAATTTCATGGATGACAGCACCATCACCGCGAAAGTGAAAGCCGCGCTGGTGGACCACGATAGCATTAAGAGCACCGATATTTCCGTCAAAACAGATCAAAAAGTAGTGACGTTAAGCGGGTTTGTTGAAAGCCAGGCACAGGCCGAAGAGGCGGTGAAAGTGGCGAAAGGCGTTGAGGGTGTGACCTCCGTTAGCGACAAACTGCACGTGCGTGATAGCAAAGACTCTTCCGTAAAAGGCTATGCAGGCGATACGGCAATCACCAGTGAGGTAAAAGCCAAGCTGCTGGCCGATGATATTGTCCCATCCCGCAAAGTGAAAGTTGAAACCACCGATGGTGTGGTACAGCTTTCAGGAACCGTTGAATCGCAGGCTCAAAGCGATCGCGCTGAGAGCATCGCCAAAGCGATTGATGGCGTGAAAAGCGTTAAAAACGATCTCAAAACTCACTAATTAGACTTAATTCGTCCTCCTGGCGTTTGTCGGGAGGCGTATTGTGCACCACACTGAAAATATCGCCGATGGGCAGCCTGAGTGCTCATATCAAGCGGTGACATTAACTATGGTAAAGGAGAAGCATATGTTTCGATGGGGCATCATATTTCTGGTTATCGCGTTAATTGCCGCTGCACTGGGTTTTGGTGGACTGGCGGGGACCGCTGCAGGCGCAGCGAAAATTGTATTTGTAGTGGGGATCATTCTGTTTTTGGTCAGCCTGTTTACCGGTCGTAAACGACCCTAGCATGTAACTGCAAAGAAAAACCGTAAAGATAACTTGCTACTCAGCCAGTCCACCGGACTGGCTTTTACGGTTTTAGCGCTAGGCAATTTGCGTTACTTTGTTGTTCTATTACAAAAACAACAGGAAGGCAGAGGTGGGGCAGAGAATACCCGTCACGCTCGGCAATATTGCGCCGTTATCGTTACGTCCGTTTCAACCAGGCAGTATGGCGCTGGTGTGTGAGGGCGGCGGACAAAGAGGCATCTTCACCGCTGGCGTGCTGGATGAGTTCATGCGCGCCCAGTTTAATCCTTTTGATCTCTTCTACGGAACGTCTGCGGGCGCGCAAAACCTATCAGCCTATCTCTGTAACCAGCCTGGTTACGGGCGAAAAGTCATCATGCGTTACACCACCCGACGTGAGTTTTTTGACCCGGTACGCTTTGTGCGAGGGGGAAACTTAATCGACCTCGACTGGCTGGTAGATTCGACCTCGTCCCAAATGCCGCTGGCAATGGATAACGCCGAGCGCCTGTTTGCCGCAGGAAAATCGTTTTATATGTGCGCCTGTCGGGGTGATGACTACACACCGGGCTATTTTTCACCGAACCGGCAAAACTGGCTCGATCTTATTCGTGCCTCCAGTGCGATTCCCGGGTTCTACCGCACAGGGGTTGCGCTGGATGGGGTTAATTACCTGGATGGGGGCGTCAGCGACGCCATTCCCGTGCAGGAAGCGGCGAAGCAGGGGGCAAAAACGCTGGTGGTTATTCGTACCGTGCCTTCGCAAATGTACTACACCCCGCAGTGGTTCAAGCGTATGGAACGTTGGCTGGGCGAAAGCAGCCTACAACCGCTGTTGAATCTGGTGCAGCACCATGAAGCCACCTATCACGCGATTCAGAGCTTTATTGAGAAACCGCCGGGCAAGCTGCGTATCTTTGAGATCTACCCGCCCAAACCGCTCCATAGTATGGCACTGGGAAGTCGTATTCCGGCGCTGCGAGAAGACTATAAAACCGGACGCCTGTGCGGTCGTTACTTCCTGGCTACCGTCGGCAAACTTCTGGGGAAAAACGTGCCGCTGCCTCGTCAGACGCCGAAGATTTTGGTGCCGGGACCGGTGGTGGTTCCTCCCGCGCCGGTGGCCAACGACGCCCACGCCCCTGTGGTGACCAATGCGCCTCAGGCTAATGACACCACGTTTGATAATGAGGATTTGGCGTGAGTTTTCGCTTTATCGATACGCATTGTCACTTTGATTTTCCGCCGTTTACTGGCGACGAGTCCGCCAGCCTGCAGCGCGCCAGTGAAGCCGGTGTGGACAGTATTATTGTCCCGGCCACCCAGGCGGCGAATTTTTCCCGCGTGCTGGCGTTGGCGGATAATCACCCCCCGCTGTTTGCCGCGCTGGGCCTGCATCCCATTGTGATTGAACACCACAGCGACGACTGCCTGGACCAACTGCAGCAGGCGCTGGATAAGCGTCCGCAAAAGCTGGTGGCAGTAGGTGAGATTGGATTGGATCTGTATCGGGACGATCCGCAATTTGACAAGCAAGAGTGGATTCTGGAGGCGCAGCTTAAACTGGCGAAGCGTTACGAACTGCCAGTGATCCTGCATTCACGGCGCACGCATGACAAGCTGGCGATGCACCTGAAATACCATGCTTTACCGCGAACCGGCGTGGTGCATGGATTTTCCGGGAGTTTTCAGCAGGCTGAACGCTTTGTACAACTGGGCTACAAAATTGGCGTGGGTGGCACTATTACCTATCCACGCGCCAGCAAAACCCGCGAGGTAATGGCGCGATTGCCGCTGGAGTCACTGCTGCTGGAAACCGACGCGCCAGATATGCCGCTCAGCGGGTTTCAGGGACAGCCCAATCGACCGGAGCAGGTAGTCAGAGTGTTTGACGTCTTATGCGAGCTGCGCCCGGAACCTGCGGACGTGATTGCTGACGCGCTGTATCGCAATACGACGACGTTGTTTGATTTTTGATTTCCGGATGTGACGCTTTTGCATCGCATCCGGCATTTCACAGATACAAAGCCGGGAAAATCAAATTTTCCACCCCGCGCTCGCGCAATTTTTGCGCGAGGATCTCCACATCCTCCGGCGTGGCGCTCGGCCAGTCTTTTGCTTCGCCGTATACCCCGTGCGCATGAAAGGCATTCAGTCGCACCGGCACGTCACCTGAACGTATGATAAACGCCGCCAGCGCATCGATATGCTGGAGATAATCCACCTGACCAGGAATAATCAGCAGGCGCAGTTCCGCAAGTTTTCCTTGCGCGGATAGAAAGGTAATGCTTTGTTTAATCAGCGTGTTATCGCGACCAGTCAACTGACGATGACATGCGCTATCCCAGGCTTTTAAATCGAGCATCACGCCGTCGCACACCGGTAGCAATCTTTGCCAGCCGGTTTCGCTCAGCATGCCGTTGCTGTCTACCATGCAGGTCAGGTGTTGCAACTGCGGATCGGTTTTGATCGCGCTAAACAGCGCCACAATAAACGGTAGCTGGGTCGTCGCTTCGCCGCCGCTGACCGTAATTCCCTCAATAAACAGTGCTGCCTTGCGAATAGACTGCAGCACCTCATCAATGCTCATGGTCTGCGCCATCGGCGTAGCCTGCTGTGGGCACATGTGCAGGCAGGTGTCACACTGCTGGCATACGTCGGACTGCCACCACACTTTTCCTGCACTCAGGCTGAGTGCCTCATGCGGGCAATGCAGGACACACTCCCCGCAGTCATTGCAGCGTCCCATCGTCCACGGATTGTGGCAATTTTTACAGCGCAGATTGCACCCCTGCAGAAACAGAGCCAGGCGACTGCCCGGCCCGTCGACGCAGGAGAAAGGGATAATCTTACTTACCGAAGCGCATCTGCTGTTCATGGCTAATCACGCGAGGGTGTCGTTCCAGAATGCGCGTATTGCGCGCGGCTTCTTCGCCCAGCCAGGTTGTGTTGGTGCGAGAACCTGCGGCGCGATATTTTTCCAGATCCGACAGGCGCACCATATAACCGGTGACGCGAACCAGATCGTTACCGCTCACGTTAGCGGTAAATTCACGCATCCCGGCTTTAAACGCGCCGAGGCATAATTGCACTAACGCCTGGGGATTACGCTTGATGGTTTCATCCAGCGTGAGAATGTCGCTGATACCGGCGTGATAATACGCGTGATGCGGCGCAACGGTCTGCAGGTGAGTGATCGGGTCCGGTTCATCGCCGTAGGGCAGACGTGCGCCCGGCGTGGTGCCGATGTCAGAACTGATCCCCGACTGTGCATGCAGCATCGCGCGCTGATTCCAGCCATATTTCACTGGCGTGCTTTCTACAAATTCCGCCAGTTGGGCGCTAATGCGATAGCCAAGCTGATTGGCAAACTCATCTTTCCCGTAACGCGCGCATTGCCCTGCTTTTTCACACAGCAGATTTACCGCCTCCGCCAGGCCATACATACCGAACATAGGCACAAAACGTTTGGGATCAATCAACCCTTCCTGCACCAGGAAGCTATTCTCAAAGAAATGTGATTTTTCATAGAGGAATTCACATCGTGCATCAATGATGGCGATTTGCTGCTGGCAGTAGTGCGGTAGGGTGCACGTAAAGAAGTCATCGACAGAGGTGCTGCGCTCTGCGATGGCTTTCAGATTGAGCCTGACCAGCGTACTTCCGCCGCCAGCCAGCGGCAGTGAGTTGTAACAACTGACGACGCCGTAGTGGCCTTTTGTGAAAATTTTATCATTTTCAGGGCCGTTGGAAATGTGTGGTTTACTGCATTCACAGATATTTTTCGCCACGTTAAGCAGCAGATCGTCAGGGGTGATTTGCGGATCATAAATAAAAGTAAGATTAGGTGAAACCTGCTTTAACTCTGCATCTGCGCGTAAAATTGCGCGTGTAATCGGCGTGTCGGCTGGACCAATGTTGGCATGCATAAAGGCATCTGGCAGGGTGCGGTCGAGATAACGCCAAAAACGTTTTATTCGAATATCGATCTCATCTTGTGTTAGAATTCTAACATATGGTTGCAGTAGAGCATCGAGCTGACCGAGATAGACCGGCATCGACGTTACTGACGGAACGTGATGGTACAGGATGGTGAGTAAGGATAACGCGTCATCAAGATCCTTTGCTCCTTCCAGCTCCAGCCATGATGAACCGTTGGCCAGAAAACGCGCGTAGTCGGGTAAAACATAACGCGGTTTGAACGGGGCATGGCCTTCGTACATATCGCAGATCACCCCGTCATCCAGCGCCTGGCGTGCTTCAGCAGGCAGTTGCGGGTAAGGCAGTGCGTTTTCAGCCTCCAGCGCCAGAAAGTGGCGTTTCTGCTCAGGGCTGAGCACCGGACTGGTCACGATTTGTTGGCAACGCTGTTGCAGCGCGAGTTCGCTTGAAGTGGGCATCGTTGATTCCTTTTTATCCCGAAGGTGTAACGCCATTGTAGAAAGCAACGTCGCTACAACCTTTGATCCGGATGCGCTTGATGCCACCGCATTCCCTCTGGAAAGGTGATTTATTTGAAGTGGATCTCATTATAGTAATGCAAATCTGTATGTGGTTTTCATTAACTGTGATGTATATCGAAGTGTAATCGCGAGCGGATGTTAGAATACTAACAAACTCGCAAGGTGAAATTTTATACGGCGACGCCGTTGGAGAATGTTATGACCGATTTAACAGCAAGCAGCCTGCGCGCACTGAAACTGATGGACCTGACCACCCTGAATGACGACGACACCAATGAAAAAGTGATCGCGCTGTGTCATCAGGCGAAGACCCCGGTTGGCAACACTGCCGCAATCTGCATCTATCCGCGTTTCATCCCTATTGCGCGTAAGACTCTGAAAGAGCAGGGTACGCCGGACATCCGTATTGCCACCGTCACCAACTTCCCGCACGGCAACGACGACATCGAGATTGCGCTGGCTGAAACCCGCGCGGCGATTGCCTACGGCGCGGATGAAGTTGACGTGGTGTTCCCGTACCATGCGCTGATCGCCGGTAATGAGCAAGTTGGTTTCGATCTGGTTAAAGCGTGTAAAGACGCGTGTGCGGCGGCAAATGTGCTGCTGAAAGTGATCATCGAAACCGGTGAGCTGAAAGAAGAAGCCCTTATCCGTAAAGCGTCTGAAATCTCCATCAAAGCCGGTGCTGATTTCATCAAAACGTCTACCGGTAAAGTACCGGTCAATGCGACGCCGGAAAGCGCACGCATCATGATGGAAGTGATCCGTGATATGGGCGTTTCTAAAACCGTTGGTTTCAAACCCGCTGGCGGCGTGCGTACTGCAGAAGATGCACAGCAGTTCCTGGCGATTGCTGACGAACTGTTTGGCGCTGACTGGGCAGATTCCCGCCATTACCGCTTTGGCGCATCCAGCCTGCTGGCGAGCCTGCTCAAAGCGCTGGGTCACGGCGACGGTAAGAGCGCAAGCAGCTACTAAGTTTGAATTGCCCATCGTAGGCCGGATAAGGCGTAAGCCGCCATCCGGCATCAATACGACTAGCCGGGGAGCGCACTGCTTACCCGGCCCATAATCGGGAGGTTACCGTGTTTCTCGCACAAGAAATTATTCGTAAAAAACGTGATGGTCATGCGCTGAGCGATGAAGAGATTCGTTTCTTTATCAATGGGATCCGTGACAACACCATCTCTGAGGGGCAAATCGCCGCCCTGGCGATGACCATTTTCTTCCACGATATGACAATGCCTGAGCGTGTTTCGCTGACTATGGCAATGCGTGATTCAGGAACCGTGCTGGACTGGAAAAGCCTGCAACTGAACGGCCCGATTGTGGATAAACACTCTACCGGCGGCGTGGGTGACGTAACGTCACTGATGTTAGGCCCAATGGTCGCTGCATGCGGCGGTTATATTCCGATGATCTCCGGGCGTGGCCTGGGACATACCGGCGGCACGCTCGATAAACTGGAAGCCATTCCAGGATTTGACATTTTTCCGGACGACGCCCGTTTCCGTGAAATTATTAAAGACGTGGGTGTGGCGATTATTGGGCAAACCAGCTCGCTCGCACCGGCGGATAAACGTTTTTATGCTACTCGCGATATTACTGCCACGGTGGATTCCATCCCGCTGATTACTGGCTCCATCCTGGCGAAAAAGCTGGCGGAAGGGCTGGATGCGCTGGTGATGGATGTGAAAGTAGGCAGCGGCGCCTTTATGCCGACCTACGAGCTCTCTGAAGCCCTTGCCGAAGCGATTGTCGGCGTGGCGAATGGCGCGGGAGTACGTACCACCGCGCTGTTAACCGATATGAATCAGGTGCTGGCTTCCAGCGCGGGTAACGCGGTAGAAGTTCGCGAAGCGGTGCAGTTCCTGACAGGTGAATACCGCAATCCACGTCTGTTAGACGTCACCATGGCGCTGTGCGTGGAAATGCTGATCTCCGGCAAGCTGGCGAAAGACGATGCCGAAGCTCGCGCGAAATTGCAGGCGGTGCTGGATAACGGTAAAGCGGCAGAGATTTTTGGTCGCATGGTTGCAGCGCAGAAAGGCCCGACCGATTTCGTCGAGAATTATTCGAAGTACCTGCCAACGGCAATGCTCAGCAAAGCGGTATATGCTGATACCGAAGGTTTTGTCAGCGCGATGGATACCCGTGCGCTGGGTATGGCGGTCGTTTCCATGGGCGGCGGTCGTCGTCAGGCCTCGGACACCATTGATTACAGCGTTGGCTTCAGCGACATGGCGCGTCTGGGCGACAGCGTAGACGGACAGCGCCCGCTGGCGGTGATCCACGCCAAAGATGAAGCCAGCTGGCAGGAAGCGGCGAAAGCGGTCAAAGCGGCAATTAGCCTTGACGATAAAGCGCCAGAAATTACGCCGACAGTCTATCGTCGTATTACCGAATAACTGTATACTGATCTGATCGCTTTTTTGCGGCGCAGATGTATGGAGAACAAGATGAAACGTGCATTTATTATGGTGCTGGACTCCTTTGGTATTGGTGCGACTGAAGATGCGGATCGCTTTGGCGACGTAGGCTCAGACACTATGGGACACATTGCAGAAGCCTGTGCGAAAGGTGAAGCTGACAATGGTCGCAAAGGTCCACTGAATCTGCCTAACCTGACCCGTCTGGGCCTGGTGAAAGCTCACGAAGGCTCTACAGGTAAAATTGCTGCCGGCATGGACGGTAATGCGGAAGTGATTGGTGCTTACGCCTGGGCGCATGAACTCTCTTCCGGGAAAGACACGCCGTCCGGCCACTGGGAAATCGCGGGTGTTCCGGTTCTGTTTGACTGGGGTTACTTCTCCGATCATGAAAACAGCTTCCCGCAGGAACTGCTGGATAAGCTGGTAAAACGTGCCAACCTGCCGGGCTACCTCGGTAACTGCCACTCTTCCGGTACCGTGATTCTGGATCAGCTGGGTGAAGAGCATATGAAAACCGGCAAGCCGATTTTCTATACCTCTGCTGACTCAGTGTTCCAGATTGCCTGTCACGAAGAGACTTTTGGCCTGGATAAACTCTACGAACTGTGCGAAATCGCCCGTGAAGAGCTGACCGAAGGTGGTTACAACATCGGTCGTGTTATTGCGCGTCCGTTTATTGGTGATAAAGCCGGTAATTTCCAGCGTACCGGTAACCGTCACGACCTGGCCGTTGAGCCGCCAGCACCGACCGTGCTGCAGAAACTGGTCGACGAGAAAGACGGCCACGTGGTTTCCGTTGGTAAAATCGCGGATATCTATGCGAACTGCGGCATCACCAAAAAAGTGAAAGCTACCGGTCTGGACGCGCTGTTCGACGCCACCATCAAAGAGATGAAAGAAGCGGGTGATAAGACCATCGTCTTTACTAACTTCGTTGATTTCGATTCTTCCTGGGGCCACCGTCGCGATATCGCCGGTTATGCCGCAGGTCTGGAACTGTTCGACCGCCGTCTGCCTGAGCTGATGGAGCTGGTGGGTGAAGATGACATTCTGATCCTGACTGCTGACCATGGCTGCGACCCGAGCTGGACCGGTACTGACCACACTCGTGAACACATTCCGGTACTGGTTTACGGCCCGAAAGTGAAACCCGGTTCTTTAGGTCACCGTGAAACCTTCGCGGATATCGGCCAGACGCTGGCGAGCTACTTTGGTACGTCGCCGATGGACTACGGTAAAAACATGCTGTAATGCCCGTTGTCTTTCGCGCTGTAGATGCGTTGACTTTGTTCGCTCACCCCGGTCACATAGTTAATCTATGCTTCCGGGGATTCACGAATTCGTCGCTTTCCTACAACGCGAAATCCTTTGGGTATTCTTCTCAATTTTAATAAGGATAAATTGATGGCAACTCCACATATTAATGCAGAAATGGGTGATTTCGCTGACGTCGTATTGATGCCGGGCGACCCGCTGCGTGCGAAGCATATTGCTGAAACTTTCCTCGAAGATGTCCGTGAAGTGAACAACGTTCGCGGCATGTTAGGTTTCACCGGTACCTACAAAGGCCGTAAGATCTCCGTAATGGGCCACGGTATGGGTATCCCATCCTGCTCCATCTACACCAAAGAGCTGATCACCGATTTCGGCGTGAAGAAAATCATTCGCGTAGGCTCCTGTGGCGCCGTGCGTATGGACGTCAAACTGCGTGACGTGGTTATCGGTATGGGTGCCTGCACCGATTCCAAAGTTAACCGTATCCGCTTTAAAGATCATGATTTCGCTGCTATCGCTGACTTCGACATGGTGCGTAACGCTGTTGATGCAGCAAAAGCGCTGGGCGTAGACGCGCGCGTAGGTAACCTGTTCTCCGCTGACCTGTTCTACTCTCCGGACGGCGAAATGTTCGACGTCATGGAAAAATACGGCGTGCTGGGCGTGGAAATGGAAGCGGCGGGCATTTATGGCGTTGCGGCTGAATTTGGTGCGAAAGCGCTGACTATCTGCACCGTGTCCGACCATATCCGTACTCACGAGCAGACCACTGCCGCTGAACGTCAGACGACCTTCAATGACATGATCAAAATCGCGCTGGAATCCGTTCTGCTGGGCGATAAAGAGTAATGTTGTTTGTGCCCGGTGGCGCTGCGCTGACCGGGCTTAACATTGTTCTCGCAGGCCGGATAAGGCGTCGCCGCCATCCGGCATTTTCAGGCCTGCGCTTAACGCACCGCGCCGGCAATCCATGCCGACAGCTCGCGTAACTCTTTTTCTTGCTCCGGGAAATCAACCAGCAGCGCCTCGCACTCCTGTTGCAGCATATCCGCACGGTACAAGCATCCTTGCAGACGACCCGCCAGCGCTTCTAACGGCGCGGGATTGAGACTGTCGGTAAACACCTGCGTACGCGTGATATGCCCTTTTTCAACGTCGAAATGCAGTTCAACGCCGCCCCAGGTGAAACGCTCGTCCAACAGGTGCGAGAAGGCTGGCGCCTGACCAAAGTTCCACTCCCAACTGCTCTGGCGGGCAAAGGTTTCGGCAAAGTTCGGCAGATCCGGCGCTTTGTCCGGGGAGATAATCTCGGCTTCTACGCGTTTGTCGTAGTGGGCGAAAAAGGCCTCCGTGATGGCCTGACAAACCTGTTGATGAGTGATGCCCGGTAATAGCTCGGTCAAATTTGCCACGCGCGAGCGAACTGAAGTGATGCCTTTGGCGGCAAGTTTCTTTTTATCGGGATTGAGATAGTTTGCCAGGCGACTGAGATCGGCATTCAGCAATAGCGTGCCGTGGTGGAATCCACGGTCTTTCGTTTCACGATAAGCAGAACCAGAGACTTTACGATCGCCGTCCGGCGTTTTCACCACCAGATCGTTACGCCCGGAGGCTTCAGCTTCTACGCCCAGCATATTCAGCGCATTGAGGACTATCGCGGTGGAGATAGTTTTGTCGTATTCCGGTTTCCCGGCCATAAAGGTAAAGCAGGTATTACCTAAGTCATGGAACACCGCGCCGCCGCCGCTGCTGCGACGGGCAAGTCGCACGTTATCTTCCTCCATCCGGCGGGTGTTGCACTCTTTCCACGGATTTTGCGCCCGGCCAATCACCACCGTATCGGCGTTCCGCCATAAGAACAGGACGCGCTGCGTGGCGGGCATCTGGCGAAAAATGCACTCTTCAACCGCCAGGTTAAACCATGGATCGTAAGAATCGGAGATAAGCAGGCGTAGTGTGGACATAGCGATTTCCTTTTCTGATTAATCTTTATCTTCGTCCTGCACCGGTTTGTTAGCGGTCAGCAGGAAAGGGGATTGCTGCCAGCGAGTACGCTTGCCTTGCAATAAAGTACGGGTGAGCACCACGCCAATTGCCAGTGACAGAAGCAGCATCAGGCGCAAGATGTTGGTGGTGTTATCTACCTGCTTGGCTTCAGTGGCAAGCGTATGGGTATCCAGCGTCAGGCGCAGATAGCCCAGTGGTCCATTTTTTCCCTGAATGGGTTCGACAATTTGCTGGTTAAAATAGCCCCCGGCTTTTTTACCGTCGAGCGCCAGTCGGTCACGAACGTTGACACTCTCACCGGTGCGCGTGATCAGGTCTCCCTGCTCATCGTACACGCCCGCATCCAGAATACGGCTACTCTCCGTCAACTGGGTGAGCACCGTTTTAATGCGCTTTTCATCCGGCGTTTCGGTACGCATCAGCGGGGCGACGTTTAACGCGACCTGGCGAGCCAGCGTGCGGGCCAGCTCTTCAAGCTGCGGATTACGCTGCTGCTGGTGGCTTTGACTGAACCAGGATGCGCCTTGCATCAGCGCGACGAGCAGCGCAAGGCAGGACAATACAATCACTGCACGATGAAGTCGGAATTTCAGTTTTGTGCGAGCCATATTCCACCTGCTGAAAATTTGAGACTTAATGTTGCCAGAAGCGCTGGTTACAGGGTAGCCTCATGCGTTATTTTCCCCTGATGATTCCGACCCGAACGATTTTACAGGAGCTTTAATGCCTAACATTACCTGGTGCGATCTACCTGAAGATGTCTCTCTGTGGCCAGGTCTGCCTCTCTCTTTAAGCGGTGATGAAGTCATGCCGCTGGATTACCACGCAGGCCGCAGTGGCTGGCTGCTGTACGGTCGTGGGCTGGATAAACAGCGTTTAACGCAATACCAGAGCAAACTGGGCGCGGCGATGGTGATCGTAGCGGCGTGGTGCGTTGAGGATTATCAGGTGATTCGTCTGGCAGGCTCGTTAACGCCGCGTGCGGCAAAACTGGCGCATGATGCCAAACTGGATGTTGCCCCGCTGGGCAAAATTCCGCATTTGCGCACGCCGGGTTTGCTGGTGATGGACATGGATTCAACGGCTATCCAGATCGAATGCATTGATGAAATTGCCAAACTGGCCGGGACCGGTGAAATGGTTGCCGAAGTCACCGAACGCGCGATGCGCGGCGAGCTTGATTTCACCGCCAGCCTGCGCAGCCGCGTGGCGACGCTGAAGGGGGCTGATGCCAACATTTTGCACCAGGTGCGAGAAACATTGCCGCTGATGCCTGGCCTGACTCAGCTGGTGTTAAAACTGGAAACGCTTGGCTGGAAAGTGGCTATCGCTTCCGGCGGGTTTACTTTCTTTGCCGATTATCTGCGTAACAAGCTGCGCCTGACGGCAGCTGTGGCGAATGAGCTGGAGATCATGGACGGTAAATTCACTGGCAACGTGATCGGCGATATCGTCGATGCGCAGTATAAAGCCAGTACGCTGACCCGCCTGGCGCAAGAATATGAGATCCCGATGGCGCAGACGGTGGCGATCGGCGATGGTGCCAACGATCTGCCGATGATCAAAACGGCCGGGCTGGGCATTGCGTATCATGCGAAACCCAAAGTGAATGAAAAGACGGAGATTACTATCCGTCACGCTGACCTGATGGGCGTGTTCTGCATTCTCTCTGGCAGCATGAATCAGAAATAATGAGGTAAAACGTGGCAAAAGCTCCTAAACGCGCCTTTGTTTGTAATGAATGCGGGGCCGATTACCCGCGTTGGCAGGGGCAATGCAGTGCCTGTCAGGCCTGGAACACCATAACCGAGGTGCGTCTTGCCGCGTCGCCAACGGTGGCGCGCAACGAGCGACTCAGCGGCTATGCCGGAAATGCAGGCGTCGCAAAAGTGCAGAAGCTCTCTGACATCAGCCTTGAGGAACTGCCGCGTTTTTCTACCGGATTCAAAGAGTTCGACCGCGTACTCGGCGGTGGTGTGGTGCCCGGCAGCGCCATACTGATTGGCGGTAACCCCGGCGCGGGGAAATCAACGCTGCTGCTGCAAACGCTGTGCAGGCTTGCCGAGCAGATGAAAACCCTGTACGTCACCGGCGAAGAGTCGCTGCAACAGGTGGCGATGCGCGCGCATCGACTTGGCCTGCCGACAGCGAACCTGAACATGCTGTCGGAAACCAGTATCGAACAAATTTGCCTGATCGCTGAAGAAGAACAGCCGAAGCTGATGGTGATCGACTCCATTCAGGTGATGCATATGGCGGATATTCAGTCTTCGCCGGGCAGCGTGGCGCAGGTGCGTGAAACTGCAGCTTACCTGACGCGCTTCGCCAAAACGCGCGGCGTGGCGATTGTGATGGTCGGCCACGTCACCAAAGACGGTTCTCTGGCCGGGCCGAAGGTGCTGGAGCACTGTATTGACTGCTCAGTGTTGCTCGACGGTGACGCCGATTCGCGTTTCCGCACTCTGCGTAGCCATAAAAACCGTTTTGGCGCGGTGAATGAGCTGGGCGTCTTTGCCATGACCGAACAGGGGCTGCGCGAAGTTAGCAATCCCTCTGCAATCTTTTTAAGCCGTGGCGATGAAGTCACTTCCGGTAGTTCGGTGATGGTGGTCTGGGAAGGCACGCGCCCGCTGCTGGTAGAGATTCAGGCGCTGGTCGATCACTCAATGATGGCAAACCCGCGCCGCGTGGCGGTTGGTCTGGAACAAAACCGTCTGGCGATTTTGCTGGCGGTGTTGCATCGTCATGGCGGCTTGCAGATGGCGGATCAGGACGTGTTTGTCAACGTGGTCGGCGGCGTAAAGGTTACGGAAACCAGCGCCGACCTGGCACTGCTGTTGGCAATGGTGTCCAGCCTGCGCGACAGGCCGTTGCCGCAGGATCTGGTGGTCTTTGGTGAAGTGGGTCTGGCGGGAGAAATCCGCCCTGTGCCCAGCGGTCAGGAGCGTATTTCAGAAGCGGCGAAGCACGGCTTTCGTCGGGCGATTGTTCCCGCCGCCAACGTACCGAAAAAAGTGCCGGAAGGGATGCAGGTCTTTGGCGTTAAGAAGCTTGCAGATGCGTTAAGCGTGTTTGACGACCTATAATAAAATACCCGCCGTCTTTCCGGCGGCATTGGGTATAACGTTTATTTTTTCAGCAGGAGGCTCTTGTGTCATTTGATTATCTGAAAACCGCCATTAAGCAAAAGGGCTGTACCCTGCAACAGGTGGCGGATGCCAGTGGCATGACCAAGGGATATCTAAGCCAACTGTTGAATGCCAAAATTAAAAGCCCCAGCGCGCAAAAGCTGGAGGCGTTGCACCGTTTTCTCGGGCTGGAGTTTCCACGCCAGCAGAAAAATATCGGTGTGGTATTCGGAAAGTTTTATCCGCTGCATACCGGCCATATCTATCTTATCCAGCGCGCCTGCAGTCAGGTTGATGAACTGCATATCATCATGGGCTATGACGACACGCGCGATAGAAGCTTGTTTGAAGACAGCGCCATGTCGCAACAGCCCACGGTGCCCGATCGTCTACGCTGGCTGCTACAAACCTTTAAGTATCAGAAAAATATCCGAATTCATGCCTTCAACGAAGAGGGCATGGAGCCGTATCCACACGGGTGGGATGTGTGGAGCAACGGGATAAAAACGTTTATGCAGGAGAAAGGGATCCAGCCAAACTGGATCTACACCTCTGAAGAGTCAGATGCTCCGCAGTACCTCGAACATTTGGGGATCGAAACCGTGCTGGTGGATCCCAAGCGGACGTTTATGAGCATCAGTGGCGGGCAAATCCGTGAGAACCCGTTTCGCTACTGGGAGTATATTCCCACCGAAGTGAAGCCGTTTTTCGTGCGCACCGTGGCGATCCTCGGCGGGGAGTCGAGCGGAAAATCGACGCTGGTAAACAAGCTTGCCAACATTTTTAACACCACCAGTGCGTGGGAATATGGGCGTGATTACGTTTTCTCCCATTTGGGCGGCGATGAGATGGCGTTGCAGTATTCCGACTACGATAAAATCGCTCTGGGACAAGCGCAATACATTGATTTTGCTGTTAAGTATGCCAATAAAGTGGCTTTCATCGACACCGATTTCGTGACTACTCAGGCCTTCTGCAAAAAGTACGAAGGGCGTGAACACCCGTTTGTGCAGGCGCTGATTGACGAGTATCGCTTTGACCTGGTGATCCTGCTGGAAAACAACACCCCATGGGTGGCAGATGGTTTGCGCAGCCTTGGCAGCTCGGTTGACAGAAAAGCGTTTCAGACGCTGTTGGTCGAGATGCTGCAGGAGAACAATATCAATTTTGTGCACGTTCAGGAGCCGGACTACGATGGTCGCTTCCTGCGCTGCGTGGAGTTGGTGAAAGAGTTGATGGGCGAGCAGAGATAGTTTAAATGCCGGATGGGGCCGCGCTTATCCAGCCTACAAGTCGCACTAACCTCGTAGGCCTGATAAGGCATCACGCCGCCATCCGGCGCTTAACGGTAATTACTTCGAAATACGTTTGTACTTAATACGCTTCGGCTCCAGCGCATCCGCGCCCAGCGTGCGTTTCTTGTACTCTTCGTATTCGGTAAAGTTGCCTTCGAAGAATTCCACCTTACCTTCATCCTGATAATCCAGGATATGGGTCGCGATACGGTCAAGGAACCAACGGTCGTGCGAGATAACCATTGCACAGCCCGGGAACTCCAGCAGGGCGTTTTCCAGCGCGCGCAGGGTTTCGATATCCAGGTCGTTAGTTGGTTCATCGAGCAGCAGCATGTTGCCGCCAACCTGCAGCAGCTTCGCCAGGTGCAGACGACCACGCTCACCGCCGGACAATTCGCCGACGCGTTTACCCTGATCCACACCTTTGAAGTTGAAGCGGCCCACATAGGCACGGCTTGGCATTTCGGTGTTGCCGATCTTCATGATATCCAGCCCGCCGGACACTTCTTCCCACACGGTTTTGCTGTTGTCCATGGCGTCACGGAACTGGTCAACGGAGGCCAGCTTAACGGTTTCACCCAGCGTGATGGTGCCGCTGTCAGGCTGTTCCTGACCGGACATCATACGGAACAGGGTTGATTTACCCGCGCCGTTCGGACCGATGATGCCGACGATAGCGCCTTTCGGTACCGAGAAGCTCAGGTCGTCAATCAACACACGATCGCCGTAGGATTTACGCAGATTGGTGACTTCAACGACTTTATCGCCCAGACGTGCTCCAGGTGGGATAAACAGCTCGTTGGTTTCGTTACGTTTCTGGTATTCAGTGTTGTTCAGCTCTTCAAAGCGTGCCAGACGGGCTTTGCCCTTAGACTGACGGCCTTTCGCGCCCTGACGAACCCACTCCAGTTCTTTCTCAATGGATTTACGGCGAGCCGCTTCCTGAGAGGCTTCCTGGGCCAGACGCTGATCTTTCTGCTCCAGCCAGGAGGAGTAGTTGCCTTCCCATGGAATACCTTCACCGCGGTCAAGTTCCAGAATCCAACCAGCTACGTTGTCGAGGAAGTAACGGTCGTGGGTAATGGCCACCACGGTGCCTTCGAAGTCGTGCAGGAAGCGTTCCAGCCACGCGACGGATTCGGCGTCCAGGTGGTTAGTCGGTTCGTCGAGCAGCAGCATGTCTGGTTTTTCCAGCAGCAGGCGGCACAGCGCGACGCGGCGGCGTTCACCACCGGAAAGATTTTCAATTTTGGCATCCCAGTCCGGCAGACGCAGAGCGTCAGCGGCACGCTCAAGCTGCACGTTCAGGTTATGACCGTCGTGCGCCTGAATAATCTCTTCAAACTTGCCCTGTTGCGCGGCCAGCTTATCGAAGTCAGCGTCCGGTTCGGCGTACTTCGCGTACACTTCATCCAGGCCTTTCAGCGCGTTAACCACTTCAGCAACCGCTTCTTCAACGGATTCGCGAACGGTATGTTCCGGGTTCAGTTTCGGTTCCTGCGGCAGGTAACCGATTTTAATGCCTGGCTGTGGGCGAGCTTCCCCTTCGATATCGGTATCAATGCCGGCCATGATGCGCAGCAGAGTAGATTTACCTGCGCCGTTCAGACCGAGTACACCGATTTTGGCGCCAGGGAAGAAGCTCAGTGAGATGTTTTTAAGAATATGACGTTTCGGCGGAACGACTTTGCCGACACGATGCATGGTATAAACGAATTGGGCCACGTTGGACTCGCCTCTATGTTTATCCCGTCATACTTCAAGCCGCAGATGCGTTGGCTGTGTCGTTCACCCCAGTCACGTACTTTTGTACGCTCAGGGGATTCACTTGCTCGCCGCCTTGCTGCAACTTGAATTATTTAGGGCTAATTATTGGTAAATAGTTATCAAAGGCGAAGTGTAGCCTTTTTCATTGTCCAATCCCAGCCAGCAGATCTCACTCGCAACAAAAGTAAAAAAGTGTCCGTGACGTGGCGCATTCTGCAATGTCTGGTTAGCATGAATGAATTAAGCGGCATGATGCTGCACAGACGTAACATGAGAAGAGGAAGAGCTTGTGGACAAAGCCAAACAATTTACCTGGCGCCTGCTGGCTGCCAGCGTATGTCTGCTGACGGTCAGTCAAGTAGCGCGAGCGGATTCCCTGGATGAGCAGCGCAATCGCTATGCGCAAATTAAGCAGGCCTGGGATAACCGACAGATGGATGTCGTAGAACAGATGATGCCTGGCCTGAAGAACTATCCTCTGTATCCGTATCTGGAATATCGCCAGATCACTGACGATCTGATGAATCAGCCCACCATTACCGTCACCAATTTTGTGCGCGCCAACCCGACACTGCCGCCCGCGCGTACTCTGCAATCGCGTTTCGTGAATGAACTGGCGCGCCGCGAAGACTGGCGTGGGTTGCTGGCGTTCAGCCCAGAAAAACCGGGCACCACCGAAGCGCAATGTAACTATTACTTCGCGAAATGGAGTACCGGACAAACTGAAGAAGCCTGGCAGGGGGCGAAAGAACTGTGGCTGAGCGGAAAAAGTCAGCCGAACGCCTGTGACAAATTATTCGGCGTATGGCGTGCCTCAGGCACCCAGGATCCGCTGGCGTATCTGGAGCGTATTCGTCTGGCGATGAAAGCCGGGAATACCGGACTGGTCACGGCGTTGGCCGGACAGATGCCCGCAGAATATCAAACCATCGCTTCAGCGATCATCGCGCTGGCCAACGATCCGAATTCGGTAATGACTTTTGCTCGCACCACTGGAGCTACTGATTTTACCCGCCAGATGGCGGCGGTTGCCTTTGCAAGCGTGGCGCGTCAGGATGCGGAAAATGCCCGCCTGATGATCCCCTCGCTGGTGCAGGCGCAGCAGTTGAATGACGAGCAAACCCAGGAGCTGCGCGATATTGTTGCCTGGCGGCTGATGGGCAATGACGTTACCGACGAGCAGGCAAAATGGCGCGATGATGCCATTATGCGCTCGAATTCCACGACGCTTGTGGAGCGCCGCGTGCGCATGGCGCTGGGAACCGGCGATCGCCGTGGCCTGAATACCTGGCTGGCGCGCCTGCCAATGGAAGCCAAAGAAAAAGATGAATGGCGCTACTGGCAGGCGGATCTGTTGCTGGAGCGCGGACGTGAAGCGGAAGCCAAAGAGATCCTGCACCAGCTCATGCAGCAGCGCGGTTTCTATCCAATGGTTGCGGCACAGCGTCTGGGCGAAGAGTACGCGCTGAAAGTGGATAAAGCGCCAGACAACGTTGACTCTGCGCTAACTCAGGGACCGGAAATGGCGCGCGTACGCGAGCTGATGTACTGGAACATGGATAATACTGCACGCAGTGAATGGGCGAATCTGGTCACCAGCCGCACGAAGTCCGAGCAGGCTCAACTGGCGCGCTACGCGTTCAACAATCACTGGTGGGATCTAAGCGTACAGGCCACGATCGCCGGTAAGTTGTGGGATCATCTGGAAGAGCGTTTCCCATTGGCCTACAAGGATCTGTTTACCCGCTATACCAGCGGCAAGGATATTACGCCAAGCTATGCGATGGCGATAGCGCGTCAGGAAAGCGCCTGGAACCCGAAGGTGAAATCGCCGGTTGGCGCCAGCGGGTTGATGCAGATTATGCCGGGCACGGCGACGCATACGGTGAAAATGTTCTCGATTCCGGGTTACAGCAGCCCGAGCCAGCTACTGGATCCTGATACCAACATCAACATTGGTACCAGCTATTTACAGTATGTGTATCAGCAATTCGGTAATAACCGCATTTTTGCGTCGGCGGCTTATAACGCCGGTCCGGGGCGCGTTCGTACCTGGCTTGGCAATAGCGCGGGCCGTATCGATGCGGTCGCGTTTGTCGAGAGCATTCCATTCTCAGAAACGCGGGGCTACGTGAAGAACGTACTGGCTTATGATGCGTACTATCGCTATTTCCTCGGCGATAAACCGGAGTTGATGAGCGACGCAGAATGGCAACGTCGTTACTGATCGCGTAGGTTGTGTTATGCTATTGTACTCGTTAAAGAGTACAAAGGGGGAGGCAAGCTCGCTTCCCCCCGCAACGATGGCGATAACTTATGACTCAGCAATCACCCTATTCAGCAGAGATGGCAGAACAGCGTCACCAGGAGTGGTTACGTTTTGTCGATCTGCTTAAACACGCCTATGAACAAGACTTACACCTGCCGCTGCTCAACTTGATGTTAACGCCGGATGAGCGCG
This sequence comes from Citrobacter sp. On2M, assembly GCF_018035235.1. Lineage (GTDB taxonomy): Bacteria > Pseudomonadota > Gammaproteobacteria > Enterobacterales > Enterobacteriaceae > Citrobacter > Citrobacter meridianamericanus. The sequence continues at coordinate 371,710 of NZ_WPCV01000002.1, forward strand.
AAGCGTTGGGCACGCGCGTGCGGATCATAGAAGAGTTGCTGCGCGGTGAGATGAGCCAGCGCGAGTTGAAAAATGAGCTTGGGGCGGGGATTGCCACCATTACGCGGGGTTCGAATAGCCTCAAATCCGCACCGGTGGATCTGCGTCATTGGCTGGAGCAGGTATTGCTCGGTAAAAATTGATCCGCCGGATGCAGCTTTGCTTTACCCGGCCTACGATTGAACATCCGGCACAATGCTATAAATACACCGCGTTATGAAACGGACTGAGCGCCAGAATCACCGCCTGGTGGTAGACGCTTGAGCGCGTCAGCTTGCCGGCGGTAAAGACGCCGATTGCACCCTCTTTACGGCCAATCTCGTCAATGCCCGTGTACTGCGACATTACCGGGCCGAGCGCTTCACCCTGGCGTACTCTGTCGAGAATGACAGCAGGCAATGGCAACGTGGCTGAACGGGCTTCGCCGCGCTGGACGCCGTTATCAATCACCACCCAACTGAAGGTGGCGTCATCGTCGATTCCCGCTTCAATAGCGACCCAGAAATCAGCCTGCGGGTGCAGGCGACGCGCGTTATCAACGCGATTTCGTGCGCCAGTGCGCGTTTCCTGGCTTCCGAAAGGCTGTTCCGGTACGCCACTCTCGACGGCGACGGGTTCAATATGGCAGGATCCTTCCCCGAAAATCTCTTCAAATGCCCGCAGAATTGCCTGAATTTTGGCAGGATTGGTGGTCGCAGAGATAACCTTGTGCATAATTAAGCTCAGTTTGAAAATTCATCGCAGAGTCTACTCTAAATAATTTGAGTAACAGAAAGGCGGTAAGCAAAGGAATCCTCAGGAACATAGATAACTATGTGACTGGGGTGAGTGAGCGCAACCAACGCATCTGTTACTCAAAGTATGACGAGTATATAACGGAAAAAAAGCATGTTACAGGTATACCTTGTTCGCCATGGCGAAACGCAGTGGAACGCCGAGCGACGTATTCAAGGCCAGTCAGACAGCCCACTGACCGCTAAAGGTGAGCAGCAAGCCATGCAGGTGGGTGAACGCGCCCGCTCGTTTGGTATTACGCATGTCATCAGTAGCGATTTAGGTCGTACACGACGCACCGCAGAAATCATCGCCCAGGCCTGCGGCTGTGATATCGCCTATGACTCCCGCCTGCGCGAACTGAATATGGGCGTGCTGGAGCAACGTCATATCGATACGCTGACGCCGGAGGAAGAGGGTTGGCGTCGCCAGTTGGTGAACGGTACTGTTGATGGTCGTATTCCGGAGGGGGAATCGATGCAGGAACTGAGCGATCGCGTTAACGCGGCGCTGGCATCCTGTCTGGAACTGCCGCCGGGGAGTCGTCCGCTGCTGGTCAGTCACGGTATCGCGCTGGGTTGCCTGGTGAGTACGATTCTGGGATTACCGGCATGGGCTGAACGTCGCCTGCGTCTGCGCAACTGTTCTATTTCTCGTGTCGATTACCAGGAAAGTTTGTGGCTGGCGCCGGGATGGGTAGTTGAAACGGCAGGGGACATCTCTCATCTTGACGCCCCTGCTTTGGATGAACTGCAGCGTTAGCGGCGAATCGGAATCAGGAATTCGCAGCGCAGGTTGATCGGGCGATCTCCCGCTTTGGCATCTTCTGCCGGGTAGTATCGCTCGATATCCTGCCCTTTACGGCGCGTCAGGTTCAGCATCGGCATGCATGTGCCATACACCGTCAGGATAAACTCCTGCACGCCGGTACCCAGCCCTTCATAGGTGAACATCACGTACTCGCCGCCCTGTAACAGAATAGGCTGCGCCGATGGCACATAGCCATTGGCCTGTTCCGGCGTTAGCGCAGTGGTGTAAAACACTTCCTGCTCGTCATCTTTTTCAATGCTCGGACGCGTTTCGTTTAGCCCGTACAGCACCGGAGGGATCGCAGGAGCCTGACTGAGGAAATCGCGCCAGAACTGAATACGCATTTCATGACGGAAATCCGAAATCTGTTCCAGCGAGCAGGAATAGCTTTGTGTGGTGCCAAGCAGTTGCGTATCTTCCAGCGTGACAAACTCATGCGCCGGCATAGCAAATTCACCCAGTCGCATTGGTGGGCGAATACCGAACGCGCTCCAGTCCGGCGAGCGACGATACAGCGCAGGCGTCTGGGAAAACTGTTTCTTGAACGCGCGGGTAAAGGTTTGTTGAGAGTCGAAGCGATATTGCAGGGCAATATCCAGAATCGGACGCGCAGTCAGGCGTAGCGCCACTGCGGATTTCGATAAACGACGGGCGCGGATATAGGCGCCAATAGCATGGCCCGTCACGTCCTTAAACATTCTCTGCAGGTGCCACTTGGAATAGCCTGCTTTTGCCGCCACATTGTCAAGCGACAAAGGCTGATCCAGATGACCTTCCAGCCAGATTAACAGGTCGCGAATAATGCCAGCCTGATCCATATAATATCCTCATCCTTTCAACAACGAGTACCTGACGTCAGGTATGTGGATAATAGCATTTTTTGTTGTTTTAGCATTCAGTGTTTTTTTTGCTCATAAATGCTTTTTTCGGACATACGAAAACGTAATTATTGTAATCCTGTGATCTGTATACGTTTTATCTTAGAATGTCGAATTATTACACAGTGCAACATTTAAGAATGGTAACAATATGAAATATAAGAGCTTAATCATTTCCTCAATTCTGCTGATGTTGACGCAGGCCGCCCATGCGGAGCAGATTGGATCGGTTGATACGGTATTCAAAATGTTTGGCCCGGATCATAAAATTGTGGTCGAAGCGTTTGACGATCCGGATGTGACCAATGTGACCTGCTATGTGAGTCGTGCGAAGACCGGCGGCATCAAAGGTGGATTGGGGCTGGCGGAAGATACCTCTGATGCCGCGATCTCCTGTCAGCAGGTGGGGCCGGTAGAACTGAGCGACAGAATCAAGAACGGCAAAGCGCAGGGCGAAGTGGTATTTAAAAAACGGACATCGCTGGTGTTTAAATCTTTACAGGTTGTGCGTTTTTACGACGCAAAACGTAATGCGCTGGCCTATCTGGCCTATTCAGATAAAGTGGTCGATGGATCGCCCAAAAATGCCATCAGCGCGGTACCGATTATGCCGTGGCGGCAATAACAAGGAAGCAAAATGCAACAGCCGTTGATCTGGTTGGTGGAGGATGAGCAGGGCATCGCCGATACGCTTATCTACATGCTGCAACAGGAAGGCTTTAGCGTCGAAGCGTTTGAGCGCGGGTTACCCGTGCTGGAAAAATCTCGCCAGCGATGCCCTGATGCGATCGTTCTGGATGTCGGACTGCCGGATATCAGCGGTTTTGAACTGTGCCGACGCCTGTTGGAACGCCATCCGGCGCTACCGATTCTCTTTTTGACTGCGCGCAGTGATGAAGTTGATCGCCTGCTGGGGCTGGAAATTGGTGCGGATGACTATGTTGCCAAGCCTTTTTCGCCGCGCGAAGTGTGCGCACGTGTGCGTACGCTGCTGCGGAGGGTGCAAAAATTCTCCGTGCCTTCATCGACGACGCGCTGTGGGGATTTTGAACTTAATGAGCTGGCCGCGCAGATCAGTTGGTTCGGTATGCCGTTAAACCTGACGCGCTATGAATTTCTGTTGCTAAAAACCTTGCTGATGTCGCCAGGTCGCATCTACTCTCGCCAGCAGTTGATGGATTTAGTCTGGGCCGATGCGCAGGATACCTTTGACAGAACGGTTGATACCCACATCAAAACGCTGCGCGCCAAGCTGCGGGCCATCAACCCCGAGCTTTCCCCCATCAATACGCATCGCGGTATGGGATACAGCCTGAGGAGCGTCTGATGCGCATTGGTATGCGTTTGCTGCTCGGCTATTTTCTGATTGTCGCCGTCGCCGCCTGGTTCGTTTTGTCGATCTTTGTACAGGAAATTAAGCCAGGCGTTCGCCGGGCGACCGAAGGTACTTTAATTGATACCGCCACGCTGCTGGCCGCGCTGGCACGTGATGACTTACTCTCTGACTCACCTACCAACGGCAAGCTGGCGCAGGCCTTTTCACAGCTGCATAACCGCCCATTCCGCGCCAATATCAGCGGCATTAACAAAGTACGTAATGAATACCATGTCTACATGACGGACGCGCAGGGCAAGGTGGTGTTTGATTCAGCTAACCAGGCCGTCGGTCAGGACTACTCCCGCTGGAACGACGTGTGGTTAACGTTACGTGGGCAGTATGGCGCTCGTAGTACGCCGCAAAACCCGGATGATCCGGAAAGTTCAGTGATGTACGTTGCCGCACCGATCGTGGACGGCGGGCGTATTATCGGGGTGCTGAGCGTAGGTAAGCCGAATGCGGCAATGGCACCGGTGATTAAACGCAGTGAACGGCGGATGCTGTGGGCCAGCGCCGTATTGCTGGGCATTGCCTTAGTGATTGGCTTTGGGATGGTGTGGTGGATAAACCGCTCCATTGCCCGACTGGCGCGCTATGCCGACTCTGTCACCGAAAATCGCCCCGTCCCGCTGCCAGATTTAGGTAGTAGTGAGCTACGTAAACTGGCGCAGGCGTTGGAAAGTATGCGTTTGAAGCTGGAGGGCAAGAATTATATTGAGCAATATGTGTATGCGTTGACGCATGAACTGAAAAGCCCGCTGGCGGCCATTCGCGGTGCGGCTGAGATTTTGCGCGAAGGCCCGCCGCCAAACGTGGTTGCGCGCTTTACTGATAATATTCTGACGCAAAATGCGCGCATGCAGGCGCTGGTTGAAACCTTGCTACGGCAGGCGCGACTGGAGAATCGACAGGACATTACGTTGACGCCAGTGGCGGTAGATGCGCTTTTTACCCAGCTTAAAGAGGCGCGCAGCGTGCAGCTGGCGGCAAAAAACATCACGTTAACCATTATGCCTTCATCGCTTAGCGTCGCTGCCGATCTTGCGTTGCTGGAGCAGGCTCTGGGGAATTTGCTCGACAACGCTATCGACTTCACGCCACAGGATGGGGTAATTACGCTGAGCGCGCATCAGCAGGAGGATCAGGTCACGTTGCGGGTCATCGACAGCGGCAGCGGCATCCCTGACTTTGCGTTACCGCGTATTTTTGAGCGCTTCTACTCGTTGCCCCGTGAGAATGGGCACAAGAGCAGCGGTTTGGGACTGGCGTTTGTCAGCGAAGTTGCGCGACTGCATGCAGGTACGGTGACATTATGCAACCGACCTGAAGGTGGCGCACAGGCCTCGTTTACACTTCACCGTCACTTCACATAACTTCAAATTCTGCGCACATAGCTGTTCTACCTTGCTGAAATTACAAAGGAGAACGCTATGTTTAAATCACCCCTGTTTTGGAAAGTTGTCACCTTAGGTGGCGCAATATTGCTGCTGTTAATTCCCCTGACAATGGTCAGGCAGATAATCGTTGAGCGATCCGATTATCGTGATGACGTTGAAGATGCAATCCGCCAGAGCACCAGCGGACCGCAAAAGATGGTCGGCCCGTTGATAGCCATTCCGGTCACAGAGCTTTATACCTCGCTGGAGGATGGCAAAGAGATCCAGCGTAAGCGAAGCTATATCCATTTCTGGCTGCCGGAGTCGTTGGTGGTTGAGGGGAATCAGAACGTTGCAGCGCGTAAAATCGGTATTTATGAGGGGCAGGTCTGGCACAATGACCTCTCGGTGAAGGCCGAGTTTAACGCCGAACGGTTGAGTGATTTAAACCATCCCAATGTCAGCGTCGGCAAACCGTTTATTGTGGTTAGCGTGGGGGATGCGCGCGGGATTGGTGTGGTAAATACGCCGCAGGTCAATGGAACGCCGCTGGCGGTTGAACCGGGGACGGGGCTGGATGGACGTGCGCAAGGGATCCACATTCCGTTACCCGACGTGAGCTGGGCGGAGAAAAATCTGAGCATGACGCTGTCGCTCAATTTGAGCGGAACAGGAAATTTCTCGGTCGTTCCGGTGGGGCGTAATAGTGAAATGACCTTAACCAGCAACTGGCCGCATCCCAGTTTTCTTGGTGACTTTCTCCCGGCTAAGCGTGAAATCAGCGAATCCGGATTCAAGGCCCAGTGGCAAAGCAGTTGGTTCGCGAATAACCTCGGTGAGCGCTTTGACGACGAAAAGATTGGCTGGCTGGGCATGCCGGCGTTTAGCGTCGCCGTCGCCACGCCTGCAGATCAGTATCAGTTAACGGACAGGGCAACAAAATATGCCATTTTACTGATTGTGCTGACCTTCATGTTTTTCTTCGTGCTTGAAAGTATGACCAGCCTGCGTTTGCACCCTATGCAGTATCTGCTGGTGGGGCTGTCGCTGGTGATGTTTTATCTGCTGCTGCTGGCGCTGTCTGAACACATTGGTTTTACCGCCGCGTGGATCACTGCAAGCCTGGTGGGGGCGTTGATGAACGGCGTGTACCTTCAGGCGATACTGGGATGGCGTAACAGTATGTTGTTCACCGTGGCGTTGCTGGCGCTGGATGGTGTGATGTGGGTGCTGCTCCGTTCACAGGACAGCTCTTTACTGCTGGGAACAGGCGTGTTGTTGCTCGCGCTGTGCGGAGTGATGTTTCTGACGCGTCATCTTGACTGGCACTCGTTGGCGCAGCCAAAACCTAGGGCAAAGTCTACAGAACTTCCGGAGCCTCAGCCTGCGAAGAGCGACGAGTTTCGCTTGTGGAAATAGGGCGCTGGGGAAACGAAAAATGAAAAACGGCGCATAAAGCGCCGTTTTTTTACCTGTGAGGATTGAATTAATCCTGCAGGTCGCCGCAGAAACGGTAGCCTTCACCGTGAATAGTGGCGATGATTTCTGGCGTATCCGGCGTTGATTCGAAATGTTTACGAATGCGGCGGATAGTCACGTCAACGGTACGGTCATGCGGCTTCAGTTCGCGACCGGTCATTTTTTTCAGCAGCTCTGCGCGAGACTGGATCTTGCCCGGATTCTCACAGAAGTGAAGCATGGCACGGAATTCGCTGCGTGGCAGTTTATACTGCTCGCCGTCAGGACCAATCAGAGAGCGGCTGTTGATATCCAGCTCCCAGCCATTGAACTTGTAGCTTTCGACGCTACGGCGTTCTTCGCTGACAGTACCCAGGTTCATGGTACGGGACAGCAGGTTACGAGCACGGATAGTCAGCTCGCGCGGGTTAAACGGCTTAGTGATGTAATCGTCTGCGCCGATTTCGAGGCCGAGAATTTTATCGACTTCGTTATCACGGCCCGTCAGGAACATCAGCGCAACGTTAGCTTGTTCGCGGAGTTCGCGCGCTAACAGCAGGCCATTTTTCCCAGGCAGATTGATATCCATAATCACAAGGTTGATGTCATATTCAGAGAGAATCTGATGCATTTCCGCGCCATCTGTCGCTTCGAATACATCATAGCCTTCTGCTTCGAAAATGCTTTTCAACGTGTTGCGTGTTACTAACTCGTCTTCAACGATAAGAATGTGCGGGGTCTGCATGTTTGCTACCTAAATTGCCAACTAAATCGAAACAGGAAGTACAAAAGTCCCTGACCTGCCTGATGCATGCCGTAAATTAACATGATCGGCGTAACATGACTAAAGTACGTAATTGCGTTCTTGATGCACTTTCCATCAACGTCAACAACATCATTAGCTTGGTCGTGGGTAGTTTCCCTCTGGACCCGACAGTGTCAAAAACGGCTGTCATCCTAACCATTTTAACAGCAACATAACAGGCTAAGACATGCCGGACACCCAATAAAACTACGCTTCGTTGACATATATCAAGTTCAATTGTAGCACGTTAACAGTTTGATGAAATCAACGTATCCAAATGTTTGCTTTCATCACAAAATTTCAATATTACAACTAGTTGCACGCGCTAATTAATAAATGTAATGAATCCAACCAATGCGAACCATTTTAAATTAAATTATCATGGATAAACAGAAGGATATGCAACTTTTGTTAACATATAAGGCAATAGTGCAGCCTGGAAATAGTTTAGCATTTTTTACTGAACGCGAAATGCTTTTTCAGTGACTTCTGTTAAAAATATGTAAATTCGCGCTGCGTAATATGTTGATGTGCGTCACATTATTACCTGTACACAGGCCAAAAGAGTATCGAAATGCGTTTAACAATTATTCTGGTTGCCCCCGCCAGAGCGGAAAATATTGGTGCGGCTGCCCGTGCAATGAAGACCATGGGATTCACCCAGATGCGGATCGTTGACAGTGAGGCCCATCTGGAACCCGCCACGCGATGGGTTGCGCATGGTTCTGGCGATATTATTGATAATATTAATGTTTTTCCAACGTTAGCGGAGGCGCTTCACGACGTTGATTTTACCGTTGCGACCACGGCGCGTAGCCGGGCGAAGTTTCATTATTACGCCACACCGGTCGAACTGGTTCCCCTGTTGCAGGAAAAATCAACGTGGATGGATCATGCCGCACTGGTTTTTGGCCGTGAAGATTCGGGGCTGACCAACGAAGAATTGGCTCTGGCGGATGTACTCACCGGGGTACCTATGGTAGCTGACTACCCTTCACTCAATTTGGGGCAGGCGGTGATGGTGTATTGCTATCAATTAGCAGGTTTAATACAACAACCGGCCAGAAACATTGAGGTAACGGATGAGCATCAGCTACAGGCATTGCGCGAACGAGTTTTGCGTTTATTAGCCACGCTGAACGTTTCTGACGACATTAAGTTGGCGGACTGGCTGCAACAGCGAATGGGTCTGTTAGAGCAGCGAGACACCGCAATGTTGCACCGTTTTTTACATGATATAGAAAAAAATCTTACAAAATAAAGTGCTGTAAATATTTTTATTTCTGGTTTTTTATTCTGGATTCAAGTAGGCGAGACATGCTGTATTGGTTGAAAGTAAAAGGGCAAGCAGTCGCTCGTGAACAAGTTTCGGAATGTGATCAATTTAAAAATTTATTGACTTAGGTCAGCAGATACTTTAACCCTAAAAGAATACAGGACAGATAATAAATAATTACAGAGCACACAACATCATGAAACGCATCAGCATCACTATTACCACAACCATCACCATTACCACAGGTAACGGTGCGGGCTGACGCGTACAGGAAACACAAGAAAAAGCCCGCACCTAAACAGTGCGGGCTTTTTTTTCGACCAAAGGCAATGAGGTAAACCATGCGAGTGTTGAAGTTCGGCGGTACATCAGTGGCAAATGCAGAGCGCTTTCTGCGGGTTGCCGATATTCTGGAAAGCAATGCCAGACAGGGGCAGGTTGCGACCGTGCTCTCTGCCCCCGCAAAAATTACCAACCATCTGGTGGCGATGATTGAGAAGACCATCGGTGGTCAGGATGCTTTAGCCAATATCAGCGACGCCGAACGTATTTTCTCTGAGCTGTTGGTGGGGTTGGCCGCCGCACAACCGGGCTTCCCGCTGGCTCCGCTCAAAGCCTTTGTTGAACAAGAATTTGCTCAGATTAAGCACGTCCTGCATGGCATCAGCCTGTTGGGACAGTGCCCGGACAGCATCAATGCCGCGCTTATCTGCCGTGGCGAAAAAATGTCGATCGCCATCATGGCAGGCCTGTTGGAAGCGCGTGGGCACAACGTGACGGTCATCGACCCGGTCGAGAAATTACTGGCGGTAGGCCATTACCTTGAATCTACCGTTGATATTGCTGAATCTACGCGTCGTATTGCCGCCAGCCGTATTCCTGCGGACCACATGATTCTGATGGCCGGATTTACCGCCGGGAATGAGAAAGGTGAGTTAGTGGTGCTGGGGCGTAATGGCTCCGACTACTCTGCCGCCGTACTGGCCGCCTGTTTGCGTGCTGATTGTTGTGAAATCTGGACCGATGTTGATGGCGTATATACCTGCGATCCGCGCCAGGTACCCGACGCCCGATTGCTGAAATCGATGTCTTATCAGGAAGCGATGGAGCTTTCTTACTTCGGCGCCAAAGTTCTGCACCCACGCACCATTACCCCTATTGCCCAGTTTCAGATCCCCTGTCTGATAAAAAATACCGGCAATCCGCAAGCGCCGGGTACGCTGATCGGCGCCAGCAGTGATGAAGACGATTTGCCGGTCAAAGGTATTTCTAACCTCAATAACATGGCGATGTTTAGCGTCTCCGGCCCAGGAATGAAAGGCATGGTAGGCATGGCGGCGCGCGTTTTTGCCGCGATGTCGCGTGCGGGCATCTCAGTGGTGCTGATCACGCAATCCTCTTCTGAATACAGTATTAGCTTCTGCGTCCCGCAGGGCGACTGCGCGCGTGCGCAACGCGCAATGCAGGATGAATTCTATCTCGAACTGAAAGAAGGCCTGCTGGAGCCGCTGGCGGTGACTGAGCGTCTGGCGATCATCTCAGTTGTGGGCGATGGTATGCGCACGTTGCGTGGCATCTCAGCGAAATTCTTTGCCGCGCTGGCTCGCGCTAACATCAATATCGTGGCTATCGCCCAGGGCTCGTCTGAGCGTTCTATTTCGGTGGTGGTGAATAACGACGATGCCACCACTGGTGTGCGCGTAACCCATCAGATGCTGTTCAACACCGACCAGGTGATTGAAGTGTTTGTGATTGGCGTAGGCGGGGTGGGTGGTGCATTGCTGGAGCAGCTTAAACGCCAGCAAACCTGGCTTAAAAAGAAGCATATCGATCTGCGCGTGTGCGGCGTGGCAAATTCGAAGGCCCTGCTGACCAACGTCCACGGTTTGAATCTGGAAAACTGGCAGGCTGAGCTGGAAAACGCGAAAGAGCCATTCAACCTTGGGCGCTTAATTCGTCTGGTGAAAGAATATCATCTGCTCAATCCGGTGATTGTCGACTGTACATCAAGCCAGGCGGTGGCGGATCAGTACGCTGATTTTCTGCGTGAAGGCTTCCATGTGGTTACGCCGAACAAAAAGGCTAACACCTCGTCGATGGATTACTACCATCAGCTGCGTTTTGCTGCGGCGAAGTCCCGGCGTAAATTCCTTTACGACACCAACGTGGGCGCGGGCTTACCAGTTATTGAAAACTTGCAAAATCTGCTTAGCGCAGGTGATGAATTGCAGCGTTTCTCCGGCATTCTTTCCGGCTCGCTGTCATTTATTTTCGGCAAGCTGGATGAGGGGATGAGCTTTTCCAGGGCCACCACTCTGGCGCGGGAACTGGGCTACACAGAGCCCGACCCACGTGACGATCTTTCCGGTACGGACGTGGCGCGTAAGCTGCTGATCCTCGCCCGTGAAACCGGTCGTGAGCTGGAGCTTTCAGACATTGTTATTGAGCCTGTCCTGCCAAAAGAGTTTGATGATTCCGGTGATGTTTCCGCATTTATGGCGAAATTACCGCAGCTGGATGACGCCTTTGCCGCGCGCGTGGCGAAAGCCCGTGATGAGGGGAAAGTATTGCGCTATGTTGGCAATATTGAAGAGGACGGCGTCTGCCGCGTGAAAATAGAGGCAGTAGACGGCAACGATCCGCTGTTCAAAGTGAAAAACGGTGAAAACGCGTTGGCGTTTTACAGCCACTATTATCAGCCGTTACCGTTAGTTCTGCGCGGATACGGTGCGGGTAACGACGTGACGGCGGCGGGCGTATTCGCCGACCTGCTACGTACCCTTTCATGGAAGTTAGGAGTCTGACATGGTGAGAGTTTATGCCCCGGCTTCCAGTGCCAATATGAGCGTCGGGTTTGATGTGCTCGGGGCGGCGGTTACCCCGATAGATGGCTCGTTGTTGGGCGATGTGGTGTCCGTTGAGGCGGCCGACCATTTCAGCCTGAACAACCTCGGGCGCTTTGCTAATAAGCTGCCGTCTGAGCCGCGAGAAAATATCGTCTACCAGTGCTGGGAGCGTTTCTGCCAGGAACTGGGTAAAAGCGTTCCGGTGGCGATGACGCTGGAAAAAAATATGCCGATTGGCTCTGGGTTAGGCTCCAGCGCCTGTTCCGTTGTGGCAGCGCTGGTCGCGATGAATGAACACTGCGGTAAGCCGCTCAACGATACGCGCCTGTTGGCAATAATGGGCGAGCTGGAAGGGCGTATCTCCGGCAGTATTCATTACGATAACGTTGCCCCGTGCTTTTTGGGCGGCATGCAGTTAATGATTGAAGAAAACGGCATTATCAGCCAGCAGGTGCCAGGCTTTGATGAGTGGCTATGGGTGCTGGCATATCCGGGGATTAAAGTATCGACGGCAGAAGCGCGGGCGATTTTACCTGCGCAGTATCGCCGACAAGACTGTATTGCCCACGGGCGGCATTTGGCTGGGTTTATCCATGCCTGCTATTCCCGTCAGCCAGCGCTTGCCGCGAAGCTGATGAAAGATGTCATTGCTGAGCCGTACCGTACCCGTTTGCTGCCAGGCTTTAGCCAGGCACGTCAGGCGGTAGCGGAAATCGGCGCGCTGGCCAGTGGTATCTCCGGGTCAGGACCGACGCTGTTCGCTTTATGCGACAAGCCGGATACGGCGCAGCGTGTCGCAGACTGGCTGGATAAAAATTACCTGCAAAATCAGGAAGGCTTTGTTCATATTTGCCGGCTGGACACGGCGGGCGCACGGGTACTGGGATAATCAATGAAACTGTATAATCTGAAAGATCACAACGAGCAGGTCAGCTTTGCGCAGGCCGTCACGCAAGGGCTTGGCAAGAATCAGGGATTGTTTTTTCCGCACGATTTGCCGGAATTCAATCTGACAGAAATCGATGAGATGCTGAACCAGGATTTCGTTAGCCGCAGCGCTAAGATCCTTTCCGCATTTATTGGTGATGAGATCCCACAGGAAGTCCTTGCAGATCGCGTACGTGCGGCGTTTGCCTTCCCTGCGCCGGTGGCTCAGGTTGCCGCGGATGTCGGCTGTCTTGAACTATTCCATGGTCCTACGCTGGCATTTAAAGATTTTGGCGGACGCTTTATGGCGCAGATGCTGACGCATATTAGCGGCGATAAACCGGTCACGATTCTGACTGCCACCTCTGGGGATACCGGGGCGGCGGTTGCACATGCCTTTTATGGCCTGAAAAACGTGCGAGTGGTGATCCTTTATCCGAATGGCAAGATCAGCCCATTACAGGAAAAATTGTTCTGTACGCTGGGCGGCAATATTGAAACTGTCGCCATCGACGGTGATTTTGATGCCTGTCAGGCGCTGGTTAAACAGGCGTTTGATGATGACGAGCTGAAGGTGGCTTTGGGGCTGAATTCGGCTAACTCAATCAACATCAGCCGTCTGCTGGCGCAAATTTGTTACTACTTTGAGGCCGTGGCGCAACTGCCGCAAGAGGCGCGAAATCAGCTGGTTATTTCCGTTCCCAGCGGTAACTTTGGCGATTTGACCGCCGGGTTGTTGGCGAAATCACTGGGCCTGCCGGTGAAGCGTTTTATCGCCGCGACCAACGTCAACGATACGGTTCCACGCTTCCTTGCACAAGGCGAGTGGGCACCGAAAGCAACCCAGGCGACGTTGTCGAATGCGATGGATGTCAGTCAGCCGAACAACTGGCCGCGCGTGGAAGAACTGTTCCGCCGTAAAATCTGGCGTCTGAATGAGCTGGGTTACGCCGCCGTTGACGATGTCACGACACAGGAAACGATGCGCGAGCTGCATGAGTTAGGCTACACCTCTGAACCGCATGCGGCGGTGGCTTACCGTGCGCTGCGTGATCAGCTAAACCCTGGCGAGTATGGCCTGTTCCTCGGTACTGCGCATCCGGCGAAGTTTAAAGAAAGCGTTGAGGAGATTCTTGATCTGAAGCTGGCTCTGCCAAAAGAGCTGGCGGAACGCGCAGACTTGCCGCTGCTTTCGCATCATCTGCCAGCTGATTTTGCGCAACTGCGTAAGCTGATGATGACCCGCGGGTAATTCTTGTGCCGGATGAGGCGTTAGCCGTCATCCGGCATGTACACTACTGCTCGTGACGCTTGAACACCAGTTCACCTTTCCCTGACGATTCTTCATCAAAGAAATAGCCTTCGCTGTTAAAAGCGGTCAACTGTTCTGGCTGCGTTAAGCGGTTTTCAATGATGTAGCGGCTCATCAGGCCGCGCGCTTTTTTGGCATAGAAGCTGATGACTTTGAACTTGCCGTTCTTCTCGTCAAGGAAGACCGGTTTGATCAGTTCTGCATTAAGCTTTTTCGGCTTCACCGATTTAAAATACTCATCCGAAGCGAGGTTAATCACCACGCTGTCGCCTTGCGCTTCAAGTGCTTCGTTAAGTTTATCGGTGATGGTATCTCCCCAGAACTGGTAGAGATCTTTACCTTTCGCATTGGCCAGACGAATGCCCATCTCCAGACGGTAAGGTTGCATCAAATCCAGCGGACGTAGCACGCCGTAAAGTCCGGACAACATCCGTAAATGCTGCTGAGCGAAGTCGAAATCCGCCTCGCTGAAGGTTTCAGCCTGCAGTCCGGTATACACGTCGCCCTTAAACGCCAGAATGGCCTGGCGCGCATTTTCCGGGGTGAAGTCAGGCTGCCAGTCATGGAAACGCGTGGCATTCAAATCCGCCAGTTTGTCGCTAATCCCCATCAGCTTGCCAATCTGCGGCGCAGAAAGCTGGCGCGCCACGTGGATAAGCTGCTGGGAGTGATCCAGCAGTTCGGGTAGCGTATGGCGTGTCGTTGCCAGCGGACTTTGGTAGTCGAGCGTTTTTGCAGGTGAAATCAGAATCAGCATATCCAGTCCTTGCAGGAGATTTATTGCGACTTTAGCAAAAAAAACGACAGAATTGATCGATGGTTGTGATTGCCGCGCTATCCGCGCGGCGTTTCATCCCAGCTTTCGGGGGCAAGTTGTTGTCTGATATCAGGATAACGGTGCGGATCAAATTCCGGTCGTACGCCAAGTTTACGCTGGCGTAGATAGTCGCTGGCGATGGTATGCACAACCGGAGAAAGCAGCAGAATCGCCGTCAGGTTTGTGATGGCCATACAAGCCATAATAATATCGGCCAACTGCCAGACCAGCGGAAAGCTGACAAACGTTCCGCCGATAACGGTGCAAACGGTGGCGATGCGCAATAGCCAGATGACGCGGATATTGTCCAGTTTCAGGAAGACGAGATTGTTTTCCGCATAAATGTAGTTGGCGACGATCGAGCTAAAGGCAAACAGAATCACAATAAAAGCCACATATCCTGCTCCCCACTCCCCCGCGAGCGTTACCATTGCTTTCTGGAGTAACTGGATGCCTTCCATAGGGACATAGCTGGTGCTATTGCCTGCCAACAGAATAATCATCGCGCTGGCCGTACAGACAACGAGAGTGTCGCCTAATACCCCAATCATTTGCACAATGCCTTGTGCCGCAGGATGCGGTGGCCAGGATGCGGCCGATGCGGCTGCATTCGGCGTAGATCCCATTCCGGCTTCGTTAGAAAACATGCCGCGCTGAAAACCGTTGGCAATAGCCTGGCTTAGCGTATATCCGGCCGCACCCGCTGCGGCTTCCTGCCAGCCAAAGGCGCTTTTTATAATGGTGATGATAATGTCGGGAAGCTGCTCGATATGCCACAGACAGATGATGATGCTACCTCCGACCCACAGCAGTGCCATCATCGGAACGAACCATTGCATCAGGCGAGCTACGCCTTTGATGCCACCGACGATGACAATTAATGACGTGATTGCCAGTGCGAAACCGGAGACGAGGGGAGGAATATCAAAAGCAAAAGTCAGCGCACGCGAAACGGAATTTGCCTGAACGCTGTTAAAAATCAGTCCATAGGCAATAAGTAAAAAAATGGCAAAAAGGACGCCCATCCAGCGCATGCCCAGCCCACGTGCCATATACCATGCAGGGCCACCGCGAAACTGTCCATTGCTATCGCGTTCTTTATACAGTTGGGCAAGTGAGCACTCGGCGAATGACGTTGCCATACCAATGACCGCTGAAACCCACATCCAGAAAACGGCTCCAGGACCGCCAGCGGCGATCGCCAACGCTACGCCAGCCAGGTTCCCGCTACCGATACGCGCGGCAAGACTGGTGCACAGAGCCTGAAAGGAAGTTAAACCGCCCGGCTGCGGGCTAATGCTGTTTTTAAGACTTGTGCCAAATTGGCGAAGGTAGCGGAACTGCACGAACCCTGTACGCCAGGTGAACCAACATCCTGCGCCAAGCAGGAGGTAGATCATCACCGATCCCCAGAGTATTTCATTAATAAATGAGAAAAAATCAGGCATTAACATCCCTCTTGTTGATGCCGGTAAGCGCGAAGATTTCCGTGTAAGCGCTACCAATAATCGACCAGTATATACCTTGTCATGAGAGTGATTGCGGGAGTTTATCATAACAATCGTTATATCCCGCAATTGCGCATCACAGGCTTTGAGATGCGTAATCAGGACTGAGCGGCTGGTCGGACAATCCAGGCGGTTGCGCTGAGAGTGCGTCGTGCTATCATCAGGGAAGATCGGTTACATCCCCCTAACAAGCTGTTTAAAGAGAATCGCTATCATGACGGACAAATTGACCTCCCTTCGTCAGTTCACCACAGTAGTGGCCGACACCGGAGACATCGCGGCAATGAAGCTGTATCAGCCTCAGGATGCCACAACCAACCCTTCTCTCATTCTTAACGCAGCGCAGATCCCGGAATACCGCAAGCTGATTGATGACGCTGTAGCCTGGGCTAAGCAGCAGAGTAACGACCGCGCACAACAGGTCGTCGACGCGACCGACAAACTGGCAGTCAATATCGGTCTGGAGATCCTGAAACTGGTCCCGGGTCGTATCTCCACTGAAGTCGATGCTCGTCTGTCCTACGACACCGAAGCATCCATCGCGAAAGCAAAACGTCTGATCAAAATGTACAACGACGCTGGCATCAGCAACGATCGCATTCTGATTAAACTGGCTTCAACCTGGCAGGGCATCCGTGCCGCTGAGCAGCTGGAAAAAGAAGGCATCAACTGTAACCTGACTCTGCTGTTCTCCTTCGCGCAGGCACGTGCATGTGCAGAAGCTGGCGTATACCTGATTTCTCCGTTCGTTGGTCGTATTCTTGACTGGTACAAAGCCAACACCGACAAGAAAGAGTATGCACCGGCGGAAGATCCGGGTGTGGTTTCCGTAACGGAAATCTACGAGTACTACAAACAGCACGGTTACGAAACTGTGGTAATGGGCGCGAGCTTCCGTAACATCGGCGAAATCATTGAGCTGGCAGGCTGCGATCGTCTGACGATTGCTCCGGCACTGCTGAAAGAGCTGGCGGAAAGCGAAGGCGCTATCGAACGTAAACTGTCCTTCTCCGGCGAAGTGAAAGCGCGTCCTGCACGCATCACCGAAGCTGAGTTCCTGTGGCAGCACAACCAGGATCCGATGGCTGTAGACAAACTGGCGGACGGTATCCGTAAGTTTGCTGTAGACCAGGGTAAACTGGAAAAAATGATTGGCGATCTGCTGTAATCATTTAAGCGTGGCCCGGATATGGGTCACGCTACCTCTTCTGAAACCTGTCTGTCCTTCCTTTCGCAGTGTATCATTCTGTTTAACGAGACTGTTTAAACGGAATAATCATGAATACTTTACGCATTGGCCTGGTGTCCATTTCTGACCGTGCTTCCAGCGGTGTTTACCAGGATAAAGGTATCCCGGCCCTGGAAGAGTGGCTGGCGTCTGCCCTTACCACCCCCTTTGAACTGCAAACGCGGTTGATCCCGGATGAACAGGCGATCATCGAACAGACCTTATGCGAGCTGGTTGATGAAATGAGCTGCCATCTGGTGCTGACAACTGGCGGGACGGGTCCGGCACGTCGCGACGTGACGCCTGATGCTACGCTTGCCGTCGCTGACCGTCAGATGCCAGGCTTTGGCGAACAGATGCGCCAGATAAGTCTGCACTTTGTGCCAACGGCGATCCTCTCCCGTCAGGTTGGCGTAATTCGTAAACAGGCGCTGATCCTGAATCTGCCTGGACAGCCGAAATCGATCAAAGAAACGCTGGAAGGCGTGAAAGAGGCTGACGGTAAGGTTGTCGTGCCCGGCATTTTTGCTAGTGTACCGTATTGTATACAGCTATTAGATGGACCGTATGTCGAAACCGCACCGGCTGTTGTAGCATCTTTTCGTCCAAAAAGTGCAATACGCGATACAAACGCCTAAAAGTAGCCCGATCGCGGCATAAGTGCCAATGACAGTGGAGTATTGAATTGTTTACGATATAGTAATTTTTGCTTTACATATATCGACAGACAGATTCAATAACTCCACTGACTGATGGTTTGCTATGTCACAACACAATCGACCGCTGAATCGCCAGGATTATAAAACCCTAACGCTTGCTGCTCTTGGCGGTGCGCTTGAGTTTTATGATTTCATTATCTTTGTCTTCTTTGCCGCTGTTGTTGGCGAACTCTTCTTTCCTGCAGATATTCCTGAATGGCTACGTCAGGTGCAAACCTTCGGCATCTTTGCCGCCGGATATCTGGCGCGTCCACTGGGTGGCATCATCATGGCGCATTTTGGTGATCTGGTCGGGCGTAAGAAAATGTTCACGCTGAGTATTTTACTGATGGCAATACCAACGCTGGCGATTGGACTGCTGCCTGATTACGCCTCAATTGGGATCCTGGCGCCGCTGCTGTTACTGCTGATGCGCATTTTGCAGGGCGCAGCCATTGGGGGGGAAGTACCAGGTGCGTGGGTATTCGTGGCCGAACATGTACCAGAGCGTCGCATCGGCATCGCCTGCGGAACGTTGACCGCTGGGCTAACGGTGGGAATTCTGCTGGGGTCAGTGGTTGCGACGTTAGTGAACACCAGTTTTACGCAGCAAGCGGTGCATGACTATGGTTGGCGTATCCCTTTCCTGCTGGGGGGCGCGTTTGGGTTGGTGGCAATGTATCTACGCCGTTGGCTGCAGGAGACGCCCATCTTCCTCGAAATGCAGCAGCGTAAAGCGTTGGCGCAAGAGCTACCGGTGAAATCGGTGGTGAGTAAACATAAAAAAGCAGTGGTGGTGTCAATGCTACTAACCTGGCTGCTCTCTGCCGGGATTGTGGTAGTGATCCTGATGTCGCCAGTCTGGTTGCAGAAGCAATATGGCTTTGCGCCGGCGCTGACGTTACAAGCTAACAGCGTCGCCACAATTATGCTGTGCATCGGTTGTTTACTGGCGGGGTTTATTGTCGACCAGGTTGGTGCCAGCAAAACTTTTATTGTCGGTAGCCTGCTGCTGGCCTGTTCGAGCTGGTTTTTCTATCACCTGACCGGCAGTCATCCCGAATACCTGTTTGGGTTGTACGGCCTGGTAGGGTTATGCGTTGGCGTCGTGGGGGCAGTGCCTTACGTGATGGTGCGGGCGTTTCCGGCAGAAGTCCGTTTTACCGGTATTTCCTTTTCCTATAACGTCTCGTATGCCATTTTCGGTGGGCTAACACCCATCGCAGTAACGGTGTTGATGAGCGTGTCGCCAATGGCTCCGGCCTGGTATGTACTGGCGTTATCGCTGGTAGGGCTTGGTTTGGGAATTTGGCTGCGACAGGATATTTATCATCGCGATTCGAACGTACAGGCAGAGTTACAGCAGTTGTAAGAACTATCCCCCCGGAAGGGGGGATAGTATCAGATTAATGTGCTTCACCAATCGGCAGGATGGTGCGGCCAAACTGTTCGTTCAGCACTTCACCCATCGCCAGGTAAATGGCGCTTGCGCCGCACACTAAGCCAACCCATCCAGCAATGTGAATGATTGCTTCGTTACCTGCAATGTTGCCAACGGCCAGCAGGGCGAACAGCACTGTCAGGCTCAGGAACACGAACTGCAGCATGCGCGCGGCTTTCAGCGTACCGAAGAACATGAACAGAGTGAACACACCCCACAGACCCAGGTAAGCGCCCAGGAACTGACCATTGGTTGCATCCGCGAGGCCCATTTTCGGCATCAGCAGGATCGCAACCAGCGTCAGCCAGAACGAACCGTAGGAAGTAAAGGCGGTTAAACCGAAGGTGTTGCCTTTTTTATATTCCAGCAGACCGGCAAAAATTTGCGCGATACCGCCGTAGAAAATGCCCATCGCCAGAATAATAACGTCTAAAGCGAAGAAACCCGCATTATGCAGGTTAAGCAGAATGGTGGTCATGCCAAAGCCCATCAGGCCCAGCGGTGCCGGATTAGCCAACTTAGTGTTGCCCATAATTCCTCAAAATCATCATTGATTGAATGGTGAAATAGTTTCCCCGAATAACGATCACTGTCTTCGGGGCGCGGCATAATAATCAGGGGAGAGAGCACTGTCTATGATCTAACGAAGGGAAAACGAATTATTTTCCCTGTGATGGGCATCACGTTTGTGTGTGGTTGAGCATTCTGCGCAGGCAGGCGATGTGGAGTACCGCTGGGATCGTCACGCGATAGGCGCTGCCGCTTACCGCTTTAACCTCGTTTTAGGCCGCCAAGTCCGGCTCCGCGCAGTAATCCGTGCCCGATTACGCCGACGGCGGCGTGGGTTCGCAGAATTTTGGTTAACTCTCTATCAGCTTTTAGCTTCATCAAATAGGTGACATTCATGTTTCTGAGGCATCTGAATAAAAGTATGGCGAATTAGTCGTCGCCGATGATTTTCAGCGTCGCCATATCAGAAGAGTTCACCGTATGACCGGAGAAGGTTATTTTTTTCACGCAGCGCTTATTGTCGTTGTCGCTATTGATGTTGATCCAATTGGTTGTTTGCCCTTCTTTGATGGAGGAAGGCACGTTCAGACTCTGGCTGGACATGCGGGCAGCCTTGAAGTAAACCGATGCACCACTGAGCTGTAAATCACCATGATCGGCCGTAAGTTGAATGCGTTTCACCACGCGGCAAACGGGTAGTTTCAGCGTCAGATCGGTGGTTTCATTACGGGGCATGGCGATCACACCGAGGACTTTATGATCGTTAGCGTGTGCGGCACTGCTCAGCAGCAGGCCCATAAGCAGGCTGGCGGAAAGGGTTAATACGGATTTCATGGAATTTCTCTTTGACGGCTGTAAAAGTGTGTCGTTTCAGACCATCTTACCGCTGTCAGAATCATGATTCATGCTTGTAATATTTTCTTTTTATTACAATTTTTATGTGAATGGCTGTGCTGAATTTATCTGTTTTATGAATTAGTTTTGATTTGAGACTATTCATTTTTTAATCTTTTAGCCTTTTTTCTGCGATTTTATTGCCACAAGGCTAAAAAAAATTTTCATGCCCCCCTTGATGACGTGGGTTACGACCCCATCTTGTAAGCAACCGCAGTGGTGAGTCTGAAAAAAAACGATTCAGGGTAGTTGAAACCGCACGTTTCGCCCTTATTACAGATTCACAACCACATGATGACCGAATTTTTAGTGGAGACGTTTAGATGGGTAAAATTATTGGTATCGACCTGGGTACTACCAACTCTTGTGTAGCGATTATGGATGGCACTACTGCACGTGTGCTGGAGAACGCCGAGGGCGATCGCACCACGCCTTCTATCATTGCTTATACCCAGGATGGTGAAACTCTGGTTGGTCAGCCGGCTAAACGTCAGGCAGTGACAAACCCGCAAAACACCCTGTTTGCGATTAAACGCCTGATTGGCCGCCGCTTCCAGGACGAAGAAGTACAGCGTGATGAAGCCATCATGCCGTACAAAATCATCGGTGCTGACAACGGTGATGCATGGATTGACGTTAAAGGTCAGAAACTGGCACCGCCGCAGATTTCTGCTGAAGTGCTGAAAAAAATGAAGAAAACGGCTGAAGATTACCTGGGTGAACCAGTAACTGAAGCTGTTATCACCGTACCTGCATACTTTAACGATGCTCAGCGTCAGGCAACCAAAGATGCTGGCCGTATCGCAGGTCTGGAAGTAAAACGTATCATCAACGAACCAACCGCAGCTGCGCTGGCTTACGGTCTGGATAAAGAAGTCGGCAACCGTACTATCGCGGTATATGACCTCGGTGGTGGTACTTTCGATATCTCTATTATCGAAATCGACGAAGTTGACGGCGAAAAAACCTTCGAAGTTCTGGCAACCAACGGTGATACCCACCTGGGTGGTGAAGACTTCGACAGCCGTATGATCAACTACCTGGTTGACGAGTTTAAGAAAGATCAGGGTATCGACCTGCGTAATGACCCGCTGGCGATGCAGCGTCTGAAAGAAGCCGCAGAAAAAGCGAAGATCGAGCTGTCCTCTGCGCAGCAGACCGACGTGAACCTGCCGTACATCACTGCAGACGCGACTGGTCCTAAACACATGAACATCAAAGTGACCCGTGCGAAACTGGAAAGCCTGGTTGAAGACCTGGTTAACCGTTCTATCGAGCCACTGAAAGTTGCTCTGCAGGATGCTGGCCTGTCCGTATCTGATATCAACGACGTTATCCTCGTTGGTGGTCAGACGCGTATGCCGATGGTGCAGAAGAAAGTCGCTGAGTTCTTCGGTAAAGAGCCGCGTAAAGATGTTAACCCGGACGAAGCCGTAGCAATCGGTGCAGCTGTTCAGGGTGGTGTATTGACCGGTGATGTTAAAGACGTGCTGCTGCTGGACGTTACCCCGCTGTCTCTGGGTATCGAAACCATGGGTGGCGTAATGACTCCGCTGATCGCGAAGAACACCACCATCCCGACCAAGCACAGCCAGGTGTTCTCTACCGCTGAAGACAACCAGTCTGCGGTAACCATCCATGTGCTGCAGGGTGAACGTAAACGTGCTGCTGATAACAAAGATCTGGGTCAGTTTAACCTGGATGGTATCAGTCCGGCTCCGCGCGGTATGCCGCAGATCGAAGTTACTTTTGACATCGATGCCGACGGTATTCTGCACGTTTCCGCGAAAGACAAAAACAGCGGTAAAGAGCAGAAGATCACCATCAAGGCTTCTTCTGGTCTGAACGAAGAAGAAATTCAGAAAATGGTTCGCGAAGCAGAAGCGAACGCAGAATCTGACCGTAAGTTTGAAGAGCTGGTTCAGACCCGTAACCAGGCTGATCATCTGCTGCACAGCACTCGCAAGCAGGTTGAAGAAGCAGGCGACAAACTGCCGGCTGACGACAAAACTGCCATCGAGTCTGCACTGACCGCGCTGGAAACCTCTCTGAAAGGCGAAGACAAAGCGGATATCGAAGCGAAGATGCAGGCGCTGGCACAGGTTTCCCAGAAACTGATGGAAATCGCTCAGCAGCAGCACGCCCAGCAGCAGGCTGGTGCAGCAGGCGCTGATGCTTCTGCAAACAACGCGAAAGATGACGACGTTGTCGACGCTGAGTTTGAAGAAGTGAAAGACAAAAAATAATCGCCCTGATGCAGGGTAGTTAATCGGCACGGGCGTAGAGGTTTCCTCTTCGCCCGTGCTCGTATGTTAAGGGGCTTAAAAAAACCAATGGCAAAGCAAGACTATTACGAGATTTTAGGCGTTTCCAAATCAGCGGAAGAGCGTGAAATCAAGAAGGCCTACAAGCGCCTGGCCATGAAATATCACCCGGACCGCAATCAGGGTGATAAAGAGGCCGAAGCCAAGTTTAAAGAGATCAAAGAAGCGTACGAGATCCTGACCGATGCGCAAAAACGTGCGGCTTACGATCAGTACGGCCATGCAGCGTTTGAGCAAGGTGGTATGGGCGGCGGCGGCGGTTTTGGCGGCGGGGCAGACTTCAGCGATATCTTTGGTGACGTGTTTGGCGATATCTTTGGCGGCGGTCGTGGTCGTCAGCGCGCCTCACGTGGGGCTGATTTACGTTACAACATGGATCTCACTCTGGAAGAAGCCGTGCGTGGCGTCACCAAAGAGATCCGCATCCCTACGCTGGAAGAGTGTGACGTCTGCCACGGCAGTGGCGCGAAGGCGGGCACACAACCGCAGACCTGTCCAACCTGTCACGGTTCCGGTCAGGTGCAGATGCGCCAGGGTTTCTTCGCCGTACAGCAGACATGTCCACACTGTCAGGGTCGCGGTACGCTGATCAAAGACCCGTGCAACAAATGCCACGGGCATGGTCGCGTTGAGAAGAGCAAAACGCTGTCTGTTAAGATCCCTGCAGGGGTTGATACCGGCGACCGTATTCGTTTAGCGGGTGAAGGCGAAGCCGGTGAGCATGGCGCGCCAGCGGGTGATTTGTACGTGCAGGTGCAGGTAAAACAGCACCCAATTTTCGAACGTGAAGGCAATAACCTGTACTGCGAAGTGCCGATTAACTTTGCGATGGCAGCCCTGGGCGGTGAGATTGAAGTCCCGACGCTGGACGGTCGCGTGAAGTTAAAAATTCCGGGTGAAACGCAGACCGGTAAACTGTTCCGCATGCGTGGTAAAGGCGTTAAGTCTGTACGCGGCGGCGCACAGGGCGATCTGCTGTGCCGTGTGGTTGTTGAAACCCCGGTTGGCCTCAACGACAAGCAGAAACAGCTGCTGAAAGACCTGCAGGATAGCTTTGGTGGTCCTACCGGCGAGCAAAACAGCCCGCGTTCCAAAAGCTTCTTCGACGGCGTGAAGAAATTCTTTGATGATTTGACGCGTTAATTCGCCGTTTTCTCTCTGACAAAAGCCTGGAGCTGAAAAGTTTCAGGCTTTTTTATTTCTGTTTTACGTCTGGAAAATCTTCACCAACTTCGCTCTTTTAGATCGTAAAAACCGATCTATTCATCATGAATAATCTAATTTTAACGAGCTTTCTGAGGGTGTAAGATAGTAATTACGAAGTATTCACCCAATAGAGAGAATAAAAGTGAAACATCTGCACCGTTTTTTTAGTAGCGACGCCTCGGGAGGTATCATTCTGATCATCGCTGCCGCAGTCGCTATGATGATGGCAAATATCGGGGTTACCAGTGGATGGTACCACGCCTTTCTGGAAACACCTGTCCAACTGCGGGTTGGCGCGCTTGAGATCAACAAAAATATGCTGCTGTGGATCAACGACGCGTTAATGGCGGTGTTTTTCCTGTTGATTGGTCTGGAAGTGAAGCGTGAGTTAATGCAGGGTTCGCTTGCCAGCCTGCGTCAGGCGGCGTTTCCGATCATTGCCGCGATCGGGGGCATGATTGTCCCGGCGTTGCTGTATCTGGCATTCAACTATGCCGACCCTATCACTCGTGAAGGATGGGCAATTCCGGCAGCAACGGATATCGCTTTTGCATTAGGCGTGTTGGCGCTGTTGGGCAGCCGTGTTCCGCTGGCGTTGAAAATCTTCCTGATGGCGCTGGCGATTATCGATGACCTCGGCGCCATCGTGATCATCGCGTTGTTCTACACCAGCGATCTCTCTTTGTTGTCTCTGGGCGTCGCCGCGTGCGCAATTCTCGTCCTGGCGGCATTGAATCTGTGTGGTGTGAGACGTACCGGTATTTATATTCTGGTTGGCGTCGTGCTGTGGACGGCAGTGCTGAAGTCCGGCGTGCATGCCACTCTGGCTGGGGTGATCGTCGGTTTCTTTATTCCGTTGAAGGAAAAACATGGGCGTTCACCCGCGAAGCGACTGGAGCATGTCCTGCATCCGTGGGTGGCCTATCTGATCCTGCCGCTGTTTGCTTTTGCTAATGCGGGTGTTTCACTGCAGGGCGTGACGATGGACGGGTTGACCTCCATCCTGCCGCTGGGGATTATTGCCGGCCTGCTTATCGGTAAGCCACTGGGGATCAGCCTGTTCTGCTGGCTGGCATTACGGCTCAAGGTAGCGCAGCTGCCTGAAGGTACGAATTTCCAGCAAATTATGGCGGTCGGTATTCTGTGCGGCATTGGCTTTACGATGTCGATTTTCATCGCCAGCCTGGCGTTTGGTAACGTTGATCCAGAGCTGATTAACTGGGCAAAACTGGGGATCCTGATCGGCTCTCTGCTGTCGGCAGTTATCGGTTATAGCTGGCTGCGTACCCGGTTGAATACGTCAGCCTGAGCAGATAACTCTTGGTGACAATTTCAGGGAGAGAGTATGTCTCATATAAATTACAACCACCTGTATTACTTCTGGCATGTGTATAAAGAAGGATCGGTGGTAGGTGCCGCAGAAGCGCTTTATCTGACACCACAAACTATTACCGGGCAGATCAAAGCGCTTGAGGAACGCTTACAAGGGAAGTTGTTTAAGCGTAAGGGGCGCGGGCTGGAACCCAGTGAACTGGGGGAATTAGTCTTTCGGTATGCAGACAAAATGTTCACCTTAAGCCAGGAAATGCTGGATATCGTGAACTATCGCAAAGAGTCGAATTTGCTGTTTGATGTCGGTGTGGCGGATGCATTGTCCAAACAACTGGTCAGCAGCGTGCTGGATGCCGCGGTGGTTGAGAATGAGCAAATCCACCTGCGTTGTTTTGAATCAACGCACGAGATGCTGCTGGAGCAACTCAGCCAGCATAAGCTGGACATGATCATTTCCGATTGTCCGATCGACTCAACGCAGCAGGAAGGGCTGTTCTCGGTGCGGATAGGCGAATGCAGCGTGAGTTTTTGGTGTACCAAGCCGCTGCCTGAGAAACCGTTTCCAGCCTGTCTGGAAGAGCGTCGATTGCTGATCCCTGGACGTCGTTCGATGCTCGGACGTAAGCTGTTGAACTGGATTAACTCACAAGGACTGAACGTTGAAATCCTTGGCGAGTTTGATGACGCCGCGCTGATGAAAGCGTTTGGCGCAACGCATAACGCTATTTTCGTTGCGCCTACGCTGTATTCGCATAATTTCTATGCTGATGATTCTATTGTTGAAATTGGACGCGTAGAGAATGTGATGGAGGAGTATCACGCCATATTTGCGGAGAGGATGATCCAGCATCCGGCTGTGCAGCGTATTTGTAATGCGGACTACTCGACATTATTTAAGCCGCAGTAATCAAGAAAGCCGTCATGATTCCGGCTGCGGTATGTTCCCGCAGCCGGAATCATTCTACATCTGCGGATCGCGGTTGCCTTCGAAGTTGGTTGCACAAACAACAGGCATAAAAAAACCCGCTTTCGCGGGTTTTTTCACAAAGCGACAACAGACGGGCGATTAAGCCAGTTTGTTGATCTGTGCAGTCAGGTTTGCTTTATGACGTGCAGCTTTGTTTTTGTGGATCAGACCTTTAGCAGCCTGACGGTCCACGAGTGGTTGCATTTCGTTAAATGCTTTCAGTGCAGTAGCTTTGTCGCCAGCTTCAATAGCTGCGTATACTTTCTTGATGAAAGTACGCATCATAGAGCGACGGCTAGCGTTGTGCTTGCGGGCCTTTTCAGACTGAACGGCGCGCTTCTTAGCTGATTTGATATTAGCCAAGGTCCAACTCCCAAATGTGTTCTATATGGACAATTCAAAGGCCGAGGAATATGCCCTTTTAGCCTTCTTTTGTCAATGGATTTGTGCAAATAAGCGCCGTTTAAATTCCAGCACTCGTTGCGTAGTGATGGCGCAGGATTCTACCAGCTTGCGTGGCGTGAATACAGCTTTTCCACGAGAAAAATTGCATTGGTGTGCCCGTGAAGGGCGTCAATTTGATTCATAACAATGAAAACCATCCTCTTTCTGTTTCGTAGAAACAATCGCCGGTTAACGTTGACCGCGGTACAGGGTATACTTTCACGATTTTCACTGTTTTGAGCCAGACATGAAGCTGATACGAGGCATACATAATCTCAGTCAGGCCCCGCATGGGTGTGTGCTGACTATTGGTAATTTCGACGGCGTGCACCGGGGCCACCGTGCGTTACTGCAGGGGTTACGGGAAGAAGGGCGCAAGCGCAATTTACCGGTAATGGTGATGATTTTCGAGCCGCAGCCGCTGGAGCTGTTTGCGACAGACAAGTCGCCTGCGCGCCTTACTCGTCTGCGGGAAAAACTGCGTTATCTGGCGGAATGTGGCGTGGATTACGTACTGTGCGTGCGTTTTGACAGGCGTTTTGCCGCATTAACGGCGCAGACCTTTATCAGCGATCTGCTGGTTAATCGCCTTGGTGTACAATTTCTTGCCGTTGGTGATGATTTCCGCTTTGGCGCTAGCCGTGCGGGCGATTTCTTGTTATTACAGGAAGCGGGCGCTGAGTATGGTTTTGATATCACCAGCACCCAAACCTTCTGTGAGGGCGGTGTGCGCATCAGCAGCACCGCGGTCCGTCAGGCACTGGCAGAAGATAACCTGCAACTGGCCGAAAGTCTGCTTGGGCATCCTTTTACTATCTCAGGACGTGTAGTTCATGGTGACGAGTTAGGGCGCACGATCGGTTTTCCGACGGCAAACTTACCGCTTCGTCGCCAGGTTTCTCCAGTGAAAGGGGTTTATGCGGTTGAAGTGATGGGACTGGGTGACAAACCTTTCCCCGGCGTCGCCAACATCGGCACCCGTCCGACGGTAGCAGGCGTACGCCAACAGTTGGAAGTGCATCTGTTGGATGTTGTAATGGACCTGTATGGTCGCCATATAGATGTAGTGCTGCGTAAAAAAATACGCAGCGAACAGCGATTTGCCTCGCTGGATGAACTAAAAGCGCAGATTGCGCGTGATGAGTTGACTGCCCGCGAATTTTTTGGGCTAACAAAACCGGCTTAATGCCTATACGAGTTTTAAATACGGAACCGAGAATCTGATGAGTGACTATAAATCAACCCTGAATTTGCCGGAAACAGGGTTCCCGATGCGCGGCGATCTCGCCAAGCGTGAACCGGGAATGCTGGCGCGTTGGACTGATGATGACCTGTACGGCATCATTCGTGCGGCCAAAAAAGGCAAAAAAACCTTCATTCTGCATGATGGCCCTCCTTATGCGAATGGCAGCATTCATATTGGTCACTCGGTTAACAAGATTCTGAAAGACATTATCGTGAAGTCCAAAGGACTCACGGGCTATGACTCGCCGTACGTTCCGGGCTGGGACTGCCACGGTCTGCCTATCGAGCTCAAAGTAGAGCAGGAATATGGCAAGCCGGGCGAGAAGTTCACCGCCGCTGAGTTCCGCGCCAAGTGCCGTGAATACGCCGCTACGCAGGTTGACGGACAGCGTAAAGACTTTATCCGTCTTGGCGTGCTGGGCGACTGGTCACATCCGTACCTGACCATGGACTTCAAAACCGAAGCCAACATCATTCGCGCGCTGGGTAAGATCATCGGTAACGGTCATCTGCATAAAGGTGCGAAGCCGGTTCACTGGTGCGTTGACTGCCGTTCCGCGCTGGCGGAAGCGGAAGTTGAGTATTACGACAAAACCTCCCCGTCCATCGACGTGGCGTTCCACGCTGTCGATCAGGATGCGGTGAAAGCGAAATTTGGCGTTTCTGACGTCAACGGCCCGATCTCACTGGTTATCTGGACTACCACCCCGTGGACGTTACCAGCGAACCGCGCAATCTCCCTGGCACCTGATTTTGACTATGCGCTGGTACAGATTGACGGTCAGGCCGTGATTCTGGCGAAAGATCTGGTTGAAAGCGTCATGCAGCGTATTGGCGCGGCTGAATACACCATTCTCGGCACCGTGAAAGGCGCTGAGCTGGAACTGTTGCGCTTTACCCACCCGTTTATGGGTTTTGACGTGCCGGCGATCCTGGGCGATCACGTTACGCTGGATGCGGGTACCGGGGCGGTACATACCGCGCCTGGCCACGGCCCGGACGACTATGTCATCGGTCAAAAATACGGTCTGGAAGTGGCGAACCCGGTGGGTCCGGATGGCGCTTACCTGGCGGGAACCTACCCGACCCTGGACGGTGTGAACGTTTTTAAAGCCAACGATATTGTTGTCGCTCTGCTGAGCGAAAAAGGCGCGCTGCTGCACGTTGAAAAAATGCAGCACAGCTACCCATGCTGCTGGCGCCACAAATCGCCGATCATCTTCCGTGCAACGCCGCAGTGGTTTGTTAGCATGGATCAGAAAGGCCTGCGCGCGCAGTCGCTAAAAGAGATCAAAGGCGTGCAGTGGATCCCGGACTGGGGCCAGGCGCGTATTGAATCGATGGTTGCCAACCGTCCTGACTGGTGTATCTCCCGTCAGCGTACGTGGGGTGTGCCGATGTCTCTGTTTGTCCACAAAGACACCGAAGAACTGCATCCGCGCGCTATCGAACTGATGGAAGAAGTGGCCAAACGCGTTGAAGTTGACGGCATCCAGGCGTGGTGGGATCTCGATCCGAAAGATATTCTCGGCGACGAAGCTGACCAGTATGTCAAAGTCCCGGATACGCTGGACGTATGGTTCGATTCTGGTTCAACCCACTCATCCGTCGTAGACGTGCGTCCTGAGTTTGCAGGGCATGCGGCAGATATGTATCTGGAAGGTTCTGACCAGCATCGCGGCTGGTTCATGTCATCTCTGATGATCTCCACCGCCATGAAAGGCAAAGCGCCATACCGTCAGGTACTGACCCACGGTTTCACCGTTGATGGGCAGGGGCGCAAAATGTCCAAGTCTATCGGCAATACCGTTTCTCCGCAGGACGTGATGAACAAACTGGGCGCGGATATTCTGCGTCTATGGGTCGCTTCAACCGACTACACCGGCGAAATGGCCGTTTCTGACGAAATCCTGAAACGTGCTGCCGACAGCTATCGTCGTATCCGTAACACCGCGCGCTTCCTGCTGGCGAACCTGAACGGGTTCGATCCGGTAAAAGATATGGTGAAACCGGAAGATATGGTGGTGCTGGATCGCTGGGCGGTAGGTTGCGCGCAAGCGGCGCAGGAAGAGATCCTGAAAGCTTACGAAGCCTATGACTTCCACGAAGTGGTACAGCGCCTGATGCGCTTCTGCTCCGTAGAAATGGGTTCGTTCTACCTCGACATCATTAAAGACCGCCAGTACACCGCGAAAGCCGACAGTGTGGCGCGTCGTAGCTGCCAGACCGCGCTGTTCCATATTGCAGAAGCCCTGGTTCGCTGGATGGCGCCGATCATGTCCTTCACCGCAGATGAAATCTGGGGTTACCTGCCGGGCGAGCGTGAGAAGTACGTCTTCACCGGTGAGTGGTATGAAGGCCTGTTTGGCTTAGGCGAAACCGAAGCGATGAACGATGCCTACTGGGACGAACTGCTGAAAGTGCGTGGCGAAGTGAACAAGGTCATCGAGCAGGCGCGTGCGGATAAGAAAGTCGGCGGTTCTCTGGAAGCGGCAGTGACCCTGTACGCTGAACCTGAACTGGCGGCGAAACTGACCGCATTGGGCGAAGAGTTGCGCTTTGTTCTGCTGACCTCTGGTGCGACGGTTGCGGATTTTGCAGCGGCTCCTGCTGATGCTCAGCAGAGCGAACTGCTCAAAGGTCTGAAAATCGTACTGAGCAAAGCCGAAGGTGAGAAATGTCCGCGCTGCTGGCATTACACTACCGACGTCGGCCAAGTGGCGGAACATGCAGATATCTGCGGACGCTGTGTCAGCAACATCGCCGGTGATGGCGAACAACGTAAGTTTGCCTGATGAGTAAGCCTCTTTGTTCAACAGGACTACGCTGGCTGTGGCTGGTGGTAGTCGTGCTGATTATCGATTTAGGCAGCAAATACCTGATCCTCCAGAACTTTGCTCTGGGGGATACGGTGTCGCTGTTTCCATCGCTTAATCTGCACTATGCGCGTAACTATGGCGCGGCGTTTAGCTTCTTAGCTGACAGCGGTGGCTGGCAACGTTGGTTCTTTGCCGGTATCGCTATCGGAATTTGTGT
This sequence comes from Citrobacter sp. On2M, assembly GCF_018035235.1. GTDB lineage: Bacteria > Pseudomonadota > Gammaproteobacteria > Enterobacterales > Enterobacteriaceae > Citrobacter > Citrobacter meridianamericanus. The sequence goes on from NZ_WPCV01000002.1 coordinate 403,239, forward strand.
CATTCTGATGGTGATGATGTATCGCTCAAAGGCGACGCAGAAGCTAAATAACATCGCGTATGCGTTAATCATTGGCGGTGCGCTGGGCAATCTGTTTGATCGCCTGTGGCACGGTTTCGTGGTTGATATGATTGACTTTTACGTTGGTGACTGGCATTTCGCGACATTCAACCTTGCCGATACGGCGATCTGTATCGGTGCGGCATTGATTGTTCTGGAAGGCTTCTTACCGTCGAAAGAGAAAAAAGCCGCATAAAAAAATGCCGGATGGCGCTATGCTAATCCGGCCGACAATTTACTGCGATCCTTGTAGGCCCGGTAAGCGTAGCGCCACCGGGCAGACAGGCGGCAGCAATTTTAAAGAGCAACCTGCATGTCTAAATCAGTACAGAGTAACAGTGCGGTGCTGGTGCACTTCACCCTTAAGCTCGACGATGGCTCCACCGCAGAGTCAACCCGCAATAACGGCAAGCCTGCGCTGTTTCGCCTGGGCGACGGTTCTCTGTCTGAAGGGCTGGAGCAACATCTGCTGGGGCTAAAAGAAGGCGATAAAACCACTTTTGCTCTGGAGCCGGATGCCGCCTTTGGCGTGTCAAGTCCGGACTTAATTCAGTATTTCTCGCGTCGGGAATTTATGGACGCGGGTGAGCCAGAAATTGGCGCTATCATGCTCTTTACCGCAATGGACGGCAGTGAGATGCCAGGCGTGATCCGCGAAATCAATGGTGACTCGATCACGGTCGATTTCAACCATCCGCTGGCTGGGCATACCGTTCATTTTGATATTGAAGTGCTGGAAGTCGAACCGGCACTGGAGGCGTAAAATGCAGATCCTGTTGGCCAACCCGCGCGGTTTTTGCGCTGGCGTAGACCGCGCTATCAGCATTGTCGAAAACGCGTTGGCTATTTACGGCGCGCCGATTTATGTCCGTCATGAAGTGGTACATAACCGCTATGTGGTGGATAGCCTGCGCGAGCGCGGGGCCATTTTTATTGAGCAAATCAGCGAAGTGCCGGATGGCGCGATCCTGATCTTCTCTGCCCACGGCGTGTCTCAGGCGGTGCGTAACGAAGCCAAAGGCCGCGACCTCACGGTTTTTGATGCAACCTGTCCGCTGGTAACGAAAGTGCATATGGAAGTTGCCCGCGCCAGCCGTCGTGGCGAAGAGTCGATTCTGATTGGTCATGCCGGTCACCCGGAAGTCGAAGGCACGATGGGTCAGTACAGTAACCCGCAAGGGGGAATGTACCTGGTTGAATCACCGGAAGACGTGCTGAAACTGAATGTGAAAAATGAAGGCAAATTATCCTTCATGACGCAGACCACACTCTCCGTTGATGATACCTCTGACGTCATTGACGCACTGCGCCAACGTTTCCCGAAAATTGTCGGGCCGCGCAAAGATGATATCTGTTATGCCACCACCAACCGTCAGGAAGCGGTCCGTGCGCTGGCGGAACAGGCCGATGTGGTGCTGGTGGTCGGCTCGAAAAACTCCTCTAACTCCAACCGTCTGGCTGAACTGGCCCAGCGAATGGGGAAAGCGGCGTATTTGATTGACGATGCGACCGATATCCAGGAAGCATGGGTGAAAGAAGCCAGGTGCGTGGGCGTGACGGCTGGAGCCTCAGCGCCGGATATCCTGGTGCAAAACGTGATTGCTCGTCTGCAGGAGCTTGGCGGTGGGGAAGCTATTCCGCTGGAAGGCCGTGAAGAAAACATCGTTTTCGAAGTGCCGAAAGAGCTGCGTGTGGATGTTCGTGAAGTAGAGTAAGTCTTTCAGGTTACGATTATGAGAAGATGCCAGACTTAACGTCTGGCATTTTTTTATGGAGAAACCATGCGCTTACCGATCATTCTTGATACCGATCCCGGCATTGATGATGCCGCCGCTATTGCCGCTGCGCTGTTTGCCCCTGAGCTGGATCTGCAACTGATGACTACTGTCGCAGGCAATGTGTCGGTGGAAAAAACTACCCGTAATGCGTTGCAACTGCTGCACTTTTGGAATGCGGATATTCCGCTGGCGCAGGGGGCATCAATGCCGTTGGTGCGACCGCTGCGTGATGCCGCTTCCGTACACGGTGAGTCCGGTATGGAAGGGTATGATTTTGTCGAGCACGACCGCCACGCGATGGCAAAACCCGCCTTCCAGGCCATTCGCGATGTGCTGATGCACGCCTCACCGCCCATGACGCTGGTGGCAATTGGCCCCCTGACAAATATTGCGCTGCTGCTGACTCATTATCCTGAATGCGTGTTCAACATTAAGCGCCTGGTGATTATGGGCGGTTCTGCCGGGCGCGGAAACTTCACGCCAAACGCCGAGTTTAATATTGCTATCGACCCCGAGGCCGCCGCGAAAGTCTTCCAGAGCGGGCTGGAGATTGTGATGTGTGGGCTGGATGTCACTAATCAGGCCATGCTCGCCCCGGACTACCTGGCGACGTTGCCTCAGCTTAACCAGACGGGAAAAATGCTGCACGCGCTGTTCAGCCATTACCGTAGTGGCAGTATGAATACGGGGCTGCGCATGCACGATCTGTGCGCTATTGCCTGGCTGGTGCGCCCGGAGCTGTTTACCCTGCAACCATGCTTCGTGGCGGTTGAAACCCAGGGCGAGTATACCTCGGGTACGACGGTGGTGGACATTGAAGGACGTTTAGGTCATCAGGCAAATGCGCAGGTCGCGCTGGGGCTGGACGTTGAGGGATTTCAGCAGTGGGTGGCAGAGGTACTGGCGCTGGCCCCGTGAGGTTGTGATCCGGTCCGCAATATGCGGACAGAATTAGCAGGTTAATCGATTAATCTGCTAATCTGATGCTGTTGTTCTCCTCGGGCCGGAGACACATATGAACCTTTCTGTTATCCAGCCACCGCAGGTGGCGTGGGCAAGCGGCGCTTTAGCCGATGGCCCATTATTGCGTAAATCCACCCGTATTCAGGATCTTACTGACGTTTTTGCCGATGAAATCGCCCGTCAACAGTTGACCGGCGAGCAGGTTGTGTATGACGTTGAAATGCTGGATACGTCTCCCGCTGAAGGCGAACTCTATACCGGCGTTACTCATCTTTATCCTGGCCGGGTTGGCTGCGAATATTTTATGACTCGCGGGCATTTCCATGCGCGCCGCGAACAGGGGGAAGTCTATTTTGGCCTGCGTGGCAAGGGCCTGCTGTTGCTGCAGACTGAACAGGGCGACGCGCGGTTGGAAAAGGTATTCGCCGGATCTGTCCACATCATCCCCGGTTTTACCGCGCACCGGTTAATCAACACCGGGGAAGAGGTGCTGTCGGCGCTCGCCGTATGGCCAGGAATTGCGGGTCATGATTATGCGGCGCTCACCAGGGGCTTCAGAATAAGAGTCTTTGAGGAGAATAAGACGGTCCAGGCGAAGGAGGTACAGAATGGCTGACTTAGCACATTCTTACGGCCTGGATATGACGGTCCATCATCACCCACTTGGTTTTAGCTATGGGGACGACGTTACCGGACCGATGCCAGAGATTCGTCAACTCGATCACATTCGTGCCTCGCTGCGCGATCCGCACTGTGAAGGACCGCAGGAGGTGTATGCCATTGCGATGGATGTTGCGCGAATGCAGGATCGCGAAGAATTGAAAAAGCGGATGCTGCTGTTTGGCGTGGTGACCTATGCAGCGGGAAGGTTGGGGAAAGAACCGGTGCGTAGTCAGGGACATGTTCATCGTATCAGTCAGCACAGCGGCTGGTCTCCGCCGGAGCTTTACGAAATCTGGCAGGGAAAAGCGATCATTTATATGCAGGAATATGTTGAGGATGACCCTGGCCGGTGTTTTGCCGTCATTGCCGGACCGGGAGAGAAAGTGCTGGTACCGCCCGGCTGGGGACATGCGACCATCTCCGCAGACCCGGATGTACCATTAACCTTTGGCGCGTGGTGCGATCGTGAATATGGTTTTGAGTACGACGCCGTGCGTGCACATAAAGGATTGGCATGGTATCCGCTACTGCAGGGCAACAACATTATCTGGCAGCATAATCCCCGTTATATTCCCGGACGACTGCAGGCCGTAACGCCCCGGCAATATACGGAGTTCTCGATTACTTCCGCGCCTGTTTACCAGCAATTCATCGAGGATCCAGCGCGCTTTCAATTTATCTCGCGTCCGGACAAACACCCCGAACTGTGGCAAAACTTTCATCCATAAAAAACCGGGGCATCGCCCCGGTTGTAATGTTTTCTGTGTATTAACCCGCAAACAGGCCCGTAGCGACGCCAAGAGCGGCCAGAATCAGCAGTAAAATCATCGCTTTCACTGGTGATACACCGCGCTTGGCCATCAGATACCAGGTGCCAAGCACCACAACCAGCGGCAGTAACTGCGGGAAGATACCGTCCAGCATCTGCTGAACGTGAATGTTCACCCCATCTTTAGTGATAAATTCCAGCCCGGTGCCAAGTTTCACGTAGCTTGCCGCTACGCCTCCCATGACAAATACTCCCAGCAGCGATAACGCTTCACGCAGACGGGCAGATTTGCTACTCACCAGCATTTCCACCGAGCCAGATCCCATTTTGTAACCTTTCAGGAACAGGAACCACGAACCAGGAATGATGATGGCCAGCCAGGCAACGGTATAAAACAGCGGTCCCAGAATGTTACCGCCGGCCGCCAGGGCCATGCCGATACTGAGCAGGATAGGGATCAACATCCCAGGGATCATGGAATCGCCGATCCCGGCGATCGGGCCCATCAGGCCAACCTTCAGGGTATTAATGGTCTCGCCATCGATCGGCTCACCGTTCGCTTTTTTCTCCTCCAGCCCCAGCACCATGCCATTTACGATTGCGCCAATCTGAGGTTCCGTATTATAGAACGAGGCGTGGCGGCGCAGCATTTCAGTACGTTGGGCTGGATCGGGATAGAGTTTTTTTGCCACCGGAAGCATGCTCAGACAAAAGCCAAAAGATTCCAGACGTTCAAAGCTCATCGATGACAAGTTGTGCATCATCCATGCACGCCAGCAGCGGCGAAGATCTTTACGCGTAAGTGTACGTTCTTCCATCAGAATTCATCCTCATCATCATCCACAACCGACTTTGCATTCGCGGTCTGCTGTGGTTCCGGTTTGTAGTTGTAATGGATCAACGCCAACAGCGAACCGACGATCACCAGCGCGACCATGTTGAGTTTTAAAAAGACGATGCAGACAAAACCCACGAGAAAGTAGATCAACATGGTGTAGTTTTTGATGATCTGTTTCAGCAAAATCGCGATCCCGACGGCGGGTAAAATGCCGCCCAGTACGTTCATCGTCGACAAGACCATTTTCGGCAAACTGTCCATAAAACCGCTGATGTATTGCGCCCCAAAGTAGACGGCAATAAAGGTCGGTACAAAACGCAGGACAAAGTTTGTTACCTGTGGCCAGATGGCGCTGTTCAGGTAAATACCGCGTTCGTCGCCTCGTTCCAGCGCCACATCTGCCCGGTGATTCCAGAAGGAATTCAGTACCATCATCGCGTTAAACAAAATGGTTCCGGCTATACCGATGGTGGCTGCCAGCGCGACCGCAACCTCGGGGCCTTTTCCTGAAAGGATACCTAAAGCAATTGCCGGGTAAGCAACAAAGTTGAGATCGGCCGGCATCGAACCGCCGGGCGTTACCATCGCGATATACACTGCCTGAACCGCGACGCCAATCATGATTCCGGTTTTAATGTCGCCGAGGATAATCCCGACCAACATTCCGGAAATCAGTGGGCGGGTGATCAGATACCAGCCGCCGGTCAGTCCCAGAAGCCAGGGGCTGCTGAGGGCGCCGAGATAGCAAAGTATGCCAATCAACGTAGCTTCGATAATCATCGTACGCTCCTTATTTCAGCTTCTGGCGTGCGTCCTGCCAGCTGTAGCTACTGGCATCAGGAACCAGGCGAAACTCAACCAGATGTCCATGCTGCGTCAGCCAGTCAAAGGCGGCAATTTCATCCCCGTTGACCGACTGATTCGGGCCGATGGTGGTAGTATCAGCACGAGCACTCATTGGACCCACATTAATCTTGCCGTTGGCATTTTTCAGGCTGATACCCGCTTCTTCAATGCGCTTGAGCGTGACGGGAGATTTGCCAATGACGAAATAACGCTTTTCGCTGGCAATGACTTTCGGCAATTTTTCAATCGCGGTAGCCGTATCAAATAACCAGACTTTAGTGTCCTGTACGGCGCCTTTCATCACCGAGGAGAGCAGAGGGTCGGCCGCGACGGCGTCGTCTATAGCGACAATCCCGTCACAGGGCAGCTCTTTGGCCCAACGTGTCACGAGCTGCCCATGAATTACGCGGTCATCGATACGTACAAAAGAAATACTCATAATGGTTTCCTTTAAAAATCGTCGGACTGAACGGATAAAACCGGGGCGGCTTTAATCAGCGTGGGTACTGTTAACGCCAACAGCTCGACGGCTGCGGCATGAACATCCGTTAAATGGCAGATCTCCTCACTTTGTAACAGCATCGGGAAATTAACGCCCGCGACGACAGCAACGGGAGGAACCGTTTGTGCAGAAAACGCATGATGGCAGGCGACATTCCACGGCGTACCGCTTTGCATGTCACACAGCACCAGAACGCCGTCAGCGTCTTTTCCCGCACTCGCGAGAACCTGGGTGAACGTCTGTTTAAACCCTTCAATACCCGCCTGTTCACTCAGCGTGACGGGGAAAACGTGCGGTAATTCTCCATAAACCATACGACCGCTGGCGAGAAGCGCTTCCGCCAGGGGACCATGGGTGGCAACAATAACGTTAATCATGCGCTTATCCTCTAACCCAGGCTTTAATCGTGGCGAGCTGTTGACCGATGCCTTTGCCAAAAGGCGAAATGCGATACTCTCCTACGGCGGCTGGGATGATAAAGGTCTCTGCATAGTTGACGACGAACGGGGGAAATGCGCCGTTCGGGCTTTCGACAACGGCCTGCGCGCCTTCGACCAGGTTCAGGACGTTGACGCCGCCATGGGTATGGTGAGTGACGGGCGCCGTAAACCAGTGGCGACGCGTTTCGATAAATTCGCGTTCGTGCATCCCGGTTCTTTCTTCCCGCCAACCGTCACCTTCAGCGATGGGTTCAATACGGTTGATCAGGTTGTCGTGCACCCATTGCGTGTCGCGCTGCCAGTCAATAACCTGCTGACCGTGATCAAGATGCACAGGGCGCGGTAAGCCGTCTAAGCCTAAACGACCCCAGTCCCATAGCTTGAAGGTGAAAATATAAGGTGTTGCGCTGATCTCCAGCACCATGGTTCCTGCTCCCGAGCAATGTACGGTGCCGGCGGGGATCAGGAAGTGATCATGTTTATGCGCGGGGATCTGATTCACGAATCGCTCATCATCAAAGATTTTTTCGCCACGTCCTGCGGCCCGGAGATCATCGAGCATATCCTGCGGTGCGATCCCAGTTTTTGTCCCGAGATACACCACGGCCCCCGGTTCGGCTTCGAGAATGTAATAGCTCTCATCCTGGGTATAGTGCATACCAAACTGCTGCTGTATGTATTCGGTGAGCGGATGAACCTGGAAGCTCAAATTCTGCCCGCCAATGGTGTCAAGGAAGTCAAAACGGATCGGGAATTCCGCGCCAAAGCGCGCGTGAACTTTTTCACCCAGCAGGGGGCGCGGATAAGTTAATACCAGGTCCTGAGAAGGGATCTCGATCCGCACGTTGCCAAAACGCAGTAACAGGCTGTTTTCCTCGGGCACGCAATCAAAACACCACGCGTAATTGGGGGCTGAGGGATCGAGATCGAAGTGTTGTTTCATCCATTGGCCGCCCCAGACGCCAGGGTCAAAGAAAGGGGCAACGCGAAACGGTTGTTCGGTTGTTTGTTGCAGGCCAGCGCGTAGCGCGTCACCGCTGACCATCGCGGGATTACTTTCTACCGTGGTATCAAGCAAATAATCGGCGCGTTTGAGTAACGGTGTTTTGTGTCTGTCGAATACCCGCCATTCAATGAAAAAAGCACGTTTGTAACGACGAAGAATATCTTCATCCTGGTTTTCTGCCCCCCAGTTTCCCAGCCCGTCATGGCGCATACGCTGTTGAATTTCCCAACGGGGAAGATCGGCATAAACCAGTATGTCACCAGAATGTGCCAGCGCAGCGCCAGAGCCGTACACCACGACAAGCCCTTCGGTAACGGCATCAATTTGTTGGCGGAGCTGGCGGAGTTTATTGCTATCAAAAAACTCATCCAGATGGTGGCAGGAGAGAACACCAAATACGCGATCGTCGGTCAGGTTGCGCGCCAGTAAATGATGCAGGGCCTGCTCATCGCGGCGGGCGGATTCAATATTCAGCACCAGTGCGGCATCTAACGTCGTAACGAGCTGTTGCTCCAGCTCGTCAAGCCGCACGCCCGGATAGCAATCGACGATCAATACGGTTTTTGCTGCATCAGAAACTCTGGCGTTAAGCACTGAATGGATCGACGACCACCCCTGCCAGGCGTGGTTGTCATAGCCCTGAACGGTAACCTCAGGGAATTTATTATAAGTTGTATGCATTTTCTGTCTCCGTGTTGGCTTATTTAAGATTAATCGATTAACCTTATTTTCATAGTGTGGTTAACGCGATTAACCCGCCATAATCTGAAACCAGTGCGATGAAAAGCACGCTGGCGTGATGTGAATCACACGTAAAAAGGCATTATTTCGGTTATTCGATTAACCTTTGAAAAAAACAGGAGAAGTCATGACCACAGTCACGCTGGCGCAGGTTGCTGAACGCGCGGGAGTGTCCACGGCAACCGTTTCAATGGTGCTGCGTAACCGGGGACGCATTTCTCAGGCAACACGTGACCGGGTACTTAAAGCGCTGGACGATGCTGGCTACGTTTATAATCAAACCGCTGCTAATCTGCGTAACCGGAGCAGTAATCAGGTTGGATTGTTGTTACACGACATCACTAACCCTTTTTATGGTGAGATGACAGCAGGGCTAAGCCATGAGATGGAGCGGCATGACCTGCTGCTGTTTCTGGCAAACAGCGAAGAGTCAGGAGAACGGCAGCAAAAATTTGTCGACTCATTAATGCGCAATAATGCCTGCGGGATGGTGCTCTGCGCGGCGCGCGAAACACCGACATCCTTTTTTGAAGCACTGAAAAGGCGCAATATTCCTGCCATCATGGTGGTCCGCCCCCTCAGCGATCCTGATTTTGATTTTGTGGGAACGGATAACTTTCTTGGTACGCAAATGGCCACTACTCATTTAGTCAGAATGGGGCATAAGAATATTGCGTTTATTGGGGGGAGCCCAAGTTCAGGTAGCCGGGCACAGCGTATCGGTGGCTTCACCAGCACGTTGCTGGAGCAGGGGATATCACCGAATCCGGAATGGATAGTCGCCACGCAGGCCAGCCAAATTGACGGCGCAAAAGCGGCGGAGTCTCTTTTTCTGCGTTTCCCGCAAATTACCGCCGCCGTTTGTTATCAGGACATCGTAGCGCTTGGGGTCATGCAGGCATTACGTAAAATGGGGCGTGAACCGGGGCGCGATTTTGCGCTGGTGGGATTCGATGACATCACCGAAGCGGCGCTGGTGCAACCTGCGCTTACTACCGTCTCAGTGGCCGCAAAAGAGATTGGTCGCAAGGCTGGAGAGCTGCTTTATAGCCGCATTCAGGGAAATGACGAACCACCGAAACGCATTATTCTGCCACCTGCGCTGGTAGTCAGAGAATCATGTGGTTTTTGCTGATCGTCATGCCTTTTACTGATATCTCTGCCTGTTTATCATTAAATTCTAATTATCGACGTTTTGGGCTGGCGGCGCAGCGATGCGCTGGTTAATCTGAAAACGATTTACGTAAAATTAACAAAAGAGAATAGCTATGCATGATGCACAAATCCGCGTTGCCATCGCGGGAGCCGGAGGACGCATGGGGCGTCAGTTGATTCAGGCCACTCTCGGCATGGATGGCGTACAGCTCGGCGCGGCGCTGGAGCGTGACGGTTCTTCCTTATTAGGAAGCGATGCAGGAGAGTTGGCGGGAGCCGGGAAAACGGGCGTAACCGTACAAAGTAGCCTTGAAGCGGTGAAAGATGATTTCGATGTTTTCATCGATTTTACCCGCCCGGAAGGCACGCTGACGCATCTGGCGTTTTGCCGCCAGCACGGTAAAGGAATGGTGATTGGCACCACCGGCTTTGATGACACAGGTAAACAGGCTATTCGCGATGCCGCGCAGGAGATTGCTATTGTTTTCGCCGCGAACTTTAGCGTGGGTGTGAATGTCATGCTGAAGCTGCTGGAGAAGGCGGCGAAAGTGATGGGTGATTACACCGATATTGAGATTATCGAAGCGCACCACCGCCACAAGGTGGATGCGCCGTCAGGCACTGCGCTGGCCATGGGCGAGGCGATTGCTGGGGCGCTGGATCAAGATCTGAAAGACTGCGCAGTCTATTCCCGTGAGGGTTACACTGGCGAGCGCGTACCGGGCACGATCGGTTTTGCCACGGTACGAGCGGGGGATATCGTCGGGGAACACACCGCGATGTTCGCCGATATTGGCGAGCGTATTGAGATTACGCACAAGGCGTCCAGTCGCATGACCTTTGCTAACGGTGCGGTGAGATCGGCAATTTGGCTGAAATCAAAGTCAAATGGTCTTTTTGATATGAAAGATGTGCTTGATTTACGTAATTTATAGCTTTTACTACCCTTCGTGATGTGGTTATTGTAATCATAATTAATTGATTACATGGGGCAATACTTTATTGCCCTTTAATTTTTAGTGTTTGAGTATTGTTTTTCATTTAAATGCAATTTTACCAGTTTTTTGTGGTGGTGTTTTGTTATCTGAATGTGAATTTTGACCAAATGGTCCACTTTTTACTATCGCACTTCCTGTTTTTACACTCTTTATCTGCCGCAAGCGTTTTCCATCCCAAGTTAGCTGATCTTTTTGCCTGTTAAATCGTGTGATTTATCCCAGTGGCGTAAAATAATAATAAAAAATGTCCTTTTGGGTAGACTTTTACGTGGGCTGTCTCTAGAATGCCGCCGTTTGCCAGAAATCCATAGGTAAGCAAATTTGCATTGATTCATGATGTGTAAATGAATTAATATGCAAATAAAGTGAGTGAATATTCTCTGGAGGGTGTTTTGATTAAGTCAGCGCTATTGGTTCTGGAAGACGGAACCCAGTTTCACGGTCGGGCCATAGGGGCAACAGGTTCGGCGGTTGGGGAAGTCGTTTTCAATACTTCAATGACCGGTTATCAAGAAATCCTCACTGATCCTTCCTATTCCCGCCAAATCGTCACTCTTACTTATCCTCATATCGGTAATGTCGGCACCAATGAAGCCGATGCTGAATCTTCTCAGGTACATGCGCAAGGCCTGGTCATCCGCGACCTGCCGCTGATTGCCAGCAACTTCCGCGATACCGAAGACCTCTCTTCCTACCTCAAGCGCCATAACATTGTGGCGATTGCTGATATTGATACCCGTAAGTTGACGCGTTTGCTGCGTGAAAAAGGCGCACAAAACGGTTGCATCATTGCGGGCGATAACCCGGATGCCGCGCTGGCGCTGGAAAAAGCGAAAGCATTCCCGGGCCTCAATGGTATGGACCTTGCGAAAGAAGTCACCACCGCGGAGCCGTATAGCTGGACGCAAGGTAGTTGGACGCTGGCCGGTGACCTGCCGGAAGCCAAATCTACCGATGAACTGCCGTTCCACGTTGTGGCGTACGATTTCGGCGCTAAACGTAACATTCTGCGTATGTTAGCGGACCGCGGCTGCCGCCTGACGGTGGTTCCAGCGAAAACCTCCGCTGAAGACGTTCTGAAGATGAATCCGGACGGTATCTTCCTGTCTAACGGCCCTGGTGACCCGGCACCGTGTGATTACGCGATCACGGCAATTCAAAAGTTCCTCGAAACCGATATTCCGGTATTTGGCATCTGCCTCGGCCATCAGTTGCTGGCGCTGGCGAGCGGTGCGAAGACCATCAAGATGAAGTTCGGCCATCACGGCGGTAACCACCCGGTAAAAGACATTGATAAAAATGTGGTGATGATTACCGCGCAGAACCACGGTTTTGCGGTTGATGAAACCACGCTGCCGGCTAACCTGCGCGTGACCCACAAGTCGCTGTTCGACGGCACCCTGCAAGGGATTCATCGCACCGACAAACCGGCGTTCAGTTTCCAGGGGCACCCGGAAGCGAGCCCGGGTCCGCACGATGCCGCACCGCTGTTCGACCACTTTATCGAGTTAATTGAGCAATACCGTCAGTCCGCGAAATAATCAGGAGTAAAAGAGCCATGCCAAAACGTACAGACATAAAAAGTATCCTGATTCTGGGCGCGGGTCCGATTGTTATCGGTCAGGCGTGTGAGTTTGACTATTCCGGCGCACAGGCGTGTAAAGCCCTGCGTGAAGAGGGTTACCGCGTTATTCTGGTGAACTCTAACCCGGCAACCATCATGACCGACCCGGAAATGGCCGATGCCACCTATATCGAGCCGATTCATTGGGAAGTGGTACGCAAAATTATTGAGAAAGAGCGCCCGGATGCGGTGCTGCCAACCATGGGCGGCCAGACAGCGCTGAACTGCGCGCTGGAGTTGGAGCGCCAGGGCGTACTGGCTGAGTTCGGTGTGACCATGATTGGCGCAACGGCGGATGCCATTGATAAAGCGGAAGACCGTCGTCGCTTCGATATCGCGATGAAGAAGATTGGTCTCGACACCGCGCGTTCAGGCATCGCTCACACCATCGAAGAAGCGCTGGCAGTTGCCGCTGACGTTGGCTTCCCGTGCATTATTCGCCCTAGCTTCACCATGGGCGGCACTGGCGGCGGTATCGCCTACAACCGTGAAGAGTTCGAAGAAATCTGTGAACGCGGTCTGGACCTTTCCCCAACCAACGAACTGCTGATTGATGAATCGCTGATTGGCTGGAAAGAGTACGAGATGGAAGTGGTTCGTGATAAAAACGACAACTGCATCATCGTCTGCTCCATCGAAAACTTCGACGCGATGGGCATCCATACCGGTGACTCCATCACAGTGGCGCCAGCCCAGACGTTAACCGACAAAGAATATCAAATCATGCGTAACGCCTCGATGGCGGTACTGCGTGAAATCGGCGTGGAAACCGGCGGCTCTAACGTCCAGTTTGCGGTAAACCCGAAAAACGGTCGTCTGATTGTTATTGAGATGAACCCGCGCGTGTCCCGCTCCTCAGCGCTGGCGTCCAAAGCAACCGGCTTCCCGATTGCTAAAGTCGCTGCCAAGCTGGCGGTAGGTTACACACTCGACGAGCTGATGAACGACATCACTGGCGGCCGCACTCCGGCTTCGTTTGAGCCGTCCATCGACTACGTTGTGACGAAAATTCCCCGTTTCAACTTCGAGAAATTCGTTGGCGCTAACGACCGTCTGACCACGCAGATGAAATCTGTTGGTGAAGTGATGGCGATTGGCCGTACCCAGCAGGAATCGCTGCAGAAAGCGCTGCGTGGTCTGGAAGTGGGCGCGACCGGCTTCGACCCGAAAGTAAGCCTGGACGATCCTGAAGCGCTGACCAAAATTCGCCGCGAGCTGAAAGACGCGGGCGCAGAGCGTATCTGGTATATCGCCGATGCCTTCCGCGCGGGCCTGTCCGTCGACGGCGTGTTCAACCTGACCAACATCGACCGCTGGTTCCTGGTGCAAATTGAAGAACTGGTACGCCTGGAAGAAAAAGTAGCCGACCTTGGCATCAACGGCCTCGACGCTGACTTCCTGCGCATGCTGAAACGTAAAGGTTTCGCCGATGCGCGTCTGGCGAAACTGGCCGGCGTTCGCGAAGCGGAAATTCGCAAACTGCGTGACCAGTACAATCTGCATCCGGTCTACAAGCGCGTGGATACCTGCGCAGCAGAATTTGCCACCGACACCGCCTACATGTACTCCACTTATGAAGATGAGTGTGAAGCAAATCCGTCCGTCGACCGCGATAAAATCATGGTGCTGGGCGGCGGTCCAAACCGTATCGGTCAGGGCATCGAGTTTGACTACTGCTGCGTACACGCCTCGCTGGCACTGCGCGAAGACGGTTACGAGACCATCATGGTCAACTGTAACCCGGAAACCGTTTCTACCGACTACGACACCTCCGACCGTCTGTACTTCGAGCCGGTAACGTTGGAAGACGTACTGGAAATCGTGCGCATCGAGAAGCCGAAAGGCGTTATTGTGCAGTACGGTGGCCAGACTCCGCTGAAGCTGGCGCGCGCGCTGGAAGCAGCAGGCGTGCCGGTAATCGGTACCAGCCCGGATGCCATTGACCGTGCGGAAGACCGTGAGCGCTTCCAGCACGCGGTTGACCGTCTGAAGCTGAAACAACCGGCGAACGCCACCGTGACGGCCATTGAACAGGCTGTTGAGAAGGCGAAAGAGATTGGTTACCCGCTGGTGGTGCGCCCGTCCTACGTTCTCGGTGGTCGCGCGATGGAAATCGTCTATGACGAAGCCGACCTGCGTCGCTACTTCCAGACTGCGGTCAGCGTGTCTAACGATGCACCGGTGCTGCTGGACCGTTTCCTTGATGATGCGGTTGAAGTGGACGTGGATGCTATCTGCGACGGCGAAATGGTGCTGATTGGCGGCATCATGGAGCACATCGAACAGGCGGGCGTACACTCTGGTGACTCCGCATGTTCTCTGCCTGCGTACACGCTGAGCCAGGAAATTCAGGATGTAATGCGCCAGCAGGTGCAGAAACTGGCCTTCGAACTGCAGGTTCGCGGTCTGATGAACGTCCAGTTTGCGGTGAAGAATAACGAAGTTTACCTGATTGAAGTCAACCCGCGTGCGGCACGTACCGTTCCATTCGTCTCCAAAGCAACGGGTGTACCGTTGGCGAAAGTCGCGGCGCGCGTAATGGTCGGAAAAACGCTGGCACAGCAGGGCGTCACCAAAGAAGTTATCCCGCCATACTACTCGGTAAAAGAAGTGGTGTTGCCGTTCAACAAGTTCCCGGGCGTTGACCCGCTGTTAGGGCCTGAAATGCGCTCTACCGGGGAAGTGATGGGCGTGGGTCGTACCTTCGCAGAAGCGTTCGCCAAGGCACAGCTGGGCAGCAGCTCCACCATGAAAAAACAGGGTCGTGCACTGCTCTCCGTTCGCGAAGGCGATAAAGAGCGCGTGGTTGACCTGGCGGCGAAGCTGCTGAAGTTTGGTTTTGAGCTGGATGCAACGCACGGCACGGCAATTGTGCTGGGCGAAGCGGGTATCAACCCACGTCTGGTGAACAAGGTGCATGAAGGGCGTCCGCACATTCAGGATCGTATCAAGAATGGCGAGTACACTTACATCATCAACACCACCGAAGGTCGTCAGGCGATTGAAGACTCTAAGCTGATTCGCCGCAGCGCGCTGCAGTACAAAGTGCATTATGACACCACTTTGAACGGCGGTTTCGCGACGGCGATGGCGTTGAATGCCGATGCCACTGAGAAGGTGACCTCGGTGCAGGAAATGCACGCGCAGATCAAAAAGGCATAAGCAAAGGGGCCGGTGATAATTGCGTTAACCGGACCTGTAATATTATCTTGAAAGGGTTTCTGTAAAGAAACCCTTTTTTACCTCTCGTAAGGTCATTCCTGGCCAAATGCAGTTTCATAACCACATTTTCAATGTAATAAGCACGATATTGCTCACACTAATCAACATTCAAGTCGCATACTATCTTTTATATCCACAATTTTAATATGGCTTAGTTTTTATTAATTTGGACAGGCCGTAGCCAGATTTTTAATTTGTGAAATGGTGTGCTTATGTGTGAAAAATATGTTGAAAGACCGCTTTATTTGTTAATTGCTGACTGGATGATGGCTGAAGATCGTTGGATCACCGCAAAGGAAATTTCCCGCCATTTTGATATTGAACACTGCAAGGCAATTAATACGCTCTCTTATATTTTGTCGGAAGTGGGAGAAATTGTTTGTGAAGTTAAGATGATCCCTAATCAGATTGCAGGCCGGGGCTGCCAGTGCCAGCGTCTGGTGAAAGTCATCAGTATTGATTCCCACCTCTACAACCGATTGAGCCACAATTTGCAGGAAAAAAAGGTGAGTGTGGCGAAAACGCCGCGACTGTCTGGCGTTCCGCCAACAGAGCTCAACCGTGAGCAGAAATGGCAGATGATGCTGTCAAAAAGTATGCGTCGCTAATGATTCGCTTACCTGATGGTAGCGTTAACGGTGATTGATTCGTAGGCCGGATAAGCGTTAGCGCATCCGGCATAGATTACTGGGCTGATTTGGGTTTCACGTCCGTCGTGCCTTTCAGGCGCGGCCGGTTTTCTTCGACCTGCGTTAATGGCTGCGTTTCACGTAAACCTGCCCGGCAGCGGACCGCAAGGTCCTGATACTCTTTAGTGTTCAGTCGCTTCCAGTGCAGTTCCTGGTCAGTGACTTCACGCAGTACGCGAGCAGGTGAACCGACCAGCAGTTGCCTTGCTTCCCCCTGAAATCCGGCTTTGACAAAGCTCATGGCGGCGACAATGCTCTCTTCGCCAATCACCGCGCCGTCCATAATTACGCTGTTCATGCCGATCAGCGCGTCCCTGCCCACCACGCAACCGTGCAGGATTGCACCGTGGCCGATGTGCCCATTTTCATGCACGATGGTGTCAGTGTCGCAATAACCATGCATGATGCAGCCATCCTGCAAGTTAGAACCCGCCTCCAGAATCAGGCGACCATAGTCACCGCGCAGTGAGGCGTGTGGGCCGACGTAGACGCCAGCTCCCACGATCACATCACCAATCAACACGGCGCTGGGATGAACATACGCCTCTGGATGCACTACCGGAATCAGGCCTTCAAAGGCGTAATAGCTCATCGGTTATCAGCGTCCTTTCCACACCGGATCGCGTTTTTCTGCAAATGCCTGAGGTCCTTCGAGCGCATCTTCTGAGTGCAGCACCGACGGATAGTGCTTCAGTACTCCGCTGCGGATGTAACGGTAGCCCTCTTCTACCGGCATTTCACTGGTCGCACGATAAATTTCTTTCAGTGCGGCGATAGCCAGCGGGGCGCTATTCACCAACTGCTGCGCCAGTTCGCGCGCGCTATCCATCAGCTCGCTCTGGCTGACAACGCGGTTGACGATACCCCAACGCAGCGCTTCTTCTGCGCTCATTCGTCTGCCTGTCATCACCATTTCGTTGACGATAGCCGGTGGCAGCAGTTTAGGCAGACGCAGTACGCCGCCGCTGTCAGGTACGATCCCCAGTTTGGCTTCTGGTAGCGCAAAGCTGGCATTTTCCGCACAGACGATAAAATCCGCTGCCAGCGCCAGCTCAAAACCGCCACCAAACGCATAGCCGTTAACTGCGGCGATAACCGGCTTATCGAGGTCGAAAATTTCGGTTAAACCAGCGAAACCGCCGGGGCCAAAGTCGGCATCTGGCGCTTCACCTTCGGCCGCTGCTTTTAAGTCCCAGCCCGCAGAAAAGAATTTCTCACCGCCGCCGGTGATAATCGCGACGCGTAATTCCGGGTCGTCACGAAAATGAAGAAAAGCTTCCCCCATGGCAAAACTGGTTTTTGCGTCAATAGCGTTGGCTTTAGGACGATCGAGAGTAATTTCCAGGATCGGGCCATTACGGGTCAGATGTAATGATTCACTCATAGTTCATCTCCAGATAAATAAATTTCCCGGCAGGAGGAATTCCAGCCGGAAGGGTTATTTCAGATTTTTTTTGATTATTTTTCCTGAACAATTGCGTGGCAGGTCGGTTCTTATCTCCATAAACGAGGGAACCTTGAATTTCGCCATATTGTTTTCGCAGAAGCTAAAGAACTCAGCTTCGCTTAATGTTTCACCTTCATTGAGCACGATAAATGCTTTAATGGCTTCATCACGGATCGAATCTTTTATACCGACAACCACAATGTCCTGAATTTTCGGGTGCGCAGAAATAATATTTTCCAGCTCGACGCAGGAGACATTTTCCCCGCCGCGTTTAATCATGTTGCAGCGCCTGTCGACGAAATAAAAAAATCCGTCCGCATCCTGGTAACCCGAATCTCCGGTATGTAACCAACCCTCAGGTTCCAGCGCTTTGGCGGTAGCCTCCGGCTGCGCATAGTACTCTTTGAAGATAGTTTTGCCCGGCACGCCTTTAATGCAGATTTCGCCAATTTCTCCGGCGGGCAGGGGACGGTTTTGATCGTCACGGATTTCGGCTTCATAGCTAAAACCCACGCGACCTATAGAGGGCCAGCGCCGTTTGTCTCCTGGGCGATCGCCAATAATGCCAACGATGGTTTCGGTCATACCGTAGGACGTCAGCAGCCTGACGCCAAAGCGTTCGGTAAAGGCGTCTTTTTCCTGCTCGGATAAATTGAGATAGAACATCACTTCGCGCAGGCGATGCTGTCTGTCCGTTGGGGCCGCGGGTTGTACCATCAGGGTTCTGATCATCATCGGAATGCATTCGGTGACCGTCGCCTGGTATCTACGTACCTGATCCCAGAACGCCCTGGCGCTGTACTTCTCCAACAGCACAAAGGTGCTGCCTGCAGAGAATGCCGCCATGGCCGCCGTACACTGACAGTCGATATGAAAAGCGGGCATCACCGTCATGTAGACGTCGTCATCACGCAGGGCGATTTGCCAGGAGGTGTAATAGCCGGCAAATCGCAGGTTGTAGTGGGTAATGACAACCCCTTTAGGTCGTGAGGTGGTGCCAGAGGTAAACAGAATTTCTGCCGTATCATCAGTGGATAACGCGGGCGTATAACACAGCGTAGTCGACTGGCGGGCTTGCAGTTGGGTAAAGTGGCTCACGCCGTCGTCAACCGGAAGTTGCTCGCCAATCAGGCAAATATGATTAAGCGGAGTCGTATTTTCCAGCCGTATCTGGCGATACATAGGATAAAACTGGGCACTGGTGACTAACAGGCTCACATGGCTGTTTTGCAGGATCCAGGTGCTTTCTTCGCCCAGTAATCGGGCATTAATCGGCACCATAATGGCGCCAATTTTTGCCAGCCCAAACCAGCAAAAGATGAATTCCGGACAGTTATCAAGATGCAACGCGACCTTGTCGCCTTTGCGGATCCCTAAGGAATGGAAAAGGTTCGCCGTGCGGTTAATCTCTTCATTGAGCGAGGCATAGCTAAACTGCCGAACGTTTCCTTCGCAGGATTCGAAAATTAACGCCGTTTTATCTTCGTACACCCCGGCCAGGTCGTCCCACATCTGACGTAAGTTTTGTCCGCCAACGATATCCATATTGCTTTATCCACTGAAATCAGGCGTGAGCGCTAACCCACTCGCGGGTCAGCGCGTCACGTTTATTCCTCAACTCTGGCCAGGCCTTTGCCGACCAGCTCATTTATGTCTGCTTCGCTATAACCAATGTTTTTCAGAATGGCGGCGGTATCCATGCCATGTGACGGCATGCCACGCCAGATTTTCCCCGGGTTGTTTTTAAATTTCGGCATGATATTCGGTCCTTTGCAGGTGCGACCATCCATCGTTTGCCACTGAGTAATAGATTCACGAGCAACGTACTGCGGGTTGCCTTCCAGTTCCGGAATGGTCAGTACCTTCGCGCAGGCGATATTCAGCTCTGCAAAGCGCGCCTGCACTTCGGCGATGGTGTGCGTTGCCAACCACGCATCCAGTTTCTCTTCCACGAGCGGGCCATAAGGGCATTCCACGCGATGGATAAGCTGGGTACCTTCCGGGACTTCTGGCGTACCAAGAATATGGGCGAGGCCGATATCTTTGAAGCATTCATTGATTTGTGTGATGCCTACCAGCTCCATGACGATATAACCATCGGCGCATTTATACAGGCCGCAGCCAGCGTAATACGGATCTTTGCCTTTGGTCATGCGTGGGCAAATTTCGCCGCCGTTAAAGTAATCCATCATGAAGTACTGACCCATACGCAGCATGACTTCGTACATGGCGATATCAATGCTTTCACCTTTGCCCGTTTCGCGTACTTTGTGCAGGGCAGCCAGCGCCGCTGTCGTTGCGGTCATTCCTGAGAAGTAATCGGCGGTGTACGGGAAAGCAGGCATCGGCTGATCAACGTCGCCGTTTTGGATCAGATAGCCGCTGAACGCCTGCGCGATAGTGTTATATGCCGGAAGATTAGTGTACTCATCGGTCCCAAACTGGCCGAAGCCGGAAAGGTGGGCGATTACCAGTTTCGGGTTATGTTCCCACAGCACTTCATCAGTAATTCCGCGACGAGCAAAGGCCGGGCCTTTACTGGCTTCAATGAAGATATCGGTGGTTTCCATTAGCTTCAGAAATGCTTCCCGACCTTCATCTTTGAAAATATTCAGCGACAGGGCGTGTAGGTTACGACGTGAGAGCTGCGGATAGTTAGGCTGTACGCGGATGGTATCGGCCCACGCAACGTTTTCAATCCAGATAACCTCAGCACCCCATTCGGCGAACATCTGTCCGGCGAACGGACCGGCAATCTCGATCCCTGAAAATACAACTCGTACCCCGGCAAGTGGGCCAAAGGTTGGCATTGGTAAGTGATCCATAATTTTGCTCCTGGCATTTTTTTGTATGCCCGGTAAGCACAGCTCCACCGGGCATATTGCCGGATGGCGGCGTTAACGCCTTATCCGACCTACGAAACGAACGAATCAACGGTATTGCTTCAATACCGCACGACCCAACGTCAGGATCTGCATTTCGTCAGAACCACCAGAAACACGGTCAACGCGCAGGTCACGCCAGAAGCGCGTGATGCGATGATTGCCCGCGATACCCACTCCGCCCAGCACCTGCATGGCGGTGTCTACCACTTCAAATGCCGCGTTGGCGCAGAAGTATTTGCACATTGCCGCGTCACCCGAGGTAATGGTGCCGTTATCCGCTTTCCAGGCAGCTTCCAGCAGCATGTTTTTCATGGAGTTCAGTTTGATCGCCATATGCGCAAACTTCTCCTGAATCAGCTGGAAACGGCCGATAGCTTCGCCAAACTGCACGCGCTGATTGGCGTAGCGCGCCGCATCTTCAAACGCGCACATTGCCGTACCGTAGTTGGTCAGTGCGACGAGGAAGCGTTCATGGTCAAACTCTTCTTTTACGCGATTGAAACCGTTACCTTCCCGACCGAACATGTCTTTCTCGTCCAGCTCAACGTCGTCAAAGGTGATTTCACAGCAGCTATCCATGCGCAGACCGAGTTTCTCCAGTTTGTTGACCTTGATGCCCGCTTTGCTCATGTCAACGAACCACTCGGTGTAAACAGGTTTATCCGGCGATGCGCCATCTCTCGCCATTACCACGATGTAAGGGGTATAGGCACTACTGGTGATAAAGCACTTACTGCCATTAAGATAAACCTTACCATTTTTACGTGTATAAGTGGTTTTCAGGCTGCCAACATCCGATCCCGCTCCCGGTTCGGTGATCGCAGAGTTCCACATCTGCTTACCGGTTCCCTGGAACGCCATAATTTTATCGATTTGTTCCTGGGTCCCTTCACGCAGGAAGGTGTTAAAACCCCCCGGTAACTGGTACAGCACATAGGTTGGCGCGCCCAGGCGGCCGAGTTCCATCCAGACGGCGGCCACGGTGACAAAACCCGCTTCCAGTCCACCGTGTTCTTCCGGAATCAACAGGCTATCGATGCCCATATCCGCCAGCGCTTTAACAAAACGCTCAGGGTAGACGCTGTCGCGATCGCACTCGGCAAAATAAGCTTCCCAGTTCTCACTGGCCATCAGTTCACGAATACCGGCGACAAACAGCTCCTGCTCGTCATTTAAGTTGAAATCCATCTTTCAGCCTCTTGATCAATTGGGTTAATAAGAATTACTTGTCTTTCCAGTGCACTTTGGCGTCTTTAATAAAGGACAGCGTCACCATGATATTGACGAAGAACAGCGGGCATCCTCCGGCGATAATCGCGGTCTGTATTGGCTTCAGCCCGCCCAGCGCCAGTAGAACGATACCGATGATGCCGACCAGCACGGACCAGCCGATACGCACTAACAGCGGTGGTTCTTCACCATCGCGGACTTCGCGACAGGTGGACATCGCCAGGGTATAAGAGCAGGCGTTAATCAGCGTGACAGTGGCAATAAAACAAAGGATGAAGAAGCCCCACATGGTGGCGGTGCTGAATGGCAAGGCGGCCCAGGTTTCGATAATGGCGCGCGCCACGCCGTGTTGTTCAATCAGCTGTGGGATGTTGAGAATGTTTTTATCCATCAGCAGCAGGGTATTGCTGCCAAGGACTGTCCACAGGATCCAGGTAGAAGCGGTCAGGCCCAGCACCATCCCAAAGCACAGTTCACGTACGGTACGACCACGAGAAATACGTGCCAGGAAGATGCTCATCTGGATGGCGTAAATGACCCACCATGCCCAGTAGAAGACGGTCCAACCCTGCGGGAAGCCGCCTTTGCCGATGGCATCGGTATAGAACAGCATGCGCGGCAGATACATCAGCAGCATGCCGACCGAGTCGGTAAAGTAGTTCATGATGAAGCTGGCGCCGCTGACGATAAACACCCAGCCCAGCATCAGGAAGCTCAGGTAGCTACGTACGTCGCTGGCGATTCTGACTCCTTTTTGCAGGCCGCAGGCTACGCAAATGGCGTTCAGAATGATCCAGCAGGTAATGATGATGGCATCTAATTGCAGTGTATGCGGAATACCGAACAGCCATTGCATACACTCGGTTACCAGCGGTGTCGCCAGACCGAGGCTGGTACCCATCGCAAAAATCAGCGCTACCAGGTAGAAGTTATCAACGATGGTGCCGAACAGCCCTTTCGCATGCTTTTCGCCCACTAATGGTACCAGCGTGGAGCTAGGACGGATGACGTCCATCTTGCGCACAAAGAAGAAATAGGCGAAGGCCACGGAAAGGAAGCTGTAGGTTGCCCATGGCAGCGGTCCCCAGTGGAACAGGCTGTAAGCCAGACCTATCTCTTTCGCACCCGTGGAATTGGGTTCCAGGGCGAACGGTGGGGTGGAGATATAGTAGTAGATCTCGATGGAGCCCCAGAACAGTACCGCTGCTGAAGTACAGGAGGCGAACATCATAAAGATCCAGCTGGCGGTACTAAACTCCGGTTTTTCGTCGCCTAATTTCTTTTTGGCATACGGGCCAAAAACCAACCAGAACCAGCCGAAGAGCATGACGACCATATACCATTCAAATGCCCAGCCCCAGACACTGGTGACATAACTGAATACCGCATTAATAACGACGTTAGCGGCATCGAGATCTCTTACTGTTAGCCAACAAAGTATTCCAACTATTATTAATGGCGGAAAAAAAACCTTCGGTTCAATTCCCGACTTTCTCTTTTCATTTTTCATAAGTGAATTCCAGTGTGAAAACGAAATTTATTTAGCGTGCCCGTGTGTGATCGTTTGTTTATTTATTATTAATGATTTGTTGATAACTTTTTAACCTCTGGGGGCGCCTCAGTGAGTAACTCATAATGAGTATTCATTTCGGGTGATTCTGTTATCTGTGTCACACTTTTTTACGCTGGTTAATTTGCTTAAATTCATGCTGTTTTTTGTTGTTAATCAGTGTGTTATCTGTGGTTTTTTAACTTTTTTAAGTGGCTGGCGTTCAATATTGTTGAACCCGCAGACAATATTGAAAATTTTTATATTTGTCGTAATTCTTTCAATATTGGTGAGGTGCGTAACACTATTGAAAGTTACGAATTTCAATGTGTGACATTTTCAATATTGGTGATTAAGGTTTTATTTCCGAATTAAAGAGCGTGATATCTGTATTTAACACCGCCGATATAAATACGTTTCCTTCATGATTTCTGGAGATGCAATGAAGATAATTACTTGCTACAAATGCGTACCTGATGAACAGGATATTGCGATTAATAACGCTGATGGTTCACTCGATTTCAGCAAAGCGGATGGCAAAATCAGCCAGTACGACCTGAATGCGATCGAAGCAGCTTGCCAGTTAAAACAACAGGCAGGCGAGGCCCAGGTTGTGGCCATGAGCGTCGGCGGCAAAGCGCTGACCAATGCAAAAGGGCGCAAAGATGTGCTCTCCCGTGGTCCTGATGAACTGATTGTTGTGATTGACGATCAATTTGAACAGGCGCTGCCACAACAAACGGCTACCGTGTTGGCTGCCGCCGCGCAAAAAGCCGGGTTCGATCTAATTATCTGTGGTGACGGTTCTTCCGATCTCTATGCTCAGCAGGTTGGCCTGCTGGTGGGCGAAGCACTGAACGTTCCCACGATTAACGGCGTGAGTAAAATCCTCTCTCTTACCGACAGCACGCTGACGGTAGAGCGTGAACTGGAAGATGAAGTCGAAACACTGAGCATCCCGCTTCCGGCGGTCATCGCGGTCTCAACGGATATCAACACCCCACAAATCCCTTCCATGAAAGCCATTCTTGGCGCGGCGAAAAAACCGGTTCAGGTTTGGTCGCCTGCAGACATTGGACTGAACAGCGTGCAGGCGTATTCCGCACAGCAGGTTGCTGCGCCGAAGCAGCGCGAGCGTCAGCGCGTTGTGATTGAAGGTGACGGTGAAGAACAGATTGCCGCGTTTGTCGAGAATCTTCGCAAAATCATTTAATTATCAGGGGATGTTATGAACAAATTTTCCAGTATCTGGGTATTCAGCGATACCCCTTCTCGTCTGCCGGAACTGATGAAAGGTGCGCAGGCTTTAGGTGAAAAAGTTAACACGTTTGTACTGAGCGATGCAGATAGCGCGACGGCATGTCATTTGGGGGCAGATCATGTCTGGTTGCTCAGCGGTAAACCAGAAGAGCGTATGGTCGAAGACTACGCCGATGTGATGGCCCAGACCATTCGTCAGCACAGCGAGGACGGCGCAGTACTGCTGCCCAATACGCGTCGGGGCAAGTTGCTAGCGGCAAAACTGGGCTTTCGCTTGTCAGCTGCAGTTTCAAACGATGCCAGCGCAGTCGTCGTACAGGATGGTAAAGCGGCGGTCAAACATATGGTCTACGGCGGCCTGGCGATAGGGGCGGAAACAATCGCTTCGCCGTTTGCCGTGATTACACTCAGCAGCGGGACGTTTGACGCGCAGCAACCCGATGCTACCCGCAGCGGCGAGATGCATACCGTACAGTGGCAGGCTCCGGCCGTTGCCGTGACCCGTACGGCAACTCAGGCACGTCAGAGCAACAGCGTCGACCTCGACAAGGCTCGCCTGGTGGTCAGCGTGGGACGTGGTATCGGCAGCAAAGAAAATATCTCGCTGGCCGAAGCGCTGTGCCAGACGATTGGCGCTGAGCTGGCCTGTTCCCGTCCGGTGGCGGAAAACGAGAAGTGGATGGAGCACGAACGCTACGTCGGTATCTCCAACCTGATGCTCAAG
This sequence comes from Citrobacter sp. On2M, assembly GCF_018035235.1. GTDB lineage: Bacteria > Pseudomonadota > Gammaproteobacteria > Enterobacterales > Enterobacteriaceae > Citrobacter > Citrobacter meridianamericanus. Next base: position 428,628 of record NZ_WPCV01000002.1, read on the forward strand.
CCTGAACTGTATCTGGCGGTGGGGATTTCCGGGCAGATCCAACATATGGTCGGCGCCAACGGCGCACAGACGATTTTCGCCATTAACAAAGATAAAAATGCGCCGATATTCCAGTATGCGGATTACGGCATCGTTGGCGATGCGCTGAAGATCCTGCCTGCGCTGACGGCAGCCTTAGCGCGTTAAACCATTTCGGGCAGGATGCGAAGGTGTCCTGCCGCTGACAGGAGTACGTATGTCCGAAGATATCTTTGATGCCATCATCGTGGGTGCAGGTCTGGCTGGTTCGGTTGCGGCGCTGGTGCTGGCTCGGGAAGGCGCACAGGTGCTGGTTATCGAGCGCGGCAATTCTGCTGGCGCGAAGAATGTCACCGGTGGGCGCATGTATGCGCATAGCCTGGAGCGCATCATTCCCGGTTTTGCTGAGCAGGCCCCCATTGAACGCGTCATCACCCACGAGAAACTCGCCTTTATGACCGATAAAGGGGCGATGTCCATTGATTATTGCAACGGCGAAGACGCCACATCGTCGCAGGTTTCTTATTCCGTCTTACGCAGCAAATTTGATGCCTGGCTGATGGAACAGGCCGAGGAGGCGGGCGCTCAGCTCATCACCGGTATTCGCGTGGATAACGTTGTGCAGCGCGAGGGTAAAGTCGTGGGCGTGGAAGCCGATGGCGATATTCTGGAGGCCAGGGTAGTGATCCTTGCTGATGGCGTAAACTCTCTGTTGGCTGAAAAGTTGGGTATGGCAAAGCGCGTCGAGGCATCGCATGTTGCCGTCGGCGTAAAAGAGCTGATCGAATTGCCGAAATCAGTGATTGAAGATCGTTTCCAGTTACAGGGGAACGAAGGCGCAGCCTGTCTGTTTGCCGGATCGCCAACCGATGGATTGATGGGCGGTGGCTTTCTCTATACGAATGAAACAACCCTTTCTCTGGGACTGGTCTGCGGTCTTCATCATCTGAAAGACGCGAAAAAATCGGTCCCACAAATGCTGGAAGATTTCAAACAGCATCCGGCAGTTGCCCCGCTGATCGCCGGTGGCAAGCTGGTGGAATATGCCGCGCACGTTGTACCTGAAGCCGGTATCAACATGCAGCCAGAACTGGTGGGTGACGGCGTACTGATTGCCGGTGACGCTGCCGGAATGTGTATGAACCTCGGCTTTACTATTCGCGGTATGGATTTGGCCATCGCCGCAGGCGAAGCGGCGGCGAAAACGGTGCTTTCAGCCATGAAGCGTGACGACTTTAGCAAGCAGTCGCTGGGTGAATACCGTCAGCATCTGGACGACGGCCCGATGCGTGATATGCGTATGTATCAAAAGCTGCCCGCTTTTCTTGATAACCCGCGCATGTTTACCGCTTATCCCGAAATGGCGGTCAGTATCGCACGCGACCTGTTCACCGTAGATGGTTCCGCCCCGGTGCCAATGCGTAAAAAAATCCTGCGCCATGCGAAGAAAGTGGGCTTCATCAACCTGATGAAAGATGGCCTGAAAGGAGTGACCGTATTATGACTTCTCCCGTCAATGTGGACGTCAAACTGGGCGTCAATAAGTTCAATGTCGATGAAGACAGCCCACACATCATTCTCAAAACCGATCCTGATAAACAGGCGCTGGAGGTGCTGATTAAGGCCTGCCCGGCTGGACTGTATAAAAAGCAGGACGACGGCAGCGTACGCTTTGATTACGCCGGATGCCTCGAGTGTGGGACGTGTCGAATTCTTGGACTCGATACAGCGCTGGAAAAATGGGAATACCCGCGCGGGACGTTTGGCGTGGAGTTCCGCTATGGCTAAACCTGGTGCCGGATGGCGGCTTCGCCTTATCCGGCTTACAGGTACGGTTCATAGGCCTGATAGGCGCTATCAGGCATTAAGTTAAAATAAAACAGGATATAGCCATGCAGCAGCCCAGGAACTTTGATGACATCAAATTTACCTCTATTCACCGCCGGATAATGCTGTGGGGAAGCGGTGGGCCGTTTCTGGATGGTTATGTGCTGGTGATGATTGGCGTGGCGCTCGAACAGCTCACGCCAGCGTTGAAACTGGATGCCGAGTGGATTGGTCTGCTGGGGGCTGGTACGCTCGCCGGTTTGTTTGTCGGGACGTCGCTGTTTGGCTACATTTCCGATAAGGTCGGGCGCCGTAAAATGTTTATCATCGATATTATCGCCATTGGCGTGATATCGGCGGCAACCATGTTTGTCTCCTCGCCCGTTGAGTTGTTGGTGATGCGGGTGCTGATCGGGGTGGTGATTGGGGCTGATTACCCGATCGCAACCTCAATGATTACCGAGTTCTCCAATACCCGCCAGCGCGCTTTCTCCATCGGTTTTATCGCGGCGATGTGGTATGTCGGCGCCACCTGTGCCGATCTGGTCGGTTACTTTTTGTATGATGTTGAGGGCGGATGGCGCTGGATGTTGGGCAGCGCGGTGATCCCCTGCATTTTGATCCTGATTGGGCGTTTCGATCTTCCTGAATCGCCACGCTGGTTGCTGCGTAAAGGTCGGGTGAAAGAGTGCGAGGAGATGATGATCAAACTGTTTGGCGAACCGGTGGTATTCGACGAAGAAGCACCCCAGCAGACGCGTTTCCTTCAGTTGTTTAATCGCCGACATTTCCCGTTTGTCCTGTTTGTTGCCGCCATCTGGACCTGTCAGGTGATCCCGATGTTTGCCATTTATACCTTTGGTCCGCAGATTGTTGGGCTACTGGGGCTCGGCGCCGGGAAAAGCGCCGCGTTGGGCAATGTGGTGATCAGCCTGTGCTTTATGCTGGGGTGTATTCCTCCCATGTTCTGGCTCAATAGCGCGGGCCGTCGACCGCTGTTAATTGGCAGCTTTATTATGATGACGCTGGCGCTGGCTGTGCTGGGGCTAATCCCTAATATGGGCGCATGGCTGGTGGTGCTGGCGTTTGCCGTGTACGCGTTTTTCTCGGGGGGGCCGGGAAACCTGCAATGGCTATACCCAAACGAACTGTTTCCCACCGATATTCGTGCCTCTGCGGTCGGGGTGATTATGTCGTTAAGCCGTATCGGCACCATTGTGTCAACCTGGGCGCTGCCGGTGTTCATCACCAAATACGGGATCAGTAATGTGATGCTGATGGGCGCGGGAATTTCGCTGGTAGGCCTGCTCGTGTCCATCGCTTTCGCCCCGGAAACGCGAGGTCTGACGCTGGCGCAAACCAGCCAAATGACGATTCGTAGTAAGCCGGTGGTCAGGGCAGGCTATTAAGAGTGTTCTGTATTTTCCCTGCAACTCAGTCAGTTAGCCTACAGTTAACGGATATATCACTGAAAACGACTGAAAAGCAGGGAGAACACCATGCAGAAACATATTCTGATCACTTCCATTTTTACCGCAGCAGCACTGTTTACCGTAGCCGGTTGCTCCTCAAATCAGGCGGTGAAAACCACCGATGGTAAAACCATCGTCACCGACGGCAAACCGCAGGTTGATGATGATACCGGCCTGGTGTCGTACAAAAACGCGCAAACAGGTAAGACGGAACAAATTAACCGCGATCAGGTTAAGGATATGAGCGAACTGGATAACTAGCTCAGATTTTTCCATTTATCTGCTCAATAATATTGACTGTTAGCCTGTGGATTAACTGACTAAACTCACTGTTATTACAATAATGCAGTGATACAGGCTAATCATGATTCTCATCATTTATGCGCATCCCTATCCTCAGCATTCGCATGCGAATAAGCGGATGCTTGAACAGGCAAGGACGCTGGAGGGCGTGGAGATCCGTTCGCTCTACCAGCTCTACCCCGACTTTAATATCGATATTGCCGCTGAACAGGAAGCCCTGGCGCGCGCAGAGTTGATTATCTGGCAGCATCCTATGCAGTGGTATAGCACACCTCCGTTACTCAAGCTGTGGATGGATAAGGTCCTTGCACACGGTTGGGCATACGGTCATGACGGTACTGCGCTGCACGGTAAGCATCTCATGTGGGCTGTGACCACCGGCGGCGGTGAAAACCACTTTAATATCGGCTCCCATCCAGGCTTTGATGTGCTTTCCCAACCTTTGCAGGCCACGGCATTATATTGTGGTCTCAAATGGCTGCCGCCATTTGCGATGCACTGTACGTTTATCTGTGATGACGAGACGCTGCAGGCGCAGGCGCGTCATTATAAACAGCGTCTGCTCGAGTGGCAGGAGGTTCATCATGGATAGTCATACGCTGATTCAGGCGCTGATTTATCTTGGATCGGCGGCGCTGATTGTCCCCATCGCCGTGCGGCTGGGGCTAGGGTCGGTACTGGGGTATCTCATCGCCGGGTGCATTATCGGACCATGGGGTCTGAGGCTGGTGACGGACGCCGAATCAATCCTGCATTTTGCCGAGATCGGCGTGGTGCTGATGCTGTTTGTCATCGGCCTGGAGCTGGATCCGCAGCGTTTGTGGAAACTGCGGGCTTCGGTGTTCGGCGGCGGTGCACTACAGATGGTGGTTTGCGGCGGTTTGATTGGTTTGTTCTGTATGTTCCTTGGCCTGCACTGGCAGGTGGCGGAGCTGATCGGCATGACGCTGGCGCTTTCCTCGACGGCCATCGCGATGCAGGCGATGAATGAACGTAACCTGATGGTGTCGCAACTGGGGCGTAGCGCATTTGCCGTGCTGCTGTTCCAGGATATCGCCGCTATTCCTCTGGTGGCAATGATTCCCTTACTGGCGGCAAGCGGCGCATCGACCACGCTTGGGGCATTTGCATTGTCAGCCCTTAAGGTAGCTGGCGCGCTGGTGCTGGTGGTGCTGTTAGGGCGTTATGTTACCCGTCCTGCCTTGCGTTTTGTTGCGCGCTCAGGCCTGCGGGAAGTTTTCAGCGCCGTCGCGCTGTTCCTCGTTTTCGGTTTTGGTCTGCTGTTGGAAGAAGTTGGTCTTTCGATGGCGATGGGGGCGTTCCTGGCCGGCGTGTTGCTGGCGAGTTCTGAGTATCGCCACGCGTTGGAAAGCGATATTGAGCCGTTTAAAGGGCTGCTGCTGGGGCTGTTTTTCATCGGCGTGGGGATGTCTATCGACTTTGGTACGCTGATTGATAATCCTTTGCGCATCATCATTCTGCTGGTTGGTTTCCTGGTGATTAAAACCGTCATGCTATGGCTGATAGCGAAACCGTTACAGGTACCGAACAAGCAGCGCAGATGGTTTGCCGTATTACTTGGGCAGGGCAGTGAGTTTGCCTTCGTGGTGTTTGGCGCGGCGCAAATGGCAAACGTGCTTGATCCTGACTGGGCGAAATCGCTGACGCTGGCGGTGGCGTTGTCGATGGCGGCTACGCCGATTTTGCTGGTGATTTTGACGCGTCTGGAAAAATCGGCGACTGGTGAAGCGCGGGAAGCGGATGAAATCGATGAGGAGCAACCGCGGGTGATCATCGCTGGATTTGGGCGATTTGGCCAGATAACCGGTCGTTTGCTGTTGTCGAGTGGGGTCAAAATGGTGGTTCTTGATCATGACCCGGACCATATCGAAACGCTGCGTAAATTCGGGATGAAGGTTTTCTATGGCGATGCGACCCGGATGGATCTGCTGGAATCTGCCGGGGCGGCGAAAGCTGAAGTCATTATTAATGCCATTGACGATCCGCAAACCAGCCTGCAGTTAACCGAAATGGTGAAAGAGCATTTCCCGCATCTGCAAATTATTGCCCGCGCGCGCGACGTGGATCATTACATCCGTCTGCGTCAGGCGGGTGTGGACATGCCTGAACGTGAGACCTTTGAAGGCGCGCTGAAAACCGGACGCCTGGCGCTGGAAGGGCTCGGGCTTGGGCGCTATGAAGCGCGTGAGCGGGCCGATGTCTTCCGCCGCTTCAATACGTTAATGGTTGAGGAGATGGTGAAAGGGGAAAATGACGCAATTTCCCGCGCGGCGGTTTATAAGCGCACCAGTGCAATGCTAAGTGAAATTATTGCGGAAGATCGTCAGCACTTATCATTGATTCAACGCCATGGCTGGCAAGGCACGGATGAAGGTAAACATACGGGCGATGTCGCCGATGAACCGGAAGTGAAACCGTCAGCATAGGGTAAAAAATGTGATGTTCTGCAAACTTTACTGCTAATTGGCTGTTTTTGAACTACTGTAATGCTGGGAGTCCACTCAGAAGTCGCGGACTCGCCAGCAGAACAGAAAATTTTCATGCACATCTTCCTTTGGCTAGTCGACGAAAGATTGCGCTTTCCGTATAGTGGCGACAATTTTTTTGTATCCGGGAAATATTCAATGATCAGTCTGATTGCGGCGTTAGCGGTAGATCGCGTCATCGGTATGGAAAACGCCATGCCGTGGAACCTACCTGCCGATCTCGCCTGGTTTAAACGTAATACCTTAAACAAGCCGGTCGTCATGGGGCGCCACACTTGGGAATCCATCGGGCGACCGTTGCCGGGGCGTAAAAATATCGTCATCAGCAGCAAGCCCGGCACTGACGATCGCGTGCAGTGGGTGAAGTCTGTTGATGAAGCCATTGCTGCCTGTGGCGATGAGCCTGAAATTATGGTGATTGGCGGTGGGCGTGTGTATGAGCAGTTCCTGCCGAAAGCGCAGAAGCTGTATCTGACACACATTGATGCGGAAGTGGAGGGAGATACCCATTTCCCGGACTACGAACCGGACGACTGGGAATCTGTTTTCAGCGAATTCCACGATGCCGACGCGCAAAACTCTCACAGCTACTGCTTCGAGATTCTGGAACGTCGTTAATACTGTAAGTGCCGGATGGCGGCGAAATGCCTTATCCGGCCAACTCTTGTGCCCGATGTAGGCCTGATAAGCGTAGCGCCATCAGGCCTGAACCTCTCAGCAGACGATTATCAGGCGTTGACCGCTTCGCCGGGATCCATATTCAGATGGCGATTTGATGGCTGCACAAAGTAGCGTTTGTCTTCCCAGCGCAGACAGGTGAGATCGCCTCCCCAGCAACACCCCGTATCCAACGCGTAAATACCTTCTGGCGTGCCTTTGCCCTCCAGCGATGCCCAGTGCCCGAATGCAATGCTATAGGCGTCACTAACGGGGCCTGGAATGGCAAACCACGGCTTCAGCGGAGCTGGCGCATCTTCTGGCGACTCTTTGCTGTACATATCAAGTTGACCGTTGGGGAAGCAGTAACGCATGCGGGTGAACGCGTTGGTAATAAAACGCAGGCGGGCCAGCCCCGTCAGCTCCGGGGTCCAGTTATTAGGCATGTCACCGTACATTGCATCGAGGAAAAACGGATACGAGTCGCTCGACAACACGGCTTCAACATCGCGTGCACAGTCCTTCGCCGTCTGTAGGTCCCACTGTGGGGTAATCCCTGCATGCGCCATCACCAGCTTCTTCTCTTCATCAATCTGCAACAGCGGCTGGCGACGCAGCCAGTTAAGCAGTGCATCAGCATCCGGAGCTTCAAGCAGCGGTGTGAGTCGGTCTTTCGGTTTATTACGGCTAATGCCGGCAAACACGGCCAGCAGGTGTAAATCGTGATTACCGAGAACTAACCGCACGCTATCGCCCAGCGATTTAACGTAGCGTAAAACGTCTAAAGAGCCCGGCCCTCGCGCAACCAGATCGCCGGTGAGCCATAAGGTGTCTTGCTCGGGATTAAAGTCTACCTGGTGCAGCAAGGCTATCAGTTCATCGTAACAACCGTGAACGTCGCCAATGAGGTATGTTGCCATAGCTATTGTTTTAATGAATGAGTGTAGGAACGGCGAGTCTGAACACGGGAATGTCGATGGTAAAGGCGATCCCTTGTTCATCGATCATTTCGTAATGACCCTGCATGGTGCCAAGCGGCGTTTCAATCACCGCGCCGCTGGTGTATTGGTACTCTTCGCCAGGTTCGATGTGGGGCTGAACGCCAACCACACCTTCGCCCTGAACTTCGGTTTCACGGCCATGACCATTGGTGATCAACCAATAACGCCCCAATAGCTGCACAGGCGCTCGCCCCAAATTGCGGATAGTCACGGTATAAGCAAAAACGTAACGTTCATCATCAGGTGAGGATTGCGCTTCAATGTAGACGCTTTGTACCTGAATGCACACTCGGGGCGAATTGATCATGTTTAACTCTCCTTCGATGGCGCGTTTTCCGACAGATAGTTAGCCATCCGGCAGTATTGCGCGACAGAGATATTTTCCGCTCGCATCGCCGGATCAACGCCCAGCTCTGTCAGTACTTCAACGCTAAACAAATTGCCGAGGCTGTTACGTACCGTTTTACGACGCTGATTAAACGCTTCAGTGGTAATACGGCTCAGCACACGAACATCTTTAACCGGATACGGCATTGTTGCGTGAGGGACCAGACGCACAACGGCAGAATCGACTTTAGGCGCTGGCGTAAATGCGGATGGCGGCACTTCAAGTACCGGGATCACATTGCAGTAATACTGCGCCATGACGCTTAATCGACCATACGCTTTACTGTTTGGCCCTGCAACCAGACGGTTTACCACCTCTTTTTGCAACATGAAATGCATGTCGGCAATGGCATCAGTATAGGTAAAAAGATGGAACATCAGCGGCGTGGAGATGTTGTACGGCAGGTTACCGAATATGCGCAGCGGTTGCCCCATTGTTTGGGCGAGTTCGCCGAAGTTCATGGTCATGGCGTCTTGCTGATAAATCGTCAGCTTCGGCCCTAAAAACGGGTGCGTTTGCAGGCGCGCGGCGAGATCGCGGTCTAACTCAATGACCGTGAGCTGGTCCAGGCGTTCGCCTACTGGCTCGGTTAGCGCAGCCAGGCCTGGGCCGATTTCGACCATAGCCTGACCCTTCTGCGGGTTGATTGCAGAGACAATACTTTCGATCACAAACTGATCGTTGAGGAAGTTTTGCCCGAAACGTTTACGGGCTAAGTGGCCCTGATGGACTCGATTATTCATTGGTATTAACAATCATTTTGATGGCGAGATTAAGCGCCGTAATAAAACTGCCGACATCTGCTTGTCCACGTCCCGCAAGTTCAAGCGCGGTACCGTGATCGACGGATGTGCGAATAAAGGGCAGGCCCAGCGTGATGTTCACACCGCGACCAAATCCCTGGTATTTTAGCACGGGGAGACCCTGATCGTGGTACATTGCCAGCACGGCATCCGCGTGGTCGAGATACTTGGGCTGAAACAGCGTATCTGCGGGCAGCGGGCCATTCAATTTCATCCCCTGCGCACGCAGTTCATCGAGAACCGGAATGATAGTTTCTATCTCTTCCGTTCCCATATGACCGCCTTCACCGGCATGCGGGTTAAGACCGCACACCAGAATATGCGGATCGGCAATGCCGAACTTAGTGCGCAAATCATGATGCAGAATACCGATCACTTCCTGAAGCAGAGCGGGCGTAATGGCATCAGCAACGGCTCTGAGCGGCAGATGCGTGGTTGCCACGGCAACGCGCAGCTCTTCGGTTGCCAGCATCATGACAACTTTCTTCGCCTGTGATCGCTCTTCAAAGAACTCGGTGTGCCCGGTAAACGGGACGCCAGCGTCATTGATTACGCCCTTGTGAACCGGACCGGTAATCAATGCCGCGAACTCCCCTCGCAGACAACCATCGCAGGCGCGAGCCAGCGTATCCACCACATATTGCCCGTTCTCTACTGCCAACTGACCCGCGACTACAGGTGTTCGCAGCGCAATCGGTAACAGCGTCAGCGTGCCTGCTGATTGCGGTCGGGCTGGGGTATCTGGAGTGTAGGGGAGGAGTGAAAGCGGTAAACCGAGCATTGCTGCCCGGTCACTGAGGAGTGCTGCATCCGCACAGACAACGAGTTCTACAGGCCACTCACGCTGCGCGAGTTGAACCACCAGATCGGGGCCAATCCCGGCGGGTTCGCCGGGAGTGATAACAACGCGTTGAGTACGAGTCATTAGTTGCTCAGAACTTTGACGTAGGCGCTGGCGCGCTGTTCCTGCATCCAGGTTGCCGCTTCTTCCGAGAATTTACGGTTCATCAGCATACGATAAGCTCTGTCTTTCTGCGCGGCGTCAGTTTTATCAACGTTACGCGTGTCCAGCAGCTCGATCAGATGCCAGCCGAAAGAGGAGTGCACTGGGGTGCTCATCTGGCCTTTGTGAAGTTTGGTCAGCGCATCGCGGAAAGCTGGGTCGAAAATATCCGCTGCAGCCCAGCCCAGATCGCCGCCCTGGTTAGCAGAACCCGGATCCTGAGAAAACTCTTTAGCTGCTGCCGCGAAGGTGGTTTTACCGCTCTTAATATCTGCCGCGATTTGTTCCAGTTTCAGACGCGCCTGTTGGTCGGTCATGATCGGCGACGGTTTGAGCAGAATATGGCGGGCATGAACTTCAGTCACGGAAATGCTTTGGCTCTGACCACGCATATCGTTGACTTTCAGAATATGGAAGCCGACTCCAGAGCGAATTGGACCAATGATATCGCCTTTTTTCGCGGTGCTTAACGCCTGGGCAAAGATGCCCGGCAGTTCCTGAATGCGTCCCCAACCCATCTGGCCGCCTTTCAACGCCTGCTGATCGGCGGAATAAGTGATGGCCAATTTGCCAAAATCGCTACCGTTACGTGCTTCATCAACTACTGAACGCGCCTGGCTTTCCGCTTCGTTTACCTGATCGGAAGTTGGGTTTTCCGGCAGTGGGATCAGAATGTGGCTCAGGTTCAGTTCGGTGCTGGCATCATTTTGGTTGCCGACCTGCTTCGCCAGGGCATCCACTTCCTGTGGCAATATGGTAACGCGACGGCGAACTTCGTTGTTACGCACTTCAGAGATAGTCATCTCTTTGCGGATCTGGTTACGATAAGTGGAATAGTTTAAACCATCCTGTGCCAGACGGCTGCGCATCTGATCCAGCGTCATGTTGTTTTGCCTGGCGATATTGGCGATAGCCTGATCCAACTGCTCGTCAGAGATTTTTACACCCATCTTCTGACCCATCTGCAGGAGAATTTGATCCATGATCAAACGTTCCAGGATCTGATGACGCAGCGTGGCATCGTCCGGTAACTGTTGACCCGCCTGACCCGCATTTAGTTTTACTGACTGCATTAAGCCATCGACGTCGCTTTCCAGAACGACGCCGTTATTGACGACGGCTGCGACTTTATCGACCACCTGTGGGGCAGCGAAACTGGTATTCGCGATCATGGCGATACCGAGAAGCAGCGTTTTCCAGTTCTTCATACTTTTTCCATTATCAATTAACCGCAATGCGGATTACGTTGTAAATCAATCAGATCATAAAGAGCTTTGATACGGCAGAATGTTCGAACGCAGCATTTGGTTAGTGCCCAGACCATAGTTGGAACTCAGGCCGCGCAGTTCGATATTAAAGCCGATCGTGTTGTCATAAATCGCGTGTTTCTGGGTGTTATCCCAGCCGTTCAGCTTACGTTCGTAGCCGAAGCGAATGGCGTAACAGCAGGAGTTGTACTGCAGTCCCAGCATTGAATCTGCTTCTTTGTTCACGTTGGTATCGAAGTAGTAAGCGCCAACAATCGACCAACGGTCAGCGATTGGGAAGCTTGCCACCGCGCCTACCTGTGAGATCCCGTTTTTATACTGCTCTGCCGTAGAGTAGTAAGACGGCAGGGTAGCCTGGATATACTCCGAGCTGGCATAACGGTAGTTCAACTGCAGCATACGGTTTTCGTCGCGGCGGTATTCGATACTGCTGCTACTGGTTGCGACGCTGTCCAGACGTGTGTCGTACTGGATCCCACTGCGTAAACCCCAGCGGTCGGAGATGCGCCAGTAGGTGTCGCCAGCCCATACCAGTGAGCCCGTTTTGTCGTCATTCTCCCATTTTATGTTGTCATCGCCAGTGCGAGACTCGGTGAAATAGTAGATTTGACCCACGGAAATATTAAAACGTTCAACCGCCGCATCATCATAAACACGAGATGTGACCCCGGTCGTCACCTGGTTGGCTGAGGCGATACGGTCCAGGCCGCCATAAGTACGGTCACGGAACAGGCCGCTGTAGTCAGATTGCAGCAGGGAAGAGTCATAGTTATAGATATGACTTTGGTCACGATACGGTACGTAAAGATACTGCGCGCGCGGCTCCAGCGTTTGGGTATAGCCCGGCGCCAGCATTTGCATGTCACGCTCGAACACCAGCTTGCCGTCAACTTTAAACTGCGGCATGACGCGGTTGGCTGAATCATCGAGTTTGTTAACGTTACTCGGGTTATTGTTGTACCAATCGAGATTAGTCTGCTGATAGTGTGTTGCCAGCAGTTTTGCTTCGGTATTGATACTTCCCCAGTTGTTCGACAACGGCAGGTTGATGGTCGGTTCAAGATGAACGCGCGTGGCTTCCGGCATGTTGTCGTTAGTGTTAACGAAATGAACCGCCTGGCCATAAATACGGGTATCAAACGGCCCGACGTCATTCTGGTAATAGTTGACGTCTAACTGCGGCTGCGCAGAATAGCTGTTACTGTTTTGCGCGTCGAAGACCTGGAATTGCTTGGTCGAAACCGTCGCGTCAAAGTTTTGTACCGCGTAGCCAACGCTGAATTTTTGCGTGGCATAGCCGTCGGTACTGGAACCGTATTTATTGTCAAAATCATTAAAGTAACTGGTATCGCTGACCTTGGTGTAATCGACGTTGAAACGCCACACCTGGTCCATCACGCCAGCGTGCTGCCAGTAGAACAGCCAGCGACGAGAATTGTCATCCTTCGGATGTTCATCCTCGTACACTTTATCTGAGTTCAGATAGTCGAACTCCATCAGGCCAGCGCCCGCCTGAGTCAGGTAGCGGAATTCGTTCTCCCACATAACACCGCCACGACGGTGCATATAATGCGGCGTAATGGTGGCGTCCATGTTGGGCGCAATGTTCCAGTAATACGGCAGGTAGAACTCAAAATAGTTCGTGGTGGAGTATTTTGCGTTCGGGATCAGGAAACCGGAACGGCGCTTATCGCCGACGGGTAACTGCAAATAAGGACTATAAAAGACCGGAACTGGACCCAGTTTAAAACGGGCGTTCCAGATCTCTGCGACCTGTTCTTCACGGTCGTGGATCACTTCGCTACCCACGACGCTCCAGGTATCGGAACCCGGCAGACAGGAGGTGAAGCTACCGTTTTCCAGAATAGTGTAACGGTTTTCGCCTCGCTGTTTCATCAGGTCGGCTTTTCCGCGCCCCTGACGACCTACCATCTGATAATCACCTTCCCAGATGTTAGTATCTTTTGTATTCAGATTAGACCAGCCTTTCGGCCCCTTCAGAATAACCTGATTGTCATCATAATGAACGTTGCCCAGCGCATCGACGGTACGTACTGGCTCAGGCTGGCCTTCAGCCTGCTTCTGATGAAGCTGCACTTCGTCGGCCTGCAGGCGGCTGTTACCCTGCGCAATATCCACGTTGCCGGTAAACACCGCATCATCCGGGTAATTCCCTTTTGCGTTGTCGGCATTGATAGTGACGGGTAATTCATTGGTCTCGCCCTGCACCAGAGGACGGTTATAGCTTGGCACGCCTAACATGCACTGTGAGGCGAGATCGGCTGCCAGACCCTGTTGGCTATAAAGGGCGCTGGCAATCATGGTGGCCAGAAGAGTGGGAATACGTTTTTTCATACGTTGTATTTATTGTTCCATCATCAGTAGCGTCGCGCGTGACAAACGGTCACAGCCTAACTTATCTCATCTTCACTGCGCTAGTGTTAATCCTGCCGATTAAGGCTCCGTGGTGTTAGGCACGGCATTGAATGACAGGTATGATAATGCAAATTATAGGCGATGTCCCACAATTGACCGCTGCCATAAATCGGTAAAAGCACCTTATATTGTGGGACATAGCCTGGCTGAGAGCAGAAAGATTTGGGGAGTCTATGCAGTATTGGGGAAAGATAATTGGCGTAGCCGTGGCTTTAATGATGGGCGGCGGCTTCTGGGGTGTGGTTCTGGGCCTGTTAGTTGGCCACATGTTCGACAAAGCCCGCATGCGCAAAATGGCGTGGTTTGCCAACCAACGTGAACGCCAGGCGCTGTTTTTTGCTACCACTTTTGAGGTGATGGGGCATCTGACCAAATCCAAAGGCCGTGTCACGGAAGCCGATATTCATATCGCCAGCCAGCTGATGGACCGGATGAATTTGCACGGCGACTCGCGTACGGCCGCACAACATGCTTTCCGGGTGGGAAAATCGGATAATTACCCATTACGTGAAAAAATGCGTCAGTTTCGCAGCGTCTGTTTTGGTCGATTCGATCTGATCCGCATGTTCCTGGAGATTCAGATTCAGGCGGCATTTGCCGATGGATCATTGCATCCTAATGAGCGTGAAGTGCTGTATGTGATTGCTGAAGAGTTGGGTATCTCACGGACCCAATTTGATCAGTTCCTGCGTATGATGCAGGGCGGCGCGCAGTTTGGCGGTGGATATCAGCAGCAGTCCGGCGGCGGTGGCTGGCAGCAGGCGCAACGTGGCCCGACGCTGGAAGACGCCTGCAATGTGCTGGGGGTGAAAGCGACCGATGATGCGACTACCATTAAGCGCGCATACCGCAAGCTGATGAGCGAGCACCATCCGGACAAACTGGTTGCGAAAGGTCTGCCGCCAGAAATGATGGAAATGGCGAAGCAAAAAGCGCAGGAAATTCAAAAGGCTTACGAGCTAATCAAAGAACAGAAAGGCTTCAAGTAAATATACACGGCAGCCTTCAGGCTGCCTCTTTGTTGGCTGAACTGTGAAACCCCAGTCGCATAGTTATCTGTGCTCCTGGGGATTTCTTCGTTTGCCGCCTCGATGCATCTCGAATGATTTGTATTAATAAGTAAAAACGAAATGTGTCACAGCAACGTTTTAAAAATCCGCCGGGACTTTAAATGTCATACTGTTGCCGTATTCGGGATGCGTGATGGTTAGCATTTCGGCGTGCAGCAGCAGACGGGGTGCCAACGCCAGTGCTTCGGGCGGAGCATAGAAGCGATCGCCGAGGATGGGATGCCCTAATGCCAGCATATGCACACGCAGCTGGTGGGAGCGTCCGGTAATCGGTTTCAGTACGACCCTCGCGGTGTTATCTGCTGCAAACTCCACCACCCCATACTCGGTTTGCGCCGATTTCCCGGTTTCATAACATACTTTCTGCTTTGGCCGATTTGGCCAGTCGCAAATTAGCGGTAAATCAACCAGACCTTCGGCAGGAGCAGGATGTCCCCACACGCGCGCGACATACTGTTTCTTCGGCTCACGTTCGCGAAACTGGCGTTTTAGCTCGCGCTCTGCCGCTTTCGTTAGCGCCACTACAATCACGCCGCTGGTGGCCATATCCAGACGATGGACGGATTCAGCCTGCGGATAGTCGCGCTGAATACGCGTCATCACGCTGTCTTTGTGTTCATCCAGACGACCCGGTACGGACAACAAGCCGCTCGGCTTGTTGACTACCATAATGTGTTCATCCTGATACAGGATAACCAGCCAGGGTTCCTGCGGCGGATTGTAGTTTTCCATCCCCATGTATGGCTCCGTTACTGATGCGTCACGACGATCAGACGCAGGGCATCAAGACGCCATCCCGCCTGGTCCAGGCTTTCCATCACCTGCTGACGGTTACTTTCAATTGCGCTGAGTTCGTCATCACGGATGTTCGGGTTAACGGCGCGCAGCGCTTCCAGACGGGAGAGTTCCGCCGTCAGTTTTTCGTCCGCTTCTTTACGTGCCGCGTCGATCAGCGCACGAGCCGATTTTTCCACCTGCGCCTCACCGAGTTGCAGAATGGCATGAACGTCCTGCTGCACGGCGTTGACCAGTTTACTGCCAGTATGGCGGTTAACAGCGCTGAGTTGGCGGTTAAAGGTTTCGAATTCAACTTGCGCGGCAAGGTTATTGCCGTTTTTATCAAGCAGCATACGTACCGGCGTTGGCGGCAGGAAACGGTTTAACTGCAGCTGTTTCGGCGCTTGCGCTTCAACCACATACACCAGCTCAACCAACAGGGTGCCAACCGGTAATGCTTTGTTTTTCAACAGAGATATTGTGCTGCTACCCGTGTCGCCGGAGAGGATAAGATCCAGACCATTACGGATTAACGGATGCTCCCAGGTAATAAACTGTGCGTCTTCACGCGACAGGGCGACATCACGTTCGAACGTAATGGTGCAGCCATCTTCCGGCAGTCCTGGGAAATCAGGCACCAGCATATGATCGGACGGCGTCAGCACGATTAAATTGTCACCACGGTCATCCTGATTAATACCAACGATATCAAACAGGTTCATGGCGAAGGCGATCAGGCTGGTATCGTCGTCCTGCTCTTCAATACTCTCAGCCAGTGCCAGCGCTTTTTCGCCGCCGTTAGAGTGGATCTCCAACAGGCGATCTCGACCTTGTTCCAGTTGCGCTTTCAACGCGTCATGCTGTTCGCGGCAGGTTTTGATTAGATCATCAAAGCCATCGGTATTTTCTGGCTCAGCCAGGTAGCCGATCAGGTTGTTATATACCGTGTCATAGATAGTACGTCCGGTCGGGCAGGTGTGCTCGAACGCATCCAGACCTTCGTGGTACCAGCGCACCAGTACGGATTGCGCGGTTTTTTCTAAGTAAGGCACGTGAATCTGAATATCATGCGCCTGACCAATACGGTCCAGACGACCAATACGCTGTTCCAGCAGATCCGGGTTGAACGGCAGGTCAAACATCACCAGATTGCTGGCGAACTGGAAGTTACGCCCCTCGGAGCCGATCTCAGAGCACAGCATCACCTGGGCGCCGCTATCTTCTTCGCTAAACCAGGCCGCAGCGCGGTCACGTTCAATGATCGACATGCCCTCATGGAACACGGCGGCGCGGATACCTTCGCGCTCGCGCAGCACCTGCTCCAGCTGTAGCGCGGTGGTGGCTTTCGCACAAATAACGAGTACTTTTTGCGAGCGGTGGCTGGTCAGGTAGCCCATCAGCCATTCCACGCGCGGATCAAAATTCCACCAGGTGCCGGTGTCGCCTTCGAATTCCTGATAAATCTGTTCCGGATAGAGCATGTCGCGCGCCCGGTCTTCCGCACTCTTACGCGCGCCCATGATGCCGGAGACTTTAATCGCCGTCTGGTATTGGGTTGGCAAGGGTAGCTTGATGGTATGCAGCTCGCGTTTCGGGAAGCCTTTCACGCCGTTACGGGTGTTACGAAACAGCACGCGGCTGGTGCCGTGTCTGTCCATTAGCATTGAAACCAGCTCCTGACGCGCGCTCTGGGCGTCTTCGCTGTCGCTGTTTGCCGCCTGCAATAACGGTTCAATGTCCTGTTCGCCAATCATGTCACCTAACATGTTCAGCTCATTGTTGCTTAGCTGGTTGCCTGCCAGCAGCATGGCGACGGCATCGGCGACCGGACGGTAATTTTTTTGTTCTTCAACAAACTGGGCGAAATCGTGGAAGCGACTTGGGTCCAGCAGGCGCAGGCGCGCAAAGTGGCTTTCCAGGCCCAACTGTTCCGGTGTTGCGGTCAGCAGCAGGATGCCCGGTACGCGTTCTGCCAGTTGTTCAACGGCCATATATTCACGGCTGGGCGCGTCTTCGCTCCACACCAGGTGATGGGCTTCATCGACAATAAGCAGATCCCATTCGGCGTCACACAGATGCTCCAGGCGCTGTTTACTGCGACGGGCAAAGTCCAGCGAACAGATAACTAACTGTTCGGTTTCAAACGGGTTGTAGGCGTCGTGCTGCGCCTCTGCATAACGCTCATCATCAAACAGCGCAAAGCGCAGGTTAAAACGACGCAGCATTTCGACCAGCCATTGGTGCTGTAACGTCTCCGGAACGATGATCAATACACGCTCTGCGGCGCCTGACAGCAGCTGTTGATGCAGGATCATCCCGGCTTCAATGGTTTTACCTAAACCCACTTCGTCAGCCAGCAATACGCGAGGAGCATGACGACGACCGACGTCATGAGCAATGTTGAGCTGGTGAGGGATCAGGCTGGTACGTTGACCACGCAAACCACTCCACGGCATACGATACTGCTCGCTCTGAAATTTACGTGCGCGATAGCGCAGTGCAAAGCGGTCCATACGGTCAATCTGACCGGCAAACAGGCGATCCTGTGGTTTGCTGAAGACCAGCTTGCTGTCGAGCAGCACTTCACGCAGCGTGACACCGGTTTCTTCGGTATCAAGGCGAGTTCCGATATAGGAAAGCAGGCCGTTTTCTTCTTTTACTTCATCGACATGCAGTTGCCAGCCTTCATGGCTCGTTATCGTATCACCAGGATTGAACATCACGCGGGTCACGGGGGAATCACTGCGCGCATACAGACGGTTTTCGCCCGTCGAAGAGAAAAGTAATGTGACGGTTCGTGCATCCATGGCGACAACGGTACCAAGTCCCAATTCGCTTTCTGTATCGCTGATCCAGCGTTGACCAAGTGTAAAAGGCATATATGTTCGGCTCTATATCTTTAGTTGCAGGCAATACTCACCCTCTGCCAGAGTAAAGGGGCAGCAAGTGTATTGGGGTCCAGGAATGGAAAGGGCGCTATGGTACTGGATGGCGACGGTTTCGTCACGCGTCAAAATAACCCCAGTTGCCCTGTAAGTAGTGTAGCAAAGTTATCATCGATAAAGGGAAGTATTCCCTCGGCAACTGGCTGGATCTGCCGGGTCAAATAGTGCTCATAGTCAAGAGCAGAAAGCTGATAATCCACGGGTTCTGGACCATTTATCGTCCAGACATATTTAATGGTACCGCGATTCTGATACTGCGGCGGACGTCCCAGCTTTACATTTTGCTCATCGGCGAGGCGCGCGGCGCGCACGTGTGGCGGCACATTGCGCTGGTATTCGCTTAACGGGCGACGCAGGCGTTTGCGATACACCAGTTGGTCGTCCAGTTCACCCGCCATCAGACGGTCGATAGTCTCGCGAATAAACTCCTGATAAGGTTGGTTACGAAAAATTCGTAGGTACAGCTCCTGCTGAAACTGTTGAGCCAGCGGCGTCCAGTCAGTTCGTACCGTTTCCAGGCCCTTAAACACCATGTGTTGCTCTGCGCCTGTCTGAATCATCCCGGCGTAGCGTTTTTTGCTACCGGTATCTGCGCCGCGAATGGTCGGCATCAGAAAGCGACAAAAATGGGTTTCAAATTCCAGCTCCAGCGCGCTGGTCAGTTTTTGCTGCTTCAGCGACTGCGCCCACCAGTCATTGACGTAACTCACCAGCTCCTGACCAATCCGGGCTGCATCATCCTCTGAGTGTGCTTTTTTAAGCCAGACAAAAGTGGAGTCGGTATCGCCATAGATGACATCGTAGCCCTGAGCTTCAATCAGCGCTTTGGTCTGACGCATGATCGCGTGGCCACGCATGGTGATGGACGAAGCCAGCCTCGGGTCGAAAAAGCGGCAGGCGGTGGTTCCCAGCACGCCGTAAAACGCGTTCATGATGATTTTCAGTGCCTGTGAGAGCGGCTTATTCCCGTGGCGTTTTGCTTCATCGCGCCCGTGCCAGATCTGGGTCACGATTTCTGGCAGGCAGTGCTTTTCGCGTGAGAACCAGGCGTCAAGGAACCCTTCGGTACTGTGCTCCCGATCCGGATGCGCCATCCCTTCGATAAGCCCCACCGGATCGATCAAGAAAGTACGAATAATTGACGGGTACAGGCTTTTGTAATCCAGCACCAGCACGGAATCGTACAGACCCGGGCGTGAGTCCATCACGTAACCGCCGGGGCTGGCGTGCGCAGGGATTTCACCCAGATTCGGTGCAACGTAGCCCGCCCGGTGCATTCGCGGCAGGTAGAGATGGCCAAACGCGGCGACTGAACCGCCGTGCCTGTCGACCGGCAAGCCGTTAACCGTTGAACGCTCCAGCAGAAATGGCATGATCTCGGTTTTATGAAAAATGCGGGTGACCAGTTCACAGTCTTTGAGATTGTAGGTGGCAAGCGCGGGCTTATCGTGGGCAAACCGGCGATCGATTTCGTCCATTCTGTCCCACGGGTTATCAATCGACTTCCCCTCACCCAGCAACTCTTGCGACACTGTTTCCAGTGAGAATGATGAGAAATTCCAGAATGCGGATTTGAGCGCCTCAATGCCGTCAATAATCAGACGACCTTTAGCCTGTGCGAAGAAGACGCCATTTTTGAAGCCATGCTCGCGCCACTCCAGTTCGCTGTTATCGCGGCCAAAACGCAGGGGAATGCGGTAACGCTCGGCATGTTTTTGCAAAACGCGAAGATCGAACTGCACCACGTTCCAGCCGATGATGACATCAGGATCGTGCCGGGTAAGCCAGTCATTGAGCTTCTCCAGTAACTGCGGGCGACTCGTCACATACTCAAGCTGAAAGTCGAGCGCGGAGGCATCGCCATTCGCCGGACCGAGCATATAAACAATTCGCTGCCCGCAGCCTTCAAGGCCGATGCAGTACAGTTCACCGTGGCGGGTGGTTTCGATATCCAGAGAGACCCACTTCAGCGGAGGCCGGTAATCTGCGTGCGGCTTCAGGCGAGCATTAACGATAGCGCCATTACGCAGGTCGCCATCCACCCAAACGGGAGAGGTGATAAAGCGCTCCATCAAATACCGCTCCGGCGGACGTACATCGGCCTCGTAGACCGTTACACCATTTTCGCGCAGCAGTTTTTCCAGTCGCATAAGCTGGCGATGTGAGTGGCAATACAGGCCAGAAACGGGCTGACGATGAAAGTCTTGCAGCTGAAGCGGCGTCAGGCGATAACCTTTTTCGGTACGTAACAGTGTGGTGACGCGGGGTGTCTGGTTGGTGGGGATAAAAGCGACCGACTCCTGCGGCGCAAGCGTGACCTGCAATGGCCCGCTGTCTGTTGCCAGCCAGAATGAAACCTCTGTCCCCTGCGGGGTATCCCGCCAGTGCCGGGTTAAGATAAAGCCTGCCTGCGCCACGCTGTGTATCCATTAAAAAACCAGGCATGATTATAGCCTGGTTCTGATAGATTTGCTGTGGTTTTATACAGTTGTCCTGTGCCGGCAGAGACTACTGTCCGTAATAGGCTTTTGCGCCGTGTTTGCGCAGGTAGTGTTTATCTAACAGGGTTTGCTGCATATCCGGCAACTGCGGCGCGAGCTGGCGGCAGAAAATCCCCATGTAGGCGACTTCTTCCAGCACGATGGCGTTGTGTACGGCATCTTCGGCATCTTTTCCCCAGGCGAACGGACCGTGAGAGTGCACCAGCACGCCTGGCATCTGCGAAGCATCAATGCCTTGTTGCTCAAAAGCTTCCACAATCACGTTACCGGTTTCCCACTCATATTCGCCGTTGATTTCTTCCTCGGTCATTTTCCGTGTGCAGGGAATCGTGCCGTAGAAATAGTCCGCATGAGTGGTCCCCGTGGCGGGAATAGACTGACCCGCCTGCGCCCAGATGGTTGCATGACGGGAATGGGTGTGAACAATGCCGCCAATGGTGGGGAAAGCCTGATACAGCAGGCGGTGCGTTGGGGTATCGGAGGAGGGCTTTTTATTACCTTCCACCACTTCACCGGTTGCAATACTGACAACGACCATATCGCCGGCAGTCATTACGCTGTAATCGACACCGGAGGGTTTAATCACAAACACGCCGCGCTCGCGATCGACAGCGCTAACGTTTCCCCAGGTCAGCGTCACCAGGTTGTGCTTTGGCAGCGCCAGATTCGCTTCCAGTACCTGACGTTTAAGATCTTCTAGCATGTTAACTCCTGAATACCGGATGGCGCTTCGCTTATCCGGCCTACGGTGATTTGTAGGCCCGGTAAATGAAATGCCACCGGGCAATCCGTTTCGACAATTAACGTTTGAACCCGTAATACACGTCGTTCCAGCGTAGCGAGTCTTTAAAGGCTGGCAGGCGGGTATCGTTGTCGATCACGGCGATCTCGATATCGTGCATTTCTGCGAACTGACGCATATCGTTCAGATCCAGCGCGTGACTGAAGACGGTGTGGTGCGCGCCGCCGGCAAGGATCCAGGCTTCAGATGCGGTCGGCAGATCGGGCTGAGCCTTCCACAATGCGTTGGCCACCGGCAGTTTCGGTAGGGAGTGCGGCGTTTGTACCGTATCGATGCAGTTAACCAGCAGGCGAAAACGATCGCCGAGATCGATCAGGCTGGCAACCACGGCCGGGCCGGTTTTGGTGTTGAAGATCAGACGGGCAGGATCATCTTTACCGCCAATACCGAGGTGCTGAACGTCGAGGATTGGTTTCTCTTCCACCGCGATGGACGGGCACACTTCCAGCATGTGAGAACCGAGTACCAGATCGTTGCCTTTCTCGAAGTGGTAGGTGTAATCCTCCATAAATGAGGTGCCGCCCTGCAGACCGGTTGACATCACCTTCATGATGCGAAGCAGAGCGGCGGTTTTCCAGTCGCCTTCGCCCGCAAAGCCGTAGCCTTGCTGCATCAGACGCTGTACGGCCAGACCCGGGAGCTGTTTCAGGCCGTGTAAATCTTCAAATGTGGTAGTGAAGGCGTGGAATCCTCCCTGTTCCAGGAAGCGCTTCATCCCCAGTTCAATACGTGCCGCTTCCAGTACGTTCTGACGTTTTTCACCGTGGACTTGTGTGGCCGCCGTCATGGTGTAGGTGCTTTCGTACTCGTCGATCAGCGCATTGATTTCGCCGTCGCTAATTGCGTTCACGACCTGTACCAGGTCGCCTACGGCCCAGGTGTTGACCGAGAAACCGAACTTGATCTGCGCGGCAACTTTATCGCCGTCAGTGACCGCAACTTCGCGCATGTTGTCGCCAAAACGGCAGACTTTCAGATGGCGAGTATCCTGTTTGGACACGGCCTGGCGCATCCAGGAGCCGATGCGTTCGTGCGCCTGTTTGTCCTGCCAATGACCGGTGACCACGGCGTGCTGCTGACGCATACGTGCGCCGATGAAGCCGAACTCACGGCCGCCGTGTGCGGTTTGGTTCAGGTTCATAAAGTCCATGTCAATGCTGTCCCACGGCAGGGCAGCGTTGAACTGGGTGTGGAACTGAAGTAGCGGTTTGTTGAGAATCGTCAGGCCGTTGATCCACATTTTCGCTGGCGAGAAGGTGTGGAGCCACACCACCATTCCTGCGCATTTGTCGTCGTAGTTGGCATCGCGACAGAGGTTGGTGATTTCATCCGGACGCGTGCCCAGCGGTTTTAATACCAGCTTACAGGGCAGTTTGGCTTCAGTATTCAGTGCGTTAACGACGTGCTCCGCATGTTGGGTTACCTGACGCAGGGTTTCAGGGCCATACAGATGCTGGCTACCAATCACAAACCACACTTCATAGTTATCAAAAATCGTCATTGTCGTGTCCTTAATGTGTCAGGGTTGCCAGGTCTACCGGGGCTTGTTGCGCCGGAGCGGCAGTCGGAAGGTATTGTTGTTCAGCGCTAATCGCCCACTGCTGGTAGCGGCGGTAAAGCTGTTCAAAACGTTGAGCCTGTTCTGGGCGAGGTTGCAGTGTGTTTTCCACGGCACTCGCCATTTTTTGCTGAGCGGCCGGGATATCGGCATGTACTTTCGCGGCAACGGCGGCGAAGATAGCCGCGCCGAGTGCGCAGCACTGGTCGGAGGCGACAATCTGTAGCGGACGGTTTAGCACGTCACAGCAGGCCTGCATGATGACCGGATTTTTACGGGCGATGCCGCCTAACGCCATCACGTTATTAACTGCAATGCCCTGTTCGGTGAAGCATTCCTGAATGGCACGCGCGCCAAAGGCCGTGGCGGCAATCAGCCCACCGAACAGCGCGGGTGCGTCGGTGGCCAGATTGAGATCGGTAATCACCCCTTTCAAACGCTGATTGGCATTGGGCGTACGGCGACCGTTAAACCAGTCGAGCACCACCGGCAGGTGATCCAGTGACGGATTTTTTGCCCAGGCTTCGGTGAGTGCTGGCAGCAGTTGTTTTTGGCTGGTTTTAATCTGGGTCTTAAGCTCCGGATGCTGCGCCGCAAGCTGCTCCAGCGGCCAGCTCAGCACGCGGCTAAACCAGGCATAGATATCGCCGAATGCGGACTGTCCCGCTTCGAGGCCAATAAAATCAGGCACTACGCTGCCATCAACCTGACCGCATATGCCTTTCACCGCGCGTTCGCCGACGCTGTGTTTGTCGGCAATCAGAATGTCGCAGGTCGACGTGCCGATGACTTTTACCAGCGTATTGGGCTGTGCGCCCGCGCCGACCGCCCCCATATGGCAGTCAAAAGCGCCGCCTGCAATCACCACGCTTTCCGGTAGCCCCAGACGCTGCGCCCACTCGGCGCACAAGGTGCCAACCGGCAGGTCGGCCGTGAAGGTATCGGTAAACATTGGGTATGGCAGATGGCGGTTAAGGATGGGGTCGAGTTCGTCAAAGAAACTGACTGGTGGTAGACCACCCCAGCTTTCATGCCACAGGGATTTGTGTCCGGCGCTGCAGCGTCCGCGGCGAATATCCTGTGGACGTACGGTATTGGAGAGCAGGGCCGGGACCCAGTCGCACAACTCAATCCACGAAACCGCGGCCTCTGCGACCGCGTCATCCTGGCGGGTCACATGCAGGATTTTGGCCCAGAACCATTCGCTGGAATAAATACCGCCGATATAGCGGGAGTAATCGATCTTGCCTGGCGTGTGGCACAGACGGGTAATCTCTTCCGCTTCTTCGACTGAGGTGTGATCTTTCCACAGGACAAACATTGCATTCGGGTTTTCAGCGAACTCCGGACGCAGCGCCAGTACGTTGCCCTCGGCATCGATAGGCGCCGGGGTTGAGCCGGTACTGTCAACGCCAATCCCGACCACTTCCGCGCGCTGTTCAACACTCAGTTCGGCCAACACGGTTTTCAGCGCCGTTTCCATTGACTCAATATAGTCGCGCGGATGATGGCGAAACTGGTTGTTCGGGCCGTCGCAATACAGACCTTCCTGCCAACGTGGGTACCACTCTACGCTGGTGGCGATTTCTTCACCGGTGGCACACTCCACTGCCAACGCGCGTACTGAATCACTACCAAAATCGAGGCCAATTGTTATCGCCATCGTCTTACTCCATCCAAAAATACGGGTATGGATAAACAGTAGTGACAAGGGATAAAAACCGTCAGGCAGGATCCGCTAATCTTATGGATTAAAATGCTGTGGCATCACAAAGTGTGACGCCGTGCAAATAATCAATGTGGACATTTCTGCCGTAGTTATAGACACTTTTGTTAGCCGGTTTTGACGTTGGCTTGGTACATATTTTTTCACAAAGTGCTTTTCACAAGCGGGGTTGATGGTCCATTACCGCAGACACAGCGGCCCGCAGGGGCGATGGTGATGATGTCTGGCGTAATATGGACAAATTGTTTCTTAGCAGAACATAGGGAGTATTGAAATTATGGCTGAAACGCAAAACGATCCCCTGCTGCCGGGCTATTCGTTTAACGCGCATTTGGTGGCTGGATTAACCCCCATTGAGGCGAACGGATACCTGGATTTTTTTATCGACAGGCCGTTGGGTATGAAGGGCTATATCCTCAATCTTACCATCCGTGGCGAAGGGGTTATCAATAATCAGGGTCAGCAGTTTGTCTGCCGTCCCGGGGATATTTTGCTGTTTCCTCCTGGAGAAATTCACCACTATGGACGACACCCCAACGCCAGTGAGTGGTATCACCAGTGGGTTTACTTTCGCCCGCGCGCCTACTGGCAGGAGTGGCTGACCTGGCCGGCCATTTTCGCCCAGACTGGCTTTTTTCGTCCGGACGAAGCGCATCAGCCGCATTTTAACGAACTGTTTGGGCAGATAATCAACGCCGGGCAGGGAGAAGGCCGCTATTCCGAGCTGCTGGCGATTAATTTACTGGAGCAGTTATTACTGCGACGTATGGAAGCCATTAATGAATCGCTGCACCCACCTATGGACAACCGCGTGCGCGATGCCTGCCAGTACATCAGCGATCACCTGGCGGACAGTAATTTTGATATTGCCAGCGTCGCACAACACGTCTGCCTGTCGCCTTCCCGTTTGTCGCATCTGTTCCGCCAACAGTTGGGCATCAGCGTATTAAGCTGGCGCGAGGATCAGCGTATCAGCCAGGCCAAGCTATTGTTAAGTACGACGCGTATGCCCATTGCTACGGTGGGTCGCAATGTTGGCTTCGACGACCAACTCTATTTCTCGCGCGTTTTCAAAAAATGTACCGGCGCCAGTCCGAGCGAGTTTCGCGCTGGATGTGAATAAAAAGTGAATGATGTGTCCTGAAAGTTGTCATAACTCGCAATCTATTCAGACAATTGATGGCTTGACGAAGTTGAGAAGGGTTAGCAGAATCCCTGCTTCGTAAATCTGACGGACACATTATGCAAGCATTGCTGGAACACTTTATTCTCCAGTCCGCCCTGTACTCTCTGATCGCCGTACTTTTGGTGGCCTTTCTGGAGTCGCTGGCGCTGGTTGGCCTGATTCTGCCCGGTACCGTGATGATGGCGGGGCTGGGGGCGCTGATTGGTAGTGGCGAACTGAACTTCTGGCATGCTTGGCTTGTGGGCATCATTGGTTGCTTATTGGGAGACTGGATCTCCTTCTGGCTGGGCTGGCGTTTTAAAAAGCCGCTGCACCGTTGGTCGTTCATGAAAAAGAACAAGGCGTTGCTGGATAAAACCGAGCACGCGCTGCATCAGCACAGCATGTTTACCATCCTGGTGGGGCGCTTTGTTGGCCCGACGCGGCCTTTGGTGCCGATGGTGGCGGGCATGCTGGATCTGCCTGTCGCGAAATTTATTGTGCCCAATATCATCGGCTGTGTGTTGTGGCCACCGTTCTATTTTCTGCCGGGTATCCTGGCGGGGGCAGCAATCGATATTCCTGCTGATATGCAGAGCGGGGATTTCAAATGGTTGCTGCTGGCGACGGCGCTGCTGCTGTGGGTAGGCGGTTGGTTTTGCTGGCGATTGTGGCGCAGCGGCAAAGCGGCTGTCGATCGCTTAACCGCGTATTTCCCCCGCAGCCGTTTGTTGTATCTGGCGCCGTTGACGCTCGGCATCGGCGTGGTTGCGTTGGTGGCGTTGCTGCGACATCCACTGATGCCGGTGTATATCGATATTCTGCGTAAAGTCGTGGGTTACTGACGAATCTTTTGCCGGATGGCGCTAATGCTTATCCGGCCTGGGAAATCTGCCAACTTGTCATCCGGTTTTAATGCCCAATAACGCTGAGGCGCTGGCCTGACCGCTTAATAACGCATCCGTTTTGCCCTGCCAGGCGATGCGCCCATCGGCGACCACTATTGAACGCGTCGCAATGCGCGCCGCATCTTCGACGCTGTGCGAAACCATCAGCAACGTAAGCTGCTTATCGCGACAGACCTCGGCCACCAGCGTTAACATCTCCTGGCGCAGCGCAGGGTCTAGTGCAGAAAAAGGTTCATCAAGCAGCAAAATGGGTTGTTCGCGTACCAGACAACGCGCCAGCGCCACGCGCTGTCGTTGCCCGCCGGAAAGCTCTCCGGGCAGTCGCTCCAGCAGTGAGTCAATTCCCA
The DNA here is from genome assembly GCF_018035235.1 of Citrobacter sp. On2M. Lineage (GTDB taxonomy): Bacteria > Pseudomonadota > Gammaproteobacteria > Enterobacterales > Enterobacteriaceae > Citrobacter > Citrobacter meridianamericanus. Next base: position 456,110 of record NZ_WPCV01000002.1, read on the forward strand.
TTTGCCGGGCGATGAAGTGCATTTTCTCCCGTTGCGATGCGTTCAGCTTCAATCCAGGATTAAGGCCCAGGCTGATATTTTGCTGCACGTTCAGATGACTGAACAGGTTGTTTTCCTGAAACAGCATCGAAACGGGGCGAAGAGAGGGCGGTGTGGTGGTGTGATCTTCACCTGCAATCATCATGGTGCCGCTGGCTGGCGTGAGAAAGCCGGCTATCAAATTCAGCAGCGTGCTTTTCCCGGCGCCGCTTGGCCCGAGTATCGCTACCTGCTCACCGCGCGCGATTGACAACGTAAAGCGCATTGGCAAATGGTGATAAAGCCATGTGATATCAATCAGTTTTAACATTTCGCCCCGGCAATTTCTCAATAACAGTAAACAGTGTAAAGCACAGGATCAGCAGCAATAGCGCCGTCACCGCGCCATCCTGACTGCGATAAGATCCAATCTGCTGATATAAATAAAACGGCAGGGTGCGGAAATCCTCGTTGCCAAATAACGCCACTACGCCAAAATCACCAATCGACAGCACACAGGCAAATGCCATCGCCTGCGCCAGCGGGCGCTTCAGGGCGCGAAGTTCAACCATTTTCAGGCGCGACCATCCCTCGATTCCTAACGACTGGCACAACATACTGTAACGCGCGGTCACGTCACGCATTGGGTTTTCCAGCACCTTCAATGCGTAGGGGATCGCCATGAGCGCATTGGTAAAAATGACAATGCCGTCAGCGGATTCGGGGAGCCCAACAGTATTATTGAGCAGCAGAAAGAAGCCTGTTGCCAGCACGATGCCTGGCATAGCGAGGATCATCATGCCGCTCAGCTCCAGCATTTGTCCTGCCAGCATCTGTTGGCGGGCACGCAGTTCACGACTACTCCATAACAGCATCATGGTGAGTATGACGCACAACGCACCTGCCGCCAGCGCGATGCGCAGTGAGGTTCCCAACGCCTGCCATAGTGCTGGCTGCGTAAGCACATCCAGTACCTGACGGTTAAGACCATCGACAATCACCGCCAGCAGCGGCGGTAGCAACAGCAGCAGGGCCAGAATAATCAGCAGCGAGTCGGCCAGACGGCTGTGCAGACGATCGTCGGGATCCCGCCATCCCTGAACCAGCGTGGTGCCGGGGGCGATGGTGCGGCTCAAACGTTGGCTGAGCAGCACCAGTGCCAGACAACAAATCATCTGGATCAACGCCAGCATGGCGGCGCGGGCGGGATCGTAATCAAAGTTCAGCGCCTGATAAATAGCCAGTTCGATAGTGGTGGCTTGCGGCCCGCCGCCCAGCGATAAAACGGTGGCAAAGCTGGCGAAACAGAGCATAAAGATGAGCGCTGCGACGGGAAGGATTTGCCGACGAAGCCACGGCCATTCAACAAAACGGAAGAAATGCCAGCCGCGCATCCCGAGTTGAGCGGCTAACTGTCGCTGTTCGCCGGGAATATTCTCCAGCGACTGCAACAGCAGACGGCTGGCCATTGGCAGATTGAAAAAGACGTGCGCCAGCAGAATGCCCTGCAAACCGTACGGCGAAAAAGTCCATTCCAGCCCTAAGGCATGCCAGAGTGAGGCCAACCAGCCCTGACGACCATAGACGCTAAGAATACCGAATACCGCGACCAGCACCGGCAGGATTAACGTCATGGCGCACAGGCGCAGCAGCGCCAGACGTCCTGGAAAACGGCGACGATAGAGCGCCCGGGCAAGGAAAATTGCCGGGACAACCGACAGCACAGCGGATAGAAAAGCCTGCCAGAAAGAAAAGCGCACCACATGCCACAGGTAGTCATCTTGCCACAGCGAGAACCACTCTCCCTGCGGGGCGTTAAACCACAGCGCCAGAAACGCGGCCAGGGCCACGGTCACCATCAGCGTGGCGGCGGTAAGCCCTGGAACCAGCCAGCCGGGAATTAACGGCTGACGGCGCGTTGCCATTCGCTAATCCATGCCTGACGTTGAGCCGCAACCTGCTGCGGGGTAAATTCGAGCGCAGTGGCTGGTTTTTCCAATTGCTCAAATCCTGACGGTAGGGCGACCTGCGTCACCGGATACATCCAGTTGCCGGTTGGAATCGCATTCTGGAATGCCGGAGACACCATAAACTTGAGGAACTTCTCGGCCAGTTCCGGCTGCTTGCTGCCCGCAGTACGCGCGGCGACTTCCACCTGCAAATAATGGCCTTCGCTAAAGTTAGCGGCGGCGTAGTTGTCTTTTTTCTCGGCGATGATGTGATAAGCCGGAGAGGTGGTATAGCTGAGTACCAGATCGCTTTCACCTTTCAGGAACAGGCCGTAGGCTTCACTCCAGCCCTTGGTGACGGTGACGGTTTTTGCCGCCAGTTTCTGCCAGGCCTCTGGCGCTTTATCGCCATAGACTTTCTGCATCCATAGCAGCAGACCCAGCCCCGGCGTACTGGTACGCGGATCTTGATAAATGACGCGCCATTTTTGGTCGCTTTCAACCAGTTCCTTCAGGCTTTTAGGCGGATTCGTCAGCTTGTTTTTATCATAAACGAAGGCGAAATAACCGTAGTCAAACGGAACGAAGGTATCGTTTTTCCAGCCACCGGGCACGTTAACGGCGTCACTTGCTACGCCACTTTTGGCGAACAGGTTAGTTTGTGTAGCGGCTTCCAGAAGATTGTTATCCAGGCCCAGCACAACGTCGGCTTTGCTGTTTTTTCCTTCCATGCGCAGGCGGTTAAGCAGCGAAACGCCATCTTCCAGCGCGACCAGTTTCAATTCACAGTTGCAGTCAGCTTCAAACGCTTTTTTGATTGTCGGACCCGGCCCCCAGTCAGCAGCGAACGAGTCGTAGGTATAGACGGTCAGTACAGGTTTGGCGAAGACAGGCGCTGCGCACAGCAGTAAAAGCGGAAGACATTTTTTAAACACTTTGCACCTCAAGAGTTGGGTGGCAAAGGACTTGAGATAAGCCTCAAATCCCTTCGCCGGCATTATCCGGATCAGGTTCGACGGGTATCTCTCAGCCCATACGCAGATCGAATGATTTTGTGTATGTTTTTATTTAGCACCCCGTTGAGAACGGCGTTAGTGTAATGATTTTGTTGCTTAGCAGCAATTAAGGATCCGGCGGAGCAAACCACGCCGATTTAAAATCAAACCAGCCGAGAGTATTCATACGCAGTCCGCGCATACTGCGCTGCCCCTGAATGATCAGCCAGTGGTGGATTAACGGCACAATGGCCTTTGTGGCGAGCAGCTGTTGGCACCATGCAGCCAGGCTCATTTCGCCCGTTCGCCAGCGGGCCGCATCGTTTTCCCAGTCACGCGAGATACAGTTTTGCAGTAACGGGACTTCGCACAAATGGGCGAACAGTGAGAAGTCGAGCGGTAGGGTAAAGTTGGCGCTGTTAAGCCAGATATCGCTGACGATTTCTCCTGCATGCCATTGATCGTAGTCGATCTCCTGAATAGTCAACTGCACCTGATGCTGCGCCAGCAACGTCTTCATGATCTGCGCAATAATCCGATGTTCGATGTGATCGCGATAGTAGGTGATCGTCAGCGTTTCCAGCCCGGCGGGTTTTTCACCATGGCCGGGTTTTGCGTGATGCCAGCGGGGGAGTAAACCATACGCGGGAAACCACAGTCGCTGGTACTGTTCGTCGGCGTGGCAGATTAAATTGGTCGGCGAGAGAATGCGGCTTACCCATTCGCGGACCTCCTGGTTAGCTCCACGGTGGCTACGCGCATCAAACAGCAGGTAGTAGCAACCTTCTTCGAGGCGGCTTTCGATCGCCTTTTCATCCTCGGTGGGACCTTGTAGCGTCAAACCGCCGCCTGGCTCTTCGCCGATGTCAGGTAATACCCAAACGTTAACTTCGTCGATCAGGGCCCGGTAGCCAAAGTAATCATCAAATGCATGAATTTTCAGTTGGTTATTGGTGTTTCGTATTACCGCATACGGACCGGTACCAATCGGGTGACTGGAGAAGTTGTTTAGCGTTTCCCATTCTCGCGGCAGGATCATGGCGGGGACCTGCCCCAATAGCCAGGGAAGCCAGCGGTCTGGCTGGGCCAGATGGATATCCAGCGTCCAGGCCGTGGGAGAGACGATCTGCGTGATGTGTGAGTACAGCGGCAGGCTGTTAATGCGCATCAGTGAGGCGATAACATCTGCCATTTCCAGTTCGCGGCCATGATGAAAATGGATCCCCGGACGCAGGAAGAATCGCCAGTGTAAAGGTGAAATTTGCTGCCAGTGATGGGCAATGTCCGCTTCCAGTTCCCCATTTTCCTCATTTACCCGAATTAAGGCGCTGAAGATTTGCCGGGCGATATGGGTTTCGGAGCGGCGTAATGCCGTGCCGGGCAGCAGGTTGTGCATGGGGCGATAATAGAGAACGCGCATGATATGCCGACCCTGGCGAAAGCTGCGACCCAGATGGGAGACCAGCATTTGCCGTACGGCCGTTTTGTCACCGACCAGTTGCACCAGTTGATCGATGCGATCCTGTTCCAGTAGGTCTTCCGCGCGCTGCTGCTGGAGCGCCAGCCCGGTATAGAGGAATGTCAGTCGCGAGCGTTTACCTCGTCCAACTTCAGCTTCCCACGTTAACCAGCCGCGATCTTGCATGGTATTAAGCAGCGTACGCATATGGCGGCGCGAGCAGCTTAGCAGTTCCGCCAGCTCGTTCAGCGTCGTGTCTTGCGTTTTGCCGTCACAGCATTGCCACAGACGGATGAACTGTTGTTGCAAACGACCAGAAGACATAAAAGGGGAACTCCTGCGGAAAACTCAGCAATTTTATAATCCCTATATTAAGCCAATAATAGATTCCGATGAAGCGATGAGACAACGAAGGGGTCATCTATGCGTCAGTTCTGGTTGAAGTACTTTACCACGACAGAAAAATCGTCCTGGTTGGCTTGCCTGAGCGCACCGCAGCGCTTAAAGATGCTCGAAGAGCTGATGCAGTGGGAGATGACATCTGACTCCTGAATTGGAAATTGCAGACATCATGTGTGACTGAGTATTGGTGTTAATCGCCGCGCCAGCAGGTATTATCTGCTGGCTTTTTTCGTTTCAGCTGCGCTTAAAAGGAAAGATATGCTCTGGATTATGACCATGGGACGGCGCCTCAACGGCGTTTACGCGGCATTTATGCTGGTCGCTTTTATGATGGGCGTGGCGGGGGCATTGCAGGCACCCACTCTGAGTCTGTTCCTGAGCCGTGAAGTCGGAGTGCAGCCATTTTGGGTCGGGCTGTTTTATACCGTCAATGCGATTGTCGGGATCGTCGTCAGCCTTGGCCTCGCGAAACGATCCGACAGCCAGGGCGATCGGCGTAAGCTGATCATGTTCTGCTGCCTGATGGCGATTGGCAACGCGCTGCTGTTTGCCTTCAATCGCCATTATCTCACGTTGATCACCTGTGGTGTGCTGTTGGCCTCGCTGGCGAATACAGCCATGCCGCAGTTGTTTGCGTTGGCGAGGGAATATGCGGATAACTCCGCGCGTGAAGTAGTGATGTTTAGTTCGGTGATGCGTGCGCAGCTTTCGCTGGCCTGGGTGATCGGACCGCCGCTGGCCTTCATGCTGGCGCTGAATTACGGCTTCACGGCAATGTTTTCTATTGCCGCAGGGATTTTTGCCATTAGCCTGGTGCTGATTGCGCTGATTCTGCCGTCTGTCGCTCGGGTGGAGCAGCCCGTTGACGTGCCGTTGGAACAAACCGGCGGTTGGCAGGACAAAAATGTGCGTATGCTATTTGTTGCCTCCACGCTGATGTGGACCTGCAACACCATGTACATCATCGATATGCCGCTGTGGATAAGCCTTGAGCTGGGTTTGCCGGACAAGCTGGCCGGGATCCTGATGGGGACGGCGGCCGGGCTGGAAATTCCGGCGATGATTCTGGCGGGCTACTACGTGAAGCGCTTTGGTAAACGGCGAATGATGATCGCCGCCGTCTCGGCAGGTGTGCTGTTTTACCTTGGGCTGATCTTCTTTCATAGCCGGACAGCACTGCTGGTGCTGCAACTGTTTAACGCGATCTTCATCGGCATTATTGCCGGGATAGGCATGCTGTGGTTTCAGGATCTAATGCCCGGACGTGCGGGTTCAGCGACCACATTATTTACCAACAGTATTTCGACCGGCGTCATCCTCGCGGGGGTGATTCAGGGTGCTGTTGCGCAAAGTTACGGGCATTTTGCCGTTTATTGGGTGATTGCGGCGATTTCTATGGTCACGCTTATGATGACCGGGCGGGTGAAGGACGTGTAATGACGTTGCCGGATGCAATATGCGCATCCGGCATAACAAGGTCTAGCGCATAAACGCCGGCTGCTTGTCTTCGTACTCAGTGATGGCCGCTTCATGCTGCAGCGTCAGCCCGATGCTGTCGAGACCATTCAGCATGCAATGACGGCGGAAGTCGTCGATTTTAAAGCGATAGGACTTCTCGCCCGCTTTCACTTCCTGCGTCTGGAGATCCACTTCAAATTTAATCCCCGGATTGGCTTTTACCAGATCGAACAGTTCATCAACCTGCGCATCGCTCAGGGTGACCGGCAGCAGTTGGTTATTGAAGCTGTTGCCGTAGAAGATGTCGGCGAAGCTTGGGGCGATCACCACTTTAAAGCCATAATCGGTCAGCGCCCACGGCGCATGTTCGCGAGATGAGCCGCAGCCAAAGTTTTCCCGCGCGAGCAGAATTGACGCACCTTTATATTCCGGGAAGTTCAGCACGAAGTCAGGATTAGGTTGTTGGCCTTTTTCGTCCAGAAAACGCCAGTCGTTGAACAGATGAGCGCCAAAACCGGTGCGGGTAACCTTCTGCAAAAACTGTTTGGGAATAATAGCGTCGGTATCAACGTTGGCGGCATCCAGTGGGACAACCAGGCCGGTATGCTGGGTAAATTTCTCTGCCATGGTAGTTTCCTTATTTGATGCTGCGAATGTCGGCAAAATGACCAGTAACGGCGGCAGCGGCGGCCATGGCCGGGCTGACTAAGTGTGTGCGACCACCGCGGCCCTGACGGCCTTCAAAGTTGCGGTTGCTGGTGGAGGCACAGCGCTCGCCTGGGTTCAGGCGGTCATTGTTCATCGCCAGACACATCGAGCAGCCCGGTAAACGCCATTCAAACCCAGCTTCGATGAAGATCTTGTCCAGACCCTCCGCTTCCGCCTGCGCTTTCACCGGACCAGAACCCGGCACTACCAGCGCCTGTACGCCCGGCGCGACTTTGCGCCCTTTGGCGATTTCTGCCGCTGCGCGTAAATCTTCAATACGCGAGTTGGTGCAGGAACCGATGAACACTTTATCAATAGCGACTTCTGTTAAGGGAATGCCCGGTTTTAATCCCATGTAAGCCAACGCTTTCTCAGCCGATGCGCGCTCTACCGGATCGGCAAATGACGCCGGGTCGGGAATATTATCGTTCACTGAGATGACCTGACCCGGATTCGTTCCCCAGGTAACCTGCGGCGCAATCTCTTCTGCCTGCAGGGTGACGACGGTATCAAAGGTTGCGTTGTCGTCGGTTTTCAGTGTGTTCCAGTACTCAACCGCGTGGGTAAAATCTTCGCCCTTCGGAGCGTGTAAACGCCCTTGCACATAGTTAAAGGTGGTTTCATCCGGTGCGACCAGACCCGCTTTGGCACCCATTTCAATGGCCATGTTACACAGGGTCATTCGGCCTTCCATACTCAACGCGCGGATGGCTTCGCCACAAAACTCAACCACGTGTCCAGTACCGCCTGCGCTACCGGTTTTACCGATAATCGCCAGCACGATATCTTTGGCAGTAATGCCTGGGGCTGCTTTGCCATTGACTTCAATCTTCATGGTTTTAGCGCGCCCTTGTTTCAGGGTTTGCGTCGCCAGCACGTGTTCAACTTCAGATGTGCCAATACCAAAGGCCAACGCGCCAAACGCGCCGTGTGTAGCGGTGTGGGAATCGCCGCAGACGATGGTCATTCCCGGCAACGTCACGCCTTGTTCAGGCCCCATTACATGGACGATCCCCTGATACGGATGGTTCAGATCGTACAATTCGACACCAAATTCATTGCAGTTTTTGATCAATTCCTGCATCTGAATACGCGCCATTTCGCCGGAGGCGTTAATGTCTTTGGTCTGTGTGGAGACGTTGTGGTCCATGGTGGCAAAGGTTTTACCTGGCTGGCGAACTTGACGTCCATGCGCGCGCAGCCCATCAAATGCCTGCGGAGAGGTCACTTCATGCACCAGATGTCTGTCGATATACAACAGCGGGGTTTCGTTTTGCGCCTCATAGACGACGTGCGCATCAAACAATTTTTCGTATAACGTTTTGGCCATGATTACACCCCTTCTGCGACATAACGGGCAATAATGTCACCCATTTCATCGGTACCGACGGCGGCAGCGCCACGGGCTAAGTCACCGGTGCGAATACCTTCTTCTAATGCGCGGTTGATGGCGCTCTCAATTGCGGTTGCCGCATCATTGGCGTCCAGGCTGTAGCGCAGCAGCAGCGCCAGTGACAGGATTTGCGCGATCGGGTTGGCAATGTTTTTTCCGGCGATGTCCGGGGCGGAGCCGCCAGCGGGCTCGTACAGGCCAAAACCCTGATCATTCAGGCTGGCGGACGGTAACATGCCCATTGAACCGGTGATCATGGCGCACTCGTCAGACAGAATATCTCCAAACAGGTTGGAACACAGCAGCACGTCGAACTGCGAGGGATCTTTGATCAACTGCATTGTCGCGTTGTCGATGTACATATGCGCCAGTTCAACGTCCGGATATTCATTCGCAATTTCATTGACGATTTCGCGCCACAGAATCGATGTTTGCAGTACGTTTGCTTTATCAATCGACGTGACTTTACGGCGACGCTGGCGAGCGGATTCAAACGCGATACGCGCAATACGTTCGATCTCGAAACGGTGATAAACCTCGGTATCAAACGCTTTTTCATGCTGTCCGCTGCCTTCGCGGCCTTTTGGCTGACCGAAGTAGATCCCGCCGGTCAGTTCGCGCACGCACAGGATGTCGAAACCGTTGGCGGCAATATCTGCACGCAGAGGGCAAAATGCTTCCAGTCCCTGGTACAGCTTAGCCGGACGCAGGTTGCTGAATAATTTAAAGTGCTTACGCAATGGCAGCAGCGCGCCGCGTTCAGGTTGCTGGTTTGGCGGCAGGTTTTCCCATTTCGGGCCGCCAACGGAGCCAAACAAAATGGCGTCAGCTTGCTCACAGCCTTCAACCGTCGCAGGCGGCAGCGGCTGGCCGTGGTTATCAATGGCCGCACCACCCACGTCGTAGTGGCTGGTGGTAATGCGCATGTTAAAACGGTTGCGGATTGCGTCCAGTACCTTCAAGGCTTGCGCCATCACTTCCGGGCCAATACCGTCACCCGGCAAAACAGCAATATGATAATTCTTCGACATCACACGGTTTCCTTGTTGTTCTCGTTGTTCTGAGCTTTGCGTTGCAATTCTTTTTCGACTTCTTCAGCGCGCCAGATGTTGTTCAGCACATGAACCATCGCTTTTGCGGAAGATTCGACGATATCCGTTGCCAGACCGACGCCATGGAAGCGACGACCGTTATAGTTGGCAACGATATCCACCTGACCCAGCGCATCTTTACCGTGCCCTTTGGCGGTCAGACTGTATTTCACCAGTTCGATGTTATATTCGGTGACACGGTTGATGGCCTGATAGATGGCATCGACTGGACCGTTACCGTTCGCCGCTTCGGCTTTAACTTCTTCACCGCAGGCCAGTTTGACGGAGGCGGTGGCGATGTCATTTGAGCCGGACTGCACGCTGAAGTAATCCAGACGGAAATGCTCTGGCTCTTCTTGCTGTTTGTTAATAAAGGCCAGCGCTTCCAGGTCGTAATCAAATACCTGACCTTTTTTATCCGCCAGTTTCAGGAAAGCGTCGTACAGGTTGTCCAGGTTGTATTCATTTTCTTTATATCCCATCTCGTCCATACGGTGTTTTACCGCAGCGCGTCCGGAACGAGAGGTCAGGTTCAACTGTACCTGGTTCAGGCCGATGGATTCAGGGGTCATGATTTCGTAGTTTTCACGATTTTTCAGCACACCATCCTGATGGATACCAGAAGAGTGGGCAAACGCGCCGCTACCAACAATCGCTTTGTTGGCCGGGATAGGCATGTTGCAGATTTGGCTGACTAACTGACTGGTACGCCAGATTTCCTGGTGATTAATGCGGGTCTGTACGTTCAAAATATCTTTGCGTACTTTGATTGCCATGATCACCTCTTCCAGTGAGCAGTTACCGGCGCGTTCGCCGATACCGTTCATTGCGCCTTCCACCTGGCGAGCACCTGCGTGAACGGCTGCCAGTGCGTTGCCAACGCCCAGACCTAAATCATCATGGGTGTGCACGGAGATAATGGCTTTATCGATATTCGGTACGCGCTCATACAGGCCGGAAATAATTCCGCCAAACTCAAATGGCATGGTGTAACCGACGGTATCGGGGATATTGATGGTTTTTGCACCTGCGTTAATCGCGGCTTCTACCACGCGGGCCAGATCGGCGATAGGAGTACGTCCCGCATCTTCACATGAGAACTCCACGTCATCCGTATAATTACGCGCACGCTTAACCATGTAGATTGCTCGTTCGATCACTTCATCCAATGTGCTGCGTAATTTCGTCGCGATATGCATCGGTGAGGTGGCGATAAACGTATGAATACGAAAAGCTTCTGCGACCTTCAGCGATTCCGCGGCAACGTCGATATCTTTTTCTACGCAGCGGGCTAAGGCGCACACGCGGCTGTTCTTAACCTGACGAGCGATGGTTTGTACGGATTCAAAGTCACCTGGAGAAGAAACCGGGAAACCCACTTCCATCACGTCAACGCCCATACGCTCGAGGGCCAGCGCAATCTGCAGTTTTTCTTTTACACTCAGGCTCGCCTGTAACGCCTGTTCACCGTCGCGTAAGGTGGTATCGAAAATAATGACTTGCTGGCTCATGGTTTTGGTCCTTGGTCTTTAGGGCGCCTTGCTTCGAGCATAAAAAAACCCGCGCAACGGCGCGGGTTTTTGTCTTAACTGGAGCTGACTTAATGCTGAATGTCGTCCACCAGTCTACCGCGCAATGAAGATGCGTTTAGTAGTAGTAGACCGTTAAAACGAGCAATGTAAGTCATCAATCTGGCTCCAGGCGAATGCGATATGCTTTTAGTGGTACTGGATATGAGGTCTGATGTCAACCCCATGCCTCGTAAATGCCCTGCTTAAGGGATAAAGTTTCAACAAAACTTAAGCGAATTGTGCTGAATTTTTCTGGGTATATAAAATTAATTCACTGAGGGCTGAACACAGTTTTCACGGTTTGACATATTTGAGCATACTTATTTGCATTTATTGTAACGATGAACTAGAGATATCATCCCGATTGGGATTTTATATCTTTATGATTTATCTGTTTTTATAGTAACTATGAATGGGTATGACCAGTGTACCACCCCAAAATTGATAAATTAATGTTAACTTTTAATGTATTAATAATATAAACATTTAATTAAAACTTAAATACGTATTCATGAAGCGTATGATTGTTTATTCGCCATGCTTATGGTTATATTGCTTTTGAAATTTAAACATATGAATCATCGCGCAATGACTTCTTCCGCGCGGCGTTTGTAGTGTTTTTTTGCACATTCAGATTTGTGCCTTTATGTTTTCCTAATTTTAATGTTTTCTCTTTTTCTCATTTTATATGCATGGTAAATCATATTAACGGAGGTTATTTCTTCACTCCGTCTGGGATTAAAAGGGAGTTTAGAGTGACAGTGGAGTTAAATATGCCAGAAGTAAAAATAATAGATAAACCAAATCTTATAGAGATGGGGAAGCCACAGCTTCGCATGGTTGATCTAAATTTATTAACCGTCTTTGATGCGGTGATGCAGGAACAAAACATTACTCGTGCTGCCCATTCGTTGGGGATGTCGCAACCTGCAGTCAGTAATGCGGTTGCGCGCCTGAAGGTCATGTTCAACGATGAACTTTTTGTGCGTTATGGTCGCGGGATCCAGCCGACTGCCAGGGCCTTCCAGCTATTTGGTTCCGTTCGCCAGGCGTTGCAATTAGTACAGAACGAACTGCCAGGTTCGGGCTTTGAACCTGGCAGCAGCGAGCGTGTATTCAATCTTTGCGTATGCAGTCCGTTAGATAATATCCTTACTTCGATGATTTATAATCGGGTTGAACAAGTCGCGCCAAACATTAATGTCGTATTTAAATCTTCGCTCAACCAGAATACAGAACATCAATTACGTTATCAGGAAACTGAGTTTGTTATTAGCTATGAAGACTTCCGTCGTCCGGAATTCACCAGTATTCCGTTATTCAATGACGAAATGGTGTTAGTGGCGAGCAAAAAGCATCCGCGCATTAGTGGTCCGCTGCTGGAAAGCGATCTCTATAATGAACAGCATGCCGTGGTTTCGCTCGATCGCTTCGCTTCATTCAGTCAACCGTGGTACGACACCCCGGATAAACAATCCTGCGTGGCCTATCAGGGCATGGCATTAATTAGCGTTCTTAATATTGTATCGCAAACGCATCTGGTCTCTATAGCGCCACGTTGGTTGGCAGAGGAATTTGCCGATTCTTTAGAGCTGCAGGTATTGCCTTTACCTTTAAAATTGAACAGCCGCACATGTTATCTTTCCTGGCATGAAGCTGCGGGGCGCGATAAAGGGCATCAATGGATGGAAGAACTGTTAGTCTCTGTCTGTAAACAGTAGCCACTGGCAGAATAAACTGGATAGCTCATCTGGTTTATTCTGCTTTTCGATTTATATCTGAAATTTTATGCTGAACTCTGGTTTTTATGCTTACCTGAAAGTATAAAAAAATAGACTAATTGCTGTAAGTCCCCCTTTTTAAGCGATTATTTATCATATCAATTGCTTATGCTGGTTTAATTCTCCATATATTCGATTCTTTCCTTCATTTTATTCTTATTTACTCCGGTGTCACCCCTTCGGAGTCAATTGCCATGCGTCATCGTCAGCGGTTAATGTGTTGTTAAACCGTTATTCATTATAAGAGTGAGGCAAGCCATGGAGATGTTGTCTGGAGCCGAGATGGTCGTCCGATCGCTCATCGATCAGGGTGTGAAGCAGGTATTCGGTTATCCCGGGGGGGCCGTCCTCGATATTTATGATGCGTTGCATACAGTCGGCGGTATTGATCATGTGCTGGTTCGTCATGAGCAAGCCGCAGTACATATGGCTGATGGTTTGGCGCGTGCCACGGGAGAGGTGGGCGTCGTTTTAGTCACTTCCGGACCGGGGGCAACCAATGCGATCACCGGTATTGCAACAGCCTATATGGATTCCATTCCGTTGGTGATCCTCTCCGGGCAGGTCGCTACTTCACTGATTGGTTACGATGCCTTTCAGGAGTGTGACATGGTGGGCATATCCCGTCCGGTGGTAAAGCACAGCTTTCTGGTTAAACAAACGGAAGACATCCCGCAGGTGCTGAAAAAAGCCTTCTGGCTGGCGGCAAGCGGTCGTCCGGGACCTGTGGTGGTGGATTTACCGAAAGATATTCTGAATCCCGCGAAGAAACTGCCTTACAGCTGGCCAGAGTCAGTGAGTATGCGTTCGTATAATCCGACGACGACCGGGCACAAAGGACAGATAAAACGGGCTTTGCAGACGCTGGTCGCAGCGAAGAAACCGGTTGTGTATGTGGGAGGCGGGGCGGTGAATGCTGCCTGCCACGAACAGCTGAGGCAGATGGCTGAAGCACTTAATCTGCCAGTTGTCTCCTCGCTAATGGGCTTAGGTGCGTTCCCGGCAACGCATCGCCAGGCGCTGGGCATGTTGGGTATGCATGGTACTTACGAAGCCAATATGACCATGCATCATTCCGATGTGATCTTTGCCGTCGGCGTTCGCTTCGATGATCGCACGACCAATAACCTGGCAAAATATTGCCCGAATGCGACCGTGCTGCATATCGACATCGATCCGACCTCTATTTCAAAAACTGTCACGGCAGATATTCCGATTGTGGGCGATGCTCGCCTGGTGTTGGATCAGATGCTTGAACTGCTGGAGCAGGAGAAGTCGCTGCAGCCGCTGGATGATAACCGTGACTGGTGGCAACACATCGAGCACTGGCGTGCCCGTCAATGCCTGAAATACGACACGCAAAGCGAAAGTATTAAACCGCAGGCGGTGATCGAAACCATCTGGCGCCTGACGAAAGGGGATGCGTATGTGACCTCTGACGTTGGCCAGCATCAGATGTTTGCCGCACTATACTATCCGTTTGATAAACCGCGGCGCTGGATCAACTCAGGCGGCCTCGGCACCATGGGATTTGGTTTGCCCGCGGCGTTAGGCGTGAAAATGGCGCTGCCGGATGAAACGGTGGTCTGCGTCACCGGAGATGGCAGCATTCAGATGAACATTCAGGAGCTGTCGACGGCGCTGCAATATGAGCTGCCTGTGCTGGTACTCAACCTTAACAACCGTTATCTCGGCATGGTCAAACAGTGGCAGGACATGATCTATTCTGGGCGTCATTCCCAATCTTACATGCAGTCGCTACCCGATTTTGTGCGCCTGGCTGAGGCTTATGGGCATATCGGTATCCAGATTAATCGGCCTGATGAACTGGAGAGCAAGCTGGGCGAAGCGCTGGAACATGTGCGTAACCACCGTCTGGTGTTTGTCGATGTTACCGTCGACGGTAGTGAACATGTCTACCCGATGCAGATTCGTGGAGGCGGGATGGATGAAATGTGGTTAAGCAAAACGGAGAGGACCTGATTATGCGCCGGATATTATCAGTATTGCTGGAAAACGAGTCGGGTGCATTATCGCGTGTTATTGGCCTCTTCGCCCAGCGTGGATACAACATTGAAAGCCTGACCGTCGCGCCGACTGACGATCCGACCTTATCGCGGATGACGATCCAGACGGTTGGAGATGAGAAAGTCCTGGAGCAGATCGAAAAGCAGCTTCACAAACTGGTGGACGTTTTGCGCGTCAGCGAACTGGGGCAGGGTGCTCACGTTGAACGAGAAATTATGCTGGTGAAAATTCAGGCCAGCGGTTATGGCCGGGAAGAGGTGAAACGCAACACGGAGATTTTCCGCGGGCAAATTATCGACGTTACGCCGTCTATCTACACCGTACAACTGGCGGGCACCAGCGATAAGCTGGATGCGTTTCTGGCAACGCTGCGTGAAGTCGCTAAAATTGTGGAAGTCGCTCGTTCCGGCGTGGTGGGGCTTTCCCGCGGCGATAAAATCATGCGCTAATCATGATCGGGTTCTTAATTCGCAAGCCCAACGACTCAGGTTGGGCTTTTTTTTGCGAAATCAGCGGTAACCAGAGACAAAAGCGGTTGCCGGAGTCATTATTCTGCGCTTAGATGTTAATAAATTTAACCCATGCCATCTCAAAGGTTATGGTTTGTACATTTTACGCAAGGGGCAATTGTGAAACTGGATGAAATCGCTCGGTTGGCCGGCGTTTCGCGAACGACTGCAAGCTACGTTATTAACGGTAAAGCAAAGCAATATCGCGTAAGCGACAAAACGGTTGAAAAAGTCATGGCGGTGGTGCGCGAGCATAATTACCACCCTAATGCCGTGGCGGCCGGGCTGCGTGCTGGACGCACACGTTCTATTGGGCTTGTGATCCCGGATCTCGAGAACACGAGCTATACCCGGATCGCAAACTATCTGGAGCGTCAGGCGCGTCAGCGCGGATATCAATTGCTGATTGCCTGCTCTGAAGATCAGCCGGATAACGAAATGCGCTGTATTGAGCATCTTTTACAACGCCAGGTTGATGCCATTATCGTGTCGACCTCCTTGCCGCCTGAACATCCGTTCTATCAGCGTTGGGCGAACAGTTCATTCCCAATTGTGGCGCTGGACCGCGCGCTGGATCGCGAACACTTTACCAGCGTCGTGGGCGCAGACCAGGATGATGCGGAAATGTTGGCGGAGGAACTGCGTAAATTCCCTGCTGAAACCGTGCTCTATCTGGGGGCGCTCCCTGAATTATCCGTCAGTTTCCTGCGCGAACAGGGTTTCCGTACCGCGTGGAAGGACGATCCGCGTAAAGTGCATTTCCTGTATGCCAACAGCTACGAGCGGGAAGCGGCCGCGCAATTGTTTGATAAATGGCTGGAAACGCATCCCATGCCTCAGGCGCTGTTTACCACGTCGTTTGCCCTGCTGCAGGGAGTGATGGATGTGACCCTGCGTCGCGATGGTCAATTACCGTCTGATTTAGCGATTGCGACGTTTGGCGATCACGAACTGCTCGACTTCCTGCAGTGCCCGGTATTGGCGGTGGCGCAGCGCCATCGTGATGTTGCAGAACGCGTGCTGGAGATTGTATTGGCAAGTCTTGACGAGCCACGTAAACCAAAACCAGGTTTAACGCGTATACGGCGTAATCTGTACCGTCGCGGTATTCTCAGCCGTAACTAAGTCCTCTCTATTGATGACGTCGGCAGGATATCTCTGGCGTCATCAAATTTTCCATTATCAGAAATAACCGCATTATAATTAAGAATATTCTTTAGAATTATCTTAATTTCATCTTAAATAATGGCGAATTAAAAAAGCAACTAACCATTTTCGGGTTATTGATACGTAACTGCGCGTTACGGTTGTATTATTTTGTTACATGCTTGTATGGAATTGACGAATTAACAAACACTTCGCTGCCGTACTGCGACAATCTCGCCCCTGCCTCACTCCTGTGCGGTGTACAGACTGATTAACTGGTACTGTTATCTCGCTGCATATTGTCCTAAAATGCCGCTCGCGTCGCAAACTGACACTTTATATTTTCTTCTGA
The DNA here is from genome assembly GCF_018035235.1 of Citrobacter sp. On2M. Classification (GTDB taxonomy): domain Bacteria; phylum Pseudomonadota; class Gammaproteobacteria; order Enterobacterales; family Enterobacteriaceae; genus Citrobacter; species Citrobacter meridianamericanus. The sequence goes on from NZ_WPCV01000002.1 coordinate 472,970, forward strand.
TGATATTCAGTTGTTTTAAACAATGATGAGTTGTTGGATTTTTTTCTTACAAATATTCATGACGTTAATTTGCTTCGTTTGCTGTACGGAATTTGCTCAACGCAGATATTAGCCGTAAACAATGGGTTTTTTGCTCCGCTAAGCGCCGTGACTTGCTTGACAAGGTTTTCCTCCGCTCCGTAAACTCCTTTAAGTGGGAATTTGTGGGATAAAGTGGTAATCGGGGGTGAGACTGGCATGTTCCGGGGAGCAACGTTAGTTAATCTCGACAGTAAAGGGCGCTTATCGGTGCCTACCCGTTATCGGGATCAACTGCTCGAGAGCGCTACCGGTCAAATGGTTTGTACCATTGACATCCATCACCCGTGCCTGCTGCTGTACCCCCTGCCTGAATGGGAAATTATCGAGCAGAAGTTATCGCGTCTGTCGAGCATGAATCCAGTTGAGCGTCGCGTACAGCGCTTATTGCTGGGTCATGCCAGCGAATGTCAGATGGATAGTGCTGGTCGATTATTGATAGCGCCCATTCTGCGGCAACACGCAGGGCTAACGAAAGAAGTGATGCTGGTTGGGCAGTTCAATAAGTTTGAGCTGTGGGATGAAACGACCTGGTATCAACAGGTCAAGGAAGATATCGACGCTGAGCAGTCTGTTACCGGCGCGCTGTCGGAACGATTGCAGGATTTGTCTCTATAAAATGATGGAAAACTATAAACATACAACGGTGTTGTTGGATGAAGCCGTAAACGGCCTGAATATTCGTCCAGACGGCATCTACATTGACGGGACATTTGGTCGCGGCGGTCACTCACGTCTGATCCTCTCACAGCTTGGCGAAGAAGGACGTTTACTGGCTATCGATCGCGATCCGCAGGCGATTGCCGTTGCACAGATGATTACTGATCCCCGTTTTTCCATCGTACATGGACCTTTTTCTGCGCTGGCTGACTATGTCGCCGAACGCGGACTGACCGGTAAGATCGACGGGATTCTTCTCGATCTTGGGGTTTCTTCTCCGCAGCTTGATGACGCGGAACGCGGATTCTCATTTATGCGTGACGGTCCATTAGATATGCGTATGGACCCAACACGTGGTCAGTCAGCAGCTGAATGGCTGCAAACCGCCGATGAAGCAGACATTGCCTGGGTGATTAAAACCTTTGGCGAAGAGCGCTTCGGCAAACGCATTGCTCGCGCCATCGTAGAGCGCAATCGCATCGAACCGATGACCCGCACCAAAGAGCTGGCGGAAGTGATTGCGGCGGCAATGCCGGTGAAAGACAAATTCAAACATCCCGCGACCCGTACCTTCCAGGCGGTGCGCATTTGGGTGAACAGTGAACTGGAGGAGATAGAGCAGGCGCTAAAAAGCTCGCTCAGCGTGCTGGCACCAGGAGGTCGCCTTTCGATAATCAGTTTCCATTCGCTTGAAGATCGCATTGTGAAACGCTTTATGCGTGAACAAAGCCGTGGTCCTCAGGTTCCGGCTGGAATACCGATGACCGAAGCGCAGATCAAAAAGCTGGGCGGCCGTGAGTTAAGAGCACTAGGCAAGATGATGCCGGGCGAAGAAGAGGTTGCTGAAAATCCTCGTGCCCGTAGTTCAGTTCTGCGTATTGCAGAGAGGACGAACGCATGATCGGCAGAGTGACAGAAGCCCTCAGCAAAGTTAAGGGATCGATAGGAAGCAACGAGCGCCATGCCTTGCCTGGCGTGATCGGTGACGATCTTTTGCGGTATGGGAAGCTGCCACTCTGCCTGTTCATTTGCATTATTTTGACGGCGGTTACCGTCGTGACCACAGCACACCATACGCGGTTACTGACCGCGCAGCGTGAGCAACTGGTTCTGGAGCGAGATGCGTTAGATATCGAATGGCGCAACTTGATCCTTGAGGAGAATGCGCTCGGTGATCATAGCCGTGTTGAACGGATCGCAACGGAAAAGCTGCAAATGCAGCATGTTGATCCCTCACAAGAAAACATCGTAGTACAAAAATAAGGATAAACGCGACGCATGAAAGCAGCGGCAAAAACGCACAAACCAAAACGCCAGGAAGAACAAGCCAACTTTATCAGTTGGCGTTTTGCGTTACTGTGCGGCTGTATTTTGCTGGCACTGGGTTTTCTGCTGGGGCGCGTTGCCTGGCTGCAAATCATCGCGCCGGACATGCTGGTACGTCAGGGCGATATGCGCTCTCTGCGCGTCCAGGAAGTGTCCACCTCGCGCGGAATGATTACCGACCGTTCAGGACGTCCGCTGGCAGTGAGCGTACCGGTGAAGGCGATTTGGGCCGATCCGAAAGAGGTGCATGATGCAGGCGGCGTGAGCGTTGGCGAGCGCTGGCGAGCGCTGTCGACGGCCCTGAATATCCCGCTTGATCAACTGGCTTCCCGCATTAACGCCAACCCGAAAGGACGCTTTATCTATCTGGCACGTCAGGTAAACCCTGACATGGCTGACTACATCAAAAAACTCAAGCTGCCAGGGATTCACCTGCGTGAAGAGTCCCGCCGTTACTATCCTTCCGGAGAAGTGACCGCTCACCTCATCGGTTTTACTAACGTCGACAGTCAGGGGATTGAAGGCGTTGAGAAAAGCTTCGACAAATGGCTCACCGGACAACCGGGTGAGCGTATTGTACGTAAAGACCGTTATGGCCGCGTCATTGAGGATATTTCCTCTACCGACAGCCAGGCGGCGCATAACCTTGCGCTGAGTATTGATGAGCGTTTACAGGCGCTGGTCTACCGTGAACTGAATAACGCTGTGGCCTTTAACAAGGCGGAATCAGGCAGCGCGGTGCTGGTGGATGTAAATACTGGTGAAGTGCTGGCGATGGCGAACAGCCCGTCTTACAACCCAAACAATCTCACCGGTACGCCAAAAGACGCTATGCGCAACCGTACCATTACCGACGTGTTTGAACCGGGTTCTACCGTTAAGCCGATGGTGGTGATGACGGCGCTGCAGCGTGGCGTTGTACGCGAAAACACCGTGCTCAACACTATCCCTTACCGAATTAATGGCCACGAAATCAAAGACGTGGCGCGTTATAGCGAATTGACCCTCACCGGGGTTTTGCAGAAGTCGAGTAACGTCGGTGTTTCCAAGCTGGCGTTAGCGATGCCGTCCTCAGCGTTAGTAGACACTTACTCACGTTTTGGGCTGGGAAAAGCGACCAATTTGGGGTTGGTCGGAGAACGCAGTGGCTTATATCCTCAAAAACAACGGTGGTCTGACATAGAGAGGGCCACCTTCTCTTTCGGCTACGGGCTGATGGTAACGCCGTTACAGTTAGCGCGAGTCTACGCAACGATCGGCAGCTATGGCGTTTATCGCCCGCTGTCGATTACCAAAGTTGATCCTCCCGTTCCGGGCGAGCGTATCTTCCCGGAAGCGACCGTACGCACCGTGGTGCACATGATGGAAAGCGTGGCGCTGCCCGGTGGCGGCGGCGTGAAGGCGGCGATTAAAGGCTATCGTATCGCCATTAAAACCGGTACGGCGAAAAAAGTGGGGCCGGATGGCCGCTACATCAACAAATACATTGCTTATACCGCAGGCGTTGCGCCTGCGAGTCAGCCGCGCTTCGCGCTGGTTGTTGTTATCAACGATCCGCAGGCGGGTAAATACTACGGTGGCGCCGTTTCCGCGCCGGTCTTTGGTGCCATCATGGGCGGCGTTCTGCGCACCATGAACATCGAGCCGGATGCGCTGACAACGGGCGATAAAAATGAATTTGTGAATAATCAAGGCGAGGCAACAGGTGGCAGATCGTAATTTGCGCGACCTTCTTGCTCCATGGGTGCCGGGTGCACCGGAGCGAGCACTGCGGGAGATGACGCTCGACAGCCGTGTGGCTGCATCAGGCGATCTCTTTGTCGCAGTATTGGGTCATCAGGCGGACGGGCGTCGGTATATCCCGCAGGCGATAGCGCAAGGTGTGGCTGCCATTATTGCAGAAGCAAAAGATGAAGCTGCTGACGGTGAAATCCGCGAAATGCACGGTGTACCGGTTATCTATCTGAGCCAGCTTAACGAACGCTTATCTGCACTGGCAGGCCGTTTTTACCACGAGCCTTCTGAGAAAATGCGCCTGGTCGGCGTGACCGGGACGAACGGTAAAACCACCACCACCCAATTGCTGGCACAGTGGAGCCAACTGCTTGGTGAAACCAGCGCGGTAATGGGCACGGTAGGCAATGGCCTGTTGGGTAAAGTGATCCCAACGGAAAACACCACCGGTTCAGCCGTTGATGTCCAGCATGTGCTGGCAGGGCTGGTTGCGCAGGGTGCCACGGTGGGCGCGATGGAAGTCTCCTCGCACGGTCTGGTGCAACATCGTGTGGCGGCGCTGAAGTTTGCCGCCTCGGTATTCACCAACCTGAGCCGCGATCATCTGGATTACCACGGCGATATGGAGCACTACGAAGCCGCGAAATGGCTGCTGTATTCCACGCACCATTGCGGTCAGGCTATTGTCAATGCGGATGATGAAGTCGGTCGTCGCTGGCTGGCAAAATTGCCGGATGCGGTTGCTGTGTCGATGGAAGGCCATATCAACCCGAACTGTCACGGTCGTTGGTTAAAAGCGATTGACGTGGATTATCACGACAGCGGCGCGACGATTCGATTTTCCTCCTCATGGGGCGACGGCGAAATTGAAAGCCGCCTGATGGGGGCGTTTAACGTCAGCAATCTGCTGCTGGCGCTGGCAACGCTGCTGGCGCTGGGGTATCCGTTAGCTGATTTACTGAAAACGGCGGCACAATTACAGCCGGTTTGCGGGCGTATGGAAGTGTTCAGCGCACCGGGTAAAACCACCGTGGTGGTTGATTACGCCCATACGCCAGATGCGCTGGAAAAAGCGCTGCAGGCAGCGCGTTTGCACTGCACTGGCAAACTGTGGTGCGTCTTTGGCTGCGGCGGGGATCGCGATAAAGGCAAACGTCCGTTGATGGGCGCAATTGCCGAGCAGTTTGCAGATGTTGTTGTGGTGACCGATGACAACCCGCGTACCGAAGAGCCGCGCGCCATTATTAACGATATTCTGGCGGGGATGCTGGATGCCGGGCAGGCGAAGGTGATGGAAGGTCGCGCAGAAGCGGTGACAAACGCCATTATGCAGGCGAAAGAAAACGACGTGGTGCTGGTGGCCGGGAAAGGTCACGAAGACTACCAGATCGTCGGCGCACAGCGCCTTGACTATTCTGACCGCGTAACGGCAGCGCGCCTGCTGGGGGTAATCGCATGATTAGCGTAACGCTCAGCCAACTGGCTGAGATCCTCCGCGGCGAACTGAAAGGGGCCGATCTGACCCTTGATGCGGTGACAACCGATACGCGTAAAGTGACACCAGGCTGCCTGTTTGTGGCACTGAAAGGCGAACGTTTTGACGCTCATGATTTTGCCGACAAGGCACAAGAGAGCGGGGCGGGCGCGCTGTTGGTCAGCCGTCCTCTGGACACCGATCTGCCGCAGTTGATTGTTAACGATACGCGTCTGGCGTTTGGTGAACTGGCAGCGTGGGTACGCGCCCAGGTTCCGGCGCGTGTTGTCGCGTTGACCGGCTCTTCTGGTAAAACGTCAGTCAAAGAGATGACGGCCTCCATTTTGAGTAAGTGTGGCAACACGTTATATACCGCGGGAAACCTGAATAACGACATCGGCGTTCCGATGACGCTGCTGCGCTTAAACAACGATTACGACTATGCCGTGATTGAGCTCGGCGCCAATCATCAGGGTGAAATCGCCTGGACCGTTGGCCTGACTCGCCCGGAAGCCGCGCTGGTGAACAACCTTGCCGCCGCGCATCTGGAAGGTTTCGGCTCTCTGGCGGGCGTAGCGAAGGCAAAAGGTGAGATTTTTACCGGCCTGTCAGCGAACGGTATCGCCATTATGAATGCCGACAACAACGACTGGCTGAACTGGCAGAACATTATCGGCAATCGCAAAGTCTGGCGTTTTTCGCCGAATGCGGCTAACAGCGACTTTTCGGCGGCCAACGTACATGTGACCTCACACGGCACGGAATTTACGCTGCAAACGCCAACCGGAAGCATTGATGTTCTGCTACCGCTGCCGGGTCGCCATAACATTGCTAACGCTCTGGCGGCGGCGGCGCTCGCTATGGCGGTAGGCGCGACACACGACGCGATCAAAGCGGGTCTGAAGGATTTGCAAGCGGTACCGGGGCGTCTGTTCCCGATTCAACTGGCAGAAAACCAACTGCTGCTGGACGACTCCTATAATGCTAACGTCGGATCCATGACCGCAGCGGTACAGGTGCTGTCTGAAATGCCAGGCTATCGCGTGCTGGTGGTTGGCGATATGGCAGAGCTTGGCGCGGAAAGCGAAGCATGTCACGTGCAGGTGGGTATCGCTGCGAAGGCGGCGGGTATCGACCGTGTGCTGAGTACAGGGAAACTGAGTCAGGCAATTAGCCATGCCAGCGGCGTTGGTGAGCATTTTGCGGATAAAACCGCGCTGACCGCGCATCTTAAAGCATTGATTGCAGAACATCAGGTCATGACGATTTTAGTGAAGGGTTCACGTAGTGCCGCCATGGAAGAGGTAGTACGCGCATTACAGGAGAATGGGACATGTTAGTTTGGCTGGCCGAACATTTGGTCAAATATTATTCCGGCTTTAACGTCTTTTCCTATCTGACGTTTCGCGCCATCGTCAGCCTGCTGACCGCGCTGTTCATCTCTTTGTGGATGGGCCCGCGCATGATCGCCCGCTTGCAAAAAATGTCCTTCGGACAGGTCGTGCGTAACGACGGTCCGGAATCGCACTTCAGTAAACGCGGTACGCCTACCATGGGCGGGATTATGATCCTCACCGCAATTGTTATCTCTGTTCTGTTGTGGGCATACCCGTCGAACCCGTACGTCTGGTGCGTGCTGGTGGTTCTGATCGGTTACGGCATTATCGGTTTTGTCGATGACTACCGCAAAGTGGTACGCAAAGACACCAAAGGCCTGATTGCGCGCTGGAAATATTTCTGGATGTCGGTGATTGCGCTGGGCGTGGCCTTTGCGCTGTATCTGGCCGGTAAAGATACTCCGGCGACCGAGTTGGTGGTGCCGTTCTTTAAAGACGTGATGCCGCAACTGGGTCTGTTCTATGTTCTGCTGGCGTACTTCGTGATTGTGGGGACCGGCAACGCGGTCAATCTCACCGACGGTCTGGATGGCCTTGCCATTATGCCGACTGTGTTCGTCGCAGCAGGCTTTGCGCTGGTGGCGTGGGCGACCGGTAACATGAACTTCGCCAGCTATCTGCACATTCCCTATTTACGTCATGCGGGTGAGCTGGTGATCGTCTGTACGGCGATTGTCGGCGCGGGCCTGGGCTTCCTGTGGTTTAACACCTATCCGGCGCAGGTCTTTATGGGCGACGTCGGATCGCTGGCGCTGGGCGGCGCGCTGGGCATTATTGCCGTGCTGCTGCGTCAGGAGTTCCTGCTGGTGATCATGGGCGGCGTATTTGTTGTAGAAACGCTGTCGGTCATTCTGCAGGTTGGCTCATTTAAGCTGCGCGGACAGCGCATCTTCCGTATGGCGCCGATTCACCACCACTATGAACTGAAGGGCTGGCCGGAACCGCGCGTCATTGTGCGCTTCTGGATTATTTCGCTGATGCTGGTGCTGATTGGCCTGGCAACGCTGAAGGTACGTTAATCATGGCTGATTACCAGGGTAAAAAAGTCGTCATTATCGGTCTGGGGTTGACCGGACTGTCCTGCGTGGATTTCTTCCTGGCGCGTGGCGTGACGCCGCGCGTGATGGATACCCGTGCGACGCCGCCTGGTCTGGATAAATTACCGGAAGCGGTTGAGCGTCATGTTGGTAGCCTGAATGATGACTGGCTGCTGGCTGCCGATCTCATCGTCGCCAGCCCTGGTATTGCCCTGGCGCACCCTTCGTTGAGCGCTGCTGCTGATGCCGGGATTGAAATTGTTGGCGACATTGAGCTGTTTTGTCGCGAAGCTCAGGCGCCGATCGTCGCGATCACCGGGTCCAACGGGAAAAGTACCGTCACTACGCTGGTCGGCGAGATGGCGAAAGCTGCCGGTGTGAATGTGGGGGTTGGTGGTAATATTGGCCTGCCTGCGCTGATGCTGCTGGATGACGAACGCGAGCTGTATGTTCTCGAGCTGTCGAGCTTCCAACTGGAAACAACCTCCAGTTTACAGGCCGTGGCGGCCACCATTTTGAACGTCACCGAAGATCATATGGACAGGTATCCGTTTGGCCTGCAGCAGTACCGTGCGGCCAAACTGCGCGTCTATGAGAACGCGAAAGTATGTGTGGTCAACGCCGATGATGCGCTGACCATGCCGATTCGCGGGGCGGATGAGCGCTGCGTGAGCTTTGGCGTCAATATGGGGGACTATCACCTGAATCGTCAGCAGGGCGAAACCTGGCTGCGGGTGAAAGGGGAAAAAGTCCTCAACGTGAAAGAGATGACGCTTTCAGGTCAGCATAACTATACCAACGCCCTGGCTGCGCTGGCGCTGGCGGATGCCGCGGGTTTACCACGGGCGTCGAGTCTGAAAGCGCTGACCACCTTTACCGGTCTGGCGCACCGTTTTCAGTTGGTGCTGAACCATAACGGCGTACGCTGGATTAACGATTCTAAAGCCACCAACGTCGGCAGCACTGAAGCCGCACTGAATGGCCTGCACGTTGACGGCACGCTGCACCTGCTGCTGGGCGGCGACGGGAAATCCGCTGACTTTATGCCGTTGCAGCGTTACCTGACCGGCAATAACATTCGTCTGTACTGCTTTGGCCGCGATGGCGCGCAACTCGCCGCTCTGCGACCTGAGATTGCGGAACAAACTGAAACTATGGAGCAGGCTATGCGTCTGCTTGCGCCGCGCGTGAAGTCGGGCGATATGGTGCTGCTGTCGCCAGCCTGCGCCAGCCTCGATCAGTTCAAGAACTTTGAGCAACGCGGTGATGTCTTTGCCCGTCTGGCGAAGGAGTTGGGTTGATGCGCTTATCTCTCCCTCGTCTGAGACTGCCGCGCTTACCAGGACTGGGTGTCCTGGCGTGGATCTTCGCGGCGCTTAAAGGCTGGGTGATGGCTTCGCGTGATAAAGACGCCGACAGCCTGATCATGTATGACCGCATGCTGCTGTGGCTAACCTTTGGTTTGGCGGCGATCGGCTTCGTGATGGTGACATCGGCATCGATGCCCGTAGGGCAACGCCTGGCGGGTGATCCTTTCCTGTTTGCTAAGCGTGACGCGTTGTACATCTTCCTCGCGTTTTGTCTGGCGATGGTGACGCTGCGTCTGCCGATGGAGTTCTGGCAAAAGTACAGTACGACGATGCTGATAGCCTCAATCATCATGCTGCTGATCGTGCTGGTGGTGGGTAGCTCCGTTAACGGGGCGTCGCGCTGGATTGCGTTGGGTCCGCTGCGTATTCAGCCAGCAGAATTTACCAAGCTGTCGCTGTTCTGTTATCTCGCCAATTACCTGGTGCGTAAAGTGGATGAGGTGCGTAACAACCTGCGCGGCTTCTTAAAACCGATGGGCGTGATCCTGGTGCTGGCTATTTTACTGCTGGCGCAGCCTGACCTTGGTACGGTGGTGGTGCTGTTTGTTACTACTTTGGCGATGCTGTTTCTCGCCGGCGCGAAACTGTGGCAGTTCATCGCCATCATCGGCATGGGGATTTCGGCGGTCGTACTGCTGATCCTTGCCGAGCCGTATCGTATTCGCCGCGTAACTTCTTTCTGGAACCCGTGGGAAGATCCGTTCGGCAGCGGTTACCAGCTGACACAATCTCTGATGGCTTTTGGTCGCGGTGAGGTTTGGGGACAAGGCTTAGGTAATTCAGTACAAAAACTGGAGTATTTACCGGAAGCGCACACCGACTTCATCTTCGCCATCATTGGGGAGGAGCTGGGTTATATCGGTGTGGTATTGGCACTTTTAATGGTATTCTTCGTCGCTTTTCGCGCGATGTCGATTGGTCGTAAAGCGCTGGAAATTGATCACCGTTTTTCAGGCTTTTTAGCCTGCTCCATCGGGATCTGGTTTAGCTTTCAGGCGCTGGTAAATGTCGGTGCGGCGGCAGGTATGCTGCCAACCAAAGGTCTGACGTTGCCGCTGATCAGTTATGGTGGTTCCAGTTTGTTGATTATGTCAACGGCCATCATGTTTTTGTTACGTATTGATTATGAAACGCGTCTGGAAAAAGCCCAGGCGTTTACACGAGGTGCACGATGAGTGGTCAACCGAAGCGGTTAATGGTGATGGCGGGCGGTACCGGCGGGCATGTGTTCCCGGGGCTGGCGGTCGCGCACCATTTAATGGCGCAGGGCTGGCAGGTTCGTTGGCTGGGCACCGCCGATCGTATGGAAGCGGACTTAGTGCCGAAACATGGCATTGAAATTGACTTTATTCGCATCTCCGGTTTGCGTGGCAAAGGCGTTAACGCACTGCTTGCCGCGCCCGTGCGTATTTTTAATGCCTGGCGTCAGGCGCGCGCCATCATGAAGCAGTTTAAGCCTGATGTGGTGCTGGGTATGGGCGGCTACGTGTCTGGCCCTGGCGGTCTGGCGGCCTGGTCATTAGGCATTCCGGTGGTTCTGCATGAGCAGAACGGCATTGCTGGATTAACCAACAAATGGCTGGCGAAGATTGCAACGAAGGTGATGCAAGCCTTTCCTGGCGCATTCCCAAATGCGGATGTGGTGGGCAACCCGGTACGTACTGACGTGCTGGCGCTGCCATTACCTGAAGCGCGTCTGGCTGGACGTGAAGGTCCGGTTCGCGTGCTGGTCGTCGGTGGTTCTCAGGGCGCACGCGTGCTTAACCAGACGATGCCGCAGGTTGCCGCCAGGCTTGGTGATGCGGTGACTATCTGGCATCAGAGCGGTAAAGGTGCGCAGCAAACCGTTGAGCAGGCTTATGTCGACGCGGGACAACCGCAACACAAGGTCACTGAGTTTATTGATGATATGGCGGCAGCTTACGCATGGGCGGATGTCGTGGTCTGTCGCTCAGGTGCGCTAACGGTGAGCGAAATTGCCGCCGCAGGTTTGCCTGCGCTGTTTGTACCGTTCCAGCACAAAGACAGACAGCAATACTGGAATGCGCTGCCGCTGGAGAAAGCGGGCGCGGCCAAAATTCTTGAGCAGCCGCAGTTTACTGTGGATGCCGTCGCCAGCACCCTTGCCGGGTGGTCGCGAGAAACCTTATTAACCATGGCAGAACGTGCGCGCGCCGCATCCATACCGGATGCCACAGAGCGTGTTGCAAACGAAGTGAGCCGGGCTGCCCGGGCGTAATTGTGGTGATGCCTTTTGCATCGCATGAACTAAGAAGTTAATGGCTAAAGAATGAATACACAACAACTGGCAAAACTGCGTTCCATCGTGCCCGAAATGCGTCGCGTTCGGCACATTCACTTTGTCGGCATCGGTGGTGCTGGTATGGGCGGTATTGCCGAAGTTTTGGCCAATGAAGGTTATCAGATCAGCGGTTCTGACTTAGCGCCGAATCCGGTGACGCAGCAGTTGACGAATCTGGGCGCCACGATTTTCTTTAATCACCGCCCGGAAAACGTGCGTGATGCGAGCGTGGTGGTGGTATCCAGCGCTATTTCTGCAGATAACCCGGAAATTGTTGCGGCGCATGAAGCGCGCATTCCGGTGATCCGTCGTGCTGAAATGCTGGCGGAGTTAATGCGTTTTCGTCACGGTATCGCCATTGCCGGGACGCACGGTAAAACCACGACCACGGCGATGGTCTCCAGCATCTATGCGGAAGCGGGTCTGGATCCGACTTTCGTCAACGGTGGTCTGGTGAAAGCAGCAGGCGTCCATGCGCGTCTGGGTCATAGCCGTTATTTGATTGCCGAAGCGGATGAGAGCGACGCATCATTCCTGCATTTGCAGCCGATGGTGGCGATTGTCACCAATATCGAAGCTGACCATATGGATACCTACCATGGCGACTTCGAAAATTTAAAGCAGACGTTTATAAATTTCCTGCATAACTTGCCGTTTTATGGTCGTGCGGTGATGTGTGTTGACGATCCGGTGATCCGCGAACTGTTACCGCGAGTCGGCCGTCAAACCACAACCTATGGTTTTAGCGACGATGCCGATGTGCGCGTTGAAGATTACCAGCAGATCGGCCCACAAGGGCACTTTACGCTGCTGCGCCAGGGGATGGCTGATTTACGCGTTACGTTAAACGCGCCGGGTCGCCACAATGCCCTGAATGCGGCGGCGGCGGTGGCGGTCGCGACAGAAGAAGGTATTGAAGACGAGGCTATTTTACGTGCGCTGGAAAGTTTCCAGGGGACCGGGCGTCGTTTTGACTTCCTCGGTGAATTCCCGCTTGAGCCGGTGAACGGTAAAACCGGGACTGCGATGCTGGTTGATGATTATGGTCATCACCCAACGGAAGTTGACGCCACGATCAAAGCTGCGCGCGCGGGCTGGCCGGACAAAAATTTGGTGATGCTGTTCCAGCCGCACCGGTTCACACGTACGCGCGATTTATACGACGACTTTGCCAACGTGCTGACCCAGGTCGATGCGCTGCTGATGCTGGATGTGTATGCCGCAGGCGAAGCCGCGATTCCGGGTGCTGACAGCCGCTCGCTGTGCCGTACTATTCGCAGTCGCGGTAAGATCGATCCGATTCTGGTCTCCGATCCGGCCCTGGCGGCTGAAATGTTGGCCCCCGTATTAACCGGCAACGATCTGATTTTGGTGCAAGGCGCTGGAAATATCGGCAAAATCGCGCGTTCCTTAGCTGAAATCAAACTGAAGCCGCAAAACCCGGAGGAAGGACAACATGGCTGATAAAATCGCGGTCCTGTTAGGGGGAACCTCCGCAGAGCGTGAAGTATCGCTGAATTCCGGCGCGGCCGTGCTGGCTGGGTTACGTGAGGGTGGTGTGGATGCCCATCCGATTGACCCAAAAGAGGTTGATGTCACTCTTCTGAAATCAATGGGTTTTCAGAAGGCGTTTATTGCGCTGCATGGTCGTGGTGGTGAAGATGGCACGTTGCAGGGCATGCTGGAGCTGATTGGCCTGCCGTATACCGGCAGCGGCGTCATGGCTTCCGCGATTTCGATGGACAAACTGCGCAGCAAGTTGCTGTGGCAGGGCGCAGGTTTACCCGTCGCACCTTGGGTTGCGCTGACCCGCGCTGAGTTCGAAAAAGGTCTTAGCGATGAAGTGGTTACAAAAATTTCTGCGTTAGGCCTGCCGCTAATTGTGAAGCCAAGCCGTGAAGGCTCTAGCGTAGGGATGTCAAAAGTTGAAGAAGAAAATGCTTTGCATGGTGCATTAGCATTGGCTTTTCAGCATGATGAAGAAGTACTGATTGAAAAATGGCTCAGTGGCTCGGAATTTACAGTTGCGATGCTCGGCGAAGAAATTTTACCGTCAATACGTATCCAACCCGCGGGAACCTTCTATGATTATGAGGCGAAGTATCTCTCTGATGAGACACAATATTTCTGCCCAGCAGGTCTGGAAGTCGAACAAGAGGCCCGTTTGCAGGAATTAGTCCTGAAAGCATGGACCGCATTGGGCTGTAAAGGTTGGGGCCGTATTGACGTCATGCTGGACAGCGATGACCAGTTTTATCTGCTGGAAGCCAATACCTCTCCGGGTATGACCAGCCACAGCCTGGTGCCGATGGCGGCGCGTCAGGCGGGTTTGAGCTTCTCGCAGTTGGTGGTACGAATTCTGGAGTTGGCGGACTGATATGTCGCAGGCTGCGCTGAACACACGAAACGGTGATGAAGAAGAAGTAAACTCCTCACGCCGCAATAATGGAACGCGTCTTGCAGGAATACTGTTTCTGTTGACAGTGCTGTGCACCGTGTTTGTCAGCGGCTGGGTAGTATTGGGATGGATGGAAGATGCGCAGCGTTTGCCATTGTCAAAACTGGTGTTAACCGGTGAACGGCATTACACGCGCAATGACGATATCCGTCAGTCCATCCTGGCGCTGGGCGCTCCGGGAACCTTTATGACTCAGGATGTGAACATCATCCAGAGCCAGATTGAACGTCTCCCCTGGATCAAACAGGCGAGCGTCAGAAAGCAATGGCCTGATGAATTGAAGATTCATCTGGTTGAATATGTGCCAATAGCGCGTTGGAATGACCAACATATGGTGGATGCCGAAGGAAATACGTTCAGCGTCCCAACCGGTCGGGCCAATAAGCAGGTATTACCCATGTTGTACGGGCCGGAAGGCAGCGCGAGTGAAGTGTTGCAAGGGTTCCGTGACATGGGGCAGGTGCTGGCTAAGGATAGATTCACCCTGAAGGAAGCGGCAATGACCGCTCGTCGTTCCTGGCAGTTGACGCTGAATAACGATATTAAGCTGAATCTGGGCAGGGGCGATACGATAAAACGTTTGGCTCGCTTTGTGGAACTCTACCCGGTTTTACAGCAGCAGGCGCAAACCGATGGCAAACGGATTAGCTACGTTGATTTGCGTTATGACTCAGGAGCGGCAGTAGGCTGGGTTCCCTTGCCTCCTGAGGAATCTAATCAGCAACAGAATCAGGCACAGGCAGAACAACAATGATCAAGGCGACGGACAGAAAACTGGTAGTTGGACTGGAGATTGGCACCGCGAAGGTAGCCGCTTTAGTAGGGGAAGTTCTGCCCGACGGTATGGTCAATATCATTGGCGTGGGCAGTTGCCCATCGCGAGGTATGGATAAAGGCGGGGTGAACGACCTTGAGTCTGTGGTGAAGTGCGTACAGCGCGCCATTGACCAGGCTGAGCTGATGGCAGATTGCCAGATCTCCTCTGTGTATCTGGCGCTTTCCGGTAAACACATTAGCTGTCAGAATGAAATTGGTATGGTGCCCATTTCCGAAGAGGAAGTGACGCAGGAAGATGTGGAAAACGTGGTTCATACGGCAAAGTCCGTACGTGTTCGCGATGAACATCGCGTTCTGCACGTTATTCCGCAGGAATACGCCATTGACTACCAGGAAGGTATCAAAAATCCGGTCGGTCTTTCCGGCGTGCGTATGCAGGCAAAAGTCCACCTTATAACCTGCCACAACGACATGGCGAAGAACATCGTCAAAGCTGTTGAACGTTGTGGTCTGAAAGTTGACCAACTGATTTTTGCCGGGTTGGCAGCCAGTTATTCCGTCTTGACGGAAGATGAACGTGAGCTGGGTGTCTGCGTGGTCGATATTGGTGGTGGTACAATGGATATCGCCGTTTATACTGGCGGGGCGTTGCGCCACACTAAAGTTATCCCCTATGCCGGGAATGTCGTGACCAGCGATATCGCGTATGCCTTTGGTACGCCGCCAAGCGATGCCGAAGCCATCAAAGTGCGTCATGGTTGCGCACTGGGTTCCATCGTGGGTAAAGACGAGAGCGTTGAAGTGCCAAGCGTGGGGGGGCGTCCACCGCGTAGCCTGCAACGTCAGACTCTGGCAGAGGTCATTGAGCCGCGTTATACCGAGCTGCTCAACCTGGTCAACGAAGAAATTTTGCAATTACAAGAACAGCTTCGTCAGCAGGGTGTGAAACATCATCTGGCGGCGGGGATTGTGTTAACCGGCGGTGCTGCGCAAATTGAAGGCCTTGCGGCCTGCGCACAGCGTGTGTTCCATACGCAAGTGCGTATTGGCGCACCGCTGAATATTACTGGTCTGACGGATTATGCTCAGGAGCCGTATTATTCAACGGCGGTGGGGCTGCTTCACTACGGGAAAGAATCCCATTTGAGTGGTGAGGCTGAAGTAGAAAAACGCGTAACGGCATCAGTTGGCTCGTGGATCAAACGACTCAATAGCTGGCTGAGAAAAGAGTTTTAATTTTTAAAGAGACCGACGCACATTAACGGTCTCAGGCGACAGGCACAACGGAGAGAGAAACTATGTTTGAACCTATGGAACTTACCAATGACGCGGTGATTAAAGTCATCGGCGTCGGCGGCGGTGGCGGTAATGCCGTTGAACACATGGTGCGCGAGCGCATCGAAGGTGTTGAATTCTTCGCGGTGAATACCGACGCGCAGGCGTTGCGTAAGACGGCGGTAGGACAGACCATTCAGATTGGTAGCGGCATCACCAAAGGTCTGGGCGCGGGTGCAAACCCGGAAGTCGGTCGCAATGCGGCAGATGAAGATCGTGAAGCTCTGCGTGCAGCGCTTGACGGTGCAGACATGGTGTTTATCGCCGCTGGCATGGGCGGCGGTACCGGTACTGGTGCAGCGCCAGTAGTGGCTGAAGTGGCAAAAGATTTAGGTATCCTGACCGTTGCTGTCGTGACCAAGCCTTTCAACTTTGAAGGCAAGAAGCGTATGGCATTCGCGGAGCAGGGTATCACTGAGCTGTCCAAACACGTGGACTCTCTGATCACTATCCCGAATGACAAACTGTTGAAAGTGCTGGGTCGCGGGATCTCCCTGCTGGATGCATTTGGCGCAGCGAATGACGTGCTGAAAGGCGCAGTACAGGGTATCGCTGAACTGATTACCCGTCCGGGTCTGATGAACGTCGACTTTGCAGATGTGCGTACCGTGATGTCTGAAATGGGCTACGCAATGATGGGTTCTGGCGTGGCGAGCGGTGAAGATCGTGCAGAAGAAGCGGCTGAAATGGCAATTTCTTCTCCGCTGTTGGAAGACATCGATCTGTCCGGCGCACGTGGCGTGCTGGTCAACATTACTGCGGGCTTCGACCTGCGTCTGGATGAATTCGAAACCGTGGGTAACACCATCCGTGCCTTTGCATCGGATAACGCGACCGTGGTAATCGGTACCTCTCTGGACCCGGATATGAACGACGAACTGCGCGTAACCGTTGTTGCGACTGGAATTGGTATGGACAAGCGTCCTGAAATCACTCTGGTAACCAACAAGCAGGTACAACAGCCGGTAATGGATCGTTACCAGCAACACGGCATGGCGCCGTTGACGCAAGAGCAAAAACCGGTAGCGAAAGTGGTTAACGACAATACGCCGCAAACCACTAAAGAGCCGGATTATCTGGATATCCCAGCATTCCTGCGTAAGCAAGCTGATTAAGAATTAGCTGGAATTTGGGAATCTGCGCTCTTTGTGCTAAACTGGCCCGCCGAATGTATAGTACACTTCGGTTGGATAGTTAATTTGGCGAGATTATACGATGATCAAACAAAGGACACTTAAACGTATCGTTCAGGCGACTGGCGTCGGTTTACATACCGGCAAAAAAGTCACGCTGACGCTACGCCCTGCGCCGGCCAACACCGGGGTCATCTATCGTCGCACCGACTTGAATCCTCCGGTAGATTTCCCGGCCGATGCCAAATCTGTGCGTGATACCATGCTCTGTACGTGTCTGGTCAATGAGCATGATGTGCGGATTTCAACCGTAGAGCACCTTAACGCTGCTCTGGCGGGCTTAGGTATCGATAACATTGTTATTGAAGTTAACGCCCCGGAAATCCCGATCATGGATGGTAGTGCTGCTCCATTCGTATACCTGCTGCTCGATGCGGGTATTGAAGAACTGAACAGCGCTAAGAAATTTGTTCGCATCAAAGAGACCGTTCGTGTCGAAGATGGCGATAAGTGGGCTGAATTCAAACCGTTTAATGGTTTCTCGTTGGATTTTACCATCGACTTTAACCATCCGGCGATTGATGCCAGCACGCAGCGCTATGCGATGAACTTCTCTGCAGATGCGTTCATGCGCCAGATCAGCCGTGCGCGTACTTTCGGCTTCATGCGTGATATCGAATATCTGCAGTCCCGTGGCCTGGCCTTGGGCGGCAGCTTCGATTGTGCCATCGTTGTTGACGATTATCGCGTATTGAACGAAGACGGTCTGCGTTTTGAAGACGAATTCGTTCGTCACAAAATGCTCGACGCGATTGGTGACTTGTTCATGTGTGGTCACAACATTATTGGTGCATTCACCGCGTATAAATCCGGTCATGCATTGAATAACAAACTGTTGCAGGCAGTCCTGGCAAAACAGGAAGCCTGGGAATATGTGACCTTCCAGGACGATGCAGAACTGCCTCTGGCGTTCAAAGCACCTTCGACCGTACTGGCATAACGACATACGCTGTCGTATAAATTCGACTGGTAAATCTGGCACTCTCTCCGGCCAGGTGAGCCAGTCGTTTTTTTATGTACTCATTAACGCAGTCTTTTCCAACGCAAATTTTTCCCTGCCACTAGGTTAAAATAGTGTGCGATCGCTGCTTTCTTGAGCATATTTACCCATGGCTGGTTGTCATTACTGCTGTGGAGCGTACGCTTTAATGATAAGATTCGTGCGCAAAAAAATGTTTTGCATTCGTAACCCCAAACGCAGGGTATATCAGGTGGCAAAAACGTGAGTGGAATACTGACGCGTTGGCGACAGTTAGGCAGACGGTACTTCTGGCCGCATCTCCTGTTGGGGATGGTCGCGGCGAGTTTTGGCCTGCCCGCGCTCAGTAATGCTGCTGAACCCAATACCCCTGCGAAGGCGACCGCCAGCAATCACGATCAATCCGGTAAAGTTAACTTTAGCCAGCTTGCTTTGCTGGAAGCGACCAATCGTCGCCCTAATTTTACCGTCGATTACTGGCATCAGCATGCCATTCGTACGGTTATTCGCCATCTTTCTTTTGCTATGGCTCCTCAGGCGTTGCCTGTTGCCGAAGAGCCGTTGCCAATCCAGGCGCACCATCTTGCGTTGCTGAATACGCTCAGCGCGATGCTGACGCAAGAAGGCAGACCGCCCGCGACCGTGAGTCGCGTGACATATACCCATTTTACCTCTCAGGCCGCGTTTAGCGTTCCGGTCTGGATCAGCCAGTTGCAGGGTATCCGCGCTGGTCCTCAACGCCTCAGCTAAAAAAGAACCTTTCAACTTATAATTTTTGACTCCGCACCGCGGGGCGTTTGAGATTTTATTATGCTAATCAAATTATTAACAAAAGTATTCGGTAGCCGTAACGAGCGTACGCTGCGTCGTATGCGTAAAGTGGTCAATGTTATCAACGCAATGGAACCGGAGATGGAAAAACTCTCCGATGATGAACTGAAAGCGAAGACCGCTGAATTCCGCGCCCGTCTGGAAAAAGGCGCCAGCGTTGAGAGCCTAATCCCGGAAGCGTTCGCGGTGGTCCGTGAAGCGAGTAAGCGCGTATTCGGCATGCGTCACTTCGACGTCCAGCTGCTCGGCGGCATGGTGCTTAACGATCGCTGTATCGCGGAAATGCGTACCGGTGAAGGTAAAACCTTGACCGCGACGCTGCCTGCCTACCTGAACGCATTGAGCGGGAAGGGTGTACACGTGGTGACCGTGAACGACTATCTGGCTCAGCGTGACGCCGAAAATAACCGCCCGCTGTTTGAATTCCTCGGCATGACCGTAGGGATCAACATGTCTGGCCTGCCAGCGCCAGCCAAGCGTGAGGCCTACAATGCTGATATTACCTACGGTACTAACAACGAATACGGTTTTGACTACCTGCGCGACAACATGGCGTTTAGCCCGGAAGAGCGTGTTCAGCGTAAACTGCATTATGCGCTGGTCGATGAAGTCGACTCCATCCTGATCGATGAAGCGCGTACGCCGCTGATCATTTCCGGTCCGGCTGAAGACAGCTCGGAAATGTATAAAAAAGTGAACAAAATCATCCCACACCTGATTCGTCAGGAGAAGGAAGATTCCGACACGTTCCAGGGGGAAGGCCACTTCTCTGTTGATGAGAAAGCGCGCCAGGTTAACCTGACCGAACGTGGTCTGGTACTGATTGAAGAGCTGCTGGTTAACGAAGGCATTATGGATGAAGGCGAGTCTCTGTACTCTCCTGGCAACATTATGCTGATGCACCACGTGACTGCCGCACTGCGCGCGCATGTGCTGTTTACCCGCGATGTCGACTACATCGTAAAAGACGGCGAAGTTATCATCGTCGACGAACACACCGGCCGTACTATGCAGGGCCGTCGCTGGTCTGATGGTCTGCACCAGGCCGTTGAAGCCAAAGAAGGTGTTGATATCCAGAACGAGAACCAGACGCTGGCATCCATTACCTTCCAGAACTACTTCCGTTTGTATGAAAAACTGGCCGGTATGACCGGTACCGCTGATACTGAAGCCTTTGAATTCAGCTCCATCTACAAATTGGATACCGTGGTTGTGCCGACCAACCGTCCGATGATTCGTAAGGATTTACCGGATCTGGTGTACATGACTGAAGCGGAAAAAATTCAGGCGATCATTGAAGATATTAAAGAACGTACCGCAAATGGCCAGCCGGTGCTGGTGGGTACTATCTCTATTGAAAAATCTGAAGTGGTCTCTAACGAACTGACCAAAGCTGGTATCAAACATAACGTTTTGAACGCCAAGTTCCACGCCAGCGAAGCGGATATCGTCGCGCAGGCGGGTTACCCGTCGGCCGTGACAATCGCCACTAACATGGCGGGTCGTGGTACCGATATCGTGCTGGGCGGTAGCTGGCAGGCGGAAGTTGCCGAGCTGGAAAACCCGACTCCGGAACAAATCGCGCAGATCAAAGCCGCCTGGCAGGTTCGCCATGACGCAGTGTTAGCTGCCGGTGGTTTACATATTATTGGTACTGAGCGTCATGAATCTCGCCGTATCGATAACCAGCTGCGTGGTCGTTCTGGTCGTCAGGGGGATGCGGGTTCTTCTCGTTTCTATCTGTCAATGGAAGATGCGCTGATGCGTATTTTTGCCTCTGACCGCGTGTCCGGCATGATGCGTAAACTGGGTATGAAGCCAGGTGAAGCGATTGAACACCCGTGGGTCACCAAAGCGATTGCTAACGCGCAGCGTAAAGTGGAAAGTCGCAACTTCGACATTCGTAAGCAATTGCTGGAATATGATGATGTCGCCAACGACCAGCGTCGCGCAATCTACACCCAGCGTAACGAACTGCTGGACGTATCTGACGTTAGCGAAACCATCAACAGCATCCGTGAAGATGTCTTCAAAGCAACGATTGATGCCTATATTCCGCCACAATCTCTGGAAGAAATGTGGGATATCCCGGGTCTGCAGGAACGTCTGAAAAACGACTTCGATCTGGATATGCCGATTTCAGAGTGGCTGGATAAGGAGCCTGAGCTGCACGAAGAAACGCTGCGCGAACGAATTCTGGCAAACGCCGTTGAAGTTTATCAGCGTAAAGAAGAAGTTGTGGGCGCGGAGATGATGCGTCACTTTGAAAAAGGCGTGATGCTGCAAACTCTCGACTCCCTGTGGAAAGAGCACCTTGCGGCGATGGACTATCTGCGTCAGGGTATCCACCTGCGTGGTTATGCGCAAAAAGATCCGAAACAGGAATACAAGCGTGAATCCTTCTCTATGTTTGCATCAATGCTGGAATCACTGAAGTACGAAGTGATCAGCACCCTGAGCAAAGTTCAGGTGCGTATGCCTGAAGAAGTAGAAGCGATGGAGCAGCAGCGTCGCGAAGAAGCTGAACGTTTAGCGCAGATGCAGCAACTGAGCCATAAAGGTGATGATTCTGCTGCGGCAGAAGAGCTGGCGGCACAAACCGGCGATCGTAAAGTGGGTCGTAACGATCCGTGTCCTTGCGGTTCCGGCAAAAAATACAAACAGTGCCATGGCCGTCTGAGCTAAGAAAATAACTTACTGAAAAGGCGCAGAATTCTGCGCCTTTTTTATGGACAATAAAGATGAAAATACTGCAGATCGCCGTCGGAATTATTCGTAATCCGCAACATGAAATTTTTATCACCCAGCGTGCGGCGGATGCCCACATGGCAAATAAGCTGGAGTTCCCCGGCGGAAAAATAGAAGCGGGCGAAACGCCGGAACAGGCGCTGGTTCGCGAGCTACAGGAAGAAGTTGGTATTACGCCGACTCAAAGCTCGTTGTTCGAAAAGCTGGAGTATCAGTTTCCGGACAGACATATCACGCTGTGGTTCTGGCTGGTTGAAAGCTGGGAAGGAGAGCCATGGGGAAAAGAGGGGCAGCCAGCGCAGTGGATTGGGCAACATGCTTTGAATGCGGAAGATTTCCCGCCTGCGAATGCACCGGTCATTGAAAAGCTGATTGCTGGTTAATGGTGTTCGTCGCGCGTAAGCCGGATAAGGTAACGCCGTATCCGGCAAATTAGGACGGGCTGTACGCTTGCCCGCCCTACGTTTTAGTTGAATTACTTCTGTTCTTCACTCCAGTCGTCGCTTTCCGACAAGTCGCCTGAGCTTGGGATACGTTTCTCTTCTGCAGCCCACTCACCGAGATCGATTAACTGGCAGCGCTTGCTGCAGAATGGGCGAAACGGACTGACTTCAGCCCACACGACGGGTTTGCCGCAGGTTGGGCAGTTGACGATGGTTTGTTCAGACATGTTGACTCCTTAACAGCACGCCAGATCAAAATCTAGACGCTCAGGCACCTGGCCATTCTCGCTATCCAGCGGCATAAAGCGAATGGCAAAACGGCTCTTATGACCAGAGATTTGCGGATAAAGCTGCGAATCAAGCGGCAGCTGCAAGCGAAGAAGATCCGCATCTTCGCCGTTGTCCTGGTAAAAACCATTCAGGCTGGTTTGCTTACGAAACGGCGCAGAGTTGCGAATTAAATCCAGCACCAGCGACAGCGCCTGATTGAGCGGATTCAGGCTGGCAAGCCAGGTTTCAACCTGCGCGTCGCGATGTGATTGCGGTAAATGTAACCAGATATGCAGGGTTGGCAGATCGAAACTGCAGCACCCGCCAGGAATGCTTAAACGTTGACGCACGAGGCCAATCAGACGATCTTCGCGCAGCGTTTGTCCAATCCGCGGGGCCGAAATCAGAATGCTGCCTGCGCTTTTTAACTGCTGGCGCAAAGCGTCGATCCTGCTTTGATCGACGCCGGGAACTTCAACCCAGGCCTGGAGTTTACGCTGTTGTCTTTCCAGCTCTTTGAGGAGTTCGGTACGGACTTCACCGCGTTCAAATACATCCAGTAAATCTCCGATATTACGGAAAAAATGCAGTGCACCTGCATGGTCCGCAATGGGTAAATTAACGGAGAGCTGTTGGATTAAAAACTCAATGCGCAGCCATGTACGCATCTTCTCATTGAGAGGGTGTTCAAAAAGGACCTGGGTGTGCATTACGGTTTTTCCTGTGAGACAAACTGCAACGCGCATTGCAAATAGAGCGCGTGCAGGCGGGCGACATCCGAAGCGATGGCTTCCGGTGCGCCATTATTATCAATAACATCGTCTGCCACGGCCAAACGCGCTTCACGCGTTGCCTGAGCAGCAAGAATTTGTTCCACATGCTCACGCGTGACGTCATCACGCTGCATAGTGCGTCTGAGCTGTGTATCGGGGTTAACATCTACCACCAGTACGCGGTTGGCTTTTTTATACAGCGAATTTTCCACCAGCAAAGGTACAACCCACAACAGATAAGGGGACGTCGCTTGCTGAAACTGGCGCTGCGTTTCCTGCTGAATAAGCGGATGGAGCAGGGCATTCAGCCATTTTTTCTCCTCTGGGGCGGAAAAAATGCGTTCGCGTAAAATGCGTCGCTGCAACGAGCCGTCTGCGGCAATCACCTCGGAACCAAAATGTTCTTCAATCGCCTTAAGGGCGGGTGTGCCGGGTTCAACCACCTGGCGCGCAATAATATCTGCATCAATGACGTTTATTCCGAGGTCAGCGAACGCATTTGCAACGGTGCTTTTACCACTGCCAATGCCGCCGGTTAAGGCTACCGTATACCTCATAGATGCAGATCCCGGAGTTTAAGTTTGATTATCAAACAGTTAAAAGTTAAGCGTGCGAAGGCGAGGCTGCTGCAGGATTAACCTGCTATTCGCCAGGTAAATTTATGGGATTGTAGCGTAAAAAAAGAGAATTTCGCAGTCTTGCGCGGCATTGATTAGTGCGTATGATAGCGTCACTGGAGTTGTGAGTTTCGATTTTTCGCCATTAACCCCAGGAATCCGCACATGCGTATCGAAGAAGATCTGAAGTTAGGTTTCAAAGACGTTCTTATCCGCCCTAAGCGTTCTACTCTCAAAAGCCGTTCCGATGTTGAGCTGGAACGTCAATTTACCTTTAAGCATTCAGGTCAGACCTGGTCCGGCGTTCCCATTATTGCCGCGAACATGGACACTGTCGGTACGTTTGCCATGGCAACGGCGCTGGCATCCTTCGACATCCTGACCGCTGTGCACAAACACTATTCTGTTGAAGACTGGGCCGCATTCATCGCAGAGACTTCTGCCGATGTACTCAAACACGTAATGGTTTCAACCGGCACGTCTGACGCAGACTTCGAAAAAACCAAACAGATTCTGGCGCTCAACCCAGCGCTGAACTTTATCTGCATTGATGTGGCAAATGGCTACTCAGAGCATTTTGTTCAGTTTGTGTCGAAAGCACGTGAAGCATGGCCGACAAAAACGATTTGTGCGGGTAATGTGGTCACCGGAGAAATGTGCGAAGAGCTGGTACTTTCCGGCGCGGACATTGTTAAAGTCGGCATTGGCCCGGGTTCTGTATGTACCACGCGTGTAAAAACCGGTGTTGGCTATCCGCAACTTTCGGCGGTTATTGAATGTGCCGATGCTGCTCACGGTCTGGGGGGCATGATTGTCAGCGACGGTGGTTGCACGATGCCTGGCGACGTGGCAAAAGCGTTTGGCGGCGGTGCAGACTTCGTTATGCTCGGCGGTATGTTAGCTGGTCATGAAGAAAGCGGCGGCAAAATTGTTGAAGAAAACGGCGAGAAATTCATGCTGTTCTACGGTATGAGCTCTGAATCTGCCATGACGCGTCACGTTGGTGGCGTTGCGCAGTACCGCGCAGCGGAAGGTAAAACCGTTAAGCTGCCTCTGCGCGGCCCGGTTGATAATACCGCTCGCGATATCCTCGGCGGCCTGCGCTCTGCTTGTACCTATGTCGGTGCTTCCCGTCTGAAAGAGCTGACCAAACGTACAACGTTTATTCGTGTACAGGAACAAGAAAACCGCGTTTTCAATAGCCTGTAATATGATAGCTGGCGCGTTCTTCGCGCCAGCGTCATCCCACCCCGCTCATCGCATCTCCCAAATGAAAAATCGGTAAATACATCGCGACGACCAACGTACCGATAATCACCCCCGTAACGATCAGCAGCGCAGGCTCAAGTAGCGCAGCCAGATTCTCCGCCTGAGACAAGGTTTTATCGCCGTGGTGATGGGCCAGATTACTCAGCATGGCATCCAGCGAGCCGGATGCTTCACCTGTTCTGACCAGTTGTATACACAATGGGCTGAATTCACCACAATTTTTAAGCGCTAACCAGATGGGTTTTCCGGCGCTGATGTTGTGATGTACTTGTATTAATCGTTGCGACCAGAAAGGGTTGTCCAGCGTTTCAGCTACGCTCTCAAGGCCTTGCAGAAAAGGAATACCTGCATTTTGCGTTAATGCCAGAACAGTGAAGATTTGCGTGAGTTTTTGCCCTCTCACCATTGGCCCAATGACCGGAAGACCGAGCAGAAATTTCTGGCGCAGAATAAGCCAGTAGGGTTGTTGTTTTATCAAGTGATATACCGCAGCCGCAACCATGCTGAATACTACTGCCAGCCATCCCCATTGGCTGCTAAAGTGCGCGATGGCAATAATCCACTGAGTAAGTACCGGTAGCGGAGTGTTGAACGTCCGGTAGATGGCGGCAAACTCAGGGAGTACAAACTGCAACATCGCAAATACGACCATCATTGCCATCGTGATGATGATAATCGGATAGCGCAGGGCTTTTTTCACTTTATCAGCGAGCTGCTGTTGATTCTTTTGCTGGCGCGCGAGTTCAAAACAGCAGTCGTCCAGCTTACCCGTAAGCTCTCCGGTGCGGATCATTGCCTGATAAAGCGGCGGAAAAACGTGTTGCCATTGCGATAGCGAGGTGGAGAGCGAAATCCCCTGCTCCATATCGTGAGCCAGCGTGCGCAGTAGCGCCTGCCACTGGCTGCTCGGATGCTGTTCAGCCAGCAGAGTTAAGCTTGCCGAGAGCGTTAGTCCTGCTTTCAGTAATGTTGCCAGTTGATGTACGGTTTCGGCGCTTCTGTCGCGACTCCAGTGTGAAGTTTTGATGTGCATACGGTTAATGCGCAGTGGCGTAATATGCAGTTGTTCGAGAGCAAGTATCAATGAGGGGCGGGTATCAGCCCACAGTACGCCTTCCTGTGGATGACCTTCGTTGCTAATACCTTGCCAGCGCCAAAGCTGTTTAGCTGACATGGGGCATGCCCAGTACGCGGATCAGCTCTTCAAATGTTGTTAGCCCTTGTTCGACGGCCTGACAGCCATTTTCAAACAGCGTACTCATCCCCAATTGCTGCGCAGCCGATTCTACTGCGTCTACTGACGTCCCGTTGGCGATGCTTTGGCGCAATGCGGGCGTAACGGGAAGCACTTCAAACAATGCGGTACGGCCATAAAATCCGTGATAGCAGTGTTCGCAGCCAGCGGCTTGCCAACGTGGCAGTGGCGTAGGCCAGGCAGCTTTGGGGAGCGTGATTGGTTTTTCCAGACGTTGTCGGCAGTGGGGACACAGTTTTCTTACCAACCGCTGGGCAATAACGAGCGTCAGCGCGGAGGCGATCATCCAGCGAGCAACCCCCATTTGCTGCAGGCGTACCAGCGTTTCAGTGGTGGAATTGGTATGCAGTGTTGATAGCACCAGATGACCGGTTTGTGCGGCTTTAAGGGCTATTTCAGCCGTTTCGCCATCGCGGATTTCACCCACCATGATAATGTCGGGATCCTGGCGCAGCAGAGCGCGCAATACGCCCTGAAAAGTGAGACCGGCGCGGGGATGAATTTGAGTCTGGTTAAGCCCGGCGATCGGGATCTCTACCGGATCTTCCACGCTGCAAAGATTCACCTGCGGGGTGTTTCGGGTTTGCAGCGCACTGTACAGCGTGACCGTTTTACCGCTTCCTGTGGGGCCGGTGACCAGAATCAGCCCTTGAGGCTGCTGCAACGCCTGTGAAAATGCTGCTAACTGCGCGTCCTGCATTCCCAGCGCAGTGAGTTCCAGCGTTTGATTGACCTGATGAAGTAGCCGCAGCACTACTTTTTCGCCGAAGCGACAGGGCAGGGTGGCGATGCGAAAAGAGACCGATTCTCCTGAAATCTCAACGGTAAATTGTCCGTCTTGCGCAAGTCGATGCTCGGCAATATCCAGACTGCCTAAAACTTTTAACCTTGCGGTAATAGCGATACCCATCTCGATTGTGACTTCCGGTAAAACATGCAGTACGCCATCCACACGTAATCTGATCCGATAGTGACTTTCCGCTGGCTCAAAATGAATATCAGAAGCCCGTTGCACCAGAGCGGATTGGAACGTCTGATTCAGCAAGTCTGCGGCGCTGGCACTGCTTTTAGTGACGACCGTCGGGAGCATTTTGCGTGGCGTATGCGTGTGGCCTTCCATTTGCTGACGCGTCCAGCAAACAATGTCGATGCGTCGGGTAGTCGCAAAATGCAGTGCGTCCAGTAGCTCGTGGGATGGGGCCTCCACGACGGCGATGTGCACCACTTCATTATCTGCATCCAGTAATGTGGCCTGATAACGTTGGCACAGCGCTGTAAGTTGGGTGGTATTCATCTCTTTTCCTTAGTTGATATCGAAACGAAAAACGTCTTCGCAGGCCTGTTGCAATGCGCTGTCATTCTGGATGACGCAGTTACGACTCCAGCCAGTAATGCCGTTTGCATCGTCCCAACCCGGCGCCATGGTGATGCTTAGCCCGTTCAGGCTTTCCTGCCCGCTGAGGCTGACAATGCCTTTTTCCACGCTCATGGCGGAGACATATCGGGTGGTGGTTGGAGAAGGAATGCCATTGGTTCCGGCATCGCAGGTTTCTGTCCCGCCATGCTCCAGCGCACAAAGCTCAACTGCCGTGCGATAGGGAACAAAGGTTTGCAGCATGTCGGTCAGCGCGGCTTTGCGCAGATAGTTTTGATAAGCCGGAATGCCGATGGCGCTAAGAATGGCAATAATGCCAATGACCACCATAAGTTCGATAAGCGTGAATCCTCGTTGCTTGTCCATCGTTCGCTCCTTGAGTTAGCTGGCGCTACTTTGGCAAACGCTCTGGGCCACGGCGAGAGGCAAATAACTGAATGGGAAGGCGGGTTCCGAGGATTTTTACGAGATTACAGAATCAAACAACGTATTTGCGAAGAGGCTCGAAGAAACTGCCGGATAACGGCGAAAACGCCTTCTCCGGCATGCAGAATGGCCCGATAAGCAAAGCGCCATCGGGCAATACAAACAGCAATTAGCGAAAACGCATGGAGAGATCGAGCGCGCGAACGTGCTTGGTCAACGCGCCAACAGAGATGAAATCCACGCCTGTTTCGGCAAATTCGCGCAGCGTTTCGTGGGTGACGTTACCCGACACTTCCAGACGCGCCTGGCCGTTGGTGCGTTTTACTGCTTCACGCATTTGGTCAGTTTCGAAGTTATCAAGCATTATGATGTCAGCCCCGGCTTTCAGCGCGTCGTCCAGTTCATCCAGGCTTTCGACTTCGACTTCAACCGGCACATCCGGGTGCAGCCAGAAGGCTTTTTCCACGGCCTGACGTACCGAGCCAGACGCAATAATGTGGTTTTCCTTGATCAGGAAAGCGTCAGAAAGCCCCAGACGATGATTTGCGCCGCCGCCGCACAATACGGCGTATTTCAGCGCGGTACGCAGACCCGGCAGGGTTTTACGCGTATCCAGAAGCTGGGTTTTTGTCCCCGCCAGCAGGTCGACGTATTTACGTACTTCGCTCGCCACACCGGAAAGCGTCTGCACAAAATTAAGCGCGGTACGTTCGCCGGTCAGCAGTACGCGGGAAGGGCCGTCCAGTTCAAACAGTGGCTGATTAGCCTTAATGCTGTCGCCATCTTTGACATGCCAGGTGATGTTGACATCATCGCCCGCCAGTTGAATAAAGACCTCTTCCACCCAACGTTTCCCACAAAAAACGCCATCTTCGCGGGTAATGACGGTAGCGTGGGAGCGCATGTCTTCGGGTAAAAGCTGTGCGGTGATATCGTTATTGGCATCAACTTCTCCGCCTAAATCTTCACGCAGCGCCTGAGCTACAGCGGCAGGGATATCGAGATTTATGCGTTCCAACAGCGCGTCACGTCGGTAGTCAGGGTTATAGCGGCGAGGCGGCATGATAAAACTCCAAATTGCTAACGAATCATAAGGTGGAAACATGCTACCCTGAACCTGATATGAGCACCACCAATAAGGAGATTCTGCATGTTGTTAGACGAGGGCTGGCTGGCAGAGGCGCGACGCGTTCCCTCTCCTCATTATGATTGCCGCCCGGATGACGAAACCCCTTCTCTGCTGGTGGTGCATAATATCAGCCTGCCGCCCGGTGAGTTTGGCGGCCCGTGGATCGACGCGCTGTTTACGGGCACGATTGATCCCAATGCCCATCCTTATTTTGCCGGAATCGCCCATTTGCGCGTTTCTGCCCATTGTTTGATTCGCCGTGACGGTGAAATCGTGCAGTATGTCCCCTTTAATAAACGCGCCTGGCATGCTGGCGTCTCGAGCTATCAGGGTCGTGAACGCTGTAATGATTTCTCAATTGGTATTGAGCTGGAAGGGACGGATACGCTGGCCTATACCGATGCGCAGTACCGGCAACTGGCCGCTGTGACGAACGCCCTGATTACACGTTATCCGGCCATTGCCAACAATATGACAGGACATTGCAATATTGCGCCCGAGCGTAAGACCGATCCCGGGCCCTCATTTGACTGGGCAAGGTTTCGCGCCCTGGTCACCCCCTCGTCGGACAAGGAGATGACATGACGCTGTTTACAACATTACTGGTGTTGATTGTTGAACGCCTTTTTAAGCTGGGTGAGCACTGGCAGCTTGATCACCGGGTTGAAGTTCTTTTCCGCCGGGTTAAGCATTTCTCGATGATGCGTACGGTAGGCATGGTCCTGATTGCGATGGGGGTGACGTTCCTGCTGCTACGTGCACTCCATGGGCTACTGTTTAACGTGCCCTTACTGGTGGCGTGGATCGTAATTGGCTTGCTGTGCATCGGCGCTGGCAAGACGCGTCTTCATTATCATGCATATTTGAACGCGGCTGCCCGCGCTGACGCTCACGCTCGTGAGGCGATGGCCAGCGAGCTGACACTTATTCATGGGGTTCCGCCGGACTGCGATGAGCGTGAGTTTTTGCGTGAACTGCAGAATGCGCTGTTATGGAACAACTTTCGCTTTTACCTGGCGCCGTTATTCTGGCTGATTGTCGGTGGTCCGTGGGGACCAGTGACGCTGGTGGGTTATGCTTTTTTACGTGCCTGGCAGTCCTGGCTGGCGCGCTATCAGACGCCGCACCAGCGTCTGCAATCGGGTATCGATGCGATCCTGCATGTGCTGGACTGGATCCCGGTGCGTCTGGCGGGCGTGGTCTATGCGCTGTTAGGACACGGCGAGAAAGCGCTGCCTGCCTGGTTTGCATCGCTTGCTGATCTCCATACTTCGCAATACCAGGTGCTTACTCGTTTGGCGCAGTTTTCTCTGGCGCGCGAACCCCATACCGATAAAGTCGAAACGCCAAAAGCCGCTGTTTCAATGGCGAAGAAAACCTCGTTTGTGGTGGTGGTGGTCATTGCGCTGCTGACAATTTATGGCACGCTGATCTAGCGATTGTAGCCGGGATTGCGACGTAACCGCGTTATCCGGTCTGGCGCATATGTAGACCGGATAACGGTGCAATGACTCAATACGTATCCGCTGGCGGGATGCCAAAATCAGGCATTCCGTTTTTGTCCCAGCGCACGAGCTTCAGACGCGTATGGCGGTTTGGGTCGTACAGCGGATCGCCCTCGATTTCGGTGTAATTTCTGGCGTGGTACACCAGCACATCTTCACCTTCCGGCGTTTGCGTAAAACTGTTGTGCCCAGGGCCGAACTGGCGGTTTTCGTAGCTGGTGGTAAAGACCGGGCGTGGTGATTTGTGCCAGTGCTGTGGGTTGAGCGGATCGGCATTGAGGTCAATCCACAATAATCCCATACAGTAATTCTCATCGGTGGCGCTGGCAGAATAACTGATAAACAGCTTGTCGCCGTGAACCATGACCGCCGGACCTTCGTTGACCCAAAAACCCCGACATTCCCAGTCATATTCTGGATGGCTGAGCATCACCGGCTCACCTTTAATCGTCCATGGGTTTTCCATCTCAGCAAGATAGATATTGGAGTTCCCGGCAATATCGGGCGATTTCTGCGCCCACAGATACCACTGTTTTCCCTGATGGTTAAAGGTGGTGGCATCAAGTGCGAAGGTATCAAACTGCGTTTTAATCTGGCCTTTTTCTGTCCAAATACCTGCCAGCGGATCGCTGTCCGCGCATTCGAGCGCAAACATACGGTGCTGAAACATTCCCTGCTTGTCGAGCGTCTGTGTGTGGCTGGCGGCAAAATAGATGTACCACTTACCAGCCAGATGATGGATTTCAGGCGCCCAGATGAGCTGGCTCATGGGACCACTTTCTGGTTTGCGCCAGACGACAACCGGGAAGGCGGTGCGCAGCCCTTCCAGCGAGTCAGCCCGGCGGATCTCCAGTCGATCGTATTCGGGCACTGAAGCAATGAAATAATAGTGGCTACCGTCACGTAAAATAAACGGATCGGCACGTTGTTCAATAAAGGGATTAGGCCACTGATTCATCAGGCTTTCCTTACGGTTTCTGTTGTTTTTATCTCGTGGTATTCATTCAGTTCACGATAGTTGGCGCGGCGCTTTTCTAAATCTGTCTGGATTTGCTGCATAAACTCGCGGTCAACTTTCAGCAGACGAACCACGCCTGCGGTAATCAGGTAGCCTACGCCAGGTATGATGGTAAACAGCAGCATAATGCCGTTAATAGCGGAGTCGCTTTGCGCTTTCGCCCCTGCGTCGTAGCCGTACCAGGAAAGCAGGAAGCCAACCATCGCTCCGGCAATCGCCAGGCCCAGTTTCAGGAAGAACAGGTTGCCGGAGAAGCTGATTCCAGTGATGCGCTTACCGGTTTTCCACTCGCCGTAGTCATCGACATCCGCCATCAGCGACCAGTGCAGCGGGGATGGGATCTGATGCAGGATGTTGAGCAGGAAGTAGAGCAGCATAATCATCATGGTGGCTTTCGGATCGAAGAAGTAAAACGCTGCGGAGAAAATCGCCAGGATGATGTTGGTCCAGAAGAAGACTTTCAGTTTGCACCAGCGATCGGTTAACACCTTCGCCAACATGCTGCCGATCATCATGCCTATAACGCCAAGGCTGATAAACAATGTCGCAAATTGCGTACTCTGCTGCATAACCCAGGTCACGTAGTACATGGTGGCGGCCATGCGAATAAAGCCCGGACAGACGTTGCACAGGGTTAACAGCAGAATTTTTACCCATTGATCGTTCTTCCATACGTCTTTCAGATCGGCTTTTAAATCGTCGTTAGTCGGGACGGCAGGACGTACACGCTCACGGACGGTTGCAAAGCAAAACAGGAACATACACATGCCGATGAAGGCCAGTACCGCCATCGCCATTTGATACCCTTTGGCTTTGTCTTCTCCACCGAACCAGTCCGCCATTGGCAGCAGAGTGAGGGAGAGCAGCAGAGTTGCAATTCCTACCAATACAAAGCGATATGACTGGCAGGCGACGCGTTCTTGCGGATCGTTGGTGATGACGCTGCCGAGAGAGCAATAGGGGATATTGATCGCTGTGTAGGTAATTGAGAGCAGGAAGTAGGTGACAAAGGCATAGATAACTTTGCTGTTATATGTCCACTCCGGGGTGGTAAACATCAGTACGCTGAATAATGCGTACGGGAAAGCCATCCACAATAACCATGGACGAAATCGACCATATTTGCTGCGCGTACGGTCGGCCATTGCGCCCATAATGGGATCGGTAACGGCATCAATAACGCGTACTGAGAGCAGTAATACGCCGACCAGGGCAGGCGCCAGACCAAAAATATCTGTATAAAAATAGTTAACAAACAACATGATGGCGCCAAAAATGATGTTGCATCCGGCGTCGCCCATTCCATAGCCGATCTTTTCTTTCACCGTGAGCTTACTGGTTTCCATCAACTGCACTCCATGAATGAGATATGGAGAGAATTATTGTCTGGTACCGGTGTTTTTGCGTTGCAGGATAACGCCGCTGATATGGACTAAACAGTCATGAGTGGGAAAGTGTGAGGCAGGTAACAACCCCCACCTGGTGCAGGTGGGGGAGGGAAAATTAATGTGCTTTAACTGTGCCGGCGGTTTTCTGCTTGAACAGGTAACCAATGCCAAGAACAGCAATCCATACCGGGATTAAGTACACTGAGATCGCCATGCCCGGCGTCATCAGCATAATCACCAGTACTGCGGCCATGAAAATCAGGCATACCCAGTTACCCAGCGGATAGAGCAGAGCCGGGAAGCGGGTGGTAACCCCCTGCTGCTGTTTGGCTTTGCGGAACTTCATGTGCGCCAGGCTGATCATTGCCCAGTTGATCACCAGCGCGGAAACCACCAGCGCCATCAGCAGACCAAAGGCGGATTCTGGCGCCAGATAGTTGATCAGCACACACAGAGCCGTAACCAGCGCGGAAACCAGAATGGTGTTCACCGGTACGCCGCGTTTGTCGACATTCATCAGCGCTTTTGGCGCGTTGCCCTGCTGTGCAAGACCGAACAGCATGCGGCTGTTGCAGTAAACGCAGCTGTTATAGACAGAAAGAGCGGCGGTCAGCACCACGATGTTCAGCGCATTGGCAACAAACGTATCGCCCAGTTCGTGGAAAATGAGGACAAACGGGCTGGTATCAGCCGTGACGCGCGTCCATGGCATCAGGGAAAGCAGAACAGCCAACGAGCCCACATAGAAAATCAGGATACGGTAGATAACCTGGTTGGTGGCTTTGGGAATACTTTGCTCCGGGTTATCGGCTTCTGCTGCGGTGATCCCGACCAGCTCCAGCCCACCGAAAGAGAACATAATAATCGCCATCATCATCACCAGACCGGTGAAGCCGTGCGGCAGGAAGCCACCCTGGTTCCACAGGTTACTGACGCTGGCCTGCGGCCCGCCGTTGCCGCTGAATAACAGCCAGCCGCCGAAGATGATCATCGCGACTACGGCAATGACTTTAATAATAGCAAACCAGAACTCCATCTCACCAAACACTTTTACGTTGGTCAAGTTGATGGCGTTGATAATCACGAAGAAAGCTGCCGCAGAGGCCCAGGTTGGGATCTCCGGGTACCAGAACTGGATATATTTACCGACAGCCGTCAGCTCAGCCATGGCAACCAGAACGTACAGCACCCAGTAGTTCCAGCCAGAGGCGAAACCCGCAAAACTCCCCCAGTATTTATAAGCAAAGTGACTAAAGGAGCCTGCTACCGGCTCTTCAACCACCATTTCACCAAGCTGGCGCATAATCAAAAAGGCGATAAAGCCGGCAATAGCGTAACCCAGAATAATACCCGGTCCTGCAGACTGGATAACGGATGCGCTACCGAGGAATAACCCGGTACCAATCGCGCCACCCAGCGCGATTAGCTGTATATGGCGGTTCTTAAGACCGCGCTTGAGCTGATCGCCATGCTGTTGACTTTCCATCATTAAACCTCGTGTGTGGTTTTACTCTTCATCTTTCGAGTACTTATTTTTTGAACTACGCAGCAATGCGTGTGTAAGTTTGCAATTCCGTTTGTTGTATTAATTTGTTTACAGATGCTTTTGATAAAATGTTGCCTTAATACTTTTGTCTTGATCAGAATAATGATATGCGAGCGCGAATGCACCTGCTTTATGCGGGGAAGCTATCGAGTTGAATAAAAAGAAACCATTTGTAAATGCGAGTTTATCTACCTCAAAATTTCCATTTTGAATTTCTATTCATTATTTGTAATTGAAATATCGATAAATAAGCTGGTGAATCGGTTCAGATGAGATAACTTTTCGTTTCAATTCCGTTAAAACTACCTCGGGGTGGGTAAATTTAACATTTGTGCATAGTTACATGTTTGAAACGTTATATCTGTAATGTTGTTAAAATATGCCCCCTTTACTGATTTCAATCAAAACCTGTATGGACAGAAGGTGAATACTTTGTTACTTTAGCGTCAAGAACATGAAATTGGTAAGACCAATTGACTCCGGGCAAATGGCTTAAGACAGGAAATCATGGCCTACAGCAAAATCCGCCAACCAAAACTCTCCGATGTGATTGAGCAGCAGCTGGAGTTTTTAATTCTTGAGGGGACACTTCGCCCCGGAGAAAAACTCCCACCGGAACGCGAGCTGGCAAAGCAGTTCGACGTCTCCCGCCCCTCCTTACGCGAGGCGATCCAACGCCTTGAAGCGAAGGGGTTACTGCTTCGTCGTCAGGGCGGTGGCACTTTTGTTCAGAGCAGCCTGTGGCAAAGCTTTAGCGACCCACTGGTAGAGCTGCTCTCCGACCATCCTGAATCCCAGTTTGACCTGCTTGAGACGCGCCATGCGCTGGAAGGTATTGCAGCCTATTACGCTGCACTGCGCAGCACGGATGAAGACAAAACGCGAATCCGTGAACTCCACCATGCGATCGAGCTGGCTCAACAGTCCGGCGATCTTGACGGCGAATCTGATGCGGTACTGCAGTATCAAATTGCTGTCACCGAAGCGGCGCATAATGTGGTGCTGCTCCATTTGCTAAGGTGTATGGAGCCAATGCTGGCCCAGAACGTTCGGCAAAACTTCGAATTGCTGTATGCGCGTCGCGAGATGTTGCCGCTGGTAAGCAGTCACCGTACCCGTATCTTTGAAGCAATTATCGCTGGGAAGCCTATTGATGCGCGTGAAGCGTCTCACCGTCACCTGGCCTTTATCGAAGAGATTCTGCTAGACAGAAGTCGTGAGGAAAGTCGTCGTGAACGCGCCTTACGCCGCCTGGAGCAACGAAAGAATTAGTGATTTTTCTGGTAGAACGTTAACCAGAAGATGTTGTAAATCAAGCGCCAATTAAAGTGCGCGGCAACTAAACGCAGAACCTGTCTTATTGCGTTCTCTGGCGAGAACGCAATGGGACAGGTTCCAGATAACTCAACGTATTAGATAGATAAGGAATACCCCCATGTCAGAACGTTTCCCAAATGACGTGGATCCGATCGAAACTCGCGACTGGCTACAGGCGATCGAATCGGTCATCCGTGAAGAAGGTGTTGAGCGTGCTCAGTATCTGATCGACCAACTGCTTTCAGAAGCTCGCAAAGGCGGCGTGAAAGTAGCGGCAGGTGCAGGGGCAAGCAATTATGTAAACACTATTGCCGTTGAAGATGAACCGGAATACCCGGGCAATCTGGAGCTGGAACGTCGTATTCGTTCTGCAATTCGCTGGAACGCCATCATGACCGTACTGCGTGCGTCTAAAAAGGACCTCGAGCTGGGTGGTCACATGGCATCCTTCCAGTCCTCCGCTACGGTATATGATGTTTGCTTCAACCACTTCTTCCGTGCACGCAACGAGCAGGATGGCGGCGACCTGATTTACTTCCAGGGCCACATCTCTCCGGGCATCTACGCACGCGCATTCCTGGAAGGTCGTCTGACTGAAGAGCAGATGAACAACTTCCGTCAGGAAGTTCATGGCAAAGGCCTGTCTTCCTACCCGCACCCGAAACTGATGCCTGAATTCTGGCAGTTCCCGACCGTATCTATGGGTCTGGGTCCAATCGGTGCTATCTACCAGGCTAAATTCCTGAAGTATCTGGAACACCGTGGCCTGAAAGATACCTCTAAACAAACCGTTTACGCCTTCCTGGGCGACGGTGAGATGGATGAGCCAGAATCTAAAGGTGCGATCACCATCGCCACCCGTGAAAAACTGGACAACCTGGTCTTTGTAATCAACTGTAACCTGCAGCGTCTTGACGGCCCGGTCACCGGTAACGGCAAGATTGTTAACGAACTGGAAGGCATCTTCGCAGGTGCTGGCTGGAACGTTATCAAAGTCATGTGGGGCGGTCGTTGGGATGAGCTGCTGCGTAAAGACACCAGCGGTAAACTGATCCAACTGATGAACGAAACCGTTGATGGCGACTACCAGACCTTCAAATCCAAAGACGGCGCATACGTACGTGAGCACTTCTTCGGTAAATACCCGGAAACCGCAGCGCTGGTTGCTGACTGGACTGACGAGCAGATTTGGGCTCTGAACCGCGGTGGTCACGATCCGAAGAAAGTCTACGCTGCGCTGAAAAAAGCACAGGAAACCAAAGGCAAAGCAACTGTAATCCTCGCCCATACCATCAAAGGTTACGGCATGGGTGACACCGCCGAAGGTAAAAACATCGCTCACCAGGTTAAGAAAATGAACATGGACGGCGTGCGTTACATCCGCGACCGTTTCAACGTTCCTGTGACCGATGAGCAGGTTGAAAACCTGTCTTACATCACCTTCCCGGAAGGTTCTGAAGAGCACACCTACCTGCACGCTCAGCGTCAGAAACTGCACGGCTACCTGCCTGCTCGTCAGCCGAACTTCACCGAGAAGCTGGAACTGCCGGCTCTGGAAGACTTCGGCGCGCTGCTGGAAGAGCAGAACAAAGAAATCTCCACCACTATCGCTTTCGTTCGTGCACTGAACGTGATGCTGAAGAACAAGTCGATCAAAGATCGTCTGGTGCCGATCATCGCTGACGAAGCACGTACTTTCGGTATGGAAGGCCTGTTCCGCCAGATCGGTATTTACAGCCCGAACGGCCAGCAGTACACCCCGCAGGACCGTGAGCAGGTTGCTTACTACAAAGAAGACGAGAAAGGTCAGATCCTGCAGGAAGGTATCAACGAGCTGGGTGCTGGCGCATCCTGGTTGGCTGCTGCGACCTCTTACAGCACCAACGATCTGCCGATGATCCCGTTCTACATCTACTACTCCATGTTTGGGTTCCAGCGTATCGGTGACCTGTGCTGGCAGGCAGGCGACCAACAGGCTCGCGGCTTCCTGATCGGTGGTACTTCCGGTCGTACGACGCTGAATGGCGAAGGTCTGCAGCACGAAGATGGTCACAGCCATATTCAGTCTCTGACTATCCCGAACTGTATCTCTTACGATCCGTCTTACGCGTACGAAGTTGCGGTCATCATGCACGATGGTCTGGAGCGTATGTACGGTGAGAAACAAGAGAACGTTTACTACTACATCACCACGCTGAACGAAAACTACCACATGCCGGCCATGCCAGCAGGTGCCGAGGAAGGTATCCGTAAAGGTATCTACAAACTCGAAACCCTCGAAGGTAAGAAAGGTAAAGTTCAGCTGCTGGGCTCCGGTTCTATCCTGCGTCACGTCCGTGAAGCTGCGCAGATCCTGGCGAACGACTACGGCGTAGGCTCTGACGTGTATAGCGTCACTTCCTTCACTGAACTGGCGCGTGATGGCCAGGATTGTGAGCGCTGGAACATGCTGCACCCGATGGAAACGCCTCGCGTTCCGTACATCGCTCAGGTGATGAACGACGCGCCGGCAGTGGCATCTACTGACTATATGAAACTGTTTGCCGAACAGGTTCGTACTTATGTACCGGCTGATGACTATCGCGTACTGGGTACTGACGGCTTCGGTCGCTCTGACAGCCGTGAAAACTTGCGTCACCACTTCGAAGTTGATGCTTCCTATGTGGTTGTAGCGGCCCTGGGCGAATTGGCTAAACGTGGCGAAATCGATAAGAAAGTGGTTGCTGACGCAATCATCAAATTCAACATCGATGCAGATAAAGTTAACCCGCGTCTGGCGTAAGAGGTAAAAGAATAATGGCTATCGAAATCAATGTACCGGACATCGGGGCTGATGAAGTTGAAATCACCGAGATCCTGGTCAAAGTGGGCGACAAAGTTGAAGCTGAACAGTCGCTGATCACCGTAGAAGGCGACAAGGCCTCTATGGAAGTTCCGTCTCCTCAGGCTGGTATCGTTAAAGAGATCAAAGTCTCTGTTGGCGACAAAACTGAGACCGGCAAACTGATCATGATTTTCGATTCCGCCGACGGTGCAGCAGCTGCTGCACCTGCTCCGGCAGAAGAGAAGAAAGAAGCTGCGAGTGCGCCTGCAGCACCTGCTGCGGCAGCGGCGAAAGAAGTCCACGTACCGGACATCGGTGGTGACGAAGTTGAAGTTACCGAAGTCATGGTTAAAGTGGGCGACACCGTTGCGGCTGAACAGTCTCTGATCACCGTTGAAGGTGACAAGGCTTCCATGGAAGTTCCGGCGCCGTTCGCGGGTACCGTTAAAGAGATCAAAATCAACACCGGCGACAAAGTGTCTACCGGTTCCCTGATTATGGTCTTCGAAGTGGCGGGCGCAGCGCCTGCTGCCGCACCGGCTCAGGCTGCCGCTCCGGCAGCTGCAGCGGCTCCAGCGGCTTCTGGTTCGAAAGACGTTAACGTACCGGACATCGGCGGTGACGAAGTTGAAGTCACTGAAGTGATGGTGAAAGTGGGCGATAAAATTGCCGCTGAGCAGTCACTGATCACCGTAGAAGGCGACAAAGCCTCTATGGAAGTTCCGGCACCGTTCGCCGGTACCGTAAAAGAAATCAAAATCAGCACCGGCGACAAAGTGAAAACCGGTTCTCTGATTATGGTCTTCGAAGTAGAAGGCGCAGCACCGGCAGCCGCTCCTGCGCAAGCTGCGGCTCCGGCTCCGGCCGCTGCACCTGCACAAGCAGCAGCACCTGCTGCGGCAGCGAAAGCAGAAAGCAAATCTGAATTTGCTGAGAACGACGCTTACGTCCACGCTACGCCGCTGATTCGTCGCCTGGCGCGCGAATTTGGTGTTAACCTGGCGAAAGTGAAAGGGTCTGGCCGCAAAGGTCGTATCCTGCGTGAAGACGTTCAGGCTTACGTGAAAGATGCTATCAAGCGTGCTGAAGCGGCTCCGACTGCAGCAGCAGGCGGTGGTATCCCGGGTATGCTGCCTTGGCCGAAAGTGGACTTCAGCAAGTTCGGCGAAATCGAAGAAGTGGAACTGGGCCGTATCCAGAAAATCTCTGGTGCTAACCTGAGCCGTAACTGGGTGATGATCCCGCACGTTACGCACTTCGATAAGACCGATATCACCGATCTGGAAGCGTTCCGTAAACAACAGAACGCCGAAGCTGAGAAACGTAAACTGGACGTGAAATTCACCCCAGTGGTCTTCATCATGAAAGCCGTTGCCGCTGCTCTGGAACAGATGCCACGCTTCAACAGCTCTCTGTCTGAAGACGGTCAGCGCCTGACTCTGAAAAAATACATCAACATCGGTGTGGCGGTAGATACGCCGAATGGTCTGGTGGTTCCGGTCTTCAAAGACGTGAACAAGAAGAGCATTACCGAGCTGTCTCGTGAACTGACCGTGATCTCCAAGAAAGCGCGTGATGGCAAGCTGACCGCTGGCGAAATGCAGGGCGGTTGCTTCACTATCTCCAGCATCGGCGGCCTGGGTACTACCCACTTCGCGCCGATTGTGAACGCGCCGGAAGTGGCTATCCTCGGTGTCTCCAAGTCCTCTATGGAGCCAGTGTGGAACGGTAAAGAGTTTATGCCGCGTCTGATGATGCCGATTTCGCTCTCCTTCGACCACCGCGTAATCGACGGTGCGGATGGTGCGCGCTTTATTACCATCATCAACAACATGCTGTCTGACATTCGCCGCCTGGTGATGTAAGCGAAAAAGCCGGCCCGACGGCCGGCTTTTTTCTGGTAATCTCATGAAGTCAGTGAGGTTATTGTGCGAAAGACAAATCGGTTGCCGTTTGTTGTTTCAAAATTGTTAACAATTTTGTAAAATACGGGCGGATAGAACGACCCGGTGGACGACGGGTATAAATTAAGAGGTCATGATGAGCACTGAAATCAAAACTCAGGTCGTGGTACTTGGGGCAGGCCCTGCAGGTTACTCTGCTGCCTTCCGTTGCGCAGATTTAGGTCTGGAGACCGTCATCGTAGAACGTTACAGCACCCTCGGTGGTGTTTGTCTGAACGTCGGCTGTATCCCTTCTAAAGCGCTGCTGCACGTAGCAAAAGTTATCGAAGAAGCCAAAGCGCTGGCTGAACACGGTATCGTTTTTGGCGAGCCGAAAACCGATATCGACAAGATTCGTACCTGGAAAGAAAAAGTTATCACTCAGCTGACCGGCGGTCTGGCTGGTATGGCTAAAGGCCGTAAAGTGAAAGTGGTTAACGGTCTGGGTAAATTCACCGGGGCGAACACCCTGGAAGTTGAAGGCGAAAACGGCAAAACCGTGATCAACTTCGACAACGCGATCATCGCGGCGGGTTCCCGTCCGATCGAACTGCCATTCATTCCGCATGAAGATCCGCGCGTGTGGGATTCCACTGATGCGCTGGAACTGAAAACCGTTCCTAAACGCCTGCTGGTTATGGGCGGCGGTATCATTGGTCTGGAAATGGGTACCGTGTACCATGCGCTGGGTTCAGAGATCGACGTGGTTGAAATGTTCGACCAGGTTATCCCGGCTGCCGATAAAGAC
Source organism: Citrobacter sp. On2M (assembly GCF_018035235.1). Classification (GTDB taxonomy): domain Bacteria; phylum Pseudomonadota; class Gammaproteobacteria; order Enterobacterales; family Enterobacteriaceae; genus Citrobacter; species Citrobacter meridianamericanus. The sequence continues at coordinate 514,515 of NZ_WPCV01000002.1, forward strand.
GTGGTTAAAGTCTTCACTAAACGCATCAGCAAGAAATTCAACCTGATGCTGGAAACTAAAGTGACCGCCGTTGAAGCGAAAGAAGACGGCATCTACGTTTCCATGGAAGGCAAAAAAGCGCCTGCTGAAGCACAGCGTTACGACGCCGTACTGGTGGCAATCGGTCGTGTACCGAACGGCAAAAACCTCGACGCGGGCAAAGCGGGCGTGGAAGTTGATGACCGTGGCTTCATCCGCGTTGACAAACAGCTGCGCACCAATGTGCCGCACATCTTTGCTATCGGCGATATCGTCGGTCAGCCGATGCTGGCGCACAAAGGTGTTCACGAAGGTCACGTTGCCGCTGAAGTTATCGCCGGTAAGAAACACTACTTCGATCCGAAAGTTATCCCATCCATCGCCTACACTGAACCAGAAGTGGCATGGGTTGGCCTGACCGAGAAAGAAGCAAAAGAAAAAGGCATCAGCTACGAAACCGCCACCTTCCCGTGGGCTGCTTCTGGCCGTGCTATCGCCTCCGACTGCGCGGACGGTATGACCAAACTGATTTTCGACAAAGAGTCTCACCGTGTTATCGGTGGTGCGATTGTCGGTACTAACGGCGGCGAGCTGCTGGGCGAAATCGGTCTGGCGATCGAAATGGGTTGTGACGCTGAAGACATCGCGCTGACCATCCACGCGCACCCGACTCTGCATGAGTCTGTGGGTCTGGCGGCAGAAGTGTTCGAAGGTAGCATCACCGACCTGCCAAACCCGAAAGCGAAGAAGAAGTAATCTTCCCGCTTTGTGAAAACGCCTCTTCTGAGGCGTTTTTTTTGACCTAAAGCTACCTGTTCTGGTAGTCATCTTATTGATATTTTCGCTAAAAAAAATTGCGCAACTGCCGATACTTTTTTCGCCATTGTGTGGCTACTGGTCGCACGGAGAAGAGGCTCTGGACTCTTATTACACGAAAAAAGGAAAAAACATGTCTTTAAAAAAAATCGCGGTTGTTGGCATGGTTGTCGCGACAATGACGCTGACCGGTTGTGGTGCCATGACTACTGCCGTTAAAAAACGTAATCTTGAAGTGAAAACGCAGATGAGCGAAACCATCTGGCTGGAGCCTTCCAGCGAGAAGACCGTCTACATTCAGGTAAAAAACACTTCTGATAAAGACATGAGCAACCTGCAAACTCTGCTGGCAAATGATCTCTCAGCAAAGGGCTATAAGGTGACCAGTTCACCGGACAGCGCATACTACTGGGTACAGGCGAACGTTCTGAAAGCGGACAAAATGGATCTGCGTGAAGCTCAGGGATTCCTGAAGACCGGCTATGAAGGGGCGGCGATGGGGGCGGCTCTGGGCGCGGGGATTACTGCTTATAACAGCAACTCCTCCGGCGCGGCGCTGGGTGTTGGCCTGGCGGCGGGACTGATCGGTATGGCCGCGGATGCCATGGTAGAAGATGTGAATTACACCATGGTTACTGACCTGCAGATCTCCGAGCGTAGCAAAGCGAAAGTGACGACGGATAACGTTGCCGCACTGCGTCAGGGCACATCCGGTATCAAGCTGCAAACCAGCAGCGCACAGGGCGATCGCGCAAAATACCAAACCCGCGTCGTGTCTAATGCCAACAAGGTGAACCTGAAATTCGAAGAAGCGAAGCCGGTTCTGGAAGCGCAACTGGCGAAATCCGTCGCTAATATCCTGTAATTTAAATTGAGTAGCCGGGTGGCTACTTCGCCTTACCCGGCTTATAAAATGTGGTCCGTTGACGTTACTCAGGGGGCGACGGGCTGCCAGCTTTTATCTGGGCTATAGGTGGACAGCGCCCGAGCTTTCTGATCAGAATCACTGCCGAGATCGGACTGGTACACCTTGTCGTCCTGGTTTATCACAAAGCTCATGACGCCCGTCTGACCATAGCTAACAGGCCAGGCAACCATAGCAAATCCGCTGCTTTTGTCGGGAAGGATACGAAAACGATAGCCGTGATAGCCCGTACCAGGCTCCTGTGGACTGAAGGCTGGGCCAAGCGGGCTTGGTGCTTCGCCGGGCGAAACTGGCCAGTACAGACCATCCTTTTTCCCATCAGAACTGACAATCTTTTGCGCGTATTTTTGGTTCATCGCAAAATAGCTCTGCTGAGCATCTACATAGGCGTGTAATGCCTCAATGGCGGCGAGTTCGTTGCGGCCAATTTCGCGGGTCTGGATCTCTTCGGCAGCTTCAAGCATGTCAAATCGCCAGCCGGAAGTGGTTTTGACAACCGGGATCGGCAGTTGCCAGTTGCTGTCTCCGACAACCAGATGCGCCGTATCACCGTCAATGACGGTGCTATGATGAACCTTCCAGTCGCGCAGGAAACGATCGACAGCATTCGGATCAACGCCTTCCGGCGGCAGAAAATCGCGCCAGTTATCGCCAAGCAGGCTGCTCATCGCGCTCTCATTTTGCTCACTAATGGCTTTGGCAAGTGCATCGGTTGCCTGGTCAGGTGTGCTAAAGGATTGCTGCGCCATCACCGAGGCCGAAAGCATGAACAACACCATTCCACTAAGTAGTTTATTTTTCATGTCGGCTCCCTTAACGATGACGAAATTCACGGTGTTCAGCGCGTCCACCAGACGCCTGACGTGGCTGCTGGCGGGCAGCGAGTTGTCTGCTTTGTGCGCCGCGCTGCTGCTGTGCCTGCCAGTTCGCGGAGCGGCTATCGTTGCCGCTCAGCGCATTGGCCCGTGGCTGAGTGCTTCTCTGCTGGGGAGGACGTTGCTGTGCGGGCTGTGATGCGCGTTTCTCTTGTCTTTGCGAGGTGGTCTGGCGATTTTCTCGCTGCTGCGTGGTGCTCCGCTTCGTCGTCTGCGGTTTGGTGTCGTAGCCACGGTAGTTATTACGCTGGGAAATTTGCTTCAGCTGTTGGCTGGATGCCTGACGCTGGGCGTCTTTCGTGCCCGTACGCGCCGTCTGCGGGAATGTTTTCCCCGTCGATTTTTCCATCTGGCTCAGGGCTGCCTGACGCTGGCTATCGCGGTTAACCGGTTTTTGCTGTGTTGAACTGAACCCGGTAGCTGTGTTGGTGGCGTGAAAGCGGTTATTGAGTTGGCTATTAGGGTATGGCACGCCCTCGCGATAGGCCGGGTTGTGCTGCCAGGTTCGGTTGGCGTCCGTCAGCCGTTGTCCACTGATTTTATTGAAATTATCAACGTTGATATTGATGTTGTTATCACCGTTACGGTTATAACCGCCATGGTTATCCCAGTCATCATTATGATGATGATCCCAGTCATCATCGTCATCCCAGTCGATATTGCTGAAGATGGCATAAGTTGTGGCAACGCCGAGGCTGAAGCCTAAACCGTTAACGAAGCTGTTGCCAAACTGCTCACCTGGCGTTGGTGGCAGATAGGTTGGCGGATAAGCTGTATTTGGCCAGGTACCGTAAACCGTATTCGGGTTATAGGTGGGAACGTACACCACCTGCGGATCGGTGGATTCAATCTTGATTACCGTTGGGCTTGCTGTGGCCGTTGTGGCTGATGTGCTCGCTGAACGGGTTGTCGACTCGCTGGCTACGGTTTTAGACGGTGCTGCTTTGGTCACGGTGGTGACTGTCTGCTGCGGTGTCGATTGTAACGCCCCGGTCTGTTGCGCCAGCGCACGCAGGCGTTGCACGGAATCCATAACATCTTTTGGTTGTGCAAGGAAAGCATCTCCCAGGCTCTGTACCCACGGCGGATTTTCACCCATCAGCGACATTAACTGCGGAAAAGCCACCAGCGATTTCACGCTGGGATCCCAGGGTTGACTGGCAACGGCCTGAATAGCGGCGTCACCCTGCATTTTGGGGTTGTCTTTAGACCACTGCGCGGCCTGGATGACGTTGGCCGGGTAGGTTGAAGCCATCAAAATTTGCGACAGTAGTGAGTCCGGATAGAGTGCGATAGGCGCAACCCACTGATCGATTTGTGCCGCCGTGTACGTAGGTATTGCAGCAGGCGCTGGTTGGTCGACCGGGGTAGGGGCCGCTACGGGAGCTGGAGCCGGTACTGACGGTTGCTGTGTCACCGGGGCAGGCTCCGTGGTGCGACTTTTAACGAACATCACGCCAGAGGCGACAAACAGCCCGGCACTGCACAGAAGGACAAGCAAGTGTGGCTTAAAGGGCAACTTCATAAAATGACTCCAACGAGACAAGCGCTGTGCCGTGAGGCGTTCTTGTTGCCGCGAGTATTATTCACCCGTGTTAGACAGTTTTGACTTTTATTGGGGATTCAGCCGGGAGGTCCGGAAAAAGAGTGTGAAGATTTATTACACAATTATATCTGATGGCTGAGAAATCGCTGGAATATTCAGCAGGTCGCGCTTGAAAATCAATCGTTTCAGGGCGCCTTCAGGCAGCCTTAATTGCCTCTCGCCTTGTCGCTATACCATTCTTAACGATTCAGCCAATTTTTTATGTTGCTTTTTTGTAAACGGATTAACACTTAATGAAAATCCTGTTATTGTGCCTTATGCGGTACCGGGCATTTACCCTACTAACTACTGTCTCACAGGAGCGTGAAGAGAATCGCCCATCTACAAAAGCGCCGCATTATGACAATGAGAGCGAGGAGATATCGTCGTGCTAGAAGAATACCGTAAGCACGTAGCTGAGCGTGCTGCCCAGGGGATTGTGCCAAAACCTTTAGACGCAACCCAAATGGCCGCACTTGTCGAGCTGCTGAAGACCCCGCCTGTGGGCGAAGAAGAATTCCTGTTAGACCTGTTGATCAACCGTGTTCCTCCTGGCGTAGATGAAGCCGCTTATGTTAAAGCCGGTTTTCTCGCTGCCGTCGCGAAAGGCGACACCACCTCCCCGCTGGTAACACCAGAAAAAGCCATTGAACTGCTGGGCACCATGCAGGGTGGTTACAACATTCATCCGCTGATCGACGCGCTGGACGATGCCAAACTGGCGCCGATTGCCGCCAAAGCGCTCTCTTCAACGCTGCTGATGTTCGATAACTTCTACGATGTGGAAGAAAAAGCCAAAGCGGGCAACGAATATGCGAAGCAGGTAATGCAGTCCTGGGCTGATGCCGAATGGTTCCTGAACCGTCCTGCTCTGGCTGAAAAAATAACCGTTACCGTCTTTAAAGTGACCGGTGAAACCAACACCGATGACCTCTCTCCGGCACCGGACGCATGGTCTCGCCCGGATATCCCGCTGCACGCGCTGGCGATGCTGAAAAACGCCCGTGAAGGCATTAACCCGGATCAGCCGGGCGTGGTAGGCCCGATCAAACAGATCGAAGAATTGCAGAAGAAAGGCTACCCGCTGGCTTATGTGGGTGACGTTGTCGGTACCGGCTCTTCGCGTAAATCCGCGACCAACTCCGTGCTGTGGTTCATGGGCGATGATATCCCGCATGTGCCGAACAAGCGCGGTGGCGGTCTGTGCCTCGGCGGCAAAATTGCGCCGATCTTCTTCAACACCATGGAAGATGCGGGTGCGCTGCCAATTGAAGTCGACGTTTCAAACATGAACATGGGGGACGTGATTGACGTTTACCCGTTCAAAGGCGAGGTGCGTAACCACGAAACCGGCGAACTGCTGGCCAGCTTTGAGCTGAAAACCGACGTGCTGATCGACGAAGTGCGTGCCGGTGGCCGTATTCCGCTGATCATCGGTCGTGGCCTGACCACCAAAGCGCGCGAAGCGCTGGGTCTGCCGCACTCAGACGTCTTCCGTCAGGCGAAAGACGTGGCGGAAAGCAGCCGCGGCTTCTCGTTGGCACAGAAAATGGTTGGCCGCGCCTGCGGCGTGAAAGGTATTCGTCCGGGCGCGTACTGCGAACCGAAGATGACCTCCGTGGGTTCTCAGGATACTACCGGCCCGATGACCCGTGATGAACTGAAAGACCTGGCGTGCCTGGGCTTCTCAGCTGATCTGGTGATGCAGTCCTTCTGTCATACCGCCGCGTATCCGAAGCCGGTTGACGTAACCACGCACCACACGCTGCCAGATTTCATCATGAACCGTGGCGGGGTGTCGTTGCGTCCTGGCGATGGCGTCATCCACTCCTGGCTGAACCGCATGCTGCTGCCGGATACTGTCGGCACCGGCGGTGACTCCCATACCCGTTTCCCGATTGGCATCTCCTTCCCGGCAGGTTCGGGTCTGGTCGCGTTTGCCGCGGCGACCGGCGTGATGCCGCTGGATATGCCGGAATCCGTTCTGGTTCGTTTTAAAGGTAAAATGCAGCCGGGCATCACCCTGCGCGATCTGGTACACGCCATTCCGCTGTATGCGATCAAACAGGGGCTGCTGACCGTTGAGAAGAAAGGCAAGAAAAACATCTTCTCTGGCCGCATCCTGGAAATCGAAGGTCTGCCGGATCTGAAAGTGGAGCAGGCGTTCGAACTGACCGATGCCTCCGCTGAACGTTCCGCTGCCGGTTGTACCATCAAGTTGAACAAAGAGCCGATCGTTGAGTATCTGAACTCTAACATCGTACTGCTGAAGTGGATGATCGCAGAAGGTTACGGCGATCGCCGTACGCTGGAACGTCGTGTGCAGGGGATGGAAAAATGGCTGGCGGATCCGCAGTTGCTGGAAGCCGATGCTGACGCAGAATACGCGGCGGTGATCGACATCGATTTGGCGGATATTAAAGAGCCAATCCTGTGTGCGCCGAACGATCCGGACGATGCGCGTCTGCTGTCTGACGTGCAGGGCGAGAAGATTGACGAAGTGTTCATCGGTTCCTGTATGACCAACATCGGCCACTTCCGTGCGGCCGGTAAGCTGCTGGATGCGCACAAAGGCCAGCTGCCGACGCGTCTGTGGGTGGCGCCGCCAACCCGTATGGACGCCGCGCAGCTGACCGAAGAAGGTTACTACAGCGTCTTTGGCAAGAGCGGGGCGCGTATTGAGATCCCGGGTTGTTCACTGTGCATGGGTAACCAGGCGCGCGTGGCGGACAACTCAACCGTGGTGTCGACCTCTACCCGTAACTTCCCGAACCGTTTAGGGACCGGGGCGAACGTCTACCTGGCTTCTGCGGAGCTGGCGGCGGTCGCGGCACTGATCGGCAAACTGCCGACGCCGGACGAGTATCAAACCTATGTGGCGCAGGTGGATAAAACCGCTGTCGACACCTACCGTTATCTGAACTTCGACCAGCTGTCTCAGTACACTGAGAAAGCCGACGGCGTGATTTTCCAGACCGCGGTGTAATGCGCTAACGCGTTTTGTGTAAAAACGCATCAATGCCCGGAGAAGTCGGCTTCTCCGGGCATTTTTATTTCTATTCCTTATACCCGCTACGCTTTTTTTCTGCGGCGCTGCTGCGATAATTACAGCAAGGCGCAATGCGGTATTGGCGCATTGCCGGGAGCAGAGGAAGACATTATGGATTACGAATTTCTGCGCGATATTACCGGAGTGGTAAAAGTGCGTATGTCCATGGGCCACGAAGTGGTGGGGCACTGGTTTAACGAAGAAGTGAAAGAAAACCTGGCCTTACTTGATGAAGTGGAACAGGCGGCGCGTGCGGTGAAGGGCAGTGAGCGCTCCTGGCAGCGGGCAGGACATGAATACACGCTCTGGCTGGATGGCGAAGAGGTGATGGTACGCGCCAATCAACTGGAGTTCTCCGGAGATGAAATAGAAGAGGGGATGAGCTATTACGACGAAGAGAGCTTTTCACTTTGCGGCGTAGAGGATTTTCTTCAGGTAGTGGCGGCATACCGCGAATTTGTGCAACAGCGTTAATTTATGCGGAGCCTGTAGGCTCCGCATAACTATCTATTTAACGTAAGCCAACAGGCTCAGGGAGTCACGCGCGAGCGCTTTGCATTTCTTTGCCGTAGGAATGCCGATACCGCTGAGATCGCGATAGCTGTCTTCACCCAGCGCTTTCATATTGAAGGTGTCGTAATTACTTAGGTCCCACTGGTTTTGCTGGGCAAAAAAGACCAGTGCGCGACGAATCTGCCCATTAGGTAAATTCTGGTATCCACAGTCATTTTTCAGAAAAACAAAAACTGCCGTTAAATCGGCCATATCTTCGGCTTCGGACTCACTCAGCGCATAGCTGTTTGCGCATACGGCCATCAGGCTGCCGAACAAAACTGTTCTGAAAAACGTCTTCATTGCTTCTACCACTGCATCACGGAATTTAAACGTTAGCACACTGCGAGCGAAGCGACGACCTTTATTATTTGCCATTCACTTGACCTTCCCGTAAGGGGAAGGCTTATGCTTAAAAGATAGCCTGCTTAAGCTGCTGAATATAAGGAAGTGAGAATGCAACGTCGTGACTTTTTAAAGTACTCCGTGGCGCTGGGCGTCGCGTCAGCGTTACCTTTATGGAGCCGGAGCGTATTTGCCGCCGACCGTCCCGCCTTACCCATTCCTGATCTGTTAACCGCCGATGCTTCGAATCGCATCCAGCTGATCGTGCAAACCGGGCAGTCAAACTTTGCCGGTAAAACGGCCACGACCTGGGGATATAACGGCAATCTGCTCGGACCGGCGGTCAAGCTGAATAAAGGGCAATCGGTGACCGTCGACATTCATAACCAGCTTACCGAAGAGACAACGCTACACTGGCACGGACTGGAAATCCCCGGTGAAGTCGATGGCGGGCCGCAAGGCATTATTCCTGCAGGCGGGAAACGCTCCGTGACCTTTACGCCGGATCAACGGGCAGCAACCTGTTGGATCCACCCACATCAGCATGGCAAGACTGGTCGTCAGGTGGCGATGGGGCTGGCCGGGCTGGTGCTGATTGAAGATGAAGAGATTCGCAAGCTGCTGCTGCCTAAGCAGTGGGGCATTGATGATGTGCCGGTAATCATGCAGGACAAGCAGTTTTCCGCGGATGGACAGATTAACTATCAACTGGACATCATGACCGCTGCCGTCGGCTGGTTTGGCGATACGCTGCTGACCAACGGGGCGATTTTTCCTCAGCATGCGGCGCCGCGCGGCTGGCTGCGCCTGCGTCTGCTTAATGGGTGTAATGCCCGCTCACTGAATATCGCGGCCAGCGATAATCGCCCGCTGTATGTCATTGCCAGCGATGGCGGTTTGTTGGCGGAGCCGGTAAAAGTGACCGAGCTTCCTATGCTGATGGGCGAACGCTTCGAAGTGCTGGTGGATGTGAGCGACGGTAAAGCTTTTGATCTGGTCACATTGCCTGTCAGTCAGATGGGCATGGCGGTGGCGCCGTTTGATAAACCGCACCCGGTCATGCGCGTTCAGCCGCTGCTGATTACCGCCTCCGGCACGTTACCGGATATGCTGACATCTATGCCAGTGCTGCCGTCGCTTGATGGGCTGACGGTACGCAAACTGCAGTTGTCTATGGATCCGATGCTCGACATGATGGGCATGCAAATGCTGATGAAGAAATACGGCGGGCAGGCCATGGCAGGGATGGATCATGGGAAGATGATGGGCCATATGAATAACGACAATATGGGTCACGGGAACATGGATCATGGCAATATGAACCACGGTGAGATGGGGAATATGCAGCATGGCGGCATGGGCAACATGAAGCAGGAGGGTACATTCGATTTCCATAATGCTAACCGGATTAACGGGTTGGCGTTTGATATGAATAAACCGATGTTCGCCGCGGCGAAAGGTCAGCACGAACGCTGGGTGATTTCTGGCCAGGGCGACATGATGCTGCATCCGTTCCACATTCACGGCACGCAGTTCCGCATTCTGTCTGAAAATGGCAAAGCGCCTGCTGCCCACCGTACAGGATGGAAAGACACGGTGCGGGTAGAGGGCGGCGTCAGCGAGGTGCTGGTGAAGTTTGACCACGACGCGCCAAAAGAGCATGCCTATATGGCGCACTGTCATCTGTTAGAGCATGAAGATACCGGCATGATGCTCGGATTCACGGTATAAAAAAAGCCGGGGGGCGGCTTCGCCTTGCCCGGCCGACATGTCGCATCCGTAGGCCCGGTAAGCATTAGCGCCACCGGGCTTTTCAGTTATTTAGCGTCGTCCGGCAACGCGTACGCCACGATATAATCGCCCATCTTCGTCCCAAATGAGCCGTGGCCTCCGGCGGATATAACCACATACTGCTTACCGTTAACTTCATACGTCATCGGTGTTGCCTGGCCACCGGCCGGTAAGCGCCCCTGCCACAGTTTTTCACCGTTGCTCATGTTGTATGCGCGCAGATAGTTATCGGCAGTTGCGGCAATAAACAGCACGTTGCCCGCAGTGGAGATTGGTCCACCCAGCATCGGCATCCCCATATTGAATGGCACCGGAACCGGCATCGGGAACGGCATGCTGTCCTGCGGTGTACCAATACGTTTTTTCCACACTACCTTATTGGATTTCAGATCGAGCGCGGAGATATATCCCCAGGCCGGTTGCTTGCACGGTAGTCCAAATGGCGAAAGGAACGGGTTCAGCGTGACGCCAAACGGCACACCGTACTGCGGCTGAATACCGGATTCCGTACCGCTGCCTTTGGCATCTTTCGGCGGCTCCATTGGGTTGCCGGGACCGCGTGGGATCAGCTTCGAAACGAACGGCAGCGCCATCGGGTTAGCAATAGCGACCTGACGGTTAGGATCAACGGAGATACCGCCCCATTCGAACATACCGAGGTTACCAGGGAAGACCAACGTGCCTTGTTCAGATGGCGGGGTGAATATCCCCTCATAACGCAGTTGGTGGAACATCACGCGGCACACCAGCTGGTCAAACATGGTTGCGCCCCACATGTCGGCCCCGCTGAGATCTTTCTTCGGACGGAAGCTGAGATCGGAGAACGGCTGGGTTGGGCTGACATAATCCCCTTTAGCTGCGCCTTGCGGCACCGGTTTTTCCGGGGCAGGTACCACCAGCTCGCCATTACGGCGGTCGAGGACGAAGATATTACCGGTTTTCGCCGGAGCATAAATGACCGGAACTTTCTCTCCTTTAACGGTGATATCTGCAAGGGTCGGCTGCGCCGGTAAATCCATATCCCACAGATCGTGGTGAACGGTCTGATAACTCCAGGCAAGCTTACCGGTGCTGGCATTCAATGCCAGAATCGAACTCGCGTAGCGTTCCTGTTCCGGCGTGCGGTTACCGCCCCAGATATCCGGGGTGGTGACGCCCATCGGTAGATACACCAGGTCCAGCTTCGCGTCATAGGCCGCAGGCGCCCAGGAGTTCGGAGAATTAAAGGTGTAGTGCCCGCCCGGCTGCGGGATCGCGTTTGGATCTTTCGCACCTGGGTCAAAGGCCCACAACAGTTTACCGCTGTTAACGTCAAAGCCGCGAATTACGCCTGACGGCTCGCGGGTAGAGAAGTTATCAGTCACCGCTCCGGCAATTACTATCACTTTATCGGTGATAATCGGCGGAGATGTCGGCTCGTACATACCTGGCGTGGTTACCGGCATATCGGTTTGCAGGTTCAGAATACCTTTGTTCGCAAAGGATTCGCACAGCTTACCGGTGTCAGCGTTGAGAGCAAAAATGCGCCCATCGTTGACCGGCAGAATAATGCGACGCGGACAGTCGGCCACCATGTCAGACGAAGCATTCGCCGCCGTTGCTTCATGATAAGACACCCCACGACAGGTGACGTGCTGGAAGCTGGTGTTGGTATTGAGCTGTGGATCGAAATGCCACTTCTCCTTCCCGCTGGCCGCATCGAGGGCAAACAGCCGCTGGTGGGCGGTACACAGATAAAGACTGTCGCCCACTTTTATGGGGGTAACTTCATTGGTGATTTCACCAGGATCGTTCGGTTGTTTTAAATCACCGGTACGAAATACCCACGCTTCTTTCAACTGATGAACGTTGTCAGCGTTAATTTGTTTTAACGGAGAATAGCGTTGGCCTTCCTGATTACGACCATAAGCAGGCCAGTCCCCATCGGCAACCGGCGAGATTGCGTCGGCCTCGGTGGCATCAGCACTCAGCGTGCCGTGAACCTCTTGCGGATCGTTAAAGCCAGCCCAGGTCAGGATGCCGCCGCTTATCAGCAGGGCCACAACCAGCGCGGCTACCGCACCGCTGGATGGGATTATCAGACGATGCCAGACGAAAGGTAAAATAAGCCAGATACCAAAGAAAACCAGGATGTCGCTTCGCGGCGTCAGTGCCCAGAAATCAAAGCCGACTTCCCAAACACCCCAAATCATGGTGGCGAGAAGTAGGACAGCATACAGCCAGAGAGCAGAACGTTTACTTCGCCACAGCAGGAAAGCCACACCGAGCATGACAAGGCCCGCGATCGGGTAGTACCAGGAGCCTCCGATAGCGACCAGCCAGCCTCCGCCAATCAGGAGATAGAGTCCACAAAGTGCCGCGAACAGGGCGCTCAGGGTCACGATAAGCCGTTGAGAACGTACGTTGTTATTTGCCATAAAAAATACCATCACGCGTGTTATTTATTTATTCGCAGTTAATTATAGGAGCTAAAACGCGTGATACTCGTCACGTTATGAACTTTATCAACAGATGCCGCGTGTGAATGCTTTTACTGGTATACTGCGTACCTTGCGCTTAGATGCTCGCTTATTACAAGTAAGCATTGAGTGATTTGTTTTTAAATCATATGGTTAGAGATATGAAACATACTGTTGAAGTCATGATCCCGGAAGCGGAGATCAAAGCGCGTATTGCTGAACTGGGACGTCAAATTAACGAACGTTATAAGGACAGCGGCAGCGATATGGTGCTGGTTGGTCTGTTACGCGGCTCATTTATGTTTATGGCCGACCTGTGCCGTGAAGTGCATGTCTCCCACGAAGTCGATTTCATGACTGCATCCAGCTACGGCAGCGGAATGTCTACCACGCGTGATGTTAAAATCCTGAAAGACCTGGATGAAGATATTCGTGGCAAGGACGTGCTGATTGTCGAAGACATTATTGACTCCGGCAATACGTTGTCTAAAGTGCGTGAGATTCTGAGCCTGCGCGAGCCGAAATCCCTGGCCATCTGTACGTTGCTGGACAAACCTTCCCGTCGTGAAGTGGATGTTCCGGTTGAGTTTATCGGATTCTCTATTCCAGATGAGTTTGTTGTTGGCTACGGCATTGACTACGCCCAGCGTTATCGCCATCTGCCGTATGTTGGCAAAGTGGTGCTGTTGGATGAGTAATATTGGGAGCGCCTGCTGGCGCTTCGCTTATTCGGCCTGCACGTTACTTCCGCAGGCCGAAAAGTCGCTTACGCGTCGCTGCCGTTTGTTGGCATCTGCTTGTGATTGGTATGTTTCTGGCTGAGGTTAGACAACCCCTGGCGATAGCGCTGCTCCAGCGTTTCGCGACTGGTGGCGGTGACGTCAAGATCGCGCAGCAGGCCATCATGAATACCGTAAGCCCAGCCGTGAATTGTGACTTTCTGACCGCGCTTCCAGGCTGAACGCATAATGGTTGAGTGGCCGAGGTTGTAGACCTGCTCCATGACATTCAGTTCGCAAAGGGTATCAATGCGGCGTTCCTGTGGCATTTCGCCCAGTAGTGAGCTGTGTTTAAACCAGATATCGCGAATATGCAGTAACCAGTTATCAATCAGTCCCTGTTCTTTATTTTCAATAGCCGCCTGGACGCCGCCGCAACCATAGTGACCACAAATAATAATATGTTCCACTTCCAGCACATCCACCGCATACTGCACTACTGAGAGGCAGTTCAGGTCGGTGTGAATAACCAGATTGGCAACATTACGGTGGACAAATAATTCGCCCGGCTCAAGACCGGTTAATCGTTCAGCGGGTACGCGGCTATCGGAACATCCAATCCATAGAAAACGCGGATTCTGCGCATGTGTCAGCGTTTCAAAAAATCCGGGATCCTCTTCTACCAGCATCTTTGACCATAGTGCATTGTTGCTGATGAGTGTATCTATGTCTTTCATGGAGTTGTACGACCCGAAGCCAGATAAATTCGATGGGCTAATATAGGTTAACTCCAACATTATTTAAACTATATATAAAATGTCAGAACGTAAGGTAAGTAAAAAACCATGACCATTGCTCTGGAACTTCAACAACTTAAGAAAACCTATCCCGGTGGTGTTCAGGCGCTACGCGGCATAGATTTGCAAGTCGAAGCGGGCGATTTCTATGCGCTCCTGGGACCTAACGGCGCAGGGAAGTCCACCACCATCGGGATAATCAGCTCGCTGGTGAATAAAACCTCCGGACGGGTTAGCGTTTTCGGCTACGATCTCGATAAAGATACGGTTAACGCCAAACGCCAGCTTGGGCTGGTCCCGCAGGAGTTTAACTTTAACCCGTTTGAAACCGTGCAGCAGATCGTGGTTAACCAGGCCGGTTACTACGGCGTTGAGCATAAAGAGGCGGTCAAACGCAGCGAATTATATTTAAAGCAGCTCGATTTATGGGAAAAACGCAACGAGCGCGCGCGCATGCTTTCCGGTGGGATGAAGCGCCGTCTGATGATTGCCCGGGCACTCATGCACGAGCCCAAATTACTCATCCTTGATGAACCGACGGCGGGCGTGGATATTGAGCTGCGCCGTTCAATGTGGGGCTTTTTAAAAGATTTAAACGACAAAGGCACCACGATTATTCTGACCACCCACTATCTCGAAGAAGCTGAAATGCTGTGTCGCAATATCGGCATTATTCAGCATGGTGAGCTGGTGGAAAACACCTCAATGAAGAGCCTGCTCTCTAAACTGAAATCCGAGACCTTTATTCTCGATCTGGCGCCGAAAAGCCCGTTGCCAAAACTGGAAGGCTATCAGTATCGTCTGGTGGATACTTCCACGCTGGAAGTGGAAGTTCTGCGCGAGCAGGGCATTAACAGCGTCTTCTCCCAACTGAGCGCTCAGGGGATTCAGGTATTGAGTATGCGGAACAAAGCAAACCGACTGGAAGAACTGTTTGTTTCTCTGGTGCATGAAAAACAAGGAGATGGCGCATGATGCAGCTTTATTGGGTTGCGCTGAAAAGCATTTGGGCGAAAGAAATTCACCGCTTTATGCGTATCTGGGTCCAGACTCTGGTTCCCCCCGTCATCACCATGACGCTCTATTTTATTATCTTTGGTAACCTGATCGGCTCGCGTATTGGCGAAATGCACGGTTTTAGCTATATGCAGTTTATCGTGCCGGGTCTGATTATGATGGCAGTGATCACCAACTCATACGCTAACGTGGCATCGTCATTCTTCAGCGCCAAGTTTCAACGCAATATTGAAGAGTTGCTGGTCGCCCCGGTGCCAACACACGTGATCATCGCCGGTTTTGTCGGCGGTGGCGTGGCGCGTGGCCTGTGCGTCGGGATCCTGGTCACGGCGATTTCACTGTTCTTCGTGCCGTTCCAGGTGCATTCCTGGGTCTTTGTGGCGCTCACGCTGGTGTTAACGGCAGTGCTGTTTTCGCTGGCCGGTTTGTTGAACGCGGTTTTCGCCAAAACCTTTGACGATATCAGCCTGATCCCAACTTTCGTGCTGACCCCTCTGACCTATCTGGGTGGTGTGTTCTATTCGTTAACACTGCTGCCGCCGTTCTGGCAGGGGCTTTCGCATCTGAATCCGATCGTCTACATGATTAGCGGCTTCCGCTACGGCTTCCTGGGGATTCATGATGTTCCCCTGGTCACCACATTTGGCGTGCTGGTGGTGTTTATCGCTGTGTTTTATTTGCTGTGCTGGTACCTGATTCAGCGCGGTCGAGGATTGCGCAGCTAACGTTGCGTTGTGCCGGATGGCGTTTTGAGCGGCGCATCCGGCCAGCATTATCGTGTGAGCAACTCCCAGCGTAAGTCCGCCTCCAGACTGGTGACATCGGTGGTATGCGAAAACTGGTTATCGTTGAGTACTGGGGTTAGCGTCAGGGTAAATGACATCTGCTTTCCCGATACCTGCGCATGGTTTTCTACCGCCACAATACCGTCATTGTTATGTATTAACAGCGTCTCGCCGGCATTTTCTTCGGCGGTCAGATTCTGGCGGTCGCTGGTTTTTGCCACCGAATAGTGGCGCCCATCAACGACCAGTTGGCTCACCCGTACCGCGAGCCCGCCACCGTTACCAAATAAAAAACGCCCTTGCGGGCCAGCGCTTCCCTGTACAAACACACCCATTACGGTGTCTTGCGGGCAGTAAGCGTTCACACTGATCTCTTTCGTTGGCATTTGATGCCACTGCTGGCGTGTGTTGACACTATCTTCCCGTCGGAACGTGTTAAACCCCACGGTCGGTTGAGATAAAGTCAGTTGACACTCACTCTGCGCCATTGCAGAGGGGGAAGAGAGCACCAAAGCGGCAACGACCCCATAAATCCCATTTATCTTCACTGGCAGGTTCCCTCCACGGTTTCATAAAACGCCTCTTTATCCTGCTCGTCGCTGAGCGTGTAATGTATGCGACAAATCCGCTGCATATTGTCATCCACGGCATAAAGTGCAGGGTTGCCTTCCACGTCGCTGATAAAGACGCGACCGCTGTCTACCACACTGACCTGATAATTATCGTGCTCATCAACGATACTCATTCCTTTCGGTAACCATTGCCCGTCCGCACCTTTTACCGTCAGCATGACCCGACGTGTATTCAGTACGTTAAAATCCACTTTGCTTACCGAGCCGTGGGCGGCAACCACGCTCTTGATCCCGTTCGCCAGATCCATATTTTGCGGCAAGCTGTTGGCATTAATTTCAATACGTGATTTTCGCCACTCCGACACGCCCGGGATCACCGCTTGCCCCCAGACGTCAGTCCACACGGAGCCCTGCGGCGTGGAAATTTCGACACCGCTTTGTGATTCGCTTAACCGCGCGATGCCAAAGGTATTTTTGATGGCGTAAGGCGAGAAGGTGAGGCCATGATCGTGAATTGCCACTCCACCCGACAGTGTTCCGTTGTAAGTGCGCTGCCGATCGCTGTCGGCAGTAGCCGCGAGGCTCAGCTGCGTGTAATGCAGGTTGGTGCTGAGGCCTCCGCTTAGCGAATTGACGTCGCGTTCGGCGCTTTCACGCTCTACCGCCAGATAATAGTTGGTATTTCTGCCAATAATGCCGCTATTTTGTACGCCATAGGCGGTTCGGTCGCCCTGATCGCGCATATAAGCGCTGATATTCTGATTTGCGCCAAGCGGTATACTGAGATTGACATACACCATGTCATCATCGTTGTAGCGGCTACCGTTATCGTCACTGATATGACTGTTTAACGCATGCTGCCAGTTGACGCTCACGGACTCATACTGGAACGATTTACTCCATGAGGCGATCATATAGCGAGAGTCTTCCGTGTCGCTGTCGCTTGCCTGTTCATAGTTGTAACCCAGCGAAAAGGTGCCCACCAGCGGCGCACTCCAGCTCAGGTTGCCGCCCCAGCTATTTTTGCTGCGCTCAAACTCATCATCCAGCGCTTCGGTTAATTCGCGATAGCCGTTCGAATAATGCGCCGCATTGAGGGATAACGCGAAGTTACTGGTGAGGTACAGATTACTTTGTAACTCCGTTTTCATGCCGTTTTGCGCACTGCCAAAGGATTCGCGGCTGCCGAGCAAACTCGACGAGAGCGTCCAGCTATCGTTCACCGCCCAATCAAGCATCGTTCCGGCTGCCTGATAATCCTGTGCTGCCACGCCGGACGCCTGCAAAGAAAGCTGCGGATGTAACAGCCAGCCATCAGAGACGTTATAAACCCACGGGTTGCTATAGTCGCCTTCCACCTCGCGGACTTTACCCAATGACATCGTTAATCCTGTCGGGCGCGACAGGCCATTACGGCGGAAAGAGGCGGCCGGGATCATAAAACGGGTCACCGAGTTATCGGTTTCCACTACGCTGACGTCCAGGTTGGCATTGTGCCGCACGATCGGCACATTCTCGAGCGTAAACGGCCCGGCCTGAACCACGGAGGAGTAAATAAGCTGCCCGGACTGACGCACTTCCACGCGAGCCTGCTGGGTGCGGGCAATGCCGGAAACGCTCACCCCGGAGAAATTTGAGATAAGTCCTTGCTCTGGTTGAATCTGCACGCCGCTTATCGGCGCACCGCTAAACAGTGCCGACTGCACGTTGATCTGGCCAACCTGAGCGCGTATTTTCTGCTGCATAAACACGTGCTCAGCAAAGGTATAGAGGCTGTCGGCATTGCGTTCACCGTTATCATCGGTGACGATATAACGGCTGCGCAGAGTCCAGTCAGCGATATTCATTCCCGCTTCCAGATCTGCCTGTGAATAATCGTTGCTGGCGGTGTCAAACTCGTTGTGTGAGTTGAATACCGTATAGTTCAGCAGCCCCGCCGTGCCGCCAGTGGCGTAGTTTTCCTGTGTGTAAAAGTCGTTATCCAGCGCCACGGTGGGCACAAACAGTTCTACGGTTTCATCGTTGGGGCGGTAATTGAGGGTGGCGTCAGGATAATCGCTGTGAATTTCGTGGCACGTTTCGCTGGCGGAGATGGACAACGTGCGCAGCCCCGCCGCGTCGGTAAAATCATTATCTACGCAAAGTTGCCCTTTATCACCAAAGCGCAGGGCAAGCGTGCCTTTTTCCGTGCCATTCACTTTGAGTGAAACCGCGTGCCGCCCTGGCAGAAAACGGGCTTCGTTGGCAAAGTATTGTGCCACGCTGGTACTGATCCCCCGCGCTTTGAGAATGTCGGTACTGAATGTCACTTCTCTGGCATCGGCTGCCGTGAGCGGGAATAAACAGATCGTCAGTGAACAGCAGAGCGCATGGCGAATACTGCAAGTCAGTGGCTTGAGCTTATTCACTCATCTATCCTTCTGATCAGGGAACTAATGGAGCGGTAAAGGTTGGAACTTCAATGCCATAACGGCTGGCAGGCGAAAAGCGTACCGATTTGTCTGCGGCGATGGCTTTGGGCACCGCAACATTCATCGTTTCACCGGGCAGAATATAGGTTTTAGGCAGTCTCCCCGCCGTGCCGGAAGGTTGATACGTAACGTTCATGTCCATGCGCACTACGTAAGGCGACGGGTTTTTCACCGTGAGATGTTGCCCGCTGCCTGACCAGGTGAGCAGTTTCCAGGCGTCGGTAACCACGGGTAAACTTTTCGGACGGATTAGCACCGGTAAATCCTGGCGAATATTAAAACTAATTTTGCGTTTTTTGGTTGGGTCTTTGGGTGGAATTCCCTCAAAGACGACGCGTTTGTAATGCTCTACCGTGAGCTGCTCGGTGGTTTGCAGAATAAAACGCACCTGCTGCTGTTGCCCCGGCTCTACGCGCACCACGGGCTGGGTGACGTGTACCTGGGTGCCTTTGTCGTCGGGCAGGTCAGTGATGGTGGTGTACAGTAATGCCGGGTAGTCGTCAGTATTTTTGACGTTCATGACCCCACCGCCATCTGATTCATCAATGACCAGCAGCGTGGTGTCCGGCACCATGCCAGCGGCATGTGCCGCTATTATTGGGCACAGGGAAAGAGACAGCACCAGTAATGCGCGTTTGGATGTCAGGTATTGCAGGGAAATCATTGTTATCCTCCATGGGGAAATACGCTCTCCACATCCCGTGGAGAGCGGGGAACCGATTACAGATAGGCCAGGGTAATGGTGGCTTCACCATCAAGTGGGGTATCGTCGGTGATGGCAAGCGTCGCGGTATTCTGAACTGCGGCAGAGACAACCAGTGGAAAAACCGCGTTGGTAATGGCCAGCGCTTCCAGACTGCCCGTGGTGGCGGTGCTGTACCAGAATTCATTTCCGGAAGTGTTCTTCACCGCGCCGGTGGTTGATTTCTGCCAGGCATGCGTTAACGTGTTGTCGCCTTCAAGAAAATCCACGGCCACGCCGTTGGCTTTCAGGTTTGGCAGGTCAACATAGAGAGCCCAGCCACCAAGCTTGACGCCCCCGGCCGTTTTGCCGAAGCCATTCGTGCGTACAGAATCTGTCGTTGCAGCCCCCGAGACATCTGCATTGGCCACTTCTATACCAAGCGGGCGGGTACCAGCACGGTTGTCCATAAAGCGCCAGGCCACTTTGGTGGCCGCCGTGCAGTTAATGCTTAGCGTGATATTCTTCTGCCCTAACTGGTTGGTTGCGGTAGCGCTCAGGTTACCGAGGTAAATCTTCCCATAGTCGGCCACGCCCGCATCGCTCATGGTGGGCGTACAGGCGGCATTGGTGAGCCTCCCTGCGACTTTCAGAGTGGCAGTATCCGCTGCGTGAGCGGCGGATCCCAGCAGAGCCAGCGATAACGCTGAAAGTAAAAGTGTTTTTTTCATTGTTAATCCTTACAGGTAAAGCAACTAAACGGTGTATTTGTTTTTCTCTCTTATCCCCGTCATTCTCCAGGTTGCAGGTGCGCAGGCTTATCCGGCTCCTAAAGAGCCGCGGCAAGCGGCGTTGAAAACGCAGAGGCGTTTTGTCCTGCAACTCGAATTATTGAGGGGATATACAGGTCAGCCGCGTATGAAACGTTCGCTAACCGCCAGGCTACCCCTTCGGCAATTGTGCCGGCGGTGTTGCATGTCCGGATTAGAGATATTTCAGCGTGATGGTTGCTTCACCGTCGAGATTGGTGTCATCAGTGATAGCCAGGGTCGTGGTATCCTGAATGGCTGCAGACACCACCAGTGGGAATTCCGCCGATGTGACCGCTACCGGCTCAGTTGTTCCGGTTGTTGCCAGAGAGAGCATACCGGCATTTTGCATTTTGACCGCACCAGTGGTGGATTTTGACCAGCTTACGGTGGCGACATCGCTGGAGATCAGGTCAGCTGCAGCGGTGTTTGCTTTCACGCCCGTCGTGTCGACATATACCGCCCAGGCACCAATGTTTACTGCGCCTGCTTTACCCAGGCCCGCCGTCGTCGTTGCGCCCGTGGCTTCTCCACCTGCTGCGTCCGCGTTTTTCACCGTGATACCGGTAGCCAGCGTGTCGGCATGGTTATCGGTCAGCGTCCATGCCACTTTGGTGGCGGTGGTGCAGGTAATATTCAGACTGACATTTTTTTTGCCTAACTGGTTGGTTGCAGTGGGGCTCAGATCGCCGAGGTAGATACGGCCATAGTCAGCAACACCGACCTGATCCAGCGCAGGGGTACAGGCTGCGTTGGTCAGCAGACCTTTTACTTTCAGTAAGGTGGTATCTGCGGCGTGAGCGTTGGACATCAGTGTTGCCAGGGATAATGCCGAAATTAAAAATACCTTTTTCATTGCTAATCCTTTATAGAAGATAAATATAAAATTATCTCGCTCTTTATAATAAGAGAAAGATAAAAAATATTAATAGCATTCGCTACATGAATGTTTTTTCATATAACATTATATTTTGGCTGGCGTGAGAAATATATGTAATTTTTCTTAACGGCCCTTCAATTATAGCTAATAAATAGTTAGTCGCGGCGCTTATTTAAATATAAATTTATTCTCATTAAGGTTCTTTTTATTTTTCCTGTAAATAGGTAGGTCAATGATTTTCGGATTAAGATCGAAAATTAAGAAAATATTAATATACGCGCTGGAACAGTAAGAAACATGCAGGTCCGGTGTATGATAAGCTATTTGCTGATTCAGACTCATTGGGAGAGTTGCGATGCTGGGTTGGGTAATTACCTGTCATGATGATAAGGCACAGGATATGCTGCATCGTCTGGAAACAAAACACGGTCCTTTGGTCCAGTGTCAGGCGGTAAGTTTTTGGCGAGGGCTCAGCTCGAACATGCTAAGTCGCATGATGTGCCATGCCCTGCATGCTACAGACTCGGGCGAGGGCGTGATATTCCTGACCGATATGGCCGGGGCTGCGCCTTACCGTGTGGCTTCGTTAATGAGCCATAAACACCCCCAGTGTGAAGTGATTTCAGGTATCACTTATCCGTTACTTGAGCGAATGCTGTCGTCACGGGAATCGATGAGCAGTGCTGCGTTTCGCGACAGCATCGTCGCGCTTGGCGGGCCTGAAGTCTCCAGTCTCTGGCATCAGCAACAAAAAAATCCCCCCTTCGTGTTGAAGCATGATTTGTATGAGTATTAATCATTGGTATTGATGGCGTTTTTGCTACAATAGCCAGGGTTTCTCGCCTCGGTTATCTCATATGGTTATGCGCGTTCTGCTTATTTTATTGCTCCTGTTTTCTGGCAGCGTCACTGCGGCTTTGCCTGCTCGCTATATGCAAACCACCGAAGCCGCCGCCGTATGGGCGCAGATTGGCAATAAAATGGTGACGGTCGGGAATATTCGCGCCGGGCAGATCCTCGCCGTTGAGCCCATCGCGGCAGACTATTACGAATTTGCCTTTGGTTTTGGCACCGGGTTTATTGATAAGGGGCACCTGGAGCCTGTTCAGGGGCGGCAGAAAGTCGATGATGGCCTGGGCGATCTCAATAAACCGCTGAGTAATCAAAGTCTGATAACCTGGAAAGACACATCGGTTTATAACGCTCCGGATGTCGGTAGCGCCCCATTTGGGGTGCTGGCTGATAATCTGCGTTATCCGATTATCAGCAAGCTTAAAGACCGACTCAACCAGACCTGGTACCAGATCCGCATTGGTGGCCGACTGGCCTATGTTAGCGCGCTGGATGCGCAGGAAGACAACGGTATTCCGGTGCTAACTTACCATCATATTCTGCGCGATGAAGAGAATACCCGCTTTCGCCATACCTCCACCACAACCTCCGTACGCGCGTTCAGCAACCAGATGGCCTGGCTCCAGGATCGTGGCTACACCACGTTGACGATGTATCAACTGGAAGGCTACGTGCAGAATAAAATGAATCTCCCGGCGCGGGCGGTGGTGCTGACCTTTGATGATGGTCTCAAGTCGGTGAGCCGTTATGCTTACCCCATTTTGAAGCAGTACGGTATGAAGGCCACGGCGTTTATCATCTCCTCACGCATCAAGCGCCACCCGCAGAAGTGGGATCCGAAATCGCTGCAGTTTATGAGCCTCTCTGAACTGAACGAGATCCGGGATGTGTTCGACTTCCAGTCGCATACCCATTTTTTACATCGGGTTGATGCGAATCACCGACCGATCCTGCTGAGTCGCAGCTATCACAATATTCTGTTCGATTTCGCCCGTTCGCGCCGGGCGTTGTCCCAGTTTAATCCTTACGTCCTGTATCTTTCGTATCCGTTTGGCGGTTATAACGCCACGGCGGTAAAAGCCGCAGGCGACGCAGGATTCCATATGGCGGTCACCACGGTGAGAGGGAAGGTTAAGCCGGGAGATAATCCGTTCTTATTGAAAAGACTTTATATTTTAAGAACGGATTCGCTGGAGACAATGTCGCGGCTGATAAGCAACCAGCCGCAGGGGTAATGGCTGTCAGGCAACCTGTACCGGAATGGCTTTCGCGGTGCGCTTCATTTCGTTGTCGCCTTCAAAGTAGGCTACTTTTGGACGCCAGGTACGGGCTTCTTCATCAGACATGGTGACGAAGCTGGCAATAATCACAATGTCGCCAACCTCGGCGCAATGCGCTGCCGCACCGTTCACTGAGATAATTCTGGAGCCGCGTTCAGCCGCAATCGCGTAGGTGGAGAATCGTTTCCCGTTGGTCACGTTCCAGATATCAATCGCTTCGTTTTCCAGAATACCAGAGGCGTCAAGAAAATCCTGGTCAATGGCGCAGGAGCCTTCATAGTGCAGGTCTGCCTGCGTGACTTTTACACGGTGGAGCTTGCCTTGCAGCATGGTGCGAATCATAACTTCTATACCCTGTCGTTTATCTTGGCTAAGCAGGCGCAATTGACCTGCTTTGAGAATTTTCAGGCAGTATTGCCTGATTTTTAACCCCTGTCTACTGGGCTAATGTAACGCTTTGATTATCGATCAGACGCGCCTGACCCAGCCAGGCGGCGACCAGAATCACTGCGCGTTTGCTGGTTTCAGTCAACTCCAACAGTGTGTCGGCATCACGGATCTGAATGTCGTCGGCGCGGAAGCCTTTTTCATTCAGTTCGTGCTCAGCAATGGCGACAATCTCTTCCAGATCGCGCTCACCAGCCTGTAATTTTTCACCGATATGGCTCATTACTTTGTATAAACCAGGGGCGATTTTACGCTGCTCTGCCGTGAGATAGCCGTTACGTGAGCTGAGGGCTAAGCCGTCTTTGGCACGAATAATGGGTACGCCGACGATCTCAATGTCATAACCCATATCCGCTACCATTTTGCGGATCAACGCCAGTTGCTGGAAATCTTTCTCGCCAAAGCAGGCGATATCTGGCTGGATCAGGTTAAACAGCTTGCTGACGATAGTGGAAACACCGCGGAAGTGACCCGGACGGCTGGCGCCTTCCAGCATAGTAGATAGTCCAGGAACATCTACATTGGTATGGCCTTCTGTGCCCTGTGGGTAGATTTCTTTCTCTGACGGTGCAAAGACGACATCGACTTTACGCTTGTTCAGTTTTTCGCAATCTTCCTGCAGCGTGCGTGGATAGCGCGCCAGGTCTTCCACACGATCAAATTGCATTGGGTTAACGAAAATACTGACGATCACGACATCAGCCTGAGCCTTTGCTTCATCAACCAACTTCATATGGCCGTCGTGTAGGTTCCCCATGGTAGGGACCAGCGCGACGCGTTTGCCTTCCTGACGCAGACGACGAATATGCTGGCGCAGCAATGGCAGAGTTTCAATAATTAACACGTTGACTCCTTAATGGAAACTGTGTTCTTCACCCGGATAGACGCCGGATTCAACCTCAGCAATATACTGCCGTACTGCGGCGCGCATGTCGCCCGCTTCAGCGAGGAAATTTTTGGCAAATTTAGGGATATGGCCGCCGGTAATGCCGAAGGCATCGTGCATGACGAGGATTTGTCCATCAGTGACGTTACCTGCGCCAATACCGATAACCGGAATAGACAGCGCATCTGTGACTCGCCTCGCCAGCTCAACCGGTACGCATTCCAGCACCAGCAACTGAGCGCCAGCGGCTTCCAGCGCTAGCGCATCTTCCAGCAGAACGTCTCCGGCATTGCCGCGGCCCTGAATTTTGTAGCCACCAAAGATATTCACCGACTGCGGCGTTAATCCCAGGTGGCCGCAAACCGGTACGGCACGTTCGGTGAGCATTTTCACCGTATCAACCAGCCAGGCACCGCCTTCAATTTTCACCATATTGGCGCCCGCACGCATAACCACCGCGGCGTTTTCAAACGCCTGTTGCGGCGTGGCATAAGCCATAAATGGCAGGTCTGAAAGCAGCAGGCAGTTGGGCGCACCGCGACGCACGGCGCGGGTGTGGTAGGCAATATCTTCAACGGTCACAGGCAGGGTAGAATCATGACCCTGAACGGTCATTCCCAGGGAGTCGCCGACCAGCATCACGTTAATGCCTTCGTCAGCAAACAGTTTGGCAAAACTGTAGTCATAGGCGGTGATGGTGGCGAAGCGTTTCTTTTCCTGTTTGCATTTCTGCAGCAAGGCGATGGTGGTTGGTTTCATCATAACCCCTGTTGGTCATCAATAATCTGAATATAATGGCCGCATTGTAGGGGAAGCGACGATGGAAAGTTAGCCCTTTATGGGGATCTCCCGGCCATAGCCAGCCGGGAGTGAGCGTTACGGGTAGTCCATCGTGAAGATACCGGTGGCTTTGAAATTACCCGCGGAAATGGGCTGATTACTGTCTTGCTTCAGCGTTGCCAGGAAATTGAGGGTTTGAGATTGCGCTACGCCCGGCTCATTACCCACAACCGTGCCATCATAGATGTTGTTTTCACCGGTGGTATCGTGCCGATCGCGATACACCGAGTTCTCGTCATTTGGCACCAGAATGGTCTGCGGGCTGTAGTTATTTGCCGCGCCGCTGATTTGCACTCCCACGCCGTCGGCCCGATCGTTGGCTAACGCATTGGCGAGCAGGCTACGGTCTCTAGCCACAGCGCTTGAGGCGAGCGTGACGTTAATATTGTTGAGCCCTCTGCAGCCTGCGAGCTGAATAGCGAAAGGCACTGGCGTTGCGCCTGTGAGAATATCGCGCGGGTTATAGCGCCCCATGTCAACAACGTTGTTTTTGACGCTGGCGCCACTGGCGACCGGTATTGCCGAGCAGGTGGGTTCGCTGATTTTGATTTTGCTGATATCGTAAGTGACAAGGATGGATTTTGAGGCTATGCCAGCGCCGGGGTTGTCATTCCAGATACGAAAGTGATAGCTGTTCGTCTTCAGCAGTTCTATAGAGCTTGCGCCAGGGATATAGGTCTGGTCGGTGTAAAAGGTGAGCGTGCTGTAAAAACCGACGCCGCCTCGGGTGGAGTATTCCACTGTCTTTCCGGTACTGGTTCTGTCGCACCAGGTTGAACTCGTGGGAACAGGGATCAGCGCCTGACTCTGATAGCCACTGCGAATATTCAGGTTATCGACGCTAAACGTAAATTCCCCTGCGGCGCTCATATCATGTATATTGACCGAGAAATAGAGCCCCTGGATATTGGTTTTAAAGATTTCCACCCCGTTATAGCTGCCAGCGCTTACAAAAGCCGAGTCTATCGAAAATCCGTTTCCCGAGCCCTTGTTTGACTGGGTGCAGTACGCACTTTCTGAGCTTTTTCCTGAACCGTGGTTGTTATCCCATTTCAACACCACGTTGGCCGGGGCCAGGGTGGCGTTACGGCTAAATACCACCGTGGGGGCGGCATCATAGGTGGTATTAATCGTACCATCTTTTGAGGGGCCGCTGCCGACCTGGTAACTGACGCTTTGCTTCTCGCCCAACACATAGGTTTTTTTTGCGAGGCTATCGGTGCTGACGCCAGACAGCAGGCTGGCGAGCAGGAGGGCGGTAACGCCTTTCCCGCCGAGTGGGCCGAATAATGTCCTTATCATGTTCAATTCCTTATTCATAATAAACGGAAATCAGCACGCTGCTTTTGACCGGGCCGCCGGTAATCGACTGCGCAGAGACCACTTTCTGCATCCTGGCATAGAAAGTGTACAGACTGTCCTGATAGGTGGCGGCGGTCACGTCATACTGGCTGCGTGGCGTGCCGTCGGGGTTCATCACGTTGACGATATGACTGGGGTCCTGAGTGGAGAAGATCACCACGCCTACGTTTTGTGCGCCCGGCGTGGCGTCGTTGGGGAAAATTTGCGTTGACCCGGTGGCGAAACGCCCGGAAAGCGGCGAAAAGTTGAGGGTGATTTTCGACGGCTCTTTCCCGCTGACCGGCATACAGTTTTTCACACGGACATAGAACGTAGCGCCCCCCTGGTAGGGGTCTTCCGGTGTAATGCCGCGCGCGAAATAGTCGATATCTTTGGTGCCTAATGCCACCAGCCCATTGTTATCCAGGGAGATTTCGCAGCTGGTGTTCAGAATATTGGCTCTGATTTCCACCTCGTTATCGGCGTGGGCGAGAGAGGTGAATAACAACAGGCCAATCGCCAGCGTGCGGCCCAATAGTGTGCTCATGGCGTTTTACTCATAGGTGACGGTGAACAGGCCCTGGGTGGAGAATCCCCCGGTGTGTATATCGGCGATAGTGTTGCCATTGGCTATTACGATGCGGGCGCTGAGCGGCCACTTGACGATATTGTCGTCGTGCGCATCAGTGACATTAACTGCTTGTTTAACCGGGTTGTTGCACTGCAGTTGTACGCTGCCGCTGCTGCCCGGTGAGGCGGTGGTCCACACTTCCGCCGAGACGCCAGCGGCATCGTCGCTACCGTTGAGCGCGTTACGAAATCCGTTGCCGCTGCCGGAAAGACCATCGCAACCGGTTCTGGGTGTCAGGGTGACTGAGGCCTGATTCTTCACCAGCCCGGAGCAGTTTTTGAAGGCCAAATAAAAGGTGCGGAAATTGGTTTTATTCACCACCTGCGGAAGATAAATATCGCCGATATTGACCACCGAGTTCACCGTACCGCTGCTGTCGGTGATCGTTGTTTCGCAGGTTGGCTGGAGGAAGGTGGTGGACACCGTCATCTCCAGCGCGTTGATGCCCGCAAACCCAGGAAAGGCGATCAGCAGGGCCGGGAGCGCACCGCAGAGTGAGAAGAGAGATCGCATCAACGTAGCCTCATTGCTATTCATAGGTAAACGTAAACGTCGCCTTGGCCTGAAAATCCCCGCTGGTGGGGGCGATTGATGTACTGCTACGACGGAAAAAGGCGCTGATATCAAAGCCGTTCTCTATCTGGTCGGCGCGCCATAACACTTCTTGTGAACCATCCAGGCGGAAAAGTGCGCCGTCATCGCTGCCTTTGGGCTTAAAGCCAAGCGCAATGTTTTCTGCGCCGCCGCTCAGGCTGTTTTGCAGCTTGTAGTCGCTGTTGGACATTCGGTCGGCTGACCATATGGTCATTTTCAGCGTGGTAATATTGTTATTGCACTCTTGCGGCAGAAGTTTGAAGCTGCCTTCGGCCTGTGCTGTGGTATTAACCACTGCCGTCAGCGCCATGGCGGGTATCTTAAGCGAATATTGCGGGTCATTGCCGCTGACCGTGGTGTTCGTCACGCTGCTGACTTTCATGCTGCAGGTGGTTTCCGCTATCACGGCGGTAAAGTCGACGCTCAACCCCTGTTGGCCTGCAAAACAGGCCGGGGAAAACAGCAGGCCGGTGAGGCTCAACGCGGAGATTACGCGGCGTATTTTCATCATCTTTCCTCGTAATCTACTGCATTATGCAGGGAACGGCATTGAACACGAGCGTTTTGCCGCTATTCTGCTCATCTTGCTGCGTCACCCGGTAGTGCAGGCGGCAGCTTTGGGATTGGTTTTTGAGCGTCCAGCGCACCACCAGATCGCCGCTGTCGCCAATGCCGCGTACAAAGGCCTGGCTGCCCTGGCCTACGGTGCCTAATAGTGTCTTTTTCTCGTCGTAAACTTCGGCGGTGAACGGAACCGGTTTATGGTCGCTGCGTACGAGGTTAATAATGGCTGCGCGGCCCTGGTCGGTCTCAAATCGACTCAGTACCACCGCGCCACGGCGTGGAATTACCGTCGAGCTGGTGCTTTTCAGTTCGACGTCGTTTTCCAGTTGGTCAATATCCAGCGAGACCATATTTTCCCGGTACGGGGTCAGCGAACTGCCCACGCCGTAGCCAAAGCGGTCAACCGTACTGTTGCCATAGTCAATTCGCGCCCCTTTGGCGCCAGGCGCTTCTATCAGCACCAGCGTATCGCTATCACCAAAACTCTGGTTGCTGAAGGTCAGGCCACCGCGGTGCAAAATAAAGCCGCCGTCGGTGTTAAGGGAATATTGACGCGAGCTATCGTTGCTGGCAGAGGCGGACGCGGCCAGGCTGCCATACCCAGAGTCATAGCTGACGTAAGAGCTGACGGTGGAGAGGTTTTTATCCTCTTTGCGCATGTCATAGGCGGTGCTGACACTGTAGTTCCAGCGGTTGTCGGCACTGTAGCCGCTGGCGCTGGTGTTGAACTGGTTGCTGCCGTTAAAATCGCTGTTTACGCTGCTGTTTAAAGTGTGGAAACCACCGCCGCTGGTTTCTCTACCCAGTAATTTATCCAGTGGAATGGTCAGACTGAGATACACCGAGTCGTCGCGGTTATTGTCTTCATCGTAGGTGCGCTGCAGGCTCACGCTATAGCTGGCCCAGCCCCAGTTGTTGCTGTAGCCTGCCGAGAAGCTACTGCGTGAATCATTGGTGACCCAATAATCAGACCAGCTGCCGGTAAGGTATATGGAGCCGTAGCTCTCGTCGCCGCTTTGCAGGGTTTGGTTAAGACTGATGGTGAACTGGTTTTTCATCCGCGCGTAGTTATTCATGTTGCGGACTCTGTCGCCACTACTGTGGTTCGCATCATCGATCAACGTCAGCGCATCTTTCAGCCCCAGGTACTCTTTCGTGGAGTAGCGGTAGGCCGCGATATTCAGTGAGGTATCGGTCGGTGTGAAAAATTTGTTCCACGATACGCGATAGCTCTGGCCGGAGTAGGTTTGATCCTCCGGAATCCTGGCTTGCGATTGCGTCACGTCAAAGGAGATGGCGCCCGCCGAGGTATTCATCCCCAGGCCGAGCAGCCCGGCGAGATAGCCGTTATCTGTGGTCTGAATGCCGCTATAGCCGGTAAACGTACTGTTGAAGCCGTAATAAAAGGTGCCCTGCGCCAGGCCGGGTTTATCTCGCAGGCTGTCGTCATTGACTTCGCCTATGCTGACGTCCCAACGGCCGACGCCAGGGTGCATCATTTGCACCAGCGATGAGAACGGTTGGGTGAAGGTATGTTTCGTGCCATCGGCCTCGGTGATGGTGACTTCTAAATCCGCGCCATAGCCGGACGGTGAAAGATCGTCAATAACAAATGGCCCAGGCGGGACGGTGGTTTCGTAAATTTTATAGCCGTTCTGGGTGATGGAGACGCGGGCGTTGCTTTTGGCGACGCCGCGTATGGTCGGCGCGAAGCTGGCAAGCTGTGGCGGCAGCATTTGCGACTCGCTGTATAGGCGCGCGCCGCGAATATTCACCGTGTCGAAGGTTTCACCGCTGGTACCAGACTCGCCGAGAATGAGCTGCGAACGCAGAAAAGCAATGTCCCTCTGGACGTACCGGTTTTGGTAGTCAATGCGGCTGTCGCCGTTTTTCTGCCAGGTGTAGTTGCCCTGAGCGCGAAAATGCCATGCGCCAAGGTTGACCCCGCCATTAAAGCCAGCGTATACGCTGTCATCGGTACCTTCATTGTTTTGGTTTTTCCAGGCATTGAGGTTATACGACAGCATGGCGGCTGGGATACCATCGTCCCATAACGAAGGGTCAACGCTGTTGGCAAAACCTTTCTGCTCCCACATTTGCGGCACGCCGATATCCAGACGCTGGTCGCCGCCATCAAAGTGAACGCTTGACTGGTCAATGGCACGCGACAGCTTAAGGCAGCTGTTCACGCGATCGTCGCGCTTGAGCCATATGGCATCTTCCGGCATATCGTCGGGCAGGCGGACGTGCAACTGGCTGAGTATTTTGGGCGTAATACAGGCTTCGGTTTTGCCGTTATTGGTGTCAATAAATTCAAGTTTTAGCGTGGATACCAGCGTGTTATTGACATAGCCGCTGACGTCATAGATCCCGGCGGCAATGGCGTTGCCGCTGGCGTAGCGGCTAAGGTCGACGCTGTTAGAACCTGGCCCCATGAGAAATGAACTGTCAAATTCGACGTTTTCATTTTCGGCCCATGCGAGAGGGCAAGCCGAACAAACGGCGAACATAATCACGCGGGCTAACAGCGAAACAGCGAACTTGTTTGACGACATATTCATCAAGGTGTCCAGAAGCTAAATTTAAAGATCGGCTTTACCGTTGATGGCACCGCCAAAATCATTAATGGCCATATAATTGACACTGGCTTTACCCGGCATGCCGGTTAAGCCAGGGATGGCAAAATCCGCTTCCGCTTTCGGTGCGACCATGGATGATGAAGCGACGTATTTTCGGCCATTTACGTTGGTTTCTACTTTATTAAACGAAACAAAATAGCCAGTGGGATTGGTGACGTGCAGCACGGGTTTGCCCGCTTTTTGCTGCAGGCGCCACTGTAATTTATGCGGCGCTTCCGAGGCGTTGCCGTCCAGCCCGGCTGGGCGGTAGAACATTTTAATTCGCGTGCGGAATGCCAGCTGCAGAAGATTTTTTTCGTTAACGTCTTCGTCTTTCATTTTGGGCGGCACTTCAAGGACGTTAAACCAATAGATACTTTCCCGATCTTTCGGTAATGCGCGTCCGCCGGTAAAGGTGATTTTCACTGTCTGCCCGCGGCCCGCTTCAATGCGCGACACCGGCGGCGTGGCGTTGAAAGGAAGATTAATCGTGCTTGGGTCGGCGTTTTGATTGCCGTCATCCAGCCAGCTTTGCGTTAATGCCGGGCGCGAACCTTTATTTTCCAGCCGAATAGTGGTGTCTTTTTGGGCTTCGTTGTAAACGATTCGGGTGCCTGACAGAATAATATCGGCCCTCGCCGGGTTAATAGCCGAGGTGGTGGCGAGTAGAGATAATGTAATAAGAGTAGAACGACGCATCCTGGTCATTATTATTCCTCCATGTTTTTGATTAAAAGGGAATAATGGAATTCTTTATTCCCTTATAAAGCGTTAACGATTACTCATAGGTAACCGTATAGGCGGTGTTCGATTTCACGTAGCCCGGCGTTACAGGAACTGCGCTGGCCTGTCTGACGTAGGACACCACAAAGTTAAAGGTGGCGATGCCGCTTTTGAACGCCACCTGGTGAGTATCTGCGGGATTGTTGACTTTCACCTGTTTGTACGCCACGGCAGTGCCAGACGAATCGACCATATGAATCGCCAGGTTAACGCCGCTGGCCGGGCTGATGATGGCTTTATCGTTGTTCAGCGTGCCGTTGGCGTTGCTGAAGAACGTGGAGGCCATGCTGATGTTGGCTTTGGTATTCGTCGTAGTAGCGCCGCAGTCTACGGTGATGTAGAACTTCTCAGGCATAACGCCCGGTGTTGTGTCTGCTACGCCGGTGTTGGCAGTGATATCAGCGGTTTTGGCGGTTTTCAGCTGCACCTGGCCGTCCTGGCTGCCGCCGTTTACGTGCGGCGTACAGGTGTTGTCACTGACCAGACCGGCGAAGTCGACCTGACCACCGTCTAATGCTGCAAATGCCGTTGTGGTTGATGCAGCAGACAGCACCAGCGATAAAGCTATTAACTTTAATTTCATGTAGAAATATCCTTGTTAAAAATAATTTCATGTAAAGCAGCGCTCATTATATGGAGCGTCAATGAAATATAAAAATATAACATTTGGATGATTTTATTTTAAATTATTAATCAGGGTGATGATTCTTGTTTATTGCCTCATGTATATGCGATATAAAGCCTCGGTGTTTTTATCCTTTATGACACTTTGGATAATTATGCATTATTATTTTTGGGGCCATTTTTCGCAATCTTGCTGTTTACACCATTGATTATATGAAATTATTTTGTTTGTGCTTTTTATTATTTTCGCTGTCTATTGTTGCGGCAGGATAAAACCGCATCCGCCTGCTATGTGCTTATTATGCGGTAGCAGGAAAACGAGGAGCTATCCCATTACTGCCGATAGCTCCAGAACCGGACCTTTACTCGTAGGTCAGAGTATAGGCAGTGTTCGATTTCACGTAACCCGGCGTTACAGGAACTGCGCTGGCCTGTCTGACGTAGGACGCCACAAAGTTAAAGGTGGCGATGCCGCTTTTGAACGACACCTGGTGAGTATCTGCGGGATTGTTGACTTTCACCTGTTTGTACGCCACGGCAGCGCCAGACGAATCGACCATGTGAATCGCCAGGTTAACGCCGCTTGCCGGGTTGATGATGGCTTTATCGTTGTTCAGTGTGCCGTTGGCATTGCTGAAGAACGTGGAAGCCATGCTGAGATTGGCTTTGGTATTCGACGTCGCAGCGCCGCAGTCTACGGTGATATAGAATCTTTCTGGCATAACGCCCGGTGTGGTGTCTGATACGCCGGGGTTGGCAGTGATATCAGCGGTTTTGGCGGTTTTCAGCTGTACCTGGCCGTCCTGGCTGCCACCGTTTACATGTGGCGCACAGGTGTTGTCACTCACCAGACCAGCGAAGTCGACCTGACCGCCGTCTAATGCTGCAAGTGCAGAGGCGGAGAGCAGGGCAGCGGAGAAAGCAACCGATAGTGCGATGATTTTTTTCTTCACAAGAATATCCTTATATAAAGTTAATATGTGGCGCAATTTTTTATCTGGTAAATAAAAATATGGTTTATATGAAATTAATTCGTGTGAATTAAACCTGAATGTGGTTACTTTGTAAAATCCATGAGTTGAATTTAAAAAGTTTTATCATTCATAAATTGAATATTATTTTTTTACGTTATCTCCTTTGTCTTGAAGAAGATGTCATTGATATGTCTTTTTTACGCTAAACCATAGGTTTTGATTAATTTTTGAATGAAATGAGCATTTTTTTGTTTTTTTATTCGTTTTGGGGTGGTTTTAATACATGTCGAAATGGTTATTAAATATTAGAGGAGTGTCGGTATATTATTTATATTATTTGTTTTAATGATGTAATTGCGTTATTTAGAATTTTTGAATTGTTTTGTTAGAAGATATAAGGAGATGTGGGTTAAAATTTCAGCTAATATTAAAGGCGTTTCGGTAGATTGATTTAATATTTCTCGATAGATTATATGGTGATACTCGTCATCTACTCAAAACTCAGGCACGTGTTGTGACGCAAGCTGAATGATTCGTGCCTGCTTTATAAGCGCAATATTACCAGCGTTCGGGGCAGGGTGACACGTGACGCAGGCAGATAGCCAGCGGCTGGTTGTCATCGGGGAAGCGTAATTCAGGGGCTATTTCAAACAGTGGCCACAGCATAAATCCACGGTTCTTCATGTCATAATGTGGCACGGTCAGACGGTCGGTATTCATCACTTCATCACCAAACAGCATTATATCAAGGTCCAGCGTACGCGGCCCCCAGCGTTCGGCTTTACGCACGCGTCCCTGCTGTAGCTCAATGCGTTGGGTGTGATTAAGCAGTTCTTCGGGCGCGAGAGTCGTTTCCAGCGCCACGGCGGCGTTCAGGTAGTCTGGCTGATCCTGTGGGCCTAACGGCGGTGTACGGTAAAACGAGGAAACTGCGACGATGCGGCTGTCGGGAATATCGCCTATCGCTTGCACGGCAGCATTAACCTGCTCCAGAGGTGAGGCTAAATTACTGCCGAGCGCAATATAAACGAGGGTCACGAAGAACCTTCACGACGCGGGGCACGTTTACGCGGGCGACGATGTCGACGGCGCTCTGGTTCTTCGTCGAGTTCGTTCAGCATGCCTTTTTGTTCCGGCGGCGCGGAAACCTGGAATTCACTCCACCACTGCGCCAGACGCTGCAGCTCTGCGTTGTGTTCCACTTCGGCGCGCAGGGCCAGTAGGTCGTAGGCAGCGCGGAATTTTGGATGCTCCATCAGCTTCCAGGCGCGTTTGCCCTGACGGCGGGACATACGTAGTTGTAGCTGCCAGATATCGCGGGTCAACGAGGTCAGGCGCTTAGGAATAGCCAGCGAGCGGCAGGCTTCGTCCAGTACGTCGTTCATCGCCAGCGCGAAAGCGTCGTAGTAGGCCAGACCGCTCTCCTGCGCGATTTTCTGCGCGGCTTCCAGTAACGGATACCAGAACATGGCGGCGAACAGGAACGCCGGGTTAACGCGCATATCATTGTTGATGCGGTTATCGGTATTCTTCAGCACCTGGGCGATGATGCGCTCCATCGGGCTGTCGCCGTCTTCGGTGAAATAGCGCGTAATAGTTGGGAACAACGGCTGGAACAGGCTGTACTCACGCAGTTTTTTATAGGTTTCATACCCATAGCCCGCCTGTAACAGCTTGAGCGCTTCTTCAAACAAGCGCGCGGGAGGAATATCGTTAAGCAGCGTTGCCAGACGCGGGATCGGTTCTGCGGTTTCCGGGCTGATGCGCATGTCGAGCTTGGCGGCAAAGCGTACGGCACGCAGCATACGTACAGGATCTTCACGATAGCGCGTTTCTGGATTACCGATCAGGCGGATGACGCCATCTTCGAGATCCTGCATGCCTCCGACGTAATCACGTACGGTGAAATCGGCCACGCTGTAATACAGGCTGTTAATCGTGAAGTCGCGACGCTGAGCATCTTCCTCGATGGAGCCGAAGATGTTGTCGCGCAGCAGCATACCGTTTTGCCCGCGTTGTGACGTTGTGCGATCGGACTCGCTGCCTTCATGGTGTCCACGAAAGGTCGCGACTTCGATAATTTCCGGGCCAAACATGACATGGGCCAGACGGAATCGACGCCCAACCAGGCGACAGTTACGAAACAGTTTTCGCACCTGATCCGGCGTTGCATTGGTGGTGACATCAAAATCTTTCGGCTTTTTGCCCAGCAAAAGATCACGTACGCCACCGCCTACCAGCCATGCCTCGTATCCGGCCTTATTGAGCCTGTACATTACCTTCAGGGCATTTTCACTGATATCTTTGCGGGAGATAGAGTGCTGCTCACGCGGGATTACCGTCATATGTGGACGGGCGACGGCAAGCTCGGCCTCGCGCTCCTCGCGGCTTAGCACCTTGCGGCAAAAATTAGCGACTCGGGTAAAAATAGTGCACCTCGGTAGTGTCAAACTTCAGTAAAGACAAGTGTTGCTGTGTAAAAATCGCGGCTAATCATAGCTCAGCATGAGGCATTTGAGAATGCCGGATTTATGCTTACCTGTTCTGGTACCCTGGTGAGATCCCAGTTAGCCACGGCAAATTGCAGGAGTTGTGCCACTGACATATCCCGCCAGTCGTTATAACTGGGCTGCCCCAAAAAGCGTAATGCATCAATCAGTACCGGGCGCGGATCGCCATTGGGCAGTGCAGGCGCATGATTCTGCTTGGAAAGTTTAGCGCCTTGTTCATTGAGCGCCAGTGGCAGATGAATATAGTCTGGTGCTTGCCAGCCGAACTGTTGATACAACGAAATCTGCCGTACCGTTGGTTCGATAAGATCGGCACCACGCACAATCTCCGTCACGCCCTGGAAGTGATCGTCCACCACCACCGCGAGATTATAGGCAAACAGCCCGTCACGCCGATGGATGATAAAATCTTCCCTTGCGAGTTGCGGGTCAGCCTGAATCACACCGCGCAGTTGGTCGGTAAACTGCAGTACCGGATGGTGCTGTTTAATACGTACCGCCGCCTGCTCTGGCCCATGACGTAACTCACGGCAGTGACCATCGTAAATACCGCCGACGCTTTGAATACGCGCACGTGTGCAGGTGCAGTAATAGCTCAGATCCTGCTGATGCAGCCAGGCGAGTGCCTCGCGGTAAGCGTCATGACGTTGAGATTGCCATAAAATATCGCCGTCCCAATGCAGTCCGTAATGTTCCAGCTGACGCAGAATTGTGTCTGCAGCACCGGGAACTTCACGAGGGGGGTCAATATCTTCAATACGTACGCGCCAGATTCCGCGATGAGCCCGCGCCTGCAGGTAGCTCCCGAGGGCGGCAATCAGTGAACCGAAATGTAGCTCGCCAGAGGGGGAAGGGGCGAAGCGGCCAGTATAGTGTGAATCGCTCATTTTGCGGGCTAACAAATAATAAGGCGGGAGAAGCTCCCGCCTGTAGTCAACGTGGTAAAATGGCCGGAATTAACCTGCCATTTGTTTTTCGCGGATTTCTGCCAGCGTTTTACAGTCGATGCACAGATCGGCTGTTGGACGCGCTTCCAGACGGCGAATACCAATTTCTACGCCGCATGATTCGCAGTAGCCGAAATCTTCATCTTCTACTTTCTTCAGCGTCTTCTCGATCTTTTTGATCAGTTTGCGCTCACGATCACGGTTACGCAGCTCAAGGCTGAATTCTTCTTCCTGCGCGGCACGGTCCACCGGATCAGGGAAGTTAGCCGCTTCGTCTTGCATATGAGATACGGTGCGATCAACTTCATCCCTAAGTTGATTACGCCATGCCTCAAGAATACGCCTGAAGTGCGACAGCTGGGCTTCGTTCATATACTCTTCGCCCGGTTTCTCCTGGTACGGCTCCACCCCAGCGATGGCGAGAATACTCAGGGACGATGTTTTACGGTTTTGCCCTTCTTGCATGTTGCTTCTCCTTAACACGCACTATCGATCCCCATGTTCGGGGGAAAAATCAGGTCGCTATAAATAGCAGATGCTTTTCCGGATAGCAATTATCTAAACGTAACACTTGACAACCCTGTGAGGAAAAGCGTATTTGCCCACGCGCCCAGAATACTAATTAACCAAATGTTTACACCATTACAAGGTAATGGGCAATGGCTCTTTAAGAGTCATACCATGGGCAGAAAGTTCCGCTTTATAAACCAGAATTTCTACCCCCTTAAGCTGTGCTTCAACTAATAATTGCGCATATTTAGCATCGATATGACGCGCGGGTGAAAACCGTGTAATGGCTGAATGCAACACCGCAAAAAATATCACGGCACGCTTGCCTTCAGCCGCTACGCTCATCAATTCCCGAAGATGTTTCTGACCTCGTTCAGTAATGGCATCGGGAAAATAACCCTGATCTTTTTCCGCCAACGTGACTGATTTCACTTCAATATAGCAGTCAGGTCGGGAATCCGCCTGTAACAAAAAGTCTATGCGACTCCCTTCGGTGCCGTATTTTACTTCACTTTTCAAGGTGCTGTAGCCTGAAACTTCTGAAATGAGCTCATTCTCAATAGCTTCTTTCGTTAATTTGTTGGCCCACAGCGTGTTAACACAAATAAAAGCGCCCTTTTGCGTTTGTGTTAATTCCCAGGTATGGGGATATTTCCGTTTAGTATTTTCTGATGTCGAATACCAGACTGTGTCCCCCGGCGTTGCACATCCGGTCATCGCTCCCGTATTGGGGCAGTGTAATGTTAGCGCTGTGCCATCCGGTGTAATCACATCCGCTAAAAAACGCTTATAGCGCAGGATGAGCGTGGCAGGTTGTAAAGGTGGAGAAAATTGCATGAACAGTCCCTTTGATTATTCAGTCAGCATCCAGCGTTGCAGTGGCGTGTAACGCGTGCGTCCCCGCGATAGTGAAGAGGAATACAGCGCAAACTCCGTGACCGGAAATGACCAGCCAAAGCCAGGTGCGGGGAGAGATACCGCATGACCCGCATCGCGCAGCAGTGTGATATGTGGATGAAACGGCTGTGGACTTTGGTAGCACCCGCTTCGTGCGGCCTGCGCCCGCAGCATATTCGCCAGTTGCAGCAGGCCGCGCGGCGGCTGACGCATTCCCAGCCACACAACCCGCGAGCGCAGCCATTGTCCGGCATCATCAAGTTTGAGGGTAAAACCCGGCTGGCGAATACGTCCGGCAAGCTGTGACAGCGCCTGCTGTTTCTCCGCGCTGACGTCGCCTAAAAAGGCCAGCGTCAGATGCAGATTATCAGCGGCGACGGGACGACCCGCTTCAGCGGGAAACTGCGCGGCCCGCCAGTGGATGAGCTGCTCCCGAACCTCGCCTGGCAATTCAATCGCAAAGAACAGCCTTTTTGGCTCAGTCATGATGGATACTCGGTTATGAATTAACGCGATGCTACAATGCAGCGCGAAGAATGTTAACCCTCTGGAGCCATTTGTGACGTCGTTGCCCGTTGCCGCCGTAGTGCCTGAACTGCTTACCGCCCTTGATGCCTCGTTGCAGGTTTTGCTGACGGCGCCGACTGGTGTCGGGAAATCGACCTGGCTGCCGTTGCGACTTCTTGAGCACCGCGGCATCAAGGGGCGCATTATTTTGCTGGAGCCTCGGCGTCTGGCTGCGCGTAATGTGGCGCAACGATTAGCGGAATTGCTGAATGAAAAGCCTGGTGAGACTGTCGGCTACCGGATGCGTGCGCAAAGTTGCGTAGGGCCGCAGACCCGCCTTGAGGTGGTGACGGAAGGTGTCCTGACGCGCATGATCCAGCGCGATCCTGAGTTGTCGGGCGTTGGGCTGGTGATCCTCGACGAATTTCACGAGCGGAGTTTGCAAGCTGACCTGGCGCTGGCGCTGTTACTGGATGTGCAGCAAGGGCTGCGCGACGACCTGAAGCTGTTGATCATGTCCGCCACTCTGGATAATGGGCGTTTGCAGCAGATGTTACCCGATGCGCCGACGATTGTCTCTGAAGGCCGGGCATTTCCTGTTGAACGGCGGTATCAGCCGTTGGCGGCACACCTGCGTTTTGATGAAGCGGTAGCGATAGCGGCGGCAGAATTCTTGCGCCATGAAAGCGGGTCGCTGCTGCTGTTTTTACCGGGCGTGGGGGAAATCCTGCGCGTGAAGGAACAGCTGACATCACGTGTGGGCAGTGATGTGCTGCTATGTCCACTATACGGTGCATTGACGCTTGCCGAGCAGCGTCAGGCGATTTTGCCCGCGCCGCAAGGTAAGCGCAAAGTGGTGCTGGCGACCAATATTGCCGAAACCAGCTTAACGATTGAAGGCATCCGGTTGGTGGTCGACTGCGCCCAGGAGCGAGTGGCGCGCTATGACGCGCGCACCGGTTTAACGCGGTTGATTACCCAGCGCATTAGCCAGGCATCGATGATCCAGCGAGCCGGGCGTGCAGGTCGTCTGGAGCCCGGTATCTGTCTGCATCTGCTTGCCAAAGAGCAGGCCGAAAGAGCGGCGGCGCAGGGAGAACCCGAGATATTACAGAGCGATCTGTCCGGACTGTTGATGGAACTGCTGCAATGGGGATGCACCGATCCTGCGCAGTTGAACTGGCTGGATACGCCGCCAGCTATCAACCTGCAGGCAGCAAAACGGCTGTTGCAGATGCTGGGCGCGCTTGAGGGCGACAGACTCAGCGTCACGGGGCAAAAAATGGCGGCGTTGGGTAACGATCCCCGTTTAGCGGCTATGCTGGTTAGCACCAACAGTGACGATGAAGCGGCATCGGCGGCAAAACTGGCAGCAATTCTGGAAGAGCCGCCGCGCGGTGGCAGTAGCGATTTGGCTGTTGTGTTTTCACGAAATCAGCCCGTCTGGCAGCAGCGTAGTCAACAATTACTGAAACGGCTTAACGTTCGCAGCGGGCAGCCAGATAGCGCGCTGCTCTCCTCGTTGCTGGCGCAGGCGTTTGCCGATCGGATCGCGCGTCGACGTGGACAAGAAGGACGCTATCAACTGGCCAACGGCATGGGGGCAATGCTGGATGCCGATGACGCTCTTGGACGCCATGAATGGTTGATTGCGCCGTTGTTATTGCAAGGCAGCGCGTCACCAGATGCGCGTATTTTACTGGCCTTGCCGCTGGATATTGAAGTGTTGATGCAGAGGTGTCCTGAACTGCTGCAACAGTCCGACACCATCGAATGGGATGAAGTCCAGGGAACGTTAAAAGCACTGCGCCGTACGCGGATAGGCCAGTTGACGCTAAAAGTGCAGCCACTGGCCAAGCCCTCGGAAGAGGAGTTGCATCAGGCGATGCTGAATGGTATTCGCGATAAAGGGCTAAGTGTGCTCAACTGGACACCGGAGGCCGAGCAGCTTCGGCTGCGTTTGCAATGTGCGACAATCTGGTTGCCGGAGTACGACTGGCCCGCGGTAGATGAGGATTCTCTGTTGAAGACGCTGGAGCGTTGGCTGCTGCCACACATGAGCGGTGTGCACTCTTTACGCGCGTTAAAAGCACTCAATGTGGGTCAGGCATTGCGAGGTTTGCTGGACTGGTCAATGCTGCAACGTCTGGATAGTGAACTGCCAGCGCATTACACTGTGCCAACGGGAAGCCGGATAGCCATTCGCTATCATGAGGATAATCCTCCTGTATTGGCCGTTCGGATGCAGGAAATGTTTGGTGAAGCAAACACTCCGACTATCGCCCAGGGACGCGTGCCGCTGGTGCTGGAGCTGTTGTCTCCGGCCCAAAGACCGCTACAGGTGACGAGCGATCTAAGCGCGTTCTGGCAGGGATCGTACCGCGAGGTGCAAAAAGAGATGAAAGGGCGTTATCCCAAACATGTCTGGCCGGACGATCCGGCGAATACCGCGCCAACGCGGCGCACCAAAAAGTATTCATAATTTGAGAGATTTCTTCTTCTGTCGCAGGGCGGAAGAACTGAGAATCGGCCTTTGCGCCTGAATGTTGCGGAGAAAAAGCATGGCGGGGAATGACCGCGAGCCAATTGGACGTAAAGGGAAACCCTCGCGTCCGGTGAAACAAAAGGTGAGCCGTCGTCAACTCAGAGATGAAGAGTATGACGACGATTATGATGATGATGACTATGAGGATGAAGAACCGATGCCGCGTAAGGGTAAAGGCAAAGGGCGTAAGCCTCGTGGTAAACGCGGCTGGTTCTGGCTGCTGGTAAAACTGTCGATTGTTTTTTTGGTGCTGATCGCCATTTACGGCGTGTATCTGGACCAAAAAATCCGTAGCCGTATAGACGGTAAAGTCTGGCAGCTTCCTGCTGCAGTATATGGTCGCATGGTTAACCTTGAGCCAGAAATGCCGATCGGCAAGAACGAAATGGTGAAGTTGCTGGAAGCCACGCAGTACCGTCAGGTAACGAAGATGACGCGTCCAGGCGAATTCACCGTGCAGGCGAAAAGCATTGAGATGATTCGTCGTCCGTTTGACTTCCCGGACAGTAAAGAAGGGCAGGTGCGCGCGCGTCTGACCTTTGACGGTGATCATCTGGACACCATCGAGAATATGGATAACAACCGCCAGTTCGGTTTCTTCCGTCTCGATCCACGCCTGATTACCATGCTCTCTTCACCTAATGGCGAGCAGCGCTTGTTTGTCCCGCGCAGTGGATTCCCGGATCTGCTGGTCGATACGCTACTGGCAACCGAAGACCGTCACTTCTATGAGCATGATGGCGTCAGCCTCTACTCGATTGGTCGTGCGGTGCTGGCCAACCTGACGGCCGGTCGCACGGTGCAGGGGGCGAGTACGCTGACTCAGCAGCTCGTGAAGAACCTGTTCCTGTCCAGCGAACGTTCTTACTGGCGTAAGGCCAACGAAGCTTACATGGCGCTGCTGATGGATGCGCGTTACAGCAAAGATCGCATTCTTGAGCTGTACATGAACGAAGTCTATCTC
Organism: Citrobacter sp. On2M; assembly: GCF_018035235.1. Lineage (GTDB taxonomy): Bacteria > Pseudomonadota > Gammaproteobacteria > Enterobacterales > Enterobacteriaceae > Citrobacter > Citrobacter meridianamericanus. Next base: position 556,976 of record NZ_WPCV01000002.1, read on the forward strand.
GGTCAAAGCGGCGATAATGAAATTCGCGGCTTCCCGCTGGCGAGCCTCTATTATTTCGGTCGTCCGGTGGAAGAACTGAGCCTCGACCAGCAGGCGTTGCTGGTGGGGATGGTTAAAGGGGCGTCAATCTATAACCCATGGCGTAACCCGAAGCTGGCGCTGGAGCGTCGTAACCTGGTGCTACGTTTGCTGCAACAGCAGCAGATTATCGACCAGGATCTGTATGACATGCTGAGCGCGCGTCCGTTAGGCGTACAGCCGCGTGGTGGAGTGATCTCGCCGCAGCCAGCCTTTATGCAGATGGTGCGTCAGGAGCTCCAGGCGAAGCTGGGCGATAAAGTTAAAGATCTCTCCGGCGTGAAGATTTTCACCACCTTTGATTCCGTGGCGCAGGACGCTGCGGAAAAAGCGGCGGTGGAAGGCATTCCGGTGCTGAAGAAACAGCGTAAGCTGAGCGATCTGGAAACCGCGATTGTAGTGGTTGACCGCTTCAGTGGCGAAGTGCGTGCCATGGTTGGTGGAGCAGAACCGCAGTTTGCGGGCTATAACCGTGCGATGCAGGCGCGTCGTTCGATTGGTTCTCTGGCAAAGCCAGCGACTTATCTGACCGCGCTCAGTCAGCCGAAACTGTATCGCCTGAATACCTGGATTGCTGATGCGCCGATTGCGCTGCGTCAGCCGAACGGACAGGTCTGGTCGCCACAGAACGATGATCGTCGCTATAGCGAAAGCGGAAAAGTGATGCTGGTGGATGCGTTAACCCGCTCCATGAACGTACCGACGGTAAATCTGGGGATGGCGCTGGGCTTGCCTGCTGTGACTGATACCTGGATTAAACTGGGTGTGCCGAAGGATCAGCTCCACCCGGTTCCGGCCATGCTGCTCGGGGCGTTGAACCTGACGCCGATCGAAGTGGCGCAGGCGTTCCAGACTATCGCCAGCGGCGGCAACCGCGCGCCGCTCTCGGCGTTGCGTTCGGTAATTGCTGAAGATGGCACCGTGCTGTATCAGAGCTTCCCGCAGGCCGAGCGCGCCGTGCCAGCACAGGCGGCGTATATGACGCTGTGGACCATGCAGCAGGTGGTTCAGCGTGGTACGGGTCGTCAGCTTGGCGCGAAATATCCAGGCTTGCATCTGGCAGGGAAAACCGGGACCACTAACAACAACGTGGATACCTGGTTTGCCGGGATCGACGGCAGCCAGGTGACCATCACCTGGGTGGGACGTGATAACAACCAGCCAACCAAGCTGTACGGTGCCAGCGGTGCAATGTCGATTTATCAGCGTTATCTGGCTAACCAAACGCCAACGCCGCTGGTGCTGACGCCGCCGGAAGATGTGGTGGATATGGGCGTGGACTACGATGGTAACTTCGTGTGTAGCGGCGGTATGCGCACGCTGCCGGTCTGGACTACCGATCCTGATTCACTGTGTCAGCAGGGTGAAATGATGCAGCAGCCGACCGGAAATCCGTTCGATCAATCTTCTCAACCGCAGCAGCAACAGCAGCAACAGCAGCCACCGCAGCAAGAGAAGAAAGACAGCGATGGCGTAGCGGGCTGGATTAAGGATATGTTTGGCGGGAATTAATCTCGCTACCGTTGTACTTTCCCCCATATCAGCATGATGCCAATGCGTGCTGATGTGGGGATTTCCCCCTGTTTGACATCCCTGTTTTTACGCCGCTTCCTGACTAACCTCCAGTTTTTAAAGCAAATAGCATTGAAAATCGATTCGATTATTATGTGCCAATCATAAACAATAATTTTTTTGTATTTATTTCTGTGACAATTAAACGTTAAATTTTTTTGTTTTCGTTTTCTGGTTGCATTTTACAGTGAATTCCATAATGAAAATAATTAAATCCATCTAAAGTATTCTTTTGGTGTATGTATTTTTATCTTCTTAATGTTGAATTAAGTATAAATAATTTATGGGGATATTCTTAATTTAATCAATGTGTTGATTGTTATGTTATTTCACTGTGTGTGGGAAGGCTATTCGCTTTTATTCGTTTATCCTCGTATGATAAATCATCAAAGGGAATATTTTGATGTTGATAGATCTGATGTTTGTATAATATTCATGGAAATATATTGCTCATCATCATTTGCAGCCAGACTCTGTATTTCCTTTGATGCAATCCATTTATTTTAATGTTGATTTTTATGAGCATATGTAAGGAATGCGTTATGTGCAAAAAAATTCTCACCGACTTGTTCATGGGCGGTATGTTGGCAGGGATTGTGGCCCCAGCGTTAGCTGTTGATACGGGAAGCATTACTTTTACCGGGAAGATTGTCCCTGACTCTTGCGTAGTCGATGTCAATGGCGCTGGAGGAGAGGGGACGGTTACCTTTAATCAGTTGTCAAAAACTGCGTTTGGCGCAGATAAGAAAGTTGGCGATTCGCAATCTTTTGCCATCACCATCACGGGTTGTGATGAGGCGGTTCAAAACCTCAATATCAAGTTTGATGGGGCAAGCATCCCCGGATACAACGAGGAAGTATTGCAGCCTGGAGGAGAGGCAAAGAATGTCGGGGTTCGTATGCTGCCTGAAGGGAGCAGTAATTATGTGAAATTTGATGGTTCAGAACCGGATGTCGCGCTAAATAAGGCCAACGTTGGGAACGTAATATTTAACTATAAGGCTGAAGTGATTCAGGTTGGTAGCACTGCGCCGACCGCCGGTGATTACTCGGCACAAGCTACTTACACCCTGCTTTACCGTTAGTACCTGTCTAACCTGGCCCAGGCTGGGCCAGTATTTCAATGGAATGGAAATATGAAACGATTTATTATCGCATTAACCGCTATTTTCACTATCGGGATTCATCTTGCCCATGCTGGTGTTGTATTGGGGGGAACTCGCGTTATTTATCCTGCTAATCAGGCGGAAGTTCAGGTTGCGCTGAAAAATAAGGATAATGATAAGCGCTATCTTGTTCATAGCTGGGTAAGTAATATTGATGACAGCAAAGCCCCCTTTATTATTACTCCGCCAATTTATAAACTCGATGAAAATCATCAGACATTGTTGCATGTCGTTTATACCGGCAGTCAATCTTCTGTCCCTCAGGATCGTGAATCATTGTATATGGCAAATGTTAAATCCGTTTCCGCGATTCCTGAAGCATTGCGTGATAATAATACACTGCAATTTGCCATTAAAACCAAATTAAAGTTGTTCTACCGCCCGGTATCGTTGAAAGAGAGCGAGGCTAAAACCGCCTGGCAGTCACTGCAGTTTAGTCGCAGCCAAAACCAGCTTATCGTGAAGAATCCTACGCCATTTTACGTCACTTTTGGCCAACTCACCGTTGCTGGAAAAGAAATTAAACCCGCTGCAGATGGGAAAACACCTTCTGCATTAGCGATGATGGTCGCGCCGTTTGGCGAGCAGCGTTTCCCTTTATCATCATCGGTGAAAGGGGATGTGGTCTGGACTGCAATTAATGATTTCGGTTCAGAAACCGGGCAGCACAAACAGTCGCTGTAAATCAACTATTGATTTATCACGGGTGGTATTTATGGCTTCTGATCATACTGTTCGGATACTGGCCCTCAATTCGCTGACATTGGCTTTATTTACGATGAGTGGTGCAGTCTATGCCGAGGATTATTTTAATCTCGATGTTCTGGAAACGGGAACACCATTGGAAAATACGGGGGCGCTTGAATCTTATTTACAGCATAACGGGTTATCACCCGGGCGTTATTTAACATCGATTGTCTGGGATCAGGACCGAATTGATAAGCGAAATATAAATTACCTCCTTTCAAAAGATAATAAAAAACTGGTTCCACAACTGACCAAAGCAGAATGGCGCGAGCTCGGTGTGAAAGTGGATGCCATACCGACATTAAAGAATATTGATGATAATACGCTGCTGGGCGATATCAGCGAATATATCGTCGATGCACACGATGACTTCAACCCGGAGACCCAGGTACTGCAATTACGCATCCCTCAGATATACCGTGACCGGCAAATGTCGGGGGAAAGCAACCCCGCTTCCTGGGATGACGGCATTCCGGCGCTGTGGACGAGCTACTATGTCTCGGGGACGCATCAACAATTGAACGGCGACAGCAATGTATCCAACTGGGCGAGCTTCAATTCTGGAATGAATATCGGCCCCTGGCGTTTGCGTAACGCCAGTAACTGGGGAAATGATGATGGCTGGCAATCCATTAGTACGACGCTGTCCCGTGATATCAAGCGTTTACGCAGCCAGCTTCAGTTTGGGCAAACCGCTACCAATGGTGAACTGTTCGACAGTGTGCAAATGACGGGTATGAAGCTGGAAACGGATACCAGCATGCTGCCCAGCGGGTTGCAGGGATTTGCGCCGGTCGTTCGTGGCATCGCCAACAGCGATGCCAAAGTGACCGTTAAGCAAAATGGTTACACCGTTTACCAGACAAACGTTTCACCGGGCCCATTTGAAATCCGTGATTTAGCGCAGGTGACGGCAGGGGCGGATCTGGAAGTCACTGTGACGGAAGCCGATGGCACGGAAAGGAGCTTTATTCAGGCGAGCTCCTCGGTGCCGATCATGCAGCGTGATGGCGCGTTGAAATACAGCCTGGCGATGGGGAAATATCGCGATACGGATAGCCATGAGAAACCAGAATTTGGTCAGGCAACGCTGATTTACGGCTTGCCGTATGGCATTACCGCTTACGGCGGTGTGCAGGGCGCGTCAATGTACCATGCCGGGCTGGTCGGTATCGGGGCGGATTTACATCATTTGGGCTCGCTGTCGATGGATTTAACCATGGCCAAAACGGCTTTTGACGACAGTCGCTCTGATACCAGCGGCCAGTCGTGGCGCGTGCAGTACGCCAAAGATTTTCCGCTGACCGATACCACGGTCACGTTAGCCAGCTATCGTTACTCCACGTCCGGGTTTTATACCTTTCAGGAGGCGCTCGACAAGCGAAATAGTCGCTATGACGACGACAGCATCTACAGCTACCGCGACAGCTACAACCGTCGCAGCCGCCTGCAACTGAACGTGTCGCAGTCGTTACAGAGCTGGGGATCGGTGTATGCCAACGCTTATCAGCAGGACTACTGGGGAATGCAAGGCCATGAGCGCAGCGTCAGCATGGGCTACAGCAGCAGTTGGCAGGGTGTGAACTGGTCGCTGAATTACAGCCTCACCAAAACGCCGTCAACGGATAACGACCAGCAGTTTTCAGTATCGATTAACGTTCCGCTTTCGCGTTGGCTGCCGAATGCCTGGGCTACGTATAACCTGACGAGTTCGAAAACAGGCAACACGTCACATCAGGTTGGCGTTAACGGTACATTGCTGGAAAACAACAATTTAAATTACAACCTCCAGCAAACCTACACGGATAACAACGTGGGCTATGGGGCGTATCTCTCGTCACGCTATCGGGCTTCGGCGGGTGAATTCAGCGCCAATTACAGCTATCAAAAAAATAGCAAGCAGTGGGGCTATAGCGCGCAAGGATCTGTGGTGGCGCATTCGCAGGGGATTACGCTCGGGCAGTCAATTCAGGATGCCTTCGCCCTGGTGCATATCGCCGATGGTGACCACGTTAAAATACAGAATGCGCAGGGGATATACACCGATCGCTGGGGTAATGCGATCGTGCCGAATTTAACTAACTATCGGCGTAATACTGTCACTGTGAATACCGTGGGGCGTGACGATCTGGATATTCAGGATGCTGCTGTGGATGTGGTTCCCACGAAAGGCGCGGTGGTGGCGGCTCACTTTAGTGCTCGTTCGGGGAAACGGGCCTTGCTGACGCTGCGGCATGGCCAGGGCGTGGTGCCGTTTGGCGCAGTGGTGAGTATGGACGGGACGACATCAATCGTCGGCGACGATGGTGAAGCGTATGTCACAGGGCTCAAAGGAACGCAACGTTTTGAGGCGCAATGGGGAAATACCGCACAGACCAAATGTTCGGGACGCGTGAGCGTGCCGGAGAACGTAGGCGCAGGAATTCTTACGGCTACAGTGAATTGCCAATAACGGAAGGCTAGCGAATGAACTCACAAAAAATAAGATGCAGTATACTAATTTTAATAGCATTTATATCCTTTTGGTTGTCACCGGCAGTATTGGCCTCGTGTTATTTTTCTGGTGGTGGAGGAAATCCAGCGGAGGTGAATTTTACCATTCCTCAATTGATTGTGAATAGTGATGCACCGCCAGGAACTATTATTTACACGGCAGAAGCCACAAGCGCTTCGATTGCGGTGACATGTGATGCCGACGGCGATATTTATCAAGGATACAATAATGGTTTAATGCCAGATGATGCCAGACCGGACAATCCGCTTAAAGGTGTTTATGCAACGAATATTCCGGGGATTGGTTTTCGCGCTGCCTGGGCGAATAATACTAACGCAACATTAAATGAGGGGGCATTAATTAGCCTCTGGCATATGGGCAGTTCAAAAGTACGTAAATCAGATGGTTACTATCCCATAAAGCTTCATGCCATTATTCAGTTTGTGGTAACCGGTACCGTTTATTCTGGCGGTGGCGTTGTGCATACCCCACAGTTTTATGCAGACTGGAAATATGACAATCTGGTGATGGGGAAACTGCGTTTTTCCGATATAAGCGTTTTTGTACAATCACAAACCTGCGAGCTAACAGAAAAAAATATTACGGTGCCATTAAATGATATTACCGCTGGGGAGTTTACGAATAATGTCTCAAAAGTCGTTTCGGACGATCGTTTTAAAATCCAGTTAAATAATTGTGATGCCGGGATTCAAGTTGACTATCAGTTTACTTCTGCAGGCTCAACCGGTGTGACGGACGGCACTATTTTGAATATTGCTAATGGTGACAATGCCGCCAGCGGGGTGGGTATTCAAATTCTGGATAGCCACGATAATGTTCTTCGGTTTGATCAAAACTACACGGCGGTTGCGCAGACTACGCAGGATCAGTCTGTCACGATTCCGCTGAAAGCGCGTTATGCCAAAACCGGAACTGTGAAGGGAGGGCAGGTCAGCGCAGTGGCAACCTTTGAAGTGTATTATCGCTAAAGCCAGCCTCTGCTTGCCCTGAAACCGGGGGTTTTCTTTGATTCAACATTCCATCTTATTTTATTAACCCTTTATTTTCATCTGGTTATTTCTTGAGCCCTTAGTTTTGGTAGGGGGCTGTATTGCTTGCTATCGCATCAAATTTTGGCCTATTATTCCCATCGTTATAATAATAATTCTCGTTTACGTTATCATTCACTTTCATCAGAGAAACACCAATGGCGCGTTTTAAAACTGCTAAGCCAAACTCATCGCTGCGTAAAATCGCAGTCGTGGTAGCCACAGCGGTTAGCGGCATGTCTGTCTATGCACAGGCGGCGGTTCAACCGAAAGAAGAAACCATCACTGTCACCGCAGCACCTGCCGTACAAGAAAGCGCATGGGGCCCCGCGGCGACGATTGCTGCTCGTCAGTCAGCGACGGCGACCAAAACCGACACACCGATTCAAAAAGTTCCTCAGTCTATTTCAGTGGTCACCGCCGAAGAGATGGCGTTGCATCAGCCGAAATCAGTTAAAGAGGCGCTCAGCTACACACCTGGTGTGGCAGTGGGTACTCGTGGCGCATCGAATACGTATGATTACCTGATCATCCGTGGCTTCGCTGCTGATGGCCAAAGTCAGAATAACTATCTGAATGGCCTGAAAATGCAGGGCAATTTCTACAATGATGCCGTGATCGACCCGTATATGTTGGAGCGTGCCGAAGTGATGCGCGGTCCGGTTTCCGTTCTCTACGGAAAAAGTAACCCAGGCGGTTTGTTGAACATGGTCAGCAAACGCCCGACCACAGAGCCGTTGAAAGAAATTCAGTTCAAGATGGGCACTGACAGCCTGTTCCAGACCGGTTTTGATTTCAGCGATGCGCTGGATGATGACGGCGTATACTCTTACCGCTTAACTGGCCTGGCGCGTTCCGCGAATGCCCAGCAACAGGGCGCAGAAGAACAACGCTATGCCATCGCGCCATCTTTCTCATGGCGTCCGGACGATAAGACAAACTTCACCTTCCTTTCCTACTTCCAGAACGAGCCGGAAACCGGTTATTACGGTTGGTTGCCGAAAGAAGGGACGGTGACTGAGCTGCCGAACGGCAAGCGTCTGCCTACCGATTTCAACGAAGGTGCGAACAACAATACCTATTCTCGTAACGAGAAGATGGTGGGCTACAGCTTCGACCACGAATTTAACGACACCTTTACCGTGCGTCAGAACCTGCGTTACGCGCAAAATAAAGTCTCGCAGAACAGCGTGTATGGCTACGGTATGTGCTCCGATCCACTCTATACCAAGGATCCGGCTAACAGTCCTTGCGCCAGCGTTCCTCAGGCCGACTGGAATCACACGCTGACTCGTCAGTATGTTATCGACAATGAGAAATTGCAGAACTTCTCCGTCGATACCCAGTTGCAAAGCAAGTTCGCGACTGCTGATGTGGATCACACGCTGCTGACCGGCGTTGACTTTATGCGTATGCGTAATGATATCAACTCCTGGTTTGGCTATGCGGGTTCTGTTGCGCCGTCCGATATCTATAACCTCGACCGTAGCGACTTCGATTTTGGCTCACACCCAGGCCCTTCAGGTCCTTACAAAGTGCTGAACAAACAGAAGCAGACCGGCTTGTATGTCCAGGATCAGGCGCAATGGGATAAGGTGTTGGTTACTCTGGGCGGCCGTTACGACTGGGCTAAACAGGACTCTCTGAACCGTGTTTCTGGCGTAACGGATTCCCGCGATGATAAGCAATTCACCTGGCGCGGTGGGGTTAACTATCTGTTCGACAACGGCGTAACCCCGTATTTCAGCTACAGCGAGTCGTTTGAACCAGCTTCCCAGACGGGGGCAAGCGGTAATATCTTTGCGCCGTCCAAAGGTAAGCAGTACGAAGCTGGCGTGAAGTACGTGCCGAACGATCGTCCAATCGTGATCACCGGTGCTGTCTATCAGTTGACCAAAACCAACAATCTGATGGCCGATCCGAACGGATCGTTCTGGTCAGTGGAAGGCGGTGAAATTCGTTCTCGCGGAGTGGAAATTGAAGCGAAAGCGGCGCTGTCTGCCAGTGTTAACGTTGTCGGCTCTTATACCTATACCGATGCGGAATACACCACCGACACCAACTACAAAGGCAATACGCCTGCGCAGGTGCCAAAACACATGGCATCGCTGTGGGGCGATTATACCCTTTATGACGGTGTGCTTTCCGGGCTGACGTTGGGTACGGGCGTTCGTTATACTGGCTCCAGCTATGGCGATCCGGCAAACTCCTTTAAAGTAGGGAGCTACACGCTGGTGGATGCGTTAGTTCGTTATGATCTGGCTCGTGTCGGCATGGCGGGCTCCAACGTGGCGTTGCATGTGAACAACCTGTTTGACCGCGAATACGTCGCCAGCTGTTTCAATACCTATGGCTGCTTCTGGGGCGCAGAACGCCAGGTCGTTGCAACCGCAACCTTCCGTTTCTAATTTCTTTTGGGCACGCTTTGCGTGCCCGTTTTACAAGTTGGCTGCTATGCAGGAAAACAGATCCCATCCCGACACCACCTTTGCGTTGCATAATGTCTCCTTTCGTGTGCCTGGCCGCACGCTTTTGCATCCTCTCTCTTTAACTTTTCCTGTGGGGAAAGTAACTGGCCTTATCGGCCACAACGGTTCCGGAAAATCGACGTTATTGAAAATGCTGGGGCGCCATCAGCCGCCGTCGGAAGGTGAAATTCTGCTCGACGAACAGCCGCTGGAGAACTGGAGCAGTAAAGCGTTTGCCCGTAAGGTCGCCTATCTGCCGCAACAGCTGCCGCAAGCGGAAGGAATGACGGTGCGGGAACTGGTGGCGATTGGGCGTTATCCGTGGCACGGGGCACTGGGACGTTTTGGTGTGGCTGACAGAGAGAAAGTAGAAGAAGCTATTTCGCTGGTCGGCTTAAAACCGCTGGCACATCGTCTGGTCGACAGCCTGTCCGGCGGGGAACGCCAGCGGGCGTGGATTGCGATGCTGGTGGCGCAGGACACCCGCTGCCTGCTGCTTGATGAACCGACTTCCGCGCTGGATATTGCCCATCAGGTTGATGTGCTTGCGCTGGTGCATCGCTTAAGTCAGCAGCGCGGGCTGACGGTGATTGCCGTACTGCATGATATCAACATGGCGGCTCGCTACTGCGATTATCTGGTGGCGCTGCGCGGTGGCGAAATGATTGCCCAAGGGTCGCCTGCTGAGCTGATGCGCAGTGAAACTCTGGAACAGATTTATGGTATCCCGATGGGCATTTTGCCACATCCGGCTGGTGCCGCACCCGTGAGTTTTGTCTATTAATGATTGAATTACATCATATTACCCGTCGGCGGCTGCTTGCGGCGATGGCGCTGTCGCCGCTGCTGTGGCGGATGAATACGGCACACGCTGCAGTGGTTGATACGCAACGCATTGTGGCGCTGGAATGGCTACCGGTAGAACTACTGCTGGCGCTGGGTATTACGCCGTATGGCATCGCGGATATCCCTAACTACAAGCTGTGGGTCAGTGAGCCCCCGTTGCCAGACTCGGTGATTGACGTTGGGCTACGCACGGAACCCAATCTCGAACTGCTGACCGAAATGAAACCCTCATTTCTGCTGTGGTCGGCAGGCTATGGTCCTTCTCCCGAAAAGCTGGCGCGAATTGCGCCTGGCCGGGGATTTAACTTCAGTGACGGTAAAAAGCCGCTGGCCGTTGCGCGACGATCGCTGCAGGAAATGGCGCAATTGTTCAATCTGCAAGCCTCTGCTGAACGCCATCTGACCGAGTACGATCGTTTTATCGCCAGCCTGAAACCGCGCTTTATTCAACGTGGTGCGCGTCCCGTGCTGCTGACATCCTTGCTTGATTCGCGACATATGCTGGTGTTTGGTCCGAACAGTCTGTTCCAGGACGTGCTGGACGAATATGCGATCCCCAACGCCTGGCAGGGCGAGACAAACTTTTGGGGCAGTACTGCCGTGAGTATTGACCGTCTGGCAGCCTTTCAGGATGCCGATGTTTTGTGCTTTGACCACGGCAACGATCAAGAGATGGCTGTGCTGATGTCTACGCCGTTGTGGCAGGCAATGCCGTTTGTCCGCAGCGGACGTTTTCAGCGTGTACCTGCCGTCTGGTTCTATGGCGCCACACTCTCGGCGATGCATTTTGCCCGCATTCTGGATAATGCGCTGGGAGGCAAAGCGTGAGTAAACGAATTGCGCTTTTCCCGCCCCTTCTGCTGGCGATTCTGTTTGTGGCTGCCTGCTGGTTGACCTGGATGAATTTTTCCGTTGCGTTGCCGCGCAGCCAGTGGCAGCAGGCTATCTGGTCACCAAACATCAATCTCATTGAGCAGATGGTTTTCCACTACAGTCTGCTGCCGAGGCTGGCGATTTCGCTGCTGGTCGGCGCCGGACTGGGGCTGGTTGGCGTCTTGTTTCAGCAGGTGCTGCGTAACCCGCTGGCAGAGCCAACCACGCTGGGCGTCGCGACCGGTGCGCAATTGGGCATTACCGTCACCACGCTATGGTCGATTCCTGGTGCCCTGACCACGCAATTTGCGGCGCTGGTGGGTGCATGTGTCGTTGGGGCGCTGGTGTTTGGCGTCGCCTGGGGCAAGCGTCTTTCCCCGGTGACGTTAATCCTTGCCGGGCTGGTGGTCAGCCTGTACTGCGGGGCGATTAACCAGTTGATGGTTATCTTCCATCACGATCAACTGCAAAGCATGTTTTTATGGAGCAGCGGTACGTTAACCCAAACCGACTGGAGCGGCGTACAACGCCTGTGGCCGCAGTTGCTGGGCGGCGTGATGCTGACGCTGCTGTTACTGCGCCCAATGACGCTGATGGGACTGGATGACGGCGTAGCGCGTAACCTCGGTCTGGCGTTATCGCTGGCGCGCCTGGCGGCCTTGTCGCTGGCGATTGTTCTCAGCGCATTGCTGGTTAACGCCGTCGGGATTATCGGTTTTATTGGCCTGTTTGCGCCGCTGCTGGCGAAAATGCTTGGCGCGCGGCGTTTGCTGTCGCGTCTGATGTTGGCTCCGCTGATTGGGGCATTAATCCTCTGGCTCTCTGACCAAATTATTCTGTGGCTGACCCGCGTATGGATGGAAGTTTCCACTGGTTCGGTGACGGCGCTGATTGGCGCGCCATTGTTGCTGTGGCTGTTGCCGCGCCTGAGGAGTATGAGCGCGCCGGATATGAATGCCGGCAACCGTATCGCCGCTGAGCGTCAGAATATACTGATGTTTGCGCTGGCGGGTGGGGCGATATTGCTGCTGACCGTTATTGTGGCGCTCGCGTTTGGCCGTGATGCGCACGGCTGGACATGGGCCAGCGGCGCGATGCTGGATGAACTCATGCCCTGGCGCTGGCCACGTGTTCTGGCAGCGCTGATTGCCGGGGTGATGCTGGCGGTAGCTGGCTGTATTATTCAGCGTCTGACCGGAAACCCAATGGCCAGCCCGGAAGTATTAGGTATTAGCTCCGGGGCGGCATTTGGCGTGGTATTAATGTTATTTCTGGTCCCCGGAAATGCCTTTGGCTGGCTGATGCCGGCCGGGAGCCTCGGGGCGGCAGCCACCTTGCTTATCATTATGATTGCCGCCGGGCGCGGGGGCTTTTCGCCGCACCGCATGTTGCTGGCAGGGATGGCGCTCAGCACGGCGTTTACAATGCTGCTGATGATGCTGCAGGCCAGCGGCGATCCGCGGATGGCGGGGGTGCTAACCTGGATCTCCGGCTCAACCTATAACGCGAGTGGCGAACAGGTGCTGCGCACCGGGATTGTAATGGTTATCCTGCTGGCGATGACGCCACTGTGTCGTCGTTGGCTGACGATATTACCGCTGGGCGGCGATACGGCGCGGGCGGTGGGGATGGCGATCACGCCGTCGCGCGTAGGGTTACTGCTGTTGGCTGCGGGGCTGACGGCAACCGCAACCATGACGATTGGACCGTTGAGTTTTGTCGGGTTAATGGCGCCGCATATTGCTCGTATGATGGGCTTTCGCCGGGCGATGCCGCATATGCTGATTTCGGCGCTGGCGGGCGGCGTGTTGCTGGTCTTTGCTGACTGGTGTGGGCGAATGGTGCTGTTTCCGTATCAGATCCCGGCGGGGTTACTGTCGACGTTTATTGGCGCGCCGTACTTTATCTATCTGCTGAGAAAGCAGAGCCGGTAATGTAAACGCCTCGCCTTTACAGGCGAGGCGAATGGATCACAACTTTGCAAATACCCGACGCGCGGCGTCGATGGTGTTATTGATATCGTCTTCGCTGTGCGCCACGGACATAAAGCCCGCTTCGAAGGCGGACGGCGCCAGATAAACACCTTCATCCAACATCATATGGAAGAAACGCTTGAAGCGTTCAACATCGCACGCCATTACGTCCTGATAGCAGGTCACGGTTTCGGCATCGGTGAAGAAAATCCCGAACATCCCACCCACATGGTTAACCACCAGCGGAATGTTTGCTTCCTCGGCGGCTTCCAGTAGACCTTCCGCCAGACGTGTCGTCAGTTCGTTCAGCGTTTCATGAATACCCGGTTGGGCTACTTCGGTCAGACAGGCAAAACCTGCCGCCATCGCAATCGGGTTACCGGAAAGCGTACCCGCCTGGTAAACTGGTCCGGTCGGTGCCAGTGCGTCCATCACATCGCGACGGCCGCCGAATGCGCCAACGGGCATGCCGCCACCGATGATTTTACCCAGGCAGGTGAGATCCGGCACGACACCGTAATAATCCTGCGCACCGGCCAGCGCTACGCGGAAACCGGTCATCACTTCATCGATAATCAACAGCGCACCGAACTCATCGCACAGTGCACGCAGGCCCGGCAGGAATTCCGGCAGCGGCGGGATACAGTTCATGTTGCCTGCGACTGGCTCAACGATGATGCAGGCGATCTCCTGCGGATATTGTTCAAATGCTGCACGTACTGAAACGAGATCGTTATAAGTGCAGGTCAGGGTGTGTTTCGCGAAATCAGCCGGAACGCCTGGAGAATTCGGCTGACCCAGCGTTAACGCGCCGGAACCGGCTTTGACCAGCAGGCAATCGGCATGACCGTGGTAGCAGCCTTCAAATTTGATGATCTTATCGCGGCCGGTGAAACCGCGCGCCAGGCGGATGGCGCTCATTGTCGCTTCCGTACCGGAGTTCACCATACGCACCATGTCCATGGTCGGCACGAGTTCAGTGACCAGCTCCGCCATTTTCACTTCCATCTCGGTTGGTGCGCCGAAGCTTAAACCGCGCTCTGCGGCTTCAATCACCGCATTACGGATTGCCGGATGGTTATGACCCAGTACCATCGGTCCCCAGGATCCGACGTAATCGATATAGGCTTTACCATCGACATCGTACAGATACGCGCCGTCGGCTTTTTCAATAAACAACGGAGTGCCACCCACGCCGGTAAAGGCACGAACGGGGGAGTTAACACCGCCGGGGATAAGTTCGCGTGCTGCGTTGTAGAGGTTTTCAGACTTACTCATGGATGGGGTCCTGGTTCGTAGAAAAAGTGAATGCGGGCTATTCTAGTTATTCAGCGAAGGTTATGAAAGTTTTACGCATTTGAAACAATGCGATTTGCAGGGGATTTTCGTGAAATGTGCGAGTAGAATGCCGATTTCGTATTTGTATTACCAATTAATGATCATCTGATGAAGACAGACACTCCCTCTTTTGAAGCACAGCAAATTGTGCGTTTACGCCGTAGGGATCAAATCCGTCGACTCCTGGAACGAGACAAAACGCCGTTGGCGATCCTGTTGATGGCAGCGGTAGTTGGTACCGTAACAGGGTTGGTTGGCGTGGCATTTGAGAAAGCGGTGACTTGGGTACAGAATCAACGCATTGGCGCGCTGGTTCAGGTTGCCGACCATGCCGTTCTGGTGTGGCCTCTGGCGTTTATTCTCTCTGCATTGCTGGCGATGGTCGGCTACTTTCTGGTGCGTAAATTTGCCCCGGAAGCGGGCGGCTCAGGGATACCAGAGATTGAAGGCGCGCTGGAAGAGCTGCGGCCTGTGCGCTGGTGGCGCGTACTGCCGGTGAAATTTTTCGGCGGTATGGGTACGCTGGGTGCCGGTATGGTGCTCGGACGTGAAGGACCGACCGTACAGATTGGCGGTAATATTGGGCGCATGGTGCTGGATATTTTCCGCATGCGCAGCGCTGAGGCGCGGCATACTCTGCTGGCGACCGGCGCGGCTGCGGGGCTTTCGGCGGCGTTTAACGCTCCGCTGGCGGGGATCCTGTTCATTATTGAAGAGATGCGCCCGCAGTTTCGCTATAGCCTTGTGTCGATCAAAGCCGTGTTTACCGGCGTCATCATGTCGAGCATTGTGTTTCGTGTTTTCAACGGCGAGGCCCCGCTCATTGAGGTTGGTAAACTCTCCAATGCGCCAGTGAACACGCTGTGGTTGTATCTGGTCCTGGGGATTATTTTTGGCTGTGTCGGACCGTTGTTCAACACCATGGTGTTGCGGACTCAGGATATGTTCCAGCGTTTCCACGGCGGCGATCTCAAAAAATGGGTGCTGATGGGCGGTGCGATCGGCGGTCTGTGCGGGATCCTTGGCTTAATTACGCCTGAAGCGGCTGGTGGCGGGTTTAACCTGATACCTATCGCTGCGGCAGGGAATTTCAGCGTTGGTTTACTGCTGTTTATCTTTATTGCCCGCGTCATTACCACGTTGCTGTGCTTCTCGTCCGGCGCGCCAGGCGGGATATTTGCCCCGATGTTGGCATTAGGCACGTTACTTGGCACCGCGTTCGGTATGGCGGCAGCGGCCTCGTTTCCCCATTATCATCTGGAGGCCGGAACCTTTGCCATTGCCGGTATGGGGGCATTGTTGGCGGCCTCGGTGCGCGCGCCGTTAACGGGCATTATACTGGTACTGGAAATGACCGATAACTATCAGCTCATTTTGCCAATGATTATTACCTGTCTTGGCGCAACACTATTAGCCCAATTTATGGGCGGGAAGCCGCTATACTCGACAATCCTTGCCCGTACGCTGGCGAAACAGGAAGCGGAGCAGGCGGCAAAAAGCCAGAGTGCCGCCACGGGCGAGAATACTTGAACGAAATACCAGGGTATTAGATAATGGCCCAAAATATTGGGTTGAAATTTACCCAATTGCCGATGTCGTTTGGAGCAAAATATGAGTGATGACGTAGCGCTGCCACTGCAATTTACTGAAGCAGCAGCCAATAAAGTAAAAAGCCTGATCGCTGACGAAGATAACCCGAATCTGAAATTACGCGTGTATATCACTGGCGGTGGTTGCAGCGGTTTCCAGTACGGTTTCACCTTTGACGATCAGGTAAACGATGGTGATATGACCATTGAGAAACAAGGTGTTGGTCTGGTCGTTGACCCAATGAGCCTGCAATATCTGGTGGGCGGCGCGGTTGACTATACCGAAGGCCTGGAAGGTTCCCGCTTCGTTGTGACTAACCCGAATGCGAAAAGCACCTGCGGGTGTGGTTCTTCTTTCAGCATTTAAGTATGCGAGAATGAAAAAGCCGTGTTAATGACACGGCTTTTTGCTATCTGCTGTTATCATCCAGCGCAAACGTGGGTAATTTCAAATGCCAGCGAATAGCGGCGAGCCGAATTAGCAGGGTGACAACCATTCCCATCATACTGGCGTTTTCCAGCGAAACATTAAAAGTATAAAACGCCGTCGCATGCACGATCCCGCCGATAATACACGCGGTGGCGTAGATTTCGGTGCGCAAAATCATCGGAACTTCACGTGCTAACACGTCGCGAATGATCCCGCCGCCGACGCCGGTAATCACTCCCATACAAATCGCCACTAACGGCCCGGTTCCGGCGAGAAACGCTTTATTTACACCAATACCTACAAACACCGCCAGGCCAACGGCATCGAGTACCGGAAGGATCCACTTAGGTATTCGTCTGGGCTGGCGTACCAGTACGATCGTCAGCATGCTGGTGATCATCGCCACGACCAGATCGGTCGGATCCTTAACCCAAAAAACTGGCCCATTATCCAGCGCCATATCGCGGATTGTACCGCCGCCAACGGCGGTAACCACGCCAAGCACCAGGACACCAAACGGGTCCATACGTAATTTTCCGGCCAGTAATACGCCAGAGATAGCAAATACCGCAGTGCCTACAATATCAAGCCAATAGACGAGCATTGTCGAATCCCCACTGATAGCCCGACAGGCAGGCTCTATTTCACTTGTGAAAGCGCATTACAGAGTTGTTTTGCGGCGAGGATAATACGCGGG
Organism: Citrobacter sp. On2M; assembly: GCF_018035235.1. GTDB lineage: Bacteria > Pseudomonadota > Gammaproteobacteria > Enterobacterales > Enterobacteriaceae > Citrobacter > Citrobacter meridianamericanus. Next base: position 574,296 of record NZ_WPCV01000002.1, read on the forward strand.
CTCGCGCGTTCGAACCAGTCACTATTCAGCGTAATAACGGGAATTTTTAGCTGGTTTCCCCAGTATTGCTCAATTTTCAGAGTTTCGCCCGGACCTCCGGTTGCAACAATTGCCTGAGGGGCGCGTGCCAGGACCTGCTCGCGACTAACCTGTGGCCAGGGAACCCGGCTGCCGGCAAAGATGTTTTCTCCGCCGCATACCTCAAGAACCTCGTGCTGAATGGAGCCTTTTCCACTGGTAAACAGAGGATTTGCGCCAAACTGGAGAAACACCCGTTTTTTGGGTTTGTTGCCATACTGAGATTTTAGTAAAGCATAATCATCAAGCAGGGTTTGCGCCGCCTGTTTGGCCTGCTCAGGATTAGGGCTCCACGCTGCCAGCTGGCGGAGCGCATCAGCGACTTGCTCAATGGTAACGGCATCCACCCAGATGACCTTAATTCCCAGGGCGGTCAATTGATTCACCTGGCGTTCAGCATTGCCCCCGCGCCAGGCGACGACTAAATCCGGTTTGAGCGCCACAATGCGTTCAAGATTCATGCCTTGCCAGGTTGATACCTCTTCGATATTTTTCGCTTCGGGCGGATAGTTCGAGTAGCTGCTGACGCCTACGGGCGTAATGCCAGCGGCAAAGGCAAGTTCGGTATTGGCAGGAGAAAGCGTCACAACACGCGGCGCGGCGTAAAGGAACGCCGGGAGAGTGAAAAGCAGGGCGACCAGCGCCCTGGAGAATGATTTAGCCATGCGCCAGTTTCTGCACCAGCGTTTCAACCATCAGGCTTGACTGTTTGGCGGCAACCACCAGGAACTCGTCAAAGCTAAGGTGGGACTGCTGATCGGCGACGTCAGAGATGGCGCGAACCACGACAAACGGCACGTTAAAGTTGTGGCAAACGTGCGCAATTGCAGTGGCTTCCATTTCTACTGCAATGGCCTGCGGGAAGTTATGCTGAATTTTTGCCAGACCAACAGAACCGTTAATGAAGGCGTCACCGCTGACGATAAGACCACGAACGGCGTTCAGGTTGAGTTCTGCGATGCAGGATTCCGCCGCAGCGATAAGTGCGGGATCGGCTTTAAAACCTGCCGGGCAACCCGGGAGCTGACCAAATTCATAGCCAAAGGCGGTGACGTCAGCGTCGTGATAACGCGCTTCGTCAGAAACCACAATATCACCAACTTTCAGCGTAGAGGCCAGGCCGCCCGCGGAACCGGTATTAATGATGGCATCTGGTTTGCAGCGTTCGAGCAGTAGCGTTGCGCCCAGCGCCGCAGCCACTTTACCGATACCCGATTTCAGTAGCGCAACCTCAGTACCGTTCAGTTGGCCGGTATAAATTTCACAACCGCCGAGAGCGATGGTCTGACGGTTTTCGATTTTGTCACGCAGCAGCGTAACTTCTTCTTCCATTGCACCAATGATGCCGATTTTCATAGATTTACTCGCGATAAGCCAGATTTGAGGGCATAGTCTATCATGCGCTTAAGGGGTAGCGCATTTCTCAGGCGGGAGAGGATATGGTACAGATCGATTTCCGAAAAAAAATAAACTGGCATCGTCGTTACCGTTCGCCGCAGGGCATGAAGACGGAGCATGAGATCCTGCGTATTTTTGAAAGCGATCGTGGACGTATTATCAACTCTCCTGCTATTCGCCGGCTGCAGCAAAAAACCCAGGTCTTTCCGCTGGAGCGTAATGCCGCGGTGCGCACGCGCCTGACGCACTCGATGGAAGTTCAGCAGGTTGGGCGCTATATCGCGAAAGAGATCCTCAGTCGGCTGAAAGAACTCAAGCTGCTGGAGCAGTATGGCCTGGATGAACTGACGGGGCCGTTTGAGAGTATTGTCGAAATGTCGTGCCTGATGCATGACATCGGGAATCCACCGTTTGGCCATTTTGGTGAAGCGGCGATCAATGACTGGTTCCGCCAGCGACTGTATCCCGCCGACGCGGAAAGTCAGCCCCTTAGCGACGACCGCTGCCTGGTTGCGGCGCTACGTTTACGCGAAGGCGAAGAGTCGCTGAATGATATTCGCCGCAAGGTGCGTCAGGATCTCTGTCATTTTGAAGGCAATGCGCAGGGTATTCGTCTGGTGCATACTTTGATGCGAATGAATCTTACCTGGGCGCAGGTTGGCGGTATTTTAAAATATACCCGTCCGGCATGGTGGCGCGGCAGTACACCTGAAACACATAACTATTTAATGAAGAAACCGGGCTATTATCTTTCCGAGGAACCGTATATTGAGCGGTTGCGTAAAGAATTATCATTAGCGCCTTACAGTCGTTTTCCATTAACCTGGATTATGGAAGCTGCCGACGATATCTCTTATTGCGTAGCCGATCTTGAGGATGCCGTTGAGAAAAGAATCTTCAGCGTCGAGCAACTTTATCACCATTTGTATGAGGCGTGGGGACACCATGAAAAGGGTTCCCTGTTTAGTCAGGTTGTTGAGAACGCCTGGGAAAAATCACGTTCAAATACATTAAGCCGCAGCACCGAAGATCAGTTCTTTATGTATTTACGCGTCAATACGCTGAATAAACTGGTGCCGTATGCGGCCCAGCGGTTTATTGATAATTTACCGCAGATTTTTGCGGGTAGCTTTAATCACGCGCTGTTAGAAGATGCGAGTAGCTTCAGTCAGTTGCTGGGTGTCTATAAAAACGTGGCGGTAAAACATGTGTTTAGCCATCCAGACGTTGAGCAACTGGAATTGCAGGGCTACCGAGTCATCAGCGGGTTGCTGGAGATCTATCAGCCTTTATTAAAAATGTCCCAGTCAGATTTTACTGAACTGGTCGACAATGAAAGAGTTAAACGTTTCCCTATCGAATCACGATTATTTCAGAAGTTGTCTACTCGCCATCGTCTTGCTTATGTAGAGGCGGTTAGTAAAATATCAACAGGTTGCGCTGAGTTTTCGGTACTGGAATATTATTATCGCTGCCGGCTGATTCAGGATTATATCAGCGGTATGACAGATTTGTATGCCTGGGATGAATATCGTCGCTTGATGGCCGTAGAACAATAAATACTCATTTGTAAAGACGACCAATAAAATTTTACTTTTTCCTTAAACTCAATTCTGGAACTTAGCGCTATAAAACGACTCTGACGTATACAGCAATTTTGCGTTACCTGTTAATCGAGAACGAAACACATGAAAAAAACCACATTAGCAATGAGTGCACTGGCTCTGAGTTTAGGCTTGGCGTTGTCCCCTCTGTCTGCAACTGCGGCTGAGACGTCGTCTTCAGCAATGACCGCCCAACAGATGCCAAGCCTGGCCCCGATGCTCGAAAAAGTGATGCCATCGGTGGTAAGTATTAACGTCGAGGGGAGCACGACGGTGAATACGCCGCGTATGCCGCGTAATTTCCAGCAGTTCTTTGGTGATAATTCACCGTTCTGTCAGGACGGTTCTCCGTTCCAGAGTTCTCCGTTCTGCCAGGGCGGCGCGCCGGGCGCTGACAATGGCGGCGGCCAGCAGCAGAAATTTATGGCGCTGGGTTCCGGCGTAATTATTGATGCCGCGAAAGGATATGTCGTGACTAACAACCACGTGGTGGATAATGCCACGGTGATTAAAGTCCAGTTGAGCGATGGTCGTAAATTTGACGCGAAGATCGTGGGTAAAGATCCACGTTCTGATATCGCGCTGATCCAAATTCAGGATCCGAAAAACCTGACAGCAATTAAGCTGGCAGATTCCGACGCGTTACGCGTGGGGGATTACACCGTGGCGATTGGTAACCCGTTTGGCCTCGGTGAGACCGTGACTTCCGGTATCGTTTCTGCGCTGGGGCGTAGCGGCCTGAACGCGGAGAACTACGAAAACTTTATTCAGACAGATGCCGCGATTAACCGGGGTAACTCCGGTGGTGCGCTGGTCAATTTGAACGGCGAGCTGATCGGCATTAACACCGCGATCCTCGCACCGGACGGCGGTAACATCGGTATCGGTTTTGCGATCCCAAGCAACATGGTGAAAAACCTGACTTCGCAGATGGTTGAGTTTGGCCAGGTTAAACGTGGTGAGCTGGGTATTATGGGAACCGAGCTGAGCTCTGAGCTGGCGAAAGCGATGAAAGTTGACGCTCAGCGCGGCGCATTTGTCAGCCAGGTGATGCCAAACTCTTCGGCAGCGAAAGCAGGTATTAAAGCCGGGGATGTGATTACCTCCCTGAACGGTAAACCTATCAGCAGCTTTGCCGCTCTGCGTGCGCAAGTGGGGACAATGCCGGTAGGCAGTAAAATTAGCCTTGGCCTGCTGCGCGACGGTAAGCCAGTCACCGTGAATCTGGAACTGCAGCAGAGCAGCCAGACTCAGGTTGATTCCAGCTCTATCTTCAAAGGCATTGAAGGTGCCGATATGAGCAACAAAGGTCAGGACAAAGGGGTCGTGGTTAGCGACGTTAAACCGAATAGTCCGGCTGCACAGATCGGCCTGAAGAAAGGTGATGTGATTATCGGTGCGAACCAACAGCCGGTGAAAAACATCGCCGAACTGCGCAAAATCCTCGAGAGCAAACCGGCTGTACTGGCGCTGAACATTCAGCGTGGCGACAGCTCCATCTATCTGTTGATGCAGTAATCTCCCTCAACCCCTTCCTGCACAGGAAGGGGTTCTTTTTGTGATACCTCCCACAACTCCATATTTATCCCTTCTGCTTTGTGCATTTGCACAATGTCGCCGCTTATTATCTTCCCTATGCTTGAGCTCTGCTCACAGGAGGGGTTTATGGCTGGCTGGCATCTTGATACCAAAATGGCACAGGATATCGTGGCGCGAACCATGCGCATTATTGATACCAATATCAACGTAATGGATGCCCGTGGGCGGATCATTGGCAGCGGCGATCGCGAACGTATTGGTGAATTGCACGAAGGTGCGCTGCTGGTGCTTTCGCAGGGTCGGGTGGTGGACATTGACGATGCGGTGGCCCGGCATTTACACGGTGTGCGGCAGGGGATAAACCTGCCGTTGCGTCTTGAAGGCGAAATCGTTGGCGTTATCGGGCTTACCGGCGAACCGGAACATCTGCGCAAGTATGGCGAACTGGTGTGTATGACCGCGGAAATGATGCTGGAGCAGTCGCGTCTGATGCATCTGTTAGCGCAGGATAGTCGCCTGCGTGAAGAACTGGTGATGAACCTGATCCAGGCAGAAGAGAATACGCCAGCGCTGATGGAATGGGCGCAGCGATTAGGCATTGATTTAAACCAGCCGCGTGTGGTGGCTGTGGTGGAGGTCGATAGCGGTCAGCTTGGTGTTGATAGTGCGATGGCGGAGCTACAGCAATTGCAGAGCGCATTGACTACGCCCGAACGTAATAATCTGATTGCGATTGTTTCTTTGACCGAGATGGTGGTGTTGAAACCGGCTCTCAATCAGTTTGGCCGCTGGGACGCTGAGGATCATCGCAAGCGGGTTGAGCAGCTCATTGCTCGCATGAAAGAGAACGGACAGCTGCGTTTTCGCGTGTCGCTGGGCAACTATTTTACCGGGCCTGGCAGTATTGCCCGTTCGTATCGTACGGCGCGCACGACCATGATGGTCGGTAAGCAACGGATGCCGGAAAGCCGTAGCTATTTCTACCAGGATTTAATGCTGCCGGTGCTGCTGGACAGTTTGCGCGGTGGCTGGCAGGCTAACGAGCTGGCGCGTCCGCTGGTACGGCTGAAAGCAATGGATAACAACGGCTTACTGCGTCGCACATTAGCGGCGTGGTTTCGGCATAACGTTCAGCCGCTGGCGACCTCAAAAGCGTTATTTATCCACCGCAATACGCTGGAATATCGCCTGAACCGAATTTCAGAGCTGACTGGGCTGGATTTAGGGAATTTTGACGACCGACTGCTTCTGTATGTCGCGTTACAGTTGGATGAGCAGCATTAATTCATTGCCTGATGGTATTACGCTTATCTGGCAAAATGCCGGGGGCGGCTTCGCCTTACCCGGCATACGAACACATTCACTCGCGGTTATTTACGCGTTAGCTTTTCCAGATCGGCTTCAATTTCGCTGATCTTGTTGGTCACGACGCTTTCCAGATGACGTAAATCATCGAGGATCTTGCGTTTAAGATCGACTTCGCTGCGATCGCGCTGGCAGATCTGATCCAGTTCGTCGATCACATAACGCAGGTTGGGGCTGATCTCCTGCACTTCTTTGTAACCCTGGCCGACGCCATCGGCGACAACCGTTTTACGCTGACGGGGATATTTGAACTTCACGCTCTTGGCAAAAAACTCACCTTTATCCTTCTGGAAATAGATTTTCAGGATATCGTTGTTGGCTTCTTGCCGCAGGCTGTAACGATCGATTTCTTCAGGATTAGTAATGCCCAGACTTTTCAGATTGTCATACATAGCGGTACCCTTAAGCTCACTATAACCATTGAATAATTAACGAAAAGCCTTGTTTATGCCACTCGTAGATGTAAAAAAAGCGGGCTAAGCCCGCTTTTTCAAATCACTGTTAGTCGATGGTGCGTAACAGTTCGTTGATTCCTACTTTGCCACGCGTTTTGGCATCGACTTTCTTCACAATTACCGCGCAGTACAGGCTATATTTGCCATCTTTCGACGGCAGGTTGCCGGAGACAACCACAGAGCCTGCCGGAACGCGGCCATAATGCACTTCGCCGGTTTCGCGATCGTAAATACGGGTGCTTTGACCGATGTACACGCCCATAGAGATAACAGAGCCTTCTTCGACGATCACGCCTTCAACCACTTCAGAGCGCGCGCCGATGAAGCAGTTGTCCTCGATGATGGTCGGGTTAGCCTGTAACGGCTCCAGTACGCCGCCGATGCCAACGCCACCGGACAGGTGAACGTTTTTACCGATTTGCGCGCAGGAACCCACGGTCGCCCAGGTATCAACCATTGTACCTTCATCAACATAAGCGCCGATGTTTACGTAAGAAGGCATCAGTACGGTGTTACGTGCGATAAACGCACCCTGGCGTACGGCTGCTGGCGGAACCACGCGGAAACCCTCTTTCTGGAAGCGTGCTTCATCATAGTTGGCGAATTTCATCGGTACTTTATCGAAGTAACGACTTTCCGCACCCTCGATAACCTGATTATCGTTAATACGGAAAGAGAGCAGGACCGCCTTTTTCAGCCACTGATGCGTGACCCACTGACCCTCAATCTTCTCTGCGACGCGCAGTGCACCGGAATCCAGTAAAGCAATAACCTGATTCACCGCTTCGCGGGTTACGGTATCTACATTTGCCGGAGTAATGTCGGCACGGCGCTCGAAAGCGGACTCAATAACGTTCTGTAACTGCTGCATTGTTAAACTCTTTCCATAATAAATAAAAACATTACCCTTTATCGTTTGGATTGAGGGCCTCTGTCAACCGTTGATGTACTTCCTGCTGCAGCTCATTATTAAGGGCGCGCCGGTCGGCAGTGGCGATTATGAATAAATCTTCTACTCGCTCGCCAATGGTTGTAATTCGGGCGCCATGCAGCGAAATTCCCAGATCGGCAAAAATCTGCCCGACCCGCGCCAGCAGTCCAGGCTGGTCGAGGGCGATAAGCTCAAGGAATGATTTTCGGTCGGTATGGGTCGGCAGGAAAGTGACCTCGGTATCGACGGTAAAGTGGCGTAATTTTGCCGGTTGGCGACGCGGCTGCGGCGGCTGCCAGCTCCGCTGCGTGATCGCCTGTTCCAGTCCAAAACGGATCGCTTCGTGTCGGTCTGACGACAGCGGGCTACCGTCCGGCTCCAGTACAATGAACGTATCCATCGCCATCCCATCGCGGGTGGTAAAGATCTGCGCATCGTGGACGCTTAGATTGCGCCTGTCCAGTTCGGCGCAAACGGCGGCAAACAGGTAAGGGCGATCGGGGCTCCAAATGAATATTTCTGTTCCGCCGCGCGTGGCCTGCGGGCTGAGCAGGATTAGCGGCTTACTGAGATCGTGTTGCAGCAGATGACGCGCATGCCAGGCCAGTTGATTTGGGCTGTGGCGCACGAAATAGTTGGCGCGACAGCGCGACCAGATGTGGTGCAGCGCTTCTTCATCAATGTTATCCATACGCAGTAGCGCCAGCGCCTGAAGCTGATGATGGCGAACGCGTTCGCGCATATCCGGCGTGTTTTGCATCCCGCGACGTAGCTGTTTTTCCGTGGCAAAGTACAACTCACGCAGCAAACTTTGCTTCCAGCTATTCCACAGCGTTTCGTTAGTAGCGCAAATATCCGCGACGGTCAGGCACACTAAAAAGCGCAGACGGTGTTCCGTTTGTACTTCTTCAGCGAATTGCTTGATCACTTCTGGATCCTGAATATCACGGCGCTGAGCGGTCACCGACATCAGCAAATGCTGACGCACCAGCCAGACGATCAGCTGCGTTTCACGTGAGTTCAGACCGTGCAGTTCGGCGAATTTGAGCACGTCCTGGGCGCCGAGAACCGAGTGATCGCCGCCGCGACCTTTGGCGATATCGTGGAACAGCGCGGCAATCAGAATCAGTTCAGGTTGTCGCAAGCGCGGCCACAGATCCACGCACAGCGGATGGCGCGGGCGGGTCTCTTCGTTAGCAAAACTTTCCAGCTTGAGCATCACGCGGATGGTGTGTTCATCCACCGTGTAGGCATGAAACAGGTCAAACTGCATTTGGCCGACAATATGTGACCATTGCGGCATATAGGCCCACAAAACGCTATGGCGATGCATCGGCAGCAGGCCGCGACTCACTGCTCCCGGATGGCGCAACATACTCAGAAATAGTGAGCGCGCTTCCGGGATGTAGCACAGCGGCTGGGTTAAATGACGGCGGGCATGACGCAGATGGCGCAGCGTGGTGGAGTAAATCCCAGCGATCGCGCTGTTACGCACCATGATGTAAAACATCCGCAATATCGCTTCGGGTTTGCGGATAAACAGGTCGTCGTTGCGCAGATCAATCAACGAGCCGCGTAGTTGAAAGTCGTCGTCAATCGGACGAGGTTTTTCATCGGCGGGCAGGGCGAGGATTGCCTCGTCAAATAGCTGCAGCAGCATGTGGTTCAGTTCGCTGACCCGCCGCGTAACGCGGAAATAGTCTTTCATCATCCGCTCGATTGGCTCGTTGCCTTCACCGCCGTAGTTCAGGCGTTGCGCCACGCTGAGCTGACGATCAAACAGCAGGCGGTTATCGTAGCGACTGACCTCCAGATGCAGGGCGAAGCGAATGCGCCAGAGGATGTGCAGACATTCATTCAATTCGGCGCGTTCTGCCAGCGTCAGGAAGCCAAAGCCGACCATTTCATCCAGCGAGGTAGCGCCAAAATGGCGGCGGGCGACCCATTGCAGAGTATGAATATCGCGCAGGCCGCCGGGGCTGCTTTTGATATCCGGCTCCAGGTTGTAGCTCGTGCCGTGATAGCGTTGGTGGCGCTGATTTTGCTCTTCCACTTTGGCGGCGTAAAATTTATCGGACGGCCAGAAACCTTCGCTAAAAATATGCTTTTGTAGCTCAAGAAACAGCGCCACGTCGCCAATCAGCAGGCGTGTTTCTATCAGGTTGGTGGCGACGGTTAAGTCTGACAATCCTTCCAGCAGACACTCTTCCAGCGTGCGCACGCTGTGCCCAACCTCGAGCCTCACGTCCCACAGCAGCGTTAACAACTCGCCGACTTTTTCGGCCTGCGCGTCAGGGAGCTTTTTACGACTGAGGATTAGCAGGTCAATATCGGAAAGCGGATGCAGTTCGCCGCGTCCGTAACCGCCAACTGCAACCAGCGCCAGGTCGGCAATTTGACCAAAACCAGCTTCAATCCACAGACGCTGAAGCAACTGGTCAATAAACTCGGTGCGGGCCTCAATCAGCTGTTCAGCGGAGATCCCGCTGTCAAACGCTTCACCTAACCAGTGCTGGAACGCGTCGATATGCGCTTTAATGCCGGGACAGTTGAGGTCGTGCTGCGGCCAGGTTCCGGGATTTTGCGGTTGGCCAGGCAGGGTGGGGAGGGCAGTATTTGCGTGCTGTTCAGGAAGAGTATTCATTTTGCGCCACCCATTAAAAAGCCGGATGGCGGCTAATGCGCCTTACCCGGCCTACGGATTTACTCTTCATCCTTCAAGCTGCTTCTGCGTTGGCTGCGCTCGTTCACTCCAGTCACGTACTTTTGTACGCTTCTGGAGGTTCACTCTCTTGCCGTCTTGAATCAATTCGAATGATTTTGAGTAAAGGTGCAACTTGTAGGCCTGATAAGATGCAGGGGCATCGCCATCAGGCAAAACATTATTCGCCGTGTGTGATGATCGCCGGGATGGTGTCATCCTTGCGTAACGTCAGAATTTCACAGCCGTTTTCCGTCACCACAATAGTATGCTCGTACTGAGCAGACAAGCTCCGGTCTTTGGTTTTTACCGTCCAGCCGTCTTTCATGGTGCGGATGCGGTAATCACCGGCATTCAGCATAGGTTCTACGGTGAAGGTCATGCCCGGCTGCAGTACCACGCCGCCGTCGTCTGCATCGTAATGCAGAACCTGAGGCTCCTCGTGGAAGCCGCGACCGATGCCGTGACCGCAGTATTCACGGACCACAGAGAACCCTTCGCCTTCCGCATATTTCTGAATCGCAGCGCCCAGTGTGCGCAGGCGAATACCCGGTTTTACCATCCGCAGCGCCAGGTACAGGCTTTCCTGCGTGACGCGGCACAGACGCTCGCCCAAAATGGTAGGTTTGCCGACGATGAACATTTTCGAGGTGTCGCCGTGGAATTCGTCTTTAATTACGGTGACGTCAATGTTGACGATATCACCGTCTTTCAGGAGTTTGGCGTCGTCCGGGATCCCGTGGCACACCACCTCATTAATAGAGATGCACACGGATTTCGGATAACCGTGGTAGCCAAGGCATGCGGAAATAGCCTGCTGCTCGTTCACGATGTAGTCATTACAGATGCGATCCAGCTCGCCAGTGCTGACGCCCGGTTTAACAAATGGTTCGATCATTTCCAGTACATCAGCGGCCAGGCGACCAGCGACGCGCATTTTTTCGATTTCTTCAGGGGTCTTGATTGAGATAGCCATGAATTCTGTCCATCAGTACCGATGATATCGGCAATAATTGTTTAAGTGCTGCCAATGGTATCAGTCAGGGGTGTACCCTGCCAAATTGAGAATCATTCTGAACTTCGCCTTTCGTGCCACAGGTGCGTTGGCTGTATTTTTTCACTCCGCTCACTTACTACATGTAAGCTCCCGGAGATTCGAAAATTTGCCGCCTTCCTGTAACACGAAATTCATCGTTCATTCAGCACACAGTGCCAACAATTATTGGTGTCGGCGGCGTATTTGTGGTATAAAGCGCGCCGGACTTCCGATCCGTTCGAAGACTACACACGATGGACGGGAGCGACAAATCTCACTTTGTGTAACAACACACACGTATCGACACATATTCCGGGGTGCCCTTTGGGTCGGTAATATGGGATGCGTGGAGGCTTAACCCCAACTTTTATATATAGAGGTTTTAATCATGGCAACTGTTTCCATGCGCGACATGCTCAAGGCTGGTGTTCACTTTGGTCACCAGACCCGTTACTGGAACCCGAAAATGAAGCCGTTCATCTTCGGTGCGCGTAACAAAGTTCACATCATCAACCTTGAGAAAACTGTACCGATGTTCAACGAAGCTCTGGCTGAACTGAACAAGATCTCTGCTCGTAAAGGTAAAATCCTTTTCGTTGGTACTAAACGCGCTGCAAGCGAAGCGGTGAAAGAAGCTGCTAACAACTGCGACCAGTTCTTCGTGAACCATCGCTGGTTGGGCGGTATGCTGACTAACTGGAAAACCGTTCGTCAGTCCATCAAACGTCTGAAAGATCTGGAAACTCAGTCTCAGGACGGTACTTTCGAAAAGCTGACCAAGAAAGAAGCGCTGATGCGCACTCGTGAGCTTGAGAAACTGGAAAACAGCCTGGGCGGTATCAAAGACATGGGCGGTCTGCCGGACGCTCTGTTCGTAATCGATGCTGACCACGAGCACATTGCTATCAAAGAAGCAAACAACCTGGGTATCCCAGTATTTGCTATCGTTGATACCAACTCTGATCCGGACGGTGTTGACTTCGTTATCCCGGGTAACGACGACGCAATCCGTGCTGTGACCCTGTACCTGGGCGCTGTAGCTACTACCGTTCGTGAAGGCCGTTCTCAGGATCTGGCTTCCCAGGCGGAAGAAAGCTTCGTAGAAGCTGAATAATAAGGCACGCTCGTTAGAGCGACCCCTTATATATCCTGGATAATTCGAGTTGCTGGAAGGCGTTGACGCAACGAATCCCCCGGAGCTTACGTCAGTAAGTGACTGGGGTGAGTAAGGAAAACAACGCACCAGCAGCTTGAAGAATGACGGATATAGGCCAGGTAGTATCACGTTTGGTTAGGGGGCCTGTATATGGCCCCCTTTTTCACTTTTAAATCTGTGCGGTTTCATGCCGGGCAGATCAAATCTTCCGAGGATTTTAGAATGGCTGAAATTACCGCATCCCTGGTAAAAGAGCTGCGTGAGCGTACTGGCGCAGGCATGATGGATTGCAAAAAAGCACTGACTGAAGCTAATGGCGACATCGAGCTGGCAATCGAAAACATGCGTAAGTCCGGCGCAATCAAAGCGGCGAAAAAAGCAGGCAACGTGGCTGCTGACGGCGTAATCAAAACCAAAATCGACGGCAACATCGCTTTCATTCTGGAAGTTAACTGCCAGACTGACTTCGTTGCTAAAGATGCTGGTTTCCAGGCATTTGCTGACAAAGTACTGGACGCTGCCGTTGCTGGCAAAATCACTGACGTTGAAGTTCTGAAAGCACAGTTCGAAGAAGAACGTGTTGCACTGGTTGCTAAAATCGGTGAGAACATCAACATCCGTCGCGTTGCTTCCCTGGAAGGCGACGTTCTGGGTAACTACCAGCACGGTGCTCGTATCGGTGTTCTGGTTGCTGCAACTGGCGCTGACGAAGAACTGGTTAAACAGCTGGCAATGCACGTTGCTGCAAGCAAACCAGAATTCGTTAAGCCGGAAGACGTTTCCGCTGAAGTGGTAGAGAAAGAATACCAGGTTCAGCTGGATATCGCGATGCAGTCTGGTAAGCCGAAAGAAATCGCAGAGAAAATGGTTGAAGGCCGCATGAAGAAATTCACCGGCGAAGTTTCTCTGACTGGCCAGCCTTTCGTTATGGATCCGAGCAAATCTGTTGGTCAGCTGCTGAAAGAGCACAATGCTGACGTAACAGGCTTCATCCGCTTTGAAGTGGGTGAAGGTATCGAGAAAGTTGAGACTGACTTTGCAGCAGAAGTTGCTGCAATGTCCAAGCAGTCTTAATTTTTAAAGGAGCCGCCTGAGGGCGGCTTCTTTTTGTGTCTGGCTTGTAAATTCAGCGAACCGCTATAGTGGTCATGCTGAAAAGCGGCATACAATGTCGCCGGAATTAACTCATCTCATTCGTTGACAGTCTCAGGAAAGAAACATGGCTACCAATGCAAAACCCGTCTACAAACGTATTCTGCTTAAGTTAAGTGGCGAAGCTCTGCAAGGTTCAGAAGGCTTCGGTATTGATGCAAGCATCCTTGACCGTATGGCTCAGGAAATCAAAGAGCTGGTTGAGCTGGGTATCCAGGTTGGCGTAGTGATTGGTGGTGGTAACCTGTTCCGTGGCGCTGGTCTGGCGAAAGCAGGGATGAACCGTGTTGTGGGCGACCACATGGGCATGTTAGCCACCGTCATGAACGGTCTGGCGATGCGCGATGCGCTTCACCGCGCCTATGTGAACGCTCGCTTGATGTCCGCTATTCCTCTGAATGGCGTGTGTGATAACTACAGCTGGGCAGAGGCTATCAGCCTGCTGCGCAACAACCGCGTTGTTATTTTGTCTGCGGGTACCGGCAACCCATTCTTTACCACCGATTCTGCAGCCTGCCTGCGTGGTATTGAAATTGAAGCGGATGTGGTACTGAAAGCCACCAAAGTCGACGGCGTATTTACGGCTGATCCGGCTAAAGATCCAACCGCGACCATGTACGAGCAGTTGACCTATTCGGAAGTGCTGGATAAAGAACTGAAAGTGATGGATCTGGCGGCGTTCACGCTGGCTCGTGACCACAAATTGCCGATTCGTGTCTTTAACATGAACAAACCGGGTGCGCTGCGCCGTGTTGTTATGGGTGAAAAAGAAGGCACGTTAATCACGGAATAATTCCCGTTGCGGCTAAATGCAGGTAATATTCCGCTTTAATGTCGCGGGATACGTCCCTCAAAATTAATCAAGACTATACTTGTCACATCTTGCGTGGTGGGTATGGTCTGACTGAAACAAGCTTTCAAGGATTCGTAACGTGATCAACGATATCAGAAAAGATGCTGAAGTACGCATGGACAAATGCGTCGAAGCGTTCAAAAACCAAATCAGCAAAATTCGCACGGGTCGTGCTTCTCCTAGCCTGCTGGATGGTATTGTCGTGGAATATTACGGCACACCGACTCCGCTGCGCCAGTTGGCAAGCGTAACGGTTGAAGATTCCCGTACCCTGAAAATTAACGTGTTTGACCGTTCTATGGGACCAGCCGTTGAGAAAGCCATTATGGCTTCCGACCTCGGTCTGAACCCAAGCTCTGCGGGTTCCGATATCCGCGTTCCGCTGCCGCCGCTGACTGAAGAACGTCGTAAAGATCTGACCAAGATCGTGCGTGGCGAAGCTGAAGGCGCGCGCGTTGCCGTACGTAACGTACGCCGTGATGCCAACGACAAAGTGAAAGCATTGTTGAAAGAAAAAGAGATCAGCGAAGATGACGATCGCCGTTCTCAGGATGACGTGCAGAAACTGACTGACGCAGCTATCAAGAAAGTTGATGCGGCGCTGGCAGAGAAAGAAACGGAACTGATGCAGTTCTGATTCGCCTGTACGCTAAAAACGCCGCTTAGAAGGCCTGAGAAGGCTGGAGAGCGGCGTTTTGCTTTATTCTGCCTATATACCTTAAAGGGTAAAATTCTTCTGGATGTCTCATGAAGCAATTAACCATCCTGGGATCAACCGGTTCCATTGGTTGCAGTACGCTGGATGTAGTACGCCATAACCCGGAAAAATTTCGTGTTGCTGCGTTAGTGGCGGGTAAAAATGTCGCCCGTATGGTCGAGCAATGCCTGGAGTTTGCTCCTCGCTATGCGGTAATGGACGATGAAAAAAGCGCGACGTTGGTAAAAATAGCTCTGCTGGAGCAGGGCTGTCGTACTGAGGTAATGAGTGGACAGCAGGCGGCCTGTGATATGGCTGCGCTGGATGATGTTGATCAGGTGATGGCGGCGATTGTTGGCGCGGCGGGATTGCTGCCGACGCTGGCTGCAATTCGTGCGAGCAAAAGCATTTTACTGGCGAATAAAGAATCTCTGGTGACCTGTGGTCGTCTGTTTATGGACGACGTGAAACGTCACAAAGCGCAACTTTTGCCGGTAGATAGCGAACATAACGCGATTTTTCAGAGTTTACCGCAACCTATCCAACACAATCTGGGATACGCTGACCTTGAGCAAAATGGCGTCATGTCAGTTTTGCTTACCGGGTCTGGTGGCCCTTTCCGTGAAACGCCATTGTCCGATCTGATTTCTATGACCCCCGATCAGGCATGTCGTCATCCGAATTGGTCGATGGGACGAAAAATCTCTGTCGATTCCGCCACCATGATGAATAAAGGTCTGGAATACATTGAAGCGCGTTGGTTGTTTAATGCCAGTGCGAGTCAGATGGAAGTGCTGATTCATCCGCAGTCGGTTATTCATTCGATGGTTCGTTATCAGGATGGTAGCGTTCTGGCGCAGTTGGGGGAACCTGATATGCGTACACCTATTGCCCATACGATGGCATGGCCAGAACGTGTGACGTCTGGTGTTAAGCCTGTCGACTTTTGCCAACTCAGTGCGTTGACGTTTTCCGCACCTGATTATCAGCGTTATCCCTGCCTGAAACTGGCGATGGACGCGTTTGAGCAAGGGCAAGCGGCGACGACCGCGCTGAACGCCGCGAATGAAATTACCGTTGCCGCATTTTTGGCGCAGCAGATCCGATTTACCGATATTGCTGACCTGAATTTATCCGTACTGGATAAGATGGATTTGCAGGAGCCACAGAGCGTTGATGATGTGCTGAAGGTTGATGCCATCGCGCGGGATGTCGCCAGAAAAGAAGTGATGCGACTCTCAAGCTGATGATAATCCCTGTACGCAGAATCGCGCTATTTGTTAGCGTTGGGCTTCAGTGATATAGTCTGCGCCACTCGATCGCGGGTATTTGCTTTTTTCCGGTCGGGTAAGCCGTGGTTTGACACGGCTTTTTTGTGGATGGGCTTCAGTATTCCTGAGTACCGTTAATCCTTTCAGGGACTAAAAACGCGTTATGTTGTCTGCAACTAAACCATTAAGCGAAAATTTGCCAGCACATGGTTGTCGCCATGTAGCAATTATCATGGATGGCAATGGCCGCTGGGCGAAAAAGCAAGGGAAGATTCGCGCCTTTGGGCATAAGGCCGGAGCTAAATCCGTCCGCCGGGCTGTCTCTTTTGCTGCCAATAACGGTATTGATGCGTTAACGCTGTATGCCTTTAGCAGTGAGAACTGGAACCGACCTGCGCAGGAAGTGAGCGCGTTAATGGAGCTGTTCGTGTGGGCGCTTGATAGCGAAGTGAAAAACCTGCACCGCCATAACGTACGTCTGCGTATTATCGGGGATATCAGTCGATTTAACTCACGTTTGCAAGAACGGATTCGCAAATCAGAAGCGATTACCGCCCAGAATACCGGGTTGACGCTGAATATTGCAGCGAATTACGGTGGACGGTGGGATATAGTCCAGGGAGTCAGGCAACTGGCACAACAGGTGCAGGATGGTCTGCTGCGACCAGAGCAAATCGATGAAGAGATGCTTGGGCAGCAAATTTGTATGCATGAACTGGCTCCTGTGGATTTAGTGATAAGGACTGGGGGGGAGCATCGAATTAGTAATTTTCTGTTGTGGCAAATTGCCTATGCCGAACTTTACTTTACGGATGTTCTCTGGCCCGATTTCGATGAACAAGACTTTGAAGGTGCGCTGCATGCCTTTGCTAATCGTGAGCGTCGTTTCGGCGGCACCGAGCCCGGTGATGAAAAAGCCTGATGGGGGTCGCTTTTGCTGAAGTATCGCCTGATTTCTGCTTTTGTTTTAATACCCGTTGTCATCGCGGCGTTGTTTTTGCTGCCGCCTGTGGGGTTCGCCATTGTCACGCTGGTTGTCTGTATGCTGGCCGCCTGGGAATGGGGACAGTTAAGCGGTTTTACCACGCGTACACAGCGAGTATGGCTGGCGGTTTTGTGTGGGCTATTGCTGGCACTGATGCTGTTTTTACTGCCAGAATACCATCGCAATATTCATCAGCCTCTGGTTGAAGTCTCGCTGTGGGCGTCGCTGGGCTGGTGGGTCGTGGCGCTGTTGCTGGTACTGTTTTATCCCGGCTCTGCGGCGGTATGGCGTAATTCCAAAACATTACGCATAATTTTCGGCGTGTTGACCATTGTCCCGTTCTTTTGGGGAATGCTGGCGCTACGTGCATGGCACTATGATGAGAATCATTATAGTGGCGCGCTATGGCTGCTGTATGTCATGATCCTCGTCTGGGGAGCTGACTCTGGTGCCTATATGTTTGGTAAGCTGTTTGGCAAACATAAGCTGGCGCCGAAGGTTTCTCCTGGTAAAACCTGGCAGGGTTTTTTTGGCGGACTCGCCACTGCGGCCGTGATCTCATGGGGTTATGGCATGTGGGCGAATCTTGAGGTTGCGCCTGTCACCTTGCTTATTTGCTCCATCGTTGCAGCCCTGGCCTCCGTGCTGGGTGACCTGACCGAGAGTATGTTTAAGCGTGAAGCAGGAATAAAGGACAGTGGTCACTTAATTCCAGGACACGGTGGTATTCTGGATCGCATTGATAGCCTGACGGCTGCGGTACCGGTCTTTGCCTGCCTGTTGTTATTGGTATTCAGGACGCTTTAACGGATGGTCTTATGCTGAGTATTCTCTGGAATCTGGCTGCATTCATTGTTGCACTTGGTGTGCTTATCACCGTGCATGAATTTGGTCATTTCTGGGTTGCGCGGCGCTGCGGAGTTCGCGTCGAACGCTTTTCCATTGGTTTTGGAAAAGCGCTTTGGCGGCGTACCGATAAATCAGGTACGGAATACGTCATCGCCCTGATTCCTCTCGGCGGTTACGTCAAAATGTTGGATGAGCGCGCTGAACCGGTCGCACCGGAGTTGCGCCATTACGCTTTCAACAATAAAACGGTTGGACAACGCGCAGCCATCATCGCCGCAGGTCCGATTGCAAACTTCCTTTTTGCTATTTTCGCTTATTGGCTGGTGTTTATCATCGGTGTTCCTGGCGTTCGCCCGGTTGTTGGTGAAATAACGCCCAACTCGATTGCTGCGCAGGCGCAAATTCAGCCGGGTACGGAACTAAAAGCGGTTGATGGTATCGAAACCCCTGATTGGGATGCCGTAAGATTGCAACTGGTAGCCAAAATTGGCGATCAGCATACGACTCTCAGCGTAGCGCAATTTGGCAGTAACCAGCGTCAGGACAAAACGCTGGATTTACGTCAGTGGGCATTTGAGCCAGACAAGCAGGATCCCGTCTCCAGTTTAGGGATTCGTCCGCGCGGTCCGCAGATTGAACCGGTGCTGTCAGAAGTGCAGGTTAACTCCGCTGCAAGTAAGGCGGGTTTGCAAGCTGGCGACAGGATCGTTAAAGTCAATGGTCAGCCGCTGACACAATGGATGACGTTTGTCACGCAGGTGCGCGATAATCCGGATAAGCCGTTAGCGCTAGATATTGAAAGACAAGGAAGTTCCTTGTCTTTAACGTTAACCCCAGATTCAAAAGAGGTTAACGGGAAGGCAGAGGGTTTTGCGGGCGTGGTGCCTAAAGTTATTCCTCTGCCTGATGAGTATAAGACTGTACGCCAGTATGGGCCATTCAGCGCCATCCTCGAAGCCTCGGATAAAACGTGGCAGTTGATGAAGCTGACGGTCAGTATGCTGGGAAAATTGATTACCGGTGATGTAAAACTGAACAACCTCAGTGGGCCGATTTCTATCGCCCAGGGGGCTGGGATGTCAGCGGAGTTCGGGGTTATTTATTACCTGATGTTCCTTGCGCTTATCAGCGTGAACTTAGGGATAATCAACCTGTTTCCGTTGCCCGTTCTTGACGGGGGGCATCTGCTGTTCCTGGCGATTGAAAAGCTGAAGGGCGGTCCGGTATCCGAGCGGGTTCAAGACTTTAGTTATCGCATTGGCTCTATCTTGCTGGTGTTGTTAATGGGGCTTGCACTTTTCAATGATTTCTCTCGGTTGTAAGAGAGTGTTAGGAAGAACGCATAATAACGATGGCGATGAAAAAGTTGCTCATAGCGTCGCTGCTGTTTAGCAGCGCCACCGTATACGGTGCTGAAGGGTTCGTAGTGAAGGACATTCATTTCGAAGGCCTACAGCGAGTCGCCGTTGGTGCGGCTCTCCTCAGTATGCCGGTGCGCACAGGCGACACGGTTAATGATGAAGACATCAGTAATACCATTCGTGCTCTGTTCGCCACCGGTAACTTTGAGGATGTCCGCGTCCTGCGCGATGGTGATACCCTTCTGGTTCAGGTAAAAGAACGCCCGACGATTGCCAGCATCACTTTCTCCGGTAATAAATCGGTGAAAGATGACATGTTGAAGCAGAATCTCGAGGCGTCTGGCGTGCGTGTTGGCGAGTCTCTGGATCGCACCACGCTTGCTGATATCGAAAAAGGCCTGGAAGATTTCTACTATAGCGTCGGTAAGTACAGCGCCAGTGTGAAAGCAGTGGTTACGCCTTTGCCGCGTAACCGCGTTGACCTCAAACTGGTCTTCCAGGAAGGGGTTTCGGCGAAGATCCAACAGATCAATATCGTCGGCAACCATGCCTTCACAACCGAGGAACTTATTTCTCACTTCCAGTTGCGTGATGAAGTTCCGTGGTGGAACGTGGTGGGCGATCGTAAATACCAGAAACAGAAACTGGCGGGCGACCTTGAAACCCTGCGCAGCTACTATCTGGATCGCGGCTATGCTCGTTTCAACATCGATTCCACCCAGGTCAGCCTGACGCCGGATAAAAAAGGTATCTATATTACCGTTAACATCACTGAAGGCGATCAGTACAAGCTTTCAGGGGTACAGGTGAGCGGTAATCTGGCCGGGCATTCTGCCGAAATTGAGACCCTGACGAAAATCGAACCAGGCGAACTCTATAACGGCACTAAAGTGACCAAAATGGAAGATGATATCAAGAAGCTTCTGGGTCGCTATGGCTATGCCTATCCGCGCGTACAGTCGCAGCCTGAAATCAACGATGCAGACAAAACCGTTAAATTGCGCGTAAACGTGGATGCGGGTAACCGTTTCTATGTGCGTAAGATTCGCTTTGAAGGTAACGACACTTCTAAAGATTCCGTTCTGCGTCGCGAAATGCGTCAGATGGAAGGTGCCTGGTTGGGCAGCGATCTTGTCGATCAGGGTAAAGAGCGTCTGAACCGCCTGGGTTACTTTGAAACCGTCGATACCGATACTCAGCGTATTCCGGGCAGTCCGGATCAGGTTGATGTGGTTTATAAGGTCAAAGAGCGTAACACCGGTAGCTTTAACTTCGGCGTCGGTTACGGTACCGAGAGCGGCGTGAGCTTCCAGGCTGGCGTTCAGCAAGATAACTGGTTAGGTACTGGCTATTCTGTTGGTATCAATGGCACCAAAAACGACTACCAGACCTATACTGAGTTGTCTGTGACTAACCCGTACTTCACCGTTGATGGTGTGAGTCTGGGTGGCCGTGTCTTCTACAATGACTTTGAAGCGAATGATGCGGATCTGTCCGACTATACCAACAAAAGTTATGGTACAGACGTAACGCTTGGCTTCCCGGTAAACGAATACAACACGTTGCGTGCTGGCCTGGGTTATGTACACAACAAACTGTCCAACATGCAGCCGCAGGTTGCGATGGATCGTTATCTTGAGTCAATGGGCGAGACCAATACCAACAGCTTTGCCGCTGATGACTTCACCTTTAACTATGGTTGGACGTACAACAAACTGGACCGTGGGTACTTCCCAACGGACGGTACACGCGTCAACCTGAACGGTAAAGTGACCATTCCGGGTTCTGATAACGAATACTACAAAGTGTCGATGGATACCGCGACCTATGTGCCGATCGATGACGATCACAAGTGGGTGGTTTTAGGACGTACGAAGGTAGGCTATGGTGACGGCATTGGCAGTAAAGAAATGCCGTTCTATGAAAACTTCTATGCAGGTGGTTCCAGCACCGTGCGTGGTTTCCAGTCGAATACCATCGGTCCAAAAGCGGTCTATAAAAACGGTGCCTACGCCAGTGGTTCCGATAATAACGATTACGAAGAGTGTTCCAACGCAGACGGTAAAGACTGTAAATCGGATGATGCAGTGGGCGGTAACGCCATGGCTGTCGCCAGCCTGGAGTTTATTACCCCAACGCCGTTCATTAGTGACAAGTATGCTAACTCGGTCCGTACCTCGTTCTTCTGGGATATGGGTACCGTTTGGGATACTAACTGGCAGGATAGCGCTCAAACAAGAGCTATAGGTGTGCCGGACTACAGTGATCCAAGCAATATCCGTATGTCAGCGGGTATCGCTTTACAATGGATGTCCCCATTGGGGCCGTTGGTTTTCTCCTACGCCCAGCCGTTCAAGAAGTACGATGGAGACAAAGCGGAACAGTTCCAGTTTAACATTGGTAAAACCTGGTAATTGTTCTTCGCAAAGGAATGTAGTGGTAGTGTAGCGATGACTTTAGGCGATCTTGCATGGGATCGCCTGGCCACGCAAAGAACTGTACCCTCGGGTGCAAATGGGATGGTAAGGAGTTAATTGTGAAAAAGTGGTTATTAGCTGCAGGTCTCGGTTTAGCGATGGCAACGTCCGCACAAGCGGCTGACAAAATTGCAATCGTCAACATGGGTAGCCTGTTCCAACAGGTTGCACAGAAGACAGGCGTTTCTGCTACGCTGGAAAACGAGTTTAAAGGCCGTGCCAGCGAACTGCAGCGTATGGAATCCGATCTGCAATCTAAGATGCAGCGTCTGCAATCAATGAAAGCAGGTAGCGATCGTACCAAGCTGGAAAAAGACGTTATGGCTCAGCGTCAGACTTTCTCTCAGAAAGCTCAGGCTTTTGAGCAGGATCGTGCGCGTCGCTCCAACGAAGAACGTGGCAAACTGGTTACTCGTATCCAGACTGCTGTGAAATCTGTTGCCAGCAGCCAGAGCATCGATCTGGTCGTTGACGCAAACACCGTTGCATACAACAGCAGCGATGTAAAAGACATCACCGCTGACGTACTGAAACAGGTTAAATAAGTAATGCCTTCAATTCGACTGGCTGATTTAGCAGAGCAGTTGGATGCAGAATTACACGGTGATGGCGATATCGTCATCACCGGCGTAGCGTCCATGCAATCTGCGCAAACTGGCAATATTACGTTCATGGTGAATCCTAAGTACCGTGAGCACTTAGGCGTATGCCAGGCTTCTGCCGTAGTGATGACGCAGGACGATCTTCCTTTTGCTAAGAGTGCAGCGCTGGTAGTGAAGAATCCCTACCTGACCTATGCTCGCATGGCGCAAATCTTAGATACCACGCCGCAGCCGGCACAAAACATTGCACCGAGTGCAGTAATTGATGCGACGGCGAAGCTGGGTAACAATGTCTCTGTGGGCGCAAATGCGGTCATTGAGTCTGGCGTAGAACTGGGCGATAACGTCGTTATCGGCGCAGGTTGCTTCGTCGGAAAAAATACTAAAATCGGCGCAGGTTCACGCTTGTGGGCGAATGTGACGATTTACCATGACATTCAGATCGGTGAGAATTGCCTGATCCAGTCCAGCACGGTCGTTGGATCTGATGGATTTGGTTACGCGAACGATCGCGGTAACTGGGTGAAGATCCCCCAGCTTGGTCGCGTGATTATTGGCGATCGCGTCGAGATCGGCGCGTGTACCACTATTGACCGTGGTGCTCTGGACGATACTGTGATCGGTAATGGTGTTATCATTGATAACCAGTGCCAGATTGCGCATAACGTTGTGATTGGCGACAATACGGCGGTAGCCGGTGGCGTCATTATGGCGGGTAGCCTGAAGATTGGCCGTTACTGCATGATTGGCGGTGCCAGCGTGATTAATGGGCATATGGAAATATGCGACAAAGTCACGGTGACTGGCATGGGTATGGTGATGCGTCCTATCACTGAACCGGGCGTCTACTCCTCAGGCATTCCGCTGCAACCTAACAAGGTATGGCGTAAAACAGCTGCACTGGTGATGAACATTGATGATATGAGCAAGCGCCTCAAATCGATTGAGCGCAAGGTTAATCAACAAGACTAAAGCACCTTTTTTGCATGTCTGACTTTTCGGCCTGTCCCATTCATACGATTGCGACAGGCCGTGTTATTATTGCCTTTTAGTATATTTTGACAGGAAGAGTATTTTGACTACTAACACTCATACTCTGCATATTGAAGAGATTCTAGAACTTCTGCCGCACCGTTTTCCGTTTTTGCTGGTTGACCGCGTGCTGGATTTTGAAGAAGGTCGTTTTCTGCGCGCAGTGAAAAATGTATCCGTTAACGAGCCTTTCTTCCAGGGCCACTTCCCGGGTAAACCTATTTTTCCAGGCGTACTGATTCTGGAAGCGATGGCGCAGGCCACCGGCATCCTCGCGTTTAAAAGCGTAGGAAAACTGGAACCAGGCGAACTGTACTATTTCGCGGGCATTGACGAAGCACGCTTTAAGCGTCCTGTCGTACCTGGCGATCAGATGATCATGGAAGTGACTTTCGAGAAAACGCGCCGTGGCCTGACCCGTTTTAAAGGGGTTGCGCTGGTCGACGGTAAAGTTGTATGCGAAGCAACGATGATGTGTGCCCGTAGCCGGGAGGCCTGATACGTGATTGATAAATCCGCCTTTATTCACCCGACCGCCATTGTGGAAGAGGGCGCCAGCATTGGCGCTAACGCTCACATTGGCCCATTTTGTATTGTTGGACCCCATGTTGAAATTGGTGAGGGTACCGTACTGAAGTCTCACGTTGTCGTGAATGGCCATACCAAAATTGGTCGCGATAACGAGATCTATCAGTTTGCCTCCATCGGTGAAGTTAACCAGGATCTGAAATATGCTGGCGAACCAACCCGCGTGGAAATTGGCGATCGCAACCGCATCCGCGAAAGCGTCACCATTCATCGTGGCACAGTGCAGGGCGGTGGAGTGACGAAGGTGGGCAGCGATAACTTACTGATGATTAATGCGCACGTTGCGCATGATTGTACGGTAGGCAACCGCTGTATTCTGGCAAATAACGCCACGCTTGCCGGACATGTATCGCTTGATGATTTTGTTATCATCGGCGGCATGACCGCGGTGCATCAGTTCTGCATCATCGGCGCGCATGTGATGGTTGGCGGTTGTTCTGGCGTTGCCCAGGATGTGCCTCCATACGTTATCGCCCAAGGCAACCACGCCACGCCGTTTGGCGTTAACATCGAAGGTCTGAAGCGTCGCGGATTTACCCGCGAAGCGATCACCGCGATTCGTAACGCCTATAAAGCGTTGTACCGTAACGGTAAAACGCTGGAAGAAGCGAAGCCGGAAATCGCGGAACTGGCGCAACAGTACCCCGAAGTCCAGGCTTTCAGCGATTTCTTTGAGCGCTCAACGCGTGGCCTGATTCGTTAATGACTGAACAGCGTCCTTTAACGATAGCCCTCGTCGCCGGAGAAACCTCCGGCGATATTCTTGGTGCAGGGTTAATCCGTGCACTCAAGGCGCGTGTTCCCAATGCGCGTTTTGTTGGCGTGGCGGGCCCGCTGATGCAGGCCGAAGGCTGTGAGGCCTGGTACGAAATGGAAGAGTTGGCGGTAATGGGCATTGTTGAAGTGCTCGGACGCCTGCGCCGCTTACTACATATTCGTGCCGATCTCACTCGCCGTTTCACTGAACTTAAGCCGGATGTTTTCGTCGGCATTGATGCGCCTGACTTCAATATTACCCTCGAAGGCAACCTGAAAAAGCAGGGCATAAAAACCATTCATTATGTCAGTCCTTCTGTATGGGCCTGGCGACAGAAACGTGTTTTCAAAATAGGCAGATCCACCAATATGGTGCTGGCCTTTCTGCCTTTCGAAAAAGCGTTTTATGACAAATTTAACGTTCCGTGCCGCTTTATCGGCCACACCATGGCGGATGCCATGCCGCTGGATCCGGATAAAAACGCGGCACGCGACGTGCTGGGTATTCCCCATGATGCTCACTGTCTGGCTCTATTGCCAGGAAGCCGTGGCGCAGAAGTGGAGATGCTCAGTGCCGATTTTCTGAAAACGGCGCAGCTGTTGCGCCAGCATTATCCGGATCTCGAAGTCGTGGTGCCGTTGGTGAATGCCAAACGTCGCGAGCAGTTTGAGCGTATCAAAGCTGAAGTTGCACCGGATCTTTCCGTACATCTGCTCAATGGGATGGGACGTGAAGCGATGGTGGCCAGCGATGCAGCACTGTTGGCTTCAGGCACGGCAGCGCTGGAATGTATGCTGGCAAAATGCCCGATGGTGGTTGGCTACCGTATGAAACCCTTTACCTTCTGGTTGGCGAAGCGTCTGGTGAAAACGGATTACGTTTCGCTACCTAACCTGCTGGCAGGAAGAGAACTGGTTAAAGAGTTGTTGCAGGAAGAGTGTGAACCGCAGGCGCTGTCGCAAGCGCTGCTGCCGTTGCTGGCGAAGAGTAAAACCAGCCATGCGATCCACGACACATTCCGTGAACTGCACCAGCAGATCCGTTGCAATGCTGATGAGCAGGCGGCGGATGCAGTCCTGGAGTTAGCACAATGATTGAGTTTGTTTATCCACATACGCATTTAGTGGCGGGTGTGGATGAAGTTGGACGTGGTCCTTTGGTCGGCGCGGTTGTTACTGCCGCCGTTATTCTGGATCCGGCTCGTCCTGTTATTGGTCTGAACGACTCAAAAAAACTGTCGGAAAAACGTCGCCTGGCGCTGTTTGATGAGATTAAAGAAAAAGCGTTAAGCTGGAGTCTGGGCCGTGCGGAACCGCATGAAATCGACGAGCTGAATATTTTACATGCCACCATGCTGGCGATGCAGCGTGCGGTTGCGGGTCTGCATATTGCGCCGGAATACGTACTGATTGACGGCAATCGTTGCCCGGCATTACCGATGCCGTCAATGGCGGTGGTCAAAGGTGATAGCCGCGTGGCGGAGATTAGCGCTGCTTCGATACTGGCAAAAGTCACCCGTGACGCTGAAATGGCGGCACTGGATACGGTTTTCCCGCAGTATGGCTTTGCACAGCACAAAGGTTATCCAACTGCTTTTCATCTGGAAAAGTTGGCACTACATGGTGCAACAGAGCACCATCGCCGTAGTTTTGGCCCCGTCAAACGCGCTCTGGGACTCACGTCCTGATTCTTGTGTCGAAGGAATCTGAAGATGTCTGAACCTCGTTTCGTCCACCTGCGGGTGCACAGCGACTACTCCATGATCGATGGGCTGGCGAAAACCGGGCCGCTGGTAAAAAAGGCGGCCGCGTTAGGCATGCCTGCGCTGGCGATCACCGATTTTACCAACCTGTGTGGTCTGGTGAAGTTTTACGGAGCGGGTCACGGTGCGGGTATCAAGCCGATTGTTGGTGCAGATTTTCATGTCCGCAGTGAGCTATTGGGTGATGAACTCACGCAACTCACCGTGCTGGCCGCTAACAATACCGGCTATCAGAATCTGACGTTGTTGATATCAAAAGCCTATCAGCGCGGTTATGGCGCAGAAGGGCCGGTCATCGACAGGGACTGGCTGGTCGAGCTAAAAGAAGGTTTGATTTTGCTCTCCGGCGGCCGTATGGGCGACGTCGGGCGCAGCCTGCTGCGCGGCAATAGCGCACTGGTTGATGAGTGCGTGGCGTTTTATGAAGAACATTTTCCTGATTGCTATTTTTTAGAACTGATTCGCACCGGCAGGCAGGATGAAGAAAATTATCTGCATGCTGCGGTAGAACTGGCTGAAACGCGTGGTCTTCCGGTGGTGGCGACCAACGATGTTCGCTTCCTTGAAACCGGTGATTTTGACGCGCATGAAATCCGCGTGGCAATCCACGACGGGTTTACCCTTGATGATCCAAAACGACCGCGTAATTATTCGCCGCAGCAGTACATGCGCAGCGAAGATGAGATGTGCGATCTATTCTCCGATATCCCGGAGGCGCTGCAAAACACTGTTGAGATAGCCAAGCGCTGTAACGTGACGGTGCGTCTGGGTGAGTATTTCCTGCCACAGTTCCCGACTGGTGATATGACCACCGAGGATTTCCTTGTGGCAAAATCACGCGAAGGTCTGGAAGAGCGTCTGGCGTTTTTATTCCCGGATCCTGAAGTTCGCGCGCAGAAGCGACCGCCTTATGACGAACGTCTGGAAGTTGAACTTAAAGTTATCAACCAGATGGGCTTCCCGGGTTACTTCCTGATCGTTATGGAGTTTATCCAGTGGTCGAAAGATAACGGCGTACCGGTAGGCCCGGGACGTGGTTCTGGTGCTGGTTCGCTGGTCGCCTACGCGCTGAAAATTACCGACCTTGATCCGCTGGAATTTGACCTGCTGTTCGAACGTTTCCTTAACCCGGAACGTGTTTCAATGCCCGATTTTGACGTTGATTTCTGTATGGAAAAACGTGACCAGGTCATTGAACACGTGGCGGAAATGTACGGTCGTGATGCGGTTTCGCAGATTATTACCTTCGGTACGATGGCGGCAAAAGCGGTTATCCGTGACGTGGGCCGCGTACTGGGTCACCCGTATGGCTTCGTTGACCGTATTTCGAAACTGGTGCCGCCCGACCCGGGCATGACGCTGGCCAAAGCCTTTGAAGCTGAACCTCAACTGCCGGAAATCTATGAGGCAGATGAAGAGGTTAGAGCGCTGATCGATATGGCGCGCAAGCTGGAAGGCGTCACGCGTAACGCTGGTAAGCACGCCGGTGGCGTGGTTATAGCACCGACCAAAATTACTGATTTTGCGCCGCTGTACTGTGATGAGCAAGGGCTGCACCCGGTCACCCAGTTTGATAAAAACGACGTGGAATACGCCGGCCTCGTGAAGTTCGACTTCCTCGGTCTGCGTACGCTCACTATCATCAACTGGGCGTTGGAAATGATCAACGCGCGCCGTGAAAAGAACGGTGAACCGCCGTTGGATATCGCCGCTATCCCGCTGGATGACAAAAAAAGCTTCGACATGCTGCAACGTTCGGAGACCACGGCGGTGTTCCAGCTTGAATCCCGCGGCATGAAAGATCTGATCAAACGTCTGCAGCCTGACTGCTTCGAAGATATGATCGCACTGGTGGCTCTGTTCCGACCTGGTCCGCTACAGTCGGGGATGGTAGATAACTTTATCGACCGTAAGCATGGTCGTGAAGAGATTTCCTACCCGGACGTACAATGGCAGCATGAGTGTCTGAAACCGGTACTGGAGCCGACCTACGGCATTATCCTGTATCAGGAACAGGTTATGCAGATTGCCCAGGAGCTGTCCGGATACACCCTTGGCGGCGCGGATATGCTGCGTCGTGCGATGGGTAAGAAAAAACCGGAAGAGATGGCTAAGCAGCGCGGTACCTTTGAAGAAGGGGCGAAAAAGCGCGGCGTCGACGGCGAACTGGCGATGAAAATCTTTGACCTGGTGGAGAAATTCGCCGGTTACGGATTTAACAAATCGCACTCCGCAGCCTATGCGCTGGTCTCCTACCAGACGCTGTGGCTGAAGGCGCATTACCCTGCCGAATTTATGGCGGCGGTAATGACCGCCGATATGGATAACACCGAGAAAGTCGTCGGACTGGTGGATGAATGCTGGCGCATGGGGCTCAAAATCCTGCCACCGGACATCAACTCCGGGCTTTATCATTTTCACGTGAATGATGATGGCGAGATTGTCTACGGCATCGGCGCGATAAAAGGCGTGGGTGAAGGGCCAATTGAGGCTATTATTGAGGCGCGAAATGAAGGCGGTTACTTCCGCGAACTATTTGATCTTTGTGCGCGTACGGATATCAAAAAACTTAACCGCCGGGTGCTGGAAAAGTTAATCATGTCCGGGGCGTTTGACCGCCTTGGTCCGCATCGTGCGGCGTTGATGAACTCACTCAGCGATGCCCTAAAAGCCGCCGATCAGCATGCGAAAGCCGAGGCAATTGGTCAGGCGGATATGTTTGGCGTACTGGCGGAAGAGCCGGAACAAATTGAACAGTCTTATGCCAACTGTACACCGTGGCCGGAGCAGGTGGTATTAGACGGTGAGCGTGAAACGTTAGGACTTTATCTGACGGGACACCCCATCAATCAGTATTTAAAAGAAATTGAGCGCTATGTTGGAGGCCACAGGCTGAAAGACATGCATCCGACAGAACGTGGTAAAGTCACCACGGCTGCGGGGCTCGTCATTGCTGCGCGGGTAATGGTCACCAAGCGCGGCAATCGTATCGGCATCTGTACACTGGATGACCGTTCCGGGCGTCTGGAAGTGATGTTATTTACCGATGCTCTGGATAAATACCAGCAATTGCTGGAAAAAGACCGCATACTTATCGTCAGCGGACAGGTCAGCTTTGATGACTTCAGCGGCGGGCTTAAAATGATGGCCCGTGAAGTCATGGATATTGACGAAGCCCGGGAAAAATATGCTCGCGGGCTTGCTATCTCGCTGACGGACAGGCAAATTGATGACCAGCTTTTAAACCGACTCCGTCAGTCTCTGGAACCCCACCGCTCTGGGACAATTCCAGTACATCTCTACTATCAGAGGGCGGATGCGCGTGCGCGATTGCGTTTTGGCGCAACGTGGCGTGTCTCTCCGAGCGATCGTTTGCTAAACGATCTCCGTGGCCTTATTGGTTCGGAGCAGGTGGAACTGGAGTTTGACTAATACAGGAATACTATGAGTCTGAATTTCCTTGATTTTGAACAGCCGATTGCAGAGCTGGAAGCAAAAATCGATTCTCTGACTGCGGTTAGCCGTCAGGATGAGAAACTGGATATTAACATCGATGAAGAAGTGCATCGTCTGCGTGAAAAAAGCGTAGAACTGACGCGTAAAATCTTCGCCGATCTTGGCGCATGGCAGGTAGCCCAACTGGCGCGCCATCCACAGCGTCCGTACACCCTGGATTATGTCCGCCTGGCATTTGATGAATTTGATGAGCTGGCGGGCGATCGTGCCTATGCGGATGATAAAGCAATTGTCGGCGGCATCGCGCGTCTGGATGGCCGTCCGGTGATGATCATTGGTCATCAGAAAGGCCGTGAGACCAAAGAAAAAATCCGTCGTAATTTTGGCATGCCAGCGCCGGAAGGCTATCGCAAAGCGCTGCGTCTGATGGAAATGGCTGAACGTTTCAATATGCCGATCATTACCTTCATCGACACCCCTGGGGCATACCCGGGCGTAGGCGCGGAAGAACGTGGTCAGTCTGAAGCGATTGCGCGCAACCTGCGTGAAATGTCGCGTCTGAGCGTGCCGGTTATCTGTACCGTTATCGGTGAAGGTGGCTCCGGCGGTGCACTGGCGATCGGCGTGGGCGATAAAGTGAATATGCTGCAGTACAGCACCTATTCCGTTATCTCCCCGGAAGGCTGCGCATCCATTCTGTGGAAAAGCGCCGACAAAGCGCCGCTGGCCGCAGAAGCGATGGGCATCATCGCCCCTCGTTTGAAAGAGCTGAAGTTGATTGACTCTATCATCCCGGAACCGCTGGGCGGCGCCCATCGTAACCCGGAAGTGATGGCGGCGTCCCTGAAAGCACAGCTGCTGGCCGATCTCGCCGATCTCGACGTGTTAAGCAAAGAAGATTTGAAAAACCGTCGTTACCAGCGTCTGATGAGCTATGGTTACGCGTAAACTGCATTAATTCTGAAAAGGGCCACAACGCTGTGGCCCTTTTTTTTACCTGCAGTTTGACCAGGCTATGCTTAACTAAGGTTTTTCCAGGAGGAACGCATGAATATCATTGCCATCATGGGACCGCATGGCGTCTTTTATAAAGATGAGCCCATCAAGGAGCTTGAACGTGCGCTGCAGCAGCAGGGATTTCAGATTATCTGGCCGCAGAATAGCGTCGACCTGCTGAAGTTTATCGAGCATAACCCGCGAATTTGCGGCGTCATTTTTGACTGGGATGAATACAGTCTGGATCTGTGTAGTGACATCAATCAGCTCAATGAGTATCTCCCGCTCTACGCTTTTATTAATACTCATTCGACGATGGATGTCAGCGCACACGACCTACGCATGGCGCTGTGGTTCTTTGAGTACGCATTGGGCCAGTCTGACGATATTGCTACGCGTATTCGTCAGTACACCAATGAATACCTCGACAACATCACGCCACCTTTTACCAAAGCGCTGTTTACCTATGTGAAGGAAGGGAAGTATACCTTTTGCACGCCGGGCCATATGGCGGGAACGGCGTACCAGAAAAGCCCGGTCGGCTGTCTGTTCTATGATTTCTTTGGCGGTAACACGCTGAAGGCCGATGTGTCCATTTCCGTGACTGAGCTGGGCTCGTTGTTGGATCATACCGGTCCGCATCTGGAAGCCGAGGAGTACATCGCACGTACCTTTGGCGCTGAACAGAGCTATATGGTGACTAACGGCACCTCAACGTCGAACAAGATTGTCGGCATGTATGCCGCGCCTTCAGGCAGTACGCTCCTGATTGATCGCAACTGCCATAAATCGCTGGCGCATTTGCTGATGATGAGCGATGTGGTGCCAATCTGGCTGAAGCCTACCCGTAATGCGCTGGGGATCCTCGGCGGTATACCCCGTCGGGAATTCACTCGCGAAAGTATAGAACGTAAGGTAGAAGAGAGCCCTCAGGCGCAATGGCCAGTCCACGCGGTCATCACCAATTCCACTTATGATGGTCTGTTGTATAACACTAACTGGATCAAGCAAACCCTGGATGTGCCCTCCATTCATTTTGATTCTGCCTGGGTGCCATATACCCATTTTCATCCGATCTATCAGGGGAAAAGCGGAATGAGCGGCGAGCGGGTGCCAGGGAAGGTGATTTTTGAAACCCAGTCTACCCACAAAATGTTGGCGGCATTGTCACAGGCTTCGTTAATCCACATTAAGGGCGACTACGATGAAGAGACGTTCAACGAAGCCTTTATGATGCACACCTCCACTTCGCCGAGCTACCCGATTGTTGCGTCTATCGAAACGGCGGCGGCAATGCTTCGTGGCAATTCAGGCAAGCGCCTGATCAATCGTTCGGTTGAGAGGGCGCTGCATTTCCGTAAGGAAGTCCAGCGGCTGCGAGAAGAGTCAGATGGTTGGTTCTTTGATATCTGGCAGCCGGAAAAGGTAGATGAAGCAGAGTGCTGGCCGGTAGCGCCAGGCGAAGACTGGCACGGATTTGTCGATGCTGATGCCGACCACATGTTCCTCGATCCGGTGAAAGTTACCATTCTGACACCGGGGATGGATGAGCAAGGAAATATGAGCGAAGAGGGGATCCCCGCGGCTCTGGTGGCGAAATTCCTCGATGAACGCGGCGTCGTCGTTGAGAAAACAGGGCCGTATAATCTGTTGTTCCTGTTCAGTATTGGTATTGATAAAACCCGGGCGATGGGGCTGCTACGCGGCCTGACGGAATTTAAACGTTCATACGACCTGAATTTACGCGTGAAAAATATGCTGCCGGATCTGTATGCCGAAGATCCTGATTTCTATCGTAATATGCGTATTCAGGAGCTGGCGCTGGGGATCCACAAACTGATCCGCCAGCACGATCTCTCTGGGCTGATGTTGCGGGCGTTTGATATCTTACCGGAAATGAAAATGACGCCGCATCAGGCCTGGCAGCGGCAGATCAAAGGTGAAGTCGAAACGGTGACGCTCGATCAACTGGTGGGGCGTGTTTCCGCTAATATGATCCTGCCTTATCCTCCCGGCGTGCCGTTGTTGATGCCAGGGGAAATGATCACGGAGAAAAGCCGGACGGTGCTCGATTTTCTGCTGATGCTGTGTTCGGTGGGGCAACATTATCCTGGATTTGAAACCGATATCCATGGCGCTAAACTGGGTGAGGATGGTGTGTATCGCGTGAGAGTCCTGAAAATGGCATAACGACTTGCCTGACCTTGTTACGCACGAGTAACGTTTTGAAAGAAAAAAGAAAGAGGCGATGACGCTATGCTGGGATTAAAACAGGTTCACCATATTGCCATTATTGCGACAGACTATGCGGCGAGTAAGAGATTTTACTGTGATGTGCTGGGCTTTACGCTAATCAGCGAAGCCTACCGGGAAGAACGTGATTCCTGGAAAGGCGATTTGGCATTGAACGGACAGTATGTGATTGAGCTGTTTTCTTTTCCGTTTCCGCCGTGCCGCCCGAGCCGCCCGGAAGCTTGCGGTTTGCGCCATCTGGCGTTCAGCGTAGATGACGTGGAAAAAGCGATCGCGCACCTGGAAGCTCACCAGGTGAAGTGCGAATCCGTGCGAATCGATCCGTTTACCGGCAAACGCTTTACGTTTTTTAACGACCCGGACGGATTACCCCTCGAACTGTACGAGCTGTAAGGCTTGTCATTGTGGCGTTTGCCCGGTAACGTGCCGGGCAATGCCATTGTAAGAAACCATCATGACGACACTCACGTTGAACACTGCACTGCTGAATTCCCAATCGATTCTGGTCGCCTTTAGCGGCGGGCTGGACTCTACCGTGCTGTTGCATCAGTTAGTGCTGTGGCGAGCACAAAATCCTGGGGTTGTGTTGCGCGCAATCCATATTCATCACGGATTAAGCCCCCATGCAGAGGGTTGGGTGCAACACTGTGAGTCGGTATGTGCGCAGTGGCAGGTGCCGCTGGTGGTTGAGCGGGTCCATCTTGAGGATGATGGGCTGGGCATTGAAGCTCAGGCGCGGCGAGCACGCTATCAGGCATTTGCGCAGACTTTACTCCCGGGTGAGGTGCTGATGACCGCCCAGCATCTGGATGACCAGTGTGAAACTTTCCTGCTGGCGCTTAAGCGCGGCAGTGGTCCCGCCGGACTTTCCGCCATGGGGGAAAGCTCATCGTTTGCCGGAACCCAACTGATTCGACCGTTGCTGGCGCAAACGCGAGAGGCGCTTGAAGCATGGGCGCGACAGCATGAATTATGCTGGATAGAAGATGAAAGCAATCAGGATGATACCTACGATCGCAATTTTCTCAGATTGCGCGTTACCCCCTTACTCCAACAGCGCTGGCCGCACTTCGCACAAGCCACGGCCCGTAGCGCCGCGCTGTGCGCTGAGCAGGAGTGCTTGCTGGATGAATTGCTTGCCAGCGATCTAGCCGACTGTGTCACGGCCCAGGGCACACTGTTGCTGGCGCCGCTAATGATGATGAGCGATGTGCGGCGTGCCGCTCTGCTTCGTCGTTGGCTGGCGGGATTAAATGCGCCGATGCCTTCCCGTGATGGGCTGGAACGTATTTGGCAGGAAGTTGCGTTGGCACGGGAAGATGCTGCGCCCTGTTTTCGCCTTGGAGAATACGCGGTTCGTCGCTATCAGTCACAGCTGTGGTGGGTTAAATCGAACCACGGTCAAAGCGAAACCGTTCTTCCGTGGCCATGTTGGAAAACGCCGCTGACGCTGCCTGCCGGGTTAGGCTCAGTGCAGCTCATCTCTGCTGGCGAATTGCGCATGCCGCAAGCGGATGAAGCTGTCAGCATCCGTTTTAAAGCGCCAGGAGTATTGCATATTGTCGGGCGTAACGGTGGGCGGAAATTAAAGAAAATCTGGCAGGAACAGGGGATCCCACCCTGGCGACGAGATACCACGCCGTTGCTGTTTTATGGTGAAACGTTGATTGCAGCTGCAGGTGTTTTTGTGACGCGTGAGGGCGCGGCGGTAGATGAAGAAGGTGTAAGTCTGATTTGGCATGTCTGATGGTGCTGCGCTTATTCGGCCTACTCTCCAGAGGATGTGTAGGCCGGATAAGGTGCAAGAAAAGTTAAGATTCGCTGACTACCACGGTACCGATTTGCGGGTGGCTGAAGCTGGCAATTTTGTCGAGGCGAAGCTCCCGGGTTTCGCCCGCGACATCTGCGACCAGATATTCCACGTTTTTGCGTGAAACCAGGTCATTCGCTTTCGCCTGCAAAACTTCGCCATCTTTTAGCGCCAGTGTCAGTAACAAATGGTGCTGGCAGGCGAGTTCTAGATTATCGTAATCATCGCAGTTGATGGGTTGATATGTTTCATTCATTGACATAATCGCTCACCAGTAAGTTCGCGGCAGCATAGGCCGCTTTTTCCCTGACCGACTCTGGAAGGGCGTTGTCTGTCGCCACTTCATTAAGCACCTTCAATACGCAACCCAGCGCATCCGGGATATACCCTAAATCTCCGCTGGCGATTTCCGCGTACCGCTTGCGTATTAACTCACAATATTTTTCCACATGCCCTCCTGTCAGCACTCTGACTTAACCGTGGATGCAAGTCTAAGCCTACGAAGATAAACTCTGTTTAGCAAGGTGACTATACCATACTCATTCAAGCAATATCAGCGCCTTGATACAGGAGCAGTTAGCAGCCTTTTGCCGTAGTTTTCGCTACAATGTGCGCCTGATTCGAAAGGAGTTCTCTCATGGCGCTTAAAGCGACAATTTATAAAGCCGTTGTCAACGTCGCGGATCTTGACCGCAACCAGTTCCTCGACGCGGCCTTGACGCTGGCGCGTCATCCCTCTGAAACCCAGGAACGCATGATGCTGCGTCTGCTGGCCTGGATTAAATATGCCGATGAACGGTTGCAGTTCACGCGTGGCCTGAGTGCGGAGGATGAGCCTGAAGCATGGTTGCGTAACGACCATCTGGGCATCGATCTCTGGATTGAGTTGGGTCTGCCGGATGAGCGTCGTATTAAGAAAGCCTGTACCCAGTCCGCTGAGGTAGCCCTGTTTGCTTACAACAGCCGTGCGGCTCAGATCTGGTGGCAGCAAAACCAGAGCAAGTGTGCGCAGTTTAAAAATCTTACCGTGTGGTATCTGGATGATGAACAGCTTGCACAGCTGAGTGACTTTGCTGGTCGTACAATGGCGCTACAGGCGACTATTCAGGACGGTGCTATCTGGCTGTCCGATTCTCAGAATAATCTGGAAGTTCATCTGGCCGCGTGGCAGCCGCGTTCATGATCGTTATATCCCGAAATGTCGCTATCCCAGATAACGAGCTGGAAATCACGGCGATTCGGGCACAGGGCGCGGGCGGTCAGCACGTTAATAAGACCTCGACGGCTATCCATTTGCGCTTTGACATTCGGGCCTCTGGGCTGCCAGAGTATTATAAGGAACGTTTGCTGGCTGCCAGCCATCATCTGATTACAGGCGATGGCGTGATTATCATTAAGGCGCAGGAATACCGTAGCCAGGAGCTAAATCGGGAAGCGGCAATCTCCCGGCTGGTGGCGGTGATAAAAGAATTAACCGCGGTGCAAAAAAGCCGACAGGCAACTCGCCCTACGCGCGCCTCGAAAGAGCGCAGGTTGTCATCGAAGGCGCAAAAATCCACAGTGAAGGCACTGCGCGGGAAAGTTCGTCGAACGCAAGACTGACGAGCGGGAATTAAAATTTATAAGGAATTCATAGTGAAAACAGCAATATTGTCTGTAGTCGCTGCATGTACGCTCTTTTCCTTGATCGGCTGTAACAACCGTACTGAAGTCGAAGTACTACAGCCGACGCGGGCGGCAGAATTAAAACCGATGCAGCAAAGCTGGCGCGGCATTTTGCCTTGCGCGGACTGCGAAGGGATTGAAACTTCTCTGTTCCTGGAAAAAGACGGCACATGGGTGATGAACGAACGCTACCAGGGCGTACGGGATGAACCGTCCTCTTTTGCCTCTTATGGCACATGGGCGCGTACAGCCGACAAACTGGTCCTGACGGACAGTAAAGGCGAAAAATCGTACTACCGCGCAAAAGGTGAAGCGCTGGAAATGCTCGATCGTGAAGGTAATCCGATAGAGTCGCAGTTCAACTACACCCTCCAGCCAGTTTCCGCCAGCTTACCGGTGACGCCAATGCCGATGCGAGGGATGTACTTCTATATGGCTGACGCGGCAACTTTCACTGATTGTGCGACGGGTAAAAGAGTCTCTGTCGCGAACAATGCACAACTGGAGCGAGATTATCTGACTGCGCGTGGTGCAACGGATAAGGCAGTTCTGCTTACGGTGGAAGGGCACTTCACGATGGAAGAAAATCCTGATACGGGCGCGCCAGTGAAAACCTTAAGAGCGGATAAAGAAATTAAGTTTATCCCTGGCCAGAGTTGCGCTGATTGATCTGCTGCTTATAAAAACTGTCCGGCGATCGCCCGGGCAGTTTTTCCTTATCGGGTCAATCCAACAAAACGGCTGGTTTTGATATAAATCCCTAATTTCAGGTGGCCGACATACTGTAGCTGCGTTTCAGACTTAAACGCGGAAATATCACCTTCGCGCATATGCATCAGGTCGGAAGGGCTAATCCAGCCCGACTGCGCCAGCGTTAGCGGGTGTCCGGCGGTGGCAAACGCATCGGTTACGAATTCGGAGCAAAACCACGCCTTCTTTTCTCCCTCGCTGATATTGCTCAACTGGGCTTTTGCCAGCCCGCTAACGCATTGCTGGCGAAAATCCGCTGAGAAAGGATTCAACGAACATATTTGCCGGGTCACCATAAACGGAATAAATTCGACGATGCCGCGGTAGTTATAGCCGCTATCTTTGATTTTATAAGCGAATGTTTTGATTTCTTCGGCCTGCTGCGGTGTGAGGTCGGGTACCCGCAGAGCAAAAAGCTTATCACTGTGATTTTCAGCCTTTTTGAGCGAAACGATTTGTACTCCCGCCCCGGTCGCTTCGGCAACTTCATTACCGCCAAGGTAAACGGCCACATGGCTGACAGAAGAGGTGCTGAACGCGCGAATACCCAATGAGGTCACCCCAAGACTGGAGGAGAATAGCAGGTCGCCTGGCCTGAGGTCGGTATCAGTAATTTCATGCAGCGCTTGATCGGTAAATGAGCTTTGATGCTGGAGTTTTACCTCCCATTTCTTTGCCTGGGCATCAACAGCCTTTGCCGATGAATTTTGCTGACTGACGTCAATCGTGCAGGCTGAAAGCAGAAGACAGAAGAGGAGGTGCAGGCGGTAATACGCCATTGGTTTAAGCATTTTATACAATCCATGTAAAAAAGGCCCTGATCCTCAGGGCCTTGCGCTGGTATTAGCCTTTAATAGCTTTGACCAGGTAGTCGACGATGTCACCTGTTTTAATCAGCTGCTTCTCGCCATTACGACGGTATTTATATTCGATATCGTCGTTGTCGAGGTTACGGTCGCCCAGCACGATAGTGTGCGGAATACCGATCAGCTCCATATCGGCGAACATCACGCCCGGACGCTCTTTACGATCGTCCATCAGCACTTCGATACCCTGCGCGCGCAGTTCAGCGTACAGCTTCTCAGCCAGCTCCTGAACGCGGTAGGATTTGTGCATGTTCATCGGCAGAATCGCCACCTGGAAAGGCGCGATAGCGTCTGGCCATACAATGCCGCGATCGTCAAAGTTCTGTTCAATAGCTGCAGCAACCACGCGAGTGACACCGATGCCGTAGCAGCCCATGGTCAGCGTCTGGTTACGACCATCTTCGCCCTGAACGGCGGCTTTCATCGCTTCAGAGTATTTGGTACCCAACTGGAAGATGTGGCCCACTTCGATACCGCGTTTGATCATCAGCGTACCTTTACCGTCCGGGCTCGGGTCGCCTGCAACCACGTTACGGATGTCAGCTACTTCCGGCGTCGCCACGTCGCGATCCCAGTTGATACCGAAATAGTGCTTACCGTCGATGTTGGCGCCGGCGGCAAAATCGCTCATTACCGCAACGGTACGGTCGATAACTACCGGAATCGGCATGTTCACCGGCCCCAGAGATCCCGGACCTGCTTTCACCAACGCGCGAATTTCTTCTTCGGTGGCGAAGGTCAGCGGACTGGCAACCTGCGGCAATTTTTCCGCTTTGACTTCGTTCAGCTCGTGATCGCCGCGAACCAGCAGGGCAATCAACGGAGATTTGCTGCCTTCAACCGCTTTCACCAGCAGGGTTTTCACGGTTTTCTCGATCGGCAGGTTGAACTGTTCAACCAGCTCGGCGATGGTTTTCGCGTTCGGCGTATCAACCAGCGTCATTTCCTGGGTTGCCGCCGCGCGCGGTTCTTTCGGCGCAAGCGCTTCGGCAAATTCAATGTTGGCCGCGTAGTCGGAGGAGTCAGAGAAGATCACGTCATCTTCGCCGCTCTGCGCCAGTACCTGGAATTCATGAGAGGCATTGCCGCCGATGGAGCCGGTGTCAGCCTGTACTGCACGGAAATCCAGGCCCATACGGCTGAAGATTTTGCTATATGCGGTATACATCGCATCATACGTTTCCTGCAGGGATTCCTGAGAAGTATGGAAAGAGTAGGCATCTTTCATCAGGAATTCACGGGAGCGCATCACGCCAAAACGCGGACGGACTTCGTCACGGAATTTAGTCTGGATCTGATAGAAGTTCAGCGGCAGCTGTTTGTAAGAGCTCAGCTCATTACGGATCAGGTCGGTGATCACTTCTTCATGCGTTGGACCGAGTACAAACGAACGATCGCCACGGTCAGCAATACGCAGCAGTTCCGGGCCGTATTGTTCCCAACGGCCGCTCTCTTCCCACAGTTCAGAAGGCTGAACGACCGGCATCAACACCTCGATCGCACCGGCGTTGTTCATTTCTTCACGCACGATGTTTTCGACTTTTTTCAGGACGCGCACGCCGGTCGGCAGCCAGGTATATAACCCGGAGGCCAGCTTGCGGATCATCCCGGCGCGCAGCATCAGCTGGTGGCTGATGACTTCGGCGTCGGCAGGTGTCTCCTTCAGAGTGGAGAGCAGATATTGGCTAGTACGCATGTTGTTACGGTTCCAGTTGAACGATCGAACAGGCTCAAAACGAGCCTGGCACAAAACAAAAGTGGTTTAGTTTACCAGCGAGAAAGGGATGTCAAAAGAGTACACGACGCAAATTAGCGGGCTTCCAGCGCAAAGACCTCAAATCCTGCCGGCGTGACACGCCAGCGGACGTTAAAGTCCAGCAGCCAGACGGCATAGGTTTTGCCTTCTTCCTCATTTTTACGGTAGGCAGGACGCGGATCCTGCGCCAGCACTTCGGCAATAAACTGACGAAGATGCGGATAACGCTTTTCGAGCGTTGGTAGTTGCTCAGCAAGTTCGTCACTGAACGTCACGTCTACGCTGGCCTGGGGGGCATTCTGTGCATAGCTGGCGCGCGCGTCGGGCAGCGACTCGGCAAACGGCAGATACGGTTTAATATCAATGACCGGCGTGCCATCAACAAGATCCAGTCCACCGAGCTCAAGGATTACATGCTCTTTATGACAGCGAATACCCCGCAGCTCAACTAACGACATGCCAACAGGGTTAGGACGAAACGTTGAACGCGTGGCAAAGACCCCCATTCTGGCGTTGCCGCCCAGGCGAGGAGGGCGCACGGTTGGACGCCATCCACCCTCCATTGTCTGGTGAAAAACAAAAATCACCCACAAATGACTGAAGGCTTCCAGGCCGCGAACGGCATCGGCCTGGTTATAGGGTGCGAGCAAATGCAGTTCGCCGCTGGCACTTTTCACCAAACCTGGCTGACGTGGAACAGCGAACTTTTCTTTATAAGGTGAGCGGATAACGCCTATTTGCTCGAACTGAAAATGGCTCATTTCGCCGTAATGTTCAGTGCAGAACCGATACAAACCGCTTGGCGATAGCAACCCGGCGTTCCGCTGGTTACTTCGCAACTGTGCAGCAATACCGCATTTGCTTTCATTTTAGATGCGTTAATCTGCATGCGTTTGCGTGCGGTTGGAATGCTTGGAGGGGAATCCTGGTTGGATGCCTGGCAGGATTCGCCGCTGACTTCGCCGAGATCGCGGAACGGTTTGCCCACTAAATCTTCAGCGTTAGTAATGATTCTTACCGGCGTCGCGCGCGGTGCTTTTGGTTTTTCCGGCTCCGCTTTAGGTGGGGTAGCGGTGCTTTGAACGGGTTCAACAGGGGATCTGCTTAACATAGAACAGCCGCTCAGCATGAGTGCTACTAAACAGATCGGTAAAGCACGCATAATATTTCCTCAATGAATGATCTAAACGTCAGATATTGAATCAGGTGCTTGCATAAATGACAAGACGGGCAAGCGCCCGTCCTGATGATATTACAGATTCTGGAAACAGCCTAAATTTACCAGCCCTTAACAGCACCGCCGTTGAAGACTTTATTTGCTGCTTCGTATACTTCGTCAGACTGGTATGCCTGAACGAATTTCTTCACGTTTTCAGCATCTTTGTTGTCTTCGCGCGTCACGATCAGGTTTACGTACGGGGAATCTTTATCTTCAACAAAAATACCGTCTTTTGCCGGCGTCAGGCCGATCTGGCTGGCGTAGGTGGTGTTGATGACCGCCAGTGCGATTTGTGCATCGTCCAGGGAACGTGGCAGTTGCGGCGCTTCCAGCTCAACCAGCTTCAGGTTTTTTGGGTTTTCAATCACGTCCAGCGCGGTCGGCAGCAGGCCAACACCGTCTTTCAGTTTGATTAAGCCCACTTTTTGCAACAG
The DNA here is from genome assembly GCF_018035235.1 of Citrobacter sp. On2M. Lineage (GTDB taxonomy): Bacteria > Pseudomonadota > Gammaproteobacteria > Enterobacterales > Enterobacteriaceae > Citrobacter > Citrobacter meridianamericanus. The sequence continues at coordinate 616,150 of NZ_WPCV01000002.1, forward strand.
CAGCAGGGAGCGGCCAAGGTTAGTCGGATCGTTTGGAATCGCCACCTGTGAACCATCCTGCAGTTCATCCAGTGATTTGATTTTTTTGGAGTAGCCTGCAATCGGGTAAACAAAAGTATTACCTGCGGCAACCAGTTTGTAACCGCGATCTTTGATCTGCTGATCCAGGTACGGTTTATGCTGGAAGGCGTTGGCATCGATATCGCCTTTGCTCAAGGCTTCGTTAGGCAGGACGTAATCGTTAAACGTGACCAGTTCAACGTCCAGGCCGTATTTTTCTTTTGCCACTTTCTGTGCGACTTCGGCAACCTGCTGCTCTGCGCCAACAATAACACCCACTTTGATGTGGTTAGGATCTTTTTCATCCTGACCGCAACCCACAAGTGCCAGAGAACCGATCAGGGCTCCAACTGCCGCAAAGGTTTTGAATTTGAACGCCATGCTTATTTCCTTTTCTTAATGAGTTTTTTGTGTTGTGTGCAACGTTATTTGTGCGTGACAGCCCGGACGATGCGATCACCGGATAACTGAATTAAATAAACCAGAACGACGAGCAATACCAGCACTGTATTCATTACGGTAGCGTTGTAGCCAATGTAACCGTACTGATAGCCAATCTGCCCAAGACCACCGGCACCAACGGCGCCCCCCATCGCGGAGTAACCAACCAGCGTGATGAGGGTTATGGTGGCCGCATTGACCAGTCCAGGCAGCGCTTCTGGCAGTAAAACCTTACGTACAATCTGCAGCGGCGTGGCGCCCATCGCACGGGAGGCCTCAATCAGCCCGGTTGGAATTTCGAGCAGGGCGTTTTCCACCATACGGGCGATAAACGGCGCGGCGCCGACGGTCAGTGGGACGATAGCGGCCTGCAGTCCGATGGATGTGCCAACAATCATGCGGGTGAATGGAATCATCCATACCAGCAAGATAATGAACGGGATGGAACGGAAAATATTAACCAGCGCAGAGAGTGTACGGTAGAGCTTCGCGTTCTCAATGATTTGCCCCGGGCGCGTGACGTACAGCAACACGCCAACCGGCAAGCCAATCACAAAACCAAAAAAACCGGACACAAAGGTCATTGCCAGCGTTTCCCATACGCCGCGAACCAGCAGCCACATCATCGGCTCAGACATAACCCAGTACCTCTACTTTTACATGGTGTTCCTGCAACCAGTTAATGGCTGCTTGTGTATCTTCCTGTGTACCGTGCATTTCAGTCAGCATGATGCCGAACTTCACACCGCCGGCGTAATCCATCTGCGCGCTAATAATGTTGTTATTCACATTAAAGCGGCGGGCCGTCTCAGAGAGCAATGGCGCATCAACGGAATGACCGGTGAATTCCATGCGTAGCATTGGCACGCTGTCTGCTTCTGGCTCGGCTTTTAACCGTTCCAGATAATCTTCCGGGATATCAAGGTGCAGCGTGGACTGAATAAATTTCTGTGCCAGCGGCGTTTTCGGGTGTGAGAACACTTCGCTGACGGTGTCTTGTTCAATCAGTTCACCATTACTGATGACCGCCACGCAGTCACAAATGCGTTTTACAACGTCCATCTCATGGGTAATCAGCAGAATGGTGAGTCCCAGACGACGGTTAATGTCTTTCAATAATTCCAGAATCGATCGGGTTGTTGCCGGATCGAGTGCGCTGGTTGCTTCATCACACAGCAGCACTTTGGGATTGCTTGCCAGCGCACGGGCGATCGCCACACGCTGTTTTTGTCCACCGGAAAGGTTGGCCGGGTAGCTGTCGTGCTTGTCGCCAAGACCGACTAAGTCCAGCAGCTCTGTTACACGGCGTTTAATTTCTTCTTTTGGTGTGTTATCCAGTTCCAGCGGTAGCGCGACGTTGCCAAACACGGTGCGGGAAGAGAGCAGGTTAAAGTGTTGGAAAATCATGCCGATTTGACGGCGAGCTTTGGTCAGCTCTGACTCAGAAAGCGTCGTGAGCTCCTGACCGCCGACCTGGACGCTGCCTTCGGTTGGGCGTTCAAGTAAGTTAACGCAGCGGATGAGCGTACTTTTACCTGCACCGGAGGCGCCAATGACGCCATAAATCTGCCCGGCAGGAACGTGCAGGCTGACATTATTAAGCGCCTGAATGGTGCGAGTCCCCTGCTGGAACACTTTGGTGATATTCGAAAGTTTTATCATTAGTTATTTATTATCGTAATTAAGTTAGTCGTGGCATTTTCGTCTGTCAGGGACGGTCGAAGCCGTCAACAAGATGGATGTTAAGGCATCCAGACGTCTAAATCAATCTGGCTTTGCACGATGAGCACTTTCTTGCCCGCCGAAACATGCGATACTAGGGCCACATGCCTTATTCAGGAGCTATAAAAGGTGGCAAAATCTGTACCCGCAATTTTTCTCGACCGTGATGGCACCATTAATGTGGACCACGGTTACGTATATGAGATTGACGAGTTCGAGTTTATCGACGGCGTTATTGATGCCATGCGTGAACTTAAAAATATGGGTTACGCGCTGATTGTCGTGACGAACCAGTCTGGTATCGCTCGCGGTAAATTTACTGAGGCACAGTTTGAAACGTTGACCGAATGGATGGACTGGTCGCTGGCCGATCGCGACGTTGATCTGGACGGCATCTACTATTGTCCGCATCACCCGCAGGGTACTGTAGAAGAGTATCGTCAGGTTTGCGACTGCCGTAAACCGCATCCTGGAATGTTGATCTCCGCCCGAGACTTCCTGCACATCGATATGGCCGCTTCTTATATGGTGGGCGACAAAATAGAAGATATGCAGGCGGCGGCAGCTGCGAATGTTGGCACGAAGGTTCTGGTGCGCACGGGGAAACCTGTTACGCCGGAAGCAGAAAATGCGGCGGATTTGGTCATAAATAGTCTGGCAGACCTGCCAATGGCGATAAAAAAGCAGCAAAAGTAAGCGTAATGGATAAAAGGTGAGCGGTTGAAACAAAAAAGCATTTTTCCGCTTGTCTTCCTGATTCGACTCCCTATAATGCGCCTCCATCGACACGGCGGATGTGAATCACTTCACACAAACAGCCGGTCCGGTTGAAGAGAAAAACCTGAAAATGAGGGTTGACTCTGAATGAGGAAAACGTAATATACGGGACCTCGCGACAGAGCGCTAAAGCGCGTCGCAACTGCTCTTTAACAATTTATCAGACAATCTGTGTGGGCACTCGAAGATACGGATTCTTAACGTCGCAAGACGAAAAATGAATACCAAGTCTCTGAGTGAACATACGTAATTCATTACGAAGTTTAATTCACGAGCATCAAACTTAAATTGAAGAGTTTGATCATGGCTCAGATTGAACGCTGGCGGCAGGCCTAACACATGCAAGTCGAACGGTAGCACAGAGGAGCTTGCTCCTTGGGTGACGAGTGGCGGACGGGTGAGTAATGTCTGGGAAACTGCCCGATGGAGGGGGATAACTACTGGAAACGGTAGCTAATACCGCATAACGTCGCAAGACCAAAGAGGGGGACCTTCGGGCCTCTTGCCATCGGATGTGCCCAGATGGGATTAGCTAGTAGGTGGGGTAACGGCTCACCTAGGCGACGATCCCTAGCTGGTCTGAGAGGATGACCAGCCACACTGGAACTGAGACACGGTCCAGACTCCTACGGGAGGCAGCAGTGGGGAATATTGCACAATGGGCGCAAGCCTGATGCAGCCATGCCGCGTGTATGAAGAAGGCCTTCGGGTTGTAAAGTACTTTCAGCGAGGAGGAAGGTGTTGAGGTTAATAACCTCAGCAATTGACGTTACTCGCAGAAGAAGCACCGGCTAACTCCGTGCCAGCAGCCGCGGTAATACGGAGGGTGCAAGCGTTAATCGGAATTACTGGGCGTAAAGCGCACGCAGGCGGTCTGTCAAGTCGGATGTGAAATCCCCGGGCTCAACCTGGGAACTGCATCCGAAACTGGCAGGCTAGAGTCTTGTAGAGGGGGGTAGAATTCCAGGTGTAGCGGTGAAATGCGTAGAGATCTGGAGGAATACCGGTGGCGAAGGCGGCCCCCTGGACAAAGACTGACGCTCAGGTGCGAAAGCGTGGGGAGCAAACAGGATTAGATACCCTGGTAGTCCACGCCGTAAACGATGTCGACTTGGAGGTTGTGCCCTTGAGGCGTGGCTTCCGGAGCTAACGCGTTAAGTCGACCGCCTGGGGAGTACGGCCGCAAGGTTAAAACTCAAATGAATTGACGGGGGCCCGCACAAGCGGTGGAGCATGTGGTTTAATTCGATGCAACGCGAAGAACCTTACCTACTCTTGACATCCAGAGAACTTTCCAGAGATGGATTGGTGCCTTCGGGAACTCTGAGACAGGTGCTGCATGGCTGTCGTCAGCTCGTGTTGTGAAATGTTGGGTTAAGTCCCGCAACGAGCGCAACCCTTATCCTTTGTTGCCAGCGGTTAGGCCGGGAACTCAAAGGAGACTGCCAGTGATAAACTGGAGGAAGGTGGGGATGACGTCAAGTCATCATGGCCCTTACGAGTAGGGCTACACACGTGCTACAATGGCATATACAAAGAGAAGCGACCTCGCGAGAGCAAGCGGACCTCATAAAGTATGTCGTAGTCCGGATTGGAGTCTGCAACTCGACTCCATGAAGTCGGAATCGCTAGTAATCGTGGATCAGAATGCCACGGTGAATACGTTCCCGGGCCTTGTACACACCGCCCGTCACACCATGGGAGTGGGTTGCAAAAGAAGTAGGTAGCTTAACCTTCGGGAGGGCGCTTACCACTTTGTGATTCATGACTGGGGTGAAGTCGTAACAAGGTAACCGTAGGGGAACCTGCGGTTGGATCACCTCCTTACCTTAAAGAAACGTTCTTTGTAGTGCTCACACAGATTGTCTGATGAAAATTAGCAGTAAGAAAATCTCTGCAGGCTTGTAGCTCAGGTGGTTAGAGCGCACCCCTGATAAGGGTGAGGTCGGTGGTTCAAGTCCACTCAGGCCTACCAAATTCTTTCTGATACCGCGTTGTGAAACGACTCGCATACTTCAGTATGCTTCGCCGCTCCACGCCTTGTCTCAGCAAGAATTAAGGTGAATGAGATAACTACGATGGGGCTATAGCTCAGCTGGGAGAGCGCCTGCTTTGCACGCAGGAGGTCTGCGGTTCGATCCCGCATAGCTCCACCATCTTTACTGCAACAAACCAAGAAAACTTCAGAGTGTACCTGAAAAGGTTCACTGCGAAGTTTTGCTCTTTAAAAATCTGGATCAAGCTGAAAATTGAAACGACACACTGTTTCATTTCTCCGTAATAAGAAATGAAAAAAGGTGTGTTCGAGTCTCTCAAATTTTCGCAACACGATGGTGTTTTACGAAACATCTTCGGGTTGTGAGGTTAAGCGACTAAGCGTACACGGTGGATGCCCTGGCAGTCAGAGGCGATGAAGGACGTGCTAATCTGCGATAAGCGTCGGTAAGGTGATATGAACCGTTATAACCGGCGATTTCCGAATGGGGAAACCCAGTGTGTTTCGACACACTATCATTACGTGAATACATAGCGTAATGAAGCGAACCGGGGGAACTGAAACATCTAAGTACCCCGAGGAAAAGAAATCAACCGAGATTCCCCCAGTAGCGGCGAGCGAACGGGGAGCAGCCCAGAGTCTGAATCAGCTTGTGTGTTAGTGGAACGGTCTGGAAAGTCCGACGGTACAGGGTGATAGTCCCGTACACCAAAATGCACAGGTTGTGAACTCGAAGAGTAGGGCGGGACACGTGGTATCCTGTCTGAATATGGGGGGACCATCCTCCAAGGCTAAATACTCCTGACTGACCGATAGTGAACCAGTACCGTGAGGGAAAGGCGAAAAGAACCCCGGCGAGGGGAGTGAAAAAGAACCTGAAACCGTGTACGTACAAGCAGTGGGAGCATCCTTCGGGATGTGACTGCGTACCTTTTGTATAATGGGTCAGCGACTTATATTCTGTAGCAAGGTTAACCGTATAGGGGAGCCGAAGGGAAACCGAGTCTTAACTGGGCGTTAAGTTGCAGGGTATAGACCCGAAACCCGGTGATCTAGCCATGGGCAGGTTGAAGGTTGGGTAACACTAACTGGAGGACCGAACCGACTAATGTTGAAAAATTAGCGGATGACTTGTGGCTGGGGGTGAAAGGCCAATCAAACCGGGAGATAGCTGGTTCTCCCCGAAAGCTATTTAGGTAGCGCCTCGTGAACTCATCTTCGGGGGTAGAGCACTGTTTCGGCTAGGGGGTCATCCCGACTTACCAACCCGATGCAAACTGCGAATACCGAAGAATGTTATCACGGGAGACACACGGCGGGTGCTAACGTCCGTCGTGAAGAGGGAAACAACCCAGACCGCCAGCTAAGGTCCCAAAGTCATGGTTAAGTGGGAAACGATGTGGGAAGGCACAGACAGCCAGGATGTTGGCTTAGAAGCAGCCATCATTTAAAGAAAGCGTAATAGCTCACTGGTCGAGTCGGCCTGCGCGGAAGATGTAACGGGGCTAAACCATGCACCGAAGCTGCGGCAGCGACACTATGTGTTGTTGGGTAGGGGAGCGTTCTGTAAGCCGTTGAAGGTGGCCTGTGAGGGTTGCTGGAGGTATCAGAAGTGCGAATGCTGACATAAGTAACGATAATGCGGGTGAAAAACCCGCACGCCGGAAGACCAAGGGTTCCTGTCCAACGTTAATCGGGGCAGGGTGAGTCGACCCCTAAGGCGAGGCCGAAAGGCGTAGTCGATGGGAAACAGGTTAATATTCCTGTACTTGGTGTTACTGCGAAGGGGGGACGGAGAAGGCTATGTTGGCCGGGCGACGGTTGTCCCGGTTTAAGCATGTAGGCGGAGGTTCCAGGTAAATCCGGTACCTTTTAACGCTGAGGTGTGATGACGAGGCACTACGGTGCTGAAGTGACAAATGCCCTGCTTCCAGGAAAAGCCTCTAAGCATCAGGTAACACGAAATCGTACCCCAAACCGACACAGGTGGTCAGGTAGAGAATACCAAGGCGCTTGAGAGAACTCGGGTGAAGGAACTAGGCAAAATGGTGCCGTAACTTCGGGAGAAGGCACGCTGATATGTAGGTGAAGCGGTTTACCCGTGGAGCTGAAATCAGTCGAAGATACCAGCTGGCTGCAACTGTTTATTAAAAACACAGCACTGTGCAAACACGAAAGTGGACGTATACGGTGTGACGCCTGCCCGGTGCCGGAAGGTTAATTGATGGGGTTATCCGTAAGGAGAAGCTCTTGATCGAAGCCCCGGTAAACGGCGGCCGTAACTATAACGGTCCTAAGGTAGCGAAATTCCTTGTCGGGTAAGTTCCGACCTGCACGAATGGCGTAATGATGGCCAGGCTGTCTCCACCCGAGACTCAGTGAAATTGAACTCGCTGTGAAGATGCAGTGTACCCGCGGCAAGACGGAAAGACCCCGTGAACCTTTACTATAGCTTGACACTGAACACTGGTCCTTGATGTGTAGGATAGGTGGGAGGCTTTGAAGCGTGGACGCCAGTCTGCGTGGAGCCAACCTTGAAATACCACCCTTTAATGGCTGGTGTTCTAACGTTGACCCGTGATCCGGGTTGCGGACAGTGTCTGGTGGGTAGTTTGACTGGGGCGGTCTCCTCCTAAAGAGTAACGGAGGAGCACGAAGGTTAGCTAATCCTGGTCGGACATCAGGAGGTTAGTGCAAAGGCATAAGCTAGCTTGACTGCGAGAGTGACGGCTCGAGCAGGTGCGAAAGCAGGTCTTAGTGATCCGGTGGTTCTGAATGGAAGGGCCATCGCTCAACGGATAAAAGGTACTCCGGGGATAACAGGCTGATACCGCCCAAGAGTTCATATCGACGGCGGTGTTTGGCACCTCGATGTCGGCTCATCACATCCTGGGGCTGAAGTAGGTCCCAAGGGTATGGCTGTTCGCCATTTAAAGTGGTACGCGAGCTGGGTTTAGAACGTCGTGAGACAGTTCGGTCCCTATCTGCCGTGGGCGCTGGAGAATTGAGGGGGGCTGCTCCTAGTACGAGAGGACCGGAGTGGACGCATCACTGGTGTTCGGGTTGTCATGCCAATGGCATTGCCCGGTAGCTAAATGCGGAAGAGATAAGTGCTGAAAGCATCTAAGCACGAAACTTGCCCCGAGATGAGTTCTCCCTGAGACTTTAAGTCTCCTGAAGGAACGTTAAAGACGATGACGTTGATAGGTCGGGTGTGTAAGTGTAGCGATACATTGAGCTAACCGATACTAATGAACCGTGAGGCTTAACCTTACAACGCCGAAGATGTTTTGGCGAAGAGACAGATTTTCAGCCTGATACAGATGACATCGACAGACTAAAAAGTGTGTTGATAAACAGAATTTGCCTGGCGGCTGTAGCGCGGTGGTCCCACCTGACCCCATGCCGAACTCAGAAGTGAAACGCCGTAGCGCCGATGGTAGTGTGGGGTCTCCCCATGCGAGAGTAGGGAACTGCCAGGCATCAAATAAAGTGAAGAAGCCCATCCTGCCGGATGGGCTTTTTTGCGTCTGTGCGCAGTGAAATCCGCCGGCTGCGGCGTGCCTGCCTTATCCGGCCCACAAAAGTCCGCACTATATCTGACCGATAACTCGGATCTATTCCTCGAACATATCTGAATCCTTTCTCTGCTAATTAAAACCGTGATCTTTCTCGCACAATAAAGCATAACAAATGTATAACATTTGATTCACCAAAAAATACACAACCATCATTGATAAATTCATGCGATCGTTGGCAGGGGTACAATTTTAATGGCTGATAGCAGTGTAACTGATAACGGGGCGCTGACAGACGGCGATACCCGTCGCCGTATATGGGCGATTGTCGGAGCATCATCAGGGAATCTGGTCGAATGGTTTGATTTCTATATTTATTCTTTCTGCTCTCTCTACTTTGCTCATATCTTTTTTCCATCTGGAAACACCACAACGCAACTCTTACAAACCGCCGGCGTTTTTGCTGCAGGTTTTCTGATGCGACCGATTGGCGGTTGGCTGTTTGGCCGCATCGCAGATAAGCATGGGCGTAAAAAATCTATGCTACTGTCCGTTTGTATGATGTGTATGGGATCGTTGGTGATCGCTTGTCTTCCGGGATATGAAACCATCGGCACATGGGCTCCTGCGCTATTGCTGCTGGCAAGACTCTTTCAGGGGCTGTCTGTCGGGGGGGAATACGGAACCAGTGCAACTTATATGAGTGAAGTGGCCGTTGAAGGTAAGAAAGGTTTTTATGCTTCATTCCAGTATGTGACGTTAATTGGCGGGCAGTTACTGGCATTGCTGGTTGTGGTCATATTACAGCAAACGTTAGAAGATTCAGCCCTAAGAGCGTGGGGGTGGCGTATTCCCTTTGCGCTGGGAGCCGTGCTGGCTATTGTTGCGCTATGGTTGCGTCGCCAGTTGGATGAAACCTCGAAACAGGATGTTCGCGCGCTGAAAGAAGCGGGATCTCTGAAAGGTCTGTGGCGTAATCGTAAAGCGTTTATCATGGTGCTTGGCTTTACCGCTGCTGGCTCGCTGTGTTTTTACACGTTCACAACCTATATGCAAAAATATTTGGTTAACACCGCCGGCATGCATGCCAACGTAGCCAGTGGGATTATGACAGCCGCGCTGTGCGTGTTTATGCTGGTGCAACCGCTGTTTGGTGCTCTGTCAGATAAGATTGGCAGACGTACTTCAATGCTGTGCTTCGGCGCGTTGGCCGCGATTTTTACTGTTCCCATTCTGACAGCATTGCAAAGCGTGACGTCCCCGTACATGGCGTTTACTCTGGTGATGTGTGCCTTGTTGATCGTGAGCTTCTATACATCAATCAGCGGTATTCTGAAGGCTGAAATGTTCCCAGCGCAGGTGCGCGCTCTGGGGGTTGGGTTATCTTATGCGGTGGCTAATGCCCTGTTTGGTGGTTCAGCCGAATATGTTGCGTTATCCCTGAAGTCTGTCGGTATGGAAACGACATTCTTCTGGTACGTTACAGCGCTGGCAGTCGTCGCATTTTTGGTATCATTGATGCTGCATGGGAAGGGGAAAGGTCTGCGCCTCTAGTAATGTGCCAATTGCCAGACCGCATAGCCGGTAGACGCGCCAGCAACATCCCAGGCGAAGTCCTTCCAGCTCCAGCCACTCCCTGCGGGGCGGCTGTCCCACAGCTCTTTTGACGCGCCCAGGCTGACTGAAAACATCAGGCCGATAGCCGCACTGCGATCGCGGCTGTTGCCCTGATGTTGGGCATATTCGTTTCCGGCTGCGGCAAGCATGGCGGAGGCGATAAAGTGTTGAGCCTTGTCTTGCCCACTCCAGCGGTCGTTAGCCATGTGGCTGCAGCCAGAAATGACCAGGATACTGGTAAGAATCAACAGACGCACCGTGGCCTCCATAGGAAAAACCCCGTCACTGGACGGGGTCTTGGTTACAGAATACGGCTAATTAATCTGTCGATACGAATACGGCGTAGTCGACGGATGAGCTTACGTACTTTGACTGGATAGTCGGCAATGCTCTGCAGGTCGCGATAGTGCTTAACGACGGTGGTATGCGTGCGGATGAGCTCCAGCTCTTTATCGCGCTGGGGAGTCAGCTCTTGCTTAGGATCGTGGATAAGAATGGCGTTTTCCAGATCCAGACGCCAGGCGCGAGGGTTAAGGTTGTTGCCAGTCAGCAGCATCCATTTATCATCAACCCACATGCCTTTCAGATGATAAGTGTTGTCATCATCTTTCCATAAGCGCACGACCAGCTGGTCGGTATTCACGTAATACTGCAGTCTGCTCAGGAAACGGCGTAGGTTAATTTCATACAGATAAGGCAGCGCGCCGATGATCTTAAATGGCTCATCTTCGGGAATGAAAAAGTCGTTGGCGGTTTTATCACCGACAATAATTTCGACCTTTTTCCCTTCACGCAGCAGCTGAATGATATTGCGCACCAGTATAGCTGGCAGGTTGAAATAAGGGGTACAGATTGTCAGCTTGTGCTCCGCGCAGGGCATAAGGTGGAAAATGGTCTTATTTAACAGACTGGATTTTCCAAGGCCCACCAGAGGCGTAACCGAAAGCTGTTCATTATCCGCATCCCCCTGAAAATGGAATGACGCATCACGCAGTTCCTGACGGTACAGGCGGATGTCATTTTTAATTTCCGGGCTTTTAGGGCGATTGATATCATCAAGGCGATTAACGCCACGACCGTTCATCAGGTTCTGCGTAACCCAATCGAACATAATATCGGCCATTTGTGCGTTGCGAATCAACTGATAACGGTCATAGCGATATTTATCATGCTGATGCAGATAAACATCGTTCAGACTGGCCCCGCTGTACAGGACGCTATCATCGATGATAAAGCCTTTGAAATGCAGGACGCCAAGCGCTTCGCGGGTGTTAATCGGAACGCCGTAGACAGGGATATCAATACCCGGATTTTCCTGCGCCATTCGGCAATACCAGTCAGCGTTGGTATTCGATGCCGCGGCACCAATACGTCCACGCTGGGCTCGGTGCCAGTCGACAAGCACCCGTACATCCAGCTCTGGACGCTGCCGTTTTGCCGCATAGAGCGCGTCGAGAATGCCTTTGCCACCGTCATCCTGTTCCAGGTACAGCGCAATAATGCAGATCCGTCGCGTCGCGCTGGCTATTTTTTCCAGCAGAGTCTCCCTGAAATTAGCGGGAGCATAAAAGAAATCTACATCATCAACTGACTGAGAAATCTTGGGTAGTTGGGCAAGGTGTTGTTGATGTTTATTACGCTTAAATTTTGACAACATCACAGTGCATTTCTTCTCTGTTCATTGGAGGGTCCTCTGTGCTATGCAGACGACATAAGCGGGCAATGATACCACCAGTACCCATTAATGTGGTCAACATTTCCAGTACCTTACTCACGATTCCTCGAATTGGGCCAGATCAAGCGTTAGCCCAACAATTCCCTCTTCGAGTTGGACGTCAACGACAAACCCGAGTTTTCGGGCCAGGGCGACCATCCCACGATTGTTTGGCATCGTAATACCATTCAAACGTATAAGTCCGTGATCTCGGGTATATGAAATTAACTTTTCCATCAACCGACGACCCAGCCCGAGCCCTTTGAGATCTGAACGTACCAGCACGGCAAACTCGGCGTCAACGTTATCAGGATCCGAGATTGCCCTCGTTACGCCGAGGATCTCTTGCTGATTATCTTTACAGCGTACTGCAACGAAGGCCATTTCCCGATCGTAGTCGATCTGCGTCATATTGGCTAAATCTTCATGGGTAAATTCGTTGATCTCACTGAAATAGCGATAATAAAGATCTTCTTTGGTTACCTGAGATATGAACTGCTGCAGATGAGGTTCGTCCTCCGGTAAAATGGGACGGAACAGGCAGCGTTCCCCGTTTTTCAACTCCACCCATTCTTCAAGCTGATGGGGGTAGGGACGGACAGCCAGTCGGCTTTCATTGTCCCCCGTAAAAGGGGCAATGTCCAGTGTGACATCCAGGGCGGTAAATTCACCGGCGGAGGCCAGCAGCGGATGAATATCCAGCCGCTGAATTTCCGGACAATCGACGATCAGGTTGGAGACCTGCACCAGAAGCTGGCTTAACCCGGCGATATCCAGCGGGCGTAGTGCGCTGCGAGCGCGGATCTTTTTATTTTTGATTCCCTGGATAACCAGATAACGTGCCAGATTCATGTTCAATGGCGGCAAGGCCACCACGGCTTGCTCTTCTGGTCGCCACTCAACTCCGCCTTCGCCCAGCATAATCAACGGGCCAAATACCGGGTCGTGTTCAACGACAACGCGTAGCTCCTGAGCGCCAGCGCGATTTGCCATACTTTGTACTAATAAACCGTGAATGCGTGCCTGCGGCCAGGCCATTTTCACCCGATCAAAAATCGCATTGGCTGCTTGCTGCACCTCTGTTGCTGTACGCAGGTAGAGCATTACCCCCTGAACTTCCGATTTATGCGGGATATCAGGAGAACGCAGCTTGAGCGCCACTGGGTAGCCGATTTGCTCCGCAATGTGTACGGCCTCTGCACTGTCGCTGGCGATCCATGTCGGCAGTGTGTGTAAGCCATAGGCCTGTAAAATTGGCTGCACTTCATGGGTATCCAGCGACGTTGCGCCTTCTGCAATCGCCTGTTGTAACAGATTATGCGCTTCGGCGGTGTTGGTGGTCAGATTGTCGGGCAGCGCAGGCGTTTCACGCAGTTGCTTCTGGTTGCGCCGGTACTCCACCATATGCATAAACGCCGTGATGGTGCCTTCTGGCGTGCGGTAGGTTGGTAATCCGGCTTCGCTAAACAGTCTGCGTGCTTCCTGTGAGGAAAACTCTCCGCACCAGTTGGTCAGCAACGAGACGAACTTGCCGCGCGGATGATGCTTTACTGCTTCGATCAACGCTTGCGCGCTTTCGGTTCCTGGGGCGGCTGCACTGGGTGAGTGAATCACCATTAGCGCGTCGAAATCCTGGCTGGCAAGCAAAATATCCACTGTCTTCACATAGTGCTCGCTGCTGGCGTCGTCCCGCAGATCCAGCGGGTTGGCGATGTCAACGTGTTCAGGTAACGCATCGCGTAATTTCTGGCAGGTATCTTCACACAATGTCGCCAGCTTGCCATTTTTTGACCACAGTTCATCTAATGCCAGTGCGGCTGGCGCGGCTCCATTGCTAATGATCATCAGCCTGTCGCCACGCAGCGGGCGCATGTGGCTCAGGGTTTCCACTGCTGAGAACAGCTCGTGAGTGTCTTGTACGCGTAATAAACCGGCGCGCTGAATAGCTGCATCCCACGCCGGATCCATCCCTGCGCTGGTATGCAGCAGGCGCTGAGCCGCCGGACTGCGACCACTTTTGATCACCAAAATGGGTTTGTTGCGCGACGCGCTACGTGCGGCGGAGACAAAGCGGCGGGCATCGCTTAAATGTTCGAGATACAGCAAGATCGCACTGGTTTTGCTGTCGCGGGCAAGGTAATCAAGCAACTCATCAACGTCGATATCCAGGCTGTCACCCAGCGCGATAAACCAGGAAAAACCCATGTCGCGCTGCTGTGCCCAGTCCAGAATGGTGTTAGAAATCGCCGCCGACTGGGAAATAAATGCCAGCTTACCGCGCTTGATGGGGACGGGGGAAAAGCTGGCGTTAAGCCCCTGCCAGGGCGCGAGAAGCCCCAGACTGTTGGGACCCAGCAGACGTATGTTGTAGCGTGATGCGCAGGCCAGCAGCTCCGCGTGTTGCGTCGTGGGAGCCGAGAGAATAATGCAGGTTTTACAGCCTTTCTCGCCAAGCGCTTCGAGCAACGTCAGGTTGCGGCTGGCATTGGTGCACAACACGGCGAGATCGGGGCTAAAAGGCAGGCTGCTGATATTGGGCCAGGCCAGTACGCCCAACACCGCTTTCCAGGCGGGCGTCACCGGTAAAACAGGTCCGTTGAAACCACCTGCAAGCAGATTACGCATCATCAGGTAACCCGCGCGATTAGGCTTCATTGACGCCCCAATCACCGCAATAGATTTCGGTCGCAGGAGTGCTTCCAGACCACGCTGACTCATATCGGCTTCCTTAATGACACCAGTGACCGAATGATTTTAAACGCTTTCTGGCGAGTCTGCTGTGACGCTTCCCTGATGTTGCGTTTTTCCTGCCAGGTAGCGTGTTTTAAAACGCGTGAAGTGCTCACCTAATCCTTCGGCTGCCTGCGTATCGCCTGCCAGATCCAGTAAAGCGATTGCCACTTCGGCAGTGCAATATTGCCCCTCGGCATGAACTTCGCGCAGATGGTAAGCGGAAAGGCGTGACAAATCGACGGAGATCACCGGCAGGTTATCAAGGTACGGGCTTTTGCGAAACATTTTGCGTGCCTCAGGCCAGGTGCCGTCGAGCATGATAAACAATGGGGGCTTACCGGCTGGTGGCGTGAAAATCACTTCACGCTCTTCACCCGCATAGGAGGCCGGGAATACAACCATCGGCTGGTAATCCGGATTTTTCACCAGTTCCAGCAGCGCCTGCGGTGGCTCGGTACGTGACCACTGAAAAGCCGTTGTTTCGGGGAGGATATCGGCAATTAAACGCCCGGTATTGCTGGGTTTCATCGGTTCAGTATCAAACATCACCAGGCAAAAACGGCTTTTCGCCTGAGCTGGTGTCAACGTTTCACACAGGCACAGTTTCAGCGGTAGCAGGCAGCGCTGACAGCGACGGATGCGATTACCTCGGGCAAGAAAAGGGCGCGTGGCGCGCGCAAGACGCTCGGCACGTAACTGGAGAACGGCGTTATTGGTCATGGGGAAGCACGTTGAAAAATGCTATTGTCTCAAAGGACAAAACGGGGCACAAGATGTGCCCCGCAGAGTTTATAATGATTCGTTAAGCCAGCTATCAAACGGGGCCTTAGGTACGGCACCATTAAGCATGTCGACGATTTCACCTTTTCTGAAGATCATGATGGTTGGAATGCTGCGGATACCGAAGCGGGCGCTGAGCTCACGTTCGGCTTCCGTATTCACTTTCACAAAACGTACTTTACCGCTACGCTCTTCCGCGACATCTTCAAAAATTGGGGCGAAGTTGCGGCATGGACCACACCAGGGGGCCCAAAAATCAACCACCACCGGGAGATCGTCTTTTAACAGTTTATCCAGTGTTTCACCGGTCGCATTGATCACCTTCCCATCAAACAGATCGTGACCACAGCGTCCGCATTTAGCCGCTTCCTGGACACGATCGTCGGGGATGCGGTTGATAGCCTGGCAGCTGGTACAAACGGTATTCATAACTAACCTCTGGATGAGTGGAGTGGACTTCCCGGCAGTAATGCCAGTATGTTTCTATTATGTTACATATTATCAGGGAGTCTGTTCTAAACAACAATGCGTTTTATTCAATGAGTACAATAGTCCTTAGCTTTTAAATGAAATAATGGCTAACGACGTGCACATCGGGTAATCTGCGCGCTTCGCGCAGAGCAGGTGGAGAAAAACATGAGCGACGAACTGAAGAACAAAAACGGCAAGGTCAAAGTGATGTACGTCCGCAGTGACGATGACTCGGACAAACGCACCCAAAATCCACGTACTGGTAAAGGCGGCGGTCGCCCCGGTACTTCCCGAGCCGAAGGCGGTCGTCGCCCTGCCCGTGATGACAGAAAGGGTCCGAACAGCGAACGAGGCCGTGAACGTGGCCGTGACCGCGATGTAGAACGCGACCGCAGACGTGAAGATTCACCATGGCGTACCGTGTCCCGCGCACCGAGTGATGATGCACCGGAAAAAGCCGATCACGGCGGTATCAGCGGCAAAAGCTTTATCGATCCGGAAGTATTACGTCGCCAGCGCGCGGAAGAAACGCGCGTTTACGGTGAGAATGCCTGCCAGGCTCTGTTCCAGAGTCGTCCGGACGCTATCGTCCGCGCCTGGTTTGTTCAGAGCGTAACCCCGCGTTTTAAAGAAGCATTACGCTGGATGGCGGCAAACCGCAAAGCCTACCACGTGGTTGACGAAGCCGAACTGGCGAAAGCTTCCGGCACTGAACACCATGGTGGCGTCTGTTTCCTGATCAAAAAACGTAACGGTACTACCGTTAAGCAGTGGGTGAGTCAGGCGGGGGCGCAGGATTGCGTACTGGCGCTGGAAGACATCGCCAACCCGCATAACCTGGGCGGCATGATGCGTAGCTGTGCGCACTTTGGTGTGAAAGGCGTGGTGGTGCAGGATGCGGCGTTGCTGGAATCGGGTGCGGCTATCCGTACTGCTGAAGGTGGAGCAGAGCACGTTCAGCCGATTACCGGTGACAGTATTGTCGATGTGCTGGACGATTTCCGTAACGCAGGTTACACGGTAGTGATGACCTCAAGCGTGAAAGGCAAACCGCTGTTTACGACCACGCTGCCGGAAAAAATGGTGCTGGTATTAGGGCGTGAGCGTGAAGCTCTGCCAGAAGCGGCATGTTCAGCCGACGACCTGTGCGTGGCGATTGACGGTACCGGCAAGGTAGAAACACTCAACGTTTCTGTCGCGACCGGCGTACTGCTCGCGGAATGGTGGCGTCAGAACAAAGCCTGATAATAAAAATGCCAGCGAATCGCTGGCATTTTTTTACTCGCTTTCTGCGGGTAATACCGGCATCCAGTCAATCGGTTTTTCACCTCGTTGTTCCAGCCATTTATTAGCCAGTACAAAGTGATTGCAACCAAAGAACCCGCGATGCGCAGAGAGCGGTGATGGGTGTGGCGCTTTCAACACATGGTGACGCTGCGCATCTATAATCGCGCCTTTCTTCTGTGCGTGAGAACCCCAGAGCAGGAAAACCACGCCTTCCCGATGTTGATTAATCAGGCTAATCACTTTATCGGTAAATGTTTCCCACC
Source organism: Citrobacter sp. On2M (assembly GCF_018035235.1). Taxonomy (GTDB): domain Bacteria; phylum Pseudomonadota; class Gammaproteobacteria; order Enterobacterales; family Enterobacteriaceae; genus Citrobacter; species Citrobacter meridianamericanus. The sequence goes on from NZ_WPCV01000002.1 coordinate 633,529, forward strand.
CGAGACTGGCATGCGAATGAGCCTGGCCGGCGCGGACGGTAAGCACGGTGTTGAGTAACAGTACGCCCTGGCGTGCCCAGCTTTCCAGATATCCGTGCGTGGGGCGGGTGAAGCCGGGAATTGTTGCTTCCAGCTCTTTGTACATGTTCAGCAACGAAGGCGGAGTGGCAATCCCCGGACGAACAGAGAACGCGAGACCGTGTGCCTGGCCTGGGCCGTGGTAGGGGTCTTGTCCCAGAATGACGACTTTAACGTCGCCAAGTTCGGTAAAGCGAAATGCGTTAAATACATCTTTTTGCGGAGGGTAAATAGTCATACCCGACTGACGTTCGCCCGCTACTGTATGCAGCGTGTTAACAAAATAAGGCTGCTGTTTTTCTTCAGCCAGCACATCGTGCCAGGTTAATTCGGTGGCCATCTCGCTCTCCTGCGAATTTTCAATCCCTCTAGCTTAACTGCTTCTTTCAGCGTCGCAAAATTCTGTACGTTTCTCAAGGGGCTACCCCTTAAAGATAGTTGAAAATTTATGTAAAAAGTTTAGCGCTGAATATGACGTAAGTTGATGTAAAACAATAAAATCCACCTATCACCACTTTTGATGTGTGGTTTTTGTTGATTTAAATCAAAGATTCAAGGGTGGGTGAGGGGTATATATACACTCAAGCAACAATGGTTTTACCAATTGGCCGGATGACGGCCAACCGAGATCAAATAATTTTGCCGGGGAGGCATCAAATGATTACAGGTATCCAGATTACTAAAGCTGCAAACGACGACCTGCTGAACTCTTTCTGGCTGCTGGACAGCGAAAAAGGCGAAGCACGCTGCATCGTTGCGAAAGCAGGTTTCAATGCCGATGAAGTCGTTGCCGTCAGCAAACTGGGTGAAATCGAATACCGTGAAGTACCGGTAGACGTACAGCCGGAAGTCCGTGTGGAAGGTGGTCAGCATCTGAACGTAAACGTTCTGCGTCGTGAAACGCTGGAAGATGCGGTTAAGCATCCGGAAAAATATCCGCAGCTGACCATTCGTGTTTCAGGTTATGCAGTGCGTTTCAACTCTCTGACTCCAGAGCAGCAGCGCGACGTTATTGCCCGTACCTTTACTGAGAGCCTGTAAGGTTCACGGGGAATAACCCCGTCCAGCAGAGAATCTATAAGCGGAAGATGCCAGTGCGTCTTCCGCTTTTTTATATCCGTTAGTAAAAAATCCTCACCGCACAATACACCAACAGTAATGCCAAAATGATATTCAGCTGCCGACCGTAACGGCGAAAGATGCGCTGAAAAAGATGGCCCGCCAGCGCCCAACAGGCATTCCCGAAGGTGCCGATAAGCGCCAGAAGAAGACTCACTCCAATCAACCACTGCGCGTCCTGCGTATACGGCAATACAAATGTGGATAACGCGGTAATGCCGTACAAAATAATTTTGACGTTAACAAACTGCAGGCCAAAACTCGCCCAGAAGCTAATGGGTTCTGACTGTAAACCATCGTTTGTCGCCGGGCTGGTGGCAATCTTCAGCGCCAGCCACAGAATATAAGCGGCTCCGGCCCAACTGAGCCAATGGATGATGGCCGGGTCTATATTCGCCAGCGAAAACGAAATCCCGGCGCACATCAGCATGACGATTAAAAAACCAAGACTCATTCCGGCCAGAACGCGCGTACTCTGACGAAAACCGTGTGACGTTGCGGCACTGAGCGCAAGGATGTTGTTTGGCCCGGGAGTTAACGCGGTAATCAATGTATAGGTCCAGAATGCACTTAAAAGGGTGGGGGTCACTTGTTATCTCCTCTGTTTTGGTAGACAGTACCCGAGATAAAACATTTAAAAAAATGAATGTTTTTGCATTCTGAGTTCGATATTTTCGATGGGTTGGTGCGGATGGATTTACGTCGGTTTATTACGCTAAAAACAGTGGTAGAAGAAGGTTCATTCCTGCGGGCTTCACAAAAGCTTTGCTGTACGCAGTCAACGGTTACCTTTCATATTCAACAGCTTGAGCAAGAACTCTCGGTGCAGCTGTTTGAAAAAATTGGTCGCCGGATGTGTCTTACCAGCGAAGGAAAACGGCTGATGCCGCATATACATGACCTGACGCGTGTGATGGCCTCAATTCGTCAGTCCGTACAACAGGATGCGCAGCCGAGCGGCGATCTGCGCGTCGCCACCGGTGAAACGCTGCTGGCATATAAAATGCCGCAGGTTTTACAGCGATTTAAACAACGTGCGCCCCATGTGCGGCTGTCCTTACAGTCGCTCAACTGTTATGTCATTCGCGATGCGCTACTCAGTGATGAGGTCGACCTGGGCGTATTTTATCGTGTTGGTAATGACGATGCCCTTGAGATGATGCCGCTTGGCGATCAGTCTCTGGTGTTAGTGGCTTCGCCGTTGCTTCAGCAGATTGATTTTACTCGACATAACCAGCACATTCCCTGCAGCTTTATCATTAATGAGCCGCAATGTATTTTCAGACAACGCTTCGAGGGACTTCTGCGTAAACGGCAGATTACACTGGAAAATACCATTGAGTTATGGAGTATTGAGAGCATCAAGCAGTGCGTATCGGCAAATCTTGGGGTCAGCTTTTTGCCGCATTTTGCCGTTGAGAAGGAGCTACGTTCAGGGGAATTGATTGAATTACCGTTTAGTAAACAGCCCGAGTTAATTACGGCATTGTGCGGCTATCATGCCGGGAAAGCCGTTAGCCCGGCGATGCGGGTGTTTATTGAGTGTATTGAAGAGAGCTTTGCGACGCATGAAAAAAAGCCGGGCTAAATGGCCCGGCATTCGGTTACTCTTTGTCGGACTGCTGAGTAGCAGCTCCGCTCGGCTTACGACGTTTGCCGATATTTTTGGCGTCGCGGTGACGTTTCTTCACGCGCGGTTTCTCTTTCTCTTTTGCTTTTTTCTCGGCACGCTTCGCCAGTACTTTCTTGGATGGCTTGCCGTTAGATTTCTCACTTGGCGCGCGCGTGGTTGGACGCAGTTCGTCGATGACGCGTGCTTTCAGTGGCTCGTCAATATAGCGGCTCGCTTTGCCAAGCAGCAGGTGATCATGCGCTTCAACCAAAGAGATTGCAGTACCTTTACGGCCTGCACGACCGGTACGGCCAATGCGGTGCAGATAAGCATCGCCACTGCGCGGCATGTCGAAGTTAAACACATGGCTGACGTCAGGAATATCGATCCCACGAGCGGCAACGTCGGTGGCAACCAGCACATTCACACGACCATCAGTCAGGCGTTTGATCGCTTCATTGCGTTTGTTCTGCACCATCTCGCCTTCGAGGTAGCAGTTATTGATGCCCGCCTGGCGCAGCCAGCCTGCCAGCTCGTGCACACGCTCGCGTTTACGTACAAAGACAATCGAGCGGGTCGCTTCTGGCTGTTTTAACAGATGGATCAGCTGGGCAGTTTTGTGCTCGATGTCATCGGCACGGTAGTAAAACTGATGGATCTTCTTGCGTTCGCGGGTGGACGGATCCGCCGAAACTTCGACAGGATCTTCCAGCAGGCGCTCGGCAAAGTCTTTGATCGCATCGCCTTCCAGCGTGGCGGAAAACAGCATCGTTTGCTTGCGCCAACGGGTTTCACCCGCGATATGCTCAATGTCCTGGGCAAAGCCCATATCCAGCATACGGTCTGCTTCATCAAGGATCAGCGTCTCAACCGCATGGCAGTCGAAGTTCTCTTCTTTAATATATTGCAGCAGACGACCGGTGGTAGCGACCACGATGTCCTGGTTTTCGCTAAAGACTTCCATGTGGTTCATGTAAGCCACACCACCAGTAATAGTCGCGATATCCAGATGTGTATTCTTCGCCAGTTCACGGGCATGTTCAGCAACCTGCATCGCCAGTTCACGCGTTGGCGTCAGAATTAAAATGCGTGGCGGACCCGATTTTTTGCGCGGGAAGTCGAGCAGGTGCTGCAACGCTGGCAGCAAATATGCCGCCGTTTTACCGGTGCCTGTCGGCGCAGAACCGAGTACATCACGGCCATCGAGCGCAGGCGGTATGGCGGCAGCCTGAATGGCGGTCGGGCGAGTGAAACCTTTTTCCTGGAGGGCATCCAGAAGGCTTTCATCGAGTTCAAGTTCGGAAAAAGTCGTTACAGTCATGTTCTACCTCTGAGTGGGGCGCTGATTATAGACGTTACGGCTGCAATCTTCATCTGTTTGTATGGATATACCTTCTCAGGTATTGTTTTTATCCTATGTTATCGTTTTTTTTCCAGGAAGGTTGTTCTTCATGCCCCAGTCTACATCCGTACTTAGACGTAATGGATTTACTTTTAAGCAGTTTTTTGTGGCACACGATCGTTGTGCAATGAAAGTCGGAACGGACGGCATTTTATTGGGGGCCTGGGCGCCCGTTGCTGGTGTTAAACGAATCCTGGACATTGGTACCGGGAGCGGTCTGTTGGCGCTGATGCTGGCCCAACGTACTGATGAAAACGTCATCATTGACGCCGTGGAGCTCGACGTTGACGCCGCGCAGCAGGCGCAGGAGAACATCGCGCAATCTCCGTGGATGCATCGTATGAACGTGCATACGGAAGATGCCCAACAGTGGATACCACGCCAGACCGTGCGTTTTGATTTGATCATCAGCAATCCTCCCTATTATGAACAGGGCGTGGAATGTGCTACGCCGCAGCGCGAGCAAGCACGCTACACCACCACGCTCGATCATCAAGCATTGCTTACGCTGGCGGCGGACAGCATTACGGAAGACGGTTTTTTTTGCGTGGTGCTACCGGAGGAGATTGGTAACGCATTTACTCAGCTGGCACTTGGCATGGGCTGGCACCTGCGATTGCGCACGGATGTAGCAGAAACCGAGGCCCGTCTACCGCATCGGGTATTGCTGGCATTCTCCCCGCAGGCCGGGGAGTGCTTTAGCGACAGACTGGTGATCCGTGGGCCAGACCAACGTTACTCTGAAGGTTACACGGCACTGACCCAGGCGTTCTATCTGTTTATGTGATGACTGAGCGGCGAGAGAATTGACGGGCCTGCCTCTGGAAGCTGTTCTGGATAATCCAGCGTGTAGTGCAGGCCCCGACTCTCTTTGCGCATCATCGCGCAGCGGACAATCAGCTCAGCAACTTGCACCAGATTGCGCAATTCCAGTAAGTTGTTCGACACACGGAAATGCGCATAATACTCGTCGATTTCCTGTTGCAGCATGGTGATACGGCGCAGGGCGCGTTCCAGACGTTTAGTGGTGCGCACAATACCGACGTAATCCCACATAAACAGCCGTAGCTCATGCCAGTTATGCTGAATGACAACCAGCTCATCCGGATTTTCTACCCGGCTTTCATCCCAGCCTGGGAGCGTGCTGACGCCGCGCGCATAAGGCATACGCCTGTCGATATCTTCCGCAGCGGACCAACCGTAAACCAGGCACTCCAGTAATGAGTTCGACGCCATTCGGTTAGCACCATGCAGGCCGGTGTAACTCACTTCGCCAATTGCATATAGCCCGTCGACATCCGTACGACCAAAGTCATCCACCATCACCCCGCCGCAGGTATAGTGCGCGGCAGGAACAATGGGGACTGGCTCTTTGGTCAGATCAATACCCAGTCCCAGCAATTTTTCGTAAATCATTGGAAAATGCTGACGAACAAATTCTTCGGGCTTATGGCTGATGTCGAGGAACATACAGTCAGCGCCAAGGCGCTTCATTTCGTGGTCAATGGCGCGGGCGACAATATCTCTGGGAGCCAGTTCGCCACGCTCGTCAAAATCGGGCATAAAGCGTGAACCGTCCGGGCGCTTCAGGTGTGCGCCTTCGCCACGTAGCGCCTCGGTCAGCAGAAAATTGCGTGCCTGCGGGTGATACAGCGCCGTCGGGTGAAACTGGTTAAACTCCAGATTGGCGACACGGCATCCTGCACGCCAGGCCATCGCAATGCCGTCGCCCGAAGAAATATCCGGATTTGTGGTGTATTGATACACTTTTGATGCGCCACCGGTAGCCAACACTACTGACTTCGCATGGCAGGTCTCAACGGCTTCCTTATTACGGTTCCAGATCCAGGCTCCGACAACCCGACGCGTTCCCGGCAGACCGATTTTATCAGAGACAATCAGGTCGACGGCATTGCTGCGTTCGAGAACCCGGATGTTGGGATGATTTTGCGCCTGGCTGACGAGGGTGGTTTCAACTTCTTTGCCGGTGGCATCCGCCGCATGCAGAATGCGTCGATGGCTATGACCGCCTTCACGGGTCAGATGGTAACTCTCTTCACCGTTGGGCTGAACCTGCGTATCAAATAAGACACCCTGATCGATAAGCCACTGAACGCAGCTACGGGCATTACTGGCGACAAATTCCACCGCATGGCGATCGCACAGGCCGGCTCCGGCAATCAGCGTATCTTCAACGTGGGAGTCGATGCTGTCGGTTTCATCAAACACCGCGGCAATACCGCCCTGGGCGTAAAACGTTGAACCTTCGCTGACCGGACCTTTGCTCAGAACAATGACCTGATGTTTTTCCGCTAGCCGCAGCGCCAGCGAAAGTCCAGCAGCTCCGCTGCCAATGATCAGCACGTCACAGGATAATTCAGGAGTCGTATTCATGTTTTTTGTTTAATTTACTAAACAGTGTGTGGTCACCATAGCACCACATTGGGCGATAATGCACGTTTTATTTTTATATGTGTTGCAATGACTAAACATGATAGAAAAGCGTGACGAGGGTGAAATGAGCAAAAATATTTTGTGAAGCAGGCCGTTAGCATCAGATTATGTGATGAAATAAAGTGCCCGTTGGGTTACTCTGCTGGCGGTGAAATGGGCATTTCTTACAGATAGTGCGTTGATTGGGTTATGTAGACTTATAATGAGATATAAGACCTGTCTACAACATGACAAACAAAAAACAATGCGTAACGGAACTTTACGAAACTTGAGCACTCTAAGCATTTGCTTGCTCATAGTGAAGCTGATGGAGTGGCGTTTCGAAAGCGCGTGGAAATTTGGTTTGGGGAGACTTTACCTCGGATGAGCGAGCAGTTAACGGACCAGGTCCTGGTAGAACGGGTCCAAAAGGGAGACCAGAAAGCCTTTAACCTACTGGTAGTGCGCTATCAGCATAAGGTGGCGAGTCTGGTTTCTCGCTATGTACCGTCGGGTGATGTACCCGATGTCGTACAAGAAGCATTTATCAAGGCCTATCGTGCGCTGGACTCGTTCCGGGGGGATAGTGCTTTTTATACCTGGCTGTATCGTATTGCGGTCAATACAGCGAAGAATTACCTGGTCGCTCAGGGGCGTCGTCCACCTTCCAGTGATATAGATGCGATTGAAGCAGAAAATTACGAAAGTGGCGGTGCGCTGAAAGAAATTTCGAACCCTGAGAACTTAATGTTGTCAGAAGAACTGAGACAGATAGTTTTCCGGACTATTGAGTCCCTCCCGGAAGATTTACGCATGGCAATAACCTTGCGGGAGCTGGATGGCCTGAGCTATGAAGAGATAGCCGCTATCATGGATTGTCCGGTGGGTACGGTGCGTTCACGTATCTTCCGAGCGAGGGAAGCTATTGATAATAAAGTTCAACCGCTTATCAGGCGTTGACGATAGCGGGATACTGGAAAAGGTATTAGGCATGCAGAAAGAAAAACTTTCCGCTTTAATGGATGGCGAAACGCTGGATACTGAGTTGCTCAAAGAGCTGGCTCACGACCCGGAAATGCAAAAAACCTGGGAGAGTTATCACCTGATTCGCGATTCCATGCGAGGTGATACCGCCGACGTTCTCCATTTCGATATTTCCGCCCGCGTAATGGCCGCCATCCAGGATGAGCCAGTACGTCAGACGGTGCCATTGATTCCTGAGGCCCAGCCAGCACCGCACCAGTGGCAGAAAATGCCGTTCTGGAAGAAAATGCGTCCGTGGGCCGCGCAGCTTACTCAAATGGGTGTTGCCGCGTGTGTATCACTTGCAGTTATTGTTGGCGTCCAGCACTATAATGGGCAATCTGAAACGTCCCAGCAGCCCGAAACACCGGTATTTAATACATTACCGATGATGGGTAAAGCCAGTCCGGTAAGCCTGGGTGTACCTTCTGACGCGACGGCCAGCGGCGGTCAGCAACAGCAGGTACAGGAGCAGCGTCGTCGTATTAATGCCATGTTGCAGGATTACGAACTGCAACGTCGACTGCACTCTGAACAGCTTCAGTTTGAGCAGGCCCAAACACAGCAAGCCGCTGTACAGGTGCCAGGAATTCAAACTTTAGGAACGCAATCGCAGTAATGAAGCAACTTTGGTTTGCCATGTCACTTGTGGCTGGTAGCCTGTTCTTCTCTGTCAACGCCTCGGCCAATCCTGCGTCCGGGGCGTTGTTGCAGCAGATGAATCTGGCCAGCCAGTCGCTAACCTATGAGCTGTCATTTGTCAGCATCAATAAACAGGGTGTTGAATCCCTACGTTATCGCCATGCTCGCCTGGATAACCGTCCGCTAGCACAACTGTTGCAAATGGATGGGCCGCGCCGGGAAGTGGTGCAACGTGGCAATGAAATCAGCTATTTTGAGCCAGGTCTTGAACCGTTCACGTTGAATGGCGACTATATCGTTGACTCTCTGCCATCCCTGATTTATACCGACTTCAAACGTCTTGCTCCCTACTATGATTTTATCTCAGTAGGCCGCACCCGCATTGCCGACAGGCTCTGTGAAGTGATCCGCGTGGTAGCCCGAGACGGTACTCGTTACAGCTATATCGTCTGGATGGACACGGAGACCAAGCTGCCGATGCGTGTTGATCTTCTTGACCGTGATGGCGAAACGCTGGAACAGTTCCGCGTCATCGCCTTTACCGTAAACAACGGCGTCAGCGACAGCATGCAGACGCTGGCAAAGGCCAATCTGCCGCCGTTGCTGTCAGTTCCTGCGGGCGAGAAAACCAACTTTAACTGGAGTCCGTCGTGGTTGCCGCAAGGCTTCAGCGAAGTTTCCAGCAGTCGACGCCCGTTGCCGACGATGGATAACATGCCGATCGAATCGCGGCTTTATTCTGATGGCCTGTTTAGTTTTTCTGTGAACGTAAACCGTGCGACGCAAAACAGCGCCGAGCAGCTGCTGCGTACCGGGCGTAGGACGGTCAGCACCAGCGTGCGTGACAACGCGGAAATTACGATTGTGGGCGAGCTCCCACCACAAACGGCGAAGCGTATCGCGGACAATATCAAGTTCAGGGCAGCACAATGATTAAAGAGTGGGCGACAGTCGTCTCCTGGCAAGATGGCCTGGCGACGGTTAGCTGTGACGTTAAAGCATCATGTAGCAGCTGCGCTTCCCGGGCTGGATGTGGGAGTCGCGTGCTGAACAAACTTGGGCCACAGACCACACATACCATTGTGGTGCCGAGTGACGAACCCTTAACACCCGGACAAAAAGTTGAACTGGGCATTGCCGAGGGTAGCCTGTTGGGATCAGCGATGCTGGTCTATATGTCACCGTTAGCGGGACTTTTTCTTTTCGCGGCGTTGTTCCAGGTGCTGTTTGGTTCCGACCTTGCGGCGTTAAGCGGTGCGGTACTGGGTGGCGTGGGCGGATTCCTGATAGCCCGTGGATTCTCTCGTAAGCTTGCTGAGCGTGAAGCCTGGCAGCCGGTCATTCTGAACGTTGCTCTCCCGCCCGATCTCATTCGCATTGAAACCCAGCAGTGATACCTTTGCCGGAGGGGAGGTAACGCCATCCGGCAAAAGTTTCACCGACTTTGCGTAGTTGTTTCCAGTTCCCACTATCCTTGCTCTATGAACATTTCCTCGCCTCAGCGTTGTAGTGTAGAATGCGGCGTTTCACTTAAACAGACGTTAAGCTCAGAACAGCGACTTCTCAGAGCCTGCTCAGGCGGGCGTAAGGCACAATAATTACACTATATGAAGAACATACGTAACTTTTCAATCATAGCTCACATCGACCACGGTAAATCGACGCTGTCTGACCGTATTATCCAGATCTGCGGTGGCCTGTCTGACCGTGAAATGGAAGCGCAGGTTCTCGACTCGATGGATCTTGAGCGTGAGCGCGGTATTACTATCAAAGCGCAGAGCGTGACGCTCGATTTCAAAGCATCTGATGGTGAAATCTATCAGCTTAACTTTATCGACACCCCGGGCCACGTTGACTTCTCGTATGAAGTTTCCCGTTCGCTTGCCGCCTGTGAAGGCGCACTGCTGGTGGTTGACGCCGGACAGGGTGTCGAAGCGCAGACCCTGGCGAACTGTTATACCGCCATGGAAATGGATCTGGAAGTGGTGCCGGTTCTGAACAAAATCGACCTGCCAGCCGCCGATCCTGAGCGCGTAGCAGAAGAGATTGAAGACATCGTCGGCATCGACGCGACTGATGCTGTTCGCTGCTCGGCGAAAACCGGCGTGGGCGTGACCGACGTGCTGGAACGTCTGGTGCGCGACATTCCGCCGCCGGAAGGCGATCCGGAAGGTCCGCTGCAGGCGTTGATTATCGACTCCTGGTTCGATAACTACCTGGGCGTGGTTTCGCTGGTGCGTATTAAAAACGGCACCATGCGTAAAGGCGACAAAATTAAAGTGATGAGCACCGGTCAGGTCTACAATGCCGACCGTCTGGGGATCTTCACACCAAAACAGGTTGATCGTACCGAGCTGAAATGCGGCGAGGTAGGTTGGTTGGTGTGTGCAATCAAAGACATCCTCGGCGCACCGGTTGGCGATACCCTGACGCAGGCACGTAACCCGGCAGACAAACCGTTGCCAGGCTTTAAAAAAGTGAAGCCGCAGGTGTACGCTGGTCTGTTCCCGGTGAGCTCTGACGACTACGAAAACTTCCGTGACGCCCTCGGCAAGCTGAGCCTCAACGACGCCTCCCTGTTTTATGAACCGGAAAGCTCGACCGCGCTGGGCTTCGGCTTCCGTTGTGGCTTCCTTGGTCTGCTGCACATGGAGATCATTCAGGAACGTCTGGAGCGTGAATACGATCTGGATCTGATCACCACCGCGCCGACCGTAGTTTACGAAGTTGAAACTACGGCGAAAGAGACTATCTACGTCGATAGCCCGTCCAAGCTGCCACCGCTGAACAATATCTACGAACTGCGTGAGCCGATCGCTGAGTGTCACATGCTGCTGCCGCAGGCTTACCTTGGCAACGTGATCACCCTGTGTATCGAGAAGCGCGGCGTTCAGACCAACATGGTTTACCACGGTAACCAGGTGGCGCTGACCTACGAAATCCCGATGGCGGAAGTGGTACTCGACTTTTTCGACCGTCTGAAGTCGACTTCGCGCGGCTATGCGTCGCTGGACTATAACTTTAAACGATTCCAGGCGTCTGACATGGTGCGCGTTGATGTCCTCATCAACAACGAACGTGTCGATGCGCTGGCGCTAATCACCCACCGCGACAATTCCCAGAGCCGTGGCCGCGAACTGGTTGAGAAGATGAAAGATCTGATCCCTCGCCAGCAGTTTGATATCGCGATTCAGGCAGCCATTGGTACGCACATCATTGCGCGTTCAACGGTTAAGCAGCTGCGTAAAAACGTTCTGGCGAAATGCTACGGTGGCGATATCAGTCGTAAGAAAAAGCTGCTGCAAAAACAGAAAGAGGGTAAAAAGCGCATGAAGCAGATCGGTAACGTCGAACTGCCGCAGGAAGCCTTCCTCGCCATTCTGCATGTCGGTAAAGACAGCAAATAACCTTAAGGAGTTGGCATGGCGAACATGTTTGCCCTGATTCTGGTGATTGCCACACTGGTGACTGGCATTTTGTGGTGCGTAGATAAATTCATCTTCGCACCAAAGCGCCGGGAGCGTCAGGCAGCAGCGCAAGCTGCTGCAGGTGATTCACTGGATAAAGCAACGCTAAAAAAAGTAGCCCCTAAACCGGGCTGGCTGGAAACTGGAGCATCCGTTTTCCCGGTACTGGCGATTGTGCTGGTGGTACGTTCATTTATTTATGAGCCGTTCCAGATCCCGTCAGGTTCGATGATGCCGACGCTGCTTATCGGGGACTTTATCCTGGTGGAGAAATTCGCCTATGGGATTAAAGATCCTATTTACCAGAAAACGTTGATCGAAACTGGCCATCCGAAACGCGGTGATATCGTGGTGTTTAAATACCCGGAAGATCCGCGTCTGGACTACATCAAACGCGCTGTCGGTTTACCGGGAGACAAAGTGACCTACGATCCGGTGGCGAAAGAGGTCACGATTCAGCCAGGATGCAGTTCTGGTCAGGCGTGTGAAAACGCGCTGCCGGTGACGTATTCGGATGTTCAGCCAAGTGATTTCGTGCAGACCTTTGCCCGTCGTAACGGTGGGGAAGCGACCAGTGGCTTCTTTGAAGTTCCTCTGAATGAAACGAAAGAAAACGGTATTCGCCTCTCCGAGCGTAAAGAAACGCTGGGTGAGGTAACGCACCGCATTCTGACCGTGCCAATCGCGCAGGATCAGGTGGGAATGTATTACCGCCAGCCTGGCCAGCAACTGGCAACCTGGATCGTCCCTCCGGGACACTACTTCATGATGGGTGATAACCGTGACAACAGCGCGGACAGCCGTTACTGGGGATTTGTGCCGGAAGCGAACCTGGTGGGTAAAGCGACCGCTATCTGGATGAGTTTCGACAAGCAAGAAGGCGAATGGCCGACCGGTGTACGTTTAAGCCGTATTGGCGGTATTCACTAATCGCTGATAATCGTTCACGTTGTCGTCATTATGGCGGCAGCGTGAATTATTTCTCGGATAAATTCCCGCAGACTAACGACATCCCTTGTCGTTGTGTATAGAATATTCCCCCGAAGTTTTAGGTTGGCACCGACAGGTTGCCACGGCACACGAAACAGCGTTGGTTTGTATAAATGCATTTAGCTAAAGCCAAATGGCTAAGCGAAGTGCGTATATCAGGTCTGTTTCGTGTGCTGAATTGTTGACGCATTCATTTATTGGTATCGCATGAACCCCATCGTAATTAATCGGCTTCAACGGAAGCTGGGCTACACTTTTAATCATCAGGAGCTGTTGCAGCAGGCATTGACTCACCGTAGCGCCAGCAGCAAACATAACGAGCGTTTAGAATTTTTAGGCGACTCTATTTTGAGCTTTGTTATCGCTAATGCGCTTTATCACCGTTTCCCGCGAGTGGACGAAGGTGATATGAGCCGCATGCGCGCAACGCTGGTTCGCGGCAATACGCTTGCTGAATTAGCCCGTGAGTTTGACCTCGGTGAATGTTTACGTTTGGGGCCTGGTGAGCTGAAAAGCGGCGGCTTCCGCCGTGAATCGATCCTGGCTGATACCGTTGAAGCTTTAATTGGCGGCGTCTTCCTCGACAGCGACATTCAAACCGTTGAGCAACTGATCCTGAACTGGTATCAGACTCGTCTGGATGAAATTAGCCCAGGCGATAAACAAAAAGATCCGAAAACGCGCTTGCAGGAATATTTGCAGGGTCGCCACCTGCCGCTGCCGTCTTATCTGGTGGTGCAGGTTCGTGGTGAAGCACACGATCAAGAATTTACTATCCACTGCCAGGTCAGCGGCCTGAGTGAACCGGTGGTTGGCACAGGTTCTAGCCGTCGTAAGGCTGAGCAGGCTGCCGCCGAACAGGCGTTGAAAAAACTGGAGCTGGAATGAGCATCGATACAACTTACTGCGGATTTATTGCCATCGTCGGTCGTCCGAACGTCGGCAAATCCACCCTGTTAAATAACCTGCTTGGGCAGAAGATTTCCATTACCTCACGTAAGGCTCAGACAACACGTCACCGTATTGTTGGCATCCATACTGAAGGCGCGTATCAGGCGATTTATGTTGATACCCCGGGCCTGCATATGGAAGAAAAACGGGCGATCAACCGCCTGATGAACAAAGCGGCGAGCAGCTCGATTGGTGATGTTGAACTGGTTATTTTCGTTGTGGAAGGCACCCGCTGGACGCCGGACGACGAAATGGTGCTTAACAAGCTGCGCGACGGTAAAGCCCCGGTTATTCTGGCTGTGAACAAAGTAGACAATGTTCAGGAAAAAGCCGATCTGCTGCCGCACCTGCAGTTCCTGGCAAGCCAGATGAATTTCCTCGATATCGTCCCGATCTCTGCCGAGACGGGTTTGAATGTGGATACCGTTGCGGACATCGTACGTAAGCATCTGCCGGAAGCTATTCATCACTTCCCGGAAGATTACATCACTGACCGTTCTCAGCGTTTTATGGCTTCTGAAATCATCCGTGAAAAGCTGATGCGTTTTCTGGGGGCTGAACTGCCGTATTCTGTCACCGTGGAGATTGAGCGTTTTATCTCTAACGAGCGCGGTGGCTACGATATTAACGGTCTGATCCTCGTTGAACGTGAAGGACAGAAGAAGATGGTTATTGGCAACAAAGGAGCCAAAATTAAAACCATCGGCATCGAAGCGCGTAAAGACATGCAGGAGATGTTCGAAGCGCCCGTTCACCTCGAACTGTGGGTGAAAGTGAAATCTGGCTGGGCCGATGACGAACGCGCGTTGCGTAGCCTCGGTTACGGCGACGACGTCTAAACCCATCTTCTGAAACACGGCGAGTATATGGAAGGATGGCAACGAGCCTTTGTCTTACATAGTCGCCCCTGGAGCGAAACCAGTCTCGTGCTGGACGTCTTCACGGAAGAGTCGGGTCGCGTGCGCCTGGTGGCTAAAGGCGCACGTTCCAAACGCTCCAATCTTAAAGGCGCACTCCAGCCTTTTACCCCGTTGTTGCTTCGCTTTGGTGGACGTGGAGAGGTCAAAACCCTACGTAGTGCTGAAGCCGTTTCTCTGGCACTCCCTCTTAGCGGTATCACGCTGTACAGCGGCTTGTATATCAACGAACTTATCTCCCGCGTCCTTGAGTACGAGACCCGCTTTTCTGAACTCTTTTTCGATTATCTGAACTGTATTCAGGCGCTGGCTGGCGCCACAGGTTCGCCAGAACCCGCGCTGCGTCGTTTTGAGCTGGCCTTACTTGGACATTTGGGATACGGCGTCGATTTTACCCACTGTGCGGGCAGCGGCGAGCCGGTAGACGACACCATGACCTATCGTTACCGGGAAGAAAAAGGGTTTATTGCCAGCGTTGTTATTGATCACAACACTTTTACGGGACGCCATCTCAAAGCGCTTGAGTCGCGTGAATTTCCCGATGTCGATACGTTACGCGCCGCGAAACGCTTTACCCGCATGGCGTTAAAGCCGTATCTTGGTGGTAAGCCGTTAAAAAGCCGGGAACTGTTCCGGCAATTTATGCCAAAACGAGCAGTAAAAACAAATAATGATTAACGAGGATTGTCATGGCTGAATTACTGTTAGGCGTCAATATTGACCACATTGCCACATTACGTAATGCACGCGGTACCGCATATCCGGATCCGGTTCAGGCGGCATTTATCGTTGAACAGGCGGGCGCGGATGGTATTACCGTACACCTGCGTGAAGACCGTCGTCATATCACCGACCGTGACGTACGTATTTTGCGCCAGACGCTGGATACGCGCATGAATCTGGAAATGGCGGTCACCGAAGAGATGCTGGAGATTGCCGTTGAGACTAAGCCGCATTTTTGCTGCCTGGTGCCGGAAAAACGTCAGGAAGTGACTACTGAAGGTGGTCTGGACGTCGCCGGCCAGCGAGATAAGATGCGTGATGCCTGCAAACGCCTGGCGGACGCAGGCATTCTGGTTTCGCTGTTTATCGATGCCGATGAAGAGCAGATTAAGGCTGCTGCTGAAGTCGGCGCGCCGTACATCGAAATTCACACAGGCTGTTACGCCGATGCGAAAACCGACGCTGAACAGGCCAGCGAACTGGCGCGTATCGCCAAAGCGGCAACCTTTGCCGCCAGCCTTGGCCTGAAGGTAAATGCAGGTCACGGCCTGACATACCATAACGTTAAAGCCATCGCGCGAATCCCGGAAATGCACGAGCTGAACATTGGACATGCCATTATCGGACGCGCGGTGATGAGCGGTCTGAAAGATGCAGTTGTCGAAATGAAACGTCTGATGCTGGAAGCGCGTGGCTAATGGCGATTCTGGGATTAGGC
This sequence comes from Citrobacter sp. On2M, assembly GCF_018035235.1. Classification (GTDB taxonomy): domain Bacteria; phylum Pseudomonadota; class Gammaproteobacteria; order Enterobacterales; family Enterobacteriaceae; genus Citrobacter; species Citrobacter meridianamericanus. Next base: position 649,604 of record NZ_WPCV01000002.1, read on the forward strand.
ACGGATATCGTGGAGATTGCCCGCATTGAGGCGGTGATCTCCCGTTCCGGCGACCGTCTGGCAAGACGTGTGCTCAGTGACAACGAATGGGCTATCTGGGAGACGCATCAGCAGCCGGTGCGTTTTTTGGCGAAGCGTTTTGCGGTCAAAGAGGCGGCAGCAAAAGCCTTTGGGACGGGTATCCGCAACGGTCTGGCATTTAATCAGTTTGAAGTCTTTAACGATGAACTCGGTAAGCCGCGTTTGCGGTTATGGGGAGAGGCGTTAAAACTGGCGGAAAAACTCGGTGTCGCACATATGCATGTGACGCTGGCTGATGAGCGTCACTACGCCTGCGCTACGGTGATTATCGAGAGTTAAAGTTTGTCTGCGTGATGCATCAGGACAAACTTATCCCACAGCTGCTCTTCCGTTTCGATATGTGCCGGATCTTTCAAAATAGTATTGGGGATCGGGCACACCTTCTGGCAGGTTGGCGTGTCGTAATGGCCTACGCATTCCGTACATTTGTCACTGTTAATCTCGTAAATGCTGTCACCCATCGAAATTGCCTCATTCGGGCATTCGGGCTCGCACATATCGCAATTGATACACTTTTTAGTGATTAACAGGGCCATCAGGAAACTCTCAAAACATCACAAATCGGGCGGGCATTATACGCGCATTCTTTGCTCAGACCAGTTTTTTTACCAGTGCTTCGCTGTGGCGAATGCGTTCCGGAGCGTGCTCAAGATCCTGCTGTACCAGTGCCATAAACAATAAATCAGTCAGCATCATTTGCGCATGCGTAGAGGAAATCGCTGCGCTGCGCGTAGCCTGCTCCTCAGCAATCGTATACAGACAATGAGTTGCCCGTTGCTGCAGGGCGTTCGGTGTAAATCCGGTGACGGCGAGAATTTTGGCTCCGGTGCGCAATGTTTCGTCCGCAGCCAGGTTGAGCTCACGGCGTTCGCCGGTATACGAAATGGCCAGCAGCAGATCGTTGGGCGAAAGCGCCTGCACTGCCGCCAACAGGGCGTGCATATCGCGTTCAACCACCGCGTTAAAACCAATTTTCAGCAGCTTCCAGGCAAAATTCTGTGCCACCAGACCCGATGCGCCAATCCCGGTCACGATAATGCGCCGGGCTGAGCGCAGCATCATGACGCTCTCCATCAGTTTCTCTTCGCTGTTGACGTCCAGCGTCGCATGCATCGCCGCCACGTTCTCCTGAATCAACTTTTCTCCCACCAGACGCATAGGGTCGTCACCGCGAATCTGATTATGCACCGGAATGGAGTGGGGGTTAGGATTGCTGGCCAGCGCTTCGCTAATCGCTAGTTTGAGTGCAGGAAATCCTTTAAAACCCATCTTTTGCGCGAACTTCACCACGCTGGACTGGCTGACGCCCGCCTCCGCGGCCAACTGCTGCGAACTGAGGTGCCGCGCACTATCCGGTTGGGCAAGGAGATAATCCGCAAGTTTTTTATCGCTCTGCGCGAGATCCGGGTAACGCTGACGAATGCGAATTAAACAGTTCATGCTGTCTCCTGGCGAAAACGTGATGGCGATTACAAAACAAAATTTCATTCGCCTTGATGAATATAATATTCCATTATGGCAGATTATTATGAATTAAAAATTCCTAAGGACCAAAAAATGAATCTCGGTGCATTAGTTTCAGAAACCCGCAATCCACAGACCATGGACCTGGATGCGCTCTCCACGCTGGAGTTGGTTCATCGTTTTAATCAACAGGATACGCTGGTAGCCGAAGCAGTAAAAGCAACTCTGCCTCAAGTTGCGTGCGCGGTCGATGCGGCAGCTAACGCGCTAAAAGCAGGTGGCCGCATTATTTACATGGGGGCGGGTACCAGCGGGCGTCTTGGGGTGCTGGATGCATCTGAATGCCCACCGACTTTCGGCGTTCCGCACGGTCTGGTGGTTGGGTTGATTGCCGGGGGGCCGGGCGCGCTGCTGAAGGCGGTTGAGGGTGCGGAAGATAACCCACAGCTAGGTGAGGACGATCTGCGCGCGATCAATCTCACCGCACAGGATATGGTCGTTGGTCTGGCGGCTTCAGGTCGTACGCCGTATGTGATTGGCGGACTGAAATATGCGCGTACGGTAGGTTGTACGACGGCGGCTATTTCCTGCAATCCGGATTCACCAATTGCACATGAAGCGGATATCGCTATTTCCCCGGTGGTGGGTCCGGAGGCGCTGACGGGGTCAACGCGACTGAAATCCGGTACCGCGCAAAAGCTGGTGCTCAATATGATCTCCACCGGAGCGATGGTGAAGTTCGGTAAGGTTTATCAGAACCTGATGGTGGACATGCAGGCAACCAACGTCAAACTGGTCGATCGTGCGTGCCGTATGGTGGTTGAAGCCACGGGCATTGCGCGTGAACAGGCGCAAGCGTTGCTAAAGCAGACTGATTTTGACGTTAAGCCGGCTATTTTAATGGCGCTCACCGGCCTGGACGCCGCTGCCGCTCGCGAAAAGCTTGCCGCTCACCAGGGTTTTTTACGCGCGGCGTTAGAACACTAAGAGGTGTATATGGATAAGACGGCGGTGCTGGCCAGCGATATTCTGCTGGGCGTTGGCGGAGAGAAAAATATTCTGCGTCTGGAAAACTGTATGACCCGCGTCAGGGTTGAAGTTCAGGATGACGGGCTGCTCGATATCCCTCGTCTCAGGCAACTGCCCGGCGTCAGCGGCTACGTGAAGCAGGGCGCGCAGCACCAGATCATTGTCGGCCCCGGTAAAGCGGCCAAGGTGGTGGATGCTATGCGCTCTCTGATTGCTGATGGCGGCGAAGGCAGAGATACGAATGATATCGAGCGCACGAAGTCAGAGGCCAAAGCGAAGTACAAAGCGCCCATGAGCGATGCGCTGCGTAAGTTGGCGAACGTCTTTATCCCTCTTATTCCAGCTTTTATCGCTTCTGGTTTGATCACCGGCATTATTAACATTCTTAAGCGACCGGATATCGTCGGGGATTTTGCGACCCACTATCCAAATATGCTTGGGCTGATGGGAATATTTGGCAGCGCCGTGTTTGCCATCATGAATATTCTGGTCGGGGTGAATACCGCCAAAGTATTCGGCGGTTCTCTGGCGATGGGCGGGGTGATGGCGGGGATCCTCTCCAGTCCGCAACTGGCACAAATCACGCTGTTTGGCGAAGCGTTGCAGCCGGGACGCGGCGGGGTGATCGCGGTACTGCTGGTGGTTGCGTTGATGTGTTGGATCGAACGCAAATTCCGCGAGCTGTTGCCAGAATCGCTGGAGCTGATCCTAAACCCACTGCTGACCACCATTATCACCGGGGCCATCGCGATTGTTGCGCTGCAACCACTTGGCGGCTGGATTTCTGAATCTATTGCTCATGGCGCATCCTGGGCTATTGATCGCGGCGGTTTTCTGGTGGGGGCCGTACTGGCTGGGACTTTCCTGCCGTTGGTGCTCACCGGACTTCATCAGGGATTGGTGCCGATCCACGTTGAACTGGTACAGGCGCATGGTTATAACGCGCTCTTTCCTATCCTGGCGATGGCTGGCGTCGGGCAAATTGGAGCTTCCATTGCCGTGCTGATGAAAACCCGTAACGCACGGCTTAAAAAAGTGATCAAAGGCGCGCTGCCGGTTGGACTGCTGGGCGTTGGCGAGCCGCTGATTTTTGGCGTCACGCTGCCGTTAGGTAGACCGTTTATCGGTGCCTGCCTTGGCGGCGCGGTAGGCGGAGCGCTGATTAGCTACTGGAAGGTGGCGACGGTTATCACCTTTGGTATCTCAGGATTACCGCTGGCACTGACGATTGTTGCCGGAAAAGTGATGTTCTATCTGTTAGGCTATCTGGTAGCAGTTATTGCCGGGTTCCTGTTTACCTGGCTATTGGGGTTCAACGATCCAGAGGACTAAGGTTTGACCAATCACCCGCGCCGCGTTGTTTTTTTTGATTTGGATGGCACGTTACACCAGCAGGATATGTTCGGTAGTTTCATACGTTATCTGCTACGTCGTCAGCCGCTGAACGCGCTGCTGGTGCTGCCTCTGCTACCGGTGATTGCGCTGGCATTGCTGATTCAAGGGCGTGCCGCCCGCTGGCCAATGAGTCTGCTGTTGTGGGGATGCACTTTTGGTCGCAGCGAGGCGCGTCTGAAAGCGCATCAGTCCGACTTTGTACGCTGGTTTCGCAGTAATGTGACGGCGTTTCCGCTCGTTCAGCAGCGCCTGACAACCTACCTGTTAAGCTCTGATGCTGACATCTGGCTTATCACCGGCTCTCCGCAGTCACTGGTCGAGCAGGTTTACTTCGACACGCCGTGGCTACCGCGTGTCAATTTGATTGCCAGCAAAATGGCGCGGGGATACGGCGGGTGGGTGCTGACGCTGCGCTGCCTCGGCCATGAGAAAGTGACTCAACTGGAGCGGCAGATTGGCGCACCGCTGTCTCTTTACAGCGGCTACAGCGACAGTAAGCAGGACAATCCGTTGCTCTCTTTTTGCCAGCATCGCTGGCGCGTCACGCCGCGCGGAGAGCTGCAACAACTCGAATAGAGTAAACGATAGCGTCTGTGTATAATGCGCCCGCTTTTATTGGTGGAGTAACCCCTTTGTCTGAAGTTGAATTTAGCCACGAATACTGGATGCGTCATGCTTTAACGCTGGCTAAGCGCGCCTGGGATGAGCGTGAAGTTCCGGTGGGTGCAGTATTGGTGCATAACAACCGCGTGATTGGCGAAGGCTGGAACCGTCCGATCGGCCACCATGATCCGACTGCTCACGCTGAAATTATGGCGCTGCGTCAGGGGGGCCTGGTACTGCAAAACTACCGTCTGTTAGATGCCACGCTGTACGTCACTCTGGAGCCGTGCGTGATGTGCGCAGGCGCGATGGTCCATAGTCGTATCGGCCGGGTGGTTTTTGGCGCACGCGATGCGAAAACGGGCGCTGCCGGGTCATTAATGGATGTGCTGCATCACCCAGGAATGAATCATCGGGTTGAAGTGACCGAAGGCGTGTTACGGGATGAATGCGCCACGCTGCTCAGTGATTTCTTCCGCATGCGTAGGCAGGAGATCAAAGCGTTGAAAAAATCCGCCAATCAGTAAATACCAATCAGGCTACTTATCCTCTTTCTTTTGTGCTGAAAACAGCAGCGAAGGGGAGTGCGACAGGTAGTTTGACGATGTCTGAGTCAGAAAGGCTGAAAGCGGAAATTTATCTTTACCCACCAGCTCAGCCGGTGACACCGCCGGATAATCCTGAGCCAGTTGCATTTTTTCCTGCGCCTGTTTTTCTTTCTCCTGCAGATACCCCACCAGGCTAATCTGGTATTTACGGATATTTTCCACATAAGCGTAGGCTTCGTGACCACGCGCATAGCCATAGGTCAACTTGCTGTAATACGGCTTTTGGCTGAGTAGTGGCAGTCGCTGTTTTACGTCGGACCAGCTGTTCGGATTGCCTTTTGTTTTCACCGTCAGCGCCCGGGCATCCAGCATGTGCGCATAACCCATGTTGTAGGCCGCGAGCGCAAACCAGATACGTTCCCCTTCGGGAACGGTATCCGGCACTTTACTCATCATATCCTGCAAATACCGCGCGCCGCCGCTGATGCTCTGTTCTGCATCGGTACGGTCAGTTAGCCCGAGACTCTGGGCGGTATTTTTGGTCAGCATCATCAGCCCGCGTACCCCAGTCGGGGATGTGGCCTGCGCATCCCAGTGCGACTCCTGATAGGATATTGCGGCGAGCAGTCGCCAGTCTATCTCCTGCGCATACTTCTCAAAGAGCGGCTTGAGGTCCGGCAATACGCTGTCTACAGCACGCAAAAAGGTGCGGGTATCAACATAGTCAAAATCATCGCCATGCCCAAGATACTTCTCTTCCAGCCGCGCCAGAGAACCATCTTCATTCATGGTATTAAAGAAATCCAACAGCGCGGCAGACAGCGTGTTGTCATTGTCCAGACGACTAAACCAGGTCACCGGTTGTTCGTCGGAAACGTCCAGCGCCACGGCCAGCTCAGGATGAACGCGCTGGTATAAACTGATGGCGACGGAATCGGCAATGGTGTAATCCAGCTTTCCGGCGATAACATCATCAAGCAGTTCAGTGGTCCCTTTTTTGTCATCGACCTTCCAGCTCAGCTCGGGGAATTTTTTCTCTTTTAGCTGTTGGAGATCGTTAACCACCACATGTCCTGGGGCGATAGTCAGTTGGCTTTCGTTCACGGTGGCGAGCGTGCGCGGGCGGTATTGTCCAACCCGATACACCAACTGTTGTGAAACTGAATAGTAGGTCGGTCCTGGCTGGTAATTTTTTACCCGCTCGCTGTTATAGACCAGACCTGCGGCTAACAGATCGGCATTACCGTTATCCAGGTCGTCGAAAAGCTGGCTAATGTTCTGGCGCACTGTGACGTTTAACTTCACGCCCAGGTAGTTGGCGAACGCCTGGGCCAGTTCATAATCCAGACCGAATTTTTTGCCGTTGAGGGTTGCGTAAGTTAACGGCGAGTCGAGGGTACTGACGCGCAGCTCTCCCCGCGACTGAATGGCGGCGATACGATTTTCGGCTTTACCGAACCAGGGGATAGATGGCCAAAGGGCCGCTGCCAACAACAGCGTTAATATGCCGATGAACAGATAATTAATCTTTAATTTTTTCAATTAGTTAATTCTCTGAACCGTACGTTTTCTCTGCCTGCTGTGGTGCTGATTAAGAAGTGAAGTCGTCATTAATGAGCGGCATTTTGCTTAAACTTGCGCCAGTTGGCAACTTATTCAGAAACCAGACCGCATTTGATGATAAGAAATGGTCGTGATTTTATTTCGACGCAAACGGTTTCGTCGGCGCGCCAGATTCTTTATAATGACGCCCGTTTCCCCCACTTGGGCACACCGAAAGCTTAGAAGACGAGAGACTTATGATGGAAATTCTGCGTGGTTCACCTGCACTGTCTGCATTCCGTATTAACAAACTGCTGGCACGTTTTCAGGCTGCCAACCTCCAGGTCCACAATATTTACGCCGAGTACGTCCATTTTGCCGATCTGAATGCACCGCTGAATGAGGACGAGCACGCACAACTAGCACGTCTGCTGAAATATGGTCCTGCTCTTCACAGCCACGCCCCTGAAGGCAAACTGCTGCTGGTTACGCCTCGCCCTGGCACCATCTCCCCGTGGTCTTCTAAAGCGACTGATATTGCCCACAACTGCGGCCTGCAGCAGATTAGCCGCCTGGAACGTGGCATTGCCTGGTATGTTGAGGCCTCTACGTTGACCGCTGAGCAGTGGCAGATGGTTGCCGATGAACTGCACGACCGCATGATGGAAACAGTTTTCCCAGCACTGAACGATGCCGAAAAGCTGTTTGTACATCATCAGCCGGCACCGGTCTTAAGCGTTGATCTGCTGGGTGAGGGACGCCAGGCACTGATCGACGCTAACCTGCGTCTGGGCCTGGCGCTGGCGGAAGACGAAATCGACTATCTGCAGGATGCGTTCACCAAACTGGGACGCAACCCGAACGACATTGAACTGTACATGTTTGCGCAGGCAAACTCCGAGCACTGCCGCCACAAGATTTTTAACGCCGACTGGATTATCGATGGTAAACAGCAGCCGAAGTCGCTGTTCAAGATGATCAAAAATACCTTCGAAACTACGCCGGACCACGTGCTGTCTGCCTATAAAGACAACGCTGCGGTAATGGAAGGTTCTGAAGTGGGTCGTTACTTTGCCGACCACAAAACCGGCCGCTACGATTTCCATCAGGAGCCAGCCCACATCCTGATGAAGGTAGAAACCCACAACCATCCGACGGCTATCTCTCCGTGGCCGGGTGCGGCAACCGGCTCCGGCGGCGAAATCCGCGACGAGGGGGCAACCGGTCGTGGTGCAAAACCGAAAGCAGGGCTGGTGGGTTTCTCCGTTTCCAACCTGCGTATTCCAGGCTTTGAACAGCCATGGGAAGAAGATTTTGGTAAGCCGGACCGTATTGTTACCGCACTCGATATCATGACCGAAGGGCCACTGGGCGGCGCGGCGTTTAATAATGAATTTGGTCGCCCGGCGCTGACGGGGTATTTCCGCACCTATGAAGAAAAGGTTAACAGTCACAACGGCGAAGAACTGCGCGGTTACCATAAACCGATCATGCTGGCAGGCGGGATCGGTAACATCCGTGCCGATCATGTACAGAAAGGCGAGATCGTCGTTGGCGCTAAGCTGATCGTCCTCGGCGGGCCGGCAATGAACATCGGTCTTGGCGGTGGTGCGGCCTCTTCTATGGCTTCCGGCCAGTCTGATGCGGACCTCGACTTTGCCTCCGTACAGCGTGACAACCCGGAAATGGAACGTCGTTGCCAGGAAGTTATCGACCGCTGCTGGCAGATGGGCGATGCCAACCCGATCCTGTTTATCCATGACGTTGGCGCTGGCGGCCTGTCAAACGCCATGCCTGAGCTGGTAAGCGATGGTGGTCGCGGCGGTAAGTTCCAGCTGCGCGATATCCTCAGCGACGAACCGGGCATGAGCCCGCTGGAAATCTGGTGTAACGAATCCCAGGAGCGTTATGTGCTGGCGGTTGCCGCTGACCAGCTACCGCTGTTTGACGAACTGTGTAAGCGCGAGCGCGCGCCGTATGCGGTGATCGGTGAAGCCACCGAAGAACAGCATCTGACACTGAGCGATAGCCACTTCGACAATCAGCCGATCGACATGCCGCTCGATGTGCTGTTGGGCAAAACGCCGAAAATGACCCGCGATGTGCAGACGCTGAAAGCCAAAGGCGATGCCCTGAATCGTGGCGAAATCTCGATTGCAGATGCGGTTAACCGTGTGCTGCATCTGCCGACTGTTGCTGAAAAAACGTTCCTTGTGACCATCGGCGACCGTACCGTTACCGGCATGGTCGCGCGTGACCAGATGGTGGGGCCATGGCAGATCCCGGTAGCCAACTGCGCGGTCACTACCGCAAGCCTTGATAGCTACTACGGTGAAGCGATGTCTCTTGGCGAGCGCGCGCCAGTCGCATTGCTCGACTTCTCTGCCTCTGCGCGTCTGGCTGTAGGTGAGGCGCTGACCAACATTGCGGCAACGCAGATTGGCGATATCAAACGCATTAAACTGTCGGCTAACTGGATGGCTGCTGCGGGTCACCCTGGCGAAGACGCCGGACTGTACGAAGCGGTAAAAGCCGTTGGGGAAGAATTATGTCCGGCGCTTGGCCTGACCATTCCGGTGGGCAAAGACTCTATGTCGATGAAAACCCGCTGGCAGGAAGGCAACGAACAGCGTGAAATGACCTCGCCGCTGTCGCTGGTGATCACCGCCTTTGCCCGCGTGGAAGACGTGCGCCACACGATTACCCCGCAGCTTTCTACTGAAGACAATGCCCTGTTGCTGATTGACCTTGGTCTTGGTCACAACGCGCTGGGTGCAACAGCGTTGGCGCAGGTTTACCGTCAACTGGGCGATAAGCCTGCTGATGTGCGTAACGTTGAGCAACTGAAAGGCTTCTACGACGCCATTCAGGCGCTGGTGGCACAGCGTAAGCTGTTGGCCTACCACGACCGTTCAGACGGCGGGCTGCTGGTTACGCTGGCGGAAATGGCCTTCACCGGTCACTGCGGTATTGAAGCTGATATCCACTCTCTGGGTGACGATCGTCTGGCTGCGCTGTTTAACGAAGAGCTTGGCGCGGTGATTCAGGTTCGCGCAGCTGATCGTGAAGCGGTTGAGGCGTTGCTGGCTCAACATGGCCTGGCCGATTGCGTGCACTATCTGGGGAAAGCCGTGCAGGGCGACCGCTTCGTGGTTGAAGCTGACGGTCATGCGGTGTTCAGCGAAAGCCGCACTACGATGCGTATGTGGTGGGCGGAAACCACCTGGCAGATGCAGCGTCTGCGCGACAACCCGGAGTGTGCCGATCAGGAACACGACGCTAAAACCAACGATGCCGACCCTGGCCTTAACGTTAAACTGTCATTTGATATCAATGAAGACGTTGCTGCTCCGTACATCGCCACTGGCGCGCGTCCGAAAGTGGCCGTGCTGCGCGAGCAGGGCGTTAACTCCCATGTCGAAATGGCGGCAGCTTTCCACCGTGCGGGCTTTGACGCTATTGATGTACACATGAGCGATCTGCTGGGGGGACGCATCGGCCTGGGTAATTTCCAGGCGCTGGTAGCCTGCGGCGGCTTCTCTTACGGCGATGTGCTCGGCGCAGGAGAAGGTTGGGCGAAGTCAATTCTGTTCAACAACCGCGTGCGTGATGAGTTCGAAACCTTCTTCCATCGCCCGCAAACGCTGGCGCTCGGGGTGTGTAACGGTTGCCAGATGATGTCTAACCTGCGTGAGCTGATCCCGGGAAGCGACCTGTGGCCGCGCTTTGTACGCAATCACTCCGATCGTTTTGAAGCCCGCTTCAGTTTGGTTGAAGTGACGCAAAGCCCGTCTTTACTGCTTGCCGATATGGTGGGATCGATGATGCCGATTGCCGTTTCTCACGGTGAAGGTCGTGTGGAAGTGCGTGACGGTGCGCATCTGGCTCAGCTCGAGAGCAAAGGTCTGGTGGCCCTGCGCTATGTTGATAATTTCGGTAAGGTGACCGAGACCTACCCGGCTAACCCGAACGGTTCGCCGAACGGTATTACCGCTGTTACCACGGAAAATGGTCGCGTTACCATTATGATGCCGCACCCGGAACGCGTGTTCCGTACCGTGAGTAACTCCTGGCACCCGGAAAACTGGGGTGAGGACAGCCCGTGGATGCGCATTTTCCGTAACGCGCGTAAACAGTTGGGTTAATTAGCCTGTAATCATTAAGCCCCTCTTCGTGAGGGGCTTTTTTTATGGCGCAGACCAATTAAGGCGTTCACGCCGTCATCCGGCAATACCTCAGCGCTTATGGCACAGAATTAATGTGTCTCGAAATCCCGACATTGGCGGGGTTGGGGTGTCGCCAAAAAGAGACATTTAATTATATGATTTACAATGAATTTGTTTTTAAGTGCTACAGGTGTTGCTGATTGGCGACGGTATGGGTAAAAAACGGACAATAACATTTTTCAGATAAATAATGATATTTTCTATATATATCATTGTGTTAATAAAATGTTTTGAATATTGGCACAGATGCTGCATAATATTAATCAGTGGCTCATTCACCTTCTTATGTCAGCCCCTTCGGGACGTGCTACATAAACTTCGAATGACGCACAACAAGGTGCCTGCCGTCCAACATCTGATATTAGCGTAGCTATATCAACCTTCGGGCGAAACGTCGAGTTAGGCACCGCCTTATTCCACAACAAAGCCGGGTTAATCCCGGCTTTGTTGTATCTGGCGTTTCCCTCAGTTAGCATCAACCTATTCCTGTCCATTGAGAGTAACACCTTGAAGCGCTGGTCAGTTTTTCCCCGATCTTTACGTCAACTGGTGACGTTGGCATTTTTGCTTATCCTGTTGCCGTTGTTAGTTTTGGCCTGGCAGGCGTGGCAAAGCCTGAATGCCCTGAGCGCGCAGGCGGCTCTGACGAACCGAACGACGCTGATTGACGCCAGACGCAGTGAAGCGATGACCAATGCTGCCCTTGAGATGGAGCGTAGCTACCGCCAATACTGTGTACTTGATGACCCAACGTTAGCTAAGGTTTACCAGAGTCAACGTAAACGCTACAGCGACATGCTGGATGCGCATGCAGGCGTGTTGCCGGATAACCGGCTCTATCAGGCGTTACGCCAGGACATCAACGATCTCGCGCAGTTGCAGTGTCGTAACAGTGGTCCTGACAGCGTGGCGGCCGCGCGGCTGGAAGCGTTCGCCAATGCCAATACTGAGATGGTACAAGCGACGCGGACTGTCGTCTTTTCTCGTGGACAGCAACTACAGCAGGAGATAGCCGAGCGAGGTCAGTTCTTCGGCTGGCAGGCGCTGGTGCTGTTTCTCGTTAGCCTGGCAATGGTGCTGCTGTTTACCCGCATGATTATCGGTCCGGTGAAGGGCATCGAACGGATGATCAACCGTCTGGGAGAAGGGCGCTCGCTGGGTGATAGCGTGTTATTTACCGGGCCCCGTGAGCTGCGATCCGTGGGGCAGCGTATTATCTGGCTGAGCGAACGTCTTTCCTGGCTTGAGTCGCAGCGGCATCAGTTTTTACGCCATCTTTCTCATGAGCTGAAAACACCGCTGGCGAGTATGCGCGAAGGTACCGAATTGCTGGCCGATCAGGTAGTGGGCCCGTTAACACCGGAGCAAAAAGAGGTGGTCGGTATTCTCGATGACAGCAGCCGCAATCTGCAAAAACTGATTGAGCAGCTTCTCGATTACAACCGCAAGCTGGCGGATGACGAGGTTGAGCTTGAAAGTGTAGAAATCGCCCCGCTGGTGGAAAACGTGGTTTCTGCGCATAGCCTGCCCGCCCGCGCCAAAATGATCCATACTGATGTTGCGCTTGCGGTGAACGCCTGCCTGGCAGAGCCGATGCTATTAATGAGCGTGCTGGACAATCTTTATTCCAATGCGGTGCACTACGGCGCTGAATCCGGTAACATTTGGATCCGCAGCAGTTTGCATGGCTCAACGGTATACATTGATGTAATGAATACCGGCACGCCGATCCCAGAAGCAGAACAGACCATGATCTTCGAGCCTTTTTTCCAGGGGAGCCATCAGCGAAAAGGGGCGGTTAAAGGAAGCGGGTTGGGGCTGAGCATTGCCAGAGATTGCATCCGCCGTATGCGGGGCAAACTGTATCTGGTTGATGACCATGCGCAAAACGTTTGTTTTCGCATAGAACTGCCGCTAGCTGCTGCGAAAAATCACTAAAATAAACCTAAGTCTGGTGAGTATGCCTTACGTTGTTGTCAGAATGCTTAAACGACATTTTTTCCGTCGCGTTATCCTCGCAAGCCTGCCGTGTCTGGTGCTGGTTGGCTGCGTTCCGAACGCGGTGAATCATATCATCGGCGATCCCTCGCAGGAGAAAATTCCACCTCATCAACTTGCTGACTACCTTGCAACCGAGTGTGCGGATATCTGGTCGCTAACGGGTCAGTCCACGGATACCAACCCGCTGTATTGGCTGCGGGCGATGGATTGCGCCGATCGCATGATGCCTGTGCAGGCGCGCAGTGAGGCCAGTGCTCAACTCACGGATACCTGGCAGGGCGCTTTCAAACGCGGGATCCTGCTTGATAACGCCCGTATTACCCCGCCTGAACGGCAGGAGGCAGTTACGCGTCTCGATGCGTTAAGTCCACAAATTCCGACTCAGGTTCGACCGCTTTATCAGGCCTGGTTTCGTAACCAACTGTTGCAATTACAGCTTGCTGAAGAACGCATGCGTTACAGTAAGCTCCAGCAGGCGTCAGACAGCGAGCTCGATACGCTGCGTCAGCAGCAACAGCATTTGCAGTCCCAGCTCGATCTCACGACCCGCAAGCTGGAGAATCTGACCGATATTGAGCGCCAGCTTTCCACGCGCAAACCCGCCGGTAACTACAATCCTGATGCGCCGCACGGGAACGATAAACTCACTACGCCTGATAACGAGGACGGTGCCACGCCGCCTGCCGATGAGGTAACGCCATGATAAGCCGTAAGCCCGCGCATTTGCTGCTGGTGGATGATGATCCGGGGCTGTTGAAATTACTCGGTATGCGACTGACCAGCGAAGGTTACAGCGTCGTGACTGCGGAAAGCGGGCAGGAAGGGCTACGGGTACTGAATCGCGAAAAAGTGGATCTGGTCATTAGCGATCTGCGCATGGATGAAATGGACGGCATGCAGCTGTTTACGGAAATCCAGAAAGTACAGCCGGGAATGCCGGTTATTATCCTTACCGCTCACGGCTCCATTCCTGACGCCGTAGCGGCGACGCAGCAAGGGGTCTTCAGTTTTCTCACCAAACCGGTCGATAAAGACGCGTTATACCACGCAATTGACGGGGCGCTGGAACAGTCTGCGCCTGCTACTGATGATAGCTGGCGTGAGTCCATTGTCACCCGCAGTCCGCTGATGCTGCGTTTGTTGGAACAGGCGCGAATGGTGGCACAGTCGGACGTTAGTGTACTCATCAACGGTCAAAGTGGGACCGGGAAAGAAGTTTTTGCTCAGGCGATTCACAACGCCAGCCCGCGTAGCCACAAACCCTTTATTGCCATTAATTGCGGCGCGTTGCCGGAACAATTGCTGGAGTCTGAACTGTTTGGCCATGCGCGTGGCGCTTTTACCGGCGCGGTGAGTAATCGTGAAGGGCTGTTTCAGGCTGCGGAAGGTGGGACGCTGTTTCTCGATGAGATTGGCGATATGCCAGCACCGTTGCAGGTTAAATTACTGCGCGTGTTGCAGGAACGAAAAGTCAGACCGCTGGGAAGTAACCGCGATATCGACATTGATGTGAGGATAGTTTCCGCGACGCACCGCGATTTACCCAAAGCCATGGCGCGGGGAGAATTTCGCGAGGATTTGTACTATCGCCTCAACGTGGTGAGTCTGAAGATCCCGGCACTGGCCGAACGTACGGAAGATATTCCGCTGCTGGCAAACCATCTGCTACGCCAGTCTGCTGAACGACATAAACCGTTCGTGCGCGCCTTTTCAACCGATGCCATGAAGCGGTTAATGACCGCCAGTTGGCCGGGCAACGTGCGTCAGTTGGTCAACGTGATTGAACAGTGCGTCGCGTTGACCTCTTCTCCGGTGATCAGCGATGCGCTGGTGGAGCAGGCACTGGAAGGGGAAAACACCGCGCTGCCGACCTTTGTTGAGGCGCGTAATCAGTTTGAACTCAATTACCTGCGTAAGCTGCTGCAAATTACCAAGGGTAATGTGACCCATGCGGCGCGAATGGCTGGGCGCAACCGCACTGAGTTCTACAAGTTGCTTTCTCGCCATGAGTTAGATGCAAACGATTTCAAAGAATAGTTTTCCGGATTATGTTACGTTTATCCGATCAAAAGACAGGCGACCTTTTCAAGGAATAGCATGAAAAAGATTGATGCGATTATTAAACCCTTCAAGCTGGACGACGTCCGCGAAGCGCTGGCCGAAGTTGGCATTACCGGTATGACTGTAACAGAGGTCAAAGGCTTTGGCCGTCAGAAAGGCCATACCGAGCTGTACCGCGGCGCGGAATATATGGTGGATTTTCTGCCGAAAGTAAAAATTGAAATTGTGGTTACCGACGACATCGTAGATACCTGCGTCGACACCATTATTCGTACCGCCCAGACCGGCAAAATCGGTGACGGTAAGATTTTTGTCTTTGACGTGGCTCGCGTTATTCGTATTCGTACCGGTGAAGAAGACGACGCGGCAATCTAAGCCGCGCCGTGCTTGCCGAATGGCGGTGTAAACACCTTCTCAGGCCTACAATATCTCGTAGGCCTGAGAAGCGCAGCGCCATCAGGCATAACGTAATTACAGAACTTTATGTGGGCCGAAACATTCGTAATGAATGTTCTCGTTTTTTACGCCCAGACCAACCAGCTGCTTTGCGGCAAACTGCATAAAGCCAACCGGACCGCACAGATAAAACTGCATCGCCGGATCGCTGATTGCGCCTTCCAGTTTATTCAGATCCATCAGACCTACACTATCAAACGCACCTTTCGCGCGATCAGCTTCGGTTGGCTCGCGATACCAGGTGTGTGCGCTAAAGCGCGGCAGCGTTTTGCCGAGTTCATTCACTTCATCGGCGAAGGCATGGACATCACCGTTTTCAGCCGCATGGAACCAGTTAACCTGCGCCGCATGGTTTGCTTTCGCCAGCGTATCCAGCATCGCCAGCATTGGGGTCTGACCTACGCCTGCGGAAATCAGAGACACAGGGGTATTAGTCGCGACATCCATAAAGAAATCGCCCGCAGGTGCGGCTAAGTGAACAACGTCGCCAACATTCGCATGATTGTGCAGCCAGGTGGAAACCTGACCACCGTCTTCACGCTTAACGGCAATCCGATAGCCTTTGCCATCAGGTTTACGGGTCAGTGAGTACTGACGAATTTCCTGATGCGGGAAACCTTCCGGCTTCAGCCAGACGCCCAGGTATTGCCCCGGATGATATTCAGCTACTGCGCCACCGTCGACAGGCTCAAACTCAAAGCTGGTGATAAGCGCGCTTCGCGGCGTTTTTGCCACGATACGGAAAGGTCGAGTACCTTCCCAGCCGCCATTTTTATTGGCATTTTCGCTATAGATTTGCGCTTCACGGTTGATGAAAACGTTCGCCAGTACACCATACGCTTTACCCCACGCATCCAGGACTTCCTGGCCTGGGCTGAACATTTCGTCCAGCGTTGCCAGCAAATGACCACCCACGATGTTGTACTGCTCTGGTTTAATCTGGAAGCTGGTATGCTTCTGCGCGATTTTCTCAACCGCTGGCAACAGCGCCGCCAGGTTTTCGATATTGCTGGCATACGCGGCAATCGCGTTAAACAGCGCTTCGCGCTGATCGCCATTACGCTGGTTACTCATGTTGAAAATTTCTTTCAGCTCTGGGTTATGCGTAAACATGCGATCGTAGAAATGGGCGGTCAGCTTCGGACCTGTTTCAACCAGCAGGGGAATGGTGGCTTTAACTGTAGCGATGGTTTGTGCGTCAAGCATACGGTCTTCCTTTATCTGAGACTTTAATGATGTATGTCAAATGCATCTTATAAAAAATACCCCTGCATTGTAAATGGTTCTTTGTAACTTTGCGTTGTAAAGGTTACATCGTGAAAAATCTGCATCACAAACCTGAAAAGAAATCCGTTGAAATTCAGCAGACCTTTGTTCTCCAAAGCCTTGCGTACCGTGAAGGTAATCGTTTGCGTAAAATCCTTTGTCAAGACCTGTTATCGAAGAATGATTCGGTTATACTGTTCGCCGTTGTCCTACGGACCGCCTTTTAAGGCCGAAAATTTTATTGTTAGCTGAGTCAGGAGATGCGGATGTTAAAGCGTGAAATGAACATTGCCGATTATGATGCCGAACTGTGGCAGGCTATGGAGCAGGAAAAAGTACGTCAGGAAGAGCACATCGAACTGATCGCCTCCGAAAACTATACCAGCCCGCGTGTTATGCAGGCGCAGGGTTCTCAGCTGACCAATAAATACGCTGAAGGTTATCCGGGCAAGCGCTACTACGGCGGTTGTGAGTACGTTGATATCGTTGAACAACTGGCTATCGATCGTGCAAAAGAGCTGTTTGGCGCTGACTACGCTAACGTGCAGCCGCACTCCGGTTCTCAGGCTAACTTCGCTGTTTACACCGCTCTGCTGCAACCGGGCGATACCGTTCTGGGTATGAACCTGGCACAAGGCGGCCACCTGACTCACGGCTCCCCGGTTAACTTCTCCGGCAAACTGTACAACATCATTCCTTACGGTATTGATGATTCCGGCAAAATTGACTACGAAGATATGGCGAAGCAGGCCAAAGAACACAAACCGAAGATGATCATCGGTGGTTTCTCTGCTTACTCTGGCGTGGTTGACTGGGCCAAAATGCGTGAAATCGCTGACAGCATCGGCGCATACCTGTTCGTTGACATGGCGCACGTTGCGGGTCTGATTGCCGCAGGCGTTTACCCGAACCCGGTTCCACACGCACACGTTGTCACCACCACCACCCACAAAACTCTGGCGGGTCCGCGCGGCGGCCTGATCCTGGCGAAAGGCGGTGATGAAGAGCTGTACAAAAAACTGAACTCTGCGGTGTTCCCAAGTGCGCAGGGTGGCCCGCTGATGCACGTGATCGCGGCGAAAGCCGTGGCGCTGAAAGAAGCAATGGAGCCTGAGTTCAAGGTTTACCAGCAGCAGGTTGCTAAAAACGCCAAAGCGATGGTGGAAGTGTTCCTGAACCGTGGTTACAAAGTGGTTTCTGGCGGTACTGAAAACCACCTGTTCCTGCTGGACCTGGTTGATAAAAACCTGACCGGTAAAGAAGCTGACGCTGCGCTGGGCCGTGCCAACATCACCGTCAACAAAAACAGCGTGCCGAACGATCCGAAGAGCCCGTTTGTGACTTCCGGTATCCGTATCGGTTCTCCGGCAATCACTCGCCGCGGCTTCAAAGAAGCGGAAGCGAAAGAACTGGCTGGCTGGATGTGTGACGTGCTGGACAATATCAATGACGAAGCCGTAATTGAGCGCGTCAAAGGTAAAGTTCTGGACATCTGCGCACGCTTCCCGGTTTACGCGTAAGCGTCAATAGTTAGCTGTGAAAAAGGCCGCGAATGCGGCCTTTTTTATGTTCGATATCAGGCAGCAGTTATAACGATTTCAGCGCCACGCCTTCATCACACAACGCTTCCTCGCTCAAGGCTCGCTCTGACTGAATAAGCTTACGCAGTACACGCACTTCGCGCCCGTTGTTGAGCGCGACTGCGCCAATTATCGCTCCATCGCGCAACTGGAGCCAGATTGCTTTCCCCCTTTCAGGGTTGCCACGACATAGCCATGTTTGCCCCTGCATTTCGCCAATAAACTGCAAATTATCGCGATATTGGTCGGTCCAGAACCAGCCCGGTGTCTTGTGGGGCAACGGCTGGTTGAGCATTGCGGCGGCTGCAATCTGTGCCTGATTATTGGCATTTTCCCAGCTTTCCACACGAACTAACGAACCATCGGGCAAGCGCATTATCGCCACATCACCGGCGGCGAAAATGTCCGGATCGGAGGTGGTGCAGGCGCTATCAACGATAATGCCGTTAGCCGTTTCCAGACCGGCGTCGCGGGCCAGCGCATCATTCGCCACGATACCGATGCCGTAAACCACGGCATCGGCCAGCAGCGTCTCGCCGTTTTGCAGCGTCAGCGAGAGAAACTCCCCCGCTTCGGCGTGTTCAATGGTGCTGTTGAGTAACACCCGCACGCCCACCTGCTGGTGGCGGGCAAGCAGGTAGTCGCGCACCGGAGCAGGGGCGTTGCGGCCCATTACCGACGACGCCATCTCGACCACTGTCACCCTGCAGCCGCGTTGTGTGGCACTCGCCGCCAGTTCCAGGCCAATCGTGCCCGCACCGACGATCACAATTGCCTTACCCGGTTGTAGCACGTCGCGCAGGCGTTCGGCGTCTCCAGCATGGCGCAGCGTAAAGCAACGCTCGCCCAGCTTATTGAGCAGTGGCAAAGGCCTGGCAGCGGCGCCGGTGGCCAGCAGCAACTGCGACCAGCGGTAGGTTTGACCATCGGCCAGCGTTAGCGTACGCGAGGCGCGATCAATCTGGCGTAACGTAACGCCGAGATGCAGTTGCACGTTGTGTTCCTGCCACCAACTGGCGGGGAGTACCGGCTGAAGCTGCGGGGCATCGTCCAGCAGCATGGCTTTGGAGAGCGGCGGGCGTTCATAGGGTAGATGCGCTTCGTCAGAAAAGAGGTGTAACGGCCTGTTAAACCCCTGCTGGCGTAGCGCGGCGGCGGCCATTGCCCCCGCCTGACCGCCGCCGATGATGGCTATAATCTGTTCACTCATAACGACTCCCTACAGATCCAGCCCGGCGGCAACGTGACGAATACCTCGAATCCCCAGTCCGGCATCAGCGTTGATCATCACGCCGCTTAAGGTGCGGTTGTTGCGACGCGACGCCAGCATCACGTACGGTCCGGTAAAGTCGGCAGGGTCGGGGAAGAACTGGAGCGGCAGAATCGCGGCGATTTTCTCCGGCGTCAGCGACTGCATAATCGAGGTATCGCTTTGCCCCAGCGCCTGTGGGCCGCGCAGATCGGTAGCCATACCGCACGGACCGACACCGTTAACACGTACCTTTGGTGCCAGCTCGTAGGCCAACTGGCGAATCAGCCCGGTAGCTGCATGCTTACTGGCGGTATACAAAGGACCGCCGCCGCCCGGGTACCACGCGGCGTTGGACAGGGTAAAGATAATGCTGCCTTCGCTGGCGATAAGCGCTGGGGCGCAGGCTTTTGCACCAAGCAGATAGCCGAGCACATTGACGTTAAATAACTCGTGAAAGCCGCTCTCCAGCGCCTCAGCAGAGGTGTTCACCAACGTTGCGTTATGATCCCAGATGCCCGCATTGCCAATAAAACAGTCCAGCTTGCCAAACGCGGTGAGGATTTGATCGACCGCACGCTGATAGTCGGCATAGCAGGTGACGTTGCCCTCTATCGCCAACACATGTTCGCCAAAACGCTGGCGCAGGCTGGCAACTTTGGCTGGCGACAGTTCGAGCGTGGCGACCTTCGCGCCTTCTTCAATAAAGCGCTCGACCAGCGCCAGGCCGAGGCCGGAGCCACCGCCGGTAATAAAAACCACGTTATCGCGTAAATCGCTCATCGGGCGTCCTCTGGAATATCAACAAATACATCGCTGCCTTCCACGTAAACCGCGTAAGTGGTCAGCGGATCGGTGGCAGGTAAGCACAACGCCTTGCCGGTTTTCAGGCAGAAGCTGGCCGCATGCAGCGGGCATTCCACCGTGGCATCGTCTTCCAGATAACCTTCGGACATCGAGGCATTACCGTGGCTACAGCGATCGTTAATGGCATAAAACTCGCCGCCAACATTGAACAGGGCGATGACGGGCGAGGTTTCCAGCCGGAGGGCTTCACCATCCGGCAGCTCCGTGGCGGAGCAGGCAAATACACGGCTCATCAGAACAGTACACTCAGGTTATGGGAGGTGATAACCGCTTGATCCAGCACGATCTCACGCGCCAGTAAGCGCCACTCATCGCCGGGCAAACGACGCACTTTGTCCATGCGCGTACCGACGTAAAACGTCTCGTCCCGCTCTTTTTGCGCGCGATACAGCAGATAGTTGAGGCGCACGGCGAACACGTCCGGTTGGTCGGTTTCGCTGATTTGTAAGTTGTCAATCAGATGACGGGTGCGGGAAGGTGGCTCCTCCGCCCAGGCCATGCCGGTTTCCAGCCGTGCGATGCGGCGCTCAAGCTGGTCTTTGTTATCGTTGAAAATCCAGGTGGTCGGCGGCTGCACGCCTTTGCGGCGGTCGCGGGTCTGGGCATTGACCGTGGTACGCATGGTGTAGCGAATGTCGTCATCGAGCAGCGCCAGCCAGTCGCGAAACTGCCAGTCGTCCAGCAGACGTGCTTCTTCATACAGAAACTGGCTGATGCGATGATGCAGTTCGAGAGAAACTAACGCGCTCATTTCATCACCTCCTGCTGGTAAGCGGCGGTTTTGTCGTGCACATCCTGCCAGCTTTCGCTGCTGAGCAGATCGGCCCAGCGCTGATACATGCCGCGCGCGGCGGTTTCCGAAAAGATGTAGTTGGTGATCCCCGGAATACCGTCTTCGCGGCGCTTTTCCTGGCCTAAGCCCATTTCGAGGCACAGGTTAGTGTTGCGTGCCCGGTGACCCTTCAGCAGTTTTTGAATCTCGCACCAGTTTTCCGAGTCGTCCTGTTCAAGGAATCCGGCCGGACCAAAGGCGCGGGTGGCGCTGTTTTCAAATGCGGCTTTCACCTCGTCGGAGGCGGCTTTATCAGTAAGACAGAACGCCCACACTTCAACCCGATCCGGTCCGCGTGGGTGCCAGACGCGCAGCGTGGCGGTACCGTTCAGCCAGGAAAGCGTGGGGAAAATGTTGTTGTGACCGGCCAGGCGCAGGGCGCGAACCTTGCCCAGACGCTGTTCGGCCTCTTCGTAGGTGTCGCGGTAGTAGCTGGAGACTTCGCCGTCTACCCACACGTTGGCATCGGGATTCTCAGTAAAGAAAAATCCGCTGCCGTGCCCGTCCTGGCCGAACTGTAGCGCATCTTTGGCGGTTTCCCACACCGGGCGGGCAGTCTGACCATCGCCGAGGCGCTTATCGCTACCGTCGTCTTTCGCCCCCAGCACCTGCACCGCAGAGGCATGGCTGAACAGCGCGTGATACTGGTCGCTGGCAAACTGTTCGGCGGGGAATTTCCAGTTGCAGTCGATAGTCCACTTCTGGACGCCACCGACGATTTCGGTGCCGCCTTCACGGCGGTCGAGCACGCCATCGAGATACCAGGCGATATCGCCGAGATAATCGCGAAGCGTTGGTGCGGTGGTATCCCAGTTGCCGAAAATCAGCCCTTTATAGCTCTCGACGCCAGGGACTTCGTTCAGTCCCCAATGCGATTTGCATAAACCTTGCGGATAAGCGCGTGGTTCCAGTGGGACGTCGATCAGCTCGCCGTTAATGCCGTACGACCAGCCGTGATACGGACAGGTAAAGGCACGGGTATTGCCGCAGTCGGCATAGCTGACGCGCATCGCGCGGTGGCGGCACTGGTTGAGAAACGCTTTGATGCTGCCGTCTTTCTGGCGGACTACCACGACTGCATCTTCGCCCATGTAAGTGTTAAAAAAATCACCGGGTTTGGGAATTTGGCTTTCGTGGGCGAGAAACAGCCAGCAGCGACCGAAGATGCGTTCCAGCTCCAGTTGGTAAATTTCAGGGTCGGTATAAATCCGTGGGGTTACGCGACCGTTTTTCGTGTCGATCAGTTGGTAGATGTCTAAATTTGAGGGTGTGGTCATATTTTTTAATCCTGAAAGCTAAGATGTATTGACCTTCATTTTTTGTGCCATAAGGATGTTGCTGGTTAGTTATCAATCTGTGAAATAGTAAATTTCTACCAGTTGAGACATTTTTTCGATAACAAGGAGAAGGGCATGGAACTGAGGCACTTACGCTATTTTGTGGCGGTGGCGCAGGCGCTGAATTTCACCCGAGCGGCAGAAAAATTGCATACCTCCCAGCCGTCGTTAAGCAGTCAGATCCGCGATCTGGAAACCTGCGTGGGCGTTCCGTTACTGGTGCGCGATAAGCGAAAAGTTGCGCTAACGGCGGCGGGAGAGTGCTTTTTACAGGATGCGCTGACGATCCTCGAGCAGGCGGAAAACGCCAAAGTTCGCGCCCGTAAAACGGTACAGGAAGATAACCATTTTGCTATTGGTTTTGTCCCTTCTGCAGAGGTGAATTTACTGCCGAAGGTGCTGCCTTTATTTCGTTTAAAGCAGCCGGATACGCATATTGAACTGGTGAGTTTGATAACCACTGAGCAGGAGGAGAAGATCCTGCGCGGCGAGCTGGATGTGGGCTTAATGCGCCACCCGGTTTACAGCCCGGAGTTGGACTATCTGGAGCTCATTCATGAGCCGTTGGTGGTGGTGTTACCGGTGAATCATCCGTTAGCCAATGAACCAGCGATCTCCGCAGAGCAGCTGCACGGGGTGAATTTTGTCAGCACCGATCCTGCGTATTCCGGCGCGTTAGCGATGATTGTCAAAAACTGGTTTCAGCAGCAGAAAAGCCAGCCCAATATTGTGCAAGTAGCGACCAATATTCTGGTGACGATGAACCTGGTCGGGATGGGGCTGGGGGTGACTTTGATACCCGGTTATATGAATAATTTTAATACCGGGCAGGTGGTTTTTCGCCCTATTGTTGGCGATGCCCCAACCATTGCTTTGCTGATGGCGTGGAAAAAAGGATCGCTCAAACCGGCACTGGCCGATTTTATCGCCACGGTACATGAACGTTTGGCCGTGAGTCTGAAGGTATAATGGTTACAACTCGCTGAGCTGCGACTCGACATACAGATAGCCAATTCCCATGAGTTGCTGGGCGCGATTGAGCTGGCCGAAGCTTATCTGAGTCGCTCTGGCGCGCGGGTTATCACCGTGATCAAATGGGTTAAACCCAGTTTGCTGCACCAGCGTATTAAGCCAGCTATCGCCGAAAGCGCAGCTACGTCCGTACAACCATATTTGGTTAATGTTCAGTATATTCAGAAAGTTATATAAACTTAGTCCAATAGCGCTGGCGGCATGCTCGGCCCAGGCCTGAATACGAACATCACCGTTCTGCCAGGCAGTAATAAGCTGGTCGGTGGTGAGCGTTTCCGGATCGTAAAGGGATGTCGGCTGCGATTTCATCCATACGCGGGCCTGTTTTTTCAACGCGCTCAATGACGCTACCGTTTCCAGACAACCATAGCGACCGCAGTCACAGGCAATTCCATCGGGATGAATGATGGTGTGTCCAATCTGACCGCTGCCATACAGACTACCGCGCCAGATATTGTCGTTTATCACAAACGATGAGCCGATACCGTAATCAACGTTAATCACGCAAAAATCACCGTTAGCCGCTGGGTTTTGCCATTTTTCGGCCAGCGCCAGCATCACGCAGTCATTGTCCAGGCGGACCTGAACGCCGAGCATCTCTTCCAGCAGATATTTTATTTCCACCGGTGTTTTCCACGGTGCCTGGGGCATGGTTTTTGATGCGCCGGTGATCGGATCAACCTGGCCGTGAACGCCGAGCGCCAGATTAATCGTGACTTCGGGAAATTGTCGACGGTATTCCCGCCAGTGTGCAGCCAGGGCCGACAGCAGCGCTTTGGGCGTTTCCGGCTTGATGACCTCATGACGCCAGGCGCCGATGGCAACCAGCCGTGCGTCTGCCAGTTGACTGGTGATGCTGGTAGGGGTGACGTTGATACATAGCGTCCATGCGCCTTTTTCTGGCAAATGATAACTGCCGCTGCTCAAACCGCGCTGGCTTAAGGTTTCTCGCGAGTGGCTGATTCTCCCTTCATCCATCAGCTCTTCGAGGATATTGCTGACCGCCGGGATCGACAGACTGGTGAGCTGCGCCAGCTGTGATTTGCTGAGCTGCTTTTCCCGCCAAAGGTGCGACAAAAAGATCTGCTTATTCGCCTGACGAACCCTGGCGTTGTTGAACCCCGAACGTTGCATTCACTTAACTCCCTTAACTATATTGCGTGAGCATTGCGCATTTTACCGCCACTTAACTGCCGCAGAATAGCATCAAGTTGAATTTTTACTTTTGTTTATTGAGTGGAGAGCGGCATGTACGGTTCAGTTAAAGTCTGGCAAGAAACGATCACCCTCCCAACGTGGACGGCGGGTGAAGAAGACGCTAACCCCATGTTTCTGGAGAAAAGGGTTTATCAGGGATCTTCTGGCGCGGTGTATCCGTATGGCGTGATTGATACGCTGACCGGCAAACGTGAAATGCGCGACTACAAGGCGGTGTGGATGGAGAATGACTTCATTCGCGTCATGCTGTTGCCGGAGTTAGGCGGGCGTATTCATAGAGCGTATGACAAAGTACAGCAGCGCGATTTTGTCTACTACAACGAAGTGGTGAAGCCCGCTCTGGTTGGTTTGCTTGGACCGTGGATCTCTGGTGGCATTGAATTTAACTGGCCGCAGCATCATCGCCCAACCACTTTTATGCCGGTCGATTTTACGCAGCAGCAGGGTGAGCATGGCGAATATACTGTATGGATGGGTGAAGTAGAACCTATGCGCGGTTTACAGGTGATGACCGGATTTACGCTGTATCCGGATCGCGCTCTGATCGAGATAACCGGGAAGGTGTTTAATGGTAACGCCACGCCGCGCCATTTTTTATGGTGGGCGAATCCAGCGGTGAAGGGCGGTGACGAGCATCAGAGCGTGTTTCCGCCGGATGTGACCGCAGTATTTGACCACGGTAAGCGCGATGTTTCTGCATTTCCCATTGCCACCGGCACATACTACAAAGTGGACTACTCGGCTGGCGTGGATATCTCGCGCTACAAAAACGTTCCTGTACCGACCTCCTACATGGCTGAAAAATCAGATTATGATTTTGTTGGTGCATGGCATCACGGTGAGCGAGGCGGGCTGCTGCATGTGGCCGATCACCATGTTTCGCCAGGGAAAAAACAGTGGACCTGGGGCTATGGCGACTTTGGCGTTGCCTGGGATCGTAACCTTACCGATGACAACGGTCCGTATATTGAACTGATGACCGGGGTCTTTACCGACAACCAGCCGGATTTCACCTGGCTTGCGCCGTATGAAGAGAAAGTCTTCGTACAAAACTTCCTGCCCTACAGCGAACTGGGCATGGTGCAAAACGCCAGCACGCAACTGGCACTGCGCCTGGTACGTGAGAGTAATCAGCTATCTGTGGGGGTTTATGCGATTGCGCCGCTGTGCGACGTGCAGGTTACGCTTTCTGCCGATGGGCGACCGTTCTATGAGCACACGCTGACCCTGGAGCCTGGACAAAGTTGGCTGGCTGATGTGTCTGACAATAACCATGCGCGGGTAACGATGACTGTCACTGGTGCCGATGGTACTTCGCTTTTGCAGTACAAAGAGCACATCGCGCAAGAGTTACCACTACCTTCAGCGGCCGTCGCGCCAGCACGACCAGAAGCGCTGTCTAATACCGATGAACTCTATTTCATTGGTCAGCATCTGGAGCAGTACAACCACGCCAGCCGCTATGCCGAAGATTATTATCGTCGCGCGCTGGAGGTTGACCCGCTGGATTATCGCAATAATGTTGCCCTCGGAACGCTGGCGTTAAACCGCGCGGACTGGGGGTTGGCAGAACATTGTGCGGGCAAAGCGCTGGAGCGAGCGCATAAGCTCAATAAGAATCCACGGGATGGTGAGGCCAGTATGTTGCTGGCCGCCGCACAGGAACGTCAGGGCGATGATGACAGCGCCTGGGATAACTATTTTAAGGCAAGCTGGAGCGGTAACTGTCGGGATGCGGCATTCTGGTCGTTAGCGCGTCTGGCGATGAAGCGTCAGGACTACGCCGGTGCACTGGAAAAGGTCGAGCAGAGCTTACGCTTTAACGGCAGTAACAACCTGGCGATGGGGCTAAAAGCGCTGGTGTTGTCCAGGCTTAATCGTCGTGAACAAGCGCTGGACTATATCCGCCAACAGTTGGTGGATTATCCGCTCAGTTATACCCTGCACTATGCGCGCTGGGCTATCTGCCAGGATGAGGCGACGGCGCAAGCACTGATTTCGATTACCGGGTGTCGCGGGACCAATGCGTGTGAACTAGCGGGCTGGCTGACCTCTTTCGGACAAAAGGATGCTGCCCGTGGTGTGCTGGAACTGCTCGACAGCCAGGAAACGCTGCCGATGCTGTGGCGCGCCTCACTGAGCGACGACCCGCAACCTTTCATTGAGCGAGCCCGCGCGTGCCTGCAAAACCGCGTCCGTTTCCCTAATACGCTGGATGAAGTGCAGATGCTGCAGAGCCTCGAACAGAGCGCATTTGCTCGCTATTTACTCGGTTGTTTCTGGTACAGCAAACGACGTTATGCCGAGGCCGTTGACTGCTGGAAATTTACGCTTGCGCAGGAAGCCGATTTTGCCCCGGTGCATCGTTTACTGGGTATCTACGCCTGGAACAAACTGCACGATGCGCAGCAGGCGAAACAGTATCTGTCGCAGGCTGTGGCGCTGGATCCGCAAAATGCCCGCTTCCTGTTTGAACTCGACTATCTCAATAAGCTGATGGCACAACCGGTTGAACAGCGCCTGCAGCGACTGGAAGCCAGCAAAGAGATTGTCTTCCAGCGTGATGATCTGACGGTGGAACTGCTCAGCCTATGGAATGGATTGGGGCGCTATGACGATGCTGCCGCAGTATTACGCGAGCGGGTGTTCCATCCGTGGGAAGGCGGTGAAGGCAAAGCCACCGGGCAATATCTGCTTAATCAATTGCATCGCGCGCTGGCTGCCGTGCAGTCCGGCGACCCGCAAACGGCTATTATGCAGCTGCAACAGGCGCTGCACTATCCGCAAAACCTCGGCGAGGGACGTTTACCCGGACAAACGGATAATGACATCTGGTATTTGCTGGGGCATTGCGCGCAGCAACAAGGCCATTTTGACGAGTCTCAGCGCTACTTCTCCCGTGCGACGCGTGGCGGTAGCTCGTTGGATGCAGGACGTTACTACAACGACCAGCCAGTGGACTATCTCTTCTGGCAAGGAATGGCGCAGAGAAAACTTGGCGAAGATGCAGAGGCGGATGTTCTGTTCAACAGCTTCCTGCAATGGGTTGAGTTGAATCGCGAGAACGTGCCGGATGTCGATTTCTTTGCTGTATCGCTACCCGATCTGGTGGTGCTGGATACCTCTGCACAAGCAAAACACCAGCAACACTGCCTGTTTATCAATGCGCTTGGGCATCTGGGGTTGGGAAATAGCGCAGCCTGTCAGCGTGATCTTGATGAACTCCTGCAACTTAATCCGGCGCATGACAAGGCATTACTGCTGCGTCACGCCATTAACGTAAGGCTTTTCCAGTAATACCTGAAATGGGTGGGGGCGACCTCACCCGAAACCTTCTGTCCCCTGCGTTTCCCTGAAAGAGGAATCATAATGAATAACGCGCAGACACATTTAAAGATTGGTTACGTCTGGACTATCTGCCTGGTTGCGGCCTGCGGTGGTTTACTGTTTGGCTATGACTGGGTGGTAATCGGCGGGGCAAAACCTTTCTATGAAGCGTATTTCTCGATTACCGATCCGGCGCAATCCGGTTGGGCGATGAGTTCCGCGCTGGTCGGTTGTGTATTTGGTGCACTGATTTCCGGCTGGTGCGCCGATAAGTTTGGTCGAAAGATGCCGCTGATTCTCTCGGCGATCCTGTTTAGCGCTTCCGCATGGGGAACCGCCGTCGCCAGTCATTTCGACATGTTTATTGTCTATCGCATCGTGGGTGGTGTTGGGATTGGTCTGGCGTCTGCGCTAAGCCCGCTGTATATCGCCGAGGTTAGCCCGGCGGAAAAGCGAGGTCGCTTTGTTGCCGTTAACCAGCTCACCATTGTGATTGGCGTACTGGCGGCGCAGCTTATCAACCTGATGATAGCCGAACCTGTCGCCACAGGCGCCACGCAGCAGGCGATTGTGGAAAGCTGGAACGGTCAGACGGGCTGGCGCTGGATGTTTGGTGCGGAATTGGTGCCCGCAGTAATTTTCCTGGTACTAATGTTCTTTGTGCCTGAATCACCGCGTTGGTTGGTGAAAGCAGGCAAAGTCGATCGTGCTCGTGCCATGCTGCAGCGCATTGGTTCGGCGGAATATGCCGGGCAAACGCTGAAAGAGATTGAACATACATTGCAAAAAGATAACCACAAAGTCGCGTGGTCAACGCTGTTACAACCACAAATTAAACCGATCGTGATTATCGGTATGGTGTTGGCGGTGTTCCAGCAGTGGTGTGGGATCAACGTTATTTTCAACTATGCGCAGGAGATCTTCGCCTCCGCCGGATTCGACATCAACGGTACGTTAAAATCGATCGTGGCGACGGGGATCATCAATCTGGTCTTTACTCTTGCCGCCCTGCCGTTAGTGGACAAAATTGGCCGTCGTAAACTGATGTTGTTCGGCGCGTCAGGATTGACGGTTATTTATGTCCTGATTGCCGGGGCGTACGGGTTGGGCATTATGGGCTGGCCGGTTCTGGTTCTGGTTCTGGCGGCGATCGCGATTTATGCCCTGACGCTGGCCCCGGTGACCTGGGTGCTGCTGTCGGAGATTTTTCCCAATCGCGTACGCGGGCTGGCAATGTCGCTCGGTACACTGGCGCTGTGGATTGCCTGCTTCCTGCTAACCTATACCTTCCCGCTGCTCAATGCGAGTCTTGGCGCGTCGGGAAGCTTCCTGCTGTACGGTGTGATTTGCGCGATGGGCTTCATCTATGTTCTGCGTAATGTACCGGAAACCAAAGGCGTGACGCTGGAAGCGCTGGAGGAGCAACTGGCGGCGCAGCATACAAAAGTTGGCGCATCAGCTCAACCGCGAAACGCCCGCTGATGGATGGTCTGCTGACGCTACAAAACGCACATCTACGGATGTGCGTCGATCCGCAAGGCGGTTCGCTATTGAGTCTGGTGTCGTTACAACATCAACAGGCCGTTTTACGCGAAGGCCAGGGCCAGCAACCGGGGGATTGCGGCTTGTTTCCGATGCTGCCTGTCGCAAATCGGGTAGCGGGCAATCGTTTTAAGCTACGTGGTGAAGAGGTGGTTTTACCTCAGCATGACGCAGATGATACTTTCTTCCTGCACGGTGACGGCTGGTTGCAACGCTGGCAGATTATTACCGCTACCCAAAGCGGCTGTTTGCTGCAGTTGCGCAGTTGGCATCCCTGTGGCTACGACTATACGGCGCAGCTTTGCTATCAACTGGAAACCTCAAGCCTGCATGCCTCGTTGACGCTTACCCATTGCGGTGAGCAGCCCATGATCTATGGCTGCGGGTTTCATCCATTTTTCGCCTTTGATAAGCACAGTACGGCGCAGTTCACCGCCAGCGGCTACTGGCCGGAGGGGGAACAGCATCTGCCGCTGGAATGGCAAAGTGTCCTTCCGCCAGCAGCGGATTTCATGCGCGCGCAATACGGTGAGGATCGCTGGCTGAACGTCGGTTATTCTGGCTGGAGCGGACGGGCTGTTATTCAGCGGAACGTGATGAAAATCACGATTTTAGCGCAAACTCCGTGGTTGATGCTGTTCAGAATGTCGGGTGAGCCGTTTCTGTGCCTGGAGCCGCAGACGCATCCGGTGAATGCCCACCACATGCAGGGGCAGCCGGGGTTGCAGGTTTTAGCGCAGGGAGAAGGCTGCCATTTTACGATGCAAATTTGCGTCGAATAGGGCCAATATCATGTTATCTGCGTGTTAATGCACTCTTGCGCCAGCCAGCGTTTGTCGCCAGACTATCGCCACCAAACGGGAGGGATTCATGGCTTTGCATTCCACGCGCTGGCTGGCGCTCGGTTATTTTACTTACTTCTTTAGCTACGGTATTTTTCTGCCTTTCTGGAGCGTCTGGCTCGAAGGACTGGGGCTGACGCCGGAAACGATTGGTTTACTGTTAGGGACTGGGTTGATTGCCCGTTTTCTCGGCAGTTTACTGATTGCGCCGCGCGTAAGCGATCCCTCTCGTCTGATCTCAGCTTTACGTATTTTGGCCCTGTTGACGCTGGTGTTTGCGCTGGCCTTCTGGGCGGGAACCAACGTGGCGTGGCTGATGGTGGTGATGGTCGGCTTTAACCTGTTTTTCTCGCCGCTGGTGCCGCTGACCGACGCACTGGCCAACACCTGGCAAAAACAGATAACCATGGATTACGGTCGGGTACGGTTGTGGGGATCCGTGGCCTTTGTGATCGGCTCTGCGTTGACCGGTAAGCTGGTGAGCCTGTTTGACTATCGGATTATCCTGGTCCTGCTGTCGCTTGGCATCGCCTCGATGCTGCTGGGCATGATGATTCGCCCGACCGTGCAGCCCGCAGGTGAAACCCGTCAGCAGGAGAGTGCGGGATGGCCCGCCTGGCGCGCGCTGATAACCCAAAGCTGGCGTTTTCTGGCCTGCGTGAGTCTGCTGCAAGGCGCGCATGCGGCTTATTACGGTTTCAGCGCCATTTACTGGCAGTCTGCCGGGTATTCCGCTTCGGCGGTGGGCTATTTATGGTCATTAGGTGTGGTGGCGGAAGTGATTATTTTTGCGCTCAGCCATAAGTTGTTCCGCCGCTTTAGCGCCCGCGATCTGCTGCTGCTTTCCGCCGTTTGCGGCGTGATTCGTTGGGGGCTGATGGGCTGGAGCACAGAGCTCCCGTGGCTGATTGTGGTGCAGATCCTGCACTGTGGCACCTTTACAGTCTGTCACCTGGCGGCAATGCGCTATATCGCGGCGCGACAGGGCAGCGAAGTGATTCGTTTACAGGCGGTCTATTCCGCGGTGGCGATGGGCGGCAGTATCGCCATCATGACCGTCTTCGCCGGTTACCTGTACCAGAACCTGGGCAGCGGCGTATTCTGGGTGATGGCGCTGGTGGCGCTACCGGCTATCGTGCTGCGCCCGAAAGTGGTGGCGCAGCCTGCAACATTATGATTCGAGGATTTTGCGGATCTGCTGCTGCTGGTGAGACGTCAGCGCCAGATCCGCATGAATCAACGGCGGTGAAAACAGCGGCAGCGGCGTAGTGTATGGTGTGACGATCAGCGTTACACCGCGCGGCGCGCCCTCTTTTTGAAAGTCCTGCATTGGCATATGTTTTACGTTGAGCGGCAGCAGCGTTAGTTCGCGCAGCTGTTGTTCTATATGCATTTCGAGTTGTTCGTTACTACCGGTCAGCAGGATAATCTGCTTCTCGTGCAAATCCTTCTCCTGCATCAGCCACGCACCGAAAATAACCGCCACCAGTCCGATCTCTTCTTCTGAAAACTGCACGTCGTATTCCGCTTCGAAGCCGTGTATCGCCTCGCGGGTGGTACGTACCAGCCGGGGATAAAGTCGGCTGAACTCCTCCGGCAGTGTGTTATCAATGCCAATGGCAAACACGCTACGGTTAAGCGCCTGGGCAAGATGAATATAAAGCTGGTCATTCAGTCCTTGCTCATCGCTGAAGCGGACGTTGCCATACTCGCGAAAACGCAGCACCAGCCGAGCAATAGCAAGACGCAGGCGACGATCCTGCTGGTGATTATCGCGGATAGGGTCGGGGATGCGGATCATTGAGAATAACAACGCCATAAACAACGATTCGCCCAGCGGCGCACTTTGCATGACGTGGCGCTGCCAGTGGCGGCCAATTTCCTCGGCGAGCGGATACTCAGCGCAGGATTGCGCCCACCGTTGCTGGAGCGGATTAAACTCCGGGGTGATCCCTGCGTGATGTTGCAGCAGGCAATACTGTAAATACAAGCGCAGGAACTGAATATCACGGCACTCAAAGGGTTTTTGCAAGCGCCGGGAACAGAGGTTAATAAGCGCATGCAGGTTGGTGTCGTCATACAGCGTCCGCGCAATACCTCGTTGTTTCAGCTCCATTTTTAATGCGGGCGTGAAATGCTGGGCGATAAAAGTCGGGCAAATTCGCAAACCACGGCGCAGCCACTGCAACAGACACAGGCGCTGATTGAGCGGCGTTCCTTCGATCGTATAGCCACCATGTTGCGCGATGGTAATCGCGAGTCGATGATAACGCTGGATTTCGAGTCCTGCGCCAATAATATCTTCCTGGACCGTGGCATCATCAACGCCATTGAGGCTGATAAAGGTTTGAGCCGTAGCGATTTGGCCGGGCAGGAAAAGCGTCAGCAGTACCTGGCAACGGCGCTGGGGAGCGGAAAGTACAGATGGCGGAGCAAGCGTTGACATCATCTGTAGGATCTCCCGTAAGTATGTTTGATAAGAATAGCTAAAGTTTGCTCATAGATTTGGGGAATGGAATGCTTTCCACCAGGAATGCTGGAGGGCGTCACAGAATTTTTCACGTGGGGATCAGATAGCGGGAGTGGAACGCAGCGCGTTAATCCGCTTTTTCACTGTTTTATCTTTTGTTGAGATATAAAAAATGCCAGAGGGGGGAATGCTGGCGGAGGGTGGTATGAACATGCTCTCGCAGAGAAAGGGTTCCGTTCACCTCAGCAGTGTCATTTCTCTGAAGCGCTGATACCCTTAACACGTTCACAGGGAGTATCGTTTCAGAGAAGTGAAAACTTTAGGTGAACGTAGCAATACGACGGAGGCAACAAATTCATTACCTCCGTAACAGCTGTCTGGCGTTACCGCCCACGACTCAGCGTTAATCCCACATCGCCGCCCGGATGGACCGCCAGCAGCGTTTCCTTTGAGTAGCCGCTCTCGCTCATCAGACAGGCACAGGCGGCGTCAAAGATAGCCAGCACCAGTAAAATAGAGGTGGTAGCCAACATGTTCAACGGGTCAGCCTCTCGCTGGACACCGGTGGATATCACCAACCTCGACGCTTTAGCGATGGCCGAATCGGCGTTTTCAGTCACGCTCAGGATTGGCACATTCCTCGCTGTTAGCCCTGGCAGCAGTCGGGTGAGTTCATCCGAATTTCCCCCACGCGACAGCATAATCACCAGGTCGTTAGCGCGTAAGAAGCCCAAATCGCCATGCGCTGCATCCGTCGCGTTGAGATAAATCGCCGGACGTTCCACGCAGGCAAGCATATGCGCGACTTTACGCGCCGCAATACCGGATGTACCGACGCCGGTAACGACGATTTTACCCTGACAACCGCGCAACTCCGCCATCAGCGACTGCCAGAGCGGTTCAGTCAAATGCTGCCCCAGACCCGCAAGGGCATCGCTATAGAGCTGGAATACGCCGCTGGCCTGAGACCATGAATCACTCATGCGTCCTCCTGCATCAACTGGCGGTATTTCATATGGTCCTGATACATCTCGTGGAACACCCGATATTTGCGATCGTAGTACTGCTTGATGCGATTGGTCTGCGGGGTGACCGTTTTACCAATCCGGCTCATTGCCGACATCGCTTCCGGGAAGGTGTCGAATACGCCTGCGGCGATAGTCCCCATCATGGCGCCGCCCAGCAGCATGGCTTCGCTCTCTTCAGGCAGTAGCATGGCGCAGCCAGTGGCGTTGGCATGCTCTTGGACGAAGATCGGGTTTTTCGTTCCGCCGCCGCTGGCCATAATCGTATCGATGGTATAGCCGCTTTGATTCATCGTTTCAATAATATGGCGCGTTCCCAGCGCAATAGCCTGGATGGTCGCGAGGTACTGTAGCGCCATATCTTCCGGCGTGCGCGACAGTTTCAGTCCGGTGATCCCCCCCGTGAGTGTGGGGTTGGCACGCGGCGAGCGGTTGCCGTGGAAATAGGGCAAGATGTGCATGTCGCGGGTCAGAAAGGCGATATCTTCCGGCTCTCCGGCCATTTTACGCAGCAGCGCATTCAGTACTTCATAAATGGTTTGCCCCTGAGACTTCGCCTGGGTCAACAAGGTTTCGTAACAGGGATGCGACTGAATTACGTGGTCGATTAACGCCCCGGTTGCTGACTGTCCACCTTCGTTGAGCCAGTACTCCGGCAGTACTGCTGAGTAGTAAGGCCCCCAGACACCGCCGATAAAACGTGGCTCTTTGGAAATCGCCATGTGCCCGGTGGAGGTGCCGCCAATCAGTGCGACGCGGCGATCGAAATCAGCCACCTCGCCGGAAACACCGCAGGCACCAAGCGTGCCGAGCGTACCGGCGTGGGCATCGATGATCGAGACGCTGACCGCGGTTCCGGGTATCAGCCCCATTTCGCTGGCGGCGCGTGCTGACAGCCCGTGACCAAGCGGTTCGCCCATAGTTTTCACGTAACGGCCAATTTTGGCGGCATCATGTTCCAGCAAGTCTTCCAGCCCAATCTGGCGGAAATAGCTGGCATCCCATTTGTCTTCATGGCCCATGTAGGTCCATTTGCACACTGTTGAACACAATGAGCGCGTGTCATCGCCCGTTGCGCGCCATGTCAGGAAATCGGGCAGGTCAAAGTAATAACCTGCATTGGCCCACGTATTGGGCATATGTTGCTTCAGCCACAGCAGCTTTGGCGTCTGCATTTCCGGCGAAATAATGCCGCCAACGTAGTCCAGCACCCGATGATGCAGGGCGTTGATGCGTTCGGCCTGGGTAATCGCGCGGTGATCCATCCACACAATGATGTTTTGTTCACTGCGCCCGGACGGGCTGATGGTCAGCGGTTTACCTTCTTTATCCAACACCACCAGTGAACAGGTCGCGTCAAAGCCCAGACCTTTCACCTGGATAGGGTTGATATCCGACTGGTTAATCGCATCGCGAACCGCGTTACACACTGCCTGCCAGATGTTATCGGAAGACTGCTCAACAAAATCGGCCTGCGGACGGTAAATTTCGATGGCCCGACTGGCCTGACCGACCATTCTGCCGTTGAGATCAAACACGCCAGCGCGGGCGCTTCCGGTTCCGACATCCACACCAATAAAGTAACTTGCCATAATTTTTTCTCCTGAAATCAGGCTTTACGATTCTGTAATGCGATAAAGAGGATCAGCACCGCGCCCCACAGCGCCATCGTCAGATAGCTGCTAACCCCCAGCAAGTTAAGGCCGCTTTCCAGCATTTGCAGCACAATCAGCGCCAATACCAGGCCGATAATGCGTCCGAAGCCGCCATCCGGATTGATGCCGCCGAGTACGGAGGCAAGGATGGTGACCAGCAGGTAGGACTCACCGTATCCGGCTTTTGCCGAGTTGAATTTCGCCATCATCAGAATGGCGGCGACCCAGCCGAGCAGGGCTGAAATAACGTACACGGAAATTTGTACCCGCACGGTATTCACGCCGCTGTAGCGGGTAGCCTGTTCATTGGAGCCGACGAGATAAAGACTGCGCCCCAGCGTGGTGTGCTCCAGCAGTACCCATAGCAGGATTGCCACCAGGAAAAAGAGCAACAGCGCCACCGGAATACCCGCAATCGTGGCGTTGCCAAGATACTGAATGGCAGTCGGGAAACCCGAAATCACCGTCCCGTTGGAGAGCAGAATATTCAGCCCGGAGATAAGTGTCATCGTGCCGAGGGTGGCGAGAATCGGTGAGACGCCGACCCAGGCAATCAGCGCGCCGTTGAGCGTACCGATAGCCACCGCCACGGCAGCGCCTGCCAGCAGCGCCAGCACCAGAAACAGCGGGTTATCCGGATGGGTGACGATAATCGCTGCCATCACCAGCGAGCAGGCGTTCGCTCCGGCAATAATTGACAGGTTAATGCCGCCGGTCAGCATGGTCATACCCATTCCGAGGGCCAGCATGCCGAGGATCGGTAACTGTGAGCCTATCGACTGGAAGTTAGCGACGCTAAAAAAGCGGCTGCCAAGTAGGGCTGAGAAGACCAGGACAACGACCACAATAATGACGCATTGCAGACGAATGATGGCATCACCGGGTAAAAATCTGGCGATTGTTTTCATCTCAAAGCTCCCTTGCCAGTTTGCGTTTTTCGTTCCAGGCCGTGGCACTAATGCTGACCAGGATAATGGCGCCGCTGAACACGGTGTGCCAGTAAGAGGAGACGCTGAGCAGCGTCAGACCATTTTGTAAGAAGGCGAGCAGGACAACGCCGAGCAGGGTTCCGGTCAACGTACCGCGTCCGCCGCTCATGCTGGTTCCGCCGAGTACGACCGCCGCCAGCACCGTCAGCTCAAAACCGAGCAGCGAATTGGGCGCAACTGACTGGGTAATTTGCGCCTGAACCACGGCGGCAATGCCTGCCAGAATACCCATGTAACCATACACGTAGAAATGCAGCTTCAGCAGGTTCAGACCGAGGCGTGACGCTGCGTCGCGATTACCGCCCATGGCGTAAACCTGACGGCCAAGACGGGTATAGTTCATCAGCACAGCGGTAAAGACGATCACCGCCGCCAGGCACAGCAGAGGCAGGGTCAGGCCGTAGTCGTAGCCATCTGCCGCGGTGAACGACAACCAGTTAATGCCGTTCATAAACCAGTCAGGGAAACCGTACAGCCAGGTGCCTTTGGTGGTGTAAACCAGAAGGCCGTAGTAGACGTTAAGCGTGGCGATGGTAATGATGATTGCCGGAACGCGCAGCCAGTAGACCAGGAAGCCATTAATCAGCCCAAGAAGCAGCCCCACCGCAATCGCAATGGTTAACGCCAGTGCGAAGTTGCCGCCGTGGCCGATCACCCAACTGGCCATCGCATACTGGGCAATTGCGGTCATCGCCGGAAATGAGATGTCGATCCCGCCGGAAATCAACACCACAAACAACCCGCAGGCAAGAATGCCGAGAATCGCGTAGCTGGTGGCCACATCTGTCAGATTGCCGAGCGAGAGGAACTCATCGGTGCTGACACTTAGCCCAACCGCCAGCGCCACGACCAGCAGGCCCAGCCAGAATTCATGTTGCCCGATTAAACGGGAGAGATGCATCTTATTCATTGATTACCTCGACCACTTCAGCAATCTCCTCTTCACGGCAGTGATGAGGATTAAATTCCGCCACCAGCCTGCCGCGACGCATCACCAGCACGCGGTGGCTGTTGTAATACGCTTCCGGAATTTCATCGCAAATCATCAGCACCGCCATACCTTGTTCCGCCAGATCGCGGGCGATCTGGTAAATACCCTCTTTGTTGGCGATATCCACGCCAACAGTCGGGGAGTCGAGGATCAGAATGCGCGGATTGGTTGCCACCCATTTGGCAATGGCGATACGCTGGGCATTGCCGCCGGAAAGCGTTTTGACCGGCAGGTGCGGATCGGACACTTTGATATTCAGTTCGCGGATTAAATCGGCGACCAGCTTTTGCGCTTTACGATGATCGAGCAAGCCGCTACCGGTGTGCAGCTGATCAAAGACCGTGACGATGGTGTTGTCGTAGATCGACTGCTCCATGATCAGCCCCTGCGTCAGGCGATCTTCTGAGACGTAGCCGATCCCGTGCTTAATGGCGTCGTGGTTATTACGAAGCGTGACCGGCTGACCGTTAATATGCATCTCGCCGCTTTCCGGGTGCGTCATGCCGAACAGGCTCAAACAAAGCTCGGTACGCCCGGCGCCCAGCAGGCCGACAATGGAAACAATCTCGCCGCCATGCAGCGACAGATTAATGTTTTGGTATTTGCCTCTGCGGCTGAGGTTGCGCAGCTCAAGCAGGGGTTCTCGATCGTCGAATGATTTCTCCGGCAGCGGGCTGTAGTGGAAGCGTTGTCCGGTCATCAGGAAAGCCAGCTCGTGGCTGTCCAGTTCGCTGGCAGGGTACGTGCCCACCAGTTTGCCGTCGCGCATCACGCTGATGCGGTCAGCGACTTCCATTACTTCATCCAGGCGATGGCTGACAAACACCACGCAAATGCCAGCCGCTTTCAGTTCGTTAACCACCTTCAGCAGGCCATTGACCTCCTGACGGGTCAGCGAGGCGGTGGGTTCATCCATAATGACCAGACGTGCATCGGCGGCAATCGCCCGGCAAATGGCGACCAGCTGTCGGTC
Source organism: Citrobacter sp. On2M (assembly GCF_018035235.1). Lineage (GTDB taxonomy): Bacteria > Pseudomonadota > Gammaproteobacteria > Enterobacterales > Enterobacteriaceae > Citrobacter > Citrobacter meridianamericanus. The sequence goes on from NZ_WPCV01000002.1 coordinate 688,205, forward strand.
GGCAATCGAGAGTTTTTCAACTTTTTTGTCGGGATCGATGTTCACACCGATACGCTTCATGGCTGCCAGCGCCTGCTGTTTCATAGCACCACGACGCACCCAGATATCACCGCCCGGCAGATAGCGGTTGACCGCGATATTTTCTGCGACGCTAAAGTTGGGGAACAGCGACAGGTCCTGATAAATAACCTGAATGCCATAATGGGAAGATAGCTGCGGCGTCAGGTGATGGAACAATTTTCCGTCGAGTAAAATCTGCGCGCCTTTTTCCGGGTGATAAACCCCGGAGATCACTTTAATAATGGTGCTTTTACCACAGCCGTTTTGACCCGCCAGACAGTGAACTTCGCCTTTTCTCAGCGTCAGATTCACGTTATCCAGCGCCAGCACGCCCGGGAATTGTTTGCTGATATTCTCAAGAGTGATAAATGCGGTGGTGTCTGTCATGGACAATACCCCTGCGAGCGCCCTGACGGACGCTGAGTGTTAGTTTGGTTGATAGCGCCGACCAGACGGTCGGCGTTAAGGTTCCCTGGTGTTGGCTAAAGCCTTAGAAACCAAGTGATTGTGCGTTGTCTTTGGTGACTTCGAGGATCTTATTAAAGCGGATCACTTTCTTCTCCGTGTCGATATCGGCTTTCCCTAAACCGTCGATACTCAGATCGGCATTGACTTCTTTGCCTTGCAACAGCTGATCGGCGACCGTTACCAGCGCATAGCCCGCATCTTTTGGATCCCACAGCAGCGCTTTTTTGATATCACCGCGCATCAGGTAAGGCGCAGCTTGTGCTGGCATGGCGATCCCGACGACGGCAATTTTATCTTTGGCGCGTTTTTTCTGTACAGCCTGACCCGCACCGATTGGACCCAGCGAGCCGAAACCAATAATCCCCTTCATCTGCGGATAGGTTTTCATCAGATCCAGCGTCGTGGCGTAGGATTTATCGATGCTTTCCGCAACCGGCAGACGTGAAGTGACTTCGAACATTTCCGGATATTTTTCTTTCTGGTACTTGATTGCATAATCCGCCCACGCGTTATGCAGCGGGACCGTCAGCGAACCAACATAGATGGCATAACCCCCTTTGCCGCCCATGTTTTTTGCTAGCTCATCGACGTTGGCTTGTGCGTATTTTTCACTATCGATGGTTTCGATATCCCACTGACCGATTTGCTCGTCTGGGGATTCGTGCGTCAGGACCACAATGCCTTTATCGCGCGCTTTTTTCAGTACTGGCTCAAGAACTTTGGCATCGTTCGGTACCACGATGATCGCGTTGACGTTTTTGGCGATCAGATCCTCAATCACTTTGACCTGCTGTGCCGGATCCGGCGTAGACGGACCGGTCTGGTAAGCGTTCACATCCAGTTTTTTTGCTGCTTCGTTAACACCGGTTTCCATGCGGTTAAACCAGGGAATACCGGTGACTTTGGCAACCACAGCAATTTCATATTTTTCCGCCGCAAAGGACGTGCCGGACAACATGCATGCAGAAACCAGGGTTGCACTGAGTAATGCGAGTTTGAATTTCATAGTTGTACCTTTTGTAGGGGGCAGGACATGTCACGGCGTGAAGTTAACAACGAATGGAAGAGGGAATGAACCACAAGTTTGATGAATGTGATCTATATCCGTTATTGTTAATTTATGGAAAATAAACAGTTATATTTTGGTTAAAATTGAGCGGATTTTTATTGATGCGAATGAATTTAAAGTTAAAAAAAACATTAAAATTAAACCATTAATTAACATTCTATTTTCATTTAACTTAAGTTGTGGCGTAAAAAAGGGATTTAGGCTGACATTGATGAAGAATAAATTATCGAAATTGAGAACTGAATCGATACCGGAAAAGGGTGCTCAACTTTTTTTCGTTCGATGGTATCCTCGGCACACTTGCGCCAAATACGGCATCATTATTTGTGGCGGTGTTGATTTTTAACGTGGAGAACTCATGCAAGGCGTTAAACGTATCATTATGACGTTGTTTCTCGCTGTCCTGTCCTTTGGCGCAGGTGCGCATCCCCACAGCTTTATTCATCTGAAAACCGAAGTCGTGAGCGAGAATGATCGGTTCGTCGCGCTAAAAATGCGCTGGACGATGGATGAAATCACGTCGGCGGATCTGCTCTACGACGCGGGGAATGCTAAACCTGGCGATGAAATTTGGAAGAAACTGGCGGCGGAAGTGATGGCCAACGTTCTCGGGCAGCACTATTTCACCGAAGTGTGGCACGATGGGAAAAAGGTAAAGTTTAAAAACAGACCGACGGAATATGGCATGGAGCGTGAAGAACACCAGGCGGTGCTGACGTTCGTTCTGCCGCTGGCCGAAGCTCAACCACTGAGCGGTCAAAAATATACTATTTCAACCTTCGATCCGACCTACTACGTCGATATGAGCTATGACAAAGACAGCGACGCCCGGCTTTCGCAGACTATAAGCCAGCAATGCCATATTTCAATGCATACGCCGACGCCGAATGAACACATGCTGAGCTTTGCGCAGTCGCTGGATAAAGAAGACGCTCCGCCGGAGGATATGGAATTGGGTAAACAGTTTGCACAGACGGTGACACTGCAATGTCAGTAGTTTATCAACAACGCGCAGCCAGACGCCGTTGGCTCACGCTATGGCCGCTGGCGGTCTTTTTGTTGCTGGCGACAGGCGGGGGGCTGTGGTTGTGGCAGGCCTGGCCTCAGGTAATGATGCAAAGTGTTGTCTGGCAGCGCGACGTTAACCAGCAGATGAGCGGGTTGCTGAAAGCGGTTGCCGCGAATCCCACTCGTGCGGGCGGATCTCTGCTGTTGTTTAGCTTTCTTTATGGGGTATTGCACGCATTGGGGCCGGGGCACGGCAAAATTGTCATCACGACCTGGCTTGCGACGCATCCGTCGAAGCTCAAGTCGAGCATTGGGCTGACGCTGGCGTCTTCACTATTGCAGGGGCTGGTGGCAATAGGACTGGTGGTTGTAGTCCTCACGGTGCTGCAACTGCCTGCCCGGCAGCTGCATATGAGCAGTTTCTGGCTGGAGAAGGGAAGTTATGCGCTGGTTGGCATGTTGGGCGTTTTATTGTGCGTCCGTGCGCTGAAGAAATTGCGCCAGCTGCTGCGTCGGCCGAAATTCACCGCCTTTACGCCGTACCATGTGCATCACGAGGGCTGCGGTTGTGGGCATCAGCATTTGCCCAAGCCGGAACAACTGCAAAGCGGCGATGACTGGCGCGCGCGGCTGATGATTATTCTCTCCATGGGCATGCGTCCCTGCTCTGGTGCAATTATGGTGCTGCTGTTCAGTAAAGTGGTTGGCGTCTTTAGCTGGGGCATGGCGTCGGCGTTGGCGATGGCGGCAGGAACCTCTTTGACGATTACGTCACTGGCTCTGCTGGTACACAGTTTTCGCTCACTGGCGGTGAGACTTAGCGGACATAAAGCGCCGGTGCTGTGGCGACAGATTGGCTGGACAACGCTGGCATTAGCCGGTGGTGCAGTGCTTATTGTTGCTGCGGTAGTGATGTGGATGAGCGCGGTGCCGGTAGGGCGAGGGATAAGACCGTTTTAGGTTAGTGAGCGGAATGGTATGACTTGTAGGCCGGATAAGACGCGAAAGCGTCGCATCCGGCACCACAGCAGATTAACGCTTCAGCGCATCGCTCAGTTCGTCACGCATGTTAGCCAGCATGGCTTTAACAACGCGCGGGTTACCTGCAACGATGTTGCCGGTCGCCAGGTAGTTATGACCACCGGTGAAGTCGCAAACCAGTGCGCCGGCTTCACGCGCAATCAGCTCACCTGCGGCGAAGTCCCAGGGTTTCAAACCAATTTCGAAGTAACCGTCAACGCGCGCAGCGGCCACATAAGCCAGATCCAGCGCAGCAGAACCTGTGCGGCGGAAGTCAGCGCACTCGGTAAACATTTTGCCAAGAATTTTCATATAAGAAGCAGCGTGCTGCTTCGCTTTGAACGGGAAACCGGTGGCGATGATGGTGCCGTCCAGATCGCGGGCGGTGCTGCCACGCAGACGATAGCCGTTCAGCTGTGCGCCCTGGCCGCGAGTTGCGGTGAACAGTTCGTTACGCATTGGATCGTAAACAACGGCGACTTCAGTACGGCCTTTAATGCGTACCGCGATGGATACCGCGAAGTGCGGCAGACGTTTTACGAAGTTAGTAGTGCCATCCAGTGGATCGATAACCCATTGAACATCCTGATCTTCACCAGCGTGCTCACCGCTTTCTTCGGTGATGATGGTGTGCTGTGGGTAAGATTTGCGAATAGTTTCGATAATAATCGCTTCGGCGGCTTTATCGACGTTAGTCACGAAATCATTGCTGCCTTTCTGGCTGGTTTCTACAGAGTCGGGGGTTTCGTAGTGTTTGGCAATTACATTACCCGCCTTGCGCGCTGCGCGCACGGCGATGGTCAGCATCGGATGCATCGGTCTCTCTCACTGGATGTTAAAGAACGGGAAAACGGCGCAGAGTATAGCAGCGAGTTCGGAATATGTCTTCGTTTTATGATAATATGGTCGAATAATCTTTAGCCGAAGAAATACAATGCTGCAAAATATTCGAATTGTGCTGGTGGAAACCTCTCACACTGGCAACATGGGCTCTGTAGCCCGCGCAATGAAAACCATGGGTTTAACCAATCTGTGGTTGGTAAATCCACTGGTTAAACCGGATTCCCAGGCCATCGCTCTGGCGGCAGGTGCCAGCGATGTGATCGGCAGCGCGCAGATCGTCGATACTCTCGATGAAGCGCTGGCAGGTTGCAGCCTGGTGGTAGGCACCAGCGCGCGCTCCCGTACGCTGCCGTGGCCGATGCTGGATCCGCGCGAATGCGGCTTAAAAAGCGTCTCTGAAGCGACGAGTTCGCCCGTGGCGCTGGTGTTTGGTCGTGAACGCGTTGGCCTGACGAATGAAGAACTGCAGAAGTGCCATTACCACGTCGCTATTGCCGCGAACCCGGAATACAGTTCGCTGAATCTGGCGATGGCGGTACAGGTCATTTCTTATGAAGTGCGCATGGCCTGGCTGGCGACGCAGGAAAGCGAGAAGACCGCAGAATACGAAGACGCTGAGTACCCGCTGGTCGATGATTTAGAGCGTTTTTACGGTCATCTGGAACAAACGCTGCTGTCGACCGGGTTTATCCGCGAAGGGCATCCGGGACAGGTGATGAACAAGCTGCGCCGTCTGTTTACGCGCGCACGTCCTGAGAGCCAGGAGCTGAACATTTTGCGCGGAATTTTAGCTTCAATTGAGCAACAGAATAAAGGCAAGTAAACGTAACGCCTCCGGCAAGTAAAAATGGCACTGAAGGTTAAATACCTGACTAAATTAGTCAAGTAAATAGTTGACTGATTTAGTCGGGAATGTCAGACTTGCCCCTGCTATGCAATACCCCCATTTTACAATAAAAAACCCCGGGCAGGGGCGAGTTTGAGGCTAAGTAAGACATGAGACTGACATCAAAAGGGCGTTATGCCGTGACCGCAATGTTGGACGTTGCGCTCAACTCCGAAACGGGCCCGGTACCGTTGGCTGATATTTCTGAACGTCAGGGAATTTCCCTGTCATATCTGGAGCAGCTGTTTTCCCGTTTGCGTAAAAACGGTCTGGTTTCCAGCGTACGTGGGCCAGGCGGCGGGTATCTGCTGGGTAAAGATGCCGGCAGCATCGCAGTAGGTGAAGTTATCAGCGCTGTGGACGAGTCAGTAGATGCGACTCGTTGCCAGGGCAAAGGCGGTTGTCAGGGCGGCGATAAATGCCTGACTCACGCGCTGTGGCGCGATCTGAGCGATCGTCTGACCGGCTTCCTCAACAACATTACGTTGGGCGAACTGGTGAATAATCAGGAAGTCCTGGATGTGTCTGGTCGCCAGCACACACATGACGCTCCACGCACTAATCGTGCACAAGACGCGATCGACGTTAAGTTACGCGCATAATTTGCCCGTTATATTTCGTGCCGCAACTGCGTTAGCCGCACTTGCTCGCCCCAGTCACTTACATGATGTAAGCTCCTGGGCACTCTCAAGTTTGCCGCCTTGCTGCAACACGAACTATTTAGGGTAAAGATAATAAGATATTAGAATCAGGCCGGGGTGCCAGACGCCCCGTTAACTCGGTCGTACATCCAGCCGGTTGCCTGATTCCTTGCATTGAAGCGATGTACGGAGTTTATAGAGCAATGAAATTACCGATTTATCTCGATTACTCCGCAACCACGCCGGTGGACCCGCGTGTTGCCGAGAAAATGATGCAGTGTCTGACCCTGGACGGAAACTTTGGTAACCCAGCTTCCCGTTCACACCGTTTTGGCTGGCATGCTGAAGAGGCGGTTGATATCGCCCGTAATCAGATTGCTGACCTGGTGGGTGCCGACCCGCGTGAGATTGTTTTCACCTCCGGTGCGACCGAATCCGACAACCTGGCGATCAAAGGTGTAGCCAACTTTTATCAGAAAAAAGGCAAGCACATCATCACCAGCAAAACCGAACACAAAGCCGTGCTGGACACCTGTCGCCAGCTGGAGCGCGAAGGGTTTGAAGTCACCTACCTCGCCCCGCAGCGTAACGGCATTATCGACCTGAAAGAACTTGAAGCGGCAATGCGTGACGACACCATTCTCGTCTCCATCATGCACGTGAATAACGAAATCGGCGTGGTGCAGGATATCGCGACTATCGGCGAAATGTGCCGTGCGCGCGGCATCATCTATCACGTCGATGCAACCCAGAGCGTGGGCAAACTGCCTATCGATCTGAGCCAGCTGAAAGTCGACCTGATGTCCTTCTCCGGTCACAAAATCTATGGCCCGAAAGGTATCGGTGCGCTGTACGTGCGTCGTAAACCGCGTATTCGTATTGAAGCCCAGATGCACGGCGGCGGTCACGAGCGTGGCATGCGTTCCGGTACACTGCCTGTGCACCAGATCGTTGGTATGGGTGAAGCATATCGTATCGCCAAAGAAGAGATGGAAACAGAGATGGCGCGCCTGCGCAGCCTGCGTAACCGTCTGTGGGACGGCGTGAAAGATATGGAAGAAGTGTATCTTAACGGCGATCTCGAGCAGGGCGCACCGAACATTCTCAACGTCAGCTTCAACTATGTTGAAGGCGAATCGCTGATTATGGCACTGAAAGATTTGGCAGTATCCTCCGGTTCTGCATGTACTTCTGCAAGCCTGGAGCCATCCTACGTGCTGCGTGCGCTGGGGATGACCGACGAGCTGGCACACAGCTCAATTCGTTTCTCTTTAGGTCGTTTCACTACCGAAGAAGAGATTGACTACACCATCAATCTGGTTCGCAACTCCATCGGCCGTCTGCGTGACCTTTCCCCACTGTGGGAAATGTTCAAACAGGGCGTGGATCTGAACAGTATTGAATGGTCACATCACTAATTCGGCACCAATAAGGAGAATTCATCATGGCTTACAGCGAAAAAGTAATCGATCATTACGAGAATCCACGCAACGTGGGCTCTTTTGACAACAGCGACGAGAACGTGGGCAGCGGCATGGTGGGTGCACCGGCCTGTGGCGACGTGATGAAGTTGCAGATTAAAGTCAACAATGAAGGTATCATTGAAGACGCGCGTTTCAAGACTTACGGCTGCGGTTCCGCTATTGCCTCCAGCTCTCTGGTTACCGAATGGGTGAAAGGGAAATCTCTGGACGAAGCACAGGCGATTAAAAACACCGATATCGCCGACGAGCTTGAACTGCCACCGGTGAAAATTCACTGCTCTATTCTGGCTGAAGACGCAATTAAAGCCGCGATTGCGGATTACAAAAGCAAACGTGAAGCAAAATAATTAAGAGTTGAGGTTTTATTATGTCGATTACCTTAAGCGACAGTGCAGCAGCGCGTGTAAATACCTTCCTGGCAAACCGCGGTAAAGGGTTTGGTCTGCGTCTGGGCGTGAGAACCTCCGGCTGCTCAGGTATGGCCTATGTACTGGAATTTGTTGACGAGCCGGCGGCTGAAGATACCGTGTTTGAAGACAAAGGCGTTAAAGTTGTGGTCGACGGTAAGAGCCTGCAATTCCTCGACGGTACGCAGTTAGACTTCGTCAAAGAAGGTCTTAACGAAGGGTTTAAGTTTACTAACCCGAATGTGAAAGACGAATGTGGATGTGGCGAAAGCTTCCACGTATAACGTGCGTCACCCGAAAACCCCACCGTGGCTTTGCTACGTGTGGGGTTTGTTCTAACAGGCTACCCTGAGAATGTTATGGACTACTTCACCCTCTTTGGCTTACCGGCCCGTTATCAGCTCGATACTCAGGCGCTGAGCCTACGTTTTCAGGATCTACAACGTCAGTATCATCCTGATAAATTCGCCAGCGGTTCCCAGGCGGAACAACTTGCTGCGGTTTCGCAGTCCGCCACGATCAACCAGGCCTGGCAAACGCTGCGTCATCCTTTGATGCGCGCGGAATACTTACTGTCTTTACACGGCTTTGATATCCGTAGCGAGCAACACACGGTGCGCGACACCGCGTTCCTGATGGAACAGCTGGAGCTGCGCGAAGAGCTGGACGAAATTGAACAGGCAAAAGACAGTCAACGTCTGGATACGTTTATGCAACGCGTTAGCGAAATGTATAACGTACGCCATCAATTGATGGTGGAACAACTGGATAGCGAGACGTGGGACGCGGCGGCAGATACCGTGCGTAAACTGCGTTTTCTCGATAAACTGCGAAGCAGTGCAGAACAACTCGAAGAAAAACTGCTCGATTTTTAATTTCCGGAAGCGAAAATGGCCTTATTACAAATTAGTGAGCCTGGTCTGAGCGCCGCACCGCACCAGCGTCGTCTGGCGGTAGGTATCGATTTAGGCACCACCAACTCCCTGGTTGCGACCGTACGCAGCGGCCAGGCCGAAACGCTGGCAGACCATGAAGGTCGCCACCTGTTGCCGTCAGTGGTTCACTATCAGCAACAGGGCTACTCTGTCGGTTACGATGCCCGCGCCAATGCCGCGCTGGATACGGCAAACACCGTCAGTTCGGTAAAACGCATGATGGGCCGCTCTCTGACGGATATCCAGGCGCGTTACCCGCATTTACCTTATACCTTCCAGGCAAGCGAAAATGGCTTGCCGATGATTGAAACCGCTGCCGGTTTGCTTAATCCGGTGCGCGTCTCCGCTGACATTCTGAAAGCGCTGGCCGCGCGGGCAACCGAATCGCTGTCCGGAGAACTGGACGGCGTGGTGATCACCGTTCCGGCTTACTTTGACGATGCACAGCGTCAGGGGACCAAAGACGCCGCGCGTCTGGCGGGTCTGCACGTATTGCGTTTGCTGAACGAACCGACAGCTGCGGCGATCGCCTATGGCCTGGACTCAGGTCAGGAAGGCGTGATCGCCGTCTATGACCTTGGCGGCGGCACGTTTGATATTTCTATTCTGCGCCTGAGTCGCGGCGTGTTCGAAGTGCTGGCGACCGGCGGTGATTCCGCGCTCGGCGGCGACGACTTTGACCATCTGCTGGCAGATTACATTCGCGAGCAGGCGGGTGTTGCCGATCGCAGTGATAACCGCGTACAGCGCGAGCTGCTGGATGCCGCGATTGCCGCGAAAATCGCGCTTAGCGACGCCGATTCTGTGACGGTTAACGTGGCGGGATGGCAGGGTGAAATCACCCGTGAAACCTTTAATGAACTCATTTCCGCACTGATTAAGCGTACGCTGTTGGCCTGCCGTCGCGCGCTGAAAGATGCGGGCGTTGAGCCGCAGGATGTGCTGGAAGTGGTGATGGTCGGTGGTTCAACACGCGTGCCGCTGGTGCGTGAACGTGTCGGTGAATTTTTTGGCCGTACGCCGCTGACCTCTATCGACCCGGACAAAGTGGTCGCTATTGGTGCGGCAATCCAGGCAGATATTCTGGTCGGAAATAAACCGGACAGCGAAATGCTGCTGCTGGACGTTATCCCGCTGTCGCTTGGTCTTGAAACCATGGGCGGTCTGGTGGAGAAAGTGATCCCACGTAACACCACGATTCCGGTGGCGCGCGCGCAGGATTTTACCACCTTTAAAGATGGCCAAACCGCGATGTCCATTCACGTGATGCAAGGCGAGCGTGAGCTGGTGCAGGACTGCCGTTCCCTGGCGCGTTTTGCACTGCGCGGTATCCCGGCGTTGCCGGCGGGTGGCGCGCATATCCGCGTGACCTTCCAGGTGGACGCCGATGGCCTGCTCAGCGTCACCGCGATGGAAAAATCTACCGGCGTTGAGTCCTCAATTCAGGTTAAACCGTCCTACGGTCTGACCGACAGTGAAATCGCCTCCATGATTCAGGATTCGATGAGTTTTGCCGAGCAGGACGTTAAAGCGCGTATGCTGGCAGAACAGAAAGTCGAAGCGGCACGCGTGCTGGAGAGTTTATCCGGTGCGCTGAACGCTGATGCCGCGCTGTTAAGCGCCGCAGAACGTCAGGCTATCGACACCGCCGCCGCGCATTTGAGCGAGGTTTCACAGGGTGACGATGTTGACGCGATAGAACAAGCCATTAAAAACGTAGACAAACAAACCCAGGAATTCGCCGCTCGCCGCATGGACAAATCCGTCCGTAGCGCGCTGAAGGGCCATTCCGTGGACGAGGTTTAATATGCCAAAGATTGTTATTTTGCCTCATCAGGATCTCTGTCCCGATGGCGCAGTTCTGGAAGCTGAGACCGGCGAAACCATTCTTGACGTTGCCCTGCGTAACGGTATTGAGATTGAACACGCCTGTGAAAAATCCTGTGCCTGCACAACCTGCCACTGCATCGTACGTGAAGGTTTTGATTCTTTGCCGGAAAGCACAGAAGAAGAAGACGATATGCTGGATAAAGCCTGGGGACTGGAGCCGGAGAGCCGTTTAAGCTGTCAGGCGCGCGTCACCGAGGACGATTTAGTGGTCGAAATCCCACGTTACACAATCAATCATGCACGTGAGCATTAACAGAGGGTAGTATGGGACTGAAGTGGACCGATAGCCGTGAAATTGGCGAGGCGCTGTACGACGCGTTCCCCGATCTCGACCCTAAGACCGTTCGTTTCACCGATCTGCACCAGTGGATCTGTGACCTGGAAGAGTTCGATGATGATCCACAGGCATCGAACGAAAAAATCCTTGAGGCCATTTTGCTGGTCTGGCTGGACGAAGCCGAATAAGTCAACGGGCTGCCCACGGGTGGCCCGTTTTCCTGTATGCGCGAAAATAAGGATAAATAAAATGACAGAAGCCATGAAAATTACGCTTTCCACGCAACCCGCCGACGCCCGCTGGGGTGAAAAGGCGACATACAGCATTAATAATGACGGCATTACCCTGCACCTGAACGGAAAAGATGACCTCGGCCTTATCCAGCGCGCTGCCCGTAAAATTGACGGCCTGGGTATTAAACATGTCCAACTGGAAGGTGAAGGCTGGGATACCGAACGTAGCTGGGCGTTCTGGCAGGGCTACAAAGGACCAAAAGGCACCCGCAACGTTGAGTGGGCTGCTCTGGACGAGACACAGCGCAAAGAGCTGGATAACCGTCTGAAGATTATTGACTGGGTGCGCGATACCATTAACGCCCCGGCAGAAGAGCTGGGCCCGGAACAGCTGGCGCAACGCGCAGTAGACCTGCTGTGTTCTGTTGCCTGCGATAACGTCTCTTATCGGATCACTAAAGGCGAAGATCTGCGCGAGCAGAACTACATGGGATTGCATACCGTAGGTCGTGGCTCCGAACGTCCTCCGGTGCTGCTGGCACTGGATTACAATCCAACTGGCGATAAAGAAGCTCCGGTTTATGCCTGTCTGGTTGGCAAGGGAATTACCTTTGACTCCGGCGGATACAGCATCAAGCAAAGCGCTTTTATGGACTCGATGAAGTCTGATATGGGCGGCGCGGCAACGGTGACCGGCGCGCTGGCGTTCGCCATCACCCGTGGTCTGAACAAGCGCGTGAAGCTGTATCTGTGCTGCGCGGATAACCTGATCAGCGGTAACGCCTTTAAGCTCGGCGATATTATTCACTATCGCAACGGTAAAAAAGTTGAAGTGATGAATACTGATGCTGAAGGGCGTCTGGTGCTGGCCGATGGCCTGATCGACGCCAGCGCGCAAAAACCAGAATTGATCATTGATGCTGCCACGCTGACCGGTGCGGCAAAAACGGCACTGGGCAACGATTACCACGCGCTGTTTAGCTTTGATGATGAACTGGCTGCCCGTCTGCTGGCAAGTGCGGCGCAAGAAAACGAGCCGTTCTGGCGTCTGCCGTTGGCAGAGTTCCACCGTAGCCAGTTGCCGTCTAACTTTGCCGAGCTGAATAATACCGGCAGCGCGGCTTATCCGGCGGGTGCAAGCACTGCGGCGGGCTTCCTGTCCCATTTCGTGGAAAACTATCAGCAGGGCTGGCTGCACATCGACTGCTCTGCAACCTATCGCAAAGCGCCGGTTGAGCAGTGGGCTGCGGGCGCAACCGGTTTAGGTGTGCGTACTATCGCGAATCTGTTGACCGCATAATTCATGATTGTATGGCCGGATGGCGCTACGCTTATCCGGCCTACATGTATTTACCCAATTTGTGATCCTTATGTCCGAAACGAAAAACGAATTAGAAATCCTGCTGGAGCAAGCGGCGACAGAGCCTGCGCATCGTCCGGCATTTTTCCGTACTTTACTGGAGTCTACCGTCTGGGTGCCAGGTACTGCCGCAGAAGGTGAGACGGTGGTTGAAGATAGTGCGCTCGACCTTCAGCACTGGGAAAAAGAAGATGGCACGACCGTGATCCCGTTCTTCACCTCTCTGGAAGCCTTGCAGCAGGCGGTTGAAGAGGAGCAGGCATTTGTTGTCATGCCAGTGCGCACGTTGTTTGAAATGACGCTTGGCGAAACGCTGTTTCTCAACGCGAAACTGCCGACCGGCAAAGAATTTATGCCGCGTGAAATAAGCCTGCTGATGGGAGATGAAGGGAATCCGCTCAGTACCCAGGAAGTACTGGAAGGCGGTGAATCGCTGATCCTCTCTGAAGTCGCTGAACCTCCGGCGCAGATGATTGACTCGCTGACCACGCTGTTTAAAACCATTAAACCGGTAAAACGGGCATTTCTCTGCTCAATCAAAGAAAGTCCGGATGCCCAACCCAACCTGTTGATTGGCATTGAAGCCGACGGTGATATTGAAGAGATCATTCATGTCGCGGGCAGCGTGGCGACTGATACGTTGCCAGGTGATGAACCGATTGATATCTGCCAGGTGGTCAAAGGTGAGAAGGGCGTGAGCCACTTTATCACTGAGCACATCGCACCGTTCTACGAACGCCGCTGGGGCGGTTTCCTGCGCGACTTTAAACAGAATCGGATTATCTAAATTGTAAGCCGGATAAGCGAAGCGCTATCCGGCATTTCCAGCTTTATAATACCGGTTCTACCGGTAAATCGTTGCGAGCACCCCACTCGCTCCATGCGCCGTCATACAACGCGACGTTGGACACACCCAGCGTGGCAAGTGCCAGCACCACCACGGCAGCCGTTACGCCTGAGCCACAGCTGGCGATAATTGGGCGGTCAAAGCTCACGCCGTGGCTAAAGAAGATAGCATCCAGCTCTTCGGTGGTTTTCAGTTCGCCGTCACGAACCAGTTCGGTCCACGGTACGTTAAGCGCTCCGGGCACATGACCACGCTTGAGGCCTGGTCGCGGCTCATCAACTTCGGCGTTAAAACGCGCTGCCGGGCGAGCATCGACAATCTGTGCGGTTTTTTCATGGCTGGCCAGCAGGACATCGGTCACCCGCACTACGGCCTCTGGCGTAAACGCAGCGTCAAACTCGCCTTCGGGCAAATCAACGTTCCCTTTCTGCAACGGTAACGCATCACGCTGCCAGCTCGCAAAACCGCCTGCCAAAATGGAGACATTTTCGACGCCAAACGTGCGCAGCATCCACCAGGCTCGCGGGGCAGAAAACAGATTGCCATCATCGTAGATGACCAGGTGTTTATCCTGATGTACACCCAGCTCGCGCATGGCTACGGCGAAAGCCTCCGGACGTGGCAGCATATGCGGCAATGCAGAAGTATGGTCGGAGAGCGCTTCGATATCAAAAAAGACCGCGCCAGGGATATGGCCGGCGCGATACTCCTCGCCAACATCGCGTTCTTCCTGTCCTGGAGGAGCCATCCGGGCATCAATAATTTGTATTTCCGGATCGTCAATGTGTTCGACAAGCCAGTCGGCAGCGACAAAGAAGGCGGTGGTCATAGGCATCTCCATTTTTACCAGGTTTCGGCAAATTGTCGGCTGTTTACCGTAAAGCGACAAGTAAAAGAGGCTGATTTGTCAGGTGGACCCACATTAATCACGAAAATTCAGACAACAACATCTCATTACTGACTTCCACCGCCTGAAATCTGACGCATAATAGTTGTTCTACGTAGCTAACGGGCCACTCAGGCCAGGGATGAAAAATGAAACAATTACACGTAGTGGCCTGTCTGCTGATGTTGGCGTTGGCGGGGTGCGATAATAACGATAAGCCGTCGATGGCGGCAAAAAATGATACGCCCGCCCCACAGACCACGTTGGCAAAAGATCCGGCGCAATTACATAAGCTGATGCAGCAAAGCCAGGGCAAGCCGCTGACGCTGCTGGATGCCTCAGAAGTCCAGTTGGATGGTGCGGCGACGCTGGTGCTGACTTTTTCTATTCCTCTCGATCCTGAACAAGATTTTTCTCGCGTACTACACGTGGTTGATAAAAAAAGCGGCAAAGTGGATGGAGCCTGGGAACTGGCGCCAAATTTGAAAGAGCTACGCTTACGCCATCTCGAACCTAATCGCGAACTGGTGGTGAGCATCGAGCGTGAGTTGCTGGCGCTGAATAAAGCAACGTTCGCTATCGACTATGAAAAAAACATTACCACCCGCGATGTCCAGCCAAGCGTAGGCTTCGCCAGTCGTGGCTCGCTGCTGCCAGGCAAAGTGATTGAAGGGCTGCCGGTGATGGCCCTTAACGTTAATAGCGTGGATGTGAACTTCTTTCGCGTTAAGCCTGAGTCGCTCGGTGCGTTTGTCAGCCAGTGGGAATACCGCAACTCGCTGTCTAACTGGGAGTCTGACAATCTGCTGAAGATGGCTGAACTGGTTTATACCGGGCGCTTTGACCTTAATCCTGCGCGTAACACCCGCGAGAAACTGCTGCTACCGCTTAGCGATATCAAACCGCTGCAGCAGGCGGGAGTTTACATTGCGGTTATGAATCAGGCTGGAAAATACAACTACAGCAATGCCGCTACGCTGTTTACGCTCAGTGATATTGGCGTGTCTGTGCACCGTTACCACACTCAACTGGATGTCTTTACGCAGAGTCTGGAAAATGGCGCTGCGCAGCAGGGTATTGAGGTCACGTTACTCAACGAAAAAGGGCAGACGCTGGCGCAGGCGACCAGCGATGCGCAAGGACATGTAAAGCTGGAGAATGATAAAGACGCTGCCTTATTGCTGGCTCGCAAAGACGGACAAACCACGCTGCTGGACCTGAAGCTCCCGGCGTTAGATCTGGCTGAGTTTGATATCGCTGGCGCGCCGGGATACAGCAAACAGTTCTTTATGTTTGGTCCTCGTGACCTCTATCGCCCCGGCGAAACGGTGATCCTCAACGGATTACTGCGTGACAGCGACGGCAAAACGTTACCCGACCAGCCGGTGAAGCTGGAAGTCGTGAAACCCGACGGACAGGTTTTACGCTCGGTAGTTAGCCAACCGGAAAACGGCTTGTACCGCTTTAGCTGGCCGCTGGACAGCAGCGCACCAACCGGCATGTGGCATATTCGTGCCAATACTGGTGACAACCAGTCACGGATGTGGGATTTCCATGTCGAAGATTTTATGCCGGAGCGGATGGCGCTTAACCTCACCGCCAGTAAGATGCCGGTGGCGCCAACTGATGAAGTGAAGTTCTCTGCGGTGGGCTATTACCTGTATGGCGCGCCCGCCAACGGCAATGCTCTGCAAGGACAGCTTTATCTGCGACCATTGCGGGATGCGGTGCAGGCATTGCCGGGGTTCCAGTTTGGGAATATCGCTGAAGAAAACCTTTCCCGTAGCCTCGATGAAGTTCAGCTCACGCTGGATGACCACGGACGCGGCGAAGTAATCACTAACAGCCAGTGGCAGGAGACGCATTCCCCGTTACAGGTCATTCTGCAAGCCAGCCTGCTGGAGTCAGGTGGTCGCCCGGTGACGCGTCGGGTTGAACAGGCCATCTGGCCTGCGGATACGCTGCCGGGTATTCGTCCGCAGTTTGCAGCGAAAGCCGTTTATGACTACCGCACCGATACCACCGTGAATCAGCCCATCGTTGATGAGGGCAGCAATGCCGCGTTTGATATCGTGTATGCCAACGCACAAGGCGAGAAAAAAGCGGTATCCGGTTTGCAGGTGCGCTTGATCCGTGAACGTCGTGATTATTACTGGAACTGGTCTGAAGGCGAGGGGTGGCAATCACAGTTCGATCAAAAAGATCTGATTGAGGGGGAGCAGACCCTGGATCTTAAGGCCGATGAAACCGGTAAAGTCAGCTTCCCGGTTGAGTGGGGTGCTTACCGTCTGGAAGTGAAAGCTCCGAATGATGCGGTGAGCAGCGTGCGCTTCTGGGCCGGTTATAGCTGGCAGGATAACAGCGACGGCAGCGGGTCAGTGCGTCCTGATCGTGTGACCCTGAAACTGGATAAACCCAGTTATCGTCCCGGTGATACCATGAAGCTGCACATTGCCGCACCCGCCGCCGGCAAAGGTTATGCGATGGTGGAGTCCAGCGAAGGCCCGCTATGGTGGCAAGAGATAAACGTGCCGGCAGAGGGGCTTGATATCTCCATTCCGGTCGATAAAACCTGGAACCGCCACGATTTGTATCTCAGCGCACTGGTGGTTCGTCCGGGCGATAAGTCTCGCTCGGCAACGCCCAAAAGGGCTGTCGGCCTTCTGCATTTACCGTTAGGTGATGAAAACCGTCGTTTGGGGCTGGCGCTGGAAAGCCCGGCGAAAATACGGCCAAATCAGCCGTTGACCGTCAAGATTAAAGCCAGCGTTAAAAATGGCGACGTGCCTAAACAGGTTAACGTACTGGTCTCTGCCGTTGACAGCGGGGTATTGAACATTACCGATTACGCCACGCCGGATCCGTGGCAGGCGTTTTTCGGGCAAAAACGCTATGGCGCGGATATTTATGATATTTACGGCCAGGTGATAGAAGGGCAAGGACGTTTGGCGGCGCTGCGCTTTGGTGGTGATGGCGATGAGTTAAAACGCGGCGGCAAACCTCCAGTCAATCACGTTAATATTGTGGCGCAACAGGCATTGCCAGTCATGCTTAACGACCAGGGCGAAGGTACGGTGACGTTACCTATTGGTGATTTCAACGGCGAGCTGCGGGTAATGGCGCAGGCCTGGACGGCGGATGATTTTGGCAGCAGTGAAAGCAAAGTGATTGTCGCCGCGCCGGTGATTGCTGAACTGAACATGCCGCGCTTTCTGGCTGGGGGGGATACGTCGCGCCTGACGATGGACGTGACCAACCTGACTGACAAACCACAAACGCTGGACATTAAGCTCGTGGCCAGCGGTTTACTGGAGCTGATGGGGCAAGATCCCGCGCCGGTAAATCTGGCACCGGGCGTACGGACAACATTGTTTGTTCCGGTACGTGCGCGAGAGGGTTTTGGCGATGGCGAAATTCAGGCGCAGATTAGCGGTCTGACGTTACCGGGCGAAACGCTGCCTGTTCAGCATAAGCAGTGGAAGATTGGCGTGCGTCCGGCGTTCCCGGCGCAAACCATCAACAACGGTGTCGCACTTCAGCCGGGTGCAACCTGGCAGCTTCCGGGCGAAGAACTGATGAGCTTCTCTCCAGCGACGATGCAGGGACAACTGCTGTTCAGCGGTAAACCGCCGTTGAATCTGGCGCGCTACATCCGTGAACTGAAAGCTTATCCTTACGGTTGCCTCGAGCAAACGGCGAGCGGGTTATTCCCGTCTTTATACACCAACGCCGCGCAGATGAAGGCATTAGGTATCGCGGGCGACAGTGATGAAAAACGCCGCGCGGCAATAGAGATTGGTATCTCTCGTTTACTGCAAATGCAACGTGATAACGGCGGTTTCGCACTGTGGGATAAGAACGGGTCGGAAGAGTACTGGTTGACCGCGTATGTGATGGATTTCCTCGTTCGGGCGAATGAACAAGGCTATAGCGTTCCGACAGAGGTCATTAACCGGGGCAATGAGCGATTGCTGCGCTACTTGCAGGATCCGGGCATGATGTCGATTCGTTATACCGACGACGCTTCAGCGAGCCGGTTTGCCGTCCAGGCCTACTCCGCGCTGGTACTGGCTCGTCAGCAGAAAGCCCCGCTAGGTGCGCTGCGTGAAATCTGGGAGCGTCGTACGCAGGCGGCTTCGGGTTTACCGTTGTTACAATTGGGGATCGCGCTGAAAAACATGGGCGATGCTAACCGCAGTGAACAGGCGCTGACGCTGGCGTTGAATACGCCACGCCGCGATGCGCATCAGTGGATGGCGGATTACGGCAGTCAACTTCGCGACAACGCGCTGATGCTGGCATTGCTGGAAGAAAACAAACTTAAACCTGAGGTGCAGAATACGTTGCTGAACACCTTGTCAGAACAGGCCTTTGGGCAGCGCTGGCTCTCTACTCAGGAAAATAATGCGCTGTTCTTTGCCGCACATACGTTGCAGGACTTGCCTGGCTCATGGCAGGCGCAAACGTCATTCTCTGAACAACCGTTAGCCGCAGAGAAATCACAGACGCGTAATCTGGATGCCGACGCGCTGTCTACGCTGAGCGTGACCAATACAGGTAGCCTGCCGCTGTGGCTGCGTTTGGATGTGAGTGGTTACCCGCAAACCTCGCCGACGCCTGCCAGTAATGTGCTGCACATTGAGCGTCAGATCCTGGGACTCGACGGGAACAGCAAATCGTTGGATTCTCTGCGCAGCGGCGAGCTGGTGCTGGTCTGGCTGGAGGTGAAAGCCAGTCAGAACGTACCGGATGCGCTGGTGGTCGACTTACTGCCTGCGGGCCTGGAACTTGAAAACCAGAATCTGGCCAACGGCAGCGCCAGCCTGCAGGATAGCGGCAGCGAAGTGGCGAATCTGCTCAATCAGATGCAGCAGGCGGATATCCAGCATGTTGAGTTCCGTGATGATCGCTTTGTCGCCGCGGTGGCAGTTAACGAAGGACAACCGGTTACGCTGGTGTATCTGGCGAGGGCGGTAACGCCGGGGACCTACCAGGTTCCTGTCCCACAGGTGGAATCAATGTATGTTCCGCAGTGGCGCGCGACCGGTGCGACAGAGGGACTTTTGATTGTCAGACCGTAAATGATGCGCGTGTTGGGTAAGCGCGGCTGCTGGCACTGGCTGGTAGCCGCTACGCTATTGTTTGTGGTGGCGGTTTGGGCGGCAGATAAAATCTGGCCGCTGCCGCTTCACGAAGTCGATCCGGCGCGTGTCGTGGTGGCCTATGATGGTACGCCGCTCTGGCGCTTCGCCGATGCAGACGGCATCTGGCGTTATCCGGTGACAATTGATGAAGTGTCACCCCGGTATCTCGAGGCGTTAATCAACTACGAAGACCGCTGGTTCTGGAAACATCCTGGCGTTAATCCTTTTTCAGTGCTGCGCGCGGCATGGCAGGACCTCTCCTCTGGGCGTGTGGTTTCTGGCGGCAGCACGCTCACCATGCAGGTCGCACGATTGCTCGATCCCCATCCCCGCACCTTCGGCGGCAAGTTCCGCCAACTCTGGCGCGCATTGCAACTGGAATGGCATCTCTCCAAGCGCGACATCCTGACGCTGTATCTCAACCGTGC
The DNA here is from genome assembly GCF_018035235.1 of Citrobacter sp. On2M. Taxonomy (GTDB): domain Bacteria; phylum Pseudomonadota; class Gammaproteobacteria; order Enterobacterales; family Enterobacteriaceae; genus Citrobacter; species Citrobacter meridianamericanus. The sequence goes on from NZ_WPCV01000002.1 coordinate 708,091, forward strand.
GCCGTTTGGCGGTACGCTACAGGGCGTGGGGGCGGCAAGCTGGGCCTATCTGGGGAAATCGCCAGCACAATTGAGTTATTCCGATGCCGCGCTGCTGGCCGTCCTGCCGCAGGCACCGAGCCGCCTACGACCGGATCGTTGGCCGGACCGTGCTGAAGTGGCGCGCAATAAAGTGCTGGAACGCATGGCAACGCAGGGCATTTGGTCAGTCAGGCAGGTGCAGGAATCACGCGAAGAACCGGTCTGGCTGGCGCCCAGACAAATGCCGCAGTTAGCGCCGTTATTCTCGCGCATGGTGCTGGGAAAAAGCCGAAGCGATAAAATCGTGACTACCCTTGATGCCGGATTACAGCGCCAACTGGAAGAACTGGCGCAAAACTGGAAAGGACGCTTACCTGCGCGCAGTTCGCTGGCGATGATCGTGGTCGATCACACCGATATGAGCGTGCGTGGCTGGGTGGGGTCGGTAGATATGAATGACGACTCCCGTTTTGGTCATGTGGATATGGTGAATGCGATCCGTTCGCCGGGCTCGGTGCTAAAGCCGTTTGTTTATGGTCTGGCGCTGGATGACGGACTCATCCATCCCGCTTCGTTATTGCAGGATGTACCACGTCGAACCGGGGATTATCGACCAGGAAATTTTGACAGTGGTTTTCATGGCCCGGTGAGTATGAGTGAAGCGTTGGTGCGCTCGCTGAATTTACCCGCTGTGCAGGTACTCGAAGCCTATGGCCCGAAGCGTTTTGCCGCATCCTTACGTAACGTTGGCTTATCGCTGTATCTACCCGCCGGGGCCGCACCGAATCTGTCGCTGATTTTGGGCGGTGCGGGAGCAAAGCTTGAGGATATGGCAGCGGCTTACAGCGCCTTTGCCCGCCAGGGGAAAGCGGGAAAACTGCGCCTACAGCCAGACGATCCGCTGCTGGAGCGTCCGCTGATGTCGGCGGGCGCGGCGTGGATTATTCGCCGCATTATGGCCGATGAAGGGCAGCCGTTGCCGGATAACGCGCTGAGCCGGGTGGCCCCTCTGGCGTGGAAAACGGGCACCAGCTATGGCTATCGCGACGCATGGGCGATTGGCGTTAACGCTCGTTATGTGATTGGAATCTGGACCGGCAGGCCCGACGGTACGCCGGTAGTGGGTCAGTTTGGTTTCGCCAGTGCCGTGCCGTTGCTCAATCAGGTCAACAATCTTTTGCTCTCTCGCGGGACAAATCAGCCGGAAGATCCACGCCCTGAATCCGTGAGTCGCGGTGTGGTGTGCTGGCCGGGCGGGCAATCTCTTGCCCCCGGTGACAGCAACTGCCGACGCCGTCTGTCTACCTGGCTACTGGACGATAGCCAGCCGCCAACGTTGTTATTGCCCGAACAGGAAGGAGTGAGTGGCATTCGTTTCCCTGTCTGGCTGGACGATGAAGGTCAACGTGTGGCGGCGGATTGCCCGCAGGCGCACGAGCAAACGCTAATCGTCTGGCCTTTGCCACTGGAGCCGTGGTTACCGGAGTCAGAGCGACGTGGGGCAAGGCTACCGCCGGTCTCAGCCACGTGTCCGCCACTGGGACAGGATGTTTCACTGCCGCTGCAGTTGACAGGCGTTCGCGATGGCGCAATTGTAAGGCGTTTACCCGGTTCTGCGCAGGCCTCATTGCCGGTACAAACCAGCGGCGGGACAGGCGAACGTTGGTGGTTTCTTAACGGTGAACGGCTGGATGAACGAGGACGTCGCCTGACGCTACGGTTGGCGAACAAAGGGGATTATCAATTGCTGGTGATGGATGATGCCGGACAGGTGGCGACGGTGAGATTTTCATTGCAGTAGACCAATTGGTTACTGTTTGTTGCTAAAATTCATCTTATTTTAAAGAAATGTTATCTTCGTCAATAGTCAATTGCCAGGATGCTCTTTATAATCCGCGCCAGGTAAACCACAACAAAACATCTTTTTCAGAGGTAATCATGGCTATTGAACGTACTTTTTCCATCATCAAACCAAACGCGGTGGCAAAAAACGTTATTGGGAGCATCTTTGCGCGCTTTGAAGCTGCAGGGTTCAAAATTGTCGGTACTAAAATGCTGCACCTGACCGTTGAGCAGGCGCGCGGCTTCTACGCCGAGCATGATGGCAAGCCGTTTTTTGACGGTCTGGTTGAGTTCATGACCTCTGGTCCGATCGTTGTTTCTGTTCTGGAAAGCGAAAATGCCGTACAGCGCCACCGCGATCTGCTGGGCGCAACTAACCCGGCAAATGCGCTGGCAGGCACTCTGCGCGCAGATTACGCTGACAGCTTTACTGAGAACGGTACCCACGGTTCCGATTCCGTTGAGTCAGCGGCGCGCGAAATCGCCTATTTCTTTGGGGAAGGCGAGGTTTGCCCTCGTACTCGCTAATCTCCCGCGTCTTTCACGTCGCAGATGCGTTGGCTGCGTTCGTTTACTCCGGTCACATAGTTTTCTATGCTCCCGGAGATGCTCGAACTTGCCGCCTTCCTGCGACGCGAAATCCTTTGGAGATGAATTAGCGATTTACATATTATTTTCGCTAATGCTTCGTGCAAACGTGGCATCCCTGCGCCAGACTTTGTACAATGCAACGCCCCGGAAGAGCAGATCGCTTGCCGGGGCGTTTCTTTTTAACCCTCCACGGGCCACAACGTGTAACAACGAGGCCGGAAAAAATTATGTCTGAATTAGTTAACACCTCTGAAGTCGTCATTCCTGCGGTTCCAAATAAAAATGGAAAAATTAACCTGCTGGATCTGAACCGTCAGCAAATGCGCGAATTCTTCAAAGAAATGGGCGAAAAACCGTTTCGTGCCGATCAGGTCATGAAGTGGATGTATCACTATTGCAGCGACAACTTTGATGACATGACTGACATCAATAAAGTGCTGCGTAACAAGCTGAAAGAAGTGGCTGAAATTCGCGCCCCGGAAGTGGTGGAAGAGCAGCGTTCCTCTGACGGTACGATCAAATGGGCCATTGCGGTTGGCGATCAACGCGTAGAAACCGTGTATATCCCGGAAGACGATCGCGCTACCCTGTGTGTTTCTTCACAAGTCGGTTGTGCATTAGAGTGTAAATTCTGCTCTACAGCGCAACAGGGCTTTAACCGTAACCTGCGGGTGTCGGAAATCATTGGTCAGGTCTGGCGTGCGGCGAAAATCGTCGGCGCGGTGAAAGCAACGGGCGTGCGTCCTATCACCAACGTGGTGATGATGGGGATGGGCGAGCCTCTGCTCAACCTGACCAACGTGGTGCCAGCGATGGAAATCATGCTGGACGACTTTGGTTTCGGGCTGTCCAAGCGTCGCGTTACGCTCTCCACCTCGGGCGTTGTGCCTGCGCTGGATAAGCTGGGCGATATGATCGACGTCGCGCTGGCGATTTCTCTGCATGCGCCGAACGATGAAATTCGTGACGAAATTGTGCCTATCAACAAAAAGTACAATATCGAAACGTTCCTTGGCGCCGTCCGTCGTTATCTGGAGAAATCCAACGCTAACCAGGGTCGTGTAACCATTGAATATGTGATGTTGGATCACATCAATGATGGCACTGAACACGCGCATCAGTTGGCCGAACTGCTGAAAGATACGCCGTGTAAGATCAACCTGATCCCGTGGAACCCGTTCCCGGGCGCGCCGTATGGTCGTAGCTCTAACAGCCGTATCGATCGTTTCTCCAAAGTGTTGATGAGCTATGGTTTCACCACCATCGTGCGTAAAACACGTGGCGATGACATTGATGCAGCCTGCGGTCAGCTGGCGGGCGACGTTATCGACCGTACCAAGCGTACTCTGCGTAAGCGTATGCAGGGCGACGCTATCGACATCAAGACCGTTTGATGTTGAGTGCACTACGGTATAATTCATGTACCGTAGTGCAACGTAAGCCAGATGAGGTTCCTTGTTGTTGTCGTCAGGTCAATAATAACGGTGCGTTTTTGTCGACTTTAAGGCAGTATGTAACGGCGCAACAAGCGTTTAACCCTCAGGTTTACGCTGTTTTGTCATTGATGGTCTGACGGTTTTATACTGTCTGACGAAGGTTAACTGACCAGATGTTTCGCGGTGTGGGTGAGCATTATGGCTCGCCGGCATCAGAACCCAAATATTACGCAGCTGTAGCGAATGAATACTGAAGCCACGCACGACAAAAATGAAGCACTCTCCACCGGCGTTCGTCTGCGCAATGCCCGTGAACAACTCGGATTCAGCCAGCAGGCAGTCGCGGAGCGACTTTGCCTGAAGGTCTCCACGGTACGCGATATTGAAGAAGATAAGGCGCCAGCCGATCTCGCTTCAACATTCCTGCGCGGGTATATCCGTTCTTATGCGCGTCTGGTGCATATTCCTGAAGAAGAACTGTTGCCAGGGCTGGAAAAACAGGCTCCGATTCGTCCTGCTAAAGTCGCGCCGATGCAGAGCTTTTCGCTCGGTAAGCGTCGTAAGAAACGCGACGGCTGGTTAATGACCTTTACCTGGCTGGTACTGTTTGTCGTTGTCGGACTGACAGGTGCCTGGTGGTGGCAGAACCATAAAGCGCAGCAGGAAGAGATCACCACCATGGCCGATCAATCCTCCGCTGAGTTGAATGCCGGTAAAGAGGGGGCGCAGAATGTACCGTTAGATACCAGCGCTGCGGCAAGCCAGGATACCACGTCGGTAGCTGAAAATGGCGCGGTAACGGATGCGGCGCCAGCGCAACAAGATGCCGCAGCGACTCAGGCTCCGGCTGCTGATGCGCAACAGAACGCCGTTGTAGCACCTTCTCAGGCTAACGTTGATACCGCAACCACAGCGCCAACCGCTCCGGCCGCCGCAGCACCGTTGCCGACTGACCAGGCGGGCGTTACAACACCGGCTGGCGATCCTAACGCGCTGGTAATGAACTTTACCGCCGACTGCTGGCTGGAAGTCACCGATGCGACCGGTAAGAAACTGTTCAGCGGGATGCAACGTAAAGATGGCAATCTGAATCTGACCGGTCAGGCGCCGTACAAACTGAAAATTGGCGCTCCGGCGGCAGTGCAGATTCAGTTCCAGGGTAAACCTGTCGACCTGAGTCGTTTTATCAGAACTAACCAGGTTGCGCGTCTGACCGTTAATGCCGAACAATCACCGGCTCAGTAACAGACGGCAATGCGGGAGATTTTTTAATGCATAACCAGGCTCCAATTCAACGTAGAAAATCGACACGAATTTACGTTGGGAACGTGCCGATCGGCGATGGCGCTCCCATCGCCGTACAGTCGATGACCAATACGCGTACCACAGATGTGGAAGCAACGGTTAATCAGATTAAAGCGTTGGAACGCGTAGGCGCAGACATTGTTCGTGTCTCTGTACCGACAATGGATGCAGCAGAGGCGTTCAAGCTTATCAAACAGCAGGTTAACGTCCCGCTGGTTGCCGATATTCACTTCGACTATCGTATCGCGCTGAAGGTGGCGGAATACGGCGTTGATTGCCTGCGTATTAACCCAGGCAATATCGGCAACGAAGAGCGCATTCGCATGGTGGTTGACTGCGCTCGTGATAAAAATATTCCGATCCGCATCGGCGTTAATGCCGGTTCGCTGGAAAAAGATCTGCAGGAAAAATACGGAGAACCGACGCCGCAAGCGCTGCTGGAATCTGCTATGCGCCATGTGGATCACCTCGATCGCCTCAACTTCGATCAATTCAAAGTCAGCGTTAAAGCGTCTGACGTTTTCCTCGCCGTAGAGTCTTATCGCTTGCTGGCGAAACAGATTGATCAGCCGTTGCATCTGGGGATCACCGAAGCCGGTGGTGCACGCAGCGGGGCGGTAAAATCCGCGATCGGTTTAGGGTTGCTGCTGTCTGAAGGGATCGGCGATACGCTGCGCGTTTCTTTGGCTGCCGATCCGGTGGAAGAGATCAAAGTTGGCTTCGACATCCTGAAATCGCTGCGCATTCGTGCGCGCGGGATCAACTTTATCGCTTGCCCAACCTGCTCGCGTCAGGAGTTTGACGTTATCGGCACGGTGAACGCGCTGGAGCAACGCCTGGAAGATATCATTACGCCAATGGATGTTTCGATCATCGGTTGCGTGGTAAACGGCCCTGGTGAAGCGCTGGTTTCTACGCTGGGCGTGACGGGCGGTAACAAGAAAAGCGGTCTGTATGAAGACGGAGTGCGTAAGGACAGACTCGATAACGACGACATGATTACGCAGCTTGAAGCCCGCATTCGTGCTAAAGCAAGTATTCTGGACGAAGCGCGTCGTATCGACGTGCAGCAGCTTGAAAAATAACAACGTGATGGGAAGCGGCGTGCTTCCCGTGTATGATTGAACCCGCATGGCGCCCGCATTGTTCGGGTTAGCGCTGAGGTTTCATTTTTATATTCATAAAGAGAATAAACGTGGCAAAAAACATTCAAGCCATTCGCGGCATGAACGATTATCTGCCTGGCGAAACCGCCATCTGGCAGCGCATTGAAGGCACTCTCAAAAACGTGCTCGGCAGCTATGGTTACAGTGAAATCCGCTTGCCGATTGTAGAGCAGACCCCGTTATTCAAACGCGCGATTGGTGAAGTCACCGACGTGGTTGAAAAAGAGATGTATACCTTTGAGGACCGTAATGGCGACAGCCTGACGTTGCGTCCTGAAGGGACTGCGGGCTGCGTACGCGCCGGCATCGAACATGGTCTCCTGTACAATCAGGAACAGCGTCTGTGGTATATCGGGCCGATGTTCCGCCACGAACGTCCGCAAAAAGGGCGCTATCGTCAATTCCATCAGTTGGGTTGCGAAGTTTTTGGCCTGCAAGGCCCGGACATCGATGCTGAACTCATTCTGCTGACCGCCCGCTGGTGGCGTGCGCTGGGTATTTCCCAGCATGTGAGACTTGAACTGAACTCCATTGGTTCGCTTGAAGCACGTGCGAACTACCGTGATGCGCTGGTCGCTTATCTGGAACAGTATAAAGATAAACTGGACGAAGACTGTAAGCGCCGCATGTACACCAACCCGTTGCGCGTGCTCGACTCCAAAAACCCGGAAGTACAGGCACTACTCAACGATGCGCCTGCGCTGGGCGACTATCTGGATGACGACTCGCGCGAGCATTTTGCAGGCTTGTGCAAACTGCTGGAATCCGCAGGTATTGCCTACACCGTCAATCAGCGTCTGGTTCGTGGTCTTGATTACTACAACCGTACCGTATTTGAGTGGGTCACCACCAGCCTGGGCTCACAAGGTACCGTGTGTGCAGGTGGTCGTTATGACGGTCTGGTAGAGCAACTTGGCGGCCGCGCAACGCCGGCGGTAGGCTTTGCTATGGGCCTTGAACGACTTGTTTTGTTAGTTCAGGCAGTTAATCCGGAATTTAACGCAGATCCTGTTGTCGATATATACCTGGTCGCTTCAGGGGCAGACACGCAGTCAGCGGCAATGCGACTTGCAGAACGTCTGCGCGATGAAGTTCCTGGTGTGAAACTGATGACAAACCACGGCGGCGGCAACTTTAAGAAACAGTTTGCCCGCGCCGATAAGTGGGGCGCCCGCGTTGCACTAGTACTGGGCGAGTCCGAAGTGGCTGACGGTACTGTTGTAGTGAAGGATTTGCGCTCTGGTGAGCAAACGGCAGTAGCGCAGGATAGCGTTGCCGCGCATTTGCGCACTCTATTGGGCTAAGGAGAAGGACAGCGTGGAAATTTACGAGAACGAAAACGACCAGGTTGATGCGGTAAAACGCTTCTTTGCTGAAAATGGCAAAGCGCTGGCTGTTGGGATCATTTTAGGGGTTGGCGCGCTGGTTGGCTGGCGTTACTGGACCAGCCATCAGACAGAGTCCGCACGCTCTGCTTCTCTGGCTTATCAAAATACGGTGACTGCGGTTAGCGCGGGTAAACCGGATAGCATTCCTGCTGCAGAGAAATTTGCCGCAGAGAACAAAAATACTTACGGCGCGTTAGCTTCACTGGAACTGGCGCAACAGTTTGTTGACCAAAATGAACTAGAGAAAGCTGCAAGCCAATTGCAACAAGGCTTAGCTGCGACCAGCGATGAAAATCTCAAAGCGGTGATTAACCTGCGTCTGGCTCGTGTTCAGGTTCAGCTTAAACAGGCTGATACCGCGCTGAAAACGCTCGACACCATTAAGGGTGAAGGGTGGGCGGCCATTGTTGCCGATCTACGCGGTGAAGCGTTGCTGAGCAAAGGCGACAAACAAGGCGCGCGTAGCGCATGGGAAGCGGGCGTGAAAAGCGATGCCTCTCCTGCTCTGAGCGAAATGATGCAGATGAAAATCAATAATTTGTCCATCTGAGAGGGACCCGATGCAATTGCGTAAATTACTTCTGCCAGGGCTGCTTTCTGTTACCCTATTGAGCGGCTGTTCACTGTTTAGTGGCGAAGAAGATGTCGTTAAGATGTCCCCATTACCGGTGGTTGAAAACCAGTTTACTCCGTCCACTGCATGGAGCACCTCTGTAGGCAACGGTATTGGTGATTTCTATTCCAATCTTCATCCTGCGCTGGCGGATAATGTTGTCTATGCAGCTTCACGCGCCGGTGTCGTGAAAGCGTTGAATGCAGACGACGGTAAAGAAGTCTGGTCTGTTAATCTGGGTGAGAAAGACGGATGGTTCTCCCGTGCATCAGCACAGCTTTCTGGCGGTGTCACCGTATCCGGCGGGCATGTTTATATCGGCAGTGAGAAAGCGCAGGTTTATGCGCTGAACACCAGCGACGGTACCACCGCATGGCAGACGAAAGTTGCCGGGGAAGCGCTGTCTCGTCCGGTTGTTAGCGATGGCATGGTGTTGATCCACACCAGTAACGGCCAACTGCAAGCCTTGAACGAAGCTGACGGCGCCATCAAATGGACCGTTAACCTCGATATGCCTTCTCTGTCACTGCGCGGAGAATCTGCGCCAGCGACCGCTTTTGGCGCTGCCATTGTCGGTGGCGATAATGGTCGCGTAAGCGCCGTGCTGATGCAGCAGGGCCAGATGATTTGGCAGCAACGCATTTCGCAGGCGACAGGTCCAACGGAAATCGATCGTCTGAGCGACGTTGATACCACACCGGTTATCGTCAATGGCGTTGTTTACGCGCTGGCTTATAATGGTAACCTGACGGCGCTGGATCTGCGTAGCGGTCAGATCATGTGGAAACGTGAACTGGGCTCGGTGAATGATTTTATCGTCGACGGTAACCGTATCTACCTGGTTGACCAGAACGACCGCGTACTGGCGCTGACCACCGACGGCGGCGTGACGCTGTGGACGCAAAGCGATCTGCTGCACCGTCTGCTGACGTCCCCGGTATTGTATAACGGCAATCTGGTTGTGGGTGATAGCGAAGGCTACCTGCACTGGATCAACGTTGACGATGGCCGTTTTGTTGCCCAGCAGAAAGTTGACAGCTCTGGTTTCCTGACTGAGCCGGTCTCTGCTGATGGTAAACTGCTGATCCAGGCGAAAGACGGTACGCTGTACTCTATTACGCGTTAATCGTCCCGGCCGCTCGCTTTGAAAAACGGCTCCTGGATGCAGGGGCCGTTTTACTGTTTTTAACAACGGCGCAAAATGCGCCCGTTGTCTGATGATTTTTTAAATGAGGCTTTAAACATGGTACCTGTGGTCGCGCTTGTCGGGCGCCCTAACGTTGGCAAATCCACGTTATTTAACCGTCTAACTCGCACCCGAGATGCGCTGGTTGCGGATTTCCCGGGTCTGACTCGTGACCGTAAGTACGGTCGTGCGGAAATTGAAGGCCGCGAGTTTATCTGTATTGATACCGGCGGTATTGATGGCACCGAAGACGGTGTTGAAACTCGTATGGCGGAACAGTCGCTGTTGGCTATTGAGGAAGCGGACGTTGTGCTGTTCATGGTGGATGCGCGTGCTGGCCTGATGCCTGCAGATGAAGCTATTGCGAAGCATCTGCGTTCGCGCCAGAAACCGACGTTCCTGGTCGCCAACAAAACTGACGGACTCGATCCTGACCAGGCGGTTGTTGATTTTTACTCACTGGGGTTGGGCGAAATTTATCCGATCGCGGCGTCTCATGGTCGTGGCGTTCTTAGCCTGCTGGAACATGTTCTGCTGCCGTGGATGGATGACGTTGCTCCGCAGGAAGAAGTGGACGAAGACGCGGAATATTGGGCGCAACTGGAAGCCAAAGAAAACGGCGAAGAAGAGCCTGAAGACGATTTCAACCCGCAGGATCTGCCGATCAAACTGGCGATTGTTGGTCGTCCGAACGTAGGTAAGTCCACGCTTACTAACCGTATTCTCGGCGAAGATCGTGTGGTGGTTTACGACATGCCGGGGACCACGCGTGACAGTATTTATATCCCAATGCAGCGTGATGAACGCGAATATGTGCTCATCGATACCGCAGGCGTGCGCAAGCGCGGCAAAATTACCGAAGCGGTAGAAAAATTTTCAGTTATCAAAACGCTGCAGGCGATTGAAGACGCCAACGTGGTGATGCTGGTGATTGACGCGCGCGAAGGTATTTCCGATCAGGACCTGTCGCTGCTGGGCTTTATCCTCAATAGTGGACGCTCACTCGTTATCGTAGTCAATAAGTGGGATGGCCTGACACAGGAAGTGAAAGAGCAGGTCAAAGAGACGCTGGACTTCCGTCTGGGCTTTATTGATTTTGCGCGCGTACACTTTATCTCTGCGCTGCACGGCAGCGGTGTCGGTAATCTGTTTGAATCGGTCCGTGAAGCGTACGACAGCTCCACCCGCCGCGTTAGCACCGCGATGCTGACTCGCATCATGACCATGGCGGTAGAAGATCATCAGCCGCCGCTGGTGCGTGGTCGTCGCGTTAAGCTGAAATATGCTCACGCCGGTGGTTATAACCCGCCAATCGTGGTGATCCACGGCAATCAGGTTAAAGACCTGCCGGATTCGTACAAGCGCTATCTGATGAACTATTTCCGTAAATCTTTGAACGTGATGGGGACGCCGATCCGCATTCAGTTTAAAGAAGGAGAAAACCCGTTTGCTAACAAACGCAATACGTTGACTCCCACTCAGATGCGTAAACGTAAGCGTTTGATTAAGCATATTAAAAAAAGCAAGTGATCGTTGCTTGATGCTGATAAAAACCCGCGCTTGTCGCGGGTTTTTTTCGTTAATTCATCGCCAGCCTCAACCCGTGCGATGTCAATTACTATTCGTTTTTTACCAAGTTTAAATCTAAGAAAGTAGACATTTGTCGAGTTTTCATCTTAAAGTCCGGGGTCTGGTACTAGACAAAACTAGTCTTAGGTTATCAAATGGTTAAATAAATTTTCGCCGCATGTAAAAAATCGGTCAGATACGTAACTGACTGGCGTACATCGCGGTGTCTACACGCACGACGACATAACTTTCGGGAGAATTATGCAATCCTCTGTTAATCAAAAAGAAAGCCGAACTTTCTTCGGCCATCCTTATCCGCTCGGCTCGCTGTTCTTCACAGAGATGTGGGAGCGTTTCTCGTTTTATGGCATTCGCCCGTTACTGATCCTGTTTATGGCGGCTACCGTTTATGACGGCGGCATGGGGCTGGCGCGTGAAAACGCCTCGGCGATCGTGGGTATCTTTGCCGGTACGATGTACCTCGCCGCGCTGCCGGGCGGCTGGTTGGCGGATAACTGGCTCGGTCAGCAAAAAGCAGTGTGGTACGGTTCCATTCTGATTGCGCTCGGCCATCTGTCGATTGCGCTCTCGGCCATCATGGGGAACAACCTGTTTTTTATCGGCCTGATGTTTATCGTGCTCGGCTCCGGTCTGTTTAAGACCTGTATTTCGGTCATGGTAGGCACGCTGTATAAAAAAGGCGATGCGCGCCGCGACGGCGGTTTCTCGCTGTTCTACATGGGCATCAACATGGGGTCGTTCATCGCGCCGCTGATCTCCGGCTGGCTGATTAAAACCCACGGCTGGCACTGGGGTTTTGGTATTGGTGGCATCGGGATGCTGGTCGCGCTGATTATTTTCCGTGTTTTTGCCGTTCCGTCGATGAAGCGCTACGATAGCGAAGTCGGTCTGGATTCCACCTGGAATAGTCCTGTTGTGAAACGTAACGGCGTGGGCGCGTGGCTGCTGGCGCTGGCCGTCGGCGTGGTGGTTATCGTTACGCTGATTGCGCAGGGCGTGATTGTGATAAACCCGGTCGCGGTTGCCAGCATGCTGGTGTACGTGATCGCCGCATCCGTTGCTCTCTACTTCATCTACCTGTTTATCTTTGCTGGTCTGAATCGTAAAGAGCGCGCCAGACTGCTGGTTTGTTTTATCCTGCTGGTCTCCGCCGCGTTCTTCTGGTCGGCGTTTGAGCAAAAACCAACCTCGTTTAACCTGTTCGCCAATGACTACACTAATCGTATGATCGGTGATTTTGAAATCCCGGCGGTTTGGTTCCAGTCAATCAACGCGCTGTTTATCATTCTGCTGGCACCTGTGTTTAGCTGGGCGTGGCCGAAGCTGGCGAGCATGAACATTCGTCCGAGCAGCATCACCAAATTTGTTATCGGTATTCTGTGTGCAGCGGCAGGTTTTGGTCTGATGATGCTGGCGGCGCAAAACGTGCTGAGCAACGGCGGGGCAGGCGTTTCACCATTCTGGCTGGTGGGCAGTATTCTGATGCTTACGCTTGGCGAACTGTGTCTGAGTCCGATTGGTCTGGCAACCATGACGCTGTTGGCACCGGAAAGAATGCGTGGGCAGATGATGGGTCTGTGGTTCTGCGCCAGTGCGCTGGGTAACCTGGCCGCGGGTCTGATTGGTGGTCATGTGAAGGCTGACCAACTGGATATGCTGCCGGATCTCTTCGCGCGCTGTTCGATTGCGCTGCTGATCTGCGCTGCAGTACTGATCGTCCTCATTGTTCCGATTCGTCGCATGCTGGAAAATACGCAAACTAAACCGGTGACCAGCGCCTGATACCACCTCGTTTGTGCCGGGGCAGACGTTGTGTCCCGGCCATTTAATTTTCGAGGTAAGAACATGCTGTTTGGGTTTGTTGGCCTTGGCGCAGTCGTTGAAACGGCATACTTGCCTGCATTACATAACCTCTTTAGTGATTCACTACGCTGAGCGGGTTTTGATGTTCGCTCCACTAAACAGCCTGCAGGCGTGACGCGTTGCACATCCTTCGAAGAACTGCTTACTCAGCCTTTTGATATCTTGTTTATCACGACCTTTTCCCTGCACCATCTTGAGGTGTTTGAACAAGTCCAGGCCTTTCCCATCGCATGTACCGTGGTTGAAAATTCACTGGCGATCTGGCTCAACAAATATGCGGGACCTGATGGCGGACAAAAGGTCTGCGGATTTATCTTCGCGACGGGAACATCATCAGCCATGACCGATGCGGTGCGGAAGAAGTGGAGTGCCTGCTAACGTTACAACAGCAGTTACGTGGGCCACATTACGCGCATGGTGTTAAAATAAAAACAAGAATACATTTTCTGTACAAGGACACGATATGTCGATTACATGCCCGGATTGTCATGCTGAGCTGGAGCCACAAAACGGTGTGGCGCACTGCGAGCAGTGTCACAAAGATATTCAGCTGGAAGCGCGTTGTCCGGAATGCCATTTGCCACTGCAAGTGTTAAAAGCCTGCGGCGCGGTGGATTATTTCTGTCAGAATGGCCATCGGCTGATTTCGAAGAAACGCGTGGAGTTTGCGCCGGTTTAATCCGGCTTTTTCTTACGCGATTTCTTTGCCACCGTTACGCCTTTCACTTCGCTCTCTACCCAACCATCAGACAGTCGGGTGGTGAGCACATCACCGGCCTTCACCTGTTTGGTTTGCTTCAGCACTTTGCCGTCTGTCGCGGTAGTGACGCTATAACCACGTGCCAGCGTGGCCAGCGGGCTGACGGCTTCCAGATGCGTGACCGCATTGCCAAAACGTTCTCGCTGCTCGCTGACGCGCGAGCGAATATTTTCCGCCAGTCGGTATTCCAGTTGTTGAATACGTGTTTGCGTGCGGTGGATACGCGGCTGCAGGTTTTGCTGATTCAGACGCTGTAGTATGCGCTGTTGACGCTGATTCGCCTGTTTGATCTTATTCTCAAGTGCGAAGTTCATTCTCTGACGCAGTCGTTCCAGCACGGTCTGCTGGCGGGCCAGACGCAACTGCGGATGCTGTTGTTGCAGGCGGTGAAAAAGCTGGGTAAATCGACGAGTTCGGTTGGCGAGATAGTAGTCCATCGCCATCTCCAGACGCTGCTGACCATGCTGAATTTGACGCAGCAGTTCAAGTTGGTTGCGGCTGACAATCTCCGCCGCGGCTGATGGCGTGGGCGCTCGCAGATCGCCGACAAAATCGGCAATAGTGACGTCAGTTTCGTGGCCGACGGCGCTGACTACTGGAATGTTGCTGGCAAAGATCGCTCGCGCTACACGTTCGTCGTTAAAGCTCCATAAATCTTCCAGCGAGCCGCCGCCGCGTCCGACGATTAATACGTCGCATTCGTTGCGGGCATTCGCCAGCTCAATGGCGCGTACAATTTGTCCTGGCGCATCATCGCCCTGGACTGCGGTCGGGTAGATAATAACGGGCAGGGAAGGGTCGCGACGCTTCAGGACGTGAAGAATATCGTGCAGTGCAGCCCCGGTTTTAGAGGTGATAACCCCGACGCAGTGGGCCGGTGAGGGCAGTGTTTTTTTGAATTGCTGATCGAACAGCCCTTCAGCCTGCAGTTTGGCCTTCAGTTGCTCATATTTTTGCTGCAACAAGCCTTCGCCAGCTGGCTGCATGCTCTCGACGATTATCTGGTAGTCCCCACGCGGCTCATACAATGTAATGTTGGCGCGTACCAGTACCTGTTGCCCGTGCTGTGGGCGGAACGTTACCCTGCGGTTACTGTTGCGAAACATCGCGCAGCGAACCTGAGCGGTGTCATCTTTGAGCGTGAAATACCAGTGACCCGAGGACGGCTGAGTGAAATTGGATATTTCACCGCTGATCCATACTTGCCCCATTTCCTGCTCAAGCAGCAAACGAACCGTCTGATTCAGGCGGCTTACGGTAAAAATTGAGGTGGTCTGAGAGGATAACATGTGAGCGGGATCAAATTCTAAATCAGCAGGTTATTCAGTCGAAAGTAACATGCCCACAGAGGAGCGCAAGGTTTTTTTGCAAAAAAGTGTGGATGCAATCGGTTACGCTCTGTATAATGCCGCGGCAATATTTAATAACCTCCCAGGTGAGATATTGCCCATGCTACGTATCGCAAAAGAAGCCCTGACGTTTGACGACGTCCTCCTCGTTCCCGCTCATTCTACCGTTCTGCCGAATACTGCTGACCTCAGCACCCAGTTGACGAAAACCATTCGCCTGAACATTCCTATGCTCTCCGCAGCAATGGACACCGTGACGGAAGCGCGCCTGGCAATTGCTCTGGCCCAGGAAGGCGGCATCGGTTTTATCCACAAAAACATGTCCATCGAGCGCCAGGCGGAAGAAGTTCGCCGCGTGAAGAAACACGAATCTGGCGTGGTAACTGACCCACAGACCGTACTGCCAACCACCACGCTGCGCGAAGTGAAAGAACTGACCGAGCGTAACGGTTTTGCAGGCTACCCGGTTGTGACGGAGGATAACGAACTGGTCGGCATCATCACCGGTCGCGACGTACGTTTTGTGACCGATCTCAGCCAGCCAGTGAGCGTTTACATGACCCCGAAAGAGCGTCTGGTGACCGTTCGCGAAGGTGAAGCGCGTGATGTTGTTTTTGCCAAAATGCACGAAAAACGCGTTGAAAAAGCGTTGGTTGTTGATGACAGCTTCCATCTGCTCGGCATGATCACCGTTAAAGATTTCCAGAAAGCAGAACGTAAACCTAACGCCTGTAAAGACGAGCATGGTCGTCTGCGCGTTGGCGCTGCTGTCGGCGCGGGTGCTGGTAACGAAGAGCGTGTTGACGCGCTGGTTGCCGCGGGCGTTGACGTACTGCTGATTGACTCCTCTCACGGTCACTCTGAAGGCGTATTGCAGCGTATTCGTGAAACTCGCGCTAAATATCCGGATCTGCAGATCATCGGCGGTAACGTTGCAACGGGCGCAGGCGCTCGCGCACTGGCGGAAGCCGGCTGCAGCGCGGTTAAAGTCGGTATCGGCCCTGGCTCCATCTGTACGACTCGTATCGTGACCGGCGTAGGTGTACCGCAGATCACCGCTGTTTCTGACGCCGTTGAAGCGCTGGAAGGCACCGGTATTCCGGTTATCGCCGATGGCGGTATTCGCTTCTCCGGCGACATCGCGAAAGCAATCGCTGCGGGTGCTGCTGCAGTCATGGTGGGTTCCATGCTGGCGGGTACCGAAGAATCCCCGGGCGAAATCGAACTGTACCAGGGCCGTTCTTACAAATCATACCGCGGTATGGGCTCTCTGGGTGCGATGTCCAAAGGCTCCTCCGACCGTTACTTCCAGAGCGATAACGCTGCTGACAAACTGGTCCCGGAAGGTATCGAAGGCCGTGTCGCGTATAAAGGCCGCCTGAAAGAGATCATCCACCAGCAGATGGGTGGCCTGCGCTCCTGTATGGGCCTGACCGGCTGTGGTACTATCGACGCGCTGCGCACTCAAGCAGAGTTTGTACGCATCAGCGGTGCGGGTATTCAGGAAAGTCACGTTCACGATGTGACCATCACCAAAGAGTCCCCTAACTACCGCATGGGCTCCTGATAAGTTTCCGCGCCCGGCTATATGCCGGGCGAATTTGTTTCACTTGCCTCGGAATTAGCGTCAATGACAGACAATATTCATAAACATCGCATTCTCATCCTCGATTTCGGCTCGCAGTATACTCAGTTGGTTGCACGTCGCGTACGTGAACTGGGCGTCTACTGTGAACTGTGGGCATGGGATGTTACGGAAGCACAAATTCGCGAATTCAACCCAAGCGGTATCATTCTTTCCGGTGGTCCGGAAAGCACCACCGAAGCAAACAGCCCGCGCGCGCCAGAATACGTTTTCAATGCCGGTGTGCCGGTATTCGGCGTCTGCTACGGCATGCAGACTATGGCAATGCAGCTCGGTGGTCATGTTGAAGGATCTAACGAACGTGAATTCGGCTATGCGCAGGTAGAGGTTCAGACCGACAGTGCGCTGGTGCGTGGTATTGAAGACTCCCTGACCGCCGACGGCAAACCGCTGCTGGACGTATGGATGAGTCACGGCGATAAAGTGACCGCTATCCCGGAAGGTTTCGTTACTGTCGCCAGTACCGACAGCTGCCCGTTCGCCATTATGGCGCACGAAGAAAAACGCTTCTACGGCGTGCAGTTCCACCCGGAAGTGACCCACACCCGTCAGGGCATGCGTATGCTGGAGCGCTTTGTGCGCGATATCTGTCAGTGTGAAGCGCTATGGACGCCGGCAAAAATTATCGATGACGCCGTTGCCCGCATTCGCGAGCAGGTTGGCAATGATAAAGTGATTCTCGGCCTGTCCGGTGGCGTGGACTCCTCCGTGACTGCGATGCTGCTGCACCGTGCAATCGGTAAAAACCTGACCTGTGTGTTCGTTGACAACGGTCTGCTGCGCCTGAACGAAGCCCAGCAGGTAATGGATATGTTTGGTGACCACTTTGGACTGAACATCGTTCACGTTGAAGGCGAACAGCGTTTCCTGGACGCGCTGAAAGGTGAGAACGATCCGGAAGCGAAACGTAAGATCATCGGCCGCGTATTCGTTGAAGTGTTCGACGAAGAAGCGCTGAAACTGGAAGATGTGAAATGGCTGGCGCAGGGTACTATCTACCCTGACGTGATTGAATCCGCGGCTTCCGCCACCGGTAAAGCGCACGTCATTAAATCTCACCATAACGTCGGCGGCCTGCCGAAAGAGATGAAGATGGGTCTGGTTGAACCGCTACGTGAGCTGTTCAAAGACGAAGTGCGTAAGATTGGTCTGGAGCTGGGCCTGCCATACGACATGCTGTACCGTCACCCGTTCCCGGGGCCGGGTCTCGGCGTGCGTGTACTGGGCGAAGTGAAGAAAGAGTACTGCGACCTGCTGCGTCGTGCGGATGCTATCTTCATTGAAGAATTGCACAAAGCTGACCTGTACAACAAAGTCAGTCAGGCGTTCACCGTGTTCCTGCCGGTGCGTTCCGTTGGCGTCATGGGCGATGGCCGTAAGTACGACTGGGTTGTTTCCCTGCGTGCTGTTGAGACCATCGACTTTATGACCGCCCACTGGGCGCATCTGCCGTATGACTTCTTAGGCCGAGTCTCTAACCGCATCATCAACGAAGTTAACGGTATTTCCCGCGTGGTGTATGACATCAGCGGTAAGCCGCCAGCTACCATTGAGTGGGAATAATATCTCTCTCCGTTAGCGGTTTTTGAACGGTAATATGTCAAACCCTCTTTAACAGAGGGTTTTTTATTGCGCTCACACCGGAGAACAACTTATTAATCAACTAACTGTAGCTGGGGAGGAGATTGGGGTGACACATTCTCCACGCGGATATCCATCTGCGGATACGGCAGGGCAATATGGTTAGCGTCCAGGGCTTCTTTAATGTTTTCCAGCAGATCGTAATAGGTATTCCAGTATTCGATGTTGGGTACCCATACGCGGACGTAAAAATTCAATGCTGAAGCGCCCAGTTCGCCCAGACGAACGGTTACTCCACGTTGCTTATCGATGCGGCTATCCTGCTCGATAATCTGGTTAATCACGCGCTTAACATCTGCTATCCGGGTCTGATAGCCCACGCCAATCACCAGATCGATCCGACGAAAAGGGTGGCGGGAATAGTTAATGATATTGTCAGCGATGATCTTACCGTTTGGAATGACCACTTCTTTACTGTCGGCGGTGAGCAGGGTGGTGGAGAAAATATGTACCTTTTCCACCGTTCCGGTGACTGCGCCAATTTGTACCACTTCTCCGGCGCGGAAAGGACGCAGGGAGACCAATAGTACGCCAGCGGCAAAGTTGGAAAGCGATCCTTGTAGCGCGAGCCCAATGGCCAACCCGGCGGCACCAATGACGGCAATAATGGAGGATGTTTCGATACCGACGCGACCCAACGCGGCAACAACGGCGAAAGCGAGGGTAATGTAACGTACCAGCGCGGTGAAGAACTGGATAATGGTTCGGTCAACTTTACGTTTTAACAGTAACTTTTCCAGACCACTGGAGAGCAGGCGAGAGACAAATTTACCGACAAACAGTAAAATTACGGCGGCAACGATATTCCACCCGAATTGAATAACCGCATCGCTGTGTCCAGCGATCCATTCAAGACCGCTGCTTATTTTCGGAAATAATGAAAAACCACTCATGGTAAAACCCTGTAGAATTTAAAATGGTAATGATTCAAATAAGCATTTAATTCCATACATAATATTAATGCTTTCATCTGTGATATTTTTTGGCGATATTAATTGACGTCTATTTGAACACGGTGTGTTTTTTTATACCCAGTCAATCGGAACGTAAAAATCAGCGCGAATGGTGCGGTGAAGTGGGATTAAAAGATTGTGCATTTGTGCGAAAACACGGTTTATCATCCGATAACTCCGTGCGAGTGGTGGGTAAGGCAGCGTTTTGTTTCATCACTTAAATCCCTTACCGGATGGTTAAATGTCAGGCGATTAGCCATCCGGTAAGGAATCTTAATGCTGAGATACTACAGGCGCGAGCGATCAGCGCACGTCGGTTTGAGCAGGAGATGCCTGTTGCGGCTGGGTGATCTGCTGAGATTCTTTTTTGTTCTGGTGGTGCTGCCACGCACCTATAGCGGAGTAGACGAAGCGTCCGAAGAAGAAGAGAAAGCTGATAAGCAGTACGATCCGGATCATGCGACTATTAAATCGATGTCGTTTGCGTAGGCTGGTAACCTGGCTCACAAAAGGTTCCTTGTAGTGTACCCAACTGAGGGCGATATTCACATTAAGGCATACTGTGGGGCAATGGTCAATTTTTCGTTATGTAAAATTGCTTCAGTTGTTTCATCCTCATATGTTATGAAAATTAATATTATTATTTGCATTAATAATGAATTAACGATAAGAAACGATGAAAAGAGTAATAATTGATTAATGAGAGTCTTTTTTTTTGATATATGTCAAACGTCACTGTTTGATGATAACTAAAATCGATGAGACATCGTAATGTATTTAACTTTATCGTTTAGAGTCAGGTGGGATGCCTGTCTGAATACCCCCTGCAGGATGTGCGGGATTCTACTGAGCATCTATGAAACTCAAAAAACATTATATTGGTATGAGAGATAGATGGTGGGCGTTACCTCTCATCTTACCATCTTTGCTGTTGCCTATATTGAGCACTGCTAATACCTATGCCCATATTAGTTCTGGGACCGTAATTCTTTTCTACATGCCTTTGGCGTTGATGATTAGCCTGATGCTATTTTTTGGCTGGGCGGCATTGCCGGGAATTATCATTTCCATTATCTGCTACAAATATCCGCAGGTTGGGTTATTTGAAACGCTCTCAATAATTTCGCACTTTATTGTTACGATAGTGCTGAGCTGGGGAGGGTATAAAGTATTTGCTCCCCGGCGGAACAACGTATCTCACGGTGACTCTCATCTGATGTTTCAGCGCATGTTTTGGCAGGTCTTCTGCCCGGCGACGCTGTTTCTGATCCTCTTCCAGTTTGCCGCGTTTGTGGGCGTTTATGAGAGTAAATCCGGCATGGTGGGGGTTATGCCCTTTAATACTGGCACGCTGATCAACTATCAGGCCATGCTCGTCGGGAATTTGGTTGGGGTTCCTTTGTGCTACTTTATTATTCGCACGATCCGCAACCCTTTGCATGTCAGAGGCTATTTTTCTCAATTAAAGCAGCAGTTTGATAACAAAGTTACCAAAACCGAGTTTGCGATCTGGCTGATTATATTGGCTGTACTTATGGCATTACTGTGTATGCCGTTAAATGAACAAAGCTCAATATTTAGCACAAATTATACGCTGTCGCTGTTGCTACCCGTCATGCTCTGGGGAGCAATGCGTTACGGCTACAGATTTATTTCGCTGATATGGTCTGTCGTACTTATTACCGCAATTCATTATTACCAGCGTTATATGCCCTGGTATTCTGGCTACGATACCCAGCTTGCCATTACCTCGTCGAGTTATCTTGTTTTCTCCTTCATCGTGAACTTCATTGCCGTACTGGCAACGCGCCAACGCTTTGTTACCCGGCGCAATCATCGTCTGGCATTCTTTGATCCGATGGTGCATCTGCCAAATTTGCGCGCATTGAACCGGGATTTGAAAAAAACGCCATGGTCAGTACTCTGCTTTTTGCGTGTTCCGGGCATGGAGTTACTGGTAAAAAATTACGGCATTATGCTGCGTATCCAGTACAAGCAAAAACTCTCACAGTGGATAACGCCACAGTTGGAACAGGATGAGCATGTCTATCAGCTATCGGGTAATGACTTAGTTTTGCGTTTTAACACCGAGTCTCATCAGGAGCGCATTGAGGCCCTGGACAGGCATATCAAGCAGTTCCGTTTTATTTGGGATGGCATGCCTTTACAGCCGCAGGTGGGGATCAGTTTTTGCTATGTCCGTTCTCCTGTTAACCATATCTATCTGTTACTGGGAGAGTTAAGCACCATTGCCGAACTTTCTCTGGCGACCAATGCGCCAGAGAACTTGCAGCGCCGGGGCGTAATGCACTTGCAACGTGATCTGAAAGATAAGGTTGCGATGATGAATCGTCTACAGCAGGCGCTGGAGCACAATCGTTTTTTCCTGATGGCGCAGCCGATTTCTGGCGTACGCGGCGATGTTTATCATGAAATCCTGCTGCGTCTTGAGGGGGATGACGGTGAAACCGTCGCCCCTGATTGCTTCTTGCCGGTCGCGCATGAGTTTGGCTTGTCGTCCAGTATTGATCTATGGGTGATTGAAAATACGCTGAAGTTTATGGCGCAGAATCGGGAAAAAATGCCCGCCCGTCGGTTTGCCATTAACTTGTCACCCACGTCGATATGTCGCGCCCGACTTCCGCATGACATCAACCAGCTACTGGTTAAGTACAAGGTTGAAGCATGGCAGTTGATCTTTGAAGTTACGGAAAGCAACGCCTTAACCAATGCGGAACAGGCACAGGCAACGTTACTGCAGCTGCAATCTATGGGCTGTCAGATTGCGATTGATGATTTTGGCACCGGATACGCCAGCTATGCGCGGCTGAAGAATGTGAATGCCGATATCCTGAAAATTGACGGCAGCTTTATACGCAATATCGTTTCGAACAGCCTCGACTACCAAATCGTGGCTTCTATTTGCCATCTGGCGCGGATGAAAAGAATGCAGGTGGTTGCAGAGTATGTTGAAAGTGAAGAAATACGCAGTGCGGTAATTTCGCTGGGAATTGATTACATGCAGGGATATTTGATTGGTAAACCCCTGCCATTGCATGAAACGCTGGAAGAACAGGCGCCAGTTGAACTGGCACCTGCTGAGAGTTTATGCGGCGATATCGGGTGAGCTTTCTTCTTCAATTTTGAGACGCCAGCCGGTTACGCCCTCCCAGTATTGCTGCTCTTTTTCCAGATCGAGCAACACCAGCGCATTTTGGCTAAACCAGTCATGCGGGAAGCGTAAGGTCCAGTGGTTGTCGTCGGTTATCAGAGTCAGGGATGGCGGCGTAGTAGTCGCCTGGCGCTGATTATTCAGCAGCACGCCCAGGCGCAACAACTGAATTAACGGCAGAAACTGTTTTTTCTTGAACAACGTAAAGCGAGGCAAGTCATCCAGTTTCACCGCTTTGCGATGATAACGAACTAATGTTGCCATCATCAGCTGTTGTTCCTGATTGAACCCCGGTAAATCGCTGTTTTGTAAGATATAAGCAGAGTGGCGATGTAAACCGCTGTGGTTGATGTTCAGCCCAACCTCATGCAGCATCGCTGCCCAGCGCAGTAACGCTTCCAGTTGAGGATTGGCCAGTTTTGGCTGCTGCGTATGCCACTGGTCGTACATTTTCATCGTCGTTTCCAGCACGCGCCGGGCCTGTTCGCTGTCGATGTTGTACTGATTCGCCAGACTGCTGGCGGTACGGCTGCGAACGTCCTGGTGGCGAAAACGTCCTTCCATCTCATACAGCACGCCTTCGCGTAGCGCGCCATCAGAAAGGCGAAGTTCGCGGATCGCCAGTGCGTCAAAAACGCCGCACAGAATCGCGAGCCCGGGAACAAATACCGCCTTTCGCTCCTCTGACAGCCCCGGCAGGCTGAGCGCATCAAATGAGGCATGCTTCAGCACTTCAGATGTCAGTTTGTCCAGGCGTTCGGGGGTGATAAAACCGTCTTTTTCACCCATCTCCAGCAGCACTTCGTGTGCCGCTTTAATCGTGCCTGACGCGCCCATTGCGACATTCCAGCCCTGAATGCGAAACTGCCACGTTAAGGTTTCGAGCTTCTGCGCTGCTGCCATGCGGGCACGCTGAAAGTTTTCCCGGTTGATGACACCGCCCGGGAAATACATCTGGGCAAAACTGACGCAGCCCATACGGCGGCTTTCGACCAGCCTGGGCTCGAAATCTTCGCCGATCACCAGTTCTGTTGAGCCACCGCCGATATCAATAACCAGCTTGCGGCCTTTTTCCGGCTGGGTGTGTTCCACACCCATAAAAATCAGTCGGGCTTCTTCATTACCGGAAATAATCTCAATCGGGTAGGGGATGACTTTTTCTGCTCGCTTGAGAAAATCGGTCGCATTTAGCGCCTGACGTAAAGTATGGGTTCCCACGATGCATACGCTTGACGGGGGAAAGCCCTGCAGACGTTCGGCAAATAGCGACAGGCAGCTTAATCCGCGTTCCATTGCCTCTTCGCTCAGTTTGTTATCTTCGCCGAGGCCATCCGCCAGGTGAACGCGTTGTTTCAGTCGTCCGATTATCTGCATTGCGCCATCAACCACGCGGGCAATGACCATATGGAAACTGTTTGAACCAAGGTCGACCGCAGCAAATTCTTGCGGCCGTGGAGTCTTGTCGTGTATTGGCATAGCGTTAGTCAGGTTGCTCGAGTGATTTGATGTAATCGTAAATCGCCAATTGTGACTGAACTTTACGGCGGTTTCCGCGCGGTACGTAGCGATTACTGAGTTCTTTATCGATGAAGCGAGCCTTCACCGTGTCGCTGAACAGGATATCGATAATATCCAGCACGCGCTGCTTAAGACGAGGGTCCAACAGCGGAGTGGCGACCTCGATACGATAGTCGATATTGCGGGTCATCCAGTCTGCGGAGGAGAGGTATACCTGCTTATCGCCACCGTTTTCGAAAATATAAACCCGGTCGTGTTCAAGGTAGCGGTCAACAATGCTTATCACGCGAATATTGTCACTGATACCTTCCAGGTTTGGGATCAGAGAACACATACCGCGAATCAACAAATTAACCGGTACGCCTGAGCTTGAGGCCGCATAGAGACGATCAACCAGGCCTTTATCGACCAGGTTATTCAGTTTTAGTGTGATACCAGAAGGTTGGCCTTGCTGTGCATTAGCGATCTCTTTGTCGATCATCGCGTACAGCAGACGGCGTGAGTTCTGCGGAGAAACCAGCAGATAATCGAACGTCACCGGACGATACGGGTTTTCGATGAAGTTGAAAACCCGGCGAACCTCGTTGGTGATGCGCGAATCAGCGGTAAGCAACGAGTAGTCGGTATACAGTCGCGCCGTTTTTTCGTTGAAGTTGCCCGTCCCGATATGCGCATAGCGCACGACTTCATCACCTTCTTTACGTGAGATAAGGAACAGTTTGGCATGAATTTTCAGACCCGGCGCAGAGAAGATAACGTGAACGCCCGCTTCGGTAAGACGTTTGGCCCAATGGATATTGGCTTCTTCATCAAAGCGCGCCTGTAATTCCACGACCACGGTCACTTTTTTACTGTTATGCGCGGCATGGATCATCGCGTCAATAATGCGCGAGTCTTTTGCTACACGGTAGATATTGATCTTTATCGCCAGTACGCTTGGGTCGAAGGAGGCCTGACGCAATAGTTCGAGAACATGCTCAAAGGTGTGATATGGGTAATACAGCAGTACATCGCGTTCACGGATTGCATCAAATCCGTTACGGAATTTCTCGTTGTCGAACCAGATGTGGCGCAGACGTGGCAGCGGTTTATTTACCAGGTTGGCTTTGCCAACGTTGGGGAAGTTAATAAAGTCTTTGAAGTTATGGTAACGCCCGCCTGGCACAATCGAATCGTAGCGAGAAATCGTCAGTTTTTCACGCAGTACCTCAACCAGCGCATTGGGCATGTCGCGCTGATAGACGAAGCGTACAGGCTCTGCGGTCAGACGCTGTTTCAGGCTGGATGACATCAGCTCCATCAGGCTCGATTCCATCTCGTGCACCAAATCGTATTCAGCGTCACGGGTCATTTTCATCGAATAGGCGTTCAGTGCATCGTAATCAAAGAATCCTTTGAAAATGTCGTCAAGGCAGTAACGTAAGATGTTGTCCAGGAGGATCATCGGTTTGCGACGGCGCGGAGTTTCCGGCGGCAGATTCACAAAACGGGGAACCTTATCAGAAGGGATTTCCAGCAGCGCGTAGCGGATTGTATCGCCACGGATAATTTCCACAGCCAGATAGGTGTAGTCATCTTTCAGAAACTGAACTAAATCCGTCTCGCGATTAATCAGAATCGGCGTAATGTGCTGGCGGAGATATTGCTTGAAGTAATGGCGTAACCAGCTCTGTTGATTGGCCGACAGCTGACGTTCGTTGATGAGGAAAATCTGATTGCGCGCCATCTCCAGCAACAACTCGTTGTACAGTCCGTCAAATTCCTGATCGGCTTTTAATACGCGAGCCTGGATTTTGCCCAACAGATGGCGGGAGTGAGAGTTTGAACCCTGTTCTTCGCTAATAATGATTCGGCGCTTCAGTTCGGCAAAGCGAACCTTGTAAAATTCGTCGAGGTTGTTGGAATAGATGCCTAAGAAACGCATCCGTTCGATCAACGGGTTTGATTTATCAGCAGCTTCCTGGAGTACGCGTTCGTTGAACGCTAACCAACTGAGTTCTTTCTCTATGTATAGCTTTTCCTGACCCATTACCACTTTTACTCCGTTTCATTCACGGGACACTACCGATTTATTATGGCGAGCATTGCTCTCAGATGTCCAACTGTGCCAGAAAAATATGACAATAAACCGTCTGATAGCAAAGAGAAAGGGGGAGCATAGATGAATACCGGAGATGTTAACCGGAAAAGGTATTTATGCCTGTAGACCGGAGGGTGAGATCCGGTTTACAGGTTTTTTTATTATTCGTCGGCGGCGTAACCTTGTGGCGGCAGACGAACGCCGTCCAGCCATGCAGCGTTATCACGCATCTTCAGTCGACCATCGGTAAACCAGCTTACCACCAGCGGATAAATGGTGTGCTCCTGGGCCTGAACCCGTGCCGTGACATCATCTTCGCTGTCGCCTTCAAATACCGGAACCTTGGCCTGGAGAATAACCGGTCCACCGTCCAGTTCATCGGTGACGAAGTGGACGGAGGTCCCATGCTCTTCATCGCCATTTTCCAGCACCTGACGGTGCGTGTGCAGGCCTGGATACTTCGGCAATAAAGACGGGTGGATATTCAGCAATCGTTCAGAATAGTGTGCGACAAACGCCGGGCTGAGGATGCGCATATAACCGGCCAGCACCACCACATCGGGTGCCCAGGCGTCAATCTCTTGCATCAGTTGGCGGTCGAAGGCTTCGCGACTGGCAAACTGGGCGGCTTCCAGCGAGTACGCCGGAATATTCGCTTCGCGTGCGCGTTCAAGGCCGAACGCATCGGCCTTGTTACTGAATACTGCACGTATGGTGCCATTGATTTTTTTCTGTTCGCAGGCGTCAATTATCGCCTGCAAATTGCTTCCGTTGCCGGAAATGAGCACCACAATGTTTTTCATTCAATAACCACACGCTGTTCGGAATCAGAAGCTTTGATGATACCGATTTTCCATGCGTTTTCACCTTTCTCATTGAGCAAAGCCAGGGCTTTGTCCACTTCCGGAGCTGGCAGGGCGATAACCATGCCTACGCCGCAGTTAAAGGTGCGATACATCTCATGCTGGCTAACGTTACCCGCCGTTTGCAGCCAGTTGAAGACGGCTGGCCATTGCCATGAAGATTCGTCGATCACGGCCTGCGTGTTGTCTGGCAGAACGCGTGGAATATTTTCCCAGAAACCGCCGCCGGTCAGATGGGCAATGGCATGCACATCAACCTTCTCGATCAGTTCCAGAATGGATTTTACGTAAATGCGGGTCGGGGCCAGCAAGTGATCGGCCAGCGACTTGCCTTCGAGCTCGGTGGTTTCCGGGTCACAACCGCTGACTTCAACAATTTTACGCACCAGAGAGTAGCCGTTGGAATGCGGACCGCTGGAGCCGAGCGCAATCAGTACGTCGCCGTCAGCCACTTTAGAACCGTCGATAATTTCTGATTTTTCGACGACGCCAACACAGAAGCCCGCCACATCGTAATCTTCGCCGTGGTACATCCCCGGCATTTCTGCCGTTTCCCCGCCGACCAGTGCACAGCCAGACTGCAGACAACCTTCGGCAATCCCGTTAATGACGCTGGCTGCGGTATCTACATCCAGTTTGCCGGTCGCATAGTAGTCGAGGAAAAACAGCGGCTCAGCACCCTGAACGACAAGATCGTTCACGCACATAGCGACAAGGTCAATACCGATAGTGTCGTGACGTTTCAGATCCATTGCCAGACGCAGTTTTGTGCCAACGCCATCAGTGCCGGAAACCAGTACCGGTTCACGATATTTTTGCGGCAATGCGCACAGCGCACCGAAGCCACCCAGACCACCCATAACTTCCGGACGACGCGTTTTCTTTACTACGCCTTTGATTCGATCAACCAGAGCATTACCTGCATCAATATCAACACCGGCATCTTTGTAGCTAAGAGAGGTTTTATCGGTCACTGCCTGCTTCCCCACATGTTTACTTGCAGTAAAAGTTAAATTCGGCGCAATTCTAACAGGGAAAGCAAACGTTTGCGAGCCTGCTCTGCATCAAGTTTTATCTGCTGATTTTTTCAGCATTTTACAATCATTTATCTATTTGTTTGAACTGCGCCACGAAAATGAAACCGGGTACAGTCTTGTGCTTGAAACCTGCCAGCCGAATGCACAGTATCGTACTGAAACCGGTTTCTGTTTTCTGTTACGAACCTCATTTATACCCTAAATAATTCGAGTTGCAGGAAGGCGGCGACGCAGCGAATCTCCAGGAGCGTACATAAGTACGTAACTGGAGTGAGCGAGAAAAGCCAACGCACATGCAGCTTGAAGTATGACGGGTATAGAGCGTTTTGCGCAGACTCATCACGATAGGGGAAGGGGATGTCAGGATTTAAAGCAGATTTCATGTGGGGTGGCGCTGTCGCTGCTCATCAACTGGAAGGTGGCTGGCAGGAGGGCGGTAAAGGAATTAGCGTTGCCGATGTCATGACGGCGGGGGCGCATGGTGTGGCGCGTGAAATTACTGACGGTGTCATTGCCGGTAAAAATTACCCTAACCACGATGCCATCGATTTTTATCATCGCTATAAAGACGACATAAAGCTGTTTGCCGAAATGGGGTTTAAATGTTTTCGTACTTCTATTGCCTGGACGCGGATTTTTCCCTTAGGCGACGAAGCGCAACCCAACGAAGCTGGCCTGCAGTTCTATGATGATCTGTTCGACGAATGTCTGAAATATGGCATTGAGCCGGTGATTACGTTGTCGCACTTCGAGATGCCCTACTATCTGGTGACGGAATATGGCGGCTGGCGCAACCGTAAGCTGATCGACTTTTTTGTCCGTTTTGCCCGGGTGGTTTTCACTCGTTACCAGCACAAAGTGAAGTACTGGATGACGTTTAATGAGATTAACAATCAGGCAAATTATCACGAAGACTTCGCGCCCTTTACTAACTCTGGTCTGAAATACCTGCCCGGTGAAGATCGCGAACCGGTCATGTACCAGGCGGCGCACTATGAGCTGGTAGCGAGCGCGCTGGCAGTAAAGGCCGCACGTGAGATAAATCCGGCGCTGCAAATTGGTTGCATGATTGCGATGTGCCCAATTTATCCGCTGACCTGTGCGCCGAATGACATGATGATGGCGATGAACGCCATGCACCGCCGCTACTGGTTCACTGACGTACACGTGCGCGGCAAGTATCCGCAGCATCTGATGAACTATTTCGAACGCCGTGGCTTTTTACTTGATATCACCGAGGAAGATCGCCAGGTACTGACTGAAGGCTGCGTTGATTACATTGGCTTTAGTTATTATATGTCTTTCGCGACGCAGGCTACGGCAGATAATCCACAGCTGGATTACGATGAGTCGAAAAGCCTGGTTTCTAACCCGTACGTGCAGAAGTCGGACTGGGGCTGGCAGATTGATCCGGTCGGTTTGCGCTATTCCCTGAACTGGTTCTGGGATCACTATCAACTGCCGCTGTTTATTGTAGAAAACGGCTTTGGTGCGATTGACGTGCAGCAGGCCGACGGCTCGGTGGATGATTCCTATCGTATTGACTATATGGCCGCGCATATCCGCGAAATGAAAAAAGCGGTGGTGGAAGATGGCGTGGATCTGATGGGCTATACCCCGTGGGGCTGTATTGATTTAGTCTCGGCCGGGACGGGGGAGATGAAAAAACGCTACGGTTTTATCTATGTTGATAAAAATAATGACGGGAGTGGGACATTAGCACGCTCGCCGAAGAAATCTTTTTCCTGGTATCGAAACGTCATCCAGAGCAACGCTGAAAATATTTAAAATTCATAGTGTTGACAATAAGCCCCGACCTCAAAGCGGGGCTTGTTTTATACTCATCATCCGGACGCAAACGATTTTGGTTGATCCATATCAAGCGTATGCAGTGTTGCGCCAGAGACGAAAAGCGGTATAATCCGGCGATTTTTTTTGTGGTTGCCACTCGTCTGAGGAAAGGAGAAGAGTATGAAGATCGTGGAAGTCAAACACCCACTCGTCAAACACAAGCTGGGACTGATGCGTGAAAACGACATCAGCACTAAACGCTTTCGTGAACTCGCCTCGGAAGTTGGCAGCCTGCTGACTTATGAAGCAACCGCTGGTCTGGAAACCGAAAAGGTGACCATTGAAGGCTGGAATGGTCCGGTTGAAGTTGACCAAATCAAAGGTAAAAAAATCACCGTTGTGCCAATCCTGCGTGCGGGCCTGGGCATGATGGAAGGCGTACTAGAAAACGTTCCAAGCGCGCGTATCAGCGTGGTAGGTATGTACCGCAATGAAGAGACGCTGGAGCCGGTTCCATACTTCCAGAAGCTGGTTTCTAACATTGATGAGCGTATGGCGCTGATCGTTGACCCGATGCTGGCAACCGGCGGTTCGGTTATCGCTACCATCGACCTGCTGAAAAAAGCAGGCTGCAGCAGCATTAAAGTACTGGTACTGGTTGCCGCGCCGGAAGGTATCGCGGCGCTGGAAAAAGCGCACCCGGATGTCGAGCTGTACACCGCCTCCATCGATCAGGGACTGAACGAGCACGGATACATTATTCCTGGGCTCGGCGATGCCGGCGATAAGATTTTTGGTACCAAGTAAATGAATAAATAAAAAGAAGCCGACTTTAAGAGTCGGCTTTTTTTTGAATAAAACAACCCAATCGCTAATAACAAACAACACTCAGAGGAAAACACTATGACGCGCCGTGCTATCGGGGTGAGTGAAAGACCGCCGCTTTTACAGACAATCCCGCTTAGTTTGCAGCACCTGTTCGCCATGTTTGGCGCAACGGTACTGGTGCCAGTCCTGTTTCATATCAACCCTGCTACCGTTCTGCTGTTTAACGGCATTGGTACGTTACTGTATCTCTTTATTTGTAAAGGTAAAATTCCGGCTTACCTCGGTTCCAGTTTCGCGTTTATTTCCCCGGTTCTGCTGCTGCTGCCGCTAGGGTATGAAGTGGCGCTGGGCGGTTTCATTATGTGTGGCATCCTTTTCTGCCTGGTTTCATTCATTGTTAAGAAAGCCGGTACTGGCTGGCTGGATGTAATGTTCCCGCCTGCGGCTATGGGCGCAATCGTTGCCGTCATCGGTCTGGAGCTGGCAGGGGTCGCTGCGGGCATGGCGGGATTACTGCCTGCTGAAGGACAAGCGCCAGACTCAACAACCATCATCATCTCAATGGTGACGCTGGCGGTGACGGTATTTGGTTCCGTACTGTTCCGTGGCTTTATGGCGATTATCCCAATTTTGATTGGGGTGCTGGCCGGTTACGCGCTCTCCTTCGTGATGGGCGTCGTGGACACCACGCCGATAGCGCAGGCTCACTGGTTTGCTCTGCCAACGTTTTACACACCGCGCTTTGAATGGGTCGCTATTCTGACCATTCTGCCTGCGGCGCTGGTGGTTATTGCTGAACACGTCGGGCACCTGGTGGTAACGGCGAATATCGTAAAAAAAGATTTGATTCGCGATCCAGGCTTGCATCGTTCTATGTTTGCTAACGGCTTGTCGACGGTGATCTCCGGCTTCTTCGGTTCTACGCCGAACACCACGTACGGCGAGAACATCGGCGTTATGGCGATTACCCGCGTTTACAGTACCTGGGTTATTGGTGGCGCGGCGATTTTCGCCATTCTGCTCTCTTGCGTGGGTAAACTGGCTGCGGCGATCCAAATCATTCCACTGCCGGTAATGGGCGGCGTATCTCTGCTGCTGTACGGCGTGATTGGTGCTTCCGGTATTCGCGTGCTAATCGAGTCAAAAGTTGATTACAACAAAGCACAGAACCTGATCCTGACCTCGGTTATTTTGATCATCGGCGTCAGCGGCGCGAAAGTTCACATCGGTGCTGCTGAGCTGAAAGGCATGGCGCTGGCGACTATTGTGGGTGTCTGTCTGAGCCTGATTTTCAAAGTTATCAGCCTGCTGCGTCCGGAAGAAGTGGTGCTTGACGCCAAAGATGCCGACACTGAGCAACAGTAAACCTTTGACCGGGCGGCGACGCTGCCCGGTTCTATCGCGACGCATTTCTGTGTTAAACTCAACGCGATTTTATGAAATCCTGGGTTGAGGTATCTCTGAACACACCGGCACAGCTCTCTTTGCCACTTTATCTGCCTGACGACGAAACTTTCGCAAGTTTCTGGCCGGGGGATAACTCCTCTTTACTGGCTGCACTGCAAAATGTGCTGCGTCAGGAACATAGCGGGTATATTTATCTTTGGTCGCGTGAAGGCGCTGGCCGTAGCCATTTGCTGCATGCAGCCTGTGCGGAACTGTCTGCGCGGGGCGATGCGGTAGGCTATGTGCCGCTTGATAAGCGCACCTGGTTCGTCCCCGAGGTGCTTGACGGTATGGAGCATTTGTCGCTGGTCTGCATCGACAACATCGAATGCGTGGCCGGCGATTCGCTATGGGAAATGGCGATCTTCGATCTCTACAATCGCATCCTGGAGTCGGGGAAAACTCGGCTGCTGATCACCGGTGATCGCCCGCCAAGGCAGCTCAATTTGGGGCTGCCAGATCTCGCTTCGCGCCTGGACTGGGGGCAAATCTATAAGCTACAGCCGCTTTCTGATGAAGATAAACTGCAGGCGTTGCAATTACGCGCCAGGCTACGTGGGTTTGAACTGCCGGAAGATGTGGGACGCTTTCTGCTTAAGCGTCTGGATCGGGAAATGCGTACGCTGTTTATGACGCTGGATCAACTTGATCATGCATCAATCACCGCCCAGCGTAAGCTGACCATTCCGTTCGTAAAAGAGATACTGAAGCTGTAAGCGCCGCAGCCAAAAGACTGCGGCAGGTTTCAGGTTAACCGACGATTTCCAGTACCTGCTCCGGGGGACGTCCAATTCGTGCCTGGCCTTTGGCAACCACAATGGGGCGCTCCATCAGTTTCGGGTTTTCTACCATTGCCTGAATCAGCGCATCTTCACTCAGGTTTTTGTCCGCCAGGTTAAGTGACTTATAGAGATCTTCTTTCTGGCGCATCAGCTCACGCGCGCTGGACATGCCCAGCATCTGCAGAAGTTCACGCAGGGTCGCGGGGTCAGCCGGGGTTTCCAGATATAGCACCACTTCCGGATCCACGCCGTTGGACTTCAGTAATTCCAGTGTTTCACGGCTCTTGGAGCAGCGTGGGTTATGGTAGATTTTAATCGCGTCGGACATTTTTCTTTCCTGTTACATCTTGGTGTACGGTTTAAAGCGTTCTTGCAGCTGGCGTAGCTGGTCGATACGGGCATCGTATCTGGCCTGTTGTTGACTGCCCAGTTTCACCTGGGAACTTGCGCTGCTGAGCATCGAAATCGCCTGATCCAGACGTCCGGCGAGGGCATACCCTTCAGCGCGCGCCGCCAGCTCCTGATCGCGGTTGTTCAGGTTGGCTTCCGTTTGCGCTAACAGATCCCAACCGTTAGGGTCATCCTTATGGTTAAATGTATAGCGATTCAGGATGGTTGCCGCTTCTTTGGCTTGTCCGCCCTGTAGATACGCATTCGCCAGGTTAAGCTGCAGTACCGGGTTGGTTCGCAGGTCACGGGCGTTTTTCAGCCGGTTAATGGCGTCGCTGGTTTTCTTCTGGCCGAGATCGATATCCGTTGCCAGGTCGAGATACCAGGCATTGTTTGCATCCGCCGCCAGCAGCGGTTGCAGCGCTTTACGCGCCTCGTCATATTTGCTGGCTTCCATCGCCTGCAATGCACGCCCATACTGGGCGGCACGTTGTTCACGTACGTTGCCTTTCGACCAGTTACTCAGCAGGTCATCGGTCAACTGGTTACGACCCGAGTTGTACATGCCCAAGGTTCGCGCCTTAGCAAGATAAAAATCTTCCGATGATTGGACGACAACCGGACGCATCTGGTTGGCGCGGTTACGGGCATCCGCCAGACGGCTTTCAGGCAGGGGGTGAGTCAGCAAAATTTCCGGCGGACGCGAAGAGTAACGGGCCTGATCGAGCAGTTTTTCGAGGAACGTTGGCATGGCCTGGGGATCAAAGCCCGAACGTTGCAGTACCTGAATACCGATACGGTCTGC
Source organism: Citrobacter sp. On2M (assembly GCF_018035235.1). GTDB lineage: Bacteria > Pseudomonadota > Gammaproteobacteria > Enterobacterales > Enterobacteriaceae > Citrobacter > Citrobacter meridianamericanus. The sequence goes on from NZ_WPCV01000002.1 coordinate 742,152, forward strand.
TTCCTGTTCATTTTGTTGCGTAAAGCTAATCATACCCTGACGTGTACCTGCCAGCGTACCGGTCAGCGCAGCCATACCCGCCTGCGGGCTGGCCATCGCCAATAAAATTGAACCTAACGCTCCAACCCACGTTAACGGCGCGCTGCGTTTCTGATCTTCCATTGCACGTGCCAGGTGGCGCTGAGTGACATGGGAGATTTCGTGCGCCATGACCGATGCTAACTGGCTTTCGTTATCGGAATAGCGGAATAGTGCGGAGTGCAGGACAACGTTGCCGCCAAAGAAAGCAAAGGCGTTGATTTCATCGTTGTTAATCAAAAAGAAGGTGAAGGGCGTTTTTACCGAGTCGGCGTGCGAGACCAGACGCATACCCAGAGAATTAATGTATTGGGTCAGCAACGGATCGTTAATTAATGGCGCACTACCGCGCAGCTGGCGTACGTAATAATCGCCCATCTGCATTTCCTGTCCTATGGAAAGCGTACTCCCTGCCGAGGTTCCCATATCAGGCAGGGTGTCCGCGGTGTCTGCAAATGCGGGCGCGACCTGACCGATAGTCAGTGCGGCAATGAGGGTAGCAACCAGGTTTTTTTTCAACTGCCTGAACATAACCTCTGTCCTGTATTCTTTTTTGAGATAGCCATTTGACCAATGCCGTGAAGTATCGTTCACACTCCGCAAGCTTAGGGAGTGTAACTGCGAAACCTGACGATGAACACCCAGGAAAAATGTCTTTTCACTTTGCGTAATCAGCCATAAAAAGCGAAGTCTTTTTTGTGACATTTCGATACAATTCGGGATCGCAATCCCGCTATTGGGTTCATGGAAGGGTTTTATGCTCGAAATGTTGATGCAATGGTATCGTCGCCGCTTTAGCGACCCCGAAGCCATTGCCCTGCTGATTATTCTGGTTGCCGGTTTTGGCATCCTGTTCTTCTTTAGCGGTCTTCTGGCGCCGCTACTGGTCGCCATAGTGCTGGCGTATCTGCTTGAGTGGCCAACGGTGCGGCTGGAGCATATTGGTTGTTCACGACGTTGGGCGACATCGATTGTACTTATTCTGTTTGTCGGTATTTTGCTGCTGATGGCGTTTGTGGTGATGCCCGTTGCGTGGCAGCAGGGGATCTACCTGATCCGCGATATGCCCGGCATGCTCAATAAACTGTCTGATTTTGCCGCTACCTTGCCGCGGCGTTATCCGGCGTTGATGGATGCGGGCATTATTGATGCGATGGCGGAGAATATGCGCTCGCGAATGCTCACCATGGGCGATTCGGTGGTGAAATATTCGCTGGCTTCACTGGTCGGTTTACTAACGCTGGCGGTCTATCTGGTGCTTGTCCCGTTGATGGTGTTCTTCCTGATCAAAGATAAAGGACAAATGCTGAACGCCGTGCGCCGGGTGCTGCCGCGTAATCGCGGGCTGGCGGGGCAGGTGTGGAAAGAGATGAACCAGCAAATCACCAACTATATCCGCGGCAAGGTGTTGGAAATGGTGGTGGTCGGCGTAGCGACCTGGCTCGGCTTCCTGATGTTTGGCCTCAACTATTCGCTGCTGCTGGCGGTGCTGGTCGGATTTTCCGTGCTGATCCCGTATATCGGTGCTTTTGTGGTGACGATTCCGGTGGTCGGTGTGGCGTTGTTCCAGTTCGGGCTTGGTACCGAGTTCTGGAGCTGTTTTGCCGTGTACCTGATTATCCAGGCGCTGGACGGTAATTTGCTGGTGCCGGTGCTGTTCTCTGAAGCGGTAAATTTGCATCCGCTGGTCATTATTCTCTCAGTCGTGATATTCGGCGGCCTGTGGGGCTTTTGGGGCGTATTCTTTGCGATCCCACTGGCGACGTTAATCAAAGCGGTAATGCATGCCTGGCCGGATGGTCAGGCCGTTGACGAACCCTAATCGGCAAGTACCGGCGGCGCAACGTCGCCGGAACTGAACTTGTCTGACCTCTATCCACTCTTTCTGAATAATTTCCTCTGGTGTCGTTTTTCTCCGTGTTTGCCTTTAACTTGACCAACGTGATGTCTTTTCGTCACGCAAGGAATAAGACCAACAGGAGAACAACATGGGTCATAACACACACACGCAGCAAAAAGTGGGATGGGGCGGTTATCTCGCTTTTTTTATTACAATTGTGCTTTTTTCAGGCATGTTTGCGAAAAGTACCGAATGGTGGCGAGTCTTTGACTTCACCATCCTCAATGGCGCGTTTGGGCAGATCAATGCCGCAGGCGATACGGCAGTCTCTTTTCGCGGTGCAGGGGGAATGGGAGCAAAAGATGGCTTCTTATTCGCACTTGAGCTGGCACCTTCCGTCATTCTTTCTCTCGGCATAATCTCCGTTACTGAAGGGCTGGGCGGTTTGCGCGCGGCGCAACAGTTAATGACGCCTGTCCTGCGCCCGTTACTCGGTATTCCTGGTATTTGCTCGCTGGCGCTGATTGCGAATTTGCAAAATACCGATGCTGCGGCAGGGATGACCAAAGAGATGGCGGAAGAGGGAATTATTACTGAACAGGAACGCGCTATTTTTGCCTGCTGGCAAACCAGCGGCAGCGCGTGTATTACCAACTATTTTTCCTCGGGTGCCGCGCTGTTTACCATGGTGACCGTGCCGGTGATTACGCCGCTGGCGGTGATCCTTGTCTTCAAATTTGTGGGAGCGAATCTGCTGCGTCTGTGGATCGCGCAGCTTGAAAATCGCCGTCTGCAGCGGGAGGTCTGAGATGACAACGCAGGTACGTAAAAACGTCATGGATATGTTTATCGATGGTGCACGGCGCGGGTTTACTATTGCAACTACCAGCCTGTTACCAAACGTGGTGATGGCGTTTGTGATTATTCAGGCGTTGAAGGTGACGGGGTTGCTCGAGATTGTCGGGCGGGTGTGCGAACCGGTTATGGCGCTGTGGGGGTTACCGGGGGAATCTGCCACCGTGCTGCTGGCGGCGGTGATGAGTATGGGAGGCGGTGTCGGCGTTTGCGCCAGTCTGGTTGTCGCTGGTACGCTTTCGGGACATGATGCGACTGTATTGCTACCGGCTATCTACCTGATGGGCAATCCGGTGCAAAATGTGGGACGCTGTTTGGGGACTGCGGGGGTCCATCCTCGTTATTATCCACTGATTATTGCGGTATGCGTCATTAATGCGCTGCTCTCTATTTGGGTTATGCAGGTAATTGCCTGACAAGGAAGGTTATGAACTGTTCAATTCTTAATTTGACGTTGTTCCTGCAGGGACATGTGTACGCGCCGGAAGATTTAGGACGCCAGGATATTCTGGTCTCTGGTACTAAAATTGTTGCCATCGCGCCGTCGATTTCTCCTGAAGACTTTCCCGGTTGCAAGTGCATCCATCTTGATGGTGCGATTGTGTGCCCGGGGTTTATTGATCAGCACGTCCACCTGATTGGCGGCGGCGGGGAAGCGGGGCCGCACACGCGTACGCCGGAAGTGCGCTTGTCACGACTGGTGGAAGCTGGCGTCACTTCGGTGGTGGGATTGCTGGGTACCGATGGCATCACCCGTCACCCGGAATCGCTGCTGGCGAAAACCCGCGCGCTGGAGTTAGAAGGTATCAGCGCATGGATGCTGACCGGGGCCTATTCTCTGCCATCGCCGACCATCACCGGCAGTATCGATCGCGACGTGGCGCTGATCGATAAAGTCATTGGCGTGAAATGCGCGGTTTCTGACCATCGTTCCTCCGCCCCGGACACCTCGGCGCTGGCGAACATGGCGGCGCAGTCACGCGTTGGCGGATTGTTAGGGCGCAAGCCGGGGATCAGTGTTTTCCACATGGGTGACAGCCCGCGCATGCTGGAGCCGTTGTACGACATCCTCGAGTGCTGTGATGTTCCGATTACCAAGCTGTTGCCGACACACGTTAACCGTGCGGAACCGTTGTTCCAGGCGGCGTTAGAGTATGCCCGCCAGGGCGGATTTATCGATATTACCAGCAGCATTGATGAGCCTGTCGATCCGGCCATGGCCATTGCCACGGCGCTGTGCCAGAATGTACCGCTGTCACGCATTACCCTGAGTTCGGACGGCAACGGTAGTCAGCCGGAATTTGATGCGTTGGGTAATCTCACCGGCATTGGTGTCGCAGGGTTTGAATCTCTGGCTGAAACGGTGCGTCAGTTAGTGAAGGTGCATGCCGTGCCGCTGGAACAGGCGCTGTGTCCGCTGACGCGTACGGTCGCAGAATTTTTGGGTCTCGAACATAAGGGGCGTCTGGCGGCGGGATGCGATGCAGACATTCTGGTGCTTAACGATGCGCTGGAGGTTAATCACCTGTGGGCGAAGGGAAAAGCCGTGGTCAGAGAGAAGAAAGCCTGCGTAAAAGGGACGTTTGAATAAACGCTTTTTCCGGCCTATGGGGGGGGGGGCGGATCCAGGCCTGATAAGACGCGTAGCGTCGCCATCAGACCTGGATCGGTAAAACGTAAATCAGGCGTTCTCTTTCAGCCAGTTCAGTACCACGTCGTGGTGATTGCTGGTTTTGAAGTCATCGAACACGTGCTCAATTTTGCCTTCGGCATCAATCAGGAAACTGATGCGATGGATGCCATCGTAGGTTTTGCCCATAAATGACTTCTCACCCCAGACGCCGAACTGCTCGCAAACCTGATGATCTTCGTCGGACAGAAGCGTGAAGTTGAGGACTTCTTTTTCCGCAAAACGGGAAAGTTTCTCCGATTTATCGGTGCTGATTCCCAGCACTTCAACGCCTGCTTTTTTTAACTCATCCATGTTATCGCGCAGGCCGCAGGCCTGGACGGTACAGCCGGGTGTCATGGCTTTCGGGTAAAAATAAACCAGAACACGCTGTCCCTGGAAGTCGGTTAAATTTACTTGTTCTCCGTCTTGATCCGGCAAGCTAAATTTCGGTGCGATATCACCGGCTTTCAGTGGGTTCATTACTTAACTCCATCCTGTTCATCATGCTGTGAGTAATTGACGACGTTAATACTGCCTTGCGCATTGAGTTCTGTACAGAGTGCTTTAAAGGCATCTTCAATATTTGCCGCATCATGTGACGCAGGACTATGTGCGGTAATTTGAATAAACAACTGCGCCGCCTTTCCGTTTTCCGCCGGTTGTGTGCGTGACACCAGTTCTGCAATATTCATTTGGTGGCTGTCGAACAGGGCGGTGAAGCGTTCAATTAAATGCGGAGAATCGGGAACATCGACCTGCACCCATACCGTGGCGGGCATTGCCGGACGGGGACGCGCGGTCGTGCGTTTCATCACAATCAGTAAATCCAGCTCTGCGCCTTTCAACGGCAAGGTTGATTCAATCAGGGTGATGGCATTCCAGGTGCCAGACAACAGCATGATAAACGTGAACTCGTCACCCAGCATGGCCAGTCGGCTGTCTTCGATATTACAGCCGCAACTGCTGACATGACGAGTGATGGTGTTCACAATTCCCGGGCGGTCGGCACCCAGCGCAGTAATGACCAGATAGTGTTGCGATGACGAAGTCAAACCTGTTCTTCCTTTGAGCGGTGAGGTAATCATAAGGAAAGCATAAAAAAAACATGCATACAACAATCAGAACGGCTCTGGTCGCTTGCTTTTATTGCCGTACCAAACGTACCATTGAGACACTTGTTTGCACAGAGGATGGCCCATGTTCACGGGAAGTATTGTCGCGCTTGTTACGCCGATGGATGAGAAAGGTAAAGTCTGCCGGTCGAGCCTGAAAAAACTGATTGATTATCATGTCGCCAGCGGCACCTCGGCGATCGTTTCGGTTGGCACCACTGGTGAGTCGGCCACCCTGAGTCATGATGAACATGGCGATGTGGTGATGATGACCCTGGAGCTGGCTGACGGGCGTATTCCGGTCATTGCCGGAACCGGCGCCAATGCGACCGCGGAAGCCATTAGTCTGACGCAGCGTTTCAACGACAGCGGAGTTGTCGGCTGCCTGACGGTGACGCCTTACTACAACCGCCCAACCCAGGAAGGTTTGTTCCAGCATTTCAAAGCCATCGCTGAACATACTGACCTGCCGCAAATTCTGTATAATGTGCCGTCCCGTACCGGCTGCGATATGCTGCCGGAAACCGTAGGTCGTCTGGCGAAAGTAAAAAATATTATCGCTATTAAAGAGGCCACGGGGAACTTAAGTCGCGTTCACCAGATCAAAGAGCTGGTTTCAGACGACTTTATTCTGCTTAGCGGTGATGACGCGACCGGACTGGATTTCATGCAGCTCGGTGGTCATGGCGTGATTTCCGTAACGTCTAACGTTGCGGCGCGCGATATGGCTGAAATGTGCAAACTGGCGGCGGCTGGTCACTTTGCTGAAGCACGGGTGATTAACCAGCGTCTGATGCCGTTACACAACAAACTATTTGTCGAACCCAATCCTATCCCCGTGAAATGGGCATGTAAGGAGTTGGGACTTGTGGCGACCGATACGCTGCGTCTGCCGATGACGCCAATCACGGACAATGCTCGTGAAATCGTCAAAGCGGCGCTTAAGCATGCCGGTTTGCTGTAAAGTTTAGGGAGATTTGATGGCTTACTCAGTACAAAAGTCGCGCCTGGCCAAGGTTGCGGGTGTTTCGCTTGTTATGTTGCTCGCGGCCTGTAGTTCTGACTCGCGTTATAAGCGCCAGGTGAGCGGTGATGAATCCTATCTGGAGGCCACACCGCTTGCTGAGCTTCATGCTCCAGCTGGAATGATTCTGCCGGTGATGTCGGGTGATTATAATATCCCGGTAACCAACGGCAGCGGTGCCGTGGGTAAGGCACTGGATATTCGTCCACCGGCTCAGCCGTTAGCGTTAGTCACCGGTGCTCGCACGCAAATCGCAGGCGATACCTCAACGTTGCTGGTTGAAAATGGTCGTGGTAACACGCTGTGGCCGCAGGTTGTGAGTGTCATTCAGTCTAAAAACTACACAATCGCCAAACGTGATGATGCCAGCCAGACGTTAACCACCGACTGGGTCGACTGGAACCGTCTGGATGAAGACGAGCAGTACCGTGGGCGTTATCAAATCTCGGTTAAACCGCAGGGCTATCAGCAAGCGGTAACGGTGAAACTGATTAACCTTGAGCAGGCGGGCAAACCCGTTGCCGATGCGGCATCAATGCAGCGTTACAGCGCTGAGATGATGAACGTTATCTCTGCTGGTCTGGACAAGAACGCCAACGACGCCGCGAATGCTGCGCAGAACCGCTCTGCAGCCACCATGGATGTTCAGAGCGCCGCCGATGACACCGGTTTACCTATGCTGGTGGTACGCGGACCGTTCAACGTGGTGTGGCAGCGTCTGCCGGCAGCGCTTGAGAAAGTGGGGATGAAAGTGACCGACAGCACCCGTTCTCAGGGCAGCATCGCCGTGACCTACAAACCACTGTCTGATAGCAGCTGGCAGGAGCTGGGCGCAAGCGATCCGGGGTTGGTATCCGGCGACTATAAACTGCAGGTCGGTGATTTAGACAACCGTAGTAGCTTGCAGTTTATCGATCCGAAGGGGCATACCCTGACGCAAAGCCAGAACGACGCGCTGGTCGCAGTCTTCCAGGCAGCGTTCAGTAAGTAAAAATGAAGGGCTGGAGTTATCCAGCCCTTTTTTTCTGATATGATACGCAAACGTGTGCGTCGGCAGAAAAACGCAATATTTATCGTTAATTCACACCCAGGAGTAATAAAGATGCAAAAGCAAGCTGAGTTGTATCGTGGTAAAGCGAAGACCGTATACAGCACGGAAAACCCGGACCTGTTGGTGCTCGAATTCCGCAATGATACGTCAGCAGGGGATGGCGCGCGCATTGAACAGTTTGACCGTAAAGGCATGGTGAACAACAAGTTCAACCATTTCATTATGACTAAACTGCAAGAAGCGGGCATTCCTACCCAGATGGAGCGACTGCTTTCTGATACCGAATGTCTGGTGAAAAAACTGGAGATGGTACCGGTTGAATGTGTGGTACGTAACCGCGCGGCAGGCTCACTGGTTAAGCGTTTAGGCGTTGAGGAAGGTATTGAACTGAATCCACCGCTGTTTGATCTGTTCCTGAAAAACGATGCTATGCACGATCCAATGATTAACGATTCCTATTGCGAAACCTTTGGTTGGGTGAGCAAAGAGAATCTGGCGCGTATGAAAGAGCTGACCTACAAAGCCAACGACGTGCTGAAAAAGATGTTTGATGATGCAGGTCTGATTCTGGTCGACTTCAAACTTGAGTTTGGTTTGTATAAAGGCGAAGTGGTCCTGGGCGATGAATTCTCACCGGACGGTAGCCGTCTGTGGGACAAAGAAACGCTGGATAAAATGGACAAAGATCGCTTCCGCCAGAGCCTTGGCGGCCTGATCGAAGCCTATGAAGCCGTCGCGCATCGTCTGGGTGTGAAGTTAGACTAATCCTCCCCTGAGCCGGCGATCGCTCTCCGGCTCATCAATCCCGCCGATTTTGATTACTGTTTCTTATGGTAATCCTGTTCCGAACCGCCTACGATCATCATCATAATGAATAAAAAAGTTGAGGTGATTATGCGCTGGCAAGGGCGTCGTGAAAGTGACAATGTGGAAGACAGACGAAACAGCTCTGGCGGCGGCCCCTCTATGGGCGGACCAGGTTTTCGTTTACCCAGTGGTAAAGGCGGTATCATCCTGCTGATTGTGGTGCTTGTCGCAGGTTATTATGGCGTGGATCTTACCGGATTAATGACCGGCCAACCTGTATCCCAACAGCAATCATCACACTCCATCAGCCCCAATGATGATGAAGCGGCAAAATTCACCTCGGTGATTCTGGCCACCACGGAAGATACCTGGGGGCAGCAGTTTGAAAAAATGGGGCGGACCTACCAACAGCCAAAGCTGGTCATGTATCGTGGAGCGACGCGGACCGGTTGTGGCGCGGGCCAGTCCGTAATGGGGCCATTTTATTGCCCGGCGGATGGTACGGTGTATATCGACCTCTCATTCTATGACGATATGAAAAACAAGCTGGGCGCCGATGGTGATTTTGCCCAGGGCTATGTTATCGCGCATGAAGTGGGCCACCACGTACAGAAACTGCTGGGTATTGAACCGAAAGTTCGCCAGATGCAGCAGAACGCCTCACAAGCTGAGGTGAACCGTCTTTCCGTACGTATGGAATTGCAGGCGGACTGCTTTGCTGGCGTCTGGGGCCACAGCATGCAGCAGCAGGGCGTGCTGGAGTCCGGCGACCTGGAAGAGGCGCTGAACGCCGCTCAGGCCATTGGCGACGATCGCCTGCAGCAGCAAGGGCAAGGGCGCGTTGTGCCGGACAGCTTTACCCACGGTACTTCCGAACAGCGTTTTACCTGGTTTAAGCGCGGCTTTGACAGCGGCGATCCGGGACAATGTAATACGTTTGGTAAAGGCATTTAAGATACTGGGGCAGGGATGTCTGATAACACAGCGCTGAGCGCGTTAACCGAACAGATGGCTCGTGAGGGGATCCGTCGTCTGCTGATTATCAGTGGCGAGGAAAACTGGTGTCAGGGGCAGGCGTTATCGCTACGCGACATATTACCCGGCGACTGGTTGTGGGTAGGGGCGAATGCCCCTGCTGAACCAAACTGTACGCCACAGGCGCTGCAAACGTTACTGGGGCGTGAGTTTCGTCATGCTGTTTTCGACGCCGGGCAGGGATTTGACGCTGCAGCATTTGCCGCCTTAAGCGGTACGCTGATCGCCGGGAGCTGGCTGGTGTTGCTGACTCCACCGTGGCATACCTGGCACACGCATCCTGATGCGGACTCACTGCGCTGGAGCGACTGCGCAGAACCCGTCCCAACACCGCACTTTATTGAACACCTCAAAAGAGTGATTTCCCGTGACGGACAGGCTCTGCATTGGCAGCAACATCAGCCCGCTTTGCGTCCGCACTTTCCTGCTCGTGTCGACTGGCACGCGGCAACCGGTGAACCACAGCCTGAACAGGCGATGATTTTAACGCACTTGTTGGATATGTCTTCCGGCGTGGTGGCCATCACAGCTGCGCGTGGTCGGGGTAAGTCCGCGCTGGCAGGACAGCTGATATCACGCATAAACGGGACGGCGATCGTTACCGCGCCCGCGAAAGCAGCAACAGACGTGCTGGCGCAATTTGCCGCAGAGCGTTATCGCTTTATGGCACCAGATGCGCTGTTAAGCAGTACAGCACGTGCAGACTGGCTGATCGTGGATGAAGCTGCTGCGATCCCCGCGCCGCTGCTGCAGCAACTGGTGGCGCGTTTTCCCCGAACGCTGTTAACCACTACGGTACAGGGCTACGAGGGGACCGGCAGGGGCTTTTTGCTCAAATTCTGCGCCCGCTTTCCCAATCTGCGACGCTATGAGTTGCAGCAGCCCGTGCGCTGGGCGCAGGGATGCCCCCTGGAGAAAATCGTCAGCGATGCACTGGTGTTTGACGATGATAACTTCACGCATGTTCCATCGGGGGAGTTGCACTACTCGACATTTGAGCAGCAATCATGGCGTTTTCAACCGGCGCTGCCGCTGGCGGTATATCAGCTGCTTTCCGGGGCGCATTATCGTACCTCACCGCTGGACCTGCGACGCATGATGGACGCGCCGGGGCAGCATTTTCTGCAGGCTTCGGCTGCTGATTCGGTGGCGGGAGCCGTCTGGCTGGTCGATGAAGGGGGATTATCCGCAGAATTAAGCCAGGCCGTCTGGGCCGGATATCGCCGACCCAGAGGCAATCTGGTTGCGCAGTCGCTGGCGGCGCACGGTAGTGACCCCTTAGCGGCGACGCTTGTCGGGCGGCGGGTCAGTCGAATCGCGGTTCATCCTGCGCGCCAAAGAGAAGGTATTGGGCAACAGCTGATTATGCAGGCCCGGCACTATTGCTCGCAGTGTGACTATCTGTCCGTCAGTTTTGGTTATACGGCTGAACTATGGGGTTTCTGGCAGCGCTGTGGTTTTGTGCTGGTGCGGATGGGGAACCATCGCGAAGCCAGCAGCGGTTGTTATACCGCCATGGCGTTGCTGCCCATCAGCGAAGCGGGCAGGCGCCTTGCCGGGCGAGAGCATCAGCGTTTGCGTCGGGATGCGGAAATCCTGGCGCAGTGGAACGATGAGCACATCCCGCTTACTCCGCTGAAAGAGACTACGCTTAATGAGGATGACTGGGATGAGCTGGCTGGGTTTGCCTTCGCGCATCGACCACTATTGACATCACTGGGCTGTCTGAGCCGTCTGCTTGAGCACAGCGAGTTACCCCTTCCGGCATTGCGCGGACGTATACAGGCTCAACGCAGCGACACCGAATTATGCCAACAGCTGAAGGTCTCAGGCCGTAAAGCGCTGCTGGTCGTTCAGCGCGCTGAAGCGGCACAGGCCTTAAATCAGCTGGATGCTGAGCGTGCACAGCGGCTACATAATCGCATTATGCAATGGCAATTTTTTCACTAACATCTTCAATTTCCTGGCATGGTCATTGCGGTTAAGCGGCGTAGAATGATTCTCATCAGTTAAGGAGATCGCCATGAAACATGACCATTTTGTTGTTCAAAGTCCCGATAAACCCGCTCAACAGCTATTGCTGCTGTTTCATGGCGTCGGCGATAACCCGGTTGCTATGGGCGAAATTGGTTCCTGGTTTGCGCCGCTGTTTCCGGATGCGCTAATTGTCAGTATTGGCGGGGCAGAGCCTTATGGTACGACTTCCGGACGTCAGTGGTTTTCGGTACAGGGCGTAACGGAAGATAACCGCCAGGCGCGTATTGACGCGATTATGCCGGTATTTATCGAAACTGTTCGTTACTGGCAGAAGCAAAGCGGCGTTTCACCGCAGGCTACCGCGCTGATTGGTTTTTCTCAGGGTTCGATTATGTCGCTTGAGAGCATCAAAGCCGAGCCGGGGCTGGCGTCGCGGGTCATTGCCTTCAATGGTCGCTATGCTACTTTGCCAGAGACGGCAACCACCGCGACGACGGTGCATTTGATTCACGGCGGTGAAGATCGGGTGATTGAGTTATCTCACGCCGTTGCTGCGCAAGAGGCATTAATTGCTGCGGGTGGAGATGTGACACTGGATATCGTCGAAAACCTGGGGCATGCCATTGATGAACACAGCATGCAGTTTGCACTCGATCATCTGCGTTTTACCGTACCGAAGCATTACTTTGATGAAGCGCTGAGCGGCGGTAAGCCTCATGATGATGATGTGATTGAGATGATTTAATCCGTAGGCCGGATGGCGATATGAAGTCTCCTCCGGCCTGTGTTGGTTTATTTTTTCGGTTGATCCTTGTTCGGCCAATCGTCATCGTCGTCCCATTTATCGTTAAAGTCGCGATGCGGGGGAAGCTCCGGCTTGTTGGCGAGATATTTCTTTGGATCGACGCGCTTGAGATCTTTAATCACGTTAAGCAGCACGCCTACCAGAAACACTAACACTAAAATCCACCAATATTTAGCTAGCCAGTCCATGCATTTTTCCTCTTGCGGGAGTACTCATCAGGCGACGAGTTGCTCCATGATACGTTGATACATACGGGCAAGCAGTTGCAGGTCGGCGGCATTAACACATTCATTTATTTTATGAATAGTGGCGTTGACCGGCCCAAGTTCGACTACCTGTGCCCCCATGCGGGCAATAAAGCGCCCGTCGGACGTCCCGCCTGTAGTCAGTAACTGCGGTTTAATCTCATTATAGTGCTCAATAGCGTTCACTACTGCATCCACCAGTTTACCGCGTTCGGTCAGGAACGGCTGACCGGAAAGCCACCAGTCGACGGTATAACGCAGCTGATGTTTTTCCAGCAGCGCGTGAACCCGTGCTTTAATCATTTCATCGGTCAGTTCTGTGCTGAAACGGAAGTTGAACTGAATAAACAGTTCGCCGGGGATAACGTTGTTGCTGCCGGTACCTGCCTGAATATTGGCAATCTGCATGCTGGTCGCCGGGAAAAATTCGTTCCCCTGGTCCCACTCAATCGCCACCAGTTCGTTGAGCATTGGTGCTGCGCGGTGTACCGGGTTATCGGCCAGATGAGGGTAGGCTACGTGGCCTTGCACGCCGTGAATGGTCAGGTTGCAGGTCAGTGAACCACGACGTCCATTCTTCACCACGTCGCCAACGATTTCCGTGCTGGACGGTTCGCCGACCAGGCAATAATCCAGTCGTTCGTTACGTGCCATTAGCGCTTCAACCACCTTCACGGTGCCGTTTTTGGCGCTGGCTTCTTCGTCTGAAGTTATCAAAAATGCCAGACGACCCTGATGGTTTGGATGCTGGGCGACAAAACGCTCTGCGGCCACGACCATTGCCGCCAGTGAGCCTTTCATATCGGCAGCGCCACGCCCGAATAACATGCCATCGCGAATGGTCGGCTCGAACGGCGGATTGATCCAGCGATCGACATCGCCGGCAGGCACTACGTCAGTATGACCGGCAAACGCCAGGGTTTCACCTGTACCGCGCCATGCCCAAAAATTCTGTGTGTCACCAAAATCCATACGCTCAACGGTAAAACCTACCGCGCGCAGACGTTCAATCATTAACGCCTGGCACCCGGCATCATCCGGGCTCAGAGAAGGACGGCGAATAAGCTGCTGTGTCAGCTCAATAACCGGGCACGACATAGATTACACCTCATTAAAAAACAGAGTATAACTGGATTCACTGAAACCAAGCAGCATAGGCTTACCCGGCGCGCAGAGCAATGGGCGTTTGATAATTGCTGGCATTTCAATCATCAACGCGGCGGCGGAAGCCGCATCGGTGATTTGACTGCGAGTGGATTCATCCAGTTTACGCCAGGTCGTGCCACGCGTATTGAGCAGTGCCTCCCAACCTAACTCGCTGATAAAAGTGTGTAATAGCGCGTTGTCCAGACCATCGACGCGATAATCATGAAAGCGGTAGTCGACCTCATTTTCTTCCAGCCAGCGTCTGGTTTTTTTAATTGTGTCGCAATTCTTAATACCGTAGAGGGTGATCATTTGAATCCTTATTAACTAATTTTGAATATCTATTCTTGTGCTGATGAATGCAGATAATACATATTGTCATTCAGGCGTTATAGAAAAATATAACATTGTTGAGCAATGGTTAATAATAATTCCTGAAAGTTCCAATAATCTGTACTGAACCACAATTCAGAATTTATCTGTTTGCATCAGTCTGTTTTTCCATCAGAATTGGCAAAGTAGTAGATAGTGTATGAATATTTCAAAATATTGCATTAAGTCACATAAAATTTATGGGTATGGCGCATAGTGAATACATAACCCCAAACACGGGAGGATGTAATCACAACCATCGGTTAAATGATCTTCTTTTGATGATGATGTTTTTGTAGAATGCTCATAATAATAAGAGAGGTTGTTATGATTGAACGTGAACTGGGGAACTGGAAAGACTTTATCGAAGTGATGCTTCGTAAATAATTTTCTGGAAGAAATTCATATCCTGCAAGGGATAAAAAAGGCGACTCAACGTAAGTCGCCTTTTTTGTGTCCGATTATTCCGGTCGCGGTTTCAACGGGAAGCGTCTGCGCACCAGTACAAAGAACAGGGGCACGAAGTAAATCGCCAGGATCGTGGCTGAAATCATCCCACCCATTACGCCAGTCCCCACCGCATGTTGGCCGCCGGAACCTGCGCCGCTGCTAATGGTCATCGGCAAGACTCCGAAGATAAACGCCAGCGACGTCATCAGAATTGGACGCAAGCGCTGGCGGCAGGCATGCAGCGTGGCGTCGAGCAGATCGTGTCCTTTCTCGTTCATCTCATTGGCGAATTCAACAATCAATATCGCATTCTTTGCCGAAAGCCCGATAACGGTGAGTAACCCGACCTGAAAGTACACATCGTTTTCCAGGCCGCGCATCCAGGTGGCGAGTAGCGCGCCAATTACCCCCAGAGGCACAACCAGCATGACTGAGAAGGGAACCGACCAGCTTTCGTACAGGGCAGCCAGACACAGGAATACCACCAACAGAGAAATAGCGTACAGGGCTGGAGCCTGAGAGCCCGACAGTCGTTCCTGATAGGACATTGCCGTCCATTCGAGGCCGAATCCGGTTGGTAACTGATGGACCAGCGATTCCATGATGTCCATCGCTGTACCGGTGCTGACGCCGGGCGCGGCTTCACCGACGATCTCGACGGCGGAGTAGCCGTTATAGCGTTCCAGACGCGGTGAACCGGTTTCCCAACGTGACGTGGCAAAGGCCGAGAAAGGCACCATGCCGCCGCTATTGTTGCGTACGTACCATAGGTTGATGTCGTCCGGGAGCATGCGATATTTTGCCGCCGCCTGCACGTAGACCTTCTTCACGCGGCCCCGGTCCATGAAGTCATTAACGTAACTGGAGCCCCAGGCTGTTTGCATTGTGTCGTTGATATCGTCAATGGAAACGCCCAACGCCTGGGCTTTGCGCTGATCGATATCAATTTGCAGCTGCGGGCTGTCGTCCAGACCGTTGTGACGAACGCGGGTCAGGGACGCGTCTTTCCCGGCCAGCTCAATCAACTTGTCGCGTGCGGCCATTAACGCGTCATGACCGGCACCAGCGTGATCCTGCAGCTCCATATCGAAACCGGCAGAGCTTCCGAGGCCGCTAATCGCCGGAGGACTGCTGGCGAAGACGCGGGCCTCTTTAATCTTATTAAAGGCTTTGGTCGCACGTTCGATAATGGCGAAAGAGGTTCCGGTGATGGCGTCGCGCTCATCCCAGTCTTTTAAACGGACAAACATACGCGCTACGTTTTGACCGTTCCCGCCCGGGCCGGAACCAACCGTGGAAAAGACCGACATAATGTTGTCTTTCTCATGGGTGAAGTAATACTTCTCTACTTCCTCAACCACTTTCAACGTTTGCTGCTGTGTGGAGCCGCTGGGCAACTGTATCGAGGTAGTAAACATGCCGCGATCTTCCAGCGGCAGGAAGGAGGTGGGCAGACGCAGGAACAGGAAGACCATGCCGCCGAGCAGCAGGCCGTAGATCAGGATCCAGCGCAGGCTACGGTGCAAAATTTTGGCGACACCTTTTTCGTAGCGCTCGGCGTTGCGATTAAACATCCGGTTAAACCAGCCAAAGAAACCCGTTTGTCCGTGATGTTCGCCCTTATGCAGTGGTTTGAGCAAGGTGGCACACAGGGCGGGGGTGAGGATCATCGCCACCAGAACGGACAGCACCATCGCGGAGACGATGGTAATCGAGAACTGGCGGTAAATAGCCCCGGTAGTACCACCAAAGAAGGCCATCGGGATGAACACCGCCGACAGTACCATAGCGATGCCGACCAGCGCGCCCTGAATTTGCCCCATCGATTTCCGCGTTGCCTGACGCGGCGTGAGTCCTTCCTCACTCATAATACGCTCGACGTTTTCCACCACCACAATGGCGTCATCGACCAGCAGGCCGATCGCCAGCACCATTGCAAACATCGTCAAGGTGTTAACGCTGTAGCCAAAGGCGTAAAGCACGGAGAAAGTGCCCATTAACACTACCGGAACGGCGATGGTCGGTATAAGCGTGGCACGGAAGTTTTGCAGGAACAGGTACATCACGAGAAATACCAGCGCAATCGCTTCCAGCAGCGTTTTCACCACGTCGATAATTGAGGCTTTAACAAAAGAGGTGGTTTCATACGCCACCTTGTATTCCAGCCCGTGCGGAAAATACTGTGACAGTTCGTCAAGGCGGTTAAGCACCAGCTCTGCCGTTGCCATTTCATTGGCCCCGGAGGCCAGTTTCACCCCCAGACCAGAAGCTGGGTTGCCGTTAAAGCGGCTGAGGTAGTCATACTTTTCTGCACCCATTTCAACTGTTGCTACGTCACCCAGTTTAACTTCAGACCCATCCTGGTTGACACGAAGTGTAATCGCACGGAATTCATCTGGCGTTTGCAGCAGGGACTGGGCGTTGATCGTCGCATTTAGCGCCTGCTTGTCCACCGAAGGCGTGCCGCCAAGTTGTCCGACGGCAATCTGCGCATTTTGTGACTCGATAGCGTTGGTCACATCTTTGGCAGTCATCTGGAAGCTGTTTAGCTTGGCTGGGTCGAGCCAGATCCGCATGGAATATTGTGAGCCGTAGGCGTCTATATCGCCCACGCCGTTGATGCGGCTGAGCGGGTCCTGAATATTACTGGCGACGTAGTCGGCGATATCCTGCTTATCCATTGAGCCATCGGTGGAGACGAAGGCGATGGTCAGAATATTGGTGTCCCCGGTTTTTCGTACCGTGACCCCCTGATCCTGTACCGCCTGCGGCAGCTTACGCATTGCCGATTGCAACTGGTTTTGCACCTGCTGGACGGCTTCATCAGGATCGGTTCCGGCGACGAAGCTCAGCGTAACTGACGCCTGGCCTGTCCCGCTGCTTTGTGACGACATGTACATCAGATTGTCGAGGCCGGTCATGTTCTGCTCGATAACCTGGGTTACGGTATTTTCCAGCGTTTGCGCAGAGGCACCTGGATAGTTCGCGGTAATCCGCACGTTGGGGGGCGCCAGATCGGGATATTGCTCAACGGGCAGCGAAAAAATAGCCAGGGCTCCTGTCAGGCACAACAGGATAGCTAACACCCAGGCAAAAATGGGGCGATCGATGAAAAAATTCGCCATTAAAAGGGGACCTCGTGTTTCTGCGTATCGTTATAGGTATGACTTGCTTCACTTTAGCGGCAAGGTACGGGTCAAACGTGGAGAAAAAAAGAAGATAATGTAAATTATCATGCCCGTTTACGGCGTACCTTTCGTGCCAACGCCGTCAGGCCCGACGACGCTGTTCGTTTTTTTACGTTAGTCCACCGTCGGATTCTGCCGAACGAAAACTGATGCTCACCAGCGTTCCCCCGCCAGAGGGTTGTGAGAAGGTCAACGTGCCGCTCAGCCTTTCTGCCCGCTCACGCATAATATTTAACCCGTAGTGTCCTGAAGGCTCGTGCGGTTCACCTATGCCGATGCCGTTATCGCGTATATAAACCGTGTGGTTGCCATCCGGCGCGGTGACACAACTGACGGCAATTTCGGTGGCGCTGGCATGCTTAATCGCGTTCAGCACCGCTTCACGGATGATCTGCAGCAGATGCACCTGCATTTGCGCGTCCAGCGCCAACGTAGGTAGTCGGCAATCGAGCGTCAGTTTAGCCGAGGTCTGATTTTGCAGCGTCTCCAGCATTTCATGTAATGCTGAGGGCAGATCGGCCTGCTGTAAGGTCAGGCGGAAGGTGGTGAGCAGTTCGCGTAACTGACGATAGGCATCGTTCAGCGCCTGAGAAAAATCGGCCATAATACTTTGCGCCGGGGCGTTATCTTCCGGGATCGAGCGCTTCAGCAACGTGAGCTGAATGCGTAAATAAGAGAGCACCTGCGCCAGCGAGTCGTGCAGCTCGCGCGCAATCGTCGCCCGCTCCTCCATTAACAACAGCTGCTGAAAATGTTTTTGCGCCTGATTGAAGTACAACCCGCGTCCCAGCATTGAGGAAACGCTGTTGAGCAGCGGGATGGAAGCATTCACGTTTGGGCTTTGCCAGTGCAGTTCACCATAAACGGTCTCCTGCATCGTGACCGGCAGGATCTGCATCGGGAGATCGGGGCTTTTCGTCCCTTCGCTGATACGCCAGTTATCGCCGACGGTCAGTTCCAGGAAATACGCGGCGTCATGCTCACGGACAATCTGTAAAATGTGGCGGAAGCAGTACACGTCAATCTGGCTGGTATTCAGCGCCTGAGAACACTGATACAGCACTTCCAGGCGACGATTAGCTTCGTGGAGATCGTGCGTTTTCTCCGCAACGGAGGCTTCCAGTGAGCGGTAAAGCTTATGTAACTCACTCGACATCTGGCTAAAGGTCTTGCCCAGCAACCCCAGTTCGTTGGGCAAACCGGTATCCAGCGACGGGATATCAAACTGACCGTGTTCAATGTGCTGGCTGGCCATCACCAGCTTATTGAGTGGGCGTACCACCTGCTGGCGAATGCGCCGCAAGGTAAAGAAGACGAGAGTGAATATGCCGATTCCGCCTGCCAGTGAAATACCGAAAACTAACATCACTTTGCGTTCGGCATAATGCTGCAGCGCCAGCACGAAGAGATCGATTTGATCGACATAGCTATTGATATTGGCCTGGTACCATTTTAAATCGCCATCGATCAGACGGGCGTTCATTTCCAGCCAGTTGGCGTGCAGATGCCCATAGCGGCTTTTTACCGCTTGCGGAACATACCATGCGTTCAGATTTTGTAATGCGGGTGAGTTTAACGCCTGCTGGAAAAGCTGGCGGTGAGCGTTGAGCTGCGGGCTTTGGCTTTGCAGATCGTAACCCAGACGGTAACTTTGCATGCGCAATGAGCCCGCAACGTTGATGGCTTCAGCATCCCGTAAGCTGCTGGTCAGCGTGAGCAGCGCAATACCCGTTGAGAGAATTGACAGCAACACGATGTAGAAAAAAGCTTTAGCCAGACTGGCCGAGACCGGACGCTTTACCGTCACTTGTGCATCCCCACACAATACACGTCGCGCCTTAAAACAGCCTGAACGATGCGGTGTATTTGATAAATGTTAATAAAAACGCCATGAAACTGAATAGTAACTGAAACACAATTTCATATGCGATGAAATAAATTGATCTGCCACAGGTTCTGGATAAATAGTTGCGCTTCCTGGGCAAATGAACATTGCCGCTTCCTTCCGTGTCGGTTAATAACAACACTCATATAAAGAATAAGGTTTTTGCAACCAAAAAAGAAGGAAGCCATGAATCGTTTTGTTATGGTCAATAGCCAGCAGTGCCTGGGATGCCATGCCTGTGAGGTCGCCTGCGTCATGGCTCACAACGGCGAGCAGCATGTCCTGAGCCAACGGCATTTTCAGCCCCGAATTACCGTCATCAAGCATCAGAAGCAGCGCAGTGCGGTAACCTGCCATCACTGTGAAGATGCGCCCTGCGCCCGAAGTTGCCCGAACGGGGCAATCAGTCATGAAAATGACAGCGTCCAGGTTAACCCGCAAAAGTGTATTGGCTGTAAATCGTGCGTTGTGGCCTGTCCTTTCGGCACCATGCAGATCGTACTCACGCCCGTCGCTAAAGGAAAGGTCAAAGCGACCGCGCACAAATGCGATTTGTGTCAGGAGCGTGAACAGGGACCCGCCTGCGTAGAAAACTGTCCGGCGCAGGCGTTACAGCTGGTGACGGAGAATTCGCTGACCGGTCTGTCAAAAGCGCGCAGGTTGCGTACCGCCAGTCTGGAAAGCCAGCCCTGGCATGCCAGCGCTACCGATTTTGTTCCACATGTCATTACCAAACGTGAGCAAATGCAGGCTACGCCTGCGCGTGGCGAACCGGATAAACTACCGATTGAAGCGCGTAAAACAAGTTTTGAAGAGATCTATCTGCCGTTTCGCACAGTACAGGCGGAGCGGGAAGCGTCCCGCTGCCTGAAGTGCGGCGACCACAGTATTTGCGAATGGACTTGTCCGTTGCATAACCATATTCCGCAGTGGATTGAGCTGGTCAAAGCCGGGAACATCGACGCGGCGGTTGAACTTTCTCACCAGACCAACTGCTTACCGGAAGTGACAGGGCGCGTGTGCCCGCAGGATCGGCTCTGTGAAGGCGCCTGTACCGTACGTAACGAGCATGGCGCGGTGACTATCGGTAATATTGAGCGTTACATCTCCGATCGGGCGTTGAGCAAAGGATGGCGACCAGACATAAGCCACGTGCAGAAAGTGGACAAGCGTGTTGCCATCATCGGTGCGGGCCCTGCGGGTCTGGCCTGCGCAGATGTGCTGGCGCGCAGCGGTATCAACACCACCGTGTACGATCGCCACCCTGAAATCGGCGGTTTGCTGACGTTCGGTATTCCGGCCTTCAAACTGGACAAATCGCTGCTGACGCGCCGCCGCGAAATCTTCAGCGCCATGGGTATTCATTTCGAACTGAATTGTGAGGTCGGCAAGGACGTTACGCTGGCCACGTTACTCGAGGATTACGATGCCGTGTTTGTGGGGGTCGGGACTTATCGCTCGATGAAGGCGGATCTGCCGAATGAAGACGCGCCTGGCGTGTATGACGCACTGCCATTCCTGATTGCCAACACCAAACAGGTGATGGGGCTGGATGAGTTGCCTGAAGAGCCGTTTATCGACACCGCCGGGTTGAACGTGGTTGTTCTCGGCGGAGGCGATACGGCCATGGACTGTGTACGTACTGCGCTGCGCCACGGTGCAAGCCAGGTGACCTGCGCCTATCGTCGTGATGAAGCCAACATGCCGGGTTCGAAAAAAGAGGTGAAGAATGCCCGGGAAGAGGGGGCAAACTTTGAATTTAACGTCCAGCCGGTGGAGCTGGTATTGCATGCCGACGGTCGCGTCAGCGGCGTGCGTTTCTTACGTACCCAGCTTGGCGAGCCTGATGCACAGGGGCGGCGTCGCCCGGTCCCCATCGCCGGGAGTGAGTTTGTTATGCCCGCAGATGCGGTGATTATGGCGTTTGGTTTTCATCCGCACGGTATGCCGTGGCTTGAGAAGCATGGTGTTAAGGTCGATAGCTGGGGGCGCATTGCCGCCGATGTTGAAAGCGCATACCGTTATCAAACCAGTAACCCGAAAATCTTTGCCGGTGGCGATGCGGTTCGCGGTGCGGATCTGGTGGTGACGGCGATGGCGGAAGGGCGACATGCTGCACAGGGGATCGTTGACTGGCTGGGCGTAAAATCAGCCAAATCTCACTAGCCTGAGCTCAAGACAAACCCGGTTTCACGGCGTAGTATTATTTCTCACTTTTCGTCGTGGAGCCGGTATGTCGCAAAAAATCACCCTCATCAAAGACAAAGTCCTTTCCGATAACTACTTCATCCTGCGCAACATCACCTATGATCTGACCCGTAGCAACGGTGAGGTGATTCGTCATAAACGCGAGGTTTACGATCGCGGCAACGGTGCCACTATCCTGCTGTATAACCCGGAGAAGAAAACGGTGGTGTTAATTCGCCAGTTTCGCGTTGCTACCTGGGTCAATGGTAACGAAGATGGTCACCTGATTGAAGCCTGCGCCGGGCTTCTGGATAACGACGAACCGGAGGCGTGCATTCGCAAAGAGGCCATTGAAGAGACCGGCTTTGAAGTAGGTGAAGTACGTAAGCTGTTCGAACTGTACATGTCGCCGGGGGGCGTGACGGAGATAATCCACTTTTTCATCGCCCAATACAGCGACAACCAGCGGGCAAACGCGGGCGGCGGTGTGGAGGATGAAGATATCGAGGTTCTGGAGCTGCCGTTTACCCAGGCGCTGGAAATGATTAAAACGGGTGAGATCCGTGACGGTAAAACGGTGCTATTACTGAATTATTTGCAGTCGTCGCATCTCATGGACTAATACCGGTATTTATATTTCTTTACAAATTTTCGGCCAATCCGACGATTCTTATTGAGCCACATCAGTCGCGCAAGGAAGATACCGCTTAGGCTGTGTGTTTTGACTTCGGGGTTGTACCGTTCATGCGCTATCGCGTTATTTTACTTTTCCTGCTCGGGTTGTTACCCGTCAGTTTGCTGTGGGCAGCGCCTGCGCAACAGGCGTTTTCTGACTGGCAGGTAACGTGCAATAACCAAAACTTTTGCGTGGCGCGCAATACCGGAGAACATCACGGCCTGGTCATGACTTTAAGCCGTAGCGCTGGGGCACATACCGACGCTGTGTTGCGTATTGAATTGGGTGGACTGGAGTCTTCCAATATCAAAGAGAGCGATATTGCGCCACGTCTGCTGTTGGATGGCGCACCGCTCTCGCTTCGCGGCGAACGCTGGCGTATTACCCCCTGGCAGCTGATGATCGATGATCCGGCCACCATCAGCGCATTTTTACAAACCGTCCAGGACGCGAAGGCGATAACCCTGCAAAAAGGCGCACAAACCTTGTCACTGGTCGGGCTAAAAGCCGCGCTGCTGTTTATCGACGCCCAGCAAAAACGGGTCGGTAACGAAACTGCATGGATCGAAAAAGGCGACGAGCCACCGCTCAGCGTACCACCGGCTCCCGCTTTAAAAGGCGTGGCTGTCATTAACCCAACACCAACGCCTCTCACGCAGCAAGAGCGCAGTGAACTGTTGGACTACGGTAACTGGCGGATCAACGGTATTCGCTGCTCGATCGATCCGCTGCGTCGCGAGATACGCGTGACGGCCTTAACGGATGATAAAGCGCTGATGATGATCGGCTGTGAGGCCGGGGCGTATAACACCATCGATCTGGCGTGGGTGGTTTCACGTACTACGCCATTGACTTCACGTGCGGTACGGCTAAGTCTGCCTTTTAAAACGGATGCAGAAAGTCGCGATATGGAGCTGACCAACGCTACGTTTGACGAGAAATCGCGGGAGCTGGTAACTCTCGCCAAAGGGCGAGGGATGGCAGATTGCGGGATCCAGACTCGCTGGCGCTACGACGGTCAGCGTTTTCGTCTGGTGCGTTATGCCCAGGAGCCAAGCTGCGATAACTGGCATGGGCCAGATGCCTGGCCCACGCTGTGGATCACGCGGTGATGTGTTGATATGGCAGAAATAATTAAAGATTATTACCGTTATGAGCAATAACTTCTTTATACCAGTAAAAAGAGTTTTTACGATAACGCTCCAGTGAACCCCTGCCGGAATTATCTTTGTCTACATAAATCATTCCGTAGCGTTTCTTCATTTCTCCGGTACCAGCAGAAACCAGATCAATGCATCCCCATGGCGTATAGCCGATTAAATCGACGCCATCATCAACCACGGCTTTTTTCATTTCACTGACGTGTGCCGTGAGATAATCAATACGATACTGATCGTCTACGGTTTTGTCATTTTTCAGTGTGTCAATTGCGCCAAAACCATTTTCTACAATAAACATCGGTAACTGGTAATGATCCCAGAACCAGTTAAGTGAATATCGTAGCCCTTGGGCATCGATTTGCCATCCCCAGTCAGATGTTTGAATATAAGGGTTTTTAACTAAATGGTGCGGCTCAACGTAATTAAAATCTGGGTTATCATCTGTGGATTGGGTGACGAAAGACATATAGTAGCTGAAACCAATATAATCTACGCAACCATGCTGCAGAATCTCAAGATCACTCTCAGTTATGTCGAGGGAAAAATTTTTTTTGGCGAAATAATTAACCATATGTTGCGGGTAATGGCCGCGCACATGAACATCGGTGAACCAGTAACGGCGATGCATTGCCTTAATGGACATCATCATGTCTGCTGGCGCACAGGTGAGAGGATAAATCGGGCACATCGCAATCATACAACCAATTTTAAAATCAGGATTAATAATGTGCCCGGCATCTACGGCCATTGCGCTGGCAACCAGTTCATAATGTACGGCCTGATACATTATTTTTTCACGAACGTATTCATTCTCATCATCAGAATAAAGAACCCCGGAATTAGTAAACGGACAAAGGCTTTCATGAAAATTAACCTGATTATTTATCTCGTTAAACGTCATCCAGTATTTTACTTTGGACCGATAGCGAGTAAAAACTGTTTTGGCAAAGCGGGTAAAAAATTCGATCATTTTACGATTACGCCAGCCACCATATTCAGTGACAAGATGGTATGGCATTTCGAAATGAGACAAAGTAATAACCGGTTCGATATTGTATTTCAGGCATTCATCAAACATATCATCATAGAACTGTAATCCAGCTTCATTCGGTTCAATTTCGTCACCGAGAGGGTAGATTCGGGACCAGGCGATGGATGTGCGAAAACATTTGAATCCCATTTCAGCAAATAGTTTAATATCATCTTTGTACCGATGATAAAAATCAACAGCTTGATGGTTTGGGTAGTTTCGTCCCTCCATTACCCCTGCGGTCACTTCGCGTGGAACGCCATATGCCCCTGCAGTCATAACATCGGCAATACTGATTCCTTTTCCGCCTTCATTCCAGCCCCCTTCAAGTTGATGTGCGGCCACGGCGCCCCCCCAAAGGAAATCACTTTTAAAACCAGACATAATATTTCTCCTTAATTAAATTATTACCACCAGACTTCGGCTTGCACACCGGCCATAAATTCATCTTTACTTTTATCATCAAAATTAAAGTTAGAGAGTTCATTGTCCAAAATATTAATATATGTGCCATAGAAACGAATTTCAGGTCTTGAGCCTAAAATACTGGTTCCAACTTTAAAGGCATGGTAAAGGGTCGTTTTATATGCTGATTCATCAAGGGTAATACCTTGTTGAGTTTTATTACGTTGTTTAAACCAGCCTAATTCTACGCCAGTTTGATTCCAGGTATTCCAGATCCATGCTGGACGAATAACCGTACGAATACTATCGAAATCACTGTGTGCGCCGCTTTCATAACTGTATACATCTTCCCCATGAGAATAGACCAAAGCATTGGCCATAATGATATTGTCACCGAGATACATTTCTCCCTGGGAAATCAAACGCCAGGCAATACCGTCGGTATGATCGCCATAGTAGTAACGACCATGAGACATAGTATTGCTTGCATCGGAGAAACTGGCGAAACTACTGGCATAAGAGTTGTTAGCAATTTGCAGAGTAAATTCGTTAAACGCATCACGCTCCATGTTTTGACGAAGTATTGATGTCAACATCCAGCTATCTTTTATTTCAAAGTAGCTACCGTCATTTTCATTGTTTTCCTGTTGATTGGTTTTATTAGGTGAAGAGTATTTGGCCATCAGCGATAACATTCCATTATTCCATAAAGGTATATTCCTGTAGCGCAGATCGACAGAATTGGTATTCATTTGAGTGGTATGTTCAAAATCGCGGGAATAGACATCAACATCATCGCGGCTTAAGGAAACATCGAGCATGCCTGGCCCTAATGCCCAATTTTCAATACCCACTCCAGCGGCGACATCCGCAGTTAATGTTTTCCAGTCAAGCATCTGAATTTCATACTGAGGTAATTTATGCTTGCCCACCCAAAAATCAGCGTCAGGTGCAAAAGGTAAAAAACCACGAGTTGTCAGATAAATATCACTGAATTGCATGATATTTTCATTATCACTGTCGCCAAACCATGCGTCGTTGTATTGTTCACCAACGTTACCATCGTAGGTGACAATCGCATTAGCCGTTTTACCATCCTGATTATAAACGCGTTGATTTAATGTCAGATCGAACCAACCGCTCATTTCGTTACCAAAACGGCCCAACGATCCGGCTGCATAAGTTTCCGGCGAACCGTGATTACCCGTCCCCCATCCGGAGCGAAAATATCCCTGGTAACTAAAACCGATATCATCCTTAATGTACTTGCTGATATCTTTAAGCGTGACGCTTTCAATGGTGGTCTGTTCACCGTTGCTGTCAATAACGGCTATCTGCTGACTACCTTTAACCGTAGCATTCTCCGCGGATTGGGTGAGTTCGCCATTTTCATTCGCTATGTTATCGGCGACGGGGGATGATTTTGATGGTTCAGAAATAGCTGCCTTGCGGTAACCATTTGCTATTATACTGTGCTGCAAAGATGCAACCTTTGATTTGTAATGCCCCAATTCTTCTTTTGTTTTTTGCAGTTCATTCTTGTTTTCTGTCAGCTCTGTTTCAAGAAGTTCCAGCCTTTGTTCAATAGTTAATTTATTTGCCAGTGCGCTAGCAGGGTATAAAGCGAGGCATACCAATACATATAAAATATTGGTTTTGTATTTATTTAATTGCATATAGAGTATCCTTGATAAGCTAAAATACCTTCCTCTAACTGGTTGCTGAAGGAAAGTAAATCAGGAAAAAAGCTCTTTCCTTAATGCTATTATTTCTTTGACTAAGTCCTGGCAAAGTATCGCATTCATCAAATGATCCTGTGCGTGTACGAGAATTAAATTGACATTTATTTTTCCGCAGCCTTCATCCTGGCTGATTAAAGCCGTTTGTATTTTATGAGCCTGAAGGCTTGCTTCTTCTGAGCTTTTCAGCAATTGCGTTACAGCATCCCAATTTTTTTCACGCGCATACTTCAGCGACTCCATTGCGTCGGAACGAGCTTGTCCGGCATGAATCAATAATTCCATTACTGTTTCTTCATTGGCAAACATAAATAACTCCTGGTTTTTATTTGATAATCTGATGGTTATTCAGCTGTGGTAGCATTCACTTTATTGGAAGCAATAACGAAGGGTAAATAGATCAATGTTGCAACGCCGAGGCAGAGCAAGCCCACGAGTAAAGCCAACCAGTTACCACCTGTTCCAAGAAATGCGATGAGGGGGCCTGGGGTGGTCCACGGCACGGCATAGGCAACCGGGGGAATGATTTTCATCGTGACAAAGAAATAGCCAATCAGCGAGTTAACAATCGGCACCAGAATGAAAGGCACCATCATTATTGGGTTCAATACAATAGGTAAGCCAAACATGACCGGTTCATTAATATTGAAAATACCGGGTATAAAAGACATCTTGGCCAGATCTCTATATTCAGCGCGACGTGAAGCAATAAAGATCGCCAGTAATAACCCTAAGGTCATACCTGAGCCACCGCAGTTTGCAAATGCATCGTTGATTGATGTCCAGGTTACCGGGTAGGGGGCATCCCAGGTTGCGCCGTGCTGGGCGGCCCAGGAAAGGTTTTCCAGGTTTGCTTCGGAAAAAACCGTTTCACGAATAGCTGATGTTGTATTAGGGCCATGGATCCCGAGAACCCACAGAAAATTTCCGACGGCGCCCAGAACGATGACAGCGAAGATGTTCGTCCCCATATGCTTGAGAGGAGCCTGAATTAACGTATAGATCAGATCGTTGAGCCCATTGGGAGAGATAAGGGAGAGTAAAAAATTCAGTGCTGAAAAAAAGATCATCACAAAGAAAATGGGTAATAACACTTTGAACGATCGTGCAACTGCAGGTGGAACCGCTGCTGGCATGGTGATGGTTATCTTGGGATTTCTTGCCATCCGACAAAAAATTTCACTGGTCAATAACGCCACGATGACTGCAACAAACAGGCCTTGTGCACCTAAAAATTTGGTTGTCAGAAATGCCTGGTTATCGATCATCTGATAGGGAGTATAAACAATGAAAAACGCGCCAATAGCTGTTAATCCACACAGAAGCTCATCCTGTTCGTAGCTGATTGCCATGTTTCTGGCGACGAGAAACGCAATCATGATGGACATGATATTCACGGAGCCATTCATTACTGGGGTAAAGATGGCTTGAGCCTTTTCCAGGTTCGGGAATATGCTGCTAAGATGCAGCAGTCCGGCGATAAAGCCATCGGGTGATAAGATCGCAAAATTTATTAATACAATTAATGAACTTGCCATTATAATTGGAAAGGTATAGACAAACCCATCTCTAACAGCAGCAACGTGCTTTTGTGAATTTAATTTTATTGCTATTGGAACAAGAAAACGTTCCATCCCTCGCTCAAAGGTATTCATTAATCCCATTACGGTCACCTGTAATTGTTAGGTATTTATTTTGGATAGGTCTTTTGGTTCCTGAGTTGGTTATTCTCAGGAGCAGGAATATACTATGCAGTGCGTTGGTTACTTGAGAAGTTTCAGTGCAAACTCCAGAACTGCTTTGCCATTCATTGATCCGTAATCTTTCATATCAATAACCGCGACAGGGATTTTTCCTTGTGCAACCTCTTCAATTTCAGATTTCTGAAAACGAACCTGTGGACCTAATAAGACAACATCGGCTTCATTGTTTTTGATCCGTCCTTTGGCTTCCCCAATAGCCAGAGCATTAATATTAAAATCAGCATTGATAGTTATGGCATGTTCAATCATTCTCTTTACTAACATGCTGGTCGACATTCCCGCGGCACAAACCAATAATATATTTTTCATATAAATCCTCAATTGTTATATTAAATCTGAATGACTACGTTTTAATATTATTTAATCCTTGGGGTGTTTTTTGTTACATTGGTCACAGTCGATATCGATAAATAGGTTCAGTTTGATTAGAAAAAATGAACAACTTTCCATTTTTTCGTTTTAATATAACGTAACCAATTGTTTTTTATGAATGCAAAGAGGTGCTAAAGTGGTATTCCAGAATATTGCAAAAATGCTGAAAGATATCATTAATGGATATTTATATAATGTGGGTGATTTATTGCCGTCAGAAGTCGAATTGGCACAGCGTTTTAATGTTTCACGCAATACCTTACGAAAAGCGCTGAATCTCTTAGAGAGTGAGGGGGTAATTGAACGTAAGCACGGTTCCGGTACCTATGTGAAGAAGAAGATTTTTGTCGCACATGTACATCACATGAACAGTTTTAGTGAGATTGCATATAACAGTGGTAAAGAGGTCGTTAGCCAGATTATGAAGTTTGAACTACAGGTAGCCTCAGGACGTATTGCTAAAGAATTAAATATGGAGCAAAGTGAATCAGTATATTATATAAAACGACTGCGGGTGATTGATAATAAACCAGCGCAATTAGAGGAAACCTGGCTTTCAGTGAGTCGCTTCCCGCAATTAACCATTTCACATATGAGGAATTCCAAATTTACGTATATAGAAAAAGAATGTAATATTAAAATAATTGGCACGTTTGAAACGTTTTCTCCGGTATTTCCAACGGCGGAAATAGCCAGTATTCTTCATACCAGTACCAAAGATCCAATATTGAGAATTCAAACGCAGGCAGTTGATGAAAATTACCAACCAATTGATTATTCTATATTGCATTCAAATATATTTGAGTTTCAGGTGAAATATTTTTTACCACGCCAGAAAGCATGCCAAGACTTAAAATGAAAAACGATGTCTGCATGCCAGAATAAAGGCTATTTTGTTGGTCACTTTAATGAGGGACGTAATGTCCCTCGTATGCGGGTTAAGACGGATGAATTGTTATTTTGTCAGCACCTTATGCGCTTTCTCTACGATGTTGTCCACCGTAAAGCCGAAGAACGGGAACAGCTTGTCTGCCGGCGCCGACTCCCCATAGCCCGTCATACCAACAATCGCCCCTTTCAGCCCAACATATTTGTACCAGTAGTCGGCAATACCGGCTTCTACCGCCACGCGTGCGCTAACGTTTGCTGGCAGGACCGACTCCCGGTACGTCTCATCCTGGGCGTCGAAGATATCGGTTGAAGGTAGAGAAACTACCCGTACGTTACGGCCTTCGCCGGTCAGTTTTTCCGCAGCCAGCAGCGTGATTTCCATTTCTGAACCGGTAGCAATCAGGATAACATCCGGCTTACCGCCGCTATCTTTCAGCACATAGCCGCCGCGGGCAATCTGCTGCACTTGCTCAGGCGTGCGTTCAACCTGCACCAGATTCTGCCTAGAAAGAATCAGCGCCGTAGGGCCGTTATGACGCTCGACTGCCAGCTTCCAACCCACTGCTGCCTCAACCTGATCGCACGGTCGCCAGGTGCTGAAATTCGGCGTCAGTCGCAGGCTGGCGAGCTGTTCGACGGCCTGATGTGTGGGACCATCTTCCCCCAGACCAATCGAGTCGTGGGTATAAACCATGATTTGTCGGGCTTTCATCAGCGCCGCCATGCGTGCGGCATTACGGGCATATTCAACAAACATCAGGAACGTTGCGGTGTATGGTACGAAGCCACCGTGGTGCGCGATACCGTTGGCAATCGCGGTCATACCAAATTCACGCACGCCATAGTGGATGTAGTTTCCTGCATGATCCTCCTTAAGAGAAGTGGAGCCTTTCCAGATGGTCAGGTTGCTGGGCGCAAGATCCGCTGAGCCGCCAAGCAGTTCGGGCAGCATCGGTCCGTAGGCGTTCAGGGTATTTTGCGAGGCCTTACGGGTGGCTATTTTGGCCGGGTTGGCTTGCAGGTCGGTAATATATTTCTGGGTTGTTTCTTCCCATGCTTCCGGCAGTTCTCCGCTCATCCGCCGGGTAAACTCTGCCGCCAGTTCCGGATGCGCTTGTCGATACGCCGCGAATTTCTCATTCCAGTCCTGTTGCGCTTTTTCGCCTTTCTCGCGCGCGTCCCACGCCCGATAAATCTCTTTGGGGACCTCAAAAGCAGGATGATGCCAACCTAATTTCTGTCGGGCCAGCGCCACTTCTTCTTCACCTAACGGCGCACCGTGCGCTTCCTCTTTCCCGGCTTTATTCGGTGATCCAAAACCAATCACCGTGCGGCAGATAATCAGCGACGGCTTGTCGGTAACGCTTTGCGCTTGCTGAATCGCTTTTTTCACCGCTTCAGGATCGTGACCGTCAATATCGTGTATCACATGCCAGTGGTAGGCCTCGAAGCGTTTCGCAGTATCGTCGGTAAACCAGCCGTCGGTTTCGCCATCAATTGAGATGCCGTTGTGATCGTAGAAGCCGATGAGTTTACCAAGTCCCAGCGTGCCCGCCAGCGAACAGACTTCGTGAGAAATCCCCTCCATCAGGCAGCCGTCGCCCATAAAAACCCAGGTGAAATGGTCGACAATCTCATGGTCCGGCTGGTTAAACTGCGCCGCCAGCGTGCGTTCGGCAATCGCCATTCCGACAGCGTTGGCTAAACCCTGGCCCAGCGGCCCGGTGGTGGTTTCCACGCCCGGCGTGTAGCCAAGCTCCGGGTGGCCGGGAGTTTTTGAATGCAGCTGGCGGAAGTTTTTTAATTCTTCCAGCGGCAGGTCATAGCCGGAAAGATGCAGCAGACTGTAAAGCAGCATTGATGCGTGGCCGTTGGACAAAATAAACCGATCGCGATCGTACCAGTGAGGATCGCTTGGATTATGGCGGAGGAAATCATTCCACAGTACTTCGGCGATATCAGCCATACCCATTGGCGCGCCGGGGTGGCCTGAGTTAGCTTTTTGTACGGCATCCATACTTAGCGCACGAATGGCATTGGCAAGATCTTTACGGGTCATAGGAAATACTCCTTGAAAAGTAAAGCGTTAGAGCGTGTGTTAATTCACACTTTTGGAGAATTTGCAGGCGTTGTCAGCAAAAAGCATAGCAGACAGGCATGGTATTGCTGGCTTAAGCAGGTAACATGGTTGTTATAAATTGATAACAAATTCTTTCTTTGAGTAGTGAGAGTTTGGGGACCTTCAAAGTTTGCGCCGCTGACAGAGGTGATAATGTGCGGCTCAATAGAAGGGTACCTGCGACACTTTTTTGATCGATACGTGAAAGGAACAACAAGATGGATGACCAGTTAAAACAAAGCGCCCTCGATTTCCACGAATTTCCAGTACCAGGCAAAATTCAGGTTTCTCCGACCAAACCGCTTGCCACTCAACGTGATCTTGCGCTGGCCTATTCACCCGGTGTTGCAGCACCGTGTCTGGAAATTGAAAAGGACCCGCTGGCGGCCTACAAATACACCGCGCGCGGCAACCTGGTTGCGGTTATCTCTAACGGTACGGCGGTGCTGGGGCTGGGCAACATTGGCGCGCTGGCTGGCAAGCCGGTGATGGAAGGTAAAGGCGTTCTGTTTAAGAAATTCGCCGGGATTGACGTGTTCGACATCGAAGTAGATGAACTCGATCCGGATAAATTTATCAACGTGGTCGCGGCCCTGGAGCCCACGTTTGGCGGCATTAACCTCGAAGATATTAAAGCGCCAGAATGCTTCTACATTGAGCAAAAGCTGCGTGAGCGCATGAATATTCCGGTCTTCCACGACGATCAGCACGGCACGGCAATCATCAGTACCGCCGCCATTCTTAACGGTCTGCGGGTGGTTGAGAAAAATATCTCTGATGTGCGCATGGTGGTGTCCGGCGCAGGTGCGGCAGCGATTGCCTGTATGAACCTGCTGGTGGCGCTGGGGATGCAGAAACATAACATTGTGGTTTGCGACTCCAAGGGCGTGATTTACAAAGACCGCGAACCGAACATGGCGGAAACCAAAGCGGCTTACGCGGTGGTGGATGACGGTAAGCGCACGTTGGACGACGTGATTGATGGCGCAGACATTTTCCTTGGCTGTTCCGGCCCGAAAGTGCTGACGCAGGAAATGGTCAAGAAGATGGCGCGTGCGCCAATGATTCTGGCGCTGGCGAACCCGGAACCGGAAATCCTGCCGCCGCTGGCAAAAGAGGTGCGTTCCGACGCCATCATTTGCACCGGTCGTTCCGACTACCCGAACCAGGTTAACAACGTTCTGTGCTTCCCGTTCATCTTCCGCGGCGCGCTGGATGTCGGCGCTACTGCTATCAACGAAGAGATGAAACTGGCCGCGGTACACGCCATTGCTGAGCTGGCGCACGCCGAGCAGAGCGAAGTGGTGGCTTCTGCCTATGGCGATCAGGACCTGAGCTTTGGCCCGGAATACATTATTCCTAAGCCGTTCGACCCACGTCTGATCGTCAAAATCGCCCCTGCGGTCGCGAAGGCGGCGATGGACTCCGGTGTGGCAACGCGCCCGATTGCCGACTTTGACGCTTATATCGATAAGCTGACCGAATTCGTCTACAAAACCAACCTGTTTATGAAGCCGATTTTCTCGCTGGCACGCAAAGCGCCGAAGCGCGTGGTGTTGACGGAAGGGGAAGAGGCGCGAGTGCTGCACGCCACTCAAGAATTGATCACTTTAGGTCTGGCGAAGCCGATCCTGATTGGTCGTCCGAGCGTGATCGAAATGCGCATCCAGAAACTGGGTCTGCAGATCAAAGCGGGCGTTGATTTTGAGATCGTCAACAATGAATCCGATCCGCGTTTTAAAGAGTACTGGAGTGAGTATTATCAGATCATGAAGCGTCGTGGGATCACTCAGGAGCAGGCGCAGCGGGCGGTGATTGCTAATACCACGGTGATCGGCGCGATCATGGTGCAGCGCGGTGAAGCGGATGCGATGATCTGCGGCACAATCGGCGACTACCACGAGCACTTCAGCGTGGTAAATGCGGTATTTGGTTACCGTGATGGCGTACATACGGCTGGGGCAATGAACGCCCTGCTGCTGCCAAGCGGTAACACCTTTATCGCCGATACCTACGTCAATGACGATCCTACGCCGGAGCAACTGGCAGAGATCGCTGTGATGGCGGCAGAAACCGTGCGTCGCTTTGGCATCGAGCCGAAGGTGGCACTGCTGTCGCACTCCAATTTTGGTTCATCTGACTGCCCGTCGGCCAGCAAAATGCGTGAGGCGCTGGCGCTGATTAAGGCTCATGCGCCAGAACTGATGATTGACGGTGAAATGCACGGTGACGCCGCGCTGGTGGAAAGTATTCGTAATGACCGGATGCCGGACAGCCCGCTGAAAGGCTCCGCCAATATTCTGGTCATGCCGAATATGGAAGCCGCGCGTATTAGTTACAACTTACTACGAGTTTCAAGTTCAGAAGGCGTAACGGTCGGCCCGGTACTGATGGGCGTAGCGAAACCGGTTCACGTATTAACACCGATTGCTTCTGTTCGTCGTATCGTAAATATGGTGGCGCTGGCGGTTGTAGAAGCGCAAACGCAGCCGCTGTAATTTCACTTTAATTAATTCCGGCGCGGGTTTCTCCCGCGCCTTTTTATTTCCTCTTTCTTAGTGATCCACTTCACCTTTTAAACCTGGTTGCCGAATTTTGTTATTTACTCTGACAAAAAATTGCCACGATGAGGGCAGTTTTAGCGGAGGCGGTGAGCAATGGAAAAAGAACGCATTATTCAGGAGTTTGTGCCGGGGAAACAGGTCACGCTGGCGCATCTCATTGCGCACCCCGGTGAGGAACTGGCGAAAAAGATCGGCGTTCCCGAAGCGGGCGCTATCGGCATCATGACGTTGACGCCAGGCGAAACCGCGATGATTGCAGGTGACTTAGCGATGAAAGCGGCGGATGTACACATCGGCTTTCTCGATAGATTCAGCGGCGCGCTGGTGATCTACGGCTCAGTAGGCGCGGTAGAAGAAGCGTTATTACAGACGGTAAGCGGCCTCGGGCGATTATTAAATTTCACTTTGTGCAATCTGACAAAAAGTTAATCAGAGGCGGCGATGAAACGTATTGCGTTTGTCGGTACGGTGGGGGCAGGGAAAACAACGCTCTTTAACGCGCTACAAGGGAATTATTCCCTCGCCAGAAAAACACAGGCCGTGGAGTTTAATGAAAACGGCGATATCGATACGCCAGGAGAATATTTTAGCCATCCGCGCTGGTATCACGCCTTAATTACCACGCTGCAGGATGTCGATACGTTGATTTATATACATGCGGCAAATGATAAAGAAAGTCGCTTACCTGCCGGGCTGTTGGATATCGGCGCCAGTAAACGACAAATCGCCGTTATCAGCAAAACGGATGTGCCGGATGCCGACGTCGCCGCAACGCGACAACTACTTCGTGGGATGGGGTTTCAGGAGCCAATTTTTGAGCTCAATTGCCACGACCCAAGCAGTGTGCAGCACCTGGTGGATTATCTGACTGAGCTCAGCCAAAAGGAGGAAAGGGCAGGTGAAAAAACTCATCACAGCTAACGATATTCGTGCGGCCCACGCACGCGGCGAACAGGAAATGTCTGTTGTTCTGCGCGCCAGTATCATCACCCCGGAGGCGCGCGAAGTTGCGGCGCTGCTCGGCGTCACTATCACTGAATGCGATGAATCCGCTCCGGCCACTATGTCGGCCACAACCGCAGCGCCTGCTGCGGTGGAGGACGGCAAAACGGAAAGCCAGCGCATTCGTGAAACCATCATTGCGCAATTGCCAGAAGGGCAGTTTACCGAAAGCCTGGTCGCCCAACTGATGGACAAAGTGATGAAGGAAAAGCAGTCGCTGGAACAGGGCGGAATGCAGCCGAGTTTTAAATCGGTGACTGGCAAAGGCGGTGTGAAAGTCATCGACGGCAGCAGCGTGAAGTTTGGTCGTTTTGATGGCGCGCAGCCGCACTGCGTCGGTTTAACCGATCTGGTGACCGACCAGGACGGCAGCAGTATGGCCGCCGGCTTTATGCAGTGGGATAACGCATTTTTCCCATGGACGCTGAACTACGACGAAATCGACATGATTCTGGAAGGCGAGCTGCACGTTCGTCATGAAGGCGAAACCATGATTGCCAAAGCCGGGGACGTGATGTTTATCCCGAAAGGCTCCAGCATCGAATTTGGTACGCCATCAACAGTGAAGTTCCTGTATGTGGCCTGGCCTGCGAACTGGCAGTCCTGCTAAGGCGGATGTATGAAGGATTTCATTACCGAAGCATGGCTCAGAGCGAATCATACGCTCAGCGAAGGGGCTGAAATTCATCTCCCCGCTGATGCTCGCCTGACGCCGTCTGCCCGGGAATTGCTGGAAAGCCGTCGTCTGCGCATTAAGTATATCGACGAGCAGGGAAGCTTGTTTGTTGACGACGAGGAACAGCAGCCGCAGCCGGTACATGGTTTAACCAGCAGCGATACACATCCGCAGGCGACCTGTGAACTGTGTCATCAACCGGTGGCGAAGAAACCTGACACGCTGACGCATCTGACGGCGGACAAAATGGTCGCCAAAAGTGACCCGAGGCTTGGATTTCGCGCCGCGCTGGACAGCACCATTGGTCTGGCCGTGTGGTTGCAAATTGAACTGGCGGAGCCGTGGCAGCCGTGGCTGGCGGATATTCGCTCGCGCCTGGGCAACATTATGCGGGCTGATGCTGTGGATGAACCGCTGGCCGCACAAGCCATTGTTGGTTTAAGCGACGAAGATTTACACCGCCTTTCGCATCAGCCGCTGCGTTACCTGGACCACGATCATCTGGTGCCTGAAGCCAGCCACGGACGTGATTGCGCGTTGCTTAATCTGCTGCGCACTAAAGTCCGCGAAACGGAAACGGTGGCCGCTCAGGTATTTATCACCCGCAGTTTTGAAGTCTTGCGACCGGACATTCTGCAGGCGCTCAACCGTCTTTCCAGTACGGTTTACGTAATGATGATTCTGAGCGTGGCGAAGCATCCGCTAAGCGTCAGCCAAATCCAACAGCGACTGGGGGAGAAGTCATGATCATTGAACGTGCTCGCCAACTCGCCAAACAAACGCCCGCTCGGGTGGTGTTCCCGGATGCGCTGGATGTACGGGTGCTGAAAGCCGCCAATTACCTGCACCAGCATGGTCTGGCACGCCCCATTCTCGTTGCCAGCCCGTTTGCGCTACGCCAGTTTGCGCTCAGCCATCGCGTAGCCATGGATGGTATTCAGGTTATTGATCCACAAAGCAATGTACAGATGCGTGAAGAGTTTGCCCTGCGTTGGCTGGCCCGCGCGGGCGAAAAAACGCCGCCGGATGCGCGCGAGAAGCTCAACGATCCACTGATGTTTGCCGCCGCGATGGTCAGTGCCGGTAAAGCCGATGTGTGTATTGCAGGCAACTTGTCGTCAACGGCAAACGTGCTGCGTGCAGGATTGCGCATTATTGGATTACAGCCTGGCTGCAAAACGCTGTCGTCAATTTTCCTGATGCTGCCGCAGTATCTCGGGCCGTCATTAGGATTTGCAGACTGTAGCGTTGTGCCGCAGCCCACCGCTGCACAGTTGGCGGACATCGCCATCGCCAGCGCTGAAACCTGGAAGGCGATCACGGGTGAAGAGCCGCGCGTGGCCATGCTGTCGTTTTCCAGCAACGGCAGTGCTCGTCATCCCAATGTTGCTAACGTGCAGCAGGCTACGGAGATCGTTCGTGAGCGTGCCCCACAGCTTACCGTGGATGGGGAACTGCAATTTGATGCCGCTTTTGTGCCGGATGTCGCCGCGCAAAAAGCGCCCGCCAGTCCGTTAAAGGGCAATGCCAATGTGATGGTTTTTCCATCGCTGGAGGCAGGCAATATTGGTTATAAAATCGCCCAGCGTTTGGGAGGGTATCGTGCCGTTGGTCCATTGATTCAGGGCCTTGCAGCACCGCTTCATGACCTCTCTCGTGGCTGTAGCGTACAGGAAATTATCGAACTGGCGTTAGTGGCAGCTGTGCCGCGCCAGACTGACGTGAGCCGTGAAAGCGTCTCGCAAACACTGGTTGAATGAACGGTCCCGTTCTGGACCCCTTTGATTAAGAGGAAAGCATAATGGAAGCATTAGGAATGATTGAAACCCGGGGCCTGGTTGCACTGATTGAGGCTTCTGACGCAATGGTTAAGGCGGCGCGCGTGAAACTGGTTGGCGTGAAGCAGATCGGTGGCGGCCTGTGTACTGCCATGGTTCGTGGTGATGTGGCAGCCTGCAAAGCGGCTACGGATGCTGGTGCTGCTGCCGCGCAGCGTATCGGTGAACTGGTTTCTGTGCACGTTATCCCGCGTCCGCATGGCGATCTGGAAGAAGTGTTCCCGATCAGCTTCAAAGGCGACAGCAACGATATGTAAGTCGTCCAAGTGACGCCACTGGATCGTTGAGAGAAAGCTGGCGTCACCCTCTCTCCTTTTCACATTACCTTCTGCGGAGGGTAGGGGGAGGTTTTACCTGAAATATGCCACGGAGGCGGGTATGAAACTGGCAATCGTCACAGGACAAATTGTTTGTACCGTTCGCCATCAGGGGCTCGCGCACGACAAGTTGCTGATGGTGGAAATGATTGATGCCCAGGGAAATCCCGACGGGCAGTGCGCTGTTGCGATAGACAGCATCGGGGCGGGAACCGGAGAGTGGGTGCTGCTGGTCAGTGGAAGCTCAGCCCGCCAGGCGCACCATAACGACTCATCGCCTGTCGATCTGTGCGTGATTGGCATCGTCGATGAAGTGGTGGCAGGTGGGAAAGTGGTATTTCACAAATAAGGCAGAAAATCATGAATCAACAGGATATTGAACAGGTCGTGAAAGCGGTGCTGCTGAAAATGAAAGACAGCAGTCAGCCCGTCAGTGCCGTTCAAGAAATGGGCGTCTTTGCCTCCCTGGATGACGCAGTAGCGGCAGCAAAAGTGGCTCAGCAGGGGCTGAAAAGCGTCGCTATGCGCCAACTGGCCATTCACGCCATTCGTGAAGCGGGCGAAAAACACGCCAGAGAATTAGCGGAATTTGCCGTCAGTGAAACCGGCATGGGACGCGTTGAAGATAAATTTGCCAAAAACGTGGCGCAGGCTCGTGGCACCCCAGGCGTGGAATGCCTGTCTCCACAGGTATTGACCGGCGATAACGGCCTGACGCTGATTGAAAACGCACCTTGGGGCGTGGTGGCTTCGGTAACGCCGTCCACCAACCCGGCGGCGACCGTCATTAACAACGCCATCAGCCTGATTGCCGCGGGTAACAGCGTCGTCTTTGCGCCGCATCCGGCAGCAAAAGGCGTTTCTCAGCGCGCGATCGGCCTGCTTAACCAGGCGGTGGTCGCCGCAGGTGGTCCGGCTAACCTGCTGGTAACCGTTGCTAATCCGGATATCGAAACCGCACAGCGTCTGTTCAAGTACCCGGGCATCGGACTGCTGGTCGTCACCGGTGGTGAAGCGGTGGTGGAGTCTGCGCGTAAGCATACCAACAAGCGTCTGATTGCCGCAGGTGCCGGTAACCCGCCGGTGGTGGTGGATGAAACGGCCGATCTGACTCGCGCCGCGCAGTCCATCGTCAAAGGCGCATCGTTTGATAACAACATTATCTGTGCCGATGAAAAAGTGTTGATCGTCGTGGATAGCGTTGCTGATGAACTGATGCGTCTGATGGAAGGCCAGCACGCGGTCAAACTGACAACCGCCCAGGCTGAACAGCTACAACCGGTACTACTGAAAAATGTCGATGAGCGCGGTAAAGGCACGGTCAGCCGTGACTGGGTCGGGCGCGACGCGGCAAAAATCGCCGCGTCGATCGGCCTGAACGTTCCGGAGCAAACCCGCTTGTTGTTCGTCGAAACCTCCGCCACGCATCCGTTTGCTGTGACTGAACTGATGATGCCGGTGCTGCCGGTGGTGCGGGTAGCTAACGTTGACGAAGCCATTGCGCTGGCCGTTACGCTCGAAGGTGGTTGTCACCATACGGCGGCGATGCACTCACGCAACATCGACAATATGAACCGTATGGCTAACGCCATCGACACCAGCATTTTCGTCAAGAACGGACCATGCATTGCCGGCCTTGGACTTGGTGGCGAAGGCTGGACGACCATGACCATTACCACGCCAACCGGGGAAGGGGTGACCAGTGCGCGCACGTTTGTACGCCTGCGTCGCTGTGTGCTGGTGGATGCGTTTCGCATCGTATAAGGAGTGAAAAAGATGGCGCATGACGAACAACTGTGGCTCACACCCAGACTGCAAAAAGCGGCATCGCTGTGTAACCAGACGCCTGCCGCAAGCGATTCACCGCTGTGGTTGGGCGTTGATTTGGGAACCTGTGATGTGGTGTCGATGGTTGTCGACAACGAAGGGCAGCCGGTTGCGGTTTGTCTGGACTGGGCCGACGTCGTGCGCGATGGCATCGTCTGGGATTTCTTCGGTGCTGTGACCATTGTTCGTCGCCATCTCGATACGCTCGAACAACAACTGGGTTGCCGCTTTACTCATGCGGCTACCTCATTCCCGCCTGGCACTGACCCGCGTATCTCCATCAACGTGCTGGAGTCCGCCGGGCTTGAGGTGAGCCATGTGCTGGATGAGCCGACCGCCGTGGCAGATTTGCTGGCGCTTGATAACGCCGGAGTCGTCGATATCGGCGGTGGAACGACTGGTATCGCCATTGTGAAACAGGGCAAAGTGACTTACTCCGCTGACGAAGCGACCGGTGGGCACCACATTTCCCTGACGCTCGCCGGGAATCGTCGTATTCAACTGGAAGAAGCCGAGCAGTTCAAACGCAGCAACGGCAAAGAAATCTGGCCGGTGGTTAAGCCGGTTTACGAAAAGATGGCGGAAATTGTCGCCCATCATATTGCCGGACAAGGGATTACGGATTTATGGCTGGCCGGTGGGTCCTGTATGCAGCCGGGGGTTGATGAGCTGTTTCGTAAGCGTTTCCCGGAGCTGCAGGTGCATTTACCGCAGCACAGTCTGTTTATGACCCCGCTGGCGATTGCCAATAGCGGAAAAGTAAAAGCGGAAGGAATCTATGCAAGCTGAATTGCAGACCGCGCTCTTTCAGGCATTCGATGCACTGAATCTGCAACGCGTAAAAACGTTCAGCGTTCCACCGGTCACATTATGCGGACTGGGAGCGCTCAGTACCTGCGGACAGGAAGCGCAAACGCGCGGACTGACGCATATGTTTGTCATGGTTGACAGCTTCCTGCATGAGGCGGGGATGACCGCCGCTCTGGAACGTAGCCTGGCGATGAAAGGCGTGGCAATGACGCTGTGGCCATGTCCGGTCGGCGAACCGTGCATCACGGACGTCTGCGCGGCGGTCGCGCAATTGCGTGAATCGAAGTGCGATGGCGTGGTGGCCTTTGGTGGCGGCTCTGTGCTGGATGCCGCTAAAGCAGTGGCGCTGCTGGTGACCAACCCGACGCAAACGCTAGCTGACATGACGGAGCACAGTGTACTGCGCCCGCGTCTACCGCTGATTGCCGTGCCAACCACCGCCGGGACCGGGTCAGAAACCACCAACGTTACGGTGATTATTGATGCCGCCACCGGACTTAAAAAAGTGCTGGCCCACGCAACCCTTATGCCAGACGTCGCCATTCTGGATGCCGCGGTAACGGAAGGCGTTCCTGCGCACGTGACGGCAATGACTGGCATTGACGCGCTGACCCATGCCGTTGAAGCGTATAGCGCGCTAAACGCGACGCCGTTTACCGACAGCCTGGCGATTGGCGCGATTGCGATGATTGGTAAATCGCTGCCAAAAGCGGTGGGATACGGCCATGATCTGGCGGCGCGGGAAAGCATGTTACTGGCGTCCTGCATGGCGGGAATGGCGTTTTCCAGCGCGGGACTGGGCCTGTGTCACGCGATGGCACACCAGCCGGGCGCTGCGCTGCACATCCCGCACGGACAAGCTAACGCCATGCTGCTGCCCACGGTAATGGGGTTCAACCGCATG
This sequence comes from Citrobacter sp. On2M, assembly GCF_018035235.1. Classification (GTDB taxonomy): domain Bacteria; phylum Pseudomonadota; class Gammaproteobacteria; order Enterobacterales; family Enterobacteriaceae; genus Citrobacter; species Citrobacter meridianamericanus. The sequence continues at coordinate 783,974 of NZ_WPCV01000002.1, forward strand.
GTGTGCCGTGAGCGTTTCAGCCACATCGGACGGGCGTTAACCAACAAGAAGTCGGGCGATCGTGATGCCATCAACGCCGTCAGCGAGCTGATTAGCGAAGTGGGCCAGACCAAACGACTCTCTGACGTTGGGGCAAAGCCCGAGCATTACAGCGCATGGGCAAACGCTGCGCTGGAGGATATTTGTATTCGCAGTAATCCACGCACCGCCACGCAGGCCGACATTATCGCGTTGTATGCGGCGGCACAATAAATACACATATGACAGGGAGTGAAGGCTATGGGAATTAACGAAATCATCATGTACATCATGATGTTCTTTATGCTGATTGCTGCCGTGGACAGGATCCTGTCTCAGTTCGGCGGTTCGGCGCGCTTCCTCGGTAAGTTTGGTAAGAGCATTGAGGGATCGGGCGGTCAGTTCGAAGAAGGCTTTATGGCAATGGGCGCGCTGGGCCTGGCGATGGTCGGTATGACCGCGCTGGCGCCGGTACTGGCGCATGTGCTCGGACCAGTAATCATTCCGCTGTACGAAATGCTGGGCGCGAACCCGTCGATGTTTGCCGGAACGCTGCTGGCGTGCGATATGGGCGGCTTCTTCCTGGCGAAAGAACTGGCGGGCGGCGACGTGGCGGCATGGTTGTACTCTGGCCTGATTCTCGGCGCGATGATGGGACCGACACTGGTCTTCTCCATTCCGGTTGCGCTGGGAATTATTGAACCGTCTGACCGTCGTTATCTGGCGCTGGGCGTGCTGGCCGGTATCGTCACCATTCCGATTGGCTGTATTGCGGGTGGTTTGGTTGCGATGTACTCCGGCGTGGAAATAAATGGTCAGCCAGTGGAGTTCACCTTTGCACTGATCCTGATGAACATGATCCCGGTGCTGATCGTGGCCGTGCTGGTGGCGCTGGGACTGAAATTCATCCCGGAAAAAATGATCAACGGCTTCCAGATCTTCGCCAAGTTCCTGGTAGCGCTGATCACCCTCGGTCTGGCGGCGGCAGTCATCAAGTTCCTGCTCGGCTGGGAGCTAATCCCGGGTCTTGATCCTATTTTCATGGCACCGGGCGATAAGCCGGGTGAAGTGATGCGCGCCATCGAAGTTATCGGTTCTATCTCCTGTGTGCTGCTGGGTGCCTACCCGATGGTGCTGCTGCTGACCCGCTGGTTTGAAAAACCGCTGATGAGCGTTGGCAACCTGTTGAAAGTTAATAATATTGCGGCTGCGGGTATGGTGGCAACGCTTGCCAACAACATCCCGATGTTCGGCATGATGAAAAACATGGATACCCGCGGCAAAGTGATCAACTGCGCCTTTGCAGTCTCTGCGGCCTTCGCCCTGGGTGACCACTTAGGCTTCGCCGCTGCCAACATGAACGCCATGATCTTCCCGATGATTGTCGGCAAGCTGATCGGCGGCGTGACGGCGATTGGCGTGGCTATGCTGTTAGTACCGAAAGACGAAGATGTTCCGGCTCCAGCAGAAACCAATCCGGAGGCGCAATCGTGAATACCCGCCAGCTACTCAGCGTCGGTATCGATATCGGCACCACCACCACTCAGGTAATTTTCTCGCGCCTTGAGCTGGTCAATCGTGCGGCAGTGTCGCAGGTGCCGCGTTACGAATTCATCAAACGCGAAATTAGCTGGCAAAGCCCGGTGTTCTTTACACCCGTTGATAAGCAGGGTGGGTTGAAAGAGGCCGAACTGAAAGCTCTGATCCTCGCCCAGTATCAGGCGGCGGGGATTGACCCAGAGACCGTCGATTCCGGTGCGATCATCATTACCGGGGAAAGCGCCAAAACCCGCAATGCACGACCTGCGGTGATGACGCTCTCCCAGTCGCTGGGTGACTTCGTGGTGGCAAGCGCTGGTCCACATCTGGAATCGGTGATTGCCGGTCATGGCGCGGGAGCGCAAACCCTGTCCGAACAGAAATTGTGCCGCGTACTGAATATCGACATAGGCGGCGGTACGTCGAACTACGTCTTGTTCGACGCGGGAAAAGTCAGCGGCTCGGCCTGCCTGAACGTCGGCGGACGGCTACTGGAAACGGACGGTCAAGGACGCGTGGTGCATGCGCATCAGCCAGGACAGATGATTGTTGATGACGTATTTGGTCCAGGCACTGATGCCCGAACCCTCAATGCGGCGCAGCTTGTTCAGGTGGCCCGGCGGATGGCTGCGCTGATTGTGGAGGTGATTGACGGCACGCTTTCACCGCTGGCGCAGGCGCTGATGCAAACCGGTCTGTTACCGGTTGGCGTGAAACCTGAAGTGATTACGTTGTCCGGTGGGGTGGGCGAGTGCTACCGCAACCAACCTGCCGATCCGTTCTGTTTTTCCGACATTGGGCCGCTGTTAGCAACGGCGCTGCATGAACATCCGCGCCTGCGTGAGATGAACGTGCAGTTTCCGGCGCAAACCGTGCGCGCCACGGTGATTGGCGCCGGGGCGCATACGCTGTCGCTTTCGGGCAGCACTATCTGGCTGGAGGGTGTGGCGCTTCCGCTGCGCAATCTGCCAGTGGCGATTCCGGTTGATGAGGCTGATCTGGTGGCCGCCTGGCAACAGGCGCTAATGCAGCTCGATCTGGACCCGCAAACGGACGCCTACGTGCTGGCGCTGCCCGGTTCGCTACCGGTGCGCTACGCCGCGCTGTTAACGGTGATTGATGCGCTGCTGGCCTTTGTCGCGCGCTATCCGAATCCGCATCCCCTGCTGGTGGTAGCCGAGCAGGATTTTGGTAAAGCCCTGGGCATGCTTTTACGCCCACAGTTACAGCAACACCCGCTGGCGGTCATCGATGAGGTGGTTGTCCGGGCGGGGGACTATATCGACATTGGTACGCCTCTTTTTGGCGGATCGGTTGTGCCGGTGACGGTGAAATCACTCGCATTTCCTTCCTGAGGGAACGACTTATGAAACTAAAGACCACATTGTTCGGCAATGTTTATCAGTTTAAGGATGTTAAAGAGGTGCTGGCAAAAGCCAACGAACTGCGTTCGGGGGATGTGCTGGCAGGTGTGGCAGCAACCAGTTCGCAAGAGCGCGTGGCGGCCAAGCAGGTGCTGTCGGAAATGACGGTAGCGGATATTCGCAACAACCCGGTGATTTCCTATGAAGAGGACTGCGTGACGCGTCTTATTCAGGATGACGTCAACGAAACGGCCTATAACCGCATCAAGAACTGGAGTATCAGCGAGCTGCGCGAGTATGTGCTGAGCGATGAAACCTCCGTGGATGACATTGCGTTTACGCGCAAAGGGTTAACGTCGGAAGTGGTCGCCGCGGTAGCAAAAATCTGCTCTAACGCTGACCTGATCTACGGCGGAAAGAAAATGCCGGTGATCAAAAAAGCCAACACTACCATCGGTCTGCCGGGCACCTTCAGTTGCCGTTTACAGCCTAACGACACCCGTGATGATGTGCAGAGTATTGCCGCACAAATCTACGAAGGGCTGTCCTTTGGTGCGGGCGATGCGGTAATTGGCGTCAACCCGGTAACGGATGACGTGGAAAACTTAAGCCGTGTGCTCGATACCGTGTATGGCGTTATCGACAAGTTTAATATTCCAACTCAGGGCTGCGTACTGGCACACGTTACCACCCAGATCGAAGCGATTCGTCGTGGCGCGCCGGGCGGGTTGATTTTCCAGAGTATCTGCGGCAGTGAGAAAGGCTTAAAAGAATTTGGCGTTGAGCTGGCGATGCTGGATGAGGCGCGTGCAGTGGGCGCGGAATTTAACCGCATAGCCGGGGAAAACTGCCTGTACTTCGAAACAGGACAAGGCTCCGCGCTCTCTGCGGGCGCTAACTTCGGCGCCGATCAGGTGACGATGGAAGCGCGTAACTACGGGCTGGCGCGTCACTACGATCCGTTCCTCGTGAACACCGTGGTGGGCTTTATCGGGCCGGAGTATCTCTACAACGACCGCCAGATTATTCGCGCGGGTCTGGAAGATCACTTTATGGGCAAGCTGAGCGGCATCTCAATGGGCTGTGACTGCTGCTACACCAACCACGCGGATGCTGACCAGAACCTCAACGAAAACCTGATGATTCTGCTCGCCACCGCTGGCTGCAACTACATCATGGGCATGCCGCTCGGTGACGACATCATGCTCAACTACCAGACCACCGCGTTCCACGACACTGCGACCGTGCGCCAGTTGCTGAACCTGCGCCCGTCGCCGGAGTTTGAACGCTGGCTGGAAACCATGGGCATTATGGCAAACGGTCGCCTGACCAAACGGGCGGGCGATCCGTCACTGTTCTTCTGATAACGCGGGGATGACACACGATGGATCAAAAACAGATTGAAGAAATTGTACGCAGTGTAATGGCGTCAATGGGGGAGCCGCAGGTTCAAGCGCCATCAGCGGAAGTGAAATGCAGCACTACGCAGTGCGCCGCGCCGACCGGTGAAAGCTGTGCGATGGACTTAGGCTCAGCCGAAGCGAAAGCGTGGATTGGCGTTGAGAATCCGCATCGGGCAGAGGTATTGACCGAACTGCGCCGTAGCACCGCTGCGCGTGTATGTACCGGGCGCGCCGGTCCTCGTCCGCGTACCCAGGCGCTGCTGCGCTTCCTGGCTGACCACTCGCGTTCGAAAGATACGGTATTGAAAGAAGTGCCGGAAGAGTGGGTAAAAGCCCAGGGACTACTGGAAGTGCGCTCGGAAATCAGCGACAAAAACCTGTATCTGACGCGCCCGGACATGGGACGTCGTCTGAGTGCGGAAGCCATTGAAGCACTGAAATCACAGTGTGTAATGAATCCGGATGTGCAGGTGATTATTTCTGATGGCCTGTCTACTGACGCCATCACCGCCAATTACGAAGAGATTCTCCCACCGCTGTTGTCAGGCTTAAAACAGGCCGGACTGAAGGTCGGAACCCCGTTCTTCGTTCGCTATGGTCGCGTGAAAATAGAAGATCAGATCGGCGAACTGCTCGGCGCGAAAGCGGTGATCCTGCTGGTAGGTGAACGTCCGGGCCTCGGCCAGTCGGAAAGTCTTTCTTGCTATGCCGTCTATTCGCCGCGCGTGGCGACGACCGTTGAAGCCGACCGTACCTGTATCTCGAATATTCACCAGGGCGGTACGCCACCGGTTGAAGCTGCGGCGGTGATTGTAGATTTGGCCAAACGCATGCTGGAGCAAAAAGCGTCCGGCATCAATATGACCCGTTAAGGAGGCATCATGCCCGCATTAGATTTGATTAGACCTTCAGTCACCGCAATGCGCGTGATTGCCTCGGTAAATGACGGTTTTGCCCGTGAACTTAAATTACCGCCACATATACGTAGTCTCGGACTCATCACAGCAGATTCTGATGACGTGGCGTATATTGCCGCAGACGAAGCGACAAAACAGGCGATGGTGGAAGTGGTTTATGGCCGCTCGCTGTATGCCGGTGCGGCGCACAGTCCCTCTCCAACCTCGGGCGAAGTGCTGATCATGCTCGGTGGACCTAACCCGGCAGAAGTTCGCGCCGGTCTGGATGCGATGGTCGCCAATATTGAAAGTGGCGCGGCGTTCCAGTGGGCCAATGACGCAGAAGATACCGCTTTCCTCGCGCACGTGGTTTCGCGTACCGGTTCGTATCTCTCGGCGACCGCAGGATGCCGACTTGGCGATCCGATGGCGTATCTGGTTGCACCGCCGCTGGAAGCAACATTTGGTATTGATGCGGCGCTCAAATCTGCCGATGTACAGATTGTCACCTATGTGCCGCCACCGTCAGAAACCAACTACTCAGCGGCGTTTTTAACCGGTAGCCAGGCCGCCTGTAAAGCTGCCTGTAACGCTTTTGCTGATGCTGTTCTGGATATTGCTCGTAATCCTGTTCAGCGCGCGTAAGAGAGGTTGCAATGATCAATGCACTGGGATTACTGGAAGTGGATGGCATGGTGGCTGCCGTAGACGCGGCGGATGCCATGCTGAAAGCCGCGAACGTGCGTCTGCTCAGTCACCAGGTGCTGGATCCTGGCAGGCTGACTCTGGTTGTGGAAGGCGATCTGGCTGCGTGTCGTGCAGCGCTGGACGCCGGAAGCGCAGCCGCAGCGCGTACAGGTCGTGTTGTCAGTCGCAAGGAGATAGGGCGGCCAGAAGATGACACCCAGTGGCTGATCGGCGGTTTTACGCGCCAGCCGAAGAAACCAGAACAGAAGTCAGAAGTGAAAGCAGATGTAAAAGCAGAGAAGACGCAGGGTGCCCCGGTGGCTTCTGAATCCTCTGCACAGCTTCTGACGCTGTTGGCATCGGTCCGTCAAGGAATGACGGCAGGGGAAGTGGCTGCGCACTTTGGCTGGTCACTTGATGAAGCCAGAAAGGCGCTTGAACAGCTCTTTTCTGACGGAGCGTTGCGTAAACGCAGTAGTCGCTATCGCTTAAAAAATTAACCTGTCGGAGGGCCGGGGGCTTCGTTGAAGCTTCCGGCTTAAAAGATCATGAAAAAGACCCGTACTGCTAACCTGCACCATCTTTATCATGAAGCATTACCCGAAGACGTTAAACTTACGCCGAAAGTGGAGGTGGACAACGTTCACCAGCGGCGAACAACGGATGTGTATGAGCATGCGCTGACGATTACCGCCTGGCAGCAGATCTACGACCAATTGCATCCGGGAAAATTTCATGGCGAGTTCACGGAAATCCTGCTCGACGATATTCAGGTGTTCCGTGAATACACCGGTCTGGCGCTGCGTCAGTCGTGTCTTGTCTGGCCGAACTCATTCTGGTTTGGTATTCCGGCCACTCGCGGCGAACAGGGATTTATCGGCACCCAGTGTCTGGGCAGTGCTGAAATCGCTACTCGTCCAGGTGGGACAGAGTTTGAACTGAGTACGCCGGATGATTACACCATTTTGGGTGTCGTCATTTCAGAAGAGGCGATTGCCCGTCAGGCTAACTTCCTTCATAACCCGGAAAGGGTGCTGCATATGCTGCGCAACCAGTCGGCACTGGAGGTGAAAGAACAACACAAAGCCGCGCTTTGGGGCTTTGTACAGCAGGCGCTGGCAACGTTCAGCGAAAATCCGGCGAATCTCCATCAGCCTGCGGTGCGTAAAGTGTTGGGCGATAACCTGCTGCTGGCAATGGGCACGATGCTGGAAGAAGCGCAACCGATAATCACGGCGGAGAGCATCAGCCATCAGAGCTATCGCCGCCTGCTGTCGCGGGCGCGCGAATACGTGCTGGAAAATATGTCGGAACCGCTGACCGTGCTCGACCTGTGTAACCAGCTGCACGTCAGTCGCCGGACGTTGCAAAACGCCTTTCACGCAATCCTCGGTATTGGGCCGAATGCCTGGTTAAAACGCATTCGCCTGAACGCCGTGCGTCGCGAGCTGATAAGCCCGTGGTCACAAAGTACCACGGTGAAAGACGCCGCCATGCAGTGGGGATTCTGGCATTTAGGGCAGTTCGCCACCGACTACCAGCAACTGTTTGCGGAGAAACCGTCGCTGACGCTGCATCAGCGTATGCGCCAGTGGGCGTGATGAAATTATTATGCCGGATGCCTTGCGTCTTATCCGGTCTGGGAGGCGGCGCTGTTGTTGGCCTGAGAAGCCTGGCGCCATCAGGCCATTACACCCAGTCACGCACCTGAATAAACTCGCTAAGGGCGGCTTCCGGGCTGTTCGCTTCCGGATGGTAGTCATATTCCCAACGCACCAGCGGCGGCATCGACATTAGAATGGATTCCGTCCGCCCGCCGGTCTGCAGACCGAACAATGTGCCGCGATCCCACACCAGGTTAAATTCCACATAGCGTCCGCGACGATAAAGCTGAAAATTGCGTTCACGCTCGCCCCAGCTCATTGCTTTGCGGCGCTCGACGATGGGCAAATACGCCTCGGCATAACCCTTTCCAACAGCCTGCATAAAGGCGAAGCTGCGATCGAAATTCGGCGTATTCAAATCATCGAAAAAAAGTCCGCCAATGCCGCGCTGTTCGTTGCGATGTTTGAGAAAGAAGTAGTCATCGCACCACTTCTTGTAACGTGGATAAACGTCATCGCCGAACGGCTGGCACAGATCCCGCGCCGTGCGGTGCCAATGAACTGCATCCTCATCAAAGCCGTAGTAGGGCGTTAAGTCAAAGCCGCCGCCAAACCACCACACCGGGTCGGCGCCCGGTTTTTCCGCGATAAAAAACCGTACGTTGGCATGGCTGGTCGGAATGTAAGGATTCTGTGGATGCACCACCAGCGATACGCCCATGGCCTCAAAGCTGCGACCGGCAAGCTCCGGGCGATGGGCGGTAGCCGATGCTGGCATTGCATCGCCATGGACGTGGGAGAAGTTGACGCCCGCTTGCTCAAAAATACCGCCGTTACGCAGTACCCGGCTGCGCCCGCCGCCGCCCGCTTCGCGCTGCCAATTATCTTCAACGAATCCGGCACCATCTACGGCAGATAACTGCTGACAAATATCATCCTGCAGGCTGAGCAGGAACTGTTTTACGCGCTGTGCATCGGGCTTCATGATTAACGTTTCTTCGAGTGTGCTTTCTGGTTATCAAACCAGTGGAAATAGCTGATGATGCCATTGGCGATAGCGGTAGCGATTTTTTGACGAAACGCCGTTGTGCCCAGCAGTCGCTCTTCTTCCGGGTTGGTAATGAACGAGGTTTCGACCAGTACCGACGGAATTGAGGGGGATTTTAGCACCACGAAGGCGGCCTGTTCAGTGCTACGACTGTGCAGCCGGTGTACCGGCTTAATCTTCTTGAGAATATGCGACCCTAAGGTCAGGCTGTTTTTAATGGTGTCGGTTTGCACCAGATCGAACAATACCTGCTGCAGCAAATGGTCTTTATCGGTGGTCTTTTTTCCAGCCACTTCATCGGCCCGGTTTTCACGGTCGGACAGATATTTCGCCATGGCGCTACTGGCGCCGCGATTAGACAGCGCAAAGACCGACGCACCTGCGGCGCTCGGATTGGTAAAACCGTCGGCGTGGATCGACATGAACAGATCGGCACCATGCTTGTGGGCGATCTCGACGCGATCGTACAGCGGAATAAACGTATCGCCGGAGCGGGTCAGGCGCGCATCAATCCCCTGGTTACGTAGAATCGAGCGCACGTTTTTGGCAATCGCCAGTACCACGTGCTTCTCCTTTGAACCGTTGCGACCAATTGCGCCGGTATCAATCCCGCCGTGACCCGGATCGAGGACAACTACGCGCTTAGCGCCGGCTTTTTTCGCTTTCGGTTTGCTGTGTCCATTGCTGGTCTTAAGCGCCTCTTCTTTAGCGATGGCTTGCGACATGCCTGACAGCGTCAGGGCGGCCAGCCCGGCTTTCAACACCTGGCGGCGCGATGTGAGTGTTTTTAGTGGTTTAAAAGTGCTCATACGGCCTGAGTTGTAAAAAAAGGTTCTAAACGTTATATCGTATCGCGTTGTCCGTTGCGACGGATCGGGATAAGAATTGTTTTACTTTTCATTTCAATACGTGACAATTCCGTATTATGCCATTTTTTCCGCCGCTTCGCGTCAGATATTGGCTAAATCAGCCGTTCGCGCCATAATCGCTTTTTAACGTCCTGAAAAGGTAACCAATACCATGGAAATACGCGTTTTTCGCCAGGAAGATTTCGAAGAGGTGATCACCCTCTGGGAGCGCTGTGATTTGCTGCGTCCATGGAACGATCCGGAAATGGACATTGAGCGTAAGGTCAATCATGACGTCAGCCTGTTTCTGGTCGCTGAAGTGAACGGCGAGGTAGTTGGTACGGTGATGGGCGGCTACGACGGGCATCGCGGTTCGGCTTATTATCTTGGCGTGCACCCTGAGTTTCGCGGTCGCGGCATCGCTAATGCGCTGCTTAACCGACTGGAGAAAAAGCTTATTGCCCGCGGTTGCCCCAAGATTCAAATCATGGTGCGTGACGATAATGATGTCGTGCAGGGCATGTATGAACGTCTGGGCTATGAACATGCGGATGTACTCAATCTGGGCAAGCGCTTGATCGAAGATGAAGAGTACTGAGTTTCATCCGGCCGACTATGACAGCCATGGGCGTCTGCGCCTGCCTTTTCTCTTCTGGTGCGTATTGCTGCTGCAGGCACGCACCTGGGTACTGTTTGTCATTGCTGGCTCTTCCCGTGAGCAGGGCAATACATTACTGAATTTGTTTTATCCCGATCATGATGCATTCTGGCTGGGGTTACTTCCCGGCGTTCCGGCGGTACTGGCGTTTTTAGTCAGCGGCAGGCGTTTTGCGTTTCCTGTGATATGGCGCTGGCTGCGCGGATTACTGATCCTCGCTCAACTGGTGCTGTTGTGCTGGCAGCCGGTGATGTGGCTGGGAGGCGATCCGGTCAACGGCGTCGGGCTGGCGCTGCTGGTGGCGGATATTGTCGCGCTGATCTGGCTGTTAACCAATCAACGTTTGCGCGCCTGTTTTTCCCTCGAGAAAGAATAACGGCACTTTTTGGCGAAAGCGGACTCCAAGCAACGTTGATAAATAAGGAAGGAAGTGAAATGAAATCACTGCGTTTGACTTTATGCGCGATGCCGCTACTACTGACCGGGTGTTCAACGTTGTCGTCAGTAAACTGGTCTGCCGCCAATCCGTGGAACTGGTTTGGTTCTTCAACGCAGGTCACTGAGCAGGGCGTCGGAGCGTTAACGGGCGCGACACCGCTGGATGAAAAATCCATTGCTGATGCGCTGGACGGGGAATACCGTCTGCGCAGCGGAATGAAGACCGATAACGGGAATGTGGTGCGTTTCTATGAAGCGATGAAAGATGACAAGCTCGCGATGGTTATCAATGGCACCCAGGGAACCATCAACCGTATTGATGTATTAGACAGCGATATTTCGTCTTCTGCGGGTGTCAAAATCGGTACACCGTTTAGCGAGCTTTACACTAAAGCCTTTGGTCATTGTCAGAAAGCAACCGGCGATGATAGCGCGGGCGTTGAATGTAAAGCTGAAGGAAGTCAGCATATTAGCTATGTCTTTTCCGGCGAGTGGAGCGGGCCTGAAGGCTTAATGCCGTCTGACGACACGCTGAAAGCATGGAAAGTAAGCAAAATTATCTGGCAGCGTTAATTTGCGTCTGAACAAATCGGCTTACTAAAAAAACAGGTAGAATAGCGCCAATCAATGCCACGATGTCGTGGCATCTTTTTTTCAGGAGGAACAATGTCTCAGGTTCAGAGTGGCATTTTGCCAGAACATTGCCGTGCGGCGATTTGGATTGAAGCCAATGTTAAAGGCGACGTTGAGGTCCTGCGTGCGGCCAGCAAAATCTTCGCCGATAAGCTGGCAACCTTTGAAGCTACGTTCCCGGATGCGCATCTGGGCGCGGTTGTCGCTTTTGGCAACAACACCTGGCGTACACTGAGTGGCGGCGTTGGCGCAGAAGAGTTAAAAGACTTTATCCCTTACGGTAAAGGTCTGGCGCCGGCGACCCAATATGATGTGTTGATCCATATTCTCTCTTTGCGCCATGACGTAAATTTTTCTGTCGCGCAGGCGGCAATGGAAGCATTTGGCGATTGCATTGAGGTTAAAGAAGAGATCCACGGTTTCCGTTGGGTTGAGGAGCGCGATCTCAGCGGCTTTGTTGACGGCACTGAAAACCCGGCAGGCGAAGAAACACGTCGTGATGTCGCAGTGATTAAAGATGGCGTGGATGCTGGCGGCAGCTATGTGTTTGTGCAGCGTTGGGAACATAACCTGAAGCAGCTTAACCGCATGAGCATTCACGACCAGGAAATGATGATTGGCCGTACCAAGGAAGCCAACGAAGAGATCGACGGCGACGAGCGCCCGGCTACCTCTCACCTGAGCCGCGTCGATCTCAAAGAAGACGGTAAAGGGCTGAAAATTGTGCGCCAGAGCCTGCCATACGGCACCGCCAGCGGTACGCACGGTCTCTATTTCTGCGCCTACTGCGCCCGTCTGCACAACATTGAGCAGCAGTTGCTGAGCATGTTTGGCGATACAGACGGTAAGCGCGACGCGATGCTGCGTTTCACCAAACCGGTGACTGGCGGCTATTACTTTGCTCCATCCCTGGATCGACTGATGGCGCTGTAATTTTTGATTCCTGATGGCGGTTACGCCGCCATCTTTCACAAAATAGTTACCTGTTGAACCCCACAACGTCTGCCATGCAGATGATGCATCCGCATTGACGCTCATCGTAAAAAATCCCATTCCAGGTTCAGTGTTGTTTACCTGTCAGTTAGTTGTTTAAAGCACCGATATTAAACACTGCCCTTTTGAATTAATAAGTTCCGGATAGTTACTTTAAAAAATCTAAATATATCTGAATTAAATCACGGTTTAAATGTGACGAAGATCTGATTCTTTTACTCTATTCATAAAAATAAAATGTCTTATAAGTGTAATTAATTTCATCATAAATTGATTTAATGCCTTCATTTGTTGACAATTAAAATGATGGTCTTGTAATCTGAAAATGAGCGAAAAATAACGGAATTTATTCTTAACCATTTGGCAACAAAAGTGCATTGGAGGTTTTATGTCTACAAAATTATGGGGTGGGCGTTTTGATATGCCTACAAATAAGCTGGTCGAATCATATAACGCGACAATTATGCTGGAACAACGCCTCTGTCCTTTTGATATTCAAGGGAGTATTGTCCACGCAACTATGTTGGGCCGTCAGGGGATTATTGCACAGGATGAAGCGAATGCGATTATTGGCGGGTTAAGGCAAGTAGGTAAAGAAATTGAAGAAGGGCAGTTCGTTTTTGACACTGTTGATGAAGATATTCATATGGCAATCGAAAGACGTATGACCGAAATAATTGGTCCTGTAGGTGGGAAACTACATACAGGTCGAAGTCGTAATGACCAGACGACTGTCGATTCTAAAATGCATATGAGATCAACTATTCGTGAGATTCAGCAGGATATTGTTCATCTGCAAAAAATTATTATTAATAAAGCTGAAAATAATATTAATGCGATTATGCCGGGCTATACTCATTTACAGACCGGTCAGCCTATTCTTTTATCACACTGGATCATGGCATATTATTGGATGTTACGTCGTGACTGGACTCGTTTTGAAGACCTTTATCAACGCATGGGAGAATGTCCTTTAGGTTCAGCAGCTCTTGCAGGTACGACTTTCCCTATTGATCGTGATTTCACTGCTCAACAGCTTGGCTTTGATAAGCCGACTGAGAATAGTATTGATTCTGTCAGCGATCGTGACCATATGGTTGAATTCACTGCTGCAGCCGCTATGTGCTTTATGCATCTTACCCGTTTGTCAGAAGAATTGGTTTTATTCTCAAGTCAGGACTTTAAATTTATTGAGCTTTCTGATGATTTCTGTACTGGTTCCAGCATCATGCCCCAGAAGAAAAATCCTGATGTGGCTGAAAAAATGCGCGGTAAAGGCGGTCGTATGTACGGAAATTTAATGGCGATGCTGACCATTATGAAAGGGATCCCTCTCGCCTATAATACTGATATGAGTGAGGATAAAGAGCAGGTCTATGATTCCATGGATACTTTGCAAACCAGTCTAAAAATTATGGCGCCGATGCTCGATAAAATGGTTATTCTTTCTGAGAATACTCGCAACGCGGCGGCAAGAGGCTTCTCAAATGCGACCGATATGGCTGATTACCTGGTTCGTAAAGGAATTCCTTTCAGGGAAGCTCACCATATTGTCGGCAGTGCTGTTAATTACTGTATAAAACATAGAAAAATGCTGGAAGAGCTTACAATGGATGAATTTCATTCATTTGATAATAAAATTGAAAATGATATTTATGAGAATATATCTCTGGAAGCTTGTATTAAAGCAAGGATGTCTTATGGCGGAACAGGAACGGATGCCGTTAAAAAACAGATCGAAATTGCTAAATCATATCTGAACTAATCCTAAGCATAATAATTAATATCTCCCGGATGCAATATCCGGGAGGGCTTTGAGGTGAAAAAATGGATGCTTTGTTTTTTTTACAATTATTTATTGTGCTCGCTTGTATTGGTATCGGCGGGCGTTATGGCGGAATGGGACTTGGTGCTGGGGGCGGACTTGGTGTTGCAATATTAGTTCTGGGTTTTGGACTTAAGCCCTCCACACCATCTATTACTGCAATGTTAATTATTATTTGTGTTATTGGCGCAGTCAGTGTATTACAGGCTGCTGGTGGACTTGATTATCTTGTGCGCGTGGCTGAAAAATTACTCCGTAAAAAGCCACAAGCTATTACTTTTGTTGCTCCAATACTGACTTCAATATTTACGTTATTCTGCGGGACCACTTACGTTGCATTCTCTTTGTATCCGGTCGTCGCTGAGGTTGCCGCTGAAGCTAAGGTCCGCCCGGAGCGAGCGTTATCAGCAACAGTTATAGCGGCTAGTGTCGCGGTTGCCGCCAGCCCGATGAGTGCAGCAACAGCGGGGATGCTGGCTATTCTGCATGAATATGCTGGAATTAGCCTTGGACAAATACTGGCTATTGCTCTTCCTTCATTTTTTATGGCTGCCATTGTTACAAGCTTTTCAGTTTACAAACGCGGTAAAGAGCTGGAGGATGATCCTGAGTTTCAGAGGCGTGTTGCCGCTGGTGAATATGAGTTCATGCATACTGCGCAGAAAAAAGAATATGTTGCTTCAGCGGGCGCAAAAAAAGGGGTCGTTATCTTTGCGATTGGGGTGGTGCTGGTTCTAATTTTAGGTTCTTTTACCGGGTTACTCCCTTCCTGGGATGGAAAAAGACTGTCAACCCCGATGGTTATTCAAATGATTATGCTGACAGCTGCTTTGTTTATTATGATTGTCAGTAAAGTACCAAGTAGTACCTTGAACAGTGGCTCAGTATTCCGTGCTGGTTTAATGGGGGTGGTTGCAATACTTGGCGTTTCATGGATGACGGCAACGTTTTTTGATGCTTATCAGCCAGAATTGATTAAGGTCTTTGGTGGTATGGTAAATGGCGCACCGATGCTTTTTGGTGTGGTTGTGTTCTTGTTCTCTCTGGTCATTATGAGCCCTGCGGCGACGGTTGCCGCCATCATGCCACTAGGTGTTACCCTGGGAATACCAGCACCGTATCTTATCGCCATTTTTGCCTGTACCTGTGGTGATTTTATTATACCGGGCGCCAATCAAATCGGTTGCGTTGCATTTGACCGAACAGGCACGACAAAGATTGGACGTTTTGTTGTCAATCATAGCTACATTCGTCCGGGTTTTGTGATGGTTATCTCTCAGGTAATTTTTGCCTACTTAATTGCTCAGGTTGTCCTGTAGAGCGCATTCTGTGGGAAATGGCAGTAGTAATATTGAGAAGGACGTAATGGCATCCTCTCTGAACTGAATCAAGGGGGATGCCAAAACAAGTAGGTATTAGCTCTATTTAATTACTCTACCGCGCTACATCAGCATACTGGAAAAAAGGAAGCAAAAAAGCGTTGATGCGACAACGGTAACAAGGCCGGGTAGCATATAGCTGTGATTAACCACATACTTGCCAATTCGAGTTGTCCCAGTACGATCAAACGCCACACAGCCAATCTGTGCTCCCCCCGGAATAATGAATGATCCACAGGTTAGTGGGAGCAGGGCGACCAAAGTTTCTGCCGGATATCCCATTAACACGCCTGCGGGGAGTAATGCTACAGCAGTTGCCGCTGGGCTATAAATTACGGCAGAAAGCCCAAAAACAATAATGCCGAACAATACTGGATTCTGAAAATCGTGGAAAGCCGTGTTAAATAATTCGTGCCATGCTTCAAAAAAGGAGTTCATCATCCATGACAGACCAAATATGGCGACAACACCCACAAGGCCGGCTTTGAAAACAGAACCTGAATCAAGTTTTGAAGGAGAAATTCGACACACCATCATAATAATACATGCTGTTGTCAGCATAACTATTTGCAGCGTGGTTGGGATACTCATACGCTCCATCCCTGTGCCGTTATTCCATTCAGGACGTAGTTCAGGAATTGAACCCATAAGCACGACCAGGATGATCCCGATAAGAAAAATCAGTAATCCTCTCTTGGCCTCTTTAGTCACTATGCTGGCTGCTCGCTCTTCAGCTTTTATCGATTCGAACTCACCTTCAGCAACTCTGCGTTGGAATTCCGGATCGCTGCTAAGCTCGTGACCTCTTTTAAAGACGAACAGGCAGCCGACAAGACAGCCAAGGAAAGTTCCGGGAATGGTGACTAACAAGATATCTAAAGCAGAGACATGTAATCCAGCAAGAACTGCAATTGTCCCTGTCACGACCGCACTGACTGGGCTGGCAATGAGCCCAAAATTGGCAGCGATGACTGACATCGACATAGCTCTTTCTGGCCGTACCCTCGCATCTGCTGCAATTTCTGCAATTACTGGATAAACGGAAAAGGCAACATATCCAGTTCCGCAGATTGCAGTGAAAAGGTAAGCGACTGCTGGTCCGAGAAAAGTGATAGCGCCCGGCCACTTTCTGAGGATCCGTTCAGCCATCGTAACGAATAAATCAAGCCCGCCAGCAGCCTGGAGAATTGTGATACAAGTGATAACAGCAAGGATAATAGAAATAACAGTTATAGGAGGTGAGTCGGGCGGGAGTCCAAAACCAAAAGTCAGGATAGCGAGTCCTAACCCGCCTGCAGCCCCCAGGCCAATCCCGCCAAAACGCCCACCTATACCGATACATATAAGCACTATCGCAAACTGAGTTACGAATAACACCATAATTAATTCCTTTTTATTAACAAATAGCTTGATATAATTTGAATAATAGGGGCTATAATCTTACCATAACAGTATATTAAGCAATCTAACTTATTAGATTATTTATACTCATGAGTTTTGTTGCTCTTTAATCAGAGAGTGTTTATGGATAACAAAAACGAACTATTTGAAAGTATTAAAAATTATCTGCTTGATGATGCTAACCGTGATGCAGATGGTCGCATTGAAACTGAGACTGAACTTGCTGTTCGTTTTAATACATCAAGATATAAAGTTCGTCAGGCGCTCAGCACACTGGTTCAGATGGGAATGCTTGAACGCTCTCCCCGTCGTGGCAGCGTCTTGAAAAATTTGGAACAGCACAACATAAATAACCAGTTGCTAATGCAGTTTGATTTGTCCGGGTTTGATATCACAGAATTTACAGAGGCAAGGATCCTGATTGAGTGTGCGATTATCCCTCTGGCAACGCGCAGAATTTTCCCGGCAATGCTCTCTAAACTGGAGAGTGAGTTAAGGCTCATTGAAGAAAATGCTGATAACCCGCTGGTGGCCGATCGTCACGACAGGGATTTTCATTTACTGTTGCTACAGGCGAGTGGTAACCGGGTGCTTCAGGTTTTCTCTGATGTTTTGATTACTTATTTCGAGAAAACCAGGGAGTCGCTACCTGCTAACGATCGTCAGTATTTTCTTGATACG
Organism: Citrobacter sp. On2M; assembly: GCF_018035235.1. GTDB lineage: Bacteria > Pseudomonadota > Gammaproteobacteria > Enterobacterales > Enterobacteriaceae > Citrobacter > Citrobacter meridianamericanus. The sequence goes on from NZ_WPCV01000002.1 coordinate 801,389, forward strand.
GCGACAAAACAGAGAGAAATACTGCTTCATATCAAAAAAGGGGATGCACAGATGGCATCTGAGTTGATGAGAGCACATTTGCTGGAAAAAAGGCTGTAGGTCCTCTGTTCATCTGTTCAGATCGTGAATGTTGTTGAGTCCCCGCACCGTCGGGGATTTTTTTACCTGAGATTAACCTGATTTAGTGAGCTATTCCTCAGCACTAATTTGTTATTGCTGTATCTTCTGCGTGAATGAAGCGAAGGCTTCATATTCAAAAGGAGAATATTGAAATGGGAAAACTCACGGGCAAAACAGCATTGATTACGGGCGCATCTCAGGGTATTGGCGAAGGGATTGCCAGAACGTTTGCCCGCCATGGCGCGAACTTAATCCTGCTGGATATCTCCGATGAGATTGAAAAACTGGCGGATGAACTGGCTGGACGCGGCCACCGTTGTACGGCGGTTCACGCTGACGTCAGAGATTTTGCTTCTGTTACCGCCGCGGTGAAACGCGCGAAGAAAATTGAAGGCAAAATCGATATTCTGGTCAACAATGCGGGGGTTTGTCGCCTCGGCAACTTCCTTGATATGAGCGATGAAGATCGCGATTTCCACATTGATATCAACATTAAAGGTGTCTGGAACGTGACGAAAGCCGTTCTGCCGGAGATGATTGCGCGCAAAGATGGGCGTATCGTAATGATGTCATCAGTGACTGGCGATATGGTTGCCGATCCGGGTGAGACGGCCTATGCGCTGTCGAAAGCCGCGATCATCGGTTTGACCAAATCCCTGGCGGTGGAATACGCGCAGTCCGGCATTCGCGTTAATGCTATTTGCCCGGGCTACGTTCGTACGCCGATGGCAGAGAATATCGCGCGTCAATCTAACCCGGAAGATCCTGAATCCGTATTAGTCGAAATGGCGAAAGCGATCCCGATGCGCCGTTTGGCCTGCCCGCTCGAAGTCGGTGAACTGGCGGCGTTCCTGGCGTCGGATGAGTCCAGTTACTTAACTGGCACGCAAAACGTGATTGATGGCGGCAGCACCCTGCCTGAAAGCGTTAGCGTCGGCGTCTGATTGATGCCGGTCTCCTCCCCATGTGCAGGGGAGGAGGTACCTCTTATTCTCTTTTCAACTTTCAAATCATCAAACGGTATATAAAACCGTTACTCCTTTAGCGCTGGTTATAAATATGATGGCAAATAGAAAGTCATTAAATTTATAAGGGTGCGCAATGGCCGTTAACTTACTGAAAAAAAGAACCCTGACGCTGGCTGCAATGCTATTGCTGGTGGGTCAGGCGCAGGCAACGGAACTGCTGAACAGTTCATATGATGTTTCACGTGAGCTTTTTGCCGCCCTTAATCCATCGTTTGAACAGCAATGGGCGAAGGATAATGGCGGTGATAAACTGACGATTAAACAATCACATGCCGGGTCATCAAAACAAGCGTTGGCGATTCTGCAAGGGCTGAAAGCCGATGTGGTGACCTATAACCAGGTCACCGATGTGCAGATCCTGCATGACAAAGGCAAACTGATCCCCGCCGACTGGCAAAGTCGTCTGCCGAATAACAGCTCGCCGTTCTATTCCACCATGGGTTTCCTGGTGCGTAAGGGGAACCCGAAAAACATTCATGACTGGAATGACCTTGTGCGTTCTGATGTGAAACTGATTTTCCCGAACCCCAAAACCTCCGGTAACGCGCGCTATACCTATCTTGCGGCGTGGGGCGCTGCGGATAAAGCGGACGGTGGCGATAAAGCCAAAACCGAACAGTTCATGACCCAGTTTCTGAAAAACGTCGAAGTGTTTGATACCGGTGGTCGCGGAGCTACCACCACTTTTGCAGAGCGCGGATTGGGCGATGTACTGATTAGCTTCGAATCCGAAGTGAACAACATTCGTAAACAGTATGAAGCGCAGGGTTTCGAAGTTGTTATCCCGAAAACCAATATCCTCGCCGAATTTCCGGTAGCCTGGGTAGATAAAAACGTGCAGGCCAACGGGACTGAAAAAGCGGCGAAAGCGTACCTGAACTGGTTGTACAGCCCACAGGCGCAAACCATCATTACCGATTTCTATTACCGCGTGAATAACCCGCAGGTGATGGACAAACAGCAAGATAAATTCCCGCAGACCGAACTTTTCCGCGTGGAAGACAAGTTTGGTTCATGGCCTGAGGTCATGAAAACGCACTTTGTCAGCGGCGGTGAACTGGACAAACTGTTGGCGGCGGGGCGTAAGTAAATGTTTGCTGTTTCTTCCCGACGCGTGCTGCCTGGCTTCACCTTAAGCCTGGGCACCAGCTTACTTTTTGTCTGCCTGATATTGCTGCTGCCGCTTAGCGCGCTGTTGATGCAATTGGCGCAAATGAGCTGGGCACAATACTGGGATGTAATTACCAACCCGCAGGTGGTAGCGGCTTATAAAGTGACGCTGCTGTCGGCATTTGTGGCATCGATTTTCAACGGCGTGTTTGGCTTGCTGATGGCGTGGATCTTGACCCGCTATCGCTTTCCGGGCCGTACGCTGCTGGATGCGTTGATGGATCTGCCGTTTGCGTTGCCAACGGCGGTAGCAGGTCTGACGCTGGCGTCGTTGTTTTCGGTCAACGGTTTCTACGGTGAGTGGCTGGCGAAGTTTGATATCAAGGTGACCTACACCTGGCTCGGTATCGCGGTGGCGATGGCGTTTACCAGCATTCCGTTTGTGGTGCGAACCGTGCAGCCTGTGCTGGAAGAGTTAGGCCCGGAATATGAAGAAGCCGCAGAAACGCTCGGTGCCACGCGCTGGCAGAGCTTTCGTAAAGTGGTGCTGCCGGAGCTGTCTCCTGCGCTGGTGGCGGGCGTTGCGCTTTCGTTTACCCGCAGCCTCGGTGAGTTTGGCGCGGTTATCTTTATCGCTGGGAACATCGCATGGAAAACGGAAGTGACCTCGCTGATGATTTTTGTTCGGCTACAGGAGTTTGACTACCCGGCCGCCAGCGCGATTGCCTCTGTGATCCTCGGGGCGTCATTGCTGCTGCTGTTTTCGATTAACACCCTGCAAAGTCGCTTTGGTCGACGCGTGGTAGGTCACTGATGGCAGACATTACTCAATTGAAACACTATGGCGCACCCCGCATCAACTGGGGGAAATGGTTTCTGATCGGGACTGGCATGCTGGTGTCAGCATTTATTTTGCTGGTGCCGATGATTTACATCTTCGTGCAGGCGTTCAGCAAGGGATTAATGCCGGTATTACAGAACCTGGCCGACCCGGACATGCTGCACGCTATCTGGCTGACGGTGCTGATTGCGCTGATTGCTGTACCAGTGAACCTGGTGTTTGGCGTGTTGCTGGCGTGGCTGGTGACCCGTTTTAACTTCCCTGGACGCCAGCTATTGCTGACCTTACTGGATATTCCGTTTGCCGTCTCACCAGTGGTCGCCGGCCTGGTATATCTGCTGTTTTACGGCTCTAACGGTCCGCTGGGGGGATGGCTGGATGAACACAATCTGCAAATTATGTTTGCCTGGCCGGGAATGGTGCTGGTCACAGTATTCGTCACCTGTCCGTTTGTGGTGCGTGAATTGGTGCCGGTGATGTTAAGCCAGGGCAGCAATGAAGACGAAGCGGCGGTTCTGCTTGGCGCGTCCGGTTGGCAGATGTTCCGCCGCGTGACGTTGCCGAATATTCGTTGGGCGTTGCTGTACGGCGTGGTGCTGACCAACGCCCGTGCGATTGGTGAGTTTGGTGCGGTATCGGTGGTTTCCGGCTCGATTCGCGGCGAAACCTTGTCCCTGCCGCTACAGATTGAATTACTGGAGCAGGACTACAACACCGTCGGCTCTTTTACCGCTGCGGCGTTATTAACGCTGATGGCGATTATTACCCTGTTTTTGAAGAGCATGTTGCAATGGCGCCTGGAAAACCAGGAGAAACGCGCGCAGCAGGAGGAAAATCATGAGCATTGAGATTGCCAATATTAAGAAGTCTTTTGGTCGCACCCAGGTGCTGAACGATATCTCGCTGGATATTCCTTCGGGTCAGATGGTCGCGCTTCTGGGGCCATCCGGCTCGGGTAAAACCACGCTGCTACGCATCATTGCCGGGCTGGAGCATCAGTCCAGCGGGCATATCCGTTTTCACGGTACTGACGTCAGTCGTCTGCATGCCCGCGACCGTAAGGTGGGATTCGTGTTCCAGCATTATGCGCTGTTTCGCCATATGAGCGTTTTCGACAACATCGCTTTTGGCCTGACGGTTCTGCCACGGCGTGAGCGTCCGAATGCGGCGGCTATCAAAGCAAAAGTTACCCAACTGCTGGAGATGGTTCAATTGGCTCATCTGGCTGACCGTTTCCCGGCGCAGCTTTCCGGCGGGCAAAAACAGCGTGTGGCGTTGGCGCGTGCGCTGGCGGTAGAGCCGCAGATCCTGCTGCTCGACGAGCCGTTTGGCGCGCTCGATGCTCAGGTACGTAAAGAGCTGCGTCGCTGGCTGCGTCAGTTGCATGAAGAGCTGAAGTTCACCAGCGTGTTTGTTACTCACGATCAGGAGGAAGCGACAGAAGTTGCAGACCGCGTGGTGGTGATGAGCCAGGGCCATATCGAACAGGCTGATGCGCCCGATCTGGTATGGCGCGAACCGGCTACCCGTTTTGTGCTCGAGTTTATGGGCGAGGTTAACCGCCTGCAGGGGACGATTCGCGGTGGACAATTCCACGTCGGCGCACACCGCTGGCCGCTGGGCTATACGCCAGGCTATCAGGGACCGGTGGATCTGTTCCTGCGTCCGTGGGAAGTGGACGTCAGCCGCCGTACCAGTCTTGATTCACCGCTGCCGGTTCAGGTGCTGGAAGCCAGTCCGAAAGGTCACTACACCCAATTAGTTGTGCAACCGTTGGGGTGGTATAACGAACCACTGACGGTGGTCATGCAGGGGGATGATTCCCCGAGTCGCGGCGAGCGCCTGTTTGTTGGGCTGCAAAATGCACGTCTGTATAACGGCGACCAGCGCATTGAAACGCGTGAAGAGGAACTTGCTCTGGCGCAAAGTGCCTGATAGGTTAAAAAGTATGTTTATCGCCCGGTAAGCGCTGCGCCCCCGGGCTTTTTTACGAGCTTAAAACGTGAACACATTAGAACAAACAATTGGCAATACGCCTCTGGTGAAATTACAACGTCTGACGCCGGATAACGGTAGTGAAATTTGGGTCAAGCTGGAAGGCAATAATCCCGCGGGTTCGGTGAAAGACCGCGCCGCGTTGTCGATGATCGTCGAAGCGGAAAAGCGTGGAGAAATTAAGCCTGGCGACGTGCTAATTGAGGCCACCAGCGGCAACACCGGCATTGCGCTGGCGATGATCGCCGCGCTGAAAGGCTATCGTATGAAGCTTCTGATGCCAGACAACATGAGTCAGGAGCGCCGTGCGGCGATGCGAGCCTACGGCGCTGAACTGGTTCTGGTGACCAAAGAGCAGGGGATGGAAGGAGCGCGCGATTTAGCCCTTGAGATGGCGCAGCGTGGCGAAGGTAAACTGCTCGATCAGTTTAATAATCCTGATAACCCGTATGCGCATTACACCACGACCGGCCCCGAAATCTGGCAGCAGACGTCAGGACGTATCACTCATTTCGTCTCCAGCATGGGGACCACCGGCACCATAACCGGTGTGTCGCGTTTTCTGCGCGAGCAGGAAAAACCGGTTACTATCGTGGGTCTGCAGCCGGAAGAGGGCAGCAGTATTCCGGGAATCCGCCGCTGGCCAGCGGAGTATATGCCGGGCATTTTTAACGCCTCGCTGGTGGATGAAGTGCTGGATATTCATCAGAACGATGCGGAAAACACCATGCGTGAACTGGCCGTTCGCGAAGGCATTTTCTGCGGTGTCAGCTCTGGCGGCGCGGTGGCCGGTGCGCTACGCGTGGCGCGTGCGACGCCGGGAGCTGTGGTGGTGGCGATCATCTGCGATCGCGGCGATCGCTATCTTTCGACCAGTGTCTTTGGTGAAGAGCACTTCAACCAGGGGTTGGGGATTTAACTGGTAGGCCTGATAAGCGTAGCGCCATCAGGCAACCGCCTGGCACGATGGCTGGATAAGCTGTTGCGTGTTTTATCCAGCCTGAGATGATCCATCGTTACGTTTTTCCACAAGCTTATCAAGGAATTGCCACAGCTTCTCATTCATCTGTTGGTAATCCCATGCGCGCATCTCTTCAGCAGAGCGGATGAAACGCTTCCCTTTGGCTTCGGCCAGCTCCTGCTCTGAGTGCTGAATTAATCCTTCGACCGCTTCGGCGGTAAATTCCATATGACACTGAAAACCATAGACGAAATTACCGTATTGTACGATTTGTCGCGGGCAGCCAACGCTTGTGGCGAGAATTGTCGCCTGGTCGGTTAATCCCGGCATATCGTTGTGCCAGTGACCGACGGTAAGCGGTGAACCAAAATGGCTGAACAACGGATGCTGTTGGCCTGCTTCGGTCAGGGCGATCGGGTAGTGACCAATCTCTTTTTCCGGGCTCTGGCATACTTTCGCGCCCAGCGCTTCGCCGATTAACTGCGACCCCAAACAGATCCCCACCACGATTTTACGTGCCGCAATCGCCTGGTTGATCAGATGCTGCTCGGCCTGAGCGTCAAAGTATGGACACTCTGCAAGCGTGGTCCGGGGTGACTGCGGACCGCCAAATACCACCAGCATATCGAAGCCATCGGCGTTGGCGGGAACCGTTTCTCCGGCGTAAACGTGCGACCAGGTGATGGTATAGCCGCGTGATTCGGCCCACGGCAGATACGCGCCAGCAGATTCAAAAGACTCATGAATAACAAAATGAACTCGCACTTTTTCTCTCCTGTTAGCGCTTTAGCGCCTGATGGATATCACTCGCCAGCTTATCAATGTCGCTGTCTGATAATGTTGACAGCGTAATGCGCAGGCCGTGCGCAGGGGTATTAACGCCAAATACTTCGCCTTCGCGTACCAGCCAACCGGATTTTGCCAGCGCAAAAGCGGTCGCCTGGCTGTTATCTTCCAGCGGCAGCCACAGATTGAGACCATCCCCGACCGGCAGCGCAATGCCATGTTGCAGTAGGGCGGCCGTCAGCTTTTGCAGCTGGGCGGCGTAAAATTGCTGGGTTTGTGCCAGCGTATGCTGGTAATCCTTGTCACTAAGACAAGCGCAGACTAAATCCTGAAGCAAATGGCTGACCCACTGACTGCCGGAGTTGAGCCTCAAACGCAGTTTCCCGGAAGTGAGCGGATCGCTGGCCACAATGGCCAGACGTAAATCCGGGCCTAACGTTTTAGACATCGAACGGACAACAGCCCAGTGGGTGGTTTCTTTCGCAATCACTGGATACCAACGGCAAGCGGACAGCAGCGCAAAGTGGTCGTCGACGATTACCAGCGTCTGCGGATAACGGGCCAGGATTTCCTGCAATTGCGCCGCGCGGGATGCGCTCAGGCTGCATCCCGTCGGGTTATGAGCGCGCGGCGTCAGAATCACCGCCCGTGCGCCTTTCTGTAGCGCAGTTTCCAGCATGTCTGGTTGCATGCCTTCGTGGTCAACGTTGACAGGGTTTGCTGAGAATCCGGCATAACGCAGCATGTTAATGCTGCTCAAAAAGCATGGATCTTCTACGACAACGCTATCACCAGGCAGTAAATGTGCGCACAGCAGACGTTCAATGGCGTCAATAGCGCCGCTGGTGATATCGATTTCTCCCTTGCCTGGGACTGCTTCCTGCATCCATTGCGTGGCCCACGCCTTAAGATCGGGGGATACGGCGGCATCGCCGTATAAACGCGGATTCTTATTTATTTTCACGAAATAACGGCTAAGGTCTGGAAGACGCGAAGGCGCTGGATTACTGCCGGAAAGATCGACAAGCGCGGTATCCGGATTGCCACCTTCCAGCGCAACGGGGGTAGAAATTTCTTTGATCACCGTGCCATTGCGTCCAAGGCTCTGCGCCAGTCCGGAGGTGACAAGGCGTTTATAAGCCGCCGCGACAGTATTACGGTTAACGTTCAATGCTGTTGCCAGTTCACGCACTGGCGGCAATGTTTCTCCTGCTGCCAACGTGCCTGTAGCGACATGTTGACGAATACTGTCAAAAATTTCGTTAGCGGTTTTTCCGTCGATCATTATTGACCTATGACAAAATGAATTTTAGCATATGACGATAATAGTGAGGCGTAAGCCCGCTGTCCAGCGAGAGGAGAGATTTATGGAGCAGGGGAGTGATATTCAGTCAGTGCTCTTCGACGACAAGCATCGGGCGCTACAGACCGATATCGTCGCCGTCCAGTCACAGGTGGTGTATGGCAGCGTAGGCAACAGCATCGCCGTTCCGGCCATTAAAGCGCAGGGATTACGCGTGACGGCAGTCCCAACGGTGCTGTTCAGCAATACCCCGCATTATGAAACCTTTTACGGCGGTATTATTCCGACCGACTGGTTTAGCGGGTATCTCCGCGCCTTAAATGAGCGCGATGCCTTACGCGAGCTGAAGGCGGTGACCACGGGCTATATGGGTAGCGCAGAGCAAATCGCTCTGTTAGCAAAGTGGCTGAAAACGTTACAGATTACGCATCCAGGACTGTGCGTATTGGTCGACCCGGTGATGGGCGATACGGACAGCGGCATGTACGTAAAAGCCGAAATTCCGCAGGCCTACCGTCAGCACCTGCTGCCGCTGGCTCAGGGGTTGACGCCGAATGTGTTTGAGCTGCAAATACTGAGTGGAAAACCATGTAGTACGCTTGATGAAGCCATAACGGCGGCGCAATCTCTGCTTACCGAAACGCTGAAATGGGTAGTGATTACCAGTGCGCCGGGGAATACCGAAGAGATTATCAACGTTGCGGTGGTAACGGCTGAAACGGTTGAGGTGCTCGCACATCCGCGGGTGAAAACAGATCTGAAGGGGACTGGCGATCTGTTTTGTGCTGAGCTGGTGAGCGGTATTGTATTGGGTAAAAGGCTGACAACTGCGACGCACGATGCTGCACAGCGTGTGCTGGACGTGATGACGTGGACGCACCAGTGCGGTTGTGATGAGTTAATTTTGCCACCGTCAGGGGAGGCGCGATGAAGAGTTACCGGCTGGTGGTTCGCCAGAATGGGCGTATGGTTGGACATTTTGATACCAGCGGGATAACGGCGCTGGAAGATATCTGCGTGGCGCGGGCTATGTTCGGTATTGCGGGTGGTTACGACTGTGAGCTGTTAGTGGCGGATTCGGAACGACGGATGCTGGAGAGCGGGCCGGAGGGCATGAAAATCCTGATGCGTGAGGCGTATTATCGACCGATGACCACACACATTTAATGGCGGATGAGGTGTATAAAAAAATGGCGCCAATCGGCGCCATTCTTCTCTGCGGCAAGAATTATTTCTTGATGCGGATAACCGGAGTTTCACCCACGGTCACGCTACCGGACAGTTTGATCAGTTCTTTGATTTCGTCCATGTTGGAGATAACAACCGGAGTCAGGGTAGACTTGGCTTTATCTTCCAGCAGCGGCAGATCGAATTCAATAACCGGGTCGCCCACTTTCACGCGCTGACCTTCTTCAGCGATACGCTTAAAGCCTTCGCCTTTCAGTTCAACGGTATCAATACCGAAGTGAACAAACAGCTCAATGCCGCTGTCGGATTCGATAGAGAAAGCGTGGTTGGTTTCAAAGATTTTGCCGATGGTGCCGTCTACAGGGGCAACCATTTTGTTACCGGTTGGTTTGATAGCAATGCCATCACCAACGATTTTTTCAGCAAAAACTACATCCGGCACGTCTTCGATGTTGACGATCTCGCCAGAGAGCGGAGCAACAATCTCAATAGTTCCGGTGTCTTTCTTATCATCAGAAACCAGAGATTTCAGTTTATCGAACAAACCCATGATCTTCTCCTAAGCAGTAAATTGGGCCGCATCTCGTGGATTAGCAGATTGTTTTTTCTTCAATGAACTTGTTAACCAGCGTCATTAACTCGTCCGTTGTCGGTTGAGCAAGAGCCTGCTCTGCTAACACCTTCGCATCTTCGAAGTTCGTGTTACGGATAATCTTCTTAATGCGCGGGATAGAAATGGCGCTCATAGAGAATTCGTCCAGACCCATCCCCAGCAACAGAAGTGTAGCACGTTCGTCGCCTGCAAGCTCACCACACATGCCAGTCCATTTGCCTTCAGCATGAGAAGCATCAATAACTTGCTTGATCAGCGTCAGCACAGATGGCGACATCGGTTGGTAAAGGTGTGAAATCATATCATTACCACGGTCAACTGCCAGGGTGTACTGCGTTAAATCATTGGTGCCGATACTAAAGAAATCAACTTCTTTGGCTAAATGACGTGCAATTGTTGCCGCAGCCGGTGTTTCCACCATCACGCCAATCTCAATGCTTTCGTCAAATGCTTTACCTTCGTCGCGCAGTTCCTGTTTGTAGATTTCGATCTCTTTGCGCAGTGCGCGCACTTCTTCAACAGAGATGATCATAGGGAACATGATGCGCAGTTTGCCGAAAGCAGAGGCGCGCAAGATAGCGCGAACCTGGTCACGCAGGATCTCTTTACGATCCATGGCGATACGTACGGCACGCCAGCCCAGGAACGGGTTCTCTTCTTTCGGGAAGTTCATATACGGCAGCTCTTTATCACCGCCGATGTCCATGGTACGGACGATGACCGCCTGAGAGCCACAGGCTTCAGCTACGGCTTTATACGCAGCAAACTGTTCTTCTTCAGTCGGCAGCGATTCACGGTCCATGAACAGGAATTCGGTGCGGTACAGACCCACACCTTCGGCACCATTACGCTCAGCGCCTTCAACGTCACGAACGGTACCGATGTTGGCGCAGACTTCAACCTGATGTCCGTCCAGCGTGATAGCGGGGAGATCTTTCAGCTTAGCGAGTTCCGCTTTCTCGGTCGCAACCTGCTCCTGAACGGCGCGCAGTTGTTCAATAACGTCGTTGGTCGGATTGACGTAAACCTGGTTGTTTACGGCATCCAGAATCAGATAGTCGTCGTTTTTAACCTGAGAGGTGACGCTACCCGTACCGACGATGGCAGGCAGTTCCAGAGAACGCGCCATGATAGAGGTATGGGAAGTCCGTCCGCCCGCGTCAGTAATGAAACCCAGCACCTTGTTCAGGTTCAGCTGTGCAGTTTCTGACGGGGTCAGGTCTGCGGCTACCAGGATGACTTCTTCCTGAATAGCGCTGAGGTCGATAATTGCCAGACCCAGAATGTTACGCAGCAGGCGTTTACCGATGTCACGTACGTCGGCCGCACGTTCTTTCAGGTATTCATCATCCAGCTCTTCCAGGGCAGTGGCCTGTCCTTCGATAACTTCATGCGCAGCTGCATCAGCCGTCATGTGCTTATCTTTAATCAGGGCTATGATTTCCTGCTCCAGCTCCTCATCTTCGAGCAGCATGATATGCCCTTCAAAGATGGCTTCTTTTTCTTCACCGAACGTTTCACCAGCTTTGGTTTTGATCGCTTCCAGTTGCGCAGATGCCTTGGCACGACCGCTCAGAAAACGTTCAACTTCCTGATCAACCTTGTCGGCAGAAATTTTTTTCCGGTCAATGACGATCTCGTCTTCTTTCAGCAGCAATGCTTTACCGAAAGCGATACCCGGGGATGCTAAAATGCCTGAAATCATAACCCTACCTTACTTGTGACTGATATTTAAAAGAACTCGTTGAACTTACTCGAGTTCAGCCATCAGTTTAACCAGATGCTCAACTGCTTTCTGCTCGTCTTCACCTTCTGCGGACAGGGTAACAACGGTACCCTGAGTCAGGCCCAGAGTCTGCAGTTTAAACAGGCTTTTGGCGCTAGCGCTTTTGCCGTTGGAAGTCACAGTAATATCAGAAGAAAAGCCTTTTGCTTCTTTAACAAACTGAGCAGCAGGGCGAGTATGCAGACCGTTCGGAGCGGTAATGGTAACTTCTTGCTGGAACATTATATTTCCCCAACTTATAGGTTTAGTGTTGTGGAACTAAAGTCTAGCCTGGCGGTTCAACTTTAGCCTGTATTGTTAGCATCGGCGTAAACTGGACGCGACACAAAAGGAGTTCGGTGCAATCCGTTGCTGGCAACTTCTTGCCGCTGACGTTTCGTTCGTCATTAAACATTATGCCGCGAAAGGAAGAGTTGAACCAAATCATAAAATCGATTCAGCTAGCGCTTTTCCTGTAACGATTAATTTCGCGCATCAAAATAATTAGCTTGGTTAAATACCAGTTCTGGAGGGTTGAATCAATGCCAGGCGAGTTGAAACTTTGAAGCAGACCACAAAAAAGCACCCAAAAGGGTGCTTTTTTACGCGTTTTTAACATGCTGGCATTACTGTTGCAGTTCTTTCTCTGTGAAGAGATCGGCAAACAGTGCAGTGCTCAGATAACGCTCACCCGATGACGGTAGAATAACCACTATATTCTTATTGGTAAAGGTTTCATCTTCCTGCAGCTTAAGCGCGGCCGCAACGGCTGCACCAGAAGAGATGCCCGCCAAAATACCTTCTTCTTCCATCAGGCGACGCGCAGTAGAGATTGCCTCATCATTGGTGATGGCGACGACTTTATCGATAAGCTTCAGATCGAGGTTGCCTGGAATGAAGCCCGCGCCAATTCCCTGGATTTTATGTGGACCCGGTTTCAGCTCCTCACCCGCCAGCGCCTGGGCGATAACCGGGGAGTCGGTCGGCTCTACCGCGACGGTGATCAGATCCGTTTTACCTTTGGTGCCTTTAATGTAACGGCTTACGCCAGTCAGCGTACCACCGGTACCTACACCGGAAATAAAGACATCAACCTGACCATCGGTATCTTCCCAGATTTCCGGGCCGGTGGTTTTTTCGTGGATTTCCGGGTTCGCCGGGTTGCTGAACTGCTGCAGCAGCAGGAATTTTTCCGGATCGCTGGCGACAATTTCTTCAGCTTTCTGGATTGCGCCCTTCATCCCTTTTGCGCCTTCAGTCAGGACCAGATTCGCACCCAAAGCCTTCAACAGCTTGCGGCGCTCAATGCTCATTGTTTCCGGCATGGTCAAGGTCAGTTTGTAGCCACGGGCGGCAGCAACGTAGGCCAGTGCTATCCCTGTGTTGCCGCTGGTTGGCTCTACCAGTTCAACGCCAGGTTTCAGTACACCACGTTTTTCGGCATCCCAAATCATATTGGCACCGATACGGCATTTGACGCTAAAGCTGGGGTTACGTGATTCCACCTTCGCCAGAATGCGTCCGTTACCGATACGGTTCAGTCGAACCAGCGGCGTATGACCGATAGTCAGCGAGTTATCTTCAAAAATCTTACTCATGGCCTGTCCTTAACTGTATGAAATTGGGATACCGCTTCAGCATACCTGTTGAGAATGTATGGGGAAGTAAGGAATTCGCATATCTATATGCTGATGAGAAATAATGCTTTGCAGTATGGAATAAGAGCGGGCATAAGCCAGCCCGCTTTTGCACATTTTTGCATTACTTCCATAACGCATGCTTATCACGATAGCAGTCTACCCACATCGCCGTGGCACCACAAACTGCCACCGGCATGATGAACAGATTGAGTACCGGAATCATGGTGAACAGGCTGGTCAACGCACCAAACTGCATATTGGTCACCTTACGCGTGCGCAGCGCGACGCGCATTTCCTTAAAAGGAACTTTGTGGTTATCAAATGGATAATCGCAGTATTGAATAGCCAGCATCCATGCGCTGAACAGGAACCACAGTACCGGGGCGACGGTCTGCCCAATGCCCGGAATAAAATAGAGGATCAGCAACACGAAAGCGCGCGGGAGATACCATGCCAGCTTTTGCCATTCACGTTTCATAATGCGCGGAAGGTCTTTCATGATGCCGAGAACGCCTGTATCGGGAGGAGTTGCGCCCGTCAAGCGCGCTTCCAGCTGTTCCGCCAGCAGGCCGTTAAACGGCGCAGCAATCCAGTTGGCAAGGGTGGAGAACAGGTAACCGAACACCAACAGTACGGAGAGGGTTACAATCGGCCACAGTAAATAGCTGAGCCACTGTAGCCAGTCAGGGACGTGGCTCATCAGCGCGGGGATCCAGCTACCGAGTTGAGTAAATAACCACCAGAATGCGCCGCCCATCAGCAGGATATTCACCAGTAAAGGCAGAATAACAAAACGACGAATACCCGGTTGGGTGATGAGCTTCCATCCCTGGGAAAAGTAATAAAGGCCGCTGCGAGGTACAACTGCAGATGATGAAACCATGGTCAGGACATACTCCTTGTTATAAAAGCTCTGGTAAACTTTGCGTATCTTACCGGGTTGTTGAGCGTTAAGCTGTTCGGAAATGTTCGAAAAAACAGCAAAAAGCACAATTTTGTTCATCTTTATGCTGTGAAAGCCAAGAGTACACTTGCACTTGGCGTAATCGACAAATACTCTTAGTGAGTAAATGTTTGCCGTGGTGGCAAGGTGTTAGAACAACAGAGAATATAATGATGCAGGATTTGCGTCTGATATTAATCATTGTTGGCGCGATCGCCATAATCGCTTTACTGGTACATGGTTTTTGGACTAGCCGTAAAGAGCGGTCTTCTATATTCCGCGATCGCCCACTGAAACGCATGAAGTCTAAACGTGAAGACGAGGATTCGTTCGACGACAACGTCGAGGAAGACGAAGGCGTGGGCGAAGTTCGCGTTCATCGTGTGAATCATGCTCCCGGTAATGCGCAGGAACATGGTGTTCCTCCTCAGTCGCCGCAACACCAGTACCAGCCGCCTTATGCGTCTGCTCAGCCGCGTCAACCCGCGCAGCAGCCTGCGCAAGCGCCGGTACCGCCGCCGCATGTTCAACAGCCGCAGCCTGTGCAACCGCAGCAGCCGGTGCAACATCAGCCTGTTCCGCAGCAACCTGTCCAGCAGCCGATGCAGCATCAGCCCGTTGCGCCTCAGGTCCAGCAGTCCGTGCAGCCAGCGCCGCAGACCTTCCAGCCAGCAGAGCCTGTCGTTGAACATCAGCCGCAGCCTGAGCCGGTCGTTGAAGAAGCGCCTGTTGCTGAAAAACCGCAGCCTAAAGAGACGGTCATCATTATGAACGTTGCGGCTCATCATGGCAGCGAACTCAACGGAGAAGTACTGCTCAATAGCATTCAGCAGGCCGGTTTTAAATTTGGCGATATGAATATTTTTCATCGTCATTTGAGCCCGGATGGCAGCGGTCCGTCGCTGTTTAGCCTTGCTAATATGGTTAACCCGGGGACATTTGACCCCGAAATGACAGGCGACTTCAGTACTCCTGGCGTAACTATTTTTATGCAGGTTCCGTCCTATGGGGACGAGCTGCAAAACTTTAAGCTGATGCTGCAGTCAGCACAGCACATTGCCGATGAAGTTGGCGGTGTGGTGCTCGACGATCAACGTCGCATGATGACGCCGCAGAAACTGCGCGAGTATCAGGACCGCATCCGCGAAGTTAAAGAATCTCGCGCCTGATTTTCCTCTGGCGTGACATCTCCTTGCTAAACCCCCGCCTGTCGGGGGTTTTTTATCATTGATGGTGCGATATGGAATCAATCGAACAACAACTGACTGAACTGCGAACCACGCTTCGCCATCATGAGTATCTCTACCATGTGATGGACGCGCCGGAAATTCCCGATGCGGAATACGATCGTCTGCTGCGCGAACTCCGCGAGCTGGAAGCGCAGCATCCGGACCTTATTACACCCGACTCGCCAACACAACGCGTTGGTGCCGCTCCGTTAACGGCGTTCAGCCAGATTCGCCATGAAGTGCCCATGCTGTCGCTGGATAACGTATTTGATGAAGAGAGTTTTCTCGCCTTTAACAAGCGCGTACAGGATCGGCTAAAGCGTACGGATAAGCTGACCTGGTGCTGTGAGCTGAAGCTTGACGGGCTGGCGGTGAGTATTCTCTACGAAAACGGCGTACTGGTTAGCGCCGCAACGCGCGGCGATGGCACCACCGGGGAAGACATCACCTCAAACGTGCGTACCATCCGCGCGATCCCGTTAAAACTGCACGGCGATAACATTCCGACACGTCTGGAAGTGCGCGGTGAGGTGTTCCTGCCGCAAGCCGGATTTGAAAAAATTAACGACGAAGCCCGCCGCACTGGTAACAAAGTGTTTGCTAACCCACGTAACGCGGCGGCTGGGTCACTGCGTCAGCTCGATCCACGTATTACAGCGAAGCGACCGCTTACTTTCTTCTGCTATGGCGTTGGCGTACTGGAAGGCGGTGAGCTGCCTGATACCCATCTGGGTCGTCTGCTGCAATTTAAAGCGTGGGGACTGCCGGTGAGCGACAGAGTGGCGCTTTGCGACTCTCCGGAGGAAGTACTTGCTTACTATCATAAGGTTGAAGAAGACCGACCGACGCTGGGATTCGATATTGACGGCGTGGTGATCAAAGTCAACTCCATGGCCTTGCAGGAACAACTGGGTTTTGTTGCCCGCGCGCCGCGCTGGGCGGTGGCCTTTAAGTTCCCGGCTCAGGAGCAGATGACCTTTGTCCGCGATGTTGAGTTTCAGGTTGGACGTACAGGGGCAATTACGCCCGTTGCCCGCCTTGAGCCAGTGCAGGTGGCCGGGGTGCTGGTCAGTAACGCAACGTTGCATAACGCTGACGAAATAGAACGGCTGGGTTTGCGTATTGGCGACAAAGTCGTTATTCGCCGTGCGGGCGATGTCATCCCGCAGGTGGTGAATGTCGTACTTTCCGAGCGTCCGGAAGATACGCGCGAAATCGAGTTTCCAACCCATTGTCCGGTTTGTCACTCTGATGTTGAACGGGTGGAAGGCGAAGCAGTTACTCGTTGTACCGGAGGTTTAATCTGCGGGGCGCAGCGTAAGGAATCGTTGAAACACTTCGTTTCTCGCCGGGCGTTGGACGTTGACGGCATGGGCGACAAAATTATCGATCAACTGGTCGAGAAAGAGTATGTCCACACGCCTGCGGATCTCTTCACGTTGACCGCCGGTAAGCTGACCGGTCTTGATCGAATGGGGCCGAAGTCGGCGCAAAACGTAGTGAATGCGCTGGAAAAAGCGAAAGAGACCACATTTGCTCGTTTCCTCTATGCGCTGGGTATTCGTGAAGTCGGCGAAGCTACAGCTGCAGGTCTGGCGGCATATTTCGGCACGCTTGAGGCGTTGGAAGCGGCCTCTATTGAAGAGCTGCAAAAAGTGCCGGATGTCGGCATCGTGGTAGCGACGCACGTGTTTAATTTCTTCGCCGAAGAAAGCAACCGTGAGGTGATCGTGCAACTTCTGGCGCAAGGGATCCACTGGCCTGCGCCGGTGGTTATCAACGCTGAAGAAATCGACAGCCCGTTTGCCGGCAAAACGATTGTGCTGACCGGGAGCCTGAGCCTTATGTCGCGCGATGATGCCAAAGCTCGACTCACCGAGCTGGGCGCAAAAGTGGCGGGGAGCGTGTCGAAGAAAACCGATCTGGTGATTGCTGGGGAAGCGGCGGGTTCGAAGCTGGCAAAAGCGCAGGAGTTGGGCATTGCAGTGATCGACGAAGCTGAAATGATCCGCTTGCTGGGTGCTTGAGATGGAAAAAGAGCAGCTGGTAGAGATCGCCAATACCGTCATGCCCTTTGGCAAATATAAAGGGCGTCGGCTGATTGATGTCCCGGAAGAGTATCTGCTGTGGTTTGCCCGCAAGGATGAATTTCCGCCGGGCAAACTTGGGGAGCTGATGCAAATCACGCTGCTGATTAAAACTGAGGGGCTGACGCAGCTGGTTCAGCCCCTGAAACGCCCACTTTAGGCCTTCGCGGCGCGGCTCTTCTGCTGCGCCTGCAGCGCGTCCGTCTGTTGTTTGTAGCGACGCGCCAGCACGGCGCACACCATCAGCTGAATTTGGTGGAAAATCATCAATGGCAATACCATCATACCGATCACCGACGTCGGGAACAGGATGTTTGCCATGGGGATCCCATTCGCCAGACTTTTCTTCGATCCACAGAATACAATCGTGATTTCATCGGCTTTGCTGAAACCGCATTTGCGCGCAACAAAGACGTTGATAGCAATCACGATGGCCAGCAATATGATGCTGACAACCACGATAAACAGCAGTGAACCTACCCCCACTTTGTGCCAGATCCCATTAACCACGGCTTCACTGAAGGCGGAGTAAACCACCAGTAAAATGGAAGATTGATCCGTTTTTGCAATCCATTTTTTATGCTGTGACACCCAGTTGCCAATCCACGGTCGCGAGAGATGACCCAGCACGAACGGCAGCAGCAGCTGCAGCATGATTTTCCCCACCTGTTCCAGGCTGCCTTCTGCGCCATGCATATTCATGACCAGGCCTACCAGCAGTGGCGAAAGAAAAATACCCAGTAAGCTGGAGGCCGAAGCTGAACACACGGCGGCGGCAACGTTACCACCTGCCATTGAGGTAAAGGCGATAGCCGATTGCACCGTGGCTGGCAAAATACACAGATACAGGAATCCGGTGTACAGCATCGGATCAACGTTGACGGGGGCCCACCAGGCGAACAGAACGCCCAGCACCGGGAAAACAACAAACGTGCTGCACATTACCCACAGATGCAAGCGCCAGTGGCTACCGCCGGCAATAATTGCGTCACGAGAGAGCTTGGCCCCGTGCATAAAAAACAGCAGGGCAATGGCGGCGGTGGTCAAGCCTTCAAAGAAAGGCACAAAGCCACCTTCGGCCGGGAAAAACGACGCCAGCAAAACGACGGTAATCAGCGTTATCGTGAACGGATCAAGAATACGAAAAAGTTTCATAAAGACTCCTGAAATTCGGTAGCAACATTTTGCGTTTTTCCGTTTGAGAAATAAAATTGATTTATTGCATCCATATATGAATCGAATAGATGAATTACTCTCTGCGTCAGTTGCGTATCTTTGTCACCGTCGCCCAGGCCAAAAGTTTTAGCCGGGCGGGGGATATTATTGGCTTAAGCCAGTCGGCGGTCAGCCATAGCGTTAAAGAGCTTGAAGCTCAGACGGGGGTGCGCTTATTGGACAGAACAACGCGGGAAGTGGTGCTGACGGAAGCCGGACACCAGCTGGCGACGCGGCTGGAACGTATTCTGGATGAGCTGCACAGCACGCTGCGCGAAGCCGGTCAGGTGGGAACGCAGTTAACCGGTACAGTACGGGTTGCCGCCAGCCAGACAATCTCTGCTCACCTTATTCCGCAGTGTATTGCCCAGAGCAATCAGCTTTATCCGGCAATCGATTTTGTGCTGCATGACCGGCCACAGCAGTGGGTACTGGAGAGTATTCGCCAGGGAGAAGTAGATTTTGGTATTGTGATTGATCCCGGGGCAGTGACCGATCTGCAATGTGAAGCCGTACTGTCCGAACCGTTCCTGCTGCTGTGTCGCCAGGATCATCCGTTGGCCCAACGTGAGTGGGTAAACTGGCAGGATTTGTACCACGAACGTCTGGTGTTACAGGATTACGCTTCCGGCAGTCGACCGCTGATCGATGCGGCGCTGGCCCATTTCTCCATTGATGCCAATATTGTTCAGGAGATTGGTCATCCCGCCACGCTGTTCCCAATGGTTGAAGCGGGGATTGGCATCAGCGTTCTGCCCGCGCTGGCGCTCCCCTTACCGCAGGGGAGTCATCTGCAGGTTAAGCGCCTGACGCCGGTTGTTGAACGGCAGCTGATGCTGGCTCGACGTAAAAACCGCTCTTTATCAACCGCGGCTCAGGCGCTGTGGGATGTGGTGCGTATGCAGGCAAGTGCATTAACCGCCGGTCGTGCCCGCGATCCGCTGTATCAGATTTAATTATCTGTCCGACTGGGTTAATGTGTTAGAACAAGTATTTAAGAGAATAAATAATACCATCCTGCAGGAATGATTCTCCCAGTTTATTATCTGCGTAACGATACTGAATACCTGCGGTAAGATGCGGCGTCGCATTCCACCAGAAAGCGACTGCGCCGTTGATTCCGTCCTTACCGCCATTACCTGCCGCGTAGGTTTCATTGCGGTCAAATTCGTATTCGTTCCAGTTCGTTACGCTGAATTTCTCGCTGCCGAGCGAGAAGCTATATCCGGCCACCCAGCCCATTACATAACCATTATCCCCAGTATAATATGTCTGATCGGTATAACGTTTGGCAAAGAAGGGCTTAAACCAATACCCATTGCCTGTGAAATTATAACCTAACCCATAGAGAAACATATCATCATGGAAGTTAGCACGATTCGGCGAACCATAAGTTCCGTAAGCATGGAGATAGAGGTTTAACCCTGTATCACCAAGATAGATACGGTTGGTATTTTTGAAAGTGTAACGCTGTTCGCTGCCGGGTTTAGCGTGACGGCCATTGTAGAAATTCTCCCAATCGAAGAAGCCGTACATTTCTCCCCAGCTAAAGTTCGCTCCGCCTTCAAGCTCCAGATACCCAAAGTCATCTTTGTGTGATTTTTTACTGGTTTTTTCTGTAGTCTCTGATGTCCAGTCGAGATAATGCAGGCCGATATCGGCAAATCCACTTTTATATTCCGCATGGGATAGTGCGGGAATAATGAGTAAAGATGAGAGTGTCAGAGTAAAGAATTTTTTCATAGCATATTTCCCTATGCCAATAGTTATTAACAGGTTAATTAAAAAAGTGATTTATAAAAATATAAACAGCATATTGTTAAGATAAAGAGTAGATAACTACCAATACTGTTTTGCCTCTTTATTAATACAGAAGCGATCTAAATCCATCGATATCAAATGACTATTGATAGCACGTGAAAAGTGTATTGGTCAGCACAGGTCGAAGGTCGTTATAAAAAGGAGTCAAATTTAAACCGATAGAACAAGGATACTTATGTCTCACGCTCTTTTTTCTCATAATCCTGAGTATTGTGTTGATATTATTCGTGCATATGCAACGGAATTTACCCCGCGAATCGCGTTTATTTTGGGTTCTGGCCTGGGTGCGCTGGCGGAGCAAATTGAGAATGCGGTCGCCATCTCCTATGAAAAACTTCCCGGTTTTCCTGTGAGTACCGTTCACGGTCATGCTGGAGAACTGGTACTCGGTCATCTGGCGGGTGTTCCTGTTGCTTGTATGAAAGGGCGTGGGCATTTTTATGAAGGTCGGGGTATGACGGTTATGACTGACGCCATTCGCACCCTGAAATTGCTGGGTTGTGAAGTATTGTTCTGTACAAATGCGGCAGGATCACTGCGTCCTGAAGTTGGCCCAGGAAGTCTGGTGGCGTTGTGCGATCACATTAACACTATGCCGGGTACGCCGATGGTTGGAGCGAATGATGAGCGTTTTGGCGATCGCTTTTTCTCGCTGGCAAATGCTTACGATGCAGATTACCGCGCCATTCTTCAGGTCGTTGCGGCAGAGGAGGGATTCCCCCTCACCGAAGGCGTATTTGTTTCTTATCCGGGTCCGAACTTCGAAACTGCGGCAGAAATACGCATGATGCAGATTATTGGCGGCGATGTGGTCGGAATGTCAGTGGTGCCGGAAGTTATTACTGCACGTCATTGTGGTCTCAAGGTCGTTGCCGTCTCTGCGATCACCAATCTGGCGGAAGGGTTAGGAGATGTAAAACTGTCCCATGCTCAGACGCTGGCTGCGGCTGAGCTGTCCCGTCAGAACTTTATTAATCTGATTTGCGGTTTTTTACGCAAATTAGCCTAAACACACAATAACAAAGGCTCCTTTTGGGAGCCTTACCTCACGGCAAGGAATAAAAAATGGGTATTACGTCCCGCTTAAAAATCATGTCGTTTTTGCAATATTTTATCTGGGGTAGCTGGCTGGTTACCCTGGGTTCTTACATGATTAACACCCTGGATTTTACCGGCGCGAATGTGGGTATGGTCTACAGCTCGAAAGGGCTTGCCGCGATTATTATGCCGGGAATTATGGGGATCATCGCCGATAAGTGGCTGCGTGCCGAGCGCGCTTATATGCTGTGCCACCTGGTGTGTGCTGGCGTGTTGCTGTACGCCACAACCGTTACCGATCCACAGACCATGTTCTGGGTAATGTTGGTTAATGCGATGGCGTATATGCCGACAATTGCGCTATCGAACAGCGTCTCATATTCATGCCTTGCACAATCGGGTCAGGATCCGGTCACTGCGTTCCCGCCAATTCGTGTGTTTGGCACGATAGGTTTTATTGTTGCGATGTGGACGGTCAGCTTAATGGGACTGGAGTTGAGCAGCGCGCAGCTGTATATCGCTTCAGGCGCATCGCTGCTGCTGGCTCTGTATGCGCTGACGTTGCCAAAAATACCGGTTGCGGAGAAAAAAGCGTCCGCCACGCTTGCCAGTAAACTGGGGCTGGATGCGTTTGTGCTGTTTAAAAATCCGCGCATGGCAATTTTCTTTTTGTTTGCCATGATGCTGGGGGCGGTGCTGCAAATCACCAACGTCTTTGGCAATCCGTTCCTGCATGATTTTGCCCGTAACCCTGAGTTTGCCAACAGCTTTGTGGTGAAATATCCCTCCATTTTGCTGTCAGTTTCGCAGATGGCGGAAGTGGGTTTTATCCTCACTATTCCATTCTTCCTGAAACGCTTTGGCATTAAAACAGTGATGCTGATGAGTATGCTGGCGTGGACGCTGCGCTTTGGCTTCTTTGCCTTTGGCGATCCGTCTCCGTTTGGCTTTGTGCTGCTGCTAATGTCGATGATCGTTTACGGTTGTGCGTTTGATTTCTTCAACATCTCCGGCTCGGTATTTGTCGAGCAGGAAGTTGATTCAAGGATTCGCGCCAGCGCCC
Source organism: Citrobacter sp. On2M (assembly GCF_018035235.1). Taxonomy (GTDB): domain Bacteria; phylum Pseudomonadota; class Gammaproteobacteria; order Enterobacterales; family Enterobacteriaceae; genus Citrobacter; species Citrobacter meridianamericanus. Next base: position 824,135 of record NZ_WPCV01000002.1, read on the forward strand.
AGGGGCTGTTTATGACGATGGTAAATGGCATTGGCGCGTGGGTGGGTTCAATCCTGAGCGGGATGGCGGTGGACTATTTTTCTGTCGATGGCGTCAAGGATTGGCAAACAATCTGGTTGGTGTTTGCTGCTTATGCTTTGGCACTGGCAATTGTTTTTGCGTTGTTCTTTAAATATCAACATCATCCAGAAAAATTGTCGACTAAATCATTGGCTCATTAAAATTATTTAACTGGCGAGGGGATGCTCGCCAGCTCATTTCACAAACAAGGATTTCATGTGAAAGAAATCATTCTATCCTCAGGCATTGGGTTTGGCATTGGGGCATTATTTACTTTATGCCGAATACCTATTCCTGCACCAAATGTTTTACCCGGGGTTTTATCTATTGTGTTTATGTATATTGGGTATCTTGTCGTTAAATCTATTTTTTACTAAGCAATGTGGTAGATTCCAGACGTTATCCCTTATTCCTGGAGTGTAACAGTGATGGAACGAGCTCACCGAATCGATCTGAAGTTATTGCGTTATTTTCTCGCTGTTGCAGAAGAGTTGCATTTTGGCCGGGCTGCTGCCCGGTTAAATATGTCACAACCCCCTCTGAGTATTCATATCAAAGAACTTGAACAGCAACTTGGTACCTTGTTATTTATTCGACATTCTCGCAGCGTTGCGTTAACTCATGCCGGAAAAATTCTGATGGAGGAGTCGCGTCGTTTGTTAGCCAATGCAAATCAGGCTATGGCGAGAGTGGAGCAGATTGGTCGCGGCGAAGCGGGGCGTATTGAATTGGGTGTGGTTGGTACGGCACTGTGGGGAAGAATGCGTCCCGCAATGCACTATTTTTTGAAAGCAAATCCCAATGTTGAAGTACTGTTTCGCGAAAAATCGCCAGGTATGCAAATGGCGTTATTAGAGCGTCGGGAGCTCGATGCAGGGATATGGCGTATGGCAATTGAACCAACGGTTGGTTTTACCAGCTTACGTCTGCATGAATCTTCATTCATGGTTGCAGTACCGGAAGATCACATTCTGGCCTCCAGGGATTCTGTTCCTCTGGCGGCGCTGCGCAACGAATATTTTGTCACGCTGCCGTCCGTACATTCCGATTGGGGATTTTTGCAACGTGTATGTCAGCAGGCAGGCTTCTCGCCAATGATTATTCGTGAGGTTGTTGAGCCCCAGACAGTGCTGGCAATGATCAGTATGGGAATCGGGATTACGTTAATGGCTGATGGTTATGCACAAATGAGCTGGCCTGGCGTGGTATTCCGGCCATTAGAGGAACGTATTCCGGCGGATTTGTATATTGTCTATGAACAGCATCAGGCCACGCCAGCGTTAACGAAGTTGATTGATGCTTTGGTCGGGTAAGCATTGCAGGATGACTCGCTTGCTCGCCCTTCGGGCCGTCACCGTAAACGGCTCCGTTGTTTCGCTGCGCTCAACACCGAACCTGCTGCAGGTTCGAATGTTAAAAATCGCAGATAGCAAAAAGGCGCCTTTAGGGCGCCTTTTTACATTGGTGGGTCGTGCAGGATTCGAACCTGCGACCAATTGATTAAAAGTCAACTGCTCTACCAACTGAGCTAACGACCCGAAGTGGTGGGTGATGACGGGATCGAACCGCCGACCCCCTCCTTGTAAGGGAGGTGCTCTCCCAGCTGAGCTAATCACCCACTTCGGTACTTCAATTTTATCGTAAGAAATCCAGCTGGCGAGAAAGTGGTGGGTGATGACGGGATCGAACCGCCGACCCCCTCCTTGTAAGGGAGGTGCTCTCCCAGCTGAGCTAATCACCCACTTCTCAATTTCTTACTCTACACGGCGGAGACTACATAAAGTAGTTGGTGGGTGATGACGGGTTCGAACCGCCGACCCCCTCCTTGTAAGGGAGGTGCTCTCCCAGCTGAGCTAATCACCCCCGCTGTGTGGAGTCGCATTATAGGGAGAGTTGAAAATGAGTCAACGCATTTTCTAAAGAAATTGTTCGTTCGTCGTAAATTTAAACAAAACGATCGCAAAACAATCCATGTCGCATGATTTGTATACGAAAATGGCAAAGCGTGATGTTCCAACCTGAACAACATTGAGGAATCAGACCACGGTGATAGAATACGAGCCTGATAATCTTCCCTGGATTTGCCGGTTGTCGGCATCTTTATAAACGTAAGGCCATTTCATGAAAATCAAAACTCGCTTCGCGCCAAGCCCGACAGGCTACCTGCACGTCGGCGGTGCGCGTACTGCTCTTTATTCCTGGCTTTTTGCACGCAACCATGGCGGTGAGTTTGTGCTGCGTATTGAAGACACCGATCTCGAACGCTCCACTCCGGAAGCTATTGAAGCCATTATGGATGGCATGAACTGGCTGAATCTGGAATGGGATGAAGGCCCATACTTCCAGACCAAACGTTTTGATCGTTACAACGCGGTTATTGATGAGATGCTGGAAGCGGGTACCGCGTATAAATGCTACTGCTCCAAAGAACGCCTGGACGCGCTGCGTGAAGAGCAGATGGCGAATGGCGAGAAACCGCGTTACGACGGCCGCTGCCGTCATGGGCATGAACATCACGACGCGGATGAGCCTTGCGTGGTGCGTTTTGCCAACCCGCAGGATGGTTCCGTTATTTTTGACGACCAGATCCGTGGGCCGATCGAATTCAGCAACCAGGAGCTGGACGATCTGATCATCCGCCGTACCGACGGTTCCCCGACCTACAACTTCTGCGTGGTGGTTGACGACTGGGATATGGAAATCACCCACGTTATTCGTGGTGAAGACCATATCAACAACACCCCGCGTCAGATTAACATCCTGAAAGCGCTGAACGCACCGGTGCCGGTTTACGCACACGTGTCGATGATTAACGGCGACGACGGTAAAAAACTATCCAAACGTCACGGTGCAGTCAGCGTCATGCAGTATCGCGACGACGGTTATCTGCCGGAAGCGCTGCTGAACTATCTGGTGCGTCTGGGCTGGTCCAGCGGCGATCAGGAAATCTTCACCCGTGAAGAGATGATCAAACTGTTCTCCCTGGGGGCGGTGAGCAAATCTGCGAGCGCGTTCAATACCGAAAAACTGCAGTGGTTGAACCATCACTATATTAATGCGCTGGCGCCAGAATATGTGGCGACACATCTACAATGGCACATTGAGCAGGAAAATATTGATACTCGCGTGGGGCCGCAGCTGTCAGAGCTGGTTAAACTGCTCGGTGAGCGCTGCAAAACGCTGAAAGAGATGGCACAGAGTTGCCGCTATTTCTACGAAGACTTTGCTGAGTTTGATGCTGATGCTGCGAAGAAGCACCTGCGTCCGGTAGCGCGTCAGCCGCTGGAAGTGGTTCGCGACAAGCTGGCTGCGATTAGCGAGTGGACGGCAGAAAACGTGCACCACGCGATTCAGGCAACCGCTGATGAGCTGGAAGTGGGGATGGGTAAAGTCGGGATGCCGCTGCGCGTAGCCGTTACCGGTGCGGGTCAGTCCCCGGCGTTAGACGTCACGGTGCATGCGATTGGTAAATCCCGCAGTATTGAGCGCATTAATAAAGCGCTGGCGTTTATTGCTGAGCGTGAAAGCCAGCAGTAAGACCGACTGAACGATGAAACACAACGGCAGGAGCGCATCCTGCCGTTTTTTTTGCCTGTTATTCAGACTCATCAATCCCTAATCGGGCAAGAAAATTGCGAATACCTTCACGTGAGATAAACTGCCATAACTTTTCTTGTTCCGTTGGCGACATGTTGTCCAGTGCGCTGATTATCTGCCGACAGGCGTGACTACGCATAACGTGAGTGTATTCTGCCAGCGGTTCTTCAGCCTGATAAACGTCAGGTACTTTGCGAAAAGCCGGAATATTGAGAAGAAACGTGCGGACGTTGGAGTCGATATGAATCAGTCTTGCACGACCACCTTTAACGCCGGGAAACTTTTCGGTGGTCCAGTTTTGTTCTCTGATCCAGCGATTGACGGTTTGTTTGGCAACCCCGAGACATTCAGCCAGTTCTTCGGTCGTCATTTTGCTGCGTAAATTTTTCATATTATTTGTTTTCGCGGATCCCTAAGCGTTGTAGTAAACCCGTAATGCCTTCACGCAGGATCAGTGACGTAAACATTTTCTGTTCTGACGGCGTCATTTCTTTGGCGAGCCTAATCAGTAGCGCCTCAATAGAGGTATCACCGGATAACGATAAATTGTCTGATAAGCCTTCGGCTGAACGCTCAGCGCTGCGAATGTATTCGCGAACTTGTTCGGTGACGTGAACCAGTCGGGCTTTACCGCCCTGAACGCCAGGTTTAGGTGATGTAGCCCAGCCTTCCTTGCGCACCCATTTATTGATGGTTTGTCGGCTGTATCCGGTCAGATTAGCTAGCTCTTCTGGCGTCATCCGTTCCTTGAACATAACGATTCCCTGAATAGTCGTGGGGTTAATTAGTGGCTCATTTTATAGCACCATTTTAGTAGAAACCGTGACGCGTTTAACTACTGAATGCGAGTTGTTACGCAATGTTCTTCATTTGACTGCTTTTTCAGCGATTGAATTCTATGAGTTAATTTTGCCGTTGACACACGCGAAGGGAATTCATATGATGCCGCCCGTCAACTCGACAAGCTTTACGTAATGGGGCTATAGCTCAGCTGGGAGAGCGCTTGCATGGCATGCAAGAGGTCAGCGGTTCGATCCCGCTTAGCTCCACCAAATTTTATCCCAATAAATTTGGCATATACGTAAAAGCATCGTGGGGCTATAGCTCAGCTGGGAGAGCGCTTGCATGGCATGCAAGAGGTCAGCGGTTCGATCCCGCTTAGCTCCACCAAAATTTAAACCCTCGCTGAAAAGCGGGGGTTTTTTGTTTCTGTATCCTGTCGGTTTTTACCTGGTATCTCCGGTTTGCTGAATAGCAGGCATAAAAAAGCCGAGGAAATTCCCCGGCCTTATCACTACGACGTTGTCTTACGCTTACAGCACCAGTGCTGCGATAGATGCAGACAGTACGCTCACCAGCGTAGAACCGTATACCAGCTTCAGACCAAAGCGGGAAACCACGTTACCTTGCTCTTCGTTCAGACCTTTAATCGCACCGGCGATAATACCGATAGAAGAGAAGTTAGCGAAGGAAACCAGGAACACAGAGATGATGCCTTCAGCGCGTGGAGAGAGCGTAGCGGCGATTTTCTGCAGATCCATCATTGCAACGAATTCGTTAGAAACCAGTTTTGTCGCCATGATACTACCTACCTGCAGCGCTTCGCTGGACGGCACACCCATTACCCATGCAACCGGATAGAAGATGTAACCCAGGATGCCCTGGAAGGATATGCTGTAGCCAAACCAGCCGGTTACGGTGGCAAACAGGGCATTCAGGGCAGCGATCAGCGCGATGAAACCAATCAGCATCGCCGCAACGATAATTGCCACTTTGAAACCCGCCAGAATGTATTCACCCAGCATTTCGAAGAAGCTCTGACCTTCGTGCAGGTTAGACATCTGGATGTTTTCTTCGCTGGCATCAACACGGTAAGGGTTGATCAGCGACAACACGATAAAGGTGCTGAACATGTTCAGTACCAGCGCCGCAACAACGTACTTCGGCTCCAGCATGGTCATGTACGCGCCGACGATAGACATGGAAACGGTAGACATCGCCGTTGCAGCCATGGTGTACATACGGTTGCGAGACATTTTGCCGAGAATATCTTTATAGGCGATAAAGTTCTCAGACTGACCCAGGATCAGAGAGCTGACGGCGTTGAAGGATTCCAGCTTGCCCATACCGTTCACTTTGGAAAGCAGGTAACCAATTGCGCGGATGATAACCGGCAGCACACGGATATGCTGAAGGATACCGATCAGGGCGGAGATAAAGACGATAGGGCACAGTACTTTCAGGAAGAAGAATGCCAGGCCTTGATCATTCATGCTACCGAAGACGAAGTTCGTCCCCTCGTTGGCAAAACCGAGCAGTTTTTCGAACATTTCGGAGAAGCCTTTTACGAAGCCCAGGCCGACGTTGGAGTTCAGGAAGAACCACGCCAGTAACACTTCAATAACAAGCAGTTGAATAACATAACGAATGCGAATCTTTTTACGGTCACTGCTTACCAGCAGCGCAAGGATCGCAACAACGGCCAATGCCAATACAAAATGAAGGACGCGGTCCATATTTGCTCCAAATATGAGGCAGGTTTAGTTTTCGTGCACATTCTATGTAACAACCATAAAGAAAACGAGATCAAACACACACTATAGTAAGGACCTGTGACGAGATTCAAAATTAGTGATCGGTGATACACTTCCGTTATGCTTGGTATCTAAGTGAAAAGTTATGTCATTGTGCTAATCTATAACAATAATTAAACATCTTGCCGTTTTTTCCAGAATCCTTATCGATCCATAGACCAACACTATCAGAGAAATCAACTTCACCCATTAAAATGAATTTGATAATCATTCTCAATAGGCGTAGCTTGAAATATAGCAAAGGCTATGTTTCTGAGGCATTAAAAATGACTAACGATCGCGTTGAGAGTAGCAGTGGACGGGCTACGCGCAAGTTGAAGCTCGCATTAATGGGACCTGCGTTCATCGCGGCGATCGGCTATATCGATCCAGGTAACTTTGCTACCAATATCCAGGCTGGGGCCAGCTTTGGTTATAAACTGCTGTGGGTAGTGGTATGGGCAAACCTGATGGCGATGCTGATTCAGGTGCTGTCGGCAAAACTGGGTATTGCCACGGGTAAAAACCTGGCGGAGCAAATTCGCGATCACTATCCCCGCCCGGTGGTGTGGTTCTACTGGGTGCAGGCTGAAATTATCGCCATGGCGACAGACCTTGCTGAATTTATTGGCGCGGCAATTGGCTTCAAGCTGATCCTCGGCGTTTCGTTATTGCAAGGGGCCGTGCTCACCGGTATCGCGACGTTCTTAATTCTGATGCTGCAGCGTCGCGGACAGAAGCCGCTGGAAAAAGTGATTGGCGGCCTACTGCTGTTTGTGGCTGCTGCTTATATTGTGGAGCTGGTTTTTTCCCAACCGAACTTTGCGCAGCTTAGTAAAGGGATGATTATTCCCAGTCTGCCTAATTCTGAGGCGGTATTCCTCGCCGCTGGCGTGCTAGGCGCGACAATTATGCCGCACGTTATTTATCTGCACTCTTCCTTAACACAGCATCTGCACGGTGGAACGCGACAACAGCGCTATGCAGCCACAAAATGGGATGTGGCCATCGCCATGACGATTGCTGGATTTGTCAACCTGGCGATGATGGCGACGGCTGCAGCCGCGTTTCACTTTAGTGGACATACCGGTATTGCCGACCTGGATCAGGCGTATCTGACCCTTGAACCGCTGTTAAGTCACGCTGCGGCGACGGTGTTCGGTTTAAGTCTGGTGGCCGCAGGGCTCTCTTCCACTGTGGTCGGTACGCTGGCGGGGCAGGTAGTGATGCAAGGGTTTATCCGCTTTCACATTCCGTTATGGGTTCGCCGGACTGTTACCATGATGCCATCATTTATTGTGATTCTGATGGGATTGGATCCGACGCGTATTCTGGTAATGAGCCAGGTATTGCTCAGTTTCGGTATTGCGCTGGCGCTGGTGCCACTGTTGATCTTTACCAGCGACAGTCAACTGATGGGCGATTTAGTTAACCGCCGGTGGGTGAAACAGCTGGGCTGGGTGATTGTGGTACTGGTGGTGGCACTCAATATCTGGCTGCTGGTGGGAACCGCGCTCGGTTTGTAAAAACAAAAGGGCCTGCAGGCCCTTTTGTTACATTAATGTCGGTGCCCGTGACCGCGTCCACGCCCACGATGGTCATCGCGATCGTTCCAGCCTTCACGATAGCCGCGCTCATAAGCTTTGCGTTTATCCCAACCGCGATGATAGCCATTGTCATGACGCCACCAGCGATTTTTGCGCCACTCATAGTTATGGTGCCAGTAATCCCGGTCGCGCCAGCGTCCGCCATCCCAGTAGTTACCATAATTATCGCGATCGCCAATTTGTAATTTGATCGATGGCAGCAGGGTGATTTCGCCAGCGTTCGCGGCCAGCGGTGTAAAAGCCAATAAGACTGCCGCCAGAATCAGTGACCTGAACATGTTTTCTCTCCTTCACGATCGAGCCGTAGCCGGCCTGTTAATACAATATTACGGGGCAGTAAAGCCCCGTTTCATCGGCTTAACTCCTAAATCGTAAGTGAGAGCACTTTTTGTTAATAAATGTGTCTTTATTTCAATCAACTCAGGATGGCATCAATCTCCGTGCACTCTTCGGGCGTAAAGTGACGATTGGCCAGCATACCGACAGCATCTTCAATTTGCGCCGGTTTACTGGCACCAATCAGCACAGATGTGACGTTGTCATCCCGTAGCACCCACGCGAGCGCCATCTGAGACAGCTTTTGTCCGCGTCGCTCTGCAATCACATTCAGCGCCCGCACCTTCTCCAGTTTCTCTGGCGTAATCTGATCCGGGTTCAGGAAACGACTGCCGCTTGCCGCACGAGAATCAGCAGGAATACCGTTCAGGTAGCGGTCGGTTAACTGCCCGCCTGCCAGCGGTGAAAAGGCGATACTGCCGACGCCTTTTTCCTGCAACAACGACAGCAGGCCATCTTCGACCCAACGTTCAAACATGGAGTATTTGGGCTGATGGATAAGACATGGCGTACCTAAATCGTCGAGTATTTCAATCGCCTGCCTGGCAAGGTCTGCCGGGTAATTAGACAACCCGACGTACAACGCTTTACCCTGACGAACGATATGATCCAGCGCACGCATGGTTTCCCGGAGCGGCGTTTCAGGGGCGGGGCGATGGTGGTAAAAGATATCGACATATTCCAGTCCCAGTCGCTTCAGGCTTTGGTCGAGGCTGGCTATCAGGTATTTGCGTGAACCCCAGTCCCCGTAAGGCCCTTCCCACATGGTGTAGCCCGCTTTGGTGGAGATGATTAGCTCATCTCGCCATGGTAAAAAATCTTCCTGCAGGATGCGGCCAAAATTTCGTTCCGCTGAACCCGGCGGCGGACCATAGTTATTTGCCAGATCAAAATGGCTGATCCCAAGGTCGAATGCGCGCTGTAACAACGCCCGGCTATTCTCGACCTGCGTGGTATCACCAAAATTGTGCCACAAACCCAGCGAGACAATCGGCAGTTTAAGGCCGCTGTGCCCGCAACGGCGGTACTCCATTGTCTGGTAACGATTTTCATCAGCCTGATAAGCCATGTAGCCTCCTGTCGGATAACATAAGAGAATCAATGTATACGTTTACACCAGGCGTGTCGCAATGAAATTTTGGGTGAAAACTGTACATCCTGCTTTCCACCCCCTTCACCGCGACTTTCCTGGACAGCTAACCCAGTTCTTCGATACTCAACATGAGGTTACCGTCAGAAGGATAGCTGTCATGCAAACCCCGTATTCCGTTGCTGATTACCTGCTGGACAGACTGGCAGGCTGTGGCGTCGGCCATCTCTTTGGTGTGCCTGGCGATTATAATTTGCAGTTTCTTGACCATGTGATTGAACATCCCAGCGTACGTTGGGTCGGGTGTGCGAATGAGTTGAATGCGGCTTATGCTGCGGATGGCTATGCGCGGGTGTCTGGGGTGGGGGCGCTGCTCACCACGTTTGGCGTGGGCGAGTTAAGTGCGATTAACGGTATCGCAGGAAGTTATGCGGAATATGTTCCTGTTTTGCATATTGTTGGGGCACCCTGTCGCGGCGCACAGCGCCGCGGGGAGCTGATGCATCACACGCTGGGTGATGGTGACTTTCAACATTTTTATCGTATGCAACAGGCGGTGACGACGGCGAGCGCGGTACTGGATGAACAAAACGCCTGCTATGAAATTGACCGCGTGCTGCGAACAATGCTTATCGAACGCAGACCGGGCTATCTGATGTTACCTGCTGATGTGGCAAAACAGCCCGCGACGCCGCCGGATGACATTCTGACTGTTCCTTTGAGCGAACCGGAAAGCAGCGTGGCAGAGGCGTTTCGCTACCATGCCCGTGAACGATTGCTGGACAGCCCGCGTGTCGCGCTGCTCGCGGACTTTCTCGCGCTACGTTTTGGGCTGCAGCCGGTTTTACAACGCTGGATGGCGGAGACGCCGATGGCCCATGCCACGCTGTTGATGGGCAAAGGGCTGTTCGATGAACGTCATCCGGCGTTTGTTGGCACGTACAGTGCTGGTGCCAGTAGCGATTATGTTCGTCTGGCTATCGAGGATGCCGACACGATATTTTGTGTCGGCACACAATTTGTCGACACCCTGACCGCCGGGTTTACGCAACAGCTACCGCAGGAGCGCACCATTGAGGTTCAGCCTCATGCCTCACGGATTGGAACCAGCTGGTTTAACATCCCGATGGAGCAGGCGGTCACCACATTGCGGGAGCTGTGTCTGGAAATGTCGTTTTCACTGCCGCCAGAACGTCCGCCAGTTACGCGCACTCTGGTTGAGAAGGGACCTCTGACGCAGGAAAACTTCTGGCATACGGTGCAGCAGTATCTGGCGCCTAATGACATTATCCTTGTTGACCAGGGAACCGCAGCCTTTGGCGCGGCTGCGCTCTCGCTACCCGGCGGCGCGGAGGTGCTCGTTCAGCCTTTGTGGGGATCGATCGGCTATGCGCTCCCGGCTGCATTCGGCGCGCAAACCGCCTGTCCGGAGCGCCGAGTGGTCCTGATTATTGGCGACGGCGCGGCGCAGCTCACCATTCAGGAACTGGGTTCTATGCTAAGAGATGGGCAGTCTCCCGTTATTTTGCTGCTTAATAATGATGGTTACACCGTGGAGCGGGCCATACATGGGGCAACTCAGCGTTATAACGATATCGCCGCCTGGAGCTGGACGCAGGTGCCGCAGGCGTTTAGTCGTGAATGTCAGGCGGAATGCTGGCGAGTGACGCAGGCTGTACAACTGGAAGAAGTGCTGGCCCGGTTGTGGCGCCCGCAACGATTGTCGTTAATTGAGGTGGTGCTTCCGAAAGCCGATCTTCCTGAGTTATTGCGCACGGTGACCCGTGCGCTGGAAACGCGTAACGGGGGATAGCTATTGATCAGGACGGCTGGCTATCATCATCGGCTTGCCCGCCAGCAGCAGCCAGGCGGGCAGCATGACAATGCACAGCAGCGGTAGCAGGGTCGTGTCTGGCACGACCACTGCTGCCATAAACAGGCTGAGCCAGGCGTCACGGGTGACGACCAGCACGAGCCCGAGAATCGCGCAGGAAACCGTGATAGCCGCCGGTACCGCTTCAACGTGGGCGTGCAGCATCAGCCCCAGCGCGACGCCAACGAACACTGCCGGGAAAATTCGCCCGCCGCGAAAACCACTCGCTGCAGCCACCACCAACGCCGCCAGCTTAATGATGGCGAGCATGAAATAATCCGATGTGCCCAGCGTCTGACTAAACGCCATTTGCTGCATTTCATCCAGCCCCTTAAATAAGGTAAGCGGCCCACCGATAACGCCCAAAATACCGAGGATAAAGCCGCCAACCCCAAGGATCAGCACCGGGTGCTTTAATCGATGCATTACATGATGCAAACGCGGCAGACACCAGACGGCTACCATTCCGGCAGCAATAGCGATGGCGGCCACGACCGCACCGCTGAGAATGTCGATCAAGTGCATCTGCGTGTAGTGCGCGATGGGCAGTGAAAAATGAGGGTGAAAAAACAGGCTGGTGGTCAGCGAGCCCGCCGCCGCGGCCATTAACGGCGCAAACAGGCGATCCCACAAGGGAACATCGTTCGAGCTATTCAGCGTTTGTGAAAACACCAGCGCGGCGGCCACGGGGGTGCCAAATAGCGCCCCGATGGTGCCGGCAGAGGCGAGAATGGTCCAGTCCAGTTTCGCAATGCGGGGAAACATGCGGCTGCCGAGCGCCACTGCCAGTGCGATATTCACCGTCATGATGGGGTGTTCCGGTCCCAGACTGACGCCACCCGCGAGGCCAAGGATGAGCGCGGCCAGCAGACCCGGTATTGCTGACGTTGGGACCGGCATACCAATTAATGATTCACAAGCCGGATCCGGACCTGCATGGCCGTGGCTGTAGCGGATGACAACGCCAACCATCAATCCGATCAGCGTGAGCATTCCGATAATCCACAGCGGAGAGTCATGGGCGATTCCGATTCCAGCGGGCAAACGCTCCCATAAAAAAAGCTGTAAAACAGAAGCCACTTTCATCACAACGATCAACACCAGACTGGACGCTATGCCAATGATGAGCGCCGGAGTTGATAGTAACAGCATCGTTCTGGCTCGCGGATGGAGCATTTTCTATTCCTTAAAACAGAGTCATAGACATAGTTTGCACAGCCAGCCTGACGGCATCGCTGCAAATGGTGCTGAAACGATAAAGTAATTGTGTGATCTGGATCGATTTTCCACGGGCATCAGCTTTTAGACCGTTGTTGTTATGCCCCCATGAATTTACAGTGTGGCAAAGATTTATTTTGACTTTAGCGGAGCAGTAGAAGAATGACAAAATATGCTTTAGTAGGTGACGTTGGTGGCACCAACGCGCGTCTTGCTCTGTGCGATATTGCCAGCGGCGAGATTTCGCAGGCAAAAACCTATTCCGGGCTGGATTACCCAAGCCTTGAGGCCGTGGTGCGCGTGTACCTGGATGAGCATAGCGTCAGCGTTGAAGATGGCTGCATTGCTATTGCCTGTCCGATCACCGGCGACTGGGTGGCAATGACCAATCATACCTGGGCATTCTCTATTGCTGAGATGAAAAAAAATCTGGGCTTCAGCCATCTGGAAATTATCAATGATTTCACCGCTGTATCGATGGCGATTCCGATGCTGAAAAAAGAGCATTTGATCCAATTTGGCGGCGCGGAACCTGTCGAAGGTAAACCGATTGCGGTCTATGGTGCCGGAACCGGACTCGGCGTGGCGCATCTGGTGCACGTGGATAAACGTTGGGTGAGCCTGCCCGGCGAAGGCGGTCATGTAGATTTTGCGCCTAACAGCGAAGAAGAAGGGATTATCCTTGAAGTTCTGCGCGCCGAAATTGGTCATGTTTCCGCGGAACGCGTGTTGTCCGGACCGGGTTTGGTGAATCTGTATCGCGCTATCGTTAAGTCTGACGGGCGGCTGCCGGAAAATCTGCAGCCGAAGGATATCACTGAACGTGCGCTGGCTGACTCCTGTATCGACTGTCGTCGGGCGCTGTCACTGTTTTGCGTCATCATGGGGCGTTTTGGCGGCGATTTGGCGTTAACGCTGGGGACATTTGGCGGCGTATACATCGCTGGCGGTATCGTCCCGCGCTTCCTCGACTTCTTTAAGGCTTCAGGCTTCCGCGGTGGTTTTGAAGATAAAGGCCGTTTTAAAGCCTACGTCCAGGACATCCCAGTATATCTGATTGTGCATGATAACCCGGGCCTGCTGGGTTCCGGCGCACATCTGCGCCAGGCACTGGGACATATTTTATAATTGCTTCGCAAAAAACCTGCAAAGCCGCGTTATTTACGCGGCTTTTTTATGCCTGCCGCCCGCCTTTCCGACCTTCGTCACACTTCCTGATTGCGGGATTATTTGTCCAGTAAAAGCATTATTTCTCTGGTAACGATCGTTCCTTTTCCCGGACCATAATTTCACTCGTTAACTATTACGAGGAAATGAATATGAGCAAAAAATTGATTGCTGTTTGTGCATGCCCGATGGGGCTGGCCCATACCTTTATGGCGGCTCAGGCGCTGGAAGAAGCGGCGGTTGAAGCGGGTTATGAAGTAAAAATTGAAACCCAGGGCGCGGATGGAATTCAAAACCGTTTGACGGCGCAGGATATCGCAGAGGCGACGTTAATCATTCACTCCGTCGCCGTCACCCCTGAAGACAACGAGCGTTTTGAGTCGCGTGACGTCTATGAAATTACGTTACAGGACGCGATAAAAAATGCAGCCGGCATCATTAAAGAGATCGAAGAGATGGTTGCCGCTGAACAACAATAATTATCGACAGGGAATCACGTATGGCCATTAAAAAACGCAGTGCAACCGTTGTGCCTGGCGCATCTGGTGCCGCAGCGGCAATAAAAAATCCACCGGCCTCCCGCAATAGCTTCTGGGGCGAACTTCCGCAACATGTGATGTCGGGTATTTCACGCATGGTGCCGACGTTAATTATGGGCGGGGTCATTCTCGCCTTCTCACAGCTGATCGCCTATAGCTGGCTCGATATACCTGCTGACACTGGCATCATGGATGCGTTGAACAGCGGAAAATTCACCGGTTTCAATCTCGCATTACTGAAATTTGCCTGGCTGTCGCAATCTTTTGGCGGCGTGCTGTTTGGCTTTGCTATCCCAATGTTTGCCGCGTTCGTCGCCAACTCAATCGGTGGCAAGCTGGCATTTCCCGCGGGGTTCATCGGTGGTCTGATGTCCACCCAGCCCACGCAAGTACTGAATTTTGACCCAGCGACGCTGCAATGGGCAACCAGTGCTCCTGTTCCGTCAACTTTTATTGGCGCGCTGATTATCTCGATTGTTGCCGGGTATCTGGTGAAGTGGATGAACCAAAAAATCCAGTTGCCTGATTTCCTGCTGGCGTTCAAAACCACCTTTTTACTGCCCATTCTTTCCGCCATTTTCGTCATGCTGGCGATGTATTACGTGATAACGCCGTTTGGCGGCTGGATCAACGGCGGAATTCGTACTCTGCTGACGGCGGCCGGAGAGAGAGGCACGCTGATGTATGCAATGGGGATTTCCGCAGCAACGGCGATTGACCTCGGCGGTCCTATCAATAAGGCTGCAGGATTCGTCGCTTTTAGCTTTACCACCGATCACGTTCTGCCGGTAACCGCGCGTTCTATTGCGATTGTGATCCCTCCAATTGGTCTCGGGCTGGCCACGCTTATTGACCGTCGCTTAACCGGTAAACGTTTGTTCAGCGCACAGCTCTACCCGCAGGGAAAAACGGCGATGTTCCTCGCGTTTATGGGTATCAGCGAAGGGGCGATCCCGTTTGCGTTGGAAAGCCCCATCACGGCAATTCCTTCCTATATGGTGGGTGCTATTGTCGGATCGACGACAGCCGTCTGGCTGGGGGCGGTGCAGTGGTTCCCGGAATCGGCTATCTGGGCATGGCCGCTGGTGACTAACCTCGGCGTCTATATGGCGGGGATCCTGTTAGGCGCGGTGATTACGGCATTGATGGTGGTGTTCCTGCGTAACATGATGTATCGCAAAGGCAAATTGCTGATTGAAAGCCTCTGATTAAAAGGATTGTGACCATGAGCTTACTTGCCTCACTGCGTGACTGGCTAACGGCGCAACATCTCGACGCGATGCTGCTGTCCTCTCGGCAGAATAAACAGCCGCATATAGGGATCTCCAGCAGTTCTGGGTTTGTGTTTATCAGCCATAAAAGCGCGCATATTCTGGTCGATGCCCGTTACTACACTGATGTCGCTACGCGTACTCAGGGCTATCAGATCCATCTACTCGATGGAACGCACACGCTGTATTCGCGGGTGAATCACATCATTGCGGACGAAAAGCTGCAGACGGTGGGGTTCGAAGGTGAGCAGGTAAGCTGGGAAACGGCGAGCGCGTGGTCGGGTAAACTGCACGCCCGACTGGTGAGCGCCGTACCGGATGTGCTTCGGCAGATAAAAACGGCGCAGGAGATAGCCAGCATTCGCGAGGCCTGCCGAATTGCAGATCTTAGCGTTGAACATATTCGCCGCTTTATTCAACCCGGTCTCAGCGAACGTGAAATCGCCGCTGAACTGGAGTGGTATATGCGTACGCTCGGCGCAGATAAAGCCTCTTTTGACACCATTGTTGCCAGCGGCTGGCGCGGCGCACTGCCGCACGGTAAAGCCAGTGATAAGCGTGTCGAGGCAGGTGAGTTCATCACGCTGGATTTTGGTGCGCAGTGTCAGGGCTATTGTTCGGATATGACGCGAACCTTTCGCATCCCAGATGCCAGCCAGCCAGCGGAAGAGAGTCCTTTGTTTTCCGTCTATCAGATTGTACTGGCGGCGCATCGTGCGGCGGTGGCGGCAATTCGACCGGGTCGGCGCTGTCATGAAGTGGACGAAGCTGCCCGTCAGGTGATTGCTCAGGCAGGCTACGGCGATAATTTCGGCCACAATACCGGACACGCTATCGGCATTGAGGTGCATGAAAACCCGCGCTTTTCTCCCTCTGACATGACCCCTCTGGCGGCTGGCATGCTGCTCACAGTTGAACCGGGTATTTATCTGCCGGGGCAGGGAGGTGTGCGTATTGAGGATGTCGTGCTGGTGACGCCAGACGGCGGTGAGGCGCTCTACACCATGGCGAAAACATTGTTACACACGGGAGAGGCGTAATGGACTTATCGCTACTGAAAGCGCTGAGCGAGGCGGATGCGATCGCTTCTTCAGAACAGGAAGTGCGACAGATCTTGCTTGAGGAGGCGGATCGCCTGCACAAAGAAGTGCGCTTTGATGGTCTGGGATCGGTACTGATCCGTCTGAATGAATCAGCGGGGCCGAAGGTAATGATCTGCGCGCACATGGATGAAGTGGGATTTATCGTGCGCAGTATTTCCAGCGAAGGGGCGATTGATGTCTTACCGGTGGGAAATGTGCGCATGGCGGCCAGACAACTGCAGCCGGTGCGGATCACCACCCGCGAAGAGAGCAAAATCCCCGGTCTGCTTGACGGCGAGCGTAGCGGCAATGATGTGAGCGCGCTGCGGGTGGACATTGGCGCGCACTCTTATGAAGAGGTGCTTCAGGCCGGCGTCCGCCCGGGCGATCGTGTCACCTTTGACACCACCTTTCAGGTTTTGCCGCACCAACGAGTGATGGGCAAAGCCTTTGATGACCGGCTTGGGTGCTATTTGCTGGTGGCGCTACTGCGTGAATGGCATCACGCCACTCTCCCTTGTGAGGTTTGGCTGGTAGCCAGTTCCAGTGAAGAAGTGGGATTGCGCGGCGGACAAACGGCAGCACGCGCGGTCGCACCGGATGTGGCGATCGTGTTGGATACCGCCTGCTGGGGCAAAAACTTTGATTATGGTACGGCCAACCATCGGCAGCTCGGCAAAGGTCCGATGCTGGTGTTAAGCGATAAATCGCTGATTGCACCGCCAAAACTGACGGCTTGGGTTGAAAGCGTGGCCGCTGACGCGGGCATTTCCCTGCAGATCGATATGTTCAGTAACGGCGGTACTGACGGCGGGGCGGTGCACGTCAGCGGCACGGGGATCCCAACGGTTGTTATGGGACCCGCCACGCGGCATGGGCACTGCGCTGCATCGATTGCCGACTGTCATGACATCATTCAGACGCAGCAATTGTTATCGGCTCTTATTTCACATCTTACGTGCGAAACCGTGGCTCATCTGACGGATTTCAGATGCTGATTTCGCGCTAATCAGGAGTTGTTATGCTTACGATTCAATTTCTTTGCCCGTTACCCAACGGCCTGCATGCGCGCCCTGCATGGGAGCTGAAAGAGCAGTGCAACCAGTGGCAAAGTGAGGTGATATTTATTAACCATCGCCAGAATGTGAGGGCGGATGCGAAAAGTTCGCTGGCGCTGATTGGCACCGGGACGCTGTTTAACGACAGCTGTAGCCTGGCCATCACTGGTCGCGATGAAGAACAGGCCCGGCGAGCGCTGGAGGAGTATCTCCAGCATCGGTTTATTGACAGCGACAGCGTTCAGCCGACGCAGGCGGAACTGGCGGCGCATCCGTTGCCGCGTTCGTTGATTCGCCTAAATCCAGACCTTCTTTATGGTACCGTGCTGGCAGGGGGCGTGGGGGCGGGGACGCTCACGCTTTGGCAGAGCAATAATCTGGAAAGCTATCGCGTGATAGCGGCGAGTGCTGAAGACAATACCCGACTTGAGCACAGTCTGGCGACGCTAGCCGAACAGCTCAATCAGCAGCTGCGCGAGCGCGATGGTGAGAGTAAAACCATCCTTAGCGCGCATCTGTCGCTGATTCAGGACGACGAGTTTGCCGGGAACATTCGCCGCTTAATGCTGGAGCAGCATCTGGGGCTAGGCGCGGCGATTATCGTCAATATGGAGCAGGTATGCGCCAGGCTGTCGGCCTCCGGTAGCGATTATCTGCGCGAGCGCGTCAGCGATATCCGTGATATCAGCGAACAGTTGCTGCACATCACCTGGCCTGAAAGACGACCGCGTAATGCGCTGGTGCTAAATAAACCGACAATTCTGGTTGCTGAGGATTTGACGCCCAGCCAGTTTTTAAGCCTTGATTTGCAACATCTTTCTGGCATGATCCTCGAGAAAACAGGGCGCACCTCGCATACCCTGATCCTCGCCCGTGCGTCGGCTATTCCAGTGCTTAGCGGCTTGCCGCTGGAGGCTATCAGCCGCTATGCAGGACAGCAGGCAGTACTGGATGCGCGTTGTGGGGTGATGTCCATCAATCCGGACGAGGCGGTTCGCGGCTATTACGCGATTGCGCAGAGGCTCGCTGATGAATGCCAGCGACGCCAGGCGCTTGATGCTGCCCAATCCGCGCTGACCAAAGATAATCAGCGTATTGACGTTGCGGCGAATATTGGTACCGCGTTGGAAGCGCCGGGAGCGTTTGCCAATGGCGCGGAAGGGATTGGTCTGTTTCGGACTGAAATGCTGTTTATGGACCGCGACAGCGCGCCTGATGAGCAGGAACAGTTTGAAGCCTACCAGCAGGTCTTATTGGCCGCGGGCGACAAGCCGGTTATCTTTCGCACCATGGATATTGGCGGTGATAAGAACATTCGCTATCTCAATATTCCGCAAGAAGAGAATCCGTTCCTGGGCTACCGTGCGGTGCGGATTTATCCGGAGTTTGCTGGACTGTTTCGCACGCAGTTACGCGCTATTTTACGTGCGGCGACCTTCGGTAATGCACAACTGATGATCCCGATGGTACACAGTCTCGACCAGATTTTATGGGTAAAAAACGAACTGCAGAAAGCGATGGTTGAGCTGAAAACCGACGGTTTACGCCATGCCTCAACCATCCCGCTGGGGATTATGGTTGAAGTGCCATCGGTGTGTTACATCATCGACCATTTCTGCGATGAGGTGGATTTCTTCAGTATTGGTTCAAACGATATGACCCAGTACCTGTACGCTGTCGATCGTAATAACCCGCGCGTTTCGCCGCTGTACAACCCGATTACGCCCTCGTTCCTGCGTATGTTACAGCAGATTATCCGCGTGGCGCACGAGCGCGGTAAATGGGTGGGTATTTGTGGGGAACTGGGCGGGGAAGGACGCTATTTACCCCTGCTGCTGGGCTTAGGGCTCGACGAGCTGAGCATGAGCAGTCCACGCATTCCGGCGGTGAAAAGCCAGCTTCGTCAACTGGACAGCCACGCATGCCGTGAACTCGCCATGCAGGCCTGTGAGCGCCGTAGCGCTCAGGAGATAGAAGATCTGCTCAACCAGTTTGCACCGCAGAAAGATGTGCGTCCGCTGCTGGCGCTGGAGAATATTTTCGTTGGTGAGCCACTGACCAACAAAGAGCAGGTGATTCAGTTTCTGTGCGGCAATCTTGGCGTTAATGGGCGAACTGAACATCCGTTTGAGCTGGAAGAGGATGTCTGGCAGCGCGAAGAGATCGTCACCACCGCCGTCGGTTTTGGCGTGGCTATCCCGCACACAAAATCTCAGTGGATCCGCCACTCCAGCATCAGCATTGCCCGGCTTTTGCAACCCGTTGACTGGCAGTCTGAGATGGGTGACGTGGAACTGGTGATCATGCTGACGCTGGGTGCCGATGAAGGCATTAATCACGTGAAGGTCTTCTCACAGTTGGCGCGCAAGCTTGTGAACAAGCAGTTCCGCCAGTCGCTGTTTGCCGCTGAAAATGCTGACAGTATTCTGGCGCTGCTGGAGGCGGAACTGACGTTTTAAGTTTGACAGCAAGAGTGGATAAGAGGGTCAGAAAGGGAAATTATCAATCAGAGAACGGTAGTTTCCCGGCCCTCAGCAACGTCATCTCTTGTTTGCAGAGCAGCACTACCGCTTCGCGACCCTTTACACGATGAGAGGTGAGAGCTCTTTTCACGGTCCGACGATCCGTACCTGATTCCAGCATCTGATAACACATCAGGGAGAGTGCACGTCTGTTTTTCATTGCATATTCACTTTATTGATTAAGTCTGCGGGGTATTAAACCCGTTGATGCTGTCTCAATCAACGTGCAGATTTAAAACGTGCGCCATACTCACCCGGCGTCAGACCAAACTGACGCCGGAACAGGCGGCAGAAATAATCACTGTCCTGATATCCACACCGTTGTGCGACTTCGCTAATCGACAGATGGTATTTCTGTAATATGATGCGTGCCTTCGCCATTCTGACCCACCGCAGATACTCGACAAATCCCATAGTGCCGTGCTGGGCAAACACTTTTGACAGGTGATTGGGAGTGATATTGAAAAATTGGGCCACACTTTCCCGGGTCAGCGGTTGGGCGTAGTTATCCTGTACCCAATTACACATACTGTGATAGAGAAATTCAGTGCGTGGACGCTCAGTTTCAGGGCGCGTATTCACCACGCTACGACACAGATGCAGCAGGCTAAGCACCAGCGGTTGAATGATATCCTGAGCCTGAGGAGAGCGGCTTAAATGGGTTAATGCAGTTAGCATCGCCTCGCCTTCACCGCGCTGCGGATGCGGTAACTCAATCCGGCGTAGCGGGCGCAACAGCGATGCGGTTCGGTTATCGTAAAATGAGAGCCCCAGCCAGGCCGGAGAAAAAACCAGGCTCAGCAGCATCACGGGCTTATCGCTGCCAGGCTGATTCGCCGCTTTCGCCGGGATAAACAGCATGTCGCCTTCTGGCAGACTGTATTGCTTTTTTTCCAGTCGGTTGCTGTATTCGCCACGTAAAACGATATCGAGGCGCGGAAGATCAATACATAAACTACCACCTGGTAGCGTAGTGGGATGGGTCGCGAACCATACGCGCCCCAGGCGCTGCGGGTTTAATACCAGGCCACTGAACAGATCGGCGAAAAACTGTTGGTCTGCGGGTAGGCCTGGCTCTTTCATCGCTCTTTCTCTGCGCTATAAATGCATTAACTGTCTGAACTCTTTAACTTTACTCCGACTAACCGGGATTTCAAATTCCAGATCTTTTAAGCGCAAAATGTAGGTGTTGTTAAACCAGGGTTCAATCTCGCGGATTTTATTCAGATTCACGCAAAACGAGCGGTGGCAGCGAAAGAAATGCGAGGCGGGCAATTTACTGCAAAATTCGGTGATGTTCATCGGCATTACGTATGATTCACGTCGGGAGTAGACAAACGTCATCTTTTCATGGGCTTCTGCGTAGTAGATGTCGTTGATCGGAGTGACGATGATCCGCTCATCTTTGATGAGATTGATCGTGTCGTTCTCGCGGGCCACCGGACTGGCGGGCAAGGTTCCCGTTTGCTGTTGCTGCCAGGCGGCTTGCAGTTTTTGCAACATCCCGACGATGCGTGATTCCTGATACGGCTTCAGAATGTAGTCGAAGGCTTCCAGTTCAAAGGCTTCGACGGCGTGCTCTTTCCACGCGGTAATAAAGACAATAAAAGGCTTGTGCGCGAACTGACTGATATTTTGCGCCAACAGTACGCCATCCAGCGAGGGAATATTGATATCCAGAAAAATGGCGTCCACGCGGTTGTGCTGGAGATATTTCAGCACGTCCAGACCGTCGTCAAATGTGCCGACAATCTCCATCTGGCTGTGCTCTTTTATCAGCCAGCTCAGTTCCTGTTGGGCCAGGAATTCATCTTCGACAATGATGACTTTCACGACTTCACTCCTGGTTAAAGCAATAATGTAGCCGGTGCGGCTATGGGCGAATGCTGATTCGGCACATAAAAGGCAATCTCAGTGCCTGGTTCCAGACGGCGGATATGTAAGCCTTCACCGTAGAGTAGCTTAACGCGATGATGCACATTCAGCAGACCAATTTTATTGCCCGGCATTTCATTGGATTCGACCCGTTCAATCACTTTTGGATCGATACCGTGGCCGGTATCCCGCACAGCAATACGAACCCGATTGCCGCACTCTGCAACGCTGATGGTAACCACGCCTTTCCCTTTGCAGGGCTGAATCCCATGGACGATAGCGTTTTCTACCAGCGGCTGAATCAGCAGGCTGGGAATATAACAGCTTACCTCTTCATCGATATCATAAATAACCGTGAGTTTGTCGCCAAAACGTGCCTGTTCGATGGCGATGTAATCCTTGATTTGATACAGCTCTTTTTTGATGTCGATCTGCTCATCGTCTTTTAATTCGATATTGTAGCGAAGATAACGCGACAAATTAAAAATGAGCTGGCGTGCGGTGTCTGGGTTAAGCCGTACCGAGGATGAAATCGCGTTCAGGGCGTTAAACAGGAAATGGGGATTTATTTTACTTTGTAGTGCGCGTAGCTCTGCCTTATTTGCCATTTCGCGTAGCTGTTCCGCCCGGGAAACTTCAAGCTGCGTCGAGATAATTTGCGACAGGCCGATGGCCATTTCCTGCAGCGAGGAGGTTATCTGGTGGGCGTGACAGTAGTAGATTTTTAGCGTACCGGTGACAACACCTTTCTCCCAAAGCGGGATAACCAGCATGGAGTGTATTTCCGGCGTGCGATGCGCTTCATCATTGTTTTTAATGATGATTTTTCCGTAATTGATCGCCTGCTGCGTGGTCGGACTGACGAAATCATCGTTATCGCGGTAGTTAAGTTCCCCCACGCCAACGTAGGCCAGAACGTGCTGGGTATTGGTAATTGCGACGGCGTCCGCATGGATGTCATGGCGAATAATTTCGCACACCTGGCGGAGCGACTCGCTGTTAACCTGCCGAAAAAGCGGTAAGGTTTTGTTGGCAATATCCAACGCCAGTTTGGCCTGCTTCGCGGCGCTGGCTTCTTTCTCACCTTCCACGCTTTGCACCAGCATGACGATAAAGCCAATGCAGACGCTGCCCAGGATCATTGGGATGCCGATTTTCGAGACAATATCCAGTCCCAGTGCTGTAGAGGGGGCCCAGGCGACGACGAGGATCATCGTCAGGGATTCGCACAGCATTCCGCCTAAAATGCCCGCGCGCCAGTGCTGCGTTTTGGGGATCTTACGGTTGATCCACCCTGCAATACAGCCAGCCAGAATACTGGTGATAAAACAGGGCAGGGCGGTGACGCCGCCGATGTCGATCAGGTAGCGGTGAGTGCCCGCGATGAGGCCCGTAATGATACCGACCCATGGACCAAACAGAATTCCCCCTGACATGACCGCGATAATACGCACGTTAACCAGCGAGCCTTCAACCGGTACGCCGGACCAGGTACTGAACAGGGCAAACATTGAGAAAATCGCGGTAACAGCGAGTAGCTCTTTCGGAGAGTGGGCTGATTTGTGCAACAGTTCGCGAAACAGGCGGATACGAATCAGGAAAAACAGACAAAACAGCATCAGTGCTGCCCGGTCAAATACCGCCAGCAGCATATTGAATATTTCGTGCACGGATGACTCTTGCGCAAGGGTTAAACCTCTATGATAGGTAACCTGGGCCAGGATGACCAGCGTCCACGCAGCATGTATCTAATGAGGAAAAACCATAATATTAAAAGGGGATTGTTGCGTGATTGTTGTATTTACAATACCTGTCCTGTCAGTGCTGCGCTCAAAGTAATGTAATTAACAACAAAATGTTAAATGAAGGTAATTTTAAGCGAGGTGTGAAAATGGTTATTTCCTCATTTTTACTGATTGTTCCTCTTTTGTGTCAATTAAAAATATTTTGGTTTGCCTCTCGACAGAAGGAAAT
This sequence comes from Citrobacter sp. On2M, assembly GCF_018035235.1. Lineage (GTDB taxonomy): Bacteria > Pseudomonadota > Gammaproteobacteria > Enterobacterales > Enterobacteriaceae > Citrobacter > Citrobacter meridianamericanus. The sequence goes on from NZ_WPCV01000002.1 coordinate 847,977, forward strand.
TATTCAGGCTATTTTCTAAACGTGCCACCATTGTGGCAGCGTCGCTCGGACGGTCCGGGCGCTAACGTTAATCTGAGGATATTATGGCTGACACCCGCCCTGAACGTCGCTTTACGCGTATTGATCGCCTTCCCCCTTACGTTTTTAACATTACTGCTGAACTGAAGATGGCTGCGCGTCGGCGCGGCGAAGATATTATCGATTTCAGCATGGGGAACCCGGATGGGGCCACGCCTCCTCACATTGTCGAAAAACTCTGTACCGTGGCGCAGCGCCCGGATACGCACGGTTATTCCACCTCGCGAGGCATACCGCGTCTGCGTCGGGCGATTTCCCGCTGGTATCATGAACGCTATGACGTTGAGATTGATCCTGAATCTGAAGCAATTGTGACGATTGGTTCCAAAGAAGGGCTGGCGCACCTGATGCTGGCCACGCTGGATCACGGCGATACTGTTCTTGTCCCGAACCCGAGCTATCCGATCCATATTTATGGCGCGGTGATTGCTGGCGCGCAGGTACGATCTGTGCCGCTGGTCGAAGGCGTCGATTTCTTTAATGAGCTGGAGCGCGCGATTCGCGAAAGCTATCCGAAACCGAAGATGATGATCTTAGGTTTCCCGTCGAACCCGACTGCGCAGTGCGTCGAGCTGGAATTCTTCGAAAAAGTTGTGGCTCTGGCTAAACGCTATGACGTGCTGGTGGTTCATGATCTGGCCTATGCCGATATCGTCTACGACGGCTGGAAAGCACCCTCAATTATGCAGGTACCGGGGGCTCGCGATGTCGCTGTTGAATTTTTTACCCTGTCGAAAAGCTACAATATGGCGGGCTGGCGTATCGGATTTATGGTAGGTAACAAAACGCTGGTAAACGCGCTGGCGCGAATTAAGAGCTATCACGATTACGGAACCTTTACACCGTTGCAAGTTGCGGCCATCGCCGCGCTGGAAGGCGATCAGCAGTGCGTGCGAGATATTGCAGAGCAATATAAACGTCGTCGTGATGTCCTGGTCAAAGGGCTGCATGAAGCGGGCTGGATGGTTGAGATGCCCAAGGCCTCAATGTACGTGTGGGCGAAAATTCCTGAGCAATACGCCGGGATGGGGTCACTTGAATTTGCCAAGAAACTGCTGAATGAAGCGAAGGTATGCGTTTCGCCGGGGATTGGGTTTGGTGACTATGGCGATACACATGTACGTTTTGCGCTTATTGAGAACCGCGACCGTACTCGCCAGGCCATTCGTGGCATCAAAGCAATGTTTCGCGCGGATGGTTTGCTGCCTGCCAGTGCGAAATCGACCACCGAAAGTACGGACTAACAACACGTTTCTCCAAAAGCAAACAGGAGCCTGAGGGCTCCTGTTTTTTTGCTGCGTCTTTATATTTAGATCATCAGGGCGAAAGTACCGGCCCAAACGATGACCATAAAAGAAATGCCCATAAAGAAATATTTCACTTTTCATCTCTCCGCGTACCTGAGGTACGTCTGAATGAACATATGCTTACCTGACAGAGAGCTGATGCACGCATAAACGAAATGAAGAATTCCCCTCGTTTGCTTGGCTGCATCACCTCAGAATTCTGAGCTTTAATGCTCCAGACGGCGCTAATGTACGCCTAAAAATGAGGTGAGACAAGAGGCATTTTTTTATTTAATTTTAATAACTTACAAGTGTCGTGATTCGGCGACAGTTTAATTTCTTTCGGTAATAAATTGCTATTGAGCGACGGAATGCTTACTCGGATAATTCTCATATCGCCATGATGTTAATGCGGTTAATTTTTCGCGGAATTTAATAATGAAAAGGTTAAAAATGACCAGGTTAATGATGTTAGCACTTGCTCTTACGCCGTTGACGTCGATGGCGGCCTCGCCGCTGGCGTTCAATTTCAGCTGCGCAAGTATTGGTGGTGTGAATAGTGATGGTAAAGGTAATGTCTGGATTGATGGCGCGAAGGCGACGGTGAAGGCTTTCAATGAAAACTATTGGGAGGCGACAAGTGGTAAGAATACCGTTTCTATCTCCCGCAACGATGACGGAAATCCGGATGTATCATGGACTGGACCTAATCGTCAGCACGGGGTTTGCCTGCCGGAGGACAATATTGATTATTCTCCAGCGAAAAAATCGACCAACGCTGGTCCGTCTTACTCCTGCTCTGCTGTTCAAAAGGGAAGTGCGGAAGATATTATTTGCCAGAGCCCATCGCTCTCTGCAATGGACCTGAAATTGAACGAAATTTTTAAACAGGCACTGGCTAAATCGAACAATGATCCGATGTTAAAAGCAGAGCAGCGCGGTTGGATCAAAGGACGCAACGAGTGCTGGAAGGAGAAGGATAATGAGCCAGCCTGCATTGCCCGAAGCTATAACGAACGAATGACTGAACTCCACAATAAGTGGGGCGTGAAGTAATTCAGCTGGAGAAAAAAAGAAAGGCCTTGCGGCCTTTCTTTTCAGATATACAACGAGGCTTCACCCATCGGGCGCGTTTTGAAGCGACGGTGGATCCAGAGATACTGTTCGGGGGCGCGCATGATCTCTTTTTCGATAATTTTGTTCATATAGGCCGCTGCCTGGCACTCATCAGCCGGGTAACCTTCCATTTCAGGCGTGATGAACAGGCGATAACCAGAGTTATCTGCTTTTCTCACCATGGTTACGGTCAGCATCGCTGCACCCGACAAACGCGACAGCACGTAGGTACCGTTGGTGGTTGCCACATCTTTGACGGCAAAGAAGGGAGCAAATGAGCTTCCTTTACGGCCGTAGTCCTGATCGGGAGCAAACCATACGGCTTCTCCTTTTTTCAATGCACCGACAATACCGCGCAGATTATTTCTGCCGATCATGGCCTTGTTCGAGCGCATACGACCGCGGGTTTGGATCCACTCCATCAACTTATTGTTGTGCGGGCGATAGGTTGCCATCATCGGTTGGCAAAGCCCCATAACACGACCGCCCAGCTCGAGCGACATAAAGTGTACGCCGACCACCATCACGCCACGGTTGTGCCTCTGCGCACGTTTCAGGTTGTCTAATCCTTCTACATCAAACCATTTGCGAACCCTGCGGTCTGACCAGAACCAGGCCATACCCGTTTCAAGAAGCGCCATGCCGAGTGAGCGAAAATTTTCGTCAACCAGTTTGTCTCTCTCTTCCTGCGACAAATTGGGAAAGCAGAGCTCAAGATTTTTATGGGCAATAGATTCGCGACGTTTTAAAAATGGTCGCGCCAGCGTTCCTGTACGAGTACCAAGAAAACATAATATTGGATAAGGAAGTTGCACCAGTAACCAGAGCACGCCGACACCAAACCACGTGAGCCAATAGCGCGGATGCAAAAACGCGCGTGAAAATTTACATTGGGGGAACATAAGCACCTGTTGTTGATACGGAATAAATGTATCGCGAAGATTCTTTGTCTACAGCGTTACTCTCTGATACTGATCGTTAGGCCGCCATGAACGACATTGGTTCCTGTAAAGAGTGTAAAACTGAGTCAGGACAAAACCACGAGGGGGCATGAATGATCGGACGCACAATGTACACCCGAAGATTAATGTCAGCCAGAAATAATTACTCAAGATTCGTAAATGTTTTTACGGCGATTAAGCGTAAAAATTAACCTATTTATAATTCGTTGTTTTTATGCAGATAAAAAAATCTTTCAGACAGTTGAATAGTGCGCAGGTCAATGATTTTGTAACTAAGATGTTGCTTAAATTGCGCAGAAATGGGACTTGTCTTAGAATATAAAGTTAAGGAAGCGTAAGGACTTACGTTAAGTTTACGGCAGACAGGAGGTATCGCTATGCTCTATTTCTGGATCTTTCTTGTACTAAGCATTTTGGGCGTCAGTTGTTATATCTGGCAGGTTATGGGCGCTGCGGCGTCGATCAGCGCTTTCTTCGGCATGGCCATCCTTGCGGCATTAATTTACATTTTAACTATGCGGTTGACCAATGGTAACGAAATGGTAACCGGATTATTTCTTTTTATTGCTCCTGCATGCGGTTTGATTATTCGCTTCATGGTGGGTTACGGTAAGCAATAATTTTGAATGTTACGATTAGCAATAAATATCACGTTGAGATATTTATTCTTTATCTGAATTTATTGAAGTGCCAGCATCGCTGGCACTTTTTTGCGAGACTGAAATTGATTAGCGGGCATCGGCCAACTGCAGTGATGCTTCCTCTTGCTGAGCATTTTTTCGTTGTTGTTCGAGCTCCAGAGCGCCACGATGAGAGAGGTAGCAGAACAGGATGCAGCAGACAATCCCACCCATCAGCAGATAGAAGCCACCATGCCATCCCATTTTGTCGACCATGACACCAAACAGGCTGGTCCCCAGCGATGCGCCAAAAATGTAGCTCATAAATCCGCGTAGTCCTACCGCAGAACCTACTGCGAAGCTGGGCACGATTTCCATCGTCTGAACGGAAGCGAGGAACTGCGGAACATAAATCAGGCAACCCACGATGGCGGCAAAAATTGTGACCATCAGCAGCGACTCGCTTTTCCAGTAGCCGATCAGGCAGACAAAAATCAGCGCCATACAAATCATAGCCAGCGGCATGCGACGGCCTTTAAACAGTTTATCGGTGAGCCAGCCCGCCAGTAATGTGGAAGGAATTGCCGCCCATTCGAAAAACAGAAACGCTATGCTCATTTGCTCTTTGGAGAAATGTTTTTCGGTTAATAAATAAATTGGCAGCCAGCTAATCATGCCAAAACGCACCATATAGACAAAGACGTCTACCAGTGAAACATACCAGGCATTTTTATTCCGCAATACATAAGTACAGAAGATCTGGAAGGCGCTCATATTTTCTGGCGCCTGGTCAGCGTGTCGGGAATTTAATACGACTTTTTCTTCTGGCATCATTTGTTCCAGAGCCGGTAAGCCTTCCTGGCGCGGTGAACCTTTCCCCAGCATCAGCACAATAAAAGCAAACAGTACGGCAACACCGGCCGGGACAATATAGCTGGCACTTTGCCAGTGTTCACTCCCTAAAATGGCAAAGGCAGCACCCACAATCGGGGCGACAATACCACCGCCAACGTTGTGTGAGATATTCCAGAATGCGCCGACACGTCCACGCTCTTTACGTGGAAACCAGTTAGCGATGGTAATAAATGAGGGGCCAACGCCCATCCCCTGGAACAAACCGTTGAAAACGACTAGGGCGGCAAAAATCCAGAACCCGGTACTGAATCCCAGGCCTACGTTGACGATAGCACACAGTATCAGGCCGCATGCCATGAACACTTTCGGGCTGGCCTTGTCCGCCAGACTGCTCATAACACCTTTACTGATCCCATAGGCAATCAGCATACAGCTGCTGAGTAAACCGATCTGCGTGGCGCTGAGATCCAGATGTTCCTTCAGGTACGGAGTCGAGAGGGTAAAGTTATTGCGCACAATATAGTACGCAAGATAGCCAAGAAATACGCTGAGTAATGCCTGAATGCGGTATCGGCCATAAGTTTCCTGGACTTTCTCCGCCGGGACTTTATTTGCCGCTGTCCCTGCCTTAAATATTGATAACATATCATCACCTAAATTTTTATTGATGTGAATATCAGGGTTTTTCGCTGGGAAGAGTGGAATAGACGGCAAAGAAACTCAAGTTGATGATATGTGTCACTATTGACACAATTTATGCACGGCATGGCTTATTTTGACTCTTTTTTAATAATGAATTTTAAAGATCATTCTTTTATAGTCGTTTTTATCATCGGTGTGTGCGGATATTAACAAATTCAGGCTGCATTTTCGGGTAATCTTTACGCATGTTGCTACTTTCTGTTTGGTTATTCTGAGAATAACCTTATTCTTCCCTTGTCGTGATAAACGGGTAAATTTTGTCTCAATATTATTTTTTGCACATGTTGGTATTTATGAACGGGATCACAAACAGACTTTTAGGATGGGGGCATTTTTGGGCGATCTCGCTTTGTTTTATGTCACTGTCAGCGAGCTGTCTGGGCCAGAGTAAAGAGCTGGTGATGGCGACAACCTTTTCCCCAGGGGCAACAGCCTGGATTATCCAGCGCTGGCAAACGGAGCCGGGGTCAGTGATGATTCGCACGCTAAACCGGACCAGCAGTTCGCTGGAACAACTGCTGGATAATGCGAATGCGGAAAACGTCGATCTGATTTTGACCTCATCGCCCATGCTGTTGCAGCATCTTCAGGAGCATCAGAAGCTGGCACCTTTCGATAATGTGTTGCCGGAAAGTCAGCGGCTGGTGCCTGATTCGATTCGTTCGACCTCCGTGGCTGTGGCGATATCTGGTTTTGGCCTGTTGATAAATCGTTCTGCGTTGGCGGCAAGGCATCTGTCGCCTCCTGCCGACTGGGGAGATTTAACGCAGCCTAAATATCAGAACGCGCTGCTGATGAGTAGCCCGTCGCGTTCCGATACCAATCATCTGATGGTTGAGTCGTTGTTGCAGCAAAAAGGGTGGGAAGAGGGCTGGGCGACGTTGTTGGCCAGCGCCGGTAATCTTGTAACGATTTCATCACGCAGTTTTGGCGTGGCCGATAAAATTAAGAGCGGTTTAGGCGTTGCGGGGCCGGTCATTGATAACTATGCCAACCTGTTGCTTAACGATCCGCACCTGGCTTTTACCTATTTTCCTCGCTCGGCGGTGTCGCCGACCTATGTTGCCGTTCTTAAGAATAGCCAGCACGGCAATGAAGCGCGTCGGTTTATTCGCTATCTGTTAAGCCCGGAAGGACAACGGATCCTTGCGGATGCTAACACGGGTAAATATCCGGTCACGCAGCTCGCGCCAGATAATCCACGTGCCGCTCAGCAGGCTATTTTGATGAACCAGCCTGCGCTTAATTACCGACTGATCCTGAAGCGGCAACAACTGGTGCAGAGGATGTTTGATACTGCCATCAGTTTTCGACTCGCACAGCTGAAGGATGCCTGGCGGGCGCTATACAGTGCGGAAGCGCGCCTGAAACGGCCGCTACCTGAAATAAGAGCACTGCTGACCAGCGTCCCGATAGACGCCAGAAGTAGTGAAGATGAGGCCTGGCTGGCGCAATTTGACAATAAAAGCGTGGCCGAACAGCAGATGATGGAGTGGCAGCTCTGGTTTCTTAACAATCAGCGTCAGGCGATATCCAAACTGGAAGAGTTAAAATGAAAGGTGGCTCGATACTGCAGCGCCTGCGTCAGCTCAGCATCAGCAGCAGCCTGCGAGGCGCGTTTCTGATGGGCGCACTACTGACGCTGAGCGTAAGTTGCGTCAGTTTGTACTCCTGGCATGAGCAGAGCTCGCAGATACGCTATTCGCTCGATGATTACTTCCCACGAGTGCATTCTGCTTTTTTGATTGAAGGGAATCTGAACCTGGTTGTGGATCAACTGAATGAGTTTCTGTTAGCCCCCAACACGACGGTGAGATTGCAACTGCGCAATCAAATTATTGCACACCTGGACAAAATTGAAGGGTTGAGCCGCGGGCTTCAGTCGACAGAACAGCAGCAGCTGGCGGTGATGTTGCAAGATAGTCGGGCGCTGATGGCGGAGCTGGACCGGGTGCTCTACAACATGTTTCTCGTACGCGAAAAAGTCAGCGAACTCTCTGCGCGTATCGACTGGCTCCACGATGATTTTACTACCGAGCTGAATTCGCTGGTGCAGGATTTTACCTGGCAGCAGGGAACGTTGCTGGATCAAATCGAGGCCAAAAACGGCGATGCGGCGCTGTATCTCAAGCGTGCCAGAGAGGTGCAAAACGAGCAGCAACAGGTCTACACCCTGGCAAGAATTGAAAATCAGATCGTGGATGATTTACGCGACAGGCTCAATGAACTGAAGTCGGGTAGTGACGACGGCATGTTGGTGGAGAATCACATCCGCTATCTGGAGAATCTGAAGAAAACGGCGGATGAAAATATCCGTACCCTCGATGACTGGCCCAGCACAATCACCTTGCGGCAAACCATTGATGAGCTGCTGGAAATCGGGATGATGAAAAATAAAATGCCCGATACGATGCGTGATTATGTCGCCGCACAAAAAGCGCTCGTTGATGCCAACCGTGTCCGAGAAGCAACGCTCGGGCGCTTTCGAACGCTGCTTGAGGCGCAGTTGGGAAGCAGCCATCAGCAAATGCAGATGTTTAACCAACGGCTGGAACAAATTGTTCGTGTCAGCGGGGGACTTATTCTACTGGCGACGCTGCTGGCGCTACTTCTTGCCTGGGGGCTTAACCACTATTTTATTCGTTCACGTCTGGTGAAGCGTTTTACCGCGCTCAACCAGGCTGTGGTGCAAATTGGCCTTGGCAGAACGGATGCCACTATCCCGGTTTATGGGCGCGATGAGCTGGGGCGTATCGCAAGATTGCTGCGCCATACTCTGGGTCAGTTGAGTTCGCAGAAAAATCAGCTTGAGCTGGAGGTGGCAGAGCGCAAGGAGATTGAGTCCGATCTCCGGGCAACGCAGGATGAACTGATCCAGACGGCAAAATTGGCGGTGGTTGGCCAGACCATGACCACGCTGGCACACGAGATTAACCAACCGCTGAACGCGCTGTCGATGTACCTGTTTACGGCGGGAAGGGCAATTGAACAAGGGCAATCCGTTCAGGCCAGAAGTACATTAACCAAAGCTGAGGGGCTGGTTACCCGTATTGACGCCATTATCCGCTCACTGCGTCAGTTTGCTCGTCGGGCCGAACCGGGCGCACCTTTGCATCCGGTCGATCTCCGACAAACATTCAGCGCTGCCTGGGAACTGTTGGCCATGCGACATAAGCCGCAGCAGGGTACGCTGACGCTTCCCGACCACAGCGTATGGGTGACAGGTGATGAAGTGCGTATTCAGCAGGTGCTGGTAAACGTACTGGCAAATGCGCTGGACGCCTGCCCAACTGCCGCACAAATAGAGGTCTACTGGCAGGCTGAGGGTAGCCGATTGTGCGTCTTTGTCAGTGATAACGGTCCCGGCTGGCCTGAGGCATTATTGCCATCGCTGTTAAAGCCGTTTACTACCAGTAAGGATGTGGGTCTCGGTATCGGCTTATCGATTTGTGTATCGTTAATGGGGCAAATGAATGGCGAGCTGCGCCTTGCGTCGACACTGGGGCGTAATGCCTGCGTCGTTCTGCAATTTAATCTGACGGATGTAAACGATGTTGAGTGATGAATATTCTGTTCTGTTGATTGATGATGATGCCGATGTTCTCGACGCTTACACGCTGTTGCTTGAACAGGAGGGGTATCGTGTCTACGCATGCAGTAATCCTTTTGATGCCCGAAACTGGCTGCAGGCTGACTGGCCGGGGATTGTTCTGAGTGATGTATGTATGCCCGGGTGCAATGGGATCGATCTGATGACGCTGTTCCATCAGGATGATAATCAGCTGCCAATCCTGCTTATTACCGGGCATGGCGACGTTCCGATGGCGGTGGAAGCCGTAAAGAAAGGCGCATGGGACTTTCTGCAAAAGCCGGTCGATCCCGGCAAACTGCTGTCGCTGGTTGATGATGCGCTGCGTCAGAGAAAATCCGTGATTGCTCGTCGCCATTATTGCCAACAAAAGCTCCAGGTGGAATTGCTCGGTTACAGTGACTGGGTTAATCAGTATCGTCGGCGCCTGCAGCAACTGGCGGAAACGGATATCGCCGTCTGGTTTTATGGCGAGCCGGGAACGGGGCGCATGACCGGAGCCCGTTATTTGCATCAGTTTGGACGTAGCGCGGAGGGACCGTTCATCCGCGGTGAACTGACGCCCGGGAATACGGGACAACTCAATGACCTTATTGCACAGGCGCAAGGAGGAACGCTGGTTCTCAGCCATATTGAGTGCCTGACGAGCGAACAGCAGCACCATCTGGTGCACTTGCAAAGCCTGGAGCGGCGCCCGTTTCGTCTGATAGGCATTGGCGGCGCATCGTTGGTGGAACTGGCAGCAACCAATCAAATTGCGGCTGAACTTTATTACTGTTTCGCGATGACACAGATTGGTTGCCTGCCGCTGTCTCAGCGACCGGATGATATTGAGCCGCTGTTTCGTCACTATCTGCAGAAAGCCTGTCTGCGCCTGAACCATCCCGTGCCCGACGTTGAAGGCGATTTATTGAAAGGCATGCGGCGTCGCGTGTGGTTAAGTAATGTCCGGGAACTGGCGAATGCCGCTGAACTTTTTGCCGTTGGGCTACTTCCGCTGGCTGAAACCGCGAATCCGCAATTGCATTTGCTGGAACCGACACCGCTCGATCGTCGGGTTGAAGAGTACGAGCGACAGATCATTACTGAAGCGCTGAATATTCACCAGGGGCGAATTAATGAAGTAGCGGAGTATTTACAAATCCCGCGTAAAAAACTGTATTTACGCATGAGAAAATACGGGCTGAGCAAAGAGCACTACAAGTTTTAGTCGACAGTGTCAGGGGATAAGTGACGTCGATAGTATTTCGGTGGCGGCGTTGGCGTTCACCGAAATACATAACGAATATCTGTTTTTTTCTTACCACATTAAATCATCAGGGATGACGAAATCAGCATATGGATCGTCTTCGTCCTTCGCTTCCTGACTCAGCTCGCAATTTAAAACAATATAGCTTGCGTCACGCTGTGCAATCTTGTCGGCAACGACAGCCGGAATGATGGCGTATTCGCTCTCGCTGCCGTTTTCCGCCGTCAGTCGGGCTATGGCCAGACGGCCTTTAATCAGCTGAGACTGCGTCACTTTATCAACATAGACTTTTTTGATCAGATTATTATCAGTGAAGTTGTACCCAATATCGCCACTGGTAATGGTGATTTTGTTCATCTCAATCAGTTGCTTGATCTGCGCTTTATACTCTTTAGATTGAACGGCTTGCTTCTGCTGCTCACTGAGCTGTTTGTCGCGCTCAATTTGCGCTTTTTTATTCTCTTCAACCGCTTCTCTGGCTTCACGAGCCTGAACGCGTGACTTCTTCGCCGTTCTTTGCACTTTGGCCATTTTTTTGCTGCTGACCAGACCTGCTTTAAGCATCTGTTCTTGTAGGGTAAGTTTTGTCATTGTCGCTTCTAATCCAATAAAATCGTTGTAAGGATTATAACCTTAACGTTCGACGGGATGCCAGAATGGGGAAGCGTTCTCAAGATAGCCCACGGATTCACTCCGTGGGTAGTTTATTTACCAGATGAGAGATAGTCTCCTGGTGCTGTCCCCATAACACGTTTAAATGCCTGATAGAATCCAGATAATGATTCATATCCTACTCTGCTGTAAATGACCTCATTTTTTATACCTCTTCTGAGCAGGTTTAATGATACATAAATCCTTAATTTGCTTAATACCTGGTTCGGTGTGTAGCTTGTCGCTTTCAATATACGGCGAATAAATGTCGAACGCGACATATAGGTGAAGCGAGCCATATCATCCAGCGACCATGAATACTGTGGGTTGTCTATTATTGCAATGATTAATTTGGCTAAGGCTTCATCATTTGCCGCATTCAAGAGGTTTACGTCAATATCATATAAGGAAGAGGATTCGCTAATGACATAATGCAATATAGCATCGGTCAGGTGCGCAATAATGCAATTATTTTCATCGGCAGATGCGTTTACTTCAGTCAGTAGTAACTCAAAGAGAGTGTGTATTTTATTGCTGACGTCGTCTTTTTGTTTGATCACAAAAATGTCCGGAAGTAAGGCAAATAGCAATTGGCTAGCGATAGATCTGGGTTGGATGAAACCACAAAGCAGATCGGTGGATTCTGAAGATGATTCTTCAATCTTACTCATCTGTTTACGTGGTAAATCATCAAGACTTGTATCAGGAGATGAGGCCAGAAAAAAAGGAAAATTATTAAAAAAGAAGAGAATATCTCCCTTTTCCAGTTTGATACGTGGTTGTTGGTTAAGTAAATCCAGCCAGCACTCCCCGCTCAGGACGATATGAAAACTCGGTTCACCATAGGAGTATGTTGATGCTTTCCATTCGCTACAATACCTGCCGAGGTGGAAGACGGATGTTTTTGCTTCTCCACCCTTAAGAAGCCAGCCAGAAGTATTCATGTTTTCCCCAATATTGTCATTAATAGACTGATTTTGAAACGATGGCGTATAGATAGTTGCCATTGGTGACTATAATATTTGTTAATTAAAATACACATTGCAGGAGAGGATAGTGTTTTTGATCTTTACCAAAGATATTATGTTGTTACAGGCTATTTACCATCTTTTTAAAAATGATGTGATCATTCATGTCCAGCATGCACATGAGCTATGCGCTTTAGAAAATCATAATGCGAAAGTGATCATTGATACATTAAATAACAATATTTTCCATACTCGATTAGCGTATCAATTAGAGAAAATTAAGCCTTCAAAAATTTATATACTTTCACCGTTTAGAATCAAACGGTGCTTCGGTGATATCCCCGTTTTTTTTGTTAATCGAAACGTTTCGCTGAGTGGCTTCATTACTTTGCTAAATTGCAATGAAAATAATGCTATCACTCCGGAATTATCGCTTTCTCGCCGACAGCATCAGATTCTTACTTATATTCTGCAGCAAAAGTCATGTTCTTCAATTGCTGAGCGAATGCACATCTCATTGAAGACCTATAATTGCCATAAGTATAATATAATGTTGTTGCTTAAACTCAGAAAAATGAGTGACTTAGTACGACATAAGATTTCATGTTATCTATTGTGAAAAGGTATCGTAGGTCATTGTTCTAGACCAGAATTAAGTTGTTAAAGTGCAGAGGAGGGCAAATATTATATAACACAGTCTTCAAAATATGTAGCTCTTAGTTTAATAGTTAAATCCTATTTTCGATGTAGAAATAATTAATGATAAATAATGTTACTATCGCATTTAATATAATTAATATCTGAATAGTAGCTATACGACAGAAACCTCTTTAATAGCAGGGTTTTCTTTAAGTGAAGAAAGAATCTGATTCACCGAGGTTGCGTCCGTATACTCAATGTTTGCCGTGAGAACATGAGAGTCGGATGTATCATTAGCCAGTGAACGCAGTTGGATGCGATATCCCTGTTCATTAAGCGAGGTCAGAACAACTTGCGCAGTCCCGGCTGCAATACGCATACGTAGTTGTAGATGGCGATTTAAAAAGCGGTAGGTAAGCTGACGGAAAAACTCCAGCACAATGAGCGCCATAATCGTACCTATGATGCCAACTTCATACATTCCACTGCCGATAACCAAACCTATTGCTGCGGTGACCCACACATCCGCAGCTGTTGTTAATCCTCTGATGGTTTGTTTTTGTACCAGAATATTCCCCGCACCGAGAAATCCTACGCCAGTGACAACCTGAGCTGCGATTCTGCTGGGATCTAATCCTATATGGGTATGTTCAATAACATCATAGAAACCGTATTTAGAAACGATCATGAACATGGCACTGCCAATACCAATCAAGATATGTGTGCGTACACCTGCTTCTTTAGCGCGAATTTGACGCTCCAGACCAATTACGCCGCCGAGCAGACTGGCTAATATAAGTCGGAAAAGAAATTCTTCAGTCATAATGATTCTCTCATTGATTCAGGAGTGACGATGCTCTGGCATAAATTCTTTATTCGGCACCAGGAATAACCATGATGAAATAACAAATGGCATGGTTAATGTTGGTATACCAAAAGGCATTAAAAGCACATTCATGGCAGCCTGAATAAAAACTGTAAAAATGATACCTGAGATAGTATAAATAAATACTCGCCAGCCAGGTTGATTAAATACTGTACCTAGGGCAACTGATGTCAACACGGCACTAAAGGCATACAGTCCTGTAGAAATGTCATGAGCATTAGCACCCAGATAATACGCAAGCAGTGTCGCGATTAGAGAGCCGACGATGGCATAGCAGGCGCATACAACAGATTCTACTGCCAGACCTGCAATGAAGAATAAACTAGCAAGAATCCCTGGAAACAAAAATACCTGTGATATCCCATGTAGGGTGCCGTCGATAAAAAAGCTAAGAGAGTAATCGCCAGGCGTTGTTGGGATATAATGTTGGGATAACTCTGGGGAGGGTAAACCCGAACCATAGATATTATGAAATGCATAGCTGGCCAGTAGAATGACCCATGTTGTTAGCACAAACGGCGCTGTTAACGCAGCAACTTTCCACGTTTTTAAAATATCGGCGATGCAAACCGTAGCAATAACTGATACGACACTACCAACGATCAGGCAGAACCACATTAACGGCGTTGCAGTGATAAACACAGGAATAGCAATGCCGACCAGACAGCCATTATAACTATAGAGGCCATCCCGCCAACCTTTTACATCATGAGTTATGGCTCCCGTAATTGAAGCCAGGACAGTTCCAATTACGCACCCCCATGCAGCCAATGGATTATTATTGCTATAAGCAGCGATAAATATAGCAATAAAAAACAATAACCCAGTGATGGGATTGTTTTGAAACATTACCTGAGCACAACCACGTAATGATATATCAATAATTTTGAGAATGTAGTGCTTATCAATATTATTTTTCCATAATACTGGGATTGAGTGTGTTATCATCATTATTTACCAGCGTAAAAGTAATAAGGAGGTATTATTGTTTCCAGATAAATGGGGGCGGTAACTCTGCATTCAGAACGACTTTTCTGGTCATGGCCCACACTTTACGGATATGTTTTTTAATAATACTACTGTCATTAGCTAATATCTTAAATATAAGGCCGGATTCGGCGGGAAGTGTTGACATTCCGTAGCAACAATCTTTGCCATAATAAGCTTTGAAGGCCGCCTGAATGGATGATATGTTTTCTACTGGAGTTAATATAAAAATAGTGCCGATAATTTGAAAACCTCCCATTACCCCGAGTTCAGTCATGGGATGCTCCTTGGGTTTCAGCACAATCTGTTCTTTGAAAACAATATTTCCAGACTCATCTTTTGCAGATACTGTTGAGGAATAATAATCAAAACCATTTAGCTCATTTTCATGATGGTAACGACGTCCCGGTATAATGACTTCGGAATAAATAAGTGTTGCGTTTCTTTTATAATCGATGACGGTATCGTTAACAAATCTTGCATTGTGATGTAGGATTAAAGGATCGGGTAGGTATTCCAGATAGGAATTATCGTGTAGTTGGATGAATTGAATCTGCGCTCCATAGTTTTTATCCATCGAGTGTACTTTGGTTGCTGATTGAGTGTTTACGCTGGCGAAAGCATTTTCACCCACGTTGATGGATAACACCATGCGATCCCCCTGCAGCACACAGCCTGAAGTTGATATCATGGTCACGCAGGGAAGATCCGGCAGTGCCTCATCATGATACAATGCCTTTTGCGCAAATAATGGGGTTCGCTTTTCCATACGATGAAGAATGCTTTTTCTCCCGGTACGCGTAAAACCCAGGTACAAAAAACCATCTTTACCGATTGCCCCACTGGGCATTTGCTCCGGCTCCTGACGATACTCTATGGGGATTTGCGTGTCCCAACGTTTCCGGCTCTTCTCTACCTGGTCATTTATATTCTGTGAATGCGTCATCTTGTTTTCCTTCAATAGTGTGACCAAATAAAAAATCGCGTTCAATCATGTCCACAAGCTGCTCAATACCTTCGCCTGTTTTACAGTTAGTTAAAATATAAGGGCGATTGTTTCTGACATAACGGGTATCCGCTTCCATTACTTCCAGACTGGCACCTACATAGGGCGCTAGATCAATTTTATTGATGATTAAAATATCAGCCTGAACCAGACCTGGGCCATTTTTACGTGGGATTTTTTCACCTTCAGCTACGTCAATGACATAAATATAAAAATCAGCCAATGCAGGACTGAAAGTGAGGGTAAGGTTATCGCCACCGCTTTCAATCATAATTAAATCGCTATCCGGGAATTTATCTTCCATTTCTTCCACAGCAGCAATATTCATACTGGGATCTTCGCGCACAGCAGTGTGTGGACATGCCCCAGTTTCAACGCCAATGATTTTTTCTTCTGCTAATATTCCTTTTAGTGTTCTTTTAACCTGCTTTGCATCCTCCGTTGTGACAACATCATTGGTCACAATCAGAGGTTTATATCCCCGACGAATAAGAACAGGAGTAATAACCTCAATAATGGCCGTTTTTCCTGAACCTACGGGACCACCAATGCCAATTCGGGTAATTTTTTTCATTTCTAACCTCAGTTAATTCATAAATAAACGTACATGGGCATCGACATGAACAGCAGCCAGAATGTCGATCACCGGAGAAAAAGAAGACATTTCTTCCGGTCGGGTGTTGAGCGCCATTTCAGCGTAATCAGGAAAAAGTGACGTGACTTCGGCCAGAATTTTTTGGCTATCCAGATGCGTGATCCGCATCAGTCTTTGCGCGGCACTGAGAATAGTCATTGCTACGCCATAAAAATGCATGGCCAGCATCGCATCTTCATCAAGATCCAAATGGCTCATGAGTAGCCCATGGGAAACAGGGTAGGTGCCAATAACCGTTCCTTGGCGAATTTGCTCAAGCCACCAGTTAAATACCGGATCATGGTAAATAGCTGTCGAAAGCTCAGTTAATTTTTTCCCCATTCTTTGGGTCATCACTCGGGATTCTGGTGATAGTTTTCTACTGATCACATCCTTATCAATTGAGATAAGGTCATTTAACCTGTTACTGCGGCAGGCGCGCAGGGTTTGTATTTGCGCGACAGCATCGCACTTAGCGGCCTGCAATAAGGCGGTACAAACATATTGTTTGAGGGTTTGCCGATCGTAGACAATACCGCAAGAAATGGCAGATTCAACTCCACAGGAAAAGGTAAATGCCCCAACAGGAAGAACTGAATCGCCAAATTGCAGTATCCGAGCGATATTAGGTAACCTATGTGAACTCTCTTGCATGATCGGCAACCTCATTACGTTAGTGGTCAATGTGTACATGCGTATGTGCTTCTTCCGCGCCACCAAAAAGAAGTCGGGATTCAGACGGCGTTAAGAGCGGGATGACTTTTTCACCTTCCGTAAAATAGTATTGCCCTTCAATGTAACCATGAGATTTCATGACTGAAGCCAACATTTTGTCGGCTACAACAATAGGAATAAAAACACAGTATCCTTTTATAACAGCTTTCCAGTGCTGATTTCCTAAGGCGTGACCTAGTTCAAACGCTCGAGTCAGAAGGTCGGTGATTTTCTCCACGCCAAATAATCCAAGATCGACAACCATCACGCGTCGTAGCTGTATTTTTACCGTAAGTAAATATCGATTGGTTTTATCATATAAAAGAATATCACCATCATTAAGACGGATATGACGATCAAGCGATAAACCAATATCGTAGCCGAGTTGACTTTTTTTACGGCAACGGCTTTTTTGTGCTTCCCATTGCTCCAGTATCAGCACATCATGGTTGATACCTTCAGTGGATAGATCAGGTTCGCCGCAGGAATTTATATTTCCGAGGGTTTTTTCGATTAAATACATAACAGCTTTCCTTTTAACCAAAGAAATATTTTTGATTCATAACGGCAGTTTGAATAGGCTGGCAGGTTGCATGCACACCATCAACTTTTACGGCAAATGTTTCTGGGTTCACATCAATATGTGGGGTTGCATTATTTCTGATAAGGTCATGTTTGCTAATGCTACGACAGTTATTAACTGCAACCACCTGTCTCTCAAGTCCGGCCTTTTCTTTAACGCCATCCTCAAGGGCAGCCTGCGATACGAAGGTAATGCAAGTATCCTGCAACGTTTTTCCCATGGCACCAAACATTGGACGATAAAAAACGGGCTGAGGAGTAGGCAGAGAAGCGTTAGGATCACCCATTAAAGACCAGTTAATCATTCCCCCTTTAATAATAAGTTTCGGCTTGGCCCCAAAAAATTGAGGTTCCCAGAGTACAAGGTCAGCCATTTTACCCACTTCAACAGAACCAAGAATATGGCTAACACCTTGTGTAATAGCTGGGTTAATCGTAATTTTGGCAACGTATCGTAGAACGCGGAAATTGTCATTGTTCGGATTGTCTTCCGGTAATTTCCCGCGTGCGACTTTCATCGCATGCGCAGTTTGCACCAGGCGCAACCAGTTTTCTCCCACGCGACCCATTGCCTGAGAATCGCTGGAGAACATGGATATAACGCCCATATCATGAAGAATGTTTTCTGCTGCAATCGTCTCAGGACGAACACGGCTTTCTGCAAATGAAACATCGGCAGCAACGTTAGGATTCAGGTTATGGCATACCATAATCATATCGAACAGTTCTGCCTGGCTGTTAATGCCAAACGGTAATGTTGGATTGGTCGAGCTCGGCAGGACGTTTGGTTGGCTTGCGACCTTGATAATATCCGGGGCATGACCACCGCCAGCGCCTTCTGTATGAAAGGTGTGAATTGTCCTTCCTTCAAAGGCTGCAATCGTATTCTCAACATATCCGGCTTCATTGAGGCTGTCAGTGTGTACGGAGACCTGAATATCCATATCATCTGCGGTGCGCAAGGCGTGGCGGAGCGAGTTAGGCGTGGCACCCCAGTCCTCATGCACTTTTAGCCCAACGGCACCGGCAATAATTTGCTCTTCGAGTGGGGCTTTACTGTAGGCATTGCCTTTGCCCAGCAGGCCAATATTGACTGGAATACCTTCCCATGCCCGTAGCATGGCGCGCATATTCTTAGGCCCAGCGGTCACTGTAGTGCCATTAGTGCCATCAGTCGGTCCAATTCCTCCGCCGAAAAAGGTGGTGATACCGTTAGACAATGCGGCATAAGCTTGCTGGGGAGAGATCAGATGAATATGGGAGTCGATACCTGCCGCAGTCAGAATCAAATGCTCACCTGAAATGGCATCGGTACTAAGCCCGACCGTCATCCCTGGCGTGATACCAGACATGATTGCAGGGTTACCGCTTTTACCAATACCCGATATTAATCCATCCTTAATACCAACATCTGCTTTAATAACCCCAAGTTTGGCATCCACTATCGTGACATTGGTAATGACCAGATCGAGAACGCCCTGGTCGCGGGAACACTGATTATTAGCCCCCATACCATCGCGTAACGATTTTCCACCGCCATATACCGCTTCATCACCATAACCACGTAGATCTTGTTCGATTTCAATATATAAATCAGTTTCACCTAAACGAATTTTATCACCGGTCGTTGGACCAAACAGACTGGCATATTCCTTTCTGGATATTGTTGGCATAAAAGGTCCTCAGCTAGGATTGTTAGACATTTTGAAACCGGCTTGCCGGGCGTTATCAATGAGTGCTTTTAACTTTATTGGATCGTTGATCACTTCAGCGAGTTGTTTACCGGTCATGTCAACAAGGTTATTAAAACCAAAAATATCGTTATCACCGCTATAGGGAATAAGTTCTATTTCTATCTCATCACCGGGTTCAAAGCGTATCGCTGTTGTGGCAGTAATATTTAAGCGTTTACCCAGTGCGCTTTCACGATCAAACTCCAGTTCTTTATTAACTTCGAAGAAATGGAAGTGTGATCCTACCTGCACCGGCCGATCCCCTGTATTTTTGACACGTACTTTGGTTACAGGTTTTTCTGTATTAAATGAAATAGGGGAGGCATCTAAAAGGTAGCCACCATAGGGTACATTTTCTGTTTCTTTGTTCTGCGACATAGTCTATTTCTCCTGCTCTTAACGAATAGGATCGTGCACGGTTACCAGTCTGCTGCCATCGGTGAAAATAGCTTCAACCTGTATTTGTGGGATAAGGTCAGCGACGCCCTCCATGACGTCATCTTTAGTCAAAACATCTCTAGATTTATTCATGACCGTTTCCAGATCATTACCTTCTCTGGCACATTCCATGGCCGTTGACGCAATAATAGAAACGGCTTCCGGATAATTAAGTTTAATTCCTTTTTCTTTCCGACTTTGAGCCACGCTGGCAAGTGAGTAAATCATTATTTTCTCTATTTCTCTGGGGCTAAGTTTCATAAATTACTCCTTACCTGAAGGGGTATAGGCATCTTCGCCAAATGCTGAATAATCAGGAGATTGGCGGGCGTCATTGGTTGAAATTCGTACCGGGGTAAATTTGTTAATTATCCATAAAATCAGAAGGGTAAAAATAAAAGACCATATGCTGGTAATAAGTACAGCGGCGAGTTGTTTTGCAACTTGCAAAATGCCACCACCTTCAAGCAAACCTGAAGGTCCTTTGCTATTCCATGCCTGTGATGCGAAAACACCAAGCAGGATTGAGCCAGTAATTCCTCCCATACCATGTACGCCAAAAACGTCCAACGCATCATCGACATACTTTTTAACGAACAGTGCGCAGTAGTAGCAGACAAAACCGGCAACAACACCAATTAATGCGGCTGATTGAATTGAAACATACCCTGCAGCAGGAGTTATGGTGGCGAGGCCTGCGACGGCTCCTGTCAGGAAGCCAACAAACTTTGGTTTACCGGTATGCATTTTCTCAATGAATAGCCATGTCGCACCGGCAAAAGCAGCAGCAATGTCGGTGGTAACAAACGCAGAGACAGTAATTGTGTTAACCTGTAATTCAGAGCCTGCGTTAAAGCCATACCAGCCAAACCACAGTAACCCCGCACCCAGAGCAATATAAGGAATGTTGTGGCTACCATCAGGCTGAATGACTCGACGCCCGACGTATAAAGCGGAAGCAAGCGCAGCGAAACCTGCTGTCGCGTGGACGACAATACCACCGGCAAAATCAACCACTCCCCATTTAGCCATCACGCCCTGCGGACTCCAGACCATATGCACAAACGGGCAGTAAACGAATAATGTCCAAAGGGTAATAAAAATCAGGTACGCCTTGAATTTCACCCGTCCGACAAATGCGCCAGTGATTAGCGCCGGAGTGATAATGGCAAACATCATTTGGTAAACAAAATGTACCAGGATGGGGATCCCTGCATCATTGCCGGTGAACAGCGTGTTCGCATTGATATTTTGTAAAAACGCATAGTGAAGCGGATTGCCAATAATGCCATTGAGGCTGGGACCGAAGGCCAGGGAATAACCCACGGCAAACCATAATATGGCTACCCAGCTCATAGAGACAAAACTCTGAAACATAATGGTAAGTATGCCTTTACGCTGGACTAAACCACCGTAAAAAAAAGCAAGCCCCGGTGTCATTAACATGACCAGACTGGTGCATAACAGCATAAATGCTGTATTCGCTGGATCCAGTATTTGAAATTGTACAGGTAATATTCCCATATACCCTGTGCCCCTTGCTTAAGGTTTATAAAAAGATGTGACTTGGCTATTTTCCATACAAAAGATAAATTACTACTTAATTTATTAATGGATAATTACTTGTCTTTGAATGAATATAATTTTGATTGTGGGTTGTGTTTACAATATTCAATGACTTGCGGGATGCTGGTAAGGTCTGTTTCATTCAGAGAAACAGAATCACCACCCTTATAAACCGTTTCTTCATTGAGCATCCACCATGCAACTGGAAGCATGGCCTTAGGATTCAGATTGATAAACTCCTGACAGGTCATTTTATCAGGACTGTTGTCTGCCGCATGCGTAATAGGGACGTTTAGCATAAATAAGGATAACAGGGGAGTAAGTGTGATAAGTGCGCGTTTCATATATAACCTCATGGTGTCTTTAATACAATTAATTTACTGAAGCGGGAACTGCTGGGGTACAGTTCTCGCTTCAGTGATATCAATAAAAAAATTACTGGTGTTGGTTTAATTACAGATCTTTTTTGATTTTGTCCCACTCACTGTCAGCTTTTTTCTTAAAATTGGCTTTTTTATCCTGCATACATGCCTGCACCAGTGCAGGGGTCACTGTTTCAACCCCTTTAACATCCAATACCGCGTCTTCTGGTTTGTCCTTTTTATTCAACGCTTCGGCAAAGCCAACCACTGTGGGTTGGAATGTGGTATCTGTGGCAAGAAAATCTTCACACGTCCATTGACTGACGGGTTTGTGATTTTCTGCCGCCTGACCCAGAGCAGGGATCATGAGTAGGGACCCAACGATCATGCTTAATGTTTTATTCATCTAACGTACCTCGTGTATCAATTAATATCTATGGGTGAAAAGTCTGATTGCGACATTAAATATATATCCTGGAACAGCCTGGATGTCATATTTTGAATCGAATGGGGTTTTTAATATGTTCAATATTTTCTTTTGTTATTAGATAGTTGTAAGGCGTTTAAGAAGAAATCATCGGACTATATTATTAATGACGTAGTATTTATTGATGATATTTAGAATAAATTAATGTTGTCAGTAGTACTCTGACTTACAGGAGAAGCAAATGTTAAATGTAACACGAGATATTCTATCTAAGCTTGACGATGATGTGCTGGTCAAACAGCGGCGGTTTCTTAAGTTCTTGGCATGCCTGATGTTCTTGGGTGGGGTGCTTTTTATCCTTTTCCCTTATGTGTCTGGAGGTGTGCTCAGTATCATTGTCGGCGGGATTTTGATGTGCAGTGGTGTAGCGTTAGCAGTGGGTATGTTTAAAAACAGGGTGCATAATTTTTGGCCAGTTGTTTCTGGGGTAGTCGTCAGTATTGCATATTTTTTGATGGGGTATTTTTTTATTACTGCACCCGAATTAGGTGTTTTTGCAATTGCAACTTTTTTGGCATGTTTATTTTGTTTTGGTGGGGTTATCCGACTGACTACCTTTTTTAAGCACAGAAAAGAGAAAAAGGTATGGTTACAGGGAGTTATCGGTATATTGGATCTCTTTATCGCATGGTGTTTTATTACTGCCACTCCACAGGCATCAATTTATATGGTATCAATGGTGACGGGAATTGAACTTATGCTGAGCGGTATTAGTTGCGCATATATTGCTAATCAATTTCGTAAAACCTGAAACTGAGTAGTTAGCTGTTACTATTATCTGGCCACTGGTAGTGGGGTCATTACATAAAAAAAACTGCCCTTGCGGGCAGTTAAAATCGGAAGCATACCAAATGTTTTCTCAGGGGATCAGTCTGCACTGATACCGGGATTATCGTAAACACTCTTGCGATATGTTGCAAAACCTCCAGTACGTATTTTTAATAAATAAATCCTAACTAACATTGTTTATTTTCTTATCGCTATTTTTGTAAAAAAGCGATGTACAACAATAAAGAATACGGGAACAAAGAATATCGCCAGGACCGTTGCGGCAATCATTCCGCCCATCACGCCTGTGCCTACTGCGTTTTGTGCGCCTGAACCCGCGCCGTTGCTAATGACTAATGGAAGCACACCAAGAATGAATGCCAAAGAGGTCATCAGAATCGGTCTTAAGCGCATTCTGGCTGCGTCTAATGTCGCTTCAATATCGCTTTTACCCTGTTTTTGCATAATTTCAACGGCAAATTCTACAATCAAAATCGCGTTTTTAGCCGATAACCCAATTGTTGTCAGTAGACCGACCTGAAAATAGACATCGTTGGATAACCCACGCAACCAGGTCGCTGATAAGGCGCCAACAACGCCAAGTGGAACAACCAGCATTACGGCAAAGGGAATTGACCAGCTTTCATAGAGCGCTGCCAGACACAGAAAAACAACGACGATTGAAATAAGGTACAGCATAGGGGCCTGGTCGGTGGATAAACGCTCCTGGTACGACATTCCTGTCCAGTCATATCCGATGCCAGCTGGCAGTTTTTCGATGAGTGAGACCATAAATGCCATGGCATCTCCGGTGCTTTTTCCCGGTGCGGCTTCGCCAAGAATCTCCATTGAAGGAGAGCCGTTATAGCGTTCAAGACGCGGTGAACCATAAGTCCAATCTGTATAGGCAAATGCGCTAAACGGTACCATGTCCCCAGAAGCGTTACGGACATACCAGCTATCAATACTTTCCGGAAGCATGCGATAAGGAATGGCTGCCTGTACGAAGACCTTTTTGACGCGTCCATTATCCAGGAAGTCGTTAACGTAGCTGCTACCAAAAGCGGTTGAGATCGTCTGATTTATATCGTTGAGAGATACGCCCATAGATTCTGCTTTTGCCGCATTGACATGCACCCGAAACATGGGCGTATCTTCCAGTCCATTGGGGCGAACGCCGACCACCTGTTCGGGATGCTGTTTTGCCATACCGAGGAGCTGATTTCTTGCCTGAGTGAGCTTTTGGTGACCCAAGTTGGCTTTATCTATAAGTTCCAGATCAAAACCTGAGGCCGTGCCAAGTTCCGGGACGGCGGGTAAATTGAAGGGATAAACAATAGCCTGATTTATTGTAGCCAGACCTCTGGTGGCACGTTGAATGATCGCATTAATACCATCGGCACTTGCCGTGCGTTCAGACCAGGGTTTCAGGCTTACAAAGGCCAACCCGTTGTTCTGACCTTGCCCGCTAAATCCAAAACCGCTGACAGTAAAGACTGATTCCACATTACTTTTTTCTTGTGTCAGGTAATAGTGGCTGACGTCTTCAAGTACTTTATTAGTTTTAACCAGCGTAGCACCCGGCGGCAGTTGGGCCATGGTCAGCAAAACGCCCTGATCCTCCTCAGGTAAAAATGAGGTCGGAATGCGTAGAAACAGTAGCACCATAGCAATAATGATCAGTAAATACAGAATCATATATCGAGAAGTGACTCGCAGAATCTTGCGCGTACTGTCGCTGTAATGCTGGGTAAAACGCTCAAAGTGCTGGTTAAACAGTGTGAAAAAACGAGGTGCAGAATGGGAGGTATCATGATGCGCTGGTTTGAGCAGCGTGGCACATAATGCGGGCGTTAACGATAATGCGGTTAATAAAGAAAGCGCCATGGCGGCGACAATCGTTACTGAGAATTGCCGGTATATCTCTCCGGTAGAACCGCCGAGTAGCGCCATCGGTACAAATACAGCCGACAGGACCAGCACAATCCCCAACAGCGCCCCTTGTATTTGTGACATTGATTTATGCGTAGCTTCTTTGGGGGAAAGGTGTTCCTCTGCAATCACGCGCTCAACATTTTCCACCACCACAATAGCATCATCAACGAGCAGACCAATGGCCAGGACAAGGCCAAACATTGTCAGAGTATTGATGGTAAAGCCAGCAACGGAGAGAACGGCAAATGTGCCTAGTATGACAACCGGGACTGCTATTGTTGGAATAAGTGTTGCCCGAAAATTTTGTAAGAATAAATACATAACAATGAAAACTAAAACAATGGCCTCAACCAGCGTTTTAACGACTTCTTGTATGGATATCTTAATGAAGGGCGTTGTGTCATAGGGATAGACGGTTTTGAGACCTGGCGGGAACCAGGGCGAAAGCCGGGCTATTTCCTCTTTGACTAACTTTGCGGTATCCAGGGCATTGGCACCTGTGGCCAACTTAATCGCAATCCCTGCTGCAGGGTTCCCATTGTATTTTGCTACAGTGCCATAACTTTCAGCACCCAGTTCAATGTGAGCAACGTCGTTCAATGTAACGTGTGAGCCATCTTGTTGAACTTTCAGTAGAATATTTCCAAACTCCTGTGTATTTTGTAATCGGGTCTGGACGATAATTGAAGCATTCAACTGCTGGTTATTTGCCTGCGGTGCGCCGCCTAACTGTCCTCCCGATATTTGATTATTCTGTATTTTGACTTTCTGAATGACATCCTGAGGGACAAGCTGATATTGGTTGAGTTTGACCGGATCAAGCCAAATTCGCATGGCATGCTGTGAACCAAATAGTTGAATGCTGCCCACCCCTGCGATTCTGCTAAGCGGATCTTTGATATTGGACGCAACATAGTCGGCAATATCGTACTGGTTAAGCGCCCCATCCTCTGAAATAAATGCGGCAACCAGTAAAATATTGCTGCTGGCTTTATCAACACTAATGCCTTGCTGTTGTACTTGCTGCGGTAATGACGGCATCGCCAACTGTAATTTATTCTGCACCTGTACCTGAGCGATATCCGGGTTGGTCCCCGACTCGAACGTGAGGGTCAGGGCGGCATTGCCAGAGGCGTCGCTGGTTGAGGACATATACATTAATCCATCCAGACCATTCATATTCTGTTCAATAATCTGCGTCACCGAGTTTTGTACAGTCTGTGCATCGGCTCCTGGGTATGATGCGCTGATAGTTACCGCTGGTGGGGCAATGTTGGGGTATTGAGCAATGGGCAACTGAGTAATAGCAATGACGCCGCTTAACATCATGATAATAGCAAGAACCCAGGCGAAGACCGGGCGCTCAATAAAAAAATTAGCCATAGAAAAAACTCCTGTTACCCGGCCTTACTGAGGTAAAGGGGGATTTGAATCTAAAGGGGAGGGGAGAGCATGAGCTTTAATGCCAGGCCGAATCTGTTGGAGCCCAGAAATAATGACCCTATCGCCAGGGTGCAAACCGGAAGTTACCAGCCACTTATCTCCTATTGCTTTAGTGGCAATAATTTCACGCGACTGGACGATGTTTTCCGGATCAAGAATAAGCGTTGTGGCTTTGCCGCTGGCATTGCGAGTTACCGCTTCTTGTGGAACCAACAATACATTGCGCTGGATACCCTCACTGAGCACGGCAGTGACGTACATGCCAGGTAATAGCGTGTTATCTGGATTAGGAAAAATTGCTCTGAGCGTAACAGACCCCGTTGTTTCATCCACTGTGAGGTCGGAAAACTGTAATTTCCCTGTGTGAGCATATTGCTTACCGTTATCAAACTCTAATATGGCCGTTGCCTGGCCCTGGCTTTGCTCTATTATGCCTTGCTCCATGTCTGTTTTTAGCCGGAGAAAATCATTGGCGGACTGGGTAACATCCACGTATATAGGATCAAGACGTTGAACTGTGACCAGTGCTTGCCCCTGATTGGCGGTGACAAGTGCGCCGATGGTGACAGTTGATTTGCCGCTTAATCCACTCAGCGGCGAGGTGACGCTGGCATAGTTCAGGTTGATTCTGGCACTTTCAACCGCCGCTTTCGCCACTTGCAGGTTTGCCTGCGCTTCCTTCGCGTTAGTCTGGGCCTCGTCGTAGTCTTGTTGGCTGACATAATGTGATTTAAGCAGTGACGTAAAACGATTCAACGTTAAGCGGCTGTTATCTGCTGCTGATTGAGCCTTAGCCAGACTTCCCTTCGCCCGATCCAGTTCTACCAGTAAAGGGGCAGGGTCAATCTGGTACAGCGGTTCTCCGGCATTAACCGTGCTGCCTTCTTTAAACTGACGGCTGAGAATAATCCCCCCAACCTGCGGACGTATCTCAGCAACTTCATAAGGTACAATTCGCCCGGGTAATTTACTGGTGATATTCACGGATTCTTCTTTAAGCGTAATAATACCGACATCCGGTATTACGGTATGTGGCGGGGCATTCTTACTATCATCACACCCCACAACGAATAGAATATTAACCAGGCCAATTACCGCAAATTTTCTTTTTATCTGCATTATATCCCTCACATATACGTTACGAAGGTTTACGGTTCATCGGTACCAATAGGTAATAAATGACGCAATTAAGAAGCCGGTATACACGGCGAGTAAGGAGAACAGCACGTGAACCGCAATTTCAGTACCGGCCCAAATGTAATCTTCATTTTGCAAATGCGAAAATACCTCCTCTGAAAAAGTAGAGAATGTCGATAAACCACCACA
This sequence comes from Citrobacter sp. On2M, assembly GCF_018035235.1. GTDB lineage: Bacteria > Pseudomonadota > Gammaproteobacteria > Enterobacterales > Enterobacteriaceae > Citrobacter > Citrobacter meridianamericanus. Next base: position 875,559 of record NZ_WPCV01000002.1, read on the forward strand.
TAGCCCTGTGGTGACCATCAGCTTCACTGCCGGAGAAAATGATGTTAGTCGGGTAAAAAAAACTGTAGCAAATCCAATAATGAATCCGGCAATTATATTTGAAACGAGCGTTCCGGGGGGTAATAAAGGGAATAGTGCATTCAATCGCTGGGAAATGCCCCAACGTAAAGCACTACCGACACCACCACCAACCATAATGGCAATTAAAGATGCGAGCATAAAACCTTCTTTTCTAATGGATGTTTTTGAATGTCAATCACTTGTATGCTAAAAATAAGGTGATATCTTCAGGGTAACAAGATCGCTTATTCTTCTAAGTTTTAGCTTGAGCATGATATTAAATTTTTGAATGCGCATTGTTTGCTCTGAAATGTTCAGGGACTGAGTGATTTCATGTATGTTATGTTGGTTAATTATGGAGTTGACAAGTTTAAGTTGGTTGTGCGAGAGTGCCACGTTAGGTTTTTGATATGAAATTTTTTCATCTATGATGAGGGAGAGTAAATTTAATATCTGCTCTTTTCTGCTTACGAACAGTAAAGGCGACTGGCTTTTTAATTTGCTAATGTGAAAGGGGGCCAGGATGATGATCCTTTCAACATTGATGTCATTGAGTAGCTTGACCGTAGTTTCATCAATAATATTATTATGATAAGTGTCAATAATGATTTTTACATCGTGATCCAGATCATTAAAGTTAATGTCTGAAAGTTGATTGATTTTGATGGTTTTTTCCTTTTCCTGTAGGTTAAAAACACCCTGGAAAAGGAAAAAATCCTTTGTGATAATGAAAATCATAAAAATGCTCCTTTGGTGCAGATGTCTAGTTATAATGTTTGTAGAAAACAGAGTTTTAACATTGGTGATCGAGTTTGATGTGTAGGGGTAATTATCCCGTGTTATGCTTAGATAATAATATAAACATAATCTATTTTTATGATTTATCCAGAGATGTACCTATATAATAATCCTAAGTAAAATTCTTAATCCTGAAAAATATATAGTTTTTTGTTTTTAGTATAAGAATAATCCTGGTGTTACAAATACTCCTTAGGTATTACTATGAGATATTATGTTTTATCTTATCCAGGATTAATTTATATAAGAGTAACTTGTTGTGTATCTGCCAGAGTATTAGGATTACTATGTCACTTGTATTGGTGACAAACTCGAGACTCCTTTACAGACTTTTGCTGGCGATGGATTCGCCAGCTTTTTTTATTCATCTTTAACAAGATAATTAACGGATGATTACTGATAATGCCCGGAAACGTGGGCCATCCAGGCATTGAATGGAGACGAGGTTATGAAGGGGGAGGTACCGAAACTTAAGGAGATAGCGTCTTTTCCACTTGCAGCGGCGGATCGTACCATCCCCAGCCAGGATACATCATACCATTCCAGTCGGCAGGCCAAACGGGTCCAATACCGTAATCAAAACCCGGTGCTGGCATAATACGTGTTTCTTCCTGCCATACCTGATACCCAAGAATATTCATTGTAACAAATGGGTAACTGGAATTACCGACCCGACCAGAACGGCTCCCGGTCAGGTTACCCAAAACGGTAACATAGTGATTGCGGAAATTAACAGGGTCGAGAAAAGTTGAACTCCGGGCTAATAATCGTCCTTGATATGGTGTCCCGATTTCTGGTTTCGCATTATAATTAAGCGGTAGTACCGCTATTTCGAGCAACGTTTCATGCGGTTGGTTAACGACATTGATAACCAGTCCACCCAGTCGCGCTTGCTGTCCTACATAGAGATTGGGAGTTTGCTTCAGTTTTAGAAAATCTTTCTGCAGGTCTGGTTGGCCATTACCTTTAATTGATGAAGGAATGGAGGTACAGCCTGATAGCAAGAGTGTCATCGCGCAGAAGGCGATATACGTCAGTTTTCCAGAGATATAAATTCTGGGCATATTATCTCCTTAAATAAATTCAACGAAAAACAATAATTACATGCAATTACTTGACTCTCCTGTTTAGGGAGGGTCAAGTAATCATGGCGGTGCAAATTGGTAATGACTTATTTCTATTATGGTTTATTTATAAATATCAGCATTGATCGTTTTGTGTTCCGATTGCCCTTCAATTGAGGTAATTACATAGTATTTGCCACCCTTTTCATCCACCTTTTTGCTGAGCCCGTCATCTGTCATTGTAAAGCCGTCTTCAGTTACGCTAAGTTCTCCTATTTTTGTATATTTGCTGGCTTGCTCTGGTGAGATTTGTTCAGCGGCATATGCTGAAAATGCTAATGCTGAACCTAACAATGCAATAATACTGAGTTTTTTCATAAGTTTATTCTCTTATAGATTAGTGATAAGCAATAATTATGTTAGATAACTTATTTTTTAATTCAATATAAATGTTGTTCGGATTTGCCAATAGTAATTCATTATGCTAATAATTAGTTGATTTGAATGTATTTTTCTCTTGTTGAATATTTAATATAATAATCTTAATGCAGAATGATAATAGCACTTTGCAAAGTGTATTGTGTATTGCATCAATTAAATTACTGCTCTTTTGATCATTGGTTAAGGGAACACGAGATAAACCGGATGTCTGTGCCTGTATCGAAAGGATAACCGCGCAACAAGAATAAAATAATAATCTATATTACACTCAATGCTGATATATAATTTTGCATTATCCACATAAATCAAACATTAATTCTGATCAATATAGTCCAATAGAGGTATGTTAGTGAATATTAGGCCTAAAAACAATCACTTGCCTCATAGGGAATTTTAAAGAGAGGCTGTTTGATGCCGATAACCATGATGAAAATATGGTTAATGGAGGGATGTGACATGTGGTGGGTTTATCGAATGCCGATGAAAATGAAGTTAATTATCGCGCTACAACCACTGTTATTGGCGTTATGTTGGTTTGCAGGTTCGGGAATATTGGCGCGTATAGAAACAGAACGACAGATGGAGAATATTGCCCAGCTAACAGCGCTTGCACGAAGTGCTGGAAATGTGGTGCATGAATTGCAAAAAGAACGCGGAATGAGCGTCGGATTTCTGGGGGCTAAAGGGAAGACGTTTAAAGATGAATTAAACGTACAGCGGGCTTTAACCGATCGCGAGATCGAGGTCTTTGTGCGTACACTGTCCGATACTGCTTTGCCTGAAGGGGATGTCGCTGCTTCTGTTGCCACGTTTAAGAAAAACATTCTATCCCTTGCCACCATCCGGGAAAACGTCACGCAATTAGGTCTTCCGGCATCCGATGTGGTTACGTTTTATACTAATGTCATTGCTGATGTGTTGAGTTTTGTGGGCCGACTGGGGCAGTTGACGGATTCAGGCGAGATGGCGAACGCATTTGCCGCCTACTACAACTTGCTGAATTTAAAAGAACAAGCAGGTATTGAACGCGCGTTGTTGTCAAATATCTTTTCTTCCGGTCATTTTGCCGTAGGGCAGTTACATCAACTCAGTGATGTCGTCAGTAAACAGAATGTCTGGTTGGCACAATCGTTACGCCTGAGCACACCTGAACAGGCGGCCATGTTGCAAAGCCGCCTGCAGTCACCAGAAGCGTCAAAAGCGCTCTCATTGCGCGAAACCGCGTTTAACCATGCAGTGAATGGTGGATTTGATGTCGATCCTACCGTCTGGTTTAAGGTACAAACCCAGCGTATTGAAGTGATGCGGCAGATAGAAAATGTCACGGCGAATCTTCTGTTGGCGAATGCGGAAAAACTTGCACAGGACGCACGAAAAAACTGGCAAACGTATATGGTTGTCAGCATGTTAGCATTACTGGCATCACTGACGTTCGCTGGGGCAATCGCAATCAATATGCATCGTCAATTCAGTGAAACGCTACGCAAGATTGCGGGCATGAACGGCGATCTGACTCAACGACTGTCGACCCCGGGGAAAGATGAGCTTTCGTCACTTAATCGTGCCTACAACACGATGCTGGAAAGTATTCAGCATATAGTCCAGGAGATTAAACAAGGCTCCGTAGTTTTGTCTGATGCCAGCAGCAGTATTACGGCGGGTAATCAGGATCTTGCCCAACGTACAGATGAACAGGCTGCATCAATCGTACAGGCTGTAGCCAGCATGGAACAACTATCTACCTCGATAACGCAAACGGCGGATAATGCCCGGGACGCAGAGTATCTGACAGTCAGGTTGGAAAAAGAGGTTCGGCAGGCCAGTTACGTCGCCAGCGCGGCAAATCAAAGTATGGGAGATATTCGCGCTTCCAGTGAGAAAATCTCGAATATTGTGACGTCAATTGACGATATTTCGTTTCAGACTAACTTGCTGGCGCTGAATGCCGCAGTGGAAGCTGCTCGCGCAGGAGAGATGGGGAGGGGATTTGCGGTCGTGGCCAGTGAGGTGCGGAATCTTTCGCAGCGTTGCGCCAAAGAAGCTAACCAGATCCGCGAGCTCGTTGCGCAAAATATGGTCAAAATCAGTGAGGGCGTTGAGCGGGTTACGGCATCTGCTACCGCACTGGAAGCTGCTGCAGACAATACCACCAGTATGAAGCAATATATTGCGGATATTGCTCGCGTGGCGACGGAACAGTCGCAAGGAGTATCCCAGATAAACCTGGCATTACGGCCTATGGAGCAGGTCACGCAGCAAAACGCGGCGTTGGTTTCTCAGGCCGCGAGCGACAGCCAGCGCCTGGACAATCTGTCGGTGACTATGAAGGATTTAGTTAACCGTTTTGTGGTTTGACATGACACCGTTTAACCGACCCAGACAACATCCCGGGCCGGTTAAATCTCACAATCTTATTGTGAGCTTCATACTGTTAACGTTGGCCCAGAACAACTTTTCGCCGAGCATATAATGTGACTGCTGACAGCTGAAAATCCAAATATCCTGTCATTCGTTTTCGGGATTTGAGTTCTTTCATCGTAATACCACTAATATGGCCTTCATCTATCAGTTTCTTTATCTCCGCGGTGCTGAGTAAAAGCTGGCGCTTCAAGATCGATAGCACACTAATCTGAAAAGAGTGGGAAAGTCTGATGGTTACGGTGACTTTCTGGCCGGTTTTGATGCTGACCTGCCACTGTTCCTGAATACGAAAATCAGGTTTACCTGCAAGTTCAGCCTTGTTACGGCTCAGGGTCGCTTTATCATTGGCAAAATAGTGAACCGTACTGGCATCGTTGGTGATAAATCGATGAAACAATGAATCTTGAGAGATTACCAGTGTGGCAGCCTTTAAGTATATGAGTTCAATCAATATTCATTATGTTGTCACGGTTGAAGTCACTGCGGATGCCGGGCACTCTGGTGACTTCTACCAGCAGGCTTCCGGTTGCATTCTGTCGCTGGTAAAGTGAGCAACCCTTACCGATATTTGACCAGAAAGGAATTCCGTGTGACCGAACGTATTGATTATCAGACTGAAAAGTACAGCTTTACTGAGGCTGCTGAGAGTTCTCGTCTTACCGGTCAGTGGGCTGATGTTATTGCTGAATGTCGGGAAATCAAGGCGGGTTCAGAAGAGCGTCTGCGTATTGCTTTATTGAATGTGGACTATGTGACCAGCTTTGAGCTGCCCTTTCGCTTGTTGCTACTCCGCACCCCGCAACTGATCGCCAGCGTGCGTGATGAGCTACAGCTTAGCCAGAAAAACGTCCTCTTTAACGGCAAACGCTTTGGCTGCGTATACAGTCTGAAAGCGAGCCTTGGCGGAATACCGGATGAATTCCAATACCGTCTCTCGCATCGTATCCGGCGCATTGATCCCACAGGCTTAAACGAAGCGCCGTATCAGCAGATTGCTAAAGTAGTGAAAGCACCGCGTGAACGTCTGAAGCTGGCGCTGGAATCGGGTCTTGATGTCACTGCTCTGGATGGACTCTTCTGGTTTGGCAGCCAACGTATTGCTGCTGATGTACTGAGGCTAAGAAAAGCAGGGATGCGGATAGCTACAGGACAGAAGAGTGTGTCCGATAACCTGACTGCAACCGTGAGAAACGTGCCGTTTTATCGCCTGGCTAATTAATGAATGAACATGAGCGACTTGTCTGACAGACCCTTTCCAGGGGGGCTGCAGAGTACTTAGGTATAGACATTAAAAGTTATGGCTCATCTCAAAAGCATATTAAATATATGATAAATAATGATATTAATGTATGCAGGCTATGAGTGTCATTGTGATCTGAGGGCAAAATTGCCTTGCTTTACTGGATCTACGCACTACTGCTAACCCTGCGATGACGCACCGTTTTACTTTTTGGACATAGTAATAGGCGATGTCGTAATTCATCAAACCGTCCCACCCTGATGTTGGTTGGCTACACGCTATGTAAGAGTCGAGGTGTGCGAACAGGCGACATCTATAGTGTACTGAGTCCGCTATCAACTCAAACCTTGCAGGGATCTCTGCAATTTTCTCTAGCTTGTAACAATTTTTTCCTTAATTTTAAGTATCTCATCGGATGACCTGGATGAAATCTCACTTCATTGAACGGCCATGCTGTTTGAAATTGTCTGAAAAAAGTCAAAGTTAAGACATTAACGAAATGTATGCGATTGCTAATACATAAGTTTGATTAATTAATCCTAAGCGTAATATCTTAAGCTTCGATTTACAGGAAGGGGAAGTACATAATTTAACTTGCTGTAATAATGGTTTTTTATTTATTTTATATAAATTATATAAAAATTGTAATTATTATTCTTAATTACATGAATTGTATGGCTTTTGACAAAAAACAAAAAAATAGAAACATCACTTATTTAAAGTTTTGTATTTGAGTGTATGACTAATGTTTTGTAGTATTGATTAGTTTTCAAGATCTTATCGATCGATTTTATTGATTTTTACCCATTAAGTATTTGTTTAAGAATATTTGTAACAAAGAACTGGCCTGTCAGTATTTTTGTACATGACAACAGGAGGTTGCCTGGGATGTGTGCTGAGAAAACATCAAAAGCTCTGCAACGTGCAATTGTTTATTCCACGGAGTGGGCAAAAACAATCGCATTGAAATATTTGTGCGGGCATTCTGCTTGCGGAAAAGAAATTTATGTAGAGACTACAGGAGATCTTAGAACTTTATTTTCTCGTTTAAGTACGAAAAGCACTGAAGTTCCCGATATTATTGTTCTGGATATCCCTGCCAGGGATTATGTCGGTCTGCTATGCCATATTCGTCGCTTGCATCCGGCATTGCCGGTGGTTATCACACAGTCACGAATATTATTCTCTGACCGGGCGGTAGCCTCTTGGTTTGGCAATATTTGGCTACGTGAATACGACAGCCTATTGGCGGGATATCCGGGGGCGTTGATCGGTTCTTGCATGACAGATCTGCAATTTGCGGGCACATATAGCTCCGCGGCCTGTTCGACAGAATGTCCGGGACGAATGAGTGATGCAATACTCCTTAATCACGTGGAACGATGGTTGTGCGGGCGTCTGACAGAAAGAATTGGTTCAGGGCTCTGCGCGCAGGTTGCAACTGAATGGTTGTCACGAGGGATCTCCGCACAAGAGGTGGGGAAGCGTCTGAACCGCAGCGACAAATTGGTATATCACTATCGCAGTCGTATTATACAAGAACTGAGAATTTCCGGTCATCCGCGGGACTTTATCGCCTCATTATCTTTGAAAGAGGGGCCGGTACCTTCAGACCGCCCGATGACATGCCAGATGAGAGTTGTCGCGTAGTCACCAGTAATTCATCAAAGAATGGGAAGCAGGGTTAGAAGATTATGGGGATGCTGATGCGTAATGAATATTATCAGAGGCGTTATTCCATTCCAGGTAATTTACAGCCAGGGATGGTGGATATTCGTCATTTGCGATTGCTGATGGTGTTGTGCAGCATCAGTAATCCACGAATGGTGCTGGCGCTGGAAGAAGTACTGGTTAATGGGCTGTCGCGGCGGGAAGCATGTGAACGCAACGGTGTATCTCAGAGTCATTTGTCGGTGAAATACCGCAGGCTGCAGGACGTAAACCAGATTGTGTTACGAATTTACCCGTATGTACAGGATGAACTCGAATGCAGTTCGGGATAACAGGACAGAAGTCATTAATTTGATAGGGATGGCTGTATTAAAACTGTTAGTAAAGTTAAATTTTTATTTAGCCTCAGTTATTAAGTGTATTTAAAAGGCATTTTTGCCAGGGGCGATTGTACCTTTTATTCAGAAAGTAAGTTATTGGATTCTGTGAAATACAAAATCCGTGCGGTAGCTATGAAAAGAAAAAATGTTATAAAAATTCAGCAGGTAACTTACACGGCAATAGTGAGCAAAGGATACTTCTTAACCCAATATCAATCAAAAGCAGATGGCAAATCGCTTCGTTGTTAAAAAAAGGTTGTAGGGGAAAGCGGTAATGTAGGAAAGAGTCTCAGTTGCCTGAGACTGATTACAGTAAACGTCAGAAGGGCAAGCTCTTACTGGTTTTTTAAATTTCTTTCAAAGGAAGAAAAATATGTTAAATAATACCTTACTTAAGGCATATTGTGGTGCCGAAGTATACATAAAAAATAGCGTAAAAGACTTTTTCAAAAAAGAAGAAGGCGTAACCGCTGTTGAGTATGCAATTGTGGTGGCAGGTGTAGCTGCAGTGGTGCTGTTTATCTTCGGTTCAAGTGGACCTGTGCGGGAGATGTTAAACACTACGTTTACTACACTTCAGACAAAAATTACATCAATGATAAATGGTGGCGGAGCAACTCCGTAAAATTTTTGCATAAGTAGATTTTAAGAACACTGAGAATATTTGACTAAACTTTCTTTTTTAGAAAGGTTTTAATTATTTAAGTATTAAGGGATTAGAATGAAGCGGAAACTCGTCATTATCTATATTTTGATGATTTTAGTCGGTATTGTCGGTATTTTTATTTTCAGTAATAATGCGCCGGACACGGAGGTCCAGCCATTAACTCAAGCTAAGCCAGAAGAGCCAACGATTGAAGTTAAACGCGTCGAGGTTATTAAAGATTTAACTCGTGGTAAAATTTTAACCACTGACGATTATCGCATTAACGCGATAAGGAAAAAGGAAAGCGAAGTCACCGCTGCAGAGAAAAAAGCGATCGAAGGACTGGAAAATATCACTGGTTGGGCGTTGAAGTCGGATCTCAGTAAAGATACGATGATTACGCTTAATGATGTTGCCAAACCCGGTACGACAGAATACTTTGAGCTTTTCTTGTTGCCTGGAAATGTTGTCTATACATTTACCTTACAGAGTAATGAAAATTATCTTCTCGACAATGTGAAAACCGGAACTGGCGTAGATATCTATTTGATATATGGTCGAGAAATTAGTCGGGATATGAAGGAAAGTATCGTTTCACCTCCCACGTCCGTTACTGGTCGTAGCTTAAAAAAAGTTATTTCTAATAAACGAGTCCTTGCTATTAATAAAGCAAAACGCAAAGAGAAAGACGGCATTTATACAATTGCCGAAGGTAGTCAGGTAATCGTTGAGCTGAACAACGATGATGTGAAGATCCTGAAAGGGTTAGAAACAGGAACTAAATTAGTCTTATTCCCGGCGAGTGATAAAGATCAACAAGAACTGACACTGGATAATTTGTTGCTGTTACAAGAAAGTAATTGGGCTGATGATGCTCCTTACTTACCTGAAGGCAATTATCCTGCACCGGGCCTGAGCGATGGTCCTGCCCGAGATGGTGTAACTGAATTACGCGGATAAGCGCTTAATCGATGTGATAGTTCTGTAAATTGAAAAAGGATAATCTAATGCGTCTGACCACTTTTTTATGGCAAGTAAGTGTACTTTTCTCAACTGTCTTTATAAGTTCAATAAGCCTTGCAGAACAAATGTATATAAAGCCGGGCATGTCAAAGCAGATTAAAACCAGTGAGCCTATTAAAACTGTTTTTATTTCATCGCCCGAGATTGCTGACTATAAGGTTATCAGTAATAAGGCTGTGGTGTTGTATGGTAAAAAGGTAGGTACCGCTGAAATATCGGTATACGGCGCTAATTCCAAGGTTATTTATAACGTCAGTCTCGGTGTTGATCCGTTATTACCGGAGCTTTCCCAACGTATCAGACAGGAATATCCGGGTAGTAATGTTATCATTAAGCGTTTTAACGATAATGGTGGCAAGGCTTCTTATATCTTATCAGGTACTGCACCAAGTGAAGAAATCAAAGATGGTGTATATCAACTGGTTGGAAGTTTAGTCGGGACATCTGCAGAAGAGAAAAAAATTGAGGCAGACGATACCAGTAGCAACGGTGTTGGTGGCAGTAATATGATGGTTAAAAGTGACAAGATTCCTTTTGCCAGCTACAAAACCTATGACAATATTATTAATCGTATCGAACTGCCATCATCGAATCAGGTCAACGTAAAATTGACTGTGGTAGAGGTGACAAAAGAATTTACCGATAACCTGGGAATCGAATGGAGTAGTTTAACTCTCGACAGCATGATGGGCGGGGGGACGACGGCAAACTCAGCAGGAACGTTCAATCTGTTAGGTTTCAAAAACGGGTTTGATGCCAGAAATATCAGTACTCTTATTAATGCAGTGCATAATGATAAAATTGCCAGAGTACTTGCACAACCAAACCTGACTGTATTATCAGGAGAATCAGCTAACTTTCTCGTCGGTGGGGAAATTCCAATCCTGATGCAGGATCGTGATGCAACAACAGTCACTTACAAAGAATACGGTATTCGTCTTAACATTGCTGCTAAGGTTGAGAGAAAAAATAAAATTAAACTTTTTATCTCTAACGAAGTTAGTAGCGTAACGGGTACATATGCTTACAATACCTACCAAATTCCAACGCTGAAAACGCGTAAATCGAATTCAACGATTGAATTAGGTGACGGTGATAGTTTTGCAATTGGTGGTTTGTTGAATGAATCCGATCTTGAAACTTTAACCAAAGTACCTTTCATTGGTGACATCCCGGTTTTGGGTGCATTAGGTCGTCGTGCTGGAAGTGAGCGCAGCAAGACAGAATTAGTCGTATTCGCAACGGTTAATTTGGTGAAGCCTATGTCATCTGGTGAAAAAATAGCTTTACCTAAGTTTAATAAAACGTCATCAACCAGATTGTTCTTTAACACTGGTGTTGATGAAAAAACGCGCAGCGATCGATTAAATACGGATACCGCTCAGTTTCTTGATCAAGTTGGCTTTGCTAAATAAGGGGATTTAATATGAGACTGTTTAGCACAACAACGGATACAGAAACTAAAGAAGACAGTAATCGGGTAGTTCTTGACAGAAGTAAGGTGGTTTTAGTTTCACGGAATCAAAAGATCCAGCTCGATGTTAAAAATGTGCTGATGATGCACAATATAAGCAGCATTGTGCAAAAGGAAGTTGCAGTTAATGAATATCTTGACGATCAGGATACCAAAGATGCAGGTTGGATGATCCTGGATATTGAAGATGAAAACGACATTAATGTGATTAATGAAGTAACGTCTTTGATTGTTCCTTATGATGTTTATTATGTACTGATCGGTAATACTGATTCCATTGCATTTGCCAAAACCTTAGAAAAAAGTGGCAGTAAATATCTTTACATCAATACGCAAGTTAATGAATTACCAAATGTTATCTTAAAATCGCAGGTACAAAGCGCCGATAAGTCGACGCTACGTATAAGTATTCTGGGATGTAAAGGGGGATGCGGTACCTCTACTATCAGCAACGAAGTTTTGATGTCACTTAATAATTTCACAACTGCGCCTTGTCTTTTGATTCAGGGGGCTACTGGTAGTAAAGATTTCGACTTAATCTCAGGTAATGAAATTGATGCTTCAGATAGTAAAGTGCAAAAAATCTCTGATAATCGCTCGATAAAAATGGAATCAGTAAATGAGGCATTAAATTATAGCGACCCAGTATTTAATCACTTTAATATCGCTTTGTTTGACCATAACGCTTGTGCAATTTCCGCAGAAAATTTAGAGTTAATATTTAAAAATTCGAATACTATCGTTTTAGTTCTTGGCCGAAATTTTTCATCTTTCAGAACAGCCAAAAGAGTGCTGGATGAGTATGCAAGGTTTGAGCGACAAAAGAATGATGTTATAAAACGAAAAATCATCATTAGCATTAATGAGTATAATGTTGCTGATAACAAGCAAAAATTCTCTAATGAAGATATTGTGGATTATTTGGGTAAAGAGATTTGTACAATACTCCCCTATTATCAAAGTCGGAAAGAGAATGATATTTTCTCGCAGCGTGCGCTTCAATTATCGGCAGCGATCCTGGGACGTGAAAAAATAGAAATTAAACAAAATAAAAAAACATTTAATTTGTCCAGTATTATCAATCGATTTAGTAAAAAATAGAGGTTGTAGAGGCTAAATGGGACCTAATGAACTATCATCATTAAGAATATTTAGGGAAAATATTCTTAAGAAACTGGACCTGGATCGTATTGATGCGATAAAGGATGATAGAACAGCACTGGAAACAGAGATAAGTGATATTTTACAGCGGGTATCTGCTGAGATAGGTCAATATTTATCTACTCAACTTCGGCTGGAACTCATTAAACTCGTGGCTGATGAAATTTCTGGCTATGGACCATTACGAGATTTAATGGAAGATGATTCCGTTAGCGATATTCTCGTTAATGGACCAGAACAGATATTTGTCGAACGCAGCGGGCGACTGGAAAAGGTTGGTACGTTTTTTCTCAGTAACCAGCAGTTGACAGAGATTGCCCGGCGCCTGGTTTCTAAGGTTGGGCGTCGCGTTGATGACTCGCAGCCACTGGTTGATGCCCGTTTACCTGATGGTAGTCGTTTAAACGTTGTTATTGCGCCAATTACTCTTGATGGCACATCGATTTCAATTCGTAAATTTGGTAAAGGCAAAAAAACTTTAGGTGACTTAATTAACTATGGAAGTATGGATGAAATGATGGCCAACTTCCTGGTTATTGCTGCCAGTTGCAAAGTCAATATTATTATATCCGGCGGTACCGGTTCCGGAAAAACAACGTTGCTGAACGCATTATCGCAATATATTGGTGAAACAGAACGTATCATCACTCTGGAAGATGCGGCTGAACTCCGTCTGATTAAACCACATGTGGTACGTATGGAAACGCGTATGGCCGGCGCGGAGCAGCAGGGGATGATCCCAATGCGTTCACTGGTTATAAACTCGCTCCGTATGCGGCCCGACCGTATTATTGTCGGCGAATGTCGTGGTGAGGAGGCATTCGAGATGCTGCAGGCGATGAACACCGGTCACGATGGTTCAATGTCAACTCTACACGCCAACTCGCCGCGCGATGCCATAGCACGTCTGGAAAGTATGGTGATGATGGCAAGTGCGTCCTTGCCGTTGATGGCTATCAGGAGAAATATTTCATCGGCGATACATCTGATTATTCAGGTTTCACGTATGCCGGATGGCTCGCGAAAGGTTATGAATATATCTGAGGTAATGGGGATGGAGGGGGAAAATATTATTATCCAGGATATATTCACATTCGAAGCTTCATCTCAAAGAGATGCGAACGGTAGGATTCAGGGGGTTTATAAGTTTAATGGTCTTTTGAAACGATCTGTCGTTTACCGTCAGGGTGTTATCTATGGTATGACTGATGCCTTGAACGAATTATTTGGGAGTCAGATTCAATGACACTTTTTTTTATTATACTTGTAGTTCTTGGTACTGTGAATTTTCTGGCGGTGCTCATTTATTACAAAAAAGTAAAAAAACTGGATGGCGGTCAACAACGTTTCCATATTACCACCAAAAAAAATAGCTGGAATAGCCAGCTGTTTGAACGCTTAAAGCAAGCTATAACGGGGGACGTCAGAAGCGTGAAATCAACGTACCGTAACATGAAGCCAAAAGATGCTTTCTTGTTTATCGGGTTGTTTTTGGCAGGTGTTTATATTAACTTTGTTTATTTAAAGTTTAATATCATCATCGCGTCCTTACTCTTACTCATAATGCTGAATTATGTTCATTACAAATCAAGTCAAAAAAAACAAAGGGCATTATTTGAAATTGAATTTTCGGAGGCGCTGAATATCATCAATAGCTCTATTAGCTCTGGAAATTCAATAGTGGTAGGGATTACCCAGTGTGGTAATAAGTTAAGTGGTGAAGTAGTCGGCCCTGAGCTTAAGATTGTATCTCGCAGACTTAGTATTGGTGAGGATGTCAATACTGTGTTAATGGATTCATATGAACGTTTACCCTATCGTGAGTATTATTTCTTCATTCTCGCTGTAATGATAAACATTAATGGGGGAGGCCAGGTCAGGGAAGTAATGACTCGTTTAGCTAAACAGATATCGGATGCAAAAATTACCGACCGCAAGAAGCTGACGATGACGTCTGAAGCCAGAATGTCAGTAAAAGTATTGGCTATGATCCCTGTCGGTTTTATCTTTGTCCTGAATTTTTTAAGTCCTGAGAATTTTGATATATTAATAAATCATGAGTCAGGGAAATATATTTTGTATTATGCTGTTGGAAGCGTTTGTCTTGGACTTGCGATCATATGGAATATGATGAATAAAGCTGTTTAAAACTATGGAGACATAACAAATGTCCTTATATGTCCTGTATTTTTTTGTGGTATCTTTATTTTTTGCTTTTTTGTATTTGTTGACTAAAAACAAAAAAACAAAGAAAATTTCCTCTGTACTGGGAAGACAGGGTAATATCGTCGCCAAAAATGAAGAATTAGTTTCAAATATTGAAAAAATTTATCGTAAAACAAGTAAGACAGTGACTTTTTTTGATTTTTTAGATTCTAATATTTTTTTGAAATTCGGTATAGTGATTGCTTTTTCGTTACTTATTTTTATTCTCGGTGCGCTTGGTATACTTAAATATGATAAACAAACACAGGCTATAATTATTGGTGTGGCATTAGTATTAGTGATTCTTATTCCTCCAAGAATAAAGAATTATGTAATGAAAAAAAAGACAAAGAAAATAAATGTCGATTTACCTTATGTTATAGATATTATGTCTATCTGTGTTCAATCTGGAATGACCATAGAGAATGCTTTAATTTACATTTCGAAAAACATCCAATTTATTAATAGCGATATCGCAAGTTTATTAGAAAGAACTGCTATTAAAATTGAGGTGAGTGGCATAGTTAGTGCGCTTGACCAATTGTATGAGGAAGTTCCCAGCGCCGAGGTACGAATGTTTTGTACCACGTTGCAACAAAGTATCACTTATGGGGCATCAATCAGTACCGTGCTTGTTGAGTTATCTAAGGAGATGCGAGAGATGCAGCTTTTATCCGTTGAAGAAAAGGTTGCTAGTTTATCCGCTAAAATGGCGGCTCCGATGATTTTATTTATTATGTTTCCGATACTTGCGATCGTAGCAGGTCCCGGATTTATCAGGATGATGGCAATATGGGGAAGTTAAGCGCTTTAGTAATTTCTTTGTTACTTGTAGGGTGTAGTTCACAAACCAACCTTGATAATAAAGAACGAGAATTTATCTTAACAAAAGTTAATAACTACAAAGGACTTATCGCATTTTATCGCGAACAGCTTAGCAAGAATGACACACCTGAAGTTCGACTTAAACTCTGTGAAGTTTATAACAAAATTGAAGATTATGAATCCTCGCAGAATTGTCTTAAAGAGTTGGTAAGTTCTTCTCCTACGGATGAGTCTTTGCTATTGTCGGCACAAAATAATAGCACTCTTGGCCATGATGAGATCGCATTAAGGCAAATAGATGAAGCGATAAAAATAAATCCTAAAATGGGAGAGGCTTATAACCTCAAAGGTGTAATCCTTGCACATTTAGGCGATTTAGAAAACGCGAAGGAAAGTTTTGAAAAAGCAAGAAATTTGTTTGTTGCTGAGGATATTGTAAATAATAACCTGGCAATGATCGCTATTGTAGAAAAGGATTACAATCTCGCGAGATCTTATTTAATGCCCCTATATTCCAGAGGTTATAATTCGCCAAAAATTGTTCATAATCTGATTTTTACACTTGTTAAGCTTAACGACTATAGCACAGCAGATATGCTAATCCGGCAAAATAATCTGGAGGGCTCATCTCAACGCTTAATTGCCGATCTTGATGGTATTATGACTACGATTCCTGAACGCAAGTCGCCAGACGTCGGTGTGAAAGTTTCAGCTCAAGGTGTTATCGAACAACCAAAAAAGAATAATTCAAGTTTGTTGAATGCGAGCGAAGATAACACTAAGGCGCTAACTGAAAATAAAAATATTGCTCCACGAGAAGTTGCCGTATCACCAGATGGCCCTGGTCAGGTGGAGAATATTGTGATAGGTGAACATGGTAAATTTGTTCGTCTGGTGTTTATTTCATCTTCCTTTATTAAGGGAGAGAAAGTAACTGGTGGGCGTGATAATCATGTTGAGTTTGTTTTGAAAAATATAAGAACAAACAAAAAAATGGCCGATTTAACTCGTAATATTAAAAAATACACTAAGTCATTAAATGATGTTTCAATACAGCAGCGCGGTGACGACTTATATCTGACATTTAATGCCAAGCGCGTCGTGAAACAGGTTAGGGCTTATATTTCACCAAAATCATCCATATCTAGTAATCGATTAGTATTAGATATTATTTTCTAAGCCTTATTGAGGCGTAGTTAAACCAAAGTAGGAGTTGTTTATGAGTAAGTTAAGTGATTCACTTGAAAATCTAATGGAACTTGATGGCGCAGTTTGCGCTGCCGTAGTTGATACGCGTAATGGAATGATCTTAGGTCATGTGGGCACAGGTATTGATATTGAGATCGCAGCAGCAGGCAATACCGATGTGTTGAAGGCGAAGCTCAAAACAATCAAACTCCTTGGTTTGAATGAAACGATTGAGGATATTCTTATTACGCTGGAAAAACAATACCACATTTTGCGTCCTTTACAGAAAGTTGAATCTGTATTTATTTATCTTGTGTTAGACAAACGCGAAAGTAACCTGGCATTAGCACGTCGTAAGGTTATGGATGTTGAATCTTCTGTAGAATCAATTTAATACTCGCTTCACGTACCCTATACTGAATATAAAAGATATGGATGATTATAAAGTTTTATTTATAGGCCGTAGTGGTTCGGCAAAAACAACGGCCATAAATTCTGCAAGCCAGATTAATGTCGTTTCAACGGATGTGGCCATGTCATTTATGGCCTCTGACGAAAAAAAAGAAACGACAGTGGGCCTGGATTATGGGGATCTACTTGTGGAAGATCGTGCTGGTCAGTGCCGATTGCGTTTATATGGTGTTCCTGGGCAATCCAGATTCTCCTTTTCATGGGAAATTCTACAGCAAGGTTGCTCTGGTCTTATTTTAATGATAGATGCAACTGATAAATTCGCTATTGAGGATATTCATTATTATACAACCGCTACGAGTTCTGACTGTGAGCGGATTATGCTTCCTACAGTTATTGCTGTTGTAAAAAGTGATTTGCTGAATCTTGAGGCATTATCGAAATTAAAAGAGGCTATCCAAAAGGAAAATATTTTGTCCCCAATACTCTGGATAGATGCCAGAAATAAAGATGCCGTTGTATCAGTATTAAGTGTGTTATTAAAGCAAATCAGGAGGTAGTTATGAAGAATGGACTTCCTTTTCCATTGAAGTTTACAGTTAGCTCAGATAAGGATAAAAGTGCAAGTGTAGAAGGCCATCCTGAGCAAATAATAGAGCCTGAGGTCGTTCTTCAACCTCTTGATGAAAAGCAAGAGAAGATAAGTGATAACGACAAAAGTTTTGTAGATTCTGCTCTTAAAGAACAGATTGATAAGACATTGAATAATTATGTAAGTAAATTCCCAGATATACAGAACCTCGTGCTTTCAACAGTAGATGGTTTTGAAATATCTTCTGTGCTTGATCAGGGCGGTGAAGAGATTATTCGAAAAGTCTCAGCTATGTCGAGTTCTCTGCAATCTATAGGTTCAGCAATATTAAGAGAGATTGGTGCCCCAGGATATCAGTATCTATATCTGAATAATGGTAAACGCTCAGTATTTATCTATCTTATCTCTGGTAATCAACTGGATGTTGTTCTGATGGCCGTTTCAGGTGAGATTGATTCTTTGGGCCAGGCTCTTTGGATGATGCAAAAATTAGTTGATGAAGTTAAAGAGTTGATTCAATAACGGATAGTTAAGGATTTAATAAATGAATAGTGTATTAGTTTTCAGGCTCTCAATGGAATTAGTCGCCGCAGATATTATCTCCGAATATATTCCGTTAAAACCTGTGCTTGATAATCGTAATGAATTAATTCAGGACCAAATACAGACTTATATTTCTTTAGTTTCTGATAATCTAAGCACATGGCAGAAAATAGGAACTCAAAAGGGATATACTACAGCACAAACTGACCAATTGATTGAGTTTGCATTTTTATTAGTAAAGTCTGATATTGCATCAAACTTTATTGGTCATTCGCCTGTTCTTTGCGATCGTATGACTATGATTGTTGAGTCTGTTATAAAATACATGAATATACTCAATATACCGATGTCGACCTCGTTTGATGAACTTCCTGAAAAATCTGTATCTATTATTATGGAAAAGCCAAAAGTTATGGGGAGAAAAAATGTTAAAAGATTTCCCCGTAAAGGTAGGAAATGATGGTGATTACAGGCATTGGATATTCAATCATTATATGCACAATACTGTATGGTATTTATACTGATATCAAGGTCAGGAAAATATATAACAGCGTGCCGTTGATTATCATTGCTGTTAGTCTATTTTTGAATGTGTTTTCAGATATTAATGTATCTTATGTATCAGCATCTCTAATTCTGATAGTTGGATTTGTCTTAAGTGTGTTTAATATATGGGGGGCAGGTGATGCAAAACTATGTTTTGCTTTATCACTATCAATTCCCGGGGTGAATTTACCTGCATTCCTCTTATTGACCTCTGTTATTGGTGGAGTGATGGCTATCCTGATGCTAATTACTCCGCGCTTGTACGGAAAATATAAAACGCTACCTTATGGCATAGCAATAGGTTGTGGCTACTTCATGAACTTATTAACCTTTTAAGGAGGCTTGATTGCACACCTTAATGCGCATGATAAAAAAAATTAAAGGTGAAGACGGCGCGATCGCCGTTGAGCTGTCATTAGTCATTATTCCATTCCTTGTGTCTATATTATTTATCATAGAGTTGTGTCGTGTTATGTATTTGACATCGGCTTTAGATGTAGTGCTTGCTGAATCTGGACGATATATCTCGTTGGATAGTACTGTAACTGATCATTCAGAAGCATTCGAACAAAACATAAAAACAAGTGCACGCAATTGGCCTTTGCTCTACAGTGGGAGCGAAATATCCGTAACCGTTAAGCATTGTAAAAATATACCTGACTTGTTAAGTGATAGTTGTATTACGGGGGCGACTACTACAGACCATTTTTTGTCAGTATATTCATTTAAATATAATTATCATCCCGTTTTCTTTTTTTTTGGCACTGGTTTTTTTTCATCAATATTTGAACGGAATATAGTTTATGTACAAGAGCCCAACAGAGTATAAGCGTTTTTTTTGGCAGAAGAGCCAGGCAAGCGCCACGGTTGAGTTTGCTTTTGTATTTCCCATCATCGTTTTACTGGGCCTTATGCTGATTGATTTTACTTTTCATTTCTCAGCTGAAAGTAAACTTGCCAGATTAAGTAATTCTATGTCATCCATGTTGAGAGAACGCAGTACGTTATATGCCAATAACCTTGTTGTTGAGTCTGAAGATGTGAAAAATATTCAAAAAACGGTGGACTTATTACTTGGTTCCGATGCTTTAAAGGGCACTGTCAACGTCAGGGTGCAAACGGTTCATTTCTCTGATACCTCCACAAAAACGGGCAAAATTTTAGATGCCACGAAGTCGAGAGATATTTATGAGGCTGCCAATAGTGGCGCGGTGGCGCAACAAAATTGTAAAGGGGCATTTGATATTAATAGTGCTGAGGTTTACAAGATGTCACCGTGGATGCAGGAAACTGAAGATAAAGGAAAGTGGGCCCCGCTATATCAGGTCACATTATGTACAAAAGGAAGAAATAGTCTGTTTTTGAATGCGTTGTCCAGTACTGGCATTATTGCAGACACTATTTCAGTTAGTAACATTGTTATTCCAAGATAAGCATACAGGTGATAGTGATGAAAATGTATAATAAGTTTCATATTCGCCGCTTTATCCGGGGTGGTAACGCAGGTGTCTCCATAATGTTTGCTATCATTCTTCCTGTGCTGATTGCAACTTTTTCCTTAGGCATTGATGGTTCACGCTTTTTGATTAAAAGAGCACGTCTTGCAGATGCCTTATCTCAGGGAAGTTTTGCGGTAGCTTCCACAAATTCCAACCTCACCACTGAACCTGAAAAAATTGAAGGTAAAGAATTGGTGAAAAGTTATATTAATTATTATATTCCGAGCAAAGAACTTGACGAATCAACGCTTGCTGTCTCAGCTAATATTGATGTTGATCCAGATGATTCAACAAAAGTTAACTCTATTGAATATGTGGCTACTGCAAAAATAATTGCACACCCCATCATTGATGGAATCAGCAGGGCATTGCCTGGATTTAATAAAGATGTACCTATCATTGCTGATGAAAACAATGGCATTGTGCGTAAAACAATCGGTGAGGTAAATATTGAGAGCGATATCGCTTTCGCAGTCGATTTTTCTGGCTCTATGCTTGAGCGGACACCCGATGGAAAGTTACGAATTCAGGTTTTACGGGACGTAGTTAATGATTTGTCATCCCAAATTGCTAATGAAAAGTCAAAATCAAAAATTGCTATTGTTCCCTTTGATATTGGGATACCGGTTAAACTTGAAGAAAAAAATGAGGCTGGCGGTGATCGTATAGGATGTGCTACCCCCTATAAGTTTAAAAATAAGTACGATATTGATCATGCTTTCTGGGCTAATAAAAAAATAGACTGGACTTCTTCTGGGAATAATACATCTGGTCCAGATCGAGAAGACGTTATCAGAAGCTATCTTGATCTTAAACGTTATGATTATTATTCTAATTATATCAATGCAGCAGGAGTCAATTACGAAAAATTTTGCACATCTAACACATCATATGATAGTTCTTTATCCTCAGGGAGCCTACACTCTAATCCATTATCTTGTGAAGCTATTAAAGAAGTAAGTGCTGTCTCATCATCTAATTATATTGAAATACAAAATTATAGTCAGATAATGCAAGACTATTTCTATCCTTTGATAAATGATATGAATAGTCAATCTTTTGCCAATGATACAACTATTGATTACGCTGGTACTGTAGATGAGTCTTTTTTATTCGATGAGAAAAAGGATAATAAATTTGAGAGACCTTTTGCCAGTTTTGACATGGGTAATCCTTTTAAACAAATATGTTTGACGGGATTTAATTTTGCAAGCGTAATTCCTTCAGAGGGACCAAAAAAAAGTATCCCACAAGGGTACCCCTATGGGCGTCCGGATAATTATTATTCTAGATACTTAAGTGAAGTGAGACAAAATGCATATGTTATAGGGTTATCATCTGATAAATCAGAGATTGATAAGTTTCAGTCAATGTGGCCAATGGATGGTGCTGGTACAGATATAGTTGCTGGACTACTTTATTCTGCCCGAGAGGTGGCTAAGGGAGAAAATCCACGGAAAATTATAATTGTTGTGACAGATGGTGAGGAATATGGTGAGCAGCGAGATGTTGCTTATAAATTTCGAACGCCTGCAGTATGCCAAAAAATTATGGATGGTGTAAAAAACAACTCAAAAAATACTAAAGAAGTTAAAATCTATTTTGTCTCAATTGTAAATAATTATCTAACTAATTCAATAATAATGGATTGGAAGAACAACTGTGTTGGAGAAGATGGCGCCTTTGTTGCTACTGACTACTCTGCTCTTAAGGATGCGATAACCAGTATATTTAGTAATGAACCGGGTGGTTTAAAATTCATCAATAAATCAGACATGATCGTGCCTTAATAATTTAAGCGGCATCTTTTGTTTATGGGTATATAAATTGAGGGCTGCTTACGGCAATTATAATGATTTTAAAATTTTTGAGTCGAATATTTATCAAACAAGAAATTGCATCATCAAAAAGTGTTATAAAGGAGCCTGAATTTATGAACAAATTTGACAATGTTTTAGAACAATTGCGCCCTGATAGTTCAGTTAGTTATGTTGCATTTGTTGATATGAATAGTGGGATGAAACTGGCTTCTGTCGGTTTATTAAAAGATGGTGATGCGCTTATCGACTGTTCTATACGGGTGATGCGAGCAGAGCTTAAGACAATTAAACTATTAGAAGTTAACGATGATGTGCTGGATATACTCATTACGACTGATGACGAATATCAACTGTTGTATCCTTGCCGAGGGATGAAAGATATCTTCATTTACCTGGTAGCAAGCCGTGAGCGTGCAAATCTTGCTTTGCTTAAACGTAATATCTCTGATGTTGAGGCTAACTTAATCTCCATAATGTATACAGATGGCGACATTCAAAATCACGGTTTTAATGTTAAGTCGGCATTGGATGCGCATTGTCGCTGGCGTGATAAGTTAATTGCAATAATCAATGGCACTGATACTGTTACCAATCTTAATGAACTTGGGATGGATGATAGGTGTGAGTTAGGACAGTGGCTGCATACAGTTGGTCAAAACCAATATGGCAGTATGTCTGAATTTCAGGAACTAATGAAATTGCATCATGATTTCCATCGTTGTGTGCAGGAAGTTGTTGATATGTATATCGCAGAAGGTGTTGACGCTGCGAAATGCGAGTTGACCGGGAATTTCCAGAAGAGGTCTGCACTTGTACAGGAACAAATCGTCCATTTCTTTGACAGTATTTAATACTGTTGATTGAGTAAAGGGCGTTGTTCGCAGCGCCTGTTATTTCTTTGAAATGGTAATCAGATTTTAACTTCCGATTTGTTACTGGCATGATACATGCTATACAAATAAATTTATTGTAATTTTTTAAAGGGATTTATTATCCAGTTTCTGGTAGTGAAAAGGCTTTCAGTGAAGTATATGAAGGATTTTTCCATGTTTACATCTGAACTACGTGACATTGTCCTCGATCATATTCGTTCCAGTGCCGTAACAAAATTCGCCCATGTACATTATACATCAGAGAAGAGTTTTCGCTTACGTGAAAGTATGTTGCATTCGGCATCGCACTGCAGGGAAGAGTCTCAATCGCTTACTCTTGTCCTAAACCGTCAGTATCGCCTTGTTAATCATCTTGCTAAAGATACCCAGCAAGATAATTACAAAACTGAACATAGCCAGTTATTAAAGCTGGCACGTGAGCAGTACCAACAAACGGGTTTTACTCAGGAGAATCTAAGTCGTGTTGCGTCGGGGTTGGCTCTTGCGGCGGACAAGTTATTATTTGCACTTCTTAAAGTACAGCACTATCAATGGCGTGACAGGTTGTATATCGCTTTGTTGACAGAGCAACATAATAATATTGTTTCTGATGAGCGAGAGTGCACCTTAGGGCTATGGATACATGGCGAAGGTCTCCGTCGTTTTCGTACGTTGCCTGGTTTTCGGGAACTCGACGCCTGTCATCACCTTGTTCATGAGACCAGTAATAATCTTTTCAGACGCAAGCTTAAAACTTTTACCCCTGAAGAACTGAAACGAGTATTGCATGATGTAGAAGAGGCTAGCCAACAACTCATTACTGCGCTGGATCGCCTTGATGAATGCACAAGTTTATTGTATCCACAGCCATAACGTTTGCCTTACGTTAACTTTCGGCCAATTGAACTGAGTTTAATAAATTTACCGCAGAGTTCGATTATAAATTATTATGACCCCCAATATGTAACGTCAATATGTTCAAGGAGTTATCGTGCTTAGCAGCTATAATCTAAGTCAATTTGCTAGTAAAAAGGAGTAAAAATGAGCCGTGGTTTTTCAGGGATGATAATAACTTTTTTTATAGGTTCGCTGCTGATTTCTCTCCCTGCTTTGTCTCGGGATTGTTTTGATCGTGCTGGTAGGTATTATCGAATAGATCCCGATTTATTACGTGCTATTGCTTTCAGGGAGTCCTCCTGGCGGGGCAAAGCCATGAATATTGTATCATCAACCGAGTATGCGGTAGGAATGATGCAAATTCACTCACAAAATTTCTCTCATTTAGCAACGTTTGGTATTACACCTCAAAAACTCTATCATAACAGTTGTTTAAATATTTATACGGGTGCTTACTATCTTTCCATAGCTTTCAAACGCTGGGGATACTCATGGCAGGCTGTAGGCGCTTATAATGCTGGCTTCAAAATTAATGAGCAACAAAACTTAAAGAGAAAACAATACGCTTTAAGCGTGCAAAGTATATACAAAAAGCTTAAGCAAAGACGTCATTAAGGGATACTTTGCTGTGTCATAGAAACCGACAAGTTAGTGATAAGTGTCCCCTGCAGGAATCGAACCTGCAACTAGCCCTTAGGAGGGGCTCGTTATATCCATTTAACTAAGGGGACGAAGCGGCACGAGTATAGCGTTTTTTACCCACGACGGTAAGCCTCGGGCCGCCCAACTGCTCAAACAGTCACCATTCAGGCCTGTTTTTTTGGGTTTTTCTGCTCTTGCTCATCCCGCTTTGCTTGCAATCTGGCTTCTTCCTTGCGCTTGTTGCTCATATCATTACGGATCTGTGCGTGGCTCATCAGCGCGAAGATAAACGTCCCGCCGCAGATATTCCCTGCGAGTGTGGGTAGCGCAAAGGGCCAGAGGAAATCACTCCAGTGCAGCGTGCCGTTAAAGACCAGATAGAGAATTTCCACTGAGCCGACGACGATGTGCGTGGTGTCCCCCAGCGCAATCAGCCAGGTCATTAGAATAATAACCACAATTTTTGCTGCACCGGCGGCGGGAAACATCCATACCATCGTGGCAATCAACCAGCCAGAAATGATGGCGTTGGAAAACATCTCCATCGGCGTATTTTTCATCACATCCATGCCGATTTTGACAAAAGCATCGCGAGTCTCTTCATCAAAAATCGGCATATGTTCAAACGCCCATGCAGCGACCCCGGTGCCAATGATATTACCCAGCAGCACCACGCTCCACAGGCGCATCAACAGACCAAAATTTCCAAGGGTAGGGTTTTGCATAACCGGGAGCACGGCGGTGACGGTATTTTCGGTAAAGAGCTGTTGGCGGGCCATGATGACAATAATAAAGCCGAAGGTATAACCAAGATTTTCCAGTAAAAATCCTCCAGGCACACCTTCAAGCTGCACATGAAAAATCCCCTTAGCCAGTAGCGAGGCTCCCATTGACAGTCCGGCAGCGATGGCTGACCACAGTAGAGCCATTGCGTCGCGTTCCATCTCTTTCTCCCCATCCTGACGGATATGTTCATGGATCGCCATGGCGCGGGAGGGGAGTCGGTCCTCATCGACCTCAATCTTTTTACCTTCTAACTTTTCATCACTTTCGACCTGAAGTTCGTCGCTGTGTCGATCAATTTTTTCTTTTTCAATGTCATTCATAACCGAATCCTGAATTAGCACGTATTGCTAAAGCGTAGCGGCTTTTATGCGAAAATCAGCGGGAGAAAGTCTGAGATAGCAAAAATGGTAACGTTTGTTTTTATCGGCTTAGTTAAAATAGCAACACCGCGCGGTGTGCATTACCAGGCTATGATCAAATCAGTAAGACCGGGTATATAGACATCGTTTGACGTGCTGTTACAATCGCTCACATCTAAACAGGCGGATACGTCATTGTTCCGTCATGGATGGCAATCAGCGATAGCCATAATACACAGGGAGACACTTATGAAGCTTCGCCTGTCGGCGCTTGCGCTGGGAACCACACTGTTGGTGGGGTGTGCGAGCTCCGGTAATGAACAACAAGGGCGTTCGGACCCATTTGAAGGGTTCAACCGCACCATGTACAACTTCAACTTTAATGTATTGGATCCCTATGTTGTTCGACCGGTAGCAGTAGCATGGCGTGATTATGTTCCGCAGCCGGCACGTAACGGTTTGAGCAACTTTACTGGCAACCTTGAAGAACCGGCCGTGATGGTCAACTACTTCCTGCAAGGTGACCCTTATCAAGGGATGGTCCATTTTACCCGTTTCTTCCTCAACACCCTGTTAGGTATGGGCGGATTTATCGATGTGGCGGGTATGGCAAATCCGAAGTTGCAACGCGTTGAGCCACACCGTTTTGGTAGTACGTTAGGCCACTATGACGTGGGTTACGGACCGTATATGCAGCTTCCGTTCTACGGCAGCTTTACGCTACGTGATGATGGTGGTGATATGGTGGATACGCTGTATCCAGTACTCTCCTGGCTCACCTGGCCGTTGTCGATAGGTAAGTGGACGGTTGAAGGTATTGAAACCCGCGCGCAGTTGCTTGATTCCGACGGTCTGCTGCGTCAGTCTTCCGATCCTTACATTATGGTGCGTGAAGCTTACTTCCAGCGTCATGACTTTATTGCGAACGGCGGGAAACTCAAACCAGAAGAAAATCCGAACGCGCAAGCAATTCAGGATGAATTAAAAGAGATCGATTCCGAGTAAGGAAAGATGAAAAGAAAAAGGTGAGCTAAAAAGCTCACCTTTTTTATATCTGAAGAAAATCAGAATGCGTAGTTGAAGTTGGTACCGAACAGCCAGGCTTTACCTTCAGAATCGAAAGTATATGGGCCTTCTTTTACGGTCACTTTCTGGCCGTGCATATAAGAAACGCCAACGTCAATAGACGCGTCATCATTGAATGCGTAAGTCGTACCCGCACTCAGCCACAGACGATCCTGGTCCGGAATGGATATGGAACGCTTGCTTGCAGGAACCGGGCTATCGTCATAGGCAATACCGGTACGGAAGGTCCAGCTTTTATCCATGTAGTAAGTGGTACCCAGCGCGATGCGGTAAGAATCTTTGAAGCCTTCTTCTTTATAGAACAGCGTCTTCCCGTTGGTGCCGGTTGCTTTCAGCTCCTGGAACTGACTCCAGCTGGTGTAAGCCATGCTGTAGTGAATAGCCCACTGTGGAGCGATGCGGTTGTAACCCGACAGTTCCCACATTTCCGGCAGGTTAAGCGTCAAAGAACCCGGGACGGTGGCATTGGTTGTTCCCCAAGGGAACGCCGTGCCTGCACCAGGTAACACGTTTGCCTGGGTGCGGATGCCGCTCTTGTAATCGCCATCGAAGTCGATTTTGACTTCGGAACGATACGTTAAACCGTAGCGGTTATTTTTATCCAGCTCGTACAAAATACCGGCGTTCCAGCCATAACCCCATTCATCACCTTTCAGGCTGGCGATTTTCTGGCTGACTTTCGGCAATGCAGCCGTTTGTTCGCCGGAATAACGCTCAATTTTTGCATCGGCATAGACGGCATTAAAACCGACACCGAAGCTCCAGCTATCATTCAGACGGTAAGCACCACTCAGGTTCAGGTTGACCGTTTTAAGATCGGTCTTCCCGCCGTATTCGCCGACGATGTAACTATCGTTAAATTCAGTTGCCAGGCCATAGTTTGACGTGACAGACGCCCCCCAACCAAACTGTTCGTTGATAGGCATCACGAAGTGAGCATTGGGAACCCACGCCGTAGGCGCGATGTTGTCCGCATCGGTGCTGCGTCCGGTGTATGGCGATTTACCGGAAATATTAACGTCTGGATCGATATACACCGCACCCGCAGAAAAAGTAGGGCGATCGAACATCATAATCAGCGCCGGGTTGCGACTGGCGTTGCCTGCATCATCTGCAATAGCGCCTTCACCCGAATATGCCCGGCCAAGGCCAGAGGAAGAAAATTCGTTTAACTGAAAGCCTGCAGACCAGGCCTGTGTGGAGATAATTGCCACTGCGACTGCGAGAGCAGACTTTGTAAACAGGGTTTTCTGGCTCATGACCATAACCTCATAGATTTATTTTTATACAAACAATGTTACATACCGTAACAGGAGCGCGAAGTGTAGGGTCTGAGGTACGACTTAGAAATCAGACCAGTGCCGAGAGTATAGGTCTGACCAGCTGAAATGTTGCAAGTATGTTTATAAATATTTTCAATTCTGATCTCTGAAACGCGATCCAGCTGGCAAAATTGCGGGTATACGCACTCACCTGTTTGGGTGATTTTTGTTTTAGATCATTTTTAAGTGTGATTTCGGTCACTTATCGCATTTCATACAATTAACGACTGGAGAGGCGAATAATGGGAGCGTAAAATATCCCCATCGTTTATCTGGCACCTCAGGTGCGAATACAGAGGAAATCTACAATGAGTAAATGCAGTGCTGATGAAACCCCGGTTTGCTGCTGTATGGATGTTGGTACCATCATGGACAACTCCGATTGCACCGCGTCATACAGCCGTGTGTTCGCGAATCGCGCAGAGGCAGAAGAAACGCTGGCCGCTCTGACTGAGAAGGCACGTGGCGTGGAATCTGAGCCTTGCCAAATCACCTCGACCTTTACTGAAGAATCAGAAGGTGTGCGTCTGGATATCGACTTTGTTTTTGCCTGTGAAGCTGAAACATTGATCTTCCAGCTGGGCCTGCGTTAATCCCTTCTGTAAAAGCCCTTGCTACCCGGTAGCAAGGGCTTTTTTGTCACTGTCAGTGATTATTCACTGTGTCTTAGCTCCCACTTTCTTTTCTCCCTGCTTGGCTAAATGTAAAAAATTGGTTAAGACTGTGATCAGGTCAGACCACTTATTTTTTATTTTTACAGGGGAGTGTTATGAGTCAGGCTTTACCGCTGGTTACCCGCCAGGGCGATCGCATCGCCATTGTAAGCGGATTGCGTACGCCGTTTGCCCGCCAGGCAACTGCGTTTCATGGCATTCCCGCCGTAGATTTGGGGAAAATGGTCGTTGGCGAACTGCTGGCGCGTAGCGAAATTCCTGCAGATGTGATTGAGCAACTGGTTTTTGGTCAGGTGGTGCAAATGCCTGAAGCGCCGAATATCGCTCGTGAAATCGTACTGGGAACCGGGATGAATGTGCACACGGATGCCTACAGTGTAAGCCGGGCCTGTGCTACAAGTTTCCAGGCGGTGGCGAATGTTGCGGAAAGCCTGATGGCAGGAACTATTCGCGCAGGAATTGCCGGTGGTGCGGACTCCTCGTCAGTTCTGCCTATTGGTGTCAGTAAAAAGCTGGCGCGGGTGCTGGTGGATGTCAATAAAGCGCGCACTACCGGTCAGCGTCTTAAACTTTTCTCCCGACTGCGCTTACGTGACCTGATGCCCGTACCGCCAGCTGTCGCCGAATATTCCACCGGTTTACGCATGGGGGATACGGCCGAGCAAATGGCCAAAACTTATGGTATTACGCGAGAGCAACAGGATGCCCTCGCGCACCGTTCTCATCAGCGCGCCGCTCAGGCATGGGCTGAAGGTAAACTGACAGATGAGGTGATGACCACCTACGCGCCACCTTTCAAAGATCCTTTTTCAGAAGATAACAATATTCGTGGTAACTCTACGTTGGCTGATTACGCCAAACTGCGTCCGGCATTTGACCGAAAACACGGCACCGTTACTGCGGCGAACAGCACCCCACTAACGGATGGCGCCGCCGCCGTGATTATGATGACAGAGTCACGCGCGAAAGAACTGGGGCTGGTGCCGCTGGGATACCTGCGTAGTTTTGCCTTCACCGCCATCGATGTCTGGCAGGACATGCTGCTGGGACCGGCGTGGTCAACGCCGCTTGCCCTGGAGAGAGCGGGTCTGACGATGGCCGATTTAACTCTGATCGATATGCATGAAGCCTTTGCCGCACAAACGCTGGCGAATCTTCAACTGCTGGGCAGCGAACGTTTTGCCCGCGAAGTGCTGGGCAGAGCGCACGCCACTGGCGAGGTCGATGACAGCAAATTTAACGTGTTGGGCGGCTCTATTGCCTATGGACACCCCTTTGCCGCCACCGGGGCGCGCATGATCACCCAAACCCTTCATGAGTTACGACGTCGTGGCGGTGGTTTCGGTTTAGTGACTGCCTGTGCGGCAGGTGGTCTGGGCGCGGCAATGGTTCTGGAGGCGGAATAATGGAAATGACATCGGCTTTTACACTAAACGTACGTCTGGATAACGTTGCTGTTGTCACCATTGATGTACCCGGCGAGAAGATGAATACCCTGAAGGCGGAGTTTGCCTCTCAGGTGCGGGCTATTCTGAAACAAATTCGTGATAACAAAGCATTGCGCGGCGTGGTGTTTATTTCGGCGAAACCGGATAATTTTATCGCCGGGGCGGATATTAACATGATCGGCAACTGCCGCAGTGCGCAGGAAGCTGAAACCCTGGCGCGTCAGGGACAGCAGATTATGGCGGAAATTAATGCGTTGCCGATCCCGGTTATCGCCGCTATTCACGGAGCCTGCCTGGGCGGTGGCCTGGAGATGGCGCTGGCGTGCCACAGCCGTATTTGTACCGATGATACTAAAACCGTTCTGGGGTTACCGGAAGTACAGCTTGGTCTGCTACCCGGTTCCGGTGGTACGCAGCGGTTACCGCGCCTGATTGGCGTCAGTACCGCGTTGGATATGATCCTCACAGGAAAGCAATTACGCGCTAAACAGGCGCTGAAAGTAGGGCTGGTGGACGAAGTTGTGCCGCAGACTATTTTACTGGAAGCGGCTGTAGAACTGGCCAAAAAAGACAGTCCCGCACATCGAGCGTTGCCAGTGCGTGAGCGTGTGTTAGCGGGCCCGCTGGGGCGCGCGCTTTTGTTCCGTATGGTCAGTAAAAAGACGGCGCAAAAAACGCATGGCAACTACCCAGCGACGGAGCGAATCCTTGAGGTGATTGAAACCGGTTTGGCGCAAGGTAGCAGTAGCGGCTATGACGCAGAAGCTCGTGCATTTGGCGAACTGGCGATGACATCTCAGTCGCAGGCATTGCGGCACATCTTTTTTGCCAACACTGACGTGAAAAAGGATCCGGGAAGCGATGCGAAGCCTGGTCCGCTGAACAGCGTTGGCATTTTGGGCGGCGGTCTGATGGGGGGCGGTATTGCCTATGTGACGGCCTGTAAAGGGGGCTTGCCAGTACGTATTAAAGATATAAACGCTAAGGGAATCAACCACGCACTGAAGTACAGCTGGGATCAGCTTGAAACGAAGGTTCGTCGCCGTCATATCAAAGCTAGCGAGCGTGATAAACAACTGGCACTGATTTCGGGATCGACCGTCTACCGCGGCTTTGCGCATCGTGACCTGGTTATTGAAGCCGTGTTTGAAGATCTGGCGTTAAAACAACAGATGGTGGCGGAAGTTGAGCAAAATTGCGCGTCTCACACCATTTTTGCGTCTAACACCTCGTCTTTACCAATTGGTGATATTGCGGCGAACGCTGCCAGACCTGAACAAGTGATTGGTTTGCATTTTTTTAGTCCAGTGGAAAAAATGCCGTTGGTCGAGGTGATCCCACATGCCACAACGTCTGATCAGACGATTGCAACCACCGTTAAATTGGCGAAAAAACAGGGTAAAACGCCGATAGTGGTCAGAGATAAAGCCGGGTTTTATGTTAACCGCATTTTAGCGCCTTACATTAACGAAGCGATTCGCCTGTTGACCGAAGGTGAGCGGGTTGAAACCATCGACGCCGCGCTGGTTAAGTTTGGTTTTCCGGTCGGGCCAATCCAACTTTTGGATGAGGTCGGAATTGATACGGGCACTAAAATTATACCAGTGCTTGAAGCCGCCTATGGAGAACGCTTTAGCGCGCCTGCAAATGTTGTTGCTTCAATTTTGAATGACGATCGCAAAGGTAGAAAAAATGGTCGAGGTTTCTATCTTTATGGTGCGAAAGGGCGTAAAAGCAAAAAACAGGTCGACCCTGCAATTTATACGCTTATTGGCGTCCAGAGCCAGGGCCGACTGACCGCCGTGCAGATTGCAGAGCGGTGCGTCATGTTAATGCTTAACGAAGCAGCACGCTGTTTCGACGAGAAAATTGTTCGCAGCGCGCGTGATGGCGACATCGGCGCTGTATTTGGCATTGGTTTTCCGCCATTCCTCGGTGGCCCGTTCCGGTATATGGATTCTCTGGGCGCGGGTGAAGTGGTTGCGGCGCTGCAACGACTGACCACGCAGTACGGCTCGCGGTTTACACCTTGTGAGCAGTTATTGCTGATGGCGGAACGTGGTGAAAAATTCTGGAGCGTTAGGGAAACTGACCTGAATTCATGAGGTCAAAAGTAGGATGAATCCGCACTGAGTGTAAGGGTTGAGCTCAAAATGTAAACAGAGATTGACTATACTTACGCCGTTGAGGTAAAAAACAGCGTTTCATTCGGTGAATGGATAAGGCACAATGCCGGCCACCACATCGTTACCACCGCCAATAGGGGCTGTGATTAAAGGTGTTGGTGATTCTGGTTAACAAAAGCGGTGCAATATGCAAGTTTTTATCATGCGTCACGGCGACGCGGCCCTCGATGCCGCCAGTGATTCGGTTCGTCCCTTAACTTCCAGTGGTTGTGACGAATCTCGCCTGATGGCGAACTGGCTGAAAGGTCAAAAAGTGGATATCGAACGTGTTCTGGTGAGCCCGTTCCTGCGAGCCGAACAAACGCTGGATGTGGTGGGGGAATGTATGAACCTTCCAACCGGTGTGGATGTTTTGCCGGAGCTGACTCCGTGCGGCGATGTCGGTCTGGTCAGCGCCTATTTACAGGCTCTGGCCAATGAGGGTATCGCCACGGCGCTGGTTATCTCTCACTTGCCTTTAGTGGGGTACCTGGTGTCTGAGCTGTGCCCTGGCGAAACTCCACCGATGTTTACCACATCAGCGATTGCCAGCGTTACGCTTGACGAGAGCGGGAAGGGGACATTCAACTGGCAGATGAGCCCGTGTAACCTGAAAATGGCAAAAGCAATTTAATAAAGATTGGATTCTGACAAGGCGCACAGCCGCTATCCGGAAAATTAAAGAGCCGCAAACGCGGCTCTTTATGTTTGCCTGCATCAGGGAAGTTCGGGCGGCAGCCACTCTTCCACTTCAATCAGCACCAACAGCGCGGCATCACCACCGTACTCTTTTGGCGCCTGATGAAAGGCCATCACATGCGGATGCTGTGCCAGCCAGAGCGGCGTTTGCTGCTTAAGAATATGCTTTCCGTGGCCGTGCATCACGCAGGCGCAAAACACATGCTCACGACGGCAGGCGGCAATCAGCGCGCCTAACTCCTGTTTCGCCTGCTGCTGGGTCAGCCCGTGCAGATCGAGAAACAGCTCCGGGGAGTAATCGCCACGGCGCATTTTCTTCAGTTCGAAATGGCTGACGTCGGCACGCAGATATCTTACCGGGCCGTCCGTATTCAACAGTGGCTGAAACTCGTCTGAGAAATAGTGGCTGGCATCCGCCTGCTCCTGCAGCAGCTTTTTAACCGGAACCTCGGTCATTTTTTTACGTGGAGGCCGGTGAACAATGGTGTCCTGTTTAATTTTACGCGTGCCGGTCATCAGCTGGCGAAACAGCGTCTGATCCTCCTCGCTGAGCGATGTTTTCTTTTTCATTCGAGCATCTCATCTTTTATTTTCCCTTAGTTTAACCCGACTCGGCAGGCATCCGATCGCTTAAAACGCAATTTTCGCGCTCAGGCTCCGCGTGAATGCTGATTTATCGCCGCCTTCGTGGCAAACTAGCCGCCGAAATTAATACGAGCATGCCCTGGAGAAATACGTGGATAAAATTTTCGTCGATGAAGCCGTGAGTGAACTGCATACCATTCAGGACATGTTGCGTTGGGCGGTCAGCCGTTTTAGCGCGGCGAATATCTGGTATGGCCATGGCACGGATAACCCATGGGACGAGGCCGTACAGCTGGTGCTGCCGTCGCTTTATTTGCCGCTGGATATTCCAGAAGATATGCGCACTGCGCGTCTGACCTCCAGCGAGCGCCATCGTATTGTTGAGCGCGTGATTCGCCGCGTCAACGAGCGCATTCCGGTGGCTTATCTCACCAACAAAGCCTGGTTCTGCGGGCATGAATTTTATGTTGATGAACGTGTGCTGGTTCCACGTTCACCGATCGGCGAGCTTATCAATAACCGCTTTGCTGGCCTGATTAATGAGCAGCCCCAGCATATCCTCGATATGTGTACCGGCAGCGGCTGTATTGCCATTGCCTGCGCCTATGCCTTCCCGGAAGCCGAAGTCGATGCCGTGGACATTTCCACTGATGCGCTGGCGGTGACTGAGCAAAATATTGAAGAGCACGGCCTGATCCATCACGTAACGCCGATCCGTTCCGATCTGTTCCGCGATCTGCTGAAGGTTCAGTATGACCTGATAGTGACCAATCCACCGTATGTCGATGCAGAAGATATGTCCGATCTGCCAAACGAATACCGCCATGAGCCTGAATTGGGACTGGCGTCCGGTAGCGATGGGCTGAAACTTACCCGCCGCATTCTGGGTAACGCCCCGGACTACCTGTCAGATAACGGTATTCTGATTTGTGAAGTCGGAAACAGCATGGTACATCTGATAGAGCAATATCCGGATGTACCGTTCACCTGGCTGGAGTTCGACAACGGCGGTGACGGCGTATTCATGCTGACCAAAGAGCAGTTAGTTGCTGCTCGTGAGCACTTCAGCATTTATAAAGACTAATTACACGCGCACGCACATACACAACACGCATAACGGAGCCGTGATGGCAGGAAACACAATTGGGCAACTCTTTCGCGTAACCACCTTCGGCGAATCACACGGGCTGGCGCTCGGTTGTATTGTCGATGGTGTTCCGCCGGGCATTTCTCTGACAGAAGCTGACCTGCAGCACGATCTCGACAGACGTCGTCCAGGTACTTCGCGTTACACTACGCAGCGCCGTGAGCCGGATCAGGTGAAAATCCTCTCCGGCGTGTTCGAGGGCGTTACCACCGGCACCAGCATTGGCTTGCTGATTGAAAATACCGATCAACGTTCACAGGATTACGGCGCGATCAAAGATGTTTTCCGTCCGGGTCATGCCGACTATACCTATGAACAGAAATATGGTTTGCGCGACTACCGTGGTGGTGGGCGTTCATCCGCACGTGAAACGGCGATGCGCGTGGCGGCCGGAGCGATTGCCAAAAAGTATCTGGCAGAAAAATTCGGCGTTGAAATTCGCGGCTGTCTGACGCAGATGGGCGATATTCCGCTGGAGATCAAAGACTGGTCTCAGGTGGAACTTAACCCGTTCTTTTGTCCGGACCCGGATAAACTCGACGCGCTGGACGAACTGATGCGCGGACTGAAGAAAGAGGGCGACTCCATCGGTGCGAAAGTGACCGTTGTTGCAAGCGGCGTACCAGCGGGTCTTGGCGAACCTGTATTCGACCGTCTGGATGCGGACATCGCCCATGCGCTGATGAGTATTAACGCCGTTAAGGGCGTTGAGATTGGCGACGGATTTGACGTTGTTGCACTGCGCGGCAGTCAGAACCGCGATGAAATCACCAAAGAGGGTTTCCAGAGCAACCATGCGGGCGGCATTCTGGGCGGGATCAGCAGTGGGCAACAAATCATTGCTCATATGGCACTGAAACCGACGTCCAGTATTACCGTTCCTGGACGCACCATTAATCGCTTTGGTGAAGAAGTCGACATGATCACTAAAGGTCGTCACGATCCGTGTGTTGGGATCCGCGCAGTGCCGATCGCTGAAGCAATGCTGGCGATCGTGTTGATGGATCACTTGTTGCGTCAGAGGGCGCAAAATGCGGATGTGAAGACCGATATTCCACGCTGGTAAAAATGAAAAAAACGGCACTTGCGGCGCTGGCTCTGTTTGTCAGTACCGCCTGTCTGGCGGCAACGCCCTGGCAGAAAATTACCCATCCGATTGCAGGCAGCGCGCAGTCGATCGGCGCGTTTTCCAATGGCTGTATTGTTGGCGCAGATACGCTGCCTGTACAGTCAGAACACTATCAGGTGATGCGCACCGATCAGCGCCGTTACTTTGGTCATCCGGATCTGGTGATGTTTATCCAGCGTTTGAGTAATCAGGCCAATAATCTGGGGCTGGGCACGGTGTTAATCGGTGATATGGGCATGCCGGCCGGTGGGCGATTCAATGGCGGTCACGCCAGCCACCAGACGGGACTGGATGTGGATATTTTCCTGCAACTGCCGAAAACGCGCTGGACCCAGTCACAGCTGCTGCGGCCTCAGGCGTTAGATCTGGTCTCGCAGGATGGTAAACGCGTTGTGCCGTCCCTGTGGAAGCCGGAGATTTTCAGCCTGATCAGGCTGGCTGCAAGAGATAATGAAGTTACGCGTATTTTCGTGAATCCGGCGATTAAGCAGCAACTTTGTCTGGATGCAGGGACCGACAGGGACTGGTTGCGTAAAGTGCGACCGTGGTTCCAGCACCGTGCGCATATGCACGTCCGGTTACGTTGTCCTGCCGACAGTCTTGAGTGCGAAGATCAACCGTTACCGCCACCGGGTGACGGCTGCGGCGCGGAGCTGCAAAGCTGGTTCGAACCTCCGAAACCTGGAACCACCAAGCCTGAGAAGAAGACACCGCCGCCGTTGCCGCCTTCCTGCCAGGCGCTACTGGACGAGCATGTACTCTAATGGATCATTTTGTCTCTCTGTTTATGGTGTCGCCACTGCTGTTAGGTGTGCTTTTTTTTGTGGCGATGTTGGCAGGTTTTATTGATTCTCTGGCCGGAGGCGGTGGTTTACTCACCATTCCGGCATTGATGGCGGCCGGGATGCCGCCCGCGCAAGCTCTGGCCACCAACAAATTGCAGGCCTGTGGCGGGTCTATCTCTTCTTCCCTTTATTTTATTCGCCGGGGTGTGGTTAACCTGGCGGATCAGAAACTCAATATCTTCATGACGTTTGTCGGATCAATGAGCGGCGCGCTATTGGTTCAGCACGTGCAGTCAGATATTCTGCGCCAGATCCTGCCGGTTCTGGTTATCTGTATTGGCCTCTATTTTCTGTTAATGCCGAAAGTGGGGGAAGAGGACCGACAGCGTCGATTGCATGGTTTGCCTTTCGCGCTGGTGGCCGGAGGTTGTGTCGGTTTTTACGATGGCTTTTTTGGTCCGGCGGCGGGGTCGTTCTACGCGCTGGCCTTTGTCATGCTGTGCGGCTACAACCTTGCGAAATCGACGGCCCACGCCAAAGTATTAAATGCCACCTCGAATATCGGTGGGCTGCTGTTATTTGCCCTGGGCGGCAAAGTGATTTGGGCGACGGGCTTTGTGATGCTTATTGGCCAGTTTATTGGCGCACGGATGGGCTCACGACTGGTGCTCAGCAAAGGACAAAAACTCATTCGGCCGATGATCGTCATTGTCTCCGCCGTGATGAGCGCCAAGCTACTTTATGATAATCATGGACAGGAGATTCTCCACTGGCTGGGGATGAACTAATGAATAATACCCATCACTACGAACAGTTAATTGAGATTTTTAACGGCTGCTTTGCCGATGAATTTAATACCCGTCTGATTAAAGGCGACGATGAACCGATCTATCTTCCTGCGGATGCGGAATTGCCGTATCACCGTATCGTTTTTGCGCATGGTTATTATGCCAGTGCGTTACACGAAATTTCACACTGGTGCATCGCGGGAAAGGCGCGTCGTGAGCTGGTTGACTTCGGTTACTGGTACTGCCCTGACGGACGCGACGCGAAGACGCAATGTCAGTTTGAAGATGTGGAAGTGAAGCCGCAGGCGTTTGACTGGTTGTTTTGCGTGGCGGCGGGCTACCCGTTTAACGTCAGTTGCGACAACCTGGAAGGGGACTTTGAACCGGATCGCGTCCTGTTCCAGCGCCGTGTTCATGCTCAGGTGATGGAGTACCTGGAGAAGGGGATCCCTGAACGCCCGGCGCGCTTCATCAACGCGTTACAGAATTATTATCACACGCCTGAACTTAAGGCGGAACAATTCCCGTGGCCCGAAGCGCTAAACTGAAGCCGCTGCCACGTTTACAATGAGGAAAGAAGATGATCGCGGAGTTTGAATCACGCATTCTGGTATTAATCGACGATATGGTAGAGCACGCCAGCGATGATGAGTTGTTTGCCAGTGGTTATTTGCGTGGACACCTGACGCTGGCCGTGGCCGAACTGGACGCTGGCGAGGACCATTCCGCTGAGGCATTGTACGCCAATGTGACCAGCAGCCTGGAAAAAGCCATCAGCGCAGGTGAACTCTCGCCGCGTGACCAGGCGTTAGTGAAAGAAATGTGGGACACTCTGTTCCAGAAAGCGACAAAACAATAATTGCAGTTGCGTGTGCCGGATGGCGACGCTCAGGCGTCTTATCCGGCCTGGCAGAGTGAAGCATAGTCTTTAGGCCTGATAAGCGTAGCGCAATCAGGCAATAGTGAGTTTTATTTCACCGCTTTTCCCTTCAATAACTTCCTGACCCACAGACGATTAGGATTCAGCGCCGCCAGGGTGCTGGCATCCATGGGAATAGGTTCATCGCTCATTTGCGAAGCCAGAATTTCCGCACACAACGGCGCAGAACACAGTCCGCGCGAGCCCAGCGCGCCCAGCATAAATAAATCGGAATACACCGGTGCGCTTACGGCATGCTCTTTATCTTCAGCAAGCGTGGCGTACTGGCTGAGCGTGGCGTTATAGTCCGCGACGTTGCCGACCATCGGTATGTGATCGCGCGTGGCGCAGCGCACCCCACAGCGGGCGGCATTATCACTAACGTTTACCTCTTTTGCCCACGCAGCGTTGGGGAAGCAGTCGACTAAGCGTTGACGGTTTTGCTGCTGATCGTCCTCGCGAAAGGCTGTCTCTTCACTTCCTCGATGATAGCTGGCGCCAATGCAGTGCTGCTGGTTTTGCGGGTTGTGCGGCGTGAGGTAGCCGTCATAGCACAACACCTGGCGTAGCGCTGAAAGTGCTGGCGTGGTGGGAATATGACTCACCTGACCGCCTACGGAGTACACGGGTAGAGCTTGCGTCTGCTCAACGCTGTTAATGCGGTGACCGTTAGCCAGAACGACCGCTGCGTGAGTGGTGATTTCACCGTTAGAAAACTGTAGTTGCCAGCCTGACGTCTGGCGTGTCAGAGAGGTCAACGTGTGTTGATAACGGGCGCGTAATCCCAGAGTTGAAGCGTAGTCCAGTACGGCGGTGGTCAACTGCGCCGGGCACAGCCATCCTCCGGCTGGATACTGAATCCCACCGCATTCGGTTTCCACGCCCGTAGTTTGCAACACCTGCTTCGCGTTCACGCCGACGGCGAGCGGTTCGGGCAGTTCAAGGGACAGCATCTGAGCGATTTTTTGCTGACTTTTCTCATCCCATGCGAGTTGCGTTACGCCGCACCAGTCATGCGCAAACTCAACGGGAAGGGTGTCATACAGTCGACGGGCGAAGGTAAACGCGGTGGGGAAAAAGAGATTAATAGCCGCGTCTTGCTTGCTGAGTAACGGATAGAGTGCGCCCTGGCGATTACCGGATGCGCCCCCGGCAGGTTTATCGTCCGCGCAATAGAGCGTGACCTGCCAACCGCGACGCAATAAGGCCAGCGACAGCAATGCACTGGCTATTCCTCCGCCAATAATGGCGGCTTCGCGCTTCTCTGTTCCCGTACGTGCAAACCAGGGGGCTGAAGAAGGCCGCGCCTGAGTTTGTTCCATTACGCCACAAAGCATTTCACGTTTGCGACCAAAACCTTTGCATTTTTGCATCGTAAATCCGGCTTCCTGTAACCCGCGACGTACGAATCCTGCCGAGGTGAAAGTCGCCAGCGTGCCGCCGGGACGCGCCAGTCGGGCCATCGCGTTAAACAGCGTCGGCGTCCACATATCCGGATTTTTTGCCGGTGCGAAACCGTCCAGAAACCAGGCGTCCACTTTTTGATTCAGAGAGTCATCCAGCTTGCTGGTTAATTCGTTAATATCGCCAAACCACAGATCCAGCGTGACGCGCCCATCATCAAGTAGCAGACGATGACACCCCGCCAGCGGTAGCGGCCATTGTTCTTGCAGCGCCGTGGCCCATGGGGCAAGTTCTGGCCAGTGCTGGTGGGCTGTGGTGAGATCTTCACGGGTCAGCGGAAATTTTTCAAAACTGATGAAATGTAATCTTTCCAGGGTAGCGTCAGGGTGGGTATCACGGAATTCGGCAAATGCCTGCCAGAGCGTGAGGAAGTTAAGTCCGGTGCCAAACCCGCTTTCGGCCACCACGAAGAGGGGACGTGAATGCACAGGGAATCGCTGGGCGAGA
The DNA here is from genome assembly GCF_018035235.1 of Citrobacter sp. On2M. Lineage (GTDB taxonomy): Bacteria > Pseudomonadota > Gammaproteobacteria > Enterobacterales > Enterobacteriaceae > Citrobacter > Citrobacter meridianamericanus. Next base: position 915,781 of record NZ_WPCV01000002.1, read on the forward strand.
TGGTTACCGCCGAGAAAGACGTAACGTGTCTCTTCCAGCCCGTTGTCATTAGAAAAATAGACATCGTCAAAATCTCGGGAAACAGGTGTACCCTCAGCGTTGAATTCAAGGTTGGCAGGTTGTATAGCGTATTGTTTCACGTAAGTTACTCGTCTGGCAGGCTGTGTCCCGATCTTAGCGATGAGTGCCTGGCTGCGCAAATTTCCACATAAAATGGCTGATCGGACTTGTTCGGCGTACAAGTGTACGCTATTGTGCCACTCGAAACTTTAAAATAGTGCGACTTACAGAGGTATTGAATGAAACGTGCAGTGATTACTGGCTTGGGCATCGTTTCCAGCATCGGTAATAACCAGCAGGAAGTCCTGGCATCTCTGCGTGAAGGACGTTCAGGGATCACTTTCTCTCAGGAGCTGAAGGACTCCGGCATGCGTAGCCACGTTTGGGGCAACGTAAAACTGGATACCACTGGCCTCATTGACCGCAAAGTAGTGCGCTTCATGAGCGACGCATCCATCTATGCATTCCTTTCAATGGAGCAGGCAGTGGCTGATGCCGGCCTGGCTGCAGAAGATTACCAGAACAATCCGCGCGTTGGCCTGATTGCAGGTTCCGGCGGCGGTTCCCCGCGTTTCCAGGTGTTCGGCGCTGACGCAATGCGTAGCCCGCGTGGCCTGAAAGCGGTTGGCCCGTATGTGGTCACTAAAGCGATGGCTTCAGGCGTTTCTGCCTGCCTCGCTACACCGTTCAAAATCCACGGTGTTAACTACTCCATCAGCTCTGCCTGTGCGACATCTGCGCACTGCATCGGCAACGCAGTAGAACAAATTCAGCTGGGCAAACAGGACATCGTTTTTGCTGGCGGCGGCGAAGAGCTGTGCTGGGAAATGGCGTGTGAATTCGACGCAATGGGCGCGCTGTCTACCAAATATAACGACGCCCCATCTAAAGCTTCCCGTACCTATGACGCACACCGTGATGGTTTCGTTATTGCAGGCGGCGGCGGTATGGTCGTGGTCGAAGAGCTGGAACACGCTCTGGCTCGTGGCGCGCACATCTATGCGGAAATCGTCGGTTACGGCGCAACGTCCGATGGCGCAGACATGGTTGCTCCGTCTGGCGAAGGCGCAGTACGTTGCATGCAGATGGCGATGCACGGCGTAGATACGCCGATCGACTACCTGAACTCCCACGGTACCTCTACTCCGGTAGGCGACGTGAAAGAGCTGGGCGCAATTCGTGAAGTGTTTGGCGACAACAGCCCGGCAATTTCTGCGACCAAAGCGATGACCGGTCACTCACTGGGCGCGGCTGGTGTACAGGAAGCTATCTACTCTCTGCTGATGCTGGAACACGGCTTTATTGCGCCAAGCATCAACATTGAAGAGCTGGACGAGCAGGCGGCAGGTCTGAACATCGTGACCAAACCGACCGAGCAGGCGCTGACCACCGTGATGTCCAACAGCTTCGGCTTTGGCGGCACCAACGCTACGCTGGTTATGCGTAAACTGAAAGCGTAAGACTGAAAGATTATGCAAAAGGGGAGCCTGATGGCTCCCTTTTTTATATCGTTGACAACCGCTCTGGTTTACAGGCAGACTCCAGCTTCAACATTATCCTCTTGATAATGCGTAAGCGTTTAACGTTATCCAACGCACCTTAATCCTGATAGTCAGGTAGAGGGGGCGTGGACATTCCTCGCCTTACTCTGCATTTTGGAGTAACGCATGACTGCTGTAACCCAACAAGAAAAAACACCTTCGGCGAACTTTTCGCTGTTTCGCATCGCTTTTGCGGTTTTCCTGACCTATATGACGGTCGGTTTACCTTTGCCCGTCATTCCTCTGTTTGTGCACCAGGAACTGGGCTATGGCAATACCATGGTCGGCATCGCCGTCGGCGTACAGTTTCTGGCAACGGTATTAACGCGCGGCTATGCCGGGCGCTTAGCCGATCAATATGGCGCAAAACGTTCGGCGCTACAGGGGATGTTCGCCTGTGCGCTGGCAGGTGCGGCGTGGTTTTTAGCTGCGCTCCTGCCTGTCTCTGTTCCCGTTAAATTTGCATTGTTGATTGTCGGGCGCTTGATCCTGGGTTTTGGCGAAAGCCAGTTGCTCACCGGAACCCTGACCTGGGGGCTGGGGCTGGTTGGGCCAACGCGTTCGGGTAAGGTGATGTCCTGGAACGGGATGGCGATTTACGGCGCGTTGGCCGCAGGTGCGCCGCTGGGACTTCTGATCCACAGCCACTTTGGCTTTGCGGCGCTGGCAGGAACCACGATGCTATTACCACTGCTGGCATGGGCATTCAATGGCACCGTGCGTAAAGTCCCTGCACATGCAGGAGAGCGTCCTTCGCTATGGAGCGTGGTAGGGCTTATCTGGAAACCGGGCCTGGGCCTGGCGCTGCAGGGCGTGGGCTTTGCGGTGATCGGTACATTTATTTCACTCTATTTTGTCAGCAACGGCTGGACGATGGCGGGATTTACCCTGACCGCGTTTGGCGGGGCGTTTGTGCTGATGCGCATTCTGTTTGGTTGGATGCCGGACCGGTTCGGCGGCGTGAAGGTTGCCGTTGTCTCTTTGCTGGTGGAAACCGCAGGACTGATTCTGCTGTGGCAGGCCCCAACAGCCGGGGTTGCACTACTTGGAGCAGCATTAACCGGGGCCGGATGTTCGCTTATTTTCCCGGCATTGGGCGTCGAGGTGGTGAAGCGAGTGCCCGCACAGGTTCGCGGTACGGCGCTGGGCGGTTACGCCGCGTTTCAGGATATCTCCTACGGCGTAAGCGGCCCGGTCGCCGGGGTTCTGGCTACCGCGTACGGTTATCCTTCGGTATTCCTTGCCGGGGCGATATCTGCCGTGGTGGGGATTATGGTGACGCTGCTGACGCTGCGCAAAAGTTAAGCGACCAGCCAGAAAATAGCTAATGCGAGCATCAGCGCAACAAATAGCAGTCCCGGTCGCGCCGACAGTGATTTAACTGTTTCAATCATCGGCGCGAACGGGCTGTAAATGGGCTGCGGATAACGCGGATCGCTGAGCTCGCGTTCGCGTTCCACGCGGCGCAGGAAGATTTGATTGAGCAAGTCCTGCACCTGCACCGTGGTCAGAATCGATTGTGGTTGGATCTGGTACGTCTGCTGCGCGTACTCTTTTATTGCTGTCAGCTCATTCGGCTCTAATGGCAGCTTCAGCGCCGCCTGGAGCGTTTGTAGCGTCGGGGCACTTTGCAGGCTGAGCGTCTGGCGCGCCTGTAACCAGGTCACCAGATGCGTAAATTGTTTGGCGGGGATCAGCTCACCGCTTTTTACGCCAGACAACTCCAGCATCGACTGCCAGATCATCTTGCCGGATTCCCCGGTAGCCGCCGCCAGTTTAGTCACCAACTGGTTCAGGGTATTGTGCTCTGCGGGTAATAGCGGTCGGTCGGTGGCCGGGCGCTGCTGCGGCTGCGGTATTGAAAGCTGCCCCTGCTGCAATAGCGTGAGCACGTTCTTTAACTGCTCTGGCGTGAGCTGGCTGAGCGCCGTTTGCCCAAACTGCTGACGGATAAAATCACTCACCGCCTGGCGGTTATTTCCCTGACCAAGTAATTCCGTGAGCTGTGACAGCGCCTGACGATTGGCATGATTTTGCTGAGCAACCTCCAGTCGCTGGTTCAGGTTTTGCTCCGCGGCAGGAAAGTGGCGTGACTGCAATGGCGTGTCACTTTTAACGCCCAGATCGTGCTTCATTCCGGCCCACACCTCGGCGTTTTGCTGCTGGGTGAGCGAAATCAAACGGGTGATTAATCGTTCCAGCACGGTACGTTGTTGCGTGGATAACGGTTGTTCACCCGCAGCGGAAGGGGCATTTTGACCTTCGCCGGGAGGACGGGCGGGCGTACCTGAAATGGGCTGCATCATCTCTGTTCCTTAAATCTGTCCTGACCAGGTCTCGCAGTATGCCTGGCGGCGAGATTATGGCACACTTGCCCGGTTAACTCTCGTTCTCAAACAGGTGCGAAAGACGTGAAAATTCTCGTTGATGAAAATATGCCCTATGCCCGCGAACTGTTCAGTCGTTTGGGGGAGGTCAAAGCGGTTCCTGGCCGTCCGATTCCCGTTGCCGAACTGGATGATGCGGATGCCTTAATGGTGCGCTCGGTGACGAAAGTAAATGAATCACTGCTTAGCGGAAAACCGATTAAATTTGTCGGCACAGCAACCGCAGGCACAGATCATGTGGATGACGCCTGGCTTGCGCAGGCTGGGATCGGTTTTTCCGCCGCGCCCGGTTGTAACGCGATAGCGGTCGTAGAATATGTTTTTTCAGCGTTGCTGATGCTGGCGGAGCGCGACGGCTTCGTGTTACGCGATCGTACCGTGGGTATTGTGGGTGTGGGCAACGTGGGCGGGCGTTTGCAGGCGCGCCTGGAAGCGCTGGGGATCCGCACGTTGCTGTGCGATCCGCCGCGGGCCGATCGCGGTGACGAGGGCGATTTCCGCTCGCTGGACGAACTGGTAGAGCAGGCCGATGTGCTGACTTTCCATACGCCGCTGTTCAAAGACGGACCCTACAAAACGCTGCATCTCGCTGATGACGCACTGATTAGCCGACTGAAGCCGGGTACCATCCTGATCAATGCCTGTCGTGGGCCGGTGATCGACAATACGGCATTGCTGAACCGATTGAATGCCGGGCAGTTGTTAAGTGTCGTGCTTGATGTTTGGGAAGGGGAGCCGGATCTCAACGTGGCATTGCTTGAAAAAGCTGATATCGGCACCGCGCACATTGCCGGATATACCCTGGAAGGAAAAGCGCGAGGCACCACGCAGGTCTTTGAGGCCTATAGCAAGTTTATTGGACACGAACAGCACATTGCGCTTAATACCCTGTTACCTGCGCCGGAGTTTGGTCGTATCACCCTGCATGGTCCGTTAGATCAGCCAACGCTGAAAAGGCTGGTGCATTTAGTGTATGATGTGCGCCGCGATGATGCGCCGCTGCGTAAAGTCGCTGGAATTCCGGGTGAGTTTGATAAACTGCGTAAAAATTACCTTGAGCGTCGTGAGTGGTCGTCTTTATATGTGATGTGTGACGACGCAACGGCTGCTGCCTTATTGTGTAAGCTGGGTTTTAACGCTGTTCATCATCCGGCACATTAATGTCTTCTTAATGCTCCCTGTCGAATAATGCGACAGGGACGCTTACGTATTTCTTGGAGTAAATCACCATGTCTGAAGGCTGGAATATTGCCATTCTGGGCGCAACGGGCGCCGTAGGCGAAGCCCTGCTCGATACGCTGGCTGAACGCCAGTTCCCGGTCGGTGAAATTTATGCGCTGGCGCGTAATGAAAGCGCCGGTGAGCATCTGCGTTTTAACGGTAAATCGGTCATTGTTCAGGATGTTGCCGACTTTGACTGGACGCAGGCACAGTTGGCATTTTTTGTTGCGGGCACTGAAGCCACCGCCGCATGGGTAGAAGAAGCAACAAATGCGGGTTGCCTGGTGATTGACAGCAGCGGTCTGTTCGCGCTTGAGCCAGACGTTCCGCTGGTGGTTCCGGACGTTAACCCGTTCGTGCTGGCGGATTACCGTAACCGCAATGTGATTGCGGTACCAAACAGCCTGACAAGCCAGTTGCTGTCAGCGCTGAAACCATTGATTGATGACGGCGGGCTGTCACGGATTACGGTGACCAATATTATTTCGGCTTCCGCTCACGGCAAAAAAGCCGTAGACGCACTGGCCGGACAAAGCGCGAAATTGCTTAACGGCATCCCGATTGACGAAGATGATTTCTTTGGTCGCCAGCTGGCGTTCAATATGCTGCCGCTGCTGCCCGATCGCGAAGGCAGCGTGCGGGAAGAGCGTCGTATCGTTGATGAAGTGCGCAAAATTATGCAGGATGACGGTCTGCTTATCTCAGCCAGCATCGTGCAGTCCCCGGTGTTTTATGGCCATGCGCAGATGGTGAATTTTGAAGCCCTGCGCCCGTTGGCGGCGGAAGAAGCACGTGATGCGTTTTCACGCGGCGAAGATGTGGTGTTGTCGGAAGAGACCGACTTCCCGACTCAGGTTGGCGACGCGTCAGGTACTCCGCACCTTTCCATTGGTTGCGTGCATAACGATTACGGCATGCCGGAGCAGGTTCAGTTTTGGTCTGTGGCAGACAACGTACGCTTTGGCGGTGCGTTGATGGCGGTGAAAATTGCGGAAAAACTGGTGCAGGAGTACCTGTACTAATGTCTGACCTGCAACAGCCGTCAACCCATAAAATTGCGCTGGGCATTGAGTACGACGGCAGCAAATATTATGGCTGGCAGCGCCAGAACGAAGTGCGTAGTGTTCAGGAAAAACTGGAAAAAGCGCTCTCTCAGGTGGCGAATGAACGTATTAATGTTTTTTGTGCAGGTCGCACGGATGCGGGCGTTCATGGCACTGGGCAGGTCGTGCATTTTGAAACCACTGCTCAGCGTAAAGATGCGGCCTGGACACTGGGGGTAAATGCGAATTTACCTGGTGACATCGCCGTGCGCTGGGTGAAAGCTGTACCTGATGATTTTCATGCCAGATTTAGCGCTACGGCTCGCCGTTATCGCTACATCATCTACAATCATCGGTTGCGCCCTGCGGTTTTGGGTAAAGGGGTAACCCATTATTATGAACCGCTGGACGCTGAGCGTATGCATCGTGCAGCCCAGTGTCTGATTGGCGAAAATGATTTTACCTCGTTCCGTGCGGTACAGTGCCAGTCGCGCACACCGTGGCGTAACGTGATGCACATTAACGTCGAACGTTTCGGTGCATATGTGGTGGTGGATATTAAAGCGAATGCCTTTGTACATCATATGGTCAGGAATATTGTCGGCAGCCTGATGGAAGTAGGTGCCCACAACCAGCCGGAGAGCTGGATAGCAGAACTGTTAGCGGCGAAGGACAGAACGCTGGCAGCGGCAACGGCGAAAGCGGAAGGACTGTATCTGGTTGCAGTAGATTACCCGGAACGGTTCGACCTGCCAAAACCGCCTATGGGCCCGCTATTTCTGGCGGACTAATTTGAGTCGTATAAAGGCAAAACTATGGACCTGATTTACTTTCTTATTGATTTTATCCTGCACATTGATGTGCACCTGGCGGAGCTGGTCGCGGAATACGGTATCTGGGTATACGCGATTCTGTTTCTGATCCTGTTCTGTGAAACCGGGCTGGTGGTGACGCCGTTCCTGCCGGGAGACTCGCTGCTGTTTGTTGCTGGTGCGCTTTCTGCGCTGCCAACTAACGATCTTAATGTTCATCTGATGGTGGTATTGATGATTGTGGCGGCGATCGTGGGCGATGCGGTGAACTACACGATTGGCCGGTTGTTCGGTGAAAAACTATTTAGCAACCCGAACTCCAAAATTTTCCGTCGCAGCTATTTGGATAAAACCCATGCGTTCTATGAGCGTCATGGTGGTAAAACCATTATTCTTGCGCGTTTCGTACCCATCGTACGGACATTTGCGCCGTTTGTTGCCGGTATGGGGCACATGTCCTACCGTCATTTTGCGATGTATAACGTCGCAGGCGCGCTGCTGTGGGTCTTGCTGTTTACCTATGCAGGTTATCTGTTCGGCGATCTGCCGATCGTTCAGGAAAACCTGAAATTACTGATTGTGGCGATTATTGTCCTTTCCGTATTGCCGGGCGTAATTGAAGTGATTCGCCATAAGCGTGCTGCGTCACGGGCTGCAAAATAGAAAGTAACTCAGCGGTTCGACCACTTTTTTATCCAAAGTTTCGGGCTGTTATGTTTTAATGTGCAACATTCATGGTCTGTTAGGGGCAAAAATGGCATTATGCGCCCCTTATAACAAAGCTGACTAGGGTTCAGGCAGAAAGGTCACCAATGAGCTGGATTGAACGAATTAAAAGCAACATTACTCCCACCCGCAAGGCAAGCATTCCTGAAGGGGTGTGGACCAAGTGTGATAGCTGCGGTCAGGTTTTATACCGTGCTGAGCTGGAACGTAATCTTGAGGTCTGTCCGAAGTGTGACCATCATATGCGCATGTCGGCGCGCAATCGCCTGCATAGCCTGTTAGATGAAGGTTCTCTTGTGGAACTGGGTAGCGAACTTGAGCCGAAAGATGTGCTGAAGTTTCGTGACTCCAAAAAGTACAAAGACAGACTGGCCTCTGCGCAGAAAGAAACCGGCGAGAAAGATGCGCTGGTGGTAATGAAAGGCACGCTGCATGGTATGCCGGTCGTTGCTGCGGCATTCGAGTTCGCGTTTATGGGCGGCTCCATGGGCTCTGTGGTCGGCGCGCGTTTTGTCCGTGCCGTCGAACAGGCGCTGGAAGATAACTGTCCGCTGATCTGCTTCTCCGCTTCTGGCGGGGCGCGTATGCAGGAAGCACTGATGTCTCTGATGCAGATGGCAAAAACCTCTGCCGCGCTGGCGAAAATGCAGGAACGCGGTTTACCGTATATTTCTGTACTGACCGACCCAACGATGGGCGGTGTTTCCGCAAGCTTCGCAATGCTGGGCGATCTCAATATTGCCGAACCGAAAGCACTGATTGGTTTTGCGGGTCCGCGTGTTATCGAGCAAACCGTACGTGAGAAACTGCCGCCGGGATTCCAGCGCAGCGAGTTCCTGATTGAAAAAGGCGCTATCGATATGATTGTCCGCCGTCCGGAAATGCGCCTGAAACTGGCAAGCATTCTGGCGAAGCTGATGAATCTTCCTGCGCCGAATCCGGATGAGCCGCGTGACGGCGAGGTGGTACCTCCGGTACCCGATCAGGAATCAGAGGCCTGATAACTTACTCTATGAATTTCGAGTTGCAGGAAGGCGGCAAGAGAGTGAACCCCGATGAGCTTGCGCTGGCAAGTGATTCGGGTGAGCGAGAGCAGCCAATACACCTGCAGCTTGAAGGACGACGAGTAAAAAAGGGCAGGGCCAACTGGCGCTGCCTTTTGCTTTTTTCTACGTAATAAAATTACAGGCATCATGGACAATAAACGTATTCCTCAAGCCGCGTCGCCCCTGGCGTCGTGGCTTTCTTATCTGGAAAACCTGCACAGTAAAACCATCGATCTGGGCCTTGAGCGTGTAAGCCAGGTGGCGCGCAAACTGGGTGTGTTGAAACCCGCGCCATTTGTGTTTACGGTGGCAGGAACCAACGGAAAAGGCACGACCTGTCGTACGCTGGAATCTGTGCTGACCGCAGCAGGCTATAAAGTCGGGGTCTACAGTTCGCCGCATCTGGTGCGCTACACGGAACGCGTGCGCGTGCAGGGGCGTGAACTGTCGGAATCAGCGCATACCGCATCGTTTGCTGAGATCGAAGACGCGCGTGGCGACATTTCTCTGACCTACTTTGAATACGGTACGCTATCAGCGCTCTGGTTGTTTAAACAGGCGCAATTGGATGTTGTTATTCTGGAAGTGGGGCTGGGCGGGCGTCTTGATGCCACCAATATCGTTGATGCTGATGTGGCTGTGATCACTAGTATTGCGCTTGATCATACCGACTGGCTGGGCCCGGATCGTGAAAGCATTGGTCGTGAGAAAGCGGGAATTTTCCGCGCAGAGAAACCGGCTATCGTTGGCGAACCGGAAATGCCTTACACCATCGCGGATGTCGCGCAAGAGTGCGGGGCAATTTTGCAACGCTGCAGCGTGGACTGGCGCTATGCGGTAACTGAGAACGACTGGTCGTTTACGGATAATCACGGAACGTTGGCGCATCTGCCGTTGCCACAGGTTCCCCAACCTAACGCTGCTACCGCACTGGCCGCGCTGCGCGCAAGCGGGCTAAAAGTCAGCGAGCAGGCCATTCGTGACGGCATCAAACACGCGATTTTGCCCGGACGCTTCCAGATTGTGAGCGAGTCGCCGCGAGTGATTTTCGATGTTGCCCATAACCCGCATGCGGCGGAATATCTGACCGGACGTCTGAAAAAGTTAGTGAAAAGCGGGCGTGTACTTGCGGTTATCGGTATGCTACATGATAAAGACATTGCCGGTACGTTAGCCTGGTTAAAAAGCGTGGTTGACGTTTGGTACTGTGCGCCCCTGGAAGGGCCGCGTGGCGCAACGGCAGAACAATTGCTGGAGCATCTGGGCAAAGGCAACGCCTATGACAGCGTGGCGCAGGCATGGTCTGCGGCACTGGCTGAGGCGAAGCCTGAAGATACCGTGTTGGTGTGTGGATCGTTTCACACTGTCGCACATGTCATGGAAGTAATAGACGTGGGGAGAAGCGGTGGCGAGTAAGTTTCAGAATCGATTAGTCGGCACAATTGTGCTGGTCGCGCTGGGAGTGATTGTGCTCCCCGGGTTGCTTGACGGGCAGAAAAAGCATTATCAGGATGAGTTTGCGGCGATCCCTCTGGTGCCGAAACCCGGCGATCGCGATGAACCAGACATGATGCCTGCGGCAACGCAGGCGCTGCCGACCCAGCCGCCGGAAGGGGCGGCAGAAGAGGTGCGTGCGGGTGATGCTGCCGCGCCATCCTTAGATCCTTCACGTTTGACGACGGCCAACAGCGCAGAGTTGGATCCTGTCCCTGCGCCCGTAGAGCAGCCGAAGCCTAAACCGAAGCCGCAGCCTGTTGCCGTCGCTCCGACGCCTGCACCGGCCCCAGCACCTAAACCGGCCGCTGAAGAACCGCCAGCGCCAACCGGCAAGGCGTACGTCGTACAGCTCGGGGCGCTGAAAAATGCGGATAAGGTCAATGAGATCGTGGGTAAACTTCGTGGCGCGGGCTTCCGGGTATATACTTCCCCGTCAACGCCGGTGCAGGGTAAAATAACCCGCATTCTCGTCGGGCCGGACGCCTCCAAAGATAAGCTGAAGAGCTCGCTGGGCGAGCTGCAGAAGCTCTCTGGTCTGAGTGGCGTCGTGATGGGGTACACCCCTAATTAAGGGATTGCGCTATTTACGGCGCAGCTCTTATTCTGGCCGGATACGGTGTTTTCACCGCTATCCGGCAGTGCCCGAAGAGGCATAAAACGGTATGGCGTTGAAGATTTTTTCAGCGCCATTTTTATTTACGCGTGGAAAGGAAATCCCTACGCAAACGTTTTCTTTTTCTGTTAGAATGCGCCCCGAACAGGACGACAGGGCGTAAAATCGTGGGACACATATGGTCTGGATTGATTACGCCATTATCGCGGTGATTGGTTTTTCCTGTCTGGTTAGCCTGATCCGTGGCTTTGTTCGTGAAGCATTATCGTTGGTGACTTGGGGTTGTGCTTTCTTTGTCGCCAGCCATTACTACACTTACCTGTCTGTCTGGTTTACGGGCTTTGAAGACGAACTGGTTCGAAATGGGATTGCTATCGCGATACTGTTCATCGCGACACTTATCGTCGGCGCTATCGTTAACTTTGTGATAGGCCAACTGGTAGAGAAAACAGGTCTGTCGGGAACCGACAGAGTGTTGGGGATCTGCTTCGGTGCTCTGCGCGGAGCGCTGATTGTCGCCGCCATCTTGTTCTTTCTCGATACGTTTACCGGTCTGTCGAAAAGTGAAGACTGGAGTAAGTCGCAGCTGATCCCGCAGTTCAGTTTCATCATCAGATGGTTCTTTGACTATCTGCAAAGCTCGTCAAGTTTCTTGCCCAAAGTATAAACTTTGGGTTGTTGCTGAACGAGGAAAAGACGTATGTGCGGTATTGTCGGTATCGCCGGTGTTATGCCGGTAAACCAGTCGATTTATGACGCGTTAACGGTGCTCCAGCATCGTGGCCAGGATGCCGCTGGCATCATCACCATTGATGCCAACAACTGCTTCCGCTTGCGTAAAGCGAACGGAATGGTGAGCGACATTTTTGAAGCGCGCCACATGCAGCGTTTGCAGGGCAACATGGGCATCGGTCATGTGCGTTACCCAACGGCTGGCAGCTCCAGCGCCTCCGAGGCTCAACCTTTCTATGTCAACTCACCGTATGGCATCACGCTTGCCCACAATGGCAACCTGACCAACGCGCATGAGCTGCGTAAAAAGCTGTTTGAAGAAAAGCGCCGCCACATCAATACCACTTCAGATTCAGAAATTCTGCTGAATATTTTCGCCAGTGAGCTGGATAACTTCCGCCACTACCCGCTGGAAGCCGATAATATTTTTGCCGCTATTGCGGCAACCAACCGCCAGATCCGCGGTGCCTATGCCTGCGTGGCGATGATTATCGGTCACGGTATGGTTGCCTTCCGCGATCCGAACGGCATCCGTCCGCTGGTGCTGGGTAAACGTGATATTGGCGATGGTCGTACCGAGTACATGGTGGCCTCCGAGAGCGTAGCACTGGATACGCTGGGCTTTGAATTCCTGCGTGACGTAGCTCCTGGCGAAGCGGTCTATATCACCGAAAAAGGTCAGCTGTTTACCCGGCAGTGTGCGGATAACCCAGTCAGCAATCCGTGCCTGTTCGAGTATGTTTACTTTGCACGTCCTGACTCTTTTATCGACAAGATTTCCGTCTACAGCGCCCGTGTAAACATGGGTACCAAGCTTGGCGAAAAAATTGCTCGTGAGTGGGAAGATCTGGACATCGACGTAGTGATCCCGATTCCGGAAACCTCGTGCGATATCGCGCTGGAAATTGCCCGCATTCTCGGTAAGCCGTACCGTCAGGGTTTTGTGAAAAACCGCTACGTGGGCCGTACCTTTATCATGCCGGGCCAGCAGCTGCGCCGTAAATCCGTGCGCCGTAAGCTGAACGCCAACCGTGCGGAATTCCGTGATAAAAACGTACTGCTGGTGGATGACTCTATTGTACGCGGTACCACCTCTGAACAGATTATCGAGATGGCGCGTGAAGCCGGAGCGAAGAAGGTGTATCTGGCCTCTGCTGCCCCGGAAATTCGCTTCCCGAACGTTTATGGTATTGATATGCCTACGGCGACGGAGCTGATTGCACATGGTCGCGAAGTGGACGAGATTCGCCAGATAATTGGCGCAGATGGTCTTATCTTCCAGGATCTGAACGATCTGATTGAAGCCGTTCGCGCTGAGAACCCGGATATTCAGCAGTTTGAATGTTCAGTGTTTAACGGCGTGTACGTCACCAAAGATGTCGACCAGCAATATCTCGATTTCCTCGACTCCCTGCGTAACGACGACGCCAAAGCGATTTTGCGTCAGAACGAAGCGGAAAACCTTGAGATGCACAACGAAGGTTAATGATATCGCCAGCGGCAAAATGTCGCTGGCTTTCATCAGTCACTAACTACGCCGAAGCGAATAGCGTATTTCTGTACCTTGTATTGCAGCGTCGTTCGAGAAATATTGAGACTGCGTGCCGCAGCGGCAATATTTCCCTGACAGGTATTTAGTGCCGTTTCAATCAGGCTTTTTTCGAACCTGGCTACCTGTACATCAAGGGAGCCATCTCCCTCAGACTCCGCGCGTACTGGGCGGCTGACAACGGTTGGGATATCCGTAACCCCTAAGCTTAATTCTTCCTCTTCAAAGACAATTTTTTTTAGCATTCCGTCGTTTTCTTGCATAATCATGCTGCGCACGATGGCATTTTCCAGCATCCTGACATTGCCGGGCCAGGTATGATGTAACAAGGCAATACGTGCGGCTTCGCTCAGACCATGTATATCTTGCGGCACATCATTACGGTATTTATCGATGAAATAATTAGCCAGTAGCGCAATATCTTCCGGACGTTTGCGTAAAGGCGGAAGGGTGAGCATACCCACATTCAGACGATAAAACAGATCTGCGCGTAGCTTACCTGTTTGAATCAGCCGTGCGGGCGTTTCATTCATTGCCGCAACGATACGTACATCAGAATGGATCTGCTGTTGACCGCCCAGCCGCCAGAACGTTTTATCCTGGAGAAAACGCAGGAGCTTACTTTGCATCTCAATGGGCATCGCGTTTAGTTCATCCAGAAAGAGCGTTCCTCCGTTGGCCAGTTCCAGATACCCCTGACTATTTTCTGCTCCGGTGTACGCACCGCGGACAGTACCAAAAAGTGTACTTTCGATGAGCGTCGGCGGGAGTGCGCCGCAGTTCAGGGCAATAAAAGGTTTGTCAGCGCGTTTACTACATTGATGGATGAGACGAGAAAAAAGCTCTTTACCGGTTCCTGTTTCGCCAACGATAGTCACTGGAATATTGCTGGCTGCCAGACGTTTTGCCTTCGCAATGTTGTGCAGCATTTCCGCATTCTCAGTAATGATTGCGTGGTGTTTTTCATGGCGATCGGCATAGAGCAGATGGTTTAGTTCAACAACCTGCTCCTGCAGCCGCCTGACGCCGGACATATTCCTGCCAATTTCAATCACGCCAATCATGCTGCCATCGCTTGACCAGAGCGGGGCGGTGGTATGTTGATAATCTACCGCCTGGCCGCGTGCGTTATAGTAAATCTGGTAGTGTCCAATATATTCCACGCCCTTCTTCAATGATGAAAGCATGGTGCTTTGCGTCTCTTTCATGCTCGGATAGACGTCCAGCATATGTTTTCCTAATGCCTGCTCAATGCTATATCCATCCAGATCCGCGCTTTCCTGGTTGTAGTAGACATACTCGCCACGTTCATTGATCACCGCCAGGGGTTGGTGGATGAGGTCGAAGAAGCGGGAGAATATTTTAAGTGCTGCAGCCAGCTCTTTGTTGGTCGAAGCCATAGCCGGATTCCTTCTTTTCCTGTTTTTCACTGCATCATTATAGAGATGACGAATTTTCGTCGTTTTGATGAATAACATGCTAAGTGACAAAAAATATAATTCGCTATTATTTATAACGTATTGATTTTTAATAAATAAAAACATGGCATGCCTGTTGCTATATATCCATCAAATGAATGTGGATTCTTGTGATGAAAATAAGCAGAGGATGTTATGACTGATTCGATTATTCAAAACTACAACCAGTTACGTGAGCAGCTGATAAAGAACGATCGCCGTTTCCAGCAAAAAGAGGGGCACTTGTGTTTTGAAGGCGTGGATCTGGATGCGTTAGCACGCAAGTATCCTACCCCGTTCTATGTGTTCTCTGAGTCAGAGATCATTCGTAATATCAACGAAATTCAGCAGGCGTTCGCTGCCCACAAAAACACTAAAACTTTTTTTGCTTCTAAAACCTGTTCAGTAATGGGCGTTCTTCAGGCCATTCGTGACGCAGGAATTTGTGCAGAGGCAAATTCGCAGTATGAAGTGCGTAAATGCCTGGAAATTGGCTTTCGTGGCGATCAGATCGTTTTTAACGGCGTAGTGAAAAAACCTGCAGATCTGGAATATGCCATTGCCAACGATCTGTACCTGATCAACGTCGACAGCCTATATGAACTGGATCATATCGACGCGATCTCCCGTAAATTGAAGAAAGTTGCCAATGTCTGCGTGCGCGTGGAACCCAACGTTCCTTCTGCGACACATGCAGAGCTGGTGACGGCTTTTCACGCTAAATCGGGGCTGGATCTGGAGCAAGCGGAAGAAACCTGTCGGCGGATTTTGGAAATGCCTTATGTCCATCTGCGCGGATTGCACATGCATGTGGGCGACCAGGTGCCGGAGTCGGAACCGTTTGCCAAAGCGACAAAAGTGCTGGTGGATGAATCCCGACGCCTGGAAGAGGTTCTGGGCATTAAATTTGATCTTATCAACGTAGGCGGCGGTATCCCTGTGCCCTACAAATATGATGAAGAGAATGGTGATCCGCTGAAAGACAACATGTATGCCGGGATAACGGCGCAGGACTTTGCTGATGCGGTTATTCGTGAAGTTCATAAATGGCGTACGGATGTGGAGATCTGCATTGAGCCTGGGCGTAAAGTGACCGGTTCGGCTGCGGTCCTGTTAACCGAAGTTGCCTGTGAAAAACGTAAAACGAACTACGACCTGAACGGCAATGTGGAATGTCATGTTGAATGGAAATTTGTTGATGCTGGATACAGCGTGCTGTCAGACAGCCAGCATTTTGACTGGTTCTTCTACGTCTACAACGTCTCCAGAATGACCGATGCTCACGATGCGTGGATCAAACTCGCCGGACCGCTGTGTGATGGCGGTGACTATTTCCATATGGGCGTGAAGGGGGAAGAGTTCCTGATGCCGCAGAACACGCAAATCGGCGATATCGTCGCGTTTCTGGATGCGGGCGCTTATACCATCGAAAGCCAAACCGTGTATAACAACCGCCCACGCTCAGCTGTTGTGATGATAGACAAAGAGGGTAAAGACCGCTTAATCCGTCGGGAAGACAGTTACGAAGATATGGTCAAGTACGACATTTATTAAATCTCATTTTGGGACTCCGGCAGCGGCTGGAGTCCGTGAGTCAGGTGATTCGAAGAGGGCAGTGATGCCCCTGAGTGCATAACAGGAGATGGCCATGAGTAACAATAGTTCTGGCTTACTTGGCATCAAAGATATTGTCTTTATGAATGTCATTGCCATTCTGAGTTTGCGGCAAATACCCAATGTCGCGCCCTACGGCGCTTCAGCAATGTTGCTGTGGGTGATCGCCGCATTCTGTCTGTTCTTTCCTCTGGCGATGGTGTGCGGTGAACTGTCGACCGGATGGCCGAAAGATGGCGGGATATTCGTCTGGATCAAAGAGGCGTTTGGGAAACGTATCGCGTGGATAGTGGTGGTGTGCTTCCTCTTTTCCTGCGTGTTGTTTTTTCCCTTGATGCTTCAGTTCGGTTTTACGGCGTTGGGGTACATGATAGGCGGGGGCCTCGCGGAGAATAAGGCCTTTATTGGTATTGGTTCGGCGGTGATTTTTTGGTTGCTGACGTTAATGAATATTCGCGGCATGGAGTGGACCAAAATTATCAATAGCGTCAGCGCCTGGTGCGGCGTGTTCATCCCATCCGCCATTTTGATTATCTTGGCTATTGTGTGGTTGGCGACCGGGCATAAGATGCAAACCGATTATGCGACGGCGGCGAACTGGGTTCCTGATCTGAGCCATTGGGATACTATCGTCTTTCTGTCGAGCATGATGTTTGCTTTCGCCGGGCTGGAAGTCGCGCCAATGATTGCCGGACGTACGCGCAATCCGCAACGTGATTTCCCGCGCGCGATGGCGGTTTCTGCAGCCGTTATTGTTGGGATTTACATGGTTGGTACCTGGGCGCTGAACACACTGTTACCCGCGGGAAAAACCGATATTGTGGCGGGTGTGATGCAGGCAATGCATGCCGCGGCGGATACGTTACATATGCCCTGGCTGATCCCGGTAATGGCAATCTGCATGTTCTTTGGTGCATTAGGCCAGATCAACTCCTGGCTGGTAGGTCCTATCTACATGCTTCAGGAAGCCTCGCGTGAGGATAATTTGTTAGGGGATAAAATTGCCCGGTTGCATCCAGTCTGGAAAACGCCAGCCTTTGCGCTGATTGTTCAGGCAATAATCGTTACGGTATTGTGTTTCTCAACCTTTATCTCCCCGAGCGTCGCCGCGGCATACTGGATGCTGACTGCATTGACGACCATCACCTATTTCATTCCTTATCTGGTGATGTTCCCGGCATTCTGGCGTTTGCGTCAGACGCAACCGGATACGCCCAGAAGCTTCAAAATCCCTGGAAAAGTCTTACCTGCCGTCCTGCCTGCACTTGGATTTATCTCTATTGCTTTTGCTGTCGCATTACTGTTTATCCCGCCTTCACAAATTGATATGGGAGGATATTTCCAGTACGCCGGCAAGATCGTGGGTGGCGCGTTGCTGGCCGTCATCGTTGCTGAATGTATCTATCACCGGGCCCAGAAACGTAACGCTCGTCTGAGCGTGGCAGGAGGAAAATAAAATGTATATGCCAATCCTGGAAATCAATTTACGCAAGCTGGAAGAAAATGCCCGAACGGAAAAAGCGCTGTTAGCCAGCAGTGGGATTGAGGTCATGGCCGTCAATAAAGTTTTTGATGGCTGTATTGAAACCGCACAGGCGGTATTTGATGGCGGCATTAAGGTGATTGCAGAATCGCGGACCTATAACCTGAAAAAAATCCGTGAAATCGGCTGTACAACCTGTCTGCTCCGCAGTCCTTGCCTGAGTGAGATTGAAGATGTTATCCGTTATGCCGATATCAGTCTGAACAGCGAACCCATCATCCTGCGGGCGCTATCTCAGGAAGCCCAACGCCAGGGGAAAACGCATCAGGTGTTGCTGATGGTGGATATGGGGGATTTACGCGAAGGTATCTGGTTCACCGAGTATTCACACATTCTCAGCACCATCCGGCTCATTCAGGAATTGCCTTGCCTGGAACTGTATGGCCTGGGAACCAACTTCAACTGCTATGGCACGGTCTTGCCGACGGTAAAAAATGGTGAAGATTTTCTGGCACTGGCCGCACGAGTCGAGCAGGACAGCGGTGTGGCAGTTCGCCGACTCTCTGCCGGTAATTGCACCAGCTACCATTTACTGGATAAAGGTATTTGGCCTAAGGGGTTAAACCACCTGCGTATTGGGGGGCTACATGAGTTCGGCATTGAATATGTCGAGATGAAGTATCTGAATGAATTTCATCACTCTACAAAACCGGTGGAAAAAGCCTGTTCCGACATGTATGTCCTTGAGGCAGAGATTATTGAGCTGAACAGCAAGCCAACAATACCCGTTGGAGAACTTGGCGTAGACGCCTTTCTGCAAACAAAAACCTTTGTCGATCATGGCACGCGTTTGCGGGCGTTGTTGGCATTTGGTCGACAGGATGTCCCTTCCGATAACTGTGTGCCTTGCGATGACAATATCACCATTCTGGGACAAACCAGCGATCATACGCTGGTGGATATTGAAGCATGCGAGCAGCCGCTGAAAGTCGGGGATATCATCCGCTTTGAACTCGACTACACAGGGCTTCTGATGGCCTGTCAGACGAAGGGCGTTGCCACGCGGTTTATTCGTTAAGCCACTGCCGCCACAGTAGTGCATATGTGGCGGCGTCTCTGACCCTTTCTGAGACAGGGAGTGACCATGAGTACCCTGCAAGCGCTACCCCCCGTCGAACCTGAAAATGGATTACGACGAAACCTCAAAAAGCGTCATTTGCTGATGATGTCGCTCGGCGGGACAATCGGTACAGGTTTGTTTATCGGCATAGCCGAACCGCTGAATAGCGTTGGACCAGCTGGAACATTGTTGGCTTATCTGTTCGCTGGTGCGATTATGCTGGCAACTATGATGTGCCTTGGCGAACTGTCCTGCGCATTTCCCCACTCAGGCTCATTTCAGCATTATGCGTTGATGTTCATGCCCAATCCCATCTGGAGCTATACCATTGGCTGGTTATATTGGCTGAGTTGGGTGTTTTCCCTGGCGGCGGATCTGACTGCTGCGGGCTTCATTGCCCATCAATTTTTCCCCGTTATTCCTATCCACTTCTTCTGTCTTATCATTCTTGTCGTGTTAACGCTGATCAATCTCTGTTCGGCGAAAAGTTTCGGCGAATGTGAATACTGGTTATCTGCGATTAAAGTTTTCGCGATAGTGCTTTTTATCGCGGCGGGTGGGGTAATGATCTTCTCGCTGTCAGGAGACACGAACTGGCATCCAACGTTAAAAAGTGGAGGATTGTGGTTTCCCCACGGATGGGAGCAAATTCTGGTCTGCATGACAATCGTCATCTATTCGTTCCAGGGCGTTGAGCTGGTTGGAAACGCGGCAGGCGAAACGGAGTCGCCGCATAGTGTCTTACCCAAGGTGATTCTTGGAATCGGTCTGCGTATTATTCTGTTTTACGGTCTGGCGATTGCTGTTCTGGCGTTGGTTTATCCGCAGGGAAAGATACCCGATGGAACCAGCCCCTTCGTGTGGGTATTCTCACATGTCGGTATGCCTGGCGCAGATGTCCTGATGACGCTAGTCATATTCTCTGCTGCTGTGTCAGCGGCGAATTCCGCAATCTATGCCAGTTCACGCATGTTATGGTCAATGTCGGGCGACCGTTTCGCCCCCCGTTTTTTCGCCAGGACTAACGCCAGCGGTGTGCCTGTTTACGCTATTCTGATAACAGTAATGCTGGCTCTGGTATCGATGCTGACTCGCTATATTCCTGCACAGAAATTCTATATTTTGTTGATTGCCAGTACCGGGCAGGTGGGTTGTCTGGCGTGGATTACTATTGGCTGGTGTCAGTATCAGTTTCGCAAGGCTGTGAATGACGGGAAGTATTCCCCTGATTTACTGCGCTATCGTTCACCGTTTTTTCCCTGGATGGCCAGGTTTGTTATTGTTACAAATGTTGCCATTATGGTGGGAACCTGGTTCAGTGAAAAAGGGGGCGTGATCATGCTGGTAGAACTGGCTTTTATGGTTTGTATTCTGGTTTCATGGTATGCGCTAAAACCTGCTTTGCGGACTGAAGAGGAGAGTGATTCCAGGTTGTCTGCGGTAAAGAAATACGGCACAGTTAGCCCATCAAGTGATGGAAAAGTAAAATGAAACGACTCATTGTAGGGATTAGTGGCGCAAGCGGGGCAATTTACGGCGTGCGCTTGCTACAGGTTTTGCGTGACGTTACCGATGTGGAAACCCATTTGGTGATGAGCGCCGCTGCCCGGCAGACGCTGGCGCTGGAAACGGACCTCTCCGTGCGCGACGTGCAGGCCCTGGCGAATGTGACTCATGATTCGCGAGATATTGCCGCCAGCATCTCCTCCGGCTCTTTTCAGACCGCTGGAATGGTTATCCTGCCGTGTTCAATTAAAACGCTTTCCGGCATCGTCCACAGCTACACCGATGGGTTGCTTACCCGTGCGGCAGATGTGGTGTTGAAAGAACGTCGTCCGCTGGTACTGTGCGTGCGTGAAACGCCTCTACATTTGGGGCATCTGCGGCTGATGATCCAGGCGGCAGAAATTGGCGCGGTGATTATGCCGCCTGTCCCGGCATTCTATCATCGCCCGCAAACGCTCGATGATGTGATTAATCAAACGGTTAACCGCGTACTTGACCAGTTTGATATCTCCCTTGCGCAGGATCTGTTCACCCGCTGGCAAGGGGCGTAATCCGTTCTATTCGCGTGCAAAGAAACATCCATTGCCCTGTTTCAGGGCAATTTTGTAACCGCGATCATATCCTCAACATTTAATTCGCTAAAACCCAACGAAACGCTGCGGTTCAACCGCCAGACCTGCTATCTTCAAAATCAGGACATTGTTGCAACGTTTTATTAACATATTTAACGTCGAATATCCTCATCGACGCCAAAATGGCATAAGACCTGCATGAAAAAGTCTGCAAACACACAACACAACGTAAAACATAATAAAATTACGCCACCTGAGGGTTATGTATGAAGAAGACGGTTCTTGCTTTGTCTTTGCTGGTAGGACTCTGTGCCACCGCGGCCAGCCACGCAGCACTTCCGCAGACGGTTCGTATTGGTACAGATACAACGTACGCACCTTTTTCCTCTAAGGATGCTAAAGGCGACTTTGTCGGCTTTGATATCGATCTGGGAAATGAGATGTGTAAGCGCATGCAGATCAAATGTACCTGGGTTGCCAGCGACTTTGATGCGCTAATTCCGTCGCTGAAAGCGAAAAAAATTGATGCCATTATCTCCTCGCTTTCTATCACCGAGAAACGTCAGCAAGAGATTGCGTTCTCCGACAAGCTTTACGCAGCAGACTCACGTCTGATCGCCGCGAAAGGTTCTCCGATTAAACCGACTCTGGATTCCCTTAAGGGTAAACACGTTGGTGTGCTACAAGGCTCTACTCAGGAAGCCTATGCCAATGACA
The DNA here is from genome assembly GCF_018035235.1 of Citrobacter sp. On2M. Taxonomy (GTDB): domain Bacteria; phylum Pseudomonadota; class Gammaproteobacteria; order Enterobacterales; family Enterobacteriaceae; genus Citrobacter; species Citrobacter meridianamericanus. The sequence goes on from NZ_WPCV01000002.1 coordinate 937,477, forward strand.
ACTGGCGTAGCAAAGGCGTGGATGTGGTGGCCTATGCGAACCAGGACCTCATCTATTCTGACCTGACGGCGGGGCGTCTTGACGCAGCGCTGCAGGATGAAGTCGCGGCCAGCGAAGGCTTCCTGAAGCAGCCTGCCGGTAAGGGCTACGACTTTGCAGGTCCTTCGGTGAAAGATAAAAAATACTTTGGCGACGGAACCGGGATTGGTTTGCGCAAAGATGACACCGAGCTGAAAGCTGCTTTTGATAAAGCGCTGGGTGAACTGCGCAAAGACGGCACTTACGACAAAATGGCGAGTAAGTATTTTAACTTTAATGTCTACGGCGATTAATACGTCGCAGCGGGGAATTGACTGCACCATTGCGGGTAACTATTGCGGTGCATAATACATTGAGTGCACTGTTTTGGTGCTGTTGTCGCTGACATAATAAGCATGAGTGCATACTTAAGCGCTTTTCATGCAAATAAATACCGCCGACAGGGCAGAATGCTTTGCCTTGTCGGCCTGATTAATGGCACGATAACTGCACCTGGTCCTGTAAAGATCCCCTATAAAAGACAGTCTGTTGAGGATAGTTATGAAAAAACTGGTGTTGTCTCTTTCTCTGGTTCTGGCTTTCTCCAGTGCTACCGCAGCATTTGCCGCCATTCCGCAAAAAATTCGTATCGGTACGGATCCGACTTATGCGCCGTTCGAATCGAAAAATGCGCAGGGTGAATTAGTCGGTTTTGATATCGATCTGGCAAAAGAGCTGTGCAAACGTATCAATACACAATGTACCTTCGTGGAAAACCCGCTGGACGCGCTGATCCCTTCGCTAAAAGCGAAGAAAATCGATGCGATCATGTCCTCGCTTTCCATTACTGAAAAACGTCAGCAGGAAATCGCCTTTACCGACAAGCTTTATGCAGCCGACTCGCGTCTGGTTGTCGCTAAAGATTCTGCTATTCAGCCGACCATTGAATCGTTGAAAGGTAAACGTGTTGGCGTGCTGCAGGGCACAACTCAGGAAACGTTCGGCAACGAACACTGGGCGCCAAAAGGCATTGAAATTGTCTCCTATCAGGGACAAGACAATATCTATTCTGACCTGACAGCAGGGCGTATTGACGCCGCATTCCAGGATGAAGTCGCGGCCAGCGAAGGCTTCCTGAAACAGCCGGTCGGTAAAGATTACAAATTCGGCGGCCCGTCTGTGAAAGACGAGAAGTTATTCGGCGTGGGTACCGGTATGGGGCTGCGCAAAGACGATAACGAGCTGCGCGAAGCACTGAACAAAGCCTTTGCTGAAATGCGCGCTGACGGGACTTACGAGAAACTGGCAAAAAAATACTTCGATTTTGATGTTTACGGCGGTTAATCACCGCAGGTGCTGATAAAGCCCGTAGATTTTTGACGCGTTGAATTTACGCCTGATGGCGCTGCGCTTATCCGGCCTACGGTAATTTTGTAGGCCGGATAAGGCAAAGCCGCCATCCGGCATTTAACGGTTAGTCTGAAATCAAAAGAGGCTTATTACTCCACCACACACGACAGGACAGGCAGCATGTTGTATGGCTTTTCAGGTGTTATTTTACAGGGCGCAATTGTTACGCTTGAGCTGGCACTCAGCTCGGTGGTACTGGCGGTTCTGATAGGTCTTGTCGGCGCGGGAGCTAAGCTGTCGCAAAGGCGGGCAATGGGGCTTATTTTCGAAGGGTACACAACGCTTATCCGCGGAGTGCCCGATCTTGTCTTAATGCTGCTCATCTTCTACGGGTTACAAATTGCGCTGAATACCATAACCGATGCAATCGGTATCGGCCAGATTGATATCGATCCAATGGTCGCGGGTATTATTACGCTCGGGTTTATCTACGGCGCCTATTTTACCGAAACATTTCGTGGCGCATTTATGGCCGTGCCAAAAGGCCATATCGAAGCCGCGACGGCATTCGGTTTTACCAGCTCACAAATCTTTCGCCGCATTATGTTCCCGGCGATGATGCGTTATGCCTTACCGGGGATTGGCAACAACTGGCAGGTCATTCTTAAGGCCACGGCTCTGGTGTCGTTGCTCGGACTTGAGGACGTAGTGAAAGCCACTCAGCTTGCCGGGAAAAGTACCTGGGAGCCGTTCTATTTTGCCGTGGTGTGCGGGGTCATCTATCTGGTGTTTACCACGGTATCTAATGGTGTGCTGCTGTACCTTGAGCGCCGCTATTCCGTGGGTGTGAAGAGGGCTGACCTGTGATTGAGATTATTCAGGAATACTGGAAGTCCCTGCTGTGGACTGATGGATATCGTTACACTGGCGTTGCTATCACTCTCTGGCTTCTGATTTCGTCGGTGGTGATGGGCGGGATTCTGGCGCTGTTTTTGGCGATTGGTCGCGTTTCCAGTAATAAATTTATCCAGTTTCCCATCTGGCTGTTCACCTATATTTTTCGTGGCACGCCGCTGTACGTTCAACTGCTGGTGTTTTATTCCGGGATGTATACGCTGGAGATCGTCAAAGGAACGGACTTCCTTAACGCGTTTTTCCGCAGTGGGCTGAATTGTACCGTGCTGGCATTGACGCTGAATACCTGTGCCTACACCACAGAGATTTTCGCCGGGGCTATTCGTTCTGTACCCCATGGTGAGATTGAAGCCGCGCGGGCTTACGGTTTCTCGTCGTTTAAACTGTATCGCTGCATTATTTTACCTTCCGCACTGCGTATTGCGCTGCCGGCATACAGCAATGAAGTGATTCTAATGCTGCACTCCACGGCGCTGGCATTTACCGCCACGGTGCCTGATTTGTTGAAGATCGCCCGTGATATCAACTCGGCAACGTATCAGCCGTTTACCGCCTTCGGTATTGCCGCTGTACTGTATTTGATTATTTCGTATGTCCTGATCAGTCTGTTCCGTAAAGCGGAAAAACGCTGGTTGCAGCATGTATCCTCTAAATGATTCGAGTAACACGATGTCTGAAAATAAATTAAACGTTATCGATTTACATAAGCACTACGGCGAACATGAAGTGCTGAAAGGGGTATCGCTGCAGGCCAATGCGGGTGATGTTATCAGTATTATTGGTTCGTCAGGTTCCGGTAAAAGTACCTTCCTGCGCTGCATTAACTTTCTTGAGAAGCCAAGTGCCGGGACGATTGTGGTCAGTGGTCAGAACATTGGGTTGGTGCGTGACAAAGATGGCCAGCTCAAGGTTGCGGACAAAAATCAGCTGCGCCTGCTGCGTACGCGACTGACGATGGTTTTTCAGCACTTCAATCTGTGGAGCCACATGACGGTGCTGGAAAACGTGATGGAAGCGCCGATCCAGGTGTTGGGGCTGAGCAAACAAGAAGCCCGCGAACGAGCAGTGAAGTATCTGGCTAAAGTGGGCATTGATGAGCGCGCGCAGGGCAAATATCCGGTGCACCTGTCTGGCGGACAGCAGCAGCGCGTCTCCATTGCACGGGCGTTGGCGATGGAACCGGAAGTGTTGCTATTTGATGAACCTACGTCGGCGCTTGACCCAGAGCTTGTAGGCGAAGTGCTGCGCATTATGCAACAGCTGGCCGAAGAGGGGAAAACCATGGTGGTCGTGACCCACGAAATGGGATTCGCTCGGCATGTCTCCACGCACGTGATTTTCCTGCATCAGGGGAAAATTGAGGAGGAGGGCGACCCGGAGCAGGTATTCGGTAATCCGCAAAGCCCGCGCTTGCAGCAGTTTCTCAAGGGCTCGCTGAAATAAGTGAGCTGCCCGGAGGCGTTACGCTTTCCGGGCACTACAGCTTAAACGCATCGCGCTCCAGGCGATAAACCCAGTCGTCGTATGCGATGCCATCAATCTCATACGCCTTTTCCAGTACCTGCGTACGCACAAAGCCCGTTTTTTCCAGTATACGAACAGAACCCTTATTTTCCGCGAGTGCGTAAGCGTTTATCGCCGTGACGGCCGTGTGCTCGAAAGCGTACTGGCACACCGCCGTCACGGCTTCGCTGGCAATCCCTTTTCCCTGAGCTTCGGGCAAGATGGCGTAGCCGAGGTCGGCCTCGTGTGGGTATAAATGACTGATCTGCAGGCCAATATCGCCAAGAGGCGTTGAGTTGTTATGTTCGCGGATGACGAAAGTATGCTGTGCAGCCAGACGTCTGGCGAATAACAGACGCGTATCTTTCGCCGGGGCAATGTCGCCCATATAACGCATGACTTCCGGGCATTCACGTAATCTCTGGAAAAATGACCAGTCAGAAAATTTAAATAAGGAGAGGGTAAGTCGGGGAGTCGATATTATCGCCATAACGTCGCCATTGCGGAATTCTGGTCTATAACCTTACCACCACAACGGCGACCATGAATAGGGCTTCGGGATTATCGGATCACATCCGCCAGCGCTTCTTCTAAATCGTACCAGCGAAATGCAAAACCGGACGCTTCCAGGCGTTTGGGTAACGCCCGCTGTCCGCCGAGAACCAGCACGGAAGACTCGCCCATCAGTAGACGTATTACGCCAGCGGGAACGCGCAGAATGGCTGGGCGGTTTAAGGCATGGCCCAGCGCGTGGGCAAACTGCTCATTGTGTACCGGATACGGTGAAACCATATTGAAGGGGCCGCGCAGATCGTTATCCAGCAGCCAGATAATGCCGTTGACCATATCATCAATATGGATCCAGGCCATATACTGGCGTCCATTACCTATAGGGCCGCCTAAGCCAAGACGAAATGGCGGGACCATTTTCCCGAGAATCCCGCCAGCAGAGGCCAATACCACGCCGGTACGCAACATACACACGCGGGTTTTGTCACTTTGCGCGGTGCTGGCAATTTGCTCCCAGCGGGCGCATAGCTTATGGGTAAATTCGTTGTGCGGCGGCTCTTCTTCCGTGACCACAACCTCGCCCAAATCGCCGTAGTAACCGGTGGCGGAACCGGAGATGAGCACCTCGGGCGGCGTCTCGCTGGCATTAATTAAATCGACCAGTTTCTGCGTAATCCCCCAGCGACTCTGGCACAGACGCTCCTTTTGTTGCGCACTCCAGCGCTTGTCGGCAATCGGCTCTCCGGCAAGGTTAATGACGGCATCAATATCATTGAGATTTTGCCGCTCTTCTAACCCTTTGGACAGCCTAACCCGGGAGTCGAAAATCTGACGCGCCTTATCAGGAGAACGGGTTACTACGGTTATCTGATGCCCCAACTCCAGCAGGCGGGGGATCAGATGACGCCCAATCAGGCCAGTACCGCCGGTAATCAGAATCTGCATGTCGCCTCCCGGGTTATGTTTTAGCGCTGCCAGCTCAGCGTCATGGAAACTGAGTCGGCGTAACGCAATGCATGAAGTTTATCGATCTCCACTTCAGCATAAGTGACCCAGTGATGTTCGCGTGCGATATCGAGCACATCTTGAGTTAATTTTTCTAACAATGAGAAGCGGTTACCCTCCACGTGGGCAATGATGCTCTTGGTGATAGTGCGATAATTCAGCGCGTCGTTGATATCTTCGCTGGTACGGGCGTTGTCTGCCGGATAGTGAATGGCAACGTTGATGACAATATCCTGGCGATTCAGGATCTCCTCTTCTTTGATGCCGATAAAGGTGCGCAGACGAAGGTTTTTTATACGAATAATAGCGTCAGGTTGTGACATTGCAGGTTTCCTCCATGTATGAACCTTTGCATGATACACGAGAACCGAATTGCGTCATCGCTTCTCGATTTGTGCGTGCTGCATGGCGCGTTCAGTCGCAGGACGCGTACGAATGCGTTCATGCCAGTTATTGACCGCCGGGTAGTTGTCGAGGTCGATGCGCTGACGCTGATGGGCGTGGATCCACGGCCAGCAGGCAATGTCGGCAATACTGTAGTGATCGCCTCCTAGCCATGGGGACGTTTCCAGTCGTTTATTCATCACGTTGTACAGGCGCTGAGTTTCAATCTGAAATCTTTCAATGGCGTAGGGAATGGTTTGTGGGGCGTAATGGCTAAAATGATGATTTTGACCCAACATAGGTCCCAGGCCGCTGACCTGCCAGAACAGCCACTGCAGCGTAGTGTGACGTTCACGTAATTCACCACTCAGCAGCTTACCGCTCTTCTCCGCCAGATAGAGTAAAATTTCTCCGGACTCAAACAAGCTGATGGGCCTTCCGCCGTCCATCGGGGCACTGTCGATAATGGCCGGGATTTTATTGTTCGGCGAGATCTGCAAGAAATCAGGGCGAAACTGATTGCCTTTGCTGATATCGACATGAATCAAACGGTATTGCAGTTGTGCCTCTTCAAGAAACAGCGTGATTTTGTGACCGTTTGGCGATGGGGTGTAATAGAGATCGATCATTTTCAGCGTCCCTTTTGTCATGAACCGGGTCATAACAAGTATAGAGCTTGTTGGCGTACGTGAGTTTTCATCAAGTGACAGCGAGAGAAAGACTCTATATTTTGAAAGCAAGCCAATACACTTCAGAGGACATTATGAGCAAATCTGCAATTACGCTGTGGTCAGATGCCAATTTTTTCTCCCCTTACGTGCTGTCTGTTTATGTCGCTCTGCAAGAGAAAGGACTGCCTTTTACGCTGAAAACGGTTGATCTCAACAACGGCGAACACTTGCAACCTTCATGGCAAGGGTATGCGTTGACGCGCCGCGTACCGGTTCTTGAAATCGACGGTTTCGAGCTGAGTGAATCATCAGCGATTACTGAATTTCTGGAAGATAGCTTTGCGCCGCCGCAGTGGGAGCGTATTTACCCACATGATGTGCAAAAACGCGCGCGGGCTCGCCAGGTACAGGCGTGGATCCGCAGCGATCTGATGCCTATTCGTGAAGAACGTTCAACGGATGTGGTTTTTGCTGGCGTGAAAAAAGCGCCATTGAGCGAAGCCGGAAAAGCCAGTGCAGAAAAATTGTTCGCCACTGCGAGCAGTTTACTGAGCCACGGTAAACAGAATTTATTTGGTGAATGGTGTATCGCCGACTGCGATTTAGCGCTAATGCTTAATCGTCTGGTCCTTAACGGTGATGAGGTTCCAGAAGCGCTTGCAGAATACGCCGCCTTCCAGTGGCAGCGCGCTTCAATCCAGCGTTTTATCGCGCTTTCAGCGAAGCGTTCCTGCTGAAAAACGGGTCGTAATCCAGTATCATTACAAGGTACTTTTCAACGAGGGGTGAGTGATGAAACTGATGTTCGCATCGGACATTCATGGTTCGTTGCCAGCCACGGAACGCGTACTCGAACGGTTTGCCGCGAGCGGTGCGCAATGGCTGGTGATATTGGGTGATGTTTTAAACCACGGGCCGCGCAATGCACTACCGCAAGGCTATGCGCCCGCGCAGGTTGCCGAGCGGTTGAACGAGCTGGCAGCGCAGATTATCGCGGTACGTGGCAATTGCGACAGCGAAGTGGATCAGATGCTCCTGCATTTTCCGATGACAGCGCCGTGGCAGCAAATTCTGACAGAAAACCAGCGATTATTTTTGACACACGGACATCTTTTTGGTCCGCAAAATATGCCTGCGCTAAACGTGGGAGATGTGCTGGTTTATGGACATACTCATCTGCCCGTCGCTGAGCGACAAGGAGACATTTATCACTTCAATCCTGGCTCGGTAAGCATCCCGAAAGGGGACTTTGCGGCAAGTTACGGGATTCTGGATGATAATGTTCTCAGCGTAATGGCACTCAATGATCAAAGTATTATTGCACAGGTCGAGATTAATCCGTAATTTACCCCACAAACATAAACGCGCCGTAAGAGCGCAAGAAAAAAGAAGGTTTCCTGATGGTGGAACAGCGTCGTTTGGCAAGTACGGAATGGGTGGATATTGTGAATGAAGACAACGAAGTCATCGCACAATCCAGCCGGGAACAAATGCGGGCGCAGCGCTTACGTCATCGTGCGACATATATCGTCGTGCACGATGGTATGGGCAAAATTCTGGTTCAGCGTCGTACTGAGACAAAAGATTTTTTGCCCGGTATGCTGGATGCTACCGCTGGCGGCGTTGTGCAGGCTGACGAACAGTTACTGGACTCAGCGCGCCGTGAAGCGGAAGAGGAACTGGGGATTGCGGGCGTACCGTTTGCCGAGCATGGGCAGTTTTATTTTGAAGACCAGAACTGTCGCGTATGGGGCGGGCTGTTTAGCTGTGTTTCCCATGGACCGTTTGCGCTTCAGGAAGAAGAGGTCAGTGAAGTTTGCTGGCTGACGCCCGAAGAAATCACCGCGCGCTGCGACGAATTTACGCCGGACTCACTGAAAGCCCTGGCGCTGTGGATGACCCGCAACGCCAAGAATGAAGGGGCGAAAGCTGAAAATCAGGAAGAAGCTGAATAGAATCGGCTCATCCGGCCTACAGCGTCTAGAAATCGTGTAGGCCGGGCAATCTTTTTTAATGGTAACCCATTATCTGCGCGCCAATCACCACCACGCTGGACATAATAAACAGCAGTCCTAACAGCGTGGCGCCTACTTTCAGCCAGTTACGAAAATCCACCCGACAAACGCCTAACGTTGCCATCAGTGATGCCGACGTAGGATAGATAATATGACTGAATCCGTCACCAAACTGGAATGCCAGAACGGTGACCTGACGGTTTACGCCAACCAGATCACCCAATGGTGCCAGCAGCGGCATGGTCAACGCAGCCTGCCCGGAGCCGGAAGTGACGAAGAAATTAAACACTGCCTGGAACAGCAGCATAAACCACGCCGCAATGGCGTTATCCAGACCGCTAATACCGTTGGCGATGCTGTGCAGCAGGGTATTCAGCACGCTGGCATCGCCCGCCTCACCATTGCCTACCAACAGTAATATCCCTTTGGCAAAACCGACCAGCAGGGCAGGAGCAATCATCATGCGCGCACCCTCAGTAAATGAGGATGCCATTATGTTGACCGTCATGCCGTTCAGCCGAAAGACGACGCCAATAATGCCAATCACCAGACCCATGGTGAAGAACTGGCTGGCAATCTCAGGAATAAACCATGCGTGGACGATAACACCCCAAATGACCCACACGATCACGCCCGTCAGCACCATCAGCACCAGCCAGTCGCCGAGCGTGAAGCGGCGCTCAATGACCTCATCCTGCTGTTCGCGGAAGAAACGGTCTGATTCATGAACGCGCGACAGCAGCGGATTCTTTTTGATGCGCGCCGCGTAGGCCAGCGTGAAGGTCAGACCAATCATCGTGGCAACGACCCATACCACGATACGCAAACCTGAGCCGGAAAGCACCGGGACGCCCGCAATGCCCTGCGCGACCACCACGCAGAACGGGTTCATCCAGGAACTGGCAAAACCGATTTGGGTGGCAATATAGGTTACCAGCACGGTGGTGATACTGTCGTAACCCAAGCGTACCATCAGCGGCGCGATAATTATCGCAAAGGCGACGGCCTCTTCTCCCATACCAAACACTGCGCCACCTAAAGAGAAGAGAATAAACAGCACCGGGATAAACAAGACCTCGTTCCCTCGGGTATGGCGGATGAGCGCCAGGATGCCGTTATCGATAGTTCCGGTGCGCATCACGATGCCAAACGCGCCACCGATAACCAGCATAAACATGATGATGCCAACAGCGGTGCCGAATTTAGAACCGGAGGTTAACCCTTCAAACGGGAAGTTCATCAGGCCAGGACTTTCATCACCGGTGGTAAAGAATTTAACCGGGTGATACTGCTCTTCACCGGCTTCATTGGTCAGAATGCGGAATGAATGGGGATCAACGACCTTGCGAGTCTTGGTTTGCCCATCAACCTGATACTGCACTTCCTGGCTGTCGAACATCCCGACGGGAACTACCCATGTCGCCAGACTGGTCAAAATGGCGACGAAAAAAATAATCACCAGCGTGTCGGGCATCGCCCACTTTTTAGCTGGCCGTGTTTCTGTTACTGCTGACATGAAAGACTATCCCTGTTGCAATGCAAAAGAGGGTAAGTATGCAAACAGAAGAATAGTTATTCATTGATGCAGCGCATCCTGGTAAATCATTCAGATCAGGCCAACGGGAAATCAGATATAAAAAAACCGGAAATATCAGTTATTTCCGGTTTGATAAGCAGGATGTGTACCGGATAAGGCATCCGGCACGCATGGCAGATTACTGCTGCTGGGAAGACTGGATCGCGGTCAGAGCGATGGTGTAGACAATATCGTCTACCAGCGCGCCACGAGACAGGTCGTTCACCGGTTTACGCATACCCTGCAGCATCGGCCCGATGGAGATCAGGTCGGCAGAACGCTGTACCGCTTTGTAGGTGGTGTTACCGGTGTTCAGATCCGGGAAGATGAACACGGTAGCGCGACCAGCAACCGGAGAGTTCGGCGCTTTGGATTTTGCTACGTCAGCCATAACTGCGGCATCGTACTGCAGCGGACCGTCGATCATCAGGTCAGGACGTTTTTCCTGCGCAAGACGGGTTGCTTCGCGTACTTTCTCTACATCGCTACCTGCACCAGAAGTACCAGTGGAGTAGGAGAGCATCGCTACGCGCGGTTCGATACCGAAAGCAGTTGCGGAATCAGCGGATTGAATCGCGATCTCTGCCAACTGCTCTGCAGTCGGATCCGGGTTGATCGCGCAGTCACCGTAGACGTAAACCTGATCCGGCAGCAACATGAAGAATACGGAAGATACCAGTGAGCTACCCGGTGCAGTTTTGATCAGCTGCAGCGGCGGACGAATGGTATTCGCGGTGGTGTGAACGGCACCAGAAACCAGGCCGTCAACGTCGTCCTGTTCCAGCATCAGGGTACCGAGAACTACGTTGTCTTCCAGCTGTTCGCGGGCAACGGTTTCGGTCATGCCTTTGTTTTTACGCAATTCGACCAGGCGAGCAACGTAGCTTTCGCGAACTACATCCGGATCAACGATTTCTACGCCAGCGCCCAGTTCAATGCCCTGAGAGGCCGCAACGCGGGTGATCTCATCCGGGTTACCCAACAGTACGCAGGTTGCGATACCACGTTCAGCACAGATAGCCGCCGCTTTAACGGTACGCGGTTCGTCGCCTTCTGGCAGAACGACGCGTTTGCCCGCTTTACGCGCCAGCTCGGTCAACTGATAACGGAACGCTGGTGGTGACAGACGACGGCTGCGCTCAGACGTTGCGGTCAGAGATTCAATCCAGTCAGCGTTGATGTAGTTAGCAACGTATTCCTGAACTTTTTCGATGCGCTCGTGATCGTCAACCGGAACTTCCAGGTTGAAGCTCTGCAGGCTCAGAGAGGTCTGCCAGGTGTTGGTGTTTACCATGAATACCGGCAGGCCGGTTTCGAATGCACGTTCGCACAGTTTAGTAATACGCGCGTCCATTTCGTAGCCGCCGGTCAGCAGCAGAGCACCAATTTCTACGCCGTTCATCGCTGCCAGGCATGCAGCAACCAGCACGTCCGGACGGTCAGCGGAAGTCACCAGCAGAGAACCTGCGCGGAAGTGCTCGAGCATGTGCGGAATGCTGCGTGCGCAGAAGGTCACAGACTTCACGCGACGGGTGTTGATATCGCCTTCGTTCACAATGGTGGCGTTCAGGTGACGCGCCATATCGATTGCACGAGTGGCAATCAGATCAAAGCTCCATGGCACCGCGCCCAGAACTGGCAGCGGGCTGGATTCCTGCAGTTTAGCCGGATCAACTTTGATCACTTTCGCTTTGGAAGAGTCGTCGAAAATCTCAGACAGATCCGGGCGAGTACGGCCCTGTTCATCAACCGGTGCGTTCAGTTTGTTCACGATTACGCCGGTGATGTTGGTGTTTTTCGCGCCGCCGAAGCTGCTGCGAGTCAGTTCAATACGCTCGTTCAGCTGTTCCGGAGTATCGGTACCCTGAGACATAACGAAGACGATTTCTGCATTCAGCGTTTTCGCGATTTCGTAGTTCAGAGACTGCGCGAACTGATGTTTACGGGTTGGGACCAGGCCTTCAACCAGGACAACTTCAGCGTCTTTAGTATTCGCGTGGTAGTTCGCGATGATCTCTTCCATCAGCACATCTTTCTGATTGCTGGAGAGCAGAGATTCAACGTGGCTCATCTTCAGCGGCTCAGCGGCTGGCAGAGAAGAATTAGCACGGACGATGCTGGTAGTCTGGTCTGGCGCATCGCCACCGGCACGCGGTTGAGCGATCGGCTTGAAGACGCTCAGACGAACGCCTTTGCGTTCCATTGCGCGGATCACGCCAAGACTGACGCTGGTCAGACCGACGCTGGTTCCGGTTGGGATCAGCATAATAATACGGGACACGGTTTATCCTCTTTCGTTACCGCCCGTTTCAGGCGGGTTACAAAACAGCACCGCCAGCTAGGCTGGCGGTGTGAAATCAGGCGGTCAGACGGCTCGCGTCTTGCGCGATAACCAGTTCTTCGTTGGTTGGGATAACCACCGCAGGACGGGTACCTTCTTTGTTGATGAACCCAGATTTGCCGAAACGTGCGGCCAGGTTACGTTCATGGTCAACTTCAAAGCCCAGAACGCCCAGTTTGCCCAGAGACAGTTCACGAACCATCGCGGCGTTTTCACCGATACCACCAGTGAAGACAACAGCATCCAGACGACCATCCATCAGCGCAGTGTAAGAACCGATGTATTTCGCCAGACGGTGGCAGTAAACGTCCATTGCACGTTTAGCGTCTTCTTTAGTCGCGTAGTTATCTTCAACATAACGGCAGTCGCTGGTGACTTCGGTCAGACCCAGCAGGCCGGACTCTTTGGTCAGCATTTTGTTGATCTGGTCAACGCTCATGCCCAGCGTGTCGTGCAGGTGGAAGATGATCGCCGGGTCAATGTCACCGGAACGGGTACCCATCACCAGACCTTCCAGCGGGGTCAGACCCATGGAGGTATCAACACATTTACCGTTACGGATAGCAGATACAGAACCGCCGTTGCCCAGGTGGCAAGTGATGATGTTCAGCTCATCAACTGGTTTGTTCAGCACTTTTGCCGCTTCCTGAGTGACGAAGAAGTGGCTGGTACCGTGCGCGCCGTAACGACGAACGCCGTGTTCTTTGTACAGGCTGTACGGCAGGGCGTAGAGGTAAGATTCTTCCGGCATAGTCTGGTGGAACGCGGTGTCGAATACGGCCACGTTTTTGTCTTTCAGATTCGGGAAGGATTTCAGCGCTTCAGCAATACCGATCAGGTGTGCAGGGTTATGCAGCGGTGCAAAAGAGGCTGCATCTTTGATACCCTGAATAACGGAATCGTCGATAACCACAGAGCCGGTGTATTTTTCGCCGCCGTGAACAACACGGTGACCAATTGCAGTCAGCTGAGCGGACAGTTCTGGTTTTTGTGCCAGAATAGTATTAACGATAAAATTCAGCGCTTCACTGTGAGCGGCGCCTGCACCTAAAGCCGCTTCTTGTTTACCGCCATCCATTTTCCATTTGATACGTGCTTCTGGGAGATGGAAACATTCGGCTAAACCAGAAAGGTATTCTTCACCGTTTACTGCATCGATGATGGCAAATTTCAGTGAGGAGCTACCGCAGTTCAGAACCAGTACTAACTTACTCGACATGGAAGTACCTATTTATGATACGTGGCTAAAAAAACGTCAGGGAGTCATAGAGCGTAGCGCATGATGACACCGACGTTTATGATTAACATCATGCGCCATAGTCTTTTTGGGCACGATGGAATAAATACCTTTGAGTCTATGTCATTTTGCGTATTTTTCAGCCAATGGCATACTATGTGTCAATTTGACGACTCAATGATTTTGGACTAATGGCCTTACAGGCCGGCACAGGATACCTGAATGTGGGTATCAAAGACAAAATGTTTTGAACGATGTCCATTGCAGTTGTTGTTTTGCACAAATTTTTTAATTTTTATATGTGAAGTTGAGGTAACCGCCATGTCGACACCGGATAATCGTTCCGTCAATTTTTTTAGCTTGTTTCGCCGGGGGCAGCACTACGCAAAGACGTGGCCAATGGAAAAGCGCCTCGCGCCCGTGTTTGTAGAGAACCGCGTGATCCGTATGACGCGTTACGCAATCCGTTTTATGCCGCCTATCGCCGTCTTCACCTTATGCTGGCAAATTGCGCTAGGGGGGCAGTTGGGACCGGCCGTTGCGACCGCGCTGTTTGCGCTTAGCCTGCCGATGCAGGGCATGTGGTGGCTGGGTAAACGTTCCGTGACGCCGCTGCCGCCTTCAATACTCAACTGGTTCTACGAAGTTCGGGGTAAATTGCAGGAAGCCGGGCAGGCGCTCTCTCCGGTCGAAGGAAAGCCTGATTATCAGGCGCTGGCTGACACGCTTAAGCGCGCCTTCAAACAACTGGATAAAACTTTCCTCGATGATTTGTAATTGACCCCTGATTACGCATATAAAAGAAGGCACAAGATGCCTTCTTTTTTTTCATCGCAGTAGTAGTGATACAGGAGTCCCAAATGGAAATGACCAACGCTCAACGTCTGATTTTGTCTAATCAGTACAAAATGATGACTATGCTCGATCCCACTAACGCCGAGCGTTATCGTCGTTTGCAGACGATTATTGAACGCGGTTACGGCTTGCAGATGCGCGAGCTGGATCGTGAGTTTGGTGAGCTGACGGAAGAAACCTGTCGTACGATTATCGATATTATGGAGATGTATCACGCATTACATGTGTCCTGGACTAATCTTAAGGATGCACAGGCCATTGATGAGCGCCGCGTGACCTTCCTCGGTTTTGACGCCGCAACGGAAGCCCGTTTTCTCGGATACGTTCGCTTTATGGTGAATGTGGAAGGTCGCTATACCCACTTTGATGCGGGGACGCATGGCTTCAACGCTCAGACCCCGATGTGGGAAAAATATCAGCGTATGTTGAACGTCTGGCACTCTTGCCCGCGCCAGTATCATTTGAGCGCGAATGAAATTAACCAAATCATTAATGCCTGAGGGGGCGAGCGTGCAGTGCAAAGGTTTTCTGTTTGATCTGGATGGAACGCTGGTCGATTCCTTACCCGCAGTAGAACGCGCGTGGTGCAATTGGGCCGATCGTTTTGGCCTCGATCATGCTGAAGTGCTCGGTTTTATTCATGGCAAGCAGGCCATTACCTCTCTGCGACACTTTATGGTGGGCAAATCTGAGGCAGAGATCGCTGCGGAGTTCACCCGCCTGGAGCAGATCGAAGCGACAGAAACCGCTGGGATCACCGCGCTGCCGGGGGCGGTTGAGTTGCTCAATCACCTCAATAAAGCGGGTATTCCATGGGCGATTGTGACCTCCGGTTCTATGCCAGTCGCACGAGCGCGCCATCGTGTCGCGGGGCTTCCTGCGCCTGAAGTGTTTGTCACCGCCGAACGGGTAAAAAGAGGGAAACCAGAGCCAGACGCTTATCTGTTAGGCGCACAGCTTCTGGGGCTTGCGCCGCACGAGTGCGCGGTAGTGGAAGATGCGCCCGCCGGGGTGCTTTCAGGACTGACGGCTGGGTGTCATGTGATCGCGGTCAATGCGCCTGCGGACACGCCGCGTCTGGATGAGGTCGATTTTTCTCTGACCAGTCTGGAACATATTTCTGTGACCAAACAACCTAACGGAAATGTGGTCGTTGTAAGAAATACCTGATCATGATTTAGCCCCAGATTGTTGGGGCTTTTTTATGGCAGAATCGACTCATCCCTCTCATTTAACAAGGATATGTTGTGAACGGTGAATTGATATGGGTTCTCTCATTGCTGGCGATTGCCGTCGTTTTGTTTGCAACTGGCAGAGTGCGTATGGACGCGATCGCTTTGCTGGTCATTATTGCCTTTGTTCTGAGTGGAACATTGAGCATCACAGAAGCTTTTTCCGGATTCAGCGATCCTAACGTTATTTTGATAGCGGCTTTATTCATTATCGGCGACGGCCTGGTGCGTACCGGGGTGGCGACGGTAATGGGAGCCTGGCTGGTGAAGGTGGCCGGCAGCAGCGAAGTCAAAATGCTGGTGTTGTTGATGATTACCGTTGCCGGGCTTGGAGCATTTATGAGCTCCACCGGCGTAGTCGCCATCTTTATTCCGGTGGTGTTAAGCGTTTCCATGCGCATGGAAATTTCCCCTTCACGCCTGATGATGCCGCTGAGCTTTGCCGGATTAATAAGCGGCATGATGACGCTGGTGGCGACGCCGCCCAACCTGGTCGTAAACAGTGAACTGTTACGTGAAGGACTCAACGGTTTCAGTTTTTTTAGCGTTACCCCACTGGGGCTGGTTGTTCTGGTTCTCGGCATAATTTATATGCTGCTGATGCGCTTTATGCTCAAGGGGGAAGATTCCGGGCCGTCGGGAGACGGCTGGAAGCGTCGGACGTTTCGCGATCTGATTAAAGAATATCGCCTGACCGGGCGCGCGCGTCGCCTGGCGATTCGCCCAGGTTCTCCGATGATCGGCCAGCGTCTGGACGACCTGAAGCTGCGTGAGCGCTACGGGGCAAACGTGATTGGCGTTGAACGCTGGCGGCGTTTTCGTCGTGTGATCGTTGACGTAAACGGGGTTTCTGAGTTTCGCGCCCGTGACGTATTGCTGATTGATATGTCTGCGGCCGATGTCGACTTGCGTGAATTTTGCAGTGAACAGTTTTTGGAGCCGATGGTGCTGCGCGGTGAATACTTCTCCGAGCAGGCGCTTGATGTGGGAATGGCAGAAATTTCGCTGATCCCTGAATCGGAATTGATTGGCAAAACGGTACGAGAAATTGCTTTTCGTACACGTTACGGCCTGAATGTCGTTGGGCTGAAACGTGATGGTGCTGCATTGGCCGGCGCGGTGGTGGATGAGCCGCTGCTAATGGGCGACATCATATTAGTGGTGGGCAACTGGAAACTCATTACTCTTCTGGGCCAAAAAGGGCGCGATTTTGTGGTGCTGAATATGCCCGCGGAAGTCAGTGAAGCTTCTCCGGCGCACAGCCAGGCGCCGCATGCGATTTTCTGCCTGGTGCTGATGGTCGCTCTGATGCTCACTGATGAAATTCCCAATACGGTTGCTGCGATCATTGCTTGTCTGCTGATGGGGAAATTTCGCTGTATCGATGCCGAAAGTGCCTACAAGGCGATTCACTGGCCAAGTATTATTTTGATCGTCGGGATGATGCCTTTCGCGCTGGCTTTACAAAAAACCGGCGGCGTCGATTTGGTAGTGAAAGGCCTGATGGATGTCGGCGGTGGATATGGCCCATACATGATGCTGGGCTGCCTGTTCGTGCTGTGTGCAACCATCGGGTTATTTATCTCCAATACCGCGACCGCGGTGTTGATGGCGCCGATTGCGTTAGCGGCGGCGAAGTCGATGGGGGTTTCACCATATCCTTTCGCGATGGCGATTGCGATGGCAGCTTCCGCAGCCTTTATGACGCCGGTGTCTTCGCCGGTTAACACGCTCGTGCTGGGACCGGGCAACTACAGCTTTAGCGACTTCGTGAAGATCGGCGTACCGTTTACCATCATTGTAATGGCGGTGTGTGTGGTGATGATCCCGATGCTGTTTCCGTTTTAATGCTTCCCCGGCGACGTTGCCTGTGTAGGCCAGATAAGGCAACGTCGCCGCAAACTTACAATGGTGAATCCTGGCTGATTTCATCTAATGAAAGGTGAAAACTCGGGACAAATACATCCATAAAGTAGTCCATCTCCTCACTGCGTCGCGACTCCAGCGTTTTTTCCAGCCGTGTTTTGGCCAGCAGAAATTCGTTGTTACCGGCGGAGAGTTCTTCCAGACACTTCAGGTATGCGCACAGGGCGTCAGCCTGCTTGACGATCGATTTTTCATCTTCGCTGTATGCGTGTTCGTCAATTAACGGGGCAAAAATATCGCGCAGCTCATCGGGAACCATATCGACCAGCTTTTGCTGGGCAATTTTCTCTATCGCTTTATATTCCTGAGCAATTTGCGAGTTGAAATATTTCACCGGGGTAGGGAGATCGCCGGTCAGCACCTCTGATGCATCGTGATACATCGCTAGCAGGGCAATACGCTCAGCATTAACCTGACCACCAAATTTGCGGTTTTTGATCGCGGCCAGCGCATGAGCAACCATGGCAACTTGCAGGCTGTGTTCAGACACGTTTTCGGTGCGCACATTGCGCATTAGCGGCCAGCGGTTAATGAGCTTCAGACGGGAGAGGTGGGCAAAAAAATGGCTCTGCTTCATAACGACCCTTACTCAGTGACTTCAGTAAAGGTATTTTGCGCAGAGAGTGCTACCGGATGCAAATCTCGGTAGCACTCTCTGTTATTACAGCTGGTGATATCCTGACAAGAAACGCTCAAATTTACTCAGCGACATCTCAATATCGTCAATACGCGGCAGTGTGACGATACGGAAATGATCCGGCCACGGCCAGTTGAACGCCGTCCCCTGAACCAGCAGTACTTTTTCCTGCAACAGGAAGTCCAGCACCATCTTCTGGTCGTCATGAATATTGAAGCGCTTAGCGTCGATTTTCGGGAACATATACAGCGCACCGCGCGGTTTCACACAGGAGACGCCGGGAATGTCATTGAGCAGTTCCCAGGCACGGTTGCGTTGTTCATACAGACGACCGCCAGGCATAATAAATTCGCTGATGCTCTGGTATCCTCCCAGCGCGGTCTGAATGGCATGTTGCGCAGGGACGTTGGCACACAGACGCATTGAAGCCAGCATTTCAAGGCCTTCGATATAGCCTTTGGCATGTTTCTTCGGTCCGTTAAGCACCATCCAGCCCTGACGGAACCCCGCAACGCGGTAGGTTTTTGACAGACCGTTGAAGGTGATGGTCAGCAGGTCCGGAGCCATAGCGGCGATGGAGTGATGTTCTGCGTCGTCGTAGAGAATTTTGTCGTAAATCTCATCTGCAAAGATGATGAGGTTGTTCTGGCGAGCAATCTCAACAATCTCCATCAGCAGCTCTTTAGAATAAACAGCACCGGTTGGGTTGTTTGGGTTGATTATGACGATCCCACGTGTACGCGGCGTAATTTTGGCGCGGATATCATCCAGATCCGGGAACCAATCTGACGATTCGTCACACAGATAGTGTACGGCATTACCGCCGGAGAGCGATACCGCCGCCGTCCACAGCGGATAATCAGGAGCAGGAACCAGCATTTCGTCCCCACTGTTCAACAGAGCCTGCATGGCCTGCACAATCAATTCAGAAACGCCGTTACCGATATAAATATCTTCCACGGTGACATCACGCATCCCACGAGCCTGGTAATGCTGCATGATCGCTTTGCGGGCAGAATAAAGGCCTTTTGAATCGCAATACCCTTGCGCTGTTGGCAAATTGCGGATCACATCCACCAGAATTTCATCTGGCGCTTCAAACCCGAATGGTGCGGGGTTGCCGATGTTCAGTTTCAGAACTTTATTACCTTCTTCTTCCAGACGCTTTGCTTCCTTCAGAACCGGGCCGCGAATGTCATAACAGACGTTTTCTAATTTGCTGGATTTTTCAATGGGGGACATGAACGTTGACCTTTTTAGCTGTGAATGCCACTCCCTGCCGTGGAAGTCAGCCAGCACAATGTACTCCCACACCGGTAAGTTTTGAAGGGTCTCCAGGAGAAGATTTTGAAAAGCATCGGGGGTGTAATTAACTTTTAACGACTAAATAATTAAGTTATTACGGAGTGATAATCTGTATTTTGTTGTTGTTATGGTTTTATGTTTTGCTTTGGTGGTGATGGTGTGGTCGTTTGTCTGGTCAAAAAAAGTTGATGCTGTAAAACAATAGGTAGTCGATATCTAAACTGTCTGACGTAATTCGAAAATACTGAGGTTTTGTCTCAGAATTCTGTTATCGGTGTGATCCCGACGTGATGCGGTGTGAACTCATTGTTAAGCATAATTAATGAATTGAGAGGTTCTTAATTAATTATTATTTAATATTTAAACAGTATCAAATTGAATGGGATAATAATACGAAAACCGCTGTTCTGACATAGCACCAATTTGCCCGGAATTATTCGCGATAACACTTATAAATATAGTGGTTTTAGGTTAAGATAACTCCCATCAAATGGTGTGTAGTAAGATTTTTAAGATAATTCAAATGTTTGTTGGTTGTTTCTAACATACTGAAAAATTTGTTTTTAATGTGTAAATTATTGTTCGTTAACCATTTTTTATATTTACAAAATTTACATGTTTCCCATTAGCCTGAATCATCCGGCAGCTAAAAATACGATTCTTTCTCGTTGCTATATTCCGAATGAATATCACGGGTATTAAAATAGCTCAGAAAGAGCATTGTTTCGTTTGTTTAACCAAATACATCCTTATTTTCACTTGGTTACACTAAGCGAAACCGCAAGGGAGGCACATTACAAATGGAGTTGTTTGATTCTAAATGCACAGCATTAACCCGGTATGACCCGCGAGTAAGTGAAAAACTATGATAAATGCAAATCGTCCGATCATTAACCTCGACCTCGATCTGCTGAGAACCTTTGTTGCTGTTGCCGATCTGAATACCTTCGCGGCTGCGGCAGCTGCGGTATGTCGAACTCAGTCTGCGGTGAGTCAGCAAATGCAGCGTCTTGAACAGCTCGTGGGAAAAGAGTTGTTCGCGCGCCATGGACGCAACAAATTGCTGACTGAACATGGTATCCAGCTATTGGGTTACGCCAGAAAAATACTGCGTTTTAATGATGAGGCATGCTCATCATTAATGTTTAACAATCTTCAGGGAGTGTTAACTATCGGTGCTTCTGATGAATCCGCCGATACCATACTGCCTTTTCTGCTTAACCGTATAAGTTCGGTTTATCCGAAGCTTGCGCTTGATGTGAGAGTCAAACGTAACGCTTATATGGTGGATATGCTGAAGTCGCAGGAAGTGGACCTGGTGGTGACCACCAATCGTCCAGGAGATTTTGAGTGCCTGAATCTACGCACCTCCCCGACGCACTGGTACTGCGCAGCTGAATATATCCTGCAAAAAGGTGAGCCGGTACCGTTGGTTTTGCTTGACGATCCGAGCCCGTTTCGCGATATCGTGTTGGCAACATTGAATGCTGCGCAGATCCCGTGGCGTTTGGCTTATGTTGCTTCTACGTTGCCTGCAGTTCGTGCGGCGGTAAAAGCAGGGCTCGGTGTTACTGCGCGGCCTGTTGAAATGATGAGTCCGGATCTACGTGTACTGGGTGTAGCGGACGGATTACCGCCATTGCCTGACACTGAGTATCTGTTATGCAGCGACCCGAGCGTGCAAAATGAGTTAGCAGACGTTATTTTTAAATCGATGCAAACATATCAAAATCCTTGGCAATACAATCAGTTTACCCCTGAAGGGGGAGATGACTCGATGATTGTTGAAGGCGACTTTGAGTAACGCGTCACAAAAAAACAGTTTAAAATGTAAGTGTGAAAAAGAGCCACTGATGATGAAAAAACATCCAGTGGCTCTTTTTATATGCAAATATTGCCGATTTAGGTCATTTGCTATACTAAAACTTAACAAAATCAGCGAGTAAAGAAACAGTCTGATGGGAGGGTGAAAAATAAACAACCGCGTTACTAATTGTTTCCATGTTAAAAAACTAGAGAAATTGTTGCTGTTTTTTATGGTGAATTAACAAAAGCGTGTCACAGATCAAGAAAATACTCCCATTTAGGGGGAGGCATCTGTGTGAATTCCTGTCAAAATAGACGGGTATCATTTTTTTACTTCACTACGGACACGATTCAACAACATTAAAAATGACCGATGATACGATCTAAATGGGTCTAAAGAGCACTTTATGTTAATGAAGTTGGAGTAGTGTAAAATAATGTGAGGAAACTTTTGTTAAAGTTGACAAAAGGTTATAGAAAGGAGTAAAAAACCCTATCAATTAGCTGTCTAAAATGATTTTTCACAGTGATTGTAAGGTTTTTTTTATTCCTCCCCATGAATCGATGTGGCGTTCATCTGCCGAAAAGAGCAGAGAATTTGGCGCTACTTTTGATGAGTAAGCAATGAGTATGTCAACATCCACTGAAATCATCGCTCATCACTGGGCATTCGCTATCTTTCTTATTGTTGCCATTGGCCTGTGCTGCCTGATGCTCGTCGGCGGCTGGTTTTTAGGTGGTCGCGCGCGCGCGAGATCTAAAAACGTGCCGTTTGAATCAGGTATCGACTCGGTCGGCACCGCCCGCTTGCGCCTGTCTGCCAAGTTTTATCTGGTAGCCATGTTCTTCGTTATCTTCGACGTTGAAGCGCTGTATCTGTTCGCATGGTCAACTTCTATCCGTGAAAGCGGCTGGATTGGCTTTGTGGAAGCTGCAATTTTTATTTTTGTGTTACTGGCAGGTCTGGTTTATCTGGTGCGTATTGGCGCGCTGGACTGGACGCCCGCGCGTTCACGCCGCGAGCGTATGAACCCGGAAACGAACAGTATCGCTAATCGTCAACGCTAACCGCGAGGCATTAAGATGGATTATACGCTCACCCGCATAGATCCTAACGGTGAGAACGACCGTTACCCCCTGCAAAAACAGGAGATCGTAACCGACCCCCTGGAGCAGGAAGTTAACAAAAACGTGTTCATGGGCAAGCTGCATGACATGGTTAACTGGGGCCGTAAAAACTCAATTTGGCCATATAACTTTGGCCTTTCCTGCTGCTACGTTGAGATGGTGACCTCGTTTACCGCCGTGCACGATGTGGCCCGTTTTGGTGCTGAAGTTTTGCGTGCATCGCCGCGTCAGGCTGACCTGATGGTCGTAGCCGGAACCTGCTTTACCAAAATGGCGCCAGTAATTCAGCGTCTCTATGATCAGATGCTGGAACCTAAATGGGTTATTTCCATGGGCGCCTGCGCTAACTCTGGCGGTATGTACGACATCTATTCTGTGGTGCAGGGCGTTGATAAATTCATTCCAGTCGATGTGTACATCCCGGGATGCCCGCCGCGCCCGGAAGCGTATATGCAGGCTCTGATGCTGTTGCAAGATTCCATTGGCAAAGAACGCCGCCCGCTCTCTTGGGTGGTTGGCGATCAGGGCGTTTATCGCGCCAATATGCAGTCAGAACGCGAGCGTAAACGCGGCGAACGTATTGCTGTAACGAATCTTCGTACACCAGACGAGATTTAATTTGCGCCTGTCGGCAGCAGCACTTCCTTCGCTTACCACTACATAAATAGCGCGAAGCACTGCCGACCACCACGGACCATTTGCAATGGTGAACAATATGACCGACTTAACCGCGCAAGACGCCGTATGGCAAACACGGGATCACCTTGATGACCCGGTCATTGGCGAACTGCGCAACCGTTTTGGGCCGGATGCCTTTACCGTTCAGGCGACTCGCACCGGGGTACCCGTTGTTTGGGTCAAGCGTGAACAATTACTGGAAGTTGGCGATTTCTTAAAGAGACTGCCGAAACCTTACGTCATGCTGTTTGACTTACACGGCATGGACGAACGTCTGCGTACGCACCGCGAAGGGTTACCCGCCGCGGATTTTTCTGTTTTCTATCACCTGATCTCCATTGAACGCAATCGCGATATCATGCTCAAGGTGGCTTTGTCTGAAAACGATCTGCGCGTACCGACTTTCACCAAACTATTTCCGAATGCCAACTGGTATGAGCGTGAAACCTGGGAAATGTTTGGCATCGACATCGAAGGTCACCCGCACCTGACGCGTCTGCTGATGCCACATACCTGGGAAGGTCATCCGCTGCGTAAAGACTACCCGGCGCGTGCGACCGAATTCGATCCGTTTGAGCTGACTAAAGCCAAACAGGATCTGGAAATGGAAGCGCTGACCTTCAAACCAGAAGACTGGGGCATGAAGCGTAGCACCGAAAACGAGGACTTCATGTTCCTCAACCTCGGTCCTAACCACCCGTCTTCTCACGGTGCGTTCCGTATTGTGCTGCAGCTTGATGGCGAAGAAATCGTCGACTGCGTACCTGACATCGGCTACCACCACCGTGGTGCTGAAAAGATGGGCGAGCGTCAGTCCTGGCACAGTTACATCCCGTACACCGACCGTATTGAGTACCTCGGCGGCTGCGTTAACGAAATGCCGTACGTGCTGGCGGTTGAGAAACTGGCGGGCATTACCGTACCGGATCGCGTGAACGTGATTCGCGTTATGCTTTCCGAACTGTTCCGCATAAACAGCCACCTGCTGTACATCTCCACGTTCATTCAGGACGTCGGCGCAATGACTCCGGTATTCTTCGCCTTTACCGACCGTCAGAAAATCTACGACGTAGTGGAAGCGATCACCGGTTTCCGTATGCACCCAGCCTGGTTCCGTATCGGTGGCGTAGCACACGATCTGCCGCGCGGGTGGGACAAACTGCTGCGTGACTTCCTCGACTGGATGCCAAAACGTCTGGATTCTTACGAGAAAGCCGCACTGCGCAACACCATCCTGAAAGGCCGTTCTCAGGGTGTTGCCGCATATGGTAAAAAAGAAGCGCTGGACTGGGGTTGTACCGGTGCTGCGCTGCGTGCGACTGGTATTGATTTCGACGTGCGTAAATCACGTCCGTACTCTGGTTATGAGAACTTTGACTTTGAAGTTCCGGTTGGCGGCGGCGTGTCCGACTGCTATACCCGCGTGATGCTGAAAGTTGAAGAGCTCCGCCAGAGTCTGCGCATCCTTGAGCAGTGCCTCAACAACATGCCGGAAGGCCCGTTTAAAGCGGATCATCCGCTGACCACGCCGCCGCCGAAAGAGCGCACGCTGCAACATATCGAAACCCTGATCACCCACTTCCTGCAGGTTTCGTGGGGACCGGTTATGCCGGCAAACGAGTCCTTCCAGATGGTGGAAGCGACCAAGGGTATCAACAGTTACTACCTGACCAGCGATGGCAGCACCATGAGTTATCGTACCCGTATCCGTACCCCGAGCTATGCGCACCTGCAGCAGATCCCGGTAGCGGTACGTGGCAGCCTGGTGTCCGACCTGATCGTCCATCTGGGTAGTATCGATTTTGTTATGTCAGATGTGGACCGCTAATTATGCACGAGAATCAACAACCACAAACCGAGGCTTTTGAGCTGAGTGCGGCTGAGCGTGAAGCGATTGAGCACGAGAAGCACCACTACGAAGACCCGCGTGCGGCGTCCATTGAAGCGCTGAAAATCGTTCAGAAGCAGCGTGGCTGGGTGCCGGATGGGGCGATCTATGCGATCGCTGATGTGCTGGGTATCCCGGCCAGCGACGTAGAAGGTGTTGCCACGTTCTACAGCCAGATCTTCCGCCAGCCGGTCGGTCGCCACGTGATCCGCTATTGCGACAGCGTCGTGTGCCATATCAATGGTTACCAGGGGATCCAGGCTGCGCTTGAGAAAAAACTCAACATCAAGCCGGGGCAGACGACCTTTGACGGTCGTTTTACGTTGCTGCCAACCTGTTGCCTGGGGAACTGCGACAAGGGGCCGAACATGATGATCGATGAAGATACTCATGCTCACCTGACCCCGGAAGGCATTCCCGAACTGCTGGAGCGGTATAAATGAAAAACATTATCCGTACTCCCGAAACGCATCCGCTGACCTGGCGTCTGCGTGATGACAAACAGCCGGTATGGCTGGACGAATACCGTAGCAAAAATGGCTACGAAGGTGCGCGTAAGGCCCTGACCGGACTGTCACCGGATGAAATCGTTAATCAGGTAAAAGACGCTGGCCTGAAAGGGCGTGGCGGCGCGGGCTTTTCCACCGGTCTTAAGTGGAGCCTGATGCCGAAAGACGAATCCATGAACATCCGTTACCTGCTGTGTAACGCCGATGAAATGGAGCCGGGCACCTATAAAGACCGCCTGTTGATGGAACAGCTACCGCACTTGCTGGTGGAAGGCATGCTGATCTCCGCGTTTGCGCTGAAAGCGTACCGCGGTTACATCTTCCTGCGCGGGGAATATATCGAAGCGGCCGTGCATCTGCGCCGCGCGATTGCTGAAGCGACCGAAGCCGGTCTGCTTGGCAAAAACATTATGGGCACTGGCTTCGATTTCGAACTGTTTGTGCACACCGGGGCAGGTCGTTACATCTGTGGTGAAGAAACCGCGCTGATTAACTCCCTCGAAGGTCGTCGTGCTAACCCGCGTTCCAAGCCGCCGTTCCCGGCAAGCTCTGGTGCATGGGGTAAACCGACCTGCGTTAACAACGTCGAAACCCTGTGTAACGTACCGGCTATCCTCGCAAACGGCGTGGAGTGGTACCAGAACATTTCGAAGAGCAAAGATGCTGGCACCAAGCTGATGGGCTTCTCTGGTCGCGTGAAGAATCCGGGACTGTGGGAGCTGCCGTTCGGCACTACCGCGCGTGAGATCCTCGAAGATTACGCGGGCGGTATGCGCGATGGCCTGAAGTTCAAAGCCTGGCAGCCTGGCGGTGCGGGGACTGACTTCCTGACTGAAGCACACCTCGACCTGCCGATGGAATTCGAAAGCATCGGTAAAGCGGGTAGCCGTCTGGGTACTGCGCTGGCGATGGCCGTCGACCACGAGATTGGTATGGTTGGGCTGGTGCGTAACCTGGAAGAGTTCTTTGCCCGCGAGTCCTGTGGCTGGTGTACGCCGTGCCGTGATGGTCTGCCGTGGAGTGTGAAAATTCTGCGCGCGCTGGAGCGTGGCGAAGGCCAGCCTGGGGATATCGAGACACTTGAGCAACTGTGTCGTTTCCTCGGCCCGGGTAAAACCTTCTGTGCACACGCACCGGGGGCGGTGGAACCGCTACAGAGCGCCATTAAATATTTCCGCGAAGAATTCGAAGCTGGCATCAAGCAGACCTTCAGCAATACCCACGCTATTGGTGGTATTCAGCCGAACCTGCTGAAAGAGCGCTGGTGATTACAGGCTTACCCCTGCATCGCGATAAGTAATTCGATTAACGCTTAGTCTCTGACTAAGCCAACTGGAAGCATGCTGACTATGGCTACGATTCATGTAGACGGCAAAGAATATGAGGTCAACGGAGCGGACAACCTGCTGGAAGCTTGTCTATCTCTTGGCCTTGATATTCCGTACTTTTGCTGGCACCCGGCGCTGGGAAGCGTCGGTGCTTGCCGCCAGTGTGCGGTGAAGCAATATCAGAACGCGGAAGATACGCGTGGTCGCCTGGTGATGTCTTGTATGACACCTGCCACCGAAGGCACCTTTATTTCAATTGATGACGAAGAAGCGAAGCAGTTTCGCGAAAGCGTCGTCGAGTGGTTGATGACCAACCACCCGCACGACTGCCCGGTCTGCGAAGAGGGCGGTAATTGCCACCTTCAGGATATGACCGTCATGACTGGTCATAGCTTCCGTCGTTACCGCTTCACGAAGCGTACACACCGCAACCAGGATTTGGGGCCGTTCATCTCTCACGAAATGAACCGCTGCATCGCCTGCTATCGCTGCGTGCGTTACTACAAAGATTATGCTGATGGCACGGATCTGGGCGTGTATGGCGCACATGACAACGTCTACTTTGGTCGTCCGGAAGACGGTACGCTTGAAAGCGAATTCTCCGGTAACCTGGTAGAAATTTGCCCGACCGGCGTGTTTACCGACAAAACGCACTCCGAGCGTTATAACCGTAAATGGGATATGCAGTTTGCGCCGAGCATCTGCCAGCAGTGTTCCATTGGTTGTAACACCAGCCCGGGTGAGCGTTATGGCGAACTGCGCCGTATCGAAAACCGCTACAACGGTACCGTTAACCACTACTTCCTCTGTGACCGTGGTCGTTTCGGTTATGGTTACGTGAACCTGAAAGACCGTCCGCGTCAGCCAGTACAGCGCCGTGGCGATGACCTGATCACCCTCAACGCCGAACAGGCGATGCAGGGCGCGGCTGACATTCTGCGTCAGTCGAAGAAAGTGATCGGTATCGGCTCTCCGCGCGCCAGCGTTGAGAGTAACTTCGCGCTGCGTGAGCTGGTCGGTGCGGATAACTTCTATACCGGTATTGCTCAGGGTGAGCTGGAGCGTCTGCAACTGGCACTGAGCGTGCTGCGTGACAGCGGCATTCATACGCCGGCACTGCGCGAAATCGAGTCTTACGATGCAGTCCTGGTGCTGGGTGAAGATGTGACCCAGACTGGTGCGCGCGTTGCGCTGGCGGTGCGTCAGGCGGTGAAAGGGAAAGCTCGCGAAATGGCGGCGGCACAAAAAGTGGCTGACTGGCAGATCGCGGCCATCCTTAACATCGGCCAGCGCGCCAAGCACCCGCTGTTCGTTACCAACGTCGATAACACCCGTCTGGATGACATCGCGGCATGGACCTACCGTGCGCCGGTTGAAGATCAGGCGCGTTTAGGTTTCGCTATCGCCCACGCGCTGGATAACAACGCTCCGGCGGTTGACGGTATCGACCGTGACCTGCAGAACAAAATTGACGTTATCGTTCAGGCATTGGCCGGGGCGAAGAAACCACTGATTATTTCCGGTACCAACGCAGGTAGCGCCGAAGTGATTCAGGCTGCAGCCAACGTGGCGAAGGCGCTGAAAGGCCGTGGCGCAGACGTCGGCATCACCATGATTGCTCGCTCGGTTAACAGCATGGGCCTCGGCATGATGGGGGGGGGGTCTCTTGACGATGCGCTGACCGAGCTGGAAACAGGTCGCGCTGATGCCGTTGTGGTGCTGGAAAATGACCTGCATCGCCATGCTTCAGCCGCCCGCGTTGATGCCGCGCTGGCGAAAGCGCCGCTGGTACTGGTTGTTGACCATCAGCGCACCGCGATTATGGAAAACGCCCATCTGGTGCTTTCCGCCGCAAGCTTCGCCGAAAGCGATGGTACGGTGATTAACAACGAAGGCCGCGCCCAGCGCTTCTTCCAAGTTTATGACCCATCCTACTACGACAGCAACACCGTAATGCTGGAAAGCTGGCGCTGGCTGCACTCGCTGCACAGCACCGTGCAGAGCCGTGAAGTGGACTGGACGCAGCTCGACCACGTTATCGACGCGGTCGTTGAGAAGTTGCCGCAACTGGCGGGTATTAAAGATGCCGCACCGGACGCAAGCTTCCGTATCCGTGGACAGAAACTGGCGCGTGAACCGCACCGCTACAGTGGGCGTACCGCAATGCGCGCCAACATCAGCGTACACGAACCGCGTCAGCCGCAGGACAAAGACACCATGTTCGCTTTCTCTATGGAAGGGAACAACCAGCCGTCTGCGCCGCGTTCACAAATTCCGTTTGCCTGGGCTCCAGGCTGGAACTCCCCACAGGCGTGGAACAAGTTCCAGGATGAAGTGGGCGGTAAACTGCGCCATGGCGATCCGGGTGTGCGTCTGATCGAAGCTTCCGCGGGGAGTATGGATTATTTCACGACCGTTCCGGCGAGCTTCCAGGCTCAGGAAGGTCAGTGGCGTATCGCGCCTTACTATCACCTGTTTGGTAGTGACGAAATGTCCCAGCGTGCGCCGGTCTTCCAGACCCGTATGCCGCAGCCGTACATTAAACTCAACCCGGCAGATGCCGCGAAGTTAGGTGTCAATGCCGGTACGCGCGTTTCTTTCAGCTACGATGGTATTACGGTCACGCTGCCGGTTGAAATCGCTGAAGGATTAACGGCAGGGCAGGTTGGTTTGCCGATGGGTATGCCGGGCATCGCACCAGTTCTGGCAGGTGCGCGTCTTGAGGATCTGCAGGAGGCACAACAATGAGTTGGATTACACCCGATCTGATTGAGATCCTGCTGAGCATTCTCAAAGCTGTGGTGATCCTGCTGGTGGTGGTCACCTGCGGGGCATTCATGAGCTTTGGCGAACGTCGTCTGCTGGGTCTGTTCCAGAACCGTTACGGACCGAACCGTGTTGGCTGGGGTGGTTCGCTCCAGCTGGTTGCGGACATGATCAAGATGTTCTTTAAAGAAGACTGGATCCCGAAATTCTCGGATCGCGTCATCTTTACCCTGGCTCCGATGATCGCCTTCACTTCGCTGCTGCTGGCCTTCGCCATTGTGCCGGTGAGTCCGAACTGGGTGGTTGCCGACCTGAACATCGGGATCCTGTTCTTCCTGATGATGGCAGGCCTCGCGGTATACGCGGTGCTGTTCGCCGGCTGGTCGAGCAACAACAAATACTCGCTGCTCGGTGCGATGCGTGCGTCTGCGCAGACGCTGAGCTACGAAGTGTTTCTCGGACTTTCCCTGATGGGCGTGGTGGCACAGGCCGGTTCATTTAACATGACCGACATTGTCAACAACCAGGCTGATATCTGGAACGTAATTCCGCAGTTCTTTGGTTTTGTCACCTTTGCCATCGCGGGTGTGGCGGTGTGTCACCGTCACCCGTTTGACCAGCCAGAAGCCGAGCAGGAACTGGCAGATGGTTACCACATTGAATATTCCGGTATGAAATTCGGTCTGTTCTTCGTGGGTGAGTACATCGGTATTGTCACCATTTCTGCGTTGATGGTTACCCTGTTCTTCGGTGGCTGGCATGGCCCGTTCTTACCGCCATTCGTCTGGTTCGCGCTGAAAACCGCGTTCTTCATGATGATGTTCATTTTGATTCGTGCGTCGTTACCGCGTCCTCGTTATGACCAGGTAATGTCCTTCGGCTGGAAAGTTTGTCTGCCGCTGACGCTCGTCAACTTGCTGGTAACGGCGGCTGTCATTCTCTGGCAGGCGCAATAAGGGACACAAAGACCATGACCTTAAAAGAATTGTTCGTAGGTTTCGGCACTCAGGTACGCAGTATCTGGATGATCGGCCTGCATGCGTTCGCGAAACGCGAAACGCAGATGTACCCGGAAGAGCCGGTCTATCTACCGCCCCGTTTCCGTGGCCGTATCGTTCTGACCCGTGACCCAGACGGTGAAGAGCGTTGCGTTGCCTGTAACCTGTGTGCGGTAGCGTGTCCGGTAGGCTGTATTTCTTTGCAAAAAGCAGAGACCAAAGATGGCCGCTGGTATCCGGAGTTTTTCCGCATTAACTTCTCACGCTGCATATTCTGCGGCCTGTGTGAAGAAGCCTGTCCGACAACGGCTATTCAGCTGACTCCAGATTTCGAGCTGGGTGAGTACAAGCGCCAGGACCTGGTTTACGAGAAAGAGGATCTGCTGATCTCCGGTCCGGGCAAATACCCGGAATATAACTTCTA
Organism: Citrobacter sp. On2M; assembly: GCF_018035235.1. Lineage (GTDB taxonomy): Bacteria > Pseudomonadota > Gammaproteobacteria > Enterobacterales > Enterobacteriaceae > Citrobacter > Citrobacter meridianamericanus. The sequence goes on from NZ_WPCV01000002.1 coordinate 968,482, forward strand.
CCGGATGGCAGGTATGGCAATCGACGGCAAAGATAAGGGCGAAGCTGAGAACGAAGCCAAGCCTATCGACGTCAAGAGCCTGTTACCGTAAGGAGAGGGGCAATGGAGTTCGCTTTTTATATCTGTGGCCTGATAGCCATTCTCGCAACCTTGCGGGTGATCACCCACACCAATCCGGTACACGCACTGCTGTATCTGATTATTTCGCTGCTGGCGATTTCTGGGGTGTTCTTCTCGTTAGGCGCTTACTTCGCGGGTGCGTTGGAAATTATCGTCTACGCGGGCGCCATCATGGTGCTGTTCGTATTCGTGGTAATGATGCTCAACCTCGGTGGTTCTGAAATTGAACAGGAACGCCAGTGGCTGAAACCTCAAGTGTGGATTGGACCGGCGATTCTGTCGGCCATCATGCTGGTGGTCATTGTTTACGCCATTCTGGGCGTTAACGATCAGGGCATCGACGGGACGCCAATTAGCGCGAAGGCAGTCGGGATTTCCCTGTTCGGACCGTATGTACTGGCGGTCGAACTGGCTTCGATGCTGCTGCTGGCGGGTCTGGTTGTGGCCTTCCACGTGGGGCGCGAAGAGCGTTCAGGTGAAGTGCTGAGCAATCGCACCGATGACCGCGCGAAAAGAAAAACGGAGGAGCACGCATGATCCCCTTACAACATGGACTGATCCTCGCTGCGATTTTATTCGTCCTGGGTTTGACCGGTCTGGTTATCCGCCGCAATCTGCTGTTTATGCTGATCGGGTTGGAAATCATGATTAACGCCTCCGCGCTGGCCTTTGTGGTCGCCGGAAGTTACTGGGGCCAGACCGATGGTCAGGTGATGTACATTCTCGCCATCAGCCTTGCGGCTGCGGAAGCGAGCATTGGACTTGCGCTGTTGCTGCAACTTCATCGCCGTCGCCAGAACCTGAACATTGATTCAGTAAGTGAGATGCGTGGATGAACATGCTTGCCTTAACCATTATTCTGCCATTTATTGGCTTTGTATTACTGGCGTTCTCTCGCGGTCGTTGGTCAGAAAATCTCTCCGCGACTGTGGGCGTTGGGTCGATTGGCCTGGCGGCGCTGGTCACTGCGTTTGTTGGCGTTGATTTCTTTGCTAATGGCCAGCAGGTCTACAGCCAGCCGCTGTGGACGTGGATGTCGGTCGGTGATTTCAACATCGGTTTTAACCTGGTGCTGGACGGTCTGTCGCTGACCATGCTTTCGGTGGTAACCGGCGTCGGCTTCCTGATCCACATGTTCGCCTCCTGGTATATGCGCGGGGAAGAGGGGTACTCCCGTTTCTTCGCCTACACCAACCTGTTTATCGCCAGCATGGTGGTACTGGTACTGGCGGATAACCTGCTGCTGATGTACCTGGGCTGGGAAGGTGTGGGCCTGTGCTCTTACTTACTGATCGGTTTCTATTACTCCGATCCGAAGAATGGCGCAGCGGCTATGAAAGCCTTCGTGGTGACCCGTGTCGGTGACGTGTTCCTCGCCTTCGCGCTGTTCATTCTCTACAACGAGCTGGGTACGCTTAACTTCCGCGAGATGGTGGAGCTGGCACCTGCGCACTTTGCAGACGGCAACAACATGCTGATGTGGGCGACCCTGATGCTGCTGGGCGGTGCGGTCGGTAAATCTGCGCAGCTGCCGTTGCAAACATGGCTGGCCGACGCGATGGCGGGTCCAACGCCTGTCTCCGCGCTGATCCACGCCGCAACGATGGTTACCGCTGGTGTCTACCTGATTGCACGTACGCACGGCCTGTTCCTGATGACCCCGGAAATCCTGCATCTGGTGGGGATTATCGGTGCTATCACGCTGGTGCTGGCGGGTTTTGCTGCGCTGGTACAGACCGACATCAAACGCGTTCTCGCTTACTCCACCATGAGCCAGATTGGCTACATGTTCCTGGCGCTTGGGGTTCAGGCATGGGATGCGGCGATTTTCCACCTGATGACGCACGCCTTCTTTAAAGCGCTGCTGTTCCTGGCATCCGGCTCGGTTATTCTGGCCTGCCACCACGAACAGAACATCTTCAAGATGGGCGGCCTGCGTAAGTCTATTCCGCTGGTGTACGCCTGCTTCCTGGTCGGTGGCGCGGCGCTTTCGGCTCTACCGCTGATTACCGCAGGCTTCTTTAGTAAGGATGAGATTCTGGCCGGTGCGATGGCGAACGGTCATATCAATCTGATGGTGGCAGGTCTGGTCGGTGCGTTCATGACCTCTCTGTATACCTTCCGTATGATTTTCATCGTGTTCCACGGAAAAGAACAAATTCACGCTCACGCCGGGAAGGGGATTACCCATCATCTGCCGCTGATTGTGCTGATGATCCTGTCCACCTTCGTTGGCGCGCTGATTGTGCCGCCGCTTCATGGTGTACTGCCTGCGACGACCGAGCTTGAGCATGGGCGCGTTATGACGCTGGAAATTACCTCCGGTATCGTCGCGATTGCGGGCATCCTGATCGCAGCATGGCTGTGGCTGGGTAAACGCACGCTGGTGACGTCGATTGCCAACAGTGCGCCGGGCCGTTTGCTGGGTACCTGGTGGTATAACGCCTGGGGCTTCGACTGGCTGTACGACAAAGTGTTCGTCAAGCCGTTCCTTGGCGTGGCATGGCTGCTGAAACGCGATCCGCTGAACTCAATGATGAACATTCCGGCGATCCTGTCTCGCTTTGCAGGTAAAGGCCTGCTGCTCAGCGAGAACGGCTATCTGCGTTGGTATGTGGCATCAATGAGCATCGGCGCCGTTGTTGTGCTGGCACTGTTGATGGTACTGCGTTGATCGTAAAGTGAATTTTATCCAAATTCGTTGAAAATCAGGCCTCTGTTAGGGGCCTTAAAAAGGAATAAAAATCGCCATGTTACTACCCTGGCTAATATTGATTCCCTTTATCGGTGGCTTCCTGTGCTGGCAGACCGAACGCTTTGGCGTGAAGGTGCCGCGCTGGATCGCGCTGATTACCATGGGACTGACGCTGGCGCTTGGCCTGCAACTGTGGTTGCAGGGCGGCTATTCACTGACGCAATCCGCTGGCATTCCGCAGTGGCAGTCTGAGTTTGTCCTGCCGTGGATCCCACGTTTTGGCATCTCTATTCATCTTGCTATCGACGGTTTGTCGTTGCTGATGGTGGTGCTAACCGGTCTGCTCGGTGTTCTGGCGGTACTTTGCTCCTGGAATGAAATCGAAAAATATCAGGGCTTCTTCCACCTGAACCTGATGTGGATCTTAGGCGGCGTAATCGGCGTATTCCTTGCCATCGACATGTTCCTGTTCTTCTTCTTCTGGGAAATGATGTTGGTGCCGATGTACTTCCTGATCGCGCTGTGGGGGCATAAAGCCTCTGACGGTAAAACGCGTATCACGGCGGCAACCAAGTTCTTCATTTATACCCAGGCGAGTGGTCTGGTGATGTTGATTGCCATCCTGGCGCTGGTGTTTGTGCACTACAAAGCGACCGGCGTGTGGACCTTCAACTATGAAGAGCTGCTGAACACCCCGATGTCCCACGGCGTGGAATATCTGTTGATGCTGGGCTTCTTCATCGCCTTCGCGGTGAAAATGCCGGTAGTTCCGTTGCACGGTTGGTTGCCGGATGCGCACTCCCAGGCACCGACCGCAGGTTCTGTTGACCTGGCGGGGATTCTGCTGAAAACCGCGGCCTACGGTCTGCTGCGCTTCTCTCTGCCGCTGTTCCCGAACGCGTCGGCGGAGTTTGCGCCTATCGCCATGTGGCTGGGCGTTATCGGTATCTTCTACGGCGCGTGGATGGCCTTTAATCAGTACGATATCAAACGTCTGATTGCCTACACTTCCGTATCGCACATGGGCTTCGTGCTGATTGCTATCTACACCGGCAGCCAGCTGGCGTACCAGGGTGCGGTTATTCAGATGATTGCGCACGGTCTGTCCGCAGCCGGCCTGTTCATCCTGTGTGGTCAGCTGTACGAACGTCTGCACACGCGTGATATGCGTATGATGGGCGGCCTGTGGGGCAAAATGAAATGGTTGCCTGCGCTGTCAATGTTCTTCGCAGTGTGTACGCTGGGTATGCCGGGTACAGGTAACTTCGTTGGCGAATTTATGATTCTTTTCGGCAGCTACCAGGTGGTTCCGGTTATTACCGTGATCTCAACCTTTGGTCTGGTGTTTGCCTCCGTTTACTCGCTGGCGATGCTGCATCGCGCTTACTTCGGTAAGGCGAAGAGCCAGATTGCCAGTGTTGAACTGCCAGGGATGTCGCTGCGTGAGCTGTTTATCATCCTGTTGCTGGTCGTGCTTCTGGTACTGCTTGGCTTCTATCCGCAGCCGATTCTGGATACCTCGCATTCTGCGATGAGCAACATCCAGCAGTGGTTTGTTAATTCCGTTACTACTACAAGGCCGTAAATCGCCATGACAATAACTCCACAACACCTGATTGCGCTGCTACCGCTGCTGATCGTCGGCTTGACGGTGGTGGTTGTGATGCTCTCCATTGCGTGGCGACGCAATCACTTCCTCAATGCCACGTTATCGGTCATTGGGCTTAACGCCGCGCTGGTTTCGCTCTGGTTTGTTGGCCAGGCGGGCGCCATGGACGTCACCCCGCTGATGCGGGTTGACGGTTTCGCCATGCTCTACACCGGGTTGGTGCTGTTGGCGAGTCTTGCCACCTGTACCTTCGCTTACCCGTGGCTGGAAGGCTACGACGACAACCGGGAAGAGTTCTACCTGCTGGTACTGATTGCGGCGCTCGGCGGTATTCTGCTGGCTAACGCTAACCATCTGGCGGCGCTGTTCCTTGGTATTGAGCTTATTTCTCTGCCGCTGTTTGGTCTGGTTGGCTATGCATTCCGTCAGAAACGTTCGCTGGAAGCCAGTATCAAATACACCATTCTGTCTGCCGCAGCCTCTTCCTTCCTGTTGTTCGGTATGGCGCTGGTGTACGCGCAGTCTGGCAATCTGTCGTTTGTCGCGCTCGGTAAGAGCCTCGGCGATGGCATGCTGAGCGAACCGCTGCTGCTGGCGGGCTTCGGTCTGATGATTGTTGGCCTCGGTTTCAAACTTTCGCTGGTTCCGTTCCATCTGTGGACGCCAGACGTCTACCAGGGAGCTCCGGCTCCGGTTTCCACCTTCCTGGCGACGGCGAGCAAAATCGCTATCTTCGGCGTGGTAATGCGTTTGTTCCTGTACGCACCGGTCGGTGATAGCGAAGCGGTACGTATCGTTCTGGGCGTGATTGCCTTTGCTTCCATCATCTTTGGTAACCTGATGGCGCTGAGTCAGACCAATATCAAACGTCTGCTTGGTTACTCTTCTATCTCTCACCTCGGTTATCTGTTAGTGGCGCTGATTGCCCTGCAGAGCGGCGAGATGTCGATGGAAGCCGTTGGCGTTTATCTGGCCGGTTACCTGTTCAGCAGCCTCGGCGCGTTCGGTGTGGTCAGCCTGATGTCCAGCCCGTATCGTGGTCCGGATGCCGATTCTCTGTTCTCCTACCGTGGCCTGTTCTGGCATCGTCCGATCCTCGCAGCAGTGATGACGGTGATGATGCTTTCTCTGGCAGGTATCCCGATGACGCTGGGCTTTATCGGTAAGTTCTACGTACTGGCGGTCGGTGTGCAGGCTAACCTGTGGTGGCTGGTTGCTGCCGTGGTTGTCGGTTCCGCGATTGGTTTGTACTACTACCTGCGCGTTGCCGTAAGCCTGTATCTGAGCGCACCACAGCAGTTGAACCGCGATGCGCCATCCAACTGGCAGTACAGCGCGGGCGGTATTGTGGTGCTGATTTCTGCCCTGCTGGTACTGGTGCTGGGTATCTACCCGCAACCGCTGATCAGCATCGTGCAGTTAGCGGCTCCGCTGATGTAAGGCTACATGCAATAACGAAAAAACCCGCCTTGGCGGGTTTTTTTATGCGTGAAAAATATTTAATTCAAAAGCTGTCTGCTTACCAACGGTCCCTCAAGATTGTGTGCCGCGCGATCCATCACTTCCTGGATTACTGAAGAAAGCTCATTGACTTCGAATTTGGCCACGTAGCCATCGGCTTTCACTCGGCGGACGTGATCTTCATTAGCGCTACCGGAAAGCGAGGAGTGAATAACGACAGGGATCTTCTTCAGGCGTTCGTCGGTTTTTATCTTACGGGTAAGCGTAAAACCATCCATCTCCGGCATTTCCAGATCGGTGAGCACCAGAGCAATTTTCTCGCTAATTGGCTTGCCTTCTGCTTCCGCTTCTTCAGTTAGCTGCTGAATTTTTTCCCACGCATCCTGGCCCGTCACATGCATCAGGTGTGGGATCTCCATGGCGTTAAGCCCTTTCTCCAGCATCGCGCGAGCCACTTTTGAGTCATCTGCCACTATCGCCACCGCACCCGGCGTAATGTTGAACTTATTGGTTTTCAGCTCTGTTGCGCGCAGATCGTGGTTCGATGGTACGATGTCGTACAGGATTTGCTCAACATCGAGTACCAGCGCCAGGTTGTTGGTTTCTTTATTGTCGTCCAGGCAGGCGATACTGGTAATGTAGCGACCATTGACGGCTTTCTCGGCGGTATGCACCTGTTGCCAGTCCAGACGCATGATGTTTTCCACTGACTCCACCGCGAACGCCTGGACGCTACGGGCATATTCCGTGATCAACAGAATGTTGAGTCCGGTCTCTGGCTTACAGCCTGCGACGGCAGGCAGGTCAATCACCGGGATGACCTGATCGCGAATATTAACCATCCCCAAAAGTGGTGCCTTCATGCCTGCCGGACGCGTAAAGGTCGGCATCGGTACGATTTCACGCAGTTTGAATACGTTGATGCCAAACAGCTCTGATTTCTGCTCCTCAACGGATTTGCCAAGGCGAAACAGCAGCAGTTCAAAACGGTTAGACAGGGTTAGGTTTGTCCTGTCGTCAATATCTTTCTGGAAATTGTTCATCCTGTCCTCAGTGTGAAAGCCAGCCTTTCCACTGTTATCGGCACTGAGGCGGAAAAATGGAGCACTAAACGGTGAAAATGGCGAAATCGTGAGCCAGTTCCGTGTCTGGAAAAATCGCTTTGCACTCTTCAAGCAAACGCTGACAGCCTTTTTCATCATAGCGTGAGCTAACGTGGGTCATGATCAGGCGTCCCACTCCGGCTTCCAAAGCCAGCTGTGCGGCTTGTCGGGTCGAACTGTGCCCACGGCTGTTGGCTTTTTCCTCCATTGAGGCGTCCAGGGTGGTTTCATGCACCATTACATCCACACCTCGCGCCAGGGCAATGGCGGATGCGCAAGGTCCGGTATCGCCGAAAATAGCCACGGATTTTCCTCGGGTTGCCGGGGAGAGGAAATCGGTACCGTTAATTGTGCGACCATCTTCCAGTACGATGGTTTTCCCGGCTTTCAAATCCTGAAACCACGGGCCCGATTTAACGCCTGCCGCCTTCAGGGCGCTGGCATTAAGCGCACCGGGTTTGTCGTGTTCTTCAACACGAAAACCGTAACACTCCAGAGGATGCTCCAGGGGATACGCCGTGACTTTACGCAGGCCGTCATCGACAATCTCACCTGCGGTGATTTCCACAATTTCCAGCGGATAATCGGTCCAGGAGCCGCTCAGACGTAAAGCGGTTTCGGTAAACTCCCGCAACCCTTTGGGTCCGTAGAGCGTTAGCGGTTGGACGTTCCCAGCCATTGAACGACTGCACAGCAGCCCCGGTAAACCAAACAAGTGATCGCCGTGCAGATGGCTGATAAAAATACGATCGAGTTTTCCCGGATTAAATGGCGTGGTGAGCATTTGATGCTGCGTACCTTCACCACAATCGAAAAGCCACAGCCCCGCCTGTGTCGGGTGTTGCAGATTCAGTAAAATTGCCGTTACATTGCGTGAGCGCGTGGGGACTCCCGCAGACGTGCCTAAAAATAGTAATTCCATTTTCGCGTTACACTTTTCGCCATCAATAAGGCAGGGTGTTCAGGTTATCACAACAAAGGGGCAGACGATGATTCACTGGCAAGATCTCCACCATGCAAAGCTGAATACACAGCAGTTGTACGCGATTCTCCAGCTTCGCTGTGCGGTGTTTGTTGTTGAGCAACAGTGTCCATACCAGGATGTGGATGGTGATGACCTGATGGGTGAGAATCGGCACATTTTGGGTTGGCATAACGATGAGCTGGTGGCGTATGCGAGGATTCTGAAAAGCGATGACGAGCTGGAGCCGGTGGTGATTGGACGGGTGATTGTAAGCGAAGCGCTGCGTGGTGAAAAACTGGGGCAACAACTGATGACTCAGACGCTGGCATCCTGTACGCAACACTGGCCGCACATGGCGCTGTATCTGGGGGCGCAGGCGCATTTGCAATCTTTCTATGCGCGCTTTGGCTTTGTTCCGGTGACGGATGTCTATGACGAAGACGGTATTCCACACATTGGTATGGCGCGGGAAGCGCATCGCGCGTAAACAGGCGCAAATACGTCTGATTGTCTATAGTTAGCGGGTACGTCAATAGAAAGGGAGAATAAAATGTCTTTTCATTCTTATGAATCACGCATCGATGACGATCTGGAATTATTGAGTGAAACGCTGGAGGAAGTGTTGCGTTCTTCGGGCGATCCAGCCGATCAAAAGTACCTGGAGTTAAAAGCGCGGGCAGAGCGGGCGTTAGAAGAAGTGAGAAATCGCGTCAGCCACGCTTCTGACAGTTACTATTACCGCGCCAAAAAAGCCGTTTGCCGGGCGGATGACTATGTGCACGAAAAGCCCTGGCGCGGAATCGGCGTTGGCGCAACGGTCGGTTTAGTGATGGGATTATTGTTAGCACGGCGATAAATTCCATTCCGTCAGCGCATTTATACGTACTCCCTAACTGGGGGTACTGCTTTTTCTGTTCAGTACCCCGTATAATGTGAGGTTTTTAACAGGGAGAGGTCCGCGTGCATTCAATCACTACTGCGCTGGAAAGTCTGATGCGTCATTTGTCGCAAGAGATACCAGCCGCACCTGGAATTCGTATTTACGACATACCTTTCCCACTGAATGATGCGTTTGACGCTTTAGGATGGTTGGCCAGTCAACCCGTCTGGCCCCAGTTTTACTGGCAGCAGCGTAACGGCGACGAAGAGGCCGCCGTACTGGGAGCCGTCGCCGCATTTTCCTCGCTGGAATCAGCTCAGCATTTTTTACACCAGCATGATAATCATCCCGACCTGCGTATTTGGGGTCTGAATGCCTTTGAGCCCCAGCGCGGCAATTTGCTGCTGCCGCGACTGGAATGGCGACGTTGTGCCGGGGTGGCGAGCTTACGCCTACATCTTTACAGCGACGTATCGCTGCGTGACGACGCCGCGCAGGCAGTGGCGTTTATCTTATCGCTCGCCAATGTTAAGCCGCTACCCGCATTGCGTCTCAGTTTGACCGGCGAGCAGAACTGGCCGGACAAAGCGGGCTGGACAAAACTGATAAAACTCGCCACGCAAACGATCAATAGGGAAGAACTCGATAAGGTCGTGCTGGCGCGAGCGACCGACTTACAGTTTTCTCAGTCGGTTAATGCCGCGGCCATGATGGCATCCAGCCGTCGCTTAAACCTGAACTGCTACCATTTCTTTATGGCATTCTCCGCCGATTCCGCTTTTCTTGGATCTTCCCCTGAACGTCTGTATCGGCGGCGTGACAAGGCTCTGCGTACTGAAGCTCTGGCCGGAACCGTTGCCAACCACCCTGAGGATCATCGGGCCTGGCAGTTGGGCGAATGGTTAATGAAAGATGATAAAAATCAACGCGAGAATATGTTGGTGGTCGAAGATATTTGCCAGCGTCTGCAAGGTTGTACGCAAACTCTCGACGTGCTGCCGCCGCAGGTGCTCAGACTGCGCAAAGTGCAGCATCTGCGCCGCTGTATCTGGACGGAACTGAATCAGGCCGACGATACGCTTTGCCTGATGCAGCTCCAGCCCACGGCGGCAGTCGCAGGGATCCCGCGTGAACTGGCGCGAGACTTTATCCAACATAATGAACCCTTTGAGCGCGAGTGGTATGCCGGTTCTGCGGGTTATCTTTCACTGCGGCAAAGTGAGTTTTGCGTGTCATTACGTTCGGCAAAAATTAGCGCAAACGTGGTACGCCTGTATGCCGGGGCAGGGATCGTGCATGGCTCAGATCCTGAGCAGGAATGGCAAGAAATAGACAACAAAGCGGCGGGTTTACGTACTTTATTACAGATGGAAGCCTAATGAGTCACACATTACCGACTCATATCAAAAATCCATTTATTCGATTCTTTATACTGTGTCGCAATATTGATACCGGACAATCTCATGTCAGTAAGCGCATTTAACCGACGCTGGGCGGCGGTCATTCTTGAAGCACTCACTCGCCACGGCGTCAGGCATGTCTGTATTGCCCCTGGCTCTCGTTCTACACCGTTGACGCTGGCAGCCGCGGAAAATCCTGCTTTTATCCACCATACTCATTTTGATGAGCGTGGTCTTGGGCATCTGGCCTTAGGTCTGGCAAAAGTCAGCCGACAGCCTGTCGCCGTGATTGTGACGTCCGGTACGGCGGTAGCGAATTTGTATCCCGCGTTGATTGAAGCGGGCCTGACTGGTGAAAAACTGATTTTACTCACGGCTGACCGACCTCCTGAACTTATCGACTGTGGCGCTAACCAGGCAATCCGTCAGACCGGTATGTTTGCTTCGCATCCGTCGCAGACGCTCTCTTTACCGCGCCCGACTCAAGATATTCCGGCAAGCTGGCTGGTATCCACCATTGATAACGCTTTAGCTGCGCTGCACAGCGGGGCGGTGCATATCAATTGCCCGTTTGCGGAGCCGCTGTATGGAGACATGGACGAAACGGGGATCGCCTGGCAGCAGCGCCTTGGCGACTGGTGGCAGGATGATAAGCCCTGGCTGCGTGAAGCACGTCGGCTGGAGAGCGACAAACAGCGTGACTGGTTTTTCTGGCGGCAAAAACGCGGCGTCGTGATTGCGGGACGCATGAGCGCGGAAGAAGGTAAGAAAGTCGCGCAATGGGCGCAGATGCTAGGCTGGCCGTTGATTGGCGATGTTCTGTCGCAAACCGGACAACCGTTGCCGTGCGCCGACCTGTGGCTCGGGAATGCGAAAGCGGTGGCTGAATTACAGCAGGCGCAGATTGTGGTGCAGCTTGGCAGCAGCCTGACCGGAAAACGACTCCTGCAATGGCAGGCCAGCTGTGATCCGCAGGAATACTGGATTATTGATAATATCGAAGGTCGTCTCGATCCGGCTCACCATCGTGGGCGCAGGCTGGTCGCGAAGGTTGGTGACTGGCTGGAACTGCATCCGGCGGAGAAACGCCAGCCCTGGTGTGTGGAGATCCCTCGCCTGGCGCAACTGGCCTGGCAGGCGGTAGAGGCCCGTCGTGACGCGTTTGGTGAAGCGCAATTGGCCCATCGCATTCGCGACTATTTACCGGAACAGGGGCAGCTGTTCGTGGGCAACAGCCTGGTGGTGCGCCTGATTGATGCGCTGTCGCAGCTTCCGGCTGGTTACCCGGTCTATAGCAATCGTGGCGCGAGCGGCATTGACGGCCTGCTGTCAACTGCAGCCGGCGTACAGCGCGCCAGCGCGAAATCGACGCTGGCTATCGTCGGCGATTTATCTGCTTTGTATGACCTCAATGCGCTGGCGTTATTGCGTCAGGTTTCCGCGCCGTTTGTCCTGATCGTGGTCAATAATAACGGCGGACAAATTTTTTCCCTGCTGCCGACGCCAGCAAACGAACGCGAACGGTTTTATCTGATGCCGCAGAACGTGCATTTTGAGCATGCTGCCGCCATGTTTGACCTTAAATACCAGCGTCCGGAAAACTGGGAGCAACTGGAGAGTGCGTTGACTGACGCCTGGCGTACTCCGGCGGCAACGGTGATTGAGCTGGTGGTAAACGAAACTGACGGGGCGCAAACCTTGCAGCAACTGCTGGCGCAGGTAAGCCATCTATGATCCTGCACGCGCAGGCGAACGAGGGCCAGACGGGATCTCCCTGGCTGGTTTTCCTGCACGGTTTTTCGGGTGATTGTCGGGAATGGCAGACGGTTGGCGAAGCATTTGGAAATTATTCGCGGCTGTATATCGACCTGCCGGGACATGGTGGGTCCGCTGACATCAGCGTAAGCGGATTTGATGACGTCAGTGAACTGCTGCGTAATACTTTATTTAGTTACAACATACTTAACTACTGGCTGGTGGGATACTCTCTTGGTGGCAGGGTCGCGATGATGACGGCCTGTCAGGCGTTGTCCGGACTGTGTGGTCTGGTAGTTGAAGGTGGGCATCCAGGGCTGCAAAGCGAAGATGAACGCGCCCAGCGTCGTCTCTCAGATAGCCGCTGGGCTGCGCGTTTTCGCACGGAGCCGCTGTGCGAGGTGTTTAATGACTGGTATCAACAGCCGGTTTTTTCCTCGCTGAATGTCGTGCAAAGAGAGGCGCTGGTCGAACTGCGTAGCCAGAATAACGGGCAAACACTGGCGGCAATGCTGGAGGCCACCTCGCTTGCAGTACAACCTGATTTACGTGCGCAACTCACTACGCGCACATTTCCGTTTTATTATTTATGTGGTGAACGTGACGATAAATTCCGCGCTCTGGCGACGGAAATGTCAGTACCAAACCATGTGATTCGTAATGCCGGGCACAACGCCCATCGGGACAATCCCGCTGGCGTGGTGGACTGTCTGGCTCAGATTCTGCGTCGCTGACTATAGGACATTTTATGATCTATCCTGATGAAACAATGCTTTACGCACCGGTAGAATGGCACGATTGCTCTGAAGGCTACACCGACATTCTCTACGAGAAATCCACCGACGGTATCGCAAAAATCACCATTAATCGTCCACAGGTACGTAATGCCTTCCGTCCTGTCACCGTGAAAGAGATGATCCAGGCGCTGGCGGATGCCCGCTATGATGACAACATCGGCGTGATTATTCTGACCGGTGCGGGCGATAAAGCGTTCTGCGCTGGCGGCGATCAGAAAGTACGTGGCGATTATGGCGGATACCAGGATGACTCCGGGGTGCATCACCTGAACGTGCTGGACTTCCAGCGCCAGATTCGTACCTGTCCGAAACCGGTCGTGGCGATGGTTGCAGGTTTTTCCATCGGCGGCGGCCATGTGCTGCACATGATGTGCGACCTGACCATTGCCGCTGAAAACGCAATCTTTGGTCAGACCGGACCGAAAGTCGGTTCATTCGACGGCGGTTGGGGCGCTTCCTACATGGCGCGCATCGTCGGTCAGAAAAAAGCACGTGAAATCTGGTTCCTGTGCCGTCAGTACGATGCAAAACAAGCGCTGGATATGGGTCTGGTAAACACTGTCGTTCCGCTGGCGGATCTGGAAAAAGAGACTGTACGCTGGTGTCGCGAGATGCTGCAAAACAGCCCAATGGCGCTGCGCTGCCTGAAAGCTGCGCTGAACGCCGACTGCGATGGTCAGGCGGGTCTGCAGGAGTTGGCGGGTAACGCCACGATGCTGTTCTACATGACGGAAGAAGGTCAGGAAGGCCGCAATGCCTTTAACCAGAAACGTCAGCCTGATTTCAGCAAATTCAAACGGAATCCGTAATGCGTAGCGCGCAGGTATACCGCTGGCAGATCCCCATGGACGCGGGGGTGATTCTGCGCGACAGGCGGTTAAAAACGCGTGACGGGCTGTACGTTTGTCTTCGTGACGGCGAGCGCGAAGGGTGGGGAGAGATCTCCCCACTGCCGGGCTTCAGTCAGGAAAGCTGGGCAGAGGCGCAAACTGAGCTGCTGGCCTGGGTCAACGGTTGGCTACAGGGCAATGCTTCCTTGCCGCAACTGCCTTCGGTCGCCTTTGGCGCAAGCTGTGCGCTGGCCGAACTGGCAGGTACTCTGCCGGATGCGGCGGACTACCGTGCTGCGCCGCTGTGTACGGGCGATCCTGACGATCTGGTCCTGCAACTGGCGGATATGCCGGGTGAGAAAGTGGCGAAGATCAAGGTCGGACTGTATGAAGCTGTTCGCGACGGCATGGTTGCCAACCTGCTGCTTGAGGCGATTCCGGAGCTGCATTTGCGTCTTGACGCCAACCGCGCCTGGACGCCGTTAAAAGCTCAGCAGTTTGCGAAATATGTCAATCCTGAGTATCGCGGGCGCATTGCCTTCCTCGAAGAGCCATGTAAAACCCGCGACGACTCCCGTGCTTTCGCGCGAGAAACCGGCATTGCTATCGCCTGGGATGAAAGTCTGCGTGAAGCGGATTTCACCTTCGAAGCCGAAGAGGGCGTTAAGGCTGTGGTTATCAAACCTACGCTGACGGGCAGTCTCGATAAAGTGCGCGAACAGGTTGCAGCGGCGCATGCACTTGGTCTCACCGCGGTTATTAGTTCGTCGATCGAGTCGAGTCTCGGCTTAACCCAACTGGCGAGAATTGCCGCCTGGCTGACACCGCAGACCATTCCGGGTCTGGATACCCTGAGTCTGATGCAATGCCAGCAGGTACGCACCTGGCCGGGCAGCGCGTTGCCGTGTATCAACGTTGATGCGCTGGAACGCCTGCTATGACCCAGTGGGAAATGCCCGATAGCGTAAGCATATCGGGCCTGTTACACCCCGGAAACTGGCCTTGGCGCCACTGGCGACAGATTCGTGCGCATATGCCAGCCCTACGACTCAATGATGAAGTATTAAGCTGGGACGACCTCTGTACACGTGTCGACCATCTGGCCTGCGGCTTTGCCGCTCAGGGCGTGGAAGAGGGCGATGGTGTTCTGCTTCGCGCCTGGAATCATCCGCGAGCATTGTTGGCCTGGCTGGCACTGTTGCAGTGTGGAGCGCGGGTTTTACCTGTGAACCCACAGTTGCCTCAGCCGCTGCTTGATGCGCTGGTCCCCGAGTTAACGCTGCGTTTTGCGCTGGATCTGGAGTCCACTCACGCACTTCCGGGACTCAATCCGTTGCAAATGCAGGTATTGCCGGGCAAGCATGCCGCCGCGTGGTTACCCGAACGTTTGAGCACGATGACGTTAACCTCAGGTTCTACCGGATTACCAAAAGCGGCAGTTCATACCTGTCAGGCACATCTGGCGAGCGCTCAGGGTGTGCTGTCATTAATGCCGTTTGGCGCTGAAGATGACTGGCTGCTCTCGCTACCGCTGTTTCATGTTTCCGGCCAGGGTATTTTGTGGCGCTGGTTGTTTGCCGGGGCACGAATGACCGTGCGCGACAAGCAGCCGCTTGAGCAAATGCTGGCTGGATGTACCCACGCTTCACTGGTTCCCACACAGCTGTGGCGCTTGCTGGTCAACAACACGCCGGTATCGCTTAAAGCTGTACTATTGGGTGGCGCGGCAATTCCTGTGGAATTGACCGAACAAGCGCGCAAACAGGGGATTCGTTGCTGGTGCGGTTACGGCCTGACGGAGTTTGCTTCTACGGTCTGTGCGAAAGAAGCGGATGGCCGGGCGGATGTGGGCTCTGCTTTACCGGGGCGGGAAGTCAGGATCGTTAACGACGAAGTCTGGTTGCGAGCCGCCAGCATGGCGCAAGGTTACTGGCGTAATGGGCAGCTTATTCCATTAGTGAACGCGGAAGGCTGGTTTGCCACCCGCGATCGCGGTGTGTTAATGGACGGCAAGTTAACGATTGTCGGTCGTATGGACAATCTGTTCTTTAGCGGTGGGGAAGGCATCCAGCCGGAAGAAGTGGAACGCGTGATTGCAGGGCATCCGCATGTTCTGCAAGCTTTTATTGTGCCGATAGAAGATAAAGAGTTTGGGCATCGTCCGGTAGCAGTCGTTGAATATGACGCCAGCGCAGGTGATACCAATCTGGCTGAGTGGGTTAAAGATAAGTTGGCCCGCTTTCAACAACCGGTGTGCTGGCTGACATTACCACCCGAACTCAAAGCCGGAGGGATTAAAATCTCCCGTCGCGCACTGTCGGATTGGGTAGGTGCTTCGTCGTTAACATTAAGAAAACATTAATTACATTTCTCATTTTTGCCATTCCGTCGCTATTGTCGTTTTGTTTATCAGCTAAAGTGTAACCTGATGTGAAATTTATTAACAAAAGGTGCGTTATGGAATGGCATGTGAAGAAGTCTTGCTGTCTCAAAAAAGCAAGGAGGCTTTATATCGTACTTTGCGATAGCGGCGGTTCGCTGAAGATGCTGGCCGAGGCGCAATCTACCGAGTCGCTTAAGCCCGGAGACCTCCTTTCACCCCTGAAAGATGCCCAATATTGTATTAATCGCGATAAGGCCCGAATGATTAAAATCATTGATGCCAGACAGTATATTTGTGACGAATGGGAACGCCTGTTACGACAGTCCGAAGATAAATAATTAGGGCTGACACTTGCGTGAAGGCAGAAAAATCGTCATTAGCCCTGCCATGATGCATAGCACTCCAGCGAGCGCCTTTACTGAAAATGATCCCTGCCAGCCGGGCAGGATCATGGATGCAACCCACACTAACACATAGCTCAGGCTGAGCAGGGCATAGGCCTTGCTGAGCGCAAGCTGGTGCAGGGCTTTATGCCAGCAAATAACCGATAGTAAATAGCCTGCCAGCCCGGCATACAGGGAAAACGCGCCGATGCTAAGAGAAAATACGGCAGAGATGAATGCCAGCGGTTGCAGCATTGGCGGTAGATTATCCATCGCAAAGCCGAGGCTCAACTGGGCGACTGAAGTGATAATCACGCTACATAATCCCCAAAATAGGCCCATTACACCGCACTCCCAAGAATAAAGATGCCGGTGATGATTAGCCCAACCCCCAGCCAGTGACGCGTGGTGACTGGTTCGCGCCAGATTTTCCATGCGGCCAGTGTCACCCATACAAAGTTAAGACTAAGCATGGGATAGGCGATACCGACAGGAATGTTCTGCAGTACCGCCAGCCACAGCAGCATGGCCAGACCGAGGCTTGCCAGAGCAAGCCCTATCCATTGCGTAACATGGCGTTTCCGCACACGAACGGAGACGGGGCGGGTCGCCTGCTTCTGGCATAACTGACCGCAGACGCTGAGCAGACTGGCGAGAACTAAGGCTATCCAGATCATTTAGGCCGATACTGAATCAGAACCAAACGCCCCTGATTATCAATGTAGTCAGCGGGAGGGATGGCAAATTGATTAATATCTTCATCCTTATCAATTGTGAGCACGAGCGTAATATTTCCTTGCTGACGATGTTGCGCTAACCAGTCGGCAAAGTCTTCCCGACTGACAAAGCGCCCCTGCGCATCCGGGTAGTTGAGGCCATATTTTAACTCGCCCGTTTGGCTGTACATCATGATGTCGTCACGCTTCAGGCTCCAGGCCAGCCCTGCGGCAACACCAACGTTGTCGGCGAGAATGTAACGGCTCGACTCCAGCGACTCTTTGGTCATCTCGACAAAAAACTGTGGCTGTTTAGACTCCATCACCCGGTCAGGGACTGAGAAGCCAAACAGCAGCGCGAGTCCCAGCGGGCACAGCGCGGCAAATTTCCAGTTCTTCTCGCTGTTATTTAGCGTATACCAGCCGAACAGTGCCCAGGTGATAAAAATGCCCCACGCGCAGAACACCTTATACGTTTCGATATACGACCAGACCGGCGTCTTTAACGGACCCAATGTGGACACAATAAATGTGGCAACAATACCGATCACACCGAACAGCACGTTGATCCAACTATTCACGCGCAGCGCGGCTGAGCCTTTTTCCGCGGCCTGCAGGCCGAAACGCGCCGTTAATATCGCCAGCGGCGCGAAGCAGGAAAGAATATAGGTCGGAAGTTTTCCTTTGGCGATGCTGAAAAACAGGATTGGCATAATAATCCAGCTTAACAGGTACAGTGCGCTGCGCGGAACATCCCGCTCACGCCAGCCCGTACGCAGCGCGCCGGGGAGCAGTCCGAGCCATGGTAGTGCACCAACCACAAATACCGGAATGTAGTACCAGATGGGGGCCTTGTGTTGGGCATCATCCTGCGCGAAGCGTTGAATATGTTCAACCCAGAAGAAGTAATGCCAGAAATCCGGCTCACGCTTGGCAATCGCTATTCCCCACGGCAGCACAATCATGACGCAGCCGACCACTGCCAGCAGACCGTAGATAATGAGGTCTTTCCAACGCTTTTGCATGAAAACCCACGGCAGTACGCTGAGCACAGGAACAGCTAGCGCCAGGAAGCCCTTGGTCATCACGCCCATGCCACAGGTTAACCCTAGCAACAAAAAGGCGATAATTTTGCGCGTTCGGGTGGTGGCCTGCATCCCCTCCCAAAAGCAGCACATGCCAGCCATTAGCCAGAGAGCAATGATGGGATCAAGTACCGCGTAGGTGCCGATGCTGTAAACCGAGAAAAACGTTAAAAAGATTACTGAAGAGAGTACGGCGGTCCGCTTATCCTGCCATAACCGCATGGCAAGCCAGGCAACCAGTAGTGCCGTCAGCAGGGTGGCAAAAATGGCCCCCGCTCTGACGCCAAAATTATTGGTGCCAAACACCCATTGCCCGATGCTGTTTAACCAGTATCCGGCAATGGGTTTTTCGAAGTAACGGAGTCCTAAAAAGTGCGGCACGATCCAGTCGCCGGACGTCAGCATTTCCCGGCTGATTTCGGCATAGCGCGTTTCATCAGGTTGCCAGAGCAGGCGGCTGTTAATGGGGAGAATGAAATACAGCGCAATAAACGCGATAAAGGCCAGAGTGTAGCGGGCAGCAGGTTTCATTGTGTTGCACTCACCGATTGTTGGCAGCCGAGCCATCCCTCTCTGCCGGGTATTTTTCCACGTACGATCTGCCCTGTTGGCAGCGAACTGACATCGTCAGGTAACAGATCGCCGAGCGGGCAAAATGTAATCCCCATGTCGGCGGCTCGAGTCAGCAGCTCGTCAAAATTCTGATGAAAAGTGATGCCTTCAACTTCCGCATGAATGGTATACACCGGAGTTCCTCTGCTCATCTGGATGTGGGAGAGAATATAAGCGTTGAAGTCCACCGCCTGGACCTCCTGACCAACCACTTCATCCCATGTTGGTAACGTGACAGGAATTTGCGGTGTACCTGCTTTCCCTGAGGCCAGTACAGGACGAAATAACGACGTTCCCCGACAGTCGCTGTTATAGCGCAGATGGAACGTTTCTTTTGCGTCGACGACGCGGTTGTCGGCACGCCATCCGGCAACGGCAGAACAGGTAACAGGTTGTCCGATGATGGTTTCAAGAGCGGTGATGCCTCGTGAAATATCATCAATCAGCTGTTTATCATTCCAGGTTCCGCTACGCGCCTGCCAGGCATGATGATCCCAGGCATGCAAACCGGTTTCATGAATCAGGGCGGTTTGCGCGATGATTGCCGCATTGGCCTGGCCGATCTCTTTTCCCGGCCACGCGGTTCCCGCGAGCAATATATCCCAGCCGTAGAGTGATGCTGCGTTTGAGCGCAGCATCTTCCACAGAAATTTCGGCTTCACAAGACGCCAGAGATGGCGTCCCATGTTGTCCGGTCCAACGCTAAAGAAAAAACTTGCCCGAATGTTATGTCGGTTCAATGTCTCTAACAGGCGGGGCACGCCTTCGCGCGTCCCCCTGAACGTATCGACATCAATGCGCAAGCCTACTTTGGTCATGATGTGTGTTCCGTGATATCCACACTGCGTAAGAAGAAGTCCAGCGTCTCTTCTACTGTTTCCTGCATCTCAATGGTGGGCTCCCAGTTCAGGCAGCGTTTTGCATTACGAATGTTGGGCTTACGATGCTCAACGTCCTGATAACCTTTACCATAGTAGCTGCTGCTTTCGACGTTACGGAAACCGGCAAACGGCGGGAAGTGGTTGCGTAATGGATGTTTTTCAAAACAGGTAAGCAGCATTTCTGCCAATTCCTGAATACTGGCTTCGTTC
This sequence comes from Citrobacter sp. On2M, assembly GCF_018035235.1. Taxonomy (GTDB): domain Bacteria; phylum Pseudomonadota; class Gammaproteobacteria; order Enterobacterales; family Enterobacteriaceae; genus Citrobacter; species Citrobacter meridianamericanus. The sequence goes on from NZ_WPCV01000002.1 coordinate 988,366, forward strand.
TCCGGGTTACCGATGTTGATAATTTCGCCGTCACAGCGTCCGTCTTCGTTTTCAATGATGCGGTACAGAGCTTCAATACCATCGCGAATATCAGTAAAGCAGCGTTTTTGCTTGCCGCCTTCAATCAGCTTAATCGGTGAACCTTCCACCAGATTGAGAATAAGTTGGGTAATGGCGCGTGAGCTGCCGATACGTGCGGCGTTAAGGCTGTCCAGACGCGGCCCCATCCAGTTAAATGGACGGAACAGGGTGAAGCGCAATCCCTCTTTTTCGCCGTATGCCCAGATTACGCGGTCCAGTAACTGCTTGGAAACGGAGTAGATCCAGCGTGGTTTATTCACCGGGCCGACGATCAGATTCGAGCTGTCCTCATCGAAGACTTTGTCGGTACACATGCCGTAGACTTCAGATGTTGACGGGAAAATGATGCGCTTACGGTATTTCACACAGTAGCGAATGATTTTCAGGTTCTCTTCAAAATCGAGCTCAAACACGCGCAGCGGGTTGCGGGTATATTCGATTGGTGTGGCGATTGCTACCAGCGGTAGTACGACGTCGCATTTTTTCACATGATATTCAATCCATTCGGAGTGAATGCTGATGTCACCCTCGACGAAGTGGAATCGCGGGTGCTGCAGAAAACGACTAATGGCGTCGCTGCCAATGTCAAGTCCATACACTTCGTAATTGTCTTCTTGTAACAGGCGTTCAGTCAGATGGTTACCAATGAAGCCATTGACGCCAAGGATCAGCACGCGAGTACGGCGTTTAGTGGTGGTAACTGACTGGCTGTTCAGGCGGGAACCCGGCACCAGACCCAGAACCTGCGCCAGCTGTGATCCCTGCATGGCAATACCATCGCCAGCTTGTCCGGTGATAATTTCTAGTGCGCCATCGACACAGGCGATCAGCAAAGGCGAAATGGAGATGACGGTTCCTGGTTGGGCAGCGAGGTCATTTGTGCAAACGCGTGACGACCAAACGGTGAATTTTTGCGTACCAACATAGCTAAACGCGCCCGGCCAAGGATCGCTGACGGCGCGTACCTGGTTATGCAACTCTGCAGCTGGCTTGTTCCAGTCGAGGAAGCTATCTTCTGGCGCACGGCGACCAAAACAGGTCGCTTCTTCTTCCTGTTGGGGACGTTCTGCATAATCTCCCGTTTTAATTGCGGGTAGTGTTTGTTCCAGTAACTGACGCGCAGCCTGGCATAATTTATGGTGCAGCGTTAATGCCACATCATCCGGCGAAATAGCAACCCGTTGCTGGGCGATAATGGCACCTGCATCCGCACGTTTGACCATCCGATGAAGCGTGACGCCGGTTTCGGTTTCGCCATTGACCAATACCCAGTTCAGCGGCGCGCGACCGCGATATTTCGGCAGCAGCGAGCCGTGCAGATTAAATGCACCCTTAGGGGCAAGGCTGAGGATCTCGTCACTCAGCAAATGACGATAGTAGAACGAGAAAATAACATCCGGTGCCAGTTGGCTGATGCGCTCAATCCATAAGGGATGGTTGACCTCGTCCGGGGCGTAAACCGGAATACCAGCGCTGGCGGCGAGGCGGGAAACAGATCCAAAAAACGCTTTTTCACCTGGGTTATCGGTGTGCGTAAAAATTGCAGCGATTTCATAACCTGCATCCAACAAGGCCTGGACACCCTGACATCCCATATCGTGATAGGCAAATACGACGGCTTTCATGCGTGGTTTTCCTCGGTTGACTGCGTGGTTTGTGGGCGTATAACGTGTTGAACAAAATAGCGGGGGCGGGCACGGACATCGTTATAGATGCGACCGATATATTCCCCGAGTAAACCCATGCCAATAAACTGTGCGCCGATAAAGGTAAACAGAACGGCAAACAGCATGAATACCCCTTCTGCAGCCCACTGCGGACCGAGCGTCAGGCGCAGAACAACAAGCAGAACGGATATGGTAAAGCCCGTGGCTGCAATTACGCTGCCCAACAGGCTCAACATACGAAGCGGCGTTGTGGTCAGACAGGTCACCAGGTCATACATCAGGTTGATCAGACGCATGAAGCTGTATTTGGAGTCACCAAATTCACGTTCTGCATGGTGTACCGGGATTTCCGTAGCGCGACGGGCAAAAATATTGGCCAGAATCGGGATAAAAGTGCTGCGCTCCTGGCAATGCAGCATGGCATCGACGATGTGACGGCGATAGGCGCGTAACATACAACCGTAGTCACCCATCGCTTTACCGGTGGTGCGCTGAATCAGATGGTTGATCATGCGTGAGGCGGTCTTACGAAATACGCTGTCCTGACGATTCTGACGTACCGTTCCTACCACATCGAACCCCTCATCTGCGGTGGCGACCAGCCGTGGGATCTCCTCCGGCGGGTTCTGCAAATCGGCATCCAGTGTGATGATCAAGTCGCCAGTGACATGGCTGAAACCGGCCATAATCGCCGAGTGTTGCCCGTAATTGCGATTCAGCAAAATAGAAACAATATGGCTGTTTGGTGCCTGGGAGGCGTTCATCATCAACTGAGCGGAATTGTCACTGCTGCCGTCATCGATCAGCAGGATTTCATAGTCCTTGCCCAACTTTTCACAGGCGGCGCTGGTACGTCTGATTAGCTCAGGCAGGCTTTCCTGTTCATTAAAAACGGGAATGACCACCGAGACTTTTTTGATCGGTGCTGCTTCAAACATATTTATTGTCCTGCAATCTCGCGAAGTGCCGTTATGACCCGCTGGGTGTCAGCGGCGGTCATATCGGGGAATAACGGCAGCGAGCAGATGCGTGCGCTATTCCATTCTGTATTTGGGAGCGAAAGGGTAGTGAAGCGTTCGCGGTAGTATTTTTGCGTGTGGGCTGCACGAAAATGCAGACCAGTGCCGATATCTTTAGCCTTCAGTGCTTCCATCAGAGCATCTCTGCTCAGGCCACAGCGCGCTTCGTCAACGCGAATGATGAACAGATGCCAGGCATGAACATGCGACCACTGAGGCAGGCTCAGCGGTTGAAATGGCGTATCGGCTAGCGCCTGTTGATATTCATGGGCAATTTGCGCCCGCCGTGAGTTCAGCTGTTGTAGTTTATTCAGCTGTACCAGCGCGATGGCAGCATTGATATCGGTAAGGTTGTATTTGTAGCCTGGCGCAAGCACTTCGGCCTGCGGCGCCCGGCCATAGGTTTGTCGATCGTAAGCATCAACGCCCAGACCGTGAAACTTCAGACTGCGAAGCCGCTGAGCAAGCTGACTATCGTCAGTAACAATCAGCCCACCTTCTGCGCAGGTGATATTTTTGATGGCGTGAAATGAGAAGATTGCCGTGCCGCGCGCGCCGACATGGCGGCCTTTATACTGCGTTCCTACGGCATGGGCTGCATCTTCTATGACCGGAATACCATACCGCTCGCCAATCGCATAAATCGCGTCAAGGTCGGCTGGAGCGCCAGCGTAATGTACCGGAATAATGGCCTTGGTGCGTGGCGTGATAGCGGCTTCAATTTGCTCTGGTGTGACCATCAGCGTATCGCGGTCGACATCGATCATCACGGGGGTCGCACCCAGCAGGACAATCATGTTGAGGGTAGAAACCCACGTCATTGACGGCGTAATGACCTCATCGCCTGCACCTATGTTCAGCGCCATTAGCGTGATATGCATACCTGCCGTGGCGGAACAGACAGCGACGGCGTGTTGATTTCCTGTCAACTGGCAGAAGGCTTCTTCCAGCTGTTGATTCTTCGGGCCAGTGGTTATCCATCCAGAGTCCAGCACTGCTTTCACGGCTGCAAGCTCTTCAGCACCCATTGCCGGGCGAGAGAAAGGCAAAAAGTCAGGCATCATTATTCCTTCAAGCCATTTAACGCTACCGAAGTTTTATTTTTAGGACTAAACAGGGGCGTCGTTAATTATTTCATCAGGCTACAAAGGTTAATGGCCAAAGGTTAATTTATCCTTAAGAGTTTAAGGTTTGGGATGTCAAGATAAAGACAAGAGGGAGGTGATTTATTTGTTTGAATATAAAATATTTTTATACAACGTGGCGGCATTGGCTTCTGTGCTGAATGCTGAAAACAATACCGCTATTGTGAACATTGTTTATATTACGTTTAAACTCGTTAGACTTACAGTAGTCCTTTCAAGGTTAACGTTTTTCGCGTGGCGATATTTAAGTCGTAGGTACCAAGATCTTCCGCTTTAACCCACGCGAAATCTTGAAACTCTTCGTTAATGTTCACTTCACGATTAGCTGCCACGCAATCGAAGATGAGATAAATCATATAAATCTCTTCCCGACTGCCATCGGCATAGGTTTTGGTGCGAATATCATCGCTGAAGGTCCACGGAGTAATTTCTGATAATACCAGTTGTTCACCCAGCTCCTCCCTCACTTCCCGACGCAAAGCCTCTTCGATGCGCTCACCCGGCTCAACGCCACCACCAGAAAGCGCCCACTGACCGGGAAACACGCCGCGGTCATCTGCCATTTTACACAGTAAATAGCAGCCATCGTTTTGAATTAAGGGGCAAACAATTGTTCTTTGGCGCATAGGTCAAGTCCTTCCAGGGGATTGATAATTCGATCATTCACCTATCTTACCTTTTGCTGGCTGGAGAAAAAACGCTTCATCGACGATTAAGTCCGTGTGACCGGGGAAAAATTGATAGTTGTTGAAAATGGTATTCAGGGGTACACAACGATACGTTTTATACAAAAATTTAACATTATCTCGTCTCATTAAGTAGTATTTAGTTACAATATGGCAGTGCATCGCTTTTTTAGTTCATTGATTCCTCGCCATCTGGCAGTACAATCCCTCGGTTTTGGGGCTATGTTTTGATTTTTGCTTGAAAGGATAGAAAATGAAAAAAAGTTTAATGTTGGGTTTTGCCGGCATGCTGTTTGTTTCTGCGTCGGCGAGCGCAATTAGCATTAGTGGCCAGGCTGGCGAAGATTACACCAACCTTGGGTTCGGTATGGGCACCGAGACTACGGGGCTGGCCGTCAGTGGTAACTGGATGCATAACGATGACGACGGCGATGCAGCTGGTCTGGGGTTAGGTTTGAATGTTCCACTCGGTCCGCTGTTGGCAACGGTGGGTGGGAAAGGCATTTATACTAACCCGAATGATGGTGATGAGGGTTACGCGGCGGCGGTCGGTGGTGGTTTACAGTGGCCGATTGGCGACAGCATCCGCCTGTTTGGCGAGTATTATTATTCTCCCGATTCGCTTTCCAGCGGTATCGACAGCTATGAAGAGGCTAATGCCGGTGCACGTCTGACCATTATGCGTCCGCTGAGTATTGAAGCCGGTTATCGCTACCTGAACCTTGCTGGCAAAGACGGCAACCGCGATAACGCGATTGCTGATGGCCCGTACGTTGGGGTTAACGCGAGTTTCTGATTTTTCCGGCGCGGCGTTCAGTCGCGCCTTCCCCCCTCCATGCGTTATAGTGTTTTCATCATAAAAGCAGGAGAACACGATGTTAAACGTGGAGATGCTATCCACCGGGGATGAGGTGTTGCACGGACAAATTGTCGACACCAATGCCGCCTGGCTGGCCGATTTTTTCTTTCATCAGGGTTTACCGTTAACACGTCGCAACACAGTAGGTGACAATCTTGACGATTTGGTCGCCGTTTTGCGTGAGCGTAGCGAACACGCCGACGTACTGATCGTTAACGGCGGTCTGGGGCCGACCAGCGATGATTTGAGCGCGCTGGCGGCGGCAACGGCTAAAGGCGAAGGGCTGGTGTTGCATGAAGCCTGGCTCGCCGAGATGGAACGTTATTTCCGTGAACGCGGCCGCGTGATGGCACCAAGCAACCGCAAACAGGCTGAGCTTCCCGCCAGCGCGGAGTTTATCAATAATCCAGTAGGTACTGCATGCGGGTTTGCCCTGAGGCTTAACCGCTGCCTGATGTTCTTTACGCCGGGTGTACCATCAGAATTTAAAGTCATGGTTGAGCATGAGATCCTGCCGCGTTTGCGTGAGCGCTTTTCACTGTCTCAACCCCCGCTATGCCTGCGATTAACCACCTTTGGCCGCTCTGAAAGCGAGTTGGCACAAAGCCTGGATCTGCTGACTTTGCCACCGGGCGTAACAATGGGGTATCGCTCGTCGATGCCGATTATTGAGCTGAAACTGACCGGTCCGGATTCCCAACGTGAAGCGATGCTGGCGCTGTGGCCTGAGGTGAAAAAGGTTGCCGGGCAAAACATGATTTTCGAAGGTACGGAAGGCTTGCCTGCGCAAATTGCCCGCACGTTACAGGAACGGCAATACAGCCTGACGCTGAGCGAACAATTCACCAGTGGTCTGGTGGCGCTGCAACTTTCGCGCGCAAATGCTCCGCTGCTCGCGAGCGAAGTGGTTCCGCCCCAGGAAGAAACGCTGGCGCAAACAGCGCACTGGGTAACCGAGCGACGCGGCAACCATTATGCGGGGCTGGCACTGGCGATATCCGCGTTCGAAAACGAACATATTAACTTTGCGCTGGCAACGCCTGATGGAACACATGCCTTACGCGTCCGGCTGAATACTAATCGCTACAGCTTGGCGATTCACCAGGAAGTGTGCGCGATGATGGCACTGAATATGCTGCGCCGTTGGCTTAACGGACAGGATATTGCCAACGAACATGGCTGGATCGACGTGGTGGAATCCCTGACGCTGCCTGCCTGATTTATTCTCTCTCTTCTTTTTGTTATGGGAAGGTGCCCTGGCCTTCCCATTATTAGTCCAACCTGTTGTACTCCCAACAAAAAAATCTGTGCGTTAGTTCACAGTTGTACTCGATTTTTCTCCAGCCTACTGGAAGAACGAGAGGATTTGATGTGCTTCACAATTTTAACCACTTTAACCTACCACACTGATTCCAGTATCTCAGACTGGAGTCCAGTATGTTGGAATCAAGTAAAGTTCCCGCGCTCACCAGGGCGATCGAAATTCTCAATCTCATTGCGCGTATCGGCCCATGCAGTGCTGCTACGATCATAGAGACGCTGGGTATACCAAAAAGTACCGCTTACCTGTTACTCAACGAACTTAAACGTCAGCGTTTTATTAGCATTGATCATCAGGAGAATTACTGCCTGTGGACCAAGTTGGTTGAGCTGTCGGGGCACGCTCTGAGTAAGATGGATTTACGTGAACTGGCGCGTCCACGGTTGACACAACTGATGGATGAGACCGGGTTACTTTGCCATCTGGGGATCATTGACCACGAAAGCGCGTATTACATCCTGAAAGTGGAGTCGTCATCCACTATTAGCGTGCGCTCCCACGAGGGGAAAAGTCTTTCGCTCTATCGCTCTGGGATCGGCAAGTGTCTGCTAGCCTGGCAACCTGCCGCCGTACGTAAAGCCATTATTGAACAACTGATATGGGAACAGGCAACGCCAACCACTATCACCAGACCACAGCAGTTGAATGACGAGCTTGAGCGTATTCGTCAGCGTGGATGGAGCTTTGATAATGGCGAAGATTATCCCGATGTTCGCTGCGTCGCAGCGCCTGTTTTTAACGCTAACAATGAACTGACCGCAGCAATTTCGGTGGTCGGCACGCGTCTGCAAATTAACGAAGAGAATCGTGACTATCTGGCCGGGAAAGCAATTGCCTGCGCCAGGGATATTTCGCGCCTGCTGGGATGGAAAAGTCCCTTCGACTCACTCGCTTCATAAAAAGGAGAACATCATGACCCTACCTAAAATTAAACATGTCCGTGCCTGGTTTACCGGTGGCGCTACAGCAGATAAAGGCGCAGGCGGTGGTGATTATCACGATCAGGGCGCTAACCACTGGATTGACGATCATATCGCCACGCCAATGAGTAAATATCGTGAATACGAGCAATCACGTCAGTCTTTTGGCATCAACGTGTTAGGAACGTTGATTGTTGAAGTAGAGGCTGAGAACGGGCAGACCGGTTTTGCCGTTTCGACGGCAGGGGAGATGGGCTGCTTTATTGTGGAAAAGCATCTCAATCGTTTTATCGAAGGTAAATGCGTTAGCGATATCAAACTCATTCATGACCAGATGCTCGGTGCAACAATGTATTACTCCGGCTCTGGTGGTCTGGTCATGAACACCATCTCGTGCGTAGATCTGGCGTTGTGGGATCTGTTTGGCAAAGTGGTGGGGTTACCGGTCTATAAGTTGCTGGGTGGTGCGGTACGAGACGAAATTCAATTCTACGCGACGGGCGCGCGTCCGGATCTGGCGAAGGAGATGGGTTTTATTGGCGGTAAAATGCCAACCCACTGGGGACCGCACGACGGGGATACCGGGATCCGCAAAGATTCGGCAATGGTTGCTGATATGCGCGAGAAATGCGGTCCTGATTTCTGGCTGATGCTCGACTGCTGGATGAGTCAGGACGTGAACTATGCCACCAAACTGGCTCATGCCTGTGCGCCACACAATCTGAAGTGGATCGAAGAGTGTCTGCCTCCGCAACAGTATGAAGGCTATCGCGAACTGAAACGCAACGCTCCGGCGGGGATGATGGTCACCAGCGGTGAACATCACGGAACGCTGCAATCCTTCCGCACGCTGTCTGAAACTGGCATCGATATTATGCAGCCGGATGTAGGCTGGTGCGGTGGGTTAACCACGTTAGTAGAAATTGCCGCTATTGCGAAATCGCGTGGCCAACTGGTGGTGCCACATGGCTCATCAGTTTACTCACACCATGCGGTGATCACGTTCACCAACACCCCGTTCAGCGAATTCCTGATGACCAGCCCGGATTGCTCAACGATGCGTCCGCAGTTTGATCCTATCCTTCTTGACGAACCCGTGCCCGTCAATGGCCGCATTCATAAGTCAGTGCTGGATAAACCGGGATTTGGCGTCGAGCTTAACCGCGACTGCAATCTGAAGCGCCCTTATAGCCACTAATGACCTGTGCGTTGCCTTTTTCACGGCAACGCCCTCATTTTTTTGAGGATTTTGCTATGAGTACCACGTTACTTGACGGTGTGGTGAAGAAAAACCGTGCCCGTTTGATTCCCTTTATGCTGGCGCTGTATGTGCTGGCGTTTCTTGACCGCTCGAACATCGGGTTTGCCAAAGAGACCTATCAGATTGATACCGGCCTGAGCAATGAAGCTTATGCATTGGGAGCAGGAATTTTCTTTGTGGTTTACGCCTTTCTGGGCGTTCCTGCCAACTTGTTGATGCGTAAATTTGGCGCCAGAACCTGGATTGGTACCACCACGTTGCTGTGGGGATTTCTCTCTGCGGCGATGGCATGGGCGGATACGGAAGCGAAGTTTCTGATTATCCGTACTCTGCTGGGTGCGGCAGAGGCGGGCTTCTTCCCCGGTATGATTTACCTGACATCGCAGTGGTTCCCCCAGCGCAATCGCGCCAGCATTATGGGCCTGTTCTACATGGGGGCGCCGCTGGCATTAACCCTGGGATCGCCGCTGTCTGGCGCGCTGCTTGAGATGCACGGTTTTATGGGACATCCGGGGTGGTTTTGGATGTTTGTTATCGAAGGTTTATTGGCGGTAGGCGCAGGGGTTTTCACCTTCTTCTGGCTTGACGACACGCCACAGCAGGCGCGTTTCCTGAGCGCTGACGAAAAGGCTGCGCTCATTAGCCAACTGGCGAGTGAAGAGGAGAAAAAGGTGACGTCGCGACTGTCGGATGCACTGCGTAATGGTCGTGTCTGGCAACTGGCGATTATCTATCTGACGATTCAGGTCGCAGTGTATGGCTTGATCTTCTTCTTGCCCACTCAGGTTGCGGCATTGTTAGGGACAAAAGTTGGCTTTACGGCTTCAGTCGTGACGGCGATACCGTGGGTCGCGGCGCTGTTTGGCACCTGGCTTATTCCCCGCTACTCCGATCGCACTGGCGACCGACGTAACGTTGCTGCGCTTACGCTGCTGGCGGCCGGGATTGGCATTGGCCTGTCCGGGCTGGTTTCACCAATACTGGCGATCGTGGCGCTCTGCGTCGCGGCGGTCGGTTTCATCGCCGTACAGCCGGTGTTCTGGACGATGCCAACGCAACTTCTTTCCGGCACAGCGCTGGCGGCAGGGATTGGTTTCGTCAACCTGTTTGGTGCTGTAGGCGGGTTTATTGCTCCCATTTTGCGCGTCAAAGCCGAAACGTTGTTTGCCAGCGATGCGGCAGGACTGCTGGTCCTGGCGGGCGTCGCGATTATTGGCTCGCTTATCATCTTTACGCTGAGTGTGAACCGTTCGGTTTCACAAACCGGCGCTGCGCATCATTAATCTTATCTACGTTGTAAGGATCGTTATGAACGCATTGTTATCAAACTCTTTCAAAGAAGGATTGTTGAGAGGAGAGGTCCAGGTTGGCCTGTGGCTCAGTTCGACCACCTCCTATATGGCGGAGATTGCCGCTACATCAGGCTATGACTGGTTATTGATTGATGGTGAACATGCGCCGAATACGGTGCAAGATCTCTACCACCAACTCCAGGCGATTGCGCCTTATTCCAGTCAACCGGTGGTCCGTCCCGTTGAGGGTAGTAAGGCGTTGATTAAGCAGGTACTGGATATTGGTGCGCAGACGCTGCTGATCCCAATGGTCGACAGTGCAGAGCAGGCGCGTCAGGTGGTTTCCGCCACTCGTTATCCTCCGCTCGGCGAGCGTGGCGTTGGTGCCAGCGTGGCGCGAGCGGCGCGCTGGGGGCGTATCGACAAGTATATGGAACGGGCCAATGAATCACTCTGTCTGCTGGTTCAGGTCGAGAGTAAAGCAGCCCTGGATAATCTGGATGCGATTCTGGACGTTGAAGGTATTGACGGTGTCTTTATTGGCCCGGCGGATCTTTCTGCATCACTGGGCTATCCGGATAACGCCGGACACCCGGAGGTGCAGCGGATCATTGAACAGTGCATTCGCCGTATCCGCGCAGCCGGTAAAGCCGCAGGATTCCTCGCGGTTGACCCGGCAATGGCGCAAAAATGTCTGCACTGGGGCGCGAACTTTGTCGCTGTAGGCGTTGATACCATGCTTTATACTGAAGCGCTGGATCGCCGGTTGGCAATATTTAAGCCGGAGAAGACTGCACAAACGTTAAAAAGCAGTTACTAATATCAGGCCCGATGGTGTAAGGCTATCGGGCCTGATACAGCGCTTAACTTAGCGCTTTTGCTAACAGGGTAATGGGATGCTCACAACGAAGGCTTGTCGACATCTCAATCTGCCATTTACAGGTTTCGCAGTCGGTGACGACGATATCCGCGCCGCTTTCTTCAATCTGACGGAATAACGGTGCGCCAATAGACTGTGAAGTCGGGTAGTTTTCCTTTTTAAAGCCGTAAGTCCCGGCAATCCCGCAGCATTGAGAATCCAGCACCGTCAGCTCCAGCCCCGGAATTTTTCGCAGCAGTTCCAACGTGTAGAGTGTCCAGCCCATTTTCTCCATGTGGCATGGCGTGTGGTAGACCACTTTCAGCGGCAGTGTTTTCAGCGGTAGCGTTTTGCCTTCATCCAGCTTGCGCCACAGCCAGCGGGTTGCCAGCTCAATGTGTTCGCGTAGGCCTGCGTTATCGACGTCCAGCACTTCCGGATATTCATCGCGTAGCGCAAAGGTGCAGGTTGATGAAGTGGCGATCACTGGAATGCCTTTGCCGTCAATCGCTTCCCGGAGCGAGGCCACGTTGCTCACCGCCTGTTTACGTGCTTTATCGGTAAAGCCGTTGGCAATCAGCGGCACGCCGCAGCACTTCTCTTTGCTCAGCAGTTGAACGCCGGTTCCCATGGCGTTGAGCACCTTGATCAGATCTTTACCGAGCTGCGGATGGTTGTAATTTACAAAACAGCCGTGGAAAAAGGCGACCTGATCCTGATACTGCGCTTGCTGGGCGGCAACGCTGCGATACCAGCGGCGGAAGGTGCCAAAAGAGTATTTCGGTAGCGTACGGCGATGATCGATTTTTAGCGCGTAATCCAGCAGCTGGCGTACCGGTTTCAGTGACGTAGCCGTGTTCACTATCGGGGCGAAGGGTGTGGATACGCTACCCATTAAATCGGTATGGCTTAAGACAAAGTTACGTATAGACGGACGCGTCGTGTCGTATTTGGCGCGTGCGCGTTGGATGATATCGCCAATTTTCACATCTGACGGACAAGCCACTTCGCAGCGCTTACAGTTGATACAGTATTTCAGCGCATCGTCATATAACGCGCCATCTTTCAGACGCAGACGTTCTCCGTCCGGGCCAGCCTGTTTAGGGCCAGGGTAGTTTGGATTGACGCGACTAACCGGGCAGGCGGTGGTGCACACCGTACATTTGATACAACTTTCAAAACGTGTGTCGCTCATTGCTCACCTCCTGCACGTTTCGCAATATGATGTGCGGCATGTAAGGCGCTTACTGCGCACACGCCGCCTCCGCAACCCTGGGCGATGGGATCGAATCCGCCAAGAACGGAGCCGATGGCATACATATTATCTATCGTTTTTCCCGCCAGTGACGGGCGTAGGGCGGTATCGGTTGTGACGCCAAACTGTTGCCATGGCTGTGGGTCGAAGACATCACGTTGATACCATTCGGCGCGGGTGGCAGTTTGCTGCACATCCAGTCCGAGGATCGGTTCGTAGATAGCCTCTCGGGTGGCGACCAGTCCGCTGCTGAAGAAACTGCCGCTGGCGAGCACGGCAAAACGTGGTCGCAAGGGAATATCGGCATGGTTACGGGTCCAGATTTCGCTGACTACGCCATCCTGACAGGTTATTTTTTTCACTTCATCGCCTGGCATCCAGACGCCGCCCTGACGCACAAACTGGCGCTGTAATTTGTTGTGCAAACGCATGCCCAGTACCGAAGGTGGTAGGGTCGGTAACAGCGACAGCGAGCAGGGAAGGCGTTCATTCAGCCACTGCCAGAGCCGCTCATCTGCCAGACCGAAGCAGGCTGGCATGATTATCATGTCGCAGGTTTTTGCTATTGGCAGCAGTGCGTCATAGAGTAGCGACCATTTATCGTCGTTATCCAGCAGACGCGCAATGTTGACGGCGCGAAACTCGGTCGGGTTATCACGCAGGACATCCAGCTCAGGGAGATCGATTTCTGCCGTTTCGACGCTGAGATTGCGTTGGCGCAGTGAGGCTGCGGCGAGATGCGCCTGAAAATCCAGTAAACCGCTAATACCCACAACGCAGATACGATCTGCGGACAGTGGCCAGACCGGAACTTCTGGTGAGCTTAACCAGGTTGAGCGCAGGGTTCCCAACGGGGTTACGCGTTGATGTGACTGAAGTACCTTGCCCTGCAAATGCGTGCCGCAATCTTCCAGCAGATTTTGCGCCTGCTGGGCCAGGTCCAGGACATTGTTCGTGCCGATGATGCTATATGGATGCGCGGGTGCCTGAGTGCGCAGCGTATTCAGACCCACTTCTATGTCGGTCACGGGTTGGCCATCGGGCAAGTTGCTGAGCAAATCCAGTGAGCCGGAGGAAAAATGCAGGGCGCTTTGGCCGCGAGTGACGATCGTGCAGCGCAAACCGCTTTTTTGCAGTTGCAGGCCGCACAGCAGGCCGGCCAGGCCGCCGCCGATAATGACGGAATCAAATTTCATCCTGGTGCTCCTTTTCCAGACCGCACAATCCCTGATAGACCCAGCGCGTGAATTCGCTTTCGCGCAGCGCATCTCCCCAGGCAATAGGTTGCACGCCTTTCCAGCGTTCGTTGAGGAAATCGGAAAGCTGGGTAATAGATTGTGCAGCGGTGGTGACATTAAAACGTTGCAGCAAACCTGCGGCGCGGCAGGCACACAATTCGCCCTGGCAGGTCCCCATTCCTACACGGGTACGGCGACGCAAATCCAGCAGGCTGTTGACGGTTAAATTTTCGACGGCGTATTGCACTTCGCCCGCGGTGACCGCTTCACATTCACAAACCAGGCTGCGGTGTTGGCGACCTTCGCTTAGCCACGCCGGGGTACGATCGCCATGACGATAGACCGCCGATCCGCGCAGTGGTGCTGGTAACGAAATGACGCGTTTAAGCGTATGCTCGGTAGATTCCTGTGAGCCAGGTAACGCGGTGGCTGCCGTTGTGCAAGGTTGGGTATTACCCAACTTGCGGCAAACGGCATCTGTAGCCCACTCCGCCATCAGGCGGTAGGTCATTAGTTTGCCGCCGGTAATGGTGATAAACCCCTCCAGTCCGTCACGCTGTGCGTGATCGAACAGGACAATCCCACGGCTGACGTTACGACCGGTCGGATCGTCGTCACTTGCCACCAGCGGACGCACGCCGGAGTAGGCGCGTAAAATGCGCGTTTTCGCCATAATCGGCGCGAGTTTCTCGCCTTCACGCAGCAGAATGTCGACTTCTTCTGCGGTAACGCGGTTGCTGTCGATATCGTCGTAATCAATGTGCTGCGAGGTGGTACCGATCAATGAGATGGTATCGCCTGGTACCAGAATATCGGCGTCAGAGGGTTTACGACAGCGGTTGATGACATGCTGGTTAATCCGATGATCCATAATCAGCAGCGAACCTTTCGCCGGGAACATACGGATACTCAGATCGGCATATTCCGCAATGCGCTGACCCCAGATCCCGGCAGCGTTCACTACAACTGGCGCATGCAGAGACTGCATCTCACCCGTCAGATGATTGCGCACGTTAACGCCGCACACCGTCGCGCCTTCGCGAATCAGTCCTGTCACTTCATGCGCTGTCAAGATAACCGCACCATGCTCGCGCGCATCCAGCATATTGGCAGCGGTTAAGCGGAAAGGATCGACTGTGCCGTCCGGTACTTTTACTGCGCCAATCAGCTGTGGATTGACTGAAGGTTCGATAATGCGCGCCTGTTTAGGGTCGATCGCTTCGGCGCGGATACCGGCCTCTTCACAGGCGCGAATAAAGGTTGCCTGAAAGGAGAGTTCATCTTCCGGCAGGGTAATAAACAGACCGTCCGTCGGCTCAACGCAATGGCGGGCGATACGTTTCAGGATTTGGTTTTCGCTGATGCACTCACGGGCAGATTCAGCGTCGGTGACGGCATAACGCGCACCGCTGTGCAGCAGGCCGTGATTACGTCCGGTCGCACCTGTGGCGATATCGTGGCGCTCCACTAAGATGACGCGCAACCCGCGCAGCGCACAATCGCGTGCGATCCCTGCACCTGTTGCTCCTCCACCAATGATAATCACGTCACTTGTTTGCGAGTCGCGAGTTTTCATTGTTTTTCCTCACAGTTCGTTTTTTATCATTTAGCCACATAAAAAACATGGATTGTTTGATTTCGCGCATAATCGCTCATTATTCGAAAATGAAACGTGATTTCGTGCGCCTTTATGAACATTTGTCATAAATCTGTAACAATATGTGCTGCGTTTCACATTTTTGTTATGTATCTTTCCTTAACATCGCGGCCACACTGGGAGCGGTAGGGTAGTAATGACGAACTGCAGTGTTTACTTCGAATGAGAGACGGCCACGGAGGCTACACTATGTTGAGTATTTTTAAACCAGCGTCACACACGGCGCGTTTGCCTGCAGCGGAGATCGACCCGACATATCGTCGATTACGTTGGCAGATTTTTCTGGGGATTTTCTTTGGTTATGCCGCGTACTATCTGGTACGTAAGAACTTTGCCCTTGCGATGCCGTATCTGGTTGAGCAGGGGTTCTCGCGTGGCGATCTGGGTTTTGCGTTGTCCGGTATCTCCATTGCTTACGGATTTTCGAAATTCATCATGGGGTCCGTTTCGGATCGCTCGAATCCGCGCGTTTTCCTGCCAGCGGGTCTGATACTGGCTGCGGCAGTGATGTTGTTTATGGGCTTTGTGCCGTGGGCGACATCGAGCATTGCGATTATGTTTGTGCTGCTGTTCCTCTGCGGATGGTTCCAGGGGATGGGGTGGCCGCCGTGTGGTCGTACCATGGTGCACTGGTGGTCGCAGAAAGAGCGTGGGAGCATTGTTTCCGTCTGGAACTGTGCGCACAACGTGGGCGGCGGTCTGCCTCCTCTGTTGTTCCTGCTCGGTATGGCCTGGTTCAATGACTGGAAAGCGGCGCTGTACATGCCTGCTTTCGGTGCGATCGTCGTCGCGCTGTTTGCTTTTGCTATGATGCGTGATACGCCGCAGTCCTGTGGCCTGCCGCCTATCGAAGAGTACAAGAACGACTACCCGGATGATTACAACGAGAAAGCGGAAGAAGAGCTGACTGCGAAGCAGATCTTCATGCAATACGTACTGCCGAACAAACTGTTGTGGTACATCGCTATCGCTAACGTGTTTGTTTATCTGCTGCGCTACGGCATCCTGGACTGGTCACCAACCTACCTGAAAGAAGTGAAACATTTCGCACTGGATAAATCATCCTGGGCGTACTTCCTGTATGAATATGCGGGGATTCCTGGCACGCTGCTGTGTGGCTGGATGTCGGATAAAGTCTTCCGTGGAAACCGTGGTGCGACTGGCGTGTTCTTTATGACGCTGGTGACGATTGCGACCATCGTCTACTGGATGAACCCGGCAGGCAACCCGAACGTGGATATGGCTTGTATGATCATCATCGGCTTCCTGATCTATGGCCCGGTCATGTTGATTGGTCTGCACGCGCTGGAACTGGCGCCGAAAAAAGCGGCGGGGACGGCGGCTGGCTTTACCGGTCTGTTCGGTTATCTCGGCGGTTCTGTGGCCGCGAGCGCCATTGTCGGCTACACCGTTGACTTCTTCGGTTGGGACGGCGGCTTTATGGTGATGATTGGCGGTAGCGTGCTGGCGGTTATTCTGCTGGTAGTCGTCATGATTGGCGAAAAACGCCACCACGAAGAGATGCAGCTCAAGCGTAACGGGGGCTAATAGATGAAAACCGCATTGAAAAGTCTCAGCGTGGCGCTGATGCTGGCAGGTATGGTTGTGAGCAGCGCGGCAGTTGCCGCAGATAAAATTGTGATTGCGCACCGTGGTGCCAGTGGTTATCTGCCAGAGCATACGTTACCTGCGAAAGCGATGGCCTATGCTCAGGGAGCGGATTACCTGGAGCAGGATTTGGTGATGACCAAAGACGACCATCTGGTCGTCCTGCATGACCACTATCTTGACCGTGTCACCGATGTTGCCGAGCGTTTCCCGGATCGTGCGCGTAAAGATGGGCGTTACTACGCTATCGACTTTACGCTGGATGAGATTAAATCGCTGAAATTTACCGAAGGCTTTGATATCGAAAATGGCAAAAAGGTCCAGACCTACCCAGGGCGTTTCCCGATGGGTAAATCTGATTTCCGTGTGCACACTTTCGAAGAAGAGATTGAGTTCGTTCAGGGATTAAATCATTCAACCGGTAAAAATATCGGCATTTACCCGGAAATGAAAGCGCCGTGGTTCCATCATCAGGAAGGGAAGGACATTGCGGCTAAGACGCTGGAAGTACTGAAAAAGTACGGATACACCAACAAGAACGACAAGGTTTATCTGCAGTGTTTTGATGTCGCAGAGTTAAAACGTATTAAGAATGAACTGGAACCGAAGATGGGGATGGATCTCAATCTGGTACAGTTAATTGCATATACAGACTGGAATGAAACTCAGGAGAAAAAGCCGGACGGCAGTTGGGTTAATTACAACTACGACTGGATGTTTAAACCGGGTGCCATGAAGCAGGTTGCACAGTATGCGGATGGCATTGGGCCGGACTACCATATGCTGGTTGATGAGAAGTCGAAGAAAGGCAATATCTCATTAACTGGCATGGTACAGGATGCGCATCAGAACAAGATGGTGGTGCATCCGTATACCGTTCGTGCCGATCAGTTGCCGGATTACACCACTGACGTAAACCAACTGTATGACATTCTGTATAACAAGGCGGGCGTTGACGGGCTGTTCACCGACTTTCCCGACAAAGCAGTGAAATTCCTGAATAAAGAGTAATGGCATAAGGCCTGTGATGCACCTCCGGTCACAGGCCTTATTGGACGAAACGTTATTAACTGCTAGATAAGGCCGTCTGCTGTCAACGTTTCCCTACATGCCTGCAGGAGAAATAAAGAGCTGCCGTTCATCGGCGGCTCTTTTGCCAGTAACAATTTTTACCCCACCTTGCGTTACAGCTCTATTTCAATATCGCCTTTTGCCCGGCAACAACAGGGCAAAATTTCACCCGGTTGAATGAAGGCCAGAGGTTCGGCAATCCAGTCGACCTGTCCCGCCACCAGGCGGGTACGGCAGGAGCCGCAATAACCAGCGCGACATTGGTATTCAACTTCAACATTGTGCGATTCAAGCGCGGCAAGCAGGGAAGGATGTTCATCCTGGCACAGCAGTTGTGTGCCAGAGATGCGCAAAGTAACGCGGCCCATCAGAGCTGGAAATTACTCAGGTCGTCGGTATCGACTTCCGAATCGATCTGGCCGACCAGATAAGAGCTGACTTCTACTTCCTGCGGTGCGACCTGCACGTTATCAGACACCAACCAGGTGTTGATCCACGGGATCGGGTTGGAGCGGGTCTGGAAAGGCAGATCGAGTCCGACAGCCTGCATACGGATGTTGGTGATGTACTCGACGTACTGGCACAGAATGTCTTTGTTCAGGCCGATCATTGAGCCGTCACGGAACAGATAATCCGCCCACTCTTTTTCCTGCAGCGCGGCCTGTACAAACAGGTCGTAGCACTCTTGTTTGCACTCTTCGGCGATTTCCGCCATTTCCGGATCGTCCACACCGCTGCGCAGCAAGTTCAGCATATGCTGGGTACCAGTCAGATGCAGGGCTTCATCGCGGGCAATCAGGCGAATGATTTTGGCGTTACCTTCCATCAGTTCACGTTCTGCAAACGCGAAAGAGCAGGCAAAGCTGACGTAAAAACGAATCGCTTCCAGCGCGTTAACGCTCATCAGGCACAGATATAGCTTTTTCTTCAGTTCACGCAGATTTACGACAACCGTTTTACCATTCACGGTATGCGTGCCTTCGCCGAGCAAGTGCCAGTAGCTGGTCATCTCGATCAACTCGTCGTAGTAGCTGGAAATACCTTCGGCGCGTTTCTGGATCTGTTCGTTAGTGACAATATCGTCAAACACTACCGCCGGATCGTTCACGATGTTACGAATGATGTGGGTGTAGGAACGCGAGTGGATCGTTTCAGAAAACGCCCACGTTTCTACCCAGGTTTCCAGCTCAGGGATCGAGATTAACGGCAGCAGCGCCACGTTCGGGCTGCGTCCCTGAATGGAGTCCAGCAGCGTCTGATACTTCAGGTTGCTGATGAAGATATGTTTTTCATGTTCCGGCAGTGCCTGGAAGTCGATGCGATCGCGAGAAACATCGACCTCTTCCGGACGCCAGAAGAAAGAGAGCTGCTTTTCGATCAACTTTTCGAAGATGTCATATTTTTGCTGATCGTAGCGGGCGACGTTCACCGGCTGGCCGAAGAACATCGGTTCCAGAAGTTGGTTATTTTTCGTCTGTGAAAAAGTGGTGTATGCCATTGATGTGTCCTGTTTGGAGTTTTATGCCGGATAGCGCCGCGCTAATCCGGCCTACAACACCGATGCTTTTGTAGGCCGGATAAGGCTTTTACACCGCCATCCGGCATCACAATATCAGATCTTACATGCGCCGCTTTCGCAACCGTCATCCTGAATAGACGGCGCCAGATCGTCCTGAGAATCTTCTGCACCATCGCGGGTGTTCTGATAATACAGCGTCTTGACACCAAATTTGTAGGCGGTGAGCAGGTCTTTCAGCAACTGCTGCATCGGGACTTTTCCGGATGGGAAGCGCGATGGATCGTAGTTGGTGTTGGCAGAAATCGACTGATCGATAAATTTCTGCATGATGCCTACCAACTGCAGATAGCCGTCATTGTTCGGCATTTCCCACAGCAGTTCATACGCGTCGTGCAGGTGTTCGTAGTCCGGTACGACCTGGCGCAGAATACCGTCTTTCGACGCTTTGATACTCACGTAGCCGCGCGGTGGTTCAATGCCGTTGGTGGCGTTGGAAATCTGCGAAGAGGTTTCCGATGGCATCAGGGCAGACAGCGTGGAGTTACGCAGGCCGTGCGTCTTGATGGATTCACGCAGTTGTTCCCAGTCCAGATGCAGCGGCTCGTTGGCGATCGCATCGAGATCTTTTTTATAGGTATCGATCGGCAGAATACCCTGTGAGTAGGTCGTTTCGTTAAACCACGGGCACGCGCCTTGCTCTTTTGCCAGCTCGTTAGACGCTTTCAGCAGGTAATACTGAATAGCTTCAAAGGTCTTGTGAGTCAGGTTATTCGCGCTGCCGTCAGAATAACGCTTACCGTTTTTCGCCAGCCAGTAGGCGTAGTTGATCACGCCAATACCCAGCGTACGACGGCCCATTGCGCCGCGTTTGGCGGCTGGAATCGGATAATCCTGGTAGTCGAGCAATGCATCCAGCGCACGTACCGCCAGTACGGCCAGCTCTTCCAGCTCGCTCAGATCTTTGATTGCACCCAGGTTGAAGGCGGATAGCGTACACAGCGCGATTTCACCGTTTTCGTCGTTAACGTCGGTCAGCGGTTTGGTCGGCAGAGCGATTTCCAGGCACAGGTTGGACTGGCGCACCGGGGCAACAACCGGATCGAAGGGGCTGTGAGTGTTGCAGTGATCCACGTTCTGAATGTAAATACGGCCGGTAGAGGCACGTTCCTGCATCATCAGTGAGAACAGCTCAACCGCTTTCACGCGCTGTTTGCGGATGCTATCGTCGTTTTCATATTGGGTATACAGACGTTCGAATTCGTCCTGATCGGCGAAGAATGCATCATACAGCCCCGGAACGTCGGACGGACTGAACAGCGTGATGTCGCCGCCTTTCAGTAGACGGGTGTACATCAGTTTGTTGATCTGTACACCGTAGTCCATGTGACGCACGCGGTTGCCTTCGACGCCGCGGTTGTTTTTCAGCACCAGCAGGCTTTCAACTTCCAGATGCCACATTGGGTAGAACAGGGTCGCAGCACCGCCGCGCACGCCGCCCTGGGAGCAGGATTTCACCGCCGTCTGGAAGTGCTTATAGAACGGGATACAGCCGGTGTGGAAGGCTTCACCGCCGCGAATCGGGCTGCCCAGCGCGCGAATACGACCGGCGTTAATGCCGATACCGGCACGCTGGGAAACGTATTTCACAATCGCGCTGGAGGTGGCGTTGATAGAATCCAGGCTGTCGCCACACTCGATCAGTACGCAGGAGCTGAACTGACGGGTAGGGGTACGTACGCCGGACATAATCGGCGTCGGCAGCGAAATTTTAAACGTAGAAACGGCGTCGTAAAAACGCTTTACATATTGCAGACGCGTTTCGCGTGGATAGTTGGAGAACAGGCAGGCAGCGACCAGAATGTAAAGGAACTGCGCGCTTTCATAAATCTCACCGGTAACACGGTTTTGCACCAGGTATTTACCTTCCAGCTGCTTCACGGCAGCGTAGGAGAAGGTCATGTCACGGTCGTGAACGATAAACGAGTCCATCTGCTTGAACTCTTCTTCCGTATAGTCTTCCAGCAGATGATTGTCGTATTTGCCCATTTCAACCATTTTCACCACATGGTCGAACAGTTTCGGCGGCTCAAACTCGCCGTAGGCTTTTTTGCGCAGATGGAAAATCGCCAGGCGAGCAGCCAGATATTGATAATCCGGCGCTTCACTGGAGATCAGGTCGGCGGCAGCTTTGATGATTGTTTCATGGATATCGGAGGTCTTGATACCGTCATAAAACTGAATGTGGGAGCGTAGCTCGACCTGAGAAATCGATACGTTATTCAGTCCTTCTGCCGCCCAATCCAGAACTCGGTGGATTTTGTCGAGATTGATGCGCTCTGTACTACCATCACGCTTTGTCACCAGCAGACTCTGATTCATGTGGTTTTTTACCTGTCCGTGAAAGAAAAAATATCCCCCATATTATCCACAAAGTCATGTTGTGACTAAGTCTGTGGATAAATACTATATGTAGGGGTTGTTTGATAAAATAGACGCTATATGGTGAGTATTCTAGTAGGGATTCTTTTCAGCACAAGAGTTGATTTTGAGGTTAAATTGAGGTTGCAAAAGGGTAAGAATCGCTAAGTGCGCGTCTTATAAGGCCTGGCGGGGATGTCAATAATTGAGAAAAAAAATAGAAATTTTGATCGAGTGCTGATTTCTTCATCTAAGGTAAGGAAAGTTCTTATGATCTGGCGCAAAAATTGCTGTGTCGGTACTACTCAGGATTGGTAGGCCTGATAAGCGAAGCGCCATCAGGCATTGTTCCCATTAGCATGCCGGATGGCGGCGTTGAACGCCTGATCCGGCCTACTGAAGCGCTTAATCAATCCTGGCGGTGGTATGCACCATATAGTTCACATCTACGCCCGGGCCGAGTTTGAAGGTGTTGGTGATGGGGTTGTAGTGCAGGCCAGTCATATGACGCTCTTTCAGCACGGTCTGGTCAACCCACTCTAATAGTTCAGCGGGCTTAATAAATTTTTTCACATCATGCGTGCCTTTCGGCACCATCCGCAGAATATATTCCGCGCCGACCACCGCCATCAGCCAGGATTTGCCGTTGCGGTTAAGCGTGGAGAAAAACACTTCGCCGCCTGGTTTAACCAGTCTGGCGCAGGCTCTGACCACCGACTGCGGGTCCGGTACGTGCTCCAGCATTTCCATGCAGGTCACAACGTCATACTGATGCGCATGCTTATCCGCATGTTCTTCGACAGTTTCTTGTACGTACTCCACCTGGATGCCGCTCTCCAGCGCATGCAGTTTTGCGACCTGTAACGGTTCAAAGCCCATGTCCAGCCCGGTGACGGTTGCGCCTTCGCGCGCCATGCTTTCCGCCAGAATGCCGCCGCCGCAGCCGACGTCGAGTACTTTTTTACCAAACAGGCCGCCTGAGCGTTCAGTAATGTAGCCCAGGCGCAGTGGGTTTATACGGTGTAGTGGCTTAAATTCACCCTCAAGATCCCACCAGCGCGACGCGACTGCTTCAAATTTGGCAATTTCTTCATGGTCAACGTTGTGAGTAACCGGGGGTTTTTCGGCATTCATTGGGGCTTCTACTCCTAAATTTGCGATGCAAATGAGTATATCAGCCTGACAGGATGAATAAAGCCTCTGTCAGGGGGAATCCATTTACCTGAATCTTCACGTATGTGTTATAATTTGCGACCTTTGAATCCGGGATACAGTAGAGGGATAGCGGTTAGATGAGCGACCTTGCGAGAGAAATTACACCGGTCAACATTGAGGAAGAGCTGAAGAGCTCCTATCTGGATTATGCGATGTCGGTCATTGTTGGCCGTGCGCTGCCAGACGTCCGAGATGGCCTGAAGCCGGTTCACCGTCGCGTACTTTACGCCATGAACGTATTGGGCAACGACTGGAATAAAGCCTATAAAAAATCTGCCCGTGTCGTTGGTGACGTAATCGGTAAATACCACCCTCATGGTGATACCGCCGTTTACGACACCATTGTTCGTATGGCGCAGCCATTCTCCTTGCGTTACATGCTGGTAGATGGTCAGGGTAACTTTGGTTCTGTCGATGGCGACTCCGCAGCGGCGATGCGTTATACGGAAATCCGTATGTCGAAAATCGCCCATGAGCTGATGGCTGACCTGGAAAAAGAAACGGTTGATTTCGTCGATAACTACGACGGCACCGAACAAATTCCTGATGTCATGCCGACCAAAATTCCTAACCTGCTGGTGAACGGTTCGTCCGGTATCGCGGTAGGTATGGCCACCAACATTCCGCCGCACAACCTGACGGAAGTGATCAACGGCTGTCTGGCATACATTGACGATGAAGACATCAGCATTGAAGGGCTGATGGAACATATTCCGGGTCCGGACTTCCCGACCGCCGCGATCATCAACGGTCGTCGTGGTATTGAAGAAGCCTACCGTACCGGTCGTGGCAAAGTGTACATTCGCGCCCGTGCGGAAGTCGAAGTGGATGCCAAAACAGGCCGTGAAACCATCATCGTTCATGAAATTCCGTATCAGGTGAACAAAGCGCGCCTGATCGAGAAAATCGCTGAGCTGGTAAAAGACAAACGCGTTGAGGGTATCAGCGCGCTGCGTGATGAGTCTGACAAAGACGGTATGCGCATCGTGATTGAAGTCAAACGCGACGCGGTCGGGGAAGTGGTTCTGAACAACCTTTACTCCCAGACCCAGCTGCAGGTTTCCTTTGGTATCAACATGGTTGCATTGCACCATGGCCAGCCGAAGATCATGAACCTGAAAGATATTATTGCTGCGTTTGTACGTCACCGCCGTGAAGTCGTAACTCGCCGTACTATCTTTGAACTGCGTAAAGCCCGCGACCGTGCCCACATCCTTGAAGCGCTGGCGATTGCGCTGGCGAACATCGATCCGATCATCGAGCTGATCCGCCGTGCGCCAACCCCGGCAGAAGCGAAAGCCGCGCTGGTCGCGCGTTCGTGGGAGCTGGGCAACGTTTCTGCCATGCTGGAACGTGCCGGTGATGACGCCGCGCGTCCTGAGTGGCTGGAGCCAGAATTTGGTGTGCGTGACGGTCAGTACTACCTGACTGAACAGCAGGCTCAGGCCATTCTGGATCTGCGTTTGCAGAAACTGACCGGCCTTGAGCACGAAAAACTGCTCGACGAATACAAAGAGCTGCTGGAGCAGATCGCTGAACTGCTGCATATTCTGGGCAGTGCCGATCGTCTGATGGAAGTCATCCGTGAAGAGATGGAGCTGATTCGTGAACAGTTCGGTGACGCGCGTCGTACCGAAATCACCGCGAACAGCGCTGACATCAACATCGAAGATCTGATTAGCCAGGAAGATGTTGTCGTGACCTTGTCTCATCAGGGCTACGTGAAATATCAGCCGTTAACCGACTACGAAGCACAGCGTCGTGGGGGTAAAGGCAAATCTGCAGCACGAATTAAAGAAGAAGACTTTATTGACCGCCTGCTGGTGGCCAACACCCATGACACAATCCTCTGCTTCTCCAGCCGCGGTCGTTTGTACTGGATGAAGGTTTATCAGTTGCCAGAAGCCAGTCGTGGCGCGCGTGGACGTCCAATCGTCAACCTGCTGCCGCTGGAAGCTAACGAGCGTATTACCGCGATTCTGCCGGTACGTGAGTACGAAGAGGGCGTAAACGTCTTCATGGCAACTGCCAGCGGTACCGTGAAGAAAACGGCGCTGACCGAGTTCAGCCGTCCGCGTTCAGCCGGTATCATTGCGGTTAACCTGAACGAAGGCGATGAACTGATTGGCGTTGATCTGACGTCTGGCTCCGACGAAGTCATGTTGTTCTCTGCTGCCGGTAAAGTGGTGCGCTTTAAAGAAGATGCCGTTCGTGCGATGGGGCGTACCGCGACCGGCGTACGCGGTATCAAACTGGCGGAAAGCGATAGCGTTGTCTCGCTGATCGTTCCGCGCGGTGAAGGTGCTATCCTGACCGTGACCCAGAACGGCTACGGCAAACGTACGGCGGCGGAAGAATATCCGACCAAGTCTCGTGCGACCCAGGGCGTTATCTCCATCAAAGTCACCGAGCGCAACGGTTCCGTTGTGGGCGCAGTGCAGGTTGAGGATACCGACCAGATCATGATGATCACCGATGCAGGTACGCTGGTGCGTACACGCGTGTCGGAAATCAGCGTGGTAGGGCGTAACACTCAGGGCGTGATCCTCATCCGTACTGCGGAAGATGAAAACGTTGTGGGTCTGCAACGCGTTGCTGAGCCGGTTGATGATGAAGAGCTCGACTCCATCGACGGCAGCGCTGCTGAAGGGGACGATGATATCGCACCTGAAGCGGAAAGCGATGACGATGCAGCGGACGACGCTGAAGAGTAATTAAAACGTTATAAAAAGGGCCGGAGAAATCCGGCCCTTTTGTTAGTTCATTCGTTCCACAATCATCGCGATTCCTTGACCGCCGCCAATGCACAGCGTGGCAAGTCCAAGCGTTTGATCCCGTGCCTGTAGCGCATGCAGCAGCGTCACCAGAATTCGCGCACCGCTGGCACCAATGGGATGTCCTAGCGCAATTGCCCCGCCGTTGACGTTAACCTTTTGCGGATCGAACCCCAGCGTTTTGCCGACGGCAAGAAACTGCGCGGCAAAGGCTTCGTTGGCTTCAATAAGATCGATATCGGACAGTTGCAGTCCGCTCAGCTGTAACGCTTTTTGTGTGGCTGGAACCGGCCCCATTCCCATCATAGCCGGTGCCACGCCGCCGCTGGCCCAGGCTTTGATCCGCGCCAGCGGTTTTAGCCCAGCGGCCAGTGCCGCAGACTCTTCCATTACCACTAATGCCGCCGCGCCGTCGTTGATCCCTGAGGCGTTACCTGCGGTAACAGTTCCTGTTTTATCGAAGGCTGGCCGCAACGCGGCGAGGCCTTCTGCCGTCGAGTCAGCTTTGGGGAATTCATCACGATCAAAAATGATGGTTTTCTTCCGTGATGACACGCTCACGGGCACGATTTCAGCCTGAAATGCGCCAGATTCAATTGCGGAAACGGCTTTACGCTGTGATTGCAGAGCCAGCTCATCCTGCATTTCGCGGCTGATACCATACTCTTTGGCGACATTTTCTGCAGTGATCCCCATATGGTAACCATGCTCGGCGCAGATCAGGCCATCGCGCAGAATGACGTCAGACAATTGCCCGTCACCGAGGCGATATCCCCAACGGGCTTTCGCGTCTAACAGGTAGGGAGCCAGGCTCATATTTTCCATACCCCCCGCGACGATCGCCTGGGCTTGTCCCGCTTTGATTGCCTGGGCGGCAAGTGCCACGCTTTTCAGGCCAGAGCCGCACACTTTGTTGACGGTAAAGCCGCAAACGGTGTCGGACAAGCCGCTTTTTAATAATGCCTGACGCGCCGGGTTTTGGCCGAGCCCTGACTGCAACACGTTGCCCATAATCACCTCGTCCACGCGCAGTGGGTCAAGGTGAGCGCGCTCAAGAGCGGCTCTAATGACGGTTGCTCCAAGCTCGACGGCTCCCGTAGTTGCCAGTGCGCCGTTAAAACTGCCGATTGCGGTACGAGCCGCGCTGACGATGACACAGTTTTTCATTTTTCAGTTCCTTTAAATAAGAGGTTGCCGTCAGAACAAGGTCAATCCAATAACAAAAATGATGCCGGAGAAGAGCAGGGCGGTGATGCAGTACCCCATGATGTCGCGTACCCCCAATCCGGCGATGGCCAGAGCAGGGAGTGCCCAGAACGGTTGTGCCATGTTCATCCATTGCTCACCGTAGGCGATGGCCATGACAGATTTGCCAAGATCGGCACCCAGCGCTTGAGCAGCAGGCATAACGAACGGTCCCTGAATAACCCAATGGCCACCGCCGGATGGCACGGCGAAGTTAATCAGTGCTGAACTGAAGAAGGTCATCAGCGGGAAGGTATCTTTGTTGGCAACGTTGATGAAAAACTCGGTAATGAGCCCACCGAGACCGGAGTGCTCCATCATCAGCTGAATGCCCGCGTAGAAGGGGAATTGCACCAGAATACCGGCTGTGCTCCGTGCGGCAGCGCTGACCGCGCGCATATAGGCCATCGGTGTTTTGTGCAGCAGTAAACCGGCAATCATAAACATCAGGTTGACGGTATTGATGGTGATGTTGAAACCCTTCTCGGCAAAGTAGATGCCCAGATAGGTAATCCCTAATGCGCCGATAATCAGTGCCAGAATGCGGCTCTCTTCCAGTTTTTCAGATGGCGGCGCATCTGGCGGCAGTTTCTTCTGAAAATCAGCCTCTTCCAGTAACAGTTTCGGATCGATGCTCACCACATCTGAAGGTTTTGGCGTCATCATGCGTGTGATGAACGGCATCACCACAATCAGTGCCACGGTGATGAAGATATTGAAACCGGTGAACAAGGTATCCGCGACAGGAATCAGCCCCGCTATGTGCTCGACCGGGTTGCCAGGCGTTGCCGCCAGCAAAGGCATTGAGCCGGAGAAACCACCACCCCAGGTCAAGAACCCAATATAAGCGCAAGCAATCAGTAACGGATAATCGGAACCCGGTACCCGACGGGCGACTTCGCGGGCAAACATCGCCCCGACCACCAGACCAAATCCCCAGTTAATAACGCAGGCCACCGAACCAAAAAAAGTGACCAACATTACGCCCTGAGCAGGGGTTTTGGCGGCGGATGCCGCCGTACGCAGCAGGCTTTTCACCGGCCCGGAACTGGCTAATGCATGGCCGGTTACGATGATCAGCGCCATCTGCATACCAAACGCCAGCAGGTTCCAAAAACCGTCCCCCCAGAATTTCACCATGCTGATGGGCGTCTGAGGCGTTAACCATAATGCGATGCCAAAAGTCAGCAACGTTAATAACATGGCGAAAATGAGCGGGTCGGGCAGCCAGCGGCTGACCACCCGTGTCATAAAGCGAGCGATGCGGCCAATCATGCGTCACCTCGCTGGATGCGAAGATCGTCGGCAATATCAAAATGGGCTTCGGTTTTTTCACGCAGCGTAGCGATGTCGCAACCTTCGACGATTTCAGTCAGCCACATTTTGCCGTCAATAAAGCGAAATACGGCAAGCTCAGTGACCAGCATGTGCACAGCATGTTGCGCAGTAAGCGGCATGGTGCATTGGCGCAGGATTTTCGCAGAGCCGTCTTTCGCGCAATGTTCCATGGCGATAATGACTTTACGCGCACCGGTCACCAGATCCATCGCGCCACCCATGCCGGGCACCATTTTTCCGGGAACCACCCAGTTGGCGAGGTTGGCCTGCTCATCGACCTGCAACCCGCCAAGCACACAAGCATCAACGTGACCGCCGCGAATAAGCGCAAATGACATCGCGCTATCAAACATCGCCGCGCCCGGCAAAATACCGCACGGTTGGCCGCCCGCGTTAACCAGGTCAGGATGCGCGGCGGTCACCGGGCCCAGTCCCAGAAAACCGTTCTCGGATTGCAGCGTAATGTGAATATCAGCGGGCAAGTAATTGGCTACCATGGTTGGCAGGCCGATACCTAAGTTGACGATATCGCCATCGCGAAGCTCTTGCGCCACACGGCGCGCAATACGTTGTTTAGCATCCATGATTAGCTCTCCTGTGGAATGACGATATGGTCGATAACGGCGCCCGGGGTAACAATCTGGTCAGGCTGCAGCTCACCTGTTTCCACCATTTCATCCGGTTCAACCAGCGTGATGTCAGCGGCAAGGGCAATCAACGGGTTAAAGTTACGGGCGCTGAGCTGGTAGGTGAGGTTGCCAAGCATGTCAGCGCGGTGGGCACGAATAAGCGCTAAATCGGCGCGCAATGGACGTTCAAGCAGCCAGGTTTTACCCTCGAGCGTCATGGTCTGTTTGCCATCTTCCACGATGGTGCCGACGCCAGTGGGCGTCAGAAAACCGCCAAGACCCGCGCCGCCGCAGCGGATTTGCTCGATCAGGGTACCTTGCGGAACCAGTTGAACGTCCATCTCGCCGGCGATCATGCGGCGACCCGTTTCCGGGTTGGTACCAATGTGCGAAGCGATCACTTTGCTTACCCGCCCATTGACGATCAGGGGGCCGATACCGGTATCGACAAAGGCGGTATCGTTAGCGATTAGCGTCAGATCTCTGACGCCGGATTCAAGCAGGGCTTCAACCAGACGAGGTGGTGTGCCAACCCCCATAAAACCACCGACCATGATGGTCATGCCGTCACGAAAGAAGCCCGCAGCGTCTTGTAAGGTAATCAGTTTTGTTTTCATTATGTTTCCCTTTTTGCATACTCCATTTTGGGTACGCTTAGGGAATTGCAAGCAGGATGCCAGAATGAAAAAGGTGAAGTGAAATTAATTAACCTATTGAAATTATGCGGTTATTTATCTTGTGTTTTTGAAGGAAGGATGGAGAAACTATGCAGAGTTTTGCGCAGTGTGCAAAATTCTGCATAGCAAATTTACGTATCAGGAACCGGATGGATCGATGTCGTACTCTTGTAATTTATACATCAGAGCGCGGCGGCTAATGCCCAGCATCAACGCCGTGCGGGTGCGATTGCCGTCCTGACTATCGAGGACTTCAAGGATAATGCGTTTTTCCTCACGCTTAATCTCTTCTTTCAGATTGCGTTCCCCGGAATAAGTCGGTTTTGTCTCTGTCGTAGCGCTAACCAGGTTGCGGAACGGGTCGGGGAGATCGTCGGCAAAGATCACTGCGCCGGTATTCATTACGACTGCGCGTTCGATGACGTTTGACAGTTCGCGAATATTACCCGGCCAGGGCCAGGCGGTGAGGAGCGACAGCGCTGTTGAGTCGATCTCAATAATATCTCGCTGATTTTCAGAGCTAAATTTTTGTAAAAAATGGTTTGCTAATAAGGCAATATCTTCACGACGCTCGCGTAAGGGAGGCAAAGTCAAATGGATAACGTTGAGCCGGTAAAACAGGTCTTCGCGAAATGT
The DNA here is from genome assembly GCF_018035235.1 of Citrobacter sp. On2M. Lineage (GTDB taxonomy): Bacteria > Pseudomonadota > Gammaproteobacteria > Enterobacterales > Enterobacteriaceae > Citrobacter > Citrobacter meridianamericanus. Next base: position 1,018,756 of record NZ_WPCV01000002.1, read on the forward strand.
TCCTTCTTTCACCATCGTTTGCAGACAGCGGTTGGTGGCAGCGACGATGCGAATATCAACGCGAATGGTCTGGTGTCCGCCGATGCGTTCAAACTCTCTCTCCTGCAAAATACGCAGCAGTTTAGCCTGCAGTACCAGCGGCATCTCACCAATTTCATCAAGCAATAACGTTCCCTGATGAGCGCGTTCGAACAACCCCTGGCGCAACGTCTGTGCCCCGGTAAACGCACCTTTTTCGTGACCAAATAGCTCGCTTTCCAGCAGCGACTCAGGCAGAGCCGCGCAGTTAACTTTAATAAACGGGCCGTTGGCGCGTGTGCTGTTGTAGTGAATGGCGCGCGCGATCAGCTCTTTTCCTGTACCACTTTCACCGCTTATCAGGACATTTGCTTGTGAGAGGGCGATTTTCGCCGTGTCTTTACAGATATCCATCATTCGTGGGCTGTTGGTCAGAATATGCCCCCACTGCCAACTGGTGCTCAACGCTTTATGCAGATTACGGATTTCCTGTTTCATTTCCTGCAATTGCAACGCGCGTTGAATCACCATGCTTAGCTCGTCGAGATCAAAGGGCTTAATCACGTAGTCGAATGCGCCGCTACGTAGAGCTTCTACTGCAGTTTCTACTTCGGCATAGGCGGTCATCAAAATGACGGGGATGCGTGGTTGCTGCGTGCGCATGACTTTCAGCGCGTCGATGCCATCCATCTCCGGCATGCGAATGTCCATCAGCACCACGTCGGGCTGAATTTCGCTAAACAGGCTCAGGGCGGCTTTCCCGTCGCTGGCGTCATGCGTTTCATGTCCCTGCAGGGAAAATGCGGTGGCAAGCATACGGCGAACATTTTCTTCATCATCTACGATGAGAATACGGTAGGTCGTTTTCATTCTGACGGATTTCCCTGCGGGTTAAGAGGTAAAATTAGGGTGAATATCGCCCCGCAGCCTGGCTGGCTGGTGACGCGGATATCCCCTTGATGCGCGTTAATGATGCGCTGGCTCAGCGCCAGTCCAAGGCCGGTGCCTGATGCTTTTGTAGTAAAAAAGGGATCGAATATTTTCTTCTGGATGGCGAGATCGATCCCGTTGCCATTATCTTCAATCGTCACGGCCTGTTGCGAGGCCGAGTATTGCCAGGTGCGAATGCGAATCTCGCCACGCGCAGCGATAGCCTGTACCGCATTGATTAAAATATTGAGGATCACCTGTTTGAGAAGTTCGCGATCGGCGACGATTGGCGGCAGTCTGGGATCTAATTCCGTGGTAAAGGCGATCCGAGCCTGAAGGCCAGCGGTTTGCACCAGGATTAGCGTTTCTTCAATTAGCGCATTGAGCTGAATCTGTTGCCATTGGCTTTGTCGGGGACGTGAGAAATCTAACAGCTGTTGAATAACTTTATTAATGGAATCAATTTCATTTAGCACAACAGATAAATATTCTTGATGCTCCGGTAGAGAGGTTTGCTGGCGGATGATTTGGACGTAGCCACGAATTGCGGTCAGCGGATTTCGCACTTCATGCGCGACTCCGGCCATCAGTTCACCTAAGGTGGCAAGCCTTTCGGTTTGCGCCAGCCGACGCTGGGCCTCTTTACGCGCGGTTAAATCGGAGAAAATAACCAGTGCGCCAATCAGCTCGCCGTGGGCGTTATGGATCCTGCTCGTGGTGACGCTGATTTCAATGGTGCGTTCACGTCCCGGAAAGCTAATCTCCTGGGCTACATGTTCTGTGCCGTGTTCAAGAGTGTCCAGTACCGGACTATAAAATTGTGTGTTGGCAAAGAGCGTCGCGTAGGACTGTCCAACCAGCTCATGCAGCGTATAGCCGGTTATCTGCTCTGCCGCAGGGTTCATGGTGGTGACGTCACCCTGCCTGTCGATGGCGATCACTCCATCGGCAGCATTTTCAATAATCAGATCGTTAAGGGTTTTGGTTTCTCGTAGCGTTTGCGCCAGCGCATTGACGCTATGGCTGATTTGTCCCAACTCACCGGGGAGTTCAGGCAATCTGGCGGGCGTTTTTTGTGCCAGCGTTGAGAGTCCATCGGTGATAATGTCAATATTCGCACTGAGGCGGCGTGAAAAGTGTACGATGAGTAGCAGGCTACAGATAAGGCCGGCAACCAGGACAGCAATAATCCTGACATCCATTTTCCAGGCCTGCTGGCGGATATCTTCAGTTAGCTCATTGGCCCAGATATAGCCAATAACCTTACCCTGGCGCTCTATGGGGATCATGGAGTTGAGTATATCGCCGCGTACCTGTCGTCCTGAATAGACCACAGGCAAGTTGCTACTCATCACTTCGCGTCCGGGATGATCTTCGGTGATAGTAATACCTACGTTGCTTTGGTAGAGCGCAGAGGGGGCGTAAGTGATAATGGCATCCAGTTCTTTGTTATAATACCCAGCACCAATGCCGGGAAACGCCTGCGTAATCCGTTCGGTGACGGGGGCTAACTCATGATTAAGTGCGCGAATACGCGCTTCACGCGGCAGATTTGGGTAGTGACTGAAGCTGTCGCCTAACGCATCGTTTAGCAGGGTTATCACCGATGACAGTTTTTTCTCTTTTTCAGATAAGACTGCTGAACGGCCTTCAGTTTCTACGATATAACCTATAGATATCGTCGGAATGATGACCATCAGAATTGCCATCATGATCATTTGGTTGCGTAATCGCCGTGGGTATAACCGACGAGCCAGCCATCTCAGGTCGCGCATTCTGACATCCGTGCAGTATTTTTCAGGCAAACGATGATTATCACGGGTTAAGACAATGGTTTCAGAGCGGTGTATCATATTCCCGTAAAGAGAGGGCATTGCGACGCCGGACATTTACCGCTACCTTAACCACACTCTATTAATGCCCTGAGGCGGAGCTTCGCCCCTTTGAAATACCTTGCTTCCGTTCATTCAACGCTAAAAGTCTCTCGCTATCTGTTCAGGGCGTTGGCGCTCCTGATTTGGTGTCTAATCGCGTTTGCCTCCGTTTTCTACATCGTGAATGCGTTGCACCAGAGAGAGTCTGAGATTCACCAGGAGCTTAATCTCAGCTCCGATCAGGCGCAACGTTACATTCAGCGCACCTCTGATGTGATTAAAGAACTGAAATATATCGCGGAGAATCGCTTAACGGCGGAAAACGGCGTGATGTCGTTGCGGGCGCGGGATGATAAAACCGTCGTGCCAAACTTTGAGCCGCTGTTTGCCGACTCTGACTGCTCGGTGATGGGCAATACCTGGCGAGGTTCGCTGGAATCACTGGCGTGGTTTATGCGCTATTGGCGTGACAACTTTTCCGCGGCCTATGATTTGAACCGCGTGTTTCTGATTGGCAGCGACAACCTTTGTATGGCTAATTTCGGCTTGCGTGATACGCCGGTTGAACGTGACGGGGCGCTGAAGGCGCTGCATGAGCGCATTATTAAGTATCGCAATGCGCCGCAGGACGAAAACGGTAACAACCTGTTCTGGATTAGCCAGGGGCCGCGGCCAGGAGTCGGCTATTTCTATGCGCTGACGCCGGTATATCTTGCCAACCGACTGCAGGCGCTATTGGGTGTGGAACAGCCTATTCGCATGGAGAACTTTTTCACGCCGGGCAGTTTACCAATGGGAGTGACAATTCTTGATGAAAATGGTCATGCGCTAATTTCGCTTACCGGTCCCGAGAGTAATATTAAGGCTGAACCTCGCTGGATGCAGGAGCGTTCCTGGTTTGGCTATACGTCGGGTTTTCACGAACTGGTGCTGAAGAAAAATCTGCCGCCGTCAGCGCTGAGCATTGTGTATTCCGTGCCGGTCGACCTGGTGCTGGAGCGGATCCGCATGATGATCCTGAATGCTATCCTGCTGAATGTGCTGGTTGGCGCGGCGTTATTTATGCTCACGCGCATGTATGAGCGGCGCATTTTTATTCCTGCGGAAAGCGATGCTCAGCGGCTGGAAGAGCACGAGCAGTTTAACCGTAAAATCGTGGCTTCCGCGCCGGTTGGCATTTGTATTCTGCGCACGATGGATGGCATTAATATCCTGAGTAATGAGCTGGCGCATACCTATCTCAATATGCTGACCCATGAAGACCGGCAACGGTTAACGCAAATTATCTGCGGTCAGCAGGTCAATTTTGTTGATGTGCTGACCAGCAACAATACCAATCTGCAAATCAGCTTTGTACACTCGCGCTATCGTAATGAAAACGTGGCAATTTGCGTGCTGGTTGACGTCAGCGCGCGCGTTAAAATGGAAGAGTCATTGCAGGAGATGGCGCAAGCGGCGGAGCAGGCGAGCCAGTCCAAATCGATGTTCCTTGCGACCGTGAGCCACGAGCTACGCACGCCATTGTACGGTATTATTGGTAACCTTGATTTGTTGCAAACCAAAGAGTTACCCAACGGAGTGGATCGCCTGGTGACGGCGATGAACAACTCTTCCAGCCTGCTGTTGAAGATTATTAGCGATATTCTCGATTTCTCGAAAATTGAATCTGAACAGTTGAAAATTGAACCGCGCGAGTTTTCACCGCGTGAAGTAATGAATCATATTACGGCTAACTATCTGCCGCTGGTGGTTCGCAAACAACTGGGGTTGTACTGCTTTATCGACCCGAATGTCCCGGTTGCGCTTAATGGCGATCCGATGCGTTTACAGCAGGTGATTTCTAATCTGCTGAGTAATGCTATCAAGTTTACCGATACCGGCTGCATTGTGCTCCACGTGCAATGTAACGGCGACTATCTCAGTATTCGCGTACGTGATACCGGGGTCGGGATCCCAGCCAAGGAAGTCGTCCGGCTATTTGATCCTTTCTTCCAGGTAGGTACTGGCGTTCAGCGTAATTTCCAGGGAACCGGGCTCGGTTTGGCTATCTGTGAAAAACTGATCAGCATGATGGATGGGGATATTTCCGTCGATTCAGAACCGGGAATGGGTAGCCAGTTTATGCTGCGTATTCCGCTGTATGGCGCGCAGTATCCGCTGAACAAAGGTATCGATGGGCTTGTCGGCAAACGTTGCTGGCTGGCGGTGCGCAACGCGTCGCTGTATCAGTTTGTTGAATCCAGTCTGACACGTAACGGGATGACGGTGCTGCGTTATGAAGGGCAGCAACCGGATGCAGATGACCTGCTGATTGCCGACGATGTGCTGGACCAGGAGTGGCAGGGACGGGCTGCGGTAATTTTCTGCCGCCGTCATATCGGTATTCCGCTGGAAAGAGTGCCGGGGGAGTGGGTACACAGCGTGGCATCACCGCATGAACTGCCTGCGCTGCTGGCGCATATTTACAGCGTTGAGCTGAGCAGTGAAGAGCTTTCCACGGCGCTGCCAGTCCCGGATAAAGTGGGGGCGACCAACGATGACATGATGATCCTGGTGGTCGACGATCATCCTATTAATCGGCGTTTACTGGCCGATCAGTTGGGATCGTTGGGATATCAGTGTAAAACGGCGAATGACGGGGTGGACGCGCTTAATGTGCTGAGCAAAAACCATATCGACATTGTGTTGAGCGACGTCAACATGCCAAATATGGATGGTTATCGCCTGACGCAGCGTATCCGTCAGTTAGGGTTGACGCTGCCGGTTGTCGGGGTGACGGCAAACGCGCTGGCCGAAGAGAAGCAGCGTTGCCTGGAATCAGGTATGGATAGCTGTTTGTCTAAGCCAGTGACATTAGATGTATTAAAGCAAACGCTGACGGTTTACGCGGAAAGAGTGAGAAAGACGCGGGGATAAAAAAAGCCTGATGGCGTTATGCACATCAGGCTTTTTTGGATACAGAGAATTACTCTTTGTCTGACGGGCTCAACGTGACAGAGGAGAGGTAATTCAACAGGGCGATATCGTTTTCCACACCGAGCTTCATCATTGCCGACTTTTTCTGGCTGCTGATGGTTTTAATACTGCGGTTGAGTTTTTTCGCGATTTCGGTGACCAGGAAACCTTCGGCAAACAGACGCAGAACTTCGCTCTCTTTCGGTGACAGACGTTTGTCGCCGTAGCCGCTGGCGCTGATTTTTTCCAGCAGGCGAGAAACGCTTTCCGGGGTGAATTTCTTACCCTTTTGCAGCGCGGCAAGCGCTTTCGGCAGATCGGTTGGCGCGCCTTGCTTCAGAACAATCCCTTCAATATCGAGATCCAGTACCGCGCTCAGGATAGCCGGGTTATTATTCATGGTCAGAACGATAATCGACAGGCTCGGGAAATGGCGCTTGATATACTTAATTAACGTGATCCCATCACCGTATTTATCTCCCGGCATAGAGAGGTCGGTAATCAACACATGAGCATCTAACTTAGGCAAATTGTTGATCAGTGCAGTGGAGTCTTCAAATTCGCCGACAACGTTTACCCACTCGATTTGTTCAAGTGATTTACGAATACCGAACAGTACAATCGGATGGTCATCGGCAATAATTACGTTCATAGTGTTCATGTAGTGGGCTACCTTGCTACAGCAAGCTCTTGACGTAATTGTCAATGTCGCTGATGTATTTTTCTATACCTGGAGCATCTTTCTCTTGGATAAGATGTTCCAGCGCTTCACATAACTGCTTGCCGGGTACCAGATTAAGCATGGCAAACACGCCTTTCAGGCGATGGGCCGTTTGGGCTAACGCAGCGAAATCACTGGTTGCTGCCTCAGTATACAACCTCTTAACATCATCCGGTACTGTGTCAACAAAGAGTGCATAGTAGCCGCTGGCATGAAGTTCGACGTTTTCATCTCCGCCAGGGGGAAGATCCTGGAGTTCTTCTTGTGCCAGTTGCTCTTCTATCAGCTCAAGGACAGCTTCCTGCATAGCATTGCTCATATTAAAGTTGACGCGCAGCTGACCAGGGCCAATTTTTCGCACGCCAGACTCATCATCGCTTAAAAGAAGGCCTGAGGCAGTAAGATTAGACGGATTATCCGTTAAAAAGAGATCATATTCTTGACTATTCAACCGCTCATCGGGCGTGATGCACGTTGCCCCCCAGTTCTCCAGCTGGCGCAATACAATGCTGCGTACGTCATTAGAGGTGACATCAACCATTACGCAGACGTCATCTAACAAACGTTCTTCACTTTCAGTATGCTGATCGTGAAGGGGCATTTTAACATGGACTATATAACGTGTTCCAAGTTCTTCCCGCGCTTTAATATTCAGATGTCCACCCAACTTGCGGGCGAGCTGATCGCATAACCAGAACGTTAGCGGATTGGCTTTGCCATACCGATCGCCTTGCGTATCATTGATGAACGGGAAATGCAGGTTATCTACTTCATTCAGCGTGACGCCTTCCCCGGTATCCAGAATACGGAAGGTCAGGCGCTCAGCTTCCGACTCATCCTGGTCGACTTCCAGCGTGATTTTGCCAATTTGCGTGGTGGTTACCGCATATTGGATCAGTAACAGCAAAATACGGCGCAGAGCATCCCGGTCGCCACGGCGTTCATCCTGCGCGCTAAGGTGATTTTTAATCAATAGCTGCAGCCCTTTACGTTTAATGGCTGGCAGAAGCTCCGGAACCACGTCATCAATTAACGCCTGTATAGAAAACAGCGTCGATTCACCCTTCCAGTTGTCGCTTTCCAGCAAGTTGGCCAACTGGATTTCGTCTATCATACGCACAAGCACGTCTGCCTGATTTGCCAGTTTCTGGCTGTCAGGGGTATCGAGCGCGGCGGCATTAGCTGCCAGTGTTTTAGCCGGATCTTTCAGCGCGCTGCCAATATTCTGCATAAAGGCCGCGCGGGCCTGCTGGTTTTTTTCATACAGTCGTTGCGCCTGCTTCAGCTTCTTATTCACCAGCACTTCGCGGTCCTGGTCACGAATGATAAAGATCTGCGTTCTCGATGAGATCTGGCTGCGGAATAGTCTGATTTCATACAGCTCATTGTTGATGGTGGCCTGAATCACTCCCTGATGCTGTTCCGCCATACTGGTAATATTTTGCAGATTTAAATGCGGCAGCAGGTGGTCGGCAATTTTATTGCTGATAACCGTGCGGTTTGCTTCCTGATCGTGTACCAGCAAGCCCAGCGGGAGCAAAGACACAATCTCTTCATTGATGGCGCGCAGAACACGCAGTTCATTATTTGCCGTAAGGTTTGGCGCCACTTCGGTGGAACGGGCGGGGAGGTGGCGAAAGGTGGTATAGCCAAACAGTGCCAGGGCCAGCAATGCAATGTTCAGTAACAGCGGTAGCAGAATACTTTGCAGCGTGTCGACCAGCAATGAGCCAAACGGTACTTGCCACACCAGCCGCATACCCGTTGAATTTAACGCCGAAGAGATCTCAATTTTACTGTTGTTGAAATTAATACTGACGCTGTCAGGCGACTCTTTTTCATTCAGGTGTTCGGTCGTGGAGGCGGCGTCAGGTTCCAGATGGAAACTGTCAAGTTGCATGCCGGGTGGGATCAAGTCATTAATCGGCAGGTCAAAAGCGACGACCGTTGCCAGATGTCCAGGCTGATTAAAGGTCGTGCGTAGCGTGAAGTAATGCCCGTTTTGCCAGGCCAGACGGCGCAGTGAAGAGAAGCTTTCACGTTCATCCAACGCATTGGCTTGTTGCAGCATTTCCGCACGTCGTGAATCGACAATATTACCGATGGTCGATTCTTTAAAACCGGAGGTGAGATCTTTTAGCGGCAACGTTGAGATAAGGATCAGGCTATTGTCCTGACCATTCAGGTAATACATTGACCACGGAACATTTTCCGCGCCCCACAGCGTATCGAGATAGGTGGAGATGCGCTGGGTCATCTCCAGTGTCGAACTGTCATGAGAACCGAAAATCAGCGCCTCGGTCTTTCTGCGGGGTTTCTCAAGATAATAGACGTCTTGTTTCAGGCGCGTTTCCTGCAGCCCTTCTGCACCGGACGAACTGGTCGCGGCGGCAATATTGTCATAGATTTGCCAGGTCACGTATCGCCAGGTATCGACTCTTTTATGAATCGCATGGGTGATATCGACAATCTGATAACTCTTATCCTTTAACCAGGTATTGACGGCGCTCTGAACCATCACGCCCATCATCACTAACAGCACAACGATCAGTAATAAGAAGAAACGGGTAATACTTCCCGGTAGCAGGGAGAATCGGGTAGAAACCGTTGTGTCAGACTGACTCATTCGTGTTTATGACCTGTTAAACGACGCGAAAGATGAAGGGGCAGTATAAAGGGTAATGTATGAATTGCCACACTTACACCATACTGCATAGCCCGTATTTTTTACGCTTCATATCGTTGCAGCCATTACGCTGCAAAGGTGTACAGTGGATAACGGTCGGTACATATATTTGTACGGAATGCATACGTTTAGCATTAAATAACAAGAAATTATTTATCAATCTTATATCTGTACACGTTGCGATGAGATAGTTAATAGTCGTTATAGTTTTGCATTGGTAGCACAGAATGGTAAGTTTTGTGTAAAGAAGGGTAAAAAAAAACCGAACGCGAAGCATTCGGTTGAAATAGGGGTAAACAGACATTCATAAATGAATGACGGTAATAAATAAAGTTAATGATGATAGCGGGTCTATTTTAGTTGCGAGTGAAGATTTTGTTTTGTCATTCAGTGCTATAGGTTTTTATAATGTAATTGCATGTTTTATATGAATAAATTAATAATTCTTGATTATTTGTGCTTATTCTGCGCTATTTTTGAATTAAAAAAAGTTCCCGGCTATTAACATCTAGAAACATGTATGTGGACAAATGAAACATCTTTAAAGTATTAGTATCATATTCGTGTTGGATTATTCTGTGTTTTTGCGGAGAATGAAGTTGCCGACTGGTTAATCACCTTAATCAGTATGCAGTGGCATAAAAAAGCAATAAAGGCATATAACAGAGGGTTAATAACATGAAAGTTAAAGTACTGTCCCTCCTGGTACCAGCACTGCTGGTAGCAGGCGCAGCGAATGCGGCTGAAATTTATAACAAAGACGGCAACAAATTAGACCTGTACGGCAAAGTCGACGGTCTGCACTATTTCTCCGATGATAAAAGCGCTGACGGTGACCAAACCTATATGCGTATCGGCTTCAAAGGCGAAACCCAGGTTAACGACCAACTGACCGGTTACGGCCAGTGGGAATACCAGATTCAGGGTAACTCCGCAGAAAATGAAAACAACGCCTGGACCCGTGTGGCGTTTGCTGGTCTGAAATTCGCAGACGTGGGTTCATTCGACTACGGTCGTAACTACGGCGTAGTTTACGACGTAACGTCCTGGACCGACGTTCTGCCGGAATTCGGCGGCGACACCTACGGTTCTGACAACTTCATGCAGCAGCGTGGTAACGGCTTCGCGACCTACCGTAACACCGACTTCTTCGGTCTGGTTGATGGCCTGAACTTTGCCATTCAGTACCAGGGTAAAAACGGTAGCGTGAGTGGCGAAGACGATACCGGCAGAACTTTCACTGGCGTAACCAACAACGGTCGTGACGCGCTGCGCCAAAACGGCGACGGCGTTGGCGGATCTATCACTTATGATATCGGCGAAGGCTTCTCTCTGGGTACTGCAGTCACCAGTTCCAAACGTACCGACGAACAGAACCGTTTGAACTTCGGTACCGGCGACCGTGCTGAAACCTATACCGGTGGTATTAAATACGACGCCAACAACTTCTACTTTGCAACTCAGTACACTCAGACCTACAACGCAACGCGTGCAGGCTCCCTGGGTTGGGCTAACAAAGCACAGAACTTCGAAGCTGTTGCTCAGTACCAGTTCGACTTCGGTCTGCGTCCGTCCGTGGCTTACCTGCAGTCCAAAGGCAAAGACCTGGGCCGTGGCTATGGCGACCAGGACATCGTGAAATATGTTGATGTTGGCGCGACTTACTACTTCAACAAAAACATGTCCACCTATGTTGATTACAAAATCAACCTGCTGGATGACAATCAGTTCACCCGTGACGCAGGTATCGGTACCGATGATATCGTAGCGCTGGGTCTGGTTTACCAGTTCTAATCTGCATTTATTGTTATCAAAGGCCCTGCGGGGCCTTTTTTAATGCCGTTTTTCCGCCGTACAAACAATGATTTTTGGTGTACTCTTGCGCCCGTTCGCATGAGGATAATTACGTATGGAAATGAAATTTTATCGCGCAGCGCTGCTGACGGTGACGATTTTTTTTGTCGGGTGCGATGAAGCCCCGAAACCTGCTCAGACCACAGTACCTGCCACCGTTCTGGAAGGTAAAACCATGGGCACTTTCTGGCGGGTCAGTGCCGTTGGCGTCGATGCAAAACGCGCTGCAGAACTACAGGTGAAGATCCAGACTCAGCTCGATGCTGACGATCAGCTTCTCTCAACCTATAAAAATGACTCTGCGTTGATGCGCTTTAACTTATCGAATAGTTTGTCACCATGGCCGGTTAATGACGCGATGGCGGATATTGTGACCTTGGCGTTACGCATTGGCGCAAAAACTGATGGGGCCATGGATATCACCGTAGGACCGTTGGTTAATCTGTGGGGGTTTGGCCCGGATCAGCAACCGTTGCATATTCCCACTCAGGCGCAAATTGACGCCGCAAAAGCACAAACCGGACTTTCACATCTGAAGGTTGTTAATGAGGCACACCGGAACTACTTGCAGAAAGATCTGCCGGAGCTGTACGTGGATCTCTCAACCGTCGGTGAAGGTTATGCCGCCGATCATCTGGCCCGTTTGATGGAGCAGGAAGGGGTCGCCCGTTATCTGGTTTCCGTTGGCGGTGCGCTCAACAGCCGCGGTATGAATGCAGAAGGGCATCCGTGGCGAGTCGCGATTCAGAAACCGACCGATCGTGAAAACGCGGTACAGGCAATTGTCGACATTAACGGGCATGGCATTAGTACCTCCGGCAGCTACCGTAACTATTATGAGCTGAATGGCAAGCGTCTTTCCCATGTTATCGATCCGCAAACCGGTCGTCCGATTGAACACAACCTGGTGTCCGTGACAGTCATTGCGCCAACCGCGCTGGAAGCTGACGGCTGGGATACCGGATTGATGGTACTCGGTCCGGAAAAGGCCCAGGAGGTAGTGCGTCGGGAAGGGCTTGCGGTCTATATGATTATGAAAGAAGGTGAGGGATTTAAAACCTGGATGTCGCCGCAGTTTAAAAGCTTCCTGGTCAGCGAAAATAATTAAAAAGCAAGATTGCAGGTTTTTGTATCCAGCTATGGGGACACACTGACGCTAAGCGCTATGCTTAACAAAGGAGTCCATAATGAAAAATCGTGTACAGATAACTGATGATGACCGCTGGCAGTCCGTCGTGAATCGCGATGTCGATGCCGACGGTCAGTTTGTTTTCGCCGTTCAGACTACCGGCATTTTTTGCCGTCCGTCCTGTCGTGCAAAACATGCACTGCGCAAAAATGTCCGTTTCTTTGCCGATGCTCGTCAGGCGCTGGCTGCGGGTTTTCGTCCCTGTAAACGCTGCCAACCGGATAAAGACAGCGCGCAGCAGCATCGCATGGAGAAAATAGCCCATGCCTGCCAGCTACTGGAGCAAGAGTTACCACTTACGCTCGAGGAACTGTCGCGGCAGGTGGCGATGAGCCCGTATCACTTACATCGCTTGTTCAAAGCCACGACGGGCATGACCCCGAAAGCGTGGCAGCAGTCCTGGCGCGCTCGCCGTCTGCGTGATGCCCTGGCGAAAGGCGTTCCGGTAACGCAGGCGATCCTCAACGCCGGATTCCCCGACAGTAGCAGCTACTACCGCAAAGCGGATGAGACTTTGGGCATGACCGCAAAGCAGTTTCGCAAAGGTGGCGACAACGTTTCTGTGCGCTATACCCTGGCAGATTGCGACCTGGGCCGTTGCCTGGTGGCGGAAAGCGAACGCGGGATCTGCGCGATCTTGCTTGGCGATGATGATGCCAGATTGGCTGCGGATCTGCATGAGCTGTTTCCCGCCGCTCAGGACGTACCTGCAGATGCCGAGTTTCAGCAGCGTGTGCGCGAAGTGATCGCCGCGATCAACTCGCGCGATACGCCGCTATCGTTACCACTGGATATCCGGGGAACTGCATTTCAGCAGCAGGTGTGGCAGGCGCTGCGGGCAATTCCGTGTGGTGAAACAGTCAGCTACCAACAACTGGCCAACGCCATCGGCAAACCGAAAGCGGTGCGTGCAGTGGCCAGTGCTTGTGGAGCCAATAAACTGGCGATAGTCATCCCGTGTCACCGCGTGATCCGTGGCGATGGCGCGCTTTCGGGCTATCGGTGGGGGATTGGGCGCAAGGCACAGTTACTACAGCGTGAAACGACGCGCGAGGAACCATAATGCTCGATCTCTTTGCGGATACGAAACCCTGGCAAGAACCGCTGGCGTCCGGTGCGGTTATTTTGCGACGTTTTGCTTTTGACCGCACACCGTCTTTACTGCAAGCAATAGCCGCTGTCGCCAGGCACTCGCCATTTCGCCAGATGGTGACGCCGGGCGGCTACACGATGTCGGTGGCAATGACCAACTGCGGCCATCTGGGCTGGACGACGGATCAACATGGCTACTTGTATTCACCCTGCGACCCGTTAACCGGCGTACACTGGCCGCCACTACCGGACGTCTTTGCTGACCTTTGCCAACAGGCGGCAACGGCGGCGGGCTATGCTGACTTTCAACCCGATGCCTGCCTTATCAACCGTTACACGCCAGGGTCAAAACTGTCATTACATCAGGATAAAGACGAGTCTGATCTGCGGGCACCGATTGTCTCGGTGTCGCTGGGGTTACCGGCTATCTTTCAATTTGGCGGCTTGCGCCGTAATGACCCCTTAAAGCGTTTGCTGCTTGAACATGGTGATGTGGTGGTATGGGGCGGCAATTCGCGGCTGTTTTATCATGGGATCCAGCCGCTTAAGGCGGGGTATCATCCGTTGACCGGAGACTGTCGCTATAACCTGACGTTTCGCCAGGCAGGTAAAAAAGAATAAAAATAAGAATTATTATTGCTGTCAGCGAAGAGATGTTTAAACTGCGGGCTGTTATTACTTGCCCGGGTTGTTCGCATGGAACTTTTACTTCTTGTCTGGCGGCAGTATCGCTGGCCATTTATCAGCGTCATGGCGCTCAGTCTCGCCAGCGCCGCGTTGGGGATTGGGCTGATTGCGTTTATCAACCAGCGTCTGATTGAAACGGTCGACACCACGCTGATGGTGCTACCGGAGTTTCTTGGCCTGCTGCTGTTACTGATGGTCGTCACCCTCGGTTCACAGTTGGCACTCACCACGCTGGGCCACCACTTTGTCTATCGTCTGCGCAGTGAATTTATCAAACGTATTCTTGATACCCACGTCGAACGCATCGAACAACTTGGCAGCGCCTCGCTGCTGGCCGGATTAACCAGCGACATCCGCAACATCACCATTGCCTTTGTCCGCCTGCCTGAACTGGTGCAGGGGATTATCCTGACCGTCGGGTCTGCGGCGTATCTGGCGATGTTGTCGACTAAAATGTTGCTGGTGACGGCTATCTGGATGGCACTCACCATCTGGGGCGGATTTGTGCTGGTGGCGCGAGTGTATAAACACATGGCGACCCTGCGTGAAACCGAAGACAAACTGTACAACGATTATCAGACGGTACTGGAAGGGCGCAAGGAGCTGACGCTCAACCGTGAGCGTGCCGAGCATATCTTTAATCAGATGTACGTCCCGGATGCCAAAGAGTACCGTCACCATATTATTCGTGCCGATACTTTCCACCTGAGCGCGGTCAACTGGTCGAACATTATGATGCTGGGCGCCATTGGCCTGGTGTTCTGGATGGCCAACAGTCTGGGCTGGGCGGATACCGCCGTGGCGGCGACCTATTCTCTGACGCTGTTATTCCTGCGCACGCCGCTGCTCTCTGCCGTTGGCGCGCTACCGACGCTGCTCACTGCGCAGGTGGCCTTCAACAAGTTGAATAAGTTCGACCTGGCACCCTTTAAGGCCGAATTCCCGCGACCAAATGCGTTTCCGAACTGGCAAACGCTGGAGTTGCGTAACGTGGTTTTCCACTATCAGGATAACGCCTTCTCTGTTGGACCAGTGAATCTGACGATTCATCGCGGTGAACTGATCTTTCTTATTGGCGGTAATGGTAGCGGGAAGTCTACGCTGGCGATGTTACTGACCGGGCTTTACCAGCCGCAGTCAGGCGAGATATTGCTTGATGGCAAAACGGTTGCCGTTGAAAAGCCGGAAGACTATCGCAAGCTGTTCTCCGCCGTATTTACCGACGTCTGGCTATTCGACAAACTGCTGGGGCCGGAAGGTAAAGAAGCCAATCCGCAGCTGGTGGCGAAGTGGCTGGAATATCTGAAAATGGGACACAAGCTGGAGCTGAGCGAGGGGCGCATCCTCAATCTGAAGCTGTCGAAGGGGCAGAAGAAACGCGTGGCGCTGCTGCTGGCTCTGGCGGAGGAGCGCGACATCATTTTGCTGGATGAATGGGCTGCGGATCAGGATCCCCATTTCCGTCGTGAGTTCTATCAGGTCCTGTTACCTTTGATGCAAGAAATGGGCAAAACTATTTTCGCCATCAGCCACGACGATCACTATTTTATTCATGCCGACAGGCTGCTGGAAATGCGTAATGGACAGCTGAATGAACTGCTGGGCGATGAGCGTGATGCCGCCTCGCGTGATGCTGTGGCTCGCACCGCATAATCTCACGTGCCGCCGGTTTTTTATCCGTCTGGCGGCGCTGTTTGTTGTTATTTATATAAATCAGCATCATGATTAATGATATTTCATATCATGGATTTATGATTAATGTCCGTTACAAACAAAAATAGCGCCAGACTGCGTGATGAAGAGCGTGCGCGTCTTATCTGGTTGCTGACCACTGATAAAGCCATTGTTTCAACACTGTTGGGCAAGCTTACCCTGGCTGAGCAATATGACGTCGGTACGTTAGCCGACGATATTGCTGAGGTAGGGGCGCTGGTTGCCCATCTGCCGCCGCCCGATTTAGCCGATACCCTCGAAGCATTACCTTCAGAAGAGCGTCACGCCCTGTGGCGACTGGTCGAAAGTGAAAAGCGTGGTAACGTCTTGCTTGAGGCGTCAGAAAACGTCTGGGACGACCTGATCGATGAGATGAGCGACCGCGAAATACTGGACGCGCTGCAATATCTCGATATCGACGAACAGATTTATCTGGTGCAGCATCTCCCGCGTAACCTCACTGGACGACTGCTGGCGACGTTACCGGCCGAAGAGCGGGCGCGTGTCCGCCAGGTAATGCATTACGAGAAGAATCGCGTCGGCGCGATTATGGAGTTCGAAGTCATCACCGTGCGTCCGGACGTGACGCTGGAAGTGGTGCAACGCTACCTGCGACGGTTGGGCAAAATGCCGGAGAATACCGATAAACTCTTCGTGACCGATCGCAATAAAGTGCTGGTTGGCGAACTGACGCTAACCTGCATTCTGCTTAATGATGTGCAACGCAAAGTCAGCGAGGTGATGGAAGATGACCCGCTCACCTTTTCTCCGGACGATATCGCTGAAAACGCTGCACGTACCTTCGAACGTGACGACCTGGTCAGTGCCGCGGTCGTTGACCCTTCAGGCAAGCTGATGGGCCGCTTAACCATCGATGAGATCGTCGATGTGGTCTATGAAGAAACTGATACCGATTTGCGTCGAATGGGGGGCTTAAGCGCCGGAGAGGACGTGTTTGCGCCCGTTACCAAAGCGGTAAAAACGCGTTGGGCGTGGCTGGCCGTTAACCTCTGTACCGCCTTCATCGCCTCGCGGGTGATCGACGGTTTTGAACACACGATTTCGCAACTGGTGGCGCTGGCCTCACTGATGCCAATTGTGGCGGGAATTGGCGGCAATACCGGGAATCAGACCATCACCATGATCGTTCGTGCGCTGGCGCTACAAAATATTCAACCGGGGAACCTGACGTTTTTGATCCTGCGTGAAATGGGCGTGGCGGTGATTAATGGCCTCGTATGGGGCGGAATTATGGGCGGTATTACCTGGTGGCTGTATGATGACATGGCGCTCGGCGGAGTGATGACCCTGGCGATGATGCTTAATTTGTTGATGGCAGCATTAATGGGGGTCATCATTCCGATGACGATGGTGAAGCTCGGGCGTGACCCGGCGGTCGGCTCGAGCGTGATGATTACGGCTATCACCGATACCGGGGGATTCTTTATTTTTCTTGGTCTGGCAACGCTGTTTCTGATGTAGCCGCGCGTTTGCCTCTGACGATACGCGGCAGAATGAGCATTGCCATTACGCCGGCAACCACGCCAATCGCCAGGTTGCCGGTCGACACCGTCGCGGCGACGGTCAGTAGCATCACCAGCGTTTCAGTCACAGGGAGTTTCGCCAGTGTGGTGGGTTGAATGCTATGCCAGCTGAAGGTTTTCACCGCCACAATCACCATAATCCCCGCCAGCACCGACATGGGTATTTTCGCCATCACTTCGCTTAACGCGGTAACCAACAGCAGCAAGACCAGCCCGGCGGCAAACGTCGAGACGCGACTGCGTCCTTTGCCCATCTCGACGTTAACGATGGTTTGACCAATCATCGCGCACCCGGCAATGCCGCCATAACATCCGGCCAGAATATTGGCGATCCCAAGCCCGGCGCTCTCGCGATTCTTATTCGACGGCGTAACCGTCAGGTCATCCACCAGGCGGGCGGTTAACAGCGACTCCATCAAACCAACAAAAGCGATGCTTAGCGCACAGGGCCAGATAATCGCCAGCGTTTGCAGGTTGAGCGGTACGAGTAACTGCGTTAATCCCGGCAGGCCGCCGCTCATTGAACCTTCGTCACCGACGGTCGGCAACAGCTGCCCGCTGGTGACAGTGAACACCGTCAGCAGCACAATGGCGATAAGCGGCGCGGGAATGGCTTTAATAAACCGCGGAACCCACAGCACAATCAGCAGGGTCAGAATAAACAGCCCCCAGATTAGCGGGCTTTTGCCCCAGAAATGCGGGACCTGAGCAAAGAAAATCAAAATTCCCAGCGCGTTGACGAACCCGGTCATGACGGCCCCAGGGATGAAACGCATCAGACGCGCCATGCCCAGCACGCCAAACAGGATCTGAATAATTCCGGCCAGCACTACCGCAGGCAGGATGTACTGCACACCGTGTTGATGCACCATCGGGCCAATGACCAGCGCAACCGATCCTGCAGCGGCGGTAACCATTGCCGGACGCCCACCTAAAAATGACATTGCCAGGCACAATACAACCGAGGCGATCAGACTGACTTTCGGATCGACGCCAGCAATAACGGAAAAAGAGATCACTTCCGGGATCAGTGCCAGGGCGGTGACCACACCAGCCAGCGTTTCGCGAACCAGCAGACGGGGTTGGCGCAGCACACCGCGCGTCGTGTGTTCTGCCACTGTTGCAGAGGAGGTGTGAGATGCAGACATAATTACTCTGAGATCAAAATGGCCTGATACAGCAGACCGACAGGCATCCGTGCGGTGAATAGCAAAGCGCAGCATAGTACCCGTCTGAGGGGGCGGTTTCCAGAAATGATTGTCAATAACCCTATAAAATACCAACGTATTGATAACATTTTTAAAAATTAAATATAATTTATAAACAATATTTAATTATTTTTACTTAAGTGTTACCGTTGATGCCGCTCGATTTTCACCTGCATAAAAAGCAAAAAGCGATACTAAAAGTAAGGCATTAACATTATGAAAAAAGTGACTGCCATGCTCTTCACCATGGCCGTAGGACTGAATGTTGTCTCAATGGCGGCAAAAGCGAAAGCGGCGGAAGAGCAGGAAACGGACGTGCTGTTGATTGGCGGCGGCATCATGAGCGCCACGCTGGGAACCTATTTACAGGAGCTGGAGCCGCAATGGTCAATGACCATGGTTGAGCGACTGGACGGGGTAGCGCAGGAAAGCTCAAACGGCTGGAATAACGCCGGAACGGGCCACTCGGCACTGATGGAGTTGAACTACACACCGAAAAAGGCCGACGGTAGCATCAGCATTGAAAAGGCAGTCGAAATTAACGAAGCCTTCCAGATTTCCCGCCAGTTTTGGGCTCATCAGGTCAATAATGGCGTAATGCATGAACCTCGCTCATTTATCACCACCGTTCCGCATATGAGTTTTGTCTGGGGTGACGAGAACGTCAACTTCCTGCGTGCCCGTTACGCTGCACTGCAACAGAGCACGTTATTCCGCGGTATGCGTTATTCTGAAGATCACGCGCAGATTAAAGAGTGGGCGCCGCTGGTCATGGAAGGTCGCGATCCAAAACAAAAAGTTGCGGCAACGCGTACCGAGATTGGTACTGACGTGAACTACGGCGAAATCACGCGCCAGCTGATTGCCTCGTTACAGAAAAAACCTAACTTCGCGTTGCAGCTAAGCACCGAGGTGCGTGGCTTTAAGCGTAATGCTGACAATAGCTGGACCGTGACGGTCGCCGATCTGAAAAATAACGAAGCGGAACACGATATTAAGGCGAAGTTTGTCTTTATCGGTGCCGGTGGTGCTGCCCTGAAGCTGTTGCAGGAAACCGACATTCCGGAAGCGAAAGGCTATGCCGGATTCCCGGTGGGCGGGCAGTTCCTGGTTGCGGATAATCCGGACGTGGTCAATCGCCATCTGGCGAAAGTGTACGGTCAGGCCTCCGTTGGTGCGCCGCCGATGTCCGTGCCGCACATCGATACTCGTATCCTCGATGGTAAACGTGTGGTGCTGTTTGGGCCATTCGCAACATTCTCCACCAAGTTCCTGAAAAACGGTTCCTTGTGGGATCTGCTTAGCTCGACGACTACTTCGAACTTTATGCCGATGGTTAACGTGGGTCTGGATAACTTCGATCTGGTGAAATATCTGCTAAGCCAGGTGATGCTCAGCGACGATGACCGTTTTGCCGCGCTGCAAGAGTACTATCCGCAGGCGAAAAAAGAAGACTGGCGTTTATGGCAGGCAGGCCAGCGTGTGCAGATTATCAAAAGTGATGCGGAGAAGGGCGGCGTTCTGCGCCTGGGTACCGAAGTGGTCAGCGATAAAGAGGGCACCATTGCTGCGCTGCTGGGGGCTTCTCCGGGGGCGTCAACCGCCGCGCCGATCATGCTGCATCTGATGGAAAAAGTGTTTAAAGATAAAGTGGCCAGTCCCGAGTGGCAGGCGAAGCTGAAAACCATTATTCCGTCCTATGGCACGAAGCTGAACGGTAATGTTGAGGCTACGGAACAAGAGCTGCAGTACACCAGTGACGTTCTGGGGCTGAAGTATGATAAGCCGCAGGTCGCTGACGAAGCGCCGAAACCACAGCTCAAACCTCAGGCACAACAGCAGCCTGAGCAAAAAGCTGTCGCGGATATCGCGCTGTAAATAAAATGCCGGATGAGGCGCTACGCCGCCATCCGGCATATTCTCACTTATCGCGCGACTGCGTCCTGAATTTTATCTTCCGCTTTCCAGATGCGGTATTTCACGTCCACGTTTTCCGGGGTGTAGACCACAATCGGCAACTTGCTGTTGTAACGCAGCATACCGTCATCACCCAGATACGCGGTGATGAATTTCTTCTCTTTCTTACCGTCCGGGCAAGCCATCATGGTTGAGATCGGAGACGTAACTTTGTCAAA
This sequence comes from Citrobacter sp. On2M, assembly GCF_018035235.1. Classification (GTDB taxonomy): domain Bacteria; phylum Pseudomonadota; class Gammaproteobacteria; order Enterobacterales; family Enterobacteriaceae; genus Citrobacter; species Citrobacter meridianamericanus. Next base: position 1,039,362 of record NZ_WPCV01000002.1, read on the forward strand.
GACATAGTAGTCATATCCCCAACCTTCCAGCGTTTTGCTGTCCAGTTCTCCGCCCAGGCGGTGTTGGTTGCAGTCAACTTCCAGTGTTTGTCCGATCAGTAGTTCTACTTTGAGAGTAGATTCATCTTTCTCAGGAGTAAGTTGGATAACCTGGCGTTTCATACCCTTTTCCGCTTTAGGATAGGGGGCGACTTTTTCCAGCGGTTGAGCGCTGGTATCGTTACTGGCAGCCCACGCAGAGGTACTGGCAAATGCGGCGAAAAGTACGGCAGGGACAATTGTCTTCATCTTATTGTTCACAGTGTTTCCTTTCTTCTGTCTTATGAACGAGTCTGGATCAGGTTAACATATTTACATAATCTATTAATCTGTATTTACTTATATTTAAGGTGAATTAAATAGTATTTACCTGTCTCTATAGCGATATATTCCAGGAGTTATCCTAATGTTGAGATTTTCAGCTTTTTGCGAAATTCGTTATATATGCTTTTATATAACTCATTGAAATGTGAGCAAAAGCGCATTTTTTCCCGCCAACTCAACACTCCTTTGATCCGGCAACAGCATTTACCCCGATTGGGGTATGCTCCTCTAACACATCCTGAAATATCTTACGGCTAAAAATAATTACTCATAAATAGTGCAGTTTTTTATGTCGTTCAACCCGTCGAGGGAGAGCGTCATTATGGAAGGACAATGTCATGGTTGATTTATCCCGTCGAGGTATGTTGACAGGCAGTTGGCGAAATGCCAACGCGGGGATCCGTCCGCCATGGAGCAAGGAAGACTCCCACTTTCTGGCCCATTGCCTCCGTTGTGACGCCTGCATCCAGGCGTGTGAAACCGACATCCTGCAGCGAGGCCAGGGTGGTTACCCGAGCGTAAATTTCAAACACGGCGAGTGCAGCTTTTGTTATGCCTGCGCAGAAGCCTGTCCCGAATCACTTTTTCTTCCGCGCCACACCAGGGCATGGGATCTGAATTTTACTATCGGGGAAAACTGTCTCGCACACCAGTCCGTTGAATGTCATCGCTGTCAGGATAGCTGTGAACCCATGGCCATAACCTTTCGTCCCACGCTGTCCGGCATTTATCAGCCGCAGCTCGACAATCAGGACTGTAACGGATGTGGCGCATGTGTCGCTATCTGCCCGGTATCAGCCATTAACGCGGAGTACAACCATGGACAATAACTGGCAGGTCTGCAGCCTGGTCGTTCAGGCCAAAAGCCAGCATATCAATGATATCGCCACACAGTTATGTTCCTTTCCCGGTTGCGAAGTTGCCCTCAGCGATATGGAAAGCGGTCAACTGATCGTGGTGGTGGAAGCTGAACACAGCGAAACGTTAATGAAAACTATTGAGTCAGTGCGCAACGTTGCGGGCGTACTGGCGGTGTCGCTGGTTTATCACCAGCAGGATGAGCAAGGTGAGGAAACACCATGAAACTCAGTCGTCGTAGCTTTATGAAAGCTAACGCCGTTGCGGCCGCTGCGGCGGCTGCCGGGTTAAGCGTGCCGGGCGTAGCCCGTGCGGTAGCCGGTCAGCAAGAGGCCATCAAATGGGATAAAGCCCCGTGCCGTTTTTGCGGGACGGGCTGTGGCGTATTGGTCGGGACGCAGCAAGGGCGTGTTGTGGCATGCCAGGGCGACCCGGATGCGCCGGTTAACCGTGGGCTTAATTGTATCAAAGGTTACTTCTTGCCGAAAATCATGTACGGAAAAGACCGTTTAACGCAGCCGATGCTGCGCATGAAGGACGGGAAGTATCACAAAGAGGGCGAGTTCACCCCGATTAGCTGGGACCAGGCTTTTGACGTGATGGAAGAGAAATTCAAAACGTCCATGAAAGAGAAAGGCCCGGAGTCTATCGGTATGTTCGGCTCTGGTCAGTGGACGATTTGGGAAGGTTATGCTGCGGCTAAATTGTTCAAAGCGGGTTTCCGTTCCAATAACATCGACCCGAACGCGCGTCACTGCATGGCGTCAGCGGTAGTCGGCTTTATGCGTACCTTCGGTATGGATGAGCCGATGGGCTGCTATGACGATATCGAGCATGCTGACGCTTTCGTCCTGTGGGGCGCGAATATGGCGGAAATGCATCCGATCCTGTGGTCGCGCATCACCAACCGTCGTTTGTCCGACCCTAACGTTAACGTCGCGGTTCTTTCCACCTTCCAGCACCGCAGCTTTGAGCTGGCGGACAACGGTATGGTCTTCACGCCGCAAACCGATCTGGTGATCCTCAACTACATCGCGAACTACATTATTCAAAACAATGCGATAAATCAGGATTTCTTTAGTAAGCACGTTAACGTGCGTAAAGGCGTAACGGATATCGGCTACGGTCTGCGTCCTACCCATCCGCTGGAAAAAGCGGCGAAAAATCCGGGTTCCGATGCCTCTGAACCGATGAGCTTTGAGGACTACAAAGCTTTCGTTGCCGAGTACACACTCGATAAAACCGCCGAAATGACCGGCGTCCCGAAAGATCAACTGGAACAGTTAGCTCAGCTGTATGCCGATCCGAAGAAAAAAGTCATCTCCTACTGGACGATGGGCTTTAACCAGCATACCCGCGGCGTGTGGGCCAACAACCTGGTCTACAACCTGCACCTGCTGACCGGCAAAATCTCCCAGCCAGGCTGTGGTCCGTTCTCGTTGACCGGCCAGCCTTCCGCCTGCGGTACTGCGCGTGAAGTCGGTACGTTCTCTCACCGTTTGCCTGCGGACATGGTGGTAACGAACGAAAAACACCGCGATATCTGCGAGAAGCACTGGAATATACCGGCGGGGACAATTCCGGCGAAAGTCGGCCTGCATGCCGTGGCGCAAGACCGTGCGCTGAAAGACGGCAAGCTCAATGTCTACTGGACGATGTGTACCAACAACATGCAGGCTGGTCCGAACATCAACGAAGAACGTATGCCGGGCTGGCGCGATCCGCGCAACTTCATCATTGTCTCCGATCCGTATCCGACGGTCAGCGCCCTGTCTGCTGACCTGATCCTGCCGACCGCAATGTGGGTAGAAAAAGAAGGCGCCTACGGTAACGCGGAACGCCGTACACAATTCTGGCGTCAGCAGATTAAAGCGCCGGGCGAATCGAAATCGGATCTGTGGCAACTGGTGCAGTTCTCTCGTCGCTTCAAAACAGAAGAAGTGTGGCCGGAAGAGCTGCTGGCGCAGAAACCGGAACTCCGCGGCAAAACGCTGTATGACGTTCTGTTTGCCACGCCTGCAGTGACGAAATTCCCGGTGGCTGAACTGGCTGACGATCAGCTCAACGATGAGTCCCGTGAGCTGGGCTTCTATCTGCAAAAAGGACTGTTCGAAGAGTACGCATGGTTTGGTCGCGGTCATGGGCACGACCTTGCGCCATTTGACGATTATCACAAAGCGCGCGGCTTACGCTGGCCGGTCGTTGAGGGTAAAGAAACCCAGTGGCGTTACAGCGAGGGCAACGACCCTTATGTAAAAGCGGGCGAAAGCTACAAGTTCTACGGTAAGCCGGACGGCAAAGCGGTCATCTTCGCGCTGCCGTTTGAACCTGCTGCTGAAGCGCCGGATAAAGAATACGACCTGTGGCTGTCTACCGGACGTGTGCTGGAACACTGGCATACCGGCAGCATGACACGCCGTGTGCCTGAACTGCACCGCGCTTTCCCGGAAGCCGTGCTGTTTATCCACCCGCTGGATGCAAAAGCGCGCGATCTGCGCCGTGGCGATAAAGTCAAAGTGGTTTCCCGTCGTGGCGAAGTGATTTCGATAGTTGAAACACGCGGTCGTAACCGTCCGCCGCAGGGGCTGGTGTACATGCCGTTCTTCGATGCCGCACAGCTGGTGAACAACCTGACGCTGGATGCGACAGATCCGCTCTCCAAAGAGACGGATTTCAAGAAGTGCGCCGTGAAACTGGCGAAGGTGTAACGCGTTATGTCCCGGTCAGCTAAACCCCAAAATGGCCGCCGCCGCTTTCTGCGCGATATGGTTCGTGCTGCGGGTGGGCTGGCCGTCGTTGGCGTGGCGCTGGGGTTGCAACAGCAAACCGCACGAGCAACCGGCGTGCGGTTGCGCCCGCCCGGCGCACTGAGCGAGGAGGCGTTCGCCAGCGCCTGCGTGCGCTGCGGACAGTGCGTTCAGGCCTGCCCGTATGACACGTTGAAGTTGGCGACGCTGGCCTCCGGGCTGGCAGCGGGTACGCCGTATTTTGTCGCTCGTGAGATTCCCTGCGAAATGTGTGAGGACATTCCGTGCGCCAAAGTCTGCCCCAGCGGCGCATTGGACAGGGAAATTGCATCCATAGACGATTCACGTATGGGGCTGGCAGTTCTGCTGGATCACGAAAACTGCCTCAACTATCAGGGGTTACGCTGTGACGTTTGTTATCGCGAGTGCCCGAAAATTGATGAGGCTATCACCCTTGAGCTGGACCGCAACATGCGTACCGGCAAGCACGCGCGGTTTATTCCTACCGTGCACAGCGATGCCTGTACCGGCTGCGGGAAATGCGAAAAAGTCTGCGTACTGGAGCAGCCTGCAATAAAAGTGTTGCCGCTGTCGCTGGCGAAAGGGGAGTTAGGACACCATTACCGCTTCGGTTGGCTGGAGGGGAACAATGGCAAATCGTAAACGTGATGCCGGGCGTGAAGCGCAGGCGAAAAAAGGATGGTGGATGAGCCACCGCTGGCTGGTGCTGCGTCGTCTGAGCCAGTTTTTGATCCTGGCGATGTTCCTCAGCGGCCCGTGGCTTGGCGTGTGGATCCTGCATGGCAATTACAGTAGCAGCCTGTTGCTGGATTCCATTCCGTTCACCGACCCACTGATCACCCTGCAAAGCCTGGCCAGCGGACATCTGCCGGCGACGGTGGCGTTAACGGGCGCCATCATCATCACGGTGCTGTATGCCCTGGCGGGTAAGCGACTGTTTTGCAGTTGGGTTTGCCCAATGAACCCGGTTACCGATTTAGCCAGTTGGCTGCGCAGAAGGTTTGACCTGAATCAGTCCGCGACCCTACCGCGCCATATACGGTACGTCCTGCTGGTGGTCATTCTGGTCGGTTCAGCGCTGACTGGTACGCTGCTGTGGGAGTGGATAAACCCGGTTTCTCTGCTGGGACGCAGCCTGGTAATGGGATTCGGTAGCGGAGCGTTGCTGATCCTCGCGCTGTTTTTATTTGATTTACTGGTCGTTGAACACGGCTGGTGCGGGCATCTCTGCCCACTGGGTGCGCTGTATAGCGTAGTGGGAAGTAAAGGTGCATTAACCGTCTCAGCAAAAGAACGTAACAGATGTAACCGCTGTATGGATTGTTTTCATGTTTGCCCGGAACCGCATGTGCTACGTGCGCCGGTGCTGGATGAGCAAAGTCCGGTGCAGGTAACCAGTCGCGATTGCATGGCCTGCGGTCGCTGTGTGGATGTCTGTTCTGAGGATGTTTTTACAATAACAACACGATGGAGTTCGGGAGCGAAATCATGAAAAGCCATGACCTGATTAAAGCGCTGAGTCAATGGATGGCCGCGCTGGCCTTGCTAGTCAGTGGGGCAGTTTGGGCTGCAAATGGAGTGGATCTGAGCCAGTCACCGGAAGTCTCAGGAACGCAGGAAGGGGCGATTCGCATGCCGAAAGAGCAAGTGCGTATGCCGCTGAACTATGTGAATCAGCCGCCGATGATTCCGCACAGCGTTGAAGGATATCAGGTGACGACTAACACTAACCGCTGCCTGCAATGCCACGGTGTGGAAAGCTATCGCACCACCGGTGCGCTGCGCGTCAGTCCTACGCACTTTATGGATAGCGACGGCAAGGTATTGGCTGAAGTCGCGCCGCGTCGTTATTTCTGTCTGCAATGTCACGTTCCGCAGGCTGACGCTGCGCCGATTGTTGAAAATACCTTCACCCCCTCGAAAGGTTACGGGAAATAAGAGGTCATTATGGAAAATTCTAACCGTAAACCAGGCTGGATTAAGCGCGTCTGGCAATGGTGGCGTCGCCCCAGCCGTCTGGCGCTCGGCACGCTGTTGTTAATCGGCTTTGTGGGCGGCATTATTTTCTGGGGCGGCTTTAATACCGGTATGGAAAAGGCCAATACAGAAGAGTTCTGCATTAGCTGTCACGAAATGCGCAATACGGTGTACCAGGAATACATGGAAACCGTACACTACAACAACCGTAGTGGTGTGCGAGCGACTTGCCCTGATTGCCATGTCCCACACGAGTGGGGTCCAAAAATGATCCGTAAGATCAAGGCCAGTAAAGAGCTGTACGCGAAAGCACTGGGGTTAATAGATACACCGCAGAAATTTGAAGATCATCGTTTAACGATGGCGCAAAATGAGTGGCGGCGTATGAAAGATAACAATTCGCAAGAGTGTCGAAACTGTCACAACTTCGAGTTTATGGATTTAACCGCCCAGAAAGGCGTAGCGGCCAAAATGCACGACCAGGCCGTGAAAGACGGGCAAACCTGTATTGACTGCCATAAAGGGATAGCGCACAAACTGCCTGATATGCGCGAAGTCAAACCGGGCTTTTAACAGGATGTAGATAACCAGGTATGCTTGAAGCCAGAGAATTACTTTGCGAGCGGGATGACAGAATACTTTTCAGTGAGTTGTCATTTCGCGTCAACGCAGGGGAATGGGTACAAATTACCGGCAGCAACGGCGCAGGGAAAACCACTCTTCTGCGGTTGCTTACCGGGCTGGCGCGTCCCGATGCAGGGGAGGTTTGCTGGCAAGAGCAACCGCTGCATCATGTGCGGGATAGCTACCACCAACAATTGTTGTGGATCGGACATCAGCCGGGGATAAAAACCCGGCTTTCGGCGTTGGAGAACCTGCGTTTCTTCCACCACGACGGCGACATCGCACAGTGTCTGGCGGCGCTGGCGCAGGCGGGGCTTGCCGGATATGAAGATATTCCGGTGAACCAACTCTCCGCCGGACAACAGCGGCGCGTGGCGCTGGCCCGTTTGTGGCTGACTCGCGCCCGGTTGTGGATCCTCGATGAGCCCTTTACCGCCATTGATGTGAACGGCGTTGAGCGACTGACTCAGCGTATGGCGCAGCATACGGAGCAGGGGGGTATTGTTATTCTCACTACCCACCAACCGCTCAATGTCGAAACCGATAAAGTGCGACGTATTGCGCTGACCAGCGAGAGGACAACGCAATGATGTGGCGAATCTTCCGTTTAGAACTGCAAGTTGCGTTTCGTCATAGTGCGGAAATCGCCAATCCTTTATGGTTCTTCCTGATTGTTATCACGTTGTTCCCTTTGAGCATCGGTCCGGAGCCGCAACTGCTGGCGCGTATTGCACCGGGCATCATCTGGGTTGCGGCACTGCTGGCGTCGTTGCTGGCGCTGGAACGGTTGTTTCGTGATGACTTACAGGATGGCAGCCTTGAGCAACTGATGTTGCTGCCGCTGCCACTGCCGGCAGTAGTTCTGGCGAAGGTGATGGCGCACTGGGTTGTGACCGGTTTGCCTTTGCTCATCCTCTCGCCGTTAGTCGCTCTGCTGCTGGGCATGGATATGTACGGCTGGAAAATTATGGCGTTGACCTTATTACTTGGGACGCCAACGCTGGGCTTTCTCGGCGCACCGGGCGTGGGGTTGACGGTAGGTTTAAAGCGCGGCGGTGTGTTGTTGAGCGTGCTGGTTCTCCCGCTCACCATCCCCTTACTGATTTTTGCGACCGCCGCGATGGATGCGGCTTCCATGCACTTACCGGTTGAAGGGTACATGGCGATTTTGGGCGCGTTGCTGGTAGGCAGCGCCACGCTAAGCCCGTTTGCCACGGCTGCGGCGTTACGGATAAGCGTGCAATAGCGCAGATTAGATGTGCAGGCCGGGCAAGACGCTCAGGCAAAACGGATATTAATTATGGAGTCTGGTGACTGAACTATGTGGAAAACACTTCATCAATTGGCGATGCCCCCTCGGCTCTATCAGATCTGTGGCTGGTTTATTCCGTGGCTGGCGATTGCCAGCGCGGTGGTACTGATTACAGGCTTGATCTGGGGCTTTGGTTTCGCGCCTGCAGATTATCAGCAGGGGCAGAGCTATCGCATTATTTATCTGCACGTTCCGGCGGCAATATGGTCGATGGGAATTTACGCATCAATGGCTGTTGCCGCGTTTGTCGGCCTGGTCTGGCAGATGAAAATGGCCAATCTGGCGTTGGCTGCGATGGCGCCCATTGGTGCAGTGTTCACCTTTATTGCGCTGGTGACGGGTTCCGCATGGGGCAAACCGATGTGGGGAACCTGGTGGGTTTGGGATGCCCGACTCACCTCTGAACTGGTACTGCTGTTTCTCTACGTTGGCGCCATTGCGCTGTGGCATGCGTTTGATGACCGCCGCCTGGCGGGGCGTGCTGCCGGCATTCTGGTGCTGATTGGCGTGGTCAACTTACCGATAATTCACTACTCGGTTGAGTGGTGGAATACGCTGCATCAGGGGTCAACCCGCATGCAGCAGAGCATCGATCCGGCAATGCGCGCGCCGCTGCGTCTGGCTATCGTCGGCTACCTGTTACTGTTTGTCACGCTGGCGCTGATGCGCATGCGTAACCTGATTTTGATGATGGAAAAACGCCGCCCCTGGGTGAGCGAACTGATCTTAAAAAGAGGCCGCCAATGACCCCTGCATTTGCATCATGGAGTGATTTTTTCGCGATGGGCGGTTACGCCTTGTATGTCTGGCTGGCTGTCGCCATGACCCTTATTCCTCTGGTGGCGCTGGTGCTGCATTCTGCATTACAGCATCGCGCAATCTTACGCGGTGTGGCGCAGCAGCGGGCGAGAGAAGCGCGTATGCGTGCGGCGCAAGTGCAACGGGAGGCGGCGTGAATATTCGACGTAAAAATCGGCTATGGATAGCCTGTGCGGTGCTTGCTGGTCTGGCTTTGACCATTTCGCTGGTGCTCTATGCGCTGCGTTCCAATATCGATCTGTTCTATACGCCGGGAGAGATACTCTACGGTAAGCGTGAAACCCAGCAGATGCCTGAAGTCGGTCAGCGCCTGCGCGTGGGCGGTATGGTTATGCCCGGCAGCGTAAAGCGCGATCCGCAGTCATTGAAAGTGAATTTCAGCATCTATGACGCCGAAGGTGTGGTGGATGTAACCTATGAAGGTATTCTGCCGGACCTGTTCCGTGAAGGGCAGGGCGTCGTCGTTCAGGGCGAGCTGGACGGGGGAAATCATGTGCAGGCCAAAGAGGTTCTGGCCAAACATGATGAAAACTACACCCCGCCGGAAGTCGAAAAAGCGATGCAGGAAAACCATCGTCGTCCGGAAAGTGTCTATAAGGATAAAACGTCATGATGCCTGAAATTGGCAACGCGCTGTTATGCCTTGCACTTGGCGTTGCATTACTGCTGTCGGTCTATCCGCTTTGGGGCGTAGCGCGCGGCGATGTACGGATGATGGCTTCCGCGCGGCCCTTTGCCTGGGTGTTATTTATCTGTGTGATGGGGGCGTTCCTGATTCTGGTCAACGCCTTCGTGGTTAATGACTTTACCGTCACCTACGTCGCAAGCAACTCCAATACCCAGCTTCCGGTCTGGTATCGGGTGGCGGCGACGTGGGGCGCGCATGAGGGCTCGCTGCTGCTGTGGGTGCTGCTGATGAGTGGCTGGACGTTCGCCGTCGCGGCGTTCAGCCAGCGCATGCCGCTGGATATCGTCGCCCGCGTGTTGGCGGTGATGGGGATGGTCAGCGTCGGCTTCCTGTTGTTTATCCTGTTTACCTCCAACCCGTTTGCCCGCACGCTGCCTAACTTTCCTATTGAAGGGCGCGATCTGAACCCGCTGTTGCAGGATCCGGGGCTTATTTTCCACCCGCCGTTGCTGTACATGGGGTATGTCGGTTTCTCCGTGGCATTTGCTTTTGCCATTGCCGCGTTGATGAGTGGACGACTGGACAGCACCTTCGCCCGTTTTTCGCGTCCGTGGACGCTGGCGGCGTGGGTCTTTTTGACGCTGGGCATTGTGCTCGGTTCTGCCTGGGCCTATTACGAGCTGGGTTGGGGCGGCTGGTGGTTCTGGGATCCGGTCGAAAACGCCTCGTTTATGCCATGGCTGGTGGGAACGGCGCTGATGCACTCGTTGTCGGTGACAGAACAGCGCGCCAGCTTTAAAGCATGGACGCTGCTGCTGTCAATCTGCGCCTTCTCGCTTTGCCTGTTAGGAACTTTCCTTGTGCGCTCTGGCGTGTTGGTGTCGGTTCATGCCTTCGCTTCCGATCCGTCGCGCGGTATGTTCATTCTGGCCTTCATGGTGCTGGTGATTGGTGGCTCCCTGCTGCTGTTTGCCGTGCGCGGTCACAAGGTTCGCTCGCGGGTTAATAACGCACTGTGGTCACGTGAATCGCTGCTGCTGGGGAATAACGTTCTGCTGATTGCCGCCATGCTGGTGGTGCTACTGGGCACATTGCTGCCGCTGGTGCACAAACAGCTTGGGTTGGGCAGTATTTCGATTGGCGAGCCGTTCTTCAACACAATGTTCACCTGGCTAATGGCGCCGTTCGCGCTGTTGCTGGGGATTGGACCATTAGTGCGCTGGGGGCGTGACCGACCGCGTAAGCTGAAAACACTATTGCTTGTCGCGTTTGTCACCACGCTTGTCCTGTCGCTGCTGTTGCCGTGGCTGTTTGAGGATCGCATTGCGGCGATGACCGTCGTGGGCCTGGCGATGGCGTGCTGGATTTTTGTACTGGCGATGGCCGAAGCGTTCCTGCGTATTTCCCGCGGAACGAAGTTAACACCAAGCTATTGGGGCATGGTGTTGGGTCACGTAGGGTTGGCGATCACCATTGTCGGTATTGCCTTTAGCCAGAACTACAGCGTTGAACGTGATGTGCGTATGAAGGCGGGTGATAGCGTCAGTATCCATAACTATCAGTTTACGTTCCGCGAAGTGAGAGATATTACCGGACCAAACTACCGGGGGGGCGTTGCCATTATTGGCGTCACTCGTGATGGTAAACCGGAAGCCACGCTGCATGCGGAAAAACGCTTCTATAACAGCACCAGTTCGATGATGACTGAAGCGGCAATTGACGGCGGATTCACACGTGACCTTTACGCTGCGTTGGGCGAAGAACTGGATAACGGCGCCTGGGCTGTACGTCTGTATTATAAACCGTTTATTCGCTGGATTTGGGCCGGAGGATTGCTGATGGCGCTGGGTGGGTTGTTCTGCCTGTTTGATCCACGCTATCGCCAGCGCACGCGTCCTCGCGCTGCGGTGCAAAAAAATGCGTCGGAGGCTGTATGAAGCGCAACGCACTGTTAATCCCGTTTATTATTTTTCTCATTATTGCTGCGGCGCTGCTGTGGCAGTTAGCGCGCAACGCGCAAGGCGACGACCCCACGAATCTGGAATCGGCGCTGATTGGCAAACCGGTTCCAACATTCCGCCTCGAATCGCTGGAAAATCCGGGTCAGCATTATCAGGCCGATGTGCTGACGCAGGGTAAACCGGTATTGCTGAACGTCTGGGCGACCTGGTGTCCGACCTGTCGCGCAGAGCATCAGTATCTGAATCAGCTGTCTGCGCAGGGCGTGCGGGTGGTGGGTCTGAACTATAAAGACGATCGCCAGAAAGCTATTGTCTGGCTGAAAGAGCTGGGCAATCCATATGCGCTGAGCCTGTTTGACGGCGATGGGATGCTTGGCCTGGATCTTGGTGTGTACGGCGCGCCGGAGACGTTTCTGATCGACGGGAAAGGCATTATTCGCTACCGCCATGCTGGTGATTTAAACGCCAGGGTATGGGAACGCGAGCTCAAACCGTTGTGGGATAAGTACAGTAAGGAGGCTGCGCAATGAGAGTTTTACTGGGCCTGCTAATGCTGGTTATCTCGGGATCCGCTCTGGCGACTATTGACGTGATGCAGTTTAAGGACGAAGCGCAGGAGCAGCAGTTCCGCCAGCTTACCGAACAACTGCGTTGTCCTAAATGTCAGAACAACAGCATTGCTGATTCTAACTCAATGATTGCCACTGACCTGCGCCAGAAAGTGTACGAACTGATGCAGGAAGGAAAAAGCCAGAAAGAAATTGTTGATTACATGGTGGCGCGTTACGGCAACTTCGTCACTTACGATCCGCCATTGACGCCGCTTACCGTGCTGCTGTGGGTAATGCCGGTGGTAGCCATTGGTCTGGGAGGCTGGATTATTTTCGCTCGTACCCGCCGACGCGTTCGGGTGAAACAGGAGGCGTTTCCTGACGACGTTATCCCGGATGGCAAGCGCGGTGGATTCGGGTTGTTTGTGCCTGGCATCGTGGTGGCGCTGGGGGTTGGCGCAGTGAGCTATTACGAAACCGGCAACTACAAGCAGGTTCAGGTCTGGCAACAGGCCACCGCTCAGGCTCCGGCGCTGCTGGAGCGGGCGTTGGATCCAAAAGCTGATCCGCTCAATGAAGAAGATATGACACGTCTGGCGCTGGGTCTGCGCACTCGCTTACAAGCCGATCCTGCCAACGTTGAAGGTTGGATCATGCTTGGGCGCATTGGCATGGTACTTGGTAACGCCAGTACGGCCACTGAAGCCTATGCCAATGCTTATCGACTGGATCCGAAAAACAGCGATGCTGCGCTGGGCTATGCGGAAGCGCTGACCCGTTCTTCCGATCCTGACGATAACCGTCGGGGAGGGGAGCTGCTACGCCAGTTGGTACGCGGCGAACATGCCAACGTGCGGGTTCTCAGCATGTACGCGTTTAACGCTTTTGAACAGCAGCGCTTTGGCGAGGCGGTTGCGGCGTGGGAGATGATGCTGAAATTATTACCCGCCAACGATACTCGTCGGGCGGTGATAGAACGCAGCATTAAGCAGGCGATGGAACAGCTAACGCCGCAGGAGAAGTAAGATTGGAAGATGCCGGATGGCGACGCAAAGCGTCTTATCCGGCCTACTAATGCACGTGACTTGTAGGCCCGATAAGCGTAGCGCCATCGGGCAATATCTGATTACTGCATGCCGCGCGTTTGTAAAAACAGGATGGTGGCAGCTACACGAGAACGCACGTTGAGTTTGCGCAGCAGATTGCGAATATGCACCTTCACCGTCTGTTCAGAAATATTCAGCACTGATGCAATCTGTTTGTTCGACAGCCCCTGAGCCAGTTCATGTAACACATCCAGTTCGCGTTCGGTGAGAATGCTGAATGGATCTTCCTGGGCACCAAACAGGTCGCGCTCACGCAAATATTCGCTAACGCGGGTACTAAAGGCTTTACCGCCTTTGGCGCCGCTGCGAATGGCCTCCAGCAGAACTTCAGGATCGCTGTCTTTAAGTAAATAACCATCCGCGCCGGCATCAATTAAGGCATACACATCGCTGGCGGCATCCGAAACGGTAAGAATAATAATTTGCGCGGTGACGCCGTCCCGACGCAGCGCATTCAGGGTATCCAGCCCGCTCATCCCTTTCATATTGAGATCCAGCAGGATCACATCAAGGTCAAGGCGATTTGCCAGATCGATAGCACTGGCACCGTCACCCGCTTCCGCGACTACGTTAAAGGCGGGATCAAGTTGCAATAATTGACTAATTCCCCGCCGCATCAGTGGGTGGTCGTCGACAATCAGCACCCGAAAAGGCGTTGCTTCAGGCATACTATTCTCCTGAGTTTTTATTAGTATCATTATTGTTTTCAGCGCATCAATCGTCCAGATTCATCGCGCTGATAAGAGGATAAATTTTACCCCAATTTGTGCATGGGTAAGTAGTAAAACCTGTGCAGAAAAGGGTGGGAATGCTGAATAATGGACATAAAAAAACCAACCCGAGGGTTGGTTTTTTTGGGGATTTTTGGTCGGCACGAGAGGATTTGAACCTCCGACCCCCGACACCCCATGACGGTGCGCTACCAGGCTGCGCTACGTGCCGACGCTATGGCTGCTAATACTACTGCTTTCCGCTACGAATGCAAGAGGATGTCTCGCTAACTGATTTATAATTAATCAGTTAGCGATAAATCGCTTCTCATCCGTCAGAACCTGTAACAGCAGACTTAGCTGCGGTTTCTGATCTTTTATTTTCTCGCCGCGTAAATTATAGGTCTGATAATTACCGTTGTTGTTCAGCACCAGCGTCATCTCGGGTGTGGTAACGGCCATCGTGCTGCCGTCGGCGGCAGTAACCCAGTAATGGCGGCGGGTTGCATTGAACAGATCCTGCCCCTGTGAGTATTCGTTAGCAGGTGTACTGACGTGCAACAGGCGCTGCATTAGCGTTGTCATCAGGTCTGTATGATCGGTCAGACTATTGATGCGCTGGGCAGGCGTTCCCGGCCAGTGAATAACCAGAGGAACCTGCAGATGACCGCGTGACCAGGCAAAGTTGTTCTCTTCCTGCGTCAGCGGCACGCCCCGACCTGCGGTAATAATCACCACCGTGTTATCCAGTTTACCTGAGTCGCGCAGGGCGCTAATAACGCGGTTGATGTTGGCATCCACATCCTGAGCGGCGCTGGCATAACGTTTGGCAAAATTCTTCTGGTTGCTGTCATCAAGGTTCGTCCCGTTAAAGGAGACCCACGAGAACCAGCGGTTATCTTCCTGCGCGTAGCGTCCCAGCCAGTTAATCCACTGGCTTGCGGTTTGTTCGTCAGATTGCGTTTGCACGCTTGGCATGGAGAAATCTGACAGCAGCGCCTGGCGATATAGCGGGCTGGTAAAGCCGTCCGAGGAGAATAGCCCTAACTGATAACCCTGCTGGTTCAGCGCGGAAATCAACGCCGCAGGCGTTCGGGTCGATAAAATGCCGTCCATGTAGCTTGGCGATACACCATAGAACAGGCCAAAAATCCCGTTATCCGTGGTGTTGCCAGTGCTCATGTGACGCGTAAAGGAGATATTCTGCCCGGCGAATTCAGCCAGCGCAGGCATCTGCTTTTCAAAGCGTGAATAGTTCAGGCCGTCGACGGTGATCAGCAGGACGTTCTGGCCGGTGCCCATATCGCGATAGCGCAGTTCGCTGAGCGGGTACTGTACGGATACTGCTTCCGGATTCCCCTGCTCGATCAGGCGACGCTGGTACTCTTGCGCATCCAGCAGACCATGTTTTTCCAGGAACTTACGTGCCGTCATCGGATAGGAGAGCGGCAGGTTTGCGCGCTGCATGGTAATCGGGCGATAGAAATTGGCATCCGCCCAGATATACACCACGTGCGAGGCGATAAAGCAAATGAAGAAAAATGCGGCTAACGGTTTGGCAAAATGGCGACGACGCGTCAGGCTACGTAGCTTTTGCCAGCTCCAGGTCGCAAAGAGCATTTCAATTAACAGAATCACTGGCACACTGATAAACATCAGTTGCCAGTCACGCGCAGCTTCATTCTGGTCAGGGTTGATGACCAGTTCCCAGACGATCGGGTTGAGGTGCAGATGGAAGCGGGTGAAAACTTCGCTGTCGATGAGCAACAGCGTCATGCCAGCCGTCGCCAGAATCGCTGACAAGAATCGCATCAGCCTCTGGGACATGACGATAAACGTCAGGGGAAACAGAATCAACAGATAGGCGGCAAAGACCAGAAAACTAAAATGTCCGACCAGGCTTACATAGGAATAAATGCGACCTGCAAGCGTTGTCGGCCAGTCGGCGACAAACAGGTAACGGCTACCGAGTACCACGGCCAACAGAATGTTGAACAAGGCAAACCAGTGCCCCCAGCTAACCATCTGGGAGACTTTCTCACGGTAGCGCTGACGATGAGTTACCATAAACTGTTGTTCGTTTCCCCGGAGCAGGCTCTTAATGCGCTTGGTCGTCGTTTACCGAAGACTGCAATGCGCGGGCAAAAGAGTTGGCAATCGCCTGGCGCTGGGCCGGTGCGATGCTTGTATTGATAAGGTTAGTTACCATATTTCCCAATACCATCAGGGAAAGATCGGTCGGCGCCTTATGTTTTTCCAGTACGTTGAGCATCTCATTCAGCAGTTGTTCAACGTGTTCGTCACTATAGCGGGAAATTTGTGGCATAAATCGAAATCAGTCTGTTCATGAAAGGGCAACATATTACCGTACAGACAGTTTTTTTTCTGCTTTTTTATCTTCTATTGCGTCACTGCCCGGCAGGTGGTTGAATACCGCCCGGTCTAAAAGGAGAGTTTATCATGAGTCTGGATATCAACCAGATTGCCCTGCACCAGCTTATCAAACGTGACGAGCAGAATCTTGAGCTGGTCTTGCGCGATTCATTACTGGAACCGACAGCGACCGTTGTCGAGATGATGGCTGAGCTGCATCGGGTATATAGCGCCAAGAATAAAGCCTATGGCCTGTTTAGCGAAGAGAGTGAACTGGCGCAAACGCTGCGTTTACAGCGTCAGGGCGAAGAGGATTTTCTGGCTTTCAGTCGTGCCGCGACCGGACGCTTGCGGGACGAGCTGGCGAAATATCCTTTTGCCGACGGCGGCATTGTCCTGTTCTGCCATTACCGATATCTGGCGGTAGAGTATCTGTTGGTCGCCGTGCTGAACAATTTAAGCAGCATGCGCGTCAATGAAAATCTGGATATCAATCCGACGCACTATCTGGATATCAATCATGCGGATATCGTGGCGCGCATTGATTTAACCGAGTGGGAAACTAACCCGGAGTCCACGCGCTATCTGACGTTCCTGAAAGGGCGGGTAGGGCGCAAAGTCGCCGATTTCTTTATGGATTTCCTCGGTGCCAGCGAAGGTCTGAACGCCAAAGCGCAAAACCGTGGTTTGCTGCAGGCTGTCGATGACTTTACCAATGAGGCGCAGCTCGATAAAGCTGAACGCCAGAACGTGCGTCAGCAGGTGTACAGCTACTGCAACGAGCAGTTACAAGCCGGTGAAGAGATCGAGCTGGAGTCGCTGTCTAAAGAACTTTCCGGTGTCAGTGAAGTTAGCTTCAGCGAATTTACCGCTGATAAAGGTTACGAGCTGGAAGAGAGCTTCCCTGCGGATCGCAGTACGCTGCGTCAGTTAACCAAATTTGCTGGCAGCGGCGGTGGGTTAACTATTAACTTCGACGCCATGTTACTGGGTGAACGTATTTTCTGGGATCCGGCGACGGACACCTTGACAATCAAAGGTACGCCACCGAACCTGCGCGACCAGCTGCAGCGCCGCACGTCGGGTGGGAAGTAAAATGTTAATGCCGGATGGCGGCGTAAAGCCATATCCGGCCAACCGATAAGCCCCATAAAAAAACCCCGCCGAGGCGGGGTTTTTTTTCAACTTGTAGGCGATTACGCGCGAACGAAGTCGATGTGAGTCAGCTTCGGCTTGAACGCATGACGCTGTACAGCCTGAGCTTTAACTTTAACTTCTTTACCGTCAACAACGATGGTCAGAACTTCGCTGTAGAATTCAGCTTTAGCTTGCATGTTCATAACTGCATCGTGATCCAGTTCGATAGCAATCGGGGCTTCTGCGCCACCGTAGATGATTGCCGGGAACTTGTTAGCGGCACGCAGGCGGCGGCTCGCACCCTTACCCTGCTCTTTACGTACTTCAGCGTTGATAGTAAACATTTAAATCTCTCTTTAATAATTCCTGCTACAGGCGACCCAGCAACAGGTATGTGATCTGCTTTGCGTATGCAAAAGCGGGCGAGATTCTATACTCAAACGCCTGGCACATCAATCAAAAGTACGATTAACCGCGTAATTCATGTGCCCGACGAAAGCGTCCTTCATAATCGAAGACCTTTTCACGTACCTGCCAGTACTGACCTTTCATGCGCGCCACCACGAAATCAGGATGACGTAACAGCGCCTGCTGGGCGAGGATATCGGCGGCGGTTATCCAGCGTAAGGGAATGCCGGGCGTTCGGGTATGCGGGCGAATAAACAGTTGTTCGAAGGCCGTTCGCTGCGCGGGAGTGTGCAGGCGAAAGCGTTCGCTGACGTCGGCGCCATCTTCATCGTAATAGGTTATTTTCAGCCATTCGCCTTTTTCATCCTGCCCATTTTGTAGCGCCATCCCGCTGCAGCGCAAAACCAGCGCATCTTTAAGCCTGAGCGCGGCTTTCAACATGTCATCCGGGTCAACCAGCACCGTGTCGCACTCCCGGCAACGGCGGGCGGCGATGTCATTTTCCGCATTGCACTGTGGGCAGTTTTTAAAACGGAAACGAAAATCGCACTGTTCGCGATGGCCGTCATCATCTTCAAACCATCCCTGACAGCGGCGGCCAAAGTGCTCAATCAGCGTGCCGTCGGCCGTTGTTTTGCCCCAGAAGGTGTTGGCAAAGCCGCAGGCAGGGCAGAACACCTGTACCGGAACGTTGTCGCTTTTCCCTTTCGGCGCACCGACTTCCGGCGCGTACAGGTCGTGCGGGTTGCCAGCGTAATCGAGGATCAGACAGTCGGTTTTACCCGGCGCCAGGCGCAGCCCACGGCCGACAATTTGTTGGTAAAGGCTAACTGACTCGGTCGGGCGCAGAATGGCGATAAGGTCGACGTGCGGGGCATCGAAGCCGGTGGTCAGGACCGACACATTCACCAGATAGCGAAAGTGTTGGGCTTTGAACTCTTCAATTAACACGTCGCGTTCAACGCCAGGCGTGTCCCCAGTGATTAGCGCGGCATCGTCAGCAGGTAGCAAACCCAGAATTTCCTTGGCATGCTCAACGGTGGCGGCGAAAATCATCACCCCTTTACGCGTCTGGGCAAACTCGACAATCTGGCTGATGATATGCGGCGTTATTCGCTGCTGTTTTTTCAGTTCCTGATTCAGGTCCGCTTCGCTAAACAGGCCGTTACTCTGCGCCTGCAGGCGGCTGAAATCATATTGCACGACCGGCATGTCAAGGCGTTCTGGTGGCGTCAGATAACCGTGTTTAATCATGTAGCGCAGTGGTAATTCGTAAATGCAGTCGCGAAACAGCGCTTTTTCATCGCCGCGCACCATTCCGTGATAATGAAAATGGTAAATCCAGCCTTTGCCCAAACGAAAAGGTGTGGCGGTAAGCCCGAGCAGGCGTAAGTGGGGATTTACTTTGGTCAGGTGAGTGAGGATTTGCTGATACTGACTCTCTTCATCATCGCCAATACGGTGACATTCATCGACGATAAGCAGAGAGAATTCTCCCTGAAAGGCATCCAGATTACGTGCCACCGACTGTACGCTGCCAAATACCACTTTCCCGTGGCTCTCTTTACGCTTCAGACCTGCGGCAAAAATATCGGCTTCCAGCCCCAGCGCGCAATATTTGGCGTGGTTTTGCGCGACCAGTTCTTTGACGTGCGCCAGTACCAGTACGCGACCGCGCGCCACGCGGGCCAACTCGGCAATCACCAGGCTTTTGCCCGCACCGGTTGGCAGGACGATCACCGCCGGCGTGCGGTGATGGCGAAAATGGTTGAGCGTGGCGTCAACAGCTTCTTTTTGGTACGGGCGAAGAGTAAAAATCATGGGCTCACTAAAATAAACAATAACAAGGAGTAGTATGCCATGAATCATTTCTCTTGAGGGATGGTGTAACGCCGCTATACTGGGCGGATAACGGTCCCACTTTTCGGGCGTAAACCCGATTCTCGTATTTTTACAGGCAAAATCACACTCATGCGACTTGATAAATTTATCGCTCAGCAACTCGGCGTCAGCCGCGCTATTGCCGGGCGTGAGATCCGTGCTAACCGCGTTACCGTCGACGGTGAAATCGTCAGAAATAGCGCTTTTAAGCTGCTGCCAGAACACGACGTAGAATATGACGGTAATTCCCTGGTTCAACAAAATGGCCCACGCTATTTTATGCTGAATAAGCCCCAGGGTTATGTATGCTCAACGGATGACCCGGATCACCCGACGGTGCTCTATTTCCTTGATGAACCGGTGGCCTACAAACTGCATGCGGCAGGGCGTCTTGATATCGACACCACCGGACTGGTGCTGATGACCGATGACGGACAGTGGTCGCATCGCATCACTTCGCCGCGTCACCATTGCGAGAAAACCTATCTGGTGACGCTGGAGTCGCCAGTGGCAGATGATACCGCCGAACAGTTTGCCCATGGTGTACAGTTGCATAATGAGAAAGACCTGACCAAGCCAGCCTTGCTGGAAGTCATTACGCCAACTCAGGTGCGCTTGACCATCAGCGAAGGGCGCTATCATCAGGTTAAACGTATGTTTGCCGCCGTGGGTAACCACGTTGTGGAACTGCACCGTGAACGGATTGGTGACATCAGGCTTGATGATGATCTGGCGCCGGGTGAATATCGTCCTTTGACCGAAGAAGAAATTGCCAGCGTTAACTTAACCCCGCGTTAATTTCAGGAGCTAAATGTGACCACCCGGCAGAACTCGTCAATTGCCATTGTCTTTATCCTTGGCTTGCTAGCCATGTTGATGCCGTTGTCGATTGATATGTATCTTCCGGCGCTGCCTGTTATCTCTGAACAGTTTGGTGTGCCAGCTGGTAGCGCGCAGATGACCCTCAGTACCTATATTCTGGGGTTTGCAGTGGGTCAACTGTTCTATGGTCCAATGGCAGACAGTCTTGGACGCAAGCCAGTGATTCTGGGCGGGACGCTGGTGTTTGCGGCGGCGGCAGTGGCCTGCGCACTGGCGCAAACCATCGATCAGCTGATCGTGATGCGTTTTTTCCACGGCCTGGCTGCTGCAGCAGCGAGCGTGGTTATCAACGCCCTGATGCGTGATATCTATCCGAAAGAAGAGTTTTCGCGCATGATGTCATTCGTCATGCTGGTCACGACTATCGCGCCATTAATGGCGCCGATTATCGGTGGCTGGGTGCTGGTATGGCTGAGCTGGCACTACATCTTTTGGATCCTCGCCGTGGCCGCTATTCTGGCGTCGGTGATGATCCTTACTCTGATCAAAGAGACTTTGCCGGTAGAGCGTCGCCAGCCGTTTCGCCTGCGTACCACTATTGGTAACTTTGCCTCGCTGTTTCGCCATAAACGCGTGCTGAGCTATATGCTGGCCAGTGGGTTCAGCTTTGCCGGGATGTTCTCGTTCCTGAGCGCCGGCCCCTTCGTCTACATTGAGATCAACCACGTTTCACCGCAGCATTTCGGCTATTACTTCGCGCTGAACATTGTGTTCCTGTTCGTGATGACCATCATCAACAGCCGCTTTGTTCGGCGGGTTGGTGCATTGAATATGTTCCGTATTGGCCTGTGGATCCAGTTCGTGATGGCAGGCTGGATGGTCTTTAGTGCATTGTTCGGGGTTGGCTTCTGGGCGCTGGTGGTAGGCGTTGCGGCGTTTGTTGGCTGCGTGTCGATGGTGTCATCCAACGCCATGGCGGTGATTCTCGATGAATTTCCACATATGGCGGGAACGGCGTCATCGCTGGCAGGGACGTTCCGCTTTGGCATTGGCGCTATCGTTGGGGCGCTGTTATCTCTGGCTACCTTTAACTCGGCCTGGCCAATGATATGGTCGATAGCATTTTGCGCCACCAGCTCAATTCTCTTCTATCTCTACGCCAGTCGCGCCAAAAAACGGTGATCTATTACACAACCTGGGGGCCATAAGGCCTCCAGAGTTGATGTACATCAACCGCAAATCTATCATTTTCCCCGCGTATGTTTATTTTATGTAAAATCAATTTATGTAAAAAGTCACATCATTGTAGTTAAAAAGGTTGAGTTAGATCGCAGAAACGAGTACATATAGCGCGGAAACATGCCTGAACCGTTGAATAAATTTAAATAGTGGGTTCGGAAAGCGTCGTAAAGACTGGGTGTAAACGTTTAGCAACTGTCTAAAGACGTATTGTCAATAATGTGTTAATATTGATGTAAAATAATTGTGAAGTGATTGTACTTCCAGGGAAAGAAAGTGATGACATTACAACTCTCAATCGTTCATCGTCTGCCGCAGTGCTATCGTTGGTCGGTGGGTTTCGCAGGTTCAAAGGTTGAACCGATTCCGCACAACGGTCAGAGCAATGAAAACAGCCTGGTGGCTCTCAAATTGCTTAGCCCTGATGGTGACAGCGCATGGTCAGTCATGCACAAACTTAGTCAAGCCCTCAGCGACATTGAGGTACCTTGTTCCGTGCTGGAATGCGAAGGGGAGCCGTGTCTGTTTGTGAATCGTCAGGATGAATTTGCCGCGACCTGCAGACTGAAAAATTTCGGCGTGGCCATCGCAGAACCATTTTCAAACAACAATCCGTTTTGAGCGTCAGCTTAGCGCAAGTAGCTGACGCGTATACGCCTGCTGTGGCGCGTTAAATACGTGCTCGCATTGCCCTTGTTCCACGACCTCTCCCTGACGTAACACAATAACCTGATGGCATAACGCGCGTACGACGTGCAGATCATGGCTGATAAAGATATAAGCCAGCCGATGCTTTTCCTGTAAGGACTTTAACAACGTCAGGATTTGCGCTTGTACGGTTCTGTCGAGCGACGATGTTGGTTCATCCAGAACGATCAGGGAGGGCTTGAGAATCAATGCCCTGGCAATAGCTATACGTTGACGCTGGCCGCCAGAGAACTCCGCCGGGTAACGATGTCGCGTTTCACTATCCAGTCCCACTTCCTTCATTACCGCCTTCACCTGCGCTTCGCGCTGTTCGGCTGAAAGGGTAGGCTGATGAACGCGCAACCCCTCCTCAATAATCTGTAGCACGCTCAGGCGCGGGTTCAGCGAGGAGTTGGGATCCTGAAAGACCACCTGTATGCGGTGACGGATCGGCAACAGCTGGCGACGATTTAAGGTATGCAGCGCCTGACCATCGAACACAATGCTTCCCTGTGAGGTGATTAACCTCAGGAGCGCCAGTCCGGTAGTGCTTTTCCCCGACCCTGACTCACCGACCAGCCCCAGCGTTTCACCGGGTCGCAGAGAAAAACTGATATTGTTAACCACGACGTTGTGGTCCACCACACGCTTCAGGATACCTTTGCGGATGGGGAATGCGACGCACAGTTTTTCCACTTCCAGCAGCGGGGCTTGCCCGGCTGGTAAAGGTATCGGGTCGCCGGAAGGTTCGCTGTTTAACAATTTCTGCGTATAGGGATGCGTTGGCGCACTGAGCAACTGTGCGGCATGATTTTGCTCAACACACTGGCCGTTTTGCATGACTGCTACGGTATCGGCCAGTTTTTTCACAATGTTGAGGTTATGGGTAATGAACAGCAATCCCATGTTCAGCTCACGCTGCAATTCCCGCAGCAGCTGCAGGATCTGCGCCTGGACGGAAACGTCCAGCGCGGTGGTGGGTTCATCGGCAATCAGCAGCTCCGGTCGCGTTAGCAGCGCCATGGCGATCATCACGCGCTGGCGTTCACCGCCGGACAGCTGGTGCGGGTAGTCTGCGAGTCGTTTGGCCGCCTGACGAATACCGACACGATCAAGACAGGTCAGTATTTCTGCACGCGCGGCCTCCCGACGCATTCCTCGATGCAGCGACAGCACTTCATAAAGCTGTTTTTCCAGGTTGTGAAGTGGGTTTAGTGACACCATTGGTTCCTGGAAAATCATGGCGATCTTATTCCCCCGCACGCCGCGAAGCACTTGCTCATCGGCGTGAAGTAATGATTCGCCATGAAAACGGATATCGCCGGAAAGGTAGACTACCGGAGGGGAGGGTAACAACCGTAAAATAGACAGCGCGGTCACGCTTTTACCTGAGCCGGATTCACCCACCAGTGCCAGCGTTTGCCCGGCATCAACGCGCAGTGACAGACTGTTGACCACGGTGCGCACGGTGTTCTGTTGGCGAAAACCTACCGATAAATTGTCAATAGCTAACAGAGGTTGTGTCATCTTAAATCGCCTTGTTGGGATCGAACGCGTCGCGTACCGCTTCACCAATAAAGATCAGTAGCGATAAGAGCAGGGCAACGGAGATGAACGCGGTAATGCCAAGCCACGGTGCCTGCAGGTTGTTTTTACCCTGCAACAGGAGTTCTCCCAGCGATGGCGAGCCAAGCGGTAAGCCAAACCCAAGAAAATCCAGCGAGGTCAGGGTCGTTATCGAGGCGCATAAAATAAACGGTAAAAAGGTCAGAGAGGCAACCATCGCATTGGGTAGCATATGGCGCAGAATAATACTGCGATCGCTCACGCCGAGCGCCTGAGCGGCACGAATGTAATCAAAGTTTCGGGTGCGTAAAAACTCCGCGCGCACCACGCCCACCAGGCTCATCCAGCCAAACAGCACCGTTATGCCCAGCAGCCACCAGAAGTTAGGCTGGACCACGCTCGACAACAAAATGATCAGAAACAGCGTTGGCATACCTGACCAAACTTCAATGAAGCGCTGCCCCCACAGGTCCACCTTGCCGCCATAATAGCCCTGGATTGCGCCAGCCATTATCCCCATCACGCTGGAGCACAGAGTTAGCATTAAACCAAACAGAACAGAAATACGTGTGCCGTACAGGATCCGCGCCAGCACGTCACCGCCGTTGGCATCCGTTCCCAGCCAGTTTTGTGCCGAAGGCGGGGAAGGGAAGGGCTTATCGGTGGCAAAGTTAATGCTGGTAGCACCAAAGCGTATTGGCGCCCACAGGATCCAGCCCTGGTCTTCCAGGCGCTGCTGTAGCCAAGGATCCTGATAATCAGCCTGGGTCGCCAGCGGTCCGCCGAAGTCGCTTTCACTGTAGTTTTTGAACAAGGGGAAATACCAACTGTTGTCGTAGCGCACCAGCAGCGGCTTATCATTGGCAATCAGTTCTGAACACAGGCTAAGGCCGAACAGCACCAGAAAAATCCACAGCGACCAATAACCGCGACGGTTATGGCGAAAACGCGCCCAGCGGGCCTGATTGACGGGGCTTAATCGCGACATTAACGTCCCTCAAAATCAATACGGGGATCGACCAGCGTATAGCTGATGTCACTGAGGATATTCAGCAGCAGGCCGATCAGGGTGAAGATATAGAGCGTGCCAAACATGACCGGATAGTCGCGTGATACGGTGGATTCATATCCCAGTAGCCCCAGACCATTAAGCGAGAACATCACTTCAATCAGCAGCGAGCCGGTAAAAAACATACTGATAAACGTCGCCGGGAAGCCCGCGATTACCAGCAGCATGGCGTTGCGAAACACATGTTTCCAGAGAATATTCTTCTCGCTGACCCCTTTGGCGCGTGCGGTGACGACATACTGTTTGCGTACCTCATCCAGAAATGAGTTTTTGGTCAGCATGGTCAGTGCGGCAAACCCGCCAACCACCGTTGCAAGCACGGGTAAGGTAATATGCCAAAGGTAGTCGGTCACTTTCTGATACCAGGGCAGGGAGTCAAAATTGGCGGAAACCAGGCCGCGCAGCGGGAACAGGTCGTAGTAGCTACCCCCGGCAAAAAAGACGATCAGCAAAATGGCAAACAGAAAGGCCGGTATGGCATAGCCAATAATAATAAATGCGCTGCTCCAGACATCAAATCGGCTGCCGTTATGAACCGCTTTGCGGATCCCAAGCGGTATCGACACCAGATAGATGATGAGCGTACTCCATAGACCCAGCGTAACGGAAACTGGCAGGCTGTCTTTGATAAGTGTCAGCACTGAGGCGCTACGAAACAAACTGTCGCCGAAATCAAAACGAATATAGTCCCAAAGCATTTTGAAATAGCGCTCATGAATGGGCTTATCGAACCCGTAACGCCGAGTGATTTCGGCGATGACTTCCGGGTCAAGACCCCGGCCGCCGCGATAATTACTGTCGCTAATGTTACCAACACCGGTTTGCGCGTGGCTGGCGCGAACGCCTTCACTGCCCGCACCAGGTAATGCCCCGCTTTGCCCGAACTCAATAGCGGCGACGGCCTGCTCAACTGGGCCGCCGGGGGCAATCTGCACGATAAAAAAATTGATCGTAATGATCGCCCAAAGCGTTGGGATCACCAGCAGCAGGCGTCGAATCAGATAAGCGCCCATTTATTCTCCCTGCCGTCTGGCAGCGGGCAGTTTCGCCGCTTTGTTGACGTCATACCACCAGTTGTCGAGGCCAATGGTATAAATTGGGCGAATAGCCGGATGCGAAAATTTATCCCACCAGGCGATACGATCCTCTGCCATAAACCACATCGGCAACATGTAGTAATTCCAGGTTAAAACCCTGTCCAGTGCCCGACCGAGTGGGATAAGTTTGGCTTTATTACCTTGCGCGGCAATGATTTGGCCAATCAGGTTATCGATTACCGGGCTTTGCACGCCGGGAGCGTTGTAGCTGGAGTCAATATAATCAGAAGCCCACAGAATTTGCAGGTCAGAACTCGGCCATGGCATCGCGCGATACAACCTTGGCATCATGTCATAGTCGCGACTGCGCAAGCGGTTGGTGATTTGCGAGTTATCAACCTGACGGATGTTCATCGTAATGCCTAAGCGTTGCAGGTTGTGTTGGAACGGCAACACCCACTGACTGTTGCTACCCGCCGGGAGCAACAGCTCAAAGCTCAGGGGTTTACCGCTGACGCTGTTTACGCGTTGCTGCCCCTTGAGTACCCATCCGGCTTGTTCCAGTAAGGTATCGGCTTTCAACAAGTTCTCACGATCATAGCCATCGCCTTTTGATTTTGGCGGCTGATAGATTTGGCTGAAGACCTCAGGAGGGAGATCTTTTTTCAAAGGGGCGAGAATCACCAGTTCATCTGCATCGGGGTATTTTGTAGCAGCATATTCGGTATTCTGAAAATAGCTGTTGGTCCGGCTCCAGGCGTTATAGAACAGAGCTTTATTCATCCATTCGAAATCAAAGGCCAGGGTGATGGCTTCCCGCACCCGTCGGTCACTGAACACCGGACGCTGAATATTAAATGCCAGCCAGCGCGTATCCTGGGCGGATTCATTTTTTTGTTCATCTTTAATGATGTAATGATTCGCGAAATTTTTCCCGGTATAACGCGTCGCCCAGTTTGTGGCATCGTTCTCAAGACGCAGGTCAAACGCCCCGGCCTTAAACGCCTCAAAAGCGACGTTATCATCCAGGTAGTAGTCGTAGCGGATAGTATCAAAGTTCCAGCGTCCGCGATTGACGGGCAGATTAGCGGCCCAATAATCTTTGACGCGCGAATAGACAATATACTGGCCCATTTTCCATTTCGTGATGCGATAAGGACCGCTGGCGAGAGGAGGTGATGATAGGGGGTCGCTGAGCTTATGATCTTTCCAGTACTTCTCTGGCATCACGGGTAATGAAAACAGGCTGAGCATGTCCTCTTTACCCGGTTTGGCTAATTCAATGCGTACGGTTAATGGCGCGATGGCTTTTACCGTTGTTCCCTTGTAGACCAGACGAAACTGCGGCACGCCTTCGGTCATAAATTTGTGGAAGGTGAATGCGACATCTCTGGCAGTAATGGGAGAACCATCATGAAAACGCGCCCGTGGATTAATGGCGATTTCCACCCAGGAATAGTCGTCAGCATAGCGTGCGCTGTCGGCGATGAGTGGATAATAGCTGCCAGGTTCATCGTCAGAGGTAGTAAACAGCGTATCGTAGAGGGTTTCGGTACGCGCACCGGGGTTACCGCGCATTGCATAGCGGTTGAAGTTATCAAAAGTGCCGATGGCGGAGAGAGTGATTTGCCCGCCTTTGGGGGCCGCAGGGTTTACGTAATCAAAATGATTAAAGTTGAACGCGTACTTCGGTTCACCCAGTACGGCAAAAGCATAGCTTTCTTTGATGGACTGCGCCTCGGCGCTAAACCCGATGAGGGCGATAAACAGCAGCAATACGCGAGGGATCATTAAAAGCGATTTCCTTTTCCTGCCACAACCCGACAGGCATCATGCCTGAGAGATAAGAGATGCGGCGGCGAGTGAGAGTCTATGATTCGCATACTGCGATCACCACGTCGGCTTATTGGGCTGCGCCATCCAACGCACGAAATCAGCAAGCTTTAATGGTCGGCTAATCCAGTATCCCTGGAAAAAATGTACTCCACGCTCGCGCAGCCAACGGGCTTGCTCAGGTGTTTCAACCCCTTCAGCAACTGTCAGCATATTAAGACGTTTAGAGAGTGTCAACACGGCGTCCAGAACCGGAGAGGTCAGGGTTTCCGTCCCAATGGCGTTAATAAAGCCGCGATCGATTTTCAGGTAGTCAACGGTAAAGCGCTCCAGATAGATAAGTGCGCTATGACCTGTGCCAAAATCATCAATGGCAATTTCAAAACCTGCTGAATGCAACCATTCAAATAGCTCGATTGCCTTGTGTTGATGCAGCATATCCCGCTCGGTGATTTCCAGCACCAGTTGAAAAAAGTGTGCCGGAAGACAAGTGTACAGGCGTTGAATATCATCTTTAAACGTCTCGCCGTGTAAGTGCGTTGGCGCGATATTGATCCCCAGTTTTGCGCCCGCGGGCAATGCTTTTTGTAGCATCGGTGCGTCCTGGGCTATCAGCTTAAAGAGGTGCTGGGTTAGCGGCACAATCATTTTCTGTGATTCTGCGTAGTGAATAAAGGCATCCGGAGGGATCTCACCGGTGGTCGGGTGATGCCAGCGTAATAGTACCTCGACACCTTTCACCTCCAGCGTTTGCACCTCTACGACGGGCTGGTACACCACATAAAACTGATTGTGTTTGATGGCGTTAAGGATATCTTTCCCCGGGCGTAAACGGACGGCATAGATGTAGTACCAGAGAAGGAGGGCGGTCATGATCCCGGCCAAGCATCCGAGCATGATGGCGTATCCCACATCTTTATACGTCCACCGATCCGCGTAAAAACGCACCTCCAACGGGAATGTAGACAACCGTGCATTATAGGATGGGATGGCAGGGAGTTTGGACGCAGGGATTAATTGTTCGGAAAACGTGGTGATAGCCGTCTTCCCGACGATGAGTGCTACGCCGTTGAAATCATCTTGCCTGGCGTTATAGAGAAGATAGGGGGCCAGGTTAACATTCAGAGTGGCAAAAACGCCGCTGTTCTGTAATGAATGATTGCGATACCAAATGAGTATTGCCGGTTTATTCGGCATCATTGGCGTACCGGGCTGGAGATCCATATCGATATCTTTCGTCATGTCCAGAACGGGAACCAACTGCTGAAGAGGAGTATTCATTGGACCGGTTGCTGAAGAGCAGAAAGCGATACCGTCTTTTACCAGTAAAAAGGCCCGAACATTCAGGCTAAACGCAGCGCTGGAAGTGAGTTGAGCTGAAGCTTGCGAGCAGGTGTCTTTTACCAGAGGCTGTAGCGTGTTGGTGGTGGTTTCAAGGTCAACGAAGAAACTTTCTATATAACTTTGTATGTTAGACGTTAGCGTGTCGTACTTTGCGTTTCGTTGATGCCATGACATAAAAAACTGCAGTGAGCTGACGAGTAACGCGACGACTATCCCCGTTATAACGCAGGTGAGCAGGAGTTTACGTTCGGAAGAAGAGGAGCGTCTTAACATAGTTCCTTATGTTTACCTGAAGTAACCATTTGTCCTGTATGAATATAACCTGAAATGATTCATGTTGTGAGATTTTTCTTAGTCACAAAAGCAACGCAAAAAAAAGCACTGCCGTAGCAGTGCTTTTTTATATGTCTCATCAGGATAGCCAAGGGATAGCTGCCAAACGAAATTAACTGCGGCTCAGGACCCGGCGAGCTTCGTTGTAACGCTTTTTCCAGTAAGGTTCGTTCATGCTGGAAATGATAACGCCACTGCTGGTCGAGGCATGTACGAACTGGTTGTTGCCGATATAAATACCGACGTGTCGGCCAGTAGAGCCAGCACGGAACAGAACCAGATCGCCTGTGCGCAGATTAGTGCGCGAAACGGATTTACCCGTTTCCTGTTGTTCGTAGGTTGAGCGAGGAAGCTCTAAACCAAATTGCTCGCGAAACGTACGCTGTACGAAGCTTGAACAATCAATACCTTTTTTAGTGCTGCCGCCAAGGCGGTAACGCACGCCTTTCCAGTCAGCATACTGGTCCATAATACGTGATTTAACATCAATATTACGCACCATATTTTCAAATTCATCCTGAGAGGCTTGCAGTGAAGAGTTATCTCCATTGCCCACAGCATGCGTCTCAGAATGCATATTCCTGGCGGTGTTCGTTGTGCTACATGCAGAAAGCAGAACCGCAACTGCTATCGCGGGTATGCCCCGCAAGATATATCTCAAAATCGGTTGAGATTTGACCATTTTGTTTGTTTTCCCTTGAAGTCCTTAACGATAAATATCGTTATAAAAAATGCCAAACGTGACGAGACTAATTACCATCGCACGATGAGACAATTCTTTAAGGTCAAATCTGTGGCAGAACGCACAAATTTATTCGTAAAGAGAATAATTACCCTGCGAGGCAAAACGAGTTCGAGATTACCCGATCGCTCCGGTCATTGCGAGTGATTTTACGTGATTTCTTATAAGAAAAATTGATACAGAAAGTGAATAAACGGCATTGTATAAAATAAGAACAATCAGAGGAAAAAACAGGCAACTCATTCATTTGCAACATGAATAATGTGACAGGAGAATGACAATCAGAATGATGAAATATCGGCAAGCATCATCAGGGAATCAGAAGTATCCCTGATGATGTTAATTACTCTGTGTTATTTGTTTGAAAATTGTTTGTTTTTACCAGGCAGATAATTCACGAACAGCGTGACTAATCGGTCGCTTAATGGCGTCATTAACCACCAGGGAAGTCCAATCAAGACGACCGTCATGGAACCGACCACGATATCGGTGAGCCAGTGAGCGCCAATCATTACGCGCGGGAAGGCAAAAACCACAGTGATAATAAGGCCGATTATGCCTGCGATTTTTCCGAAATAACGCAGCATAAATGCGGAAAAAATAAGCAGCATCATACCGTGGTCGCCGGGGAAACTGTCTCTGGACGCATCTTTGGTTGGAATATGCAGCAGCTCGCTGACACGATAAATATTATCCAGCATCAGAGTAGGGCTGGCCCGTTTAACGGGAATTAGCGCCTGACCCAATTGATTTAATACCACGGCGGTGAGCAGCATTACCAGGCCAATAGCCACAATGCGTCGGCGACCTTCCGACGCCTCTTTCAGCCAAAAGTGCAGCATCAATGCGCCCATTGCCAGCAATGAGCAGCCATCAAAGGCCCGATTATTGGTGATAGCAACAATCCATAAAAACAACGGGTTTTCCACCAGCTTCTGATTAAAGAAGCGGAAAACATCCGTATCCAGTGAGGACCAGACCCCATGCCCGGTTGGAATATACCAGGACAGAAATAGCGCCAGACCCGCAATATTAAGCAGGAGAATAAGAGGATATCGGGTTTTCATCGTCGTTTACCATTGCTATAAAACGAAGGCAACCTTACGCGCCACCATCTAAACGAAGTCTCAACAACGCGCCCTGTAACGCATTCCAGTCGGTCTCGGTATCGGAAATAAGTTCAATACGGCTATCCGGTGGCGCAACATTTTGCGTTTCAATATGCCAGTCATCTCCCTGGCGGTTAATGCGTACCAGTCCTTCTTTAATACGCATTACCCCCTTCACGCGCCCTACAGGGGCAAGGCGTGACCATTCCAGCAGGCCGATGGTATCGAAGACTGTGTCAGCGTCAAAAATCCAACCGCAGGCCTGATGGCCCTGTCCGCTGTTCAGGCTGCGCCGCCAGCGCTGTTGGGCAGGCAGACTCAATGCCGCCAGCCCCTTTTTATCGGCATGACTATGGGTATGCTCAGCGCTTGCAGGAAGCTCCGCCAGGTTTAGTCGGGGCAAGTCCAGTAGTTGACCGTCAATTTGCCCATGGTCGGCGTGAACTAACTGGCGATTGCCGCCGTAGAGTTGCCACCAGCTTTGCAGGGCATTTTCGCTTTCCGCTGTGGCGCGGTCGGCTTTGTTGGCCACTATGATATCCGCGGCGGCCAACTGGTCGCGGAAATTGTCATTGGCGACGCTTTTTTCATCCAGTAACAGCCGCGGGTCAAGAATACAGAGGGTCGCACGCAGATCGATCCACGGTTCGTAAACCGGTGCGGTGAGTAAATCCAAAATCTGTTTTGGGTGACCGAGGCCAGTGGGTTCAATCAGCAGACGGTCAGGTTTTCCCTGACGTAGCAGCGTATTGAGGCCAACCTGCATCGGCAGACCGTTAACGCAGCACATACAGCCGCCGGGGATCTCTTTTAGCAGTGCGCCGCTGTCGGCCAGCAGCGCGCCATCGATGCCTACTTCGCCAAACTCATTGACCAGCACGGCCCACTTCTCTGCGGGATTTTTGTTCGCCAATAGATGAAGAATAGAGGTGGTTTTGCCACTGCCAAGGAAACCAGTGATGAGATTGGTTTTAGTCACATTTACTCCAGAATCATAAATAACCGTAATGGCATTTAACAATCCTGGCGAAAAACGGCGAAAAAGAGAAGGGGTGAGAGGACGAAGACGCACTTCGTCCGGTTTAATGGCAGAAATCGTTAATTATTTAACGTGGTAATGACAGCCTGATGTGCTCCGTATTGAGTAATACGTTGCCAGGCTTTTTCAATCGCTGCGACAAACTGCGGATTCTGGACGAGATCGGGAGCGAAAATTTCGCGCAGCGAAAGCAGGGCGCTGACACGTTCTGATTCAGTGCTCTGTTTAACCAGAGCGGTAATCTTCTCACTTAGCGGGTCACGAATATCAATTGCGGCGCCTGAGTCATCCACGCCGCTCACGTAACGCATCCAGCCGGCGACGCCGAGCGCCAGCAGCGGCCACTCGCTTTGACGTGCTAAATGTACGCGGATCCCTTCCAGCATTCGCTGGGGTAATTTCTGACTACCATCCATCGCGATTTGCCAGGTTTTATGCTTCAGCGCCGGGTTGGCAAAGCGCTCAAGCAGACTTAGTGCATATTGGTCCAAATCCACATCGGTAATTTGTAGTGTGGGGGCCTGTTCCTTGAGCATCAGCCGGTAAGCGGCTTCACGAAATGCGCGGTCCTGCATACATTCGCTAATGTGCTGGAATCCGGCCAGATAGCCGAGATAAGCGAGAAATGAATGACTGCCGTTCAGCATCCGCAGTTTCATTTGTTCCCATGGCAAGACGTTTTCGACCAGCTGCACACCCGCTGCTTCCCATTGTGGGCGGCCAGAGACAAAGTTGTCTTCAATCACCCACTGGATAAACGGTTCGCAGCTGATTGCGCAAGGATCGGCCACGCCCAGTTCGTGGGTAATTTCAGCCAGTGATGCTTCGGTAGCGGCAGGAACGATCCTGTCCACCATAGTGCCCGGAAAACTGACATGCGCCAGGATCCACTGCGCCAGTTCAGGTGAGCGTTTTTTCGCCATTCCCAGCACGGCGTTCTTTACTACGTGACCATTGTCCGGGATGTTATCGCAGGAGAGGACGGTAAACGGTTGCAGTCCACGTTCACGTCGACGGTGCAGTGCTTCAACAATAATTCCGGGCGCGGAGTGCGGTTCAGCCGGTGTCTGCAGATCGTGAATAATACGCGGATTAGAGAGATCCAGCGAACCTGTTGCCGGATCGATACAGTAGCCTTTTTCAGTAATGGTCAATGAGACAATCGCCACCTGAGGCTCGCAGAATTTTTCAATAATGGCTGTCAGCGAATCCAGCGTGGCGTTCAGACATTCGTTGACGGCGCCGATAACAATCGGCTGGTTGCCGTTAGCCCCTTTTTCTAACACCGTAAATAAATGATCCTGTTCGCGCAGCTGACGCATCAGCCGAGCGCCGCTAAACAGGCTGATTTCGCAAATTCCCCAATCTCCGCCTTGCGCATTCAGCACCCTGTCGGTCAATAACGCCTGATGGGCGCGGTGAAAAGCACCGAAACCAAAATGCACAATCCGCGTTTTTAATTGCTGGCGGTCGTACTGCGGCATCATGACATTTTCCGCCAGTGGCGCTGAGGCAATAGTTTTCATTAAATACACCTGATTAACCATTAATTAACAATGCCAGTATAAAGTTATATGACAGCAAATTAAATTGGTGTGCCTCATTTATCAGGGGAATGTGAGCTGGATCAATCAATGACCGGCCATCTGTTGATCATCTATGGGATGCCTGTATGGTAGTCATCATTCAGTTAGCTTAATTTGGTATAACAACTTGTGAGGTGAAACAATGGAACAAACCTGGCGTTGGTACGGACCTAACGATCCAGTATCACTTGATGATGTGCGTCAGGCTGGCGCAACGGGTGTTGTGACCGCCTTGCACCATATTCCCAACGGTGAAGTGTGGCCGGTAGAAGAGATTCAAAAACGTCAGGCTATTCTGGCAGAAAAAGACCTGACCTGGTCGGTGGTGGAAAGTATTCCTGTTCACGAAGATATCAAAACACGTTCAGGTCAATATCAAACGTGGATTGCCAACTATCAACAGAGTATCCGTAATCTGGCGACCTGTGGCATCGATACCGTGTGCTATAACTTCATGCCGATCCTTGACTGGACGCGTACCGACCTCGAATATCAGCTGCCCGACGGCTCCAAAGCGCTGCGATTTGATCAGATTGCTTTTGCGGCCTTTGAACTGCACATTTTGCAACGCCCGGGAGCTGAAGCGGATTACACCGAAGAAGAACAACGTCAGGCGCTCGACTACTTCAATGCCATGAGCGATGCCGATATTGAAAAGCTGACCCGTAACATCATTGCCGGCCTGCCGGGTGCGGAGGAGGGTTATACGCTGGATCAGTTCCGTGCGCGCCTTGCCGAATATGACGGCATCAGCAAAGACGATCTGCGCGATAACATGGCGGTATTCCTGCGGGCGATTGTGCCAGTGGCAGAAGAAGTCGGCGTGCGCCTGGCCGTGCACCCTGACGATCCGCCGCGTCCGATCCTCGGCCTGCCGCGCATCGTTTCGACTATCGAAGATATGCAGTGGCTGAAAGAAACTGTCGACAGCATTAATAACGGTTTCACTATGTGTACCGGCTCTTACGGCGTACGCGCTGACAATGACCTGGTGAAAATGATCGAAACCTTTGGCGATCGCATCCACTTTACACACCTGCGCTCAACCTGCCGTGAAGAGAACCCAAAAACCTTCCACGAAGGTGCGCATCTGCAGGGCGATGTGGATATGGTATCGGTGGTGGCTGCCATCCTTAACGAAGAGCAGCGACGTAAAAAAGCGGGTGATTTGCGGCCTATCCCTATGCGTCCTGATCATGGACACCAGATGCTTGACGATCTGCACAAGAAAACCAATCCGGGCTACTCTGCGATCGGCCGCCTGAAAGGACTGGCGGAAGTTCGCGGCGTTGAGCTGGCGCTGAAACAAACGCAGTTCCGCGATCTGCTGTAAGGCTAACAACAGGGATTGTGCCACAGGTACAATCCCCGCTGTTTATCAAGGCTGTGTTAGCGCCAGCTCCAGCACCGACAACACCTTATTGATCTGCTGTATCTGCAACCCGCCAAACCCAAAAAACATTACTGCGTCTCTGTTTTCCTTACGCCACACTGCTTCTGACCCATTTTCTATATCCGGCAGCGTGTCAAAGCGGATCCCTGCCAGCAGGCAACGCTGCTGCAGCCTCGCTATCGTATCGGGGTGTCTGTCAATGCGTAAAGAGAGGTGCAGACCCGCCGTTGCGCCAGCGATTTTCCCTGCCGAAAACAGACTGGAAAGGCCATCGCGTAACAAGATAAGGCGCGCGGCGTAACTGCAGGCCAGTTTACTGATGTGCGTATAAAACACCTGATTTTGCATTAATTCGGCTAAGAATTGCTGTAATAACCACTGACTCCCGTTGTTGTTAAGCGCTTTCATATTCTGTACCGCCGGGAGCAGTTCATCTGGGCAAATGAGATAGCCAAGACGTGCCCCCGGTCCCAGCGTTTTAGAAAATGTTCCCATGTAGATAACCCGATTGTGATAATCCATGGCTTTCAGCGCAGGGAGGGGATTCTCGCCATAGGTAAACACAGCATCATAATCATCTTCAATGATATAAGCGCCGACGCGCTGCGCCCACGTCAATAACGACTGACGACGCTCCAGCGAAAGTACGCTTCCCATCGGATATTGATGAGCTGGGGTTACATAGCAAAGCTGGGTTTCCGCTTCGGGTAAATTATCTGTTTGCAGTCCGTGGTTATCTACCGCAATTGACGTAATATCTGCGCCATAATAATTAAACAGATGCCATGCGCCAGAATAACAAGGGGACTCGGTCACAACGTGGCACTTTTTTTGCTGACTGACAGCATGATGAATAATAAATATTTGACTAAGAAGTGACAATCCTTCCTGAATCCCGTTGGTAATAATGATGTTCTCTGCCCGGGTATTAATGCCGCGAGTTAAATTAAGGTATCTGACTAATTGCTCACGCAGTGAAAATAATCCGTTTGGTGAATGATATCGGGTAAATAATTGTTCTTTAAACACGCTCGGGGCATTATTCCATTTTCTCCAGCTTGCCCAGGGAAAAGCATTGGGGTCGGGGACGCCTATCCGGCAGTAGCATTCCCGCCCGGGTTCTGCGTAAACATCGGTAGAGACCCCGGCAGCTTTAGGTTTTACCGGTGGGGAGCCCTGAGTCACGGGCGCATGCACTGGGGTTACACGTACAGGCCTGGTGAATATCACCTCATAGCCAATGCCGTGTCGGCTCTTAATTAACCCAGCCGCCATCAGCTTGTCATAGGCCATCACTACCGTTATTTTAGCAACGTGCAATACCTGAGCCTGCTCGCGAATAGAGGGGAGTTTGTCTCCACAAAGCAAATCACCCTGCTGAATGGCCTGGAAATAAAATTGAAATATCTGCAGTTGCAGTGGAGTACGGCTTTCTCTATTGAGCGTCAGTGTTAGCATAAGAAATTCCTTATTTACAGATGGTCACTATATTACGAATTTCTGATCTTTACTATTTGACTCACCTCATAGAGTGGATGCTGTTCCTATAATCTGCTTTCGCTGTCTCTATTTTTGATTTTTATTATCCCTTAGCGTGTCGCTATTAAAAAATGGAGGCAAGCATGTCGTGGATAAGAAAAAGCGCACTGTGGTGTGTATTCGCCGGAGCGGTAGTCATGGCCCTGGCTATTTGGGGAGCGTGGCAAGGCGTTCATTACACCAGTACGACCGAGTTTTGTTTATCGTGTCACTCAATGCGTACGGCAGGAGAGGAGTATAAAACCAGCGTGCATTTTCGCAATGCTTCTGGCGTGCGTGCGGAGTGTAAGGATTGTCATATTCCACCTGGCATCGTCCCAACGTTGGTTCGTAAAACGCAGGCCTTAAACGATCTCTATCACACCTTTATTTCCCCTTCGATTGATACCCCAGAAAAATTTACCGCAAAACGGGCGGAGCTGGCCCAGAGGGAATGGGCACGTATGAGCGCGAATAATTCAGCGGCGTGTAAATCTTGCCACAGCTACGAGGCGATGGATCACGGCAAGCAATCAGCCAATGCGGCGGCGCAAATGACCGCGGCGGCGGCAAAAAACAGTAACTGTATCGATTGCCACAAAGGCATTGCTCATCACAAACCCGATATGAGCAGCGGTTTTCGCGATCGCTATAAGCAGCTACAGCATCAGGGGGCGTCGTTGTCACAGGTGAGTACGCTGTTCTCGCTAAGCGAAAAAGCCCTGACGGCTACGGCAGGGAGCGCGGCAGGTAAAGCGCTTTTGTTTCCTGCCACCGAGGTCAAGGTGCTGCAAAAAGAGGGCAACAACCTACAACTTGAAGTAACAGGTTGGCGTGAAAGTAAAGGGCGTGGGCGGGTGATTACCCAGTATATGGGGAAGCGCGTTTTCTCCGCTGTGCTCGATGACGCCCTGATGGCTAACGTAAACGTGTTGCAAACTCAGGTCGATCCTGACTCACATCAGCAATGGCAACAAGTGAGCGTCACCGCCTGGACCTCCGCGCAGGACTTTATCAACACGCTGGATCCCATCTGGGAATACTCGGATCAAATGCTGCAATCCACTTGTAGCGCCTGTCACAGCACGCCCCCAACCACACGCTATACCGCCAACGGCTGGATCGCCGGATTGAAAGCGATGTCGACCTACTACCGGCTTAACCCGGTGGAAGAACGCACGTTGTTGAAATATCTCCAGACCCACGCCAGCGATGTGTCCGACCCTAATAACAATTAAGGATAATGTATGGATATTCATGACGTTAATTCGTCCCGCCGCCGTTTTCTGAGCGGTATGCTGGCGGTAGGTGTTGCCAGCGCACTGGCGCCCAATCCGCTGATATCAAAAGTGTGGGCCGCGGGAGAAAACCCCGAGCAGTGGATCCAGTCCGGTTCACATTATGGTGCTTTTGAAGCCAAAGTGGTCAACGGCGAATGGACAGAAACACGCCCGTTCAAACATGACAAATGGCCCTGCGATATGCTAAACGCGGTGCGCGAGGTGGTCTATAACCCTTCGCGGGTACGCTACCCGATGGTGCGTCTGGACTGGCTGCGCAAGCGGGAAAAGTCTGACCGCAGCCAGCGCGGAGATAACCATTTTGTACGGGTGAGCTGGAGTCGGGCGCTGGATCTGTTTTACGAAGAGCTGGAGCGGGTGCAAAAAACCTACGGCTCATCGGGCGTATTTACCGGGCTTGCCGACTGGCAAATGGTGGGCAAATACCATAAAGCGGGCGGGGCAATGGACCGGGCACTTGGTCTGCATGGTAGCTATGTGACAACTGTCGGTGACTACTCTGCGGCAGCGGCACAGGTTATTTTGCCGCATGTGATGGGGTCGCTGGAGGTTTATGAGCAGCAAACGTCACTGCCGCTGGTTATTCAGAGCAGTAATACCATTGTGCTGTGGGGCTGCGATCCGATCAAGAATCTACAGATCGAGTTTTTGGTTCCCGATCACGACGCGTTTGGCTATTGGCAGCAGATTAAAGAAGCGGTTGCGCAGGGTAAGCTGCGCGTTGTCAGCGTTGATCCGGTGCGTAGCAAGTCGCAAAACTATCTTGGCTGTGAACAACTGGCGTTGCGACCACAAACGGATGTCGCGTTAATGCTGGCGCTGGCGCATACCCTGTATGAAGAAAAACTGTATGACACGGCATTCATTAACGATTACACCGTGGGTTTTGAACAGTTTTTGCCCTATCTGCTTGGGGAGAGTGACAAGCAGCCGAAAAATGCCGAATGGGCGGCCGAAATCTGTGGTCTGACGGCGGAGCAGATCCGTGACTTCGCCCGCCTGCTGGTCAAGGGACGGACACAGTTTATGGGGGGCTGGTGCGTACAGCGTATGCATCATGGCGAGCAGTATCCGTGGATGCTGGTGGTACTGGCCAGCATGGTTGGACAAATTGGCTTGCCGGGCGGCGGGGTCGGATTTGGCTGGCACTATAACGGCGGTGGGACGGTGACATCGACCGGGCCAGTGCTCACCGGGCTGGGGAGTATTAATAATCCGCCGGAGGCGAAGTACAAAGCGGATTTTCGCGGTGCTTCTGAGCATATTCCCACCTCGCGTATCGTTGATTGCCTGCTTGCGCCAGGCAACAAGATTGCCTTCAACGGTGAGACGTTAACGTATCCTGACATCAAAATGGCGATCTACAGTGCGGCCAATCCCTTCCATGCGCAGCAGGACAGGAACCGCATGATCGACGCGTGGAAAAAGCTGGAAACCGTGGTGGTGTTAGATCACCAATGGACCGCGTCGTGCCGTTTTGCCGATATCGTCCTGCCTGTGACCACCCGCTTTGAACGTAACGATATTGAGCAGTTTGGTACGCATTCGAATAAAGGGTTGATGGCGCTGCATCAGATTGTTAAACCGCAATACGAAGCGCGGCATGACTTTGATATCTTTGCCGGGTTGTGTAAGCGCTTTGATAAGGAAACGGTGTACCGTGAAAACCGGGATGAAATGCAGTGGATACAGGCGCTTTATGACGAAGGCGTGAAGATGGGGGCGTCGCTCGGCGTCACCTTACCGGACTTCACTACATTCTGGCAGGGGGAAGGCTACATTGAGTATCCGGCGGGGCAACCGTGGGTGCGTCACGGTGAGTTTCGCGACCAGCCTGATCTTAATCCGTTGGGAACGCCGTCTGGTTTGATTGAAATCTACAGCAAAACCATCGCAGGCTTCGCCTACAAGGACTGTCCGGGGCATCCGGTGTGGATGGAGCCATTTGAGCGTACCTATAGCGGCAAAACAGATAAATACCCGCTGCATCTGCAATCCTGCCACCCGGATAAACGTCTGCACTCCCAGTTGTGCTCCAGCGAGGCGTTTCGCAACACCTACGCGGTTGCCGGGAGAGAGCCGCTTTACATCAGCGAACAGGACGCCGCCGCGCGTGGTTTAAAAGCCGGTGATATCGCCCGTGTCTTTAACGCTCGTGGCCAGGTGTTGGCTGGTGTGGTGGTCAGTCCGGATTTTACCCCAGGCGTGATCCGCATTCATGAAGGGGCGTGGTACTCCCCGCAGGAAGGGGGGAAAGCCGGAACGTTATGCACCTATGGTGATCCGAACGTACTGAGCGCGGATATGGGTACTTCGCAACTGGCTCAGGGGCCGTCGGCGCATACCGTGCTGGTGGAGGTCGAACGTTATCAGCAGAAAGCTCCGCAGGTGACGGCATTTGGTGGACCGCAGACGGTGCAAGAGGAGGGGGCAAGTGCAGCATAATCAAATTCATCTACAACGTGCGGCGATCTACCAATGGTTTTCACAATTGTTATTTCGTGAGCTGGACGAAAAACAGCTCACCAGTCTGGAAAGCGGCGAGCATCGGGCGTGGATTGCATCACTGGCGGCGATCCCCGGATTGTCTGCCGAGGTAAAACAATTTGAGCGTAGCCTGGCTCGGGCTTTGCGGCGGGACTCCCGACAGTTGGAACTGGCTGCAGATTTTGCCTCGCTGTTTCTGCTGGCACCGCCTGCGAGTGTTTCTCCCTACGCAGGACACTATCCGCACACGACAGCTGCAGCAGAACGCCGGCAAATGAATGTTCTGTTGGTCGAACAAGGGCTGGCGGCGCGGGAAAATGAACCTTCCGATCATATTGCCGTACAACTGGCATTGATGGCGAGGATGGTTGCTAAAGAGGAGCCGTTCTCAACACAGTATTACTTTTTACATCATCATATTCTGTGCTGGGCACCGTTATTTCGCGACGCTTGTCTGGTGCGGGATAACGAGGGGTTTTATCCTCAGGCGGTTAATCTGATAGTGCGTTTTATGCGCGAGGATGAACAGTATCTGGAAACGCTGTTGATGGATGATTTTTATTTCAGCAGTCAGTGCTGAAAATGACAAAGGGACAGCCTGCGCTGTCCCTTGTCGTCGATGAGCGGCAGAAAATTAATCCGCGCGACCCATATAGCGACGTTCTTCGATATGAATTCGGATTTTCTCACCCGCACTCAGATACTCAGGAACAAGAATAACCAGACCGGTGCTCAGGGTCGCCGGTTTGTTACGCGCACTTGCTGAGGCGCCTTTAATGCCCGGTGCCGTTTCAACGATCTCCAGGTCTACCGTTTGCGGCAGTTCAAGCGCCAACAACTGACCGTCCCAGGTCAGTACC
The DNA here is from genome assembly GCF_018035235.1 of Citrobacter sp. On2M. Taxonomy (GTDB): domain Bacteria; phylum Pseudomonadota; class Gammaproteobacteria; order Enterobacterales; family Enterobacteriaceae; genus Citrobacter; species Citrobacter meridianamericanus. The sequence continues at coordinate 1,080,803 of NZ_WPCV01000002.1, forward strand.
TGCATATCTGGCATTCCACCTTCCGGCATGAACAGCAGCTCTTCTTCAATCTGGTCTTTGGTGAAGGTATACGGGGTATAGTCTTCTTTATCCATAAAGACGTATTCGTTGCCATCGACGTAGGAGAAATCAACGCCACGACGGCTCAGGGTGACGGTATCAACAATATCATCGCCTTTGAAGCGCTCTTCAACTTTCAGACCGGTACGAACATCAGAAAAACGCATTTTGTACAGCGTTGCAGCGCCGCGTGCGGTGGGTGACTGAATGTCAATATCTTTTACAATCAACAGTTTGCCGTTGTAATTCAGTACCATACCTTTTTTAATTTCGTTCGCTCTTGGCATCGAAAAAATCCTGTAATGAGGGGTGTCTAAAATATCGCGTAAAACTACTCGCGCTGGGGCATTCAGGCAAGCGGAATTCATGCTTTTGCTGGTGCAAAAAAGGTGTTACTGTGCGCTTCCCGCACAATCCGATGGTTTACGCTTAAGAGAGTACTTGTATGGAATGCCGTCCGGATTGTGGTGCATGCTGCACCGCACCTTCAATCTCCAGCCCCATCCCCGGCATGCCACAAGGCAAGCCCGCTAATACGCCATGTGTTCAGCTTGATGAATCCCTGCGCTGTAAAATTTTTGGCTCGCCGCTGCGACCAAAAGTGTGCGCCGGTTTACAGCCCAGTGCGGAAATGTGCGGACAGACGACGCACCAGGCGATGGTGTATCTTATTGAGCTCGAAACACTGACCGCACCTTAAACATCTTTTATGCGCGCCAGGCACACGACGGTGGCGACTATCATCACCAGCGCAAACCAGAACACTGCGTGATAGTTCCAGATTTCTGCGGCAATACCCGCCAGCGAACCGGCAATAATCCAGCCCACGCGAATAGTATTCGTATAAAGGGTCGTGGCTGAACCCGCCTGTCCCGGCATCAGGTCCTGGAAATAGAGCATGCCAATCCCGCCGAGAATACCGATGTAAATTGCGTTCAGCAGCTGTAAGCCAAGCAATATCGCGGGAGAGTGAGCCAACAACATACCGGCATAAAAGAAAAATCCAGCGACGACGGCAATTCGCATCAACAGGCGTTTACCTAAACGCTTAGCGAAGTATCCGGCAATCAGCATGGTTGGGATCTCCAGTCCTGCGGCGGTTCCCATCATGATGCCCGCCAGTTTTTCCGGCAGATGCAGTTCGTTGATAATAAACAGTGGCATATTAATGATATAGAGACTATTGGTTCCCCACATTAATGTGCATATAACAAACAACAGCAGTGTATCGCGTCGATTGCGCCTTGGGGCCTCCACCGCGCCTGTCGCGAGCGGCACGTTTTTACTCATTGAGGGTAAGAACAACCAGACCATTATGCCGCAGACAATAAATGCCACTGCCGCACTGAGGTACATGACCGTAAAGCTGAACCCCATGGCCAGCGCGTAGGCCAGCGGCGGGCCAATCACCCAGGCCAGCGAAACCTGCGCACGTAATATTGAACTGAACATGACGGCTTCCCGTCCCGTACGGTCGGCATGCTCGCGAGCGAGGGCAAACATTTGCGGGTTGGCGGTCGAACCAAAGCTGCTGAGGAATACCCCGACAAACAACAAGATAAAATAGTTACGGTTCCAGGCGAAAAGCACGCAGGCCAGCATCCCCAGCACGCAGCAAAATACGATCAAGTTTTTGCGATCGCCCTTTTTATCTGAACGTCCGGCCAGAAACTGACTCACCAAAATGCCGATTACGGCGCTACCGGTAAAAAAGAACCCGACCATGCCGGGACGGGCATGGACTTCATCCGTCAGAAAAAGACTAAGCGTTGGCGTCTGCAACGCACCGGCGATACCCGTCAGAAATGCGACAAGCAGGAACGCCGCAGACGTTAAATCAAACGCCCGGGGTGAGGCGGCTACGGGGGTGTTATGCATGTTTTGATATCAATGATGTGAAGAGACGCGGAGTTTACGCTGCTTGTCAGAAAATAAACAGGGAGCCAAATCAAAATCGGCATTAAAAATCAAAATAGCATTTCAGTCAGAGAATGCAGTTTGCTGACGTAGCTGAATTTGACAAGCTGACGCCGTTTTTGCGTCAGCAATTTGATCTCTGGCGAAGAGAAAATGTGCGTTATCTCTAAATTCAGCAAGTAATTTGTTAACTTTACTTGTGTGCTGCAGAAAAAAGAGCAAGACTTCTTGAAACGTTTCAGCGTCATCTCGCCATAACTGATGGAGTCAGGTGACGCCATTTTTCTCATGTTGGCTGAATCGTTTCAATTCAGCGGGAGAGGAGAACCATGTTCCAGTTATCTGTTCAGGATATTCACCCGGGCGAACAGGCCGGGAATAAAGAAGAGGCTATTCGCCAGGTTGCCGCAGCCTTAGTGCAGGCGGGTAACGTCGCGGAAGGCTACGTCAATGGCATGCTGGCGCGTGAACAACAGACGTCCACGTTCCTCGGCAACGGTATTGCTATTCCTCACGGTACGACGGACACGCGCGATCAAGTGTTGAAAACCGGCGTGCAGGTGTTTCAGTTTCCGCAGGGTGTGACCTGGGGAGAGGGGCAGGTTGCATATGTGGCGATCGGTATTGCCGCCAGCTCGGATGAGCACCTCGGTTTGCTGCGTCAGCTGACGCACGTACTGAGTGATGACTCCGTCGCTGAACAGCTGAAATCTGCGACCACGGCGGAAGAGCTGCGCGCGTTGCTGATGGGTGAAAAGCAAAGCGAACAGCTAAAGCTTGATAACGAAACGCTGTCGCTGGACGTCGTTGCCAACTCGCTGGTAACGCTGCAGGCGCTCAACGCGGCGCGGCTGAAAGAGGTCGGTGCGGTTGACACCGCCTTTGTCGCCAGAGCGATAAATGAGCATCCGATGAATCTCGGCCAGGGTATCTGGCTGAATGACTGTGCTGAAGGTAACGTGCGTAGCGCCGTTGCGGTCAGCCGCGTAGCGACAGCGTTTGATGTACAAGGTGAAGCTGCGGCCCTGCTGGTGACTGTCGCCATGAATGACGATCAACCGGTTGCGGTGCTGAAGCGTCTTGGCGATCTGCTGCTGAATAATAAAGCTGACCGTTTGTTGAAAGCCGATGCGGCAACGTTGCTGGCGCTGCTGACCAGCGATGACGCCTTAACTGATGATGTACTGAGCGCCGAATTTATTGTGCGCAATGAGCATGGCTTACACGCCCGTCCGGGCACCATGCTGGTGAATACGATCAAACAATTTAACAGTGAAATTACCGTGACAAATCTTGATGGAACCGGCAAACCGGCGAATGGACGCAGTCTGATGAAAGTTGTGGCATTAGGCGTGAAGAAAGGACATCACCTGCGCTTTACCGCCCAGGGCGAGGATGCTGAACAGGCGCTGAAAGCGATTGGCGAAGCCATCGCGGCAGGTCTTGGGGAGGGCGCGTAATGAGCAGACGTGTTGCTACTATCACCCTCAACCCGGCATACGACCTGGTGGGTTTCTGCCCGGAAATTGAACGCGGTGAAGTGAACCTGGTTAAAACAACCGGTCTGCACGCGGCAGGGAAAGGGATTAACGTCGCTAAAGTTCTGAAAGATTTAGGTATTGATGTCACGGTAGGCGGTTTCCTGGGTAAAGACAACCAGGATGGTTTCCAGCAGTTGTTTAGCGAGCTGGGCATTGCCAACCGTTTTCAGGTTGTACAAGGGCGTACCCGTATCAACGTCAAGCTGACCGAAAAAGACGGCGAAGTGACCGATTTCAATTTCTCCGGCTTTGACGTCACCCCGGCTGACTGGGAACGGTTTGTGAATGACTCCCTGAGCTGGCTGGGCCAGTTCGACATGGTGTGCGTCAGCGGCAGTTTGCCGACTGGCGTGAGCCCGGAAGCCTTCACCGACTGGATGACTCGCCTGCGCACTCAGTGTCCTTGCATTATCTTTGATAGTAGTCGTGAAGCGCTGGTGGCGGGTCTGAAAGCAGCACCGTGGCTGGTGAAACCAAACCGTCGGGAGCTGGAAATCTGGGCGGGCCGTAAGCTACCGGAAATGAAAGATGTGATTGAAGCGGCGCATGCGCTGCGCGAGCAGGGGATTGCTCACGTGGTGATTTCACTTGGCGCAGAAGGTGCGCTGTGGGTTAACGCTTCAGGTGAATGGATTGCTAAACCACCGTCAGTTGACGTGGTTAGCACCGTAGGCGCGGGCGATTCAATGGTTGGCGGTCTGATTTACGGGCTGCTGATGCGTGAGTCCAGCGAACATACCCTGCGTCTGGCGACAGCTGTTGCCGCCCTGGCGGTAAGCCAAAGCAATGTGGGCATTACCGATCGTCCTCAGTTGGCCGCAATGATGGCGCGTGTCGACTTAAAACCGTTTAACTGACAGCAGGAGAGGCATAATGAAAACGCTGCTGATTATTGACGCTAATCTCGGCCAGGCTCGCGCTTACATGGCGAAAACCCTGCTTGGAGCGGCGGCGCAGAAAGCACATCTTGAAATTATTGATAATCCGAATGATGCAGAACTGGCAATTGTTCTGGGCGACACGCTTCCTGCCGACAGTTCGCTGAACGGCAAAAAAGTCTGGCTGGGCGATATAGGTCGTGCAGTTGCGCATCCTGAACTGTTCCTCAGCGAAGCAAAAGGTCATGCAAAACCATACAGCGCTCCGGTTGCAACAGCGCCTGTGACCAGTAGTGGTCCAAAACGCGTTGTGGCGGTGACGGCTTGTCCGACCGGCGTTGCGCATACGTTTATGGCTGCTGAAGCTATTGAAACAGAAGCGAAAAAACGTGGCTGGTGGGTGAAGGTTGAAACCCGTGGTTCTGTTGGCGCAGGCAATGCTATTACGCCGGAAGAGGTGGCTCAGGCGGACCTGGTGATTGTGGCGGCTGACATTGAAGTTGATCTGGCGAAGTTTGCCGGGAAACCAATGTACCGTACGTCTACTGGTCTCGCACTGAAGAAAACCAAGCAGGAGCTGGACAAAGCGCTGGAAGAAGCAACGCCGTATCAGCCAACCGGCAAAGCGCAGACTTCAGCAACCGAAGGTAAGAAAGAGAGTGCGGGTGCATATCGTCACCTGCTGACGGGCGTGTCCTATATGCTGCCGATGGTGGTTGCTGGCGGTCTGTGTATTGCACTCTCATTCGCTTTTGGCATTGAAGCATTTAAAGAGCAGGGTACGCTGGCGGCGGCATTGATGCAGATTGGCGGTGGTTCAGCCTTTGCGTTGATGGTGCCGGTTCTGGCGGGTTATATCGCGTTTTCCATCGCTGACCGTCCGGGTCTGACGCCGGGTCTTATCGGCGGTATGCTGGCGGTGAGTACGGGGTCCGGCTTTATTGGCGGGATTATTGCCGGTTTCCTTGCGGGTTATGTGGCAAAACTCATCAGTACGAAGCTGAAACTCCCACAGAGTATGGAAGCGCTGAAACCGATCCTGATCATTCCGCTGCTTTCAAGTCTGGTGGTGGGCCTGGCCATGATCTACCTGATCGGTAAACCAGTAGCCGGTATTCTGGAAGGTCTGACCCACTGGCTGCAAACCATGGGCACAGCGAATGCGGTACTGCTTGGGGCAATTCTTGGCGGCATGATGTGTACCGACATGGGCGGTCCGGTTAACAAAGCGGCGTATGCTTTCGGTGTGGGTCTGCTCAGTACGCAAACCTATGCGCCGATGGCTGCCATCATGGCGGCAGGTATGGTGCCTCCGTTGGCGCTGGGTCTGGCAACGCTGGTTGCGCGTCGTAAGTTCGACAAAGCGCAGCAGGAAGGCGGTAAAGCAGCGCTGGTGCTGGGCCTGTGCTTTATCACCGAAGGGGCTATCCCATTCGCTGCCCGTGACCCGATGCGTGTTCTGCCTTGCTGTATCGTGGGCGGCGCGATTACCGGTGCTATCTCGATGGCGGTAGGTGCGAAGCTGATGGCACCGCACGGTGGTCTGTTCGTGCTGTTGATTCCTGGCGCAATTACACCGGTACTGGGATACCTGCTGGCCATTATCGCCGGTACGCTGGTAGCCGGGCTTTCCTACGCGGTACTGAAACGCCCGGAAGCAGAGGTTGTGGCAAAAGCGGCATGATTGAATGCTGATATCGGGGGCAGAGATTTCTCTGCCCCTTTTTTTTATCTATTAACCGCCGCCCGGAGAGGTGTAAAACGGTTCAGGCAATCATTGGCGCGATGATAAAACCAAAGGCAACGCCTGCGATGATCCCACCCAGTCCTGGCAGCATAAACGGATGGTTTAAGACATACTTACCCACGCGCGTTGTCCCGGTGGTGTCGAACTCCATTGCTGCCAGCGAAGTGGGATACGTGGGTAGAACAAATACCCCGGTTACTGCCACATAGGAAGCCAGAATCGCCCAGGTGGGTACACCGAGCGCAACGGCAAGCGGGATAATCAGCGGCGTGGTGGCTCCCTGCGAATAGAGAAGCGCGCAGGTACCAAACAGCACCAGAGCCAATAGCATCGGATAAGCCCGTAGAATGTCGCCCGCGATATCCTTTATCCCTGTTAAGTGGGCGTCAATGAAGGTTGTGCCCAGCGTAACAATCCCCAGAATCACCGCCAACGAACTCATTCCCGCACGGAACGTGGATGTCAGGACAATGGCGTCAGTTGATGTTTTGCATAACACCACCATCAGACACGCGGCAGCCAGCATGCAGATAATGATAATGTCCCTTGTATTCATTGGGTTACCTGCATCGAATCCAGGGCGTAGTTGAGGGCATGCGGCAAGAATAACGATGACGACCGTTGCCAACATAAACAGGGCTACTGACAGTCTGGCACCCGGCGTAGTGCTGTTTTGCCCTTCGTATTTACGCACCAACCCTTTTTGCAGACGTTCCAGATAGACTTCATCATCCTGTAGTTCACATCCCTGACGGGAAGCGATAAACGCTGCGACCATCGCGGCGACAAACGAGGCTGGCAGACACACCGCCATGACCTGGATAAAGCTGATACCGTTGCCTTCCATTATGGTCAGCATAGCCGCCATTGCGGCACTGATCGGCGAGCCGGATATTGCCACCTGAGAGGCCACGACGGATCCTGCGAGGGTACGAGAAGGGCGGATACCTGATTCTTTGGCAACTTCGGCAATCACCGGTAAAGTGGAAAAGACAATGAATCCTGTTCCCGCCATAATGGTCATTGACCAGGTGATAATTGGCGCAATTATATTGATATATTTAGGGTTGCGACGCATAAAATTGCCGGCGACACGAACCAGATAATCCATACCACCGGCGGCTTGTAGTGCAGAGGCAGCCACTACCACCGTCATAATAATGAGAATCACGTCAACGGGTGGCGAACCAATTTGTAACCCAAATCCCAGTGTTAAAATAGCCAGCCCCAATCCACCACATAAACCAATACCAATACCGCCGAGGCGGATACCAAAAAATATTGCGCCCAACACTACGATAATTTCCAGCCAAATCATAATGGCCTCCGCCAGAGAGTGATTCGTTATTAATGTGAGTGTTTATTTGATGCGATAATTAACCTGAATTTTATTTTCATTGCGCTAAAAGATGATTTTTTCCAACGCGTTTCTCGTACCATTTAATACCGGCGCGAACCAACGAACCGGTTGAATCAATATATTTTTCGGGTGACATTTTGACTGCCTCAGCAAGAATGACGGGAACTTCAGTACATCCCAGCACGATGACCTGTGCGCCGCGTGAGAAGAGTGCTTCTGCCTGTTCATTCATCAGCGTTTGCGCCCGCTTAACCTCACCGGCTTTTAAGCAATAGATACTTTCCATCACCTTTTCCTGACTGGCCGAGTCAGGGCTGACGCAGGTTAACCCAAGAGATTCTATGCCCTTTTGATAGAGACCCATGTACAATGTGGCGTTGGTAGCGAGTAATCCGATACGCGATTTTCCACAGTTCCTGACCTCGTTGATAGTCGTTTCAACAATGCTCAGCAGCTCTGTGTGACAGCACTTTTTTAATTCGTCAAACCAAAAGTGGGCGGTATTACAGGGGATCACAATACATTCGGCACCAGCATCTTCAAGTTTATGCATATAATCGCGCATTGCCGGGAGTGGGGAATTACCATGATGCATTAACGCGTCGGTTCGGTCAGGAATATCTGGAATAGAGGAAATAATTAATGGGATATGTTCCTGGTCACGTTGTGCTACGGTAAAGGTGACAAACTTATTAAACAGATCGACGGTTGCAGCTGGTCCCATACCACCCAGTACGCCAATTAAACCTTTCACGATATATACCTCGACTGACCGATAATTAATATTCAGATCTGGATTGTGTCTGCTGATCATGTTTAACAGCAGTGAGACGCGAGGAGAAATGCAATAATGTTGGGTTCAATGCAAAAACTGCATAGCTGCGGTTTCTTTTGCATTCTCGGTAGGCCAGTATTTAGCCAGAGACCTGACGTTCCAGCGCGGCTAAGCGGTCGTAGCCGTTGAGCAAAGGAACCTGTTAATGTTAAAAACGAACGTTTGATGCAAAAAACAAATCATCAGGTGTTGATGATGAATATCATCTGCGGAAATATTCAGGCATGATGTTTCAGGTTAATCGGCATATTTCAAAATCCGTGTGATACGCATGAAAAATATTGAGACAAAATGGTTATATGACTTTCTGACGCTGGAAGCGTGCCGTCATTTTTCCCAGGCGGCTGAGGAACGCAACATTTCCCAACCAGCATTTAGCCGACGGATCAAAGCACTCGAATCCGCCGTAGGCGTGTTACTTTTTGATCGTACAACGAGCCCCCTGCAACTCACGGAGGAGGGCAAGCTATTCCATTCGCAAACCCGTAGCCTGCTGCAACAGCTGGAATGTAATCTGGATGAGCTAAGTGGCCACAACTTGCTTGGGGTACCCAATATTAAAATTGCGGCGGCACATTCTCTGTCGCTGACGATGTTGCCCAGATTAGTGCACGCAATGGCAGCCTGGGGTGAGGAATTTGTCTGGCACGTCGAAGCTATCGATGTTGTTCAGGCGGTGAATACTCTGCGCGAGGGGAAAAGTGATTTTATTATCTCTTTTCGGGATGAAGACTTAATGCAGTCACCATTCTGCGGCTTGAAGGTTTTTGAGTCTGAGCTGTATCCCGTCTGTGCGGCTGGTGCGCAGGGAAAACCGTTGTTTGATCTCTATCAGCCGCAGGCGCCAATTTTGAACTATACCAGCACATCCTACATGGGGAGACTGGTAAACCGCCATTTGGCAGAAGTAGGCGGTATTTCAGCACGAACGCTGTTTATGTCTTCGATGAGTGAGTTATTGAAAAATATGGCCTTGGATGGGCATGGTATCGCCTGGTTACCGGCGTGGACTATCGTAAACGAACTGCGCGATAAGCGGCTGGTTTGCCTGCAGACACCGGAACTGATGGTGCCTATTCAGGCCTATATTTACCGGATGGACACTCGCCTGAATAAAACGGCTGAGCACTTTTGGCGGATTTTGTACAACCATATGCCAGAGGATCTGGTTTCGCTTAGTTGATACGCGCCAGTTCCTCTGGCGTGTCTGAAAATCTCCGGTTATGACCAAGGATACCTTTTAATTTGATCAATTTGTGTACTACCTCTCATTTCCTCTCTCCCTGATAAACTGTATCTATAAAAAATTGTGATTCTGTTCATATCTATCGACTTTATAGCTTGTGGATAGATTTACTTTGTCAAAAACACGCTTACTATGAACATGTGTTTGATGATGAACATGTGCTCTAATAACCTAATGTGTGGCGTTGGTTATTTTTAACGAACTCATTTGTGGCAAGTTAATTGCCAGGGGACGTGCTATGCGTGAAAAGGAATACATCGTAACGATTGGCTCAGCCAATATGGATGTTGCTGGGTATTCGCATGCTTCACTAAATTATGCGGATTCTAACCCAGGTAAAATTAAATTCACCCCCGGCGGCGTAGGACGCAATATTGCTCATAATCTCGCGCTGCTGGGTAAAAATTCGTGGTTGCTAACAGCGGTTGGTAACGATTTTTATGGTCAATCATTGTTGGCACAAACCAATCAATCTGGAGTACATGTTGATAAGTGTCTTATCGTTCCCGGAGAAAATACATCAAGTTATTTATCGTTGCTTGATAACACCGGTGAAATGTTAGTTGCTATTAATGATATGAGTATTACAGAACATATTTCAGCAGAATTTTTATCGCAGCATTTTGATTTTATTCGGCAGGCAAAAGTCATTATCGCCGATTGCAATATCAATGAAGACGCTCTGGCATGGGTACTGGAAAATGCCGGAGATGTTCCGGTGTTTGTTGACCCGGTATCGGCCTGGAAGTGTGTGAAAATTCGCAGGCGTCTTGCAAAAATTCACACCCTCAAACCAAATCGCCTTGAAGCCGAAACGCTTAGCGGTATTGCGCTTTCCGGGCGCGATGACGTTGGAAAAGTCGCTGCGTGGTTTCATGATCGTGGCTTAAACCGGCTGGTGCTTAGCATGGGGGGCGACGGTGTTTATTACAGCGATATTACGGGGAGTTGCGGTTGGTCGCTCCCCATTAAAACTCGCGTCATTAATGTTACAGGGGCTGGCGATGCGATGATGGCTGGACTGGCTTCCTGCTGGGTAGATGGTATGCCCTTTATTGATTCGGTCCGATTTGCGCAGGCGTGTTCATCAATGGCATTAGCCTGTGAATATACCAATAACCCTGATTTGTCTGTTGCGAATGTTAGCTTAATAGTGGAGAACACAGAATGTCTGAATTAACTCTTTCCTCTGAATTATTACAAATATCACCAGAAGTTCAGCAAGCATTAAACAGTAAAAAACCGATTGTTGCGCTTGAATCAACCATTATTTCTCATGGTATGCCATTTCCGCAGAATGCTCAGACAGCGATTGAAGTAGAAGAAACTATTCGTAAGCACGGCGCTGTTCCTGCGACCATTGCCATTATCGGCGGAATAATGAAAGTAGGTTTAAGTAAAGATGAAATTGAGTTGCTTGGACGAGAAGGACATAATGTTACTAAAGTCAGCCGTCGTGATTTGCCATTTGTGGTCGCGGCAGGGAAAAATGGTGCCACCACCGTTGCCTCTACGATGATTATTGCCGCGTTGGCCGGAATTAAAGTATTTGCGACCGGGGGAATTGGCGGCGTTCATCGTGGTGCTGAACATACGTTTGATATTTCCGCAGATCTACAGGAACTGGCACATACCAATGTCACGGTAATTTGTGCCGGGGCGAAATCTATTTTGGATCTCGGTTTAACGACTGAATATTTAGAAACCTTTGGCGTACCGTTAATTGGTTATCAGACAACATCGCTCCCGGCATTTTTCTGTCGTACCAGTCCTTTTGAAGTCAGTATCCGTCTGGACAGCGCGAAAGAGATTGCCCGCGCCATGGCGGTGAAATGGCAAACGGGTCTCAATGGAGGCCTGGTTGTCGCCAATCCAATCCCGGAGCAGTTTGCTATGGCCGAAGAGAAAATTAATGCGGCTATCGATCGGGCGGTAAAAGAAGCGGAAGAGCAGGGCGTCGTGGGTAAAGAAAGTACGCCGTTCCTGTTGGCGCGAGTTGCGGAGCTGACCGGCGGCGACAGTCTGAAATCAAATATTCAGCTGGTGTTCAACAACGCAGTGCTGGCCTGTGAAATTGCGAAGGAGTATCAACGCCTCGCCTGACAGAATTTCCCGGGCAGAATGCGGTCGCCCGCGAATATCAAACCTACCAAAACCTGGCGATAACGCTGGGTTTCCTGGCATGAAGGGAATTTCATTATGGATATAATGAGAAGTGTTGTGGGTATGGTGGTATTACTGGCCATCGCGTTTCTGCTGTCAGTAAATAAAAAACGTATTAGTCTGCGCACTGTTGGGGCTGCGCTGGTACTGCAAATAGCCATCGGCGGCATTATGCTCTATTTCCCGCCGGGAAAATGGCTGGTTGAACAGGCCGCGCTCGGCGTGCACAAGGTGATGTCATATAGTGATGCAGGTAGCGCATTTATCTTCGGCTCTCTGGTTGGGCCAAAAATGGATGTGCTGTTTGACGGGGCCGGGTTTATTTTCGCCTTCCGGGTGCTCCCGGCCATCATTTTTGTGACCGCACTCATCAGTCTGCTCTACTACATTGGCGTGATGGGGCTGTTGATCCGCATCCTCGGCGGTATTTTCCAGAAGGCGCTGAATATCAGTAAGATCGAGTCATTTGTCGCCGTAACCACGATTTTCCTCGGGCAAAACGAGATCCCGGCAATCGTGAAACCGTTTATTGATCGCCTGAATCGCAATGAGTTGTTTACCGCTATCTGTAGCGGGATGGCCTCGATTGCTGGCTCAATGATGATTGGTTACGCCGGAATGGGCGTCCCGATTGATTATTTGTTGGCGGCATCCTTGATGGCAATCCCTGGCGGTATTTTGTTCGCGCGTATGCTGAGTCCGGCAACGGAAGAATCTCGCGTCACCTTTGAAAACCTGTCATTTACTGAAACACCACCGAAAAGCATCATCGAGGCGGCGGCGAGTGGGGCGATGACCGGGCTGAAGATCGCCGCAGGTGTGGCGACAGTAGTTATGGCATTTGTCGCCATTATCGCGCTGATTAACGGTATTATCGGCGGAATTGGTGGTTGGTTTGGTTATGGGCATGCCACTCTGGAAGGGATCTTTGGCTATGTGTTAGCCCCGCTGGCATGGATTATGGGCGTGGACTGGAGTGATGCAACGCTGGCAGGTAGCTTGATTGGACAGAAGCTGGCGATCAACGAATTTGTCGCTTATCTCAACTTCTCGCCGTATCTGCAAACGGGCGGGACGCTGGACGTGAAGACCATCGCGATTATCTCGTTTGCGCTGTGTGGTTTCGCGAACTTCGGTTCGATTGGCGTCGTGGTCGGGGCATTTTCGGCGATTGCGCCACAGCGTGCACCGGAAATCGCGCAGCTTGGAATGCGTGCGCTGGCAGCAGCAACGCTGTCGAACCTGATGAGCGCCACTATCGCCGGTTTCTTTATCGGACTGGCATAAAATAAAGTTTGTAGGCCGGATAAGCGTAGCGCTATCCGGCAGACATTCAAGCTGTTTGCAGCAAATACAGAGCGTTATCCGCAGAGAGCGTTGGGTTGTTGATACTGACGCTGGCCCGCGATAATGCCGCGCAGGCCATGGCAAAGCGCGCGCTTTCACGAAACTCACTGCCTTCCAGAAAGCTGTACAGTAATCCCGCCATAAAAGCGTCATCGGCACCAAAACTGTCTACCACCGTATGCTCAGGCGGCGTCAATAAAAACTGTTCGCCGTCCTTTTCGCTGCAAAAAACGGATTCATCTTCCAGGCAGACAAAAATGCGTTTTACCCCTTGCTGATGCAGGCTATTGACGGCCTGTACGCGATCCGCATCAGTATGAATAGGTTGGCCCCATAAAATCGCAAGCTCTTTCTGCGTGGGTTTAAGCGTATGAATACGCGTAAACCAGGTCTTCATTTTTGCCGCTTTGAACTCTGAAACGGTGTCAATAAATACCGGAATGTCATCGGCAATAGTAAAGACCCACTCAATGGCTTCGGCGGTCAGATTGCAATCGGCCAGTACGACACCGGAATGGCGGATCAAATCTCGCGAACTGTTCAGCAACTGCGGCGTCAATTGTTGCAGGATATGGGTATCGTTAATGGCCAGGACGGTCTCTTCCCGCTGATTAGCGATCGACAGGTAGGTTGAGGTATTGTGTCCATGCAGACGAATGCAGCTGGAAACGTTAACACCAGCCTGACGCGTTTGTTCCAGCAATGTTTCGCCATAGAAGTCACTGCCAACAGCGGAAATTAAATGTACGTCGCGCCCCAGCAGCGCCAGGTTGTGGGCGATGTTACGTCCTACACCGCCCGCTGAGCAATGAATGCTACCAGGGTTAGAGGCTGCCTGAGGATAATGGATGTCTGCAACACCCCGGATATCCATGTTGATAGCCCCTACAACCACGCAATAATCCTGTTCGGTAAGGATATAACCTTTACCTTTGATCATGCCTTTACGCATTAAATCCATAATATGCGCAGCGACGCGTGAACGGCTGATCTGCAAAATATCGGCGATTTCATTCTGCTGAATCAACGGATTGCGGCGCAGGATCTTAAGGATCTGCTTTTCCCTGTCGTTCATGATTAGGCCACCGCTTTTTCTGTTTGCTGGGCTTTCAGCCAGGCAATCTCTTCTGCCCAGATATCTGGATTAATGGTTTCCAGCACCAGCGGAATGCCGTCAAAACGATTGTCCTGCATAATCCATCGGAATGCGTCGTGGCCAATATTGCCTTCACCCAAGCTGTGGTGACGGTCAACGCGGCTGCCAAACGTGCTCTTTGCGTCGTTCAGGTGCATACCGCGCAGATATTTGAAGCCGACAATACGTTCGAATTCCGCAAACGTCTTTTCGCATTCCTCAACGGAACGCAAATCGTAACCGGCCGCGAAGGCGTGGCAGGTATCAATACAGACGCCGACACGGGATTTATCTTCTACGCCGTCGATAATGGCGGCCAGGTGCTCAAACTTAAAGCCAAGGTTGCTGCCCTGTCCGGCGGTATTTTCAATTACCGCTGTAACGCCCTGGGTCTGGGCGAGGGCGATGTTGATGGATTCGGCAATGCGCGCCAGACATTCATCTTCCGGGATCTGCATCAAATGGCTGCCCGGGTGAAAGTTCAACAGGGATAGGCCAAGCTGTTCGCAGCGCTGCATTTCATCGATAAACGCCTCGCGTGATTTTTCCAGCGCATCGCTGACCGGATGACCGAGATTTATCAGGTAGCTGTCGTGAGGCAGGATTTGCGCGGAAGTATAGTGATACTTCTCGCAGGCAGATTTGAAACCATCAATGATTTCGGTGGTCAGCGGCGCGGCACGCCACTGACGCTGATTCTTGGTGAACAGGGCGAATGCGGTCGCTTCGATTTCTGCGGCTCGAATAGCGGCGTTAGCCAGACCGCCAGCGGCGCTTACGTGCGCTCCAATATATTTCATAAATTAAACCCGCCATACTCAAAAGGGGAGAGTATAGCGGGTTAATGGGGGGGAGTCGTGCTCGTTTATGCCATCAGTGCGTGGATAGCGAGGTTAATCGCGCCACCGCCCACAATCAGCCAGACAAACAGCAGCAGGGCCATCAGTAACGGTTTAGCACCGGCTTTTTTCAGGGCGCTAACGTGAGTGGTCAGCCCCAGTGCAGCCATCGCCATTGCCAGCAAAATGGTATCCAGTGTTACCAGCATATTCACTACCGACTGCGGCAGAAAGTGGAACGAGTTAAAAATCGCGACCACAATGAACAGGATGGCAAACCACGGAATGGTGATTTTGCTCTTCTCACCACCGGTGGCCGGAGAAAGCTGTTTAACGCGAGCGGCCAACAGGATAAGGAACGGTGCCAGCATCATGACGCGCAGCATTTTGGCAATAACCGCGGCGTTTTCCGCATCCGGGTTAATGGCGTGACCGGCAGCCACAACCTGAGCGACTTCATGCATGGTGGAACCAATGTAAATGCCGTAGGTTTCCGGGCTAAACCAGTGCGCCAGTAGCGGGTACATCGCCGGATACAGGAAGATAGCGATGGTACCGAAGATGACCACTGTGGCGACAGCGACGGTCACCTTACTGGCTTCCGCTTTCACCACCGGTTCAGTTGCCAGCACGGCGGCGGCACCACAAATGCTGCTCCCCGCGCCAATCAGCCAACTGGTATGGCGGTCCAGACCAAACACTTTCTGCCCAAGGAAGCAGGCAATCATAAAGGTACTGCTTAGCGTTAACACATCAATCACGATACCGCTGACGCCAACGTCAGCAATTTGCGCGAAGGTGAGGCGAAACCCGTAGAGGATAATCCCCAGACGCAATAAATGTTGTTTAGCAAACAGCACACCGCCGTCACAGCTTTTCCAGATGTGCGGATAGACGGTATTGCCGAGAACCATCCCCAGTAAGATTGCCAGGGTGAGGGCGCTGAACCCGGCACCTGCGACGGCGGGAATGGATCCACCCCATAAGGCGACCCCAGTGATAACTGCACTCAGGGCGAGCCCCGGAATAAAATGCCACGCTGTACGACGATGAGTCTGCAAGGTGAGTTCTGTCATATCCTTCTCCTTTATCTGGGTAAAAGAGTACGGCGAAGTGGTATAAAAATAAAATTGATTATATATTTATAATTAATCTCTATAAGTGGTAAGTGACGGATATCCGGTGGAAAACGACTATGCATATCACCCTGCGACAACTTGAAGTGTTTGCTGAGGTATTAAAAAGCGGCTCAACGACCCAGGCGTCTGTCATGCTGGCATTGTCGCAGTCGGCGGTGAGTGCCGCGCTTACCGATCTGGAAGGACAGCTTGGCGTACAGCTCTTTGACCGGGTGGGCAAACGACTGGTAGTCAACGAGCACGGGCGCTTGCTCTACCCACGGGCGCTGGCACTACTCGAGCAAACGACCGAAATCGAACAGCTTTTCCGCGAAGATAATGGTGCCATTCGGGTTTATGCCAGTAGCACCATTGGCAACTATATTCTGCCTGCCATGATTGCCCGCTATCGGCATGATTTCCCCGATTTGCCGCTGGAGCTTAGCGTGGGCAACAGCCAGGATGTGATCAATGCGGTACTGGATTTCCGGGTAGATATCGGGCTGATTGAAGGGCCGTGTCATAGTACGGAAATAATCTCTGAACCGTGGCTTGAAGACGAGCTGGTAGTGTTCGCGGCACCGTCGTCACCGCTGACAAAGGGACCCGTTACGCTGGAACAGCTGGCTGCTTCGCCGTGGATCCTGCGTGAACGAGGATCAGGTACGCGTGAACTGGTGGATTACCTGCTGTTGTCTCATTTACCGAGATTTCAGATGGCAATGGAGTTGGGTAACTCCGAGGCCATTAAGCATGCGGTGCGCCATGGTCTCGGGATCAGCTGTTTGTCGCGGCGGGTCATTG
This sequence comes from Citrobacter sp. On2M, assembly GCF_018035235.1. GTDB lineage: Bacteria > Pseudomonadota > Gammaproteobacteria > Enterobacterales > Enterobacteriaceae > Citrobacter > Citrobacter meridianamericanus. Next base: position 1,097,793 of record NZ_WPCV01000002.1, read on the forward strand.
CCGAGCAGTTACAGGCGGGAACGCTGAGCGAAGTTCCCGTGCCGCTTCCGCATTTGGTCCGCACGCTATGGCGTGTTCATCATCGACAAAAACATATCTCCAATGCCATTACGCGCTTTTTGCACTACAGCGACCAGGTAGAGCAGGGGGAATAAGACGTTCACTGTCGTGATGACTCCTTTTTGCATAATGGCGGTTACGTTTTAACCGCCTTGCACCCTCTGTTTTCTGCTTTACTTATAATCCGCGGCCAGTCATGAAGGTCTCTTATAACAGCGCATTTGTGCCGGAAGAATGCCGTTTCGTCTGCTACAATCGCGCCTCATTTTTTGGATGGATAGCATTTTCACATGGTTTCCGAAACTAAAACCACAGAAGCGCCCACGCTACGTCGTGAACTGAAGGCGCGTCACCTGACGATGATCGCCATTGGTGGTTCCATCGGTACGGGTCTTTTCGTTGCATCTGGTGCAACCATTTCTGCGGCGGGTCCTGGCGGCGCGCTGTTTTCCTATATTCTGATTGGCCTGATGGTGTACTTCCTGATGACCAGTCTCGGTGAACTGGCTGCCTACATGCCGGTTTCCGGCTCGTTCTCCACCTACGGTCAGAACTATGTAGAAGAAGGCTTTGGTTTCGCGCTGGGGTGGAACTACTGGTACAACTGGGCAGTAACGATTGCCGTTGACCTGGTGGCCGCACAGTTGGTAATGAGCTGGTGGTTCCCGGACACGCCGGGCTGGATCTGGAGCGCGCTGTTCCTCGGCGTTATTTTCCTGCTGAACTACATTTCCGTTCGCGGATTCGGTGAGGCGGAATACTGGTTCTCACTGATCAAAGTGACCACCGTCATTATCTTCATCGTGGTTGGCGTGATGATGATTTTCGGTATCTTCAAAGGCGCTCAGCCAGTGGGCTGGAGCAACTGGACGACCGGTGATGCACCGTTTGCCGGTGGTTTTGCTGCGATGATTGGCGTGGCGATGATCGTTGGCTTCTCCTTCCAGGGAACTGAGCTGATCGGTATCGCGGCAGGCGAATCTGAAGATCCTGAGAAGAATATCCCACGTGCGGTCCGTCAGGTGTTCTGGCGAATCCTGCTGTTCTATGTGTTCGCGATTTTGATTATCAGCCTGATCATTCCGTACACCGATCCGAGCCTGCTGCGTAACGATGTGAAAGACATTAGCGTTAGCCCGTTCACGCTGGTATTCCAGCATGCGGGTCTGCTGTCTGCGGCGGCGGTGATGAACGCAGTTATCCTGACGGCAGTGCTATCTGCGGGTAACTCCGGGATGTATGCCTCCACGCGTATGCTTTACACCCTGGCATGTGACGGCAAAGCGCCACGTATTTTCGGTAAACTGTCTTGTGGCGGCGTACCGCGTAACGCGTTGTATGCTACCACCGTGGTGGCGGGGCTGTGCTTCCTGACCTCGATGTTTGGCAACCAGACCGTATACCTGTGGTTGCTGAATACCTCCGGGATGACGGGCTTTATCGCCTGGCTGGGGATCGCCATTAGCCACTATCGCTTCCGTCGCGGTTATGTGCTGCAGGGTCATGATGTGAAAGATCTGCCGTATCGTTCTGGCTTCTTCCCGCTGGGGCCGATCTTCGCCTTTGTGCTGTGCCTGATTATTACCCTCGGTCAGAACTACGAAGCGTTCCTGAAAGACAGCATTGACTGGGGCGGCGTGATGGCTACCTATATCGGTATCCCACTGTTCCTGATTATCTGGTTTGGCTATAAGCTGACGAAAGGAACCCATTTTGTTCGCTATAGCGAAATGAAATTCCCGGGCCGCGTGAAGAAATAACAGTATAAAAAGCATAACAAAACCCCGGCATGGTGAGTGCCGGGGTTTTTTATTGCGCCAGACTTAGAAGCTGTAAGTCAGGCCAACCGTGTAACGACGACCATCGAGGACGGTGTCGTAGGTATCGTAATCGATTTGCTTATCCAGCACGTTATACACGCCGGCAGTCATCAACAGATCCTTGGTGGCATAGTAGCGTAAACCCACATCGACCTGGGTATAGGACGGCGTGCCCTGCGCCATAGAAGTACGGCTCAGGTATTCAGACGTTTTCCCGCGCAGATTCAGGCGGCTCCAGAAACCGAGATCCTGCGTGGCCTGCCAGTCCAGCGTGGTGTTGAACATATGCTTTGGCATTTTGTTCAATGGCTGGCCGGAGAACTGACCGCTTTTCTGCTCAGATTCCGTGTAGGTGTAGTTCGCCGTCCAGTTGACGTCGGAGGTTATTTTCCAGCCGAAGGTGGATTCTACGCCGCGCATATTAGCTTTATCGACGTTAACGCGATCGCTGACGAAGTCATAAGTGGTATTGCCGATAGTACAGGCCGGGTCGGAACTGCTGTTACAGCGACGCACCTCGGTGATTTTGTTTTTGAAGTCGGTATTGAACAGGGTGACGCCTGCGTTGAGGTTGTCGCCGTTATCCCACAGTAAGCCGATTTCTTCGCTGAGGCTTTTCTCCGGCTTCAGGTCTGGATTGCCGACAATGATTCCGTTCAGACGTCCGCCGCCGGTGACCTGTCCCCAGTTTGCTGATGACTGGCGCAGGTCTGGCGCACGGTAGCCCGCCGAAACGCCGCCTTTTAAGGTCCATTGATCGCTCAGATGCCATACGCCATAGCCGCGCGGCGTCCAGTTGTCACCGTAGTTTTCATCTTTATCCATACGCAGACCACCGGTCAACGTAAAGGTATCGGTAACGGCCCATTCATCTTCAGCAAACAACGCCCAGCTCCAGCGGGTCAGTTTGTTCAGCCCATCAGCAGCTTGTAGCTGATTCCCGTTATCACGCAATTTCTCATAACGGTATTGCCCGCCTAACGTCAGGGTGTGCGCCCCGAGGAAGACCTGATTCTGGTTATTGAAAATCGTGTTGTAAGACTTCATCTGGCGACCCGGGTTTTCGCTCTCTTCCTGCTGGACATAGCTGGTGGAGTTGAAGTCGTCGTAATAACCACTGTGGGTTAAGGAATAGGTCGTGTGTACATACTTGCTTTCGCTTTTACTGTTGGGCTTACAGCTTCCGTTGCGGCAGTTTTCCTCAGCCATAGATTTGCCCGGCGTACTGTCGCGGTCTTGCAATTCACGAGCGTAATCGAAGTCGACGTCATTTTTATCATCTGGCGTAAAGTTCAGGGTTAACCCTCCGTTACGCATACGCTGTTCATTGTAGCCATTGAGGATTTTATCTTCCGCCCGATGGGAGAATAACCCGGTCACCTTCGCACCAAGTAATCCGTCAATCAGTGGCCCGGACGCATAGGCGTTGGTCTGGTAAATATCGCCGGAGTCTCTGTCCTCCTGGAACGTGGCGTCGCCGTGCAGAGAGCCGGTCCAGGCTTTGGTATTCGAGACTTTCTTGGTGATGACGTTAATGACGCCGCCCATCGCATCGGAACCATACAGGGACGACATCGGGCCACGGATGACTTCAATACGCTCGATGGATTCCAGCGGCGGCAGCCAACCTTGCTCAATACCTGAATTGTCGCTGTTCGGGCGTGTGCCGCGGGTGCTGATGCGTTTACCGTTGACCAGGAAGAGCGTGTATTGCGAAGCCATACCGCGAATACTGATGTCGCTGCTGCTCCCCCCGCCGGTGACGACGACGCCAGGGACATCTTTTAGCGCATCGGTGACATCGCGATAGGCTTTATCTTCGATCTGCTGCTTGGTAATAACAGATATCGACGCCGGAGCATCCTGTATTTTCTGCTCAAAGCCGGTAGCTGTTACTACCACGGTGTCTTGTTCTGCGGCATGGCCGAGTGATGGGAGACTGGCGACGCATACTGCGGCAGCTACAGCCTTAACGTGAGGTATAGTCATTTGTATCATTCCATTTAAATGAATCAAACTGCGCGTCATGTGAAAGGCCATGACAATTGTATGTATTTGTCTTTTAAGGACTCTTTTCAGTAAAGAAGCGGGGTGATTGTACAAAATCATTAATTTTTGTAAACACAAATGATAATAGAAATCATTTGTGTTTGATTTTATTTCGAGGGAAATGCTTTTTAATCAATAAGATAATGGAGTGAGAAAAAAGGAGAAAAAGTAATGAAAGCGAGACGAATGAAGAGGGGAAACCTTTTTGATGCTGAAGAATGGCTTACGTTTTTGACTTAAGGACAGCGGCTATAACACCGCTGTCCTGTTTTGGCTGGCTTATAGCCGATGGAATTTGGCGAGTAAGGCCAGTGACAGGGTTGTTAACAGGATGGCGATCACGGCATACAGATAAACACCAGACCACTCCCAGCTATTCTTCACTAATATCACCGGTACGCCTGCTAATGCCGCGCCGACATAGCTAAATAATCCCCGGAAGCCGGTTATCGATCCCGCTGCATCTTTATGAGTAACATCCAGACAACCGACGGCAAAAAGCATATGCGGGCCGTACAGGGCGAACCCCATTATGGTGAAGAGTATCGCCGTAATGGTATATGAAGTATCCTGTACCACTGGGATTAAGGTAATACACACGCACAGCATTAAGGCGAATATTAGTCCTGTCATCCAGCGATTACTTTTAAACATAAAGTCCGATAAGTAACCCGCCAGTAGTCCTCCGGCAAGTCCACCGCCTTCAAACCACGAGATAATGGAGTTGGCCTTAATCAGGCTCCAGCCATGTACCTGCGAATAGTAAATTTGCGGCCAGTCGTTGAGAATGGTGCGGGCAATATAAACAGACATATCGCCGATGATAATAATCCATACCAGCGGGTTAATCAGGATATATTTAACGAAAATCTGCCAAAAGGAGAGGTTAACTGGACTGGCCTTAACCTGGGCAAGTTCTGTCGGATCATTGCGCCATTCTCCAACGTTAGGCAAACCTAAGGTCCCGGGACGGTCTTTAATCGTAAAGAGTGCAACAATCCCCATCAGCAGGGAGATCGCGCCCGGCACATAAAAACCCATTTTCCAGCTGCCGCTCCAGACAATCGCAAAACTGGTCAACAGTGGGGCGAGACTGCCGCCGATATTATGCGCCGCCTCAACGACCGCCCACCAACGCCCACGTTCATTTTTGGAAAACCAGGATGCCATGATCTTTGCCATTGGCGGAAAACTGGTGCCCTGGAGAATGGCGTTGAGGCTGTACAGCACATAAAACGCAGCGACGCTGTCGGAAAAACCAAAAAGAATATTGACGATCCCAACGCCAATGAGCACCGGGCCGGTCATGGCTTTCGGATTGATTTTATCAACCAGCATGCCGCCAACAAACTTCATTGACCCATACAGGATGTAAAACAGTGAAGACATGATGGCAAAATCTTCTGCAGTCAGAGCGGTATCAGACAACATTGCCGGCATGGCCGCTGAAAAGTTTTTACGCGTTAAATAAAAGACAGCGTAAGAGATAAAAACCGAGGTAATGATCTCTATCCTGAATTTTTTGTAAGTATGGTCAATCTCTTGTTTTTCTTTTACAACCGGCTTATCAGTCTGGCTGAATATAAACGATTTTAAGCTCATATGAGTTTCCCTTCAGGCAGTGCTCGTGGGTTATAATCCATTTTCGATCAAGAACAAAAGTGACTCGAATCCGTGAAAGTTAATTTGATTTGTTATTAACTCTCTGACCGCCGGTTTAGCTTTCCAAGCAATCCCCGTGCCTGCATATGTCAGCATGGGAATATCGTTAGCGCCATCACCGCAGGCGATAATATTATGCTGCGGTATCTGCAATGTATTGGCGAGTCGCTCCAATGTTTTTTGTTTATTATCTGCATTCATGATAGGCGCAGCGATATTATCTGTCAGTTTACCGTCCCTGATTTCAACGGTATTAGAAAAAACATAATCCAGATGATATTTTTCCTGTAACCTGCGAGTAAAAATGTCTAAACCACCAGAAATGATCGCCGATTTAAATCCTTTCTGTTTGAGAATGGGCAAAATAGTGGTAATGCCGGGAGAAGCGGTCATTTGATCGCATACGGCATTAATCACATCGATATGGGTTCCTTTTAACATCCCGATGCGCCGGGTAAAGCTGCTATTGAAATCCAGCTTTCCTTCCATCGCCTGCTTCGTCAGCTCTGCTATCTGTGCGGAGATGCCGAGCACGCGCGCAATTTCATCGACACCTTCTTCTTCGATAAATGTCGAGTCCATGTCGAATGCAATAATTCCTTTCGCTGGAATGATTTGCGGTTTAATGAAAAAATCAAACTGCTGAGCGAATGACGTGATTCGCAGTTTTTTATATATTTCATTTGTGAATGATTTATCTGGTATTGACAATTTAAAATATGATTTATTGATGTGCGTTATATGTGATTGTTCCAGTGTGCACTGATTTTCTTTTGTATCGCGATTTAGAAACGTTTCATGCAACCATGCCTGCAGTTTTTCAGGTTCTTTTGCACTAATAAAATAAATAATTGCCATTATGTCACTCCTGTAAATTAAGGTTATTGTAATAGTAGGGGGTGGCGATTGAATCCTGCTTTATCACAGATGTGAATGTTAAAAAAAAGAAAAAATAGTATTGTTTTTTATACCAATAAATAAACAAAGTCTGAAAGGTATCATTTTTGATATACACGTCACGGTCTGTTGCTACTGGCGGTATATTCTATTTTGACTAACAGGATGGGTCTAAAATGGAAAGTTGTATTGATATTTTTAAAGTCGTCATTGGGCCTTCCAGTTCAAGAACAGTAGGGCCAATGCGTGCCGCGTTTAACTTCATTTCACAATTAAAGCTACAGGAGATCTTACCGCTAACGCGAGAAATCGAGGTTGAGCTATACGGTGCGCTCTCATTAAGCCGCAAGTGTCATAACGTTGATATCGCTCTTTATCTGGGGCTGTTGGGTAACCAGCCGGATGATGTTGATTTACGTCAGCAAATGGAGGCCATTAAACGTGCTGAACAGAACGGTATTTTGCTGCTCTCTCCTTCAGTTGCCGTGACGGTGACGATTCTGGCTAATCAGCAACCGCATGCCGGTCATCCCTATGCGATGACGTTTCGCGCCCGGGATGATTATTTTACGTTGTATGAAGAAACATGGTTTTCAACCGGCGCCGGACAGGTTCGTAAACCCGGCGCGTCGACGCCCGAGACAGCGGCGCAAGAAAACGTATATCCTTTTGCTTTTCAGCATGCGGCGCAACTGCAGGATCTGTGTCAGCGCAATGGTTTATCCGTTGCGGCATTAATGATGAAAAATGAGTTACAGGTGCATTCCCAGGCGGCGTTGCATGACTATTTTTCGTACGTTTGGGCGATTATGCAGCAGGCAGTCCATCGCGGTCTGCATACTGAGGGGCTGTTGCCGGGGCCGTATCAGGTACCGCGCAGAGCTTGCGCATTGCATAAATCACTGGCAATGAGACCCTCTGCTAACGACTTTCTCACCAACCTCAACTGGGTCAATGCCTTTGCGATTGCCGTCAGTGAGGAGAATGCCGCCGGTGGGCGGGTGGTGACCGCGCCGACTAATGGCGCGAGCGGTATCATCCCGGCGGTCCTTAGTTGGTACGATAAGTTTATCTGTGAACTGGATAACGCATCGGTTACCCGCTTTTTTCTTACCGCTGGCGCCATCGCGTTACTGTTCAAACAAAATGCCTCTATTTTAGGTTCTGAGGTCGGGTGTCAGGGGGAGATCGGCGTGGCAAGTTCGATGGCGGCAGCCGGCTTAGCAGAACTGATGGGGGCCTCAGTCGGTCAGGTGCTGAGCGCCGCAGAAATTGCCATGGAACATCATCTGGGGCTTACCTGCGATCCGGTTGGCGGGCAGGTACAAATTCCCTGTGTTGAACGCAACGCGATTTCGTCAGTAAAAGCAATTAACGCCGCAACGATGGCGATAAGCCGCATCAGTGAGCCATGCGTTTCGCTCGATGAGGTAATTGCAGCTATGTATGAAACGGGTAAAGACATGAGCGCGAAATACCGTGAAACGTATCATGGCTGTCTGGGAAAAATTCAGCCCAGAAAACGGAGAGAGTGGCATGAAATATCACACCATGAATAATGATGAAATCATCTTGTCATTATGCGCGCGTATCCGGGAAACGCGGATTTCCTTGGCCCTGACCCAGCAGCAGTTTGCCGACAGTGCTCAGGTGGGGATTGCAACCATTAAACGAATTGAGAAAGGTGGGGGATTGAATCTTGATACGCTTATCTCCCTGTTGCGTGCACTGAATAAGTTGCATCACCTGGATGCAATCTTATTCGAGTCTGAAGTGCGTAATTTTAATGAAGGTCATGAAGGCGGTGAGAGCGTGGGGCGATTACAGGTACGCCAACAGGCGGCCGATCTAAATCGTAAAGCGTCCGCGCCGCAGTCAGAAGAGATGAGCTACAGCGCGGCAATAGAAAATACCCTTTACTGGTGATCACTTCAGCAAATACTGGGCGTGGAATCGCAGGTGATCCTCGATAAACGACGCAATAAAGTAATAGCTGTGGTCATAACCGGGCTGGATGCGCAGCGTCATTGGCCATGCGGTTTGACGTGCTGTTTCGGCCAGTACCGCGGGCTGCAACTGATCGGCAAGAAACTGATCGCTGTCACCCTGATCAATCAGCGTTGGAATCGCATCTGCGGGCTTGCTGGCCAACATTAACGCGCAGCTATCCCATTCGGCCCACAGCGATTTATCTTCACCCAGATAAGCATTGAAGGCTTTCTCGCCCCAGGGAACGCGGCAAGGATTTACGATCGGCGCAAAGGCGGAAACACTGGTGTATTTCCCGGGATTTTTCAGCGCCATAATTAATGCGCCGTGACCGCCCATAGAATGCCCGCTGATCGCGCAGCGATCGCTGACGTTAAACTGAGACTGAATCAGTGCCGGCAGTTCGTCACGCAGATAGTCATACATGCGAAAATGGCTTGCCCACGGCTGCTGGGTGGCATTAAGGTAAAAACCGGCTCCCTGACCTAAATCGTAACCCTCATCGTTGGCAACCTGCTCGCCACGCGGGCTGGTGTCCGGCATCACCAGGACTATACCCAGTTCAGCCGCGATGCGTTGCGCCCCGGCTTTCGTCGTGAAGTTTTCATCATTGCAGGTCAAACCTGACAGCCAGTACAGCACCGGAGGCGGGGCGTTATCGCGGGGTGGGGGAAGAAAAATACTGAAGGTCATAGCGCAATTTAGCGTGGCGGAGTCGTGACGCCAGCGTTGCTGCCAACCTTCAAAACAGCGGTGCTCTTCAAGCATTTCCATGCGTGGCTCCTTGTTGTGTTGAACCTGAATGTGTTTGCGAACTCACCATAATACAGATTATTCATTGCACCGTGAGTAACTTTCACTTCCGCATTGAGCAAACATACTTCATCATCTATATAACTTTACATTAACACTCGATATCACCGGGCTAAACAGTAAGTGAAATTGCTACGCTGAAAGGCTGTGCCAATTTCAATAATTATCGCGGTGAATACTGGATTATGTGCGCCGCCTCACGCACAATGTTCTGGCTGTGACACAGCCTAAAAACTTTGCCCCATGCAGGGCAGAGGCGCCCCACCTGCAGGAGAAGAAGAAATGTCATCACTCAGTAAAGAAGCGGCCCTGGTTCATGAAGCGCTGGTGGCGCGTGGTCTTGAAACACCACTGCGCCCGCCCGTGCAAGAGATGGATAACGAAACGCGCAAACGTCTGATCTCAGGTCATATGACCGAGATTATGCAATTGCTCAACCTTGATTTGAGCGATGACAGTTTGATGGAAACTCCGCATCGCATTGCGAAAATGTATGTTGATGAGATTTTCTCCGGCCTCGATTACGCCAACTTCCCGAAAATCACCGTCATTGAAAACAAAATGAAGGTGGATGAGATGGTCACGGTCCGCGATATCACGCTGACCAGCACCTGCGAACACCACTTTGTCACTATCGATGGCAAGGCGACAGTGGCGTACATCCCGAAAGATTCGGTCATTGGTCTGTCGAAGATTAACCGCATTGTGCAGTTCTTCGCTCAGCGTCCGCAGGTACAGGAACGCCTGACTCAGCAAATTCTCACTGCGCTGCAAACGCTGCTCGGGACGAACAATGTAGCAGTGTCGATTGATGCGGTGCATTACTGTGTGAAAGCGCGCGGCATTCGTGATGCGACCAGCGCGACCACGACCACGTCTCTTGGCGGATTGTTTAAGTCCAGCCAGAACACGCGTCAGGAATTCCTGCGCGCAGTACGCCACCACAACTGATCGGGGCAGGGACCATGGAGCGTAATGTCACGCTGGATTTTATTCGTGGCGTCGCCATCCTGGGTATCCTGCTTCTCAATATTAGCGCCTTTGGCCTGCCAAAGGCGGCATACCTCAATCCCGCGTGGTATGGCAACATCACCTTATCCGACGCCTGGACCTGGGCGCTGCTCGATCTCTTTGCGCAGGTAAAATTCCTCACGCTTTTTGCGCTGCTGTTCGGTGCTGGTCTGCAAATGCTGCTCCCACGCGGTAAACGCTGGATCCAGTCGCGGCTTACGCTGATGGTGCTATTGGGTTTTATTCACGGTTTACTCTTCTGGGATGGCGATATTCTGCTGGCATATGGCTTAATCGGCCTGATTTGTTGGCGGTTGATCCGTGATGCGCCGTCGGTAAAAAGTTTATTTAATACCGGCGTGCTGCTTTATTTGGTGGGCGTTGGCGTACTGCTGCTGCTGGGCGTGATCTCTGGGAGTGAGACCAGTCGCGCCTGGACACCGGATGCTTCAGCGTTGCTGTATGAAAAATACTGGAAGGTGAACGGCGGAATGGAAGCAGTCAGCAATCGCGTGGATATGATGTCCAATAGCTTGCTGGCGTTGGGTGCGCAGTACGGCTGGCAACTGGCGGGGATGATGCTGCTCGGCGCAGCATTAATGCGCAGCGGCTGGCTAAAAGGACAGTATAGTTTGCAGCACTATAGACGTACCGGCGTGCTGCTGATCATTACAGGGATGGCGATTAACCTGCCTGCTATCATCGCTCAGTGGCAACTGGACTGGGCCTACCGCTGGTGTGCTTTCCTGTTACAAGCCCCGCGAGAGTTGGGCGCGCCGTTGCAGACCCTTGGTTACGCAGCGCTGATGTTCGGTTTCTGGCCGCAGCTTAGCCGCTTAAAATGGGTCATTGCCATCGCCTGCGTGGGGCGCATGGCGCTAACCAACTATCTGTTACAGACCTTAATCTGTACCACGCTGTTTTACCAGGCGGGCTTGTTTATGAAATTCGACCGGCTGGAGCTGCTGTATTTCGTCATTCCGGTCTGGGCCGTAAATCTGCTGTTCTCCGTCATATGGCTACGTTTTTACCGGCAGGGCCCGGTGGAGTGGTTGTGGCGCCAATTAACTCTGCGTGCGGCGGGGACGTCATTGCCTCGTACATCCAGATAACGATCTGGATCACATTCATTAACAAAATGGATGTAAGCGCTTTCATTCCTGTGACCTCACTCACGCAGCCCATTTCATTGTGCTGACAAAATATCCAGCCTGGGGTGTCTGCGGTTAACCGCAATCTAAAACAGGGCAGTGAATATGGTAACCATCCGTGATGTAGCACGGCAGTCTGGCGTTTCGGTCGCGACTGTTTCCCGCGTACTGAATAACAGCGCGCTGGTGAGTCCCGATACGCGTGAAGCGGTAATGAAGGCGGTCACTCAGTTGGGCTATCGACCGAATGCCAACGCGCAAGCGCTGGCGACGCAGGTGAGCGACACAATTGGCGTTGTGGTCATGGATGTTTCAGACGCATTTTTTGGCGCGCTGGTAAAAGCCGTGGATATGGTTGCCCAACAGCATCAGAAGTACGTCCTGATTGGCAACAGCTACCATGAGGCTGAAAAAGAACGCCACGCCATTGAAGTGTTGATTCGTCAACGCTGTAACGCACTGATTGTTCACTCTAAAGCACTGAGCGATCGGGAGCTGGCTGAGTTTATGGATCAGATCCCTGGCATGGTGCTGATCAACCGCCTGGTGCCGGGTTACGCCCATCGTTGCGTCTGCCTGGATAACATCAGCGGTGCCAAAATGGCGACCCGCATGTTGCTTAATAATGGTCATCAACGCATCGGGTATCTGGCATCAAGCCACCGCATTGAAGATGATGCCATGCGTAAAGAGGGATGGTTAAGCGCCCTGAATGAGCAGGGGATAGTGGCGGCAGAAAGCTGGGTCGGCACCGGTTCGCCCGATATGCAGGGCGGAGAATCTGCGATGGTGGAACTGCTGGGGCGCAATTTACAACTGACGGCGGTGTTCGCCTACAACGACAATATGGCTGCCGGCGCGCTGACCGCGCTAAAAGATAACGGTATTGCTATTCCATTACACCTTTCAATCATTGGCTTCGATGATATTCCCATCGCACGTTACACCGATCCGCAACTGACCACCGTGCGTTATCCCATTGCCTCAATGGCAAAAATGGCGACGGAGCTCGCGTTACAAGGGGCGGCAGGTACGTTAGATCCGCAGGCGACGCATTGCTTTATGCCGACGCTGGTACGTCGCCATTCAGTGGCGCTGCGGCAGAATGCGGCATCGATCACTAACTAATAACTCAGCGCGATGTAACCGCTTTCAATATGTGAGTAAATTCACAGTATATTAACAATGCGATAGCTATGATGACACTGTTTGTTGCGCTGTAACTACTATGTAACGGTGAATAATCACTTTCATCGAGGTATAGCTGCCTTAAACAACTAATAAAGCCTGTTTTTGGAGCGTTGCCAGACACGGAAGAAATATTTTTAAAAGTGAGCTTCGGCGTTCAGTAACACTTCAGTAACGTTCTGCCTGCCGAGCATTTATCTCAAGTACTACCCTGCATATTAAAACCGGAGATACCATGAATAAGAAGGTGTTGACCCTGTCTGCTGTAATGGCAAGCATGTTATTCGGCGCGGCTGCGCACGCTGCTGATACCCGCATTGGTGTGACTATCTATAAGTATGACGATAACTTTATGTCAGTAGTACGTAAGGCTATTGAAAAAGATGCCAAAGCGGCGCCAGATGTACAGCTGCTGATGAACGACTCGCAGAACGACCAGTCCAAACAAAACGATCAGATCGACGTGCTGCTGGCAAAAGGCGTTAAAGCACTGGCGATTAACCTGGTTGACCCGGCAGCGGCAGGCACGGTCATTGAAAAAGCACGCGGGCAGAACGTACCGATCGTGTTCTTCAACAAAGAACCTTCTCGCAAGGCGCTGGACAGCTATGACAAAGCGTATTATGTCGGTACTGACTCTAAAGAGTCCGGTATTATTCAGGGTGATTTGATTGCTAAACACTGGGCAGCTAACCCGAACTGGGACCTGAACAAAGACGGCAAAATTCAGTTTGTTCTGCTGAAAGGCGAACCGGGACACCCGGATGCTGAAGCACGTACTACTTACGTGATTAAAGAGCTGAACGACAAAGGCATTAAAACTGAGCAACTGCAGTTAGATACTGCAATGTGGGATACCGCTCAGGCGAAAGATAAGATGGATGCGTGGATGTCCGGTCCGAACGCGAACAAAATCGAAGTGGTTATCGCCAACAACGATGCGATGGCAATGGGCGCAGTTGAAGCGCTGAAGGCACATAACAAAACCAGCGTACCGGTATTTGGCGTGGATGCCCTGCCTGAAGCACTGGCGCTGGTGAAATCTGGCGCTATGGCCGGTACCGTGCTGAACGATGCTAACAACCAGGCGAAAGCTACCTTTGATCTGGCGAAAAACCTTGCTGATGGCAAAGGTGCGGCTGATGGCACCAACTGGAAAATTGAGAACAAAATTGTTCGTGTTCCGTACGTAGGTGTTGATAAAGATAATCTGGCAGAGTTTACCAATAAGTAAATACTCCGTCTGTGGGCGCAATATCATTGCGCCCTTAATAACGTACTCTGCAAGGCCAACAAGGTATAATTATGGTCAGCACACATACTCAGTCGTCAGGCGAATACTTGTTGGAAATGACCGGCATCAACAAGTCCTTCCCCGGCGTTAAGGCTCTTGATAATGTCAATTTAAAAGTCCGCCCACATTCGATCCACGCCTTAATGGGGGAGAATGGTGCGGGGAAATCCACATTATTGAAATGTCTTTTCGGCATCTATCAAAAAGATTCCGGTAGTATTTTATTTCAGGGTAAAGAAATCGATTTTCATTCTGCTAAAGAAGCGCTTGAGAATGGTATTTCGATGGTACATCAGGAATTAAACCTGGTATTACAACGTTCTGTGATGGACAACATGTGGTTGGGACGCTATCCCACCAAAGGTATGTTTGTCGATCAGGAAAAAATGTACCGTGATACCAAAGCGATATTTGATGAGCTGGATATTGATATCGATCCGCGCGCACGCGTCGGCACATTATCCGTTTCACAAATGCAGATGATTGAAATTGCGAAAGCGTTCTCCTATGACGCCAAAATCGTCATCATGGATGAACCAACGTCATCGTTAACCGAGAAAGAAGTTAATCATCTGTTCACCATCATCCGTAAGCTGAAAGAACGTGGATGCGGTATTGTTTATATTTCTCACAAAATGGAAGAAATTTTCCAACTGTGTGATGAAATCACCGTGCTGCGCGACGGCCAGTGGATTGCGACCCAGCCGCTGGAAGGGCTGGATATGGATAAGATCATCGCCATGATGGTAGGGCGTTCACTGAACCAACGTTTTCCGGACAAAGAAAACAAGCCCGGTGAAGTGATTCTGCAAGTGCGTAACCTGACCTCGCTGCGTCAGCCGTCAATTCGTGATGTCTCGTTTGATTTGCACAAAGGGGAAATTCTCGGGATTGCTGGTCTGGTCGGCGCTAAACGTACTGATATCGTTGAAACGCTGTTTGGTATTCGTGAGAAATCATCGGGTACAATTACGCTACACGGCAAAAAAATTAATAACCACAGCGCAAATGAGGCCATCAATCATGGTTTTGCGCTGGTCACGGAAGAACGCCGCTCAACCGGTATTTACGCGTACCTGGATATTGGTTTTAACTCGTTAATCTCCAATATCCAAAACTATAAAAATAAAGTCGGTCTGCTGGATAATTCCCGCATGAAGAGTGATACCCAATGGGTAATTGACTCCATGAGGGTGAAAACGCCGGGCCATCGTACACAAATCGGTTCACTGTCTGGTGGTAATCAGCAAAAGGTGGTTATTGGCCGCTGGCTATTAACGCAGCCAGAAATTCTGATGCTGGATGAACCTACACGTGGTATCGATGTCGGCGCGAAATTTGAAATTTATCAGCTGATTGCCGAACTCGCGAAAAAGGATAAGGGGATTATTATTATTTCCTCTGAAATGCCGGAGCTATTGGGTATTACCGATCGTATCCTGGTGATGAGTAATGGTCTCGTTGCCGGGATTGTTGACACTAAAACGACAACGCAAAACGAAATCCTCCGTCTTGCGTCTTTGCACCTTTAAGATTAGGGGCTCCTCATGAGTGCGTTAAATAAGAAAAGTTTTCTTACTTATCTGAAAGAAGGCGGAATTTACGTTGTTCTTTTGGTTTTGCTGGCGATTATTATTTTCCAGGATCCCACTTTCTTAAGCTTACTGAACCTGAGTAATATTCTGACGCAATCTTCGGTGCGTATTATTATCGCATTGGGTGTGGCAGGGCTGATTGTTACCCAGGGGACCGACCTGTCTGCGGGACGTCAGGTTGGCCTTGCGGCGGTCGTGGCGGCAACCTTGCTGCAGTCGATGGAGAACGCCAACAAGGTGTTCCCGGAAATGGCGACGATGCCAATTATCGTGGTGGTGCTGATTGTCTGCGTGATTGGCGCCATTATCGGTCTGGTGAACGGTATCATCATCGCTTATCTGAACGTGACGCCGTTTATTACCACCCTGGGTACGATGATTATCGTTTACGGGATCAACTCCCTGTACTACGACTTCGTCGGCGCATCGCCAATTTCTGGCTTTGACAGCGGATTCTCAACCTTTGCGCAGGGCTTTATTGCGCTGGGCAGTTTCCGACTCTCCTACATCACCTTCTACGCGCTGATTGCCGTGGCCTTTGTATGGGTGCTGTGGAATAAAACCCGCTTCGGTAAGAATATTTTTGCTATCGGCGGAAACCCGGAAGCGGCGAAAGTGTCCGGGGTAAACGTTGCGCTGAACCTGCTGATCATCTATGCGTTGTCTGGCGTGTTCTATGCGTTTGGTGGTTTGCTCGAAGCCGGGCGTATCGGTTCGGCAACCAACAACCTCGGCTTTATGTATGAGCTGGATGCGATTGCCGCGTGCGTGGTTGGCGGCGTGTCGTTCAGCGGCGGGGTAGGGACCGTGTTTGGCGTGGTGACCGGTGTGATTATCTTCACCGTTATCAACTATGGTCTGACCTACATTGGTGTGAACCCTTACTGGCAGTATATTATCAAGGGCGGCATTATTATCTTCGCGGTCGCGCTGGACTCACTGAAGTACGCGCGTAAGAAGTAATCGTATAACGCAAAAAGCCCGGCACAGCGCAATCTGTACCGGGCTTTTTTGTCAGTATTACAACGTTAACTCGTGCGCTTTCTCACCAGGTTTAAATTTCACCTCACCCAGTTCGATACAGGCTACCGGGCAAACGTGACCGCACAGCAAGCATCCGACACATTTTTCCGTGTTGCAGTGCGGCGTGCGGGTTTCTTCGTTCCATTCCATCGCCTGATGCCCACCGTCGTAACAGGAGATGTAGCAGCGACCGCAGCCAACGCATTTATCCAGATGGATATTCGGATAGACGATGTAGCTACGGTCAAGTTCCTCAGCGGGGATAATATTGGCATTGGCCAGACCCACCATCTCCTCCAGTGAGTCAAACCCTTGATCGGCGAGGTAATGTGACAATCCGCTGATCATGTCCTCCACAATCCGATATCCATACTGCATGATCCCGGTGGTCACCTGCAGCGTGGCCGCGCCTAACAGTAAAAACTCGGCTGCATCTTCCCAGGTTTCAATTCCTCCGATGCCGCTAATTGGGAAATCCCGCAGTTCAGGGTGCATCCGCAGTTGTTGGATAAATCGCAGGGCGATAGGCTTAACGGCCTTGCCGGAGTAGCCGGAAATACTGGATTTGCCGTTGACGACCGGCATCCCGATTTTCCTGTTCAGGTCGATGTTAGTGATGGATTTAACTGTATTGATGGTCGCAATACCATCCGCACCTCCACGTTTTGCCGCCAGCGCCACCTCACACATATCACCAATGTTCGGCGTCATTTTTGCCAGCATTGGCAGGGACGATCCGCGTTTCACTGCCCGACAATATTTTTCAACCAGCTCAGGGCTTTGTCCTACATCGCTGCCCATAGCATGCGAGGTCATTTGCGGGCACGAGAAGTTACACTCGATCATGTCGGCACCGGCCTCTTCAACCAGGCGGGCCAGTTCCTGCCATTGCTGTTCATTTTCCCCCATGATCGACGCAATCAGAACCTTGTTCGGATAGTCCTGTTTCAGTCGGCGGATTGCGGCCAGATTCTCCTCCAGCGGATGCTCGGCAATTTGCTCCATGTTTTTGAAGCCAATAAAGCCGGTATCTTCTTTGCTGAGATGATCAAAGCGCGGAGAGACCTCATTCGCAATAAAGAACCCGATCGTTTTAAAAACAATACCGCCCCAGCCACTTTCATAGGCTTTGGCGCACATTTCATAGCAATTGCCCACCGGAGAGGAAGAGAGGCAGAATGGGTTGGGGAATTTGACGCCGCAAAAGGTAATAGAAAGATCTTTCGTTAACATGAGCAAGCTCCCTCTAAATAGTGATGAATGGCCTGAGCTGCTTCTTTACCGGTTTTCACGGCGTAAACAACCGTTTTATCGCCCTCAACAATATCACCAGCAGCAAACAGGACAGGATCGGTGGTTTGGTAGTTTTGCGTATCGATAAGATTGTGCTGGGGCTTTAACGCGGCAAAATTATCAAGCTGAGCGTGTTGGCCGACGGCAAGAATAATGTGCTCGGCTTCAAGCGAGAGTTCACCTGGCAAGCGTACGTGTTTAAAGGAAACCCGATTTCCGTTAACCGCCACAGGCGTGAAACCGTCAATAATCGATACCCCTAATGCCTGGGTGCTGTTGAATTCTTTGTCGCTGGCCGGGAAATCAGCCAGTTCTTCACGCGCTACACAGGTGACTGACGGACAGCCCAGCAACTTTAAGGTACTGGCGACATCCATCGCCACGTCGCCACCGCCGATGATTAATGCACTTTGCGCGACGGTAATATCGCCGCTGGCTTGCCGGGCGCGTTGCAGGAAATCGACGGCAATTTCAACGTTATTCGCTCTCTCAAACAGAGGTAACGTTGAACCGTAAGACATCCCCACGGTAACCAGTACGGCGCGATAATTCGCTTTGAGTTGCTCAACGGAAAGGGCATTGCCGACTTCGCAATTGCACGTGATGGTCACGCCCATTTCAACGATACGGGCAATTTCAAGATCCAAAACCGATTGCGGCAGACGAAACTCAGGGATGCCATAGCGCAACCAGCCACCTGGCTGAGCCTGTTTTTCGAAGATGGTGACGTCATAACCAAGATTACTTAGCGTTACGCTGGCCTGTAACCCTGCCGGGCCCGCACCGATGACGGCAACCTTGCCCAGCTTTTTTGTCGCTGGCTGATAGATTTTCATTGCCGTTTGCTGTTCAAAATCGGTAATAAAGCGCTGCAGACGTGCAATATCGATCGGTTTATCAATACCTGAACGTGTACATCCGCGCTGACATAATTTTTCGGTTGGGCAAACCCTGGCGCATACTGCACCGAGCGCATTATTTTCCCGGATAGTTTCGGCAGCGCCTTTAAAATTGCGGAAATAAATGGATCGAATAAATTTTCCGGGATCGGTTTGCGCCGGGCAATCCTGACTACAGGGGGCATCGTGACATAATAAACAGCGGGAAGCCTCTTTTATTGCTAATAATGGGGTAAAAGCAGGCGTGAGCTCATCCAGATAATTTTGTTGTGGCATATTTTATTCCTTAATGCTTGAGTAAATTAAGGCAAACTGTTAATAACAAAATATAAAAATAGAAAGCTATTCTTAAGGCTAAGCACTGCAGGAAGAGTATTCTGTGAAAAGATTCACAAATAGAAGATAGTTTGAGGGAAATGCTGGCGCGCAGCATTAATCCCTTATATTGAAATGTTAACCATTATCATAATATTAGCTATTCTCAAGCGCTAATATAACGGTAATCTCTTTAGCGATAAAAGACTAAATAAATAACCATACCGAAAGATAAACATCCGCATCCGGCATAAACCAATACATAAGACCAGAACTGTAATGGGGCTTCATTCCGGTAGGCATAAACCGGCTCACGCGCATTCTTCTTAATTTTATCTACCGCGCCAGTACGCCAGCCTTTCCAGGCTTCAC
Source organism: Citrobacter sp. On2M (assembly GCF_018035235.1). Lineage (GTDB taxonomy): Bacteria > Pseudomonadota > Gammaproteobacteria > Enterobacterales > Enterobacteriaceae > Citrobacter > Citrobacter meridianamericanus. The sequence goes on from NZ_WPCV01000002.1 coordinate 1,117,224, forward strand.
GGAAACAAAACACAGGGATGAGCAGAAAGGCCAATACGACAAAAAGGGTTTGTACATCCATGCTTATTTTCCTTGTTTCTTTTGTAATTCGAGTAATTGTTCGGCTGTGACCGCCGGATATCCCTGTGCATCGTCCGGTACCTGATGCATAGTAGGAATTGGCACCAGGGGGCCTAAAAAGCGCGGTTCACGTTTGAAAATGTAGAGATCAGCAAGTGCGCCAAAACGAGCACCAAATTCACGTACTCGCACGGTGAGCATATCTTTTGGCGAAGGTACCGCATAACACTGGGCCTGAATCCCCATATGTAGCGCAATAAATAAGGCGCGTTCACAGTGGAATCGCTGAGTAATAATGATGAAATCGTTGGTATCAAATACCTTGCGGGTACGCACGATGGAGTCGAGCGTACGGAACCCGGCGTAATCAAGCACAATATCAGCCGGATCAACGCCTGCAGCAATCAGATCCTTACGCATCGTCATCGGTTCGTTGTAGCTTTGCTGCGCGTTGTCGCCGCTCAGCAGCAGATAGTTTACCTTCCCGCTGTTATAGGCGTTCAATGCACCCTGAATGCGGTAGCGGTAATACTGATTGATGACGCCGGTGCGGTAATACTTCGCCGTGCCCAGAACCACACCTACCTGGCGGTAGGGTAAATCCTGCAGTTCGTCGTAAATGTAGGGAGCAGTCTTCCAGCTCATCCATCTGTCGAGTCCAAGCACAGTCAACAGCAGCAAGCCAGACAAGACTAACAGGCTGTAAAACACGCGCTTTAACATGCAGAAAACTCGTTATTTGGATGGAATTTCAATCAGGCTACTGTACCCGAAGACGTAGCGCAAGAAACAGCAATCTGATTGAGGGGATTTTAGACATTCTGCATATTGCCGGATAACGGTGTAAACACTTTATCCGGCCTACGAACTGGCGTTATTGAGACGATTAACTCAGGAGAACGCGCTCAATATTATTACAGCCCAGCGCTTTCAGGGTGGCGGAGGTCGCATCCCACTGAATCAATGGCGCATCGGCTTTTTCAGCCAGCACGGCGCGTTGGATATCCGGGTAGTCATAGCCGTTGAGATTCAACAGGTTTAACGCGCCCTGCAGCGGCGGAAGAGTTGGGTTGAAGGCGGCGTTTTCAGCATAGCTGCCGCTAAAAATTTGGCCATCTTTACACTCCAGCGCAACACCGCTTGGGGATTTGCTGTACGGCATATGGCATCTGTTGGCGGCGGTGATTGCTGCCTGGGTCAACGCATCGCCCTGCAGCACGAAGCCGTGATCCTGATCGTCCATTAGCAGCGTTTTAATTTCCAGATCTTTCGGGCCGAAGGCATCTGGCAGGTAATCGCGCAGCGCGTGTGGCGCACGACCTGGCAGATGAATACGTAAATCCAGTCCGCTATTTAGTTCGTTCATAAACTGACGGCAGTGCCCGCAAGGGGTGTAGTTGACGGTAATCGCGGCGAGTCCTTTTTCGCCACGTAACCAGGCATGGCTAATAGCGCTCTGCTCGGCATGAACGGTTTGCTGCATTGTTGCGCCCAGGAACTCCATGTTCCCACCGAAGTACCAGGTTCCGCTGATGCCGCGAGAGATTGCACCGACGTTAAAGTTGGACAGCGGGGTACGCGCGCAGGCCGCAGCCAGCGGCAGCAGAGCGAATGCCAGCGCGTCTTCGTCCAGTCCCGATTCGCGTTTCAGCAAAGAGACCTGTTCAGCAGTCAGCATAGCGGGGAAGTGCACATCCGCCAGAACAGGGGCCAGGGCTGTTTGCAAGTTATCCGCGAGTTGGGCAAAAGCAGTTTGAAAACGTGGATGCATGGCGATGCCTCATAACAATGTAATGGAATCGTAGTTTACGGGCCTGTTACGGCTTTATATGTGATCCAAATCCCATTGTGTGTGCAACTTATGAAACTTAAATTAAAAATGTGCAACGCATCGCAAATAAATCAGCAAAAAGTAAAGGTTAACCGACCATTGCCAGAATAATTGGGAACAGGAATGGGGCAACCAACGAGGTGATAATGCCGCAAATAACCAGCGCCAGTGAGCTAAACGCGCCTTCCTGATAGTCCAGTTCTGCGCAGCGTGCAGTGCCCAGGGCGTGCGAAGCGGTACCCATGGCCAGCCCACGAGCGGCCTTAGTACGAATACGCATGGCGTTGAGCAATGTATGACCAAACACCGCCCCGAGGATACCGACAAAAATGACGCATACGGCGCTGATTGCCGGAATACCGCCAATGCTGCCTCCCACCGCCATAGCAATAGGCGTAGTGACCGATTTCGGCATAATAGATGCGGCAATTTGCGGCGATGCGCCCATCAATAAGGCGATTGTTGTACCTGTCACCATCGCCACGACGCTCCCCGCAAAACAAATGGCAATGATTGATTTCCAGCGGGCGCGAATCTGGTGCAACTGTTCGTATAACGGATAGGCCAGTGCGACCACGGCAGGCTGTAGCAAATCGTTCAGCACCTCGCTGCCTTTGAAATAGTGATCGTAGGGAATACCGGTCAACATCAGTATCGGAATAATCACCACCATGGCGACCAGCAACGGATTCAATAGTGGCATTTTAAATCGTGCTGCCAGCTTACGTGCGGCAAAAAACACCGCCAGGGTAAGCGGTAACGACCACCAGATATACGACATCATTCTTTAGACCCTTTTTGCCCAACGATTTTGCGCTCACCGTGCACAATATGTGAACTCCAGCTCACCACCAGGAAAACGACCAGCGTACTGATGGTACAGGACACCACCACCGGACCAAATTGCGCGCGGAGCAGATCAAAGTACTGCATGATCCCTACGCCAATTGGGACAAACAATAGGGCCATATAGCGAATCAGGACGTAGCAGCCGGGATTAACCCATTTTGCCGGTAACACCTGCAAAGCCAGTAAGACAAACAGAATCAGCATGCCGATAATACTGCCCGGAATGGTGATAGGAAGTAGCGATGCAAGAAAAATACCTGCATAGAGGCAGGCATAAATCAGGACGAATGCGCGCAAATATTGCCAGATAATATTCAGTGCTTTGCTCATAATTGGAACCCTTGACGAGACTGATTCATCATACAATTAAACTTTAAAACGTGCTACCGATCACATCATGAATTCTAAGCATAGGAGAAATAGACATTGGGAACATTAGGCGATGCCCCTAAATCAGCGCGTTAAACCTGTGCCAGGTAATACAGAAAACGACTCAGGGCCGTGGAGGGCGTTTCATTGTTGCGCCAGAATACGCCCACGCTGCCTTTTTGTTCAATCTTCGGCAAATTCAGAATAGCCAGCTGTCCCTGGGTGGCATAACGCTGCGCCAGACGCAGAGAAAGAATAGAGATCATATCGCTACTTTGCAGCAGGTTGGTGCTGACGTTCATTGATGCAGATTCAATCGTGTTTTCCGGCAGCATCACACCGTTGTCAACCAGCGCGTTGTCAATGCTGATGCGAATGGGCGTTCCTGTCGGCCAGACAATCCAGCGCCAGTCAGCGAGATCATTCCAGGTGAGCAGGGGAGAGTTTGCCAGCGGATGGTCAGGGCGGGCGACGAAACAAACCGGCTCGGTATACAGCACCTGATAATTGAGCGGCAGTTGTAGCGCCCGGCCCCCGACGCGCCCGACGACCACATCCACCGAACCCGCGAGCAGATCGTGCAGCAGCGGGGTCATCACCTTCTCTTCAATATTAAGATGCAGGGTCGGCAGTTCTTTAAGCAAACCCAGTATCGCTTGTGAGACGCAGTCGGTCGCCACTGGCGAGCAGCCGATCTTCAGACTTCCTACCAGGCCGCCCTGTTTAAAACGGGCGATTTCAACCTGAGAACGTTCCATATCATTGATCAGGCGTTGCGCGTGCTGCAGTAGCAGCTTGCCGCCTTCGGAGGGACGTAAGCCTTTACTGTGGCGTTCAAAGAGCGTGATGCCAATCTCATCTTCGAGCTGTGATAACCATTTTGACAGCGCCGGCTGGGTGATATTCATCATTCGGGCGACGTGAGTCAAATTTCCCTGTTCCCCCAGTGCGATAAGCGTTTGCAGGTGATGCAACTTAAGTTTCTGCGCCCAGTTAGCCATTTGCTATAACCTCCAGGTTATGCCTCTGCATGAAAAGCCATTGTACATTTCATCTCCAAACATACAAAGTCGCAACATACCTAAAACAAAACAGACATCTACTTATACCTGCACTGAGGCATTCACTATGACTCAACAACGTGATCTACAAGCACTGATCGATTCCGCTCCTGTCGGTAAGACGCAATGGCGCGTCATCATTTGCTGTTTTTTGGTCGTCATGCTCGACGGATTTGATACCGCAGCTATCGGCTTCATCGCTCCAGACATCCGGACTCACTGGCAGCTGACTGCCGGCGATCTGGCACCGTTGTTTGGCGCAGGCCTGTTGGGACTAACCGCTGGCGCACTGCTCTGTGGCCCGCTGTCAGACCGTTTTGGCCGCAAACGGGTGATAGAACTCTGCGTGGCGCTGTTCGGCGCCCTGAGCCTGATTTCGGCTTTTTCTCCCGATCTACAAACGCTGGTTATTTTGCGCTTTCTTACCGGATTAGGTCTGGGCGGTGCGATGCCGAATACCATCACCATGACGTCAGAATACCTGCCAGCGCGGCGGCGTGGCGCGCTGGTGACCATGATGTTTTGTGGATTTACCCTGGGATCGGCGATGGGCGGGATTGTGAGTGCGCAACTGGTGCCGGTTATTGGCTGGCACGGCATTCTGGTGCTGGGAGGCGTTCTACCGCTGATGCTGTTTGTCGCTCTGCTGTTTGCACTACCGGAATCTCCGCGCTGGCAGGTTCGTCGTCAGTTGCCGCCTAACGTGATTGCCAGAACCGTTAGCGCCATCACCCGGGAACGTTATGACAATACCCATTTTTATCTCAACGAGGGCGCAGCGATTGCCAAAGGCAGTATCCGCCAGCTGTTCGTCGGGCGACAGTTGCCCATTACCCTGATGTTATGGGTGGTGTTCTTTATGAGCCTGCTGATTATTTATCTGCTCTCCAGTTGGATGCCAACGCTGTTAAACCATCGTGGAATTGACCTGCAGCACGCCTCATGGGTGACCGCCGCCTTCCAGATTGGCGGCACGCTCGGGGCGCTGGCGCTCGGGGTACTGATGGATAAATACAATCCTTTCCGCGTGCTGGCAGTGAGCTATGCGCTGGGGGCGGTGTGTATCGTCATGATTGGCTTAAGCGAGAACGGCCTGTGGCTGATGGCGCTGGCCATTTTTGGCACCGGTATCGGGATCAGCGGATCGCAGGTGGGTCTCAATGCGTTAACCGCCACGCTGTATCCGACACAGAGCCGGGCCACGGGCGTCAGCTGGTCTAATGCGATTGGCCGCTGCGGCGCGATTGTCGGCTCGCTTTCCGGCGGCGTGATGATGGCAATGAATTTCTCTTTCGATAATTTGTTTTTCATCATTGCCGTTCCGGCGGCCATCAGTGCGGTGATGCTTACGCTACTGACGGTTGTTATCCGCCAGTCGGCCTGTGCCTCAAATACCCTGCCACGTGCAAGCGTTGTGAATGAATAAGGAGAATCCCTATGTCTGAACTGAATCAGGATGTTAAGAACAGCCGTCAGCAGTTTTACCAGCATATTTCCGGGCAGAATCTGACCCCACTGTGGGAGTCGCTGCACCGTCTGGTGCCGCCAACGCCGAACGCGAACTGCGCGCCTGCGTACTGGAATTATCAGGAGATCCGTCCGTTACTGCTGGAAAGCGGCGATCTGATTGGCGCGAAAGAGGCGATTCGGCGCGTACTGGTGCTGGAAAACCCCATGCTGCGCGGTCAGTCTTCAATCACCCCAACCCTGTATGCCGGATTGCAGTTAATCATGCCGGGCGAGGTTGCGCCGAGTCACCGCCATAATCAGTCTGCACTGCGTTTTATTGTTGAAGGGAAAGGGGCATTTACCGCCGTAGACGGTGAGCGAACCCAGATGCATGAAGGCGATTTTATTCTGACGCCGCAGTGGCGCTGGCACGATCACGGCAATCCGGGCAGTGAACCGGTGGTGTGGCTGGACGGTCTGGATCTGCCGCTGGTGAACCTGCTGGGCTGCGGCTTTGCGGAAGACTACCCGGAGGATCAGCAGCCGGTCACGCGCAAGGAAGGAGATTATTTACCGCGCTATGCAGCCAATATGTTGCCGCTGCGTCATCAGAAAGGTAACTCATCGCCAATTTTTAATTATCGCTACGATCGCAGTCGTGAAGCGCTGTATGACCTGACTCGCCTCGGCGATGCCGACGAGTGGGATGGCTACAAGATGCGCTACGTCAACCCGGTAACCGGCGGCTATCCCATGCCTTCAATGGGGACCTTCCTGCAACTGTTGCCGAAGGGCTTTACTTCGCGGATGGCGCGAACCACCGACAGCACTATCTACCATGTTGTGGAAGGCCGCGGACAAGTCTCCATCGGTAATGAGACTTTCAATTTTTCGCCAAAAGATATCTTTGTGGTCCCAACCTGGCACGGCGTGTCGTTCCAGACCGGCGAAGACACCGTTTTATTTAGTTTTTCGGACAGACCGGTTCAGGAAGCGCTGGGGTTGTTCCGTGAAGCACGTTATTAATTTGGGAGAGAAAAAATGACGCAATACGTATTCGAACCGCAAGCGCCTGTTACCGTTCCGGTGGTTGGTAGTGATGAACTATTTCCTGTGCACCGTGTTTACTGTGTGGGCCGTAACTATGCCGCTCATGCGCGTGAAATGGGTTTTGACCCGGATCGCGAACCGCCGTTCTTCTTCTGTAAACCCGCCGACGCGGTGGTCCCGGTAGCAGCCGGTCAAATCCTGGCGCTGCCATACCCGGCGCAGACCGATAACTATCACTATGAGATAGAGCTGGTGGTGGCGATCGGTAAAAAGGGCAGTGATATACCGCTGGAAAAAGCGCACGAGTATATCTGGGGCTATGCCACTGGTCTGGATATGACCCGTCGCGACAGGCAGATGGAAATGCGCCAGATGGGGCGTCCGTGGGAAATTGGCAAAGCGTTTGATCTCTCTGCCCCTATCGCGCCGTTGCATAGAGCCAGTGAAAGCGCGGATGTTAACAGTGCGCCTATCTGGTTGCAGGTTAATGGCGATGATCATCAGCGGAGCGATATTCGTCATCTCATCTGGTCAGTCAATGAAACCATTAGCTATCTGTCCGGCTTTTTCGAACTGCAGCCGGGCGATCTGATTTACACCGGTACACCGGAAGGCGTGGGTGCGGTGGTGAAAGGCGATGTGATCACCGGCAACGTAGACGGTTTAACCCCCATCGCCGTGAAGATTGTCTGAGGTGGATGATGAAGCTGTACAGTTTCTTTAATAGCTCCGCGTCATATCGCGTGCGTATTGCGCTGGCGCTGAAGGGGCTCGATTACCAGACGGTTGGTGTCAACATTCGTATTGGTCAGCAGAACGCGCTGGCCTACCGGCGGATGAACCCGGTGGGGCTGGTGCCAACGTTGGTCACCGATGATGGCGAATCGCTCGGACAGTCGCTGGCGATAACCGACTGGCTGGATCATCACTTTCCACAGTCGCCGCTGCTGCCTGTTAGCTACCCGGCGCGCAGTAAGGTGCTGGAAATTGTTTATGCCATCGCCTGTGATATCCACCCCGTGAATAACATGCGGGTGCTGCGCTACCTGAGCGAAGAGCTAAAGGTCAGTGAAGAAGATAAAAAACGCTGGTATGCCCACTGGATCCAGCAAGGGTTAAGCGCGGTGGAACAGATGCTACGCCAGAGTCACTCGGGGACGTTCTGCGTGGGAGACGCGCCGACGCTGGCGGATTGCTGTCTGATCCCGCAGTGGGCAAACGCCTTACGGATGGGTTGCGATCTGAGCGGATATCCGCGCTGTCAGGCGGTATATGATGCCTGTACCCAGCTTCCGGCGTTTATCGCCGCCGCGCCTGAGAATCAACAAGACAAAATTCCAGCCTGATAAGGAGAACGACAATGGCTAAAGTGACACGCGCAATTATCGTGGGTGGTGGGATTGGCGGCGCGGCGACCGCGCTATCGCTGGCCCGTCAGGGCATTAAAGTGATGTTGCTGGAGAAAGCGCACGAGATTGGTGAAATTGGCGCGGGTATTCAGCTCGGGCCGAACGCCTTCTCTGCTCTGGATAGCCTCGGCGTGGGGGAAGCCGCCCGTCAGCGTGCCGTTTTTACCGATCACATCACCATGATGGATGCGGTAAACGCCAAAGAGGTGGTACGCATTGAAACCGGGCAGGCGTTTCGCGATCACTTTGGCGGTCCTTATGCGGTTATCCATCGGGTGGATATTCACGCCAGCGTCTGGGAAGCGGCGCTGGTTCATCCCAACGTTGAGTATCGCACGTCAACTAACGTGGTGGATATTCGCCAGACAGAAGATGACGTAACGGTCTTTGACGAGCAGGGCAACAGCTGGACGGCGGATATCCTGGTGGGCTGTGACGGCGTGAAGTCGGTTGTTCGTCAGTATCTGATTGGCGATGCGCCACGCGTGACCGGGCACGTCGTTTATCGTGCCGTGATTGATTGTGATGATATGCCGGAAGATTTGCGCATTAACGCGCCGGTGCTGTGGGCCGGACCGCATTGTCACCTGGTGCACTATCCACTGCGTGGCGGTAAACAATACAACCTGGTGGTGACCTTCCACAGTCGTCAGCAGGAAGAGTGGGGCGTGAAGGATGGCAGTAAAGAGGAAGTGCTCTCCTATTTTGCCGGGATCCATGCGCGTCCGCGTCAGATGCTGGATAAACCAACGTCATGGCGTCGCTGGTCAACCGCTGACCGCGAACCGGTAGATAAATGGGGTAGTGACCGAATTACCCTGGTAGGGGACGCCGCGCATCCGGTGGCGCAATATATGGCGCAGGGGGCCTGTATGGCGCTGGAAGATGCCGTCACCCTCGGTAGGGCGATACACCAGTGTGACGGTGATGCGGCTGATGCCTTTGCTTTGTATGAGTCGGTGCGTATTCCACGCACGGCACGCATTGTCTGGTCAACACGCGAAATGGGGCGTGTTTACCACGCCGCAGGCGTCGAGCGTCAGGTGCGTAATCTGTTATGGAAAGACAAATCGCAGGCGGAATTTTATCGCGCAATGGAATGGTTATACGGCTGGAAAGAAGATAACTGCCTGCTGCCACGTTGAGCCTCTTTAATCTCCCGAACGGAGGCGCTACCATAGCGCCTCTTTTTTTACGGGTGACGATATGCGTGTTTTACTGGCGCCGATGGAAGGCGTGCTCGACTCACTGGTGCGCGAGCTGCTGACTGAAGTGAATGATTACGATCTGTGCATCACCGAGTTTGTGCGCGTGGTGGATCAGCTCCTGCCGGCAAAAGTATTCCATCGACTCTGCCCGGAACTGCATAACAATAGCCGCACGTCATCCGGTACGCAGGTTCGCATACAGCTGTTGGGGCAATACCCGCAGTGGCTGGCGGAGAATGCGGCGCGTGCGGTAGAACTGGGATCATACGGTGTCGATCTGAACTGCGGTTGTCCGTCAAAACTGGTCAACGGCAGCGGCGGTGGCGCAACGTTGCTGAAGGATCCTGAGCTTATTTACCGCGGAGCAAAAGCCATGCGCGAGGCGGTTCCTGATCACCTGCCCGTGACGGTGAAAGTGCGTCTGGGCTGGGACAACAGCGATCGACAGTTTGAAATTGCTGATGCCGTCCAGCAGGCTGGCGCCAGCGAGCTGGCGGTGCATGGCCGAACCAAGGAGCAGGGTTACAAGGCCGAACATATCAACTGGCAGGCGATCGGTGAGATTCGCCAGCGGCTTACCATTCCGGTTATCGCGAATGGCGAAATCTGGAACTGGCAAAGTGCTCAGGATTGCATGGCTATCACCGGCTGCGATGCGGTGATGATCGGTCGGGGAGCATTAAATATTCCTAACCTGAGCCGGGTAGTGAAGTATAACGAGCCGCGTATGCCGTGGCCTGATGTCGTAACACTATTGCAAAAATATACCCGTCTTGAAAAGCAGGGGGATACCGGGCTGTATCACGTGGCGCGGATTAAGCAATGGTTAGGGTATTTGCGCAAAGAATATTCAGAGGCAACCGCGCTGTTTCAGGAAATTCGCGCGCTAAACAATTCCCCGGATATCGCCCGCGCGATTCAGGCCATTGATATAGCTAAATTGCATTAACAAATTAAGCGGCCACCGGAGTGGCCTGTTTCTTTAAAAAATCATCTTAAACACGCCAGTTACCACCAATAACCCAATCAGAAAAATAATTAAAATAATCCACAATAAGATTTTCATCAGCGTTCCTTTTTGGTGAGTTCAGGTTAAGTATAGGAAAGCATCTGAAATCTTCCTGTAATGACCTTACCCAGGTTTACGTGCGCTGAGCAGAAACACCATTGGCCGCTCTTTTTCTTCATCCAGCGCCGGGTTTTCAGCAATCTGTTCTGCAGACGGCCCCCATTCATCGACACAGACGATTTCGAATCCGGCGGCAATCAGCGCATTAATCCAGGTCGCCAGCTTACGGTGCTGCTTTATGACGCCATCCGCGAACCAGTTACTGATGCGCTCACCTTCCTGCTGATAATGATTGACCGGCCAGGATTGTTGCCCGGTTTTGTCTTTTATCCAGCCCTGATTAAGCGGCGCGGTATAAATGGGATGCTCGGCAGAGAAAACCAACATACCTCCCGGTGTTAACGACTGGTAAATCGTTACTAATAATCGCTCTATATCGCGCAAATAGTGCAAGGCAAGCGAGCTGTAAACCAGGTCAAAGGAATTCGGTGACAGGGTAAGCGTTTCAAGATCTTCACGCTGATAGATGATGCCATCACCCTGTGTCATACTCTGCGCCTGGGTTAACATCTTTTGTGAAATATCCAGCCCCACTACGCTGGCTGCATGGTTATCGCGCGCGTAGCGGCAAAACCAGCCATATCCACAGCCCAAATCGAGTATATTTTTTCCCTGCAGAGCGGGGAGCATCGCTTGTATTGTCGGCCATTCTGGCGCGCCGTCGAGTCCTTTTACTGAACGATCCAGTGTGGCATATCCGGCAAAGAACTCGGGGTTGTCATAGATATTCTGTGACATGATATCTCCATCTATAAATTATTAAAATTAATTAATCTATCTTATTTGTTTGGCCTATATTTTTCTGATTATATATTTTTATTGCCAAAGGTGTATTGCCACGCGTAACTAAAAAAGCAATAGCGACACGTCGTAATCTCTGCACATCTTTTCTTACCAGTATCTCTCCATGAATCGTAATTCCCTTTTTATTACTACGGCATTGTTGCCGCTTTTTATTTTTATGTCAGGCTGCGCGCCCAAGCATGATGATCGCCAGTCTCTTGCACAGCAGACCCCAGCAACGAATGCCGATACTACATTGCCTGCTGCGTTAAAAAATGGCTGGCCGGACAGTCAATGGTGGAAGGCATATCACGATCCCCAGCTTAATGCGTTGATTGACAGCACGTTGCGAAATTCTCCAGATATGCAGGTAGCGGAACAACGTATTCAACTGGCGGAGGCACAGGCTAAGGCCGTAGAGGCGCAGGATGGCCCGGAAATTGATTTCTCTGCGGACGTAGAACGTCAGAGAATGTCCGCGGAAGGGTTGATGGGGCCGTTTGCGCTTACCGATCCGGCTGCCGGGACGACAGGGCCGTGGTACACCAACGGCACCTTTGGATTAACTGCAGGCTGGAATCTGGATCTGTGGGGGAAAAACAGGGCCGAAGTGACGGCGCGTATTGGGGTCGTTAAGGCGCGTGAAGCCGAGCGCGAACAAACCCGACAACTGTTGGCGAGCGGCGTCTCTCGTCTGTACTGGGAATGGCAAACGCAGGCAGCCCTGAAAACCGTTTTGACGCAAATCGAAACCGAGCAGAAGAATATCATTGCCGTCGATCGTCAGCTGTACCAAAACGGTATTACGTCTTCGGTGGAAGGCGTTGAAACCGATATTGATTCCAGCAAGACGGAACAACAGCTGAACGATGTCAGCGGTAAAATGAAGGTAATTGAAGCGCGGCTGAGCGCGCTAACCAACGCGCAGTCTACTGCCCTGAAGCTCCATTCAACTACGCTGCCCGCCGTTGAAAGTCAGCTCCCGCCCCGGTTAGGTTATTCGTTGCTGGCTCGCCGAGCGGATTTACAGGCGGCGCACTGGTACATTGAATCATCCCTGAGCAGCATTGATGCCGCGAAAGCAGCGTTTTATCCCGATGTGAATCTGATGGCATTTTTACAACAGGATGCGTTGCATCTGAGTGATCTTTTCCGTCATTCCGCGCAGCAACTGGGCGTAACGGCCGGGCTGACGCTGCCTATCTTTGACAGCGGCAGGCTGAACGCGAATCTCGACATAACGAAAGCGCAAAGTAACCTGACGGTGGCGAATTACAACAAAGCCGTGGTGGATGCGGTGAATGACGTGGCGCGTGCAGTATCGCAAGTGGCAACCCTGGCGCAGAAGAATCAGCATCAGCAGCAGATTGAGCATGATGCGCAGCGCGTAGTGGGGCTGGCGCAGGCGCGCTTTAATGCCGGAATTATTGCCGGTTCCCGGGTCAGTCAGGCAAAGATCCCAGCACTACGCGAACATTGTAATGCTCTGATTTTACAGGGACAGTGGCTGGATGCTTCCATCCAGTTGACCAGCGCGTTGGGGGGCGGTTACCACGCGTCGTAACGCACCGGCCCGGTAGATATCACCCTACCGGGCTGTACTTTTGCTGCTGCGTTTTTTTAACCACCACCGAGCGCCCACTACCAGCGCAATTACCAGAACCAGCCATATCCAATGCTTAATGTGTTGGTCGAGATTGTGTAGCCACGGCGCGATGACTTCTCCTCCCACATAGCCCAGCGTGGTAAATATCAGCGCCCACGCCAGCGCTCCCAGAATATTCAACGGCAGGAAAATTTTAGGCGGCAGATGGCTTGCGCCAATCAGCAATGGGCCGATCACGCGAAAACCGTACATAAAACGGGTACCAATCACGAACAAATAGGGACGGCGCTGGATCATTTTCTGTGCCCGGCGGATTTTGTCGCGATGTTTTGAGAAACGACGCAAAATTTTGCCACCGTAACGACGCCCCAGCAGATACAGCAATTGATCGCCAATCATCCCGCCCAGGGCCACCGAGATAACCACCAAAGGAAATTTAAGTAACCCCTGATGTGCCGCTACGCCGCCCAGCAGGGTAATGGTTTCGCCTTCGGCCAAACTGCCAATGACCAACGCGGCGTAACCGTAATGTGCAATAAGATTGTTTATATCCATACGTCTGGATGACCTCCTGACATCAAGCATACACCCTGTGAATCATCGTTGGGTTTAAAAGCGTGGAATTAGCAGTTCGTCATTTTTGTTGTTGTACAAAAATTAATCCAAAGCTGAATTATACTTGAACTGTTGAGGTCCGGAGCTGGCAAGAAGGGGGCGGTATGAACCATGTCTGGGGGCTGTTTTCCCATCCCGATCGTGAAATGCATGTGATCAACAGCGAAAACGAAAGCGTTTCGCATCACTATACCCATCATGTACTGCTGATGGCGGCAATCCCGGTTATTTGCGCGTTTATTGGTACCACACAAATTGGCTGGAGTTTCGGCGATGGCAATGTCCTGAAATTATCCCTGTTGACCGGATTTGCAATGGCAATTCTGTTTTACGGGGTGATGCTGGCAGGCGTCGCCGTTATGGGCCGGGTAATCTGGTGGATGGCGCGTAATTATTCGCAACGTCCGTCGCTGGCACATTGTATGGTCTTTGCTGGATATGTCGCGACGCCGCTATTTTTAAGCGGACTGGTCGCACTTTATCCGCTGGTCTGGCTGTGCGCATTGGTCGGAACTATCGCGCTGTTTTACACCGGTTATCTACTTTATCTCGGCATTCCGACATTCCTGAATATCACCCGCGAGGAAGGGTTAAGCTTTTCCAGCTCGACGCTGGCGATTGGTGTACTGGTACTGGAGGTTCTGCTGGCTATTACGGTGATCCTGTGGGGTTATGGCTATCGGTTATTCTGACGGATAAACCTGTCTGCGCTGCGTTGTTGCCGTAAAAGTCAGCAACGCAGCATTTCGAGACGATTCTCCTGTGGCGGCAAACCTGCCGGATCGCTATGATGCCTGAGCTAGCTTGAGATAATACTTAATCTCTGGCGGTGTGCGTTGTGACGTGCGTAAACCATTATCAGAAATCTCATCATGCTGAAATTCCGAGTTTCATTATTAAGCCTTGCCCTGGTGCTGGCTGTTCCTTTTGCACCCCAAGCCGTGGCGAAAACGGCAACTACCGCAGCGGCTTCTCAACCAGAGATAGCGTCCGGTAGCGCGATGATTGTTGATCTGAATACCAACAAAGTTATCTATTCGAACCACCCGGACCTGGTGCGTCCGATTGCGTCGATTACCAAATTAATGACGGCGATGGTGGTGCTTGACGCGCGACTGCCGCTGAATGAAAAGTTGAAAGTGGATATCAGCCAGACGCCGGAGATGAAAGGCATTTACTCTCGCGTACGACTGAACAGTGAAATCAGCCGCAAAGACATGCTGCTGCTGGCGCTGATGTCATCAGAAAACCGCGCGGCGGCGAGCCTGGCGCATCATTACCCGGGCGGGTATAACGCGTTTATCAAGGCCATGAATGCCAAAGCGAAAGCGCTGGGCATGACCCAGACACGCTTTGTGGAACCCACCGGGTTATCGATCCATAACGTCTCGACCGCCCGTGATTTAACCAAACTGCTGATTGCCAGCAAACAGTATCCGCTGATTGGCCAGCTAAGTACGACGCGTGAAGATATGGCGACATTTGCCAACCCGGCGTATACGCTGCCGTTTCGTAACACCAACCATCTGGTATACCGCGATAACTGGAATATTCAGTTAACCAAAACCGGGTTTACCAATGCGGCGGGCCACTGTCTGGTGATGCGCACGGTGATTAACAACAAACCGGTTGCACTGGTGGTGATGGATGCCTTTGGCAAATATACCCACTTTGCCGATGCCAGCCGTTTACGTACCTGGATCGAAACGGGCAAGGTAATGCCGGTTCCGGCGGCGGCGCTGAGCTATAAAAAGCAAAAAGCGGCGCAGATGGCGTCGGCAGGTACTGCGACGGGTGAGCAAACCGCGCAAAACGATTAAATAAGACGCTATCTGGCCTACATGGCACTCATGTTGCTGTAGGTCAGGCAAGCAAAGCGCCTCCGGCAACATGTCCGGGGGCGCTTATCTTTTCCCGGTTTACGACTCTTTCCAGTATTTCAGCTTACTCGTTTTACCGATACCCGGATTCATACTATTGGTCGGGTCATTCTCACGGTAAAAACGGGTCAGGGTTTCCGGTGCCTGATACAGATGCCCGACGTTATGCTCTGCCGGGTACTGCGCCCCGCGCTCGCGCAGGAGTTCCAGCATCTGCTCTTTCAGCGCATGCGCATCCACGCCTTTTTTCACGATGTAATCCTGATGGAAGACGTAACACATAAAGTGACCGTAATAGAGTTTGTGCACCAGCTGGCTGTCGATCTCTGGCGGCAGATGCTCGTACCATTCGGTGTCGTTACGGCGTAGCGCGATATCCAGCGCCAGAATATCTTCCACTTCATCTGCATGCACGGCCTGATAACGTATCGCCGCGCCAGCCGCCGCAAAACGATGCAAAAATGCCTTGCTGCCTTCTTCCGGCGTACAGGCAAAGAAGTCGCCTTCAGCGGTTTTGAAATACTCGCTGAGCCAGTTTTGTGCTTCAGCCACGCCGCCACCGGCCATTTTTAACAGCAGGTGATGTTCGTATTTATCGCGCCAGCTTTTCATGCGCGCCGGTAAGTGGCTGGGGAACAAATGGCCAAACTTCTGCATGGCGCGATCGGTAAAGTGCGGACGGAAAATTTTCACTTTTTCCAGCATCGCATCGGTGCGGCCTTTCAGGGTGAAGAAGAACGGCATTTTGTCGGTGCCGAGCTTGTCGATCATCAGAAACGTATCTTTGCCGTATTGCTCTGCGATATCGTAAATGTCGCGGTGCATGTATTCACCGGCGACCGGCAGATGCTCAAATTTTGCCAGAATATGACGGCGAATTTCCGTTAGCACCTCAGGCTGATTGGTGCCGATGTAAAAGACCTGCTGATTTTTTTCGGCCTCGAAGGTGTCCAGACGCACGGCGAAAACCGCGAGCTTACCTGCACAACCGGATGATTCAAACAAGCGATCCGGGTCGGCGTTATAGCGGGCTGGCGTGTCCGCCTCAATATCTCTGACGCGGGTGACGTAGTCGTGATCGTGCGCGTGTCGCCCGTCGTGGCGGACATCATCATCTTTAATCCGTTCGTCATCAAGTTTGCTCAGGATCTGCTCCGGGGTCTGGCCCAGCTCGATACCCAGATGGTTGACCAACTGCAATTTGCCCTGTTCGTCAATACGTGCAAACAGCGACATCTCGGTGTATGCCGGGCCGCGTTGTACCAGCGAGCCGCCGGAGTTGTTGCAAATGCCGCCAATTACCGAAGCGCCAATACAGGAGGATCCGATCACTGAATGCGGCTCACGGCCAAACGGTTTGAGCGCCTTTTCCAGCGAATACAGCGTTGTACCGGGATAAGCCAGCACCTGTTCGCCTTTGCCGATGACGTGCAGTTTATCCAGACGCAGGGTGCTGATAATGACAATCTCGCGGTCGTAATCATTACCGCTCGGCGTAGATCCTTCGGTCAGGCCGGTATTGGCGGCCTGCATGAGGACAATTTTATCTGCGGCGACGCAAGCGTTGAGGACGCGCCACAGTTCTAAAAGCGAGCCCGGGAATACAACGGCGAGCGCTTCGCCCTGACCGGAGCGGAATCCCTTGCGATAGCGGGCAGTTTTAGCAGGTTCAGTAAGCAGGTGAGAATGACCCACCAGACGGGTCAGTTCATTAAGGAAAGCTTTATTATCGGTTGTAATGGAAGACATTCTCCACTCCTTGTGGTGGGACTCAATATCAGGAACAAGCATAGCGCTTTGTATGACAATACGCTTTCTCATTCATATTGTCTCTGGTTCGTCTTCTAATGATTTGCGCTGGTTTTGAAAATTAGGAGAATAACCTTAGCTTTCTTTATCACTCCCGTTTAGTCTTACGGCAAACTGCGGTTTTTGTTATATTTTCGCTGCTCCGTCGGGAAAAAATAAAGAGAGAATCAACATGAAATGGCTATGTTCTGTAGGTGTCGCGGTGAGTCTGGCGTTGCAGCCCGCGTTGGCGGACACTCTGTTTGGTAACCATCCACTGACGCCAGAAGCGCGGGATGCCTTCGTTACCGATTTACTTAAACAGATGACCGTGGATGAGAAAATTGGGCAACTTCGTTTGATAAGCGTCGGGCCTGATAACCCGAAAGAAGCCATCCGCGAGATGATCAAAGACGGGCAGGTTGGGGCAATTTTTAACACCGTCACGCGCCAGGATATCCGCAAAATGCAGGATCAGGTGATGGAACTTAGCCGCCTGAAAATTCCTCTCTTTTTTGCCTACGACGTATTACACGGCCAGCGTACCGTGTTCCCGATAAGCCTCGGTCTGGCATCCTCCTTTAATCTCGATGCGGTCAGAACCGTGGGGCGGGTTTCCGCCTATGAAGCTGCCGATGATGGTCTGAATATGACCTGGGCGCCGATGGTCGATGTCTCACGCGATCCTCGCTGGGGGCGCGCCTCGGAAGGGTTTGGTGAAGATACCTATTTGACCGCCACGATGGGCAAAACCATGGTGGAAGCGATGCAGGGGAAAAGCCCGGCAGACAGGTATTCGGTAATGACCAGCGTCAAGCACTTCGCCGCATATGGCGCGGTTGAAGGTGGGAAGGAATACAACACCGTCGATATGAGCCCGCAGCGTCTGTTCAATGATTATATGCCACCGTACAAAGCCGGGCTGGACGCCGGTAGCGGTGCGGTAATGGTGGGTCTTAATTCGCTGAACGGTACACCGGCGACGTCGGATGCCTGGCTGTTAAAAGACGTGCTGCGCGATGAGTGGGGCTTTAAGGGCATCACCGTTTCCGATCACGGTGCGATTAAGGAACTGATTAAGCACGGTGCCGCTGCCGATCCTGAGGACGCGGTGCGCGTGGCGATCAAGTCCGGTATCAACATGAGTATGAGCGATGAGTATTACAGCAAATACCTGCCGGGGTTGATTAAGTCAGGCAAAGTGACGATGGCGGAGCTGGACGACGCCGCGCGTCATGTGCTGAACGTAAAATATGATATGGGGCTGTTTAACGATCCGTACAGCCATCTGGGGGCTAAAGAGTCTGACCCACAGGACACCAACGCGGAAAGCCGTTTGCATCGCAAAGAGGCGCGTGAAGTGGCGCGTGAAAGCCTGGTGCTGCTGAAAAACCGTTTGGAAACCTTGCCGCTGAAAAAATCCGCCACCGTAGCAGTCGTCGGTCCGCTGGCCGATAGCAAGCGTGATGTTATGGGCAGTTGGTCCGCTGCCGGTGTTGCCGAACAGTCAGTAACAGTGCTGACGGGAATTAAAAATGCCCTCGGCGAGCAGGGGAAAGTGGTGTACGCCAAAGGGGCGAATATCACCAACGACAAAGGCATTGTCGATTTCCTCAACCTGTATGAAGAGGCAGTGAAGGTTGATCCTCGCTCGCCGCAGGCGATGATCGATGAAGCCGTGAACGCCGCGAAGCAGTCTGACGTGGTGGTTGCGGTGGTCGGCGAAGCGCAGGGCATGGCGCATGAAGCCTCCAGCCGCACCGATATCACTATTCCACAGAGTCAGCGTGACCTGATTGCCGCCCTCAAAGCAACGGGTAAACCGCTGGTTCTGGTGCTGATGAACGGACGTCCGTTGGCGTTGGTTAAAGAAGATCAACAGGCCGATGCGATCCTCGAAACCTGGTTTGCCGGGACTGAAGGCGGTAACGCCATCGCCGATGTGCTGTTTGGCGATTACAACCCGTCAGGTAAGCTGCCGATGTCTTTCCCGCGCTCTGTCGGACAGATCCCGGTCTATTACAGCCATCTTAATACTGGACGCCCGTATAATGCGGAAAAGCCGAACAAGTACACATCGCGCTACTTTGATGAAGCGAATGGTCCGTTGTATCCCTTTGGCTATGGCCTGAGCTACACCACGTTCACGGTTTCTGATGTGAAGCTTTCTTCTCCAACGATGAAACGTGACGGGACCGTGACGGCCAGCGTGCAGGTGACCAACACCGGGAAGCGCGAAGGTGCGACGGTGATTCAGATGTATTTACAGGACGTGACCGCTTCCATGAGTCGTCCGGTAAAACAGCTGAAAGGTTTTGAGAAAGTGAATCTTAAGCCGGGCGAAACCCAGACAGTCAGCTTCCCGATCGACATTGAAGCGCTGAAGTTCTGGAATCAGCGTATGCAATACGATGCAGAACCGGGCAAGTTTAACGTCTTTATCGGCGTGGATTCCGCCAGAGTGAAGCAGGGCGAGTTTGAACTGCTGTAATTAATAACGCCACGCATCATGCCTGATGGATACACTTATCGGGCCTGCAAAATCAGATCATCCGGCAAATTCACTTTGGGTTTGCCGGATTTTTTTATTTTATGATCGCCTTACCGAGAATATCTCTCAGCGTTATTACCCAATTGCCAGGTTAATGCCTGATTTTTCGACTATGCTTTTTCCTCAAGTCTCTGAAAGGAGCCGTAAAAGAATGAGGAGAGCTGCATGATAATCTCAAAAGTTTGGGTGGGTTCGCTGGCGTTGTTAGCGGTGGTGAGCATGCCCTTACAGGCCGCGTCACCCGTCACGGTCGGTTCAAAAATAGATACCGAAGGCGCGCTGCTCGGCAATATTATTTTGCAGGTGCTCGAAAGCCATGGCGTGAAAACCGTCAATAAAGTGCAGCTGGGGACTACTCCGGTGGTGCGTGGGGCAATTACCTCTGGTGAGCTGGATATTTATCCGGAATACACCGGCAATGGGGCATTCTTTTTTAAAGATGAAAATGATCCGGCGTGGAAAAATGCCAGCGCTGGTTATGAAAAAGTGAAAAAGCTGGACGCTGAGAAAAATAAACTGGTCTGGCTAACGCCTGCCCCCGCCAACAACACGTGGACCATTGCGGTACGTCAGGATGTCGCGCAAAAGAACAAACTTGAGTCCCTTGCTGATTTAGGCCGCTACCTGAAAGAGGGAGGGACGTTCAAACTTGCCGCCTCTGCGGAATTCATCGAGCGGGCTGACGCGCTGCCTGCGTTTGAAAAAGCCTATGATTTTAAACTGAATCAGAATCAGCTGCTGTCGCTGGCGGGAGGGGATACCGCGGTGACGATTAAAGCAGCGGCGCAGCAGACCTCAGGGGTCAATGCGGCGATGGCCTATGGCACCGATGGTCCGGTTGCGGCGTTGGGTTTGCAAACATTGAGCGATCCAAAAGGCGTCCAGCCCATTTATGCGCCAGCGCCCGTCGTGCGTGAATCGGTGCTGAAGGACTACCCGCAAATGGGAGAATGGCTGCAACCGGTATTTGCCAGCCTGGATGAAAAAACGTTGCAACAGCTGAATGCCAGCATTGCCGTGGAGGGACTGGATGCGAAAAAAGTCGCATCAGATTACCTGAAGCAAAAAGGATGGGTTAAGTAACGGCGTCTGCAGCGGGTGGGTGTTTTGTCGAATTTTTCAGTCAATCGGGTGCTGTTGCTGCTGGTGCTTCTTACTTTCGCGGCGGCAGCGCTTCCTTTTATTAGCTATGCTCCCAATCGCCTGGTGTCCGGCGAAGGTCGTCAACTCTGGGATATCAGCTCCTACACGACATGGGGATTGGCGGTGGCGTGTTTGCTGCTGTGTGTGTTGAGCGTTGTACCGGGAAGGTCCGGCAATATATTGGCGCTTATCGTTTGCCAACTGTTGGTGATTGCCGCGCTGGTAACCGCAGGTACAACGGCAACGTATCTGGCGAAGACGGGTAGTCCGCTGGCCAGAACCAGCCTGGGCAGCGGGTTCTGGTTAGGCGTGGGGCTGATGCTGCTGGCCGCCAGTGACGCTATTCGTCGCATCACCGCTAAGGCGCTGTGGCGTTGGGTGCTGCATGCGCAAATATTCATTGTGCCGCTGGTGCTTTTGTTCTCCGGCACGCTTAACGATCTTTCTCTGCTTAAAGAGTATGCCAACCGTCAGGACGTCTTTAACGATGCGCTGGCGCAACATTTGACGATTCTGTTCGCAACCGTGGTGCCCGCGTTGCTTATTGGCGTGCCGCTGGGCGTCTGGTGTGCTTTTTCCGTCGCCCGCCAGGGGCCAGTTTTCGCACTACTGAACATCATCCAGACCATTCCCTCCGTCGCGCTGTTTGGCCTGTTAATTGCGCCGCTGGCCGGGCTGGTGAAGCACTTTCCCGTATTGGGCTCGCTCGGTGTTGCCGGAACCGGTCTGACGCCTGCGCTTATTGCGTTGGTGTTGTATGCGCTGTTACCGCTGGTTCGTGGCGTCGTTGCTGGCCTGAATCAGGTTCCGCGCGATGTGCTGGAAAGCGCCCGGGCGATGGGGATGAGCACGCGTCAGCGGTTTATCTCAGTGCAATTTCCCCTGGCGCTGCCGGTCTTCTTACGCAGTTTGCGCGTGGTGATGGTCCAGACGGTGGGGATGGCCGTGATAGCCGCGCTGATTGGCGCAGGGGGATTTGGCACCCTGGTCTTTCAGGGATTGCTCAGTAGCGCCGTTGATTTAGTGCTGTTGGGTGTGATCCCGGTTGTTGTCTTGGCAGTGTTGATTGATGCGCTGTTTGATTTAGGGCTCGCGCTGCTAAAGGTATCGAATAATGATTGAATTTCGTCACGTCAGTAAAATCTATGGTCAGCAAAAAGCCGTCGATGACCTTAACCTGCAGTTAGGGGAGGGCAGCTTTTCGGTGTTAATCGGTACGTCAGGTTCGGGGAAGTCCACCACGCTGAAGATGATTAACCGACTGGTTGAGCACGACAGTGGGCAGATCCGTTTTGCCGGAGAAGAAATTCGTAGCCTGCCGGTGCTGGAGCTAAGGCGGCGCATGGGGTACGCGATTCAGTCTATTGGTTTGTTTCCCCATTGGACCGTCGCGCAGAACATCGCCACCGTACCGCAGCTGCAAAAGTGGTCGCGCTCACGTATTGATGACCGCACAGATGAACTGATGGCCCTGCTGGGCCTTGAGGCGAATTTGCGTCACCGTTATCCGCATCAGCTTTCCGGCGGACAGCAGCAACGGGTCGGGGTTGCGCGCGCGTTGGCGGCAGATCCGCAGGTACTACTGATGGATGAGCCTTTTGGCGCGCTGGATCCTGTCACCCGTGGTGCGCTACAGCAGGAGATGACGCGTATTCACCGTTTGCTGGGGCGTACTATTGTGTTAGTGACGCATGATATCGACGAGGCGCTAAGGCTGGCTGAGCATCTGGTCCTGATGGATGCTGGAAAGGTTGTCCAGCAAGGTACACCGCTGTCGATGCTGACCGCGCCAGCGAATGATTTCGTGCAAACTTTTTTTGGCCGCAGTGAACTGGGCGTACGGCTGTTGTCGTTGCGTACGGTAGGTGATTTTATCCGTCGCGGCGAACACTCGGACGGCGAGCCGCTGGTGGATGAAATGACGCTTCGTGATGCGTTGTCGGTGTTTGTGGCGCGGGGCTGCGACGTATTGCCGGTCGTGACCACGCAGGGATTGTCCTGCGGTACGCTTCATTTTCGCGATTTGCTTTCGGAGATGCCGACCCGTGAAACGTCTTGCTGATCCGCTGCTATGGCTTATTGTCGTGTTCCTGATCCTGTTGGTGGGGTTGCCTCATAGTCAGGCCCTGTTTAGTTCGCTGTTCCCAGCGTTGCCGCGCCCCGTGTATCAGCAGGAAAGTTTTATGGCGTTGGCGCTGGCCCATTTTTCTCTGGTGGGGATCTCAAGCCTTATCGCCGTATTGATTGGCGTTGGGGCGGGTATTGCGGTAACCCGACCCTGGGGCACGGAATTCAGGCCGATAGTGGAAACCATTGCCGCCGTGGGGCAGACATTTCCTCCGGTCGCTGTGCTGGCTATCGCCGTACCGGTGATGGGGTTTGGTCCTGAGCCTGCAATTATTGCGCTGATCCTGTATGGGGTATTACCGATCTTACAGGCAACTCTGGCGGGACTTGGCGGCATTTCTTCCAGCGTGATGGATATCGCCAGTGGAATGGGCATGAGTCAGGGGCAGCGGCTGCGTAAAGTGGAGTTGCCGCTGGCGGCACCGGTTATTCTGGCGGGCATTCGCACGTCGGTCATTATTAATATTGGCACCGCAACGATAGCTTCAACCGTCGGGGCAAATACGCTGGGCACGCCGATTATCATCGGGCTTAGCGGGTTCAATACCGCCTATGTGATTCAGGGAGCGCTGCTGGTCGCGCTGGCGGCGGTAATTGTCGACCGCGGATTTGAACGATTAGCGAGCTGCCTTACCCTGCACGTAAAATGAATGTGTAACCTGCCAGCATGACACCGCCGATACCGCCGATGGCCATCAGCAGGAAGAGGGTGATGACACCGATTTTAGCTGCGTTCATTATGCACTCCTTATGTGAATCTAAGGATTGTACACTTTTGTTAATAAAATATTAAGAGCTTATCCCAGTAGGCTCTAAATACCGAGTGGATAAATATCGTGACCTAACGCGCGCCATTCGCTTAACTGTTGCTCCTGAGCGGGCGTTTGGCTTTCGCCGCACCAGATAAGTAAGGTGCGGCCTGCAAACAGCTCTGGTCGCAATTGGTTCAGTGAGTGGGCGAGGACGTCAACGCGCCATCCCTGCTGGCTGGCGACCCACCCCTCCAACCATAAGCGGGTGGTATCATGAATATTCCAGCCGACAACCAGGGCATCTTTGCCCTGTTTCTTGCGTGCCGAAGCCAGACAAATCGCGATGTAATTAATGAGGACGCCGTCGAGGATCCCCAGTAACGCCTGGAGGATCGGCTGCTGACATTGCAGACGTCGGCGTAACGGAATGAATAAATGGGTGTTGAGCGTTTGTGCGGGATAATCCTGACCACGCTCTTTGATCCACATTCTGAGGCTGTGCAGATTACTACTTTGCAAATAGCTCAACAGCGTCTCTTGTTGTTCGCGCCAGCCGTTATGCACATCAATATTTTCATTGCTGAGCAACGTTTTTACCTTACTGACCTGAACGCCATTGTTGATCCAGCGTTTTATCTCACGGATCCGGTCGATATCCGCGTCGTTGAACAGGCGATGCCCGCCATCTGTCCGCTGCGGTTTCAGTAATCCGTAACGCCTCTGCCACGCGCGTAAAGTGACAGGGTTGATATCACAAAGCAAAGCCACTTCACCTATTGTGTAAAGCGCCATCGTTGTCTCACTTATGCTTGCGAGGTCCCAGTTTTACTTTAGACGCTCTTTTGCGAACCAGGTAGTTTTGGCTGTTTTTTGATCAATAAATGGGTGGGTTTGTAGCCATGCTCGCGCTTTCGAGTGATCGTTCTCACAAATTCCTTTTTTTTTGCAACACTTCAAAGAAAGTTACGCGCAGCCCATGTATGTTACGCGCTTTTAAGTGATGTGTGGTTGGCGGGTATGTACGAGTTTAATCTGGTGTTGCTGCTGCTTCAGCAGATGTGCGTGTTTCTCGTTATCGCGTGGCTCATGAGCAAAACGCGTTTGTTTATTCCGCTGATGCAGGTGACTATCCGGTTGCCGCACAAACTGCTTTGCTACGTTACCTTTTCCATTTTCTGCATTTTGGGCACCTATTTCGGGCTGCACATTGATGACTCCATTGCGAACACTCGCGCTATTGGCGCTGTAATGGGCGGGTTGCTTGGCGGCCCGGTGGTCGGCGGTTTAGTTGGCCTGACCGGCGGTTTGCATCGTTATTCGATGGGCGGAATGACGGCACTTAGCTGCATGATTTCGACCATTGTGGAAGGTTTGCTTGGCGGGCTGGTGCATAGCGTGCTTACCCGCCGTGGCCGTACCGATAAAGTCTTCAGCCCGTTGACGGCGGGTGCCATAACTTTTGTCGCCGAACTGGTGCAGATGTTGATCATCTTATTAATCGCCCGGCCGTTTGATGATGCCTATCGACTGGTCAGCAATATCGCCGCGCCGATGATGGTGACGAATACCGTGGGCGCGGCCTTGTTTATGCGTATTTTGCTCGATAAACGAGCGATGTTTGAAAAATATACTTCGGCTTTTTCCGCCACCGCGCTCAAAGTTGCCGCCTCAACGGAAGGGATTTTGCGCCAGGGCTTCAACGAGGTTAACAGCATGAAAGTCGCTCAGGTGCTGTATGAAGAGCTGGACATCGGTGCCGTGGCGATTACCGACCGCGAGAAGCTGCTGGCGTTTACCGGTATCGGTGACGACCATCATCTGCCGGGTAAACCTATCTCTTCCTCGTACACTCAGAGGGCGATTGAAACCGGAGAGGTGGTTTATGCCGACGGCAATGAAGTCCCTTATCGCTGCTCTTTGCATCCGCAATGCAAATTAGGCTCGACGCTAGTGATCCCTTTGCGGGGAGAGAACCAGAGGGTGATGGGGACCATCAAATTGTATGAGGCCAAAAACCGTCTCTTTAGCTCGATCAACCGCACGTTGGGGGAAGGGATCGCCCAACTGCTTTCGGCGCAGATACTGGCCGGGCAGTATGAGCGGCAAAAAGCGATGCTCACGCAGTCGGAAATCAAACTACTGCATGCGCAGGTGAATCCCCATTTTCTGTTTAATGCGCTCAACACGATCAAAGCCGTGATCCGACGTGATAGCGAGCAGGCCAGCCAACTGGTGCAGTATCTGTCGACGTTCTTTCGCAAAAACTTAAAACGCCCATCGGAGATTGTGACGCTGGCCGATGAAATTGAACACGTTAACGCTTATTTGCAAATTGAAAAGGCACGGTTTCAGTCGCGCCTGCAGGTAACTTTGACGGTGCCGGATGCGCTTTCGTATCAGCAATTACCCGCCTTTACCCTACAACCTATTGTGGAGAATGCTATCAAGCACGGTACCTCTCAGCTGCTGGATACCGGGGAAGTGTCGATTACCGCCCGTCGCGAAGGACAGTATCTGATGCTGGATATTGAAGATAATGCCGGGTTGTATCAGCCAACGTCTGAGGCCAGCGGATTGGGTATGAGTCTGGTTGATAAACGACTGCGCGAGCGGTTTGGCGATGATTTTGGCATCAGCGTAGCGTGTGAACCTGACCGCTTTACCCGAATCACTTTACGACTTCCTCTGGAGGAACTGGCATGATCAAAGTGCTGATTGTCGATGACGAACCGTTAGCGCGGGAGAATCTGCGGATCCTGTTGCAAGAGCAAAGCGACATCGAGATTGTCGGCGAATGTTCGAATGCGGTGGAAGCCATCGGCGCGGTACATAAACTGCGTCCGGATGTCCTGTTCCTTGATATTCAGATGCCGCGTATCAGCGGTCTGGAAATGGTTGGCATGCTTGATCCCGAGCATCGCCCGTACATTGTTTTCCTGACCGCTTTTGATGAATATGCGGTGAAAGCATTTGAAGAACACGCGTTTGATTATCTTCTCAAGCCGATTGAAGAGGCGCGGCTGGAAAAAACGCTGAGCCGTTTGCGTCAGGAACGCACGAAACAGGATGTTTCGCTACTGCCAGAGAATCAACAGGCGCTGAAATTTATTCCGTGCAGCGGCCACAGCCGAATTTATTTACTGCAAATGGATGACGTGGCGTTTATCAGCAGCCGTATGAGTGGCGTGTATGTGACCAGCAGCGACGGCAAAGAAGGCTTTACCGAGCTTACACTCAGGACGCTGGAGAGTCGCACGCCGCTGTTGCGCTGTCATCGACAATACCTGGTGAATATGGCGCAATTACAGGAGATACGCCTGGAAGACAATGGCCAGGCCGAGTTGATTTTACGTAACGGTCTGACGGTTCCGGTAAGTCGTCGTTATCTTAAAAGTCTAAAAGAGGCGATTGGACTGTAAAACTGATACACTGCGCGCCATTGCATCACCGACAGTTGAAGGCTCTATGCTAAGTAACGATATTCTTCGTAGCCTGCGCTACACCCTGAAAGCGAACAATAACGACATGGTGCGTATTCTTGCGCTTGCTGACATGGAATCCATCTCCGCAAATTTCGATACCTGGACGACAAAAGAAGATGAAGACGGGTTTGTTCGCTGCCCGGATATCATTCTTTCCGGTTTTTTAAACGGTCTGATTTATCATCTGCGCGGCAAAGATGATTCTGCGCCGGAACTGGCGCTTGAGCGTCGTGTTAATAACAATACGGTGCTGAAAAAGCTGCGTATCGCCTTTTCGCTGAAAACCGATGATATTCTGGCGATTATGACCGAGCAGAAATTCCGTGTGTCGATGCCGGAAATTACCGCTATGATGCGCGCACCGGACCATAAGAATTATCGCGAATGCGGCGATCAGTTCCTGCGTTATTTCCTGCGTGGTTTAACGTCGCGAGAGCATAAAAAGAAAGCGTAAAGCAGCGCTGGCGACCACGTTCAAAATCGGGTCGCCGATGCTTTACTTCACTTCTTTAAAACCCGCCGATTCCATTACCGTTTGCATTTGCTTCATGCTGATGTTTTTATCGGCGTTTTCAGATAGTTTAATTCCTGAAATGGCCTGCAACGCTTTTATATCAACTTTTTCCATATCGATAGTGACATTTTCTTGCGCGTAGGTATCTGAATAGGTAAGTTTTTCTTCTATACCAGTAATGTTTTGATATTTGGTGCTTAACGCGTTGAATACTATTGCTGCTTCTTCTTTATTGCTGGCACCGACTGACGCATAGCTGATTTTACTTTCAGAGATTTGCTTCAGGACCTTATCACCTTTATACGTGTAAGAAACGGTGATATCAGAACCGTTAAGATTGGCATTGAATGTTTTCGTTTCTTCTTTATCACCACATCCCGCCAGGAAAAAAACAACAATCGACGCAACAGCGAGAGAAACAAATTTTTGCAACGCTTTCATGTAAAACTCCATTTTATGAATATCGAATACCAGTGAGAGATAGAATAAGGCGAATAGCAGTGGCTGAGCAGTCCGGAAATGGAGCAGGGGAGAATTTCAGATTAGGGGAAGAATTGATGCAATAAAAAAAAGCGCTGCGGTTGCAGCGCTTGTTGTTTCTAACTTACTTCACCTGTTGGCCTGGTTTTGCACCTTCATCCGGGCTTAACAGGAAGATATCTTTCCCACCAGGACCTGCTGCCATCACCATCCCTTCAGAAATGCCGAAGCGCATCTTACGAGGAGCCAGGTTGGCAACCATAATGGTCTGACGCCCAATCAGGGTCTGCGGATCCGGATAAGCAGAACGAATACCAGAGAAAACGTTGCGCTTCTCGCCGCCGAGATCCAGCGTCAGGCGCAGCAGTTTATCGGAACCTTCCACGAACTCTGCGTTTTCAATCAGCGCCACGCGCAGATCAACTTTGGCGAAATCGTCAAAAGTGATGGTTTCCTGAATTGGATCATCCGCCAGTGGGCCGGTTACCGGTGCGGCAGCGGCTTTCACTTCTTCTTTCGACGCCTCAACCAGCGCTTCAACTTGTTTCATGTCGATGCGGTTGTAGAGCGCCTTAAAGGTGTTGACTTTATGACCGAGCAGCGGTTGTTCGATGCCATCCCAGGTCAGTTCGCTGTTGAGGAATGCTTCGACACGTTCAGCAAGCGTCGGCAGTACCGGCTTCAGCCAGGTCATCAGGACGCGGAACAGGTTAATGCCCATGGAGCAAATTGCCTGCAGGTCGGCGTCACGGCCTTCCTGTTTAGCCACGACCCACGGAGCCTGTTCGTCAACGTAGCGGTTAGCTACGTCGGCCAGCGCCATGATTTCGCGGATTGCTTTACCGAATTCACGGTTTTCCCACGCTTCACCAATCACCACTGCAGCGTCTGTAAAGGTTTTATACAGCGCAGGATCGGCCAGTTCAGCCGCCAGCACGCCGTCAAAGCGCTTACTGATAAAGCCCGCGTTACGGGACGCCAGGTTGACCACTTTGTTGACGATATCAGCGTTGACGCGCTGGACAAAATCTTCCAGGTTCAGGTCGATATCATCAATACGTGAAGAAAGCTTCGCCGTGTAGTAGTAGCGCAGGCTGTCGGCGTCAAAGTGCTTCAGCCAGGTGCTGGCCTTAATGAAAGTGCCGCGAGATTTAGACATCTTCGCGCCGTTTACCGTCACATACCCGTGAACGAACAGGTTAGTCGGCTTACGGAAGTTACTGCCTTCCAGCATGGCAGGCCAGAACAGGCTGTGGAAGTAGACGATATCCTTACCGATGAAGTGATACAGCTCGGCGTCGGAATCCTTCTTCCAGTACTCATCAAAGCTGGTCGTGTCGCCGCGCTTGTCGCACAGGTTTTTGAACGAGCCCATATAGCCGATTGGCGCATCCAGCCAGACGTAGAAGTACTTGCCGGGCGCGTTCGGGATTTCAAAACCGAAGTACGGGGAATCGCGGGAAATATCCCACTGCTGCAGGCCGGATTCGAACCATTCCTGCATTTTGTTCGCCACTTGCTCCTGCAACGCACCGCTGCGTGTCCACGCCTGCAACATTTCGCTGAATGACGGCAGGTCAAAGAAGAAGTGTTCGGAGTCACGCATTTCCGGCGTCGCGCCAGAAACCACAGATTTCGGCTCGATAAGCTCGGTAGGGCTGTAGGTTGCGCCGCACACTTCACAGTTATCGCCGTACTGATCCGGAGATTTACATTTCGGGCAGGTGCCTTTAACGAAACGATCCGGCAGGAACATGCCTTTTTCTGGATCGTAAAGCTGGGAGATAGTACGGTTCTTAATAAAACCGTTCTCCTTCAGACGTGTGTAAATCAGCTCAGACAATTCACGGTTCTCTTCGCTGTGCGTAGAGTGGTAGTTGTCATAGCTGATGTCAAAACCCGCAAAATCAGTCTGATGCTCCTGACTCATTTCACCGATCATCTGCTCTGGCGTGACCCCAAGCTGCTGCGCTTTCAGCATGATTGGCGTACCGTGTGCGTCGTCTGCGCAGATGAAGTTAACCTGGTGGCCGCGCATTCGCTGGTAACGGACCCAGACATCAGCCTGGATGTGCTCCAGCATATGGCCGAGGTGGATAGAGCCGTTGGCGTACGGCAGCGCGCACGTTACCAGAATTTTCTTCGCGACTTGAGTCATAGTAGGCAATTACTTCTTTTGTAGTGAAAAGGGCTTTGATAGTACCAAAATGGTAATTACTGCGCCAAGCGATAAGGGCATTTATCCGTAAATGAATAATTGTTGCCGTTGGAGTAAACTAGCGGTGACTATTGTATATTCAGAACAACAAAAAGGAGTCGGGATGAACGCACAATCCCAGGCCAAATCACCAGAGACCCTGCGCGCCATGGTTGCCGGGACGCTGGCGAATTTTCAGCATTCAACCCTGAAGCATAATCTGACGACGCTTAAAGCGTTGCATCACGTCGCCTGGATGGATGACACGTTGCACGTTGAGCTGGTCATGCCGTTCGTCTGGCATAGCGCGTTTGAGGACTTAAAAGAGCAATGTAGTGCCGACCTGCTGCGCATTACCGGTGCGAAAGCGATCGACTGGAAACTGTCGCATAACATCGCGACGTTAAAACGCGTGAAAAACCAGCCGGGCATAAATGGTGTAAAAAACATCATCGCAGTCAGCTCGGGTAAAGGTGGTGTAGGTAAATCCTCTACCGCCGTGAACCTGGCGCTGGCGCTGGCTGCTGAAGGAGCGAAGGTAGGTATTCTGGACGCCGATATTTATGGCCCGTCAATTCCGACAATGCTCGGCGCGGAAAACCAGCGTCCAACCTCACCTGACGGTACGCACATGGCGCCGATCATGTCTCACGGTCTGGCGACGAACTCCATTGGTTATCTGGTCACTGACGATAACGCCATGGTGTGGCGTGGCCCGATGGCCAGCAAAGCGTTGCTGCAGATGCTGCAGGAAACCTTATGGCCGGATCTTGATTACCTGGTACTGGATATGCCGCCGGGTACGGGTGACATCCAGTTGACGCTGGCGCAGAACATTCCGGTAACGGGAGCTGTTGTGGTGACCACTCCGCAGGACATTGCACTAATCGATGCCAAAAAAGGCATTGTGATGTTCGAAAAAGTCGAAGTACCGGTGCTGGGTATTGTTGAGAATATGAGTATGCATATTTGCAGCAACTGCGGTCATCACGAGCCAATCTTTGGCACCGGTGGGGCGCAGAAGCTGGCAGAGCAGTATCACACTCAACTGCTGGGACAGATGCCGCTGCATATTTCCCTGCGTGAGGACCTCGATCGTGGTATGCCGACGGTCATCAGCCGTCCTGACAGCGAATTTACTGCCATTTACCGCAGCCTGGCAGGGCGTGTCGCTGCCCAGCTCTACTGGCAGGGAGAAGTTATCCCTGGTGAGATCGCCTTCCGCGCAGTGTAATTTTAGCTGTAGCCGTGGTTTTTAATCCATTCGCCGTATCAATAATATATTGATGCGGTGAATGTATTTAGTGAAAAGTTGAACCCTGATATTTATCCAGCCTGTATAATTCATGTCTTTTTCTGAATAATCCTCTTTAATGCATCATTTAAATTGATCAATCTAATCCCATCAATCTACAATTCCGATTGGATTGAGCGGTGTATTTCGCCCATACTGTCACTTAACAGGCCATCTGCATGTTATTTGATGTTAACCACAGGAGTTACTATCAAATGAAAAAACATTGGCTGATGGGAATTATAATTCTGACTTATGGAATGAGTGTTTTTGCTTCCGATACTGCCTCTTTAACCATCGACGGCAGGGTAGTCGAACCGACTTGTAGTACTGATGTTGTAAATAATGAAATACATCAACGATGTGGAGAAACTCTTCATCTTTCAACTATCAACAATGTGACGTCTTCGCCTGCGCGAGGCGTGGTGACTGATATTGTTATTGTTCATGGTGATAGTTCGCGGCAGATCGTGCTAAATAGCTATGATTAAAAAAGTTTCTTTTTATTCATGGCTAGATATAGTTTTGAAGAATGATGCCTAGTTTTATATTTGTTTGAAGAATCTCGCCCCAGCTAGTTAATGCCATTAAGTTATTAATTCTAATAATAACTTAAACTGTCACTTATTTGTTGTGATTATATTGCAATGATTAATTTGAGTTAAGTCAATAAAACAACGCGTTTACATTGCGGTAACTTTTTTCCTGTGAGAATTTAATTTCAAGAAATACCACCTCTTAATAATAGAAATTAATTCATTAAGGAAGATATTATGAAAGCTTCAATCATTTCTGCTACTGTTCTTTCTGCTGTATTTATGAGCGCAGGGGTTTTTGCTGCTGATACCGATCAGGGTGAACTGATTATTACTGGTAAGGTGGTGGGAACTACCTGTAAATTTACGGGCGATAGTACGGCGACCATTGGTATGAACCAAATTGGTGCTGACAGATTAAATACCTTAAGCGCTGGTGGTGTTTATGATGGATACTCAAATAAAACCACCGTTCCCTTAACCGTTGAATGTACTGGTACTGCAGCGCCGAAAATAACTTTCTCCAGCTCGCAATTTGACAGTAATAATAAACACATTACACGAAATACCGCATCAAATAATGGTGCTGGTTTTGCGGTCTATTATGGTGATAAACAGGTTAATCCTGATTCAAGTATTAATTTAACGAAAACCGCAGACAATAAATATGTTCTGGACTTTAGCGCACGCTACGCGAAAGTGGGTTCAACTGACGTCACCGCTGGTGATGTGGCCTCTTCGCTGACGATGACTGTAGTTACTGATTAAGATTACAATCCTGTTTGTCGGCGGCTGTGGCCGCCGGTTTTTGCTGTAGTAAGGATAATTATAATGAAAAAGTTATTAATATTATTTTTTGCTGGCTCGGTAATGCCGGCGTGGGGAGGTATTTATATTTACGGCACTCGTGTCATTTATCCGGCGCAGAAAAAAGAAATTACCGTGCAAATCATGAACGAAGGCAGTCGTGGTGCTCTGGTTCAGTCGTGGATTGACGATGGTGATACCAGCCTGCCGCCAGAGAAAATTCAGGTACCGTTTGTGATGACTCCGCCAGTAGCAAAGGTTAGCGGTGGTTCCGGCCAGCAGCTGAAAATTAAGCAGTTAGCAAAAACGTTACCGAAAGATCGTGAAAGCCTTTTTTTTCTTAATGTGCTCGATATACCTCCTAATTCAGCGGAATCAGAAGGTAAAAATATAATTAAATTTGCTATGCAGAACCGCATCAAATTTTATTTATCGCCCACAGGGTGTTTCTGGTGTTGATAAAAAAAGTTTTACCCATCTGAATGTCAGTCATGCTAGTGGTGGGATAAAAATTAAAAATAATTCTGCTAACTGGATTACTATTCCTGAATTGATAGGTGGTTCAAAAATTAATAAGGAAACGTTACTGTTAGCACCGTGGTCAGAGAAAATGTTAAGTACTACCGCTGTTGTTAGTGACTACAAGGTTACACTTATTGACGATTACGGTAATTATTTGAGTGAAAGAATAGAAACTGAAAAATAGCTCAAGGACTGGCTATGTTAAAGATCAATTCGATTACACTGGCCATCCTGTCGGTGCTGACGGCCTCATCATCTGCATGGGCTGAAGAAGAAACCTTTGATACCCACTTTATGATCGGTGGTTTAAATGGTGAAAAAATATCCCGCTATCAAATTGATGGCGATAAGCCAATGCCCGGAATGTATGAAATGGATGTTTATGTAAATAATCATTGGCGGGGTCATTATAATATTGATATTGAATCCGATCCGGATGCGGCATGCTTATCCTGGGCGCAGTTGCAGAAAATTGGTATTCGTACTGAGGGGATTAAAGCAGATAAAACTGTAGAGTGTGTACCACTGCGCGCGGCAGTTCAGGGCGGCAGTGTCGGTTATGACATAGGGCAATTTATTCTGAATCTAAGCGTGCCGCATGCGTATGTGCTTGAACATGAGTCAGGATATATGTCGCCTGAAACCTGGGAACGCGGGGTTAACGCTTTTTATACATCTTATTACGCCAGCCAGTATTACAGTAATTATAAACACGGCGGCGATGATAAAAGTAGCTATGTGAACCTGAATAGCGGGTTGAACCTGCTTGGATGGCAGTTGCACTCAAATGCCAACTATATAAAAGGCAACGAGGACAGCGGTAATTGGAAAAGTAACACGTTATATATGGAGCGCGGTATCCCGCAAATACTTGGCACGCTACGTACCGGAGATATGTACACCGGTTCGGATATCTTTGACGCGGTACGTTTTCGCGGTGTGCGTATCTGGCGTGATATGCAAATGTTACCGAACTCAAAACAGAATTTTACCCCAGTAGTACATGGGATTGCCCAGAGCAACGCGTTGGTAACCATCGAACAAAACGGCTTTGTTATTTATCAGAAAGAAGTTCCACCAGGCCCATTTGCTATTGATGATCTGCAACTTGCTGGCGGCGGCGCGGATTTAGATGTGAGCGTGAAAGAGGCCGACGGCTCAGTATCCCATTACCTGGTGCCTTATTCATCTGTGCCGAATATGCTGCAGTCAGGCGTATCAAAATATGATTTTGCTGCCGGGCGTAGCCATATTGAGGGGGCTGGCAATCAGTATGATTTCCTACAGGGCAGTTATCAGTATGGTATGAACAATTTGCTAACGGTCTATGGCGGTACAATGCTGTCGCAGAATTATTCTTCATTTGTGCTCGGGACCGGCTGGAATACACCTATTGGCTCGGTATTGGTAGATGCCA
Source organism: Citrobacter sp. On2M (assembly GCF_018035235.1). Lineage (GTDB taxonomy): Bacteria > Pseudomonadota > Gammaproteobacteria > Enterobacterales > Enterobacteriaceae > Citrobacter > Citrobacter meridianamericanus. The sequence goes on from NZ_WPCV01000002.1 coordinate 1,152,133, forward strand.
CGCGATCACATAGCGAACAGGATAATGGTGATGTTTTTGATGGTCAGAGCTATCAGGTTGCGTGGAACAAGTATGTCGCCCAGACCAGCACGCAGTTTGCGCTGGCAGCTTATCGTTATTCATCGCGGGATTATCGTAGCTTTAATGACTACGTGTGGGCGAATAATAAAAATCACTATCACCGCGATGAAAATGATGTTTATGACCTTGCGGACTACTATCAGAACGACTTTGGCCGTAAGAACAGTTTTTCTCTGAACATCAACCAGGCACTGGCTGCTGATTGGGGATTTCTGGCCGTCAGCGGTTTGTGGCGTGACTACTGGCAACGTAGTGGAACGGGTAAAGATTATCAGTTGAGTTATTCGAACACGTGGCAGCGAGTTAGCTATACCTTTGCCGTTAGCCAAACGTACGATCAGGATAATCACGAGGATAAGCGTTTTAACCTGTACATTTCCATCCCGTTTTCGTGGGGGGACGGTATTTCCGCTCCTCGGCGCGATCTGTTCGTTTCTAACTCAACAACGTTTGATGATGATGGTTATCAGTCGAATAACGCCAGCTTAAGCGGGGTGGCGGGTAATCGCGATCAATTCAGCTATGGCGCCAACCTCAGTCACCAACGACAAGAGAACGAGACAACGGCGGGCGGTAGCATGGTCTGGCGCGCGGCAATGGCGACTGTGGGCGGCAGCTACAGCCAGTCGAATAAGTATCAACAGGCCAGCGGTAATATTCAGGGCGGTGTTGTGGTGTGGTCTGACGGCGTGGCGCTGACGTCCCGGCTTTCCGATACTTTCGCCATTGTTAAAGCGCCGGGGTTACAGGGGGCGGCGGTGCAGGGACAGCGTTACTTAACGACGAACAGCAAAGGTTACGCGGTTTATGACGGCCTGACCCCGTATCGCGAAAATATGCTGATGCTGGATCTTTCTGACAGCCACAGCGATGTTGCCTTACTTGGCAACCGCAAAGGTGCGGTACCTTATCGCGGTGCGGTTGTACTGGCGGAGTATGAAACTGACAGGCGTAAACCCTGGTATTTTCTTGCCCAGCGTCCGGACGGCTCTCCGTTATCGTTTGGCTATGAGGTTGAAGATAGTGCGGGTAATAACATTGGTCTGGTCGGCCAGGGCAGTCGGTTATTTATTCGCACCAACGACATTCCTGCGTCGGTACGCGTCGCGGTTAATAAACAGCTGGGACAATTCTGCACGATTACCTTCGATAAGGCGGTTGATGAGAATGAAGTCTATATTTGCCGATAAGGATGCGAAATATGAAAGAGTATCTGTATTTACTATTTTTGCTATTGTCATCCTTTGGGGTACAGGCGGGATGTACGTTTCAGTCATTAAACGGGGGAACATCGACAATCAATCTGGATATGACATCCGGTAAGGCGACAGCAAAAGTAAATCTCAATGCCAGTGGCAATATAACATGTACTGCTAATACCGATAGTTTATATTATGCAACACCCCTCAAGGATTATATTGTTGCTATCCAGGGGAGCAGCGGTAAGAAGGTATTAATTAGTATTAATTTAACGAGTAATGATTTTCCTGTCAGTATTGGTCGAACAACTGTAAGTGCCGGTGAAACACTAAATACCAAGAATTTCACCATTACAGCAAGTTATTTGAGTTCAGGCACCGCAAAACAGACGGTATCTGGCGATGCGTTTAGTTTGAGCGATTCAGCGGTCAGTATTACTGCTGAAAATGACTGCACAGCAAACTGGTTAGCTTATCTTTTTTGTTGGGCTACAAAGCGGTTGTCGAATACTTCAACCTTTACCCAGAATATGAACTTCACTGTAACGCACAAACCAACAACCTGTCGTTTCTCAAAAACTACATATGAGATAAAAATGCCGGATACGACGCTAAAAGAAATATTAAGTGCAAACAATACTAAATCAGGTTCTACAGATCTCACACTGAGTTGCGAAGGTATCAACGGCGTCACTACCAATCCAGTCAGTTTTAAAGTTGCGCGTGGCGACTGGAATGATAGTGGGACAATATTGATAAATACTTTAACGGGTGGTGCAAAGGGCGTAGGTTTCCAGATTTACAACGGCAGTGCGACCTCGCCGTTGAAATTGGGGGATACGCTGATGAACAAAATACCTAAACTGACTGAAATCAAAAGTGGCTACACGTTCCCCATCACCGCGAAATATGTTCGCGTAACAGGAGAATCACTACAGCCTGGTGAGGTACAAAGTAAAGTGATCTTTGCGGTATCTTACGACTGATTGATTGGTGGTTATTTCACGTACTTTCTTGCTGAAAGTACGTGTTTTTATTCTATTAACGATGATAAAAAATCTCGCCGTCGTAGGCTTTAATGATCTTAGCATCGGCATCATTGACCAGCACATACGCGCCGCCCATGTAGGTCCAGTGGGTGCCTGCCGTCGGTGCGGGCAGGTTGCGCAGATTCCACTGCTTTATGGTGTATTCGTCGGTGAGATACAGTGGTGGAACCTTGTCACCGGGTTTGAAATGGGTGAAGTCAGCAATAAAGCTGCTCAGCTCATACTTATCAATTCCGGTGGGGGCAGCTTTTGTGGCCGGTGCGGCCCAGACGACACTGCTCGCAAGCAGAAGTGCGCTCAGCAACATTTTATTTTTCATACCCATCCTCTCTACTTATTCGGGTCGTCAAAATCAGTCGTGTATCATTTCTGGCTTACAGGATATCTGACAAGCACTATTTTGTGAGTACTCCAGTTATTTCGTAAAAAGTGTAAATGAAGTGCAGATATGCGGCAATGTTGGCCCGCAATTTACAACATGGCGTGCAGACAGTATCCTGTCGCTGAAACCGGTGTAACATGTTTCGGTTTCAACGACTCGGGGTGCCCTTCTTTGTGAAGGCTGAGAAATACCCGTACCACCTGATCTGGATAATGCCAGCGTAGGGAAGTCTGACACTGCTCGTGTCCCTTCTTCGCGCGGGCAGGAGCTGAACCATGCAGCCTGACCTGCACTGCCGCGCGCTTGCGGCCCACACCTTACATCAATTTAGAACGCTTTGCCCACTCACACACTGTATGACCAACGAGGTTGTGCAAAGCTTTACGGCCAATACGTTACTCGCACTTGGCGCATCACCAGCGATGGTGATCGAACCTGAAGAAGCAAGCCAGTTTGCGGCTATCGCCAGTGCGCTGCTAATTAACGTGGGTACGCTGACCGAGAGCCGCGCCATTGCCATGCGCGCGGCGGTCGAACAGGCGCTGCGGGCTAATACTCCCTGGACGCTCGATCCCGTTGCCGTAGGCGCACTGGCGTTTCGTCGTCGCTTCTGTCTGGATTTACTGGCGCTACAGCCCGCCGCTATTCGCGGTAATGCCTCGGAAATCCTTGCGCTGGCGGGGATGAACGGTGGAGGGCGCGGTGTAGACACGACTGATACACCAGCGGTAGCCCTCCCGGCTGCGCAGGCGCTGGCGCGTCAGGTTGGGACCGTTGTCGTGGTTACCGGCGAAGTTGACTACGTTACCGATGGTCAGCGTACCGTCTGCGTGAACGGCGGTGACCCGTTGATGACCCGAGTGGTGGGTACCGGATGTGCGCTGTCGGCGGTTGTTGCGGCCAGTTGTGCTTTGCGTGGTGACAGACTTGATAACGTCGCTTCAGCCTGCAGCTGGATGAAACAGGCCGGACAAATAGCTACAGAACAATCAACCGGACCGGGAAGTTTTGTTCCGGCATTTATCGACGCCCTCTATAACCTGACCGCCCAGGAGCAAGCATGAAACGGATTAACGCATTAACGATCGCAGGAACCGATCCAAGCGGTGGCGCAGGTATTCAGGCCGATTTAAAAACCTTCTCGGCGCTTGGCGCATACGGCTGCTCGGTTATTACCGCGTTGGTGGCACAAAATACGCGCGGGGTGCAGTCGGTGTATCGCATTGAACCTGACTTTGTTGCTGCACAACTGGACTCGGTGTTTAGTGATGTACGTATCGACACAACCAAAATTGGTATGCTGGCGGAGACTGATATTGTTGAAGCGGTTGCCGAACGTTTGCGTCGTCATCGAGTGCGAAATGTGGTGCTGGATACGGTGATGCTGGCGAAAAGCGGCGATCCGCTGTTATCTCCTTCTGCGGTAGAAACGCTGCGTACCCGTTTGCTGCCACAGGTCTCGATTATCACACCAAATTTACCCGAAGCCGCGGCACTTCTCGGGGCATCGCATGCGCAAACTGAGCAGGAGATGTTAGAGCAGGGAAGGGCGCTACGGGCGCTGGGCTGTGAGGCGGTGTTAATGAAAGGGGGACATCTCGATGATGTGCAAAGCCCGGACTGGCTCTTTACCCGTGAGGGTGAACAGCGTTTTACCGCGCCAAGGGTGATGACCAAAAATACCCATGGCACCGGCTGTACGCTCTCGGCGGCGCTGGCGGCGCTGCGCCCACGTCATGATAACTGGGCAGAAACAGTACAGGAGGCAAAGCTGTGGCTTTCAGCTGCGCTGGCGCAAGCCGACACCCTGGAAGTTGGCGAGGGAATAGGTCCGGTGCATCATTTCCACGCGTGGTGGTAATCGGTATACTGGCTGCAGAAACGGCTGCAGGAAAAGATAAATGGAACAAGCGCATACCCAGCTTATCGCGCAACTGAATGAGCGCATTTCAGCGGCTGATAACACACCGCTGTATCTGAAGTTTGCCCAAACGGTGAAAAACGCTGTGCGCAGCGGGGTTCTGGAGCATGGGAATATCCTGCCGGGCGAGCGCGATCTCAGTCAGTTGACCGGCGTTTCGCGAATTACGGTGCGTAAGGCGATGCAGGCCCTGGAAGAAGAAGGCGTAGTGACGCGTGCCCGTGGTTATGGGACACAGATCAACAACATTTTCGAGTATTCGCTCAAAGAGGCGCGTGGTTTTTCCCAGCAGGTGGTGTTGCGCGGTAAAAAACCAGATACGTTGTGGGTCAACAAGCGCATTGTGCCCTGCCCGGAAGAGGTGGCCCAGCATCTGGCGGTTGCCGTAGGGAGTGACGTCTTTCTGCTCAAGCGCATTCGCTATGTAGATGAAGACGCGGTTTCTATTGAAGAGTCATGGGTTCCTGTCCATCTAATCCATGATGTCGATGCCATCGGCGTTTCACTGTATGACTATTTTCGCAGCCAGCATATCTTCCCGCAGCGCACGCGCTCACGCGTCAGCGCCCGAATGCCTGACGCAGAGTTCCAGGCACATATCCAAATGGACAGCAAAGTGCCGGTACTGGTGATCAAGCAGGTAGCGCTTGACCAACAGCAACGGCCCATTGAATACAGCATCAGCTACTGTCGAAGCGATCTATACGTCTTTGTGTGCGAGGAGTAGCGCCTCGCGCGAGGGTGCGCAATCGCCGCCGCGATGCCCGACTACCCAGGACGCTACCGCGTTACCCAGCAGTACGGCTTCCGCCAGCGTCCAGCCAGATGCCAGCCCGGCCAGCATGCCGCCAGCATGGCTGTCACCTGCACCAATGGTATCAACAACCGTCGTCGCAAATGCCGGTACGCAACCGGATGTCTGCGCGCTGAAATACCACGCACCGTCTTTATCGTGACGGACCACCACCGGCGCGGCGAAACGTCGTACCCACTCTGCGCCAAAACCTTCTACATCCTGACTCAATGCAAACCGCTCGGCGGCAATTTCCGCCTCCTGACGATTGAGTGATACCAGCGGGCGGCAGGCCATAATGCGGGTCATCAAGTCCTCGGAAATGTCACCTATACGTGGTCCAAAATCGATAAATGGCATCACTTCATCCAGACCTTCCAGCCACTGCACCAGCAGTTCACCGCATCCAGAGGCTAACTGATAGCCCGAAAGATAAACCAGGCTGTGGCGAGGGATATCAAGCTGCGCCAGCCAGTCTGCATTCCATTGATTCTCAACGCCGCTAAAGGACATAAAGGTACGTTCACCATCAGGCTCCACTAGTGCCAGACACCAGCCGTTATCGCCTTCAGCATTGTCGATTAAACTTTGCAGTCCCTCTTTTGCCATCCGGTTGCGGATAATATCGGCCCATACCCCCTGACCCAGCGGTAACGCATTACTGGCGTCGATACCTAAACGTTTGAGCGCTACGGCAATATTGAGCGCACAGCCGCCAACGTTCACCCCTTGCTGTTTGAGTTCAATGTCACATCCGCGCCAGGGAAGGGCATACGCATCGGCAATGACATCAATCACCGCAGCGCCTACCACCGTCACCGGCCGCTGCGTGCGTAACTGCGGGAGAAGTTGTTGCAGACGCGTGGTGCTCATAGCGCCTCCCGTTGCTCGCGCAGTCGCAGTAATCCGCTGGCGTAGCGCATAAAGTCCAGCTGATTTACCGCATCGAGCTCATGTTTCAAGACCGGGTTAATCGCGTTTATGCCGTGCAGCGCGCCACAAATGGCGGTTGCCATCGCCCCGATGGTGTCAGTATCGCCCCCCAGATTCGCACACAGAATGGCGCAGCGGTTGGGATCGGTCTGCGCCAGTTCGACCATGGCGATGGCGCAAGGCACGGATTCAATGGTGCTGGTTCCGGCTCCCACCACCTGATACAGCTGCTCGCAGGCGGACTCAATGCCGTCGGCATTACGGACGATTTTCAGTGCCAGCTCAAGGCGTGCCGAGAGCGAGGCGCTAAAGGTGGTGATCCTTTTTTGCTGGGCATGCCGGGCAATGGCAGGCAGCGCGTCGACAATCTCTGACCATTTTTCGCCATCAATGGCGCGTGATACCGCCCATGCGACCACGACCGCACCGGCCACCGCCAGATCCGATTTATGCGTCGGGCTGGAGGCCAATGCTACATCATCAATAAACGCATCAAGACAGCGGGCGGGCAGCAGGCAACCCAGCGGTGAAACGCGCATTGCCGCCCCGTTGGTCACACCATTATTCTCCAGTTCGGCGACAAGTTTGCCGTCGCGAATGGCTTTGAGTGCAATTTTTGAGGTCGGGCCGAGCACGTTTTTATTAAAGGCATCAAAACGCTCTGCCCAGGCCAGAATATTGCGGCCAATAACATCGGGTACAATCTCTCCATCGCACTCAAGCAGGGCATCTGCCAGGCACAGTGCCATAGACGTATCATCAGTAAACTCTGCCTGGTTAAAGTAGCAGGCGGCATTATTTTCAGCCGGACCAGGCAAAAAACTGTCGATCCAACCGAAATGGGCTTTAACCCGGGTTCTTGGCCACAGTTCCGATGGCATGCCCATCGCATCCCCTAACGCCTGCCCATAAAGAGCTCCGAGAATACGTTCTGCTTTCATTTTACTTCCCCTTGTTTCAATGCTACATCGCGATCATCCACCGTAATGGCGGTGATTTCTCCATCTGATTCGCGAAAGAAAATCATAAACAGCACGGCAATAATGGCGATCATGATCGCGCCAAATCCCCACATGCCGGCCCAGTTAAAGGTAAGACCATTAACTGGCTCCTTGTAAGCAAACATTTTTTCCATCATTACGCCGCCCAGACGGTATCCGAGCAGGCTGCCGAATCCCTGACAGCAGAGGGTGATAAGCCCTTGCGCTGCGGTGCGCATATGTACCGGCGCTTTTTTGTCGACATAGATGTAGGCCGTGACATAGTAGAAGTCGTAACTGACGCCATGAAGCAGAATGCCGAGAAATAGCAGGGCATAAGTGAAATATTCTTCCGCGCCGCCGTAAACGAAAAATCCGTAGCGGATAGCCGCAGTAATAAGACCAAGCAGTAATACCTTTTTAATGCCAAAACGTTTGGTGAAAAACGGCAGCGCCAGCATAAAGAAGATTTCAGAGAATTGGCCCAGTGTCATCCAACCGGTGGCGTTTTTCATCCCGACTTCCGTCAGGTAACCGTTGGCGAAGATGTAATAGAACGCCAGCGGCATCGCAAACAGGAAAGAGCAAAAGAAAAAGACGAGGAAGTTCTTATCCCGCAGCAGGATCAGCGCATCCAGACCCAACATGACTTTGAAATCCATTTTGCCGGTGCTTTTCGGCGGCGTATCCGGCAAAAAGAACGCAAAGACGCCCAACAGTGCTGAGCTTCCGGCAGTAATAAGCAGAGGAATATTGGTGGGTGAGATGTCGCTATAGCCAAGCATTTGCGGTAAGAAACCGCAGGCTAAACCTGAAGCAATCCAGCCAATGGTGCCCATCACGCGGATACGCGGGAAATCACGTTCAACGTCCGGGACGTTGGCAAAAGCAATGCTGTTGGTCAGCGCAATCGTCGGCATATAGGTCAGCGAATAGGCAAGTAACAGCGGGAAAAAACCGGCGAAGGTGGTTTGTTGTGCGGCGAAGTACATCAAAACAGCGCCGACGAACATCAACACCGCAAGGACTTTTTGTGCGGAGAAAAAACGGTCAGTGACAGAGCCGACCAGGATGGGTGACAGGATCGCGGCTATCGCGGTACAGGCGTAAGACCAGCCGATCTCCCCGGCGCTAAAGCCACTTTTACTCAGCCATAGCCACAGCGGTACAAACCAGGCGCCCCAGATAAACCACTCTACAAACATCATGAACGACAGCTTAACTGTAGTTTTCATCTTTAAATCCTTCATGACAGGTAAGGTACGCATTGATAGTACCATTTGATAATACCTTTAAAATACCTTTGTGGTCTAAATTTGACCGCCTTAACATTATTTCCTCCTGAATCGAGCCAGCAGAAGTTGCTGAAAAGTGCGCTAAAGATGGAAAAAAAGGGCAGTCGGTACCAGGCTTATTGCTGCCCGCAACAAAGCGGGTCAGGACAATCCACATTCCGGTTTCAAATCGGAAATTACGGGAGCATAGCTATGACTGATATTGCGCAGTTGCTTGGCAAAGACGCCGACAACCTTTTACAGCATCGTTGTATGACCATTCCTTCTGACCAACTTTACCTGCCCGGACATGATTACGTCGATCGCGTGATGGTGGATAACAACCGTCCGCCAGCCGTGCTGCGTAATATGCAGACGCTGTATAACACGGGGCGACTGGCCGGGACAGGTTATCTGTCGATTCTACCGGTGGACCAGGGCGTGGAGCACTCCGCTGGGGCATCATTTGCGGCTAACCCGCTGTACTTTGATCCGAAGAATATTGTGGAGCTGGCTATTGAAGCAGGGTGTAACTGTGTGGCGTCGACCTATGGCGTGCTGGCTTCTGTTTCCCGTCGCTACGCGCACCGCATTCCGTTCCTCGTGAAGATTAACCACAACGAAACGCTGAGCTACCCTAATACGTTCGATCAGACGCTGTATGCCAGCGTAGAACAGGCGTTCAATATGGGCGCGGTAGCGGTAGGGGCAACCATCTATTTCGGTTCAGAAGAGTCCCGTCGCCAGATTGAGGAGATTTCTGCCGCGTTCGAGCGTGCTCATGAGCTGGGGATGGTCACCGTACTGTGGGCGTACCTGCGTAACTCAGCGTTTAAGAAAGACGGCGTGGATTACCATGTTTCTGCCGATCTCACCGGGCAGGCAAACCATCTGGCGGCCACTATTGGGGCGGATATTGTTAAGCAGAAAATGGCGGAAAACAACGGCGGGTATAAAGCGGTTAACTTTGGCTACACCGACGATCGCGTCTACAGTAAGCTGACCAGCGACAACCCAATTGACCTGGTGCGTTATCAACTGGTGAACTGCTATATGGGGCGTGCCGGGTTGATTAACTCCGGCGGCGCGGCTGGCGGCGAAACCGATCTCAGTGATGCGGTACGTACGGCAGTGATTAACAAACGAGCAGGCGGCATGGGGCTGATTCTTGGACGCAAAGCATTCAAGAAAACCATGGCCGACGGCGTTAAGCTGATTAACGCCGTGCAGGATGTTTATCTGGACAGCAAAGTCACTATCGCCTGATTCCAGCCGGGATGTTGTCGTGTTAGCGCAACAGTGGACAACCCGGCGGCAGTCTGCAACGTAACGCCGCGGGCAGGATTTCAATATGAAACTCCTGTCCGCTGAGCGGTTCGCCATCGAGATTAAAGGTAATTTCGTGTGGGGCGCGGATATCAAACCATGATGATGCGCCCTCGATGATGTTAGGGTTGTCTTCGGATTGTGTTAACGCCGAAAGCAGCCCTGGCAACAGTTCTTCGCCGGTAAAAATGCGCAGTTGCAGCAGACCATCGTTGATCAGCGCCGTCGGGCAAAGCTGTTGCCCACCACCAGCCTGACGACCATTACCGATACCAATCACCAGCGCCTTACCCTGCCAGTGAAAATCTTCTCCACGGATATCGCAGACGTCGGGTTTGAGCGTATCCATGCGCATTAATCCGTGGATAAAGTATGATACGCCACCCAACGCAGCCTTGAGTTTTTCTGGTGTCTCGGTAGTGATGCGTGTGCCGAAGCCGCCGGTCGCCATGTTGATAAAACAGGTTTTATCATTGACCTGCACCATATCGATCGCCGTCGCATTTGCGGCGATAGCCAGCTTTAATGCCTTATCAATGTCGTCGGGTATACCTACGCTGGTGGCAAAGTCATTTGCCGTTCCCAACGGTAAAATACCCAGCGCCGGTATATTGCCGCCCTGCGACTGGATAAGCGCCGTCGAGACTTCGTTTATTGTGCCGTCGCCGCCGCCGGCAATCACCGTTTCAACGCCCAACTGACGAGCTTCATCAACGTAGCGTTGGGCGTCACCTTTTTCCCAGGTAACGCGAACATGGATTTCCACGCCCTCATCACGCAACTGTGTAATAGCGTTACGCAGGGGAAGATTATCAGCACTTTTTCCATTGAGGATCAGTAAACTGGCAGGGAATGCTATCATCCTTTTGCCTCACTTTTTTTCGTTTTAACAAGTGTATGCCAGGAATGCATTTATGGCGTAAGAACTGACTGAAAGCGCAGGCAAAGAGATAAAAAAAGCCGCAGAGAGCGGCTTTTCAGATTGGACAGACGTTACTGGGGGAACCACTGATCGCTGATTTTCTGGTAGGTGCCGTCCGCTTTGATGGCCGCCAGCGCGCTGTTTAGTTTTTCCAGCAGGGCTTTGTTATCCGGGCGAACCGCGATGCCAAGGCCTGTTCCGAAGTATTGTGGGTCGGTCACTTTGTCAGTGGCTACGCCTAACTGCGGATTGGTTTTCAGCCACTCGTTAACCACGGCGGTATCGCCAAATACGCCATCAATACGACCATTTTTCAGGTCGATAATCGCATTCTGATAGCTATCGTAGGCCACGGTTTTCACCTCAGGATGCTTGTCCTGCAGGTATTTCTGGTGCGTGGTGCCGTTTTCCATACCGATGCGTTTACCTTTCAGGTCGGCAAAGGTTTTATAGGTGTCTTTTTTCGCAATCACCAGCGCGGAGTTGGCATAGTAAGGCTGAGTAAATGCAACCTGCTTGCTACGCTCAGGCGTAATATCCATTCCGGAAATTACCGCATCATATTTCTTAAATTTCAGCGCGGGAATCAGGCTGTCGAAAGCGTGATTGGTGAAAGTACAGTCAGCCTGCATTTGTTTGCACAGCGCCGTTGCCAGGTCGATGTCAAAACCGACAATTTTATTGCTGGCGTCCAGCGACTCAAATGGCGGGTAAGTCGCTGATACACCGAAATTAATTTTATCAGCAGCTGAGGCGCCAGCGGCGAAAGTAGCAAGTAATGCAGCCAGTACTAACTTTTTCATGGTGGAACTCCCGTCTGTCTATCTTATGATTATTTACCGTGTCTGCGGCGTGGACTAACAATGCCATTTAATGAATTTATATGCAATAAAAATGATTAAATATTTTTATTGGCGTAAAAAAAGACGGGCTGTTGTGAGACTTGCCCGTCTTGTGTTTTTAGGTTTATGCAGTTATTTCGCTTAATTACGATGTTCAAAGGCCAGTGCTTTACGTTCAATTAAGCGCATCATCAGCGTCAGCAAGCCGTTAACGATCAGATAAATCACGCCAGCCGCGCCGAAAACCATCACGTCATAAGTACGACCGTACAGCAGCTGGCTATAGCCCATCACTTCCATCAGCGTGATGGTGTATGCCAGTGAAGTACTTTTAAACACCAGCACCACTTCGTTGGAATACGAAGATAGGGCGCGTTTAAAGGCGTACGGCAGCAGAATCGCCAGCGTATCCTTCTTGCTCATCCCCAACGCACTGCAGGATTGCCACTGGCCTTCCGGGATTGCACGGATAGCGCCATAGAACAGCTGGGTGGTATAGGCCGCACTGTTTAACGACAGGGCAATTAAAGCGCACAGCCACGGTTCAGAGAGCAGATGCCATAGAACCGGATACTCCTGCAACGTCGGAAACTGCCCTGGCCCGTAGTAGATCAGGAATATTTGCACCAGCAGCGGTGTACCGGTAAACAACGTGATATAGGCGCGAACCAGCCAGACCACGATCGGCGTCTTAAGCGTCAGGATGACAGTGAAAATCAGCGCCAGCACCAGAGCAACTACGATGGAGGCGACCGTCAGCGTCAGACTGGTATGCAGCCCTTTCAACAATTCAGGTAAATACTCAAGCATCAGCCCGGTCTCCGCTCAAAACGTGTCGCGCGCAGGTCAATGCGTTTGAGAATGTACTGACTCACCAGCGTAATCACCAGGTAAATAGCCGCCGCCACAATGTACCAGGTAAATGGCTCCTGGGTACGCGTGGCGATACTCTTGGTTTGCAGCATCAGATCGTTGACGCTGATAAGGCTGACCAGCGCAGTATCTTTCAGCAATACCAGCCACTGGTTTCCCAGTCCCGGCAGCGCGTGACGCCACATCTGCGGCATCACCAGACGAAAGAAGATCGCAGCTTTAGACAAACCTAACGCCTGACCTGACTCCCATTGCCCGAGTGGTACGGCCTTGAGCGCGCCACGCAGCGTTTGCGACGCGTAAGCGGCATACAGCAATGACAGTGCAATGACACCGCACAGGAATGGACTGACGTCGAAGTTTTCGATCTGCATCTGCACCGGGATTTGTACAAAACCGAGATTGATCGTAAAGCCATCGGCCAGCGTCAGCAGCAGCTGTGAGGAGCCGAAATAGATAAACAGAACCACCAGAATTTCCGGCAGACCGCGCAGGATGGTGACCAGGGCAGAACCCGTCCATGCCACCGGGCGCCATTTTACTGACTCCCAGACGGCAAAAAACATGGCGAGCGCGAGGCCGATGATCAGCGCACAAACGGCAAGGCCGACGGTCATCCCGGCGGCGCTTGCTAAAGGAAAAAATTCATTCATCAAATATTACTTCTGGAACCATTTGTTGTAGATGGTCTCGTAAGTCCCATCTTTTTTCACTTTTTCCAGCGCAGCGTTAAATTTCTGCTGCAGCTCGGTATTGCCCTGGCGCACAGCGATGCCCAGACCGGTGCCGAAGTAATCTTTATCCGTGACTTTGTCGCCAACCGCGGCCAGTTTTGGATTGTCTTTCAGCCATTCAGTCACTACAGCGGTATCACCAAAGACGCCGTCAATACGCCCGTTTTGCAGATCGAGTTTGGCATTCTGGTAGCTGTCATACGGCACGGTGGTCACTTCCGGATGTTTATCCATGATGAATTTCTGGTGCGTAGTACCGTTTTGAACACCAACTTTTTTGCCTTTCAGCTGATCAATGCTGGTGTATTTACCCTGTTGGCCAACAAACAGCGCAGAGTTGTCGTAATACGGAGTGGTGAACAGAACCTGTTTTTCACGTTCAGGCGTGATGTCCATGCCGGCCATTACCGCGTCAAAACGGCGGAATTTCAGGCTCGGGATCAGGCTGTCGAAGGCCTGATTGGTGAAGGTACAGGTAGCGTCAATCTCTTTACACAGCGCATTCGCCAGATCAACGTCAAACCCTACGATCTTGTTGTTAGCATCGATCGATTCAAACGGAGGATAAGACGCTTCGGTGGCGAAACGAATGGTTTGGGCTGCGGTAGCGGAAAGGCTAAAACTTGCGATTAGCGCGGCAATCAGAACTTTTTTCATTGTATTGTCCCGAATCTTAGTGAGAAAGATAGTTTTTAAACGCTTCGGTTTGCGGGTTGGCAAAGCAGCTCGCATCCCCAAACTCGACGATATGACCGTTTTCCATGTACACCACACGGCTGGCCGTTTTACGAGCAACTTCCACTTCGTGGGTGACGATCACCTGAGTAATATTGGTTTCCGCCAGTTCACGAATGATGCTGACGATTTGGGCGGTAATTTCCGGATCAAGCGCTGCGGTAGGCTCATCAAACAGCAGCACCTGCGGTTCCATCATCAACGCGCGGGCAATGGCGACACGCTGTTGCTGACCACCGGAGAGATGCAGCGGATAGCGATCGCTGTATGGCTTAAGGCGCAGACGTTCCAGCAGTTTCTCGGCACGCGCCATCGCTTGCTCTTTTGTCAGACCCAGTACGCGGCAGGGCGCTTCAATCAGGTTCTGCACCACCGTGAGATGCGGCCAAAGATTATATTGCTGAAAGACCATGCCGACGTTTTGACGCAGATCCCGAATGGCTTTATCTGACGGGGTTTTTGTGAAGTCGAAACGGTTACCTGCAATAGAGAGCGTGCCCGAGCGCGGCATCTCAAGCAGGTTGAGTACGCGCAGTAGCGAGCTTTTCCCGGCTCCACTTGGGCCAAGTAACACCAGTGTTTCACCCTGAGGGCAATCCAGCGTGATATCGAACAGCGCCTGATGTGCGCCGTAGAAGCAGTTAATGCCGTTTAATTGAATACTCATTGACACTCGATACTGGCAGTCTGATAGCTATTGAAGCCGCAGATACTACCTTTGACAGAATAGTTATGCAATATTTATGCGTTAAAAGTTAAATGCAAACCGCATTCTTATCTAAACATAGCACAAAATAGCGGGGCTACCAGCGGGCAAGAATAATTGTCGGCATTCTATGCAGAATGCCAGACAATTAATGGGGGTTATGATTTGGGTGAGTAAATGGGGCGATTAACGGTTTTCGACAGACTGGCGCAGCGTCCCGGCTGGCGCGTGTACGCTGCCGCCCAAATAGCGGACATCATCAATGACCCAGCACTGGCCCTCACGGATCATCAGCACTTCATCACGCCAGCTTTGATCGCCTTGTTTAAGTTCTACGCGTAGCGGGATGTTGCGTGCATCACTATTCGGAATAGTTGATGCGCTGGCGACGCTGGCACTGTCCGGAAGTGTGGCGCGGCTGGAGAACGGATCGCTGTTAAACAGAGCGCGATGCGCGTTATCGCGACTGGCATCGTTCAGCAGTTTAGCCAGGTTGTCACTAAGGTATGGACGAAGTGGGGTAAGATCATTGTTTCGATGCTGAATACGGTAATCATAGAATTGTTGAGCCACGCTGTCTGGCCCACCTTCTACGCATGAACCACTACGTGCGCCGTTATCTTTATAAACCGGCGTCACGGTAGTACAGGCGCTGAGAAGGAGTGCACAGGGGACCAGCAGAGAGAGTTTCGAGTAGCGCATAATGATTTCCTTATTAGCTTTCTACTATTAGTGTTCTACGTTGATAGAATATATCCTTTCAATGATAGTGGATCGGTTCGATAATGCTTTTGAGATCGTGCTCTTAGCGCAAAAAGGAGATTAAACATGCAGTTTTCGACTACCCCTACGCTGGAAGGGCAAAGCATCGTGGAATACTGCGGTGTTGTTACCGGTGAAGCCATTCTAGGCGCGAATATCTTCCGCGATTTCTTTGCTGGCATCCGCGATATTGTCGGCGGTCGCTCCGGCGCGTATGAAAAAGAGCTGCGAAAAGCGCGCGAAATTGCTTTTCAGGAGCTTGGTGAACAGGCTAAAGCGCTGGGTGCTGATGCCGTTGTCGGTATCGATATCGATTACGAAACCGTGGGCAAAGACGGCAGTATGCTGATGGTGAGCGTCAGCGGCACTGCGGTGAAAACCCGCCGATGAAGCGTCTGCTGTATCTACTGGCATTTACGCTGCTGCTGGTGGGGTGCGCTGGCGAAAAAGGCATTGTCGACAAAGAAGGGTATCAGTTAGACACCCGGCGTCAGGCGCAGGCTGCTTACCCGCGCATTAAAGTGCTGGTTATCCATTACACGGCGGATGATTTTGATTCTTCTCTGGCTACGCTGACGGATAAAAACGTCAGTTCGCACTATCTGATCCCGGCTGTGCCGCCGCTCTACCACGGCAAACCGCGCATCTGGCAACTGGTCCCCGAACAAGATCTGGCCTGGCATGCGGGGATTAGCTTCTGGCGCGGCGCTACGCGCATCAACGATACCTCAATTGGCATTGAGCTGGAAAACCGCGGCTGGCAAAAATCGGCAGGGATAAAATATTTTGCGCCGTTTGAGCCTGCGCAGATTCAGGCGCTGATCCCATTAGCGAAAGATATTATCGCCCGCTACGACATCAAACCGCAGAACGTGGTAGCCCATGCGGACATCGCCCCGCAACGAAAGGACGATCCCGGACCGCTTTTCCCATGGAAAGTGCTGGCCGAACAGGGCATTGGCGCGTGGCCGGACCCTCAGCGTGTGGCATTTTATCTTGCCGGGCGAGCGCCTCACACGCCGGTAGCAACCGAATCTTTACTCGATCTGCTGTCGCGTTACGGCTATGAGATAAAATCTGATATGACGCCGCGTGAACAGCAGCGGGTGATTATGGCCTTCCAGATGCACTTCCGCCCGACGTTGTGGAACGGCGTGGCGGATGCAGAAACTCAGGCGATTGCCGAAGCGTTACTGGAGAAATACGGGCAGGGCTAACGCGGCAGCTTACCGTGGTCACGTAACCAGGCCGCGGTACGTTCAATTCCTGCATCCAGCGTCACAATGGGCTGATAACCCAACTCTTCCTGAGCGCGGGTAGTATCCAGGGTAAAATCAAAATTTAGCTTCGAGACGCCGTAATGCGTCAGTTTTGGCTCTTTTGCCGATTTATTGCCTAAACGCTCCATGCTGCGGGCAATCATGTCCAGCATCGGGTAGGGAACGGAGCGGATCCGACAATCAATATTCAGCTCGTCGATGAGCTTCTGCACAATGCTGCGCAGAGTGCGATGCTCGCCGTTGGTAATGTTGTACGCGCGACCTGACGGCAGCTTATCGCAGGCTTGCTGACTTGCCAGCCACATCGCGTGCACCGCATTTTCGTAGTAGGTCATATCCACCAGTGCACTTCCGCCGTGCGGCAACAGGATGCTGCCATAGTGGTACATCATATGGGCCAGACGGGGAATGAATACTTTATCGTGAGGTCCGAACAGACTTTGCGGACGCAATACCGTAAAACGGGTCTGCGGGTTGGCCTGTGCCAGCAACGCGATCACGTCTTCGCCAGCCGCTTTGCTGCGGGCAAATTCATTGGCGAAGCGGTGGGGACGAAAGTCCTCTTTGATATCGCGATGGTGGTGATAATCAAAATAGAGCGACGGCGAGGAGATATGAATGAAGTTACGAACGCCCCAGGCCACTGCCCACTCGCCCAGACGGCGAGTTGCGCGGACGTTGGCCAGATCGAAGGCTTCCTGAGTTCCCCACGGTGAGGTAAAACTGGAGCAGTGCCACAGCGTGTCAATGCCGGCAAGCATCACTTTTGCCTGCGAGGAAACCAGCTCGGTCAAATCGGCATGCACAAATTCTGCGCCCATTTTCTCCAGCAGCTTGCCCATCGCTTCGTTGCGACCGGTCGCTCTGACGCTGACGCCTCTGCTACATAAGAACTCAACCGCGTTTCGGCCTAAGCCGCTGGTGGCTCCGGTAACCAGTACCTTCATATCAATCCACTGTGTTTAAAAAACGTCGTGCGCATTCTTCCGTGAATTACGTCTGTATGCAATGGGAAACATGAAAGAATACAGTCTCTTTTTCGCATTAGTCTGTGATTTGTTCTGCAAGTTTGGCAATACGCTTCGCCATACCTCTGAAAATAAACAGATGGGCTGGAATCATCAACAACCAGTAGAAGAGACCTGGCATGCCGTGTGGATGCCACCAGGCGCGTACATCAATGCGTCGGTGATCGCCTTTATCTTCCAGCGTGAAGCTCAGGCGACCCAAACCTGGCGCTTTCATTCCAAACAGCAGCGTCAGCTGTTTCTCGGGTTCAACAATGATAACTTTCCAGCTATCGACAGTATCGCCAACTTGTAACAGCGGGTGTTGCGGTCGGCCTTTAGCGAGCTTATGGCCGACCAACAGATCTAACGCCGCACGCGTTTTCCATAAAATATTGCCAAAGAAGTAGCCTTCTTTGCCGCCAAGTCGATTCACGACCTGCCACAGCGCTTTTTTGCTGGCGGAGGTTTCGACGCTAAAGCCAGCCTGTTTGGCGAAATAGCCATATTCAGGACGCCAGCGGGCAAACGCCTGCGCGTCGTAACCCCAGTCGCTGGAGTTGACCAGCTTTTCCTCTTCCTTCAACGTGCTGCGCACTGCGTCATCAAAGGCAATCAGCTTTTGCGGGATCAACGCACGTAATTCGGTGTCATCGGCCAACAGGTCGTGTTTTAAGCCCTGGATCAGTGCTTTTGCCGTGGTCGGCGGCACCGACGTAATGACGTTTAAAAACCAAACCGAAATCCAGCGGGTAGGAAAGGGAATGGGGATCAGCAGGCGATGTTTACCGCTGACCGCCATAAAATGTTCGAACTGTTCCTGATAGCTCAACACCTGCGGTCCGGCGGCTTCGAGTACGCGGTTATGTTGTGTGGGATGATCCAACAGCGCCACCAGGTAATACATCAAATTCTCCAGCGCGATAGGTGTTGTTCGCGAACGCACCCAACGTGGAGGAGTGAGAACCGGCAAGTTGTAGACCATGTCGCGCATCACTTCAAAGGCAGCGGAACCTGCCCCGACGATGATGCCAGCACGCAATTCAGTCATCGGTACGCCTGATTCACGCAGGGTATCGGCGGTTATTTGCCGCGCACGCAGATGATCGGATTGTTCATGCCGGGGAGCTTGCAATGAGCTCAGGAAAATAAGCTGTTTGACCGGGGTATTACGTAGCGCATCGCGTACGTTCATCGCCACCTGGCGTTCGTGGGCGATAAAATCACCGCCTTCACCCATACCGTGGACCAGATAATAGACCGTATCAACACCGATCAGCAGCGGCGCAAGATTATCTGGCCAGTTTAAATCGATCTTATGGCAACTGACGTTGGCCAGTTGCTGCTTTTCCAGCCGTTCAATGCGGCGTGCCGCAGCCAGCACCTGATGCCCTTGTTGGCTGAGTGCCTTTACCAGATGCTGACCAATGTAGCCACTGGCGCCAAGAACCAAAATCCGTTGCGGCACACCTATCTCCTTAGCGGGTTAAAAAAGCGCGCCAGTGGGCGACGACTTCAGCAAGTTGTTCACGCGATACGTCCAGATGCATCACCAGGCGCACAATCGGCGAGGCGTTAATCAGCACGCCTTGTGCTTTCATGTATTCGCCCAGCGCGGCAGCGTGCTCTTCGCCAACGCGAACAAACAGCATGTTGGTGTCGTGGCGCATGACGTCCGCACCTGCTTCGCGCAGCTGTTCAGCCATCCAGGCAGCGTTGTCATGGTCTTCCTGCAAACGCGCCACGTTATTTTTCAACGCATACAGCCCGGCCGCCGCCAGAATACCAGCCTGGCGCATTCCGCCGCCGGTCATTTTTCGCCAGCGAATGGCACGCTTGATGTACTCGTGGCTGCCGACCAGCAGCGAGCCTACCGGCGTTCCCAGACCTTTGGAAAGACAAATGGTGAACGAGTCGCAGTATTGTGTGACATCTTTAAGCTCACAGCCATAGGCGACGATGGCGTTAAAAATACGCGCGCCGTCGACGTGCAGGGCAAGGTTGCGCTCCCGGGTGAATTCCCAGGCCTCTTTCAGATACTCACGCGGCAGCACTTTGCCGTTATGTGTGTTTTCCAGACTGAGCAGACGGGTGCGGGCAAAATGGATATCGTCTGCTTTGATTTTTGCTGCCACTTTGTCCAGCGGCAGGGAGCCATCCGGCGCGGCATCGATGGGTTGCGGTTGAATGCTGCCGAGCACCGCTGCGCCACCCGCTTCGTAGAGATAGTTATGCGCGCCCTGACCGGCGATATACTCTTCGCCGCGCTGACAATGGCTGAGCAGGGCCACCAGGTTCGCCTGAGTGCCGGTAGGTAAGAAAATTGCGGCTTCTTTACCAGAAAGCTCGGCTGCGTATTGCTGGAGGGCATTAACGGTAGGGTCATCACCGTAGACGTCGTCCCCGACCGGGGCGGCCATCATCTCTTCGAGCATGGCGCGACTGGGTCGGGTGACAGTATCACTGCGTAAATCAATCATGGTATCTCCTTATTACACTTCATCCTTCAAGCTGCCTCGCCGTTGGCCGCACCCTCAAACCCCAGTCACATAGTATTCCTATGCTCCTGGGGATTTTCGGGCTTGCCGCCTTGATGCATCATGAATGATTTTGTGTGTGGTTTAATAAGGATGTTTTACCTGAGCCAGTTAGTTTTCGCCAGTTCGATCACTTCATCACCGCGTCCGCTGATGATAGCGCGCAGCATATACAGGCTAAAACCTTTGGCTTGTTCGAGCTTGATCTGCGGCGGGATCGCCAGCTCTTCTTTTGCCACCACCACATCGACCAGCACCGGACCGTCAATTGACATCGCCCTTTGCAGCGCCTCATCAACCTCTGAAGATTTCTCCACGCGAATGCCCGTGATACCACAGGCCTCGGCAATCCGCGCGAAATTCGTGTCGTGCAGTTCGGTGCCGTCGGTCAGATAACCACCAGCCTTCATCTCCATCGCTACAAATCCCAGCACGCTGTTGTTGAAGACAATAATTTTCACCGGCAATTTCATTTGTACCACCGACAGAAAATCGCCCATCAGCATGCTAAAGCCGCCGTCACCACACATGGCGATGACCTGACGTCCCGGTTCAGTCGCTTGTGCGCCGAGTGCCTGCGGCATGGCATTGGCCATCGACCCGTGGTTAAAGGAGCCGATCAGGCGGCGTTTGCCGTTCATTTTCAGATAGCGCGCCGCCCAAACCGTTGGTGTGCCCACGTCGCAAGTGAAGATGGCGTCGTCAGCGGCGAAGTGGCTGATTTGTTGTGCCAAATATTGCGGGTGAATGGCTTTATCACTGGGTTTGGCTAAATCATCCAGCCCTTTGCGTGCTTCGCGATAATGTTCCAGCGCTTTATCCAGGAACTGCCGCTCGGTTTTTTCTTCCACCAAAGGCAGCAGGGCGCGGAGGGTGGATTTAATATCGCCTACCAGCGCCATATCAACTTTACTGTGCGCACCAATGCTTGCAGGGTTGATATCAATTTGAATAATCTTGGCGTCGGTGGGATAGAACGGGCGATAGGGGAACTGGGTGCCGAGCAAAATCAGCGTGTCGGCATTCATCATGGTATGGAAGCCGGATGAAAAGCCAATTAACCCGGTCATACCCACGTCGTAAGGGTTGTCGTACTCAACATGCTCTTTCCCGCGCAGAGCGTGCACGATCGGGGCTTTGATCTTAGCCGCAAACTCAACCAGCTCTTTATGCGCACCGGCGCAGCCGCTGCCGCACATCAGGGCGATGTTGCTGGAGTAGCGCAGCAGTTGCGCCAGTTTTCTCAGCTCTTCCTCTTCCGGGGTGACTACCGGGAGCGGCGCATGGTACCAGTGCGTGGTGGCGCTTTCAGGGGCGGGCTTCAGCGCCACGTCGCCGGGTAATACCACCACGGAGACGCCACGGTTGAGCACCGCTTTACGCATAGCTATAGCTAACACCTGGGGGATCTGCTCAGGGCTGGACACCAGCTCGCAATAGTGGCTACATTCACGGAACAACTCTTGCGGGTGGGTCTCCTGAAAATAACCGCTGCCTATTTCACTGGATGGAATATGCGCGGCAATCGCCAGCACCGGGACGTGGTTGCGGTGGCAATCAAACAGGCCGTTGATCAGGTGCAAGTTTCCGGGTCCACACGAGCCTGCGCAGACAGCCAGCTCGCCTGATAACTGTGCTTCAGCGCCCGCGGCGAAGGCCGCAACCTCTTCATGACGGGTTGGCATCCAGTCAATTGTTCCCATACGATTAAGGCTGTCACTAAGGCCATTGAGTGAGTCACCCGTTACACCCCAAATGCGTTTTACGCCAGCTTGTTCGAGTGTTTTAGCAATAAAAGCGGCAACCGTTTGTTTCATGGTTTTCCTTCTCCTCTGATGTGATACCGGTTACAAGTTTAGATGAAGATAATCGTTATGCTTCTCATTACCCCTTATTTCCGGCAGGTTTCATTTAATCTGTATTAACTGTAGTTTGTTAATTGCACATAGTGAAACAAGTAATAAATTCAAATGGTTATAAAACTATTAAATACAGTTAACCGGATGCGCGATCATGCGGGTTTTGGCAAGTTTTTGTTACGCCTTGCTGTCGGTGGACTGATGCTGTTTCATGGGCTGCATAAACTGTTCGCGGGTATTGATGGCATCAGCGGCATGCTGATAGCGAAAGGTTTCCCAGGCTTTTTTCCATTGCCGGGAATTCGACCTGGCGGTAGTTTGCTGTCTGAGCGTCAATACTGAGGCAGCAACGCGTTAACATTTTGCCCGCCTCGCCATTAAATCCATTTACTCATCCAGCTCGCCAGTGTCCCACAGATTGTGCCGACGCCTTTGCGCACGTTGCGTCAGTGCCTTTGCCATCGCGGCGCCTATCTCAGCGCTAACCACCAGACCCTGAATAAAGGGACGAGCGTGCATTAACCACGGCAACCCGCCAAAGGCAAGGCGGTTGCGGGCATTTTCTGGCGCTTGCAGCGTGTAATCTTCACCGATATCCGGGATCTTATCGCCACAGGCCAGCAACTGAGCGCGTAACGTTGGGAAAGGGATATCTTTGCTCTGCAATGCCCGCTGCCCTCGGGCGTCAATAAACACATCAAATTCGCTGCGTCGACCGTGGTGATAAATTACCGTCATTTCCTGTTCATTCGTGCGCTCATAATCCGCACCAAGTGTAAGGATCTCAATTAGTCCGGCGTCGTGGAGCGCCAGCAGTCGGCGTACTGATTCAGAAGGGATTGCCGCATAGTTATCAATAAATACGCGCGCCAGTCCTCGCTTAAAGCGTTTTTCATCAAGCGGATCAAGATGTGGGACGATCTCTTCGATAACCTCGTGTAGTCGTAGCAGGGTATAGCGCCACGCAACGGTGCGCTGTTCCTGTTTGTTGCGTTCAACTTCAATCAGGTTGCGCTTCGCCCATTCAAAAGGATCGTGCTCGAGCCTGTCGGCAAAGTAGGCCTCTGGGAATGTATCGGCATTAAGTTCCTCAAGTGCTATCTCTCGACTCCACTGTGGAGCGGCATCTTGTAATTGTTGCGCAATAATCCGGAAAATACGGTCCAGTAATCCTTTTTGCCCACGGGCAATGGCGTCTTCAATTGCTTCTGGCGTTGCGATATTCAACGATTCATAGGGCAGAGGGCAGTAAAAATCCGCTTCAGGCAGCACGCCGCTGCGCGACATCAGGGTCAGCTTCAGGCTTTGGCTGTCGGATTTACAGATAAACTGGAGTGCGTTATCAGCCCCGGTAGTGAAGGCTCCGTGTTGGCAGGCCACGGCCATCGCCGCGTCAATCGCGCTGAGCGAGGTGCCAAGAATTCCCACCCGGCAAGCGCTAATCTGTACATCCATCAGACCGGTCCACGGACAGGGGAAAAACTTCCGCGTCTGTACATCCGTTTCAGGCCACAGATGACCGGTGGCAATGGCGGCGAAATCCACCTCGACTGGCTGTGAAGCATGATTGATCCACAGCGAGACGCCATTCGGGTTTGCGCGCAGGTCGGTGACTTCGCTTGATTCGTTTATGCTAATCGTGAAGCCTGAGCCTCGCGCTTTCTCGACGATAGCGAATAAACGATCGCGATAATAGTCACCGAGGAGCACGCGGGGTAAAAATTGCCGTTCATGCAGAGACGTCCGTTCAATCCTAAACTGCGCCAGATAGTCATCACTTTGATTCTGTAGCCACGTCAGATAACTGATATAAATCGGTGGGATCTCAATGCTGGCTATATTTGCCAGCATGAAGTCTGCGTTGTTGTCGCTGTTGTAAGGCATGCCGACGCCTGCTTCCTCAGCTTGCTCATAAAGCTCTATTTCCAGCGGTTCACCACGTTCCACCAGGGCATGAAGCGTATAGATTCCGGTGGGACCGACGCCGACGATGGCCACTTTTTTCATGGGGGTCCTTGTAGAAAGTTCGACGTGGTAGTCGGGAATATTGCTTAATCAGTGCAGAGTAAGTGTGGTCGATAAATTGTGGGATGAAGGAAGAATTTTGTCGAAGCGGGGGAAAAATCGGAATTTTGCAGCGCCTGTCAGCATAAAAAAAAGGCTACCCGGTTGAGCCTGGCAGCCTTTTGTACATCAGAGGTCAGCTAATTACGCCAGCACTAAATCACCCTGCGGATGACAGGAGCAGGCCAGCACATACCCTTCAGCGATTTCCGCGTCGGTCAGCGTCATGGTGCTGCTGACCGTGTAGTTACCGTCAACCACTTTGGTTTTGCAGCAGCCGCAAACGCCCGCACGACAGGCAGCGACAACCGGGACTTTATTGCTTTCCAGTGCTTCCAGCAGCGTGCTACCCACCGGCGCGTAAAACGCTTTCGCCGGCTGCAGTTTGGTGAACTTCAGACCACTGGTGGCAGCTTCTGCCACTGGGGTGAAGAACTGCTCTTTAAAGAAGCGCGTCACGCCCAGCGCTTTCACTTCTTTTTCGACCAGATCCATATACGGCGCCGGGCCGCAGGTCATTACCGTACGCGAAGTCAGATCTGGCACGCTTTGCAGCAGTTCGGTAGTCAGTCGACCAGAAACAAAGCCGTGAGTGGCGTTGTTTTCAGCGACTATCGTCACCGGATATTCACGCCATTCGTCAGCAAAAATGACATCCTGCGGCGAACGAACGTTAAAGATCACCTGCACATCAACCTGCGGGCGGTATTTTGCCAACCAGCGACGCATTGACATGATTGGCGTAACGCCGCAGCCGGCTGCCAGCATCAGGAACTTGTCTTCTGCTTTATCTTCACAGGTGAATTCACCCATGGCATCGGACAGCCAGATATAGTCGCCGCGCTTCACGTCGCGGGTCAGCCACTGTGAACCTGCACCCTCGTCAATCCGGCGGATAGTCAGCGTAATATATTCGCTAACGCCCGGCGTCGAAGAAAGAGTGTAAGCACGCAGCGTGTCCGCTGAATTACGTACGCTGACCAGTGCATACTGCCCGGCGCGGTACGGATAATAGTCGTGGCACAGCAACGAAATTGTCCATACATCCGGCGTTTCCTGATGGATGTGATGAACCTGCATCCGCCATGGGCACTGATGAGTTGGCATTGTCATTCTTTACTCCTTACGCGCTCAGCAGTTGCTTCATGTCTTCTTCAACAGTGGTTACGGAACGCAGACCAAACTTCTCGTTGAGCACTGCCAGCAGGTCTGGCGTGAAGAAACCAGGTGCAGTCGGGCCAGTAACGATATTTTTCACGCCAAGCGACAGTAGGGTCAGCAGAATAACAATCGCTTTCTGTTCGAACCAGGAGAGCACCAGAGACAGCGGCAGATCGTTCACGCCACAACCCAGTTTCTCAGCCAGGGTTACCGCCAGGATGATGGCAGAGTAAGCATCGTTACACTGACCGGCATCCACCAGACGTGGCAGACCTTCAATATCACCGAAATCCAGTTTGTTGAAACGGTATTTACCACAGGCCAGGGTCAGGATTAGGCAGTCGTCTGGCACGCTGGTCGCGAAGTCGGTGAAGTAGTTACGTTCGCCGCGTGCGCCGTCACAACCGCCCACCAGGAAGATATGACGCAGTTTTTCACGGCTGACCAGGTCAATCAGCGTATCAGCAGCACCCAGCAGGGTCTGGCGACCGAAACCAACGGTGATCAGGTGCGGAATTTCGCTATACGGGAAGCCAGCCATCTGTTGCGCCTGAGCAATAACCGGACCGAAATCGTCACCTTCAAGGTGGCTCACACCTGGCCAGCCGACGATGCTACGCGTCCAGATACGGTCATCGTAAGCGCCAACGGTTGGGTCGATGATGCAGTTAGAGGTCATCACGATTGGACCTGGGAAGCGGGCGAATTCAACCTGCTGATTCTGCCAGCCGCTGCCGTAGTTACCGATCAGGTGTTTGAACTTACGCAGTTCCGGGTAGCCGTGCGCCGGCAGCATTTCACCGTGGGTATAGACGTTCACGCCGGTCCCTTCGGTTTGCTCAAGCAGGTTGTACAGATCTTTCAGGTCGTGGCCGGAGATCAGAATACATTTACCTTCGGTTGCTTTAACGTTGACCTGAGTCGGGGTCGGGTGGCCATATTTCGTGGTTTCACCAGCATCCAGGATGCTCATCACTTTGAAGTTCATCTGGCCGATTTCCATTGAGCACTCCAGCAGAGCGTTCATATCGGAAGGCCAGGTACCCAACCACGCCATGATTTTGTGGTACTGCGCGTAAATAGCGTTGTCGTATTGGCCGAGAACGTGCGCATGTTCCATATAGGCAGCGGCACCTTTCAGGCCGTACAAGCACAGCAGACGCAGGCCGAGAATGTTCTCGCCAATGGCTGCTTTATCTTTATTTGGGGTAAATTCAGCCGCCTGACGTTGCAGGTCGCCCAGATCGTCGCTGACCAGTTGTAGATCGGCCATCGGGTTAGCGACCGCTGCGTTCGCGTCGATATTCAGGCATTGTGCTTTCAGGGCATCGCGCATGGCGATAGCTTCACGGGCATAGCCAACAATACGCGGGGAATCGAAGTTTACGTTAGTCAGCGTGGAGAAGAATGCACGCGGCGCAAAGTTATCAACCTCATGGTCGATGATGCCGTATTCACGTGCTTTAACAGCCCATGCAGACAGACCTTGTAGGGCAGCAATCAGCAGATCCTGCAAATCGGAGGTTTCGGCCGTTTTACCGCACATACCCTGCGCGTAAGAGCAGCCGTTTCCTGCCGGAGTACGGATGGTTTGTTCACATTGCACACAAAACATGGTCACACCTTTTAAAGTTATATTTGATATACATGTTTGAGGTTATGCCTGTGCGCGAAGGGATAAAAGAGATTTCTGCTACAACTTGCAGGGAGATTGATTTAGCGCAATTTTGGCGGTAGCTGACTACCGCCAGAGAGGTATTTGTCTGTGTATCAGGCGGAGAAAAAGGCCATCAACAGAGGCACTAACAGACTCAGGATAAAGCCGTGAACGATGGCTGCGGGAACCATTTCCAGACCGCCGCTACGTTGTAATACGGGCAGGGTGAAATCCATTGATGTCGCGCCACATAGCCCTAACGCGGTAGAGCGGCTGCGACCGACCAGGCCTGGAATCAACATAATAGCGATCAGTTCTCGACCCAGATCGTTAAAGAAAGCGGCGCTACCAATCACCGGTCCGAACGATTCGGTCAACAGAATACCGGACAGGGAGTACCAACCAAAACCTGATGCCATCGCCAGCGCGGTTTTCATCGGCAGGTCGAGAATCAACGCATTGATAACCCCCGCCAACATCGAACTGGCAACGACGACCACCGCCACAATCATCCCCCGGCGATTCAGCACGATTTGCTTTAAGGTCATGCCGCTGTTGCGCAGTTGAATACCCACGAGGAACAGTAAAAATATGAGCGTATATTCGCTGGCTTCGGTGGCGTGCTGCAGAATGGAAATACCGGTGAGGCCGAGCAGGAAACCCACGACGACAACGCCACACAGCTGGAGAGACTCCAACGCCATTGCGATTCGCGAAGGTAGCTTTTCTTGCTTATGATTGTGTCGCCAGGGCAGCGAGCGCTCCAGCCAGAACAGTGCGGCAATATTACACAGCAAAATGACCGTCACGCTGACGGCAGAATAATGAAGAATGGCTAACAGATTGCTGGCGAGATTATCCAGAAACGCCAGACTGATACCCATAAAAAAGAGAATAAGGTAAACGATCCAGCTTAACAGGCGATTGATGAGTTTTAATGCAGCCCTGTGCCGAAGCGGAATAAGGTAGCCCGCAATAAGGGGAACCAGAATGATTAACAGCCCTGAAAACATGAAAATCAGATCCTTGCTGAGAAGTAAGACGAAATGCGCCAGCACACACTACTCAAAGCAAAGAGGGGAGTAAAGTTGCAAATAAAAGGAAATATAGAGAGGATAAAAAAGACCTGACTTGCGCCAGGCCTTTTTTGTTAGCGATTAATCGCGTTTTTCCAGCAGAGTGCGGTAAATAAGACCGCCGAGGACCCCACCGATAATCGGCATAACCCAGAAGAACCACAATTGTTGTAATGCCCAGCCGCCCTGGAAGATGGCGACAGCGGTACTACGCGCCGGGTTCACCGACGTGTTGGTAACCGGAATACTGATCAAGTGGATCAAGGTTAACGCCAGACCAATTGCAATGGGGGCAAAACCTGCCGGAGCATGTTTATCGGTCGCGCCGTGGATCACTAATAAGAAACCAGCAGTCAGAATAATTTCAATCACTACGGCAGAAAGCATGGAATAGCCGCCCGGAGAATGTTCACCAAAGCCGTTCGAGGCAAAACCACTGGTTGTTGCATCAAAACCCGCTTTACCGCTGGCAATAAGATACAGAGCCGCAGCGGCAACAATACCGCCAACAACCTGAGCAATAACGTAACCAATAACGTCTTTTGCCGGGAATCGGCCGCCAGCCCATAAACCGAAGGTTACCGCTGGGTTAAAGTGTCCACCAGAAATATGTCCTACCGCGAATGCCATAGTCAGTACGGTCAGACCAAACGCCAATGCCACACCGACAAACCCAATACCCAACTCCGGGAATGCGGCTGCCAAAACTGCACTGCCGCACCCACCAAAGACGAGCCAAAACGTACCGAAGAATTCGGCTGCTAATTTCCTGAACATAACCACCTCAATTAAAAGTTCCGGGTTCGTGTTTCTCGCCCGGTAATTCATCGCTAAAAGGGACGATGATGAAAGAGCGGGTATTTTAGAAAAAAACATCATCCCTTCGCCAGTTAAATTGATGAAAAAATTTGATTTAAGGCAATATGTTGTGATTCCTTTTTGAATATTGGATGAATGAAGCATAGTTCAATTAACAAAAGACGATGATTGAGTCCGGAAATAATATTCAAGGGAAAACATAAGAAGAATATTCTTATATTATGGGGTCCTACGATTAACCTCCTGATGATATCGGGTGTCCTGAGCGCCGCTTGCCGTTATACTCCTGATAACTTGAAGGAAAAAGTTAGCATTTCCGGAGGCTATATGATTCTCGAACGCGTTGAGATTGTTGGATTTCGTGGTATTAACCGTCTGTCACTGATGCTGGAGCAGAGCAACGTGCTGATTGGTGAGAACGCGTGGGGTAAGTCCAGTCTGCTGGATGCCTTAACCTTGTTGCTGTCGCCGGAAACTGATTTGTACCACTTTGACCGCGAAGATTTCTGGTTCCCACCGGGCGATATACAGGGCCGGGAACATCATTTGCATATTATCCTGACGTTTCGTGAGTCTCAGCCGGGCCGTCATCGGGTGCGTCGCTATCGTCCTCTGGAAGCCTGCTGGACGCCGTGCCAGGATGGCTATCACCGTATTTTCTATCGTCTGGAAGGTGAGTGTGGTGATGACGGTAGCGTTCTGACGTTACGCAGTTTTCTTGACGGCGAGGGCCATCCGCTAACCCTCGACGATATTAACGATCAGGCGCGACACCTCGTGCGTTTGATGCCGGTATTGCGCTTGCGCGATGCCCGTTTTATGCGACGGATCCGCAACGGTACGGTGCCGGATTCAGCGGAAATCGAAGTGACAGCGCGGCAACTGGATTTTCTGGCGCGCGAATTGGCTACCCGACCGCAAAACCTGACCGATGGGCAAATACGTCAGGGGCTATCGGCCATGGTACAACTGCTGGAACATTACTTTTCTGAGCAGGGTTCTGGCCAGGCACGCTATCGGCTGATGCGTCGTCGTTCCAATAACGAACAACGTAGCTGGCGCTATCTGGATATTATTAACCGTATGATTGATAAACCTGGCGGACGCACACACCGGGTGATCCTGTTGGGACTGTTTTCGACGCTGTTGCAAGCTAAAGGAACGCTGAGACTGGATAAAGACGCCCGGCCTTTACTGCTGGTTGAAGACCCGGAAACACGTTTACATCCTATTATGCTGTCGGTCGCCTGGCACCTGCTGAATCTACTCCCTCTGCAGCGGGTGGCAACCACTAACTCCGGCGAACTACTGTCCCTGACGCCCGTGGAACACGTTGTCCGTCTGGTGCGTGAGTCCTCTCGCGTCGCCGCCTGGCGGCTGGGGCCGGGTGGGATCAGCGCTGAAGACGGTCGTCGTATTGCCTTTCATATTCGTTTTAATCGTGCATCGTCATTGTTTGCCCGCTGTTGGCTGCTGGTGGAAGGTGAAACGGAAACCTGGGTTATCAATGAACTGGCTCGCCAGTGCGGGCACCATTTTGATGCGGAAGGTATTAAAGTTATTGAATTTGCCCAGTCCGGCCTGAAGCCGCTGGTGAAGTTTGCCCGTCGGATGGGTATTGAGTGGCATGTGCTGGTCGACGGTGATGAGGCCGGGAAAAAGTATGCGGCTACCGTGCGCGGTTTGTTGAATAACGACAGAGAAGAAGAGCGCGATCATTTAACCATGCTTCCCGCGCTGGACATGGAACACTTTATGTATCGCCAGGGGTTTGCAGACGTCTTTCACAGAGTGGCGCAAATTCCGGAAAACGTGCCCATGAATATGCGCAAAATTATCTCGAAGGCGATTCACCGTTCATCAAAACCGGATTTGGCCATTGAGGTGGCGATGGAAGCCGGAAGGCGCGGCGTTGACGCGGTGCCCACGCTGCTGCGGAAAATGTTTTCCCGCGTGCTGTGGCTGGCACGCGGCAGAGCGGATTAGTGGCGAAATAGTTGGGATAGCTGGGCGTGTATTGCATCCAGTAATTGATAGCGACGGCGGTATTCCGCGCGTTTTTTACTGGCAATTTCCGCCTCGCTTTTCCGCGCGATTGTGCGTGGAATATGGTAGTAACCGAGATTGTCGCACTCGCCGCCAACTGATTCCCAAAATGCGTTGTAGTCGGAATGAATGACCTTATTTTTATCGTGGTAGCGTTGGCTGCGAAAGATATGCTGTTCATTGCTGACAGCCATAACATTATCAATATTCAATCGTTCTGCTAACCGGCAAATGGCTTCCATCACAATACGTTTTGGAAATATCCCGTGACAGGACTTGGTCGCTTTTTGTATTGCTTCGTGAGGAAGTTGCGCATTGCCCTGCACACCGCCAATAAATAATGTCCTTTTGCCATTATATTCGCAGAACGTAAACGTCATTTTAGTCAGTACGTCTCCGTCGCTATTTTGTACCTGAATGGTACTTTCTCCCTCTTTATCCAGTACCGGCAACATCATCATGGTGACGTTAAATACGTCGTCATCTTTGCCTTCAATTTGCGCCAGCTGTAAGCCATCATTGCTTAATAAGGCGTTAAATTCTGCGGGTAAAAATGCGTGGCGGATAACATGATAATGAAAACGCACCGCGTCTAAACGCATTTTACGGGTGAAGTTTGCGGCAAGGTAAGGACGATGTAAACGCACCGGCAGTCGGGGTTGGCGGGATAGCAGGTTTTCAAGATCCGGCCATTGGGCGAGTTCTGTCATCCATTCCTGAGTAAGATGAGGTATCAACAATGAGCGCCAGATAAACTTACGACGAAAGCTCCTTTTATCCCAGCAATGGGCGGGGCGTAAATGACCGCTACTAAGCCGGTAAAAAAGGCCAAAGCTGGTAATGGGTTTAGTGGAAAGAAAAGTGCCTTCAGTTAGCTGACTCATAATTAAAATCCGATTGATACCTTAGTACTAATTTCAGCACAGCGGATCTTAACCATTCATCAATAACTCTGTTATTCTTTGCACTTTTCAACGCCTGTTAATTTAGTGTTGATGTTTATCAGTCCACTCTGGTGGGCGTATTGGGGGAACCAGGACATTTATGAAGCTCAAGGGAAAAATCAAAAAGCGCTATTTTCTCTTCGCCATCATCATTATTGTGGCAGTAATTGCACTTTGGAGAACGCTCAATGCGCCTTTACCTCAGTATCAAACCTTAATTGTTCGTCCGGGCGATCTGCAGCAAAGCGTTCTGGCTACCGGGAAACTGGATGCGTTGCGTAAAGTAGATGTCGGGGCGCAGGTCAGTGGGCAGTTAAAAACGCTGTCGGTTGCGATCGGTGATAAAGTAAAAAAAGATCAGCTGCTCGGTGTTATCGATCCTGAACAGGCGCAAAACCAGATCAAAGAGGTTGAAGCGACGCTGATGGAATTACGTGCTCAGCGTTTACAGGCTGAAGCTGAGTGGAAACTGGCGCGGGTGACGCTTTCCCGTCAGCAACAGCTGGCAAAAACCCAGGCGGTCTCGCAGCAGGATCTCGATACGGCAGCGACCGAGATGGCGGTGAAACAGGCACAAATCGGTACCATCGACGCGCAGATTAAACGTAATCAGGCTTCTCTCGATACCGCCAAAACCAACCTTGACTACACCCGCATCGTCGCACCAATGGCTGGCGAAGTAACGCAAATTACCACTCTGCAGGGGCAAACCGTTATTGCCGCCCAACAGGCGCCTAATATTTTGACGCTGGCAGATATGAGCACCATGCTGGTGAAAGCGCAGGTTTCCGAGGCGGATGTGATTCATCTGCATGCCGGGCAAAAGGCCTGGTTTACCGTCCTCGGCGATCCGCAGACGCGCTACGAAGGTACGCTCAAAGATGTTCTTCCGACGCCAGAGAAAGTGAATGATGCGATCTTCTACTATGCTCGCTTCGAAGTTCCTAACCCGAAAGGGATCCTGCGTCTGGATATGACTGCGCAGGTTCATATTCAACTCACGGATATCAAAAATGTTCTGACGATCCCACTGTCGGCGCTGGGCGATCCTATTGGCAATAACCGTTATAACGTCAGGCTGCTGCGTAATGGCGAAACCCGCGAACGTGAAGTGGTTATCGGTGCGCGTAATGACACCGATGTGGAGATCGTGAAAGGGCTGGAAGAGGGGGATGAAGTCATCACCGGCGAGGGCAACGCAGGAGTTGCAAAATGACGGCATTGCTTGAACTAAGCAATATCCGCCGCAGCTACCCGTCCGGCGAAGGGCTGGTCGAGGTATTGAAGGACGTATCCTTGCGCATTCAGGCCGGGGAAATGGTGGCGATTGTCGGGGCATCGGGATCGGGAAAATCGACGCTGATGAACATTCTTGGCTGTCTGGACAAGCCCACCAGCGGTACGTATCGGGTTGCAGGACGCGATGTCTCCACGCTGGATAGCGATGCGTTAGCGCAACTGCGTCGCGAGCATTTCGGGTTTATCTTCCAGCGTTATCATTTGCTGTCACATTTGACCGCCGCGCAAAACGTTGAGGTGCCTGCGGTCTACGCAGGCACCGAACGTAAGCAGCGTCTGGCGCGTGCGCAGGAATTACTCCAGCGACTGGGTCTGGGCGACAGGGTTGATTATCAGCCTTCTCAACTTTCCGGTGGACAGCAGCAGCGAGTCAGTATTGCGCGTGCGCTGATGAACGGGGGGCAGGTGATCCTCGCCGACGAACCTACCGGCGCGCTGGATAGCCATTCCGGCGAAGAGGTGATGGCGATTTTGCATCAGCTGCGCGATCGCGGACACTCGGTAATTATCGTCACGCACGACCCGCAGGTTGCCGCACAGGCCGAGCGGGTCATTGAAATTCGTGACGGCGAGATTGTGCGCAATCCGCCGCCACAGAAACCCTCTGGTGGACGCGATATCGCGGAGCCAACGGTGAAAACGGCATCCGGCTGGAGCCAGTTTGTCAGCGGATTTCGTGAAGCGCTTACCATGGCCTGGCTGGCAATGGCTGCGAATAAGATGCGAACGCTACTCACCATGCTTGGGATCATCATCGGTATTGCTTCTGTGGTGTCGATCGTGGTGGTAGGCGATGCGGCTAAACAACTGGTACTGGCAGATATTCGCGCTATTGGTACTAACACCATTGATATCTATCCTGGCAAAGATTTCGGCGACGACGATCCACAATATCAACAGTCGCTGAAATATGACGATTTAACGGCATTACAGAAACAGCCCTGGGTCAGTTCGGTTACGCCAGCGGTGTCGAAGAACCTGCGGCTCCGTTATGGCAATATTGACGTGGCAGCCAGCGCGAACGGCGTTAGCGGCGACTATTTCAACGTCTATGGCATGACGTTTAGCGAAGGAACGACTTTTAACGCGGAGCAACTGGCAGGGCGCGCTCAGGTGGTTGTGCTCGACAGTAATACCCGGCGCCAGTTGTTCCCCAATAAAGCGAAAGTTGTCGGCGAAGTCGTGCTGGTGGGAAATATGCCGGCCACGGTCATTGGCGTTGCAGAAGAGAAACAGTCGATGTTCGGCAGCAGCAAGATCCTGCGGGTCTGGCTGCCCTACAGCACTATGTCCGGGCGAATTATGGGGCAGTCGTGGCTGAACTCGATCACCGTGCGGGTGAAGGATGGATATGATAGTGCCCAGGCCGAGCAGCAACTCACCCGGCTGCTGACGTTGCGTCACGGTAAAAAGGATTTCTTCACCTGGAATATGGACGGTGTCTTGAAAACCGCCGAAAAGACCACACGTACATTACAACTCTTCCTGACACTGGTGGCTGTGATTTCACTGGTCGTCGGTGGGATTGGCGTGATGAACATCATGCTGGTTTCGGTGACCGAGCGAACGCGCGAGATTGGCATTCGTATGGCGGTTGGCGCGCGTGCCAGCGACGTGCTGCAACAGTTCTTAATTGAGGCGGTGCTGGTGTGTCTGGTTGGCGGCGCGTTGGGCATTAGCTTGTCGATGCTGATCGCCTTTACGCTTCAGCTATTCCTGCCCGGCTGGGAAATCGGTTTCTCACCCGTAGCTTTGTTGACGGCGTTCCTGTGCTCGACCGCGACCGGGATTTTGTTTGGCTGGCTTCCGGCGCGAAATGCCGCGCGGTTGGATCCAGTAGATGCTCTGGCGCGGGAATAATGCCACAGAGATAAAAATGCCAGCCGCAAGGGCTGGCATTTTGACTGCAGGATGTACACAATGAAACAGAAGAGTTATTTATGCGACAGCTTCTGCTTCAATGACAGGCACGATGACACTGGCATGATTGCCTTTTGGCCCCTGGTGGACATCAAACTGGACAGACTGTCCGGCTTTTAGCGTTCTGTAACCATCCATCTGAATGGTGGAGTAATGGGCGAAAATATCTTCGCCGCCGCCTTCGGGGCAGATGAAACCAAACCCTTTGGCGTTGTTGAACCACTTAACAGTACCCGTTTCCATACTTCGACATCCTTCGTAAATCTTATATAAGTAAGATGGAATGAACCGGTGGCGGAGTGGGGGCTGTTCAAAACCTCGCCAACTCTCGAAATTACAATTTAGAGAAATCAGGCGGGGCGTCAAGCGCCAGGCAGCCGGAATAGGGTAAAAATGCATCAAAATTTGAAGCAGTTAACGCTATTGTCGGTTATGTGACAGATGTCGCGAATGGCACTAATAGATGATAGTTATCTAATACTTGAGGTAGATTGATTGTGCGCATAGGCTGCTGGTCAGCGGCAAGATTTTCTGCCGGAAACCGTAACTGAAGATGACAACTGACCATGGGTAAGACGAACGACTGGCTGGATTTCGATCTGCTGGCGGAAGATAAATTGCGCGACGCGCTAAAACCGCCATCTATGTATAAAGTGATATTAATCAATGATGATTACACTCCGATGGAGTTTGTTATTGACGTGTTACAAAAATTCTTTTCTTATGATGTAGAACGTGCAACGCAACTGATGCTTGCAGTTCACTATCAAGGTAAAGCGATTTGCGGCGTATTCACTGCCGAAGTGGCTGAAACCAAAGTTGCGATGGTGAACAAGTATGCGAGGGAGAACGAGCATCCGTTGCTGTGTACGCTGGAAAAAGCCTGAATGCAGGCATAAATATTGGGGGAGGTGCCTATGCTCAATCAAGAACTGGAACTCAGTTTAAACATGGCTTTCGCCAGAGCGCGCGAGCACCGACATGAGTTTATGACCGTCGAGCACTTGTTACTGGCTTTGCTCAGTAACCCGTCGGCCCGCGAAGCGCTGGAAGCGTGTTCTGTGGATCTGGTGGCGCTGCGTCAGGAACTTGAAGCCTTCATTGAACAAACCACACCCGTATTGCCTGCCAGTGAAGAAGAGCGCGACACGCAGCCAACGTTGAGTTTTCAGCGCGTGTTGCAACGTGCGGTCTTCCATGTTCAGTCCTCCGGGCGCAATGAAGTTACTGGCGCGAATGTGCTGGTCGCCATCTTCAGCGAGCAGGAATCTCAGGCGGCTTATCTGCTGCGTAAGCATGAAGTGAGTCGCCTTGATGTGGTGAATTTTATTTCTCATGGCACGCGCAAAGACGAACCAAGTCAGTCTTCTGACTCTGGTAATCAGCCGAATAATGAAGAGCAAGCTGGCGGGGAGGACCGTATGGAGAACTTCACGACTAACCTTAACCAGCTTGCCCGTGTGGGCGGAATTGATCCGCTCATTGGCCGGGACAAAGAGCTGGAGCGCGCCATTCAGGTCCTGTGCCGTCGTAGAAAA
Source organism: Citrobacter sp. On2M (assembly GCF_018035235.1). Classification (GTDB taxonomy): domain Bacteria; phylum Pseudomonadota; class Gammaproteobacteria; order Enterobacterales; family Enterobacteriaceae; genus Citrobacter; species Citrobacter meridianamericanus. Next base: position 1,188,852 of record NZ_WPCV01000002.1, read on the forward strand.
AACAACCCGTTGCTGGTGGGAGAGTCTGGTGTCGGTAAAACCGCCATTGCCGAAGGTCTCGCCTGGCGTATCGTCCAGGGAGATGTGCCAGAAGTCATGGCTGATTGCACCCTTTACTCTCTGGATATCGGTTCGCTGCTGGCAGGCACCAAATACCGCGGCGATTTTGAAAAACGCTTTAAGGCGCTGTTAAAACAGCTGGAACAGGATACTAACAGCATTCTGTTTATTGATGAGATCCACACCATCATTGGTGCGGGGGCGGCATCGGGCGGCCAGGTGGATGCGGCTAACCTGATCAAACCGTTGCTCTCCAGCGGCAAAATCCGCGTGATAGGCTCAACCACCTATCAGGAGTTCAGCAATATCTTTGAAAAGGACCGTGCGTTAGCGCGTCGTTTCCAGAAAATCGATATCACTGAGCCGTCGGTAGAAGAGACCGTGCAGATCATCAACGGCCTGAAACCGAAATACGAAGCACACCATGACGTTCGTTACACTGCCAAAGCGGTGCGTGCAGCGGTCGAACTGGCGGTGAAATATATTAACGATCGTCATCTGCCGGATAAAGCAATTGACGTAATTGACGAAGCGGGCGCGCGGGCGCGTTTAGTGCCGGTTAGCAAACGCAAGAAAACCGTCAACGTAGCGGATATCGAGTCCGTGGTGGCCCGCATTGCGCGGATCCCGGAGAAGAGCGTTTCGCAAAGCGATCGTGATACGCTGAAAACTTTGGGCAACCGCCTGAAAATGCTGGTATTCGGACAAGACAAAGCCATTGAGGCACTGACGGAAGCGATCAAAATGAGCCGTGCCGGTCTGGGACACGAGCATAAACCTGTCGGGTCGTTCCTGTTTGCCGGGCCGACTGGCGTCGGTAAGACCGAGGTCACGGTACAACTGTCCAAAGCACTCGGCATTGAGTTGCTGCGTTTTGATATGTCCGAGTATATGGAGCGCCACACCGTCAGCCGCCTGATTGGTGCGCCTCCGGGCTATGTCGGTTTCGACCAGGGCGGTTTGCTGACAGATGCAGTTATTAAGCATCCGCATGCGGTACTGCTGCTGGATGAGATTGAAAAAGCACACCCGGATGTCTTTAACCTGCTGCTTCAGGTGATGGATAACGGTACGCTGACCGACAATAACGGGCGTAAAGCGGATTTCCGCAACGTGGTTCTGGTCATGACCACTAACGCAGGCGTGCGTGAAACCGAGCGTAAATCGATTGGGCTGATTCATCAGGACAACAGTACTGATGCGATGGGCGAAATCAAAAAAGTGTTTACGCCGGAGTTCCGTAATCGTCTCGATAACATTATCTGGTTCGATCATCTCTCAACTGAGGTGATTCATCAGGTTGTTGACAAGTTTATCGTCGAGCTTCAGGTTCAGCTGGATCAGAAAGGTGTCTCTCTGGAAGTGAGTCAGGAAGCCCGAGACTGGCTGGCTGAGAAGGGCTATGACCGCGCAATGGGCGCACGTCCGATGACGCGTGTGGTCCAGGATAACCTGAAAAAACCACTGGCTAACGAATTGCTGTTCGGTTCGCTGGTTGATGGCGGTCAGGTAACCGTTGCGCTGGATAAAGAGAAAAATGAGCTGACCTATGGCTTCCAGAGTGCGCAAAAGCACAAGCCCGAAGCAGCACATTAATTTCTAATCACCGATGAGCCGGGCGTAATGCCCGGTTTTTTTTCGCCTGAAAGTAGTGATTTGAATTGGGGATACTCGGAGAATTTAAACGGCAGGCAAAAAATAAGCCTGCGTAAGGGAGATTACGCAGGCTAAGGAGGTGGTTCCTGGTACAGCTAGCATTTATGGGTTATGTTTTTCAGCGGAGGAGATAATACCCTTAATGAACGAAACGGTATGTGATCGATTTCTAAGAATCTTCCGTACGCTGAAAAATAACCGTAATTAACTACTTAGCATGTGGGTTGCGTGTGGACTCACCGGCAAAATTACGCATCAACAATGCATAATTCAGATCGATATCCTCCGGTACTGGCATCCAGACGGTGTAGCCATCACCCGGTGCAACCGGCATTGCTTCGCCTTTCGCGTTTTCCATCTGCTCGAGAGTAAAGTTGATGTTGCCTTGTGGGGTCATCAGCTCCAGGCTGTCGCCGACGGTGAATTTGTTTTTCACCAGTACTGCCGCCAGTTCACCTTTACGTTCACCAGTGAATTCACCGACAAACTGCTGGCGCTCGGAAACAGAGAAGCCGTATTCATAGTTCTGATAGTCGTCATGCGTATGGCGGCGCAGGAAGCCTTCGGTGTAACCACGATGCGCCAGACCTTCCAGCGTTTCCAGCAGTTGCGGGTCGAACGGTTTACCGGCTGCGGCATCATCAATCGCTTTGCGATATACCTGTGCGGTGCGCGCACAGTAGTAATAGGACTTGGTGCGACCTTCAATTTTCAGCGAATGCACGCCCATTTGAGTCAGTCGTTCAACGTGGGCAATAGCTCGCAAATCCTTCGAGTTCATGATGTAAGTACCGTGTTCGTCTTCAAACGCGGTCATATACTCACCCGGACGCTGGGCTTCTTCGATCATAAATACTTTGTCTGTCGGCGCGCCAATCCCCAGCGTCGGCTCAACGTTTTGTACCGGGATAGGCTCGTATTTATGCACGATATTGCCCACCACGTCTTCTTTGCCTTCCTGCACGTTGTATTCCCAGCGGCAGGCATTGGTACAGGTGCCTTGGTTCGGGTCACGCTTATTGATGTAGCCAGAGAGCAGGCAACGGCCGGAGTAGGCCATGCACAGCGCACCGTGCACGAAGATCTCAAGCTCCATATCCGGCACCTGGGTGCGGATCTCTTCAATTTCTTCCAGCGATAGCTCGCGGGAGAGGATCACGCGGGTCAGCCCCATCTGTTTCCAGAACTTCACCGTTGCCCAGTTTACGGCGTTAGCCTGTACTGAAAGGTGAATGTCCATCTCCGGGAAGTTTTCGCGCACCAGCATGATAAGCCCCGGGTCTGACATGATCAGGGCATCCGGCCCCATTTCCACCACCGGTTTCAGATCACGAATGAAGGTTTTCAGCTTGGCGTTGTGAGGGGCAATGTTCACCACCACGTAGAATTTTTTACCCAGTTCATGGGCTTCATTAATGCCGAGCTGCAGGTTTTCGTGGTTGAATTCGTTGTTGCGTACGCGCAATGAATAACGCGGTTGGCCCGCATACACGGCGTCTGCGCCATAGGCGAAAGCGTAACGCATGTTTTTCAGCGTTCCCGCCGGGGAAAGGAGTTCCGGTTTAAACATAATTTTCTCGTTCTGATGACAGGTCAGACTCGCCACACTCGGTGAGGCGGTTAGGGGAGTGCCCCCATATTAAGGGCGGGCATTGTAGCGCTGAGGGGCGGGCAGGTAAAGTCATTGTACCTGGTGGTCGCTCCGCCTTATCTGACATCGGTTGGGCTATCTCTGATTACACAATTCGGCACGCATCGGCTTCCCAACGATACCCTACGCCATAGACCGCGCGGATAAATGACTGCTCCGCATCCAGCGACTCCAGCTTGCGTCGCAAGTTCTTAATATGGCTGTCGATAGTGCGATCGGTAACCACGCGGTAATCGTCGTAGAGATGATTGAGTAACTGTTCGCGGGAGAAGACTTTTCCCGGTTCATGTGACAGCGTTTTGAGTAAGCGGAATTCGGCGGGCGTTAAGTCGAGCATTTTCCCACGCCAGGACGCCTGAAAACGACCTTCATCGACAATCAGCGGGCTGGCTGCATCCATTTGTTGCAGTTCGCGCTGCGGTTTGCAACGGCGCAGAATCGTCTTCACGCGAGCGACAACTTCGCGCGGGCTGTAAGGTTTGCAAATGTAGTCATCTGCACCGATCTCCAGCCCCAACAGGCGATCTATTTCTTCAATTTTGGCGGTTACCATCATGATGGGGATTTCCGAGAAACGACGAATCTCCCGACACAGAGTCAGACCGTCGGTACCGGGCAGCATCAGATCTAACAAGATCATATCGGGCGGTGTCTGCCGCACAAAAGGCAGAACCAAATCACCGTGGCTGATAAGCGTAGGGGCGTAGCCTGCCGCTCGCAGGTAGTCGATAAGTAGTTGCCCCAGCTTGGGCTCGTCTTCCACGATCAGAATACGCGGCGTGTTTTCATCAATGGGTAACTCAGTCATACATCTCTCTGTAAATCGCGTTCCAGCGGAAACTCTACTGTAATGCTAACCCCGCCAAAAGGCGAATGGGCGGCGCGGATCAGACCATTATGCGCCTGTACGATATTGACGCAAATCGCCAGCCCCAGTCCGGAACCTCCGCTGGCGCGGTTACGCGAGCCTTCGGTGCGATAAAATCGCTCGAACAGCCTCTGCAACTGGTCGTCACTGACGCCAGGAGCGGAATCAGCGAAGGTTAATAAAACCATACGCTCACGTTGTTCGGCACTGATGTGCAGTCCACCGCCGCTGTCGGTGTAGCGCAGGCTGTTTTCCAGCAGATTGTTGAACAACTGCATCAAACGATCTCTGTCACCGAAAACCGCCATACTGTCCGGGAGCGAAAGCTGTATCGTCAGTCCACGGCTGGCAAAGCGTTCACGAAATGCGCCGCTTGCCACTTCCAGTAACGGGATAAGATCCAGCGATGTTTTCTGATAGGCCAGAGCGCCCTCATCTGACATGGAGAGCTGATGAAGATCGTTAACCAGCTTGGTGAGTGTACCGACTTCAGCCTGTAAAGAGGCCACCGACTCGGGCGTAAACTGGCGTACGCCATCCTGAATAGCCTCCAGTTCACCGCGCAATACTGCCAACGGTGTGCGCAGTTCGTGAGAAATATCGGCCATAAAATCACGGCGCATCTGCTGGTTTTTTTCCAGCGTACTGGCGAGCTGGTTAAAGTCCAGTGCCAGTTTACCTAGCTCATCCGTACTGGTCGGCGCAACGCGAGTGGTGAAATCGCCAGCCGCCAGTTTGTGTGTGCCTTCCACCAGCCGTTTGACCGGTGCCAGCAGGCTGCGCGCCAGCGTAAACGTTGCCAGCGCCGCCAGGATCGTGGAGAGCGCGACGATAAGCCAACTGGAACGTCTTTGCTGCTTGTCGAAATTGATATCCGTATTACGCGTTAAGCGCTCCACGGGTGAGGCAATCACGGCACCCACTTCGCTACCGTTAACGCGGATGGGATGGCGCATACCGTCACGGGGGACCGGGGCCCGCGGGCCGACCAGCACGCGGGCATTTTGATCGACAACCCAAAACTGCGTACGCCAGCCGTGTGGCGGCATGGCTGGACCCGGTTTATCATCGTCATTGTCGTGTTCAAAAGAACGCAGGATCTGAAAAACAAACCGATCGTTATTGCGCAAGAATCGCCAGTTGCCATGTTGCTCATACTGTTCGCCGAGCGCATCGCTGAGCATTTGCAGCCGCTGTTCGTTACCGTTCTTAATATAATCGATAAAACCGCGTTCGAAGCTTATGCGTACGGCCCAGTGCATGCTGATCAGCAACACAATGCAGGTGGCGAAAATCGCCAGAAACAGTTTGCCGGTGATACCGGGCCGCCAGAACTTCATCAGGTGCTCCTTTTGCGCCGTGAAATCACCGCGTTGGTTTGCGTGTCATTCGGCACGCGGGAAAAAATGATAGCGGGCAGCGCAATAATGAGTGCAATGCACAGCCAGGTATACATAAAGACGTTATGCGTACTATTGCTGTCAACGGTGATATGTTGCTGGCCAAACATGCCTAACAGCAGACCCGCGATAGTTACCCCGATACTCATCGACAGCTGCATGATCATCGACAGCAGGCTGTTGCCGCTGCTGGCGAGATCGTCAGGCAGATCTTTTAGCGTCAGGGTGTTCATGGATGAAAAGCGCGTTGAGTTGACCATTCCCTGTAAGAACAGCACGAAGGGCAGGGCGTAATACCAGCCGAGTAGCGCGGTGGTCATCAACAGCACACAGACCAGCGACAGGCCAAGCGTAGTAGCGACCAGTACGCGACGGTAGCCAAACCGGTTAACGACCTGCACCACAATGCGCTTCATGCCCATACTGCCCAGCACCATCGGGATCATCATTAACCCGGCATGAAACGGTGAAAAACCGAGGCCAATCTGTAAAAACACCGGCGTCATAAACGGCAGCATACCGCTGCCGATGCGTCCGGCAAAACTACCAAACAGACCGAGTGAGAAGGTCGATGTGCGAAACAGATTTAAGCTGAATAGCGCGCGGGGATTTCGATGAGCGTGTTTCAGATACAGCGTAATTGCCAACACCCCACAGATAACCAGCGCCGCCAGCGTGATACCGGAGAGGCCGGTTCCTTTGCTACCATCGAGCGCCAGCGTCAGAACTGCCATACCGACCGCCAGCATCGCGAATCCGGAGAGGTCGAAGCGTCGGGTTTGCATGGTGTAGTTGGGCATCAGCATCAACGTTGCTATCGCGCCGACAATACCTACCGGAATGTTAATCAAAAATATCCAGTGCCAGGAGGCGTACTCAACCAGAATACCGCCTAATGCCGGTCCCAGTAATGGACCAATCTGACCGGGCAGTGTGACAAACGTCATTGCCGCCATATATTGCTCGCGCGGGACGATTTTCATCACCGTTAGCCTGCCGACCGGCACCATCATCGCACCGCCAACGCCTTGTAAGACGCGTGCCATCACCAGCTCGTTGAGCGTGCTCGACCAGGCGCAAAACAGCGAACCAAGTGTAAACAGAATGATGGCGCTGAAGAAGATATTACGCACGCCGACTTTGTCTGCCAGCCATCCGCTGGCGGGCAACATGACGGCAACGGTTAATACATATGACACAATGACCATATGCATATGTAACGGGCTTTCCCCGAGGCTTGCCGCCATCGAGGGAAGCGCGGTATTAACGATGGTGGTATCCAGCGATTGCATAAAAAAGCCGAATGCCACAATCCAAAGCTGCCAGCGGGTGCTGTCGGGAAGTTCTGTCATAACTCTGCTACCGGTTTGCTGTTTTTACGCGAAAAACGCAGACGCAGACGGTCGAAAAAGAGATACACCACGGGCGTGGTATACAGCGTCAGGAGTTGGCTCACGACCAGACCGCCGACTATGGTTATCCCCAACGGCTGGCGCAGTTCAGAGCCATCTCCTGCGGATAACACCAGCGGCAGCGCGCCAAACAACGCTGCCAGCGTGGTCATCATGATTGGGCGAAAGCGCAACAGGCAGGCCTGGAAAATGGCTTCCTCCGGCTGCAGCTTGCCGTTTCTCTGTGCTTCCAGCGCAAAATCGACCATCATGATGGCGTTTTTCTTCACAATGCCAATTAATAGCATGATCCCTATCAGGGCGATTAGGCTGAACGGGGCATTGAACAGCTCCAGCGCCAGCAAAGCCCCAACGCCAGCGGAAGGTAGCGTGGAGAGAATGGTCAGAGGGTGAACATAGCTTTCATACAACATGCCCAGCACGATGTAGACCGTGGCGATAGCGGCGATAATCAGGATCACCTGTGACTTCATGGTGTCCTGAAATACTTGTGCTGTACCGGCAAAGCTGCCGCGCACCGTGGAGGGAACGCCGAGTTGGGTCATTGTTCTGTTGATGGCCTCTGTCGCCTCAGATAAAGAAGAGCCTGTCGGCAGGTTAAACGACACGGTTGAGGCGGCAGATAAGCCCTGATGGTTAACCGACAGCGGGGCATTCGCCGGTTGCCATTTGGCAAAGTACGATAACGGGATCGCCTTACCGTCATTGTTGATGACGAACATTTTGTCCAGCGCGCTAATGTCCTGTGTGTAACGTCGATCGACCTCCATCACCACTTTGTACTGGTTCATCGGCTGATAAATAGTCGAAATTTGCCGTTGGCCAAACGCGTTGTTCAACAGGCTGTTAGCGGCTGCGACGTCGATCCCCAGACGCGACATGGTGTCACGATCGTAGGAAAGGTTCATCTCCGCACCATTATCCTGCTGATCGGAATTGACGTCCGCCAGTTGGGGCAGGGCGGCAAGCGCCTTACGGATTTTCGGTTCCCACTCACGAAGCGCTGCGAGATCGTCGGACAGCAATGTGTATTGATAGCTGGCGTTGGCCTGGCGTCCACCGACGCGAATATCCTGGACTGCCATCAAAAACAGATTCGCGCCCGGCTCTTTTGCCAACTTCACTCGTAGGCGGTCGATCACCTGCTGAGCGGTTTCGCGGCGTTCATCGCGCGGCTTGAGGGTAATAAACATCATCCCACTGTTAACCCGGGAACCGCCTGTAAAACCAGTGACGTTATTTACTGCCGGGTCGTCGCGGATGATCTTCATAAAGTCCTGCAGTTTGCCGCGCATAGCCTGGAAAGAGATGCTCTGGTCGGCCTGGATCCCTCCCATCAATACGCCCGTATCCTGCTCCGGGAAGAAGGTTTTGGGAATGGAAATATAAAGCCAGATATTCAGCGCAATAGTGCCGAGCAACACCACACCCACCATTCGCGTGTGGCGCAACACCCATTTAAGCGAAGTGCCGTAACTCTGCTGCAGTGCTACCAACACACGACCAAATCCCCGTTTACGCGACTGTTCACGCGGGGCGCTGGATTTGAGCATCCAGCCGCACATCATTGGCGTTAATGTGAGTGACACCAGCAGCGAGATACCGATGGCAACCGACAGCGTGACGGCAAATTCGCGCAGCAGGCGCCCAGGCAATCCCTCCATTAACAGCAGTGGCAGGAATACCGCCACCAGCGACAGGCTCATAGAGAGCACGGTGAATCCCACTTCGCGCGTGCCCTGTAATGCCGCCTGCAGTGGCTTCATGCCCGCTTCCAGATGGCGAGCAATATTTTCCAGTACCACGATGGCGTCATCCACGACAAATCCCGTCGCAATGGTCAGCGCCATCAACGACAGGTTATTCAGGCTGAATCCGCACAGATACATGGCGGCAAAGGTACCAATCAGCGAGACCGGAACCGCTACTGCGGGGATCAGGGTCGCGCGCCCGGAACGCAGGAAAACAAAGACCACCAGGATAACCAGTGCTACAGAGATAATCAGCGTCTGTTCGACTTCCTCCAGTGAGGCGCGAATAGTCGGCGAACGGTCCTGGGCAATTTGCAGGTCGATGGCGGCCGGGACTAGTGTTTGTAACTCCGGTAATTTGGCGCGAATGCTGTCTACCGTCTGAATAATATTGGCTTCCGGCAGTTTGCGGATCATCAGCAGGATGGCGGGTTTGGCGTTGGTCATCCCCGCGTTACGAACGTCCTGTACCGAGTCGGTTACAGACGCAACGTCACCAAGCCGCACCGCCGCGCCGTTGTTATAGTGGATGATAATCGGTTGGTATTCGGCGGCGGTTTTCAGCTCATCGTTAGTTTGTACCTGCCAGCGATGGGTATCATTCTCGATTGCTCCCTGCGGCTTACGCACGTTGGCGTTGTCGATCGCGCTACGCACGTCGTCCAGTGACACCCCCTGGTTAAACAGCGCTTGCGGGTTGAGTCCGACCCGTACGGCAGGCAGAGAACTCCCGCCGACGTCCACGTCACCCACTCCGTCGATTTGCGCGATGGTTTGTGCCAGTTGGGTCGATGCGAAATCGTACAGTTCACCCTGCGAGTAAGTGTCTGACGTGAGCGTCAGGATCATTATTGGCGCATCGGAAGGGTTGGCTTTGCGGTACGTTGGTCGGCTTGGCATCCCGCTGGGTAACAGGCTTTGCGCCGCGTTAATCGCGGCCTGAACGTCCCGCGCTGCACCATTGATGTCACGGTCGAATTTGAATTCGAGAATAATGCGCGTACTGCCAAGCGAACTGCTTGAGGTCATTTCGTTCACACCCGCGATGCGCCCCAGCGAGCGCTCCAGCGGGGTCGCGACCGAGGAGGCCATTGTTTCAGGGGAGGCACCGGGTAATGATGCGCTGACCATTATCACCGGAAAATCCACCTGCGGCAGCGGAGCGACCGGCAGCAGTCGAAAACCCAGAATACCGCACAGGGTGATAGCCACCGAAATGAGAATGGTCGCCACCGGACGATGAATGAAAAGCGCGAAAAATTTCATTTACGCTTCCTCTTCCTGGCGCGGGAAGCGGTTTTTCACGTACAGCGACAGGCGGTCAAACAGCAGGTAAATCACCGGCGTAGTAAACAGGGTTAACACCTGACTTACCAGCAGCCCGCCAACCATGCCAATCCCTAATGGGCGGCGTAACTCTGCGCCCACACCGGTACTTAACATCAGCGGCAACGCGCCGAGCAGCGCTGCCAGCGTCGTCATCAGGATTGGACGAAAACGCAGTAAACACGCCTGGAAAATGGCATCGCGCGGCGCCATACCCTGTTCGCGCTCCGCAGCAAGGGCAAAGTCGATCATCATGATGGCGTTTTTCTTGACGATACCGATCAACAAAATAATGCCGATGATCGCGATGACGTCCAGTTCGCTGCCTGCAATCATTAACGCCAGCAGTGCTCCGACACCCGCTGTAGGCAGCGTGGAGAGAATGGTAATCGGGTGAATAAAGCTCTCGTACAACACGCCGAGCACGATATACATCGCCACAACCGCGGCCACAATCAACCAGATAGTGTTGCCCAACGCGGCCTGGAAGGCGAGGGTACTGCCCTGGAACTGGGTGGTAATATTCGCGGGCAGGTTAAGCGTTTTTTCGGCATCCAGAATTGCCTGTACCGCATCGCCCAGCGAATGATCTTCCGGCACGTTGAATGAGATGGTGGTGACCGGGAATTGATCGAGGTGGTTAATCGACAGAGGGGCAAAACGCTGTTCAATGCTGGCGATCGCGCTGAGCGGTACCATGCCGCCGTCACTACTGGTCAGACGGATAGTGTCCAGCGCGGCAATGCCTGGCGTATTATTGGTGTCATGTTCTAACACGACGCGATACTGGTTGGCCTGGGTGTAAATGGTTGAAATCAGTCGCTGGCCGAAGGCGTTATACAGGGCATTATCGACATCCGCCATGCTAATGCCTAAACGGCTGGCGCTGTCGCGATTGACATTCACATACGCCACCAGTCCTTTATCCTGCCAGTCGCTGCTGACGTCGGACAGTTGCGGTAGCTGCTGTAGTTTTGCTAACAGTTGTGGAACCCAGGTGCTGAGGGCATCCAGGGAAGTTGCTTGCAGCGTAAACTGATATTGCGTCCGGCTAACCTGAGTATCAATCGTCAGGTCCTGGGTCGGCTGAAGGTAGAGGTCAACGCCGGGGACTCTGTCAACCGCGTCCTGTAACCGGGCGATCACTTTCTGTACGCGATCGTCACGTTCATCCAGCGGTTTAAGGTTGATTTGCAAACGCGCGCTGTTTAATGCCGGATTCGTACCATCCACGCCAACAAACGCGGTCAGGCTCTCTACCGCCGGATCTTTAAGGATGACATCTGAAACCTGTTGCTGGCGCTGGGCCATGCTGGCAAACGAACTGGACTGCGGTGCCTGTAGCGTACCCTGGATAATACCGTTGTCCTGGATCGGGAAGAAACCTTTTGGGATGAAAACCCATAGCATGACGCTCAGTGCCAGCGTGCCGAGTGCCACGCTCAGCGTCAGCCAAGGGTGGTTTAGTACTTTTGCCAGCCAGTGGCCGTACCCGGCAATGACGCGATCGAACATGCGCTCCGAGGCGCGGGAGAAGCGGTTTTGCTTGCGCAACGAGGCTTGACTAAGCATACGCGCGCACATCATCGGCGTGAGGGTAAGTGAGACGACGGCGGAAATCAGAATTGCCACGGCCAGCGTAACGGCAAATTCACGGAATAATCGGCCAACGATATCACCCATAAACAACAGTGGAATCAGGACGGCGATCAGCGAAAATGTTAGCGAGATGATGGTAAAACCAATCTCGCCTGCACCTTTCAGGGCGGCAGTCAGCGGTTTCTCGCCTTTTTCAAGGTAGCGTGAAATATTCTCAATAACCACGATAGCGTCATCCACCACAAAGCCCGTTGCGATGGTGAGCGCCATTAAAGTCAGGTTGTTGATGGAGAAATCAAGAAATACCATCACCGCGAAAGTGCCGACTAGCGATAGCGGTACGGCGACGGCGGGAATAATCGTCGCCGGAATATTGCGCAGAAACAGGTAGATAATCATCACCACCAGTGCTATTGCCAGCATCAGCTCAAACTGGGTGTCTGCAACAGAGGCACGAATATTGGTTGTACGATCTGAAAGCACGCTGACATTGACTGATTTGGGCAGACTTTCGGTGAGCTGCGGCAACATTTGACGGATACTGTCTGCCGTGGAGATGATGTTCGCCCCAGGTTGGCGCTGCACATTCATCACAATCGCTTGTTGCTTATTGGCCCACGCGCCCAGCCAGCTATTTTCTGCCCCTTGTTCGACGGTAGCGACATCGCCCAGGCGCACCGGCGCGCCATTTTTATAGGCCACAATCAGTTGACGATATTCGTCCGCGGACTGCATCTGGTCATTGGCTGAAAGCGTGACGGCACGCGTTGGGCCATCAAGACTCCCTTTCGCTGAATTAACGTTGGCTCCGGTGATGGCCGTACGGATAGTTTCGCTGGTAAGACCGAGGGCGGCAATGGCCTGAGCGTTAAGCTTCACGCGGACCGCCGGACGTTGTCCACCGGAAAGGGTTACCAGACCAACGCCGGAAACCTGAGAGATTTTCTGCGCGACGCGGGTTTCGACCATATCTTCCACCTGCGTCATCGGCATGGCGCTGGAAGTGACCGCCAGCGTCATGATTGGTGGATCTGCCGGGTTTACCTTGCTGTAAACCGGTGGGTTGGGCAGATCGTTCGGCAGTAAATTAGTGGCGGCGTTAATCGCAGCCTGAACTTCCTGCTCGGCAACATCTAACGGGAGCGTCAGTTGAAACTGCAACGTGACGACCGATGCGCCGCCGGAGCTTTGCGAGGACATCTGCTTCAAGCCAGACATCTGTCCGAACTGACGTTCAAGCGGTGCGGTGACCGCCGAAGTCATGACGTCCGGGCTGGCGCCGGGGTAGAGCGTAACGACCTGAATTGTTGGGTAATCAACTTCCGGCAAGGCGGCGATCGGCAGGAAGCGATAACCGATAATACCGGCCAGTAAAATCGCGACCATCAGCAACGTGGTGGCGACGGGGCGCAGAATGAACAGGCGCGATGGTCCGCCTGTATTGTCCGGAGGTAACGCCTGCATCAGGAATCGGCTCCTTTTTTGCCGTATCCGCGTGGCGCAGTTTTCTCGTCCGTCGCTAAGGCGTCATGCGCCTCAACGACTTCGACTTTTGCGCCTTCCGTCAGGCGGTCAATACCGTCAGTTACGACCCGATCACCTGCGGACAACCCCGCGGCGATTACCACTTTTTGGCTATCCTGAATACCCGGTTTAACCAGATGTTTGCTCACTTTATTATCGCTGTTCAGCACCCAGACAAAGTGGCCTTCGTTGCCCATCTGCAGGGCGGCTGTTGGGATCACCACGGCATTTTGCTGCGTGTCGACCAGCATGCGGGCGTTGACGAACTGGTTAGGGAATAACGCATCATCCTGATTGTTAAAACGGGCTTTAACTTTGATGGTTCCTGTAGTGGCATCAATCTGATTGTCGAGACTGAGCAGGACGCCTTCACTCAGTTTTTGTGAATTGGTTCGGTCCCAGGCTTCGACTTTGAGCGGCTCCCCCGATTTTTGTGCCCGCAACACGGTGGCGATGTCGTTTTCAGGCAAGGTGAATATCAGGTCGATGGGATGCGTTTGCGTAATGACGACAATCCCGGTGGTATCGCCGCTGGATATTTGGTTACCCACATCGACCTGTTTCAGACCGACGCGACCATCGACAGGGGCGGTTATCCGGCTCCAGTCGAGCTGCAGTTGGGCGCTGGCGACGCTGGCCTCATCCGCTTTAATCGTCCCTAACGTCTCATTGACCAGCGCCTGCTGGGCGTCCAGCTCCTGGCGGGAGACCAGATTGGTTTTAACCAACTGTTGATAGCGGGCAAGATCGCGACGGGCATTCGCCAGCGTGGCTTTATCTTTTGCCAGTTGCCCCTGCGCCTGAGCCAGAGCGACTTTGAACTGACTGGGGTCTATCTCAGCCAGCAGATCGCCAGCTTTTACCTGCTGCCCTTCTTCGAAATGTAAGGCGATGAGCTGTCCGTCCACCCGGCTACGTACCGTGGCGGTATTGGCGGCAGTAATGGTACCCAGCCCTGTCAGGTAACGCGGAACGGCTTCCTCGGTGGCGGTGGCAGCCTGAACGGGAGCTAACGGTCCGGAACGCATTCCACGCCGTCCTGACCCTGGCGTTTGCTGCGCTGGTTTGGTCGCGCCCGGTGCGGTTTCCTGGGAAGCGCTGCGGCTTTGCCAGAACCAGATTGCGGCGATGGAAGCCACGACGATCGCGATTGCTATCACCCAGCGGGATTTATTACTGCCTTTCATTCTTATGAGTTTCTCATCCTGAAACGATTCGCGGAATGATACTAGTTTAGCCAGTGAACAAGGGTGAAAGATGGAGGAATTATGAAACACTGTCTGGATTCGTCTGAATGCCGATGCGGCTTTGCGAGGCGTTACACAACAATCTGCGGCGAAAATAGCGAATGCGTCATTGTGCGTTAGAGTGCAGCCAAGGCAAAAGGAGGTAAGCCAGAGATTTCAGCGGGACGCTGGAACGGGAAAGCCCCTCCCGAGGAAGGGACCAAAATAAGGAAAAGGTTATGATGAAGCAGGTCATCATACTGGTGATACTCTTCGTCATTAGCTTCGCGGCTTACTAAGACACCAGGGGGAGGGGAAACCCTCCCTAACCCTCACTCCTGAAAATAAGACACAGTAACGATGACGTCAATACGCGTACCTTTAAGCCTGCGGGCCGCTTAGCGGAAAACAACGTCAGCCCAGCGGGCCAGTCCGGCGGTGACGGAGCCGAAATCATCGCCGCCCGCGATAGGGATCCCAGGAAGCTGCTCGGTGAGAGCCTTTTTGATCAACGGCGAACGCGCGCTACCGCCGGTCAGGTAAATCACGTCCGGTTTTTCCTGTGCGTTTTCCAGCGCCAGTTGCACCTGCTCCAGAATACGCGCCAGGGGTTGATTAAGTGCAGTTTCCAGACCGTGCTGACTGATATCGGTTGCCAGCGTGTCGCTGATAAACGGGATCGCCGCTGTAACGATAGTCTGGTCGGAAAGCGCAATTTTGCTCTCTTCTGCGCTGCGCACCAGGCGGTAACTCAGACGCTCGCGCCAGACTTTAAGCAACAGTGCGACTTTATCGGCTTCTCTCGCGTCGCGGACAAGATCGTTGAGCAAGCGACCGTTGGCGCTACTGTAGAAATCACTTTGCGCGGGAACATCGTTGATCGCGACCGCATTCCACCAGGGAAGAATAGGTAAGGCGATACCTTTTTCCGTTTCTCCCCCCATGCCGAGCAGCGGCATCAGGTGTTTAAACGCCAACGCGATGTCCAGATCGTTCCCGCCTACGCGACAGCCACTGTGTCCCAGCAGGCTATTTTCGCGATCGGCGCGCTGATGCCATTGCGGCCCCATCAGCAGCAGTGAACAGTCGGTCGTACCCCCGCCAATATCCACCACTAACACACGTTTTTCTTCCAGTAGCGTGGCTTCGAAATCCAGCCCAGCCGCGACCGGCTCGTACTGGAAGACGACATCCTGAAAACCGGCGCGTTTGGCCGCACGTTCAAGAATTCCTTGCGCCTGGGCGTTGGCATCATCGCCACCTAACCCCTGGAAGTTGATGGGGCGACCAATAACGGCCTGGGTGATCGCTTCCGGCAACTGATTTTGCGCCTGGTTGCGTATGTGCAACATCATCGCGCAGACCAGATCCTCAAACAGCGCAACCTGCTGCGGCTTCAGACCGTTGGCACCCAAAAATGATTTTGGTGATTTAACAAAGTACACCTCTTCCGGGTCTGCAATATACTGACCCAGCGACGACAGACCGAACTGCACGCTGTTGACGTTAACGTCGATGTCTTCTTCGCGGTTAAAGCGCATTGCCCGGCGAAGCAGCGCCTGCGTTTCATCGTCCGTTGTTGGGACGTCGTGATGACGATACAACCACTCGCTGACTGCTTCACGCGTTGGCGCGCACAGCATTGAAGGCAGCAGCGTGCTGTTATTTTCCATTTTGAGCAGGTGTGGCTGCCCGTCACGCATAACGGCCACTGAACAGTTTGCCGTACCGTAGTCAAAACCAATAAACACCGTAAAAATCCCCATGCCAGTGAAGAAGGGGCGTGACTTTAACGAAATGTTGACGCCCCGACAACTGGAATATGAAAGCAAGGCGTATCGGTTGAATACCGTTTATGCTGTAGGTTTGCGTAAAAAGGAAAACTGAATGTTCACGCTGAGCTGGCAACCGCCTTATGACTGGCCCTGGATGCTGGGGTTTCTTGCCGCCCGTGCGGTTGAAGGTGTCGAAACTGTAGGTGAACTGAGTTATGTCAGAAGCCTCTCCGTTGAAGGACATTGTGGTCTGGTACGCGTCGTCGCGGATCTGCAGGCCAACGCGCTACAGGTGACGTTGAGCCAGGGATTACAGCCGGTCTCCTCCGTGTGCCTGGAAAAAATAACGCGCCTGTTCGATCTGAACTGCTGTCCACAACAAATCACCAGCGCGCTAGGAAGTCTCGGTGCGGCGCGTCCGGGACTGCGTCTGCCGGGATGTGTCGATGTTTTTGAGCAAGGCGTACGGGCGATTTTAGGGCAGTTAGTCAGCGTGGCGATGGCGGCAAAACTGACGGCGAAAGTCGCGCTTGCTTATGGGGATATGCTGGAGGATGCTCCCGGGTACGTTTGTTTTCCTACGCCTGAAGCGTTAGCTAAAGCCGAACCATTGCATCTTAAAGCGTTAGGTATGCCACTCAAACGCGCTGAAGCGTTGATTTACCTGGCTCGCGCAACGCTTGAAGGAACGCTGCTGACAGCCGCGCCTGACGATATTGAGCAAGGCGTTAAGCAACTACAAACGTTTCCCGGGATAGGGCGCTGGACCGCCAATTATTTCGCGCTGCGTGGTTGGCAGGCGAAGGATGTATTTCTGCCGGATGATTATCTGATTAAACAGCGATTTCCTGGTATGACGCCAGCCCAGATCCGACGGTATGCAGAGCGCTGGATACCCTGGCGCTCCTACGCGCTCTTGCATATCTGGTATACAGATGGCTGGCAGCCGTCAGTTGATAGCGAAATTACTGGTATTCAGTAGCAGATCTATAGGTTGGGCGTCGGCAATAATGTCACCATAAATCATATCGATACCGATGCCAGAGAGCGTATCCATGATAAGCGGTAGTTGCACCGGGCCAGCGATGGTTTTAATGTCGAGGCGCTGGGCATGGCCCTGGATAATGGACACCCACATTTCGTCAATCAGGTCACCGTGGGCGCTGGCGCTTAGCTCGCTGTCGAGTAACAGGTAATCAACCATGTGATATTTCAGATTGTCAAAAAGCTCTAAATCACGGCCAACCTGACTTAACACAATTCGACAGCCGAACTGACGTAGCCGATGCAGGACGGATACTGCCAACGTAGGATTTGTTTTGATGACGATGGCTGGAACGGTCAGGTGCAACAACCGTGGCGGTAGCGGGCTGCGTTGCAATTGTTCCAGTAGCTCATCAACAAGTTCTGAATTGAGCAAACCTGCGGCGGAAAGGGGCAGGGCAATACTGAGCCCCTTGCTGGCGACTGCCGGAGCAGCGTTCTGGAAGAATTCGCGGAATACCCGGCGGTCGAGGGCTTGATTCAATGCGGGATCGACCAGTCCGGTACGGAAAGAATGCTCTTCAATCAGTTCGCCTTCCTCGGTGCCTAAACGTAATGAAACAAGCCAGAAGCTAAACGTCTCTGGTATACGCGGGGAGGCCACGCCCCTGGCGATCATCAGCATGGGGTTATGGGTGATGGAGTGTCTTTGTTCATCCAATGACAGTTGACTACGCGTGGCATGGGCCTGACTTTGCTGGGGTTCATAGACGCAGACTCGTCCGCGCCCGCTGTTTTTCGCCGCGTAGCAGGCGATATCCGCCTGAGACATAACCTCGGTCGCAACATGGTTTTTCTCATCAATCAATGTAATCCCCGCACTGGCGCCAATGCGGTGCAAGCGGCCTTCCCACATGAAGTGGTAATCGTTAATGGCGCTAATGATGCGGCCTGAGATAAAGCGGGCGCTTTCGATATTGCAATCTGGCAGCAACAGACCAAACTCGTCGCCGCCAAGGCGCGCCAGCATATCGCTGGATCGCAGCATGCTCAGCATCAGTGAAGAGAGTTCGCGAAGCAAGGCATCGCCCGCGGCATGACCTGCGCTGTCGTTCACTGCTTTAAAACGATCGAGATCGATAAAAACCAGCACATGATGTTGGCGTGCGTCGTGTACTGTATGCAGCAACTGTTTAAGATGGTTTTCAAAGCTGACTCGATTGGCCAACTGCGTCAGATCGTCATGCGAAGCGCTGTAGCTAAGCTGGCGCAGCATTTTACGCGACTCGGTGACATCCTGTATGACCAGCACCGAGCCAATGCTGCCGCCATCCAGGGTGCTAAGGGGCGTGATGCTGTACTGAATGTCATAACTGTTGCCATTGCGACAATGCAGCACCACTTCCTGCTCAATTGCGGTGCGGGACATGTCGGCACTGTAGATATTTTCCATCAGCGGGCCGTTATCACCGAAGGTAATACGCAGTACCGTCAGGAGTGGTATGCCGATCGCGCTTTCCTGCTGCCAACCGCTCATTTTCTCAGCGACCGGATTCATAAAGGTCACGTTCATATCGACATCAATACAAATCACGGCTTCGCCAATGGAATCAAGCGTAATGTGCAGGCGCTCTTTTTCCTGATACAACGCTTCGTTAAGCTGCTTCACTTCGGTCATATCCATATTGATGCCAAGCAAGCGTTCGACTTCACCGTCTTTATTAAGCACCCGGTTGGCCAACGAACGGATATGCCGTACGCCATCTTTCACCGTGATACGAAACTCAAGCTTAAACGGAACCCGCGCGGCCAACGAATCTCGAATCACATTTTCGGCGTGCTCGCGATCTTCAGGCACGAGGCATTGATACCAGACTTGCCAACTGGGTTTGATATGTGGGGGAACTTCATACAGATCGAACATACGCTTATCCCAACTGATCACATCAGGCTGCAGTTCCCATTCCCAAATGCCGATCCCACCGGCCTCATTCGCGAGAGTAATGCGCTCCATCAGCCGTTTATTAATCCACTCGGTATGCTTGAGATCGTTAATGTCTTCAACCTGGGCGATAAAGTAGAGTGGGGTATTGTCGCTATGACGTACCAGTGACACCGCCAGCAAGGCCCAGACAACCTCGCCCGCGCGGGTGTAATAGCGTTTTTCCATGGAATAGCTGTTGATTTCCCCGCGTGCCAGCATGTCCAACTGTTCGAGGTCATTATTCAAATCTTCCGGCCAGGTTAATTGCTGGAAGGTGAGTGAACGTAGCTCCTCCTGGCTATAGCCCAGAAACTGGCACAAGGCTTTATTGGCCTGCAGCCACTGCCCCTCGGTACCGACCAGCGCCATGCCAATCGCGGAATATTCCATCGCGTTGCGAAAGCGTAATTCACTTTCTGAGATATGTTTACGTTCAGCCCGAAATGCGTACATCACCATGGTCATCATATTGGCTGGCAGCAGGATCATTAAAAACGGCAGCCAGGGAATGCTGGTAAACATGTTCAGTTTGGGGGTGTAGAGCAGCGAAGGGTCGGCGGCCAACATCAGCGAAACCATCATCACGGTGCTGAGGAATATTAAAAACGCCTCCATTCGCGGCAGACGCACGGCGCTCCACATCAGCAGGACAATAACGCAGGTAAACGGCCATGGAATGTACATCATTGACAGCCAACTGAGCGTTAAGGTCACCAACAGTGTAATCAGGGTCTCAAACAGTAAACGTGGATTGCGATGGCGCAACAAATAATGGGGTTTAAACAGTAAACCCAGCGGCACCAGCGCCAGCGCGCCGATGGATTCTGACAGTACCCAAATGAGAAAGGTATTTAACGTAGTTTCCTTCGGCAGCAACATCCACATTAATATGCCGCCCAGCAGCGGCGGAACAACCGCGCTGCCAAATGCCAGGCGCGCCCAGTCGTTAAGATTTTGTAAAGGATTGTACCAGGGTAAAAGTTTACGCAAGAGCATTGCGCCAACGACAGCCTCAATAATGTTAATCGCCGTGAAGGTGAAATTCAGCGACTCACTGGGGAAGAAGAGCAAAGAAGCGCCGATGTTACCCAAAGAGCAGGCCAGTGCGATCCCCGGCCACATTTTTCCTGCATGACGGTAAAAGGCCACCATCATGATTGAGGTTGGGAACCACAGCGGTGCCAGCTGTGCGCCGAAACGTGATAGTTCGAGCGAGAACAGCGTAAAGATGAACGCCACCAGACCTAAACTGGCCAGGCGCAGTAGAGGATGAGGTAATGTAACTAAAACATGTTGGGATTGTTTACTCATTACCACTCTACCCAAATAGCCGATGACGCCCAGTAGAGACGCCGGAGGCATCACATTTAATCTGGGATTATGCTAGTACAAATAATTTACAATTTATACGCCAGCAGCTCATAAATTAACACTCTCAAGCTATTAATTCCTAAGCCATGGGAATAAATAAAGCACCTGCTTTAAAACTGACCATTTTAATTTGCGACAGGGACGGCATTGGTGCAGGCTGGGCTGGCATCGCGCCGCTGAAATCCCTATAATTGCCGCGTTTGGCGTTTCGACGCCGCCCTTCCTTACATCCAGGTTAATCAGGTCGCTAAATTTATGACTGATCAGTCCCATCAGTGCGTCATTATCGGCATTGCCGGCGCATCGGCTTCCGGCAAGAGTCTTATTGCCAGTACTCTTTATCGCGAATTGCGTGAACAAGTCGGTGACGAACATATTGGCGTTATTCCCGAAGACAGCTATTACAAAGATCAAAGCCATCTGTCGATGGAAGAACGTGTTAAAACTAACTATGACCATCCGAATGCGATGGACCACAGCCTGCTGTTTCAACATCTGCAAACGTTGAAACGTGGTTGTGCTATTGAACTGCCCGTGTACAGCTATGTCGAGCACACGCGTACGCAGGACACTATTCATATTGAACCCAAGAAAGTGATTATTCTGGAAGGCATTCTGCTGCTGACGGATGCGCGTTTGCGTGAAGAGATGAACTTCTCTATTTTCGTTGATACGCCATTGGATATTTGCCTGATGCGCCGTATCAAGCGGGATGTGAACGAACGTGGTCGTTCAATGGATTCGGTAATGGCGCAATACCAGAAAACCGTCCGCCCAATGTTCCTGCAATTTATTGAGCCTTCAAAACAATACGCCGACATCATTGTGCCGCGCGGGGGGAAAAACCGCATCGCCATCGATATTCTGAAGGCTAAAATTAGTCAGTTCTTTGAATAAGTTCAGCGAATTGTGTACCGTTCAGTGATAACCTGGTTCGCCCTTAACGCACCTGGCATTAAGGGTTTGAAGCACGAAAGGAGAAAGTGCCATGCGTTTATGTGACCGAGATATTGAAGCCTGGTTGGATGAAGGTCGCCTGTCGATCACTCCCCGCCCTCCTGTCGAGCGAATCAATGGCGCCACGGTAGATGTGCGTCTTGGCAACAAATTCCGTACGTTCCGGGGTCATACGGCGGCGTATATCGATTTGAGTGGACCAAAAGATGAAGTCAGCGCCGCGCTGGATCGCGTGATGAGTGATGAAATCGTCCTCAAAGATGGCGAGGCGTTTTTCCTGCACCCGGGAGAACTGGCGCTGGCCGTGACGTTCGAATCCGTTACGCTGCCTTCCGATCTTGTCGGCTGGTTAGATGGCCGTTCTTCGCTGGCACGTCTGGGACTGATGGTACACGTCACCGCGCACCGCATCGATCCGGGCTGGTCAGGCTGCATCGTGCTGGAATTTTACAACTCCGGAAAATTACCGCTGGCCCTGCGTCCTGGCATGCCGATTGGCGCATTAAGTTTCGAACCGCTTTCCGGTCCGGCGGCGCGACCCTACAACCGTCGTCAGGACGCGAAGTATCGCGATCAGCAGGGCGCCGTTGCCAGCCGGATCGATAAAGACTGAGTGTTTTTCAGTCCATTGGGGATAGCATGAGACGATTTCTGACGACGCTGATGATCCTACTGGTCGTGCTGGTGGCCGGTTTTTCTGCGTTAGTACTGTTGGTGAATCCGAATGATTTCCGCTCGTATATGGTCAAGCAGGTTGCTGCGCGTAGCGGATATCAACTGCAGTTGGATGGTCCTCTGCGTTGGCACGTATGGCCTCAGTTGAGTATCCTCTCAGGGCGCATGGTGCTAACGGCGGAAGGTGCCAGCGAGCCTCTGGTTCGTGCCGATAATATGCGTCTTGACGTCGCGTTGTGGCCGTTGCTGAGCCATCAGCTCAGCGTTAAGCAGGTGATGCTCAAGGGCGCGGTGATTCAACTGACCCCGCAAACTGAGGCGGTGCGTGGAAAAGATGCACCCGTGGCTCCAAAAGACAATACGTTGCCCGACATGGCTGAAGACAAAGGATGGTCCTTTGATATCGCCCGTCTGCGCGTTGCTGATAGCGTTCTGGTATTCCAGCATGAGGACGATGAGCAGGTCACGGTTCGTGATATCCGGCTGGAGATGGAACAAGATAACCAGCACCGCGGCACGTTTGATTTCTCCGGGCGCGTGAACCGCGATCAGCGTGACCTCGCGTTATCCTTCAACGGTACTGTTGATGCTTCCGATTATCCGCATAACTTATCCGCGAATATTGCGCAGATAAGCTGGCAACTGCAAGGGGCCGATCTACCGCCGCAGGGGATTAACGGTCAGGGACAGCTTCAGGCGCAGTGGCAGGAAGAGAAAAAACAGCTCACGTTTAACCAGATTCATTTGACTGCTAACGACAGCTCTCTCGCTGGGCAAGTTCAGGTGACATTGTTGGATAAACCAGAATGGACCGTTGACCTGAAATTTAGTCAGCTCAATCTGGACAATCTACTCGTGCAACGTGATCCCGTGACGAAGAACAGTGAGGTACAGCAAGGTCAGAGTCAGTCGACGCTGGCGCGCCCTGTCATTGCTTCGCAGGTTGATGCTGTTTCTTATCAAGGTCTCAAGGGATTTGCGGCAGACATCACTTTGCAAGCGGACAAAGTGCTGTGGCGGAAAATGGCGTTTGACAATGTCTCGGCAAAAATAGACAACCAGTTCGGTTTATTAAACGTTGCGCAGCTGCAAGGGAAAAGTGACGGTGGGCTGGTGTCGCTTCCGGGCACGCTGGATGCCAGAAAAGGACAGCCGCGAGCGGTCTTCCATCCGCGCCTCGACGGTGTCGAAATTGGCGCAATCCTGAAAGCCTTCGATTACCCAATCGCTCTCACGGGTAAACTTTCTCTGACAGGTGATTTCTCTGGCTCAGATATTGATGCCCAGGCGTTTCGTCACAGCTGGCAAGGGCAGGCCCGTGTCGAAATGAACGATACGCGAATGGAAGGGATGAACTTCCAGCAGATGATACAGCAGGCCGTTGAGCGTAGCGGTGGAGATGCTAAAGCCCAGCAAAATATGGAGAACGTGACCCGGCTGGATCACTTCGTGACCGATATGACGCTGGATAACGGCGAGGTAACGCTGGATAACATGGCCGGCGAGTCCGCTATGCTGGCGCTGACCGGCAAGGGAACGCTGGATCTGGTGAAGCAGAATTGCGACACGCTGTTTAACATTCGCGTGCTGGGCGGTTGGGAAGGCGAAAGTAAGTTGATTAACTTCCTGAAAGCCACCCCGGTTCCTCTCAGGGTGTACGGCCAGTGGCAAGCGCTTAATTATAGTCTGCAGGTCGACCAGCTATTGCGGAAGCATTTGCAGGATGAAGCGAAACGTCGCCTCAACGACTGGGCCGATCGTAATAAAGACTCCCGCAACGGTAAAGATGTTAAAAAATTGCTGGATAAACTCTGATTCAAATTGCCGGATGGCGGCTGATGCCCCATCCGGCTTGTGACTTACACTTCGTAATCCATCTCTTCTTCACTGTGTAGCGGTATCAGCTGGACTTTTTGCACGCGATGATTTTCCACCTGCAGAGTTCTCAGTCGGTAGTTGCCAACCTGAACTTCCTCCCCGGTTTTCGGGATGCGCTGCAAATACTCCATTAACAGCCCGGCAATGGTGTGATACTCACGTTTTTCATCTAACGGAATAGGTACGTACTGCACCAGATCTTCCAACGGCATATGACCGTTAGCGGTCCATGAACCATCAGCATTTTTCTGAATGTCGTGGCGGGCATCAATCTCCTCAACCTCGTTCGGCAGATTACCGGCGATGGTTTCCATTACGTCACTGAGTGTCACAATCCCCTCGACGGAACCAAATTCATCGGCAACAAAAGCGAAGTGCGTCCGGGCGTTACGAAACTGCTCGAGCGCCGGAAGCAGCGGCAGCGTTTCCGGGAACACCAGCGGCTGACGAATCAAGACGCGTAAATCAAGCGGTTCACAGCGCAGGGACTGCTGCAGCAGGTCGATGACATGCACCACGCCCAGCAGCTCTTCCTGCTCGTCTTCACCGGTGACCACCAGACGCGTATGCTGGTTTTTTTCCAGCAAAGCGCGGACTTCTGTTTCCGGCGCATTGAGGTCGATATGTTCAATATCATGGCGCGAGGTCATGATGCTGCTGACGGTTCGCTGATTAAGGTTCAGCACACGTTCTATCATCCGCCGTTCCTGCGGGGCAAAAATCTGACCTTCATGATGATCCGCCAGCATCGCTGAGGTTTCAGCATCCAGTTCAGCGTCTTCTTTTTGCCCGCTTAAGAGTCGCATTACCGCTTCAGCAGTACGTTGGCGCAAGGTATGGTTAGCTGACAGGAAGCGACGACGGTTAAAGATAGCCAATTGGTTCAGTGCTTCAATCATGACCGAGAAACCGATGGCGGCGTACAGGTAACCTTTCGGGATATGGAAGCCAAATCCTTCGGCGACCAGGCTGAAACCAATCATCAGCAAGAAGCTCAGGCACAGAATAACGATAGTTGGATGGCTGTTGACAAAGCGCGTCAGCGACTTGCTCGCCAGCACCATCAGGCTGATGGCAATAATCACCGCAGCCATCATCACTGCCAGGTGATCGACCATCCCAACCGCGGTAATGACGGAGTCCAGGGAGAAGATAGCGTCCAGTACGACGATTTGCGCGACGACACCCCAGAATTTAGCGCCTTTACGCTGGGTGGGGTTATCGCTGTCTTTCCCTTCCAGCCGTTCGTTGAGTTCCATGGTGGCTTTAAACAGCAGGAAGAAACCACCGAACAGCATGATCAGATCGCGCGCGCTGAAGCTCAGGTCGCGAATGCTGAACAGCGGCGTGGTCAGCGTCACCAGCCAGGATATCGATGCCAGCAGCAGCAGGCGCATGACCATCGCCAGCAGTAGCCCGGTAATACGCGCCTTATCCCGCTGGGCAGGAGGCAGTTTCTCCGCGAGGATGGCAATAAAAACAAGATTATCAATGCCAAGAACAAGTTCGATCACGATTAACGTGACGAGTCCGGCCCAGATTGACGGATCGGCAATCCATTCCATAGTAAATGCTATACCCATAGTTGTATGACAATTGTCACAATTCGATCATGGGTAAAACTGGCGAAAAATGCAATGGCGGGGCAGGGATTTCTCTGTCGGCGATATCAGGTTAGACACGAGATAATAGCCCTGATGTCACTACAGGAAACTATTTTGTTAATCCGGATATATTTAGGAAATATCGCAGGTAAGGTATTTTAATAGCTGCGTTGTCAACATCAATAAAATCCTAAAAATATAAAAGTACAGCGCTTAATATTAATCTTAAAAGCAAGTTGTTGATGGTTTGTTATCTTGCCTGACTTTCGCTTAGCTGTAACAATTCCTCCGGTAATAATCAAAAGGTAAATATATCTTCATCAACCAGCGACGATATTCCCGATGCGTTGTCGTTCTGAATGTGATGAAAATAAAGGAGAAGGTGAAAATTAAAATTAATCAGTGCATTGGTAGCTAATAAAGCCAGGGACGGTAGCGTGTCTGGTCGCCTGAGACAAGCCTAAATTATTTTGTCAAGAGCTCGCAGATGAATTCATTTTTTTAGGACTGATGCCAGTTAAATTTCATTTCAATTAACGGCAAGGTAAATACGTACAGGCGAGGTCGCTATTTAGATCGCACGTGATAATTACTCTGCCAAAGTGATAAATAATCAATGATGAAATCCAAACTTAAATTGATGCCAGTATTGGTATCGGTAATCTTGATAAACGGTTGTACCGTACTACCGGGCAGCAATATGTCTACGATGGGCAAAGATGTGATTAAACAGCAGGACGCTGATTTTGATATCGATCGCATGGTGAATGTTTACCCGCTCACCCCTCGACTGGTCGAACAATTACGTCCCCGACCTAATGTTGCGCAGCCTAATATGTCTTTGGACCAGGAGATTGCTGAGTATCAGTATCGGGTCGGCCCGGGTGATGTTCTGAATGTGACCGTCTGGGATCACCCTGAACTTACCACGCCAGCCGGACAGTACCGTAGCTCAAGCGATACCGGCAACTGGGTGCAGCCTGATGGCACCATGTTTTACCCCTACATCGGCAAAGTCAGGGTGGTCGGAAAGACGTTGGCCGAAATTCGTAGTGATATTACCGGGCGCTTAGCGAAGTACATTGCTGACCCGCAGGTGGACGTTAATATCGCCGCTTTCCGCTCGCAGAAGGCTTATGTCTCTGGGCAGGTAAACAAATCTGGCCAGCAGGCCATCACCAACGTGCCACTTACCGTTCTCGATGCCATTAACGCCGCAGGTGGTCTTACCGAGGCGGCAGACTGGCGCAACGTTGTATTGACGCATAACGGGAAGGAACAACGCATTTCACTGCAAGCGCTGATGCAAAATGGCGACCTGAGCCAGAACCGTCTGCTTTATCCTGGCGACATTCTGTTTGTCCCGCGTAATGACGATTTGAAAGTCTTCGTGATGGGAGAAGTGAAAAAACAGAGCACCCTCAAAATGGACTTCAGCGGCATGACGCTCACCGAAGCGCTCGGCAACGCGGAAGGTATCGATCTGACCACTTCCAACGCCAGCGGTATTTTCGTTATTCGTCCACTTAAAGGTGAGGGTGGAAACAACGGCAAGATCGCCAATATTTATCAGCTTGATATGTCCGATGCGACATCGCTGGTAATGGCGACGTCATTCCGACTCCAGCCATACGATGTGGTGTATGTCACTACCGCGCCGGTTGCTCGCTGGAACCGTTTGATCAATCAGTTGCTGCCGACTATTAGCGGTGTTCGCTATATGACGGACACGGCCAGCGACCTTCACAACTGGTAATCATCATGTTTAACAAAATCTTAGTTGTCTGTGTGGGGAACATTTGCCGCTCTCCGACGGCGGAGCGCTTGTTAAGGCAATTTCACCCGGCGTTGACGGTCTCTTCTGCTGGCCTCGGGGCGCTGGTGGGGAAAGGTGCGGATCCGCGCGCGATTAGCGTAGCACAGGCGCACAACCTGTCACTGGAAAATCATTGTGCCCGGCAGATCTCGGGACGAATGTGCCGGGAGTATGACCTGATCCTGACCATGGAAAAACGGCATATCTCAGCCCTGTGCGAAATGGTACCGGAGATGCGGGGCAAAGTGATGCTCTTTGGTCACTGGGACAGTGAGCGCGAAATTCCCGATCCGTATCGTAAAAGTCGTGACGCGTTTGACGCGGTGTACGCCTTACTTGAACGGTCTGCCCGCCAATGGGCTCAGGCACTGAACGCAGAGCAGGGAAAACAATGACAGAAAAAGTTAAACAGTCTGCAGCGCCGGTAACGGGCAATGATGAAATCGATATTGGTCGTCTGGTCGCAACGGTGGTAGAAGCCCGTTGGTGGGTGCTTGGCATTACTGCGGTTTTTGCGTTGTGTGCCGCAGTTTACACGCTGTTTGCTACACCCATCTACAGTGCGGACGCGCTGGTGCAAATTGAGCAAAATACCGGAAATTCACTGGTGCAGGATATTGGCTCTGCGCTGTCGAACAAACCTCCGGCCTCGGAAGCGGAAATTCAGCTCATCCAGTCAAGACTGGTGCTGGGGAAAACGGTAGACGATCTCAATCTGGATATCGGTGTTACCAAAGAAACATTCCCCATATTTGGCGCTGGTTGGGAAAGGTTAATGGGTCGCCAGAACGAAACGGTTAATGTGACCACCTTTACGCTGCCAAAGGCAATGAACGGACAGACCTTCACGCTCAGCGTACTGGATGACAAACGCTATCAGCTGGTGAGTGACGAGGGCTTTAGCGCTCAGGGACGGGTTGGGCAGATGCTGAAGCAAGACGGTGTGACGATGCTGGTCGGGGCTATTCATGCCAGCCCTGAGAGTCGTTTTACCGTCACTAAATTCTCCACGCTGGGCATGATCAACACCTTGCAAAATAATCTGATGGTGACAGAAACCGGCAAAGATACCGGCGTATTGAGCCTGACCTTTACCGGCGAAGACCGTGAGCAAATCCGTCGGATCCTCGACAGTATTACCCGCAACTATCTGCAACAAAACGTAGAGCGTAAGTCTGAAGAAGCCGCTAAAAGTCTGGCTTTTCTGGCCAGACAGTTGCCCGAAGTGCGTAACCGGCTGGATGTTGCCGAAAACAAGCTGAACGCTTTTCGTCAGGACAAAGACTCTGTGGATTTGCCGCTGGAAGCCAAAGCGGTGCTGGATTCGATGGTGAACATTGATGCTCAGCTCAATGAGCTGACCTTCAAAGAAGCGGAGATTTCCAAGTTGTTCACCAAAGCGCACCCGGCGTATCGTACGCTGCTGGAAAAACGCCAGGCGCTGGAAGATGAGAAAAGCAAGCTAAACGGGCGCGTAACGGCGATGCCGAAAACGCAGCAGGAGATTGTTCGCCTGACGCGTGACGTGGAGTCTGGTCAGCAGGTCTATATGCAGTTGCTGAACAAGCAACAAGAACTAAAGATTACCGAAGCCAGTACGGTCGGAGATGTGCGCATTGTCGATCCGGCGATTGCTCAACCCGGTGTACTGAAGCCGAAAACGGCGTTGATTATCCTCGGCAGTATCATTCTCGGCTTGATGCTTTCTGTGGTGGGCGTCCTGCTACGGTCGCTGTTTAATCGCGGTATTGAAAGCCCCCAGGCGCTGGAAGAACACGGCATCAGCGTATATGCCAGTATTCCGCTGTCTGAATGGCAAAAAGCGCGTGATAACGTGCAAACCATTAAAGGTGTGAAACGTTACAAGCAAAGCCAGTTGCTGGCGGTGGGGAATCCGACGGATCTCGCCATCGAAGCGATCCGCAGCCTGCGCACCAGTCTGCATTTTGCCATGATGCAGGCGCGTAACAATGTTTTGATGCTTACCGGCGTCAGCCCGTCGATTGGTAAAACATTTGTCTGCGCCAACCTCGCGGCGGTCATCAGCCAGACCAACAAACGCGTGCTGTTGATCGACTGCGACATGCGCAAAGGCTATACCCACGAACTGCTGGGGACCAATAACCTCAACGGTCTGTCTGAGATCCTCATCGGCAAGGGGGATATCTCAACCAGCGCGAAAACGACAGCCATTGCGCATTTCGATCTGATCCCGCGCGGACAAATCCCTCCCAATCCTTCTGAGCTACTGATGAGCGAGCGCTTTGGCGAACTGATTGCCTGGGCCAGCTCACACTATGACCTGGTGCTGATTGATACCCCGCCAATTCTGGCGGTGACCGATGCGGCTATCGTGGGGCGTCACGTCGGAACCACGTTGATGGTGGCACGTTACGCGGTCAACACGTTGAAAGAGGTGGAAACCAGCTTGAGTCGCTTTGAGCAAAACGGCATTCAGGTGAAAGGGGTGATCCTTAACTCTATTTTCCGCCGCGCCAGCGGATATCAGGATTACGGTTACTACGAATACGAGTACACGTCGGATGCGAAATAGATAACGCACAGTAACGCATATCAAATGTAGGCCTGATAAGCGCAGCGCCATCAGGCAACTTTATTTGGGAAACGAAAATGACGACAGACAACCCACTCATTTCAATTTATATGCCAACCTGGAATCGTCAGCAGCTGGCCATCCGGGCGATTAAATCAGTATTGCGCCAGGACTATCCTCACTGGGAGATGATCATTGTAGATGATTGCTCTTCCTCGTATGAGCAACTGCAGCAGTTTGTTGAGGAACTCAGCGATCCGCGCGTGTCTTACACGCACAATGCCACCAACTCCGGGGCCTGCGCGGTACGTAATCAAGCCATCATGCAGGCCAGCGGGCAATATATTACGGGGATTGATGATGATGACGAATGGACGCCGAACCGCCTGAGCGTCTTTCTCAACTATCGTCATCATCTGGTCACGCGGGCGTTTCTGTATGCCAATGATTATGTCTGTGAAGGCGAAGTGTATTCTCAGCCGACCAGCCTGCCGATCTATCCGAAATCCGGCTATTCACGCCGTAAATTTTACAAGCGCAACATCATTGGCAATCAGGTGTTTACCTGGGCCTGGCGATTTAAAGCCTGCCTGTTCGATACCACGCTAAAAGCGGCGCAGGATTACGACATCTTCCTGCGCATGGTGGTGGCGTATGGCAAACCATGGAAGGTTAAAGAGGCAACGCAGATCCTGCATGTCAATCACGGTGAAATGCGTATTACTTCATCGCCGAAAAAATTCTCCGGCTACTTTCAGTTTTACCGCAAACACAAAGGCAAATTTGACCGGGCCAGCAAGAAATATCAGCTGTTTACTCTCTATCAGATCCGCAACAAACGGATGAACTGGCGGACGCTGCTGACGCTGCTTTCCGTTCGCAACAGTAAGCGTCTGGCCGACGGACTGCGAGGGCGCTAAGTATGCTGGAAGATTTACGCGCCAACAGCTGGAGTCTGCGTCCCTGCTGTATGGTGGTGGCCTATCGGATTGCCCATTTTTGCTCTGTATGGCGTAAAAAAAATGTCCTGAACAACCTGTGGGCCGCACCAGTGCTGGTGCTATATCGCCTGATCACGGAATGTCTGTTTGGATATGAGGTTCAGGCTGCTGCGTCTATTGGTCGTCGTTTCACCATCCACCATGGTTATGGGCTGGTGATCAATAAACACGTGGTGGCGGGGGATGACTTCACCGTGCGCCACGGCGTCACTATCGGCAATTCTGGTGGCAACGACCAGTCCTGTCCGGTCATCGGTAATGGCGTTGAACTGGGGGCCTGCGTCACTCTGCTCGGTGATATTACGATTGGCGATAACGTGACGATTGGCGCTGGCAGCGTGGTGGTGGATAGCATTCCGGACAATGCGCTGGTCGTGGGCGAGAAGGCACGAGCGAAGGTAATAAAATGAAGATATTACAGTTTAATGTGCGACTCGCAGAAGGCGGGGCAGCAGGGGTGGCGTTGGATTTGCATCTGAGAGCGCTGAAGAAAGGACTGTCGTCGCGTTTTATCTACGGCTATGGCAAAGGGGGCAAGAAAAGCGCCAGCCACGCGAATTACCCGCAGGTTATCAAACATACGCCACGTCTGACCTCGGCGGCAAATATTGCGCTGTTCCGTTTCGCCAATCGCGATATGTTTGGCAATCTCGACAAGTTATACCGTACGGTTACTTGCACTACCGGCCCGCTGGTACTGCATTTTCATGTGTTGCACAGCTACTGGTTGAATCTGGAAGAAGTGGTCACCTTTTGCCAAAAAGTGAAGGTGCACAAACCAGATATCACCTTCGTCTGGACGCTACACGATCACTGGAGCGTGACCGGGCGCTGTGCATTTACAGATGGCTGTGAAAGCTGGAAAACGGGCTGCCAGAAATGCCCAACGCTCAGCAACTATCCGCCGGTAAAAATCGATAAAGCCCATCAGCAGTTGCCCGGTAAGCGACAGATGTTTCGCGCCATGCTGGCGGTGGGCTGCCAGTTTATCTCGCCCAGTCAACATGTGGCCGACGCATTCAACAGCCTGTATGGCGTAGGGTGCTGCCGCATTATTAACAACGGCATCGATGTGGCAACTGAAGCCATTCTTGCCGAGCTTCCCGCTAAGCATGAGGAGAGCGGTCGACCGAAAATTGCCGTGGTGGCTCATGATCTGCGCTATGACGGGAAAACCCGTCAACAGCTGGTGCGGGAGATTATCGCGCTCGGCGACAAAGTTGAACTGCATACTTTTGGCAAATTTTCGCCATTTGTCGGGGATAACGTCATCAACCACGGGTTTGAAAGCGATAAACGAACGTTGATGAGCGCGCTTAACGAGATGGACGGCCTGGTGTTCAGTTCTCGCGTTGATAACTACCCGCTGATTCTGTGCGAAGCGCTGTCCATCGGCGTACCGGTGATTGCCACGCACAGCGATGCCGCGCGGGAAGTGCTGGAAAAATCGGGCGGCAAAACGTTCAGTGAATCAGACGTTTTGCAACTGGTGCAACTGAAAAAATCAGACATTGCGCAGGCAGTCTTTAACACGTCGCTTGCCGAATTTAGCCAGCGCAGCCGGGTGGCATACAGTGGGCAACAGATGCTGGAGGAATATGTCTCGTTCTATCAGAATCTGTAGCTATCTGGTGCTACCGCTGCTTTATCTGCTGGTTAACGTCAAACTTGCTCAGCTTGGCGAGAGCTTCCCGATAACCCTCGTCACATTCTTACCTGTTCTGCTGTTGCTGTTTGTTGAACGCATCAATATTAAAAAGCTAATGATAGCGCTGGGTTTGGGGGGCGGGCTGACGGTATTTAACTATTTGTTTGGTCAGTCACTGGATGCCAGTAAGTATGTGACGTCCGCTATGCTGTTTATCTATACCGTGGTGATTATTGGCATGGTATGGAGTATTCGCTTCAAAACGATTTCGCCGCATAACTACATTAAGATTTTGCGTTTTTTTTGGCTGGTCGTGGGACTGGTGGTGGGGTTAGCTGCAGTTGAAATGGCGCAAATCATTCTTAGCGGCGGCAGCAGCTTAATGGAAGCTATTTCGAAATATCTTATTTACAGTAACAGTTATGTTCTGAACTTTATTAAGTTTGGCGGGAAGCGCACCACTGCGCTTTATTTCGAACCGGCATTCTTCGCTCTGGCGTTAATCTCAATTTGGCTCAGTATCAAACAGTTTGGTATCAAAACCCCTAAGTCCGATGCTATGATTCTGGCAGGGATAATATTATCGGGTTCATTTTCAGGGGTGATGACGTTTATTTTGTTCTATCTCCTGGAGTGGGCATTCCAGTACCTGAATAAAGATGCGATAAAAAAGAAGTTGCCGCTGGCGATAATCTCATTAAGCGTGTTTTTAGTCGGCGTGATATTTGCGTTTCCGTACATCGCAACGCGCCTTGGGGATTTAGGCACCGAGGGGTCATCATCGTATTATCGAATCGTGGGGCCGCTAGTGATGGTCGGTTATTCGTTACTGAATGTTGATGGGGTAGTGAGATTTGGCTCACTTTATGAATATGTTGCGTCATTCGGAATTTTTAACGGTGCAGATGTTGGTAAAACAATAGACAATGGTTTGTATCTGTTGATTATTTATTTTTCATGGTTTGCGGTGATATTAGCCCTGTGGTACATGGGGAAAGTCATGAAGATGATGATAAATGCTTTTGGCGATAATCCGAATTACCGGGTGCAGCTTTATCTGTTTACGCCGCTGTCGCTGTTTTTTACAGGGTCGGTATTTAGTCCGGAATACGCATTTTTAATTGTCTGTCCGTTTATTTTGCGCAAGGCGCTGAACATCGCGAGGTAAATCACATGCTGCTCAGTATTATTACCGTCGCCTTTCGTAATCTGGAAGGGATCGTCAAAACACATGCGTCGCTGGCACATTTGGCGCAGGCGAGCGATATCAGTTTTGAGTGGATTGTTGTTGATGGCGGCTCCTCTGACGGTACGTCGGCGTTTCTTGAAGGTCTCGGTGGAGAACACCGGTTACGGTTTGTCAGCGAACCGGATAACGGCATTTATGATGCGATGAACAAAGGCATTGCGATGGCGTGCGGGCGCTTTGCGCTGTTCCTCAATTCCGGGGATATTCTGCATGCCGATGCGGCTCAGTTCATCCGCCAGTTAAAAACGCAGAGTGATAAAACCATGGTTATAGGCGACGCGTTGCTGGATTTTGGCAATGGAAAAAAAATAAAACGACGGGCAAAGCCGGGGTGGTATATTTATCACAGTCTGCCCGCCAGCCATCAGGCCATCTTCTTTCCAGTCTCTGGACTGAATGTCTGGCGTTATGATTTGCAATATAAAATATCTTCCGATTACGCGCTGGCCGCCCAATTATATAAGTCCGGATTTGCTTTTAAAAAGCTGAACGGGCTGGTGTCGGAGTTTTCGATGGGCGGAGTGTCAACGACGAATAATCTGGAATTGTGCCGGGATGCCAAAAAGGTACAGCGGCAGATATTACACATGCCAGGTTTTTGGACCGGGTTGTCAGAATATTTACGGCTGCGTACAACCGGTAAAACAAAAACATTATATGGCAAAACGTAAGGTCACATTATGCAGGATTTAAGCGGCTTCAGCGTGCCGAAAGGTTTTCGCGGTGGCGGCGCTATTAAAGTGCAATTATGGTGGGCGGTACAGGCAACACTGTTTCGCTGGTCACCCCAGGTAATGTATCGCTGGCGTGCGTTTTTATTACGAATGTTCGGTGCGAAAATAGGAAAAAACGTAGTTATTCGACCTTCAGTAAAAATTACTTATCCGTGGAAATTAACCCTGGGAGATTATGCCTGGGTGGGTGATGACGCGGTTTTATATACGTTGGGTAATATTACGATTGGCGCACACGCGGTTATTTCGCAAAAAAGTTATTTATGTACCGGAAGTCATGATTACGCCAGCCAATATTTTGATATTAACGCCACACCGATTGTGGTTGGCGATAAATGCTGGCTGGCGACAGATGTCTTTGTCGCGCCAGGCGTGACGATTGGCGATGGCACCGTCGTTGGAGCACGCAGCAGCGTATTTAAATCGCTGCCAGCAAATGTCGTTTGTCGGGGAAACCCCGCAGTAGTCACGCGCGAACGCGTCGAGAAAGTTACTCCCTGAGGGGATCATTTAAGAGGTAATAACATGTCAAAAGTCGCTCTCATCACTGGCGTAACCGGGCAGGATGGTTCTTACCTGGCAGAATTCCTGCTGGAAAAAGGGTATGAAGTGCACGGCATTAAGCGTCGCGCTTCATCATTCAACACCGAACGTGTGGACCATATCTACCAGGATCCGCATTCAGGCAACCCCAAATTCCATCTGCACTATGGCGATTTGACGGACTCCTCCAACCTGACCCGTATTTTAAAAGAGGTCCAACCGGACGAGGTCTATAACCTGGGCGCCATGAGTCACGTCGCGGTGTCGTTTGATTCGCCGGAATACACCGCGGACGTCGATGCAATAGGTACGTTGCGTTTGCTGGAGGCTATCCGCTTCCTTGGTCTGGAAAAGAAGACCCGTTTCTATCAGGCCTCCACCTCAGAACTCTACGGCCTGGTGCAGGAAATCCCGCAGAAAGAGACCACGCCGTTTTACCCGCGTTCGCCGTATGCTGTGGCTAAGCTGTACGCCTACTGGATAACCGTCAACTACCGCGAATCTTACGGAATGTTTGCCTGTAACGGCATTCTGTTTAACCACGAATCTCCGCGCCGCGGCGAAACTTTCGTTACGCGCAAAATCACCCGTGCTATCGCCAACATCGCTCAGGGGCTGGAGTCTTGCCTGTACCTGGGCAACATGGATTCGCTGCGTGACTGGGGACATGCCAAAGATTACGTCAGGATGCAGTGGATGATGCTGCAGCAGGAAAAGCCGGAAGATTTCGTGATTGCCACCGGCGTGCAGTACTCCGTGCGTCAGTTTGTAGAAATGGCGGCGGCGCAACTGGGTATCAAACTGCGTTTTGAAGGTGAAGGCGTGAATGAAAAAGGCATTGTGGTTTCCGTGACCGGACACGATGCGCCGGGCGTGAAGCCAGGCGACGTAATGATTGCCGTCGACCCGCGCTATTTCCGTCCGGCAGAAGTAGAAACGCTATTGGGCGACCCGGCCAGAGCACATGAAAAACTGGGCTGGAAACCGGAAATCACCCTGCGCCAGATGATCTCGGAAATGGTTGCCAACGATCTTGAGGCGGCGAAGAAACACTCTCTGCTGAAGTCGCACGGTTACGAGGTCGCCATCGCGCTGGAGTACTAAGGATGAAGACACAACGTATTTTTGTGGCGGGCCATCGCGGGATGGTGGGGGCCGCCATCGTCAGACAATTATCGCAGCGAGATAATGTCGAACTGGTGCTGCGTACCCGCGATGAACTTAACCTGCTGGACGGAGTCGCGGTGCGTCAGTTCTTCGCCGCTGAACGTATTGACCAGGTGTACCTGGCGGCGGCAAAAGTGGGTGGAATTGTAGCTAATAACAGTTATCCCGCTGATTTTATTTACGAAAACATGATGATTGAGAGCAACATCATTCATGCGGCGCACCTGCATAACGTGAATAAACTGCTGTTTCTCGGGTCATCCTGCATTTATCCCAAACATGCCTCCCAGCCAATAGCCGAAAGCGAACTGTTGCAGGGGCAACTGGAGCCGACCAACGAACCGTATGCGATTGCCAAAATAGCCGGCATCAAGCTGTGTGAATCGTATAACCGTCAGTATGGCCGTGATTATCGTTCGGTAATGCCGACGAATTTGTACGGGCCGCATGACAATTTTCATCCGAGCAATTCGCATGTGATCCCGGCGCTGCTGCGCCGCTTTCACGAAGCCTGCGAGCAAAATGCGCCGGATGTGGTGGTGTGGGGAAGCGGCACGCCGATGCGCGAGTTTCTGCATGTGGATGATATGGCGGCGGCCAGCATCCACGTAATGGAGCTGGCTCATGAAGTCTGGCAGGAATATACCCAGCCGATGCTGTCGCATATCAACGTGGGGACCGGCGTGGACTGCACCATCCGTGAACTGGCCCAGACCATTGCAAAGGTAGTGGGTTACAAGGGGCGCGTGGTGTTTGACGCCAGCAAACCGGACGGGACGCCGCGCAAATTACTCGACGTTACGCGTTTGCATCAGTTGGGCTGGTATCACGAGATATCACTTGAGGCAGGGCTTGCCAGCACCTGGCAGTGGTTCCTTGAAAACCAGCAGCGTTATCGGGGGTAAGCATGTTTTTACGTCATGAGGATTTTGCCACCGTCGTACGTTCAACCCCGCTGATTTCTATCGACTTGATCGTGGAAAACGCCGAGGGAGAGTTTCTGCTCGGCAAGCGTCTCAATCGTCCGGCGCAGGGCTACTGGTTCGTGCCCGGCGGTCGGGTGCAAAAAGATGAATCGCTACATGCGGCTTTTGAACGGCTGACTGAAGCTGAGTTGGGGTTGCGTCTACCGCTGTCCGCCGCTGAGTTTTATGGTGTCTGGCAGCACTTCTACGATGACAACTTTTCCGGGGATGATTTCTCAACGCATTACATCGTGCTGGGATTTCGTCTGCGCGTATCAGAAAACGACCTGCAACTGCCTGATGCACAACATGATGCCTACCGCTGGCTGGCGGCGACAGAGATTCTGGTCAATGAGGATGTGCACGACAATAGCCGGGCTTATTTCTGTGAGAAGAGTCAGGCCGGAGTACCCGGGCTATGAGGATCCTGGTGTATGGCATTAACTACTCGCCGGAGCTGACCGGTATCGGCAAGTACACCGGTGAAATGGTGCAGTGGATGGCGCAACAAGGTCATGACGTGCGGGTGATCACCGCACCACCTTATTATCCGCAATGGAAAGTTAATGGTCGCTATTCATCCTGGCGCTATCGTCGTGAAGAGGGCGACGCCCTCGTCTGGCGTTGTCCGTTGTATGTGCCTGAGCAACCCTCAACGCTCAAGCGCCTGCTGCATTTAGGCAGTTTCGCCCTGAGCAGTTTCTTCCCGCTGTTGGCGCAGCGTCGCTGGAAGCCAGATCGCATTATCGGCGTGGTACCGACGCTGTTTTGCACGCCGGGTATGCGTCTGCTTGCAAAACTGTGTGGTGCGCGCACGTTGTTGCACGTTCAGGATTACGAAGTCGATGCCATGTTGGGGCTTGGTATGGCGGGCAACGGCAAGCGCGGCGTAGTAGCAAAACTGGCCAGCGCCTTTGAGCGCAGTGGACTGTTGAATATGGACCATATTTCGACCATCTCTCGTTCCATGATGCGTAAAGCGATGGAAAAAGGCGTTGCGCCGCACAAGGTTATTTTCTTCCCGAACTGGTCGGAAGTGGCGCGTTTTCGCGATGTGAGCGACGCCGAGGCCCTGGCGTTGCGCCAGAAGCTGGGATTACCTGTCTCCCAAAAGATTGTTCTTTATTCAGGCAATATTGGTGAAAAGCAGGGGCTGGAGAGCGTGATTAACGCCGCAGTGGAGCTGAGCGAGCACCCCTGGCTATTTGTGATTGTTGGGCAGGGCGGGGGTAAAGCGCGACTGGAGAGTATGGTCCGTGAACGTGGCCTGAACAATGTGCTGTTTTTTCCGCTGCAATCTTATGACGCGCTGCCAGCGTTGCTCAAGATTGCAGATTGCCATCTTGTCGTGCAAAAGCGCGGTGCGGCAGATGCCGTATTGCCCTCCAAACTGACCAATATCCTCGCTGTTGGTGGTAACGCGGTGATTACCGCCGAGCCAGAAACCGAGCTGGGGCAGCTCTGTAACATTGTTCCAGGCATCGCAGTATGCGTGGAGCCGGAATCGGTAAACGCGCTGGTTTGCGGTATTCAACAGGCGTTGATGATGCCAAAAGTCAATACGGTGGCACGTGACTATGCCGAACGCACGCTGGATAAAGATAACGTGCTAAGCCAATTTATTGCTGATATTCGGGGTTCATGATGAGTCAAAGCAAACTCTTTCCAGTGGTGATGGCCGGTGGCTCGGGTAGCCGTTTATGGCCGCTGTCCCGCGTGCTGTATCCAAAGCAGTTCCTGTGTCTGAAAGGCGATCTCACCATGTTGCAGACAACGATCTGTCGTCTGAACGGCGTGGAGTGTGAAAGCCCGGTGGTTATCTGTAATGAACAACACCGTTTCATCGTCGCGGAACAGCTACGGCAACTGCACAAGCTGACTGAGAATATTATTCTCGAACCCGCCGGACGTAACACGGCACCGGCGATAGCGCTGGCCGCACTGGCGGCAAAACGTCAAAGTCCGGGGGACGATCCGCTGCTGCTGGTATTAGCGGCCGATCACATGATTGCCGACGAAGAGGCATTTCGCGAGGCGGTACGCAATGCGATGCCCTATGCCAGTGCGGGTAAGCTGGTGACGTTTGGTATCGTGCCGGACCAGCCGGAAACGGGCTATGGCTATATCCGCCGTGGCGAGGTTTCGCCAACGAATACCGACGCCGTGGCGTTCGAAGTGGCGCAGTTTGTTGAAAAGCCCAATCTGGAAACCGCGCAGGCTTACGTGGCGAGCGGTGATTACTACTGGAACAGCGGTATGTTCTTGTTCCGCGCCGGACGTTACCTGGAAGAACTGGAAAAGTACCGCCCCGACATTCTTGAGGCTTGTGTGAATGCCATGAGTACGGTCGACCCCGATCTCGATTTTATCCGCGTTGATGAACAGGCGTTTCTCGCCTGTCCGGAAGAGTCTGTGGACTATGCGGTAATGGAACGTACGGCGGATGCGGTGGTGATGCCCATGAACGCAGGCTGGAGCGATGTTGGCTCCTGGTCATCGCTGTGGGAAATCAGTGCCCATACTGCTGAAGGCAATGTGCATCATGGTGACGTCATTAGTCACAAAACGGAAAACAGTTACGTGTATGCCGAATCCGGCCTGGTAACCACCGTCGGAGTGAAAGATCTGGTGGTGGTGCAGACCAAAGATGCGGTGCTGATAGCCGATCGCAACGCGGTACAGGATGTCAAAAAAGTGGTGGAGCAAATTAAAGCCGATGGGCGCCATGAGCACCATATTCACCGTGAAGTTTATCGTCCATGGGGCAAGTACGACTCTATTGATGCCGGAGACCGTTACCAGGTGAAGCGAATTACCGTTAAGCCTGGCGAGGGATTGTCCGTGCAGATGCATCATCACCGGGCTGAACACTGGGTGGTGGTGGCAGGTACCGCGAAAGTGACAATTAATGATGACATCAAGCTGCTCGCTGAAAACGAGTCTGTCTATATTCCGCTGGGGGCGACCCACTGTCTGGAGAACCCCGGGAAAATCCCGCTCGATCTGATTGAAGTACGCTCCGGATCTTACCTCGATGAGGATG
This sequence comes from Citrobacter sp. On2M, assembly GCF_018035235.1. Classification (GTDB taxonomy): domain Bacteria; phylum Pseudomonadota; class Gammaproteobacteria; order Enterobacterales; family Enterobacteriaceae; genus Citrobacter; species Citrobacter meridianamericanus. The sequence continues at coordinate 1,229,273 of NZ_WPCV01000002.1, forward strand.
ACGTGGTGCGGTTTGCGGACAGATACGGGCGCGCCTGATGCCTGATGCCTGATGCCTGATGCCTGATGTCTGATGCGCTGATGCGCACCGGGCAATGCGTTTAACACTCATTAAAAAGGCTCATTAAGAGTCAGGGCCTCCTGTTGCCTGAAAAAGGGTAAATCATGACAAAACTGACCTGTTTTAAAGCGTATGACATCCGCGGCCAACTGGGCGAAGAGTTAAATGAAGAGATTGCGTGGCGTATTGGTCGCGCTTACGGCGAATTCCTGAAGCCAAAAACGATTGTTCTGGGCGGCGATGTGCGCCTGACCAGCGAGGCGCTAAAGCTGGCGCTGGCGAAAGGCCTCCAGGATGCGGGGGTGGATGTGCTGGATATCGGCATGTCGGGCACCGAAGAGATTTATTTCGCCACCTTTCACCTGGGTATTGACGGCGGAATTGAAGTGACCGCCAGCCATAATCCGATGGATTACAACGGGATGAAGCTGGTGCGGGAAGGGGCTCGGCCCATCAGCGGTGATACCGGTCTGCGTGACGTGCAGCGCCTGGCGGAATTAAATGACTTCCCGGCGGTTGATGAGGCGAAACGTGGCCGCTACCAGCGCATTACTACCCGCGATGCCTACATTGACCATCTGCTGGGTTACATCAATACCGGCAACCTGAAACCGATGAGGCTGGTGCTCAATTCCGGCAACGGCGCGGCAGGTCCGGTAGTTGACGCCATTGAGGCCCGTTTTAAGGCGCTGGGCGTGCCGGTCGAGTTCATCAAAATTCACAATACGCCGGATGGCAACTTTCCCAACGGTATTCCCAATCCTCTGCTGCCGGAGTGCCGGGCAGATACGCGCAATGCGGTGATCGAATACGGCGCGGATATGGGGATTGCCTTCGACGGTGATTTTGACCGCTGCTTCCTGTTCGATGAAAACGGTCAGTTTATTGAAGGGTACTACATTGTCGGCCTGCTGGCGGAAGCGTTCCTGGAGAAGAATCCGGGGGCGAAAATTATCCACGACCCGCGTCTGTCCTGGAACACCGTGGACGTGGTGACGGCGGCAGGCGGTAAACCGGTGATGTCAAAAACCGGGCACGCGTTTATCAAAGAGCGGATGCGTCACGAAGATGCCATTTATGGCGGCGAAATGAGCGCGCATCACTATTTCCGCGATTTTGCCTACTGCGACAGCGGCATGATCCCGTGGCTGCTGGTGGCTGAACTGCTGTGTCTGAAGGGACTTTCGCTCGGCGAACTGGTCCGCGACCGTATGGTGGCCTACCCGGCGAGCGGAGAGATAAACAGTACGCTGGCAGAGCCGGCGGCAGCGATAGCACGCGTGGAGCAACACTTTTCCCGTGAGGCGCTGACGGTGGACAGAACGGACGGTATCAGCATGGCGTTTGTCGACTGGCGCTTCAACTTACGTTCTTCCAATACTGAACCGGTAGTGCGCCTGAACGTGGAATCGCGCGGAGATATTCCGTTGATGGAAGCGCGAACGCGCACTCTTCTGGCGTTGCTGAATCAGTAATGCCGGTGCTTCCTTTGCCCGATGTGGGCAAAGGGTGACTAACAGGAACCACGATGACACATCTAAAAAAGCGCGAACGCGCCAAAACCAATGCGTCGTTAATTTCGATGGTGCAACGCTTTTCAGATATCACCATCATGTTTGGCGGGTTGTGGATAATCTGCGAATTAAGCGGTTTGCCTTTCCTGTACATGCACCTGCTGGTGGCGTTGATCACGCTGGTGGTTTTTCAGATGCTCGGGGGGATAACAGATTTTTACCGCTCCTGGCGCGGCGTCAAAATATCCACTGAGCTGGTGCTGTTGCTGCAAAACTGGACGCTGAGCCTGATTTTTTGCGCAGGTCTGATCGCCTTCAATAACGATTTCGATAACCGCTTCGCCGTCTGGCTGGCATGGTATCTGCTTTCAAGCGTTGGCCTGGTGTTAAGCCGGTCATTTATTCGCTACGGTGCAGGATGGCTACGTAATCGCGGTTACAACACTCGCCGGGTGGCGGTAGCAGGCGAGCTGCCCGCCGGACAAATGCTGCTGGACAGCTTTCGTCATGAACCCTGGTTGGGATTTGAAGTAGCGGGTGTCTATCACGATCCAATCCCTGGGAAAAACTCCCGCGACTGGGCCGGTAATCTGCAACAACTGGTGGATGACGCTAAAGCCTCACGCATTCATAACGTTTATATCGCCATGTCGATGAGCGATGGTGCCAGCGTCAAAAAATTAGTGCGCGAGTTGGCCGATACCACCTGTTCAGTGCTCCTTATTCCTGATGTGTTTACCTTCAACATTCTACATTCACGGATTGAAGAGATGAACGGCATTCCGGTGGTGCCGCTGTATGACACGCCACTCTCGGGGATTAATCGTCTGTTAAAGCGCGCGGAAGATATCGTGCTGGCTTCACTGATCCTGCTGCTTATTTCCCCGGTGCTATGTGGCATAGCGCTACTGGTAAAACTGACTTCCAAAGGACCGGTGATTTTCCGCCAGACCCGTTACGGCATGGATGGGAAGCCGATCAAAGTCTGGAAGTTTCGCTCAATGAAAGTGATGGAAAACGATGCGGTGGTGACGCAGGCGACGCAAAACGATCCGCGCGTTACTCCTGTGGGGAATTTCCTGCGTCGGACGTCGCTTGATGAACTGCCGCAGTTTATTAACGTGCTGACGGGAGGGATGTCTATCGTCGGACCACGTCCGCATGCGGTGGCGCATAACGAACAGTACCGCCAACTGATTGAGGGATACATGTTACGCCATAAGGTGAAACCGGGTATTACCGGCTGGGCGCAAATCAACGGCTGGCGCGGTGAAACCGATACGCTGGAAAAAATGGAGAAACGTGTGGAGTTTGACCTCGAATACATTCGCGAGTGGAGCGTGTGGTTCGATATCAAAATTGTTTTTCTGACGATATTCAAAGGCTTTGTTAACAAAGCGGCGTATTAACATGAGCTTACGAGAAAAAACGCTTAATGGTGCAAAGTGGTCGGCGATTGCCACGGTGATCATTATTGGCCTCGGACTTATTCAGATGACTGTCCTGGCGCGAATTATTGATAACCACCAGTTCGGGTTGTTAACCGTGTCGCTGGTGATCATAGCGCTGGCCGATACGCTGTCGGATTTCGGCATCGCCAACTCAATTATTCAACGCAAAGAGATTGGTTATCTGGAACTGACGACGCTGTACTGGCTAAACGTTGGGCTGGGTATCGTGGTATGCGTGGCGATGTTTTTGCTGAGCGAGACGATTGCCCATGTGCTCAATAACCCAGAACTGGCACCGCTCATCAAAACCTTATCACTGGCGTTTGTGGTGATACCGCACGGGCAGCAGTTTCGCGCGCTGATGCAAAAAGAGCTGGCCTTCAACAAAATTGGCATGATTGAAACCAGTTCGGTGCTGGCTGGATTTACCTTTACCGTGGTCAGCGCCCATTTCTGGCCGCTCGCGCTGACGGCCATTCTCGGGTATCTGGTGAACAGTGCGCTACGTACGCTGCTGTTCGGCTATTTTGGCCGCCGGATTTACCGACCCGGGCTGCATTTTTCACTGGCATCCGTTTCGTCGAACCTGCGTTTTGGCGCATGGCTGACGGCAGACAGCATCATCAATTACATCAATACCAACCTTTCCACGCTGGTTTTAGCCCGCACGTTGGGAGCTGGCGTGGCGGGCGGATTCAATCTCGCCTGGAACGTGGCGGTTGTCCCGCCGATCAAACTGAACCCGATTATCACCCGCGTGCTGTTTCCGGCGTTTGCCAAAATCCAGGACGACAGCGAAAAACTACGGGTGAATTTTTACAAGCTGCTGTCAGTGGTTGGGATTATCAACTTCCCGGCGCTACTGGGACTGATGGTGGTGTCGAATAACGTGGTGCCGCTGGTATTCGGCGATAAGTGGAACGGCATTATTCCGGTCCTGCAACTATTGTGCATTGTGGGTCTGCTGCGCTCGGTGGGGAATCCAATAGGATCGCTTTTGATGGCGAAAGCCCGGGTCGATATCAGCTTCAAATTCAATGTGTTCAAAACCTTTCTGTTTATTCCTGCCATTTTCATTGGCGGTCATCTGGCGGGGGCGATTGGCGTGACGCTGGGCTTTCTGTTGGTCCAGGTGATTAACACGATCCTCAGCTACTTCGTGATGATCAAACCTGTTCTTGGCTCCAGCTACCGTCAGTACATGCTCAGCCTGTGGCTGCCGTTGTATCTCTCCTTACCAACCCTTGTGGTGAGCTATGCGTTGGGCTTAACCCTGCGTAACCAGGTGCCATTAAGCGCGCTGCTGGGGATCCAGATAGCGGCAGGAGCACTGGTGTTTGCGCTAATGATCGTGCTGTCGCGCCATCCGCTGGTGGTGGAAATAAAACGCCAACTCTGTCGCAGTGAAAAAATGAAAACCTTGCTCCGTGCGGGATAAGAACAACGTTTTAAGAGGTCATAATGAAATTACTAATTTTAGGCAACCATACCTGCGGGAACCGAGGGGATAGCGCGATCCTGCGCGGTTTGCTGGATGCCATTAACGCGTTGCGTCCCGAGACCGAAGTGGATGTGATGAGTCGTTACCCGGTGAGCTCTTCGTGGTTGCTAAACCGCCCGGTGATGGGCGACCCGCTGTATTTGCAGATGAAGCAACACAACAACGCAGCGGGTGTTATGGGGCGCGTGAAGAAAGTGCTGCGTCGTCGCTATCAGCATCAGGTACTGCTCTCGCGTGTTACCGATTCCGGTAATCTGCGCAATATCGCTATCGCCCAGGGCTTTACCGATTTTGTTCGTCTGCTGTCGCGCTATGACGCCATCATCCAGGTCGGCGGATCGTTCTTTGTCGATCTGTATGGTGTGCCGCAGTTTGAACATGCCCTGTGTTCGTTTATGGCGAAAAAACCGCTGTACATGATTGGTCACAGCGTGGGGCCATTCCAGGATGAGCAGTTTAATCAACTGGCGAACTACGTGTTTGGCCACTGTAATGCATTGATTTTACGTGAATCCGTCAGTCTGGATCTGATGAAGCGCAGCGCAATTATCACGGATAAAGTCGAAACAGGCGTAGATACGGCCTGGCTGGTCGACAATCATCATGAGGATTTTGAGCCCGGTTATGCGGTACAGCACTGGTTAGACATGGCGGCTAAACAGAAGACCGTTGCCATTACATTGCGTGAGTTGGCGCCTTTTGATAAGCGTCTGGGGACAACGCAGCAGGCCTATGAGCAAGCCTTTGCCGGGGTGGCGAACCGCATCCTTGATGAAGGTTATCAGGTGATTGCACTGTCAACCTGCACCGGTATTGATAGTTACAACAAAGATGATCGCATGGTGGCGTTAAACCTGCGCCAGTATGTTAACGATCCTACCCGATACCACGTGGTGATGGATGAACTTAACGATCTGGAGATGGGGAAGATTCTGGGCGCATGCGATCTGACGGTGGGGACTCGCTTGCACTCTGCCATCATCTCGATGAATTTTATGACGCCTGCCATCGCCATTAACTACGAGCACAAATCGGCTGGGATCATGCGACAACTGGGGTTACCGGAGATGGCTGTTGATATTCGTCATCTTCTCGATGGCAGTCTGGAAGGGAAGGTTGCCGATACTCTCGGACAGTTACCTGAGCTGCGCATACGTCTCGGCGAAGCGGTTATGCGCGAGCGCGAACGTGGGGTACGCATGGTGCAGTCGGTTTTAACGCGTATTGAGGGGGAAAAATGAAGATTGGTTTTTTCCTGCTTAAATTTCCGCTCTCCTCCGAGACATTTGTACTCAATCAGATAACCGCATTTATCGATATGGGCTATGACGTGGAGATTGTCGCTTTGCAGAAGGGCGATCTTGAAAATACTCATGCCTCCTTTAATACCTGCCGTCTGGGTGAAAAAACGCGCTGGTTGCTGAATGAACCGGAAAGCAAACTGGCGAAGCTGAAATATAGGGCGGCGGCGGCTCTGCACGGTCTCACCCGCGCAGCGACCTGGAAAGCGCTTAATGTTGCACGCTATGGCGAGGAAGCGCGCAATCTGATTTTGGCCGCCATATGCGGCGGGAATCCGCGGGCGTTTGAAGCGGATGTCTTTATTGCTCATTTTGGGCCAGCAGGCGTAACGGCCGCTAAGCTGCGTGAGCTTGGGATGATCCGCGGAAAAATCGCTACGGTATTTCACGGCGTCGATGTTTCGCATCGGGATGTGCTTACCCGCTATACCCCTGAGTATCAGCAGCTGTTTCAACGTGGAGATTTGATGTTACCCATCAGCAATCTCTGGGCCGGACGTTTAAAAAACATGGGATGCCCGCCGCAAAAAATCGCGGTTTCGCGTATGGGTATTGATATGACGCGTTTTACCCCTCGCCAACTAAAAGTACCAGCCGCACCGCTGGAAATAATCTCTGTCGCCCGGTTAACCGAGAAAAAAGGACTGCACCTCGCCATCGAAGCTTGTCGTCAGTTGAAAGAGCAGGGCATCTCATTTCGATATCGCATTCTGGGGATTGGCCCGTGGGAGCGTCGGTTGCGGACGCTGATCGAGCAATATCAGCTTGATGATATGATTGAGATGCCCGGCTTTAAACCCAGTCATCAGGTAAAGCAGATGCTTGAACAGGCGGATGTCTTTTTGCTGCCCTCAATCACCGGAAGGGATGGCGACATGGAGGGGATCCCGGTGGCGCTGATGGAGGCGATGGCGGTGGGTATTCCGGTGATTTCCACTGTTCACAGCGGGATCCCGGAGCTGGTCGAGTCGGGTAAATCAGGCTGGCTGGCACCGGAAAACGACGCGCAGGCACTGGCAGAACGTTTAGCGGCATTTAGCCTGCTCGACAGTGAGCAGGTACAGTCGATTGTGCAGTGCGCGCGCGAAAAAATTGAAAATGAATTTAATCAGGTAGTGATCAATAAACAGTTAGCCAGTCTGCTGCAAACGATGTAAATCGAGGTTGTATGTCAGAGAACAAACTCTCACGCCGTACTTTTCTGACGGCAGGCTCTGCGCTTGTCGTACTGCATACTCCCGTTGTTCGCGCGCTTGAATCATCGGGGAGCGTCAACATTCAGGATTACAACCCACAGGATTGGGTGGCCTCTTTCAGGCAGGCGTTCAAAGAAGGACAAACGGTAGTCGTACCATATGGACTGGAATGTGAGGATCTCAATACCGCTATCGTTATTCCTCCAGGCAAAACGCTACACCTGCAAGGCAGAATCAGCGGCAATGGCCGTGGTCGCTTTGTTCTGCAGGATGGATGCAAAGTTGTGGGCGAGCAGGACGGGAGCCTGAGGAACGTTACCCTGGATATACGCGGTTCGGACTGTGTAATAAAAGGAATAGCCATGAGTGGTTTCGGTCCGGTGACGCAAATCTATATCGGCGGTAAAACCTCAAGGCTGATGCGTAATCTGATTATCGATGATATTACTGTCTCGCGCGCTAACTATGGGATTTTGCGTCAGGGTTTTCATAACCGAATGGACGGCGTAAAGATCACGAACAGCCGTTTTAGCGATCTGCAAGGCGATGCCATTGAGTGGAATGTGGCGATCAACGACAGCAACATCCTCATTTCTGACCATGTCATCGAACGTATCAATTGTACCAACGGCAACGTGAACTGGGGCATCGGCATCGGGCTGGCGGGTAGTACCTATGACAATACCTACCCCGATGGACTGGCGGTAAAAAACTTTGTTGTGGCGAACATCACTGGTACCGACTGTCGACAGTTAGTCCATGTGGAGAACGGCAAGCATTTTATCATTCGTAATATAACCGCGCGAAATATCACTCCGGATTATAGTAAGAAAGCGGGCATTGACAATGCGACGGTCGCGATTTATGGATGCGATAATTTCGTCATTGATAATGTAAATATGGAGAATAGCGCAGGTATGCTTATTGGATACGGCGTTATCAAAGGGCGATATTTATCCATTCCACAAAACTTTAAGCTGAATAATATTCATCTCGATAACACCAAACGTGAATACAAATTACGCGGCATTCAGATCTCCTCAGGTAATGCAACGTCATTCGTGGCCATCACCAATGTGGAGATGAAACATGCCACGCTTGAGTTACACAACCAACCGCAGCACCTTTTTTTACGAAATATCAAGGTGATGCAGCAATCAGCTACGGGGCCCGCGCTTAAGATGCACTTCGACCTACGCCAGGATGTGCGCGGTAAGTTTATGGCTAAACAGGACACACTGCTCTCGCTGGCCAATGTTCATGCAGTCAACGAAGCAGGGAAAAGTTCAGTTGACATTGACCGGGTAAACCATCAGGTAGTGAATGTCGAAGCGGTGAATTTTCGACTGCCGGGGAAGGAGAGGTAACTTTGCGACCATTCCTGGCTTAAGTTGCACATACTTGAGCTTAAGATTACTGCATTCTACAGATAAGCGGCGTAACATACGCGGCAACTGTACAATGTAATTCATACTGGCTAAAACAAGCTAAAAAGCTATAATTCAGCAACTAATGAATAGGTGAATGACTTAATGATTAATTTGAAAGCAGTTATTCCGGTAGCGGGTCTGGGGATGCACATGTTGCCAGCCACGAAGGCAATCCCTAAAGAGATGCTGCCGATCGTAGACAAGCCGATGATTCAATACATTGTCGACGAAATTGTAGCTGCAGGTATCAAAGAAATCGTTCTGGTGACTCATGCGTCTAAGAACGCGGTTGAGAACCACTTCGACACCTCTTACGAACTCGAATCGCTGCTTGAGCAGCGTGTTAAGCGTCAGCTATTAGCCGAGGTACAGTCTATTTGTCCTCCCGGCGTGACTATTATGAACGTTCGTCAGGCACAGCTGCTCGGTCTGGGTCATTCCATTCTTTGTGCTCGCCCAATTGTTGGGGACAACCCGTTCGTCGTGGTGCTTCCTGATGTTGTTCTTGATAATGCGAGTGCAGATCCCCTGCGCTACAACCTTGCTGCCATGGTTGCTCGTTTTAACGAAACCGGGCGCAGTCAGGTGCTGGCTAAGCGCATGGAGGGCGATCTGTCTGAGTATTCGGTTATTCAGACCAAAGAGCCTTTGGACAACGAAGGAAAAGTCAGCCGTATCGTTGAGTTCATCGAAAAACCGGATCAGCCGCAAACGCTGGATTCCGATCTCATGGCCGTAGGACGCTATGTGCTTTCTGCTGATATCTGGGCAGAGCTGGAAAAAACTGAACCAGGTGCCTGGGGACGTATTCAGTTAACAGATGCCATTGCAGAACTGGCGAAAAAACAGTCTGTTGATGCCATGTTGATGACGGGTGACAGCTACGACTGCGGTAAAAAGATGGGTTATATGCAGGCGTTTGTGAAGTACGGGCTGCGCAACCTGAAAGAAGGAGCGAAGTTCCGTAAGAGCATTGAGAAGTTACTGGCTGAGTAGGGCTCTGTAGCGATGCTATGAATTTATTAAATGTATAACTATAAACGGCAGTTGGGTATTTAAAAACCAAACGGGTTTTTAAAATGCCGCTGCCGTTTTGTCATTTAAATCAACCACTAAAAAAACAGTTGTATTTATATTCGATGATTGTACACAGGAATTGTCCTTGTCATAAAGTGCGATTAGGACCACAATACATCATCAAATTTTAACATGTTCTGACCGCGTAAAAACGCAGCAGGGCAGCAGACTTTCTATGTGTTTAGTGCACTGGTAGCTCTTGAGCCAGGGGCGGTAGCATATCTCGCATTTGCGAATGAACGTAAAACATTGTTTGATGGCTGATAAAACATATCGTGGTTAAAAACTATCAGATCGAGCAGATAGGGGACGGCAATGAAGGTATTAGTGACTGGTGGGACCGGGTTTCTTGGTACTGCTTTAGTCCAGGCGTTGAAATCAGCGGGGCATCAGGTGATATTAACAACGCGTCAGCAGGAAGATATTGAACAGGGAATTTACAACCTGGGTGATATTTCAGCTGAAACCAACTGGGTAAACCTTTTGCAAGGATGTGATACCGTCATTCATACAGCGGGAAGGGCACATATCCTGAATGATAATGCTCAGAATGCGTTAGCGGAATTTCGTCGTGTTAACCACGACGCGACCTTGAAGTTGGCTAAAGACTCCGCCATCTGCGGCGTTAAGCATTTCATTTTTGTCAGTTCGATTGGGGTGAACGGCAATGCCACCTCAGGCACCCCCTTCACTGAAATGTCAGAGCCTTGGCCAATTTCTGACTACGCCATTTCTAAACTTGAGGCTGAGCAAAGTCTGCGGCAAACCTTTGCCAAAAGCGAAATGGCGTTAACTATTGTCCGTCCTGCGTTGATTTGTGGTGAAAATGCGCCAGGTAATATTCAGCGACTGTTAAAACTGGTGTCGAAAAATCTGCCATTACCGTTTAAAAACGTCAAAAACAAACGTGCGCTGGTGTCGTTGGACAACGTTGTCAGCTTTATTAAAGAATGCGTCGTAAATGAGAAGTCGAAAAATCAACTCTACTTGCTCGCCGATGCAGAGCGACCTTCAACCGAGGATATGATTAACGCCTTTGCGACTGGAATGGGTATTCACGCAAAAATTATCTATTTCCCGAAGAGCGTCCTGAAATTAATACTTTCGGCCGTGGGTAAAGGTGGAATTTACGATCAGTTATTCGGTGATCTTGAAGTTGATGCCAGTAAATCGAGAGAGCAACTGCACTGGGCACCACCGATCACACTGCATGAAACTATGAAAAAAACGGCGAAGTATTATATCGAAGGTAATAAATAATGTTGAATTTAGGGATCGTAATATTCGCATTTTTAGTGTCATGTGCACTGACTTGGGGATTACGCGGTTATGCGATTAAACATAACGTGATTGACCTACCAAACCAGAGAAGTTCGCATTCTGTGCCGACTCCGCGTGGGGGGGGGGTGGCTATTGTCCTGACGCTTTTAGCCGCGCTGGTGTGGTTTTATTTCAGCAACGCGCTGACGGTAGATGGCTTCTTAGGTTTGTTCATTCCGGGGTTAATTGTTGCAGTAATCGGGTTCCTGGATGACCACGGTCATATTGCGGCACGCTGGCGTCTGATGATGCATTTTCTGGCTGCGGCAATTGGCCTATATTTCTTGGGATCTTTCCCGATTATTACTCTGTTTGGTTACGATCTCTCATTATCATGGATTGGGATGATTCTGGGCTGCTTCTATTTAGTCTGGATGTTGAATTTATACAATTTCATGGATGGAATTAACGGTTTAGCCAGTTCGGAAGCGATCACCTTTGCGGCAAGCAGTGCGTTGTTAATGGTCGTCAACCAGTATACGTTTGCTCCTGGTAGCATATATCAGCTGACGCTTGCCCTTGCTGGCGCTGCTGCAGGTTTTATTGTCTGGAACTTCCCGGTTGCCAAAATCTTTATGGGGGATGCCGGGAGCGGTTTCCTCGGTATAACCATCGGGCTGATGATCCTCCATATCGCGAAAGTCGATTCAAACTTCTTTATTGCAGAGTTATGTTTGCTGGGGGTCTTCATCGTCGACGCGACTACCACACTGCTGCGCAGAGTGGTGGCTGGGAAGAAAGTCTACGAGGCGCATGCGAGCCATGGTTATCAGATCTTGGCCCGGAAATATGGCAGTCATGTTCCGGTGACGATGATGGCGATCGCCGTTAACCTGCTCTGGCTCTTGCCAATTGCTTATCTAATAGCAGATGCCAAAATTGATGGCTTTGTGGGACTGATTATCGCCTGGTTACCACTATTCTTTGTTGCATTTAAATGTGGTGCTGGCGTGAAAGATAAAGAGAGCAACGTCAATGCATGACCTGATGATTTTGGGAGCTGGTGGCCATGGACGCACACTATGCGAATTGGCCAGACTACTGGGCTATGCGGATATTGTGTTTCTCGATGATAATGCCTCCCTTTGCCATGAGACCAACAAATATATCATTGGTAAAATTTCAGAGCTACCATTACACATCAACAATGCTAATAACGTCGTTATTGGCATTGGAAATAATAAAGTCAGGGAACAACTCTATCTGCAGGTTATCAGCCTGGGTATCCAACCTGCCACTCTTATACATCCGTCTGCATTTGTCAGCCCATCGGCAACGATAGCTGATGGTTCAGTGATATTAGCAGGAGCAGTGGTGGGGGCTAATGCAAAATTAGGTGTGGCTTCAATTGTAAATAGTCATTCGACGGTAGATCACGATTCTATTCTCGGCGATTTTGCTCATTTAGGTGTCGGTGTTCATCTTGCAGGAAGTGCTAAAATTGGGAAATCAGCTTTTCTGCAAGCTGGTACAGTGGGTGGTTATAATGCAAAAGTGGACGATTACTCAGTGTGTCCTGCTGGTACTGTTTTATAAACTGAAGGCAAGCTTTAACGAGGCGACTAGTTTTTAGTATGCTAATTTATTTAATATCTTTACCAAGACCAATAAAACGAATCATTACGTTATCTATCGATGTGGTACTGCTCTTATGCGCATTCTGGTTTGCGTTTTGGGTACGTATAGATTCACTGACACCATTATATAGTACGTCGCATTGGCTATTGATATTTTCAATAATCGTCGTCACTTTGGCAATATTTGTCAGATTGGGGCTGTATCGTGCAGTTATTCGCTATATTACGGCTAAGATTCTGCTGGTCGTAGCAGTTGGTATGTTTATATCGTCGATATTGCTGATTATTGCGGCGTTCTATACCAATCTTTATCTGCCGAGAACGATTCCATTCATTTACTTCTCATTTGGATTATTGCTTATTGCCGGTTCAAGACTCGGAATGCGAATGCTGGTAAACCGCGGCATGAAGCGGGGCACCCGAGTCGTCATTTACGGTGCTGGGGCGTCGGGTCGTCAGTTGCTGCCAGCGCTGAGCCAGATGGATGAATATTATCCGGTCGCTTTTGTCGATGACAACCGTGCCCTGCAGGGGCAGGTTATTCACGGAGTCAGCGTCTTTGCACCAGAAAAACTGGCCTGGTTGATTGAGAAATACGAAGCGAAGAAAATTTTGCTTGCGATGCCAAGTGCTAGTCGTTCCAGAAAGAATGAAGTGATTAAGACACTGGAAGGTTTACCCTGCGAAGTGCTTTCTATTCCTGGGATGGTCGACCTGGTAGAAGGTAAAGCGCGGATCGATGCGTTACGCAAAGTGGTCATCACCGACCTGCTGGGGCGAGATCCGGTTTCTCCAATTCCAGAATTAGTGTCTCGTAATATCAACGGGAAAACGGTTATGGTGACCGGTGCCGGTGGTTCTATTGGCTCCGAACTGTGTCGGCAGATAATCAAAAATAAGCCCAATCAGATCATTCTGTTCGAGCTGTCAGAGTTCTCACTGTACTCTATTGATTCTGAACTGCGTAATCTGAATCTCAGCCAGGATTTGCAGGTGAAGATTTATCCAATTCTTGGTAACGTGCAGGATAAAGAGCATCTCGAAAGATTAATTAATGCATTCAAGGTTGATACGATTTATCACGCAGCTGCTTATAAGCATGTGCCTCTTGTTGAGTTCAACGTCCTTGATGGTGTTCGCAATAACATCTTCGGTACTTTGTACTGTGCCCAGGCGGCGGCGAACTGCGGAGTGGAAAACTTTGTTTTAATTTCCACTGATAAAGCAGTACGGCCTACAAATACGATGGGTGCGACCAAACGTATCGCTGAGCTGGTGTTGCAGGCACTAGCGAAGGAACACAGCAAAACCTGCTTCAGCATGGTTCGTTTTGGCAACGTGCTAGGGTCTTCGGGCTCGGTTGTGCCGCTGTTTGAAAAACAGATTGCTTCTGGTGGTCCGGTAACGTTGACTCATAAAGATATCACGCGTTACTTCATGACTATCCCTGAGGCGGCTCAGTTAGTGATTCAGGCGGGAGCGATGGGAACCGGCGGCGATGTTTTTGTTCTCGACATGGGTGAGCCGGTGAAAATTATTGACCTTGCGCACCGTATGATTGCGCTGCAGGGGCTATCTGTTCGCGATGATAAACATCCTTACGGCGATATAGCGGTACAGACAACGGGCTTGCGTCCGGGTGAGAAACTTTATGAAGAATTGCTCATTGGCAACAACGTTTCTACTACGCAGCATCCTCGCATAAAGACTGCAAATGAGGTTATGCTGCCGTGGAGTGAAATGAGTAAACTTCTTGCTGAACTGGATACCGCCTGCCGGGAGTTCGACTATGAGTGCGTACGTGAAATACTGTTGCGGGCACCTGCGGCGTTCAATCCAACCGATGGTATCTGTGATTTGCTCTGGAATGAAAGGATTAGTTAAGTAACGAATCGAGCTTGAAGAAGATCTGGCTGGATGCATAAAAAACAATAAAGCCGATTTTACGAGGGGCAATTACTATTGACCTTAAGGGGGTATATTAGCGTCATTGTGGTAAAGGTTTTATCCGCTTTTCTGAATATTATAAATAATATAATGGATTACGTGATAAACATGGTTGAGTAGACTTGCGCAAAATGTTGGCATCGTTCTGCTTTAGATACTGATATTATTTCGAATATATGCTACACGTTTTCCGACGAAGACCAGTAAATGCGGTAGTGACTTACATTAATTGAACGTGTATTCCTCAAAGAAAGTACTGGCTTCTATGCATGCTGTTCACCAGAACAAGGAAAGCAAATCGTTTTTCGGGTAATTATCTCAATTTCTAATTGTTGTTACTCGCTTCCGGTAGTTTTTTTCAAAACGTGGGCTAAACGTACAAGCGAATACGTCGCCATGTTCTGTATAATCCACGTTAAAGAGCCAGTGCAGCTGTGATTTTTATATTCACAAAGCTCCATTTGGTCCAATTCATCACAAATAAAGTACGATATTAGTGCAAGTTACAAATACTAATGTTACTTGCCAGTTTGTGTAAAATCGATCTTGAAACAAAAAAGAATTCAATGATATGGAAAGTGAAAAAGTCTCGGTTATCATGCCCGTTTACAATGGGAAATCTACAGTTGTACAATCGATTGATTCTATAATGAATCAGACTTACAAAAATATAAGGCTATATGTCATTGATGATTGTAGTACTGATGGGACTCTAAATCTATTAGAGAGTCTTTATTCTACAAATAGCAAGGTTGTAATTTTTAAGAATAACAAAAATTTGGGAGTTGCAAAAACACGGAATGTTGGAATTGAAAAATCGCAGGGGGAGTATATTGCATTTTGCGATTCAGATGATTTATGGAGTGAGACGAAACTAGAGAAACAATTAAATATACTCGATACAGGTGATATTGATGTTGTTTGTTCCAATTATAGCACTATTAATATGAAAGGTGAAAAGATGGCTGAAGTCAACGCTCCACAATTCATTACTTATAAAATGATGCTAGGCAAAAACTACATCGCGAATTTAACTGGTATTTATAATGCAAAGAAACTAGGGAAGTTTTATCAAAAGAGTATTGGGCATGAGGACTACTTAATGTGGTTGGAAATATTAAGAGCAACTAATTATGCCCAATGCATACAAGAATGTCTTGCACAATATAGGGTTTCAAGGGAATCATTATCAGCTAATAAGTTGGTTGCTGCTCGATGGACGTGGAATATCTATAGGAGAGAATTAAAATTATCAATATTCCCTGCGTTATATTTTTTCTCTCAATATGCCTTTCGGGGGCTGTTAAAGAAATTTTTAAATTAATAGTTTTAATAATAAACTATCCTAAGATTTTTATTGCAGGATGTGTTACGCTGTTTTGTAGAAAAATGTATAACAGGCTACAAGCAGTAGTACATCAGCGATGAGTTTTGAGGCCCAAATGCCATTGCATTGATTATTCGCCTAGGGCATAAATTTGCTTTAATGTATTTAGAAGTAAAAAAATTGCTAGGTTTATCATTAATTCTTTTCTGGAATTAAAAACGCAGGATAAAAAATTGTCTAGTTTTGCCAATAAAAAGAAAATGATCAAAGATGTATTCTTGGGTCTATATATTTTACAATTGTTTAACTATGTTGCTCCTGTGATCATTATCCCTATAATTATTAGCCACATTGGGTTGGATAAATATGGTGAGCTAATATACATTACAGCTATATATCAAGTGGTTTCATTATTCGTTGATTTTGGATTTACCTATACATCGCCAGTGGCTGCAGCTCGATATCGCAATAATAAAGAAGAATTACATATATACCATACGACAATAATATTTCTGAAAAGCATATTGTTTATTTTTGCTTTGGTTACAGTAAGTTTGTTATCGTTGTTGAATTTTATACAATCTTCACCTATTTATATTGCATCAGTATTTTTATGTGCGATAGGGAACGTATTTACTCCTTTATGGCTATTTCAGGGGTTAGGAGACTTTAAATTCCTATCATCATGCCAAATAATTACACGTGTATTATTATTTTTCTCGCTTTTAATTTATTTAATATGTGACGGAAAGAATTTATTCATTATTAGCCTGTTGCAGAATGGGAGTTTGCTCCTTTGTTATTTTTATGTCAGGAAAAGAACTTTTCCGATCAATATTAGACAGCTTGAACATAAACAATGCCTTTCAGAAATTAAGCAAGCAGGAAACGTTTTCGTTGGTGTGTTAGGAACAATTAGCTATGGTAGCTTAATACCTATATTAATTGGGAATTATTGTGGACATGTCAGTTTAGGTATTTATTCGATAGTACAAAAGCTTACTGCTGCTTGCCAAAGCTTAATTGTTCCTGTCTCTCAGTACATGCTCTCAGAGGTTTCGAAGCAACATACAACAAGCGAAACTGAATTCACTTCAAAAATTAAGCAAAGCCTGGTGATTCATTTAACAATAAGTTCAATAGCCTGTGTTTGTTATCTTCTATTTGGACAGGTTACAGCCCGGATCATTGGTAATGTGAATGTTTCTTTTACAATAATTGCGATATCTTCCGTAATAACGATATTCTCATCTCTTAATAATGTACTTGGCGTACAGTTTTTAATACCAACAGATAACGTCAGATTGCTTAGAACCGCTAACATTATGTCCGGTATTGTTGTTGTCTCAATATCATGGTTTATGATTAATAATTACAATGTGCTCGGTGGAGTCGCATTGAATCTTCTGGGTGAGTTATTGGTGTTTATATTTTTAGCCTGCGTTGCGAAACGAAAATGGAAAGGAGATAGCAACAGTGCAATTTAAGCGAACACCACTCTTGGTTGTGTATGTTAGCCTTCTGGTAATACTTGTAGTTTCATTTTTAGTTGACGACAATGTGGCTAGATCGACTTATATTTTGGTTGTTGCTACTATAACAGTCTTCATTGTATCCTTTTTATGTAATAAAGTTACTTCCCCTGCCAGTCTCCTGATTATATCTTCGTTTGTTTTTTTAGGATGTAGGCCATTCCTGTCAGTTTTTACCAACTATGATTTTCGTATTGCGGATTGGTTTATCACTGGTTACATGGACGATAATGTTGCATATGCTAATTATGCCATCTCACTAATGTATTTCGGATATATTATAGCATTAGTTATTAGTAAGAACACTCGGGCCTGTCATGTCTCTGAGTGTGGAGGGCGATATTCTGCACCTTCTTTAAAGTTCCTGTTTATACTTTTCATTCTGGGTTCAGTAGGAATGGTCTTGAAGGGGCTTTATTTCTTCTACTATATAGAATCAAATAGTTATGTTGGTATCTATCAGAATAATATAAGTGTACCGCTTGGTTATAATTTTCTTTCTAGCCTGTTCTACTACTCTTTTTTCCTGATCTGTGCCTTCTTTAAGAAATTCAGAGTCAGGAAAACTTTTCTTCTGGTGGCAGTTATTATAGCTGCCTTTAGTTCACTAAAGGGAAGTAGGGGGGAATTTATAACATTTTTGCTGACAGTAATCTGCATTTATTACAACGATATTCAAATTAGAAATAAAAAGCTCATTGCAAAAATGCTGATTGTCTTCTTGATAGTTTTCGCTTTGAGTGAGTTCATTTCTATGTGGCGGTCTGGTGGTAGTTTTATCGCCTTGCTGGAGGGAAATAACCCAATAGTGGATTTTTTATATGGAATGGGAGTGTCTTACATCACAGTTTTCCAGAGTGTAAAACTTCACATGGTTGATGGCATATCCAATATTTCATATTTATTTAGTCAGATTATCATAACGGTGACATCTATTCTTGGTATTGGAGTGGAGCTGCCCTCAATTAGTTATAGCAATCTGGCATCTGCCACAGCTAATCCAGAACTATATAGTGAAGGATATGGGTTAGGTGGGAGCTATCTTTCTGAATCATTGTTGGCAATGGGGCTTATTGGATGTCTAATAATGCCCTTACTTGTACTGCTGCTATTGAATAGTTCTGAAAAGTTTACAAAAGAAAACCCACTGATATACTTTGTTTATTTTAGTATTTTACCACCAATATTCTTTATTCCCAGAGAAACATTGTTATACTTCTTCCCTTATTTGCTGAAAAGTATATTTGTTGCATTCTTTATAGTTTTATACTCAAATTACAAAACTAGAGTGTCAGGATATGATCAAAAAAAATGTTAGTGTGATAATACCTAGTTATAATCGTGCACATTTATTGTGTAAAATTTTACCAGGGTACTTTCAGGAAGAAGTACAGGAAGTCATTGTTATCAATGATTGCTCGACTGATAATACTCGTGAAGTGCTATTGGAAATGCAATATAAATTCCCAAATTTGATTGTGCTTGAAAACGACACAAATAAGAAACAAACTTTTTCAAAGAACCGCGGATTAGATATTGCGAAAGGGGAATATATTTTCTTTGGTGATGATGACTCATTTTTGCAGGAGGGAACAATTGCAAGAATGTTAGACACAAAGAAAAAAACGAACGCAGATATTGTTGGTGCCAGAATTCTTTACATGAATAATAATGAGACTGAGTTTACACAATGTATTGCGCGGCATAAACGCGAAGGCAGATTTGTAAGTGACCTAAGTAAAATGGAATTTAGCTTTACTGCTGAATTAGAGAGCCCGGTGGAGTGTTTTTATGCGCAAGCACTCATACTTGTCAGACGCGAACTTATTGGCAATTCACGTTTTAGCGAAATTTATACCGGAAATTGTTATCGGGAAGAAACAGATTTCATGTTAAGTTTGTATTTGCAGAAATATAAATTTGTTTATGATTCCCAGGCGCTATTAATTAATTTACCTCCACAACAGGCTACTGGAGGTGCAAGAACAGCTAACAAACTTAAATATCATTATGAGAGTGTAATAAATAATTATCGGTTCTTAAAAAAATTTAATCAACAAATTAATGAAGTTACCAACGATAACCACACGATATTGTATCGCCAGCTTTATTTTATTTACTCAAAGTTATCCTCATTCTCAAGGAAGTTTCTTTAATGATTATTTATATAGCTGCATTTAATGGCGATGGTGGTCAGGGAGGTGTGGAGCGAGTAGTTTCACAACAAAAAAGAGTGCTGCAGAAGTTAAATCATACAGTAATTCTTGCTGATAAAAATTATTTTCGTTTGACAAGGGTTGTGACTAATAAAAAAATTCTGGTCCTACTGTATCCTCTCTTAACATCATTTTATTTCTTTTTTAAAAAGATCTTCGGCCATAAATTTACCGTAATATCGCATGGATATTCATCGCCATTTTACAGCAATGATCTGTTAATAGCACATGGTAATATGAAATGTTACTCACAGACAATAATGAAAAGAAATCTTCGGTTATTATCTGGCAGCGGGGTCATAGCTTTCTATGAAAGATGTGCCGGAAGATTTTCGAAAAAAATTTGGGCGGTATCCAGAAGAGTAAAAAGAGAATGGAAGGAATATTATGGCGTAGATACTAGTAAAATTGATGTAGTTAGAAACTATATCAATTTAAATAAATTTACCGAAGATGAAGTGACTATTCAGCGGTACATTACCTTTGTAGGACGGCTTGAAAAAGGAAAGGGCGTTGCCGAACTCATTGATATCTGCAGTGCACATCCTGAATTTCAGTTTAATCTGGTGTCGAGTATACCTCCGCCAGAAGAGTTAACTGTCTTAAATAACGTTACATTTAGTATTGGTGTTCCTTATGAGTCGATGCCACAAGTTTTTAAAGAGGCTAAATTATTAATTTTACCTTCAATGTATGAGGGTTTTGAGCTTGTTACAGTTGAAGCACTATGTTGTGGCACACCTGTAGTAGGATACGATGTCGGGGCTATAAGTGAACTGTATTCAGACAGGCATCCAGGTGTTTTCATGGTTGAAAACAAAGACGAACTTATTTCTAAGATTGGCCATATAATGAATCAGTCGGATGTTAATTATTTTAAATTAAGGCGAGATATTTACGAGCAACGAAATGTTTTCTCTGAAAATCACTACGAAGATATAATGAAAAAGGCTTTCGAAAATGGCTGTTGAAAAATTCTGTCTGATATCAATAAATTCTTACAATGAATTAACAGGTGGTGGATTATACTTGCGTACGCTGGTTGCCTTTCTTAAAAAACAAAAGTTAGAGCTTACACTCATCGATAAAAAAAATGCAGTGAAAAACTTTACGCCTACCTTTAAGGAGCATTTTTCTTGTTCTAAAGGTCGTATGCAAGATGTAATCTCAAGATTTTTTCTTCTGCCATCCTTTTATATGGTTCATCTCTTTTCCATTATTCGCATATGCCGTCTAAATGATATTATAGGCTTGCATAACTCACGGCTTGGTATAATCTGCTGTTTATTAAAGTTTCTTTTCCCAAAAAAGAAATTCATTTTGTTTACTGATAATTTTGAATATCATCTCTTACAGCAGAAAAAGACAACCATAAGCACAGCTTTCGAAAGAATTCTTGTAAAGCTAAATGAAAAACTTGGCCTACAGTTTGCGGATCTAGTAACATATATTACTCAACATGACAAAAAAGAGATTGAACGCTTTTATCGGCTGAAAAATGTAAAGAGCTTAATTATACCTGTGGTTTTTGAAAAACAAGAAAATAATGGTTTCAAGTCGGTGGAATTCTTAGTTAAACTTGAATTATTAAAATGTGACCCTAGACGTAAGTTCATTTTTACTGCATCATTTGACTTTTTCCCTAATGTACAAGCTGCAAAAGTAGTATTGGATACAGCCACAAATAACAAGGACTTCATTTTTGTGCTTGCTGGGCGAAAATTGTCTTCATTGGGACTTAAAGTGCCTGATAATATTTATATGTTTGAAGATTTAACTAGCGCGGAAATGTCATCACTTTTATCTTCTTGTGACATTTTTTATTCTCCTTTGACCTTGGGGAGTGGAATGAAGACAAAGGTTGCTGAGGCTATATCTTACGGGTTACATATTTATGGCAGCAGGCACACGATGATCGGATATGAAGATATAATAGATAATAAAGAGTGTGTATCGTTAATTAACGATGTTGCTGAGCCTTTACCAAATAATGTCACTAATAATGTTTTTGATAAGGCAGTCATTCAATTAATACACGAAAAATATTACTCTTCCGAGCGATTTTCTGGAAATGAATTAAAAATTTTATCTGCGTAGCACATTTATATTTTTCACAAAGAGGCCACATGAATATTTTAGTTACCAGTGGTGCAGGTTAGATTGGATCACATACAGTTGTTGAAGTATTAAATACTGGCCACTCAGTTATTGTTTTGGATGATTTTAGCAATTCTTCTCCGAAGTGCTTGAAGAAAATTAAAAACATTACTAATAAAGAATTTTCGCATGTTGTTGGTGACGTTGGTAGCGGGCCAATATTTGATACTGTATTTAAAAATGAAAATTTGATGCTGTAATCCATTTTGCTGGATTTAAATAAGTTTCAGAATCACAACATCAGCCAATCAAATATTATAAAAATAATGTCTGTGCTAATCTAACTTTGTTAGAAAAAATGAAGCAATTCGACGTGCGTAAGTTTATATTTAGTTCTTCCGCAACCGTTCATGGCCAACTTGAAAGTGTGCCATTATCGGAAAACTCCATAATTGGTGGTACAACAAATCCCTACGGAACCTCAAAATTATTTGTGGAGAAAATTTTAGAAGACTTAAATCATACTAAATACTTTGACATAGTTTGCCTACGTTTTTTTAATTCAGTCTACGCTCATTCTAGCGGGTTGATTGGTGAATGCCCAGTAGGTGTTCCAAACAATCTGGTCCTATTTTTACTGGATGTTGCGAGCGGCGTCCTCCAGGATCTACATATATTTGGCTATGATTATCCTACACATGATGGAACTGGCGTCAGAGATTATATACATGTAGTAGATCTTGCCAAAGGTCATTTAGCTGCTATTGATTACTTGTCCACGAATCCTGGATATCATTTTTTCAATTTAGGTACAGGGATAGGATATTCAGTGCTGGATCTCATTACTGCCTTTGAAAACAAACTGGGATAATAATTAATAAAGTTTTTTCAGACAGGCGACAAGGTGATATTGCTTCATACTGGGCTGATGCAGAACAAGCAAATAAGCTATTAAATTGGAAGGCTGAAAAAGATCTCCCCACAATGTTACATGACTCATGGGATTGGAAACAAAAGTTCCCATACGGATTTGAAGATGTATGATTTATCCCACAGTGTTTTATTGATGTAATGAAAATATGTTTCCCTCTTAATTTTTGGTTTCATTTGTACAGTGAATGGTTTACATTTATAAGAGTCTATCCCAATAGGAATTTCGACTAGATAGCAAGCACATATAAAAATCATAATTTCAACAAGGATATTGTTGAATTTATTTTTAAGAGAAACTCCGGTAAAATAATTTAAAAGAGCTACTGGTATGCACGTTACTGTAGGGGATTACAATCGCTTGCTGATTTATATATTACTATTAGCAATATATAAATCAGCAAAGGTTCTGATACATGTTGCCAACTTTTTATCGAGCGGAAAATCGATTTGTCGCGTATTTACTAGCTGCGTGAATTGATGAAAACTGACTGATTCAGCATCTAGTTGTACTTGAAAAATTCCTCTGAATTAACAAAAGAGTTTAATTTGATACTCAACATCAAGAAAATATTTATCGATAGTTGTAAATACAGTTGATTGTTACAGTAATATACCCATATGTCTATAGTGAATGATGTTAATGAAATTTCTAAAGAGTTATGTTAGTATATATCATGTGAGACATGTTGAGAGTGTTTAATATAATATTACTGAGTGAATGGCTTCAGTAAAACCTGCACTAATTCAAGCATCGGTTTCGAGGGCATGAGATCAAAGAAGGCATACAGATAATAATTGTAACCACCATATATGGCTGTGAAGGACGGTTAATAGATTGGTTAACGATCAAGATTATTACTCTGTTTTCGCTAACCATACATGTGAGTTTGTTATGTCGAGTTTCTCCTGGAAATTACGACAATCAACATTTATGAACGCTAAAGAAGACGAGTTTTATGCGGAAAAATAATATGATTTTACCAATCATTATGGCCGGTGGAACCGGTAGCCGTTTATGGCCACTCTCTCGTGTACTCTTTCCAAAGCAGTTCCTTTGCCTGGATGGAGAGTTGACGATGTTACAGGCGACAATTCATCGCCTGAAAGGGATTGACTGTGATAATCCTGTAGTGATTTGCAATGAACAACACCGCTTCATAGTCGCTGAACAATTGCGTCAGATGGATAAACTGACGAAAAATATTATTCTGGAGCCGGTTGGTCGCAACACTGCTCCGGCGATTGCGTTGGCGGCGTTAGCTGCAGCTCGGACTGGGCCTGACGATCACTCCCTGATGCTGGTTTTAGCTGCCGACCATGTTATTCAGGACGAAGAAGCCTTTCGTGCTGCAGTGCGCAAAGCTTTACCTCATGCGCAGAATGGAAAGCTTGTAACCTTCGGCATTGTTCCAAATAAACCTGAAACGGGTTATGGCTACATTCGCCGAGGAGATGCCAGTAGCAGTGTTGATACTACTGGTGCATTCAAGGTAGCTCAGTTTGTTGAGAAGCCAAATATGGAAAAGGCTGAAACATACGTGGCTAGTGGCGAATACTACTGGAACAGCGGTATGTTCTTATTCCGCGCCGATCGCTATGTAGAAGAATTACAGAAGTTCCGTCCCGATATCTTAGCCGCGTGCGAAAATGCTATGAGCGTAGTCGATCCAGATCTTGATTTTATTCGGGTTGATGAAGAAGCATTTCTGGCTTGTCCTGATGAATCAATTGATTACGCAGTTATGGAACAGACTTCTGACGCTGTGGTTGTACCTATGGATGCTGGCTGGAGCGATGTAGGTTCTTGGTCCTCTTTGTGGGATATCAGTCCCAAGTCGCCGGAAGGAAATGTGATTACTGGTGATGTACTTTCTCATAACACTGAAAACAGTTTTCTGTATTCCGAATCAGGCTTGTTGGCTACAGTCGGCGTGAAGGATTTAGTTGTGGTTCATACTAAAGATGCGGTGCTGATTGCCGATCGTAACTCTGTTCAGGATGTCAAAAAAATTGTCGAATCCATTAAAACTGATGGCCGGCATGAACATCATACCCACCGCGAAGTATATCGTCCTTGGGGGAAGTACGATTCCATCGATACCGGTGAACGTTACCAAGTGAAACGGCTGACGGTTAAACCTGGCGAAGGGATCTCTTTGCAGATGCATCATCACCGCGCTGAGCATTGGATAATCGTTGCGGGAACTGCACAGGTTACGATTAATGACCAGATTCGCTTGTTGGGCGAAAATGAGTCCGTTTATATTCCCGTCGGTGCGAAACACTGTCTTGAAAATCCTGGAAAGATCCCGCTTGAATTGATTGAAGTTCGCTCAGGCTCCTATCTTGGAGAGGACGATATTGTGCGTTTGGCAGACCGGTATGGTCGAGCTTGAGGGTAGCATAAGGTCATTATGGAAAAGTTAACCTGTTTTAAAGCCTACGATATTCGCGGCCGTTTGGGCGATGAGCTTAACGAAGACATCGCCTGGCGTATTGGCCGGGCCTATGGCGAATACCTGAAACCGAAAACCATCGTCCTTGGCGGCGACGTGCGTCTTACCAGTGAAGCGCTGAAGATGGCACTGGCGAAGGGCCTGCGCGACGCGGGCGTTGATGTGTTGGATATCGGACTCTCCGGTACGGAAGAGATTTATTTCGCCACCTTCCACCTCGGCGTAGACGGCGGTATTGAAGTGACTGCCAGTCACAACCCAATGGATTACAACGGCATGAAGCTCGTACGCCAAGGTGCTCGCCCGATAAGCGGCGATACTGGGCTGCGTGATGTTCAGCGTCTGGCGGAAACCAATGACTTCCCTTTGGTGGAAGCGTCGCAGCGCGGCGGTTATCAGAAAATCGACCTGCGCGAGGCGTATCTCGACCATCTGCTTGGCTATATCGACGTGAAAAACCTCAGACCGCTGAAGTTGGTTATCAATTCCGGTAACGGTGCGGCGGGCCCGGTGGTGGATGCGCTGGAAGCGCGCTTTAAGGCGTTGAACATACCGATAACCTTCATCAAAGTGCACAACACACCCGACGGTAATTTTCCCAACGGTATTCCAAACCCATTGCTGCCGGAGTGCAGGGCCGACACTCGCAATGCGGTCATTGAACACGATGCCGACATGGGGATTGCCTTCGACGGTGATTTCGACCGCTGCTTCCTGTTCGATGAAACCGGGCAGTTCATCGAGGGCTACTACATCGTCGGCCTGCTGGCGGAGGCGTTCCTAAAGCGCAACCCGGGGGCGAAAATTATTCATGACCCGCGTTTATCGTGGAACACCGTGGACGTGGTGAGCGCCGCAGGCGGCACGCCGGTGATGTCGAAAACCGGTCATGCCTTCATCAAGGAGCGCATGCGTCAGGAAGATGCAATTTACGGTGGCGAGATGAGCGCCCATCACTACTTCCGCGATTTTGCTTACTGCGACAGCGGGATGATTCCGTGGCTGCTGGTGACCGAACTGCTGTGCCTGCGCGGTAAAACGCTGGGGGAACTGGTGTGTGACCGCATGGCAGCCTTCCCGGCGAGCGGCGAAATCAACAGCAAGCTTGCCGAACCCGAGACGGCCATCGCCCGGGTGGCAGAACACTTTGCCAGCCACGCGCTGGAGGTCGACAACACCGATGGTATCAGCATGGCCTGGGCCGACTGGCGCTTTAACCTGCGTTCGTCGAATACCGAGCCGGTGGTGCGCCTGAACGTGGAATCACGCGGTAACCCGGCGCTGATGGAAGCTCGCACCCAAGAAATACTTGAACTGTTGCGAAAATAGAAATCTATGGGTTACTGTTCAGGAAAGATTCTTTTGACTGCCTAATTTTCCAATCAGTGTGACATAGCGCAGCAAATGCTATTCATCTCATCTATTCCTGAGTTAACATCCATACCATATTTCAAGCCGCGCATACCTTGCGCGGTGACCACACCTGACAGGAGTATGTAATGTCCAAGCAACAGATCGGCGTCGTCGGTATGGCAGTGATGGGGCGCAACCTGGCGCTCAACATCGAAAGCCGTGGTTATACCGTCTCCATCTTCAACCGCTCACGCGAAAAAACTGAAGAAGTTGTTGCCGAGAACCCGGGTAAGAAACTGGTACCTTATTACACGGTGAAAGAGTTCGTCGAGTCTCTTGAAACCCCACGTCGTATCCTGTTAATGGTGAAAGCGGGCGCTGGCACCGATGCTGCCATCGATTCCCTGAAACCGTATCTGGATAAAGGCGACATCATCATTGATGGCGGTAATACCTTCTTCCAGGATACCATTCGTCGTAACCGCGAACTGTCTGCTGAAGGCTTCAACTTCATCGGTACCGGTGTTTCCGGCGGTGAAGAGGGCGCCCTGAAAGGCCCATCCATCATGCCTGGTGGCCAGAAAGAAGCATACGAACTGGTTGCACCTATCCTGACTAAGATTGCTGCGGTTGCTGAAGATGGCGAACCGTGCGTGACCTATATCGGTGCGGATGGTGCAGGTCACTATGTGAAGATGGTACACAACGGTATCGAATACGGCGATATGCAACTGATTGCTGAAGCCTATTCCCTGCTTAAAGGCGGCCTGAACCTGTCTAACGAAGAGCTGGCAACCACCTTCACCGAGTGGAACGAAGGTGAGCTGAGCAGCTACCTGATCGACATCACCAAAGATATCTTCACCAAAAAAGATGAAGAGGGTAAATATCTGGTTGATGTGATCCTCGACGAAGCCGCGAACAAAGGTACCGGTAAGTGGACCAGCCAGAGCTCTCTGGATCTGGGCGAACCGCTGTCGCTGATCACCGAGTCCGTCTTCGCGCGCTACATCTCTTCTCTGAAAGACCAGCGCGTGGCGGCATCTAAAGTTCTCTCTGGCCCGCAGGCTAAACTGGCTGGTGATAAAGCAGAGTTCGTTGAGAAAGTCCGTCGCGCACTGTATCTGGGTAAAATCGTCTCCTACGCGCAGGGCTTCTCTCAGCTGCGTGCTGCATCTGACGAATACAACTGGGATCTGAACTACGGTGAAATCGCGAAGATCTTCCGCGCGGGTTGCATCATTCGTGCGCAGTTCCTGCAGAAAATCACCGACGCCTATGCTGAAAACAAAGGTATCGCCAACCTGCTGCTGGCACCGTACTTTAAAAATATCGCTGATGAGTATCAGCAAGCGCTGCGTGACGTTGTGGCTTACGCTGTGCAGAACGGTATTCCGGTGCCAACCTTCTCCGCTGCAGTGGCGTACTACGACAGCTACCGTTCTGCGTTGCTGCCAGCTAACCTGATCCAGGCACAGCGTGACTACTTCGGCGCGCATACGTATAAACGTACCGATAAAGAAGGTGTGTTCCACACCGAATGGCTGGATTAATCTGATTTATCCCTGCTGTAAATCCAGGCCCGGAGCGTTCCTCCGGGCTTTTTTATTGCCAAAAAATGGGATTCAGCCAGGTCTGATAGCCGGTGTTATGGCAAATCACGATATACTGACGACATGCTGAGCCGATACGCCACAATGCTGGCGGTCTGTTTACCCTCAAATGTTTAACCGGAAGAAGTTACAGAGCGAATGAAGATAACTATCTCAGGAACAGGTTACGTAGGTTTGTCGAACGGTATTCTGATTGCCCAGCACCACGAAGTGGTCGCGCTGGATATTGTTCCGGCGAAAGTTGAGATGCTGAATCAGAAGAAATCACCGATTGTTGACAAAGAGATTGAAGAGTATCTGGCGACGAAGCAACTGAATTTCCGCGCCACGACAGATAAGCATGATGCCTACCGCGATGCGGATTACGTTATCATCGCGACACCTACTGATTACGATCCTAAGACTAACTATTTTAACACCTCGAGCGTCGAGTCAGTGATCCGCGATGTGGTCGAAATCAACCCAAATGCGGTAATGGTCATCAAGTCTACCATCCCGGTCGGTTTTACAAATTCGATTAAAGAACAGTTGGGCATCGACAATATCTTCTTCTCGCCGGAGTTTCTGCGTGAAGGCCGCGCGCTGTACGACAATTTGCATCCGTCCCGTATCGTCATTGGTGAACGTTCCGAGCGCGCGGAGCGTTTTGCAGCATTGCTGCAGGAGGGGGCGGTGAAAAAGGACATTCCGACGCTGTTCACCGACTCAACTGAAGCCGAAGCCATCAAGCTTTTCGCTAATACTTATCTGGCGTTACGCGTGGCCTACTTTAACGAATTGGATAGCTATGCTGAAAGTCTTGGTCTGAACTCCCGACAGATCATTGAAGGTGTGTGCCTGGATCCGCGAATTGGTAATCATTACAACAACCCGTCATTTGGCTACGGTGGCTATTGCCTGCCGAAAGATACGAAGCAGTTGCTGGCTAACTATGCGTCTGTGCCGAACAACATTATTGGCGCGATCGTTGATGCTAACCGCACGCGCAAAGATTTTATTGCCGATTCTATCCTTGCGCGCAAACCTAAAGTGGTTGGCGTGTATCGTTTGATCATGAAAAGTGGTTCCGATAACTTCCGGGCATCCTCTATTCAGGGAATCATGAAGCGTATTAAAGCCAAGGGTGTGCCCGTTATTATTTATGAACCTGTGATGGAGGAAGATGAGTTTTTCCACTCTCGGGTCGTTCGTGATCTTCATACGTTCAAAAATGAGGCAGATATTATTATTTCTAACCGCATGACGTCAGAATTATCTGATGTTGCCGAAAAAGTGTATACACGCGATCTTTTTGGTAGCGATTAATCTCACTCTTCATATAAAAGGCCTTATTAAAGGCCTTTTTATTCTAAATTGGTCCGTAATTAAACTTTGTAGAAATCACGGTACCAGTCAACAAAGTTCCTCACCCCATCTTTGACTGACGTTTCAGGTTTAAAACCAATAACATCATACAGTGCTTTAGTATCTGCGCTGGTTTCCAGTACATCTCCAGGCTGAAGCGGTAGAATGTTTTTCTTCGCTTCAATACCCAGAGCATCTTCCAAAGCCTGGATATAGTCCATTAGCTCAACCGGTGAACTATTGCCGATATTGTAGACGCGATACGGCGCGGAGCTGGTTGCCGGGGAACCGCTTTCGACAGTCCACTTCCCGTTGGGCTCAGGAATAACATCCTGTAGGCGAATGATTGCTTCTGCGATATCATCAATATAGGTGAAATCGCGCTTCATTTTGCCGTAGTTATAGACGTCAATACTTTTCCCTTCCAGCATCGCTTTGGTGAATTTGAATAACGCCATATCCGGACGCCCCCAAGGGCCGTACACGGTAAAGAAGCGCAGCCCGGTTGTAGGCAATCCGTACAGGTGGGAGTAAGTATGAGCCATCAGTTCGTTGGCTTTTTTGGTTGCCGCATACAGGGATACGGGGTGATCAACGGAATCCTCCGTTGAGAAAGGCATTTTCCGATTCAGGCCGTATACCGAACTGGAGGATGCATAGAGTAAATGTTGAATTTTATTATGACGACAGCCTTCCAGTATGTTGAGAAAGCCTGTGAGATTTGCGTCAGCGTATGCATGCGGGTTTTCGAGTGAATAGCGCACGCCCGCCTGGGCAGCAAGATGAATCACACGTTCAAAATGCTCTGAGGCGAAGAGTGCAGCCATGCTGTCCCGGTCGGCTAAATCAATCTTATGAAAATGGAAACCGGGATGTACCAGTAACGCCAGACGAGCCTGCTTAAGGTTGACGTCGTAGTAATCGTTCAGATTATCAATCCCGACTACTTGATGGCCTGCCTCAAGGAGGCGCTTGCTAACGTGGAAGCCGATGAAACCAGCGGCACCCGTAACCAGGTATTTCATGTTCGTTCCTCTTATCGGCTAAAGGGTAGCCAGGCACCAGCAGGTGCTATCAGGAGTGAAATGATACCGTTAGATGGCAAAAAAGCTAATCGTTATCTTTTTTCACGCTTGCCAATTTAACGGGTTAGCTATTATGTATTCATGTCGTGAATTTTATGTGCGAAAGCGTTGGACATAGCCCTGACCAATATTTAGCCTGTTGAACGGTTTTTTGTTCAGAGTGGGAACCCGAAGTATTGACACTCTTAATAAATTACTTCTTCTTTTTCAGTAATGATTAAAATACCAATTAAAATCACTTAAATAATCTGTCTTTTTAATCAATAATCCTATGGCATTACGCCTAATTATGACTAAACTAATCCCAGTTTTAGCTTTCCTCATTTAGGATATCTATGTCTGTGAGTGATAACAACGTATCCGGGCGCAGTAACGATCCGGAACAGATTGATCTGATTGATTTATTGATACAGCTGTGGCGTGGGAAATTGACGATTATTGTTGCTATCGTTATTGCTATTGCCTGTGCTGTCGGTTATTTAGCGGTTGCTAAGGAGAAATGGACCTCTACAGCAATTATCACTCAACCGGATGTTGGACAGATTGCCACGTATAACAACGCACTCAACGTGTTGTATGGTGTCAGCGCCCCTAAGGTTACTGAGTTACAGTCAAATGTGATTGGCCGTTTTAGCACGTCATTTTCTGCATTGGCGGAAACGCTGGATAATCAGGAAAAGCCTGAAAAACTGTCGATTGAGCAGTCCGTCAAAGGGCAACCATTGCCGTTGGCTGTCTCTTATGTTGGCGCTTCCCCAGAAGAAGCTCAGCGCCAGCTGGCTGAATACATTCAACAAACAGATGAAAAGGTTGCCAAAGAACTAGAACTTGACCTGGTTGATAACATCAAATTGCAAACAACTACGCTTCAGGATTCCTTGAAAACTCAGGAAGTGGTTGCTCAGGAGCAAAAAGATTTGCGTATCAAGCAAATCCAGGAAGCGCTGCGGTATGCACTGCAGGCGGGTGTGACTAAGCCGCAAATTCAGCAAACTCAGGATGTGACGCAGGACAGCATGCTGCTGTTGGGGAGTGATGCCCTGAAGTCTATGATTGAGCACGAATCTACGCGTCCGTTGATATTGTCTGACAACTACTTTCAGACCAAGCAAAAGCTGTTGGATATCGAAAATCTTAAGCTTGATGGGGCTGAGTTACACGCCTATCGCTATGTATTGAAACCAACGTTGCCGATTCGTCGTGACAGTCCGAAAAAAGCGATTACCCTGGTGCTTGCGGTTCTGCTCGGCGGGATGATTGGGGCTGGCGTGGTGTTGGGGCGAAATGCGCTGCGCAGCTACAAAGGCAAAGCAGAGTAAGCGCTCATCTCCATAAAAAAAACCGGGCTTGCCCGGTTTTTTTACATCCACAAATTACTGATGTCTTTTGCGTAAATTCTCAATCACCGTCGTCAGGTCAAGGTTCTGATCCTGCAGTAAAACCAGCAGGTGATACATCAGATCAGAGGCTTCATTTGTCAGCTCGAAGCGGTCGTTTACGGTCGCTGCCAGTGCGGTTTCTACGCCTTCTTCGCCGACTTTCTGCGCAATGCGTTTGGTACCGCTGGCATACAACTTCGCAGTGTAAGAACTTGCCGGATCTGCGGTTTTACGTTCGGCAAGCAGTTGCTCCAGTTGATACAGGAACAGCCACTGGTGGCTGGCATCGCCAAAGCAACTTGACGTCCCTTTATGGCAGGTCGGGCCAATCGGATTAACCAGGACGAGCAGAGTGTCGTTGTCGCAGTCAGGCGCAATGCTCACCACATTCAGGAAGTGACCTGAGGTCTCTCCTTTGGTCCACAGGCGCTGCTTGGTCCGCGAGAAAAAGGTCACTTTGCCACTTTCGAGCGTTTTTTCCAGCGCTTCCGGGTTCATATAACCCAGCATCAGCACTTCGCCGGAAACCGCATGCTGCACTACTACCGGCATCAGCCCGTCGGTTTTTTCCCAGTCCAGCTCGCGGCATTGTTGCTTCGTTAACATATCCTGATCTCCACGCCCTGTGTTGCCAGGTACGCTTTTAATTCGCCAATATTGATAATTTGTTTGTGGAAGACGGAGGCGGCAAGCGCGCCGTCAACGTCGGCATCCCGGAAAGCTTCAAGGAAGTGTTCCATGGTGCCCGCGCCGCCAGAGGCAATCAACGGTACGTGGCACACATTGCGCACTTTTTTCAGTTGCTCCAGGTCGTAGCCGTTGCGTACGCCGTCCTGATTCATCATGTTCAGGACGATTTCACCCGCGCCGCGCTTCTGTACTTCCTGCACCCAGTCCAGCGTTTCCCATTGCGTGACGCGGGTACGGCTTTCATCTCCGGTATACTGATTAACGTGATATTTGCCGGTTTCGGCGTCATACCACGTATCAATGCCTACCACGATACACTGCACGCCAAAGCGGTCAGCCAGACGAGTGATAAGCTCCGGTTCGGCCAGCGCCGGGGAGTTGATGGAGATTTTATCCGCCCCGAAGGAGAGGATGCGCGCCGCATCGTCGATGGACTTAATCCCGCCGGCAACGCAGAACGGAATATCGATCACTTCCGCCACGCGTGATACCCAGCTTTTATCCACTACACGACCATCGCTGGAGGCGGTGATATCGTAAAACACCAGTTCATCAGCACCTTCATCCGCATAGCGTTTTGCCAGCGGGACAATGTCGCCAATAATCTCATGATTGCGGAACTGTACGCCTTTTACGACCTGCCCATCACGGACGTCCAGGCAAGGAATTATGCGTTTTGCCAGCATTGGATGGCCTCCTCAACGGTGAACTTACCTTCCAGCAGCGCGCGTCCGACGATCACGCCGCGTACGCCGGTTCCGCGCAGGGCGGCTACGTCATCAATGCCACCAATACCGCCAGATGACTGAAACGCCACCTGTGGATATTTGGCACACACTTCTTCATAAAGCGCGACGTTTGAGCCAGCCAGCGTACCGTCACGGGAAATATCGGTGCACAGCACGTGTTTCAGGCCGACGGGTAAATAGGTCTCAACCAGTTCTTCCAGAGAAACCCCGGAATCCTCCTGCCAGCCGCTGACTGCTACCTGTTTATTACCGCGCTCGTCAATTCGAACGTCCAGCGCCAGCACCAGCGCGTCGGCGCCAAAACGGGAAAACCAGCTCTTGACGACTTCGGGAGATTTTACCGCCGTCGAACCCACCACTACGCGCGCGACGCCAGCGTCAAGCAGCGCTTCAACATCCGCTTCGGTACGTACGCCGCCGCCAACCTGCACCGGAACGTTGACACCAGCGACCAGCGTTTTAATCAGCGGGATCTGGCGCTGCGCAGGGTCTTTTGCACCGGTTAAATCAACAAGATGCAGTACCTCAGCACCCTGGGCGGCGTAATCCTGCAAACGGGGGAGAGGATCGTTGCCGTAATCACGTTGCGTTGAGTAATCGCCCTGATGAAGACGCACTACCGTGCCGTCGATTAAATCTAATGCCGGAATAATCATTACATCTCCAGAAAGTTTTTCAGCAACTGCGCTCCAGCCGCGCCCGAACGTTCAGGGTGGAACTGCACGCCAAAGAAATTGTCCTTTTGTACTGCCGCGGTAAACGGCTCGCCGTAATGACACTGGGCGATGGTCCACGGGTTCACCGGCATAGCATAGCTGTGTACAAAGTAGAAATACGCACCATCTTCAATGCCCTGGAACAGACGATTTCCCGCCTGAGGATAGACGCGATTCCAGCCCATATGCGGCAGCGGCAGACCGAAATCGGTCATCTTCGGGACGTCCTCCTCAATAATGCCCAGCAGGGATACGCCGTTACTCTCTTCGCTGCGACGGCCAAGCAGTTGCATGCCTAAGCAGATCCCCAGCACCGGTTGCGTACAGGCTTTGATCAGCTCAATCAGTTCACGCTCGTGCAACTGGTCCATCGCCGCCTGGGCGGTACCGACGCCTGGCAGAAACAGCTTATCGGCTCGCAGCACCACGTCAGGGTCGCGGCTGACAACCGGGTCGTATCCATGGCGCGCGACGGCGGATTTTACTGAGTGCAGGTTGGCGCAGCCGGTATCAAGGATCACTACGTCCATTACAGCACTCCTTTTGAGGAGGGCAGTGTGTCGCCTTCGACGCGAATCGCCTGACGCAACGTACGACCAAAGGCTTTAAACAGACTTTCCACTCTGTGGTGGTCATTTTTCCCTTTGGTTTTCAGGTGCAAGGTGACGCCCATGGTGTAAGAGAGTGAACGGAAGAAGTGTTCGATCATCTCTGTACTCAGATCGCCAACGCGCTGATAGGTAAACTCTGCGCGATATTCCAGGTGCGGACGCCCGGAGATATCCAGTGCGCAACGTGCCAGGCACTCGTCCATCGGCAGCACAAAACCAAAACGGTTGATACCGCGTTTATCGCCTAATGCCAGTTTTAAGGCTTCACCCAGCGCCAGACCGGTATCTTCTACGGTGTGGTGATCGTCAATATACAGATCGCCCTTAACGGCTATCTCCATGCGAAAACCGCCGTGGGTGGCGATTTGATCCAGCATATGGTCAAAGAATCCCACGCCTGTGTTGATTTTGCTTTGACCTTCGCGGTCCAGCCAGACTTTGACGTCAATCTGCGTTTCTTTGGTATTACGCTCAACGTGCGCGTAGCGGTCACGTTTGGTCAACTGCTCGCCGATCATCGCCCAGTTCAGGGTATCGGGGTGATAGCGTAATCCGCGAATGCCCATGTTTTCGGCGAGCTGAATATCGGTCGCCCGGTCGCCAATCACATAGCTGTTTGCGACGTCCATAGCTTGCTCAACCAGATACTGCTCGACCAGCTTCACTTTTGGCTTACGGCAATCGCACTCGTCCGCTGGCAGGTGCGGACAGATAAGCACCTCATCAAATGCGACGCCCTGAGAGGTGAATATTTGCATCATCAGGTTATGCGGACCGTCAAAATCGGCCTGCGGGAAACTTTGCGTGCCAAGCCCATCCTGGTTCGTAATCATTACCAGCTTAAAGCCGGCTTTTTGCAGCTTGAGTAAAACGGGAACGACGCCAGGCTCGAAGGCGAGCTTGTCAAAGCGATCGACCTGAAAGTCACTTGGCGGTTCGGAAATCAGGGTTCCATCACGGTCAATAAAAAGATACTTCTGGCTCATACTTGCTCCGCACGTAAAGCGTCAATGACGCGCTGGCTCTCTTCACGGGTTCCGACAGTTATTCGCAGGCAGCCGCTTAACGAAGGTTGTTTATTCTGATCTCGTAAGATAATGCCCTGATCCCACAAAGATTTAAATACGCTGCTTGAGGCAGTGAAGCGCGCCAGAACATAGTTGGTTTCAGACTCGAAAACCTGCTCTACACAGCGAATTGTTTTCAGGTTTTCCACCAGGTACTGACGTTCTTCCAGGATCTGTTCTACGCGTTGGCGCATGGCGGAAATCCCCTGCGGCGTCAGTGCCTGGGCGGCGATATCCGCTACTGGCGTAGAGAGCGGGTAGGGGGCAATCACCTTTAACAACAGATTGATAACCTCTTCATTCGCCAGCGTAAACCCACAGCGTAAACCGGCGAGCGCAAACGCTTTGGACAGGGTTCGCAGTACCACCAGATGTGGATACTCAGCCAGCCATCCTGCCAGCGTGGCCTGCGGACAAAATTCAATATAGGCTTCATCAGCGACCACAATGGCTTTTCCCTGCGCCATTTCGAGCAGTGAACGCAGATCCTGTGGGTTAATCAGCTGACCCGTTGGGTTATTGGGGCTGCATACGTAGACCACCTTCACGCCATCAAGCTTGTCCGCGATGCCTTGCAAATCCAGTTGCCAGTTATCAAGGGTCGGAACGGTGCGGCATTCAACACCAATCGTTTCAGCGCTGACGCTGTACATGCCGTAAGTCGGCGGACAGTAGAGAATGGCATCTTTACCGGGTTCGCAAAACGCGCGTACCAACAGTTCGATCCCTTCATCTGCACCGCGGCTGACCAACACCTGTTCCGGTTTGACGCCGGCATACTGCGCATAATTCTCAATTACAGCTTTCGGTTGACATTCCGGATATCGGTTTAGTGTCTGCTGAGTGAGCCGGAACTCAACGGCGGTTGGGTATTCATTGGCGTTGAGCCAGACGTCGCCGTTACCGCCAAGACGACGGGCAGACTGATAGGGCGTTAACTCGCGAACATTCTTTCGGGCTAAATCAGTGACGCTGAGAAAGTTGTCAGTACTCATGCTTGCTCCTTCAGGGCGTTAACGCGCAGGGTAACGGCATTTTTGTGGGCTGTCAGGCGCTCAGCAGCGGCCAGTGTTTCAATAGTTGAGGCCAGGGCAGAGAAACCTTGAGGGGTTAATTCCTGCACGGTCATCCGTTTCTGGAAATCTGCCAGCCCCAGGCTTGAGCAGGTTGCGGTATAGCCGTAGGTCGGTAAAACGTGGTTGGTGCCGGAAGCATAGTCGCCTGCAGATTCTGGCGACCAGTCGCCGAGGAACACCGAACCGGCGCTGGTGATATCATCAACCAGTTCACGCGCGTTACGGGTCTGAATAATCAGGTGCTCCGGACCGTAGGCGTTAGAAATGGCCACGCACTGTTCAAGATCTTTGGCGATAATCAGTCGGCTGGCGGCGAGCGCCTGACGTGCGGTGTCGGCGCGGGAAAGCTCAGCCAGCTGGCGTTCAACGGCTTCGGCAACACCTTCGGCAAGCGTCGCGTCGGGCGTCAGCAGGATCACTTGTGAGTCGGGGCCGTGTTCAGCCTGAGAAAGCAGGTCGGAGGCGACAAAATCCGGCGTCGCGCCGCTGTCAGCGATAACCAGCACTTCGGACGGGCCAGCAGGCATGTCGATGGCCGCGCCGTCAAGACGTTGGCTGACCTGGCGTTTGGCTTCGGTCACATACGCATTGCCCGGCCCAAAGATTTTATCGACCTTAGGAATGGATTCGGTACCCAGCGCCAGCGCGGCAACGGCCTGCGCACCGCCGACGTTAAATACCTCTTTTACGCCACACAGCTGCGCGGCATAAAGGATTTCATCGGCAATCGGCGGCGGCGAGCACAGCACTACTTTTTTGCAGCCCGCGATGCGCGCCGGGGTTGCCAGCATCAGCACCGTAGAAAACAGCGGCGCAGAACCGCCGGGAATATACAGACCCACGGAGGCGATGGGACGAGTCACCTGCTGGCAGCGAACGCCAGGCTGAGTTTCGATATCCACCGGCGGCAGGATCTGCGCGGTGTGGAAGGCATCAATATTACGCACCGCCGCTTGCATGGCTTGCTTCAGTTCGTCGCTCAGGCGATTGCTGGCCTGCTGAATTTCTTCCTCGGTGACGCGTAGCGCGCCGACCTCGGTTTTATCAAACTTCGCGCTGTATTCTCGCAGTGCCTGGTCGCCGTTGTTTTTGACGTTTTCAAGGATCTCGGCCACCGTGCGGCTGATGCTGTCAGAGGCGGAAATCGCCGGACGCATCAGCAGCTCTCGTTGCTGCTCGGGGCTACAGCTATTCCAGTCAATCAGGGTATTGAAGCTCATGGCTATCACTCCATCATCTTCTCAATTGGCAGCACCAGAATTGAGCTGGCACCGAGCGCTTTCAGTTTTTCCATCGTTTCCCAGAACAGAGTTTCGCTGCTGACCATGTGCATGGCAACGCGCTGCTGATCACCGGCCAGTGGCAGAATGGTTGGGCGCTCAGCGCCAGGCAGCAGAGCGATAACTTCATCCAGACGCTCGCTCGGCGCGTGCATCATGATGTATTTCGATTCACGAGCCTGAATAACGCCCTGAATACGGGTCAGCAATTTGTCGATTAGCTGTTGCTTGGCGTCGGCCATTTCGCCATCACGCTGAATCAGGCAGGCTTTAGAGCGGTAAATGACTTCCACTTCACGCAGACCGTTGGCCTCAAGCGTCGCGCCGGTTGACACCAGATCGCAAATCGCATCAGCCAGGCCTGCGCGGGGGGCGACTTCGACTGAACCGTTTAGCAGACAGGATTTAAACGACACCCCTTTTTGATCGAGATAACGTTTGAGCAGGTGTGGGTAAGAGGTCGCGATACGTTTACCGTTCAGCGCAGCTGGGCCATCCCAGGCTTCATCAACCGGGGTTGCCAGCGAAAGACGGCAGCCGCCGAAGTCCAGACGACGCAGGGTAAAATAGCGAGGATCTTCACCTTGTGCCCGGCGGTTGAGCAATTCCTCTTCGAGAACGTTTTCCCCGATGATGCCGAGGTCAACAACGCCATCCATCACCAGACCCGGGATATCGTCATCACGTACGCGCAGAATATCAATCGGCATGTTCTCCGCCATCGCAATCAGGCGCTGGGTGTGAAGATTAATTTTAATGCCGCAACGGGCCAGTAATTCGCGTGAATCATCGCTTAAGCGGCCAGATTTCTGCATAGCTATGCGTAAACGGGTGTTGTCTAACATTCTTTATTCCTCGTTATCCTGTCTGAATCAGTTGGGTCACGCACAAAAAAAAGCCCCCGGAAGAAATCTTCCGGGGGCTTTCTCATACGCTCATGCACCGCTGGAAGATTTAAATGTCTCCCAGCACACATCGCCTGAAAGACTAGTCAGGATGATGGTGATGATGGTGTTTAAATTGAGCGCGTGTCATAAATTTTCTCGATGAATGTTTATTCATTTGATGTCTTTTAACCTAAACCACTTTAGCTACGGAAAGCAAGGGCTTTTTTTTGATCATTAATTCATTTCATATTGATACTATGAATTGTCAGTCGTCGTGGGCTAGCGTAGCCTTGCGTTATAGGCCAAAAGTCAGGAGAGAAGGCATGAAAAAGGTCGCAATTGTCGGTTTAGGTTGGTTAGGCATGCCGTTAGCCATGTCGCTGGCGGCGAGAGGCTGGCAGGTTACCGGCAGCAAAACCACATTAGATGGGGTGGAGGCGGCCCGCATGAGCGGTATCGAGAGCTATTTGCTGCACCTTGAGCCTGAACTGGTCTGCGAGGCAGACGATCTCGACGCACTGATGGACGTTGATGCGCTGGTGATTACGCTGCCTGCGCGTCGTAGCGGTCCTGGCGAGGCCTTTTACCTTCAGGCTATGCAGGAGCTGGTCGACAGTGCGCTGGCGTACCGTATCCCGAGGATTATTTTTACCAGTTCGACATCGGTCTATGGCGATGTGCAGGGTACCGTGAAAGAAGGGACGTCGCGTAACCCGGTCACGGCGAGCGGTCGTGTTCTGAAAGAACTTGAAGACTGGCTGCACAATTTACCTGGCACGTCGGTGGATATCTTGCGCCTGGCCGGGCTTGTCGGCCCGGGGAGACATCCCGGTCGTTTTTTTGCTGGCAAGACTGCGCCAGATGGGCACCATGGGGTCAATCTGGTGCATCTGGATGATGTGGTTTCTGCTATCACATTACTGCTGCAAGCGCCTAAAGGGGGACACATCTATAATATATGTGCGCCTATGCATCCGGCGCGTAACGTGTTCTATCCGCAGATGGCTCGTCAGTTGGGGATGGAGCCGCCGGAATTTCGCGGCAGTGAGGATAACGGTAAAGGTAAAGTCATTGATGGCAACCGGATTTGTAATGAGCTTGGGTTTGAGTACCAGTATCCCGACCCGCTGGTGATGCCGATGGAGTGACAGACCAGCAGAGTGCCGCTGATACCGCAAGGGGGCGAGTATGAAACCACTGCTGGACGTTCTTATCATCCTCGATGCGTTAGAAAAAGAGGGCAGCTTCGCAGCGGCGTCGGCAAAATTGTTCAAGACGCCGTCAGCGCTTAGCTATACCGTCCATAAGCTGGAAAGTGATCTTAATATTCAGCTACTCGATCGCAGCGGACATCGGGCCAGGTTCACCCGCACAGGGCAGATGCTACTGGAAAAGGGACGGGAGGTGTTGCACACCGTCCGTGAACTTGAAAAGCAGGCGATTAAACTGCACGAAGGTTGGGAGAATGAACTGGTCATTGGCGTAGATGATACGTTTCCCTTTTCACTTCTGGCCCCGCTCATCGAATCTTTCTATCAACACCACAGTGTGACGCGCCTGAAATTTATCAACGGCGTGCTGGGTGGCTCATGGGAAGCCCTCACACAGGGGCGGGCGGATATTATTGTCGGTGCCATGCATGAACCGCCTTCCGCGAGCGAGTTTGGTTTTGCGCGACTAGGGATTCTGGAACAGGTGTTCGTGGTTGCGCCGCATCATCCGCTGGCGCAGGAGCAGGAGCCGTTAAATCGTCGCACCATTCGGCGTTTTCGCGCCATTGTGGTGGGCGACAATACGCAACATGCCAACGCCTCGGGCTCGCAGGTGCTGGACGATCAGGAAGCCATTACCGTTTTTGACTTTAAAACCAAGCTGGAACTGCAAATCAGCGGCCTGGGATGTGGCTATATTCCGCGCTATCTGGCGCAGCGTTTTTTGGAGAGTGGCGCGCTGATTGAGAAAAAAGTGGTCGCGCAAAATATCTTTGAGCCCGTGTGGATCGGTTGGAATGAACAGACCGCCGGGTTGGCTAGTGCCTGGTGGCGGGATGAGATTTTAGCAAATAGTGCGATCGCTGGGGTGTACGTTAAAGCGGCTGCTGATAAATCAAGCGGTTAAGAAAAAATATTCTTTTGTAGTGGCTTCAATCTCTTGTTATTTCTCTCCAAATTAGTGCAAAATACGCCGCTTGCAAAAAATGACATTAACCGACGTTTTCATACGCGTCGGTTATTTTTTTGCATCAAACCAATCATTCATAAAAGAGGCCGGGCTTCGTACCGGATAGATACTTACTTAAAAATCGACAGTTGTTGTCGCTGAGGATTAACAAAAAATGGGGCAATTTTTTGCTTACGCGACGGTTTTCGCCGTAATGGGGGATAACCATGTCGCATAACGCTACTCCAAACACCTCTCGCGTGGAATTACGTAAAACGCTTACGCTGGTTCCGGTTGTCATGATGGGCCTTGCCTATATGCAGCCGATGACGCTGTTCGATACATTCGGTATCGTATCAGGAATGACCGATGGTCACGTCCCGACAGCTTACGCCTTTGCACTGATAGCCATCCTCTTTACCGCTCTGAGCTACGGTAAACTGGTGCGTCGCTATCCGTCTGCAGGCTCTGCCTACACTTACGCCCAGAAATCCATTAGCCCGACCGTTGGCTTTATGGTGGGATGGTCATCACTGCTGGACTACCTGTTCGCACCGATGATCAACATTCTGTTGGCGAAAATCTATTTTGAAGCTCTGGTGCCGTCGATACCGTCATGGATATTCGTGGTGGCGCTGGTGGCCTTTATGACCGCCTTTAACCTGCGCAGCCTTAAATCCGTTGCTAATTTCAACACCGTCATCGTGTTGTTGCAGGTGGTGCTAATTGCGGTGATCCTCGGCATGGTCATTTATGGCGTGTTCGAAGGTGAAGGTGCTGGTACGCTGGCGAGCAGCCGTCCGTTCTGGTCAGGTGATGCGCATGTGATCCCGATGATCACGGGGGCGACTATTCTGTGCTTCTCGTTCACCGGTTTTGACGGTATCAGCAACCTGTCAGAAGAAACCAAAGACGCTGAACGCGTGATCCCGCGTGCGATTTTCCTGACCGCGCTGATTGGTGGCCTGATCTTTATCGTCTCCACTTATCTGTTGCAGCTGTACTTCCCGGACATCTCGCGCTTCAAGGATCCAGACGCTTCGCAGCCGGAAATCATGCTGTACGTTGCTGGTAAGTTCTTCCAGGTTGGTGCGCTGATTTTCTCTACCATTACCGTACTGGCGTCCGGTATGGCGGCACATGCAGGCGTAGCGCGTCTGATGTACGTGATGGGTCGTGACGGTGTATTCCCGAAAAGTTTCTTCGGTTACGTACACCCGAAATGGCGTACTCCGTCCATGAACATCATTCTGGTTGGTGCGATTGCTCTGTTGGCAATCAACTTCGACCTGGTGATGGCGACTGCGCTGATTAACTTTGGTGCGTTGGTGGCGTTTACCTTCGTTAACCTGTCGGTGATCTCCCAGTTCTGGATCCGTGAGAAGCGTAACAAGACGCTGAAAGACCACTTCCAGTATCTGTTCCTGCCAATGTGCGGTGCGCTGACCGTTGGCGCGCTGTGGGTAAACCTGGAAGAGAGTTCAATGGTTCTGGGCCTGATTTGGGCCGCTATTGGTCTGATCTATCTGGCCTGCGTGACCAAAAGCTTCCGCAACCCGGTACCGCAGTACGACGAAGATATCGCGTAATCACGGCGTTTATCTGAAAAAAAACAGAGACATGTTCTCCGTTTTTTTATACGTGGGATTTACACAATCTCTTGCGCATACTGCCAGAGTGATTTCAGTAGCATCAGTTTTTCTTTGTTATCGGCATATTGCTGGCTCAGCAACTGCAATTCATTGGCGTAATTTTGTAAAAACTCCGGCGTGAACACCTGACGACGATGGTCCAGCCAGCGCTGCTGCTCGGCTTCATCCAGTGTTCCGGGGAAGTTACGGGCACGGTAGTTAAACAGCAACTTTTCAATGCGTTTATCGACAAAAGAGATATCCAGAGCCGGTAAATTACGCGGTTCTGTTTCCAGAACGATTTTCATCGCTGCGCGGTCGGCATCGCTGAAAAAACCGTTATACAGCTGGGCGTCTACGTTATCGGATGGCGCAAAGGGTTCCGCCTCGGCAAAGATAGCCACTACTTTGTCGCGTACCTGCGGGTTTTCGCGCAGAACTTTGAGATTATCAAGACAATGCTGGCGGTTAATGCCCAGTCGATCGGCATCTTCCGGGCGCAGCGTATTCGCCTGGGCCAGTACTGGGCACTTGTTGATGTGCACCAGTTTAACCGGTACGGCTGGGTTATCACCCAGATCTGCCTTCGCCGTGTAGAGCCGTTCACGCAGCGCGTCGCTGTCCAGGTCAAGTAGCGGTGAAATATCACCGGCCAGGTCAACCATAATCACCGCGTTGCGATTCTCCGGGTGCCAGGCCAATGGCGCTACCCAACTGGTATTGCCGCGCCACGCGCCGAGCATTCCTGAAACATGAACCAGCGGCTTCATTTGCGGGACATCAATCAGTGCGGCCAGCTTGTGCTTATTGCGATGGCTGAAGAGATATTCAAACAAACGCGGCTGACGTGATTTAACTAATTGCGCCATTGCAATCGTGGCATACACGTCGGCCATCGCATCGTGAGCATTCGCATGCTCGATACCATTAGCTTTGGTCAAATGCTCCAGGCGAAAGCTGGGTAAGCCATCGTCGTTTTCCGGCCAGTTAATGCCTTCAGGACGCAGGGCATAGCAGGCGCGCATCACGTCCAGGAGATCCCAGCGCGAATTGTCGTTCTGCCAGCTCCAGGCATAGGGATCGTAGAAATTGCGATACAGGATGTTACGCGTCACCTCATCGTCGAAGCGCACGTTGTTATAGCCGAGAATACAAGTTTTCGGCACGGTGAACAGAGTGTGTATGCGCGCTGCAAAAGCGGCTTCATTCTCTCCCTTTTCCCGTGCTTCCTGCGGCGTAATGCCGGTAATCAACACCGCCTCAGGCTGCGGCAGATAGTCGTCTGCGGATTTGCAATAAAAGACTTCAGGTTCGCCGATAATGTTGAAATCGCTATCTGTGCGGATAGCCGCAAATTGCGCGGGTCTGTCCAGTGCCGGATGAGTACCAAAGGTCTCGTAATCGTGGAAGAGAAAAGTCGGGTGCTGCTTGCCGTCATTCATTGTTTGGTTATGTCCGGGATCAATTTAGCGCTCATCTAAGAATACCAAAAAAGAGCAAGGTAATCAGCAATGCGATTATCGATGCTGAATGGTGTACGCAATAAAATTGAGGTGAACAGGATTTTTATAAAATTGATTAATAAGTTTTGCACTATTAAAGGAAATTACTGGAATAAATTTTCTGAAAGTTACTAGCTGCTAAATAATATAAATGAGAACCGTTATTGTTATTTTTCGCTGATTTGTTGGATTCTGGGGATTTTAAAATTCTTTTGTAAACAAGGGGTTTTATTTTGTCCGATTAGCTGACCAACATTGTAATAAAATGTGAGTGAGGTTAAAAATTAATAATTTAAACGCCATATAATCATTGGATATATCTAATAACAGGAGGTTATATGAGCATTAGTCGGCGTAATTTTTTGCGAGGAGTAGGTATAGGTTGCTCTGCCTGCGCGATAGGAAGTTTTCCGCCAGGCGCACTGGCGCGAAATTCTCCGGAGCGCATTAAGGGGAAAACATCCCTGACGCCAAGTTTGTGTGAAATGTGTTCTTATCGTTGCCCGATACAGGCACAGGTGATTAATAACAAAACGGTTTTTATTCAAGGGAATCCTAATGCGCCTCAACAAGGCACGCGTGTCTGCGCGCGCGGAGGCAGCGGTGTTAGTCTGGTCAACGACCCGCACCGTATTGTTAAACCCATGAAACGCACAGGACCTCGCGGGAGCGGAGAATGGCAGGTTATTAGCTGGCAACAGGCTTACAAAGAAATTGCCGAAAAAATGACGGCAATAAAAACACAGCATGGTCCTCAGGGCGTCGTGTTTTCTTCTAAATCCGGTTCGCTTTCAGGGCATTTATTTCACCTGGCGACGGCTTTCGGATCGCCAAATACCTTTACGCACGCGTCGACATGCCCGGCCGGGAAATCGATTGCCGCCAAAGTGATGATGGGCGGCGATTTGG
This sequence comes from Citrobacter sp. On2M, assembly GCF_018035235.1. Lineage (GTDB taxonomy): Bacteria > Pseudomonadota > Gammaproteobacteria > Enterobacterales > Enterobacteriaceae > Citrobacter > Citrobacter meridianamericanus. Next base: position 1,274,260 of record NZ_WPCV01000002.1, read on the forward strand.
CCATGGATATCGCCAATACTCGTTATATGGTCTCTTTTGGTCACAACCTCTATGAAGGGATTGAGGTTGCCGAAACGCATGAATTGATGGCCGCGCAGGAAAAGGGCGCAAAAATGGTCAGCTTCGATCCCCGACTGTCCGTCTTCTCCAGCAAGGCGGATGAATGGCATGCGCTCAAACCGGGCGGCGACTTGCCGGTGCTGATGGCCATGTGTCACGTCATGATCAATGAAAAACTGTATGACGCGGACTTCGTTACGCGCTACACCACAGGGTTTGACCAACTGGCAGAAGCAGTACAAGAGACCACGCCGGAATGGGCGCAAAAGCAAGCTGATGTTCCTGCTGATGTCATTGTTCGGGTCACCCGGGAAATGGCTGCCTGCGCGCCGCATGCTATCGTTAGCCCGGGCCATCGTGCGACGTTTTCACAAGAAGAAATTGATATGCGACGTATGATTTTCAGCCTTAATGCGTTGCTGGGAAATGTTGAGCGTGAGGGGGGCTTGTACCAGAAAAAAGCCGCGGCGACCTACAATAAACTTGCCGGTGAGAAGGTTGCTCCAGTGCTGGCAAAACCCGATGCCAAATTACCCAAACCCACGGCCCAGCGCATCGATCTGGTTGCTCCGCAATTCAAGTACATCGCGGCGGGCGGTGGCGTGGTGCAAAGCATTATCGACGCCGTGTTAAACCAGACTCCTTATCCGGTGAAAGGCTGGATCATGTCCCGCCATAATCCTTTCCAGACCGTGACCTGCCGACCTGATCTGGTCAAAACCGTTGAACAACTCGATCTGGTGGTAAGCTGCGATGTCTATTTAAGCGAAAGCGCGGCATATGCTGACTATCTGTTACCCGAATGCACCTACCTTGAACGCGATGAAGAAATCTCTGACATGTCGGGCCTGAATCCAGCGTATGCCCTGCGTCAGCAGGTTGTAGAGCCTATAGGTGATGCGCGTCCGAGTTGGCAAATCTGGAAAGAACTGGCTGTGCAATTAGGCCTTGGGCAGTTCTACCCCTGGCAGGACATGCAGACACGGCAGTTGTACCAGCTTAATGGCGACCATGCGCTGTCTGCTGAACTGCGTGAGAAAGGATATCGGGAGTGGGGTGTTCCGCTGCTGCTACGTGAACCTGAAGCGGTGCGTCAGTTTGTGGCGCGTTATCCGGGGGCGGTGGCGGTTGACAGCGACGGGACCTATGGTGAGCAACTGCGCTTTAAATCCCCATCTGGCAAAATTGAACTCTACTCTGAAGAGCTGGAAGCGCTTCTGCCTGGCTACGGCATTCCGCGAGTCCGCGATTTTGCGCTCAAAGGCGACAATGAACTCTATTTCATTCAAGGGAAAGTGGCGGTTCACACCAACGGCGCGACGCAATATGTGCCACTGCTTAGCGAGTTGATGTGGGACAACGCAGTGTGGATCCACCCGCAAACAGCTCGTGAAAAAGGCATTAAAAGCGGTGATGAGATTTGGCTGGAGAATGCGACCGGTAAAGAAAAAGGTAAAGCGCTGGTCACCGCCGGAATTCGGCCCGATACACTGTTTGTTTATATGGGATTTGGCGCCAAGGCGGGAGCCAAAACAGCGGCGACGACGCACGGTATACACTGCGGTAATTTGCTGCCACATGTTACCAGTCCGGTTTCCGGTACGGTGGTGCACACCGCTGGCGTTACGCTTCGTCGGGCATGAGAAAGGAGAACATCATGAATCAAGCAACAAACCCTTATGTCATGCTGCATGACGAGAAACGCTGTATTGGTTGTCAGGCGTGTACGGTCGCTTGCAAAGTACTCAATGACGTACCGGAAGGATATAGCCGCTTACAGGTGCAGATCCGTTCACCCGAACATGAACCTGAGGTCCTGTCCCACTTCCAGTTTGTTCGTGTTTCTTGCCAGCATTGTGAAGATGCTCCGTGCGTCAGCGTCTGTCCGACCGGAGCTTCATTTCGTGATGAAAATGGCATAGTGCAAGTGGATAAGTCTCGCTGTATTGGCTGCGACTACTGTGTTGCCGCTTGTCCGTTCCATGTTCGTTACCTTAACCCGCAAACAGGGATTGCCGACAAATGTAACTTCTGCGCAGATACTCGCCTGGAAAGTGGTCAGTCACCTGCCTGCGTTTCTGTTTGTCCGACGGATGCGCTGAAGTTTGGCCGTCGCGATGACCCGGAAATTCAGCACTGGATAAATCAAAAAGAGGTTTATCGCCAGCAGGATACGCGTAGTGGCCCGGTAAGTGTCTATCGGCGTAAAGAGATCCATCAGGAGGGTAATGTATGAATTCTATCTGGGGAGCAGAGCTTCACTATACGCCGGACTACTGGCCGCTGTGGCTTATTTACGCAGGCGTAGTTATTGTGTTGATGATTGCAGGTCTGGTCACGCACGCGCTGTTACGTCGAATGTTGGCACCCAAAACGGCAACTGGAGAAGAACATCGGGACTATCTCTATTCGCTGGCGGTCCGCCGTTGGCACTGGGGCAACGCGCTGCTCTTTATCCTGCTTCTGCTGAGCGGTATGTTTGGCCACTTCTCTGTCGGACCGGTGGCATTGATGGTGCAGGTACATACCTGGTGTGGCTTTGCATTGCTGGCATTCTGGATTGGCTTTGTGTTAATAAACGCAACCAGCGGCAACGGTTGTCATTATCGCGTGAAGTTTAACGGGTTGATATCACGCTGCCTGTTGCAAACACGCTTTTATCTGTATGGCATCATGAAAGGTGAACCGCATCCGTTTGCCGCAACGGCAGAGGATAAATTCAACCCGCTGCAGCAGTTGGCCTACCTGGCCATCATGTACGCGCTGGTTCCGCTGCTGATTATTACCGGGTTGTTATGCCTCTACCCGCAGGTGATCGGGGCGGGGCCGGTGATGCTGGTGCTGCATATGGCGTTAGCAATTGTGGGCTTATTGTTCATCTGCGCGCATATTTATCTGTGTACGTTGGGTGACACGCCAGGGCAAATTTTCCGCAGTATGATCGATGGCTATCATCGTCATCGCAGTCATCACGCAGAGACCGCGCCGCGTAAAGGCTCGTTCTAACTGATATATATCTCTGAAATCCTTTCCTGATAGCAAGAAAATGTGCCTTATGTCACATTTTCTTGCAATTTATCCAAGTTTGTTCGACAGAACTTCCGTAAAAAGAACGGCTATTTTTCCATTTTCTGAGGACATGCTGTTGAAACGCCGTTTGTTTGTTGCCGCTTCACTCTTTGCGATGAGTTTTTCGCCCGCGTACGCGACCGGGGTCGTGAGCTTTTCACCACAGCCTCCTGCAATTAATGCCGGAGCGTGGGTATTAATGGATTACACCACGGGCCAAATTCTGACAGCCGGTAACGAACACCAGCAGCGAAATCCTGCCAGTCTGACTAAGCTGATGACCGGCTATGTTGTTGATCGCGCCATCGACAGCAAGCGTATTAGTCCGGGAGATATTGTGACCGTCGGGCGCGATGCCTGGGCAAAGGATAATCCGGTATTTGTGGGTTCATCTTTGATGTTCCTTAAAGCAGGGGATCGCGTTTCGGTACGCGACCTCAGCCGGGGATTAATTGTAGATTCTGGTAATGATGCCTGTGTGGCACTGGCGGATTACATCGCCGGGGGACAGCCACAGTTTGTCGCGATGATGAACAACTATGCGCAAAAGCTTAACCTGCAGGACACCCATTTTGAAACGGTACATGGTCTGGATGCACCGGGTCAGCATAGCTCGGCGTACGACCTGGCCGTGCTGTCACGCGCCATCATCCACGGGGAACCAGATTTCTACCATATGTACAGTGAGAAAAGCCTTACCTGGAATGGAATCACGCAGCAAAACCGTAACGGCTTGTTGTGGGATAAAACCATGAACGTTGATGGACTGAAGACAGGGCATACGTCCGGCGCCGGATTTAATCTGATTGCTTCCGCCGTTGATGGGCAGCGCCGCTTGATTGCGGTAGTGATGGGCGCGGAAAGTGCAAAAGGGCGCGAAGACCAGGCGCGTAAACTGCTGCAATGGGGGCAACACAACTTCGATACGGTACAGGTATTACGCAGTGGTAAGCAGGTTGGTACTGAGCGGATCTGGTATGGCGATAAAGAAAAGATCAGCCTTGGTACCGAGCAGGATTTCTGGATGGCCCTACCCAAAGCAGAAGTTCCTAATATCAAAGCAAAATATGTTCTTGATAAGAAAGAACTGGTCGCTCCAATCGCTGCGCATCAACGTGTGGGTGAAATTGAACTCTACGATCGGGATAAGCTGGTGGCGCATTGGCCTCTTGTGACGCTGGAGTCCGTTAACGAAGGCGGCGTTTTCTCGCGTCTGAGCGATTATTTCCATCATAAGGCGTAGTTTTTCCTGATGCGTCAGACTGGCAAGAGTGCGAATCTGCTCACATAATAATCACTATTTGCTTGTGGCCGACATACCTAAAAAATATACTGTATATAAACACAGTATAACGGTGGAGGTTGTATGGAGTACGAGATAAAGCAGGTCGAAAAACGCATGATTGCCGGTTTTCATATGGTTGGACCGTGGGAACAAACAGTTAAACAAGGCTTTGAGCAGTTAATGAAGTGGGTCGACGGTAAACAGATTGTTCCGTTGGAGTGGATTGCCGTGTATTACGACAACCCTGATGTTGTTCCAGCTGAAAAACTGCGCTGCGATACCGTCGTTTCTGTACCTGAAGGTTTTGTAATTCCAGAAAACAGCGAAGGCGTGATCCTCACCGAACTGGCTGGGGGCGACTACGCTGTTGCCGTAGCGCGCGTCCAAAATCACGATTTTGCGACGCCGTGGTACCAGTTCTTTGAGCGTTTAATGCAGGATACGACTTATTCGATAGCCGCTAAACCTTGTTTTGAAGTTTATTTGAACAATGGTACGGAGGACGGTTACTGGGATATTGAAATGTACGTCCCAGTCCAGTCGAAATAGCTGTATTTAGTGTAAATCAGGATGATGTTATTACTAAAAAAACAGGTACAATTCGCTTCTTTGCTATTCCCTGACGGAGTGCATGAGTGCGTGCAGATAAGTCACTGAGTCCTTTTGAAATTCGTTTGTATCGTCATTATCGTGTGGTGCACGGTATTCGCATTGCGTTGGCGTTTCTCCTTACTTTTCTGTTGGTTCGCCTGTTGAACATTCCTGAAGGTACATGGCCTCTGATCACGCTGGTGGTGATTATGGGGCCAATTTCTTTTTGGGGTAACGTCGTTCCCAGGGCTTTTGAGCGTATAGGCGGAACGATCCTCGGGTCGGTGCTTGGGTTGGTGGCTCTGCGTCTGGAACTCTTCTCGCTTCCGCTTATGTTGATATGGTGCGCGGTGGCGATGTTTCTCTGCGGCTGGCTGGCACTGGGTAAAAGGCCGTATCAGGCGCTGCTGATTGGCATAACGCTTGCTGTCGTAGTAGGCGCGCCCGCCGGGGATATGAATACGGCGTTATGGCGCGGTGGCGACGTGATTCTGGGATCGTTTCTGGCGATGCTGTTTACCGGTATCTGGCCGCAAAGGGCATTTATCCACTGGCGTATCCAACTGGCACATTGTGTAACGGGGTACAATCGGGTGTATCAGGCCGCGCTCTCCCCTAATCTGCTTGAGCAGCCAAGGCTGGAGAAGCATTTACAGCAGCTATTGACCGACGTGGTCAAAATGCGTGGGCTCATCGTTCCTGCCAGTAAAGAAACCCGCATTCAAAAATCCATCTTTGAGGCTATTCAGACCGTTAATCGCAACCTCGTTTGCATGCTTGAGTTGCAAATCAATGCGCTTTGGGCCAGTCGAACCAGCCACTTTGTCATGTTAAACGCGCATACTCTGCGAGAAACTCAGCTCAGGACGCAACAGGCGCTACTGACGATAACTCACGCTTTGTATGAAGGTAATCCGCAACCGGTGCTTGCTAACACAGAAAAGCTCAATGACACCGTGGCTGAACTGCGCCAGCTGATTGCCGAGCATAAAGGCGATAATGTCGCAGAAACGCCCATCCACGGCTACGTTTGGTTGAACATGGAAATGGCGCGACAACTGGAGTTACTCTCTCATTTAATTTGCCGCGCGTTGCGCAAATAAAGAGCAGATGAGGGGATCGGTTCTACTGCTGCTTCGATTCAGCAAAGATAAGAGGTATGATACTGAAAAGGCTAAAACCATTGGTAACTGTAATGGCGTTACCCTCGATAATTCAGGTTTCAACCAGGCATTGTCGATGCAGATGCAACTTGAAGTATGGCGGGCATGAAAGTAATGTTGACCCACTTTAGCCGTTGTTTTAACGAATCCGAATCTCACATTATCAGGGGTGTAAAAATGGAAACTACCAAGCCTTCTTTCCAGGACGTGCTGGAATTTGTTCGTCTGTTCCGTCGTAAAAACAAACTGCAACGTGAAATCCAGGACGTTGAGAAAAAGATCCGTGACAACCAGAAACGCGTCCTGCTGTTGGACAACCTGAGCGACTACATCAAGCCTGGTATGAGCGTGGAAGCTATTCAGGGCATTATCGCCAGTATGAAAAGCGATTATGAAGATCGTGTTGATGACTACATCATCAAAAATGCCGAGATCTCTAAAGAGCGTCGCGATATCTCTAAAAAGCTGAAAGCTATGGGTGAAGTGAAAAACACCGAAGCGAAAGCCGAGTAACGATTTTAAGCTTGTCCGGGTCGCTGCGGTGCGGCGACCCTTATTGCAGTTCGACCCCGCCTGTTACCATTCGCAACAAATGCTGTTGCGGCCAGTGAACCGTTAGCTTTTTCTGCGCCAGCATCCACTTAATGTAATCCACGTCATGGCGCGTTCTGTCCAGCATCAGCCCGACCACACTGCCGCTGTGCGCGACGTTGACACCGTATAAATCACATTCTTCAACCAGCGCTAATAGTGAATCAAAATCCGGTTTCGGCAACAGCAACTGGCTGGCGATTGCGCTAAGGGTAGCGGCTTCACCCAACCGGTAAGGATTTTGACTGACACAGGCTTCCTGTACTTTATCCCATGCCCGCCTGAGGGCCGCTGCTCCCGCCTGCAAGCCGGAATGCCGCGGAATACGGTGATAATCCGCGGTACGTAATGTTTCCGGACTTTCGAGAACCAGCAGATCAAGCTGAGGCTGTGATTCACAGCCAATTTGCGTGGAAGCGTCGTTATGGTCGAAAAGGGTTAGCTTACGAAAAACGGTGCTGTCGGTTGGCTCCAGCGAAACGCACAGCTGCGCCAGTGTCTGTTCGTCTAGCTGATGGCCCAGATAATGCGCCGTGGCGATAGCCGTGGCGGCAATATCCGCAGTACTGCTGGCCATCCCTTTAGCGACAGGAATGGTTGACTGAACATCAATACGGATATCCTGACTCATATGCGCCGGGTATTGCCAGTACTGCAACAACCTGTCAACCATCGCCCGGGAAAGTGGGCGTTCATCTGTCAGCGGTGAACCTGAACTGACCTCAACGGTGTTATACCATTCGACCGGGCAGGAGACCAGTTTCTCACTGCCCAGAATCCAGCCCTGGATTAGTTCTCCGCACGATGCGGGACATTGCGCAACAGCCACGTCTTCACCTTTATGATCGGTAATCCTCGGCGCATAGTGTCATGGCGATCGTGCTATTACCATGATTTGCCGCAATTTGCCGCGTCGCAATATTAAGCGGGAATGCCCAAGGTCACAGTTTCTGAAATCGCTAAACGCATCACGTCTTGCGCTATCATCAGCTCTTCGTTGGTATTAATTACCGCCACTTTAACCAGCGCATTTTCCGTTTGAATAAAGGTGGCGTTACGCTGATTTTTTTCTTCATCAACGGCCAGACCTAAGAAATTCAGGTTGTGACAAATTGCAGCGCGCGCCCGCGCTGAGTTCTCGCCAATTCCTCCGGTGAACACCAACGCATCCAGCCCGCCCATCTGCATAATATAGCTGCCGATAGTGGCGCGAATCCGCTCGGCAAAAAGTGTTAACGCCAGTGCTGCCTGGTGATTGCCCGTATCTGCGGCATGTTCAACGTCACGGTAGTCGGGTGAAACACCAGAAACGCCGAGCAATCCAGACTCATTGTTAAGCAATTGGTTGAGCTGCTGCGGTGTTTTACCTTCACGCAGGGCAATCCACGGCAAAATGGATGGATCAATATCACCACTTCGCGTGCCCATCATGACACCAGACTGCGGCGTAAAGCCCATTGAGGTATTAACCGATTGCCCGCCTTTAATAGCGCAGATGCTGCTGCCGTTGCCAAGATGACAACAAACAACGCGCAAGGCGCTGAGCGGTACCCCCAGCTTTTCAGCAAGCTGAGCGCTGACGTATTTGTGACTGGTACCATGAAAACCATAACGTCGAATACCCAACTCAGCGTAGTAGCGCCAGGGCAGGGGATAGATGAAAGAGGGTTCATCAAGAGTCTGATGAAAAGCGGTGTCAAAAACGGCAACGGCCGGTGTGTTTGGCAGTAGCTGGCGAAATACTGCAATCCCCAACGCATTCACCGGATTATGCAGTGGTGCCAGTTCCGCAAGGCGTTCGATTTCCTTCAGCGTTTCATCGGTTACCCGCGCCGAATCTTTAAAAGATTCTCCGCCGTGCGCAACGCGATGACCAACGCCGTCGATCTCATCGAGGCTGCTGATTATATTGTGGCTGATAAGGTTTTCCAGTAGCAGCATTACAGCTTCACGATGATCGGCAACGGGCAATGTCTCCTGCCATTTTTGCGCTGGTGTTTTTAAGGTGATCTGCGCATCTGACATCCCAATTCGCTCAATAAGCCCCTGGCAGATCATTTCACCCTGCGGCATCGCCAGTAACTGAAACTTAAGTGAGGAGCTGCCCGCGTTAATGGCCATTATTTTGTGAGACATGACGGTTCCTTTGCATTCAGAAAAATGAACATCTCATTGACCCCGGTGTTCTCCAGTGCGCTGGTGACGAAAACTTTTTGCGCGCCAGCCTGAACCAGCCAACTCTCCACGAGAGAAATACGCTGTGGGCTGGCTAAATCGGCTTTGGTGACGAGGCCGATAACGGGTCGGTTCATTGGCCCCGTAAAACCTGGAGAAAAAGGTGACCACGGCGCGTCAGCATTGAGAACAAGCGCGATGATGTCTGCTTCACAGGCGCTGGCCAGCAGCGCGCTATACAGGCAGCGGTTTTCGAGATATTCACCTGGTGTGTCTATTGTTGTGGGAGACCAGACTATGGCCTGGGTCTTCTGATAGTGAAGCACCTCTCCCCGCATGCACTGCGTGAGTGATGTTTTACCGCATTGACTGGGACCAATTAGCATTATGCGTTTCATGAGTTACGTCCGGGTGATGGGACACGCGGTAAAACGCATCATTTCACCCAGCGTGCGGGTTACCTGCTTCAGCGCATACTCAACGGCGGAAACATCGCCCGTCAGTACCACTGCGCCAGTAAAACGGTCGAGAAAACCAATCTCTACCGCCCCGGACTTTGTGGCGATATCACAGGCGATAATGGAGGCTTCGCTAGGGGTAATCGTCAGAATACCGATGGCGGAGACTGAATCCTGTAGTCCCAGTTTCTTGAACAAATCCTTACCAGGATTGGCGATGAGATGCGCCAACGTGACCTGCTTGCCAGGAACATATTCCTGAATCATACGATCCGTGGTGGGTTGTCTTTCCATTATCCTTCCACCATTTGTCGCCACATGCTTTCATGTGGGCGAGGGATGACCGAGCGGTAAACCAGCAGACCTTTTTCACCCGCGCTTTCACTGGCAACCGTCACTGCGTTATTCACATCAGACACGTCGCCTGCGACAACCATGTAGCACTTGCCGCCAATACCAAATGCCATATGAACACGTACCAGCGTGACGTTGGAGGCTTTAACCGCACGGTCGGCGGCGCAGATGCAGGCCGCAACGCTCCATGTTTCAACAATGCCTACGGCCTGGCGCTTATCCACGCTGTTTAATCCACTAATCGCAGGAAGTACGCTGGGGTGAATGTTAGGCAGTACCAGACTGTCAACGAGCATATCACCAGCAAGAGAAGTGCCAGTGGCTATCGCCTGCTGAACTGCACCTACGTCACCCCCGAGCATGAGCAGAAATTTTCCCGGACAGATGGTTTTGCTTACCAGCAAATTCACATTCGCGCTTTTTAACATGGCATCACCAGCTTCCATTCCTTTGGCAATGCTGGTGAGTTCTAAAATCCCTATAGCCTGAGACATGATTAACCTCTTATGACCGTGATGGATTGTTCAGTAATTTCGCTGACAATACCGTCAATACTGGCATGGACAGGCGCGCCTAATGCACCGGACGGCACATCGGCCACGCATTGACCGCGAACAACGCGTTCGCCTTGCTGTACACATGGAATGGCGCTGGCACCAATATGCTGGCGCAGCAACAGCGTCGTTTTATCTGTGGGAAAATCAGTTTCAGCCAGTGGTGCATCCTGATACCAGTCGCTAAGGCCCAACTTAGCCACAAGGCGTTTAACCGGGATCAGCCGGTACTTCGCCATTTCATCCTCAGGATTTAGCGGTCCTTCATAACGATGGTTGAGCGCCCGTAGCTCGCGTTTAAGCATGCGGTTGATTCGCATCGGCGAAATTCCAACCGGACAGGCGACGCTTTCACATACATTGCATTCTGAGCAGGTCAGCGCCGTGAGCAGCAACTGCGGTGTGGCTGCCTGCTGATAATTAACTGCGCGAACCAGCAGGTGAGGTGACAACTCATGGCCAATCAAGTGCCTTGGGCACAAATCCGTACACAAACGGCACTGTTCGCAAACGGTTTTTGCGACGGAAAGCACGGTACGTTCATCCTGCATCCGCCGCTGAATCAACGCATGAGATTTTGGCAAAACCAGCAGGCCCCCGGTGGTCTTGCTGACAGGGGTATCCAGAGAGGTAATCAGGCCGCCCATCATCGGACCACCGTTAATAAAGCCGGGGTCGTCGACGGTTGAACCACCGGCCAGTGCCAGAACGTCACGTAAAGACATGCCGACTGGGACGGTGAGAGTGATTGGTCTGGCGACCGCGCCGTTAACGGTCAGAGTACGACGGGTAACGGGGTATTGCTGCTCCACCGCTCTGGCGATGTTGAGCACGGTCTGGACGTTATTGACCACCACGCCGACGCTGACCGGCAACGCGGCAGGTGGAACTCTCCGACCTGTTGCCATCCAGATGGTCAGAACCTCGTCACCTGCCGGGTAGACATCAGGCAAAATATGTAAGCGGATGCTGGCAGGCAGAAGGGGCGTTAACGCATTGATAGCCTTCTGGTATTTCTCTTTGAGCGCAATAATACCGCCACTGGCGCCGGTAGCCGTCATGGCATATTGAACGCCGCGGATAAGCCGCTCAGCCTGGACGGCCATCAATTGCTGGTCAACTTTCAGCATCGGCTCACATTCTGCTGCATTGACCAGAAAAGTATCGACCTGCGCCTGTAATTTTACGTGAGCAGGAAAGCCCGCGCCTCCAGCCCCGACAACACCCGCTGCGCGAACGCGTTCGCGAATTGTCTGTGCATCATAAAGCGTGGACTCTGCCGTCATGGCTGTCTTCATAATAATTCCTCAAGCAGTTCCTGCATGGCATTAGCGTCAGCAACACGAGGATTGGTTTGCAGCGTGACGTCAGCCAGCGCGGCCTGAACCATCGACGGTATACGTTGTGACCAGATTTGCTTTCCGTCTTTAAGCGCGTCATTCAATGAAGGTAACGCACACTGTTTTTTGAGTAGCTCGATATGATGAATCAGTGCGTTCAGTGCCGCCGTATCGTTCGCGTTATTCGGGCATAAGTGGCAGGCTTTAGCGAAACGGGCATAGCGCTTTACGGCCCGGGGATCGCGTGCATTAAAATGAATGACATGGGTCAGCAGCAGCGCATTGGCGAGTCCGTGGGGCAGATGAAACTGGCCGCCCAACTGATGGGCAATCGCATGATTGATACCCAGTCCAGCCTGACTAAATGCCATTCCCGCGAGCGTTGACGCGTTATGCATTTTTCCTCTGGTTGCCAGGCAGTCACCTTTGCTGACGGCGACAGGCAGGTACTGGAAGACGATTTGTGCCGCTTTCTCAGCCAGCGCGTCGGTAAAGTCGCTGGCCTTCGTGGATACGTAAGCTTCCAGCGCGTGTGTTAACACGTCCATGCCGGTATTCGCGGTGATGGCTGGCGGTACGCTGACGACCAGCGTCGGATCGAGGATGGCCATGTCCGGGTAAAGCGCATTATTGAATAATGGATACTTAATGCCTTTGTCCGGATCGCTAATCACGCAGGCGCTGGTCACCTCCGATCCCGTGCCGCTGGTAGTAGGGATTGCGACACAGGTTTCAATTTCGATACCGAACTGTCGGCTGAACCAGACGATGGCTTTTGCGGCATCAAGAGCTGAGCCTCCACCAAAACCAATCACCACGTCCGGTCGCAGGGACTGCATTTGCGCAATCCCTTGCACTACCGTGCTAATGGTGGGATCGGGAGTGATATCGCTGAAAATGCTGATGCGGTTATCCGCTGGCAGAGCGTCGCGCAGCTTTTCAATCAGGGGAGAACGCGCGAGAAAACCATCGCAAATAATCCAGATATGCTTATTTGTAAAGCGCTTGAGCACATCCAGACTTCCCTGGCCGCTGTACAATCGAGTTTGCAGTGAAAAGTGTTTCATAACGGCTCCATTAGCGAATAGAAAAACCGTTTGTTAGCACGCAACGACGAGAGCGTGCGAAGGTGCGCGCAGATGTCGTTCCTTCACCGGTTGGGGTCGCGATGGTGAAGGTGGTAAAGCCTTCTCCACCCACGCCAATCCCGGCGTAAGAAGGACCATTTTTCACAAAAATGGAGGTCTGAAGCGTGCGCGCGGCAAGATTCAAACGGGACACATTTTGTGAGTGCATAATGGCGGTGTGATGCAGTCCCTCTTCAACCTTCAGGGCCAACGTTAACGCACTGTCAAAATCGCTCACCGTAACGACGGGGAGCATTGGCATCAGTTGCTCGCTGGTAACCCACGGGTCGTCAGCCTTGACGATACCTATCAATAATCGCGGTGCTTTTGCAGGAACCGGTATTCCAGCGGCTTCCAGTAAACTTGCTGGGCTTTTCCCGACCAGCTTTTTATTGGCCATGCCTTCTGGCAGACAAGCTGTGCGCAGTTTGTCTACCTCTTCGCTATTGAGAAGCATCGCGCCAAATGACTGCATTTGTTGAACCAGGCGTTCGGCAACGGCATCAACAACGATCAGGCTCTTCTCAGCAATGCAGGGGAGATTGTAATCAAAGGATGCGCCGTTGATGATATCTTCCGCCGCCTTAACCAGGTCGGCTGTTTCATCAACAATGCAGGGCGGATTACCTGCGCCTGCGCCAATGACTTTTTTCCCGCTTTTCATGCCCATAGCAACAATGCCAGGGCCACCGGTAATCGCCAGAACTGCGATTTTAGGGTGCGCCATCATTTGCTGGGTAGCTTCAAAAGTGGGTTCTGTGACCGTGACGACAAGATTCCGGATCCCACAGCAGCGGAAGGCAATATCTTCAATCATGGCAATTAGCTTCAGTGAAACCGCTTTAGCACCCGGATGCGGGCTAAAATAAACGCTGTTTCCCGCAGCCAGCATACTGATGCTGTTGTTAATAATGGTTTCTGTCGGGTTAGTACTTGGGGCAACGGAGCCAATCACGCCAAACGGTGAATACTCAAATAACACCATGCCGCCGTCGCCAGTTAGCGCCGTGGTAGTGAGATCTTCGATACCCGGGGTGTTGTCCAGCGCAGCTTTGTTTTTGAGGAATTTATCCTCTTTGTTACCCATTCCGGTTTCGGCAGCACTCTCGGCAGCCAGTGAAGCCAGGTGAGGCGTCAGTTCTTCTCGCAGGGCATTAATGATGGCGCTGCGGGTTTTCAATGGACATTGCTGATAACGCAGAAAAGCCTGATGCGCGGCATCAATCGCTTCGTCAACGGAAGGGTAAATTCCATTACCCTTAACTCCTGCTTTTGCCGGGGCGAGTTGTTCACTCAAAATGTTACGAATAAGCGTTTCAAGTTCTGAAGTATTCATTGATGTGTTCTCACGTTAATCGCCGCAATGGCCGTTTCTGCAATATCCATATCCTGCTCAACGCTTCCCCCGCTGATGCCAAGACCCCCAAGGAGTAAACCCTCGCGCCATAACGCGTACCCGCCACCGAAAGTGACGACTTTTCCCTGCATATGGCTTTCCAGACCGTAAAGCGCAGCGCCCGGCTGCACTGCTGATGTCAGCTCGTGCGTGGCGGTTTTCATCGCCACGGCGGTCCAGGCTTTTTTCGGTGCCAGTTCGCTACTGACGAGCAATGCGTCAGGCATGCGCCAGGTCACCGTTTGAGTTCCGTTCGCATCAACAATGCAAATGACGACCGGAACCTGAATTTCTTCTGCTCTCGCCACCGCAGCGCGAGTCAGTTGGTGGAGCTCCTGAAAAGACAGTGACATAGTCGGCTCCCTGTTGGCTGAACGACGGATGGCTGCAAGATAGCGCTCCGACACTTTCTGAATAATGTCGTTTTGATGGGCGTCGTGATCTTCTGCTCGTGCGAGCGCATATAAGCAGTCAGACAGGCGATTGATATAACGCATCAGCACGTGTCTGACGGAGATCCCAGTGGAGAGTTCGACCAGTCTCCGCTCTGCGCGACGAGCCAGCGTGCGGGCAAAGTGCAGACGGCTGGCGGCCTCACTACGGCCAGGTAAAATAAAGCTGCGTAGGGGCGGTACTCTCCCCATTGCGGTATCAATGGCGGTTTCCAGCGCCGCAATTTCTTCTGAGCTGATGTAGCGCTGTTCTGGCGTTGGCTGTTCGCTCTCGCTTGCCAGTTCGGCGCTAAACCAGAAAAGCTGCAGTTGAATATTTTCAAGTAACTGGCGGTGCTGCGGGTTTTTCGCCGCGCAAACGCACAGGCTGAGTGCCGCATTAAGTTCATCCAGCGTACCGTAAGCCTCGACGCGCGGATGCGTTTTACTCACGCGTTGTCCGGTAAAGAGAGCTGTTGTGCCGGCATCGCCAGTGCGGGTATAAATCGCCATAGTTCCTCCTAACGAGAAAGCGTGTCGACAATGCCGACGATAGCCAGATCGATGGCCTCATTAGGGCCGGAAAAAACGTGTCTGGCGCTGGAGCCGCTGCTGAGTAACACCAGTTCTCCAGTTCCTGCGCCGACAGAATCAACGGCGACTTCATCTCCACTCACAGGGGATGCGGGAAGCTCTCCGTCAGCACTCACCCGACGTACCAGCAACAGTTTTTTTCCCACCAGTGATGGAGATTTTTGCGTGGAAACCACAACGCCTGTAACCCGGGCCAGATGCATAGCTCACTCCTGCTTAATTAATTGGACTTTTCGCGTACCGACCGCTTCCTGAGCCAGAGCCGTCACGACACATCGACGGCGTAGTACCAGTACGCCGCCCTTCAATTGGGCGACGTCGGCGTAGCTGAGAAGCTTTTCAGGATGCAACACGATGATTCGCCCCAGCTCGTCACTGAACTCCAGTGGCAGACGCGCGAGCTTTTTCACGGGGATTGCGGGTAACAACCGGTGTTGCAACGAAATTTTCACGCGGACCCCGCATGCCAGTGCTTCGTGGATCGTTACCACCGACATGTTGGCTTGGCAGCCATCGGCAATTTGCTCCAGTAAGGGCAGGTCGGCCTGCAGGAGATGGAGCGACGAGTATTGGCAGCATAATGTCCGTGGATCGATTTCCCGTAACTGCGCGACGCTAAGGGAGATCGTGCTTTCCGCGCGTTTCTTTAATCGGGAAACAACCTCCTCGATAATGCGTTGCAGCAGTTCGTTGTTCATCGTGAGGTCACCAGTGTGGCAAATGCCTGTGGATTATCAGCGCCTGCGGCATTGGCTTCGTCTGTATCGATATGCATCTCAAGGCGCATATCCGGCGAAACACGTACGGCGACGTTATCGAAAATCAGTCGACGTTCGTCGCCATTAATGGCAACAGAAACTTTATCTCCATGGGTAACTCGCAGTATCAGGGCATCGAGCGGCGACATATGGATATGCCGTTGGGCGACGATCACCCCGGATGCGATATCCAGCTCAGCAAATGGACTAACAAGGCGAATGCCTGGCGTGCCTTCGATATTGCCCGACATTCGCAGTGGGGCAGCAATTCCCAACGTGCGAGCGTCGGTACGAGAAATTTCGACCTGACTTTTGCTGCGCAGTGGGCCGAGTAAGCGCACATTTTTTAACTGACCTTTTGGTCCAACTAACGTGACAGTCTGCTCTGCCGCATATTGTCCTGGTTGCAACAGCCCCTTTTTCTCGCTAATGGGCTGATTAGGAAACAAGCGGCCATAATCTTCAGCGCAAAGATGAATGTGACGATTAGAGATCCCCAGCGGAATAGGGCGCTCGCGCATTTCATCCAGGACTTTAGTGACCGTTGTCTCCAGTTGCTGTTTATCCATTACGCTTCACCTCGTTTACCTGAGTGCAGACAAAGAGTGCGCGGCTCGCCCTTTTGACGAGGGCAGGCTGGGTCAAGACACAGATTGCAGCTAATCAACTCTGCTTCTTGCGGCGTTTCAGGCTCTGCATGATCCACAAACATCTCTTCCTGCGGTACAACTGGTGTGGGCTCCGGCGCTGGTTCAGATTGCGGAGTGACGCTATGTGGCAGAATACCTTCCCCGGGTCTGGATATGACTTTGTGAGCCACCAGCCCGTCACGTTGCTCAGCGAAACTGACCCCGGTGGAAATGGCCGCCTGAACGGAGGCCACATCCCCGATTATCTTGATCACCGTCCAGCCTGAGCCGTTGGTTTTTTCGAGGCCCACCAGCGTGATGGAGGCGGCTTTCGCCATGACGTCCGCGCAACTGATGGCTAATGCCAGACCACTAACTTCAAGTAATCCCAGTGATTGCTTCACGCTGTGCTCCTTGGTTGCTACGACTTATGCAGATTTAGGTAAAATGGCTTCAACGTCGCTATGCGGACGCGGGATAACGTGGCAGGATTTCACCTCGCCAACGGCGCTTGCTGCTGCGCTTCCTGCATCTACGGCAGCTTTCACTGCGCCGACATCGCCGCGAACCATAACGGTGATAAGGCCTGAGCCTATTTTTTCGTAACCAACCAACTGCACGTTTGCGGATTTCACCATGGCATCAGCGGCTTCAATAGCGCCGACAAGCCCTTTTGTTTCAACCAGTCCCAGTGCGTTATTCATACTGCTTTTCTCCTGTGGGTTATGAGTGGCATTCGCGGAAAGGAATGCCTTTAACCAGCCGCGCAGCGTTATTACCAATGCTGCGGCGATCGTGGCTATTTTGTTGATACGTCAGCGTAAAAAGTGGCGCTGATGTAGGTAAGTTTTTGTAGTGCACAACCAGTTTTTCGTGACTGCAGCCAATACCAACCAGCAATGGCGATTGGCAGGCAGCCAGCCAAGCGTTGTGGATAACGTCAGTCGAATGGCTCTCCTGAATCACAAAGGGGATCCCTTCTTCTTCAATACCCAGCAACACGTCATTCCAGACGCCTGCGCAGTCGGCAGTAGTGAAGATAACGATGGCTGGCGTGGTCAGATTACTTTCCATGAGCGAATGCCTTGTACCAGGAGAGAATCAACCCTGTCGCAACCGCGTTGCGCGGACCTTCGGTGCCACGAATGTTGCCGCGCCCGGCAACCAGACGGTAATGTGCCAGCGCATCGGTGACCAGTTGTGGAACTTCGAAGTCCAGGGATGAACCGCCAACCAGCACGACAAAGGGAATATCCCGAATGTTCCCGGTCGGACTTACCTGACGCAGCGCTCTGAGCGCGTTGGTAACGAAAACGCGCTCCTTGGCGCTACGGCGAATGGCGCGAACTTTTTCTAGTGCCAGATCCCCTGGTAATGGCACTAGTTCATCGGGTTTCACAACGCACACGCGGGCAAAAACAGTTGGCGGAAGCGGGGTGGAAAAGAACTGGACGCTGCCATCTTCGTGGCGAAGATGGAACAAGCTTTCGACTTTCGCCAGCGGGTGCTTTTTAATCTCTTCTGCAAGATAACGATCATCCAGCCCTAGTTCACGGGCAATGATCATCGTGACCATATCGCCTGCCCCTGCCAGATGCGTGGCAATAATTTCGCCTTTCGGGTTGATGATGGAGGCATCTGTCGAACCCGCACCGAGGTCCAGAATAGCCAGTGGTCGCGTTGTGCCCGGAGTGGTTAAGGCTCCCAAAATGGCTGCCTCGGCTTCGGCGCCGCCTACCTGGACGTTAATGTTGAGCTTCTGCGTGATTTCCTGCGCAATCATCGCCATTTGCAAACGGTCTGATTTCACCATGGAGGCAATGCCGACAGCCTGTTCCAGCGAGAACTCACCGGCAAGCCCCCCCGTCACGCTGACGGGTACTGAGGTATCAACGGCCAGCAGATCCTGAATAAAAATTTCGTGGCTGGGTTTGTTGGTTAATTCAGCCATTGTCTGGCGCACATGCTCCAGCATGCCGCCAATATTGGTACCGGCTTCACCGGTGACGTTATCCAGTTTCGGGCATTCGCCAACCGCTTTCATAATCGCTTCAGCGCCTGCAGCCACGTCGACGCGCACGGTACGTCCCTGCGATTGCAGTTCCAGATTTCCAGCGGGAATGGCGCGTGCTTTCACATCACCTGACGGTGTTTTCACGACTACGGCAGAACGGTTGCCGATCAGTGCCCGTGCCATCGGGACAATGTTTTTAGTCTCGTCGGCATTGAGGCCAAAGACGGTTGCAATCCCGTAGGGATTAGAAAGGGTTTCAATGACCTTTCCCGGAACCGCGACCTCAATGGCGGCCAGCATCCCCAACGGAATGCGGTCGATATGAAGTACTTCATCTACGATGGGCATGGGATGAGTCAGACGATTACTGACCAACACGCCATCGTCCTGCTGTAAAATAACGCCAGTTAACTGGTATCCGGCGCGGACGGAGGCATTAATCATCGTGGCAACATCGGCGAAATCAAATGCTGATGACACTACCAGAATATAGGGCGTATCCGCCGGACGACTGAGCAGGTCCTCCGGCGTAATCGTAATGCCAACGCCTAGCCCGACGCCGCCCGGCGTTTTAGGGTTATGGCCGATCATGGTGGATTCAGTGATGATGGTTTCGGTGATTGTTTCCATCGCCACGTCGCCAATGACCGGGGTGGCCTCGTTAATGCGGATAAGCGAAATATCGCTGACATTGATTCCAGCGTTTTTAGCCGCCAGCGCAAGTGCCTCCTGAATGCCAAACACATTACGCAATGTGCCCTTAATCCCGGTGGTTTCCGCCAGCGCGCTGCCAGTGATGCTCAGTGCGCCAGAATCATCCAGGGTAGCCAGAGCGACTTCCGTGGATGAGTTGCCTATGTCAATGCCAGCTATATATCGCATGATCCTGTCCCTGAGTTAGTCGTCGCCTTTGAGTTTTTTACGCTCAACGTACAGCGCTGCCGCTTCACGAACGAAAGCTGCGCAGATCTTTGCCTGATAACGGTTTTCGAGATCGTCGGCGATGGCCATCAGCTCGTCTTTCGTTGAGCGGTACGGACGCAGCGCGTTGTAGATCTCCAGAATGCGGTCGTCAGGTACGGCGGTTAGCTCAGCGGCGCGTTCGAAGTTCATCGCCAGCCTGTCACGTCCGGCATCTTTAGCGATTTCCGCCTGAAGGCGCAGCGTTTCAGGGGTAATGCGCATGTCCTGCGCTGTTACTTTGTTGCTCAGAACATTTTCGAGCGTGAACTCATCCAGGGTTTTGTTGGTCGCGGTTTTTACCCACTCAGGATGTTTATTCGCGAGAGGGTAGTCCGAGACTTTCGCAGTATGTGCTGATGAACTCGCCGTGGCCGGAGTCGTGGACTCTCCCTGCAGGCTGTTCATCCGGCTCAGTACATCCCGAACCATCGATTCAATTGCGTCGGTATTCATGGAGTTATCCTTTATCAAAGCGCCACGCGCAGTTCCTGCGGGTTCTTGCCCGTCACGACGTATTTGGTCTCTTTAATGTGCAGAATGGCTGATTTCGCCTGGTACTTAGGACGGGCCATCTGATCATTCAGCGTAGGGACCGGTTGCGGAGATTCACGCTTGGCATAACGTGCGGCGTTTTTACCGATCTGACGATAGGTTTCCAGCGTCAAAAGCGGTGCCTGAGGGAACAGCTCCAGGTTAGAAAGCGGTGGTAATCCCTGTTGGTGAATAACCGTGGTGCCTTTTGACTGGATGCCGATAGAGATCCCAGAACCACTCAGACGATTACCCTCCACGGCAACAAACGCCACATCAGAGGATTTAAAGCAGCGGATAACGCGCGCTTTAATGCCTTCTTCTTCAATACCGGCAATCACTTCGCGCAAGATATTTTTGTGCGGTATTCCCACGATATTGACGGTTTGTGACAGACCAAACGCTGGCCCTACGGCGATAATCACTTCGTCCTGCTGCTGGCCCTGTTTGGCTTCGCCAATCTCAGTCAGAAAACTGTCACCTTGTACCGCAGCAGCCTGTGGTGTGCTGGCCGCTGTCGCTGAGCGGAAGGAGACGGGTTTGTCGCTGGTCTGCATTTCCGACAGTACGTCTTCAATTATCTGGCGTAGCAGCTTTTCATTGATTTCCATTTTTCACCCCTTAGCCAAGTTCGTTGGGATTAAGTGCGCCAGGGATGTTTTTGATCTCTTCCCAGCGTTCGCCTTGCAAGCGATAACCTGTTGCCGGACCGGCATAATCATTGACGTCATTTACTGCGGACAGCACCTGTCCGTCGCCAACGATAATGGCGGAGGTATGCAGATAATCCCCGGTTAACTTGGCTTTCTGGATGTTGAGCATGTCCTGAGCGACATCGGTAAACCCGCCCTGAGCAAGGGCTTTCACCACTTCCAGACCGTTACGGTTTTTATTGATGATCTCTTGCGCAAACTTAATGTCTTCAACAATGTTTCGCTCCGGCATATCTTTCGAACCGTGAGCGTAGGTTGCAGCTTCCACTTCTTCATCGGTAATAGGCGGTAATCCCATTCCGGCAAAGACGGCCTGTAGCGCGCGCGCTGCTTTGTTGCGAATGGCGATAACGTCTTCTTCACGAACAGGACGCAACCCACCGTCTACCTTCAGATCGCGCTGAAGAACGTTGTAGTCGTCAAAATCCTCGGCATCCTCGTTAGAACCCGCAAACATGTTGTCGTAGTTGGGCACTGCGGAATACCCGGAAGAGATGAAGTCAGTCCCGGGCAGGAACTGCATCAGCAGGCGCGCAGTACGGCGCATATCCGAGTGGGTAAAGGTCTGGTCGTTACTGGAGGCGCATTCCAGATCCAGAGAAGAACAGATCAGGTTTTCTGCCAGCACGGCGCGGATACCCGACGGTACAGCGGAAGGCACACCGATGCAGCTTACGGAACCGTTTTGTAAACCCTGTACGCCAGCAGCTTTGGTGATGTAAATACAGCGGGCTTCCAGATAAAGCATCGATTTACCTTCGGCATAACCCATTTGAACTTCTGAGCCAGAACCGGAGGTAAAGCGCATTTTCAGACCGCGGGAGGCGTAGGAAGAGGCGAGGAAGCCTTTCGACCATGGCGTGTCGTCGCCGTCAGTAAAGACGGGTTCTGTACCATAGACGGAGATTGTTTCTGCATAGCAGGTGTGGCCTAGCATGCCGAGTTTCAGTTCAGTCGCTTCTTCCAGTGAACACTGGGTTAACACGCCAGGACGCCCAACCTGTGAGCCGACTAACAGTGCAATGGCGTTAAATGGCGCATAACGCGCAACAGCAACGGTGGTTTCCTGTTCGTCAAACCCGCGCCATGCGCCTTCAGCGGCATCAGCGGCAATCTGCACCGGGTTATCTTTAACGTTAGTGACGTGTGCCTGTTGAGACGGGGTACGACGAGCGCGCATTTTCTGCATGGCCATCATCATCTCAACGACGTTCATATGTGACACTACTTCGACAATTTTTGCCGGTGTCATTGCGGTGGTTAGCGGCACAATATCTTTGCGCTTCACGTTAGGATCGCAAAGCATATTGGCCAGTTTGACCGAATCCATCGCCATAACTTCTTCCGCGCGGGCCAGGTTAATGCCATAGCGGGCAATAAAATGGTCAATTAGGTCAAATTCACTGGCGGATTTGCCGTCCAGTTCAGTGACTGTACCGTTGACGATTTTAATCGACGGTTTGGGGTCGTTCGGGCTTTCCATCGCAATGAAGCCTTCCTCGATCCACTCCTTAACGAAGCCATCCTGATTCACAGGGCGCTTCGCCAGTGCTTCAAATCTTTTCGATCTCATGAATCAGCCTCACTGATATCAGATGTAGGACGGACGATCGTTTTTCGGCTCTGAGCCGAGAGTCCCGAGTACGGTTTTACCGATTTCGCGGGCGGAGATAACGGCCTGGCGAACCGCGCCGGAATCGCCTGAAATGACCAGGATAGCTTCGTTACTGAAGCTGGTGCCGTGGGCTGGGGAGCTGTAGGCCACAACTTCCACGTTGGCAGATTTCAGCGCCGTATCAGCCATCAGGACACCCACGGATGCTGGTGCGCCGACAATGATGCCGCAGGCTCGACCAATCGGTGCGCCAAAGGCTTTTTCCAGCGCATAGCTGGCGCGCGCGGTGTATTGCATCTCGATATGACCGGCTTCGTTGGCATAAACGTCGCCAAAGGTGCGATCCAACTCTTTCAGTGCAACTTCAATGCCGCGTTTCACGTCGGAAACATCGTTGCCGCCGAGAATAATCAGTGACCCATGACCTGCACCGCCTTTGGTATCACGTGGCAACTCGATGCTGACGACTTCAGTATTTGTGGCTTTTACCGCTTCATCGGCGGCCATGATGTGCGGGCCCGCACCTGTACGTGCGCCAAGGATGCCAATAGATCGATAACGTTTTTCAAGTTTCATCGCGTCCAGTAAGGCGCTATCTACGTTGGCGATTACCAGACCGACTGTGTCGCCAATCGCGGTACCGACAAACTCCGTTAAACTGCAGCTTTTCTCTGTCATAGCCGTTTCTCGTGTTGGAGGATTATTTTCAGGGATAGCCTGCTGTTCTGGCGTCGCCACGCGAGCAATCACCTGCGCCATGATCTGTTCAACCAGCTCATTGCTGCTCATTAGCTAATTCCCTTCGGTAAGATTTTTTCTACATCGGTATGAGGGCGTGGAATGACGTGTACGGCTTTCACTTCTCCCACGTTTCGGGCTGCGGCGGCACCAGCATCTGTTGCTGCTTTGACAGCGCCGACATCGCCGCGGACAATGACTGTTACCAGCCCCGAACCAATTTTTTCGTAGCCGACCAGCATTACATTGGCTGATTTCACCATTGCATCTGCGGCCTCTATGGCTGCAGTTAAGCCTTTGGTTTCTACCATTCCTAACGCTTCTTGTTGCATAAAGACCTCGCCTGGGTTGTCCCGATGTTCATGACTATAAAAAGAAGCGAGGAAAAAGAATGGCTGACTTGAAAGTATGAGTGAAAAAATAGTGAGGTTCTGGTGATATAAAATTGCTGTTATTTATTTTATAGTGTTGTTTTTATTGAATATATTATGAAATGCTGATGTGATTATTTGGCTATGTTAATTCCATATTTACACTTTTTAACGTGACAGGTGAAATATCATTTGCTATGCGGGGGGGATGAATTTGTGACGGTTATCTGAAAACAAGATTATGCTATTGGCAATATTTTATTATTTTTAAAATGTACATGTAATAGAGGAATTCCACGTCATCTGGCTTTGTTTAATAAAAGTGATCGCAAGAATTTGCTATCGCAACACGATTTTGAAAGTCATATCGCCCTCAGATTGCCAACAATTTGCCGACATGGCTTTTTATAGTAAGCCTCGAAGTATTCTACTTGCCAGCAAGGAGTCCGCTGGTAAAGACACGAACTCTGCTTAGAAGGTGTCACAATGAACGATTCACTAAAAGCGCAATGCATTGCTGAGTTTTTGGGTACCGGGCTGTTTTTGTTTTTTGGAATTGGATGCCTGAGCGCCCTGAAAGTCGCAGGTGCCAGCCTGGGATTGTGGGAGATCTGCATCATATGGGGTCTGGGGATCTCGCTTGCAGTTTACCTGACGGCCGGAATTTCTGGTGCACATCTCAATCCTGCTATTACTATCGCTCTGTGGTTATTTGCCTGCTTTCCGGGGCGCAAGGTTTTGCCTTATACCGTGGCTCAGGTCGCGGGGGCCTTCGGTGGCGCTCTGCTGGCTTATTTGCTCTATGGCAGTCTGTTTACCGAGTATGAATCAGCCCACCAGATGATACGCGGAAGTCTTGAAAGCCTGCAACTTGCCAGCATATTCAGTACTTATCCTGCCGCCGCGCTCAGTGTCTGGCAGGCCGCGCTGGTTGAAGTGGTGATTACCTCGATTCTGATGGGGATGATCATGGCGCTGACCGACGACGGTAACGGTGTTCCCAAGGGGCCGTTAGCGCCGTTGCTGATTGGTATTCTCGTTGCTGTTATCGGCGCATCCACCGGCCCGCTTACCGGATTTGCAATGAATCCGGCACGTGATTTTGGTCCCAAATTGTTTGCCTGGATGGCCGGATGGGGAGATGTCGCGATGACCGGCGGACGTGATATCCCATACTTCATTGTTCCGATTGTGGCCCCCATCATCGGCGCCTGCGCGGGTGCTGCAATTTATCGTTATTTTATTGGCAAAAATTTACCGTGTAATGCGTGTAAGCTGGAGGAAAATGAGAGCTAGCTTCACGGAAAAAGCTTATTTTTGAAAGGTAAAAACTGTTTTCGTGATCCGGTTTCCTGAACCGCTGAAAAAGTCTCCCAACAATGGGAGACTTTTGTTATGTTCGCTGATGACTTTCATCATTGCTCAGAATGGCAGGATGAAAATGAATGTGAATAATATGTTTCTTTATAACAATAAATTAACTGAGAGGTTTTATCATGATTTCTGCGAGTGCCCTGAACTCAGAACTCATTAATAAAATCGCACAGGATTTTGCACAGGCCACCAGTCTGGCCGTTGTGGTTGTCAATATTCACGGTGATGAAATTTCTGAGCTCTTTAATTTCACTCCTTTTTGCCAGTTGATGCGCCAGCATCCTCAGCACAGCACCCGTTGTCGTATGAGCGACCGCTGCGGAGGGCTGGAAGCGTCTAAATCCGATCAACCCTGCATCTATCGTTGTCATGCCGGACTTACTGATTTTTCCATTCCTCTGGTCATCGCGGGCCACCTGGTTGGGTTTGTGCTCTGTGGTCAGGTACGCTTAAGTAACGACGTTGGTCTGGTTGATATTCTCAACGTCGATGACCGCTGGCAAGCTGATCCCGAACTGGTCAATGAATTTCGAAATGTACCGGAAATGGACTATTCACGAGTCATCGCCTCAGCAGATCTGCTGAAACTCATTGTAGAAAACTGTCTTAAGAAACAACTTAATTTTGTCGTTATCAAAGACAATCCACAGCAGTCAGAGCCGGTACGCACTAACCGCAGTACCAATCCGCATGACAGTAAGATGAAAAAAGCCCTGCGCTATATTGATGCGCATTTATCAGACGAATTGCGTCTGGAAGATGTCGCCTCACATGTTTTCCTTAGCCCTTACTATTTCAGTAAATTGTTCAAAAAATATCAGGGTATCGGTTTTAACGCATGGGTAAACCAACAGAGAATGGCAAGTGCCAAAGAGTTGCTTTGCCACAGTGACTGGAGTATAGCCAGCATTGCGCGTAATTTAGGCTTTTCGCAAACCAGCTATTTTTGCAAGGTGTTCCGTCAAACGTATCAGGTTACGCCGCAGGCATTTCGCCAGCAAATAAATGTCATTTCACGCGGAGAGTCTGCGTAAATAGCAATATTTTGCTATTGCCGATTTTTGATATGTGGTGCTATGCCAATCATTATAAAATGAAAAATAATGACAGCTGCCAATAAATTGTCATAGCGCAACAAAATAATAGTATTAGAGGGATAAACTGCACCAGTTTTTATTTTTGTGATGAGATACAGTGTCTGTGTGAAGGACTTTCTTTATTCTTTAACGACATTTTCATTCAGAATACGAACTTATGAAGTCAATGGGTTAAAGCCAGAATATTGGCTGAATGAACCCGGAAAGATTTTAAATTGAATTATTGTCATGAGGTCGTGAATTTACCTCATAACATAGAGCTTAATTAATCAGGCTCTTGAACTGACAGGTTTGCCACGTTTGTGGCAGGGAAGGGGGTGAGAATCCCCCGCAGCCCCCGCTGCTGTGATGCTGACGACCCCGTATTGACCACTGATCGCAAGATTGGGAAGGGCGGGTGAGGATGACGCTAAGCCAGAAGACCTGCCTGTCAGTGACTACCAACAACTTCGGTGGGAAGTGGGTGGTTCAGATGCATACAGTCGAGAGACTGGGTATCTCTACACCCCTACCACCCTGAACAGGATCAGGGTATGGCGGCCAATTTTCACGCATTTGTTCTTGCAGGTACCGGAAGCGGCTGTGGTAAAACCACGGTGACGCTGGGCTTGTTGAGCTTGTTGAAAAAGCGCGGATTACGCGTCCAGCCTTGCAAAGTCGGTCCTGATTACCTTGATACCGGCTGGCATACCGCGGTGTGCGGTACCGCTTCCCGCAATCTTGATAGCTTCATGCTTCCCGTTCCCACGCTGAACGCATTATTTCGCGAGCAGATGCAACATGCGGATATCGCCGTTATCGAAGGTGTCATGGGACTGTATGACGGCTATGGTACCGACCCAAACTATTGCAGCACTGCCGCGATGGCTAAACAGTTAGGCTGTCCGGTTATCTTATTGGTTGATGGCAAAGCCGTTTCCACCTCGATCGCCGCAACGGTAATGGGCTTTCAGCATTTTGATCCAACCCTGAACATCGCAGGCGTCATTGTTAATCGGGTCAACAGCGAAACACATTACCAACTGCTGAAGGTGGCGATCGAACGTTACTGCGCCGTACCCGTCTTAGGCTACGTTCCCCGTGTGGACGGCATTGCGCTTCCTGAACGTCATCTGGGTTTAGTTACCGCGCGCGAGTCGGTTATCAGCCAGCAACCGTGGCAGGCATTCGCCGCGACGCTGGAGCAAACCCTTGATATCGACGCGTTGTTGGCATTAAGCCAGTTAAACACCCTTCCTGTTGGCGAATGGCCCGCGCTACCGGCAGCAGACGCAGGGGCAGGGCTAACGCTTGCCATCGCCGATGACGAAGCATTCAACTTTTACTATCCGGACAATATTACGCTGCTGGAGCGCACGGGGCTTAAGATTGTCCGTTTTAGCCCCTTGCACGACAACTGCTTACCCGACTGTCAGATGATCTGGCTAGGAGGCGGATATCCTGAGTTACATGCTGCAGCGCTGGCCGGAAATGTCCCGATGCTTGAACAGTTGCGGGCGGCGCACCAACGAGGCGTCGCGATTTACGCGGAGTGTGGGGGACTGATGTATCTCGGTAGTTCACTTGAGGACAGTCAGGGCGAGACCTGGTTGATGGCGGATATTATTCCCGGCCACAGCAAAATGGGTAAACGTTTGACCCGATTTGGTTACTGTGAAGCGCAGGCCGCGCAGCAAACATTATTAACTGCCAAAGGCGAAGTGCTGCGCGGTCATGAATTCCACTACTCCGATTTTACCCCTGAAACGTCAGCAGTGATGAACTGTCGCAAAGTTCGCGATGGCAAAACGCTGCAAGCCTGGTCTGGTGGCTGGCAGTCAGGAAATACCTTCGCCAGCTATCTACACGTTCATTTTGCTCAACGCCCGCAGATGCTTAACCATTGGCTGGCAGCCGCGAGGAGTGCGCTATGACGATCCTCGCGTGGTGTGTTGCCTGGCTACTCGATTTTATCATTGGCGATCCGCAGAACTGGCCGCATCCGGTGCGCTGGATTGGCAATCTGATTTCTGCCGTGCAACGTGTTGTTCGGCGTTACTGCCATAGCGACCGCGCGTTACGCATCGGTGGCGCGCTGATGTGGATTGTAGTGGTTGGACTGACCTGGGCTGTGTCCTGGGGAATACTGGCGCTGGCGCAATCAATTCATCCCTGGTTTGGTTGGGTTGTTGAGGTCTGGATGATTTTCACCGTGCTGGCCGGGCGCTGCCTGGCAAACGCCGCGCAGGATGTAGAACGTCCGCTACGTGCCGGTAACCTGGCCGCCAGTCGGGAAAAGCTGTCATGGATTGTGGGACGTGATACCTCGCAACTACAACCGCCGCAGATTAATCGCGGTGTAGTGGAAACCGTAGCGGAGAATACCGTTGACGGCATTATCGCGCCGCTGTTCTTCCTGCTTCTCGGTGGTGCGCCCCTGGCGATGGCCTATAAAGCGGTAAACACCCTTGACTCCATGGTGGGCTACAAACATGAAAAATACCGAGCCATCGGTATGGTCAGCGCCCGTCTGGATGATATCGCAAATTATATTCCCGCGAGACTGAGCTGGTTGCTGCTGAGCGCTGCAGCATTTTTATGCCGCCAGAACGGCGCACGAGCTTTGCAGATTGGCTGGCGCGATCGCTATAACCACAGCAGCCCAAACTGTGCGTGGTCGGAGGCATCCGTGGCCGGGGCATTAGGCATTCGTCTGGGTGGTCCTAATGACTACTTTGGCGAGCGCGTTGAGAAACCGTGGATCGGTGATGCGCAGCGCGACATTTCGGTAGACGACATTTCCCATACGATTCGATTGATGTGGGTGGCATCGACGCTGGCACTGGCGCTGTTTATTGCGCTGCGGTGGCTGCTGGTCGGTGTGGCCTGAGGACAACACCATGCAATATATCCAGCAACCCCAGGCGATTGAGGCCAAAAGTTTCGACATTATTGGCGAGATTATTCGTGAAACACGCCCGGACTATCAGTTTGCCAGCCCGTTACATGAAGCCATTATCAAGCGGGTCATTCATACAACCGCGGATTTCGACTGGCTGGACATTCTGTGGTTTTCCAGTGATGTGCTGGAACAGTTTTGTGCGGCGCTTAGCCGCTCAAGCGTGATTTATACCGATACCACGATGGCTCTGTCCGGGATTAATAAAACGTTGCTGGCAAAATTTGGCGGTGAATGCCGCTGCTACATCAGCGACCCACGGGTTGTGCGGACGGCCAAAGAGCAGGGCATTACTCGCTCGATGGCGGCCGTCGATATCGCAGTGAAGGAAGAAGGTGAAAAGCTGTTTGTGTTTGGTAACGCGCCGACAGCGTTGTTTCGCCTGCTGGAGCATGATGTCGCCGTCAGTGGTGTGGTTGGCGTACCGGTAGGGTTCGTCGGTGCCGAAGAGTCGAAAGATGCGCTCACCCAAAGCAGTCTGCCCGCCATTGCCGCGTTAGGCCGTAAAGGGGGAAGTAATGTCGCTGCCGCTATCGTCAATGCCATGCTTTATCACATGCAGGGGGCGCGATGAGCGAGGCTTTCGATACGCCGGTGTGGCACAACGGTAAAGCACTGCGTAAAGGATATACCACCGGATCCTGCGCGACGGCGGCGGCAAAAGTGGCGGCGCTGATGGTATTACGCCAACACTTGATCCATCAGGTTTCTATTGTGACGCCTTCCGGGGTGACGCTGTGTCTGAACGTGGAGTCGCCGCATATCGAAGGGCAGCAGGCGATAGCCGCTATTCGCAAAGACGGTGGCGATGATGTGGACGCCACTCACGGCATGCTGATTTTTGCGCGCGTGACGTTAAACGAGAGTAAAGAGATAACCCTTCAAGGCGGGGAAGGCGTTGGTACGGTAACCCGCAAAGGGATCGGCCTGCCGGTGGGCAGTTCAGCGATTAACCGCACACCTCGCCAGACCATTGAGTCAGCGGTGCGTGAGGCGATTGGCCCGAATCGAGGGGCACAGATTGAGATTTTCGCGCCGGAAGGCGAAGAGCGGGCGCAAAAAACCTACAACTCGCGCCTGGGTATTCTGGGTGGCATTTCGATTATCGGCACCACGGGGATCGTCACGCCGATGTCGGAAGAGAGCTGGAAACGTTCGCTGTCGCTGGAGCTGGAAATTAAGCGAGCGGCGGGGCTGGAACGCGTCGTACTGGTACCGGGAAACCATGGCGAACGTTTTGTGCGCGAGCAGATGGGGATTGACACCCAGGTGGTTGTCACCATGAGCAACTTTGTCGGCTACATGATTGAAGAAGCTGTACGTCTGGGGTTCCGGCAAATCGTGCTGGTGGGACATCCGGGCAAGCTTGTCAAAATCGCGGCGGGCATTTTCCATACCCATAGCCATATTGCCGACGCGCGTATGGAAACGCTGGTGGCCCATCTCGCGTTACTTGGCGCGCCGCTGGAACTACTGACGCTGGTCAGCGACTGCGATACCACCGAGGCGGCGATGGAACACATAGAAGCGTATGGTTTTCAGCGCATTTATGACCATCTGGCTAAGCGCATTTGTATGCGCGTCCTGCAAACGTTGCGTTTTACCAAAAATCCCCCGACCTGCGACGCCATCATGTTCTCCTTTGATAACCAGGTGCTGGGTTGTAATCGTCCGATCGCAGAGATTGCTGAGGAGATGCAATGTTAAGCGTTGTGGGGATGGGACCTGCCGGTTTGCATTTGATGACGCCTGCGGCACGCGAAGCGGTTGCAACGGCTGATGTTCTGGTCGGCGGTAAGCGGCATTTGCAGCAGTTCGCGGATTTTACCGGCGAACAGTTTGTTCTCGGTGCCAATATCCCGGAACTGCTGGACTGGATTAATACGCACCGGGCGCAACAGGTTGTGGTGCTGGCGTCTGGCGATCCGCTGTTCTATGGGATCGGAACGCGCATGGTGGCGCATTTTGGTATTGAAAATGTGCGCATTATTCCCGGCATTAGTGCGGTGCAGTATCTGTGTGCGCAGTCCGGTATTGATATGAACGATATGTGGCTGACCAGTAGCCATGGTCGCAGCGTCTGTTTCGATGAACTGGCGCGGCATAACAAGGTGGCGATGGTGACAGATGGGCTGTGCGGCCCGCGTGAAATTGCGCAACAGCTGATAGCGCGAGGCAAGGGACATCGCTGGATGGTGATTGGCGAAAACCTGGCGATGGAAAACGAACGGATCCATTTCCTGCCCGTGAGTGAAGTTAACGCCGACTATGACATGAATGCAGTGGTGATCCTTGATGAAAGATGAGCTGTTTCTGCGTGGAGAGAAAGTGCCGATGACCAAAGAAGCGGTACGCGCACTTGCCCTCTCAAAACTTGAATTACACCGCGCCAGTCACCTGATTGATATTGGTGCCGGAACCGGCAGCGTGTCGATAGAAGCCGCGCTGCAATACCCTGGATTACGCGTGACAGCAATTGAGCGTAACCCGGCAGCGCTCAGGCTGCTGGATGAGAACCGTCAGCATTTTGCCTGCGCAAACATCGATATTTTTCCCGGCGTTGCACCGATGACTATCGCAGAAAAAGCCGATGCCATTTTTATGGGTGGCAGCGGCGGCCATTTGACCGAACTGATTGACTG
The DNA here is from genome assembly GCF_018035235.1 of Citrobacter sp. On2M. Lineage (GTDB taxonomy): Bacteria > Pseudomonadota > Gammaproteobacteria > Enterobacterales > Enterobacteriaceae > Citrobacter > Citrobacter meridianamericanus. The sequence goes on from NZ_WPCV01000002.1 coordinate 1,305,831, forward strand.
GTCAATGCGTCAATTGCATCCCGCAGGGCGGCTGGTGATGACGTTTATCCTCCAGGAAAACCTCAACACCGCGCTGGCACATCTGGACCATCTTGGCGTACAGGGCGTGGATTGCCTGCAGCTACAGGTTTCCTCGCTTACCTCGCTTGGCAATGGTCATTATTTCAAACCGAATAACCCCGTATTTGTTATCGCCTGTCAGAAGGAAGGAAACCATGTCTGAGATTTTTGATCCCCGTAGCGTGTGGTTTGTCGGCGCAGGTCCTGGCGATCGCGAGCTGATTACCCTCAAAGGTTACCGGTTGCTACAGCAGGCGCAGGTTGTTATCTACGCTGGATCGCTGATTAACACCGAACTGCTGGAATATTGCCCTGCCGGCGCAGAATGTCACGACAGCGCCGAACTGCATCTGGAGCAGATCCTCGACCTGATGGAGGCCGGCGTGAAAGCAGGGAAGACCGTCGTGCGTCTGCAAACCGGCGATGTTTCGCTATACGGTTCCGTGCGCGAGCAGGGCGAGGAACTGACCAAGCGTGGGATTGACTGGCAGGTGGTGCCTGGCGTCAGCGCATTTCTCGGCGCGGCGGCGGAGTTGGGCGTTGAGTATACCGTACCAGAGGTCTCACAAAGCCTGATCATCACACGTCTGGAAGGGCGCACGCCGGTACCGGAGCGCGAACAGCTGGAGTCATTTGCCAGTCACCAGACGTCAATGGCGATTTATCTGTCCGTCCAGCGTATTCATCGGGTGGCTGAACGCCTTGTTGAAGGCGGTTATCCTGCGACCACGCCCGTGGCGGTGATCTACAAAGCAACCTGGCCGGAAAGCCAGACTGTGCGCGGTACGCTGGCGGATATTGGCGACAAGGTACGCGATGCGGGTATCCGCAAAACGGCCCTCATTCTGGTCGGTAATTTCCTGGGCTCGGAGTATCACTACTCCAAACTCTATGCGGCGGACTTTAGCCATGAATACCGTAAAGCCTGAATCCATTGCGCTTTTTTGCCTGACGCCCGGTGGTGTCGTGCTGGCGAAGCGTCTGGCGGCCATGCTGCCGGTGACCTGTTTTACCAGTGAAAAGCTGCTGGAGGAGGGGTTTATTCCCTTCGAAAACGGCTTTGCCAATACCGCCCGCGAAGCGTTTGCAAATTATTCGGCGCTGATTTTTATCGGCGCGACCGGTATCGCGGTGCGCGTGCTGGCCCCGCTGGTCAACGACAAATTTTGCGATCCGGCGGTGGTGGTCATTGATGAACGTGCCCAGCACGTTATCAGCCTGCTCTCCGGTCACGCCGGGGGCGCGAATGCGCTGGCTCGTTATCTGGCGGGTATGTTGGGCGCTGACCCGGTGATCACCACGGCGACAGATGTCAATGATATGGCGGCACTGGATACGCTGGCATTTCAGTTGAATGCCCGGATGAGCGATTTCCGCTCGGCGGTGAAGATCGTCAATCAGATGCTGGTTAGTAACAAGCGCGTAGGCCTGTGGTGGGATGACGAACTGACGCAGGATGTCAGCCATTGCGATCGACGCGGTTTTATCACGGTATCCGATCTCAACTCGCTTCCTGAACTGGATGCGCTGGTGTGCATCACCTTACGCACTAATTTACCCGACCTGCCGGTTCCTCACTGGAAGCTGGTGCCGCAGCGGGTTGTCGCCGGAATTGGTTGTCGTCGCGATACGCCGTTTCCGCTGCTGGCTGCGCTGCTGGCCAGGCAACTCGAAGCCCAGCAGCTCGATCCGCTGGCGTTAAAAGCAATTGGCAGCATCACGCTGAAAAAAAATGAACAGGGACTTATCCAATTAGCTTCGTGCTGTCGGGTTCCTTTCGAAACCTTTACTGCTGACGCGCTGCGTGAGCATGAACACCGTTTTCCGGCTTCATCGTTTGTGCGCAAAACGGTGGGCACAGGAAGCGTTTCCGGTCCTGCAGCCTGGCTGCTTAGCCACGGACAACTGTTAGGCGAGACCCTGCGAGAACAGGGCGTCACTATCACTTTGGGAGTTTCACACTGATGTTAAGCGTAATTGGAATTGGCCCTGGCTCGCAGGCAATGATGACCATGGAAGCTGTTGAAGCATTGCAGGCAGCGGAAATCATCGTTGGCTATAAAACCTACACCCACCTGGTAAAAGCGTTCACAGGTGACAAGCAGGTGATCAAAACCGGAATGTGCAAAGAGATTGAACGCTGTCAGGCGGCGATCGAACTGGCGCAGGCGGGTCACAATGTGGCGTTGATCAGCAGCGGTGACGCGGGGATTTACGGTATGGCCGGACTGGTACTCGAGCTGGTCAGCAAGCAAAAGCTGGACGTTGAGGTCAGGTTGATACCAGGTATGACCGCCAGTATTGCCGCCGCCTCTTTGCTGGGCGCGCCGTTGATGCACGACTTCTGCCACATCAGCTTAAGCGATCTGTTAACGCCGTGGCCGGTTATCGAAAAACGCATCGTTGCCGCCGGTGAGGCCGATTTTGTTATCTGTTTCTACAACCCACGCAGTCGGGGTCGCGAAGGACATCTGGCGCGCGCATTTGAGCTGTTATCTGCCAGCAAGAGTGCACAAACGCCGGTCGGTATTGTGAAGTCGGCCGGACGTAAAAAGCAGGAAAAATGGCTGACCACGCTGGGTGAAATGGATTTTGAGCCGGTTGATATGACCAGTCTTGTGATCGTGGGCAACAAAACCACCTATGTTCAGGACGGGCTGATGATCACACCCCGAGGTTATGTGCTGTGAATTATGGTGATGTGCTGGTCATGGGCGGCACCAGCGATGCGCGCATGCTGTGCCAGCAACTGGATGCGGCAAACGTGGCCTACACCCTGTCAGTTGCGACCCCGACGGGAAAGCAACTGGCGGGAGACATCAAAGGTCAGGTGCGCTGCGGGCGTCTGGAACGTGAGCAAATGATTGCCTGGCTGCAGGAAAATCGGACGCGCTGGGTGATTGATGCTTCGCATCCTTACGCCGAGGTGGTGAGTCGCAACATCATGAATGCCTGCGAAGCGGCGGGCGTACTGCTGAGCCGCTATCAGCGCCCCGAACAGTTAAGCGGTTTAACCCACTCGCACCTGTATACCGTACAGAGTATTCAGCAAGCCAGCGAGGTCGCGCGGCGTTTCGGTGAACGAGTGCTGCTGACGACCGGCAGTAAAGATCTGGCGATCTGGCGCAAAGAGTTGCCAGAGAAAACGCTGCTGGCGCGCGTCTTGCCTGTACCTGAGGTCATTCAGCAATGCGCGGACCTGGGATTTGGCGTCGGTGAGATCTTTGCTCTGTGTGGGCCGTTTAGCGCCGAGTTCAACGCTGCGTTTTATCAACATTGTCAGGCTGATGTGGTGATTACTAAGGCATCAGGCGCGGAAGGGGGGTATCAGGAAAAAGTGCAACCCTGTCTGGATGCCGGTATCCCCTGCATCGTGATTACACGTCCGGCACCGTTGGTGACGGGAGAAGAGTTACTGGAAAGTCAGGCCGCCTTTGCGGCGCGTTTAACGCGCTGGCTGGCCGCTGCTTAAGGAGTTAGAGATGAAAAAGGCGCTTCTGGTGGTCAGCTTTGGCACCAGCTATCACGACACCTGTGAGAAAAATATTGTGGCCTGTGAGCGCGATCTCGCAGCCAGTTGCCCTGACCGTGACCTGTTCCGGGCGTTTACCTCAGGGATGATAATCCGCAAGCTCAAACAGCGTGACGGCATTGAAATCGACACACCGCTGCAGGCGCTTCAAAAGCTGGCGGAGCAGGGGTATCAGGATGTCGCGATTCAGTCGCTGCACATCATCAACGGCGACGAATACGAAAAAATTGTCCGCGAAGTACAAAGTATGCGCTCGCTGTTTTCTCGCCTGACGCTGGGTGTACCGCTTTTGAGCAGCGTTGAAGATTACGCACAGTTGATGCTGGCGTTGCAACAGCAGATGCCGGCGCTGGGTGAAAAAGAAAAAGTAGTGTTTATGGGACACGGGGCAAGCCATCACGCTTTTGCTGCCTATGCCTGTCTTGACCACATGATGACGGCGCAGCGCTTCCCGGCGCGAGTCGGGGCGGTGGAAAGCTACCCGGAAGTAGATGTGCTGATTGAAAGTTTATCTCAGGAAGGCGTCACGGCGGTACATCTGATGCCGCTGATGTTAGTCGCCGGTGACCATGCGATTAACGATATGGCCTCCGACGAAGACGATTCGTGGAAAACGTTGTTCAACGCAGCAGGGATACCGGCTACGCCGTGGCTCAGCGGACTGGGGGAAAACCCGGCGGTTCGCGCGATGTTTGTGGCGCATTTACAGCAGGCGCTTAATGTGGCGCTGGAGGAAGCAGCATGAGCGGAAAACTGTACGCATTAAGCACCGGACCTGGCGCTTCCGATCTGATCACCGTACGTGCTGCATGCACGCTGGGCATGCTGGATATTCTCTATGCGCCCGCCGGACGCAAAGGCGGCGATAGCCTGGCGCTGTCGATTGTACGGGAGTATATCGGCGAGCAGACCGAGGTCCGCTGCTGTCATTTTCCCATGAGTGCCGACAGCGCGGAAAAAGAGGCCGTCTGGGATGAGGTGGCAACCGCGCTGGTTCAGGAAGTTGAAGCCGGGAAGAGGGTAGGCTTTATTACGCTCGGTGACGCCATGCTGTTCAGCACCTGGGTCTTTTTACTGCAGCGCATTGGTTCGCCTGACTGGTTAGAAATTGTCCCGGGCGTGACCTCTTTCGCTGCGATTGCCGCGCGTGCGAAAACTCCGCTCGCCATGGAGCAACAATCGCTGGCAGTGGTCTCCTGTACCGCGCCGGAAGCTGAAATTCAGCAGGCGTTAAAGCAGCATGACAGCCTGGTGCTGATGAAAGTTTACGGTCGCTTTGCGCGCATCAAAGCGTTGCTGCAGCAAGAGGGGTTGTTGGACTACGCGCTGATGATGTCTGAAGCCACGCTGCCGGGCGAGCAGTGCTGGCGCCATCTCGACGAGGTGAGCGACGATCAGCCGCTGCCTTATTTCTCGACCATTCTGGTCAACAAACAGTGGGAGTATGCACAATGAAGCTTGAACAACAGCTAAAACAGCTGTCTTTCAGCGGGTTGGCTGCGGCGCTATTACTGATGATTGTTCCTGAGCAAGCGTTCGCGATGCACATTATGGAAGGTTTCCTGCCGCCGATGTGGGCGCTGGCATGGTGGCTGCTGTTTTTACCCTGCCTGTGGTACGGGCTGGTGCGCCTGCGCCAAATCGTGCAGGAAGATAACCACCAGAAAGTTTTACTGGCACTGTGCGGCGCCTTTATTTTTGTGCTGTCGGCGCTGAAAATTCCTTCCGTTACCGGAAGTTGTTCACACCCTACCGGCGTAGGCCTGGCGGTTATTCTGTTCGGGCCAGGTGTAGTTGCTATCCTCGGGGCGATCGTTTTGCTGTTCCAGGCACTGCTGCTGGCGCACGGTGGTTTGACGACGCTCGGCGCTAACGGCATGTCGATGGCGGTGATTGGCCCGGTAGTGGGTTACATGGTGTGGAAAATGGCCTGCCGTGCGGGGCTGCGTCGTGATGTTTGTGTCTTCTTGTGCGCGATGTTGGCGGATCTTGTCACCTATTTCGTCACCTCAGTGCAACTGGGCGTGGCGTTCCCGGACCCGTCTGCTGGCGCTACCGGTTCAATCATTAAATTCATGGGGATTTTCTGTCTGACACAAATCCCCATCGCGATTGCGGAAGGGTTACTCACCGTGCTGATTTACGATCAGCTAACCAAACGCCAGTTAATAACCGCACAAGGACATTAACGATGAAAAAGACGCTGATTATATTGGGCATGGTAGTGGCGCTGGTGATCCTGCCGTTCTTTATCAACCACGGTGGAGAATACGGCGGTTCAGACGGTGAAGCAGAGAGTCAGATTCAGGCTATTGCCCCGCATTATGAGCCATGGTTCCAGCCGTTGTATGAACCGGCAAGCGGTGAGATTGAAAGCCTGTTGTTTACGCTCCAGGGATCGCTGGGTGCAGCCGTAATTTTCTACATACTGGGTTACACCAAAGGCAGGCAACGTCGTGATGACCGGGCTTGACAGGCTTAGCTATCAAAGCCGCTGGTTTCATGTCTCACCGGTGCGGAAATTTCTGCTCTGGCTAATGATGATGATTCTGGCGTTTACTCTGCCCCCGTTGGGGCAGGGTATCGAGCTGTTACTGATTGCCGCGCTGAGCTGCTGGCTGCTACGCATTTCGTTCTGGCGCTGGTGCCGCTGGATGGCATTACCGTTTGGTTTTCTGACGATAGGGGTAGTGACCATCCTGTTTAGTTTTAGTCGCGATCCGCAGACTCTGCTGGCCAGCATTCCCGTTGGCAGCTACTGGTTGGGCGTTAGTGCCTCAGGACTTTTCACCGCCAATGAAACCTTCTGGCGCAGCCTGGCTGCGTTGGCGGCAACGCTCTGGCTGGTGCTGAATCTACCGTTTCCGCAGCTGATTATCTTACTCAAACGCGCGCACGTTCCTCGCCTGCTTACTGAGCAGATCCTGTTAACCTGGCGCTTTATTTTTATCCTGTTAGACGAGGCGCTGGCTATTCATCGCGCACAAACGCTGCGTTTTGGGTATCGTAGCTTGCCGTTGGGCTATCGCTCGCTGGCGATGCTGGTGGGACTGCTGTTTACCCGCGTGTTGATCCGCTACCAGCAAATGACTACCACACTGGATATCAAACTTTATCAGGGTGATTTTCACCTGTAAGGAAAAGTATGCTTGCCACCTCAGCGCTTTGGTTTCGCTATCAGGATGACCCGATCCTCAAGGGGCTAACGCTGGACTTTTCTACGCATGCCGTTACGGGGTTGGTTGGTGCCAATGGCTGCGGAAAATCCACGCTATTTATGAATCTGAGTGGCTTACTGCGCCCGCAGCAAGGGGCAGTGATGTGGCAAGGCAAACCGTTGGATTACAGCAAGCGTGGCCTACTGGCACTGCGTCAGCAGGTGGCTACTGTATTTCAGGATCCCGATCAGCAAATCTTTTACACCGATATCGACAGTGACATTGCTTTCAGCCTGCGCAACCTTGGCGTGGATGAAGCTGAAATCGCCCGCCGGGTGGAAGATGCGCTGACGCTGGTCGATGCTCAGCATTTTCGCCATCAACCGATTCAGTGTTTAAGTCACGGGCAAAAAAAACGTGTGGCAATTGCCGGGGCGTTGGTGTTGCAGGCGCAATACCTGTTGCTGGATGAGCCTACAGCAGGGCTTGACCCATCAGGCCGTACGCAGATGATTGAGATAATCAAACGCATCGTAGCGCAAGGCAACCACGTGGTTATCTCCAGCCATGATATCGATCTTATCTATGAAGTCAGTGATGCAGTTTACGTTTTACGCCGGGGCGAGGTGCTAACACACGGCACGCCGGGGGACGTTTTCGCCCGTACGGAACTGATTGAACAAGCGGGATTAACTCAGCCCTGGCTGGTGAAGCTGCATACAGAGCTGGGCTTCCCGCTGTGTAAAACAGAGGCTGAATTTTTTAGTTGTATGCGAGAGAACGCACTGAAGGAGGCGTCATGACGCAGGCGATAATGTTGCAGGGAACGGCATCTGATGTGGGTAAAAGCGTGTTGGTCGCCGGGCTGTGTCGAATTTTTTATCAGGATGGACTGCGTACTGCGCCGTTCAAATCGCAAAACATGGCGCTGAACTCTGGCATTACGCCAGAAGGCAAGGAGATGGGGCGCGCACAAATTTTTCAGGCCGAAGCTGCAGGGATTACGCCAGATGTGCGTATGAATCCGGTGCTGCTTAAACCAACCAGCGACCGTAAAGCGCAGGTTGTGCTGATGGGCAAAGTCGCGACCGACATGGATGCGGTGAGCTACCACGAGTATAAACCGCGTCTGCGGGATCAAATCCTGTCAGTTTATAACAGTCTGGCGCAAGAGTTCGATGTGCTGGTGCTGGAGGGGGCGGGAAGCCCGGCAGAGATTAACCTGCGCGATCGCGATATCGTCAATATGGGTATGGCTGAAATGGCGCGATGTCCTGTTATTTTGGTGGCGGATATCGACCGTGGCGGGGTGTTTGCCTCCATTTACGGCACACTGGCGCTATTGCACGATCATGAACGCGCCAGGGTCAAAGGGGTGATCATCAATAAATTTCGCGGTGATGTGGCGTTGCTGTATTCCGGTATTGAGCAAATTGAAGCGCTGACCGGAGTGCCGGTTCTGGGCGTCATGCCATGGCTGGATGTGGATCTGGAAGATGAAGATGGCGTAGCGCTGCAAAAGGGTAAATATTTGCGCACTGATAAGCGCGACATCGACATCGCCGTTGTGCAAATACCGCACATTTCGAATTTTACTGATTTCAATGCGCTTGCCGCACAGCCGGATGTACGTGTGCGCTATGTGCGTCAGCCTGAAGAACTGGCGGGGGCCGATCTGGTGATTCTGCCGGGCAGTAAAAATACGCTGGGCGATCTGGTGTGGCTGCGTGAGAGCGGGATGGCGCACGGTGTCGTGCAATTGCATAGTAACAACGTGCCGGTGGTGGGGATTTGCGGTGGCTATCAAATGCTCGGCGATACGATCATCGATGAAGTGGAGTCAGGACTCGGCACGCTGCCGGGGCTGGGCTTGCTCAATACTGTAACGCATTTTGCCCAGCACAAAACTACCACTTTGGTTGAGGGAAAAATGTCCTCCTCGCTGCCTGACTGGCTGGCGGGCGCGGCGGGGTTATCCGTTCGTGGTTATGAAATTCACATGGGCGAAACGACCTTAGCTGAAGAATGCCGGGCGGTGATGACGCTGTGCAAGGACGGTGGCAACGTGGCTGACGGCGCGGTTACGCCGGATGGCCTGGCGTTTGGTACTTATCTTCACGGTCTGTTTGACAGCGATGAATTTACCCGGGGGCTGGTTAATGGCCTGCGCGTACGTAAAGGGTTAGCACCGCTGGATTCCACCTTCCATTACGCGCAATATAAATCGCAGCAGTTTGATCTGCTGGCGGATGCGATGAGGCAACACATCGATATTGATAAAATTTATACCATCATGCAGCAACACCGGGAGCCAGTATGATGATTCTGGTTACCGGCGGCGCGCGAAGCGGTAAAAGTCGACATGCGGAAGCGCTGATCGCGGATTCTCCAAACGTTTTGTATATCGCGACTTCGCAGATCTTTGATGAGGAGATGGCGGCACGAATTCAGCATCATCGCGATGGACGCCCTGCGCACTGGCGTACAGCCGAATGCTGGCAACATCTCGATGAACTGATAACGGCTGCAAACGATCCGCAAGAAGCCATTCTGCTGGAGTGCATCACCACGATGGTGACCAACCTGCTGTTTGCGCTGGGCGGTGACAGCAATCCGGATAACTGGGATTACGCGGCGATGGAACAGTCGATCGAGGATGAGATCCGTTCGCTGATTGCCGCCTGTCAGCGATGCCCGGCAAAGGTTGTGCTGGTCACGAATGAGGTAGGAATGGGGATTGTTCCGGAGAACCGTCTGGCACGGCATTTTCGCGATATTGCAGGACGTGTGAATCAGCGACTGGCAGCAGCAGCCGATGAGGTCTGGCTGGTGGTATCAGGAATTGGAGTCAAAATTAAATGAGTAAGTTGTTCTGGGCAATGCTCTCTTTTATCAGTCGCTTGCCCGTTCCTGCTCGCTGGTCGCAAGGACTGGATTTCGAGCACTATTCACGTGGCATTGTGATGTTTCCGCTGATTGGCGTGGTGCTGGGCGGGATAACGGGACTGGTCTTTATGGCGCTGCAGGCCTGGTGCGGTATCCCCCTGGCGGCGCTGTTTGCAGTGTTGACCCTCGCGCTGCTGACCGGTGGTTTTCATCTCGATGGTCTGGCGGATACCTGTGACGGTATTTTCTCTGCCCGTCGACGCGAACGGATGCTGGAAATCATGCGCGACAGCCGCCTGGGAACCCACGGCGGACTGGCGTTGATTTTCGTGTTGTTGGCGAAAGTGCTGGTGGTGAGCGAACTGGCTTTGCGTGGCACACCGATGCTGGCGGCGCTTGCTGCGGCTTGTGTTGCCGGGCGGGGTACCGCTGTTTTGCTGATGTATCGACATCGTTACGCTCGCGAAGAAGGGCTGGGCAATGTCTTTATCGGCAAAGTCTCCGGGCGTCAAACCTGCGTTACGTTGGGATTTGCGGCAGTCCTTGCCGCCGTACTGCTTCCCGGTATGCACGGCGTAGCAGCACTGGTTGTCACGATAGTGGCGATTTTCATTCTTGGGCAGTTATTAAAACGCACGTTGGGTGGGCAAACCGGCGATACGCTGGGCGCAGCCATTGAACTTGGCGAGTTGATTTTCCTGCTGGCTCTGCTCTGAGTCAGCCAACATACTGGAACCCCTATGCAGACTTTAACCTCTTTACTCCACACCATACCTTCACCTGATAGTGCCGCGATGCTGCGTGCACAGCAGCATATCGATGGCTTGCTTAAGCCACCGGGAAGTCTTGGTCGGCTCGAGTCACTCGCTGTGCAATTGGCCGGAATGCCCGGCCTGAAGGGCGTTCCGCATGTGAATGGCAAAGCGATGCTGGTGATGTGCGCCGATCACGGCGTGTGGGATGAAGGGGTTGCCGTTTCGCCTAAAATCGTCACGGCTATTCAGGCTGCTAATATGACGCGTGGGACGACCGGCGTTTGCGTGCTGGCTGCTCAGGCGGGGGCAAAGGTACATGTGATTGATGTCGGTATTGATGCTGAACCTATTCCTGGCGTAGTAAATATGCGCGTGGCGCGCGGCTGCGGCAATATTGCCCAGGGCCCGGCAATGAGCCGTTCACAGGCCGAGGAGCTACTGCTGGAAGTTATCCGTTATACTCATGGACTGGCCAGGGACGGCGTAACGCTGTTTGGGGTCGGTGAACTTGGTATGGCCAACACGACACCCGCGGCGGCAATCGTCAGCGTGCTGACTGGAAGCGATGCCGAGAATGTGGTCGGTATCGGCGCTAACCTGCCGCTTTCAAGAGTAGGCAATAAAGTAGACGTTGTGCGGCGAGCCATTGCCGTCAATCAACCGGATCGCAATGACGGTATTGATGTACTGGCTAAAGTTGGTGGGTTTGATCTTGTCGGCATGGCGGGTGTGATGTTGGGGGCAGCCTCCTGTGGCCTTCCAGTTGTGCTGGATGGTTTTCTCTCTTACTCTGCTGCGCTGGCAGCCTGCCAGATTGCGCCGCAGATTAAACCCTATCTGATACCGTCACATTTCTCCGCTGAGAAGGGCGCCCGCACCGCGCTGGCGCATCTTGAACTGGATCCGTATCTCAATATGGGGATGCGTTTGGGGGAAGGCAGCGGGGCCGCTCTGGCGATGCCAATTATTGAAGCCGCCTGTGCCATGTACAGTAACATGGGGCAGCTAGCCGCCAGCAACATTGTGCTTCCGGATGGGAAGGAAGCATAGCCAGCTGTAACCCCGTTTGAGTGCGGGGTTTTCATCAGCCAACTCGATGTAACTCCCTAAAACAGATAAAAAAGCTATACTTAACGGATATCGGCTGCGACGAAGGAAAGGAAAAAATGCGTCGGGTAAAACTGATTTTTGCGCTTTTTGCACTGCTTGTGAGTCAGGGATCACAAGCAGTGAGTTATCCGCTGCCGCCAGAAGGCAGTCGCCTGGTGGGCACCCCTCTGACAATCACTATTCCAGATGGCAATACTCAACCGCTGGAAGCCTTTGCCGCGCAGTACGGGCAGGGGTTGAGTAACATGCTTGAAGCCAATCCCGGCGTGGATGTTTTTCTGCCTAAGTCTGGTTCAACGTTGGTTGTGCCACAGCAATTGATATTACCCGATACCGTACGCGAGGGGATTGTCATCAATGTCGCAGAAATGCGTCTTTACTATTATCCCGCTGGCGGCAATACGGTTGAAGTTTTGCCCATCGGTATTGGTCAGGCGGGCAGAGAAACGCCGCGCAATTGGGTGACGGCGGTAGAACGTAAGCAGGAAGCGCCGAGCTGGACGCCGACGCCTAATACCCGACGTGAATACGCGGCTCGCGGGGAAAGTTTGCCGGCATTTGTTCCTGCAGGGCCAGATAACCCGATGGGGTTGTATGCGATTTATATCGGCAGGCTTTATGCCATTCATGGCACAAATGCGAATTTCGGTATTGGTCTGCGGGTAAGCCAGGGTTGCATCCGTTTGCGTAACGACGACATTAAATATCTGTTTGATACCGTACCGGTAGGGACGCGTGTGCAACTGATAGACCGACCGGTGAAATACAGCGTAGAGCCGGACGGGAGTCGCTGGGTGGAAGTACACGAACCCTTGTCAAGAAACCGTTCGGAATACGAGTCTGACAGAAAGGTTCCCTTGCCGGTCACTCCCGCGCTGCGCACTTTCATTAGCGGGAATGACGTGGATGTGAGTCGCGGCAATCAGGCGCTGGAGAGACGCTCCGGTATGCCGGTGAACATCAGCCTGGTACAGAAACATTATTAATTTTCAGGGCGACCCTGGTGACCTTCAGGTCGGATGGGTCGCTTTTTTTATTTGATACTGCCCCATTTTTACCACGCCAATATGGTCTGCCATCAGCTGCGCTTCGTGTTCGCTGTGGGTAACCAGCAGTGCCGTTTGCCCGGCCGCGCGCAAAATATCCCGCACCTCGTTGCCAAGACGCTCACGTGTACGCTTATCAAGGCTGGAAAAAGGTTCGTCGAGCAACAGGATTTCTGGATGCGGGGCCAGCGCCCGTGCCAGCGCGATACGCTGCTGCTGACCGCCGGAAAGTTCATGCGGATACCGGCTGGCATGGCTGTGTAGTTCCACCATTTTTAACAGCTCCTCCACACGGAACTTTTGCTCTTCACGCGGCATGCGTCGCAACCCAAAGGCCACATTTTGCTGCGCCGTCAAATGGGGGAATAAGGCGTATTCCTGAAAGACCATGCCGACATGCCGTTTTTCCGGTGGCAGATGAACACCGTGGCCAGCCACGCGGCGCTGCGACACAAAAATCTCTCCGCTGCGTAGTCGTTCAAATCCGGCAACTGCGCGTAACACCGTGGTTTTTCCGCAGCCTGAAGCGCCCAGCAGACAGGCGATTTCCCCTTTACGTACCGACATTGAAAATCCGTGCAGTACCGATTGCTGGCTGTTGCCGTAGGCAACATGCACATCCCGGAGTTGTAATGCAATTTCTGACATTGTTGATCTCTTAACCACGGCGAGTCATCTGGTGACGCACCAACAAAATAACCGGTAGCGTACCTGCTAAAACAATCATTAGCGCGGCGATAGCACCTTCTTCATAGGTTCCACGCGCAGCTTCTGCATACAGCAACGTTGCCAGCGTTTCGAAATTTACTGGTCGTAAAAGCAGCGTTGTGGGCAGCTCTTTCATGGCATCGGCAAAAACCAGCAGGGCGCTACTCACTAACGCCGGGCGCAGCAATGGAAAATGAACCCGTGCAAATGTCCCTATACCATTCTCACCCAACAGTCGCGAAGCCTGTTCCAGGGATGGCGGAATACGTCCCAGGCCGGAGTCCAGAGCGCCGATGGCAATCGCTTGAAAACGCATGGCACAGCAAATTACCAGCAGGATCCCGGCAGACATCAGCGGCAGGCCGCGAACATCCAGTAAATCTGCTAACCAACGGTCGACGGCCATGGCGGGGGTTAAAAACCCAATCGCCAGAATTGTACCGGGAACCGCATAGCCTAAAGAGGCCAGACGCATCACGCCGCGACGAAATCCTGGCATGGTGTTGTCTGCGGCGCTATGACGCGCGCTCCAGGCCACTAACATACTGACGCAAACCACCACCAGCGTGGTTCCCGCTGCCAGTGATAACGTATTTTGTAATGCAGACAGTAACGAGGAGGAGACAGGGTTCTCGTCGCCTATGCGTTTAGCGCTTTCCCAGATTAAAAACAGGACCGGGGCCAAAAAGCCCAGCACAACCGGCAGCGAAATAACGATACCAAGTAGCCAGCCCCGCCAGCCCTGCACGCGAGTGGGTTGAATTTCCCGCAGGCTCCTGCTGCTGAATCCCTGCTTTCTACGGCCGTAAAATTCCAGCGTCAGAATCAAGAATATAAACATCAGCATCATACAGGCGATTTGTGCAGCGGCTGATAAATCTGAGCGAGAGATCCACGTGGTGTACACGGTAACGGTCAACGTTTGAACTCCGAGGAATTCCGATGCGCCGATATCGTTAAGCGTTTCCAGCAGCGCCAGACTGATCCCAACGGCCAGTGCCGGACGTGCCATGGGAAGAACAACGCGAAAAAAGGTTCCGGTAGCGCTACATCCCAACGTACGTGCGGCTTCCAGTAAATGGGCCGGCTGGCTGATAAACATGGCACGGGTTGTCAGATAGACGTAAGGATAAAGTACTAAGCCGAGCAGAAGGATTGCGCCGGAAAGGGAACGTAAATCGGGCAAGCGAAACTGTCTCGGGCTGTCAAAGCCCAATAAGAAACGAATAAAGGTTTGCAGAGGGCCAATTGGGTGCAGCAGATCGAGCCAGGCAAAGGCAACGATGTAAGTCGGCATCGCCAGCGGCAACAGCAGCGCCCAACTGAGAATTTTGCGCCCAGGAAAATCCCATGCCGTTACCGCCCATGCGCTGCCTACGCCAATGACGCCGACCATTACCGCGACACCTGCCAGCAACAGCACGGTGTTTTTTAGCGCTGAAGGCAGTACATATGTCATGAGATTATCCCAGTGGGATAAATCGGCCTGAGTGGCTTGCCAGATCAGTGCAACGATAGGGGTCAGGACGCCAAGTGCTATGCACAGCGCGCCAAGATGCAGTGGCGTTAATAATGACTGCGGCCCGGAAACCAGGCCGCGTAACGTCGGAACCTGCAGAGGTTTATTGATCGAATCCAACTTTATCTACCAGCAGACTAGCCTGTTTACGATACTTCACGATTTCGATTAGCGGCGTTTTATCAACGTCGATTTCACCAATTGTGGCGCTGATAACCGGGTCAAGCGTCACGCCTTTCAGTACCGGATATTCAAAATTCGCTTTCGCATATTGTTGTTGAGCTGGTGCGGAAACCAGGTACTCCAAGAGTTTAACCGCATCGGCTTTATTTGGCGCATAGCGGGCTACGGCAGCGCCGCTGATGTTAACGTGCGTTCCGCCATTTTCAAAGGTAGGTTTTACAACTTTAATGGCATCGCCCCACTGACGAGCATCGCTGCCTTCTTTGGCGTTTTTCATATGGCCGACGTAATAGGAGTTAGCCAGACCAATATCACATATTCCACCGAGGATATCGCGAGCAACGTCACGGTCGCCGCCGGTCGCTTTACGTGCCAGATTGGCCTTCACGCCGCGCAGCCATTCTTCCGTTTTGACTTCACCGTGATGGGCAATCATCGCGGCGATCAACGCCGTATTGTACGGATGCTGACCGGAACGAATACAAACCTTACCTTTGTACTCGGGGCTGGCGAGCTGTTCGTAGTGCCAGTTATCGATTGGCAGCGACTTCTCGGCATACAGAACGCGGGCGCGCATAGAAAGCGCAAACCACTGATTATCCGCACCGCGCAGGTTGGCAGGTATGGCGGTTTTTAGCGCTTCGGATTCTACCGGTTGGGTAACACCCGCTTCCACTAAGTCAATGAGATTACCGGCATCGACGGTCATCAGCAGGTCGGCAGGGGAGTTTTTGCCTTCAGCTTTAACACGCTCAAGCATACCGTCCTTGATGTAGACCGTACTCACTTTGATACCGCTGGTGTTAGTCCAGCTATCAAGTAAAGGTTGGATCAGGCCCGGTTCGCGGGTGGTGTATAGCGTTAATGTTTCCTGAGCGAAAGCCGGCAGGCTAACAGAGAAAATCAGGGCAGAGGCAAGCGTGATTCGGCGCAGTCCGGTGCGAGGTAGAGCATTCATCGTTTTTATCCCAGAGTAATTGGAACATACAGTGAACCGAGCAGGGGCTCGTTCTTATGGCTTGCGTACAATAAATGATAATCACTAACACTTACAATCATTGCAAAGTGTAAATAATTTACATTTACATAACTTTAATCAACGATGTGATATGGCGTGGAATGGGGATGTTATGACAGGCAGGCCGCTTAAAGGGGATGTTTTAAGGCGGATTTAAATGCAAAAAGCCTGCTTAGTTTCCTGAGCAGGCTTCTTAAATTTGGCTCCTCTGACTGGACTCGAACCAGTGACATACGGATTAACAGTCCGCCGTTCTACCGACTGAACTACAGAGGAATCGTGTGAACGAGGCGCATATTACTGACCTCATCATGAGGTGTCAACAGTAAAATTAGTACGTCATTTCAATTGGTTAATTAATCTTCAAATTCAGTGTTAATGCACATTTGGTGAGCGATAATCGTCGTCTTCTCGGGTATCGCGTAACCGCTCCATAGGGTTCTGGCGATAAAATTGGTTGAAACGTTGCCATAAGGCAGGAAAACGCGGAGCAAATAATTCAGGCGCGCTGAAAAAATACTCGGATAACACGGCAAAGCATTCGGCCGGGTCCGTTGCTGCGTAGGCATCTATGCTACATGCGGTTTCACCAACCAGATCGATTTCATCCTGAATGTTGTTCATTGCGGCATGCAGATCGTGTTCCCAACCGGCAATATCGCGCAGGGGGATCGCCGGAACACCGCTGGCGCGATCGCCGTTACGCATATCAAGCTTATGCGCCACTTCATGGATGATCAGATTAAAGCCGGAGGCATCAAAGGAATCCTGAATATCAAGCCAATTGAGGATTATCGGGCCTTGCTGCCAGCTCTGTCCGGATTGTACAACGCGTTGATTATGCACCAACCCAATATCGTCTTCCCACTCATCGTCCACGACGAAGGGGGCTGGGTAGATGAGCACTTCGTGAAACCCGTCGAGCCACTCGATCCCTAATTCCAGAACAGGTAAACAGAAAAGCAGAGCAATACGTGCACTTTTCAGCGGGTCCAGCTCAAACCCCTGCAGTGCGACCAGTCTTTTTTGTTGCAAAAAGCGCTCGCCAAGGGCGATAAGTCTGGCTTGTTCTTGCTCGGTGAGATTTACAAGAAGGGGAATGGCCAGGGCGTCATCCCACGGCCAGTCATCACTCCGGGTTGTTTCTTGTTCTTTCCAGGGCCACTTAATCATCGTTTTGCTCGCAAACTCGTCACTTGAACGAAATTGACGGAACTGGGTCTGTTAAAATGCCAAATTACCTGGCATCATGGCAACCGCTAAAACGGAGAGATGCCAGAGCGGCTGAATGGACCGGTCTCGAAAACCGGAGTAGGGGCAACTCTACCGGGGGTTCAAATCCCCCTCTCTCCGCCACTATTCAAGCACTTATGTCGTTTCACTACAACGACAGATGTCACACTTGGTAAAGTGTTGGTATATTCGCTTGGTATAAAAACTGATCCCCCTTTCAATATTTTGCAAGGATAGCGGAAATGACTAAACTCACCAGTCCCAAAACATTGTGTGTTTACTCAGACGAACATCGTCCAGCTACCCTTAATTTTCTTAATTTTATCGATGTTGTTGCAGTTAAAAATGAGCACGAGCTCACTATTGATCTATCTAAGGTCGTCTACGCGAGCGCGGCTGCGACAGTACTTTTGTTTGCGATAGTTAGCAGAGCTCAGTTAATTACAAAAGTCCAAAGTCGCATACGGTTCAAATTTCCTAAAAAAGAAGAAAACCCTGACGGACATAGATGGATCGTCAGCACTGGCTTGTCATCTGCACTAACAGCAAATACCTTTAAGAAATTACAAGGTTTAGTTCAGGAAAAAAGATACTATCAATCTGCCGTCGAACCTTTTGAGCATTGGCTTGAGACAGTTACAACTCTCCAAGAGAAAGCACTTTTGAATGCCGATGCTTTCGGATTGATGAGTTCAGCATTGAACGAAGCTATGCTTAATGTGTCATACCATGCATATGAGGATCCTTGTTTTCAAGGGCAAATTGCAGCATTAGGTGGAAAACGTTGGTGGCAATGCTCATGGTACAGTAAAGAAAAAAATGCCGTAGTTTTCATCATATGTGACCTAGGGTTAGGAATACATAGGTCGTTTGGACCAGTGATTGATTCTTCTGGTACGATAGGTGAGAGCATAACCGTTTCAACAGCTTTGTCTTCAGGCCATTCTAGACATTTAAATGCTGGACGTGGGAATGGTTCTGAGGATATAAAAAGGCCTATAGGTTCTGGATGTGCGGAGTCCGAAACACTACTAGTATTAACTGGACACGCCAGATACCGCTATAATTCTAGTGATGGGAAGCCCAATTGTGAGTGGCTGCCTGAGAACATACCAGGAACCCTAATCGAGTGGTCTTTGGTTCCGAGGAGAGGAGAAGATGATTAACATCGTCATTGCTAAGGACTTTTCAAAAACCCCATTTGGTCGGTTTGTAAGCGATAGTCCGTATAGTGCTGAAAAGTTCCGTAAAGACTTCTTGGTCCCCGCTTTACGCGCTGGTGACGAAGAGGTTGTCGTGGACTTCAACGGCATTGCTTTAGGCATAGGATCCTCTTTCCTTGAAGAAGCCTTTGGTGGGTTAGTTCGAAAAGAGGGACTGCCAAAAGTAGGCATAAAAAAACGCTTAGTGATTAAAAGTGATTTACCATTCTACAAAGAGCAAATTGAGCGTTTTATAGACAATGCCGAGCCTGAGAAGGCTTAAAGGATAGTTTAAGTGGTCAAAGAGCAACCTGGGCTACTGGATTTAGTAGCCCAAAATACTTGGGTTTTTAGTCTTGCCAGTATAGTTTTAGTATTTATAGGATGGGCTGTTACATATAACAACTCTGCAAAGCTTGCTACTCGCTCTGAAAGCAAATCTCTCGTTGACGCTCTGTCAAAATTATTGAATGAAGTTAGTGACTTAGCGATTGATTATTGGTTAGATAGATGTAAATCGCCAAAGCCAGTCGTTAAAAACATGAATGGCATCAAGATTAAAACCCAAATTAAGCATGATGAAGCATCCTCACAGATGTTCATCATGACGGTTTTTACAAAAATTAATCAATCTATCAAATACATTGAACTCCTTGATGCAAGGGGCATTCACATTGATAATTTATTCATTGCAGACTTTCTCACAAAAGTAACACTTGACTGCGAAACTGCACATAACATGACGCAACAAGAAAGAGCGTCTAGAGTGCAAGAAATCCTTTCCCTTTCAAGCGAGGCTATGAATCAAGTTTATAGTCAATTTCAAAATAATCATTTGCCTTCAAAGCCGTTACATCTACTGAAATTGCTTAAAGAAAAATGGTCTGTGGTTGAAAAATGGCATAAGAGTTTAGGTTAGTGCTATTTTTCAATCGGCGGTAAATTTAGAGTTGGGGAAACCTTAATCTTCCTGTCATAAACTAAAACTTGGCTCTCTGTTTTGTGTCCGGAGAAAAGCTGCTTTTCCCTACTTGAACCATCGTAATCTGAAATCCCTTTTGCTTTGAGATCATGAAAAGTACACGGCAGTTTTCTATCTAGTTTTTTTCCTGCTGCTTCCCTTGCCGTTTCCCACAGATCATTAAACCCACTTTTCGAGTATTTAGTTTTTTTGCTGCTACAGATAACCGTTTCCCGTCCACCCAGAGTTTTTGCAAGTTCGATGGCGTTATGAAGCCGTTCAGTCCAGACTTTTATTTGTTTAGTCCCTGTCTTTCCCTGCTGGATAAAAATGCCTTCCTCACTTACTTGCGACCATTTGAGAGAGAGAACATCCGAAACGCGAGCTGCACATAAGTAAGATATCTCCATGCCAACCCGGAGAGCTGGTGCCGCCTCTTCATAGATTGCCTGATATTCTTCGTCTGTCACGTACACGTCACGGGCTTTTAAAGAGAACTTGCGCACTCCTTTGCACGGATTTCCTTTCACGTACCCTCGTTCATATCCCCATGAGAAAACACGCGACATCCCGCCGAGTTCCTGGTTTGCCTGGTTAATACTGCGTTGGCCACGTTTATCCATATAGATCCTGACCATCTCAATTTTTATGTCATCTGCTCGCATATTCCCGAACACTGGGACCAGGTTTTTTTCATACGACCTGTAATCAGTCTGTGTTCGCGGAGCCAGTTCAGCAAAAGCTGGGCTGCTGGTGAATAACTTCCATAATTTAGAAAATGTCATTACGTCTGAACGCTTGGCTTTTTCTTCCTCATAACGCGCCCATAGCCGGGACATACTCGTCCCGGTAATAGGTGCAAGAGTTACGCTTTGTTTTGTTCCTTTTGGCTTCCACACATAGCTATAACGGTTTTTAGTTACGCGTGGCGGGAGGTGCATGTCTTTAGGATCTTTTCTTGGTCTGCCCATTGATTGCGTCGTAATTTGGCTCAAGTGCAACATATTCATCGACCTTAGGTAATTCAGAAACTCCGGGATCAATACTTCTGCGCAATACAATTGGGCGGTTCCGCCCATCAGTGGTGAACGGTATGCCGTGACACCGCAGCTGTCGCTGCTGGTGGGTGTAGCGCTGATAGCCAGTAATTTCTGCAATTTCCTGAGGAGACAGTGTAAGTTCGTGCATAGCTCATCTCTCTGATGGCCTGCCTGTAAAAACATACCAGGCAGGATCCGTAAATTGTGAAATTAGAAAATCAGTTTGCGGTCAGGCGTTGCCAGATTGCAGAGACGTATTTGACCTGATGTCGGGCGTCAGAAAGCGCATTGTGCATGTCGCCTTCAAACGGGATGTCGAAGCGTGGATTGATACCGACAGATTTTCCCAGTTCAACCATGGTCCTTACGTCCCTGTCATTCCAGAACGGAACAGCGAAGGGAGTATCTGTTAATGCGTATGCGCGGCGAAGAATTACGTTATCAAACGAGCATCCATTACCCCACATCTGAACGGTGTGACTACCGTTAGCAGCATTTTCAGCAATAAAGTCAGCCAGAAGTTCGAGAGTCTCAAGCAGCCCCATGGCTTCATCAACAAGAATGGCAGAGCGGGCTTCAGATGATTGTTTCAACCACCACTGAATTGTAGAGGCATCCGGTTTCATGCCAAACGACATCGATGATTCAAGGCTGACAACTCGATAAAACTCGGCTCCAGTGTTACCAGTTGAAGGATCGAAAAATACAGCGCCGATAGAGACTATTGGGGCATCAGGACTGTTGCCCATAGTTTCCATATCAACCATCAGGTGAGTATAAAAAGCGTTCAGGGGATCCGTATCAATATGGTGAACGGGTTCATTATTCAGGGAAGCTGACGCGTCACCAGTTGCATCAGCTCTTTTAACTGGCAAAACTGCTGCTTCGCTCTGAGACACTTCAGGATTAGTTTTGATTTCGTTGTTGTCAGTTTCTTCCATCTGCACATCGCTGGTGGTTTCCTCTGTAGTGCCTTGATGTAATTTTTCTTCGACGGCGCGCTGGCGTACCTGATCTATGACAGAAAGCGCTGGCGCTTGCTGGTTCCCCATTAGGCCATTGATGGAAAACACACCGTTGCCCATGTTGGTGATTTCTGGTTGTTCGACTACTGCGTTCTGTTCAGCTGTGACTTTCTCGTTAATCTCGTTTTCCCAGCTTTTTTCTGGCACGTGACCGGCTGCCGCCAGCGTTTCTTCTGAGGGATTTGAGTGGTCATTTTCGGTTAGATTGGCATTGATATATGCCCGCAACCGTCCGGGAAAGTTAACTAACTCGGATGACGTGCCGCGGATGAGTGCAAAGATGGCGGCGCGTGAATAGTCTAGGATGCCAGCGGTTTTGCGCAGCGCCTCAGACCATTCGCTGAACGGACTTTCTTTCTTGCTGACAATCTCTTTAGCGCGACGGTAGACCCCACCCGGGATATCGTAGATGTTGAAATCCATTGGAAGTGTGGCCAGCGCAATATCAATGTCCAGAGTGTCCAGTGTGTGGACAAGTTCCGGATTGCGATCGGTCTTATTGCCACCACCAGCGTTGGTTCCTGAGTCAGTGCGCTGAATCTCCGACACACGATTGCCTTTATCCCCCACGAATTGCGTCCTGATCTTTATCCTAACCCCACTGATGGTTTACCTCAAAAGGAGGCTTAATCATGCAATCAGCCACGTATCAACATCATAGCCAGCGTTTAGCTATTCCGTTGAAAACGGAAAATCATTTTAAACCCCAGCGCCGTGACGGCATTCAGCACCGTGCCATATTGGCCGCCGTTCGTGAATGGGAATCGACATTACCAGGACAGGCACAGGAACGGATCGCTCAGCTGGTGGCTGAAGAGTGGGCCAAAGCAGATGGCCGCGGAATTGCTGTTAATAAACAGAATTTGTTCCGATATCTGAAAAACGAGGGCGGTTCGGAAAAGTACACGGCTTACGTTATGCAGCTTTCAGGTTCAATTATTGCCGCTATGCCAGTTCAGATTGCCAGAAAGCACGGGTTAAGTAATGCAAGCACAGAAGCGGAGCTGGTGGCGAACGCTATCAAAGAGTGTAGTGAGGCACACCATGCGAAGTTAATTGGCGCTCCATTACAAAAGCTCGAGAAGGAAATTCGTGAGGCGGCAATCGCATTGTTCAACATGTTACCTGCTGACGCGGCGGGACCACTACTGGCGAGTATAAGCGCCGTAGCGCCGCAATTGTTTTAATCGAGTTTTGACCAATGACCATTATTACTGCAACTCGCGGGGTGAAGTATGCCTAATCCTTTGGCTAAGGCCATGCCTAAGAGTAAGGCTAATAACGAGCCTTACCGTAAGGTGAAGATCACCATGTGGGATGACCCGAAGTTTCGAGCATTATCACCACTCCCGCCAAGTGGGCAGAGTCTGTTTATTTACCTGCTTACAGGTCCATTCACGGGGATCATCCCCGGCCTGTATAAGGCGGGGAGGGCTGCTATGGCTGAAGAATTAAACTGGGATGTCGAAGCCTTCGACTTAGCCTTAGGCGAAGCCATAGCGTTAGGTATGGTGGAAGCCGACCTTAAAGCCAGAGTTTTTTGGTTGCCTAATGCGGTCAAACATAACCCGCCAGCATCAGTGAACGTGATCAAATCATGGGCGAGATCGTTTGAATTACTGCCTGAATGTTCACTGAAAGATAAAGCATATGAAGCTCTCAAAGCCGCATGTTACGGGGTTTCTGACGCTATGGGGATGGCTTTTGATAAGGCTTTCGCCTTGCCTAAGGATAAGGCTAAGTCTTTGGCTAAACCTTTGCCATCAGGTATCCAGAAAGCAGTTAGCAGTAAACAGATCTTAAACCCCTCTCTTAACGCGTGCGCGATGAAAAATTCGAATGGGGAGGAACTGCCGCCCCCGGCCATGCCCCGATATCTGGACGGTGTTGATGAGCCGATCGGGAAATTCAGCATGGCAGATAGCTGGCTCCCATCCAGAGATTTCCGACAGCGTGCCGCATCGTGGGGGATCTCCCTCCCTGAACCAGATTACCTTCGGACTGAACTCGCAGAATTCATTGCGTACTGGGAGTCGGAAGGGAAAGTTTTTACGCAAATCCAGTGGGAACAAAAATTTGCCCGACATGTAGCCCGGGTGAGAGCGCAGGTAAAACCAGAAACCGGAGGTAACAGTCATGTGGGAGCAGGAGCAGAACCAACAGCATCCCGGGCAGTTCAGCAAATTCAGTCAGCCCACGCAGAGTGGCGCCGCAGGAATGGACTTGATGGCGACGGAAACAGCCTGGCGTCTGTGGCAGGTCATGGGGGAGGTGTATTCGAACCGATGGACCCAGAAGAACGGGGCGGAGCCTTCGCCTATCTGGATAGCCCAGATAGGTTCGATGACTGAACAGCAAATTCGGCTGGTTTGTCAGCAGTGCATGGAGCGCTGCGTAATGGGAAATACATGGCCGCCAGACCTGGCTGAGTTTGTTTCTCTGGTTTCAGAGAGTGGAGCGAATCCATTCGGACTGACATCGGAGCAGGTTATGACGGAATAACCGGACCGCTGCGTTGTGCGAGGTGGTGGAAGACGCCCGGGACAGGGCTGAAAAGTCAGCCACCGTTTCTGCAGAAAATGAGCGTGCCACGGCAGAAAATGTCCTGAAATCAGCTGAAGTGCTGGAGGAAATACGTAAACTGGCTCCGGAGAACTACGGAAAGCGATTCGAAAACTTCGACGATATTGTCAGTCGCTGTACGACGGCAATGCTGAGGCTGGAACGCCCTGAAGTTGAATCCAGCCGTATCCGGCTTACGGTCGCAGAAAATATTCATTATGACTATACCGACGCCATTCACGGACAGTGTGATATAGCAGAGCCGGAACAATACCGGGTTGAAATGTATACCTACACGACCGGAGAATATTTCAACGGTGAGGCCAGTCTTGAACATGACGGCACTTTTTATTTTAAACGCAGCTGGGAGGGAGCCAAACAGTTCCGTTTAATCAGGAAGAAAGACAATTCCTGGATTACAACGCTTGAATTTCCACTGTGCATTCGCAGTTACTGGATGGCTGAGGAAAAGGATCCGGATGTGGTCAGGGTCATGAAAGACCGCTGCTACACGTATGATCAGGCGGTTGCCGCACTTGCGCTGATGGTTCAACGACATGAGGCCACAGACCGTTATGTGGCCGGATTGTGTGCACTGGTGGAGCCAGAAGGTGGTGTAAAGTTTTATGTTAACCGGTTATCAGGACAGTCTCCACGTGCATATTACCGGATGGGCAATGCGGCCTGGGTTTACTACGCGCTTGCTTTCTATCTTGAAAAATACCCTGACGGTGTACATGCCAGCCTTGTAAGAGAAAAACTGACTCAGGGTATGCGGTGGCTGGAAACATTTAAAGTCCGCATTCCGGGAGACTTACGGGAAGGTCTGTACATGGGCGGTCGTGGTAAATTTCATGATGGCGGCGCCAGTTTTGATCCTGATTTTATTGCTGAATGGTGCGCCCTGGAACATAACGTGGATATCTGGTTTCTGTTTGAACTGATGGGGCGAGCCGGCTTTGAAGGGTATACCGAAAAAGCAGACGCACTGGCAGAGAAAATAATCTCCGGGTTCTGGAACGAAAGTGAGGGGCGTTTTCGTCAGGGTGTTCATCCGGACAGATACGATGACGCGGCGGCTCTGGATCAGTCAAGCTGGGGCGGGACTTTTATTGCCAATTTTGATCAGGAAAAAGCGCGGCGTTGCCAGAAATACATGTCCCGTTTTTACTACGGGACGAAAGAGACCAGAGGATACACGCCTTATCATCCGGATTATGGTTATCCGGGGCACAGGAGGGGAGTATGGGTTGAAGGAACGGCCGGAGTGGCGTTATTTGAGCGAAAGATGGGCAATGACCAGCAGGCCATGGATCTGATAGCGGCGATGGCACCCCTTTGTAATATCTATGGCTATCGGGACTCCTGTTCTGATCCGTCCTACGATGTTCTCCCGGCGTGGCCTTCAACAACAAATACAGCCTGGGTGATTCTGGTGTGTATCCCAGACAATTTCTGGCTGGTAAACCGCCCCATGATGGATGTGGGTTTTATTGAATATTAAAGCGGTAGACACTCCTTTCCCTGACGCAGCAGGATACAGAACTTCTGCTTTGTCTGCGGCAGGAACTGAACTGCCGCTGCTTCAGAAAAGCAGCGGGTGAGCATGTTGGTATTACAGCCTCACCTGGAAGCGCTTTACAGCCACGAAGTCCGTTGCCTGAAGCTTCAATGGTACAGGCGACTGTGGCAGATAAAGAAGAGGTAAAAGGATTTAATGATATGGATGCTACTACTCAATACCACACTGGATGGTAGCGTGAAGTACGTAAATCATTAACAAACATAAATCGTCAGTGAGTCAATTATATTTGAAAAAAAAGGCGGTCCTGTGGGGCCGCCTGTAAGGGTGTCATAAATGAATGGAGTTATAATAATTTACGGAAGGTACGGGCGTATCTTCCTCAAATTACTATAAAAAAACAGGACTATAAGAAGTCCGGATATGGACAAGTAGAAGTATTAGTGCCTGCATTCCCCCATTTGATGTGGGGCTTGAATTAGGACATACAAAGCAGTATGGAAAATTGATCAGTATCAATGTCTTGAATGAAATAGAACTGATCAGATGATTGAGTAATATCTTACAATACAGTGTTTTTTATGGTTTTTTTTGTGATTTAAGTAAATTTTGTTCACGTTCAGTAACATTGAACATTCGTTTAGCTCATTCGGTAGAACAACGCTGATTTGTACTTCAGGTGGGGCATTTCATTACCACGTGCTGTGAACATTGATAATGGCAAAAGAAGAGCATCCATGGAAATGAATATTAATCTTTTTATGGTGGTTTATTAAGCAATTATGGTGTTGGTGATATTTGTGTTAAAAGTATTAGATATCAATCACAAAGATTAAGTGACAACTATTCTGGTACTGACTATAAATTTACCCACGCGCTAAGGATATAGCGTATCCAATATGTATTGCTGTGTGATTACGGGTGTCTGTTGATGTCAGCAGGCACGCGGTTTTTCACCATCGACTGTACACTGCTGCTTTCCTGACTGGCGAATTCTTTACTTGGGCGGGTTTTCTCCCCATTAACTCCTCGGTGCTTCTCCCGTTTAAAAAGAAGATATAAAAAACCAGTCGTAACGGACTGGTTTTTAAGGGATTGTTTTATCTGCGCGAGAGGGTTTTAGCCTCCGTTCCCGACTCCCATAACGACTTACTACCATTTTGAAGGCTGTTGTGAGTCAAAAATGGGAGTAGATATTTTACGCGCGCATTAGACATCAGGCTATGCTCAAATTGATTCAGCAAAACGTGGTTGGACGGCAGTATATTGGGATTGTACTTCTGCCACTCCACTTTTATTCTTACGTAATGCCAATGTCTCATAATAATGTTGTGCTACAACCGTTTCGATGAAATCGACGTCATTACCTGCAAGTTCATAAACTGCACTCTTGATCTCTTTCAGACTGACGTTAAAAAACTCTTTACGCCTATTAACGAGGTTCGTCCGTTTGGTATCAAAGTGCTGATGAAGCGCATTTTCTAGTGCTGGAGCATCTTCACTATGGATCATAGCATGAACATCGAAGAGGAAAGGTACTGAGGCACTTCCCAGTTCATCCACCCGGTCCTGAGGATCAAGGCGGCGTGTCATACCAATTTTGAAAACATCTTCGCCGAAAGACCCTACATTGGAGATGACATAGACATGCCCACGTTTGGTTTGCTGTGCCATGCTCAAAGCTTTTTGGCCCTTCAATTCTGCTTCGGTTAAGGCGTCACGCAACTCATCAATTTTAGATTGATATTTTTCTGCCTGTTCGGTAGTGAGTTGCGCCAATTTTGACTCCATTTCCTTACGGGCTTTATCCAGTGCTTTTTGTGCACGAAGCTCTTCCGCTTCAGCCTCTCTAATCGCCCGTTCAATCTCCTGCTGAGCTTTACGTTCTTCTGCCATTTGAGCACGAATTTCCCGCTGTTCTTCTTTTTCTGACTGTTTTTTCATTTTGTAGGCATGTACGAGATCGAGCTCTTTTAATTTCAGTCTGAGATATTCTTTACTGATATGCACATCATTCACTTCGTTGAGTGCATTGATTTTATCGAAAGCAGCCTGGATTCTGTCATGCATGACTGACCAATTCTTGAATGTGCAGTTGGCAATTGCTGCATCACACTCACCATTGAATGCTCTCGCTGTTAGGTTGATAGCTCGGGTAGTCATTTTTTTACCTTCGGCACGGGAATTATGGACCGTCCAGTCAGTTCCACACCAGATAGCACCTGCTCGATTCTTGAGGCGTAACAAGGCTTTTTGCTCATTTCTGTTGTCTTTGATCGCCTCTTTAAACTCTTCAGAAGTATCGAAATCGAAATGTGGGTCGAACAGTCCCATCTCTGCAAAATCTACATCCTCACGATAAAGGGCAATTGCTTTTTCGAGCTCGTCATAGATGCTTTTTTTCTCGGCATAAGAAGCACGTAATGATGCTATTTGATCCTGTAATGATAGGGTCGTTGACTGTGCATTACTCAGCAATGAGGTTGCTTCTTTCTCCAGAGAGGTAGCAGTATTTTTTGCACCGTCAATGATTTCACGAGCTTGTTGTTCCGCCTCTAGCGTTACCCGAGTTGCTTCCGTTTCTGCATCAGAAATGACGGAATAACGCTCAAGTTGTGTTGTTTTACTGGCATCTGAAGCTTTTACCGCGCGTAATTTTGTCAAAAGGACAAAAATGATGACAAGCAACAATACAACAACAGTCAATGCAGCGACTGAAAGATAACCCATATTCATTTATAACCTTCCTTGAGAGGATACTTTTCACATGCAACTAGATATTGGTATCGAGGAGCACAATTTAACCACGATCAATTAATGGTCAATATTATCAAAAAAGGGGCAATAGGGCATACTGTAAGTATCTCACTTAACCTGACCAGAACCTTAGGTGCAAAAAGAGAGGAGGGCTTTACATGTTATTGATTAGCAAGATCTTCCACGTGTTTTCACCTCCAAGCTGAACTTTGAAGTATAAAATTTAGCTCTGAAAGTGTTGGTATATTAACTATGGATAAAAGCGTAACTAGTTGAATTTTATGAAGTGGAAATATTGTGGATATACCAGTGAGGAAAGTTAAGTTATTGAAAATATTACTAATGAAATCGGTCTCGAAAACCGGAGTAGGGGTAACTCTACCGGGGGTTCAAATCCCCCTCTCTCCGCCACTACTTACCAGTAACTGGCTGTTTTTAATGGTTTCTATCTAAAATTTTCTTCCTCAGTCTTTCACTCGATATACCCTTCCGAATAACTATCTGCCATATCTTGTTGGTATATTTTGAACAAACTGACCGTCGAATACGTTATCACTTACCCAGCGTTCCCGGTAGGAAATTACCACTATGTCCTTCATTTTGTGAGCTAAGTCGTATGACATTGAAGTACGTCGGCTCGACTTATTAGTACCAGCCCTGGGGATGACTGGGTCGATACTTTCTCATGGAGTTACATGATTATTTCTTTTCTGCCAGCCAAGCGTTCAGTTTTCCTTCGAATGTATCGCTAACCGACCAAACGTGACCATCAGGGCGCTGTAGTACAGTGAAACCGTTGTCACTCAGAAGATGGAGATATTCTTCATCATGCCAGGCTGGGCTTGCCATGCCCTGACGTTTCACTTCATCAAAGGTATGTACTTCAACCAGCAGTTTACCGCCAGGCATTAGCCAGCGACGAGTTTTATGCGATCTGTGGAGGAGATAATCGTACTGATATTCATAAAATCCTTCTCACTATGTATTAAATCATTTTTCGTGGAAATGCTTGGGAACAATCGATATTTTTCGCCCTGGAAATGTCCAGTTCGCCTTAGTTGGGTTAGGCAACAGATACGAATGTATCCTCGGAACTCAATAATCCTCTGGAATGAAATTTGTGATCTGAATTGAAAATTCTCTCCAGTATACATGCCAAATGAAAACGATGGTTCATTTAATGCTTTCTTGATTAGGTGGTTAGGGACATCCTAATTACTATATTGGCGCACTAGCGTGATGTTACATTGATGTGAATGCAATGCTGTTGAGTAATTGATATATCGCGCATGTCTAATTTATCGTGATTTTAATCACAATAACTTTAACTGCTAATAGACAAAAAATCGCCATACTATAATGATGTTGTCATGTTTAATAAGAGTTGATATCTAATGATTAGCTTATTTAATACATATCTGACTTCTAAGTGGTTCAACATCGACACGATGATTGTCAATCATCGCCCTTAAGTTTTACTCCTTCCTATTCATACAATGTGAACAGAAACTTTTTTCTGTTTTTGTATGCCTTGAATAATTCATAATTTATTTGCTGCATAATCTTGTTATACCTGGTTTACGTGTAGGTTTAGGCGTAGATAACGGGTGTAGAGATGTGTGGATAAAATTTATATGGGTTGTTCATCAATATTTAAAATGCTTCAGTAATTCAGGCCTATGAGTTACTGCAGGCGTGGTATGTGTATATCTAATACAGGAAATATTCCATGAATAACTTTAAACATTTACCAGAACCATTCCGTATTCGTGTTATTGAACCCGTAAAACGTACAACGCGGGAGCACCGTGAAAATGCGATTATTAATTCCGGAATGAACCCATTCCTTCTTGATAGTGAAGATGTGTTTATTGATTTATTGACAGATAGCGGTACTGGCGCTGTTACCCAAAATATGCAAGCAGCAATGCTAAGGGGAGATGAAGCATACAGCGGAAGCCGCAGTTACTATGCACTTGCAGATGCGGTTAAGAATATTTTTGGATATCAATATACTATTCCGACTCACCAGGGCCGTGGTGCTGAGCAGATTTATATCCCTGTGTTAATCCGTAAGCGTGAGCAAGAAAAGGGATTGGACAGAAGTAAAATGGTTGTGTTCTCAAACTACTTCTTCGATACAACTCAGGGACACAGTCAAATTAATGGCTGTACTGTCCGAAATGTTTATATCAAAGAAGCATTTGATACTGCAGTCCGTTGTGATTTCAAAGGGGATTTCGACCTGGATAAACTGGAAGAAGGTATCCAGGAGGTAGGCCCAAATAATGTTCCTTATATTGTGGCTACGATAACGTGTAACTCTGCCGGTGGTCAGCCGGTTTCACTGGCAAACCTGAAAGCAACATATCAGCTGGCGAAAAAATACGATATTCCAGTGGTGATGGATTCCGCTCGATTTGCAGAGAACGCATATTTCATTCAGCAAAGGGAAACAGCTTATAAGGACTGGAGCATCGAGGAGATTACACGCGAAACCTATAAATATGCGGATATGCTGGCTATGTCAGCGAAGAAAGATGCGATGGTGCCAATGGGGGGGCTGCTCTGTATTAAAGATGACAGCTATTTTGATGTCTATACCGAATGCCGGACGCTTTGTGTGGTGCAGGAGGGATTCCCTACCTATGGTGGTTTGGAAGGCGGAGCAATGGAACGTCTGGCCGTCGGTCTAACTGATGGCATGAACCAGGATTGGCTGGCCTATCGTATTGCACAGATTCAGTATCTGGTTGATGGTCTTGAAGCTATTGGTGTGACCTGTCAGCAAGCTGGTGGACATGCGGCATTCGTGGATGCTGGAAAATTATTACCGCATATTCCTGCTGAACAATTCCCGGCACAGGCGCTGGCATGCGAACTTTATAAAGTCGCTGGCATTCGCGCTGTAGAGATTGGTTCATTTTTACTCGGCAGGGATCCTAAAACGGGAGTTCAGTTACCGTGTCCGGCTGAGTTGTTACGTTTAACCATTCCGCGTGCGACATATACGCAATCGCATATGGATTTCATTATTGAAGCCTTTAGTCATGTGAAAGAAAATGCCAAAAATATTAAAGGATTAACTTTTACATATGAACCTAAAGTTCTACGTCACTTTACTGCTCGATTGAAAGAAATCTGATAGTCAATAATTGACCATGAATGGCTATATCTCATAGCTATTCATGGTTCACATTTTTATAAGATTAATATGATAGTGAATAAATACAACTGATGAAAAGAGGCTCGTATGGAAGAAAATTCCAATTCAAAGCATTCATCCTTTTGGGGGATTATGGTGATTGCTGGCACCGTAATAGGTGGAGGGATGTTTGCATTACCCGTTGATCTCGCCGGCGCTTGGTTTTTCTGGGGGGCATTTATATTAATAATATCCTGGTTTTCAATGTTGCACTCAGGATTGCTACTTCTGGAAGCCAATTTAAATTATCCTGTCGGTTCCAGTTTTAACACAATTACAAAAGATTTAATTGGTAATAAATGGAATGTGATTAGCGGTGCGACAGTTGCCTTTGTTTTATATATATTGACTTATGCATATATTTCAGCAAATGGAGCTATTATTAGTGAAACGATATCTATGCATTCTGATGGTCATGTTAACCCACGAATCATTGGTGTTTGTACCGCGCTGTTTGTAGCAACTGTATTATGGTTTAGCTCATTGGCTGCAAGTCGGATTACATCATTATTTCTTGGGATTAAAATTCTTGCTTTCGTGATTGTTTTTGGTTCGCTTTTCTTTCAGGTCGATTACTCAATTTTAAGTGGGGTAAGTGGAGTAAACGAAGAAAGTCGCTCGTTTTTTCCTTATATATTTATGGCCATTCCGGTATGCCTGGCATCCTTCGGTTTTCATGGTAATATCCCCAGCCTAATCATCTGCTACGGAAAGAAAAAAGATAAATTGATAAAAAGTGTTGTGCTGGGATCTTTTCTGGCATTGGTTGTTTATTTGTTTTGGCTATATTGTACGATGGGTAACATCCCTCGTGAGAGTTTTAAAGGTATAATTGCTTCTGGCGGTAATGTCGATGCTTTGGTGGGGTCCTTTTTGGGAACTAATCAGAGTGGCGTGATTGAGTTCTGTTTACTCGTTTTCTCTAATTTGGCCGTGGCCAGTTCTTTCTTCGGCGTTACATTAGGACTATTTGACTTTCTTGCCGATCTGTTCAAATTCGACAATTCCCATTCTGGACGATTTAAAACAGTAATGCTGACGTTTTTGCCGCCAACGGTGCTTTACCTGTTATTCCCTAACGGATTTATCTATGGGATCGGTGGGGCAGGATTATGTGCAACGATCTGGGCTGTTATTATTCCGGCCGTGCTGGCCTTGAAATCAAGGCAAAAGTTTCCGAATCAGATGTTTACTGTATGGGGAGGGCGGATTATCCCCGCCGTAGTTATTATTTTTGGTATCGTCGTGATCTTCTGTTGGTTTGGTAATGTACTGAATATTTTACCAAAACTGGTGTGAGTGATAACGGACAAGAATCTTAATTTTTAGTGAAACTGCTCAGTTTTGCCCTCGGGCATCAATATTGATCCGTATTTCCTTCAGGTAAACAGTATCAATGGATAGCAAAATGATAAAGAGGATGAAAAGGATTTTGCCAGGCGTAGCTTTTCTGCTTGCAGCGCCTTCGGTGGTAGCCTCCGAGGGAAACGGACCGGGTATTTATCCCGATGGTCTGGAAAACTATATGTCAGGGTTTCTTCCTGCCGAAGGAATACATACCCTGTTGTACGGAGGCAGCGCACGGTATGACCACGTGCGTGACAGCAAAGGTCATGATATTTCAGGGCCGGGCTTCAGTATGAACGTCAATATCCTAGCGCCGCGTATTATTTGGGTTACGGAACAGCGCCTCCTGGGGGGACAGTTGGCGTTTCATTCCATCCTGCCATTGCTCGATATCACGGCTAAATCATATGGGCGGAAATATACCCGCCAGGGTTTGGGAGACATCACACTGGGGCCTGCATTAGGTTTTCATCCCTTGCGTGACCTTCATTATGTGCTGGGCGTTGATGTATTTGCACCAACAGGTAATTACAGCCAGTCTGATCCCGCCAGCCTGGGGCGAAACTACTGGGCTGTGCAACCTGTATGGGCAATTAGCTATATTCCGCAACAAGGTGTTAATGCGGATATCAAAATGATGTATGACTTTAATCGACGTAATCAGGAGAGTCATACGAAGTCAGGCCAGGCTTTTCATGCCGATTATGCATTAGGATGGGCAGTGGGAAATGGTTGGGTGTTTGGCATTGGTGGGTACACATTTATACAGACCACCAATGACAACGGACCGAATTCAGCGCCGGCTAAAGCGCGGGCCTTTTCTCTTGGTCCTTCTATTCGTTATGCCAATGACAAGGGCTGGCTGATGACGTTGAAATGGCAGAAAGAAATGGATGTGCGTAACCGACCTGAAGGCTCCCAGCTATATCTTAAGGCTTCTGTCCCACTCTAAAAATGTAAAAAGCCCGCTTCAGAAGAAACGGGCTTGCTTGTCTGTGCAGCAATTAGAACTGGTAGACTAAACCAACGGCAACGATGTCGTCAGTCGCGATACCATTGCTTTCATAGAAGCTGTCGTCTTCGTCCAGCAGGTTGATTTTGTAATCAACGTAGGTGGACATGTTTTTGTTGAAGTAGTAAGTCATACCCACATCAACATATTTGACCAGGTCTTTATCGGTGTAGCGTGGGGTGCCATTGCTATGGTGATCCCAGCCACCTAAGTCGACACCTTTAGATTGCAGGAATGCAACGGATGGACGCAGACCAAAGTCAAACTGGTATTGTGCAACAACTTCGAAGTTCTGCGTTTTGTTGGCGATACCGCCTTTGTCATCACCATAAGCGGTCATATTGCGGGTTTCGGCATACATTGCAGCCAGGTACACGTTGTTAGCGTCATATTTCGCGCCAACAGTCCAGGCATCCGCTGTATCTCCGCCTGCGTATTTATTGGCATAGCTACGATCGCCACGGCCAGCAGAAACTTGCTCGTTAGTACGATCAGAACTCGAGTACGCTGCGCCGAGGCTTAAACCGAAGTCAAAGTCATAGGAGGTAGACATACCGAAACCGTCGCCGTTTTCTTTCGCCAGTTTGCGGTTTTCGCTATTACCAGAACCTTCCTGACCTACGCTGCTACCTTCATTATTACCCTGATACTGCAAAGCAAAGTTCAGGCCATCAACCTGACCAAAGAAACCTTTGTTACGATAGGTAGCCACGCCGTTGGTACGACCCAGCATATACACGTCGGTCTGAGTGTAAGTATCACCGCCGAATTCTGGCAGCATATCGGTCCAGGCTTCAACGTCGTAAACGACGCCATAGTTACGACCGTAATCGAAGGTGCCGTTTTCAGCAAAGCCTAAGCCTGCGAAAGCCAGACGAGTCCAGGAGTCGCCTTTGTCGCCTTCGGTGCCGTTAGCCTGAATGTTATATTCCCACTGACCGTAGCCAGTCAGCATATCGTTGATCTGTGTTTCGCCCTTAAAACCCACACGCGCATAGGTCATGTCACCGTCGCTGCCAGCATCGTCAGAGAAATAACGCAGACCATCGACTTTTCCGTACAGATCCAGTTTATTGCCGTTTTTATTATAGATTTCAGCCGCATTTGCTGCGCCTGCAGCTAATAAAG
The DNA here is from genome assembly GCF_018035235.1 of Citrobacter sp. On2M. Classification (GTDB taxonomy): domain Bacteria; phylum Pseudomonadota; class Gammaproteobacteria; order Enterobacterales; family Enterobacteriaceae; genus Citrobacter; species Citrobacter meridianamericanus. The sequence continues at coordinate 1,340,800 of NZ_WPCV01000002.1, forward strand.
CAGGGAGAAGCAGTGCCAGTACTTTTCTTTTCATTATGTATTCCCTTTATTTAATAATTAAAATGAATATGTAGTGATGTCCTGAAAACTACATTTCGATACTATCCATGAAGTTCATTTAATTTAAAATATAACATGTAACAATTATATTTTAAATATTTCAGAATGTTTCAATTTGGGTGTTTTAAATCATTTCCATATATACTTATCGTTTTCATTCAACGTATAAATGTATATTTATCAACTAGTTTATGCTTTTTGGTTTTAGTATTTGCTATGTGTATTGTATGTGTTTTTATTATTGCTGCTCGTGGTTTCTTGATGATTTATTATCAATACCACATGCAGAAGTTATAAATTGATATTCGTTATAAATATTATTTAATAATTGAATTTTGCTATAAAAGAGGGCGGACAGTGGTTCGGAGTAAAAATTGTTGCTAAGGTGGTTTTCTTTATGTAAAGGGAGAGAGCATGGAACTCCACGACTGGCAGTCGCGATTTGAAACCTGGCTACGTGAAAACCATTCAGAGCACGACGCTGCCCACGACATCTTTCACTTTCGCCGGGTGTGGACGACGGCACAAAAGCTGAACACAGATACGGCCGTTGACTGGCTGGTGGTGTTGACGGCGTGCTACTTCCATGATCTCGTCAGTTTGCCGAAGAACCATCCCGATCGTCATCGTTCGTCGGTACTGGCAGCTCAGGAAACGCGTGGGGTTTTGATGCGCGATTTCCCTGATTTTCCACAACAACGGCTATTTGCCGTGTGTCATGCTATTGAGGCACACAGTTTCAGCGCCAAAATCGTACCAGAAACCCCTGAAGCCAAAATTGTGCAGGATGCAGACCGGCTGGAGGCGCTGGGCGCGATTGGTTTAGCGCGGGTATTTGCCGTGTCCGGCGCATTAGGCGTGGCGTTATTTGATGCGGAAGATCCACTGGCCCGGCAACGTGGCCTCGATGATAAACAGTACGCGCTCGATCACTTCCAGACCAAATTATTAACGTTGCCGCTGACGATGCAAACCGAAAAGGGGCGGCGTTTGGCGCAGCATAATGCTGACTTCTTGCTGACGTACATGGCGAAGCTGAGTGCGGAGTTAAAAGGAGAATATGAAAAGCTGGATCTTGAAGCGATTCAACCCTTTATCGCGCGTTAGTCGTCAGTACAGCCGCCACGTCAACCGCGCTATTTTATGTTAATCTGTCAGTTATCTATTTCGGTCGGTTAAATGTATGCAGGATAATTTTTCAGTAGCAGGCTCCATGAACCCAATGACAGATGATAACGAGGCCGCCGCACAGGTGATTTTGGCGAAGTTGCTTGAAATATATGACGTGAAAACGCTGGTTGCTCATCTGAATGGTGTTGGTGAGAATCGCTGGAGTCCGGCCATCTTTAAACGCGTTGTTGCCAATGAAACGTGGCATCGGTTGAGCGACGCTGAGCTGGCTCATCTGAACGCTATGCTGCCGACACCGCCCGCGCATCATCCCCATTATGCTTTTCGCTTTATCGATCTTTTTGCTGGTATTGGCGGAATTCGTCGCGGTTTTGAAGCGATTGGCGGGCAGTGCGTCTTTACCAGCGAGTGGAACAAGCATGCGGTGCGCACCTATAAAGCGAATCACTACTGTGATCCTCAACAGCACCACTTTAATGAAGATATTCGTGATATTACGCTCAGCCATCATGATGGGGTGAGCGACCAACAGGCGGCGGAGCATATTCGTCAGCATGTTCCGCAGCATGACGTGTTGCTGGCGGGTTTCCCTTGTCAGCCATTCTCTCTCGCTGGTGTATCCAAGAAAAACGCGTTAGGACGAGCTCATGGCTTCGCCTGCGATACGCAAGGTACACTATTTTTTGATGTGGTACGTATCATTGATGCGCGTCGACCAGCGATATTTGTGCTCGAAAACGTCAAAAACCTGAAGAGTCACGACCAGGGAAAAACGTTTCGTATCATTATGCAAACCCTGGATGAACTGGGTTATGACGTGGCGGATGCGCACGATAACGGTCCGGATGATCCGAAGATTATCGATGGGCAACATTTTTTGCCACAGCACCGTGAACGGATTGTGCTCGTCGGTTTTCGCCGCGAACTGAATTTGAAATCAGACTTCACGCTGCGCGATATTGTCTCCCGTTATCCACAGCGGCGTACTACGCTGGCGGAGCTGCTTGAGCCAACCGTCGAGGCGAAATATGTGCTGACGCCGGTGCTGTGGAAATATCTCTATCGCTATGCGAAAAAGCATCAGGCGCGGGGGAATGGATTCGGCTATGGTATGGTGTATCCTGGCAATCCCCATAGTGTAACGCGCACATTATCGGCGCGTTATTATAAGGATGGCGCCGAGATCCTTATTGACCGCGGTTGGGACATGGCACTGGGGGAAAAGGATTTTGATGACCCGCAGAATCAGCAACACCGCCCGCGCAGGCTCACGCCCAGAGAGTGCGCGCGCCTGATGGGATTTGAATCCCCCCAGGGCTATCAGTTCAGGATCCCTGTGTCGGATACCCAGGCTTATCGCCAGTTTGGTAATTCGGTGGTCGTCCCGGCATTTGCGGCAGTTGCTAGGCTGCTGGAGCCAAAAATCAAACAAGCGGTTACCCTTCGCGAGAAAGAGAACCTGCATGGCAGACGTTCACGATAAGGCAACGCGTAGTAAAAATATGCGGGCGATTGCCACCCGTGATACCGCAATTGAAAAACGCCTTGCCAGTGTGCTGACAGAGCAGGGGGTAACGTTTCGCGTGCAAGATGCGACGTTACCCGGTCGCCCTGATTTCGTGGTGGATGAGTATCGTTGTGTTCTCTTTACCCACGGCTGTTTCTGGCATCATCACCACTGCTATTTATTCAAAGTCCCCGCTACACGAACGACGTTCTGGCTGGAAAAAATAGGCAAAAATGTCCAGCGTGACGCGCGGGATTGCGAAAAGCTGCAGGCTCTGGGCTGGCGAGTACTGATTGTCTGGGAGTGCGCCCTGCGCGGGCGCGAAAAGCTGAGGGATGAAGCATTGTCCGAACGTGTCGTCGAGTGGATCTGCGGCGGTGGCGCCAGCGCGCAGATCGACACGCTTGGTATTCATTTACTGTAACGTCTTCTCCGATGGAGTCACAATGGCGTCCGCTTTAGCAGGGAACAGGTATTTACCGAGTGTGACCAGTACCACCGCAAACACGATCACCCCAAGCGCCAGCCATTCGATGAGCGCCAGACTTTCTCCTCCCAGACCGGTACCCAACAGTACGGCGACCACCGGATTCACGTAGGCATAGCTGGTGGCGAGTGCCGGACTGACGTTGCGGATCAGGTACATATAGGCATTAATGGCAATAATAGAGCCAAACAGGGCCAGATAGGCTACCGCCATAAAGCCTGAAAACGTCGGCATAGTGGTCAATTTTTCCCCGGAAAGTAGTGAGGCGCACATCAACACGAGACCGGCGGCGAGCATTTCTATGGATCCTGCCATCATGCCAACGGGCAGGGTTATGCGTGAGCCGTACACTGAACCAAACGCCCAACTCATTGAGCCAATCAGGATTAAAACAGCGCCCCATGGATTACCGCTCAAATTGCCGCCGCTGTTCAGCATGATGATCCCGGCGAGACCAATAGCTATCCCTATCCATTCCAGTTTGCGTGTTTTGATGCCAAAAAAGTGACTAAAGCACAGCGTAAACAGCGGGACGGTGGCGACCACTACGGCGGCAATACCGGAAGGAACATTTTGATGTTCTGCAACGGTAACCAGCCCATTACCCACGGCCAACAGCAGGATACCAATTAACGCGGCGTTCAGGAGCTGGCGCAGAGGCGGTAGCTTGTGTCCGCGAAGAAGTAAAAAAAGTGTTAATAACACTCCGGCAGAGAGAAAACGCACGCCGGCCATCATCAACGGCGGCCAGCTTTCAACGCCAATACGAATAACGAAGTACGTGGAACCCCAAATGATGTACAGCGCGAATAGCGCACTGAAAAGCGGTAACAATTGCCTGAAACGCATAATCCCTCACGGTGGAAATAAAAAGGTGCAACATAGTAAACGTCAAAACTATCGTGCTGGCGAGATTTATAATTACGTACTGATGTTAAAAAAATGTTGACCAGAAAGGTCAGTTTCAGCATTGCGTGTTTTACTTCATACTTATGGCTGCAAAAAAATAATATTGAGGATTAAAACTTTGGCAGGAAGTAGCTTACTGACCTTACTCGATGATATCGCCACGCTGCTGGATGATATTTCAGTCATGGGAAAACTGGCCGCGAAAAAAACGGCGGGTGTATTGGGGGATGACCTGTCGCTTAACGCGCAGCAGGTCTCAGGCGTGCGGGCGAACCGTGAACTCCCGGTAGTCTGGAGCGTGGCAAAAGGATCATTTATTAACAAAGTTATCCTTGTGCCATTGGCGCTATTGATAAGCGCCTTCATTCCGTGGGCGATCACCCCTTTATTAATGGTTGGCGGGGCGTTTCTCTGTTTTGAAGGGGCAGAAAAAATTCTCCATACCTTGCAAGCGCGTAAGCACAAAGAGACTCCAGAGGAGCGCCAGCAGCGTCTGACAACGTTGGCGGCGCAGGATCCTCTCACCTTTGAAAAAGATAAAATCAAAGGGGCGATACGTACCGATTTTATCTTATCTGCCGAGATTGTCGCGATTACGCTGGGTATCGTCGCGGATGCGCCACTGCTGAATCAGGTGTTGGTGTTATCAGGCATCGCGTTAGTCGTAACCGTGGGGGTATACGGCCTGGTTGGGATTATCGTTAAGCTCGATGATATTGGCTACTGGCTGGCAGAAAAACGTAGCGCGCTTGCCCAGTCGCTGGGGAAAGGATTGCTGGTGGTCGCTCCCTGGCTGATGAAAACCCTCTCTGTGGTGGGTACGCTGGCGATGTTTTTGGTCGGTGGTGGAATCGTGGTACACGGGATATCACCGTTGCATCATGCGATTGAACATTTTTCCCAACAGCAAAGTGCATTGATTGCGCTAATGCTTCCGACCCTGCTGAATCTGGTGCTCGGTTTTATCATTGGCGGGGTCGTGGTGCTGCTGGTGAAAGCCGTCGCCAGACTACGCGGAGTTTCGCACTAATTGTCGCAGAGATGATTACGCAAAACGCCTCTTTGTCGTCTAAGGTGTAAAGGTTTCTCTTGATACAGGAGGCAGGTATGGTCTTTTCTGTCAGTGAGGAAGTCACCTCCAAAGAGGGGGGCCCACGCATGATCGTTACCGGGTATGCCAGCGGAATGGTGGAATGTCGCTGGTACGACGGCTTTGGCGTCAAACGGGAAGCATTCCGTGAAGATGAACTGGTGTCGGGTGAGCGAAGATCGCTCTGCCAGGATGCCTGAACACCTGGCTTGAAGATAACCTGGTGAACTCTCAACCATTAGTTATATTTATCATTTCGGTGAGAATTATTTACTTGTCAGGCAAAAAAATTGCAGATAAGGTTTGTTTCACATCAGATTTCCTGGTGTAACGAATTTTCAAGTGCTTCTTGCATAAGCAAGCTTGATCCCGACCCGATAAGGGCCGGGATTTTTTTCGCCCTCAGTCAGCGATTGATCTCCGACACGCTAAAATCATGGATATCAAGCTCGAACGCGTCGGCAAGTTCATGCCATGTATGGTAATCACGCCCATCGACGCTGACGCGTTCCGGGTCATCCTGACTACGATGAATCTCACTCTCGCAGATTTCGTTGATTGCCTTCAGCAGCGCGTCCACATCGACGCTGACTTCACGTTTGGCCGTATCGCTGTACTCTTTCGCGGTTTTCATCCTCATACCTCTCAACCGTTAAGGATACCGGGGGAGCGTATCCCAACATCAGATACGCACAACTTAAGTATAGACCGTCGATAAAACCCGCAATCGCACGAGCCGGGCGCTGCCAGAAAAAGGAAATTGTTCTACACTGGCACAAAGCCACAGGAGGAAAACGATGAAGGTGAATGATCGGGTTACAGTCAAAACGGACGGCGGTCCTCGTCGACCGGGCGTGGTACTGGCTATTGAAGAATTTAGTGAAGGCACCATGTACCTCGTTTCGCTGGAAGACTACCCGCTCGGTATCTGGTTCTTTAATGAGTCAGGTCATCAGGATGGTATCTTTGTGGAAAAAGTGGAGTGAGGTGAGTTCAGCTTTTTGATTCTGACTGGTGGAGTCGCCACCAGTCAGAACGTCTTAGCGCATATTCACAAAGATACCATTGGTAACGTTATCTGTGAGTCTCACAACGTGATAGATCACTTGCTTATTATGCGTCTTTATCTTTCGTTTTATATTCCCCTTATGGGATGACACGGTTTTGGCTTTGATATTCATTTGATCTGATATCTGTATTGTTCCCTGGCCCTCCATCCACATGCGTAGCATACTGGATTCGGTGCGGCTTAATGACAAGGTCGGCAGATTTACATCAATGACAATATCCACTTCCTTTTTCAGAATATCGCCAAGGAGTTCATCCAGTGAATCTGGTTTAATCGACTTAGAACTGATCAATAAGTTTTTTCTTACTAATAAATATTCATCAAAATGCACATTGGCAATTGCCATAAACACAATAAATAATGTGCCGGGATGCTGATTAATGATTTGCTTTATTTGCTGGCTGTTAGCAGGATCGTGGATAAAGCAGTCCTCATTAATAAACACCACAGCGGGTTGCTGAGAGACACAGGCGAGGCTGAGCTCATCAACGCTGGAAATGTTGTTGATTTCCCTTTTTTTCACTCCCCGACTCACCAGATATCCGGTCAACCCTAGCCGGGTGTAACTGCATAAATCCATAATAATCGTTGACATGGCATACCCTCACTCAATGCGTAACGATAATTCCCCTTACCTGATTATTTCATCACAACTAAACGGAATAATAACGACCTAAGATGACGCTTTCGCTGTTTTTCAGGCGAAATTACTATCCCGTAAAGTTGCGTATAATTTGCCAGGAAACATCTTAAAGTAAAGTAAATGTTGCTTTATGTGAGTGAGACAAAAACAAATAAGCCGCGACAGGTATATCCTGGTGGATGTTGTTGCTTTTTAAATTTAGGATAATCCTTAGTAAACAGGATAAAAATTAAGGGTTATTATTTCCCGGGCATTTCGCTGACAATATCAGCCAACAAATTAAAAATCTCGCTGAATAATCGCTCGCAGAACGGCGCAATTAATGGCATCAGGGCCGCCATTAATGAAATACCCACGGCAAGGGTGAGTGGAAAACCGATGACGAAAATCGACAGCTGCGGTGCCATGCGATTCAACAAGCCGAGTGCAAGGTTGAGTGTGAGTAGCAGCGTCATTATCGGCAGTGCCAACATGAGTCCGTTGAGGAAAATCAGGCTACCCGCACGCGCCAGCGCGAGAAAGGCATTACTGTTCACCGGATTACCGCCGATGGGCAACGTATGAAAGGTATCGACCAACAGCGAAATCAGCCACAAATGGCCGTTAAAGGTCAGGAACAACAGCATCGCGAGCATGTCGATCAGTCGCGCCAGGACCGGCATATTCAGACGGCTACCAGGGTCGAAGAATGTTGCAAATGAGAGGCCCATTTGCAGACCAATTAATTCCCCGGCGGTGCGCACTGCAGCAAACGCAAACTGCATGGTAAAGCCTAAGGCGATGCCGATGAGGATCTGTTGCATTGCTTGCCATAACGCTTCAACAGAAAAGATAGGGACATCTACCGGGGGAATCGACGGGGCGATAACGACGGTTATCATCAATCCCAGCCCCAGTTTTACCCGTTTGGGGATGGCGCGCTCGCTGAGAATAGGAGCCGTCGAGATGAGTGCCAGGATGCGCAGCAAAGGCCAGAAGTAAAGATTCAGCCAGTGGAGCCACTCAACGCTGGTCACCTGCAACATAATGTCATCTACCCGATGATATAAGGGATATTGCTGAACAGCGTACGCACGTAGTCGAGCAGCAGGTTAAGCATCCACGGGCCGGCAACGATGATGGCAATAAAAACCGCGACAATTTTGGGAATGAAGGACAGCGTCATTTCGTTAATCTGGGTCGCAGCCTGCAGAATACTAATGATTAGACCCGTGACGAGGGCGACCAACAGTAAAGGTGCGGCAAGGGCCAGGGCGACTTTCATCGCCTCTGTGCCCATCATCATGACCGATTCAGGAGTCATTTCGCGCCTCTAACTGTAAAAGCTTTGTGCCAGCGAGCCGACAAGCAGCTGCCAGCCGTCCACCAGTACAAACAACATCAGCTTGAACGGCAGCGCGATCGTGGCGGGTGGAACCATCATCATCCCGAGCGCCATCAGCACGCTGGCGATAACCAGGTCGATAATCAGAAACGGAATAAAAATGGTAAAGCCTATCTGGAATGCCGTTTTCAGCTCGCTGGTGACATAGGCCGGAAGCAAAATCCGCATCGGTACGGCTTCTGGTCCCTGTAGTGGACCGCTGTTTGCCAGACGGGCGAACAGCGCCAGGTCTGCTTCACGGGTTTGTCGCAGCATAAACTCACGCAGCGGTTGCGCGCCTTTCTCCATGGCTTCCTGCATGGAGATCTTCTCTTCGCTGAAGGGCTGATATGCATCGACGTAGATTTTGTCGATTACCGGCGACATGATGAAAAAGGTCAAAAATAGCGCCAGCCCGAGTAGCACCTGGTTTGGCGGCGCAGAGGGTGTTCCAAGCGCATTTCGTAGCAGGCCGAAAACAATGATGATGCGAGTGAAGCTGGTCATCATCAGCAAAATGGCGGGCAAGAATGTCAGCGAGGTGATAAACACCAGCGTTTGCACTGGCAAAGACCAGCTTTGTCCGCCGCCCGGCAGCGGCTGGCTAACCAGGCCTGGGAGCTCGGCGAGGGCAACGGGGCTGAAAAGCCATAAGCCTGCCAGCGTGAGGAATAACAAACGGCGCATCAGGGTCTCCCGGGACGCTTGAGCAAACTTTTCATCATGGCCTGGAAATCCGCGGGGGAGGCCGTTTTTTCTTCTGCATCGGCAGGGACCGGGGGCAGGGTGTGCAGGACGTTAATTTGCGAGGCGGTTACGCCCAGCACCAGCCGTGCATCTTCAACCTCAACAATCACCACGCGCTCACGCGGGCCCAGTGAGGTACTCGCCGCAACTTTCAGTCCGCGCGTACCGGCGCTTTTGGGAGCAAATCCCAGACGTTTAATGGCCCAGGCCGCAGCCAGGATCAATACGATAATCCCGAGCAGCGCACCGCTGACCTGCATCAGCGGTGAGCCGGGGACGGCGGCTGGCTGAGAAACTGTCGCCTGGGTATTCATGATTAACGGCTCAGACGGCGCATACGTTCAGAGGGGGTAATAATGTCGGTGATACGTACGCCGTATTTATCCGCGACGACTACCACTTCACCCTGAGCAATCAGATAGCCGTTGATCAGAATATCCAATGGTTCGCCAGCCAGACCATCCAATGCGACGACCGAACCCTGCGTCAGGCGCAGCAGCTCTTTGATGGTCATACGGGTACGGCCTAATTCGACGGTTAGTTTGACCGGAATGTCCATGATCAGGTCGATGTCCTGCAAGGCACCGCTGACGTCGCCGCCACCTAACTGCTGGAATACCGCATCAGCCGCACTTTTGGTAGGCGTGGTTTTTTGCTCGTTTAATGCGTCAGCCCACAGATCGTCCAATGCGCCAGTGTTCTCATCGGACGGATTATTCATATCACTCATTTGGGCTGTTCCTCATTCAGCGAATTCAAAATCGGGTTTATCAGATGTTCTACGCGTAACGCATACTGACCGTTCACAGTGCCATACTGGCTGGTCAGTACAGGCACGCCGTCCACATGAGCAATAATGCGGTCGGGTTTTTCAATCGGCAGTACATCGCCGGGTTTTAGTTTTAAAATCTGGGATAGCCGCAGCGGAATGTCGGCAAAGTTTGCCACCAGCTCCAGCTCAGAATGCTGAACCTGACGCACCAGATTATTGCGCCAGTTCTGATCTTCATTTCGCGAGTTTTCCAGCGGTGGGTTCACCAGCAGCTCGCGCAACGGTTCAATCATGCTGAATGGCAGACAGATGTTAAATTCACCGGTCAGATTACCAATCTCAACGTGGAATGGGGTATTCACCACAATGTCATTTGGCGAGGTGGTGATATTGGTAAATTTCACCTGCATCTCCGAACGAACGTATTCCACTTCCAGCGGATTGATGGCCTTCCAGGCATCGCTGTAGCCTTCCAACGCCAGCTTCAACATGCGGTTGATGACGCGCTGTTCGGTATGGGTAAATTCACGACCTTCCACTTTGGTCGGGAAGCGGCCATCGCCGCCAAACAGGTTGTCTACAGCGATAAATACCAGACTCGGAGAGAACACCACCAGACCCGTACCGCGCAGTGGCTTCAGGTGGATTAAGTTCAGGTTGGTCGGAACGGGTAAATTACGCGCAAATTCGTGGTAGGGCTGGATACGGATCGCACCCACGGTAATATCCGGGCTGCGGCGTAACAGGTTAAATAATCCCATACGGAACTGGCGCGCGAAGCGTTCGTTAATGATCTCCAGCGCCTGTAAACGCTCACGTACCACGCGGCGCTGGGTGTTGGGATCATAAGGACGAATATCGCTTTCTTTTGCGATACCGGAAATGGGTTCGTCTTTAGTCTCGCTATCGCCGTTAAGCAATGCGTCGATTTCAGCCTGAGAAAGAATACTGTCGCCCATGTCTTTACCGCAGAATAAAAGCTGTATAAAGAACGTCGGTGACAACCTGTTTGGGTTGTCCAACAACGAGCGGAGTCGCGAGCGTCTCTTTGATGGCGGCAATCAACTGTTGCTTACCTTCTTCAGTGGCAAGCGTGGCTGCGTTCTGACGAGAGAACAGCAGCAGCAAACGGCTGCGTACTTCTGGCAGATATTCGTTCAGACGTGAACGCGTCGCCTCGTCTTTCATGCGCAACGTGATACCGATATACAGCACTCGGTCCGCATCACCCAAATTGACGGTAAAAGTGTCCAGCGCGAAGAACACCGGGGCAGGCGGTGGAGCCGGTTCCGCTTTGACGCTGGCGGACGGCTGCTGCTGCATGCGCCAGTAGCTATACCCCGCAGTTGCGCAGGCGGCGAGGGTAATTAATACCAGCAGAGGGATCCAAATAGCGCGTTTACTTTTTTTGTTAATCGCGGAGTCAGTCATCAGATACGGGCTTCCTGTTTCGGTACAGCTTATGGGCTGATTATCCCGTGTCCTGTCCACGACAAAGCGTGGAAAAGACGCGGATAATCATGCTACCTCTGGCGTTAGGCGAAGATGTCTACAGCTCCATCACCACGTGCTGCGGCTTGCAGTGAGGCAGGCGTTGCCAGTACGGCGTCATCTTCAGCGGCAAAAATATCTTGTCCCTGGGCGCGACCCGCCTGCTGTTGCTGCCCGGAAGATTGCTGATTGCCAGCAAAACTTTCGCTGCTGATATTGCTTTGTCCAAGCTGGATCCCGCTTTCAGCCAGTTGAGTTCGCAGCATTGGTAACGCAGCTTCCAGCGCTGCGCGCACGTGACTGTGCGGCGAAACCATTTGCAGCTGAGCGAGGTTATCATCCAGTTTGAGGGAAATATGCACCTGGCCCAGGTCCTGCGGATGCAAGCGCAGTTCTGCGCTTTGCTGACCCTGGCGCGTGAACAGCGTAACGTGCTGACTTAGTGCTTGCTGCCATTCGTGGCTTCCCAATGGCGCGCTAAGCACCGGTGCGGCTGTCGGTAACGGTTGTGCATGGGGCTGCGGGCCGCTTAACGGCGCCGCCGTCACGCCAATGCTGGTCGGTGAAGGGGTGCTTTCAATTTCTGCTCGGGTCGCCGCCGCTGCCGTCAGCGGGGTTAGCGTCGGAGTGTTGGTCTGATCTACGCTACCACCAGGTGCCGCATTATTCGCTTTGCCTTTTTTGGCATCACCGGGCAGCAAATCGCCCGCGTTATCAGCGATAGCGCCATGTGCCGTGCCGCGTGTTAACGTTGAAAGCGTCGCATCAACAGGTACAGGCGTGCTGTCAACGGCTGGTGTGGTCAGCGGTTGGCCTGGCAGCATAGCGAACAGCGCGCTCAGGTTGGCGAGATCGTCATCGCTCAGCGAGGTGTTTTTTTCATCCTGCTGAGTCACTTTACCCAATGTTGTCATAGCATTCGCTTTCAGCGATGGCGTGAGGGCTGACAACAGTTGCTGGGCGTCAGTCATGTCGGCAAGGGATGCATCGCTATGTATCTCTTTTTGCGCCAGCAGTTCACTTAACTTGAGCGACGGTGTTGGGTCACCATTTTTTTGTAACAACCCTTTTTGCAGTTTGCTGCCTGCCGCCTGTAAATCGGCCAGCGACAGCGGGGCGGCTTTACCTTGTGCGTCGCCCACACCTAATGCGCCAGCCAGTATCGCTAAAAAATCCTCGGGTGAATCTACCGCTTTGCCTGACTGAAGACCTGCGGCTACATCGGTGTCGGTAGTAATCAGTTGGGGTAAAGTAATCATTCGGGTTTCCTCATAGCTGCGCGCTGAGCAAATTCATCCATCTTTTTCTGATCCAGGCGGTTTTCGGCCAGTAATGCCGCCGAAGTTTGTCTGTCCTGCAGTGTCTGCCACGCCTGTAAACGTTGTTTTTTGTCGCGCCAACTGTTCAATGCCTGGTCTACTTTCTGCGTCCATTGATTGAGCTGTTGGCGATGTTGCTCAATCGCTTTTTCCAGCGTCTGAATAAATTGTTGGTAATTGATCCAGCGATTGCTGGTAATACCCTGGCCCATGTCGCTGTTCAGATTGTTGCGATACTCATGCTGATAATCGATCAGCATTTTCAACTGCTCTTCCGCCTGCTGACAGCCACGACGCATCTCTCCCAATAAGACAGCGGCGTCATCTACCTCTTTTTCAGCCAGGTCTTTCAATGTTGCTAATGCACCATGTTGTGCCATGACCTATGCTCTCCTGCTTAATCACACACCAGGGAAAATCAGTTCTAAAGCCTGCAGAGAATCTTCCCAGTCAGCTCTTTCAAAAATACCTTGCTGTAAGAATGCTTCCAGTTGTGGCCATAAGGCGATGGCTTTATCCAGCATCGGATCGCTGCCTTTGGCATACGCGCCCACGCTGACCAGATCGCGGTTGCGTTGGAAGCTGGATAACAGCTGTTTAAAGTTACGCACCCGCGCATAGTGTTGTTCACTAATGAGCGCGGTCATGGCGCGACTAATAGAAGCCTCAATATCAATAGCCGGATAGTGGCCCGCCTCAGCCAGATGACGGGACAAGACGATGTGGCCGTCCAGAATCGCGCGCGCGGAATCGGCAATCGGATCCTGCTGGTCGTCGCCTTCAGTCAGTACCGTATAAAATGCGGTGACTGAACCGCCGCCGTGAATGCCGTTCCCGGCACGTTCGACCAGCGCCGGTAATTTAGCGAATACCGAGGGTGGATAACCTTTCGTTGCCGGTGGTTCGCCGATCGCCAACGCGATCTCACGTTGCGCCATCGCATAACGGGTGAGGGAATCCATAATCAGCAATACGTGCTGTCCGCGATCGCGAAAATCTTCGGCGATACGCGTGGCATAAGCCGCGCCTTGCATACGTAACAGCGGCGAAACGTCTGCCGGAGCGGCAATCACCACCGAGCGTGCGCGACCGTCAGCGCCGAGAATATTTTCAATAAAATCTTTAACTTCGCGACCGCGCTCGCCAATCAGACCGACGACGATAACATCGGCCTGGGTATAGCGCGCCATCATGCCGAGCAGGACGCTTTTACCGACGCCGGAACCTGCGAAAAGACCCATACGCTGACCGCGTCCGACGGTTAACAATGCGTTGATAGGGCGTACGCCAGTATCCAGAACGTGTTCAATCGCGGTGCGTTGCAGGGGGTTAAACGGCGGTGTAATCAATGCCCCCGTTTCGGTGGTGTCCGGGGCGGGCAGGCCGTCGAGCGGTTTTCCGCTGCCGTCAAGCACACGCCCGAGCAGAGCAGGGCCAAGCGGTAATTGCTTCCCGCTTTGCAGACCTTCCCCGGCAATGTTCTTTGCATACACGCGTGCGCCGGGCAGAACGCCTTCGACCTCTTCGAGCGGCATCAGAAACAGACGTTGGCCGTTAAAGCCCACGACTTCACTTTCGACTTCCTGTGTTTCGTTGCCGTCCTGACGTTCAATGACGCAGGTGGCGCCCAGCGGCAACTGTAGACCTGTGGCTTCCAGTACCAGCCCGGTGGCACGAGTCAGGCGACCATAACGGCGTACCGCAGGCAGCAGCGACATTTTCTCTTCGAAGTTGTCCAGCGTATTGAGCCAGCGAGTCAGGCGTGTGGTCATTACACGACTCCTGGCGCTGCCAGACGGCAGAGTTCTTGCCAGCGCGTGGCGACGCTGGCATCCAGGTCGCCCTCGTCGGCGGAGACTTTACAGCCGCCGTGATGCAGCGTCGGGTCGCCGCGAAGTCGCCAGCCGTGCAGACTGAGTGTGGCACCGAGCATTTCTTCCACACGCTGGAGATCGTCGGGATGTACGCGTAGCTGCGGCTTACCGCTAAACAGCGGTTCCTGTTGCAACAGCTGTTGGATTTGCTTAATCAGCGCAGCGTTGTCCACGATTGGCGTCTGACCAATAACCTGACGCGCCGCTTCCAGCGCCATTTGCATCAGGCGTGAGGCAATGACGCTGTCCAGCGCATCCAGGGTATTCTGAAACTCGCTCACCAACTGCTGCATGCGGGCATGGATGGGGGCATGCTGCGCGCGTGCCTGGGCCTGGCCTTGTTCCAGCCCCTGACTCAGCCCCTCCTGATAACCTTGTTCGTGACCCTTTTGGCGACCTTCTGCCAAACCCGCGTTATAACCTTGCTCATGGGCTTGCATTTGCAACTGTGCGAGCTGCTGTTCAAGCTGTTGCTCAGGGGAAAGCTCTGGCTCTTCTGTCTCTTCTGACAGCGGCGTTTCGCTGTGGTCGGCCAGTACGAACTCCGCCATCGGTGGGGCGAGGTCGTCCGGGGTCCAGACTTTCCACGGCAATTCGTTAGACATAAGTATCCTCGCCGCTGCCTATCACCATCTCGCCGGTTTCTGCCAGACGACGCACAATAAGCAGGATTGCTTTCTGTTCGTTTTCCACCTGCGACAAACGCACCGGACCGCGGTTGGCGAGATCGTCGCGCAGAATATCGGCAGCACGTTGCGACATGTTGCGC
The DNA here is from genome assembly GCF_018035235.1 of Citrobacter sp. On2M. Classification (GTDB taxonomy): domain Bacteria; phylum Pseudomonadota; class Gammaproteobacteria; order Enterobacterales; family Enterobacteriaceae; genus Citrobacter; species Citrobacter meridianamericanus. The sequence goes on from NZ_WPCV01000002.1 coordinate 1,356,031, forward strand.
AGGAACTTCTCGCGTAGCGGCTGTTCGGCACCTTTCAGAGCAATCAGCAGTGATTCGGAATCCACTTCCTGCAGCAGGCGCTGAATACTGCGATCGTCGACGTCCACCAGGTTCTCGAACAGGAACATCTCGTCGATAATTTTCTGCGCCAGTTCGCCGTCGAATTCGCGTACGGCGGTAATAACCGCTTCTTCTTGCTGAGTTTTCATCAGGTTGATAATTTCTGCCGCCGTTCTCACGCCGCCCATTTTGCTGCGTTTGAGATTCTGGCCATCGAGCAGGCCGTTTAGTACCTCGGTCAGTTCTGCCAGCGCGGCAGGCTGGACGCCGCCGAAAGTAGCGATACGCAGCATCACGTCGTGACGTAAACGTTCGTCGAACAGCGCCAGAATATCAGCCGCCTGGCCCCGCTTGAGGTGTACCAGAATGGTGGCGATAATCTGCGGATGCTCGTCGCGGATAAGGTCGGCGGCGCTTTGCGGCTCCATAAAGTTGAGCGTTTCAATACCGCTGGTGGTATCGCGGGTTTCCAGAATGTCTTCCAGCAGGCTGGAGGCGCGTTCTTCGCCCAACGCTTTCACCAGTACGGAGCGCAAATATTCGTTAGCGTTGATATTGAGCGCGGCAAACTGCTCGGCTTCTTGTTCAAACTCGGCCAGTACTTCCGTCAACTGCTTGTTGGAGATCTGGCGTACGTTCGCCATCGCTGTACTGAGCGCCTGAACTTCGCGCGTGGAGAGGTGCTTAAACACCTCCGCCGCGCGATCTTCGCCAATGGTCATCAACAGAATGACGCTTTTGTCGGTACCGGTAAGGGCATTACTCATGATCGTTACTCATCCACTGGCGAATGACCAGCGCCACGACGCGCGGATCGTTATCTGACATTTCACGAATACGTTGGCTCATGACTTCTGCGCCCAGACGCTGGTTCGTACGACGTTGCTGGGTCTGCTCGTCTTTGCTGAGGCGAACTTCTACCGCTTCTTCGGTTTCCTGACGGATACGTGTTTGTTCTTGTATCGCTTTCGCTTCTTCGCTGCGACGGACCAACTGTGGGCGAACAGCCTTACGCCACAGGATCCAGGCCACCAACAGAACCAGCAACCAACGGCCAGCGGACATTAACTGGTCGATAAAGGACTGCTGTTTCCAGAACGGAAGTTCGCCAGCTGAGTCATCAGTCGCCGTGAAGGGAGAGTTCACCACGTTCAGGGTGTCACCACGCTTGTCGGAGAAACCCATCGCCTCGCGGGTCAGATCCTCAATCTGCTTCATCTGCTCGGCGGTCAACGGCAGCGGTTTGCCGTCTGGCAAGGTTTTATAGTTGACGACTACTGCCACCGAGAGACGCTGCACATCGCCAACGTTCATTTTGGTGTGGCGAATCGTACGGTCGACTTCATAGTTGCTGGTTTCATTGCGCTGAGTACTGCGCGGGCCCGCATTATTACTGTTATTCGTCGCTTGCGCGTTTTGCGTATTTTGCGCGTTTTGCTGATTCGCCGGTGGGTTGGCGATTGGCGCAGTATTGGCGGGTGCTGGCTGATTAGACAATGCGCCCGGCACGCCGCCTGGTGCTCCACTACCGATCTGCTCACTGACGTTCAACTGACGAGAACGCAGCACGGCCTGAGACTCATCACCGTTTGGACGGTACTGTTCTTCGGTTTGCTCTTTATTGGCAAAATCAAGCTGCGCGGTGACTTGCGCATGAACATTACCGTTGCCGACAATTGGCGACAGAATCGATTCGATACGACGCTGAACGCGGCCCTCGACGTCGCTGGCGTATTTCAGCTGCGCATCGTTAAGGTCGCGGCTGCTGGTGTTCGACTGGGTTAATAAATGCCCCGCCTGGTCGACCAGCGTAACGTTGCCGGGCGGTAACCCTGCAACAGCGCTGGATACCAGATGCGTGACCGCACTGATCTGACCTTCATCCAGTGCACGACCCGGCTCGAGATTGACGGTGACGGAGGCAGAAGGCGCTTTTTGCTCACGTACAAACAGCGACGGTTTTGGCATTGCCAGATGCACGCGGGCGCGTTTTACCGGTCCCAGTGTTTCGATGGTACGGGCTAATTCACCTTCCAGTGCGCGCTGGTAGTTGACCTGCTCGCTAAACTGGCTGATACCAAACTTTTCCTGATCCAGCAGCTCAAAACCCACCGCGCCGCCTTTGGGCAGGCCTTGCTGCGCCAGACGTAAACGCAGTTCATGGACTTTGTCGGCAGGAACTTCAATCGCGCCGCTTCCCTCAGTGAAACGATAGGGAACGTTCATCTGCGTCAGTTGGGTAACAATTGCGCCACCGTCCTGATCGGAAAGATTGCTGAACAGCGTACGGTAGTCAGGCGCTTTGGCCCACAAAACCATCGCCACGATGATAGCGACGGCAGCGGCTCCCGCCACAATCAGAGGAATTCTGGGATTCGCGCGCAGGCGATTTAACCACTCGAGAGGTTTAAGCTGGGTTGCAGTCGATGCTGTCGCACTCATCTCGCACCTCGTGGCTTATCGTGGACGGCGTTTTTTGCAAAGTGGAACAAGACTCACTCCCGGGTCAGCAAACTCGAAAAATTGACGGTCTCATTATTTGCGGTTTCGAATTTTTCTATGCGTTAAAAACCGTGGTTTTTTATCGTTATTTAACGCCTTTATCTTATTGACTAACTGGTAATCTCAACTACGTAAAAAATCATCCAGGGGATCAGAATGTCGGCAATACAGGGGATTGAAGGGGTTATCAGCCAGCTACAGGCTACGGCGATGTCAGCAAAAATGCAGGATATGCAGCCACAACCGACCGTCAGCTTTGCCGGTCAACTGCATGCGGCGTTAGACAGGATCAGCGATGTGCAAACCGCGTCCCGTGTGCAGGCTGAGAAATTTACCCTCGGTGAACCGGGTATTGCGCTGAATGATGTGATGACCGATATGCAAAAAGCGTCAGTTTCAATGCAAATGGGGATTCAGGTGCGTAACAAACTGGTGTCGGCGTATCAGGAAGTGATGTCCATGCAGGTTTAGGTCATCTAACCTAATGATAGTTATAATTAATACCCATCTGATCCAATCGCGTGGGGCATAGATGGGGCAAACTCACTCAATTTCTGGTTGAGTATGAGTACCTGGTCATGATTGTTTTCTGCCATCCATGATCCGTACACCCGGTAAACCATCTGCGCGTCGGTGTGCCCCATTTGCTTCGCGATGAAGTTTGGGTTGGCACCGGCAGCTAACGACCAGCATGCGTAAGTGTGTCGTGACTGGTATGCTCTGCGATAGCGAACTCCGGCGCGTCGCATTGCCGCCTCCCACGACTGGTTGATCGACCCTACTGCGTAATGATGCCCGGCACGGCCATTACGCGATACTATTTGTGGGTTGAAAACGAATGTGCATGGATGCACATCAGCACGACCGTATTCACGCAGCTTAACCTCAACTTGATACTGCTTGCCCAGCCTGGTCATTTCAGCCTGGTTCTTCAACACATCGATGGCTGGCTGAATCAGGTTTATGATACGGTCCGTTCCGGCCTCAGTTTTTGGAAGGGTGAACTCCTTCGTTAAAGTGTGGTTGCGACGGATCATCATCGTTCCTGCTTTCAGATCGATATCTTCCCATGCCAGCGATACCAGTTCCCCATGCCTAACCCCCGTGTACACTGCCAGCGACCACATGTTTTTCAGTTGTTGATGAGTACATGCGTTAATGAGTCTGACGAACTCCTCTCGTGTGAGTGGATCTGGTTCAGTACGTGACCGTTTAAGCATGGAAATACCGCTAAACGGATTCGCCTTAACATAACCACTGTCAGCAGCGAAGTTAAACATTCCTGACATGGTTCTCATGTAGTTGTTGACAGTTCTGACGGATCTTCCTTTTACTGGTGTCTTCTGTCCTGTCTTCAATACGTGATAGCCAGTTAGCAACTCCTTCCTGATAAAAAGCAGGTCTTCCTGTGTCACCGCAGATACCAGTTTGTCCCCACCAATTCTCGGCACCATGTTGCGCGTTATTGATGAATAGCGCGACATCGCATTGGTGCTGATCTCCATCCGCTTCAACTCAAGCCACTTGTTCGCCAACTCGAGCACAGTGATTTCCTTATTCTCGACTCCGAATTTCTTCAGGTTCGGTGAGTCCGGGAACTGGGCTGCATAGTTGAAGTTACCAGTCTTTATTGCAAAGCAAACTGACGCGCGCAATTCGCCTGCAACCTTCCTGTTTTTTGATGTATCTGGCACGCCGAGGCTTTCACGCACCCGGGTTCCTTTATAGATGAACCATATGCGGAGCGTTCCGCCGTGGTTCTCCACGCCTGTTGGGTATGCTGACTTAGCCATTATTCCCTCCTGACGTCCAAGAGCCTGCTAAGCATAAACGGATCTTCATTGGCGCGCACCAGGCTGTTTCTTTGACATGCTCTCAACCCACTGGTCGACAGCCTTTCTGTTGTACATGCATTCGCTGTTCTTCTTCGGTACACCGTCCGGGGAAACGTGCAGGTATTCCCGTCCGATCATCCAGCAATTTTTGCGGGCCCGCTCGATAGTGCCAGGACGAAGGCCGGTAATCTCGACGAGCTTCTCTTCGGTTACCCAGTCGTTGGGCACGATTAAGGTAATTTCGCTCATGGGTGTCTCCAGGCAAAAAGAACCCGGCACTTTTGGCCGGGCAAAAGGGATAACGTGGCAATGCATTCGCACCCAATAGCCAGCTCATAACTGGCTATCAGTTGCGTCAAACAAAGCATTGTCCGCTGTCACAGAACTGAATCAGGTCCATCTGGGTATTCTTCCCTCCACTAGGTTTAAGCGGGGCCTCAGCTAACGGTACGCC
>NZ_WPCV01000003.1 GCF_018035235.1 Citrobacter sp. On2M
AACAGAATTTGCCTGGCGGCTGTAGCGCGGTGGTCCCACCTGACCCCATGCCGAACTCAGAAGTGAAACGCCGTAGCGCCGATGGTAGTGTGGGGTCTCCCCATGCGAGAGTAGGGAACTGCCAGGCATCAAATTGCAGTAAACCGGGATGTATAATCCGGGTAGTGACAAAGAAATTCGGTGGAGCGGTAGTTCAGTTGGTTAGAATACCTGCCTGTCACGCAGGGGGTCGCGGGTTCGAGTCCCGTCCGTTCCGCCACTTATTAAAAGCCCTGAGCATTAGCTCAGGGCTTTTTCTTTTCCTGCAATTTAATTATTGCTACATCTGCAAAAATCTTCTGCATTTATCACTCTTTTCTATAAAGAGCTGAAGGCCATAATCTTTTTAATTAACGAACATAGTGATTATAAAGAGGAATTCTATGGCTATCCCTGCATTCGGTTTGGGCACTTTCCGCCTGAAAGATGACGTGGTTATCGCTTCTGTTAAAACGGCGCTTGAGCTGGGCTACCGTGCTGTCGACACTGCGCAAATCTATGATAATGAAGCGGCTGTGGGGTAGGCGATTGCCGAAAGCGGCGTACCGCGTAACGAGTTGTACCTCACCACCAAGATCTGGATTGAAAATCTTAGCAAAGACAAACTAATCCCAAGCCTGAAAGAAAGCCTGAAGAAACTGCGTACAGATTATGTTGATCTGACGCTGATCCACTGGCCATCTCCGGGCGATGCGGTATCCGTTAAGGAGTTCATGCTGGCGCTGGATCTGCATCTGGATGGCGAAGATAAAAAAGCGATCGTAGCACTGGACTGCAACGATCGCCTTGTCAGCCCGGAAGGACTGGCTCCTGCCTGGGATTAATTGCTCGATCCTTTGTACTCTTTAACCCTCTTTCACAGCTCCTTCGGGAGCTGTTTTTATATATTCACTTAAAAAGTCTATAAATGCCCGAATGCGTGTACTGACCGCACGATCGCTGTAATAAACGGCGCTGAAAGGCATTTTGACCGGCAGACGTTTATCGGCCAGCAGTTCCACCAGTTCTCCCCGCGCAATCTCTTTATCAATCATATAATCTGAAAGACATGCGATGCCGTTACCGCTCAGACAAAGCTGTTTTAACGTTTCCCCGCTGTTGGAAGAAATCCCGCACTCAACCTCATGGAGCTGTCCATCGCTACAGGCAATCGGCCAGGTATTGAGTGAAACGGGTTCGGAAAACCCCAGACACAGATGCTGTTTTAGCTGTTCGATGGTCTCGGGCTTGCCAAAACGGGCAATATAGTCAGGGGACGCGATAATCTTGCGATAGCTGCTAAATAACGGGCGCGCACGCAGGCTCGAGTCAGTCAGGGTACCTGCTCGTATCGCGACATCCACTTTTCTTTCAATAAGATTGATGAACGTTTCTGAGGAGACAAGAGACAACGTCATCTCAGGATATCGCTCACGGAACGGTTTGATTAGCGGCATCAGGAAATGCAGCATCACCGGCGTTGCCGCATCGATACGCAGCAGACCGCGCGGAGTATTACGCGACTCCATGATTTCCGTTTCTGCGGCTGCCATCTCTTGCAGTATCTGCTGCACACGTCTGAAGTAACGTTCTCCTTCTTCAGTGAGACTTAGCTGCCGAGTCGTGCGATTAAGCAAACTTACGCCCAGTTTCATCTCCAGTTTTTTTACTGCCCGACTGATCGCAGAATTAGCCTGTCCGAGCTGTTCTGCTGCCCGGCTGAAACTGCCGCTTTCCACAACGGCCACAAAAATCGCAAGTTCATCGGATGTCGCTTTCATTTTTGCACCTGAAGCAAAATTATATTGAGATTTTGAATATTTTTGTCATTAAAACATCCCGGCATACTGCGTGTCATCTGATTACTGATGTTATGGAGTTATTTATGCCTCTCGCTTTATTTGCACTCACAATTAGTGCCTTCGCTATTGGGACGACTGAGTTTGTGATTGTTGGCCTGGTACCGACTATCGCGCAACAGCTGGGGATCTCGTTACCTTCCGCCGGACTGCTGGTTTCAATTTACGCGCTGGGTGTGGCGATTGGCGCACCGGTGCTAACCGCTCTCACCGGACGTCTGCCGCGTAAACAGTTACTTGTAGCGCTGATGGTCCTGTTTACGGCAGGGAATTTGCTGGCATGGCAAGCTCCCGGGTATATGACACTCATTGTCGCCCGTTTGCTGACGGGACTAGCTCACGGTGTATTTTTCTCGATTGGCTCTACTATCGCGACCAGTCTGGTGCCAAAAGAGAAAGCGGCTTCCTCCATTGCCATTATGTTTGGCGGCTTAACGGTGGCGCTGGTAACGGGTGTGCCGCTGGGTACGTTTATCGGTCAGCACTTTGGCTGGCGTGAGACTTTCCTTGCAGTATCAATGTTAGGCGTGATTGCGCTGATCAGCAGTCAACTGCTGATCCCCGCCAACATTCCCGGTCGTGCAGCCGCCAGCATTCGCGACCAGTTGAAAGTGCTGACTCATCCCCGTCTGTTGCTGATTTACGCTGTTACGGCACTGGGCTACGGCGGCGTGTTCACAGCATTTACCTTCATGGCACCGATGATGCAGGATCTGGCGGGATTCTCTCCGGCAGCAGTAAGCTGGATCTTACTGGGTTACGGCGTATCAGTGGCTATCGGCAATATCTGGGGCGGTAAGCTGGCGGATAAGCATGGTGCGGTTCCTGCGTTGAAATTCATTTTCGCCGCGCTGTTTGTTCTGCTGATGGTTTTCCAACTGACGGCTTCCACGCAATACGCCGCGCTGGTTACCATTCTGGTGATGGGGATCTTTGCCTTTGGCAACGTACCAGGGTTGCAGGTCTACGTGGTACAGAAAGCGGAACAATTTACGCCTAATGCTGTTGATGTGGCGTCAGGGTTGAATATTGCGGCGTTTAACATTGGCATTGCACTGGGTTCAGTGATTGGTGGACAAACGGTCGAGCATTATGGTCTGGCGCAGACGCCGTGGATTGGCGCACTTATTGTCCTGGTTGCTTTCCTGCTAATTGGGTTCAGCGGTCGTCTTGATAAGCCCGCGCGTGTTGTTTTGGGGTAAATCATTGATGTAAGCGCCCACTTACAAAACAAACTGCAATTGTTCGTTGAAAGTGACTGCTAAAATCCCTATAACAGAAGAACCAGTCCGGCTGCGGACTGGTTGACGTTACAGAGGTTTGAAAGTCTAAAGTGCGAAAAAACACCTATGCCATGCGTTATGTTGCCGGACAACCCGCCGAGCGGATTTTACCGCCAGGGTCGTTTGCGCATATTGGCCAGGCATTACCCGCAGGCGTACCGTTGAGCAGTGAAGATCGCATTCGCGTGCTGGTATGGAATATTTTTAAACAGCAGCGAGCTGAATGGCAGTCGGTGTTGAAGAATTTTGGCAAAGACGCGCATCTGGTGTTATTGCAGGAAGCGCAAACCACGCCAGAACTGGTGCAGTTTGCGACCGCTAATTATCTTGCGGCCGATCAGGTTCCGGCCTTTGTGCTGCCTCAGCATCCCTCTGGCGTTATGACGCTTTCCTCCGCTCACCCAGTATACTGTTGCCCATTGCGCGAGCGTGAGCCTATTTTACGGCTGGCGAAATCGGCGCTGGTGACGGTGTACCCGTTGCCTGACACTCGGTTGTTAATGGTGGTGAATATCCACGCGGTTAACTTTAGCCTTGGCGTTGATGTCTATAGTAAGCAATTACTTCCCATTGGCGATCAGATTGCTCATCACAGCGGCCCGGTGATCATGGCTGGCGATTTTAATGCCTGGAGCCGTCGACGGATGAATGCGCTGTACCGCTTTGCGCGTGAAATGTCGCTGCGCCAGGTGCGCTTTACCGACGATCAGCGTCGCCGCGCGTTTGGTCGTCCTCTCGATTTTGTGTTCTATCGCGGTCTGAACGTGAGTGAAGCCTCAGTGCTGGTTACCCGCGCATCCGACCATAACCCGCTACTCGTTGAATTCAGTCCCGGCAAACCTGAACAATAACGGTGTGTCAGGTCTGCCGTAGGGCAGGCCTGTGATGGTTGCCCTTCATTTTTCACAACAACCGAAGGACAACACAATGACAACACGCTCTCATCATGACAACGTCGAAAAGCAGTTTGGCTCTCAGGCAAATGCCTATTTAACCAGTGCGGTGCATGCCTCTGGTCGTGACTTGCAACGTCTGGCAGAAAGGCTGTCGGCATTTCCGCTGGCCCGCGTACTGGATATGGGATGCGGAGCGGGGCACGCCAGCTTTGTGGCTGCGCAACACGTAAAGCAGGTCGTGGCTTATGATTTATCGTCACAGATGCTTGAAGTGGTCTCTGAAGCGGCAAAAGACAGAGGTCTGGAAAATATCGTCACACAGCAGGGGTATGCTGAAAGCCTGCCATTTGAAGATGACGTATTTGATGTAGTGATTAGCCGCTATTCCGCGCATCACTGGCATGATGTCGGGAGTGCGCTGCGGGAAGTGAATCGCGTTCTGAAGTCCGGCGGTGTGCTGATTGTGATGGATGTGATGTCGCCAGGCCATCCTGTACGTGATATCTGGTTGCAAACCGTGGAGGCGTTACGTGATACCTCGCACGTCCGCAACTATTCCAGCGGAGAGTGGCTGTCATTAATCAATAACGCCAATCTGATTGCCGATACCTTGTTAACCGATCGTCTGCCGCTGGAGTTCAGTTCGTGGGTGGCGCGGATGCGCACGCCTGCAGCGTTGAGTGACGCGATTCGTGTTTACCAACAGAGTGCTTCTGCCGAAGTGAAAACCTACTTTGCGTTGCAGGAAGATGGCTCGTTTACCAGCGACACGATCATGGTTGAGGCGCATAAAGCGGGATAAATAAAAAAGGCACTGGGGGGAAGCCAGTGCCTTTATTTCTACAATACTATCAGGAGTCCGGCATGCCGTTGTTTTTCACAAACAACGTTAGCTGATCGCCAGGCTGCAGATTGTCCGTATCGTTGTTCCAGCGCATCACATCCTTGATGTTAACCCCGTGACGCTTGGCAATGCTCGACAGTGAGTCGCCTTTACGCACACGATAGGTGATGCTATCGCTGTTATTAGCTAACCGTTGTGCGCTGGTACCCGCACCTACCGTCAGACTTTGGCCCACTTTCAGCGACGACCCACGCAGATTATTCCACTGCTGCAGATCCTTCGTGCTCACGCCAAGACGTGCAGCGACGCCGGAAAGCGTATCGCCAGAGCGAACTTTGTAGCTACGGCTGTTCAGCGGCGTGTTATCCGCAACCAGCGTTGACTGTACGGCCGCAATCTCGCCTGAAGCCAGAGACTCACGCAGCTTCTCTGCATGCTTCTTTGGCACCATCACATATTGCGGGCCGCTTGCACCCAACGTGGAGCCTTTCACGCCAGCATTGAAGGTCTTCAACTTGCTGACGGAGATACCCGCCATATCGGCAACCTGAGCCATTTCAACCGGGCTACTCAAGCGAACACGTGCCAACGCGCGGCTTTCGTCTGTTGTTGGCAGACGCACGCCATAGCGTTTGCTGTTTTTGAGTATATCGCTCAATGCCAGCATTTTAGGCACATACAGCTTTGTTTCCTGAGGCAATGGCAACGACCAAAAGTCAGTGGGTTTACCACGGGCTTTGTTCGTTTTAATCGCCTTCATGACACGTCCTTCACCGCTATTATAAGCAGCTACGGTCAGCAGCCAGTCGCCATCAAACATCTTGTTCAGACGCTGCATCATGTCCAGTGCGGCGGTGGTGGAAGCCACAACGTCGCGACGTGCATCATAATTGCGGGTCTGTTTTAAACCATAATTGCGCCCCGTGCTCGGAATGATCTGCCAAATACCTGCGGCATTGGCGCCAGACGTTGCGTGAGGATCAAAAGCGCTCTCCACTATGGGTAGTAGTACCAGTTCCATTGGCATGTTACGTTTCTTAACCTGCCCGGCTATCCAGTACATATACGGCTCTGCCCGTAAAGTTACATCGTGGAGATAGCTCTTATTGCGTAAATACTTCTGTTTCTGTTCGCGAATCCGGCTGTTTTCCGGAATTCCCATCTTTAGCTCGTCACCAATGAAAGCCCACAAATCTTGATCAGCAGCGATAGACGTTCCGTCGTCCATCCATCGCGCCTGACTTGTAAACTTTCCTGCTTCCCCTTGACCAGCTGCAGAAAGGCTCTGTGCGTGTTGTTGGACGTTACCAGTATTCTGGCACCCAACAAGCAGGACAGAGGCGAGTAATATCGCTTTTGCCTTCATGTGTGTGTCAATAGTTGCTTAAAAGACGACCGATCATAACGGCGAAGTTTTCAAAAGGCAACCCGGAATTGTCAGAACGTATCTTTCTTTGACCTTAACCAGGCAAAACGCTCTTCAGGTTGTTGCAATATTGTTTCTTTGTTTATTTCATTAATTAAATCAATATCTTCCGTTCTTAAGAAAAGATTATTTCGTCGCTCATTTTTCAGAATTACGGGTAGTGTCATTTGTTTTTTTACCCGTAACTCATTAACTTTACGATAATATTCATTAATAAACGAATCGTGAGGCAGAATGCTTAAGGCAAACTTCATGTTTGCTAATGTGTATTCATGTGCGCAACAAATTAACGTATCGTCAGGAAGTGAGTTTATTTTTTTAAGTGATTGATACATTTGAGATGCCGTTCCTTCGAACAGACGTCCGCAGCCGCCGGAAAAGAGCGTGTCGCCGCAAAATAAATAAGGGTGACTAAAATAACAGATATGTCCTAAAGTGTGACCCGGCGTAGCAATTACCGTAAATTCATGCCCCAAAACCAGTGCAATATCGCCATCTTCAACTACGTGCGTCGTTCCCTTATCTTGCGTTTCAGCCGGTCCATACACCACTATTTGTGGGAAGTGTTGTAAAAGTTCTTTCACGCCGCCCACGTGATCCTGATGATGGTGGGTCAGCAGAATGGCATCAGGAACCCAGTTATGTTCTGCAATAGCTTTCAAAACGGGAGCTGCTTCGCCCGGGTCCACAATCAGACAATGCTTGTCATTATTCGACAGGACCCAGATGTAATTGTCCTGAAATGCAGGAATACTGTTAAGATTCATAGATTACCTCTCAATGCGTAACGGAAGGTTGTGATGAAACCGGCAAGGATCCCTCAAACTGTCGTAGCGCCCGTTAGCTGGAATGATTTGCCATGGGGCGAATACTATCGTGAGGCGCTGGAGTATCAGCTTAACCCGTGGTTCGCAAAAATGTACGGTTTTCATCTGCTTAAGATTGGTAATTTAAGCGCAGAAATCGATTCCGAAGCGTGCGCGGTTTCTCATCAGGTTAATGTTTCTTTGCAAGGGTCTCCCATGCAGGTGACGGCCGATCCTTTGCATCTACCTTTTGCCGATAAGTCTGTGGATGTCTGTTTATTGGCCCATACGCTACCGTGGTGTTCCGATCCCCATCGCTTATTGCGTGAGGCCGATCGCGTGCTTATTGATGACGGCTGGTTGATTCTGAGCGGTTTTAACCCGGTAAGCCTGATGGGATTGCGTAAACTGGTGCCCGTATTGCGTAAAACATCACCCTACAACAGCCGGATGTTTACGCTCATGCGGCAATTGGACTGGCTTTCATTGCTGAATTTTGAAGTGCTGCACTACAGCCGTTTTCACGTCCTGCCCTGGAATAAGAAGGGCGGAAAAATGTTAAGCGCCCATATTCCCGCGCTGGGATGTTTGCAACTGGTGGTTGCGCGTAAGCGAACCATTCCGCTCACGCTCAACCCGATGAAACAAAATAAAAGCAAAACGCCTATCCGCCAGGCCGTCGGCGCGACCCGGCAATACCGCAAACCCGACGCTTAAGCCTCAGCCTGATACCCAATATCATCCTGAGTTGGACGCATGGCTGCGGCGCGCGCAAGCTCATCGCAGCGTTCGTTTTCCGGATGACCCGCATGGCCTTTCACCCACTCCCATTTGATTTGATGCGGCCCCAGCGCGGTATCCAGACGTTTCCATAGATCGACGTTCTTCACCGGCTTTTTATCTGCGGTTTTCCAGCCGCGCTTCTTCCAGTTGTGGATCCACTGCGTAATGCCCTGACGCACATACTGGCTGTCTGTGCTGAGTATCACTTCACACTGTTCTTTCAGGGCTTCCAGCGCAACGATTGCCGCCATTAGCTCCATGCGATTATTGGTGGTGAGGTTGTAGCCTTCGCTAAAGGTTTTTTCGCGCCCGCGATAGCGTAAAATCGCTCCGTAACCACCTGGCCCCGGATTTCCCAGGCAAGAACCGTCGGTGAAAATTTCTACCTGTTTAAGCATCTCTGGTAGACTTCCTGTTTTAGCAAATCGAAATCAAACGATAAGTCTGACATAAATGACCGTTATGAGCACTGGAATTACACGACAGGTAGTCCTCGATACCGAAACCACCGGTATGAACCAGATTGGTGCCCACTACGAAGGCCACAAGATCATTGAGATCGGTGCGGTTGAAGTGGTGAACCGCCGCCTGACCGGGAATAACTTCCACGTTTACCTGAAGCCGGATCGGCTGGTGGACCCGGAAGCATTTGGCGTGCATGGCATCGCTGACGAGTTCCTGCTCGATAAACCTACGTTTGCCGATGTGGCCGATGAGTTTCTCGACTACATTCGCGGCGCGGAGCTGGTCATCCATAACGCATCGTTTGATATTGGCTTTATGGATTACGAATTCGCTAAGCTCAAGCGGGATATTCCGAAGACCAACGAATTCTGCAAAATAACCGATAGCCTGGCGCTGGCGAGGAAAATGTTTCCTGGCAAGCGCAACAGCCTTGATGCATTGTGCTCACGCTATGAAATAGACAACAGTAAACGTACCTTGCACGGCGCATTGCTCGATGCTCAGATTCTGGCCGACGTTTATCTGATGATGACCGGTGGGCAGACAACGATGGCGTTCTCAATGGAAGGTGACAGCCAGCAGCAGAATGACACGGGGATCCAGCGCATTGTGCGACAGTCCAGCAAACTACGCGTTGTTTTCGCCACTGATGAAGAGTTAGCGGCCCATGAGTCGCGCCTTGACCTGGTGCAGAAGAAAGGCGGAAGTTGCCTCTGGCGGGCATAGTTTGTACGTTTTTCGTATGGAAATGACCATTCGGGTGATTTTTGCAGCAAACGATTAAAAATCGTGAGAAAAAGCGTTGACGAGGCGCGAGGCAATCCGTAATATTCGCTTCGTTCCCAAGCGGAACACAACGCGGAGTGGTAGTTCAGTTGGTTAGAATACCTGCCTGTCACGCAGGGGGTCGCGGGTTCGAGTCCCGTCCATTCCGCCAATATTCAGAAAGCCTGAGTCAGAAATGATTCAGGATTTCGTCGTTTTAACCCAGAAAAATAAAAGCCTGCAACCATGTGTTATTGCAGGCTTCGTTGTTACTCGCTCAGCGTCTGCGCGATATCTTTTTGTACCTGCTGGCGCTGTGCTGGAGTCAGCACTTTGTTCAGATCAAAATAGTATTTCACGCGGTAATAACGCGCTTGCTGTTCGATATTGCTGAACGCGGAAAGCTGTTTTTTGACGGCCGCTTCATCCCATTTCCCGGACTTGATGACGTCAATCAACGCGCCGTCTTTCACATCCTTCACCGAAATCTGCCCGACATTGGTTTCAAGCTGCTGGTGCAGTTTTTTAATCTGCGCAACCTGGTCAGTGCTCAGCTTAAGATGCTGTACTATCGGATCCTGGGCAGGAGCCGGAACATTAGATGTGGTTGCTGCAAACGTGCTAAAAGACGCGCCAGCCACGGTAACTGCCAGCAAAGTCATGCGTACGGAGTTCTTCATTATTGCAATCCTGAGAAGGGAATTATCGACAATATTTGCCACTTGTCGGTTACGAGTAATTATCCCTGGCAGGATACGTTGCCAGAAGCGTGTCGCCACGCGAATTTGTTTTGCGGTTGGTTACGGAGTGAAACAATCCCGCCACGGAAAATGTTCCGCAGCGGGAGGGGTGGCGATATTTATAGTGTGAACGGGTCGGCATCCTGCCAGGCGGGAAACTTTTCGCGATACTCACGCAGCGCCGAGAGAGACAGTTCAGCGTCAATACGCGCGGCCTGATGCGGTTCGGCGGTGGCAATAATCTCACCCTGCGGATTAATCACCCGGCTGTCGCCGCGATAATGATGTCCGTTACCGTCAGTGCCCACGCGGTTACATCCTGCTACATAAGCCTGGTTCTCAATCGCCCGGGCGGTGAGCAAAACCTGCCAGTGCAGCGAACGCGGCGCCGGCCAGTTGGCAACATACAATGCCAGGTCGTAGTCGCCGCGGTTGCGTGACCACACCGGAAAACGCAGGTCATAACAGACCAACGGCAGAATACGCCAGCCGCGCCATTCAATAATCACCCGCGCGTCACCGGCCTGATAATACTGATGCTCATCCGCCATACGGAACAGATGACGTTTGTCATAAAAATGGACATCACCTTCGGGGTCGACCAATAAAAAGCGGTTAACCGGGCCGCGTTCAGACTGGAGAGCCGCGCTACCCGCTATCAGGGCATTCGTCTGTTGCGCCTTAGCGCGCATCCAGCTTACGACCTCTTCCTGTGCCAGCGATTTGCCTGCCGCTTCCATGGCAAATCCGCTGGTAAACATCTCGGGCAACACAATGACATCACGTCCGTTGACGGTTTCCAGTTGGCGGTCGAAATGGCGCAGGTTGGCTGGGCCATCCATCCAGCTCAGTGGTTGTTGCAGCAGCGTAATTTTCAAACCAGGCACGATCGAGGCTCCTCGTTGAATAACATTTTGACACTGTAGCATGAGCTCTTACGAAAATGTGGCAATAAAAAGCCCCGCATTAAGCGGGGCTAAACGTTGTGCGTGTGTCGTTATGCGGCTTCGACTTTACGCACCTTCTCTGGCAGCTTTACCGGCTGAGTCGCCAGCTCCTCGGGTTCAAAGTCATCCACGTTGATGCTGCGCAGACGACTCGCCTCGGCTTTCACCAGAATTGCAGCTTCGTCTTTATCAATCAGTCCTTTAGCCAACGCATTGTGCGCCAGTTCATCCAGACGGGTAAACGGCAGGTTTTTACCCAATTCTTTGCAGATCCGCTGGTGGATAGGGTCGGCTGCAATCACATCCAGCAGAGCCTCTTCCAGCAAACCAACCGGGTTATGCTCGCTCGGCGTCAGGTATTGACCGCGACCAAGGCGAGAACGGGTGGCGCTCGGAACCTGCAAAATCTTCGCAACCTTATGATCCAGCTTGTCAGACGGTGCATGGTAGTGGCGACCGGTAGGGAAGATAACCACACTCAGCAGGCCTGCGACCAGACGGTTCGGGAAGTTTTTCAGCAGATCGTCCATCGCCTGTTCCGCTTTGTACAACGCATCCTGAACGCCCCAGTGAACCAACGGCAGGTCGGCTTCATTACGGCCTTCATCGTCATAACGCTTCAGCACCGCAGAGGCCAGATACAGCTGACTTAACACATCACCCAGACGCGCGGAGATGCGTTCGCGGCGCTTCAGGCTGCCACCCAGTACGGCCATGGACACATCTGAAAGCAGTGCCAGGTTGGCGCTAAGACGGTTCAGATGCTGATAGTAACGTTTGGTTGCATCGCCAGTTGGCGTGCTGCTGGTTAAACCACGCGTCAGGCCAAGCCAGAAGCTACGCACTTTGTTACTGCCGACGTGACCAATGTGTTTGAACAGCAGTTTGTCGAAGGCATTCACATCGTTACTCTGTGCCGCCGCCATTTCTTCCAAAACGTACGGATGGCAGCGAATCGCACCCTGACCGAAGATCATCATGCTACGGGTCAGAATGTTGGCGCCCTCAACGGTAATGGCGATCGGCGCGCCCTGATAAGCACGAGCGAGGAAGTTGCTTTCCCCAAGCATAATGCCTTTACCGCCAGTAATATCCATTGCATCGATGATTGATTGCTGCCCACGGTGGGTACAGTGATACTTCACGATGGCCGACAGCACAGCCGGTTTTTCACCCAGCATAATGCCGTAGGTAATCAGCGATGCCGCAGCATCCATCACGTAGGCGTTACCCGCAATACGTGCCAACGGTTCTTCAATACCTTCCATCTTACCGATAGAGATTTTGAACTGGCGACGAATGTGCGCATACGCACCGGTTGCCATCGCGACCGACTTCACGCCGCCCGTCGAGTTAGACGGCAGGGTAATACCGCGTCCTACGGACAGACATTCCACCAGCATACGCCAGCCCTGACCGGCCATTTTTGGGCCACCGATGATGTAATCAATCGGTACGAAGACATCTTTACCCAGCGTTGGGCCGTTCTGGAAAGGTACGTTCAGTGGGAAGTGACGACGTCCAATTTGTACACCCGGCGTTGAGGTTGGGATCAGCGCACAGGTAATGCCAAGATCTTCTTCGCCACCCAGCAGTTTTTCCGGGTCGGAGAGTTTAAATGCCAGACCCAGCACGGTAGCGATAGGCGCTAGCGTGATATACCGTTTGTTCCAGGTCAGGCGCATACCCAGCACCTGCTGCCCCTGCCAGTCACCCATACAAACCACGCCGGTATCCGGGATCGCGCCTGCGTCGGAACCCGCTTCCGGGCTGGTAAGGGCGAAGCATGGGATTTCCTGACCACGTGCCAGACGCGGCAGGTAATGATTCTTCTGCTCTTCGGTGCCGTAATGCTGCAGCAGTTCGCCAGGGCCTAATGAGTTAGGTACGCCAACGGTGATCGCCAGGATCCCGGAAACGCCGGAGAGTTTTTGCAGAACGCGAGCCTGAGCGTAGGCGGAGAATTCCAGCCCGCCGTACTCTTTCTTAATGATCATTGCGAAGAAGCGGTGTTCTTTTAGATATGCCCACAGCTCCGGCGGTAGATCCGCGAGTTCGTGGGTGATCTGGAAGTCGTTCGCCATGCGGCAGGCCTCTTCCACCGGGCCATCAAGAAACGCTTGTTCTTCAGCAGTCAGATGTGGCTGAGGATAGTTATGCAGTTTTTTCCAGTCTGGCTTGCCCTGGAAAAGGTCGCCTTCCCACCAGGTCGTACCGGCATCAATCGCTTCTTTCTCAGTGCGCGACATCGGTGGCATGACTTTGCGGAAACCGCGGAACACCGGCGCAGAGATCATGGATTTGCGCATAGGCGTAAAGTTAAACGGTACGAGGATAATGGCCAGAGGAACCAGCAGCCAGACTGACCACAGGCCAGCTACGCCAAGCGCAGCCGTCCAGGCGAGCAAAATTAAGCTGCTGAGGAATAAGCTCACGCGGTGATAAAACAGAACGCTGAGCAGGACAACCGTAGCGATAATACTCAAAATCATCATAACGAAAAGCTCCCTTGCTTGTAGGAGGTCTGACCACTTGTGATGATATGGTTGTAGTGGATGTGAATTCTTTTAGCAATATGTTTACAAAATAATTACAACAAAGCTCACATTGTTGTCGTTTTAACCGGCACAAAAAATCAAAAGCCGCCGCCATTCCTGTGGCTTGGACTTCTCGCTGGTAGCGCTATCCGGTACACTGCATCTTGTCATTTACATTCATGCTGAAGGATATCCTCATGTACCAGGATCTTATTCGTAACGAACTGAGCGAAGCGGCGGAAACGCTGGCTAATTTTCTTAAAGATGACGCCAATATTCACGCCATTCAGCGCGCGGCGGTCCTGTTGGCAGACAGCTTCAAAGCGGGCGGTAAGGTACTTTCTTGCGGTAACGGCGGCTCCCATTGTGACGCGATGCACTTCGCCGAAGAGCTGACCGGACGCTATCGCGAAAACCGCCCTGGCTACCCGGCGATCGCTATCTCTGACGTTAGCCATATCTCCTGCGTCAGCAACGATTTCGGTTACGATTATGTGTTCTCCCGTTATGTGGAAGCTGTGGGTCGCGAGGGCGATGTCCTGTTAGGCATCTCCACTTCGGGTAACTCCGGTAACGTGATTAAAGCGATTGCTGCGGCGCGTGAGAAGGGAATGAAAGTCATCACCCTGACCGGCAAAGATGGCGGTAAAATGGCAGGCAGCGCGGATATCGAAATTCGCGTGCCGCACTTTGGCTACGCTGACCGCATTCAGGAAATTCATATCAAAGTTATTCATATCCTGATCCAGTTGATCGAAAAAGAGATGGTTAAATAAGACTTCGCTGGGGGCTCGTCGCCCCCGCTGTTGTGGAGGTGATATATGTGCGAACTGCTCGGGATGAGCGCCAATGTGCCAACCGATATCTGCTTTAGCTTCACCGGGTTGGTTCAGCGCGGCGGAGGTACCGGTCCGCACAAAGACGGCTGGGGGATTACTTTTTATGAAGGTAAGGGCTGCCGTACGTTTAAAGATCCGCAACCCAGCTTTAATTCGCCTATCGCCAAACTGGTACAAGACTATCCCATCAAATCCTGTTCTGTGATTGCCCATATTCGTCAGGCGAACCGTGGCGAAGTGGCACTGGAAAATACCCATCCATTTACGCGAGAGCTGTGGGGACGTAACTGGACGTACGCTCATAACGGCCAGCTCAGCGGCTATAAATCGTTGGAAACCGGTAATTTCCGTCCGGTCGGGGAAACCGACAGCGAAAAAGCATTTTGCTGGCTACTGCATAAGCTGACTGAGCGCTATCCACGCACGCCTGGCAATATGACGGCAGTATTTAAGTATATCGCGGTGCTGGCAGGAGAACTGCGAGAGAAGGGGGTCTTCAACATGCTGCTGTCTGACGGGCGTTATGTGATGGCCTTCTGTTCGACCAACCTGTTTTGGATCACCCGGCGTGCGCCATTTGGTGTAGCGACGTTGCTGGATCAGGATGTGGAAATCGATTTTAGCTCAGAGACCACACCCAATGATGTGGTCACCGTGATTGCCACGCAGCCGTTAACCGGCAATGAAACCTGGCAAAAGATTATGCCAGGCGAGTGGGCATTATTTTGTCTCGGGGAGCGCGTAGTTTGATGCCAGCTGCGGCTGGACCACTTCGTGACTCAACGGCTTGCTGATAACGTAACGGCCATCTACGACGGAAACTGTTGGTGGCTTACGCGTTTGTTCGAAGTAATCGTATCCCGGTTTTAGCTGTGACCAGAACTCTTTGTAATACGAGAATTTATGGCGCTGCATGTTGGCGTCGGTCATACGGAACGGATAAATGCTGACCTGCACGCTGGACTGCCCAAACACCAGCGCACCGGTGACAAACTGGAAAATCTCATCAATGCCGTTATCGGTCATCGCGTAGCAGCCGACGGAAACGCAGGCACCGTGAATCATCAGGTATTTACCTTCATAACCGTGTGCGCGGTCGTAGGCGTTAGGGAAACCAATGTTAATCGCTTTGTAAAAGCGGCTATCCGGTTTCAGCTGTCCGCGCTGTACGCTGTAAAATCCTTCCGGACTTTTGAAATCACCCTGACGCTGTTTCGGCCCTAAGCCGCCGGAATAATTGCAGATCTTATAACTGTCGAGCAATTGATACTGTTCGCCCATCTTGACGTACAGATCCAACGTTCGCTCTTCTTTGAAGATCTGGATATAGACAGGGGAGCCCATTAATTGCTGCTTATATTCTTTGCTGACAGGCGTAGTCGGGCTGCTGCTGCTCAGCAAACCGGCAAACGAAACGCACGGCAATAAAAGCATCGCAAGAAAAAATGCGATTTTACGCATACTACATATTCCTTGATAAAACGATTACACACGCCAGGACGGCAAAAAGAGTCCCCAAATCGGATAAATCTGGATCTGGAGCGCTCACATTATCACCCAGAGAGTTTTTCGCAAGTCTCTCGTGCTGCGTTTACACTTTAGATTTTCTTTATACGGAAAATTGTGCTTAAAGTCTGTCAGGCGTGGCGTATTTTGTGGGTTAGCGAACTTTATGGTACACCGAACCTCATGAGTTAAATGAGACGCTGCGCGAGCGTGTGTACGCGACGGACAATTTGTGCGTTATCTGTGTGATGCGCGCTTTGTGATGAATGGACACGCACTGACGTTGCAGAGGAGCTGACTTCTCATGTCGCAAAAATACTGTATACTTAAACAGTGTTGTGAGAGGTGAGTCATGCGCAAAATCATACATGTCGATATGGACTGCTTTTTCGCGGCGGTGGAAATGCGTGATAATCCCGCCCTGCGTGACATTCCCATTGCCATTGGCGGCAGTCGTGAACGCCGCGGGGTTATCAGCACAGCCAATTATCCGGCGCGTAAATTTGGCGTGCGCAGCGCAATGCCAACCGGAATGGCGTTAAAGCTGTGCCCGCATCTTACCCTGTTACCCGGTCGTTATGAGGCATACAAAGAAGCGTCATGCCAGATTCAGGCGATCTTCTCCCGCTATACCTCGCTGATTGAACCGCTTTCGCTGGATGAAGCCTACCTGGATGTCACCGACAGCGTATACTGCCACGGCTCCGCGACGCTGATCGCCCAGGAGATCCGCCAGACGATCTTCAATGAACTACAGCTAACCGCCTCTGCGGGGATTGCGCCGGTTAAATTCCTGGCAAAAATCGCCTCCGATCTCAATAAACCCAACGGGCAATATGTGATAACCCCTGCTGATGTCCCTGAATTTCTCAAAACGTTACCGCTGGGGAAAATTCCCGGCGTCGGTAAAGTCTCCGCCGCTAAGCTGGAGTCGATGGGATTGCGTACCTGCGAAGATATTCAAAAATACGATCTGGCTACGCTGCTCAAACGTTTTGGTAAGTTTGGCCGCGTGTTGTGGGAGCGCAGTCAGGGAATTGACGAGCGGGACGTCAACAGCGACAGGCTGCGCAAATCCGTCGGCGTCGAGCGGACACTGGCGGAAGATATTCATCAGTGGTCAGAGTGTGAAGCGATTATTGAGCGGCTCTATCCCGAACTGGAACGGCGTCTGGCAAAGGTTAAGCCGGATCTCCTGATCGCCCGCCAGGGAATAAAACTCAAGTTTAATGATTTTCAGCAGACCACTCAGGAGCATGTCTGGCCGCGCTTAAATAAAGACGACTTAATTGCGACGGCACACAAAACCTGGGAAGCACGTCGGGGAGGGCGAGGTGTGAGGCTGGTGGGGTTACACGTCACGCTGCTGGATCCACAAATAGAAAGGCAGCTGTTATTGGGGTTGTGACATACATGTATTGCCGGATAAGCACAGCGCCATCCGGCATTTAACGCAGACTTACTTCGCCGGAATAGACTTCAGCAGTTCAGTCAGCAGCGTCCAGTAGTGGCCGACGCTTTCGATATGAACCTGCTCATCCGGGGAGTGCGGACCGGTGATGGTTGGCCCGATGGAAACCATGTCCATTTCCGGATACGGTTTTTTGAACAGGCCACATTCCAGACCAGCATGGATGATCTGAATGTTCGGCGTTTTATTGAACAGACGCTGATAGGTTTCACGAACCAGGTGCATAACCGGAGAGTTTGCATCCGGCTGCCAGCCTGGATACGCGCCTTTGGCTTCAGTTTTGGCGCCAGCCAGTTTACCCAGTGAATCCAGCATGCTCACCACGTAGTCTTTACCGCTGTCGATCAGCGAACGTACCAGGCAGTGGATCTGGACATTATCGTCAGTCATGGTTACCACACCGACGTTCAGGGAGGTTTCTACCACGCCTTTGGCGACGTCGGAGTTGCGGATCACACCGTTAGGGGTGGCGTTCAGCAGACGTACAAAGCTGTCGCGAGACTGCGCGGTTAGCGCGGCTTTGTCGTTAGTAACGGCATCCAGCAGCAGAGCCAGATTTTTCTCTTTAGCTTCCAGCTCGTTTTTCAGGATTTCCTGGTAGGTGCTGACCAGCGCTTTTAACGCATCAACTTTATCTGCAGCCACGGCGAGGGTAGCGAAGGCTTCACGCGGAATCGCATTGCGCAGCGTACCGCCGTTGAAATCAACCAGACGCAGATCCAACTCTTCAGCGTGACCCGCCAGGAAGCGTACCAGCAGCTTGTTCGCGTTGCCGAGACCCACGTGGATTTCACCGCCGGAGTGGCCACCTTTCAGACCTTTTAACGTCAGCTTAAAGCTCTGGAAGCCAGCCGGGATTGCTTCACGGGACAGCGGCAGGTTAGAGGTAAAGTCGATCCCACCTGCGCAACCCATATAGATCTCACCTTCTTCTTCTGAGTCGGTGTTGATCAGGATATCCGCCTGCAGCCAGTTAGCCTGCAGACCAAATGCGCCATCCATACCTGCTTCTTCGGTCATGGTCAGCAGGACTTCCAGCGGACCGTGTACCACATTGTCATCAGCCAGAACGGCCAGCGCGGACGCCATACCGATACCGTTATCCGCACCCAGCGTGGTGCCACGGGCTTTTACCCATTCGCCATCAATATAAGGCTGGATAGGATCTTTGGTGAAGTCGTGCACGGTGTCGTTGTTTTTCTGCGGGACCATATCCAGGTGCGCCTGCAGAACGACCGGCTTGCGGTTTTCCATTCCTGCGGTAGCGGGTTTGCGAATCAGGATATTACCGACTTGATCGCGCTCGACGTGGAAACCTTTCTCTTGGGCCCAGCTCAGAATGTGTTCAGCGAGCTGCTCTTCATGGTAGGACGGATGAGGAATAGAACAGATTTTGGCAAAAATATCCCACAGCGGTTGCGGGGATAACTGAGACAGTTCAGACACGTTGAGTCTCCTTGGCGATGTCCTGCAAAACTTGCTTGCAGGCCACAGGGTTAGCAGAATTAAAAACACCACAAGTCAGGCTTGCGCGATGCGATTGAGAATACCACTTTCTCCGCCGACGGCTAGCATAAAGCATGCAAAAAGAGGCGCGGATTCCGCGAAACACTGGTTTTTAGTGCGTCAGATCTCTATAATCTCGCGCAACCTATTTCCCCCTCGAACACTTTTTAAGCCGTAGATAAACAGGCTGGGACACTTCACATGAGCGAAAAATACGTCGTCACCTGGGACATGTTGCAGATCCATGCACGTAAACTGGCAAGCCGCCTGATGCCTTCTGAACAATGGAAAGGCATTATTGCCGTTAGCCGTGGTGGTCTGGTGCCGGGCGCATTGCTGGCGCGTGAATTGGGTATTCGTCATGTCGATACCGTATGCATCTCCAGCTACGATCACGACAACCAGCGCGAACTGAAAGTGCTGAAGCGTGCCGAAGGCGACGGTGAAGGTTTTATCGTAATTGATGACCTGGTTGATACCGGTGGTACCGCCGTTGCGATCCGCGAAATGTATCCTAAAGCGCATTTCGTCACGATCTTCGCTAAGCCGGCCGGTCGTCCGCTGGTGAATGGTTATGTTGTTGATATCCCTCAGGATACCTGGATTGAGCAGCCGTGGGATATGGGCGTTGTGTTTGTCCCGCCGATCTCTGGTCGCTAATCAATAACGTTTTCGACGCCTGGCAATGCCGGGCGTTGTTCTTTTTTTGCGGTGTCAGGTTACACTATGCCTTAGTGAGTATTCATGGAGGCTGCAATCATGTCACAGGCTAACCTCAGCGAAGTCCTGTTTAAACCCCGCTTCAAACACCCTGAAACGTCAACGCTGGTTCGTCGTTTTAATCGCGGCGCGCAGCCGTCCGTACAATCGGCTCTTGATGGCAAAACAGTTCCGCACTGGTATCGCATGGTGAATCGCCTGATGTGGATCTGGCGTGGCGTCGATCCGCGTGAAATTCTCGAAGTGCAGGCCCGCATCGTCATGAGTGAAGCCGAACGTACGGATAAAGAACTCTACGACACGGTCATCGGGTATCGCGGCGGGAACTGGATCTACGAGTGGGCGAAGCAGGCGATGGACTGGCAACAGAAAGCGTCTATGGAAGCGGATCCGCAGGTGAGCGGACGCCACTGGCTACATGCCTCCACGTTGTACAACATTGCCGCTTATCCCCACTTAAAAGGTGATGAGCTGGCAGAGCAGGCGCAGGCTCTGGCCAACCGTGCCTATGAAGAGGCCGCACAGCGTCTGCCGGGTACGCTGCGTGAGATGGAATTTGCCGTTACCGGCGGCGCGCCAATCACTGGCTTCCTGCATATGCCAAAAGGCGACGGTCCGTTCCCGACGGTGCTGATGTGCGGTGGCCTCGACTCTATGCAAACGGATTACTACAGTCTGTATGAGCGCTACTTTGCCCCGCGCGGTATCGCCATGCTGACGCTGGATATGCCGTCGGTCGGGTTCTCGTCAAAATGGAAACTGACCCAGGATTCCAGCCTGCTGCACCAGCACGTATTAAAAGCGTTGCCAAACGTTCCCTGGGTGGATCACACCCGCGTGGCGGCCTTCGGTTTTCGCTTTGGCGCTAACGTGGCGGTACGCCTGGCGTATCTGGAATCATCGCGTCTGAAAGCGGTGGCCTGTTTGGGGCCAGTGGTTCACGCGCTGCTTAGCGACCCGCAGCGCCAGGCAAGCGTTCCGGAAATGTATCTTGACGTTCTGGCAAGTCGTCTGGGGATGCATGACGCCTCCGATGAAGCGCTGCGTGTAGAGCTTAATCGCTATTCATTAAAAGTGCAGGGTCTGCTGGGCAGACGTTGTCCGACGCCAATGTTGTCGGGGTTCTGGAAAAACGATCCATTTAGCCCGGAAGAGGAGTCGCGTTTAATCACATCTTCATCTTCTGACGGTAAGTTGCTGGAGATTCCATTCAACCCGGTGTATCGCAATTTTGACAAAGGGCTGCAGGAAATAACCGGTTGGATCAATCAGAGATTGTGTTAAAAGTTTGCTAAATTTTATCGATTTGGTAAAACAGGTGCTTCACCTAAGGAGATCGTAATGACGTTACCGAGTGGGCATCCGAAAAGTAGATTGATCAAGAAATTCACCGCGCTGGGTCCGTATATCCGCGAAGGACAGTGCGAAGATAATCGATTTTTCTTCGATTGTCTGGCTGTTTGCGTCAACGTGAAACCCGCCCCCGAGAAACGCGAATTCTGGGGCTGGTGGATGGAACTGGAAGCGCAGGAAAAACGCTTTACCTACAGCTATCATTTTGGTTTGTTTGATAAAGATGGTAACTGGACTGCGGTGCCAGTGAAAGAGACCGAAGTGGTCGAGCGACTGGAATACACCTTGCGTGAGTTTCATGAAAAATTACATGGATTGTTAACGTCGCTGAATCTGGCGCTGGAGCCTGCTGATGATTTTAAGGATGAACCGGTTAAATTAACGGCATAACGAACAGCAAAATGCCGGATGGCGGCGCAACTCCATCCGGCATTTTTTATGCTAGACCCTAAATAATTCGCGTTGCAGGAAGGCCAACGCACATGCAGCTTGAAGTATGAAGGGTATAATCAAAACTGGTAGGTCATACCGACGGCAACGATATTATCGTCATTGATACCCAGCTTATTATCGCTATCAAGCTGGTTGATTTTATAATCAACAAACGCAGACATATTTTTGTTGAAATAGTACGTTGCACCCACGTCGATATAATTCACCAGGTCCTCATTCCCAACGCCTTCAATATCTTTACCTTTCGACAGCACATAACCCAGTGACGGACGCAGACCAAAGTCAAATTGGTACTGAACAACCGCCTCGAAGTTTTGTGTTTTATTGGCAAAGCCGCCGGAAATTGGCGTCATATTGCGTGTTTCGGAGTACATGGTCGCAATATAGATATCGTTAGCATCATATTTTAAACCGGTCGCCCAGGCTTCTGCCTTATCGCCCGTACCGCGCGTTTGCAGATTCTGCTGGTTGGTACGATCGGAGTTGGTATACGCGCCGCTTACCGCGAAATCGCTTCCGCCAAAGTCATAGGTCACGGAAGTACCAAAACCGTCTCCGTTCTGTTTTTTCACATCGCGGTCCTGGTTTTTACCCTGATACTGCAGGGTGAGATCCAGGCCATCCACAACACCGAAGAAGTCAGTGTTGCGGTAGGTCGCCAGGCCGCTGGCGCGTTTGGTCATAAAGTTATCGGTTTGCGCAGAGGAGTCGCCGCCGAATTCCGGGAACATATCGGTCCATGCTTCCACGTCGTACAACGCGCCCAGGTTACGACCATAATCAAATGAGCCAAGATTTTTTAATTTCAGACCAGCAAAAGCCAAACGCGTTTTTTGCTGGTTGGAGTCACTTTCGGCTTTATTACCGGCAAACTCCGCTTCCCAACGGCCATATCCCGTCAGTTCATCGTTAATTTGCGTTTCACCTTTAAAACCTAAACGGACATAGCTCTGGTCGCCGTCTTTGCTGTCATAATCCGTCATGTAATGCATGGCTTTTACTTTGCCATAGAGATCCAGTTTATTGCCGTTCTTGTTATACACTTCCGCTGCCTGTACGGATGCCGACGCAACAATTCCCATCACCACTAATGCCAGAGTGCTCTTTTTCATTTTCATTCCTGATTAAAAAGTACGCGCTAATATTTACTGGGTGTGATCCCCGCTAAAAGACAGGAAGGTTTTTAACGTCTGGCAATGAACGTTTTATGACAAAGTAAGAATAATTTTAAAAAAGGATGTTTTTTTGTTTCTGTAATAAAGGCGTCAAAATCAGCCGCTACGCTTGCTGATCCTGCGCAATAAAATTTCATGCTTTGTACGCTGGTTGTTGGCAACCGGGGCCAGTCCTGCTAAAACGTTCGTTTGATATCATTTTCCCCAATTTTGAATGGCAGAGAATCATGAGTGACAGCCAGACGCTGGTGGTAAAACTAGGCACCAGTGTGTTAACGGGCGGATCGCGCCGCCTGAACCGCGCCCATATCGTAGAACTGGTTCGCCAGTGCGCGCAGCTCCATGCCGCAGGGCATCGTATTGTTATCGTTACTTCGGGCGCGATTGCTGCCGGACGTGAGCATCTTGGTTACCCTGAGCTCCCGGCAACGATAGCTTCGAAACAGCTGTTGGCGGCGGTAGGGCAGAGCCGATTGATTCAACTGTGGGAACAGCTGTTCTCGATATACGGTATTCATATCGGGCAGATGCTGCTAACGCGTGCGGATATGGAAGACAGAGAGCGCTTCCTCAATGCCCGCGATACGCTGCGCGCGCTGCTCGATAACAACATTGTTCCGGTCATTAATGAGAACGATGCGGTGGCTACCGCCGAAATTAAAGTGGGTGACAACGACAACCTTTCGGCGCTGGCAGCGATTCTGGCCGGGGCCGATAAGCTGCTGTTGCTGACCGATCAGCAGGGACTGTTCACCGCCGATCCGCGTACTAATCCGCAGGCGGAGCTGATCAAAGACGTGCACGGTATTGATGATGCGCTGCGCGCTATTGCCGGGGACAGCGTCTCTGGCCTGGGAACCGGCGGCATGGGGACTAAACTACAGGCCGCCGATGTCGCGTGCCGCGCCGGGATCGACACCATTATTGCCGCAGGCAGCAAGCCAGGCGTGATTGGCGACGTGATGGAAGGCGTTTCCGTTGGGACGCGTTTTCATGCTCAGGCTTCTCCGTTGGAAAATCGTAAACGCTGGATTTTCGGCGCGCCACCTGCCGGTGAAATTACCGTCGATGAAGGCGCAACAGGAGCTATTCTGGAGCGCGGCAGCTCGTTGCTGCCAAAAGGTATTAAAAGCGTGACAGGTAACTTCTCTCGTGGTGAAGTGATCCGCATCTGCAATCTGGAAGGGCGCGATATTGCCCACGGCGTAACCCGCTATAACAGCGACGCGCTGCGCCGTATTGCCGGACACCACTCACAACAGATTGATACCATCCTGGGCTATGAATACGGCCCGGTTGCTGTCCATCGCGATGACATGATTACCCGTTAAGGAACAGGCATATGCTGGAAAAAATGGGCATTGCTGCCAAAGCCGCGTCATACAAGTTGGCGCTGCTCTCCAGTCGCGAAAAAAATCGCGTACTGGAAACAATCGCTGATGAGCTGGAAGCACAAACCGAAAGCATCCTCAGCGCAAATGTACAAGATGTTGAGCAGGCGCGAGCCAACGGCCTGAGCGATGCGATGCTCGACCGCCTGACCCTGACGCCGGCGCGTCTGAAAGCGATTGCTGACGATGTGCGCCAGGTGTGTCATCTCGCCGATCCGGTCGGGCAGGTGATTGACGGCGGTCTGCTGGACAGCGGCCTGCGTCTGGAGCGTCGTCGTGTCCCGCTGGGTGTGATTGGCGTGATTTATGAAGCGCGTCCAAACGTCACCGTCGACGTGGCTTCCCTGTGCCTGAAAACCGGCAATGCGGCGATCCTGCGCGGAGGAAAAGAGACGTACCGGACGAATGCCGCAACCGTGGCGGTGATCCAAAAGGCGCTGGAAGCCTGCGGTTTACCCGCCGCAGCCGTGCAGTCGATAGACAACCCGGACCGCGCACTGGTCGCTGAAATGCTGCGTATGGATAAGTACATCGACATGCTGATCCCTCGCGGTGGCGCGGGTCTGCACAAGTTATGTCGTGAGCAGTCGACCATTCCGGTGATCACCGGTGGTATTGGCGTATGTCATATCTATGTAGATGACACGGCAGAGATCGCCCCTGCGCTGAAGATTATCGTCAACGCCAAAACCCAGCGTCCGAGCACCTGTAACACTGTAGAAACTCTGTTAGTGCATCAGGACATCGCGCCACGTTTTCTGCCTGCACTGAGCGAGCAGATGGCGCAAAGTGGCGTCACGCTGCATGCCGATGAGATGGCGCTGGCTACATTGCAGTCAGGGCCCGCTAACGTGGTCGCGGTGAAAGCCGAAGAGTATGACGACGAGTTTCTGTCGCTGGATTTGAATGTGAAAGTCGTTACTGACCTGGACGATGCCATCGCCCACATTCGCGAGCATGGGACCCAACATTCCGATGCGATCCTGACGCGCACGCTGCGTAACGCCGATCGTTTCGTGAATGAAGTAGACTCTTCTGCCGTGTACGTTAACGCTTCTACGCGTTTCACCGATGGCGGCCAGTTCGGATTGGGTGCGGAAGTAGCGGTAAGTACGCAAAAACTGCACGCGCGTGGTCCAATGGGGCTGGAAGCACTGACCACATATAAGTGGGTTGGCTTCGGCGACGACACGATCCGAGCGTAATTGAAACCGGGTGATGCACAAGCAGGCGTTGATGCGCAAGGTTAATGCATCTCCCGGTTAGTTTTATCTGTTGCTTCTGGTACGTGGTTGTTTTCCGTTCTGCAATTTATTAATCATCTTTGCTCTCCTTCGTCGCGTCAGAAGTCTGCATATCGCAGAATTTTCCGTGCCCACATGAATTTTCCTGGACCGCAATTCACGTCTTGTTCCTGATGGTAGTACACCGGTCACAGATTACTCCGCGTCTGCCAGACGGCTACTGGACTGGGGATGTAAAAATACAGTTCAATGCAACCCTTATTCTTTCTGGTCAGGCCAAGGACGTTTTTCGCTTCTTTTATAAAAGTCCAGCAGATGATGTCGAGCGTTATTATCGTTTGCAATGGATAGATGAGCCGGTCACCGAAAGGGCGGAGACTCGGGCTAATAAAGTGGCTGTTGTGACAGCGTCAGCAGGGAATTGGCGCGATTTTGGTAGTCGCGCCGCGTAAAGAGCGCTTTGAATACAGCCGTAATGGCGACGTTATCAGCAATACCGGCAATGTTTCATTTCGTGTGATCGACTATGGCGCTTGCAAAGATAAAGCCCACGAGCAGGGACGGGGCTGTCGTGAACGTTATTACATTATGCCGGGTACGCGAATAAAACTGCCGTTCACGCATCGGAATCTGGCACGGTAAGCGGTCATAACAGTGAAATGATGGTTAATAGCAGCCATCTGTACGGGGTAAATAAAAATACCGGGTTGTAAGGATGCACAAGACAACAAAAAATATTGTCGGCGGTAGAATTTGTTTCTTTCTTGCACTGATATCAGGAACTTCACATGCTGGTCCCGTAAAAGTGGGTAATTACGTTATTCCCAGCGCTTTTGCTCGTTCACTGGAGCAGAAAATGACAGTGTAAATAGACCCATTTTAGTTCCATGCGTTTTTTGAGAACCCGGTCAAATTGACTCATTTCTGGGAGGAAATGGCAAAAATATGGCACAAGGCACTTTTGCTGAACATCGCGTGAAGTCGCGTAGATAATGGTGCCGATAATAGGAGTCGAACCTACGACCTTCGCATTACGAATGCGCTGCTCTACCAACTGAGCTATATCGGCCCTGAAAAGGACATGTCCACGAATGTGAGCACGGGGTAGAAGGTTAAAACTAACCGGGCGACGCGTCAATGGCCTTGCGAATCAAACGCCTATTTTTGCATCATCCGGTATCAATTAGGCACGAATCGTGTCGTCACAGGAATGCTTGTACGCGGTCGGGTAATTCTATAACCGGCGACAAACACGCAGCTCATAGTGTTCCCATTCCAGCCCAAAATGTATCCGCAGTTGCTCCTCTTCAAAATCAATATGCAATCTGGCAACCGCCAGCATAAACAGCGGTACAACCCGTATCCCAACCAGACTGACGTTCTTTGGGCGTGACATGGAATTTTGTTTTTTCACCGCGAAGAACCGTAACCAATGCACGAAGATTCATGGCGAACAGTGAAAGATAGGACGATTTGCCATCCCATGCGGATATCCCCCACATACCGAACATAAATGCTAGCTCGGAGAATAGAAAGAAGGGTAAAAAGTGGAGATAAAATGGCGTGGAGTAGGCCGAAACAGGAAGGATCCCGGTAAAAAGATACACCAGCGGCGAGATTAAAAAGACGGTATTCCACAAGCAAGCAAGGTACGACCAGAAGGTAGTACCGTACATTAACGTCTGCGCAATGCTCAGTTTAATCTTACTATTCCTGAATATCGTGTCGTGAAGGAGGATATCGAGGGAACCTGCCGCATATTTAAAACGCTGGATCATCCAGGTCAACAGATCCTGCGGCGATAACATTTTTGATTCAATCTCAGGATGCATGACCGAGCGCCAGCGATGTTCGCGATCCCCGTGCAGCAGAATAGAGGTATAGATATCTTCAGAGACATGGAATTTATAGGGGGTTAGCTCAGTGTCATAAGCCACATGCATTTTCATGGCCTGGCGTTGCTATTCCCGCAGCGCACTGTCCGGCACCTCCCGGGTGTAACGCGCGATTTCCGATTCCACTGTATGAGCATAATGACGTAACGCACTTTGCATGATGGCTTCCCGGCGATGAATGGACGCAGCTCCACAGCAAAATGCGGTATTAGCCCAGTTTCTGCGCCGCAGTATGACGTCGTAAAATATCTGCGGATCGTTAAAAAAGGGGGTCACGACCAATGGTGTGCAGACCCACCAATTTTTCCACAAACCTGCCAAATGCGTGGCCCGGTCGGCCTAACTTTTCTCGCAGTACTTTGGGCAGACGCCTCCCGGCAGGGAGATCATAAAACCACTGGGGAGTCTGAACCCAGGCGACGGCCGGGGCGCGAAAATAACCCAAGGTATTGGTTAGGATGGTGGAGAAAACGCGAGTGTCTGCATCGCATATGACGATAAAATCGCCGTAGGTGTGCTCCATACCGTTGCGTAGGTTATCGGCCTTAAAACCAACATTATATATTGTTGATATTGTCATTATTCTCACTATTCTTATTTTACGGCATTTTAGCTTTGTTGATACATTCGAGTTGACACATTTTACTGATCGCTATTCTGGCGTGGCTTACGCTATGTACCCGGTCAGTGAACAGGTAAAAGAAGCTTGGTATAATGAAATTAATTTTTTACAAATAGGCCCACATCAGTCACAGATCCTGGGGTTATATTTTTATCTACTCATTCTTAGGGTGAAAGCAGCATTCCGTGCCTGAGAATAGGGGTTCGCTAATAATTTCTGTGGGCTTTTTCTAAATGTGTTTCATTTTCACCTTTTAGAATGAATTAACCAAGTCTGGTTGATTCCCTGTTTAACATTTTTTAGTCTGGATTATATTATCCTCACTATCTTGAACTATTGGGGTACTAATGAGGATTTATGGGGCTCAATGAAAATAAATGCAATGATAACGAATATCATAATCGTTCTTTGATGGCGAAAAAAAGTACGATGGTGAGTGTGGTTGTTAATATATTCTTATCCTGCGCTCAGATTTTGCTGGGAATATTTTCTGGATCACAGGGGCTAATCGCTGACGGTATACATTCGTTTTCTGATTTGGTTTCGGATTTTGTCGTTTTGATTGCCAATAAAAAAAGTCGCAAACCTTCTGACGAAGATCACCATTATGGTCATGGACGCTATGAAAATGGGGCTTCGTTGATTATTGGCGCAATCCTGTTCCTTGTCGGATCCATTATGATTTGGTCCGCAAGCGGCAAGCTGTGGCACCCTGAAGCCATTTCAGAGGTGCATATTATTGCGTTGTGGGTAGCACTGTTCGCGCTGGTAACTAAGGAACTGCTATTCCGCTATATGCTGGCTGTCGCGACACGCATTCAGTCGTCTCTGCTCATTGCTAACGCCTGGCATGCACGATCTGATGCCGCATCATCAGTAGTCGTGTCTGTCGGGATTGTCGGCAATTTACTTGGTTTTCCATGGGTTGATCCGGTAGCAGCAATGGTGGTTGGTGTTCTGATTGCCCGTATGGGCTACACTTTTGCCGCCAGTGCACTTCATGACCTGATGGATCGTTCAGCAAGCACGGAGATGGAAACCGCAATTAAAGCAACTATTCTCGCTGTCTCTGACGTCCTCGGAGTACACGATCTGAAAACACGAAAAACGGGCGATCTCATACTGGTAGATGCACATATTGAAGTTGATGGAGGGCTTTCTGTCAGTGAAGGGCACAATATTGCCAGAGCAGTACGCAAGGCAGTGCTGGAAAATAAAAATGTGCTGGATGTCATGATCCACACAGACCCTTATCAGGGAAATGGATTGCCCGTTTGTTAATTATTCCAGGCTTATTGTTTCCTCCATAAACACGTAGTCAAGATGACATCTTGAAATATAGAGTGATCTGACTACGCTATTTTTCATGACCGCGCCGGATGTCCGTCAGCAACAGGTTGGCGGACGCCATACTCAGAGAAAGTCTGTCCTGCACTACAAGTACATCTGAATTGCGCTCTTTCCTGAACCGGAAATTATTCATACGACCTGTGCCATGACATAACGGCGAGTAGTTTTGCCATCCCGCACCAGCCTATCATTTCGGCAAGCATCAGACCCGTTCCCACAAATCTGGGATAACATACAGCACAGGGGGGGGCAGGAATAGTCCTGCCCAGTTGAGATGTTCATCTCGAGGATGCGGATGTTTTCATGGACGGTTTTATTGCGCGATGCTGAGTTGTCGTTGGTACATTTCCTGGCTGAGTGCTCCCAGCGATAACTTGATACGATGTTCGTTATACCATAGTATAATCATCTGAATTTAAAATTCCTATTAAATAGCATCATGGAATCATTGAGGTAACTCTTAAATATCCACTATACGGTCCTGCCGTAGTGTTTTTATTCGTAATTGATATATTTCGCATCAGTGTCACCGGTGAGTTTTTGACTCCTGGCGAAGTTATCGTGTCGGATAAGCCATCAATGCCAGTTGCATTTATTTTTAAATTCGCCTCCCCCACGTCATCAGTAAACTCATACTCAAGGTTTATTTTTGTATTGAGCACATTACTTTTTGTCGTTATGGTAACAGGAAGGGACTTAACCTCATCAAACAATACTTGACCAAAAGCAAGACTTGCAGGAGATATTTCAACAGAAACATCAGCTATTTCAGTGTAATTTACTGTACCAACGGCAATGCCAGCAGAATATGTACCCCACGGAGCGGTCCATAATATATTTCCGTCAGCATCCCGTATCTGAGGCGGCGGATGTCCGCCCTGGTTTCTGTCACTCAGATACACTTGAAAGGTATACGAAGTCCCGACAGGGACTGAGGGATGGCACATTCCATCCTCAATCCCGAAGTAACGCCCTGCGGTCATAGTTGTATCTACGATATAACCATATCCGATCTTTTTTCCTGAGAATCTTGAGTCTATCGGCACCTTAATTTCCGGTACGTTATTTCCCAGGCCCACACTCTCATATCCATACTCAGTCATCTTAACTATTGGTTCTAACCTGGCGGACTCATGACTATAGTTATTTATCTCATCCCAGGCAGTTTGCTTAACCGACATGGTAAATGGACCATCATGGCTGAGAATATTTTTCCAACCAGTTAAATAATAAGGGAGTTGATTATTATTGACGCTCGAAAACACCGGTCCGACAGCTCCCGCATTTAATACATAGACTAAACCCGGCACGGATAAATCAATATCTGGTGGGATAGTCCACCAGGAATCGGTAACTTCTTGTCTAGTGTTTGCCGGAAGTCCTGCTGTGACAACGACACCACACACAGCCTCGATATAGAAGGGGATAATTCCAGTAGCTATGAAAATAATAAAAGATAATTTGTTTTTGCTCATTCTGACATATCCAATCAGGGATTATTTATTGTAAATATGATAGCGGCTGTGAGTTTAGTG
This sequence comes from Citrobacter sp. On2M, assembly GCF_018035235.1. Lineage (GTDB taxonomy): Bacteria > Pseudomonadota > Gammaproteobacteria > Enterobacterales > Enterobacteriaceae > Citrobacter > Citrobacter meridianamericanus. Next base: position 30,430 of record NZ_WPCV01000003.1, read on the forward strand.
CCGGCCACAATTCCCGCTCCTGACCTCACCGTTGTTACCGGTGTGATAATACAGGTTCTGGTTGAATCACCGGGGCAAAATGGTTTACCCGTATCAGCTCCGGATATTGTGTTAAACTCAATAGCAGATGACTGACTATCCTTAAGAGAAAGATACACTGGGGTAACGTTACCTGTCATTTCATCCTGCATCTGAATTAATCTTTTGTCATCCACTGACAAGCTACCAGTGACCACCCCAGCATTTATCGAGGATCCCCTGCTGTATTTGCATTCAATTTTTAAGGAAAATGGCGCGTGTATTTTCTCCCCCAAAGTAATATCACCAAGGTTAACTTCCTGCGTGTTACTGCCATCAGAGAAACTTACATTGCAGGGTGGAGCAACAAAAGTAGCGGTGATGGGTATTAATTTTGTGGCTGATGAAGTAGCTGCACTGGAGCATAAAGGCATCACAGTAAAAAAAAGGGAAAGGAGGTTATAGTAATTTATTTTCATGACCACTTTACTCATTTTAATTTCAGAAATAGACACCCAGAACACTAGCCATTTACATAGAACACTGTGTTTATTTATTTCTTTTCATTATAAAAATATTCTTCTGTCAGTTCAGGGTCAGCGTGACCAGCACATTTGCTGCAGCCTGTCCGGCACGCGCTGTGGATGCGTCAAGAAACACAGTGAAATCCATATTCTTTCCCGTCAGTGCAAGGGGTTCGTTGAGTCTGGCAGACATCCCGTCACTGACCCGCTGAAAACTGACTCTCCCCCCATTCAGAACCAGTTTTCCATCATCTGAGTCCGCATGGCTGAAAGTCAGCGTGGCGGAGGGTAGAATGGCCGGTGCAGTCACAATACTGAAGCTGAGGGGGCGGGTAAGTATCTGGCTACTGCCTGTCGGCACATCGCCAAAATCAATGGTATCCGGCGTCAGTATAAATTTCACTGGCGTAGCCTTTCGCGTGCAGGTGACAGAGGGCCATGGCTGAGCTGACTCGGTTGTCAGGTCCCCCTGCAGGGAAAAACTTCCAGTATAACCCTGGATATAAGTCACCGGTCCGAGCGTCCAGGTGATAGTGTGGTCCTGAAATTCATCCGGAGGTGCTACCGGAAAATCCAGAGGCGTCGCCTTATTACTGGTCACTCCATTCAGTGCCAGCGTGCTGTAAACCAGGGTATTGAGTATCTGTGAATTACCTGTAGTCTCGGTAACTATCACATCATTGGTATAATTCACAGGACACTTGCTGCCAAAGCTGAGGGTTCCGGGTGTGCTGTAAACGCAGGCTGTAAGCACAGTCTGCCCTGTTCCTGTTGACATCCTGTCCGCATCAAACCAAATGCCAATGTAAGACACTCCTCCTTCCTGATTAACAAAAGCCCTCACAAAAGAATATCTGGTGTTATTTCTTATCACTTCATCATTAGCGTAAGCCGGAAGTCCGGGTGACTGTGAATCATTTGTCCGGATGATGCGGTTTTTATTGAGAGTGACTGTACCCATCCACAACGTCCCAGTGGCAGATGGCGGCAAAGTAAACGTTCTCCCCCTTATACTGATGTCTCCATTTTTGAGGGTACAGTCATATGTCCATGCCGCCCGGGCAAACGGAGAAGATAAAATCAGCAACGTCAGTACTGCGCAGCGTATCTGTTTATTCCTTTTCATTACCTTCCTGTCCAAAGCCTTTTGAAACACCATCATGGATACATCACGCTGAACCGTACGGTGGCCGTGGTCTGCCCCCGGGGCGTGTCTGGCATCACCCGTGTCGATGGCGTCACCGTGCAGCTGCGGTTGTCCGTCCCGGCACAAAATCCCAGTGTTCCATCGGTCGCCCCGCCACCTGTCAGGTCGATGTCCTTATTCCCCGCGCTCAGCCAGAACGCAGCCGGCGTGCCACTGCCTCCTGCCGGACCGGTCATCGCCATTTGTGTACTGCTCCCTGCGACCAGCACACTCCCCACCTGCTCACCGTAAATCACCGTGGAGACCGGGGCCGGGCAGCTGATATCGATCTTCACCGGATAATGGGTCTGTGTCCCGTTTAGCAGACTGCCAAGAAATACCGTGTCCGGCACCGTCAGCGTGCAGGGAGGTACCGTGAAGGTCGCCTTTATTGTCACTGTCGCCGAGGCCGTCGTCGCCGCCCGCACTGGATGCAGACCGGCTATCAGAAGCGCCAGCGAGGAGGACAGCGCCAGAAGTACGGCCTTACTTAACGTCATAACTCACCGCCCCGCCCCAGTCGTTGAGTGCATCCACGCTGACCCCGCTCAGGCCGCTGTGTCCCGTACTGGCTTCTGAATACGGTGCCAGCTGCGCCAGCGCCCGCTGGGCAACGCCGCTCAGCACCACCTCTTTCCCCTGGCTTTTCACCTTCGTCACCGCAAAGTAATAGGGTGTCGGATTCTTTATCCATACGCTGCCGTCCCGGTTCACCAGCGTCAGCTGTTTCTCCGCATCCTTTCTGCCCTCCACCAGAGCCTTTGGCCGGTAGAGCAGCTTCACCTGGGTGTTCATGGCTATCGCTATCACACTCCCGTCCGTCTCCTTCGGCTTCGGCGGGATTTCCTGCACGTTGAGGCGGAACAGGGATTCCCGGTCAGACGGCAGGGTGGGATTCACATTCATCAGGCGGACTATCTGCCTGCCTTTCGGACCCACTCTGAAAAAAGGCGGGGACGGCACCATGAACACATCCGCTTTATTCTGAGAGACATTATCAATCCACACCTGGCCCCCATAGGTCTCCTGCGAACTGCTGCTCACCTCAAAGGAGATGCTCTTCTTCCCCTCGTCATAGATAAAGCGCGTCCCGTTCAGGGTGAACGCCGCCATTGCGGAGCTGATCAGGGTCGTACCCAGTACGACTGCCAGCGCTGCCTGCAGTACCATTTTTTTTCTGTTATTCACAACGAATCTCCTGAACGGTTCCGGTATTTTCTTTTAAGCCTGCCGCGCTGAAGCGGCACTGTTTCCCGCTGCTCTGGCTGACGGTAATGGTTTTCGGGATGGACAGCAGGTTCATCAGCAGCACACCGTTGCGGGTGATAAAACCGGCATCCAGACCCTGCTCCGTGGTGGCACTTCCTCCGGTGAGCGTGTTGCCCTGCGCATCCCGTACGCGCACGATGTAACGCAGTACGTTCTGGAAGCCAAACTCCCGGTAAATAATTGCTTTCTCTGTCGGCACCACGTCATACGAGGTGTTAAGCAGCTCGGCGCTGTCCGGAACGTTTTCCGGATTGATGCTGATGGTTGTCGGGTTATACCCGGTCAGGTACAGTACCGTGCTGCCGCTGCTGTTGGTCGGCAGGGAGCCGTTAAAGGTCACCCCCGGGGTGTCCTTAATCCGCACCACCGCCACGGTATCGGATGCCTCTTTGGTCAGCAGCAGCCCGGTCTGTGCCGTGGCAATCGCCGACCCGGAAAGGTTGCCGGACAACGTGGTGGTCTCGCGGCTTTTTGACACCGCCAGGTTGGTCTGTACCCGGTCAAAGGCATAGCTGACCGACGCCCCGGCTGTATTGTTGCTGCGTTCATCCGTCCCGGCATTGACGCTGTAGTTCAGACGCTCGTTCAGGGTCGCTGATGTGCTGGTATTGAATGACGTGCCGCTGTAGCGGTTGTAGCCTACCGAGTTACTGCTGTAATGGCGCACCCCGCCCAGGGTGAACGGAATACTGACCCCCAGCGAACCGGAATATTCATCCGACGTGGACCAGGCGCTGCGGGAATAGTTGCCGCTGAGGTACAGCGAGATGCCGTCCAGAACCGTGGTGCTGGCGGACAAAGACGCCCCGATGGCATCCCTGTCCCGGTTCCAGTAGGACTGCTGCCAGAACGACCCGCTGAGATACACACTGTCCAGCCGGTGGGACAGACGGGCTTCATAGCGGGCCTTCTCCCGGCCATCAAACCAGATGTAGTGGTCATTGAGCCCCAGGCCGTCCGGGTCATATATCTTGCGCCCGTACCCGTACTTCGGGTTCCAGTTCGCAAACTCGGTATACCCGGGACTCTGGTAACGGTAGGTCAGCAGCTGGATGTCGGTTTTACTGGTGAAACTTTTGGCATACTTCACCGTGGCGCTCACCCCCTGGCGACGCGGGCCGTCATCATATTCTGCCCGGGAGCCATTCACACTGAACGCCAGCGCGCCCCACATGCCCATGGACTGCGTCACCCCGATGCCGGCAGCCTGATACCCGCTGTGCAGCAGGGTGGCCATATTCAGCGTGGTGGATGACAGCCCCCAGTCCAGACTGGCCAGCCCGAAAGTACCGTTCCCGGAACTGAACGCATCGCTCAGCCGGTTCGTGTCGTTACGCTGTCCCACGGCCAGGTTATAGTTATAGTCACCCGGTCGCAGCAGGGAAGGCAGGGTGGCTACCGGGTATTCGGTCACCGTTTTACGGCCACCATCGTCTTCCACCGTCACCACCAGATTCCCGTTACTGGTGGAGTTCAGGTCATCCAGACGATACGGCCCGGACGGCACCACCCGGGAATAGATGGTATAGCCTCCCTGGGCCACCGTGATGCGGGAGGTGGTGGAAGCCACCCCGGTAATCACCGGGGCGTAACCCCGGGTCTGCCAGGTGCGCATATTGTTGTTGGAGCGCAGGGCAGCACCGTAGAAGCCGAAATCGCTGAACAGTTCAGTCCGCGTCTGCGAACGGCCAATCAGCAGGTCGCCCTTCACCTGACTGATGGCCGTGGACAGGGTCAGGTTGTTGGTGGTGAATTCATTGCCCCACGCATTGCGGGTGGCATTCATGTCACTGGATAAAATCCAGCGCCCCACATTCAGGCTGGTATTGAAACTGCCATAAGCATTGAGGGTATCGTCCCCGTATCCATTATTATTCCGGGTCTGCACGTTCTGGTTAAAGTTGCCGTTATATTTCAGACGCAGACCGTTAATGCCGTAGTCCCAGCGGGCGGCATCGTTTTTTTCCGCCAGCCAGGCCTGGGGAATACCAAAATCCAGCGTCTGGCTGCCGGCGTCGTAACTGACTTTTGTGCTGTCCTTTTTCCCCGGCTGATAGCAGCCCCGGATGCTGTCAAAGGTGTCCTGGTAGGCCTGCGGCTTAAAGAAAATACCTGCATTCTGCAGCCACTCCGGGCTCAGGCAGAGCTGACCTGCCTGCTCATCCTCCAGGCTGATAACCAGCGTCGAACGCCCGGTCCGGGTGCCGTTGAGCGAGACATCGACATAGTACTGACCCGCAGGGTATTTCACACCGTCCTTCAGGACTGAGGGGACATCCGTGGTTCCCTGCAGGAATGCCGTGTTGAGTTCCGTGGCAGACGCAAAGGAAGAACAAATGCTCAGTGCCAGAAGTGACAGCGCAGGTTGTTTTATTATTGTGGAGGTTTTTGTATTCACACCGACCTGCCTTCAGAGCAAACAAGAAAGAACAAGACAAAAAAACAGCGAAAACCGGTAAAAGGCCCTGCCGGGCGCGCACGGAGTTGTGCGCGGGCAGGACCTGATTTATATCCGGTGGGGATTAGTTGTAAGCCACTACATAAGCCACAGCAGAGTTGTAATCACCCGCCTGAGCACCACCAATCAGCTGGGCGCTGAACTGGGCACCTTTGGCTGCGTCATTCAGGTCGGTCAGGGTTACCTGAGACACGCTCTGGGTCTTGTTAATGTCGTGAGCACCGCCCGTGGCGTTTACCGCGCTCAGTTTCACCATAGCGTCAGTGGCAGCACCACTCTGCGGCGCCAGGCCGGTTACTTCCAGCGGGCCGGCAAACGCAAAGGATGCGTTGGTCATACCCGCAGGGTTACAGGTGGTTCCCGCTTTCGGTTTCAGGGCAAAGTTCACGACAGCCCCCTGGTTGGATGTGTCACCTGCCGCTGCTGCAGCAGTGGAGGTGGCCACGTTGCCCAGCTGAACCACGTTGCTTACCGCCCCGTTGGCTTCAGGCACGATGTCACAGGTGGTGTCAGTAACAGTACCAATAAACTGAACATCTCCACCGTTTGCAGCCAGTGCAGAGCCAGACATCACAGCCAGAGCCAGGGCAGAAACAGTCAGTAAATGCTTTTTCATTTTATATTCCTTGTTTTGCGCCAAAATAAGCGCATTTGTTATCACTGATAATATTTTTCCGTTGATGGCAGAAACCATCATTAACACCGCCCGGACGGACAGCGTTAATGATGAATGCTGCGTTTTAATTAAGCCCGGCAGCAATTTTGATGACCTTATACAGCCTGTCATGTTTATATGCTGCTCATGTTTATATACTGCACTTATATGGCTTATTCAGCGCAGATTGCTTTTATATTCAGCTCGTTATTTTACTGTTCATTTCACGGAACTGTTCAGAACAGAGATAACAGACATAAAATTAATATCAGTCTCATGCCGGACCATGGCTACCGCACGAAAATAACAAGTGGTTAATTCCGTCATTACGAAAGATAAATATATAGAGGCGCCGCCCGAACAACAAAAAAATAGATTTAATCAGTCATTAAAATATAAGAAAAGCAGAGGCCGTATTCTCTCCCGGAAGTAAAGAGAAACCTATTACTCTGTCATTCGGATATCGCTCTCTATATACGGGTACATTCTCACCACGGTCTGATTCACCATCTGCAGTCGCCGGTATTTTACCGAGAAATGGCTCTGCGACACACCGTGACGCTCACAGGCCTCCCGCCGTGTCAGCCCCCTCACCAGCACCTCCTCCAGGGCGTCCTGCATGTTCTTTTTTCCTGTTATGCCCATGGCAATCAGGAGCCGGAAATGGCAGATATTCACCCGGCCAGGCTCCAGCGTTCCGGGGATAAAGTGCCTCCCGGACCGGGAGGCAGAATATTTTGATTGCTGTGGTCGCTGTATACACATCTTTGTACCTCCCGTTTGATAATTCAGTTTCCCGCGCACGCCCGCATCAAACACTCGGATGAACACCCCTCAGGCACCGGCCCCGCATTAACAGTGATGGAAGGGATAAATTCCAGCGCGGTGTTTCTTATCCCCAGTTCCCGCATAATCTGCCACCGGTAGTGATAAATCAGTTTGTCCGTTCGGGCGATGCTGGCCCCCATTTCACGGGCACTCCCGCCCATCTCCAGCCACTCCAGGGCCACACTAACCGCTTTACGTGAAGACACCCGGCCTCGCAATCGGTGAGCCAGCCAGAGCCGCAGGGGGTGAAGAATCTGCGACCCGTCTGTCCGGCCTGTGCAACACTGTCCGCAGGCTCCTGTACTTTCAGGACCGGACAGGCTGATATTACTGACACAGTCTGTGGGTGCCATGTCCTGTCGCTCTTCCATCAGGGCATCATAGTCCCTGAGCCAGATATTCCCGAACCATGCCGCCGTGATGTAATCCGAAAATAAATGACGCTTACGGGTAATTATCAGCGGCAGTGCCGGAAACTGCCGGCGAATGGCACATAATAAATAGGCATGGTTATGTGCGCTAATATCAAGAATAACGCTCTGTGTTTTCTTTTCTGTCACAAAAGAAAACAACTCCCCGATATTTTCAGCCATACAGGTTTCTTTTTCTTTTGTCTTTCTCTGGAGCCCCTCAAGAGCCCCCCTCATAATAAAATCGGGAGAATAAACTATTACCACTCCAGCCTCACCCTGAAGATTCTGATACTGCATTAATAAACTCCATCAGAGACAACGCTAATAATACTAATTTAAGTGCGGCTTTATGGGGTTAATCCTAAGACGTTAATAGTTATTACAACAACCAATAAAATCGATCGATAAGATCTTGAAAACTAATCAATATATTTCATTGATTGACTTCCTTTACAGATAACATCTCAATTTTCAGGATAATAATAAATTTATATAAAAATTATAAAACCACACAAAAACAATATGATTAATCGTGTAATTAAATATATTCTGTAATTTCACTCATGGAGTAAAAATCAAATTTTACATGTAGTTACCGGGGGATTGGGTAAAACATGCGCAATCCAACCGTTACAGGTGACACCAACATATTGATGAATTTTATGAATCAGTCATGAAGACAATTGCTTAAAGGAGAACAAAAATATAGGACTTAGTAAATTTCGTTAATTGTCGGTATTATCACAAAGCAGTGACTTATTGTGATCCCGATCGGTTCCGGATAGCATTTTAAAGAGAAATCTGTATTCACTGACACCTACAGAAAGAATGCCGGACATCCGCAGCCCGTCAGCATCATCAGGCCGTTTCTGAAATGGGCCGACTCTAAAACCCGCAGCATGAAGATACTGTTATCCGCGCTTCCCTCACCTAAGGAGGTGGACTGTCTGATTGAACCGTTCGCCGGCAGTGCATCTGTGTTTCTCAACACGCGCTACCGGCAGTAAGTGCTGGCTGACAGTAATGCCGACCTGGTTGATGCATAGCGCCATGTCACTTTTTTCCATGCCGGATTTGTGGTAACGCTGCGGACTGCAACTGAAGGGATGTTTTTGGGGTCCACTTGGAAAACGGAAAATATCCTACGCTAAACCTGTTTGTTGAGCTGGCATGACGGGCAGCTGTGAGTGAGGAGATGAAGTTGCCGCTAAAAAGCTGACTACCGATACTGTGTCGATTCACCGCCATCAACATCGATAACCTCAATAGGCTCAAGGAGTTCACTGACGATTTTATTCATCGGACTACGATTTCCCATCCTTGCCATCTTTGCGGTGTCTGATTGGGATAATCCTTCTTTCCCTGATTTCCTCATCGATATCGAATAAGCACTCGTCGCAAAATTCTTTATCGAGAGAGAGCCACCGCTCAAGAACGCTTCTTTTTTTGTTGCAACGTGCACATCTCTTCATCTTTCTGCGCCTTGGTGACTTCATTATGTGAGTTACATGGAAAATGGACGCAGCAAGCCTCGGCCAGATAACTAACCGTTATGAAAGGCTTTTCTGCGAGCAATATAAGACAAGGATAACCAGGCCTGACGCATGAAAGATAATCGTTTTGATAGATCAGTTTCTCGATATTGATCGTTAGTGCCGATCGATAAGAAGTGCGGGAACGTTAGACTCACCTCTGTTGCTTCATCATGATGATGGGACTGATGGCCCTCGAATCTATATGTCTATTAGCATCGGCATGACAAATACCAAGCATTAACAAAACAAAAGGCAATCAAAAAAATACATGTGTATAAAAATAAGTGCAATTTATTCTGTTAATTCAATACTTCCTTTCGCCTAAGATTGCCTGCAATACCCCCATTTTAATACTATTTATTACTACATAACTAAATGAATTATATAGAATAAATTGGCGATTGTCTCTACTGTTCCTTGTAAAAGTCATGGCTCCATACAACATTATTTTTAATTTTCTCCAGTTCAAAAAATCTACATACGTCACAAATGATTTTACATTTGATAATGTATAGTTGTCATATGACAAGTTGATTATCATTCTGTGTAGACAAGGAGAACTGTTATGACGGATTCGATTCCATCAGGTTACAAGCCGCTGACATGTGACACGCTGCCGGGTTATCTCTCATCCAGACTGACCCCTTCATGCGAACCGGGAGGTTTACCTGAAGAGTGGAAAGTTTCAGAAGTGGGGGACGGAAACCTGAACATGGTGTTTATCGTTGAAGGGACGCATAAAACCATCATTGTAAAACAAGCTTTGCCCTGGCTTCGTGCAGGAGGCGAAGGGTGGCCCTTATCTCTTAGCCGAGCAGGCTTTGAGTACAACGTCTTATGCCAGGAAGCAAAGTACGCAGGTCACAAACTGACACCGCAGGTCTATTTTTATGACCCGGAGATGGCACTGTTTGCCATGGAGTATCTGACACCTCACGTAATATTGCGTAAGGAGCTGATTAACGGCAAAAAATTCCCTAATCTTGCTGAGGATATCGGGACGTTTTTAGCCCAAACTCTCTTCAGTACCTCTGACATTGGCATGCCGGCCGATCAGAAAAAAGCACTTACCGCCGAGTTCGCGTTGAATCATGAGCTGTGCAAAATCACGGAAGACTTGATTTTCACTGAGCCCTATTACAACGCTGAACGGAATAACTGGACTTCTCCTGAGCTGGACGATGCCATCCATAAGGCCTGGGCTGATGTAGAGATGCTCCAGGTTGCCATGCGTTATAAGTACAAATTTATGACAGAGGCACAGGCATTGTTACATGGTGACCTTCATTCAGGGTCTATCATGGTTACCGATACGGATACAAAAGTGATTGATCCAGAATTTGGTTTCATGGGGCCAATGGCATTTGATATCGGCAACTATATCGGCAACCTTCTGATGGCTTTCTTCTCACGCCCTGGGTGGGATGTGAATGAACAACGTCGCATTGCCTATCAGGAATGGCTGCTTCAACAGATTGTTGAGACCTGGTCCGTTTTCACCCGGAAGTTCCGCCAGCTGTGGGACAACAAAACACAGGGGGACGCATGGCCGACAGAAATGTATCAACAGAACAGGGCCGCACTGAAGGACGCACAGGATCAGTTTTTTGCCACGCTGCTTGAAGATTCCCTGGTGAACGCCGGCATGGAGATAAATCGCCGAATTATTGGTTTTGCTGGCGTTGCTGAGCTGAAACTGATTGAAAATAAAGAGCTTCGCGCAGAATGTGAACGACGCGCTTTGACCATGGCACGCGATCTTATCGTCAATGCCCGCCAGTTTAAAAATATGGATTCCGTCATCCAGTCTGCAAAGGTTAAATAAGAGGTCATTATGAATATTAAAGGTAAACACTACCGTACGGTCTGGGTTTCCGGGGATGGAAAGGCGGTTGAAATCATCGATCAGACTAAGTTGCCTTTTAAGTTTGAGGTGGTGGCGCTTACCTCTGCAGAGATGGCCGCAGCGGCTATTCAGGAAATGTGGGTTCGGGGCGCTCCACTTATTGGTGTTGTTGCGGCATATGGTATTGCACTGGGAATGAACCACGACGCCAGTGACGTGGGTCTGCAGCGTTACTATGACCTTCTTATCAAAACCCGACCAACTGCAATTAACCTCAAATGGGCTCTCGACAGGATGATAGCTACATTGAAGGTTCTCTGTGTATCTGAGCGCAAGAATGCGGCCTGGGCGCTGGCGGCAGAAATTGCCGAAGAAGATGTCGCGTTATGTGAACAAATTGGATTACATGGCGCAGAACTCATTCGCGATATAGCCCAGAAAAAACCGGCCGGGAGAGTGGTAAATATCCTGACGCACTGCAACGCAGGATGGCTGGCGACTGTAGACTGGGGAACAGCGCTTTCTCCCATCTATAAAGCGCATGAAAACGGAATCCCTGTTCACGTCTGGGTGGATGAAACGCGGCCACGTAATCAGGGCGGACTCACGGCATTTGAACTGGGCTCACACGGTATTCCTCACACCCTGATCTCCGACAACGCGGGTGGCCACCTGATGCAACACGGTGACGTTGATCTCTGCATTGTGGGGACCGATCGCACCACGGCCAGAGGGGATGTCTGTAATAAAATAGGCACCTATCTTAAAGCGCTGGCGGCCCATGATAACCATGTTCCCTTCTACGTCGCGTTACCTTCTCCCACTATTGACTGGACTATCGAGGACGGAAAAACCATTCCGATTGAACAACGTGACGGAAAGGAACAGTCCCATGTCTACGGGATAAATCCTCATGGAGAGTTGAGCTGGGTGAATACCGCTCCTGAAGGAACACGTTGTGGAAACTATGCTTTCGACGTCACGCCTGCCAGGTATATCACCGGCCTCATTACTGAACGGGGAGTCTGTGCCGCCAGTGAGTCTGCGCTGGCGGGGATGTTTGCTGACCTGAAGAGTAAAGCACTCCAGGACGAGTAGCATTAAAACGACGACCACTGCTGTTAAGGAGCAGGAATGGAAAGGATTAAGTTAGCAGAAAATATCATTTCCACTTGTCGGGAAATGAATGCGTCAGGTCTTAATCAAGGAACATCAGGTAATGTGAGTGCCAGATATACCGGTGGCATGTTGATTACACCGAGTGGGATCGCTTATTCAAAGATGACGCCGGACATGATTGTCTTTGTAGACGATAAGGGAATACCAGAAGCGGGTAAAATACCATCAAGTGAATGGTTATTCCATCTGGCGTGTTATAAAGCCAGACCAGAATTGAATGCTGTCATACATACGCATGCGGTGAATTCCACGGCGGTGGCAATACATAATCATTCGATTCCGGCCATTCATTATATGGTGGCGGTGACGGGGACGGATCATATTCCCTGTATTCCTTACAATACCTTTGGCAGCCCTGAACTGGCCGACGGTGTATCTAAAGGGATCAAAGAAAGTAAGTCCTTGCTGATGCAGCATCACGGTATGCTGGCCATGGACGTCACGCTGGAAAAGACGTTGTGGCTGGCGGGTGAAACCGAGACGCTGGCTGATTTATACATCAAATGTGGCGGATTACATCACGATGTTCCCGTGCTGTCTGAAGCCGAAATGACTATCGTTTTTGAAAAATTCAAAACGTATGGTTTGAAAGCGTAATTACAGCTGTATTTTAATTAATAACATATAACAGCCATTCGCGGAATGGCTGCTATCCCCTCTGCCCACAACGATTGATTATAACTACCACAAGGAGTTATTTATGTTTATCGTGGAATCGTATGCTGTTGCTATAATAATGTGTTTTATTACCATGATTTGCTGGGGGTCATGGGCGAATACAACCAAACTTGTAAGTAATAAAAAATGGGAGTTTCCTCTATTTTATTGGGATTACTCAGTTGGATTATTGCTGTGCTCTTTGTTATTTGCCTTCACTTTGGGGTCTACGGGGGAAGCCGGTCGTAGCTTTATACCTGATATTCAGCAGGCGAGCAGTGGTAGTCTGATGTCGGCAATACTTGCAGGGATTATTTTTAATATTTCCAATATCCTTCTGGTCGCTTCTATTAATCTTGCCGGTATGGCGGTAGCTTTTCCTGTGGGTGTGGGGCTGGCACTGGCTCTGGGTGTGATCACCACTTATATCGGCAATCCGAAGGGCGATCCGCTCATTCTGTTCCTCGGTGTCGCCTGCGTTGTGATCGCCATTATTTTTACCGCGATAGCCTATGGTCGTGTCACTCAGGAGGCGGATAAATCCCGTCGTAACAAAGGTCTCATCACTGCTATTCTGGCGGGTATCATCATGGGATGGTTTTTCCGCTTCCTGGCTGACTCCATGTCAGACAATTTCAGTCAGCCTGCCAGCGGTCTGATGACGCCGTACTCAGCACTTGTCCTGTTTGCCATAGGGCTGTTTTTGTCGAACTTTATCCTTAACACGCTGGTTATGAAAAAGCCTATTTCAGGAGAACCTGTCAACGGGAAAATGTATTTTTCCGGAAGTTTACGGGATCATGTTTGTGGCTGGTTGGGCGGTATGATTTGGTGTGTCGGTCTGGCATTTAGTCTGATTGCGTCTGGTCAGGCGGGTTATGCTATTTCCTACGGTCTGGGACAGGGGGCAACAATGATTGCCGTGATCTGGGGGGTATTCATCTGGAGAGAATTTGCCAGTGCGCCAGCCGGAACCAATAAACTGCTGCTGACCATGTTTATTTCATACATTGTGGGTATTATTTTAATTATCGCCGCTAATCAATAAAATACTGCCCCAACTATGGGGCAGTTATTCATTCTTTTACTGCGGTAATTCACACGCCAGCAAAAACTCAGCCGTTCCTTCATCAACAATCAGGTCTGTGACATATCCCCCCAGCAGGGCACCCAGCGTCGCGTCATAGCCTCTTTCCCCACCAGCAAGAAAGATCTTCCGTTCAATCTGCCTTAACTGAGCCAGACTTATGCCAAGAATACGCTGGTCAACATCAGCCACGACGGGTACTCCTTCCTTGTCATAGAAGCGACCACAAATGACACCTACCGCACCTAAATCCCGATAGGTCTGCATTTCCTTCTTATTCAGCACACCCACTCGAATAAGGGGATTTTCATCAAGAGCATTACCTACGACGAAAAAGGCTTTCGTACAACGAGTCAGAACGTCAAAATTCGAGCGAATAATAGGTTCGGCCTGTAACTCCATTGCCAGTCTGGCACTTGATACCACGGCAGGAACATGAAGCGAAGCGACACGTCCTGAAAGCTTGTAAGCGATTTGTGATGAGGATTCAATAATCGTCAGGTCTGGTTGAGAGGGCATGGAACCGAGCATCTGAATAACGGTGACATTTTTACATGACTTCGGCGTCATGGTTTTGCTCATCTGATGGATTGTTCTTCCCCAGGCAACTCCCAGCACATCACCATTCTCAATTACCTGATTCAGATACATGCCACCGGCACGTGAAAGACGAGTACGCATCAGCTTTGTATCATCACGCTTTCCGGCATGTTCGCCATCAGGCACGATGATCACTCTCTGGAGATTGAATTTATCGCGAATTTGCAAAGCAGCGTCGATAGATCCAAAGACATTCACGTCCAGGTTGATATGAACCAGTCCATTTTCCCGGGCTGTTTGCAGGTATTTGACGACCGTGACGCGGGACACCCCCATGATAGCTGCAACTTCAGTCTGGCTTTTGCCTTCCTGATAGTACAGCCATGTTGCATGAAGTACGGGATCATCATTGAACAGGCTGCTGTTTGTTTGATCTCTATCCACTTTGTATACCTGTATTAAACCGGGGAAATGCTTATCTTAACCCTGTTTACCCGGAGAGTTGATGCAGATTGCCAGTGGCATGATTTTATACAGATATTTTATTCTTTTACATGAAATAAACCAGCATACCATTTGAGCGGTCGCCTTCTGTTCCTCTATGCTAAAAAGCCGGAGGCATGCTCCGGCTTTATCAGTATTACTGAGGGTAAACTCCTTCAGCACAATAAAACGGTTCAATATCACCCCTTTTTGATCGTCAGCGATTCGTCACCGCGCAGACAGTTACCGCCACTCACTAAATGATGAGGGCCAGTGAACCGACAGGTTGGCTCACTGGCGAGAACCTGATTATAAAACTAAGCTGGCGAACAGAATAAAAATCAGCCCACTGATGGATAAGAGTGTGGACATCAGCGTCCAGGATAACAGCGTTTCTTTGGTGGTAAGGCCAAAAAAGTCTTTAATCATCCAGAAACTGGCATCGTTAACGTGAGAACAAATACAGGATCCGGCACCGGTAGCCAGCGTAATCAAGGCCAGGTTGGTATTGGGATGTACTGCCAACAGCGGGATGACCAGACCGGCGGTAGAGATCGCCGCGACGGTGGCTGAACCCAGACAAATACGCAGGAATGCGGCCACGCCCCAGGCCATCAGGATCGGGTTAATATCCATACCCGAAACCAGGGTGGAAATATACTGACCGACGCCAGAATCGATGAGAACTTGCTTGAATGCACCACCACCACCGATAATCAGCAGCAGACCAGCAATACCCGCGATAGCTTTTCCGCAAGAATCCATCAGGTCAGGGATTGTTTTCCCGCGCCCCAGGCCCATGGTATAGATCGCGAACAGCAGTGAAATCAGCATGGCGATCGTCGAGTTACCTAAGAACAGTATCACGTTGTAGAATAAGCCTGAATCCGCAGCACTTTTGGCATGAGTCATCTGGATGATGGTGACAACCGCCATCAGGATCACCGGCAGCATTGCCGTGAGAAAACTTATCCCAAAGCCAGGCATTTCGCTTTCGCTGAATCGGCGGGTCGAGCCGAGAGAGGCAATATTCCCCTCTTTTTTAAAGGCGTCTGGAATAATGCGCTGGCAAAATTTATTCAATATCGGGCCGCAAAGAATAAAGGTTGGAATGCCGACAATGATACCGTATATCAGTACCAATCCTACATCAGCGCCATATTCTCTGGCGATAACTGTCGGGCCGGGGTGCGGCGGCAAAAAACCGTGCGCGACCAGCAAACCGGAAAGCATCGGCACACACATAAACATCGGTGATATTTTTGCTTCACGGGCAATAGCGAATAAAATAGGTACCAGAAGAATTAAACCGACTTCGAAAAAAAGTGCAATACCGACAATAAACGCCGAACAGACCACTGCCCAGTCAAGTTTATTTTTCCCGAAATAATTCAGCATGGTCAGCGCTATTCGCTGTGCACCACCCGCATCGGCCAGCAAGCGACCGAGCATAACACCGAAACCAAATATCAAGCCAATATGTCCCAACGTACCGCCAAGTCCGGATTCGACTGAGGTGACGACTTTACTCAAATCCATACCACTGGCGATGGCGACAGCAATCGATACAATAATTAACGAAACAAACGTATTAAGCTTAATTTTTATGGTTAAAAGCAGGAGTAAAGCAATCCCTGCCACAACGATAATTAGTGGCATAACGTCCTCTCATAACAGGGTAGCGACCCGTCATTATCCGACTGAGTAAATAACGAATGATGTGTAGCCGGATAATTCAGGTGTCTGGATGTTTTTATTTATGCTTTCAGTTTTTATTCATAAAATCGCGCAAAGCCGCGCCAATTTTGTTTACATCATAAATACAACCCGTCCATGTCCCGCCACTCACGGCCTGAAGCATTGCCCATAGCCGGGTATCATCTGGCAATTCAGGATCGGGAAGTAAATCCTGATGGCTGGGTCTGGCATTTAATATTGCAGTTGCCTCCTCCTGTGAAGGTAATTGTTCATCGCGACGGGTGCCGAGGAAATTGACTTCGCCGTGAAGCTCGCGACAATCAATTTTAATTTCAATGATATCCCCGGTGCGTAATTTACCGATGGGCCCTCCGGCCAGTGCTTCTGGCCCCACATGGCCGATGCATGCGCCAGTAGAAACGCCCGAGAAACGTGCATCGGTGATTAACGAAACATGCTTACCGTATGACAGATGCTTCAGGGCACTGGTAACCTGGTAGGTTTCTTCCATCCCGGTACCGGAAGGTCCAACGCCGATAATGACCAGAATATCGCCCGCCTTGATCTTGTCATGCTTGATATCGTAAATCGCACTTTTCTCGGACAGATAAACCTTCGCCACACCTTTATGGTAATAGATACCTCGTTCATCAATCACCGAGGGATCAATGGCGGTGGATTTGATCACCGATCCTTCTGGCGCAATATTGCCCACCGGGAACGTGATAGTTGAGGTCAACCCGCGCGCTTGTGCTTGCTGTGGCGACATGATCACGTCGTCAGCGTTGATTTGTTCCTGCTCGAGAAGGAGTTGCTTGAAGTGCTGACGCCGTTCGGAGTGCTCCCACCAGTCGAGGTTTTCCTTCAGCGTGCTGCCGGTAACCGTCATAACATCTTCATGCAGCAACCCGTGGCTTCGCAGATGCAACATGACTTCCGGCACACCGCCTGCCATGAAGGCATTGACCGTTGGATGATAAACCGGGCCATTAGGCAGTACGCTCACCAGTCGGGGCACGCGCTTGTTGATGCGGATCCAGTCGTCAACGGTCGGGATACGGCAACCTGCCTGGTGAGCGATTGCCGGGATGTGTAACAACAGGTTTGTTGAACCACCGAACGCGGCATGGACCGTCATCGCATTCTCTATTGCTTTATCGGTGAGAATTTCCCGGGTGGTGATGCCTTTTTGACACAGGTTCAGTGCCGCTCGTGCAGAAGCTCTGGCGATCTCCTGCCACACAGGCTCGCCGGAAGGAGCCAGTGCTGAGTGTGGGATTGCCAGCCCTAATCCTTCGGCCACCACCTGAGATGTTCCGGCGGTGCCTAAAAATTGACAACCGCCACCTGAAGAGGCACAGGCTTTACAGCCCGCACGGCGTGCGTCCTGTAGAGATAATTCGCCATTGGCGAAGCGTGCGCCAATAGTCTGCACCTTGCCGTTGTCTTCTCCGTCCTTTGCGGGTAGCGTCGCGCCACCGGGCACCAGCACCGTCGCTATGTTGTGCTGTGCGGCGAGCGCCATCATAGTGGCTGGCAGCCCCTTGTCACAACTCGCCACGCCAATGACAGCTTTCGCGCCGGGCAGAGAGCGAATAAGACGGCGCATCACCATTGAGGCGTCATTACGGTATGGTAGCGAATCAAACATCCCCGTTGTGCCCTGAGTGCGTCCGTCACAAGGGTCGGAGACGTACACGGCATAGGGCAGGGCATGGTTGGCTTTAATGACTTCGGCCGCCGCTTTCATCTGGATATCCAGCTCGTAGTGCCCCTGGTGTAGCGCCAGCGCCACGGGCTTACCCTCTGCGTCGCGTAATCCACCGAGTGTACTGAGCAGTAAAATACCGTCCCGATCCAGCTCGTCCGGAGACCAGCCCATTCCGGCATTCATGGTCATACCGAACAGATCCCCGCTCGGGCGATTGATAAGCATCTCTGCGGTTAATGGCAGTTCGCCGTCCGGGCCATCGGCGTGCGTTCTGACGGTGTAGATATCGTGACTCTCGTCAGCAAAAATATTGCGAACAGACATGAGTTTCTCCTCAGACTGGTAAAATGCCCTGCGCGGTAAGTAGCGCGCGGACTTTATCTTTTGCTTCTTCTGATGCTTCAAGAATCGGTGGCAAGCAATACGTCTCTACAGGCAACCCGACACACTGCATGCTGTATTTGATCAGTGAGACAAACGGTGTTTCCAGGGCGTAAATAGCGGGCAGTTGTAGTAGTTTTTTATTCAGCGTCGCGGCGGTAGCCAGATCGCCTTCACGCCAGGCGCGGTAGATGCCGACGGAGAGTTCCGGAGCAAAGTTAGCGCTGGCGGTTATCGCACCGTCGCCGCCCAGCAGCATCGTATTCAGCAAATGGTCGTCATAACCGCAGAATACAGAAAACGACGGGCGTATCGACTTAACTGTGTTGATCATCGTACGCAAGTGACCAACGCTGTCGATGGTGTCTTTGATGCCAACGATATTCTCGTTTTGCAGAGCCAGCCGTGTCACGGTCTCCGGGGTTAAGTCCTGACCCGTCAGATCCGGAAAGTTGTACAGGATCACCGGCAGAGTGACACTACGGGCGATCTGCTGGTAATAGTCGTCAAGATTGCGTGGTGCGACTTTCCAGTAGTAGGGGTTGATAGCGACGATACCATCAGCGCCGCAGGCTTGTGCATGCTGCGCAAGTTTCACCGCTTCGTCAGTGGAGGGCGAACCGACGCCAATCAATACCGGCACTCGCCCACCCACAACGGCCACGGCTTCTTCGGCGAGCGCCATGCGCTGGGCTGTATTCATCTGGCTAAATTCACCACCGGTACCCAGGTAAAACAGTCCGTCGACCCCTTTATTAATCAGGAAGTCGGCAACTTCGCGCATTGCCGTTTTATCAAGGGTTCCGTCACGATGAAACGTGCTGGATACCGGTGGAATAATGCCGCGGAATTTTTTCATTACCTCAGTTTCCTTTTCGTAAATGCTCATTTTCGTTTCTGTATCCCAGCCCATATGATATTTGCCCGGCGCATTTCCGGAGCAATTCCAGATAGCTGTCTATCTTATTTCCTGAATAAACCACTGGATCGCCAGAAAGAGAGATTGCATAGTTAACCCTGTTATACATATTGAATACCGGCATACTTAAACATACCGCTCCATAGGTTGATTCTTCGTTGTCTATGGCCCATCCCCGAAGTCGTGTTTTTTGTAATTCTTCCAGAAACAACTTTTTATCGGTAAATGTGTTGTGCGTATGCGGGGTTAACGTGAGTGCCTCTAAAAAATAATCCAGTTCTTCTCGTGTCTTCCAGGCTAATAACGCCTTACCTAACGCAGTAATATGCAATTCAAGTTTTTTACCAATCCAGCTTTTGCTCGTCGGTACCGAGTCCGGACTTTCGACCTTGTCGAGATAGATAGCTGAAATGCTCTCCATCGCCCCAAGATGACAAACCAGTCCACTTTTCAGCGACAACTCCTGCATTGGCCGCTTAGTCACCTCAAATATATTTTGACGGTGTAACGCCTGACAACCCAACTCGTAGTTTTTTATTCCCAGTGAATAGTAGCCGTTTTTGTTTTTAATTAAGAAACCGCATTCCACCATTACATTTAATAAATTAAGCAGGCTGCTTTTTGGATACTGGAATTTATTTAATAACTCCATATAACTGGCCATGCCAACCCATGCAATGTGGGTTAATATTTTTTCGGCACGGACTAATGAATTACATCCTTTGCGAACCATAATGGCTCCTCCTTGCTCATGGAATAAATGGTATCGACATTACATAATGGAAAATATGCTTTGTTCAGCATGCTGAACCGTAATGGAGTGATTAAATGTGATCTTGTACGCAGTTTGAATAATGAATCCAGTACAGTCACATTTAGTAAATGAGAATAAAAAGTAGATGGAGTGTTCTTGCAACATAGTTGAGTGTGGATCGCGTATAGGACTTCTTTATTCTTTCGAGTGCATCGTCAATATTTTTCAACGGGTGCCATTGAGCATTTTTGCTTGAAATCCCTCTCGAACGAACCTGCTTATCATTTTATTGAATGAGGCAAAAACAACTGACATCCGGCTCGCTGATAACGCCGTGCAATAGTCTCAGGTAACCCGCTGTCACTGATGATCGTTTTAATACATGAGAGTGTTGCTACAGCATGCGGCTCAACGGCATCAAATTTAGAGTGATCGGCCAGGAGAATAACTTCACGCGAGCGTTGAATAATCCGTGTTTTCACCCCGACTTCAAACATGGTGGCATTGGTGATACCCGTCTCCAGCGACAGCGCATCGCAGGAGATATACGCACGTTCTACGGAAAAGGCATTGATCATCTCCAGCGCCAGACTCTCTCCTACCGAAAAATAACCCGGGCGAATCAGTCCACCGATAATGTAGCTTTCCACATGGGGAAAACAGCCCAGCTCATTGGCGATTTTAATGTCGTTGCAGATGACCTTTACCCGCGCATCGGCCAGGCATTTCGCCAGTTCGAGGCAGGTTGAGCCGGAGTCGAGAAAAAAGCAGTCGCCATCTTTGATCATTGTTCGGGCAAGGGCGGCTATTTCTCTCTTCGCCACAGATTGCAATGTGCGTTTCACATCGAAGACGTACTCTTTGTCGTCGGTACTGTCGTCGAAGTCGAGACAACCGTGACCGCGGATCATGCCCGGGTACTGGTTGGCAATATACTGAAAATCACGGCGAACAGTCGCTTCCGCATAGCCAAAAAGTTCCATGGCCTGCTGTGTGGAGAGGTGACGATGTTGCCACAGGTAATGCAGCATCTGTTTGATACGGTCAGGTCTCTGTTGGCTCATCAGAAACAATCTCCTCTTACAGGGGGGCGAATTGGGCTAAGGTCGCGCGATAGTCAGATGAAGAGAACAGGGCGCGCCCAATCACCATATGTTGCGCCCCAACTGCTGCCAGTTGCTGTGCCGCCGCCAGCGTAATTCCACCGTCGGCCCAGCACTCGGTTTCAGGAAAAGCCGTGCGTACTTTTTGGATTTTCTCGCACATGGAGGGAATAAACCGCTGTCCCTGCCCATCGGGCTCACTGGTCATCACCATCACCCCGTCCAGTTCAGACGCCAGATATCGCCAGGCGTCGATCGGGGTTGCCGGATTAAATGCCAGCCCGGCTCGTGCGCCGGTATGGCGGATCTCTGCTAATGTTTCCGAGGGATAGTCCAGCGTTTCCGCATGAACGAAGATCCACGCGGGTCTGATTTCAGCCAGCGCGTTAAACCAGAACTGTGGCCGGGCAACCATAAAATGAAAGGAAAGTGGATGAGGCGTCTGTCTGGCAACGGCCTGCACCGTTTTCATCCCAAACGTAATGTTGTTAATGAAGCTGCTGTCCTCAATATCCAGATGCAGGGACCCAAAATCCAGGTTGTCTAATGCCGTTAACTCGCGACCATAGTGCAGAGGATTTGCGCTGGCGAGAGAAGGGTGCAGGATCATAAGCGCCTCCGTTAACCTGATACCAGCGCAAAAAGTGCATCGTCGGTGCTGGCATTTCGCACTGCCGCTAACCATTGTGGCGAATCAATAAACTGGCTGATGCGCTGAATGGTCAAAATATGTGCGTTGGCATCCGTGGCACTGACGCAGAGAAGCAACCAGACGGGGTCGCACTCTTCGTTACCAAAGGCGACCGGAGTGCGTAGCGTGGTGATGCTGACCTGATTATAGTTTGCGCCTTGCTCTGGTCGGGCGTGAGGCAACGCAACGCCCGGGGCTATCAAATAATAAGGCCCCCAGTTAAGGGTATTTTCGATGATCCCATCAACGTAGCATGGCTGCGCGGCACCATAGGCTACCAGCGGGCGGGCGGCGATTTCTACGGCCTGACGCCAGTCTGTGGCTTCAAGTTGTGACTGTACCCATTTAATATCGTTAATCATCCGTCGTTGACTCCATGCCGATTCGGGTTACTCTGGTAGCGATCCCCGTCGATACTTTTGACGAAGGCGGCAGGGATCGCAGAAGGGTTATTGCTCTCTGCCGGGGATAAGCGCTCTGCTTATCCCCATCTTATCGGCGTATATGATGCACTTTCTCCATAAACTGACTGACTCGCGCCTGGTCAACGAAATTGGCAAAAACGCCGTCCTTTTTAAAGGTGGTTGCGGTCACACAGCCATCGGCGATACTGAGTTGTTCCTCCACGTTTTCCAGGCAGACGCCCGTGTTGGCCAACACGACGGTGTCAGGCACCGTTTCTTTGACCCGTTTTAACAGCGCGCTGTCGGTACGTGCCCCGGCGGTCAGGCCTGAAACGCAGAGCGCATCGGGATGGTTGTTAAATACCGTCGATTTAGCAATGGAACAGATATCGCGATTGCCCAGATAGACGGCAGCTTCAGGGACGATATTGAATAACGTTTTCACTCCGCCTGCGCCAATGCGGTGCTGATGGCGAATGGTTTCACCGACGTTAGTGTCCCAAACGCCAAAGTCGCTGGCATAGGCTCCGGTAAAGATCTCGCGGATAAACTTAGCGCCGGTAGCCATCGCCAGGTCGAATGAGGCGACCGGATCCCACAGTACATTCACGCCAAATGGGATGCGGATATCGTTCATCAATTGCCCGATGATTCGTGCCATTGCCGCAGTCGTTTCCGGACGCACCTTCGTGAGATAGGGAAGACTAAATTCGTTGGAGAACATGACTGCATCTACCCCACCATTTTGCAGCGCCATCAGATCGTCCCAGGCTCTGTCGATAACCCAATTCATCCCCAGTTGCGCATCAAAACTCGGGTCGCCGGGCAATGCACGTAGATGGCACATGGCGATGACCGCTTTTTCCGTCCCAATAACCTCTTTCAGCCAACTCATTGAAAGTACTCCTTATTCCGATAATTCACGTTTACGTAAGAACAGAACGACGCTGGCGACAATACCGACCGCCACGACAACGCCAATAATGCCAAGCGACATCAGTTCAGAAATCGACCAACCGAACATATTGCCCACGGACAACGCTGAGATTTGCGCACTTTCACCGGCAAAACTGAAACCGCCTTTGAGCGCCATTTCGGTGAAGTAAGGCGCGAACTGGGTGGCGATCAGCAGGACGGTAATCATCACGATGATCCCGCTTATCAACGTCCTGATCAGGTCTCCGCGGTGGATAACCGTAGCCATACAGATAAAGAACGGCGCTACCGGCAGGTCTGCGAGGGGTAATACTTTGTTGCCCGGTAAAATGCTGGCCAGAATTAACATAATGGGAATCAGTAGTAGGCCAACGGCAATGGTGGTTGGATGGCCCAGCGTCACCGCGGTATCCAGACCGATATACACTTCACGTCCTTTGAAATACTTCTGGAAGAATTTTCTTGCGCCGTCGGAGATGGGCATTAAGCCCTCAACAATCAGGCGGATCATGCGTGGGAACAGCACCATGATTGCCGCAACGGTAATCATCAGACTGGCGCAACCTTTAAAGCCTTCGCCAGCTGCCAGGCCAAAAATCAGACCGAGCACTACGCCGATGATCACCGGATCGCCGACCATGCCGTAGCGTTTCTGGATCTCCTGAGCATCGATATTGCGTCCCTTCATGAAAGGGATTTTTTCATAGATAGCATCAAGTAGAACGAAAAGCGGTACTGAACTGGAACCGTAGCCTTGCGGTATCGAAATACCTTCCAGCCCGACGATGTTCTGTACCCGTTTTGCCGTCCAGTCGGCCATTTTTAACGATAGCGCCGCATGGCAGATTGCCCCCAACACACCATAAATCAGGCTACCGGTCATAAGCTGGACCACCGTACCCGTAATGGCGTAGTGCCAGTAATTGTAAATATCGACGTTCATCGTTTTGGTCAGACGGGTGACCAGCATGGCGACATTGAGAAGAAAAATAACCGGGATAATCATGGCGCCAATGGCAGTCGCATAACCAACGCCGGAGGCGGGGCCTGCACCAACGTCAAAGACATGCAGGGTCAGGCCGAAGCGTTCAATCATCACTTTAATAGGGGGACTGAGGCTGTCGATCGCCATGACGATCACCAGTCCCATACCGACAAAACCGATCCCGACCGTTACCCCTGCCTTAATCGCTTGCAGCCAGGGGATGCGGAAGATAAGGCCAATCACGATCATGATGATAGGGACGAAAACGGTACCGCCGAGAGACAGGATGTAATCAAACATAATGCCTCCTTTTATTGGGTTAACAGAGCCTTGATTTGTTGTTTTAACGCGTCGTCGTTGATCCCTGTGAGCAGGGCGGCGCCATTAAGCGTAGGGATGCCGTAATCACTGTTGGTTCGCATGGAGGTAACAATAAGGTCCATACCGTTACAGTTAAGAGGGATCTCATTCAGACAGCATTGGGCGGTAGTGGCTGCAATGCCCTGTTCAGTCAGGAACTCTTGCAGCTTGTGTGCAATCATGGTTGAAGTCGACATGCCGGTACCGCATGCCACAAGGATCTTTTTCATAATGGATGTGCCTCTTGTGTAGCGCCTGAATCAGGCTCAATGGGGAAATGTGCTGCTGGCATACCTGCCAGAGCAGTCAATAAGCGGATGCAGTCAGTCAAATCACGCAGGCTGGCAACCTCCGCCGGAGAATGGGTATAGCGACAAGGAATAGAGAGACTGGCGCAGGGAATACCATCCTGCTCAACCTGGATATAACCGGTTTCTGTTATCACGCCGGGAGCCACTTCTCGCTGCACCGGAATGTTGTGTTCAAGAGCCGTCTGTTCCAACATCCGTATCAGGCGAGGAGGCGTGATTAATCCTGCCAGCGTTCCCCGACCATGGTAGTTCAGGCAGGTGATCCCAACGCCCTGATTAATCCTGACTTCGGAATAATCGTGTAAATCAGGGGTATCACACGATGGCGTGATATCAATACCAATCGCCAGATCTGGTTTTACACGGCGTAATACGGGAACAATGCCACGGATATTAAATTCTTCCTGTACCGAAGCCACCAGATAAACAGCGATATCAAGCTCCGTAGTACTGATAGCATCCGCTACACCGAGCAGCGCAGTACAGCCCAGACGATCGTCAAGCGCTTTACTGCACACCAGATCGTTTGCCAGGAGTTGGGGCGGGTTATACAGAGTGACAGGCGTACCGACCTGAATGCCCATCCGTAAGGCGTCGTCTTTGTCTTTGGCGCCAATATCAATCCACAATTTATCGACGGAAGGTGACTGCGTGCGCTCGTCGCCTTTGGCAAAGTGGTATGACTTAATCCCGATACATCCCATCACCGGCCCATTGTCCCCGGCGAGGGTGACGACGGAACCAGCCATAGTGACTTGCGCAGGACCGCCTACGCGTTCAAAACGTAAAAATCCAGACGACTCTATTTTGCGCACCATAAAACCGACTTCATCCATATGCGCAAAAATCATCAGTCTCAGTGCATCAGGTTTATCACTACCGTAGCGTGCGACGACATTCCCAAGCCTGTCTCCCCAGACCTCTTTTGCATGACGCCTGAATTCGCGCAGCATGACATCAGCGACTGCGTTTTCGTGTCCTGAGATCGCATTATGCTGCAAAAGCGAGAACAGGGTTTCCTGAACAGAAAATGACATAGCTATCTCCGTAGAACGTAAAACAATCACTCGTTGAGCGTTTTATAGGCGCTCACTGGTCGAATAATTGTGAGAACGCTCACGTGAAAACGCGCAAAGCTGCACAAATAAAAAATAATGTGAACCGGGTGGAATAAAAACGCTCAACGTTTGTGAAAGTTACGGGCTGGAGAGACCAGTATTTATGCTTGAAATAATGAGGATGAATAAAACGCGGTAACTGTTATCGCCCACTTTGTTGCAGGACGCTCCCTCTTTATGCCTGTGTATATCCAGGTTTTCTACCAAGGGAGCGTAGAACTTAATGGCATGTGGTAAATCGTTAGTATCCTGGTGATA
The DNA here is from genome assembly GCF_018035235.1 of Citrobacter sp. On2M. Classification (GTDB taxonomy): domain Bacteria; phylum Pseudomonadota; class Gammaproteobacteria; order Enterobacterales; family Enterobacteriaceae; genus Citrobacter; species Citrobacter meridianamericanus. The sequence continues at coordinate 56,737 of NZ_WPCV01000003.1, forward strand.
AAAGAAAATATAGCAGTACTTATTGCGCTGAATGAATTGTAGCGAGCCAGTGAGAGATATTGTCCGTCAGAGCATCGTTCCTGAAGAGTGCGCTGCCGGATACTACACGATCCACTCCGCTGGCGATGATCTCTGGAAGTTCTTCCAGGTTTAGCGAACCATCAACTGCCAGCAGAATGGCGTCTCGCTTGCCGGCTGCATTGAGTAATGCGACAACCTGCGCGATGCGTCTCAGTAACGCTGACTTGCTGAGTTTGCTACCGTAGCCGGGATTTACCGCCAGAATTTGTATTATTTCAACGTCTTCAATGACCGGTAGAATATATTCCAGTGGTGTTGCAGGGCACAGGCTAATCCCTCGCAAAAGCGGCATAGTGCCACCGGAAACTTCAGCATTTTGCTCACCAAGCCAATGAAGCATATGGTGTAGATGCGGCGTGTTTTCCACCTGCAACGTGACGCAGTGTGCTCCTGCCTTTACGCTTGCCTGCACAACGGGCCAGGGATTATCCACCATAAGGTGGACATCCTTAATCATCTGCTGTGGCAACTGTGCGATAGCCCAGGGGCCAACGGTGAACTGAGGGCAAAAATGTCCGTCCATCAGATCCAGGTGAATAACGGGTTGTTCAAGCGCGCGAAGATTTTGCTGATACTCCCCGAGTTTGAGCCACTGACCGGCAAGAATGCCGATGCTTAACGGGTAGTGCTTCATTAACGATACGCACTCTGTGCGATTCAAACCGGAAAAGGAACGGTTCATTTTTAGATCCTTATGGCATCAATCCATTGAAGACGCGTTTTTTTCGTGGGCAGCTCATCAGTGATTCCAGTTTTTCCACACAGGCAAGGTAGTGGGGTGTAGTTTTATGGAACGCAACGGCGGCTTCATCCTTATAGGCTTCATAAATATAAAAGCGGCTCTCAACTTCCGGATCCTGCAACACATCGAAGCGGAGATTCCCCTCTTCACGCACCGACCCCAAATGATTGAGGCGAAATACCTCGATAAACTCGTCGACTTTATCTTCGTGGACGTTAATTTCCACCAGAGTGACATGCATACTTTTCTCCTTAAAACGCATGGGCCCACCAGGGCAGGCCCATACCCTTTTTAGTTTTTTTCGCTCAGATAGAGTTCGTACGCGCGTTCAGCGGTTTCATTACGATGCACCACCGCGTGGACGGCCTTCATCATGGCGACTGGGTGCTCGGACTGGAAGATGTTACGCCCCATATCGACGCCGGATGCGCCCTGATCGATGGCCTGCCAGCACATCTCAAGCGCTTCACGTTCAGGTAATTTTTTACCACCCGCGATAACAATCGGAACCGGACAACCCGCGGCGATGCGCTCAAAACCTTTATCGACATAGTAGGTCTTGATGATCTGCGCCCCCATCTCTGCGGCGATACGGGTAGCGAGTGAGAAGTAGCGCTGATCGCGAACCATGTCTTTCCCCACGCCGGTCACCGCCATTGTTGGCATGCCGACTTTAATGCCGGCATCGATCAACTGAATGATATTTTTGATCGACTGATGTTCATACTCACTGCCGATATACACCTGTGCCGCTACGGCGCAACTGTTGAGACGAACGGCATCATCCATGGAGAGCGCGACCGCCTCGTTGCTTAACTCGGTGAGAATTGAGTTAGCGCCTGAGGCGCGCAGGACTACCGGTTTGTTGGTGGCGGGGGGGACCACACTGCGCAGGATGCCGCGTGTGCACATCAGTACATCAGCGAGAGAGAACAGGGGAGCGATATTGATATCAATACGCTCCAGTCCTGTTGTTGGTCCCTGAAAATAGCCATGGTCAAACGCGAGCATAACCGTTCTTCCGGTCTCAGGATTAAAAATGCGCGACAGTCGGGACTGCATCCCCCAGTCAAGTGCGCCGCATCCCTTAAGTGTGAACGGGGTATTGCGTTGCGGCGTATCGGTATGGAAATCCTTACCATCTTTGATGTCATCTAAATCAGCCATTTTTTACTCCACGGTTACGGAATGAAAATCAGAAATCGTATTTATCGATGTTATCTTTAGTGAACACCACGCGTTCAGGCAGAAGCACAATGCCATTTCCCTTCGCCTCGTAGCTGTAGCCCTGCACGCTGTTCGGCGAGACTTCAACTTGCCCAACACCCGGAATCTCCAGCTTGTCCCCAATGTTCATGTCGCCTTTTTTCAGCAAGGCATCAGCCACGTATATGGAAATCTTGCCCTGCTGGACCACGTCCCAGAGGCCAAATTCTTTTACCGTGCCGCGTTCAACATAAGGACGCATTACGTTTGGTGTGCTGAAACCGACAATCGCCACGCTGGTATTCTTCAGGTTCTCAGCGGCCTGAGCTGCAGCAGGAAGGGCGTTGGCATCCGGCGCAATGATGGCGTCGAGATCGGCATAAGCTTTAATAATGCCTTCTGCGGTTTGCAGCGATTTGGTGGCGTCGTTATAGCCAAACTGAGTGGTGACAACTTCCCAGCCCGGATGATCTTTGGAGATCTTATCTTTGGCCTCTTTCACCCACTGATTCTGATCGGTTACGGTCGGGCTGGAGTAGAAGAAGGCCACTTTGGCTTTCTCTTTTTTGACCTGGTTTGCGGCCATATCAACCAGCATGCCGCCTAACTGCGCTGGTGTACCCTGGTTGATGTAGTACGAGCGACATTCCGGTTTGGTGTCAGAATCCCATGTCAGGACTTTCACACCGCGTTGCATGGCGCGCTTTAACGCCGGGCATAACCCATCAGGTGAAACAGCGGAAACCACAATGGCGTTATACCCCTGGTTAACAAAGTTATTGATGAGTTGAACCTGACCAGAGACGCTGGGCTCTGTCGGACCGTCATAGGTAACATCGACACCAAGCTCTTTACCGGCCTCCAGGGCACCGTTACCACCACTGGTAAAGAACCCCACCCCAACCAGTTTCGGGATAAATGCGATTCGCTCTGCGGCATAAGCGTTGAGGGTGAACGCCGCTAGGCTAAGGGTACTGATTACGGCAATTTTTTTAATGCTCTGAATAGTCATGTACTTTTCCTTTAGGGCAATGGGTTTCAGGCCTGCCGAACAGCGCGACGACGTGCCATCCAGTCTTTAATTTGCTGACGATGCAGGCTGACGGAACGACCTACGACAACGACAATAAGTAATGCACCAGAGAGGGCGCTGGATATCTGGTTAGGCACGCCAGCCATCTGCAACCCCTGCTGCAGATAGCCCACTAACAGCGCGGCGATGGCTGTGCCGAGAATTGACCCGGAACCGCCATAGATGTTGGCACCGCCCAGGACGACCGCCGTAATGGCCGGCATCAGGAAGGAGGCCCCCAGATCGGAGCGAGCAGAGCCAAAGTAAGAAACCAGCAGCACCGCTGCGACTGCCGATGCAAAGCCGGTCATCGCGTACAATGCGTATAGCGTCTGATTCACCGGGATAGCGCTATACAGCGCCACGCGGGGGCTTTGCCCAATCAGGAAGACATTTCGTCCGGCGTGGGTTCGGTGCATCAACAGCCAGAAAAAGAGCACGCTGACGAGAAAGAAGATCAGTGGCACGGGTAGGCCCAGCACATCAAGGTTGGCAAAATCGGTGAAGCCCTGTGGGAAGCCGCCAATACCTTCATAACCGGTCGCCCCTGCCATCCCCGACAGCAACAATGCGCTGCCGCCAAACAGGTACAACGTTCCCAGCGTGATAACCAGAGGATTCACGCCCGTGTAGATAATCAGCCCGGCGTTGATCAATCCGCACAGCGCGCCCAGCGCGAGCGTCAGGATAATGGCCAGCGGCAACGGTACGCCCCCCTGGAACATCACGCCCAGCGCGATAGCGCACAGCCCCATCGTGGAGCCAAAAGAGATATCGATCCCGCCGCTGACGATCACCATGGTTAAGGGGAGGGCAACAATACCAATGCAGATAAAGTCGCTGGTGCTGAACAGCAGTACGTTCAGATCCAGCAGTCGAGGGTTCAGAGCGCCAAATCCCAGAATTTCAATCACCAGTAGCGCGGCGAGCGCCAGTTCCCAGCCGTAACGATGTAAACGAGTCATCAGGCAACCTCACGTTTTTTAGCGGTGCGCACAGTATCCGCGGCGCTTTTTGTCGACGGACACGGCTGAGGCTGCGGAGTGAAGCGGGCATATTTTTGTCGGCGGATATTACGTTCCAGCGCGCAGCGCAGTCGGCCGTCAAATACCAGCACCGCCAGCAGGACCAGACCGGCAATAAAGTCATTCCACCAGGCCGGAATGCGCAGCAGGACCAGTACGCTATCGATTTGAGTCAGGAAATAGGCACCAAGCACGGCGCCAATGATTGTCCCGGAACCGCCCAGCAGACTGATTCCACCCAGTACGCAGGCAGCAATGGCTTTCATTTCCAGCCCGGTTCCGGTCTGATTAGGGATGAAGCCAATCTGAGAAGCAAAGACGATCCCAGCCAGCGCCGCCATGCAACCGTTGAGCGAGAAGGCCAGAATACGGATGGCTTCGGTACGTACTCCCAGTTGCCGTGCGCCCTGCAAATTATCCCCGGTGGCATAAAAACAGCGACCAAAGGCGGTTTTTGCCAGTAGCCAGGCCATCAGCAGCATCAGGAGTAGGGTCAGCCAGCCGATGGCGGAGATCCCGAGGAAAACCGGGGCGGAGAGTTGCTTAAGCTGTGCAGGCAGTCCTTCAATCCATTTACCGCCCGTCCAGAGCAGCATGACGCCGCGATACAGACCCAGCGTTCCTAACGTGGCAACAATTGCCGGGATTTTCAGCCAGGCGACCAGCACGCCATTAATAACCCCCGCCAGCAATCCCAGTAGCAGCGTCGCTACGCAGGCCACGGGCAAGGGATATCCCGCGTTCAGCAGCAGCCCCAGCAGCACGGCGCACATCCCGGTTATCGAGCCGACCGATACGTCGATGTTGCGGGTCAGCATCACCAGCGTCGCCCCCATCGCCAGCAGCATGAGAATTTGGGCGCTGCTGAAGATCATCGTCAGCGTCTGAACACTGAGGTACTGGCTGTCAAGCATCCCCGGCAGAACGAACAGCAACAGCACTGCCAACAGTGCGGTTGCCTCGCGATTATTCTGAATAAATTTCAGCATGGCGCCTCCCCGGTATGTGGCGTAGTCCCTGACGGGCGGTCGCCAAACGCAACGTGCATGATGGTGTCGACATTAATCTCGTCGCCCTGCAGGGCATCGTTGCCTGTTTCCCCCTGGTGCATGACGTAAACGCGATCGGCCATCTGTTCGATCTCCTCCAGATCGGACGAGATGAACAGCACCGCGACATTCTGAGCCGCAATACTGCGGAGCAACTGGTAGATGTCGTTACGGGCAGAGACGTCCACTCCGCGCGTCGGCTCATCCACGATCAGCACTTGCGGCGAGGCTTCGAGGCATTTGGCGATCAAAATTTTTTGCTGATTACCACCGGAGAGCGTGCGGGCAGGTTGTTCGGGATCGTTCAGCTTGATATTGAGCGCGCGGCGATAACGTTCGAGCGTGGCGCTGTCTTTTGCCGGATTTGCCCAGAAACCGCTGTGGTTATGGGTTAATGCGCAAACATTCCACGCCAGCGAGGCATCCAGATTCAGTCCTGATGATTGCCGATCCTCCGGTAGATATACCAGACCATGCTGCAGACGCTCGCGTGTGGAAAGCGTGGAGATATCCTTGCCGCCGAGTACGACGCGTCCGGCCCGCAGAGGTCGTAGCCCGTAAAGCGTTTCTGCAAGTTCGGTGCGCCCGGCGCCGACCAGGCCAGCCAGACCTAAAATTTCCCCGGCACGAACCTCGAAACTGACGTTCATGAATCCTTCACCGGTGACATTTTCGAGGCTCAATACTGGTGTGCCTGCATCGTGCTGCGGACGGTTGCCAGGCAATTCCAGCCACAGTTTCTGGGTCGCGCTCAGCGTGTTAGTACGTGACGCTGGCGTAATGGCCTGGATAATTTCGTCTGTGCTCAGGTCCGCCGTTTTACCGGAGAGCGCAATGGTTCCGTCCCGCATCACGCTAATGTAATCCGCAATCTGGCGTATCTCAGGCAGCTTGTGGGAGATGAAAACGATCCCTACGCCGGCACTCAGCAACTCACGCAGACGACTGAACAACCGATCTGTTTCTGCTGGTGTGAGTGAGGCTGTGGGTTCATCAAGGATCAAAATTCGCGAATCGCGCATCAGCCCGCGCAGGATTTCGACCATTTGCCGGTCGGCGACATCCAGTGAACCGGCCTGGCTGTTGATATCAAACTGGCAGCCCAGCGCGGCGAGCATCGCGCTCATTTTTTGCGCCGAGCTTTGGTGTTTGGGCAGACCAAACAGGACATTCTCTTTTACCGTCAGGCTGGGGAAGAGCAGTGGCTCCTGTGGTACAAGGTAGATCCCCAACTGATGCGCCAGGATCGGCGTCAGTTTTGTACAGCGGGATCCTTCAATCTCAATGCTTCCGCTGTCCGCCGGAGTAATACCGGCGATAATTTTCATCAGCGTGGATTTCCCGGCACCATTCCCTCCCAGCAGCGCATGGACTTCGCCTTTACGCAAGGTAAAGTTAATACCTTTCAGTACCTTAACGCCGGAGTACTGCTTACAGACAGACTGTGCGCTGAGTAGCGGAGCGATTTTTTCGTGACTCATTTACGTGCCACCTCCGTTCGGCCTGGGTAGAATCAGGTTGAACAAATGTATTGAGCGATTCGAATTGTTCATAACCTTATGACCTAACTGCTCATAAAACCGACGAATAGATCACGTTTTATGCTAAAATGATCGGAGTAATTAAATTTGTTCAATAAAAAGCCACCGAAATGTGGGTTTAATCACAGTTATTAACTACCAATGAATGAACAATTGCGTTCAGAAATTCGATATGTTCAAAGTGAAGACAGAATGATGACTATTAACGACCCGATGATTTCCGGGCAAGGGATGTGTGAAGAAGAGCTGGTGGCACGCATTGCGTGGTTCTATTACCACGACGGTATGACGCAGAGCGACATCAGCAACAGGCTGGGGCTGACGCGGCTTAAAGTGTCGCGCCTGCTGGAGAAGGGGCATCAGTCCGGGATTATTCGTGTACAGATTAATTCTCGCTTTGAAGGCTGTCTGGAATATGAAACTGAATTACGTCGTCGCTTTGAGCTGAACAATGTACGGGTCATCCCGGGACTTCCCGGAGCAGATGCCTGCGTTCGCCTGGGGATTGGCGCCGCGCATATGCTGATGGAGTCACTCCAGCCACAGCAGATTCTGGCGGCCGGTTTCGGCGAAGCGACCATGAACACGTTAAAGCGACTGAGCGGATTTATCTCTGCTCAACAAATTCGCCTGGTGACGCTCTCGGGTGGCGTGGGGCCTTACATGACTGGGATTGGACAACTCAACGCGGCCTGTCCGGTCAGTATTATTCCGGCTCCGCTTCGCGCCTCCTCAGCAGAGATTGCCCGGACGTTAAAAAATGAAAACAGCGTCCAGGATGTCCTGCTGGCTGCCCAGGCTGCCGACGCGGCCATTGTCGGTATCGGCGCAATCAACCAGAAAGATGAGGCCACCATTATTCGCTCAGGCTATATCACTCAGGGTGAACAGCTGATGATTGGCCGCAAAGGCGCTGTGGGCGACATTCTGGGCTACTTCTTTGATGGCGAAGGGCAGGTGATTCCGGATATGAAGATCCACGATGAACTTATCGGGTTAACCCTCAATACCCTGAAGACGATCCCGACGGTGATCGGTGTTGCCGGAGGCGTGAATAAAGCGGAAGCGATCGCTGCGGCGATGAAAGGGGGTTATATCAACGCATTGGTCACTGACCAGGAAACTGCCGCCGCCATTGTCAGCGGGCAGTAATGCGTATCTGCCGTGCAGTCGCGCGGCAGGGAAGTAACAGAATTTCCGTTTGTACTGTGGAGAAAGCATTGACGACCTGACAAATATAATAAGCCGAGGACAAAAACGATGGCCCGACTCTGTACCCTCTCTGAATCAGCACATTACCTGATGGCACTGGACGCCGGAACCGGAAGCGTTCGCGCCGTGATTTTCGACCTGGAAGGTAAACAAATCGCGGTGGGGCAAGCGGAATGGCGGCATCTCGCCGTACCGGATGTGCCCGGCTCGATGGAGTTTGATCTGGGGAAAAACTGGCAACTGGCCTGTGAGTGTATTCGTCAGGCGCTGCATAACGCCGGGATTGCGCCAGAAGCGATTGCTGCCGTTTCAGCCTGTTCGATGCGTGAAGGCATTGTGGTCTATGATGCAGAGGGGACGCCTGTCTGGGCCTGCGCAAACGTGGATGCCAGAGCGGCACGGGAAGTCAGCGAACTTAAGGAGATCCACGATTACACCTTCGAAAGTGAGGTCTATCGCAGCACGGGACAGACGCTGGCGCTGAGCGCCATCCCACGCCTGCTCTGGTTGGCGCATCATCGTTCGGATATCTATCGTCGCGCCTCAACGGTCACGATGATCAGCGACTGGATGGCCTACATGCTCAGCGGTGAGCTGGCGGTGGATCCTTCCAATGCCGGAACAACGGGCCTGTTGGACCTCAAAACGCGAGACTGGAAACCGTCATTGTTGCAGATGGCAGGATTGCGGTCGGATATTCTCTCACCGGTTAAAGAGACAGGAACGCTCCTGGGAAGGGTGACGGCCCAGGCCGCTGCACAGTGCGGGTTGAAAGCAGGTACGCCAGTGGTAGTAGGCGGCGGAGATGTTCAGTTGGGCTGCCTTGGCCTTGGGGTCGTACGTCCGGCGCAAACCGCCGTGCTGGGCGGCACATTCTGGCAGCAGGTGGTGAATTTACCCGCTCCGATTGTTGATCCGGAGATGAATGTGCGCATTAATCCGCACGTCATTCCGGGAATGGTGCAAACCGAATCCATCAGCTTTTTTACTGGCCTGACGATGCGCTGGTTTCGTGACGCTTTCTGTGCAGAAGAAAAGCTGATCGCTGAGCGTCTGGGGGTAGATACCTACACCCTTCTGGAGGAGATGGCTTCCCGGGTACCGGCAGGTGCATGGGGAGTGATGCCAATTTTCTCTGACCGGATGCGTTTCAAGAGCTGGTATCACGCCGCTCCTTCGTTTATCAACCTGTCCATCGATCCGGAAAAATGCAATAAAGCTACGCTGTTTCGTGCGCTGGAAGAGAATGCGGCCATTGTATCGACCTGTAATTTGCAGCAAATCGCCGATTTTACCGGCATCCATCCTACTTCACTGGTATTTGCTGGGGGGGGCTCGAAGGGCAAACTCTGGAGCCAGATTCTGGCGGATGTATCAGGGCTGACGGTTAATGTGCCGGTCGTCAAAGAGGCAACGGCGCTCGGCTGCGCCATTGCTGCCGGTGTCGGGGCAGGGATCTGGTCATCTATGGCCGAGACCGGTGAACGACTGGTACGCTGGGAGCGGGAACATGTGCCGGATAAAGAGAAGCACGAGCTTTATCGGGAATCACGTGAGAAATGGCAGGCGGTATATCAGGAGCAGTTAGGTCTGGTCGATCACGGGTTGACGACCTCTTTGTGGAAAGCGCCGGGTTTATAACAGGAGATCGCAATGATTAAATCGAACGAAGCGCAGCATGAGTACCGTTTTGGTGATAGCGGCCCGAAATATCTCATTCGCGGTCCGGTATGTGACATGGGCGTCGTCATGCTCCAGCCCGGTCAGTCTTTTCCCAACCATCGTCACATCGAAGCCTGCGAGATTTTTTATACCCTGGCAGGTGAAGTGACGTTATATCTGAACGGTGAGCCCTACACGTTAGGCTCGGGGGATGTTTTGCACTGCGATCCCGGTGAAGCACATTTTCTGGTGAACAGAGGTGAGGTTCCGTGGAAAGGCGTCTTTGTTAAATCTCCGCATATTCCGGGAGACAGTCATCCGGTTGAGCCGACGACGTATTAGCCACTGGTATTTTAAGTAAATCGACTCCATTAGATGAAGGCTGGGGCGGGTGATGTTACTCGCCTTGCTCCATTTATCGAATGTAGACATGGTCGAATCCTACCAACTTGCCGGGCCTCTGGCATATTGCTACCGCGCTATTGTCTATACCTAATCGCGACCGCGGGGCTTTTCTTGCCGCCGTAATAATACAAAGTAAATTTAAAGAAAGTCTTAATTATGAAAATCAGCCTCTTCTCCAGCTTGATTTTCACCAATACATCCTCTGAGTATATCTACTCAGAGGCTAATCTTTGATTTTAAGTACTGAATAATTAAAGTTTGCTCAGAGTATCATTTCCCTCACATACGATATTCGATCATCCCGCTCTTTTTAGCAACCCAGTCATACAAGCGTTGTCCACGCAGATTGGTTTCATGTGTATGCCAATATAATCTTGACGCGTGGTGTTTTTGAGCCTCTTGTTGAACATACTCGATAAGCTGTTTACCGATGTGTTGTCCGCGTACATCTTCGCTAACAAATAAATCTTCAAGATAGCAATAATTTGAATCTGTCCAGGTTGAACGGTGAAAGAGATAATGCACCAGACCTACTATTTTTCCATCATATTTAGCGACAGCACAATAAACAGGCTCGCACGGCGTAAGGAAACGCTCCCATGTTAATTTTGTTACTTCCTCGGAAATTTTAGTGCGATAAAATGTTTGGTAGTTTAGCCATAAAGGAAGCCAGTTGGTGTAGTCTTGTTGTTCTGCGGTTACTATAGTAATAGTCTTTTTGTCGTTCATATATTTATCCTGATATTATAAGAATAATGTGCCCGGATGATTATCCTGGATTTTTTATAACTTCTTGTAAAGTGACACTTTTCATCAATTGATAGGATCCACTTTTAGCATAAAGGTTAATAAAATGAAGAAAAACAATGCACCTTTATTTCAAGGATTTGTTTTAGGCAACGGCATCGTGAAGGAACAGATCTATCACACACTCCGTGATCACATTCTTACAGGCCGATTACCCGCAGGAACAAAAATGCCTTCAACCCGGGCGTTGTCCGAGATGATGTCAATTTCACGCAACTCGGTGATTGCCGGTTATGACCGGTTATTAGATGAAGGGTATATCCTGACCCGAAAAGGGTCTGGTACGTATGTAGCGCACAATATTCCGGATCTAAGTATCAGCAATAGTTATCCGAAGATAGAGTTAGGGGAAGTCGTCGCGCCAGATGAACAAGTAAACAACCGAAATGACCCGGTTCTGGATTTATGGTCGAATGAGTATGAAGGGCGCGGCATGAACCGTCTGTTTGCGGTTGGCGTTGGGTGCACGGATCTCTTCCCACATGCGTTATGGGGAAAACTACTGCAGCGGGTCTGGAGACAATCCAGGTATCAACTGGGCGCTCACACTCATCCTTGCGGCTATCTTCCTCTGAGAAAAGCGGTTTGCCGTTATATCAAAACAACGCGTGGAGTGAACTGTAACGAAGATCAGATCATTATCGTAAATGGCATCCAACAGGCATTGAACATTACTGCGCGAGCGCTACTTTCAACGGGAAGTGATGTTTGGCTGGACAACCCGGGTTACAAAGGTGCGCGAGGGGTTTTTATGTCAGTTGGCGCTATGGTTAGGCCAGTCCAGGTAGATAGCGAAGGAATGAACGTCCGCTATGGCATTGAGAATTTTCCAAACGCTAATCTCGCCTATGTTGTTCCGTCGGATCAATATCCATTAAGCGGATCGTTGAGTTTAACCCGGCGTTTTGAATTGCTGGAATGGGCGAAGTCAAACCAGGCATGGATATTTGAAGATGATTATAATAGCGAATTCCGGTATGCCGATCGTTCTTTACAAGCATTACAGGGATTAGATCAGAATCAACGGGTAATCTATGCTGGAACATTTTCTAAAATGATGTATCCAGAATTCCGTTTAGGTTTTTTAGTTGTCCCTCCTGGTTTAAAAGAACAGATTATGGTGACGAAATATTTTACCGATCTCGGCACCAGCTATCTTGAGCAGGCAGTGATGACGAGTTTTATTGAGGATGGGCATTATGCCAGTCATGTGCGTCGAATCCGCAAGGCGTGCTATGAAAGAAGAACGACGCTGGTCAATGCCATTCAGGATTATCTCGCTGATAAAATGATCGTTCAGCCTTCTGACTCCGGCGTTCATATTGTGTGTTGGCTACAAAATGGCTTAACCGGAAATGAAGTTGAAGAGAAAGCCAGATTACTTGGCATGGGAATACTCTCCCTAAGCCGTTATTACCACGGGGATGTCTTACGACAGGGAATTTTGATTGGCTTTGCCAATCATCCGTCAGAGGAAATTGTTGATGGGATACGTCGCCTTGCTCAGGTTATTTAAATTGTAACTTATTCAATTTTTATCATTAATACAGTGGATCCGTAAAAAACACGCATTGTGGTTCTTTTGGCCTGGTCAGTTTGATCATACTCTGCGCGGGTTTAATCCTGTTTTGTAAGAGGTACGGATATGTCAGACATCTTTAATCAATTCCATCAACCCATTGGTATGTCTTTGTCTGACTGGCGTGGAGCCCCTTTTCCCGAGGCTCAACAAATTACAGGTCGCTATTGCCAGCTTGAACGTATTAACGCCGCTCGCCATGCAAAGGGTCTTTACGAAGCGTACTGTGAAGCGAGTGATTTTCGCGACTGGACTTACTTGCCGGTAGGACCCTTTGAGACCTTTGATGCCTTCTTCGTTTATTTAAAAAAGATTGAAGAACAAACAGATCCCATGCATTTTGCCGTGATCGATTTAGCCAGTATGAAACCTGTGGGTACGTTTGCGCTTATGCGTATTGATCCCTCCAATGGTGTGATTGAGGTTGGGCACATTTCTTACTCCCCTCTGATGAAACGCACGCGAGCGTCAACGGAAGTCATGTCATTGGTTTTAAAGTACGTTTTTGAGGACCTGGGCTATCGTCGTTTTGAATGGAAATGTGATGCTTTAAATGCGCCTTCCCGTGAAGCGGCAGAGCGCTTTGGCTTCAGTTTTGAAGGCATATTTCGTCAGGCTATCGTTACCCGTGGACGTAATCGTGATACTGCATGGTACTCAATCATTGACGGGGAGTACCCGACGCTCAGACCCGCCTACGATATGTGGCTCGATGAGGGTAATTTCGATAACCAGGGACGGCAGATTAAGCGTCTTGCAGAGCTGATGAAAAGGGCATAATTAAATTACATTTCCAGCTACCATCCTAGTGAGAAATTAAAACCGACCTGCGTGCTGCCTTTATTGCTGCTATTTTTCTGATACCCCGCCTGTAACGTGTAGGCGGTATTCGCGGTCACGTTACCCGTCAGGCCTATCGCCATGAATGGTCTTAATCTATGATTTTCATGAGGTTTGTTGCTGAATCCCCCGGCATATTCAATATCCCCTTGAAAGCCATTAGAACGGCTGGAGAGATTGGTGCTGACGCCGAATTGCGAATTGAGCCTGAGCGTTTTGGCGAGCTGATACTGAGTTTTGAGCCCGGTCTGTAATTCTGTTGTGGCTATTTCAAGTCGCTCAAAATGTGCAGGGAAGGCTATATCTCTGTTCTCCTGATAGCCATCGCGGGTTAAGGATGAATACCGAAGCCCGGTAAATGGGCTGAAAAAAAACGGTTCCGAGACGACAAAGGTATAACTTGCCTCGGCCGATGCAGTATAACCCTTAATGGTCGAGTGACCTTTTCCTGCCTCGGTGTTAGCTCGTGTATTACGTTGGATAGTAACGTTATCCCGGATCCCTGCCATTGAGAGAGCGACAGTCAATCCTGCGGGTTGTGTTCCCCGGTGGTATTGCAGATATCCGGCGATACCAGGGTGTAGGTTGTTACGAAAACGATAATTATCGTTGATCCTGCCTCCGAGCGGAAAACTCAATGCGATCCCCGATACCAGTGAACCATCCGCGAGAAGTGACATACTGGCATTGAAGCCCGCACTATCCCGGCGATTGCCTTGCATCGCGTCGGCCTGGAAAAAAGACTTCAGGCAGTAACGGTTGCCAGGGGTACTATAGCAACGTTGGTCCGACAGTGATGTTAATGCCTGCTGGTATAAATCCAATACCTGGTAGCTTCTCTTTGCTGTGTCGGCCATTGCCTGGCGGCTATTGATAACATCAATGATAGTGATCTCCGGTTTTTCCTGAGGGATGTCCTGTGGCGGCGTCACGGGCGGATTAACCGCTGGCGGCGTCACGGGCGGATTAACCGCTGGCGGTGTCACGGGCGGATTAACCGCTGGCGGTGTCACGGGCGGATTAACCGGCGGTGGTGTCACGGGCGGATTAACCGGCGGTGGTGTCACGGGCGGATTAACCGGCGGTGGTGTCACGGGCGGATTAACCGGTGGTGGTGCCACGGGGGGATTTACCGGAGGAACAGGCGCGGGGTATTTTATTCTCCAGAGAGTGGCGTGAGTTTCTCCTGCATCAGTGTCAGCACTGCCTGCAATAAGGGTTCCATCGTGATTAACAACCCGCGCCACAGAACTGCCGCTGTTGTCCCGGCGTAAAGTCCCGAGTCCCGTCATCTTCGCGTTTCCCTGACGGTACAGGTATGCCTGGGAATCGCCTGAATCGGTATGCGCGCTACCGACAACAACCTGACCATCAGCAGAAATGGCATAAGCGTAGGAAGGACCGTTATTATCTGTTTGCAGCGATCCAAGATTGGTCATGCGCCGATCGCCTGCATTATACAAAAATGCTTGTATCCCGCCACTGTCGCTGGCGGCGTTCCCCACAATAACGTTACCATCGGCCGAAGTGGCCAGGGCCAGCGAAGAACCGCTATTATCAGCGCGCAGCGACCCTAATCCTGTCATCTGTAATTCATCGATAGAATAGCGGAATGCCTGGCTGACACCTCTGTCGGTTTGTGCGGAGCCGACGATGATTTTTCCATCGGCAGAAATGGCTGTCGCCTGTGAACTGCCCTTATTGTCACTGCGTAGCGTCCCTATCCCTGTCAGGTGAGTACTTCCATCACGATAGAAAAAGGCCTGACTGCTACCGTAGTCGGTATCTGAATTTCCAGTAAGAATGCTGCCATCATCTGAAACCGCGGTGGCCGAAGAATAACCCTGATTTTTAGCGCGAAGTGTGCCCAGATCGCTCAGGCTGCCACTGCTCACCAGATAACGAAAAGCGTGAGAATAACGAGCGTCGACATCAGCCTCTCCAACAACCACCTGACCGTCACCCGATAAGGCATGAGCGCTGGAATAACCGATATTATTCGCCCTGAAAGTACCGATTGGCGTCAGATGCGTATCGCCAATGCGGAAAACAAAGGCCTGGCTTCTGCTGGTATTGGTATCCGCCCAACCTGCAATAACGCTCCCGTCATTGGAAATGGAGGTTGCTTCTGAATACCCTTGGTTATCACTTTGCAACGTACCTAAATCATGCGCAATAAGATTATCCAGATTGATAATAAACGCCTGGCTGTTTTGCTTGATGGTGACCGTTCCCACCGCATGAGAACCATTTTTGGCAATGGCGGTAATTTTGGAGGTGGCGTTATCGGGAAAATTGCCAGCAATATCTTGGGGATCAATAGTCAAAGGCTGCGCTGACGCGCCTGAGTTGATTAACAGCCAGGAATATAACAATGTTTTTACTTTCATAACTAACTATATACCGTGAAAATTTTTGTCTGTGTTATATGAATTCGGAGGGGAGTTGATGAGATTTATCAACTAAATAATGATTGTGGTATTAATGGCTAAATAAAATTATCTTATTTTGTGATAATTGAGATAACAATTGGATATCCATTACTAAAAGTGCAGTTGTACGCTGAAAATAACAATCCCAGGTAATATCACCCCACCTTCAACACTGGCAGATTTATTAATGTTATATTGCAAAGCATGATAGATGTAAGGTGCAAATCCTATGCCGGTAACATCCTTAATGTTTTTATAGACTCCTTCATCGCCACAATGGCTAAAGGTGTTGAGGAAAAACTCCCCGGCATAGGCATATCCACCTTTAAAGATCCAGCGTCCCTCGGTAATCCAGTCTTTGCGTACGCCTAGCAGTAAACATCTGTCAGCAAAACTATTTTTCAGTGAACCGATGGCCAAACTATAGTCAGAATCCGGGCTAAGCCTTCTCTCAAAAGCAACATACTGATTCTGAAAATATTGGGTATAGCTTTTGGCTGGATTATAGGCATGATAAACGAATGCGGTCGGATTGATCGCATACAACGTTTTCTCGCTACACATCGCAAATGTTGAATAAGAAAGGATTAACACTGCTACTAAATACTTCATGGACAACCTTGTTCATTAGCTGGAAATTATACTGGATGGTGAGTCACCAGATTAGCGATCCTGATTTATAAATCAGGTTGTGTAAACTGGCAGGAGTATAATTAAATCTTAGGTGTAGCATAAACCTGCATGGTTTTAGGAAAATAATATTTAAATACGGTATGGCTTGCAGCAATCAAAAATAAACCGGAGACAGTCCATCGCTCCCTCCGGTTTCAGGATTATTTCAGCCGGGGCTCAAGCCAGACCAGCGCCAGTGTGGAGAGGGCGCACATCAGCAGAATGCCGACAAACCAAAATAGATACCACATCGTACACTCCTCCCTAATAAAGTTCGTGGTTGTCGCGGCGGATCGTTTCTACATTTATGCGCCCCAGCATCTTGTAATAACTCCACACGGTATAAAGCAGAACGATCGGTAAAAAAATCAGCACAATAATCAGCATGATGCTGAGCGTCATCTGGCTGGAGGTACTGTCCCACACCGTCAGGCTGGAGAGCGGATACGCGCTTGAAGGCATCACAAATGGAAACAGGGTAATGCCGGCGGTGAAGATCACGCAGGCCTGAGTCAACGAAGCAAACAAAAATCCCCACACGGCCCGATGCTGGTCGCAGGTATAGAGTGTCAGCATCGGGAAAATCATGCCCAATAGCGGGATCAACAGCAGTGAAGGTGAGTTTTCAAAGTGCCCCATCCACGCGCCCGGTGCGATCGTTACGACTTTTAATAGCGGGTTGGAAGGACCATTAGGATCCTGGTTAAGCAGCACAAAGCCGTCAATCCCCGTCCACAGCCAGTATCCGGCTAGCAGGAAACAGAGCACTACCAGCATCGCGCTGCGGCGGGTGGCAGATAACGCACGCTGGCGAAGTATGCCGTCGGTTTTCAACTGTAACCACACGCCTCCCTGCAGAATAACCAGCATCAGGCTTAATGCGCCGCACAGCAGGGCAAAAGGAGAAAGTAGCTGCCAGAAGGTACCCAGATAGTGCACATGAAGCTGTGGCGTGAAGAGAAAAGGTACCCCTAAAAACAGATTACCGAACGCCACGCCGAAGATAACCGGCGGCACCAGACTGCCGATCACCAACCCTGTGTCCCACATGGCTCGCCAGCGTGCATTGGCTATTTTTCCACGGTAATCAAAGGCCAGCGGGCGAAAAAAGAGCGCGCACAACACCAGAATCATCGCCACATAAAACCCCGAAAATGCGGCGGCATAGACCCGCGGCCAGGCTGCGAATAATGCGCCGCCCGCCAGAATGAGCCACACCTGATTACCTTCCCAGTGCGCCCCGACGCTATTGATTAGTACCCGACGTTCCTCGTCGTTGCGCGCGATCAGCGGCAACAGGCAACCAACCCCCATATCAAACCCGTCGGTGACCATAAATGCCACCAGGATGATGCCAATCAGCAGCCACCAGATGAGCCGCAACGTTTCATAATCCAACATGATTATCTCCTTTATCCCTGTTGTTGCGCCGGTTGCTGACGTTGCATCGTATCCGGGCCCAGACGCGCGTATTTCTGCATCAGGTAGACCTCTGCAATTAAGAACAAAGTGTAAAGCGTCAGGATTAGCCCCATGGAGAAGGCCAACTGGCCTGCGGTCAGCGCGGAGTGGGCGTACCAGGTTGGCAAAATATCCTGAATCGCCCACGGCTGACGGCCAAACTCCGTCATAAACCAGCCAGCTTCAATGGCAATCCACGGTAGCGGCAAGCTCCACAGCGTCATGCGCAGCACCCAGCGATGCTGGTCGATGCGCCTGCGTAAGGTTTGTATTAGCGCAATCGCCATTACCAGCAACAGCAGCGAACCGCATGCAATCATGATGCGAAAGCTCCAGAATACCGGCGCAACTTGCGGGATTGCGCCGCGTTGCGCTGCCTGATATTGCTCAGGAGTGACATGGTTCATATCAGGCGCGTAGTTTGCCAGCAGAATGCCGTAACCCAGATCTTTTTCCACGTCGTAAAACGCCTTGAGCACCTGTGGCGTACGGTTACCTTTGGCGATTTCCTGCATTAGCAGCCACGCTTCCCGACCTCGTTGCAGGCGGGGGAGAGCATCCGCCATCAGGTTTTTCAGCCCGGGAACAGGCGTGTCTAAAGAGTGCGTCGCCAGGATGCCCAGCAGAGCCGGTATCTTCACGGCAAAGGCGTTACGTTCTTGTTCTTGCTGCGGCCAGGCGATCAGATGAAAGGGGGCTGGTGCTGGCTCGGTCTGCCATTCACCTTCCATTGCTGCCAGTTTTACCGGCTGGCGTTGTGCCACCTCATAGGCTGAGCTGTCACCCAGTTGCAGGGTGCCGAGAATCGCCAACGTGCCAAAGACGGAGCCCACTGCGAAGGAGCGTTGGGCGAACTCGCGATTGCGACCTTGCAGTAGATACCAGGCGCTGATGGACATCACAAACATAGCGCCTGTGACATAACCGGACATCACGGTATGTACAAATTTCACCTGGCTGATGGGGTTAAAGACCAGCTCGCTAAAGCTGCTCATCTCCATACGCAAGGTATCAATATTAAAGTGAGCGCCGGTGGGATATTGCATCCAGCCGTTGGCGTTGAGGATCCACAGGGCCGAGATATTAGAACCAAACGCGACCAGCCAGGTGACCATCAGGTGTTGGTATTTGGTTAAGCGTTGCCAGCCGAAGAAGAACAGACCAACGAACGTCGATTCGAGGAAGAAGGCCAGCAGGGCTTCCATTGCCAGAGGCGCGCCGAAAATATCACCCACGTAGTTGGAATACAGCGACCAGTTAGTACCGAACTGAAACTCCATGGTCAGGCCGGTCGCCACGCCGAGCGCAAAGTTAATCCCAAATAACTTACCCCAGAAACGTGTCATGTCGCGGTAGACTGTTTTGCCGGTCACCACATAAATGGTTTCCATGATGGCCAGCATAAAAATCAGCCCCAACGTCAGGGGAACAAACAGAAAATGGTATAGCGCGGTCAGCGCAAACTGCCAACGCGATAAGTCAATGACGTCCCACATGCGAACTCCATCAGGCATTAGAGAGAGAATAGGTAAGGAAGAAAACGTCAGACCCGCTGCAAAAAATACGCGGGTCCGAAGAGAATGTTCAGGCCGGTGGGCCGGATGCCAGCCAGCCGCAGACTTCATCCAGGCGCTGGAGCGAGTCGCGAAGATCTTCCGGCGCAGCCTGCACCAGCTCTGGTAATGGGCAGATCTCATAACTTTCGAGCAGAAGCCCTTTCAGGGTATCCAGACAGCGCACATGCCAGACATGGCGCAGCGCCGTGGCGTCGATTTGGCTCTCGCCGTAACCGATAGTGCGGATCTGGATGCGTCCTTCGCCACATAATCGAGCAAGAAACAGGCGATCCGCATCGCTAATCGGCAGTTGGGTGAGGTTAATGCTATGGGGTTGCAAAGCCGGATCGCGCACGTGCGCCAGCAGTTCCTGTGCCAGCGTCAGGCCATTCATTAGCCCGTCCACCGGCGGGGGCAACAAGCTGTCGTCCGGCAGTGTATTGAATGTTGCCGCCAGCCACAGCGCCCGCGGCGCGCTACCTGCTTCCAGATGCTCCTCCCACAGTCCCTTGTCATTCTGACTACGTACCCGCCAGATACCGCAGAAAATCGACTCCTGAATTTCGCTCGTTCTGCCGTCAGCATGCTGGATGCGCACTGAAACTTCGCCTTCGCCGAGTAGCGTATTTAAAAACGTGAGATCGTCTGCGTTGAGCGCGGATAATTCCCACCCCAGCACGTCCTGTTTGGCCGGAATACACCTCCTGAGCTGGTGGCGCACATCGGCTAACAATCCCATTACCGCCGGACTGTGCGGGCAGTTTTCCAGGGACGCCATGCTGGGGTCGCTGTTAACCTGGCAGGTAAGGGGCAAAGGATTCATGCTGAAGCTGTCATCATTTGGCTGCGTCCCCGGCCCCAGAAGATGAAAAAAAGTGTCGCTCATCGTACGGACTCCGGCGGCATGTGTGGTTCAACTAACGGGCGCATCAGGTTAAGCAGATCGGCCCACGGGTGGATACCGCTGAGAATGCCGCGCAGTTCGCCGTGTATAAACACCAGTGTGGCTGGAAAGCGGAATACGCCAAAACGATCGCCAATCGCCTCACTGTGCTCAAGATCCGTCATGGCGATATGCCAGTCAAACTGGGGAAACTCGCGGAGCAACTCAGCAATCATCACCGGGTTATCGCTGACTTCGGGGGTCCGGCGGGGATCGCTACTGAGCAGCACCACACCGTCGCGAACGTGGGTTACCCAGTCATCCAGTTCGGAGGCGTTTAGCGGCTGCCAGCCTCGCGCTATCATACGTTGCCATAGAGTAGAAAACGGGTTGTCATTCAACATCTTGCTTATCTCTCCAGCGTTACGCGATACTGGCGAATACGCACGCCTTCATAGTTTTCCATCGACAGACATTCATAGTTCAGGCAACGCGTGTCATCGTTGGTCTGTGGCACAATCCCCCACGCAGCCAGTTGCGTAAGTGCGGCCTGCTCCGCCGCCGGAAGCTGAGCGCGGGCGATGTCGGTCAGGCTGCCGCCATAGTCGTCCAGCTGTACCGGTTGAAGTCCTACAAGGGCGATGTGCGGGGGCAAATGACCGCGAATGTCCGCCAGCGCCAGCACTTCGGAGAAACTGTTCTGGTGCAGACTCATTTTTTTGGCGCTGAGGTAACTGGGGACTTTTTCACCGGCGTAGGTTTGCAGGGTACCCGGCATGAGTCCGTAGTCGATGGCGTCCAACAGTAGCAAATGACTGGCCTGCTCAACGTAGCCCAGCAGATTCAGTCCCTGCGTGCCGCCGTCGACGATTTCAACGTATTCCGGCCAGTGATAATGGGCGTACAGGCGCTCGGCGACGCGAATGCCAAATCCTTCGTCTGCCCACAGCAGGTTGCCTAGACCCATCACGATGACGTGTGGTTCACTCATAACGCCTCCTTGTCGTGCTGACGACGGTTAAATTTGTGGCTACGGTAGCCGTTGACCATGGTGGAGATGACGGTATCGTCAGACATGATGTCCTCGCGAATCGCCATGTAGACATGACCAACAATGAAGGCCGCAATGAACCACATTCCCAGCCGATGCCAGCTGTGGATGTCGAGAGAGTTCCCGCCGGTCCAGTAGAAAAACTCCGTCACATAGCGAAAAGGGGTAAAAATGGCGTACTGGCTGTGCTCGCTGTATAAGGCGAAGCCGGTGAGGATCATAAAAACGGAGAGCAGGAAATAGCCGAACATTGCCGCCTGTGCGACGGGGTTATGGCCGATATCATTTCCCGGTTTTTTCTCCAGAAACAGATACCAGCGCACCACCGAATACGCGCCCTGCCACCAGCTACGACGCCAGACCGGCACGATAAACAGCTCGCGCGAATAGCGGTTCCCGACGAAGGCCCAGTAAATTCGACCCAGCAGGATCACCGTGAACACCATGGCGGCGGCGAAATGCACCAACCGGATGTCGCCCATATAGAACAGATATGTGGCCTCGCCGCTGACCGACGGCAGTGGTCGGCCAATGAAGTAGCCGGTCACCATCAACACCAACATGCAGCCGACCGTCAGCCAATGCCACAGGCGCACAGGTGCTTCAAACACATAGTGGCTGATAGCGGTATCACGCGCCTCCCCGGCGCGGGGGGATGTCTTTCCAGTCATCGTTCCTTTCCTCAGCGATTAGCGAACCTGGACGGCGATGAGTTCGCTGCCGTCGTCGCCGAGCACGTGTGTTGAACATGCCAGGCAGGGGTCGAAGCTGTGCAAAGTGCGCAGGATCTCCAATGGCTGATCGGGAATCGCCATTTGAGTACCCATCAATGCCGCCTCGTAAGCGCCAATTTGTCCTTTTGGATCGCGTGGGCTGGCATTCCAGGTGGTCGGCACCACGCACTGATAGAGATCGATTTTCCCGTCGCGAATCGATGCCCAGTGACCTAACGCGCCGCGCGGTGCTTCGGTAAAACCGATCCCGCGGCACTGCTGCGGCCAGCTCTCTGGCTCCCATTTTTCGGTGTTTGCGGTTGCCAGATTGCCGTTTTTCAGGTTAGTCATCAGCTTGTCGAAGAAATATTGCAGTTTGCTCACGGCCCACTGGGCTTCGTGTGCGCGACACAGAATACGCCCCAGCGTTGACTGCATACCTGACAGCGGCAGCTTGAGGGCAGACATCATGCGATCGACGGATTCAATCGTGGCGGCATCCCCTTTGTGATAGGCAATCAGCGTGCGCGCCAGTGGGCCAACTTCCATGGCATGTCCGCGCCAGCGCGGAGCTTTAATCCACGAATAGCGTTCCTGTTCGTTGAGCTGCTGAATATCAATATCGCTGCCTTTGACATCACCCGGGTTATACCAGGGTTCAGTGATCCCTTCGAACGGGTGACGGCCTAATTGATCGTCCGGATAACGGTACCAAGCATGATCGACAAACTCCTGAATTTGCTGTTGATCGGCCAGATCCACTGGCAGCACGTTTTTAAAATCACCGTTAATCACCGCACCGCCCGGCATTAGCAGACTCTTTTGGCTGAAGTCGTTAGCGATATCCGGGAACGCGCCATAGCTCAAAACGCACTTATCAGAAAGCCCGGTGCCAATCTGGCTCCAGGACTTATTGAACTGGCCAATAGCCAGTGCGTCCGGAACCATGACGTTGTTGATGAAGTCGGCGGTGCGGGTGATTATCGACTGCACCAGGTTCAGGCGTTCCATATCAACCGCACCTACCGCGCCGCGCTGATCGATATTAATCGCGCACGGCATACCGCCGACAATCCAGTTAGGATGCGGGTTCTTACCGCCGAACACCGTATGGATTTTTATGATCTCGCGCTGAAAATCGAGTGCCTCCAGATAATGGGCAAAACCCATCAGGTTAGCCTCAGGCGACAGTTTGTACTGCGGGTGACCCCAATAACCGTTGCGGAAAATCCCCAACTGACCGCCGTCGACAAATTTCTTCAGGCGATTTTGGACGTCAAAGAAGTAGCCTGGGGAGGACTTTGGCCAGGCGGAAAGGCTTTGGGCAAGTTGTGATGTGGCGCGCGGGTCTGCGTTCAGGGCATTCAGAACGTCAATCCAGTCCATTCCGGCTAACTGGTAAAAGTGTACCAGGTGATCGTGGCACCAGAGTGTGGCCAGCATAATATTGCGAATGATGTTGGCGTTGTCGGGTACCTTGATGCCAATAGCATCTTCAATGGCATACACCGATGCCAGGGCATGTACGCCGGTGCATACTCCGCAAATACGTTCGACAAACGCCCAGGCGTCACGTGGGTCGCGCCCCTGCAGAATGATTTCCAGTCCGCGGAACATGGTGCCGCAGGAAACCGCGTTGGTGATGATGTTCTGCTCATCAATGTTCACTTCACAACGCATGTGTCCTTCAATGCGGGTTATTGGGTCCACAACCAGACGGCGACCCGCATTGTTTAACGTGTATCCCTGGGTTTGATACGAATTGCTCATGCCTGGTTATCCTCTTTGTCCGGCTGCGGTTGTTCGGCTTCAGTTAATTGCTGTTTGTGGCGGTTATGTTGATTGACGGCGCTGGCAACCGCATGGACGCCGACGCTGGCCGCCACCACGCCGAGCGCGGTGAGGCCCACTGTGTCGGCGGTTGAATGGGTGCCCATCTGTGGAATATCGACCACACGGCTGTAGAACGAACCGCGATCCCAGAAGCCGTTCTCCGAACACCCCAGACAACCGTGACCGGACTGGATGGGGAAAGAAACACCGCCATTCCAGCGGGTAGTGGAGCAGGCGTTATAGGTGGTTGGCCCTTTGCAGCCCATTTTGTACAGGCAATAGCCTTTGCGGGCAGCGTCATCGTCCCAACTTTCAACGAACTCTCCAGCGTCAAAGTGGGCGCGGCGATAACATTTGTCGTGAATACGCTGACCGTAGAACATCAGCGGACGCCCCAGACGGTCGAGTTCAGGCAGTCTGTCAAACGTCACCATGTAGGTGATTATGGCGCTCATGACGTCCGGAATCGGCGGGCAGCCGGGCACTTTCACGATCGGCTTATCGGTAATCACTTTATCGATCGGAGTGGCCTGGGTTGGGTTAGGCCTCGCAGCCTGTACGCAGCCCCAGGAGGCGCAGGTGCCCCAGGCGATGATCGCGCTGGCTCCGGCGGCGGCTCTTTTCAGTTTTTCAATAAACGGTCGCCCGCCGCTAATGCAGAACATCCCTTGTTCTCCCAGCGGAGGATTACCTTCGACTGCCAGAATGTATCGGCCGTGGTAGCGGCTTAGAATATCTTCAAAAACCTCTTCGGCCTGTGTTCCGGCGGCTGCCATCAGGGTGTCGTCGTAATCAAGGGAAATCAGAGAGAGGATGACGTCTTTGGCGAGTGGATGAGAGGAGCGGATAAATGATTCGGTACAGCAGGTGCATTCCAGACCGTGGATCCAGACGACCGGGATCCGGGGTTTGTTTTCCAGCGCCCAGGCGATTCTGGGCGTCATTCCGGCTCCCAACCCTAGCGATGTTGCCGCGAGACTACAATATTTAAGAAAACTGCGTCTGCTCACGCCCTTGCGGCGCATCGCCTGATAAAAGGTCTCCTCGTTATTCGTATTCATAACACGCGTTTCTTCCCCCGTTGAGTTCTGGCGTACGCCGCCAGCGATAATCTAAAAAAGCCTATCCGATTAGCGGGGAGAAACAATGCAAAGCATGTGGTTATGTCCTATTGCGATATTTTCGTGCCTGTTATCTGTTTTTCGCTTTTTGGCAATAAAAAAACGCACAGGGGGGACCACCCTGTGCGTCGGGTTTATCGCGGAAGAACTTAAACCCCAAGGCGATCGCGTAAGCTGTAATATGCCGCTCCCATGGCGGTAAACGGAATGCGCAGGCTGCGGCCTCCCGGGAACGGGTAGTGCGGCAGTTTGGCGAACGCGTCAAAACGCTCGGCATCCCCGCGCAGTAGTTCGGAAATCAGGCGTCCGGCCAGGTGAGTACAGGTCACGCCGTGGCCGCTGTAGCCCTGCATATAGTAAATGTTGCTATCAAGACGACCGAACTGCGGCATGCGCGACAGGGTTAACAGAAAATTACCGGTCCAGCGGTAATCAATCTTTACCCCCTGCAATTGCGGGAAGGTCTTCAGCAGTTTCGGCATCACCAGACGCTCAATATCGTCCGGATCGCGGGCGCCGTAGACTACGCCACCGCCGTACAGCAGGCGGTTATCGCCGGTCAGACGGTAGTAATCCAGCAGGTAGTTACAATCTTCCACACAGTAGTTTTTCGGGATCAGCGAGCGCGCCATCTCCGCCGACAGCGGTTCGGTGGTTAACACCTGCGTGCCGCATGGCATGCTGCTTTTTGCCAGCGCAGGTTCCAGTTTGTCGCCGAGGTAGGCGTTGCCCGCGACAATCACAAAACGTGCCGTAACCTGACCTTTTTCGGTGCTAACTACCGCCGGGGTGGTGTGCTGAATACGCGTCACAGGCGATTGTTCGAAGACGCGCCCACCGTTCAGACGAATGGCGTTAGCCTCGCCAATCGCCAGGTTGAGCGGATGAATATGACCACCGCTGTGGTCGAGCAGTGCCCCGACATAACGATCGCTGCTGACTTCGCGGCGAATTTCGCTGTTGTCTAACAGTTCAAGCTGCGTATTGCCGTAGCGTTCCCAGTTCGATTTCTGCTCCTCCAGCGTTTCCATCTGCTTGTGGTTCAGAGCCACAAACAGCCCGCCAGGACGATAGTCGCAGTCGATCTGATAACGTTTGATACGTTCGCGAATGATATTGCCGCCTTCAAACATCATACTGCCAAGCATTTTAGCGGCGTCCGGGCCGTAGGTGCGTTCAATGACGTCGATATCGCGACTGTAGGAGTTTACCAACTGGCCGCCGTTGCGCCCGCTGGCCCCGAAGCCAATTCGTGCGGATTCCAGTAGCACTACGTCGTAACCCATCTCTGATAAATGTAGGGCAGAGGAGAGTCCGGTATAACCGCCGCCGACAACGCAAACATCACAGCTCACCGATTCGCTAAGGGTAGGAAACGGTTCGTACTGATTGGCGCTTGCGGCGTAATAACTGCTGGTATGTTCAGTCATGATTAAGACTCCAGGGAGATCCAGATGGTTTTTAATTCGCTAAATTTTTCCAGCGCATGCAGGGATTTATCGCGTCCGTTACCGCTTTGTTTATAGCCGCCGAATGGCACGGTCATATCACCGTCGTTATAGTTGTTCACGAAGACGGAACCGGCCTTCAGGCGGCGACTCATGCGGTGCGCGCGCGACAAATCACGGGTCCAGACTGCGGCGCCCAGACCGTAGTCGCTGTCGTTGGCCAGCGCCAGAGCTTCGGCTTCACTGCTAAAACGGGTGATGACCAGTACCGGCCCAAAGATCTCATCGCGACTGACGTGGGCTTGCGGCGCGGTGTCGACAAAAATAGTCGGGCCGATGGCCGCCGGGTGTACGTGGCTGCGGCCATCCAGCGCCAGCGTGCCTTGCGCTTCACCGTCGCGAATAAAACTGTGTACGGTGTCGGCATGCGTGTTGTCGATAAGCGTGCCCATCGTGGTTTCCGGGTCCAGCGGGTTGCCCGGCTGCCAGTTTTTCGCCTGTTCTTTTAAAAGCGCGATGAACTCGTCGGCAATACTCTCTTCCAGCAGCAGACGCGTACCGGCAATACAAACCTGGCCCTGGTTATAGAAAATACCTGCCGCGGCATTGGCGGCGGCTTTCGGCAGATCCGGGCAGTCAGCGAACACGATGTTGGCGCTTTTACCGCCGGCTTCCAGCCAGACGCGTTTCATATTGCTGTCGCCAGCGTCCTTGAGTAGTTGTTTGCCGGTGCGAGTCGATCCGGTAAAAGTGATCACATCGACATCCGGGTGCTGAGACAGCGCCTGGCCTGCTTCATGACCGTATCCGCTCACAACGCTGAGCACGCCATCGGGCAAACCTGCTTTTTTAGCCAGTGCGGCCAGGCGAATCGCGGTCAGCGGTGATTTCTCCGAAGGCTTGAGGATCACGCTGTTGCCCGCAGCCAATGCCGGACCTAGCTTCCAGCAGGCCAGCAGCAGGGGAAAATTCCACGGCACGATAGCCGCAATTACACCCACCGGCTCGCGCACAATCAGCGCCAGATCGTTTACCGAGGTGGTGGCTACTTCGCCATAGACTTTATCTATCGCTTCGGCGTACCAACGGATGGCGCGCGCTGCGCCTGGAATATCATCACGCAGGCTATGGCGGATAGGTTTACCGGTGTCGAGTGTTTCCAGTAGCGCCAGCTCCTCGTGATGCTGCTCCATTAAATCCGCGAGCGTGTGCAGTACTGCTTTGCGCTCTGCGGGTGATGCTTGCGACCAGTCCCCACGTTCAAAGACGCTGCGGGCTGCGGTGACCGCGCGGTCTACATCCGCTTTTTTGCCGCGGGCGACTTTCGCCAGTGGGCGCTGTCCTGCTGGATCCTGCGTAATAAAGGTTTCGTTATCGGCGGCTGCGCAATATTCGCCGTTGATAAATAAACGGGTTTCTGGCGAATAATGGCTGGCTTTCTCACGCCAATATTTAAGATTCTGAAAGTTCATAGCTACTCCTTTTATATCAATAAGATAAAGTTCGTTGCTGATCTATTCAGGCAAAATCAGGCTGCACGATGCCCCAGGGATGTACCCTGTTAATGCGCGTTATTTAAGAAGGCCTGAGAAACTCAGGCCGGTACTAATTAGAATGTGGTGGGAGTGTGGGCACTGATGATGCGGCAGATCCCTGCCGAGGTGTTGCTGAAGCTATGGGGTATGCCGGTGTTAATGGCATAACTTTGTCCTGCAACAAGATGATACGTTTGACCGTTGATGGTCAGTATCACTTCACCTTCCAGTATTGTGCCAATCTCTTCACCCTGATGTTTAATTCTCTCCCCGGTTGTCGTGCCTGGCTGATAGGTCTCAAACATCATTGCCAGCGTACGATTCGGATTTCCGTTGTGTACCAGCTTCATGGATACTCCCTGACTTCCGATCTCAATCAAATCCTCCTGATTGATAACCACCTGCGGTTCGTCAGGCTTTTCCGGTTCCGCGAAGAACTCGGAGAGCGACAGCCCATAGACTTTCAATAGCTTTTGCAGCGTACTGATGGCAGGACTAACTTTATCCTGCTCTATGGTGCTGATGGCGCTATGCGTTAACCCAGACAGTTCGGCGGCACGACGCTGCGAAAGACCCAATTGCTGGCGGATCTCTGACAAACGTTTACCCGGCGCCAGGCCGTCATCGCTCATAATTGCATTTCCTTAACTGTAGTAGTCAGAGTCGCTGTTTTTCAGCGAGGTGGTTCTGACAAGCGGTGATAAAACCTTCAAGTAACATACGCGACAGGGCGTATTCGCTACTGTTCCATTCCGGATGCCACTGCACGCCGAGCGCGAAAGGATGGTCTTGAACGCTGGCTGCTTCCACTAATCCGTCCTGCGAGCGTGCTTCCACGCGCAACTGCGGGCCAAGGGTTTTTGCACCCTGACCATGCAAGGAGTTAACCCAAAACGTGCTGCAACCTGGTATTAGCTGAGATAGCAATCCTCCCTGTTGAACCTGAACTTCATGAGATGGCGCATATTGCTGCTCCACCGGGAGTTCCGCATCTTCACGATGTTCCAGAAACTGTGAGTGATCGCACAGGCGACGATACAGAGTCCCGCCAGTGGCGACAACTAATTCCTGTAAGCCCCGGCAGATGGCGAAAATGGGAATGCGCCTTTCGAGCCCGGCGGTAATTAGCGCCATGCTCAGAAGATCACGCCCGGGATCGGCGTCAGACTCATCGCCATTTTCACCATAGAGGTGCGGCTGCACGTTGCTTGGGCTTCCAGGCAGGAAGATACCATCCAGTTTTGGTAACAGTGCGTTCAGTAATTCGGGTTCCGCGAGTGCATGAGGCAGCGCTATCGGTAATCCACCGGCATGTAATACCGCATTCAGGTACTTTTCTTGCAGAGTCTGGGTCTCATGACCCTTAAGCCTGTTTCTACACATCACTACACCAATAACTGGCTTGTCAAATATATTGCCCATGATCGACCTCACGTTTTGGAATAAATTATTGCCAAACGGTTCCATGTTGTGCCATTCCGTTCATTATTTTCTCAATCTAGCAGTGGAATAACCTTCTAGCAAACTTAATTTAACATTTGACAAACAATTTATTTGCATCCAGAGTCGAAGGGTGGACATTATATTTAACAGTCAAATCACAGAACAGCTTACAGGCCAACGGCGGTGAATCATGGAAACCAATATCGTAGAAGTTGAGAATTTTGTGCAGCATTCTGAAGAGAGACGAAGTAGCGCGTTTGCGCGTGAGGTTAAGCAGTATCTGGAACGCTATCCCAATACGCAGTATGTGGATGTGCTGTTAACCGATCTTAATGGGTGTTTTCGCGGTAAGCGCCTTCCGGTTGCGGGATTACATAAGTTAGAGAAAGGCTGCTATTTTCCGGCATCCGTTTTCGCGATGGATATTCTCGGCAATGTGGTCGAAGAGGCGGGATTAGGTCAGGAGCTTGGCGAGCCGGATCGGACCTGTGTACCGGTACCAGGCACATTAACCCCTTCGGCTGCCGATCCGGAATTTATTGCGCAGATGATGCTGACGATGCTGGATGAAGATGGCGCTCCCTTTGACGTTGAGCCGCGGAACGTTCTGAACCGACTCTGGCAGAAACTTCGCCAGCGCGGTCTGTTCCCCGTCGTAGCGGTAGAGCTGGAGTTCTATTTACTCGATCGTAAGCGCGATCCTGAAGGTTATCTGCAGCCGCCGTGCGCGCCGGGTACGGACGATCGTAATACTCAAAGCCAGGTTTACTCCGTTGATAACCTGAACCACTTTGCAGATGTCCTGAACGATATTGATGAACTGGCCCGTTTACAATTGATCCCGGCTGACGGTGCAGTGGCTGAAGCCTCTCCCGGGCAGTTTGAAATCAACCTCTACCATACCGATAACGTGCTCGACGCCTGCGACGACGCGCTGGCACTGAAACGCCTGGTACGGCTGGTGGCGGAGAAACACAAGATGCATGCCACGTTTATGGCAAAACCTTATGAGGAGCATGCAGGGAGCGGGATGCATATCCACATCAGCATTATGAATAATAAAGGCGAGAACGTACTGGCCGATGCGAATGGCGATGATTCTGCGTTACTTAAGCGTGCGCTTGCCGGGATGATTGATCTGATGCCTGCGTCAATGGCGCTGTTGGCGCCGAATGTGAACTCTTATCGCCGCTTCCAGCCGGGGATGTATGTTCCAACCCAGGCTTCCTGGGGGCATAACAATCGTACGGTGGCGCTGCGCATTCCTTGCGGCGATCGTGATAACCATCGGGTTGAATATCGCGTGGCGGGGGCGGATGCCAATCCGTATCTGGTAATGTCGACCATTCTGGCCGGGATCCTTCACGGTCTGGATAACGATCTGCCGTTGCAGGAAGAGGTGGAAGGTAACGGCCTGGAACAGGAAGGGTTACCGTTTCCTATCCGTCAGAGCGATGCGCTGTGGGAGTTTATGCAAAACGATCGCTTGCGCGAATTACTTGGTGAACGTTTTAGCCACGTATACCACGCCTGTAAAAACGATGAGCTGATCCAGTTTGAACGCCTGATTACCGACACGGAAATTGAGTGGATGTTGAAAAACGCCTGACTACCCTGCAGGCCATTTAAAAAGAAGTCGCATCATGCGGGC
Source organism: Citrobacter sp. On2M (assembly GCF_018035235.1). Taxonomy (GTDB): domain Bacteria; phylum Pseudomonadota; class Gammaproteobacteria; order Enterobacterales; family Enterobacteriaceae; genus Citrobacter; species Citrobacter meridianamericanus. The sequence continues at coordinate 87,757 of NZ_WPCV01000003.1, forward strand.
TGAGCGGAGCCAGCCCGTCAAAATTGCAGGACTACCTGCCATTTCCCGGATGTCGCGTAATGGAGCGCGGGCGACAACGGGTCTTCAGATAACCGACAGAGTTTGTGACGAGGAAATGTGATGATGCCAATGTTTAAAAACCCGCCCCGCGTGAGCATCCATGGCTCCCGCAGTAATTACGGACCACTTTTGTACCGTATGACATTAACATCTTATTTTTGGCGGTTCGCCCCGACACGACCCCGATCTGCTGTACCCACGTTTCGAACGCAGATCTGGGCGCGTAGCGGGGAGGAAAGCTATGTCGACTAATTCTTCTGCGGATCTCGCAGCCCAGCCAGGCAAAGCACAGCTGCGCAAATCTCTCAAGCTGTGGCAGGTGGTGGTGATGGGGCTGGCTTACCTCACGCCGATGACGGTGTTTGATACCTTTGGCATTGTTTCAGGTATCAGTAATGGTCATGTTCCGGCGTCCTACCTGCTGGCTCTGGCGGGTGTACTGTTTACCGCCATCAGTTACGGCAAGCTGGTACGCCAGTTTCCACAAGCCGGTTCGGCTTACACCTATGCGCAAAAAGCGATCAACCCGCATGTAGGGTTTATGGTTGGCTGGTCGTCACTGCTTGATTATCTTTTCCTGCCGATGATTAACGTTCTGCTGGCGAAAATTTACCTTTCCGCGCTGTTCCCGGGGGTTGCGCCATGGATTTGGGTGGTGGTGTTCGTGGCGATCCTCACCGCGGCAAATTTGAAAAGCGTTAATTTGGTGGCGAACTTTAATGCACTGTTTGTACTGGTGCAGGTCGCGATAATTGTGGTATTCATTTTCCTTGTGGTGCAGGGGCTGCATAAAGGCGAAGGGGTCGGCACCGTCTGGTCGCTGCAACCGTTTGTCAGTCAGAATGCGCATCTGATCCCGATTATTACCGGGGCGACCATCGTCTGCTTTTCGTTTCTCGGTTTTGATGCGGTGACGACGCTTTCAGAAGAGACGCCAGATGCCGCACGCACTATCCCGAAAGCCATTTTTCTCACCGCGCTGTACGGCGGACTGATCTTCATTGCCGCCTCGTTCTTTATGCAGTTGTTCTTCCCGGACATTAGTCGATTTAAAGATCCGGATGCAGCGCTGCCGGAGATTGCGTTGTACGTCGGCGGCAAACTGTTCCAGTCTATTTTTCTGTGTACCACCTTTGTGAATACGCTGGCATCCGGTCTGGCGTCGCATGCCAGCGTTTCGCGTCTGCTGTACGTGATGGGCCGCGATAATGTCTTTCCGGAGAAGTACTTCGGTTATGTCCATCCTAAATGGCGCACGCCTGCGCTGAACGTCATTATGGTCGGGATTGTGGCACTCTCGGCGCTGTTTTTTGACCTGGTGACCGCCACGGCGTTGATTAACTTTGGCGCGCTGGTGGCCTTTACGTTCGTTAATCTTTCCGTGTTTAACCACTTCTGGCGTCGTGAAGGACGTAAGCATACCTGGCAGGAAAAGTTGCACTATCTGGTACTGCCGATGGTCGGCGCTGCTACCGTTGCCGTACTGTGGGTGAACCTGGAGGTGACATCGCTGACGCTTGGGCTGGTGTGGGCCGGGCTAGGGCTGATTTATCTCGCGTACCTGACCGGACGCTTTCGCAAACCGCCGCCGCAGTTTGACGCTGCGAAATCTGAGCGCGCCTGGGAGTGATAGAAATAACATTCAGCTAAATGTCCCTTCGGGCGTAAACCACAGGGCGTGCCGTCAGGGACGCCCTCAGCTGTAAAAAGAGTTCGGGCCTCGTAAATTCTTCGTAGAGAGGTATGGCACCAGGTTGGATAAGCTTTTAATGCCACCCTTTTTCTCTTCGAGGTTCATATGCCAAAGCATATTGATTTAGCACAAGTCAAAGCGATGAAAGTGGTTAATTATGCCACGTTGCGTGAAACGCTAAAATCAGGTGACCTTTTTTTCGCCTCCGGAGACTACCTGGTATCAAAAGCAATTGAAAAGGTGACGGATTCGCCATGGAGCCATGTGGGGATTGTTTTTGTTTTACCGCAAATAGATCGCGTGTTGCTCCTGGAAAGCGTGGAAGATATGGGGGTACGACTCGCTCCATTATCAAAATATCTATCTGATTATGATGATATTGGAAAACCTTATAAAGGCCGGGCTGTTCTTGCTCGATATGATACGTTGGCTAAATCTGCCGTTGAGCAAATAGCCGCTTTTGGTCTTAATGAGCTAACCCGCCCATATGATAAAGAAGAAATAGCACGCATCCTTGCGAGGATCGCACTTGGGAAAGGAAAAGCGAAAAAGGACAGGGAGTACATTTGCTCTGAACTCGTCTACGCTTGCTTCAACAATGCCGGAGTTAACATTGCATATAATCCGAAAGGATTTATTAGCCCTGAGGATGTATGGCAGGATTCTCATATTTCTTTGATAAATAGAATATTGTAAAGGCCGCCATTATTCAGAATAGTATCTAATAGTGGTGCAATCACGGCATCATTACAGAGATTAAAATGGGTTCAGCCGGCGGTGAATCATCACATGCCTATATCGGAGGGACAAGGATAACTACTTTCAGACGTCGGGTGACGGTGTTTTCTGCTGTATTTATTAATGCCGTGAGACGTGTGGGCTATAGTAAAGGAGGCCGTTATTTCTCATCATTAATAACCGGGAGTAGGGGATACGAATGAAGAAGATACTGATGCTGGTCGGGGATTATGTCGAAGATTATGAAACGATGGTGCCTTTTCAGGCGTTGCAAATGCTGGGCCATCGTGTTGATGCCGTCTGTCCGGATAAAAGTCAGGGTGATTACGTTCAAACTGCTATTCATGATTTTGATGGGGCGCAGACCTACAGTGAAAAGCCCGGGCATCGTTTCACGTTGAACGCGAATTTCTCTGACGCGCGGGCGGTAGATTACGACGCGCTGCTAATCCCCGGTGGGCGAGCACCAGAATATCTCCGACTCAATCCGGATGTCATTAAACTGGTGCAAGATTTCAATGCTGCTGATAAACCCATCGCTGCGGTTTGTCATGGACCTCAGCTGTTAGCTGCTGCGGGGGTGTTAGAAAATCGGACCTGTAGCGCCTATCCGGCTTGTGCGCCAGAAGTTCGTTTGAGCGGCGGACATTACGCAGATATTGGCATTGATCAGGCCCACGTTGATGGCAATCTGATTACCGCACCTGCATGGCCAGCGCATCCGCAATGGCTGGCTAAATTTGTGGAAGTATTAATGAAGTAAGCGATGAGAACGTCGGTATAACCCGTCCGGCTATACCGACTGCGCATATTACCTCTGCATGAGGGCGAACACGCCCCAACCAATGTATTCCCGGGTGAAGGCAACGTGGCGTTCTGGTGAACTTCTCAGTTGCTCTGTAACTTCTGGGGCAAATTCATCCTCCGGGTTTGCCTCCAGCCACCGGCGCATCGTCAGCCACTTTGCCGCCTCGTATCTGTCCCAACCTTCCTGGTCAGCCAGTACCATTTCAACCATGTCGTAACCGAGCAGGCCGAAAGACGAAACGAGTTCAGGCAGAGAAAGAAAATCAGCCATCGCAGTAGCGCCGCAGGCCTGGGCAATCTTCTCCGTTGCGGGGATCTGACGCCAGTACGGTTCGCCGATGAGCATGATCCCGCCTGGTTTGAGGCTCTGCTTCAATTGTTGGACCGTTCCGGCGACGCCACCGCCAATCCAGGTCGCGCCAATGCAGGCGGCGATATCAAATTTTTCTTCGGCAATATACCCCGTTGCATCGGCATGAATAAAACGCACGTGCTCAGTGACGCCCAACTCCCTGGAGCGCAGGGTAGCTTGCTCACTGAACAGCAGACTCATGTCGATACCCAAGCCGGAAATACCGTGATCGCGTGCCCAGGTGCACAACATCTCACCCGAACCGCTACCGAGATCCAGAATGCGGGTGCCCGGGGGCATCCGTAAAACCCGACCTAACGTAGCGTATTTCTGCGCGGTAAACGGGTTATGGATGCGATGTGCGCTTTCGCTGATAGTAAAAATCTTCGGGATATCCATTTCTCTCTCCTTAGCGATTATCCAGTTGGGCGCGAACGTTATTCAGCCCGGTAGTATTGATACGGTAGGGCTGACCATTGACGGATTTGATCAGTTTTTTGGTTCTGAGCTTTTTGAATACGTCAAGGGTACAGTCGCAGAGCAGCAGCCCTTCGCGGCTATAGCATTCGACAGAAGTTACGCGGCCTGAGGCATCACGGACGTGAGCAATACGGCCACCTTTGGCGAGAACGTGTAAAGTACGTTGTTCCTGACGGGATAAATTCATACTGGAAAACCTGTTTAATCATCATGTGCAAAACGTGCAAACACACAACGGTGTCCGCATTCGAATTCGGCGCATTGATAACCAGTCCGGCCTGAAAAGGTCGGGAAGCTGATTATCAGATGATTACATTCTCCAGCATCAAAGCCTCGGGTTGAGTTGAAAGGTATTTACCTGCTGAATCATACCAGCAAGGAACTTCAGGGGAAAACCCCTTTTGGAGTAAGTGTGATCTGTAACGAGAAATTGTATTTCTTTTATTTACTAACTTTTTAATTTTCGTTAAGTGAAAACGCATTGATTCATTAAAGTAATTTAATGTTCCATTATCACCAGTAACGTTATCGGTAGCCATGCAGCATTGTTGCTTTTATCCGTATTACATCATTGATTAGTTTGATTTAATCTTCTTGTTGGTTGTTTAAACACTTTGATAAATACTCCTGTATTATAATTGTAGCTTTAAATCAAATTTTCAATTTGATGGTTTTGGGAATTTTCTTAACGTGGCTAAGTGTGTATACTCGATCCTGCAAGAAGCTCTTCTGTTATCATTAAAACTATAAGTATGTCCTTGACACCCGTATTGCCTCTGCCCTGAATCTCTTCTCAGGGGAGAGGTTTTTTTTGCCTGGGTGTTATTTGGTTAATTACCATAAATAGAAACCTAAATATTAATGTTATTAATATTTAAGTTTTGTTTTCTTAATTATGACGATGCTGTTTTGTCGAAGTCTACGGCTGTGTTGTAATCGTATTACTCTGAAGCTATTTCGTACTGAAATAGTATAAATGTAACTATGTTTGTATGGGTATTATATAGTTTTTCTTATAACTGCCTTTTTTTCAGTGTGATAGAAGTTTTTTGCTTTTGAGGTAATTGTGATTTTGTTCACGGATTTTAGTGTGCTAAGTGGCTATTTGTAGAGAGGTGCAAACGGTTGCATGTAGCTGATACAGTATTTGTTCATTAAAAAAATATAGCGATAGTATGTCTTGTGCCAATACAGAACACAGTAATCTAAATGATTTCTATTATCTCTTAGGTTAGGCATACTGTTTATGACTTCTGTTAGCTTCACGCCATGGGAAATAGCAGTAAAAACAGACAGGGAATATGATTTTATCAATCAGAAAGGAGTTTTATAATCACAGGTATAATTACTGGCCTTTTTTATCTTCCTTTACATAAATCGTTGTCGTAATGCCCATAAAATCAGCGTTCCAGGATGAACGCTGATTTTATTTGGTTTCAGATAATTCAACCCGCGCTGCATGCCGAACACCTCTCGCAGTACCTCGTAAATGACAAATTAAAGGATCTCCAGGAATGGATATTGTTGAACGTTTTATTAACTACACGAAAATCAATACCACGACGTCACGGGAAAACGGCGCTAATGGGATAATGCCTTCTTCTCCCGGTCAAATGGAACTGGCAAAACTGCTTGCAGCAGAACTTGAAGCATTAGGAATGGAAAACATTAAGGTCAGGGATACCGCTATTGTGACGGCAACCCTACCAGCAAATACCGACGACACAATTCCGGTCGTCTCCTTTTTTGGTCATCTGGATACCAGTGCGGAACAAACCGCAGACACCAAAGCACAGCGCCTGCATTATCTCGGTGGGGATTTATGCCTGAACAAAGCGCTGAATATTTACCTGCGCGAAAGTGAATTCCCGGAACTGAAAAATTATATCGGTGATGACCTGCTGGTGACCGACGGGACCAGTCTGTTAGGTGCTGATGATAAAGCCGCCATCGCTGCGATCATGAATGCTCTTGCGTATCTGGTCGCTCACCCGGAGATTAAACATGGGCCGGTAAAAGTGGGGTTTGTCCCGGATGAGGAGCAGGGCTTGCGTGGCGCAAAAGCGTTTGATGTTGCCACGTTTGGCGCTGATTTTGGCTATACCCTGGACTGCTGCGGTATCGGTGAGTTTGTTTACGAGAACTGGAATGCGGGTGATGCGGAAATCATCTTTACCGGCCAGTCCGCACACCCAATGTCGGCCAAAGGTAAGCTGAAGAACTCGCTGCTGATGGCGCATAAGTTTATTTCCATGCTACCCGGGGGAGAAGCGCCTGAGTATACGGAAGGGCGCGAAGGTTATTACTGGGTAAAACAGCTGCAGGGGAACAGTGCCCGCACGGTACTTAAGCTGGATATCCGCGATTTCAGTGAAGAAGGTTATAAGGCACGGATGGCGTTTATCCGCCAGCTTGCCGTCAGCACCTGTGCGCTGTGGGGAGAAAACAGCGTGGTCTGTCATTTAGCCGATCGTTATCAGAATGTGTTTAATAGCCTACAGGGTGATGCGCGTTATCCGATTGATATTGCATTACGCGCTTATCAGAAATGCGGCATAACGCCAGCCCCTGTCGCCATGCGTGGCGGATATGATGGTGCCGTGTTGTCGCAGAAAGGGTTGCCATGCCCAAATATTTTCACCGGTGCTCATAACTTCCATTCAATTTATGAGTATTTGCCGGTGCGTTCCCTTCGGGCTGCCAGTGATGTTGTGGTGGCTGTCATTGAGGAAACTTATGCTGAGTTCGCGCAGCGGGGAACCCAGCCATGATTCAGGTGTTAATAGCGCTACTGGTTATCGTGGTGGTCGCGCGTCTGATTCTGAAAGGTTATCGCGCTGAGCCCGTACTATTCATTGCAGGCTTAGTCCTGATGATTTGCACCGCGTTAACCGGATGGGGTTCCGTATTACCGAAGGGCGTTGCCAGTACGGGAATTTCATTTCTCGATCCTTTTGAGGTGATGCGCGATCTCTTCAGCACGCGCGCCGCCGATCTCGGTCTGATGATCATGGCGTTAATGGGATTTGCGCATTACATGGATCATATCGGCGCAAATGAAGCGGTCGTGCGTGTCGTCACGAAACCCTTACGGGCGCTGCGTTCACCCTATGTGCTGCTCTTTTTCTCCTACCTGCTCGCCAGCCTTCTGCAACTGGCCATTCCTTCAGCAACCGGGCTTGCCGTATTGCTGATGGGGACGATGTTCCCCATTATGCTGGGATTAGGCCTCTCAGCAGCCTCAGCTGCCGGGGTCATTGCGACTTCGCTTGGCGTGGCATACACCCCGACGGCAATCGATGCTATCAGGGGGTCTAAAGCGGTGAACATGGATGTGGTGGAATATGTTGTCTACCACCAGGGACCCGCCGCGCTGGCTACGGTTCTGGTCGTCGGGGTATGTCATTTTTTCTGGCAGCGGCATTGCGACCGTAAAGCAGGGACGTTACCGCGGGAAATAGGGAGCGCTGAGGTGACTGACTCAGGAAAAGCCCCTGCTTTTTACGCACTGCTCCCCATGCTTCCGATACTGATGGCTGTGGGATCATCCGAAATGTTCGTCAGGGGGATTAACCTGAATATCATCACTATTGTCCTTATTTCAATGACCATTTGTATGCTGATTGAATGGATTCGAGTGCGTGATTTAAAGTCGGTATGCGAAGGGTTCAGCCATTTCCTCAAAGGAATGGGGACCGCGTTTACCGGTGTGGTTGGACTGCTAGTTGCTGCAGGGGTTTTTGCTCACGGCATCAAAGTAATCGGTGCGATCGATCAACTCATTCTGATGGCAGAACACGTGGGATTACCGCCGTTTGCTATGGCGGTGGTGTTTGCGCTGGTGACGCTGGCCGCGGCTATCATTATGGGCTCGGGGAATGCACCATTCCTCGCCTTTGTTGAGCTCATTCCGCAAATCGCCGCCAGCATGGGCGCTAACGCCGTTGCTATGATCCTGCCGATGCAGCAGGCGTCGCATATGGGCCGGGCAATTTCGCCGGTTTCCGGCGTGGTGATTGCCGTTTCCAGTGGGGCGAAAATAACCCCATTCGATGTGGTGAAGCGTACTGCCGTACCGTTGATTGTGGGGTTTGTGACTCACACCCTGATCATCGGTATTTTCTATTAACGGTATCTGAGACAAGCCAACCTCCTGTGCATCGACTCGGGGGGGGGCTTTTTTGTATTGGACGAAATTAAAAGCGTTAATATTACTGATACCTCTTTAAAAAAAACGGCCTGTGGCCGCGAGGCTATCCGTTGCGTTGCGTAGGCAAAAATGTGATTTCATCAGGATATTTAAAGTCTGTTTTGTGTTGAAAGGGGGGATTTCCTGGAATGTCAGGCGGAACATGCCAGGATATTTCCTCAAATCAGCAATTTTTGAAATTTTATGATAATCATATTGCTAACGAAAGGCGGAGTTGATAACTGGTAAGTATTATTAGTTTTTGTCTTTATTATATAATTCTTATTATTTATTGCTGAACCACACTGTCATCAATGATTAATAAGAATAATGTATTGAAATTGCATTTTTATTACATAGTGATAATTTAATCTGGATCATATTTTGATGTTTTTAGTTGTAGTAATTTTTCAAATGGAATAATGCAATGTTTACATGTATCAATGATTTATTTGGGCAGGTTTAAGTGGTAAGGGATTCAGGAAAAGTTAGTACGTTACGACACCATTATCAGGATGATCTTGAAGCATTTACCTGGAGTGCATTAGTCGCAATTGGTATCGCAATACAGGACCGCAAGATTCACTCTAAAATGTCAGAGCATCTTTTTATTATGCAATGGCTGGCGATCGCTAAAAAAAGAAAGCTCTTCTCAAGGAACGTCGTCAATGAACTTCAATGGTTAATTGATGAAGGAAAGAAAAAAAGTCTCAATGCGCAACTTAAATTTAAAATAGAATATCTATACTCAACGTCGAGTGGTGATGTATCGATGCAAAATGACTACTTTAAGTTTACTCATTCGATTGAGGTATTGAGAAATAATGGCTGGGAAAGCTTTCTGCTTACGCCAGAGAAGTGGCGTGATCTGCATGAAAAGATTAAAGTAAGAGCAGGTGATTTTATTTTTATGGATGACACACGGCTTCAGGAGTGTTTTGGCGTACAGGGTGAGATTGTCAAACCATTCTGTATCCGGGTATATGGTGATGTTGAGTTTGCCAAGTTAACTTTCATTAAACATAACCTTCCGGCTGAGTTTGTAAAGCACATTTCAAATGAATTTTATCACTTCCATTTTCTTTTGGTAAGTAATGCTTAACTGAAGAAATGAGCAGTGTGCTGTTAATTAAAACATTGTGTTGATCAACATGTGAGATTATCGGATATAAACCACGTTCCAGGGATAGCGAATGTTTACTCGAAAGTTAGTGATTACCAGCGAATGGATAAGGTTATCTGATATTCCAGACAGCGTGTCCATTTCTTTTCGCGGAGTTCTCGAGATAGCTGAAAGCACAGGCGCGCCAGAAGCCAGTACACCTTTGTTACGTTTAGAAAATGAAATGGCGCAGATCGTTGTTGATTCGTTGTCCTGGGTGCGGGCGCCCGTCGATTATCAGGAAGAGGTTACCGTTCATATCTATAAGTAATATTAATGTTGAATGGTTTTGGCCTTATTATTGCCGATACAAAAGGGTGGCTGTTAATCGCAGTATGTACACCTGTGTAATTAATTTATTACGTGAGAATGAATGCGGAAACTTTCTAATAATTAACCATTTTACAGGTTAAGATATTGCGTGATGTGTCGATAACTATTAAGTCGCAGATGACTTTATTGTTATGGAGATGTTTAAATGTTAAAGGATATGAGAATTAAAACCAGCCTGTTATTATTGCTGTTGCTATTTACTTTCATGCAGTTTTTTTCCAATGGATTTGAGTTGGTAGATCTCAAAGGAAATCAAAAAAACACCTTGTTACTACATAATATCATTAAGGAGCAGGATACACTGCATAATGTCGTTGAGGCTGTTTATAAAGTAAGAAGCGTGCTTGATAATATTCAACAACATAATCCGACTGATGTCCAACAGACATTACAACAGGTGCAAGATCAGCTGGCGTATGCCAGAAAACAGTTCGATGTTTTCTGGGGGATTCCTGGCTTGACTGCTGACGATCCGCAAATCGGTAAAATTATCAGAACGGCTTTTGAGCAACAAATGGATGCTGAACAAAAGTCTGTTGATAAATTAAACGTGACGCTTTCCAGCAATAGTGTGATTAATACACAAGAAAATGCTAATGCAGAACTGCTCGCGGCCCGCAAAAATTTTGATAACGAAGTGACGAATTATTACCAGTCAACAATGCTGATTGGTGAGAAGATCGTTGCACAAACACACGTTCAGTTTAATAACTCAATCCTGAAGGTATCGGTGATCCTGGTCATTACGGTGCTTATCTTCTTTATTTGTAACTTCTGGTTGAACCGGACCATCATTCAGCCTTTAAAAATCGTATCTGAGCATTTTGAGCGGATTGGTAAAGGTGATCTAAGCCATCCTGTCAAGGTGTCGGGTAACAATGAAATCGGGGTATTGTGCTTAAATTTGCATAATATGCAAAACGGCCTGCGGGAGACTGTCAGCACTATTCGTGATGGTGTTGAATCGATTAATGTCGGTATGCAGGAAATTGCTTCCGGTAATTCCGATTTATCAACCCGTACGGAACAACAGGCTGCGGCAGTGGTGGAAACGGCAGCCAGTATGGAGCAGATTTCAGTTACCACAAAAAATAATACGGATAAGTCACATCAGGCATCCGTCATGACCAGTGAAAGTACGGAAATGGCATTGCGTGGTGAGCGTTTAATGAGCGATATGGTTGAGAAAATTCACCTGATCAGCCGAAATGCGCAAGGCGTGAACGAAATATCCAATGTTATTGATAGTATTGCTTTTCAAACCAATATCCTGGCATTAAACGCGGCGGTGGAAGCTGCACGCGCGGGTGAGTCCGGGCGTGGGTTTGCCGTAGTGGCGAGTGAAGTCCGAACCCTTGCGCAGCGCAGCGCCTCCTCGGCGAAAGAGATCAGTGAACTGGTTGCCAAAGCGGCAATTAGCGTCAAAGAAGGGGTGGAAATAGCCGAAAATAGTGGCGCCATGATGGCGGATATTGCGAAGGCAATACGCAACATTAATGTACTAATGGAAGATATATCCGGAGCATCAGGGGAACAAAGTCGCGGCATAGAGCAGATCCGTGTTGCCGTGACTCAAATGGAGCAGGTGACCCAGCAAAATGCCTCGTTAGTGGAAGAAATTGCTGCGACGACTGGCAGCGTGGAAGAACAATCGGCAATGTTATCTGAGGCGGTGGCTGTGTTCCAGGTGGAAGAAAAATCGTAGCATAGTATTCAAGACGTTAACCAGGCGCTGCTCATCTCATCAGTGGGTTATTCAGCCTGATGAGATGGCTGGCTACTGAGAAACTTTTTATCACTTAATTGATAATGGTTCTCATTATTATTGTTGTGTTCTGCGCGGAATGGTAATGTTGCTATCAGTCATAAACCATTAATCCCATTTTCTGTGCAGAAGAGAGCATGAACAACACCACCGGCCAAAATACATCCGCACGCCTGACACGTACCTACTCCGTCAGTGAATTTATGGATTTTGGTGAGCGCTACGGAATTGATTACCGCTTTCCGCAACTGTCGCAAAAGCCAGCTTTACTTCACTCCAGTCCCGTACTGCAGGGGAATGTCGAAGAGATGACATTACCCTGCGGGATGTGCGTCACCCACTCTGATGTCCAGGTGCTGCAACCCTACGAAACCACCTCCCGTCATAGTAGCCCTCTGTATATGCTGGTGGTGCTGGAAGGCTGTGTGATCCTGACGATCAACGGGCTGGAACACGTGGTGCGCTCCGGGATGGCGTTTAGCTCGCGCCTTAGCGAACACCAGACCATGAATGCCCGTCACGCTGCGCACTGCAAACTGCGTACGTTATCGCTGGGGCTGTATCCTGATGGCGCGTGGCGTACGGGGTTGCTGGAGGCGTTGATGCGCGAGTGGGAAAGATGCCTGACGCCGACGCTTATCTGGCAGGTGCCGGGTTTTTTGCTTAGCGGATTACAGTATGCCCAGCAAAGTACGCTCAGCTATGTTTCTCGCCAACTGATGCTGGAAGGGCTAATTCTGCAGTTGTTTGGCCACGGCCTCAGCATTTGTCAGCTGGAGAGCGGTAAGCGCCAGGCCGCCAGCAGCGAACAGCAGCGCCTCGAGATCGTGCGCCGACTGCTGGAGCTGAGTCCCGAGAATGACTACACCCTCAGTGCACTGGCCCAACGCGCAGCGATGAGTCCCAGCAGCCTGCGCAGCAAGTTCCGTGCGGCGTATGGCTGTTCCGTCTTTGACTACCTGCGCGATTGCCGTCTGGAACGTGCGCGCGGATATTTACTGGAAGGATACAGCGTACAGCAGGCGGCCTGGATGTCGGGTTATCAGCACGCGACTAACTTCTCTACCGCTTTTCGTCGTCGTTACGGCTTTTCGCCGGGCGATATGCTCAAACTTTGCTAATCCATTTTTGCGTTTTGCGCACGTTTCTGCCTGACAATTTGGCACTGCGCATAGGCAACCTGGCATCCGGCATAGCTATCTCTGCCAGCAAAAGGGTAATAATTCTCACTTACAATTAGACATGCCTTGGGAGATATTCATGTTCGCGAAGACTCGGTTGGCGCTGATGGTGGGATGGGTGACCGGTAGCGTAGCTTTTCCTCTGCTGGCGCAGGAAACAACAAAAAACGATACGGTCGTTGTCACCTCGCAAATGCAGAGCGGGGCTACTAAGCTTGCCACGCCGGATATTGAAACCCCGCAATCGGTATCCATCATTACCCGCGAACAGTTTGAAGAGCAGGGCGCAACCAGCGTGCGTCAGGCCGTTAGCTATACGCCGGGGGTATACAGCAACCAGATTGGCGCCTCCAACCGCTTTGACTACATTGTGTTGCGCGGCTTCTCCGATGGCAGCCTGGACAACGTCTATCTCGATGGTCTGAAGATGATGGGCGACACCAACTCACACATCTCGCTGGTGGTCGATCCGTGGTTCCTTGAAGATATCGAAGTGGTGCGCGGCCCGGCTTCCGTGCTGTATGGCCGTTCCTCTCCGGGCGGTATTGTGGCGCTGACATCACGTAAGCCGTCGTTTGATGCGGGCGGAGAAGTGAAGCTGTTTGCTGGCAACAACAACCAGCGCGGCGCGGCGTTTGACGTTACCGGGGCGCTGGATGATAACGATCGCGTCGCCGCACGACTGAGTGGAATGACGCGTTATGCGGACTCGCAGTTTGGTCCCTTGAAGGAAGAACGTTACGCGCTGATGCCGAGCCTCACCTGGCGCATCACCGATCAAACGCGTCTGGATCTGATGGCCTATCTGCACCGTGACCCCGAAGGTGGTAGCCACTCCGGTTTGCCGTATGACGGTACCGTGGTTCCACATTACGGCCAAAAGATCTCCAACACCTTTTATGAAGGCGAGGATGATTACGATAAATACGATCGTCGCGAAAACATGGTGGGCTACAACATTGAGCACTTGTTCGACAGCGGCTGGTCGGTACGGCAAAAGCTGCGCTATCTGCATACCGACGTTGAACTGAACCAGGTGTATGCGGCAGGCTGGCTGAATGAAGCCGAGCTTAATCGCGGCTACTCCGGTTCTGATGAAAAAATGTCGGCGATTACGCTGGATAACCAGCTCGATGGCAGCTTTGATACCTGGCAGGTTAACCACCGTCTGCTGGTGGGGATCGACTATCAGGATCGCAGTAACAATACCACCGGCTACTACGGGGCGTTTCCGCCGATTGATGCCTTTAATCCGGTGTATGGTGCAAAGCCTGAGTACATCAACATGTATGCGCGTGAGAAGCACAAACTACGTCAGACGGGCTACTATTTGCAGGATCAGATGTCATGGGATCGCTGGCGTATTACGCTCGGTGGTCGTTACGATCAAGTCAGCGTATCTAACATTGATAAGCAAAACGATACCCGCAGCGACCTGGATAAAAACAACTTCAGCACCCGCGCCGCGCTGCTTTATCTGTTCGATAATGGTTTTGCACCGTACGTGAGTTATTCCACTGCCTTTACGCCAACCAGCTTTGCTGATGAGAACGGGAATCTGCTGGACCCGATGAAAGGTAAGCAGTGGGAAGCCGGCCTGAAATATGAGCCGGAGGGACTCAACAGCCAGTTTAGCGCGTCGGTGTTCCGTATCAATCAAACCAATATCGCCACCAAAGAAGAACCGACCGATCCGTATCGCTCGATTGGGGAAATTGAGTCTGAAGGGATAGAACTGGAGGCGATTAGCCAACTGACGGAGAGTTTCCGTCTGCAGGCGGCATATACCTATACCGATATTCGTTATAAGAAAAGCAGCCCGGCAGAGCAGGGCAAGCGCGCGGTATACGCGCCGCGTAATCAGGCCAGTACCTGGCTGAGTTACGATGTAAAAAGCGGCCCGCTGAACGGTTTGACGCTGGGCACTGGTGTGCGTTACGTCAACGGTATTACCAGCGACCGCCTGAATACTCACACCCTGCCTTCCTACACGCTGGTGGATATGGCGGTTGGCTACGACTTAACGAGTATTGGTATTAAAGGTTGGAGCGCGCAGTTGAACGTCAACAATCTGACCGACAAGCGTTACGTTGCGGCCTGTAATTCGCTCTCATACTGTTATTTCGGCGCCGAGCGTAGCATTGTCGGTAGCGTGTCCTGGAAATTCTGATGCTTCAGCCGGATAGCGGCGCTGACACGTTATCCGGCCTAAGGGGGGCACACTTATCCAGGCCGGATAAGCGAAGCGCCATCCGGCTGGGTGGCGCGGTTATTGCGTAAAACCGTTTTGCATACAAATCTGCGCGCTGGTTCTCAGAGTAAAGGCGACTTTATCTGGGTACTGGCTGTAATAGTTATGTTCTTCTTCCAACCCTTTCGCCTGCGCCAGACGTACCGTTTCCAGCGAGCAGGTACGGTAGATAAGGTCTTTATTCATATTGCTTTGCTTCTCGCGCTGTTTATCTGCAGACAGCGCCAGCCAGCTCTCGGACAGCGAGTAATCGTAGACCACTCGATTTCCTTTTGCCTGCACGTTCTCAATGGTAATGAATTCGTCGATCTTTAGTCTTGGCTGCCCACGCATTTTTTTCTTATCTTCTGCGGCGGCATATTGCGCCAGCGCATTAATATCCATCCCGGCTATTTTCTGCTTATAGATATCGACATACGCGGCGGGTTGCTGATAATGCTGAGTATAAGCATTTCTTAATTCTCCGTCGCTCATCGTACAACCCGCCAGAAACAGAGGTAATAGCAGCGCCAGTTTTATTTTAGTCATGATGTTATCCCGTTCATTATTGTGGTCCCGGTCACCCATAACAGCTATTACGGGCGATATTTAAGGTTGTATAAACGGGGAGGCGGGGGGACAAGTTCAAAAGTCTTAAAATGGCGTATCAGGCGGCAAACCCTGCCAGAATTGGCAGGGTTTTTGAGCATACGGTAAAGAATTAATGGCCGATCATTTTGGCCTTCGGGATCAACTGGAAATACATATGATCCGGCACCGGCGTCTGCCAGACATTGGCATACATCGCATAGCCTACGGCGGCAAACAGAATACCGAGCAGCAGTAGCGTCATTGTCCACCCTGATAACCTACCTTGTCGCCACCATGGTTTAGACGCTGCACTGTGCCCTGATTGCGCGCCAGGTGGTGTTTTCAGTGACATGGTCAGTGTCGAGGCCACCGGGCAGGATTCAACACAGGTCATGCATCCCGTGCATTCTACGGTACGCACCTGAATCAGCTTGTCGACCGGGATATTCGACGGGCAGTTTTTCGCGCATTTCCCGCAGTCGATGCAACTGTCAGCGTTGCGGCGGATTTTAAACGGCGAGAGCAGCGAAAACAGACCAAGCAGCGCGCCATAAGGGCACAGATAACGACACCAGGCGTTGCGAATAAACAGGCTCAGGACGCTGATACCTCCTACGAAGATGAGCGTGGCGGAGCCAATATGGCGAAAGAAATCGAGCATCTTCACATCGATAATGATGCCATAGGCCGACGTCAGAAAATATTGGATCCCCTGAGCAGGCATCGACAGGGCGATATACAGGAAGAAACTCAGCAGCAGATACTTCAGGCTGAGCAGCGGGATATCCAGCCAGCGCGGTAGCGTGAATTGACGACCAAATACTTTTTTTCCCAGATTCCCGAGCAATTCGGAAAGCGTGCCCACTGGGCACAACCACGAACAAAAAGCTTTTTTTAACAACAGGCTAATCAGGATAAACGCAACTAACAGCAGCATAGAGGCGGCATGGATGGGCGGAAGAAAACCAGTCTCCAGCGTGTAACGGATATTCATCAAGCCCGCTATCGGCAGCCATCCCTCAATACCGCCGGGTCTTGATATATAGACGCTGTTACCGGCGGTTTCAAAATAGCGAACCCAGTACCAGAACGTTACACCTATATAAATATTGATAGCCAGCAGCAGAAACTGGGTGGCTTTTCGCCAGCTGCTGGCGTTGCGCCAGTCATTCCACGGCAGTTTGCCCCCGCTAGTGCCTGGACGGCGCTGCCAGCGCATTCTCTTCTTCCCGTTCATGGTCTTCTACATTCCCTCATATTTTCCCACTTACATTCAGCGGGGTTAGCTCAGGGATATGCTAACGCGACTTAGATATGATGTATTTGATTTGCATCTTATTAAGCGAATGATAACGGTCATTCATGGTAAACCTCAACGCGGTCGCGGCCATTACTTTTTGCCAGATATAGTGCACGATCGGCTTTATCAACCAACTGTTTATAGTCGGGATGATAGTCATATTCGGCAATACCAATACTGACGGTAATAGAAAATGACTCTGTTGCTGAGGTTGTCATGCGCATCTCGGCAATCTTCATGCGCAGTGTTTCCAGAATAATACTGGCCTGCGATTTGTCAGACTCGACGAGCAGAATCATAAATTCTTCGCCACCGTAGCGGAATACGTAATCGCTGCTGCGGATATGATCATATATGATCGCTGCAACGTTTTTGAGCGTCTGATCGCCGGTGTTATGTCCGTAGCTGTCGTTGATTTGCTTAAAGTAGTCAATATCCAGCATTGCCAGGGTAAAAGGCTTACGCGTATGCAACGCCAGCGAAATCTCACGGCGCATAATCGTTGGAATAAAACGCCGGTTAAGCAACTGAGTCAGTGAGTCCTTACCATTTTCCTGCTTAACCAGCGCGTCAAACATTGAGGCGAGCAGGAAATGGATTTGTGCCGATAGCTGGCGAATATCCTGCAATAAGCTCATCCGCTCAGATTCTGTCGGCTGATGCTGATGCGACAGGGTGGTTGTCAGACGGCTGTCGATCTCTGTAATCAGTGACTCCATCTTTTTCAACAAATTGCTGCTGCCGAGAATGTGTTTTCCCTTGTGTGAGAACCACATACCGAAATCAGAATTCGCCAGAAGCACCATCTCACCGAAAGGCATTCCGGTGGCGATGTTATAGATAAACTGGTTTTCCCAGTCGGTAAATGAACGGATTTGCCGCTCGCGCTCGACGTTAACGTCATCGTAAATAGTCTGCAGGCGGTACTGCTCCTGCGTATGCATTGAGTTTTGAAAACTGGGGGAATAGGAGACCGTCATGGCCTCCAGCGCCGTGTCCATTGCCAGGCTGCTGAAACAGATGGCATCGCTCAGCAGGGCGGATGAGTCATGCGCTTTGTTTTTCAGGACCCGATACAATTCATCTTTCAGTTTACGCGCGCCGCGGTTCACCAGATCGATGGGCAGACCAATACGGGCATGCACCACGCCAATTTTGCGCTGTTTGGCCAGGAGTTGTGAGAGATCTTCATGCGCGCTACCAAGGACACTGCGCAGCCAGTCAAACATGCTGCCGCTGAGGCGGGTGCTGACCTGCTCTGTATTGAGGAACAATGCGCTCTCCGCGTGGGAGAGCATATAGTCATAAAAAACGGTTACTAAATGACGAATCTCCTCATCGCTTAATGACATCAGGAGCGAATGAACTTCTGGAGATGTTTGACGTAACAGCGCCTGCCATTCTGTAAGGAGTAATGTGTCGTTTACCGGATCAACTTGTTCCATCTCACAACCACTCAAAATACGATTAAAAAATTCAGGCGGTATTACGGACAATTACCTCACGATGGTCAAGTTAAACTCTCTTATCGATGGCTAATACCTTCATAAATAAGCCTGAGCGCGAAGATACCAATAATTGCGCCAATCACCCGACTGGCAACGCGTTGGATTCGGCCATATGCACGGCGTACAGCGGGTAACGAAAATGCCTGGCTGAGAAAAATACGCCAGATAATGGAAGACAACACAATACCAGCCCAGGCCATCAGCCTGGCCCACGTTGGCGTGTCTGCGCTTAAGGTGACCGAGAAGATACTAATAAAAAACAGTACGGTTTGCGGATTAGATAAATCCGTTAATAACCCACGGCGGAAAAACACATACCACGGGGCGGAAAGCGGCTGCTGTAACGTTGGCATTTGCGGTGTCGCCTGATGGCGAATGCTATTCCAGGCAAACCATAGTAGATAGGCTCCGCCAACAATCTTTATCAACGAAAAAATCTCTTCACACTGGGTGATAAGCGTCGCCATGCCAAACAGCCCAAGGCCGGAGTAGAATGCATCGCCCAGGGCCACACCCATACCGGTCATCACCCCCGCACGCCGCCCTGACGCCAGGCTGGTTTGCACCACCACAAACAGGTTCGCGCCGGGATTAAAAAAGGTTAAAACAAACAGGCTGACGGTGAGCACGACGGCATGTAGCGGTTCCATAGACAACCATTCCTCAAATATTCATAAAGTTAACACTATAATTTCAGCGAGCGGGCTGTTCTGAGGATCAACTCACACTGGCTATTGAAACTTTGAACAAGTTGATGTGCTGATACTCGATGGCGCAGTTTTATCTGCGCCACAAAATTTCTATATATTTCTGCTGAGTGTGGATTTTTTATCCAGTTTGGACTAGTTATTAATCATCCTTGAATCGCGTTATCTCATGTTCAGGGATGGATGATGGCATCATAACAAAACCTGGAGCTCGTCTATGAAAACTGGAATTAAAGTACTTATTGGTGCATTAGCTTTTGTCGTGACCAACGCATATGCCGCAGAATTTATGACAAAACTTGAGTTTGAAAAGGTTGAGTCGCAGTACACAAAAATCGGTGATATCTCAACGAGTAATGAAGTTTCTGTCGCAGATGCCAAAGAAGAACTGCTGAAGAAAGCCGAACAGAAAGGTGCCGATGTTGTGGTATTAACTTCCGGTCAAACGGATAATAAAATCCATGGCACAGCCAATATCTACAAGAAAAAATAATACGCTGCTGTAAAAATCACGACTCCCGTCGGTCATTGTGCTGGCGGGTTTTCTTTTAATCTACGCCAGAATGTGGTTCGGCTTACCCCGAGATATCGCGCGGCCGCAGTTTTATCACCATTAAATTGCGCCAGTACCTGCTGCGGCGTTAGCGCTGAGGATACCTGTGGCGTGTCAGCCGCAGCGGCCAGTTCCGGTAACAGCTGCTGCAAAAATTGTATGTTTAGTTCCGGCTGTGGCTCGACGCTTAAGAACAACGCAAGGCGCTCCATCATATTACGCAGTTCGCGGATATTTCCCGGCCAGCCATAATTCAGTAACGTCGGCTGACTCAGACTCAGCCCCTTGCGCACAGACTCAGAAAACGGCACGTCCAGATCCGCCAGCGACTGTTTTAAAAAACCTTCCGCCAACGGCAGGATATCGGGTAAGCGCTCGCGTAGCGGCGGCAGCGTGAGGCGTAATATGCTCAGGCGATAAAACAGATCGGTGCGAAACTCACCCTGTTTCATCTCCTGCTCCAGGTTGCAGTGCGTGGCGCTGATCACCCGTACATCGACCGGAATCGGCTGATGTCCCCCGACCCGGGTAACCTCTTTTTCTTCCAACACGCGCAGCAGCCGGGTTTGTAACGGCAGCGGCATTTCGCCTATCTCATCAAGAAACAGCGTTCCGCCGTGGGCGATTTCAAACAGGCCCGCGCGTCCTCCCCGACGGGAGCCGGTAAAGGCGCCATCCTCATAGCCGAACAGTTCCGCTTCCAGTAGTGATTCGGTGATGGCCCCGCAGTTGACGGCGACAAACGGCGGCGAAGGTTTACCGCGCCGATTCTCCTGACGGGTGAAAAACTCACGATGAATGGCCTGCGCCGCCAGCTCTTTACCGGTGCCGGTTTCGCCCTGAATCAGCACCGGGGCGCGGGAGCGGGCGTAAAGCATAATAGTGTGCCGCACCTGTTCCATTTGCGCAGAGTGGCCGCGCATATCCCCCAGCGCATAGCGGGTACGTAGCGTATCGCCGGACGCGTACTGACCGTTTCTGTGCAGCGTCAGACGCGTCATATCGAGTGCATCAACAAAGGCCTGGCGCACGGTGGCCGCCGAATAGATAAAGATGCCGGTCATGCCTGCTTCTTCAGCCAGGTCAGTAATCAACCCCGCGCCGACTACCGCTTGTGTACCGCTGGCCTTTAGTTCGTTGATTTGTCCACGAGCATCTTCTTCGGTGATATAGCTGCGCTGTTCAAGTTGCAAATTGAAGGTCTTTTGAAAGGCGAGAAGCGCAGGGATAGTTTCCTGATAGGTAATGACACCAATCGACGAGGTGAGCTTACCTGCTTTTGCCAGCGCCTGTAGCACGTCAAACCCGCTGGGTTTAATCAGAATAACCGGGATCGATAGACGGCTTTTCAGATACGCCCCGTTGGAGCCTGCCGCAATGATGGCATCGCAACGCTCGGTGGCCAGCTTCTTTCGGATATACGTCACCGCTTTTTCAAAACCCAACTGAATAGGGGTGATGGTTGCCAGGTGGTCGAACTCCAGGCTGATGTCGCGAAACAGTTCGAACAGACGGGTGACAGAAACCGTCCAGATAACCGGTTTGTCGTCGTTCACCCGCGGCGGAAGATGCCTATCAGCCATAACCAACCCAAAAAAGTAAGGAACCGAATAATGGGTTTAGTCGTGTTTCATAAATGTTGCAATGAAACGTTAAGGTCGGTTTCATGAAACGATAGCTGACACGCTTTTGTACAACAAAGATACAGGAATTTATTTTAATCTATTGTTTTTGAAGGTGAATATATAAATTAATTAAAAATTAAGGTCTTTGGCATATCCCTTGCTTTAGGTAAATCAACGAATGCTAACAAGTTGATAACAAGAGGACGGGATATGTCTCAACACTCCCCAGGGCTGGCGTTTCGCGCTGCGCTCACTAAAGAAAATCCATTACAAATCGTTGGCACCATCAACGCCAATCACGCTCTGCTGGCCCAACGCGCCGGGTATCAGGCGATTTATCTTTCCGGCGGCGGTGTGGCGGCAGGGTCGTTAGGGCTGCCGGATCTCGGTATTTCTACCCTTGATGATGTGCTGACCGATATTCGTCGCATTACTGATGTTTGTCCGCTGCCCTTGCTGGTGGATGCGGATATCGGGTTTGGATCGTCAGCGTTCAATGTGGCGCGTACCGTGAAGTCGATTTCCAAAGCTGGGGCTGCCGCGCTGCATATTGAAGATCAGATCGGCGCCAAGCGCTGCGGCCATCGCCCGAACAAAGCGATCGTCTCTAAAGAAGAGATGGTCGACAGGATCCGCGCTGCGGTGGATGCACGTACCGACCCCAACTTTGTCATCATGGCGCGGACCGATGCGTTGGCAGTGGAAGGGTTAGAGGCGGCCATCGATCGTGCCCAGGCGTACGTCGAAGCCGGCGCGGACATGCTGTTTCCGGAAGCCATCACCGAGCTTGCGATGTACCGCCAGTTTGCCGACGCGGTGCAGGTGCCGATCCTCGCCAACATTACCGAATTTGGTGCTACGCCGCTGTTCACCACCGATGAATTGCGTAGCGCGAACGTTGCGATGGTGTTGTATCCGTTATCGGCCTTTCGCGCCATGAACCGCGCTGCGGAAAAGGTTTACAACGTGCTGCGCCAGGAAGGAACGCAGAAGAGCGTGATCGACATTATGCAGACGCGCAACGAACTGTACGAAAGCATCAATTACTACCAGTTCGAAGAGAAACTCGACGCGTTGTATAGCAAAAAGTAACCGTCGTAGGCCGGATAAGGCACAGCCGCCATCCGGCAATAAATTTGTACCCTACATATTATAAAAATGACGAGGACAACATGAGCGACACAACGATCCTGCAAAATAGTACCCATGTCATTAAACCTAAAAAATCGGTTGCGCTGTCAGGCGTTGCCGCCGGAAATACCGCGCTGTGTACCGTAGGCAAAAGCGGTAACGACCTGCACTATCGCGGTTACGATATTCTCGACCTGGCGCAGCAGTGCGAATTTGAAGAAGTCGCACATCTGCTGATCCACGGGAAATTACCCACCCGCGATGAACTCACCGCCTATAAAAGCAAACTCAAAGCGCTGCGCGGACTGCCGGCTAACGTGCGCACCGTGCTGGAAGCGCTGCCTGCCGCCTCGCATCCGATGGATGTGATGCGCACCGGCGTCTCCGCGCAGGGCTGTACGCTGCCGGAAAAAGAAGGTCATACCGTCTCCGGTGCGCGCGATATCGCCGACAAGCTACTGGCGTCGCTCAGTTCAATCCTTTTGTACTGGTATCACTACAGCCATAACGGCGAGCGTATTCAGCCAGAAACTGACGATGATTCTATTGGCGGTCACTTCTTGCACCTGCTGCATGGCGAAAAGCCGTCGCGAAGCTGGGAAAAAGCGATGCATATTTCGCTGGTGCTGTACGCCGAGCACGAATTTAACGCCTCCACCTTTACCAGCCGCGTGATTGCCGGGACCGGCTCCGATATGTATTCCGCGATTATCGGCGCGATTGGCGCACTGCGTGGTCCGAAACACGGCGGAGCGAATGAAGTGTCGCTGGAGATCCAACAGCGCTACGAAACGCCGGACGAAGCCGAAGCGGATATCCGTAAACGCGTGGAAAACAAAGAAGTGGTGATTGGTTTTGGTCATCCGGTTTACACCATCGCTGACCCGCGCCATCAGGTGATCAAGCGCGTGGCGAAACAGCTTTCTCAGGAAGGCGGTTCGCTGAAAATGTACAACATTGCCGACCGTCTGGAAGACGTGATGTGGGAAACGAAAAAGATGTTCCCCAACCTCGACTGGTTCTCGGCGGTCTCCTACAACATGATGGGCGTCCCCACTGAAATGTTCACCCCGCTGTTTGTCATCGCCCGCGTCACCGGCTGGGCGGCGCACATCATCGAACAGCGTCAGGACAACAAAATTATCCGTCCTTCCGCCAATTACACCGGCCCGGAAGATCGCGAATTTGTCCCGATTGAAAAACGTTGCTAATTCAAAAACCTCTAAAGATAAAAAACAGGAAATGTACCCTATGTCCGCACATATTTCGAACGTCCGCCCGGAATTTGACCGTGAAATCGTTGATATCGTTGATTACGTCATGAACTACGAGATCACCTCGAAGGTGGCGTATGACACCGCGCATTATTGCCTGCTTGATACATTAGGCTGCGGCCTGGAAGCGCTGGAATATCCGGCCTGTAAAAAACTGCTGGGACCGGTCGTCCCAGGTACAGTGGTGCCGAACGGCGTACGCGTACCTGGCACCCAGTTCCAGCTCGACCCGGTGCAGGCGGCGTTTAACATCGGCGCGATGATCCGCTGGCTGGATTTTAACGATACCTGGCTTGCCGCTGAGTGGGGTCATCCTTCCGATAACCTCGGCGGTATTTTGGCCACGGCTGACTGGCTGTCACGCAATGCGGTGGCGGTGGGGAAAGCGCCGTTGACCATGAAAAAAGTGCTGACCGGCATGATCAAAGCTCATGAGATTCAGGGCTGTATCGCGCTGGAAAACTCGTTTAATCGCGTTGGTCTCGATCACGTCCTGCTGGTAAAAGTGGCCTCCACGGCGGTGGTCGCTGAGATGCTCGGGCTGAACCGGGATGAAATTCTCAACGCCGTGTCGCTGGCGTGGGTCGACGGGCAGTCGCTGCGTACTTATCGCCATGCGCCAAATACCGGTACGCGTAAATCCTGGGCAGCAGGCGATGCGACCTCACGCGCGGTACGTCTGGCATTGATGGCGAAAACCGGTGAGATGGGGTATCCGTCCGCGCTGACGGCGAAAACCTGGGGCTTTTACGATGTCTCTTTCAAAGGCGAATCGTTCCGCTTCCAGCGCCCGTACGGCTCTTATGTGATGGAAAACGTGCTGTTTAAAATCTCCTTCCCGGCAGAGTTCCACTCGCAGACCGCGGTAGAAGCGGCAATGACGTTGTACGAGCAGCTACAGGCCGCAGGTAAAACGGCGGCGGATATCGAAAAAGTCACTATTCGCACGCATGAAGCCTGTATCCGCATCATCGACAAAAAAGGCCCGCTGAATAATCCGGCGGACAGGGATCACTGTATCCAGTATATGGTTGCCATTCCGCTGCTGTTCGGGCGCTTAACGGCGGCAGATTACGAAGATGGCGTGGCGCAGGACAAACGCATTGATGCCCTGCGCGAGAAGATCAACTGCTTCGAAGATCCGGCTTTTACCGCTGATTACCACGATCCGGAAAAACGCGCCATCGCCAACGCCATCACTCTGGAGTTCACCGACGGTTCACGCTTTGAAGAAGTGGTGGTGGAGTACCCAATCGGCCACGCGCGTCGTCGTACTGACGGCATGCCGAAGCTGGTCGAGAAGTTCAAAATCAACCTGGCGCGTCAGTTCCCGACCCGACAGCAGCAGCGCATCCTGGATGTCTCCCTGGACAGAACTCGCCTGGAGCAGATGCCGGTCAATGAGTATATGGATCTCTTCATTATTTAAACCAGCGTGCAGCAAGGCGTAAGTTCAACAGGAGAGCATTATGTCTTATAGCGAGTTTTATCAACGTTCTATAACACAACCGGAGTCGTTCTGGGCCGAGCAGGCCCAGCGTATTG
The DNA here is from genome assembly GCF_018035235.1 of Citrobacter sp. On2M. Taxonomy (GTDB): domain Bacteria; phylum Pseudomonadota; class Gammaproteobacteria; order Enterobacterales; family Enterobacteriaceae; genus Citrobacter; species Citrobacter meridianamericanus. The sequence continues at coordinate 112,981 of NZ_WPCV01000003.1, forward strand.
ACTGGCAGCAGCCGTATACGCAGGTACTGGATCACAGCAACCCGCCGTTTGCCCGCTGGTTTTGCGGCGGCATGACCAATCTGTGCCATAACGCCATCGACCGTTGGCTGGAGAAACAGCCCGAGGCGCTGGCGCTGATTGCGGTGTCATCCGAAACCGAAGAAGAGCGCACGTTTACCTTTCGTCAGCTGTATGACGAAGTGAACGTCGCGGCGGCAATGCTGCTGTCGCTGGGCGTACAGCGTGGCGATCGGGTGCTGGTGTATATGCCGATGATCGCCGAGGCGCACATTACGCTGCTGGCCTGCGCGCGCATTGGGGCAATTCATTCGGTAGTGTTCGGTGGGTTTGCTTCACACAGCGTGGCAGCGCGCATCGACGACGCCCGGCCGGTGGTTATCGTCTCGGCGGATGCCGGGGCGCGTGGGGGCAAGATCCTGCCGTATAAAAAGCTGCTTGATGATGCGATCGCACAGGCGCATCACCAGCCGCGTCATGTGGTGCTGGTCGATCGTGGTCTGGCGAAAATGGCGCGGGTCGAGGGGCGTGACCTCGACTTTGCTAGCCTGCATCAACAGCATCTCGGGGCGCGGGTGCCGGTGACCTGGCTGGAATCGAACGAAACCTCCTGCATTCTCTATACCTCCGGGACAACCGGTAAACCGAAAGGCGTGCAACGCGATGTTGGCGGTTACGCGGTGGCGCTGGCGACCTCGATGGATACCATTTTCGGTGGTAAAGCGGGCGGCGTGTTCTTTTGCGCGTCGGATATCGGTTGGGTAGTTGGACATTCCTATATCGTGTATGCCCCGCTGCTGGCGGGAATGGCGACGGTAGTTTATGAAGGGCTGCCAACGTACCCGGACTGCGGCGTGTGGTGGAAAATTGTTGAGAAGTATCAGGTTAGTAGGATGTTCTCGGCCCCGACAGCTATCCGCGTGCTGAAGAAATTCCCGACCGCGCAAATCCGCAATCACGATCTCTCCTCGCTGGAGGTGCTGTATCTGGCCGGGGAACCGCTGGACGAACCAACTGCCAGTTGGGTAACAGAAACGCTGGGTGTCCCGGTTATCGACAACTACTGGCAGACCGAATCCGGCTGGCCAATTATGGCGATTGCCCGCGGGCTGGACGACAGGCCGTCGCGTCTGGGCAGTCCCGGGGTGCCGATGTACGGCTACAACGTACAACTGCTCAATGAAGTCACTGGTGAACCCTGTGCGGCGAACGAAAAGGGCATGTTGGTGATTGAAGGCCCGCTGCCGCCGGGCTGTATCCAGACCATCTGGGGCGATGACGCGCGGTTTGTGAATACCTACTGGTCGCTGTTTTCTCGCCAGGTGTACGCCACCTTTGACTGGGGCATTCGCGACGCCGATGGCTATTACTTCATTCTGGGACGTACGGATGACGTAATAAATGTGGCTGGACACCGACTCGGTACGCGAGAGATCGAGGAGAGTATTTCCAGCTATCCGAACGTTGCGGAAGTGGCGGTGGTCGGCGTGAAGGATGCGCTTAAAGGGCAGGTGGCGGTGGCGTTTGTCATTCCAAAACAGGGCGACAGCCTGGAAGACAGCGACATCGCGCATTCCGAAGAGAAGGCGATTATGGCGCTGGTGGACAGCCAGATTGGCAATTTTGGCCGCCCGGCGCACGTCTGGTTTGTATCGCAACTGCCGAAAACACGTTCCGGTAAAATGCTCAGACGGACGATCCAGGCGATCTGCGAAGGCCGCGATCCTGGCGATCTGACGACCATTGACGATCCCGCGTCGTTGCAGCAAATCCGTCAGGCTATCGAGGAATAGCTGTTTTGACCAGGCCCGGTGGCGCGAAGCTCACCGGGCCTACAAACGGCACAACTGGTAGCCGGATGAGTCGCAATGCGGCACCATTCGGCTCTTATGCCCGGTATCAAAGAGCATGTTCTAATTTATAGTTTTTATAATAATATTGCTTATCTCTGTCATTTATCTCGCGGATAACCCGACAAGGAACCCCCACGGCCACGACATTTGCCGGAATGTCTTTTGTGACGACGCTCCCCGCGCCAATCACGGAATTATCGCCAATCGTTATGCCTGGATTAATGACCACATTACTGCCAATCCATACGTTATTGCCGATGGTGACCGGAAAGGAAAACATCTCTCCGGATTGCCTTAATTCATGATGAACAGGGTGACTTGTTACTGAGATGGTGACGTTTGGCGCAATTAATACGTTATCGCCAATGCTGACCGTGTAATCATCCACAATGGTAAAGTTAAAATTGGCGTAGAAGTTTTTGCCAATGTGAATATTGCTGCCGTAAGAGAAATAAATCGGGGGCTCGATCCACGCATTCTCTCCCACGGTGGCAAACATTTCACGAATCAGTTTTTCCCTCTTTTTAATCTCCGATGGACGCGTGTGGTTAAATTCATACATCAACTCTTTTCCGCGCAATCTCTCTTCCGGCAGCCCTTCGCACATATCGGTATACAATCTGCCTGCTTTTATTCTGTCTCTCATAGACATGCTCATCGCAGCTATTCCTTTATTGTCATTCGTCTTCAGACTTGTTTGCTTGTTTGAGTGAAAACGCGGGAAAATGGCCCGGGCCCGCTAAGGGTAAAGACGGAAATCAGGGTGAAGCTCAGCGCAATTATTCCCAGTACCAGATAAGCCCCCTGGAAACCAATACTCTCATACATTTTTCCAGCCAGGACTGACATGAAAATCATGGCTAACTGCTTGAAGAAGCAGAAACACACCAGATAAATCGTCGCCGAGAAACGCACTTCAAACTGACTGGTGATGTATTTGAAGCAACCGACGATCAGGAACGGTATCTCAAACATATGCAACGTTTTGAGAATAACGACCTCCAGCGCAGAGGTGGCAAAGGAGGAGCCGATGATCCGCACCGACATAATCATCCCCGCCAGCAGCAGAGCGTTCTTACCGCCGATGCGATTCACAATCAGCGGCGCAAAGAACATGATTGAGGCATTGAGTAATTCCCCCATGGTCGTGACGTAGCCAAACACTCGGGTGCCTTGTTCGCCGGTGGCAAAGAACGAGGTAAAGAAGTTGGCGAACTGCTGGTCAAACACGTCATAAGTACAGGACACGCCGACCACGTACAGAGAGAGGAACCAGAGCTTCGGCTGTTTGAATAACTCCAGCGCCAGCTTCAGGCTGAATGCCGAGTTGTTGGCGCCTACCGCATCCGCGACTTTTGCAGAAGAGGGCGCATCGGTTTTTGAAAAGAGCAGCAGCAATGCCAGGATCACCGCGCAGCCAGAACCTAACCAGAAGACAAACTGGTTGTTGATGGTGAACATAATTCCGGCAATCGAGGCGCACAGCGCCCAGCCCACGCAACCGAACATACGCGCGCGACCAAATTCAAAGTTGCTTCGGCGGCTGGCCTTTTCAATATAGGCTTCAATCGCCGGGGCACCGGCATTGTAAATAAAACCAAGGTAAATCCCACCGACAATCGACCCCAGTAAAATATTAACCTGTAACAACGGGCCAAAGACGTAAATAAAGAACGGGGCAAACATCACCAGCATTCCGGTAATCACCCACAGCAGGTGTTTACGCAGACCAAGCTTATCGGAAAGCAGCCCAAAAACCGGCTGGAACAATAATGAAAATAGCGAAATACAGGCGAAAATAATTCCCGTATCCCCTTTACTGATGTGGTTTACATCGTGTAACCAGATAGGGAAGAAGGGGAAATATGCACCCATAATGAAAAAATAAAAGAAGAAAAAAAAGCCAAACATCCAAAAGTTCGTGTTCTTTAAATAATACATAATGGACTTCCTTAGGCAAAATAAGGGCAGGTTGCGACCTACCCTTTATTATGTTTAACCCCAGATAACCTGGTAGTGGTAACGCCCTGCGCTCAGTAGAAATTCTGGTGATACCGAAGGACTCCACGAATCATCGCCACCGACGCCCATATGGAAGCCATCAATATTGAGCCAGCTACCCGCTTCCGGTTGCAGCAGATGGCGGTGGCTGGTTTCCATCAATTGCTGCTGGCTAAAGCGGCTGATGTTGAACAGGAAGTCTCCGCGCCACTGGTGCGCGCCGTAGTGCAGTTCTCGCGTGCCGCAGCGCAGACCATTTTCACTTGGAAAAACATACGGCGTGTACATTTCATCGAGCGATAAATCCCAACGGTCGAAACAGGCGGCGCTCAGCCTGTCCGGGTAGTTCTCATGCGGGCCAAGACCTAACCAGTTCACCCGCTCAGCGACCTGCGTCAACTGGCAGCTCAGACCGATACGGGCCGGATGCGGCGTGTCGCTGGCGACGTTGACATCCACCGTTATCTGCATTTCACCCTTGCCGTCAATACGGTAGCTTTTTCGGCTGATGAACAGCGTTTCACCTTGATACTGCCACGCATGTTCGGTGGTAATCAGAACCGCATTGCTCAGCGTGTCGGCTGCACAGTGCAGTAACGTTGCCTCGACCTGATAATGACCGGCAGACTTCCAGCGTTCGACCCAGGCGTTAGGGTCGATGCGGGTTGACTCGCTCACGCCGATGTCGTTGTCCAGTGGGGCACGGATGAACTGGTCGGTTAGCGGAGTTAACAGTTGGGCTGTATCGCCAATCCAGTACTGTGCCAGCAGGCCAGACTGACGGTCGAATTGCCAGCGCTTGTTGCCGCTCTCAACAGTAAAGACGTTTTCGCTAGCGTTAAGCTGTGGCGCGATGTGGGCAGTTGGCAGTTGCGGCAGGCTGAGTTTCTCTTGAAGCTTCCATTGCTGCCAGGCGCTGATGTGCCCGGCGTCTGACCACGCAGTTGCCTGAGGTTGTTCTACGCGTACCGTCAGCCACACCTGACCTGCGGTTTTCGGCATCGGGACATCTGGCAGGGTAATCACCTGGCGACCCTGTGGAGCGATATCCAGAACGATTTCTCCGGCGGCTAGCGGGTTGCCATCCTGGGCGATCGACCAGTGCAGAACTTCGTTATCGCTGCGGCGGAACAGATATTCGCTGGTCACTTCAATCTGGCGTTCAGCGCCCGGCAGTAACGTGAACTGGAAAAACTGCTGTTCATGTTTGGCCTCATATAACGCCGGGTGTGGGGTGCGATCGGCGAACACCAGTCCGTTCATGCAAAACTGACGATCGTTAGGTGTGTCGCCAAAATCACCACCGTAGGCGGACCATGCCTTGCCGTTTTCATCATATTTAATCAGCGACTGATCCACCCAGTCCCAGACAAAGCCGCCTTGCAGGCGCGGATATTGACGGAACGCTTGCCAGTATTTGGCGAAGCCGCCAAAACTGTTGCCCATGGCGTGGGCGTATTCGCAAAGGATCAGTGGACGTTGCTCGCCGGGCATCGACAGCCACTTTTTAATCGACCATTTGGGTACGGCGGGGAAGGGCTGATCCTGATCGACGCGGGCATACATCGGGCAAATGATGTCAGTCGCCGTAGTATTTGCGCCGCCGCCTTCATATTGTACCGGGCGTGACGGGTCTTCTGATTTTATCCAGCGGTAGAGCGCGTCGTGATTGACCCCATGACCGGATTCATTGCCCAGAGACCAGATGATAATGCTCGGATGGTTGCGATCGCGCTGTACCATGCGCGTAACGCGCTGGCTCATGGCTGGCAACCACGCGGGATCGTCGGTGAGGCGATTCATCGGCACCATGCCATGGGTTTCAATGTTGGCTTCGTCCACCACGTACAGCCCGTAGCGATCGCACAGCGTGTACCATAACGGATGGTTCGGGTAATGCGAGCAGCGCACGGCGTTAAAGTTGTTCTGCTTCATCAACAGAATATCCTGCACCATCGTTGCTTCGTCCATCACCTGACCATTGACCGGATGGTGCTCATGACGGTTGGTGCCGCGAATCAACAGTGGCTTACCATTGAGTAACAGCAGTCCGTTTTCAATGCAAACCTGACGAAAGCCGACGTCACAGGCTTCCGCTTCAATCAGCGCTCCGTCCGCGGTGCGTAACTGCACAACGGCACGGTACAGATTGGGTGTTTCGGCACTCCACAGCGCCGGGTGTTCGACGTTCAGACGCAGGGTAACCCGGTCATGATAAGCACCGCGTTCATCAATAATCTCGCTGCCGAGTGGAGAAGTCGTTTCGGCTGTGAGCGTTTCTCCCTCCCACAATTGAAGGGCTACGCGTAAATCTTCGCTCGCGTTGCCCGCCACTCTGACTTCCACTGTCAGCGCAGCGCGGCTGAAGTCGTCGTTAAAACGGGTATTAATGCGCAGGTCGCGAATTTGCGTTGTAGGCTTATGTAGTAAAGATACGTCGCGAAAAATACCGCTCATGCGCCACATATCCTGGTCTTCCAGATAGCTCCCGTCGCTCCAGCGCAGCACCATCACTGCCAGACGGTTTTCGCCGTGCAGCAGATAATCGCTAAGATCGAATTCAGATGGCAGGCGGCTGTCCTGTCCGTATCCCACCCAGCGGCCGTTGCACCACAAATGAAATGCGGAGTTCACGCCGTCAAAAATAATGCGCGTCTGACCCTCATCTAACCATGCATCGTCAATATTGAATGTGAGCGAGTAACATCCTGTCGGGTTCTGTGCCGGAACGTACGGGGGGGTAACCGGAATTGGATAGGTGACATTGGTATAAATTGGGGCGTCGTAGCCGTCCATCTGCCAGTTAGAGGGGACGTTGATAATGTCAGCCTGGGGCAGATCGCTTGTCAGCCAGCTTTCCGGCACTGCCTCTGGCGCGGGAAACCAGGCAAATTGCCACTGGCCATTCAGCGAGCGTAACTGAGTCGAGTGCTGATTAGTACGCGCGTCATCTGCTGAACGCCAGCTACAGAACGGTGGGTGCGCCTCCAGGCGGTTGAGCTGCGTAACGCCGGGATTTTCCCAGTCGCGACGTTTCAGAACAGCGGAGAGTGAATCTGTGTTCAGGTTCATAACGGTATCCTGTTTGAATTTGTTATTCGCTCACAATTTCAATCAAAATACGGATAAGCGATCCCAACTGTAAAGGATGGGGCGTTCAATGAGTGAACTGACTCACACAATTGTTACGCGTTCACAATTTGGGGGTGAGCTGAGAAACTTGCCGCGCAAGCTGGATCAGTGAATCGGCCAGCGCCTGGGGCGAGGTGGTCTGTGTATCGGGTGGCAGAACTGTTTGGCGCTTAACCAGGGTGACGGGCAGTAATTGATTGCCAACGGTTGATTCACCACGGGGAAGTTGCAGCAGCCTGTCGACGCTGGTTTCACCCAATAACGGAAAATCCTGCCTGATGGTAGTCAGCGGTGGAATGTAGCAGGCGCTGTCTTCGGTGTCATCGTAGCCGATCACCGAGATATCCACCGCCACCCGCAGACCGAACTCGCTGATTGCACGCATCGCGCCTAGCGCCATTTGATCATTAGCGACCAGCATGGCGGTGGGGAGGTTGCCGTCATTAAGCATATGCAGCGTTTGCTGAAAACCGGACATCGCGCTCCAGTCGCCTTCCAGCTCCGCGACGGGTTTTAGCTGGTAGTGCGCCAGATATTTATGCCACCCCGTATGGCGAAGCCTTGCCGACACTGAAGTATGCGGCCCGCTCAGCAGGGCAATCCGCTGATGTCCATGCTGTACCAGATGTTCAACGCCGAGGCGTGCGCCGTCGTCATGGGAGAAAATCACGCTGTTAATCGGTGTCTGGTCAGAGACATCGAGAAACAGTACCGGCACCGTACCGCAGGCGGTGGCCACGGCAATGGCATCTTCTTCATCCAGCGGATAGTTGATGATAAGCCCAGTTACGCGTTGAGAAAGCAGGTTGTGGACGGCGGCTTTACATGCCTCAACGCCGCTACGCTCGACCATGGCGATCACCACGCTGGCACCGGACTGGTCGGCGCGGGATTTTATGGCGGCTACGATTTGCGAGGGGGCATGCAGGGCAAGGTTCGCCGTCACGACGCCAATTAGCGGCGTCTGTTTACCTGCCAACTGCTGTGCGACGCGGTTGGGGATGTAATTGAGCTCCGCCATCGCGGCCTCAACTTTCTGTCGGGTCTTTGCGGAAACGTGGCTGGCCTGATTCACGACGCGAGAGACGGTCTGGTAAGAGACACCTGCATGGTCTGCCACATCGTATAGCGTTACCGGTTTCACGTTTATCACCCCTGTCATGACGTTATCTGCGCGCTATGATGCCACAGCGGGAAGGTTTTGGGGTATTTACGCATGGGTTATGCGAGGTGCATTCCAGGGTTGCGGATTGTGTGCTGGAGGATTTATCGTCGTGATGCTGAACGGAATAAAAAGTGAGGACATCGTGAGCGATTCTGCGGCAAATAATATTCTGTCCATCTACCGACGCCATGCGGAGGCTTTTGCCAGCCAGCGCTCTCGCGCCTTGTTTGAGAAAAGCTGGCTGGACAAGTTCATTACCGTAATGGGCGGGCAGGGCTGCATTGTGGATATTGGCTGCGGCAATGGTCAGCCGATTGCGGATTATTTTATCCAGCAAGGCTTTCAGCTGACGGGCGTTGATGGTTCCCCGGAAATGCTGGCGCGGGCGCGGCACTCTTTCCCCGCACAGCGCTGGCTGGAGCAGGATATGCGCGAGCTGGCGCTTAACGAGACATTCGACGGACTGATCGCATGGGACAGCTTTTTCCATTTAACCCAACAGGATCAGCAAAAGATGTTCCCGATTTTTGACCAGCTCAGCCATCCTGGCAGCGCGCTGATGTTTACCAGTGGTACGGAAAACGGCATTGCGATGGGGGAATTTGAGGGCGAACCGCTGTTTCACGCCAGCCTCGCGCCGGATGAATACCGCGCATTGCTGTCAGCACACGGCTTTACGGTGGTCGAGATGGTGATGGAAGATCCGCACTGCGCCGGGCATACCATCTGGTTGGCGCAAAAAAGAAGCTAGTCGCCGCGAAAGGTTTTACGCCATTCTGCCGGGCTAACGCCAAAGTGGGATTTAAAATGCTGGCGCCAGGTTACGGGCGACTGGAAACCAACTTGTTCGGCGATGCGCTCAACGGGCAATGGGCTGGATTCCAGCAACGTCTGGCTACGCCGAAGACGCTCGGTAATCAACCAGTCGGCTACGCTCGACCCGGTGGCCTTCATAAAGTGGCGGGTCAGGGTGCGGCGACTCATCATCACCCGCTGTGCCAGCTCGTCGAGATTATGCGGTTCGTGGAGATGCTGGCGCAAATAGTCGAGCAAGGCGTTGATGCGTTGATCCTGGGTATTTTTCGCTACCGGTTGTTCGATAAACTGCGCCTGACCGCCCTCGCGGTGCGGTGGCACGATCATCCGTCGGGCAATCTGATTCGCCACCGTGCTGCCAAAACGCTGACGGATGACATACAGACAGCAATCCAGCGCCGCAGCGGTGCCTGCCGAGGTAATAATTCCGTCGTCATCCACGTACAGGGCGTTGATATCCAGACGGGCCGCCGGGAAGCGCGCCTGAAAATCCTGCTCGAACTCCCAGTGCGTAGCCGCCCGTTTTCCATCCAGCAGGCCGGCATATCCAAGGACAAACGCTCCCAGACATAGCCCGACAATCTGTGCGCCGTTTTGTCGTGCGCGGTTGAGCGCATCCAGCAAGCTTTGTGGTGGACGATGTGCGGTGGTGCTCCACCAGGGGATCACCACGATGTCGGCGGCCTCTACCGCTCCATAGCCGTAAGCGGCAGTAATGGAGAAGCCATCTTGCGAGGAAATGATGCCCGGTTTTTCGGCGCACAGTTGCACCTCGAAACGCTTTTTCGTTGCCACTTTGTCACTGAAAATAATGCACGGCACCGAGAAGTGAAACGGGCTGAAATCTTCCACGGCAACAATGGCGACGTTGAGCGGCTGCATACGATTCCTCTGTGGATGTTAGAACGTCAGGGTTTCGCCATCTTCCGGCACGTTAATGAATTGCGCAATCTGGTTGTCGCGGGCGTACTCTTTCAGCACCTCTCGGGTCAGTAGACAGTGGTTAATCGCCTCCATATGGGTCGCCACAATGTGTGCTTCGGGTAGCGTGAAGTGGGTTTTCAGCACATCTTCCGCGCCCATAATAATTGGGCCAAACCCGATAACGTGGGCAAAACCTGCATTCAAAATAACCACGTCTGGCTGGAATGTCCGCATGTTAGTTTCCACCTCATCGCGCCAGATGGTGTCACCGACCAGATACAGCGTTTTTTCTGCCGGATGCTGGAATATAACCCCACAGGCATCACCCAGACGCTCCGCCATTTGTGGGATAGCGTAGGCGCGATCTGAGCCGTGCTGGCCGCCGGTTTTACGCAGGGTGATATCGCCGATCACGGTGTTCTGCATCAGGACGGTCAGTTGTGTGAACCCCTGACCCCGCAACACCTGTGTGTCCTGCTCATTTTGCACATAGATCGGTTTATCTTTCGGGACGATGCGAGCCGCAGCTTCATCCCAGTGGTCTTCATGCAGATGGGTGACGATCAGCGCATCAACGTTGAGCAGCGTGTCGATATCGACAGGCAATTCCACGGTCGGGTTGCGGATCTCGGCGCGCGCCGTTCCGGCAAAGCCTGGATAAGCCCCTTTCTTCGCCAGCATCGGATCAACCAGAAAAGTTTTACCGCCAAAGGTGATGCGCTGCGTAGCGTTACGGATTTGCGTAATGTTCATGGTGTTTACTCCACGTGTTGGGTCTGTGGTGTCATCGTAGAGTGTTGTCCAGAAGATGAATGTGGGCAAATGGGCGACTAGCGATGAGATTGGGCCAATTGCATTCAGCCTGCAGAGAATGTTATTTACTGCGTTTAATCTCCGTCTCATTGTCTAAATTAATAAACGTCTATCTTCCTTTTTCTGCATTATTTATTCTGCAGGTATTATCAGAGTCTGAATAAAAATGCAGTTATTTTAATAAAAGGAAGATTTATTAAATTCGAAGCGACTCCGGAAAATAGTGTTGATATCTGCTACGCATCACAGACAGGAAACAGATCGCGAACCACGAAATAAGAATGCTATCATTCACATCAGACACGGCAGGAACCTGCTGGCCCACGCATTCACCCCGGAGTACCTGATGAACAACGACATAGCGCTAAAATATTATGATATCGCTGACGAGTACGCGACCGAAGCGGCAAAGCCGGTGAGCGACGCTGAACGCGACGCGCTGGCGCACTACTTCCAGCAGTTGATCACCCGTCTAATGAACAACGAAGAGATCAGCGAAGAAGCACAGCAGGAGATGGCAACCTTGGCCGGCGTCGACGCGCAGCGCATCGATGATATCGCGGAGTTTCTCAATCGTTGGGGTAACGAGTAGCCAAAGGTGTGGCCTGTGTTTTACACTGCGCGCAAATTGAGTAGGTATACTCTACAAGTAATAGGTTTAATCAGGCGGAAACAGCAATGAACGGAACAATCACAACGTGGTTTAAAGATAAAGGCTTTGGATTTATCAAAGATGAAAACGGCGATAACCGCTATTTTCATGTGATTAAGGTTGCGAATCCTGAGCTGATCAAAAAAGACGCGGCGGTGACCTTTGAACCCACCACCAACAACAAAGGCCTGTCTGCCTATGCGGTGAAAGTCATTCCGGACAGCAAATACATCTATATTGCAGGTGAGCGCCTGAAGCTTACCTCTATCAAATCATACCTGGTCTACAGCGAAGACGTTCCTGCCGAGACCCGTATCGACAAAGAGAACGCGGTACTGTCTGTTGGCGTGCTGATGAACAGCATCCGACCGAAATCAGACGTTAAGCCTGGCGAAATGCGCACGCTGAAAAAGCTGGCCATCACCACCTTCCAGGGCACGACGCTGATCTTCTCGGAAGATGAAATCGATATCGACGAGACGGTGAAACTGCTTAAAGTCTGAAGCCCTTCAGAGTGAATGAATGCCGAAACGCTGCTCTTTCTGAGCGGGTTTCGGTTTTTTTGCATCAAATAGTCAACTCAGTAATTTAAGCCTTCTGTAATAAATGCCATCGAGAGCCGCGTGCTCTGGCCATTCTTCTATAAAAATAACATGGCCCGGATCTTTTTCATCAATATAAAGGTTATAAGCAATACAGCGCGGTTCTTTCCTGGTGGTCGATATTTGCTCACGATACAAAGCAAGACCGGTTTCAATATACTCAAGTTTGATGAAGTCATTCGGCAATAATCTTTAACATTCAACCTCCTGGCAAAAAACGTAAGCACACTATGTAATGAAGATATATTGCGGGGAAGACGCCACAGTGATATATCGGTCGGTGAGTGAGTTATTCCAGCGCTCAATCAGATTATCTGCATAACTGTGATCAACTTCACCTCCCGGCAACCAAAATCTCCTGTGACTCGACGCCGTCCTCTATCTGTTTCGCCACCTTTTGTAAGGCTGGAAGATGCTTTTCCGCAGCCTGTTCGATGGTCATGGCGCTGGCCATATACACCAGATTCAGGCAGCCGATGACCCGCTGTTCGCTGCGGATGGGAACGGCGATAGAGGCAATTTTCTCCTCCTGATCCCAGCCGCGATAGTTCTGACCAAAACCGTCTTTTCGCGCACGAGCCAATATGGCGTCGAGCTTTAAGGGTTCTCGCGCCAACTGGAACTCTTCTCCCGGTCGTGAGGCCAGCATTTCAATCAGTTCCTGACGTTCATTTTCCGGGCTAAATGCCAGCCAGGTCAGGCCGGAGGCGGTTTTCAGCAGCGGCAGTCGACGCCCGACCATCGCCCGGTGAAACGACAGGCGGCTGAAGCGGTGGGTGGTTTCACGCACCACCATGGCATCCACATCCAGCGTGGAAACGTCGGTCGGCCAGATCACCTCGCGTAGTAAATCTCCCAGCAGCGGGGCGGCCAGCGCAGAAATCCACTGCTCGTCACGAAATCCCTCGCTAAGCTGGCGGACTTTAATGGTTAAGCGAAAGCTGTCATCGGACAAGCTGCGTCGGACGTAACCTTCATCCTGCAACGTTTCCAGCAGCCGCCTGACCGTGGTGCGGTGCAGGCCGCTCAGCTCAGCCAGCAGGCCAACACTGGCCCCGCCATCGAGTCGATTTAACATATTTAATAACATTAATCCGCGCGTTAGCCCGCGCACGGTTTTGTATTCGGTGTTGTCATCATTTTTCATATTCGTTGACAAATCTAAAGGTAAAACAACGTTGTGCACCTGGTGCACATCCAGGCATGTTTTGATTGTAGCGCAAAAACTCACTTCTATACTGACCGCACAATAAAAAATAATTTACATCTTTTTAACAAAACGCAATTGCACCTCACCTGGGGTAGTAATTGCGTTTTGACCGAGTCGTGAGGTTCTGAAATGACAACAATAAACCCTGATATCCAACCCGCAGTGCAACACACCGTTCAGGTCGCGATTGCCGGAGCCGGTCCGGTAGGGCTGATGATGGCGAACTATCTTGGCCAGATGGGCATTGAAGTGCTGGTGGTGGAGAAGCTCGACACGCTTATCGACTATCCCCGTGCTATCGGGATTGACGATGAAGCGCTGCGCACCATGCAGTCCGTCGGTCTGGTCGAAAACGTGCTGCCGCATACCACTCCGTGGCACGCGATGCGTTTCCTCACCCCGAAAGGCCGCTGCTTTGCTGATATCCAGCCGATGACCGACGAATTTGGCTGGTCGCGGCGCAACGCGTTTATTCAGCCGCAGGTGGATGCAGTGATGCTGGAAGGGCTGTCGCGTTTTCCCAACGTGCGCTGCCTGTTTTCCCGTGAACTGGAAGCCTTCAGCCAACAGAACGGGGAAGTAACGCTGAATCTGAAAGCGCCGGACGGCCAGCGCGAAACGGTGAAAGCCCAGTGGCTGGTGGCCTGCGACGGCGGGGCCAGTAACGTCAGACGGTCGCTGAATGTGCCATTTGAAGGCAAAACCGCTCCAAATCAGTGGATTGTGGTGGATATCGCCAACGATCCGCTCAGCACGCCGCATGTGTATCTGTGCTGCGATCCAGTGCGCCCGTATGTCTCCGCCGCGCTGCCGCATGCGGTGCGCCGCTTTGAATTTATGGTGATGCCGGGAGAAACCGAAGCACAGCTCAGTGAGCCGCAAAATATGCGCCAGTTGCTGAGCAAAGTATTGCCGAACCCGGACAACGTCGAACTGATCCGCCAGCGTGTGTACACCCATAACGCCCGTCTGGCCGAACGTTTTCGCGTTGACCGCGTGCTGCTGGCGGGCGATGCAGCGCACATTATGCCGGTCTGGCAGGGGCAGGGGTACAACAGCGGCATGCGCGATGCTTTTAATCTGGCGTGGAAACTGGCGCTGGTGATTAAGGGCAAAGCCGGTGATGCGCTGCTGGATACCTACCAGCAGGAACGTCGCGACCACGCCAAAGCGATGATCGATCTCTCCGTGACCGCAGGCAACGTACTGGCGCCGCCGAAACGCTGGCACGGTGCTGTGCGCGACGGGGTTTCCTTGCTGCTGAACTACATTCCGCCGGTCAAACGCTACTTCCTTGAGATGCGTTTTAAACCGATGCCGCAATACCACTCCGGGGCGCTGGTGCGTGAGGGCGACGCGAAAACTTCTCCGGTCGGCAAGATGTTTATCCAGCCGAAGGTGACGCTGGAAACTGGCGACGTGACGCTGCTCGACAATGTCATCGGACCGAATTTCGCTGTGATCGGTTGGGGGTGTAACCCGCTATGGGGCATGAGCGAGGCGCAGATCCAACAGTGGCAGGCGCTGGGCACGCGGTTTATCCAGGTGGTACCCGACACGCAAATCAGCACCGAGCAGGATAACTATGACGGCGTGACCCGCCTTGGCGATACGCAAAACCGCCTGCGCGCGTGGTTTGCCCAACATAACGCCTCGCTGGTGATTATGCGCCCGGACCGTTTCGTCGCTGCTACCGCTATTCCGCAAACCCTGGGCAGTACCCTGAATAAACTGGCGTCGGTGATGACCCTCACCCGAGTAAGCGCCGACATTCCCGTTGAAAAGGTAGCCTGATATGCATGCTTATCTTCACTGTCTCTCCCACTCGCCGCTGGTGGGTTACGTCGACCCGGCTCAGGCCGTGCTCGACGAGGTTAACGGCGTGATCGCCAACGCCCGGGCGCGTATCGCGGCGTTTGACCCTGAACTGGTAGTGCTGTTTGCCCCCGATCACTACAACGGTTTTTTTTACGATGTGATGCCGCCGTTCTGTTTAGGTGTGGGAGCCACGGCGATCGGCGATTTCGGCAGCGCGGCGGGGGAACTGCCAGTGCCGACAGATCTCGCTGAAGCTTGCGCTCACGCGGTGATGAAAAGCGGCATCGATCTCGCCGTGTCCTACAACATGCAAGTCGATCATGGTTTCGCCCAGCCGCTGGAGTTCTTGCTCGGGGGGCTGGATAAGGTCCCTGTGCTGCCAGTGTTTATTAACGGCGTCGCCACGCCGCTGCCGGGCTTTCAGCGTACCCGCATGCTCGGGGAAGCGATTGGCCGTTTCGCCAGCTCATTGAATAAACGCGTACTGTTTTTAGGCTCCGGCGGGCTGTCACATCAGCCGCCGGTACCGGAGCTGGCGAAGGCCGATGCTCATATGCGCGACCGTCTGCTCGGCAGCGGTAAGCAGCTGCCCGAAAACGAGCGCGAGCTGCGCCAGCAGCGGGTGATTAGCGCCGCCGAGAAGTTCGTGGCCGATCAAAACACGCTGCACCCGCTGAACCCTGTCTGGGATAACCGCTTTATGACCCTGCTTGAACAGGGGCGTTTGCAGGAGCTGGACGCGGTCAGTAACGAAGAGTTGTCTGCGATGGCGGGCAAATCAACGCACGAAGTAAAAACCTGGGTTGCCGCCTTCGCCGCTATTTCTGCCTTTGGCAACTGGCGCAGCGAAGGCCGTTATTACCGCCCGATCCCGGAGTGGATCGCCGGATTCGGCTCCCTGAGCGCCACCACAAAGAACTGAAACAGAACTGAATATGCAGGAGAAAACCATGACTTACCAACCGCAAACCGAAGCCGCGACCAGTCGTTTCCTGGAGGTGCAGGAAGCAGGCGAAACCCTACGCGTGCATTTCAATGACTGTGGACAGGGAGAAGAAACCGTTGTGCTGCTGCACGGCTCCGGTCCGGGGGCGACCGGCTGGGCGAACTTCAGTCGCAATATCGATCCGTTGGTGCAGGCCGGATACCGGGTGATCCTGCTGGATTGTCCTGGCTGGGGTAAAAGCGATGGGATCGTTAACCGCGGTTCGCGATCCGATCTCAACGCTCGCATCCTGAAAAGCGTGGTCGATCAATTGGATATTCAAACAGTCCACCTGCTGGGTAATTCGATGGGCGGTCACAGTGCTGTGGCGTTTACCCTGAGCTGGCCGGAGCGCGTGGGCAAACTGGTGCTGATGGGCGGCGGAACGGGCGGCATGAGTCTGTTTACCCCGATGCCGACCGAAGGTATCAAGCGGCTGAATCAGCTGTACCGCGAGCCGACCATCGAGAACCTGAAGCTAATGATGGAGATCTTTGTCTTCGATACCAGCGATCTCACTGAGGCGCTGTTTGAAGCGCGTCTGAACAATATGCTGTCGCGCCGCGATCACCTGGAAAACTTTGTGAAAAGCCTCGAAGCCAACCCGAAACAGTTCCCGGACTTCGGCCCACGACTGGGGGAAATTAAAGCCCAGACCCTGATTGTCTGGGGACGCAATGACCGCTTCGTACCGATGGACGCCGGACTGCGCTTGCTCTCCGGAATTGCGGGTTCTGAGCTGCACATCTACCGCGACTGCGGACACTGGGCGCAGTGGGAACATGCGGATGCCTTTAACCAGCTGGTGCTGAATTTCCTCGCACGCCCTTAAGGAACGGACATGACCAATCTTAATCTTGAGCAGTTAGCCGCCGATTTACGTCAGGCTGAGGAAAAAGGGGAAGCGATTGCTCCGCTGCGTGAACTGATCGGCGTGGACAACGGCGAAGCGGCCTACGCTATTCAACGCATCAACGTACAGTACGACGTGGCACGTGGGCGTCGCGTGGTGGGGCGCAAAGTAGGGCTGACGCACCCGAAAGTGCAGCAGCAACTGGGGGTCGATCAGCCGGATTTCGGCACGCTGTTTGCCGACATGTGCTACGGCGATAACGACACCATTGCGTTTGAGCGCGTGCTGCAACCGCGAATTGAAGCGGAAATCGCGCTGGTGCTGAACCGCGATTTGCCCAATGCCGACACTACCTTTGACGAGCTGTACAACGCCATTGAGTGGGTACTGCCCGCGCTGGAAGTGGTCGGCAGCCGTATTCGCGACTGGTCAATCAAGTTTGTTGATACCGTGGCGGATAACGCCTCCTGTGGCGTGTATGTGGTCGGTGGTCCGGCACAGCGTCCGGCAGGGTTAGATCTGAAAAACTGCACGATGAAAATGACGCGCAATAACGAAGAGGTCTCCAGCGGGCGCGGCAGCGAATGTCTGGGACATCCGATCAACGCCGCCGTCTGGCTGGCGCGCAAAATGGCCAGCCTCGGCGAGCCGCTGCGCGCCGGAGACATTA
Organism: Citrobacter sp. On2M; assembly: GCF_018035235.1. GTDB lineage: Bacteria > Pseudomonadota > Gammaproteobacteria > Enterobacterales > Enterobacteriaceae > Citrobacter > Citrobacter meridianamericanus. Next base: position 130,493 of record NZ_WPCV01000003.1, read on the forward strand.
TTCTCACTGGGGCCTTAGGTCCGATGGTAGCGGTGAATGCGGGCGATCGTTTTGAAGCCCATATCGAGGGTATTGGTTCAGTCGCCGCCACCTTTTCAGCGGCGGTTACAAAAGGAAGTCAGTCATGAGTAAGCGTAAAGTGGCCATTATCGGCTCTGGTAACATCGGCACCGATTTGATGATTAAAATTCTGCGTCACGGGAAACAGCTTGAAATGGCGGTGATGGTCGGTATCGACCCGCAATCCGATGGTCTGGCGCGTGCCAGACGTATGGGCGTTGCTACCACCCATGAAGGGGTTACGGGACTTATCGCCATGCCGGAATTTGCCGATATCGACATCGTGTTTGATGCCACCAGTGCGGGTGCGCATGTGAAAAACGACGCCGCGCTGCGCGCCGTAAAACCGGGGATCCGCCTGATCGACCTGACGCCTGCGGCGATCGGTCCGTACTGCGTCCCGGTGGTGAATCTGGACGCTAACGTTGACCAACAGAACGTCAATATGGTGACCTGCGGCGGGCAGGCGACTATCCCGATGGTGGCGGCAGTTTCTCGCGTGGCAAAAGTCCATTACGCCGAAATTATCGCCTCGATCGCCAGTAAATCTGCGGGTCCAGGCACGCGCGCTAATATCGATGAGTTTACTGAAACCACCTCGAAGGCGATTGAAGTGGTTGGCGGCGCGGCAAAAGGTAAAGCGATTATCGTCCTTAACCCGGCCGAGCCGCCGCTGATGATGCGCGACACGGTGTATGTGCTGAGCGAAGCGGCTTCCCAGCTTGAAGTTGAAGCGTCTATTAATGAGATGGCGGCGGCGGTACAGGCGTACGTGCCGGGCTATCGGCTGAAACAGCGCGTGCAATTTGAAGTCATCCCGCAGGATAAACCGGTCAATCTGCCGGGCATCGGTCAGTTCTCCGGGCTGAAAACCGCGGTGTATCTGGAAGTGGAAGGCGCGGCGCACTATCTGCCAGCCTACGCGGGCAATCTCGATATTATGACCTCCAGCGCGCTGGCGACCGCTGAGAAGATGGCGCAGTCATTGGTACGCAAGGCAGGAGAAGCAGCATGAACGGTAAAAAACTCTATATCTCTGACGTGACCCTGCGCGACGGCATGCACGCTATTCGTCACCAGTATTCACTGGAAAACGTGCGCCAGATTGCCAAAGCGCTGGACGACGCGCGGGTCGATTCCATTGAGGTGGCACACGGAGACGGCTTACAAGGTTCCAGCTTTAACTACGGCTTTGGCGCGCACAGCGATCTGGAGTGGATTGAAGCGGCAGCGGACGTGGTGAAGCACGCTAAGATCGCCACGCTGCTGCTGCCGGGTATCGGCACGATTCATGACCTGAAAAATGCGTATCAGGCTGGGGCGCGCGTCGTGCGTGTGGCGACCCACTGCACCGAAGCGGATGTGTCGGCCCAGCATATTCAGTATGCGCGTGAACTGGGTATGGACACCGTCGGCTTTCTGATGATGAGCCATATGACCACGCCGGAAAACCTCGCGCAGCAGGCGAAACTGATGGAAGGTTATGGTGCAACTTGTATCTATGTGGTCGATTCCGGCGGGGCGATGAACATGAGCGATATTCGCGCCCGCTTCCGCGCCCTGAAAGCGGTGCTGAAACCGGAGACGGAAACCGGGATGCACGCCCACCACAACCTGAGCCTCGGCGTGGCGAACTCGATTGCCGCGGTGGAAGAGGGGTGTGACCGTATCGATGCCAGCCTGGCCGGTATGGGTGCAGGCGCAGGCAACGCACCGCTGGAAGTGTTTATCGCCGCGGCGGATAAGCTCGGCTGGCGGCACGGGACCGATCTGTATGCGCTAATGGACGCCGCCGACGATCTGGTACGCCCGTTGCAGGACCGCCCGGTGCGGGTGGATCGCGAAACGCTGGCGCTGGGTTATGCCGGGGTGTACTCCAGCTTCCTGCGCCATTGTGAAGTCGCGGCGGCGCGTTATGGCCTGAGTGCGGTAGATATTCTGGTTGAACTGGGCAAACGCCGGATGGTAGGCGGCCAGGAAGATATGATCGTCGACGTGGCGCTGGATCTGCGCAACAGCAAATAAAAATGATTACGCGGCTGGCAATGTATCAGCCGCGATTCACCTGCATCGTGACTTCAGAGGTACATCTTATGACTACTCGTACCCCCGCATCCTCATCCCGCCTGACATTGACCGTCGGGTTGTGTTTTTTAGTCGCCCTGATGGAAGGGCTGGATTTACAGGCCGCCGGGATCGCTGCTGTCGGTATCGCCCATGCGTTTGCATTGGATAAAATGCAAATGGGCTGGATCTTCAGCGCGGGCATTCTCGGGCTGCTGCCCGGCGCGCTGGTGGGTGGCATGCTGGCCGATCGCTATGGCCGCAAACGGATTCTTATTGCCTCCGTGGCGCTGTTCGGCCTTTTCTCGCTGGCAACAGCGGTTTCCTGGAATTTCTCATCGCTGGTGTTTGCCCGTCTGATGACCGGCGTCGGGCTGGGCGCGGCGTTGCCGAATCTGATTGCGCTGACTTCCGAGGCGGCGGGTCCGCGTTTTCGCGGTACGGCGGTAAGCCTGATGTACTGCGGCGTGCCGATTGGCGCGGCGCTGGCGGCGGCGCTCGGGTTTAGCGGCCTGGCTTCAGCCTGGCAAACGGTGTTCTGGGTCGGCGGGGCGATCCCGCTGCTGCTGGTGCCGCTGTTGATGCGCTGGCTGCCGGAATCGCAGGTTTACACCCAACAAACGCAGGTTGCCGCTGCACCGCTGCGCGCCCTGTTTGCGCCAGCGACGGCCACCGCCACGCTGTTGCTGTGGCTATGCTATTTCTTCACCCTCCTGGTGGTGTATATGCTGATCAACTGGCTGCCGATGCTGTTGGTCGGGCAGGGTTTTGAGCCCTCGCAGGCGGCGGGCGTGATGTTTGCCCTGCAAATTGGCGCAGCCAGCGGCACCTTAATCCTCGGGGCGTTAATGGACAAACTGCGCCCGGTGGTCATGTCGCTGCTGATCTACACCGGGATGCTGGCATCTCTGCTGGCGCTGGGCACGGTATCGTCATTGAGCGGCATGTTGATGGCCGGATTTGTGGCGGGGATGTTTGCCACCGGCGGGCAAAGCGTGTTGTATGCGCTGGCACCGCTGTTTTACAACACGCAGATCCGCGCCACCGGTGTGGGTACCGCTGTTGCCGTCGGGCGTCTGGGTGCGATGAGTGGTCCGTTGTTGGCAGGAAAAATGTTAGCGCTCGGCACCGGAACGGTGGGGGTGATGGCGGCTTCTGCGCCGGGGATATTGCTGGCAGGGCTGGCGGTATTTATTCTGATGAGCCGCAAATCGCAGATGCCGATCCCGGCCAGCGGTGCTTAAGCGCTCATTCGGTAGTATGAGCAGGGAGATACGGTTCCCACTTCCGGGTGAACGCCAGTCGGTGAGGACGTTGCCAGAGTTTACATAAAGCCTGGCAACGGAGGCGTTATGAGCTGGCGGCCCTTTTTGTATTTGATTATTAATTCCCACCCGATCTTAAGCGCCCGGCGCGGGCATCTGCGCCTGGTGCAGGGTTGACTTTGCATTCTGTTAACAAACGCGGTATAACAAACCTTCTTTGGATGTTTAGATGTCCATACGGTTAGAAGGTTATATGCAAACAGCACAACAAAATGCGCCACTGAAGCGCACAATGAAAACGCGTCACCTGATAATGCTCTCCTTAGGCGGCGTGATTGGCACAGGGTTATTCTTCAATACCGGGTACATCATCTCCACCACCGGGGCGGCGGGAACGCTACTGGCCTATCTGATTGGCGCGCTGGTGGTCTGGTTGGTTATGCAGTGTCTGGGCGAGCTGTCGGTCGCGATGCCGGAGACCGGGGCGTTTCACGTATATGCTGCGCGTTATCTCGGCCCCGCAACAGGATATACCGTGGCCTGGCTCTACTGGCTGACCTGGACTGTCGCGCTGGGTTCGAGTTTTACCGCCGCCGGATTCTGTATGCAATACTGGTTTCCACAGGTGCCTGTATGGGTCTGGTGCGTGGTGTTCTGCGCGATTATTTTTGGTCTGAACGTCATCTCCACGCGCTTTTTTGCCGAAGGGGAGTTCTGGTTCTCGCTGGTGAAAGTGGTCACCATCATCGCTTTTATTATTCTCGGCGGGGCGGCGATTTTTGGTTTTATCCCGATGCAGGATGGCTCGCCCGCGCCTGGACTGAGTAATATCACGGCGGAAGGCTGGTTTCCACACGGTGGCTTACCGATCCTGATGACGATGGTGGCGGTGAATTTTGCTTTTTCGGGAACCGAGCTTATCGGTATTGCCGCCGGAGAAACAGAAAACCCGCGCAAGGTCATTCCGGTGGCGATCCGTACTACCATCGCGCGACTGATTATTTTCTTTATCGGCACCGTGTTTGTGCTGGCGGCGCTGATCCCGATGCAGCAGGCGGGTGTGGAGAAAAGCCCGTTTGTGCTGGTGTTTGAAAAGGTGGGGATTCCTTACGCCGCCGATATTTTTAACTTCGTGATCCTGACGGCTATTCTTTCCGCGGCGAACTCCGGGCTGTATGCCTCCGGACGCATGCTGTGGTCGCTATCGAATGAACGCACGCTGCCAGCCTGTTTTGCCCGAGTGACGAAAAATGGCGTGCCGCTGACGGCGCTGTCGGTCAGTATGCTTGGCGGCGTACTGGCGCTATTTTCCAGCGTGGTGGCCCCGGATACGGTATTTGTCGCGCTGTCGGCAATCTCCGGGTTCGCAGTGGTGGCGGTGTGGCTGAGCATTTGCGCTTCGCACTTCGTCTTTCGCCGCCGTCATCTGCAGCAGGGTAAGGCATTGAGTGAATTACATTATCGCGCGCCGTGGTATCCACTGGTGCCGGTACTGGGATTTATGCTGTGTCTGGTGGCTTGTGTCGGGCTGGCATTCGATCCAGCGCAGAGAATTGCGCTGTGGTGCGGGTTACCGTTTGTGGCGGTGTGTTATGGTGCCTATTTTCTTACTCAACCGCGTAAAGCCAAACAGGAGCCCGAACATGTCGCAGAATAATCCGTTAAGCGCCATCCTCGATAAACAGGATTTCCTGCTGCTCGATGGTGCGATGGCGACGGAGCTGGAAGCGCGTGGCTGTAACTTAGCCGATAGCCTGTGGTCAGCCAAAGTGCTGGTCGAAAATCCGGAGCTTATCCGCGAAGTCCATCTCGATTACTACCGGGCGGGGGCGCAGTGTGCGATCACCGCCAGCTATCAGGCGACACCGGCGGGGTTTGCCGCCCGTGGTCTGGATGAAGCGCAGTCGAAAGCGCTAATTGGTAAAAGCGTGGAGCTGGCGCGTAAAGCCCGTGAAGCGTATCTGGCCGAGAACCCGCAGGCAGGCACGCTGCTGGTAGCAGGATCCGTCGGGCCTTACGGCGCATATCTGGCGGACGGTTCTGAATACCGTGGTGATTACCAATGTAGCGCTGAAGAGTTTCAGGCGTTTCACCGCCCGCGCGTGGAAGCCTTGCTGGATGCCGGGGCCGATCTGTTAGCCTGTGAAACCCTGCCAAATTTTGCCGAAATTAGCGTGCTGGCTGAGCTATTGACAGCGTATCCGCGCGCACGGGCGTGGTTCTCATTTACCCTGCGCGACAGCGAACACCTGAGTGACGGTACGCCGCTGCGTGACGTAGTTGCGCTGCTATCGGGTTATCCGCAGGTGGTGGCGTTAGGGATTAACTGCATTGCGCTGGAAAACACCACCGCCGCGTTGCAGCATTTACACAGCTTAACGACGCTGCCGCTGGTGGTGTATCCGAACTCGGGTGAGCACTACGATGCCGCGAGCAAAACCTGGCATCATCACGGTGAGCATTGTGCGCAGCTGGCGGATTATCTGCCGCAGTGGCAGGCCGCTGGCGCCCGGTTGATTGGCGGGTGCTGTCGCACCACGCCGAAAGATATTGCTGAGCTGAACGCGCAGCGCTAAGAATAATGCCGGGTAAGCGCAGCGCCACCCGGCATAAATCATGCCGCATCCGCCAGAACAAACATGCCGTACGGATGGATTTCGAGATAATACTGCTCGCCGACGTCCGGCTGCAGACGTGTGGCGTTGACCTGTAATAAGATCTCCTGCCCGTGCCATTCCACCGTGACTTCATACTGGGGGCCCATATAGGCCACGTGGCGGATCACGCAGCGCTGACTCTCTTCGCCGCGATCGCTGAGCGTGATCGCTTCCGGGCGCACGCCGACCATACCTTCGCCTTGCGTACCAAAGTGCAACGGGCGCGGCAGGTGATAGCCGTAGATATCAACGTATTGGTCACTGAAGGTGGCCGGGAACAGGTTGGCATCACCCATAAAGCTTGCCATAAAGCGCGAGGCGGGCTGGCGATAGAGATCCTGCGGTGAACCGATCTGCATGATGTGTCCCTTGTTCATCACCAGCACGGTATCGGAAACCGCAAAGGCTTCGCTTTGATCGTGGGTGACGTACAACGAGGTGATATCAAACTGCTTTTGCAGTTCGCGGATCTTGTCGCGCATGCTGCGACGCAGGTTGGCGTCGAGGTTACTTAACGGTTCATCAAACAGCAGCACTTTCGGTTTGAGGATCAGTGCGCGCGCCAGTGCCACGCGCTGCTGCTGACCGCCGGAGATCTGATCAACATAGCGTTCTTCGAACCCCTCCAGATCGACCATCGCCAGCGCCTCTTTGACGCGGGATTTCACCTCAGCGCGGGACACACCGAGCATCTTCAGGCCATAACCAACGTTCTCTCCCAGCGACATATGCGGGAACAGGGCATAAGACTGAAACACCATACAGATATCACGCTGCTGAATTGAGCGATGGGTGACGTCTTCGCCATCAATGAAAATCTGTCCTTCGCTCGGTTTTTCCAGCCCGGCGACCAGGCGCAAAATGGTGGTTTTGCCACAGCCGGACGGGCCGAGCAGCGTGACCATTTGTCCCTGCGGAATGGTGAGATTGATATTGTCGATAACCGTGTTGCTGCCAAATCGTTTGGTGACGTTGCGCAGTTCAACGAAATTTTTCTGAGTCATAGTGCGCTCCATTACGCCTGGTTTTTGGCTTTTGAACGGGAGGTTCGTGATTCACCGATCAGCCAGTCAAAGATGAAAATAATCGCCAGCATCACCACGATCAGAATAGAACCGTAGGCAATCGCCACGCCGTATTCGCCGTCTTCCACGCGGTTAAGGATATAGGCTGTGGCTACGCGGGTATCCGGCGTGACGAGGAACACAATGGCGCTGACGGTGGTAATGGCGCGCACAAAGCTGTAGATCAGCGCCGAGAGGATCGCCGGGCGCAGCAGCGGCAGCAGGATGTGCGTAATGGTCCGCAACGAGCCAGCGCGCAGGCTAAGCGAAGCTTCATCCAGTGATTTATCGATCTGGCCTAAGCCCGCGATACCTGCCCGAATACCGACCGGGACGTTACGCATTACCATCGAGATAATGACAATCGCCGCCGTACCAGTGAGGTACACCGGGGCGCTGTTAAAGGCCAGAATGTACGACACGCCCGCGACGGTGCCCGGAACGGCAAAGCACAACATAGTGGTGAATTCGATGGTCTTTTTGCCCTTAAACTGCTGGCGCACCACAATCCAGGCGATCAGCAGGCCGAAGATAGCAGTGATCGGCGCGGCAATCCCGGCGTAGAGCAGGGTGTCGAGCAGTGAAGGCCACGCGCCGTCGCTCATCCCCTGGCCGAACAGTTTGGTAAAGTTCGCCAGCGTCAGCGTGTAGTCCACGCCCCAGTTAACGGTGAAACTGCCGTAGAAAATGCTGCCGTACAGCAGGGCGTTAAAGGCAATCCACACTGCCAACAGCGCGACCACGCTCCACACCAGCGTCACCGGCAGTGGCTGTACGTCGCCCCGGTAGGATTTACCGGAAACGGTGACGTACGAGCGTTTACCAATCCACATGTACTGCACGCAGAACACCAGCAGCGAGAACAGCAGCAGGAATGCGCCCAGCGTACTGGCGGCCTGGTAGTCGAGCTGCGAACCGGTGATGTAGAAGTAGATTTGCGTTGCCAGCACGTCGAAGTTTCCGCCGAGCACCAGCGGGTTACTGAAGTCAGCCAGCGATTGCACCACCACAATCAAAAAGGCGTTGGCCAGTGCTGGTTTCAGTAGCGGGACAAACACGCCGTTAAAGGTCTGCCAGCGGCTGGCGCGCAGGGTGTAAGAGGCCTCTTCCAGCGACGGATGAATGGTTTTAATCGCCCCGTCGAGGATCATAAATGCCATCGGCGTGAAGGCCAGTACCTGCGCCAGCCAGATGCCGGTAAAACCGTACAGCCAGTTGGTGTTGGTTAAGCCAAACCATTCGACCATAAATTCGGTGATGTAACCGGATCGCCCCATCATCAGCGTGACGCCTAACCCCACAACAAACGGCGGGGTGACGATCGGCAGAATCGAGAAAATTCGTCCGATAATGGCGCTGCGTTTGGCGATCCGGGTAGTGTAGATAGCCAGCACCAGGCCAAAGAAGGTGCAGCCGACGCCGACGGCAATCGACAGCATAATCGAGTTGAGGATCACCTGAATGATATGCGCCTGAGACAGCACATTCATAAATGCCTGCGGGGCAAATTCTCCGGCGTCGTTGGTGAACATCGGAATAAAAATAGCGATGCTCGGCCAGACGATAAAAATACCGATTAGCGCGACAATCGCGGTGAGCGAACCGATGACGAAACGGTCGCCGCCCAGCCATTCCAGACGGGTGAGTGCCAGGGTCATGATCGCGCCAAGTGCCACAAACAGCACAATGGTGGCATAGCCTAAGCCGCGCCCCTCAAGAGTCGCGCTGGCGACGATAAACGCCATACAGAAGAATGCCCAGCCAGCGTCAAGATAATGGCGGCCGCGCTGTTCGCGCCTGGCCTCATGGAACGGACGTACCAGCAGCAGGCTCGGCAGCAGATACCATAACCAACTGATATTGAACTGTGACCAACCGTAGGCGGCGAGTATTTCCTCGCGCGTCGACTCCAGCAGGCCGTAGTCCAGGCTCCAGCTTGGTAACAGGGCAAACGCCAGCCAGCCAAGCAAAACCCAAAGAAATATCGCATCCCGTTTTTTCACGGGATGGAGTGCAAGTGTGTGTGACATAGCGGTTCCGGTATTCCAGGCCGGATGCGGTATTTACGCCGCACCCGGCAAATGATCGCCGATGTAGGTTTATTTACCCATCTTCACTTCGCTGACCCACTTATTGATCAACGCTTTACGGACATCGGTTGAGCCGTACTTATCCATGTCGTAATTGATAAGCTTCAGGTCGTCGAGTTTCAGCGAGTTAGGAGACGTCTCGGCGGTGGTGTTGGTCAGGATCTGATAGGACTTGCCTTTCTTCCACGCCAGTTCCTGAGCATCTTTTGACAGTACCCAGTCAACGAAAAGTTTGGCGTTATCGAGGTTGCGCGCGCCTTTCAGAATGCTGACGCCGCCGATCTCATAGCCAGTACCTTCGCACGGTGAAATTAGCTCCAGCGGTGCGCCCTGTTCTTTTTCCAGCGAGTAGTCGTGCAGGAAGCCAATACCAATCGCTGTTTCGCCACGTGCGGCGTTACGCGCTGGGGCAATGCCTGATTTAGTGTATTGAGAGACGTTGGCGTTGAGCTGTTTCAGGTAGTCAAAGGCCTGATCTTCACCCCACAGTTGGGCAAAAGTCGCCAGCGCGGTGTAGGCGGTACCGGAGCTTTGTGGGTCAGCAATCTGGATTTCGCCTTTGTATTCCGGTTTGGTCAGATCTTTCCAGCATTTTGGCACCGGCAGATTTTTCTCTTTCAGGCGCTGGGTATTGACGCCAAAACCCAGAATACCGACGTAAACCGCAGAGGACAGGTTGCCTTTCACCTTCGCGGGATCGCGGAATTTCTCCATGATCTGTTCGAGATTGGGGGATTTATAGGGCTGCAGCAGACCCATTTCACCGGCCTGGGACTGCGGATCCAGCGTCCCGCCGTACCAGACATCCGCCTGCGGGTTTTTCTTCTCGGCATCCACTTTTGCCAGCGTACTGCCCGAGCCGTTGCGAATGAATGAGGTTTTCACGTCATATTTTTCACCGAAGGCCTTGGTTTCGGTTTCGCACATCTCGTTAGTGGCGCTGCAATACACCACCAGACGGCCCTGCGCCTGAGCGGCATTGCTGAAGGCCGCCAGCGTCAGAGCGGAAGCAATCAGGGTAGAGGTAAGCGTCAGTTTCATTGTTTTATCCTTTGACTGAGAGAAGGGGTAATACCCGCAATGAGCAGCGGCATTAGCAATAAACCCATAAAGACAGCAGCGACCGAGAGCAAACTGAACATTCCCGACCAGCCGTAGTGTTCTATGACCAGCGACAGCGGCCAACCCGCAAGCGCGGCCCCCAGATAGGCGAACAGTCCGAGAAAACCGGTGATTGAACCTGCCGCCGCCTTGTGTCCGCACTCCACCGCCGCGAGGCCAATCAACATCTGTGGGCCAAACACAAAAAAGCCCACCGTAAAGAAACACATTGCCAGTAGTGCGTAGTGGTGTACCGGTGCCAGCCACAGCGCGGCGACAGAGACCATCAGCCCCAACGTGAACAACAAAATCATCGGCGCACGCTGACCGCTGAACAGCAGATCTGATCCCCATCCGGCAAACAGCGCGCCGAACAAGCCGCCGACCTCAAACAGCATCACCGTGGCATTGGCGCTGAGCAGATTCACGCCGTGGCTTTCTGTCAGCCAGAGATTGCCCCAGTCATTAAGCGCAATACGGATCAAATAGACCAGCACATACGACACGCCGAGCAGCCAGATCATCGGGTTCTTCAGCATGGTGGTGCGCAACATTTGCCACAGTCCCATCGGCGGGCTTTGCTGTTCCTGGCGCAGTTCCAGCGGGTCGTGTCGCCATTCTCCAACCGTTGGTAATCCCTCTTCCCGGGGCGTGCCTTTCAGTTGCAGGGTGAGCCAAATGCCTAACGCCATGCTGATAATCCCCGGTGCCAGCATCGCCGCCTGCCAGCCCCACCAGTGGGCGGCAAAGGCGCTTATCAGCGGGATAATTGCCCCACCCATGTTGATCGACATATTCCAGCAGCCCCACCAGAATCCGCGTTCGTTGCGCGAGTACCAGTGAGTCAGCAGTCGGGCGCAGGGAGGCCAGCCCCAACCCTGGAAAAAACCGTTTAGTGTCCACACCACCAGCAGCAGCGTTAGCGATTCACCAAAGGCGAACAGCACATTCAAAACGCCGGTGGCGAAAAGGCCGATGCCCATAAATGCGCGCTGTCCGTGGCTGTCGTGCCACAGTCCGGCGGTAAATTTCGACAGGCCATAGGTCAGGTAAAACAGCGACCCCAACAGGCCGATATCGCTTTTATCCAGACCGAGGTCCGTTTGCAGCGCCGGGAGAACGTAGTTGACGCTTTTGCGTGTCAGATAAAACGCGGCGTAACCAATTACCATACACATCAGCAGCCGAGGGCGTAGCGCCCGGTATTGTTGGTCTGTTTCGCTGGCTGAGCGTGCGTGCATGGCTGTCTCCGTTTGTGCTGACTATAGGAAAGTGAAAGCAAAAGAGGATGAGAGAAAGTCCAGAGTGGCTAAGACTTTTTCCTGGTTAGCGGCTGATTTGTTGCAAATTTGTGGGCAGGTTAACAATTACCCGTGTGCCACCGTTCGATTCGAGCGTCAGTTCGCCGCCAAGAGCGCTGACCCGCTCACGCATCCCCTGAATACCGAAACCGGGAATTTTTTCCGGCAGAATACCCACGCCGTTGTCAGCGACTTCCAGAAACAAGCGCTGTTCCTGCTGACGCAGCGTAATCGATACTTCGCTGGCGTCGGCATGTTTACAGACGTTGTTGAGTAACTCCTGCAGCAGCCGATACAGTGTGAAGCGCACCGTTTCATTTTCTGGCGTATTTTCAAGCTGATAGTCAAACCAACAGCGAATGCCTCGTTCGGCAAAGGCAAATTCATTCACCAGGTGATGCAGGGCATCTTTAAAGGCCAGTTCATCGAGCGCGGGCGGGCGCAGTTGGCGCAGCAGCTGGCGGGTGGAGTGGTGAATACGCCGGGCAAGGTCGTTGATCTGATTTGCCGCCACAAGCGTTTGCTCGCGTCCCGGCGCGCGTTTGACCAGCTGCGACTGAATTTGAATGGCGGTGATATTCTGACCAATTTCGTCATGCAGTTCCCGTGCCAGGCTTTTGCGCGTATTTTCTTCGGTGCGGATCAGTTGCTCGGTCAGCTCGCGGCGTGCCGCCAGTTCGGCTTCCAGACGCTGGCGATAATGGTGCAGGTTTTGTGCAAGATGTTGCTGGCGGCTGATAGCGATCCCAAGCCCGATGCCCAGCAGCGCCTGGGTGGCGAGGAAAATCTCCAGCTCCAGTAAATTACTGAACCCGACGCCGATTTGCCGGGCGATAGTGATCATCATACTGCCGAGCAATCCGGACAACACGCCGCCCTGCCAGCCGAATTTCCATGCCATCACCACGTTCGGTAGGAACACCACGATCAGCAGCAGACGCTCAATCTCTGGTGACAGCACCATCTGGGTGCCAATGCCAATAATAAAAAACAGACTGCACCAGATGATAAGTGAGGTGCGCAGCGGGGGATTGGTGGTATCCAACCCGAGCAGATGATAGCGGTGCTGCTGGCGCAGAAATTCATAGATCAGATAGACAAACGGCGTCAGCAGCACGCCACCGGTAAATGACGCCAGGCCAATTAACGTTGCCGGGCTTTGGATAAATGGTGAAAGCAGGGCGGTATTGAGCAATGAGGTAAGCGTCACCGCAGCCAGCAGTAGCGTTAAGCGCTGCCAGTAAAGGGGGAAGCGGTGCCAGTATGACTGGCCGATGCTTGCCGGAATAAGGCTAATAAACGGCGCAGCCAGCAGGATATAGCCGCTCAATAATTGCTCGCTGTGCAGCCAGAACAACATCAGCACCGGCGGCAATATCAGCGCGGGCCAGTAACGGCGAGAAAGCAGGATGAGCAGCGCGAGATAGACGCCGTGCGGCAGGAATAGCGCCGCCTGCTGGCCGTTGTGGGTCAGGTAAAAACCCAGCGTCCACAGCATCAGCCAGCCCGATCCCCAGGCCAGCAGAATAAACAGAGAAATAACCCAATGACGAAGGTTACGCGACATTAATGCCCCGTCAGCAACTGGTGGTCGAGGGCAAAATGCACCAGATCGATGGTGCTGTGGCATTGCAGTTTGCCCAGCACGTTCGCGCGATGAACATGCACCGTTTTATGGCTGAGATCGAGCTTGAAGGCTATCTCTTTCACGCTGTCGCCTTTGACCAGCAGATCAAACACTTCGCGCTCGCGGGGGGTCAGTACCTCCAGGACCCGTGCGGGTTGTTCGCCGCCGCGTAGCGCCCGCAGCGCGTCGGCGCACAGGTAATGCCCGCCCATACCGACTGAACGTACCGCCTGCACCAGTTCCTCTGGTCCGCAGCGTTTGGTCAGATAACCGCTGGCGCCGGCATCCAGCGCGCTTTGCACAAATGTGGGAGAGTCATAAATGCTGAGAATAATGGCGCGAAAACCGGGCTTTTGTGCTCGCAGTCGTTTTAACAGGCTCAGACCATTTTCATCCGGCATGGCGATATCCATCACCGCAACGTTTACGTCATCATGCAGTAACGCAGGCCACGCCTGAGCTGCGCTGCTGTACTGACCGGTAACGTTGAGATCGTCTTCGAGACTGAGTAATTGCGCAAAGCCGGAACGCACCACCACATGGTCATCCACCAGCACAACATGAATCATGATATTGCTCTCTTGCCTGATAATGCAGTCTATGATGCCTGCCAGCGCCGCGCTGGCAATCATCCAGGTGCAGTTATGTAACGAATGTAACAAAATCGCAATACAAGGCATCCTTCAAGCTGCCTCATTGTTGGCTGCGGATTACTCGGCCCATCCCTGGGCCTCGCCCCTTATGGGGCCGCTGCAAACAGCGTTCAAATCTGCTCCCGGCAGATTTGTCAGAAACCCCAGTCACATAGTTATCTATGCTCCTGGGGGGCTTCCGTTACCGCCTCAACGTATCTTGAATGATTTTGTGTATAAGCATTGCCGCTTTTTTTCTAAAAACGCTTTGTTCTTAGCCAGAATTTTTAATTCCTTTATCAAATTGTGCCGCAACGAAATACTGCCCCCATAACAAGACAGGGGAACAGAAAATCATGGCTATTTCATCGCGTAACGCATTTCTCGGCGTACTGGCATTCATCGCATTTCAGGCACAGGCGGTGAACGTCACCGTCGCTTATCAGACCTCCGCCGAACCCGCCAAAGTGGCGCAGGCGGATAACACTTTTGCGAAGGAGAGCGGCGCGACTGTTGACTGGCGCAAATTTGACAGCGGCGCGAGCATCGTCCGGGCGCTGGCCTCCGGCGACGTGCAGATCGGTAATCTTGGCTCCAGTCCGCTGGCGGTAGCAGCCAGTCAGCAGGTGCCGATTGAGGTTTTCCTGCTGGCATCAAAACTTGGCAATTCTGAAGCGCTGGTGGTGAAGAAAAATATCAGTAAACCGCAAGACTTGATAGGTAAACGCATTGCCGTGCCGTTTATCTCTACTACTCATTACAGCCTGTTGGCAGCGTTAAAACACTGGGGCATCAAGCCCGGTCAGGTTGAGATTGTGAACCTGCAGCCACCGGCAATTATTGCCGCCTGGCAGCGTGGGGACATTGATGGCGCGTACGTCTGGGCGCCTGCGGTCAATGCGTTGGAAAAAGATGGCAGGGTGTTAACCGACTCATCGCAGGTTGGCGAGTGGGGCGCGCCGACGCTGGACGTATGGGTGGTGCGCAAAGATTTTGCCGAGAAATACCCAGAGGTAGTTAAAGCCTTTGCCAAAAGCGCTATCGACGCGCAGCAACCTTATATCGCCAATCCTGATGAGTGGCTAAAGCAGTCAGAAAATATCAGTAAATTGTCGCGTTTAAGCGGTGTGCCGGAGGCGGATGTACCGGGGCTGGTGAAAGGTAACGCTTACCTGACGCCGCAACAGCAGACTGCCGAACTAAATGGAGCGGTGAATAAAGCGATTATCGACACCGCGCAGTTCCTTAAAGAGCAGGGCAAAGTCCCCGCCGTGGCGACAGATTACAGCCAGTACGTGACCGATCGCTTCGTGCAATAAATAAGGAGGCACTGATGCTGAAAATCTCACATCTTGCCGCCAGCTACGGTGGAAAACCGGCGCTGGAGGATATCAACCTGACGCTTGATAGCGGCGAACTTCTGGTAGTACTCGGACCTTCCGGCTGCGGGAAAACCACGTTGTTAAATCTGATTGCCGGGTTTGCGCCGTATCAGCACGGTAGCATTACGTTGGCGGGCAAGAAAGTTGACGGTCCCGGCGCAGATCGCGGAGTCGTGTTCCAGAACGAAGGCCTGCTGCCCTGGCGCAACGTGCAGGACAACGTGGCTTTTGGTCTGCAGCTAGCGGGGGTGGATAAACCACAGCGTCAGCGTATTGCCCTGGAGATGTTGCAGAAAGTCGGGCTGGAGGACGCGGGCAAACGTTTTATCTGGCAGCTTTCCGGTGGACAGCGGCAGCGCGTCGGTATTGCCCGGGCGCTGGCAGCCAACCCGCAGCTGTTGCTGCTGGATGAACCCTTTGGCGCGCTCGACGCTTTTACTCGCGAGCAGATGCAAACTCTGCTGCTGAAGCTGTGGCATGAGACGGGCAAACAGGTGCTGTTGATTACCCACGATATTGAAGAAGCCGTGTTTATGGCAACGGAGCTGGTATTGCTATCGCCAGGCCCTGGCCGGGTACTGGAGCGTCTGCCGCTGAATTTCGCCCGTCGCTTTGTGGCTGGAGAGTCGAGTCGCAGCATTAAGTCCGATCCGCAGTTTATCGCCATGCGCGAGTACGTGTTAGGTCGAGTCTTTGAACAACGGGAGGCGTTTTCATGAGCGTGGTGATTAATGATAAACCCCGCCGCCAGCGGGTACTGAACTGGCGCTGGCCGTTCTCGCGGCAGATTACCTTAAGCCTTGGTACGTTGGCCGTCATTTTGGTGTTGTGGTGGACTGTGGCGGCGCTGCAGTTAATCAGCCCGCTGTTTTTGCCGCCACCAGGGCAGGTTTTGCAAAAGCTGATCGTTATTGCCGGTCCGCAGGGATTTATGGATGCCACGCTGTGGCAGCATCTGGCGGCGAGTTTGACACGTATTGTTATCGCGCTGCTGGCGGCGGTGCTGCTGGGCGTTCCGGTTGGAATCGCTATGGGGCTGAGTCCGACGATGCGCGGCATTCTCGATCCGATCATTGAGCTGTATCGTCCGGTTCCGCCCCTGGCCTATCTACCGCTGATGGTCATCTGGTTTGGCATTGGCGAAACCTCGAAGATCCTGCTGATCTATCTGGCGATTTTCGCCCCTGTAGCAATGTCTGCGCTGGCGGGGGTCAAAAGCGCGCAGCAGGTGAGAGTACGTGCTGCTCAATCGCTGGGAGCCAGCCGTGCGCAGGTGCTGTGGTTTGTTATTTTGCCGGGGGCATTGCCGGACATACTCACCGGGTTACGGATCGGGCTTGGCGTGGGCTGGTCGACGCTGGTGGCTGCAGAGCTGATAGCCGCCACGCGAGGTTTAGGATTTATGGTGCAGTCAGCCGGTGAGTTTCTGGCAACGGATGTGGTGCTGGCGGGGATTGCGGTGATTGCCGTTATCGCGTTTATTTTAGAACTGGGTCTGCGTGCGCTTCAGCGCCGTCTGACGCCCTGGCATGGAGAAGTACAATGAGTGAACGTCTGATCATTACCCCGCTGGGGCCGTATATTGGCGCACAAATTACCGGTGCGGATTTGGCGCGCCCGCTGAGTGATAACCAGTTCGAGCAGCTTTATCACGCAGTACTGCGTCACCAGGTGGTGTTTCTGCGTGAGCAGGTGATTACGCCGCAACAGCAGCGTACGCTGGCGCTGCGTTTCGGCGATCTGCATATTCATCCGGTCTATCCGCATGCCGAAGGGGTAGAAGAGATTATCGTGCTGGATACGCATAATGATAATCCCCCGGATAACGACAACTGGCACACCGATGTAACCTTTATTGACACGCCGCCTGCCGGGGCGATTTTAGCGGCGAAAGAGCTTCCATCAACCGGGGGCGATACCCTGTGGACCAGCGGAATTGCTGCGTTTGAGGCGCTTTCAGAGCCTTTGCGTCAGTTGCTGAGCGGTCTGCGGGCAGAGCATGATTTCCGTAAATCATTCCCGGAATATAAATACCGCAAAACGGAGGAGGAGCATCATCGCTGGCTGGAGGCGGTAGTGAAGCATCCGCCTCTGTTGCATCCGGTGGTGCGCACACATCCGGTAAGCGGAAAACAGGCGCTGTTTGTGAATGAGGGATTTACGACGCGAATTGTCGATGTGACGGAAAAAGAGAGCGAGACGTTACTGGGATTTCTGTTCGCGCATATCAATAAACCGGAGTTCCAGGTGCGCTGGCGCTGGCAGCCTAACGATGTCGCGATTTGGGATAATCGCGTGACGCAGCATTATGCGAATGCGGATTATCTACCGCAGCGGCGCATTATGCATCGGGCAACGATTCTGGGAGATAAGCCTTACTTCCGTGCAGGCTAACAGTCCGGTGGTGCTTTTTCATCGGGCCTGAAAAAGCAGGCCCGATAAGGCGACGTTATTAACGCAGGATTTTTTTCTCAGCCAGATCCAGTGCGAAGTAGCTGAAGATCAGATCCGCGCCAGCGCGTTTGATCGACCCTAAGCTTTCCAGCACCACTTTCTCTTCATCAATAGCGCCCGCCATTGCTGCGAATTTAATCATCGCATACTCGCCGCTGACCTGATAAGCGCCAATCGGCAACTCGGTGCGCTCGCGAATATCGCGCAGAATATCGAGGTATGCGCCAGCCGGTTTTACCATCAGGCAGTCTGCGCCCTGGGCTTCATCCAGCAGTGATTCACGGATCGCCTCGCGGCGGTTCATCGGGTTCATCTGATAGGTTTTACGATCGCCCTTCAGAGCGGTACCTGCAGCTTCACGGAACGGGCCGTAGAAAGAAGAGGCAAACTTAGTGGAGTAGGACATGATCGCGGTATCGGTGAAGCCCGCAGCATCCAGCGCCTGGCGAATCGCCTGCACCTGACCGTCCATAGCGGCGGAAGGCGCAATGAAGTCCGCACCCGCTGCTGCGGCAACGACCGCTTGTTTGCCGAGGTTAGCAAGGGTTAAATCGTTATCAACGCCGTGATCGCATAACACACCACAGTGGCCATGCGAGGTGTATTCACAGAAACAGGTGTCGGACATGACAATCATTTCCGGCACGGTCTGTTTACAGATACGCGACATGCGCGCCACCAGACCGTCTTCTTTCCAGGCATCGCTGCCGGTGTCATCCGTATGGTGGGAAATGCCGAAAGTCATGACCGAACGGATGCCCGCATTGGCAATGCGTTCAATTTCGCGCGCCAGATGCTTCTCTGGAATACGCATCACGCCAGGCATGGCGTCAATAGCTTTGTAATCGTCGAGTTCTTCTTCAACAAAGATCGGCAACACCAGGTCATTTAAGCTGAGTGTTGTCTCTTCAAACATAGCGCGCAGCGCAGGAGATTTGCGCAGGCGGCGAGGGCGTTGGATTAGGTCTGTCATGGTATGCCTGATGTTTGTGGAATCGAAGATCGCAGTATACCCGAACCTGAAGGCGAGGGGGTTACGAAAGTTGGCGTTATATCTGGATTTCCCTTGATGGAAGGTTGAGTCATTAGAGCCATTTATTCATATTCATTATGTTGTTTATTATTATTTATTATTTTAAATATCTATATGTTTGCTTTTATATCCCGATGCATAAGATGCGTCTATTTATTAGTTATTTGTTTGTATGCATCGTAATTCATTGGTAAATAATATTTTTTGAACGACTGGTTGTCCGTAATTAATTGAAGGTAATGATTTTTTTGTTTCTTAAATAAAGAAGTTGGCATTCGTGGTGTTGTCCGTTTTCGGACAACGGGCAAAGAATAATTGAACCTTTCCTCCATGACGCCGCATAATCGTTCCTGCGAAACATAAAATGTTTTCTATGCATTGATAATTGATGGATCAACTATATTACGTCCCTGAGGAGGGATGACAAATGCACACTTGGAAAAAGAAACTTGTAGTCTCACAATTAGCATTAGCCTGCACTTTGGCAATCACTTCTCAGGCGAATGCTTCCACTGATATCTCTGGCACTCCTTATACTACTTTCACGCATTATAACGACGCATCTTATACTGATGGCGTTTACTATGATGGATATGTCGGTTGGAATAATTACGACACTGATAGTATTTATAACGGTGATATTTATCCGGTAATCAATAACGCTACTGTCAACGGCGTTATTTCGACTTATTACCTGGATGATGGAGTTTATGCTGACAGCAATAACAATAGCCTGACGATTAAAAATAGTACTATTCACGGCATGGTGACATCCGAGTGTATGACCACGGATTGTGCTAACCGTACGGGCACCGACTATTACTACGATCGTCTGGCGATGAACGTCATTAATTCAACTATCGATGACAACTACGAACATTATACCTACAACGGTACGTATAATGACGCCGCTGATACGCATGTTGTCGATGTTTATAATCTGGGCACGGCTATTACTCTGGATCAGGAAGTTGATCTGTCTATCTCCAATAACTCTCACGTTGCGGGTATTACGCTGACTCAGGGTTACGAGTGGGAAGATATTGACGATAATACCGTTAGTACTGGTGTAAACAGCAGCGAAGTATTTAATAATAATATTGCTGTCAGTGATTCTACTGTGACCTCAGGTTCATGGTCTGATGAAGGCACTTCTGGCTGGTTTGGTAATACCAGCAATGCAAGCGATTACAGCGGTTCTTATACTGCTGATGATGTTGCATTGGCTGTTATTGCGCATCCAGATGCCGACAACGCGATGCAGACTACTGCCACCTTTAACAATTCCACGCTGATGGGCGACGTGGTGTTCTCCAGCAACTTCGATGAGAACTTCTTCCCGAACGGCGCTGATACTTACCGTGATACTGATGCCGATCTGGATACCAATGGTTGGGACGGTACTGACCGTCTGGATCTGACCCTGAACAACGGCAGCAAGTGGGTTGGCGCAGCGATGTCCGTACATCAGGTTGATGTTGATGGCGATGGTGTTTACGACAGCTATACTGCGGGTACAGAAGCTACCGCTACGCTGATTGATATTGCAGCCAATAGCCTGTGGCCTGATTCAACCTACGGTATTGACAGCGATACGAGTTCTTATAATGAAAATGGTCATGTGGTTGGCAACGCCGTCTACCAGAGCGGTCTGTTCAACGTCACGCTGAACGGCGCTTCACAGTGGGATACCACCAAAACTTCTCTGATTGATACCCTGAGCATCAACAGTGGTTCCGTCGTGAATGTAGGCGATTCTGATCTGATTTCTGACTCTATCGCGCTGACCGGTGCTTCTGCCCTGAACATCAACGAGGATGGTCATGTTGCGACCGATACCCTGTCTATTGACAACAGTACCGTCACAATTGCGGATGATGTTGCTGCTGGCTGGGGCGTAGGTGATGCTGCGCTGTATGCAAATACTATCAACGTAACCAACAATGGTGTTCTGGATGTGGGTAACAGCACAGGTGATGCACTGCAGGTTGATACGCTGAATCTGACCAGCTACACCGACGCTTACAACCATGTTAATGCGGGTGTTTTCGACATCAACAGTACCAACTATGTGTTGAATGCCGACCTGACCAACGACCGTACTAACGACAAAACTCAGGCTAACTATGGTTACGGCGTGATCGCAATGAACTCTGATGGTCACTTGACTATCAATGGTAACGGCGATTCCGACACCTCCTACGATCAGTCTGAAGTTGATAACTATGGTGACCACGTTGCAGCTGCAACTGGTAACTATAAAGTACGTATCGATAACGCGACCGGTACTGGTTCTATTGCTGATTACAAAGGCAAAGAACTGGTTTATGTTAACGACACCAACAGCACTGCGACCTTCTCTGCAGCTAACAAAGCGGATCTGGGTGCTTACACCTATCAGGCGCAGCAGCAGGGTAACACCGTTGTTCTGCAGCAGATGGAGCTGACCGACTACGCGAACATGGCGCTGAGCATTCCGTCTGCTAACACCAATATCTGGAACCTGGAACAAGACACCGTTGGAACTCGTCTGACTAACGCTTGTCATGGTCTGGCAGATAATGGTGGTGCATGGGTAAGCTACTTCGGCGGCAGCTTCGACGCGGATAACGGCAGTATTAACTACGATCAGGATGTCAGCGGCATCATGGTCGGTGTTGATTCCAAAATCGATGGCAACAACGCTAAGTGGATTGTCGGTGCTGCGGCAGGCTTTGCGAAAGGTGATATGAGCGACCGTACTGGTCAGGTGGATCAAGACAGCCAGACGGCCTACATCTACTCTTCTGCTCGCTTTGACAACAACATCTTTGTTGACGGTAACTTAAGCTACTCCCACTTCAACAACGATCTGTCTGCTAACATGAGCAACGGTCAGTATGTTGATGGCAGCACCTCTGCTGATGCCTGGGGCTTTGGCCTGAAACTGGGTTACGACCTGAAACTGGGTGATGCCGGTTACGTGACGCCTTACGGTAGTGTATCCGGTCTGTTCCAGTCTGGTGATGACTATAAGCTGAGCAACGACATGAAAGTTGACGGTCAGTCTTATGACAGCATGCGTTATGAACTGGGTGTAGATGCAGGTTATACCTTCGCCTACAGCGAAGATCAGGCGCTGACCCCGTACTTCAAACTGGCCTATGTTTACGATGACTCTAACAACGATTCTAACGTAAACGGAGACTCTATCGACAATGGCGTAGAAGGTTCTGCGGTACGTGTGGGACTGGGTACTCAGTTCAGCTTCACCAAGAACTTCAGTGCTTACACCGATGCTAACTACCTCGGTGGCGGTGATGTTGATCAAGACTGGGCTGCAAACGTTGGTGTTAAATATACCTGGTAAGAATTTTCTCGCTGAGAAGTATAAGGTAATTTAATTCAGAATAATGCCCGTCACGGATTTGACGGGCATTTGTTGCAAGGAATGCACAAATGTTCTCGACGAATAAACCTCTTTTGGAATTTGGTAAGCTTGATAAATGTTTGTCAAAATACGGACAACATTTCAAATATGATAACGAAAAGCAAATTATATATTCCAGTGATATAAATAGTGACGATACCTTTATTATATTAAGCGGCGTAATTTCCCTGCGACGAGGAGAAAATGTGCTGGTTGGCATCGCGCAGGCTCCGTTTATTATGGGGCTTTCGGATGGCGTGATGAAAACAGATGTACCTTACAGATTAATAACCGAAAGTAATTGTACGGGATATCATCTTCCAGCTTCACAAACGATTAATATAATTGAACAATGCCAGGTTTGGCGCGAAGCCTTCTGCTGGTTAGCGTGGCAAAACTGCATGCTTGAAATGCGCGACTTACAGTTAATTGGCAATAACTCCTACGATCAGATCCGCGCGACGCTGATATCCATGACGAAATGGGACGACGAACTGCGTTCGCGTGTCGGTGTCATGAACTATATTCACCAACGCACGCGAATTTCACGCTCAGTTGTTGCTGAAGTTCTCGCGGCTTTGCGTAAAGGTGGTTACATTGAAATGAATAAAGGCAAACTGGTGAACATTAACCGTTTGCCTTTTGAGTATTAAGTCAGGATGCGGGAATAACCTGCGGTTTGTTTCCGCTCAACTCTGCAACCAGATCGTTGATACCGTCGCTCATATTGGTAAAGCGGGTCAGCGGAGAACGTGTTACCACGACAAACGCCCCAACGTTTTGCTGCGGGATCATCGCCATATAGGTGATGAATCCGCCGCCGCCGCCGGTTTTTTGAATAATTCCCGGTCGGCCATTTTTCGGTGCCATATAGACCCAGCCCAAACCAAGTGCATCGGCCTTGCCCGGAACATCCATCCCTATCACTTTGGTCAACTGTGTACGCTGATAAATCAGCGTCTGCATCCGATCGGCCTGTTGGCTACGATGATAAAAATCAGATGAGAGATACTGCTGCATCCAGCGCATCATATCGCCGGGTGTTGAATAGACGCCGCCGCTGCCCATCGCCGCCAGCGTGTTGTTGCAAGGGCTGGCTCCTTTTTCCGCGACCATCAGGCGTCGACATTGATCGGGGGACGGCGTAAAGGTGGTGTCTTTCATCCCCAGCGGACGGGTGATTTTTTCTTCAAACAGCTGCGGATAAGGCTTACCTGAGGCGGTTCCCAGCGCATCGGCCAGTAGATCAAACGCCAGGTTGGAATAAGAAGCCTGCGAGCCCGGTGCGGCTTTTAGCGTGGCGGTTGAGAGATAGCTCCAGCGCTGTTCGCGGGTTGGCCAGACAAACACGGGGCGCTTTGCTGCGCCGCCTGGCTGTTCGCGCGGCAGCGCACTGGTATGCGTCGCCAAATTCACCAGTCTAATCGGTGTGCCCTGATAAGTCGGCACGCGTGCGCCAGGTGGTGCATATTTACTCAACGGATCGTTGAGTTTAACTGTGCCCTGATCGAGTAATTTTACCAGCATTTCGCTGGTCATTAATTTGGTGATGGAGGCAATACGAATTACGGAATCCAGTTGCGGATGGACGTTGTTACCGGGACGCGTTTCGCCAAAGCTGCGAAATACGCGCTGATTGCCATCAATCACCACGAGTGCCATCCCTGTAGCACCACTGCCGTAAAATATATGGTCGGCATAACGATCGACGATATCAGAGGCGAAGACCGGATCGGTTATAGGCTGTGCCGCCTGGACAGATGTCAATGACGCCGCACACAGCGCGGCAGAAAAAAGCAGACTACGTTTCAACGGTGGTGTCCATGAGTTAGAGAAAGTGAAAAAGGATGTCGTGCGTATGCGTATTTATACTACTCATCAGCGTATTGCAAAGCGCTTATCAGCCAATGATAGTGTGAAAAACGTAACGATGAGTAAACGCGATCGTTTTCGGGATTATGCATATTCGCTTTTGTGATCTCACGCTGTGATAATCAGCACAGATTGGAACGTTGTCGAGTGTGAAAACCACAGAAACAATTCTTCATAACTGGGGGGCGAACTAAGTGCCCCGGTTTTGGTCACAATGTGGGTTTCAGCTTGTGTTTTTGGGCGTAAGCCATCTGGCCACGTACTTTCAGAGTGGCAAATGCACAGCAGTCGTCATAACGATAAGAAGTTAGCAGGAGAGCACTATGTTTAAGTCTTTTTTCCCAAAGCCGGGAGCGTTCTTTATTTCGGCATTTATTTGGGCACTGGTCGCTGTTGTATTCTGGCAAGCAGGTGGGGGAGCCTGGGTTGCACGCTTTACCGGCGCGTCGGGAGATGTACCGATTAGCGCGGCCCGATTCTGGTCGTTGGATTACCTGATTTTTTATGCGTATTACATTCTTTGCGTTGGGGTGTTCGCGCTGTTTTGGTTTATCTACAGCCCGCACCGCTGGCAGTACTGGTCGATACTCGGCACATCGCTGATTATTTTCGTGACCTGGTTTCTGGTTGAAGTTGGCGTCGCCGTCAACGCCTGGTATGCGCCATTCTATGATCTGATTCAAACCGCACTCAGCGCGCCGCACAAGGTGAAGATTGAGCAATTCTATCATGAAGTGGGCATCTTTCTCGGCATTGCACTGATTGCCGTAATTATTGGCGTGATGAACAACTTTTTTGTCAGTCACTATGTCTTCCGCTGGCGGACCGCAATGAATGAACACTATATGGCGCACTGGCAGCATCTGCGTCATATCGAAGGCGCTGCGCAGCGTGTGCAGGAAGACACTATGCGTTTTGCCTCCACGCTGGAAAATATGGGAGTCAGCTTTATCAACGCGATTATGACGCTGATCGCCTTTTTGCCCGTGCTGGTCACACTTTCTGCCCATGTTCCTGACCTGCCAATTATTGGGCATGTGCCTTATGGCCTGGTGATTGCCGCGATTGTCTGGTCCCTGATGGGAACTGGCTTACTGGCGGTAGTCGGGATTAAACTTCCAGGGCTGGAGTTTAAAAACCAGCGCGTGGAGGCGGCCTACCGTAAAGAACTGGTATACGGTGAAGATGACGCCAATCGTGCGACACCGCCAACGGTGCGTGAACTGTTTCACGCGGTACGCCAGAACTACTTCCGCCTCTATTTTCACTATATGTACTTCAATATCGCCCGTATTCTGTACCTGCAGGTTGATAACGTTTTCGGTTTGTTCCTGCTGTTTCCGTCGATTGTTGCCGGTACGATTACGCTTGGTTTGATGACGCAAATTACAAACGTGTTTGGTCAGGTGCGCGGCTCGTTCCAGTATTTGATTAACTCCTGGACAACGTTAGTTGAACTGATGTCTATATATAAGCGTCTGCGCAGCTTTGAACGTGAGCTTGATGATCAGGATATTCAGGAAGTTACCCATACCCTTGGTTAATAATGAGGAGATGTTATGTCGACGGTTTCCCGTCTTTACCCCTTGTCCGGTTTGGCCGCTCTGGTGCTGGTGGGATGTAGTAGCCAACCTGCGCAGCCGTTAAAAAAGGGGGAGAAAGCCGTCGATGTGGCGAGCGTGGTGCGCCAGAAAATGCCCGCCAGCGTGAAAGACAGGGACGCGTGGGCACAGGACCTGGCGAAGACGTTTGAAAGCCAGAAGCTGGCGCCGACGGTTGAAAATATCTGTTCGGTGCTGGCGGTGGCTCAGCAGGAGTCTAACTATCAGGCGGACCCTGCTGTTCCAGGACTGAATAAAATCGCCTGGAAAGAGATCGACCGCCGAGCCGAGCGGATGCACATTCCGCTGTTTGTGGTGCATACCGCGCTGAAGATTAACTCGCCAACGGGGAAAAGCTACAGCGAGCGTCTGGATTCGGTGAAGACGGAAAAACAGCTGAGTGCCATCTTTGATGATTTTATTAATATGGTACCGATGGGGCAGACGCTGTTTGGTTCGCTTAATCCGGTGCATACCGGCGGTCCGATGCAGGTCAGTATCGCCTTTGCCGAGCAACATGCTGGCGGTTATCCGTGGAAAATGGCGGGAACCGTGCGTCAGGAAGTGTTCAGCCGTCGCGGCGGGCTGTGGTTTGGTACATATCATCTGCTTAACTACCCGGCGAATTACAGTGCGCCCATCTTCCGCTTCGCCGATTTTAATGCCGGGTGGTATGCCAGCCGCAATGCGGCTTTCCAGAATGCGGTCAGTAAAGCCAGCGGGGTGAAGCTGGCGATGGATGGGGATTTGATTCTCTACGGTAGCAGCGAACCGGGTAAAACCGAGCTGGCAGTGCGTAAACTGGCCGGGAAACTGGATATGAGCGAGAGTGAGATCCGCCGTCAATTGCAAAAAGGTGACAGCCTGGCGTTTGAAGAGACTGCGTTGTACGAGAAGGTCTATAAGCTGGCGGAAGCGAAGACCGGGAAAGCGCTCCCCCGTGAAATGCTGCCAGGCATTCAACTGGAAAGCCCGAAGATCACGCGAAATCTGACTACCGCGTGGTTTGCGAAACGCGTGGACGATCGTCGGGCGAGATGTATGGGTCAGTCGTCGTTATGATGACGACGGCGCCAGTGCACGAATGCCGCGATAGCACCCAGAATCAGGCTTCCGGTGATGAAAGGGACCAGCCCAAAAAGGGTACCGACACCCAAACCGATTTCAACTCGCGGTCGCCCTGTCTCTTGCATTTGTAACTGCATTAGTTGTTCATAGATGCCGGGAGCGTGGGCCAACAGATTTAAAATCTGCGCGCCCGCCCAAAAGCAAAACAGCACAAATACGGCATACGCAATGTTGCCGGGCAGGGAGGAGGTGTCCCGATGCTTGCCCTTAAAAAGGGATTTTGAGAGCGTAAAATCAGCCATAAAGACCTCCGGAAATAACCTGCTTTTTTGACGTAATGCCTGGAACTCACCGTGAGTCTGACAGGTGATCGGCAATGTCAATATCAGAATGATGGTAATTTCAGGTAGAGATTATTCCTGGATTTCGGTTTTTTGCTTTCCGTCACAATTGAGTAACCTTAAGTGAAATTAAGTTACATTTCAGAATTTCCGTACAGGCCACAGACGTCCATGAGGAAATGTGCGAGGATGCGCTTCCATGTTGTATTTCTACCGGAGCTGTTATGAACCTGCCTGTAAAAATCCGCCGAGACTGGCACTACTATGCCTTCGCAATCGGGCTTATCTTTATTCTGAACGGCGTGGTGGGCTTGCTCGGTTTTGAAGCGCAGGGGTGGCAAACCTATGCGGTGGGGCTGGTTACCTGGGTGATTAGCTTTTGGCTGGCCGGATTAATTATTCGTCGCCGGGTGGAAGATGAAGATGAAACAAAGGATGCCCAATAGAGATCGGGCATCCTGACGGGTTTACATACTGGTTTTCAGCGCGCTATCTGCCACATGGCGTTCCAGCGCCAGCTCGATCAGGCGAGTGATCAAATCGGTATAGCCTAAACCGCTCGCCTGCCACAGTTTTGGATACATGCTGATGTTGGTAAAGCCCGGCAGTGTGTTGATCTCGTTGATCACAACCTCGTTCTCTGCGGTTAAGAAAACGTCCACGCGGGCCATGCCGGCACAGCCCAACGTCTGATAAGCCTGAATTGCAATGTTTCGGATCTTATCGTTAATTTCCGGTGCGATTGCTGCCGGAACAACCACTTTGGCACCGTTGTCGTCAATATATTTGGTGTCGTAAGCGTAAAAATCACTGTTCAGCACGATCTCGCCACAGGTACTGGCCTGCGGATGATCGTTACCCAGCACCGCGCATTCGATCTCGCGGCCTTTGATCCCTTGTTCGACGACGACTTTATGATCGAATTCAAATGCCAGTCCGACGGCCTGGTCGTATTGTGCTTCGCTGGTCACTTTACTGACGCCAACGGACGATCCCTGGTTGGCCGGTTTTACAAACAGCGGCAGACCCAGGCGAGACTCAACCTCGGCAAAGCTGATGCTGTTGCGATTGGCGCGAGTCAGCGTAATAAACGGGGCGATGTTTAATCCGGCATCGCGCAGCAGACGTTTGGTCACGTCTTTATCCATACAGGCCGCAGAACCTAATACATCAGATCCGACGAATGGTAGATTCGCCACGCGCAGCATCCCCTGCAAAGAGCCATCTTCACCCAGCGTGCCGTGTACAATTGGGAAAATAACATCGACCGTAGGCAGTGGCTGACCGTTTTGCGCATCGATCAACTGATGTTCTTGTTTACCCGGTACCTGAGCAAGGCTGGTCGCGGAGGGACGCAGCGCTATATGCGCCGGATCGTTTGAATTGAGCAGATAATTACTGGCATCGCTGACGTGCCATTGCCCTTGTTTATCAATACCTAACAGCACAACGTCAAAGCGAGTCTTGTCGATGGCATCGACAATATTTTTTGCCGATTGCAATGACACTTCATGTTCCGCTGATTTACCACCAAATACGATTCCTACCCGCAACTTTGCCATCTTAAAAACCCATTCCATGAATGCAAAGCACATACATTACCACGACAAAACGTAGGTTTCCTCGGCTTCTGGCAGATTGTTTTAGTGGATAACCGGGGAAGTGATAGGCGTAAACGCGCAGATCGACCGTGAAGCATAATTCCCTGTTTAAATTATGGGTTTGGTGTGAGGTGTATCACAAATATGATGAGCGGGGAGATAAAATCCTAAACTGTGATTTATCGCACCTGTGAACCCTTATTTGGCTAAGTAATTTGTTAAGCTGCTCGCAGTTTTCAGCTATTTATCGTTATGAGTCCTTATGGAATCCTGGAGAGTTAACCTTATTTCCGTGTGGTTCGGTTGCTTTTTTACCGGACTGGCGATTAGCCAAATCCTGCCTTTTTTACCGCTCTATATCTCCCAACTGGGAGTGACCTCGCATGAAGCGCTCTCAATGTGGTCCGGCTTAACGTTCAGCGTCACCTTCCTGATTTCAGCCATTGTCTCTCCGATGTGGGGCAGTTTAGCGGACCGTAAAGGACGTAAGCTGATGTTGCTGCGTGCTTCTCTGGGGATGGCGATTGCGATTTTACTGCAGGCCTTTGCCACCAACGTCTGGCAGCTTTTTCTTCTGCGTGGGGTGATGGGGTTAACTTCTGGCTATATTCCCAATGCGATGGCGCTGGTGGCCTCACAGGTACCGCGCGAACGCAGCGGATGGGCACTGAGTACACTTTCGACGGCGCAAATTAGCGGCGTCATTGGCGGGCCGCTGATGGGGGGCTTTATTGCCGATCATGTTGGTTTACGGGCAGTATTCTGTATTACAGCAGCCTTGCTGGTGGTGAGTTTCCTGGTCACGCTGTTCTTAATCAAAGAGGGCGTGCGCCCGACTATCAAAAAAAGCGAACGTCTGAGCGGTAAGGCCGTCTTTGCCTCACTGCCTTACCCGGCGCTGGTGATTAGCCTGTTTTTTACTACTATGGTTATCCAACTGTGTAACGGCTCAATTGGACCGATTCTGGCGCTGTTTATTAAATCGATGGTGCCAGACAGTTCGAATATTGCCTTTCTCAGCGGGTTGATTGCTTCGGTGCCGGGCGTCTCGGCCCTGATTTCAGCGCCCCGGCTAGGTAAGTTAGGCGACCGTATTGGGACCGAACGGATTTTAATGGCGACGTTAATCTTCGCGGTAGTGTTGTTTTTCGCCATGTCATGGGTCACCACGCCATTGCAGTTGGGAATCTTACGTTTTCTGCTCGGATTTGCCGACGGCGCAATGTTGCCCGCAGTGCAGACACTGCTGGTGAAATACTCCAGCGACCAAATAACCGGGCGAATTTTTGGTTATAACCAGTCATTTATGTACCTCGGTAACGTGGCCGGGCCATTAATGGGAGCAACGGTATCAGCAATGGCGGGCTTTCGCTGGGTGTTTATTGCCACGGCGAGCATTGTGCTTATCAATATCTGGCAACTGGCTATCGCGCTGCGACGTCGACGTAGCGTACGCTGAAGTTCTGATTAACAACGCTGCTCGTCAGCGTTGTTAATCCATAATTGTGCATTATATATCTATGTTATTATTAATTCCCATACCCTTTTATATGCAATGATTCTACTTTACTACGCCCCTCCTTATTTTGTGTTGTGATTGTTTTCGCAAAATGTTTTATTTTTTATAAAAATACAACTTTCATCCTCTAGGCAGTGGTGAGTCTTAATGATAACGTGGCTCATATTTGGTTAAGGGAATACGCAAATGAAAAATCTCATCACTGAGTTGTTACTTAAGCTCGCCCAAAAAGAAGAAGAGTCGCAAGAGCTGGCGACGCAGGTTGAAACGCTCGAGCAGGTAATCATCGAAATGCTGCGTAATATGACGTGGAACGATCGGCAAATTTTTATTCGCCAGATAGAGGATGCTGTGGCTGGGGTAGACCGTATGCCTGCATTTCTGACCAGCATTCATAACGCAGGCGAGAGTGTGCCAAAAGCGTTTTGAGTCATCTGTGGCGCGTCGTCCACGAATTATCATAAAAGTGTCACATCAAATACTTATAGTCGCTTTGTTTTAATTTTACTGTATTTATACATGGAGAAAATAAAGTGAAACAAAGCGCACTCGCTATTGCCCTGTTACCTTTGCTGTTTACCCCGGTTATTTATGCAGAATCATCTGCTATGCCGGTTCTGGATAATCGTGCCGCTCAGGGTGATATCACCACACCGGGCGGTGCCCGCCGATTGGCTGCCGATCAAACGGCGGCTTTGCGCGATTCTCTGAACGATAAACCTGCCAAAAATATTATTCTATTGATTGGTGATGGGATGGGTGACTCAGAAATAACGGCAGCACGAAATTATGCCGAAGGCGCAGGCGGCTTTTTTAAAGGTATTGATGCTTTACCGTTGACCGGACAATACACGCATTATGCGCTGGATAAAAAAACGGGCAAACCCGATTATGTGACGGATTCTGCGGCATCCGCCACGGCGTGGACCACCGGTGTGAAAACCTATAATGGTGCTCTGGGCGTGGATATCCACGAAAAAGATCACACCACAATTCTTGAAATGGCAAAAGCAGCGGGGCTGGCGACGGGCAACGTTTCTACCGCTGAATTGCAGGATGCGACTCCGGCAGCGCTGGTTGCTCATGTGACCTCGCGTAAGTGCTATGGCCCTGACGTGACCCGTGAAAAATGTCCAACTAATGCGCTGGAAAAAGGCGGCAAAGGGTCAATCACCGAACAATTACTCAATGCCAGGGCTGACGTTACGTTGGGTGGCGGGGCAAAAACGTTTGCGGAAACCGCAGCGGCAGGCGAATGGCAGGGTAAAACGTTGCGTGAACAAGCCCAGGCCCGCGGTTATCAACTGGTGAGTGATGCGGCTACGCTGGCGGCGATTACTGAAGCTAATCAGGATAAACCGCTGCTGGGTCTGTTCTCTGACGGCAATATGCCGGTACGCTGGGAAGGACCGAAGGCATCTTATCATGGCAATCTGGATAAACCGGTTGTGACCTGTGCGCCAAATCCAAAGCGTAATGACAGTGTGCCGACGCTGGCGCAGATGACGGATAAAGCGATTGAACTGTTAAGCAAAAATGAGAAAGGTTTCTTCCTGCAAGTGGAAGGGGCGTCAATTGATAAACAGGACCACGCCGCCAACCCATGCGGACAGATTGGCGAAACGGTCGATCTGGACGAAGCGGTACAGCGCGCGCTTGCCTTTGCGAAGAAAGATGGCAACACCCTGGTAGTGGTAACCGCAGACCACGCGCATGCCAGCCAGATTGTCGCACCGGATACCAAAGCACCAGGCCTGACTCAGGCACTGAACACCAAAGATGGCGCGGTGATGGTTATTAGCTACGGTAACTCTGAAGAGGAATCTCAGGAGCACACTGGCAGCCAACTGCGAATTGCAGCCTACGGCCCGCATGCGGCGAATGTGGTTGGTTTGACCGACCAGACCGACCTGTTCTACACCATGAAAGCGGCGTTAGGACTGAAATAACCCGACGCCCGGCGGCAATACTTTTGCCGTCGGGTGGTATTTTTATCGTTAGCAGCCAAACTTACCTGTGTGTCGTCGTTCAGAAAAGGATGGTGCTATGAAAATTACATTATTAATGACGTTGCTTTTTGGTCTTATTTTTTTAACTACCGTCGGTGCTGCCGAGAAGACATTAACCCCGCAACAACAACGTATGACCACCTGCAATCAGCAGGCAACGGCGCAGACCTTAAAAGGGGATGCGCGTAAGACGTATATGAGTGATTGCCTGAAAAACAGTAAATCTGCGCCTGAGGAAAAGAGCCTGACGCCGCAGCAGCAGAAAATGCGTGAATGCAACGTCAAGGCGACGGAGCAGTCCCTGAAAGGTGATGATCGTAATAAATTTATGAGCGCTTGCCTGAAAAAATCTGCGTAGCACTTACGGGTGAGCAGGTAAAATCGCTCACCCGAAATATCATACTTCCGCCGCCAGACCCCTTCCTATAATTTGGGAAATTTGTTTCAGAATATTCCCAAATACGATGAATGATGAAAACTTTTATCAAAAGAAGGTCGTCCCGAATGACGCGTTTTTATCGCTTCATCAGAATGACCACCAGCGCTCCGGTCTGCGATTCGCCCGACGGATCAGGCTGCCGCGAGCGGTGGGATTGGGGGGAATGTTTTTATCTATCGCGTCGGTACTCGTTACTCAGCCCATTACCGGTGGCTGGTGGCTGTTACTGGTGGGATGGGCGTTTGTCTGGCCGCATCTGGCCTGGCAGCTGGCAAGCAAAGCTGACGATCCTCTGCATAGTGAATTTACCAACTTAAAAGCTGATGCCATTCTTGCCGGTATGTGGATAGGAATTATGGGAGTGAATCTGTTGCCATCCACGGCGCTGCTGATGATTACCTGCATCAACCTGATGGGTGCAGGGGGGATGCGAATATTCATTGCAGGCGCTGTTTTGATGGTGGTTTCATGCCTGGTGACGTTACAGTTAACCGATATCTCCGTCGCGTTTAGCAGTACTCAACTTAGCGTGCTATTGACGCTGCCGGTGCTGGTGATCTATCCGCTGATTTTTGCCTGGGTAAGTTATCAAACGGTCATCAAACTGGCGGAGCATAAGCGCCGCTTACAGGTGATGAGTACGCGAGATGGCATGACCGGAGTGTATAACCGTCGTCATTGGGAGCTGTTACTGCGTAATGAATTTGATAATTGTCGCCGCTACCAGCGTGACGCCACGTTACTGATTATCGATATTGACCATTTCAAAAGCATTAATGATACCTGGGGTCATGACGTTGGGGACCAGGCGATTGTCGCGCTGACCCGCCAGTTGCAAATGACCTTACGCGGTAGCGATGTGATAGGGCGCTTTGGTGGTGATGAATTTGCAGTGATTATGTGTGGTACGCCGGCAACCAGCGCGATAGCAGCGATGTCTCGTGTGCACGAACGACTTAGCCACTTGCGTTTATCCTGCGCGCCACAGGTTGCCCTGCGTATTAGCGTGGGCGTTGCGCCGCTGACCTCAGAAACCGAGCATTATCGGGAATGGTTAAAGTCGGCGGATATGGCTCTTTACAAAGCAAAGAATTCCGGACGTAACCGCACTGAAGCGGCGGCCTGACGTCCGGAGGTGTTGACTCAGGAGCGGCTGAGTTTTTCAGACTGTTCCATGCACTTAATCATCGCTTCGATCACTGCTGAACGGAAACCGCGTTCTTCAAGGACGCGTACCGCTTCAATGGTGGTTCCACCAGGCGAGCACACCATATCTTTCAGCTCTCCGGGATGTTTACCCGTTTCCAGCACCATCTTCGCCGAACCCATTACCGCTTGTGCCGCGAATTTATAAGCCTGTGCGCGAGGCATGCCGCCTTGTACGGCGGCGTCCGCCATTGCTTCGATAAACATAAAGACATAGGCCGGTGCTGAACCGCTGACGCCAACAACCGGGTGAATCATTGCCTCCGCAATGACTTCTGCTTCGCCAAAGCAGCGGAAGATATTCAGCACGTCGGCCGTATCTTCCGGCGTGACTAAAGCGTTCGGTGTGACGGAGGTCATTCCCGCGTTCACCAGAGACGGCGTGTTTGGCATCGCGCGAATGATTTTACGGTCATGGCCCAGCGCACGGGCGAGTTGATCGAGGGTGACGCCTGCGGCAATTGAGACGACCAGAGAGTCTTTGTTCAGGCTGGAGGTAATTTCGCTCAGCACCTTAATCATGATGCCTGGTTTTACGGCCCCAAATACGATATCGGCGATTTGTGCGACTTCTTGTGCAGACTGCGCCGCATTAATACCGTACTGGTCGTGCAACGCAGCGACTTTATCGGGGGAGGGAGTATAGACCCAGATTTGGCCGGGGAGAACCTGGCCGCTGGCGATCATGCCGCCAAGTATCGCTTTGCCCATATTACCGCAGCCGATAAAACCAATTTTCTTGTCCATTTGTCACTCCCTATGGATGATATTCATTGTTTTATACCCTAATTACTTCAAGTAACTTGAATTATTTAAGGTAAACCGGGGAAAGCTAAGTCTAGCGCGGAAAGAATATGTGCAGAAGGATAAACAGCACTTTGCCTGAAAGTAAAAGCACGCGACAATGTGCGATTGCACATCAGTGGGAGAGGTTATGACAATATGGGTGGATGCCGATGCGTGTCCGAATGTGATCAAAGACATTTTGTACCGCGCTTCAGAGCGCATGCAAATGCCGCTTATTTTGGTAGCGAACCAAAGCCTGCGCGTCCCTGCTTCGCGTCTTATCCGTACACTACGCGTTCCCCCCGGATTTGACGTGGCGGATAACGAGATTGTGCGCCAGTGTAGCGCCGGTGATTTAGTGATCACGGCGGATATCCCGTTGGCGGCAGAAGTGATTGAAAAAGGTGCGGCGGCGCTTAATCCACGCGGCGAACGTTATACCGTAGCCACGATCCGTGAGCGTCTGATGATGCGTGATTTTATGGATACGCTACGCGCCAGCGGTATTCAGACCGGGGGACCAGACAGCCTTTCCCCTCGTGACAGGCAGCATTTTGCGGCTGAACTTGATAAGTGGTGGCTGGAAGTACAGCGGAGAAAATAAAATGTGTAATTTATTATTTACACTACATTCGTTGTGAATTCTTGTTATAGTGGGTTTTAATAGGTATCGCCACTCTATCTGTAATTTAATCTTTACGAATTGGTGATGTACTAGTTTGATGATATGATTAGATCTTTAACCGCATCAGATCCCGCTCGTTTGCGGTTCTCTGGGGAATTTCTGTGATGACGCAACCTCTATT
Organism: Citrobacter sp. On2M; assembly: GCF_018035235.1. Taxonomy (GTDB): domain Bacteria; phylum Pseudomonadota; class Gammaproteobacteria; order Enterobacterales; family Enterobacteriaceae; genus Citrobacter; species Citrobacter meridianamericanus. The sequence goes on from NZ_WPCV01000003.1 coordinate 165,880, forward strand.
TCTTGTTGGCCCCCGGGGGTGTGGTAAGACAACTACCGGTATGGCGCTGGCGAAGGCTATCGATTTCCAGTTTGTCGATACCGATCGCTGGTTGCAATCGCACGTGCAGATGACCGTGGCGGAGATCGTTGAAAGAGAAGGATGGGAAGGGTTTCGTGCCCAGGAGACGACCGCGCTGCAGGCCGTCACAGCCCCGGCAACGGTTATTGCGACCGGCGGCGGCATTATTCTTACCGAATTTAATCGTCACTACATGCGCAGCCACGGCGTGGTTATCTATTTAAGCGCATCGGTATCGGTACTGGTCGATCGTCTGGAGGCCACGCCTGAAGAGGGCTTGCGTCCAACCTTAACCGGTAAACCTCTGACTGAGGAAGTGCAGGAGGTTCTCGCCCAGCGCGATGTTTTGTATCGTGAGGTAGCGCACTATATCGTTGATGCCACCAATGAACCTGCGCAGGTGGTGGAAGACATTCTTGGGATACTGGCGCAGGCAGCACCACGGTTACAGGGCGGTGTCTATACTTAGTGTTCATCCAGTGAAAAGGAAGAACTATGCCGACAAAACCACCTTACCCACGTCAAGCGACCATTGTTACGGTTGAAAAAGGGACGCCAGGCCAGACGGTAACCTGGTATCAACTTCGAGCCGATCACCCTAAACCGAATTCGTTGATCAGTGAGCACCCTTCTGCGCAGGAAGCCATGGATGCCAAAAAGCGCTACGAAGACCCCAATAAAACCTGATATAAGCACCGCCCGGGCACGTGTCTTAAAAGTGCCAGTACGGGCGTGCATCACATTTTTTTAAATTTCGCCGTGTACAGTCAAAATTGAAAATTAAACAATAACAATCCAGTACTGGAATGATTTGGAATCTTTACACAATACACCGCCGATCTACTGCTACGCTTTTGAGCATTTATAGTGCAGGTCAGCGCCCGGCAATTGTCCGGGATTTCACAGCAAAGTAAGAAGACGGTGGAGCAACAAATGAGTACGTCGTTGGCTATCCTCACGATTGGCGTGGTGCCAATGTGTGAGGTGTTACCGCTCCTGACGGAATATATCGATGAACAGCACATTACTCACCACAGCCTGCTGGGGCAGATGCGGCGAGAAGATGTGATGGCTGAATACGGGGTTTCGCCCGGTGACGAGCTATTATTAACGTTGCTCAGTGACCATCAACTTGCACATGTCTCACGTCAGAAGGTGGAGCGCTCCCTGCAAAGCATTGTAGAGGTGCTGGATAACCAGGGCTTTGACGTTATCCTGCTGATGAGTACCGCCTCAATCGCTCGTCTGACCGCACGCAATAGCATTTTGCTGGAGCCGTTACGGATTATCCCGCCACTGGTGGCCTCGATTGTTGATGGGCATCAGGTTGGGGTGATTGTCCCCGTCACCGAATTACTCAAAGCCCAGACGCAAAAATGGCAGGTGCTACAAACGCCGCCAGTGTATGCCGTGGCAAATCCGATCGACGGTAGCGAAGAACAATTGATTGATGCGGGGAAAGAACTGCTGGAGCAAGGTGCGGATGTGATCATGCTGGATTGCCTTGGGTTTAATCAACGCCACCGTGATCTACTGCAAAAATCGCTGGATGTCCCGGTACTTCTGTCCAATGTGCTAATTGCCCGACTGGCTTCGGAATTATTGACGTAATTTTGCGTGACAGGTGGAACGTCAGCCCCCTATATTGGTTGTTAACTTAATCACGAGACAGGGCCAGTTGTATGCTTCAAAGTAATGAATACTTTTCCGGCAAAGTAAAATCGATCGGTTTTACCAGCAGCAGTACTGGCCGCGCCAGTGTTGGCGTAATGGCTGAAGGTGAATATACCTTTGGTACTGCGGCGCCTGAAGAGATGACGGTCGTCAGTGGCGCACTGAACGTGTTGCTGCCAGGGGAAACAGAGTGGAAGGTGTATGCCACAGGGGACGTGTTTAACGTACCGGGCAACAGCGAGTTTCATCTGCAGGTGGCAGAACCAACGTCCTATCTTTGCCGCTATCTGTAAGCGTAAAAATAACGAATGGCGACACTGAGCCGCCATTCGGTAAATACGGCTTAGCGCTGTGCTTCGCCGCCTAATCCTTCCACCAGACTTTTAATCAGAGCAGCCAGTTCACCCGTCATCAGGATGAAATCGGCGTCAAAACGCTGAGCATAATCTTCGCGGTCGATATCTTCGTTCTGATCGCGCAGCTCGTCGCTAAACTTCAGACGCTTAATGGAGCCGTCATCACACATAACGAACTGAATGCGCTGCTGCCAGTCGAGGGCCAGTTTGGTGACCAGTTTGCCTGCTTCGATATGCACGGCGATTTCGTCGCAGACCAGATCCTGTTTTTTCGCGCGGATCACGCCGCCGTCTTCAAGGATCGCTTTCAGTTCGGCTTCGTCCAGCAACTGGAATCCTTGTGCCGTTGTGCCGGAGCGAACCCATTCAGTCAGCGTCAGCTCAATAGGGTTTTCCATCGTCAGCGGAACGACCGGCAGCGAACCGAGGCTCTTACGCAGTAGCGCCAGCGTATCTTCCGCTTTCTTCGCGCTCGCACAGTCGACCATGATCAGATCGTTGACGGTGTCGATCCACATCATTGTCTGGCTGAAGCGGCTAAAGGCGCGCGGCAGCAATGAGTGCAGAACTTCATCTTTCAGCGAGTCTTTTTCAGTCTTCTTGAGTTTGCGACCTTGCTCAGCTTCCAGTTTGAATATTTTGGCTTCCAGCGCCTGTTTGATAACCGGCGACGGCAGAATTTTTTCTTCTTTGCGGGCGCAGATAATAATTTGGCCATTGGCGGTATGCGTTAATGCATCACTGTGCGATCCCATCGGCGGAACCCAGCCCATTTTTGCCATATCCTGGCTACCGCAAGGGGTGAACGTCATTGATGCCAGCTGTTTTTCCATCTCTTCGGCACGCAAAGAAACATCGCGGCTAAGACGGTAAACCATTAAATTTTTGAACCACAGCATGATAATTTCCACGGCCTTGTCGTTAAATCCAGCGGGCATGATAGCGAATTGTCGCTATGCTTGCATTGTTAATCGGGAAGAGGAGCAAACAGTGCGTATAGGTATCGATTTGGGCGGTACAAAAACGGAAGTTATCGCGCTTGGCGATGCGGGCGAACAGCTTTTTCGCCATCGCCTGCCTACGCCGCGTGATGATTATCGGCAAACGATAGAAACCATCGCCGCGCTGGTGGAGATGGCGGAAAAAGCCACCGGGCAGACGGGAAGCGTAGGGATGGGCATTCCCGGTTCAATATCGCCCTACACCAGAGTAGTGAAGAATGCCAACTCGACCTGGCTTAACGGGCAGCCTTTTGACAAAGACTTAAGTGCGCGTCTTAACCGCGAAGTGCGGCTGGCAAATGATGCCAACTGCCTGGCGGTTTCTGAAGCGGTGGATGGCGCAGCGGCGGGGGCGCAAACCGTGTTTGCGGTGATTATTGGCACCGGATGTGGTGCAGGCGTGGCGCTGAACGGCCGGGCGCACACGGGCGGCAACGGTACTGCGGGCGAGTGGGGACATAACCCACTGCCGTGGATGGACGAAGATGAGCTGCGTTATCGGCAGGAAGTACCTTGTTATTGCGGCAAGCAAGGCTGCATTGAAACCTTCATCTCCGGGACCGGTTTTGCCACCGATTACCAGCGTCTGAGTGGTAATCCGCTCAAGGGTAGTGAAATTATCAACCTTGTTAATGTGCGGGATGCGCTGGCAGAGCAGGCGCTAAGTCGTTATGAGCTTCGCCTGGCGAAATCATTGGCGCATGTAGTGAATATTCTTGATCCAGACGTCATTGTGCTGGGCGGCGGAATGAGCAATGTCGACAGGTTGTATCAAACCGTTCCGACGTTGATGAAGCAATTTGTTTTTGGCGGCGAGTGTGAAACGCCTGTACGCAAGGCGTTGCACGGTGACTCCAGCGGTGTACGCGGCGCAGCCTGGCTGTGGCCGCATATATAAACGGTTTCTATGTCGCGGGTGCAACCTGTTGTTGCACGCCGCGCTTCAGGCGACCATAGAGCAGCAGCGACGACATCGCAGAAAACGACAGCAGTGCCGCCGGCAGCGTCACGTAGTTGTAGGCAAATCCCAGCGTCAGCATCATGCCCCCGCAGTACGCGCCAATCGCGCTGCCGAGATTAAAGGCAATTTGCCCCCCAGCAGCACCCAGTAGCTCGCCCCCTTTAGCATTTTGCAGCAGCAAAATTTGCAGCGGTGCCGACAGGGCAAACAGACCCGCGCAGCAAATGAAAGCGAAGGTCAGCGACGCGGCTTTGATCCCGCCAAAAGCAAAGAGCAACAGCAAAGCCAGCACAATGACGAAGTCGGTTATTACCGCAATTCGCAGCGGCGTATAGCGGCCAGACAACCTACCGCTTAGCAGATTTCCCAACACCATTCCCAATCCCACCAGCATCATGATGAAAGTCATTAGCGCCTCGGGGAAGCCGGAGATGTACATCATGTACGGTTTGACGTAGCTGAACCAGGCGAAAACCCCGGCGTTACCAAACATGGTGGCGGAAAAGATGAGCCACGGGGCGGGGTTTTTTAAGAAGTGAAATTGCTCGCGCAGTTTCCCTTTTGCTTCATCGCTGATGTTGGGTACCCAAAACGCGACCGAGACTATCACCGCGATATTAAAAACGGCGATCAGCAGAAACGTGTAGCGCCAGCTAAATTCCTGACTCAACCAGGTGCCAACGGGAATGCCAATCAGATTAGCAACGGTCATTCCCGAAATCATGCCCGCGACGGCGGCGGTGACTTTTCCCGGACGAGCCAGCTTCGACAGGATAATAGCGCCAACGCCAAAAAATGCGCCATGTGGGAAGCCGGAAACCAGCCTGCCCACCGCCAGCATAAAATACGAGGAAGAGAGGGTGAAGATGGCGTTGCCAATTACGCACAGTGTGACCAGAAACAGCAAAATATGCTTGAGCGAAAAGCGATTGGAAAAGAGCGCAATAATGGGCGCGCCCAGCACCACGCCAAAGGCGTAAAACGAAATCATATGGCCAGCGGCAGGAATGGAAATTCCCACGTCCCGCGCCAGCTCAGTGAGGACACCCATGATACCAAACTCGGCCATGCCCAGCCCAAATGTTCCCAACGCTAAAGAGAAAATGACTTTTTTCATACCACCTGCCAACAAGAAAGACGCAGGATTTGCGCCATAGCGGCGAACGTTCGCTGCCAATCGGGATAGCTTGCGGATAAGCGAAGTGGAATGCCATTTCATATCCGTCCCTGAGTATGCAATATTGTGCTACATAGCGTGCTGGATAGCGCTGGCGCTTATCCAGCCTGTGAAATCATATCCGCGGGTCGATTACTCCACCGCAAAAATCTTGTCGAGCTTGCTGTAGCCCAGTCCGTTGATTTTTTTAACTTTGATTTGCACCGGTATACGTTCTTTCATCGCTTCAACGTGGCTGATGACGCCAATAGTCTTGCCGGTGGCGTTGAGTGCATCCAGCGCGTCAAGAGCGGTATCCAGCGTTTCGCTATCCAGCGTGCCGAAACCTTCGTCGAGGAACAGGGAGTCAATTCGCGTTTTGTGGCTTACCAGATCGGACAACGCCAGCGCCAGCGCCAGACTGACGAGGAAGCTCTCACCGCCTGAAAGCGTACGCGTGTCACGTACCGCATCGGCCTGCCAGGTATCTACCACTTCCAGCTCCAGCGCTTCGCTGGCCTTGCGCTGTAACAGATAGCGGCCGTGAAGACGGGTTAGCTGGTTGTTGGCAAGCCAGACCAGATTATCCAGCGTTAGCCCCTGGGCGAACTTGCGGAATTTATCCCCCTCTTTTGAGCCGATCAGGGCATTCAGATAGCCCCAGTCTTCGACCTGTTGTGCGACCCTTTCAATCTCCAGCATCAGCGTCTGCTGCTGTTGGCGGTTGTCTGCATCCTGTTTGAGCTGCTGGCGAATTTCACCCTGACGCGTGGTGTTATCCCGTAACTGCTGGGTGAGCTGCGCCAGCGCGTCGTGCAGATGCTGCGCCGTCAGCGTGAGATCCACTTCTGTTGGTTGCTGCTGTTGATGAGCCGCCAGCGCTTGCTGGGCCTGATTAAGCAGCGTTTGCGCCTGCTGTCGCTGGCCTTCCAGTGATTGCTTTAACTGCTCCAGGCGGTTAAAGGTCTCTTCGTCCAGCAGGGCGGCAATAAAGGCGTCGCGATCGGCAAAGATGCTGGCCTGCAATGCGGCATCAAACTGTGCCTGGATTTCCGCAGCGCGCTGAACGTCCTGCGCCTCCTGCTGTTGCAACGTTTGCCACTGTCCCTTTAAAGAGAGGCAATCGTCGTGCACCTGCCGCCAGTTTTCCAGCGACAGATCCTCAGTGCTTTCAGATAGCGCCTCGGTTTCTGGCAGTGTTTCCAGCAGCGGAGCAAGCTGGGCTATTTGGGCCTGTAAAGCGGCCAGTTCGTTCTGGCGCTGTTGCCAAATTTGCGCTTCGTTCGCCCGTTCGCTCAGCCATGAGGCGACGTCATCCTCGGCAGGCAGGACAAGACCATGGCGTGCCAGCTCGGTGGTTAGCGTCGCCTGTCGCTGGTCAATATGTTGCTGGAGCTGAGTAATCTGTTCCGTATGCGCGGTGATTTGCGCCTGCAAGGTATGACGCAGGCTCAGCTGGTGAAGCTGCTGCTCGTGTTCTTCCTGAGCGGCAAGCCATGGGACGATATCATCTTGAGGTTGCAGCGTTATGTTGAGGCTGGCGGTGACCGTCTGCCATTCCAAAGTAAGCGCTTGCTCCTCCTGAGAAAGCGTCTGTACTTCGCGTTCATCTCGCTGAAGCTGCTGAGTTATTGCTTCGAGCTGACCGCGTAGCGTTGACCCTTCATCGGCCAGCGCCTTGACCTCTTTTTCCAGTGCTTCACGTCGCGTCTGATTCACGCTCAGTTCGAGCGTGTGATAGCGTTCAATTGCCGGATGAGCGGTCGAGCCGCAAAGCGGGCAAGGCATGCCGGATTGCAACAATGCCCGTTGGCTTTCCAGATCTTTGATGCGGGCTTCTTGCTCGCAAATGACTCTCACATCAGTAAGTTGCTGATTTTTATCTTTATAGCGCTGACGTTTTTCGGCTAATACCACGTTACGTTGCGTCAGCTCTTGCTGACGCTGCACAAGCGTGGTGCGTAACTGCGCCAGTTGCTTTTGCTTCGGTGCAATTTGCCCGTGCAGATTGCTCAACCGCTGGCGTAATGGGCGAAGCTGCGCATGCTGCGCCAGCGCCGTCGCTACCTCTTGCGGCGAAAGAGTCAGCGAGGGTTGCGTCAGCGCATCGAGCTTGCGCGTATCGTTCTCCCGTAGCTGCTGCCACTGGCGCAGTTGGGTTCTGGCGTCGGACTGCTGGGCCAGAAGCGCTTTCCATCCTGCCAGTTCGCTACTCCATAAGCGGAAGTTTTCATGCTCCTTCAGCCAGTCGGTTAACGTTTGTTGTCCGGCGAGCATGGCGGCTGACTGCGTTTGCGCCTGCTGACGAATACGACCGCGCAGCGCTAAGCTGCTTTGTAAGCGAGCATTTACTTCCTGAATCTTCTGTCTTGTGCGGTCAATAGTAGCCGTTTGTTCCTGGATTCGCTCCCAGTGCGGACGTAACGCTCTGGCTGGCAGTGCCAGGCTCAGTACTGCCAGCTGCGGCTGCGCATCTTCTTGCGCCTGAAGCACTGCCTGTAATGCCTGCTGGTGACGGTTTAAATCCGCCTGTAGCTCATTTTGCCGAATGAGCCAGTTGAGGTGCTGTTGCTGGGCTTGCTGGCTGGTAAGGTATTGTTTTTCTTCGTCAGTAAGTGCCTGCAAACTTTCCGTCAGGGACTGTACCTGCTCTGGCGCTAACAGCGCCACGCCGCTGGCCTGGGCCTGCAGTTTTTCCAGCTCCGTGCGCGCTGATTTGTGCTTTTCAAATACCATCGCCGAAATCTGTCCGTAGATCTCGGTGCCGGTCAGCTCTTCCAGCAGTTCGGCGCGCTCTTTCGGTTTGGCATTGAGAAATGCGGCAAACTGCCCCTGTGACAGCAGCATCGAGCGGGTAAAACGGCCGTAATCCAGCCCGGTAAGCTCGGCGGTCATCTCCAGTTTGTCTTTGACTTTATCGGCGAGGATTTTTCCGTCGGCGCAGCGGGCCAGCTCTACGCGCGGAACCTGCAGATTGCCCTCTGGCTGATTACGCGCCCGGTTCTGGCTCCAGAATGCGCGGTAGGCTTCGCCTCGCACCTCAAATTCCACCTCGGCCAGACACTCTGCGGTGTCGCGGGTCATCAGGTCGTTTTGCGACTGTGACACGGTATTCAGGCGAGGCGTTTCGTGGTACAGCGCAAGGCAAATTGCGTCCAGCAGGGTGGTTTTTCCCGCGCCCGTGGGCCCGGTGATGGCGAACAGCCCGTTGCTGGCAAAAGGTTCTGCCGTGAAATCGACTTTCCATTCTCCCTTCAGGGAGTTGAGATTTTTCAGGCGCAGGCTGAGTATTTTCATGCTTCAGCCTCCCCCGCAAGCGTCTGTACGGTTGCGCTAAACAGCTGATTAAGCCGCTCGCGCTGCGGTTCTTCGAGTTCTTCCAGCGCCAGGCGGCGGTCAAAAACCTCCGCCACGCTCAGCTCGCTTAATGTTTCACGACGTTCATTGGCCATAATACGTTCGCGCTGTTCCCGACTGCGGCGCACCAGTAACACCTCTACCGGTAAATCTTCGGTCAAGGCCTGGATTTTACGCTGCATATCATGCAGATAGTCATCGGTGGTAATTTCAATATCCAGCCACACCGGCGGCTCTTGCTGTACGTTGCGCCACTGTTCAAGCTGGGCGGTTATGGCGGCTAGATCGCCTTTCAGTACCGCAAGTTGCTGCGTGATCGGTACGGTGATATTTTCAACGGCGCTGAGTTTCCCGGCATCAAAGCTCACCAGATGCACGCATTTGTTTTTGCCGCACTCGTCAAAACTGAGCGCAATCGGCGAGCCGCAGTAGCGAATATGCTCTGTGCCACCAATAACCTGCGCCCGGTGAATATGGCCCAGCGCGATGTAGTCCGCCGGAGGGAAGTTTTGCGCCGGGAAGGCGTCCAGCGTACCGATATAAATCTCACGGACGGCGTCACTTTTACTGGCGCCGACAGTGGTCAAATGCCCGGTCGCAATGATGGGCAGATTCTGGTCACCACGTAGCGTGCAGGCGTCCTGATACTGCTGCTGGTAATAGTCGGTGATGGCTGACAGCAAATGCTGCTGTTTCTCTTGTCCGGTCAGCCCCGCCTGGCTGGTTATGATGTCGCGCGGACGTAAGAAAGGAACCGGGCACAGGATCGCCCCCGGCGTGCCGTCACGTTGCAGCAGAACCTGCGGCGCATGACCGGCGCTGGCAACGACTGTGGTGTTGAGAAACGCCAGAATATCGCGGGACTCATTGAGTGTGGCGACGGAGTCGTGGTTGCCTGCCAGTACCACCAGATGACAGCCGGTTTGCTGCAGATTAACGACAAAACGGTTATACAGCTCACGGGCATAGCTTGGCGGTGAGCCGGTATCAAAAATATCGCCTGCCACAATAATGGCATCCACCTGATGGGATTGTGCCGTTTCCAGCAGCCAGTCGAGAAAGGCCTGATGTTCAGCGGCGCGGCTCTTGCTGTAGAAATTTTGGCCCAGATGCCAGTCAGACGTGTGAAGGATGCGCATAAGAGTTCCATGACGATAAAACAATGGCGGGGATTATAACCCTGCATGGGAGAGAATATCTTGTCTCCGGGCTGTCATAATTCAATGGCCTGCGTTAAACCTGGATGATCTTTTCATAAATCTGTCATAAATCTGACGCATAATGACGCCGTATTGATACTGATGATGACAAGCAACTAATAACAGGGCAAATCATGGCGAGACGTATTCTGGTCGTAGAAGATGAAGCTCCAATTCGTGAAATGGTCTGCTTCGTGCTCGAGCAAAACGGTTTTCAACCCGTAGAAGCCGAAGACTATGACAGTGCTGTGAACCAACTCAATGAACCCTGGCCGGACCTCGTCCTGCTTGACTGGATGCTTCCCGGTGGCTCGGGTCTACAGTTTATTAAACATCTCAAGCGTGAAGCGATGACGCGGGACATCCCGGTGATGATGCTGACGGCGAGGGGAGAAGAGGAAGACCGCGTTCGTGGTCTGGAAACCGGCGCGGATGACTATATTACCAAACCGTTTTCTCCTAAGGAGCTGGTGGCGCGTATTAAAGCTGTTTTGCGTCGTATTTCGCCGATGGCAGTGGAAGAGGTTATTGAGATGCAGGGGCTAAGCCTTGATCCCACCTCGCATCGCGTGATGACTGGTGATGATCCGCTGGATATGGGGCCGACCGAATTCAAGCTGTTGCACTTCTTTATGACTCACCCAGAGCGTGTCTACAGCCGCGAGCAACTCCTCAATCATGTCTGGGGAACCAATGTATACGTGGAAGACCGGACTGTCGATGTGCATATCCGCCGCTTACGTAAGGCGCTGGAGCACAGCGGGCACGATCGTATGGTGCAGACGGTTCGCGGAACGGGATATCGTTTTTCGACCCGCTTCTGACTGACAAGAATCAGGGCCTGAAGGATTAGGCCGTTTAGGGAGTAAGGCGTTTGCTAGAACGATTGTCATGGAAAAGGTTGGTACTGGAGCTGATCCTGTGCTGCATACCGGCATTTATCCTTAGTGCTTTTTTTGGTTACCTGCCCTGGTTTTTACTGGCGTCGGTAACGGGCCTGCTTATCTGGCATTTCTGGAATTTATTACGTTTGTCCTGGTGGCTATGGGTCGACAGAAGTATGACGCCCCCGCCGGGGCGCGGCAGTTGGGAACCGCTGCTGCATGGACTGCATCAAATGCAGTTGCGCAACAAAAAGCGCCGTCGTGAACTGGGTAATCTGATTAAGCGCTTTCGCAGCGGGGCGGAATCGCTACCCGACGCAGTGGTGCTAACCACCGAAGAAGGCGGTATTTTCTGGTGTAACGGACTGGCTCAGCAGGTTCTTGGACTGCGCTGGCCGGACGATAGCGGGCAAAATATTCTTAACCTGCTGCGCTACCCGGAATTCACACAATATTTGAAAACGCGCGATTTTAGCCGGCCCATCAATCTGGTGCTCAATACCGGACGGCATCTGGAAATTCGCGTAATGCCCTATACCGATAAGCAATTGCTGATGGTGGCGCGCGACGTTACCCAGATGCATCAACTGGAAGGTTCACGACGTAACTTTTTCGCCAATGCCAGCCATGAACTGCGTACCCCGCTGACGGTGCTGCAAGGCTATCTGGAAATGATGCAGGAGCATCCGTTAGAAGGGACAACGCGCGAAAAAGCGCTGCATACCATGCGTGAACAAACGTACCGGATGGAAGGGTTAGTGAAGCAACTGCTAACGCTGTCAAAAATTGAGGCTGCGCCAGCGCTGCAATTGAATGAGAAGGTCGATGTGCCCATGATGCTGCGCGTGGTTGAGCACGAAGCGCAAACGCTGAGCCAGCACAAACATACGTTTACTTTTGATGTTGATAACAGCCTGAATGTGCGGGGTAACGAGGAGCAGTTGCGTAGCGCTATCTCGAATCTCGTCTATAACGCGGTGAACCATACGCCTGCGGGAACGCACATTACCGTACGCTGGCAGCATGTGCCTTCGGGGGCGGAATTTTGTGTGGAAGACAACGGTCCAGGCATTGCCGCCGAGCATATTCCACGCCTGACCGAGCGTTTTTATCGCGTAGACAAGGCGCGATCGCGGCAAACGGGCGGGAGCGGACTCGGGCTGGCCATCGTGAAGCATGCCTTGCATCATCACGACAGCCGTTTGAATATCGACAGCGAACCCGGCAAAGGGACGCGATTTAGTTTCGTGATCCCGGAACGTTTAATTGCCAAAAATAACGGTTAAGGCGTATTCGTAAGATAATCTTTCCAAAAGCCAGCGTAAGCTGGCTTTTTCTATATGGTCAATATAAGTATCCTGAATTTTACGACGTTTGGTTGTTTTTTGTTCGAACTATTACCCATACCTTTTTCCATGAAATGGTGTTTTGTGCTAACCCTATTTTTCATATCGCTATATTGTTCTGGTTTTTGGATCCCACCTTGCTTTAAAACGTTATAAGCGTTTAAATTGCGCTCCAGGTGCTGTCATACCGACTGCATTTACGCGGTAAATCGAAAAACTATTCTTCGCCGCGCCAGGTCGGGAGTGTTTCCCGCTGGAATTGAGCAAAAATGCCGCTGTATTGTCCCCCAGGGAAAGGCAAAAATTTACTATTTTCAACACCACATCCACAGGCAGTAAGACTTTATGACCCATCAGTTAAAATCGCGCGATATTATCGCTTTGGGATTTATGACATTTGCACTGTTCGTTGGTGCAGGTAACATTATCTTCCCCCCAATGGTTGGTTTGCAGGCAGGTGAACACGTCTGGACTGCGGCTTTTGGCTTTTTGATTACCGCCGTGGGTCTGCCGGTGCTTACCGTTGTCGCACTGGCGAAAGTCGGTGGCGGTGTGGACCGACTGAGCACGCCTATTGGTAAAGTCGCTGGACTGCTGCTGGCGACCGTTTGCTATCTGGCTGTTGGGCCGTTATTTGCTACCCCGCGTACCGCGACGGTCTCTTTCGAAGTCGGGATTGCACCGCTGACCGGTGACTCCGCACTGCCACTGCTTATCTACAGCGTGGTCTACTTCGCGATTGTGATTCTGGTTTCGCTGTATCCCGGCAAACTGCTGGATACGGTGGGTAATTTCCTGGCACCGCTGAAAATTCTGGCGCTGGTGGTTCTGTCTGTCGCCGCAATCGTCTGGCCAGCAGGTCCGATCAGCAATGCGATGGAAGCCTATCAAACTGCGGCGTTTTCTAATGGCTTCGTGAACGGGTATCTGACCATGGATACGCTGGGCGCGATGGTCTTTGGTATTGTTATCGTTAACGCCGCTCGCTCGCGTGGCGTTACAGAAGCGCGTCTGCTGACCCGTTACACCGTTTGGGCGGGTTTGATGGCGGGCGTGGGCTTAACGCTGTTGTATCTCGCGCTGTTCCGTCTGGGTTCAGATAGCGCGATTCTGGTCGATCAGTCTGCTAACGGCGCGGCAATTTTGCATGCGTATGTTCAGCATACCTTCGGTGGTGCAGGGAGTTTCCTGCTGGCGGCGCTGATTTTTATCGCCTGTCTGGTCACCGCGGTTGGCCTGACCTGCGCATGCGCAGAGTTCTTTGCCCAGTATGTTCCACTGTCTTATCGTACGCTGGTATTCATCCTCGGCGGCTTCTCGATGGTGGTGTCTAACCTGGGACTGAGCCATCTGATTCAGATCTCTATTCCAGTGCTGACGGCCATCTATCCGCCATGTATCGCACTGGTTGTATTAAGTTTTACCCGCTCCTGGTGGCATAATTCTTCCCGCGTCATTGCACCTGCGATGTTTATCAGCCTGATTTTTGGTATCCTTGATGGCATTAAAGCTTCTGCAATTGGCGACGTGTTACCAGCCTGGACCCAGCGTTTACCGCTGGCGGAGCAGGGGCTGGCGTGGTTGATGCCAACAGTCGTGATGGTGGTCCTGGCCGTTATCTGGGATCGCGCGGCGGGTCGACAAGTGACCTCCAGCGCACACTAATATCACTGACAATAAGTTTTAACCACGGGGCTATTAACATGGCCCCGTGGTTTTTTTATTGTGTTAACAGGTTAGGAATCGATGGAAAGTAATAACAAGCTAAAGCGTGGGCTGAGCACCCGGCACATTCGCTTTATGGCATTAGGTTCAGCAATTGGTACCGGGCTGTTCTACGGCTCGGCCGATGCCATCAAAATGGCGGGGCCAAGCGTGTTGCTGGCCTACATTATCGGCGGCGTAGCGGCGTATATTATTATGCGCGCGCTGGGCGAAATGTCAGTTCATAACCCGGCTGCCAGCTCTTTCTCGCGCTATGCGCAGGAAAACCTCGGACCGCTGGCAGGCTACATCACCGGCTGGACCTACTGTTTTGAAATCCTGATTGTCGCCATTGCCGATGTGACCGCCTTTGGTATTTACATGGGCGTCTGGTTCCCGGCGGTACCGCATTGGATATGGGTACTTAGCGTGGTGCTGATTATCTGCGCCATCAACCTGATGAGCGTGAAGGTGTTTGGCGAGCTGGAGTTCTGGTTCTCGTTCTTTAAAGTTGCCACCATTATCATCATGATTGTCGCCGGGTTCGGCATCATTATTTGGGGGATTGGCAACGGCGGGCAGCCAACCGGGATCCATAATCTGTGGAGTAACGGTGGTTTCTTCAGCAACGGCTGGCTCGGCATGGTGATGTCGCTACAAATGGTGATGTTCGCCTACGGCGGGATTGAGATTATCGGTATTACCGCAGGCGAAGCCAAAGACCCGGAAAAATCTATTCCGCGCGCCATCAATTCTGTACCGATGCGCATCCTCGTGTTTTACGTGGGGACACTGTTCGTCATTATGTCGATTTACCCGTGGAACCAGGTCGGTACCGACGGTAGTCCATTCGTTCTGACATTCCAGCATATGGGGATTACTTTTGCCGCCGGGATCCTCAACTTTGTCGTCCTGACCGCATCGCTGTCGGCGATCAACTCTGACGTCTTCGGTGTGGGTCGTATGCTGCATGGTATGGCGGAGCAGGGCAGCGCCCCGAAAATGTTTGCCAAAACGTCGCGTCGTGGCGTGCCGTGGGTCACGGTGATGGTGATGACCATTGCGCTGTTGTTTGCGGTGTATCTTAATTACATCATGCCGGAAAATGTCTTCCTGGTGATCGCCTCTCTGGCAACTTTCGCAACTGTTTGGGTGTGGATTATGATCCTGCTCTCACAAATTGCTTTCCGTCGTCGTCTGCCGCCGGAAGAGGTCAAAGCGCTAAAATTTAAAGTGCCGGGTGGGGTGGTCACGACCGTTATTGGCCTGATTTTCCTGGTCTTTATCATCGGGCTCATCGGCTACCATCCGGATACTCGCATTTCGCTGTACGTTGGCTTTGCATGGATTGTCCTGCTGCTGGCTGGGTGGGTTTTCAAACGCCGTCGCGAGCGTCAACTGGCTGAAGCGCAGTAATATTTTTGCCGGGTAGCCTGTCGTTACCCGGCAATTTTCTCCTCCCCCAAGCTCCTCCCCCAATAAACGTTAAGATGAGGAGTGATCCTGCACTTCGCTATGGCAAGGTGACGTCATTATCATCAAAGGGGATACGTGATGTTGAACGCCTGGCACCTTCCGGTTGCCCCATTTGTTAAGCAAAACAAAGATCAACTGACGATTACGTTATGGCTGGCGGGGGAAAATCCACCCCAGCGGGTGACGCTACGCGCAGAAAATGATAACGAAGAGATTTCGCTGAGCATGCACAAGCAGCGTAGCCAGCCGCAGTCGGGCGTGACCGCGTGGCGAGCGGCGATCGATCTCTCCAGCGGTCAGCCTCGAAGACGCTATAGTTTTAAATTACTTTGGCGCGACCGTCAGCTGTGGTTTACCCCACAAGGATTCAGCCGTTTTCCGCCTGCGCGTCTGGAACAATTTGCGGTTGATGTGCCGGATAATGGTCCTCAGTGGGTCGCTGACCAGATTTTTTACCAAATTTTCCCGGACCGTTTTGCCCGCAGCCAGTCGCGTGAAGCTGATCAGGATAACGTCTATTATCACCACGCTGCCGGACACGATATTGTGCGGCGCGAATGGGATGAACCGCTTACGGCTCAGGCCGGTGGCTCAACGTTTTATAGCGGTGATTTGGACGGTATCAGCGAAAAGCTGCCGTACCTGAAAACGTTAGGGATCACGGCGCTGTACCTGAATCCGGTGTTTACCGCGCCGAGCGTGCATAAATACGATACCGAAGATTACCGTCATGTTGATCCGCAATTTGGCGGCGACACGGCGCTGCTGCGCCTGCGTCACAACACGCAACAGCAGGGCATGCGCCTGATTCTGGACGGTGTTTTTAACCATAGCGGCGATTCGCACGCCTGGTTTGACCGACATAATCGGGGAACGGACGGGGCGTGCCATAACCCAGAATCTCCCTGGCGCGACTGGTATCATTTCTCAGCCGACGGCGTTGCGCTCGACTGGCTGGGATATGCCAGCTTGCCTAAGCTGGACTTTTCTTCGGAAAGCCTGGTAAATGAAATTTATCGCGGCGAAGACAGTATCGTCCGTCACTGGCTGAAAGCGCCGTGGAGTATGGACGGCTGGCGTCTTGATGTGGTGCACATGCTGGGAGAGGCAGGAGGCGCACGTAACAACCTACAACACGTGGCTGGCATTACGCAGGCGGCGAAAGAAACCCAGCCAGAGGCGTATATAGTGGGCGAGCATTTTGGCGACGCGCGCCAGTGGTTGCAGGCCGACGCGGAAGATGCCGCCATGAACTATCGCGGTTTTACCTTTCCGATCTGGGGATTTCTCGCCAATACCGATATCTCATACGATCCGCAATCTATTGACGCCCAGACCTGTATGGCGTGGATGGATAACTACCGCGCGGGGTTGTCGCATCAACAGCAATTGCGCATGTTCAACCAGCTCGACAGCCACGATACTGCTCGCTTTAAGTCTCTGCTCGGTAAAGACGTCGCACGTTTACCGCTGGCGGTGGTGTGGCTGTTTACCTGGCCGGGCGTACCCTGTGTTTACTACGGCGACGAAGTGGGACTGGACGGAAATAACGATCCGTTTTGTCGCAAACCGTTCCCGTGGCAGCCTGCAAAACAGGACGCTGACCTGCTGGCGTTGTATCAGCGTCTGGCCAAATTACGTCACCAGAGCCAGGCGCTCCGCCACGGTGGATGTCAGGTGATTTACGCCGAGGATAACGTGGTGGTGTTTGTACGGGTGCTAAACCGCCAGCGCGTATTGGTGGCGATTAACCGTGGTCCCGCCTGCGAAGTGGTCCTGCCTGCCTCGCCATTATTGAGCGTCAGTCAATGGCAGCTCAAAGAAGGAACAGGCGTGCTTGTCGACGATATCCTGACGCTGCCGGCAATTTCCGCCTCGGTGTGGTCAGGTCATTGATACAAGCGCGCCACCTCCGGGCTTGCCAGCAGCGCTTCGCGCCACCAGCGCTGCGCCAGCCCATCGCGGTTATTACGCCATGCCATATAGGCCACGTCTTTTTGGCGAAATGAGATGACCGCTTTTTCCACCAGCTCGCCCGTGGCAAGCCACGGGTTGGCAATATGGCGGGGGAGAAATCCGCATCCCATGCCTGCTCGCAATAGCATCACCTTACTGTGGAAATCATCGACGCGGATCTGCGCCTGCTCCTCCATCAGGTTGGTTTGTAACGGATGACAAAAGCGGGCGCTGTCGCTGATAACAATCGCCCGATGCAGACACAGCTGTTCGTTCGTCAGACCGTCAGGTGCTGCAGCCAGCGGATGATCAGGCGCAACGACAAACACATTGTCCAGCGTGCCGAGCATTTTGTAAGACCAGGCCGCTGACGTTGGCGGTTCATTAATCGCCCCCAGAATGATATCTGCTCCATTATGGGTCAGCTCCTCCCATGATCCTGCCAGCGTGTGGTGGGTAAAGCTCAGGCGGGTTTGCATATTAAGCGCGTGAAATTCATCGATAATGGGCAATAGCGCGGCGAAAGGAAAAGAGTCGTCCAACGCAATCGCCAGCTCTTTTTCCCAGCCTGAACTTAGCTGTATCGCTTGCTTTTCGAGATCTTTGGCCGCGCTCAGCAGCAAACGTCCTTTTTCCAGCATCATCTGCCCGGTGTCGGTAAATTTTGCCCGATGCCCAGAGCGGTCAAGCAATTCGATATTCAAATCGCTTTCCAGCTTCTGAATCATATAGCTGAGTGCCGCAGGGGTTTTAAACAGCGATTCGGCCGCCGCAGCAAAGGACCCCTGTTTGTCGAGTGCGTCGAGGATTAGCAATACATCCAGATTGATGCGCATAAGCAAAAAATATCCTGAAAATTAAACCCCTCTGTTTTACCGAATGGAGAAAAACAATGCCAGTGAATAAATTAGATGAGACATGCGCATTTTTTTGACATTGTTTAAGATATATCGCAACACAGAACGAATAGTTTCACTAGACAGTAAGTTTTCTTTAATAACTCGTTAGAAATTTCCCGCTATACTCAACAAGCTTTCTGATTCAGGATCCTGCTGCTGACGGCAGAAACAGACCGTTGCCTTTTAACTTATTGATTAAGAAGGTGTGCTATGTCTATTCGGGAACTGATTGACCCACAAAACTCTACGCTAATTTTTATTGATCATCAGCCGCAAATGTCATTTGGTGTGGCGAATATCGATCGCCAGACATTGAAAAATAATACCGTCGCATTAGCGAAAGCCGGGAAAATATTCAATGTTCCAGTGATTTATACTTCTGTGGAAACAAAAAGTTTTAGCGGATATATCTGGCCAGAATTATTAGCGGTACATCCTGATGTGAAACCGATTGAACGCACCTCGATGAACTCTTGGGAAGATGCGGCGTTTGTGAAGGCCGTAGAAGCGACCGGGCGTAAAAAACTGATTATCTCCGCGCTGTGGACCGAAGTGTGTCTGACTTTCCCGGCGCTGATGGCGCTGGAGGCGGGCTATGAAGTGTATGTGGTAACAGATACTTCAGGCGGCACGTCGGTGGATGCCCATGAGCGTTCCATTGACCGCATGGTACAGGCGGGTGCCGTACCCGTGACCTGGCAACAGGTACTTCTTGAGTATCAGCGCGACTGGTCCCGTAAAGAAACCTACGACGCTGTCATGGCTCTGGTGCGCGAGCACAGCGGTGCCTACGGTATGGGCGTGGATTACGCCTATACCATGGTGCATGGCGCGCCGGAACGTAAAGCCTGAATACACTTCATCCTTCATGCTGCATCTTTGTTGGCTTCGCTTGCGTACCCCGGTCGCTTACTGATGTAAGCTCCCGGGGATCCACAACCTTGCCGCCTCGATGCACCATGAATGATTTTGTGTATTGCTTTCCTGGCCTAAGCGGTCTGTTTCCTCTCAACAAGGAATCCTTCATGGCGCAGAACAAACATGTGACGTTGGTGATTACCCACACCCTGCTGCCTGAGCAGGCACAGCGATATGAGCAATGGCTGGGGAAAATTATGCCAGTGGCGGCCGAGTTTCCCGGTCATCTCGGGGCGAATGTGATTCGCCCTGCGGATGGCGACAACCTGTGGAATATCATTATTCGTTTCGACACGCTTGAGCATCTTTATAACTGGACCCAGTCCGATACGCGCCGTGGGCTGGTAGAAGAGATTGCTCCGATGCTGGCGGAAGGTGATAAAACCGAAATTCGTACCGAAGCCGCGTTCTGGTTTACTCCGCCCGCGCCCCATGTACGTCAGCCGAGACGCTGGAAACAGTTTCTGATAACCCTGCTGGTGATTTTTCCCAGCACCAATCTGGTGCCGTGGTTGACCGGCATTGTGTTGCCTGCATTGAAGGGTTCGTTACTCCTGCATCTGATCAATGATGCCTGTGTGGTTGCGTTGGTGGTCTGGTTCTGGATGCCCATCGTAACCCGTCTGTTTGCCGGATGGCTGAAAAAAGTCTGACCGGTTTCTCAGGAGATTGTTATGTCGCAAACTGCCACACTGATTCTGACTCACGGAAAAATTCATACGCTCGAAAGACAAAACCCGCAGGTCGAGGCGGTGGCGATCGCCAACGGTAAGATTCTGGCGACCGGTAGCCATGATCGGATCATGAGCTTTGCCACCGAAGGGACGCAGATTGTCGATCTGCAGGGGCATACGGTGATCCCCGGTCTGAACGATTCACACCTGCACCTGATTCGCGGCGGTCTGAATTACAATCTGGAATTACGTTGGGAAGGCGTGCCGTCACTGGCGGACGCGCTACGTATGCTCAAAGAGCAGGCGGACAGAACGCCGTCGCCGCAATGGGTACGCGTGGTGGGCGGCTGGAGTGAATTTCAGTTTGCCGAACGGCGCATGCCAACCCTCGAAGAACTCAATGAAGCGGCCCCGGATACCCCGGTTTTTGTTCTGCATCTCTATGACAGAGCGCTGCTGAACCGCGCCGCGCTGAAAGCCGTCGGCTACACCAAAGCAACGCCGGAACCGATGGGCGGCGAGATTGTACGTGACAGCAACGGCAACCCGACCGGCATGCTGATTGCCAAACCCAACGCCATGATCCTCTATTCGACGCTGGCAAAAGGACCAAAACTGCCGCTGGAAATGCAGGTTAACTCGACCCGCCAGTTTATGCGAGAGCTGAACCGTTTGGGACTGACCAGCGCCATTGACGCGGGCGGTGGCTTCCAGAACTATCCGGAAGATTACGAGATAATTGAACAGTTACATGCCAACAAGCAGATGACGGTGCGTATTGCCTACAACCTGTTTACCCAGCGTCCTAAGCAGGAGCTGGAAGACTTTGAACGCTGGACCGACATGCTCAAGCCTGGGCAGGGGACTGACTTTTACCGTGCCAATGGGGCAGGGGAAATGCTGGTCTTCTCGGCTGCGGATTTTGAAGACTTCCTCCAGCCGCGCCCGGATCTGCCGGAGGGTATGGAAGATGAACTGGAGCGCGTGGTTCGTCACCTGGTGGAGCACCGCTGGCCGTTCCGCCTGCATGCCACCTACGATGAATCCATCAGCCGTATGCTGGACGTGTTTGAGAAGGTAAATCGCGATATCCCGTTCAATGGCCTGCACTGGTTTTTCGATCACGCCGAAACGATTACTGAACGGAATATCGAGCGCGTTAAAGCGCTGGGTGGCGGGATTGCGGTTCAGCACCGAATGGCATTCCAGGGGGAATACTTTGTCGATCGTTATGGCAAAGATGCGGTCAAACATACACCGCCAGTGGCAAAAATGCTGGCGGCTGAAGTTCCGGTCGGGCTGGGAACTGACGCCACCCGCGTGGCCAGCTACAACCCGTGGACCGCGCTCTATTGGCTGGTTTCGGGTCGTACTGTTGGCGGAATGGCGATGTACGATGATAACAACCGCCTGCCGCGCGACGTGGCGCTGGAACTGTGGACGGCTGGCAGCGCCTGGTTCTCCAGCGAGCAGGGTAAGAAAGGGCGCATCGAGAAAGATCAATTGGCCGACCTGGTGGTGCTGTCCAAAGACTACTTCAGCGTGCCGGAAGAAGAGATCAAAGGTATTGAGTCAGTGATGACCATTGTCGATGGCAACGTGGTGTATGCGGCCGGGCACTTCACCCCACTTGCACCGCCGGCCATCCCGGTTGTGCCGGACTGGTCGCCGGTAGTGAAGGTGCCGGGGCACTATCGCGCAGCGCCGCCTGGTGCGGCAAAAATTGGCGCCATAGTGCAGATGCACCAGTGCTGCGGTAGCTGCGGCGTACACGGTCATCAGCATGATATTGCGCGTCAATCAGGCATTCCGGTGTCGGATGACCGGGCTTTCTGGGGCGCGCTTGGCTGTTCCTGTTTCGCGTTTTAATCTCTCATTGCAGTCCCTGCCCAGGGGCTGTGCAGTGTGGTGCAAGCGTCTGTGACTCAGACTAATGCCGTCGTGCCAACGGCTGTAGAAGTGCTAACCGGTTAAACGTGTTATACAGAAGTAAGAAGCGGGGGATAAATTAAATAATCCGTAATAATTAATAATCAGCGGTGAATCATATAAATTATCATCGAGCCTACCGAAACAATACCATAATAAAAAGCCCAGTTCCCATAGCCTAAACAAAGCGAAGTGATGGTGCAACTTATTGTGGCAAGTGTCAGTATGAAGAAAATGGCTTGCATCACTTTGTGATATCTAAACATAAATATTTTCTCCTGTACGTCATTCTTGAAAAGAAATACTCGCCTCCCGATTTGAGGAGGGCGAGTATTTTTTAAATCACATCAGAAGTTATAATTAAATACGGCCATTGCCCCCTGACCTGTCTGGTGTTCAGATGCGTCGAGGTTGTAGTTGATACCGAAACTTACATTTCCTTTCTGCGCCTTCACACCGAGTTGTCCTGAGAACGAAGTATCATCAACAATCGTTGAAGACAGTGTATCGGATGCGTTAATACCGTAGGTACGAATATGCGTTTTCGCGTTGGTGTCGCCAGTAACCGGAATGACCGACAGATCGGCTTGCGGGCTAACTGCCCAGCCAGAATCAAGCGAGTATGTGGTGCTTAAACGCACGCCAACCGGGAATTGCCAGAGGTTCTGCTTCTGCTCAGCGGTATCAAACAGCTTCTCTCCGGACTGGGTAGTAGTATCAAAACGTTCAGTTTTGAGTTGTACATAGCGTACACCGGCGTGTGGAACGATATCGATAGAGGACAGGTTGTACAGGTATTCACCCGTAATTCCCGCAGTCAGCATTTCGGAATCAATATCCGCTTTTAACTTACTGCCCATATCCACCCAAGCCGGAAGATTCTGCTCAACGTCATTACTGTTCCTGGACAATCCTAAATCAACGGTCACGCTGAAATTATTATTTGTCCAGTTTTCATAAAACGTTGCACCCCAAAAATCAACATCATTTTTGGTATATTGCAGATCTCCTTTGGACGATGATTTACCGGTTCCGGAATGGAATGCTAAACCGCTGCGCAAATTACCCAGAGAGGTTTGATGAGTGATATCTGCGCCAATCATTAAACCAAAGTAATTAACATTATTGCCGGTTTCCAGTGCGCCAGTTTTAAAACCACTGTTACTGTCGTGGCCATACAGTGTGCTGGCCCAGAAATTCAGACCTTCAGCTCCTGCGTCAGGTTGGAGTTTGCTGTTAAGCACTGAGTTACGATCGTTGATCGCTTTGGTGGCAGACAACCCTGTGGACAGGGTAGTGTTCTGCACACCTCCGGCCACAGCCAACTGCGCTGCACTGTTAATGGTTTTCACGATATCCTGCGTAGAGACGTAAGGATTATCTATCGCACGTGACAGGAAACGAACGCCGGCAGACTGACTTTGCGTGTCATTGATTCCCTGGCTCATCATAGTATCCAGCGTTTGCGTCAGTGCGACGCCAGGTAACGCGTCAGCAGAGGATTTAGCCTCCGTGGTGACCTGCAATTGTCCGCTGTCTACATCCCAGTGACGTGTTGCAGATAGCAGTCGGTTGGTCAGTAAATTTTCACCATTCCATCCCTTTTCCGATACACCTGTTTGAGTGGAATCATCGATAGGACCTGGTGAACCACCGTTAAAACCGTCGACAATATAATAGGTCTGACTGGCTTTGGCGTCGGCAATGTAAAGGCTGGCGCTGTCGCTAACGTTGAGCGTTCCATTTTCAGCTGTGAGCGCATACTGCCCGCCGGCAATGGTTTTGCCATTCACCATTAACAGTGAATTATCGGCAAAAGTAGCCGTATTGGCATTTGCGCTGGGGGCTGAGGTCTGTGAACCATCCACAACCAGACTACCATGGTCTTTATCCAGCAATTGCGGGGCATTAATGGCTAATGCGGCGGTAATCCCGTCAGCAGACCATTGCAGACCCGTTTTGGCAAACTGTGTTTCAGCCCACTCGGTCGTTGCCTCACCCAGGACCAGTAAGGCGTTTTGCCCGGCAGTGAGCTTGCCGTCAATTTTGTCATCGATAAATTGCAGCGCAGCTTTGGAAGCCTGACTGATGGTGCTATTGGTTTGCCATTGCGGATCAAGGAACAGAGATGCCCCGTTCAGGCTTACGTTCTGTGCGAGCAGATGTCCCGCAGCGCCCTGATCTGCGGTAGTGCCCACATTGATAGTCGTACCTGAGTCGGCGTTGAGTGCAGCGGTTTGCAATACACCATTGACCTGCATATTGGCGTCTTTCATATCAATTTTAGACGCTTGTAACGCCGCGCTGTCTGCAATGGTAATGGCGCTGTTTTTGTTTGCTAAAATTTCTCCGGAAACGCTGTATTTGCCACCAGCGACCTGTAAATTCCCATTGTCCAGGTTTACGGTGGCATTCAACGAACCTGTGGCTCCGGACAGAGAAGCATGACCCAACTGCAATGTACCCTCTTTGACATTAACACTGACACTGGCGTCTTCCCCTGCGGAAACAAGGCTGGTGTTGTCTTTACCAGCTACATCACCGGTTAAGGTCAGCGTTTTGTTGCCTTTCACAGTGACACTGGCGGTGTTGCTTTCACTGGCAGCCAACACAAGGTTTTTTACGCCAACACTGTTTGAGCTGCCGTCTTGATCTTCACTGTTTTTTTCACCACCAATAACGATGTCGCTTTTTGTTGATTCGACAGTAACACCGGCAAGCACGGTGTTTTCACCCACAGCACCAACCGTGTCAAAATCTACACTACCAGCAGGACCAGTACCATCAGCAGACACCACGTTGCCCAGCATAATAAGTTTGGCATTGTCCACCAGACCATTAACAGATTTTACATAATCGAGGTTAAATAGCGCATCAGAGAGCGCTAATGTGCCATCGTTGAAAGATACCTGCTGGCCTGTGGTGTTCAGGCCGGTGGCAGAAGTATTAAGACCGTTACTACCCAGACCATCAGTAAATATTTGCGCTGAGCTGGTTTGCAAAGTTCCATTATCGATGGTTAACGAAGCGTCGCTGCTCAAAGAGATATAATCTGCCTGTAGCGTGGAATTACCTGCTACGGTGAGTGCGCCATTGCCCGTTATATTAACATCAGCAATGATGTGATTCCCCGTCAGATTGAGTGCTGACCCTACGTTTGTGTCATTCAGACCATTGAGGATGGTACTTTTACCCAGCACGTTTAACACCGTAAAATCGACAAATTTACTGCCGTCTAATTCAGTGACTTCTTGGCCTAACTCAAGAGTGGAATTGGTTTTGTTGCCGGTGATTTTATTAACATTGCTGGTTGCAACATTATCGCCCAGAGACACCTGGGCTTGATTGCTCTTGCTGACGTTGATGTCGCCGAGTACTTTCGAGTTGTCATTAATACTGACAATACTTGTGCCCTTACCGGTGACAATATTACCGGTGAGTGTTGTTTGCTTTGTCAGTTCAATATTGACATCTTCAGAATATCCGGCTTGTACAGAACCGAAAATGTTACTTTCAGAAGCAGTAATGTTAACGGAGTCAGATCCGCCGGTAAAAATACCTGCTTTCCAGGTTTCTGAGCCTAACTGACTGTTATCAATATCGACAATTACATCGCCTGTGTCACCGAGATCGACATAAATACCATATCCGCCATCACCATTTTGATTTGCCACCCAGTTTTTGTTCTTTGCCACCCCATTTTTAAGGGCATTATCATAGTTGGTATCCATCTGAGCGCCGTTAAGCTGAGCGTCCTTTAAGTTGATGGCTATATTAGTGTCGGTGCCAGACCCTCCTGATTCGATAAAATCAACGGTGGCCTTGGTCAGATTGAGGGTAGACTGATTACCAGCAAGATCGGTTTTGCTAAAATTAATGTAGTATCCGCTCAGGTCAAGATCAGTAACATTTACTGTTCGACTTAGAAGGTCGTGATGTGGAGGGTTAAAATAGATATTACCTTTATTACTGGCGGAATCGAGAGAGGCTTCCTCCTGGGTGTTACTAAAGTTCCAGGCATAAATTCCTTTAACGGCAGTATCACCGGCGCCAGAGTTAGGCTCCAACAAACTCCAGTTAAGCCCACTCACCATACCAGAGCCTTCATCAGAAGCTGTAGCAGTACCTGATATTGCGAGTAGTATAGAGACGACTAATATCTTTTTTGAGAAAGAAACGCTTTTTTGCGACATAAATAAATCCTTATATTTGCTAACACATGGCACTTCTATAAAATAGGGGTGAAACAATAGAAACCGCATCGTGATTGATAGCGATTTTTTATTTTGGAATTTAAATGAGCTCTATATACGCGACATACTATTATTTATGCGCGGCTTTCTTGTCGGGTTTTTTCCAGTTTGTTGGTCCTGCATTTACCGTCAGTGAGTGAATGAAATCTCTGCTGCAATGGCGTATACCTAAAGCTTGCATCATCATCCAGCGATAGTGGTACATCACTTTTTCACTTCTTTTCAATTGTTTTGCAGTTTCCCGAAGTGAAATGCCTCTGGCTAACCAATCCAGCGTAATTGTTCGTGTGCGTGATGAAGGTATCACTTCTGATAACCTTCTTCTGATCCACCTTTCAAGTGAACCTAATACCACCTGCGGAGGAACGCTTGCACAAAAAACTCTGAGCCGAGGATATGCAGCTGAGAATATTGGTGACGTAAGATGCTCAGCAATGCCTATATTGGGATATCCAGATATTAAAGCATCATATTCCTTTAGCAATATCCCACCAAAATACTCAGCAACCATACGATCTGAGTAGAGAAAATAATGCTGAGTACAAATCATTTGTGCTTGAGGAAAACTTTTACGGAGAGCCAGGATTAATGCCACATATCTTCCTGGTGGGACATCCAGGATGATTATATGTGGTGGCGGTCCGGTATATTCGCACAACTCACTGATGGTGAGTTGTGGCAATGAAATATAGTTATCAGGAGTTTTTTTACCGCTGATTAAATTTTGTAATGCAGCCGCATGCGTCCAGTCTGCGGAATAAATAAAAAACCGCGTGCATTTATCTTTACTGCTCATGCATATCTCTCCCTAATCTGCAAGAAAAACACTGTTAACAATGTGGTTTCCTGGAGAAATCCTAATCTGCTGATAAATTGATGTGTAATGATTAAAATCGATCGATAAGATCTGTTTTTTTAATTGAATTTGTAGAATGATAAGTAAAAAGTGTTAATATTTGTTGGAATAATTAGCACAGTTAATAAATTTATAACTTATTTATAAGCGCTATGATTAACATGGGTTTTTTATAGCGTGCTATTTTGAAAAGAAAGAGGAATGCCTTATATAACAATGGGATAAGAATTAAAATGCAATGTGTGTGGCGGCATTATTCAGATGTGAAGACATTAAATATATTTATTGCATGTTGGTTAAATTTAGCGAGTTCACTCTTCCTTTATTGCTCTTTGTCTTAAAAATTCAGATATCATCTTAAAATTGTTAGGAAAATTCTTAGAGAAAAATATGTTGATGCGTTAAGGATGTTTATCCAGAGATAGGACAAAAAAACGGTTATGACGTCATTTACTTACTTCAAAATGAGCGGAGAGGTATAAGGAGAAAGGGATGACTGGAGACTAATAACCAGATGTAAAAAAGGCCCGCATTTGCGGGCCTCTTACGATTCATGCCATTTACAGGCTGGAAACGTTCTCGGTCAGGTATTTTGCTACGCCGTCCGGAGACGCGTTCATACCTTCTTTACCTTTTTCCCACTGTGCCGGACATACGTCGCCGTGCTCTTCGTGGAACTGCAGCGCGTCAACCATGCGCAGCATTTCGTCGATGTTACGACCCAGCGGCAGATCGTTAACCACCTGGTGGCGAACAACGCCGTTAGCGTCGATCAGGAAAGAACCGCGCAGAGCAACACCTGCTTCAGGATGCTCAATGCCGTAGGCTTTCTGGATTTCGCGTTTGATGTCAGCAACCATTGCGTATTTCACTTCACCAATGCCGCCTTTTTCGACAGGGGTGTTACGCCATGCGTTGTGGACAAATTCAGAGTCGAAGGAAACGCCAACAACTTCAACGCCGCGCTTCTGGAATTCTTCGTAACGTTTGTCGAATGCGATCAGTTCAGACGGGCAAACGAAGGTGAAGTCCATCGGCCAGAAGAACAGAACGGTAGTTTTACCGTTGGTATGCTGCTTGAAGTTGAAGTTTTCAACGATCTCACCGCTACCCAGTACCGCAGCTGCTGTGAAATCCGGAGCCTGACGAGTTACCAGTACCATATAATTCTCCTGCAATGTTAAGGGGTTTTTGGAACGCAACGCGGGCCAGTATAGAGAGTGTTCGGGAATAAGACAAAGAGGCGCTGGCAATCAATGAGACAGGTTTTGTCTATCAATCTTTTGCCGGATAGCGGCTGCTGCTTATCCGGTGCATGATGCGGGCTATAATCAAAGGGATTTACGTCGCGCCTGTCCCATCATTTGGGGATAAAACTGCCAGAAACGTTCTTCTAACGCATCGTAGTGCGTATCGAGGTCATACCATGAGTCGCGCAGGGCATCGAGCCGCGGGCGGCGGCTGGCCATGCCGTTCAGGACGTTCTGGATAAAATCCATATTCCGATAGCGCTCGAGCCATTTCTCCGACCAGATGTAGTTGTTCAGATTGATAAAGCGCGGCGGCGATTCCGGTAAAATAGGGGTCACCTGGGCGCGGGCATAGCGTACAAAGTCCGTCAGCGGGAAGTCGGGGGAGATTTCCGACCAATGGCGCGACAGAAAATGATCCCACATGACGTCCAGCGTAATCGGTGCGACGCGGCGCGTTTCGCTGCGAAACCACTCTTTGGCTTCACGCACCTGTGGCAGGTTATCGGTCATCACGTCGATACGACGGTGCATAAAGATGCCCTCCACCACGTCGGGCGAATAGTGCGTTTGGGGATTACCCCGGACAAAATCCGCCAGTAGATTACCGGAAAGCGAGCTGTCGGCGAGGTGAGCCAGATGCAAATGTGCAAGAAAATTCATAGTTAAATGTTTATCCAGAGGGGTAAAGGTTGCAGGGAGAACGCCCCGGCACTAGACTACCCGCCTCTTATTTTAGTCTGAGTCAGTGTCATGCGCGTTACCGATTTCACCTTTGAACTACCCGAATCCCTGATTGCCCACTATCCGCAGGCTGAACGCAGTAGCTGCCGCTTGCTGTCTTTGGACGGGCCGACGGGCGCGCTGACGCACGGTACTTTCACCGATTTGCTCGATAAGCTCAACCCTGGCGATTTGCTGGTTTTTAATAACACCCGCGTTATTCCGGCGCGTCTGTTTGGGCGTAAAGCCAGCGGCGGCAAGATTGAAGTACTGGTCGAGCGTATGCTGGATGACAAACGGATTCTGGCGCATATTCGCGCCTCTAAAGCGCCGAAGCCGGGTGCCGAGCTGCTGCTGGGCGATGACGAAAGCATTAAAGCAACGATGGTGGCGCGCCATGACGCGTTGTTTGAAGTCGAGTTTGATGACGAGCGTAGCGTGCTCGATATCCTCAACGCGATTGGCCATATGCCGCTGCCGCCATATATCGACCGTCCGGATGAAGACGCTGACCGCGAGCTGTACCAGACCGTGTATAGCGAAAAACCAGGGGCTGTCGCCGCGCCGACCGCCGGTCTGCATTTTGACGAACCACTGTTGGCAAAACTGCGTGATAAAGGTATCGAGATGGCGTTCGTTACGCTGCACGTGGGGGCGGGTACCTTCCAGCCGGTGCGCGTAGATACCATCGAAGATCACATTATGCACTCCGAGTATGCGGAAGTGCCACAGGATGTGGTTGATGCTGTGCTGGCGGCGAAAGCACGCGGCAACCGCGTGATTGCGGTAGGTACCACCTCCGTACGTTCACTGGAAAGCGCGGCGCAGGCGGCCAAAAATGACCTTATCGAGCCGTTCTTCGGTGATACGCAAATATTCATTTATCCAGGCTATAAATATCAGGTGATTGATGCCCTGGTAACCAACTTTCACCTGCCGGAATCGACACTGATTATGCTGGTTTCCGCATTTGCTGGTTATAAAAACACCATGCACGCCTATCATGAAGCGGTAAAAGCGGAATATCGCTTTTTTAGTTACGGTGATGCCATGTTTATCACGTACAATCCGCAGGCTATTTCTGAGCGCGTTGGGGAATAAATCCGCGATGCGAGTGTTTAACGTCGGACTGTTTTTCTGACGCAGGAGTTAAAATGAGATTTGAACTGGACACCACAGACGGTCGCGCCCGCCGCGGCCGCCTGGTTTTTGATCGTGGCGTAGTGGAAACGCCTGCTTTTATGCCGGTCGGTACTTATGGCACCGTGAAAGGCATGACGCCGGAAGAAGTTGAAGCGACCGGCGCACAGATCATCCTCGGTAACACCTTCCACCTCTGGCTGCGCCCGGGTCAGGAAATCATGAAGCTGCACGGCGATCTGCACGATTTCATGCAGTGGAAAGGACCGATCCTCACCGATTCCGGCGGCTTCCAGGTATTCAGCCTGGGCGACATCCGTAAGATAACCGAGCAGGGCGTGCATTTCCGTAATCCGATCAACGGCGATCCGATCTTCCTCGATCCTGAGAAGTCTATGGAGATTCAATACGATCTCGGTTCCGATATCGTGATGATCTTCGACGAATGTACACCGTATCCGGCCGACTGGGACTATGCTAAACGATCGATGGAGATGTCTTTGCGTTGGGCGAAGCGCAGTCGCGACCGTTTTGATAGCCTCGGCAACAAAAATGCGCTTTTTGGCATCATTCAGGGCAGCGTTTACGAAGATTTACGTGATATCTCCGTCAAAGGTCTGGTAGATATCGGCTTTGATGGCTACGCTGTCGGCGGTTTGGCTGTTGGTGAACCGAAGGAAGATATGCACCGCATTCTGGAGCATGTTTGCCCGCAGATTCCGGCTGATAAACCGCGTTACCTGATGGGCGTTGGTAAACCAGAAGATCTGGTTGAAGGCGTGCGTCGTGGTATCGATATGTTTGACTGCGTGATGCCAACGCGAAATGCCCGTAATGGTCATTTGTTTGTGACTGACGGCGTGGTAAAAATTCGTAACGCGAAACATAAAAGCGACACCAGTCCGCTCGATGCTGAGTGTGATTGCTACACCTGTCGCAATTATTCGCGCGCATACTTGCATCATCTTGACCGTTGCAACGAAATATTGGGCGCGCGACTCAACACGATTCATAACCTTCGCTACTACCAGCGTTTGATGGCGGGTTTACGCAAGGCTATTGAAGAGGGTAAATTAGAGAGCTTCGTGACCGATTTTTACCAACGTCAGGGTAGACCAGTTCCACCTGTGAACGTTGATTAATTTTAATAATGAGGGAATTTGAATGAGCTTTTTTATTTCTGATGCGGTAGCGGCAACAGGTGCTCCGGCGCAGGGCAGCCCGATGTCTCTGATTCTGATGCTGGTGGTGTTTGGTCTGATTTTCTATTTCATGATCCTGCGCCCGCAGCAAAAGCGTACCAAAGAACACAAAAATCTGATGAACTCCATTGCGAAAGGCGATGAAGTGCTGACGAACGGTGGTCTGGTGGGTCGCGTGACCAAAGTAGCAGAATCCGGCTACATCGCTATCGCGCTGAACGACACCACTGAAGTGGTTATTAAACGTGATTTCGTAGCTGCCGTTCTGCCGAAAGGCACCATGAAGGCGCTGTAATTTATTGTTTTCCCAAAGGGAACTGCCGTGTTAAACCGTTATCCTTTGTGGAAGTATGTCATGCTGATCGTCGTGATTGTCGTCGGTCTGCTCTATGCGCTTCCCAACCTGTATGGTGAGGATCCGGCTGTTCAAATCACTGGCGTGCGCGGTGCTGCCGCCAGTGAGCAAACGCTGATCCAGGTCCAGAAAACGTTACAAGAAGATAAAATCACACCTAAGTCTGTGGCTCTGGAAGAGGGTGCTATTCTCGCGCGCTTCGACTCCACTGATACCCAACTGCGCGCTCGTGAAGTGTTAATGGGCGTATTGGGTGATCAATACGTCGTGGCGCTTAACCTTGCTCCGGCAACCCCGCGTTGGCTGGCAGCCATTCACGCAGAACCGATGAAACTCGGTCTTGATCTGCGTGGCGGCGTTCACTTCCTGATGGAAGTGGATATGGACACCGCGCTGAGTAAGTTGCAGGAACAAAATATTGATAGCCTGCGCAGCGATCTGCGTGAAAAAGGCATTCCTTATACTACCGTTCGCAAAGAAGATAACTACGGTCTGAGCATCACTTTTCGTGATAGCAGCGCCCGTGATGAAGCTATCTCTTACCTGAGCAAGCGTCACCAGGATTTGGTTATTTCTAGCCAGGGCAGCAATGCACTGCGTGCGGTGATGACCGATGCGCGCCTGAGCGAAGCCCGTGAATACGCGGTACAGCAGAACATCAACATTCTGCGTAATCGTGTTAACCAACTGGGTGTTGCTGAGCCGGTTGTACAACGTCAGGGTGCTGACCGCATTGTGGTCGAACTGCCGGGTATTCAGGATACCGCGCGGGCGAAAGAAATTCTGGGCGCTACCGCGACGCTGGAATTCCGTCTGGTAAACACCAACGTTGACCAGTCTGCTGCGGCATCCGGGCGTGTACCGGGTGATTCGGAAGTGAAACAGTCTCGTGAAGGTCAGCCGGTTGTGCTTTACAAACGCGTGATCCTGACCGGTGACCATATCACCGATTCCACTTCCAGCCAGGACGAATACAATCAGCCGCAGGTTAACATCTCGCTGGATAGCGCGGGTGGTAACATCATGTCCAACTTCACCAAGGACAACATCGGTAAGCCGATGGCGACCCTGTTCGTGGAGTACAAAGACAGCGGTAAGAAAGATGCCAACGGTCGCGCCGTGCTGGTGAAACAGGAAGAGGTGATTAACATCGCCAACATCCAGTCTCGTCTGGGCAACAGCTTCCGTATTACCGGTATCAACAACCCGAATGAAGCGCGTCAGCTTTCTCTGCTGTTACGTGCCGGTGCGTTGATTGCGCCGATTCAGATTGTGGAAGAACGTACCATCGGCCCAACCCTGGGTATGCAGAACATTAAACAGGGTCTGGAAGCCTGTCTGGCCGGTCTGGTGGTGTCTATCCTGTTCATGATCTTCTTCTATAAGAAGTTCGGTCTGATCGCCACGAGTGCGCTTATTGCGAACCTGGTACTGATTGTCGGTATTATGTCGCTGCTGCCGGGCGCTACGCTGAGTATGCCGGGGATTGCGGGGATCGTCTTAACCCTTGCTGTCGCGGTCGATGCGAACGTACTGATCAACGAGCGTATCAAAGAAGAGTTGAGTAACGGGCGTTCGGTGCAGCAGGCCATCAATGAAGGTTATGCGGGCGCATTTAGCTCCATCTTCGATGCGAACATTACGACGCTGATTAAGGTCATTATCCTGTACGCAGTCGGCACCGGGGCAATTAAAGGGTTCGCGATTACTACCGGTATTGGGGTAGCGACGTCGATGTTTACCGCAATTGTCGGTACACGTGCCATCGTAAACCTGTTGTATGGCGGCAAGCGCGTCAAAAAGCTGTCAATCTGAGGAGTGCGAAGTGGCACAGGAATATACTGTTGAACAATTGAACCACGGCCGTAAAGTCTGGGACTTTATGCGCTGGGACTACTGGGCTTTCGGCATTTCAGGTTTTCTGCTGATCGCGGCCATCGTGATTATGGGCGTGCGCGGCTTTAACTGGGGTCTCGATTTCACCGGTGGTACGGTCATTGAAATCACGCTGGAAAAACCAGCGGAAATGGACGTGATGCGCGATGCGCTGGAGAAAGCGGGCTTTGTTGACCCGCTGCTGCAGAACTTCGGCAGCAGCCACGACATTATGGTGCGTATGCCGCCAACCGAAGGCGCAGACGGCGGTCAGGTGCTGGGTAGCAAAGTGTTGAGTGTGATTAACGAATCCACCAACCAAAACGCGGCGGTGAAGCGAATTGAATTCGTGGGGCCGAGTGTGGGTGCAGACCTGGCGCAAACGGGTGCGATGGCGTTGATGGCGGCGCTGATCTCCATCCTGGTGTACGTCGGTTTCCGCTTTGAGTGGCGACTGGCGGCAGGGGTAGTTATCGCGCTGGCGCATGACGTAATCATTACACTTGGGATCCTGTCGTTGTTCCATATCGAGATTGACCTGACTATCGTTGCATCGCTGATGTCAGTAATCGGTTACTCGCTGAACGACAGTATCGTTGTATCTGACCGTATTCGTGAAAACTTCCGCAAAATTCGTCGCGGTACGCCTTACGAAATCTTTAACGTGTCATTGACTCAGACGCTGCACCGTACGTTGATTACGTCCGGTACGACGTTGATGGTTATTCTGATGCTGTTCCTGTTCGGTGGTCCGGTACTGGAAGGCTTCTCGTTGACGATGCTGATCGGTGTTTCCATCGGTACTGCATCTTCTATCTACGTGGCATCGGCGCTGGCGCTGAAGCTGGGTATGAAGCGTGAGCACATGCTGCAGCAGAAGGTTGAGAAAGAAGGGGCGGATCAACCGTCGATTCTGCCTTAACCCATCAAGAGTGGAAATACTTGAATCCCGATCGTAAGGTCGGGATTTTTTTTGCCTGTGATTTAGCGGCAGACCATTATTGGTTTCGGTCGCCACACTACTGACAGTATGCTGTCAGTAGCACTGTCTTATAGTCCTTCTGACACTACTCACACAGGCAGGAGGAAGTATGAACAACGTCATTAACTGGTTTGAAATCCCCGTGGCAGAAATGGATCGCGCCATTGCATTTTATGAGCCCGTGATGCAGGTTTCTTTGCGTCGGGAAAATATGGACTGCGCCGAGCTGGCTGTATTCCCGCATCAGGATCCTGCTCCCGGCGGAGCGCTGGCTAAATTTGACGGCATTACGCCTTCAGCGCAGGGCGCTATTATTTACCTGCATACGGACGATTTGGCTGCAACGCTTGAGCGTGTCGCCACCGCTGGCGGCCACTGCGTGTTTGGCCCGCTCGAACTGGGGCAAGACATTGGCACGATTGCGCTGTTTACTGACAGCGAAGGCAATCGCGTTGGTTTACATCAACCCGCGTAATTTTTTCAGCACTGAGGATTAATATGTCCAGACGCGCCGACCGCTTGTTTCAGATTGTACAAATCCTGCGTGGCAGGCGAGTGACAACGGCGGCGCTGCTGGCAGAACGTCTGGAGGTATCTGAACGGACGATTTATCGCGATATCCGCGATCTCTCTTTATCCGGCGTGCCCATTGAAGGTGAAGTGGGCAGTGGATACCGCCTAATGGCAGGATTTGATTTGCCGCCGTTAATGTTAACGCAACACGAATCAGAAGCGTTGATGGTGGCTATTCGGCTGCTGAAAACATGGGGTGGGGATTCACTCTCACAGGCGCTGGAGTCTGCGCAGGAAAAAGTGCTGGCGATATTGCCGTCAGAGAGTCGGCGCAGGGCCGAGCAAACACGGATTTTCGCACCTGATTTTGGTAATCAGCCGCATTCACGCAGTGCGTTCGATCTCATTCATCGCGCGGTTTCGGCGCAGCAGACACTAGCGCTGCATTATCGCGATGAGGTCGGGAATCTTTCCTGGCGCGATGTTCAGCCGCTGGGACTATTTTTCTGGGGTGAGCACTGGCTGCTCGTTGCATGGTGTGAAAAACGTGACGATTATCGCTGCTTTCGCGTTGATCGATGTCTGAAGATCACGCCACTCGACAGGTACTTTCGCGAATCAGCGGATCGCTCGCTAAGTGACTTTTTACGTAAAGTACGCTGTGAAGACCAGCCATAAAAAAGCCAGCGGTTAAGCTGGCTTGTCTGCGGACAGATTGGCTGAATTAGAAGTTGTAACCTACAACCAGGTAACCACCCCAACCGGTAGATTTCGCGCTGAAATCGCCTTCGCCCCAGTTCAGAGTGTCGCCACCTTTCCACTGACCGCCGTTATGGAAGTAACGCGCCACTACGGAGTAGTGCCAGTGATCGTAGTTCAGCGCCAGAACGTGGCTGGAAGCGATAGAGTTGCTGGTGCGGTTCGGATCGTCACCCAAATCTGAGCCCCAGTCGAAGTTGGTGAAGCCGATGTAAGTTAACTGACCGCCCCATACCTGAGTGATCGGCACAAAGTATTTCACTTTGAAACGGTAGCCATCCCACTCGTTTTCGTTGGATGCGCCATAGTTCTGCCACTGGTATTTAGCATACACGTTCAGAGACAGACCCATCGGCAGACCGGTATCGATATCGGTACCCAGACCCATATACCAGGTGCTCTGGCGACTGGCTTTGTTATCACCCATATCGTAGATGTAGTTGTTGGCGAAATACCATTCTTTGAACGGACCAAAGCTCAGGTCAGCGCCGGTCAGTTTGTCGATAGAGAAACGCGGTTCGATTTCCATAAACAGCGGAGAACCGTCAGACCAGATGCCTTTATCGTTGCCGTTACCCCAGTCGAAGGTTTTAGGAATATCGATGTAGCCATAGAAGTCAAACCAGTCTTTTTTGGCAAACGCTTCATATTCCAGATACACGTCGTTGTTCAGTTTCGGGGAGAAACGGGTGTGGTAGCTACCCACCACGTTGACGCTCTGGTGCCACCAGTCGGACAGATATTGCGGTTTGTCATTTTCTGCTGCGTTGGCAGTAAAAGACGAGGAGAGCGCCAGCACTGCACCGGCTGCAAGTAATGTTTTTTTCATATGTATGCCACTGTTTGAAATCCCTTTCGGGAGTGAAAAATGCGCAATTTGCGTTTCTAAATATTTCGTAATTCTTCGGTGCCTATTATAAAAATCATTGTTCACAAAAATATGTCTTGTTTCACAGTTCTATCATTTACGTAATCGATTGCGTTCACGTTTGCGTACTTTAGGCGGCGAATTGTACTGGCTCTCATCAATGTTGCCAAGTTTTACCAGAAATATCGGTTATGTCAGAGGAGTAACAAAATAGACGGGAGTGGTGTTGCGGAACGCACAAAACGTTCCGCAAAAAAGTTTATTGACTAACAGGTTGAACGTCGTGGATGCGAACAAAACCTAACTGTTCGCGAGTGAGACCATTTATCTGCAGCGGAATGTCGACGTCGCTGGGGGCAAGAATACTTGCCGGGGCGTTGACCAATTGGTTGTGAACGTTCACTTCCTGATAGTTGTC
This sequence comes from Citrobacter sp. On2M, assembly GCF_018035235.1. Lineage (GTDB taxonomy): Bacteria > Pseudomonadota > Gammaproteobacteria > Enterobacterales > Enterobacteriaceae > Citrobacter > Citrobacter meridianamericanus. The sequence continues at coordinate 202,624 of NZ_WPCV01000003.1, forward strand.
CGTGGTACCCTGAATTTGCCCGTATTCGACGGTGGCGCTAAAGGCGGGTAAAGGCGTGTTGGATTCACCCTGAATCCGCAGCGTCAGGCGCGTTCCGTCGGCGTTCGGCGCAATATTTATCAGCGACATGCGTAACGTGCCTATCTGGCTGTCCAGTCGGGCAGGGGTTTTGGAACCTGGCAGCAGATAGACGCCGCTGGTCGATTTTGCGTTCAACATATTTTGCTGGGTAATTTTTACCGTTTCCTGATTGAGCTGCGTCATCTCTTTATTCAACGTGCTAACGCTTTGATGCATCTGGCGTACTTCACTTTGCTGCGCGCAGGCGCTAAGGCTAAAGAGACTTCCCACCAGGAGAATTCTTAGGTAACGTCTTGTCATTGTGATCACTCCCTTTATTGTCGCGATAGCATAATGGTAGTGCGCACTGAGCGCGAAGGCATCGATCCTTTGTCTCAAAAGCGCTGCGCCTTTGTTGTCACGCCAGTTCAGGGTAAAATAGATTTCTGTTAACCACTGAGGTACAGGACGCCGTATGCATTGCCCATTCTGTTTCGCCGTAGACACTAAGGTAATTGACTCTCGTCTTGTCGGCGAGGGCTCCTCAGTACGCCGCCGTCGGCAGTGTCTGGTCTGTAACGAACGTTTCACCACTTTTGAAGTGGCTGAACTTGTCATGCCGCGTGTTGTGAAAAGCAACGATGTGCGTGAACCTTTTAATGAAGATAAGCTGCGCAGCGGCATGCTCAGAGCGCTTGAGAAACGCCCGGTCAGTTCTGATGACGTCGAAATGGCGTTGAACCATATCAAATCACAACTGCGTGCCACTGGCGAGCGTGAGGTGCCGAGCAAGATGATTGGCAACCTGGTGATGGAGCAGTTGAAAAAACTCGATAAAGTCGCCTATATCCGCTTTGCCTCGGTGTACCGTAGTTTCGAAGACATCAAAGAATTTGGCGAAGAGATTGCTCGCCTACAGGACTAAGCCATGCAGGATGAATTGTACATGGCGCGCGCGCTGAAGCTTGCTGCGCGCGGACGTTTTACCACTCACCCCAATCCCAACGTGGGCTGCGTGATTGTTAAAGATGGGCAGATCGTCGGTGAAGGGTATCATCACCGCGCGGGCGAACCGCATGCCGAAGTCCATGCCTTGCGGATGGCGGGAGCAAAAGCGCAAGGGGCAACCGCCTATGTCACGCTTGAACCCTGTAGTCATCATGGGCGTACGCCGCCGTGCTGCGAGGCGCTGATTGCCGCAGGCGTGTCACGTGTGGTTGCCGCGATGCAGGATCCCAATCCGCAGGTAGCAGGTCGTGGGCTCTATCGTTTGCAGCAGGCTGGCATTGACGTCAGCCACGGGCTGATGATGAGCGAGGTTGAGCAGCTTAATAAGGGCTTCCTGAAGCGTATGCGTACGGGATTCCCCTATGTGCAGCTTAAGCTTGGTGCCTCGCTTGATGGACGTACGGCAATGGCCAGCGGTGAAAGCCAGTGGATAACCTCGCCGCAGGCGCGTCGCGATGTGCAACGTTTACGAGCGCAAAGCCATGCTATTTTAACCAGCAGCGCTACGGTATTAGCCGACGACCCTCAGCTTACTGTGCGTTGGTCGGAGCTTGGAGAGTCTACCCAGGCCAGTTACCCGCAGGAAAATCTGCGCCAGCCGATCCGCATTGTTCTTGATAGCCAGAATCAGGTCACGCCGGAGCATCGAATTGTGCAACAGCCAGGAGAAACCTGGATTGCCCGGACTAAAGACGACCCTCGCAGTTGGCCGGAGACGGTGCGTAGCCTGAAAGTGCCGGAACATAACGGGCATCTGGATCTGGTGGTGCTGATGATGCAACTGGGTAAGCAGCAAATTAACAGCATTTGGGTTGAAGCTGGCCCAACGCTGGCGGGCGCGTTACTACAGGCCGGTTTGGTTGATGAGCTAATCGTGTATGTTGCGCCTAAACTGTTAGGCAGCGATGCGCGAGGATTATGTGTGCTTCCAGGCCTTGAGAAACTGGCCGACGCCCCCCATTTCAAATTCAATGAGATACGCCAGGTGGGCCCGGACGTTTGCCTGCATTTAACGACTGCGTGAGGCTTTCTGATTTAGAGGAAGCAGCGCACAGAATATTATGATAAAATCCGCCCCCCTTACGGGGCTATAAATCGAACCCGAAGGAAGAATATGAACATTATTGAAGCTAACGTTGCTACCCCGGACGCTCGCGTCGCCATCACCATTGCGCGTTTCAACAACTTTATCAATGACAGCCTGCTGGAAGGTGCGATCGACGCCCTGAAACGTATTGGTCAGGTTAAAGATGAAAACATTACCGTTGTTTGGGTTCCTGGTGCCTATGAGCTGCCGCTGGCGGCTGACGCTCTGGCGAAAACCGGTAAATACGACGCGGTGATTGCGCTCGGTACGGTGATCCGTGGCGGTACCGCGCACTTCGAATATGTGGCTGGCGGTGCAAGCAATGGCCTGGCGCATGTCGCTCAGGACAGCGGCATTCCGGTAGCCTTCGGTGTTCTGACCACCGAAAGTATTGAACAAGCCATCGAACGTGCTGGCACTAAAGCCGGTAACAAAGGCGCAGAAGCTGCACTGACTGCGCTTGAAATGATTAATGTATTGAAAGCCATCAAGGCCTGATTTTTGTAAGGGGAAATCCGTGAAACCTGCTGCTCGTCGCCGCGCCCGTGAGTGTGCCGTCCAGGCGCTCTACTCCTGGCAGTTGTCCCAGAACGACATCGCTGATGTTGAATACCAGTTCCTGGCGGAACAGGACGTAAAAGATGTCGACGTTCTGTATTTCCGTGAACTGCTGTCCGGGGTGGCGACTAACAGCGCGTACCTGGATGGCTTAATGAAGCCTTACCTGTCTCGCCTGTTGGAAGAGCTGGGTCAGGTAGAAAAAGCCGTGCTGCGTATTGCGCTGTTTGAACTGTCTAAGCGTAGCGATGTGCCATACAAAGTGGCCATCAATGAAGCGATTGAACTGGCGAAAACCTTCGGCGCTGAAGACAGCCACAAATTCGTGAACGGTGTACTGGATAAAGCAGCACCTGTGATTCGCCCCAACAAAAAGTAATTCCGAGGCCGGTCGGATGGTGGAACGTGTTTCCACTATCCCCGGCTTTTTCTTTTTTTCTGCTGAGGCATAACGTATGGCATGTGGCGAATTTTCCCTGATTGCCCGTTATTTTGACCGCGTAAGAACCTCTCGTCTTGATGTCGAAACCGGTATTGGCGACGATTGCGCACTCTTGAATATCCCTGAAAAACAGACGCTGGCGATCAGTACCGATACGCTGGTGGCTGGCAACCACTTCCTCCCTGACATTGATCCCACCGATCTCGCCTGGAAAGCGCTGGCGGTGAATTTGAGCGATCTGGCGGCGATGGGGGCGGACCCTGCATGGCTGACGTTAGCACTCACGTTACCTGAAGTCGATGAAGCCTGGCTTGAAGCCTTCAGCGATGGCCTGTTTGAACTGCTTAATTACTATGATATGCAGCTGATTGGCGGTGACACCACGCGTGGGCCACTGGCGATGACGCTGGGTATCCATGGCTACGTTCCTGTCGGACGGGCCTTAAAACGCTCCGGAGCGAAACCGGGAGACTGGATTTATGTGACTGGCACACCGGGCGACAGCGCGGCGGGGCTGGCGATTTTACAGAATCGGTTGCATGTTGGAGATGCAAAAGACGCAGACTATCTGCTTAAACGTCATCTGCGGCCAACGCCGCGCATCTTGCAGGGTCAAGCCCTGCGCGATCTTGCCAGTGCGGCTATCGATATTTCTGACGGCCTGATCTCCGATCTCGGGCACATTATTAATGCCAGCGGCTGCGGCGCGCGGGTTAACGTTGATGCGCTGCCTTACTCTCCGGCATTTGCCCAACACGTGGAATCGGAACAAGCGCTGCGCTGGGCGCTCTCGGGTGGTGAAGATTATGAGTTATGCTTTACTGTACCGGAAATTAACCGTGGCGCGCTGGACGTCGCGCTGGGGAATCTCGGCGCATCGTTTACCTGTATCGGGCAGATGAGCGCGGATGTGGAAGGTATTCACTTTACGCGCGACGGAAAACCCGTCACGTTCGACTGGAAAGGATATGACCATTTTGCCGCGCCTTAAAAAAGATGTCGCCAAAAGTCGCCTGAGCATGCGCAACCCGTGGCATCTGTTGGCCACCGGTTTTGGCAGTGGGCTGAGTCCAATTGTTCCTGGCACGATGGGATCGCTGGCGGCGATCCCATTTTGGTATTTAATGACGTTTTTGCCGTGGCAACTGTATTCACTGGTGGTCATGTTGTCTATCTGTATTGGCGTTTATCTGTGCCATCAAACGGCGAAAGATATGGGCGTGCACGATCACGGCAGCATTGTCTGGGACGAGTTTGTCGGGATGTGGATAACCCTGATGGCGCTTCCGACCAATGACTGGCGGTGGGTTGCTGCGGGTTTTGTGATTTTCCGTATTCTGGATATGTGGAAACCGTGGCCGATCCGCTGGTTCGATCGCAACGTGCATGGCGGAACGGGGATCATGATCGATGATATTGTGGCCGGGATACTTTCTGCCGGGATCCTCTATTTTATCGGCCATCACTGGCCGGTAGGTATCATTTAAATGCTTTTGCCGGATGGCCGCGTAAATGCCTCATTCGGCCTACAAACGGCCCGATAAGCGCAGCGCTATCGGGCATTGCCAGATTATTTAAATCCCACCACCGGATGTTGTTTGTACGGCGTCTCCAGCTCGGCGATCTGCTCCGGCTTCAGTGTTAAATCCACCGCATTAAGCAATTCATCCAGCTGTTCCTCACGCGACGTACCGATAATCGGTGCGGCCACACCGGGTTTGCTCAGCAGCCAGGCCAGTGCGACCTGTGCCCGCGTGACGCCTAATTCCTCACTGATACCGGCGAGCCGTGCGGCAATTTGTGCATCGTTTTCATCGCTCTCGTTGTACAAATTTTTACCGACTTCATCAGAAACCAGACGTGCAGTGGTTTCTCCCCAGGGGCGTGTCAGGCGACCACGCGCCAGTGGACTCCATGGGATCACCGCAACGCCTTCCTGATAGCAAAGCGGCAGCATTTCGCGTTCTTCTTCGCGATAAATCAGGTTGTAGTGATCCTGCATGCTTACGAACTGCGCCCAGCCGTGTTGTTTCTGTAAGGCCAGCGCCTGAGCAAACTGCGAAGCGTGCATGGATGAGGCGCCGATATAGCGCGCTTTACCGGCTTTAACAACGTCGTTCAGAGCTTCCAGCGTTTCTTCGATTGGCGTGTTGTAATCCCAACGGTGAATTTGCAGGATGTCGACATAGTCCATACCCAGACGTCTGAGGCTGTCATCGATCGAGCGCAGGATTTGTGCGCGGGATAATCCTTCTGCTAAATCATCAACCTGGTGAAAAACCTTGGTGGCGACCACGACATCTTCGCGGCGGGTGAAATCACGCAGCGCGCGACCGAGAATCTCTTCGCTACTGCCAGCGGAGTAACTGTTGGCGGTATCGAAAAAGTTAATGCCACCCTCAAGGGCGTGTTTGATTATCGGGCGGCTGCTTTCTTCAGGTAGCGTCCAGGCGTGATTGCCGCGATGGGGTTCGCCAAACGTCATGCAGCCCAGGCAAAGGCGGGAGACACGAAGGTCGGTTTTTCCTAAGGTGTTGTATTTCATCAATCCACTCCTGCTTAGCTCGTGATGAGTTAAGCATAGCAGGAGCGGAGAGGGGATTATGCCAGCCAGGCCTTGATTTTGGTCTCAATGCCAGCGGCATCAAGACCCAGATCGGCGCGGGCCTCCTCCTGAGTCCCCTGCGGGATGAAGAAATCAGGCAGGCCAATGTTCAGTACCGGAACGGGCTTGCGATGAGCCATCAGCACTTCGTTTACGCCGCTGCCAGCACCGCCCATAATGGCGTTCTCTTCAATGGTGACCAGCACTTCGTGTTGAGCTGCCATTTCCAGGATCAGCGTTTCATCCAGCGGTTTCACAAAGCGCATATCCACCAGCGTGGCGTTCAGCGACTCGGCGACCTGAGCGGCTTCCGGCATCAGGGTACCGAAGTTGAGAATCGCGACTTTCTCTCCGTGACGTTTCACTATACCTTTCCCGATAGGCAGTTGTTCCAGCGGCGCCAGCTCAACGCCCACCGCGTTACCGCGCGGATAGCGCACTACCGTTGGACCATCGTTATAGTGATAGCCAGTGAACAGCATCTGGCGACATTCGTTCTCATCGCTTGGGGTCATAATGACCATTTCCGGGATGCAGCGCAGGAAGGAGAGATCGAACGCCCCCTGGTGGGTTTGTCCATCTGCACCAACGATACCCGCCCGGTCAACGGCGAACAGGACTGGCAGTTTCTGAATGGCGACATCATGCAGCACCTGATCGTAAGCGCGTTGCAGGAAGGTAGAGTAAATAGCCACGACCGGCTTATAGCCGCCAATCGCCAGACCGGCAGCAAACGTCACCGCGTGCTGCTCGGCAATTGCCACATCGAAGTAGCGGTCCGGGAACTTACGTGAGAATTCCACCATGCCGGAGCCTTCGCGCATCGCCGGGGTGATCGCCATCAGCTTATTGTCTTTCGCCGCGGTTTCGCACAGCCAGTCACCGAAGATTTTTGAATAGCTTGGCAGGCCGCCGCTACTTTTCGGCAGGCATCCGCTGGACGGATCGAATTTGGGTACCGCGTGGAAGGTAATTGGATCTTTTTCCGCTGGCTCGTAGCCACGACCTTTTTTGGTCATGATGTGCAGGAACTGTGGACCTTTCAGATCGCGCATGTTCTTCAGCGTAGTGATAAGCCCCAGCACGTCGTGACCATCCACCGGGCCGATATAGTTAAAGCCCAGCTCTTCAAACAGCGTACCCGGAACAACCATGCCTTTGATGTGTTCTTCGGTACGTTTGAGCAGCTCTTTAATCGGCGGTACGCCGGAGAACACTTTCTTTCCGCCTTCGCGCAGCGAAGAGTAAAGTTTGCCGGAGAGCAATTGCGCCAGGTGGTTATTCAGCGCACCGACGTTTTCTGAGATCGACATTTCGTTGTCGTTCAGAATAACCAACATGTCGGGCTTAATATCACCCGCGTGGTTCATCGCTTCAAACGCCATGCCAGCGGTGATGGCGCCGTCGCCAATCACGCAGACGGTACGACGTTCTTTGCCTTCTTTCTCGGCGGCAACCGCAATACCGATGCCAGCGCTGATAGAGGTCGAGGAGTGTCCGACGCTCAGTACGTCATACTCGCTCTCACCGCGCCACGGGAACGGATGCAAACCGCCTTTTTGGCGAATCGTACCGATTTTATCGCGACGGCCGGTCAGAATTTTGTGTGGGTAAGCCTGATGTCCCACATCCCAGATTAACTGGTCAAACGGGGTGTTGTAGACGTAGTGCAGCGCGACGGTGAGTTCCACCGTGCCCAGACCAGAGGCGAAGTGCCCGCTGGAACGGCTTACGCTGTCGAGCAAATAGCGGCGCAGTTCGTCGCAAAGCTTTGGCAGGCTCTCTTTTGGCAGCAGGCGTAACTCCTGGGTGGAGTCGACCAGCGCCAGGGTCGGGTATTTGGCTATATCAAAACTCATCGCAAGCTCATGGGATATGTTGGTTTATTTATCACGCTGGATTATATAGTCCGCTAGCGCTTCCAGTGCCGAGGTATCGAGTGACTGTGCGGCCAGCAGATTCAGCGACTGGCGGGCATCTTCGATTAAATCCCGGGCTTTATTCCGGGCTTGCTCAAGACCCAGAAGTGCAGGATAGGTACTTTTGCCAAGCTGCTGGTCAGCACCCTGACGTTTACCCAATATTGCAGTATCGCCCACCACATCCAGGATGTCATCCTGAACCTGGAAAGCCAGGCCGATGCTTTCTGCATATTTGTCGAGTGTTGCCAGGCATTCTCGCCCTTTGTCACCTGCGCTTAATGCCCCCAAACGTACGGCGGCGCGAATCAATGCCCCGGTTTTGTGGCGGTGAATACGCTCCAGCGCATCCAGCTCAACCTGATGGCCTTCGGCTGCCAGATCCAGTGCCTGGCCGCCGCACATTCCGGCGATACCGCTGGCCTGGGCCAGTTCAGAGATCATCGCGATGCGGTCACGGTCAGACACTTCCGGCATCGGGGCGTCGCTGATAATGGAGAACGCCAGCGTTTGCAGCGCATCTCCGGCGAGGATCGCGTTTGCCTCGCCAAATTTTACGTGGCAGGTCGGCAGACCGCGGCGCAGGTCATCGTCGTCCATCGCGGGTAAATCATCGTGCATCAACGAATAAGCATGGATGCACTCGACGGCTGCCGCGGGAGCATCAAGCGTACTCAGGCTGACGCCAAACATCTGACCGGTCGCGTACACCAGAAACGGGCGCAGACGTTTACCGCCTAATAATGCGCCATATTGCATGGTTTCGACCACGGGAGTGTTCTGAAAGGGCAGTGGCGCGATAAAACGGCTCAGTGCCTGATTGGCCTGCTCAACGCAAGCCTGTAGCTGCTGCGTAAAATCCATTTACTCATTATCCGGTGTAAAAGGCGTAAGGGCGGCGTCTTCAGTATCTGACAGCAGGATTTGCACGCGCTGTTCAGCCTGTTGCAATTTAACCTGTCCCTGACGCGCCAACTGTACGCCTCGTTCGAATTCGTTCAGCGCTTCTTCCAGCGGCAGGTCGCCGCTTTCCAGGCGGGTAACAATCTGTTCCAGCTCGCTCAGCGCTGTTTCAAAACTGGCTGGCGCTTCATTTTTCTTCGGCATAATGAATGTCTGACTCTCTGTATTGGCAGCACAAGACTATGGTAACGGACTCGCACTGATAAGCAAATAACGCGCAATGGTAAGGCGATGTGCACAGGATGACCATGATGGTGGTATACTTGCGCGCCTGGATGCAGCCGCAGGGTATGGGCTGCTGTATTTTTTTCCATTACAAGTCATTCAGACTTGCCAAAGAACCATTGCCGCCATGAAGTTTATCATTAAATTGTTCCCAGAAATCACCATCAAAAGCCAATCTGTGCGTTTGCGCTTTATAAAAATTCTGACAGGGAACATTCGTAACGTTTTAAAGCACTATGATGAAGACCTTGCCGTTGTCCGTCACTGGGATCACGTTGAGGTTCGCGCGAAAGATGAAAGCCAACGCCTGGACATTCGCGACGCGCTAACCCGTATTCCGGGGATCCACCATATTCTCGAAGTAGAAGACGTGCCGTTTACCGATATGCACGATATTTTCGAGAAAGCGCTGGTACAGTATCGCGATCAACTGGAAGGTAAGACCTTCTGCGTTCGCGTCAAACGTCGCGGTAAGCATGAGTTTAGCTCTATTGAGGTGGAACGCTATGTTGGCGGTGGACTGAACCAGCATATTGAATCCGCGCGCGTGAAGCTGACGAAGCCGGACGTGACGGTGAATCTTGAAATCGAAAACGACCGCCTGTTGCTGGTTAAAGGCCGCTATGAAGGTATCGGCGGTTTCCCGATAGGGACACAGGAAGACGTACTGTCGCTGATCTCGGGTGGTTTCGACTCCGGCGTGTCCAGCTACATGCTGATGCGTCGCGGCTGCCGCGTACACTATTGCTTCTTCAACCTGGGCGGGGCAGCGCATGAAATCGGCGTTCGCCAGGTGGCGCATTATCTGTGGAACCGCTTTGGTAGCTCGCATCGCGTGCGTTTTGTTGCCATCAACTTTGAGCCGGTAGTGGGCGAGATCCTGGAGAAAGTCGACGACGGTCAGATGGGCGTGGTCCTCAAACGTATGATGGTACGCGCGGCGTCGAAAGTCGCTGAGCGCTACGGCGTACAGGCGCTGGTAACCGGTGAAGCGCTGGGCCAGGTGTCCAGCCAGACGCTGACCAACCTGCGCCTGATCGATAACGTTTCTGACACCCTGATCCTGCGACCGCTTATCTCCCATGATAAAGAGCACATTATCAATCTGGCACGTGAAATTGGTACCGAGGACTTTGCCCGTACTATGCCGGAATACTGCGGCGTGATTTCAAAAAGCCCGACGGTGAAAGCAATTAAGGCGAAGATTGAGGCCGAAGAAGAAAACTTCGATTTCTCGATCCTCGATAAAGTGGTTGAAGAAGCGAACAATATCGATATTCGTGATATCGCCCAGCAGACGCAGCAGACCGTGGTGGAAGTGGAAACCGTGAGCGGCTTCGGCCCGAACGATGTGATTCTGGATATCCGCTCTGTGGATGAACAGGATGACAAACCGCTGAAGGTTGACGGCGTGGACGTCGTTTCTCTGCCGTTCTACAAGCTGAGCACCAAATTCGGCGATCTGGATCAGAGCAAAACCTGGCTGCTATGGTGTGAACGCGGGGTGATGAGCCGTCTGCAGGCGCTTTACCTGCGCGAGCAGGGCTTTGAAAACGTGAAGGTGTATCGCCCATAATTGAGCAAACACCATGTTGAAGGCCGGATATGGCGGTTACGCCGCCATCCGGCAATACAACGTTATTATTCAAAACGCATGGGAAGCGTTTTCCCGTTCGACTCCCAGACGCCCTGATAAACCCCGTCTTTTAAATCCAGTGTTATTTTCTCTTGCGATTGTTCAGCTGCAGACGTCTTCAGTTCATAATGTTGATTATCGGCCGTATCGCACTTACCGGTTAATTCAATCGGTGCGCCAAATTTCTGGTAAAAGTAAGCCCCGTCAATAAAATCACCGTATTTGCACTCCACCTTCAACACAATACGCATGCTTTTTCCCAGCGTGCCGTACATCACCTTGCCGTCAATGCCGGGGGCGGGCTCAACCGGTGTTGTACTCTTTGCGCCAGTCAGATACTGGCCGTATGACGTGAGCTGATTATGCAGTTCTGCGGTAGGTATTTTCGTGGTGAAATCGCCCAGATCGTCGAGCGCACGGCTGGCATGGTTGCTACAGCGTCCATTCAGGAAGGCCAAATGGTCTTTTTGCAGAGAGAATTTATCGATGTAGTACAAACCGTCGGTGTAGGTTGCGCATGATGCGTAGAATTCGGCATAGTCAAAATCATCGCCTTTCTCTTCTTTTATTTGCGCCGACGTCTGCGATTTATGCGCATCAACAAAGGTGTCGATTTGGCCACGGATATCTTTTCTGATGCGGGTATTTAATTCGGCCATCGTAGAGCGGGAAAAGAGATCGTTGAGGGTAATTGCTGCGCCGTTGGCTAAATCGAAGCTGAGCGGTACATTGTACGATTCACAATACGCGCCGCACCCTTCGACAAACATGTTCAGTGACAGTATTTTGTCGTCGCGATACTCAACCGTGTAATCAAGGTTTGCGGTGGCGTTTCTCTCTGCTTTGGCGAACTGCTTCAGCGTAGCCTGTGGGTTGCTACCCGGCAACTGATTGATAAAGCTTGCGAAAATATAATCGTTAATGCGTTTAGCGACCTGAGGGTTATCCGTTGAAGTAAACCACGGCACGCGATACTGTATCTCAGCGCTTGCGGGGTAGCGATATTCAAGGTTTTTTATTTCAAGTTGCGTTGCTGCGGCGTAGCCGGAAAGGAGCAGTAAAGCCACTGCGCTCAGATATCCTTTCATTCTTATTCCTTGTAGGTAAGTGGCCTGAAGATTTATTCGTAGTAGTTATAAATTCCCGCAGCCATCACCAGCTGTGACGCTACCTCATGGGCTTTTTCACGACTAACCAACAGATCAATGATTTTTAAACCGAAATCGATGGAGGTTCCCGGTCCCTGGCTGGTTAACAGGTTAACGCGCGGATCCCACACGACGCGCTTGTCCTGCCATTGCTCCGCGGGGATCTTGTCTTTCAGCGCCGGGTAGCCGGTCATGTTGCCGATGGGAAAAATGTCGTGTGGGACGAGGACGGTCGCGGCAGCGGCGCAGATTGCCGCGACTATGCGTCCGGAGCGATGAAACTGTTTCACGGTTTCGACCAGCAGGGGACTGTCGCGAAAGCACTCGGCGCCTTTGACACCACCGGGCAGCACGATGATGTCGAAATCGCCGTCGGCAACTTCGACTAATGGCGCATCCGCCAGCAGTTTCACACCGCGCGAGCACACGATCGTCAGGTTGCCATCGCTGGCGACGCTGGCGGTTGTGACCTTAATTCCGCCGCGAACCAGCAGATCGATAGTAGTAACTGCTTCGGTTTCTTCACTACCAGGGGCGAGACATACCAGTGCTTGAGCGCTCATACTCACTTTCCTTTCTTTTAACCATTTCAAACAGGCGGGCATTTTCCGGAACGGCGATGCCGTGCGCGCGTGCGCGTTTTAACAAATAACCGGTAATGTAGTCGATCTCGGTATGACGCATGGCGCGAATGTCCTGCAGCATAGATGAGATATTTTCCGCCGTACTGTCAATCACTTGCTCGACATAATAGCGTAAATCATCCGCTGATGTGTGGTGGCCTTCGCGTTCGATTACCGCTGCCACTTCCTCGCAGATGAGCGCTATTTTTTCCGGATGGTGGCGTAACTCACCGTTTGGGCAATCCCATAATGCGGTCAGCGGGTTAATGACGCAGTTGACGGCCAGCTTGCGCCACAGCTCGGCGCGAATAGTGTTGTGCCAGGCGACGTCCGGCAGCACCTCTTGCAGGGTTTCAGCCAGATAGCTGAAATCTCCGTCTTGCTCACGCGCCGGTCCAATACGCGTTGTTCCCTGAGCGACATGAATGATGACGTTCCCGTCACGGCGCGCTGCGTGGGTGGTGGTACCCATCAGCAAGGGTTGCTTAATGTTATGTAACTCTTCAATCGTCCCCATGCCGTTGTGAATAAGCAGAATGGGCGTGGTTTCAGCCAGAATTGCGGCCAGGCCTTTTACCGCATCAGAAACCTGCCAGGCTTTCAGGGTGACCAGCAGCAGGTCGCTTTTTGCCAAAAAGTCGGGGTCGTTTGCCGTCAGGGATTCATTAAAAACTGAGCCATCCGTGTCGATCAGGTTTACGCTGCAGTAGGGTTGCGGTACGCGCAGCCACCCTTGCACCTCATGTCCATGTTTGCACAGTGCTGTAAGCCATAGCTGTCCTAACGCTCCACATCCCAGTACGGTAATTTTCATTCTTCCTCCTCACCTGCAACAACACCAGGTGTTAATCCATTTCGACCGCACCCCATTATTGTTCGCAGATGTCACTACCACGTACAATGAAGGGATACAGCCTAGTATAGCGCTGTCTGTTGAGTAACTTTGCAGGTATTATGCTTTGCATCAAAAATGAAGGGAGAGGAAAAGATGCCATCTTTCGATATTGTCTCTGAAGTTGATCTTCAGGAAGCCCGTAACGCGGTGGATAACGCCAGCCGTGAAGTCGAGTCACGCTTTGATTTTCGTGGCGTTGAAGCCACTTTTGAGCTGAATGAGTCAAATAAGACGATTAAGGTGCTGAGCGAGTCTGATTTCCAGGTCAATCAGCTGCTGGATATTTTACGTGCAAAGCTGCTGAAACGCGGTATTGAAGGCACGTCGCTGGACGTACCAGAGACCTTCGTGCACAGCGGTAAAACCTGGTTTGTTGAAGCTAAGCTGAAGCAGGGCATTGAAAGCGCGGTGCAAAAGAAAATCGTTAAGCTGATCAAAGACAGCAAGCTGAAAGTGCAGGCGCAGATTCAAGGCGAAGAAATTCGTGTGACCGGTAAGGCGCGTGACGATCTGCAATCCGTCATGGCGCTGGTTCGCGGCGGCGATCTCGGCCAGCCGTTCCAGTTTAAGAACTTCCGCGATTAAGTCGTAATGCCTGATCCGGCCTACAGGTCGCACATGCTATTTGTAGGCCGGACAAGACGATAGTCACCATTCGGCACTCTTCACGCCTGGCTTATCGCTTGCTCAACTTCGAATCGATTGGTCACTTTGCTGTCGATTTTCACGTAGGCTGAATGCTCTTTCGCCACGATTAACACTTCGCTTATCCCTTCTTTCGCCAACAGACGCTGCTTCAACGTGTCATCCGCGGCAATTTCTGGTGGGATTTCCACGCGCAGGCTGCTGACGTAAGGCGGTTCTTTCATTGTGCTTGCCACCAGTAACCAAATGGCTGCCAGCAGCGCGCCAGCCAGGAATACGGCCTGACCATCAAACATTTCGACCACCCAACCACCGAGTGAACCGCCAATCGCCACGCCAAGAAACTGGCTGGTGGAGTAAACGCCCATCGCCGTGCCTTTATAACCTGCAGGTGATTCTTTGCTGATAAGCGAGGGGAGAAGGGCTTCCATCAGGTTAAAGGCGAGGAAGAAAATCTGCACGCCCGCAATCAGACCCCAGAAACGAATGTTAGCGCTCCATAATACGATCTCTGCGATAAGGATCAGTAACACGCAGGCGAGGAACACGCGTTTCATCTTGCGCTTCACTTCGGCGTAAATGATGAACGGCACCACGGAAACAAAAGACAGCAGCATCGTCACCAGATAAATTTTCCAGTGTTCGGCGGCGGGGAAACCGGCTTTCGCCAGTTGTCCTGGTAACGCGACGAAAGTGGACATCAACAAAATGTGCAGGCACATGATGCCGAAGTTGAGCTTCAGCAGTTTAGGCTCCGCCAGCACTTTGCTGAAGCTGCCTTTTACCATGCCCGACTCGCGGTTCAGCACGTGGTTGGTACTATTGGGAACGACCCAAATAGTCAGCACGATACCCGTGGTGGCAAGAGCGGCAATCATCCAGAACAGCGCGTGGAGCCCCAGCGCATGGGTAACGATGGGCCCCAGCACCATCGCAATGGCAAAGGTGATACCAAAGCTGACGCCGATAAACGCCATCGCTTTGGTGCGGTTTTGCTCGCGGGTTAAGTCGGACAACAGCGCCATTACGGCGGCGGCAATTGCGCCAGAGCCTTGTAGGGCGCGGCCAAGAATAATTCCCCAGATAGAATCGGAGAGCGCGGCAATCACGCTGCCGAGAACGAATACCGCCAGTCCGCCGACGATAAGCGGCTTACGGCCGATGCGGTCAGAGAGTAAACCAAAGGGGATCTGGAAGACGGCTTGCGCCAGGCCATAAATGCCGATGGCAAGGCCTATCAGCGCTTCGCTGGCACCCTGTAGCGCCATGCCGTACGTGGTCAGAACTGGCAGAACCATAAACATGCCAAGCATGCGCAACGAGAATACGGTCCCTAAACCCCAGGTGGCGCGCAACTCACCGGGCGTCATTTTGTAATCGTTCATTCCCACCTCTGTATTAATTTCGCGCCTAGTGTAAAGCGGGGAAGGAATGGGGTAAACCTCTACGATATGTGGAATTGTGTAGCACGGAAACTTAAATAGTTACGGTTGCAACTAATTTACTTGCGATAATTACAGGTGTAGTCTTTTTGTGGTTATTACTAATGGAAACAGGGAAAAGGAAAATGGTATTTCGTAATAAATATCACCAATTGATTCAGGCTGATGACGGTATTCAATGGACATCATTCTAATGAGTATTCAAGACGATGTGTTAAAGCTTTTCAGGGAAGAAATACCCGGGTATTTGGATGAAAACTGGAAAGAGGTTCCTTTAGAACTCGACTCAGAACTATTTGATGTCCCCGGTGATGACCTCCACAGTGCTCTGACTCGATATGAGAAAGAGTTTAAAGTCGATTTATCATGTGTGAACTGGAAACCGTATTATCCGTGGCACAATTTGCCACTATTCACTAGATGGTTCAAAGCTAAATGGGAAGAAGTAGAAGGCACACGTTTACCTTTAACCGTAAGGATGTTTGCGGAGTCAGCAAAGGCGGGGAAATGGTTGTTTGAGATCTGGCCTGATGAACAAAAAGACGAGACCTGATGCTGTCAAAATCGGGTAGTAAATAAAAAGGATGCCGAAGTACCCTTTTAGCATTCGCTGAATTTACCCAACCAAGGTCAACAGGGTGTATGAATAATACATCATAAAGTCTAATGATATCATGATATTAGTACGACTAAAGATCGCATACAGTGGACATCCTTCTGATGAGAAATTATGAAGCTGAAGTTATTGAGTACATCATGAAGAATTACCCAATCAGGGAACGTTGGTTCAGACCTGGTCTTAAGCAGGTCACTAAACAATGGACCCTTGAGGATGATTTTCAGTTTGTTCCGGAAGATGCGTATGATTTTTTAGCTGATTTATTTGAGCATTTTGATATTGAATATTCGAAGTTTGATGGAAGGAATTATATTGAACAAGAATCCACTTTCTGGCGAAAAGATCCTCCTGAAATTGAGTTGAAGCCTTTGACAGTAGGTATGATTATTGAATCAGCAAAGGCTGGGAAATGGCTTTACGACTGAATAACATTCCTGCCAATAAAAAGGGTGCCAGAGCACCCTTTTCGTATCTGCAGATTCTTACCAGACGTAAGTCAGCAGGTTCTGCGAGTTTGGCACCATAAAGTCGACGGACATCATCACGGAAAGCGCGGTAATGGCGATGATGGAGAAGCCGAACAGCTTGCGCGCCCAGACTTTGTCATCTTCCACTTTATAACCGCGCAGCGCCATGCCCAACCACCAGACACTCACCGCCGCAGCAACAATCAGGTATTTGTAACCTGCATAGCCGCCCAGGGTTAGCATCAGCGTGGCGATAGCAAATGCCACGATGTACAGCGTGATATGGTTTTTCGCGACCGAAATACCTTTCACCACCGGCAGTACAGGGATGTTGGCAGCCTGATAATCCTTGAAGCGGAAAATCGCAATCGCGTAAGAGTGCGGCATCTGCCACAGGCTGAAAATAGCCAGCAGAATCAGCGCACCGCTATCGAACGCACCGGTTACGGCGCAGTAGCCAATCACCGGCGGCGCAGCGCCGGAGAGTGAGCCAATCAGCGTGCCATAAACGGAATGGCGCTTCATGTACAGGCTATAGACGCCCACATAGACCACGAAGCCCATTACCCCCAGCCAACAGGCCAGAGGGTTCGCGCCAAACCACAGCAGCATAAAGCCAGCAATACCCAGCAGGGAGGCGTATACCAGCGAGACCGCAGGGGAAATCAGACCTTTAACCAGCACGCGGTTTTTGGTCCTCTCCATCTTCCTGTCGATATCCCTGTCGATGTAGTTGTTAAATACACAACCCGACGCCACAACCAGTGACACCCCAACCAACGTGTAGATAAACAGGGGATAATCAATGCTGCCTTTCGAGGCCAGCAGGAACCCCCCAATCACCGAGATCAGGTTGCCAAAGATGATGCCTGGTTTCGTTACTTGCAGGTATTGCTTAAACATCATAATCGCCGCTCTTAGTGCATCATCATGTTGTAGTTAAGGTTCCACATAATCCAGATGGAGCCCACAACCAGGATGGCGATGATTAGCACAGTAAAGACAAAGGCCGTCATGTTCCAACCTTCATCAGATTTGCTATTCATGTGCAGGAAGCACACCAGGTGCACCAGAATCTGTACCACTGCCATTGCCAGAATAGTTCCCAGAATGACGGCCGGAGAGGCAGAACCTGTCATCACCATCCAGAACGGAATGACCGTCAGGATGATCGACAGGATAAAACCTGTCATGTAGGTTTTTACGCTGCCATGGGATGCGCCGCCGCTCTCGTTAGCATGACTCATTACATCGCCCCCATCAGATAAACAACAGTGAACACACAGATCCATACCACATCCAGGAAGTGCCAGAACAGGCTCAGGCACATGATGCGGGTACGGTTAGTACTGGTCAGGCCGCGACGAGCGACTTGCACCATCAGCACCGCCATCCAGATAAGACCGGAGGTGACGTGCAGACCGTGCGTGCCGACCAGCGCGAAGAACGCAGACAGGAAGCCGCTGCGATCCGGGCCCATACCGTTAACAATCAGGTGATGGAATTCATAGAGTTCCATCCCGATGAATCCGGCACCGAACAAGAAGGTCAACGCCAGCCAGGAGATAACCTGGCTCTTGTTGTTCTTGTACATGGCGATCGCTGCCATGCCGTAAGTAATGGAGCTGAATAACAGCAGGAATGTTTCAACCAGAACGAACGGCAGTTCAAAAATGTCCTTACCTGTTGGGCCACCTGCGGTGCCGTTCACCAGAACGGCATAGGTTGCAAACAGAATAGAGAACAGAATGCAGTCGCTCATCAGGTAGACCCAGAATCCGAAGATCTTGGTCTGGCCTGCATCGTGGTGCCCATGTTCGTGCGCGTGGGCAGTCGCGTGCGTTAAAGTATCAGTTGCCATTTTTCAGCCCTGCCTTAGTAATCTCATCGAAATGCTGGTTTTCCAGTTTTTCGATTTCCGGGACCGGCACGTAGTAATCCACGTCTTCATCAAAGCTTTTCACAATCCAGCTGATGATCATGCCTGCGAAGCTTGCAATCGCCAGCCACCAGATATGCCAGATCATGGCGAAACCAAACAGTGTTGCGAAGGCGGTAATGACGATACCGGCACCGCTGTTCTTCGGCATATGAATCTCTTCATAGTGCGCAGGCTGCTTGTACGCTTCACCTTTTTCTTTCATTTCCCAGAAGGCATCACGCTCGTGAACGTGCGGCACAACGGCAAAGTTATAGAACGGAGGCGGGGAAGAGGTTGCCCACTCCAGCGTACGACCACCCCATGGGTCACCGGTCAGGTCACGGTTCTGCTCACGGTCGCGAATGGACACGTACATCTGAATGAACTGGCACAGGATACCGAGTGCAATCAGCGCGGCACCACAAGCGGCAACAACCAGCATCGGATGGAACTGCGGGTCAATCTGCTGGCTGAGGCGACGGGTCATACCCATAAAGCCCAGCACGTACAGCGGCATAAATGCCACGAAGAAGCCGATGATCCAGAACCAGAATGCGCGTTTACCCCAGGTCTCGTTCAGCGTGAAGCCAAACGCTTTCGGCCACCAGTAGGTCATCCCCGCGAAGCAACCAAATACCACGCCGCCGATGATAACGTTATGGAAGTGCGCAATCAGGAACAGACTGTTGTGCAGTACGAAGTCGGCACCCGGAACCGCCAGCAGTACGCCGGTCATGCCGCCGACTGAGAAGGTCACGATAAAGCCAATCGTCCACAGCATTGCTGAGTGGAATACGATACGGCCCTGATACATGGTGAACAGCCAGTTGAAGATCTTCACCCCGGTCGGGATGGCGATAATCATGGTGGTAATACCGAAGAAGGCGTTTACGTTTGCGCCGGCACCCATGGTGAAGAAGTGGTGCAGCCAAACAATGAACGACAGAACGGTGATACACACGGTTGCCCACACCAGCGAGGTGTAACCAAACAGACGCTTACGCGAGAAGGTTGCAGCGACTTCGGAGAATACCCCGAATACTGGCAGGATCAGAATGTACACTTCCGGATGGCCCCAGGCCCAAATCAGGTTGATGTACATCATCATGTTGCCGCCCATATCATTGGTAAAGAAATGGGTGCCCAGATAGCGATCCAGGGTCAGCAACGCGACGGTAACCGTCAGGATTGGGAAAGAAGCGATAATCAGGATGTTCGCGCACAGAGACGCCCAGCTAAATACCGGCATCTTGAACATGGTCATTCCTGGCGCACGCATCTTAATGATGGTCACAAAGAAGTTGATACCAGTCAGCGTTGTACCAATACCGGACAACTGGACTGCCCATATCCAATAATCGACCCCGACGCTTGGACTGTACTCTATTCCCGAGAGCGGCGGATATGCCAGCCAACCGGTCTGAGCGAATTCACCTACGCCCAGAGACAGGTTAACCAGGATTACGCCGACAACGGTGAACCAGAAGCTCAGGTTGTTCAGGAATGGGAACGCAACGTCACGTGCGCCGATCTGCAGCGGAACCACCAGGTTCATCAGACCGATAACAAATGGCATTGCCACGAAGAAGATCATAATCACGCCGTGAGCCGTGAAGATCTGGTCGTAGTGGTGAGGTGGCAGGAAACCCGCTTCACCTGCTGAAGCCAGCGCTTGCTGACTACGCATCATGACGGCATCTGCAAAGCCACGAATCAACATGACGATTGCGACGATGACATACATGATGCCAAGGCGTTTGTGGTCAACCGAAGTCAGCCACTCTTTCCACAGGTAGGTCCACTTACCGAAGTAAGTGATTAGGCCCAGTAAGGCCGCACCACCGATGATAATGGCAGCGATCGTAACCATGACAATGGGTTCATGGAACGGCACTGCATCCAGCGTCAATTTTCCGAACATCGTATTCTTCCTCGGCCCCTTAGTGAGCGGATTCCGCGTGGCTCATGTCCATGCCTTCGTGTGCGTTGTGCTCACCTTCGGGTTGGGTCATGTCCATGCTCTTACCGTGAGCCATAAATTTGTTAATAACGTCTTTAAACAAATCAGGTTTCACGTTGGAGAAGTATTCCACCTGGTTGTATTCGCTTGGCACAGCCACTTTTTCGAACGCAGCCATGTCGCTCATGGTGTTCGGAGACTGTTTAGCTTTAGCAACCCATTGGTCGAATTCGGCGCGGTCCTTTGTTGCGATAGCCTTGAACTTCATACCGGAGAAGCCTGGTCCGCTATAGCTTGCGGAGATACCATCATAAGTACCGACTTCGTTGGCGATCAGATGCAGTCGAGTCTGCATACCGGCCATGGCATAAATCTGGCTACCCAGACGCGGGATAAAGAAGGAGTTCATCACGGAGTTAGATGTCACTTTGAACTCAACCGGAGTATTCGCCGGGAAGGCGATTTCATTCACGGTAGCGATACCCTGTTCCGGATAGATAAAGAACCATTTCCAGTCCATGGAAACCACTTCGATGGTAATGGGCTTCTCGTCATGCGCCAGCGGTTTGCTTGGCTCAAGAGCGTGAGTGGTTTTCCAGGTCAGTACGGCAAGGAAAATGATGATTAAGATCGGCACCGTCCAGACCACAGCTTCCACTTTATTGGAGTGTGACCAGTTCGGGCTGTACTTCGCATCTTTATTGCTTGCACGATACTTCCAGGCAAAACCAACAGCCATCAAGATGGCTGGAATAACGACAATCAACATCAGGCCAAATGCCGTCAGTATCAGTGAACGTTGTTCCAGTCCAATCTGTCCTTTAGGGTCAAGCAGCGCAGAATTACAGCCACTGAGTAACGCAGTGCCTGCAATTAATGACAACCATCCCAAACTTTTATTGTATTTCCTGAGTCTCATTTAACGACCTCAATTCCACGGGACCGGGTGGCGTTTAAAGTGTGAGGGCATTTTACGGGAAGGTTACATTACTGTAAACATCCTTGGATCTGTGTTACTGGGTTCTGCCATGCGTGTCACATATGTTACAATATATGTCGCTTTGACTTTAAGAACCTGTTGCAACATCACGTTATAACGAAAGCGGACAGGCGGAGGAGATGCTGAGGGTAATTGGTATAACCAATACGAAAATAAAACAATTAATTAACAATTAATTATCAATAAAAAGACAACTCAGGAACAAAAAATAAATCTGTAGTGGCTGAATCGAGTAAGGAAAATAGAATATATAAAAGGCGTCAATAATTTCCAAATTCTTTGGCGCACAAAATAACAAATATTATTTTTATCAATTGTTGTTTATTTAGCCGTTATAATTACGCAGGGTGATTACAACGGCTTATTAATACGGATTTTTACGCCAGACGGGTTTTGCGCAGAGCCAGATAATCCAGCAATCCGCCAAAAATGACCCCGCAGACGGCGACCGTCACTGAGACTTCAAGCAGTTCCGGCAGGAAGGAGAAGTGAGTGTAATCGAGGGCGTTCATCGTCAGCAGTAGCAGCCAGACTGCCAGCAAACAGCAACCCACTACCAGCGTCATTAATGCCAGACCGTACGCTCCACGAAATTCCGTGCGTGGAAGAAAGCTTTCATTTTGCCAACTATGCTCCAGGGTCTGACGACAAACCAGCAACAGTATGAGACCAGGGATCGCGGCAAACACCGAGAACAGATAAAACGTCGGCCATCCGTGCGCTTCGACAAACCAACCCGCTACCGGGCCAACATAAACGCGACCAACGGCTGAAAGCGCGGAGAGCAAGGCGAACTGGGTCGCTGAGAAGGACTTATTGCACAGCGTCATTAATAAAGCGACAAACGCTGCCGTGCCCATTCCGCCACACAGGTTTTCAAAGAAGACGGCGGCCGCCATACTGAACATGTGTTTGTCAGTGATGGACAATAGCCAGTAGCCTGCATTTGACGCCCCTTGCAGAATGCCAAATATCAGCAATGCGCGGAACAGCGAAAGACGCTGCATCAGGATCCCACCGTACAATGCACCAACGATGGTTGCCAGAAGCCCGAGCGTTTTATTCACCACGCCGACTTCACCCGCATCAAATCCGACGCCGCGGATTAAAAAGGTGGTGGTCAGACTCATGGCGAAGGCATCCCCAAGCTTATACAACACAATAAGCAGCAGGATAAGCCAGGCGTTGTTACGACCAAAGAAGTCGCGCAACGGAGCCGCCACTGCCTGCTCCAGCGTTTTGGGCACCGGAATGGCATCAGTCGGTTCGGGTGCTAACAATGTGGCAATGATGCAAGGTATCAGCAGCGCCGCCATCAGCCAGTACATGCCTTGCCAGCCCAGCCAGCGATCGGCCATCCACAGAGCCAGCCCACCGGAAACCAGCATCCCTAAACGATAGCCCAACACGCTGATTGCTGCGCCAGTGCCACGTTCTTCGGCAGGTAACACGTCGGTTTTCCAGGCGTCGAAGACGATATCCTGCGATGCTGAACAAAACGCGATCACCACGGCCAGTGCGGCCATCCAGCGCAGTTGTGTGCCGGGCTCAAGAAAGCCCATCGCGGCGATAGAAATGAGTAACAGCACCTGGGTTGCCAGCAGCCAACCGCGGCGTCGACCTAAAAATGGCGGCGTGTAGCGGTCCATAAGCGGGGACCAGAGGAACTTAAACACGTAGGCCTGGCCGACCAGAGAAAAGAAACCAATGGTTTTAAGATCGATATTCTCAACCGTCATCCATGCCTGAAGCGTACCTGAGGTCAGTGCGAGCGGTAAACCGGAAGCAAACCCCAGAATGAGCAGGATAGCTGAACGTGGTTGCTGAAAAATACGTAAGTAATGACTGGACATGGGCTTCTATAGGCCCGACGAACGCCGGGCCATATGGGCAGAAATTAACGCGCGTTCTGCTTGATGAAATCGTGAACGCTGGTGTCCTGAGACATATCAGCGATGGTGTCGGTCAGCACGCTGTTAACGGCGTCAGCGATATTTTTGTTAGAGGCCTGCAGAGCACCTTCAACAGAATAGCTTGCGCGGTAATTTTTGGTCATCTTGTTGCCGTTAGCCGCGGTCGCAATGATGGCGATATCTGCTTTGGTGGCGATGTTATAACGCACGCTACCCTGAGATACGTCAGCGTATAGCTGGCTAACAATGATTTGCAGGTTTACAGCACCGTTCGGCCCAATCATATAGCCGCGTGCGGTCATCTGTTTTTCCAGCACTTCTTGCAGCAGGAAACGCAGATCGCGGGACGCGGTCAGGGTAACCAGCTGGTTGTCGCGGGTGACTTTTGCCAGCGCTTGATCCTGACGCTGGTCGGCACCGTTGATGCTAACGGTCACGCCCATCAGGCTTGGGTCCTGCTGCGGCAGCGTAATCTTCGGGGAGACTTCAATAGTGGTTGGCGGCGTTGCGCATCCAGCTAACATGAACAGCGCGACTAACGGGAAGAGGATTTTTTTAAACATGCCAGGGCTCTCAGCGAATCTAAATTGTATGGTTGGAGAAAATTCCCGCCATCATAACATCGCCAACGATGAGGGGAAGTGGGTAACGCATGTAAATTCATTGTGTTGTCCGTTTTATGACTTTCTAAAGACCATAAACGGGATTTTTGCAATAAATCGAAGTGAGGATTCAGTGAACTTCATCCGTTTGGCTGAAAAATCAGACAAGCGCTAATTTTTTGTTGCTAAGGTGTAATGAAAACGGTAAAAGCGGCTAGTATTTAAAGGGATGGGTGACATCTCAGCGTTGTCGGAGGAAAAATTTCATGATGATTCGTGAGCAAATAGAAGAAAAATTAAGGGCAGCGTTCGAACCCGTATTCCTCGAAGTTGTGGATGAAAGCTATCGTCACAATGTCCCGGCCGGTTCTGAAAGCCACTTTAAGGTTGTGCTGGTTAGCGATCGCTTTACAGGTGAACGTTTTCTTAATCGTCATCGGATGATTTACAGCACGTTAACGGCGGAGCTTTCCACAACCGTTCATGCCCTTGCCCTGCATACCTACACCATTAAGGAGTGGGAAGCGTTGCAGGATACGATCTTTGCATCGCCTCCGTGTCGTGGGGCGGGAAGCATCGCGTAAAAACGGATTTGCAACAACCGACGCTTTTCCAGTATGTTGCTACAGATTATGTGAAAACGGCCTGCGGGCCGTTTTGTTTTGTCTGAATTCTGGGGGTGTCGTACAGTATTCAGACAAAAATTAGCCGGGAATTGTGAAAAAAGCCGCAGCAACGCGCGATAACCGTTCTCGACTCATAAAAGTGATGCCGCTATAATGCGCGTCTTATTTTTCGGAATGTCTTCGGGATGATTCTGACGACAGGGAATGTGATTGATTATGAGAACATCCCAGTTCCGCGAAGCCAACAACCTGTGCTTGCGGAGAAGAGTTGACCGAGCACTGTGATTTTTTGAGGTAACAAGATGCAAGTTTCAGTTGAAACCACTCAAGGCCTTGGCCGCCGTGTAACGATTACTATCGCTGCTGACAGCATCGAGACCGCTGTGAAAAGCGAGCTGGTCAACGTAGCGAAGAAAGTGCGTATTGACGGTTTCCGCAAAGGAAAAGTACCGATGAATGTTGTTGCTCAGCGTTATGGCGCGTCTGTTCGCCAGGACGTTCTGGGCGACCTGATGAGCCGCAACTTCGTTGACGCGATCATCAAAGAAAAAATCAATCCGGCTGGCGCACCGAACTACGTTCCGGGTGAATACAAGCTGGGTGAAGATTTTACTTACGCGGTAGAGTTCGAAGTTTACCCGGAAGTTGAGCTGACTGGCCTGGAAGCAATCGAAGTTGAAAAACCGGTTGTTGAAGTTACTGACGCTGACGTTGACGTGATGCTGGACACCCTGCGTAAGCAGCAGGCAACCTGGAAAGACAAAGACGGCGCTGCTGATGCAGAAGATCGTGTAACCATCGACTTCACCGGCTCTGTAGACGGCGAAGAGTTCGAAGGCGGCAAAGCGTCTGACTTCGTTCTGGCGATGGGCCAGGGTCGTATGATCCCAGGTTTCGAAGAAGGCGTTAAAGGCCACAAAGCTGGCGAAGAGTTCACTATCGACGTGACCTTCCCGGAAGAGTACCACGCTGAAAACCTGAAAGGTAAAGCCGCTAAGTTCGTTATCAACCTGAAGAAAGTTGAAGAACGTGAACTGCCGGAACTGACTGAAGAATTCATCAAACGTTTCGGCGTTGAAGATGGTTCCGTCGCGGGTCTGCGCGCTGAAGTACGTAAAAACATGGAGCGCGAGCTGAAAGGCGCAGTGCGTAACCGCGTTAAGTCTCAGGCGATCGAAGGTCTGGTAAAAGCTAACGACATCGACGTTCCGGCTGCGCTGATCGACAGCGAAATCGACGTTCTGCGTCGTCAGGCTGCACAGCGTTTTGGCGGTAACGAGAAACAAGCGCTGGAACTGCCGCGTGAACTGTTCGAAGAACAGGCTAAGCGTCGTGTAGTTGTTGGTCTGCTGCTGGGCGAAGTGATTCGCACCAACGAGCTGAAAGCTGACGAAGATCGCGTTAAAGGCCTGATCGAAGAGATGGCTTCTGCTTACGAAGATCCGAAAGAAGTTGTTGAGTTCTACAGCAAAAATAAAGAGCTG
The DNA here is from genome assembly GCF_018035235.1 of Citrobacter sp. On2M. Classification (GTDB taxonomy): domain Bacteria; phylum Pseudomonadota; class Gammaproteobacteria; order Enterobacterales; family Enterobacteriaceae; genus Citrobacter; species Citrobacter meridianamericanus. Next base: position 228,472 of record NZ_WPCV01000003.1, read on the forward strand.
ATGGACAACATGCGTAACGTCGCTCTGGAAGAGCAGGCTGTTGAAGCCGTTCTGGCGAAAGCGAAAGTGACTGAAAAAGCCACTTCCTTCAACGAACTGATGAACCAGCAGGCGTAATTCGTCGCTTTTTTAGCACGAATTTCCTACGCAAGCCCGTCACCTTTTGGTGGCGGGTTTTTTTTTGTCACGCATTTTGCATGGGAAGAGTGCGAAAACAGCGTTTCAGTGTTAGCGTTACAACAAAAGATTGTTATGCTTGAATTATGGCGATGTCGTACCCATTACTGAGGGACTAGCTGATAATCCGTCCATAAGGTTACAATCAGCACAGCAGGTTTTTTCAAATTTTATCCAGGAGACGGAAATGTCATACAGCGGCGAACGAGATAACTTTGCACCCCATATGGCGCTGGTGCCGATGGTCATTGAACAGACCTCACGTGGTGAGCGCTCTTTTGATATCTATTCTCGTCTACTTAAGGAACGCGTCATTTTTCTGACCGGCCAGGTCGAAGACCATATGGCTAACCTGATCGTGGCGCAGATGCTGTTCCTGGAAGCAGAAAACCCAGAAAAAGATATCTACCTGTACATCAACTCCCCTGGTGGGGTGATCACTGCCGGGATGTCTATCTATGACACCATGCAGTTTATTAAGCCGGACGTCAGCACCATTTGTATGGGCCAGGCGGCCTCAATGGGCGCGTTCCTGCTGACCGCCGGGGCGAAGGGTAAACGTTTTTGCCTACCTAACTCTCGCGTCATGATCCACCAACCTCTGGGCGGTTACCAGGGCCAGGCAACGGATATTGAAATTCATGCCCGTGAAATCCTGAAGGTAAAAGGGCGCATGAACGAACTTATGGCGCATCATACGGGTCAATCTCTTGAGCAGATTGAACGTGATACCGAGCGCGATCGCTTCCTCTCTGCTTCTGAAGCGGTAGAGTACGGTCTGGTCGACTCGATTTTGACCCATCGTAATTAATGCCCAGCGCGCATGTGTGCCGCTATAATTACCTGGAGCGGCACAACGCTGACTAGCGTCTTGCGCCTGAGAATGGCATTTGCGTCGTCGTGTGCGGCACAAAGAACAAAGAAGAGGTTTTGACCCATGACAGATAAACGCAAAGATGGCTCGGGCAAATTGTTGTACTGCTCTTTTTGCGGCAAAAGCCAGCATGAAGTGCGTAAGCTGATTGCCGGACCATCCGTGTATATCTGCGACGAATGTGTTGATTTATGTAACGACATCATTCGCGAAGAGATTAAGGAAGTAGCACCGCACCGTGAACGCAGTGCGCTGCCGACGCCACATGAAATTCGCAACCATCTGGACGATTATGTTATCGGCCAGGAGCAGGCGAAGAAAGTGCTGGCGGTCGCGGTATACAACCATTACAAACGTCTGCGCAACGGCGACACCAGCAATGGCGTCGAGTTGGGCAAAAGTAACATCCTGCTGATTGGCCCAACGGGTTCCGGTAAAACGCTACTGGCTGAAACGCTGGCGCGCCTGCTGGACGTTCCGTTCACCATGGCTGATGCCACCACGCTGACCGAAGCCGGTTATGTGGGTGAAGATGTTGAAAACATTATTCAGAAGCTGCTGCAGAAGTGCGATTACGACGTGCAGAAAGCACAGCGCGGGATTGTCTATATCGATGAAATCGACAAGATCTCTCGTAAGTCTGACAACCCATCTATTACCCGTGACGTTTCTGGCGAAGGCGTGCAGCAGGCGCTGTTGAAACTGATTGAAGGTACGGTTGCCGCCGTTCCGCCGCAGGGGGGGCGTAAACATCCTCAGCAGGAATTCCTGCAGGTTGATACCTCCAAGATCCTGTTTATTTGCGGTGGGGCATTTGCCGGTCTGGATAAAGTCATTGCTAATCGTGTTGAAACCGGCTCCGGCATTGGTTTTGGCGCAACGGTAAAAGCGCAGTCTGACAAAGCCAGCGAAGGTGAACTGCTGTCGCAGGTGGAACCGGAAGATCTGATCAAATTTGGTCTGATCCCTGAGTTCATCGGTCGTCTGCCGGTTGTGGCAACGCTGAGCGAACTGAGCGAAGAAGCGCTGATCCAGATCCTCAAAGAGCCGAAAAATGCCCTGACCAAGCAGTATCAGGCGCTGTTCAATCTTGAAGGTGTTGATCTGGAATTCCGTGAGGAAGCGCTGGATGCGATCGCCAAGAAAGCGATGGCGCGTAAAACCGGTGCGCGTGGTTTGCGTTCTATCGTCGAAGCTGCGTTGCTCGACACCATGTACGATCTGCCTTCTATGGAAGACGTCGAAAAAGTGGTGATCGATGAGTCGGTGATTGGTGGCCAGAGCAAGCCATTGCTGATTTACGGTAAGCCGGAAGCACAGCAGGCATCTGGCGAATAATTCATCAATTCATACAGACATTTAATTTAAAAGGGGGGATTTTATCTCCCCTTTTATTTTTCCGTAAACATGGCGTTGAATGTGTGGGAAACATCCCCATATACTGACATACATGTTAAAGGTGGTGTGGAGCACAGTCGTACCACCTGATTACCTGGCGGAAACTAAACTAAGAGAGAGCTCTATGAATCCTGAGCGTTCTGAACGCATTGAAATCCCCGTATTGCCGTTGCGCGATGTGGTGGTTTATCCGCACATGGTCATACCCTTATTTGTAGGGCGGGAAAAATCTATCCGTTGTCTGGAAGCGGCTATGGACCATGATAAAAAAATCATGCTGGTCGCGCAGAAAGAAGCGTCAACGGATGAGCCGGGTGTAAACGATCTTTTCACCGTCGGGACCGTGGCCTCTATTTTGCAGATGCTGAAACTGCCTGATGGCACCGTAAAAGTGCTGGTCGAGGGGTTACAGCGCGCGCGTATTTCAGCGCTGTCTGACAATGGCGAGCACTTCTCTGCGAAAGCGGAGTACCTTGACTCGCCTGCTATTGATGAGCGCGAACAGGAAGTGCTGGTACGTACTGCTATCAGCCAGTTCGAAGGCTATATCAAGCTGAACAAGAAAATCCCACCAGAAGTGCTGACGTCGCTGAACAGCATTGACGATCCTGCGCGTCTGGCGGACACCATCGCAGCGCACATGCCGCTGAAGTTGGCTGACAAACAGTCCGTGCTGGAGATGTCCGACGTTAACGAACGTCTGGAATATCTGATGGCGATGATGGAGTCTGAAATCGATCTGCTGCAAGTTGAGAAGCGCATTCGCAACCGCGTGAAAAAGCAGATGGAAAAATCCCAGCGTGAGTACTATCTGAATGAGCAAATGAAAGCGATTCAGAAAGAGCTCGGCGAGATGGACGACGCGCCGGACGAAAACGAAGCGCTGAAGCGTAAGATCGACGCGGCGAAAATGCCGAAAGAGGCAAAAGAGAAAGCGGAAGCAGAACTGCAGAAGCTGAAAATGATGTCTCCGATGTCGGCGGAAGCGACCGTGGTGCGTGGTTACATCGACTGGATGGTACAGGTGCCGTGGAATGCGCGTAGTAAGGTCAAAAAAGACCTGCGTCAGGCGCAGGAAATCCTCGATACCGACCATTACGGTCTGGAACGCGTCAAAGACCGTATCCTTGAGTATCTCGCGGTACAAAGCCGTGTAAACAAAATCAAAGGCCCAATTCTGTGTCTGGTAGGACCGCCGGGGGTGGGTAAAACCTCTCTGGGACAGTCCATTGCTAAAGCTACTGGGCGTAAATACATCCGTATGGCCCTGGGCGGCGTGCGTGACGAGGCTGAAATTCGTGGTCACCGCCGGACCTACATCGGTTCAATGCCGGGTAAACTGATCCAGAAAATGGCCAAAGTAGGCGTGAAAAACCCGCTGTTCCTGCTTGATGAGATCGACAAAATGTCTTCTGACATGCGTGGCGATCCGGCTTCCGCACTGCTTGAGGTGCTGGATCCAGAGCAGAACGTGGCGTTCAGCGATCACTATCTGGAAGTGGACTACGATCTCAGCGACGTGATGTTTGTTGCGACCTCTAACTCCATGAATATTCCGGCCCCGTTGCTGGATCGTATGGAAGTGATCCGTCTGTCTGGATATACCGAAGACGAGAAGCTGAACATTGCTAAACGTCACCTGTTGCCGAAACAGATTGAGCGTAACGCGCTGAAAAAAGGTGAACTGACGGTCGACGATAGCGCCATTGTAGGCATTATTCGTTACTACACCCGTGAAGCGGGCGTGCGTAGTCTGGAGCGCGAAATCTCCAAACTGTGCCGCAAAGCGGTGAAACAGCTGCTGCTTGATAAGTCACTGAAACATATTGAGATCAACGGCGACAACCTGCACGACTACCTGGGCGTACAGCGCTTTGACTATGGCCGTGCGGACAACGAAAACCGCGTGGGCCAGGTGACCGGTCTGGCGTGGACGGAAGTGGGCGGCGATCTGCTGACCATCGAAACCGCCTGCGTACCGGGTAAAGGTAAGCTGACCTACACCGGTTCGCTGGGTGAAGTCATGCAGGAATCCATTCAGGCTGCGCTGACTGTGGTGCGTGCGCGTGCGGAAAAACTGGGTATTAATCCGGATTTTTACGAAAAACGCGACATCCACGTTCACGTTCCAGAAGGGGCGACGCCGAAAGATGGTCCAAGTGCGGGTATCGCCATGTGTACCGCGTTGGTTTCTTGCCTGACCGGTAACCCGGTCCGCGCCGACGTGGCGATGACCGGCGAGATCACCCTGCGTGGCCAGGTTCTGCCGATCGGTGGTTTGAAAGAAAAACTGCTGGCGGCACACCGTGGTGGTATTAAAACGGTCTTAATTCCAGACGAAAACAAACGTGACCTGGAAGAGATTCCGGACAACGTGATTGCCGATCTGGACATCCATCCGGTGAAACGCATTGAGGAAGTACTGACTCTCGCGTTGCAAAATGAACCCTCCGGAATGCAGGTTGTGACCGCAAAATAGTGACCTCGCGCAAAGAGCACTAATAAAAACTGGGCTGGCAGGCCATTTCGGACTTGCCAGCCTTTTTTTGTATAGCTAATTTAGATGACGGATTGGGCTTGCCATCATTAACGGGTGTTGTAAGGGCATGGCAGGCCTGATATAACTGCTGCGCGTTCGCACTTTGAAGGATTCATGTGCGATATAAATTATAAAGAGGAAGAGAAGAGTGAATAAATCTCAACTGATCGACAAAATTGCTGCAGGGGCTGATATCTCTAAAGCTGCGGCTGGACGTGCGTTAGATGCAATTATTGCTTCTGTTACCGAATCTCTGAAAGAAGGTGATGACGTAGCGCTGGTAGGTTTTGGTACTTTTGCCGTTAAAGAGCGTGCTGCCCGTACTGGTCGCAACCCGCAAACAGGTAAAGAGATCACCATTGCCGCGGCTAAAGTACCGGGCTTCCGTGCAGGTAAAGCACTGAAAGACGCGGTAAACTAAGTGATTTCCCCTTTGGGGATGTGACGAAGTACAAGGGCGCATCGACTGATGTGCCTTTTTTATTTGTAATTCCGGTACTTTCTACGTGTTGTGGGCTGACAATTACCCCTGTTTCTTGTCACAATAGGCCTTTGTGCGCAGCGTTCAGGAAACGCTATGCTGCGTGAAGCATATATACTCAAAATCCTTGCCGCCGTTGTTGTGTCAACGCGCAGGCGGCTTGAGAGATAACGCGTATAGTCATCTACAGCGGAGTGTGGTTACACCATGATGGACAGCTTACGCACGGCTGCTAACAGTCTCGTGCTCAAGATTATTTTCGGTATCATTATCGTGTCGTTCATTTTGACCGGCGTGAGTGGTTACCTGATTGGCGGGGGCAATAACTTCGCCGCCAAAGTGAATGGCCAGGAGATCAGCCGCGGGCAGTTCGAGAATGCGTTCAACAGTGAACGTAACCGCATGCAGCAACAGCTGGGCGATCAATACTCCGAGCTGGCCGCGAACGAAGGCTACATGAAAACGCTGCGTCAGCAGGTGCTGAATCGTCTTGTTGACGAAGCGCTGCTGGATCAGTATTCCCGCGAGCTTAAGCTCAATATCAGCGACGATCAGATTAAGCAGGCTATTTTTGCCACGCCTGCTTTTCAGGTCGATGGCAAATTTGATAACAACCGCTACAACGCGATTGTTAATCAGATGGGCATGACCGCGGATCAGTACGCACAGGCATTACGTAATCAGCTTACTACCCAGCAGCTGATTAACGGCGTTGCCGGTACGGACTTTATGCTCAAAGGTGAAACGGATGAGCTGGCAGCGCTGGTTGCACAGCAGCGTATCGTGCGCGAGGCGACAATTGACGTTAACGCTCTGGCCGCGAAGCAGTCTGTTACTGAGCAGGAAATTTCCAGCTACTACGAGCAGAATAAAAACAACTTTATGACGCCGGAACAGTTCCGTGTGAGCTACATCAAGCTGGATGCTGCAGCAATGCAGGAGACGGCCAGCGATGCTGATATTCAGTCTTACTATGACCAGCATCAGGACCAGTTCACGCAGCCGCAGCGTAACCGCTACAGCATCATTCAGACCAAAACGGAAGATGAAGCCAAAGCAGTACTGGACGCGCTGAACAAAGGTGGTGATTTCGCTGCGCTGGCAAAAGAAAAATCTGCTGACATCATCTCTGCGCGCAAAGGCGGGGACATGGGATGGCTGGAAGATTCCACCACCCCGGACGAGCTGAAGAATGCCGGTCTGAAAGAAAAAGGTCAGCTGTCTGGCGTGATTAAGTCTTCCGTTGGTTTCCTCGTTGCGCGTCTTGATGACGTACAGCCTGCGAAGGTTAAACCGCTGAGCGAAGCCCGTGACGACATTGCGGCGAAAGTGAAGCAGGAAAAAGCGCTGGATGCATACTATGCGCTGCAACAGAAAGTCAGCGATGCGGCCAGCAACGATAACGAATCTCTGGCGGGTGCAGAGCAGGCAGCAGGTATGAAAGCGGTTGAAACGGGCTGGTTTAGCCGTGACAGCCTGCCGGAAGAGCTGAATTTCAAACCTGTTTCAGACATCATTTTCAATGGCGGTCTGGTTGGCGAGAACGGAACGCCTGGCAGCAACTCTGACATCATCACCGTGGATGGCGATCGCGCATTTGTCCTGCGTATTGCAGAGCACAAAGCCGAAGCCGTTAAGCCGCTGGCGGAAGTGAAAGAGCAGGTAACTGCGCTTGTTAAGCACAATAAAGCAGTGCAACAGGCGAAGCTGGATGCTGATAAACTGCTGGTGGATCTGAAGGCCGGTAAAGGCGATGAAGCCATGAAAGCGGCGGGTCTGAGCTTTGGTGAAGCGAAAACCCTGAGCCGTACTGGTCAGGATCCGCTGAGCCAGGCTGCGTTTAGTCTGCCTCTGCCGACGAAGGATAAACCGAGCTACGGCGTGGCAAACGACATGCAGGGCAACGTTGTTCTGCTGGCGCTGGACGAGGTGAAAGCCGGTTCTATGCCTGAAGCGCAGAAGAAAGCGATGGTACAGGGGATTACCCAGAACAACGCGCAGATTGTCTTCGAAGCGCTAATGAGCAACCTGCGCAAAGCGGCAAAAATTAAAATCGGTGATGCGCTGGATCAGCAGCAATAACCGAGGCTGCTCGCAAAAAATTGCAAAAAGTTGTATCCCCCAAAGGCCGCTTTCGCGGCCTTTTCCAATTCTGATATTTGCTGTTTGTCTGCCGTACTGCACCTCGCTATCGTGATTCCACTGTTAACAAACAAGGAGAAAACAGTATGAAACATGGAATCAAAGCTCTGCTTATCACCCTTTCATTGACCTGTGCTGGCATGGCTCAAAGCGCACTGGCTGCAGAGCCTGTCGCCAAAAGTCAGGCGGTACAAACTAAAGCGGAGACCTCAGGGGCGGCACAAAGCAAAGCCACACTGCCGACTAAGGCAAGCGACGATGAAGGCACCAGGGTAAGCATCAACAGCGCTTCCGCGGAGGATTTAGCGCGAGTCATGAACGGTGTCGGCCTGAAGAAAGCACAGGCGATTGTGAGCTATCGTGAGGAGTACGGGCCGTTTAAAACGGTGGAGGACTTAAAGCAGGTACCGGGTATGGGCAGTTCGCTGGTGGAGCGTAACCTGGCAGTTTTAACACTTTAATAACTTGCACAGCGCTGAAAATTTGCCAGACTAGAGAGGTCATACCAGTTATGACCTCTCTACCCTAAAGTATGTTCTTATAAAAACAACCTAAGGTTTCTGCGCTATGCAAACACAAATCAAAGTCCGTGGTTTTCATCTTGATGTCTATCAGCACGTCAACAACGCCCGCTATCTCGAGTTTTTGGAAGAAGCCCGCTGGGATGGTCTGGAAAACAGCGACAGCTTTCAATGGATGACTGCGCACAATATCGCTTTTGTGGTCGTGAATATAAATATTAACTACCGCCGTCCAGCGGTACTCAGCGACCTGCTGACCATTACCAGCCAGGTTCAGCAATTAAATGGCAAAAGCGGGGTGTTAAACCAGACAATTACCCTGGAGCCGGAAGGGCAGGTGGTGGCAGACGCATTGATAACCTTCGTCTGTATTGATTTGAAAACGCAAAAAGCGCTGCCGCTGGAAGGGGAGTTACGCGAAAAGCTGGAGCAGATGGTGCAGTAGTGGCTGCAAGTGTCTGCAGGCCGGATAAGCAAAGGCTATCCGGCATCACTCAACACATTACTTTAACCCGGTTTTCTGCTTCATTGCCGCCATCACCGCCGGTTTATCTGCAAGATAATGGTTCAGGCCGTTGGCGCGCAGATTACACGCCGCACAGTGTCCGCAACCGTCACCTTTGATGCCGTTATAGCAGGTCAGCGTTTCTTCACGTACCAGATCCAGCTTACCCCAGTAGTCAGCCAGCGCCCAGGTTTCGGCTTTATCGATCCACATCAGCGGGGTTTCAAAGCGGATATTTTTCGCCATCCCCAGGCTCACGGCATGGTTCAGCGCTTTGACGAACTCATCGCGACAGTCCGGGTATCCAGAGAAATCCGTTTCACACACGCCGGTAATGACCGCCTCTGCCTGTACCTGATATGCGTAAATTGCTGCCAGCGTTAAAAACAGAATATTGCGTCCTGGCACAAAGGTGTTGGGAATGCCGTTCGCATCCGGTTCGTAATCAGGTACCGGAATATTATCGCGGGTCAGGCTGCTGACGGCCAGTTCGCTGAGCAGCGTGACATCAAGTACCTTGTGCGCGCGTGCGCCGAGTTTTAAGGCCAGGTCACGTGCGACATCGATCTCAGCGCGATGGCGCTGACCATAATCGAAGGTTACGCAATGTACTTCATCATATTGATGTAGCGCTTGCGCCAGACAGGTTGTGGAGTCCTGGCCCCCACTGAATACAACAACGGCACGTTTCATGGCTTTTCCTGACAAATAACAAAACCCTTATGGTAGCGCCTGGGCGTGTCGCCGACCAGCTTCTTCATGCCAACGGGGGCGGTAGCCAGGCTTCGGTGAACTCAAACCAGCCGCGAGGATTCAGGCGTACGCCGTTCACGCCCGGTGGCGCGCTGATACGATAGTGATAATTGAACAGCGGCGTCAGGGTTGCGTCATGCATCAGCGTGGCGAAAACTTGTTGTAAGGCCGCATGACGATCGTCTTCATCGGCCTGGATTTGCAGGGCATCCAGGGTAGTTTGCAGATGAGTAAATGCTGGTGCGCTCAATACGTGTGACCAGAGTTGATCGCAGCGCAGCCACTGCTCGAGCGTATATTCAGGTGCTTCGCCAATTAATCTGTCGCCCATCATCAGGTCGGCCAGAGCTAAAGGATGCTCGCCATCCCAGTTTTTAGCATTATGAAAAATAAGGGTTAATTCACAGCCGAGCTGTGCCAGCGCCAGTCGAAGCTGTTCAGCCATGGCGTGCAGTTCTACCGGCAGGTGATAAGCCAGCGTCAGTTTTTCCGGTAGCGCTACCTCGTCCAGCTCATCCCATTGTGGGATAGTCCATCCTGGCAACAGCGCATTGCTTGGCGTGATCAGATTTTCATCCACCTCAAGCGTTTGTAGCAGGGAAGAACGATGGATAATATTGACCAGCCGACGGGCCTGCTGCGTATTCAGGCGTGCGCTTTTTCTGAGCGTGAGATAACAAAAACCGAGGCTGATTCCGCTGCTCACCTGGCTTAGCATTGGCAGCTCTTCGGGTTTACCAATTGCAATTTGCACAGGATGGCGACAGCTGGTGCCCAAATCCTGAGAGAACAGCTGCGGGGTTATCCAGTATTCAATGGCTTTTAGTAGCGGATGTCTCAAATGGTAGTGATCGTGACTCTCGATACGCACCAGCTCAGGAGTAAATAGTGTCAACCTAAACGGGCCAGTACCCACAACCGGGTATGCAGGATGCGCAAGGTGACTGCTGTAGCTTGCCAGACGATGCGCCAGCCAGTAATCGGGGCGATGCAAAATAAAGGTCAGGCACTGGGGATGCGTCACCTCAATACGCTTTACGCTGATAAACAGCTTATTCAATGCCGGTAGCGCTAACAGCTTCAGCAATTGTTGATGTAGCTGCGTGCTGCTGACCGCATCGCCGTTATGCCAGTACAAGGTGGACCGAATATAGAAATCCCAGCGCAGACCGTCGGCGGAGATATTCCAGTGGTGGGCCAAATCACCGCAGGGGCGTTGCGTATTACTGTCAAACCGGGTCAGGCCAGAGAAAATTTGTCCGGCGAGGTGTTGCTCCGCGCGGCCGGGGAGAAATCCAGGGTGCAAAGGGTCAAGCTGGCGGTAATAGGGAATACGCAGGGTTGGCGTGTCGTTTTGCCACTGACCGCCCATAAACGGCTGTAGCAACGTTCTTAATTCTCCCGGTGCCAGTTGAGCCAGCTCCAGCACGCTAAGCTGTTCTCCCTTTTGTAGCGCCTGTTCCATCATGGTGTTGCGCAGGGAATCTGGCGTCACCAAAAAGCGTAACTGCCCGCGTTTCCCGCGCCCCGACTGGGCGTGCCACTCCAGCCAGCCAGCATCCTGAGCTTGCTTTAGCAGGGTGCGTACGTGGCGCTCGCTGCAAAAACAACGTTCGGCCAGTTCCCCTACGGTCACCGACTGCGGTTCGCCGTGCGACGGTTGCCACAGGCGTTGGTACTGGTTCAGGCGATTAAGCAGACGCATTGATACTTGATCCTTCAGGATGGCCCGTTAACGGTTTTTGCGCAGATAAACCCGGAACAATTCATTTTATCTATTCACTATTACTTCCGTATATCTCAGGTGATACTGAATCACAAGTTAACCGCGTCACAGTGTGGAGAAAGAAATGGCTCGTCTGGCTGCATTTGATATGGATGGCACCCTTTTGATGCCGAATCACCATTTAGGTGACGAAACGCTTTCAACGCTGGCGCGCCTGCGTGAACGCGATATCACCCTGACATTTGCCACCGGCCGCCATGTGCTGGAAATGCGCCATATTTTGGGTTCGATCTCACTGGACGCCTTTTTGATCACCGGTAACGGCACGCGCATTCACTCCCAGGAGGGCGATGTGTTGCACCGACAGGATCTGGATCCGAATGTTGCGGATATCGTGTTACATCAGAAATGGGATACCACCGCCAGCATGCATGTCTTTAATGACAACGGTTGGTTCACCGGACAAGAGATCCCCTCGCTATTACAGGCGCATGTATATAGCGGATTTCGCTACCAGATCGTCGATGTGAAACGTATTCCGGCTCATCAGGTAACGAAGGTCTGTTTCTGTGGCGATCATGAGTCTCTGATCCAATTGCGCATTCAACTGAATGAAGCGCTGGGAGAACAGGCGCATCTCTGTTTCTCCGCGTTTGATTGCCTCGAGGTGCTGCCGCTGGGCTGTAACAAAGGATCCGCGCTGGCGGTGTTGAGTGACCACTTAGGGTATTCAATGGCCGAGTGTATGGCATTTGGCGATGCTATGAACGATCGCGAAATGTTAGGCAGCGTTGGGCGTGGTCTTATTATGGGTAACGCAATGCCGCAACTGATGGCTGAACTGCCTCATTTATCGGTGATTGGGCATTGCCGTAATCAGGCGGTGTCACACTTTTTGACGCATTGGCTGGACAATCCGCATCTACCTTATTCCCCCGAATGAGAGATCCCTTCCAGCAAGCCAGACTTCGCGTCTGGCTTTTTTTTGTCTGCTCAGTGTGTATTCAGCAACTGGGCAAGTTCTGCTTTCCACGGCGTTAAATCACCAATGTGCGCGTCGACCCACTGCGGGTTGTAGTAGGTTTCCAGATAACGTTCGCCGCTGTCACACAGCAGCGTCACCAGTGAACCCGTTTCTCCGGCGTTGCGCATGCGCGCGGCAAGTTGCAGCGTTCCCCACATGTTGGTGCCGGTTGAGGCGCCGACTTTACGACCCAGCTGCGTTTCCAGCCAGTGCGCGGTCGCCACGCTTGCGGCATCCGGTACGCGCAGCATTTCATCAACTACGTCAGGAATAAAGGACGGTTCGACACGCGGGCGACCGATGCCTTCGATTTTGCTTCCGACCGGGCTGCGCAATGTCGCATCGCGCTCCTGCCAGAAGGGCAGAAAAACCGAGTTCTCCGGGTCTACTACCATCAGACGAGTGTCGTAGCCCTGACAGCGAATATAACGGCCAATGGTTGCTGAAGTGCCGCCGGTTCCGGCGCTCATTACGATATGACGGGGGACGGGGTTGGGCTCGCACTGCATCTGACGGAAAATGCTGTCGGCAATATTGTTATTGCCGCGCCAGTCGGTGGCGCGCTCAGCATAAGTGAACTGGTCCATGTAATGACCGTTCAGCTCACGCGCCAGCTGTTCAGAGGCTGCATAGATTTCGCAGGCGCTTTCCACGAAATGACAGCGACCGCCGTAAAATTCAATCTGTTCAATTTTACGTTTCGCGGTGCAGGAAGGCATGACGGCAATAAACGGCAGTCCTAACAGTCGGGCGAAATAAGCCTCAGAGACCGCCGTTGAACCGGACGATGATTCAATAATGGTGGTGCCTTCTTTGATCCAGCCATTGCACAGTCCGTACAAAAACAGTGAACGCGCCAGACGATGCTTCAGGCTCCCGGTAGGATGCGTGCTCTCATCTTTCAAATAGAGCTGAATACCCGGAAACGCCGGTAGCGACAGACGAATGAGATGCGTATCCGCAGAACGCTGATAATCCGCGTTGATTTCATTGATGGCGTTTTTAACCCAGGAGCTATTCATAATTAATGGATATCCATTTGTCATTTTGTGCCCAGAATAGCGAAAAGCACGGAAAAAATTGTTGCCATTTAGCCTTTAAAATAGAATGTAAGGAGAAAATTCTTCTCTGTGGAGTGGATATGTTAGACAAAATTGACCGTAAGCTGCTTGGCTTACTGCAACAGGACTGCACCCTTTCTTTGCAGGCGTTAGCAGATGCCGTTAATCTGACTACCACCCCCTGCTGGAAACGCCTCAAACGGCTCGAGGATGACGGTGTTCTGCTGGGTAGAGTCGCTTTGCTGGACCCCGAAAAACTGGGGCTGGGCTTAACCGCGTTTGTGCTGATCAAAACTCAGCACCACAGCAGCGAATGGTATTGCCGCTTTGTTACCGAAGTCACCGGTATGCCGGAAGTACTGGGGTTCTGGCGTATGGCAGGGGAGTATGACTACCTGATGCGAGTGCAGGTTGCTGATATGAAAAGCTACGATGAATTTTATAAACGCCTGGTGAACAGCGTACCGGGCTTGTCTGACGTCACCTCCAGCTTTGCGATGGAACAGATTAAATACACAACAGCTCTCCCTATTGAATAATTCTCCCGGCGCTTATTGCCGAAAATTTTGTCAGGACATTACACGTGCGATTATTTGCTCAATTAAGCTGGTACTTCCGCCGGGAGTGGCGTCGCTACCTCGGGGCGGTGGCCCTGCTTATCATCATCGCTATTCTTCAGCTTATTCCGCCGAAAGTGGTTGGGATCATTGTCGATGGGGTAACCACTCAACGCTTCACCACCGAGCGGCTGTTGATGTGGGTGGGAACCATTGCATTGATCGCCGTGGTGGTTTATTTGCTGCGCTATGTCTGGCGCGTGCTATTGTTTGGCGCATCCTACCAACTGGCGGTTGAGCTGCGGGAAGATTATTACCGTCAGTTGAGTCGCCAGCATCCAGAGTTTTATCTGCGTCACCGCACGGGCGATCTGATGGCGCGTGCCACCAACGATGTCGATCGCGTGGTATTCGCCGCTGGTGAAGGCGTGCTGACGCTCGTAGATTCTCTGGTCATGGGATGCGCGGTGCTGATCGTGATGTCCACGCAGATCAGCTGGCAGCTCACGCTCATTGCGCTGCTGCCGATGCCGGTGATGGCGTTAATGATCAAGCGTTACGGCGATCGACTCCACAACCGCTTTAAGCTGGCTCAGGCGGCGTTTTCCAGTCTCAACGATCGTACTCAGGAAAGTCTGACCAGTATTCGCATGATCAAGGCCTTTGGTCTCGAGGATCGGCAGTCGGCATTATTTGCCGCAGATGCCGAAGATACCGGTAAGAAAAACCTGCGCGTGGCACGCATTGACGCTCGCTTTGATCCCACAATTTATATCGCCATTGGGATGGCTAATCTACTGGCGATTGCCGGAGGAAGCTGGATGGTGGTACACGGTTCGCTGACGCTCGGCCAGCTCACCAGCTTTATGATGTATCTCGGCCTGATGATTTGGCCGATGCTGGCGCTGGCATGGATGTTTAACATCGTCGAGCGTGGCAGCGCCGCCTACAGCCGTATTCGCGCCATGCTGGCTGAGGCACCGGTGGTGGATGACGGCACAGAACCCGTGCCGGAAGGACGCGGCGAACTGGCGGTGGCGATTCGCGAATTTTGCTACCCGCAAACCACCCACCCGGCACTGGAAAATGTGAACTTCCAGCTCAATCCTGGGCAAATGCTGGGCATTTGTGGTCCGACCGGCGCGGGGAAAAGTACGGTGTTGTCGCTGATCCAGCGTCATTTTGATATCACCGAGGGCGATGTGCGCTTTCATGATATCCCGCTGACGCGCTTACAGTTGGATAGCTGGCGCAGCCGACTGGCGGTTGTCAGCCAGACGCCATTCCTGTTTTCGGATACCGTCGGCAACAACATCGCGTTGGGACGCCCACAGGCCACGCAAGAAGAGATCGAACATGTGGCGCGCCTCGCCAGCGTCCATGAGGATATTCTACGGCTTCCACAAGGCTATAACACCGAAGTAGGCGAACGCGGGGTGATGCTGTCGGGTGGGCAAAAACAGCGTATTTCTATCGCCCGAGCGCTACTGCTAAACGCTGAAATCCTGATTCTGGATGATGCGCTGTCGGCAGTAGATGGTCGTACCGAGCATCAGATCCTGCATAACCTGCGCCAGTGGGGCGAAGGCAGAACCGTGATTATCAGCGCCCACCGCTTATCCGCCCTGACGGAGGCCAGCGAGATTATTGTGATGCAACATGGGCATGTTGCTCAGCGCGGCGAACATGAGGCCTTAGTGCAGCAGCCTGGCTGGTATCGCGATATGTACCGCTATCAGCAACTGGAAGCGGCGCTGTCTGATACACCAGAAATAAACGAGGAGGCGGCTAATGCGTAGTTTTGGGCAGCTATGGCCGCCCCTGAAAAGACTACTGGCGTACGGCTCTCCGTGGCGAAAACAGCTGGCAATTGCGGTGGTCATGCTGTGGGTGGCGGCGGCGGCGGAAGTCAGCGGCCCGCTGCTGATTAGCTATTTTATCGATAACATGGTGGCGAAGAATAATCTGCCGCTGGCAATGGTCGCCGGGCTGGTTACGGCGTATATCGGTCTGCAACTGCTGGCAGCAGGCCTGCATTACGCACAGTCATTGCTGTTTAACCAGGCGGCGGTTGGCGTAGTACAACAGTTACGCACCGACGTAATGGACGCGGCGTTACGCCAGCCGCTGAGCGCCTTTGATACGCAACCTGTCGGGCAGCTTATCTCCCGCGTGACCAATGACACCGAAGTTATTCGCGATTTGTACGTGACGGTGGTTGCAACGGTGCTGCGCAGCGCGGCCTTAATCGGCGCCATGCTGGTAGCGATGTTTAGCCTCGAGTGGCGTATGGCGCTGGTGGCGATGGCCATTTTCCCGGCTGTGCTGGTGGTGATGGTGATTTATCAACGTTACAGCACCCCGATTGTGCGCCGGGTTCGCGCTTATCTGGCGGATATTAACGATGGCTTTAACGAAGTTATCAACGGCATGAGCGTTATCCAACAGTTCCGCCAGCAGGCGCGATTTGGCGAGAGAATGGGCGAGGCCAGCCGTTCGCACTATATGGCGCGTATGCAGACTCTGCGCCTGGATGGCTTTTTGCTGCGTCCGCTGTTGAGCCTTTTCTCGGCGCTGATCCTCTGCGGTTTGCTGATGTTGTTCAGCTTTACCTCTGGCAGCGCCATCGAGGTTGGCGTGCTGTACGCGTTTATCAGCTATCTTGGCCGTTTGAACGAACCGCTGATTGAGTTGACTACCCAGCAATCCATGTTGCAACAGGCGGTTGTCGCCGGTGAGCGAGTGTTCGAGCTGATGGACGGACCACGTCAGCGCTATGGTGACGATGAGCGACCGCTGAAGAGCGGGGACATTGAGGTGGATAACGTTTCATTTGCCTATCGTGACGACAATCTGGTGCTGCAAAACATCAGCCTGTCCGTACCATCGCGCAGTTTTGTGGCTTTGGTCGGACACACTGGCAGCGGCAAAAGTACGCTGGCCAGCCTGCTGATGGGGTACTACCCTCTGACGCAGGGTGAAATCCGTCTTGATGGACGGCCGTTGTCTTCACTGAGCCACGGTGCATTGCGTCAGGGCATCGCGATGGTGCAGCAGGATCCGGTGGTGATGGCAGATACTTTCCTGGCAAACGTCACGCTGGGTCGTGATATCTCAGAAGAACGGGTGTGGCAGGCGCTGGAAACCGTACAGCTAGCGGAACTGGCGCGGGGTCTAAGTGAGGGGATTCATACCCGGCTGGGCGAGCAGGGCAATAATCTCTCTGTTGGGCAGAAACAGCTGCTGGCGCTGGCACGGGTATTGGTTGAAACGCCGCAGGTGCTGATCCTCGACGAAGCCACGGCCAGTATTGACTCCGGCACTGAACAGGCCATACAGCACGCGCTGGCGGCGGTACGTGAACACACCACGCTGGTGGTGATTGCGCATCGGTTATCGACGATTGTCGATGCGGATACCATTCTGGTGCTGCATCGTGGGCAGGCGGTTGAGCGTGGTACGCACCAGCAATTACTCGCGGCACAAGGCCGTTACTGGCAGATGTACCAGCTGCAGCTGGCGGGTGAGGAGTTAGCCGCCAGCACGCAAGAGGATTCTGTGCTCGCCTGATAGCGTAGCTCTGATACGACAATCAACAATCTGGTGCAAAAATGTAACGCACTATGCACCGCCATAGTGCGTTTTTTCTTTTTCTCCCTCGACAGTACCCTGTAAGCCTGAACTATTCCGCATTTTTCATTCCTGGCACATCCCTTGCAACATTCAACAGGTGTATCTGCAGCCACTACTGAATTCTGACTGGAGGGGATCTATGAAGCTGGTTACCGTGGTAATCAAACCGTTCAAACTCGAAGACGTCCGTGAAGCATTGTCGTCTATTGGTATTCAGGGGCTAACCGTCACCGAAGTGAAGGGGTTTGGCCGACAGAAAGGTCATGCTGAGTTGTACCGTGGGGCAGAATATAGCGTCAACTTTCTGCCAAAGGTGAAGATTGATGTGGCGATTGCCGACGACCAACTGGATGGCGTGATTGATGTCATCAGTAAGGCGGCCTACACCGGAAAAATTGGCGACGGCAAAATCTTCGTCGCCGAGCTGCAACGTGTGATTCGTATTCGTACCGGCGAAGCCGACGAAGCCGCACTGTAATTTCTGGCACACAGTGATAGGAAACCAAAAAATGAAGATAGCGACGATGAAAACGGGTATTGCTTCACTGGCGCTGCTGCCGGGGCTGTCGATGGCGGCACCGGCTGTTGCGGATAAAGCGGATAATGCTTTTATGATGATCTGTACCGCACTGGTGCTGTTTATGACTATCCCAGGCATTGCGCTGTTCTACGGCGGTTTGATTCGCGGTAAGAACGTGTTGTCGATGCTGACCCAGGTTACAGTGACATTTGCTCTGGTTTGTATTTTATGGGTGGTTTATGGCTACTCACTGGCCTTTGGTGAAGGGAATAATTTCTTCGGCAACTTTAACTGGGTATTGCTGAAGAACATCGCGCTGACGGCGGTCACGGGGAGCTTCTACCAGTACATTCACGTTGCTTTTCAGGGCTCGTTCGCCTGCATCACCGTGGGACTTATCGTTGGGGCACTGGCTGAACGTATTCGCTTCTCTGCGGTGCTGATTTTTGTGGTGGTGTGGCTAACGCTATCCTATATCCCCATTGCCCATATGGTCTGGGGCGGCGGCTTGCTGGCTTCCCATGGCGCCTTGGATTTTGCAGGTGGAACAGTGGTGCACATCAACGCGGCGATTGCCGGCCTGGTGGGGGCGTATCTGATTGGCAAACGCGTCGGTTTTGGTAAAGAAGCCTTTAAACCGCACAATCTGCCGATGGTCTTCACCGGTACCGCTATCCTTTATATTGGTTGGTTTGGCTTTAACGCTGGTTCTGCGGGTATGGCGAATGAAATCGCTGCACTGGCCTTCGTCAACACCGTGGTTGCCACCGCGGCCGCCATCCTCGGATGGATCTTCGGCGAATGGGCGCTGCGTGGCAAACCGTCTCTGCTGGGCGCGTGTTCTGGCGCCATTGCCGGTCTGGTAGGCGTAACACCTGCATGTGGCTATATCGGTGTTGGCGGTGCGCTGATTATTGGTGTCGTTGCGGGGCTGGCAGGTCTGTGGGGCGTAACCATGCTGAAGCGTTTTCTGCGCGTGGATGACCCGTGTGACGTGTTTGGCGTTCACGGTGTGTGCGGCATTGTCGGCTGCATCATGACCGGAGTTTTCGCTGCAAGTTCTCTGGGAGGCGTGGGCTTTGCCGAGGGTGTGACCATGGGGCATCAGCTGCTGATACAACTGGAAAGCGTGGCGATCACCATCGTCTGGTCCGGTGTGGTGGCTTTCATTGGTTATAAGCTGGCGGACATGACGGTTGGTCTGCGCGTACCGGAAGAGCAGGAGCGCGAAGGTCTGGATGTGAACAGCCATGGTGAGAACGCTTATAACGCCTGAATCTCAAACTGCCGGATGGTGCTAAACGCTTATCCGGCCTACGATGATTTAGTCTGTAGGCCGGATAAGACATCAATTGCGATTACGCATTACCCCTTCCTGGACGGTAGAAGCGACCAGCACGCCGTCCTGGGTATAAAACTCTCCGCGAACAAAGCCCCGGGCACCGGAGGCCGAAGTACTCTCGACGTTATACAGCAGCCACTCATTGATATTGAACGGACGGTGGAACCACATGGAATGGTCAATAGTGGCGATCTGAATCCCTTTCTCCAGGAAGCCAATCCCGTAGGGCTGCAGCGCAACAGGCAGGAAGTTCAGATCTGAGGCATACCCCAGCAGATACTGATGAACGCGCAGATCGTCTTGTAGTGTTCCGTTGGCTCGGATCCACACCTGACGCGCCGGAGGTGCGACGTGACCTTTTAAGGGATTATGAAACTCCACTGGTCGCACTTCCAACGGACGATCGTTAATAAATTTTTCTTTCAACAACGGCGGCAGCAAATGCGCCACTGAGCGGGCAATTTCCGTTTCTGATTTCAGCTCATCGGGACCCGGTGCCTTTGGCATGGTTTTCTGATGTTCAAATCCGTCTTCCGGTGCCTGAAACGAAGCAGTCATGTAAAAAATGGGTTTACCATTCTGGATCGCGGCAACGCGACGTGCGCTAAAGCTGTTACCATCACGCAGGACTTCCACATCATAGATGATCGGCTTTTGGCTATCGCCGGGGCGTAAAAAATAACTGTGAAAGGAGTGCACCAGGCGCTCTTCCGGTACGGTTTCTTTTGCGGCATATAGCGCCTGACCGACAACCTGTCCCCCAAAAACCTGACGTAACCCTAAGTCTTCACTTTGGCCCCGAAAGAGTCCTTCTTCAATTTTTTCCAGATTTAACAATGTCAGCAAATTTTTCAGTGCCAGACTCATACGTGCTCTCCAGGTGATATCGATGTCGCAGCGAGGTAGGCAGAGTATAACGCAATTTTAAAAGTGGTCCGATGGGTGCAATTGTCTGAATTACTGGCCGATTACAGGCAAAACCAGCTGTCTTGTGCCACACTTAGTCACGTTATGTTTTTGTTAACCACTCTTCTGGCGAGGAAAGTTCTCGCTGGTGCATAGATGATAAGGAGAATTTAATGAAACTCGTGCACATGGTAAGTGGTTTAGCGGTTGCGGTCGCTTTAGCGGCCTGTGCTGATAAAAGCGCGGATATTCAGACACCTGCGCCAAGCCCTAATATGTCAATTGCTGACACACAGTCTAAAATTCAACAGCCGAATGTCTCCGGTACAGTATGGATCCGTCAGAAAGTGGCCTTGCCACCTGATGCGGTGCTGACCGTGACGCTGTCGGATGCGTCACTGGCTGATGCGCCGTCAAAAGTGCTGTCGCAAAAAGCGGTTCGTACTGAAGGTAAGCAAGCACCATTCAGCTTCGTATTACCGTTTAACCCGGCAGATATTCAGCCTAACGCGCGTATCCTGCTGAGTGCGGCCATTACGGTTAATGACAAACTGGTCTTTATCACCGATACCGTTCAGCCGGTGATTAATCAGGGTGGTAAGAAAGCCGACCTGACGCTGGTGCCTGTGCAGCAAACGGCAGTACCGGTTCAGGCGAGTGGTGGCTCTGCAACCACGGTGCCGTCAACGTCACCAACCCAGATGAATCCGTCTTCTGCGGTTCCTGCTCCCACGCAGTACTAAGGTTTTCATAACCCTCTCCGCCTGGGGAGGGTTAGTACACCCAGCGATAGCGCTGTAAATCGATCTGTCCGCTTCCTGAAACCACGATCCCTTCTGCCAGTAACGCCTGACGTTGGCGTTGCAGGTCAGGCCCAGTCAGCGAAATAATACCATGGCGATTGACCACCCGATGCCAGGGCAGGCTACTCCCTTCGGGAAGACGTTTAAGCACGCCGCCTACCTGACGCGCAGCCCGAGGCGATCCCGCAAGCCTGGCCACATCGCCATAAGTGGTGACGAAACCTTCGGGAATTGACGCGACAATTTGCCAGACGCGTTGGGGGAAAGTGTCTTGTATATCCATCATTTATTCCTGCGCTAATCCTTCAGCATAATGCCGAATGGTGAAGGAGTGAAGCCGCATTGCGCAAGAAAACAGCATCCGGTGCTGGATGGGTTGCAATTACAGGGTGCAGCAGTGATAATGCGCCTGCGCGTTGGTTAACAACGCTCTCAATGGGGGCTCTGTTGGTTCTCCCGCAACACTACTCTGTTTACCAGGTCAGGTCCGGAAGGAAGCAGCCAAGGCAGATGACGTGTGTGCCGGGATGTAGCTGGCAGGGCCCCCACCCAATTCTGCCGTCCGGCAATTTTCCTTCTGCTTATCTACTTTTTTTGTCATCGTATTGTCATTTTAATGTCATCAAATGCTGTCAATGTGTTTCGGGGATGTTATTTGATGCTTTTGCCGCTGCCATCGCGTTGTAATGCCATGGGTCTTGCATCCGATGTGTTTTGGCTGACCACAAGGATTTTTTACGATGTCGACCGCTGTATTGAATGTCAAAATTGATGAGGCGCTAAAAGAAAAGCTTCGCCATTACGCTGAAGTACATAACGAGAATTTAAGTATCGCAACGGAAAAACTGCTGCTAATCGCATTTTCCGCCGTTGAAGAGGCAGGAGTCTCTGCTGAGGATATCGATAGCCAGCATACGGAAGAATCCGTAGTTGACGCTCTGACTCCTAAAGAAATCAAAGCATTGCGAAAATTGCTGAAGAAGAAAAAATGAAACAACAACCGCTCTCAACCGCCTGTAATTACAGCGAAGCCTGTGAAATGCTGCGCTCCGGTTATGTGAAACATGTTCGTTTGAGCTGGAATGTCGGCAGCGATGAGTTCTTTCGTATTGCCTCCGACTGGTGTGATGCAGGGGCAAAAATTAAAAAAGATGGTGAGAATTTCGTCATTTCGCTGAAGGGATTTCCGGTTCCCCCTCAGCGGTAATATTGCCGGGACTTCCTCGTCCATTGCGGCATTCCTGGGCGAGTCCGTTGACTCGTCGCTTAGATTATTTTACGCATTTTCCCGCTGCTGGCCTGTAAACGCAGATTATCCCAAATGGGTTGCAATACTCTGAAGGCGGCGCGCGCAGTGTCACCCGGTAACGTGAAGGGCATACGCAAAAAGCGATCGAATGCGCCATCAAGGCCAAATCGCGTACCGGTACCCAACTGGATGCCAGCGCTTTCGACGCGCGTGGCAAAGAGCGTTGCCAGCGTATCGGGTAGTTCAACCCAGAAAGAGAGTCCTCCCTGTGGCTGGGTAAATTGCCACTCCGGGAAATGTGAGTTCATCAGGCTCGAGCACAAGTCTCGCTGCGATGTGAGCAGGCGTCTTCTGCCAGGAAGAAAGTCGGCGGCGTTATCCAGCAACCAGCTGGTGGCGAGTTGTTCCAGCACCGGAGAGCCCAAATCGAAGGTGTCGCGGGTTTGTACCAGCGCGGCAATGGTACGCGACGAGGCCCGAATCCAGCCCAGACGTAATCCGCCCCAAAAGCTTTTCCCTGCCGAACCCAGCAGAATTATCGGTGCATCGCGATTGAATGCAGCAAGTGGCGGTGGAGGCGGGGCGTCATACCACAGGTTCACCATGGTCTCATCGACCACCAGTGTAGTGCGCGTCCTTTCAGCAATATCCGCCACGACCTGACGAGTTGCGGCGTCCATACAGCGGCCGGTCGGGTTGTGAAAGTCCGGCATCAGATAGGCCATTCTCGGGGCGGTTTGCGCGAGAGTGGCAACCAGACCCGCCGTATCCCAACCGTGCTCAGGCAGCGACACGCCAACGGGGCGACATGACGCCCCTTGTATTGCTGCAATCGCCAGCGGATAAGTGGGATGATCGACCACTACGCGATCGCCGGGACCGGTGAGTAAACGCAGGATCAGCGCCAGTCCGCTGACCGCGCCGTTCACGACCATTATTTCATCGGGCTGTGTCGGGAGTCCGCGTTCGCAATAATGCCGGGCGATGGATTCACGCAAAACAGCAAGCCCCTGTGGCAGATACCCAGAGCTTAGCAAATGCTGCGGCATCGCAAACAGCGCTTGCTGGTAAGCCTGGTGAATTTCAGGGCCAGCACTCAGTGCCGCCGTGGACAAATCAAGCGCTGTGCCGGTGCTGGTTCGCGTTGGCACATGGCGAATGTGTTCCGGCAGGATCACCCGTGAGCCGCTCCCATGACGACTTTCCAGATATCCCTCTTCACGCAGTTGCGCCATGGCGCTGGCGACGGTGGTTCGACTTACTTCCAGAACGGCGGCGAGCTCGCGCTCACCGGGCAAGCGACTATCCAGCGCCAGTCGACCATCAAGGATCAGCAGACGTAATGCTTCCGCCAGTTGTCGCCAGATAGGCGTTCGTGAGGGGCTTTCCTGCCAGTGCCCGAGCAGGCGCTGCAAAGATTGACTTCCGTAACGGCGAGATGACATAACAGTCCACTTTTTGAAAACTGGACATTAATCATAGTGCCAATTGCGGTGAAGATGAAAGCCATCTGAGAGTAAAAGGGAAATAACATGCTGCGTCGTTTACTTCAGCTGTTTATCGGGCTGACGCTGTACGGTGTGTCGACGGCGATGTTTGTCCGTGCCGATCTAGGGGCCGATCCGTGGAACGTATTTCACCTGGGCGTGGCAAATTTAGTGTCGATGAATATCGGTGTCGTGATTATCGCCGTGGGCGTATTGGTGCTGCTGGCATGGATACCGCTACGCCAGCGCCCGGGTTTTGGCACGTTGAGCAACGTGATTATGATCGGGCTGGCGGCAGATGTCGCACTGGTGGTTATACCGGGATTTGAATCCCTGATGGCGCGCAGCGGGCTGTTGGTGTCAGCGGTGATCCTGAATGCGTTAGCCACCAGTCTGTACATTGGCGCCGGTTTTGGCGCAGGCCCGCGTGACGGTCTGATGACTGGTATTCACGCGCGAACCGGCTGGCCAGTACGACGAATTCGCACCGCAATTGAAGTGTCTGTTCTGCTTATCGGCTGGCTGCTGGGGGGAACCGTCGGGGTTGGGACGGTGCTGTATGCGCTGGCTATCGGGCCGCTCATTCAGATTTGCCTGCCGTGGTTTCGCCATCAGCCGCAGTCGCGAATCCGTCCCAGGAATGCGCCTGGGGCACGATCGTCTGCTGGCGACTAAACTTAGTCTCGACTGACGCGGCCGGAATCGGCTTGCCGCGCAGTACACTTCGGAGGTTTTTCTCATGAAGTATGTTGATGGCTTTGTGGTTGCCGTACCCGCTGAAAACAAGGAGGCGTACATTGCGATGGCGGCAAAAGCAGCTCCGCTTTTCAAGGAGTTCGGCGCATTGCGCGTGGTGGAGTGTTGGGCAGATGATGTTCCCGACGGCAAACTGACCGATTTTCGCATGGCAGTGAAAGCCTTGGATCATGAAGAGGTGGTATTCAGTTGGATTGAATACCCTTCCAAAGAGGTCCGTGACGCGGCGAATCAGAAGATGATGTCCGATCCCCGGATGAAGGAATTCGGGGAATCTATGCCATTTGATGGCAAGCGGATGATCTACGGTGGATTTGCGCCCATCATGGAAGAGTGATGTGACTGGCTGTGCGGCGTGCCGCCAGCCATCTCAGTATCAACCGCTACGTTAAAGCCGTTTTTCTGCCCACAGAATAAATGCCGCCTTCGGCAGCGCTTTGCTATAAAGCCAGCCCTGACCATACTGTACGCCATGCTGGCGTAGCCAGGCTTCCTGCTTCTCGGTTTCAATACCTTCAGCCACCATCTCCAGCTTCAGTGTTTTCGCGATCTCGATGATATGCGGTGTGACGTTGTTGTACTCCAGCGCATCGACAAACGATTTGTCTATCTTCAGGATGTCCACATCCAGATCCTGCAAATAGCTCAGGCTGGAATAGCCGGTGCCAAAGTCATCAATATAAATTGAATGACCAGCCTGACGGTATTTGGCAATAAAGGGCGCGCTGTTTTTCGGGTCGGCAAACTCGCGTTCGGTCAGCTCCAGCGCGATTTGCTCAGGCTTTAGTTGCCATTGATTCACCTTGCGGCTCAACAGCGCAGGAAGCGTTTCCGAGGTCAGATCGGCTGACTCAAGGTTAATGGAGATATGCTGGTCAGGATGTTGACGCAGCCATCTTCCAAGATCGTCAAATACGCTTTCAATAATCAAAAGAGTAAGCGGCTCAGAAAGCCCGGTTTCTTGTGCCATTGCGACGAAAATTTCCGGCGACAGATAGCTTCCGTCGGCTTGCTGCCAGCGAGCCAGCGCTTCTGCCCCGACCACTTTGCCCGTTTTAAGCGAGATAATCGGCTGGTAGTGAACCTTGATATCCCGATGCTGGATAGCGTCCTGCAATTGGTGATGGGGAGACTGTAAACGGCGTAAAATACGCAGAATAAAAGCGGCGGTGAGTAAACCGATAAGAATCCCTGCCGGCAGCCAGATCAGCGCCTGTCTATGCCAGCTTTTTTGCACGGGTAATGTGGATGCCCATGTTACAACCGTAATGCCCAACTCGGGGAAAGGGCGGGCGTTATAAATACTGCCATCTTTCTGAAAATGGGTAATCGAACGCTCTTGTTGCACATGGTGTAAAACGTCCGATGGCAGATCGGCGCTACTGGCTACCACCATGTTACGCGCGGTGCCAATGATGGCGACTTCAATCGGCCAGGATCCAAACGGGATGACGTCAATAAAAGAACCGGGATCGATCATCACGACGTAATGCTGGCTACCTAATGCCGCCATAAAACGTTTGATGCCCAAATCGTTTTGCGTGGTCAGCCACGCGCGATATCCATCTGGCGTGACTTTCATTGCCGGAGGAAACGCGACCGCCTGGCTTCTTTTTTCCAGGGATGAGCATTGTGGAACGTTATCTTTAAGGTACAGCACTTCCTGAATGTTACGGTAACTGTATGATAAACGACGCATTTCCAGCAAGTGTTCGTCGCTGCATGGCACGCCCTGAAAGGACTCGATACTGCGTAAGGCTTTTTTGGCCTGTTCGCCAACGCGTTCCGTACGTAATGCAGCGCGCATGGAGAACATATCGAGTTCATCGATAAATTTCGTTTCAACCTGACGATGCGCCAGCCACAGGCTTAAACCTACGGGGGCGAGGATGGAAAGAAACAGTACCCCTGTCACCAAGCTTATCAGATGTCGTGTTGTCACGGTGATATCCTTATTTATACAGCGTAGGGAAAGTATATCTGAAAGCCGAAAAAGCAATTCGATTGGCATCATATATTTACGGCCATTTATCGTCCCGTTAAAAAACCACAACGTAAATCGGGTTGAGATTCGTACAAGAGTGGTGTATTTTGTTTGTATGTTATAACATAACAATTTGAGGTTGCCATGAAACCGGATATTCATCCTTTTTACCGTACCGTGGTGTTTCACGATACCAGCGCCAATGAATTCTTTAAGGTCGGTTCGACCATCAAAACGGAGCGTGAGATTGAGTTTGAGGGGAAAATGTACCCGTATGTGACTCTGGATATCTCTTCCAAATCGCATCCGTACTACACCGGGAAACAAAAAACCTTTGATAACGAAGGCAGTGCAGCACGTTTCCAGAAGCGTTTTGGTCATTTTATTGGCACTAAGCGAGGTTAAGATGCAGGTACTTAATTCACTTCGTAGTGCAAAACAGCGTCATCCCGACTGCCAGATAGTGAAACGCAAAGGGCGTTTGTACGTTATCTGCAAAACGAATCCGCGCTTTAAAGCGGTTCAAGGACGTAAAAAAAGACGTTAGTTTCTTTGCCAGCATTTCAGGGAATAAAGTGCGTTCCCTTTACAGGGACGCACTTTTTTTATCTGCGCTGAGACGCGCTTACTAACTGTTCTGGGACCGAGTTAGCGTAAACACATCGTAGAAAGAGAGCTCGCCCTTACGGGATATCATCTTTTGCAACTGCGTTTTATGTTCGCTATCGACGGAAGGTGAGTGCATGATGGTATCTATGAGTGAAGAGGGAACAAAGCGCGTGTTATACCATTCGCCGTTATAGCAAACTCTGAAATCCAGTACGTCGATATCTTCAAAGCGGTATCTTGGCGCAACGTCGAAAAAGAAAAACGCGTTGAGTATGACGAACAGAACCACCAGCAGCCATACTGAATCGACTAACGTTTCTGACTGTAGCATCACCGCCAGCGTGGCAAACCACGCAACATACATGCCGATAAACAGGCCAGGATATTTGCGAATAAAGCTGATGCTAAAGCGCGGTTTGTTGTCGCGTTTTTCGCGAATATTTAAGTCGTCGATGGTTTCGGTAAGCAGGCGCTGTATTTCTGTCATCTCTTGCCTTCGTGGTGTCTGCGATGTTCAGGTACGATCGCCCTATTTTAAAAAGGGGATACCTTTTGATGAAAGTAACAGATTAACCACAATTTAGCATAACAGTTACATTTAAGATCACAGCGTTTTGATAATCCTGGCGGGATTGCCCCCGACCACGCTATTTGCTGGAACGCTTTTCGTAACCACCGCGCCTGAGGCCACAACCACATTATCACCCAACGTTACGCCAGGGTTTATCACCGCGCGTCCACCTATCCATACGTTGTTGCCAATAGTCACAGGTTTGCCAAGCTCCATGCCACTGTTTCGCTCGGTAGCATCCAGCGGATGGGTCGCGGTATAGATATGGACTCCTGGAGCTAACATGCAGTTGTCGCCAATATGGATTGGGCAGACGTCGAGCATAACGCAGTCGAAGTTGGCGTAAAATTCTTTACCGAGATAGATGTTGTAGCCGTAATCACAGCGAAAAGAGGGTTCAATGTAAGCGCCTTTACTCTGGCCCAACAGTTCATGCAGAATAGTCTGTCGCTCACTTTTTTCATCAGGAGCGGTAAGATTGTAGCGCCAGGTCAACTGACGAGCGCGTAGCCGGTCGTGGCGTAACGTTTCATCTGCAGGGCTATAAAGTTCGCCAGCGATCATTTTTTGCTTTTCATTACTCATTACGAATTCCCTGTGTCTGGTAGTCATTTCAACACAGTAAAACGCAATGCACTCAAGGGGAACGTTCCCGTTTCTTCGCTGTGATCGTAGTCACGTGATTTGAATTAAATAATCATTGTAAATACGAAAATGGTCAGCCAGACAAATGTGCCGCGATACCTGACTTAACCTGTGAGTATTAGCGAATGAATTTCCAAACAGAAGTTGGAATCTTGTCGTAGAGCTTATTCATGGTCAATTCAGCAAGGCGATGATCTGCTGCTGAGTAAAATACAGCCAGTTCGTTGTCGGACAATTCATATTTATTTTTTTCAATAACGCGCTCAAGGGTGTCAATTGTCTGGCAACGTCGCAGGCGCATCAAATAATCAGTTTTAGTTAATGGTTTATCGGACATAACTCTTACCTATGATTGTAATAATTTTTAACAAGACAAACTAACAGGATTAGCCCTGGTGGCATTGACAAAACAGCGAAACAGTCGATTACCTGACTTCCGCCATTTCTGCAGATCCTGCATATTAATACCATAACTGCTGAACAACATAAAAGTGTCATCCAGATATTCATCTATCTGCGTAATCAGCTTATTGTCCTCATTGTACTTAATTTTATAATTAAGTGCGAAGGTTGCAATATGCTCTATCAGTTCATTGAGCTGCAAGCTGGTGGCAGAGGTAGGGTCATTAACCCAGCCATGGTTACTTTGTTCAAGGTTTGCAAGACAGTCATGATACAGGGTTTCACAGAGAAATTTAAGCTGTGCGATATCATGTCTTTTGGGTGAGTATTCATCCATAACGCATCCCCTTCTTAGTGGCTTAAACTAACCGAACACCTTTCGGGATGGATACAACAAACTACCTGGAACTTGCCCGCGACTCCTGATGATTTAACTATAATCTACTCTAAAAAAGATTTCATCGTCATATCACGAAAAATTACAATTATGCAAAATTATGATGCAGGGTCATTTTTACATTTTAACAGATCTCTGCCGCTATTCGAAATGGGACAACTTCTTTATTCTTCGGGCAATCATCGGGTTATCTTGATTAGGTTAACAAATGCAAGGCCACTGCCAACAATGTGTGCTGCTTACCAGGAATAATCTTAATATTTATTAAGGTTAATAAGTACTCTTAATCATTTTTTAAGAATAGCCTTTAAGGCTACAAGGATTATATCGATTATTTAACCTGGAGAAAATAAACGAAATCGCAATACGTGAATTTTATGATTTTTCAGAAAAAAGGCCGCTTGCGCGGCCTTATGTTTAGAAAGGTATCAATGATGGTCTACTGAGTGGCTATGCTCAATATCTTCGCTTTTACGGCTAAAGCGGCGGCGTACCACCACAAAGAACACCGGCACAAAGAATATAGCCAACACGGTTGCCGTCACCATCCCGCCCATTACGCCAGTACCAACGGCGTTCTGCGCGCCGGAACCTGCGCCGGAGCTGATTACCAGTGGCATTACGCCCAGAATAAAGGCCAGCGAGGTCATCAGGATCGGACGTAAACGCATGCGGACCGCGTCCAGCGTCGCCTCTATCAGACCTTTGCCTTCTTTATCCATCAAGTCTTTGGCGAATTCGACGATAAGTATCGCGTTCTTCGCCGATAACCCAATGGTTGTGAGCAGGCCCACCTGGAAGTAAACGTCGTTGGTCAGGCCGCGGAATGTTGCTGCCAGCAATGCGCCGATTACCCCCAACGGTACCACCAGCATAACGGAGAACGGAATGGACCAGCTCTCGTACAATGCCGCCAGACACAGGAATACGACAATCAGTGAAATGGCATACAGGGCAGGGGCCTGGTTGCCGGACAGTCGTTCCTGGTAGGACATACCGGTCCAGTCATAGCCGATACCAGATGGCAGTTTGCTGGCCAGTTGCTCCATCATTGCCATGGCTTCACCGGTACTTTTACCCGGTGCGGCCTGGCCTAAGATTTCCATGGAAGGCAGACCGTTGTAGCGTTCCAGACGCGGTGAACCGTATTCCCAGCGTGAGGTCGAGAAGGCAGAGAACGGTACCATTTGTCCATCGCTGCCGCGGACATACCAGTTTCCAATGTCTTCCGGCAACATACGGTATTTCGCTTCAGACATGACGTAAACTTTCTTCACACGACCACGGTCAATGAAGTCATTCACGTAGCTTCCGCCCCATGCCGCACCCAGCGTTGTATTAATGTCGCTAATGGAAACACCCAGAGCCTGCGCTTTTTCCTGATCGATATCGATCTTGAACTGCGGCGTATCTTCCAGACCGTTAGGACGTACGCCGACTAGCAGGTCAGGATGCTTCGCGACTTCACCAAACAGCTGGTTACGTGCCTGCGTCAGTTTCTCATGGCCCAGGCCCGCCTGGTCAATCAACTGGAAGTCGAAACCGGTAGCAGTACCTAACTCCACAATTGCTGGCAGGTTGAAGGCAAAGACCATGGCATCTTTAATCTGCGAGAATGCGCCCATCGCACGTTGAGTAATGGCCTCAACTTTGTTCTCTTCGCCGGGACGTTCACTCCAGTCTTTCAACGAGACGAACGCGATACCGGTGTTCTGACCACGACCCGCAAAACCGAAACCGTTAACGGCAAACACCGATTCAACGTTCGCTTTTTCTTTGGTCAGATAGTAATCCGTCATCTCGTCCAACACCTTCTGGGTACGCTCTTGCGTTGCACCCGCTGGCAGCTGAGCCATTGACAGGAATACCCCCTGGTCTTCATCCGGCAGGAACGAACTTGGCAGACGAACGAACAGATAGGCCATGCCCACGACGATGATCAGATACAGCGCCAGATAACGACCGGTGCTGCGCAGAATACCGCCTACGCTGTCGGTGTAATGGTGCGTGCTCTTATCAAACATGCGGTTAAACCAGCCGAAGAAGCCTTTTTTACCTTCTCCGTGATCGCCTTTTGCAATCGGTTTGAGCATGGTCGCACACAGGGCAGGGGTCAGAATCAATGCCACCAGCACTGACAACGCCATTGCCGAAACAATGGTGATGGAGAACTGACGGTAGATTGCACCGGTAGACCCTCCGAAGAACGCCATCGGGATAAATACCGCTGACAGTACCATCGCGATACCCACCAGTGCGCCCTGAATCTGGCCCATTGATTTACGCGTTGCTTCCTTCGGCGGTAGACCTTCCTCAGCCATTACACGTTCAACGTTCTCGACCACAACGATGGCGTCATCCACCAACAGGCCGATGGCGAGCACCATACCGAACATCGTCAGTGTGTTTATCGAGAAGCCGAAAACCGCAAGGACGGCAAACGTACCCAATAACACTACTGGCACAGCGATAGTCGGAATCAACGTCGCGCGGAAGTTCTGCAGGAACAGATACATAACCAGGAATACGAGGATGATTGCTTCAACCAGCGTTTTCACTACTTCGTGAATAGAGATTTTTACGAATGGCGTAGTGTCATACGGGTATACGATCTTCAGACCTGACGGGAAGAACGGTTCCATCTTCTTCAGCTCTTCGCGGATAGCGTTAGCGGTGTCGAGGGCGTTCGCGCCTGTCGCCAGCTTGATACCCAGACCGGAAGCCGGTTTACCGTTGAACTTCGCAATGATGTCGTAGTTTTCGCCACCCAGTTCGACTTTCGCGACGTCGCGCAGACGCACCTGGGAACCATCCTGATTTACTTTCAGCAGAATTTTGCCGAACTCATCTGCGGAGGTCAGACGGGTTTGCGCAATGATCGACGCGTTAAGTTGCTGGCCTTTCACCGGCGGCGTACCGCCTAACTGACCGGCTGCAACCTGGGCATTCTGCGCTTTAATGGCGCTGATCACATCAACCGGGGTCAGTTGGAAGTTGTTCAGTTTGTTCGGATCCATCCAGATACGCATCGCGTACTGGGAACCGAACAGCTGCACATCACCCACACCTGAAGTACGGCTGATCGCGTCCTTCATGTTGGCGCCCACATAGTCGGAAATATCTTCCTGCGTCATGGTGCCGTTGGTGTTGATAACGCCGACAACCATCAGGAAGCTACTGGACGATTTCTCAACGCTCACGCCCTGTTGTTGTACTTCCTGCGGCAGCAGCGGCATCGCCAGTTGCAGTTTGTTCTGCACCTGAACCTGCGCAATGTCAGCATCAGTGCCTGACTGGAAAGTCAGGGTGATCTGAACCGTACCGGTTGAGTCACTGTTAGAGGACATGTACATCAGGTTATCGATACCGTTCATATTCTGTTCGATAACCTGCGTAACAGTATCCTGTACTGTTTTGGCATCAGCGCCAGGGTAGGTCGCGGAGATCGTCACTGCTGGCGGTGCAATAGTTGGATATTGCGCCACCGGCAATTTGAGGATCGCGAGCCCCCCTGCCAACATGATGATAATGGCGATCACCCACGCAAATATTGGGCGATCGATAAAGAAATTAGGCATGTCTTAACGGCTCCTGTTTAAGTTAAGACTTGGACTGCTCAGACTGGCTACCGCTTGCGCCTTGCTGGTTGTTATCTGCGGTTATTTCCTGCGCTTTTACCTGAGCGCCAGGACGTACTTTTTGCAGCCCAGTAACAATCACGCGGTCGCCTGGCTTAAGTCCATCAGTGACTAACCATTTGTCGCCAATCGCTTGTGCGGCGACAATTTGACGCGTTTCAACTTTGTTGTCAGCACCGATAACCAATGCACTGGCATCGCCACGCGGTGTGCGGGTAACGCCTTGCTGTGGAACCAGTAATGCAGTTGGGTTAATCCCTTCTTCCAGACGTGCGCGGACGAACATACCCGGCAGTAAGGTATGATCCGGGTTCGGGAAAATTGCGCGTAACGTAATCGACCCAGTGGTTTGATCTACCGTCACATCAGAAAATTCCAGCGTACCGGACTGCGGGTATTTAATGCCGTCATTGGTCACCAGCTCAACTTTCGCTTTACCGTTCTCTTGCTTCAGCGTGCCGTTGGCCAGCTCTTGTTTCAGGCGCAGGAAGTCATTACTTGACTGCGTCACGTCTACATAGATGGGATCCAACTGCTGAACGGTCGCCAGTGCGGTCGCCTGACCGTTTTGTACCAGAGCGCCTTCCGTAACGGATGATTTACCAATGCGACCGCTGATCGGCGACGTCACTTTGGTGTAAGCCAGATTGATGCGTGCAGTTTCTACCGCGGCTTTCGCGGCAACAACGGCGGCGTTTGCCTGCTGTGCGTCAGCCAGCGCGCTATCGTAGTCCTGTTGGCTGATGTACTTCGTACCTAACAGTTTCTGATAACGTTTCACCGTCAGTTGAGCGATATTTGCTGCGGCTTGTGCTTTGGCCAGATCACCTTTTGCACTTTCATAAGCGGCCTGGTAAGTAGCAGGATCAATCTGATAGAGAGATACACCCGCTTCGATGTCACCACCTTCCGTGAAATTACGTTTCAGGATAATCCCGCTAACCTGAGGACGAACTTCAGCAATACGAAACGCACTGGTGCGACCCGGAAGTTCGGTTGTGATCTGTAGAGGTTCAGTTTTGAGCGTAACAACTCCAACCTCTGGCATTTGCTGGCCCCCTTGTTGGGCCTGTTTGTCGTCACATCCTGTTAGCGCTAAGCTGCCTGAGAGCATCAGAACGACTGCCAGAGGCGTTAACCCTCTGTTTTTGTTCATATGTAAACCTCGAGTGTCCGATTTCAAATTGATCAATGGCTTAAAGCCCATAAACCCATTGCTGCGTTTATATTATCGTCGTGCTATGGTACATACATTCACAAATGTATGTAAATCTAACGCCTGTAAATTCACTGACCTATGGCACGAAAAACCAAACAACAAGCACAGGAAACACGACAACACATTCTCGATGTCGCTCTGCGTATGTTTTCGCAACAAGGGGTCTCATCCACCTCGCTGGCTGAGATCGCAAAAGCCGCTGGTGTGACGCGCGGTGCAATCTATTGGCATTTCAAAAACAAATCGGATTTATTCAGTGAAATCTGGGAGCTAGCAAAACCTAACATTGATGAGTTAGAGACTGAGTATCAGGCAAAATTCCCTGACGATCCACTATCAGTATTAAGAGAAATTTTAATTTACGTTCTTGAAACTACCGTGACAGAAGAACGCCGACGTTTATTGATGGAGATTATATTCCACAAATGCGAATTTGTCGGGGAAATAGCATCAGTTCAGTTAGTCGAACGTAGCCTGTGTCTGGAAAACTATGACCGCATAGAAAAAACGTTACGCCACTGTATGGATGTCAACATGTTGCCGGAAAACCTGAACACACGTCGTGTAGCGGTGTTAATGCGTAGCTATATTTCCGGGATCATGGAGAACTGGTTATTTGCTCCCGAATCATTTGATCTGAAGAATGAGGCTCGCCAGTACGTGGCGGTACTGCTGGAGATGTGTCTGCTTTGTCCAAGCTTGCGTCTGCAGGCAGGAGAGACAAGCTAGTTTGCCATTCTGCACCAGGAATTCTCCTGGTCATTTTGCCTTCTGCTATTCTGCCGTTCACAGCCGTGATATTCTTGTCACTTGACTATTTCCGGTCACTTTCCTGGTTCAGAAACATTCATTCTCATGACTATGTTGCAGCTCTATAAACGTTCACAGCATGTAATTGCTATTAGCATTCTTTTCTTCATTCTATTGTTATCCTGCCAGTCATCTGCATTTGCGCGGGCGCAACAGAGTGGTGAACTGCCGACGAAAGCTGATATTCAGAGCCAGTTAGACACGCTGAATAAACAAAAAGATCTCTCCGCGCAGGATAAGCTGGTCCAACAGGATCTCATCGATACCATTGCCACGCTGGATAAAATCGATCGCGTGAAAGATGAGACCGTACAGCTTCGCCAGAAAGTGGCCCAGGCGCCAGAGAAAATGCGCCAGGCGACGGATGCGCTAAATTCACTCAGCGATGTCGATAATGACGACGAAACGCGAAAAACGCTGAGCACGCTTTCCTTACGACAACTTGAGTCGCGCGTAGCGCAGGTCCTGGATGACCTGCAAAGCTCGCAAAACGATCTGGCCA
Source organism: Citrobacter sp. On2M (assembly GCF_018035235.1). Classification (GTDB taxonomy): domain Bacteria; phylum Pseudomonadota; class Gammaproteobacteria; order Enterobacterales; family Enterobacteriaceae; genus Citrobacter; species Citrobacter meridianamericanus. The sequence continues at coordinate 263,703 of NZ_WPCV01000003.1, forward strand.
CGTATAACAGCCAACTGGTATCACTGCAGACCCAGCCAGAGCGCGTACAAAATGCGATGTACACCGCGTCGCAGCAGATGCAGCAAATCCGCAACCGACTTGATGGCACTAATGTAGGCGAAGGAGCTTTACGCCCCAGCCAGCAGGTGCTGTTACAGGCGCAGCAGGCGCTGCTGAATGCGCAGATCGACCAACAGCGTAAGAGCCTCGAAGGGAATACGATTTTGCAGGATACCTTGCAAAAACAACGTGATTACGTGACGGCGAACAGTAACCGCCTTGAGCATCAGCTCCAGCTCCTGCAGGAAGCGGTGAACAGCAAGCGACTGACGTTAACCGAAAAAACGGCGCAGGAAGCGGTCAATCCTGACGAGGCCGAGCGTATTCAGTCCAATCCGTTAGTGAAGCAGGAGCTTGATGTTAACCATCAGCTCAGCCAGCGTCTGATTGCCGCGACCGAAAATGGCAACAGCCTGATGCAGCAAAATATCAAAGTTAAAAACTGGCTTGACCGCGCGCTGCAATCCGAACGCAACATTAAAGAACAGATCGCCGTTCTGAAGGGAAGTCTGCTGCTGTCGCGTATTCTGTATCAGCAACAACAAACACTGCCGTCTGCGGATGAACTTGCCGATATGACCAACCGGATCGCCGACTTGCGTCTGGAGCAGTTTGAGGTCAACCAGCAGCGCGACGCGCTGTTCCAGAATGATGCGTTTGTCGCCAAACTGGAAGAAGGGCACCGCAACGAAGTGAACGGCGAAGTCCATGATGCCTTACTGCAGGTCGTGGATATGCGTCGTGAACTGTTGGATCAGCTAAATAAGCAGCTTGGCAATCAGCTGATGATGGCGATTAATCTGCAAATTAACCAGCAGCAGTTAATGAGTGTGTCGAAAAACCTGAGAGGGATCCTCACGCAGCAGATTTTCTGGGTTAACAGTAACCGTCCGATGGACTGGGACTGGATCAAAGCTTTCCCGCAAACGCTTAAAGACCAGTTTAAGTCGATGAAAATCACGGTTAACTGGGAGAAAGCATGGCCCGCGGTGTTTATTGCGTTCCTGGCGGGATTGCCGCTATTGCTCATTGCCGGGTTAATCCGCTGGCGTCTGAAATGGTTGAAAGAGTATCAGGCGAAATTAGCCGCTGCGGTGGGTAACCTGCGTAATGACAGTCAGCTCAATACACCAAAAGCGATTCTGATCGATCTCATCAGAGCCTTGCCGGCGTGCCTGATTATCCTCGCGGTAGGTCTGATTCTTTTGACTATGCAGTTGAATATCAGCGACCTGCTGTGGGCGTTCAGCAAGAAGATGACTGTCTTCTGGCTGGTGTTTGGTTTGTGCTGGAAGGTGCTGGAAAAGGATGGCGTGGCGATTCGTCATTTTGGCATGCCTGCGAAGCAGACCAGCCACTGGCGTCGTCAGATTGTGCGCATCAGCCTCGCACTGTTGCCGTTGAACTTCTGGTCGGTTATTGCTGAGTTGTCGCCGCTTAATTTAATGGACGATGTGCTTGGGCAGGCGGTCATTTTCCTCAACCTGCTGCTGATCGCCTTCCTGGTATGGCCAATGTGCCGCGAAAGCTGGCGTGATAAAGAGTCGCATGGTCTGCGTCTGGTGACGATTACCGTGCTGTCTATTATCCCGATAGCATTAATGGTGCTGACGGCGACCGGCTATTTCTACACCACGCTGCGCCTGGCGGGACGCTGGATTGAAACGGTTTATCTGGTCATTCTCTGGAACCTGTTGTACCAGACCGTGCTGCGTGGGTTGAGCGTCGCGGCACGTCGTATCGCCTGGCGTCGCGCGCTGGCGCGTCGTCAGAACCTGGTGAAAGAAGGGGCGGAGGGTGCAGAGCCGCAGGAAGAGCCGACCATCGCGCTGGAGCAGGTTAACCAACAAACGCTGCGTATAACTATGCTGGTAATGGTTGCCCTGTTTGGTGTCTTGTTCTGGGCCATTTGGTCTGATTTGATCACCGTGTTCAGCTATCTCGACAGCATTACGCTCTGGCATTACAACGGCACCGAAGCGGGTGCGGCAGTGGTGAAAGACGTCACCATGGGCAGCCTGTTGTTTGCGATTATTGCATCAATGGTGGCGTGGGCGTTGATCCGCAACTTACCAGGGCTGCTGGAAGTGCTGGTGCTGTCGCGACTGAAAATGCGCCAGGGTGCTTCCTATGCGATCACTACGATCCTTAACTACGCGATCATCGCCATCGGCGCAATGACGGTCTTCGGATCGCTCGGTGTTTCGTGGGATAAGCTACAGTGGCTGGCCGCCGCCCTGTCGGTTGGTCTGGGTTTTGGCTTGCAGGAAATTTTCGGTAACTTTGTTTCCGGCCTGATTATCCTGTTTGAACGCCCGGTCCGCATCGGCGATACCGTTACCATCGGTACGTTCTCAGGAACGGTCAGCAAGATTCGAATTCGTGCCACCACCATTACCGACTTCGATCGCAAAGAGGTGATTATCCCGAACAAAGCGTTCGTGACGGAGCGCTTGATCAACTGGTCGCTCTCCGATACTACCACGCGCCTGGTGATTCGCATTGGCGTGGCCTATGGTTCGGATCTGGACAAAGTTAAGAAGGTGCTGCTGCAGGCGGCGATGGAGCACCCGAAAGTGATGCACGATCCGGAACCAGCGGTGTTCTTTACCGCCTTCGGCGCCAGCACGCTGGATCATGAGCTGCGTTTATACGTGCGCGAATTGCGCGATCGTAGCCATACGGTTGATGAGCTTAACCGTGCGGTCGATCGTTTGTGCCGTGAAAACGACATTGATATTGCCTTTAACCAGCTCGAAGTGCACCTGCACAACGCGAAGGGCGACACCGTGACCGAGGTTAAGCGTGACATCATTAAAGGTGATGACCCGACGCCTTCGGTAGGTTAATAGAAAAATCATCAGGCCTGCGAGCTTCGATTCATTCGTAGGCCTGATAAGTGCAATGCCATCAGGTTTTCAGTTACAGATCTTTTTTAGATAAAGAGAGCCGTTTCTTCTCGTAATCCTGCTTCACAATCTCCAGCGCTTTCAGCACAATTTCAGGCTCCATCTGATTCTCTTCAAGCAGGACAATCAGATCGACGGCCAGTTTGATCTCGTCCGGGGCGTTCTCTAATGACATAAATTCTCCGGGATTAACGGGTTAAACGCGCCAGCACGTTTTCTATTCTCGCCAGGGCATGGCGACAGCGTGCCAGTCGCGCCTCGAATGCTTCTACTTCACGATGCAGTTTTTGCTGTTCTTCAAAACCCGTTGCCTGAGCCAGACGCTTTTTGCGTTCATGCGTCATTTCCACCAGTCGGCGTTCAAACTCCTGGTGTTGAACTCGCTTGCGCTGCCAGCGCGCCAGGCCTGGAGATGCGCAGTCCCACTCGCGGAGTGACCAACTGGCGGTTTCACGCGAAATCGCCTCTAACTGTGAGGCAAGGTGTTCCGCCAGCCAGCTAATTTGTGGTAGTTGTTGCTGTTCAACTGCGCGCCGCAAGGCTGCGAGATTATCTTCAGCTTCAACCAGATAAGCTTGGAGCAACGTGCTGCGAGTGTGAAACAGATGCCTGTCAAAGCGGGCGCTCAGCGTGGCGTGATGCGCCAGCGGGGCACACTGCTGGCGCAGGCGATTAAGCTGGTTTTCGAGCGTCTGTAGCAGCATGACGGTTTTCACGACAACACTCCGATGAAAATGAGAACTGTTATGCTAAAGTAGCGATTCTCTGTGTTAAGTACTGATATTATGCAACGCATTATTCTAATCATCATTGGCTGGATAGCGGTAGTGTTAGGCACGCTGGGCGTTGTATTGCCGTTGCTGCCCACGACGCCATTTATCCTGCTGGCCGCCTGGTGTTTTGCCCGCTCATCGCCGCGCTTTCACGACTGGCTGCTGTACCGTTCGTGGTTCGGCGGGTATCTGCGTCACTGGCAAAAACACCGCGCGATGCCGCCTGGAGCGAAGCCACGCGCAATTTTGTTAATCCTGGTGACGTTTGCTATTTCACTCTGGCTGGTCAATATGATGTGGGTGCGCGGCCTGCTGCTGGTTATTCTCGCCTGTTTACTGATTTTTATGTGGCGGATCCCGGTGATTGATGAAAAACAACAAAAGCAGTAAACCGCAATAATCGCTGTTGCAATTGTCTCTCGCAGCCAGTAAATTCGACCGTTTTCGAGCACAGGCGCAGATGGTCAAAGGTTAAGCAAGTGTAACCCTGACCCTTAATATAGACACAAAATCATTCAAGATACGTCGAAGATGAAGTGTATAGTGCGCCGTGAAGTAATACTGTATCAATCAGGCACAAACTTATGACCGCGACTGCACAGCAGCTTGAGTTTCTCAAAAATAGCATCAAAAGCATCCACGATTACCCAAAACCGGGCATTCTTTTCCGTGATGTCACCAGTTTACTGGAAGATCCGAAAGCCTACGCCCTCAGCATTGAATTGCTGGTTGAACGCTATAAAGATGCGGGTATCACTAAAGTGGTTGGCACCGAAGCGCGTGGCTTCCTGTTTGGCGCGCCGGTAGCGTTGGGTCTGGGCGTCGGCTTTGTTCCGGTACGTAAACCCCGTAAGCTTCCGCGTGAGGTGATAGCTGAGAGCTATGAGCTGGAATACGGCACCGATCAGCTGGAAATTCACGTTGATGCCATCAAACCGGGCGATAAAGTCCTGGTTGTAGACGACCTGCTGGCAACCGGCGGCACGATTGAAGCGACCGTGAAGTTGATCCGCCGACTGGGTGGCGAAGTGACCGATGCTGCCTTTATCATTAACCTGTTTGATCTGGGCGGCGAACAGCGTCTGGAAAAGCAGGGGCTGACCTGTTACAGCCTGGTACCATTCCCGGGCCACTAAGTCGGGCTATCTTATCCCGTCTGAAGTAATACCGAGACACACAACCTCGCCGTCGCTGCGAGGTTGTGTTAGCATTACCCTCCTGTGAATCCACCCTCCAGCCTTTCAGAGCCTGCCAATGAGTTATCAGGTCTTAGCCCGAAAATGGCGCCCACAAACCTTTGCTGACGTCGTCGGCCAGGAACATGTGCTGACGGCACTGGCGAACGGCTTGTCGTTAGGGCGTATTCATCATGCTTATTTGTTTTCCGGCACCCGTGGCGTCGGAAAAACCTCTATCGCCCGCTTGCTGGCGAAGGGATTAAACTGTGAAACCGGCATCACCGCGACGCCGTGCGGCGTGTGCGATAACTGCCGGGAAATTGAGCAGGGGCGTTTTGTCGATTTGATTGAAATCGATGCCGCCTCACGCACCAAAGTCGAAGACACTCGCGATCTGCTGGATAACGTCCAGTACGCGCCTGCGCGCGGGCGATTTAAGGTCTATTTGATCGACGAAGTGCACATGCTGTCGCGCCACAGCTTTAATGCCTTGCTGAAAACGCTCGAAGAGCCGCCCGCGCACGTCAAGTTCCTGCTGGCGACTACCGATCCGCAGAAGCTGCCGGTGACCATCCTGTCGCGCTGTCTGCAATTCCATCTTAAAGCGCTGGATGTCGAACAGATTCGCCATCAGCTTGAGCATATTCTCAAAGAAGAGCATATCGCCCATGAACCGCGTGCGCTGCAACTGCTGGCTCGCGCCGCGGACGGCAGCCTGCGCGATGCGCTAAGTTTGACCGATCAGGCGATCGCCAGCGGCGATGGTCAGGTCTCGACCGACGCGGTCAGCACCATGCTCGGCACGCTGGACGACGACCAGGCACTCTCGCTTGTTGAAGCGGTTGTGGCCGCCGACGGCGAACGCGTGATGACGTTGGTTAACGACGCTGCCGCGCGCGGTATTGAATGGGAAGCGTTGCTGGTAGAAATGTCGGCTTTACTGCATCGTATTGCCATGGTTCAGCTTTCACCTGCCGCGCTCGGCAGCGATATGGCCGCCATTGAACAGCGTATGCGTGAACTGGCGCGAATCGTCCCGCCAACCGATGTGCAGCTTTATTATCAGACCCTGTTAATCGGGCGCAAAGAGCTGCCGTATGCGCCGGACAGACGAATGGGCGTCGAAATGACGCTGCTGCGTGCGCTGGCTTTTCATCCGCGCATGCCGCTCCCGGAACCTGAAGTTCCGCGTCAGTCGTTTGCCCCGGTCGCACCCACTGCGGTGATAACCCCAACGCAGGTGCCGCAGCAGCCTGCGTCAGCGCAACAGCAACAGAATGTGCCGCTCTCCGATGCTACCAGCCAGGTGCTGGCTGCACGTAGCCAGCTGCAACGCGCCCAGGGAGCAACCAAACCAAAAAAGAGTGAACCGGCAGCCGCTTCCCGCGCGCGGCCGGTGAATAATGCTGCGCTGGAAAGACTGGCTTCGGTGTCGGAACGTGTTCAGGCGCGTCCGGCGGTCTCTGCGCTGGAAAAGGCTCCGGCGAAGAAAGAAGCGTATCGCTGGAAGGCGACCAATCCTGTTGCAGAAGTTAAAGACGTCGTTGCCACGCCGAAAGCGCTGAAAAAAGCGCTTGAGCATGAAAAAACGCCGGAACTGGCGGCAAAGCTTGCGGCTGAAGCTATTGAACGCGATCCGTGGGCAGCCCAGGTAAGCCAGCTCTCGCTACCTAAACTTGTGGAGCAGGTGGCGCTTAATGCCTGGAAAGAAGAGGATGGCAACATGGTGCGCCTGCACCTGCGTTCCACGCAGCGGCACCTTAATTCCAGTGGCGCGCAGCAAAAACTGGCCGAAGCATTGAGTACCTTAACGGGGTCAACGGTTGAATTGACCATCGTTGAAGATGATAATCCTGCGGTGCGCACGCCGCTGGAGTGGCGTCAGGCCATCTATGAAGAGAAGCTCGCGCAGGCGCGTGAGTCGATTATTGCGGATAATAACATCCAGACGCTGCGTCGTTTTTTCGATGCGGACCTGGATGAAGAAAGTATTCGCCCCATTTGATCGTCAGCCAAATGGTTTGACGGTCGTCATCCCTTAACGTGATTGAGAGAGAAGCCTATGTTTGGTAAAGGCGGTCTGGGTAACCTGATGAAACAGGCCCAGCAGATGCAAGAAAAAATGCAGCAGATGCAGGAAGAAGTCGCCAAGCTGGAAGTGACCGGCGAATCTGGCGCGGGTCTGGTAAAAGTGACCATCAACGGCGCGCATAACTGCCGTCGCGTGGAGATCGATCCAAGCCTGCTGGAAGACGACAAAGAGATGCTGGAAGACCTGGTTGCTGCGGCATTCAACGACGCGGCGCGTCGTATTGAAGAGACGCAGAAAGAGAAGATGGCTTCTGTTTCCTCCGGAATGCAGCTGCCGCCTGGCTTTAAGATGCCGTTCTGATGCAAACCAGCCCGCTGTTAACTCAGCTTATGGAAGCACTGCGCTGTCTGCCGGGCGTTGGTCCGAAGTCTGCGCAGCGCATGGCGTTCACGCTGCTTCAGCGCGATCGCAGCGGCGGGATGCGTCTGGCGCAGGCGTTAACGAAGGCGATGTCGGAAATCGGCCACTGTGCCGATTGCCGCACTTTCACCGAGCAGGACGTCTGCAACATCTGCTCGAACCCGCGTCGCCAGGAAAACGGTCAGATTTGCGTGGTGGAGAGTCCGGCGGACATCTACGCCATTGAGCAAACCGGGCAATTTTCCGGACGTTACTTCGTGCTTATGGGACACCTGTCGCCGTTGGACGGTATCGGGCCGGATGACATCGGGCTGGATCGTCTTGAACAGCGACTGGCGTCTGAGCAAATCAACGAACTGATCCTTGCGACTAATCCCACGGTCGAAGGAGAAGCGACCGCCAACTATATTGCTGAGCTTTGCATGCAGTATGGCGTTGAAGCCAGCCGTATCGCCCATGGCGTTCCGGTCGGCGGCGAGCTGGAAATGGTCGATGGCACCACGCTATCGCACTCTCTGGCAGGACGGCACAAGATTAAATTCTGAACAAACGGAGGCCGCGACGGCGGCTTCCGCTTGAAATCCTTCCCGCTTGTCCCCATTTCACCCTCAACGTGTTTTTACCATTGAAAATGGCATTGTTGAGGTAGATCTACATGAAAGGACAAGAAACTCGTGGTTTTCAGTCAGAAGTAAAACAGCTTCTGCACCTGATGATCCATTCTCTGTATTCCAATAAAGAAATCTTCCTGCGTGAGCTTATCTCTAACGCCTCGGATGCGGCAGACAAGCTGCGTTTCCGCGCACTGTCTAACCCGGATCTGTATGAAGGTGACGGTGAGCTGCGTGTGCGTGTTTCCTTCGATAAAGATAAGTGTACGTTGACCATTGCCGATAACGGCGTGGGGATGAACCGTGATGACGTTATCGATCATCTGGGGACCATTGCGAAATCCGGCACCAAATCTTTCCTCGAATCCATGGGTTCCGATCAGGCGAAAGACAGCCAGTTGATCGGTCAGTTCGGGGTTGGCTTCTACTCAGCCTTCATCGTGGCGGACAAAGTCACCGTGCGTACCCGTGCTGCGGGTGATAAACCGGAAAACGGCGTGTTCTGGGAGTCTGCGGGCGAGGGTGAGTACACCGTTGCTGATATCACCAAAGACGATCGCGGCACCGAAATCACTCTGCATCTGCGCGAAGGCGAAGACGAGTTCCTCGATGACTGGCGCGTACGTTCCATCATTAGCAAATATTCCGACCATATCGCGCTGCCGGTAGAGATCGAAAAAACCGAAGAGAAAGACGGCGAGACCGTGGTTTCCTGGGAAAAGATCAACAAGGCGCAGGCGTTGTGGACGCGTAACAAGTCGGAAATCAAAGACGACGAATACAACGAATTCTATAAGCATATCGCCCACGATTTCACCGACCCGCTGACCTGGAGCCACAATCGTGTGGAAGGTAAGCAGGAGTACACCAGCCTGCTGTATATCCCATCGCAGGCGCCGTGGGATATGTGGAACCGCGATCACAAGCATGGTCTGAAACTGTACGTCCAGCGTGTATTCATCATGGACGATGCCGAGCAGTTCATGCCGAACTACCTGCGCTTTGTCCGTGGTCTGATAGATTCTAACGATCTTCCGCTGAACGTCTCCCGTGAGATCCTGCAGGACAGCACCGTCACCCGTAACCTGCGCAGCGCGCTGACCAAACGCGTACTGCAGATGCTGGAAAAACTGGCGAAAGACGACGCGGAAAAATACCAGACCTTCTGGAAACAGTTTGGTCTGGTTCTGAAAGAAGGCCCGGCGGAAGACCATGCTAATCAGGAAACTATCGCCAAACTGATGCGCTTCGCGTCTACGCATACTGACTCCTCCGCACAGACCGTGTCGCTGGAAGACTACGTTGCGCGGATGAAAGAAGGGCAGGAGAAAATCTACTACATCACCGCAGACAGCTATGCGGCGGCGAAGAGCAGCCCGCACCTGGAACTGCTGCGTAAGAAAGGCATCGAAGTGCTGCTGCTTTCTGACCGCATCGATGAGTGGATGATGAACTACCTGACCGAGTTCGATGGCAAACCATTCCAGTCCGTGGCCAAAGCCGACGAGTCCATCGACAAACTGGCGGATGAAGTTGACGAATCGGCAAAAGAAGCGGAAAAAGCGCTGACGCCGTTTGTTGAGCGCGTGAAAACCTTGCTGGGCGATCGCGTAAAAGAAGTGCGTCTAACTCACCGTCTGACCGACACACCGGCTATCGTCACCACCGATGCGGATGAAATGAGCACCCAGATGGCGAAACTGTTCGCCGCTGCGGGCCAGGCGGTACCGGAAGTGAAATATATCTTTGAACTGAACCCGGACCACGTGCTGGTAAAACGCACGGCGGATACTCAGGACGAAGCGCAGTTCAAAGAGTGGGTTGAACTGCTGCTGGATCAGGCGCTGTTTGCCGAGCGTGGCACGCTGGAAGATCCGAACCAGTTCATCCGCCGTATGAACCAGTTGCTGGTATCCTGATAGCGATAATGTGATGCCGGATGGCGCTAGCGCCATCCGGCTTTTTTTCGCCTTCTGAACTCAATTTTCCATCATTAACCGTTTCAGCGCAGGCACCTTCCTTGAGCCAATTGCGTGATGGTGGTATCGTTTAGCGCTTTTTAAAAAATATCGACAACCTTTAAGGGGATTTTCGTAATGCGTATCATTCTGCTTGGCGCTCCGGGCGCGGGTAAAGGAACTCAGGCTCAGTTCATCATGGAGAAGTATGGTATTCCGCAAATCTCCACCGGTGATATGCTGCGTGCCGCCGTGAAATCTGGCTCCGAGCTGGGCAAACAAGCGAAAGACATCATGGACGCCGGTAAGTTGGTGACTGATGAGCTGGTGATCGCGCTGGTAAAAGAGCGTATTGCTCAGGAAGACTGCCGTAATGGTTTCCTGCTTGATGGCTTCCCGCGCACTATTCCGCAGGCAGATGCCATGAAGGAAGCGGGTATCAACGTGGACTACGTTCTGGAATTCGACGTTCCGGACGAGCTGATCGTTGACCGTATTGTAGGTCGTCGCGTACACGCTGCTTCTGGCCGCGTTTACCACATCAAATTCAACCCGCCTAAGGTTGAAGGTAAAGACGACGTGACCGGCGAAGAGCTGACCACCCGTAAAGACGATCAGGAAGAGACCGTACGTAAGCGCCTGGTGGAATACCATCAGATGACCGCACCGCTGATCGGCTACTACTCGAAAGAAGCACAGGCGGGTAACACTAAATACGCGAAAGTTGACGGCACTCAGGCCGTGGCTGACGTTCGCGCAGCGCTGGAAAAAATCCTCGGTTAATTTTTAACGCAGTTAATGCCGGATGGCGGTGGATACACCTTATCCGGCCTACGATTCTTTGTAGGCCTGATAAGCGTAGCGCCATCAGGCAAATTCTCGTCTTACCTTTCACAGCAATTAGTTCTTCTTTACCGCTTTTCCGCTACAATTATCAACAATTTGAATCGATAAGAGGCGGTAATGCGTCAGACGAAAACCGGTATCCTGCTGGCAAACCTCGGCACTCCCGATGCCCCAACCCCCGAAGCCGTTAAGCGCTACCTTCGCCAGTTTTTAAGCGATCAACGCGTAGTCGATACGTCCCCTGCGCTGTGGTGGCCGTTGCTGCGTGGTGTGATCTTGCCGTTGCGAGCGCCGCGTGTGGCAAAGCTGTACCAGTCAATCTGGATGGAAGACGGTTCCCCGCTAATGGTCTACAGCAAGGCGCAACAGCAGGCGTTGGCACAACGTCTGCCTGATACGCCTGTCGCGCTGGGGATGAGCTACGGTTCGCCGTCGCTCGAAAGCGCGGTTGATGAACTGTTGGCAAGCGGAGTGGAACACATGGTGGTGTTACCGCTGTACCCGCAATATTCCTGTTCGACGGTTGCAGCAGTCTGGGACGAGCTGGCGCGCATCTTAGCGCGCAAACGCGCTATTCCTGGTGTCTCATTTATTCGAGATTACGCCGATGATAGCAGCTACATTGATGCGCTGGCCAAAAGTGCCCGGGATTCATTCGCTCAACATGGCGAACCTGATTTGCTGCTGCTCTCCTACCACGGCATTCCGCAGCGCTACGCCGATGAGGGCGATGACTACCCGCAGCGCTGTCGCGACACGACGCGTGAGCTGGTTTCGGCGCTTGGTCTGCCGCCGGAAAAAGTCATGATGACCTTCCAGTCTCGCTTTGGCCGCGAACCGTGGCTGACGCCGTATACCGATGAAACGTTAAAAATGCTGGCGGAGAAAGGGACCCGACATATCCAGGTTATGTGTCCGGGCTTCGCGGCTGATTGTCTCGAAACGCTGGAAGAGATAGCGGTGCAAAACCGGGAGATTTTCCTTGAGGCTGGCGGTAAGCAATATGAATATATTCCGGCGTTGAATGCCACACCGGAACATATCGAAATGATGGTTAAACTGACCGCCGCCTACCTTTAAAGCTGCGCCCTGAAATAACGCGCGCCGTCCTGCAGGGCATCGTCGGCGGTTTTCATCATCCGCGAATAGTGCAGGAAGGCGTGCAGCGTGCCGGGATACATTTTGTACTGGCAAGGCTGCTGATGCGCTTGTAACGTCTGGAATAATAAGCAGCTATCGTCGATCAGCGGATCGAACTCCGCACCGGCGATAAAACATGGCGGTACGTCGCGCGTCAGATCGTTATTAAACAGGCAATAGTACGGTGACTCGCGATCGTCAGCGCTGCGTAGGTACGCGTTTTCGTACATCTGCAGATCTTCGCGGGTTAAACCATCCCACGCGCCGCCCATCAGCCGTCGACTTAGTGAATCTTGCAGGCCGTAAAGGCCATACCACAACAGCACGCCAGCGACTTTGCCGCAGGCAATGTTTTTATCTCGCAGCCACAGAGTGCTGGCTAGCGCCAGCATCGCTCCGGCGGAATCGCCCGCAAAACCAATCGTATTTACATTGAGGGAATAGTCGCCAGCGTGTTGATGATAGTACTGGCAAACGGTGACTATCTCTTCAATGGCTTGCGGGTAGCGGGCTTCCGGCGCCAGCGAATAGTCAATGCCGATCACCGTGCACTGGGTGTAGTGCGCCAGTAAGCGCATAATACGGTCGTGGGTATCCAGATTACCGAGAATAAAACCGCCGCCGTGCAGGTAATACAGCGTCGCCTGGCTTTGGGGCTGCGGAGCGTAAATTCGTGTGGCAACGGGACCGCACGCGGTAGAAATCACGCATTCTCGGGTATTCATCTGCGGGGCATCGGCATTCCACAGTTGCCGCTCATGAATGTAGTGTTGGCGCTGAGCCACGAAGTCATCGGCAGCGGGCCATGGCGGCAAATCGTCGCGATGAAAATTCACCACGCTTTTCATTTCATCCGAAATTTTGTCGAGTACGGGGATTTTGTTTTCCGGCTTCATAAAACGCTCCTTGTAAAGGTGAGTTATTGTAGAAATTAATCCTGGATAAACTGCGATCTCACCGTCCGATATTGAAACTCAGCGCCGCATCGCATGCGCAGCAGGGAATGTGCTACCATGCATCGCTCAGTTAACCACCCTAAAATCGACCATGAAATTTCCCGGTAAACGTAAATCCAAACACTATTTTCCCGTCAGCGCGCGCGATCCGTTGCTGCAACAAATTCAACCAGAAAATGAAACCAGCGCTGCCTGGGTGGTGGGCATTGACCAGACGCTGGTAGATATTGAAGCCAAAGTAGATGATGACTTTGTCAAACGTTATGGATTAAGCGCCGGGCACTCTCTGGTGATTGCCGATGATGTCGCTGAAGCGCTCTACCAGGAGCTGGTGCGCGAAAATTTGATCACCCATCAGTTTGCGGGCGGTACTATCGGTAACACCATGCACAACTACTCCGTGTTGGCGGATGACCGCTCGGTGCTACTGGGCGTGATGTGCAGCAATATCGAGATCGGCAGCTATGCGTACCGCTATTTGTGCAATACCTCCAGCCGTACCGATCTGAACTACCTGCAAGGCGTTAATGGACCGATTGGCCGCTGCTTTACGCTGATTGGCGAATCCGGAGAGCGTACCTTCGCCATCAGCCCCGGACATATGAACAAACTGCGAGCGGATAGCATCCCTGAATCCGTCATTGCTGGTGCGTCCGCGCTGGTGCTGACGTCCTATCTGGTGCGCTGCGAACCGGGCGAGCCGATGCCGGAAGCAACCATGAAGGCGATTGAATATGCCAAAAAACACAATGTGCCGGTGGTACTGACGCTGGGCACCAAATTCGTTATTGCCGATAATCCGCAGTGGTGGCAAGCATTTCTGAAAGAGCATGTCTCTATTCTGGCGATGAATGAAGAAGAGGCCGAAGCGCTGACCGGCGAGAACGATCCGCTACTGGCGTCCGACAAGGCGCTGGACTGGGTGGATCTGGTGCTGTGCACTGCGGGCCCGGCGGGTCTGTATATGGCGGGCTTTACGGAAGAAGAAGTCAAACGTAAAACCCAGCATCCGCTGCTGCCTGGGGCGATTGCCGAATTTAACCAATACGAATTTAGCCGCGCCATGCGTCATAAAGACTGTACGAATCCGCTACGTGTGTATTCGCACATCGCGCCGTATATGGGCGGGCCAGAAAAGATCATGAACACCAACGGTGCTGGTGACGGCGCGCTGGCGGCATTGCTGCATGATATTACTGCCAACAGCTATCACCGTAGCAACGTGCCTAACTCCAGCAAGCACAAGTTCACCTGGCTGACCTATTCGTCATTAGCGCAGGTGTGTAAATATGCTAACCGAGTGAGTTACCAGGTGCTGAACCAGCATTCCCCGCGTCTGACGCGCGGCTTGCCGGAACGTGAGGACAGCCTGGAAGAGTCGTACTGGGATCGTTAAATCTTGCGTAGGCCGGATAAGCGATAACGCTATCCGGCACGTAACATTAACTGGCAGTAGCAACTTCACCAGCAGGCGGCGTTTCAATCAGCTCCAGCATGGTGCGGGCGATTTCACGCTCACCCATGACCACCTGATTGGCGCCCCGCTCGGTAATGTATTCCACTTCATCGTCATAATGCGCGCGGGCGATAATCTCAATCGACGGGCACTTTTCACGAGCTGAAGCGACAATTTCACCCGCTTCATAGCCATTCGGAATGGTCAGCAGCAGCCAGCGTGCGCAATCCAGGTGCGCCAGACCCATAATTTCCTCATTAGCAGCGTTGCCCAGCACCGCCAGGATCCCACGCTCGCGCAGTTCATCCACCCGGGTACGCGAGGTTTCGATAACCACCAACGGGATCCCTGCTGCCATCAGTTTCTCACCCAGCAGGCTGCCGACGCGGCCAAAGCCCACCAGCAAGGCGTGATTACAGATATCCACCGGAATTTGCTTCTCTTCTTCGATGGCTTCTTCCAGCGTCTGCTCTTCCAGCGTTTCGGTTTTGGCGAGATATTTTTCTAACACTGCGAACAGCACCGGGTTGAGCATAATGGACAGGATAGCCCCTGCCAGGACCAGATTCTGTCCGGCCTGTGGCAGCAGGTTTAACGCCATTCCCAGACCCGCCAGGATAAAGGCAAACTCACCAATCTGCGCCAGACTGGTGGCAATGGTGAGTGCTGTGCGTTGGGAGTGACCAAACAGGCGCACCAGGAAATAGGCGGCAACGGATTTACCAAAGACAATAATCGCCAGCGTGCCAAGTACCGCCAGCGGCTGCTGGATCAAGATTAACGGATCAAACAGCATCCCGACGGATACAAAGAACAATACGGCGAACGCATCGCGCAGCGGCAGAGTATCATGCGCTGCACGGTGACTCAGTTCCGATTCATTCAGCACCATACCGGCGAAGAACGCGCCCAGTGCAAAAGAGACATCGAACAATTCCACTGCGCCAAAGGCGATACCTAATGCCAGGGCAAGGACTGACAGAGTAAACAGTTCTCGTGAGCCGGTTGCGGCGCTACGCGCCATGATCCAGGGCACCAGGCGACGGCCAACCAGCATCATAATGGCGATAAACGCCACCACTTTACCGATGGTAATGCCCATATCGACGGCCAGCGATGCAAACCCAACATCTTCTTTTTCCAGCATTCCGGCGACGGCGGGTAGGAGCACCAGCGTCAGCACCATCATCAGGTCTTCAACAATCAGCCAGCCTATAGCGATTTGCCCGCGCTGGCTGTCAATAAGTTGTCGTTCCTCAAGAGCACGCAGTAGTACTACGGTACTGGCGGTCGAAAGACACAGTCCAAAGACGATACCCACCATCAGCGACCAGCCCATTACCGCTGAAAGCGCCATACCCAGTAGCGTTGCCACCGCTATCTGGGCAATCGCGCCGGGAATGGCGATTGACTTTACCGCCATCAAATCCTTCAGGGAAAAGTGCAGCCCGACGCCGAACATCAACAGGATTACGCCAAGCTCAGCCAGTTCAGGCGCGAGTTTGGTATCAGCAACAAAACCAGGTGTAAATGGACCGGCCAGAACGCCCGCTAACAGATATCCCACCAGAGGAGAAATACGTAGTTTATTGGCAATCATGCCTAATATAAAAGCGAGCACAAGGCCGCCGACAATGGTGGTGATAAGCGGGGTGGCGTGATGCATTCCGTCTCCTTTGGTTGCTGTGTTGATCCTGAAAACCCAAATTCCGAGTAATAGTTTATGACAAATTTGATGTTTATGTTGATGAATAATTATTGAATTTTGATGAAAACAGGATTTTAAAGGAAAAAAAGCACGGATCGGAAAACCAGGGGGGGATGTCTGAGGCAAACGCTGATGGTCACTGTAAGTGATGACGACCAAAGTCTAGCTTTGGTCGTCAAAAAATCAGGCTTTATGTCGGTTATCAGGTAAGAATATGGTCAGTATCCCCAAAAGTGGCAGGAAAGCACATATTTTGTAGACCAAATCGATACTGGTATGGTCGGCAATCAGCCCTAACACCGCGGCTCCCAAGCCACCCATGCCGAAGGCAAAACCGAAAAATAGCCCAGAAACCATGCCGATACGCCCAGGAAGCAGCTCCTGTGCATAGACCAGAATGGCAGAAAACGCTGATGCGAGGATAAAACCAATGATTACGGTTAAAATCCCGGTCCATTCCAGCGTTGCATAGGGTAAAACGAGGGTAAATGGCGCTACGCCGAGGATAGAGCCCCAAATAACATATTTTCTGCCAATTTTATCGCCCAATGGTCCACCAATTACCGTTCCGGCGGCGACGGCAAATAAGAAGGCAAACAGGTGAAACTGGGCATTTTGTACCGATAATCCGAATTTTTGCATCAGATAAAAGGTGTAATAGCTGCTAATGCTCGCCATATAGAAGTATTTGGAGAAAATCAGCACCAGCAGAATGCTTACCGCCAAAACCACTTTATTACGCGGCAACGGATTAACGATGGCGACCTTCGGCTTTCCTTTACTCATCCGATGCTGTGCTGCATACCAACGGCTGATTTGCGCCAGGACGACAATCGCTAATAACGCGGCCAGCACAAACCAGGCCACATTACCTTTACCGTATGGCGCAATGATGACAGCCGCCAGCAACGGTCCCAGAGAGCTACCGAAGTTACCGCCAACCTGGAAAATCGACTGGGCAAGGCCGTGGCGACCACCGGAGGCCATACGCGCCACACGGGACGATTCCGGGTGAAATACCGATGAACCGGTACCAACCAGCGCCGCGGCGAGCAACACCATATGGAAGCTGCCGGCCATGGCCAGCAAAACAAGCCCGCTCAGCGTGAAGCACATCCCAATGGGCAGCGACCACGGCATCGGGTATTTGTCCGTCCAGTAACCCACGACCGGTTGTAGCAGCGAGGAAGCAAGCTGGAAGGTCAGGGTAATCATCCCTATCTGCATAAACGTCAGCGAGAACTCTGACTGTAAAAGCGGATAAATCGCGAGGATCAGCGACTGGATCATATCGTTGAGCAGATGGGAGAGGCTGATTGCCCCTAAAATGCCAAATGAGGTGCGCGCTTTAGCAACCGACGCTGACGCGCCAGCCGCTGGCTGGGTTGGTTCACTTATTGCCATAGAAAGTCACTTCTGTTTGGTTGCGATTATGAGGGTAATCTAATTTGTTATTATTACCTGACTAACATACCTGCGGAAGGTGTTTGAAGGAAGTCTCATTTCTGAAAACATTTTCGACTATTATTTCATATCATTGTAATTTCAGTCGTTGATTTTGGCTCAGGGAGAGTACATGAAATTTTTAAAACGGGGCGTGGCGCTGGCGTTATTAGCCGCATTTGCGCTGGCAGGCCAGCCTGCACAGGCGTACGAAAAAGATAAAACTTATAAAATCACCATTCTGCATACTAACGATCATCACGGTCATTTCTGGCGTAGCGAATATGGGGAATATGGACTGGCGGCGCAAAAAACGCTGGTGGACGGTATTCGTAAAGAAGTGGCCGAAGAAGGGGGCAGCGTACTGCTGCTTTCCGGCGGCGATATTAACACCGGCGTACCAGAATCCGATCTGCAGGATGCGGAACCTGATTTTCGCGGCATGAACCTGATTGGCTACGACGCGATGGCGGTCGGAAACCACGAGTTTGATAATCCGCTTAGCGTATTGCGCCAGCAGGAAAAATGGTCGAAATTTCCGTTTCTCTCGGCCAATATTTATCAGAAAAGCACCGGCGAGCGTTTATTTAAGCCGTGGGCCATCTTTAAGCGCCAGGACTTAAAAATTGCCGTACTTGGTTTAACCACTGATGATACGGCGAAAATTGGCAACCCCGAGTTCTTTACCGATATCGAATTCCGTAAACCTGCCGATGAAGCCAAACTGGTTATCCAGGAACTGAATATGGGGGAAAAGCCAGACATCATTATTGCCACCACCCATATGGGACATTATGACAATGGCAATCATGGATCTAACGCCCCTGGTGATGTGGAGATGGCGCGCAGCCTGCCAGCAGGGTCGCTGGCAATGATTGTGGGTGGTCACTCACAGGACCCTGTGTGTATGGCTGCGGAAAATAAAAAACAGGTGGATTACGTCCCGGGGACGCCGTGTGCGCCAGACAAGCAGAACGGGATCTGGATTGTTCAGGCGCATGAGTGGGGGAAATACGTGGGACGGGCGGACTTTGAGTTCCGCAACGGCGAAATGAAAATGGTTAATTACCAGCTTATCCCCGTTAACCTGAAGAAAAAAGTGACCTGGGACAACGGTAAAAGTGAGCGGGTACTCTACACCCCGGAGATTGCTGAAAATCAGCAAATGCTTTCGCTGCTGACACCGTTCCAGAATAAAGGTAAAGCGCAGCTCGACGTGAAAATTGGCAGCGTCAATACGCGTCTCGAAGGCGATCGTAGCAAAGTCCGTTTCGTGCAAACCAATATGGGGCATTTGTTGCTGGCTGCGCAAATGGCCCGGACCAGCGCTGATTTTGGCGTGATGAGCGGCGGCGGTATCCGTGACTCCATTGAAGGCGGCGATATCACCTATAAGAGCGTGCTGAAGGTACAGCCGTTTGGCAACATCGTGGTGTATGCCGACATGAGCGGGAAAGAGGTGATTGACTATCTGACTGCGGTGGCGCAAATGAAGCCGGACTCCGGGGCCTATCCGCAGTTTGCCAACGTCAGCTTTGTAGCGAAAGACGGCAAACTTAACGATGTGAAAATCAAAGACGAACCTGTTGATCCAGCCAAAACCTATCGTATGGCAACGCTGAGCTTCAACGCCACCGGCGGTGATGGCTATCCGCGTATTGATAACAAACCAGGCTATGTGAATACCGGATTTATTGATGCGGAAGTGCTGAAAGAATACGTGCAGAAGAACTCACCGCTGGATGCCAGTGCGTATGAGCCGAAGGGGGAGGTGAGCTGGCAGTAACAGTGCGGAGTGCCGGATGGCGGTGCTGGCACCTTATCCGGCCTACAGGTCAGTGCGATGTGTAGGCCTTAAAGCTGCGCGCCATCAGGCATTCATTCTATAACCGCTTAGTCCCGGCGGGCGATGTCAGCGAATTTTGCATCCAGAATTTTCGCCAGATCGCTCGCTGCCAGTTCGATATCCAGCCCGCGTTTGCCGCCGGACACATAAATGGTGTCAAACGTTTGGGCTGGCGCGTCGATAAGCGTCGGCAATCTTTTTTTCTGTCCCAGCGGGCTGATACCACCTACCAGATAGCCGGTAGTGCGTTGCGCGACCATGGGATCGGCCATATCGACCTTTTTGGCGCCCAACGCTTTGGCGACCTTTTTGAGATCCAGTTGACCGGCTACCGGTGTGACGGCGACCGCCAGATGCTTCATGTCGCCGTTCACGGCAACCAGCAGCGTTTTGTAAACCTGGTCCGCATTCAGACCTAACTTGCGCACCACTTCGTCACCAAAATTCGTCTCGGACGGATCGTGATCGTAGGTGTGGATCTGGAAAGAAATTTTGTTTTTTTCGAGTAATTTAACGGCGGGTGTCATAGCAATTTTCCTGGCCCAGACAAAATACGACACAAGCATACGCCTGATGTCTGTCTAAAAAATAGTACCATCTTGCGCAATAGTATTGGCAGGATGATGACTTTGAGCGACAATCGAACTACACCGACGCTTTAAGCGCCGGGATCATAATAATGATGAAATTCCTCTTTGACGGGCCAATAGAGATATTGGCCATTTTTTTTACCGTAACATCTCCGGCAAATTTCCTTCTCCGTATAAATGCAGCGCGCCAACGGCCACCACATAGTGACCGGCAGGCATCGCTCTGAGTCGATCGCACCAGGCCGCATTACGTTGATGCATCAAAACGTCATACAACGACTGACTAAATGTATTGGGTAGTGTGAGTTCGCTATTGTGCGGCGGCGTTTCAAGCCACCAGCTCATCATCTGTTGTAGCAGTCTGGCATTGGTATGCCAGTGTGTCAGGGTATCGTCCAACAGAGCCAGGCCGTTATCGGGCAACTGACATAACAGTGCGATTTGGCTGGATGCGCCTTCCAGTTCGATTATCGGTTTATGCACTTTTTTAGCCGCATTCAGCAGTTGGTAATCAATCCCGTATTCAGCCCGCAGCCCCAGCTTCTGCGCCTGCGTTGCCTGTAATACCATGGCGATTTGCCATAACGGCTGCGTGGACAGCAGGGAAGGGGAAATGCCCAGTTCGTCGGTGACCTTATGCAGATTATCTAACTGCTCCGGGCTGATGCGTTCTTCCAGTGCGGCAAAGGTCGGAAGGTTGGCAAACGGTGCATCGTCGCCGGAAACATCAGCTTCGACAATCAACGCATCGGCATGCTTGAGCTTTTTGAGTAATTTGGCAGGCAGAGGCGCCATATCGCGGCTGCCCATGTGAATGCTGCCAATCAGATGAAAATGGCGGTTGCCGGGCAAAGAGATGTCGATGGCAGGCCAGGTATAGTGGTTGCCGCGCAGTGCAGACCAAAATGCTTTTACCCGGTATAACAAATCCATACGACCTCCCTAAGTGGACTTCCATGCTAGCGCGTGGTCCTGGAAGGTGCAATGCGTGAATTGCCGGATGGCACAGTTGATAGCGCCATCCGGCAAAGGGTTACTCTTTAGGTTTGAAGCGCAGCAGTCGGTTCGCGTTGCTCACCACGGTGATGGAAGAAAGCGCCATCGCCGCCCCGGCGACGACCGGGTTGAGCAGCGTGCCGGTGAACGGCCACAAGATCCCGGCGGCAACGGGGATACCGATGCTGTTATAGATAAACGCGCCAAGCAGGTTCTGCTTCATATTGCGCAGCGTTGCCCGGGAGATAGACAGCGCATCTGCAACGCCCATCAGGCTATGACGCATCAGCGTAATTGCGGCTGTTTCAATCGCCACATCGCTGCCGCCACCCATGGCGATCCCTACATCGGCCTGAGCCAGCGCTGGCGCATCGTTGATACCGTCACCGACCATGGCAACCTGACGCCCCTGGCTCTGCAGACGCTTAATCGCCTCGGCCTTACCGTCCGGCAGAACGCCCGCAATCACCTCATCAATACCAGCTTCTTTGGCAATGGCGTTGGCAGTCGTTGGGTTGTCGCCGGTGAGCATCACCAGACGATACCCAGCGCGGTGCAGGCGCTGGAGCGCTGCCACACTGTCGCTACGCAGTGGATCACGTACCGCTAACAGCGCCGCGGCTTTACCATCAATTGCCAACAGCACGGGGGTTGAACCCCGGGAAGCCTGAGCGGTGATTTCATCTTCCATTTCTGTGGTATCGACCTGCTGCTCATTGAGCAGCGCCTGGTTGCCCAGCAGTAGCGTATGACCTTCCGTTTCGCCACTGACGCCTAAACCACGCAGCGTACGGAAACCGTTGACCTGCGGCAGCGTGATATCACCCGCTTTGTCGAGAATCGCTCTGGCCAGCGGGTGGCTGGAACCCTGTTCAAGGGCCGCTGCCAGACGAATTGCCAGCGCTTCCTCGGTATTACCAAACGTTTTGATGGCGACAACCTGCGGTTTGCCTTCGGTCAGCGTCCCGGTCTTATCAAAGACGAGAGTATCGAGCGTGCTGGCGCGCTGCAGCGCATCGGCATCGCGTACCAGTACCCCAAACTCAGCGGCACGCCCCACGCCGGAAATAATCGACATCGGCGTTGCCAGACCCAGCGCACAAGGGCAGGCGATAATCAGAACGGTGGTGGCAATCACCAGCGTATAGACAATCTGCGGCGCTGGTCCAAAGAAATACCAGATAGCCGCACTGACCAGCGCAATGGCGACCACGACCGGAACGAACACCGAGGAGATACGGTCGGCCAGTTTGCCAATTTCCGGTTTACTGCTTTGCGCCTGACGCACCATACGAATAATGCGCGACAGCGTGGTGTGGCTGCCAACGGCGCTGGCGCGGAATAGCACGCTGCCGTCCTGGACGACCGTACCGGCGTGGACGCTATCGCCTTCACCTTTTTGCTGCGGAATCGGCTCGCCGGTCAGCATCGCTTCATCCAGCCAGGCTTCACCTTGTGTAATTTCTCCATCGACCGGCACGCGGTCACCGGTAGTCAGACGCAGTAACATTCCGGCCTGAACGTCTGCCAGCGGTACGTTCTTTTCACCTTCGTCAGTAACGACGCGTGCGGTCGGCGGCGTCAAATCGAGCAGTTTTTCCAGCGCTTTGGACGAGCGTTGGCGAGCCCGCGCTTCCAGCATGTGTCCGAGGTTAATCAGACCAATAATCATGGCGCTGGCTTCATAATAGAGGTGTCGCGCTTCCATTGGGAACCATTGCGGCCAGAGGTTGACGCTCATGGAATAGAGCCATGCCACCCCTGTACCCAGCGCGACCAGGGTATCCATAGTCGCGGTGCCGTTCATCAGGCTTTTCCACGCATTGCGATAAAAGTGACCGCCCGCGAAAACCATCACGGCAAGCGTTGCCAGGCCAATCGTCAGCCACAGGCTGCGGTTGTCATCGCTCACCATCATGTTGTCGCCGATCATACCCCATACCATGACAGGGATACCCAGCAGCAGCGCAACAACTGCCTGCCAGCGAAAACGCTTCATGGTTGCCACGGCGGTTTCTTGCTGACGTTCGCGGCGCTTGACGTCATCTTCAATCGCTTCTGCGCCGTAACCCGCTTTTTCAACTGCCTGGACTAAATCTGCGGCGGAGGCACTGCCCATTACCAGCGCAGTGCGTTCCGCCAGGTTTACCCGTGCCTGAGTGACGCCCGGTACACTTTGCAATGCATTTTGTACACGGGTCACACAACTGGCGCAGCTCATGCCGTTTAACAGCAACTGTTGGCTGTCATCATCAGCCGTAGCTGCCGGAAGCTCGGAAGGGACCGCTGCCAGTGCTTCCGACGGGATTGATGACTCCGTCAGCGGTTTAGCCTTTGGGTGGCTTAACTCCGCGCCGTAACCGGCTTGTTTGATGGTTTCAATCAGCGCTTCTGCGCTGGCGCTCCCGGTAACATGCGCCTCTGTCACGGTGACATCCGCTTGCTCAACGTCTGGACGTTGTTCCAGACTTTCTTTAACGCGTTTTACGCAGTGACCACAGGACAAACCGTCCAGGGTTAGATCGATTGTTTGAGACATAACAAATTTCCTCTATGAGTGGTCGGTTACTTATTGACCTTGGCAATCGTTTTGACTAACTGTTATAAAGGTTAAACCTTCCATCTGGGGGAAGGTCAAGGGAGAAAAGATGAATATATCCGATGTTGCTAAAAAAACCGGTTTAACCAGCAAAGCCATACGCTTTTATGAAGAAAAAGGCTTAGTGACGCCGCCGCTACGTAGCGAAAATGGCTATCGTACATACAACCAACAGCATCTGAATGAACTTACGCTGCTGCGCCAGGCACGCCAGGTGGGTTTTAATCTCGAAGAGTGTGGCGAACTGGTGAACCTGTTTAACGATCCGGCGCGTCATAGTGCAGATGTGAAAAAGCGTACCTTAGAAAAGGTAGCGGACATTGAGCGGCATATCAGCGAGTTGCAGGCCATGCGCTTGCATTTGCTGGCGCTGGCGGAGAGTTGCCCAGGCGATGACAGTGCCGAATGCCCGATTATTGATAACCTCTCCGGCTGCTGCCACCATAAAGCGAAGGCTTAACGGCGAGGGGGATTAAGCATAAACACCACCGTGCCGCGGTACCATGGGGATTTCTCAAGTTGTGCTTCAGCCAGCGGATCCCGGCTACCGTTTTGCACCAGCCCCAGCTTAAACGGAATGCGCAGATGGCTGAGTGCGGGCAGATACGCCTGATAATTCGTTACCGTATGACGGCCCTGATAGCTCTGGACCACCAGTTCATCGACCGCCAGCGCGTTCAGCGTGGCGACGTCGCCCGTTTTTGCCCAATCCAGAAGTCCAGTCACGCCAAGTGCAAACTCGGCTGGTAACTGTTGACGTAATTGCTGCAAAAAGCGGGCGTAATCGGCAAGCTGATGAGTCGCCGCGTCAAAATCAACCTGTAGGCCGACCACGTGATTCCCGGCCGTCTGCCAGCGTTGCATCAACCGTATGATACGCGCCGGGATCGCCTCCGGTACGTCGAGCGTGGTAAAGCGCACGGTCAGCCAGATCGAGGGAAAAGACAGGCGGCTGACCGGCAGCCCGAGACGCTGGAAAACCACGTTACCCGAACGAATCAGCACCTCACCCTGATGCAGATAGACCGTTTGCGCGTCTTTCAGCTCATCACTGGCCTTCACGCCGGACCACAGCCAGAAGGCCGGATGCTCACGGGCGGCGACGATATCCGCCGCCTGCGGCTGGCCTGTCAGCAGCGCGGTTACCAGTAGTATTTGAGTTTTTGCGCCCACGGACTTCCCGGATACTGCGTTTTCAGTTGGGTGAACCAGCCTTTACGCTGCAGTTTATCCACTTCCTCACCGCCGCATTCGTTAGAGCCTGACGGCGCATAGCACATGATGGCGCGATACAGCGCGAAGCTCTTGTCTTCAACCTCTGCTTTCGGTGAAGTGATTACCTGCTGATAGTAGCTTTGCCTGTCGAACTGGCCGAACGGTTCTTTGCGCGATATTGCTGATTCAAGTACGTCGTTGCCGGCACTGTTTTTCCACAAATCAACGTGGGTTTGCGTGGTGCGGAAGAATTCGCCTAAGCAGTTCAGCGCGTGGGCATCATCCGCTTTTTTGCTCAATACCGTTACCGTTTCATTGAGGCTGCGACAGGTATAACCGGCTTGAGCGGCATCGCCATTCCAGTCGAAAATACTCAGATTAACGTCATCAAACGCGTCGCCAATAACCGGTGGAGTAATGGCGCTGGCCAGTTTTCTGTCATTCAACCAGTCGCCAAAGCGGTTTTCAGTAAGATCGCGTACCAGCAGCGTATGCAGGGCGATGGTACGCTCTTCATTGTTGGGTCCATGGACGGCCTGCTGGCGCAGCAGTTCCGGCGAGGCCTGTGTTTTCAGTATCTGCGAGCGAAAACGCAGGTTGGTCACTGCGCTTTCTGGGGCAAAAACCGCCGCCACATCGCCGCTATAAACCAGCGTGGCGGCGAGCTTAGCCTGTACATACTGCTGCTGTTCGTTGTCCTGGCTGAGTTTTAGCAACTGCAGCCAGAAATCACGCGCCGCGGGCCAGTTCTTCTGGCCCATCAGCGCTTCGCCATACAGCACTTGTTCGCTGAAGGCGAGGGTATCGTGAGCGGCAAGTTTCTGCGCTGGCGTAACTGCCTGAATAATCGCCGCGTAGTTCTCCGTCGCCAGCCACAGATTCAGTTGCAGATCGCGCCATAGCGGCAATTTTTGGCTCTGTTCAAACACCGGTTTGCTGGCATCGAGCTGCGCCTGGGTCAGTGTGGGTTTACTGTTGTTATCCAGACGCAGCGCGCGCAGCAGTTCGATATAGCTGACATGCGGCGCATCGGGGAAGGCTTCTACCACGGACTGTTCGTAGAACGCCATACCGTAGACATTATCGTATTCGATGACAATGTCACGCAGTTGCCGTGCGTCAGCCGACTGCTGGAGCGTTTGCTCATACAACCCGGCCAGCTGTGGCCACGCCTGTAAATACCAGTTGATGCGACGCAGCATACCGCGCGCGGATTCGGCATACAGGCCTTGCGGGAAGCGTTGCAAATAGACTTGTGCCTGCGTCTGAGCCTGAGTCGCATCCTCGCGGTTAATTTTTGCAATATCAAAATCGCCGTACTCGCCCACGCTGTTCTGGCTGCTCTTGTTCAAGGCCGCACGCATCAACATGTATTGCGCGGTCTCTACCAGCCACGGGCGCTCACTTTTGGCAAGCTGAGTGAAATCGCGTTCGGCGCTGGCATAATCACCGGCATAGAAACTGGCAGCTGCGGCCAGATAATTTTTATAGGACTGAGCCGGTGAATCAGCCGGGAGGGTGGCAAGTGAAGACTCAATTTGTTCGCGGGTTGCCCCGGATAGCAGCCCCGTACGCGCCTGGGCTAAGGCCTGACGCTGTTCCGCCGCTAACGTCGGGTCGGCCAGCAGTGCGGCAAAAAATGCGCTGACGCTCTCGGTGTTATTTGAAACATGACGGTTCTCAAGCTCAGCGTCGTTGACGTTTATTTCGTCTGCGCTAATGTTCAGTTCGGCCATCTGTCGGGAGAG
The DNA here is from genome assembly GCF_018035235.1 of Citrobacter sp. On2M. Taxonomy (GTDB): domain Bacteria; phylum Pseudomonadota; class Gammaproteobacteria; order Enterobacterales; family Enterobacteriaceae; genus Citrobacter; species Citrobacter meridianamericanus. Next base: position 290,187 of record NZ_WPCV01000003.1, read on the forward strand.
TGGGCTGTCTGCGGCGGATGCCGGCGCAGCGGCTGGCTGCGGGGCTGCCTCATCCCATTGCGGGTGATAGGCAAAATAGAAATCTCGGGAGCGGGTGATATCCGCTGGCATTGATTGCACCGGCAGAGCAAATGATTTTTCCTGGCTCAGCAGCCGCAGCAGGTTGTCGCGGCTGTCGTTTTCAGGGTTAAAGGTTGGCGTGCCTTTCAGCAGGCAGCTGTCGTCGCTCCATTTGCAGTCTTCCATATCGAAAGAGGCGAATGCCTGCGGGACGGCGGTCAGTAATGTGCAAAGGGCAAAGGCAAGGGGTGTCTTCCTGACCATAGTCTTATTTCCTGTCTTTTTAGTGTGATACCGCTTTAATAATCAGGGTTATCCCTTCAACGGCAATAACTTCAACCTGCGTTCCGGCGCTCAAATCGTCGCGGGCGCTGACGGGCCATGAGCTATCGCCGACGCGCATATGTCCACGGCCATTGACCAGGCCAGTTTCCAGAATAAATCGACGACCAACCAACTGCTGCCCGCGCTGGTTCAGATGGCTGTCGGCGGGTTTCTGCTCCTGAACACGCCTTGCCAGCCACTTCCACCAGAGCCAGGCTGCCAGCAGGGTGAGGACGGCGAACATCGCTCCTTGCCAGGCCCAGTCAAGCGGAACGAGCCACACCACCAGGCCGGTAATCACCGCCGCCACGCCGCTCCACAGCAGATAGCCGTTACCGCCCAGCATCTCGGCAGCGAGTAGCAAACCGCCGAGGCTGAGCCAAAAGATGTGCGGGTGTACCAGAATCATCGCTATCATGATTTTTTCCGCTCGCTGGCGCTGTCCTTAACCAGTTCTGCGATCCCGGCAATGGAGCCCATCAGGCTGCTGGCATCCAGCGGCATCATTACCACTTTGCTGTTATTCGATGAACCGATATGCTGCAGCGCTTCGGTGTATTTCTGCGCCACGAAGTAGTTCACGGCCTGAATATCCCCGGCGGCAATGGCTTCAGAAACCATCTGCGTTGCGCGAGCCTCAGCTTCTGCCGAACGTTCACGCGCTTCAGCCTGTAAAAACGCAGACTGGCGTTCACCTTCCGCTTTAAGGATCTTCGACTGCTTCTCACCTTCGGCCTTGACGATTTCTGCCTGACGGATCCCTTCGGCTTCAAGAATGTAGGCGCGTTTGGTACGTTCGGCTTTCATCTGCGCGTTCATCGCGTCGATAAGTTCTGCCGGAGGACGCACGTCGCGGATCTCGATACGGGTGATTTTAATGCCCCAGGGATTCGTGGCTTCATCAACAATATGCAGCAGGCGCGTGTTGATGTTGTCGCGCTGGGAGAGCATTTCATCAAGCTCCATCGAGCCGAGAACGGTACGAATGTTGGTCATGGTCAGGTTGATGATCGCCAGTTCCAGATTACTGACTTCATAGGCGGCTTTCGGCGCGTCGATCACCTGAATAAAGCACACGGCATCAATCGCGACGTTGGCGTTATCTTTGGAGATGACTTCCTGAGAAGGGATATCAAGCACCTGTTCCATCATGTTGATCTTACGACCAATGCGATCCATGAACGGCACGACAAGGTTTAAACCTGGTTGCAGGGTTTTGGTGTAACGGCCAAAACGCTCTACCGTCCACTGATATCCCTGCGGGACGATTTTGACGCCAGCGCCGACGATGACCAGTGCGACAAAGATGAGAATAGGAATAAAAATGAGCATTGATGAAACCTCCTGTTGTGCTGTCCTTTACTGCCTCATTAATCAAATTATACCCGATTAATCAAGGGGGGCTCCCTTATAATAAATTACAGGCATAGACTGTCTGCACGAAAGATGTAAAAAAGGGATGGGTAATGGAAGAAAGCAGCATTCTGCTTCAGTTAAAAAATGTCGCATGGCAGGCAGGGGAGACGCAGGTTCTCAATAACATCAATTTTGATCTCCGTGCCGGAGAATTTAAGCTGATTACCGGCCAGTCCGGCTGCGGGAAAAGTACGTTACTCAAGATTGTGGCGTCATTAATGAGTCCGACTGCCGGTGAAATCCTCTTTGAAGGCAAGGAGATAAGTACCCTCAAGCCGGAAGCGTATCGCCAGCAGGTCTCCTATTGTGCGCAAACGCCTGCCTTGTTTGGTGAGACCGTCTACGACAACCTCATTTTCCCCTGGCAAATCCGTAACAAACGTCCGGAGCCGGATGCGTTTCTGACCGTACTGGCCCGTTTTGATCTCCCCGAGACGATCCTCAAAAAAAACATAAATGAGCTGTCCGGTGGCGAAAAGCAGCGCATCTCGCTAATTCGTAATTTGCAGTTTCTGCCCAAAATCCTGCTGCTTGATGAAATCACCAGCGCGCTGGATGAAGCTAATAAACGTAATGTGAACGAATTAGTTCACCATTATGTTCGCGATAAGAATATTGCGGTGCTGTGGGTGACGCACGACAAAGATGAAATTACGCATGCGGATAATGTCATAACCCTTCAACCGCACGCCGGAGAAATGCAGGAAGCACGCAATGAACGAGCATAATATTACCAATGAGTCCCTGGCATTAGCGATGATGCTGGTGGTGGTGGCGATCCTGATTAGCCACAAAGAAAAACTGGCGCTGGAAAAAGATATTCTCTGGAGCGTTTGCCGGGCGGTGGTTCAGCTTATTATCGTCGGCTATGTGCTGAAATATATTTTTGGCGTTAACCACAGTATTCTGACTTTACTGATGGTGCTGTTTATCTGCTTTAACGCGGCTTATAACGCGCAAAAGCGCAGTAAATATATTGATAAAGCTTTCCTCTCGTCGTTCATCGCCATCACGGTGGGGGCGGGATTAACGCTGGCGGTGCTGGTTTTGTCTGGCTCTATCGAGTTCGCGCCGATGCAGGTCATCCCGATCTCAGGCATGATTGCAGGCAATGCGATGGTGGCGGTGGGGTTGTGTTACAACAATCTGGGTCAGCGGTTTAGCAGCCAACAGCAGCAGATTCAGGAAAAACTCAGCCTCGGCGCGACGCCGAAAGTGGCCTCCGCGCCGCTGATTCGCGACAGCATTCGCGCCTCGCTGATCCCAACGATCGACTCTGCGAAAACGGTAGGGCTGGTGAGTTTACCGGGGATGATGTCCGGGTTGATCTTCGCGGGTATTGATCCGGTAAAAGCGATTAAATATCAGATTATGGTGACGTTTATGCTGCTTTCGACCGCCAGCCTGTCAACCATTATCGCCTGCTACCTGACCTATCGGAAATTCTATAATTCGCGTCACCAATTAGTCGTAACGCATTTGAAGAAGACGTGATGTGATGGCCGGATGACGGCTAACGCCATCCGGCAAATGCAGCAGATTAGTACAACAGCGCGTACAGCTGTCGGCGGTATTTTGAGGCCAGTGCATCGCCGGTTCCGAGTGCGGCAAGGATCTCCTGGAAGGTCTTACGCGCCAGGCCGTCGGCAGCAGTGAGATCTTTCTTCAGGTGGCTGAACAGCAGTTCCAGCGATTCTTCGTTGCGTCCGACCTGATGTAACTGAATGGCCAACTGTGTTGCCAGCGCCGCATCCTGCGGATTGCTGGCAACCTGCTGTTGCAGCTGTTGGATTTCCGGCGTATCGGCCGCCTGCTTCAGCAGTTCAATTTGCGCGACCAGTCCCTGATAGCGGGTGTCCTGATCCTGCAACGGAATGGTTTTCAGCACCGCTTCGGCTTCGTCAGAGCGGTTCAGGGCGATTTGCGTTTCCGCCAGCAGCAGGCCAATTTCGCTACTCTGGTTGGAGATCTGCCACGCTTCTTTCAGGAGCGGCAGCGCGTCGGCGTGATTACCTGCCTCAATGAACTCGATAGCCTGACGCGCTTTCAGCTCTTCTTCGCTCGGCAACACTTTTTCCAGCAGCGCGCGGATAACCTCTTCCGGCTGCGGGCCCTGGAATCCGTCCACTGGCTGACCGTTCTGGAACAGATAAACCGTAGGGATGGCGCGCAGGCCAAACTGAGAAGCGATCATCTGCTCGGCGTCGCAGTCGAGCTTGGCAAGAATAAACTGGCCGTTGTACTGGGCGGCAAGGCTCTCCAGTACCGGCGTCAATTGCAGGCAGTGCTGACTGCGCTCAGACCAGAAATAGAACAGGACCGGCGTGGTCATCGACTGTTCAAGGGTCTGCTGCAGGTTCGATTCGTTAATGTTAACAATATTCTGTGTGGACATGGAGTTACTCTCTTTTGTCGATTTCTTGTTACATGGGGGCTGACGCGCGTGCTTCAACTCAACCCTGTAAAATTTTGTCCATTATGCGGCCTGGCAACAGGCGTTTAAGTAGCATCACTGCCCAGGTCACCAACGTAACCGGATAACGAAGCTTCGGTTTGTCGCTCTCAAACGCATGACGCACTTTGGCGACAACCGCTTCTGGTCCCAGCGTAAAACGTGCGGCAATACCAGGGTTTTCAACGGGAGCATCACGTTGAGTCTGATTGACATTTTCGGTAAAACGGGTGCGAATAGGGCCGGGCTCAATCAGGCTGACCTTGATCCCGCTGTGGCGCAGTTCCATGCGCAGCGCGTCGGACCAGGCTTCCAGTGCGTATTTGCTGGCGGCATAGGCTCCGCGTCCCGGTGTTGAGATCAATCCCATCACCGACGAGGTCATCACAATACGTCCTTCTCCGTGAGGGAGCATGGCGGGCAACAGGCGCATGGTCAGCTGATGTGCACCAAAGAAGTTGGCCGAAAACTGCTGCTCCATTTGCTCGCGGCTAATGGTCGGCAGTGGGCCATAGACGCCGTATCCGGCATTGTTAAAGATCCCATACAAACGATTATCGGTCAGGGCGATCACCTCATCGGCGGCGTGATCCACGCTTTCGGGTGAGTCCAGATCCAGCAATACGCCGGTGAATCCCATACTGTTCATACGCGCAACATCGTCAGGTTTGCGACAGCCTGCCAGAATTTGAAAACCCTGGCGCTTTAGTTCAAGCGCGCTTTCCAGACCGATTCCGCTGGAACATCCTGTTATTAAGACCGATTTTTGCATAACTTTACCTGTCAGGATCTCCGTTGAATTACGAGTCGTGATTAACTAGAGGAGTGAGATGTTGCGCCATCCAGTCGGCAATAAACGGCTGGGCGTCACGGTTAGGATGAATACCATCATCCTGCATCCACTGGGGTTTCAGATAAACCTCTTCCATAAAAAAGGGCAGCAGAGGGATATCAAACTCTTTGGCGAGCTTTGGATAAATCGCGCTAAAGGTTTCATTATAACGGCGACCGTAGTTTGCCGGCAGACGAATTTGCATTAATAGCGGTTCGGCATTTGCCGCTTTCACGTCCTGCAGGATTGTGCGCAGGGTTTGTTCGGTTTGCGCAGGCGCAAAGCCGCGCAGACCATCGTTGCCGCCAAGTTCGACCAGCACCCAGCGAGGCTGGTGCTGCTTGAGTAATGCGGGCAGACGGGCCAGACCCTGCTGCGAGGTGTCGCCGCTAATGCTGGCATTCACCACCGGCGTTTTAGTTTTCCATTTATCATTAAGTAGCGCAGGCCACGCGGCGCTGGCGGACATACGGTATCCGGCGCTCAGGCTGTCACCCAGAATTAATAACGTGTCCGCAGCGGCGGCGCGGAAAGTTAACAGAACCAGGAACAGGAAAGGCCAATGCCAGCGGAAAACATTGTTGAAGTTCATCATCTTAAGAAATCCGTCGGTCAGGGTGATCAAGAGCTATCCATCCTTACCGGAGTTGAACTGGTTGTCAAACGCGCCGAGACCATTGCGTTGATTGGCGAGTCGGGATCGGGGAAATCCACGCTGCTGGCGATCCTCGCCGGGCTTGACGATGGCTCCAGCGGTGAAGTCAGCCTGGTTGGACAGGCGCTGCACGCCATGGACGAAGAAGCAAGGGCGCAACTGCGGGCGCGACACGTGGGCTTTGTCTTCCAGTCGTTCATGTTAATTCCAACCCTGAATGCACTGGAGAACGTTGAGCTGCCCGCGTTGTTGCGTGGCGAAAACAGTGGAAAAAGCCGCGACGGAGCAAAAGTGCTGCTGGAGCAACTGGGACTGGGTAAGCGCCTTGATCATCTTCCGGCCCAGCTTTCCGGCGGGGAGCAGCAGCGCGTGGCGCTGGCGCGGGCGTTTAATGGACGCCCTGACGTGCTGTTTGCCGATGAACCGACGGGCAATCTGGACAGGCAGACCGGAGACAAAATCGCCGACCTGCTGTTTTCTCTGAACCGGGAACATGGCACAACCCTGATTCTGGTGACCCATGACCCGCAGCTGGCGGCGCGTTGCGATCGGCGTTTACGCCTGGTGAACGGACAGTTGCAGGAGGAGGCATGATTGCACGCTGGTTCTGGCGCGAGTGGCGCTCGCCTTCATTACTGATTGTCTGGCTGGCGCTAAGTCTGGCTGTGGCTTGCGTGCTGGCGCTGGGCAATATCAGCGATCGCATGGAAAAAGGGCTGAGCCAGCAAAGCCGTGAGTTTATGGCGGGCGATCGGTCGCTGCAAAGTTCGCGCGCCGTACCGAAAGCGTGGATTGACGAGGCGCGACAGCGTGGTCTGAAAGTAGGTGAGCAACTGACCTTTGCCACCATGACCTTTGCCCGGGATACGCCGCAGCTGGCGAACGTCAAAGCGGTGGATGATGTGTATCCGATGTATGGCTTGTTGCAAACCAATCCGCCGGGGTTGAAACCGCAGCCAGGCTTGGTGCTGCTGGCCCCGCGTCTGATGGCGCTGCTCAACTTAAAAATCGGTGATTCCATCGACGTTGGCGATGCCACCCTGCGCATCGCCGGAGAAGTGGTGCAGGAACCAGATTCTGGTTTTAATCCTTTCCAGATAGCGCCGCGCCTGATGATGAACATGGCGGATGTCGAAAAAACGGCGGCGGTCCAGCCGGGAAGCCGTGTGACCTGGCGCTATAAATTTGGTGGGACGCCACAGCAACTGGAAGCTTATGAAAAATGGCTGCTGCCGCAGTTAAAGCCGGAACAGCGCTGGTATGGTCTGGAGCAGGATGAAGGGGCGCTGGGGAAATCACTGGAGCGTTCGCAACAGTTCCTGCTGCTGTCGGCACTGTTAACGCTACTGCTGGCGGTTGCTGCCGTTGCCGTGGCGATGAATCATTACTGCCGCAGCCGTTACGACTTGGTGGCGATATTAAAAACGCTCGGTGCAGGCAGAGCGCAGCTACGCAAGCTGATTATCGGCCAGTGGCTGATGGTGCTGGTGCTGTCCGGCGTGACCGGCGGGCTGTTCGGGCTGTTATTTGAGCGGGTGCTGGTGGTCTTACTTAAGCCGGTTCTGCCCGGTGAACTGCCGCCCGCCAGCCTGTGGCCGTGGCTGTGGGCATTCGGTACGATGACCGTCATTTCTCTGCTGGTGGGATTACGCCCTTATCGCCTGCTGCTGGCGACGCAGCCGCTGCGGGTACTGCGTCGCGACGTGGTGGCTAACGTCTGGCCGCTCAAGGTCTATTTGCCCGTAGCAACGATAGTTGTAGTTGCGCTGCTGGCCGGATTGATGGGCGGAAGTATGCTGTTGTGGGCAGTACTGGCCGGGGCGGTAGTGCTGGCGCTGCTGTGCGGCGTGCTTGGCTGGATGCTGCTTAACCTGCTGCGTGGTCTGACGCTGACATCGCTGCCACTGCGTTTGGCGGTCAGCCGGCTATTGCGCCAGCCATGGTCAACGCTCAGCCAACTATCGGCATTCTCGCTGTCCTTTATGCTGCTGGCGCTGTTACTGGTGCTGCGCGGCGATCTCCTCGATCGCTGGCAGCAGCAAATGCCGCCGGAAAGCCCAAACTATTTTCTGATCAACATTGCCACCGAGCAGGTGGCTCCGCTGAAGGCTTTCCTGGCTGAGCATCAGGTGATCCCGGAGTCGTTCTACCCGATAGTGCGGGCGCGTCTGACCGCTATCAATGAGCAGCCGACCGAAGGCAATCAGGATGAAGCGCTGAACCGCGAGCTTAATCTGACCTGGCAGGATACCCGACCGGATCATAACCCGATCGTTGCCGGGAGCTGGCCGCCAAAAGCGGGTGAAGTGTCGATGGAAGAGGGGTTGGCAAAACGGCTGAACGTCAGGCTTGGCGATCGGGTCACCTTTATGGGTGATACTCAGGATTTCAGCGCCACGGTCAGCAGTCTGCGCAAAGTGGACTGGGAAAGTCTGCGACCTAACTTTTTCTTTATCTTCCCCTCCGGCGCGCTGGACGGACAGCCGCAAAGTTGGTTAACCAGTTTTCGTTGGGAGAACGGCAACGGCATGCTGACGCAGCTTAACCGTGAGTTTCCGACCGTCAGCCTGCTGGATATTGGCGCTATCCTCAAACAGGTGAGCCAGGTACTGGAGCAGGTGAGCCGCGCGCTGGAGGTGATGGTGGTGCTGGTCACCGCCTGCGGTATGTTGCTCCTGTTGGCGCAGGTGCAGGTCGGGTTGCGTCAGCGTCATCAGGAACTGGTGGTCTGGCGTACGCTGGGCGCGGGCAAGAAGCTGCTGCGTACCTCGCTGTGGTGCGAGTTCGCGATGCTCGGGATGGTTGCCGGACTGGTGGCGGCCATTGGGGCGGAAACCGCACTGGCGGTGTTGCAAACCCGCGTGTTTGATTTCCCGTGGGAGCCAGACTGGCGACTGTGGGTCGTGTTGCCGCTTTGTGGGGCATTGCTGCTCTCTCTCTGTGGTGGATGGTTAGGTTCACGTCTGTTAAAAGGCAAAGCGCTATTCCGTCAGTTCAGCAGTTAATTCATAATTGTGATGATTACGCACCGGTTTTTTTAAATCGGTGCGTTTTTTATTTATGTAGCACAAATTGATAACTCATTGATATTTAACAGCACAGAACAATAAAAACCCGACAACACGAGTGTATTAATAAACGTTAATATTTGTGTGCTGAATAATTGGCAGGCTATCTATCAAGGTACAAATAATGACTATAAAAAAAACGGCGCTGGCGGTATCGATTGGCGCAGCAGTGGCATTAACGACCTTCGCCTCCCAGGCGGAAATCACGATCCTGAAACAAGATCCGCAGGCGGGCAACCCGCTGAGCCGTCTTAACTTCACCGTCGGTGGGAGTATTCGTCCGCAGTTCCAGAATATGGCCGGTGACGATGGTAAAAATGGCTACAAGCGTAATGGCTTCGACGGTGGAACGCGTTTCCGCTTCGCCGCTGACTACTATCTGTTTGATGACATCAGTTGGGTGAGCTACTACGAGCTGGGCGTTAACTTCCCGGCGATGTTCAACTGGGACAATCACTATGCTAACGGTGCCAATGATACCACGCGTCGTATGCTGTACACCGGTCTGAAGAGCGCGACCTGGGGGACACTGACCTTCGGTCAACAGAACAGCATTTACTATGATGTGGTGGGGGCAAAAACGGATATCTGGGACTACGACATGATCGGCCAGGCACCGGGTAACGGTATCAATGGCGACTATGATGGTTCTTATCGTACACGTAAATCACTGAAATATAAAAATACGGTAGGTGATGTCGATCTTTACGCGTCTTATCTGTTCAGCGATGACTACAACCCGAACAACGGGTTGCGCTACAAGCGTAAAGGTGGTGGCTCGCTGGGTGTGGATTACCACATCACTGATGACCTGACCTGGGGTACGGCGTGGAACTATACTCGCGCGGAAATGCGTGGTAACACCAGCAAAACCTACGATCAAAACATTGTCGGTACTGCGCTGAGTTGGAAACCGGACAACTGGACGTTCTCCATGGGCGGCGGCTGGTATCAGAACTTCATGACCACCAAAAAAGTCTCGGTTAACGACTATTTTGCCGGTGATGCCTGGGGTCTGGAATACTTCGCGGGTTACACCTTCCCGGTTGGTCAGTATGCGCTGAAATCCGTGCAGCCATACTTTATGGGCGATCGTATTGAATACGTGAATGGTCGTAACTACCTGCGCACCGACAACGGTGTGGGTATCAGCTTCCAGCTGGATTACGGTTTCCGTGTGGATTACGAACATGTCTTCACTTCCAGCACCGATAATCTGGGCGACATGAATCTGGTTCGTCTGCGTTACGACTTCTAAGTCAATTTCCCTGCCAAAACCGGGTAACCAAAAGGTTATCCGGTTTTTTACTCTCCTTTGTTAAAAAACCATAAGTGCCTTCCGCGTACATTCAACGACATATCTCGCAACATCATGAAATAATTTCAAGGACAGCAGGTTGTGATCTGTGTCATGTTAACAATCAGCCTGTTGACAGGCCAACAAGAACAACGCCGCAAGAACGGCGTGAGACATGACACCACAACGTTAAAATGGAGAGATTATGGGATTGCGTCAGAGTTTACGCGTCGCGACCGGAGCGCTGTTACTGGCCTGCGGATTACAATTTGCTCATGCGAACAGTGATCCACACACCATCGTATTTGGCGTCGCACCTGGGCCGTACGGCGATATGGTAAAACAAGCCATTGCCCCTACGTTGAAAGAGAAAGGCTATAAGGTTGTGGTGCGCGAATTCAGCGACTACGTGCAGCCGAACATGGCGCTCTCCAACGGCAGCATTGATGCCAATCTGTTCCAGCACTCGCTCTACTTTGACAAATTCACCGCCGATAAAGGCCTGAAGCTGAGCAAGCTGATTGTGGTCCCAACGGCCGGGATGGGCTTTTACTCGCATAAAATCAAAAGCCTGGATGAGTTGAAAAAAGGGGATGTGATCACGCTTTCCAACGATCCCACTAACCTGGCTCGCGGGCTGCGTTTCCTGCAGTCTATTGGCCTTATCACCATCAAAGATAACATCGACCCGACTAAAGCCTCCGAGCGCGATATCGCCAGCAATCCGAAAGGCCTGGTGTTTAAACCGCTGGAAGCCGCGCAGTTGCCGCGGACGCTGGACGGCGTGACCGGCGCGCTGGTCAACGGTAACTTTGCCGTGGCGGCAAAACTGGATCTCGCCAGCGCCATCAAGCAAGAGCACCTGGATGAAAATCTGAAAAATATCATCGCGGTACGCAGCGAAGATGCGGATAAACCGTTCGCGAAAGATATTGTGGAGGCGGTGAAATCCCCGGCGTATCGCGCCGTGATCGACGACCCGAAAAATATCTACAGCGCCTTCCAGAAACCGGAATGGATGTCGTCAGCCCAATAATCGCTGCGCACAAGGGTTAACAGGGGCAGCGACGACTGCCCTTTTCGCATTTCTGAGGTAGCTATGATTGAGATTGAGAAAGTTTGCGTGGATTTTAGCGCAGGCCGTGGAACATCAACCCGGGCGGTTGATGACGTCAGCTTGCACATTGGCGCAGGTGAAATATTCGGTATTGTCGGGACCAGTGGCGCGGGGAAAAGTACGCTGCTGCGCACCCTCAACGCCTTAACGCGCCCGAGCCAGGGAAGCGTAAAAGTGAATGGCGTGGAGATCTCTGCGCTCGAGGGGGGGCATTTACGCAAAGCGCGTCAGCGTATCGGTATGATTTTTCAACATTTTAACCTGATGCATACCCGCACCGTGGCGCAAAACGTTGCTTTCAGCCTGAAGGCTGCCGGATGGGAGCGCAGCAAAATCGCTCCACGCGTTGCGGAGATTCTGGCGTTGGTCGGGCTGGCGGATAAAGCAAACCGTTTTCCGGTTCAGCTCAGCGGCGGGCAAAAGCAGCGCGTGGGTATTGCCCGTGCGATTGCTAATCACCCGGATGTGCTGTTGTGTGATGAACCCACTTCCGCGTTAGATCTCGAAACCTCGGCCACAATTCTGACATTGCTCAAGCAGATCAACCAACAGTTGGGGATCACGATCGTGCTGATCACCCATGAGATGAACGTGATCAAATCCATTTGCGATCGCGTAGCGGTGATGTCCGGTGGCAAGGTGGTGGAGTCTGGTGAGGTGTTTGATGTTTTTGCTCACCCGCAGCACGTTTTCACTCAGCAACTGGTGTCGCATACCCTCAATCTGACGCTACCTGAACGTCTGCGCCAGCACCTGCCGGGTCAGCTGTTAAAAATTCTGTTCATCGGTGATTCGGCGGAACAGCCGGTTTTATCAGAAGTCACGGTTAAATTTGGCGTGGCGGTGAACATTCTGCACGGCAAAATTGAATATATCGGCGAACGTGCGCTGGGGATTCTGGTGGTGCAACTGACCGCGCCGCATAACCCTTCTGCGGTTGAAGTTGCCGTGGAACATATTCGTCAACGTACTGCTCAAGTGGAGGTGATTCGTGGATGATTTATTGCCTGATTTGACGCTGGCGTTTAATGAAACCTTCCAGATGCTGAGCATCTCAACGGTGCTGGCTATTATTGGCGGTTTGCCGCTCGGTTTTCTTATTTTCGTCACCGATCGGCATTTATTCTGGCAGAACCGTTTTGTGTATCTGCTCAGTTCCGTGCTGGTGAATATTATCCGCTCGGTGCCGTTTGTGATCCTGCTGGTGCTGCTGCTACCGCTCACCCAGTTTTTGCTCGGGAATACCATCGGGCCGATTGCGGCATCGGTTCCGCTGTCGGTGGCGGCTATCGCCTTCTATGCCCGTCTGGTCGACAGCGCGCTGCGCGAAGTCGATAAAGGCATTATTGAGGCGGCGGAAGCTTTTGGTGCCAGCCCGATGCGCATCATTTGCACCGTTCTGTTACCTGAGGCGAGCGCGGGACTGCTGCGTGGGCTGACGATAACGTTGGTGAGCCTGATCGGTTACTCCGCAATGGCCGGGATCGTTGGCGGCGGCGGGGTAGGTGACCTGGCGATTCGCTTTGGTTATTACCGCTACGAAACCCAGGTCATGATCGTCACCGTGGTGGCGCTGATTATTCTGGTGCAGGTCGTGCAGGTGCTGGGCGACTGGCTGGCAAAACGCGCGGATAAGCGCGACCGGCATTAATGCGCCTGGAGCCAGTCATTTACGTCCTGCCATGAGCCGCGAAACACGATTTTCGCGGCTTTTTTCTCTAGCTGGTAGCGATACATTGGGTCGTAGTATTCGTTGAGTAACGGTACCAGCCATCCCATATGGGCGTCGGTACTGCCGTTGGCTTGTTGCTCTTGCAGGGCGACGTCGAGCAGGGCGTTCAGCTCGGCAAAGCGCTGTAAACCCAAACGGCGGCGGATAGCAAACAGGCCGTGATGCAAATATTCACAGTACTCCTGCCAGCCCTGACTATCGCCATAAGCGTGGGTAAAATCGTGGTGCATGCGCACAAAATATTCTTCACGTAGTCGCTCAAGGCGTAGCTCAAAAGGATCGTCGACCACCGCAATAGATGCCTGACTCATGCGCTCGCGCAGGCATTCGGGCAAATGATTGGCGCCAATCATGCGGCCTTCATCTTCCAGCACCCAGCGATGCAGCGCCTGACGGCTGTCGGTTTTCAGCATCTCGACCGCCAGCAGGTTTTCAAAGCTTGCCTGACTCAGCTGCGGTTCAACGGTGCGGCCAAAAGAAGATCCACGATGGTGCGCCAGACCTTCGAGGTCAATGCCGTTCGGCTGTTGTTGCACTAGCTGCGTTTTACCGTTCCCGGTACAGCCGCCAATTAAGACGATCGGTTTTTGCACCAGTTCTTCAGTCAGTTGAATCACCGCCTGACGCAACGCTTTATAACCGCCTTGTATTAGCGGGTAGTCAGTGCCGGACTCGTGTAGCCACTGCTGCACAATGTGCGACCGCTGGCCGCCGCGCGCGCAGCATAAGTATCCCGCAGGATTTTGACGACAGGCATCCAGCCAGGCCTTCATGCGTCGCTGGCGAGTCTCGCCACAGACCAGTTGATGGCCAAGCGCGAGGGCGGCCTCAGGCCCCTGACGTTTATAACAGGTACCCACGGCTGCACGTTCGTCATCGTTCATTAAGGGAAGGTTTATTGCACCCGGCATTGCGCCCTGCTGAAATTCGACGGGGGCGCGTACATCGATTAAAGGCGTACCGGCGAGCAGAATTGCGCGATAGTCCGTTCCATCGTTCATGTTTGTTCCTGAAAATACAAAACAGCAATGGAGAGGATTTTACGCGCCAGAGGAGGGGCCGGGGAAGGATAAAATCAACTCCCCGGCATTAATGGCTTATTTCAGCTTTGACTGCGCCCAGATAATGCCGCTGGCGTATTCGGGCGGCAGCAGGGGGATAAGCGCTTCCAGCGTCGCGCTAAGACGTGCTGTATCGCTGTCGCTCAGATTCAGATGACCCACCTTACGACCTTCACGCACTTCTTTGTCATACCAGTGCAGGTGTACCAGCGGCAGCTTCAGCCAGTCGTAGTTCAGGTCGCTACCAATCAGGTTTACCATCACCGAAGGATTGTTCACCACCGGCGTCGGTAACGGCAGATTGGTAATGGCGCGCAGGTGTAGCTCAAACTGGCTGATGCTGGCGCCGTTTTGCGTCCAGTGTCCGCTGTTGTGTACGCGCGGAGCCAGTTCGTTGATCAGCAGACCTTCCGGGGTGATGAAACACTCCATCGCCATCACACCGACATAGCCCAGTTCCTGCATGATGGCAGAGAGCATCGCTTCGGCCTGCGCCTGCTGTCTGGCGTTAGCCTGCGGGAAGACTACGCTGGTGCGCAGAATACCGTCCTGGTGCAGGTTATGGGTCAGCGGATAGAAGACGGTGCTGCCGTCGTGCGCACGAGCCCCCACCAGCGACACTTCACCAGAGAAGTTGATTCCCCGCTCGACGATGCACTCGCCGTAGCAGTCGTCTGGCAGTTGTTCGGTTTCATTGGCGCGTAAACGCCACTGCCCACGACCGTCGTAGCCACCGATGCGGCGCTTGACGATAGCCAGTTCACCCAGTTTGTCGAATACCGCAGGCCATTCGCTTTTATCCGCCAACAGTTGCCACGGCGCAGTCGCCAGGTCGAGCTTGTCGAAAAGCTGCTTTTGCGTCAGGCGGTCGGCAATAATCGGGAAAACGTCGCGGTTAACAAACGCTGGGTGGCGCGCCAGTTCGCGAGTGAGCGCTGTTTCCGGCCAGCGTTCAATCTCTGCGGTGATCACGCTTTGCTGAAAAGGTACTGCAGCAGGCTCAGCATCCAGCCCGACGGGCCAGACCGCAATACCCAGCGGCTCACCGGCCTGGCGCAGCATGCGCCCTAACTGACCGTTACCGAGTACGCAAACCTGCTTCATGCCGCACCTCGCGGGTCCGGGTTTTCCAGCACCTCATCGGTTTGCGCTTTGCGCCAGTCGTCCAGACGCTGGTGTAATGTTTTGTCGTGTGTAGCAAGAATCTGTGCTGCCAGCAGAGCCGCATTGGCCGCACCCGCTTTGCCGATCGCCAGCGTTCCAACGGGAATTCCGCGCGGCATTTGAACAATGGAGTAGAGGCTATCTACGCCGCTCAACGCCGCGCTTTGCACCGGAACGCCGAGAACAGGCACCAGCGTTTTCGCCGCAATCATACCTGGCAGATGTGCAGCGCCGCCGGCACCGGCAATTATCACCTGATAGCCGTTCTCTTCAGCATTTTCGGCGAAGCTGAATAGCTTGTCTGGGGTGCGGTGGGCGGAGACGACTTCAACATGATGCGGAACGTTCAGGATTTCGAAGATTTCGGCGGCGAACTGCATGGTAGCCCAGTCGCTTTTGGACCCCATCACGATGGCGACACGCGCCGGATTATTGCGGGAAGACATGCGTCTGAAAACTCCTGTGGTGCACTACACTCGACTTTTGAGGCCACCGAGAATAGCATAATTCAATCTCAAGGAAAACGATTGCGCGCTTTACACTTCACTCTTCAAGCTGCCTCTTTGTTGGCTGCATCTGCTCACCCCAGTCACTTACTTTTGTAAGCTCCAGGGGACTCACAGATTTGCCGCCTCGATGCAACTCGAATAGTTTTGTGTAAAGAGGAACTGGGTGCCTGCAGAATTAAAACGGAAAAGCGATTAGCTCAACGTCGCTGGACGTGACTTTCACCATTGAGCCTTCGGTATGCCATGCGCCTAATACCACGCGGAAAGCGGGTTGTTCATTGGCCGTGAGTTCGTGGACAGCCGGACGGTGTGTATGACCGTGAATTAACCACTGGACCTGATGTTTTTCCATCTCGTTAATCACGGCCTGCGGATTCACATCCATGATTTCCAGCGATTTACTGCTGTTGGCGGCAAGACTTCCGGCGCGCATTTTTGCGGCAATGCGCTGGCGAACGAACAGGGGCAGGGCGAGAAACAGCTTCTGTAGCCAGGGGTGATGCACTTTGGCGCGAAACGCCTGATAGCCCGCGTCGTCGGTACACAAGGTGTCGCCATGCATGATCAGTACCTTGCGGCCATACAGGTCGAGCACTTTTTCTTCGGGCAGCAGAGTCATGCCGCTTTCACGGGCAAAACGCTTGCCGAGCAGAAAGTCACGGTTGCCGTGAATAAAAAAGCAGGGGACGCCGGTGTCAGCCAACGCTTTTATCGCCACGGCCATTTCATGATGCAGCGGATTAGGATCGTCATCGCCAATCCAGGCTTCAAACAGATCGCCGAGAATGTATAGTGCATCGGCCTTGCGCGCATCGCCGGCTAAAAAACGCAGAAAACCGGCGGTGATCGCCGGTTCTTCTGTGCAGAGGTGAAGGTCTGCAATAAACAGTGTCGCCACGATTACTCGCTGACGGTCACGTTTTCAATGATGACGTCTTCTTTTGGCACATCCTGGTGCATGCCGCTGCGACCGGTGGAAACGCCTTTGATTTTATCAACCACGTCCATGCCTTCAACCACTTCAGCGAACACGCAGTAACCCCAACCCTGCATGCTTTCGCCGGAGAAGTTCAGAAAGTCGTTGTCTGCAACGTTGATAAAGAACTGTGCGGTTGCGGAGTGCGGAGCCTGAGTACGCGCCATTGCCAGCGTACCACGGGTATTTTTCAGACCGTTGTTCGCTTCGTTTTTGATCGCTTCTTTCGTGGCTTTTTGCTTCATGCCCGGCTCGAAACCGCCGCCCTGGATCATGAAACCGTTAATAACACGGTGGAAAATGGTGTTGTTATAAAAACCTTCGCGGCAGTAGTCCAGGAAGTTTTTAACTGTTTCAGGCGCTTTATCATCAAACGTTTTGATTACGATATCGCCGTGATTAGTGTGGAAAGTAACCATTTTTGCATCCTGTTCCGATAGATTGGTGCTTCGACCCCGTCAAGGGTCAGAGTTAGGGGTGTGTTATAGCATAACCGCAAGCTGCGATCACCTCGCAAAGTGTGCTGCTTCCGGTCTCAATTATGGGTATTATACAGACTTTACTATCCACACACGTCTACACGGAATCTTCGATGTTAAAAATCTTTAATACACTGACGCGCCAAAAAGAGGAATTCAAACCTATTCATGCCGGGGAAGTCGGCATGTACGTGTGTGGTATTACCGTTTACGATCTCTGTCATATTGGCCACGGACGTACCTTCGTTTCTTTCGACGTCGTTGCACGCTATCTGCGCTTCCTCGGCTATAAGCTGAAGTATGTGCGCAACATTACCGATATCGATGACAAAATCATCAAGCGCGCGAATGAAAACGGTGAAAGCTTTGTCGCGTTGGTTGATCGTATGATTGCGGAAATGCATAGCGATTTTGATGCGCTGAATATTCTGCGCCCGGATCTGGAACCGCGCGCGACGCATCATATTGCCGAGATTATTGAAATCACCGAACAGCTGATCGCCAAAGGTCACGCCTATGTTGCCGATAATGGCGACGTGATGTTCGACGTCCCGACTGATCCGAACTACGGTCAGTTGTCACGCCAGGATCTGGATCAGCTTCAGGCTGGCGCTCGCGTTGACGTGGTTGACGTGAAGCGCAACCCGATGGACTTCGTGCTGTGGAAAATGTCCAAAGAGGGCGAGCCGAGCTGGCCGTCACCGTGGGGCGCGGGCCGTCCGGGCTGGCACATTGAATGTTCTGCGATGAACTGCAAACAGTTGGGCAATCATTTTGATATTCACGGCGGCGGTTCAGACCTGATGTTCCCGCACCATGAAAACGAAATTGCGCAGTCTACCTGTGCGCACGACGGTGAATACGTCAATTACTGGATGCACTCCGGAATGGTGATGGTTGACCGTGAGAAAATGTCCAAATCGCTGGGCAACTTCTTTACCGTGCGCGACGTGCTGAAATACTACGACGCCGAAACCATTCGCTACTTCCTGATGTCCGGCCATTATCGCAGCCAGTTGAACTACAGCGAAGAGAACCTGAAACAGGCACGCTCTGCGCTGGAGCGTCTGTATACTGCGCTGCGCGGCACTGACAAGTCCGTTGCTCCAGCCGGCGGCGAAGCCTTTGAAGCGCGCTTCATTGAAGCGATGGATGACGACTTCAACACGCCGGAAGCCTACTCCGTACTGTTTGATATGGCCCGTGAGGTTAACCGCCTGAAGGGTGAAGATATGGCGGCGGCTAATGGTATGGCTGCGCATCTGCGTAAGCTCTCCAGCGTGCTGGGCCTGCTGGAACAGGAGCCAGAAGCCTTCCTGCAAAGCGGTGCGCAGGCGGATGACGGTGAAGTTACTGAAATTGAAGCGTTAATCCAACAGCGTCTGGATGCCCGTAAAGCGAAGGACTGGGCGGCAGCCGACGCCGCGCGTGATCGCCTCAACGAGATGGGCATCGTGCTGGAAGACGGTCCGCAGGGCACCACCTGGCGTCGTAAGTAACACTCTATATTGCCGGATGGCGGCTTACGCCTTATCCGGCCTACGATGGAATGATCGGTAGGCCTGATAAGCGTAGCGCCATCAGGCACTATTAATGACGTTTGTACCACCACAGCACACCCATCATCATAACGCCCGGCAGCCAAACCCACATCAGCTCCGAAATTATTACCTGATGCCCATATGGTGTGGCGTAGCGTGATAGCGCGAACGGGGCGACTTTAATCACCTGCCACGGTGCGAAGAACCGTTCATCCGACCACGGCCACAGCCAGCCGACGCCTTTACCGCCGGTGGTGACAGAATCCAGCAGGCTATGCGACAACAGTGAAACCGTCAGGAATAACCAGCAGCGAATCAGTCCGGCTTTAAACCATCGTCGGCCAATGATTACGCACAGCAGCGGTACCACGAAGGCGAACAGCAGTGAGTGGGTAAATCCACGGTGGCCAAACACATTGCCATAGGCGACACCGAACTTAAATGACAACACATCGGCATCTGGCAGCATAGCCAGAACGACGCCAGTAAACAGTAAGCGCGGGGGGATGACTTTAAGTCCGAGACCTAACCCTAAGCAGAGTGGCACGGCTGCGTGGGTAACAATTGTTGGCATGATGATCGCTTCGTGTGGAAAAACGACATGCTAACAATTCGCTGTGAAGTGGTGATGAAGTTATTATCTGAAAATGAGAGAGGAAGTAGCCGGACAGGGGGTTAACCTCATCCGGCACCAGGGATCATGCCACGACGGTAATGCTTTGGCCTTCAAAGCTTACGGTCTGTCCGGCAACGATTTTGCAGCGCTTACGCGTTTCTACTACACCATCGACCTTCACCAACCCTTCGCCAATGGCGATTTTTGCCTGGGCGCCGCTTTCACTCCAGCCTTCCAGCTTCAGCAGATCGCAGAGTTCAACATGTGGGTGTTTCCCCAGTGAAAATGTGGCCATCTTAAACGTCCTTTACATCATGATATTCAACACACGCCTGGAGCGTGTTTTCGATAAGTGTGGCGACGGTCATTGGGCCTACGCCGCCTGGGACAGGCGTGATATATGACGCGCGTGCGGCAGCATCTTCAAAGACCACATCGCCAACAACCTTACCATTCTCCAGACGGTTGATGCCGACATCAATCACAATTGCGCCTTTTTTGATCCACTCACCGGGAATAAAGCCCGGTTTACCGACGGCAACAATTAGCAGATCGGCATGCTCAACGTGGCGACGCAGATCTTTGGTGAAGCGATGGGTAACGGTGGTGGTGCAGCCAGCCAGCAGCAGTTCCATGCTCATCGGGCGACCGACAATGTTTGAAGCGCCAATGACGACCGCATTCAGGCCGTAGGTGTCGATGTTGTAACGCTCAAGCAGGGTCACAATACCGCGCGGGGTACATGGACGCAGGCGCGGCGCACGCTGGCACAGACGACCGACGTTATACGGGTGGAAACCGTCAACGTCTTTATCCGGTGCAATACGCTCCAGCACTTTAACGTTGTCGATACCGGCAGGTAACGGCAGTTGTACCAGAATACCGTCGATGGTGGTATCTGCATTGAGCGTATCGATCAGCTCAAGAAGCTCCGCCTCGCTGGTGGTTTCGGGCAGGTCATAGGAGCGGGAGACGAACCCCACTTCGTCGCAGGCTTTGCGTTTACTCGCGACGTAAATTTGCGAAGCCGGGTTGCTACCTACCAGCACAACAGCCAGGCCCGGAGCGCGTAATCCAGCCGCTAAACGCGCCTGAACTTTTTGAGCAACCTCAGAGCGCACCTGCTGCGCAATCGTTTTACCGTCAATAATCTTTGCTGCCATCAGAGAGAGGATTCCGTCTGTTACGTTAAATCGAAGGGGATGCCACTATTTTGTCAGAAGCGGGACGTGCTGTCAGTTTTCGTTTGCGTTTTTATGTGCGCCAGGGCTGTCACGGGCTGGAAATGGTGTCAGTACAGAGACTAAAGTCTAACGAATAAATGATGAGCACGCTAATTAAAATTAACGTGAATGAAACATCTCATCACCCTGGGTTTTCTATGGGTAATGCTTCATAAACCAGACTGTTACGTACTATTAAGGCGGCATTTAGGTAATATTAACCAAGACTTTTCTTAGATCTCATTAAGAATTAGCCAGGGCTATTAAAAGGATTTGCAGGTATTTTTCATTAATTGAAATGTTTAATTTATCGCTGTGACGAATAGTCATATTCGCGAAGGATAATTAGTAAATCAAATACTCAGGAGAGTCAGGGTAAAAGGTTAGCTAATTCTCTTACGATATATATCTTTACAGGATGCAGAGATAATTAGCCTGACATTTAATGTCGATAATGAAAACGGATCCCGCAGGATGCTGGAGCCGGATGTGTGTAATTCAAGGGAAATCCATGAAACGTAAATTAATGACCTCTTCTGTTATTGCCAGCCTGATGTTAGTCGCAGGTGCTGCGGTTGCAGCCGATCCGGTAAGCGTGAGCGGCGGTACTGTGCATTTTGAAGGTGAACTGGTCAATGCAGCCTGTGCAGTCAGTACTCAGTCATCCGATCAGGTTGTCACTTTAGGCCAGTATCGTACTGCCAGTTTTGCCGCAGTGGGTGATACAACAGCACAAATTCCGTTCTCCATCGTGCTGAATGACTGCGATCCTGCCGTTGCTGCGACGGCGGCCGTGGCTTTCTCTGGTCAGGCGGATGCCACCAACTCGGCTCTGCTGGCTGTTTCTTCAGGGAATAACACCACCACCGCTGGCGGTGTAGGTATCGAGATTCTGGACAACGCCTCTACTGCGCTGAAACCTGATGGCGCGACCTTCTCTACCGCTCAGGCGCTGGTAGAAGGAACCAACACCCTGCGTTTCTCTGCGCGTTATAAAGCGACTGCCGCAAGCGCTACGCCGGGTCAGGCAAATGCCGACGCAACGTTCATCATGAAGTACGAATAAGCCGTTTTGAGTTGCGCAAGGATGACGTTCGCCTCAATGGATGAGGCAATATCCGGGGATGATGAAGGATGCGGCAGATGATAGGGAAAGGCGTAGCGCTGGCAGGAATGCTGTGCGTAATGCCTGTGTTTGCACATACGGTGATACTGGAAAGTGGTCGCCTCCACTTACGTGGACAGCTCGTCAATGGTGCTTGTACGGTCGCCACTGACAGTCAGAATATGCGGGTGCAAATGGGGCAGTATCGTACGAATGCTTTCTCCGGGACGGGAAGCTTCGCCTCTACCAGTGTTCCGTTTTCACTGCGCTTAACGTCGTGCAGCGCCGATGTTTATGACCATGTTGGGATTGCCTTTGCAGGCGTGACGCCAGCCGAAGATCCCCAGGTTTTTCTTGCAAGCGGTGATGCGTCTGCGGCTTCGGGGATCGGTCTGGCATTATTTGATGAGCGTCAACGGCAAATTATTCCGAATGCGCTGCCGCTTCATTATGCGCCAATTATAACGCAAGAAATGACGTTTCATTTCACTGCTCGCTATCGGGCTGTATCGGAAAATATAACCCCGGGAACGCTTCGTTCAGACGTGTGGTTTACGTTGGTTTATCCCTGATTTATTTCCCAACGATAATCGCATCAAAGGTATTTGTAGCTTATGTCTAATTATCTGAAATCAGGTTTTATCCTTTTTCTGGCCTTATTTTCTGCTGCCAGTGTTCATGCTGCTGGCGGTATTGCATTAGGCGCCACTCGCGTTATTTATCCGGCTGATGCCAAACAAACGTCCCTGTCTATTGGCAATAGCGATACCAAAGAACGTTACCTGGTAAATTCATGGATTGAGAATAGCGCAGGTGTTAAAGAAAAATCGTTTGTGGTTACACCTCCACTGTTTGTTAGCGAACCCAAAAGCGAAAACACGCTGCGTATCATCTATGCAGGTGTTCCGCTACCCAAAGACCGTGAGTCGCTGTTCTGGATGAACGTAAAAGCCATTCCGTCAGTCAATAAAAACAGCCTTGAGGGCAAAAACGTTTTACAACTGGCGATCCTGTCACGTATCAAACTTTTCGTGCGTCCGAATAATTTGCCGCAAATCCCGGAAGATGCGCCGGGGATGTTGACGTTTGCCCGTTCCGGCAATCACCTGAAAATTAACAATCCGTCAGCGTATTACGTCACGTTGGTCAATCTCAACGTGGGGAAAACGAAGGTAGATAACGTGATGGTTGCACCGAAAAGCGATGCACAGGTTCTGTTACCAACGGGCGTGCAGGGCAACGTTACGTTCCAGACGGTCAATGATTATGGCGCTGTGACCCCGGCCAAAACGGTTAGTGTGCGTTGAGATAACGATGAATAAGACAACGTATTTTCCTGGCCTGTTTCCGGGGGTTACGCCACCGCTGGCGGGGGTGGCGTTGTCCACGCTGGCGGCGCTTTTTCCCTCTCTCAGCTACGGGGAAAGCTATTTTAATCCGGCCTTTTTATCTGCGGATACGGCAACCGTGGCGGATTTATCACGTTTTGAAAAAGGCAATCACCAGCCTGAAGGTGTCTATCGTGTGGATATCTGGCGCAATGATGAGTTTGTTGCCACTCAGGATATTCGTTTTGTCACCAGTGCGGCAAAAGCAGGCGAGAAGTCTGGCGGGTTGATGCCGTGCTTTGGGCTCGACTGGGTGAAGCGTCTTGGCGTCAATATCGCCGCGTTTCCGGCACTCAGTAAGGATCCTAACGATACCTGTATCAATCTACCTGAAGCGATTCCAGGCAGCGAGATTGCGTTTGATTTTTCTACCCTGCGACTAAACATCAGCCTGCCACAGGCCTCGATGTTAAACAGCGCGCGCGGCTATATTCCACCGGAAGAGTGGGATGAAGGCATTCCGGCCGCGCTGGTTAACTACAGTTTCACCGGCAGCCGTGGTAGTGATACGGACAGCTATTTTCTGAGTATGCTCAGTGGTCTGAACTATGGCCCCTGGCGGTTGAGAAACAACGGTGCCTGGAGCTATTCCAAGGGCGACGGGTACCGCTCACAAAGCTGGAAAAACATCGGCACATGGCTTCAGCGCGCGATTATCCCGCTGAAGGGGGAACTGGTGATGGGCGACAGCAACACCGGCAACGACGTTTTTGACAGCGTCGGTTTTCGCGGTGCGCGCCTTTACTCCTCTGACAGTATGTATCCCGACAGCTTACAGGGCTATGCGCCAACCGTTCGTGGCATTGCGCGTACCGCCGCGAAACTGACCATTCGCCAGAATGGCTATGTGATTTATCAAAGCTATGTTTCACCCGGCGCTTTCTCGATAACCGATCTTAACCCGACATCGTCCAGCGGCGATCTTGAGGTCACGGTGGATGAGAAGGACGGCAGCCAACAACGCTATACGGTGCCTTACTCCACGGTTCCTTTATTACAGCGGGAAGGGCGTTTCAAATATGACGTGGTCGCCGGGGATTTTCGCAGCGGCAATAGCCAACAGTCTTCTCCGTTCTTTTTCCAGGGAACATTAATTGCCGGGTTACCAGAAGGCTACACCGCGTATGGTGGGACGCAGTTGGCCTCACGCTACACCGCGTTAGTTTTAGGCACAGGCCGAAACCTGGGGGACTGGGGGGCGGTTTCAGTCGATCTAACCCATGCTCGCAGCCAACTGGCGGATGACAGTACGCATCAGGGGCAGTCATTGCGTTTTCTGTATGCGAAATCGCTGAACAATTTTGGCACCAACTTTCAGTTGTTGGGATATCGCTACTCTACGCGTGGTTTCTACACCCTCGACGATGTGGCGTATCGCAGTATGGAAGGTTATGAGTACGAATACGACAGCGAAGGCAATCGCCACGATGTGCCCGATGTGAAGAGTTACCACAACCTGAACTACAGCAAAAAAGGCCGTTTCCAGATCAACATTTCGCAAAATCTGGGGGATTACGGATCGCTGTATATCTCGGGTAGCCAGCAGACATACTGGAACACTTCAGACACCAATACCTGGTATCAACTGGGCTATGCCAGCGGCTGGCAGGGGATTAGCTATTCACTATCCTGGTCGTGGAATGAATCGGTTGGCATCTCCGACACCGATCGTATTGTCGCGTTCAATATGTCAATACCGTTCAGCCTGCTGAGCGGACGGCGCTACTCGCGAGATAGCGCTTTCGATCGCACCTACGCCACCTTTAATGCCAACCGTAATAGCAATGGACAAAATAGCTGGCAGAGCGGGATCGGCGGTACGTTGCTGGATGGACGCAACCTGAGCTACAGCGTGAATCAGGGGCACAGCAGCACCAATGGCTACAGTGGAAACGCCAGTGCCAACTGGCAGGCGGCCTATGGCACGCTGGGCGTGGGATACAACTACGATCGCGATCAGCATGACTACAACTGGCAGCTCTCCGGCGGCGTGGTTGGGCATGCGGACGGCATTACGCTCAGTCAGCCTCTGGGCGATACCAACGTGTTGATTAAAGCGCCTGGTGCACAGGGGGTGCGGATAGAAAACCAGACCGGCGTTCAAACCGACTGGCGTGGATACGCGGTGATGCCGTATGCCACCGTCTATCGCTATAACCGCGTCGCGTTAGACACCAATTCCATGAATAACAATACCGATGTGGAAAATAACGTCAGCAGCGTCGTGCCAACGCAAGGGGCACTGGTGCGAGCGGCGTTTGATACGCGAATCGGCGTGCGGGCGCTGATTACCGCCAGACATGCCAGTAAACCCGTGCCGTTTGGTTCTATTGTGCGGGAAAACACCAGCGGCGTGACCAGTATGGTGGGCGAAGACGGGCAAATTTATCTCAGTGGTCTGCCGCTCAAAGGCGAGTTGCTGATCCAGTGGGGAGAAGGCGCAAACGCTCGCTGCGTGGCGCGCTATGCCTTGCCTGAGGATAGCCTGAAACAGGCGGTGACGCTCACGAACGTGACGTGCGAATCTCCAACGGCACGACAGGAATAATACGATGAAAAGACAAACGGGTTTATTACTGGGAAGCGCTTTATTGTTGATTGCCCATTCATCATGGGCGACGGTCTGCCAGAACTCGAATGGCACGCCAACGGATGTTTTTTACGATTTGTCGAATGTCTTTAACAGCAGCAACAACCAGCCGGGACAGGTGGTAACGTTACCGGAAAAATCGGGCTGGATTGGCGTGAATGCCACCTGTCCGGCCGGAACGACGGTGAATTACACTTACCGAAGCTATGTTACTGAACTTCCGGTGCAAAGTACCGAGGGCGGTTTTCAGTATCTGAAGCTCAATGACTACCTGCTGGGAGCCATGAGCATCACCGACAGCTATGCCGGACTATTTTATCCCCCGCGTAGCTATATCCGTATGGGGACTCACCCCAACGTACCTAAACAGCAGCCTTTTGGCGTAATGGATTCAAAGCTGGTGTTTAAACTCAAAGTGATCCGTCCGTTTATTAATATGGTTCCGATTCCGCGGCAGACGATGTTCAGTGTTTATGTCACGACCAGTACCGGGGATGCGCTAAGTACGCCGGTGTATACCATCAGCTACAGCGGCAAGGTGGAGGTTCCACAAAACTGTGAAGTGAATGCCGGGCAGATTGTCGAGTTTGATTTTGGTGATATTGGCGCATCGCTATTCAGCAAGGCGGGAGCGGGAAACCGGCCCGAAGGCATCAATCCGCAGACCAAAACGGTGGCGATAAAATGTACCAACGTCGCGGCACAGGCCTACTTAACCATGCGTGTAGAGGCTGAGAAAGCCACCGGACAAATGATGGTATCTGACAACCCGGATTTAGGTTTTATCGTCGCCGATAGCAGTGGTAACCCGCTGACGCCTAACAATTTGTCCAGCAATATCCCCTTTCAATTGGATGATAACGCCGCAGCCAGGGTCGGTATTCGGGCATGGCCGGTCAGCGTGACGGGGAATAAACCTACCGAAGGGCCTTTTACGGCTCGTGGCTATCTGCGAGTGGATTATGACTAATAAGCCAATGCCATCCACATGGGGACTTCTGACGATGGTGTCCCTGCTGACATTTAGTTTGTTGTGCCATGCCTCCTCGTCGCTGGGTGAAATCAATATTGAACTGCGTGGTAATGTGGTGGACTTTACCTGCGCAGTGATTGCCAGCGACAGCAATAAGTCGGTGGAGTTAGGGACCTGGCCGACAAAGCAGCTTCAGACCAGCGGAGATACCACTCAACCGGTCGCGTTTACGCTGAAGCTTGAAGGTTGCCCGCCGGGATCCGCTTCGATAACGTTTTCCGGTACTCCGGCTCCGGGCACGACGCTGCTGGCGCTCGATGATGTGGTCATGGCGCAAAAGGTGGCGATTGAACTGCACGACAGCGACCGTACGCGACTGCCTCTTGAGCAGGCCAGCGAGTCAGTGAGTATTGATGAGAACGGCAATGCCACACTAACCTTTTTCGCTAACTACATCGCGTTAGCTGATGGGGTTCAGCCAGGTGTTGCCAGGGCTGATGCCACGTTTATGATTAACTATAACTAATCAATGCGCTGACAAGACGCTCCCGAACGACATCTCGCCGGGAGTGTTATTACATTAACTCATGCATTTTTGCATAATCGATCAGCTCAACGATGGTGTGCAACCCGAGCTTGGAGTAGATATTAGCCTTGTGAGCACTAATCGTTTTATTGCTGAGTAACAACTGTTCAGCAATTTCCTTATTGGACAGACCGTTTGCCAGATAACGCAAAACCGTAACCTCGCGGTTAGAGAGCGGCATGTCATTCAGCACACCTTTTTGTGCATTTATATTGTTAATGAAGTTAAGGGTATCCGACGGAAAAAAAGAATATCCCGATAAAATCATTTTTACCGCATTATAGATATCATTGAGATCCTTTCGTTTACTGACAAAACCATTTGCACCGGCCCGGATAGCACGCCCGGCATAAAAAGACTCAGATTTTGAGGATAGAAACAGTACCCGAGTTTTCTCCTGCAATGATTTTATTCTTTTGAGCAATGTAAACCCATCAGAGCCAGGTAGTTCAATATCCAGGATGACAAGATCGACGGGGTACGTGCGCAGATGTTCTATTGCCGTACGGCTGTCGTCGGTTTTCAATACTACCTGAATATTACTGTTTTTCTCGAGTAGTACTTCTATCGACATTCTGACAATAGGGTGTTCGTCCATAATGATAACGGATGCTGGTTTCATTTTTGTATGCCTCAAACTGTTTGCGTATCTTGCGAATTTGATAAA
Source organism: Citrobacter sp. On2M (assembly GCF_018035235.1). Classification (GTDB taxonomy): domain Bacteria; phylum Pseudomonadota; class Gammaproteobacteria; order Enterobacterales; family Enterobacteriaceae; genus Citrobacter; species Citrobacter meridianamericanus. The sequence goes on from NZ_WPCV01000003.1 coordinate 318,018, forward strand.
ACATCAGGCGTTATAATATTGTCAAATAGCCAAGAATTGTTCTGAGGAGAATCGAATAAATATTATTTCATCCTTGTTTATTCGGTTGTTCTTCTGCAGAACAATGAATTTGTGGAAAATCCATTTCACACCGGGAAACTAACAATTAATCAGGAAACTAAGAGGATTATACCTGCTCTGTTCTTTCGGAAAAGACTTACGACATCCCGGATGTTAATGTCAGTTAGGATATTCTGAAAGTTCCAGATGTGTTAATGGCTATTGGTATTATTGATCTGTGGTTCGAATTATGGCAGATTGAAAATTTTTTTTAAATGGTAAAAACAATACAATAGACTAATTGTTTAGGTTTTGTTAAGACTGAAATTATGCTTTTTTATATCGAAATGCACAGAATCAGTAAGGTTAACTGTGAAAGTGGTACCAGATATAATACCAGGAATAGTTGTAAATATTAAATATTTGTAAAAATTAGATCTTTATTCTTATTCGAGAATAAGTAATTTCCTAAAAAATCTTATGGCACATAGGGTTATGATGTTAAATTAAATGAAGAGAGGTAACGCTGAGGCGGTGTATCAGATGCAAAAATCGCTGTCTGTTGGGCAATCCCAGGCGCGTAATCAACTGGTTCAGGCGATAGATGATACGGTGGTAGGGTTGCGCTTGTAATAATGCAATATTTTTTAATGAGTTACCTTGTAAAAGTAAGGTAATCATCTCCCAATCGAGCTGATTAATGCACCTTGAGTGAAAATAATTTGGAACCGGAGATAATAAGGCTATACGTATCTCAGGGAGGTGTAAATTGCGTGACAAGATATAGAATGGACCGGACAGTGAAATAAAGGTAGTCAGATCGTCATCACGACTGGGAAGCATTATGAAGATCTGAATGTCACTACGCTGCTTAATTAGCTGGCGCAAACATTCAAGTATATCGAAATAAGGAGTTGTTAAGCTTTCTATGTCAATCACAAACTGGCTAATTACCGACTCCTGGATGCTGAGTAAGGCCGACTCAACGCTCTGGAAGATCGCCGTACGAGTACCTGAGAATAAATGTCGACTTAGTGCATAGGCCAGGTAGTAGTCTGTTGTGATTATCGCCTGAGATATAGTGTCGTCCGGTAAATTATGTTCGAGTTTTTGCGCCAGATACTCGAGCCGGTCAAATACTTGTGAGGTACAGTGGGGATATTGCCAGGTACAGTTAGGGTTTCGTATGCGGCGATAGCGATCCCGGCGTTTTGCGCTGTGCATCCTTTTTCATTCCATTTCTGTTGCGGCAGGTCTGGATAAATTGCTGACTATAAACATCCCTGACCCAAATTTTTTCCAGCGTAAGGGTTATGTCCTTGTGCCGTTGGGTTTCAGTACTTCAACAATCATCAGACTGGCAATTGCGTATCTCATCAGAATAATCTGCCGGAAATTTTCTGGTGTCTTACTCAATGCCCAAAAGATCGTTTTATCCAGTTCAACCTCTCTCTGATATTAGATAAAATATTACCGGGTGTGTCTTTCTGTTACTCCGGAAATAGTATTTCTGGATTATTCTGGCAGTCTGAGGATAGGTACAGTAGGAGCCGATACTTAATTGAGGATGAGATATTTCTCAATAAAAATTAGGCAGAGATATCCCGTCTAATTTTGTAGAAAATTCAGATGGGCGCGGATGTATCTTAAGAATTGCTGATCGTTTTTCACATGCAGCTTTTTCATTATGCCGCGTCGAGTCGCTTTGGCCTGAAGATCGCTAATTGAGAGCAGGTGAGCCGTTTCGGCTAAGGTGTATCCGCTGGCGAGAAACATTAAGAACTGGCGTTCTGCGACAGAAAAGTTGCGGGTAGTGCAGTAATGGCAGATAGTCGCAGGTACGCTGTGGCGCAGCGCGCGTTTTTGCAGGATGAGGACCAGTTTTTTGGTTATCTCATCTACGTCATCTTCCCGATAGATTAGCGGCAACATGTACAGGCAGGGTCTGAACATCAGCTTATCTTTATCGTTTTTGCTACAGATAACCACCCTGTGTTGGCGCCTGGTGTGGACCGGAACCTGGTAGCAATCGGCGCTGAGCCAATCTTCATCCAGTGAGATAAACGCGATTTCAGCGCGATCGATATCCTCGACAGGCAAAAAGCAAATCTCCTGATGCCACTGATTCGCCAGGTGGGAGATGATGATTTTCAGTCCATGTTCGAAGTGACTGTTTTCTTCCTTGATGGCAATACTTAACATTAAAGAGTTCCTGAACCGCTGGAGAGGGATAAAGGAATGTTAAGCAAAATCATAAATATTCTAAATACATGTATCCCTAAATCTAACGTTTTGTGAGCTGAGTTGTTACCAGGTGATTTCCTGGATACCTTTGAACAAGCAGAAAAAATCAACATTCGTACACTTCGTCAGCAACCGAAATCAAAAGGCATTGACTCAGCAGGCGCTGACCGTATAATTCACGCGTTTCATCTGCATGAAGTAATCACTTCGCAATGCGCCCTTAGCTCAGTTGGATAGAGCAACGGCCTTCTAAGCCGTAGGTCGTAGGTTCGAATCCTACAGGGCGTACCATTATATTTCAGTAACTTACCCATTTTCCGCAAACTCCTTACTTTCCAGATGGGACATATTTGGGACATCATCACTAAAAATCGAGTCAATTTGCTTCGCGTGTTCCGTTAAATGGTTCGGCGCAAGGTGAGCGTATCGACGTACCATTTCGATGCTCTCCCATCCCCCCATCTCCTGCAAAACAGAAAGCGGTACTCCGGACTGAATCAGCCAACTTGCCCATGTATGCCTCAGGTCGTGGAAGCGGAAATCTTCAATTCCAGCCCTGCGGCAAGCTGCGTTCCATGCCCGCCGATCATCGACACGCATCTTTCTGACGGTAGGTGTCTTTGAGCCATCTGGCCGGATGCCTTCTTTCGTATGCACGAACACCCATTTATGATGCTTACCAATCTGGTCACGCAAAACCTTACAGGCAGTATCATTCAGCGCTACGCCAATAGCGCGATTTGACTTACTGTCTTCAGGATTTACCCAGGCAACTCGACGCTGCATGTCGATCTGCTGCCATTCCATATTGATAATGTTCGAACGACGTAGGCCGGTTGCCAGCGCAAACTTAACAACCGACTTAAGCGGCTCAGGACATTCATCAATCAGCCTTTTCGCCTCATCAGCCTCAAGCCACCTGACGCGCTTATTGCGCACCGATGGAACCTTGATCACCGGAGCTTTCTCCAGCCATTTCCAGTCACGTTCTGCCGACCGCAGAATTGCCTTCATCAATGCCAGATGTTTGGCCTTGGTAGAGGTAGTGACCGGTTTAGCTGAATAGACTGGCACTGGTTCTCCATTCTTTTGCGCCGCTGCAGCTTTTATTTTCCATATCTCAAGCTGCTTGCGGTTGCTCATCTTGTTCACTGCTGAGTAAATCTTTTGCTCGGTCACATCCTTTAACCGGATCCCCTCAAAATGCGCCAGCCAGAAAGCCATACGGCTGCGGTCATCCTTCAGTGATTTCTTCTCTGCCTTTTCCTCCAGCCATCGCATGCAGGCATCATCAAACGTTACATCAGGGAAATCCCCAAGCCGGTCTACTCGCCACAATTCAGCTTTGCGCTTGTCATGTAGCTCAGTAGCGAGCCGCTTATCGGAAGTCCCAAGGCTTTCCTTAATTCGCTTCCCGCCCGGTGTCGAGTAGGACGCGTACCATATTTCACCTCTGCGGAAGAGTGACATTGTTTTTCCTCTGTTATGCCATCACCCGCGCTCACGGCGACAGTATGCAGCGGAGAGTTAAGCGCCGCAATGCAGGCCTGTCGGGTAGTGAGGTAAGGAGATTTAGGTTTTGCGGGGTCTTTGCGTGTTGCTTGCAGTCGGCCTGAGCGGATCCAGTTGGTGGCTGTCGGTCTGGATATCTGAAGAAATGCGCAGGCCTCATCGAGTGTGAGGCTGTGTGATTCCATGGTATCTCCTGTCAGCAAGAGACTACATACAGAGCTACAGAACAGGAGATGAATGCGATGATTAGCGCAGCAAAAAATATCTTCGCAGACTTGGTGTGTTTCATACTTTTCTCCAGGCAAAAAGAAGCCCGGCGAACCGGGCAAATTGGGGATAACGTGGCAGTGCATTCGCACCCAATAGCCAGCTCATAACTGGCTATCAGTTGCGTCAAACAAAGCATTGTCCGCTGTCACAGAACTGAATCAGGTCCATCTGGGTATTCTTCCCTCCACTAGGTTTAAGCGGGGCCTCAGCTAACGGTACGCCGTACTTAGTCAGCCACAGGTGCGGCCACAGTTTCTGAATCTCTTTCTCATGAGCACATGCTCTCGCGAAGTCTTCAGGAACGTGGTTCTTCATGAATAGCCATAGGTCGTCATCTCGGTTTGGGCACATCCAGCAGAGAGAGGCAGGAGGAGTAGGCAGTCCATAATCCTCGACACACTGGATAGCCATTTGCTTTGTCATCATCATCTCGATTAGCGGGTACCGGCGCTGCCATTTTCCTGGAGGGAACTTTGCACGCCTCTGAGCTTCTTCGATGCTGATTCCAAGCCAAGTATCGACGCCTCGTTCCGTGAGATACTTCTCTCCAAATCGATCATTGAGATACCGATGGATAACTTCTGTTTTCCACTTAATGGAGCAGAAAGCCGGCTGCTTTCCTGAGCACTGGCCTCGAATATCCCGGCCTTCGTACTCAGTGAAATATCCTGGTAGTGGAGCATCCTCATCACTGCCGATCAGGTCGTAGGTGGCATACCTGCTCTTTGGGATGATCTGGTACTCAACACCCATTTCCTCGCATAGAGGGGCAATGTATTTCCTCTGATACTCGAAAACATTGCTGGCTTCCCGCTCCGTGTCAGACATAACGATGATGTCTGGCTTTGGGAGTACGCCGGCATGAATCAGGCAGATGATGGCGTTACTTTGCGTTCCCCCACCTGAAGACAAAACATTGAAGCGTTCTGGTCGGTGATTGAAATTTTTCTGGGGAATGAAGTTTTTCGTAAACCCTGGCATAAAACCTCCGGGCATAAAAAAAGCCCTTCAGGGCTTATGTTTTGATTATGCCGCCCGCATAGCGCGGAGGCGTTTTAAGTGTTCTGCTGTTTCGATTTCTTCGGCGATCCGCTCGGCCTGTGCTTTTGTCAGCGGCTCGAATTCATGCTGAAAGCGGCCCATGCTGGCAATGCAGGTGCGACCGTTTCGGATGTAGTGGATGACTTCGTGGGTAGAGCGGAGGATTTTGCAGGGTACGCCGAAATCATCGGCGTACCAGGTATTAGGCTGGATTATCCTGAACATTGGGCACCACCTTAAATTCGATTACCCAGACCCAAGGGTTGGACTGCCAGCCGTCTTCGCCATAGATGGACTTCCACAGATTTTCCCACACCTGAAAGCCATAAGTGGCAGGGCGGAAGTCGTAAAGACCACAGCCGATTTCCTTACAGATATCCCCAAGGGTAATGACCTGCAATCGCTCAACTCGCAAACCGGTAATTTCCAGCATTAGACGACTGGCCCAGCGCGGCATGTGAATTGATGGACGCCAGCCGCAATGCAGATTATCGTCAGCATCGTAAAACTCTGGCGCAGGCTTACCATCAGCCCTGTAGACACAAAATTCTGGCTTCTCAAATTTAGAACTGTCTTCGAGATACGACTCCATGTGTTCGTAATCGAATAGCGGCCCCTGATAGGTCTCGCGCACCCAGATGCGATCGCCAACTTCTCCATAAGGACAGCCGAACACTTTTGAACGCATCTTTAGGCCGCGCGCATCTGACTGCGACCAAAAATACTTCCCGTTATCTCTACCATTTTTGGAGTCAATTACCCGGCGCAATCCCATCTCTGAATGCTCTGGCTGAATCGCCATAATCCGCCGCGTCTGCGTCTTGCCGCCGTCTAGGATGGCGCGCACCATCTCGCCGTTAAAAATCATTCCGCGCTCTTTCACTGGGTCCCCCTCTGCTTATTCTTTAGTTCGATAACACCCTGGCATTCCGCGCACGTCTGGCAGCCGGGAACGGCAGCGCGCCGCGGCTCGGGAATCGGTTCGTCGCATTCCGCGCAATGCTCAGCTGATACGGCGTTGTGGTCGATGCGGTGAGCGGAGAGGGCGGCGTTACGCTGAAGCTCTTCAATCTCTGCTGCGGTATCGATGATGTCGGCCATGTTATGCGTCCCAGTTGATGCCAGCAGACACAAGCTGTCGGCAATGCCTGATGATTTGAGCGCGGTTGACTGTGCCAAGCCACCATGGAGAGCAGTAAGGTGTAATGTCTATTTCAGCGTCCCAGCCAGCTTTATTGCGGGCATCCATCTCGCCTTCATGGTCGTGCGTCAGCATAATTAAATGGTCGTGGAGCACGAAAAAGGCATCGTAACTATCGCACTCGCCAGTCCAGTAATCAGGGGAGCCCAAAAGGTGCCATTCGTCGTGATACACCGTTCCATGACGGCCTTCGAAATCGCCATACTCAAGGGTGAAATCTTCGGAGTTAATGCTTCTTGGCCTTAGTTGAATAAGCAGTTCCATAGCCGATTTACTGAACTTCTTTTCAATGCGAGCCTTACGGTTTGTGAACTTGTAGCGAGCCATAGTCAATGCTCCCGAAACTGTCGGTTAATTCGGTTGAAGGTGAACTCTAGAAAATAAAAAGGCCGCCTTAGCGACCTTGTGATTCGTTTGGTTAGCGTCATGCGTCCTCCGGTTTATGCTTATCCCATCCATTGCGCTCAATATTCACAGCCAGCCGCTTATCTCCGACCTCTTCGATACTCCGACCGGTAATCTCTGCTACTTCTGCGTTGGTGTAGCGCATGAGTGCAGCCAGTTCACATGCAGTCCATTCACGCATAGTTAATCCTCCTGAGCGTGCCAGTGAGTTGCGTTTGCTTCTGACTGAGTAAATGGAGCGACCGGTTGCCGTTGCTATCTCTTCCACTGAGAATCGACCGAACAGATATAGCTCGGCTGCCGTCCATGGCTTACCGGTCATCTTGCTGATAAGTGGTGCGCCGATACGTGATGCCTGGCGAGCGACTGCCGATTCGGAACGCTCAAGCTTTTCTGCAATAATCTGAATCGGCATAGTTCTGCCAACTTCATGCAAAAACAGGTTTTCCCACGGTTGCCAAAGTTCGCTCATCTCGCCTCCTATTTGATAATCAGAGAGGGTTTTCCGAGCTTGATATGAGCTCCTGGGATATCAATTCCGGCCTCAATCTGGTGCTTTATTGCCAACTTGTCAGGCTTGATTGTCGTTTCATACTCGACAAAATCAGGAGGAATGGCGTTAACATCAGTGATTTCAACAGACTTTGACGGGGCGCGAAGAGTTACCTGATGCAAACCTGCCTTCATGGACTTCTTCCCAGCAGTTTCAAGTGATCTGGCGACATACTCTTTAAGGCTTACTACGCGATTCTCAGATGCTTTTGCTCTCTCGATAAGTCGTCGAGCCTCTTCCTTGAGCGCCTCTGCATCGGCGAGTTCGTTTTTGCACACGGCAAGTATTTGCTCGACCTTTTCCTCAAGCTCCCATTCAATACCATCAAGAGTGTCGGCGATCATTTCAGGCGGCATGTCTGAATCGGTAAGTTTGGCGAAGTCATTGGCGATCTGATAAAGATCGGTCATTATGCGGCCTCCTCAAATTTAATTTTACATTCTGAATAAATGGCCTGGATGTTTTGCTGCAACTTCATCCCTGCTGTGAGCCGGTATGCTTCAGCAAAATGACGCTTCAGATCTGCCATGGTTTCGGCATGCGCCATTTCTTCACACAGCGATTGCGCCTTATCCATGATTTCTTGCTGCTGTTTCTTAGCATCCTCGCGAATGTCTTCCTCTGACTTGTGCGCCATAACTGGCTCCTGGAAAACACCCTCATCTTCATTGATGACGTGGATCGCGTTATCCAGACGCTCTGCGCGGGGCCAATACTTGCTGGCTCGCTTAACGATGGTCTTACGCGCCATCTCTTCCCAGAAGTTTTTCCATGGTCCGTTTTTTGCCTTGCTGGTTGCTTCCGTAGCTTTGATTTCTGCCAGGCTCATTTCTTCTGTCAGGTAATCGCCGTCAGCAGTTTTAACTGTGCAGTAACCGCCTACTACATCACCGCGATCGCCGAATGCGTTGTATTTGTGGGTTGGCGCAGTATCGAGTCCGTTCGATTCGTATGTGTCATTTGAATACACCAGTTTGCACTGTCCCCACTTAATGGATCCGGTAGACTGAGCTAGGTGTAGAAGGCCCATATAGCTGATATCGAGACATACCATTCCATCACGAGGCACCAAATAAGCCAGCTTGCTTGCCGGGTTAAGGGTGATCCCGATCGCCGCAACGTTGATAATGGCGTTCTGTGCGCTGGTAGGGTTTGATAGCGCCGTCTTGGCTAAGTAGTCGTTACGTTGGAAGTACTGAATAGCAAACTGGCTTTCCTTAGCCCATGTGACTGATTGGTCTGTAACCGCCCCAACAAAGAGCGGCTCTTGCTGTTTTACGAACTCAACAATACTGAGGCTCATTGTTACTACTCCTCATCAATATCTGTTTGGTGGCGAGCAATTGTCTCTGCCATGTAGCGAATAAATTCAGCGGCCTTTTCTTGAAACTCGACGTCATCATCGAATGCCTTTGAAATGGCCTTCTTGCTGGCCCCGCGACGTTGCAACTCGTCAACGCACAATGATTCCAGTTTGCTCTGCGGGAATCCTTTCTCAAGGTCATCAGCCAGTTCAGATTCACGCTCTTCTCTGGCGATCTGCTGATAATGGCGCGTCCAGTTCTGCGCCTCGATACGGTCTTGAACGAGATATGCAGCCATAATCGGCTCCTGAAATTTGGTTGTGCGCTTCCCGTCTGCTATAGCCGGACGAGTAGGGGGAATAGGTGTTTGGTGTGGTTTACTTGCCGAGTGCTTTGTTGATTGCTTGCTCTGTTTGGTACAGCAACTCTTCTGTTGGGTTCAGTGATTTTTCTTTGCTTTCGTATCCGGCGGCATAAAGTTGATTTCTCATCCGAATACACGCTTCTAGTAGTTCAGGAGCTGCAGCGATAAGGGCCATATCTTCATACTTCACCGATAAAGAAGTGTGCCCATCGCTCATTTTGTAGGAGTCAATTACCCCACCATCTTTACCTGTCGCCCGGCTTGATAAACGCAGGAATGAATTACTTGTCCACCATTCCCACGGGCCCGGTGTTCCTTTGAACTCACTCATGTAATCATCCTCAATGACTCAATCCACCACCAAGCCCGCCAAGATAAACTTCAACGAGCAATTCTTTCGTATAAGTACGCTCACATCCGCGATGGAGATACAGCTTCCCGCGCTTGTGTGCCGATGCCGTCCACGTAGCATCTTTGTGCTTAACCAGCATTCCAGGCTGAACTGCGCCACGGTTAACTTCCTGCGTTCCGTAATGATGTAGGCTCATGATTTACCCTCCACCTGCTGCAATAACCCGGCAATGTGCATCTGCCAGCGGTTCATTGTGATTTTCTCGCGAGGTTTATCGACTGATGAGGGTTGCCACTCGTTGTCGTTTAGTTTTGATGCGTGGTACTGCTTGCCGTTGTGGGTGACTGTCATGAATCAGTCTCCAGATGACCATTTCTACGAAGCCACTCAATCACCTCATCGGCGTTAAGTCGTTCAAGAATGTCGTCGGTATGTCCGGCTGATTCTGCTGAGTCGATGTAGTCATCAAGGTCAATGCTTTCGAAAACCTTCTTATCACCAATGGCTTCTAGTAATTCGTGTATGTCTACCGAGTCAATCGCTACGTTAACCTCATCCCATTTACTTCCACTGACGGTGGCACTTTTGCATTTAAATTCGATATCGATAGTCATAATCATCTCCAGAACGTTAAATACTGCTTTCATATCTACCCACACTCATTGAATGCGGAGAGATATAAAAACCCGCCGGAGCGGGTTAGTAACCGTTATTTAATATTGAAGAAGTTGCATAATTTGAGATGTCCGTTACTGACCATATACATCTTTTCAGGACGGTTCATTCGGTGTGCTTTGCGGCGTTTTTCTCGATTACTCACAGTATCGTGACGAGATTTGCGGCGTTGTTCACGACTAATACCTTCATTGATTACGATATAGCGCATTTTGTTTCCTCTTTATGATTCTCTTGAGCTAATAAAAAGGCCGCCTAAGCGACCTCAAATGTCAGTTAACTGGTAGTCGCAAATCATGTCGCAACAACTCTTATCTTCTTCATTTCTTAGTCTTAAATCTGTTTGCTGTGTTTCCTGTTTAATCTCACCCCAGCAAACCTGATTCACCTCATCAGGCCATCCATCCACGGCATCGCCACGGTAGTAGTCAATTGCTTCTTCAGCAGCAGATTTTGCTTCTTCAGCTGTTTTGTAAGTCTCGAATCCGTTGTCAGGATTGAACATAAAGAATTTGTATGTTTCCATTGCCTCACCTCTAAATAAGTGGAGTAGATTTACCGCGCTGTAATCTGCCCGGATTTACGATGACCTGCTGCGAATATTGCAACTTCTGGCAAACATGCAGATCCGCCTGTATTGCTGTCACGCAGACTACCGAGCGAAGTGGCTCTATCTACGCGGCTCATATCCAGCTTTCTTTCATGTGACGCATTCTGAGCAGCCTCAGCGCGTCGTTTAGCCATCAGCTCACCACGTTTCAGATAACGCCGTGTAACGCTGTTGCTTGCGATAAATTTGGTCATATGTCCTCCAGTGGTTGCTTTGGTGATTGAATGGCCGGTGCTGATATCCGGCTTGCGGCTAGCCCAGCAATATGAAGCAACTCTGGTTGAGCGATTTGGGCAGGAGTTGGTTGACTGGCTGAATGGCCCGCATGAAATGACCAGATACCGGCGCGAAGACTTCATCCGGATCCGCGATGAGTACCGGCGCAAATGTCGTGAAATGGAAAAGAAACTGGAGGATGTATGACATTCGAATCCTACTTTGCTGATCACATTCGACTGCGCTGGACACGGTTACGCATCTATCGTCACCCTGGCTCATTTGCCACTGACTACCGGATATTACGCAATTACATCAGTCGCTATAAACCATCAGGAGCAGAAGCATGAATCTCGAAAATACAGTGAAATATCACTTTGCGAAGTCAACGATGATTAGCGACTCTCCCCGCGCCACGGCGTCAGACTCTTTGACCGGAACTGACATCATGGCGGCGATTGGCATGACACAAACACGCGCCGCTCTCGGATTTAGCGCTTTCCTCGGCAAGATGGATATCAGCGACTATGACCGCGACCGGGCGATCAAACTTTTAACTCAATATGCAATGGAGCAGTGCGATAAGGTTGCAGCCTTACGCAAGCTCGAGACAGATATTAAGCTGAAAGTAATGCAAGTACTCGCAACGTTCGCATTTGCTGACTACTCACGTAGCGCCGCCAGCACCAGAACGTGCGACTGCTGTCAAGGTAATAAATTCGTAGAAGCGCAGGTGATGACGATGAAGCACATCGGCAGACCTAATCTGGAGGAAAGGCGGGAAACGGTTAAGGTGCTTTGCCACAAATGCAAAGGGAAGGGTGTGCTGACCAATGCTTGCCAGTGCAATGGAAAAGGTATGGTTCTGGACAAAGAGAAAACTATTCTACAAGGCGGCGTTCCAGCTTATAAAACATGCATCCGGTGTAATGGGCGAGGATATGCGAGATTGCTACCGGATAGCGTCCGTAAATATATCTGCGCGACAGTGATGGATATACCTGAAACCACGTGGCGCAGGTCTTATAAGGATTTCTTTGAAAGCCTGGTAGGTGAGTGCATTAAACAGGAGGAATACGCAAACCGGATGTTGAACAAAGTCACACAGTAGTGAATATTTTCTACGAAATAGGATTTATCTAGAAAATTACACTTTACAAAGTGGCGATTTTTGTTTAATCTCGATTCTAACGATGGGTTACTGACTTCGTTGGCGGTGAGATAAGCGAGGTGGCGCTCACCACTGAACTGCCTAGTTGGTATCTTCGACGCATCGTCTGGTACTCCAACCATCAGCAAGCTGAGAGGTTTGCAAACTGAGTCACCGGCAGCTATCAGAATCCTTAGTTTCTCAGGCCGAGATATGATAGTTGCACCCATTTAAGCCCTTGCATAAATGCAGGGGCTTTTTGTATTCAGGGTCAGAAGCACAGAGGTTGTGCGATCGGCTGTTAACCGATTGGTCGAAGGTTCGAATCCTTCCTGTCCCGCCAAATTCCTACCAGGACCATAAGAGCGAAAGCTCAACGCACTACCCTCATCTTGCCAGCCGCGCCGCTGGCTTTTTTCGAGCGCATTACCACCAAGAACCAGACCCAACCAACTCACTGCTGAATATCTGTGGCTACGGTGGTTTAGTGCGCTTCAAAAAAGAAAACCCGCACTATGGCGGGCTTCGTGAAAATGGGCGACGGTAAGTAGTTGACGCTACTCACCGCCATCTTGCCCGTGAATCGACTCACGAACAAAGACCGAAGGCCCATATCGTCTGATCAGACGGATGTAACTTAGTTCGGATTTGTTCATTAAACAAGATCCACATTAATAAATGTGAACAAGTCCCTCAATTTGAGGGTCGCATCTTTCGCGGCCTGGCTAGTCTCTCCCCGCGCCGTTTTACGGCCAGGCGCATTTTAAGCAGCCACCAGAGTGGTGGAGACTACGCAATGGCAAACGGAATCGACTTCATTCCGGCTCTGCTTCTCGCGGTCATCATGAATCTGGTTGGCTCACTGGCGAAGTATGCTTACAGCTCTCCTGATGAAAGAGTTCCGCTCTTTAATCATGTGATCGTGTCACTCTTTGCCGGAATGATGATGTTTTTATTTTCAATGACGAACGGGTGGTCGTTATACGTTATGGGTATTGGTTGCGGCGCTGCCGGTTGGCAGGGTGCATCAATAATAAGGCGTATCCATCCACCTGGGTTCGGACCAGATGGTGAAAGTGATGACAAATAACGTTGAGCTGAAGGTTGGGCGTTATGTTATCAGGATTATGCCTGTGCTTTTTTTCCTAATAACTGCATTCGCCTGTTACAACATCCAGGCGGTTATTGACAATAGTCAGCAAACAATCGTCCAGATGCAAAAAGAAAACAGCAGCCTTTCAAAGCGGCTGACTGCATCAGATTTAAAGCGCCGTACTGCAGAGCAGGAATTGGCGTCACAGAAAAGTAATGGCCAATCACCTGGTGTGGTGATCATTTCGCCAGAAGGTTCCAAGGTTCACACATTTGATGCCCCCAGAGCTTACCCCAGCGTGCAGAAAGATCTCATCTTCTGAAGGAAATAATAATGAGTAACATTGTGAAAATCCTCAATTATGAAGAGGGGTATAAGGAGCGGCCATACATCGATACGGAGGGTTATCCCACTGTAGCGTGTGGTGTGAAGATTGGGCCAAAGGGTGCATCTCTGAGCAATTATATATTCACCGTTCCTCGTGAAGTGGGCGATGTATGGCTGGAGTCATTCGTTGCTTCAACTATCAAAAAGATGAATGAAAACCCTCTCATCATTTCCGCGATGAAAGCATGTAATCAGGAACGCAAAGATATCCTAATTAGCATGGCTTATCAGATGGGCGTTCAGGGGCTCGCGGGGTTCAAGAACACTCTCGCTATGGTGTCTTCTGGTAACTTCTCTGGTGCTGCATCCGGAATGCTATCAAGCAAATGGGCAAAGCAAACTCCAAACCGTGCAAACCGTCACGCAGAGGTAATGCGAACCGGGACGCTTGACGCCTATAAGGGGGTTATCTGATGAAAATATTCATCGCATTCTGCCTGGTTGCTATTGTTGTTCTGTTAATGGCCCAGAGATACACCCGTCTCGAGTTCGTGTCACACGCAAAGCTGTTGTTCAAGACTTGGTCTGTCTGGTTGGCTTCAATGGGCGCAATGATGGGAGCATGGATACAGAGCTTCCCTGATGCAGCTATTCAGGCCTGGACGTTATTGCCTGAAGACATCAAAGGCTATATCCCTCATGACATTCTCGGTTACATCAGCCAGGGCATGGTTGTGATCGCGGTACTTGCTCAGTTCGTTCGGCAGTCAAAGCTGAAAGACAAGGCCGTAGAAATGAGGGAGTCAAAATGAGTTCGTTAATGGCTGTCGGATGGGAGTACATAATTGGTGCAATAGGGATAATTTGTGCTGTTGCTCTTACCTGGTTCACAGCGAAAAACAAAGGTCAGACAGAGGCAAAAGCTGACGCTGATGTTAAGAGTGCAAACTCAGAAAAAGAGACGGCACAGAACATCACCATAAAACAGGAGGCCACCATAAAGGCGGTGAAAGATGTTACACAGGAAAATCAGTCTCTGTCTGATGATGCTGCTCGCCAGCGCATGCGTGGATCGAAATACCACTCCGCAGATTAAATACGTATACGTCGATAGCGCGTGTACAGCTTTTCAGCCAATCATCACTCATGGGAAAGATCCTGATGTGATGGATGGTAGAACAGTAAAAGCAATAAACACCCATAACGACACATGGGACAGGCTGTGCGCTAAATGATTTGTGTGACCCTCTAAGGAGCGTGATTCACCATCTTGGCAGGCCGGAACAGACGGAAGTGACCAATCACTACTGAGAAGCAGAGAAACCGTTGCGCTAAGGAGAAGGTATGATAATCCCAGAAAATATTAAGGCCATCGGATCCACCGGGGGAAATTCATCGCAAAGCATCACTATAAATTCAGTGGCAGCGAACGGAAGGCCTTTTGGAACCCCATTTGTTCTATCTCAAACAAGCCCTGCATTCGTAACATACTCAATAGATCAAAGCATTCCTTCTGATGTCGGAGGGCAGGCAACTATCACAGCTACAGTAGATGGAGTGTTTGTTTCTGGAACAAGAAATACAGAGGTCGCCAATAGCGGAGAAGTAGTAGCAATCAACAGGCGAGAGGTAATCTCATTTTTTGTTCCTCCAGGATCTTCTGTATCACTTGGTAGGTCATTAAGCACTGGAGTAACAGCAGCATTGGCTGGCGGACAGGAGGTGATTTTTAAATGAGCACAACGACTATAACCGTCAGTGATGATTGGCAGCAAGTAACCACTGGCACAGAAACAAAATTGCTACAAATATGTTCAGGGGTAATTCTTGTTGCGGACTCTCTCACTAAACCTGATGTTAATTCTCCTGGATATGTAATTCGCGGCTTTGTACAGATAACTCCGCCAACTATTGCATGGATTAGAAACTCAAATTCAGGCGAAGTGTTGGTGACAATATAACACTGCCAGATTTTATCCTTCAAAATGCGATTCGCTCCTATGAGCGGAAAGCAGGAAATTCTGATTATGTTAATTGATGTCGGTGAGTTTCAGTTATGGATGTATCTTGAAGGAGAACTAGACCTCCAGCACGTGGGTTTCATTAAGGGGTTTAAGCCTGAAATGGATGATTGTTTTATCTACTTCCACCCCAAAAAAGACAACCCAAGCATTTCTGCAATTAAGAAATCTTCAGTTGGTGGCTTTACAGTAATCCCCATCGAAAAGAGTAAATAACATGACAAAGAAATTCGAAGAGATGCCGTTCGACGTGCAAGAGTCAATTCTTCGCACCATTGAATGGCGACTTACCCATGGCTGCTCCGGTGATGACGGAAAAGATGTTGATTCTGTTATGGCTGCTTATTGTCGGCTGTTTGAATCAAACTCCACAACTAAGGTTGGCGAGGTTGTAGTAAATATCACTACGGTGAATGGGAATACATAACATGGCAAAGCTCACAGACAAACAAGAGCTGTTTGCCCGTGAGTTCATTAAAGACCTCAACGCCACTCAGGCAGTCATACGGGCAGGGTTCAGCGAAAAGTCAGCCCGCAATCAGGCTTATCGCTTGATGACAAATGATGACATTTTAAATCGCATTGCAGAACTTAAAGCCGATCGCAACGAGCAGGTTGGCGTTGACGCTGCCTATGTGCTGCGCCGCCTAACAGAAATCGACCAGATGGATGTACTTGACATCCTGCTAGCCAACGGCGAACTGAAGCCGATTAAAGACTGGCCTAAAGTGTGGCGTACAACACTATCGGGAATGGATGTTGTCGAGATGGCATCTACTGATAGCGCTGCTCTCCTGAAGAAAATTAAGTGGCCTGACAAGGTGAAAAACCTCGAGCTGCTCGGAAAGCATGTCGATGTTCAAGCGTTCAAAGAGAATATTAAAACTGAAGTCACCGGTGCTAATGGCGGACCTATTGTTACTGCTGAAATGAGCGCCGAAGAGGCTGCCGAGAAATACAAAGACCTGATGGGTTAAATCATGCCAATTCCTTTCCCGTTCGACTTCCGAAACCCGGATTATGTTCAGGTATTCGAATGGCGACAGGAGCGGATCCTGCGCATAAGAAACACTCCTGACTCCATTCCGATTCTTAGCTCTTTCTACAGAGATAATCCAGCCCAGTTCATTATTGACTGGGGTATGACGTACGACCCTCGTAATCCAGAAAGAGGGCTACCGTCATATATTCCATTCCTGCTTTTCCCACGACAGGAAGAATGGATGGAATGGTTTATGGATAGATGGAGAGCACAAGAGCCAGGAATCACTGAAAAGACGCGTGACATGGGTATGAGCTGGCTTACAGTCGCTCTAGCATGCACTGTGTGCAACTTCAACAAAGGCATAAGCGTTGGCATAGGTAGCCGAAAAGAAGAATACGTAGATAAGATTGGCGTACCAAAATCCCTGCTTGAAAAAGCTCGCATGTTTATGTCTCTGCTACCCAAGGAATTCCGTCATGGATGGAGCAGGGATAAAGACGCGCCTCACATGCGCATCAAGTTTCCACATACCAGCTCTATTATCTCTGGTGAGTGTGGCGACGGCATAGGGCGAGGCGATCGCGCTAGCTTCTACATTGTAGATGAAGCGGCTTTCCTTGAGCGACCCACATTAGTTGACGCCTCGCTTTCTGCAACGACCAACTGCCGACAAGATATTTCAACCCCCAATGGTAACGCCAATAGCTTCGCTATACGACGCCATGGTGGAAAGATACCAGTGTTCACATTCCACTGGCGGGATGATCCTCGTAAAGACCAGGCGTGGTATGACAAGCAGGTGGAGTTACTCGATCCTGTTACCGTGGCGCAGGAAATTGACATCGACTACAACGCATCAGTGGAAGGCGTGATTATTCCGTCATCGTGGGTTCAGGCTGCTATCGATGCACATATCAAGTTGGGCATTGAACCATCAGGAGCTAGAAAAGGCGCGCTTGACGTGGCTGACGAGGGAATTGATAAAAACGCCTTCACATCAGGTCATGGAATTCTGGTTGATGTTTGTGAGGAGTGGAGCGGAAAAGGTTCTGATATCTTCCAGACCGTTGTAAAAGCGACAAACCTTGCTGATGACAACGGTTGCAGTGATGTCCTTTATGATGCAGATGGCATTGGAGCAGGATGCAGAGGAGACTCCAAGCAGGTTAACGATGAGCGCACAAAAGCCGGCAAGAGACCTGTTAACTTTAATGCGTATAAGGGAAGTTCTGGAGTATTAAACCCTGACAAAGTTCTGATGAAGGATGCAAATGGAAGAAGCATCACCAACAAAGACTTTTTCCAAAACTTCAAAGCCCAATCATGGTGGCATCTAAGGACTCTATTCCTGAATACATATCGCGCCATTAATGGAATGAAATACGACGCAGACGAAATTATTTCTCTCTCTTCAAAAATGGCTGCATTACCAAGATTAACCTCTGAATTAAGCCAGCCAACATATAGCAAAAACTCAGCAGGGAAGATTCTGGTCGATAAGAAACCGGATGGAGCCTTGTCACCTAACTGCGCAGATAGCCTGGTAATCCTCAAGTCACCTGACAGAGGTCCGTTACGCATATCTGAAGAACTTTTGAGGCTCGCATAGTGTTTGAACGCTGGAAAAAGAAAAAAGCTGAGCCTCCAAAGGAAGAGGCAAAACAGCCCATGTCGTTGGCAAGTGCGCTGGCGATGCTGAATGAGCAGGAAAGGATTAAGTCAGAGGGTGAAGTGCTTCGCCAGATTGAGCGCTACACACCGCCGCCGGGGGTTATCCCTGAGCATATCGGTGATGCTGCTCTGGCGATGGACTCCACCCCCTACAGTTACCTGAATTCAGCCAATATCACAGCATATGGATATGGTGGCTTCCCCGGCTATCCGTATCTGTCACAGCTTGCCCAGCTGCCGGAGTATCGCAAGATTACTGGCACGATCGCCGAGGAAATGACGCGCAAGTGGATTGAGTTGAAGCACGTCGGAAAAGATGAAGGTGACGACAAAGCCGACAAGATTCGCCAACTGGATGACGCGTTAAGGCGCTTTCAGGTTCGTGAAAAGTTCCGTGAAGCCGCAGAGCATGACGGTTACTTCGGGCGGGGCCAGATTTACATCGATGTGAAGACACCGAGCGGTAACTCTGCCTGGCTGGTTCCTGATGAGCTGGACAAGAAGCTCTACATCAGCCCTCGCAAGATAACCAAAGGCAGCCTGAACGGGTTCCGCGTTATCGAGGCTATGTGGACTTACCCGGGCGTGTATAACGCTGACAACCCGCTAAGCCCTGATTTCTTCAATCCGGCCGAATGGTACGTCATGGGGCGCACAGTTCACGCCAGCCGTATGCTGACGATGATTTCGCGTCAGGTGCCAGACATTCTCAAAGCAGCGTACAACTTTGGCGGCCTGTCTCTTAGCCAGATGGCAGAGCCCTACATACAGAACTGGCTGAGAACGCGTGACAGCGTAAGCGATCTGGTTCACTCGTTTGTGGTGTACGGCCTTAAGACGAACATGCAAAACGTGTTATCTGGAGTTGCGGATCCAAACCTGTTCATGCGCGCTGAGTTCTTCAATAAGGTTCGCGACAATCGCGGAATGTTCCTTGTTGATAAGGATGCGGAAGAATTCTTCCAGTTCGTGACAAGCCTGTCCGGTGTCGACGCTCTCCAGGCTCAAGCGCAAGAACAAATGGCATCGGTATCAAGCATTCCTCTGGTAAAGCTGCTTGGGATTACGCCAAACGGCCTCAACGCTTCGTCTGATGGTGAGATTCGCGTCTTCTACGACTCAATTCACGCCATGCAGGAGAATCTGTTCAGGAGCCCGCTTAAAACGGTGCTGGATGTCATTCAGTTGAACGAATTCGGTGAGATTGACCCTGATATCGATTTTGAGTTCCTGCCGTTGTACGAGCTTACAGAAGCCGAGAAGGCCGAGGTCATGAAACATCAGTCTGAGGCTGACAAGAACTACGCCGAAGCCGGAGTGTTCGACCTTGACGCGATCAGGAGTATGCGCCAGTCAGACAAGTCCAGCCCATACCACATGATGGAATCCGAAGATGACGAAGAAGAGTACGAAAACGAGTCCATCGAAGAAGGATTCGAAGACCCAGAAAATCCTTCGTCCAGTCAGGGCTAACGCCGGAGTTCATGAGTGGTATCGCGCTGAGCTTCTCAAGCTGGTTCGGGAGATGAACAAGTCTTACCGATACTGGCTTGAAGCTGGATACAAAGACAGCATGGCGATGGATGCCAGTCCTGCGAATGAGTTAAAACGCAGGCTGGCGAAGCTCGGCAAGAAGTGGGAGAGAAAGTTCAGCGAGCTTGCCAAGAAACTTGCAGATCGCTTTGTCGATAAGACTCTGCGAAATACCGACGTTTCTCTACACTCCGCGTTAAAAGCTGGCGGATTCACGGTTAAGTTCACGATGAATGATGAGCTTAAAAACGCGATGCAGGCCGTCATTAACGAGAACGTCAACCTGATTAAGTCGATATCCTGAATTCTCATCTGTCGACGACGCACTCCTTCAGCAGTATTTCACCCAGGCAACCATCTATCTCGATAACACCGATTTTAGTCGTGTGTCGGATTTGGCTGTCCGCGCAATGCTGCTGAATATGCTGGTTGCCCATATTGCCTTTCTGTATTCGGGCGCTAATGGGCAGTCTCCATCCGGATTGGTAGGGCGAATTGACAGCGCATCAGAGGGTTCAGTTAGCGTTCATGCGGATATGCCAGGGGTAACAGCAAACTCAGCATGGTACATGCAAACAAAGTATGGCGCTGATTACTGGAATGCTACGGCACCATTCCGCACCTTCCAGTATATAAGCGGTCATTCCCCATCAAATTATCCCTACGGATATTACCGGAGGTACTGATGGATAAGGTAATGGATGCACTGGATAAAGCAGCAAGCTCATTCGGAAATCTTCAACTAAAAGTTGGATTCCTTGAAGGGGCTACTTATCCAGACGGAACCCCTGTCCCAATGGTTGCTGCGACGAACGAATTTGGTAACCCGGCAAATAACCAACCGCCAAGACCATTCTTTCGCAATGCAATAGCTGGACATGAAACGGAATGGCAAGAGGCAACAGCCAAGCTGATTGAAAACGGTGATGAGACCAGAGACGTTCTTTCTCTGCTTGGTGAAATAATCGTGGATGACATTAAAGAATCTATTCGATCACTTGATTCTCCGCCACTTTCACCAGTGACCATTGCGAAGAAAGGGTTTGATAAGCCGCTGATTGACACATCAAACATGCTAAACAGCGTTAGCTACGAGGTGGGAGAAATTGAATCTCAGACAAATAGCGAATAACGCGATCACCAGCATCAACCCCAATATCTCAGCAATCCTGAAGAAATACGCCGGTGAAACTATCGGACCCGGTCGCAAGCCATTTCCGTCTTACCTTCCTGATCAGAACGTCACCATTCAATTGCAGCCTATCAGCCGCGGCGACATGCAACACGTCGACGGTCTGAATATTCAGGGGCTGGCAAAGGTGATTTACGTCAATGGCAACTACTTCAGCGTGCAGCGCGAAATGGAGCAGGGCGGCGATATCTTCGTGATTAATGGCGAGCAATGGCTTGTCGTCGAACCGGTGGAGTTGTGGCCTGACTGGTGTCGTCTGATTGCTGTATTGCAGGTGAGCCCATGAATGATTACACGCTAGACGAAATCATTGACGATTTGGCTGGGTACATCGAGCCGATCGCCGGCACATGCCAGCAAGCGCAGGCAAACCGTGTTCCGATGCTAAAAGGCCAGTTCTGCATCCTGACCCCCTTGCGATTTACCCGGTTATCCACGACGAGAGACATCAAGCAGGACACTGGCTCTCCGGCAACAAGCGCCATGGGATACACAGAAGTTCGCCAGGCTGATATTCAGGTGGATATCTATGGTCAGGGTGCAGGGGATCGAGCGATTGCACTCGAAACCACGTTCGCGAGTAGTTATGGCTACGACACCATCAAAACCATCGACGCCCGGATTGCGCCGCTTTACTCATCACCTGCCATTCAGGCGCCGATGATCGACGCCGAAAGCCAGTGGCAGGAGAGATGGACCCTGACTCTTTCTTTACAGGCTCATATTACCGTGTCGTTCCCGCAGGATTACTTCGACAAGGCCGAAATCACTTTACAACAGGTAGATATATGACCATTCCATTATCAACGGATTTTAATATCACGCCCAATGTCGTTACGCCTGCCGGTTCTGCGGTTGATGCTAACGGCCTGATGCTGACCGATAACGAGCTTATCCCGGTCGGAGCGGTGCAATCTTATTTCTCATCCTCCGATGTCTCTGCTCTGATGGGCAGCGAATCAAAAGAATTCCTCGCCGCGCAGCAGTATTTCAACGGCTACGAAAACTCATCTGTTATTCCTGGTGAGTTGCTGATGTACCGCATCGTTACTGCTGACGTTGCTGGATATTTGCTGTCCGGTAATCTGAAAGGTGTGGCGCTGACCACCCTGAAGGCAATCCCGGCAGGGACCATCACCCTGTCAGTTGACGGCGTATCGGTCACCAGTACGTCAATCGACCTGTCAACGGCTACCAGCTTCAGTGACATTGCATCAAAGCTGCAGGTTGGTATTGGGGCAAGCAAGGTCGCGGTAGAATGGCTGCCGATTGCTAACCGCTTCATTATTCGCTCTGCCACTACCGGCGCGGATAGCGAAGTGTCTTATGCGTCCGCTGGCGCACTGGCTACCGGACTGTTGCTTACTCAGGCAACTGCGGCAATCGTATCTCCGGGTTCCGATGCTGTAACGCTGACAGACACGATGAATAACATCATCAACGTCAACCAGAACTGGATCCTGTTTAACTCGCTGGTCGAACTTACCGATGACCAGAAAACAGAGCTGTGCGCATGGGCAAGCAGCAGCAAAAACCGCTTTGGCTATGTCGTGCATGACACTACGGCTGAAGGAACTGTCGCCAACAATGCTAACTGCTTCGTGCAGAAAGTGGTTGTGGCTAATGGCTACGAGAACATTTTCCCGGTGTACGGCACATATCTGTACGGGGTAACCGCGCTGGCCTACGCCGCATCGGTAGATTTTGCTCGCACCAATGGGCGTATCTCGTTCAAATTCCGCGGCTTCCCGGGGTTGGCCCCTAACGTGACAGATCTGGCTACTGCTCAGGCTCTGAAATCGAACGGTTACAACTTCTACGGTGCTTACAGCCTGAATAAGACCATGGCTCAGTACGCATCTGACGGTGCTATTACCGGTAAATTCGTCTGGCTGGATACCTTCATCGATCAGGTATGGATTAACGCTAATCTGGTCAGCGCATACGCCAACCTGTTCACCAATAATCAGTCCTACCCGTTCAACCAAAACGGCTACGGTGCGATTCAGGCGGCCACAATTGACGTTGCTAACCAGGCTCTGACGTTCGGCGCAATTCAGAAAGGTGTCGTGCTGGATAATGCGCAGATCCGCATCGTGAATAACACAGTTGGCAAAGATATCTCCGCGACGCTGTATTCCGAGGGATGGTACTTGTATATCCCGACGCAAACCGGCGCGGCGCGTCTTGAGCGAGACCTGAAAGGCGTCATTTTCTATTATGTTGACGGGCAACTTATTCAGTCAATTACCATGTCCTCAACCGCTATTTTATAAGGGAATAAACCATGCCTATAGATATTACCTCGGCTAACAGTAAGCTGCGCATCGTCGTACCTGCTTACTATCCCGGCGGTTTTGACGTTGATGATTACGCAGCCGACAACATGTTTGAAACCGGCGCATTGCAGAACAAAGAAGACATGATGTCTGCTGATGGTAAATACCACGCTGGATTCGTCTTCAACCCGACAGAGTTCACCATTAACCTGATGGCAACATCGAATGCCAGCAGCCTGATTGATGACTGGATTGCTGCCGAGCGAACGGCAATTTCTGCGTTTGCATGCAACGCCACTTTGACCGTGCCGGCGCTGGGGGCGAAGTGGAACTTCGTTAACGGAGTCCTCTACACCTGGACACCTACTCCTCCGGGTCGCCGAGTTCTTCAGCCACGCCCGGCAGTATTCCACTTTGAGACCGTCACACGGAGCGCAATCTGATGGCACGTAAAGAGATCCCCTTCATCGTTGAGGAAGAAGGCCGCGATAAGGGTAAGGAATTCCTCATTACTGAGATGTCGGCGTGGGATGCCGACTCTCTGGCACAGGATATCTTCCGCGCTATGGGTGATTCTAATTACAGCAGCATCCCGGCTGATGTGATCGCAATGGGGTGCGCCGGGCTGGCAACAGTTGGCCTGAGCGTCATCTCTGCATCATCTCCGGAAGTTGCCCGACAGTTGCGCGACCGCCTGATGTCGACGGTGGATATCATCATCACCAATGAAGGGCAGCGCCAGCAGCGCAAAGTGAATGGTTCTCTGGACTTCGAAGAGGTTTCGACCATTCGCTCCCTGCTGGACAAGGTGTTTGAGATTAATTTCAATTTTTTAACGATCGCCGGAGAGTAAAGTATCCCTTCCTTGAGGAAGATGCTCCACCGGCTAAGTTAGTCTCCCCCGTCAATATCTCATCAACCATCAACGCCATTATCTGCTCCGGAAAAGCCTCTTACCTCGATTTACAGGAAAAGCTTTCCGTAGCGGATATGTACAACCTGCTCGAGATTATCTCAGTGGAAAACTTCAATCAGCGCGTGTGGCATAAGCATCAGGAGCAACGATGATTATTCAGGAGCTTGCTTACAAAGTAACCGTCAAAGCAGACGAGTTCCTGAATGGTAAGCGCAAAGTAAGCGAAGAGGTTGGAAAGCTAAACAAAGAGCTTTCACGTGCTGAGAAAGAGCGCGAGAAAGAGCTTAAAAAGCAGCGGGAAGAGCTTGAGAAGTTTGGCAAGTCAGCCACATCAGCTTTCCGTAACGTTACGGCTGCCGCTGCCGGGTTCCTTGGTATAGGTGCTGGCCTGTATGGTATCAAGCAACTATTCACATCCACTGCCAATGAAATCGTTCGTGCCAGTACACAGGCTAAGTTCTTCGGCTCTGATGTAAACCGTTTATTTGGTATGCGACGAGGTTTCGAGCAGGCAGGGCTTAATGCTGACGCGTTCATCGGTGCTTCTGGTAACGCACGAATGGCGCTGGCTAACATCAAAGACCCGACAATCTTTGGTGGGCTCACCGGCGCAGCACAAAACCTGATGGTGTTGGGCGCGCGTACCGGGCTGAACATCAATAACCTTGGTGACCCTAACAAGGCGCTTGGAGAGTTCACCCGCTACGGCAAATCACACTCTCAGGAAAACCTGATGCAGGTGATGGCGGCCGCCGGGTTCGACCCGACAGACGCAGCCAAGATTAAATCTGGTGAGTTAAAGTCTCTGGTCGACTCAGAAACGAAGAAGTCGAACATCACCGCCGCCCAGGTGAAAGAGCAGGAAAACTTGCTGGTTACTTTGGGGCAACTCGACGCGCAATTTGACCGCATCCGACAGGATATAGCCATCGCCTTTGCACCTGAAGTTATGAGCGCGCTAAAACAGTTTGGTGACTGGATCAAAGACCACCATGGCGACATCATCGGGTTCTTTCGCGATGCCGGAGAATCAGTTAAGAAACTGACAGAATCAGTCGGCGGGGCGAATGCGCTTCTTCTGTTGCTGGCCGCAGGGCTGAGGCTTAACCCTCTTGTTCTTGCTGGAATGGCGGGAGTTCAAGCGATTAATAACATTGCTGACGCCGCGAAAGAGAAAGACAAGACCGATTCACTATGGAATTCGATAGTTAAACGATGGAATGCAGGTGGTTGGGCTAACGCTACAGGCGTAACATCAAATGGTGCTGAACAACACGCGCAGTCAGCAAGAAGGATGCAGCAGTCACCGGGAGAAATGGATGATCTTCTACATGGCGTGATGATGACAGAGTCGGGCGGAAACCCCCTTGCATACAATGTTTCAGGGGCAACTGGCGCGTACCAATTAATGCGTGGCACAGCAATGGATATGGGGCTTCGTGTCGATTCTCAAGTAGATGAGAGATTAGATCCAGAGAAATCTCGAGCAGCAGCCGGCGCTTACATGAGAGTGTTACTAAAGCGCTACGATGGTAACGTCGATAACGCTCTCAGAGCTTATAACTGGGGAATGGGTAACGTTGATAAGTGGATCGCTAATGGTAGCGACATCTCACAGTTACCAAAAGAAACGCGTGAGTACACTGGCAAGGTCTATGGGAACATAGGCAATGCCCGCAACTATTACGCAACACAGGGAAGAATGGCAGATAACAGGCCATATCAACTGGCGTCAAGTGGTGGGCAGCCTCAGATACAAAACAGCACTCACATCAATACAGTGAACGTTAACAGTAACCCGACAACAGTTGACGCTCTGACAAAGAGTATCAATCAACAAGCTAGCCGGGCATCGACAAACGCGGCATTTTCTAGCATCGTCAGGTGATCTAGTTTCCGTTGCTGTATAGGGAATACCCAGCCTTTACGGACTCAAGCATAAGGTCTACAGGGAGTTCAGAGTTAGATGATTCTTGTGTGAGATATCTTTCGATATCTTTGTACTGCATTCCATCTCTGGCTGATTTGTAACCACCTTGGCACCCATCAGAAACAAGCTTAAGAAGATCAAGTCTTCTTGATTCCTTCAGGTTCTGAAGATCGCCATCAAAAGACTCAACCAGAGATGAAGCTTTTTTATTGCATGAAACAAGGAGTTGATGCTCTGTAAGAGAGGCTGCCGCCATTAAAGGCAGACATGATGCAATTGATATCAAAATGGTATAAATCGACTTAAGCTTCATGTTTTATCCCTTATGCTGTTTTCCTGATTCTACCCATTAACTGAAGCAAAAACACTCAACGCTCACTCAGGTGGGCTTTTTGTCATTCTCAACAACAACATATCCTTGAGAGTCTTTCAGTAAGATGCTGATTTCACGCTGACTGAACCCCTCTGCGATGAACTTTTTTCCGTCGCTGGTTTGTATCGCTAGTTTTTTTCCTTTATTTCTGGCGACGAAGTATCCTATAGCTGCAGATAAGCAGTTCATTGCTGCCGGGCTTGTTATTCCGTTAACAATCACTTGCACCCACTCTAGCGGTGTTGAACTGTCGAATGCGAGAGTCACATGCGGCTTATGCTCTAAATGCCACTTACTCATTGCTTCATTCAAAGATTCAACATCTTCTTGTCGGACGGTAAAAATGAAACTCTCCATCGTTTACACTCCATCGTTAAAAAATATTGGCAATGCCTTTAGCCTAATTTTGGGTGGGATATCATTGCTTCTCGGGAGAGAGGTCTCTATCGAGAGCGAGATTACCCCTACGGAATTCACAAAAATGGTTGTCGATGACCTTCGCCGGCAAGCAGAAACAGGCGAGTTAGAAATGACACAAGAAGAGTTGCGCACATCATTGCTTGCCGCTCTTGATAAAAGCTAGCCCATGATGAGGTGGCATGTAGGCATCTATCCCTTCGCCCTTCAATGCGTCAATTAACCCAGAGACTTCATGAATGGAAACTGAAAAATTTATACGCTTTGAATTATCTTCCACGGGTAATGGAACCTCTCATATCGTGTGGGGCGGCAAGCTCATCATTGGTGGCTTGCTGATGCTCCTCGGGTTTAACGTAAAGGTCATGCAAAACATCGCTAAAGACGAGCTAATTGAATCCATAAAAAGCTAAGAAGAGGTAAAAAATGTATGATTTTCTCTGTTACCTCAACGGCGTCGTTGTCGAACACTTTGTTTCCATACCACTTGTCTGCTTCATAGTTGTACGGTGGTTAGTATTACGGTTGCTATGGGGGTCGTCGTACTAACCAAATCTATCCTTAAAGCGACGGTCGCTGTTGCGCCTATTCATCTTGCCGTTGCAGTAGGGGCATAGATGCTGCTTCTTGCCGTCGATAGTCCATGTGAAGTATTTCTTCTTGAAACCGGCACCGCAGATATCGCAGCTTCTTGGCTTGAAAAGGCTAGCCACGAAGACGAGTACAATAATTCCGATGATCCATTCCATTACTTATCCTTGCTGCACATTTTATTTAGCGTTTCAAGAAGCGCTTCTTTGAATTTTTCAGCTTCGCGAGAAGCGAATTCCTCTTTGCTACTCACATCGTTGGAGACAGCATCAAGCAGAATTTGAACAATTTCAGCATTCATAGATCTTCTGTTGTTCTTTGCTCGCAACCTTATTTTCTCTTTTAACTCATTGGAAACGCGGATGTTTATCTGCGGCTCTTCTCTAGACATGATGCCTCCATGGTGTAACCGTAATACTACCCTTGCATTACTCAGGTCACAATGGTATAACGGTTATACTAAAATGATATGGAGGTAATATGATTGTTCCGTCAGATGCACCTAAGTACAACCTGAGAATTCCTGCAGATGTTAAAGAGATTATTGAGAAAGCGGCAAAAGATGAGGGGAGATCGGTAAACAGCGAAATTGCAAAAAGGTTAATGGATAGCTTGAAACGTGATGGATTACTGTAACCTGAAATGTTGAAGCCCCAACTACTTGCGATAGTCAGGGCTTCGGATGTTAGTCAATCTTGAGGAAAAACCAACATGACAAGTATAGCAATTCTTGAAGCAGTTAACACCTCTTACGTTCCTTTCAATGGCCAGGAGATTATTGCTGTGATGGCTGCAGGTGCAACGTATGTTGCCATGCGTAAAATCGTCGAAAATATCGGGATAGATTGGACTGGTCAGTCGGTAAAGCTGCGCAAACAAAAAGAAAAGTTCGGGTGTAGAGATATCTCTATACCTTCAAAAGGTGGAGTTCAGAAGATGCTTTGCATCCCACTGAAGAAACTAAACGGTTGGTTGTTCAGTATCAACCCTGAGAAAGTTCGTGCAGATATTCGCGACAAGCTGATCCAGTATCAGGAAGAATGCTTCACTGTTCTCCATGATTACTGGACGAAAGGCAAAGCAGAAAATCCGCGCAAAAAGACAACGGTAGACGAGCGCACACCATTGCGCGATGCCGTGAATATGCTTGTAAGCAAAAAGCACCTGATGTACCCGGAAGCCTATGCAATGATTCACCAGCGATTCAATGTGGACAGCATCGAAGATTTGGAGCCCGAGAAGATACATGAAGCCATTGAATATGTTCATCGCGTGGTGCTTGAGGGAGAGTTTCTCGGCAAGCAAGAAGCATTACCAGCGCCAAAACTGGATATCAACTTTCCTATTTCGTGGTTCGTCGAAAATGCTCCATACACGGTTATCCGTCAGCAATGCGGTGACACAATAGCACTTGATCGCAGTGCTCTTGTTGATTGCAGTCCTGCATACAAGCTGGTTGCTGCACTAACATCAGCTGGGTACGACGTTAGCGCGGTGAGTGCAGAGCTAAAGGCGCTACGCACTATCATGGCTGAGCAAAGTTGGGCGCTAAAAGAAATAGCCTCATACACCGCGGTGCGAGACAAAGCTTGCCATCGAATTAATGTTGCACTTTAAGGAGTATAAAATGTCGATGAAAACTATCGGGGAAACCACCCTATCATCGTTTAGATTCAATCGCGACGGTGAATCTTATGAAGCTTCATTATCTTCTGTTGTTTGTGAGAACGAAAATGGTGACGATGAGTGGTGCTATTCGGTTGTCATAATTGATGATGAAGGAAATTTAATCATGAAAGAAATTTCTCATGATTTTATCGAAACATGCGATATATATGACAGATTAAGCATATTGGTTGAGAAGTTTATCATCAAATAACAAGCTTAGAACTAATACCCAAACCTCGCTCCGGCGGGGTTTTTTATTGCCCGGAGAACCGATGAGCATTCTCAGCCTCAACACAGCAGACATATTCAACGCGATCGGTGGCGGATCTCCGCTTTCCATAATCGACAGCGTTCTCCATCCTCAGTATGTGATCCGCAACAGCAAGACCAACGCAGTGGCGCTTGAGTTCAGCGGCATGGCATCTATTCAGCCAGGCGGAAGGGCGCAGATAACAAACGCACCGGTGGAAAAAGGTCAGTATCAGTCTATAAACAAGGTTAAAGAACCAGCCATCATTCGATGCTCAGTCATCATCACCGGACTTTCAGGTTTTACCGGATCTATTCCTAATATTTTTGACCTGACATTCACCAGCCAAAGCTCAACGCTAAACACCATCAAAGAGATGTTGGCTGCGACCGAGACCTACGACATTGAGACGCCGAAAGAAACGCTTCAGAGCTATGACCTTGTAGATCACGACTACGAAGTCACCTCACAGCGCGGAGTGTCAATGCTTACGGTGTTTCTGATATTCCAGGAAGTTATGCAGCAGATGGAGGTGACGCTTTCCGGAGCACAGACAAACGCCAGGCCAACTGATGACGAGATAAGCCAGGGAGTAACCGGGACTGGCGGATTCCAGAAAAATGCAGGATCTACTCCATCAACGGTAGACCAGTTAGGCAAGTCATGGTCATCACTAAAAAAATCACTTGGAGACTTATCAGACAGCGCCACTGGCGCAATTACGACCGGGTTTAAAAGCGCTCTCGAAACAGTTTCCGAGCCCGTTCTTAATGTGGCGAATAGTGCAACCGAAAAGGCCGCCGAGCTTGCAGGGAACATCAGCAAAAACATAACTGGTGCATCGAGTAAATAACCATGCAGACGATTGCTATAGAGCCAAAAAAATCTCAAATCCTGTCCATTAACCT
>NZ_WPCV01000004.1 GCF_018035235.1 Citrobacter sp. On2M
CATCTTTTCAGGACGGTTCATTCGGTGTGCTTTGCGGCGTTTTTCTCGATTACTCACAGTATCGTGACGAGATTTGCGGCGTTGTTCACGACTAATACCTTCATTGATTACGATATAGCGCATTTTGTTTCCTCTTTATGATTCTCTTGAGCTAATAAAAAGGCCGCCTAAGCGACCTCAAATGTCAGTTAACTGGTAGTCGCAAATCATGTCGCAACAACTCTTATCTTCTTCATTTCTTAGTCTTAAATCTGTTTGCTGTGTTTCCTGTTTAATCTCACCCCAGCAAACCTGATTCACCTCATCAGGCCATCCATCCACGGCATCGCCACGGTAGTAGTCAATTGCTTCTTCAGCAGCAGATTTTGCTTCTTCAGCTGTTTTGTAAGTCTCGAATCCGTTGTCAGGATTGAACATAAAGAATTTGTATGTTTCCATTGCCTCACCTCTAAATAAGTGGAGTAGATTTACCGCGCTGTAATCTGCCCGGATTTACGATGACCTGCGGCGTACAAAGCCACATCTGGCAAGCACGCAGATCCGCTTGTATTGCTGTCACGCAGGCTACCGAGCGAAGTGGCGCGGTCTACTCGTGACATATCCTGCTTTCTTTCCTGTAACGCGTTCTGAGCAGCCTCAGCGCGTCGTTTAGCCATCAGCTCACCACGTTTCAGATAACGCCGTGTAACGCTGTTGCTTGCGATAAATTTGGTCATATGTCCTCCAGTGGTTGCTTTGGTGATTGAATGGCCGGTGCTGATAAAGCCTTATCAATGTTGAGGCCATCATGCGCGTATTGGTTTTCCTGCTGATCACACTTTTTCCCGGCTTAAGTCATGCGGCCGGGTCCGCACTGCTGCGCTGGCAGGACACCCGGAAGGCAGTCTCGGCGACGCAGACGGACCTTACTGCAAGCAAAGTCTGGAAACTGTGCGCGTTATATCCCAGCCTGAAGGATTCCTACTGGCTTTCCGTGAATTACGGCATGCTTGAGGCGGCAAAAAAATATGGAGTAAGCCTGAAGGTGTTCGAGGCGGGAGGGTACCGCCAGTTCGACACACAAAAAACACAAATCGCCCAGTGCCAGCAATGGGGCGCGGATGCCATTTTATTGGGCAGCAGCACAACGACTTTTCCGGATTTGCAGGTGCAGGTTGGTATGCTGCCGGTTATTGAGGTAGTGAATGCTCTCCATGATGCGGCGGTAAAAGCCCGGGTGGGGGTTCCATGGTTCCAGATGGGTTACCAGCCAGGCCGCTATCTGGTTAAGTGGAGCGCGGGCAAACCGTTAAAGGTCTTATTATTGCCTGGGCCTGATGATGCCGGAGGCAGTCGTGAGATGGTGGATGGATTCCGCCAGGCGATTGCTGGCAGTCAGGTGCAGATTGTGGATGTGGCGTTGGGAGACAATGATATTGAAGTTCAGCGCAACCTGTTGCAGGAGATGCTGGAGCGTCACCCGGATGTCGACGTGGTTGCGGGTACGGCTATTGCTGCGGAAGCGGCGATGGGGGAGAGGCGCAATCAGGGCGCGCCGTTAACCGTTGTCTCATTTTATCTTTCGCATCAGGTGTATCGCGGGCTTAAACGCGCAAGAATCATTATGGCTGCCAGCGATCAAATGGTCTGGCAAGGTGAACTGGCGATTCAACAGGCCATCAGGGTGTTACAAGGGCAGCCGGTGCCGGAAAATATCAGCCCACCGATCCTGATACTCACCCCGAAAAATGCCGACAGCCAGCATATTAAGCACTCGCTGTCACCCGGCGGATTCCGTCCTGTGTATCAGTACACGTCAGCTGCTAAAAAGTAGCCTTCCCCGTGCTGCGTTACCAGTAAATCAGCCCGCAGCTTGTGGCGTAAACGGCGGATCAGTACGTCCACGGTGCGTAAGTCAGGATTGTCTACCCGTCGTGCTGACAGCATGCGCAGTAAACGTTCGCGACTGAGAATTTCCCCTGGATTGGTAACAAAAGCGACCAGCATTTCATACTCGGCGCGGGTGAGTTTGATTGCCTCATCGCCCAGTTCCAGGGTATGGCGGGAAACGTTCAGACAATATCCGGCAAACTGATAGCAGTTGTCTTTGGTCTCCGGTTGCGCCTGGCGGGCAAGGTCGATACGCCAAAGCAAATTTTTCACCCGTACCACCAGTTCACGTAGCTCCAGCGGCTTAGTGACATAATCATCGGCCCCCATTTCCAGGCCAACGATACGGTCAATTTGGTCACAGCGACCCGTCACCAGAATGATCCCCACCGTCGAGCGTTCACGCAGAGCGCGGGTTAGCATTAAGCCATTTTCATCCGGGAGGTTGATATCTAACAGAATGAGATCGACTGCGTGCTGCGACATGATTTCACGTAGGCCAGCACCGCTGGCTGCGACCGAGACCTGATAACCTTCCTGTTCAAAATAGGCCTGTAACCGTGCCTGTGTAACGGGCTCATCCTCAACAATGACAATGTGATGCGACATCCTGTTTGCTGTCTCTTTCTGTTCATATCTGTTCACATTGTGCCGTAAGCCATTCATCATGACCAGTGTTGCCGTTCATATTTGCGAAATAAGATCCTCTGTAACTAAACCATAAAAATACAGGGGCTATTATGCGGAAACTATGGAGGGCGCTGCTCAGACCGAGCGCACGTTGGTCAGTGTTAGCGCTGGTGGTCATCGGGATTGTGGTCGGTATCGCGCTGATCGTCTTGCCGCACGTGGGTATTAAATTAACCAGTACAACCGAATTTTGCGTGAGTTGCCACAGCATGCAGCCGGTTTACGAAGAATATAAACAGTCAGCGCATTTTCAGAATGCCTCCGGGGTGCGCGCAGAGTGTCATGATTGCCACATTCCATCAGATATCCCAGGCATGGTGAAACGTAAGCTGGAAGCGAGTAACGATATTTACCAGACCTTTGTTGCCCACTCTATTGATACTCCTGAAAAATTCGAGGCCAAGCGCGCCGAGCTGGCGGAGCGTGAATGGGCGCGAATGAAGGAGAACAACTCCGCAACTTGTCGTTCCTGTCATAACTATGACGCGATGGATCATGCGAAACAGCATCCTGAAGCCGCGCGCCAGATGAAGATTGCGGCTAAGGATAATCAATCTTGTATCGACTGCCATAAAGGTATTGCGCATCAGCTTCCCGATATGAGCAGCGGTTTCCGCAAGCAGTTTGACCAGTTACGCGCCAACGCAAACGACGACGGCGATACGCTCTACTCTCTGGACATCAAACCTATCTATGCCGCCAAGGGTGATAAAGAACCTGCAGGTTCACTGCTGCCCGCTTCGGAAGTGAAAGTGTTAAAGCGTGACGGCGACTGGCTGCAAATTGAAATTGTGGGCTGGACTGAGAGTGACGGACGTCAGCGCGTGCTGGCGCAATTGCCGGGCAAGCGCATTTTTGTGGCCTCTATTCGCGGCGACATCCAACAGCACGTGAAAACGCTGGAGCAAACCACCGTTGCAGAAACGAACGCGCAATGGAGCAAGCTGCAGGCCACCGCCTGGATGCAGAAGGGCGATATGGTCAACGACATTAAGCCTATCTGGGCTTATGCCGATTCGCTCTATAACGGAACCTGTAATCAGTGCCACGGCGCGCCTGAGAAAGAGCACTTTGACGCCAACGGCTGGATTGGCACGTTGAACGGCATGATTGGCTTTACCAGTCTGGACAAACGTGAAGAACGTACCTTGCTGAAATACTTGCAGATGAATGCCTCTGACACCACGGAAAAGCCGCATGGCGATAAAGGAGAAAGCAATGAAAAATAACGATCTCTTTCAGGCTTCTCGCCGACGTTTTCTGCTGCAGTTGGGCGGTTTGACTGTAGCCGGTATGTTAGGACCTTCTCTGCTCACACCGCGTAGCGCCAACGCCGCAGAGGTGCAGGGCGCTGGCGTAAAAGAGGGGATCCTGACCGGATCTCACTGGGGGGCAATCCGCGCCACCGTAGTTGATGGTCGGTTTATTGAGGCCAAACCGTTTGAACGCGATAAGTATCCGTCAAAAATGATCGCTGGACTGCCGGATCACGTGCATGGTAACGCGCGTATTCGCTATCCAATGGTCCGCGTTGATTGGTTGCGTAAACGTCATCAGAGCGATACCACGCAGCGTGGAGATAATCGCTTTGTGCGCGTTTCGTGGGATGAAGCGCTGGATTTCTTCTACCAGGAGCTGGAACGCATTCAGAAGACCTATGGCCCAAGCGCGCTGCTGACAGCCAGCGGCTGGCAATCTACCGGCATGTTCCACAATGCTTCCGGGATGCTGGCACGTGCCATTGCGCTGCATGGTAACAGCGTGAGCACTGGGGGCGACTATTCTACCGGTGCGGCTCAGGTCATTCTGCCGCGCGTGGTAGGGTCAATGGAGGTATATGAGCAGCAGACTTCCTGGCCGCTGGTGCTGCAAAACAGCAAAACGATTGTGCTGTGGGGCTCCGATCTGATTAAAAACCAGCAGGCGAACTGGTGGTGTCCGGATCATGATGTCTATGAATACTACGAGCAACTGAAGGATAAGGTAGCGCGTGGTGAGATTTCGGTCATCAGCGTTGACCCGGTCGTCACCTCAACGCATGACTATCTGGGCCGCGACAAGGTTAAGCACATTGCCGTGAACCCGCAGGCCGATGTGCCGCTACAGCTGGCGCTCGCACACACGCTCTATACCGAGAAGCTCTACGACCAACATTTCCTTGATACCTACTGTGTTGGGTTTGAGCAGTTTCTGCCTTATCTGCTGGGTGACAGTGACGGACAGCCTAAAGATGCCCAGTGGGCGGAAAAACTATGTGGTATCGATGCCGACACAATCCGTGAACTGGCGCGGCAGATGGCGAGCGGAAGAACGCAGATTATCGCCGGCTGGTGCGTCCAGCGTATGCAGCATGGGGAACAGTGGGCGTGGATGATCGTGGTGCTGGCCTCGATGCTCGGACAAATCGGTTTACCCGGCGGCGGCTTTGGCTTTGGCTGGCACTATAACGGTGCGGGAACGCCGGGGCGTAAAGGGATTATCCTGAGCGGTTTTTCTGGCTCCACCACCGTGCCTCCTGTCCATGACAGCACCGATTATAAGGGCTATAGCATCACCATCCCGATCGCGCGTTTTATCGATGCGATTCTGGAGCCGGGCAAAAACATTAACTGGAACGGCAAAACCGTCAAGTTGCCGCCGTTGAAGATGTGCGTTTTTGCCGGGACCAACCCTTTCCATCGTCACCAGCAGATCAATCGTATTATTGAGGGCTGGCGTAAGCTGGAAACGGTTATCGCCATTGATAATCAATGGACCTCGACTTGTCGATTCGCTGACATCGTATTGCCCGCGACGACCCAGTTTGAGCGTAACGATCTCGACCAGTATGGCAACCACTCCAACCGTGGCATTATCGCCATGAAACAGCTGGTGCAGCCACAATTTGAAGCGCGTAATGATTTCGATATTTTCCGCGATCTCTGCCGCCGTTTTAATCGTGAAGAAGCGTTCACCGAAGGGCTGGATGAGATGGGCTGGTTGAAACGGATCTGGCAGGAAGGAAGCCAGCAGGGGAAAGGGCGTGGTGTTCATCTTCCGGCTTTTGATGTTTTCTGGAATCAGCAAGAGTACGTTGAATTCGAACATCCGCAGATGTTTGTACGTCATCAGGCCTTCCGCGAAGATCCCGACCTTGAGCCGCTCGGCACGCCGAGCGGTTTAATCGAGATTTTCTCCAAAACCATTGCCGATATGCAGTATGACGACTGCCAGGGGCATCCGATGTGGTTCGAGAAAATCGAACGCTCACACGGTGGACCCGGTTCGCAGCGTTGGCCGCTGCATTTGCAATCCGTGCACCCGGATTTCCGTCTGCACTCGCAGCTTTGTGAGTCTGAAGCGCTGCGTAAGCATTATGCGGTAAGTGGTAAAGAGCCGGTGTTTATCAACCCGCAGGATGCCAGCGTCAGAGGAATTCACAATGGCGATATTGTCCGTGTGTTTAACGCACGTGGACAAGTACTGGCCGGGGCGGTTGTCTCCGACCTCTACTCGCCGGGTGTGGCGCGTATTCATGAAGGTGCGTGGTACGATCCTGATAACGGCGGGGAAACCGGAGCGCTGTGTAAATACGGCAATCCGAACGTGTTAACGATCGATATTGGCACGTCTCAGCTGGCGCAGGCGACCAGCGCCCATACTACGCTGGTGGAAATTGAGAAATACACCGGCAAAGTGGATAACGTGACGGCGTTCAGCGGCCCGATCAAAATGGTGGCGCAGTGCGAATATGTTCCGGCAGAGAAGGTGACGTCATGACGAAACACTCTTCCCTGACAACAGAACAAATGGCCTGCGTGTACGCCTGGCTGGCGCAGCTGTTTTCCCGGGAGCGTGACGATGAAAGCCTGGCGCTTTTACAGTCCAGCGAAATGGCGGATTGGTTCGCGGTGTTAAAAGTTGAACCGTTGCTTGAGGCGCAGGTCCTTTTACTGGAGGAAAAAATTGCTGCGCTGAAGGCGCGTGAAGACGCCACTCTGGAACTGGCTGCTGATTTTTGCAGCCTGTTCCTGATGTCGGATAAACACGCGGTGCTACCCTATGCGTCGGCTCATCTTAAAGGCGGGCCGAACTACGGAGTCATTAAACAACTGTTATCCGATGCGGGCATGCAGGTAAGCGATGCGTTTAGTGAGTCAGCCGATCATGTGGCTATTTTTATTGAATTGCTGAGCCATTTGCACTTTTCTCTGGGAGAGTCGGAGCTAAACCCTCAGCGTGTTGATGCGTTGCGCAGAGAGACGCTGACGGGGTTGTTACGCTGGTTACCGGACTTCACCGCCAAATGCTGTCGGTATGATGCCTTTGGTTTTTACGGCGCGCTAAGTCAGCTGTTGCTGGCTTTGGTCAGGCTGGATAATCAGAGCTGAGAGCAGCATATCCGGAGGTAATGAATTTGTTGCCTCCGTCGTATTGCTACGTTCACCTTATGTTTTTCACTTCTCTGAAACGATACTGCCTGTGAACGTGTTAAGGGCACTATCGCCGTACCCTTAACAATCCCGGCCTTACGGAAACACGTCGGCAATTTTCAGCCGGACCAGTCCACACCTGACCTCCTACGCTTTTATTTGAAAATCGCTGAACAGCAAAACAAATTTAACTGGAAATCAGGGCGTTGAAGCGATGACCTCGTTACGGCTGTTCCACTCTCAGTTATTTCCAGGGGCATTCATCTTCGTGAACTGAATGGCATTAGCACATTCGCTCCCATTTTACTCATCTCACCGCACAACCAGCACCGGACATTTCGCATGGCGTACCACGGCTGCTGCCGTTGAACCCAGCAGATAAGTGCTAAAACCGGGTTTATGTGAGGCGATGATAATAAGCTCGGCGTCTACTGATTCCGCCAGTTTGAGGATCTGATCCTTTGGCGGGCCGTAAAC
Organism: Citrobacter sp. On2M; assembly: GCF_018035235.1. Classification (GTDB taxonomy): domain Bacteria; phylum Pseudomonadota; class Gammaproteobacteria; order Enterobacterales; family Enterobacteriaceae; genus Citrobacter; species Citrobacter meridianamericanus. Next base: position 7,449 of record NZ_WPCV01000004.1, read on the forward strand.
GACATGAGTTTGACTCCTGCCTGCAGGAATATTGAACTGCTTAACAATCTCTTCAAGTTTTTCGCTGGCCTTGGCCTGCAGACCACTTCTATCCGGGAATTCAGTTGAATAGGCCAGCCCCAGCGAGGCATAAAACGGAACGGTAGGAATAACGGCTAAAAAGTGGACCTTCGCGGTTTTGGCATGCGCCTGGACCTGTGGAACAACATGGCGGGTTAAATCGGTTTCAGAGATATCAATGGGCACCAGAATTGAGCGATACATATTCACTACCTCCTGTTTGTTTACCTCTCCCCTGAGTGTAGCGAAAGTTGTTTCTGTATAATAAGTGACCAGATCAAGGTTAGGTGCATAAATGTGTTTCAATGAAAGATATGTGCCGCAAATCCTGGCGCGATGTATGTCTGATCAAAACCGCAAGAGGAATATTTTCTTTAACACTCACGATTGCTAAATAGTAAAGGGGGGCGTTTTTTACTTCCCTTCACTATATATTTAATTATATAACGAGTGTTGTTAAGGGGAGAATTTTATCGACGCTACACAGCCATCCATCTTTTATTCTGATTTTTTAATTATCAATAGATTAATAAACCTTAAGTGTAGATTAAAATTCTGATTTTAAACTAAATTTGGTATTTGCATTTCGTTCTCATTAAATATGCGAGTCCCTTCAAACTTAACCGCATGCTAATTCTCATTTCTCTCTTCAGTTGATGAATATCAATAAGCAGCTGCTTTTGGATAATTATTGTCTACCTATAAAAGGGTATTCGTCTTGTGGGAATAAAAGATGAGAAAAATAAATAAAACAATCCTCTGGACGATGCTGCTGTGCGTTGTTCTGGGGGGCATTATTGTATTGGCTGGGCAATGGACATTACACAAAACTTCGAGCACGGAATTCTGTTTGTCTTGCCATACGATGCAGGCCCCCTATGAGGAATATACCGGCTCGGTTCACTTCCAGAATCAGAAAGGCATTCGCGCAGAGTGCGCGGATTGTCATATCCCGCAAGGGGGACTGGACTACCTGGTGGCTAAGCTGCGGGCCTCAAAAGATGTTTACCATCAGTTCATAACCAAAAAGATCGATACTCCGGAAAAATATGAAGAACACCGTCTGGAGATGGCGCAAACCGTCTGGGCCCAGCTTAAGGCAAGTGATTCTGCGACCTGCCGGAGCTGTCACAGCATGGACGCGATGGACCTTGCCGCACAGAGTGCGGATGCCCAGAAAATGCACAAAATGGGCATCACAGAAAAGCAAACCTGTATTGATTGCCACAAAGGGGTCGCCCACTTCCCACCCGAAGTCAAAATGGATGACAGCGCGCTCAAAGGGCTTGAAGCGCAGTCAGCCTCCACTCCAGCTTCGGCAACTGAGCTTTATGCCGTAAGCAATACCGCGCTGGGCGATCTGGGAACCGTTTACCCGGCAACACAAATGCAGGTTCTGAAAACAACGGACAATACGCGACTGGTTAAGATTCGTGGTAGCCAGATGCAGGGAAGTGAACAGGTCATTTACTACGCGGCAGGACAGCGTTTGATTCTTGCCAGCCTGAGTGAAAAAGGTCAGCAGTCGCTGAAGATTCTCTCCGACTGGAAAAAAGATGATTACGGTAATGCCTGGCGAGATGTCGTGCTGCAGGGCGAATGGAGCGGTTCGGCCCTCGCCAGCCGCGAGCCTATGTGGGATTACGCACGCAAACTCGACAATGTGTACTGCGCGGGCTGTCATGCGCCAATTCCGGCGAATCATTTCACGCTCAACGCCTGGCCTTCAGTGGCAAAAGGGATGGGTGCTCGTACCAATATCAGTGAAAACGAACTGGATATCCTGAGCCGTTACTTCCAGTACAACGCTAAAGACATGAATAAATAAGCGATAAATCAGGAGAAATCATGAAACTCACAAGACGTGACTTTATCAAGACGGCTGGCGCGGCAACCGGAACCATGGCGATTTCTTCGGTGATCCCAATGCCAGCCTGGGCCGAAGGTCAAAATGGCGGAGCGATCCTGACGGCAGCCCGTTGGGGCGCGGTATACGTAGAAGTAAAAGACGGCAAAGTGGTTTCCTCAAAAGGTGCATTGCCTAAGACGGTGCCGAACTCGCTACAGCAAACCGCACCGGATCAGGTCCATACCAATATCCGCGTAAAATATCCGATGGTGCGCAAAAGCTATCTGGAAAACCCGGGTAAAGCGGATGGTAAACGTGGAAACGATCCCTTCGTGCGGGTTAGCTGGGAGCAGGCGCTGAAGCTCATTCATGAGCAGCATAGCCGGATCCGTAGCAGCTATGGCCCGTCCTCAATATTTGCCGGTTCTTATGGCTGGCGCTCCAGCGGGGTTCTGCATAAAGCGCAAACCTTACTGCAACGCTATATGAGCATGGCGGGTGGCTACGCCGGTCATACCGGAGATTATTCAACCGGGGCCGCGCAGGTGATCATGCCTTACGTTGTGGGATCGGTTGAAGTTTATGAACAGCAAACCACCTGGCCGATGGTGCTAGAGCACAGTCAGGTCGTGGTGCTGTGGGGGATGAACCCGCTAAACACCCTCAAGATTGCCTGGAGCAGCACGGATGAACAGGGGATTGAATACTTTAATCTGCTGAAGAAATCAGGCAAAAGTGTCATTGCCATCGACCCGATGCGTTCTGAAACCATCGAATTCTTTGGTGATAATGCCACCTGGATTGCGCCACATATGGGGACCGATGTGGCGATGATGCTGGGGATCGCCCATACACTGGTGAAGAAAAATCTCCACGACAAAGCCTTCCTGGAAAAATACACCACCGGATACCCGCAGTTTGAAGAGTATTTACTCGGCAAGAGCGACAAAATAGAGAAAACCGCCGAGTGGGCTTCCGGCGTGTGCGGCGTACCCGCTGAGCAACTGGAGAAGCTGGCGGAAATTTTCTCCAGCAATAAAACGATGCTCATGGCGGGTTGGGGGATTCAGCGCCAGCAATATGGTGAGCAAAAACACTGGATGCTGGTAACGCTGGCGGCGATGCTGGGGCAAATTGGTACCGAAGGCGGCGGCTTCGGGTTCTCGTATCACTATTCCAACGGCGGTAACCCAACACGCACCGGTGGGGTATTGCCAGCCATCTCCGCCAAAATTGAAGGCGGGTCATCAGCGGGCAACGACTGGGCGGTTTCCGATGCGGTGACCAGCCTGCCGGTAGCGCGAATTGTTGAAGCGCTGGAAAACCCTGGCGGCAAATATCAGCATAACGGTAAAGAGCAAACTTTCCCGGATATCAAAATGATCTGGTGGGCGGGCGGCGCTAACTTTACCCATCATCAAGATACCAACCGCTTAATCAAAGCCTGGCAGAAGCCTGAGCTGGTTGTCATCTCTGAGTGCTACTGGACCGCAGCGGCCAAACACGCCGATATTGTTCTGCCGATCACCACGTCGTTCGAGCGCAACGATCTGACCATGACCGGTGACTATAGTAACCAGCATCTGGTACCGATGAAGCAGGTCATCGCGCCGCAGTTTGAAGCACGTAGCGACTTTGACGTATTTGCCGATCTGTCTGAGATGCTCAAGCCGGGAGGAAAAGCAGTTTATACCGAGGGCAAAGACGAAATGGCGTGGCTGAAGCAGTTCTATGATGTCGCGCAAAAAGCCGCCCGTGCCCAGCGCGTCGCCATGCCTCAGTTCAATGCGTTCTGGGAGCAGAACAAACTGATTGAAATGCGTGAGAATGAAAAGAACAACAAATATGTGCGCTACGCAGAATTCCGCAGCGATCCGGTGATGAATGCACTCGGAACGCCGAGTGGTAAGATAGAAATCTACTCGAAAACGATTGAAGGCTATCAGTACAAAGACTGCCCGCCGCATGCGTCATGGATTGAACCGGATGAGTGGAAAGGAACGGCGGATAAGGATCAGCTGCAGCTACTGACGGCGCATCCGGCACATCGTCTGCACAGTCAGTTGAACTACGCGTCGTTGCGTAAAGAGTACGCGATTGCTGACCGGGAGCCGGTAACAATTCACCCGGATGATGCGAAAGCCAGGGGCATTGTTGAGGGCGATCTGGTACGCGTATGGAATGCGCGTGGCCAGGTGCTGGTTGGCGCCCACGTCAGTGATGGCATCAAACCGGGAATCATCTGTATCCATGAAGGCGCCTGGCCGGATATCGAAAACGGCATCTGCAAAAACGGCGGCGCGAACGTGCTGACGGCGGATATCCCGACGTCAAGGCTGGCGAATGGCTGTGCGGGGAATACCAGTCTGGTATACGCAGAAAAATTCACCGGTGAAGCACCAAAACTCACTGTTTTTGATGAACCCGCAATCGTCACTATGTAATGGTGGTTGATAAACGGGAACCGAAAGGTTCCCGTTTTTTATTGCTGCTTTGGCAATGTTTACTGTCGTTACTCTGCCAGCACAATGACATCTCCCGTTGCCGGGGCGTCAGATCCCGGTAGCCACAAGCGTCCCCACGAACCGGTGCAATGACAGCCGAGCAGCTTTTCCGGTTGCTGTTGCTTAATAAACTTTCGCGTCCGCCATAGTTTAGCGGGGGAGGCTGCGCGTAAATGGAATCCGCCGATGACGGCGTAAATTTTGTTAACGCCGGTGATGTTTTGGCAATGGCGTACGATATTCTCAATTCCCCGATGCCCGCAGCCGGTAATGATGACTAATCCGCGTTCAGATTTATAAATCAATACGCCTTCATCGCTGATGTAATCCGGTTGAGGCGTTTTCTTACTAATAACGCCATAGGCCTGCGGAGTGGGAACGCTAATTTCCCCGGACCATAAAAATCGATCGCTAATAGCCAATGGTTTGCGGGTGTATTCCATCACAAGTCGAGAGTAGTCGTTATCGCGGGAGAGTTTTTTTATTTTTCGCGGCGTTCCCGCAAGAGTGATTGAGGCGTAACGCTCACAGGCGATTTGAGGATGACAAATAACACGACTGTTATCCGCAAGCCACGGCACGCCGCCACAATGATCGTAATGGCCGTGCGAAAGCACCACGGCGTCAAGCTGCGATAAATCAACCCCCATTTGCGCGGCGTTAAGTATGAAGCTGTCGTCCGGCCCGGTATCAAACAGTATGGTGGTGGTTTTATCCTGAACCAACAGACTGAGTCCAGGCTTTGCCCGTAATGATTTATCTGCGCCAGTCGCGCGCCGGTTTTCAAGCAATACCGTGAGGGTTAAAGCCACATCTGACTCCAGTATTAAAATGGCATACTTTAGCTCAGGGTTATTGTGAGCGCTGTGATCGCAGCGCTCTTTAGCGTTATCTGTTACTGCACACAGTTTGCCTGTGCGCGGTGTTTTTCCGCCTGCTGCTCATGGGCATAGGAATGACCATTATTCATCGACTGATGTACTACCATCGCTTTTTCATGTTCATTCATTTGTGAGAATGATTGTGCGTGGGGTGACGTTTCTGCTGCATTAACGCCAGCAGAGATAAAAAACGCGATAGCGAAAAAAGAGGATATCTTGTTCATCATATTTCTCCTGTATGGGTTTACGGAAGAAATTATAAAGAGCGAGGACAGTCAGTGACGTGACAGGATTATGACGGTTGTGTCAGAGAATAAGGATGACGCCGAAACGTCATCACCAGGAATTATACTGCGTGCTTGGGTAGCGTCAGAATAAAGCGGGTGGAGCGGGCATCGGAGGTGACCGCCACTTTTCCTTGATGGGCGATGACAATTGATTTCACAATCGCCAGCCCAATACCGCTGCCTTCACCTTTACGCTGGCGTGAAGGGTCTACCCGGTAAAATCGGTCAAAGAGTCGGGGGAGATGCTGAGGGGGGATTGGGGGGCCGGGATTTTCCACGACTATCTGGACCTGGTCATCCGCGTCTTTCACTCGCACGGTGACCGACTCGCCTTTTGGCGTGTAGCGCAGGGCGTTTGAAAGTAGATTACTCACCGCCCGGCGTAGCATTAACGGGTCGCCTGAAACCCAGCATGCGCGTCCTTCAAAACGTAAGCCGACCTCGCGCTCTTCTGCCCAGGCTTCGAAAAAGTCGAACACTTTCCCCACCTCATCAGCCAGATTCAGCGCTGTCTTCTCCGGGATTAGCTGATTATTGTCCGCCTGCGCCAGAAACAGCATGTCACTGACCATTTTCGACATACGACCAAATTCTTCGAGATTGGAATACAGCACGTCTTCCAGCTCTTTTTGGCTGCGGGTCTGGCTGAGCGCAATTTCCGTTTGTGTGACCAGATTGGTGATGGGGGTGCGGATCTCATGGGCAATATCCGCCGAGAAATTCGACTGACGTTTAAATACGTCCTCGATACGCTCGATCATGTGATTAAACGAACTGACCAGTTGTTCCAGTTCAATAGGCACAGCCTGCGGATCGAGACGCACATCGAGATCTTTCGAGGTGATATTTTGGATGCGGCGACTGACGTTACGGATCGGTTCATGACCTTTGTACACGGCGAACAGCACGATAAAAACAATCATCATGCTAATTAGCGATGCCGTCATAATCAGTTTGTTTTTCAGGTCGTTAATATAGTGCAAATGAAAGTCTATCGATAACGCCAGATACAGCGTATACGCCGCTTTTCCATCAGCAAGCTGTCCTACCGGCAGGCGAATCATTCGCCAGTTCGACGACGTTTTCTGTCCATGAAGATGTTGGGACGTTTGTAGCGTTGGGCCAGAGATAATAAAAACATCACTGACATGGGCATTTTTATCCGGCTTTGCGCTGGCGATAAATTGCCGGAGATCCGGGGCATTGGGCGAATGAAAAATAGCCTTCTGATTGCTATCTTCCAGCGAAATAATGACGTTCGAGTAACCTGCTACCACGTTTTTTAGCGTTTCCAGACGACGTGATTCTGGCTCATTGGGTTGGTTAATAATTCGCTCCAGCGTGGCGCTGATCTGTTGTAAATCATTAATGTCCTGTTCGGCGAAATGGACCTTAACAGAGTGGATCATTATCCATGCAAAGGCGAAAAATGAAGCGATGGTCGCCAGGCTGATAAAAAAGGTCAGTCGTGTTGCCAGCGAAAAAGGGCGTCGCCATCGTTTACCGCGCATCGGGAACCTCAAGCATATAGCCCACACCGCGCACGGTCTGAATCAGTTTTGGCTCAAAGTCGTTATCAATTTTGGCGCGCAGACGCTTCACGGCGACGTCGATGGCATTGGTATCACTGTCAAAATTCATGTCCCAGACCTGGGAGGCGATCAGCGAGCGGGGTAACACTTCCCCCTGATGGCGCAGAAAAAACTCAAGCAGGGTAAACTCTTTGCTGGTCAGGGTGATGCGTGTACCGCTACGGATGACTTTTCTGCTCACCAGATCAACTATTAAATCTGCGACCTGAAACTGGCTTTCGACGATCACCGCCGCGCCCCGGCGCAGCAGCGTTCTGACCCGCGCCAGCAGCTCAGCGAAGGCGAACGGTTTAACCAGGTAATCATCCGCGCCGAGCTCCAGACCTTTAACCCGATGTTCAATGGTGCCCAGCGCGGTGAGAAGAAGAATGGGCATCCCTTTGTTGGCGGAACGCAGCATCCGCACGATATCCCAGCCGTTTACGTCCGGCAGCATGATGTCGAGTATGAGCAGGTCGTAATCGCCGGTCATCGCAAGATGGTACCCGTTCAGGCCGTTATCCGCTAAATCCACGACAAAACCCGCCTCCGTCAGGCCTTTCGTCAGGTATTCACCGGTTTTTTTCTCATCTTCGACTATCAAAACCTTCATCGTATTCTCCTTCACGCACAGGGTGTGCGGACTTTCAATTCTAGGGATGCGGGATCGGATAGCAAACGGTTATTGGGAAAATGACAGTTTTGTCATTTTCCTGTCACCGCTTAAACAGAGTCGTTTCGTTAAAGTACAACACTATAAATTCCCACTTATTTCAGGGTCATCAGTCCGGTCAGGACGAGAAGAACTATGAGCAAATTTAAGCTTCTTACCCTCAGCGCGATATTCATTCTCGCCGGTTGTTCATTGGCTCCAGAATATCAGCGCCCGGCGTTGCCGGTACCGCAACAATTCTCCTCGAGTCAGAATGCCCTGATTTCTGCACCGATGGGATATCAGGACACGGGGTGGCGGACTTTCTTCGTTGACTCACAGGTAAAGGCGCTGATTGGCGAGGCGCTGGTCAACAACCGCGATCTACGTATGGCTGTGCTGAAAGTTCAGGAGGCGAGAGCGCAATATGGGGTCACGGACGCCGATCGCTACCCGCAAATAACGGCAGGTTCCAGCAGTACTTACAGCGGTAAATTAAAAGGCGATACCAGCACAAAGAAAGAATTCGAGGCCGGGCTGAATCTCAGTTTCGATCTGGACTTCTTTGGTCGGCTGAAGAATATGAGTGAAGCCGAGCGACAGAACTTCTTTGCCAGCGAAGAGGCGCGTCGGGCAGTACACATCTCATTAATCTCCAATGTATCGCAAAGTTATTTCAATCAGCGTCTGGCGTATGCGCAGCTTAAAATTGCCGAGGAAACGCTGCAAAACTATCAGCGTTCTTACGCTTTTGTGGAGAAACAACTGCTAACCGGCAGCACCAACGTATTGGCGCTGGAACAGGCGCGGGGCGTGATTGAAAGCACACGCAGCGAAATCGCGAAGCGTAAAGGCGAACTGGCGCAGGCGAACAACGCGCTGCAACTGTTGCTGGGCACATACGGGAAATTACCCAACGACCAGATGCGCAGCCACGGGGATATTAAACCCGTAACGCTGCCACCATCGCTCTCGTCACAAATACTGTTGCAGCGCCCGGATATTTTGGAAGCAGAGCACGGATTAATGGCGGCGAATGCCAATATCGGCGCTGCACGGGCAGCGTTTTTCCCGTCAATAACCTTGACCAGTTCTGTGTCCAGTAGCAGCAGCGATCTCTCCAGCCTATTTAATGCCGCCAGCGGCATGTGGAATTTTGTCCCCAAAATAGATATTCCCATTTTTAACGCCGGACGTAATCAGTCCAATCTCGACCTCGCTGAAATTCGCCAACAGCAATCGGTGGTGAATTATGAACAAAAAATACAGAACGCATTTAAAGAGGTGGCGGATGCGCTGGCGTTGCGCCAAAGCATTGCCGATCAAATTAGCGGCCAGCAGCGTTATCTGCAGTCATTGCAAATCACGCTGCAACGCGCCAGAGCGCTTTATCAACATGGTGCGGTTAGTTATATCGAAGTCCTGGACGCCGAACGTTCTTTATTCGCCACGCAGCAATCGCTGCTCGATCTTAATTACGCCCAGCAGGTTAATGAAATTAAGCTGTTTGCTGCCTTAGGCGGCGGTTGGGTGGAGTAATCCTTAATATTAATTTTTCAGGAGCATTAATAATGAATACTACTGCCAAAGCCGTGTTGTTTAGCCTTTTCTCTGCGGTCATGTTTAACGCTCAGGCCAATGAGCATCAACATGGAGAGATGATGAGTATGCAGCCAGCAGCTCAACAGGAACAGGTCATTAGCGCCACTGGGGTGGTTGAATCTGTTGATATGGAAAGTAAAAAAATCACGATTAAACATGACCCTATTCCGGCAGTGAACTGGCCGGCCATGACCATGCGTTTCACGCTGGTTGCTGACACTAAAGCTGACGATATTCAGTCCGGCGATAAGGTGGCGTTTACGTTTATTCAGCAGGGTAATCTCTCTGTGCTACGCGATATTCATATCAGTAAATAACGTTCCCGTAGGTCTCTTTTATTCTTGCCCGGATTCTTCGTAATGCGGGTGAGACTATCGCGCAATGGAAATCACTATGGCGTCTTTAACGATTAAAAATACCGCGCTTATTCTCGCCAGCATGATTGCCGGTGGGGTTATTTCTGTCGGTATTTATACTTATTATTCATCAGCAAAAATAACGGCTGAAACTGGGCTGACTTCGCAAAAAGAAGACAGAAAAGTGTTGTTCTGGTACGACCCCATGTATCCGAATACGCGCTTTGATAAGCCGGGTAAATCGCCGTTTATGGATATGGACTTGATCCCGAAATATGCCGATGAAGAGACCGCGAGCGTGTCAGCGACTGGTGTGCGCATCGACCCCACTCAGACCCAGAATTTAGGGCTAAAAACTGAACCGGTGCGTCGTGGGCCATTGCACTATGCGCAAACTTTCCCGGCTAACGTAAGCTACAACGAATACCAGTTCGTTATTGTTCAGGCTCGCTCTGCAGGTTTTATCGAGAAGGTATACCCGCTAACCGTGGGTGACAAAGTTAAGCAAGGTGCGCCGCTTATCGACCTGACGATCCCTGACTGGGTTGAGGCACAGAGCGAATATTTATTGCTGCGAGAGACCGGCGGCAGTGCGACGCAGGTGGAAGGGATTCTGGAGAGATTACGTCTGGCCGGTATGCCTGAGGCGGATATCCAGCGCTTAATATCGACACGTAAAATTCAGACTCGCTTTACCCTGAAAGCCCCCATTGATGGGGTGATCACCGCATTCGATTTACGTACCGGAATGAACATTTCCAAAGACAATGTGGTTGCGAAAATTCAGGGGATGGATCCGGTTTGGGTCAGCGCGTCGGTTCCGGAATCCATCGCGTGGCTGATTAAAGACGCCTCGCAATTTACCATCACTGTGCCCGCCTGGCCGGATAAGCCTTTCACCATCAGCAAGTGGAGTATCTTACCCAGCGTTGATGCTACCACGCGTACGCTCCAGATCCGTTTACAGGTCGATAATCCTGACGAGGCGCTCAAACCGGGGATGAATGCTTACCTGCAACTGAAAACGCAAAGCGAACCGATGTTGCTAATTCCCTCTAAGGCATTGATAGATACTGGCACCGAGCAGCGGGTGATCACCGTCGATAACGACGGTCGATTTGTGCCGAAACAGGTTACAGTATTCCATGATTCTCAAGGACTTACTGCTATTCGATCAGGTCTGACTGAAGGTGAAAAAGTGGTCTCCAGCGGTCTGTTTCTGATTGATTCCGAGGCGAATATCTCCGGCGCACTGGACCGCATGCGTGCGCAGAACAGTGGTGCGCAAGACGCAGCCGCAATGCCAGCCCAGGCGACCCATTCACACTGAGGATATGATAAATGATTGAATGGATTATCCGCCGCTCGGTGGCAAACCGTTTTCTGGTGATGATGGGGGCGCTGTTTCTCAGTATTTGGGGAACCTGGACCATCATCAATACCCCGGTTGATGCGCTGCCCGATCTCTCTGATGTGCAGGTGATCGTCAAAACCAGCTATCCGGGACAGGCGCCGCAAATTGTCGAGAATCAAGTTACTTATCCGCTGACTACCACCATGCTGTCGGTACCGGGCGCGAAGACGGTGCGTGGGTTCTCGCAGTTTGGCGATTCCTACGTATATGTCATTTTCGAGGATGGCACCGATCCTTACTGGGCACGCTCGCGCGTCCTCGAGTACCTCAACCAGGTGCAGGGAAAATTACCGACAGGCGTTAGCGCGGAAATGGGACCGGATGCCACGGGTGTCGGTTGGATTTTTGAGTACGCGCTGGTGGATCGCAGCGGGAAACATGACCTGGCAGAATTACGTTCTCTGCAGGACTGGTTTTTAAAATATGAGTTAAAAACGATTCCTAACGTGGCTGAGGTGGCCTCGGTAGGCGGCGTGGTTAAACAGTACCAGGTCGTTATCGATCCCATGAAGTTGACGCAATATGGTATTAGCCTGGCGGAGGTGAAGTCTGCGCTGGACACGTCGAATCAGGAAGCGGGCGGCTCGTCTGTCGAGATGGCTGAGGCGGAATATATGGTCCGCGCGAGTGGATATCTACAAACGCTTGATGATTTCAATAATATCGTCCTGAAAACCGGGGCCGATGGTGTGCCTGTTTACCTGCGTGATGTGGCGCGTGTGCAGATTGGGCCGGAAATGCGCCGTGGGATTGCCGAACTGAACGGCGAAGGCGAAGTGGCGGGCGGGGTGGTTATTCTGCGGTCCGGTAAAAATGCGCGTGAGGTTATTTCCGCGGTTAAAGCCAAACTCGACACGTTGAAAAGCAGTCTGCCGGAAGGCGTAGAAATAGTTACAACATACGATCGCAGCCAGCTCATCGATCGCGCCATTGATAACCTGAGCTACAAGCTGCTGGAAGAGTTTATCGTTGTTGCGTTGGTGTGCGCGCTGTTCTTGTGGCATCTGCGTTCGGCATTAGTGGCGATTATTTCCCTGCCGCTGGGGCTGTGTATCGCGTTTATCGTGATGCATTTCCAGGGATTGAACGCCAATATCATGTCGCTGGGGGGCATTGCCATTGCCGTCGGGGCGATGGTTGATGCCGCCATCGTGATGATTGAAAACGCCCATAAGCGGTTGGAAGAATGGGGGCATCAGCATCCGGATGAAAAACTGGATAATGCAACGCGCTGGAAGGTGATTACCGACGCTTCAGTAGAGGTTGGTCCGGCACTGTTCATCAGCCTGTTGATTATTACCCTGTCATTTATCCCCATCTTTACGCTGGAGGGGCAGGAAGGGCGACTGTTCGGCCCGCTGGCGTTCACCAAAACGTATGCCATGGCAGGTGCGGCGTTTCTGGCCATCGTGGTTATTCCGATCCTGATGGGATTCTGGATCCGCGGAAAAATACCTGCAGAAAGCAGCAACCCGCTTAACCGTTTCCTGATCCGTATTTACCACCCGCTATTGCTGAAGGTATTGCACTGGCCCAAGACCACCATTCTGGTGGCGGTGCTTTCAATACTTACGGTTATCTACCCGCTGAATAAAGTCGGCGGTGAATTCCTGCCGCAAATTAATGAAGGCGATCTGCTGTATATGCCTTCAACCCTCCCGGGGATCTCGGCAGCGCAGGCGGCGGATATGCTGCAAAAAACCGATAAGCTGATCATGACCGTGCCGGAAGTGGCGCGCGTGTTTGGTAAAACCGGTAAGGCAGAAACCGCAACAGACTCCGCACCGCTGGAAATGGTTGAAACGACGATCCAACTGAAGCCGCAGGAGCAGTGGCGTCCGGGTATGACGATGGACAAAATTATCGCCGAACTCGACAAAACCGTGCGCTTGCCGGGGCTGGCGAATCTGTGGGTTCCGCCTATTCGTAATCGTATCGACATGCTTTCTACCGGCATCAAAAGCCCCATTGGGATAAAGGTGTCAGGTAACGTTCTGGCTGATATCGACGCCACGGCGGAACAAATTGAAGAGGTGGCCAGAACCGTGCCGGGCGTCTCTTCTGCGCTTGCTGAGCGCCTGGTCGGGGGGCGCTATATCAATGTGGATATTAATCGGGAGAAAGCGGCTCGCTACGGCATGACCGTCGGCGCAGTGCAACTGTTTGTCACCTCAGCGGTCGGAGGTGCAATGGTCGGCGAAACGGTAGAAGGGATTGCACGTTATCCGATTAACCTTCGCTATGCGCAGAGCTATCGCGATAATCCGCAAGCGCTGCGTACTCTGCCGATCCTGACGCCCATGAAGCAGCAAATCACGCTGGCTGATGTTGCAGATGTGACGGTGGTTTCAGGTCCATCGATGTTGAAAACCGAAGATGCGCGACCCACCAGTTGGATTTACATCGACGCACGCGATCGTGACATGGTTTCGGTGGTGAACGATCTGAAAAAGGCAATTGCTGAAAAGGTACAGTTAAAGCCGGGGACCAGCGTGGCGTTTTCCGGGCAGTTCGAGCTGCTTGAACGTGCCAGTCATAAGCTCAAATTGATGGTGCCGATGACGCTGATGATTATTTTTGTCCTGCTGTATCTGGCTTTCCGCCGCTTTGGCGAAGCGCTGTTGATTATCACCAGCGTGCCCTTTGCGCTGGTGGGGGGGATCTGGTTCCTCTACTGGATGGGGTTCCATATGTCGGTTGCGACCGGAACCGGATTTATCGCCCTGGCCGGCGTCGCTGCAGAGTTTGGCGTGGTGATGCTGATGTATTTGCGCCACGCCATTGAAGCCGAACCCGCGCTGGAGAATCCGCAAACCTTTACCGCAGATAAGCTGGATGAGGCGTTATATCACGGTGCGGTGCTTCGTGTGCGTCCGAAAGCGATGACCGTGGCGGTAATTATTGCGGGTCTGCTGCCTATTTTGTGGGGGACGGGAGCTGGCTCAGAAGTCATGAGCCGCATAGCCGCGCCGATGATTGGCGGCATGATCACCGCACCATTGCTCTCACTGTTCATTATTCCGGCCGCTTATAAGCTGATGTGGCTGCACAGGCATCGCGGCCAAAAGTAATGCCATGAAGTGCTCGCCTGCCTTAATACTTATCAGTTAATGAACCGGAGGTAATGAATCTGTTGCCTCCGTCGCATTGCTACGTTCACCTTATGTTTTTCACTTCTCTGAAACCATACTGCCAGTGAACGTGTTAAGGGTACTATCGCCGTACCCTTAACAATCCCGGCTCCCGGCGGGAAAATTGTTGCTACGCAATACCCTCCGCTTATTCCTCCAGGTTACCGGGCCGGGCGCGAGGTAGCGTCCCTGCAAAACGCGCCCTGAGCCAGCATCCATGCTGGCTCTCCCGGCCTTACGGAAACACGTCGGCAATTTTCAGCCGGACCAGCCCACACCTGACCACCTGTATTTTTATTTGAATATATCTGAACAGCAACGCAGATTTAACTGGAAGTCAGAGCGTTGCAGCGATGACCCCAACCCGACAGGCAGACGGCATAAGACGAATGACAAAATTGCCGGGAGCAATTTTGAACAGCGCTTGCGCTGGCCCCGTAAGAGGTGAGCCTCCCTTGCTCGTTCACGGGTATCAGTGCCTCAGAGAAATGACACACATAAGGTGAACGGAACCCTGAGCCGGAATCACATGTTCCCTGTAATGTTTAACTAACTGGCATTACTCGCCTGCCTCGGTTTTACTGCTGAAGCAGGCGTTGCGTTATGCCGCCAACGCTTTCACGCGTTTGCGGTACTCGCCCGGCGTGCAGCCAAATTCCCGTAAAAAGACTTTGTGAAACGACGATTCGCTGGCGTAACCCACCGACTCGGCAATCACGATCAACGGCTGTGTACCACGTGACAGCATCTGGGCGGCGAACTGAAGGCGTAGCGCGGTTAACACCGCCAGCGGCGTGGAATTTGATACTTCACGGAATAGCTGTGCGAAGCTGGCCCGCGACATGTGTGCACGTTTTGCCAGTTCTTCGACGGTCCAGGCAAAAGCTGGTGACTCCAGCATCATGAATACAACGGCTCCCAGCCTGGGGTGCAGCAGTAAATTCAGCACATTTTTCGCAGGGGTCGACTGGGCAAGCCACTCGCGGACAGTTAACGCGAACAGCGTCGCGCATTGCTGGCTGCAAACGATGCTGGAGCCAGGCAGGTTGTTGATGTATTCCTCCTGCAATAGCGCAATCATGGCCTTCAACCAATGGCTGACGGGGCTGTTCTCCTCAGGCGCCAGTAATAATACTTCCGGAAGCGCGGTTAAAAAATAGCGTGAAGATGTCTGTAATCGCAGGCTCCCACAGACAATATGCGTTTGCTCTTCCCCTGTCTGACACAGCCGATGTGCGGAGTTTTGCGGCAGAATGACTATTGTTCCAGGGCGTAACGTGGAAGATGTTCCGTCAGGCATATCCAGTTGAGCGAATCCCTGGGTTACCGTATGCCAGCGAATAACGGACAGTTCACCCGCTGCATGAGGTAGTTGCCAGTCCCTGCTCAGCAGGCAGTTTTGATCTATCGAGCCCTGCGGGTCGTTAAGCGTAAGTAATCGGCTAAGTGCATCCATAAAGACTCCTGGGCAGTTTTTGTTGGTGCTGATCAAGATGAAAAAAATATGCTATTCATAATTTTATTAATATATTTATGTGATTATCTTATTTTCTCGCAGAGTTGAGTGGAAGCGAAAAAATGGTGTTTTAGACGATCTGACAGTAATTGGCGCGTTATAGATACATTGTTCCTGCATCGCTAAACCTATAATTCAGTTCAACAAACGAACAGTGACATGGCGGAGAGACAGCATGAATCAGTATCAGGCGATCGTTATCGGATTTGGCAAAGCGGGTAAAACGCTGGCGGCTACCCTGGCGAAAACGGGCTGGCGAGTGGCGATTATTGAACAGTCAAACACCATGTATGGCGGAACATGTATCAATATCGGCTGTATTCCAACCAAAACCCTGGTACACGATGCTGAACTTCAGCATGACTTTGCCGCGGCGATGCAGCGCAAGGCCTCTGTTGTCAGCTTTCTGCGTGATAAAAACTTCCATAATCTTGCCGATCTGGAAAACGTGGATGTGATTGAAGGTCGTGCAGAATTCATTGATAACCATACAGTGCGGGTCATGCAGCCAACCGGCGAGCTTGAGCTAAGCGGCGAGAAGATCTTTATTAATACCGGTGCACAGGCAACGATGCCGAACGTGGCCGGGTTAACGACCACACCTGGCGTGTTTGACAGCACCGGGCTGTTAAATTTGACGCACCGTCCGGAACGTTTGGGGATTTTGGGCGGCGGGTATATTGGTGTCGAATTCGCTTCAATGTTTGCCAACTTCGGCAGCAAGGTCACCATTTATGAAGCTGCGCCACAGTTTTTAGCGCGCGAAGATCGGGATATTGCCGAAGCTATCGCTAACATTTTACGCGACAAAGGGGTTGAGATTATCCTCAATGCAAGGGTGCAGGCGGTTTCATCCCACGACGGCGAGGTGCAGGTGCAAATGCCGGAAGGGGCTCAGACTGTGGATGCGCTGCTGGTGGCATCTGGCCGCAAACCGGCGACTGAAAATCTACAGTTGCAAAACGCGGGTGTGGATGTCAACGAACACGGCGCTATTGTGGTGAATAAATATTTGCGTACCTCGGCAGACAATATCTGGGCCATGGGCGATGTGACGGGGGGATTACAATTTACTTATATCTCGCTGGATGACTTCCGTATTGTACGTGATAACTTGTTAGGCGAGGGGTTACGTCACACCGGCGATCGTCAAAATATACCGTATTCTGTCTTCATGACCCCGCCGCTTTCCCGCGTGGGGATGACCGAAGAGCAAGCTCGCGCCAGCGGCGCGGTGGTACAGGTAGTCACTCTGCCTGTCGCGGCTATCCCGCGAGCACGGGTGATGAATGACACGCGTGGCGTACTTAAAGCGGTGGTAGATAGCGAAACGAAACAGATATTAGGCGTATCCCTGCTGTGCGTGGATTCTCATGAGATGATTAATATTATTAAGACCGTTATGGATGCTGGTTTGCCTTTCACCACACTGCGCGATCAAATATTTACGCATCCGAGTATGAGTGAATCACTCAACGATCTCTTCTCTCTCGTAAAATAATAATAATGTAGCTGCATGATTGCTCCACCTGTGTGGGGCTTTTTTTTATCATAAATAAAGTAATACGCATGAACAGTTTTTCTGGCGTTATGCAGTAAATAAGATAAACAGCGATGTTTTATTCTATTGAGACTGAAATCACTTGTTAATGGAAATAGAAATGAACATGCTTAAAACTTCATTATTGTTGACTGCTTTACTCACTGCGCCGGTAACATTTTCTGCTCTGGCACAACAGCCGGTTGAAGTCGCTCGCGTCAGCGTGTCGGCAATTGCCGCGGCACCTTCTGTCGTTGAGGATGCCATCGCAAAACTAGCCCAGGAAAAGGATGCCACTTCGTGGAAAATTACTTCAATGCGTATAGACAGCAGTACTCACGCTACGGCAATTTTGTATAAGTGAGGAGCATCTGCATGGAAAAGTATCTGCGTTTACTCGGCAAGGGCGATAGAATTGGATTAACGTTGATTCGTCTCAGCATTGCCCTTGTATTTATGTGGATTGGTCTGTTGAAGTTTGTACCTTACGAAGCAGACAGTATTACGCCATTTGTCGCCAATAGTCCGGTAATGTCATTTTTCTACGAACATCCCACAGAATATAAGCAGCACTTAACCCACGAAGGTGAGTTTAAACCGCAGGAGCGTGAATGGCAGAAGGCGAATAACACGTATACGTTCTCCAATGGCCTGGGCGTAGTCGAAGTGCTTATCGCATTGCTGGTGCTGGCTAATCCTGTTAGTCGTTGGTTGGGATTACTGGGTGGCATACTGGCATTTGCCACGCCGATTGTTACGTTATCATTTTTAATTACTACACCAGAAGCATGGGTGATGCCGTTGGGAGATTTGCACCACGGTTTTCCTTACTTGTCCGGAGCCGGGCGTCTGGTGTTGAAAGACACATTAATGTTGGCGGGAGCGGTGATGATCATCGCAGATTCATCCCGATCAATTCTTAAGCAAAAGTATTGAATTTTTAACGTTGTACCCTCTGTAAGATAGTAAGCCTCTATAGTTCGATTCGGTAATTACCGGGCCAGCAGGACGCTGGCCTTTTTTCTGCCCTAAGGGAAATTATTTTACATGCGAAATAAAATAATTCACTTTATCACAATAACCTGTGGAGGTTATATTGATGATTAATAATATGGTTTCGTAAGTATTTTATTTCTTCTTTCGATAGTGCGCCAGTTCGCAAACTGCATAGTTCCTTCATCAAAACTCACTCATTTCCCTCAATTTTTTTCTGTGCAATTCTTACTATTTGTTATCTCAAAATGACATCTCAAAATTGATTGTTATTCATTTTTGTTATAATTAATCAACACGTTCGCATGGTTTTAAGCATGGCTTCAGCTAAAATTAACGTTGATTAAATGTTTTTACGTATCAATAAATGGCTAAAGATAGCTAAAAACTTAATTTTTAACCAACTGTTCGACATGGAATCCACTATGGTAATTAAGCACCAAGGGTGGATGCTGATCTCGCGTTTTGTGAGTAACCAATAGCAAGACATGTCTTAAATATGGAAATAAGGGTTTTAGAATGAGCTTTGGATTAGCAAAGGACAACAAGTTTGAAATCATAGCTACCCTTCGTGAAGAGCTGCACAAGAAAACGAAACTGGAAGTGTTATGTGAAAACAGTAGCGTTATCACTCAGTTAGAGAAGGTTGATTTCGAGCGGTTTGTTATCTCCGGACACGAAGACATTGTACCTGAAAAGGTCCAATACTTTATCCTGCATAGTGAAAGCGGGATTGTAAAATTTAGTGCCAGATTCGAACAAACCCCATTAACAGGTGCGGAAGTGGGATTATCCTACCTCATCCCGGATTTGATTTTCTTTGCCCAGCAGAGACAAAACCAGCGTTTTTCCTTCATGAAGGGGTATGACTTTTTCTGTTTTGGTCGTTACAAGAACGGAGAAAACTACTCGCTGAAGATTAAAAACATCTCTCAGGGTGGTTGTGCGTTAATCGCTGAAGATGTTAACGCCCGTTTTCTTTACAAAGATGCGGTGATTAAAAGCGCTTCACTGGATTTTGACACGTTTGGCAGTTTGCAGTTGGATTTAAAAGTTATTGATGTCGTCGCGATCAACGAATTTGATGAAGATAATCAATTGTATTCCTGCCATCAGATTTCGTGTGGGTTCGATTTTAAAAACCGTCGTGAAGAGACTGAAGTCGAGAAGATTATTATTAAATTTTTAATGAGTAACAAGATTAAAAGCTTATAGGAGTGGTGAACAGGATGTTGATGTGTGGTAGTGATAATTTTGTGGGCAACGGTCTGTTCGCCTACCTGACAAGCAAACATGTACCGATACAAACATTCCAGTTTGAGGATATGTTGCATCAGTCATCA
This sequence comes from Citrobacter sp. On2M, assembly GCF_018035235.1. Classification (GTDB taxonomy): domain Bacteria; phylum Pseudomonadota; class Gammaproteobacteria; order Enterobacterales; family Enterobacteriaceae; genus Citrobacter; species Citrobacter meridianamericanus. The sequence continues at coordinate 27,148 of NZ_WPCV01000004.1, forward strand.
TTATGCCAGCATCAAACTATGGTTTTTAATATCATTGATAATGAACAACCGTGCTCAGCTATTGTAGATTTTCTGAATAAAAACCGATTTAAGTTTTATAATAACGTCGTGGTAATTATTGCTGATAGTTTGGTGGCAAAATTATGTGTGGAGTTATTATATGTCGAGAAAACAATAGTTTTGACCGAGAAATCTTCACTGCGTGATTTCGGTCAATTGGCGTCGTTAACGGTCGGGAAATGGAATCCCCGACTATATCGTTCGCAGAAGAAACTAACTGAGAGAGAGCAGCAGATTCTGAATTTGTTGGTAAATGGTTATACCGCCAAAGAAATTTCTGAGTTGGTGAGCCTGAACTATAAAACTATTCAGGCTCATAAGATGCGGGTCGTCGCCAAGCTTGGGCTGACTAATACTTCTGATTTAAATAAATTAATTGTCAGATTTACTCATCGAACGTCTTTTTTACCGTAACCTGACTATTCTTATCTGATGTAACACACCTAATAGTAGATACAATTCGGGAGTGATGTTGACTGGTTTTAAATTTTCATGATTTGTCGAGGGGAAGGTGAATGTTTAATTCCAGTGAGGTGCTAACCGCGCTTGAAAAAGCATTGAATACCAGTCAGCTTTATATGGTTTATCAGCCCATTTTTAATTTGCGTACTCAGTGTATTAGCGGGTTTGAAGCGTTAATGCGTTGGAATAGTCCTCAGATGGGTATGATCTCTCCCGATGTTTTTATTACGTTACTGGAGGACAGCGGCAATATCCTTTCAATTGAAGATATGGTTAGCTGCACGCCATGGGATGTTGCAACCCGCTGGCCAGATTACCTGGTATTATCAATCAACATTTCCGCACTTGAATTTTGCGATCCTCTGTTACCTCAACGCGTCAGAAAAAATCTTATCACCTGTGGTTTGCCGGCCAACCGATGTCAGGTAGAGGTCACGGAAACGTCACCGCTGTGCGACAGTCTGGTCGCGGCTAAAAATATGAAGGAGCTGAAGGCGATAGGGGTCAAACTTGCTCTTGACGATTTTGGAACCGGGCACGCTAATCTTAATTACCTGTTGAAGTATCCTTTTGATACCTTAAAAATCGATAAAGAATTTGTCACCGGCATTGAACCCGACACCCGCTCAACAAAGATTGTGGAGGGTATCATTTCACTGGCGCACAATTTTGGGATTGAAGTTCTTGCCGAAGGGGTGGAAACCCAATCCGAACTGGACCGTTTGATGCAGATGGGTTGTGACAAAATCCAAGGATTTTTCATTTCTCCTCCGGTGTTAGCAGAAGAGATCCCGTTACTCTTAACGCACTATAATCGTTAATCCCTCCAGGTTTTAACCTCTTCAATCATCACTTCGTTGCTGCCAGTCCGTAGCCCTGAAAGGCAAAAAAAAGCCCCCTGCTTAACAGGGGGCTGGCGAGTTTATGTCAGCTTAGAACGATTTCTTGAAGCCGATAGATGCATTGACCGGTGCTTCGACCTGCGACTTACTGCCACCGTTGCTGAATTGTGTACCCAGTTCACCGTAGACCTGCAGATTTCTGTCGATAGACCATGACAGGCCGGCTGCAACTTCAGTGCTGGAGTATTGTTGTGAAGACTCAAGCGTGGTGGTAGCTACCGCATTGCTAAAGTGCGTTTTGTCTTTTGAACCCAGACCCTGCCAGACGTTGACTCTGCCGTATGGCTGGAATTTGCCATGAGTGGTGTCATAGTCAGCGACCAGACGCACGCCCAGACGCGCGGTAAAGGAATCCGCGGAATCCATTTTCACTTTCGTTTGGGTCACACCATCAAGCGTACCGTTATCAAAGTCGCTGTATTGATAGATCAACTGAGCCTGCGGTTCCAGACTCCATGCGCTGGCGCCTAAACGGAACGATTTACCCACCTCTGTCGATGCCGTCAACGTGTTGCCTTTGACGGTATACGAACCGTTATTACCGGTCGCCGCCAGGCGGGATTTATGGTTACCGTACTGCAGGACGTTATCAACATACATGCCGTCACCCGAGAACCAGGTAGCGTAACCGCCGACGTAAAACGCGTTGTCGTCGATATTGCCGCCTTTGCCGTCGCTGCCGGTTTTCGTGCCTTTCACGTTGCTGTCGATATCCAGGATGCTGGTATACATCCCGGCTTTCCAGCTTTCGTTCGCATACATATCGACGCCAACCTGAATACCCATGGTATGGGTGCTGGTTTGCGTCCCGGCCGCATCATCCAGTTTGGTTTTACCGGAGTAGCCAATCATTCTGGCCCAGGCGCGATTGTCTTCATCAAGTCCCGGTTTAACCTCGTCGCCCATACGCTGGTGCATGTTGCCTAACAGGCTGATGTCCCCCTGACGAACCACGCTGGCGAGACCAGAATACAGCATGGTTTCTGGACGGTATTCGCTTCTCAGATACCAGTTTTCGCCCTGACCCTGCGCATTCCCGGCATGCAGTTGGTACTCAAATGCGCCCGCAGCCATACGCTCTGCGGCAAGATGAAAGGCGTCCCGCGAGGTTTGCGCTGTGGTGGTTGCACCGTTGAGTGCGGTGACGACTTCGATACCATCACCGATGGTCGGTGCGCCAAGACCGGAACCATCGACATCCAGCAGCGTATTGCCGCTGGCTTTACCGCCATCAATAATCAGACGGTCGGCAATACCTGCGCCGCTATCGTTCTGGATAGCCGCCATATTGATGGTGCCTTTTTCGCCGGTATAATCCCCTTTGACGGTTAAGGTTGTGCCAGGTTGCTGACCGATGAGCGATACATCGCCGCCGTTGCTCAGTCCCGCTACCGTCTGGTTATAGCCCTGCGTGTTCAGCGTGCTGTCCGCGACAACGTAGTGGTGCGATGCCGCACTCAGAGTGTTGGTATTCCCCGCCTGCAGCACGCCGTTGGCAATCAGCGTTGCGCCGCTGTAGCTGTTTTCACCTTGCAGCTCCGTCACACCGCTACCGGTCTGATGCAGCTGGCCTTTGCCACTGATATTTCCGGTCAGTGCCAGGGTATCGCCACGATTAACGTTGAGTACGCCATTATCAACGATATCCCCCTGAATGCTGCCGATATCACCACCGTTACCCAGCTGTAAAACGCCTTGTTCGATGGTGGTGCCACCGGTGTAGGTGTTATCCAGCGTCAGGGTGAGGGAGCCTTTGCCCGTTTTGGTCAGTTGACCGTTACCTTCGACTTCCGTCAGTAGAGAAACGTCATGTCCGTTGGTGTCGAATGTCCCGCCGCCGGATTCCAGCGTTACCTGACGGGCGGTATCAAACGCTTCGCCATATTTCAGCGTACCACCGTTGAAGGTAATTCCCGTATCTGCCGCACCGAGGTTGGCATCGCCCGCCACCTGTAACGTACCTGAGGTGATGGTGGTGCCACCGCTGTAAGTATTGTCGCCGGTGAGAATCAGTGTACCGAGATCGCCTTTATTCAGGCCACCAGTACCGCGGATCACGCTGTCGATGGTGGCGGTGTAACTGGCGCCATCTACCGTGCCATCGCCGACGCGAATCAGCGTATTGGCGGTATCGGTAGTGATGGCCTCCCCGCCGACGCGATAACCATCGGTAGCGAACTGCGCGCCGCTGATGATGACATCGCCTTGGCTGTTATCGACGGTTACGTTACCCGCTTCGCCCTGGAAGACGGCGAATGCGGCATCGGTAAACGGTGCGTTCAATGCGCCTTCTGGCGTCGATTCATCCGTTGTCCAGTTGTCGTTACCCTGGCTGGATTGCCAGATACCGTCGCCGCCGTTGATGACGCCGTTGTTTTTCAGCTCGCCATTCTCACCGCCGGTACCGTCCCAGAAGCGCAACGTCAGTCCGGCATGGTTGACCAGGTTAACCTGGTTTTTGACCGAAGTTTGTACGTACAAACTGTCCGCGGCTTCCGGCGCGTTAGCAATATCCATCACGTTGTTGGTTAATGTGCCGGTGTAGTTGATGACGCGATAAACGCCAACGTCAAAGCTTCCGCCCGGAGAGGTCTCGATGTTGAGTTTACCGTCGAGCGTCAGATCGCCATTCACGTCGATCAGGTCGTTGAACGCGCCGCCGGGGGTATAAGCCTGACCAAACTGGTAATCCAGTTGGGCGTTATCGCTCAGCGTCAGTGAACCAGTAGTCAGTTTGCCCACGCTGTTGATGGCGGCCCCGGCGGTAATATGACCATCGTCCAGCACATCAACCGCGCCGCCGATAATACCGTTACCGCCGAGCGTGGCCCCGGATTTCACCGTCACCTGACCGGTCGCTGCAGACTGATTACCGTTGACCAGCAGCACGCCTTCGTTAACGTCCGTGGTGCCGGTCCAGGTGTTGTCGCCCGTCAGCGTTAACGTGCCGTCGCCGATTTTCACCAGGCTGCCATCGTTGCCACTGATAATACCGCTAATGGTGTCGGCCAGATGCAGATTCCCCAGCGACAATTCTCTATTGCCCAGTTCGACATTACCCGCGCCGGACAACGAACCGATAGACGTTGCGCTGTTGACTGCGCTCACATCAACCATACCACCCGCCAGGTTTTTAACGACGGTATTCTCTGCCATTGCCTGGTCAGCAAAGGTCATCAGTCCGCTGTTAGTTACATCGGCATTGCCGCCGCTGGCGTTTTCTTCCAGTGCCAGCGTGCTGTCTTTCGCTACGCTAACCGTCGCGTTGCCCGCAGTGGCGTTATTGGTTAACAGCGCTTTCGCTGTGCCCGTCAGGTGCAGTTTGGCGCTGGCGGCAGTCACGGTATCGGCCAACGTTAACAGGCTGTCGGCGATGTTTATCGTCAGAGATTGCAGACTGGTCTCCGCGCCACTGACGTTGAGGGTTGCACCGTTGTTGACGCTCACGGTGCTGCTCTCATTACTGCCGAACGCGCCGGTTTTGCTGACGTTGACCGCCACATTGTTGGCATTGCCGGTGCCGGCAATTTCGGTGTCGCCTTTGTAGCTGTTCGCGCGCTCAAGCGACAGAGTACTGCCCGCATCGCTTGAACTGCTGGTGACTTTCAGTTTACCGTCGCCGGTAATCTCACCGGTTGGCGTGAAGTGGTGCGAATTAAGGTCAAACACCGCCGCGTTTTCATTCGCGCCAAGCGTAATGGTGCGATTGCTGGTCAGGTCCGCGCCCATCTGCAGCGTGGAGCCGTTATTGATAGCCAGGTCGGTACCGCTCTGGCCGAGGTTGCTGTCGGCAGAGATTTGTAACGTACCACCGTCAATGCGCGTGCCGCCGCGATACTCGTTATCACCGCTGAGGATCAGACGACCCAGGTCGGTTTTCACCAGCGTCAGCTTGTCATTCGTGCTGGCTTCGCGGATGACGGACTCAATGGTTGCGGTATAGTTTTGCCCTGCGCCACCGGCACCAACGCGTAGCAACAGTTCACCGGTCCCCGGCGTCTGGCCTGCGTGGGTCGCTGTTTCCGTTGTGGCATGCGCGTTAAGTGTGTCACCTCTCACGACATAGCCATCGGCATCAAACTGCGCCCCGGAGAAGTGAACTTCGCCCGCAGCGTTATCCACGGTGACGGTCCCGCCTTTGGTAGTGAAGATCGCAAAGGATTTCTGCGCCCACGGCGCGTTACCGTCGCCCGTTGCGGTGGTCCAGTTGTTATCACCCTGGCTGCCAATCGCCATCCATTTGCCGTCGCCGCCGTCAATTTTGCTGTCGCCTTCAATGCCGGACGCGCCGTGGTTCTGATTGATGGTTGCGCCGTCCCAGAAGTGTAGGGTAACGCCGTTGGCATTCACCAGGTTGACCTGTTTGTCGATAGAGGTCTGGACAAAAATGTTGCTCTTATCCTGACTGTCCGGCACAACGCCCAGATCCAGCGTCTGGTTATTCAATGTCCCGCCGTAGTTATAAATACGGTATACGCCGGGTCCGAAGCTACCGCCCTGTGAAGTAGTAACATCCAGAGTTCCGTCCAGTTGCAAATCGCCTGCGACGTTAATCAGATCGTTTAGCGCACCGCCCGGCGTATAGGCCTGACCCAGTTCGAAAGCAGAGGTCGTTTTGCTGCCAAGCTGCAGATTGCCGTTAATGGATAACGTCCCCGCACCGCCATCACCAGCGCTGATAGTCGTGGCATCGTTCATCAGCACGTTGCCGCCGATAATGCCATTCCCACCCAGAGTGGAGGTGCCGCTGACGGTGGTCGCGCCGCGCGCGGCGCTCTGATCGCCATTTACCAGCAGCGTACCGTTGGTGACGGTGGTATCACCGGTATAGGTGTTGTTGCCGTTCAGTCGGGTAATGCCGTCACCAATTTGCTTCAGCGCGCCAATGCCCGAGAGCACGCCATTGAGCAGCACGGTGTTAGCGCGGTTAATCGCCAGCACGCCGTTATCGGTGATGTCAGACACGGCGCTTACTTCACCTTCATTCCCGCCGTCACCTAACTGCAGCGTGCCGGTTTGATCAATAGTGGTAGAGCCGGTGTAGCTGTTGTTGGCGGTAAAGACCGTGGTGCCGCCCGCCGCGCGTTCAAATTTCCCGTCACCGCTAATGATACCGCGATAGATCTGCGCTGCTGATGTATCCCCCTGGGTATCGAAGATAACCCTGCTGCCTGCGCCCTGGGTTGTGACATCGTAGTTGCCAATACTGGCGGCAGTACTGGTTGGCTCAACGTGGTCGCCGGTGCGCAGCGTGGCGCCATTGTTTACGGCAATAGTTTTACTTGCCAGATTCAGGTTTTCAACGATGCGGACATCCGCGTTTGACCCGCTGAGGGTTAGCGAATCCCAGCCGGTGCCAATATTCGTGCCGGTAGTCAGGTTGTCACTGACCAGCGTTCCAATCTTCGCATCTTTTGTATCGGTAAAGGTGAGGGCGTTGTCCGTACCCGCAGCGGTAATGATGTGGCGCGTTTTATCCAGCGTCACATTGCCGATGTTAGCTTTATTGTTGCCGCCAGTACCGGCGAAATTCACTTCGCCGGCATAGGTGCCGCTGCGCCAGTTGAAGGTGTCTGCACCTGCACCGGTATTGATTACGCCGCTGGTGACACCGCCGCTGATATCAATAGTGTCATTGCCTGTACCGGACTGAATGGCCACCGCCGTGTCGTTGATGGCCTCCAGAGTTCCGGTGTTGGTAATGGCTTTACTGCTGTCTCCGCTGGCGTCGATTACCGGGGAGGTGGTGCTTGCAGAGATAATCTTGCCACTGTTGGTCAATGCGCTGACGTTTTTTGCGATGATTGCCGAACCGCCTGCGCTGTCATGCACGTTAATATCGGCATTGGTGGTGATGCGCCCGTTAGTATTGGCGCGAATCCCGCTGCCTTCGCTGTTCAATACCTCAATGGTATAGCCTTTACCGATGGTCAGATTGCCCGTCACCGCGTCACCATTGCGCTGTTCAAAGGCGAAGCCGGTACCTTTACCACTAACGTTGAGAATATTGTTCAACCCATCTTTCATGTTCAGCGCGACGCTGGTACGGATCCCCGGACCATCGTTGGCGTTGATCGTGACGTCGTTGAGCGTGATGTCGTTATTGTTGGCATTGTTTTGAATGCCCGCGCCAGTCCCTTTCGCGCTAATCGTTACCCCTTTTGCAGCCAGCTTACCGGCCCCTGTATCGAGGCGAATACCATCAGCCGAACCATCGGTCGTGATGGCATCGCCGGCATTACCGGTAATACTCAAACTGGCACCATTGGTCAGCAGAACGCCTGCGGTTCCGTCATCGACTTGAATCTGACCCAGTTTTTTAATTTGTGCGTTCGAACCAGAAGCTTGTACGCCGATGCCGTTACTCACATGTAAGGCAGCAGTCGCGTTATTGGTTAAACTCCCGCCTTGTTGCACGTTAACCCCAATGCTGTCGGTGCTGGCAAGATCGATACTCGCCTGAGTATCGAGGATCAGGCTGCCCTGGTTCCTTGCCACATAGGCAATGACCTTGTTGCCGGTAGCTTCTGAAGTGATTTTTGCGTTTGAAGTGAGAGTAGTCGCAACGGCGCTACCCTCTGCACTGCCATTCAACTGATGTGCCTGACCATCCACAACCCCGGCAACGGTCCTTTCACCGGTTAAATTGATGGTTGTTTTATCGCTGATGTTACCTGTGGCACCGCCTTCTATCAGCAGTGCGGCGGAGTCGGTACCCTGCACGGTGAACGTGGCTTCGCCGGTATCAACTTTACTGTTTGCGCCCGTTGCAAATACGCCAACGGACTGTTCGCCGTTTAAGGTCAGTTCAAGGTTAGAGCTGGCCTGACCGTCAGGCGTGGTGGTGTTACCGGCCAGCATTGCGCCATTGGCAATACGGAAAATGGTGGTGCGATCCTGTCCGTTGTCATTCATTACTGCCTGACCAATATTGGCAGTCGCGCCTTTACCATACAGGTAGTAGCCAATCTGATCGGTGCTGTTGAATGCCGGGCTACTCAGGTTGTCGACGTTAGCGACGGCGTTATCACGTACGTGTACACCGATGTTCCCGGCTTTGTTTAGCGTGATGTTGGAATAGACGTTGACCACCGCCTTCCCATCTTTGCCACCCTCAGCCCAGACGGCATAGTTACGGTTCCCGACACTACCTTCACCGTCCACGATGATAGAGCCAGCATCGCTGGTGGTGGCTTCGGCATTTTTGTGCGTTGCGCTTACGTGGATCCCGACGTTGTTGGTGCCATTGACGTTTATCTTGCCGTCATTGCGGATTTCCTGATTATTTTCAGCGCCACTATCACGCACGGTGATGCCGTAATTCTTAATGTTGCCTGCGCTGGAATCGCCATTGAGCACGATATTTCCGGTATTGAATACATTGCCGGCCGCGTTACCAATCAGAATACCTGCAGCATTACGTACGCCGGTTCCCAGCGTGATAAGGCCGTTGTTAATCACCTCTTTGGCGCTCTTGGTCATGATCCCGGCACTCAGGCTGGAACCGCCAGCCATGGTGACATCTTTAGAGGGAGCGCTTGCGTTGCGACCAAGATAAATAGTGGCATCCGCGCTGTTGGTAAAGGTGGCATTGTCGGCGACTTCTACGCCATAGGCGGTACCTTTAGCATAGGATGCACCGTTTTTGCTCCCGTCCACGACGTTGATATCGCCGTTGTTGACCCCTTGCGCATTGTCAGACAGTTGCATACCAATGGCCAGCGTCAGCGAGCCTGCGGGGTCGTCTTTGCTCCAGGGATCGGCCGCAGAAGCGGTGCCGAAGTTATCGGTGGTTATCGCCTGGTTGATGGTACCTTCGTTGGTGACTTGACTGGTGCCTTGCCCTTGCATACCAAATGCGCCATAGCTGTTGACGTTTTGGTTACCGTCTTTATCAATAAACAGCCCGGAGTTGATGATCCCGCTGTTGGTTGCCGTCGCATCTTTAGCCAGCATACCAATCGCCAGGCTCTGCCCGGTCGAAGTACGCAATGCGTTCAGTTCGCCCAGGTTAGTGATAACCCCACCATCAATGGCTTTCATCACGCCATTAATACTGCCGTCAACGGCAATAATCGCGTCTTTATTCAGAGTGCCGGAGGTGCCCGCACCATTGGCGTAGATAGCATGCAGCTCACCACGACCGGCGGTGGCGTTGTTGGTATGCGACTCGCCGTCAGTCCAGACCTCGTAATCCCAACTGAGCACGTCAGCGGGTTTACTGGAATTGATCAGACTATCAATCAGCCCGGCGTACTTGGTTTGTGCGGCGGTGACGGTCGTCACCTCCTTTGCATCCAGCCACAGCTGGATTTGGCTGACTTTTTCGCCTTCAGGGTTTTCTGCCGCGTCGTCGCTATTGCCCAGCAGCCAGTCGTTGAAATCGGCCAGCTCCTGCGTGTTGGTAATGCTAAACGTGCGTTCACCGGTTTCGACTACCTGACCCTCCGCATCGTAGCCGTAGGTCATCAGCGTCACATCATCGCCAAACACGGATGTTTGCTTTGAACCGGAGAACATTTTTGGCGGCACAACCGGAGCTGCGTTAAATTTGATGTAGTTATCCGATTGCCAGTTTACCTGGCTACCCGCATCCTGAGCCTCCAGTAAGGAGGAGTCTTTGGCCAGTAACTCGATGGTATTGAGCTGGTCGCGAACATTGAGCGTGTCGTTGCCAATATTCAGGTTAGCAATGGATCTATTGGTCGCCAGCGCGATACCAAATTGCTTATAGATTTCTGACTTCTGTGCATCATAGGTGTTTAATACCGCATCGCCGATTTGCGCTTCGGTAAGAAAGCCACTTAACGCATTAGTATCAAAGACTTTGATGGTTGTTGTTTCGCCGGGAAACGCCGGGTCGTTGATAGCAAATTCTGTGCTCTGTGACGGCGTTGACGATTGGTTGTAAGTCAGGTATTCCGCCAGATCTTCAGCAGTGGTGATTGTTTTAACGCTTTGGTCAGGGCTGGTAGCCTGCAGCGTGATTTTGCCACTTTCCAGCAACTCCCGGATAGTGGTTGATTCAACAACGCCGCTTTGGCCTGGACTAAATGTTGGGATTGCGCCACTGATATTAAGTGCCTGACCGGTGGTGTTATCTTCATATAAGAAACCATAGTCGTGGACATCCTCATATATTCCAGCGGAAATACCTGTCTGGTAGTCGATAAAAATATTGTGCTCACCGATATCGACAATTGGAGTAGCCGAAGCCAGCATTGACGCACCGCTTAATGCGCCAGCTGCCAGTACGGCGACAGTTTTTCGCGAACTGCTTTTTTTCTTGCCTTTGGTTAATTCAGAAACGACTACCCAGATACCGAGCGCCGCGTTCCAAATAATGCTGTAAACTTTGTTCATATATAACCCTTGTCTACATTCCTGTTATGTATGTGTTAATACGTTGAGTTGTTGGCTATGGCTGGCACGCGGATGTGCTACCCGGTAATAAATTTTGGGAAATGGGATTTCCTTCCGTGCGGTGCGGAATTAAAAATGAGCCGAAAGGAAAATTTTTAAAAAATAACCGTGATAATTGTCCTTAAGTAAGTCAGTTACGGCTGGCTATAGTGGGAAATTGTGTACTTGAGCCGGGTATTATTTTTGCCGAGTTTTCTGGCAATGTTGCTTTTGTATGCCCCGATGGTTTTCTCACTTTTCTGTGACGCACCGGCGATTTGCGCCAGCGACCATCCCCGGGCAAGCATCATCATTACGTTGAATTCGTTGGCTGTGATTTTTGTGTGTAGTTCTTTGATACTTTGTTGTTTTTTGTTTTGCGTGATACGTGTGACGGTCTGTAATAGCTGATCAAGGCTGGTGTCTTGATCGAGAAATTGCATGTTCTTGCCGCAAACGGTTTGAAAAATGGTAAAGGTAGCTTCATCTGCCAGAACAATAATTCTGGTAGCAGGACGTAAAGCCATATTGCGGATAATCCTGGCATATTTTAAAAAATCAGATTTGTCAGGATTAATAATGATGCAATCCGTTTCATAAGGAAGCATTTTGACGGCAGAAAGCGTCTGAGAGGAGTAATACGTGATATCAATATATAATGATAAACCACGTAGGATTTCTCGCATGCCTAGCCAGGGGTAAATTGAGTCACCCAAAAAAATAGCCTTAGACATAACGATCTCCTTGAAATTTTGGTGCAAGCAGTCGCCTCTTTTTTTAGACTAAAAAAAGAGTTTTTGACGACGCATGAAATATTAATTAAAAATCGTATAACGTTCTTCGGCGTGAACGCATCCTTATTTATTTCAGACTCAACAGATATTCTCTGTATTTATTTGAAGCATTAACTATTCTTAAGGTAGATATTACACTTTGTTAAAATTTAAGATAAATCGTTTATTTCACCTCTGAGCACAACATTGATAGATTTCACTTATGGATCGAGATAATAATAAGAAGGAGGTTTGTATAAAGACAGGGTATTCCTGGGATTAAAGAAAGGTATTTATATGCAATGGCTTAAGTTTCAAGAAGATACTCATTTTTCTTCATGGTATTAATTGAGTGTAGGAGGATTCTTAATCCTGACCAGGACAGAGAAAGCGGAAGGTTAGGAGAAGAGGCAAATATTGCCGAATTTGCACCTATTGGCTAATAATAGGATAATTACAGATTATATTTCTGCAATAAATCCAATTATTGGAATTTTATCCTTTTTTGATCTTTTTGTGCCTAATTTTGAAATCTGGCTTGCAGGTATCATTTTGTCTTCATGCGCTAGCGATAGCGCTTAGCCCGCCAACAGCTCCTGTTCAACCTGGTGCACCTGTTGTTCCAGCGTATTGCGGATTTCTGTAAGCGCCCGTTGTTGATCGGAGAAATAGGCCTCTTTATCCGTCACGGAGGTGGCAAGCCGCCAGGCGTTCTCAGCTTCCAGTTCGGTAATCTCTTTCAGCAGCGCATTAATTTGTTCTCTGAGCTGCTGTATTTTGCTGCGTAAATGCTGCAGATCGTTCAATCGGTCACTCGCCATCATCGGTTCGAGGCCACTTTGCAATTGAGTCAGTAGCGCCCGAACGGCGGCAAGATCGGCATTTTGGCGCGCCTGGTTCAGTTGAACCATCATCTGATGCGCTTTCTCTTTTAGACAGTCCGCCACCACATCCGGATGGCAAAGACGGCTGGCCTGACGCCACAGGCGTTTTAACTCATTACGTTCATCAGCGGAAAGTCGTTGGTCACGGCTAAAACGGTGCAGTGCATCCTGCTGCTGCTCCTGATACTCATCATATTCATGGCTGGCCTCTTCCTGTGCCTGGCGGGTTGCGCTGTCGTCCTGGCGAGAAAAATCGTTTTCCAGTTCACGAATCTCTGCCAGCAGGGCAGTAATAAGCTCAGTTTGTTGCTGAATGCGTTGACGTGTTTCCACCGATTCACGCGAATCTGAATTCAGATTCATCCACTGCTGCTTGAGCCTGGCCAGTTGATCAACGGCCTGGGAAATATAGTGCTGGCAGGATTGGTAGTCTTTCTCCCGGCGTTTTCGCTCAGCTTCCTGTTTACGCTGGGCGCTGGCGGCGAGCTGTTTACGCAACTCGAGGATCCGGCTCATCAGCGGCCCAAGGCGAAGGTGATACAGATCGTTGAAATCATCGAGGATTTGAATGCGCGTGTTGCGTTTATCGATCAGGTCACGCAGCTGTGTTTCGAGCGCTTTGAGTTCCAGTTTACTGGCGGCAATAGCTGGATCTTGCCACGTAGAGACTGCCCGTTGAGATTGCAGCCAGGCTGAGATTTCACGCAAGGCATCACTAAAGCGTCGTTCTTCGATCGCCTGCACAATAGTATCTGGTACGACGGATAAGGGCTCATTTTTCAGATGTTCTACCTGCTGGAAAATAATCTCCTCATCTTCCAGTTCAATAGCACTTTTGACGATTTCCAGTCGTTTAATGATCTTATTCATGACAGTCGTTGCCTGGCCTGACTCAAAAACGAGTGCCTGAAACACAGCTGGTTCACCCGTTTGAAAATGTTAGAAAAACAGTAAAGCGCATTCTGTGGCCTGTCATGCCTTTTCGTCCAGAATAATTCACCGTAATTATGAACAAACGCAATGCTACAGGCACGGCAGGTCCTTATTGCGCCTTGCGACAACCAGGTTGAAATGTTAAAAGGAGCCCCTTCAATAAAAACGACACAGGGGAAGGGCGTGAAAAACGCGTCAACTGCATCTGACACCAGCGTGTCTGATGCCGCGTCGACGAATGAGCCGACGCTTCAGCGAGGGTTGCAAAACCGCCATATTCAGTTAATTGCGCTGGGCGGTGCAATTGGTACCGGCCTGTTTTTGGGCATTGGCCCGGCTATTCAGATGGCGGGACCTGCGGTGTTACTGGGTTACGGCGTTGCCGGGATAATCGCTTTTTTGATTATGCGTCAACTGGGCGAAATGGTGGTGGAAGAACCCGTTTCTGGATCGTTTGCCCATTTTGCTTATAAATACTGGGGACCGTTCGCGGGATTTCTGTCCGGCTGGAACTACTGGGTGATGTTTGTGCTGGTCGGCATGGCGGAACTGACTGCGGCTGGGATCTACATGCAGTACTGGTTGCCCGATGTCCCAACCTGGATTTGGGCTGCGGCATTCTTTGTGATTATCAATGCCGTCAACCTGGTCAACGTGCGTCTCTATGGTGAAACGGAATTCTGGTTTGCGCTGATCAAAGTGCTGGCCATTATCGGCATGATTGGTTTTGGCGTATGGATGCTGTTTTCCGGCAACGGCGGGGAACATGCAAGCATCGATAACCTGTGGCGTTACAACGGCTTTTTTGCCACCGGCTGGAACGGATTAATTCTGTCACTGGCGGTGATTATGTTTTCCTTTGGCGGACTGGAGCTTATCGGAATTACCGCCGCGGAAGCGCAGGATCCGCAGAAAAGTATTCCGAAGGCGGTCAACCAGGTGGTGTACCGTATTCTGCTGTTTTACATTGGTTCTCTGGTGGTGCTGCTGGCGCTGTACCCATGGGGGGAAGTGAAGTCCAACAGCAGCCCGTTCGTGATGATTTTTCATAACCTTGACAGCAATGTGGTGGCTTCTGCCCTGAACTTTGTCATTCTGGTGGCTTCGCTGTCGGTGTATAACAGCGGCGTCTACTCCAACAGTCGTATGCTGTTTGGTCTCTCCGTTCAGGGGAACGCGCCGAAGTTCTTAACCCGTGTCAGCCGTCGCGGCGTACCGGTGAATTCGCTGATGCTCTCCGGTGCTATTACGTCGCTGGTGGTACTGATCAACTATGTGCTGCCGCAAAAGGCGTTTAGCCTGCTGATGGCGCTGGTGGTGGCGACGTTGCTGCTGAACTGGATTATGATCTGTCTGGCGCATCTGCGATTCCGGGCGGCGATGCGTCGCAAGGGACGTGACACGCAGTTCAAAGCGCTGCTGTACCCGGCGGGGAACTACCTGTGTATTGCTTTCCTCGGCATGATTCTGGTGCTGATGTGTACGATGGATGATATGCGTTTGTCAGCTATCCTGCTGCCGGTGTGGATCCTGTTCCTGTTCGTTACCTTCAAACTGCTGCGTCGTAAGTCTCGCTAAGTTTATACCGATCTCATCCTGGTGATGAGATCGGTCATTTATCTATTCTACGGATTAACGCTGAAACGCGCCTGACAGCGCGCGAATATCATTTCCGGTAGGCGACTGATGAATGCGTAAACCAAACTCTTCGACCACCGCAAATATATGGTCGAAAATATCAGCCTGAATACTCTCATATTCCAGCCAGACCACCGTATTGGTAAAGGCATAAATTTCGATCGGTAAACCGTGATCGTCTGGCGCAAGCTGGCGTACCATTAACGTCATATCTTTGCGAATACGCGGGTGGTGACGCAAATACT
Organism: Citrobacter sp. On2M; assembly: GCF_018035235.1. GTDB lineage: Bacteria > Pseudomonadota > Gammaproteobacteria > Enterobacterales > Enterobacteriaceae > Citrobacter > Citrobacter meridianamericanus. The sequence continues at coordinate 42,447 of NZ_WPCV01000004.1, forward strand.
CGTTCAGATAGGCGCGGAAAGTACCAATATTGGTCATCCGACGGTGATTCAATACCGATTCAGGCGCATCTAATTGCTGATTCCACGCGTCGATTTCCTGATGGCGCGTGGTCAAATACGGTTTCAGCAGGTGCGCTTTATGCAGCCTCTGACGTTCATCCTCATCAAGAAAATGAATGCTGGTGGCATCAATGCTAATGCTGCGTTTAATTCTCCGACCACCGGAAGCGGACATCCCACTCCAGTTTTTAAAGGAATCTGATACCAGTGACCAGGTAGGAATAGTGGTGATGGTATTATCCCAGTTACGCACTTTTACGGTAGTTAAGCCAATATCAATAACCGCGCCATCTGCACCGTATTTCGGCATTTCCAGCCAATCGCCAAGCTTAAGCATGTCGTTAGCGGAGAGCTGTATTCCGGCCACCAGACCGAGGATCGGGTCCTTAAACACCAGCATTAATACGGCCGCCATCGCACCCAGGCCGCTTATCAGTATTGCCGGCGATTGGCCAATCAGCAGGGAAATCATCAGGATCCCGACAAGAATCGCGGCAATCAGTTTGATGCCCTGAAATATACCTTTCAAGGGTAATTGGGATGCGGCAGGGAGTTTTTGCGACAGGTTGAGAATAACGTCCAGCAGAGAAAATAGGGACAGCAGGGCGTACATCATGATCCACAGCTGTGCGCAGGTCACTAATATATCTGCCGCTTCACTGCCTTTTTGTAGCCAGAGTGTAGCCTGTATATTGACGATGATACCTTGCAGCGTAAACGCCAGGCGGTGGAATAATTTGTTCTGTGTGATAATTTGCAACCACAGACGGGAACTGGTACTGGCGCGTTTTTCAAATGCGCGTAATACCACCCAGTGCAAAATAACGTGAACAATAATGGCGGTGAGAAAAATAATGCCAAAAATCATCACCAGCGAGGTGGTGTGATTTATTTCAATGCCGAGTTCTTCTACCTGAGATATCAATTCCTGCATAACGTCTCCTTAATAAACAGCGGTCTATGATGACCGCTGTGCGGAGCTTATGCAAATGCGGGGATTAGACTTCCGTCAGCGTTGTTTCCAGCGGCAGACGGGATTTCGGCAGCGCGGCGTTGAAATCTTCTACGCTGTGATGACCCACCGGGACCACCACTACGCTGGTGAAACCTTTTTCTTTCAGACCAAATTCTGCATCCATCACCGCCGCATCAAAGCCTTCGATCGGCACTGCATCCAGACCCATTGCTGCAACGCCCAGCAGGAAGTTACCGACGTTCAGGTACACCTGTTTTGCCATCCAGTGGTTGTCATCTTTCAGTTCTTTGCGATGCATATCAGCAAAGAAGGTACGACCTTTGTGGTTAGCGGCTTTAGCTTCAGGGGTGGCGAAGCGGCCATCGCTCTCTTCTTGATCCACCACGCGCTCCAACCACGCGTCGTCCATCGCCGTTTTGGCGCAGAACACCACTACGTGAGAAGCATCCAGCATTTTGCGTTCGTTGAACACAAAACCGCCGGCTGCGGATTTGGCTACTCGCGCTTTACCTTCGTCAGTGCTGGCAACGATAAAATGCCATGGCTGAGAGTTGGTGCTGGATGGGCTATATTGCAGCAGCGTTTTTAATTTTTCGGCTTGCTCAGTGGTCAGTTTTTTAGTCGGATCGAATGCCTTAGTGGAGTAACGTTTTAAGGCGACAGAAACAATATCCATAACTACTCCTGGTGGTTTTTTATACCCTGCGGGTACGTTTTGTTTCAGCAGGGTACAGGGTTAGCAGGAAAAAGATAAGACAGGAAAAAGCAAAAACACTTATTGGGGTTAACGATAAATCAGTCTGGACGCAGGCGTTTTTGATCCCGCTTCGCCAGGCCGTCTACGACACGGTGCCATGAGTCGTTTACCAGCTCTTCCAGCAATGACTCGGTAATGTCATCGCCGGGGTAGACGGAGATCCAGTGCTTTTTATTCATGTGATAGCCGGGTTCAATGCTGGGGTAAATCTGCTGGTTTAACAGAGATTTTTGCGGATCCGACTTCAGATTGACCAGTGGGCGTCCGCGTAGCTCTGAGACCAGCATAAAAATTTTCCCGCCAACTTTGAAGACGTCGTATTCCGGGCCGAATGGCCAGCAGTGCTCGGTAAAAGGCAGTTCGAGCGCAAGGCGCTTCGCACAGGTATGCAGTGTCTGGCCGTCCATTATTTTTCCTCGCGGGTTAGTGCGCGCCACATCGCTTCAAATCCCATCGATATGTATTCCTTGGCCCGGGCAGAGTCGCGGGCTGCGAACTCCATGGTGGTTTCCGCCAAAGAGAGAAAAAGGCCATCGCCGAAGGCGCGATATTCGTCAGACATAAACTCAGGTCGCACGGAGCGATGGCAAAGATCGCGCAGCTCCGGGAACATATCATCAGCCTGCTGTTCGGTTTCTTTGCTGATCTTTTCGCTGACGGCGAGCTGTCGAATAGTGCGATGCCCACAGGTATGGTTCAGACCCCAGTTAATGTAGCTGTTCCAGATATAGTGAGTCATGGTTTTGGCATCGGTCACTGAACGATCCAGATCGGCCATCATCGACTGACAGAGATCGTGCTTTAAAAAGAGGTAAAGCTCGTTGATCAAATCATCTTTGGTCGCGAAATAGCGAAACAACGTTCCCTCCGCAACACCTGCATTGCGGGCAATTACGGCGGTAGATGCCGCAATGCCTGATTGTGCAAATGCTGTGGTTGCAGCTTCCAGTAATGCTAATTTTTTGTCTTCACTCTTCGGACGAGCCACTACACTTTACCCTTAAGTTGTAAAAAGCATGATTGAATCACGGCCTTTGCAGCACCGCAACGGTGAATGTCAAAGATTGAAAATCATCTTGACGGCGAACTTTCGATTTCTATAATGAGTGCTTACTCACTCATAATCAAGAGTCGGTCACGCAAACCAGCGGAAAGGGGGCGTGTTTAAGGTCAGGATATGAAGCGTCTCACAGTTTGTGTGGTTGTTATTATGCTCATTGGCGCAGCTGCAAGTTTACCGTTTTTACTCAATGCCGGGTTTGGTCAGCCACCGAAAGGGGCACAGCTGAGTCAGGTTGAACAATCACCGCACTATCGTGATGGACAGTTTCATAACCAGGTGCCGACACCAAGCTATACCGGTAACAAAAGTATGCTGGCTGCCTGGTGGGAGTTTTTGGTCGCTAAGCGCGAAAATGCGCGGCCGGCACATCCATTGCCATTGGTGGCGACCGATCTCGCCGGGTTATCTCCAGAGCAGGACACGCTTGTCTGGCTGGGCCATTCTTCATGGTATTTACAGCTGGTGGGTCAACGTATCCTGATTGATCCCGTGTTTAGCAACTATGCCGCACCGCTTTCATTCCTGAACAAAGCCTTTGCCGGTGATTATCCGTGGTCCGCACAGACGATGCCGGAGATCGATCTGCTCATTATCTCGCACGATCACTATGACCACCTGGATCTCGCCACGATCAAGGCGTTAATGCCGAAAATTAAGCGGGTGATTACACCGCTTGGCGTAGGGTCGCATCTGCGTTATTGGGGGATGCGCGGCGAGATAATCGACGAGATGGACTGGAATCAATCCATCAGAGTAACGGATTCGCTGATCGTTCATGCGTTGCCAGCCCGTCATTTTTCGGGGAGAGGCATTAAGCGCAACCAAACGCTATGGGCGAGTTTCATGTTTGAAACGCCGGAGCAGAACGTTTACTACAGTGGCGATTCCGGCTATGGACCACATTTTAAAGCCATCGGTGAGCAGTTTGGCTCGGTTGATTTGGCGATTATGGAGAACGGCCAGTATGACCATGACTGGAAGTTTATTCACATGATGCCGGAAGAGACGGCACAGGCTGCGGCCGATCTGCATGCGAAAGCCGTGTTGCCAGGGCATGCTGGTCGTTTCGTTCTGGCGAAACATTCCTGGGATGATCCCTACAAACGACTGGCGCTTGCCAGCCGCCGTCACGATTACCGACTGCTGACGCCAATGTTGGGTGAACCGGTAATACTGTCCGAACCGGACCAACCGTTTACGGCCTGGTGGCAACAGGCGACTCAATGAATACAGGGGAGAGCATGATGACGATTTCTGCTCAGGTGATTGATACGATTGTTGAATGGATTGATGATAATTTAAATCAGCCATTGCGCATTGATGATATTGCACGCCATGCGGGCTATTCCAAATGGCACCTGCAGCGTCTTTTTATGCAGTATAAAGGTGAAAGCCTCGGGCGTTACATCCGTGAGCGTAAGCTGTTGCTGGCGGCGCGCGATCTGCGTGATACCGATCAGAAAGTGTATGACATTTGTCTAAAGTACGGATTCGATTCGCAGCAGACCTTTACGCGTATTTTCACCCGGACGTTCAGCCAGCCGCCAGGCGCTTATCGCAAAGAAAACCATAGCCGGGCGCATTAACGACGCAGGGTTCTCGCGGGCCTAATCTGCCAGCGAGAACCAGCGTCGCCAGATGAAGCGCAAAATAAAATACTCAATTACCCCCAGCAGTAAAAACCACAGGCAAAACAGCAAAGTATAAAACTGGTTGAGATCCATCAAATGAAAGGTGGCCACGAGCTTTTGCGCCAGCACCAGGCCAAGTGAGGGGGCGGGCAGGAGCAGACAGGATAAAAATGCCAGCAGCAGGATCCCGGCTGCGGTCATCAGTGATTCAAGCGGGTGTTTCATCGTATTGTTAAACTTGAGTTAAAAAGCTATTGTCCGGGATCTCCGTGGGCAACGCAAACCCCACGCTTACAGCCCGGACCAAATCTCACAATGTTTTTTCACCAGACCACTCAGTGATCCACCATCGGCGACGAAATCACGCATATTTTGCGCCTCGTCATGACTATGCTTAACCTGCAGATGCAAGGCTTCAATCGCGCTGGCTGCCCCCACTTTATCCGCAGAGGCGGCGACATTGTCCAATAGCCGTAGCGTGTCATCTGACAGGCGGTGCCCATCGCCGGTATTGACGTCGGTTACGATTCCCGCCATACCAAAGCGGCAGGCTTGAAAACGATTAAATTTATACAGCAGGTAATCATGCAGCTGGTGTTTGAACGGCCGTTTGGTGAGTAACCAGTGGGCGGTAGCCTGAATAAGCCCCGCCATATTGACCGCGTGTGCCAGGGTCAGCGGCGTGTCCATGACCCGAACCTCTACTGTGCCAAAGTGCGGGCTGGGACGGATATCCCAGTGTAAATCCTTAATGCTATCAATCATGCTGGTGTAAGCCAGTCGACGAAATAGCCCCTCGAATTCCTGCCAGCTATTCACCCATGGCATCGGGCCATTATCGGGAAATCCGGAGAAAATATTCAGTCGCGCGCAGGCAAACCGCGTGTCGGACGTTTGCATATAAGGTGAGGCGGCTGAGAGCGCAATAAAATGGGGAACAAATCGCGACAGGCCGTGCAGGAGATAAATGGCATCATCGCCGTTTGCGCAGCCGATATGCACATGCTGGCCAAATACCGTCGCCTGCTGAATGAGATAGCCAAAATTTTCCAGGTTGCGCCGATAGCGTTCGTCATCGCAGACTTCCTGACGTTGCCATTTTTGAAATGGATGCGTCCCCCCGCCACAAATCGCGAGATGGTGCTGTGCAGCAACCCGCGTAATTATCTGCTGCATGGTAGACAATTCAGCACTTGCCTGATCGATATTGCGACAAACCCCGGTCGCCATCTCCAGCATACTTTCCGTGATATCGTGCTTCACTTCTCCGGCGGTAAGCAGCGGCTTTACAGCGTCAATCAGCCGGGAAGAATCCTGGCTCAGGTCGTAGCCCGGGGGGTTGACCACCTGCATTTCCAGTTCAATGCCTAACGTAAAAGGGTCGGATACATGAAAATCGGGAAGTGGCATAGGGTTCTATTCCGCGTTGATCGATATCCTTAGAGTATAGAAGGGCGGCTGATTTTCTGTTCGTTGTCAGATATTCCCTGGCGATGCTTTGAAGGCAAAATGGCCGGTGTTATAACTATTTTTTACTTCGCAACTGGGGGGGAATCGTGCCGGAAATAAATATTTATGGGCAGACCGTCGGCGATGTTGTGCCGGACTGGAATGGCGCTGCCGTACTGCCACGGGAAACGCTTGTCGGTCAATATTGTCGACTGGTTCCTCTGGATGCCGACAGCCATGCCGCCGAGCTGTTTGATGCCTACGCGCAGGCACCGGACGATCGCGACTGGACCTGGCTCGCAAGCTCTCGCCCCACAAGCGTTGAGGCCGCAGCGTGCTGGGTACAGGGGAAATCCACTGATACCTCTTTGGTTCCCTATGCCGTCATTGAACAGCATTCAGGACGTGCCGTCGGACTGGTGTGCTTTATGGCGATCGAACGGGAGCACGGTTCGGTCGAAATTGGTCATGTGACCTGGTCACCGCGCATGAAAAATACGGTACTTGGCACCGAAAGCATCTGGCTGCTGCTGCGCCAGGCGTTTGCGTTGGGTTATCGTCGCGTGGAGTGGAAATGCGACTCTCTGAACACCGCTTCTCGACGGGCGGCGGAACGCCTTGGGTTTATCTTCGAAGGACGTTTTCGCCAGAAGATTGTGCGCAAGGGGCGTAATCGCGACAGCGACTGGTTATCGATGATTGACAGCGAATGGCCCCAGTGTGACGCCGTGTTACAGCGCTGGCTGGCGCCGGAGAACTTTGATGAAAATGGGCGGCAACGAAAAACCCTGGCGGCGTGTAGCGGCGAATAAATTAATGCCCGCAGCTAACAATGGCTGCGGGCGTAATGCTGTTTACCAACAGATAAATCCACCATCTACAACCAGGTCTACACCGGTACAAAATGAAGCAGCATCGCTGGCCAGAAAGAGTGCCGGGCCTGCCATCTCTTCCACTTTTGCCATGCGTTGAATCGGGGTCTGGCTTTCAAACTCCCGCGTCTGATGAACCATTTCCGGTCGGGTGTTCATCGGCGTGGCGGTATATCCGGGGCTTATGGAATTCACGCGTATGCCTTTTCCAATCCACTCCATCGCCAGGCTTTTTGACAGATGAATTACCCCCGCTTTAGCGCTATTGTAATGGGCTTGCTCAAGGCCTCGGTTAACAATAATCCCTGACATGGATGCGATGTTAATAATCGAGCCACCGCCTGATTCCAGCATCAGTTCTGCTTCGGCTTTACAGGAGTTCCACACGCCAGTGAGGTTAATGTCGATAACGCGTTGCCACTGCTCGCTTTCCATTTCCAGCGCAGGGTTGGCGTTGGCAATGCCTGCGGCATTGACCGCAATATCCAGGCGACCAAAGCGTTCCTTCGCCAGGGCTACCGCGGCGCGAAGGTCGCTAAGCTTGCGGACATCACCCGTATAGAGCGCAGCCTGGGCGCCAATAGCGGTGATAGTATCAACAGTCGCATTTAGCCCGCCGTCTTCGCGCAAATCAAAACAGACCACGTGCGCGCCCGCGCTGGCGAGTGCGCAGGCGATAGTCTGACCGATGCCGCTACCTGCGCCAGTAACAAAAGCGACGCGCCCCTCAAGATTAAACAGTTGTTGAGCAAAATCTTTTGCAATCATAATGATGACTCTCTTAACAGATACCCTGATGGGTATTAAGACATAATCAGGCCACCATCGATGTTGATGGTTTGTCCAGTGAGATAACGCGCATCGTCAGAGGCGAGAAAAGCGACCAGTCCGGCGACATCTTCAGGTTTGCCCGCGCGTTTCATTGGGATGCCTTTAACCCATTCCGCCATCAGTTCACCTTTGCCATAGCGTTTTTCATCTGTACTGAGAATCTCGCCCCAGACACGATCGTTGTAATCCCACATTTCGCTTTCGATTATCCCCGGACAAAAGGCGTTAACGGTGATATTCCATGGCGCTAACTCATGCGCCAGACTTTGCGTAATACCAATTACGCCCATCTTGCTGGCGGCGTAGTGTGGGGTATAGATGAAACCCTGACGTCCCTGACCGGAAGAGGTATTAATCAGGCAGCCCTGGTTTTGCTTAACCATATATTTTGCTGCTTCCCGGCAGCAGAGCCATACGCCAGTGGTATTCACGGCGAGGACTTTTTCAAAATCGGCTTTCGGCATGCGGTCGAAATAGTCGATGGTGATGACACCCGCGTTTTGAATTGAGACATCAATGGTGCCGAAGCGCGCTGCGGCCTGCTCGTACAGAGATTGCACCTGCGCCTCATTGGTGACATCCACCTGCAAAGATAAAATATCTGCCTGATAGCGCTGACGAAGCTGTTCCGCTGTTTCGTGGACGCGCTCCGCATTCGATACCATCACCAGATTTGCGCCGTCGCGGGCAAAACGTTCGGCGATACCTGCGCCAATCCCCCGACAAGCACCAGTGATGACAATTGTCTTACCATTAAAATCACGTTGCATATTTTTATCCCCTGTATGGGCCGGGCAAAGGATGCCCGGCGGAATGTTGCTGCTTAACTGGATACGGTATTTCCTGAGGGTGCTGCCGCCAGCTTTTCTTCATGGCGACGCATCAGAATGACTTTGTTCTGCAGCTTTTGCTGGAACTGATCGACAACAACGGCGGTGACGATAACCACACCTTTAATGACCATCTGCCAGAAATCACTGACGCCCATCATCACCATGCCATCGGCAAGGAAGACAATTACGAAGGCACCGATAATGGAGCCGGAGACGCGTCCGCGTCCTCCAGCGAGCGCAGTTCCGCCCAGCACAGTTGCGCCAATGGCATCCATCTCAAACATGTTGCCGGTCATCGGATGTGCAGTTTGCAGTTGTGAAGCCACAATTAACCCAACAAAAGCAGCACACAGGCCGGAGAAGGCGTACACAAAGATCTTCGCTTTTACGATAGGGACACCCGCCAGACGTGCGGCGGATTCGTTCCCTCCAATCGCGTAGATGTAGCGGCCTAGAGGGGTTTTGGTGGTTACCCAGTAGCCCAGCAACAGGAAGGCAATCATCAGCCAGATAGGGAGATAAATCCCCAACAAAGTACCTGAACCCAGCGTGGCAAAACCGGTATTGCCCAGCGCGTCCATGCCGTTCAGATTTGGGTAGGTGCTGCCGTCGTTAAACAGAAGCGCAGATCCTCTGGCAACGTACATCATGCCGAGCGTACAGATAAACGGTGCAACGCCGAAACGGGTGATGACGGCACCGTTGACAAAACCAACGACAACGCCGAAGAGGGCAACACAGATTATGACCTCTGGTACGTTGAAGAAGATGATGTTGCCACCCCAGATGGGCAGACCGTTGGTAAGCAAGGCGCCTGCAACCATGCCGCAAATACCCGCTACCGCCCCGACGGACAGATCGATACCGCCAGTCAGTATCACCAGCGTCATACCAATTGCCAGTAATCCCGTGATGGCGACGTGTTGAGTCATGATTAACAGATTTGAGGTGGTCAGGAAATTAGGTACCATCACACTAAAGAATGCGATAACCAGCAGCAGTGCAATAAACGTTCTGGCCTTCAGCAGGTACATATAAATCATATATTTCTGGTTCATGATGGATTCCAGCTTGATTAATCTTGAGGTGTCGAAGCCGCGATTAAGGTCTCGCGGGTGACCGCATGACGGGGGACATCAGCGGTGATTCGGCCATCAGCCATCACCAGAATACGGTCCGCCAGCGCCATCACTTCGTCCAGCTCTGATGAAGAGAACATCACCGCCAGCCCTTGCTGCGCCATTTTGCCAATAAGGTGATAAACGTCGGTTTTCGCGCCCACATCAATGCCTCGGGTGGGCTCGTCAAGGAAAACCACCTGCGGTTGCGTCATTAATGCCTTACCCAGCACCACTTTTTGCTGATTACCGCCGCTTAATGAGGTGATAGGCAGTTCGGGATCGCTCACTTTGATAGCCAGTTGCTGGATCATTGCCTTCACACTGGTCTGCTCTTTGTGCGGATTCAACCATTTCCAGGCTCGGCGAAAGCCTTGCAGGCTGAAGTCAGACAGCGTCATGTTGGACTGAATCGACATCATCTGAACAACGCCTTCGCCCTGTCTGTCTTCAGGCACCAGTGCCAACCCCTTTTTAAGGCGTGACTGAAAATGGGCTTTATCAATGCATTCGCCGTTAAGCTGCACACTCCCACTCTGGCAGGGCATAAGTCCCACCAGGCCTTTGAACAGTTCCGTCCGTCCTGCGCCCAGCAGACCATAGATTCCGATGACTTCGCCTTTACTGAGGCTAAACGTCACGTCATTAAGCTTATAGCCGCCGCTCGGATGAAGGGCTGTGAGACCCTGTACGGATAGAACCGTTTCACCTTTTGGTGCGGGTTGATAATCAAAATGTTTTTTCTTGTCTCCCACCATTTGTTCAATGATCCACGGAATACTGGCATCATTGACTGGGCGTTCACTGATAAAACGGCCGTCGCGGAAAATCGTGATGTAATCACCAATTTCCATCAACTCTTCCAGACGGTGGGATATATAGATGATGGTGACGCCGCGCCGTTTGAGTTGCTCAATGACGTTAAACAACACTTTCACCTCAGACTGGCTGAGGGCGGAGGTCGGTTCATCCATGATTAAAACACGGGTATCTTTGGAGAGCGCACGAGCAATTTCGACCAGTTGCTGATGACCGATCCCTAGTTCTTCCAGAGGTGTATACGGATCAACATCCAGCTCGAGTCTTTCCAGTAATGATTTTGCCAGTGCGTATTGGTATTTTTCGTTGATTTTCCCTTTCTGAAAGAACTCGTTAGCCATGAAAATATTATCCATGACATTCATGTTTGGGAATAAATTCAACTCCTGAAAAATAATGCTGATACCCAGTTTTTCGGCCTGATGAGTAGAATTTAATGTGACAGGTATGCCATCCATAATAATTTGCCCGGAAGAGGGGCTTTCGACACCAGCAAGCATTTTCATCATGGTGGACTTACCCGCACCATTTTCTCCGATCAGCACGTTTACTTTATTTCGATATACCCGATAGTTGACGCTATCTAATGCCAGCACCCCAGGGTAAACACGCGATAAATCTTGTGTTTCGATAATAACTTCAGATTCGACGGAATGAGGAGTGACGATATCTTGCTGCTGCATGTTATTGTCCTCCTACGGATTCAATTTTCGCTGGTGTAATAACCGGGATGGATTCTGGAATCTCCCACTCAGAAAAAACACCATAAACGTGCACTGATTCTCCAGTTTTAAGTTGCGCAGATTGGACCATCTTTATTGCTTGTTCGTTAATTCCTCGACCATATTCACCAAATAATACCTGGTCATTGAAATCACTATAACTTGCGCCTTTAAAGGCATCGCGTAATTGTGTGCCGCGCAGCGTCGGACCAATCTGAACAATAATGTTGTTGCCGCTTTTATCGACGATGGTCATTTTTCCACTACGAGAGGCGGTATCAAGATTGCTAATTTTTCCCTCCACTTGTACGTAAAAGATGCAGGGATTCTCTTCCTGAGAGCGATAGCCGAGATTTTTACAGGCGCTGTCAAAATCTTTTTCAGCATGCAAGGCCATTAATAAATCGGCCACCGGACGAGCCTGCCCGACAATTTGCGGGACAATCTTGTTTTGCCACGTTTGGGCTATATTACCCATGTGTGGATTCGGTGGCGACTTGAGGTCCGCAAGTTCCTGCTGCGAGACGATGCGACATCCTCCCACGGTCAGCACGACCAGCGCAAGCCAGGCTTTCTTAGACATAATGTTCTCCTCTGCGCCTCCTGAGAGGCGCAACAACCCGGGATCAGGACTTGATATTGAAATCCTGCACTTTATCTGCGTTTTCTTTAGTGATAAGAATTCCGCGGAACATGACGCGTTGTTTTTCTGGTTTTATGCCTTTTTGCAGGTAGTTATCCAGATCGGTAACTCCTTGCGCTGCGATAGCCTGTGCCTGGAGCATGACGGTCGCCTGTAGAGTGCCAGCTTTCACTGCATCACGTTCGTCGTTGCTACCGTCGATACCGACCACGACCACGTCACTGCGGTTCGCCGCTTTTAATGCAGCAATAGCCCCCAGTGCTACTGGACCGTTACCGCAGATAATACCTTTTACGTCCGGGTGGGCCTGTAGGATGCTGTCCATAATACGTTTACCGTCGATAAGCGTGCCTTTGGCATCCTGTCTGGCGACACTAACCATATCCGGGAACTGATCAATAACCTGGTGAAAGGATTTGGAGCGCGTAACACAATTATTATCGGCAAGGTTACATGTCAGTTCAGCATATTTACCTTTTTCACCCATTTTCTCGACGAAAATATTTGCAACTTCTGAACCAGCCTGGAAGTTATTATGGGTAATTTGCACCAGTGCAACATCATCAACGGGAATTTCACGGTTGATCAATATGACGGGAATTCCAGCTTTTTTCGCTTTTTCAATTGCCGCAACGCTGGCCGTTGAATCTGCATTATCCAGAACAATACCCTGGACTTTTTTGCCGATTGCCGTATCAATCAATTCATTCTGTTTTTTTACATCTTCACTGTGCGACAAAATTGTGGTTTTGTAGCCTAGTTCCTGGGCTTTTTCACTGGCACCTTTTGCTTCTGAGGCGTAATACGGATTATCCAGTGAATTCACCATAATCATGATTGTCCCTTTTTCCGCTGCATGAGCAGTAAAAGACAAAGCAGTCAGGGTTGCAGCAGTTAACAGCGTTAAACGTAATTTCATGACAATGTTCTCTCTGTGTTGTTATTGTCGGGTACGGTGAAACAACGTAAAGCCTGAGTTTTTTATGATCCGGTGCCCTCCTGTATATGTGGTAAATAACGTCGCGTGTTTTCCCTGGCGAGGCATCAGGCGGACGGGGCCGGTTTCCATAATGTTCTGTTTACCGCATGGCGCCATTCCTGCCATCTTTTTTGCAACCGATGATGGCGATCCATGTCGGGTTTAAATGTGCTATGTACGGTTAAAAAAGCTTTTAAATCAGTCAGTGAGCCAGGATAAAGCGCTTTACGCGCCAGTAATGCCGCGCCAATGGCGGACAGTTCTGGCACATCGCTACGCATAACCGGATAACCAAGCAGATCTGCCTGATATTGCATTAGCCAGTCGTTTTTGGTGGGGCCACCGTCAACCATTAATGCCGTTAACTTGAAATCATCGTGCTGCTGCATGGCAACTACAACATCGGCGATTTGATAGGTAATCGACTCAAGTGCGGCACGGATCAGATGGGCACGTTTAACTCCCCGACTGAGTCCGCAGATAACTCCACGGGCACTGTCATCCCACCACGGCGCCCCAAGCCCGGTCAGTGCTGGCACAAAATAAACGCCGAGGGTTGAATCAACAGAGGCGGGAAGGGTGTTGAGTTCGTTTGCCAGTTCGGCATCCGAAAGTTCGCTCAAACCCGTACTGTCTGCCATCCATGCCACCGCATCACCCGTGTGCGGGATATTGCCCTCCAGACCGTATATGATGCTATTGCCATCGTGCCAGGCGATGGTGGTAGCCAGAGCGTCAATATCGCATTGGGCTGATTTGACCGGCGCCATCACTGATGACCCGGTACCATAAGTTGCTTTAACGCATCCCATTTCGCCAAGAGCATGACCAAACAGAGCGGCATGTGAGTCACCCACCATCGACATCACAGGAATGCCGTCTGGAATGCCATCCAGTCCACGAGTATGACCAAATAATCCACTGGAGGGTTTTATTTCCGGTAAGGCGACACGCGGAATGTGGAAGAGTGCCAGCATGGCTTCATCCCACTCTCCAGAGTGCAGGTTTAGCAACTGTGTGCGGGCGGCGTTGGAATAGTCACAGCAGAAGGTTTCACCAGCGGTTAAATTCCATAGCAACCAACTGTCGATCGTTCCCAGGCAAATTTGTCCCTGCGCAGCCAGCTGTGGGCCATCGGTCACGGATTCCAGTAGCCAGCGCATTTTTGATGCGGAGAAAAGTGGTGCGATTGGCAGACCAGTGGTTGATTTTATTAGTTGTTCTTTATTTTCATGCCGCAGTTCCTCGCAGTAAGCCGCACTGCGCGTACATTGCCAGGTGATTGCGGAATTTAGCGGTCTGCCAGTCTGGCGATACCAGCCTATGGCGGTTTCACGCTGATTACTAATAGCCAGTGCTGCGACGTTTTCAGCACCAACATGATTCATAGCTTTGGCAATGACGCTAATAGACGCATCAATCAACGCCTCCCCAGATTGTTCAACCCAGCCATCCCGGGGGGTCTGAATCGCCAGTGGCTGAGAAAACTTTGCGACCACATTGCCCTGTGCATCAAGCGCGATTGCTTTGGCGTTAGTTGTGCCTTCATCCAGCGCAATGATGAACTCTTTCTTCGCTGCACACATAGATTATCTCCTGAGTCACATTGCGTCCCGGTTTAGAGGATAAAACCCTCTCATTGTCGCGTCATTACTGCATCAGGCCTGGCTGTGACATCGCTTTTTTAATTATTGAATATATATTCGGTATTGATTATTTATTTAATACCTTAGCTACAATCTTTCCGTTGGGCTACAGAAAAAATCATCAATTGTGCTGAGAATCACACTTACACAGACGGGACAATAACAGAAAAAAGAATAAATTAAGGCGAGGTGAAACCTTTCAGTCTATTGAAATATATAGATTTTAGTCACTGCCTTTGCTTTTTATCTTTCGTGCAAAGGCTACCAGCGAATTAAGGGTCAGGAGGTGACCAGCATACGGGCCGTAGGATAGTCGGTAATGAGCACGTCGATATAACCTCCGTTCAACGCCCCTTTAATTGCCGCGACTTTGTCTGTACCGCCAGCAAGCGCCACGACATTCGGGCATTTTTTTACCTTGTCCAGTGCCATGCCAATCACTGGATCTTCGTCATCTTGTAATACCGGCTGTCCCTCGTTGTCGTAGTAATGCAGGCAAATGTCCCCGACCGCGCCGCGATCGGCCAGTACCTGCAACATATCTTCGTGGTAGTAGTTACCTGATGTTTTCAGCAATTGGGATGGTTCGAGGATCCCGACGCCAACAATGGCGATGTCGACATTATCAAAGCGTGAAATCACATCGGCGACATCTTTGCTGGCAACGAGACGGTTTTTCTCTTCAACCGAACCTTCGATACTCTGAGAAGGAAGTAGCCAGGCTTCACAATTCAGATGTTGCGCCAGCGTCTGCGTCAGAATTGTGGCTTGTACGTTGCCGTTGGGACCTACGCCGCCCAACAATTGAATTACGCCGCCGGCTTTCAGATTCTGTGTATGGACTTCATCCACCATCGCTCGGATAGTCGAACTCCATGAGGAAACGCCCACCAGGTCTTTGGGGCGCAATCGGGTTTCCAGATAGTGGGCTGCGGCAGAACCAATGGCGCGTTTGATGGTGTGGTCGCTGGCATCCTCCTCGGTATCAACCACTATGGCCTGCTTAATGCCGTAACGTTCCTCGATCCCTTTTTCAAGATTCAGGAAGATATTTGAGGGCTGGACAACGCTGATTTTCACCACCCCTTCTTTCTGACAGCGGGTGATGGCGCGGGAGATAAACGACTGAGAAAGCGAGAGAAGTTGAGCAATATCGGACTGTTTGCGTCCTTCAAGATAGTAAAGGGTAGCGATTTTAACCAATAGCCGTTGTTCGTCCTGCTTAGCCATATATTTCCCCGAAAATCATTTACGTACCGCCATTATCTTAATGCGTTTTATCATACGCGAAAATTGAAGACAGGTAAGTGTGATAAAGCTCTAACTTTAACCAATCCTCAAAAACAGCTATGGACAAATACGAAAATTAGGTTGCATAATTGAATAAAGAATCATTTATGAATATATATTCATAGTGGTGACAGATCAACTTATTATTACCAGCGTCAGTGTGGTCGCGGTAAGGAGGCAGAATGTACCTGAGTATGATACAAGGGCGTAAGCCTGATGATGTGACGTATGGGAAATTCTGGTTTTTTTAGTCCCACACGGAATAAATATTCCACATTGAAAATAAATTCAGAGGTGCTAAATGAATCCCTGGAACTATGATATCCAGACTCTTGAGCGCAAAGCGCGGGCGGTTCGCCGTCACATCGTCAGATTAAATGCTAACAGTCCTGCGGGTGGGCATACTGGTGCGGACCTGTCTCAGGTTGAACTGTTGACGGCACTCTATTTTCGGATACTCAATGTCGCTCCGGAGCGTATCGCTGATGAAGCTCGGGATATCTACATCCAATCTAAAGGTCACGCGGTGGGCTGTTACTACTGTGTTCTGGCGGAAGCGGGTTTTTTCCCCGTTGACTGGCTGGAAACCTATCAACATGCCAATTCCCATCTTCCCGGACATCCGGTTCGCCAGAAAACACCGGGTATTGAACTGAATACAGGTGCTCTGGGCCACGGTTTACCTGTTGCGGTGGGACTGGCTCTGGCTGCGAAGAAAAATAACAGTTCACGCCGCATCTTTTTAATCACAGGTGATGGTGAATTGGCCGAAGGAAGTAACTGGGAAGCGGCACTGGCTGCTGCTCATTATGGCCTCGACAACCTGATCATTATTAATGACAAGAACAATCTTCAATTAGCCGGACCGACTCGCGAAATCATGAATACCGATCCGCTTGCCGCAAAATGGCAGGCATTTGGTATGACAGTGACTGAATGTCAGGGGAATGATATGGCGTCGGTTGTCGCCACTCTGGAAGGACTTAAGCAGGAAGGCAAACCTAACGTCATCATTGCCAATACCACGAAAGGCGCGGGTATATCGTTTATCCAGGGGCGCTCTGAATGGCACCATCGGGTGCCAAAAGGTGAAGAGATCGAACTGGCTCTGGAGGAGTTAAAAGATGAGTAATGCAGAACACCTCGCAAACGTCATGGTTCAGGCGTTCATTGATGCAGTTGAAAAGGGGGTTGACCTGGTTCCGGTCGTAGCGGACTCGACATCAACAGCGAAAATTGCTCCTTTTATAAAGCAGTTTCCTGGTCGGTTGGTCAACGTAGGTATTGCTGAACAAAGCATGGTTGGAACGGCGGCAGGACTTGCTCTTGGCGGTAAGGTAGCCGTCACCTGTAACGCTGCGCCATTTCTGATCTCCCGTGCCAATGAGCAAATTAAAGTCGATGTTTGCTACAACAATACCAATGTGAAGCTATTCGGTCTTAATGCCGGTGCCAGCTATGGCCCGTTGGCGAGCACTCACCATTCGATCGATGATATTGCCATTATGCGAGGCTTCGGCAATATCCAGATTTTCGCCCCATCTTCGCCACGAGAGTGCCGACAGATTATCGATTATGCGATTGGCTATCAGGGACCGGTATATATTCGTCTTGATGGAAAAGCACTGCCGGAACTTCATGACGAGAGTTACCGTTTTGTTCCGGGGGCGGTGTTGACACTGCGCGAGGGGGAACATGTGGCGCTGGTGGCAACTGGCTCGACAGTTCATGAAATTGTTGATGCCGCTGCGCTGTTGGCTGATGCAGGTATTCAGGCGAAAGTGGTCAGTGTACCTTCAATTCGACCATGTGATACCAAAGCTCTGTTATCAGTATTACAGGGCTGCAAAGCGGTGATTACCGTAGAAGAGCACAATATTAATGGTGGGTTGGGAAGCCTGGTGGCAGAAGTACTGGCTGAGGGCGGAGTTGGGGCAGTGTTAAAGCGTTTAGGTATTCCGGATGGAGAGTACGCAGCGGCAGCGGATCGTGGCTGGCTACGTCAGCATCATGGTTTTGACGCCGCAGCTATCGCTGCTCAGGCGCGAGACCTGCTGTGACGTTCACACTGTTGCCAGTGTGATTACATCATTGCCCGAGAACCGCCATTGCACGCGATACATTTGGCTGTGAGCACGTAGTATCATTTGGTTGTGTTGCAACTCAACGATTTGATACTGCGAAAATCCGGCGTTTGCCTGTTGTGATGCCAGGGTTACTTTAAAAGCACTTTCTTTGGCGGAAAATGCCAGTGTGAGAGCCTGTTCCACTGTCAGGCCGCTATTGGCCAACCACTCTTTTTCTGTATTGGTGACAATACTACTTAACAGTTCGTTCGCAGTTTGCAGCGTAAATATAGTTTCTATATCCAGCCCGACGGGATGCGTCGATACCGTCGCCAGGGCAATTGTTGCGCAATGACTGATGCTGCCAAACAGATTTTGCGGCCACAACGGTTGGCGTTGTGCGCCGATGCCGGGTACGGTTTTGTGGCCAAATTCACGCAGCGCGTGCACGGCGGCAATACGGCCTGCCAGGTGCTCGGCTTTACGCTTACGTCCACTGGACAGAAGTTGAGTGTGGTGGGGCAGCCAGAGCATGTCGTGCTCATGGAAGCTGTCGGGATCGAACTCGACAACGTGCAGCGTATGGTCTGCGAAGGTGAGTGGTGTGTGAGTTGTGCGCATGATAGTGATGAGTTCCCTCTCCCCGCAGTGAGGAGAGGGAGAAACGTTATCAGAAGTGCGTGTTAACGCTCATGAACCACGTGCGGCCCGGTTCGTTATAGGTGTGCGCGCCAGCGCCCGCCATATAGTTCCCGGTGACGATATCACCCGTGGTCTGGGCATTACCTTCACGCCACAAACGTTTATCAAAGACGTTATCCACGCCGCCGGTCAGGCTGACGTTTTTCGTCACGTCCCAGGTCGCACTCAGGCCGACGATACTGTACGGACTAACTTCGCTGGCCGAGCTGCCGGTCACCGGTTTACCCTGGTAATCGTATTTCTTAGGCTGCTGTTTGCCATACCAGGTGAAGGTTGACTGCAGCGACAAATCTTCGCGTGCCTGCCAGCTCAGGGTCGAATTCAACGTGTATTCAGGAATAATCGACAGGCGCTCGCCGGTCTCTTTATTCTTACTTTGCAGCATGTAGGTGATGTTGTTGGTCCAGGTAACGGTTTCGCTAACTGGCACGTTCAACGTACCTTCCAGACCCTCAACCACCGCTTTAGGAATGTTTTCCCACTGATAGATATCGGTGTAAGTCGTCTTTCCTTTATTGGTGATAGACGTTCTGTCGAAAGGTACCGTACCCGCTTCAATCTTGTTGCGATAATCATTGCGGAACCAGGTTACCCCGGCCAGCCAGCCGTCACGTTTGAACTCAAGACCAATCTCTTTATTGATACTGGTTTCGGCCTTCAGATCGTCATTGCCCATCATGTAGCAACCAATACCGGTCGCGGAGCCGGTGGCGTAGCAACCCTGCCCCTTGCTGTACAGAATGTAATTCGGGTTGAGCTGGTACAGACTTGGCGCTTTATAGGCGCGCGCAATGCCCATTTTCAGCGTAAAGTCATCTCCCAGACCTTGGGACAGGTTCAGAGACGGACTCCAGTTGTCGCCGACGATGCTGTGATGGTCGAAACGTAGACCCGGCGTCAGCATGGTGCTGTCGGTCAGTTCCATGTTGTTTTCAGCAAACAGAGAGAAAATCTCTGCGTCTGAGTACGGGCTACGGTTGGTGCTGCTCGAACCTGGAATATCACCGCCCATAAAGGTCTGTGAATTGGACAACATATCCTTCATGCGCTGCTGATTCCATTCGGTACCGAGCGTCAGGTTTTGGTTGACCAGCAGATCTAACGGAATGCTGACCTCACTGTGCAGCATGACGTCACTCAGGTCGGCGTCGAGATATTTTTGTGACGCATTCGGGTCGAAGATCCCCTCAGTACCGCCCGCCAGACCTTCCGGCGTACGGGAGTTACGCGTATGTTCGTACTGTACCCAGTTGCTGGTGGTGACGCCGTTATCCCAGCCACCATTCCAGGTCAGAGAGTAGTTCTGGCGGTAAAGACGGTTGGTCTCTTTCCCGTAGTTATCTTTCACCAGTTGGTTGGTGTTGGTGTTTTGGGTGTCACCCGCATAAAGATTGCCTTGACGGCTATAGCCAGCTTCCAGTTCCAGTGACTGGAGCGGGGCGAAATCCCAGCGAACCACGCCGTTAATATCTTTGTTGATCACCCCTTCACGACCGGCTGGTAGGGTATTTGAATATGTGCCGGTACGTTCTGACTGATGACCCTGGTTGATGTCCCATGCGTCGGCCTGGGTTTTATCGAGATTACCGTAAAGACGGAAGCTGAAATCTCCGCCCATTGGACCATTCAGGCTAAAGTTGGTACGTTTGGTCGAACCTTCGTCTTTGTGTTCCGGGGCATTGAAATAGGTATCCCAGGAGCCGTGCCATTCGTTGCTGCCTTTTTTGGTGATGATATTCACCACGCCGCCAGCCGCACCGTTGCCATAGCGTGCCGCGGCAGGACCGCGCAGCACTTCAATACGCTCGATCATTTCCGGCGGCACCCATGCGGTATCGCCACGGGTATCACGCTCGCCGCGCCAGCCCTGACGCACGGAGTTGCGGCTGGTGACCGGTTTGCCGTCGATAAGAATCAGGGTGTTTTCCGGCCCCATACCGCGAATATCGATCTGGCGGTTGTTGCCGCGTTGGCCGCTGGTTGAGTTACCGGTCAGGTTAACGCCTGGCATGGTACGGATGATTTCCGACACGTCGCGAGCGGGAGGATTCTTACGGATTTCATCAGCGGTAATGGTTGAAACGCCCGGCGCCTGCAGGTTCTGCTGGGCGGCGGTAACCACAATAGTGTCTTCATGAGAGACTGCGGCGTTCTCGGTTTGATCTTCTGCCATTGCTGGCAGGGCTACCCCGTAAATCCCTAAATTGACCAATAAGGCCAGTGAATGAATCTTGTTGTTCATTGTTTGTCCTGCTGTTCTTTTAGCCACGAGTACCAATCTGCCGTAGTACGGCATTTGGCCTGATGTCGCCCGTATCCGCGTAAACCCTCCATTCCAGAAAAAGTACGCAGCGTCAGGTCGGTTTATAAGTGGTGAAAAACTGTGCGCGCTTCCCACAGCGCGACAATACGCTATTGCAAATGCAAATAGTTATCAATAATATTATCAATATATTTCACGATAAATCATAAAATTTCACAATAAACATGGGGTTATGGCGGTGACGACGTTAATGATGGGAAGCGAGGCGTGGTGGCAGTCGAAAAAGGGCCCGGAGTGGGAGCGTGAAGACAACGGAAATTATCGGGTAACTTTTTGGTGGCGTGACCCGCAGGGAACGGAAAAAGAGTCCGCTATTCGTCGCGTATGGGTCTACGTCACCGGCGTCACCGATCACCATCAAAACGCGACCCCTCAGTCGATGCAACGCATTGATGGAACAAATGTTTGGTGCTGGCGTATTTCACTCAGCGCCAACTGGCGCGGCAGTTACTGCTTTATTCCAACAGCACGAAACGATATTTTTGCTGCGCTGGCAGCGGGCGAAGCGCCTGACCGAACCGTGCTGCGTGAAGGCTGGCGAAAATTGCTGCCGCAGGCCATTGCCGATCCGCTTAATCCACAGAGCTGGCAGGGCGGTCGTGGTCACGCGGTGTCTGCGCTGGAGATGCCGGAGGCTCCCGTACAACCTGGATGGGATCGACCTGAAAACCCCGGTTCTCCCGCAGTTTGCCTGCAATGGCGTAGCGGCAGGCTTGGCAATACGCGCCGCGTGTGGGTGTTTACCACCGGTGATGCCCAACCGGAAGCACGTCCGTTGGCTATCCTGCTGGACGGACAGTTTTGGGCGCAGAGTATGCCGGTCTGGCCTGCGCTAACTTCACTTACGCATTGCGGACACCTCCCTCCCGCCGTTTATCTCCTGATTGATGCCATCGATACGGCTCACCGCAGCCACGAACTGCCGTGTAATGCCGATTTTTGGTTGGCAGTACAGCAGGAGCTATTGCCGCTGGTGAAGGCGACGACCGCGTTCAGTGACGACCCGCAGCGTACCGTGGTCGCCGGGCAAAGTTTTGGCGGGTTGTCATCGCTGTATGCCGGACTGCACTGGCCGGAACGCTTTGGCTGCGTACTCAGTCAGTCTGGATCTTACTGGTGGCCGCATCGCGGTGGTCATCAGGACGGAGCGATCGTCGAGCAACTGAAGACCGGGACCATCAGCGCTCAGGGGCTGCGGATTGTCCTGGAAGCGGGGATACGCGAGCCCATTATTTTTCGTGCAAATCAGGCGCTATATGCCCAGTTACCCTCTGCGCCACAGTCTATTTTCTGGCGTCAGGTTGATGGTGGACACGATGCGCTTTGCTGGCGCGGCGGTTTGATGCAAGGGCTAATGACGCTCTGGCAGCCGCTTACCGACACGATTTAACCGGACGATGTTCCACGACAGGAGTTGAGTATGGAATTCAGTAATCCCTTCGATAATCCGCAGGGTCAGTTTTACATTCTGCAAAATCCCCAACGCCAGTTTAGTCTTTGGCCGCAACAGTGCTCACTTCCTGCTGGCTGGAAGGTCGTGTGTGAACCCCAATCCCAGGAAGCCTGCCAGCAATGGCTGGATGCAAACTGGACCGCGCTGACGCCAGCGAACTATGTCGATGTGCAGGAGGCTCCATGACTCAACGTTTACCGTTAGTGGCGGCTCAGCCGGGGATCTGGATGGCGGAAAAACTCTCCACATTGCCCTCGGCGTGGAGCGTAGCGCACTACGTAGAATTAACCGGCGAACTGGACGCGCCGTTGCTGGCGAAAGCGGTTGTGGCTGGCCTGGAGCAGGCCGATACCTTGCGAATGCAGTTTAGCGAAGATAACGGCGAGGTCTGGCAATGGGTGGATCCTGCGCTCACTTTTGTACAACCCGAAATCATCGATCTGCGCGAAAAAACTAACCCACATGAGGTGGCGCGGGCGTTGATGCAAGCTGACCTGCAGCAGGATCTGCGTGCTGACGGCGTCAAGCCGCTGGTTTTTCATTTGCTTATACAGGTGGGAGACAAACGCTGGTATTGGTATCAACGTTATCATCATCTGCTGGTTGATGGCTTCAGTTTCCCGGCTATTACCCGACAGATAGCCGCAATTTACCGCGCATGGCTGCACGGCGAGTCAACGCCAGACTCACCTTTTACGCCGTTTACTGAGGTGGTGGAAGAGTATCAACAGTATCGTCAAAGCGATGCCTGGCAACGCGACGGCGCATTCTGGCGCGAGCAGCGAAAACAACTACCACCACCGGCTTCGCTGTCGAACAAACCGTTGCCGGGGCGATCGGCCAGCGCGGAGATTATTCGCCTGAAGTTAACCGCGCCTGAAGGCGTGTTCCGCCAGCTTGCGGCACGCATGCCTGATGTTCAGCGTGCGGATCTGGCTCTTGCGCTGGTGGCGTTGTGGCTGGGACGCTTATGCAGCCGAATGGATTATGCCGCCGGGTTTATCTTTATGCGGCGCATGGGCTCGGCGGCGTTGACGTCCACAGGACCGGTTTTAAACGTTCTGCCGTTTGGCGTGCAACTGGATGCGACAGAAAGCTTGCCTGCGCTTGCACAACGACTGGCCGGGCAGTTGAAGAAAATGCGTCGGCATCAACGTTATGATGCCGAACAAATCGTTCGCGACAGCGGGCGTGCAGCCGGGGCCGAACCGCTGTTTGGCCCGGTGCTGAACGTGAAAATATTCGACTATCAGCTGAATATTCCCGGCGTACAGGCGCAAACCCATACGCTGGCGACAGGGCCGGTGAATGATCTTGAACTGGCATTGTTCCCGGATGAAAACGGCGGGCTGAGTATTGAAATCCTGGCCAATAAACAGCGCTACGATGCAGCGACGCTGGCGCAGCATGCCTCGCGTTTAATCGCGCTTATTGAGCAATTTGCCGACAATCCGTCGCTATGCTGTGGCGACGCTGAAATGTTGTTGCCGACAGAACATGAGCAGCTGGCGAAGATTAACGACACGAGCGTGGAGATCCCGTCCACTACGCTGAGCGCGCTGGTGGCGCAACAAGCCGATAAAACACCGGATGCCCCGGCACTGGCCGATGCCCGCTATCAGTTTAGCTATCGCGAAATGCGCCAGCAGGTTGTGGCGCTGGCGAGCCTTCTGCGTGAACGCGGCGTACAGCCGGGTGACAGCGTTGCCGTGGCATTACCGCGTTCCGTGTTCCTGACGCTGGCGCTGCATGGCATTGTTGAGGCGGGAGCCGCCTGGCTGCCATTGGATACCGGATACCCGGACGATCGCCTGCGGATGATGCTCGAAGATGCGCAGCCAAAACTGTTGATCGCGACCGAGGAACAACTGGCGCGCTTTAGTGACATCCCTGGCCTGGAAAGCCTGTGCTACGACGCGCCGCTGCCAGCAGATGATGCAGCTCCGTTGGCGCTATCTCGACCCAATCATACGGCCTATATCATTTTTACTTCCGGTTCAACCGGCAGGCCAAAAGGGGTGATGGTTGGGCAAACCGCCATCGTTAACCGTTTGCTGTGGATGCAAAATCACTATCCGCTGACCGCAGATGATGTGGTGGCGCAAAAAACACCGTGCAGTTTTGACGTCTCGGTATGGGAGTTTTTCTGGCCGTTTATTGCCGGGGCAAAACTGGTCATGGCAGAACCTGAGGCGCACCGCGATCCACTGGCGATGCAGCAGTTTTTTGCCCAATACGGGGTGACGACCACGCACTTTGTTCCTTCTATGCTGGCTGCTTTTGTCGCTTCATTGACGGCGGAAACGGCGCGGGAGAGTTGTGCCTCGCTGAAACAGGTATTTTGTAGCGGTGAAGCCTTGCCTGCAGACTTATGCCGCGAGTTGGAACAGTTGACTCATGTGCCGTTGCACAATTTATACGGGCCAACGGAAGCGGCGGTCGATGTGAGCTGGTATCCGGCTTGGGGGGAAGAACTTGCCGCCGTAACCGGCAACAGCGTGCCGATTGGCTATCCGGTATGGAATACTGGTTTACGTATTCTGGATGCCATGATGCGACCGGTGCCTTTCGGCGTGGCGGGCGATCTGTATCTGACGGGGATCCAACTGGCACAAGGCTATTTGGGCCGTCCGGATCTGACGGCGAGCCGTTTTATCGCCGATCCGTTTAACGCGGGAGAACGCATGTATCGTACCGGGGATGTGGCGCGCTGGTTGGAAAATGGCGCGGTGGAATACCTCGGGCGCAGCGATGACCAGCTTAAAATTCGCGGACAGCGCATTGAGCTCGGTGAGATTGACCGGGCGATGCAACAAATGCCTGACATCGAACATGCCGTTGCCCATGCCTGCGTATTCAACCAGGCCGCGGCGACAGGCGGGGATGCGCGCCAACTGGTGGGGTATGTGGTGTCTCAATCGGGTCTACCGCTGGAGACGTCTGCATTACGGGAACGTCTGCGCGAAAAACTGCCTGCGCACATGGTACCAGCGGTATTGTTACAACTGGCGGAGTTGCCGCTTAGCGCGAACGGCAAACTGGATCGTAAAGCGCTACCCATGCCGCAGTTGACGTCGCGCACTTCCGGGCGCGCGCCGCGAGCAGGGACGGAGACAACCATCGCGCAGTCTTTTGCGGCCTTGCTGAATTGCGAGGTGAATGATGTAGAGGCTGATTTCTTTGCGCTGGGCGGACATTCTCTGCTGGCGATGAAGCTGGCGGCGCAATTGAGTCGCCTATTTGAAAGACAGGTGACGCCAGGTCAGATTATGGTGACTTCTACCGTGGAACAACTCAGTGAATTACTGGAAAGTCATGATGATGAACAGTCGCAGCGTCTGGGATTCGAGACGCTGCTGCCACTGCGTGAAAGTCACGGTCCAACGTTGTTCTGCTTCCATCCGGCGTCGGGTTTTGCCTGGCAGTTTAGCGTGCTGTCACGTTATCTCAGCCCGCAGTGGTCGATTATTGGTATTCAGTCGCCGCGACCGGATGGCCCGATGCAGATGGCGGAAAACCTCGATGCGGTATGCGAACATCATCTGGCAACGCTACTCAGTCAGCAGCCTCATGGCCCCTACTATTTATTAGGTTATTCACTGGGAGGGACGCTGGCGCAGGGAATTGCCGCGCGTTTACAGGCCAGAGGTGAGACGGTTGCCTTCCTGGGGCTGCTGGATACCTGGCCGCCGGAGACGCAAAACTGGCAGGAAAAAGAGGTCAATGGTTTAGATCCTGCCGTACTGGCGGAGATCGAGCGGGAGCGTGAAGCGTTTCTGGCAGCACAGCAGGGGAATGCGTCGGAGGTTTTATTTACCGCTATCGAAGGCAACTACGCTGATGCGGTTCGCCTGCTCACGACGGCACACAGCGTGCCGTTTGCGGGCCACGCCACGCTGTTCGTTGCTGAGCGTACCTTAGTGCCGGGCGTCAGCCCTGAACGTAGCTGGTCCCCGTGGATATCCAGTCTGGATGTTTACCACCACGACTGCGCGCATGTCGATATTATCTCCCCTGCCTCGTTTGAGGATATAGGGCCGATAATTAATTCTCGAATCAATAATTCGATGTAACAAAGCCATTCTAGCTATTGCGGCGATCAAATAGCTCCATAATGTAAATTATATGTTATGGAGATGATCTTTTTTGTGGGGCGGATGGCGATTAAAGGGGTGAATAAATTCCGAATATTATTATTGGTAGGGCTTCAGGCACAAAGAATGTTTCGGATAATTCTTACTAACTGGTAGACTTCTCTTTCGAAAATGTTCTTCTTTGGGCGCGGATCTCAGGTCACACAACATGTCATCATTAAATATTAAGCAAGACAACGTTTCGGAACTTACTGCTTATCCCCAGCCAACGGTTAATGCCAACGAAATTGATTTAGTGAATCTTATCGAAATTTTATGGCGCGCCAGGACGAAAATTATGGCGACCGTATTAGCCTTTGCTTGTGTGGGTATTCTGGTCTCTTTTTTGTTGCCACAAAAATGGACCAGTCAGGCCATCGTGACCCCTGCAGAACCGGTCCAGTGGCAGGAGCTTGAGAATACGTTGACCAAATTGCGCGTGTTGGATATGGATATAAACGTTAGCCGTGGTGATGTATTTAACCTGTTTATCAAAAAATTTCAGTCGCCCTCATTGTTAGGAGCGTATCTGCGTTCTTCACCCTACGTGATGGATCAACTGAAAGGCGCTGATATCGATGAAATGGACCTGCATCGGGCCATCGTCAGGCTCAGTGAGAAAATGAAAGCGGTTGACAGCAACGCGGGAAAAAAGAATGAAACCTCGTTGTATACCGCATGGACGCTGAGTTTTACCGCGCCACAGGCTGAAGAAGCCCAGTCGGTATTGAAAGGCTACATCCAGTACATTTCCGACATTGTGGAAAAAGAAACGCTGGAAGATATTCGCAATAAACTGTCGATCAAAACCAGCTTTGAAAAAGAAAGACTGGAGATGGATCGCGTCAGGCTCAAGAATCAGCTGGAAGCCAATATCCAGCGGTTGAACTACTCCCTGGAGATTGCGAATGCTGCCGGGATTAAAAAACCAGTCTATAGTAATGGTCAGGCAGTGAAAGATGACCCTGATTTTTCTATTTCACTTGGCGCCGACGGCATCGCGCGTAAATTAGAAATAGAAAAATCAGTAACAGATGTTGCTGAAATTAACGGTGAATTACGTAATCGCCAATATCACGTTGAGCAGCTGTTAGCGATGAATGTGAGCGACGTACAATTCGCGCCGTTTAAATATCAACTTTCACCTTCGCTGCCGGTGCATAAAGATGGTGCGGCTAAATCAATGATCGTTGTTCTGGCTGCTTTACTGGGCGGTATGGTGGCATGTGGTGGCGTTTTACTGAACTACGCCATGGCGTCGCGTAAGCAAAAAATGACGTTTGTTGACCAACAACTGGTGTGATGAATTGTCGTATGGCGGCGAACAGGACGCCATACGACAAATCTTGCTATTTGTTGCGCCCGAGCGGTACCACTAACGGCGTTCCGGCAACCGGATCGTCGATAATCATACAGCGCAGCCCATAGATTTTTTCGATAAGCTCCGCCGTGACAATCTCCTTCGGCGCGCCCTCGGCAATAATATGTCCGTCACGGAGTGCAATCAGATGCGTCGCATAGCGACAGGCCTGATTGAGGTCGTGTAAAACGGCGGCCAGCGTATAGCCTTTCTCCCGGTTTAGTTCACTCAGTAGCTCCAGCAGATCGATCTGATGACTGATATCCAGCCAGGTGGTGGGTTCATCGAGCAGCATAATGGATGTTTCCTGCGCCAGTACCATCGCAATCCATGCGCGCTGCCGTTGTCCGCCGGAAAGGGTATCCACACTTTGTGATGCCAGGTGGATGATCCCCGTCGCCTGCATGGCGTTTGAGACCGCTATTTCATCTTCATTCCGCCAGCGGGTAAACAATGGCTGGTGCGGGTAGCGCCCACGGGCAACCAGCTCCTGCACCGTAATATCACCCGGCGTAGTGGCGTTTTGCGCAAGTAAACCAATTCTGCGGGCTACTTCTTTGCTGGGATAGTGCTGAATATGCTCACCGTCGAGCCAGACCTGACCGCGTGCAGGTGTCATCAAACGACTCAACGTGCGCAGTAGCGTTGATTTCCCGCAGCCGTTTGGCCCAATAATTGCGGTGAAGTGACCGTCGGGAATCGACACATTGAGGTTTTCCGCTACGGTAAACTTGCCATAACCCAGCGTTAACTGGTCGCCACGCAAACGGGCTACTGATTCGATCATTTTTTGCGGGACTCCTGAATTAACAAGACGATAAGATAAATACCGCCGAGGCTTACGGTGACAACGCCCACCGGAAGCTGATAAGGCATAAACAGCTGTTGAGCGCACAAATCCGCCAACAGCAGCAGCAATGCGCCGCACAATGCCGACAGGGTTAATCCCCAGCGCGATGTGCCGCTAACCCGCCGCGCGATATGCGGGGCGACAAGAGCAATAAATGAGATGGGGCCTGCCAGCGCGGTGGCGGCGGCGGTCAGCACAACGGCGACCAGCATCATCATCAAACGTGAACGTTCTACGCTGACCCCAAGCGCGCAGGCACTGTCATCACCCATTTCCAGTAAACGCATCCGGCGCACCAGCAACGTGGCGCACACCAGCATAATGATGATCAACGGTGCAGCAGGCCAGGTCTTAGCCCAGGTCAGACCATTGAGCGATCCGGCGTTCCACAGCCCAGCCGTCAATGCGGTTTCTAATGAAGCCTTCAGCAGCAGCCAGGTGTTGAACGCGACCAGCATGGCACGTATGCCAATACCGATAATAATCAGTCGGAAGGTGTCAATACCGTTGCGCCAGGCAAGCGCCCAGACCACCAGAGAAGTCAGGATCCCACCCAGCATGGCCGCCAGCGCGATTGCGGTAAGATGCTGTCCGAACAGCACCATTGCCACCAGCACACCGCTCCAGGCCCCGGTATTGAAACCCATCACATCCGGGCTGCCCAGTGGGTTACGCATCAGCGACTGAAATATTGCGCCGCTCACGCCGAGCGCTGCGCCAATCAATAGCGCCATGAGCACGCGTGGCAAACGCCATTCGGTCACCACCAGGGTAATACTGCGCGGCGCATCGCCGAGCAGGGCGGCAATAATTTGCTGGGTTTCCAGCGTAACAACGCCGCTACGCAGGCTCCATAAACCAATGACGAGACAACCTGCAACCAGCAGCAGGCTGCTGATTATCAGGCGGCGGGAGAGGTGCATCATGCGCCACCCCCGCGCGATTTACGGCGTACCAGAAAGATAAGCACCGGCGCGCCGATGAAAGCGCTGACCACCGACACGCGCAGCTCGCCGGGAACAATCAGGCGACCGATGATATCGGCAATCAGTAACAGTGAAGGGGTTGCCAGCAGGGTGACGGGCAGTGACCAGCGGTGATCCGCCCCCACCAGCCAGCGCGCCATGTGAGGTATCATCAGGCCGATAAAGGCGATAGGACCGACAATCGCGGTCGCGCTGCCGCACAGTACGGTAATCACCAGCAGGCCAATAAACTGTGTGCGAGCGACTTTACTACCAAGCGCGGTAGCTGTGTCGCTTCCGAGGCTCAGGCTATTCAGGGCGCGGCTGAGGAACAGCGCAACAGCAGCGGCAATCAGCACCGGCACCAACACGACCTTCAGCGTTTGCAGGCTGCGGATATCCAGTGAACCAGCCTGCCAGAAACGCAACTGATCGTAGACATCCGGGTTGAGCAGGGCGATGCCGGTGGATAATCCTTCCAGCACCGCGCCCAGGGCAACGCCCGCCAGCGTCAGACGTACCGGGCTTAGCTGCCCACCGCCCTGACTACCGGTAAAAGCTACGATCAGCGACGCAGCCAGAGCACCGCAAAAGGCCATCAGCAGTTGCTCTTGCGCAGAGGAAAAGCCGAACAGCGCGGCCCCCAGCACAATAGCAAAGCTGGCACCAGAGTTGACGCCCAGAATACCGGGATCGGCGAGAGGGTTACGCGTGAGTGTTTGCATTAATGCGCCAGCCAGGCCCAGCGCACCACCTGCGAGCAGTCCTGCCAGTGTGCGCGGCAGGCGCGCGTCCAGCACGATGGTGCAATCAGCGCTTTGACAACTGCCGGTGAGCGCATCCAGCACCACGGAAGCAGGTAGCGATTTTGCGCCAATCACCAGGCTTAGTACCGTGATGAGAACAAGTAATAACAATAGTCCGGGCACGGCGAAGGCGCGTGTCGCGGAAACAGAGCATGGCATATCAACTTCCCTGATAATGATAGTAATTATCGTTATCGATCTTATTTGGATATGTTAGCATGTGCAGCCATCGAATGGATATTGAAAAAGTACCTGGTAAGGCTCTGTAATGAATCGACAATCATGGCTGCTCAATCTCAGCCTGTTAAAGACCCACCCTGCATTTCGTGCCGTCTTCCTCGCCCGTTTTATTTCCATTGTCTCTCTGGGGCTACTCGGTGTGGCGGTTCCGGTACAGATCCAGATGATGACGCAGTCGACCTGGCAGGTTGGTTTGTCGGTGACGTTGACTGGTAGCGCGATGTTTATTGGCCTGATGGTGGGCGGCGTGCTGGCCGATCGCTATGAACGTAAAAAAGTGATCCTGTTGGCGCGTGGAACCTGCGGAATCGGCTTTATTGGTCTGTGTCTGAATGCGCTACTGCCTGAACCGTCATTACTGGTGATTTATCTGCTTGGCTTGTGGGACGGTTTCTTTGCCTCACTGGGTGTAACCGCTTTGCTGGCAGCAACGCCGGCGCTGGTCGGGCGGGAGAATTTGATGCAGGCCGGGGCGATTACCATGCTGACGGTGCGTCTGGGGTCGGTCATTTCGCCAATGCTTGGCGGGGGGCTGCTCGCAACCGGTGGCGTGGCCTGGAACTACGGGCTGGCGGCGGCGGGGACCTTCATTACATTGCTGCCGTTGCTGAGCCTTCCCGCGTTGCCGCCTCCGCCGCAGCCGCGTGAGCATCCGCTGAAATCGCTGCTGGCAGCATTTCGTTTTCTGCTTGCCAGTCCGCTGATTGGCGGCATTGCGTTGCTCGGCGGTCTGTTGACCATGGCGAGCGCTGTACGCGTGTTGTATCCGGCGCTGGCGATTAACTGGCAAATGTCGAGCGCGCAAATTGGTCTGCTGTATGCGGCTATTCCCCTGGGGGCGGCGGTGGGCGCATTGACCAGCGGGCAACTGGCGCACAGCATTCGCCCGGGACTGATCATGTTGGCATCGACCGTGGCGTCGTTCCTGGCTATCGGGCTGTTTGGGTTGATGCCGGTGTGGGAGCTTGGGGTTGTTTGCCTGGCGCTGTTTGGCTGGCTGAGTGCGGTCAGCTCTTTGTTGCAGTACACCCTGTTACAGACGCAGACGCCGGAAGCGATGCTCGGGCGAATTAACGGTTTGTGGACCGCGCAGAATGTCACTGGTGATGCCATCGGAGCGGCGTTGTTAGGTGGTCTGGGCGCGATAATGACGCCAGTCGCTTCGGCAAGCGTCAGTGGATTTGGCCTTGCGATCGCAGGACTGCTGCTGTTGCTGCTGTTGAATGAGTTACGTCGTTTCCGTCAGACACCGCCTGAACTGGCGTGAGGCTTCAGGCCGGATGCGGCGTAAACCACATCCGGTACGAACCATTAAAACAGTGAGGAGAAGCGTTGCAGCAACAGCGTCGCGCTGTAGTAGTCCAGACGGAAAGTTTCCGTTCCCAGGGCGTAAACACGCTTGTTCTGCACGGCCGGCAGATGTGCCAGCAGCGGATTGGCATAAATGGCGTCGGCATCTTTGTTGTCGCCCGCGAACAGGAATAGCGCTTCGCCATTCAGTCCGGTCGCCAGATTCTCACCGCCGATTTGAATGATATCGTGGCGCTTGCCCTGACTCTGGCTGGTGTGCAGTCCGGCTGGCAGCTGCGCTAACGTGAAACCTAACTGCTCCATTAACTTGCCTTGCGCAGATTCCGGCGTCCACAGGTTGGCGCTGTGCGCGGCGGCGGTGTACACCAGTGCGTTAACCGGCTGTGGCGGTAGGGTAATACGTTGTTTAACCGTCTGCAGTTGCTTATCAAACTCGGCAATACGTGCTGCCGCCTGTTGCTCATGCCCGGTGATGCCGCCTAACTGCGTCAGCAGTGACTGCCAGCTTTTGTCGTCGTAATTAATGATAAGTGTGGGCGCAATGGTGGACAGTTGATCGTACAGTGCGAGGGCAGAATCCCCGCCGGTGGCGCTTATCAGAATCAGATCCGGCATTTGCGCCGCAACGGCTTCAGCGCTCGGTTCACCAATATACAGACGACTCAATTTGCGCTCTTTTGCGACTTCGCTCCACTGACGCAAAAAGCCCTGCGCATCGCCAATGCGATTGTTCGGCGTGGTGGCCCCGCTGGCGATGACCGGAGCATCAATCGCCAGTAGCGAGCCTGTGAGGGTGACGCTGGTGGAGACAATGCGCTGCGGCTTATGCTCCAGCGTATGCGTGCCGCGGCTGTCGGTAACCTGACGCGGCCACTCGGCGGCGTGACCTGAAGAAATTCCTGAAATAGACAAACCTGTCAGCAAGAGCATGGTGCGGCAAAAAGAGGGGAGACTCACGAATCAGCTTCCTGTTATCAGTATGAGTAATGCTTCTCATTTTCATTGTTAGTGAACAAGGATGCAAGCCAAAGTCGCACATTGTGCTACCTCAAGAGTTGACATACTGCCGCTTTACTTTTAGGTTAGCGACCGAAAATATAAATGATAATCATTATTAGAACCTTTATCATTTTTGGAGGATGATATGGATACGTCACTGGCCGAGGAAAAAACGCAGACTATGCCGACGCTCGCTCCCGACAGTTTTTTCTTTATGTCGCCGTACCGTAGTTTTACGACGTCAGGATGCTTCGCCCGCTATGCGGAACCGGCAATTGATGGCGACGCGCCAGACAGCCCTTTCCAACAGAAAATGCGCGCCCTGTTTGCTGATGCCAAATCGCAGGGTATCGCTAACCCTATCATGGTCGGGGCGATCCCTTTTGACACCCGCCAGCCGTCATCGTTGTTTATTCCCCAGTCGTGGCAGACGTTTTCCCGCACGGCGAAGCAGCAGTCATCACGTTATTTTAATGCGCATCAGTCGCTGAACGTCGTGGAACGTAAATCGATCCCAGAACAGGACTTTTTTGAAGACATGGTCGCCCGGGCGGCTGCGCTGACGTCTACCCCGGAAGTTGACAAAGTGGTGTTATCCCGCCTGATCGATATCACTGTAGACGCCAATATAGACAGCGGCGCCCTGCTGGAGCGGCTGGTGGCGCAAAATCCGGCGAGCTACAACTTCCACGTGCCTCTTGAAGACGACGGCGTATTGATTGGCGCCAGTCCGGAACTGCTGTTACGCAAAGAAGACGATCGTTTCAGCTCATTACCTCTGGCCGGTTCCGCGCGCCGTCAGCCGGACGATGTGCTGGACAGGGAGGCGGGTAATCGCCTGCTGGCATCCGAGAAGGATCGCCATGAACACGAACTGGTGACGCAGGCGATGAAAAATGTATTGCGCGATCGTAGCCGTGAACTGCAACTCCCTTCCTCTCCGCAACTGGTTACCACGCCTACGCTGTGGCACCTCGGTACGCCGTTTGAAGGTAAAGCCAACGCGCAGGAAAACGCCCTGACGTTGGCGTGCCTGCTACACCCGACACCTGCGCTGAGCGGCTTCCCGCATCAGGTCGCACGCAAACTTATCGCCGAACTGGAGCCGTTCGATCGTGAACTGTTCGGCGGCATTGTCGGCTGGTGTGATGCCGAAGGTAACGGTGAATGGGTCGTGACGATCCGCTGCGCGAGGCTGCTGCGCAATCAGGTTCGTTTCTTCGCCGGAGCAGGAATTGTGCCAGCCTCTTCCCCGGTTGCGGAATGGCGTGAAACGGGAGCCAAGCTTTCCACCATGTTGAATGTTTTTGGCCTGCATTAAGAGCCTGGTCCATCAGGCTATTTTATTTGCCAGTTTGACCCTGGGCAGTGCTCACAATCCTCACGTACCACAAGTACGCTCCGGTTGCTCCGCGCTGTCCGTGTCCAAACTGGCTGCAACAATATACGCCTTATTGACAGGCTCTAAGGAGTAATCATGAGTATTCCTTTCACCCGTTGGCCGGAAGAATTTGCCCGCCGCTATCGTGAAAAAGGTTACTGGCAGGGTTTGCCGCTGACCGACATTTTGACTCGCCACGCCGATAGTGACCAGACGGCGGTGATTGATGGTGAACGCCATCTGAGCTATCGCCAGTTGAACCAGGCAGCGGATAATCTCGCCAGCAGCCTGCGCCGCCTGGGGATCAAACCCGGCGAAACCGCGCTGGTGCAACTGGGCAATGTGGCTGAACTGTATGTCACCTTTTTTGCCCTGCTCAAGCTGGGAGTGGCGCCTGTTTTTGGGCTGTACAGCCATCAACGCACCGAGCTCAACGCCTACGCGACACAAATTAAACCGGCGCTGCTGATCGCTGACCGCGCGCATACGCTGTTTACCGCAGATGACTTTCTGAACACATTTGTTGCCGAGCACAGCTCGGTGCGCGTGGTTCTGCTGCTCAATGACGAGGGTGAACACAACCTGCAAAACGCGATAAGCCAGTCGGCGACTGATTTTACCGCTACGCCATCGCCTGCAGATGAAGTGGCGTATTTCCAGCTTTCCGGTGGCACTACCGGGACGCCGAAGCTGATCCCGCGTACCCATAACGATTATTACTACAGCGTGCGCCGCAGCAACGAGATTTGCCATTTCACTGGAGAAACGCGCTATCTGTGCGCTATTCCGGCGGCGCATAACTACGCCATGAGTTCACCTGGCGCGCTGGGGGTGTTCCTTGCGGGTGGAACTGTAGTGCTGGCGGCCGATCCAAGCGCCACGCTGTGCTTCCCGTTGATTGAACAGCATCAGGTGAACGTTACGGCGCTGGTGCCGCCAGCCGTGAGCCTGTGGCTGCAGGCGATTGCGGAGTGGGGCAGTAATGCGCAATTGGCATCGCTGAAATTGTTACAGGTTGGCGGAGCGCGCTTGTCCGCGACGCTTGCAGCCCGCATTCCGGCGGAAATAGGCTGCCAGTTGCAGCAGGTCTTCGGTATGGCGGAAGGGCTGGTGAACTACACCCGCCTGGACGACAGTCCTGAGCGCATCATCAATACCCAGGGTCGCCCGATGTGTCCCGATGATGAGGTTTGGGTGGCAGACGCTGACGGTAATCCTTTGCCACAGGGCGAAACCGGACGCCTGATGACGCGTGGCCCGTACACCTTCCGTGGCTATTTCAACAGCCCTGAACACAATGCCAGCGCCTTTGATGCCAACGGGTTTTACTGCTCCGGCGATCTGATCGCTATCGATCGGGATGGCTACATCACCGTGCAGGGGCGCGAAAAAGATCAGATCAACCGTGGCGGGGAGAAGATCGCTGCCGAAGAAATCGAAAACTTGTTACTGCGCCATCCGGCGGTGATTCATGCGGCGCTGGTCAGTGTGGATGACGAGCTGATGGGCGAGAAAAGCTGCGCCTGCCTGGTAGTAAAAGAGCCGCTACGCGCGGTGCAGGTGCGTCGTTTTCTGCGCGAGCAGGGCGTGGCGGAATTCAAATTACCTGACCGTGTGGAATGCGTTGAGTCATTACCGCTGACGCCGGTTGGGAAAGTGGATAAAAAACAATTACGTCAGTGGCTGGCATCACGTTCACTGGCCTGAAGGAGAAAAAGAGATGGCAATTCCTAAACTGCAGGCTTATGCGCTACCCACAGCGCTTGATGTTCCGGTGAACAAAGTGGACTGGGCCTTTGAACCTGAACGCGCCGCGCTGCTGATCCATGACATGCAGGACTATTTTATCGGTTTTTGGGGCGATAACTGCCCGATGATGGAGCAGGTCGTCGCGAACATCGCCGCGCTGCGCCAGTACTGCAAAGCGCATAATATTCCGGTGTATTACACCGCCCAGCCGAAAGAGCAGAGTGATGAGGACCGTGCTTTGCTTAATGATATGTGGGGGCCGGGCCTGACGCGTTCGCCTGAGCAGCAAAAAATCGTTGAAGCGCTGGCACCGGATGCAGCAGATACTATCCTGGTGAAATGGCGTTACAGCGCATTTCATCGCTCTCCGTTAGAACAGATGCTTAAGGAAACCGGGCGTAATCAACTGATTATTACCGGCGTGTATGCGCATATTGGCTGTATGACCACTGCAACAGACGCCTTCATGCGTGATATCAAACCGTTTATGGTTGCCGATGCGTTGGCGGACTTTAGCCGTGACGAACATCTGATGTCGCTGAAATATGTGGCGGGACGTTCCGGGCGTGTGGTGATGACGCAGGAATTATTGCCGATGCCTGTCCCGGCCAGTAAAGAGGCGTTGCGCCGCGTTATTCTGCCGCTGCTGGATGAATCAGAAGAGCCGATGGATGATGAAAACCTGATCGACTATGGACTGGATTCGGTTCGCATGATGGCGCTGGCCGCCCGCTGGCGTAAAGTGCATGGCGACATTGATTTCGTCATGCTGGCGAAAAAACCGACCATTGACGCCTGGTGGACGCTGCTCTCCCGCGAGGTGAAGTAATGGCCGGATTTGACTTCACAGGGAAAACCGTCTGGGTAACCGGCGCGGGAAAAGGAATCGGCTACACCACGGCGCTGGCGTTTATTGACGCCGGGGCACAGGTTACGGGCTTTGACCGCGAGTTCGCGCTGGCAGAGTATCCCTTTGCCACCGAGGTGATGGACGTGGCGAACGCGCAGCAGGTGGCGCAGGTATGCGGGCGTTTGCTCGCGAATACCGAATGTCTCGACATACTGGTGAATGCCGCAGGGATCCTGCGTATGGGACCAACCGACGAGCTTAGCGTTGAGGACTGGCAGCAAACCTTCGCCGTCAACGTGGGCGGGGCGTTCAATCTGTTTCAGCAGACGATGGCGCAGTTTCGTCGCCAGCAGGGTGGGGCGATCGTCACCGTTGCATCGGATGCGGCGCACACGCCGCGTATCGGCATGAGTGCTTATGGGGCGTCAAAAGCCGCGCTGAAAAGCCTGGCGTTAACCGTCGGACTTGAACTGGCGGGTAGCGGTGTGCGCTGTAATGTGGTTTCGCCTGGCTCGACCGATACCGATATGCAGCGTACGTTGTGGGTCAGCGATGACGCGGAACAGCAGCGTATTCGTGGATTTGGCGAGCAGTATAAGCTCGGCATTCCGTTGGGGAAAATCGCCCAGCCGCAGGAGATCGCCCACACGATTTTATTTCTTGCCTCCGATTTAGCCAGCCACATTACGTTGCAGGATATCGTGGTAGACGGCGGCTCTACGCTGGGAGCATGACGATGATCTGGAAACGTCATTTAACGCTGGATGAACTCAATGCCACCAGTCAGAACACCATGGTGGCGCACCTGGGCATGGTCTATACCCGACTGAGTGATGATGTGCTGGAAGCCGAAATGCCGGTGGATGAGCGTACGCATCAGCCGTTTGGTTTGCTGCACGGCGGAGCGTCTGCGGCTCTGGCAGAAACGTTGGGTTCGATGGCGGGTTATCTGATGACTCGCGACGGGCAGTGTGTGGTGGGGACGGAACTCAACGCCACGCACCATCGGGCGGTTTCGCAGGGTAAAGTGCGCGGTGTCTGCCAACCTTTGCACCTCGGGCGTCAGAATCAGAGCTGGGAAATCGTCATCTTTGATGAGCAGGGACGACGCTGTTGCACCTGCCGTTTAGGTACTGCGGTGATGGGGTGAAGTGACCCTGAAAAGTAAAATGAAATTGCAGCGTTAACAGGTAAATGAAGTGATCTAGTTAACAATGCAATGTAAATACTCAGTGATACTTCGGGTTTGTATGGTTGTCAGGTTGTTAAATTCAGAAAAGATGTTATAGAAACAAAATGTAACATCTCTCTGGAGCGGACAACGGATAACAACTATGAACAAATCAGGGAAGTACCTCGTCTGGACAGTGCTCTCCGTAATGGGAGCATTTGCCCTCGGCTATATCGCATTAAACCGCGGTGAACAGATCAACGCGTTGTGGATAGTCGTGGCGTCGGTCTGTGTCTACCTTATCGCTTATCGTTTCTACGGCCTGTACATCGCTAAAAATGTATTGGCGCTGGACCCGACGCGTATGACGCCAGCCGTGCGTCATAACGATGGTCTGGACTATGTTCCCACCGATAAAAAAGTGCTGTTTGGTCACCATTTTGCGGCGATTGCCGGAGCGGGGCCATTAGTTGGACCTGTACTGGCGGCGCAAATGGGCTATCTGCCAGGTATGATCTGGTTGCTGGCCGGGGTGGTGCTGGCGGGTGCGGTGCAGGACTTCATGGTACTGTTTGTATCTACCCGTCGCGATGGTCGTTCCCTTGGCGAACTGGTTAAAGAAGAGATGGGCCCAACGGCAGGCGTTATTGCGCTGGTGGCCTGTTTTATGATCATGGTGATTATCCTGGCGGTACTGGCGATGATCGTCGTGAAAGCGCTGACCCACAGTCCGTGGGGAACCTATACCGTGGCGTTCACAATCCCGCTGGCGATTTTTATGGGGATTTACCTGCGTTATCTGCGCCCAGGTCGCATTGGTGAAGTGTCGGTCATCGGTCTGGTCTTCCTGGTATTCGCCATTATTTCCGGCGGCTGGGTGGCGGAAAGTCCCACCTGGGCTCCTTATTTTGACTTTACCGGCGTACAGCTGACATGGATGCTGGTGGGATACGGTTTTGTCGCTGCCGTGCTGCCGGTATGGCTGCTGCTGGCACCGCGTGATTATCTTTCTACCTTCCTGAAAATTGGCACCATTGTTGGTCTGGCGGTAGGGATCCTGATCATGCGCCCGACACTGACCATGCCTGCGTTGACCAAGTTTGTTGACGGTACAGGCCCGGTCTGGAGTGGTAACTTGTTCCCGTTCCTGTTTATTACCATCGCCTGCGGTGCAGTCTCGGGTTTCCACGCGCTGATTGCCTCCGGCACCACGCCGAAGATGCTGGCGAATGAAGGTCAGGCCTGCTTTATCGGTTACGGCGGGATGCTGATGGAATCCTTTGTCGCCATTATGGCGCTGGTGGCGGCCTGCGTTATCGATCCAGGTGTTTACTTTGCGATGAACAGCCCGATGGCGGTACTGGCACCTGCCGGAACCACCGATGTGGTTGCGTCAGCGGCACAAGTCGTGAGCAGTTGGGGCTTTGTTATCACGCCTGATACGCTGCATCAGATTGCGAACGATGTCGGCGAACAATCCATTATCTCCCGCGCAGGCGGTGCGCCGACGCTGGCGGTGGGCATGGCGTATATTCTGCACGGTGCGCTGGGTGGCATGATGGATGTGGCGTTCTGGTATCACTTCGCCATTTTGTTTGAAGCCCTGTTTATTCTGACGGCAGTCGACGCCGGTACGCGCGCCGCGCGCTTTATGTTGCAGGATCTGCTGGGCGTGATGTCACCGGGTCTGAAACGTACCGATTCGCTGCCAGCGAACCTGTTGGCGACAGCGCTGTGCGTGCTGGCCTGGGGTTATTTCTTGCACCAGGGCGTGGTGGATCCACTGGGCGGTATTAATACCCTGTGGCCACTGTTTGGTATCGCCAACCAGATGCTGGCCGGTATGGCGCTGATGCTTTGTGCAGTGGTACTGTTCAAGATGAAACGTCAACGCTACGCATGGGTGGCGCTGGTGCCAACCGCCTGGCTGCTGATTTGTACCCTGACTGCTGGCTGGCAGAAAGCGTTTAGCCCGGATGCGAAAATCGGCTTCCTGGCTATCGCCAACAAGTTCCAGGCTATGATCGACAGCGGAAACATTCCGGCACAGTACACCCAGTCACAGCTGACGCAGCTGGTGTTTAACAACCGTCTGGATGCGGGGCTTACCATTTTCTTCATGGTGGTCGTGGTGGTGCTGGGTCTGTTCTCTATCAAAACTGCACTGGCAGCGTTGAAAGAAGATAAACCTACGTCGAAAGAAACGCCATACGAACCGATGCCTGAGAATGTCGAAGAGATCGTGGCGCAGGCGAAAGGCGCGCACTAATATTCTCTTAACCAATTAGCCCTCTCCTGAACGGGGAGGGCGTTTGTACGACAGGTAACCACTATGTTTGAAACGCTCTCTAAAGCCGGAAAGTATTTAGGCCAAACCGCCCGGTTAATGATCGGTGTACCGGATTACGACAACTATGTTGAACATATGCGAGTCACGCACCCGGATCAGACGCCGATGACCTACGAAGAATTTTTCCGCGAGCGCCAGGATGCGCGTTATGGGGGCAAAGGCGGCGCGCGCTGTTGTTAATGATCTTCATAATTCAAGCTGCAGGTATGTGGGCTTTGTTACTCGGCCCATCCCTGGGCTTCGCCCCTACAGGGCCGCTGCAAGCAGTGTGCAAATCTGCTCCCGGCAGATTTTTCGCTCACCCTGTAAACGATTCTACCTTTTCGAACGCCGTGCGCAGGGTATCCGGGGTTAACGTCACCGCTAGCGCGTGAATGGATTCTACCGGGCGCAGAGTGTGGGCAATCACCTTATCAATCTCGGCCTGATTCTTGATATCCACATCTAATTGAGCCAGCCGCGTTGGCAGGTTGAAGCGCTGATAAGCGGCTATCAATTGCGCCAGTGCATCATCTTGTTCCAGCAGCGCGCTCTGCACCAGTATGCCGTACGCCACTTTGGTGCCGTGTAAAAACCTCTCCGTTTGCGGAAGGACGGTCAGGCCATTGTGTACCGAATGTGCTGCCGCCACCCGGGTGTAACGTTCGCCCAGACCGCCAACCATGCCGCCTCCGGCAATAATGGCATCAACCACATCGCAAAATGTGCGGCTTAACTTGCCTTGTTGTTTATCGGCTAGCGCCTGCTCGCTGCTTTCCAGCAGGACATCGCGGATCGTCTGTGCGGCATGGATACCCAGGCGTACGGTCAACGGCAAAGTTTCCGGCTGAGGCGCGAGAACGACAGCTTCATACCACTTCGCCAGCGTATCGCCGATCCCCGCCAGTAAATACTCCTCTGGGGCGTTGAGTATGATTTCCGGCTCTACCAGTACGAGAAAATTAGCATCATCGAAAATGTCAAAATGTAGCGCCTGGCCAGCATCGTTGTACCAGACAGAGAGCGGTGTCCAGGCCGCGCAGGTGGCGGCAATGGTCGGGATCGCCACGAAAGGCAAACCGAGACGACGAGCCAGCGCTTTGGCGGTGTCGAGCAAGGTTCCGCCGCCCACGCCAATCACCACGCTGCGATCCTCTCCTGACAGTTTTTGCAGTTCAGTTACATCGGTTTCGCTGCAGTGTCCTGTGAACAACAGGCGCTTAGCTTCGGCAAGATGAAATGCATCTGGCAGATAAGGGCGGGCCGCATCAATGGCGCGCTCACCATAAACCCAGACAGCGTGTGAGAGTTGATCGGCAGTGAAAAAATCGTTGAGTCTTGACAGGCTGCCGGTATGGGAAAAATAGTTGGCCGGGCCGGTGACGACGCGAATCTCGGTATTACTCATGTTGTGTTTGTCCTTTTGGCTGTCCTGTCCTGGCAGGTTATTTTTATATAGACGTCTGAACGTCTTGATTGCCAAATGCTAGCATCGTGCTATA
Source organism: Citrobacter sp. On2M (assembly GCF_018035235.1). GTDB lineage: Bacteria > Pseudomonadota > Gammaproteobacteria > Enterobacterales > Enterobacteriaceae > Citrobacter > Citrobacter meridianamericanus. Next base: position 84,326 of record NZ_WPCV01000004.1, read on the forward strand.
GTGGCTTCAACCACAACATCACACGCTGGGATAACAATAATGAGTAATAACCCGCTGATTCCGCAAAGCAAACTACCTAATCTGGGCACCACTATTTTCACGCAAATGAGCGCGCTGGCGCAGCAGCATCAGGCCATTAACCTCTCGCAGGGATTTCCTGATTTTGACGGTCCACTTTTTTTGCAGGAACGTCTGGCGTATCACGTCGCGTATGGTGCAAACCAGTATGCGCCGATGACGGGTGTGCAGCCGCTGCGCGAAGCTATTGCGGATAAAACCACGCAGTTATACGGCTTTAGTCCCGACGCAAATAGTGAAGTGACCGTCACCGCAGGGGCAACGGAAGCATTGTACGCCGCAATTACGGCGCTGGTGCGTCAGGGTGATGAGGTGATTTGTTTTGACCCAAGTTACGATAGCTATGCGCCTGCGGTCGAATTATCCGGCGGGGTGGTGAAACGTATCGCGCTGCAACCGCCGTCTTTTCGCGTCGACTGGCGGGCGTTTAGCGCTTTGCTCAGCGAACGTACCCGGCTGGTGATCCTTAACACACCGCATAACCCTTCTGCCACCGTGTGGCATCACGCCGATTTTGATGCGCTGTGGCAGGCGATTAAAGAACGCGAGATCTTTGTCATCAGTGATGAAGTTTATGAACATATCTGCTTCGCTGAACAGGGTCATGCCAGCGTGCTGGCGCATCCCCAGCTACGTGAACGCGCTGTTGCCGTTTCATCATTTGGTAAGACTTATCATATGACCGGCTGGAAAGTTGGCTACTGCGTCGCGCCTGCCGCCATTAGCGCAGAATTGCGCAAGGTTCACCAGTATCTGACGTTTTCTGTCAATACGCCGGCGCAGCTGGCGCTGGCGGATATGCTGCGCGAAGATCCAGCGCACTATCATGAGCTGCCAGCATTTTATCAGCAAAAACGCGACATATTGGTGAATGCCTTGCGTGATAGCCGCCTGGAAATACTCCCGTGTGAAGGCACGTATTTTCTGTTGGTCGATTACAGTGCTGTCTCTACGCTTAACGACGTTGAGTTTTGCCAGTGGCTAACGACTGAGGTGGGCGTTGCGGCGATCCCGTTGTCGGTTTTTTGCGCCGATCCTTTTCCGCATAAGTTGATTCGCCTCTGTTTTGCCAAGCAAGAATCGACGCTACTAGCGGCAGCCGAACGTTTGGTTTCGCTATAGCTATTTCACCGTCCAGGCTTTAGAGAATCGACGGTCGGCAAACAACTCTTGCAGGCCGTTGATTTGTTTTAGACGTAAAACCTCATCGTCGTCCATACCTAGCTCTTTACTTATTTTCTCTTCACTCCACCCCAGCTGTGATAATTCACGAACGATTTCCGACATAGCGTGAATTTGATGCCGCCCGCGAGCACGGTTATGGCGAATGGTCGCTGCCATACGTTCGTGGCGTTCGCGTTGTAAACAGGTGACGGGCAGATAGCCATGCAGGCGTGATCTCAGCAATAGCTTGCTTTTACCTAACTCATGACGGTGAAATCCATCGACGATTTCATAGTCTTCCGCCGTTGACTGGACCACCACAATAGGTTGAGTGAATCCGTCGGCTTCGATGGATCTCAGCAGCAACTTTTTCTCCGGCGGGGCAACGTTATTGGGATTGTAATCGTTGGGCGAGATATGATCATTTTTAACCCATAACACACAATCGACAGGCTCATCGCGAAAGGGGCTGACGCTGTGTATCGCCATTCTGAATTGATTGATCGCTTCAATTCGCTCTTCTTCTGACAGGCCAGAAAGAAAACCAGTGAGTTCCTGAGTTAATCGTTGCTGCATAAAATCCCCCATTCCTGGCGTTTTGTTTTCATACGTTCGTTATAACGTTGGTAGTTTTTAGGTTTTGTTGGGCTAAAAGAAAGTGCCCGGCACCAGTAGTCATTATTCAGCAAGACTTTGCAGATACGCCGCCACGATGGAATATCCTTTGAACCAATATCTTTTTCCTGAATTTGCGGGATATTGTCCATGCCCTTTTTCTTATACCACTGTAAATAAACGGCGATTTTATTGCGGTAATGTTCTGCAGTCGTCTCTGGCATGCTGTTCAATAGCAGCATGGCATATTCCTGCCAGCTTAAATGCTCTGGTTTGAGTATTTTCCGGTGACCGTAAAAATGATTATCATGTCCAGCGTAAATTCCCCCGCTTTTGACGCCGCTAACACGGGCGCACATGGCTGCCCAGCGCTCGGGTTCAATGACATGATATAGCCATAATCCCTGGCGCTGTTCCGGGCCAAAGGGCTCACAAATGCGCATGTAGCGCGTTGGGACACCAGCCTGATACATCAGGTTGTATAGGGGATTGCTCGGCATTCTGGTTTTTGCAAACCAGGTCCATATATCGGCGGTTTTCCAGTCATAAAGCGGATAAATATACCAGGTGTGCCCGCCGGGGGCGCTGGTAGTCCAGGGTTTATCATCGGCAAAACGTTGCTTATGAGAATTGGCGATAGCGACGAAACGATTGTATGACTCATCGGCGCGGATGCCCACCATCATGGCGGCTGGTCGTTTCTCTGAAAACCAGTCAGCAAATTCACGAACAAATTGTTCAAATGTCATGCCGGGTTGATAGAAAGAGAAGAACTCAGGGTCGGTTATAGCATCCGCAGGTGGTTGACGAACCCACGGTGTATCAGGTTCCCAGCACTGCCATTCGGGTTGAAATTGTGAGAGTGAATTTTGGGTGGTGAGCGGTAAGGCCACCCAATAAAATCGTTCAATGACATCGGCATAACGTTCACGTAGAGCTACTACATAGTCGATAGTGCAGGAAAATTGTGCTTCCCAGTCGATAAACAGGACGTTAATTTTTTTTCCTAACTGACGAGCGAGCGTGGCTGTCAGGTGTAGCATTAGCCCTGAATCTTTTCCTCCAGAGAATGAGACGCACACGCGTGGCAGAGTTTCTAGTGTCCAGGTTATGCGTTCCTGAGCGGCCTCCAGAACATTTTGTACCAGAGGAATTTTATAAACAGACATATCAAGTCCATATCGGCATCTTATTATTTACAGACATAATAAATGCTTGTAATTGGATATGCCAGTTTATGTGTTATGCAATTTACGCTGCATTCTTTATTTGTATGGTTCGACAGAGATTATTCTCTGGATGAATTAAATTTATTGATTGAATATATCACTTGCTGCTTTAAATAATATTCTGGCTGATTCTTGCTATGTATTCAGCGAAAGCATTATTGTTGAGTGAGGCTCTGTTGTACATTAAATAAAGTGTAATGGATGGTAATGTAAAATCAATATTGATCTCTTTTAAATCTAAAGAAGTACGATAGTATTCGTATATAGCCCGAGGAATAACGCCGATTATGTCCGTGCTGGCAATGATATTGGTGATTGAGATCGTCGAATCGCTGCTGAAACCAATGTTACGATTGATTAAAGCATTATCTATTTGTGACTGGAAGTTTTTAATACCTTCATTTTCAGTAAGAAAAAATGTAAACTGCTCTTGTATAATGTCATCAATCGTACTTGACTCATTGATTCTTGAGTGATTTTTTCTGCAAGCCAGGACATGCTCGAGTGTTGTGAATGGCGTACAGATAATGGAGCGGTTATTGATTGACTCTGTCGTAATGACCAGGTCAGCCTTGCGGTATACCAATATGTTCTCCGCCGTTTCTGAGGAGATTAATATATCGTGATGCTCAATTTCGATATCTGACTCATCTCTGAGAGAATGAATTAACTCGTTGATAATCAGTCTGGTTGCAAATTGCGGGCTGTAAATAACAAATTTTTTGCTCAGACTGGAACTGTGCATTATGTTTATTGTTTGTTCCAGATTGTTGAGGTTTTTCTCAAGATGATGATGAAGATTAATGCCTGTCACCGTCGGGGTAATACCCTTACCGGAACGAATAAACAGTGGATCATTAAATTGCGTACGCAGTCGCTGCAACGACTGACTAACAGCAGAAGGTGTAATATACAGCGTTTCAGCAGCCTTACTGATGCTCAAATGTTGATAAATACACTCAAATATAACCAGTAGATTGAGATCGAATTTTTTAAGGTCGTAGAGATTAGCCATATATGCCTTCCAATAATAGTTATGTTGAGAAAAATAAAGATTTTGAATATTTTAAATGGTAGTTATTCTGGTAGTTTATGTTTCTGTGCTTAATGAATCATTAACTTTAACTAAAATAGCACAATCTGCGTAATTTTCACGAGGGGAATTTGAATTGTGCTGAGTGATTGAAATGAGAACGATAACAATCACTCATTCTATTACCTTTATTTATTTCCCATGATAATGTTTAATTTATCCTTATCGGGCAACCCGACCTCCTGTTGTAACGTATTGTCCTTGCTCATGTAATAGATAGCCGGCGTTACGTTAGCCCCCAGGTCATCCATCAACTTTTGATTGATATTCAATACTTTCATCTGTTCTGGGGGGACGGCGGTCGGGATTTCCAACTTTATTTTCCCACCAGATGCCTCATAGTCATGCCAGGTTTTGGCCGGATCTTTTGCGGCCAGAATCGCAGCGGCGGTAGCCGGACTTTCGGGTTTAATTACGCCAACCAGCAATGTGCGCAACTGAACTTTTCCGGAATCCACCCACGGGCGCGCCTGCTGCCAGAATTGTTTACAATAAGGACAGAAAGGATCGGCAAACACGTAGACAATGACTGGTGCCTCTTTTTTCCCGTCCAGGATCCAGGATGCCTTTTCCATCCGTTGCCACATCTCGCGACCTGCAGGGGCATAAACCTCTTTTTCGATTAGCGCATTGCTGAGGTTTTCTCCTTTTTCGTTATACATGTAGCCCGAGATGGCATGTTTACCGTCAGGCGTGACGTAGATAGTAACGCCCATATCCTGGTATTTTCCCAGATAGCCTTTCATTCCTCCCGGCGCGTCGAAGGGTTTCAGGATAGTAATGCCCTGTTTCTCAATCGCTTTAACAGGAGCAGGCAGTTCTTCGGCATACACCACTGCAGGGAGCAGGCTTAAAAGTAAGGTGCGTTTAAACATTGATTTTCCTTATAAAATAAGAAGGACAGGGGACTCTGTTGTAAAACCTATCGCAGCCATAGGTAAGATCGACCGTCCATCGATTGCCCTTTCTTTAGTTGGGTGATGTAATCCCAATCGCTGTTACGACCTTTGTTAAGGTAATGTAGAGCGCAACACATAGCCAGTCCTGCTGGCACTGATGTTACCTGCGGGTAGCTCGGGTAATGGGGCTCCCTGCAAAGGGGGCCTTTTTTACTTTTATCGTTAAGTTCACAACATGTGTTTGAGTGGGTTGTTAGTTATCGCTTATTGATTTGATAAAGGAAACGCATTAGCCCTGCGAAGAGATTTTCGTTAACTTATCTCTCAACGAAAACACGGAGGAAGTACAGATGTCTTTGATTAATACTAAAATTAAACCTTTCAAAAACCAGGCGTTCAAAAACGGTGAGTTCATCGAAGTAACCGAGAAAGATACCGAAGGTCGCTGGAGCGTCTTCTTCTTCTACCCGGCTGACTTTACTTTCGTATGCCCGACCGAATTGGGTGACGTTGCAGACCATTATGAAGAACTGCAGAAACTGGGCGTAGATGTCTATTCCGTCTCTACTGACACCCACTTCACTCACAAGGCATGGCACAGCAGCTCTGACACTATCGCGAAAATCAAATACGCGATGATCGGTGACCCGACTGGCGCCCTGACCCGTAACTTCGACAACATGCGTGAAGATGAAGGTCTGGCTGATCGCGCAACTTTCGTTGTTGACCCGCAGGGTATCATCCAGGCAATCGAAGTTACCGCTGAAGGTATCGGCCGTGATGCATCTGACCTGCTGCGCAAAATTAAAGCTGCTCAGTACGTCGCTTCTCACCCAGGTGAAGTTTGCCCGGCGAAATGGAAAGAAGGTGAAGCGACCTTAGCGCCATCTTTAGATCTGGTCGGCAAGATCTAAGCCAGTTTTGCCTTGCGGTGATGCGCTTGCACAGGCCTATGAAACCGTAGGCCGGTAAACGAAGTGCCACCCGGCAATCAATGGGCGCAGACGCGCCCATTTCATTCCAGCACCATGACGCAAGTTGCATTAATGCAGTCCAGCGAAGTCGGCTTGCATGATGATGTTTTCAGAGAGGGAAGAAGAATGCTCGACACAAATATGAAAACCCAGCTCAGGGCTTACCTTGAGAAACTGACCAAACCTGTTGAGTTGATTGCTACGCTGGATGACAGCGCTAAATCGGCAGAAATCAAGGAACTGCTGACTGAAATTGCTGAATTGTCAGAAAAAGTCACCTTCAAAGAAGACAATACTCTGGCGGTACGTAAGCCATCGTTTCTGATTACTAACCCCGGTTCTCATCAGGGACCACGCTTTGCCGGTTCTCCTCTGGGTCATGAATTTACCTCTCTGGTGCTGGCGCTGCTGTGGACCGGCGGTCATCCGTCAAAAGAAGCGCAGGCGTTGCTGGAGCAAATCCGCGATCTCGACGGTGATTTTGAGTTTGAAACCTATTATTCGCTTTCCTGCCATAACTGTCCGGACGTAGTGCAAGCGCTGAACCTGATGTCTGTACTCAACCCCCGTATCAAGCATACGGCGATTGACGGCGGGACATTCCAGAACGAAATCACCGAGCGCAACGTGATGGGCGTTCCAGCGGTCTATATGAACGGCAAAGAGTTCGGTCAGGGTCGTATGACGCTGACTGAGATCGTGGCGAAAGTGGATACCGGTGCAGAAAAACGTGCAGCCGAAGAGCTGAACAAGCGCGATGCCTATGATGTGCTGATTGTCGGTTCTGGTCCTGCGGGCGCGGCAGCGGCGGTGTACTCTGCACGTAAAGGTATTCGCACCGGACTGATGGGCGAACGCTTTGGTGGTCAGGTTCTTGATACCGTTGATATTGAAAACTATATCTCGGTGCCCAAAACTGAAGGTCAGAAACTGGCCGGCGCGCTGAAAGCACACGTTGATGATTATGATGTTGATGTGATCGACAGCCAGAGCGCGAGCAAACTGGTCCCGGCGGCGCAGGAAGGCGGTCTACATCAGATCGAAACGGCATCCGGTGCAGTGCTGAAAGCTCGCAGTATTATCATTGCTACTGGTGCGAAATGGCGCAACATGAACGTGCCGGGCGAAGATCAGTATCGCACCAAGGGCGTAACCTACTGCCCACACTGCGATGGCCCGCTGTTTAAAGGCAAGCGCGTCGCAGTGATTGGCGGCGGTAACTCTGGTGTTGAGGCCGCAATCGACCTCGCTGGTATTGTTGAACATGTCACGCTGCTGGAGTTTGCTCCAGAAATGAAGGCCGATCAGGTGCTGCAGAATAAACTTCGCAGTCTGAAAAACGTCGATATCATTCTCAACGCGCAAACGACAGAAGTGAAAGGCGATGGCAGCAAAGTCACTGGTCTGGCGTATCGTGATCGCGTAAGCGGCGATGTTCACAGCGTAGAACTGGCTGGTATTTTTGTACAGATTGGTCTGTTGCCAAATACCAACTGGCTGGAAGGTGCCGTTGAGCGTAATCGCATGGGTGAAATCATCATTGATGCCAAGTGCGAAACGAGCGTTAAGGGCGTTTTTGCTGCCGGTGATTGCACCACCGTACCGTATAAGCAGATTATCATTGCGACCGGCGAAGGTGCCAAGGCATCATTGAGTTCGTTTGATTATCTGATTCGCACGACAGTAGCATAAAAAAGTAAGACACACCTGCAATACCAAAACCGCCAGTTTTCCTCTGGCGGTTTTTTTTATTTCCGCCGCTCACAAATTTTCAATTCCTGAAACAATAAAACGCATAAAACATTACTTAAGTTAGCCTGATCATTTTTTTAGTCAAAGAAAGCGTTAGCGTTTCATTTATTATATTAACCCACATTATGTTCTTATTTATTTTATGAATAAATGGTTGGTTAATTCATGGGTGAAATATATAAAACCCTGACGAACTTTGAATCGACAGGGTTATTTTTGCGTGACTTTTTTATCTCTTATGACAGTAACGCGCTGAAAGAGGCTTATTCTGCCCTGGATAGAAATGCCGAGTCGCTAACAGAGCAGGAGTGGCTGGAAGTGGAGTACGACTTCAATGCACTGTTTGTCGGACCGCAGAAACTAAAGGCCGCGCCGTTTGCCTCGGTTTATCTTGAAGAAGATGCCCTCGTAATGGGCAAATCAACCCGAAGCATTCGGGAATTCATGGCAAATATGGGCTTATCTATAAATGACAGGAATAATATTCCGGATGATCATATTTCCTGTGTATTGGAATTGGCGGTTTTATTATCAGCTAATGCCAGAGCATCATCTGAATACCAGGTGACCCTTACTCGATATGCATCTGAGTATGTCGCGGTGTGGGTGCCCAAGTATATAGAAAAAATAAATATAAATGCACAAACCGTCACGTTGAAAAACGTAGCGGGAAGATTGTCTTCTTGGCTTGATGAATTAAAAACGAGAGTATCAATATGAGTAATGAACCGGGAGTTCTGAACAGACGTTCATTTTTGAAAGGGTTGATTGCCCTTGGCACGGTCGCAGCCCTGCCAGGGGGATTGCTGACTTCACGCTGCGCATTGGCGCAACCGCCAATCCCGTTTAACCCCAAAACCTACAAAATTTATCGCAACGCTTGTCCGCGTAACTGCTATGACACCTGTAGCCTGAAAACCTGGGTGAAAGACGGTGTCATCACCTTTGTCGAAGGGGCACCGGAGTCAACATTTACACACGGTACTCCTTGTGTAAAAGGCCTGACTTATCCCCGTCGCGTCTATAGTCCGGATCGTATTAAATATCCGATGGTTCAGGATGTTCGCGGTAGCGGGAACTGGCGTCGCATCTCATGGGAAGACGCAATGCAGCGTATTGCGACCAAGATGCTGGAGATCAAAAAGAAAGACGGCTCAATGCTGGGTCTGGCGCTGACTAAGTACTCCGGCAAATTCGGTGTGCTGAACTATGCCGTTGAAGGCATGATGTCTTCGCTGGGCTACACCACCCGTTTTGCCGGAACGCCGTGCTGGCCGGCCGGTATTGACGCGCAGAACTATGACATGGGCGACATGTGGTGTAACGACCCGGAAGATATGGTGAAAGCCAAATACATCATCATCTGGGGGGCTAACCCGGCCTGGTGTTCAATGCACACCATGAAATATGTCTATCAGGCGCGGGAAAAAGGCGCAAAAGTGGTCGTTATCGATCCGCTGTTAACCCAGACTGCCGCGAAAGCCGATCTCTACTTGCGTGTACGTCCAGGCTCAGATGGCGCTCTGGCGTTGGGAATGGCGCGCCATCTGGTGGATAAAGGTCTGGTGGATCAGGATTTCGTCAATAACTATTCCCACGGTTATCCGGAATTCGAAGCCTATCTGCGCAACAATGTGACCGTTGAGTGGGCCGCTGAAATCTGTGGTTTTTCCGCTGATGTTGTTCGTCAATTGGCGGAAGAATTTACCGCAGTTAATCCTGCCACCGTGTGGATTGGCTACGGTATGCAGCGCCATGTCAACGGCGGCGCAAACGTCCGTGCGATTGATGCCTTTGTGGCAATGACCGGCAATATTGGGGTTGAAGGCGGCGGGGCGCGTTATGGTCACCTGCATACCTGGGGCTTTAACTACAATGCCATGCTGCAGAAACCGCCGGTAGGTTCTGTTGGTATGCCCGGTGCTGCTGGGGCAACCAGCGAATTTGGCGCCGCGGGCGCAGTTGCGCAATATTCCGATCGTTCGCTTAATATCAACCAGACGGCACAAGGGTTGCTTGATGCCAACGATCCCCCTGTGCGCATGCTTTGGGTCGCTTGTAAGAACCCGTTTGCTCAGGATTTTGATCGTAGCAAGATGGAAAAAGCGTTCGAAAAACTGGAAATGGTGGTGTGCGCCGATCAGTTCTTTAACGAAACCGTTGGGCATGCCGATATCGTTTTGCCGGTGACTACCGCATTTGAAGAGTGGAACGTAGACGCCTCTTACTGGCACTACTGGCTCTCTATCAACCAGCCAGCCATTAAGCCGATGTATGAGGCGAAATGCGACCTGGAAATTGCCGTTTTACTTTCCCGCACGATCAACAAACTGGAGCCGGGTTCCTGTACGTTCCCGCAGGAGTTCGATCATAAACGTTGGTTGGATCAGGAATTCAATGACGGGATGGGCAAAATGTTTGGTATCTCTTCCTGGGACGATCTGCTGGACGGCCCGAAAAAAGCCATTCTACCAAGCTCTGCGGCCTGGTATGACCGCAAGTTCAAAACGCCCTCCGGCAAGTTTGAGTTCAAATCTGAGCTATGCGAGAAAAATGGTCATACTGCGCTGCCGGAGTACAAACCGGAAGCCAAAAGCACCTTGCCATTCCACCTGTTTACGCCGCATGTGCAGTTCGGTATCCATTCTCAGTTTATCAACCTTGACTGGATGCAGGTTTTCTATCCGGAGCCGTTTGTTTATATGCATCCGCTTTCTGCAGCGAAAAGAGGAATTACTGAAAACGACCTGGTAAAAGTGTTTAACACCGCCGGAGAAGTGGAACTGCGTGCGAAGGTCACCGCTAACGTACCGGAAGATTTCCTGGTGATGTATGAGGCGTGGTTCCCGAAACGCAAATACAACGTACAAAACGTGGTAGCTGATACCCCAGCCGATATGGGGTTGATGAAAACCGGCGCACCGGGTGCGGCGATCCACAGTCAGTTTGCGGACATCATTTTGGTAAGTAAAGGAGCAGCGGCATGAGACGCGCGTTTTTAGTCAATAGCGATAAGTGCATCGGCTGCCGTGGCTGTGCGATGGCGTGTAAGAGTTTTAACCAGTTGGAGCCTGAACGCTTCTGGCGCTATGTCTATCCATTGGATAAAGAAATTTATCCGCATGAAGAGCGAGCATTTTATTCGCTGGCCTGTAATCACTGCGAAAACCCAGCCTGTCTGGCGGCGTGTCCGGTAGAGGCGTATACCAAACGTGAAGATGGTGTAGTGGTGCATAACCCGGAGCGCTGTATCGGATGCAAAAACTGTATCCGCAACTGCCCATACGGTGCGCCGCGCTTTAATGAGGAGACGAAGAAAGCGGAAAAATGCAGCATGTGCTACGAGCGACTTGATGTTGGTATGCAGCCGGCGTGCGTGAATGCCTGTCCGGTCGGTGCGCTGACGCTTATCGACCTGGATGCCGACCCGATCCCCAATAATGCCGTACAGTATCCGCCGGGATTCCCGCGTATGCCGCAGCTGAATCCGGGCACGCGATTTATCCTTGCGCGCCAACCGAAGCAGCCGGAGGGCAAGTAATGGAAAAGTATGAACTTCCGCTGGTTATTTTTACCGTATTGAGCCAGATGTCGGTTGGGATCACACTCATTCTGACGCTGCGTGCCTTGCAGGGAAAACTGGAGAGCAAGCGCCTGTATTGGCTGATAAGCGGGCTGGTTCTGGCTGCTGCGTCCGTGGCGGCAGTATTGCACCTTGCGCATCCGGATCGCGCCTACAACGCCCTGATTAACCTGCAGCACGCCTGGCTGAGCCGTGAAATTCTTGGCGCAACCTTATACGGCGCGGCGGTGGGCGTGACGTTTTTGGCGAAAGGGCACAAAGCCCCAGCTTTACTGGCATCCATTCTCGGGATCGCGCTGGTGGCGGTACAGGGGATGACTTATGCAGCCCCAGCTATGGCGGCGATCGCCAATGGTCTGACGATGCTGCTGTTCTTCATCACAGTGTGGGTGATGGGGTGTGCCGCGATTCCGTTGCTTAATCTCACGCCTGCCATTGCCGCATTACGTCAGGGGATTGTCGCTTGTCTGGCGGTCATGATTGCCGCGCCGATTATCTGGTTAAGCGGCGGTACTATCATGCAGATGACGGCGCATGCCTGGCTGACGTCGCCGCTTTATCTGGCAAGTTTGGTTTGTCTGGCGGTGGCCTTTGTACTCAGCCGCCAGGGAGAGCGTCGTGCAAAAGCGCTTTTTGTTCTGCTGTTTGTTGGTCTGTTTCTGAGTCGTCTGACGTTCTTTGGCGATACGGTCAGTACCATTGTGAATATCGGTCACTTGTATTGATTGTGAGCGAATAAAAACCCCTGTCAGGCGGTTAACCTGGCAGGGGTTTTCTATCTATCGCAAAGATAGTAAATCAGCGGCTGTTAGCGGACAACCAGCACCGGCAGTGTTGCGTGGCGAACAACGCTGGACGCGTTTGAGCCTAGCAGATGGGTGCTGATTGATGGATTGCGTGACCCAATGACAACGACATCCGCATTCAACTCTTCACCTAACTCGTTGACCACGTCACGTACGCTGCCAAAGCGGACGTGTTGTTTGATACGAGAAGGATCGATACTGAAATGACCGACCATCGTTTGCAGACGGGATTCCGCTTCGTGTTGCAGATGCTCTTCAAAACGACGAACGTCAGCGGCAAAGCGATGCAGACTTAAGCTCGCCGAACCTGGCAACACGTGCAGCAGATGGATAACGCCTTTTTCCTGTGCCAGAAATTCTGCATGGCGAATAGCCTTATCGCTCAGTTCCATCTCGAATACATCAACAGGCATTATGATTGTGTTGTACATAAACATTCTCCTTGTCATTACATGAACACATAACAGCATAGTATTAAAAATGATTCTGTCAGTCACGACACAGATTTATGTTTTGCGAACAGGAAGAAAAACAAGGAACTGGGGCAAACCGGAAAGAGGATGCGGATGCATCCCCTGTAAGATAAAGCGAGTCGCTTTGATAAGACAGAGTTAGCGCAGGTAATCGCCAGCAGCTTCAGGTTGGTACTCAAGCTCAATGACTTCGAGATGTGTTGATGTCCCGCCTGGCAGTTCCCAGTGAATGGTGTCGCCAACGCGCAGACCCAAAAGTGCAGCGCCAACCGGCGCCATTACCGAAAGCTGTGTGCTGCTGTCAGTCATATTAGCTGGATACACCAGGGTACGCACGCGGACTTCGCCATCACTCAGATTGCGGAATTTCACGCGGCTGTTCATGGTCACAACATCGTGCGGCATGGTTTCTGGAGAACACATTTGGGCACGATCCAGCTCGGCGTTCAGGGCGTCGGCAATCGGTAAACCAGCAAACGCAGGTTGCTCCAACAGGCGGTCAATGCGTTCCGCATCGAGGTCGTTAATGATGATAGTTGGTCTGGACATTTATTACTCCATGTCGTCGATACTGCGGGTGCGCAGGTAAATAATCCCAAAAGAAAACCCTCACCGTCAGGCGGCAAGGGTTTAGCTTTTATGATGATACTGAGACTTACCCCAGGTTTGAAGTGATTTAGTTCACATTCAGGCAAATCATCAATATTGTCGCGTATGGTGTGATTTTAGCCGAAAAACGTGATCGTTCTCCAATTTGCATTATGCTTTTTAAGCGCTCGCTGCGGGCGCGTCAAACAACTCAGTGTTCCGCGACAGGAGATCTCATGAGCCAGTACGACAAACTAACCTTGAAAGACGGCAGCTATTTGCATTTTAAAGACTGGGGAAGTGGACAGCCCATTGTCTTTAGTCATGGTTGGCCGCTGACGGCGGATGCGTTTGAGGATCAGATGTTGTTCCTCGCGTCGAAAGGATTTCGTGTGATCGCCCATGACAGGCGTGGGCATGGGCGCTCGGCCCAACCCTGGGATGGTCACAATATGGATCAGTATGCTGACGATCTGGCTGAACTTACCGCGTATCTCAATCTTAAAGATGCCGTCCATGTCGGACACTCTACGGGCGGTGGGGAAGTGGCGCGGTACATTGGTCGCCATGGAACGCAACGGGTAGCAAAAGCGGTATTAATCGGCGCGGTGACGCCCATTATGATCAAGACCGATTTTAATCCAAACGGCGTGCCGAAAGAGGTGTTTGAGGGTATCCGTGAAGGGGTGATAAACGATCGCGCTGCCTTTTTCTATGAACTGACCGCAGCATTCTATGGCTACAACCGACCGGGCGTAAATGAGTCGAAAGCCGTACGCGAAAGCTTTGTTGCACAGGGCTTACAAGGCTCCATCAAAGCGTTGTACGACTGTATCCATGCGTTTTCAGAAACTGACCTGCGTGAGGATCTCAAAAAGATGACTATCCCGACGCTGGTGATCCACGGTGATGACGATCAGATTGTCCCGTTTGAAACCTGCGGGAAGGTCGCGGCGGAAATATTACCGGACTCGCAACTGAAGGTGTATGTTGGTGGATCGCATGGCATTTGCACCACCCATAAACATCAGATCAACGGCGATCTGCTCAACTTTATTCAGTCTTAATCTTTGGGGACGTACTACGCTGTTCCGCCCGACGAGGGAGCAGCGTAGTGTTCGATCAGGCTGTTTAGTATCCCACTTTGTCGATAATAAACTGTTTACCACAGTTACCCGGATGCGGTTGCGGTAAGAATGACTGTGCGGATAACGTCTGGTTGATGGTGTCGGCTTTCAGAGATAACTGGATCTCCGTGAGATAAGCCGGATTACCGTGGCAGCTTAACTTCACGGCTTTAACGTTCTCTTTACCCCAGCTTTTGGCGACGGCGGCGTCAAATGCGCTACGGCTGACGGTTTTACCGTAGTTGTCTGCCAGGAACTTGCCAGCTTCGCTGTTTTTAACCTCATTATTCAGCCGTACCATCGTGCCGAAGTACGCGTCGGGGTCAAAACCGAAACAGGCGCCATGTTTGGCATACTCGTAACGCTCCAGACAGGATCTCCCACCGGCGCCGGGCATTACGGCGCTGAGCTTTGCCGCGCTTTCCAGAGAAAGTCCCGTTTCAGGTGCCGCGCATTTACGGCTGGCGCGCGCTTCAGGTAGGTTGGGAATTGGTCGCGTCGCGCAGCCAAAACGCATCCAGCGGCGGTTGTCGACTCCACGGGCGGCGATAGATTTTGGCAGGCTGGGCCATAAACCGTGAACGGTCAGGAAATCCGCTTTGTTCGCGCTCTCTTTTTGCAGGCGACATTCGTCAGGTTCCTGACGATTACGCTCATGCTGGCTCTGACAAAATCCGGTTTGCCAGGAGAGGGCCAGCACGTAGCTGTCAAAATCAGCGTACTGTTTTGCCTGAAGTTCATCGGCCTTAGCCGCAGAAATTGGCAGCAGAAGTGCTGCCAGCAACGAAGAATAACGCCATGTTGATCTCATGATGATGTCGAATACTTATATAAATTCTGAATATCATCTATTTAATCATAAAAAATGCCAGTCAGGTTCAGCTGACTGGCATCATTTTCATCAGGCGTGAACCGAAATGGTTAGCTCCACATTGCCAGAATCGGCCAGCCGACCAGCAGAAGCATAGAGATGTAGATAACGCCGAAGATAGCACCCAGACGCCAGTAGTCTTTGGATTTCACATAACCACAGCCGTAGATGATTACGCCAGGGCCTGTTGCATACGGAGTCAGACAGCCCATGATACCGATGGACAGCACCAGCAAGATACACAGGTGTTCCATCGGAACGCCCGGGATACCTTTACCAACCGCCAGAATAACCGGCAGCATGGTGGCGGTGTGTGCAGAAAGACTGGCAAACAGGTAGTGAGCAAAGTAGAACACCAGCACCAGCACGATTACGGTCGCGTTAGGCGAGAAGCCTTCCAGGTGCGTACTCATGGTGTTGGCGAACCAGTCGATAAAGCCTGAACGGGTTAATCCATTCGCCATAACGACCAGTGTGGCAAGGTTGACCAGGGTGTTCCATGCGCTGTTATAGCGGGTAATGTCTTTCCACGGTACCACGTGCAGCGCCAGCATCAGGGAGACTGCCAGCAGGCCCACTGCGGTTGCGTCAATCAGCTTACCACCGAAAACCCACAGACCCAGGCTCAGTATAACCAGACCGATCAGAGTCAGCTCTTTACGGGTCAATTTACCCATGGTTTTCAGTTCATCACCAGCCCATGCGGCAACTTCAGCACTGTGCGTAACTTCTGGCTTGTACAGAACATAGGACAGCCACGGAGCAACGATCAGCAAAATAATACCAACCGGCAGGAAGCTGAGGAACCACTGCAACCAGCTGATTTGAATACCGGCAATTTTGTTGACGAATTCCAGACCCAGCACGTTAGGCGCAGCGCCGGTTACGAACATAGAGGAGCTCAGGCTGGTACTGATAACCATCATCCACATCAGATATCCGCCGATACGGCGCGCGGAAGGATCGTTTGGGAATGATTTAAACAGCGGAGGCAGGTTTTTGATAACCGGGAATACGGTCCCACCGGTACGCGCGGTGTTAGATGGTGTAAACGGCGCCAGCAAAATGTCGATAATAACAATCGCATAGCCCAGCGTCAGGGTACGTTTCCCCATGAATTTCACCATAAACAACGCGATACGGCGACCCAGACCGGTGACTTCATAGCCCAGCGCGAAAATAAACGCGCCAAACACCAGCCACACGGTCGTGCTGGAGAAGCCTGCCAGACCCCATTTCAGCGCTTGCTTACCCGCTTTAAACGCCGGGTCAGCCAGCTCTGAAGCATCAAACAGCAGATAGTTGCTGCCGATGACGCAGATCGTTACGGCGATAAAGCTAATCGCTGTTGCCGGGATTGGCTCAAGGATCATCCCGACAATCATTGCCACGAACACGGCAAAGTAGTGCCAGGCCTGCGGGGGCATTCCATCAGGGACGGGGATAAGAAACATGACGCCCATGACGATCAGTGGGGCCAGCAACTTCCATATTTTATCTTTTGCTAAAGACATGTGTGTGATTCTCCGGAAAGGATCTTTAATTGTGATAATGATGAACTTGTGAAATCTGAGCTAAGAACCAGGTGATGATCAGCAGATCGGCACAGCCTCCAGGGCTGAGATTGCGTTCAATGCACTGTTGGTCGAACTGGCGCAGGTATTCGAGATCGGCAGGGGTGCGAATTCCCCCTTGCTGCAATAGTGTGGCGGCCTGTTGTTGTAGCCAGCGCAGACCTTCAGCGCCACCGCGAGAGGCCACGTTGGTATCGCCATTGATGGACATCAGCAGCAGTAACGTATCGAGTAACGCCAGTTCAGGATCGCGCCCCTGTGCCAGCAGGGCACGGTAGTGCGGCAGAGCATGCTGGATGACTAACGGGTAACCCGCTTCGGCTTCACCTCGTGCGCCGGTTAATCCCAGTTGCTGATAAAGACGTTGGCCAGCCGTGAGTTGTTGATTATTCTGGCGCAGTTCGCGCTCGGTCAGGCCACGGCAAAATGCGGCTGCCGTAGAGCAAAGGATTTCAGGGGTGACGGTCAGGCCTAGCTGGAGCAGGCGGCCAATGGCGGCACACAGTAGTCCCAGTGAAAAGATGCTCCCTTTATGGGTGTTCACCCCGGCGGTGGCGCGAAACATGTCGGCTTCGCAGGCCATGCCCAGCGGCCGCAGCCCTTGCAGCACATCTTCAGGCGACAATTGCGCGCTAAACGCCCCGTATTCAATAAAACGCGGCAGCCAGGCCTGAATCGCCTCAGCGCTGCGATGGAAATCTTCCAGCGCCATATCTTTATGTGCGCCGTTGTTAAAACGATCCACCAGACCCGGTTTGGGCGACAGGTTGACTTCAGTCAACATGGCGCGCCACGCAAGCGTTGCGTAGGCATCCGGGAGATCCAGAGGAAGGACTGCGTTATGGGGTGATGTTGCGGGAATCGGCATCATGCAGCAGTGCCTCCATTTGAGTCAGTAAATCGGAAAGCGCGTGAGTTTTACCCCGCGCACAGTCGGCAGCACTTTGCCCGCACAGCAGACAGCGACGGGCAGGGAGTGCGAAATGACGCCGGGACAGAATTTCCCCTTCTGGGGTCAGGACATCGATGTCCCACAACCGTCCCAGCGGGTGAGAATGCTCAAGCTCAATGGTGGCGAGCTTGAGGTCATGGGCCGGAGCCTCAATAGACAAAAGACCTTCCGGACCGCTGGCCGAAACCAGCGCTGTTTGCTCCCTGATAATCCAGGCAGATTTTTCTGCCAGTGCGAGCAGGGCGGTTACGCCGTGATTAAAGATGCGACGGGTTAATGCGCTGTCTTTAATCGGACCCGGTGCAACCACAGTGAATGAGACCAGTGGCGCGTGGTGGCGCGTCAGCCAGGCATGTTGCCTTGCTTGTCTCTCATCGCGGCTGGCGAGCAGCTCGGGAATCGAAACCGCGTGTTGGGTGGCGAATTCAGGGAGCAGGTGCATGGCTTATTCCTTCACCTGATGCACAACGTCAATCACCGAGCCATCGCGATAACGCACAACGGCAATCACACGATCGGTGAATTCGATAGCGCGTGGTTGACCAGTAAGTTGCTGAGCTCGTTCGCGCAGCCATTCAATGGATACCACTTTCATACCAGCTTCTTTCAGACGTTCTGCCAGTTCAGGACGCGCAGGGTTGACGGCGATACCGTGGTCAGTGACCAGGATATCGACGCTGGAGCCCGGCGTTACGCAGGTCAGGACGTTATCAACCAGCGTCGGAATGCGTCCGCGAACCAGTGGAGCAACAATGATGGAGAGCGCAGCGGCAACTGCGGTATCGCAGTGACCACCGGATGCGCCGCGCAGTACGCCGTCAGAGCCGGTCAGGACGTTAACGTTGAAGCTGGTGTCAACTTCCAGCGCACTCAGTACCACGACGTCCAGACGATCGACAGATGCGCCTTTCGAGCCCCAGTTGGCATACTGGTTGGCACTGATTTCAATGTGGTTTGGGTTGCGGGCCAGCGACTCAGCCGCGTTACGGTCGAAGCTCTGCACGTCCAGCAGTTTGCGGATCAGACCTTTTTCGTGCAGATCCACGATGGTGGCGGTGATGCCGCCCAGCGCGAAGTCAGCACGGATATCGCGGCTGCGCATTTTGTCTTCCAGGAAACGCGTCACGGCCAAAGAGGCGCCGCCGGTTCCTGTCTGCAGTGAGAAGCCTTCATTGAAGTAGCCGGAGTTAACAATGACGTCTGCTGCGCTACGGGCGATTAACAGTTCACGTGGGTTGGTGGTCATGCGGGTCGCATCAGCACCGATTTTGTCTGCATCGCCAACCTGATCGATCTGGACGATCAGATCCACCTGATCCTGCGTAATGCTCGCCGGGTTATGTGGGTAGGTCAGTAGCTGTTCTGTCAGCAGGACAACCTGTTTTGCGTTTTCGGCATCAACGCGGGCATAGCCCAGTGAGCCGCAGCATGCTTTACCGGTATAACCGTTGGCGTTACCAAACTGATCGCAGGACGGTACGCCGAGGAAGGCGACATCAATGCTGAGTTCGCCGCTTTGTACCAGGTGTACACGGCCACCGTGGGAGTGGATCTGGACTGGTTCTGCCAGCAGGCCACGGGAGATCTCTTCCGCCAGCGGGCCACGCAACCCGGAGGTATAAATACGGCTGACTACACCCTGACGGATGTGCTCAACCAGTGGAGCATGGCAATCGCTCAGAGAGCTGGAGGCCAGCGTCAGGTTTTTGAAACCCATCCTGGCGATGGCGTCCATCACCAGGTTAATCGTCAGATCGCCACCGCGGAAAGCGTGGTGGAAAGAGATGGTCATGCCATCCTGTAAACCCGAACGACGAATGGCGTCTTCCAGGTTAGCGCACAGCTTTTTGTCGCGCGGTTTTTGCGCCTGTAATTCTACTTTTGCGGTGCTCTGATAAGCGGAAAGCTCACTTTCTGCATGACGGCTCCAGGTCGCCACGCGATCCTGGCGTTGAGACTGTTCGATTTTCTGCGTCATTTTTTTGCCTTATTCTTCGCGAATGCCTGAAAGTTCTGCACGGGAGATAACCAGAAGGGCGCGCTCGATAACCGGGCTGTCGACCATTTTGCCGTTGAGGGAAACTACGCCACGACCCTCGCGAGCGGCGGCTTCAGCGGCCTCCACGACCAGGCGCGCATGAGCCAGCTCTTTGCGCGTTGGGGCGTACAGGTTGTGCAGGAGTTCGATCTGGCGCGGGTTGATCAGCGATTTACCGTCAAAACCCAACTGCTTGATGTGTGCAGCTTCGTGCAGGAAACCTGCTTCGTTGTTGGCATCGGAATACACGGTGTCGAACGCCTGAATACCGGCAGAGCGTGCCGCCTGCAAAATAGAACAGCGGGCAAACAGCAGTTCAGTACCCTCCGGCGAGCGCTCAGTACGCAGGTTACGCACATAATCTTCCGCACCCAGAGCAATGCCGATCAGACGCTCGGAAGCGTGGGCAATTTCTACCGCGCGGGTAATGCCTAACGGCGATTCGATAGCGGCTAACAGACCGGTGCTGCCGGGCTCACGGCCACAGGCTTTCTCGATACGCAGAATTTCGCTTTCGATGTCGATGACATCCTGCGCGGTATCAGTTTTCGGTAAACGCACGATGTCTGCACCACCGCGTACCACGGCTTCGAGATCGTTAATGCCCCATTCGGAGTCGAGGGCGTTTACACGCACGATAGTTTCAACGTCGTGATACAGCGGATGCTGCAGGGCGTGATACACCATACGGCGGGCAGTATCTTTCTCGCGCAGCGCGACGGAGTCTTCGAGGTCGAACATCAACGCATCTGCCGGGTAGATGAACGAGTTGCTGACCATGGCGGCATTGGCACCAGGTACGAACAGCATGCTGCGGCGGGTACGGGTTTTACGTTGTTGTAAAGATGCGGAAATCACTGGCAATCCTCCCATGGCAGTGCCGAAATACCACCAGCGCGGGCCAGTAGTGCTTCCAGTCGCGCACGTAAAATGCAGTCCAGTGCGCCTTTATCATCAACATTTAATTGCACGCCGCGTACGTTGTAGCGGGACAGAACGTCCAGAATGGTGGTCCGGATGGCATCACCGAACTGTTTTTCGACGCTACTGTTAACCTGCAGGTCAATATCCTGCGAATCGAGTGGGGCGATGCGAATCATCACATCACCGGACTCAAGTGTGCCTGCGACGGCTGCCTGGTTTATTTTCATTTTTCACCTGTTGCTAATGCGGGGGTATTTTGGCGGACTGCCGCACCCGATGAGGCTCGTTCAACCATGCTTTGCAAGTAGTGCAGCGTGGCGTCAGGGACCAGGGATGCGATAGCCGTGAGATCTTTTTTAACCAGCAGCTTGCGCACCCAGGAGGCGGAAATCGGCATCTCCTGGAAACACAGCCGCTCAATTTCCACCAGTTCAATTGGTGGGGCGGGAAGCGTTGGGGTCTCCAGCCAGTAACGCATATCGTTGTTGTACTGGGAGGTGACGGTGCAATACGGCTCGGTACCGACGAAGCGGTGCGTAACGCCGAGAGCCGGGGCCAGATATTGGCGGAAGATTTTCAGGTCAATTTCGGTGTAGCAGTGGTTAATAACGCTCTGCTCTTTGATGAAGTAGCACGGGAATGTGGCGCGGGAAATGATATATTCCGAACCGCGATGCACGGTTAAACGTGGAATGTCTTTTGTTCCTTTAAGCACCAGATCCAGTCGGTCTTCATACGGAAAACGCGAGGTATCCTCTTTGACCAAAAACAGATGCAGCCAGTCACATTGTGCGGCTGCCTGTTGGATCAGAAAACGGTGTCCGTTGGTGAAGGGGTTGGCGTTCATGACGATACAACCAATTTTTTTCCCTTCACGACGCAGTTTTGCCAGAGATTCAGCGTAACGCTTCAGACGCGTGGTGCTGTTTTCCATCAGCACCATAATGCCGGGAACGCTGGTCAGCGTAGAAAAGCCACACTGTTTAAACAGCGATTCGTACTCGGTTTTGGTATAGATGAAGAGGTGCGTACAGTGGCGCTCATAGGCGAGGTTGATTAACTCGGTCGCCAGTGTCAGCGCTAAGCCTTCGCCGCGTACGGATTCGCAGATGGCGACACACTTAATGATATTGCCAGCAATACCGCCACAGGCGATCAGGCGGTCATCACGGGTGACGGTGATAAATACTTCGACGGTGGTATCAACGCTCAAATCATTTTCTTTCAGAAATTGCGCGATAGCCGCCATCTTTTTATTTTCTGAGCGTTTAACTTGCGTGAATATATTATTACCGAACATAGTGAAAAGAGTCCCGATGCTATATTTTGTTACTGGGTTTCTGTTTTTGTTGCTCCGCTTAGCAACTTGATAACGTTTTGTTCGCAATTGAAGGGAATGGTTTTTTATTACCGAGTATTTCTTTTTTTCCCTGATGCATACATCGTAAGGGGTATTTTGGAGGTAATTTTTGATTTATTTCACAATAAGTTAGAAGGTTTTAATGTGTTTTATGGTTTTAAGTTTTTTAATTAATTTAACCCCCAAATAACCGGTGGTTTTTATTTGTTTAATTGATTTAAGGTGGGGAATCTGCAACGATCTTGCTTTATACCGTAACGTGTAAATAGAACATTTTAATTACAACTACAATGATAAATAAGTTTTGGTTAATGTCGGTGAGGGAAGGGGTGATGACAGAACAGAAAAATAAAACAAGGTTTCCTTTTTTTCGTCGCCTGGCATTTCCATTGCGTATCTTTCTGCTTATTTTGGTCGTTTCCGTTTTTATTATCGCCGCGCTAGCGCAATACTTTACCGCCAGCTTTGAGGATTATCTGGCAACGCATGTCCGAGATATGGCGATGAACCAGGCCAAAATCATCGCCTCTAACGACAGTATCATCACTGCGGTGAAACATCGCGATTACAAGCGTCTGGCGACCATTGCCGACAAACTGCAGAGCGGGACTGACTTTGACTATGTGGTTATCGGGGATACCCACTCTATCCGGCTTTATCATCCGAATCCGGAAAAAATTGGCTACCCGATGCAGTTCACCAAGCCTGGTGCGCTGGAAAAAGGGGAGAGTTATTTTATTACCGGCAAAGGGTCGATCGGGATGGCGATGCGCGCCAAAACCCCGATCTTTGACAACGATGGTAAAATCATTGGTGTGGTCTCCATTGGCTATCTAATCAGTAAAATCGACAGCTGGCGTTCGGACTTTTTACTCCCCATGGCAGGGGTGTTTATTCTGTTGTTGCTGGTACTGATGCTGCTCTCCTGGTTCTTTGCCGCCCATATTCGGCGGCAGATGTTGGGGATGGAGCCCAAACAAATCGCGCGGGTGGTGCGCCAACAGGAAGCGCTCTTCAGCTCGGTGTATGAAGGGTTGATTGCCGTGGATCCTGATGGATATATCACCGCAATAAACCGCAGCGCGAGGAAGATGCTGGGGTTGTCTTCACCTGGGCGAAAGTGGCTGGGAAAACCGGTTAGCGAGGTGGTTAAACCTGCAGACTTTTTTACCCAGCAGATTGCGGAAAAACGTCAGGACGCAATGGTGAACTTTAATGGCCTGAGCGTTATCGCCAACCGGGAGGCGATTCGCTCCGGCGATGAGCTGCTCGGCGCCATCATCAGTTTTCGTAGTAAAGATGAAATTGCTACCCTTAATGCGCAATTAACGCAAATCAAACAGTATGTAGAAAGCCTGAGAACGCTGCGCCATGAGCATCTGAACTGGATGTCGACCATTAATGGCCTGCTGCAAATGAAAGAATATGATCGGGTTCTGGCAATGGTGCAGGGGGAATCCCAGGCGCAGCAGCAGCTGATTGACAGCCTGCGCGGTGCGTTTGCCGATCGCCAGGTCGCTGGTCTCTTATTTGGCAAGGTGCAGCGCGCGCGGGAGCTGGGCCTTACTATGATCATCGTTCCTGGCAGCCAGTTGCATCAACTCCCCGAGGGGCTGGATAGCACAGAGTTTGCAGCAATTGTTGGCAATCTGCTTGATAATGCATTTGAAGCGAGTTTGCGCACCCAGCAAGGCAACAAGGTCGTCGAACTCTATTTGAGTGATGAAGGGGATGACGTCGTCATCGAAGTTGCCGATCAGGGATGCGGTGTGCCGGACGCGCTACGTGAAAAAATATTTGAGCAGGGTGTGAGCACCCGTACCGATGAACCCGGTGAACATGGCATCGGTTTGTATCTGATTGCAAGTTATGTGAGGCGCTGTGATGGGGTGATTACGCTCGAAGATAACTCCCCTTGCGGTACCTTATTTTCTTTATTTCTTCCGAAAGTGAAAAAAAATAATGACGGAACCATTAACGCTGTTGATCGTTGAGGATGAAACGCTACTGGCGGAAATGCATGCTGAATATATCCGCCATATACCCGGATTTAGCCAGATATGGCTGGCGGGTAATCTTGCACAGGCAAGGATGATGATTGAGCGTTTTAAACCCGGTCTGATACTGCTCGATAACTACTTGCCGGACGGCAAGGGAATTACGTTGTTGCATGAGCTGACTCAGGCGCGCTATCCGGGCGGCATCGTGTTTACCACGGCTGCCAGCGATATGGAAACGGTCTCCGAGGCTGTGCGCAGCGGCGCGTTTGATTACCTGGTCAAACCCATAGCCTACGAGCGCCTGGGGCAGACGCTGACGCGCTATCAACAGCGCAGACGCATGCTGGCCGGTAATGACAGCGCCAGTCAAAAACAGATTGACGAAATGTTTAATGCCTATGCCCGTGGCGAGCCGAAAGGTGATTTGCCGACCGGGATTGATGCGTTAACCCTGAATGCGGTGTTGAAGTTATTTGCCGATCCGACGGTACAGCACACAGCGGAAACGATCGCTCAGGCTCTCACCATCAGCCGTACCACCTCCAGGCGCTACCTCGAGTACTGTGCCAGCCGTCATTTGATTATTGCGGAAATTATTCACGGTAAAGTAGGCAGACCGCAGCGTATTTATCACGGCGGTTAATACACGTCATCCTTTAAGCTGCCACTTTGTTGGCGGCGTGAAGAAACCCCAGTCACATAGTTATCTATGCTCCTGGGGATGTCTTCACTTGCCGCCTCAATGCAGCTTAAATGATTTTGTGTATCACGGTCAGATAATGAAAGTTATCGTCAACCGCCAATCAGAGCAGACGTAGCGGGTACCATCACTTCAGTGGCGATAATCACCACCAGCAGTCCAACCAGAACCGGAACCGAGGTACGTTTAACTACTTCGAACGGAGATATTTTTGCCATACCTGCGACAGCGACAACCACGCCGGAGACCGGGGAGATGGTGCGTCCAAGATTTGATGCCTGCAACATCGGGATAGCAAGATATGCTGGGTTAATGCCAGAAGAGTGAGCCAGTTTAGGGATCATCTCAACGAAGGCATAGAACGGTGCGTTACCGGAACCTGTGGTCATTGCCGCCAGCATGGTCAGGATAACCAGCACCAGCATCAGAATAATACTCGCTGAGCCAAACGAGGTGGCGATAGAAATCAGGCTCTGAATAAAGCCGATAGTGCTCAAGCCCTGGGCAAATACACCCGCCGCGACGAGCAGCATCACTACGTTAGCAAAGGCGTCCGCCATGCCCCGGTAAGCGACTTCCAGACCTGAAAACACCTTCTGGGTGTTGAATCCGCGCACAAATTCCAGAACAGCAGCGATGAGCATGCACAGCACCAGAATTGTGATGATGTGCAGTTGTGGACCCCATTTACCATCAAAAATCAGCACGCCAACGATCGGTGTAAACGGCAGGATGGCATAAAACGACGGAGCGGTAGTGGTGATTTCTGCCACGTCTAACATTTCGTGAGAAATGTGCTCTTTTTTATCCAGGTAGCGCTGCCAGAAAAAGTGGGCAATCGCCATAGCAATGATGGCGGCAATGGAAATCGGCAAAGTGGTTTTAAACGCGAAATCGATGAGCGGCATTTCTGCGGCTTTTGCCGCTAGCACCACATCACCGGATGTCGGCGAAAGAATAATAGCAGCAGGAGAGGCACAAATAGCCGCTGCAGCGCCACGGCTGATTCCAACGTTAACCATGACCGGGAACAGCGTTGCCATCAGCAATACGCCCAGGCCGGTAGCTGACGAGACGGCCAGGGACATCAGACAGGCGACAAAATAGGCGGCAATCATAAGCAGATAAGGTGAATTGATGTACTGCAGCGGCTTAGAGGCAAGCTTAACTACCATATCGTTTGCACCAATATGCGTCATATAGGCAGCAAAACCACACAGCATCATAATCATCATGCCGAGATCGCCACCACGGCTCATCAGCAAAATTTTAATATATTCAACAATATCTGTTGCGGTATAGCCCGTCGTTGCCGCGCTGGACGGCAAAACTTTATGCCCCATCAGCGCACTGATAATCAGCAAAACCAGACCACCAACAAACAGTACGCCTGTGGCTGAATAACCTTTAATGATGTAGCGCGCCACACCCACAATAACCACAACCCCAATAAGGAGTTCAATAATTGTCAACATTGTTTCCCCTGTCGCATTGCTGCCCGGAAAGTAAAAAAACTAAAAAAAGTAAAAAGTGGTGACAGAATGTGCCTAATAAACTGATAACTCTTGCTGATTGAAATCAATAAAAATACGGATTAAAGCGATAGCTAAGTCGTTTTTTCAGCATCGCGGCAAACAAAAGAATCTCACAATAAAAAACTGTGATGCGCAGCACTGATGTGAGTGTTTTGTAGCTATATTGATTCCAATTTGTTAATTTATTGTGATTTTATTTAACTTTTTCCGGAGGGAAGAGCAATTTATTGGCAATAAAGAGAAAATAGTTCCTCTGAGATGGCTCAATATATAAAGGGATAATTATCTTAAAAATTATAGGCTGAGGATTATTCTGATTTTTTATTTGTGCGTTTTTGTTAAGCTAACATTAAGGTTGGGTTTGCTAAAATTAGTAATAAATCCCAGGATGGTAATTAAGTTGTGATTGTTGCTAAACGATATTTTCTCATTTTTTCATTTCTTTTTATTCAGTTAGCTTTCATTCCACAGGGAGCAGCTGATGATAAAGGCTGGTTTGCTACTTTTAAAGATAATGTCAGTGAAACCTGGCAGCAACCAGAACATTATGATCTGTATGTACCTGCTATTACCTGGCATGCGCGTTTTGCCTACGATAAAGAAAAAACGGATCGCTACAATGAACGTCCCTGGGGGGCTGGATTTGGTCAATCCCGTTGGGATGATAAAGGTAACTGGCACGGACTTTATATAATGGCCTTTAAGGATTCCTACAATAAATGGGAACCCATTGGCGGTTATGGCTGGGAAAAAACCTGGCGACCACTGGCTGATGAAAATTTTCATGCGGGCCTCGGTTTTACCGCCGGTTTCACTGCGCGCGATAACTGGAACTACATTCCGATCCCGGTGCTGTTACCGCTGGCATCAATTGGCTATGGTCCGGCAACGTTTCAGATGACCTACATTCCAGGAACGTATAACAACGGCAACGTCTACTTTGCCTGGATGCGTTTTCAGTTTTGATAGACTACCTGTTTTGTCAGGTGGTTTATTAAAAAACTTTTTAAAAACAGATATATAAGAGGTTTAACTGAAAAATAACGCGACATTTATCACTTTTTGATAAAGTTCGACTGGACAAAGTGCATCACAATTGTTGTACTGATACCCGACACAGCATTTGTGTCTATTTTTCATGTAAAGGTAATTTTGATGTCTAAGATTAAAGGTAACGTTAAGTGGTTTAATGAGTCCAAAGGATTCGGTTTCATTACTCCGGAAGATGGCAGCAAAGATGTGTTCGTACACTTCTCTGCAATCCAGACCAATGGTTTTAAAACTCTGGCTGAAGGTCAGCGTGTAGAGTTCGAAATCACTAACGGTGCCAAAGGCCCTTCTGCTGCAAACGTAATCGCTCTGTAAGCATACGACAGCAAGCATTCAAAACCCGCTTAATTGCGGGTTTTTTTCGCTCTAATGTGCGGGTGAGGCGGAAACCAGCCAGAATGCCAGGGCGGTCATCGCAAATGATCCCAACAGATTAACCAGTACATTCACCATAGCCCAACCTAAGCGTCCTTCCTGAAGTAAAAACACCACTTCGGCTGAAAAGGTGGAGAACGTTGTTAACCCACCGCAAAAGCCTGTGGTGATCAACACTTTCCACATAGGGTCAATGTTGGTCATGCGATTAAACCATGCCAGACCCATCCCAATGATAAACGCCCCAAGTAAGTTTGCCGCAAGCGTACCGAACGGAATAGCCTGATGCAGCGGGTTAAACCGCATACTCAACATCCATCTTGCTACGCTACCTGTACCACCGCCGATAAAAACCGCTAAAAGGAGTTGTAACACTACGTAATCCTGCTATTTGATTGTATAGAGAGTGAGTTTAACGCTGAATAATCATTGTTGGCGAGCTTAACAAAGATTTCTGGAGGGAATATGTTTGTTGCAGCAGGGCAATTTGCCGTAGGACCTTCATGGAAAAAGAATGCAGAAACCTGTGCCTTACTGATGTCTCAGGCGTCAGGTGAGGGGGCGTCGCTGCTGGTATTACCGGAGGCTTTGCTGGCACGCGACGATTCTGACCCTGATCTGTCCGTGAAATCAGCCCAGTTGTTGGAAGGTGGGTTTATGACGCGTTTATTGCGTGAAAGCGCGCAAAATGAGATGACGACAATCCTGACCATTCATGTCCCCTCTGTTCCAGGGCGGGCATTTAACATGCTGGTGGCGCTACGTGCAGGCCGGGTCGTGGCCCATTACGCGAAATTACATCTCTACGATGCCTTTTCGATTCAGGAGTCACGTAATGTGGATGCTGGGGACACCATCGCGCCGCTGCTGGACGTTGGCGGATTAAAGGTAGGGTTAATGACCTGTTATGACCTGCGCTTCCCTGAGCTGGCCTTGGCGCACGCATTGCAGGGGGCAGAGATCCTCGTTTTGCCCGCGGCCTGGGTGCGAGGAGCGCTTAAAGAGCATCACTGGGCTACGCTTTTGGCGGCAAGAGCGTTAGATGCGACTTGCTACCTGATTGCGGCTGGAGAGTGTGGTAACAAGAATATTGGTCAAAGCCGGGTTATCGATCCCTTTGGTGTAACCATTGCCGCCGCGGCAGAAACGCCCGCACTCATTATCGCCGAGGTTTCTGCCGAGCGGGTGAGACAAGTCAGGGCACAACTTCCGGTGTTAAGTAACCGGCGTTTTGCGCCACCGCAATTATTATGACGTTTTTTTAAACAAGGCTTGATTCACCTTGTTACAGATTGCTATTGTGTGCGCGCGTCGAAAGGCCGTTAATATTCTCAGGTTAATATGGCGCTTTATGCAGCCTGGTTTAAGTCAAGAAGGTATCTATGGGTGAGATTAGTATTACCAAACTGCTGGTGGTTGCCGCACTGGTTGTTCTGCTGTTTGGTACCAAGAAGTTACGTACGCTGGGTGGAGACCTGGGGACGGCAATCAAGGGCTTCAAGAAAGCTATGAACGATGATAATGCTGATGCCAAGAAAGAGGCTGATGGTAGCGTTCAGGCTGAGAAGCTTTCTCATAAAGAGTAATGTCAGGAGCATGATGCTCATACTGCATACTCTGCATGAAAAAAAACCGGCAATTTGCCGGTTTTTTATTGGTGATATGTAAGTGAGTATTACACGATTACTTCACTTCCAGCCCTTTGGCCTGCATGTCAGCATGGTATGAAGAGCGAACGAATGGGCCGCAAGCTGCATGGGTAAAGCCCATGGCCATGGCCTCTGCTTTCATCTCATCAAACTCATCCGGGCTTACATAGCGTTGAACCGGCAGGTGGTGACGGCTTGGCTGTAAATATTGCCCCAGCGTCAGCATGGTCACGCCATGATTACGCAGGTCACGCATAACCTCAATGATTTCAGCATTGGTTTCACCCAGACCCACCATCAGACCTGATTTCGTCGGAATCTCAGGGTGTGCTTCTTTGAAACGTTCCAGAAGCTTCAGCGACCAGTTGTAATCTGCGCCAGGACGTACATTGCGATAAATACGCGGTACGTTTTCGAGGTTGTGGTTAAACACGTCCGGCGGTGTGGCTGTGAGGATATCCAACGCACGATCCATACGACCACGGAAGTCAGGCACCAGCGTTTCGATTTTAATTGACGGGCTCTTCTCACGAATAGCAGTGATGCAGTCAGCAAAGTGTTGAGCACCGCCGTCACGTAGATCGTCACGGTCAACGGAGGTAATGACCACATAGCGCAGCGCCATGTCAGCAATCGTCTGAGCCAGTTTTAACGGCTCGTTGGCATCAGGGGCAACCGGGCGGCCATGGGCAACGTCACAGAATGGGCAACGGCGGGTACAGATTGCGCCGAGGATCATAAAGGTTGCGGTTCCGTGATTGAAACATTCCGCCAGGTTAGGGCAGGACGCTTCTTCGCAGACAGAGTGCAGGCCATTTTTGCGCATTGCTGCTTTGATGCCCTGGATGCGGGTGGAGTCCGCTGGCAGTTTTATTTTCATCCATTCCGGTTTACGCAGCAGGGCTTCACGCTCTGTTGCCACATTTTTTACCGGGATAAGAGCCATCTTATCGGCATCGCGGTATTTAACACCGCGTTCCATCACAATGGGTTTACTCATAGCTTGCGTGTTCCAGTTGCGAATTACGAAGGAAAGCGTTTCAATTCAAGGGAATGTTGCATTTATCAACTATTTTTGAATTAGTGATACGCAGTATATCATTGAAACGGGCCAGAAAGCAGCCTGACAGGCTGGCAAAATGTAAAATAGTTGTTGTTTTGTGCCATTTGCCACAACATTTGCCGTGGCAAAGTATGACCGAATTTTAGTCTGCAACGTACTCGTGCGGTGGGTTACCCAACAGCGCTAAGATGTTGGCCAGCAGTAGGGGGCGAACGCTCTCGGTCGTGGCTGCGCTATCCCACTGCGATACTTTCGCCATCTCCATCCCGGCGTAACCACAAGGATTGATACGCAAGAAAGGCGACAAATCCATATCTACGTTGAGCGCTAAGCCGTGAAACGAACATCCTCTACGAATACGTAATCCCAAAGAGCAGATCTTCTTCTCCCCGACGTATACGCCAGGCGCATCGGCTCGCGGGTGGGCATCAATACCGATTTCCGCAAGCGTATTCACAACGGTTTGCTCCAGCAGCGTTACCAGTTCGCGAACGCCAAGTTTACGACGTTTCAGGTTCAACAGCACATACATGACCTGCTGGCCTGGCCCGTGGTAGGTCACCTGACCACCACGATCGCTCTGGATCACCGGAATATCTCCTGGCATCAATACGTGTTCTGCTTTACCTGCCTGGCCCTGGGTAAAGACAGGATAATGCTCTACCAGCCAGATTTCGTCATGGCTGTTTTCATCGCGGGTATCGGTGAATTCGTGCATGGCCAGAGAGACTGGCTCGTAGGATTGCAGACCGAGCTGGCGGACAAGAATTTTATCCTGATACAAAACGGCATCTCCGTAGATACTCACATAGAGTAGAGAATGTTAAAGAGGGGAAAGTATATCACAGGGAGGGAGGGGTTACCCGGGCGGGGATGCGCGGGTAACCGACAGGTTTTTACAGCACCATGCGTACGATATCGATATTACCTAACTCTTCGTACAGCGTTTCAACCTGCTCAATGTGCGTAGCGGTAATAGTGATTGAGACCGAGTGGTAATTGCCTTTGCTGCTCGGTTTTACCGTCGGAGAGTAATCACCTGGCGCATGGCGCTGTACCACTTCAACCACCTGATCAACCAGCTCAGGCAACGCCTGCCCCATTACTTTGTAAGTAAATGGAGTAGGGAATTCAAGCAGTTCGTTAAGTTTGGTTTTCATGTCAGCTCCGGCGTTACATCAATAAATAATAACTCCCACGGCGTGTGGGAGTTATCTGGATACCTAGTATATGGGGACGTAAATCACACTTTCAAGTGTTCGATTTTTAGCCAAACCAGTGATGGAACATTAATTTAATGTAATCAATGATTTTCCCAAAGAAGTTGCCTTCAGGGATTTCCTGCAGGACTACCAGCGGGCGCTGCTCAATGGTTTTACCATCCAACTGGAAGTTGATGGTGCCGACCACCTGGTTTTTCTGCAGCGGTGCGTGCAGTTCCGTAGTGTTCAGCACATAGCTTGCTTTCAAATCTTTCATGCGGCCGCGCGGAATCGTCAGGTACACGTCTTTATCGACGCCTAACGATGCACGATCGGTATTACCAAACCAGGCTGGTTCTGAAGCAAACTCTTTACCCACTTTCAGCGGATTCACTGTTTCGAAGAAACGGAAGCCCCAGGTCAGCAGTTTTTTACTTTCAGTTTCACGGCCTTTATAGGTGCGCCCCCCCATAACGGCGGAGATCAGACGCATCTGGCCTTCGGTTGCGGATGCAACGAGGTTATAGCCAGCTTTGTCGGTGTGACCGGTTTTGATACCGTCGACATTCAGGCTGTTATCCCACAGCAAGCCGTTGCGGTTTAACTGACGAATGCCGTTAAAGGTGAACTCTTTTTCTTTATAGATAGAGTATTCGTTAGGCACGTCGCGAATCAGCGCCTGGCCAATCATTGCCATATCGCGGGCCGAGCTGTACTGACCGTCAGCATCGAGACCATGAACAGTCTGGAAGTGGGTATTTTTCAGGCCCAGCGCGTTCACATAGCTGTTCATCAGACCAACGAAAGCATCCTGGCTACCGGCCGCGAAGTCCGCCATCGCCACGCACGCATCGTTCCCTGATTGCAGGTTAATACCACGGATCAACTGAGAAACAGGAACCTGCATACCAGGTTTGAGGAACATCAGCGATGAACCTTTAAACACCGGGTTACCTGTAGCCCATGCGTCATTGCCGACGGTGACCAGATCGGTTTCTTTAAATTTCCCGGCTTTCATTGCCTGGCCGATGACGTAGCTGGTCATCATTTTGGTCAGACTGGCGGGGTCACGGCGAGTGTCCGCATTCTGTTCTGCGAGAACTTTACCTGAATTGTAATCAATCAGGATATACGACTCCGCATCGATCTGCGGAACACCCGGGATCATGGTTTTAATATTCAGGTCATCGGCATGGGCAGCAGAGAGAGAAGCTGCGCAGAGAGCCGCGGTGAGCGCCATACGCTGCACGAAACGAGCGGAAAAAGTGGTCTTCATGGTCAGAACTACGACGTCCGTGATGAAATTAAAAAAAGAGCCCTACTATAGCAAATACATAACTGGCAGGCATCTGACTTTCCGCGTGACTTTGTTAATGTCATTTACAGAAATTGACAATTCAGATGCCTGATTGAAGTTATTACACGCCAGTGATGAAGGACTGTAATTGCGCTTCGGATTGAAGACGCTGCTGCAATGTGGAGGCTTCAGTTTTGCTGGCGAAAGGCCCCATCTGGATACGCCAGACTGCACCGTTTTGCACCACTCGCCCTGGGACGCCAAACTGCTGACTTAAGCGTTTTTGGTACTGTTGCGCACGAGCTTGATCGCTCACCGCACCAACCTGAACCACGTAACGTCCGTTAGCCGTTGCTGCCGGAGCAGGAGCTGCGACGGTTGCTGGTGTTGTTGCCGGTGTGGTTGGTGTTACCGGTGTGGTGGTTGCCGGTTGCGGTGCAGGAGTAGGTTCGCTGCCTTCCAGCACGCCTGCCGCGAGCGTAGTCGGCGCACCGAGGAATCCACCGCTGTTTACTGGCGCGCCGGTTGGATCATCGCTTTTCAGCGTGGAATTGCTGATCGGACGAATATCGCCCTGCGGCTGACCTGCATCCGATGGAGAAGGCATGCTTCCCATGTTGCCGCCACCGCTTAAATCAGGACGCGAAGGCAGGGCATACGTTTGTTTCGCGACGGTGGTACAGGCCATACCCGGCCCGGACAATGAACCATCCTGGGCGACGATGATCGGGTCGATACGCACTTTGGTATTGTTGGAGGTGTTCAGACGATCGGCGGCGGCACGCGAAAGTGAAATTACACGATCGTTGCCATAAGGACCGCGATCGTTAATGCGTACGACGATCATTCTGCCGTTTGCCAGGTTAGTAATTCTGGCATAGCTTGGAACGGGCAGCGTCGGATGCGCAGCGGTCAGCTGCATCGGGTCGAACGTTTCACCAGAGGCCGTCAGGTTGCTTCCTGGCTCCGCATCATAAATAGCGGCAAGCCCGGCCTGGCTAAAGCGAGAGGGATCCTGGACTATTTTGTAACTCTTACCATCTCGTTGGTAATCCTGATTCGCCGTTGGGTTCAGGGGTTCAAAGCGCGGATCGGCCCCGCTGATTTCAACAATCGGACCATTACACACCGCAGGCTGCGGGGCGACAGCAACCTGTTGCTGACCATCATCATTCGAACACGCCGCGAGCATTCCTGCTGCGATGCAGATACCAAGCCACTGCTTACGCATTGCGTACCCCTTACACGCTTTTCGACAACATTTTTCTATGGGTGTGGATCGACATAACAATCCCGAACCCGGCCATCAGCACGATAAGTGCTGAGCCTCCGTAACTGACCAGTGGGAGTGGAACGCCAACCACGGGCAGAATACCGCTCACCATACCAATATTTACGAAGACATAAACGAATAATATCAACATTAAGCCACCCGCCATGACGCGGCCAAAGGTGGTTTGCGCGCGAGCAGCGATCCATAACCCGCGCATAATCAGCAAAATGTACAGCGTCAGCAGAATCAAAATGCCCACCAAACCCAGCTCTTCTGCTAACACCGCGAAGATAAAGTCGGTGTGACGCTCGGGTAAAAACTCAAGCTGCGACTGCGTGCCGTGCAGCCAGCCCTTGCCGCGCAGCCCGCCGGAGCCAATAGCAATTTTTGACTGAATGATGTGATAACCCGCGCCCAGCGGATCGGTTTCCGGATCGAGCAACATCATGACGCGCTGACGCTGGTAATCATGCATCAGGAAGAACCACAGTATCGGGATAAACGCCGCAACCAGAACCACCGCAACACCGATTAAGCGCCAGCTCAAGCCGGAAAGGAACAGGACAAACAGACCGGAAAGGGCAACCAGAATAGAGGTGCCGAGGTCAGGTTGTGCAGCAACCAGCAGCGTCGGCATGAAAATCAATACCAGCGCGATGGCGGTATTCTTCAACGACGGTGGACAGACGTCACGGTTGATAAAGCGCGCGACCATCAGTGGGACGGCAATTTTAGCGATTTCTGAGGGCTGAAAACGCACAATACCCAAATCCAGCCAGCGCTGCGCGCCTTTGGAAATGGCGCCGAAGGCGTCTACCGCGACTAACAGAATAATGCAAAAGATATAGAGATAAGGCGCCCAGCCTTCATAAACCCGGGGCGGAATTTGCGCCATTACCACCATGATGACCAGACCCATTGCGATCTGGCCGACTTTGCGCTCCATCATGCCAATATCCTGGCCGCTGGCGCTCCAGATGACTAACGAACTGTAGACCAGCAGTGCCAGTAAGATAAGCAACATTGTGGGATCGATGTGAATTTTGTCCCAAAATGTTTTTTTGTTCGGATTATCCGTCACGATTATTGGTCCTCAGCTGCTGCAACCGCGGGGTTTTCTGCTGGCAGATTGGTGTTGTTGTCGCCCAACATAATGTGGTCAAGGATTTGGCGCATAATGGTGCCTACCGCCGGACCTGCTCCGCCGTTTTCAAGGATCATGGCGACAGCGACCTGGGGTTTATCATAGGGTGCGAAGGCCGTCATCAGCTTGTGGTCACGTAAACGCTCGGCGATCTTATGCGCGTTATAGGTTTCATTCGCTTTCAGGCCAAAGACCTGTGCGGTACCGGATTTCGCCGCAATTTTGTAAGGTGCGCCAGCAAAATACTTGTGTGCAGTCCCGTTCGGGCGGTTCGCTACGCCGTACATACCATCTTTCGCGATTTCCCAGTAACCAGAATGAATATCGCCAACGGGCGGTTCTTGTGGCTGTACCCACGGTACCTGTTTGCCGTTTTCTGCCGTGCTCATCAACAGATGTGGGACTTTTATCAAACCGTCGTTGATAAGGATCATCAGCGCTTTACTCATCTGGATTGGGGTTGCTGTCCAGTAACCCTGACCGATGCCGACCGGAATGGTATCACCCTGGTACCATGGCTTTTTAAACCGTTTTTGCTTCCACTCGCGGGTTGGCATATTACCGGAGCGTTCTTCAGCAAGATCGATGCCGGTATATTTGCCGTAGCCAAATTTACTCATCCACTCTGAAAGTCGGTCAATCCCCATATCATAGGCGATTTGATAGAAAAACGTATCCGCGGACTCTTCCAGAGAGCGGGTGATGTTCAGATGACCATGCCCCCATTTTTTCCAGTCTCGGTAACGTTTCTCAGAGCCAGGTAGCTGCCACCAGCCCGGATCGAACAGGCTGGTATTACGGGTGATAACGCCTGCACTTAACGCAGAAACCGCAACGTAAGGTTTAACCGTTGACGCTGGAGGGTAAACGCCCTGCGTGGCGCGGTTAACCAATGGTGTGTTCGGGTCATTGAGCAACGCGGAGTAATCTTTGCTGGAGATGCCATCCACAAACAGGTTCGGGTCATAGCTTGGCATGGACACTAGCGCCAGTACACCACCGGTACGTGGGTCGGTAACCACCACGGCAGCGCGACTGCCTGCCAGCAACGTTTCAATGTACTGCTGAAGTTTCAAATCAAGGGTAAGATAGATATCATGCCCGGCCTGCGGCGCCACTTCTTTAAGCTGGCGAATGACGCGGCCACGGTTGTTCACTTCAACCTCTTCATAGCCGGTCTGACCGTGAAGCACGTCCTCGTAATAACGTTCAATACCCAGCTTGCCGATGTCGTGCGTCGCCGCGTAGTTGGCCAGCTTGCCGTCTTTGTCCAGGCGATCCACGTCTTTATCGTTGATCTTCGATACGTAGCCGATCACGTGAGTCAGTGCTGAGCCGTATGGGTAATAGCGGCGTTTATAGCCTTTAACTTCGACGCCCGGAAAACGATACTGATTAACGGCAAACCGTGCTACCTGAACTTCAGTCAGGTTGGTTTTTACCGGGATAGAGGTGAAGCGATGTGAACGGGCGCGCTCTTTTTTAAAGGCGGCAATGTCGTCGTCCGTTAGATCGACGACGCTACGTAGCGCGTCGAGCGTATCCTGAATGTTGTCGACCTTTTCCGGCATCATTTCTATTTGATAGATGGTGCGGTTAAGGGCGAGCGGAATTCCGTTGCGGTCATAAATGATGCCGCGGCTGGGGGCGATAGGCACCAGTTTGATGCGGTTCTCGTTCGAGCGAGTCTGGTAATCAGTAAAGCGAACGATTTGCAGATTATAAAGGTTGGCGATTAGCACGCCGGTGAGCAGCAAAATCCCCAAAAAAGCGACCAGCGCCCGGCGCACAAACAGCGCGGACTCAGCCGAATAGTCGCGAAAAGAATTCTGTAGTTTCATCCGCTGCTTAATCTACTCAAGAATCAATGATCACTCACGGTGATAAGGATGGTTGGTGGTAATGCTCCACGCCCTGTACAGACTCTCCGCGACCAGAACCCGAACAAGAGGGTGAGGGAGGGTTAACGCAGAGAGTGACCAGCTTTGTTCCGCTGCCGCTTTACAGGCCGGTGAGAGGCCTTCCGGCCCGCCAATCAGCAGGCTGACATCACGACCGTCCAGTTTCCAGCGCTCCAGTTCGGTCGCCAGTTGCGGCGTATCCCAGGGTTTTCCCGGGATATCAAGGGTGACGATGCGGTTTTTGCCTGCGGCGGCCAGCATCTGCTCACCCTCTTTGTCGAGAATGCGTTTAATGTCCGCGTTCTTGCCGCGTTTTCCTGCCGGGATTTCGATCAGCTCAAAGGGCATATCTTTCGGAAACCGACGCAGATACTCGGTAAATCCGGTTTGCACCCAGTCAGGCATTTTCGTACCGACAGCGACAAGTTGCAGCTTCACGCATTAACTCCAGAGTTTTTCCAGTTCATACAGGCGACGACTCTCTTCCTGCATTACGTGGACAATCACATCGCCGAGGTCAACGACGATCCAGTCAGCGGCATTCTCGCCTTCTACGCCGAGCGGCATCAGGCCAGCAGAGCGGGACTCCTGAACAACGTGGTCTGCAATAGACATAACGTGACGGCTGGAAGTACCGGTGCAGATAATCATGCAATCAGTAATGCTGGATTTGCCCTGAACGTCTAAGGCGATGATGTCTTGACCCTTCAGGTCATCAATTTTGTCGATTACAAAATCCTGGAGTGCTTTACCCTGCAAGTGTTCCCCCTGGGTGAAAAAGAGTTAAAAACGTCTGTTAGTATACCTGAACCAGAGGCGATATCGGGACAAATGTCTCCGAAAGCGCTTGTGAAGTGCGCTATCATCCCACCCCACGCCACAGAATGCATCGCCATTTTTGTAAAACAATTTTTGCAAAGCTCTGAAGGGCAGGGAAAGTCAGGTTGCGGAGAATAACAGCCTGTCATGGGGTGTCAATGGGAGAGAGGCCCTTCAACAGAAAAAACAGCGCTTTCACTCGCCTTCACGCCATACGGCCCGGCTATTGAGTACTTTCAGAACCGCAAAATCGTCACAAAAATCAATGGCGCTCCAGCAGCCTTGTTCGACGCGGAAATGCCACATTGCTGCGGCTGGCATGGAAAGCAGGCGGGCTATCAACACACTCAACACGCCCTGATGACTGACTACCAGCAGGTTTTGGCTCGCTTTATATTCAGTAAGTTGGGTAATAAAGCGTTCCACTCGCTGGGAAAACACCTGAAAACCTTCGCCATTGGTGGGCGTCGCATTCTGCCAGTCGTTACACCACACGGCGTAATTTTCGGCATCTTCGTGCGCCAGATCGCGATGGTGGCGCATTTCCCAGTCGCCAAAAAACATCTCATTGAGCTCAGGCATATTACGCACGGGAATCTCGCGATCGCCTAAGATCAACTGCGTTGTATGGCGGGCGCGCTCCAGCTCGCTGCACAGAACGTTATCGACAGGGACATTGCGTAATAGTGTACTCAGCGTTTGCGCCTGAGCTATTCCCCTTTCTGTTAGCGGTGTGGGGGCGTGTCCGCTATATAAACCCGCGACATTGGCTTCTGTTTCGCCATGACGCACTAACCAGAGTCTCATGTTTCCCTCGTAAGGCTATTCGCGCAAAATATGATGTTTGCCCTGATTACACAGAGATTTTTCACTAAAATACCCTTTTTTATGTGGAGCGGCACGATGTCTTTATTCAAGAGCGCGCATGGCGGTAATACCCGAGAAGCCGCCGAACTGTTGGGCATCTCGCCTGAGCAATTGCTGGATTTTAGCGTGAATATTAATCCACTGGGTATGCCAGCAGGTTTAAAACGCGCAATTATCGACAATATGGACTGCGCGGAGCGTTACCCGGATGTCGATTACGCGCAGCTGCATGCAGCGCTGGCGGAGCATCATCAGATTCCGGCCTCGTGGATCCTTGCGGGAAACGGTGAGACCGAGTCTATTTTTACCCTGGTAGATGGCCTGAAGCCACGTCATGCGATGATCGTGACCCCCGGGTTTGCGGAATATCGTCGGGCGCTGCAATGGGGAGACTGTACGATCCATGAATTTGCGCTGCGCGAAGACGATGGCTGGCAGCTTACCGATGCGATCATCGATGCGTTAACCTCAGAGCTGGACTGCCTGTTTCTCTGCACGCCCAACAACCCCACCGGGTTACTACCGGATAACCGCCTGCTACGTGAGATTGCCGCACGTTGTAAATGGCTTGGGATCAATCTTATCCTGGATGAAGCGTTCATCGATTTTATAGCCGGGGAACCGGGGTTTATTCCGCTGCTGCATGAGAACCCGCATATTTGGGTGCTACGCTCTCTCACCAAGTTTTATGCGATACCGGGGCTGCGTCTGGGATATCTGGTCAACAGTAACGAGCAGGCCGTTGCACAAATGCGCAGCCGACAAATGCCATGGTCAATTAATGCGTTTGCTGCTCTGGCCGGCGAGATTATTTTATGCGACAGCGCTTATCAGCAGGCGACGTGGAAATGGCTGGAACAAGAGGGAGCGCGGTTTGAGCAACAGCTACAAAACCTGCCTGGCCTGACGGTGTATCCCGGCCAGGCAAATTATCGTTTATTACGCTGCGATCGCGCGGATATTGATTTGCAACGGACGTTGCTGGAACAGCATGTCTTGATTCGCAGTTGTGCCAATTACCCTGGGTTGGACGCGCGTTATTATCGGGTTGCTGTTCGCAGTCAGGAAGAAAATGACCGCCTGCTGGCGGCATTAAACAACACGCTTAGCGGTACAACCCCTGCTGATTGATATAGTCAAGCACTGCGCCTGGCATCAGGTCGTCGCACGGCTCGCCTTTTTCCAGGCGCTCGCGAATGAGCGTGGCGGAGATGTTGAACCACGGCGTTTCGGCCAGGTAAATTTTCCCGCAAGGCAGGTTGTGCAGGTCATCCGGAGAATGAGTCAGATGATCCTCCAGCCATTGCTGGTGCTTTTCCTGCACCATTTCGAGCGGATAACCCGGACGTCGGCACACGATGAGATGGGTATTGCCCAGAATCGTGTGGTAGTCGTGCCAGGAAGGGAAGGTCAGCAGCGAATCCTGACCAATGATAAACGCTAACGGCACGTTCGGGCCTTGCTCTTCGCGCCACTCTTTTAGCGTTTGCGCGGTGTAGGAGGCGGTATCGCGTTTCAGTTCGCGTTCATCCAGGGAGAACAGCGGTTTATCAGCAATGGCCAGTTCAACCATGCGCTTACGTTGCTCACTGGATGCTTCAGGCTGTGCGCGATGTGGTGGGACGTTATTGGGCATGATGATGACCCGGGAAAGGCCAATCAGATTCGCCAGAATTTCAACCGGTTTAAGATGACCATAATGCACCGGATCAAAGGTGCCGCCGAACAGAGCCTGCAATGATTTCATATCAACCATCAATAAAAACATCGGCCAGTGATTTATGGCAGAGCAAAAGGGAAAGTCCCTCAAGTTCAGCCCACACTGACTGACCATAGTCTTGTTTAAGCGTAATTTCTGTACGCGTTAACAGCGTTACTGCCTGACGTAGCTGTGCCGGGTTCAGCCGGTTTAGTGCATCACCCATCATGCCCCGGCGATTTTGCCACACCCGGTGTTTATCAAACAACGTGCGCAAGGGGGTATTCGCCGACTGCCGTTTTAGGTTGACCAGCAACAGCAATTCACGCTGTATCGTACGCAGCAAAATAACCGGCTCACTGCCTTCCAGACGTAGCTGTTGCAGAATGTGCAGCGCGCGTTTGCTTTTGCCCATCAGCAGCGCATCCACCCAGTGGAACGGGGTAAAGTGCGCGGCATCGTTAACGGCTTTCTCCACGCGAGGTAGCGTTAGTTTGCCGTCAGGCCAAAGCAATGCTAACCGTTCCAGCGCTTGCGCCAGTGCTAACAGGTTGCCTTCATAGCAATAGCACAATAGCTGATTGGCTGCGTCATCCAGTTGCAGGTTGTTAAGTTTTGCCCTCGCGGCGACCCAACGCGGGAGCTGCGACTGCTCTGGCGTCTGACAGCTTACCTGAACCGCGTTATTCGCCAGTCCGGTACACCACGCGGCGTTCTCCTGCGCTTTGGTGAGTTTGTTGCCGCGAACAATCAGCAGCAGATCGTCATGTAACAGCGTGACGAGCGAAGCGAGTTGTTCGTTAATGGCAGCGTTAGGCCCATTTTCAGGCAGTTGCAGAAGTAGCGTTTGGCGGCTGGCAAACAGGCTCATCGCCTGGCAGAGCGAAAAAATCTCTCCCCAGTCGGTGCTGTTGTCCAGAGTGAAAGCGTGATGTTCTTCGAATCCTTGCGTTGCGGCAGCCTGACGGATGGCGTCCTGACTTTCCTGCAATAAAAGGGGATCGTTACCTAAGAGTAAATACGCCGCGCGCAGCCCTTCATTGAGCTGTGCGCGGAGTTGTTCAGGGTACAACTTGAGCATCAGTTACCCAGCGTGGTGGAAACACGCGCCGGAGATGACGCCGGCGTCGCGGCTTTATTTACCGCCGGTTCAGCATCAGCATTGGATGACTGAGTATCGGCCAGATGTACGCTTGGCAGCTTACGAATCAACTGTTCAGCCGCTTTGTCATACATCTCTTTGATGATCATGTCCTGCTCGTTATCTTTCGCCAGTGCAGCCTGCGGGTTGTCAAAGAACGAACGATAAACTTTGGCGCTGATTGGGTATATATCATGACCAGGAATCAGCACAGTAGCACTTACGGACAACACCATCTGGTATTCAGCCGTTTGACCGTTCTGGAATACCGACGCCGTATCCTGTGA
Source organism: Citrobacter sp. On2M (assembly GCF_018035235.1). Lineage (GTDB taxonomy): Bacteria > Pseudomonadota > Gammaproteobacteria > Enterobacterales > Enterobacteriaceae > Citrobacter > Citrobacter meridianamericanus. Next base: position 126,428 of record NZ_WPCV01000004.1, read on the forward strand.
AATGCTGACCGCGCCAAGACGTAAGGATGTTACGTCTTTACGCATTGTACCGTCTTCAAGCAGCGTCACACCGTTCAGACGCAGCTGGTTACGGACTGCACGGCTTAACGGGCCGTTCGGATCGCCAGAGTTCAGGATCATGGTTTTCATTGAGGGTGGAACCTGCGTAGTGCTACGCAGATGCCAGCCACACCCGGCGGTGACCAGCACCGCCAGAGATAACAACAATGTTGTCAGAAATCGCACGCTTCCTCCCGCGCTTAGCCAACGACCAGATTGAGGAGTTTACCCGGTACATAAATCACTTTACGTACGGTAACGCCATCAAGATATTTTGCCACCAGAGGCTCCTGGCCCGCACGTTCACGAACCTGCTCTTCAGTGGCGTTTACCGGAACGGTGATTTTGCCACGTACTTTGCCGTTTACCTGAACCACAACCAGCGTTGAGTCTTCAACCATTGCGGCGTCGTCAGCTACCGGCCACGGCGCGTTGTCGATATCGCCTTCACCTTTCAGCGCTTGCCACAGGGTGAAGCAAACGTGTGGAGTGAACGGGTTGAGCATGCGTACAACGGCAAGCAATGCTTCCTGCATCAGAGCTCTGTCCTGCTCGTCTTCCTGCGGTGCTTTCGCCAGCTTGTTCATCAGCTCCATAATCGCCGCAATTGCGGTGTTAAAGGTCTGACGACGACCGATATCATCGGTAACTTTAGCAATGGTTTTGTGCACGTCGCGACGCAGCGCTTTTTGATCTTCTGTCAGTGCTGCAACGTTAAGCGCCGGTGCATCACCCTGTGAAGTGTGTTCGTAAACCAGTTTCCAGACACGCTTCAGGAAGCGGTTCGCCCCTTCAACGCCGGATTCCTGCCATTCCAGGGTCATGTCAGCCGGAGAGGCGAACATCATGAACAGACGTACGGTGTCGGCACCATAGCGTTCAACCATAACCTGCGGGTCGATACCGTTGTTTTTCGACTTGGACATTTTGCTCATGCCGGTATACACCAGTTCATGGCCTTCTGCGTCCTTAGCCTTAACGATACGACCTTTTTCGTCGCGTTCAACGATGGCATCAACCGGAGAAACCCAGTTGCGTTCGCCGTTTGCGCCCACGTAGTAGAACGCATCGGCCAGCACCATCCCCTGACACAGCAGTTGTTTAGCCGGTTCGTCAGAGTTGACCATGCCCGCATCGCGCATCAGTTTATGGAAGAAGCGGAAGTAGAGCAGGTGCATGATGGCGTGTTCAATACCGCCAATGTAGATATCAACCGGCAGCCAGTAGTTGGCGGCTTTGGAATCCAACATGCCTTCCTGATACTGCGGACAGGTGTAGCGCGCGTAGTACCATGATGACTCCATAAAGGTATCGAAGGTGTCGGTTTCACGTAGCGCAGGCATACCATTAACGGTGGTTTTTGCCCACTCCGGGTCGGCTTTGATCGGGCTGGTAATACCGTCCATGACCACGTCTTCCGGCAGAATAACCGGCAGTTGATCTTCTGGCGTCGGCAGCACGGTGCCATCTTCCAGCGTCACCATCGGGATTGGCGCCCCCCAGTAACGCTGACGGGAAACCCCCCAGTCACGCAGGCGGTAGTTAACTTTACGCTTACCCACGCCTTTATCGACCAGTTTGTCAGCAATGGCGTTGAAGGCAGCGTCGAAGTCGAGACCGTCAAACTCACCGGAGTTAAACAGCACGCCTTTGTCGGTCAGCGCCTGTTCAGACAGATCCGGCTCTGCGCCTTCAGAAGTCAGAATTACCGGCTTGATGGTCAGGCTGTATTTGGTGGCAAATTCGTAGTCGCGCTGATCGTGACCCGGAACGGCCATGACGGCGCCTGTGCCGTATTCCATCAGGACGAAGTTTGCCGCCCAAACCGGGATTTCTTCGCCAGTCAGCGGATGAACGGCTTTAAAGCCAGTGTCGACGCCTTTTTTCTCCATGGTCGCCATTTCGGCTTCAGCAACCTTGGTATTACGGCATTCGTCAATGAAGGCAGCCAGTTCAGGGTTATTTGCAGCGGCTTTCTGCGCCAGCGGATGACCTGCGGCAACGGCCAGGTAGGTCGCACCCATAAAGGTGTCCGGGCGGGTAGTGTAAACGGTCAGCGTGTTGTCGTAACCGTTCACATCAAAGGTGATTTCCACGCCTTCAGAACGGCCAATCCAGTTGCGCTGCATCGTTTTCACGGTGTCAGGCCAGTGATCCAGGTTATCCAGGTCACGCAGCAGTTCGTCAGCGTAAGCGGTGATTTTGATAAACCACTGCGGGATCTCTTTACGCTCTACTTTGGTATCGCAACGCCAGCAGCAGCCGTCAATAACCTGTTCGTTCGCCAGTACGGTCTGGTCGTTCGGGCACCAGTTGACCGCAGACGTTTTCTTGTACACCAGGCCTTTTTTGTACAGCTCGGTGAAGAATTTCTGTTCCCAACGGTAGTATTCCGGGGTACAGGTTGCCAGCTCACGGCTCCAGTCGTAACCAAAACCCAGCATTTTGAGCTGGTTTTTCATATAAGCGATGTTGTCGTACGTCCACGGTGCTGGGGCGGTGTTATTTTTAACCGCCGCGCCTTCCGCAGGAAGGCCGAAGGCATCCCAGCCAATGGGCTGTAGGACGTTTTTACCCAGCATACGCTGATAGCGGGCGATCACATCACCGATGGTGTAGTTACGTACGTGGCCCATGTGTAGTCGACCAGAAGGATAGGGAAGCATAGACAGGCAGTAATACTTCTCTTTGCTCTCGTCTTCGGTAACTTCAAATGTGCGCTTCTCATCCCAGTGAAGCTGTACTTTGGATTCTATCTCTTCCGGGCGGTATTGCTCTTGCATGGCAGCCAGTGGTCCTGTTTTCAATACAGCTACAAACGTAGCTCTAGATGTGGTGTTTCAGATCCGCATAGCATAGCCCAAACGCCCGCGTCAAAACAGCCTTTCGCGCATTCAGCGTTGAATTCCTGCAAGGATAATTCTTGCACAAATTTACACACTCTGTGGGCAGCCTTGCAAAGCGTTGTGTAAATAACGTCTATTATTATAGACAGTTAACGACCCAGGAGGCGAAGCGATGAACAAGGTTGCTCAATATTACCGTGAACTGGTGGCTTCACTGAGCGAACGTCTGCGCAACGGCGAACGCGATATTGATGCATTGGTGGAGCAGGCGCGGCAGAGAGTTATGCAGACCGGGGAGTTAACGCGAACCGAGGTGGAAGAACTCACCCGGGCCGTCAGACGCGACCTGGAAGAGTTTGCTCTGAGCTATGAAGAGAGCCTTGATGAGGAGACCGACAGCGTCTTTATGCGGGTTATCAAGGAGAGTATCTGGCAAGAGCTGGCCGATATCACCGACAAAACGCAGCTTGAATGGCGTGAGGTATTTCAGGATCTTAGCCATCATGGGGTTTATCACAGTGGCGAGGTAGTGGGACTGGGAAATCTGGTCTGCGAGAAGTGCCATTTCCATTTAGCGGTTTACACGCCGGATGTGCTGCCGCTGTGTCCGAAATGCGGTCACGATCAGTTCCAGCGGCGACCGTTTGAGCCGTGATAATTAGGCGTGCTAATCGTCAATTGCAGGCCTGATAACATGCGCCACCATCAGGCCTGCAGTTTTTATGCGTAGTACCTTAAACGCTCCGCTAGCAGATCGACAAACCCTTCGCGATCCACGTCCACCATCACGGTGGTGTTTGGCTTATTGCCACTCAGGAAGTAGTAATCCACCACGGTCATGCCCTGCGTGTATTTGCCCTGGGTTTCCACACCAACCCAACGCTCAACGGTAGTAAACAGCTCAGGTTTCAGCAGCCAAGCAATGGTGCAGGGGTCGTGCAGCGGCGCGCCAATGAATCCCCATTTTTCGTCTTTGTGGTATTCGAAGAAGAAGTCGAGTAGTTCAGCAACGATCGTTGAAACAGGATTGCCGATAGCGCGGAACCGCTCGGTATCTTCGCGATGAATTTGCGCTTTATGTGTCACGTCCAGACCAGCCATCACCACCGGAATGCCTGACTGGAATACAATTTCAGCAGCTTCAGGATCCACAAAAATATTGAACTCGGCGGCGGGCGTCCAGTTTCCGAGACCCATTGCCCCACCCATTATCACGATACGGGCGATGTTGGCGTGCAGTTCTGGATGGCTATTCAGCAGCAATGCCACGTTTGTTTGCGGCCCGGTGGAGACGATGGTCACCGGTTCCGGGCTTTCACGCAGTGTTTTCGCCATCAGTTCCACAGCTGTGCATGGCTGCGGCGCAAAGGTTGGTTCCGGGAGCGCCGGGCCATCTAACCCACTCTCGCCGTGGACGTTATCGGCAATAATCAGATCGCGCATCAGCGGTTTCACAGCGCCACCGGCGACGGGAATATCACTACGATTGAGCAGCGTTAGCATGCGCAATACGTTACGCAGCGTTTTGTCGGGCGTCTGATTCCCGGCAGAAGAGGTTATGGCTTTAACGTCCAGCTCTGGTGAGGCGAGGGCGAGAACAATTGCGATAGCGTCGTCATGACCTGGATCGCAATCAAACAGGATAGGAAGTGCCATTGTTGCTCCTTGTAAGTGGGACTCTGTGACAAGGTTAACGCTGGGCTGTATCTGTTTCGAGAAGTGAAGAGGTAAATCGTGAGATGGCGCGCACATGGCGGTGCGCGCCAGCAAGATTAGTGCAGGATTTTTGCGAGGAAGTCTTTGGCTCGGTCTGATTTCGGATTGGCGAAGAACTCTTCTTTCGGCGAGTCTTCAACAATCTTCCCTTCATCCATGAAGATCACCCGGTTCGCCACTTTACGCGCAAAGCCCATTTCGTGGGTGACTACCATCATGGTCATCCCTTCATTGGCCAGTTCAACCATGACGTCCAGCACTTCGTTGATCATTTCAGGATCAAGCGCTGATGTCGGTTCGTCAAACAGCATGGCGATAGGATCCATACACAGCGCCCTGGCAATGGCGACACGCTGTTGTTGGCCCCCGGAGAGCTGAGCCGGAAACTTATCGGCGTGCGCTGACAGACCAACGCGTTCCAGTAACTTTTGCGCTTTGTCACGAGCAGGCTTTTTATCGCGCTTAAGCACTTTTACCTGCGCCAGAGTCAGGTTCTCAATGATCGACAGATGCGGGAACAGTTCAAAGTGCTGGAACACCATGCCAACGCGTGAGCGCAGTTTGGCCAGATCGGTTTTTTTATCATTTACCACGGTGCCGTCAACGGTGATGACGCCCTTTTGTACCGGCTCCAGTCCGTTCACCGTTTTGATAAGCGTTGATTTACCTGAACCTGACGGGCCGCAGACCACCACTACTTCACCTTTTTTCACTTCCGTGGAGCAGTCGGTCAGCACCTGAAAGTGACCATACCATTTAGAAACATTTTTCAGGGTAATCATTAAACTGTCCTTTTCTTCAAATAGCTGACCAACAACGATGCGCTCAGACTGAATACAAAATAAACGGCGCCAGCAAACAGGATCATTTCAACCTGCGTGCCGTCACGCTCGCCAATGGTGGAGGCGGTACGGAAGAAGTCTGCCAGACTCAATACATACACCAACGAGGTATCCTGGAACAGTACGATGCCCTGAGTAAGCAGTAGCGGTACCATTGCGCGGAATGCCTGTGGCAGAATGATCAGCTTCATCGACTGCCAGTGGGTCATTCCCAGCGCCAGCGCGGCACTCGACTGCCCACGAGAAATACTCTGGATACCGGCACGGATAATCTCGGAATAGTACGCGGCTTCAAACATCGAAAACGCGACCATCGCCGAGATCAGGCGAATATCGGTTTTTGGCGACAGGCCCAACACGTTTTGCAGGAAGCCGGGCACAATCAGGTAGAACCACAGCAGTACCATTACCAGCGGAATGGAGCGAAATACGTTGACGTAGCCTTTCGCAAACCAGGCAATTGGCGCGAAGCTGGACAGACGCATGACGGCAAGGATGGTCCCCCAGACGATACCAATGACGACCGCTGTAACGGTGATTTTCAACGTGATGATCAGCCCGTCCAGCAGATACGGCAGGGAAGGGACGATAGAACTCCAGTCAAATTCGTACATTATTTGCCTCCCAAATTGCCAGGCAGGCGGATTTTGCGTTCGACGAGATTCATTACCAGCATGATGACGGCGTTAATCAATACGTAGGCCAGCGTGATGGCGGTAAACGATTCCCACGCGTGAGCGGAGTAATCCAGCAGTTTTCCCGCCTGCGCAGCCATATCCACCAGACCGATAGTGGAGGCGATCGCGGAGTTCTTCACCAGATTCATCATCTCTGAGGTCATTGGCGGAACAATCACGCGGTAAGCGTTTGGCAGCAGGACATAGCGATAGGCTTGCGGCAGCGTTAGACCCATCGCCAGCGCGGCGTTTTTCTGCCCGCGAGGCAGGGACTGAATCGCTGCACGAACTTGCTCACAGACGCGCGCGGCGGTAAACAGCCCAAGACAAAGCATGGATGAGAGGAAGAACTGAATGTTGGGATCCAGTTCTGACTTGAACCACATGCCAATGTTTTCCGGCAGCAGTTCAGGAATGACCAGATACCAGGTAAAGAACTGGACGATGAGTGGAACGTTACGAAACAACTCAACGTACAGCGTGCCGATCCCGGAAAGGAAACGGTTTGGTACGGTACGTAATATGCCGAATAAAGAGCCTATGAGGAAAGCGATAATCCAGGCGGTGATAGATAACGCGACTGTGACCTGGAAACCACTCCAGAGCCAGCCGAGATAGGTGGTGTTGCCGAACGGGGCCTGTTGTAAAAAAATACCCCAGTTCCAGTTTATAGACATAAATCTACTCCAGAAAAAAAAGGGTAGCAGCGCTACCCTCGAAGATTGTTATTCGGCGTTTTGCGGTTTTCAGGCCTGATGGGGAACGACCATCAGGCTTATAGTCTGTCCGTACCGAATAGCAATCGAGAGGGAGGGGAAGCCTCCCATTTATTTTAGTTAGTTAAGCGCTTTATCATTCGGTTCTTTGAACAGGGCTTTCATCTCGTCTGACAGTTCGAAATTCATGTTCAGGTTCTTGGGTGGAATTGGATTTTTAAACCACTTATCAAACCATTTCTCAGCTTCGCCTGAGGTCTGAGCCTTGGCGATAGTGTCGTCCATCAGCTTTTTGAACTGCGGATCATCTTTGCGCAGCATGCAGCCGTAGGCTTCCTGAGACTGCGGTTTGCCGACGATCTCCCAGTTGTCTGGTTTCTTCGCCTTTGCGCGTTCGCCAGCCAGCAGTGCATCATCCATCATAAAGGCAACGGCGCGACCGCTTTCCAGAGTACGGAAAGAGTCACCGTGGTCTTTCGCGCTGATGATGCGCATATCCATTTTTTGTTCTTCGTTCAGTTTGTGCAGCAGTACTTCTGAGGTCGTACCCGAAGTCACGACCACGGCCTTACCTTTCAGGTCCGCAAAATCTTTGACGTCGCCGCCTTTTTTCGCCAGCAGACGGGTACCGACAACGAAAATAGTGTCAGAGAAAGCTGCTTGTTTTTGGCGCTCAACGTTGTTAGTGGTGGAACCACATTCAAAGTCGAAAGTGCCGTTTTGCAGCAGTGGGATACGGTTCTGTGATGTAATCGGGATCAGTTTCACCTGCAGATCGGGCTTGTTCAGCTTTTTCTTCACCGCTTCAACGATCGCGTTGGAGTAATCCTGTGAATAACCAACCACTTTTTGCTGGTTATCGTAGTAAGAAAACGGCACCGAGGATTCACGGTGACCAACCACGATCACACCGTTTTTGGCGATTTTGTCCAGCGTGCTGCCTGCCGCTGGTGCTGCGTCTTCTGCGTGCGCCAGACCGGCGGACATTCCCATGACCAGCATGGCAGTGGCGAGCTTACGTAATTGCATATCCAACTCCTTTATCGTCTGCGCCAGGGACGCATTGATACCCATTGTGATGTTGTTATTGTTTGCTACTAAAAAGTGCAGTCTTGTATGTGTTTGTTAACATTTAGTTTGGATGAATGTAAAGAATTTGATGTTTTATTGTTTATTTTTGCGAAGTGCGCCGCACCATTTGGGGGCAAAAATATCCTGTTGCACTTTCCAGGTGCTACCTATGCTCAACTTTGGTGCGACCAGGTTGCACATTCAGCCAAAACTACGTTTGCCTTGTAGAACAAAGCAATAGGCGTGCCAGAATGGGATGCGGGAATGTGTGTGGGCCGGATAAGCGAGGTGTTATCCGGCCAGGGGAAGAAGGGTTACTTACGACGTTGACGCAGGCTCATTACCACCGCACCAAAGCCAAACAGTGCGGTCAGCAGCCAGAGCGGCCAGTTACCGGTACGGGCATAAGGGGTCAGGCCCGTCGTTGGCGTCACGCTGGTGGTCAGAACCTGACGGGTAAACTGCGGGATCATCGCCTGAATCTCACCCTGAGGACCAATCACCGCCGTAATACCGTTATTGGTGCTACGCAGCAGAGGGCGCGCCAGCTCCAGGGAACGCATCCGCGCCATCTGGAAGTGCTGCCACGGTCCAATAGACTTACCAAACCAGGCATCGTTGGAGATAGTTAACAAGTAGTCCGTATCCGGACGGAAGTTATCCCGAACCTGTTCGCCAAGAATGATTTCGTAGCAGATGGCTGCCGTCAGCTTAAAGCCGTGCGCATGCAGCTGCGGTTGTACATAAGACCCACGGCTAAACGAAGACATAGGCAGGTCAAAGAACGGCGCTAACGGACGCAGGATCGATTCCAGCGGGACAAACTCGCCAAACGGCACCAGATGGTTTTTGTTGTAGCGATTGTTGGAATCGTAGCTGTACGGACTGTCTTTACCCAGCGTGATGATAGTGTTGTAGGTATCGTAACGATTCTGCTTGTTCAGACGTGCATCTACGATCCCGGTAATTAGCGTGCTGTTTTTCGATTTCAGCAAGTTATCCATCATGCTCAGAAAGCGCTGCTGGTTAATTTCCAGATCCGGAATAGCAGATTCTGGCCAGATGATGAGCTGTGATTTGCCCATCTCGGGCTGGGTGGCGTCGAGATAAATCTTCAGGGTGTTGAGTAACTGACCTTCATCCCATTTGAGTGACTGCGGAATGTCACCCTGCACCATCGATACCTGAGTGGTTTTTTCCGGCTCAAGCGTGTACCACTGGATATAGCGCAACGGAAAGGGCAGGGCAAAGAGCACCAGCGCGGCAATCAGCGGCTTCCAGTTACGCGTCACCAGCGCCAGCGCCAGCAGGCCGCTGACCATCATCAGCAGGAAGTTAATCGCCTCAACGCCCATCACCGGCGCCAGCCCTTTTAACGGACCGTCGATCTGGCTGTAGCCGAATTGCAGCCATGGGAAGCCGGTCAATACCCAGCCGCGCAGGAATTCAGTGATTTGCCAGACTACCGGCGCGGCAATCGCCACGCGTAGCCAGGTGGTTTTCGGCCACAAGCGCGCTAAAACGCCGGCAAACAGACCGGTATAAAGGGAAAGGTATGCGGCAAGCAGAACCACGAGGAAAACATTAACCGGGCCCGGCATACCACCAAACTGCGCGATGCTGACGTAAACCCAGTTAATACCTGAGCCAAACAGCCCTAGTCCCCAGAAGTAGCCGATAGCGGCAGACTGGAGCGGGCGACGGTTGAAGGTAAGAGCCTGCAGGCCCATCAGCGAAACGATCGCGGCGGGCCAGATATCATACGGAGAGAAAGCCAGCGTCCCGCAGGCACCGAATAATAACGCCAGCAGCAGGCGAATGCGCTGGCGTTCGATTAATGGGGCAAATGCCATGTAGTCTTAGATCCAGTTTCGGGTTTATTCGTCCAGTTTGGGCTGGGGTGAGTCGTCCGGAATTCTGACATGAACCTGAATAATACGACGGCTGTCGGCCATTGCCACTTTAAACTGGTAACCATCAATGTCGATAGTTTCCCCACGTGCGGGCAGATGACCAAAGGCCTGCATAACCAGCCCGCCAATAGTATCGACTTCTTCGTCGCTAAAGTGGGTCCCAAAAGCGTCGTTGAAGTCTTCAATAGACGCCAAAGCGCGGATAGTCCAGGTGTGGCGACTGAGCTGACGGAAGTCAATATCGTCTTCTTCGTCGTACTCATCTTCAATTTCACCGACGATCAGTTCAAGGATGTCTTCAATGGTCACCAGACCTGAGACACCGCCAAATTCGTCGATGACGATAGCCATATGATAACGCTGGGAGCGAAACTCTTTCAGCATGCGGTCAACCCGCTTGCTTTCAGGTACGACAACCGCCTGGCGTAACACTTTCTCCATGCTGAAGGCTTCGGCATCGCTGCGCATAAACGGCAGCAGATCTTTGGCCATCAGAATCCCTTCAATGTGATCTTTATCTTCGCTGATCACCGGGAAACGCGAGTGGGCAGACTCGATAATGACATCGAGACATTCATCCAGGGTCTGGTTGCGTTTCAGGGTAATCATCTGAGAGCGGGGGATCATGATGTCGCGCACGCGTTGGTCCGCAATATCCATCACCCCTTCGAGCATATCGCGCGTATCTTCATCGATAAGGTCGTTTTGCCCGGAATCACGGATCAGCTCCAACAGTTCGTCGCGGTTTTTGGGTTCACCGTGGAAAAGTTGGCTCAGTAACAGGGAAAAAAATCCCTTTTTGCTGTTTAAGGTGTCACTACTGTGTGAATTGTCGTCGCTCATGGCGTCGTATGGGTTCTCATGTTAGTTAATAGGTCGCTCAATGCGCGTAAACTCAGCGCATGGCTTTATGGGAAACCCGGGCTGATGCCCGACGGCTTATTCCTTCTCGGCAATGTACGGATCCTCATAGCCCAGAGCAAGCATAATCTCAGTTTCGAGGGATTCCATTTCCTCCGCTTCACCGTCTTCGATATGATCGTAGCCGAGTAAATGCAGGCTTCCGTGCACCACCATGTGCGCCCAGTGGGCTTCAAGCGGCTTACCTTGTTCCTGCGCTTCCTTCTCGACGACCTGACGGCAGATGATCAAATCACCCAGCAGCGGCATCTCAATGCCCGGCGGAGCTTCAAACGGGAAAGAGAGCACGTTGGTTGATTTATCTTTCCCGCGATAGGTCAGGTTTAGCTCATGGCTTTCCGCGTCATCGACCAGACGAATAGTTACTTCAGACTCTTCCTGAAACTGCGGGATCACCGCATCGAGCCACCCCTGAAACTGACTTTCTGTGGGTAAACCGGATTCGTCTTCACATGCCAGCTGTAAATCGAGAATAACCTGACTCATTTTTGTTCCTGCTCCTGAGCTTCGCGCTTGCGTTCTGCAGCCTGCTCGGCTTTGCGTTTCTGTTCTGCTTCTTCCCAGGCTTCATACGCCGTGACGATACGGGCCACCACCGGATGGCGAACCACGTCTTCGCTATGGAAGAAATTAAAACTAATCTCGTCGACCTCAGCCAGCACTTCAATGGCATGACGCAGACCGGATTTGGTGCTACGCGGCAGGTCAATTTGGGTGATATCGCCGGTGATAACCGCTTTGGAGTTAAAGCCGATACGGGTCAGGAACATTTTCATCTGTTCGATGGTGGTGTTCTGGCTCTCATCAAGAATGATGAACGCATCGTTGAGTGTACGTCCGCGCATATAGGCCAGCGGCGCAACTTCAATGACGTTACGCTCAATCAGCTTTTCAACCTTCTCAAAACCGAGCATTTCGAACAGCGCGTCATACAGCGGTCGTAAATAGGGATCGACTTTCTGGCTCAGGTCGCCAGGCAGGAAACCGAGTTTTTCACCTGCTTCCACTGCTGGACGGGTCAGCAGAATACGACGGATCTCCTGACGCTCAAGCGCATCGACCGCGGCAGCAACCGCAAGATACGTTTTACCCGTACCCGCAGGGCCAACGCCGAAGGTGATGTCGTGGTCGAGGATATTCGCAATGTACTGCGCCTGGTTCGGCGTACGCGGTTTAATGACTCCGCGCTTGGTTTTGATATTCACCGCTTTGCCAAATTCCGGCACGCTGTCTGCGCTTTGCTCAAGCACACGCGCTTCTTTGATTGCCAGATGAATTTGTTCAGGCTCAATGTCCTGCGTCTGACCGCGCATGGGGGCGGTATCGACGTACAGGCTGCGTAAAATATCTGCCGCTGCGGTAACGCAAATTGGGCGACCTGTCAGTTTAAAATGGTTATCACGGCGGTTAATTTCGATGCCGAGGCGACGCTCCAGCTGTTTGATGTTGTCATCAAATGGGCCGCAAAGGCTCAACAGGCGGGCATTGTCTGCGGGTTCAAGGGTGATTTCGCGAGTGTCTATGTTCAAACTGTTCCTCTTATGCATGTCTTGCCGGACGTTGAACATTTACCGGCACCTAAGGAAATTATTCACGCCATGGGGGAAAGGCGCAAGCATTGCAATAAATATGGGGATGCCAGGGCAAATTACAAGGCTCGCCGGAGCAGCGAGCCAGGAAGTTTAGGCCCGATAGGCGTGGTGCCATCGGGCATTGTTTGCGTTTTTCAGCAGGATTAAGGCTGATAAATACCGACGCCCAGATCGTTTTCTTTGCGGGTACGCGCAATAACCGACTCAGGGGATTCTGCGATGCGCAGGCCCATTTCGTCTTCAGTACGTACCACTTTGCCGCGCAGGGAGTTCGTCCAGACATCGGTAATTTCAACATCCACAAACTTACCGACCATATCCGGAGTACCTTCAAAGTTCACCACGCGGTTATTTTCGGTACGCCCTGACAGTTCCATGATGCTCTTACGCGATGTGCCTTCAACCAGAATGCGCTGGGTCGTGCCGACCATACGACGGCTCCAGGCCATAGCTTGCTGGTTAATACGTTCCTGCAGAATGTATAAACGTTGTTTTTTCTCTTCTTCTGGTACGTCATCAACCATATCGGCGGCAGGTGTGCCTGGACGTGCAGAGAAGATAAAGCTGTAGCTCATATCAAAATTGACGTCAGCAATCAGCTTCATGGTCTGCTCGAAATCCTGCGTAGTTTCACCCGGGAAGCCAACGATGAAATCGGAGCTAATCTGGATATCCGGACGTGCTGCGCGCAGTTTGCGGATGATCGCTTTATATTCCAGTGCGGTATGGGTGCGCCCCATCAGATTCAGCACGCGATCTGAACCGCTCTGTACCGGCAGGTGCAGGAAGCTGACCAGTTCCGGCGTATCGCGATAAACTTCCACGATATCGTCGGTAAATTCGATCGGATGGCTGGTGGTGAAGCGGATACGGTCAATGCCGTCGATCGCCGCGACCAGACGCAGCAGATCGGCAAAAGATCCGATCGTGCCGTCGTAGTTCTCACCGCGCCAGGCGTTGACGTTTTGCCCCAGCAGGTTCACTTCACGCACGCCTTGCGCTGCCAGCTGGGCGATTTCAAACAGGATATCATCCGCCGGACGGCTGACTTCCTCACCGCGGGTGTAGGGCACCACGCAATAAGTACAATATTTATTACAACCTTCCATGATGGACACAAACGCGCTTGGACCTTCAGCACGCGGTTCCGGCAGGCGATCGAACTTTTCGATCTCCGGGAAACTGATATCAACCACTGGGCTACGAGTCGTGCTTCCACGCACTTTGTTGATCATTTCCGGCAGACGGTGCAGGGTTTGCGGCCCAAAAATAATATCGACATAGTGGGCGCGCTGGCGAATATGGTCGCCTTCCTGAGACGCAACACAACCACCGACGCCGATAATGAGCTTGGGATTCTTCTCTTTTAACAGCTTCCAGCGACCTAACTGATGGAAGACTTTTTCCTGAGCCTTCTCACGGATAGAGCAGGTATTCAGCAGTAGCACATCTGCTTCTTCGGCCACGTCGGTCAGTTGATAGCCATGGGTGGCATCCAGCAGATCGGCCATCTTCGATGAATCGTATTCGTTCATCTGACAGCCCCAGGTTTTAATATGGAGTTTTTTGGTCATCGACTTGCTCTTGCGAAATTGTGGCTGAAATGCAGGGCGCATAGTGTACTGCTTTGGCGCGGTTGTGACCAGTATGACGGATGTCAGCCTCAAGGGGTAAAAAATCCTGTAAACTTAAGCAATACATGTAACAGGATAATTGACCATGACAAATCAACCAACGGAAATTGCCATTGTCGGCGGGGGGATGGTCGGCGGTGCGCTGGCGCTGGGACTGGCGCAGCATGGATTTACGGTAACGGTTATTGAACATGCTGCTCCTGCGCCATTTGTGACTGACGGACAGCCTGATGTCAGAATTTCGGCCATTAGCTCCGCGTCCGTGTCGTTGCTGAAAGGGCTGGGTATCTGGGATACGATTCAGGGGATGCGCAGTCATCCTTACCGTCGTCTGGAAACGTGGGAATGGGAAAATGCCCATGTAATGTTTGATGCCGCCGAACTTAAGTTACCTTTGCTCGGCTATATGGTCGAAAACACGGTTCTGCAACAGGCACTCTGGCAGGCGCTGGAAGTTCACCCCAAAGTTACGCTGCGCGTGCCTGCATCGCTTCTCTCTTTGCATCAACATCACGATCGGCATGAACTTGAGCTGGCAGACGGTGAAAAAATCAGCGCGAAGCTGGTCATCGGTGCGGATGGGGCCAATTCTCAGGTGCGTAAAATGGCCGGGATTGGCATTCATGCCTGGCAGTATGCGCAGTCCTGTATGTTGATAACCGTACAATGCGAGAATTCGCCGGGAGACAGTACCTGGCAGCAATTTACGCCTGACGGTCCGCGCGCGTTTTTACCGCTGTTCGATAACTGGGCCTCGCTGGTGTGGTACGACTCACCGGCGCGCATCCGCCAGTTGCAAGGCCTGAACATGCCCCAGCTGCAGACGGAGATCGCCAAACATTTCCCGTCTCGACTGGGCAACGTGACGCCTGTGGCGGCGGGAGCATTTCCGCTTACGCGTCGCCACGCACTGCAATATGTGCAGCCGGGCCTGGCGCTGGTGGGTGACGCTGCGCATACCATTCATCCGCTGGCAGGGCAGGGCGTTAATCTGGGATTCCGTGATGTGGATGCGCTGATTGACGTGCTGGTGAATGCGCGTAGCTACGGCGAGACCTGGGCCAGCCAACCGGTGCTGAAACGCTATCAGAATCGTCGTATGACTGACAATTTCATTATGCAAAGCGGCATGGATCTGTTTTACGCCGGTTTTAGCAACAACCTGCAGCCGCTGCGTATCATGCGTAATCTCGGGCTAATGGCTGCAGAGCGCGCAGGTGTGCTGAAGCGTCAGGCGCTGAAGTATGCGTTAGGATTATAATTCAGACAGGCCTATAGCAAACGTTGTAGGCCTGATAAGCGGAGTGCCATCAGACAATCAATCCAGGAATGCAGAAAAGCAAAAAGCTCGCCGAAGCGAGCTTTTTTTATATGGCTGGGGTACGAGGATTCGAACCTCGGAATGCTGGTATCAGAAACCAGAGCCTTACCGCTTGGCGATACCCCAACGGGCGCATCCACAAAATGGACGACTTGTTAAAATTGGCTGGGGTACGAGGATTCGAACCTCGGAATGCCGGAATCAGAATCCGGTGCCTTACCGCTTGGCGATACCCCAACAATTTTTTGACTTTATCGAGCGAGTCGACAGGCCTTTAATATGGTGGCTACGACGGGATTCGAACCTGTGACCCCATCATTATGAGTGATGTGCTCTAACCAGCTGAGCTACGTAGCCATATACTACTTAATCTTCGATGGCTGGGGTACCTGGATTCGAACCAGGGAATGCCGGTATCAAAAACCGGTGCCTTACCGCTTGGCGATACCCCAAAGACCGTTGCGGTGAACCGCTATATCGAAGAAAAAATGGCTGGGGTACCTGGATTCGAACCAGGGAATGCCGGTATCAAAAACCGGTGCCTTACCGCTTGGCGATACCCCATCCGTGCAACGCTTACGGGTGAATGGTGCGGGAGGCGAGACTTGAACTCGCACACCTTGCGGCGCCAGAACCTAAATCTGGTGCGTCTACCAATTTCGCCACTCCCGCAAAAAAGATGGTGGCTACGACGGGATTCGAACCTGTGACCCCATCATTATGAGTGATGTGCTCTAACCAGCTGAGCTACGTAGCCATCTTTTTTTCGCGTAACCTTATCGGCGTTGCGGGGCGCATTATGCGTATTGAGCCTTGAAGCGTCAACCCCTTTTTCATTGAAAATAGCTGGAATGTGACTGTTTGGTTAGGTTGCGAACAGCATGACGCAATATTCGGCAATTATTAGTTATTAATTGTTTTTTAGCACAGAAAACAGACATAAAAAAAGAGCCCCGCAGGGCCCTTTTCCAGTGATTAACTTATTTATAAGCGGATTGGTGTACGCCAACTGCACGACCTGAAGGATCGTTCATGGTTTTAAACGCTTCATCCCATTCGATCGCTTTGGCCGAAGAACAGGCAACCGACGGCCCGCCTGGTACACATTCTGCCGCGCTCGCAACCGGGAACAGCTCTTCGAAAATTTCACGATACAAATACGCCTCTTTAGATGATGGCGTGTTGTACGGGAAACGGAAGCTGGCGGTTTCCAGTTGTTGGTCAGAAACTTGTTCAGCAGCGACTTCTTTCAGTGTATCAATCCAACTGTAACCGACACCGTCAGAGAACTGCTCTTTCTGCCGCCATGCGACGCTTGCCGGCAGGTAGGATTCAAAACATTCGCGCAGAACATGTTTTTCCATTTTGCCGTTGCCGCACATTTTATCCTGCGGGTTGATGCGCATCGCCACATCAAGGAATTTCTTATCCAGGAAGGGCACACGAGCCTCCACGCCCCAGGCTGACATGGCTTTGTTGGCGCGAGCGCAGTCGAACATATGCAGCGCCTGTAGCTTGCGCACGGTCTCTTCATGCAGCTCTTTTGCATCCGGCGCTTTGTGGAAATAGAGATAGCCGCCAAACACTTCGTCCGAACCTTCACCCGACAGCACCATTTTAATGCCCATCGCTTTAATTTTACGCGACATTAAGTACATTGGCGTCGAGGCGCGAATGGTTGTGACATCGTAAGTTTCAATGTGATAAATCACGTCGCGGATAGCATCCAGACCTTCCTGCACGGTGAAGTGGATCTCGTGGTGCACGGTACCCAGATGGTTCGCCACTTCTTGTGCGGCTTTCAGATCTGGTGCGCCCTCCAGGCCGACGGCGAAGGAGTGCAGTTGCGGCCACCATGCTTCGCTACGTTCCTGATCTTCAACACGACGCGCCGCGTATTTTTTGGTGATTGCGGAAATGACCGAAGAATCCAGACCGCCGGACAGCAATACACCGTAAGGAACATCTGACATCAGGTGACTTTTCACCGCATCTTCCAGCGCCTGACGCAGCTCGTTTTTATCGGTAACGTTGTCTTTAACCGCATCATATTCAAACCAGTCGCGCTGGTAGTACTGACGAATTTCGCCGTCTTTGCTCCATAAATAGCTACCTGCCGGGAATTCTTTGATCGTGCGGCATACAGGAACAAGGGCTTTCATTTCAGACGCGACGTAGAAGTTACCGTGCTCGTCGTAACCCATATATAGCGGGATGATCCCAATATGATCGCGACCGATCAGATAAGCGTCCTGCTCGCTGTCGTACAGGGCAAAAGCAAACATGCCTTGCAGGTCATCCAGGAACTCTGGGCCTTTTTCCTGGTACAGCGCGAGGATAACTTCGCAGTCGGAACCGGTCTGGAACTGGTAGCGATCGCCGTATTCAGCGCGCAGCGCCTGATGGTTATAAATTTCACCGTTAACTGCCAGGATATGCGTTTTCTTTACGTTGTACAGCGGTTGAGCTCCGGCATTGACGTCGACGATGGACAGACGTTCATGCGCCAGAATGGCGTTATCATCGGCGTAAATACCCGACCAGTCCGGACCGCGATGGCGCATCAGACGAGACAATTCCAGGGCTTTTTTACGCAGTTCAACTGCGTCAGTTTTAATATCGAATACGCCAAAAATAGAACACATAACCTTCTCCGTTAACCTGTTGCGTGATGCTTTTTATGTTTGCTTGATAAAGAAAATGCCGCAAAGCGGGAGAGGGCGCAAGCGAATTACGGGTCAGAAAATAAAAAACGCAATGGTCATTGTGGATTGGTGAAAAAAGATTATGTAATGAACATTGTTATTGATGAATCAGCAATGAAATGGTGATTTTATTGAATGGATGGGTTTTGCAGACCGGATAGCTTGCAGGTAGTGTTATCCGGCCTGGGGGATTAAATGACGTCTATCTCAGCAACGGACGGGTAAATCCAGCTAGGTCTGAACGGCATGCTGTCGATGTCATCAAGCGTCGATACGCCAGACAATACCAGGATGGTTTCCAGACCCGCCTGGAAGCCCGCCAGAATATCGGTACGCAGGTTGTCGCCAACGATAACCGTCTCTTCCGAGTGCGCCTGCATTTTGTTGAGCGCTGCACGAATAATCCACGGGCTGGGTTTCCCCACATAAAACGGCTTACGGCCAGAGATTTTTTCGATACCGGCGCACAGCGCACCGCAGGCAGGATAAAAGCCACGGCCGTGAGTATCCGGGTTTGTGGCGATGAAACGCGCGCCGTTAGCCACAAAATAGGCGGCTTTATGCATCATGTCCCAGTTATAGGAACGCGTCTCGCCAACAATCACAAAATCCGGGTTCACGTCGGTAATCGTAAATCCGGCTTTATACAGTTCGTGGATCAGCGCTCCTTCACCTACCACGTAGGCCTTTTTACCTTCCTGGCGACGAAGAAAATCAGCGGTAGCCATGGCAGAAGTATAAAAGACGCTATCGGGGACATTCACACCTGCGGTGGCGAAGCGGTTGGCCAGATCTTGCCCGGTCTGTGAAGGGTAGTTAGTTAGCAAAACGAGCGGCAGACCTTTTTCCAGAATCCCGGTCAGAAATTCTGCCGCACCCGGTACGGCAACATTGTCGTGCATCAGCACGCCGTCGATATCACAAATTACATTCTTAATGGCCATGGACAATCCGACATTAAAAAAAGAAGGCATTACTATACACAAAATACACGACATCATTCGAGTTGCATCAAGGCGGCAAGTCTGCGAAACCCCGGAGCTTACTGAAGTAAGTGACCGGGCTGAGCAGATGCAGCTAACGCAGATGCAGCTAACGCAGAGGCAGCTTGAAGGATGACATGTATTAGCTTTCCAGCAAACGTTGCAGCAAAGTCCCGTTGAGCATTGCACGCTTCACCAGCGCAAAGGCGCCAATGGCGGAGCGGTGATCCAGCGTGGAACGAACCACCGGTAAATTGTGACGAAACGCCTTCAACGCCTGCGTGTTGATACAGCTCTCTATGGCTGGCAGTAGCACTTTATCCGCTTCGGTAATTTCGCCTGCAATGACGATTTTTTGCGGGTTAAACAGGTTGATGGCGATAGCGATGGTTTTACCCAGGTGTCGACCAACGTGCTCGATGACTTCTGCTGCCAGATTGTCGCCTTTATTCGCTGCCCTGCAGATGGCTTTGATACTGCAATCATCCAGCGTGAGCCGACTTGGATAGCCTTGTTTTAGCAAGTTTTGTACGCGGTGTTCGATAGAAGCATTAGCCGCAATGGTTTCCAGACAGCCGAAATTACCGCAGTGACAGCGCTCACCCAGCGGTTCTACCTGAATATGACCAATCTCACCTACGTTGCCATTGCGACCGATGAAAATGCGACCATTGGAAATAATTCCCGCGCCGGTTCCGCGGTGAACACGCACCAAAATGGAGTCTTCGCAATCCTGACTTGCCCCGAAATAGTGCTCGGCCAGAGCCAGACTGCGAATATCGTGACCGACAAAGCAGGTGACCTTAAAGCGTTTTTCAAGCGCTTCGACCAGCCCCCAGTTTTCAACCTGAATGTGTGGCATATAGCGAATAACACCGCTTTCAGGGTCAACCAGGCCTGGCAGGATGACGGAAATCGCAATCAGCTCGCGGATTTTCCGCTGGCAGCTCTCAATAAAGGAGGCAATGGTGTTGAGCAGCGCATACTCCAGCGTTTCCTGGGTACGCTCCGGGAGAGGGTAGTGCTCTTCAGCGACCACTTTACTGCTCATGTCATAGAGCGTGAGCGTGGTATCGTGACGGCCCAGTCGCACACCAATCGCGTGGAAATTGCGGGTTTCGGTGACGATGGAGATAGCGCGGCGGCCCCCGGTGGAGGCCTGCTGATCGACTTCTTTGATCAACCCGCGTTCGATCAACTGACGCGTAATTTTGGTTACGCTGGCGGGGGCAAGCTGGCTTTGCTCGGCAATTTGAATTCGCGAGATTGGCCCATGCTGGTCAATCAGGCGATAAACCGCCGCGCTGTTAAGCTGTTTTACGAGGTCAACATTACCTATTTGAGCTTGTCCGCCTGGTGTCATTCTTTCTCTTACTCAGTAACGACCTCGTTGCCATTAACGATGGTCTTGATAATTTTAAAGTCGTGCGTGAACGCAGTCAGGTTGGCTACTTTGCCTGGCGCGATGCTGCCGAGTTGTTTGTCGACGCCAATGGCGCGAGCAGGGTAGAGCGTTGCCATGCGCAGGACTTCGTCGAGAGCGATATTCGCATGTTCGACCAGATTGCGTACGCCTTCAATCATGGTTAATGATGAACCGCTCAACGTACCGTTCTCATCAACGCACAATCCATTGCGGTAGTATATTGTTTTACCAGCGAAAATGAACTGTTCAATGTTTGCACCTGCTGGCGCGGTCGCGTCGGTGACCAGGCATAGCTTGTCGCCTTTCAGGCGCTTGGCATTACGAATGTTAACGTAGTCAACGTGCAGGCCATCGGCGATGATACCGCAGTAGATATCGGCTTCATCAAGAATTGCGCCCGCCAGTCCCGGTTCACGACCGGTAATGTACGGCATCGCGTTGAACAAATGGGTCGCAAAGGTGATGCCTGCGCGGAAGCCGATTTTGGCTTCTTTGACCGTTGCATTTGAGTGACCCGCAGAAACCACAATACCGGCATTCACCAGTTTGGTGATGACCTCTACCGGAACCATTTCTGGCGCCAGCGTCACTTTAGTGATGACATCGGCATTATCGCACAGGAAATCGACAAGCGCAGCGTCCGGTTGACGGACAAATCCCGGATTATGCGTGCCTTTTTTCACCAGATTCAGCCACGGACCCTCCAGATGAAGCCCTAATGCCTGATTCGGGTGTTTCGCCAGGTATTCACGCATGACGCGAACGCCCTGCTTCATCAGGTCATCGCTGGTGGTGATAAGCGTTGGCAGGAAGCTGGTGCAGCCCGATTTTTCATTGGCTTTCTGCATGATTTCCAGCGTTTCAACGGTTACGGCTTCTGCCGTATCGTTAAACTGTACGCCGCCGCAGCCGTTTAGCTGTACATCGATAAAACCGGGGGAAATAATGGCCCCATTCAGTGAGCGCTGTTCAATTCCTGACGGTAACTCAGCCAGTGGGCAAACGCTGTCAATCAGGCCATTGGCGACAACAATCGCATGGTCATCAAGAATTTCGTGACCGGTAAAGATCCGGCCCTGGGTTAAAGCATACATTCCGACCCCCGATTTCAAAAAATGCCGCCCTGCAACTCATCGACAGGGCGGAGACATCAATTACAGACCTTTAATATTTTCCGCTTCTAACTCGTTAAAGTATTTCAGCGTTTTCACTTTCAGTTCCATGGTGGAAGGCTCATCGCAGACCACAACGGCTTTCGGATGCAACTGCAGGCAACTGATGGTCCACATATGGTTAACATTGCCTTCAACGGCAGCTTGTAGGGCCTGCGCTTTCTGGTGACCCAGAACCAAAATCATCACTTCTTCAGCATCCAGCAGAGTACCCACGCCAACGGTCAGCGCATATTTAGGCACCTGGTTTACGTCACCGTCAAAGAAGCGTGAGTTAGCAACACGCGTGTCGTGAGTCAGCGTTTTGATGCGGGTACGGGAAGCCAAAGAGGAAGCCGGTTCGTTGAACGCGATGTGACCATCATTACCTACACCGCCCATGAACAGGTGGATTTTACCGTAAGAACGGATTTTTTCTTCGTACTGACGGCATTCTGCATCAATATCCGGCGCATTACCATTGAGGAGGTTGATGTTTTCTGCTGGAATATCAACGTGATCAAAGAAGTTACGATGCATGAAACTATGATAGCTTTCCGGATGTTCCTTCGGCAGGCCTACATATTCATCCATGTTGAAAGTGACAACATGTTTGAAGCTCACCTGGCCCGCTTTGTGCATTTCGACTAATGCTTTATAGGCTGTCAGCGGAGTACCGCCAGTCGGCAGGCCCAGAACGAACGGACGATCTGCCGTTGGTTTGAACGCGTTAATACGGTTAACGATATGGCGAGCAGCCCATTTGCCGACTTGTTCAGCGGTATTCAGGGGGATCAGTCTCATTCTTCACCTCAAAAGTAAATGTAAGCAATTGGCGGATTGAGTCTCTGTGCAGTATTAAGCGTAACCTGGTTTTGCATCGGTAAGGATCAATCCGTTTCGATTTTTTGAATGATAAAATAAGTTTTCTTAGTTAGCCAGTGAAAGGGAGGGTTAATAACGATATTTGGTGACTGAAATCACAAAAAACATGCTTTTAATTTGCGATACGAATTAAATTTTCACACACTCTGAATGTAGATGAATGGTTAATATCGTTGTTCCAGAATCTTGTTGTCAGGAATGGTCGCACAATAAAAATATGGCTTCAAAGAAGCCTAATCGGGGTCTCGTAGGGGGAATAAAATGAATATTTTAGGTTTTTTCCAGCGGCTGGGTAGGGCGTTACAGCTCCCCATCGCTGTGCTGCCAGTCGCGGCACTGCTGCTGCGATTCGGCCAACCAGATTTACTTAACGTACCCTTCATCGCGCAAGCGGGTGGGGCCATTTTTGATAACCTCGCGTTAATTTTCGCGATCGGTGTGGCATCCAGCTGGTCAAAAGACAGCGCAGGTGCGGCAGCGCTGGCGGGTGCGGTCGGTTATTTCATATTGACCAAAGCAATGGTTACCATTAACCCAGCCATCAACATGGGTGTGCTGGCGGGTATCATTACCGGTCTGGTCGGCGGCGCCGTCTATAACCGCTGGTCTGGTATCAAACTGCCTGACTTCCTGAGCTTCTTTGGCGGCAAACGCTTCGTGCCGATCGCCACTGGCTTTTTCTGTCTGGTGCTGGCTGCAATCTTTGGCTACGTGTGGCCGCCGGTGCAGAACGCCATCCACGCGGGTGGTGAGTGGATCGTAGGCGCTGGCGCGCTGGGTTCAGGTATCTTTGGTTTCATCAACCGTCTGCTGATCCCAACCGGTCTGCATCAGGTTCTGAACACCATCGCCTGGTTCCAGATTGGCGAATTTACTAACGCCGCAGGAACCGTATTCCACGGTGACATCAACCGCTTCTATGCGGGTGACGGTACTGCGGGTATGTTCATGTCTGGCTTCTTCCCGATCATGATGTTTGGTCTGCCGGGTGCGGCGCTGGCGATGTACTTCGCTGCTCCAAAAGCACGTCGTCCGATGGTTGGCGGTATGCTGCTGTCCGTGGCGATCACTGCATTCCTGACTGGTGTTACCGAGCCGCTGGAATTCCTGTTCATGTTCCTGGCTCCGCTGCTGTACCTCCTGCACGCAGTGTTAACGGGTATCAGCCTGTTCGTTGCGACACTGCTGGGGATCCACGCGGGCTTCTCCTTCTCCGCAGGTGCTATCGACTACGTGTTGATGTACAACCTGCCGGCAGCAAGTAAGAACGTCTGGATGCTGGTGGTGATGGGGCTGGTGTTCTTCGTTATTTACTTCGTGTTGTTCAGCGCGGTTATTCGTCTGTTTAACCTGAAAACGCCGGGCCGCGAAGATAAAGAAGACGATATCGTCACTGAAGAAGCGAACAGCAATACTGAAGAAGGTCTGGCTCAACTGGCAACCAGCTACATTGCAGCGGTTGGCGGTACCGATAACCTGAAAGCGATTGATGCCTGTATTACCCGTCTGCGTCTGACCGTTGCCGACTCTGGTCGCGTAAACGATGCGATGTGTAAACGCTTAGGCGCTTCTGGTGTGGTTAAGCTGAACAAGCAAACTATTCAGGTCATCGTGGGTGCAAAAGCTGAATCCATTGGCGATGAAATGAAGAAAGTTGTCGCGCGTGGTCCGGTGGCGGCAGCGTTTGGTGAAAGTGCGCCAGCGGCGGCAGCTCCAGTTGCAAAGCCGCAGGCTGTCGCGAATGCGGTCACCGTTGAAGCGTTGGTTTCTCCTATTACCGGTGATGTGGTTGCACTGGAACAGGTTCCTGATGAAGCCTTCGCCAGCAAAGCAGTAGGTGACGGCGTGGCGGTAAAACCGACCGATAAAATCGTGGTTGCTCCGGCTGCGGGCACTATCGTGAAAATCTTCAACACTAACCATGCGTTCTGCCTGGAAACCGTGAAAGGCGCGGAAATTGTGGTCCATATGGGCATCGATACTGTAGCGCTGGAAGGTAAAGGCTTTAAGCGTCTGGTTGAAGAAGGTGCGGAAGTAACGGCAGGTCAACCGATTCTGGAAATGGATCTGGAGTTCCTGAACGCCAACGCACGTTCCATGATTAGCCCGGTTGTGTGCAGCAACAGCGATGATTTCGGCGCGCTGGTCATTAAAGCCGAAGGTCATGTGGTTGCTGGTCAGACACCGCTGTATGAAATTAAAGGTAAATAACTGCTCCTGAGTAAAGTAAGTTAAGTGCCTTAAGCGGCGGGGGATAATCCTCCGCCGCTTTTTTTTACAGCAAATACCCTCATATATCCTGCTGAAACACCTTTTTTGTGCAACTAATAGTTGTCTCCTGACGTCGCTTATAAGATCATGTTCCGTTATACGTTGTTTACGCTTTGAGGAATCCACGATGAGTGAGGCTGAAGCCCGCCCGAGTAACTTTATTCGTCAGATCATCGATGAAGATCTGGCCAGTGGTAAGCACACCACTATCCATACACGTTTTCCGCCGGAGCCAAATGGCTATCTGCACATTGGCCACGCGAAATCCATTTGTCTGAACTTTGGCATTGCGCAAGATTACCAGGGCCAGTGCAACCTGCGTTTTGATGATACGAACCCGGTTAAAGAAGATATCGAGTACGTTGAGTCGATTAAAAACGACGTTGAATGGTTAGGTTTCCACTGGACTGGCGACATTCGCTACTCTTCGGATTACTTCGATCAGCTTCACGCCTATGCGGTAGAGCTTATTAATAAAGGCCTGGCGTACGTTGACGAACTGTCAGCGGACGAAATCCGCGAATACCGTGGCACGCTGACTCAGCCGGGCAAAAACAGCCCGTTCCGCGATCGTAGCGTCGAAGAGAACCTCGCGCTGTTCGAAAAAATGCGTACCGGTGGTTTTGAAGAGGGTAAAGCCTGCCTGCGCGCGAAAATCGACATGGCGTCGCCGTTTATCGTGATGCGCGATCCGGTGCTGTACCGTATTAAGTTCGCTGAACACCACCAGACCGGCAACAAGTGGTGCATCTACCCGATGTACGACTTTACCCACTGCATCAGCGATGCGCTGGAAGGCATTACGCATTCTCTGTGTACGCTGGAGTTCCAGGATAACCGTCGTCTGTACGACTGGGTGTTGGATAACATCACCATCCCGGTTCACCCGCGCCAGTACGAATTCTCGCGCCTGAATCTGGAATACACCGTGATGTCCAAGCGCAAGCTGAACCTGCTGGTTACCGACAAGCACGTTGAGGGCTGGGACGATCCGCGTATGCCAACGATTTCTGGCCTGCGTCGTCGCGGTTACACCGCTGCCGCGATCCGCGAGTTCTGCAAACGCATTGGCGTGACTAAGCAGGACAACACCATTGAGATCGCTTCTCTGGAATCCTGTATCCGCGAAGATCTGAACGAAAACGCTCCGCGCGCGATGGCGGTTATCGATCCGGTGAAACTGGTTATCGAAAACTACCCACAGGGCGAAAGCGAGCTGGTCACTATGCCTAACCATCCGAACAAACCGGAAATGGGCAGCCGTGAAGTACCATTTAGCGGTGAAATTTGGATCGATCGTGCAGACTTCCGCGAAGAAGCGAACAAGCAATACAAACGTCTGGTGATGGGCAAAGAAGTGCGTCTGCGTAACGCTTACGTGATCAAGGCCGAACGTGTCGAGAAAGATGCGGAAGGGAATATCACCACTATTTTCTGCACCTATGATGCCGATACCCTGAGCAAAGATCCGGCTGATGGTCGTAAAGTTAAAGGCGTTATTCACTGGGTGAGCGCGTCCCATGCGCTGCCGATTGAAATCCGTCTGTACGATCGCCTGTTTAGCGTTCCAAACCCAGGCGCGGCGGAAGACTTCCTGTCCGTCATTAACCCGGAATCGTTGGTTATTAAGCAGGGCTACGGTGAGCCATCGCTGCAGGCTGCGGTTGCAGGCAAAGCGTTCCAGTTTGAGCGTGAAGGTTACTTCTGTCTGGACAGCCGCTATGCAACAGCAGACAAGCTGGTGTTTAACCGCACCGTTGGTCTGCGCGACACGTGGGCTAAAGTCGGCGAATAAGTCGCAATACCTCCAGTCTAAACGCCGCGTCATGCGGCGTTTTTTTTCGCAAAAAAACCGTACGCCAGGCTCCGTTTGCGGAGCGAATTAATTACATGTCTGTAATAATGGAATAGCTGAATATTTTTACGTTTAAATAACTTACCTCAATATGAAATAGGCTGAAACCGATTTCATCCTCATGGAAAACAAGCGATTTTTTCAACTTTTCAACGCTTTTTTATCTGTCGATGAAAATGTAACAGAAAGCAATCAAATATGTGCGGTTGCTCATACTATTACATACTCGTTACAGAAAGAGATTGATAATTCGCGTCGCGAAAAATAGTCTATTCATTGTAGTCACTGAGGTTTTCTTAGCGCTACTTTTTTTATTTTTTTCGCTGTCCGCTTTTGTCGGCAGCATTTTTATGTCAAAGAGGATTAACATATGCGTACGTTTAGTGGCAAACGTAGTACGCTGGCGCTGGCTATCGCCGGTATCACAGCAATGTCGGGTTTTGTTGTCGCTCCCCAGGTACACGCCGAAGGATTTATTGATGACTCTACCTTAACCGGCGGCATCTACTACTGGCAGCGTGAGCGTGACCGTAAAGATGTGACCGATCACGACAAATACAAAACCAACCTTTCTCACTCCACCTGGAATGCTAACCTCGACTTCCAGTCCGGTTACGCGGCTGATATGTTTGGTATTGATATCGCAGCATTCACTGCTATTGAAATGAACGAAAGTAGCGAAAGCGGCCATCCAAACGAAATTGCATTCTCTTCCAAAAATAAAGGCTATGACGAAGATTACTCCGGCGATAAGAGCGGGATTAGCCTTTATAAAGCAGCAGCTAAATTTAAATATGGTCCAGCCTGGGCGCGTGCCGGTTACATTCAACCAACCGGACAGACTTTGCTGGCTCCGCACTGGAGCTTTATGCCAGGTACCTATCAGGGTGCTGAAGCTGGCGCCAACTTCGACTATGGCGATGCTGGTGCGCTGAGCTTCTCCTATATGTGGGCCAATGAATATAAAGCACCGTGGCACACCGAAGTTGATAAATTCTATCAGGCCGATAAGAAAACCAGCGTAGATTACCTGCACTCAATCGGTGCGAAATATGATTTCAAAAATAACCTGCTACTGGAAGCGGCATTTGGCCAGTCAGAGGGCTACGTCGATCAGTACTTCGCCAAAGCCAGCTACAAATTCGATTTAGGGGGTAATCCGTTTACCACCAGCTATCAGTTCTACGGCGCACGTGACAAAGTTGACGATCGCACCGTGAACGATATTTATGACGGTACGGCCTGGCTGCAGGCGCTGACCTTCGGTTATAAAGTAGCGGAAGTGGTTGACCTGCGTCTGGAAGGTACCTGGGTTAAAGCGGACGGGCAGCAGGGCTACTTCCTGCAGCGTATGACCCCGACCTACGCTTCATCAAACGGTCGCCTGGATATCTGGTGGGATAACCGTTCTGACTTCAACGCCAACGGCGAAAAGGCAGTTTTCTTCGGCGCAATGTATGATCTGAAGAACTGGAACCTGCCTGGCTGGGCAGTGGGCGCGTCCTACGTTTACGCATGGGATGCCAAACCAGCGACCTGGCAGCTCAACCCGGATGCGTACTACGACAAAAACCGCACTATCGAAGAGTCCTCTTACAGCCTGGATGCGGTCTACACCCTGCAAGATGGTCGTGCGAAGGGCACTATGTTTAAACTGCACTTCACCCAGTACGACAACCATTCAGACATTCCGAGCTGGGGCGGTGGTTACGGCAACATCTTCCAGGATGAGCGCGACGTGAAGTTCATCGTTATTGCTCCATTCACCATCTTCTAATGCCAATAGCGGCAGGCCGGGCGCCTGCCGCCTCGTTGAGGAAAGTGCTATGAAAAAACTGATACTCATCGCCGTTATGGCATCAGGGCTGGTGGCTTGTACGCAATCCCCTGCACCGAAAGAAGACAGCCGCCTGAAAGAAGCCTACAGCGCGTGTATTAATACCGCGCAAGGATCGCCGGAAAAAATAGAAGCCTGCCAAAGCGTGTTGAATGTACTGAAGAAAGAAAAACAGCACCAGCAGTTTGCCAATGAAGAAAGCGTACGTGTGCTGGATTATCAGCAGTGTATCCAGGCCACGCGTACGGGGAACGATCAGGCCGTTAATGCTGATTGTGACAAAGTTTGGCAGGAAATTCGCAGCAAGAATGCCGCGCAGTAATTCAAAAAATGAAAAAGACAACGGGCGGAGATTTCTCCGCCCGTTTGCATTTCAGAGTTTATGTTCGAGCGGCTGATAATCCCGGCTCAACCGGATAAACAGCATTGCTGTAGCGGCGAGTCCGCAAAGTGCCGCACACATCAGCCACCATCCTGGTGAACTTTTATCCCCGGTTAGCTGGACCAGCGCTGTGGATATAACGGGTGTAAGGCCGCCAAAAATAGCTGTGGCAAGGCTGAATGCCAGTGAAAAACCCACTGTACGGACGTAGACAGGCATCACCTCGGTGAGTGCGGCAACCATTGCCCCGTTGTACATACCAAAAAAGAACGAAAACCAAAGCAGAACCAGTGTCATGCGCGTGAAATCTGGCGCGGCGGTGAGCCAGTGCATTACCGGCCAGGTGGTGATCAGTGCAAGTACAGTTATACCCATCAGCACCGGACGACGACCAATTCGGTCAGAAATCGCTCCGCCAATCGGCAGCCAGATAAAGTTAGAAATACCGACCAGCATAGTGACTACCAGGCTGTCGCGCGCGCTCAGGTGGAGTACAGCCCTGCCGTAGGTCGGGGTATAGACGGTGATGAAGTAAAACGTCGTTGTGGTCATCGCCACCAGCAGCGTGCCTGCAGCGATGAGACGCCAGTTTTTGACGATAGTGGTGAAAATTTCCCTGGTGTCGGGACGGTGCGTGCGTTGTAAAAATGCCTCGGTTTCCTGCAGCGAGCGGCGGAGCACGAAGATCAAAGGAATAATCATGCAACCAATAAAAAAGGGAATGCGCCAGCCCCATTCCGAGATCTCATCATGTCCCAGGGTGGCGTTCAGGCCATAACCAATCAGCGCCGCCACCACAATGGCGACCTGTTGACTGGCGGATTGCCAGCTGGTGTAGAAGCCTTTATTGCCAGGCGTGGCGATTTCAGAAAGATAAACTGAGACGCCGCCTAACTCCACGCCTGCAGAAAATCCCTGTAATAATCGTCCAAGTAATACCAGCACGGGAGCCAGCAGACCAATACTGTGATAGCCGGGTACCAGGGCAATCAGCAGAGTACCGCAGCCCATAATCGCCAGCGTTACCATCAGACCTTTACGACGACCAATTCTGTCGATGTAAGCACCCAGTACAATGGCACCAACGGGTCGCATTAAGAAACCCGAGCCAAAAACGGCGAAAGTTAACATTAGCCCGGCAAATTCACTCTCCGCGGGAAAGAAGGTCTTTGCGATATAGGTGGCGTAAAACCCGAACAGAAAAAAGTCGAACTGTTCGAGGAAATTACCGCTGGTTACCCGCAGTATTGCGCCGAAAGTTCCGGCACGCGATGGATGTTGTGTCATTGGGTTTGCTCCACTGTCTTATCATAATATTTATAGAGGTAAGAGTGTGCGGGTTAGTTGTCTGTGATCCCCGCCTGTTTGCCGCGCCGTTTCTCAATCGCCCACTTGAGT
Source organism: Citrobacter sp. On2M (assembly GCF_018035235.1). GTDB lineage: Bacteria > Pseudomonadota > Gammaproteobacteria > Enterobacterales > Enterobacteriaceae > Citrobacter > Citrobacter meridianamericanus. The sequence continues at coordinate 156,630 of NZ_WPCV01000004.1, forward strand.
AAGGCTGCGCAGCGGTAAAATCCATGGGCAAATTTTCCGTAAGGAATGGTCAGAAAGAGCGCCATGACCACGCCGAGGTGAATGGCGAGTAAAACAGCCATCCATGACGTGTCTCTTCCCGCCAGAAGCGCTAAACCGGTCAGACTGGTCAGCAGCAGCAGTAAAATAAAACCGCGATCCATCGGTTTTTGCCGTGCGTCGCCATGCAGCGGTGAGCGCTTAACGTTCAGCCATAACAAACCCGCTGGGCCGATAATCAGGCCAATACCGCCTAATGTGCCCAATATTACCGGCACGCTGAGGAACGGATAGGGCGCTTCAATACCTGCGAAATAGTGATAGCCCGTCGCCACCACGGTGGCGGCAAAGCAGAGCATAAAACCGTAGAAGGTAAAGTGATGGTAACGGCGGCGCATCAGGGTGAAGGCATCATCTGCTTCGTTACACCCTTTGCCGTGCCCACCATCGAGATATTTCAGCGTCAGCGCATTGTGTGAGGCTTCAGCAATGTCGGTGGAAAGCGGTATTCCCGGAGAAATTTCGCGCCAGAATCGGATAACGCCCGCCATTAGCAGAACGATTGCCAGAATAAAGACTGAACCAAACATCCAGGCCAGCAGGTTATGCGGGAAAATTTGATAGAAATCACCGGCCAGTGGAGGATGGAGTAACGAGCCCTTTAACCCCATGGCGAGAAGTAAAAACAGGATCAGACCGAAAACCAGTGCCAGCGTCACGGTGACGCCAGCACGACGATAAAGCGCACCCAAGGCGGCGGGTTGTGCGTAGTGCTGATAGGTTTCCAGCCGGACTTCCGCCATTGCCTTCGGCACGTTGATGGCAAATTCATGAGGCGGGGCATACTGACACGCGTGCAGGCAGGCGCCGCAGTTATGGCACAGGTTCGCCAGATAGTTGATATCCGCTTTACCGAATTCCAGACGCTGCGTCATTGCCGGGAACACGGCGCAAAATCCTTCACAATAGCGGCAGGCGTTACACACCTGCATCACACGTTCAACTTCAGCTTCCGACTCGGTGATGATTTGCGCGTCGATGATCAATTTCTCAAGCTGTTTCATAACGTACCTCCTTCTGTGCTGCCAGAGCAGCCTCCTTTCCGGCAATGCGGCCAAAAGTGGTGCCGATCGACATCCCCACGCCTGCGGTGTAGCCCTTGCCCAGCACATTGCCTGCCATCATCTCTCCGGCGACGAACAGGTTGCGGCTTGGAAGCCCTGCAAAGTGTACGGCAGCGCGTTCATTCACTTTCAATCCGAGATAGGTGAAGGTGATCCCTGGCCGCAGGGCATACCCGTAGTAAGGCGGCTGGTCCAGCGGTCGCGCCCAGTGTGTCTTTGCGGGGGCTAACGCTTTCGTCGTGCAGTTATCCAGAATGGTATGGTCGAAATGGCCTGGCTGGCAGGCGTTGTTATACTGCGTTACGGTGTGGGTAAAACGTTCAGCATTGAGACCCAACTGATGCGCCAGATCCGCCAGCGTATTGGCCTGTGCGCCAGGAAAGACCGGTGGCATGAAGTGGCCGATGGCCTTACTGTCGATAATGGAGTAACCAATCTGCCCTGGCTGTTGGGCGACCAGTCGTCCCCAGATGGCGTAGCGTTTGGGCCAGAAATCTTCGCCTTCATCATAAAAACGCTCAGCGTCACGGTTGACGACAATGCCAAGCGAAACGCAGTCCACGCGGGTGCAAATTCCGCCGTCATATAATGGTGCTCTGGCATCAATGGCTACACAGTGTGACTGGGAGGGGTCGCCGATGATGTCCGCCCCGGCGTCGATCATAAATTTGAGCAGTACGCCCTGATTAAAGCGTGTGCCGCGAATCAGGAAGTTATCCGCAGGCCACTCACCGCGTTCATTTTCCCCCCAGGCTTCACGTAGCCATTCGCGGTTTGATTCAAACCCGCCAGCGGCAAGCACGCAGGATTTCGCTGTAATACGCTCTTTGCCCGCCAGCGCCGCCACGAATTCGCCGTTATGCAGTTCAAGCGCCTGTACCGGGGTGTTATAGCGGATTTGCACACCTAACTTTTCTGCGCTGCGATAATAGGCATTCACGAGGGCTTTCCCGCCGCCCATAAAAAAGGCGTTGGTTCGCGCCACGTGTAAAGCGCCAGAGAGGGGAGGTTGAAAATTCACGCCGTGTCGGCGCATCCAGTCGCGGCATTGTGAAGAGGTGCGGATCACCAGACGTGCCAGGGCTTCGTTGGTATTGCCCTCCGTGACGCGCTGCAGATCCTGCCAATACTCCTCTTCAGGATAGCTTTCCACCAGCACATCCTGCGGCGCATCATGCATACAGCGCAGATTACGCGTGTGTTGGGAGTTTCCCCCGCGCCATTCCCGGGGGGCTGCTTCGAGCAGGAGTACCGAAGCTCCTTGCTCCCGGGCGGTTAGGGCAGCACATAACGCGGCATTGCCACCGCCAATCACCAGAACGTCAACCATCGTATACTCCATTACCATTTAACTAATTGTTAAATTTGTAATTGAAATGTATACGTGCAGCTTGTGCGGGCGCTATAACGCAGTGCTAAAGGGGGTTTTAGTTATTGTAAAGGATAGCGCCAGGCCAGCGTCCCGCTTCTACCAGTTGATGCATCACTTTCGTCAGCACCACGCGGGCTGCGAGCCCCGCCGGGGTGAGTTCATCGTCAGAGAGGCTGACCAGAAAGTTGGGGCGACTCAGTATTGGATTATGGACGCCGATCACTCTTAGCGTCTCTTTATCGAGATGGGAAATTGCCGCGCCGGGCTGGAGAGTAGCGCCGATCCCACTGCGAACGGCGCGCATTAGTAGCGCCAGACCATCAATTTCTGTTGCGATCTCAATGCGTAGCGCGTGTTCCTGACAAATCGCTTCCAGTCTGCCGCGCAGACCGTGGCCTGGGCTAGGCATTATCAATGGAATATGTGCCAATTGGGCTGGAGCAATATTGTCATCAGTAATATCAGCCAGTAAAGCATGAGTGCCAATTAAAAACAGCCGCTCTTCGAGAATCGGTCTGGCGCTCCAGCGCAGGAGCTTTTCTTTTTGAAACACAACGGCCAGGTCAATCTGACGAGTGCTGATCATTCGTTCCAGGTTACCAGAGAGGCTTTCCACCACATGCAGACGGACATCACTATAGGTCTCTCGCATGGCGTTGATAAAAGGCATGCCGAGAATGGAAGCGGTACTGGGGGCCATGCCGACGCTGACGTGTCCGGAAAGGCGGGATTCTCGTGCGGCGAGGATTGCATCGTCTGCGTGACGGAGCGCCAGCTGCGCCTGGGCGTAAAATGCCAGCCCGGCACTGGTGGGCGTCACGCCACGCGAGGTGCGTTGCAGCAGGCGAATAGCAAGTTCATTTTCCAGGCGGGACATTTGCTGGCTGAGTGCCGAAACCCCAATATTGAGATCGAGCGCCGCACTACCCATGCTGCCAGTTTCGACAATGCGAACAAAATAACGTAGCTGGCGAAGTTCCATTTCGATTCTCCGGAAGGGACAATTGATTTTTACATTAAAGCAACACAAGAGTGGAGGGAAGGGGGGAACGGGCTGAAAACGTGCATAAAAAAAGCCAACCGGATGGTTGGCTTTTCAGAAAGCATCACATTACTTGCCGTCGTGCGCGTGCTCATCTTCGCGACAATCACCTTCGGCGCAGTGACCGTAAAGATACAGGCTATGGTTGGTTAAACGAATACCATGTTTAGCCGCAATCTCACGCTGGCGCGCTTCGATGGAATCATCGCTGAACTCGACCACTTTGCCGCAGTCGAGGCAAATGAGGTGATCGTGATGATGCTGTTGAGTCAGTTCGAAGACGGATTTACCACCTTCAAAATTATGGCGGGTCACGATACCGGCATCATCAAACTGGTTCAGCACGCGATACACGGTCGCCAGACCAATTTCTTCACCCATATCGATCAGGCGTTTGTACAAGTCTTCCGCACTGACGTGATGGTTATCCGGTTCCTGAAGAACTTCCAGAATTTTTAAACGAGGAAGCGTTACTTTCAGGCCAGCCTTCTTTAATGCGGTATTGTTGTCAGTCATGCGGAATCTGTCCTGTAGCTAAACGATTCACTTCATTAACAGAAGTGACAGAAATTGCACTTGAGATAATGCGATTCATTATAGAACTGCCATGGCTAAATGAAAACTGCAAGTCTCTGGCAAATATTGTTAATCAAAACGTGGTATCGCCGACAAACACACTGTGCAACACCCGATTGGCATCCAGCCATTGTACAGGGTCAGACGGAAAAGTTACAAATTTGTAGCAATTATTTTGATTGGTTTTATCTATTGATGCGGCGCAGATAGAAATCTACGCCGTACAAAATCAGGCATTGATGATTTCGTCGAGGTGCAGCTCTTCAGAGATCTGCTTAACCCATTTTTCTACGCGCTCTGCGGTCAGCTCAGGCTGACGGTCTTCATCGATAGCCAGCCCGACAAAGTGGTCGTCGTCAGCCAGACCTTTGGACGCTTCAAAGTGATAACCTGCAGTCGGCCAGTGACCAACGATGGTTGCGCCGCGCGGTTCGATGATGTCGCGAATGGTACCTAACGCGTCGCAGAAGTATTCTGCGTAATCTTCCTGGTCGCCGCAGCCGAACAATGCAACCAGTTTACCGTTAAAATCAATGTCTTCGAGGGTAGGGAAGAAATCGTCCCAGTCACACTGTGCTTCACCGTAGTACCAGGTTGGAATGCCAAGCAGCAGAATGTCATACCCTTCGAGATCTTCTTTGCTGCTTTTTGCAATGTCATGAACGTCGGCAACGTCTTTACCAAGCTGTTTTTGAATCATTTTTGCGATATTTTCGGTGTTACCGGTGTCGCTGCCGAAAAAGATGCCAGTGATTGCCATGAGTAAAATAACCTCTTGAAACTTATTGAAATGGTGGTGGCGCATTGCCCACGGATAAGGGCAATCATAGCAGAACAGTCAGGCATGCGGAAACAGCAAACACACAGGACTGCACTCTGTGCTACACGATTTATGATTTAGAGCAGAAATTCAGACTATGCCTGATCGCGCAACGCGCTGAGTTGGGTCATCAGCATCTCTTCGATGAGTTCACTGCGACTCATGTTGCGCGCCTCGGCCAGCTCGTTCAGAGCGTCAACGGCATCAGCGTTCAGTTTCAGTTCGACACGCTTAAGCCCGCGAACTTTATCGCGTTTAAGCTGATTACGTTTGTTAATACGTAACTGTTCATCACGCGAGAGCGGATTAGTTTTGGGTCGTCCCGGGCGACGCTCCTGCGCGAACAGATCTAATGTCGTACGGTCCGTTTGTTCTTTGGCCATGATCTTGGTGACTTCGGGGAAACAATCAGCCAGGCGTCTGCCCGGATGGATAGCGCGCCATAATACATCAGCAGGGGAGACACGCCAACGTCCACGCGCGTAATCGCGCACAGACGCTGAGTTTTTAATCAGTTAGCCTGTTCATTCAGATAACGACGGATGGCGCGCAGCACCGCCTCCGGTTTTTCTGCATGCACCCAATGCCCGGCACCTGCTATAACGTGCGCCCGAGCCTGCGGGAATTGCGCCAGCAGCTGGTCACGATACGCTTCGGTAACATACGGTGAATTGCCACCCGGGATAAACAGCGCCGGGTGCTCCCATGCCGGAATGGTCTCCCAACCGACGATATGAGGATATTGATCCCACAGCACAGGAACATTAAAGCGCCACTCGCCGTCAACAAAGGATTTCAGCAGAAACTGGATCACACCTTCTTCTTGCAGGTGCTGACGCATAACGCTCGCCGCCTGCTGACGTGAAGAGGATTGCGCGTCAGTTACCGCGTTAATGGCAGCAAAAATCTTATCGTGGCGGCGAACATGGTAGTCAACGGGAGCAATGTCGATGGCGACCAGCCGTTCGACACGTTCAGGGGCCAGCGCGGTCAGCGCCATGACGGCTTTGCCACCCATCGAGTGACCAATAAAGATCGCTTTTTCGATCTGCCGATCGTCCAGCGTATCCAGCAGATCTTGCGCCATAGCCGGATAATTCATCTCAGGTGAACGAGGGGAGAGGCCATGATTTCGCATATCAACCTGGATGATATCGTGATCGGCCACTAGATCGCGTGCCAGGATCCCGAGGTTATCCAGACTGCCAAACAGGCCGTGAACCAGGACGATGGGAGAATTATTGTGCAGGTTTTGCGCAGATTGCGCTCGGATATTCAATTTCATGGCAAAGTTCTTTTTTTCACACTGACGGGTTAGGGTATCATGTTGACCATTCTGCCACATGGCTGCAACAACTACGGTTACTCCGAGTTTTGCGTGCCACCAGGCTTGACGCTATCCGCTGTTGGGATTTGCCTTTACACTACGCGTGTTGACCCAACAACTTGTATTCAGCTAAACACTGCACTGGATTAAGATGAAAACGATTGAAGTTGATGATGAACTCTATAGCTATATTGCCAGCCACACCAAGCATATCGGCGAGAGCGCATCCGACATTTTACGGCGTATGTTGAAATTTTCCGCCGCATCACAGCCTGTCATTCCGGTAGTAAAAGAAGTCCGCGCTGTGCAAGCTGTCGTGGAAGCCAAGCCGGTTAACCCCGTAAAAGATAAAGTGCGCGCGATGCGTGAACTGCTGCTGTCCGACGAATACGCTGAACAGAAGAAAGCAGTAAATCGCTTTATGCTGGTGCTGTCTACACTCTATTCACTGGATCACAACGCGTTCGCCGAAGCAACGGAATCGTTGCACGGACGTACGCGCGTTTATTTTGCAGCGGATGAACAGACGCTGTTGAAAAATGGTAATCAAACCAAACCGAAGCACGTGCCAGGCACGCCGTACTGGGTGATCACCAATACCAATACCGGCCGTAAATGCAGCATGGTTGAGCACATCATGCAGTCAATGCAATTCCCTGCGGAATTGATTGAAAAGGTTTGCGGAACAATTTAATCCTTGCATTAGAAGGACCAGGCAATGGCAATCCACAACCGTGCAGGTCAACCTGCGCAACAGAGTGATTTGATTAACGTCGCCCAACTGACGGCACAGTACTACGTACTGAAACCAACGGCAGGGAACGCTGAGCACGCCGTCAAGTTCGGTACGTCCGGACATCGCGGCAGTGCAGGTCGTCATAGTTTTAACGAGCCGCATATTCTGGCTATCGCTCAGGCGATTGCTGAAGAGCGTGCGAAAAACGGGATTACTGGCCCGTGCTATGTGGGCAAGGACACCCACGCGTTGTCTGAACCGGCTTTCATCTCTGTACTGGAAGTGCTGGCGGCGAACGGCGTTGATGTCATCGTGCAGGAAAATAACGGCTTTACGCCAACGCCTGCCGTGTCGAATGCAATCCTGGTCCATAATAAAAAAGGCGGCCCGCTGGCTGATGGCATTGTGATCACGCCGTCTCACAACCCGCCGGAAGACGGCGGTATTAAGTACAATCCGCCTAACGGTGGTCCGGCTGATACTAATGTTACCAAAGTGGTTGAAGACAGAGCCAACGCGCTGCTGGCCGACGGTCTGCAAGGCGTGAAGCGCATGTCGCTGGATGCCGCGTTGGCATCCGGTCATGTTAAAGAACAGGATCTGGTGCAGCCTTTCGTGGAAGGGCTGGCTGACATCGTCGACATGGCGGCGATTCAGAAAGCGGGCCTGACGCTGGGTGTCGATCCGCTGGGCGGTTCCGGTATCGAATACTGGAAGCGTATTGCGAAGCACTACAACCTGAACCTGACTATTGTTAACGATCACGTTGATCAGACTTTCCGCTTTATGCATCTCGACAAAGACGGTGCGATCCGTATGGACTGCTCCTCCGAGTGCGCGATGGCGGGCCTGCTGGCGCTGCGCGACAAGTTCGATCTCGCTTTTGCCAACGATCCGGATTACGACCGTCATGGCATCGTCACGCCCGCTGGTCTGATGAACCCGAACCACTACCTGGCGGTGGCGATTAACTACCTGTTCCAGCACCGTCCACAGTGGGGCAAAGACGTTGCCGTCGGTAAGACGCTGGTTTCTTCGGCGATGATTGACCGCGTGGTGAATGCTTTAGGGCGTAAACTGGTTGAAGTCCCGGTTGGCTTTAAATGGTTCGTTGACGGTCTGTTTGATGGCAGCTTTGGTTTTGGCGGTGAAGAGAGTGCGGGTGCCTCTTTCCTGCGTTTCGATGGTACACCGTGGTCAACGGATAAAGACGGCATCATCATGTGTCTGTTGGCGGCTGAAATTACCGCAGTGACCGGTAAAAACCCGCAAGAGCACTACAACGAGCTGGCTGCTCGTTTTGGCGCGCCGAGCTACAACCGCCTGCAGGCCAGCGCGACCTCTGCGCAGAAAGCGGCGCTGTCTAAGCTGTCTCCGGAAATGGTGAGTGCCAGCACGCTTGCGGGTGACCCGATCACCGCACGTCTGACGTCGGCACCGGGTAACGGTGCTTCTATCGGTGGTCTGAAAGTGATGACCGACAACGGCTGGTTTGCCGCACGTCCTTCCGGTACAGAAGACGCTTACAAGATCTACTGCGAAAGCTTCCTCGGTGAAGAGCACCGCAAGCAGATCGAGAAAGAGGCGGTCGAGATTGTCAGCGAAGTGTTGAAAAACGCGTAAGTACTGTTCGCACTGACGCGTTTTATAGGCCCGGTAAGCTAGCGCTACCGGGCTTTTTTGTGCCGATATTTAACTATGTTTATTTTTCAGTTCAAAACGCGGTGAGACCAGGCCATACAGCGTCCAGCCGAGGAAAGTCACGATAGAACCATACAGCATTGCTTCTTCGCCAGAGGAGTAGAGTGCATAGAAGCTGTATAATGCGCCAATAAACGCGACAAAGTTTGCTGGTTTCGCTTTTGACGATGGGACATTCGCCATCTTCTGAATAATAACCAGTGCGGCCATCGACAAGATATACGGGATGATATTCGTCACGACAGCCAGGTTGACCAGCACGTTGAACTGGCTGTTCAGCGACGGGCTGATGGTCATCAGCGATAAGCCACTCTGGATTATTACGATGGTCAGCATTCCCTGAACTGGCGCATCCACTTTAGTTACACGGGAGAAGATTTTCGGGAAGTAACCTTCATCAGCCGACGATTTAAAGACCTGAGCGATAGTAAACTGCCAGCCCAGCAGTGAACCACAGCAGGACATTACCATCAACGCCATGATCACTTTACCGACTTCCGGGGTGAACATCTGCGCAAAGGCCAAACCGAAAGGCGCAGTGGAGTTAGCCAGATCCATATTTGGCACAATCCCGGCGATCACATTGGTCGAAATGATGTAAATCACTGCCGCGCCCAACGTACCGCCCAGTACAGCGATGGGTACGTTGCGCTCCGGATTTTCAACCACTTCGGCGTTAGCGCAGGCCGATTCCAGACCGAGAAAAGCCCACAGGGTCATCGCAATCGAAGAACCGACTGCCGTGAAGAACGGGACGTGGTGTGGGTTCCAGGAGTTAGCGTACAGCGTCGGACTGAACCAGAACCAGCCGATGATGCACAAACCGACAACCGGAATAATAACGCCCCAGACGGTGATACTGCTGAGCTGCCCAGTAATACGTGCCCCGCCAAAGTTAGCGACGGTGCAGATCCACAGCACGCCGATAGTGGCCAGGCCAATCTGCACGGGTGTCAATGTGGCACCAAACAGTTCGGTACCGTAGCCCACGGCGGAGATAGCGATAGCCACGTTGGCAATTAACAGCGAAACGCCATAGGTGTAGTTCGCCATAAAGTTACCGGATTTGCCAAAGGCATATTCAGCATAACCGCCCATACCACCGGATTTACGACTGAACATACCGCATTTTGCGAAGGCCCACGCCAGTGCCATTGAACCGACAGCGGTCACCAGCCACGAGATGATCGAAATGGTGCCGACTTCTGCAAGTTTGGTAGGCAACATGATGATCCCTGAGCCCATCATATTGACCATGGTCAGGATGGTGAGCTGGACGACACCCATTTTGTTGGATTTGGCTTTGCTCATAACATTTCCCCTTTCAACAGATCGTCTTGCGCGTCTTTTGGCTTAATGACATAGCACCACACCTGTTTACGCCCGTCGTGTTCTTCGATGTAGACACCCTGAAGTTCAGGCGCAAAACCCGGCAGCAGATTGATTCCCTCTTCCAGCGCGCTAAAGTAACGCAATACTGAACCACCCCAGATTTCACCCGGAACCACACACAGCACGCCAGGAGGATAAGGCAACGCACCTTCCGCGGCGATTCGGCCTTCCGCGTCCGGTAGTCGCACCAACTCAACTTCACCGCGCAGATAGGCGTAGTTGGCCTCCTGGGGATTCATGCTGACGCGCGGGAAATGATCCTTACGGAACATCTCTTTCTGAAGCTGTTTCACGTTGTGACGGGCGTACAAATCGTGCATTTCCTGGCACAGCTGACGCAGGGTATAACCGGCATAACGGGCTTCATGTTGTTTGTAGAGAGAGGGCAGAACCTCAGCCAGCGGGGCATCGGCTTCCAGCAGTTTTTCGAAACGCACCAGCAGGGCGACAAGTTGCTGCATCTTCGCCATATCTTCTGCCGGGGTCATCAGGAACAGGATGGAGTTAAGGTCGCATTTTTCGGGAACTACGCCATTTTCCCGCAGGAAGTTAGCCAGAATGGTGGCCGGAACGCCGAACGTGTCATATTCGCCGTTACGCGTTTTGATCCCCGGTGTGGTGAGCAGCAGTTTGCATGGATCCACAAAGTACTGGTGTTCGGCGTAGCCTTCAAAGGCATGCCAGTGTTCACCAGGAACAAAATGGAAGAAACGTAGATCGCTGGCAATTTCAGCGGTGGAATAAGCCTGCCACGGTTTACCTTCCACCATCTCAGGCACAAATGGCCGGATATGGTGGCAGTTTTCCAGGATCAATTTACGCGTATCAATTCCGTTGACGACGCAGTCCATCCACATGTTGCGCCCGCTGACGCCTTCATGCATTTTGGCGTTGATGTCGAGCGCGGCAAAGAGCGGATAGAACGGGCTGGTGGAGGCGTGCATCATGAACGCGTTATTCATTCGTTTATGGGGCACGTAGCGAGACTGGCCTTTAATATGGCTGTCTTTTTTGTGGATCTGCGATGTCTGGGAGAAACCCGCCTGCTGTTTGTGTACCGACTGGGTGACCAGAATACCAGGATCGTTTTCATTCAGATCCAGCAACAATGGAGAACAATCGGCCATCATCGGAATGAACTGCTCATAGCCCACCCACGCGGAGTCAAACAGGATGTAGTCGCACAGGTGACCGATGTTATCCACTACCTGACGCGCGTTATAGATAGTGCCATCGTAGGTACCTAACTGAATCACGGCCAGTCGGAATGGACGGACATCATTTTTACGTTTTGGCGCGACTTCACCGATCCTTTCTCGCAGATAGCTTTCTTCAAAGCAGTGAGCGTCAATCCCGCCGATAAAGCCGTACGGGTTGCGTGCAGTCTCCAGATAGACCGGCGTGGCCCCAGCCTGTAATAACGCGCCGTGGTGGTTTGACTTGTGGTTGTTGCGGTCAAACAACACCAGATCGCCTGGGGTGAGCAGCGCGTTAAGCACCACTTTGTTTGATGATGAGGTTCCGTTCAGGACAAAGTAGGTCTTATCCGCGTTGAACACTTTGGCCGCATGCTGTTGGGCGATGCAAGGCGCACCTTCGTGGATCAACAAATCACCCATTGCCACATCGGCATTACACAAATCAGAGCGGAAAAGCGTTTCGCCGAAGTACTCCACAAACTGATTACCCGCAGGATGGCGACGGAAAAATTCGCCCCCCTGATGACCAGGACAATCAAATGCGCTGTTACCCTGATTGACGTAATCGACCAATGCGCGGAAGAATGGGGGACGTAGCTGCGTTTCGTAGTGGCTGGCGGCGGTTTCTAACTGACGACCATAAAATGCTGAGCGGGCTTCATTGCATTCGAATACGCCGGAGATCCGTGGCAGATACTCTGCTGGAACACGCTCTTCATTTTCGGTGGCGATAAAAACGGGAATGCCGTAGCCGGTGGCGTCAATTTCTTCGAGTTTTCCTCGTTCAATATCATTGATGGATAACACGATGGCAGCAACATCAATGAAATTACTTTCATCGATATTTACGCAGGAACGCTGCGTAGAAAAACAATCAGGACAGGAACGGCTTACGGCAATTTTTAATTCAGACATTTTCATCTCTTTATTTTAGGTAATAGCAGGTCCTCAATTTCTCAAATGAGAAATTGATAACTCCGGAAAAAAAAGCAAAGTAATACCGCTGATAAATAAATCAGTAAATTGCTTTTTTGAAGATGCAATAAACCCTAACCGGTCCGGTCACAGGTAATACAGGGTTATGCAGGGAGAGCACTGTGGATACAGGCATTATACCCGTCGTCTTTCAAGCTGCATCTGTGTTGGCTTTACTCGCTTATCCCAGTCACGTACTGATGTACGCTCCCGGGCTTCGCTGCATCGCCGTCTTGATGCAACTCGAAATCTATTGGGTATATATCTGCGATACAGAGAGTCAGGATGACCTGTATACTGGAGTGCCCTTAGTCGGAAGACTAACGGGCATTAAAGAAATGAAAGTCGAAACTATTGCGGTGGGCAAACATCATAATATGCGTTGTTCGCCTTATATGTGGCATTGTACGGCTATTATTTTCCATTTTGGTTACCTTTACTGGATAAGTGGAAGGTGTGGGTATTTTATCCAGGAAATGGCTATGAACTGTGAAGAAGATCAATAAAAAATGATCGTTTCCAAAATATTTAGTCGCCGATTATGCATATCGTGAGATAAGATACTGTTTTGTTGTTTATATGTTATTTATTTGTATTTTATTATTTTGAGTATAACCTTATCGGCTGCGTAATAAATATTATGCAGCCTTAAGGATAATAGATAATATATTTGTTATTTAATCAAAATAAATGAATAAAAATTCAAGGCATAAACCGATAACCAATTCCGGTCTCGGTCAGAAAATGACGCGGGCGGGCCGGGTCCAGTTCCAGCTTCTGGCGCAAGTGTCCCATATAAATGCGCAGATAGTGACTGTGTTCGACGGCGTTTGGTCCCCAAACCTGATTCAATAACTGACGTTGCGTCAGTACCTTCCCGGCATTATTCAGCAGTACCGCCAACAGGCGAAACTCAATCGGCGTCAAGTGAATTTCTTCATCACCTCGGTGTACGAGGCGAGCAGCGATATCCACTTTAACATTAGAAAAATGTACGACCGGTTCGGGAGACGTCCCACTGGCGTGGCGACGCAATGCCACGCGCAATCGCGCCTGTAGCTCGCCAATACCAAAAGGTTTGCTGAGATAGTCATCGGCTCCGGCATCCAGCGCGGCGATTTTATCGCTTTCCTCACTGCGGGCTGAAAGCACAATCACTGGAATCGCGCTCCATTGACGCAGGTCGCGAATAAAATCAATGCCGTCGCCATCCGGCAGGCCAAGATCGAGAATGATGAGATCGGGTTTTCGCGTGGCGGCTTCCAGCAGACCGCGTTGCAGCGTTTCCGCTTCAAATACACGTAGGCCATCGGCCTCCAGCGCGGTGCGCAGAAAGCGGCGAATGGCCTGTTCATCTTCAACAATCAGTACGTTCGTCACATATCCTCATGAAAATCTTCAAGTTGAGGGGGGATTTCCTGGGGCAGTGTAACACGAAAACATGCTCCTCCCTGCGCGCGATTGTGGACAGAAATAGTCCCGCCATGCACGTCCACAATGGCCTGACAAATTGCCAGCCCCAGCCCGACGCCTGGCACCGATGACTCTTTATTCCCTCGGGAGAACTTGTCAAAAACGCGCTGTTCCATACCCGACGGAACACCCGGCCCATTATCCCAGACGTCTAATTGCAGGTGTTCTCCATTGACGCTGGCATCAATACCGATCTGCGCCTGTGGACCCGCGTATTTGACGGCGTTTTCCAGCAGGTTAATCAGCACCCGTTCAAAGAGTGGGCCATCGACGTGAATCAATGTCAACGGTTCTGGTAACGACAGATTTATTGGGGCAGAGAGACCTGGCTCCAGCATCTGCAGGGCGCTACCCACCACCTCTTCCAGCGTTAACCACTCCTTCTTAAGATTAAAGCCGCCAGACTGAATTCGCGCCATATCCAGCAGGTTATTCACCAGTCGGGTCGTGTTCAGAACGTGCTGGCGAATCTCGCTGGCCTGGCGTGCGTGCGGCGATCCCTCGCTTGCCAGATCCAGCGTTAAGATTTCTGCCTGGCCGAACAACACCGTCAATGGCGTGCGCAAATCGTGGGACAGGGCTGCGAGCAGGGCGTTGCGAATACTTTCGCGCTCGCTGGCAAAGCGAGCCTGCTCTTCGCTGGCAGTCAGCGTCAGGCGCTCCAGCGCACTGGCGACCAGCAACGTGAAGGTTTCCAGCAGGCGTTGCTGTTCAGGGATCATCAGTTGGCGTAAATTTCCCGGTTCCACGATCAGCAATCCATGCGTTTTGTCGGCGCTTTTTAACGGTAAAATTTGATACGGCACGCCGGGTAACGTATCAGTGCCTGCGCCGGCGGGTTGCCCTTTATCAAAGCTCCATTGGGCAATGGCGTCATCCCACGGTGTCATGCCCTGTTGATGAGTGAGAGGGGCCAGCTTACCGTTTTCGCCGGGCAGTAAAACCTGGCTACGGGCCTGAAACGTTGAAGCGATAAACTGTTCGCTGGTGGCGGCGATATCCGTCTGACTGCGTCCGACGGCCAACGCTTTGGACATCTCATACAAATGACGCGTACGCTGTTCACGATAACGCGCTACCCGTGCCTGATACCGCACCCCGGCGGTCAGATTACCGATAACCAGCCCTACCGTGAGCATTACGGCAAAGGTAAGCAGGTACTGGACGTCGGAAACGGCCAGCGTTCCGCGCGGAGCAATAAAGAAGAGATCGAAGCTGGCGACGTTAATAAAAGTGGCCAGAACGGACGGCCAGCGTCCGTAAAAGAGTGCGATAACCACCACGCCCAATAAATAGATCATCACCAGGTTGGCGGCGTCAAACGCCATCAGCCACTGCATGGCGATTAGCGTAATGATGGCGCACAGCGCAACAGCGACCACGCACCCCTGAATTTGTACCCGCCATTTATCCTTAAAGGTACGGCTGTCTGCGGTTTGCAGCACAGGACGTGAAGGGGGCTCATCGAGGGCGACAATCATCAGGTCGAGATCGGGTGCGCGGTGGGCCAGTTTGTCGGCAAAGGAGTCGCTGCGCCACCAGCGTCGCGTCGTTGGACGCCCGAGCACAATTTTTCCCAGATTATGCTCGCGGGCATAGCGGATTACCGCTTTGTCTTCGGCGGGATCGGAAAGGGTGGCGGTTTCTGCGCCTAACTCCTGGGCCAGTCGCAGAGCGCTTAAAATCGCGCGGCGCTGTTTTTCAGGCAGTCGGTGCAGCGCTGGCGTTTCGACATACACCGCATGCCAGACGCTACCCAGACGCGCTGCCAGACGTGCGGCGGCACGTACCAGTTTTTCGCTGCCGGTGTTGTGCCCAATGCACAGTAAAATAGCGTCGCGGGTATGCCAGACTTTTTCTTCACCCGGACGTCCCCGCCAGGCGCGCATCTGATCGTCCACCCGATCGGCCGTACGGCGCAGGGCCAGTTCACGTAGTGCAATCAGATTACCTTTGCGAAAGAAATGCTCGATGGCTCTTTCCGCCTGGCCGGCGATGTAGACCTTGCCTTCGTTCAGACGCTGGCGTAAATCGTCGGGGGGAAGATCGACCAACACCACATCGTCGGCGGCATCGAAAAAAGGATCGGGGACGGTTTCGCGAACCTGAATGCCGGTAACGCCGCTGACCACATCATTGAGACTTTCCAGATGTTGCACGTTGACGGTAGTAAAAACGTCAATGCCAGCTTCCAGCAGCTCTTCAATGTCCTGCCAGCGCTTAGGATGCCGTGAGCCTGGCGCATTACTGTGCGCCAGTTCATCCATCAAAATGAGCGCCGGACGGCGGGCCAGCGCAGCGTCGAGATCGAACTCACTGATATGACGACCATGACGTGACTGCCGCTTGAGCGGCAGGATGCTGAGACCGTCCAGCAGCGCGGCGGTCTCTTTGCGCCCGTGGGTTTCCACCACGCCAATCAGCACATCTAACCCTTGCGCCCGCAGTCGCTGGGCCTCCGCCAGCATGGCCCAGGTTTTGCCGACGCCCGCGCAGGCACCGAAGAAAATTTTCAGTTTTCCCCGGTGCGGAGCGGTGGTCTGCTCCAGCAGGCGATCGGGGTCGGGGCGTAACGGTTCGTTATGCATGTCCTTTTTCTCAGTGCTTATCCAGCGCTAAATTAAGTTCCACCAGGTTCACCACCGGCTGGCCGATAAAACTGACCAACGGCTTTTGCGTATATTGTGCAACCAACCGCGTAACCTCTTCAACGCTGAGGTTGCGAGCCTGCGCCACGCGGGGAATTTGCCAGGCTACTGCGGCTGGCGTCAGGTTGTTATCCAGTCCGCTGGAAGAAGCTGTTACCAGTTCAACCGGAACCGCAGGATTTGCCTGCGGGTTGGCGGCACGCAGCGCGGCAATCCGGCTTTGTAGCTGTTTATCCAGTTCCGGGTTGCTGGCTGCCAGATTACTGCCGCCTGAAGCCATTGGATTATAGGGCATTTCCGCTGTCGCTGAGGGGCGTCCCTGAAAATAACCGGCAGCGGTAAACTGTTGCCCAATAAGCTCAGAGCCGCGAACAGTCTGACCTTCGCGCAGAAGCGAACCGTTAGCCTGGTGGGGAAACCACCATTGCCCCAACGCAGTGGTCAGCAGCGGATAAGCACCACCGGTGATAAGCATCAGGAAAATCAATGTTGATAATGCAGGACGTAATCCACTCATCTGAAACCTCACACCAGACCCAGCAGGGTCAGCAGTAAATCAATCGCTTTGATACCGATAAACGGCACAACCAAACCACCCAGACCATAGATCCACAAATTGCGGCGCAACATCGCGGATGCGGACAACGGTTTGTAGCTCACGCCTTTCAGTGCCAGTGGGATTAGAAAGACGATGACCAGCGCGTTAAAGATGACCGCGCTGAGGATCGCCGAGTCCGGCGAATGCAGCCCCATCACGTTCAGCGCGTTGAGCTGCGGGTAGGTGGCGGCGAATGCGGCCGGGATGATGGCAAAATACTTCGCTACGTCGTTGGCGATACTGAAGGTGGTCAGCGAACCGCGCGTCATCAGCATCTGTTTACCAATGTGCACCACTTCAATCAGTTTGGTGGGATTGGAGTCGAGGTCCACCATGTTGCCCGCTTCTTTCGCTGCCTGGGTTCCGGAGTTCATGGCAACGGCAACATCGGCCTGCGCAAGGGCTGGAGCATCGTTGGTTCCGTCGCCGGTCATCGCCACCAGACGACCTTCCGCCTGATACTGACGAATTAGCGCCAGCTTGGCTTCCGGTGTGGCTTCCGCTAAGAAGTCATCCACACCGGCTTCTGCGGCGATTGCTGCGGCGGTCAGGCGGTTGTCACCGGTGATCATCACCGTTTTGATCCCCATTTTACGCAGTTGGGCAAAACGTTCTTTAATTCCGCCTTTTACGATATCTTTCAGGGCAATCACACCCAGTACGTGAGAGCCTTCGGCCACCACCAGCGGCGTTGCGCCAAGACGAGCGACGTTTTCGACCTTCTGCTCCACATCGGCAGGAAAGTGGCCGCCGTTGGCTTCAACGTGACGACGAATGGCATCAACCGAGCCTTTGCGGATCATACGGTTGTCAATGTTGATGCCGCTCATCCGGCTTTGGGCGGTAAACGGCACAAAGGTGGCGTGCAGCGATTGCACGTCGCGAATACGCAGATTAAAGCGCTGTTTAGCCAGGACAACAATGCTGCGGCCTTCCGGTGTTTCATCGGCCAGGGATGAAAGCTGCGCGGCATCGGCCAGCGTTTTGACGTCCACACCCTGAGCGGGCAGAAAATCTGAAGCCTGACGATTACCCAGCGTAATAGTGCCGGTTTTATCCAGCAGTAGTACGTCCACATCACCTGCCGCCTCTACGGCACGTCCGCTGGTGGCGATGACGTTCGCGCCCAGCATACGGCTCATCCCGGCGACGCCAATCGCGGAGAGCAGCCCGCCTATCGTCGTAGGGATTAAACACACCAGTAGCGCAACCAACACCGTGACGCTGACTGCGCTTCCTCCCCAGGCGGAAAACGGCCATAGCGTGGCGGTCGCCAACAAAAAGATAATGGTCAGGGCAATCAGCAGGATTGTCAGGGCGATTTCATTGGGCGTTTTACGCCGCTGTGCGCCTTCAACCATGGCGATCATCCGGTCGAGGAACGTTTCACCGGGGTTTACGCTGCATTCGATAACCAGCCAGTCGGAGAGAATGCGGGTGCCGCCAGTGACGGAGGCGAAATCACCACCGGATTCACGAATCACAGGTGCGGATTCACCGGTAATGGCACTTTCATCTACCGACGCGCCGCCTTCGATCACCTCGCCGTCACACGGAATAATATCGCCAGCTTCCACCAGCACGATGTCGCCTTTACGTAAATCATCTGCGGGGACGTGATCCATCGCCGCGCCGTATTTCGGTTCGCGAAGTTTGCGGGCGAAGGCGGTTTTTTTGACGCCTTTCAGGCTGTTGGCCTGAGCTTTACTGCGTCCTTCCGCCAGCGCTTCAGCAAAATTGGCGAACAGAACGGTAATCCACAGCCACAGACTTATCGCGCCGGTAAACCTCGGGCTGCCCGGCATATGGCCTGTTGCCATCGCCACGGTTAACAGGGTCGTTAACAGACTGCCCAACCAGACGATAAACATCACCGGATTACGCCACTGGGTATGTGGGCTTAATTTTTTCACGGCGTCCATCAGCGCTTGTGCGACCAGAGAGGGTTCGAACAGCGCCAGTTGCTTGCGACTCATAGTAATGTGCTCCGCATCACTTAGTGTAATGACAGGTATTCTGCGACTGGGCCAAGCGCCAGGGCAGGAACAAAGGTGAGAGCGCCAACCAGTAACACCGTACCGATTAACAACCCAACAAACAGTGCGCCATGGGTAGGTAGCGTGCCGGGGCTTGCTGGCTGGATCTTTTTACTTACCAGCGATCCGGCAATCGCCATCACGGGAATGATCACGCCGAAGCGGCCGAAGAACATGCACAAGGCCAGCAGGCAGTTCCAGAACGGGCTATTGGCGCTTAATCCGGCGAATGCGCTACCGTTGTTGTTCGAGGCAGACGACACGGCATACAGCACTTCGCTAAACCCGTGTGGACCCGGGTTTAGCATGGCGCTGCGGCCAGCTTCGGACATCATCGCTATCGCCGTACCGAGCAGAACCAGCGTAGGGGTGACCAGAATCGCCAACGCGGTCATTTTCATTTCGCGCACGTCGATTTTCTTACCCAGATATTCCGGCGTGCGGCCAATCATTAACCCAGCGATAAATACCGCCAGCAACACGAATAACAGCATGCCATACAGACCTGAACCCACACCGCCGAAGACCACTTCGCCAATCTGCATTAACCACATCGGTACCATGCCGCCCAGTGCAGTGAAGGAGTCATGCATCGCATCAACAGCACCGCAGGATGCGGCTGTCGTGACGACGGCAAACAGACTCGTGGCCAGCACGCCAAAGCGGTTCTCTTTACCTTCCATGTTGATATTGCTGTCTGCACCGAATGCCATCAGGTGCGGGTTGCCCTGAACTTCGGCCCACATCACGACGGCTACGCAGACCACAAAAATCAGTGACATGGCCCACAGTAGGGTCCGCCCCTGGCGGCGATCGCCCACCACATCACCAAAGGCAAAACACAAGGCGGTGGGAATTAAGAAAATGGCCAGCATTTGGACCAGGTTGGTCAGCGCGGTTGGGTTTTCAAACGGATGTGATGAGTTTGCATTAAAGAAACCACCGCCGTTTGTACCGAGCATCTTAATCGCTTCCTGTGAGGCGACCGGCCCCATTGGCAGCAGTTGTTTCACCCCTTCAAGGGTGGTAATGGGCTGATAAGGCAATAGATTTTGCAACGTACCTTGCTGAATGAAGAACAGAGTAATGATCAACGCGATGGGAACCAGGATCCACAGCGTAATGCGAACCAAATCGACCCAGGCGTTGCCCAGCGTATTCATACTCTGGCGCGTGAAGGCGCGAGTCAGGGCAAAAATCACCGCAATACCGGTCGCCGCAGACAGGAAGTTCTGCACGGTCAACCCGGCCATCTGGCTGAAATAGCTTAAGGTGGTTTCGCCAGCATAGGATTGCCAGTTGGTATTAGTGACAAAACTCACTGCGGTGTTGAGCGCCAGATCCCACGAAAGCCCTGGCAGTTGCTGTGGATTTAACGGCAGCAGGTTTTGCGCCATCAGCATCGAAAACAGGACCAACAGGCCAAGCACATTGAGCGCGAGGATAGCCAGCAAATACTGCCGCCAGTTCATCTCCTGCTGCGAGATGCCCAGACCGCGCCAGAGCAGATGCTCCACACCAGCCAGACCCGGCAGGGATGTATTGTTGATCAGTCGAGCCAGCCCGAACCCTAACGGTCTGGCGATGACAAACAGCACCAGCAAGAAACTGGCAATAAGTAAGAATCCTTGGGCCGCCATCAGAACGCCTCCGCATTAATCAGGGCATACACCAGGTAACCTAATAATAAAAAGACCAGCACAATGCCGGTTATCACGCCTGCACTCACAGTGCACCTCCAGTGGCATAAATGTGATAACCAGAGCGTAGATTTTTACCTGCAAAGATTTCGCAAAAATCAGCGGGCGGGGTATAAAAAAAGTATAAAAATGGCAAAAACCATTATTTAACTAATGATTAGTATTAATTTAACTTTTATGTAACTTAATTACAGTTTTAAGCTAAACGGAGCATCAATAGATAAAAATAAGTGGTCGGATGAGTAGCAAAATTACACACAAGGCGGTATTATTTTCATCAGTTAACCAAATTTATTTTTCCGGTGCGATTCACCGAGCAGATATATGGGAGAGGATTATGGACTTATATAAAGAGTATCCAGCACACATTGTTTTCTTACGCCGTACCTTTGCCGTTGTGGCGGGCGTGCTGGCGCTACCGGTCATGCTTTTCTGGAAAGACCGCGCCCGTTTTTACAGCTATCTGCATCGCGTATGGTCTAAAACCAGCGATAAACCGGTGTGGATGGAGCAGGCTGAAAAAGCCACCTGCGATTTCTACTAAGTTATCGTTCTTGCTTAAAAAAACCGCTCACAGCAATGTGGCGGTTTTTTTTTATGTGTAGATGTCTACACTTGTCGGTGTAATGAACAAAGCGTGGCAATGACTAATTTATATCCGGGAGTATTATGACCACCCATCTGGTCTGGTTTCGACGTGATTTACGTCTGCATGACAACCTCGCGTTAGCGGCAGCCTGTCGCGATCCTTCCGCGCAAGTTTTAGCGCTCTATATCTCTACTCCTGAGCAGTGGAAAGCCCACGAAATGGCCCCACGTCAGGCTGCGTTTGTGAATGCGCAGTTGAATGCCTTGCAGGCGGCGTTGACGGAAAAGGGCATCCCGCTCTTGTTTGATGAAGTTGCAGATTTCGCGGCCAGCGTAGAAACCGTCAAAAACGTCTGCGCACAGCATAACGTCAGCCGGTTATTTTATAACTATCAATACGAAATAAACGAACGTCAGCGTGATGCCGCCGTCGAGAAATCATTACTCCATGTGGTGTGCGAAGGTTTTGACGACAGCGTGATCCTGCCTCCGGGGTCAGTCATGACCGGCAATCATGAGATGTATAAAGTCTTTACACCGTTTAAAAATGCCTGGCTGAAGCGAGTTAAAGAGGGGGTTCCAGAATGCGTTAGCGCGCCGAAGGTGAGAGAAAGCGGTGCGCTTGATGTTCCGTTAACATCAATAACGCTGAGCTATTCGCAGCAAGATTTTGATGCGCAGCTATTTGCGGCAGAAGAGAAATTAGCGATCGCGCAATTACGTAAGTTTTGCCAGCAGGCCGCGGGAGAATATGAGCAACTACGTGATTTTCCGGCGGTTGACGGTACCAGCCGATTGTCCGCGAACCTGGCGACAGGCGGGCTTTCGCCGCGCCAGTGCCTGAATCGACTGATCGCGGAGCAGCCGCAGGCTCTGGAGGGCGGGGCGGGCAGCGTCTGGCTGAACGAACTTATTTGGCGTGAATTTTATCGTCATCTGATGGCTTATCATCCGGCGCTGTGCCGGCATCAGCCGTTCATCCGTTGGACCGATCGTGTGCAATGGCAGAATAACCCGACACATTTGCAGGCCTGGCAAACGGGGAATACCGGATACCCTATTGTCGATGCGGCGATGCGTCAGCTCAACGCTACAGGCTGGATGCATAATCGATTACGCATGATTACGGCCAGTTTTTTAGTCAAAGATCTGCTAATCGACTGGCGTAAAGGCGAGCAATATTTTATGTCGCAGCTGATCGATGGCGATCTGGCGGCCAATAACGGTGGCTGGCAGTGGGCTGCCTCAACCGGAACCGACGCTGCGCCGTATTTCCGTATCTTTAACCCTACAACTCAGGGCGAAAAATTTGACCGTGACGGCGAGTTTATCCGCCAATGGCTGCCGGAACTGCGTGAAGTGCCGGGGAAAGCCATTCATGACCCGTGGACGTGGGCTGAAAAAGCGCAGGTGTCGCTCAACTATCCTCGTCCAATTGTCGATCACAAACAGGCAAGGCTGGCAACGCTGGCGGCCTATGAGGCGGCACGTAAAGGATAGCGTAAACCATGTTGGAGCAGGGAATAGATCGCGAAATGGTAAAACTGGTGACAGGTGTTTCTGAAACGGATTTGGCTGTAAGCCATGCATAATCGCCAAAAAACAGGCCCGAATCTTATCACATCATCGGGCCTGTACATTCAGGACTCTACTGCCAGCGGACGGTTTCTGAATTTAAGCGACTGGTATAACCAAATCAGCAGCACCAGCACCACGCAGGCCAACGCGCCCCAGGTAATTTCGCTAAAGACATCAATATACGCATTGATCGAATAGTTGATCGCCCCCGCACTGTCAAACGAGCCTTGCGACGTCTGATCGGCGATAACGCCTGCCAGATAGTTGGCGATGGCGCCGGAAAGCAGCATATAAATGCCTGTTAATACGCCGGTCACCCCAGGGATCTCGATACGCGTAATTTGCGACATCGCCACCGGGTCGATAAACAGTTCGGCAAAGCCCATGACCGCCAGCCCCAATACCATCAGCGGCATGGAAGAGTGGCCGTAGGCTGCGGACCAGCGGGCGCTTAAGGTCAGAATGCAGAACCCTGCGCTCATCAAACCGAGGCCCAGGGCGAATTTACCCCAGATACGTACGGTTCGATTGCCGCCAACGCTTTCTTTGACTACCCAGGCCAGCACGATACCGCACAGCATAACGGCAAAGGCGTTAACCGACTGGAACATCGCGGTCGGGACGGAATACCCCAAAATATCGCGATTAACGAAGCGGTCAATATACAGGCTAATCGAGCTGCCGCCCTGTTGAGCAAAGGCCCAGAACAGCAGGCTGAAGAAGGTCAGCGTCACGATAAGCCCCAATTCTTTGCGCTGCTTCTGGTTTTGCGCCTGACGGTAAATCTTCGCCAGAACCGCCAGACCAATAACCGTGGCAACGATCAGTGCGTAAACGGACCACTCTTTCCAGAACAGGACGGTAATCAGCAACGGTGCTGCAACCAGCAGAACTAACAGCCAGGCCCAGTTTGGCAGCATATACTTTTTCGCACACAGCACGGTTTTGTTGACGCCAGTGGTATGAGCGAAATGGCGATTACCGCATAAGAAAATCACCAACCCTGCCAGCATGCCAATCGCAGCCAGCGCAAAACCCATCGCCCAACTGTACTCTTCCTGCACGTAGCCGCAGGCAATGGGCGCAATGATCGAACCGATGTTACCGGCAGCGTAGAGCAGAGAGAATCCACCGTCGCGGCGCGGATCTTCAGGCTGATACAACTCGCCCAGCAGGCAACTGATATTGGATTTAAACAGACCGTAGCCGCAGACAATAATCGCCAGCGACAAATAAAGGAACGCCGGAGCCATTTCACTGGCGCCCAGGACCAGATGTCCCACCGCCATTAAAAATGCGCCGATCATTACCGCCATACGATTGCCGAGCACCTTATCGGCCAGGTACCCCCCGAGAATAGGCGTGACGTAGACCAGAGAGCAATAGGCGCTGAACAGTTCATATGCGTGATTATCGTCGTACTTCAGCTGGTTGGTGAGATAGAGGATCAGCAGTGCACGCATGCCGTAAAAACTGAAGTATTCCCAGATTTGTAGCGCGACGACGTAGTAAATCGCCCGCGGTTGAGATGCTTGTTTATTCATTATTTTCTCGAAGTCAATGCCTCGCGACTGGCCTAACGTGCTGCGCGAGTGTGTTTCCTTAAAGTTGTAACTTTGATACAGATCTGATTATTTTTGCAATATGCTGTCTGATTGCATAAATATACATGAATTAGATCGCGTGAGGGGAAGCAAATTGCCTTCAAAGATGGTGTGATTGTTTCTTGATGTGTCAGTGAAATGGCTATCGACGAATGCTGGCGGGGACGCTATTTTAACCTAAGCTGTGATGCTGATTGGGCAGGCAGAACTAATGACTACGAGGACGACGATGAAAAACACCGAACTGGAACAACTGATCAACGACAAACTGAATAGCGCCGCCATTAGCGACTATGCGCCGAATGGTTTGCAGGTTGAGGGCAAAGAAACGGTGCATAAAATCGTGACCGGCGTGACCGCAAGTCAGGCGTTACTGGACGAGGCGGTACGCCTGCAGGCGGATGCGGTCATCGTTCATCATGGTTATTTCTGGAAAGGTGAATCCCCGGTAATTCGCGGCATGAAGCGCCATCGTCTGAAAACGCTGCTGGAAAATGATATCAACTTGTATGGCTGGCACCTGCCATTGGACGCTCATCCCGAGCTGGGGAATAACGCGCAACTGGCCGCGCTGTTGGGGATTACTGTGATGGGGGAAATCGAGCCCCTGGTGCCATGGGGAGAACTCTCCATGCCGGTTCCGGGGCTGGAACTGGCATCGTGGATTGAAGCGCGTTTAGGCCGTAAACCGTTATGGTGCGGTGATACCGGGCCGGAAACCGTTCAGCGCGTCGCCTGGTGTACGGGAGGCGGTCAAAGTTTTATTGATAGCGCAGCCCGGTTTGGCGTCGACGCTTTCATCACCGGTGAAGTTTCAGAGCAAACCATTCATTCGGCCCGCGAACAAGGGCTGCATTTTTATGCTGCCGGCCACCATGCGACCGAACGTGGCGGCATTCGCGCATTAAGTGATTGGCTCAATGAAAATACCGATCTGGACGTGACCTTTATCGATATTCCTAATCCGGCGTAATAAAGAGGGACGAAAGTGCAGCGAGCGCGTTGTTATCTGTTAGGTGAAACAGCGGTGGTTCTAGAACTGGAACCGCCCATTACGCTGGCGACTCAGAAACGCATCTGGCGTCTGGCGCAGCGTCTGGTTGATGCCCCTAATGTACTGGAAGCTATTCCGGGTATGAACAATATCACGGTGACCTTGCGCGACCCGCAAACGCTGGCTCTGGATGCGATTGAACGCCTGCAGCGCTGGTGGGAAGAGAGTGAGGCGCTGGAGCCGGACTCACGCTTTATTGAAATACCCGTTACCTATGGCGGTGAGGCCGGCCCCGATCTGGCAGAGGTCGCCCGGCACAGCGGATTAAGCGACAAGCAGGTTGTTGAGCTTCATGCGTCGGTTGATTACGTGGTGTGGTTTATCGGATTCCAGCCCGGATTTCCCTATCTGGGGAGTTTACCTGAACAGCTCCATACACCCAGGCGTGCAGAACCGCGTCTGCTTGTTCCGGCAGGTTCTGTGGGTATTGGCGGATCCCAGACGGGGGTCTATCCGCTTTCCACGCCTGGCGGGTGGCAATTGATTGGCCGTACCTCCGTTGCATTATTTGATCCAAAACGGCAAGAGCCGATTCTGTTACGGGCTGGTGATACCGTGCGGTTTGTCCCGCAGAAGGAGGGGGTATGTTAAATATTATTCGCGCTGGCATGTATACCTCAGTCCAGGACGGGGGACGCCATAGTTTTCGTCAATCCGGAATCAGTCACTGCGGCGCGCTGGATAAACCGGCACTGAACGTTGCCAACCTGCTGGTGGGCAACGATGCGAATGCCGCTGCGCTGGAAATCACGCTGGGGCAGCTGGTGGTGGAATTTGAAGCCGATGGCTGGTTTGCCCTGACCGGTGCGGGATGCGAAGCGCAGCTGGATCGTACTCCCGTATGGAGCGGATGGCGGCTACCGGTGAAAGCCGGGCAGCGCCTGACGCTAAAACGTCCGCATCACGGCATGCGCAGCTATCTGGCGGTAGCGGGCGGTTTTGATGTTCCCGAAGTTATGGGTTCGCGCAGTACCGATCTCAAAGTGGGCATTGGCGGGCTGGAAGGGCGCCTGCTATGTGATGGCGATCGGCTGGCAATTGGCACTTCAACCCGGCAATTCAGCGGGCCGCAGGGCGTAAAACAGCTGATGTGGGGAAACAATATTCGTGCGCTGCCCGGGCCTGAATATCAGGAGTTCGACGAGGTATCGCAGGCTTCTTTCTGGCGTTCGCCGTGGCAGCTCAGCCCACAAAGTAACCGGATGGGGTATCGTCTGCAAGGGCAGCCGCTGACGCGCACGACCGATCGCGAGCTGCTGTCACATGGTTTGCTTCCCGGTGTGGTGCAGGTTCCGCATAACGGCCAGCCGATCGTACTGATGAACGATGCGCAGACGACAGGCGGCTATCCGCGCATCGCCTGTATCATCGAGGCGGATATGTATCATCTGGCGCAGATCCCGCTCGGCCAGCCGATTCATTTTGTGCAGTGTTCGCTGGAGGAAGCGCTCAAGGCGCGCCAGGATCGGCAGCGTTATCTGGAACAATTAGCATGGAGACTAAACAATGAAAATTGATCTCAATGCAGACCTCGGCGAGGGATGCGCTAACGATGCCGCGTTGCTGCAACTGGTCTCTTCAGCCAACATTGCCTGTGGGTTTCACGCTGGTGATGCGCAGACAATGCTCTTAAGCGTGCGTGAAGCGCTAAAAAATGGCGTGGCGATAGGTGCGCATCCGAGCTTTCCGGATCGGGAAAATTTTGGCCGTAGCGCTATGACCTTGCCTGTGGAAACGGTGTATGCGCAAACGCTGTATCAAATTGGTGCGTTGGCTGCTATTACGCGGGCTGAGGGTGGCGCAATGCGTCATGTCAAACCGCACGGTATGCTGTATAACCAGGCCGCTAAAGATCCTCAGTTAGCCGATGCGATTGCCAAAGCGGTACATGCCTGCGATCCGTCGCTGGTTCTGGTGGGCCTTGCAGGCAGTGAGCTGATCCGTGCCGGAGAACACTATGGCCTGGTAACGCGCCAGGAAGTGTTTGCCGATCGGGGTTATCAGGCTGATGGCAGTCTTGTAGCGCGCAGCCAGCCAGGCGCACTGATTGAAGATGAAGAGCTGGCGCTGGCGCAAACGTTAGAAATGGTGCAATCCGGCAGAGTAAAAAGCCAGAGTGGAACATGGGCGAGCGTGACGGCCCAGACGGTATGCATTCATGGGGATGGCGAGCACGCACTCGCTTTTACCCGTCGCTTGCGTAGCGCCTTTGAAGCATGCAATATTCAAATTAGCGCATAAAATTATTCATACAAAACAATAACATATTACACAACAACATAAGGGATTTAATTATGGGAGAGGCTATTTCTCTCTGGCCATTGACGGGGATCGCCGTCATCGTGGTCGGATTTCTTTTACGTTTTAACCCGGTATTGGTGGTTATTATTGCCGGGATCGTCACGGGACTGGCGGCGCATATGCCTATCGCCACTATTCTCGAGAAACTGGGTGAAGGTTTTCTTAACACACGCAACCTGCCGTTTATCCTGCTGATCCCACTGGCGGTAATCGGTCTGCTGGAGCGTCACGGTCTGAAAGAACGTGCACAGACGTGGATCGCAAAAATTCGCAGCGCAACCAGCGGCCGTCTGCTGATTGTTTATTTGTTCATTCGCGAAGCGACCGCTGCGTTAGGGCTGACCAGTCTGGGGGGACATCCGCAAATGGTGCGTCCGCTGCTGGCGCCGATGGCGGAAGGAGCCGCTGAGAAAAATCACGGCGAGATACCTGGGGCGGTACGCTATCGACTGCGCGCCATGTCCGCTGCGACCGATAATGTCGGGCTGTTTTTCGGTGAAGATATCTTTGTTGCTTTCGGCGCCATCATCTTCATGCACAACTTTATGCTGGAGTCCGGCGGGATCCAGACTGAACCGTTACACATTGCCCTGTGGGGGATCCCGACGGCAATTTGTGCCTTCTTGATCCATGGCGCACGTCTGTGGCGTCTGGATAGCTATTTGCAACGTGAAGTGGCGAAAGCGAATGCCGTAGCGAAAGGGGAAGCACAATGAATTTTCAACAAAGCTACCTCTACTGGCTGGCGGGCGCGGTATTACTGATTGTGGCCGTCATGTCCTGGCAGGATAAAGCGAACCCGCGTCGTTTCACCACTGGTCTGTTTTGGGGCATATACGGCGTACTGTTTCTGCTTGGTGACTGGACATACTCGCTGTTTGGCGACAAACGCGCGGTACATATTGCCGTCGGTGTTGCGGTGGTCGTCCTGGCGCTGATTGCCGGTTTTGGTGGCGTGAAGCTGGGAAGCTACCATCAACGTACACAACAACAGCGTGAAGAGAGCGCCAGCCGACTGGGTAACCGTTTGTTTTTCCCTGCGCTGGCTATCCCGGTGGTGACCGTTATCGGCGTGCTGATGTTTAATCACATTCCGGGCTTACAGGATGCGCTATTTGGGCCGGGCAATCACGCCACGCTGGTGACGCTGTTTTCGATGACCGCAGGTTCATTAATTGGTCTGGCAATGGCGGTTAAAATGACCCATGAGCGGGCGCATCAACCGATCCAGGAGGCGCGTCGCCTGCTGGATTCCATTGGCTGGGCTTTCATCTTGCCGCAGATTCTGGCTACGCTCGGACTGTTGTTTACGGCAGCGGGCGTAGGCAGCGGCATTTCATATCTGACGCAGGAATATCTGGCGGTAGACAGCCGTTTTATCGCGGTGGCAGTGTACACCATCGGCATGGCATTGCTGACGATGGTGATGGGTAATGCGTTTGCAGCTTTTCCGATCGTGACCGCCGGGATTGGTATTCCGATCCTCGTGCTGCAGCACGGCGGTAATCCGGCGGTAATGGCGGCAATTGGTATGTTCTCCGGTTATTGCGGGACATTGATGACACCGATGGCGGCGAATTTTAACATTGTCCCTGCTGCGCTACTTGAGCTACCGGACAAAAACGCGGTGATTAAGGCGCAGGTGCCAACCGGCATACTGCTGCTGCTGGTCAACGTGTTCCTGATGTATTTCCTGATGTTCTTGTAAGGTGACAGGATGAAAACAGTACTCATCACGGGATTTGAACCCTTTGGCGGCGAGTCAGTTAACCCTTCCTGGGAAGTGGTCTCGGGTCTCGACAATGCTATCATCGGTGGGTGTCGCGTCGTCGCCCGCCAGTTGCCGTGCGTCTTTGGCGAGGCTCTTGTCGTACTCAATGACGCGATTGACGCGCTGTCGCCATCGCTGGTGCTCGCAGTCGGGCAGGCCGGGGGCCGCACGGATATCACCGTGGAACGCGTGGCAATCAACGTGGACGATGCGCGTATCGCGGACAATCAAGGTCAACAGCCAGTAGATGTGCCGATTGTGGCCGATGGTCCGGCGGCATGGTTTAGTACACTGCCGATCAAAGCGATGGTTGTGGCGATGCGCAACGCGGGAGTTCCGGCCTCGGTTTCCCAGACCGCTGGCACTTTCGTGTGTAACCACGTGATGTATGGCCTGCTGCATAAACTACGCGACGCACCGGCGGTGAAGGGCGGCTTTATTCATATCCCTTATTTGCCGCAACAGGCCGCACAGCATCCCGGGGCGCCAAGTATGGCGGCTGAAACAGTGCGCCGGGCGCTGGAAGTCGCAATTGCCACAGCATTGCAGGTGGAAAATGACATCGCAGTGACGGGCGGCGCAACACATTAACAAAGGACAGTATTATGCCTGAAGGCCCGGAGATCCGCCGCGCGGCGGATAACCTGGAGGCGGCAGTCAAAGGCAAACCCCTGACCGATGTCTGGTTTGCCTTTGAGCAGCTAAAACCGTATCAATCTCAACTGATTGGGCAGCGTGTTACTCAGCTTGAAACGCGGGGGAAAGCATTACTGACCCATTTCTCTAATGGTCTGACGCTGTACAGCCACAATCAGCTCTATGGTGTGTGGCGAGTGGTGGAGACGGGCAACATCCCGCAGACCTCACGGGTACTCCGTGTCAGTTTGCAAACACAAGACAAAACTATCCTGCTCTATAGCGCGTCTGATATCGAGATGCTGACGCCAGAACAACTTACCACCCATCCGTTCCTGCTGCGGGTTGGGCCGGACATACTGGATCTACGTTTAACGCCCGATGACGTTAAAGCACGTCTGTTATCCCCGCGTTTTCGCAACCGGCAGTTTTCTGGCCTGCTGCTTGATCAGACATTTCTCGCCGGATTAGGTAACTACTTGCGGGTAGAGATTCTCTGGCAGGTAGGGTTGACCGGGCAGCATAAAGCGTCGCAGCTTGCCGATGAACAGTTGGATGCGTTGGCGCATGCGCTGCTTGATATTCCACGTCTGTCCTATAACACCCGCGGGCTGGTGGATGAGAACAAACATCACGGCGCGCTGTTTCGCTTTAAGGTCTTTCACCGCAATGGCGAAGTCTGTGAGCGCTGTGGTGGAATCATTGAGAAAACGACGCTCTCTTCGCGACCCTTTTACTGGTGTCCGGGATGTCAAAGATAGGTCTATACCGAAGCATAGGTTTTGCGATATTGCAGCGGCGTTTTACCCATGTTTTTGCGAAAGCTGGTAATAAACCAGGCATATTCGGAGAAGCCGACCTGGGCGGCGATATCGCGTACCGAGCCGTTGGTATGTAACAGCAGTTCGCAGGCCTGACGAATACGCCGCATCATCAGGTATTCCTGAATAGTGCCCCCGGTCTCTTCGTGAAAACGGCGCGAGGCATGACCTCGTGAACACCCCATTTCACTGGCGATATCTTCCAGCGAGCAGCGCTGATGAAAGTGTGTTTCGATCCAACGGATAATGCTTACCGAAAATGTATTTTGCCCCGTGGCCTGCGCCTGATGTGGCAGTAGGCTAATAAGTTGCATCACCAGGAATGCGCTGTCACTGATGCTAAAGGTCTGGCTTTTGAGCTGTTCTTCAAACCGGCTCAGCAACGTTTCAATGACCGGCTGAACGTCGCCTACGTCAAATACCCTCGCTTTCTCTCCCCTGGCGCACAGCTGGCGCAGCAGCATTTGCTGTCGAGGAAAGTCCCGCAGGTACTGCTCAATCTGCGGGGCGTTAAAGTGCAGCGTTGTGCGGTGATAAATATTGCGTGCATTCTGTTCGACAAACACTTTATGCAACTTTCCTGGCGGGAAAATAAAGATTCGCCCAGGTTTAACGGTGTACTGCTGGTGCTCCATAAGCGCGATACCAACCCCCTGAGAGACCGATAGTATCTCCACGCACTGATGCCAGTGATAGTAGTTGGCAGGCATATTCTTCATACGATTAAAGTAAATCGACTTATCGTTGATATTAATGTGTTCAAGATAGCTGCTGTCTTCAGTCTGCTGCATAACTGTCTCATTGGGTGATGTTAACAAACTTAAGTTTTTATCACTGTAATCGAATTTTTGCTGTGAAATGCAGATGAATGTTGTTCTTCATCACCAGTGTTGTGCGGAAATACGACAATTATCACATTTGTATGTCAGGCCAAATCCTTATTATGCGCCCAACACTTCATCAAATGAAACGAGGTTTCATTATGCGGGCAAGGCAAGAATATGTAGAAATGGCGCGGAAATGGTTGGTATCAGCCATTCCTCATCTCACTCGCGATAATACGCGGTTGGACGTTGGAAATACGTCAGCACAATATCCGGCAGACATTGCCGGAATAGAGGGGTTCGCGCGTTTGTTGTGGATCCTATCGCCGTTGCTGAGCGGAGGAGAGGCGAGTGATTATCGTGAGACATTTATTCGCGGTATTCGTCATGGCTGCGATCCCAAACATCCGGACTATTGGGGCAATCTGGTCGATAACGATCAGCGCTGCGTGGAAATGGCCGCTTTTGGCGTTGCGCTGGCGCTGCCGAATACGGGGTTGTGGAACGAGTTAACAGCCGATGAGCAGGGCAATCTGGAGCGCTGGTTACGGCAAAGTGCTGAAATCCAAATCCCGGATAATAACTGGCACTTTTTCCCGGTATTGGTGCAGGTCGGGCTTAAATGTGTCGGACTCCACTACGATATGATGGTTATTGATAAACATCTGAACGCGATTGAGTCGTTCTGGCTCGGTAACGGCTGGTATTCCGACGGTGCAGGCAAACCGCGCGATTACTATATCTCCAGTGGGTTTCATTTTTACAGTTTGCTGTATAGCCATTTTATGCAGGACGCTGACCCTGAACGTTGCCTGCGCTATCGCCATCGCGCGCGTCAGTTTGCCAAAGATTACATCTATTACTTTACCAGTGACGGGAATGCGATTCCGTTTGGTCGCAGCCTGACTTATCGCTTTGTCCAGGTTGCGTTCTGGAGCGCTGTCGTCTGGACAGGGCTGGATGTTTTTACGCTCCCTATCGTAAAAGGCGTTATTTTGCGCCACCTCGACTGGTGGTTAGCGCAGCCTTTCATTGATCCGGAGGGGTTATTCTCGCTGGGATATACCTATCCGAATCTGGTGATGACTGAAGATTACAACAGCCCGTGCTCGCCCTGGTGGGCATGTAAGGCATTGCTGATTCTGGCACTGCCGGAACAGAGCACGTTCTGGCAAGCCGAGTCGGCCCCGTTGCCTGAACCAGAGCCAATTCATCCGATCAAGGAAGCTGGGCAATTTGTCGTTCATGATGATGAAAATCGACACGCCTGGATGCTGATGTCCGGGCAGTACGATCGCAATAATTTTGTCAATTTCGATGCCAAATACGGCAAATTTGCTTACTCCAGCCACTTCGGTTTTACCCTTGAGCGTGGTCTTTATGGCATCAACCATGCGGCCTGTGATTCGATGCTGATGTTCAGCGAACAGGACAACTATTGGCGCGGCCGCCGTGAGTGCGAGGCTGTAGAAATGACCGATACGTTGATTCGAAGCCGTTGGCTCCCATGGTCAGATGTCGCAGTGACGACCTGGCTGATCCCGTTTCAGCAAGGGCATATTCGAATCCATCGCGTGGAAACCGCGCGTACGCTTGAGTGTGTGGAAGGGGGATTTGCGCTTAATCGCCATCAGCTTATCGATACCAAAACTGCACAGCACGAGGTCACGCTTCGCGCCATCTCAGGTGTATGTCAGATAACCGATCTGTTGGCTGGACGCCAACCGGAGGTCGTCACTACGCCACCTAACAGCAATATTCTGTATGCATCTCCGGGAGAGATCCCCTGTCTTCGTAGCACGCTTACACCGGGCACGCACTGGCTGGCCTGCGCCATCAATGCCACTTCGCTTTTATGGCTGCCGCCCCCAGTGGCAATGGCCTTCGACTGCGAAAACCAGGCGCTGACGCTGGGTGCCAAAACGTTGGAAATCTTATAACTAACGCATCTCCGGAGAAAAATAATGGCTAACTCTGTGCAGTCGACGCGCTCGGCTTACATAAAATTAAGTCTGTTTGTATTCCTGTTTACCTTTACCTGGGCGGCCAGTTTTGGTCTGTATGCTATCTGGCTGGGAGATAAAGCCGGGCTGGATGGTGTGGAAATCGGCACGGTGTTTGCTGTAAACGGCGTTTTTGCGGTAGTTATCAAACCTGTTTACGGTTACATCATGGATAAAATGGGCATGAAAAAACATCTGCTTTATTTTGTCTGTCTCGTTTCGGCCCTGATGGCACCCTTTTTCATCTGGTGTTACCTGCCGCTATTACAAACGCATTTTATCAGCGGGATGATCGTCGGCGCGCTATTTTTCAGCCTCGGTTGGTATGCGGGCGTGGCGGCGGAGGAGTCCTATGTTGACCGTTTCAGCCGTCTGTACGCGATGGAGTTTGGCCGGATACGCATGTGGGCGGCGCTGGGGTGGGCAACGGCGTCGTCATTCTCCGGTTATCTCTACAATATATCCCCCAAAATAAACTTTGTTATCAGTAGCGTCTCCGCACTGTGCATGTTTGCGGTTCTGTTGACGCTGAAAGTTGATCACTTTGGCCAGGAAGAGAATAACGTCCTGTCGAAAGAGAAGATTGTGATTGGTGATGTGTTCGAGCTGTTACGTAATAAAAAATTCTGGACCTTTGCGCTGTATATCGCGGGAGTGGCATGGATGATGTTTATTGCCGAGCAACAGTTCTCTCGCTATTTCGTCACTTTCTTTAGCACTAAAGAAGAAGGTAATGCCATGTTTGGCTATATGAGTACCGCGCAGTCGGCCGCTGAGTTTTTCGGCATGATGCTGGTGCCTGCCATTATTAACCGCATTGGCGCCAAGCAGGGGATGATCCTGACCGGTCTGGTGATTAGCTTACGTTTGATTATCTCCGGACTAACTAACGATCCGCTGATTATCTGTCTGGTTAAACCATTATATGGAATTGAAATCGCCCTAATTCTGGTTTCAGTCTTCAAATATATTGCCGAGCATTTCGATAAACGCGTTAACGCCACGATGTATCTGCTGGGCTATCAGGCCATGATTTACGTCGGCTCAATTGTCGTGGCGCCGCCTGCTGGCTATGCCTACCAAAAAATTGGTTTTGAGCATACCTATCTGATTATGGGCGTGGTTGCCCTGGTATTTACCGGGATCTCTGCCTTCACGCTTTCTACTTGCTATCAACATAAAAAAAATATTGCAGCCCCTGTCCATGGGCAAGAAGCCACCCATTAAAGTAAAGAAAACGAGAGAATTATGTCTGCAACTATTCGTAAAGAACCGATCGTTCCTGTTGTCCTGCGAAGCGGCGAACGCGCTGCTATTGCGCAGAAGATTCGCCGTGCTTTACCGGTAATTTTATCTGCTATCGATCGTAACAGCGTTTATTTTGGCTCGCGTTTTCCCGATGCGGCATGTGAGGACGGGCGTTATCCAATTATTGATAATCAGGAATGGACTACCAGTTTCTGGACTGGCCAACTGTGGCTGGCATGGGAATGGACGCGTAATGATGCCTATCGTACGTTGGCCGAACAACATGTTCGTTCTTTTGGCGAACGTATTGCCAGACGGGATCATACTAATCACCACGATCTGGGTTTTCTGTACAGCCTTTCCTGCATAGCGGCTAATAAACTGACCGGCAATCGCGAGGCAGCTTATATCGCGCAGCAGGCAGCAGAAGTGCTGATGGAACGCTATCACGAGAAATGCGGCATTATTCAGGCGTGGGGCGAACTGGATAATCCAGAGCAGCAGGGCAGGATGATTATAGACTGCAATATGAATCTGCCATTACTGTATCAGGCCAGCGCCAGCACCGGCGATCCACGTTTTGCAGAAGCGGCAAAAAATCATATTGAGCAGGCACGACGTTATATTGTGCGCGAGGACGGTTCGACGTTCCATACGTACTATATGGATGTTCACACCGGGGAACCGCGATTTGGCAATACTCATCAGGGTTTTTCTGATGATTCCTGCTGGTCGCGTGGGCAGGCATGGGGCGTTTATGGCTTTTTGCTGAATTATCTCTATACCGGAGATGAACGACTACTGGAACTGAGTCAGACGCTGGCAAATTACTTTATAAATCGTTTACCGGAAGATCTTATTTGTTATTGGGATTTGGCACTCACCGATCCCCATAGTGAAAGGGATAGCTCAGCCAGCGCAATACTTGCCTGCGCCTTGCTGGAGTTGGTTAAGCAGCTCCCGGCGACTCATCCAGATCGTGAAAGCTACGAAGCGCTGGCATTACGAATGATTGCGCGAATGCTTGATGACTATCTCAATACTGTGCATAAAGCAGGCGAAGGATTATTACAGCACTCTGTATATTATTTTAAAGGTAATGTTGGCGTCGATGAATGCTGTGCGTGGGGTGATTATTTTCTGATGGAAGCATTGACCCGCGCAACATCCTGCTGGAATAGCTACTGGTAATATACCGCTCCCCCAGTTTAATAAATATGCTATTGGTTTAGCAGGGGGAGCTTTTATCTCTGTACGGCGAGGAAAGTATAATGAAAAGCAATAATATTAAGAAGGCCATATTAATGGCTATATTGGTCATGCCCTCAACTGGCGCTTTGGCTGCGGAAAATAATACGACAACGGTCCCTCAGGTAAAATCAACTCCTTTTACGACGGTTTATTTTGCGCCGCGTACGCAGTATCGTACAGCCAGCAAAGGTTTTTTACAGCGACTGATGTTAACCGGCGTGGTACAGGATCCTGACTCAATTTTCAGCAAAATGTACTGGAGTTTTGAAACCGATGCCGATCTAGGAAAAAACATGGATCAGTGGAAAAGCAGCTATCAGGAAGCTGAGTTTAACAAACCTTTTGCGCTGGGTGAGAGTGACTTCTGGCTTGAGCCTGGCGTGGTGTTTCACTGGGAGTCTGCCGGTTCACGCGTTGATCCTTATATCGGGATTGGCTATCATTTTGATCCGACGCTGGGTGCGGTTTTACGCTATCGCTATAACCACCAAAACCATGACAGCGAAACATTGCAAGGCGACTGGGATGATTCTTCGGAACACCGTGTCGATATTTATTTAACCAAATATTTTACGCCAAACTTCTGGGTGCAATACAATCCGACGTATTACAGTAAAACTCATGGCGATAAATTTGAGTATGCTAATGGCAAGAATCATACCCTGCAGCATAACTTTGTATTTAATTTCCATGCTACGCCACGTTTTTATCCGTTTTTTGAATTAGGCTATCTTGATAAATATAAAGATGGTAATGATACAAAAAATGAATATCAAATCAGGGTAGGGTTTAAATATAACTTAAACTGATCCGGGTTTATGAGGGGAATTATTTTGGCGCATGCACCGAAATAAATCTCGCCACTGCCGGACCAGTCAATAATATACTGAATAGCCGCAGGGTTTGCATCGCCATGATCAGCGCCATATCGGCGTGGCTTCCTGCGGCAATCACCGCGACAGAATCCACACCACCTGGACTGGTCGCCAGATAGGCAGTGAGAAAATCAATCTGCATGTAATGCGCCAGTCCCCAGGCCATCGCGGCGCAGATCGCCATCAGTGAAAAAATGGACAACAGGATCTGCGGCAAAGGGCGCAGCGCCATTAAAAATATCTGCTTGTCAAAGCCCAGGCCGATTTGCCAGCCGATGGCCATATAGGCTATCGCCAGTAGCCATTCCGGCAGTTCAATCACCATCACTCCGCTTGCATTCAGCAAGGCACCCACCAGCATCGGCAATAGCATGACGCCAGAGGGAATACGCAGTAAGCGTCCAGCCGTGCCGGCAACGGCGGCCAGCATCAGAGTGCTGAAAAGATTGCCGCTTAGAGGCGGAAACCAGATGATTTGTTCACTGACCGCCTGCGCCTGGTCGCCCATCACCAGCCGGGTGACCATCGCCGCCGCGCCGACCACCAACAGTACGCGCAGATACTGCATAAACGCCACCAGTCGGATGTCGGCACCATAATCCTGGGCCATTGCAACCATTGCCGCTGCGCCGCCTGGTGACGAGCCCCATGCGCCGGTGTTACCCGGTAGATTACTGTAGCGAACCAGCAGCCAGCCGATTATCGCGCTGCTGATAAGGGTTGCCAGCAGGATAACAATCACCATCGGCCAGTGGGCTGCAAGGGTTGTGAAGATTGAACCGGTCAGATTTTGGGCAATCATGCAGCCGAGAATCGCCTGCGCGCCAAGAAATGTGCAGCGGGGAGGATGCAGAGAGATGCCGCGCAGACTGAAGATGATGCCGACGATCATCGAACCGAGCAGCAAGGGTCCTGGAAGATGAATAAGCAGAAAGAGCAGGGAAAGCAGGAGCGATAGCACAAACAACAGGCTCCACTGCAAAACAGGCATCCCATGCTCCTGAGTTATATGTTGCGTTTAACGTGTTGATACAGCATAGAGAAAAAGTCCGCTGAAAAAAATATCAAGTATCAATAAAAACGGACTAACCGGTGATCGGGTATTGATGCCTGTTATCTGAATAAATCATCGACAGCATCATTCCATGCATGCCCAAAGACAGACCATTCCTGACTGATTGTAGGTGGAAAACCGCTCCGGCAGTATCCATTTTTAGATTCAAAATCAAAGACACCGTGTGGGTAACCATTTATTAGCAACACACATTTCTTACTGTCTTCTGACCAACCGATCTTCACATCTGATGGGATATGCCCATCTGACACATCTTCTGCATTGTAAATATGCAGTGCATCTTTGATAGGATTTCCGTCTGCTGATTAATCAAATGCATAGAAGTACCCTGTTTGGCCATCATCTTCAAATACAGCAGTGTAAGAACCTTCTGGGGCCAAACTTTCTATTACCTGCTTTTCACCGACGATGAGTTGAGTTTGAACAGTGACCGTTATTGTCATTTTAATTTCCCTGGATGTATAAAACTACGTTGTTCTGAAATTGATATTGATGATTTAAGTGCTTGATTTGGAATGTTTATATTAATTGTTTAAATGATGGGCGTCCCTGGAACTTACGCCATCTTTTGATTTCATCAATGACGCCTTGCAGGCTGTCTTCTCGGTCATCTGGGGGATAAAAAATCAAACCATTACCTTCCGGATGATCCACTATTTTATCGAAATGATCGACTAATGAGTCGATGTAATATTCACGGTCTATTTCTCCCTGGTAGCGTGGGTTTGTGGAGAATTCATATGAATTCAGCTTCGGTGTAGTCTTCGAGTTTTTGCTTAAGATGATTCATATATTCACTGTTTTAATAAATTTCTTTGCAGAACTTATTTAGAATCTTTAAATAACTCTAAGCCATGAGATGCTCTCCATTTTTTTATTTCCCTGAATATTCCCAAGGGTGAACATTCAATCTCATCTGGTGTATTAAAAATCAGTCCATTACCAAGTGGATGCTGGGTGACTTTGACTACATGCAGTTGTAGATCATCGATAAATTTACCAAAATCCTTGGCATTTAGCCCATGTTTATTCTCAAAAAAGTTAGATAGCAGAGCAATGAACTCTGACTCAGTGTAATCGCTTATGGTTTTTTCATTATCTATTAGCATTTTTATGTATTCCTATATGTAAGCGAGGAGTAGTAATGTTTATATTATCCATATTAAAAACTTCTCCGCCATGCTGGATTTCTTCTACGTGATGAAGTTCAAAAGTCGTTCTGCCGCCTACCTGCTCTGAAGGAATAGGATATGGTGCCAACCCCATTCTTATCAGGGTTTGGTTAGATGGTTTAAAATCCTTCATAAGCTCAGGGCATTCTGACACCGCAAGCCAGAATTCTTCTCTGAAATGGTCAAAGTTGCGAAATGTTCTTCCTCGCAGCTTATCCGCCACCTGTGCAGGTATCGGCGCTCCCAGCCCAGAACTGGCGGCCTCAAGCCAACGACCATTTCCGGATAAAATTTCACCGTGGCCGGTTGCTGTACCGGGGTCGTCCCGGGCTGTTTTCAGGTATACATATATCGGCTGAATGCCTGAATCGGCCGGAAAAATCAGAATATAATCGTTAAAATCGGCGACATCCGGCACAAGGAACGGTGGCGTGGTGTATTCGTTTTTGCCATCCGGGATGGGTGTTACCAGAATGGTTGGCTGATCCAGCGGTGGAACATCGTTTCCAGTATGTTCAGGTACATCACCCGTCGCAGGATTTTCCGGCGTCCATGTGATTAACGGCCCGTCTGCGTCGTGGGCAGGCGTAAATTCATAGCGATGATGTTCATCGTTCCACAGCATATTCGCAACGCGCACGTTTGCGTACGGAGTACCTTCGCCGGTATGCACGCCGTAGACTTGCGATTTACCGTGAATGTCGGTTCCCCAGAAAAAACGAACCCGGGTTGTGGCAGTGCCACCTACCAGCGCCTTTTTCCGTAGTTCTTCTTCATACCAGAACTCATCGCGTCCGGGAACGCGTGCACTGTCCGTACCCGCGGACGGAATATACAGCGCGGAAGCCAACGCGCCGATATAAGGAACGCCGCGTGCGGCGCTGAGCATGCCACTGAGTGACCACTCGCCCCACACCTGCGTCAGCCCACCTAAGATCGGCAGCGCGGCCGAGGCTTCTGCGGGCTGTGCATATCCGCAACAATCATCGACGGAAGATTGTGCGAAAACCGCCATCTGTCCGAAGTTTTCAGCCGATTCTTCACGGCTCCCCGCGTCTGTACAGCCTTTTTCTTTCAGACAGGATTTAGCATAGACCGGCGTAACTGCTGGAATGTGTGGTGCAGGGGGAGAAGGGCG
Source organism: Citrobacter sp. On2M (assembly GCF_018035235.1). Lineage (GTDB taxonomy): Bacteria > Pseudomonadota > Gammaproteobacteria > Enterobacterales > Enterobacteriaceae > Citrobacter > Citrobacter meridianamericanus. The sequence continues at coordinate 197,306 of NZ_WPCV01000004.1, forward strand.
TTTCACTATGGGTTTTATCGTACTGACCGGCTGAGGGCGGGGTGGTATAAACAAACGGTTGTACTCAGCAGGCAATGCCAGGTAGTCAAACTCAGTGTTGGCAATCAGGTGTTTGCAAAGAATATAGTCATACGATACTGCAATTTCTTCGGTATCCAGCTCGTTTAGGGCCACATAGGTTTGTATGCTTTTTACCGATGCATTTCTTAATTGAATATAATAGTAGCGTTCCCATCTACCAAATCTGTTTATTCTCCATAAATCAATTTCAATAAACAGACGTTCATTATTATTGATGGCGTTAATCAATAATGGTGTGCTTTTATCAATTAGTTTTGTGAAGTTCAGTAGCTGGGTATTAATACCAGAATCAGTATTAGCTAATCCATTCGAAAGTGAAAAAGCAAAAATCTCATCAGGATGGTTTTTCTGTCAGCGATTTCCTACAGATGCGTAAGTGCCACAGCCGGAAGAAATATTTCCTTGTTGTTCACCTGTTATCTTCAGGTAAATAAGATCGCCCATGCCATTTAATCCAGAGGTGTATTTTATAAGACCGAATTAAATAGCTAATAAATTTAAAAATCAAATAATGCATTGGCGATTAATGCTATATAAAAGGGGGGCATGTCTGAAATGTATTATGGGACGAATTAGCTGATGAGAATAATATTGATGAGATGAATGAGGTAATTTGAGCAGGGTCTGAGAAAAACCACCGGAATTACCCGGTGGCCTGAACAATTAACGCTTAATTTCAGACTTAAAATCGCGCTTGTCGTAGCCGGTATACAGCTGACGTGGACGTGCGATCTTCATGCCGTCGGTGTGCATTTCGTTCCAGTGTGCAATCCAGCCAACGGTACGCGCCATGGCGAAAATAACGGTGAACATAGAAGACGGAATACCCATTGCTTTCAGAATGATGCCGGAGTAGAAGTCTACGTTCGGGTAGAGTTTCTTCTCAATGAAGTACGGGTCGTTGAGCGCAATGTGCTCAAGCTCCATAGCCACTTCCAGCAGATCATCTTTGGTGCCCAGTTCTTTCAGCACTTCGTGACAGGTTTCACGCATCACGGTGGCGCGTGGGTCATAGTTTTTATAAACACGGTGACCAAAGCCCATCAGGCGGAAAGAATCATTCTTGTCTTTCGCGCGGCGAACAAATTCTGGAATGTGTTTAACGGAGCTGATTTCTTCCAGCATTTTCAGTGCAGCTTCGTTTGCACCGCCGTGTGCCGGTCCCCACAGGGAAGCAATACCGGCTGCAATGCAGGCAAACGGGTTAGCGCCAGACGAACCCGCGGTACGTACGGTAGACGTCGAGGCGTTCTGTTCGTGGTCGGCGTGCAGGATCAAGATACGGTCCATTGCGCGTTCCAGAATCGGGTTTACTTCATATTTTTCGCACGGCGTGGAGAACATCATGTTCAGGAAGTTACCGGCGTAAGAGAGATCATTACGCGGGTACACGAACGGCTGTCCGATGGAGTATTTGTAGCACATCGCGGCCATGGTCGGCATTTTGGACAGCAGACGGAAAGCGGCGATTTCGCGGTGACGCGGATTATTCACATCCAGCGAATCGTGGTAGAACGCAGCCAGCGCACCAGTAACACCGCACATAACGGCCATCGGGTGAGAGTCGCGGCGGAAACCGTGGAACAGACGGGTGATCTGCTCGTGGATCATGGTATGGCGAGTGACCGTAGTTTTGAACCCGTCGTACTCTTCCTGCGTCGGTTTTTCGCCGTACAGCAGGATATAACACACTTCCAGATAGTTGGACTCGGTCGCCAACTGGTCAATCGGGAAGCCGCGATGCAGCAAAATACCTTCGTCACCATCGATGAACGTAATTTTGGATTCGCAGGATGCGGTAGAGGTAAAACCTGGATCAAAAGTGAACATCCCTTTTGATCCGAGACTACGAATATCAATAACATCTTGACCGAGCGTACCTTTCAGCACATCCAGTTCAATAGCAGTATCACCATTTAGAGTGATTTTTGCTTTAGTATCAGCCATTTACGGTCTCCTTAGCGCCTTATTGCTTAAGACTGCCGGAACTCACATTTGCTTTCGTACATCAATGAACCGTTACCAGTTTGTTATTTGGCTCGCCGCTCTGCGAAAGAGGGGATGACCTGGGTACAGAGCTATGGGCGCTTGCAGGTAAAACGGTCTTTTCATGGCGAATAAACTGCAAATCAAGAACTTAGCAATCCGAATTATTAAACCTGTCTATCACTAATAACTGTCCTGACGGTATTGGTCAATACTTCCACACTGTTGCATAACTAAATCTCCGGTGAAAGAGTGACCCCATAACTTTTACGCATTATATGCTTTTTCTGGTGTCGATTGTAACAACTTTGTTTAATGATTGTCAAATCAGATGATTAAAAATTAAAATAATGTTGTTATCGTGACCTATGTCACTGTTCGGGATAAAACCCGACAAACTATATGTAGGTTAATTGTAATGATTTTGTGAACGTCCTATACTGCCGCCAGGTCTCCGGAATACCCTGCAATCCCGAGCCAACCAGCGTTGTAACGTGTCGTTTTAGCATCTGGAAGCAGTGTTTTATATGACGCGTAGTTATAGTAAGGACGCTGTCTGACCCGCACGCAGACCGGAGGAAGGAAATCCCGTCGTCTTTCAGGCTACAGGTGTCTTCATCTTCTGTACCCGAAGTCCAAAGGGAATAATAAGAACAGCATGTGGGCGTTATTCATGATAAGAAATGTGAAAAAACAAAGACCTGTCAATCTGGATCTGCAAACGATCCGGTTCCCAATCACGGCGATAGCGTCCATTCTCCATCGCGTATCCGGAGTGATCACCTTCGTGGCGGTCGGGATTCTGTTGTGGTTATTGGGTACCAGCCTTTCCTCCCCTGAAGGTTTCCTCGCGGCGTCATCCATTATGAATAACTTCTTTGTGGAGTTAATTCTGTGGGGGATCCTGATTGCGCTGGCATATCACGCCGTAATGGGCATTCGCCATCTGTTGATGGATTTTGGCTATATCGAAGAAACCCTCGAAGCAGGGACACGCTCCGCTAAAATTTGTTTCGTTATCATTGTCGTGCTTTCACTTCTCGCAGGAGTCCTCGTATGGTAAGCAACGCCTCCGCATTAGGACGCAACGGCGTACATGACTTCATTCTGGTTCGTGCTACCGCTATCGTTCTGACGTTATACATCATCTATATGGTCGGCTTCTTCGCCACCAGCGGCGAGCTGACGTTTGAAGTCTGGACCGGTTTCTTCTCATCGGCATTCACCAAAGTCTTCACCCTGCTGGCACTTTTTTCCATCTTGATTCATGCCTGGATCGGCATGTGGCAGGTGTTGACCGACTACGTTAAACCTCTGGCTGTGCGCCTGATTCTGCAACTGGCTATCGTCGTTGCGCTGGTGGTTTACGTCATTTATGGATTTGTTGTGGTGTGGGGTGTGTAATGAAACTGCCAGTCAGAGAATTTGATGCTGTTGTGATTGGTGCCGGCGGCGCAGGTATGCGCGCGGCGCTGCAAATTTCCCAGAGCGGTCAGACCTGTGCGCTGCTCTCCAAGGTGTTCCCAACCCGTTCCCATACCGTATCTGCGCAAGGTGGTATCACCGTTGCGCTCGGTAATACCCATGAAGATAACTGGGAATGGCACATGTACGACACCGTAAAAGGGTCGGACTACATTGGTGATCAGGACGCTATTGAATATATGTGTAAGACCGGTCCGGAAGCGATTCTGGAACTGGATCACATGGGGCTGCCGTTCTCTCGCCTTGATAATGGCACCATTTATCAACGTCCGTTTGGCGGCCAGTCGAAGAACTTCGGCGGTGAGCAGGCGGCACGTACCGCAGCCGCGGCAGACCGTACCGGTCATGCGCTGTTGCACACGCTGTATCAGCAGAACCTGAAAAACCATACCACCATCTTCTCAGAATGGTATGCGCTGGATCTGGTTAAAAATGCCGATGGCGCGATTGTCGGTTGTACCGCGCTGTGTATCGAAACCGGTGAAGTCGTTTACTTCAAAGCTCGCGCAACCGTGCTGGCGACTGGTGGTGCTGGCCGTATTTATCAGTCCACTACTAATGCCCACATCAACACCGGTGACGGCGTTGGTATGGCTATCCGCGCCGGTGTTCCGGTGCAGGATATGGAGATGTGGCAGTTCCACCCAACCGGTATCGCCGGTGCGGGTGTTCTGGTCACAGAAGGCTGCCGTGGTGAAGGTGGCTACCTGCTGAATAAACACGGCGAGCGCTTTATGGAGCGTTATGCGCCAAATGCGAAAGACCTGGCGGGTCGTGACGTGGTGGCGCGTTCCATCATGATCGAAATCCGTGAAGGTCGCGGCTGCGACGGCCCATGGGGCCCGCACGCCAAGCTGAAACTTGACCACCTGGGTAAAGAAGTACTGGAATCCCGTCTGCCGGGCATTCTCGAGCTGTCTCGCACCTTCGCTCACGTTGATCCGGTGAAAGAGCCGATCCCGGTTATCCCAACCTGCCACTATATGATGGGCGGTATTCCGACCAAAGTAACCGGCCAGGCGTTGACCGTAAACGAGCAGGGCGAAGATGTGGTGATCCCTGGATTGTTTGCCGTCGGTGAAATTGCCTGTGTATCGGTTCATGGTGCAAACCGTCTGGGCGGCAACTCGCTGCTGGACCTGGTGGTGTTTGGTCGTGCGGTGGGGCTGCATCTGCAAGAGTCTATCGCCGAGCAGGGCGACCTGCTGGATGCGACCGAAGACGAAATCGATGCTTCTCTGGCGCGCCTGAATCGCTGGAACGGCAACCGCAACGGTGAAGACCCGGTGGCGATTCGCAAAGCGCTGCAGGAATGTATGCAGCACAACTTCTCGGTATTCCGCGAAGGCGATGCGATGGCGAAAGGTCTGGAAGAGCTGAAAGCGATTCGCGAGCGTCTGAAAAATGCCCGTCTGGACGATACCTCCAGCGAGTTCAACACCCAGCGTGTTGAGTGCCTGGAACTGGATAACCTGATGGAGACCGCGTACGCCACCGCAGTATCTGCAAACTTCCGTACCGAAAGCCGTGGCGCGCATAGCCGCTTCGACTTCCCGGAACGTGATGATGAAAACTGGCTGTGCCATTCCCTGTACCTGCCAGAGTCGGAATCCATGACGCGACGTCAAGTCAATATGGAACCGAAGCTGCGCCCGGCATTCCCGCCGAAGATTCGTACTTATTAATGCGGAGACAGGACAATGAAACTCGAGTTTTCAGTTTATCGCTATAACCCGGATGTTGACGACGCTCCGCGCATGCAGGATTACACCCTGGAGGCGGAAGAAGGGCGCGACATGATGCTGCTGGATGCGTTGATGCAGCTGAAAGAAAAAGACCCATCGCTGTCGTTCCGCCGCTCCTGCCGTGAAGGGGTCTGCGGCTCCGACGGTCTGAATATGAACGGCAAAAATGGACTGGCCTGTATCACACCTATTTCTGCGCTGAATCAGCCGGGCAAGAAAATTGTCATTCGCCCGCTGCCGGGCTTACCGGTTGTGCGCGATTTGGTGGTAGACATGGGGCAATTCTACGCACAGTATGAGAAGATTAAGCCTTACTTGTTGAATAATGGGAAAAATCCGCCGGCTCGTGAGCATTTACAAATGCCTGAGCAGCGTGAGAAGCTCGATGGGCTGTATGAATGTATTTTGTGTGCATGCTGCTCAACGTCCTGCCCATCGTTCTGGTGGAACCCGGACAAGTTTATTGGCCCGGCTGGCCTGCTGGCCGCGTATCGCTTCTTAATTGATAGCCGCGATACCGAGACCGACAGCCGCCTGGAAGGTTTAAGTGATGCTTTCAGCGTATTCCGCTGCCATAGCATCATGAACTGCGTCAGTGTATGTCCTAAAGGGCTGAACCCGACGCGTGCCATCGGCCATATTAAGTCGATGCTGCTCAAACGTAGTGCATAAATAGTTGTTGTTGCCGGGGAAGTGATTCCCCGGTAGTGCAGGAAACCTCTAAAAACTGCCACATTGATAGCAATAATCGCAGCCTGAACAGCGAAGATTATTAGACAGTTTTTAAAGGTTCCTTAGCGGACGCAGAAAACACGACAGTCCGCAACAAGTGAACCCCGGCACGCACATCGGTGTGCGTGGTAGTATCCACGGCGAAATACTCGTCATAGATCACGTTGCATGTGCGTTGGCTGCACTTGCTCACCCTGGTCACTTACTGGATGTAAGCTCCCAGGGATTCGCAAGCTTGCCGCCTTCCTGAAACGTGATCTATTTAGAGTATTAAATAAGCAGAAAAGATGCTTAAGGGATCACGATGCAGAACAGCGCTTTGAAAGCCTGGTTGGACTCTTCTTACCTCTCTGGTTCAAACCAGAGCTGGATAGAACAGCTCTATGAAGACTTCTTAACCGACCCTGACTCGGTAGATGCTAACTGGCGTTCGACGTTCCAGCAGTTACCTGGTACCGGAGTCAAACCGGATCAACTCCACTCAAAAACACGTGATTATTTCCGTCGGCAGGCGTTGATTACCCCACGTTACTCTTCTTCTATTTCCGATCCTGATGCCAATGTGAAGCAGGTTAAAGTCCTGCAGCTCATTAACGCCTACCGTTTCCGCGGTCATCAGCATGCGAATCTCGATCCGCTGGGACTGTGGCAGCAAGAAAATGTGGCCGATCTGGATCCGTCCTTCCACGATCTGACCGATGCGGATTTCCAGGAAAGCTTTAACGTAGGTTCTTTTGCCGGCGGCAAAGACACGATGAAGCTGAGCGACCTGGTTGTCGCGCTGAAACAAACCTACTGCGGCCCGATTGGCGCCGAGTATATGCACATTACCAGCACTGAAGAAAAACGCTGGCTTCAACAGCGTATCGAGTCTGGCCGCGCCGCGTTCAGTAGTGAAGAGAAGAAACGCTTCCTCAGCGAACTGACCGCTGCGGAAGGTCTGGAACGCTACCTGGGCGCGAAGTTCCCGGGAGCGAAACGCTTCTCGTTGGAAGGCGGGGATGCGTTAATCCCAATGCTCAAAGAGATGATCCGCCACGCCGGCAACAGTGGTACCCGTGAAGTGGTGCTGGGTATGGCGCACCGTGGCCGTCTGAACGTGCTGGTCAACGTGTTGGGTAAAAAACCGCAGGACCTGTTCGACGAGTTCGCTGGCAAACATAAAGAACACCTCGGTACCGGCGACGTGAAGTATCACATGGGCTTCTCGTCGGATATCGAAACCGAAGGCGGTCTGGTTCACCTGGCGCTGGCGTTTAACCCGTCGCACCTGGAAATCGTTAGCCCGGTGGTTATCGGTTCCGTGCGCGCGCGTCTGGATCGTCTGGACGAGCCAAGCAGCAACAAGGTACTGCCAATCACCATCCACGGCGATGCGGCGGTAACCGGGCAGGGCGTGGTTCAGGAAACCCTGAACATGTCGAAAGCGCGTGGTTACGAAGTGGGCGGTACCGTTCGCATCGTGATCAACAACCAGGTGGGCTTTACTACCTCTAACCCGCTGGATGCGCGTTCTACGCCGTACTGCACCGACATCGGTAAGATGGTTCAGGCGCCAATCTTCCACGTTAACGCGGATGACCCGGAAGCGGTCGCTTTCGTGACGCGTCTGGCGCTGGACTTCCGTAATACCTTCAAACGCGATGTGTTCATCGATCTGGTGTGCTACCGCCGTCATGGCCACAACGAAGCCGACGAGCCGAGTGCAACTCAGCCGCTGATGTATCAGAAAATCAAAAAGCATCCGACCCCGCGTAAAATCTACGCTGACAAGCTGGAAGCGGATAAAGTCGCCACGCTGGAAGATGCGACCGAAATGGTCAATCTGTATCGTGACGCGCTGGATGCTGGCGAATGCGTGGTGAAAGAGTGGCGTCCAATGAACATGCACTCCTTCACCTGGTCGCCGTACCTCAACCACGAGTGGGACGAAAGCTACCCGAACAAGGTAGAAATGAAGCGTCTGCAGGAGCTGGCAAAACGCATCAGTACCGTGCCTGAAGCCGTTGAAATGCAGTCGCGCGTTGCCAAAATTTACGGTGACCGTCAGGCCATGGCCGCAGGCGAGAAGCTGTTCGACTGGGGTGGGGCAGAGAATCTGGCTTATGCCACGCTGGTTGACGAAGGCATCCCAGTTCGTCTGTCGGGTGAAGACTCCGGTCGTGGAACCTTCTTCCACCGTCACGCAGTGATCCATAACCAGGCGAACGGTTCAACCTACACGCCGCTGCAGCATGTGCATAACGGCCAGGGCACGTTCCGCGTATGGGACTCCGTGCTGTCTGAAGAAGCCGTGCTGGCGTTCGAGTATGGTTATGCCACAGCAGAACCGCGTACGCTGACCATCTGGGAAGCGCAGTTTGGCGACTTTGCCAACGGTGCTCAGGTCGTTATCGACCAGTTCATCTCTTCCGGCGAGCAGAAGTGGGGCCGTATGTGCGGTCTGGTTATGCTGCTACCACACGGCTATGAAGGTCAGGGCCCGGAGCACTCCTCCGCACGTCTGGAACGTTATTTGCAACTTTGCGCTGAGCAAAACATGCAGGTTTGCGTCCCGTCCACCCCGGCACAGGTCTACCACATGCTGCGTCGTCAGGCACTGCGCGGGATGCGTCGTCCGCTGGTGGTGATGTCACCGAAGTCGCTGCTGCGGCATCCGCTGGCAGTGTCCACGCTGGACGAACTGGCAAATGGCACCTTCCTGCCAGCCATTGGCGAAGTAGATGAACTTGATCCGAAAGGCGTGAAGCGTGTCGTGATGTGTTCTGGTAAGGTTTATTACGACCTGCTGGAGCAACGCCGCAAGAACGACCAAAAAGATGTTGCCATTGTGCGCATCGAACAGCTCTATCCGTTCCCGCATAAAGCGGTGCAGGAAGCGCTGAAACCGTTTGCTCATGTACATGATTTTGTCTGGTGCCAGGAAGAGCCGCTCAACCAGGGCGCATGGTACTGCAGCCAGCATCATTTCCGTGAAGTAATTCCATTTGGGTCCGCTCTGCGTTATGCAGGTCGCCCGGCCTCTGCCTCCCCGGCAGTAGGATATATGTCTGTTCACCAGAAGCAGCAACAAGATCTGGTTAATGACGCGCTGAACGTCGATTAAATAAAGGATAAATAATGAGTAGCGTAGATATTCTTGTTCCCGACCTGCCTGAATCCGTAGCGGATGCAACGGTTGCAACCTGGCACAAAAAACCGGGCGATGCAGTACGTCGTGATGAAGTACTGGTAGAAATCGAAACTGACAAAGTGGTACTGGAAGTACCGGCATCAGCGGACGGTATTCTTGATGCGGTTCTGGAAGATGAAGGGACAACCGTCACTTCTCGCCAGATCCTTGGTCGCCTGCGTGAAGGCAACAGCACCGGTAAAGAGACCAGTGCCAAGTCTGAAGAGAAAGATTCTACTCCTGCACAGCGCCAACAGGCGTCTCTTGCTGAGCAGAACAACGATGCCCTGAGCCCGGCGATCCGTCGCCTGCTGGGTGAGCATAACCTCGAAGCCAACGCCATTAACGGCACCGGCGTCGGTGGTCGTATCACACGTGAAGATGTTGAAAAACATCTGGCCAAAGCACCGGCGGCGAAAGCAGAATCCAAAGCGCCAGCCGCTGCACCTGCGTCACAGGCTCAACTTGGCGCGCGTGGTGAAAAACGTGTTCCGATGACCCGTCTGCGCAAACGCGTGGCTGAGCGTCTGCTGGAAGCGAAAAATTCCACCGCGATGCTGACCACATTTAACGAAGTCAACATGAAGCCAATCATGGATCTGCGTAAGCAGTACGGTGACGCGTTTGAGAAACGCCACGGTATCCGTCTGGGCTTTATGTCTTTCTACGTGAAAGCGGTGGTTGAAGCGCTGAAACGCTATCCGGAAGTCAACGCGTCCATCGATGGTGATGACGTGGTATACCACAACTACTTTGATGTCAGCATGGCGGTCTCCACGCCACGTGGTCTGGTAACGCCGGTTCTGCGCGATGTGGATCTGCTGGGTATGGCGGACATCGAGAAAAATATTAAAGAACTGGCAGTTAAAGGTCGCGACGGCAAGCTGACGGTGGAAGATCTGACGGGCGGTAACTTCACCATTACTAACGGTGGTGTATTCGGTTCCCTGATGTCTACGCCGATCATCAACCCACCGCAGAGCGCCATCCTGGGTATGCATGCCATCAAAGATCGTCCGATGGCCGTAGACGGTAAGGTTGAAATCCTGCCGATGATGTATCTGGCGCTGTCTTATGACCACCGTCTGATCGATGGTCGTGAGTCAGTGGGCTTCCTGGTAACCATTAAAGAGTTGCTGGAAGATCCAACGCGTCTGCTGCTGGACGTGTAGTTAATAAGAGTATCACCTGCCCCGTAGGCCTGGACGCTTATCAGGCCTACGGGTAAAAGATAACGATTACCTGAAGGATGGACAGAACACATGAACTTACATGAATATCAGGCAAAACAACTTTTTGCCCGCTATGGCTTACCGGCACCGGTGGGTTATGCCTGTACTACTCCGCGTGAAGCAGAAGAAGCCGCTTCAAAAATCGGCGCTGGCCCGTGGGTAGTGAAATGTCAGGTTCACGCTGGTGGCCGCGGTAAAGCGGGCGGTGTGAAAGTTGTGAACAGCAAAGAAGACATTCGCGCTTTTGCTGAACACTGGCTGGGTAAACGTCTGGTCACTTACCAGACAGACGCCCATGGTCAACCGGTAAATCAGATTCTGGTTGAAGCAGCGACCGACATCGGTAAAGAACTTTACCTCGGCGCAGTGGTTGACCGTAGCTCCCGTCGCGTGGTCTTCATGGCCTCTACTGAAGGCGGTGTGGAAATTGAAAAAGTCGCGGAAGAAACCCCGCACCTGATCCACAAAGTGGCGCTCGATCCGCTGGCAGGGCCGATGCCGTACCAGGGACGTGAGCTGGCGTTCAAACTGGGTCTGGAAGGTAAACAGGTTCAGCAGTTCACCAAGATCTTCATGGGGTTGGCGACCATTTTCCTGGAGCGCGACCTGGCGCTGATCGAAATCAACCCGCTGGTTGTAACCAAGCAGGGTGACCTGATCTGCCTCGACGGCAAGCTGGGCGCTGACGGCAACGCGCTGTTCCGCCAGGCTGATCTGCGCGAAATGCGCGACCAGTCTCAGGAAGATCCGCGTGAAGCGCAGGCTGCACAGTGGGAACTGAACTACGTTGCGCTCGACGGCAATATCGGCTGTATGGTTAACGGTGCGGGCCTGGCAATGGGCACCATGGACATCGTTAAGCTGCACGGCGGCGAACCGGCTAACTTCCTCGACGTTGGCGGCGGTGCCACCAAAGAGCGCGTGACCGAAGCGTTCAAAATTATTCTCTCTGACGACAATGTTAAAGCCGTCCTGGTTAACATCTTCGGCGGTATCGTACGTTGCGATCTGATCGCCGACGGTATCATCGGCGCGGTTGCCGAAGTCGGCGTTAACGTCCCGGTTGTGGTGCGTCTGGAAGGCAACAACGCCGAACTCGGCGCGAAAAAACTGGCTGATAGCGGCCTGAATATTATTGCAGCGAAAAGTCTGACGGATGCAGCTCAGCAGGTTGTTGCCGCAGTGGAGGGGAAATAATGTCAGTTTTAATTAATAAAGATACCAAGGTTATCTGCCAGGGCTTCACCGGTAGCCAGGGGACATTCCACTCCGAACAAGCGATTGCTTACGGTACGCAGATGGTTGGCGGTGTAACGCCAGGTAAAGGTGGCACCACGCACCTGGGCCTGCCGGTGTTCAACACCGTGCGTGAAGCCGTGGAAGCGACGGGCGCAACCGCGACCGTTATTTACGTTCCGGCACCGTTCTGCAAAGACTCCATCCTGGAAGCGATTGATGCTGGCATCAAACTGATTATCACTATCACCGAAGGCATCCCGACCCTGGATATGCTGACCGTGAAAGTGAAGCTGGATGAAGCTGGCGTGCGCATGATTGGCCCGAACTGCCCGGGTGTTATCACCCCAGGCGAATGTAAAATCGGTATCATGCCGGGTCACATTCACAAGCCGGGTAAAGTGGGTATCGTTTCCCGTTCTGGCACCCTGACCTATGAAGCGGTTAAGCAGACCACCGACTACGGTTTCGGCCAGTCTACCTGTGTGGGCATCGGCGGCGACCCGATCCCGGGGTCTAACTTTATCGATATCCTGAAACTGTTCCAGGAAGATCCGCAGACTGAAGCGATCGTTATGATCGGTGAGATCGGCGGTAGCGCGGAAGAAGAAGCCGCGGCTTACATCAAAGATCATGTGACCAAGCCGGTTGTGGGTTACATCGCGGGTGTGACTGCGCCGAAAGGTAAGCGTATGGGTCACGCGGGTGCGATCATCGCGGGCGGTAAAGGTACTGCGGACGAGAAATTCGCGGCTCTTGAAGCTGCGGGCGTGAAAACCGTTCGTAGCCTGGCCGATATCGGCGAAGCACTGAAAACCGTTATTAAGTAAGCAATAAAAATACAGCCCTGACTTTCTGCATGGTCAAGGGCTGGTCCCGTTTCGACATGGTTGGCCATCTGATGATGGCCTTTTTTTTGCCAGTAATTTAGCTTTCAGCCAACGTTTTCAGCCAGCGAATACCGCTTTCCGGCGAGGTCATTACCGGCACAGGCGGGGAAGGGAGCTGTTGTAGAACGCGCGCCATCGAAGCCTGCGCCAGCATCACGACATCCGCTTGGGTAAAGGCGCTCTGTAACCCTTCACTAACGATACGGTCATGGGTCTCCATATCTCCCGCCAGTAACGCGTGGAATGCCTCCTCCATTAATACAGGCGTAATGGTTCGCGATTTACCGCTCTGTTGAACTTTGCGCTGGACGTAATCCAGCGTTGGCTTCAGCGTGGTTGCCACGGTCGCCAGGACGGCGATTCGCTCACCTTTTTCAATCGCCTCTTCCACCATCGCGCAGTCAATGCGCGCGAGCTGGAGTGGGGTCATAAACTGACATTGCTCCACCGCAGTACCAATTGAGGAACAGGCGGTAATAAAGATATCGCAGTCCGCCTTTTCAGCAATATGTACATAGTCGGCGATGCGGGCGGCAATATCTGGAGTCACTCCCTGGGCCTTCATTACCTGCTTGATCATGGATTCTTCAACCAGGTGCATAACTTCAACATCCGGCATAATGTCGGCGATCAGCTGTTGCATCATTGCAAGTGTGGCTGCGCTGGTATGTAGCATGGCGACCTTTTTCATTGGGCTATCTCCTTAAGTAACGTTTCCGCGACGGCCAGCGCCGCATCATGATCTTCCTGTGCGGATAAACCGCCTACCGCGACGGCACCGAGGCATTTCCCCTGGCGCAGAATCGGGATCCCACCCGGCAGCGCCGTAAAACGCGGATCGGCAAAATAGCCAATATCCAGCTGCTCTTTCTGCAGACGCTGTAAAAATGCCTGCGTGGTGCAGCCCAGGCGGCTGCTGGTACGCGCTTTACGCTGGGTTAACTCGATGGTTAACAGTTTGGCGTTATCCATTCGTGCAAAGCTAAGCAGTTCTCCATTGGCATCGCATACGGCCACGCTTAACGGGCGATTTGCGTAACATGTTTCGGCGAGCTCGAGCGCACAGGTTACGGCGCGCTGGGCGTGTTCCAGAGTGAGAGTTGTCATCGTGATTATCCTTTCGACAGATTTTCGCAAGCGGGTTGAACGGGATCTTTGGCTGCGGCTGCCTGCGCCTGTCTGGCGTCTTTTTTGCGCCAGTAGTTGGCGAGCAGCGAGCCGCTAACGTTGCCCAGTGGTGTCATCACCGCTGATGCGAGGCCTACGGTTGCCAGTTTGCCCATCGCCGCGGCAAGCCCGGACGCCATACCGCCGTTTTGCAGGCCGACTTCAAAGGCCACGGTACGGGCAGACTGTACGTCCATGCGGAAGATCCAGCGGCTCATCAGGTAACCAATCAGGAAGCCGCCGAGGTTATGCATCAGCATGGCGAAACAGAGCAGGAAGCCGACCTGTACCAGGTTGTCGCGCCCGGCTGCGGCGGCGGTGGTGGTAAAGAAAATGATCCCCATCATTGAGATGGTTGGCATGACCTTCTTCACGCCCGCCACACGGCCATACAGCCAGTTGTAGAACAATGCCCACACGAGACCGCCTGCCACGAAGTTGAGGACCACCGCGTACATCTGTGCTTCGGCGCTGGCGTGATCAAACAGCGCGTCCCAGCCGCCGGCAATCATATACAGCAGCCAAAGCGCGCCGATCCCGGCCAGCATCTGGACGACACGGCGGCCGCGCACGCCGGCATAGGTTTTCAGATAGTCATGCAGAATTGCCGCGCCGATGGGAATTAATACGATTTTCACCACGTCCATCACCATCGCGGTGAGTTGGATATCGATCATCGAGCCCGCCAGCAGGTTGACCCACAGCGGCGTCATTACCGTTGCCGCCAGCGTTGAGACTGCGGCGATTGACACCGCCAGCGCGAGGTTAGCATTGGCGATGTAAACCATTACCGTAGATGAGAGACCGCTTGGGCAAGCGCCAATCAATAAAATGCCTACTGCGACTTCAGGCGGAAAATCAAAGATCAGGGTAATGCTCAGGCCGAGCAGGGGCATGATCACGAAATGGCAGAAGGTACCGATAAACACAGCCCACGGCATTTTGGCAACATCAATAAAATCTTGGATCGTTAGCTTCGTGCCCATGCTGAACATGGTGGCCTGAATCACGAGGAACACGATCCATTTATGGGTGATATTGAAACCGCCCCAGACGATCAGATCCGTAGACCAGGTCATGGCGGCCACAAAACCGGCGATGATCCACAATGTAAACTGATAGCTGCGTAAACCAGGCCAGTAGCCCGCACCGGCGGCGAATCCGGCGGTGAACATCACCAGCCCCGGCTGCCACAGCGCCGCGGACTGGATTAGTGCGCCGATAATCGCCAGCGCCGCGCCCGCAACGCTGAGGCCAAGTCCGGTTTTATGAATAACAGTGGTCATAGTCATGTTGAAATGTCCTTGCTGTTGTTATTGCTGCCGGGGGGGAATAGATAACATACGCCGTGCAATTTCCGGCGTGGCGACTTTTTTATCCATACTGCGAATGAGCGTAGCGAGTTTGGCGACTTGCTGATAATTATGCTGCGCTTTTTCTTCGGCGCTTAAATAATAACTATCTTCAAATCCGATTCGTACTTCACTGGCACCCATAGCGACAGCAGCAGCGATAATATCGAAATTCTTTCTACCAAAATGGGTAATTCCCCATAAGGCATCGCGTGGAATCATGCTACGCAACGCAATTAATGCATCAATGGTTGCAGGCGTACTGCCGCGGTGGCCGAGAACGATATTAAAGAGCATGGGTTTTTGAAATTTTATTTTATCTTCAAGGTTCAGGATGTTATTAATCATGCCGATTTCAAAAACTTCAAACTCTGGGGTAATATTGCGTTCGGTTATTTGCCGGGAACAATATTCCACGTCCGGAGCGGGATTAAAATACACCGCATCACCGAGGTTGACGGAACCGACGTTCAGCGAAGCCATCTCTACGCCTGGACAGGCGAGTGGTGCGCAGCGTTCGGCGATGGACATCGAAGAGACGCCGCCGGTAGAAGCCTGAATAATCAGGTCTGAATGGTGCATAACGCGGTCAATGGTAGCCTGAAAGTCGATAGTATCTGGCGTCAGGCGTCCCTGTTTATCACGAACGTGTAAATGCACGATGGACGCGCCATGTTCTACGCTGGCGAGTATTTCCTGCGCCAGTTCTTCGGGTATAACTCTGGGGCAATCCGCGGCAACGGGTGCCAGCGAAATAATAACAGTATCCGACATTTTTTCCTCCGATACAGAGATAGAGATATTAAAATTATAGGTAAGGTGTCATCCAGTTTAATGCGTCTGGCCCTGATATTGACGGTTGATATTCACAGCCAATCCAGCCCTGGTAATTCATTTTTCTTATAAAATTAAATAGCCATGTTTCATTTAACTCCCCGGTTCCCGGTTCATGACGATAAGGAACAGAAGCAATTTGAAAATGTTTAATAAGGGTAAAATAGTGTTCGATATTTTTAGCCACGTTGCCATGAATTTTCTGACAGTGGTAAATATCAAACTGTAAACCGATATTTTTCTTAGCAACTTCGTGAATAATTGATTCGGCCAACGGGAAGCTGTCAATAAAATAACCGGGCATATCTTGCGAATTTAATGGTTCAATCAGTACATCGATTTCCGCGTCTGCCATCACATCACAGGCGATGCGCAGCCGATTTGTCAGGAGATCGCGCTGGGCGTGCAGCGTCAGGTCGCCGCAGCGCAAGCCCGCCATAATGTGAACCCGGCGACAGCCCAGCGCCGTGGCATAATCGCGCGCCACGTTCAGGCTATGGTGAAATTCTTTGTCGCGACCGGGCTGTGCGGCCAGTCCTCGTTCACCTTGCGCCCAGTTGCCAGCCGGCGCGTTCATCAGCACTACCGGCAGGGATGTTTCCCGCTGAGCGGCTTGCAAATGTTTCAGCGGATGCTGCCAGAGAAATAGCCCTTCTACACCGCGAAAACCGGCCGTCTGCGCCGCCGCAAATCGCGCCGCTATCGGTAAATCTGTAAACAACCAGTCGAGATTAGCCGCTAACTTCAGCATGGCGCGCACCCTCCAGGCCATCAACCAGATGCAGCTTAACGCCCTGACTGGCAATCGTTTGTTGCGCGTCTTCCGGTAACCGGTTATCAGAAATAATGTCGGTTAACTGCTGCAGACCACAGATGTGGAACATACCGTATTTGCCAAATTTACTGCTGTCGCAGACCAACACCCGGCGTCGGGAGACGGTGAGTACCGCTTCTTTGACCGAGGCTTTCCCTTCACTCGGCGTCGACATACCGCGTTCGGTATCCCACGATGAGGAGCTTAGAAACGCTACGTCAATATTAATGGTGTGCAAAAAACTGGCGGCGCTTTTTCCAAGACATGAGCGGTTACGTTGATCTACAAGGCCACCGGTGTGATAGAGCGTAATGTGCGGCATATCCATCAAATAGTGGCTGATGGAAAAATCGTTGGTGACTACCGTCAGATTGAAACAGTGGCTGGCGGCGACGGCTTTCGCCACTTCAAACAACGACGTTCCGGCATCCAGATACAGCGTTTGTCCGGGCTCAATGAGCATGGCGGCAAGCTGGCCCATTTTACGCTTCACATCATGATTCAACTCGGCTTTTTCCCGCCATGGCAATTCAGATTTCAACAGGTTATTGAGCTTCACGCCGCCGTTAATGGCGATAACTTTGCCTTCCTCTTCCAGCAATTGAATGTCGCGACGCACGGTCATATGCGACACGCTCATCAAATCTGCCAGTTCATTAAATGAGGCGGCATTTTTTTCGTGCACGTAGCGGTAGATAAAATCACGTCGTTGCTCGGGGATCATCATGTCACCTCACGCTTGCCGGGAATGTTCAAGTTCGGCCACCGCCTCTTCTGAGAGCGGAACATAGCCGAGCGGTTTTAACGTCAGCCAGATGCGAGCACTGTCTTCCAGCTCCTCGGCGTTAAATACTGCCTCACGCAGCGAGCGACCGCTTACTACCGGCCCATGATTGGCCAGCAGCGCTGCCGAATGGTTTGCTGCAATTTCACTCAGCGCGCTGGCAATACCTTCATGGCCGGGCTTGAAATAAGGTAGCAGCGGTAACTGCCCGACCCGCATCACGTAGTACGGCGTTAATGGCGGCAGACAGTTTTCCGGCGTGGCACACGGCAGGCAGGAGAGTGCGGTCAGCCATGGAGAATGCAGGTGTACGACTGCACCGCAGGATGGCCGATGCCGATACCACGCCAGATGCATGGGAACCTCTTTTGAGGGTTTGTCACCGCTAAGATGAACGCCGTTGGCATCAAGCCGACTTAGCGTGGCCGGATCAAGTTCGCCCAGGCAGGAGTTGGTCGGGGTCACCAGATAGCCGCCATCCGGCAATTTGGCGCTGAGATTGCCGGAACCGCCGCTGCTGTAGCCGCGCACAAACAGGGAACGGCCATAATGGACGAGTAGTTCGCGCAGTTGGTGTTCACTCACCGGATTCATAATGCGTACTCCTGGGCAGTAAAAAAGAAATCTTCGTCACCAAAGTTGCCTGACTTCAGTGCCAGCGCCAGACCTGAAGAAAATACCCACGGCACGCCTGGCGCAATGGTTTTGCCAACGGACAAACGCTTCACCTGCAGGGCTTCCACAACGGTGCCGGACGTTTCACCGCCTGCGACGATAAATGTGTTTACACCTGCAACCTGTAGCTTTGCGCTCAGTCGGGAGAAAGCGTGTTCGATTGCCTGGCTGGCAGACTGTTCGCCGTACTCCTGTTGAATGCGTTTAAGTACTTCTGGCGGCTGAGTGGCGTAAATCATCGGCGCGAATGGGTCGCTGATATGCGTCATCGCCCAGGCACACAGTTCATCGGTGTAGCGTTCTGCATCAAACAGGCAGCGAGCCACATCGAGCACTCGAGATGCTGCCGCGGCTTTGTAACGAGTAACCTGGCGATTGCTCATTGCTGAACAGCTACCGGAGAACACCACGGTTTTTGCCGGCAGTGGAAAAGCGTCCGACTGCTGGGTTTGCCGACCTCCGGCGCAGGCGGCCAGCGCACCACCAAGCCCGGATCCCCCGGCTAACAGAGGGCTGGCATGGAGTGCCTGCGCCAGCGTGTTGAGATCTGCTTCATCCAGCGTATCGACAATAACGTGACGCGTACCTTCAGCCTGAAGTTGGGCCAAAGTATGAGTGACCGCTTCCACACCTTGACGCAGCGTTCTGAGGTTGATGCAGCCAACCGACCCCGGCGTTTGTGCGCTCAGCAGGCGCGGCAGGCTGGCATCGGTCATGGGATTGAGCGGATGCTTTTCCATTCCGGACTCGTTAAGCAGTACGCCATTTACAAAAAGATGGCCATGCACCACCGTGCGCCCGTTTTGCGGCAGGGCGGGGCAGTGGACGATCACGGGAGTCTGCAGGTCGTTCATCAACGCATCGCTGACTGGTCCAATGTTGCCTGTTGGCGTGGAGTCAAACGTCGAACAATATTTAAAATAGATCTGGCGGACACCTGCCTTTTGTTTCAGCCAGCGGGCACAGGACAGAGATTGTGCGACGGCCTGTTCTGAGGGTAATGAGCGGCTTTTCAGCGAGATGACGATAGCGTCAACCTCTTCATTCCAGCATTGAGCGGCATCAGGCATTCCGGGTAGTAGCGCAACGCGCCACCCCTGCTGCGCCATAAAGCTTGCAATGTCCGTTGCGCCGGTGAAATCGTCGGCGATAACGCCTGTGGTGACGGCCATGGATCAACTCCGTTCAGATTGTTTGCTAATTGAATATATTATTCAGGAGGGCCTTTCACATTCACATGATGATTATCACAAATAAGCACATCATTGATTCATGGTAAAAATTGGTAATCTATTGAAAAGAATGGAGATAGATTATGAGCGTTGCGAAAAGAGCCTCACAAGGAAGTGTGAAGATTCGTTAATCTTTGAGAAAGCAAAGTCAGTAGTGTGCAGCCGAGTATTATCGTGTCCGCTATAATTCTCTTGCTAATTGATCATAATAATCTGCGTAAATGAGATTATTTTTTGCGGTAAACATCATTTTTTCTTGAGACTAAATTTTGCATATTACCAGCTTTAATATAATTAATGCTGGGGGATAGCGTGCAGTTGAAAATCCAGAATGACTATTTACACCATTTTTTTTCTATCGCAGAACTCTTTTCCCGTGCCACTGGGTTAGCGTCGGTAGTCGTGGATATTAACGGTATACCATTGTCTAAATATCATAATTTTAATTCGTTCTGCACATTAATGCGGGCAGATGAACGTTATCGAGTGGGGTGTCAAAAGTGCGATAAGTACTGTGCTTTTGAAGCACTAAGACAGCTTAAACCCAGAATACTCACCTGTCATGCCGGGTTAAGCTTGTTTTCTATGCCATTAATTTGTGAAGGGCAACTTTACGGTTCTATTATCTGTGGGCAGGTCCGTGTAAAGTATCAGGAGTATAAAACTATCGCCATTGATAATGATAATTTATGGATGGGTAATATTGAATTAAAAGAACAATGGTATCAGGTTGCGGAAGCAGATAATAATTCACTGGTGGCGTCGGCAAATCTGTTAAATTTTATTGTTGATAATTTTGAGAAAGAGCAACCACAATTGGAAGAAGTTGTTATTCCACCGGTCGGTCATATTCAGAATTATTTCACAGAACCTTCCCGACACGAGAAAAAACTGCTGGCGGCACTGCGTTACATTGACGAGAATTTATATGGTGAATTGTCTTTGGAATCCGTTGCGGCTCATGTTTGCTTAAGTGCGAACTACTTCAGCCGATTTTTCAAAAAACGCCAGGGCGTTAATTTTAAAACCTGGGTGAGCCAGAAAAAGATGCAGAAAGCGGGGGAGTTATTACACGATCCGGTTCATTCAATAGACAGCATTGCCCGGAAACTGCAATATGCGCAAACCAGCTATTTTTGCCGCGTTTTCCGGGCGGCGCATCAAACGTCGCCCCAGTCTTTTCGTCATGCCAAACTTTCGCAGTAAAGGTTTTCCGGCAGCGAGATGGCTTCAGGTATAAAAGAGAGCCGATCGCTCAGGGTCACCACGTCACCAATGACAATCAGCGCGGGTGGAAGGATGTTCGCTTCCTGCGCTTTGCTCAGTAATGAACCGAGCGTACAGGTCAGGCGGCGTTGATTTTCTCGGGTCGCGGACATAATTAGCGCGGCGGGCGTGTCTGCTGCTTTCCCGCCCATCAATAGTTCTTCACAAATAAACGCCAGATTAGCGATACCCATGACGATGACCAGCGTACCGTTAAGTTTCGCCAGTTGACGCCAGTCCTGCTGCTGGTTGCCTTCGCGCGTATGGCCAGTGACTACGTGAAAGCCAGAGGCAAATTCGCGATGCGTCACCGGGATCCCCGCGTAGGTCAGACCGCCAATAGTAGAACTGATCCCTGGCACAACTTCAAAAGGGATCCCGGTCTCAACGAGATCCTCAACTTCTTCAGCCCCACGGCCAAAAACATACGGATCGCCCCCCTTCAGGCGCACAATGTTGTGATGCGTTTGGGCATACTGGACAAGTAGTGCGTTAATTTCATCCTGCGGGACGCAGTGGAAGCCCGGGTTTTTGCCAACATTGATAAGCAGACAATCAGGTAATGCCCATTCCAAAATTTTAGGATTGACCAGCCGATCGTAAATAATGACGTCTGCGTGTTTAACGCACATCATCGCTTTGAGGGTGAGTAATGAAATATCACCGGGACCTGCTCCAACGAGCCAGACCTTTCCGAAAGTTTTCACATTGCGTCCTTTATCACGTCTAACAAAAATGGCAGAAACTACATCAAGGAATGATAAAAAGCAGTCGTTTGCCCGTAAGTTATAACGTGAAATTATCCGGAATTATGGCATGGATAATATTGATTAATCTCGCAAAGTTTTTTCTGCAATAAACAAGATGACTTGAAAAATTATTAAGAACTTATTGGCACGTTTTACTTAGGTTTAACCTTATTTAAATTGTGTTTATTGTTGTGCTTGAGTATTATTGGTTAATATTTATCCGTCGTCAGTGTGAGTAAATCATGGATTGGATCAATGACATCAATGGATAAAATAAAATATAACTCTCGGTGCTTATCTGGGTGCCTTGAATTATTTTTTATAAATTAAACTATTTTTGTACGCTGCATATGGAAGAGGTTATGAGAGGAAAAATACCCAAGACGGAGTTGCTGGTAACTTTTGAAGTGGTTGCGCGTCACGAAAGTTATACCCGGGCAGCTGAAGAGCTGGCATTGACTCAAAGTGCTGTTTTCCGCCAGGTAAATGCACTAGAGGATTTTCTTAATACCGCGCTATTTAATCATGCCAAAAAGCGCATATTTTTAAATGCTGCGGGCAAACACTATTTAGGTATCGTTAAAGAAACGTTAAATAAACTCGAGCGCGATACGACCACAATAATGACCTGGCAGCCGACCGTACAGGTTATTGAGCTGGCGGTGAATCCGACGTTCAGCACGCACTGGTTGATCCCAAACTTGCGCGAGTTTAACAAACTCAATCCAGATATTATTGTGAACATCCATTCGCTGGCGAATATCGGTGATTTTCTCAATCGCGAGTATGACGCAGCAATTATGCGTGAAGACTTTTACTCGCCGTGGTCAGAGGTTGAGTACCTGTTTGAAGAGGAAATCCTGCCGGTATGCAGTCGCTGTCTGCTGGCTGAACCGGAACGGAAACTGACGGTTGATGAACTGCTAAATGAATACCCGCTGTTGCATCAAAGTACGCGTATCAAAGGCTGGCAGGAATGGTTTGCACTGTCTGATGTCAGCAGTCCGCTGGTGAATAAAGGACCGAGGTTTGATCTGTTGTCGATGCTGATTGCGGCGGTCCGCTCTAATTTGGGCGTTGCGCTGCTGCCCCGTTTTGCCATTCAGCACGATTTGGACAGTGGTGATATGGTTATTCCTTGCGATGTCCCGATGCGCACCGGGAACCGTTTCATCATGACGTGGCGTGAAGAGAAATCAGAGTCCGAACATTTACAGATTTTCCGTAGTTGGCTGTTGAATAAATCCGTGGTGTCGCCCATCTGATGGCCCCAGCGCTACGTTGAAATCGGCCTACGACTCTGTGAGCCGTAGGCCGTATGACTACCAGTCGATCCCAACCTGCGCCTGAATTCCTCGGTCAAACGCGTGCCTGACCGGGCGAATTTCACTGATCGTATCGGCCATTTCCAGCAATAGTGCATGGCATCCACGTCCGGTGACAATTACGCTCTGCTGGGCAGGGCGATTTTCGATGGCGTTGAGAACCTCCTGGGTATCCAGGTAGTGGTAAGCCAGCATGTAGGTGAGCTCATCCAGCACCACCAGATCGTAATGCGCATCAGCCAACATGCGCTTACTTTCCTGCCAGACTGTCGTTGCTGCCTCGATATCTGCCTGTCGATTCTGCGTTTCCCAGGTAAATCCAGTCCCCATAATATGGAATTCGACGCCGAGCGGTTGCAAAGTGTTGTACTCACCATTATCCCACTGGCCCTTAATGAACTGCGCGATGCCAACGGTTTTTCCGTGACCAACCGCGCGCGTTGCCGTACCAAAGGCTGCGGTGGATTTTCCTTTACCGTTACCGGTGAAGACTATCAGGATCCCTTTCTTCTCCGTTGCCGCCGCCACGCGGGTATCAACCTGCTCTTTCAGTTTCTGCTGACGCTGGCGGTGCCTGTCATTATTGGCTCGCGCTTCCATGGTGACTCCTTAGTGTCCTGCCGGACAAGTTGCGCAGCGATGCTGCTGCTCAAACTGGCTAAAGAAGTTATTGCCTTTGTCGTCTACTAATACGAACGCAGGCATATTTTTAACTTCCATCATCCACACCGCTTCCATTCCCAGCTCTGGATATTCAAGGCACTGCAGGCTCTTCACATACTGCTGGGCCAGTAGAGCCGCCGCGCCGCCAATGCTGCCGAGGCTAAATCCACCGTGTTTGTGACAGGCATCAGTGACCTGCTGACTGCGGTTACCCTTGGTGAGCATAATGAGACTTCCGCCTTGTGCCTGGAAAGCATCGACGTATCCATCCATGCGTCCGCCGGTTGTCGGACCCAATGAACCGCAGGCCTGGTTTTCGGGGGTTTTGGCGGGGCCGGCGTAATAAACGATATGTTTTTTCATGTATTCCGGCATCGGTTCGCCGTTATCCAGGCGCGCTTTGATGTTTGCGTGGGCGATATCTCGGGCAACAACAATTGGGCCGCTTAACGACAAACGAGTGCCGATCGGCAGGGCGGACAGGTCATGCAGAATTTCGCGTAACGGACGATTCAGATCCAGTTGAACGGTCTGGGCGCCGTTTTCCACACGCTGTGAATCAGGGATAAATTTGCCCGGGTTATGCTCAAGTTTCTCCAGCCAGATACCGTGTTTGTTGATTTTGGCTTTGATGTTGCGATCGGCTGAGCAAGAGAGGGCCATGGCGATAGGGCAGGAGCCGCCGTGGCGTGGCAGGCGGATCACCCGGATATCGTGGGCAAAGTATTTGCCGCCAAACTGCGCGCCGATGCCAAACTCGCGGCTGGCATTGAGCAGTTCGGCTTCCAGCGCTGTATCGCGGAACGCCTGACCCAGCTCGTTCCCGCTGGTGGGCAGGTTATCGTAATATTTGGTTGATGCCAGTTTGGCTGTCTTCAGGGCCTGATCGGCGGACAAGCCTCCAACCACGAAAGCGATGTGATACGGCGGGCAAGCAGCAGTACCCAGTGATTTCATTTTTTCGATCAGGAAAGCAGTGAGCTTTTCCGGCTGCAGAATAGATTTAGTTTCCTGGAATAGCGCCGCCTTATTGGCAGAACCGCCGCCTTTGTTGACGAACAGGAATTTATATTCGTTACCCGGCGTGGCGCTGATGTCGATTTGCGCCGGCAGGTTAGTCTGGGTATTGATCTCGGTATACATGTCCAACGGGGCATTTTGCGAGTAACGCAGATTGTTTTCGGTGAAGGTGGTATACACGCCTTTGCTTAAGGCTTCGGCGTCATCGCCGCCTGTCCAGACATGCTGTCCTTTGCTGGCCACAATGGTTGCCGTCCCGGTGTCCTGGCAGTTAGGCAGGACACCTTTGGCCGAAACTTCAGCGTTGCGCAGCAGTTGTAATGCGACGTACTTATCGTTACCGCTGGCCTGCGGGTCGTGCAAAATGCTGGCTATCTGTTTCAAATGTCCGGCGCGCAGAAAAAATGAAGCCTCATAAAATGCCTGCTGTGCTAATAAGGTTAACGCTTCGGGCGCCACCTTAATCACTTCCTCTCCGTCTAACTCCGTTACCGTTACGTGCTGGTTACTCAGTAATTCATACTCGGTACTATCTTTACTCTGAACAAAGAGCTCCTGCCAGACAAATGGTTTAGACATGTTTACTTCTCACCTCTTCATTTTTGCCGGATGACGGCGTAAATAAGCGCGCTAATCGTAGGCCGGATAGGCGAAACGCCATCCGGCATCGTGTTATTTTGCTAAAAAGACATTGGCCTGCGTCGCTTCGGCGACATATTCGATGGTTTGCTGGGCGCGAACGCTGTTGCCAGCCTCATCCAGCGGCGGAGAGTAGACGGCAATGGCATATTCGCCAGGAACAACGGCAACCATCCCGCCGCCGACACCACTTTTCGCCGGAATACCAACGGTGTACAGCCATTTACCGCTGCCGTCGTACAGTCCGGCAATCGCCATTTCCGCCAGCACCTGCGGAACATATTTTTCATTCAGCAACTGCTTGCCGTTGAACGGTGATTTCCCTTTGTTCGCCAGCACTGCACCCATTTTGGCCAGTTGCTCAACGGTGATATCCACCGAGCACTGACGGGTATAAATTTCGACGGCGTCGTCGGTGTTGCCATAGAAGCTGTTATAGGATTCCATCAGCTTCGCCAGCGCCTGATTGTGTTGGTTGGTTTCCATCTCGGATTTGAAGACCGGCTCATTAACCGTGAGCGTGGCGTCGGCCCAGACGTTCAGGTTGTCGAGGATTTTGTTCCAGCGATCGGTTTTATCTTTGGCTTCAATCAGGCTAACGGTGCTCATGGCTCCGGCGTTTACCAGCGGGTTCTCAGGCGCACCTTTGGTCAGTTCCACCGCTAAACCGGAGTTAAAAGGCATGCCAGTGGCATTTGCCCCGAGTTTATCCAGTACCACCTGAGGACCGTGTTGTTCCATGGCGAGCGCCATGGTGAAGACTTTACTCAGGGATTCCATGGGAAAGGGTTTGTTAACATCGCCAACCTGGTAGATCTTGCCATCCACCGTAGCAATAGTGATGGCAAAATTATTTGGGCTGTAGGTCGCCAGGGCAGGGATGTAGTCGGCGACTTTTCCATCGTTATTACTTTTGAACTTTTGATGCGCCTGTTCTATCAGTCTGGCGTAGTCCGGCGAGGTTTGCGCGAATGAGGTCGCGCTAAACAAGATGCTGAAAGAAAAGAGACTCACGCCGATAATTGTTTTATTCATTGTGCATTCCTGCTGATTTGATAACTATGTTGCCGGATAGCGGCGCAAGCGCCTTATCCGGCAATCGTGTTTTATCAGGACATCGCAACTTCAGACTGTTCAGTAACCGGGCGTTCCTGTTCCGGTGACTTCACTGGCGCAGTTCCACGGCAACCCTGGCCGAAGTGTTCGCCTTCCCAACGACCCACAATGGCAGCGCCCATGGCGTTACTCATGACGTTGGTGGCAGAACGACCCATATCGAGGAACGGATCGACGCCCATCAACAGGATCAAACCGGCTTCCGGAATGTTGAATTGGTTCAGGGTGGCGGCGATAACGACCATCGAGGCACGCGGTACGCCCGCCATTCCTTTAGAGGTCAGCATCAGAATTAACAGCATGGTAATTTGCTCGCCCATGCTCAGTTCGATATTGCAGGCCTGAGCAATAAAGACGGTGGCAAAGGAGCAATAGGCCATGGAACCGACCAGGTTAAAGGAGTAACCGATAGGCAGAACGAAGCTGGCAATTTTTGAGGAAACGCCGAATTTTTCCAGCTTATCCAGCGTGCCCGGGAAGGCGGCTTCAGAACTGGAAGTCGTAAAGGCCAGTAGTGCAGGCTCGAAGATTGATTTGGTCAAACGTGCGATACAAGGCCCGACTATCATGGTTGACAGGCCAATCAGGATTGCCCACAGCATACCCAGCGTCAGGTAGAATTCACCCATGAAGATCCCGGCGCTGACCATCACTCCCAGACCACGTTCGGCAATCAAACCTGAAATAGCGGCAAAAACGGTCAGCGGCGCAAACAGCATGACGTAACCCGTCAGCTTCAGCATCACGTGCACCAGAGAATCCAGAACCTTCACGATAGGCTCGGCTTTTTCACCAATGGCGGCCAGGCTGCAACCAAGGAAAATTGAGAACACCACGATCTGCAGAATTTCGTTCCGCGCCATCGCATCGACAATACTGGTCGGTACCGCGTGCGAGATGAACACTTTCAGCGTGAATGGCTCTGACTTAACCGCGGCAACGACCCCGGCGTCATGCGGCACGAAGTTGATACCTGCGCCTGGCTGGAAAATATTAACGATAACCAGACCCAGCGCGATTGACAGCAATGATGCGCAAATAAACAGGAAGAAGGTTTTTGAAAATATACGTCCCAGCGTTTTGGCATCGCCCATTTTGGCAATACCCACAACCAGAGTTGAAATAACCAATGGCGCGATAATCATTTTCACCATACGTAAGAATATAGTGGTGAAAATGGAAATGTCTGCTGCATAAGATTTTGCTGTTTCAGCCGTGACCATATTATTGATGGCTACCCCGGCAATCATGCCGAGTATCAGACCTAATATGATCATCTTCGTTAAACTTATTTTCTTCATGTGTACTCCATCGGATAAAGGTTGGTAATTGGAATTGTGTAGGGTGGCGTGCGCCTGAGCCTGGACAGCAGCTTAGACGCACGCCTGTTGTGACCAACCGCATGAATAATTCGAAGCACTGTGATACAGCTGAATTCTGTGCCCCAATGGTTGTTATTGTGTTTTTTGTTACAAGTCGAACTCAATACTTAATAATGGTGCGTGTTGCTGCGCACCATAAACATCATTGTCACCAACGTTGCCGGAAATAATATCGCGCGGCATGACAATTTTTACGGCATTCGCCGGGTCGAACCACACAATATTGTGAATAAAGTCAGGTTCAACGTTATATAAACCGGCAATAAGCTGCGGTGTTAATTGCTCGGAACGTTTTACGCGCTGATAATCTTCCCGGGTTTTAAATAAAATATCTAAAACCAGTTCGTACGGTCCGGCGTTTTTCGAGCGAATAACTTGCGCCAGTGAACAAATTGACTGTTTCATGCCTGAACTCCTTCTGGCGTCACCTGTTCAATGTGGAAATCAAAACGCAGCGCATCGCTTGCTTCAATCAGGTGATAGATCGAGAACTCATACACCGGTCCACTTTGAATATCAGATGGCGAGAACGGGAAGGCGAGGTTGCCCGCCGTCGCAATGCGATTCTCATAGCCGTAGTGCAGCAGGGTAGAGCGCACCAGCGAGCAAACGCTGTTGGCGATATCCTGCGTCGGCGCGACGACATCCAGTAAAATCCCCAGTTCGTGACCGGCGGTTTTCATCGGTTCATGGTTGCCCATCACGCCGTTCTTCCCGTAAAGGTGGAACGTCATACGGATGCTGTCGTCATTCAGGGAGAGGTTACGTGCTACGCTTGCCTGGACCTCTTCGAGAATGGTGTCAATTCCGGCAATCATAATCGGGTCACGCGTTCCGGCGATGGTCAGGCAGCGGAAGCCAACCTGACGCGCCCCTTCCAGTTTCAACGCATACGGTGTTTCTTCATGACGTGAACCGCTGACATACACTTCACCCTCGTTAACCTGGGTAAAGGTGCACGCTTTCAGGTTCAGCACACCGCCGGGGCCCGGCAGGAAGTACGGATCGGACTTCTCATACAGGGTGTGCGCCGCAGCTGACGTTTCTGTGAACTTACGCTTGGGATTGAACGCCTTCAGCGTAAAGCCGTTGTCGTCGATAATCCCCATCGCACAATCGGAGCCGGAGCCGGGGGTGGCAGCAATGGCAGCACACTCAAGGATCTTACCGCAATGCAACGCCAGACCTTCATCAAAGCCCTGCATAATTGGCAGCGCGGCAAAGCAGGCCGGATCGTAGGCGCGTCCGCCCAGCACCACTTGCGCACCGGCTTTCAGTGCGCGCTGGAAAGGCTCGATACCCATCTGCGCGACGATGTAGGTACTCTCTTCGATCGCCTCGTGAGTCAGTTCCGGCACAAAGTCGAGTGCGGTGATTTTGCCGTTATCCAGCGCCTGATGAACGATTTCTTTGTCGACATCTGACGGGATTAGCGCCATTGAGAAGGACAGTTTTTCTTCCTGTGCGATCTCATGGATAATCTGGCGACACCACTCCAGATGCGGAGCTGCGCCAGAACCACCGGCGGTGCCGATCACGACCGGGATGTTGTTCTTAACGCCCGCCACAATCATATAGCGCAGATCGCGTTTTACCCCGGCTCTGTCGGTAAAGGGTTTACCTGCCCCCAGGTAATGGGGGCCCGGATCGGAGGAACCCGCGTCAACGGCAATAAGATCGGGTGACTCTTCCATGGCTTTGCGAAAACTTTCTTCCGGGAAGCCATAACCCAGGATAGCCGTCGGCGATAAGATCTTAAATGTGCGAGCCATCTCTTAATCCTTAGTTTGCAACAACGCGATGGTGCGATTCATCTCGTTAAACACGATGTTGAGACCTTCATCGAATCCCATTCCTGGTTTGACCAGCATGCGCATCGGACGCGCGGCAAGCGCCACGTGTACGCAGGTGCGAGCACTGATCTCGGTTTCGTTACAGGTACCGCCCTGATAGGCTTCCATGGCGTGTTTGTTGCAGTACAGCACTGCATCAACAATGTTATGAATGCCGCCAAGATCAGGGGTTTTGATCTGTACCATGTGGCAGCTGCCCGCATCGGTAAAGTCCACGATATCCTGATAGGTGTTACACCATTCGTCGGCGACAATTTTCACGCCGGAGCCCAGACGGGTCAGTTCTTTGGTGATGGCGGTCAACATGCGGATCTGATCCGGCTTGTTACCCGCATCTACTGGCCCTTCGATATACAGCGGCAAGCCTTGAGCTTCGGCTTCCAGGCTGGCGATGTATTCGGCGCAGCGCACGGGATCCATATCGAAGATCAAACCGATCGTGCCGTACACATCAATATGCAGCGTCGGGTGATAACGTTCGCTGGTGCGCAGGCTTAAGATACGGTCGGACAACCAACGTACATACTCACGCAGTTTTTCGCCTTTAAAGCCCAGCTTCTCTTCGACGTTGTTGATCAGCGCATGCGGCAGGACGTCCACACCTTTGAGGATCATCTTGTCAACGGCGATATAACGGTCGTCGCCGCTCTGGCCAAATAATGGAATAGCTTCCGGTACGCACGGCAGTTGCCATTCATCGCAAACCACTTCAGTTTTCAGACGACCGGTAGCCAGCGCCGCCGCATCGAGCAGCGCCTGAGACAGACCATAGCGGACGGCAGTATGCAGCAGATGACCGTCAATACGCAGTTGGTCAAAGAAACGGGCGTTTGGCAGGAACGCATCAACGTCACGGCCTTCCAGCAGCGGTTTGATGTGATCGTTGAGGAACGGAATGAAATTTTCTGCCAGGAAAAGCGGATCACGACCACCTGCGCCTGAATATTGAACCGCTGCGCAATCGCCCACCGCTACCGCGCCATTCTCCAGAATCAGTTGCACGGAAACGCATTCACCCGCCTGACGAACAGAGGTAAATCCTGGCGTTACCGGATCGCCGGTATAGATAAACCCGTCATGACCGGCGCCATTTTTGATGGCCTGCTGATCGTCAAAATAAAATGAGGAGTAGCCAGCGGTGAAAAGGGCCTTTTTGATTTTCATTATGGTCTTCCTATTAATTTACTGTGGGATACGGCGTTGATGTCATCAATGACCATCTGGAAAGAAGGCTTGCGGCCTTCAAAATGTGCGCGCTCTGCGACATAGTCGTGGTGCAGGGCGAGAATATCTTTCGGCAGTGGAACTGCACCGGCTTCGAGAATACGGATAGCGCCTGTGTTATCGCGAACAGGGAGGATCTTACCGGCGTTGCAAGCGGCAGGCGCGAACGGCACATCCAGTACGCCAGCTTCAAAGGCCAGCACCGTGCCACGCGCAATGTCGCCATTGCCCAGTTCGAAGACTTTTTTCAGCACTGCGCGGACTTCGCTCTTGATCAGATCAACTTCCTGCTCGACGGCAGCGCATTGCGGGAATTTCTGGTCACTGACCATGTTGAGCATCTGGCGTGACGCTTTCAGACCCTGGGCGTTGGCTGCTGCCGTTGGGATACCGAACGCTTCGTGCGGGCTTTTGGTGATCACTTTCGTGGCACCGGACATACCCGCAACCGCTGCCCCCCAGGCGATAACGGAGAAGGCTTTCGCTTCATCTTCCGGGAATCCGCCCATCCACTGGTGGAAAACGGTGCTCAGTTCGTAATCGTCGAATCCGTGGTTATGGAAGTATTCGTGGGACAGTTCGCGCAGCGCCTGAATAGCGGCGATATCCTGCGTCAGGCTACCGACCTGGCCGTAGCCGACGGTAATGGACTTCACGCCCTGTTCCAGCGCCAATAGACCTTCAATAATCGCCACCGAGTGGGACATAAACGGCGGGATTAGGGTGCCAGTTAGCGGGCCGAACGGTTCACGGTTGATACGAATACCGTTCTCTTCGTACAGGCCCATCAGGCGATCGCAGTACTGCCAGTCACGGATGGATTTTTCCAGGGTGACGCGCTTAGCGTAAGGAATGTTGTAGGAGATACCGCCGCCTTCGTAGCTGGTAAAACCACTGGCCATAGCGATTTCCGCCAGCAGGCGAGCATCTGGCGTTCCGTGGCGAACCTGGATCGGTTTTTCCAGCGATTCAGTCATCCGGCGGCAGGCAGCTACCCCGTGATTGACGACCGGTAAACCATTCAGTTTGGACGTCCCAGCTTCGATGGATTTCTGGATCCCGACAGCGGCTTCTTCATAGCGATTCAGACGGGTATAGGCATCGATGGTGCTTGGCAGGAGGTCGCACTCTTCCTGCAATGTTTTGAGCAGCGCAATATGCTCATCCATTAATGCTACGCCTGCGCGCGGCTGGCTCAGGGTCCTGCCTTCCTGATCGGCCTTCAGCA
The DNA here is from genome assembly GCF_018035235.1 of Citrobacter sp. On2M. Taxonomy (GTDB): domain Bacteria; phylum Pseudomonadota; class Gammaproteobacteria; order Enterobacterales; family Enterobacteriaceae; genus Citrobacter; species Citrobacter meridianamericanus. Next base: position 229,188 of record NZ_WPCV01000004.1, read on the forward strand.
GAGCAAGGGAGAAGCGTTTGTTATCTGGAATTGATTGCTGGTACTTCACGCCATCTTCGAAGTTCTCAACGTCTTTGCCGGTTTCCCAGGTTTGTAACACCTGATGCCTTTCGGTCATGAATTCGTCGTGGGTTAATTTTTTATTTCGAAGTTCCATTCGTAGATGCCTTAAGTTTTATAGGGTTAAACACTGAATGCTGGTGCGAGCAGCGGCTTGCGGGTACAGTCTGGCGACGTTTGCCAGTAGAGGGAGCAGGCCATTTGAATCGCGGTAATACTCAAACTGGTTCGGTAACAGAATTCTTTTGCCCTGGTCGTCCAGCTCCCGATATTTGAGCCAGTTATGGATATCGAACTGGCTGGCGCGAGAGAGCCATCCCCCTGAACCGACGACTTTGCGCACGGTGGTGAGATCGCGACCCATCTGTAAATCCACGTTACCCACGCAGGTACAAACCTGCTTTTTAGTGCCCGCGTGGCGCTCAGCGGCATAGCCCACGCATAAACCTGCCAGCAGGGTGTCGAAATATTTCTCTTCCTCGCTGAGTGGCAGGTAATCCGGTTGCCCAACCAGATGACGTAGGTAGCGGTAAAACGCTTCCTCGCGCTGTGGCTGTTGGGCGAAGATGACTTTCACCATATCCTGCGTGCTTTCTCCCACCACAACGGCGGAAACGCGCATGCCCAGGTCACCTTCAACGGTACGTTTGACGAACGGTTCAGGAACACCATGCAGGACGGTGTCGGGGGAGAGGGTATTCGCGCTGGCCGAATAGACATCCGTGGTGGCTCCGCCCATATCAATCAGCATGAACTCCTTCCATGCGTTGTCGTAATCGCTAATGGCTTTGACTAATTCATAGACTGTCCATGGCGTCGGCATTGGCTCTTCGCCTGTTTCGCCGACAATGACGTCCAGACCTTTACCTTTGACAATGCGTGACAAGAACACATCGCAAATCGCCTGGCGTGCGGCAAACGGATTCGGGTGATCGAGGTCAGGTAGAATGTTGTCTACCGTGGTCAGATCTTTGTCTCCCAGAATCGTTTGGATTTCGTCCTGAATGTCCCGATTTCCGGCGTAGATAATGGCGCAATCAAGCTTTGAGCCTGCCAGAGCGCGCGCATTCGCCAGGCCGTAACTTTCTTCGCCGCCGTCTGTACCGCCGGTAAACAACAGAATGTCTGGTGGTGATGATTCCAGTTCCTGGATGTCATGACGGTTCAGTTTGTACGAATAATATTGCGCGATTTTCGCTCCTGCCGAATGGGCGGTAACTTTTGCCGATTCCAGCGTAATGGAAGGCACCAGCCCCATTGCTGCTACGGCGAGCCCACCTTTGGCCGAGGAGGAGTATTTCAACTGTACTTCACCACTTTTCAGTAACGGGCGAGCATCGGCAACATTCAGCACCTGATTCAGGCTGGCAAAAAAACCGTCTGCCAGATGATGTGTGGTGGTTGGGGTCAGGACATGGTTTACCAGGGTTAATTCCTCGCCTTCATGAGCAAAGAGGGCAGCCTTGGTCCATGTCGAGCCGATATCGACAGAAACTGTTTGCATCAGATGGCCTCTTCCAGACAACGCTGCTCGAGGCTATTGTGCTGGTGAATATCATTAGTGATAAGCGCGCAGACATCTTCCAGGTCGTGGCTCGGCGCGAAGACGCGGTTAAACCCCATCTCTTTAAATTTCACTTCTACATCGGCGAAGTCATGTTTCCCGACGACCAGGTTGCCGCCGACGTACAGCAGAATGTCGCCGAGGCCACGCTCGATGCAGCGCTCACGTAATCCGAGGCAGTCAATATCACCATGACCGTAGATAGACGACACCACGATGGCATCGGCACCTGTTTCAATTGCGGCATCAATATATTCATCCTGGCTCACCATCACCCCGAGGTTTATTACGTGGAAATTATGAGCCGTGAAAACGCGATCCAGAACTTTATTACCTACTGCATGGCAGTCAGCACCGATGACGCCAATAACAAGTGTAGATTTCTTCATGGGTAATCCTCTGTAGGGCTGATGGTCAATAAGTGAAAATTGTTTTCTAATATTTAGAACATGGAGTGCGACAACCTTTTAATAGGGTTGGAGTTTCTGTGGAAGCGGAAAAGGAAGCAATTGATCTATTTTCAAAATATCCTGCGCAAAATGATTGTTATATTTATTGGTTATAAAATGTCATTAAAATCAATGTGTTGTTTTTGTTTCTTGTTTCTTTTTTTAATTTGTTAGGGAAATGAGTAATAAATGACTTGCCATGTTTGTGATCGAAATCTTATTTTGTTGCGATGCTCATTCATGCGACGCTTTTTATAATTTCAAAAATTATTTCTGCTAAATAACTTGTGAACGGCATAACGGTTTTTTATTTTTTAATCTTATATGGCACAATTATCTTTTGTTAAATTTAAGATAAAAATGATAATGAATTGTTTGTATCAGATTTAATCTTATGTCACATAAAAAAGAGGGAGCAGGTACGATAACTTTCAGTGATGAGTGAAGCGAAGCGCCAACTTTCTGCGGTAAAACCTAAAATGCAATGAGGCGGTCAATGTCAGGCTCTTTCGCTTCTGATTGAGATAGTTACATTACGGTGTTAATCATAAGTAAAATTAAAATGAAAAAATTGTATGAAATAAATATTCACTGACTTGCTAAACAAAAAACTGTGAGCTACCCAGCAATAGTGACTCTTTATCTGTTGGCAAATTTGTCCGTCTGGCCGGTTAAAAGATCGTGTACATTTAAATAAATATCCTATCATTTGTAGTAACGGCAATTACTCATTGAAAAACATGTCGTTAACATGTTGTTTACTAGTCACCTGACTGCTAAACACTATTAACATTGGTTTTGGAAATTGATTTAAATCAATGTTTAAAACTTGGTAAACGATCTCAAAAGAGGTTAAATTGCTGCAGATCAAATTGGTCTGAAAGTGGTAAATTAGCTATAAATTGATCACTATCGAAAAATGCAAATTTACCTCGATAAAAACCTGTTTATTGTAAGGATTTTACGGCGTAATATAATTGCGGGATCAATTTGAGTGTTTTATTAACATGTTTGTAACCTATCGTCATTGTCCTTTCTTCAAACGAGAAGAAAGAGCTGCGGCGGAGGGGAGCAGATAAATTTGTATTGGGGCATGCGTGTGACCCTTTCTAACGGGGTTCACTCTCGGAGTCTTCATGCGATGAGCAAGGAGTCATGATGTTAGATATAGTCGAACTGTCGCGCTTACAGTTTGCCTTGACCGCGATGTACCACTTCCTGTTTGTGCCACTGACGCTTGGTATGGCGTTCTTGTTGGCCATCATGGAAACGGTCTACGTCCTTTCCGGCAAACAGATTTATAAAGATATGACCAAGTTCTGGGGCAAGTTGTTTGGTATCAACTTCGCTCTGGGTGTGGCAACCGGTCTGACCATGGAGTTCCAGTTCGGGACTAACTGGTCTTACTATTCCCACTATGTAGGGGATATTTTCGGTGCGCCGCTGGCGATCGAAGGTTTGATGGCCTTCTTCCTCGAATCCACCTTTGTAGGTCTGTTCTTCTTCGGCTGGGACCGTTTGGGTAAAGTCCAGCATATGTGCGTCACCTGGCTGGTGGCTTTAGGTTCAAACCTGTCCGCACTGTGGATTCTGGTTGCGAACGGCTGGATGCAAAACCCAATCGCCGCGGATTTCAACTTTGAAACCATGCGCATGGAGATGCTGAGCTTCTCTGAACTGGTGCTCAACCCGGTAGCACAGGTGAAATTTGTTCACACTGTCGCCTCTGGTTATGTAACTGGCGCGATGTTCATCCTTGGCATTAGTGCGTATTACATGCTGAAAGGCCGCGACTTCGCTTTCGCAAAACGCTCATTCGCGATTGCTGCCAGCTTCGGTATGGCTGCTGTACTTTCTGTTATCGTTCTGGGTGATGAGTCCGGATACGAAATGGGTGACGTACAGAAAACCAAACTGGCTGCGATCGAAGCCGAGTGGGAAACTCAACCTGCTCCTGCTGCGTTTACTTTGTTCGGTATTCCCGATCAGGATAAACAAGAAAACAAATTTGCGATTCAAATTCCTTATGCGCTGGGCATCATTGCCACCCGCTCTGTTGATACACCGGTCATTGGTCTGAAAGACCTGATGGTGCAACACGAAGAGCGCATCCGTAACGGTATGAAAGCCTATCAGTTGCTGGAAGAACTGCGTGCTGGTAGTACCGATCAGGCCGTTCGCGACCAGTTCAACAGTATGAAGAAAGACCTGGGTTATGGTCTGCTGCTGAAACGCTATACCGATAAAGTCACCGACGCGACGGAAGCGCAAATTCAGCAGGCAACAAAAGATTCTATCCCACGTGTTGCACCGCTTTACTTCGCTTTCCGTATCATGGTGGCGTGCGGCTTCTTGCTGCTGGCAATTATTGCGTTGTCCTTCTGGAGCGTAATTCGTAACCGTATCGGTGAGAAAAAATGGCTGCTGCGTGCGGCGCTTTACGGTATTCCACTGCCGTGGATTGCTGTAGAAGCAGGTTGGTTTGTTGCCGAATATGGTCGTCAGCCATGGGCGATCGGTGAGGTGTTACCAACGGCGGTTGCAAACTCATCGTTAACAGTAGGTGACCTATTGTTCTCCATGATCCTGATTTGTGGCCTGTATACCCTGTTCCTGGTGGCAGAATTGTTCTTAATGTTCAAGTTTGCACGCCTCGGCCCAAGCAGCCTGAAAACCGGTCGCTATCACTTTGAGCAGTCCAATGTGACTTCTCAGCCGGCACGCTAAGACAGGAGTCGTCAAATGATCGATTATGAAGTATTGCGTTTTGTCTGGTGGCTGCTGGTCGGCATTCTGCTGATTGGTTTTGCGGTCACTGATGGCTTCGACATGGGGGTGGGCATGCTCACCCGTTTCCTCGGTCGTAATGATACCGAGCGTCGAATTATGATTAACTCCATCGCCCCGCACTGGGATGGTAACCAGGTGTGGTTGATCACCGCGGGTGGCGCATTGTTCGCTGCCTGGCCGATGGTGTATGCCGCTGCATTCTCCGGTTTCTATGTGGCGATGGTTCTGGTGCTGGCGTCCTTGTTCTTTCGTCCGGTCGGTTTTGATTACCGTTCCAAGATTGAAGACACTCGTTGGCGTAACATGTGGGACTGGGGCATCTTTATTGGTAGCTTCGTTCCACCGTTGGTGATTGGTGTGGCGTTCGGTAACCTGCTGCAAGGGGTTCCGTTCCACATTGATGAGTACCTGCGCCTTTACTACACAGGTAACTTCTTCCAGTTGCTGAATCCGTTTGGTCTGCTGGCGGGTGTTGTGAGCGTTGGGATGATCATCACCCAGGGCGCGACCTATCTGCAGATGCGTACTGTGGGTGAGTTACATCTGCGTACCCGCACCACCGCTCAGGTAGCGGCGCTGGTGACTCTGGTCTGCTTCGCGCTGGCGGGTGTATGGGTGATGTACGGTATTGACGGTTATGTTGTGACTTCTGCAGTTGATCATCATGCGGCGTCTAACCCGCTGACCAAAGAAGTCGCGCGTGAAGCAGGCGCATGGTTGGTGAACTTTAATAATGCACCGATCCTGTGGTTGATTCCGGCACTGGGTGTGGTTCTGCCGCTGTTGACTATCCTGACCTCTCGTATGGAGAAAGGGGCATGGGCGTTCGTCTTCTCCTCATTGACGTTAGCCTGCATCATCCTGACTGCTGGTATTGCAATGTTCCCGTTTGTGATGCCATCCAGCACCATGATGAACGCGAGTCTGACCATGTGGGATGCAACGTCCAGCCAGCTGACGCTGAACGTGATGACCTATGTGGCATGTGTGTTCGTGCCAATTATTCTCCTCTACACCACATGGTGCTACTGGAAGATGTTTGGTCGTATCACCAAAGAAGATATTGAACGTAACACACACTCTCTGTACTAAGTAAGGAGCTTAAAATGTGGTATTTCGCATGGATTTTGGGAACGCTTCTTGCCTGTGCATTTGGGATAATCACAGCGCTGGCGCTTGAGCACGTTGAATCAGGCAAGGCCGGACAAGAAGATAGCTGATGACCAACATTATCGCGATAGTATATGCGGTAATGGACAAGCGCCCCTTGCGGGCGCTTTCCTTTGTGCTGGCAATCGTGTTGGCCGGCTGCATATTCTGGGAACCGTCACGTTTCGCGGCCAAAACCAGTACGCTTGAAATCTGGCATGGCTTTCTGCTGATGTGGGCGGTCTGCGCAGGCATCATTCATGGCGTTGGCTTTCGTCCTCGCGCCGTACACTGGCAGGGCATCTTCTGCCCGCTGATCGCAGATATCGTCCTCGTGGTTGGTCTGATTTTCTTCTTCTTTTGAATAAGAAACATCCTTAAATATTTATGGGCTTGCATAAGCCCATAATTTTTTACTCTCCGTTTACTTTCCCCCATTCCAAAGCACCATTCCCGCGCGTATAGTAGCGAAGTTTGAAAGCACTAACCTAATTGCATTACCGGGATGTAAAGTGAAGACAGCGCGATATACAACGACATTCTTGATGCATCGCGGCGGCAAGAACGCGAGTCACCAGGGGCTTACAAAGTTAAGCGACCGGTGTGAGTGGGCAAAGCCAACAAAGAGGCAGTAAGAATGAATAAGTATATTTTCCGATGGCCGGTTCGTGTCTATTATGAAGACACCGATGCCGGTGGGGTGGTTTATCACGCCAGTTACGTCGCTTTTTATGAAAGAGCACGCACAGAGATGCTGCGTCATCATCACTTCAGTCAGCAGGTTCTGTTGGCCGAACGTGTAGCCTTTGTGGTGCGCAAGATGACCCTTGAGTATTTTGCGCCTGCCCGGCTCGACGATATGCTCGAAGTCCAAACCGAAATTACGTCAATGCGTGGCACCTCATTGGTTTTCACGCAACGCATTGTCAACGCAGAGAACACCGTGCTGAATGAAGCCGAAGTTCTGATTGTTTGCGTTGATCCACTCAAAATGAAGCCTCGTGCGCTTCCCAAGTCTATTGTCGCGGAGTTTAAGCAGTGACTGACATGAATATCCTTGATTTGTTCCTGAAGGCAAGCCTTCTGGTTAAACTTATCATGTTGATTTTGATTGGTTTCTCAATCGCATCCTGGGCTATTATTATCCAGCGGACCCGTATTCTTAATGCTGCTTCACGTGAAGCCGAAGCATTTGAAGACAAGTTCTGGTCCGGCATTGAGTTGTCGCGCCTGTACCAGGAAAGTCAGGGGCGTCGTGATAATCTGGCGGGTTCAGAGCAAATTTTTTATAGCGGGTTCAAAGAATTTGCGCGTCTGCATAGGGCGAATAGCCATGCGCCTGAAGCGGTCGTTGAGGGGGCATCCCGTGCGATGCGTATCTCGATGAACCGTGAACTGGAAACGCTGGAAACGCATATTCCATTCCTCGGCACTGTCGGCTCCATCAGCCCGTATATCGGTCTGTTCGGTACCGTTTGGGGGATCATGCACGCCTTTATCGCGCTGGGCGCGGTAAAACAGGCGACGCTGCAAATGGTTGCGCCGGGTATCGCGGAAGCGTTGATTGCAACGGCTATCGGCCTGTTTGCGGCAATTCCGGCGGTTATGGCTTACAACCGACTGAATCAGCGCGTGAACAAGCTGGAACTGAATTACGACAACTTTATGGAAGAGTTCACCGCGATTCTGCACCGCCAGGCGTTTACCGTTAGCGAGAGCAACAAGGGGTAAACCATGGCCAGAACGCGTGGACGAGGTCGTCGCGAACTTAAGTCCGAAATCAATATTGTCCCGCTGCTCGACGTACTGCTGGTGCTGTTGCTGATCTTTATGGCAACCGCGCCGATCATTACGCAGAGTGTGGAAGTTGACCTGCCGGATGCGACCGAATCGCAAGCCGTCAGCAGTAACGACGAGCCACCGGTCATTATTGAAGTTTCCGGTATTGGGCAATACAGCGTGGTCGTTGAGAAAGACAGGATGGATCAACTGCCGCCGGAGCAGGTTATCGCGGAAGCGAAAAGCCGCCTGCAGACCAATCCGAAAACAGTATTTTTAATCGGTGGTGCGAAAGACGTGCCTTATGATGAAATAATTAAAGCGCTGAACTTGTTACACAGTGCAGGCGTAAAATCGGTTGGCCTGATGACGCAGCCAATCTGATGACTGCATATTGCTGGCTTGAAAGATAGCGCGTAACAGGCGAACAGTTTTTGGGAACCGAGAGTGTCAAAGGCAACCGAACAAAACGACAAGCTCAAAAGGGCGATAATTATTTCAGCGGTGCTGCATGTCATTTTATTTGCAGCGCTGATCTGGAGTTCGTTCGATGAGCACATTGATGCTTCAGCCGGCGGCGGCGGCGGTTCGTCTATCGACGCCGTTATGGTCGATCCTGGTGCCGTTGTTCAACAGTACGATCGCCAGCAGCAACAGCAGGCAAGTGCGAAACGTGCAGAAGAACAGCGCGAAAAACAGGCGCAACAGCAAGCAGAGGAACTTCGTGAGAAGCAAGCTGCTGAGCAAGAACGACTGAAGCAACTGGAAAAAGAACGTTTAGCTGCGCAGGAAAAAGTGCGCGAGCAGGCGGAACAGCAGAAGCAAGCAGAGGCCGCCGCCGCGAAAGCGCAAGAACAACAGAAACAGGCTGAAGAGGCTGCGGCGAAGGCTGCTGCAGACGCGAAGGCCAAGGCTGATGCTCAGGCGAAACAAGCGGCAGATGCCGCGAAGAAAGCTGCTGCGGACGCACAGAAAAAAGCTGAGGCAGAAGCCGCTAAAGCCGCTGCTGATGCGAAGAAAGCTGCCGAAGCACAAGCTGCTAAGGCTGCCGCAGATGCTGCGAAGAAAGCGCAGGCTGAAGCCGCTAAGCAAGCAGCAGCCGAGAAAGCTGCCGCTGAGAAAGCAGAAAAAGCCGCCGCCGCGAAAGCAGCCGCTGCTGAAAAGGCTGCCGCTGACAAAAAAGCAGCTGCTGAAAAAGCTGCGGCAGATAAAAAGGCTGCAGCTGAGAAAGCCGCTGCCGATAAGAAAGCTGCAGCAGATAAAGCTGCTGCTGCGAAAAAGGCTGCCGCCGAAAAAGCCGCCGCAGCATCTGGCGTTGACGACTTGTTGGGCGACCTAAGCTCCGGTAAGAATGCACCGAAATCGGGTGGTGGAGCGAAAGGAAACGGCCAACCGGCGAAAGATAGTGGTACAAGTGGTGCAAATGGCGGTGCATCTGGCGCTGATATCAGTGCTTACGCATCTCAAATTCGTAATGCGATTCAGAGCCGTCTGTATGGTGCCGATTTGTATGCGGGAAAATCCTGCGTATTACATATCAAGTTAGCGCCTGATGGTCTGTTACTGGATGTGACCGAAGAGGGCGGGGATCCGGCATTGTGCCAGGCTGCGCTGACGGCTGCGAAAACAGCCAGAATTCCTAAACCGCCTAGCCAGGCTGTTTATGAAAAAGTAAAAGATGCCAAACTGGACTTTAAACTGTAATAACGACCCCTGAGAAATCGGGGGAAACGGTCTAAGGTTGAGACAGTGTTCTGGTAGTTTTGTGTATTTGAGTTTGTTAACATTCTGCTAAATTATCGTGGGCTTTCCGTCCAGATAAGGGAGATATGATGAAGCAGGCATTACGAGTTGCATTTGGTTTTCTGATGCTGTGGGCAGCGGTGCTGCACGCAGAAGTACGTATCGAGATCACCCAAGGGGTGGACTCGGCACGCCCGATTGGTGTTGTCCCCTTCCAGTGGGCAGGACCGGGTGCTGCACCTGAAGATATCGGTGGTATCGTGGGTGCTGACCTGCGAAACAGCGGTAAATTTAACCCATTAGACCGTTCTCGCCTGCCGCAGCAGCCGGGTACCGCGCAGGAAGTTCAACCTGCCGCATGGTCTGCTCTGGGTATTGATGCCGTAGTGGTTGGCCAGGTCACACCGAATCCAGATGGTTCCTACAGTGTTGCTTATCAACTGGTTGATACCGGTGGCGCACCGGGTACCGTACTGGCACAGAACACGTATAAAGTGAACAAGCAGTGGTTGCGTTACGCAGGCCATACCGCAAGTGACGAAGTGTTTGAAAAACTGACCGGTATTAAAGGTGCATTCCGTACCCGTATCGCTTATGTTGTTCAGACTAACGGCGGTCAGTTCCCGTACGAGTTACGCGTGTCCGACTACGATGGCTACAACCAGTTTGTGGTACACCGTTCTCCGCAACCGCTGATGTCTCCGGCGTGGTCTCCGGACGGTTCAAAACTGGCGTACGTAACCTTCGAGAGCGGTCGTTCTGCACTGGTTATTCAGACATTGTCTAATGGCGCAGTTCGTCAGGTAGCGTCGTTCCCACGTCACAACGGTGCACCTGCGTTTTCTCCGGATGGCAGCAAACTGGCGTTTGCCCTGTCTAAAACCGGTAGCCTGAACTTGTATGTCATGGACATTGGTTCCGGTCAGATTCGTCAGGTGACGGATGGTCGCAGCAACAACACGGAACCGACCTGGTTCCCGGACAGCCAAAACCTGGCCTTTACGTCTGACCAGGCTGGTCGTCCGCAGGTATACAAAGTTAACGTTAACGGCGGTGCTCCGCAGCGTATTACCTGGGAAGGTTCGCAAAACCAGGATGCGGATGTGAGCAGCGACGGTAAATTTATGGTAATGGTAAGCTCGGCAAATGGTCAGCAGCACATTGCCAAACAAGATCTGGTAGCGGGTGGCGTACAAGTTCTGTCGTCAACGTTCCTGGACGAAACGCCAAGTCTGGCACCTAACGGCACTATGGTAATCTACAGCTCTTCTCAGGGGATGGGATCCGTGCTGAATTTGGTTTCTACAGATGGGCGTTTCAAAGCGCGTCTTCCGGCAACTGATGGTCAGGTAAAATTCCCTGCCTGGTCGCCGTATCTGTGATAATAAATAATTGATTAATAAAGGAATCATTGAAATGCAACTGAACAAAGTGCTGAAAGGGCTGATGATTGCTCTGCCTGTTATGGCTATTGCGGCATGTTCTTCTAACAAGAACGCCAGCAATGACGGCAGCGAAGGCATGCTGGGTGCCGGCACTGGTATGGATGCAAATGGCAGCGGCAACATGTCTTCTGAAGAGCAAGCGCGTCTTCAGATGCAACAGCTGCAGCAGAACAACATCGTTTACTTCGATCTGGACAAGTACGATATCCGTTCTGACTTCGCTGCAATGCTGGATGCTCACGCTAACTTCCTGCGTAGCAACCCGTCTTACAAAGTCACCGTAGAAGGTCATGCGGACGAACGTGGTACTCCTGAGTACAACATCTCCCTGGGTGAGCGTCGTGCAAACGCCGTTAAGATGTACCTGCAGGGTAAAGGCGTTTCTGCTGACCAGATCTCCATCGTTTCTTACGGTAAAGAAAAACCTGCAGTACTGGGTCATGACGAAGCGGCTTACGCCAAAAACCGTCGCGCCGTACTGGTTTACTAAGAGAATTGCATGAGCAGTAACTTCAGACATCACGTGTTGAGTCTGTCGTTACTGGTTGGCATAGCGGCCCCTTGGGCCGCTTTTGCTCAGGCGCCAATCAGTAGTGTCGGCTCAGGCTCGGTCGAAGACCGTGTCACTCAACTCGAGCGTATTTCTAACGCTCACAGTCAGCTTTTAACCCAACTCCAGCAACAACTCTCCGATAATCAGTCCGATATTGATTCCCTGCGCGGTCAAATTCAGGAAAATCAGTACCAGCTGAATCAGGTTGTTGAGCGCCAGAAGCAAATATTGCTGCAGATGAATAATCTTGGCAGCGGTAGCGCGCCTGCTGCGCAATCTGCAGGTGGCGATCAGAGTGGGGCGGCAACCCCAGCACCTGATGCAGGCGCTGCGACAACGTCAGGGGCGCCCGCGCAAACTGGCGATGCGAATACCGATTACAATGCGGCAATTGCTCTGGTGCAGGATAAATCTCGCCAGGATGACGCGATTGAAGCATTTCAGAACTTCATCAAAAAATACCCGGACTCAACTTACCTGCCCAATGCGAATTATTGGCTGGGTCAGTTGAATTACAATAAGGGTAAAAAAGATGATGCAGCGTTCTATTTTGCTTCGGTAGTAAAAAACTTCCCGAAATCACCGAAGGCTGCAGACGCGATGTACAAAGTCGGCGTCATCATGCAGGACAAAGGTGACACAGCAAAAGCTAAAGCGGTTTATCAGCAGGTTATCACTAAATACCCTGGCACTGATGGCGCGAAACAAGCGCAAAAACGCCTTGGCGCGATGTAATGACCACCACGCGACCAGAAATCGTGTTATTTCTGGTCGTGTCGTGTGATTCCTAAGCAGTTGAGTTATTTACATCGAAATTTTTGTTGCGCTAAAATCTGAAATCAGTAATATATGCCGCCGTTGCCAAGGGATATCAAACAAACCAAAAGCAGCGCAAAAGCGGGTCGTTAGCTCAGTTGGTAGAGCAGTTGACTTTTAATCAATTGGTCGCAGGTTCGAATCCTGCACGACCCACCAATCGCTAAGGTGGAACGCGATTGTAAAACGTGAAGGATAACGTTGCGTAAGCAACGGCCCGTAGGGCGAGACGAAGTCAAGTCATCCTGCACGACCCACCACTAACTCAGTTAGTAAGTAGTATCCAGCGTAGTATCGGGTGATTAGCTCAGCTGGGAGAGCACCTCCCTTACAAGGAGGGGGTCGGCGGTTCGATCCCGTCATCACCCACCACTCGGGGCGTTAGCTCAGTTGGTAGAGCAGTTGACTTTTAATCAATTGGTCGCAGGTTCGAATCCTGCACGCCCCACCAACTTTAACATCGTACTCAGATGTTAAACGTGAAGGATAACGTTGCGTAAGCAACGGCCCGTTAGGGCGAGACGAAGTCGAGTCATCCTGCACGCCCACCAATTTATTGGTGTTACCGAGTAAAAATTTTCAGGTTATCCCGAGCGGGTCGTTAGCTCAGTTGGTAGAGCAGTTGACTTTTAATCAATTGGTCGCAGGTTCGAATCCTGCACGACCCACCATCCTGAAAGTATAAAGAAGTAAACCCCATAAGGGGGCGTTAGCTCAGTTGGTAGAGCAGTTGACTTTTAATCAATTGGTCGCAGGTTCGAATCCTGCACGCCCCACCAATGTAAAAAAGCGCCCTAAAGGCGCTTTTTTGCTATGCGCAGGATTTCATGATTCGAACCTGCAGCAGGTTCGGGTCGAACGAAGTGAGACAACGGAGCCGTTTACGGCGATGGCCCGAAGGGCGAGCGTAGCGAGTCATCCTGCACGCCCCACCAGTGTAAAAAAGCGCCCTAAAGGCGCTTTTTTGCTATCTGCGATTTAAAAGATTTGAACCTGCAGGCCCGCAGGTCGCCATCCGGCACTCATCACTCGCAATTATTGTGACTTTTCTGCGCCAATCCGCTATCTTGTTTAGCATATAAAACAATTCAAACCGAATATGGCGTGCGTTACGCTTTTAATCGGTTAATTCGTTAAGCCAGTAAAACGAGAAAGCAAGATGAGCGTGATGTTTGATCCAGAAGCAGCAATTTATCCGTTTCCGCCGAAGCCAGGGCCGCTGAGTGTGGATGAAAAGCAATTTTATCGTGAAAAAATCAAGCGCCTGTTGAAAGAGCGTGATGCCGTTATGGTCGCGCACTATTACACCGATCCTGAAATTCAGCAATTGGCCGAAGAGACCGGTGGCTGTATTTCTGATTCTCTGGAAATGGCGCGGTTCGGTGCAAAACACCCAGCTTCTACGCTGCTGGTTGCGGGCGTGAGGTTTATGGGAGAAACCGCCAAAATTCTCAGCCCGGAAAAGACTATCCTTATGCCAACCTTACAGGCGGAATGTTCATTAGATCTGGGCTGTCCGATAGACGCGTTCAGCGCATTCTGCGACGCGCATCCGGATCGTACCGTGGTGGTTTACGCCAATACTTCAGCCGCCGTTAAAGCTCGTGCTGACTGGGTCGTGACCTCCAGTATCGCGGTTGAACTTATTGAGTATCTTGATAGCTTAGGTGAAAAAATCATCTGGGCTCCGGACAGACATCTGGGTAACTACGTGCAGAAACAAACCGGCGCAGATGTGCTCTGCTGGCAGGGGGCCTGTATTGTCCACGACGAGTTTAAAACCCAGGCTTTAACGCGCATGAAAGGACTGTACCCTGATGCTGCGGTGCTGGTGCACCCGGAGTCACCTCAGTCTATCGTTGATATGGCCGATGCGGTTGGCTCAACCAGTCAGCTCATCACCGCAGCTAAATCGTTACCGCATAAGCAGCTGATTGTGGCGACTGACCGGGGCATTTTTTACAAAATGCAGCAGGCCGTTCCGGATAAAGAGCTGCTTGAAGCTCCAACGGCTGGCGAGGGGGCCACCTGTCGTAGCTGCGCGCATTGTCCATGGATGGCGATGAACGGCCTCAAGGCGATTGCTGAGGGGCTGGAGTATGGCGGCGCGGCGCATGAAATACATGTTGATCACGCGCTGCGAGAAGGGGCATTGTTGCCATTAAATCGTATGTTGGAATTTGCGGCTACACTACGAGCTTAATACTTTATTTTTGCTCTGGGGGAAAAGATGGACTTTTTTAGCACGCAGAACATTCTGGTACATATTCCGATTGGCGCAGGTGGTTACGATCTATCGTGGATCGAAGCCGTGGGGACGATCGCCGGGTTGCTGTGTATTGGCCTGGCGAGTCTTGAGAAAATCAGCAATTACGTTTTCGGTCTGATAAACGTCACGCTGTTTGCGATTATCTTCTTTCAGATCCAGCTTTATGCCAGCCTGTTGCTGCAAGTCTTTTTCTTTGCCGCCAATATCTACGGTTGGTATGCCTGGTCCCGGCAAACCAACCAGCATGAAGCGGAACTGAAAATTCGCTGGCTGCCGTTGCCAAAAGCGATCGGCTGGCTGGCGGCTTGTGTGGTGGCGATCGGCCTGATGTCGGTCTATATCGATCCGGTCTTTGCGTTGCTGACTCGTATTGCGGTCAACATAATGCAGGCATTGGGACTGCAGGTTGCTGTGCCTGAACTGCAACCCGATGCATTCCCGTTCTGGGACTCCTGCATGATGGTGCTTTCGATTGCGGCGATGATCCTGATGACGCGCAAATACGTTGAAAACTGGCTGCTGTGGGTGATCATCAACGTAATCAGCGTGGTGATCTTTGCCCTGCAAGGCGTATATGCCATGTCGCTGGAATATATGATCCTGACGGTTATCGCCCTCAACGGGAGCAGGATGTGGATCAACAGTGCGCGTGAGCGAGGTTCCCACGCGCTGTCTCATTAATGGTGATGATGTGAATGGCCGGACACGCCCTGATACAGGTGGCAGTCCGGTCCATTGCACGGCTGATACTCCATCTGAATCGTCGCGTGTTCAATCTGGTAATGATGAATAAGGAAGTGCTGAATACGCTCCAGCAGCGCATCATGATCGTGCGGCGGGATCACCTGCACATGCAGCGTCATTACCGGCTTTTCTCCCACCATCCAGACGTGGACATGGTGCACATTGCGGACTTCGGGAATATCCCGGCTGAGATGGCGCTGCAGTGCGGCGATATCCAGCGCCAGCGGAGCCCCTTCCAGTAATTCGTTGACGCTATCTTTTAATAATCGCCAGGCGCTGCGCAGCACCAGTACGGATACCAAAATTGAGAGGATCGGGTCCGCAGGCGTCCAGCCCGTCCAGATAATAATCAACGCAGCGATGATTGCCCCGACCGAGCCGAGTAAATCGCCCATCACATGCAGCGCTGCGGCACGGACGTTCAAATTTTTCTCTTCGCTGCCGCGATGTAAAACCCAAAAAGCAAGCACGTTGGCCAGTAAACCCGCGACAGCAATAACCATCATCATGCCGCCCGCCACGGGACGAGGTGTCTGGAAGCGCTCAATCGCCTCCCAGACGATTAAAATGGTGATAACGACCAATGCGATGGCATTAACGAATGCGGCCAGCGTCGTGAGCCTCAGCCAGCCGAAGGTGTGGCGTATTGTGGGTGGGCGACGGGAAAACTGAACGGCCAACAGCGCAAAAAGCAGCGCTGCCGCATCCGTAAGCATATGCCCGGCGTCGGCCAGCAAGGCCAGTGAGCCTGAAAGTATTCCGCCCACCACTTCGACCAACATAAATCCGGCGGTAATGCAGAATGCGAACATCAGTCGGCGGGCGTTATTGTCTTTGGGTTGCTCAGAGGAAGTATGAGTATGTACGTGCGCCATTATGCCATCCCTTTGTTATTCTCATCTTTACTGTATGCCATCATACCGTTTTTGGGATGATAAAATTAAAAAGGAGAGCTAATGCTCTCCCGTTATTAGCTTTATTTTCAGCGTTACTGCGTGGTGCCGTCAGTTTTGGTATCAACATCATTGTTGATGCCGTTTCCAGTCTCAACCTTCTTGTTCACATCAGGACAGCGACCGTCCTTACACATAGTGTTTTTGTGCATCTCGTCTTTGGTCATCCCCTCATGGTTCATTGATGAACCGTTCGGGTGCAGCATCGTGCCACCTGAATTCACGTTATTGTTGTCGACATTATTCGGCGCTACGTTTTCGCGAGCGTCTGGTGCTACCTGACCGGCATCTGCTGAGGAATTTGCCTGGCCATTATTGGACTGCGAGTTGGTTTCAGCGGCCAGCGCTGCACCGCTGGCGAGGCTGAGGGTAGCAGTAAGAAAGAGTGAAGCCAGCTTAGTCATATGCATAATATGCTCCTGTTAAGGTCGATATGTCGGATAACGTCTTCCAACAGTGCATGTGCCAGTTACATCATCAATACGTGGTTAATCGTTTTGCTTTGGAAATTAAAACCAGCATACAATCTTGAAATCTATGAAAATTTAAGATGTTACAGTTAGAAATTGTAGTCTGGATCTCATTTTTCGCTACATTATTGCGTTTTTTTACCAGATTCCAGGATTAATCCGTCCAAAGTGTAAAACCCCGTTTACACCTTATGACTGAAGATATAGATTGGATGGATTGCATTCATTTATATAAGTATGGCAACGCTGGAATAATCATGAATTATCAGAACGACGATTTACGCATCAAAGAGATCAACGAGTTATTACCGCCAGTCGCACTGCTGGAAAAATTCCCCGCTACTGAAAATGCCGCAAATACGGTGGCTCATGCCCGTAAGGCAATTCATAAAATTCTGAAAGGGAACGACGATCGCCTGTTAGTGGTGATTGGGCCGTGCTCTATTCATGATCCGGCTGCCGCCAAAGAGTACGCCACTCGCCTGCTGGCGCTGCGCGAAGAGTTAAAAGGCGAGCTTGAAATTGTCATGCGAGTCTATTTCGAAAAGCCGCGTACCACCGTCGGCTGGAAGGGGCTTATCAACGATCCGCACATGGACAATAGCTTCCAGATCAACGATGGACTGCGCATTGCGCGTAAACTGCTGTTGGATATCAACGACAGCGGATTGCCAGCTGCAGGTGAATTCCTCGATATGATCACGCCGCAATATCTTGCCGACCTGATGAGTTGGGGCGCTATTGGAGCACGTACCACTGAGTCTCAGGTGCACCGCGAACTGGCATCTGGTCTGTCCTGCCCGGTTGGCTTTAAAAACGGTACTGATGGCACGATCAAAGTTGCGATTGATGCAATCAACGCCGCAGGGGCACCACACTGCTTCCTGTCTGTGACCAAATGGGGTCATTCGGCGATCGTGAATACCAGCGGTAATGGTGATTGCCATATCATTCTGCGCGGTGGCAAAGAGCCGAACTACAGCGCTCAGCATGTTGCCGACGTGAAAGAAGGTCTGATTAAAGCAGGGCTCTCTGCGCAAGTGATGATCGACTTTAGCCATGCCAACTCCAGCAAGCAGTTCAAAAAGCAGATGGATGTTGCGAAAGATGTTTGCGGGCAAGTTGCTGGTGGTGAAAAAGCGATTATTGGCGTGATGATCGAAAGCCATCTGGTCGAGGGTAATCAGAACCCGGATAGCGGCGAACCGCTGACCTACGGTAAGAGCATCACCGACGCCTGCATTGGCTGGGAAGATACTGATGCGGTGTTACGTCAACTGGCGGATGCGGTAAAAGCGCGCCGCGGTTAAACGTTAGCCTACCAGAAAGATAAAAAAAGCGCGGATAGTCCGCGCTTTTTTATGCGACACGCAGAAATTACTTCGCTTTACCCTGGTTCGCAACGGCAGCTGCTTTTGCGGCGATCTCGTCAGCGTTACCCAGATAATAGTGTTTGATTGGTTTGAAGTTTTCGTCGAACTCATACACCAGTGGTACACCCGTCGGGATGTTCAGTTCGAGGATCTCATCTTCGCCCATGTTATCCAGGTATTTCACCAGCGCACGCAGGGAGTTACCGTGAGCGGCGATAATCACTCGCTCACCGCTTTTCATGCGCGGCAGGATGGTTTCATTCCAGTAAGGGATAACGCGATCGATGGTCAGCGCCAGGCTTTCGGTAACCGGTAACTCGTTGTCGGTCAGCGTCGCATAACGCGGATCATGACCCGGATAGCGTTCGTCATCTTTAGTCAGTTCCGGTGGGGTGACCGCAAAGCCGCGACGCCATTGCTTAACCTGCTCGTCACCGTATTTTTCCGCAGTTTCCGCTTTGTTCAGCCCCTGCAGCGCGCCGTAATGACGTTCATTCAGTTTCCAGGATTTCTCAACTGGCAGCCAGGCCTGATCCAGTTCATCCAGTACGTTCCACAGGGTGTGGATGGCACGTTTCAGCACAGAGGTATATGCAAAATCGAAGCTATAGCCTTCCTCTTTCAACAGTTTACCTGCTGCTTTCGCTTCGCCCACGCCTTTCTCGGACAGATCAACGTCATACCAACCGGTAAAACGGTTCTCCTTGTTCCACTGACTTTCACCGTGACGTACCAGAACCAGCTTAGTTACAGCCATACACTCACTCCTATAAATCATATTGAATGATAATAATTCTCATTATATTGCCGTAATGCGTCAGCGGCAATCCTTACGCATAACCATAGCGAAAATAGCGCCACAGTGTAAGGTTCTTGTGAACTCAAGGTTGCGATTTTGTCTTTGAACGGTGGGGATTTGAACGGTTCTACTGTGATAAACAAGCAA
The DNA here is from genome assembly GCF_018035235.1 of Citrobacter sp. On2M. GTDB lineage: Bacteria > Pseudomonadota > Gammaproteobacteria > Enterobacterales > Enterobacteriaceae > Citrobacter > Citrobacter meridianamericanus. The sequence goes on from NZ_WPCV01000004.1 coordinate 248,291, forward strand.
CAGGCCCGATTCGTTACGTCATCGGGCCTGGGAGGGGGAACGATTAAGCTGGTATAAACCGGTATTCCGTCACGCTGGTGTACTCTTCGCCAGGACGCAGGAAGCAGTCTGGCTGCGGCCATTCCGGATGGTTCGGGCTGTCCGGCAGGAACTCGCTTTCCAGCGCCAGACCTTGCCAGTCGGCGTAGGCGTCAGGACCACGGGATGGCGTACCGCCGAGGAAATTTCCGGAATAAAACTGCAAAGCCGGGGCAGAGGTGTAGACCTCCATCTGCAGTTTTTCATCCTGTGACCACAGATTCGCGATCGGTTTGCGGCTATCGCCTTGCGCCTGTAGCAAGAAAGCGTGATCGTAACCTTTTACTTTCCGCTGATCGTCATCGGCCAAAAATTCGCTGTCGATAACTTTCGCCACGCGGAAATCGAACGCGGTACCAGCCACCGGCTTCAGTCCGTCGTGTGGGATACCCATTTCATCCACCGGCAAGTACTCGTCAGCGAAGATCTGCAGCTTATGTTGACGGACATCGGTTGTATCACCGTCGAGGTTGAAATAAACGTGGTTGGTAAGATTCACCGGACAGGGCTTATCGACCGTGGCGCGGTAGGTGATCGAAATACGATTATCGTCAGTAAGGCGATACTGCGCGGTCGCGCAAAGATGGCCAGGAAAGCCCTGGTCGCCATCTTCAGACGTTAGGGCGAACAGCACCTGACGGTCATTCTGATTGACTATCTGCCAGCGACGTTTGTCGAAACCGTCCGGCCCGCCGTGCAGCTGGTTGTTGCCCTGGCTTGGTATTAATTCAACGGTTTCACCGGCAAAAGTATAGCGGCTGTTGGCGATACGGTTAGCGTAGCGACCAATCGACGCCCCCAGAAATGCAGCCTGTTCCGGATATTGTTCCGGGCTGGCGCACCCGAGTAATGCTTCGCGCACGCTACCATCGCTCAGCGGAATACGCGCAGAGAGCAGGGTCGCGCCCCAGTCCATCAGCGTGACCACCATCCCTGCGTCATTGCGCAGGGTAATCAGGCGAAACGGCTGACCGTCCGGAGCCTGCACAGGGATTTCGTTTAACATTGTCCGGCTCCTTGTGAAGGTTTGCAGACGTAGAATGTTTCTTTGATACCGGTTTTTGCTTCGTATTGCTCAGCGACAGCTTGTTGCACGGCAGGCACCAGATCTTGCGGGATCAGCGCCACGATGCAGCCGCCGAAGCCGCCGCCAGTCATACGTACACCACCTTTATCGCCGATGGTCGCTTTGACAATTTCAACCAGCGTATCAATTTGTGGCACGGTGATTTCAAAGTCATCGCGCATTGAGGCGTGAGATTCCGCCATCAATTGTCCCATACGCAGCAGGTCGCCTTTTTCCAACGCCTGCGCGGCTTCAACGGTACGCGCATTTTCCGTGATGACGTGGCGGACGCGTTTGGCGACAATCGGATCCAGCTCGTGGGCGACAGCGTTAAATGCTTCAAGACTGACATCACGCAGTGCCGGTTGCTGGAAGAAACGTGCGCCGGTTTCACACTGTTCGCGACGGGTGTTGTACTCGCTGCCGACCAACGTGCGTTTAAAGTTGCTATTGATGATCACCACCGCCACACCTTCCGGCATGGAGACAGCTTTGGTGCCCAACGTACGGCAGTCGATCAGTAGCGCATGATCTTTCTTGCCAAGCGCGGAGATCAGCTGATCCATAATGCCGCAGTTACAGCCGACAAACTGGTTTTCAGCTTCCTGGCCATTCAGGGCGATTTGTGCGCCGTCGAGCGGCAGGTGATAGAGCTGTTGGAATACCGTACCCACAGCGACTTCCAGCGAGGCGGAAGAGCTAAGACCTGCGCCTTGCGGGACATTACCGCTGATCACCAGATCCGCACCGCCAAAGGCGTTACTGCGTTTTTGTAGATGCTTCACCACGCCACGCACGTAGTTCGACCACTGCTGGCTGTCGTGGGCGATAATCGGCGCATCGAGAGAGAACTCATCAATCTGATTGTCGTAATCAGCGGCGATCACGCGAACTTTTCGATCGTCGCGCGCGGCACAACTGATGACAGTTTGATAGTCGATGGCGCAGGGCAGAACGAAGCCATCATTATAATCGGTGTGTTCGCCGATCAGGTTTACGCGACCCGGTGCCTGAATAGTATGGGTGGCTGGGTAGCCAAACGTTTCTGCAAACAGAGATTGTGTTTTTTCTTTCAGACTCATTATTTAAACTCCGGATTCGCGAAAATGGATGTCGCTGACCGCACGCAGTCGCTCAGCCGCTTGTTCTGCCGTCAGGTCACGCTGGGTTTCCGCCAGCATTTCATAACCGACCATAAATTTACGCACGGTCGCGGAACGCAGCAGCGGCGGGTAAAAGTGCGCGTGTAACTGCCAGTGTTCGTTTTCTTCACCGTTGAACGGCGCGCCGTGCCAGCCCATAGAGTAGGGGAATGAGCACTGGAACAGGTTGTCGTAACGACTGGTCAGTTTTTTCAGCGCCAGCGCCAGGTCTGCACGCTGTTCATTGGTCAAATCAGTGATACGCAGCACATGCGCTTTCGGCAGCAGCAGCGTTTCGAACGGCCACGCGGCCCAGTAAGGCACAACCGCCAGCCAGTGCTCAGTTTCTACGACCGTACGACTGCCGTCCGCCAGTTCGCGCTGGACGTAATCAACGAGCATCGGTGCGCCCTGTTCAGCGAAGTACGCTTTCTGCAGGCGATCTTCACGTTCGGCTTCGTTGGGCAAAAAGCTGTTGGCCCAAATTTGACCGTGCGGGTGCGGGTTAGAGCAGCCCATCGCCGCGCCTTTATTCTCAAATACCTGCACCCAGGGATAGGTTTTTCCTAACTCTTCAGTCTGTTCCTGCCACGTCTGTACAATTTCTGTCAGCGCAGGGACGCTGAGTTCCGGCAGCGTTTTGCTGTGATCGGGCGAGAAGCAAATCACGCGACTGGTACCGCGTGCGCTCTGGCAACGCATCAACGGATCGTGACTGTCCGGCGCGTCCGGGGTATCTGACATGAGGGCCGCAAAGTCATTAGTGAAGACATAGGTCCCGGTGTAATCCGGGTTTTTGTCGCCGGTAACGCGCGTATTGCCAGCGCACAGAAAGCAGTCCGGGTCATGCGCAGGCAGTACCTGCTTAGAAGGAGTTTCCTGCGCCCCTTGCCACGGACGTTTGGCGCGATGCGGTGAAACAAGGATCCACTGCCCGGTGAGCGGGTTAAAACGGCGATGTGGGTGATCGACAGGATTGAATTGCGTCATGATTGGTCCTTAATCCGAATATCCCTGTGGGTGGCGTGACTGCCAGTGCCATGTGTCTTGTGCCATTTCATCCAGCGTGCGGGTCACGCGCCAGTTGAGCTCGCGATCGGCTTTGCTGGCATCAGCCCAGTAGGCCGGAAGATCGCCATCACGGCGCGGGGCGAAATGGTAATTAATCGGTTTACCGCAGGCTTTGCTGAAGGCATTGACCACGTCCAGCACGCTGCTGCCGATGCCTGCGCCAAGGTTGTAAATATGCACACCCTGTTTGTCCGCCAGTTTTTCCATTGCGACAACGTGACCGTCGGCGAGATCCATCACGTGGATGTAGTCGCGAACGCCGGTGCCATCTTCAGTAGGATAGTCGTTGCCAAATACGGCAAGGGACTCGCGGCGACCCACGGCAACCTGTGCGATGTAAGGCATCAGGTTGTTGGGAATACCCTGAGGATCTTCCCCCATATCCCCTGATGGATGCGCGCCAACCGGGTTAAAGTAGCGCAACAAAGCAATGCTCCAGTCGGGTTGGGCTTTTTGCAGATCGGTCAGGATCTGTTCCACCATCAGCTTACTTTTGCCGTACGGACTCTGCGGCGTGCCGGTGGGGAAGCTTTCAACATAAGGAATTTGCGGCTGATCGCCATAGACGGTCGCGGAGGAGCTGAAAATGAAGTTTTTCACGTTGGCGGCGCGCATGGCGTTTACCAGACGCAGAGTTCCATTGACGTTGTTGTCATAGTACTCCAGCGGCTTGGCCACGGATTCTCCAACGGCTTTTAACCCGGCAAAATGGATGACCGTGTCAATGGCATGATCGTGCAGAATTTCGGTTATCAGCGCTTCGTTACGGATATCTCCTTCCACAAAAGTCGGATGCTTACCACCTAAACGCTCAATGACGGGCAGAACGCTGCGCTTGCTGTTGCAGAGATTATCCAGGATCACCACCTCGTGACCGTTTTTCAACAACTGCACGCAAGTGTGGCTTCCGATGTAACCGCTACCACCTGTAACCAATACTCTCATAATTCGCTCCGTTAAGCCTATGGTATGCAATAACCATAGCATAACAAAGATGCGAAAAGTGTGACATGGAATAAATTAGTGGAATCGTTTACACACTGGCGTTTTCACATATTTGCAGTGGTTATTTTATTTTAAATCATTACGTTAGGTTGTTATCTCAGCGTTTGTCTGAAAAAAAGACAGAAAAAAGGGCGTATTCAAACGCCCTGGTATGAAAATTAACGCAGTGATGTTTGTTGATAGGTGTAGATATCGCCCTCGGGCACAAACTCCAGACGGTGGGTAATGCAGGCTGGGGCATCTTCGGCGTGATGAGAGACGAACAACAGCTGAGTTTCGCCTTGACCGATCAGCACATCCACAAAACGACGAATCAGTTGGCGATTGAGCGGATCTAACCCTTGCAAAGGCTCGTCAAGAATCAACAAGGTAGGGTGTTTAACCAGCGCGCGAACAATCAGCGCCAGCCGCTGTTGACCCCAGGAAAGACTATGGAATGGCGCATCCGCAGTACGTTTATCGATGCCAAGGATATCCAGCCACTGTTGTACCAGTTTGTGCTGCCTGTCGGAGACGGCCTGGTAAATGCCAATTGAATCAAAATAACCGGAGAGAATAACGTTGCGTACGGTCGTACTCACCCGATAATCCAGATGCAGACTGCTGCTGACGTAGCCGATGTGTTTTTTGATATCCCAGATAGTTTCACCGCTACCCCGACGGCGGCCAAACAGCGTCAGATCGTTACTGTAGCCCTGGGGATGATCGCCGGTGATTAAACTGAGCAGGGTTGATTTTCCCGCACCGTTGGGGCCGACGATTTGCCAGTGCTCGCCTGGGTTTACCTGCCAGCTCATATGATGAAGGATAGGGCGATCGTTATACGAGACGATGCCATTGTTAAGTACAATTCGTGGCTCGTTATCTGACAACGTGCGGCGCACCGAAGGTTCATCCGGTTCGGGTAACTGAATACCTTCCAGTCGTTCGCTATGGGCAAGTTGAGCGATTAATGCCTGTTGCAGAAGGTCGGCTTTCGCGCCGGTTTCTGTCAGCGTGCAATCGGCAAGCACGCCGGCAAACTGCACGAACTCGGGAATTTCATCAAAGCGGTTAAGCACCAATATCAACGTAAAGCCAGCCTGGTGCAGGTCAGCGAGCAGTTCTGCTAACTGGCAGCGGGATGCCACATCCAGCCCGTCAAAGGGCTCATCGAGGATCAGTAAATCCGGTGCGGACATTAACGCCTGGCAAAGCAGAGTTTTACGTGTTTCTCCGGTCGAAAGGTATTTGAAACGCCTGTTGAGAAGGGCAGAGATGCCAAACTGCTGAGCCAATGTAGCGCAGCGGGCGGGATCGCTGATCTCATCCTGAATGATTTCTGCGGTGGTGCGCCCGGTGTCATCTTCACCGGGGCTGAGAAGATCGGTGTTGTTTCGCTGCCACTCGTCGCTGACCAGCTTCTGGAGCTGTTCAAAGGAGAGTCGGGTGATACGCGTAAACTGACAGTGGCGCTCGCCTTTCAGCTGCGGTAATTCCCCTGCCAGCGCGCGGGCCAGCGCAGATTTCCCGCTACCGTTAGAGCCAACAAACGCCCAGCTATCACCCGCGTTTAACGTCAACGCATCTAACTGGAGCGTTTTTGTGTCGCTAAGACGAAACGTGCCTTGCGAAATTTGCAACGATGACATTTTGTATCCCATTATTTGCAGCGATTAATAACAGGGATACGTGTTCTTCAAGCTGATGTCAATCACTCAGCATAGTGTGGCGATAATCACCCTGTCAGCATTGAAAAAAGCAGTGACGTTCGCGCCTTCCTGCAGCGTCGCACTATTTTCTGTCGGAATGGTTGCACACAGTGTCTGGCCGTCTGGCAGCGTCATCAATACCTCGCACTGTTCTGCGCCGCGTTCGATATGGCTGATCGTGCCCTGCAGCTGGTTGTCGGCAGCCTGAGCGATAGCGTCATCCTGGGTAATTCCGACCCACGGCGCTTTCAGCAGAATCAACACCTCTTTGCCTTCATCAAGGCCCAGACGCTCGCCGCTTTGTGCCGTGATCGCCACCTTCAGGCGCGTTTCGCCATCGGCCAGCAGGACGTCGACATGCTGCTGTACCAGGGAGTGATCGCGGGCGGTAATCGTGCCAAACCACTGGTTACGGGCGCTGGTTTGCAGCGAAAAGCGAGAAATTGCCGCCAGCAGGCTGTTAAGTGGCAGCGCATCATCATCACTCAAAACATCAAAGGCTTTTTGTTGGATTTGCGCCAGCAAATCGTACAGCTGGATTAAACGTTGGCCGTAGCGGGTTAACACCGCGCCGCCGCCGCCTTTACCGCCTGTGGCACGCTCAACCAACGTCTGCTCGCTGAGCTGGTTCATTTCGTTAATTGCATCCCAGGCACTTTTGTAGCTGATGCCTGCATCCTTCGCGCCCTGACTGATGGAGCCGGAAAGCGCAATGTGCTTCAGCAGAGAAATGCGACGGGGATCGGCAAACAGTTTTTGCTGAAGTTTCAGCGTAAGAAGGATTTCGGCCTGCATCACAAGCTCCTAGCAAAAAAAGGTATTGTGACGGAAAACCATGCCTGAGCAAAGCCGACCGCACAAAAGGGGAGTGCTTTTCTGCGTTATGGGGTTAGAATACAGCTAAGGACTATATCTGGAGTTGACCATGTTAGAGTTATTGAAAAGTCTGGTATTCGCCGTAATCATGGTACCTGTGGTAATGGCCATTATTCTGGGTCTGATTTACGGACTGGGTGAAGTGTTCAACATTTTCTCCGGTATCGGTCAGAAAGACCAGTCCAGACAGAATCATTGATTCCCCAAACGCCCGCTCAGTCGGGCGTTTCTATTTTTTCGCCTTTCTGTTTGTTTTCTCTGACTGCCATTTCTCAAGATCCTGCTTTCCCTGCCGATATTTTCTTTGTGTAACCTCTAATTGGTATCAATAACCTCTGGGAAAATCCTGTTTTACTCGTTATATTTGCGACTACATAACGAAACGCAAAGGAGTTACAGATGGCACGTACATGGTTACCCTTGTTTGCAGGGGCAACACTTTCTCTTACCGTTGCCGGGCATGTGCTGGCGGATGAAGGAAAAATTACCGTTTTCGCAGCGGCATCATTGACCAACGCGATGCAGGATATTGCAACGCAATACAAAAAAGAGAAGAACGTTGACGTCGTCTCCTCTTTTGCTTCTTCTTCCACACTGGCGCGCCAGATTGAAGCCGGTGCACCAGCCGATCTATTTATTTCTGCCGATCAGAAGTGGATGGACTACGCGGTGGACAAAAAGTCGATTGATAGCGCAACGCGTGCAACGTTGTTGGGTAACAGCCTGGTGGTTGTGGCACCGAAAGCGAGTGAGCAGAAAGCGTTTGCCATCGACAGCAAAACCAACTGGACCAGTTTGTTGAACGGTGGACGTCTGGCCGTTGGCGATCCAGAACATGTTCCAGCAGGCATTTATGCCAAAGAAGCGCTGCAAAAACTGGGTGCATGGGATACCCTTTCCCCAAAACTGGCGCCTGCTGAAGACGTACGGGGTGCGTTGGCGCTGGTTGAACGTAACGAAGCGCCGCTGGGGATTGTCTATGGTTCCGATGCCGTCGCCAGCAAGGGCGTAAAAGTAGTTGCGACTTTCCCGGAAGATTCGCACAAAAAAGTGGAATACCCTATCGCGATTGTTGATGGCCACTCCAACGCAACGGTTAGCGCGTTCTATGATTACCTGAAAGGACCGCAGGCTGCTGAAATCTTTAAACGTTATGGATTTACGACCAAGTAATGATACTGACCGATCCTGAATGGCAGGCCGTTATATTGAGCCTGAAAGTTTCTTCCCTGGCCGTGTTGTTTAGTCTGCCATTTGGGATTTTCTTTGCCTGGTTACTGGTGCGATGCAAATTCCCGGGCAAAGCGCTGCTCGACAGCGTGCTGCATTTACCGCTGGTACTGCCGCCTGTGGTGGTGGGGTATCTGCTGTTGGTCTCTATGGGACGGCGTGGATTCATCGGCGAATGGCTGTATGACTGGTTTGGCATCACCTTTGCCTTTAGCTGGCGTGGTGCCGTGCTGGCCGCTGCGGTGATGTCCTTCCCGCTCATGGTGCGGGCTATTCGTCTGGCGCTGGAAGGTGTCGACGTCAAGCTGGAGCAGGCCGCTCGTACGCTGGGCGCCGGACGCTGGCGCGTCTTTATGACTATAACGCTACCGCTGATGCTACCCGGCATTATTGTTGGTACGGTGTTGGCGTTCGCCCGCTCGCTTGGCGAGTTCGGTGCAACAATTACCTTTGTTTCCAATATACCTGGCGAAACCCGCACTATCCCTTCGGCGATGTATACCCTGATCCAGACTCCGGGCGGCGAAAGCGCGGCGGCAAGATTATGTATCATATCCATTGTATTAGCGCTGATTTCGCTGCTGATTTCTGAATGGCTGGCGCGTATTAGCCGTGAGCGGACGGGGCGATAATCATGTTGGAACTTAATTTCACCCAGACGCTGGGGACGCACTGTCTGACGCTCAACGAAACGCTGCCCGCCAGTGGGATCACCGCGATTTTTGGCGTTTCAGGCGCGGGGAAAACCTCACTGATTAACGCCATCAGCGGTCTGACACAGCCGCAGTCCGGACGCATCGTGCTCAACGATCGGGTATTAAACGACGTTGAGAAGGGTATCTGCTTAACGCCTGAAAAACGCCGGGTGGGTTATGTTTTTCAGGATGCGCGTCTGTTCCCGCATTATAAGGTGCGCGGCAATCTGCGCTACGGCATGGCGAAAAGCATGGCCGGACAGTTTGATAAGCTGGTGGCGTTGTTGGGCATTGAACCGCTGCTTGATCGTCTGCCCGGCGGGCTTTCCGGTGGTGAAAAGCAGCGTGTCGCCATCGGTCGGGCGCTGCTGACCGCACCTGAGTTATTGCTGCTTGATGAGCCGCTCGCCTCGTTGGATATTCCGCGTAAGCGTGAACTGCTGCCTTACCTGCAACGTCTGGCACGCGAAATTAATATTCCGATGCTGTACGTCAGCCACTCGCTGGATGAAATTTTGCACCTGGCCGACAAAGTAATGGTGCTTGAAAGCGGGCAGGTCAAAGCGTTCGGTTCGCTGGAAGATGTCTGGGGCAGCAGCGTGATGCACCCGTGGCTGCCGAAGGAGCAGCAAAGCAGCATTCTGAAAGTCAGCGTACTGGAACATCATCCACACTACGCGATGACCGCGCTGGCGCTTGGCGATCAGCATTTGTGGGTCAATAAACTGGATCAACCACTGCAAACCGCGCTGCGTATTCGTATTCAGGCCTCTGATGTTTCGCTGGTGCTACAACCGCCGCAGCAGACCAGTATTCGTAACGTGCTGCGGGCGAAGGTCGCGCAGTGCTATGACGATAACGGTCAGGTGGAGGTTCAGCTTGAAGTGGGTGGTAAAACGCTGTGGGCGAGGATCAGCCCATGGGCCAGGGATGAACTGGGGATCAAACCCGGCCAGTGGCTGTATGCCCAAATTAAGAGCGTGTCGATTACTGCCTGATTACAGCAGGTGGGAATAGATAAATTTCGCGATGCTGTCGGTGGTGTTATCACCAATCACGATATTGGCGCGGGCTTTGACCGCGTCGTCCGCATTACCCATAGCCACGCCAGTGCCTGCGGCTTCCAGCATGCTGATATCGTTAAAGTTATCGCCAAAGGCAATGACGTTTTCCATTGCCCCCCCCTGGGCTTCAATCCACTGGGTCAGGCGCCGTCCTTTGCTGTTGCCTTTACGGGCAATGTCGACCTGATCGTGCCAGGACCATTCACACTCCAGTCCCAGCTGTTGTTCAACATGCTTACCAAACTGTTGCAGTTTCGGAATATCTTCGTCGGTTAGGGCAAATTTCCAGACGGCGTTGACGTCATGCGCAGCCTTCGCCAGCGAAGGCACCTGGGTGAAGGTTGGGCGCTGCTCCGGCGGCAGGGTTTGCGCCCAGTTAGCGGTACGCACCACATGCCCGGTTGGGCGCTCATACAGCATGGCTTCATCCACATACATCAGCCCGTGGATCTGATGCTCATCCAGCATGTCGATCAGCTGTAATGCCTGGTCTACCGGGAGGGGATCGGATTCCAGTACCTTTTTTGCTTGATAATCATACAAGTAGGTGCCGTTGCAGCAAATTGCAGGTGTATCCAGCTCCAGTGCCTGATAAAAAGGATGAATAGCAACGTGATGGCGACCTGTGACAATGATAAGTTGGTAGCCTGCTTCTCTGGCGCGCGCGAGCGCTTCGAGAGAGGATGGCAGCAAGGTTTTTTTCGGGGTCAGCAACGTACCGTCTAAATCCAGGGCAATCACGCGTGCGGTCATAGGTTTTTCCAGATTAAGGTTGAGAATTTTGTCTGCTGGAATGGTACACCGAGACGGGAGCCGGACAAAATTCTGAGCCTTAATTAAGCATTCACCGTTAAAAGCGTCTACCTTAGGCGTGTGTCAGGCAATTGCTGCCACCTGCCAAAAAGCAAAGGAGTATTCATGAAGCAAACCGTTTATACCGCCAGCCCTGAAAGTCAGCAAATTCATGTCTGGAGCCTGAATCACGAGGGGGCGTTGACGCTGACGCAGGTGGTTGATGTGCCGGGTCAGGTACAACCGATGGTCGTCAGCCCGGATAAGCGCTATCTCTATGTTGGCGTGCGCCCGGAGTTTCGCGTGCTGGCTTATCGTATTGCGCCTGATGACGGTGCGCTAACCTTCGCGGCAGAGTCTGCGCTGCCGGGTAGCCCGACCCATATTTCTACCGATCATCAGGGGCGTTTCGTGTTTGTTGGCTCTTATAACGCGGGCAGCGTAAGTGTTACCCGCCTTGAGGATGGACTGCCGGTAGAGCTGGTTGATGTGGTTGAAGGTCTGGACGGTTGCCACTCGGCCAACATCTCACCGGATAACCGTACCCTGTGGGTTCCGGCGTTGAAACAGGATCGTATTTGCCTGTTTGACGTCAGCGATGATGGCCATCTGGTCGCGCAGGAACCGGCTGAAGTGACTACCGTGGAAGGCGCGGGCCCGCGTCATATGGCGTTCCATCCGAATAAGCAATATGCCTACTGTGTGAACGAGCTGAACAGCTCTGTTGATGTCTGGGAGCTGAAAGATCCGTACGGCAAGATTGAGTGCGTGCAGACGCTGGATATGATGCCTGCTGATTTCTCAGACACCCGTTGGGCGGCAGATATTCACATTACACCAAATGGTCGTCATCTGTACGCTTGCGATCGCACTGCCAGCCTGATTACGATCTTTAGCGTGTCAGAAGACGGTAGCGTGCTGACGAAAGAGGGTTTCCAGCCTACCGAAACTCAGCCGCGTGGTTTTAATATCGATCACAGCGGAAAATACCTGATTGCTGCCGGGCAAAAATCGCACCATATCGCGGTGTATGAGATTGCAGGTGAACAAGGTCTGTTGACAGAGAAAGGTCGTTACGCGGTAGGGCAAGGTCCAATGTGGGTGGTGATTAACGCGTACTAAAACGCGCTGGCGTTACAAACGATCCGCAATCTGGTAAAGGTTGCGGATTTTTTTTTATTTAATGAGCGGTAGATTTTCCTGACATTCAGCAACGGATGTCCAAAGGCTATCTTTGTCATCTGACCATAAATTCAGCAGAAGGGAGAAAAATCGCTCAGCGGGAGGGGAGAGAATAGCGTCCTTACGGCGAATAATCCCCAGCGTACGTCTAATGACAGGCTCAACCAGGGGGATCCCTATCAGCGTTGGATGCGGCGTTTGCGGCATGGCAAGTCCTGGTAACGCGGAAACGCCCAATCCCGCCTCAACCAGGCCCAGCGAGGTGGACAGATGGCGGACCTCGTAAAACCAGTTCAACTTCCACGGTTTATCAGTTAAATATTGTTCAATCAATAATCGGTTACCGCTTGAGGAGCGAACGCCTATCAGTTTGTAATTCAGTAATTCTTGCCATTCTACCAACTGTTTATTGGCGAGCGGATGGTCGCGCCGACAGGCCAGAACAAACGGTTCATTAACCAGTGGAGTGAACTCGATAGAGGAATTTGTGATGTTGTTCATGTTTATCCCAAAATCAGCCTCGTTGCAAAGTACGGATTCCATACAATTATTCGTACCTTGTTCAATAATTCGCACTTTGATATTGGGATACAGCTCATTAAATTTCCCGATTGCCAATGGTAAGAAATAGAACACGGCGGTAGGAATACAAGACAATGTCACTATGCCATGATGGTGAGCATTCATTTCACTAATGCTAAAAATGGTTTCATCTAAGGCTCTAATTAATTCTCTGGCTTCAGGTAATAATCTTTCCCCCGCTTTTGTTAATGTAACTTTGCGAGTTGTTCTTTCAAAGAGTTGAGTGTGTAAATACTCTTCCATCTTTTTAATCCTGCGTGTTAATGCAGGTTGCGTAATATTAAGTAACTTGGCGGCATTGTTAAAAGAATCGGACTCTGCCAGCGTGACAAACGCCTTCATGCTTGATAATTCGTGTTTCATTCTGACTCCGGACTAAATCGGGGAAGCCCCTGCCTATGATGAAAGCGTCCAGTGTATCTGCAATTCTTAAATTTCAATTAATAAAAATAAATCATTAATCTCGTAAACAAAGTCATTAGCCACCCTATTCATGACATGCAACCATGTACTCAGTGGAAATAATATTGAGAGCATAATCATGAAAAAAATACCTTGCGTTATGATGCGCGGAGGAACCTCCAGAGGTGCATTTTTATTAGCACAAGATCTACCGCAAGAAGAAAAGCTGCGTGATGAAGTATTGATTAAAATTATGGGTTCTGGCAATGCGCTGGAAATAGACGGTATTGGCGGTGGCAATCCGTTAACCAGCAAAGTCGCGATTATTAGTCGTTCAAATGACCCGAAAGCTGATATCGATTATTTATTTGCGCAGGTATTGGTGCATGAGCAACGGGTCGATACCACGCCGAACTGCGGTAATATGCTTTCCGCCGTTGGCGCGTTTGCTATTGAAAAGGGACTAATTAATGCCGCAATGCCGACAACGCGCGTTCGTATTCGCAATGTAAACACCAACACGTTTATCGAAGCTGATATACAGACGCCGAACGGTGTTGTGGAGTATGAAGGAACATCAAAAATTGACGGTGTCCCGGGCACATCTGCCCCGATTGCGCTGACGTTCCTCAATGCCGCAGGTTCTAAAACTGGGCAAATCTTCCCGACAGGTCAGCAGATTGATTATATCGACTCCGTTCCCGTGACCTGTATGGATATGGCGACACCAGTGGTGATTATTCCTGCTGAATACCTGGGGAAAACGGGCTATGAATCCGCGCAAGATTTAGATGCAGACCGCGAATTATTATCGCGCATTGAGTCTATTCGTTTACAGGCCGGTGAGGCTATGGGTCTGGGGGATGTCAGCAATAAGGTTATCCCTAAACCTATTCTCATCTCGGCACCCCAGCACGGTGGCGCAATTAATGTTCGTTATTTTATGCCGCACTCTTGCCATAAAGCACTGGCAATTACCGGGGCGATAGCGATCGCCAGCAGTTGTGTCATTAACGGTACTGTTACGCTTCAGGTAACACCAGGCACGCATGACGGGAATATCACTATAGAACATCCTGGTGGGGCCCTTGATATTCATTTAACTAATGAAGGGGATGAACCTGCAACCCTCAGAGCTTCGGTTATTCGTACCGCCAGGAAAATATTCGCTGGTGACGTTTACCTTCCCTGACAGCATTGACCTCATTTTGCTGTGATTACGGAAAATCGAAAAGAACTCTGTACTTAATATACAGATTATCCAGGACTCAAAAATGAACGTTAAATCATTATGGAAGCTAATATTAATATTAGCCATCCCCTGTATTATCGGTTTCATTCCTGCCCCTGCGGGATTAAGTGAACTGGCATGGGTGCTTTTTGGTATTTATCTTGCTGCGATTGTCGGGCTGGTGATCAAACCGTTTCCTGAACCGGTGGTATTATTGATTGCCGTTGCCGCCTCAATGGTGGTTGTCGGAAATTTAGGCGGCGGCGTACTTAAAACCAGCAGCGTGCTGAGTGGCTATGCTTCCGGTACGACATGGCTGGTTTTCTCTGCGTTTACTTTAAGCGCTGCTTTTGTGACGACGGGGCTGGGTAAGCGCATTGCCTATATTCTGATCGGTAAAATAGGTAACACCACGCTTGGCCTGGGATACGTGACTGTGTTCCTTGACCTGGTATTAGCCCCGGCAACACCGTCAAATACGGCGCGCGCGGGTGGCATTGTATTACCCATCATCAATAGTGTTGCGGTGGCGTTAGGCTCTGAGCCGGACAAGAGCCCACGTCGCGTCGGTCATTACCTGATGATGACGGTGTATATGGTCACTAAAACAACCAGCTATATGTTTTTTACTGCGATGGCCGGAAACATTCTGGCATTAAAGATGATCAACGATATCTGTCACTTGCAGCTGAGCTGGGGGGGATGGGCGCTCGCGGCTGCGCTGCCTGGATTAATCATGCTGTTATTGACGCCATTAGTTATTTATTTTATGTATCCACCTGAAATTAAAAAGGTAGATAACAAAACTATTGCTAAGGCCGGGCTTGAGGATTTAGGGCCAATGAAAGGGCGCGAAAAAATGCTGCTGGGCATTTTCGTCCTCGCGCTATTAGGATGGATCTTTAGTAAAACTCTCGGTGTTGATGAATCTACGGTAGCGATTGTCGTAATGGGAACAATGCTCTTATTTGGCGTAGTTACCTGGGATGATGTGGTTAAAAATAAGGGCGGTTGGAATACCTTAATCTGGTATGGCGGTATAATCGGTTTGAGTTCTCTGTTATCAAAAGTGAAGTTTTTTGACTGGTTAGCTGAACTTTTCAAAAATAACCTCGACTTTGGTAACCACGGGAATATTGCGTTCTTTGTGATTCTTTTTTTGAGCATTATTGTTCGTTATTTCTTTGCCTCTGGTAGCGCCTATATTGTGGCCATGATGCCGGTATTTGCCATGTTGGCGAATGTATCCGGGGCTCCACTGATGTTAACTGCATTGGCATTGCTCTTTTCTAACTCTTACGGCGGTATGGTTACCCATTATGGCGGTGCTGCGGGACCGGTTATTTTTGGCGTCGGGTATAACGACATCAAATCGTGGTGGTTGGTTGGCGCAATGCTGACGTTTTTGACGTTCCTCGTCCATATTACGCTGGGTCTTTGGTGGTGGAATATGTTGATTGGCTGGAACATGCTCTAACTAAATCACATCGTTCATTGGTTGTCTGTGCTCAGGTGAGAATACAGCAATGTGGAGTATCTAATGATTAAATTATATGAGAAAGGGATTTATCTCTCCGGTAATAATGAAATTATCGCTGAGGATGAGGTGTCTGAGTCTATCTGTAAAGAAGAGGCGAAAAAAGGAACTATCGCGTGGTCGATTCTCTCAGCGCATAATACGTCCGGTGACATGAATAAGCTTAAAATTAAGTTTGATTCATTAGCTTCACACGATATTACCTTTGTCGGGATTATTCAGACCGCTAAAGCATCAGGGATGGAGCGCTTTCCATTACCGTACGTTCTGACCAACTGCCATAACTCATTATGCGCGGTAGGGGGAACCATTAACGGTGACGATCATATGTTTGGCCTGTCGGCGGCACAACGATACGGCGGAATCTTTGTGCCGCCACATATTGCTGTCATCCATCAGTACATGCGCGAAATGATGGCTGGTGGCGGCAAAATGATCCTCGGTTCAGACAGCCATACGCGTTACGGCGCATTAGGTTCGATGGCGGTGGGGGAAGGGGGCGGTGAGCTGGTTAAACAGCTGTTAAACGATACCTGGGATATTGATTATCCTGGCGTTGTGGCCGTTTATCTGACCGGCAAGCCTGTAGCGGGCGTAGGTCCCCAGGATGTGGCCTTAGCTATCATTGGCGCGGTATTTAAAAATGGCTACGTCAAAAATAAGGTCATGGAGTTTGTCGGCCCTGGCATTCGGCATCTTTCAACGGATTTTCGCAACAGCGTTGATGTGATGACCACCGAAACTACCTGTCTAAGCTCCGTCTGGCAAACGGATGATGACACTCGCAGTTGGCTGGCATTACACGGTCGCGAACAGGATTATCGCCCGCTCAAACCGCAGCCGATGGCCTGGTACGATGGGTGCATTTATGTCGATCTGAGTGCGATTAAGCCGATGATTGCGCTGCCATTTCATCCAAGTAATGTCTATGAGATTGCTACACTCAATGAAAATCTGACGGATATTCTCCGGGAGATTGAAGTTGAATCTGCGCGAATCGCGCAAGGTAAAGCCAGCCTGGCGTTACTGGATAAAGTGGAGAATGGACGCTTAAAAGTGCAGCAGGGTATCATTGCCGGATGCTCGGGAGGCAACTATGAAAATGTGATTGCTGCGGCACAGGCATTACGTGGTCAATCCTGTGGCAATGATGCTTTCTCGCTGGCAATCTATCCCTCTTCACAACCAGTGTTTATGGATTTAGCGCAGAAAGGCGTCGTTGCGGATTTGCTGGGGGCGGGAGCCGTCATCAGAACCGCGTTCTGTGGCCCATGCTTTGGTGCGGGCGATACGCCAATCAACAACGGTCTTAGTATCCGCCATACCACGCGTAACTTCCCCAACCGCGAAGGTTCGAAGCCGGGCAACGGGCAAATGTCCGCCGTTGCGCTGATGGATGCACGTTCGATAGCGGCAACGGCCGCCAACGGGGGATACCTCACTGCTGCAACGGAGCTGGACTGCTGGGATGCGTTGCCAGACTATGCGTTTAACCCTGCGCCTTATAAGAGCCGCGTATACCAGGGCTTTGTCAAAGGGGCCACGCAGCAGCCGCTCATTTATGGCCCGAATATTAAAGACTGGCCGGAGCTGGGCGCATTAACGGAAAATATTCTGCTGAAAGTGGCCTCAAAAATCCTTGATGATGTGACAACGACGGATGAGCTTATTCCGTCCGGAGAAACCTCTTCGTATCGTTCCAATCCTTTGGGATTGGCTGAATTTACACTTTCCCGACGCGATCCCGGCTATGTTGGCAGAAGCAAGGCGGTCGCTGAACGGGAAAAACAACGTCAGGCGGGTGACGTTAGCGAACTGGCGTCCGTTTTCGCACGCATCCAGCAGATTACTGGTCAGGAAAATATGCAACCATTGGAGACTGAGATTGGCAGCATGATTTATGCCGTCAAGCCTGGAGATGGTTCTGCACGCGAGCAGGCGGCAAGCTGTCAGCGAGTGATCGGTGGATTGGCAAATATCGCCCAGGAATATGCCACCAAACGTTACCGTTCCAATGTGATCAACTGGGGTATGTTACCGCTACAAATGGCAGAGAAACCCTCTTTTGAGGTCGGGGACTATATCTATATTCCCGGTATTCGCCGTGCGCTGGATGCGTGCAGCCGCGAGATAAAAGCGTACGTTCTTCATGATGATGGCGCAGTGAGTGAAATCAGCTTGTATATGGAAAGCCTGACCGCCGAGGAGCGTGAAATTATTAAAGCGGGGAGTTTGATTAACTTTAATAAATCGCGTTTGGTGTAACACCATAAAAAAGGTCGCCAGCGTCAATATGGCGACCTTTTTTTATTCAGGCATTACTGTTTCGGCTCGGCAACCACTTTGCTACCGATACCGCGGTTGTTGTATTCCCACATGCGGTTGAAGTTGGTGTCGTTCAGGTTGCGCTGGATTTCACCTTTGTCATTTTCCGCACCGGTATTACCAGCAAATGGACGCTTCGCGATAACACTGTCACCCCATGGTTTAGCCATGTTGAAACCTTCGTTGATCACGCTGTCGCGGATAACGACCTGACCATTAGTGTTCGAATCGACATCCAGCGAACGGCCTAACTGTGCCACGCCATCGCCACTTGCCGTGAAGCGGCTATTAATCGCCAGGAAACCGTAATAGATGTTTGACAGAGTAGCCGGTGCAAACACATAGGCTTCCTTCTGTGTGCGGGAGTTCACTACGCGGAAATCGGTGTTCTCGAACACCACTGCGCCGCGACCGGAAACAATATCCACATCACCTTCAATGTAGCTGTTGGTTACCAGCGTACGTGGTTGACGATCGTTTTCCAGACGGTTTTGTACACCGCTGTTGGTCACGAAAAACGTATTCTGGCGGCCAAGAATGTTGACCTTGTTGATCTGCACTTTATCGCCATCGGTACGCAACGCAACGGCCGGGTGGTTACCCGCATCAACGCTGTCACCCAGATTGTTTTCGATGGTCAGATTCTGCAATTGCAGGCCGTTATTCTGCGACCAGACGACAGCAGAACACATCACGCCAATATTCGCGCCGCGTTTGTTCTGGCAATTATCAAACATATACCACGCCGGTTTGCCTGGCATATATTTACCGCCCGGGTTCACCGCATGGCGCCAGTCTGCAGGACTCATGTCACCGTCAATGGCCAGGCCAATTTTCACATCCAGTGGTTTTTCGCCCATGCCGTACAGCGTCAGGCTACCCGTTGCAGCCGGGATATAAACCGTACCCTGATATTCACCTGGCAAAATCGCGATGTACTGACGTTTGTTAGTACGTTTGATGATTGCCGCATCCACTGCCGCCTGAATGCTGGTATGGGTGACGCCCTGAGTCCCTGCCGGGCCGACAACAAAGTCAGGTTGCGCAGGCAGAGAAATAGCAGAAGGGCTCCACGGCTGAGTATTTGGCGTCAGCGCGGAAAAATAGTGTGCAGCGACGAAATTTTTCGCTTCATTGGCCGACAGAATCGGGCGCGAGGAGGTACCTGGCGCGCTCTGATCGGAAGGAATTTGATCGGGCGGTGTAGAGCTACAGGCGGTCAGCGTCACGCCAAAAGCCATTGCCAGCGCCAGACGGGAAACTGATGAAATATTCACAGGTTGCTCCGGGCTTTGAAAGTTATCCATTGAAGCCTGCTTTTTTATACTAAGTTGAGCGAAACGGAAAGGCGAAAAGGTAAAAAGTTGTTTTTTATAGCAGCAATAGCGGATGTGGAGCGTTCTGAAGTCACAATTAAATAACATTTATCGCCCTTCAGGTTGACAACATCCGCAGGATCTCAATAAATGTCTATACAACCTATGACAAGTGGTGAGTGGAATGCAGCAATTTTTCCCTGATGATGCCATCTGGCGTAATGTCCGCCTGGCGACCATGGATCCTGAACGTAATACCCCGTATGGGCTGGTGGACGATCATGCGCTGATTATTCGTCAGGGCAAAATTCGCGCTATCGTGCCGGAATCCTCATTATACCGTACACATGACAATACCTTTGATATGCAGGGCAGATTGATTACGCCGGGTCTGATTGACTGCCATACACATCTGGTCTTTGGTGGAAACCGCGCAGGCGAGTGGGAACAACGGCTCAACGGGGCATCTTACCAGCAGATAAGCGCCCAGGGCGGGGGGATCAATGCCACCGTATCAGCGACCCGCAGCGCCACGGACGAACAACTTTTACACATTGCCCATCAGCGGATGGACCATCTGATCAACGAAGGCGTTACGTTGCTGGAAATTAAATCCGGTTACGGTCTGGATTTGCAGACAGAAGAGAAGATTTTACGCGTGGCGGCGGGGCTGGCGGCGGAAAATATCGTGGAAATAAGTCCGACGCTGTTGGCTGCGCATGCGACTCCAGCGGAATTCAGGGATGATCCTGACGGCTATATTACGCTGGTGTGCGAGACCATTTTGCCGCAGCTGTGGGAACAAGGTTTGTTTGAGACCGTCGATCTGTTCTGTGAAAGCGTCGGATTTAACCTCGCGCAGAGTGAACGGGTATTTCAGGCCGCACAGGCGTTGGGCATTCCGGTTAAGGGTCACGTTGAACAGTTGTCGCTGCTCGGTGGCGCGCAGTTGGTCAGCCGCTATTACGGGTTATCCGCCGATCATATTGAATATCTGGATGAAGCGGGCGTCGCGGCGATGAGCCAAAGCGGCACGGTCGGCGTGCTGCTGCCCGGCGCGTTCTATTTCCTCAAAGAACAGCAGCGCCCGCCGGTAGAGCTGCTGCGTCAATATCAGGTCCCAATGGCGGTGGCGACGGATTTCAACCCCGGCACCAGCCCATTTATCAGCCTGCACTGGGCGATGAACATGGCCTGCGTCCAGTTTGGTTTAACGCCGGAAGAAGCATGGGCTGGCGTAACTCGCCATGCGGCCCGGGCGCTGGGGCGTCATGCCACTCACGGACAACTGAAGGCCGGGTTCGTGGCCGATTTTGTGGTGTGGGATGCGACTCTTCCTGTCGAGATCCTGTATGAGCCTGGGCGTAACCCACTCTACCAGCGCGTATTCCGAGGACAACCATCATGATGAACTGGCATCCCGCTTCTCCCGCGCTTTGGCAAGGTCGTGATGACCGCGCTGAATCGCCAACTGCGCTGCGCCTGTTTCAGACCATCACGCTCAGTGCAGCGTTTAGCCCTGAAAATTATCGCGAGCAGATAGCGCTATTGGGATTTGCCTGCGATGAAGGCGTGAAACGTAATCAGGGACGCACGGGCGCCGCCGGAGCCCCCGATGTGCTGCGCAAGGCGCTGGCGAATTTAGCCAGTCACCACGGTCATGATCGGCTGGTGGATCTGGGTAATATTGTGGCGCAGGCTCCCGATCTCGAGGGCGCGCAGCAGGCGTTACGCCATGCTGTGCAACGCTGCCAGCAGGCTGAAATGCGCACCTTCGTGTTGGGTGGGGGGCATGAAACCGCCTTTGCCCACGGCGCGGGTGTGCTGGATGCTTTCCCGCGCTCAACCGTAGGTATCGTTAACCTCGATGCCCACCTGGATTTACGTCATGCTGACCAGGCGACTTCTGGTACGCCTTTTCGCCAGTTGGCTCAGCTCTGTGATGCACAGCAGCGTGAATTTCATTACGCCTGCTTTGGCGTTAACCGCGCCGCCAACACTCAGGCGTTGTGGGATGAAGCGCAGCAACGCAATGTTACCGTGGTGGAGGATCTGCACTGTCATAACGCACAGGCGCAGATGGCGCAGTTCATATCAAGCGTTGACGTTATCTATCTGACTATCGATCTCGACGTTTTGCCGGTCTGGGAAATGCCTGCGGTGTCCGCTCCTGCCGCGCTGGGTGTACCGCTGTCTACATTGCTCAGGCTGATTGAGCCGCTTTGTCGCAGTGGTAAATTACAAGCGGTGGACATGGTTGAATTTAATCCCCGTTTTGACGATGATGGCAACGCGGCGCGCGTTGCGGCGCGGCTTGGCTGGCAAATCGCACACTGGTGGCACTGACGTGCCTGATAACGTTACGCTGCCATTTGGCAACTCTTATTCTCAGCTTAAGGAAGGCTTACGCATGCAACCATCCCGTTCTGCTCCGGCGCCTTTTTACGAAAAGATCAAACAGGAGATCAGCGAAAAGATAGCCAGCGGTATCTGGCAAGCTCACGATCGCATTCCGTCTGAGGCAGAGCTGGTGGCGCAGTATGGTTTCAGCCGCATGACCATCAACCGGGCGCTGCGTGAGCTAACCGATGAAGGTTTACTGGTGCGTTTGCAGGGCGTAGGGACGTTTGTTGCCGAGCCAAAAGGGCAGTCCGCGCTGTTTGAAATTCGCAGCATCGCGGATGAAATCAACGCCCGTCAGCATCAGCACCGATGTGAGGTGCTGACCCTGGAGAGAACTTCGGCAAACGCGCAGCAGGCTTTGGAGTTAAACGTCAAAGAGGGCACCTCCATTTTTCACTCTGTCATGGTGCACTACGAGAACAACCTACCCGTGCAGATTGAAGATCGCTGCGTGAATGCCGAAATTGTGCCCGAGTATCTGGCGCAGGATTACAGCCAGACCACGCCGCACGCATACCTTTCACTGATAGCCCCCTTGACCGAAGGTGAGCATATCGTTGAGGCCGTTCGCGCCAGCGCCGAAGAGTGCGCGCTGCTGAACATCAAAGAACACGATCCCTGCCTGCTGATCCGCCGCAAGACCTGGTCCGCGTCATCCATTGTCTCTCATGCCCGTTTGCTGTTCCCGGGTTCCCGCTATCGTCTGCAGGGGCGTTTCATGTCCTGATCCAGGAGATGAAAACCGTGATTGCTGCCGCAGTATAATAAAATTGTATCTTAATTGTTAAATTCGGCCTTGCGATAGCTTGTATAGACAAGTATATGTTACTTATCTGTCCGAACGTTCGCGAGGAGTGCTCTACCATGTCTCATAGCAAGTATCGTCAGCAGGATATTCGTGCCCCACGAGGCACCACCTTAACGGCCAAAAGCTGGCTGACCGAAGCGCCGCTGCGCATGTTAATGAACAATCTTGATCCCGATGTGGCAGAAAATCCGCATGAGCTGGTGGTTTACGGTGGGATCGGTCGTGCGGCGCGGGACTGGGAGTGCTATGACGCCATCGTCAACGCGTTGATCAAACTGGAGACCGATGAGACGCTGCTGGTCCAGTCCGGTAAACCGGTTGGCGTGTTCAAAACCCATGACAACGCGCCGCGCGTGCTGATTGCCAACTCCAACCTGGTGCCACATTGGGCTACCTGGGAACACTTCAACGAGCTGGATGCCAAAGGACTGGCGATGTACGGTCAGATGACCGCCGGGAGCTGGATCTACATCGGCAGCCAGGGCATCGTGCAGGGGACGTATGAAACCTTCGTTGAAGCAGGTCGTCAGCATTATCAGGGTAACCTGAACGGACGCTGGGTACTGACCGCCGGGCTTGGTGGCATGGGCGGGGCGCAACCGTTAGCCGCTACGCTTGCAGGGGCGTGTTCGCTGAACATTGAATGCCAGCAGAGCCGGATCGATTTCCGTCTGCGTACCCGTTACGTGGACGAGCAGGCGACATCACTGGACGATGCGCTGGCGCGTATTGTTAAGTATACCCGTGAGGGTAAAGCAGTCTCTATTGCGCTGTGCGCGAACGCCGCCGACGTTGTGCCGGAACTGGTGAAGCGTGGGGTGCGCCCGGATATGGTCACCGACCAGACCAGCGCCCACGATCCGCTGCATGGTTATCTGCCGTCCGGCTGGAGCTGGGAAGAGTATCAGGCGAAAGCGGTGTCCGATCCGCAGGGCACGGTGCAGGCGGCGAAACGCTCCATGGCAACACACGTCGAGGCGATGCTGGCGTTTAGCAAAATGGGCGTGCCGACGTTTGATTACGGCAATAACATTCGCCAGATGGCCAAAGAGATGGGCGTGGAAAACGCTTTTGATTTCCCCGGCTTCGTACCAGCTTACATTCGACCGTTGTTCTGTCGCGGCATTGGCCCGTTCCGTTGGGTGGCGCTTTCCGGCGATCCGCAGGATATTTATAAAACCGATGCCAAAGTGAAAGAGATCGTGGCTGACGATACACACCTGCACCACTGGCTGGATATGGCGCGTGAGCGGATTAATTTCCAGGGTTTACCGGCGCGTATCTGCTGGGTCGGCCTGGAATGGCGGCAAAAACTGGGGCTGGCGTTTAACGAGATGGTGCGTAGCGGTGAAGTGTCCGCGCCGATTGTTATTGGCCGCGATCATCTGGATTCAGGCTCTGTTGCCAGCCCAAACCGCGAAACTGAAGCCATGCGCGACGGTTCTGACGCGGTATCCGACTGGCCGTTGTTGAATGCACTGCTTAATACAGCCAGTGGCGCGACCTGGGTATCACTGCACCACGGTGGCGGGGTAGGAATGGGCTTCTCCCAGCATGCCGGGATGGTGATTGTGTGTGATGGTACCGATGAAGCCGCTGCGCGTATCGCCCGGGTCTTACACAACGATCCGGCGACCGGGGTGATGCGTCACGCCGACGCCGGGTATGACATTGCGGTGGAATGCGCCGTCGAAGAAGGGCTGAATTTGCCGATGATTGCTGCGACGCAGGAGAAATGCTGATATGAACACCATGACATTAACACCGGGTCATCTGAGCTTTGCGCAACTACGCGACATCTGGCAGCAGCCGGTCAAACTGAGCCTGGATGCTGCCGCGATTGATGCTATCAACGCCAGCGTCGCCTGCGTCAATAATATTGTCACTGAAGGCCGCACGGCGTATGGCATTAATACGGGGTTTGGCTTGCTGGCCCAGACCCGTATCGCCACGGAAGACTTGCAGAATTTGCAGCGCTCGCTGGTGCTTTCCCATGCGGCGGGCGTCGGCGATGCGCTCGATGACGCCATGGTTCGCCTGATTATGGTGTTGAAAATCAACAGTCTGGCGCGCGGTTTTTCCGGTATTCGTCTGAGCGTGATCGATGCGCTGATCGCACTGGTGAATGCCGAAGTGTATCCGCTTATCCCGGCGAAAGGCTCGGTGGGAGCATCGGGCGACCTGGCGCCGCTTGCGCATATGTCTCTGACGCTGCTGGGCGAAGGTAAAGCGCGCTGGCAGGGGGAATGGCTTCCGGCAACTGAAGCGCTGAAAAAGGCCGGGCTGGAGCCAATTACGCTGGAGGCGAAAGAAGGGCTGGCGCTGCTCAATGGTACTCAGGCTTCCACCGCCTTTGCGCTGCGCGGACTAATTGAAGCTCAGGAGCTGTTCGCATCTGCAACGGTGTGCGGGGCGCTGACCACCGAAGCCGTGCTGGGTTCTCGTCGTCCGTTTGATGCCCGTATTCATGCCGCGCGAGGACAGCGTGGGCAGATTGATGCTGCGACGCTGTACCGTCACGTATTGACCGACACCAGCGCACTTTCACAGTCGCATCATAACTGTGAAAAAGTGCAGGATCCGTATTCTCTGCGCTGTCAGCCGCAGGTGATGGGGGCGTGTCTGACGCAAATGCGCCAGGCAATGGATGTTCTGCTGGTCGAAGCCAACGCGGTTTCCGACAATCCGCTGGTGTTCGCCGAAGAGGGGGATGTCATTTCTGGCGGCAACTTCCATGCTGAACCGGTGGCGATGGCGGCAGATAATCTGGCGCTGGCGATTGCGGAAATCGGGTCGTTATCAGAACGACGTATTGCGCTGATGATGGACAAACATATGTCGCAGTTGCCGCCGTTCCTGGTGAAAAACGGCGGAGTGAACTCCGGATTTATGATTGCTCAGGTAACCGCGGCCGCGCTGGCGAGCGAGAACAAAGCGCTGGCGCATCCGCACAGCGTGGACAGCCTGCCGACCTCCGCCAATCAGGAAGATCATGTCTCTATGGCGCCAGCGGCGGGCCGCAGACTATGGGAGATGGCGGCGAATACGCGCGGCGTGATTGCCGTAGAATGGCTGGCGGCGTGTCAGGGGATTGACCTGCGAGAAGGGTTAACCTCAAGCCCGCTGCTGGAGCAGGCGCGCCTGGCTTTGCGCGCGCAGGTTGCCCACTATACACAGGATCGCTTTTTCGCCCCGGATATCGAGTGCGCGACCGAACTGCTAGCCCAGGGAACCTTGTTGAAACTGTTGCCTGAGTTTCTGTAACACAATGCCGGATACGCTGTCGCTTATCCGGCACAGAGGTTAACTAAACATCGCCGTAATCGAGGCGCTGGCGAGCGAGTGGAAATGGACATTAAATCCGACCATCGCGCCGCTGGCGCCCTCATTGACATCAAGACGCTCCACATCCAGCGCATGAACCGTAAAGATATAACGATGGGTTTCACCTTTCGGCGGCGCGGCGCCACCATAACCTGCTTTACCAAAATCCGTGCGTGTTTGCATTACGCCTTCCGGCAACGCAACCAACCCTGAGCCGTACCCTTGCGGTAAAACCCGGGTATCTGCAGGCAGGTTAACCACCAGCCAGTGCCACCAACCGGAGCCGGTTGGCGCATCAGGATCGTAGCAGGTTACGACAAAGCTCTTGGTCCCTGCGGGTACGTCATCCCAGGCCAGATGCGGAGAAATGTTATCCCCGTCATACCCCATGCCGTTAAAGACGTGGCGATGAGGAAGCTTTTCGCCATCGCGTAAATCGTTACTGATTAGTTTCATGCTGACTCCTCTCGTTAGCCAAAAAGTGTAGTCAGAAACCATAGAGCTTACCGCTGATTAATCGCTAAAAAATGTTGCATTGCGCACAGCCTCGTTGACGGCCTGGGTCAGGCGACGCAATTGTTCGGGCTTGATGATGTACGGCGGCATCAGATAAATGAGCTTACCAAACGGTCTTACCCACACGCCCTGTTCGACAAAGAATTTTTGCAACGCGGCCATATTCACCGGGTGCGTGGTTTCGATGACGCCGATGGCACCAAGCACGCGCACGTCGACGACCCAACCGGAGTCTGCCGCCGGGGCGAGTTCTGTCCGAAGCTGCGTTTCTATGGCCGCTACCTGCGAACGCCACTCGCCGGTTTCGAGTAACGACAGGCTGGCGGAGGCGACGGCGCAGGCCAGTGGATTACCCATGAAAGTTGGACCATGCATAAAGCATCCGGCTTCACCGTTGCTGATGGTTTCTGCGACCTGACGCGTGGTCAGGGTAGCGGAAAGGGTCATCGTTCCGCCGGTTAACGCTTTGCCAAGGCACAAAATGTCTGGAGTGATATCGGCGTGCTCACAGGCAAATAGCTTGCCCGTGCGACCAAATCCGGTGGCGATTTCATCGGCAATCAGCAAAATGCCTTCCCGGTCACACATTTTACGGATGCGCTTTAACCACTCAGGATGGTACATGCGCATGCCGCCAGCACCCTGCACAATCGGCTCAAGGATCACCGCCGCAATTTCGTGGCGATGTGCGGCCATCAGACGGGCAAAAGGCACCATATCCAGTTCGTCCCATTCGCCGCCCATCCGGCTTTGCGGAGCGGGCGCAAACAGGTTCTCCGGCAGATAACCCTTCCACAGACTGTGCATTGAGTTTTCAGGATCGCAGACCGACATCGCGCCGAAAGTATCGCCGTGATAACCGTTACGAAATGTCAGGAAACGCTGACGGGATTCGCCTTTGGCCTGCCAGTATTGCAGTGCCATTTTCATCGCGACTTCCACGGCGACCGAACCTGAATCCGCGAGAAAAACGCACTCCAGCGCCTCTGGCGTCATCGCCACCAACTGGCGACACAGCGCAATGGCCGGGGCATGGGTAATGCCGCCAAACATCACGTGCGACATAGCATCAATCTGCGTTTTCATCGCGGCATTCAACTGTGGATGGTTGTAACCGTGGATCGCCGCCCACCAGGATGACATACCGTCAATCAGCCTCTCACCGTTGGCTAATATCAGTTCACAACCTTCGGCACGCGCCACCGGATAAACCGGCAGCGGGGAGGTCATGGAGGTGTAAGGGTGCCAGATATGGCGTTGGTCAAACGCAAGATCGTCCGTTGTCATAATCGACTTGTAAACCAAATTAAAAAGATTTAGGTTTACGAGTCTACACCAAACTGACAACGAAACGTATACCAATATGGCTCATTCTTCTCGCTGGACAATGTCGCAAGTCACCGAATTATTTGAAAAACCGCTGCTGGATCTGCTGTTTGAAGCGCAGCAGATTCATCGTCAGCACTTCGATCCGCAGCAGGTTCAGGTCAGTACATTGTTGTCGATAAAGACCGGTGCCTGCCCGGAAGATTGTAAATACTGCCCGCAAAGTTCCCGCTATAAAACCGGCCTGGAAACGGAACGTTTGATGGAAGTTGAACAGGTTCTGGACTCTGCACGTAAGGCGAAACAAGCCGGTTCAACGCGGTTTTGCATGGGTGCGGCGTGGAAGAATCCTCACGAACGCGATATGCCTTACCTGGAACAGATGGTTCAGGGCGTGAAAGAACTGGGGCTGGAAGCCTGTATGACGCTGGGCACGCTGAACGAAACCCAGGCCCAGCGCCTGGCCAATGCGGGTCTGGACTACTACAACCACAACCTCGACACCTCGCCGGAATTTTACGGCAATATCATTACCACCCGTTCGTATCAGGAGCGCCTGGATACGCTGGATAAAGTGCGTGAGGCGGGCATTAAAGTGTGCTCCGGCGGGATTGTGGGACTGGGGGAAACGGTCACCGATCGCGCGGGTCTGCTGCTGCAACTGGCGAACCTACCCACCCCGCCAGAAAGCGTCCCCATCAACATGCTGGTGAAAGTAAAGGGCACGCCGCTCGCCGATAACGACGATGTGGATGCGTTTGATTTTATTCGTACTATCGCCATTGCGCGCATCATGATGCCGACGTCGTACGTGCGTCTTTCTGCCGGACGCGAGCAGATGAACGAACAAACCCAGGCAATGTGCTTTATGGCCGGGGCCAACTCGATTTTCTACGGCTGCAAATTGCTGACCACCCCGAACCCGAACGAAGATAAAGACCTGTTGTTGTTCCGCAAACTGGGTCTGAATCCGCAACAAACGGCGGTGCTGGCGGGCGATAACGAACAGCAGCAACGTCTGGAACAGGCGCTGCGTACTCCGGATACTGACGATTACTACAACGCGGCAACCGTATGACCTGGCAGCAAAAAATAGACGATGCGCTCGTTTTGCGTCGTTCTGCCGATGCCCTGCGTCGGCGCTATGCGGTGACGCAGGGCGCCGGTCGTTGGCTGCAGGCAGACGATCGCCGGTATCTGAATTTCTCCAGCAATGACTACCTTGGCTTAAGCCACCACCCTCAGATTATCCGTGCCTGGCAGCAGGGGGCAGAGCGTTTTGGGGTCGGCAGCGGTGGCTCGGGTCATGTCAGCGGTTATTCGGTTGCGCATCAGGCGCTGGAAGAAGAACTGGCCCACTGGCTGGGCTATTCGCGGGCGCTGTTGTTCATCTCCGGTTTTGCGGCTAATCAGGCGGTCATTACCGCGCTGATGGGCAAAGAGGATCGGATTGTCGCCGACCGACTCAGCCATGCCTCGCTACTGGAGGCTGCGAGCCTTAGCCCCGCCGTGCTACGTCGCTTTACCCACAACGATGCGCAGCATCTGGAACGTCTGCTGGCTGCCTCCTGTCCGGGGCAGCAGTTGGTGGTGACCGAAGGCGTGTTCAGCATGGATGGCGACAGCGCGCCACTGGCTGAAATCCACGCGGCGGCTGAGCGGCAAAGCGCATGGCTGCTGGTGGATGATGCCCACGGTATAGGCGTTACCGGTGAGGAAGGGCGCGGTTCATGCTTCCATCAACAGGTGAAACCTGAGCTGTTAGTGGTGACCTTCGGGAAGGGATTTGGCGTCAGCGGCGCGGCAATCCTGTGTTCAGACAGCGTGGCCGATTATCTGCTGCAGTTTGCCCGTCATCTGATTTACAGCACCAGTATGCCTCCGGCGCAGGCTCAGGCTTTACGCGCTGCGCTGACAGTGATCCGCAGCCGTGAAGGTGACGAGCGCAGAGCAAAACTGACAATGCTTATCCGGCGTTTTCGCGCCGGCATGACGACCCCTGATTTAGTGCTGGCGCATTCAGACAGCGCTATTCAGCCGCTGATCGTTGGCGACAACCATAAAGCCTTGCAACTGGCGCAGGTATTACGGCAACAGGGATGCTGGGTGACGGCAATCCGTCCACCCACCGTGCCGGTCGGCACCGCCAGACTTCGTCTCACGCTAACCCAGGCGCATGAGCCCCAGGACATCGACCGCTTGCTGGAGGTGCTGCATGGCGCAGGTTGATAAGCAAGCCATTGCCGCCGCGTTTGGTCGCGCGGCTTCCCTCTACGAACAACACGCTGAACTCCAGCGCCAGAGCGCCGATGCGTTACTGGCGCGACTGGATGGTCGTCAGTTCGACCACGTGCTGGATGCGGGCTGTGGCCCGGGGCGTATGAGTCGTTACTGGCGGCGGCAGGGGAGCAAAGTCAGCGCCCTGGATCTGTCGGCGCAAATGTTGGCAGAAGCACAGCGTCACGATGTTGCTCATCACTATTTATTGGCGGATATCGAAGCTCTACCGCAGGCGAGCGCCACTTTTGACCTGGCCTGGAGCAATCTGGCCGTGCAGTGGTGTAGCGATTTACGCGGCGCGTTAAGCGAGTTGTACCGGGTGGTACGCCCGGGCGGGATAGTGGCGTTTAGTACCCTGGCACACGGCTCGATGCCAGAACTGCGTCAGGCGTGGCGAGCGGTTGATGACCGGGAGCATGCCAACCGTTTTTTGCCCGTGGAACAGCTGGAAAGCGCCCTGGATGGCTGGAATGTTGACTACCAGTCTCATGCCATCACGCTGTGGTTTAACGACGCGCTAAGCGCCATGCGCTCGCTGAAAGGCATCGGCGCGACGCATTTGCATGATGGCCGCGAGCAGCGCTTACTTACTCGTTCACAGTTGCACCAAGTGCAGTTAGCCTGGCCCCAGCAGCAGGGGAGATATCCGCTGACCTATCATCTATTTTTGGGAGTGATTCAACGTGACTAGCACGTATTTTGTCACCGGGACAGACACCGAAGTGGGTAAAACTATTGCCAGCTGCGCGCTGCTCCAGGCGGCGGGGTTGTTGGGATTACGAACCGTCGGCTATAAGCCCGTGGCGTCCGGTAGTGAAATAACGGCTGAAGGACTGCGCAACAGCGATGCGCTGGCTCTACAGCGCAACAGCGTTGTAGCCGTGGATTATGCAGCCATCAATCCGTATACCTTCGCGGAACCTACCTCACCGCATATCATCAGTGCTGACGAAGGGCGCCCCATTCAGGCCTCCGTGATGTCTGCGGGATTACGCACGCTGGAAGAGCAGGCTGAATGGGTACTGGTAGAAGGCGCGGGCGGATGGTTTACGCCGCTTTCGCCAACACTGAGTTTTTCTGACTGGGTAAAAGCGGAGCAACTGCCGGTGATTCTGGTGGTTGGCGTTAAGCTTGGTTGCATCAATCACGCCATGCTGACCGCTCAGGCGGTGCAGCAGGCCGGACTGACCCTTGCCGGATGGGTCGCCAATGATGTGACGCCGCCTGGAAAACGTCATGCAGAATATATGGCGACGCTCAGGCGTGTGCTTGCGGCACCGCTGCTGGGGGAAATTCCCTGGCTGGCAGAAAAGCCGGAGCAGGCATCAACAGGGCATTATATCGATCTTAGCGCTTTGTCTGCGTTGTCCCCCAGTCGTTAATTAGCGGGTCGCCGAACGGTGTTATTTGCCCCTGCGCTACGTTACGCCCACGGTGTAACAGGCAATAGCAATCGGCGACCCGTCGAATAAACGGCAGGCTCTGCTCCGCGAGCATAATGGCGATGCCAAGTTCCTGGCTTAGCTTGACAATCAGATTACCCAGCCTGTGGATATAAGCCTGACCACTTCCTCGCGTGGGTTCATCGAGGATCAGCAGGCGCGGGCGTGTGACCAGCGCGCTGGCGAGCGCAAGCTGGTGCTGATTTTCCTCCGACAATGCCACTCCTTTGACCTGACGCAGTTCGAAAAGCTGTGGAAACAGGCGGTAAATATCGCTGCTGTTCATCGTTTCGCTTTCTTCAACCGCCTGACGCGCAATATGCAGATTTTCCTCGACCGTTAGTTGTGAAAAAATCCGTCTCTCTTGTGAAACGTAGTTAATACCCAGCGCAATGCGATTTGCCGTCGGAATCGGACTCAGGTCGCGCGGCGGTGCGCCAGCCTGATGCCAGAACATGGTTCCGCTTTCAATCGGTAAATTGCCGATAATGCAATTGGCAAGCGTAGTCTTTCCCATCCCCGGAAGCCCCAGCACGCCGGTACATTTGCCGGGCAGCAGGTCGAGATCCACATCCCACAATGAGTGTTGATTGCCGTAATAGTGATTCACTGCGCGAAGACTCAACATAGATTTCTCCATCATGATGTTATCGGCCCCACTAACAGGTCGTCGGAAGAAACCTGCAATTCTCTTGCCAGAAGCGGGATTCGTGGTAGAAACAGCGTGATAGCATACTAAAAACGCAAAAAAGTCCGGTTCATCAGATGGGAAGGGCTGTTTTGTGCACATTGCCAGTGCCTGGCGGTATCGTGATGGTGCAGGCAGGAAAATGATGAAAATGCGAGCAAGATCCCGGCCATTCCAGGTTGCTTCGTTAGCTGATAAATATCAAAAAATAGCGATAATTTTTTTTTATGCCTGCGGAAAAGAGAGTCAGGGTGTTTTTGCCAGGCTACAGTCCATACGGGCTGGAGGCAGTTATCCACTATTCCTGTGGATAACCTTGTGTATTAGAGTTAGAAAACACAATGTAAGCGAGAGAAGACGCGGGTTGCGACTAAATTGATGCGAAAGACGGCTTGTGATAATAATCATTAAATTACAGAAAGTTAGATAAAAGCAATGGCTGTCGCCGAAGTGTCATGTGTTGCCACAAAACTTTCATCGGGTAGCTTGACAAATGTTAAAAAAGTCATTGCTTTGGGGATAACACGTTTTTACTGGTGTTTTATCTTGTCTCTGGCCAAATTTTAGCCTGTAGTCACGCTCGTTCAGATGGCGTATCAGAAATATTCTGGCGTGTTACTGTTTTTTCATCCAGTATTTTTTACTGGCAAAATATACCACTGCGAGTAAAATTACACACCTGCCCGCCCATTGCTTCAGGTAGCTGCTCATGAGTAAACCGTTCAAACTTAATTCCGCTTTTAAACCCTCTGGCGATCAGCCTGAGGCAATTCGCCGTCTGGAAGAAGGGCTGGAGGATGGTCTGGCGCATCAGACGCTACTGGGGGTGACGGGGTCTGGGAAAACATTCACCATCGCTAACGTGATTGCGGACTTGCAGCGTCCTACCATGGTGCTGGCCCCCAATAAGACGCTTGCTGCTCAGCTGTACGGTGAGATGAAAGAGTTCTTCCCGGATAACGCGGTGGAGTATTTCGTCTCTTACTACGACTATTATCAGCCGGAAGCCTACGTACCCAGTTCTGACACCTTCATCGAGAAAGATGCTTCGGTCAACGAACATATTGAGCAGATGCGCCTGTCGGCAACTAAAGCGCTGCTGGAGCGTCGGGATGTCGTCGTCGTGGCCTCCGTTTCCGCTATCTATGGTTTGGGCGATCCGGATCTGTACCTGAAGATGATGCTGCACCTGACGGTAGGGATGATTATCGATCAACGCGCGATCCTGCGCCGCCTTGCGGAACTGCAATACACCCGCAACGATCAGGCATTTCAGCGCGGGACCTTCCGTGTGCGCGGTGAAGTGATCGACATTTTCCCGGCTGAATCCGACGACATCGCGCTGCGTGTGGAACTGTTTGATGAAGAAGTTGAACGCTTATCGCTGTTTGACCCGCTCACCGGGCAGGTCGAATCCACGATTTCGCGCTACACCATCTATCCTAAAACGCACTACGTGACGCCGCGCGAACGTATCGTGCAGGCGATGGAAGAAATCAAAGTTGAGCTGGCAGAGCGGCGTAAAATTCTGTTGGCAAATAACAAATTGTTGGAAGAACAGCGGTTAAGCCAGCGTACACAGTTCGATTTGGAAATGATGAATGAGCTGGGTTACTGCTCGGGGATTGAAAACTACTCCCGCTATCTGTCCGGGCGTGGCCCCGGTGAGCCGCCGCCGACGCTGTTTGATTACCTGCCTGCCGACGGTCTGCTGGTGGTGGATGAATCCCACGTCACAATTCCACAAATTGGCGGCATGTATCGCGGAGACCGGGCGCGTAAAGAGACCCTGGTCGAATACGGATTCCGTCTGCCCTCGGCGCTGGATAACCGTCCGCTCAAATTTGAAGAGTTTGAGGCGTTGGCTCCACAAACCATCTACGTTTCAGCGACGCCGGGTAACTATGAGCTGGAGAAATCTGGTGATGAAGTGGTCGATCAGGTAGTACGACCGACCGGCCTGTTGGATCCGGTCATTGAGGTGCGTCCGGTGGCGACGCAGGTTGACGATCTGCTGTCGGAGATCCGCACCCGTGCGGCGATTAACGAACGTGTGCTGGTCACTACGCTCACCAAACGCATGGCGGAGGACCTCACCGAATATCTCGAAGAACACGGTGAGCGGGTGCGCTATCTGCACTCTGACATCGATACCGTGGAACGCATGGAAATCATTCGTGACCTGCGTCTGGGCGAGTTTGACGTGCTGGTGGGTATCAACCTGTTACGTGAGGGGCTGGACATGCCTGAAGTCTCGCTGGTGGCGATTCTGGACGCAGACAAAGAAGGGTTCCTGCGTTCTGAACGTTCGCTGATCCAGACCATTGGTCGTGCGGCGCGTAACATCAACGGTAAGGCTATTCTTTACGGCGACAAAATTACCGCCTCAATGGCCAAAGCGATTGGTGAAACTGAACGTCGTCGTGAGAAACAGCAGCTTTACAACGAAGAACACGGCATTACGCCGCAGGGGCTGAATAAGAAAGTGGTCGATATTCTGGCGCTGGGTCAGAATATTGCGAAGACCAAGGCGAAAGGCAAAGGGAAGTCACGCGCAGGTGCGAAGTCTGAGGTTGTCGAACTGGATATGACGCCAAAAGCGCTGCAGCAGAAGATTCACGAGCTGGAAGGACAAATGATGCAGCATGCGCAGAATCTTGAATTTGAAGAGGCCGCGACGATCCGCGACCAGTTGCATCAGCTGCGCGAGCTGTTTATCGCGGCGTCTTAACGCGATGTTGAAGGTGGGGGAGACCCGTCATCTGGCCTGGAAACGTCAAGGTTGTGTATGCCTGATAAGCGTCAGCGCCATCAGGCAAATTCGCTCAGCCTAACGCCTGTACCGCTTTTTCCAGCGCGCTATGCAATAGCTGGCGATCATGGCGGTAGGGAATATCGCTGGCTTCCAGCACTTCCTGAATGACAACGCGATTGGTAACGGTGGAAACATCCACTTTCGGGCCCACAACTACGGCATCAATCACTTTCTTGCCAACATACTGTTCAATGATTGCCAGCTTATCGTTGAGTGTCAGGCTGGCTGCTGGCAGGCTTAACTCGCGGCCGAGATTACCGATGTAGACCATCGGGGCCGGCGTGCGACGTAACGCCTGCGCCAGATCGTCGAGCAGCAGGATCGGCATCAGACTGGTGTAAAAACTGCCTGGCCCTATCAGAATCAAATCCGCTTCGGCGATAGCTTCAACCGCTTCCCGCGTGGTGGGGACTTTTGGCGACAGCATCAGCTCCTGAGGAGGGATAGTGAGCTGATCGATATTCACTTCGCCATAGACTTCATGCCCCTGATCGTCGATAGCCATCAGATCCACTGGCAGCTCCGACATCGGAATTAAATGCGCATCGACCTTCAGCAGGTTACGAATTAAATTGATGGCTTCTAAAGGCCGCACGCTGAGGTGATCGAGTGCCTTTAACATCAGATTTCCGAGGTTATGCCCGGAAAGTTCGCCATTTCCGCCAAAACGATACTCAAACATAGCGGATGCGACGCTGGGCTGGGTAATTAACTGGTTGAGACAGTTACGCATGTCTCCCCAGGCGATCCCGCCTTCAGAGCGACGAATACGGCCTGTCGAGCCGCCGTTATCGGTCGTGGTGACGATACCCGTCAGGCGTGAGCCTAAAGGGGAAAGTGAGGAAAGAACGCGTCCTAATCCATGCCCTCCGCCGAGAGCGACAACGCGGTCCAAATCTGCCAGGGTGCGAGTGCGCATAGAGTTTCCTGATATCAATTGATCGGCGCTACAGTACCGTAAATAGCGTGTTTTCAGCAATTATCCAGTTGGCATCTGGCGAAATTTATTATCTGCGATCTACCCCTTTCTGACGATATCGACCTGACGGCAAGATGATGTATATCAATGCAAAACTATGGTTTTTGCTTATTCTGTAGCGAAAATGCACGATCGCGTCGCTATATACATATTTATATAGCGAAAGTGTACATGGCAAAAGCGTCATTTACACGCTAGTATCGGCATAACCACAATGTACTCGAAGTATGACGAGTATAAACACTCTAGCCTCTGCACCTGGGTCAAATGATACGGTGCTTTGGCCGTGACAATACTTGAATAAGTTTGTCACCAGGGCGCAGGAAGAAATGACTACGTCTCCCGTATTTGGAAAGGTGTACATGGGCTCTCAACTTACCGATGCTTTCGCGCGTAAGTTTTACTACTTACGTTTGTCGATTACAGATGTGTGTAACTTTCGTTGCACCTACTGCCTGCCGGATGGCTATAAGCCCGGCGGGGTCACCAATAACGGCTTTTTAACCGTTGATGAAATTCGTCGTGTCACGCGTGCGTTCGCCAGTCTGGGAACGGAGAAAGTGCGTCTGACAGGTGGCGAACCTTCATTGCGTCGCGACTTTACCGACATCATCGCCGCCGTGCGTGAAAACGACGCCATCCGTCAGATTGCGGTGACCACCAATGGTTATCGTCTGGCGCGCGATGCCGCCGTCTGGCGCGATGCCGGGCTAACCGCGCTAAACGTCAGCGTCGACAGCCTGGATGCCCGTCAGTTTCATGCCATTACCGGGCAGGACAAGTTTCAGCAGGTGATGGCAGGTATTGACGCCGCCTTTGATGCGGGTTTTGAAAAAGTGAAAGTCAACACCGTGCTGATGCGCGACGTAAACCATCATCAGCTGGACACCTTCCTGGCCTGGATCCAACCACGGCCGATCCAACTGCGTTTTATTGAACTGATGGAAACAGGCGAGGGCAGCTCGCTCTTCCGTAAACACCATATCTCCGGCCAGGTACTGCGCGATGAGCTGCTGCGCCGCGGCTGGATTCATCAGATCCGACAGCGCAGCGACGGCCCGGCTCAGGTTTTCTGCCATCCTGACTATGTTGGCGAAATTGGTCTGATCATGCCTTATGAGAAAGACTTCTGCGCTACCTGCAACCGTCTACGCGTTTCCTCTGTCGGTAAGCTTCATCTGTGTTTATTTGGTGAAGGTGGCGTTAGCCTGCGTGATTTGCTGGAAGATGACGCTCAGCAGTCGGCGCTGGAAGAACGCATTTCAGCTGCGCTGCTGGAGAAAAAACAGACCCATTTCTTACATCAGAACAATACCGGTATTACGCAAAACTTATCTTACATTGGCGGCTGATCGCTAAAAGGAGTTTTTCATGAGTCAGGTAAGCGCTGAATTTATCCCGACACGCATTGCTATTCTTACTGTTTCCAATCGTCGTGGCGAAGAAGATGACACCTCCGGCCATTATCTGCGTGACTCGGCGCAAGAAGCGGGTCATCAAATAGTCGACAAGGCGATTGTCAAAGAGAACCGTTACGCCATCCGCGCCCAGGTTTCAGCCTGGATTGCCAGTGACGACGTGCAGGTTGTGCTCATCACCGGCGGCACCGGGTTAACCGAAGGGGACCAGGCGCCGGAAGCGCTGCAACCGTTGTTCGACAGAGAAGTTGAAGGGTTCGGCGAAGTCTTCCGTATGTTGTCGTTTGAAGAGATTGGCACCGCGACGCTGCAATCCCGGGCGATTGCCGGAGTCGCCAATAAAACGCTGATTTTCGCCATGCCGGGGTCGACCAAAGCGTGTCGTACCGCCTGGGAAAATATTATTGCGCCGCAGCTTGATGCCCGTACGCGTCCGTGTAATTTCCACCCACATTTGAAGAAATAAGTATGTCGCAACTGACTCATATTAACGCCGCTGGCGAAGCGCATATGGTGGATGTCTCCGCCAAAGCGGAAACGGTACGCGAGGCGCGTGCCGAAGCCTTTGTTACCATGCGTAGTGATACGCTGGCGATGATTATCGATGGCAGTCACCATAAGGGCGATGTATTCGCCACGGCGCGTATTGCGGGTATTCAGGCCGCCAAACGGACCTGGGATCTTATCCCGCTGTGTCATCCGCTGATGCTGAGCAAGGTGGAAGTCAATCTGCACGCCGAGCCTGAGCACAACCGCGTACGCATTGAAACGCTGTGTCGCCTGACCGGGAAAACCGGTGTCGAAATGGAAGCGTTAACGGCTGCCTCCGTAGCGGCGTTGACTATCTACGATATGTGTAAAGCGGTGCAAAAGGATATGGTGATTGGTCCGGTGCGTCTGCTGGCAAAAAGCGGCGGCAAATCCGGAGATTTTAAGGTGGATGCGCATGATTAAGGTTCTCTTCTTTGCTCAGGTACGCGAACTGGTAAATACCGATGCCTTAGAGGTCGCCGCCGAGTTTGCAACGGTAGAAGCGCTGCGTAAGCATCTTGCGGCAAAAAGCGATCGCTGGGCGTTGGCGCTGGAAGACGGTAAGCTGCTGGCGGCGGTAAACCAGACGCTGGTCGATTTTGACCATACCCTTAATGCGGGTGACGAAGTGGCTTTCTTCCCACCGGTAACCGGAGGCTAAGATGGCTGAAACGCGAATTGTTGTTGGCTCTGCGCCGTTTCGTGTCGGGGATGAGTATCCCTGGCTGGCCGAACGCGACGAGGACGGCGCGGTGGTCACTTTCACCGGGAAAGTCCGCAACCACAATCTCGGCGATAGCGTGCAGGCGTTAACGCTGGAACACTATCCAGGGATGACTGAAAAAGCGCTGGCGGAGATTGTCGACGAAGCGCGTTCGCGCTGGCCGCTGGGACGAGTAACAGTGATTCATCGCATTGGCGAACTGTGGCCGGGTGACGAAATCGTTTTTGTTGGCGTGACCAGCGCGCATCGTAGCAGTGCGTTTGATGCCGGGCAGTTCATTATGGATTACCTGAAAACCCGCGCGCCGTTCTGGAAGCGCGAGGCCACGCCGGAAGGTGAACGTTGGGTTGATGCTCGCGACAGCGATAAGCAGGCGGCAAAACGCTGGTAGAGTAGTACACTTGTGTTAGGCTCATACTGATTCAGGAGATTGTCATGGACCGATTCCCACGATCCGATTCTATTGTGCAGGCGCATTCCGGTCTGCAAACCTATATGGCGCAGGTCTATGGCTGGATGACTTGCGGGCTGTTGCTGACGGCGTTTATCGCCTGGTATGCGGCAAATACGCCTGCGGTGATGATGTTTGTTTTCTCCAGCAAAATCACCTTCTTTGGCCTGATCATCGCCCAACTGGCGCTGGTGTTTGTCCTGTCTGGCATGGTGCAAAAGCTTAGCGCGGGTGTGGCGACCACGCTATTTATGCTCTACTCGGCGTTAACCGGTCTGACGCTATCAAGCATTTTCATTGTCTATACCTATTCGTCTATCGCCAGTACCTTTGTGGTCACCGGCGGGATGTTCGGTATCATGAGTTTGTACGGCTACACCACCAAGCGCGATCTGAGCGGCTTCGGCAATATGCTGTTTATGGCGCTGATTGGTATTGTGCTGGCCTCGCTGGTTAACTTCTGGCTGAAGAGTGAAGCGTTGATGTGGGCGGTGACGTACATAGGGGTGATTGTGTTTGTCGGCCTGACCGCCTATGACACGCAGAAGCTGAAAAATATCGGTGAGCAGATCGATCTGCGCGACAGTTCCAACTTGCGTAAATACGCTATTCTTGGGGCGTTAACGCTGTATCTGGACTTCATTAACCTGTTCCTGATGCTGCTGCGTATCTTCGGCAATCGTCGTTAATTTTC
Source organism: Citrobacter sp. On2M (assembly GCF_018035235.1). Lineage (GTDB taxonomy): Bacteria > Pseudomonadota > Gammaproteobacteria > Enterobacterales > Enterobacteriaceae > Citrobacter > Citrobacter meridianamericanus. Next base: position 287,975 of record NZ_WPCV01000004.1, read on the forward strand.
CGCTACCGGATGGCGTAAGCCGCCATCCGGTGAATTATTTCGCCATCGCCTTCTCGTTTTTTACCCGCAACTTTTTTGCCCGACTCTCCAGCAGCAAATAACACACCAGTGCCAGAAGTAGCGGAATAAAATAGTACAACACGCGATATGCCAGCAGAGCGGCAATAATCGTTCCCTGAGACGTTTTTTCTCCTGCCAGCAGCGCCATAAAGACCGCTTCCAGCACGCCGATCCCCGCCGGAATATGCACGATTACGCCGGCAATACTGCTCACCAGCAGCACGCCCAGCACGAAGAAATAATCGATATTCTGACCGAGCAACAACCAGATAATCGCCCCCATTACCATCCAGTTAGCACTGGATATCGCCATTTGCGCGAGGGCAAATTTCCAGGAGGGTAGCACCAGCTTTTGGCCCTTGATGGTGATGTGTCGATGCTTAGCGAAGGCGCAAAACCACAGATAAACGACAATAATCAGCAGCAGCGCTACGCCTAAAATACGCAGCGTACCTTCATCGATATACCAGTGTGCGGGCAGTTCAACGATGCCGAAGGTAAAAATAAAACCGCCCAGCAGAATATAGCCCAACCAGTTGGTGGTAATGCTCAGCGAAAAAATGCGGGTGATTGTGCTCCCCGGTAATCCGAGGCGAGAGTAGAGCCGATAGCGCATCACAATACCGCCTACCCAGGTGCTTAACGTCAGGTTGAAGGCGTAACAGATAAACGACACCAGCATGACCTGACGTTTTGCCAGCTTATGGCCGCAATAATAGCGTCCGAGCAGGTCATAACAGCCGTAAAGCAAATAACTGACAATCACCAGCCCCACGGCGCTGAGCAGGGCAATCCGGTTGTAATCGCGGATGACCGTCCACACCTCCTGCCAGTTGACTTTGCTGGCATAAACCACCAGCAATACGATGACCGCAATAAAAAACAGCCATGTAAGGATCTTTTTCGCTAATCGCCAGCGTCGGTGGCTTTTTGCCATCAGGATTTTCCTCCTGCATCCTCAGTTGGAATACGATCCTGCGTTTCCAGCGTGGGCTGTGCGGGCGGCTCTACCTCAGCCAGATGCGGGGTATGCGCCGGTAGCCAGCCGACCAGAGCCGGGAAGTGGCGTAAAAAGTGGAACGCCAGTACGCTTTTGGTCAGGTTCCACCAGGTGCGCTTGGGCAGCATGGATTCATCAACACGCTTGCAGTCCTGCGCAATGATAGGGTTCAGGTTGTCACGTAAAGTCTGGTTAAACGTGCGGTCATGAATAATCAGATTTGCCTCCAGATTGAGCGACAGGCTCAGGGGGTCGAGATTGCTGGAACCGACCGTTGCCCAGTGGTCATCCATCAGTGCCACTTTGCCGTGCAGAGGCCTACGCCGGTATTCATAAACATGGACGCCGCCTTTAACCAGATAGTTGTACAGCAGGCGGGCGCCAACTTTTACAATCGGCATATCCGGTTCACCCTGGACGATGAGTTTTACCCGCACGCCGCGTCTCGCTGCTTTACGCAGGGCATGCAGCAGGCGATAGCCCGGAAAGAAATAGGCATTGGCAATAATCACTTCCCGCCTTGCCTGGGTTAGCATTTTCAGATAGTGGCGTTCAATATCATCACGATGTTCTTCATTATCACGCCAGACAAACAGTGCCTGTGCTTCGCCGGGATGATGATTATCGACGGCCCGATGATGACGTCGCCACCAGCGTCGTACTGCGCTTTGCCCCGGTAAGTTCTCCAGCACGAATGTCAGGATATCAGCCACAACAGGGCCTTCAACGCGAACGGCGTAATCCTGCTTGGCCTCCGGGCCGTAATCAGACATATGTTCAGCGGAATAATTGATGCCGCCGACAAAAGCAACACGATCGTCAATGACCACTATTTTGCGATGCATTCGGCGAAAGAGATTGGTGCGCATACCGAACAGGCGCGGACGTGGATCGTAGTAGCGGAAGACAACGCCGGCTGTGGTCAGCTCTTCAACAAAACGGTCGCTAAGATCCGGCGAGCCGTAGCCATCCAGCAGCACCTCTGCTTTGATTCCTCGCCGGGCGGCTTCGAGCAACGCGGCATGCAGCTGTTTTCCTACCGCATCTTCAAACCAGATAAAGGTCTCAAGGATAATTTTTTGTTGCGCCTGTTTAATGGCGTCAAAAACGGCGGGGTAGAATTGATCGCCGTTTTCCAGCAGTTGAATTTGATTGCCTTCACGCCAGCCATATTTCATAAATGAATCTCCGCACTCAGAGGGGCATGATCGGACAAATGTCGCCAGTGACGCAGCGCTAGCGTCGTTGGGGTACTGGCATTCGCGTTTTTCACATAGATCCTGTCCAGACGCAGCAGGGGAAACTGCACCGGAAATGTGCGTGCTGGGCGACCGTGGGCGCGGGTAAAAATCTCGTCAAGTCCGGCTCTGGTTTTCAACGGGTGATTGGCCGTTTGCCGCCAGTCGTTGAAATCTCCAGCGATCACCACCGGTTCCGCGTCGGGCAGGGCATTGACCCAATCAGCCAGCATCGCAAGCTGGGCCTGGCGATGAGCTTCGCGTAAACCGAGATGCACACACATGACATGAATGGGGTGGGAGAGCATTGGTGGCGCGATACGGCAGTAAAGCACCCCGCGCTTTTCACTCGCGCCGACCGACACATCACGATTTTCATCATGTTCAATGGGATAACGCGATAGCACCGCATTACCGTGATGCCCCTGCGGGTACACAGCATTACGCCCATAGGCGAAGTCGCTCCACATTGTGTCCGCCAGAAATTCGTAGTGGGTGGTATCCGGCCAGTTCTCAATGCGCAATGAGTGAGCTTCGTGCGCACCCATCACTTCCTGCAGGCATACAATGTCCGCACCAACCGTTCTGACGGCTTCCCTTAGCTCAGGCAAAATAAAACGCCGATTGAAGGCGGTGAACCCTTTGTGAGTATTAATGGTGAGCACATTGAATGAAAATTGAACTCCCGATCCGCTCATGAGCCTCCCGTTGGCGTCACTTCCTAAATAAAATAGTGTAGTCATCGTCACAAAAAGATGCAGTGTTGCGGAATTTTCCGTAAAGTCCGGTACTCTGAACAATTAGTTGAAAATCCTTCAGGAGAAAAGCCATGAGGTGGCAACAACGTGTTCGTGTCGCAACGGGTCTAAGTTGCTGGCAGATTGTGTTGCATTTACTGGTAGTGGCGTTGCTGGTAATGGGCTGGATGAGCGGCACGCTGGTGCGCGTCGGCCTGGGATTATGCGTCGTTTACGGCGTAACAGTTTTATTAATGCTGGCCTTGCAACGTCACCATGAACAGCGCTGGCGCGACGTAGCGGATGTGCTGGAAGAACTCACCACCACGTGGTATTTCGGTGCTGCGATGATCGTGCTGTGGTTACTGTCACGCGTGCTGCAAAACAACGTTTTGCTGTCACTGGCGGGGCTGGTGATCCTGGCCGGACCCGCCGTGGTCTCGCTGCTGGCGAAAGACAAAAAGCTACATCACCTTGCGTCGAAACATCGCATACGCCGCTGAGCCGGTTGTGGCCGCTATCACCAACAGCGGCCACAAACTTCCCCAGACAATCTGCAGACTCGCATCCTTCAGGTAAATCTGTTTCGTAATGTCCGTAAAATGGCGGATTGGGTTAATCCACGTCAGATTCTGTAACCACACCGGCATATTTTCGACCGGCGAGACGTAACCTGAGAGCAAAATCGCCGGCATCATAAACACAAACACGCCGATAAACGCCTGCTGCTGTGTCGCGCACAGCGATGAAATCAGCAAACCAAAGCCGACCAACGACAGCCCGTAAATCACCATCGTGAAATAGAACAGCCCCAGTGAACCGGCAAACGGAATGTCATAAGCCCAAATGCCGATTGCCAGCACAATGGTGGCCTGAAAGGTTGCCACAATTAGCGCGGGAACCGCTTTGCCGATGAAAATCTGCCAGGTGGTAAGCGGAGAGACCAGCAGCTGATCCAGCGTGCCTTGTTCGCGCTCACGGGCAACCGACAGCGAGGTGACGATCATTACGCCGATAGTGGTGATCATCGCGATCAGCGACGGTACTACGAACCATTTGTAATCCAGATTCGGGTTATACCAGTTACGCACGACCAGCTCGCTATTGTTTGGTTTCGGCTTGCCGTCCATCAGCTCCTGCTGATACGTCTTAACGATCTGCTGCAGGTAGTTGGCGGCAATTTGCGCGCTGTTGGAGTTACGCCCATCGAGGATAATTTGCATGGGTGCCTGCTGGAAGGTGTCCAGATTGCGCGAAAAGTTGGCCGGGAAGCGCACCAGCAGCAGGGCTTTTTGCGTGTCGATAGTCGGCTTAATTTCCTGGGGACTTTTAAGCAGCAGAACATGGGTAAAGGCGCTGGCGCGGGCGAAGCGTTGGGTTAACTCCACCGAATGTTTACCGTTGTCTTCGTTATAGATAGCGATCGTGGCGTTGGTCACTTCCAGCGTCGCCGCAAACGGGAACAGGATCACCTGAATCAGTACCGGTAAAATCAGAATGGCTCGCGTCTGCGGTTCGCGTAACAGCGATTGCAGCTCTTTGCGAATTAACGTCCATAAGCGATGAAACATGCCCGTCCCCTTAATCCAGCCGACGTTTGGTTTTAAGCCACGTCAGGCCAATAAACATTACCGCCGAAGCGATTAAAAACAGCACGTTGATAATTAGCACCACAGGAATATTTCCCGCCAGAAACAGGCTTTGCAGGGTGCTGACGAAATAACGCGCCGGAATAATGTAGGTTACCGCCCGGATAATCGCGGGCATGCTGTCTATCTGGAAGATAAAACCTGACAGCATAATCGAGGGCAGGAAAGCGGCGTTCAGCGCCACCTGAGCGGCGTTAAACTGGTTGCGGGTAATAGTCGAAATCAACAGGCCCATGCCGAGCGTACTCAGCAGAAACAGGCTGGTAATGAAAAACAGGATTAGCAGCGAGCCGCGATAGGGCACGCCGAGAATAAATACCGACACCAGCATACACAGCAGCATCGCCAGCATGCCGAGAAAATAATAGGGGATCAGTTTACACAGCAGCAGCTCTACGCGGGTGACTTCGGTAGAAAGCAGCGCCTCCATGGTTCCGCGTTCCCATTCGCGCGCCACTACTAATGAGGTGAGGATCGCGCCAATGACCGTCATTATAATTGTTACCGCTCCGGGAATAATAAAATGCTGGCTGATGGCTGCCGGGTTAAACCAGTAGCGGGTCTGCACGTCGATCAAGGGCTTGAATGATTCTCCACGATCTTCCGCCCGCTGTTGTTGCCAGATCTGCCAAATACCTTCGACATAACCCTGCACAAAGTTGGCAGTATTGGGTTCGCTGCCGTCGGTGATCACCTGGATCGGCGCCACGTCGTTTGGTCGCGCCATCTGCTGGGCGAAATCCACTGGGATCACCACCAGCCCGCGAATGCGCCCGGCCTGCATTTTCTCAATCAATTCCTGACGGTTATCGCTGATAGTGGCGTCAATATACGGCGAGCCGGTCATGGTATGGGTAAAATCCAGCGCCTCTTCGCTTTGCTGTTCGAGCAAAATCCCTACCCGTAGCTTGCTGGAGTCGAGGTTGATCCCGTAGCCGAAAATAAACAGCAGCAGCAACGGGATCACCACCGCAATCAGCCAACTGCTGGGATCGCGGACGATCTGGCGGGTTTCTTTCACGCACAGTGCGCGTACGCGACGCCAGGAGAGAGCGGAATTACTCATGCGCGTGCTCCTTATCCCAGTCATTGATTAGCGTGATAAACGCCTGTTCCATCGTCGGATCCGGCGTGTCGTTGTCGGCAGCCTGAGCTTTCAGGTCGTCCGGCGTACCGCTGGCAATCAGTTTGCCGCGATACACCAGCCCGATGCGATCGCAGTACTCCGCCTCGTCCATAAAGTGGGTAGTCACCATTACCGTGACGCCTTTTTCCACCATGCTGTTGATATGCAGCCAGAACTCGCGGCGAGTGAGAGGATCGACCCCCGAAGTGGGTTCATCGAGGAACAAAATATCGGGTTCATGCATCAGCGAGCAGGCCAGCGCCAGGCGCTGCTTAAAGCCCAGCGGCAGTTCGTCGGTGGCGTGAGACGCGATGCTTTTCAGACCGAATGCCTCGCTCATACGATCGATTTTCTCCTTCTGTGCCCGACCGCGCAGGCCGTAGACGCCGGAGAAAAAGCGCAGGTTCTGCTCAACGGTCAGGTTGCCGTACAGCGAGAATTTTTGCGCCATATAACCCAGATGCTGGCGCGCTTTGCCGGAGCTGACCTTCAGGTCCATGTCCAGCACCAGCGCTTTGCCATACGTGGGAACCAGCAGGCCGCACATCATTTTAAAGGTCGTGGATTTGCCTGCGCCGTTGGGCCCTAGCAGGCCAAAAATCTCGCCGCGCTGCACGGCAAAGTCTACGTGGTCGGTCGCGGCAAAATCGCCAAATTTCTTGGTCAGCGCTTTGGCTTCGATCACCGTTTCGCCAGGCGTGCCTTCTACGGTATGCAGGATAGCGCCCAGTGGGGACTCCGATGTCCCGGCTCCGCCGAGTAAATCGATAAAAGCATCCTCGAAACGGGGGGCGGTTTCGTTGATGGTTACTTCCGGCATGCCGTCAGCGTGTTGAATCTGCTGAACTGTCACGTCCTTTTTCAGGATTAAACGGACGGATTTCCCCTGAATCATCCCGTCGCTGACCAGCGGCAGTTTTAACGCGCGTTGCAGCAGTCGGCGGTTATTTTCCTGCGGACTGCTCATCAGGAAGCTTCGACCCGCCATGGTTTGCGTCAGCTGAGTGGGATCGCCCTGGTACAACAGCTCACCTTCGTTCATCAGCAGTACATCGCGACATTGCTCTGCTTCATCCAGGTACGACGTACTCCAGAGGATCAGCATACCGTCCCCGGCCAGCTCATGAACCATTTGCCACAATTCGCGACGGGAAATTGGGTCGACACCCACACCTGGCTCATCCAGCAGCAGCACTTTGGGTTCGCCGACCAGCGTACAGGCCAGCCCGAGCTTTTGTTTCATGCCGCCGGAAAGTTTGCCGGCCAGTCGTCCGGTAAATGGCCCCAGCGAGGTAAATTCCAGTAACCGGGCAAAGGTTTTTTCTCGCGTTTCACCGGTGACGCTGCGCAAATCGGCATAGAGATTGAGGTTCTCCATGACGGTCAAATCTTCATACAGACCAAATTTCTGCGGCATATAGCCCAGCACCGCATGCAGCGCGCTGTCGTCCTTGATGGGATCAAAACCAATCACCGCAGCACTTCCGGCATCGGGTTTTAACAATCCCGCCAGCATGCGCATCAGCGTGGTTTTCCCCGCGCCGTCCGGTCCGACAAGTCCGGTCACGTAGCCCGCATGCACGGTACAGTCGAGCGGGGCGACGGCGGGTTTTTCCATTCCGGCAAAGTTTTTTGTCAGCCCTTTGAGCGTAATAACGGCATCATTCATGCCGTGCCTCGTCACTGAATTTGATCGTTACCGGCATTCCCTGGCGTAGCGCATCGTCCGCGTCGGTCACTACAATACGCAGGCGATAAACCAGATCGGTGCGCAGGTCAGGAGTCTCAACTGTTTTCGGCGTAAACTCGGCAGTAGGCGACACGAAGCCGATTTTACCGTGATACGGTTTGTCCGGACGGCCATCGGTGTAGAGCAGGATTTCGCGTCCCGGTTGGGCCTGGCTCAGATTCCGCTCATCTACGTAGGCGCGAACCCAAACCGGACGCGTAAGCGACAACGTCAGTACCGTGCCCCCTTCGTTCAGCATGCTACCAGGCTCCACCGCACGGGTGAGTAGTGTGCCGTCAGACGGGGAGATTAGCGTGGTGTCGTGTAAATTGAGCTCTGCCTGCGCAAGCTGGGCCTGAGCTTGTTCGAGCGTGGCTTTCGCCTGTTCAATGTCCTGTACACGATTACCGCTGCGATACTGGGTAAGTTTGTCCTGCGCAGATTTCAGCGAAGCCTGCGCCTGATCGCGTGATGAACGGGCATTTTCCAGATCGTTGGCGGAGATGGTGCGGCTTTTCCACAATCCTACCTGCCGATTATAAAAGTTCTGCGCATAATCATAGGCGGCCTGCGCCTGTTTGACAGCCGCTGCTGCCTGGGCAATCTCTTCTGTGCGATACCCGGCCAGCATCAGATCGTATTGCGCCTGGGCGGCGGCAACATTGGCTTTCGCCTGCATTAACGCGTTTTCATATGGGGCGTGATCCAGTTCACCCAGCACCTGACCGGCTGTAATAGCATCGCCTTCGTCAACCGCCAGTGAGGCCAGCCTGCCGCCAACGCGAAAACTCAGGTTGACGCTACGGATATCGACATTGCCGTACAACGTCAGGCCGTTATCTTGCCGACTTTGATACCACCACGTTCCACCGGCAATCACGGCAACGAGGGCCGCGATAACCAGCCCGAGCACGACAGGTTTTTTCATGACTCCAGACTCCTTTGCGTTAAACCTTGCAGAATAAGATCGATGTGACAGGTGATCGTTTGGTCAATCAGCGCGCTTTTATCTTCATCAAATTGTGACCAACCTGTACGCAACAGAATGGTTTCTTTCCCAAGACGAAAGGCCAGCACCTCGCCGAGGATGGCGTGGGTGTGCAGAATCATTTGGGTATCGTTGGCATCGCCGCCTGTATAAGCAGCAATCAGGCGTGTTAAGTGTGTATGCAGCGGATTGATAACCTGGTCGTGCACCAGTTGATAAGCCGCGGTGGGTGAAAGCTGTTCGCGCGAGATAAATTTGCTCAGATTTACGGTGTCTTCCTGGGTGAGCAGCGTGATCATATTTTTGCAGGCGCGCAGGATCAATTCGCGCATTGCGCCACGATCCGGCTTTGGCTGGGCAAACAAACGCTCAGCTTCTTCAGCGTGCGGGCGAAACTGTGAGCCGATAAAATCCGCAATCCACTGGGCACAGGCGAGATACAAATCCTCTTTTGAGCCAAAATAGTAGGTGATAGCCGCAATATTTTGCCCGGCTTGCGCGGCGATATCGCGCGTGGTGGCATGCAGACCATACTCGCCAAACTGTGCCAACGCGGCGGCAATAAGCTGATTTTTTGCCTGTTCACCTTTGGTTGTCATGGTGGGTGTATTCATGGCACGACTCTGATCTTAATCAATCGATTGATTAAGATTATGACTGATGTGCAACCTTGTCCAGTCCGGGGCGTTATTTTCCTCAGCAGGGATAATTTATGCGGCACATCACAAAAACTGCTACACTCCGCCCCTTCATGACATTGTGGTTTTTGTCATCTCTATTGTATGTATCTCCCTGAAAACGACACCGGTAACGGTCAGGGCGGTTCGGAGTTGTTATGTCTTTTGATTCCCTTGGTTTAAACCCTGATATTTTACGTGCCGTTGCCGAACAGGGTTACCGTGAACCTACCCCTATTCAGCAGCAGGCAATCCCTGCCGTGCTGGAAGGCCGCGATCTGATGGCCAGCGCCCAGACCGGTACTGGGAAAACGGCAGGTTTTACCCTGCCGCTGTTGCAGCACCTGATTACTCATCAGCCGCATGGTAAAAGTCGTCGTCCGGTGCGTGCGCTGATCCTCACGCCAACCCGCGAACTGGCGGCTCAGATTGGCGAAAACGTACGTGATTACAGTAAGTATCTGAACATCCGCTCGCTGGTGGTCTTTGGCGGCGTTAGTATCAACCCGCAGATGATGAAGCTGCGCGGCGGCGTGGATGTGCTGATTGCCACGCCTGGCCGTTTGCTCGATCTGGAACACCAGAATGCGGTGAAACTGGATCAGGTTGAGATCCTGGTACTCGATGAAGCTGACCGCATGCTGGATATGGGCTTCATTCACGACATTCGTCGTGTTCTGGCGAAGCTGCCGGCAAAACGCCAGAACCTGCTGTTCTCTGCAACGTTCTCTGACGATATTAAATCGCTGGCCGAAAAGCTGCTGCATAACCCGCTGGAAATTGAAGTAGCGCGTCGTAATACCGCGTCAGAGCAGGTGACTCAGCATGTGCATTTCGTGGATAAAAAACGCAAACGTGAACTGTTGTCGCAGATGATTGGTCAGGGCAACTGGCAGCAGGTGCTGGTGTTTACCCGTACCAAACACGGTGCGAACCATCTGGCGGAACAGCTGAATAAAGACGGTATTCGCAGCGCGGCGATCCACGGTAACAAATCTCAGGGGGCGCGTACACGTGCGCTGGCTGATTTCAAATCCGGTGATATTCGCGTGCTGGTGGCGACGGATATCGCCGCGCGTGGCCTGGACATTGAAGAGTTGCCGCACGTAGTGAACTACGAGCTGCCAAACGTCCCGGAAGATTATGTGCACCGTATTGGTCGTACCGGTCGTGCTGCCGCCACTGGCGAAGCGCTGTCTCTGGTGTGCGTCGATGAACACAAGCTGCTGCGTGACATTGAGAAGCTGCTGAAAAAAGAGATCCCGCGTATTGCGACGCCAGGCTACGAGCCGGACCCATCCATCAAAGCCGAGCCGATCCAGAACGGTCGTCAGCAGCGTGGCGGTGGCGGTCGCGGTCAGGGTGGAGCCAGGCGTGGCCAGCAGCCGCGTCGTCAGGATGGCGGTGCGCCAAAAGCGAAACCGCGTAGCGGCGAAGGCAAACCGGCGGGCGATAAGCCTCGTCCACCGCGCCGTCCGCGCAAACCGTCTTCCGCGCAGTAATTGCGAGCCCGGCCGAAAGGTCGGGCTTTTCTTTTTGCGACACGTACCAGAAAGTGCCACAATAGTGGCTGTTTATACAGTATTTCAGGTTTTCTCATGGCACTAACGGCCGCGTTAAAAGCGCAAATCGCCGCCTGGTACAAGGCGCTTCAGGAACAGATCCCCGACTTTATCCCCCGTGCGCCGCAACGGCAGATGATTGCTGACGTCGCGAAAACGCTGGCAGGTGAAGAAGGGCGGCATCTGGCGATTGAAGCGCCGACCGGAGTGGGGAAAACCCTGTCGTACCTGCTCCCCGGTATTGCCATCGCGCGTGAAGAACAAAAAACGCTGGTGGTCAGTACCGCCAATGTTGCTTTGCAGGATCAGATCTACAGCAAAGATTTACCGCTGTTGCGCAAAATTATCCCTGACCTACGTTTTACCGCCGCGTTTGGTCGCGGACGCTATGTTTGCCCGCGTAATTTAGCGGCGCTGGCCAGTACCGAACCCAATCAGCAGGATCTGCTGGCCTTTCTCGACGATGACCTGACGCCCAATAACCAGGAAGAACAAAAGCGCTGCGCCAGGCTAAAAGGCGATCTCGACAGTTACAAGTGGGACGGGCTGCGCGATCACACGGATATCGCCATCGATGACGGACTCTGGCAACGCCTGAGCACCGATAAAGCCAGCTGTCTGAATCGTAACTGTCACTACTATCGTGAGTGCCCCTTTTTTGTCGCCCGCCGCGAGATTCAGGAGGCTGAGGTGGTGGTGGCCAACCACGCGCTGGTGATGGCGGCTATGGAAAGCGAAGCTGTGTTGCCGGAGCCGAAAAATCTGCTGCTGGTCCTTGATGAAGGCCACCACCTGCCGGACGTCGCGCGTGATGCGCTGGAGATGAGCGCAGAAATCAGCGCCCCCTGGTATCGGCTCCAGCTGGATCTGTTCTGCAAATTAGTGGCGACCTGCCTGGAACAGTTTCGCCCGAAAACTACGCCGCCGCTGGCGAACGCCGAGCGTCTGAACGCTCACTGTGAAGAGTTGTATGAACTGATTTCATCGCTTAATAGCATTCTTAATCTGTATATGCCCGCTACTCAGGAGGCGGAACATCGCTTTGCGATGGGCGAACTGCCTGCAGAAGTGATGGAGATTTGTCAGCGTCTGGCGAAGCTAACGGAAATGCTGCGCGGTCTGGCGGAATTGTTTCTCAACGATCTCAGCGAAAAAACTGGCACGAACGATGTTGTGCGTCTGCATCGGGTTATTTTGCAGATGAACCGGGCGCTGGGCATGTTTGAGTCGCAAAGCAAACTGTGGCGGCTGGCATCGCTCGCGCAGTCGTCAGGCGCGCCGGTGAGTAAATGGGCGACGCGCGAGGTGCGTGACGGGCAAATCCACGTCTGGTTCCACTGCGTGGGGATCCGTGTGAGCGATCAGCTTGAACGCCTGCTGTGGCGTAGCGTCCCGCATATTATTGTCACTTCCGCAACGCTGCGCTCGCTCAACAGCTTCTCGCGTTTGCAGGAGATGAGTGGGCTGAAGGAAAAAGCAGGGGATCGGTTTGTCGCGCTGGATTCACCGTTTAATCACGTTGAACAGGGCAAAATCGTCATTCCGCAGATGCGCTACGAACCGTTAATTGATAACGAAGAGCAACATATCGCGGAAATGGCCGCCTATTTCCGCGAACAGCTGGAAAGCAAAAAGCATCAGGGGATGCTGGTGCTGTTTGCCAGCGGTCGGGCGATGCAGCGTTTTCTTGAGCACGTCACCGATCTGCGTCTGCTGTTGTTGGTGCAGGGCGATCAGCCGCGCTATCGACTGGTAGAGTTGCACCGCAAACGGGTGACCAACGGCGAGCGCAGCGTGCTGGTTGGGCTGCAATCTTTTGCTGAAGGTCTGGACTTGAAAGGCGACCTGCTGACCCAGGTGCATATTCACAAAATTGCATTTCCGCCGATCGACAGCCCGGTGGTGATCACCGAGGGCGAGTGGTTGAAAAGCCTGAATCGCTATCCTTTCGAGGTTCAAAGCCTGCCTGCGGCGTCATTCAATTTGATCCAGCAGGTTGGGCGACTCATTCGTAGCCACGGCTGCTGGGGAGAAGTGGTTATTTATGACAAACGTTTATTGACCAAAAATTATGGCAAGCGTTTACTGAACGCGTTACCCATATTTCCGATAGAGCAACCTGCTGTGCCAGACGTTATAGTAAAACCAAAAGAAAAAACGAAACCTACGCGTCGCCGTCGGCGTTAACGATGCGAGCAACAGGCAAGGAGTTATCGATGGATTACCGCAAAATCATAAAAGAGATTGGGCGAGGAAAAAATCACGCGCGTGACCTGGATAAGGATACTGCTCGCGGACTGTATACCCATATGTTGAACGGCGACGTACCGGAGCTTGAAATGGGCGGCGTACTGATTGCGCTACGTATTAAAGGCGAAGGCGAAGCGGAGATGCTGGGCTTTTACGAAGCAATGCAAAACCACACCCTTCGCCTGACCCCGCCGGTTGCCAAACCCATGCCGATTGTCATTCCCAGCTACAACGGCGCGCGCAAGCAGGCGAATTTGACGCCGCTGTTGGCGATTTTACTGCATAAGCTGGGCTTCCCGGTGGTGGTGCACGGCGTCAGCGAGGATCCTACCCGCGTGCTGACAGAAACCATTTTCGAGCTGATGGGGATTGCGCCGACGCGGCATGCCGGGCAGGCACAGGCAAAGCTGGATGGTCATCAGCCGGTGTTTATCCCGGTGAGCGCGCTGTGTCCTCCGCTGGAAAAACAGCTGGCGATGCGTTGGCGAATGGGGGTGCGCAACAGTGCGCACACGTTGGCCAAATTAGCCACACCGTTTGCTGAAGACGCCGCGCTGCGTCTTTCAAGCGTGTCACACCCGGAATACGTCTCGCGTGTGGCAAAATTCTTCAGCGATATCGGTGGACGTGGCCTGTTGATGCACGGTACCGAAGGCGAGGTGTACGCCAACCCGCAGCGCTGCCCGCAGATAAGCCTGATCGATTCGTCCGGTGTGCGAGTGCTACAGGACCGACAGAGCGAGATGCCTGACGAGCCGGTACCGCTGCCGGTGGCAAAAGATCCGGAAACCACTGCGCGCTGGATTGAGCGTTGTCTGGCCGGCAGTGAGCCGGTTCCGGCATCGTTGAAAATCCAGATGGCCTGCTGCCTGGTGGCAACCGGTGAATCCGCGACGCTGGCTGAAGGACTTGCTCGCGTCGAACAAAACTTCTGATTTTTTATTCCCCGACGGGCCATTTTCCAGGCCTGTCGGTTCTCTCTTTTCGCCAACGTGAAATTTCTGCACGTTTATTGACCTCCTGAGCGCCGTGGCGCAGCATAGTTTGTTGAAAAATAAGAAACACAATCAACACGCGACACAACAGGAGATAACAATGAACAGTGGACATCGCTTCCCTGCGCCAACGCTGCACGCATTTACCCAGGCCGTTTTTCAGCAGATGGGAAGCAATGAACAGGAGGCGCGACTGGTGGCCGATCATCTGATAGCCTCTAACCTCGCCGGTCATGACTCCCACGGCATCGGCATGATCCCCAGCTATATTCGCTCATTCTCGCAGGGACATCTGCAGATCAATCGTCATGCCAAAGTGGTTAAAGATGCGGGGGCGGTGATTACGCTTGATGGCGATTGTGCCTTTGGTCAGGTGGCGGCGCATGAAGCCATCACGCTGGGGATTGAAAAAGCGCGTCAGCACGGTATTGCCGCCGTGGCATTACATAATTCGCATCATATTGGACGTATTGGCTACTGGGCGGAGCAATGTGCGGCGGCAGGTTTTGTCTCAGTGCATTTTGTGAGTGTGGTCGGGATCCCGATGGTTGCACCGTTTCATGGCCGCGATAGTCGTTTTGGCACTAACCCCTTCTGCGTTGTTTTTCCGCGTAAAAATACCTTCCCGCTGTTGCTGGACTATGCAACCAGTGCCATCGCGTTTGGCAAAACCCGTGTGGCATGGCACAAGGGGGAGCCGGTGGCTCCGGGATGCCTGATTGATACAAACGGGGTGCCTACAACCGATCCTGCGGTAATGCAGGTTTCTCCGCTGGGATCGTTGCTCACGTTTGCCCAACACAAAGGTTATGCGCTGGCCGCGATGTGTGAAATTATGGGTGGTGCGCTTTCAGGAGGTAAAACCACACATGAAGAGAGCCTGCAGACCAGCCCGGACGCCATCATCAACTGTATGACCACTATTATTATGAATCCGGAACTGTTTAGCGCGCCGGACTGTGACAACCAGGTTGCGGCATTTGCCGAATGGGTGAAAGCGTCCCCGCATGCTGAAGATGCCCCGATCCTGTTGCCTGGGGAGTGGGAGGTGAATACTCGCGAGGAACGGCTGGAACACGGTATTCCGCTGGATGCCGGAAGCTGGCAAGCGATTTGTGAGGCGGCACTGCAAATAGGCATGCCAGACGCCGTGTTGCAGGAATTCCGTCAACGACTGGAACACTAAGCAAAAAAAAGCCCGTCCAGTGGCGGACGGGCAAACAAAGGGTAACAAACAGGGTCAATGAGGGTTGGAGCATTGGGTCGTACAGGTAATCTTTCGGTTATTTATAGATAACCGCGGTGCCGCTCATTTTGTCTTTACCGACAGCGGAAGTGATGCTGTAACCAGATGCACCAGCAGCAGCCGCTTTCTCAGCCAGTTTGGCTTCCAGGCCATCCAGTGTGGTGGCCCCATCAGCAGAGACTACACCAATTTTATTCATGCTTTGTGCCTGAGTGGAGGAAACCGGCTCGGCAGCGAAAACGCCAAATGACAGGGTAGACAGGGCGATAGCAGCAACAGCATATTTAATGTTTTTCATGATTAATCTCTCGCAGGTTTGTTCTGTTAGTTAGTGTTCTGTTAAGAAGACGTTGTTTCGTCGATGTGATAAGTATCACGTTTTTTTGGCGAGAGAAAATCGAATAGAATTGACGACATCAATCAAAAAAATTGAATGACAAATAACTTATTGAATATTAATAAATTCAGATGAGGGATTTACAGTTCTTGTCACTACGCTTTACAGAGAAACCAACAACGGCACATTTTGCCACACAGAGTGCAAAAAAGCGTGCTCGTAAAGGAAATCGTATGCGCTGAAACTTTTGGTAAAGATGAGTCAACGTAGCTGGCTATCTTTCGAACCTCTGCGATTATATCCTGAAAATGCTGAATTATGTGAATCTTTATCCTGTTGGCATGTGATGCACAAGCGTACGCCAGGTACTGCCTCACGCCTGGCCTGTGGGATAGGATTGCCGCATTCTTCGCATTCATACAGACTTTCCCCCGTCGGTAACTCACCACGGGCGCGGGCAACAGCATCTTCAATAGTATTGTTGATCTGTTCGTTAACTGCGTCGTCATTTGCCCATCCGGATGCCATATGTACCTCCTGCTGATGTCTACAGAATAAGTATAGCGAATGTGATGGGCGAAAAACGACCACGC
This sequence comes from Citrobacter sp. On2M, assembly GCF_018035235.1. Lineage (GTDB taxonomy): Bacteria > Pseudomonadota > Gammaproteobacteria > Enterobacterales > Enterobacteriaceae > Citrobacter > Citrobacter meridianamericanus. The sequence continues at coordinate 304,162 of NZ_WPCV01000004.1, forward strand.
ATCAGCGGTATCAGATTTCAGACCATTCGCGCAGCAGGTTATGGTAGAGATTGAGTAACGACAGGATCTCGCTACTTTCCCCATGACGCGCCTTCAGGGACTGAATGTTTTTATCCAGTTCAAAAAGCATGGCGCGATTTTTGTCATCTCGGATCATCGACTGGATCCACATAAAGGATGCCACACGAACCCCACGGGTTACCGGCGTAACGCAGTGCAAGCTGCTGGAAGGGTAAAGCACCAGATCGCCCGCTGGAAGTTTTACCGCGTGCTGGCCGTAGGTATCATTGACCAGCAGTTCTCCTCCCGCATAATCGTCGGGATTACTGAGGAATAAGGTGGCGGAAAGGTCTGTGCGCATCCAGCCGTTTTCCGGATGACTACGTACCGCGCCGTCAACGTGAAAACCGTAGGTTTCATGGTCCTGGTAGCGATTAAACAGCGGTGTGGAGAGCGTTTTCGGTAATGCTGCGGCGAAGAAAAGCGGGCTGTTATTCACCGCAGTTTGTACCGCTTGTTGCAAAACGCCGTAACGCTCGCTTTGCGTATCCACCTGCTGGTTGTTTTTTACCTGCGCGCCCTGGGCGCCGGTGGTTGCTCGGCCATCAATCCAGTCGGCAGCGTCCAGTTGTTCGCGAAACCAGGCGACATCCTGCGCCGACAGAACGCCGGGAATGTGGTACATCATCAGTGTTTCTCCTGAAAGTGGGGCTTTCGCCCCACGAGATGGATCAGAAATGCATATTGGCGGTGAGCAGGAAGGTTCTTGGCTCGCCCGGATGGTAACGGTATCCGCTCTTGTTGATGGAGGATACATAATCGGTGTCGAACAGGTTATAGACGTTCAGCTGGAAATCGAGATTGCGATTCACGCGATAACCCAGCCTGGCGTCGGCGACCCAGTAACCTTCAGTATAAGATGGCGTACCCACTGCGCCGTCCGAACCGCGATGCATGCTGCCCACGTAGCGTGCGCCCGCGCCAACGGAAATATCATCGGTAGCCTGATACTGGCTCCACAGCGTGAAGGCATGTTCTGGCGTATAGGGCAGGGAAGAAGAACCATCCTGAGCAATGTTTTTGCCGCTGTGGATCGTGGCGCGTTGCTGGGTGTATCCTCCAATAACCTGCCAAGCGGGGGTGATGTTGCCAGCTACGGAGAGTTCGTAGCCTTCAACGCGTTTCTCCCCGTACTGGGAATATGTTCCGTCGTCGTTCTGCTCTACTTCATTCTCAATATCTGTGCGGAAAATCGCGGCGGTTAACAGCAGACGCTTATCCAGCACCTCCCATTTGGTGCCGATCTCGCTGGTTTTCGCTTTCTGTGGTTTGAAGTCGGTACGGTTTGCGCTGTTACCGGTTCCTCCCTGCGCAAGGGCAAAGTTGCTGCCGCCCGGCGGTTGCTGAGAAACGGCATAGTTAATGTAGACGTTGCCTTTATCGGTCAGGTGATACAGCGCGCCCGCTTTCCAGTTCACCAGATTGCCTGATTTGGCCGTATCCACGGTCGTAACCGGAGAACCTTTGGCGACGCCTGTCGGACATGCAATTGCACCACGGCCGGAAGCGCCGCAAGCGGTGGCGCTGTCATATTCAGTGCGGTAATTGTCGAGGCGAATACCGCCGTTTAGCTCAAACTCACGGGTAATTTGTAACGTATCAAAAGCGTATACGCCAAATGTGTCGGTTTGCCCGTTGGCGTTGGCACCGCTACGCGATAATCCGCCGATATTCACGTCGCTGTTGGGATGATAAATATTAACCGGCGGCGGGGTGAGCGGGGCTACACCATAGTTGGTTTGTGTTTCGCGCGCCAGTTCCACACCGGTACTGATATCGTGGCCGATGGATCCGGTGTAAAATTTTGAGGTCAGGTTAGTCTGGTTGGTCAGGATTTTGTTACTGACATCTTTGGTATTTGCCAGGCGTGACCATGTCCAGGTGTCGACGCTGCTGGTGGGTTGCGTAATGTTAGACGCACCGCCCATCACCGCCGTCATCAGATAATCCTGTTTAATACGCGACCAGCGGGTGGTGTTGCGAATCGTGGTGCTGTCGCTCAGGTCATGTTCAAAACGCATTGTCGCGGTATCGGTCGTCGAATCGTCGTAATCCGAGTTGGTACCGTAGAAGTTATGCGTATCGACTTTTCCTGAATGATTCAGTGCAGACGTTCCTGCGGAAGGCGCAGAGTAACCCGGCAGGCCGATAGTGGGGATGCCTCCATCCGGCGTGTTGTGCTGAGTCACGTGCAGATAGTTCAGATACAGTCGGTTCTCGGTGCCCAAGCCAAAAGCGAGAGAGGGGGCCACACCGTAACGTTCATTCTTTACGTTGTCGCGACCGGCATCATGTGTTTTTTCGCCCATCAGATTTAAACGTGCGGCTGTGGTGTCGCCGATAGCCTGGTTAATGTCCAGCGTACCACGGCGGAACCAGGCGCTGCCGACGCTGGCCGACGCATCGATCCCGGAGTCGGTGCGCGGCTGTTTACTGATCATATTGATGGAACCTGTCGGTGCGCTACGCCCATAGTCGGTGCCGGAAGGGCCTTTGATCACTTCGACCTGTTCGGTATTGAAGGTATCGCGCGTGACGCTGCCAATATCACGAATACCGTCGATATAAATACTGTTTGAGGTATCCGCACCACGCATATAAACCGCATCACCGGTAGTGGAATTGCCGTTTTCGCCAGCGAAAAACGCGCCAACGCCCGGTACGTTTTTCAGCGCATCGGTCAGATTTGTTGCGCCTTGATCCTTAATCACTTGTTCAGAAATCACCGTCATGGTGCGGGTGGTATCCGCTACCGGGCGGGAGAATTTAGGGTCGGCAGACTGTGTTGGGGCATACAGCGAAGGTTTGGTTGCTTCAACGACCAATGTATCTTCTTGTTTTTTATCCTGATCGCCTGCAGCGACAGCCTGGGCTACCGGAGACAGGCCAATGCACAGACCAGCAAAAAAAGTCAGTGAATGAAAACTACTGGACGGCAAGTTGCGATTTTTATCCATGTTAATAAGTGACTTATTATTTTTGAGTAGACGGTTTCACTCACGCGAAGGGACATCTCTGTGGATGTTGTACCCTGCAGGTCTCGCGAAAATGAATGTGTAATTGATAATGATTTTGATAATCATTTCTAATCAGTGAGGAGTTTTAGCATTCATTAATTCAAAAATAAATACATTTATTTACATTGGATTCAAAATTCCAACATGATGATTACGATTTGAGCTGTGTGTGGCGTGATGAGAGCGCAAAAAACTGCATTCGGGTCGAATGCAGTTGGGATGAGGTGGGGGCTACTTATAAATAGTTGCGGTACCGTACATCTGATTTTTACCGCCCGCAGAGTTAACAACAAAGCCTTTTGCGCCTTGTTCTTTCGCTTTTTCTGCCAGCTTGTCTTCGAGATCGCTCAGGTTAGTTGCACCGGTAGCAGATACTGTGCCGGAAGCGTGTAACTGACCGGTGGCTGGGCTGGTGTAGGGCTGTGCAGCAAATGACGCAAAGGTCATGCCGGCCAGTACGGTAGCGGCAAGTAATGTGAGGCATTTCTTCATGGTGATATCCTCTGAAAAACAACAGGTGTGCCTGATAAGTTTAGGTCGCCAGCAGATGACATTTACCGCAAAAAATCGATGATGAACCGTCTGTTTTTTGAACAAAGAAATCGGTATGAAGCAGGCATAAAAAAATCAAATTTCCACGAAGTGCGTGTTTACCCCGTGACGTTATGCGGGTATCTTACGCCGCTGTTAAAAGGAGAATGCTATGCCCCCCCAGAAACCGGGATTACACCCACGCAATCGCCACAATGGCCGTTATGATCTTGCGACTTTATGCCAGGTTACCCCAGAGCTGACGCAATTTCTCACCCTCACGCCAGGCGGTGAGCAGAGTGTTGATTTCGCCAATCCGCAAGCCGTCAAGGCGCTCAATAAGTCACTGTTGGCGCATTTTTATGCGGTGAAAAACTGGGATATTCCAGACGGTTTTTTGTGTCCTCCTGTTCCTGGACGCGCTGATTACATTCACCACCTGGCCGACCTGTTGGGGGAAACCAACGGAACCATTCCGGCAAATGCGAGCATCCTGGACATCGGCGTAGGGGCAAACTGTATTTATCCGTTGATCGGCGTGCACGAATACGGCTGGCGATTTACGGGCAGTGAGACCAGTAGCGAAGCGTTTAACAGCGCTCAGGCGATCGTAAACGGCAATCCGGGGTTAACCCGTGCTATTCGTCTGCGTCGCCAGAAAGATGCTACGGCAATTTTCAACGGTATCATTCACAAAAATGAGCAATATGAAGCCACATTGTGTAACCCGCCATTCCATGATTCTGCGGCCTCAGCCCGCGCAGGAAGCGAGCGTAAACGTCGTAATCTGGGGCAAGATAAAGATGATGCGCTGAACTTTGGCGGACAGCAGCAGGAGCTGTGGTGTGAAGGCGGTGAAGTGGCGTTCATTAAAAAAATGATCGCTGAAAGCCAGGCCTTTGGTCGTCAGGTGATGTGGTTCACCACGCTGGTTTCGCGCGGCGAGAATTTGCCTCCGCTGTATCACGCGTTGACGGACGCGGGCGCGGTGAAAGTGGTCAAGAAAGAGATGGCCCAGGGGCAAAAGCAGAGCCGCTTTATTGCCTGGACCTTTATGGATAACGATCAGCGTCGCCGTTTTATGGCGCGTAAACGTTAAAGCGTTGGCTCGGCTGGCGGCAGCGGTTCGCTTGCCGCAGGCGTTGGGCCATTCACCGGTGCAGGCAAGACCTGATATGTCTGTACCGGCGCGCGTATGTTCGCCAGATCGAAGTATTTCTTCACCTGGCTGTCGAGCGCAAAACGTACCGTCCACTGCTTCAGCGGCAAGGTGGTAAACGAAACCCGCAGCGTGAAGGCCGTATTGGTTAACCCTACAATCCCCGCAAACGACGGCTCGCCGATAATAAGCCCACGGATGTCTTCTTTTTCCATCACCGCAGCAACCGCGTCTTTCAACGCCTGATTCGCTTTATCCGCATCCTCATGGCGGTCTACATCGTAATTGGCGACGACCGATCCTATTCCACGCACAAAGTTGGCGAAGGTCGTTATCGATGACCAGGGAATGATATGGTACGCCCCGGTGTCCTGACGCACGCCCACAGAGCGGATAGACATCCGTTCTACCGTACCGGTGAGAGGACCGATGGTAACCAGGTCGCCGGTGTTCATGCCATTTTCGAACTGAATAAAGATCCCGGTAATAATATCTTTTACCAGCGTTTGCGAACCAAAAGAGATCGCCAACCCCAACGCCCCGGCCCCAGCCAGTAAGGGGGCGATATTGACGCCAATTTCTGACAGCACAATCATGATGGTGATCGTGCTGATGATCACCGCCAGCGCGTTGCGAAACAACGTCAACAGGGTGCGGGTACGCGCGCTGGGTAGCGGGCGGCCGTGAATATCGGAAGCCAGACGATTTTCAATCAGGCTGGCGAGAATCGTCCAACCGATGGCGGAGAAGAATAAAATCAGCGCGATACGGATCAGGATATCCACCGTTTTTTCTCCTGCGCCGTAATGCAGCCAGTTCCAGAAGTCGAACAGTCCCCAGGCATTCAGTAGCAGCATGACCGCGACGCACACCGTCAGGATCCTGGCGACGCTTAACGCCGTCGACAACCAACCATTCAGCCGCTTTTGGAGTTCCGGATAGCTGCGCTGGGTATGTGGTGAAAGAGTAATGGTTTTGGCTATCCAGCGGGAAAGCATACCGGAAACAAACGCGGCGATCCCGACGATCACCAGGCTGCGCAGCGTGGCGCCCATCATGAATTTCAGGCTGTTGCCTGGATCAAACAGCGAGAAGAAAAACAGCACAATGAAGTAGGCGCTGGCCAGCCAATGCCATACCAACGCAAAAGCGCGAATAAACAGACTGAAAAAAGCGAGGGATCTTTCCGCCAGATTCAACAAATGCTGCGTAATTTCTTTCTTGTTTCTGAAAATCAGGTACAGCGCCCATAGCGTGATACACAACATGATGATGACGTTTGCCATCGCGCCGACCTGCACGTTGACCTGATTCGAGATAATGGGTACGGCAACAATAAGCCCGTAGCCAGTCAGGCTGCTCAATGAACTCAATCGGCGATTCCAGTAGCGCGCGCCAGCATCCTGAATGTTAAACGGGCGCAGCTCGGCCACCGTAGGGCAAAATATCAGGCGCAAAATGGCCTTGAAGAACTCAATCAGGGCGAAAGCATTGAGAAACAAACTTTGCTGAAAAGCGATCGTGCGACTGCCGGCGTTCATTTTGTCGCTCAGTATCTGCCCGACAAACAATGTCAGCGCCAGCAGAAGTAAATCGATAACGAATGCGCCAACGATCATCGCCGGAAGCTGGAGCCAGTTGCTGCGCTCGCGGTTTTTGCGCCGTGCCCATTGTCCCATTTTGCGATACAGCGGCAGCGCGCACAGACGAACCAACCAGAAAAAACCGAACACCGACACCGCCAGCATTAAAAAATGCGTCAGGGCATTGGTGAACGTTTGCGAGTTAAAGGTTTTGTGCGGGGCATCGGTAATATTGCGATAAAGCTGGGCAAAGCGGCTGGAGAGGGCTTCACCGTAGTGGCGGGTGACATCCGTGACGTTTTCCAGTACCGTTTTTTCCTCCGTTAGCGTGGGCGGGACAATGGTCGGCACCGGCTGGGCAGGAGGGGCAGTGGCCACTTTGCGTAACTGGCCGATCAGCTCCTGACGCGAGGCGTCATTTTCCAGCACATCGGCCAGTGCGCCGTAAGCCGCTTTTTTCTGTTCAATATCCGGCTCTTTCGCCGGTGTGGTTTGCGCGTTGGTTGACGTTGGCGTGGTAACGCCAGGAATCGTCACCGCCTGGGTCGGAAGACTCAACAGACAAACAATGATGAACAGGATCCCGCGCATGACTCCTCCCATGAGAAAATAAATTCAAAAGGATAAGTATAGATGTCAGGGCGGGAGAGAATTGAAATGAGAGGATTCTGGTGAAAAACCTCCCTTCGGATGAAGGGAGGCAGAGCTATCAGGAAACGTGCTGCAAGAATTCCTGTAAGCGTTGGCTGGGCGGATTTTCAATCAGGGCCTGCGGATTACCGTCCTCGGCAATACGGCCCTTATCAATGAAAATCAGGCGTGAAGCCACTTTTTCGGCAAAACCGATTTCGTGGGTCACAATCACCATGGTCATCCCTTCTTCCGCGAGATCCTGCATTACTTTCAGAACTTCGTGGCGCAGTTCCGGATCCAGCGCTGAGGTTGGCTCATCAAACAACATCATTTTCGGCTTCACCGCCAGCGCACGGGCGATAGCCACACGCTGTTGTTGACCGCCGGACAGCTCAGAAGGGTAGTGGTGGGCGCGCTCGGCCAGTCCCACTTTCGCCAGCAGTTCTTTCGCCAGTTTCTCGGCCTGTTCTTTATTCGCCCCGCGTACGCGCTGCGGCCCGAACATGACGTTTTCCAGCGCCGTCAGATGCGGGAACAGATAGAACTGTTGAAACACCATCCCGGCTTCCTGGCGGATTAACCGCTCGTCTACCTTCGGATCGTTCACTTTCAGACCGTCGACGATCAGATCGCCAGAGGTTATCTCTTCCAGTTTGTTAATGCAGCGCAGCAGGGTAGATTTACCGGATCCGGAGGGTCCGATAATGACCACCACTTCACCCTGTTCAATGTTCAGATCAATATTGTGCAGCACCTGAGTTGGACCAAAGTGCTTAGAAACGTTTTTAAATTCAATCACAGGATTTTCATCCTTCTTTCCAGACGACGCAGAATGAAGCTCAGCACCAGCGTAATGATCAGATAGAACACCGCAACGGCGCTCCAGATTTCCAGTGCGCGGAAGTTACCGGCAATGATTTCCTGGCCCTGACGGGTCAGTTCGGCGACGCCAATGACAATAAACAGCGAGGTATCTTTAATGCTGATGATCCACTGGTTGCCCAGCGGCGGCAGCATACGACGCAGTGCGAGAGGTAAAATTACGTGGCGGATGGTCTCTGTGCGTGAAAGCCCAAGCGCCAACCCTGCCTCGCTGAAGCCTTTATGGATTGAGAGCACCGCGCCGCGGGTGATTTCCGCAATATAGGCCCCGGAGTTGATCATGATGGTGACAACGGCGGCGCTAAAGGGGTCAATGCGTAAATCGTTAAATGCCATTGGCAGGGCGAAGTAAATAAACATCACCTGCACAACGATTGGCGTACCGCGAATAACTTCGATAAACACCAGCGCTACGTGGTTGGCTATCCAACCGCCGAAGGTGCGCGCAAACCCTGCTGCAAGTCCGATTACCAGACCGCCAGCCAGACCGAGGACCGAGATCCACAGGGTCATTTTGGCGCCTTCAATCAAAAGCGGGATGGCGGGCCAGATGGCACTCCAGTCAAACTGCATATGTCGTTCCTGTTACCGTGGTGAGAAAAACAATGAGCCATAACATGATGACTCAAAATTGCAGACCCGGCGGCGCTGGCGCTACCGGGCGTTACAGAACGTTCTTGTTATTTAGGCTCAGTACCGAACCATTTTTTGTAGATTTCGTTGTACGTGCCGTTTTCTTTCAGCGTTTTCAGCGCGCCGTTCACTTTCTCGCGCAGTTCATCGCTACCTTTCGGGAAGGCGATACCGTACTGCTGAGCTTCAAGGGACTCACCTACGGCTTTGAACTGGCCGTTACCCGCGGTTTTAATGAAGTAAAGAATGTTTGGCGTGTCGTGCAGCACGGCGTCTGCGCGGTTGGTGCCCAGTTCCATATACGCGTTATCGATGTTCGGGAACTGACGCAGGTCTTTAGTTTTGATGTTAGCTTTCGCGTAATCAACGGAACCGGTGCCGCTCTTCACTGCGACAACTTTACCATCGAGATCTTTCACGCTTTTCACGTCGTTATTATTTGCTTTGACCATCACCAACAGACCGCTTTTATAGTAGCCGTCAGAGAAGTCGATCGCTTTTTTACGCTCATCAGTGATGGTGATACCCGCCAGTGCCAGGTCGATATTTTTGGTTTGCAGAGCCGGGATGATGCCACTGAAATCCATTGGTTTCAGTTCATAATCCAGCTTCAGTTCTTTGGCCACGGCAGCCCACAGATCCACATCAAAACCAACGTATTTGTCACCCTGCTTGAATTCAAACGGTACAAACGCAGTGTCGGTTGCGACAACCAGTTTCTTATCTGCGGCATGGGAGGACACCGCAAAAGCCAGGGTAAGTGCAGCCAGTGAAACTTTTAATACAGACTTCATAGGATTTCCTTTTATATCCACGGGGCGATCCCCTGCGAGAACATATGGCTTAATGAAATAATCGTGCCAATTTTGCAACTCATTGTTTTAACAAGAGGGTGTCTTGTTTTTCTGCACAATGAATAGGGCAAAGAAGGCGATCTGCACTGTTTTGGGGCACTCATTTGGTGCGTACCTGGCACGGTGCAAACGGTATCACTATTTAGCGTAAAAAATGTTGATAAAACAATCTTTCGTTAACGATTGTGTGAAGTGATTATTACAAATAATTTACTTTGAAGGGGTGAATGATCAATGCTGTGCACCATAGATGTGCAAAACCCCCGCCGGGGCGAGGGTTATATAGGTAATTCTTATGTCTGTTGTTATTCAATGTTGGCTTCGATAAACCACAGGAATTTGTCGAGGTCGCGTGAAGCGGCGGTGAAGATATCTGCGGTATCTTCGTCTTTTGCTTCGCCAATGGCTTTACGGACGCTGTTAGCGACGACGGCATAGCGGTCAGCCAGTTCTTTCAGGTGATCCTGTACGCTATGGATATCCAGTGGATAGCTTTTCAGAGGCGTTTTGCTGTTAATAACCTGAGTTGTACCCAATGCCACACCACCTAGCTGTACGGCTCGTTCAGCCATCGTGTCGAGGTGATCGGTCAGGGCAGTACGGAAACCATCCAGCATTTCATGTACGGCAATGAAGTTCGCGCCGCGCATATTCCAGTGGGCCTGTTTGGTGATCAACGACAGGTCGATGAATTGGATCACTTGCTGATTCAGCAGCTCAACAGTCGCTTTCTTTTCGCTGTCTGTCACATCGTTGCGGGTATAAAGGAGGGCAGATGCTTTTGTTTTTACCAATTTAGCGGTACTCATATTTTCATATCCTCTTGATGTTTATGTCCCAACTCTTCAACGAAAATAAGTATAGCGCTAAATTTGGATTTATCTTCCCGGTGTTACCTATTACTTTAATAGTGAAGAGACGATAAATATAAAATAGTTGATAAAATCAGTATCTTATGGTGGTTTTGGATGGGGTGATGTTATTTTTATGTTAATGTAAAAAATGAATCAAATATGCGAATGAGAAAAATCTATTTATTAGAATAATTATTACGCAAATTTACAATTGGATATTCTGCATGATTATGCAAACCATGCAGAATATTAAGGGGTTAATTTACGTCAACTTGTTTTATTTGTGGTTCTTTGCGAATAGTGAGCGTAGAACCCATCGATGCGACAATAATGGCGCCCAGTGCAAGCGTCTGAATTAGTGTCAGCGTTTCACCGAGGAAGATCATTCCGGAAACCGCCGCCAGCGCCGGTTCCATGCTCATCAACGTCCCAAAAGTACGCGTTGGCAGTCGCGTCAGCGCAATCATCTCCAGCGAATAGGGAAGCGCAGTAGAGAGGACCGCAACGGCCAGGCCTAATGGCAGAATGGACCAGTGCCACAGGGCATCGCCGGCCTGGAGCACACCGATAGGGACAAAAATCAACGCCGCAATTAATGACCCTACCGCAACGGTAGCTGGGCCGTGTTCCGCGCCGGCACGTTGCCCGGTAAGAATATAGATTGCCCAGCAGGCACCAGCCCCCAGCGCCAGCGCAGCACCGGTTAAATCGACGTGAGAAACGTCCTGACCTAATGGCAGCAGGAACCACAGTCCGAGTACAGCCAGTGCAACCCAAATGAAATCCACCGGACGTCGGGATGAAAATAGCGCTACCGCGAGCGGGCCGGTGAACTCCAGCGCCACGGCAATTCCCAGCGGTACGGTCTGAATTGACAGGTAGAAGAGGTAGTTCATCCCGCCCAGCGACAGGCCGTAAAACAATAGAGGAAGACGCTGCTCTTTGGCGAATCGTAAACGCCAGGGTTTAAAGAAGGCGATAAGGATGAGGGTGCCCAGTGCAAGGCGCAGTGCAGTCACCCCCGGTGCGCCAACGAGAGGGAACAGCGATTTTGCCAGAGATGCTCCACTTTGAATGGAGGACATAGCAATCAGCAAAACCAAAATAGGCAACCAGACTGGCGCTTTACGTAACGACCCCGGCATCCTTTCTCCTGTCTAAATATGTCAATAGAAGTAAAACAGCGAGTGTAATGGAAATACACTCATGTGGTTGAGTATTCGTTGAAAAAAAAATTGCTCAGTTCCGTACAATGGGATGAAATTGATGGATTAATAATCTGTGTGATTAGGAATAATCTGGATGAATGTGCCATATTGTGCGCGCAATAATGGCAGTTTACGTTAGAAAAGTGATGTTAATTGAAAGAGATAGTGGGTTTCTGAAATGTTCTGTTACATGAAAGACCCCGTTAGACATCGCTAATCGCAAAGAGTTTCCCATTAATTTTTGGTATATTTAAAACTTAAGATTTACTTGAAGCACATTTGAGGTGGTTATGAAAAAAATTGCATGTCTTTCAGCACTGGCCGCTGTTCTGGCTTTCTCCGCAGGTACTGCTGTAGCTGCTACTTCTACCGTTACCGGTGGTTACGCTCAGAGCGATGCTCAGGGCGCAGCGAACAAAATGAACGGTTTTAACCTGAAGTATCGTTACGAGCAGGACAACAACCCGCTGGGTGTTATCGGTTCCTTCACTTACACTGAAAAAGATCGTACCGATGCTTCTGGCGACTACAACAAAACCCAGTACTACGGCATCACTGCTGGCCCGGCTTACCGTCTGAACGACTGGGCGAGCATTTACGGCGTAGTGGGTGTTGGTTACGGTAAATTCCAGAACGCAGCATCCCCGGCTGACAACCACACCACCAGTGACTACGGTTTCTCCTACGGTGCTGGTCTGCAGTTCAACCCGATCGAAAACGTTGCTCTGGACTTCTCCTACGAGCAGAGCCGTATTCGTAGCGTTGACGTTGGCACCTGGATCGCTGGCGTGGGTTACCGCTTCTAATCACTTCGGTGATATAAAAAATCCGCCTCTCGGGGCGGATTTTTTTTGCCTGCAATTTGAGCTGTTAGCGAGATTTGGTCTCGAAGATGTCGGTACCAAGGTGGTTGTAATCCACCTTCTGCAGCTTAAAGTTGGTGATATACACCGGACCGGCCTTTTTCTCTGAGATAAAGCGGTAGCTGTTGGTAATTTCTTTTGCGCTGATCCCCGTCCACTGCGAGAAAAAGCTCAAGAAATCATTCGCTGAGCGACGGGCTTTAATCACCCGATGCGCTTTATCATCGCTCGACAGCACCATGAAAGGCACCTGGAAATTCTGCTGGAACTGATCGTCATGCGCCAGGTACTGCACCTCTTTTCCACGCTCTTTAAAGGCGAGGCCATGATCGGAGAAATAGACCATCGAGAAGCTATTGCCGCTGTTACGTAACTGTTCGTAAAGCTGGCGCAGCAGGTCATCCGTCTGCGTCATGGTGTACAGGTAACAGGAGGTCTCTTTTGACTGGACAAAAGTTTCGTATTTTCCTTGCGTACGGTCGCAGGCCTGCGGATGCGAGCCCATTAAATGCAGTACGATCAGCTGCGGCTGCGTGCGCTCGGTTGCCAGCACCTGGGCGGTCATCTTCAACAGCGCTTCGTCGCGGGTGTTTTTGTCTGCTTCGAAATCACCGTTTTTGAGGAACTGAACTTCATCTGCTCGCTTCGCAATACTGGCAATAGCCGTATCGTATTCACCAATCTGTCCCTGATTGGAAAACCACCACGTCTGGAATCCTGCGCGGTTGGCCAGAGTAACAAAGTTGTCCTGGAACTGGGGCTTATTATCAACTACCCGATTCAGGGTTAAGCCGAGTGATTTTTGCGTAGAACCACTGGCGGCAATGTAATCCGCGAAGATATAGCCGTTAACCGAGCTGGCAAACGGGGTGTTATCCCAGTGGCCGCCAAACGCGCCTAACGCATCGCGGCGGGCGCTTTCACCGATCACCACCACGTAGGTGTGATACTTCGGCTTCACGGCGGTTACCGTCCAGCTGTCTTTGACGCTCGACAGCTTCGCCATACGCTCCTGCTCGTCGAGCACTTCGTTGTTATTGACGATCACGTCCTTGGCAAATCGGAAAACCGGATAGCCGGTATCTTTCAGCTTGAACACGCCGCCCCAGGCCAGGTTTTGCACCGGGTTAACAAAGAACGCGACAATGCTGAATAACAAACAAACGCTGTCGAACTTATTCCAGCCGCGCTTTTGTTCATCTTTTTTACGACGTACGGCGATAACACCAAGGGCGAAAATAAACACGCCAACCAGATAGCTGTACCACGGGAAGATGGTCAGAATTTCGGTGGACTCTTCCATATTGGTAGAGTGTAGGGCCAGTAGCGTGTTGAAGTTCGGCGAACCGTATGCCTGGCCGAACGGAAAATACATTGCCGCAATCAGCGAGCAAATGCCAATCAGCGCTTTCTGCGCGCGCGGCGCACTGCGCCACATCAGCATTAATATACAGGTGAAAGCAACGCTATAGAGCAGGCTAAGCGGATAGCCCAGCGCAAGATTGATCAGCAGAGACTGTAAGAAATAGAGGCCAGTCCACGGACTAATCGCCCGGCTGCGAGCAATGATTGAATCTTTGAGGGTTAAATTCATATGCCACTGTTACAAAAACGCCATGTGCTTACCCTGGCGCTAAGGGTCATTGCCTGCCTGAGAGAGCGAGAAGAGGGATAGGGTCCGCATCCGCGAGCCGCAATATACGCAGGGCTGCGAAAAGATAGAGTGTGTGCAAGAGAAGGTCAACTACTACAAAGAAATTGTTTTGCGAGGGACGTGGCAAAACTGACAAAAAGAAGGGTTATTGGCACAAAAACGATCGCTGTATTCGGGTGACCGCAGGAAAAAGAAGCGGCGTACCGCAACGCCGCATTATTTTTCTGAAGGTTTATCCTGCTGCGGTTTGCTGTTAATCATGTCGCACAGCATAGAGATCAGCATTAACCGTACTTTAAAGGGAGAGTGGCTAAACACGCGTATACACCTCTTAAATTCATTCATATAAACCTCCTGACTTCACGATCCCATCAGTCCGTGAGGGATGTCTTTATTATATACAGATATAGCACAGGCTATATTATATAGCTATTGCTAAAACGTTAATTTTTTGTGCCCACGCAACTCTGGTTTACAATGAGCCTTCTCTAATCAGATGCCGTTAACGCGTCACAGTAACGAGGAAGCAGAATGAGTCGTCGCGCAGGTACGCCAACAACAAAAAAAGTGACGCAATTGGTGAATGTCGAAGAACACGTTGAAGGGTTTCGTCAGGTTCGGGAGGCGCATCGCCGCGAGCTGATTGATGACTACGTAGAGCTGATTTCCGATCTCATTATTGAGGTGGGGGAGGCGCGCCAGGTTGATATGGCCGCGCGGCTTGGGGTTTCCCAGCCGACGGTTGCCAAAATGCTTAAGCGCCTGGCTTCCGTCGGGTTGATTGAAATGATCCCCTGGCGGGGCGTGTTTTTAACCGCAGAAGGAGAACGGCTGGCTCAGGAGAGTCGGGAGCGTCATCAGATCGTAGAGAATTTCCTGTTGATTTTAGGCATCAGCCCGGAAATTGCCCGTCGTGACGCGGAAGGAATGGAGCATCACGTCAGTAAGGAAACGCTGGAGGCTTTTAGCCGGTTTACGCAACAGCAAGGAACAGGCTCTGAATGAGTTTCCCTTTACTACGCGCCTTGCAGCGCGATCGCTTTTTCCAGCTGTTAATCATCGTCGGGGTTGCACTGAGCCTGTTCACGCCATTTGCGCCCCGGCTGTGGCCAGGTGCCATTGACTGGCACACGATTATTACGCTTAGCGGCCTGATGTTACTGACCAAAGGGGTCGAGCTCAGCGGCTATTTTGATGTGTTAGGGCGAAAAATGACCCGCCGCTTCAACACAGAACGCCAGGTGGGAATATTTATGGTGCTGGCGGCGGCGCTGCTGTCGACGTTTCTGACCAATGATGTGGCGTTGTTTATTGTTGTTCCGCTGACGATCACCCTGAAAAAATTATGCGCTATTCCGGTGAATCGCCTGATTATCTTTGAGGCGCTGGCGGTTAACGCCGGATCGTTGCTCACGCCAATAGGTAACCCGCAAAACATTCTGATGTGGGGGCGCTCTGGCTTGTCATTTGCCGCATTTACCTGGCAAATGGCGCCGCTTGCGGGGGCCATGATGCTGACGCTGGTGGTGCTGTGCTGGTTCAGTTTCCCGAATAAAGCATTGCATTATCACACCGGTACGTCCGCGCCTGACTGGCAACCGCGTCTGGTGTGGAGCTGTCTGGCATTGTATATCGTCTTCCTGGCGGCGTTGGAGTTAAAACAAGAGCTGTGGGGGCTGGCAATCGTCGCTGCAGGGTTCATGGTGCTGGCTCGCCGCGTGATCCTCAGCGTTGACTGGACGTTGCTGTTAGTGTTTATGGCGATGTTTATTGATGTGCACTTGCTGACGCAACTCCCGGCCTTGCAGGGGATCACCCACCAGATTGGCACGCTTTCAGCGCCGGGGCTGTGGTTGACGGCCATTGGCCTGTCGCAGTTTATCAGTAATGTTCCCAGTACAATTTTGCTGCTGAACTACGTCCCGCCGACGCTATTGCTGGCCTGGGCGGTCAATGTGGGCGGCTTTGGGCTGTTGCCGGGATCGCTGGCGAATCTTATTGCTTTGCGCATGGCAAACGACCGCCGGATCTGGTGGCGTTTTCATTGGTATTCGATGCCGATGCTGATATGGGCGGCGCTGGTGGGGTATGGTTTGTTGCTGATGCTGTCATAGCGGCGCAGAGACAATAAAAAAGGCGGATGATTCATCCGCCTTTTTCGTATCAGGTATGTGCTTAGTTCAGACGAACCGGCATACCAGAACGGTTCTGTACCGCCTGCTCAACGACGGCCTGATCGACGTCAGGCTGACCGGTGATGCTGGTAATGCTCTTATTCAGCGTAATTGGTACGATTTCCCCGCCTTCGAACTGTGCTTCAGTGGTAGACAGTGGGTTGTGTACCTCAATGTAACGGCTGCCGTCTGGTTCGGTAGTGGCTTTTACCGGCTCATCGATAAACTGTACGCGGGTGCCGACCGGCACATTTTCAAACAGGAACTTGATGTCGTCGTTACGCAGACGCACGCAACCATGGCTGACGCGTAAGCCGACGCCGAAGTTAGCATTGGTGCCGTGGATAGCGTACAGGCGACCGATATACAGCGCGTACAGCCCCATCGGGTTATCCGGACCTGCCGGAACAACGGCTGGCAGCGGTTCGCCCGCTGCGCGGTATTCCGCATGCATTTTCGCCGTAGGCGTCCAGGTTGGACCCGCTTTTTTACGTTCTACTTTGGTGGTCCAGTTGATTGGCGTGTCTTTGCCCAACTGACCGATACCGATCGGCAGAACAATGACGGTGTTAGTGCCTTTCGGGTAGTAGTACAGACGCATTTCAGCGCTGTTAATCACAATACCTTCATGCACGGTATCCGGCAGGATCAACTGCTGAGGGATGTTCAGCACGGTACCGCCTTTCGGCAGGAAGGTATCCACGCCCGGGTTAGCTTCCAGCATGTTAGACAGCCCCATCTGATACTCTGCCGCAAAATATTCCAGCGGTTGGGTGTTGCCTTCAGGAATCGTGATGACCTGGTTTTGGCCAATCAAACGGCTGCCATCGGTAGGCAGCGGGTACGTGACGGCAGAGGCGGTGTTACAAAAACCAACTATTGCGAGTGCCGCCGCGAAAAGCGTTGTTAATTTCATATTCATGTTCATGTATGCGAGATTCAGTGCCAGGCAGGCTAGTGGGTTGAGATTTATGTAGTGTTGGGCACGCATTATATGTGCAATCTGAGCAACAAGGAATTCGGATGTGTACTAAATCACATTTTTTTCCTCACGCTTTCACTTTACCCCTTCAGCATCAAGGCGCGATCTTATCGCAGACTTATGGCATAATAAGCGGTTTGTCACATATTTCTTTCTCTTTCAGGATACGCCAGTGTTAGTTTCCAGCAACGTCACCATGCAGTTCGGCAGTAAGCCGCTGTTTGAAAATATTTCCGTCAAATTTGGCGGCGGCAACCGTTACGGCCTGATTGGCGCGAACGGTAGCGGTAAATCCACTTTTATGAAAATTCTCGGCGGCGACCTCGAACCGACGCTGGGCAACGTTTCCCTCGATCCGAACGAGCGCATCGGTAAGCTGCGTCAGGATCAGTTCGCCTTTGAAGAATTCACCGTGCTTGACACTGTCATCATGGGTCACGGTGAACTGTGGGAAGTGAAGCAGGAGCGCGATCGCATTTATGCGCTGGCCGAGATGAGCGAAGAAGACGGCTATAAAGTTGCTGACCTCGAAGTTCAGTATGGCGAAATGGACGGCTATTCTGCGGAAGCGCGTGCGGGTGAACTGCTGCTGGGCGTCGGTATTCCGGTAGAGCAGCATTATGGTCCGATGAGCGAAGTCGCGCCCGGCTGGAAACTGCGTGTGCTTCTGGCACAGGCGCTGTTCTCTAACCCGGACATTCTGCTGCTCGACGAACCAACGAACAACCTGGATATCGACACCATTCGCTGGCTGGAGCAGACACTCAACGAGCGTGACAGCACCATGATCATCATTTCGCACGACCGTCACTTCCTGAACATGGTCTGTACGCACATGGCGGATCTGGACTACGGCGAACTGCGTGTTTATCCGGGTAACTACGACGAATACATGACAGCGGCAACTCAGGCGCGTGAACGTCTGCTGGCCGATAACGCCAAGAAGAAAGCACAGATTGCCGATCTGCAATCCTTCGTCAGCCGCTTTAGCGCCAACGCGTCTAAATCTCGTCAGGCAACCTCTCGTGCGCGCCAGATTGATAAGATTAAGCTTGACGAAGTGAAAGCGTCCAGCCGTCAGAACCCGTTCATCCGCTTCGAACAGGATAAGAAACTGTTCCGTAACGCGCTGGAAGTGGAAGCGCTGGCGAAAGGTTTTGATGAAGGCCCGCTGTTTAAAAACTTTAACCTGCTGCTGGAAGTGGGAGAGAAGGTTGCCATCATTGGTGCCAACGGCGTGGGTAAATCCACCATGCTGAAAACGTTGGTTGGCGATTTGCAGCCAGACAACGGTACCGTGAAGTGGTCTGAGAACGCCCAGGTTGGTTACTACGCGCAGGATCATGAATACGAGTTTGAAAACGATCTGACCGTTTTCGAATGGATGAGCCAGTGGAAACAAGAAGGCGATGATGAGCAGGTTGTGCGCAGCTTCCTTGGTCGTCTGCTGTTCAGCCAGGACGATATCAAGAAACCTGCAAAAGTGCTCTCCGGTGGTGAAAAAGGACGCATGCTGTTCGGTAAGCTGATGATGCAGAAACCGAATATCCTGGTGATGGATGAACCGACCAACCACCTGGATATGGAATCTATCGAGTCGCTGAACATGGCGCTGGAAATGTATCAGGGCACGTTGATCTTCGTTTCTCACGACCGTGAGTTCGTCAGTTCCCTGGCGACCCGCGTGATTGAGATTACGCCGGAACGCGTGATCGACTTCACCGGCAACTACGAAGATTACCTGCGTAGTAAAGGTATTGACGGTTAATTTACCCGTCGTCTTTCGTGTTACAGGTGTGTTGGCTGCACCTGTTCACCCCGGTCACTTACTTATGTAAGCTCCCGGGGATTTACAGGCTGACCGCCTTCCTGTAACGCGAAATACTTAGGGAAAATTGTGTAAGCTACATATTAAATAATCCCCAGCGCGCGTTTACCGTGGATATTCAAATCCTCCAGTGTGAAGCGTCCTTCCCAGTGAGTTTCATAATCCTCTCGAGGGAAATCACCCGGCGATGCGCCTTTTTCCAGCGCGGCTTTTACTTTGTGAGCGTAGGCCAGATTCTTTTCGCACATCGGTGCGGCAGGGATGTACATCACGTTGCCCCAACCTTGTTGATTTTCTACCGGCGCGACGGAGTGAATAACATCACAATGCCACCAGACGGAATCTCCGGCTTCCAGTTGTGGAATGCTGGTTAGCGCTTCAATCAGCAGCGGATGCCATTGCGCGGAAATCGGCAGGACTCTGCTGGGCGCTACGCCGCAAAGTTCATCTTCCGGCACATCGTCAAGCAATGGGCGTAACAGCACATACGCCATCGCTTCAGGAATAGGGACCACATGCAACAATCCCTGACCGGGCAGCATATCGGATAATGCAGTCCAGCCCTGGAAGGTACGGAATACTGAACATTTGGTGGTGTTATCCACGGTGTACTCTTCTACTTCGGTGCGATGCGCAGCCTGCCACGGATCGTACTCTTCCAGTTTACCATTGAAAACATTCGCAAAAACCTGCTGATATGCCGGCAGAAGCCAACGTTCCAGCGCGCCGGAATCCGTATGCGCGCCCAACCCTTTGGACGTTGTTCCCGGTGGACGACGACGTATGCGGTCAGGGTAGATAACGCTGACATCCGGGTTAAACCATTGTTTCCCTTCGCTTGTAAACGTCCACAGGCGATTAAGGAATGACTGTGCGTTGGCCATTTCTTCGCTCTGGCGGGCCTGCATCTGTGCCTGGGACCAGTAGATGGGGTAGATCTCCGGGCGGGATGCGCTGAGGGTGCCAAAAAAGTTATCACCGGGGCCTTTGTAGACCTCATCAAAATGGTTGCGATCCAAGTAATCGAGCATCGACTGATCCCATGCCAGCGCCTGTTCGCGGGGGAAATGCCCCTTAATAACCGCGCATCCGCGACGCTTAATTTCTTCACGCTGCTCTGCACTCACGTGACCCGCTTTGATATCCGCATAGGACAACACAGGCCATACCGGGGAGCCTTGCGCTTTGAGGGCGTTGATTTCCGCCACGCGGGTGGCAATGGCATCGCTCAGCTGGTTGAAGATCAACTGAACATCCCCAAGCTGTGCCCGCAGTTGCTGTTTCATCTGACGGATTGCCGCTTTGTGATCGGCAGGCAACGTGTCGCTGGTAAAAGTAAAAGCCATAACCACCTCGCATTAACTTTCATTCGAAACTAAATTTGATTGCAAGTGATAATATAAGTTAAAAATTAGTTAATGCAAGTTTAAAAATATGCTGGTGTGCGCAAAGTGAGAATAGAGTGAAAGCCGGGGCGAGCGCCCCGGTTATGGGATCAGCTGTTAAAAGGGGAGGTGTTGTCCAGCACCGCCTGAATCACGTTCAGCGCGCCTTGATGGTTATTGTCATCGGTCTGATAGCGGGCAATCGATTTGATGCTCTCTGCCGCATTGGCCATGGCGAAAGAGTAGTGCGCCATCTTCAACATTTCCGCGTCGTTACCGCTATCGCCAATGGCGACTACGTTTTGCGGTGACAGGTTCCAGCGTTTTAACAAACGGCTGATTCCGTTAGCTTTATGTAAGCCGGGAATGATCAGGTCGATAAACCCAAAGCCGCTGGTGACAGGCTTCATGATGCCATCAAGAGCAGTATGCAGGTGATCGATAACCAACGGGATTTGTTGGTCGGGTAAATTCAGCGAGAACTTGAACAGCACATCGTTGATGTCCTGATAATCCTTTACGGGTTTCAGGCGATGGTAGTGTTTTGCCATCAACGCGACAAAGGACTCTGGGGCATTTTCGCTCACGTAGGCGCTTTGCAGTCCACAGGCCACAAAGTTGAGCTGCTTATCTTTGAGCAGTTCGCCAATGACAATGCGTGATTCGTGGCGGGTAAGCTCACCGTGAAACAGCTGTTTGCCGTGTTCAAACACCAGTGCCCCGTTCTCGGCGACAAAAGAGATCTCATCTTTGAGCTCCGGGAAGAAGGATATTAGCTGGTAATACTGGTTGCCGCTGGCCACGACAAATTCAATATCTCGTTTTTTCAGTTCCTGATACTGCGCCATAAAGCGTACGCGATCGTAATGCTTGGCGTCGTCGAGAAAAGTTCCGTCCATGTCTGTGACGATAACTTTGATGGTCATACTTGCTCCTGGCTCATAACTGCGACCTGAAACATTTTAATAACAATGTGAGCTAAAGCACAAATTTAATTTCGAATGAAAGAGGGAGAGGGGCGATTGAGTGGGCCGGATAAGCAACTGCGCCATCCGGCAGTGGTGAGGGATGAGAACCGGATGTCGGTACGAGTACCTAATCCGGCTCACTGACCTTGCTTATAACATATGTTCAGTACGGGCGATGATATCGTCCTGCGCATCCGGAGACAGCGCGGTGAAGAAGGCGGAATAACCCGCTACACGCACCACCAGATCACGGTACTGATCCGGGTGTTTTTTGGCTTCAAGCAGCGTTTCACGAGAAACGATGTTGTACTGAATATGCCAACCTTTGTGCTCTTCAAAGAAGGTACGCAGCAAAATCATCAGCTTCTGTTTATCAGACTCATTTTCCAGCGTGGCCGGGTTCAGCTTCTGATTTAACAGCACGCCACCGAGGATTGAACCAGTAGGCAGTTTACCCACCGAGCCAATTACCGCCGTTGGACCGAGATGGTCCGTACCGGATGCCGGGCTTGCGCCTTCTGCCAGCGGGGTGTGCGCTTTACGGCCATCCGGCGTTGCCATGGTTGCCGCGCCGAACGGTACGTTTGCAGAGATAGACGAGGTCCCGGCGTAGTAGTTGCCGCCAACCGGACCACGGCCGTAACGCGGGTTGTGATACAGCTTCAGTTCGTCAATGTAAGTCTGATAAGCGCGGGCCAGCAGCGCATCAACGCTATCGTCATCGTTGCCGTACTTTGGCGCACCGTTTATCAGGCGTTGGCGCAACTGCTCGTGGGTCAGACCATCAAAATCATCGGCCAGCGCGGCGGCCAGCTGTTGTTGGCCGATAGCCCCCTGCTCGAAGACCAGTTTTTTCACTGCAGCCAGGCTGTTGCCGAGGTTGGCGATACCCACCTGCAGGCCGGATACCCAGTCATACTTCGCGCCACCTTGCTTAATACTTTTCGCACGTTCAATACAGTCATCTACCAGCGCGGAGCACAGAATATCGTGTACGTTTTCTTCCAGCATGGTGTCGACGACATACTCGATTTCGATGGATTTGCGCGTGTAATAGCGGATCTGCGTATCCCAGGCGTCCATCACTTCATCGAAATTATTAAAGTTGCCAGCTGAGAGCGCTTTCTCTTGCGGCAGGAATACTTTGCCGCTGGTGGCATCGCGTCCGCCTTCCAGCGCCGCCAGCATTACGCGGGCAAAGTTTATAAAACTCATGCCGGTGCAGCGGTAGCCCCATTTGCCGCCAACGGCGGTTTCGATGCAACCAATAGCCGCGTAGTCATAGGCGTCCTGCGGTTCAATGCCCAGCTTAATGAATTCCGGAATGACGATTTCGTCGTTGTTAAAGGCTGGCATCCCGAAGCCGCAACGGATCACCTGTACGCAGGCATCCAGGAAGTCGTTACTCATCCCCGCATGATAACGCACGCTGAGATTCGGCTGAGTGGAACGCAGTCTGCCACAGGACTCCAGAATGGCGTAGGAGAGCGGGTTGACGGCATCCATCGCCTGACCGTTGACCAGGTTCTGGCCACCAATGGTCACGTTCTGATACAGCGGGCTGCCCGCCGAGGCTTTCGAGTGGGAGCCGGAGCGGATTTTGTTCACTTCCAGCAGCTTCAGCCAGCAGCTGTGCAACAGCTCAATGGCGTGCTCACGATCGAGACTCTGGTTCAGTTCTACGTCACGACGATAGAACGGATAGAGGTACTGATCCATACGACCAAATGATACCGAGTGACCGTTCGATTCAATTTGCAGGATTAGCTGGATGAAGTAGCACAACTGTAGCGCCTGCCAGAACGTTTTTGGCGGTTCATGGGCGATGACATCGCAGTTTTCCGCCATGGTCAGCAATTCATCACGGCGGCTGGTGCGCGTTTCTGTGGACGCCATTTTACGTGCCAGTGCGGCAAAGCGCTCAATGTGCAGACTGACGGCTTCCAGCACAATATCAATCGCTTTCAGGAACTGATCGCCATGGAGGTCTTGCAGACAAGTCAGATTGATGCGGGAACGACGTTCATCGACTTTATGGCGCAGGCCGTCGAGACCTTTTTCCAGCAATAGCGGGAAGTTCACCGCCAGGTGCGCGTCACCGGAGGTCATATTACCTTCAGCTTTGATAATGCCTGTTTCCAGCAGCCCTTTTTGTTCGTCAGTAAACATGCCGTAGCAGCGATCCTGTACGGTCTGACCGCGCCACCACGGACACACTTCGTGCAATACGCGCTTGTTCTCTTCACTTACCGCGAAACCTGCGCCAGGCCTGTCGGCAAGATCGTCGATCTCTTTTTCAATCCAGGAGACGGTGTATTCCGGGAAGATTGGCGCGGCGCGGACTTCGCTTGCCTGGTTACCGATGATTAGCTCGTCATGCTTGATCCAGATAGTGCGTTCCGCCAGGTGATGAGCCAGTGCCAGCGCGCGGCGAACCGGGATGGGTTTATCCAGATGCTGCTGATACATCTCGGTATAGTGCTGGGCGCGCTCGGTACAAACCGGTGGTTTCACAATGTGGATCAAGGCCGTTTTATGCGCTTTGATACGGTCGCTAAGTGTGTCCAGTTTCAGAGTGGTCATGGCGATTATCCTCGTAGGGTCGCGGTTAAACCTTTAAGGCTGGCGTACTGCTGGGCAAATTCGAGCAGCGCAGGCGCATCAAGCGGTTTATCCGGGGCATTGTAGGGTTGATTGAGTAAGTGGTATTTGTTGATGCCCAGCGTGTGGTAGGGCAAAAAATGGATCTCTCCGACGTGGAGTTCGTCGGCGGCAAAATCGGTAATGGCCTGAATAGCCGCTTCGTCAGCATTGAATCCCTGAATCAGCGGGACGCGGATAATTATTTTTTTACCGGCGGCGGCCAGTTTTTTCAGGTTTTCCAGCACGCGAGAGGCGCTGCCATCAGTCCACTGTTTAAACGGCGCATCGGCGACATGTTTTAAATCGGCCAGGAACAGATCAACGTAAGGTAACGAAGGTTCGATATACTTCCATGGAACATGCAGACAAGTCTCTACCGCAGTATGAATGCCCGCCTCGTGGCTGGCCTGGAATAATTTAGCCGCCAGCTCTGGCTGCATAAACGGTTCGCCACCGGAAAGAGTGAGCCCCCCACCGCTGCGATCGTAAAACGGTTTATCACGTAATACGGTCGCCATGATGTCATCCACGCTTTTTACCTCTCCACAGACGGTCAGCGCCTGGGTAGGGCAGCAGTGGGTCAGCGCCGTCAGAGCATTATCGGTCAGTTTTTCGCGATGAATCAGCAACCCGCTCAGCGCCCGCTCAATCACTGCCGGTGCTGCCTTAGCACAAAGATCGCAACCATCGAGGCACAGACGTGCGTCATAAAGCAGATCCTGCGTCCGGGCGCGACTTTCCGGATTCTGACACCACCGACAGCCCAGGGAACATCCCTTAAAAAACACCACGGTGCGGATACCGGGACCATCATGAGTGGAATAGCGCTGGATATTAAAAATCATAAGCGGCCTCTTTTCTTTCATATAAAGATTAAATTACTTTCGAATGAAAGTTATATTGACGTGCGTCAACTAACCGTGAGGTTTCGCCGTGCTACCTTTTATTCATGCTAATTATTCGTTTGAGGAAAGGTTATGGAACTCTATTTAGATACGTCTGACGTTGCCGCAGTTAAAACGCTGGCGCGTGTTTTTCCGCTGGCAGGGGTGACCACTAACCCAAGCATTGTGGCGGCAGGTAAGCAAACGCTGGATGTGTTACTGCCGCAACTGCAGGACGCAATGGGCGGGCAAGGACGTCTGTTTGCTCAGGTAATGGCGACCACCGCCGAAGGGATGGTCAGCGATGCGCGTAAACTGCGGGCAATCATCGCGGATATCGTCGTGAAAGTGCCGGTTACGGCAGAAGGTCTGACGGCGATTAAGTTGCTGAAAGAAGAAGGTATCCCGACGCTGGGTACTGCGGTTTACGGTGCTGCTCAGGGGCTTTTAGCTGCGCTTGCGGGGGCGGAATATGTCGCGCCATACGTTAACCGCGTGGATGCTCAGGGGGGAGATGGCATTCAAACGGTGACCGATCTGCAGGCCTTATTGAAAATGCATGCCCCACACGCCAAAGTGCTGGCCGCCAGTTTCAAAACGCCGCGTCAGGCGCTGGATTGCCTGCTGGTGGGCTGCGAGTCCATCACGCTGCCGTTGGATGTCGCTCAACAGATGATAAGCTCTCCGGCTGTTGATGCTGCCGTAGCCAAGTTCGAGCATGACTGGCAGAGCGCATTTGGCCGTACTTCTATTTAAGCCAGAGTGCCGGGACTCCTCCCGGCATTATTGCCCGCAGACCTCACACCCTGGATTACGCATCAGTTTCATTTCACGAAACTGGCAGGTCATGGCGTCGTACATGACGATTTTTCCAGATGCCGGTTTACCGTAGTTTGCCAGCAGCTTAATGGCTTCCATCGCCTGTAACGATCCGATTACCCCGATCAGGGGAGCCATTACGCCGGCCTCTACGCAGGTCAGGGCGTTTTCACCGAACAGGCGGCTCAGACAACGGTAGCAGGGCTCGCCTTCCTGATACGTAAAGACGGTAATTTGTCCTTCCATGCGGATTGCCGCACCAGAAACCAGCGGAATCTTCGCGACATAGCATCCGGCATTCAGCTGATTACGAATGCTGACGTTATCCGTACAGTCCAGCACCAAATCGTGTTCGGCGATAAGTCTGTGAATCTCACTATCGTCCAGTAGCGCATTCACTGGCGTAGTGGCGACATAGGGGTTAATCCGCGCCAGGGCGTCGCGGGCGGATAGCACTTTCGGCTGTCCAACGGTTGCATCGCTGTGCAGCGTCTGACGTTGGAGATTTGACACGGAGACCGTGTCAAAGTCGAGCAGGGTTAAATTTCCGACGCCTGCGCCCGCAAGATACTGAGTTGCCGCGCATCCCAGTCCGCCCAGACCAACGACCAGTACCCGCGCCTCCTTGAGCGCTTCCTGACCTTCGAAATCGAAGCCGCGCAGAATGATTTGCCGGTTATAGCGCATCATCTCCTGGTCGCTGAGTTCTGCCATTACAGGCCTCCAAACAGTGCGTTAAACGGCTCGACCTCAACCCATTCTCCGGCTTCGACGTTACCACGATCGCGTTCCAGCACGATAAAACAGTTGCCCATGCTAAAGGAGCTAAAAATATGTGAGCCCTGATGTCCGGTGGTGGTGACTTCCAGTTCACCTTCTGCATTGCGCTGCAATACACCGCGCTGAAAATCCAGACGGCCAGGCGTTTTCTTCAGGCGTGATGCGGTGCGCACGCGCTGGCGTGGAGGCAGTCCACAGGCGGTGTTACCGCTGAGTTTTGCCAGTAGCGGTTGGACCAGTTGATAAAAGGTGAGGGCCGCAGACACCGGGTTACCCGGCAGGCCGCAAAACCAGCTATTGCTCAGTTTGCCAAAGGCGAACGGTTTGCCCGGTTTGATGGCCAGCTTCCAGAAGGCGATTTCTCCCAGCTCTTCCAGAATAGTTTTGGTGTAATCCGCTTCGCCAACTGAAACACCACCGGAGCTGATAACGACGTCAGCCTGGCTGTCGGCTTCGATAAAAGCGGCGCGCAACGCGTTGGGATCGTCGCGAATAATTCCTAAGTTGATCACCTCGCAGCCTAACTGCTGCAGCATAAGGTGAACGGTCAGACGGTTAGTGTCATAAATCTGTCCGTCCTCCAGCGGCTGACCAGGCAATTGCAGTTCATCGCCGGTGGAAAACAGCGCCACGCGGACTTTGCGCACAACGGGGGCATCGGCAATACCGAGCGAAGCCAGCACAGGAAGCTCGGCAGTTGTCAGGCGAGTCCCGGCGGGAAACACCACCGCGCCGTTTGCAATATCTTCACCGCGCAGACGTATATTTTGCCCACTGCGGACTTTGGCGGTAAAGCGCACACCGTCGTCCGTTTGTTCCGTTTGTTCCTGCATCACTACTGCTTCGCAACCGGCAGGAACCGGGGCACCGGTCATAATGCGGATGCAGGTTCCCGCAGACCATTCGCCATGGAAAGGCTGACCAGCAAAGGCATTACCCGCTACCGCAAGAGGCTGCTCAGTGTGTAAATCGGCTAATCGCACCGCATAGCCATCCATTGCCGAGTTATCGAATCCCGGGACATCAATCGGGGAGACGATGTCGGTGGCCAGAATGCGGCCAAAGCATTCAACCAGTGGTAGCGTTTCGACGGCGGTGAGCGGGGTGATACGCGAAAGCATCTGAGAGAGAGCCGTTTCAAGCGGCATCAGTCCGGCGGTAAATTCCATGAGAAGACTCCTGCGAGGCAAAATCGAATCCGCTTATTATGTCAGAAAATGGACGCGGACAGTATGCCACCTCAGACTTAGGATCAGATATGCTCCAGGTTTTATGCCAGAAGTAGCGTGACAGAAAAAATGCAGTATAGACTCACTATTTCCGCTCTTTTTCCCCTGGGGGCTAGATGACTAATATTATCCCGAACGCAATTCGACGACAGGTGGATGCCGCCAGTACGCTCATCCGCCAGATTTTCGAAGGCAATCTTGTCGCCATTCATTTGTATGGTTCTGCTGTTGAAGGCGGCTTAAAACCCCAAAGCGATATAGATTTGTTGGTCACCTTACGTAAACCAATGGATGCCTGGCAAAGAAAAAAAGTGATGCAGGATTTGTTGAACATCTCTGCACCTCCCGGCACCTCAGAGCAATATCGCGCGCTGGAAGTCACCATCATTCTCTACTCGCAGGTTGTACCCTGGCGATTCCCACCTGCGAGGGAGATGCAGTTTGGCGAATGGTTGCGTGATGATATCTGCGCTGGCGTGTTTGAACCGGCGCAGGAAGATCCCGATCTTTCTATTCTGCTGGCCCAGGCCCGGCGCGCCAGCATACCGTTATTCGGCGAACCCGCTGAGACGTTATTCAACGTAATTCCTTTTACCGATGTCGTGCAAACATTCCGACATATTCTTGAGATGTGGCAGACACCGGACGATTTAATAGGGGACGAGCGTAATATCATCCTTGCTCTGGCACGCATCTGGTATAGCGTGGTTACGGGCAATATTGTCGCTAAAGATGAGGCTGCGTCCTGGCTCATACCGCAATTACCCGTTGAGCACGCTGGTACGCTGCAAGCTGCGCGTGCGGAATACCTGGGGTTAACCAAACAGAACTGGGCTGCGTGTATGCCGTCTGTTGAACGCTTTGTGTTTTATGCAAAAAAACAGATTACCGATCGCTTGAATTAATTTATTCAATAACGTCGAGGAATCTTCTTTCTGTTGAACACCGCTGCATGACCTGATGCGATGGGGTGTGCGGGGCGGGCCTTTACCTTTACATGACGTCTGCATCTTTCTATATTCAAAAATCGAATCAATATGCTACAGAAATTCTGATATTTATAACCCCGGAACGAGCCACCTTATGGACGAATAAAATGGGTAAAGCAGTCATTGCAATTCACGGCGGCGCAGGGGCTATCACCCGCGCGCAGCTGAGCCAGGAGCAAGAGTTGCGTTATATACAGGCGCTGTCGGATATCGTTGAAACCGGCCAGCGGATGCTTGAAGACGGTCGTAGCGCA
Source organism: Citrobacter sp. On2M (assembly GCF_018035235.1). Classification (GTDB taxonomy): domain Bacteria; phylum Pseudomonadota; class Gammaproteobacteria; order Enterobacterales; family Enterobacteriaceae; genus Citrobacter; species Citrobacter meridianamericanus. The sequence continues at coordinate 333,028 of NZ_WPCV01000004.1, forward strand.
CTGGATGTGGTTACCGAAGCCGTACGTTTGCTGGAAGAGTGTCCGTTGTTTAACGCCGGAATTGGCGCGGTGTATACCCGTGATGAAACCCATGAGCTGGACGCCTGCGTGATGGACGGTAATACGCTGAACGCTGGTGCCGTCGCCGGGGTAAGCCATTTGCGAAACCCGATTCTCGCAGCGCGCCTGGTGATGGAACGCAGCCCCCACGTCATGATGATTGGTGAAGGGGCAGAAAATTTTGCCATTGCGCAGGGTATGGCGCGTGTTTCGGCGGATATTTTCTCGACGCCAGAACGCTACGCACAGCTGCTGGCAGCGCAAGCGGTGGGGGATACGGTGCTGGATCACAGCGCGACTCCGCTGGATGAAAACAACAAAATGGGTACCGTGGGTGCGGTTGCGCTGGATATGTTTGGCAATCTGGCGGCGGCAACTTCGACCGGCGGGATGACCAACAAATTACCGGGGCGGGTGGGTGATAGTCCGCTGGTCGGCGCAGGCTGTTATGCCAATAACGCAAGTGTGGCTGTCTCCTGCACCGGAACCGGTGAAGTTTTTATTCGTGCGCTGGCGGCCTATGACATTGCGGCGTTGATGGATTATGGCGGTTTGAGTTTATCAGAGGCGTGTGAGCGCGTAGTGATGGAAAAATTACCGGCACTCGGTGGTAGCGGCGGTTTAATTGCCATCGATCATGAGGGCAATGTTGCTTTGCCGTTTAACAGCGAAGGCATGTACCGCGCCTGGGGATACGCAGGCGATACGCCCACCACCGGTATTTATCGGGAAAAAGGAGATACCGTTGCCACACAGTGATGAGCTTGATGCCAGTGATGTGCTGTCCGTCAGCAACCTGAATATTGCCTTTGAACAGGAGCAGCAGCGCATTAGCGCGGTGCGCAATCTGTCGTTTCGCCTGAAGCGTGGCGAAACGCTGGCGATAGTGGGCGAGTCTGGTTCAGGAAAGTCGGTCACGGCCTTGTCGCTGATGCGTCTGATTGAACAGTCAGGCGGTGAGGTGAGCTGCGATGAAATGCTTCTTCGACGCCGTAATCGACAGGTTATTGAGCTGGGTGAACAGAGCGCATCGCAGATGCGTCACGTACGGGGCGCGGATATTGCCATGATCTTCCAGGAGCCCATGACATCGCTCAATCCGGTATTTACCGTGGGTGAGCAAATTGCCGAGTCAATCCGCTTGCATCAGGGAGCCAGCCACGAAGAGGCGATGGTGGAAGCTAAACGGATGCTCGACCAGGTGCGTATCCCTGAGGCGAAGGCGATTTTGTCGCGCTATCCGCACCAGCTTTCCGGCGGCATGCGTCAGCGGGTGATGATCGCCATGGCGCTGTCGTGCCGCCCTGCGGTTTTGATTGCCGATGAACCTACCACCGCGCTGGACGTGACGATTCAGGCGCAGATCCTGCAACTGATAAAAGTGTTGCAGCAGGATATGTCGATGGGGGTGATTTTTATTACCCATGACATGGGCGTGGTGGCGGATATTGCCGACCGTGTGCTGGTGATGTATCAGGGCGAGGCGGTAGAAACCGGCAGCGTAGAGCAGATTTTTCATGCTCCCCAACATCCTTACACCAAAGCACTGCTGGCAGCCGTGCCGCAGCTTGGGGCGATGAGCGGACAAGCCTATCCGCGCCGGTTTCCGCTCATTTCGTTACACGATCCCAGTCATATAGAGCCCCAGACTGAACAGGATACCGTGGTTGAAGGCGAGCCAATTCTACAGGTACGTAACCTGGTGACGCGATTTCCTCTGCGTAGCGGCATTTTTAATCGGGTCACTCGCGAGGTGCATGCGGTAGAAAACGTCAGCTTTGACCTGTGGCCCGGAGAAACGCTCTCGTTGGTGGGCGAGTCGGGATGTGGGAAATCCACCACCGGGCGCGCGCTGCTGCGCCTTGTCGAGTCTCAGCGCGGAGAAATCATTTTTAATGGACAGCGTATTGATACTCTGGCCGCCAGTAAATTACAGCCGTTGCGTCGGGATATTCAGTTTATTTTTCAGGACCCGTATGCTTCACTCGATCCACGTCAGACGGTGGGATATTCCATTTTAGAGCCGCTACGGGTCCATGGATTACTGCAAGGTGATGCGGCGGCAAAACGGGTTGCATGGCTGCTGGAACGCGTAGGATTGCTCCCTGAGCATGCCTGGCGCTATCCGCACGAGTTTTCCGGTGGTCAGCGTCAGCGTATCTGCATTGCCCGGGCGCTGGCGCTCAATCCCAAAGTGATTATTGCCGATGAGTCCGTCTCGGCGCTGGATGTCTCAATTCGTGGGCAAATTATCAACCTGTTGCTCGACCTGCAGCGGGAAATGGGGATCGCGTACCTGTTTATTTCCCACGACATGGCGGTGGTGGAGCGCATTAGTCATCGTGTGGCGGTGATGTATCTTGGACAAATCGTTGAGATTGGCCCCCGACGCGCGGTGTTTGAAAATCCGCAGCACCCGTACACCCGCAAACTGATGGCGGCAGTCCCGGTCGCCGATCCATCGCATCACCGACCGCAGCGTGTGCTGTTGTCGGATGATATCCCCAGCAATATTCGCAAACGCGGTGAAGATATTTCCCCCGTTTCACTCCAGTTAGTGGGCCCGGGGCATTATGTTGCGCGCGGGCAGCCAGACAATGCGCTTTCGCGTTTATAACAGGCAGGCAGGGTTTAAGGAGAATAACATGACAAAAATTGTTGCTCGGAAATGGCTGGTTGCTGTGGGAGTGGCCTCTGCGCTGGCCGCATCGCCTGGCTGGGCCGCCAAAGACGTAGTGGTGGCGGTAGGATCCAATTTCACCACGCTCGACCCCTATGACGCGAACGACACGTTGTCGCAGGCAGTAGCGAAGTCGTTTTATCAGGGACTGTTTGGCCTTGATAAAGAGATGAAGCTGAAAAATGTGCTGGCGGAGAGCTATACGGTTTCTGATGATGGCCTGACTTACACTCTTAAGCTGCGTCAGGGCGTGAAATTTCAGGATGGCACCGACTTCAACGCCGAGGCAGTTAAAGCTAACCTCGACCGGGCCAGCAATCCGGAGAATCGTCTGAAACGCTACAACCTGTATAAGAATATCGATAAAACCGAGGTTGTCGATCCGTCAACGGTGAAGATTACGCTGAAGCAGCCGTTCTCTGCATTTATCAATATCCTGGCGCACCCGGCAACGGCGATGATTTCTCCCGCCGCGTTGGAGAAATATGGCAAGGAGATTGGTTTCCACCCTGTCGGCACCGGGCCATATCAACTTGATACCTGGAATCAGACGGATTTTGTGAGGGTTAAGAAGTTCGCGGGTTACTGGCAGCAAGGGCTGCCAAAGCTGGACACGATTACCTGGCGTCCGGTGACCGACAACAACACGCGCGCGGCCATGCTACAGACCGGGGAAGCCCAGTTTGCCTTCCCGATCCCTTACGAGCAGGCGGCGTTACTGGCGAAGAACAAAAACCTGGAACTGGTGGCGAGTCCGTCTATCATGCAGCGTTATATCAGCATGAACGTCACGCAAAAACCGTTCGATAACCCGAAGGTGCGTGAGGCGCTGAATTATGCCATCAATCGTCAGGCGCTGGTGAAAGTGGCGTTTGCCGGTCACGCGACGCCGGCAACGGGCGTTCTTCCGCCATCGATAGCTTACGCGCAAAGTTATACGCCATGGCCATACGATCCGGCGAAAGCGCGCGAGCTGCTGAAAGAAGCGGGTTATCCGAACGGTTTTACTACCACGCTGTGGTCTTCGCATAACCACAGTACCGCGCAGAAAGTGCTGCAATTTACCCAGCAGCAGCTGGCGCAGGTGGGTATTAAGGCACAGGTGACGGCGATGGATGCTGGTCAGCGCGCCGCGGAAGTCGAGGGTAAAGCGCAGAAAGAGAGCGGGGTGCGGATGTTCTACACCGGCTGGTCTGCCTCTACCGGGGAAGCGGACTGGGCGCTGTCACCGCTGTTTGCATCACAAAACTGGCCGCCAACGCTGTTTAATACGGCGTTCTACAGCAATAAACAGGTGGACAGTGATTTAGCGGCGGCATTGAAAACCAACGATCCGGCGCAGAAAGCGAAGCTGTACAAGGATGCGCAGGATATCATCTGGAAAGAGTCGCCGTGGATCCCGCTGGTTGTAGAAAAACTGATTTCGGCGCACAGCACCAGACTGACCGGGTTCTGGATCATGCCGGATACCGGATTTAGCTTTGATGATGCGGATTTAAAATAAGCGATTCATTCGGCCCCGCAAACCAGGGGCCGGCAAAGGGAGCGTGATGCTTAACTATGTTTTCAAGCGCCTGCTGGGGTTGATTCCAACGCTGTTGATTGTTGCGGTGCTGGTGTTTTTATTTGTTCACCTGCTACCCGGCGATCCGGCCCGGTTGATTGCCGGACCGGAAGCCGACGCCGAGGTGATCGAACTGGTGCGTACGCAGTTGGGTCTGGACCAGCCGCTGCATATTCAGTTCTGGCATTACATGACCAACGTGTTGCAAGGTGACTTCGGGATCTCGATGGTTTCTCGTCGCCCGGTTGCAGAAGAGATAGCCAGTCGTTTTATGCCGTCGCTATGGCTGACCATTGCCAGTATGGCGTGGGCGGTGTTATTTGGCATGACGGCAGGGATTATCGCTGCGGTATGGCGCAATCGCTGGCCGGACAGATTGAGTATGACGCTGGCGGTCACCGGGATCTCTTTTCCGGCTTTTGCGCTCGGTATGCTGCTCATGCAGATATTCTCCGTTGAGCTTGGGTGGTTGCCAACCGTTGGCGCTGACACCTGGCTGCACTATATCCTTCCGTCAATTACGCTGGGTGCGGCGGTGGCCGCGGTGTTAGCCCGGTTTACTCGCGCATCGTTCGTCGATGTGCTCGGTGAAGACTATATGCGTACCGCGCGGGCCAAAGGGGTGAGTGAAACATGGGTAGTATTAAAACATGGTTTGCGTAATGCGATGATCCCAGTGGTCACCATGATGGGGCTACAGTTTGGCTTTTTGCTTGGCGGTTCTATTGTGGTTGAGAAGGTGTTCAACTGGCCTGGTCTTGGGCGACTGTTGGTGGACTCAGTCGAAATGCGTGACTACCCGGTGATTCAGGCCGAGGTGTTGTTGTTTTCTCTGGAGTTTATTCTTATTAACTTAGTGGTGGATGTGCTTTACGCCGCCATTAATCCGGCTATCAGGTACAAGTAAGGATGCGATTTTTTAACTGGCGCCGACAGGCGATTTTAAATGCAATGCCTCTTGTTAAGCCAGAGCAGATACGCACGCCGTGGCATGAGTTCTGGCGTCGTTTTCGCCGTCAGCGCATGGCGATGATTGCGGGTGTATTTGTCCTGGTCCTGATCGCGGTGGCGGTTTTTGCTCGCTGGTTGACGCCATTCGATGCCGAGAACTACTTCGATTATGACCGATTAAATGATGGCCCCTCAATGCTGCATTGGTTTGGCGTTGACTCGCTGGGGCGGGATATTTTTAGCCGCGTGCTGGTTGGCGCGCAAATCTCGCTGGCGGCGGGGGTCTTTGCCGTATTTATTGGCGCGGCGATTGGCACGGTGCTGGGTCTGCTGGCGGGATACTACGAGGGCTGGTGGGATCGGCTGATTATGCGTATCTGCGATGTGCTGTTCGCCTTTCCCGGCATTCTGCTGGCGATAGCCGTGGTCGCCGTGCTGGGCAGCGGCATTGCGAACGTGATTATTGCCGTGGCCATTTTCTCCATTCCTGCCTTCGCGCGCCTGGTGCGCGGAAATACGCTGGTGCTGAAGCAGCAGACGTTTATTGAATCTGCGCGCAGTATTGGTGCCAGCGATGCGACCATCATTTTTAACCATATCTTGCCGGGGACGGTTTCATCGATCGTGGTCTTTTTTACCATGCGAATCGGCACGTCGATTATTTCTGCCGCAAGCCTGTCATTTCTGGGATTGGGCGCACAGCCGCCGACCCCGGAGTGGGGGGCTATGCTCAATGAAGCACGGGCGGATATGGTGATCGCGCCGCACGTGGCGATTTTTCCGGCGGTGGCGATATTTCTGACGGTGCTGGCGTTTAATTTGTTGGGCGATGGCCTTCGCGACGCGCTGGACCCGAAGATAAAAGGATAAATTCAGGCCTGATAAGACGCGCTAGCGTCGTCATCAGGCGTTGCCGGATGCGGCGTAACGCCTTATCCGGCCTACGGTTGAGTTACGCTTATTAAACGCGTGAACCCCACAGATCGTATTCATCTGCGTTTTCGACTTTCACGCGAACGATATCGCCAGGCTTCACCCTTGTTTCGCCATTCAGGTATACCGCGCCGTCGATTTCCGGGGCATCAGCCATGCTGCGACCAATCGCGCCTTCTTCGTCAACTTCGTCCACGATGACCAGAATTTCGCGGCCCACTTTCTCCTGCAAACGCTCAGCAGAGATCTGCTGTTGCAACTGCATAAAGCGGTTCCAGCGTTCTTCTTTCACCTCTTCCGGGACTTGATCCGGCAGCTCATTGGCTCCTGCACCCTCTACCGGACTGTATTTAAAGCAGCCCACGCGGTCCAGACGCGCTTCCTTCAGGAAGTCGAGCAGCATCTGGAAGTCCTCTTCCGTTTCGCCCGGGAAGCCGACAATAAAGGTTGAACGCAACGTCAGCTCAGGACAGATTTCACGCCACTGTTTGATGCGCGCCAGCTGTCTGTCCACGGAGCCTGGGCGTTTCATCAGCTTGAGAATACGCGGGCTGGCATGCTGCAGCGGGATGTCCAGATACGGCAGGATTTTCCCTTGCGCCATCAGTGGGATCACATCATCAACGTGTGGGTACGGGTAAACATAATGCAGACGCGTCCAGATCCCCAGTTTTGATAACTGCTCGCAAAGATCAACCATGCTGGTTTTGACCGGCTCGCCGTTATGGAAACCGGTACGATGCTTCACATCCACACCGTAAGCGGAGGTATCCTGAGAAATCACTAAAATTTCTTTAACGCCCGCATCGACCAGACGTTTAGCTTCGCTGAGAACATCGCCAATCGGACGACTCACCAGATCGCCACGCATCGACGGAATAATGCAGAAGGTGCAGCGGTGGTTACAGCCTTCAGATATCTTCAGATAGGCATAATGGCGCGGTGTTAGCTTGACGCCCTGTTCAGGAACCAGGCTCAGGAACGGATTATGCTTTGGTTTGGGCACGTAATGGTGTACGTGCTCCAGAACCTGCTCGTAGCTATGCGGCCCGGTGATTTCCAGCACCTTCGGGTGGACTTCACGGATCTGATCGACTTTTGCGCCCAGACAGCCGGTGACGATCACCTTGCCGTTTTCGTTCAGCGCTTCGCCAATCGCTTCCAGAGACTCCTGGACTGCGCTGTCGATAAAGCCGCAGGTGTTAACGATGACCATATCCGCGTCGTCGTAGCTTGGCACGACATCATAGCCTTCGGTACGAAGTTCGGTCAGGATGCGCTCAGAATCGACAAGGTTTTTCGGGCAGCCGAGGGAGACAAAGCCGATTTTCGGCTGGTGGGTTACATTGCTCATAGCGTAAAAAGTGTTCAGTTATTGGAATATTCAGGGCAGGGATTCTACAGAGTTCTGAACAAAAATTGTATCGCAATCTCATTCCATCAGCGGCCTGCCCGGCCTGGAATTAAAGATTATTTGTAAATTATGTTAATTTTAAGTGATGGATTGATCCTGGACACGACTTTGTTCAAAAATTAACCATACTATTAAGTTGCACCATAGTTGGAAAGAGGAGGAACAAAGTATGGTTGTTGACAGACTGAGAACCGATCTTCTCAACAAATTGATAAATGCCCGTATCGAACTTGCCGCTTATCTGCTGTTGAGAAAAGCGAAAGGCTACATGTCAGTCAGCGAGAGCGATCGTCTGCGTGATAATTTTTTTGCACTGAATCGCGAATTGCACGAGCAATCACAGCTTCACGGTATGCATCTTGATCAGGAAGAGTGGAATGCCCTTCATCGTGCTGAAGGGGCGTTAGCCGCCGCTGCTGTTTGTCTGATGAGTGGACATCACGATTGTCCAACGTTTATCGCCGTTAACGCAGAGAAACTGGAAAACTGCCTGACAACGCTGACGCTGAGTATCCAGAGTTTAGAATCTTACCCAACGCTGGAACTCGTCTGAATCAGGGGGAGGGCGCTCCCCCTTTTCGTTAAGATTATGTAAATATGACGGGATAATTCCCCTTGCTGGCTACGCTTTATGCAGAGCCATTAAGGAGGTGTTATGCGTCGATTCTTGCTCTGTGCTATTCCACTTGCGCTGTTTTCCTCTTATGCCGCCGCGGTAAAAGTGGAAGTGCTGCAAACCAAACTCGATCACCCGTGGTCGCTGGCTTTTTTACCCGATAATCGCGGTATGCTCATTACGCTTAAAGGCGGTCAGCTTCGACTCTGGCAGTCTGGGAAGGGGCTTTCCGACCCGCTGACTGGTGTCCCCAAAGTCTGGGCGGAGGGGCAGGGGGGACTGCTTGATGTGGCGTTGGCCCCGGATTTTACCCAATCCCGCCGGGTGTGGCTAAGCTTCGCGGAAGCCGATAGTGAAGGTAAAGCCGGCACGGCGGTAGGTTTCGCAAGACTGAGCGACGATCTCAAACATCTGCAAGGGTTTCAGACCGTTTTTCGCCAACAGCCAAAGCTCTCTACCGGAAACCATTTTGGTGGACGTATGGTGTTTGATGGCAACGGCTATCTGTTTATTGGCCTCGGTGAGAATAACCAACGTTCAACTGCTCAGGATTTGGATAAGCTGCAGGGCAAGGTCGTACGGCTGACCGATGAGGGCAAAATTCCACCGGATAATCCGTTTGTGAATATGGCGGGAGCGCGGGCAGAGATTTGGTCGTATGGCATCCGCAACCCGCAGGGGATGGCGATGAATCCGTGGAGTGATGTGTTGTGGCTCAATGAGCATGGTCCACGCGGAGGCGATGAAATCAATATCCCGGAGAAAGGGAAAAACTACGGCTGGCCGCTCGCGACCTGGGGCGTTAACTACAGTGGGCTTAAAATTCCTGAAGCAAAAGGCCAAATTGTTGCGGGTACGGAGCAACCTATCTTTTACTGGGAAAAGTCACCTGCGGTCAGCGGAATGGCTTTTTATAATAGCGATACTTTCCCGCAATGGCGGCAGAAGTTGTTCGTCGGTGCGTTGAAAGAGAAAGCGGTGATCGTACTGAGCGTTAAAGGGAATACCGTCGCCGAAGAGGAGCGTCTGTTGCAGGAAAGGGGGCAAAGGATCCGTGATGTGCGCGTCGGACCAGACGGTTATTTGTACGTGTTAACCGACGAGTCCGACGGGGAATTACTAAAAGTGAGTCCCTGATTGAGTTAGCTGACCGGGATCATCACGATTTTTTGAAACGCCGGGCGCTCGGTCAGTTGTTGATACCAGCGTTCCAGATGCGGGCGCGGGGTCCAGCTCAGGCCAACGTTGTACAGATTATAGATGAACGGCGCAACGGCGATATCGGCAGTGCCAAATTCAGCTCCGGAGAACCATGGCTGGTCCGCCAGCGCGTTGTCCAGTATGGCAAACAGGTTATCGCATACCTTCGCTCCGGCCTCAATGGCCGCCATGTCGCGTTTCTCCGCCGGCGTTCTGACCAGACCAAATAAGATAACCCGATGCGCAGGACTCAGCGTCTGGTTCGCCCAGTCCATCCATTTTTCACCGACGGCGCGCGTGGCCGGGGCGTCAATCCACAAACGATTTTGTCCATACTGAGCCGCCAGATAGCGAACAATGGTATTGGATTCCCACAATACAACATCGGTTTCATCATCGCGTAGCAGCGGGACTAGTCCGTTTGGGTTCAGAGCCAGATAGTCGGCATCGTGGTTACCACCATGCTGTCCACCCGCCAGAATTTGGTTATACGGCAGTTCCAGTTCTTCGAGCGTCCACAATACTTTTTTTACGTTGGTCGAGTTATTGCGACCCCACAATGTAATCATAGTAACCCCGCAAATAAATTGAGCAGCTTTATGGCTGCAAATGTCGTCTGGCTCGCTCACATGGTGGGGTAAACCTAATATTTACGCAACAAAGTCTAAAAAAATCGTGCCAGAGGCAGCGCAGCGCGGCGATATTGCATAAACTTTAAAAACTTTACCAACTTACGGTTTCTTTAAGCTCGTTAGTGCGTTATTACTCACCGCACTTATTGTTACACGTCATCCATCAGTCCTTTTCTGCATGGGTTGGCCGAGGTCGCTTGGTCGGTTTTGTGTAAACACGGTGTGTATGACGTGGTTTTTTTGGAATGGATACTCGGGTGGCATTTATGACGCAATACTTCTCTTCACTTCGCAGCCTGGCTGCAGGTTCTGCACTCTTAATCCTTTTGGCACCGACCGTACAGGCGGCGGAGCAACCAACGGCCCCACCGAGCGTGGATGCGCGAGCCTGGATCCTGATGGATTACGCCAGCGGTAAGGTACTGGCGGAAGGTAATGCTGATGAGAAACTGGATCCTGCCAGTCTGACCAAAATCATGACCAGCTATGTAGTCGGTCAGGCGCTGAAGGCTGGGAAAATTAACCTCAACGATATGGTCACTGTGGGTAAAGACGCCTGGGCGACCGGTAATCCGGCGCTGCGCGGTTCTTCGGTCATGTTCCTCAAACCCGGCGATCAGGTTGCGGTGTCCGATCTAAACAAAGGCGTTATCATTCAGTCTGGTAACGATGCCTGTATCGCACTGGCTGATTATGTTGCCGGCAGTCAGGAATCGTTCATCGGTCTGATGAACGGCTACGCGAAAAAACTGGGGCTGACCAACACCACTTTCCAGACGGTGCATGGCCTGGATGCGGCAGGACAATTCAGTACCGCACGTGATATGGCGCTGCTCGGGAAGGCGTTAATCCACGATGTACCGGAAGAATATGCTATCCACAAAGAGAAAGAATTCACCTTTAATAAAATCCGCCAGCCGAACCGTAACCGTCTGTTGTGGAGCACCAACCTGAATGTGGACGGTATGAAAACGGGTACTACGGCCGGGGCGGGGTACAACCTGGTCGCTTCCGCGACTCAAGGCGATATGCGCCTGATCTCCGTGGTGTTGGGGGCGAAAACTGACCGCATCCGATTTAATGAGTCAGAAAAGCTGCTGACCTGGGGTTTCCGCTTCTTTGAAACCGTCACGCCGATTAAGCCGGATGCCACTTTCGTGACTCAGCGCGTCTGGTTTGGTGACAAGAGCGAAGTGAATTTGGGCGCAGGGGAAGGTGGTTCAGTGACCATCCCGCGTGGTCAGCTCAAAAACCTGAAGGCCAGCTTTACCCTGACCGAACCCCAGTTAACTGCGCCGCTGAAGAAAGGCCAGGTTGTGGGGACTATCGACTTCCAGTTGAACGGGAAATCTATCGAGCAGCGCCCGTTGATGGTGATGGAAGATGTGCAAGAGGGCGGTTTCTTTAGCCGTATGTGGGATTTTGTGATGATGAAATTCCACCAGTGGTTTGGCGGCTGGTTCTCTTAATCACACCGATTGCCGGATGACGCTATCGCCATCCGGCATTATCTTTTAATACATCAGCTTTATACGTTGCGCTTTAGCGTACTCAACAAAGTCATCATCAGGGCGGCTGTCGCTGATGATGGTATCGAAACGTTTTACCTCACCCATCCTCGCCGGACGCACCTTACCAAACTTACTGTGATCGACCACCAGAACGTGATGCTGCGCCATCGACATCGCCCAATGTTTCACCGGCAGCTCTTCCAGGTTAAAACAGGTCGCGCCTTTCTCAATGTGAACGCCCGCAGCGGAATAAAAAGCGATATCCGGACACAGGTTATTTAGCGTTTCCTGGAAATCAAGCGGTTTAAAAATGGCATTGCTGGCATGGAATTCGCCACCACACAGAATGACGCGGCACTGCGGCTTTTCCTGCAGCACCAGAAATGTATTTAGCGAGTAGCAGATTGCGGTAAAAGGCAATTCATTGTCGATAGCTTCAATGATCCACGGCGTGGTGGTACCACAGTCGAAAAAGAGGGTCTGGTGCGCCTGCACGAGGCTTGCGGCCAACTGAGCGGCGCGGCGTTTTTCATCAACCAGCCGGGATTTTTGATCGCTGATTAAATAGTGATTTGCGCTGCGGGGTTCCAGAACAATATAGCCCCCGAGTAGTACGACGGGAGCGTCGTTATTATTCAGATCGCGACGAATGGTCATCTCAGATACGCCCAGCAGCGTCGCGGCTTCTTTTAGATGTAGTTTATCGCTGCGTTTCAGCGCCTGCAGTAATTGACCAATACGCTCGTCGCGTCGAGTTTCCATAGTTCCCCTGGAGAGTAGAATAAGTGCTCAGTGCCGCGCTTAATACTACTCTTTTTACCGTGGGTTAGTCACGCACCCAGCCTTTACGGATAGGTAACGCGAAACAGATGCGATAGCAATTCTGCAAGCCGAGGTACAGGGTTTCGCCAAACCGTTGCCAGATCATCTGGGCGCTCAGGCAACCGATCAGTCCGGCAAGTAAGCCTCCCAGCATATCCAGCGGCCAGTGTACGCCAAGGTAAACTCGCGACCAGGCAATCGCCACGGCAACGACCATCAGTAGAGCGCCCGTCCACAGGCGATGCCAGAACAGGAAAGCCAGTGCAAAAGTAAAGATAACCGTACCATGATCGCTCGGGAAAGAGTCATCTGCCGCATGATGCAGGAAGTTGTAACCGATGTGGTTTACAAACGGGCGATCGTGAGGGAACAGATGTCCCATCAGCCAGGAAATAGTCAGGCCGACCGCCAGCGCAATCGCCATTTTTATGACCAACTGACGCTGGAGGGTAACCTGGGCGCGAGGCCCCCAAAGCCAGAGCACAACGGCTAACAGCGGTACGATGTTAATCAGATCTTTGGCAATGAAAATGGCAAGCGATATCATCCATTGTGCAGAGTCCGGCGTGGCATTGATGAGATAAAAAAGTGAGTTGTTCAGATTTTCCAGCATAACGTCCAGACTCAGCGTAATGGTTAAAAAGGCCCATGGGAGCGAGAGCATAAAATTGCTTTCACGGGATAAAAAGCGGTCTTGTCTTATTTGTCTGCTAAATGACTATTTTTGAGACAATTAATGAGACTTATTGAGCATGATAGCGACCACAACTTAAATTAACCTTAAAGCAAAATCTTCTTGAGCAAATGAATGTAAAAATGTGCGCATTTTGCTTTCAAAACACATAATTCACTATCACCAGTACGGCGCATTTATTACACTTTGCGCGATTTTTCTATAGCTAAGAGACTGCATGCAGAACCGTTTATCTTCAGGCGCCCGTTTGGGGCGTCAGGCATTACTTTTCCCTCTCTGTCTGGTGCTTTACGAATTCTCTACTTATATCGGCAACGATATGATCCAGCCTGGAATGTTGGCGGTGGTGGAGCAATACAATGCAGGATTAGATTGGGTACCCACATCCATGACCGCCTATCTGGCTGGCGGCATGTTTTTACAGTGGCTGTTAGGACCGCTATCGGATCGTGTTGGGCGTCGTCCGGTGATGCTAACCGGCGTGCTCTGGTTCATTGTGACCTGCCTTGCGACCCTGCTTGCGCAGAATATTGAACAGTTTACTTTCCTGCGTTTTTTACAAGGGATAAGCCTGTGCTTCATTGGCGCAGTGGGCTACGCCGCCATACAGGAGTCGTTTGAAGAAGCGGTCTGCATAAAAATTACCGCGCTGATGGCAAACGTGGCGCTAATTGCACCGCTGCTGGGACCATTAGTTGGCGCAGCCTGGGTGCATGTTCTGCCGTGGGAAGGCATGTTTATCTTGTTTGCAGCTCTTGCGGCCATCTCCTTTTTTGGTTTGCAACGTGCGATGCCGGAAACAGCAACCCGGATGGGCGAAAAGCTGTCCATTAAAGAGCTGGGTAAAGATTATAAACTGGTGCTCAGAAACGTACGTTTTGTTGCAGGTGCGCTGGCACTGGGTTTTGTCAGTCTGCCGTTATTGGCCTGGATTGCGCAATCCCCAATTATTATCATTAGCGGTGAACACCTCAGCAGTTACGAATATGGTCTGTTGCAGGTGCCGATTTTTGGTGCGCTGATTGCCGGTAACCTGGTGCTGGCTCGTTTGACCTCGCGAAAAACGGTGCGTTCGCTGATTATTATGGGTGGCTGGCCAATCGCTGTCGGGCTGATTATTGCCGCTGCGGCCACGGTGGTGTCATCCCATGCATATCTTTGGATGACGGCGGGTTTGAGCATCTATGCGTTTGGTATTGGCGTGGCGAATGCGGGGCTGGTCCGTCTGACGTTGTTTGCCAGTGAAATGAGTAAAGGAACAGTTTCTGCCGCCATGGGCATGCTGCAGATGCTGATTTTTACCGTCGGTATTGAACTAAGTAAACACGCTTATCTGTTGGGAGGCAACGGCTTGTTCAGCCTGTTCAATCTGGCAAGCGGCGTGCTATGGCTGATTCTGATGGTTATCTTCCTGAAAGATAAATGGGTAGGGGATTCCCGGGAAGGCTAAAGCCCGGTTGTCCGGGCCTGGCAGAAACTTAGTGGTGATCGTCAATCTGATGTTCGATAACCATACCTTCACCGACGCTGGCAACATGTCGCGCATAAGGATGTGCGCGATAAACAGGCACCGGGGCAGGTGGCGGGGCGACATACACCGTTTGTGGCGTGGTAGCCACGCTGACCGCCTGCGGCACGCTGACGGAAGAGGGCACGACCACCACTTTATAACCGCTTGGTACATCAACGGTAACGCTTTGCGCGAATGCTGTTCCCGCAAAACCCAGCAACAATGTTGCTAACAGTACACTTTTTTTCATAATCCGCTCGCCTGAAATATTCACTGGAAGTAATAATCCAGCGGGTTAACTTGAGGCGGATTATGAATAGATCATGCCATCATTTTGTTGCCGTCTGTGCTGAGGTGTTAATGCGTAAATGGTGCTTCATTGTTTAACACGCGGTCGATAATATCCAGGACGCCCTCTTCGTTGTTCGATCCCGCGCGATATTTCGCCGCCTGGATAACCGGTTCATGGGCGTTCGCCATTGCAAAACTAAACCCTGCCTGGCGCAGCATCTCGATATCATTTCCGCCATCGCCAAACACGACAACCTCATCGTCGGTAATATTCCAGCGTTGTTGCAGCAGACGCAGACCGTTTGCTTTATGCACGCCGGGAATAATTAAATCGATGCTGCCGTAGCCGGTATGTACCGGAACCATAATATCGCCAATCGCCTCATGAAGATCTGCCTGCACCTGTGGAATGCGATCGTCGGAGATATTCAGGCCAAATTTGAAGAATACATCGTTGATGTTGTCGAAGTTATCGACAAATTCAAGACGATGATAGTACATGGCGGAAACAGCCTTATGTTCATCGCTGTACTGCTTCAGCGTATAAGCGCTGCTTTTACCGCAGGCGATAATATCAATGTCCGTACGTGTCAGCAGATGTTCCACGATGGCCTGAAAATCGTCTTTTGCCAGTTCGCCGTTAAAGACATCTTCCCCTTCACTGACCACCCAACCGCCGTTTTCGGCAACAAAGGAGATTTCACTGGCCAGCTCGGGGAAAAAGGAGATGAGCTGGTAATACTGGTTGCCGCTGGCGACCACAAAGCGGATGCCTTGTTCTTTCATCTGGCGGTATTGCGCCATAAACCGTTCACGATTATAGGTTTTTTGATCGCTTAAAAATGTGCCGTCCATGTCGACCGCAATTAACTTAATAGCCATTAGCTGTTCTCCATCACAGTGGTATTTTTGAGATCGGGTTTCGCCACCGCTTTTGCGACGATGGCGGCAACAAGCACCAGCGTCAGCACCACCAACATAGCGCTGCGCAGGCCGTAGTGTTCACCAAGGTATCCCAGCAGCGGCGGTCCAACCAGGAACGCCAGATAGCCGGTGGTTGCGACAACGCTGACGCGGGTTGGCGCATCAGGGCCAGTGTCGCTGGCAGCCGAAATGGTCAGTGGGAAGCCGAGCGACGCGCCGAGCCCCCACAGAATAACGGAAACTCCGGCCACCCATGTACTGTCGACAAAAATAATCAGGCTAATCCCGAGTGCGCCCATTAGCGCACTGGCGCGTACCACCGTGACGCGGCTGTAACGGTCGATGAACCAGCCGCCGGTAAATCGGCCAACCGTCATGCCCAGCGTAAATCCGGCATAAATAAGCGAGCCTGATGTCGGGCTAAACCCGTGTCCGTCCACCATCAGCAGTGGAAGCCAGTCGTTGGCGGAACCTTCAGCAAATGCCATTGCGAGCACCACGACGCCAATCAGCAATAACTGGATATCGCGATAAAAAGGCAGTCCTTTTTCACCGGAGGGAGAACCATCAGCGGCATTTTTACCCGTGCCGTCAGGAATCGCTTTGATGGCGATAAAGATAGGAGTGATAGCTACCAGCGCCGCCAGCAGAATATGCGCGGTTGCCGGGACGCTGAAGGCGGTAAGCATCATCCCGACTCCTGCGCCCGCCAGCGTTCCCAGGCTGTAAAAACCATGCATCATCGGCAGCACGGTTTTATTCATTTCGCGTTCAACCGCCGCACCTTCGACGTTGATGGCCACTTCTGCTGCGCCAAAACTGGCGCCAAACACGGCCAGACCAAATGCGAAAAGCCAGGCGGAATGCAGCCAGAGCGCCACGCTGAGGATAGCCATTCCAATGACCGCACATGACATGGTAGTGCGGATCACTTTGCGCGTGCCAAATCGTTTCACCAGCCAGGCCGAACAAAGAATGCCACTCATCGAACCAATAGAGAGTCCAAACAGCACCGCGCCCATTTCGGCGGTAGAGATGGAGAGAATATCTCTGATGGCAGGGGTACGCGTTGCCCAGGAGGCCATTAATAATCCTGGTAAAAAGAAGAACGTGAACAGCGCCCAGGTGCGACGTCTTAAGGCTTTGCGTGATGAGATGCCAGTCATGAATTCGAGCCAAAGAAAAGAGGAAAGAAGACAACATTAGCAAGGTTGTGTACATTTGTACACAAATGCAAGAAGAGGAAATGCAGTGCGACGTGCAAACGATCCGCAGCGGCGGGAAAAAATAGTTCAGGCCACCCTTAAGGCGATAGTAATCCATGGTATTCATGGGGTTACACACCGTAAAATCGCTATGATTGCCGAGGTGCCACTGGGCTCAATGACCTATTATTTTGCGGGAATAGATGATCTGCTGTTGGAGGCATTCAGCTGTTTTACGCATACTATGTCTCAGCAGTACCAGGATTTTTTTGCCGACGTTGCTGATGCGCAGGCGGCCTGCCATGCGATTACCGATATGATTTACGGCTCCCAGGTCACAACGCCTGATAATATGGAGCTTATGTATCAGCTGTATGCTTTCGCCAGCCGTAATCCAGCGTTGAAAACGGTGATGCAGAACTGGATGCTACGCAGCCAACAAACGTTAGAGCAGTGGTTTGATCCGGTTACGGCGCGGGCGCTGGATGCGTTTATTGAAGGAATGACGCTGCATTTTGTCACGGATAAAAAACCGCTGCAGCGAGAAGATATTCTGATGATGGTGGAGCGTATTGCCGAATTGCCGCAAAGATAAAATCCTCAAAATGGTTTGTCGAGGCGGGTAACGGCCTGACGTAAAAAATCAATGACTTTTACCGCCTCTGGCGTCAACGGTCGGGCGGCTATTTTTACCGTCCCGACATCCATATAAGTAATAAAATCATCAATCGTTCTGTGCATGACGCGCAGACCATCCAGTGACCACGGGCGATACACCAGGTCGGATAAAATGGTTATCCCTCTGCCTTTTGCAACCAGACTTCTTATTGCTTCAAAAGAGTTGCTGCGAAAACTGATATTGGGCGTATAGCCACGCTGCTGCCAGTAATCGATGATTACGTCAGGGTACTTATCGGTTTCCAGTAGTAAAAATGGTAGTTTCTCGACGTCTATTAAACGGATCGATGCCTGGCTCTGTAGCGGATGCCCAATAGACGTCCACAGGCGGCGCTGTGAACGAATAAATGTTTCGATCTCCAGGTCGTTATCATGGTTGATATTTGAGGTCAGAAGCAGGCAAAAATCGACCTTTTGTTCCCGTAGCGCCTGTACCAGTTCCGGTGCAGTAGCTTCATAAAACACGATCTCCAGCAAAGGGAAACGTCGTTCAATATCGTTGAGTATATCCGGGATAAGATAGGCAGAGAGCGTTTCAGCAATGCCTATGCGCACCGTGCCGGTGAGAATTTCGCTCCTGTCATGCAGGGCACCAATAGCCGAGTGGCTACTGTTGATGATGTTGCAGGCATGTGCCAGAAAGCGCTCGCCCTCAGCGGTGAGCTTCACACCTTTGGGATAACGTACAAATAGCTGCACGTCTAATGCTTCTTCCAGGTTCCGCATGGCAATGGTCATTGATGACTGAGAAATATGACAGCGTGCAGCAGCTTTGGAAATTTGTAATGTTTCTGCAAGCGCGATGTAAAACTCAAGTTGCCTTAGCGTAAATTTCATAGTTTTAATCTATGCAGATGGATAAAAACGTTATATTAGCATTCATTCTCACGCCGCCGTAGCCTTGTGGTCATACCGTACAACTGACAATAAGGCGCAAATATGCCCTATCTTTTACTCAGTCTGGCTGCCTGTTTTTGGGGTGGGAATTATGTGATTGGTCATCTCTTGGTCGCTGAAGTTAATCCCATCGTTTTATCAGCGGCACGCTGGGTATTTACCGCGTTATTATTGATGACGCTCTATTTTCGTCAGGTCACAGAGCAATGGCCGGTGATGAAAAAATCCTTTGGTACTATCGTCTTCCTTGCGCTTTGTGGTCAGGTTCTTTTCCCCTTAACGTTGTATATCGGCTTGCAATATACAACCTCGCTTAATGCCGCGATTTATATGTCCACCACCCCGGCGCTCGTACTGTTAATCAATAAGTTCTTTTTTAAAGAGCGGATTTCTGCGCGAAATATAGCTGGTGTGATCCTGAGTACTGTTGGTGTTATATGGCTGGTGTCGCAGGGTGATATGATAAATGCGCGGGTATTTGCGCATCTGAATCAGGGCGATTTCTGGACCATGGGGTCAGCGTTAAGTTGGGCCGTCTATTGTGCTTTTTTACGCATTAAACCGCGTGAGGTAAAGGGAAACGCCTTTGTCGCAGTGAGCGCGCTGTTAGGTGCGATTGTACTTATTCCGGTACTGGCTTTGGAGTTGATACGCAATGGTATGCCGGGATGGAATAGCTATGCCAATACAGGCTTTGTGACTGGGCTGGCATATCTTGTTATTTTTCCTTCGTGGCTGTCATATCTATTATGGAACAAAGGGATTAGCGCCATTGGCGCAACGCGTGGAGAGATCTATTCACACTTGATCCCATTGAGTGGCGGATTATTTAGTGTGATGTTTTTGCACGTCACTCTGCATTCATATCATCTGGTGAGCGCGTTGGTTATTATGTGCGGTATAGCATTGTGTTCCCGTCCGAGTGCAAAAAAAGGCTCGCAGCAGCGCGTGGCGTGAAAAGCGGGTAAATTAGCTTATGGTGGCGCCCCCGGTAATATTTACCACTGTGGCGGTCATGGCGCTGGCATGGTCTGAAGCGAGAAAGGTTGTAACCTCAGCGATTTGTGCAAGCGTAGGCAGGCGCGCGAGCATGGTACTTTGCGCCGCCCCCCCTAACCATTGATCGACGGTTAAACCCATTGACTGTGCTTTAGCGGTGAAAATTTCTCCGGTATAGGAGCCAGTCGCTACAGCATCCACAATCGCATGCGACCGCACGCCGACGACACGAATGTTTATTGGTCCCGTCTCGCTGGCGAGCGCCTTAATAAAAGCCTCTGTTCCTGCACAGCCGACGATATGGCCGAGATGCCCGGGCATCGCCATCGGGGCTGCGGGCGCAACGATGGTGAGAATAACGCCTGCTCGATTGCCGCCCATGTGCGGCGTTACGGCTTTTGCGATATTGAACTGCGCCGCAAGAAAAGGGGTGATACCGCTCATAAACTCAGAGAGGGATAATGCATCGATGCGCTTGCCCTGTTCGTGCATAAATCCCGTTGCGTTAACCACCACATCTATTCCACCGGTTTGCTGTACAAGGCGGGTAACTTCCTTCGATGCGTTGTGCTCGTCGAGTACATCGGTGATAAAGGTTTCGACTGTACCACCCGCCGTTCGGATGCCACTGGCGGTCCAATCCAGCTTTTCCTGACGGCGCGCGCCCAGATACACATGGGCCCCTTCGCGCGCCATAGTATGCGCAACTGCACTACCAATAGCGCCGCTGCCACCGAAGATCACTGCGACTTTGCCTGAGAGTAACATAGCAACCCCATCACCATTTAGCACCGAGTAAAGTATGTGCCATAACGGGTATGCTGCAAATTTGAGAAAGCGTTTCCGGGGAACCTCACTCAGCGATGAAAATCAGGTTATGTCGGGGACATTGCTGCTATAGATCTTATAGCAGCAATGTCTATCAGCTCATTTTAACGTCGATAAGTGACTGTAAGTGTTTGATATTTCTTTAACATGTATATCATTATCAAAATTATCAAAAGCAAGTACATCATCCAGATGCTGGTATTTAGCTCAATTAAAAAACTACCGACACCTCCGATGACTGACGGAATAACCAGCGAGGCGGCTCCCATCAACGCAGAGGTCGCTCCCAGGTTGGTGCGCTGGCTGGACATGGTCAGGTAGGTATAGAGTGATTCGAACATCCCTCCAGCAAACATCAGGATAATAAAGAAGAATATAAAAATATTGACGTGATAACTAAGTATTATTAATGGAATACACAGTACAATAAATGAGGCGATGATTTTCAGCCACGAATTCAAAATTTGCGGCGCAGACCTTTTCTTAAGAAGTTTACCTGATAATGCAGCCCCCAGCAGTAGGAAGCCTCCAATAATTGATGAAAGCACACCAAATTGCGTTGATGAGTATCCAAACGTAACCATAAAAATAAATGGGGAGGCTGTGACATAGCAATAAATCAGCGAAAATGACAGACCAAGAGACAGACAAGGTAGATAAAATCGAGGTTGTTTGCTGATCTCTTTATACGTATTAAATGATGATTTTAATGAATAGGCAACCCTTCTCTCATGGCTGAGTGTTTCAGGGAAGTTAAAATAAACGTATATTAACGTTATAATAGCATAGCCACATATCATTAAAAAAATTGCGCGCCATCCCCATAAGTCATTAATTACCCCTCCCAGCAGGGGCGAAGCAATGGGAACGACACCTTCGATAGTGATGATGATGGCATACAGCGTCGCGGCCACTGAACCACGAGTTACATCTCGAACTGCGCTGATTGCTGTAACCAGCGTTATTGATATAGAAAGACCTTGTATGACACGGATCGCCAGAAACATAACCAGACCGGTTGAGAGCGTGAGACAATATGTTGTCACGCCATAAATAACCGCACCTGTAAGCATAATTTTTCGCCGGCCAATAGCATCAGATAATGGACCAAAAATTAGCTGTCCAAAACCAATGCATAGGGTATAAACCATAATCGACAACTGCGTGGTTGAGACATTTTTTTCAAATTCTTTTGCGATGTCGGGAATTGAAGGTAAATAAGTGTCCACTCCCAGAATTCCCATTATCGTCAACATGGCCAGGCCGACAGTAAAGTAAATTATGTTCTTTCTATGAATAACAGTTTGCAGCTTCATTACTTATCACCATGAGTAAATTAAAAGCATGAAAAAGTTCACTATTTAAATAGAGATGTTGTGGATAATTATCGTGTAGGCAATAAAACAGAGTTGAAATGAACTGTCAAACTTTTGACTCAAAAAATTGAGATATGAGTCACAGGTATATAGCCATAATTTTCGATGGTAGGGTTCCAGTTAAATTTAATTGTGTTTGATTGCCAGGCAGCACGAGGAACCATAAGTACACTGACTTCGAATACGGGCATACTGCTGGTGTTGGTGTTGGTGTTGGTGTTGGTGTTGGTGTTGGTGTTGGTGTTGGTGTTGGTGTTGGTGTTGGCGTTGGTGTTGGTGTTGGTGTACGTGATTGATTTTTT
The DNA here is from genome assembly GCF_018035235.1 of Citrobacter sp. On2M. Lineage (GTDB taxonomy): Bacteria > Pseudomonadota > Gammaproteobacteria > Enterobacterales > Enterobacteriaceae > Citrobacter > Citrobacter meridianamericanus. The sequence continues at coordinate 355,115 of NZ_WPCV01000004.1, forward strand.
CAGTAGTAAATTTCAGACAACAAAAAACCCATCAACCTTGAACCAAAACGGCGGGGTTGATGGGCTCCACAAATTGGGGACATCAAAGAAAAGCAGTGGCAATAGTTATGACTGACGCCTTGAAGAAAAGTTCTGCTTAACTGCAAAAATTTTTCGTTTAAGGGTAAATTTCAGCGCTAACCAAGGCCGGGCCAGACAATGACGATCAGCGTCCCCGCTAATGTCAGCAGCACGTTGGCGATTGCGTAGGTCCCGGCATAACCTAATGCGGGGATATTGCTGCGTGCCGTATCGCTGATGATTTCCATTGCCGGAGCGCAGGTTCGTGCCCCCATCATGGCGCCAAACAACAGAGCGCGGTTCATACGTAATACGTAAGCACCGAACAAGAAACAGATGACAACCGGCACCAGGCTGACAACCAGACCGGCAATCAACATTTGGCCACCGACGACACCAAGGCCATTGCCAATGCCGCTGCCCGCGCTTAAACCGACACCTGCCATAAAGACCATCAGGCCAAACTCTTTCACCATGTTCAGCGCACCCTGTGGGATGTAGCCAAACGTTGGGTGGTTGGCACGCAGGAAGCCCAGCATGATCCCCGCGAACAGCAGTCCAGCCGCATTCCCGATGCCGAAGCTGAAATTACTGAACTGGAAGGTGATCATCCCGATCATCAGACCGATGATAAAGAAAGCGCAGAAGGCCAGCAGATCGGTCACCTGACTGTGAATCGAAATGAAGCCGATACGATCGGCAATGGTTTTCACGCGGCGAGCATCTCCGCTGACCTGCAATACGTCACCTTTATTGAGCACGACGTTGTCATCAATCGGCATTTCAATCTGGCTACGGATCACGCGGTTGAGGAAACAACCGTGATCGGTCAATTTCAACTGTGCCAGGCGACGACCAACGGCATTATGGTTTTTCACTACAATTTCTTCAGTGACGATGCGCATATCGAGCAGATCGCGATCGAACACCTCTTTACCGTTACGGAAGCTGGGATCGAGGCGGGCATGTGCGTCCGGATAACCCACCAGGGCTATCTCATCGCCCATTTGCAGCACTGCATCACCATCCGGATTCGCCAGGATGCCGTTGCGACGGATACGTTCAATGTAACAACCGGTCTGACGATAAATACCCAGTTCGCGCAGATTTTTACCATCGGCCCATGCCACCAGCTCCGGGCCTACGCGATAGGCGCGAATGACCGGCAGATAAACCTTACGCGTGGCGTCGGTGTCCAGACCGCGTTCGCGTGCGATTTGTTGGGCGCTGGTTTGTAGATCCTGATGCTGAAGTTTTGGCAGGTAGCGGGCGCCGACAATCAGGCTGACCAGACCAATCAAATAGGTGAGCGCATAACCGAGACTTAGGTTGTCGAGAGCGGTCGACAGTTGTGTTCCTGTCATCCCCGAGTGGCGCAAGGTGTCACCTGCGCCGACCAGCACTGGCGTTGAGGTCATTGAGCCGGCCAGCATACCTGCCGTCAGGCCGATGTCCCAGCCAAATAGCTTACCCAGCCCCAGGGCGATCAGCATTGCGCTGCCGACCATCACCAGAGCAAGCATTAGATAATTTTTCCCATCGCGAAAAAAAATCGAAAAAAAGTTGGGGCCGGCTTCGACGCCGACACAAAAAATAAACAGCATAAAGCCGAGATTTAATGCATCGGTGTTAATACTAAAGTGCTGCTGGCCTAATAATAGGGACACCACTAAAACGCCAATGGAATTACCGAGTTGGACTGAACCCAGGCGCAATTTACCCAGACATAAGCCCAGAGCCAGGACCACAAATAATAACAGGATGTAATTCCCATTTAACAAATCTGCGACGTTTATATTCACGGAGGCTAACTTCTTGTTTACTAGTAAGCTATTGAAAGAAATGGCAATTTACGCTAATGTTTTTGCCAGAAATTAAGGGGGCGACAGCGTCATACACAGCCCCGAATAATGCAGCGTAACAATATATGCGGCTAGTTTAATCTCATTACGTATCAACGGCTATAAGAATCGTGTGAGTGTGTTTTTGGCATGGAATGCCAGGTTACTTTATCTGACTGGACGCCTGTAGGCGAAAAGAGTGTTCGATAGAGAATGTGTCAGGAGGAACGATTGAAACATAAGCAAAGTTGGGCGGGTGCGGTCTGTTGCTTTGTGCTCTTTATTGTAGTGTGTCTTTCGTTAACGCTGAACGTGAAAGGGGCATTCAGAGCGGCAGGGCATCCTGAGGTCGGATTATTATTTTTCATCCTGCCTGGTGCTGCAGCAAGCTTTTTCTCCCATCGTCGGGAGGTGCTCAAACCCCTTCTTGGTGCAATGTTGGCGGCGCCGTGCTGTCTGTTACTGATGCGGTTCGTTTTTATGCCGACGCGTTCATTGTGGCAAGAGCTGGCGTGGTTGTTTAGTGCAGTGTTTTGGTGCGCGCTTGGCGCATTATGTTTTTTGTTTATCAGCAGCTTGTTCACTCAGCATCAACGACGGAAAAAGAACTAATAACGCCCTCCAGCGGAGGGCGTAGAAACAGCTATCAGGCGAACAGATTCATGTTCTCTTTTGCCCACGCTTCAAAATCCGTGCAGCCGCCGATGTGTTTTTGATCAACAAAAATCTGCGGTACGGTTTCAACTGGCTTACCTACCGTCTTTTCCAGATCGGCCTTCGTAATACCTTCGGCATGGATATCAATGTAGCGGAAGTTAAAATCGTCATGCTCATTGCTTAATTTTTCTGCTAATTCTTTTGCGCGCACGCAATATGGGCACCCCGGACGACCAAAAATAACGGCAAACATCTCTCTCTCCTCGAACTTATCAGGCCGGATGGCAATACTTGTTATGATGCCGCGATTTGTGACGGATGGAAAGCAGGTTCAGCCTGTTGCTTTGATATCCTCAAGCTATAACTGTTAAACACGACAAGGTGGAACGTTTTATAATGAAAGCCATTTCGCCGGGAGGCCGCTTATGCGCACAATTGGTGTATTACCCAAAAGCGTATTGATGCTGGAAATAATAGGGATGGTTTTGTTATCGCTGGCGCTGCTATCGCTTAACGATTACCTCTCCTTACCCGCACCGCTTAACAGCCCGTTAGCCTGTGTGGTAATGATATTTCTGGGCGTGCTGCTGATGCTTCCCGCCGCGGTGGGATTAACGTGGCGTATTGCTAAGATGCTGGCGCCGCAGCTGATGTCACAAGCCCCCGGCGATTCTTCCCGTTCAGACAGAGATAAAAGAGATGACGCCAACCATTGATTTATTACGTAGCCACCGTTCCATTCGCCATTTCACCGATGATGCTATTTCGGATGCACAGCGAGAGGCGATCATTGCCGCCGCTCAGGGGACGTCAAGCTCGAGTTTTTTGCAGTGCACGACCATCGTTCGCATCACGGACAAAGCCCTGCGCGAATCACTGGCTACCTTATCCGGCGGACAAAAACATGTGGCGCGGGCTGCGGAGTTCTGGGTGTTTTGCGCTGATTTTAATCGGCATCTGCAGATTTGTCCTGACGCGCAACTTGGGCTGGCGGAACAACTGCTGCTGGGTGTGGTTGATACTGCGATGATGGCGCAAAATGCGTTAACAGCGGCAGAATCGTTGGGACTTGGCGGTGTGTTTATTGGCGGTTTGCGTAACAATATTGAACCGGTTACCGAACTGCTGAAGCTTCCGCAACACGTTCTGCCGTTGTTTGGCTTGTGCCTGGGCTGGCCTGCGGATAACCCGGATATCAAGCCGCGTCTGCCGGCGTCGCTGGTGGTGCACGAAAACCAGTATCAGCCACTCAACAGCGAGGTTTTGTCGCAATATGATGAGCAGCTTGCGCAGTATTATCTGACTCGTGCTAGCAATGCGCGTCGCGATACCTGGAGCGATCATATTCGCCGTACCATTATCAAAGAAAGTCGCCCCTTTATCCTGGAATATTTGCATAAACAGGGATGGGCCACGCGCTAAAGATTTTAACCCAGTGTATGATATGCCAGCTTCAACCAGGTCATTCAGAGAGGTACAGGGTGAAAATTGCCATTTTGTCCCGGGACGGAACGCTCTATTCTTGTAAGCGCCTGCGCGAAGCGGCGATGCAGCGCGGTCACCTGGTAGAAATTATCGATCCCCTTTCTTGCTATATGAACATTAGCCCGGCGGCGTCCTCAATTCATTACAAGGGCCGTCAGCTTCCCCATTTCGACGCGGTGATCCCAAGGATTGGTTCGGCGATTACCTTTTATGGTACGGCGGCGTTGCGCCAGTTTGAGATGTTAGGTAGCTATCCGCTGAATGAGTCGGTAGCGATTACGCGGGCGCGCGATAAGCTGCGTTCGCTGCAGTTGCTGGCGCGTCAGGGGATTGATTTGCCCATCACCGGAATAGCTCACTCTCCGGATGATACCAGCGACATGATTGACATGGTTGGTGGTGCGCCGCTGGTGGTGAAACTCGTTGAAGGCACGCAGGGGATTGGCGTGGTCCTGGCGGAAACTCGGCAGGCCGCAGAAAGCGTAGTGGATGCTTTTCGTGGGTTGAATGCCCATATCCTGGTTCAGGAATATATCAAAGAAGCGAAAGGACGAGATATTCGCTGTTTTGTGGTGGGTGACGAGGTGGTGGCCGCCATTGAACGCCGGGCGAAAGAGGGCGATTTTCGGTCTAATCTCCATCGTGGCGGGGTCGCCACGATTGCGAATATCACGCCTCGTGAAAGAGAAATTGCGCTCAAAGCCGCGCAGACTATGGGTCTGGACGTTGCAGGCGTTGATATTCTGCGCGCTGAACGTGGGCCGCTGGTCATGGAAGTCAACGCGTCTCCTGGACTGGAAGGGGTGGAGAAAACTACCGGAATAGACATTGCCTGCAAGATGATCCAGTGGATCGAGCGTCACGCTACTCCTGAATTTTGCCTTAAAATCGGCGGCTAAGCACAATATCGATTGCTGTCGTAGTATGACACGCGCTTTTTGCGTAAGCTGTGCCGGTATTTTTTTCATCAATTGAGGTCGCACATTATTATGACATCACTGGTCGTTCCCACTCTGGATACGTTGCGTCAATGGCTCGACGACCTGGGCATGAGTTTTTTTGAATGCGATACCTGTCAGGCACTGCATTTACCGCACATGCAGAATTTTGACGGCATCTTTGATGCAAAAGTTGATTTGGTTGATAACGTCATTCTGTTTTCCGCGATGGCAGAAGTCAGACCTTCTGCTCTGCTGCCCCTGGCCGCCGATCTGTCCGCGATTAACGCCAGTTCACTAACGGTGAAAGCCTTTCTGGATATGCAGGATGATAATCTGCCAAAGCTGGTGGTTTGCCAGTCTTTATCCGTTATGCCGGGCGTGACGTTTGAGCAGTTTGAATATTTTATTCGCCAGAGCGAAGAACAAATATCGATGGTGATCCTCGAAGCTGGCGCGCATCAACTGTTATTTAACGCTGAAGAAGATGGGCAAAACAGCAGCGCTGAAGTTCATTTCCTCCATTAATTCTTCCTGCATCAGGACATATATTGCGCAGCCGCTGCCAGAGCGGTTGCGTATTGCCATTTTTTATTCTGTATTTAACCTTTCGTTAAAGAATTATTCACCTGTGTTCGACGCCTTCCGCTTTACGTCATAGACAATTCCTGCATAAAAAATTGATAAAAGACGTTTTTTAATCTGGGCTATATCCACAAATCCTGGCTAAAGTTATTCTTGCAAAGCGTATCAACCCCCTCATTCAAACAGCCCCTTGTGACCTGACCTGCGGGCGCAATGCATGTTGAATGCATGGGCAGATACCAGCGCGCAATGGCGGCGTGAGGAGAGGCCTCTCTTTTCATAGGTGCCGCATGAAAGAATATGCACGTTTCTTGCATATCATTAGAGTGTGACATTTTTGTTCGTTTGTTAACGAACTTTCAGAAGGAAAGAGATTATGACCGCCTTAAATAAAAAATGGTTATCAGGCCTGGTTGCGGGTGCTCTGATGGCCATCTCTGCCGGCACGCTCGCTGCTGAACAAAAAACGCTGCATATTTATAACTGGTCTGATTATATTGCCCCGGATACGGTGGCTAATTTCGAAAAAGAGACCGGAATTAAAGTTATCTATGACGTATTTGATTCTAATGAAGTACTGGAAGGTAAGCTCATGGCTGGCAGCACCGGCTTTGATCTTGTCGTTCCATCCGCCAGTTTCCTTGAGCGTCAACTGACCGCAGGCGTCTTCCAGCCGCTGGATAAGAGCAAATTGCCGGGCTGGAAAAACCTCGATCCAGAACTGCTGAAGCTGGTGGGCAAACACGATCCGGACAACAAGTTCGCGATGCCGTATATGTGGGCAACCACCGGCATTGGTTATAACGTCGATAAAGTCAAAGAGGTGCTGGGGCCGGATGCGCCGGTCAATAGCTGGGATTTGATCCTCAAACCAGAAAACCTGGAAAAACTCAAAAGCTGCGGTGTCTCCTTCCTCGATGCCCCCGAGGAAGTGTTTGCCACCGTGCTGAATTATTTGGGCAAAGATCCAAACAGTACTAAAGCGGATGATTACACCGGACCAGCAACAGAGCTGCTGTTGAAACTGCGTCCGAATATTCGCTACTTCCACTCTTCACAGTACATTAACGACCTGGCAAACGGTGATACCTGTGTGGCGATTGGCTGGGCGGGTGACGTATGGCAGGCGGCAAACCGTGCGAAAGAAGCGAAAAATGGCGTCAATATTTCTTTCTCAATTCCGAAGGAAGGTGCGATGGCCTTCTTTGACGTGTTCGCGATGCCAGCCGATGCGAAAAACAAAGACGAAGCCTATCAGTTCCTTAACTACCTGTTGCGTCCTGATGTGATTGCGCATATTTCCGACCACGTGTTCTATGCCAATGCCAACAAAGAAGCGACAGCACTGGTTAGCCAGGAAGTTCGCGACAATCCTGGTATTTACCCGCCTGCGGATGTCCGCGACAAGCTGTTCACGTTGAAAGTTCAGGATCCGAAGATCGATCGTGTCCGTACTCGCGCCTGGACGAAGGTAAAAAGCGGGAAATAACCCGATGTACGGGACGTGACCTGGCAGGATTTACGCCTGCCGGGCAGTGCCGATCCCGGACACACAAAACCCGGCAATACGCACCACCGTGGTGCGTTATTTGCACCGTTTATTTGTTTTATGCCGGAGAGCACCAGAGTGAATGATGCAACCCCACGCCCACAGGCGAAAATCCGCAAGGCGCTGACCCCGCTGCTCGAAATTCGCAACCTGACCAAGTCATTTGACGGTCAGCATGTCGTCGATGACGTCAATCTTACTATCTATAAAGGTGAAATATTTGCGCTGCTCGGTGCGTCCGGCTGTGGTAAATCGACCCTGCTGCGGATGCTGGCGGGATTTGAGCTGCCGACAACCGGGCAAATTATGCTTGATGGCGTCGATTTAGCGCATGTCCCGCCTTATCTGCGCCCGATTAATATGATGTTTCAGTCTTATGCCTTGTTTCCGCACATGACGGTAGAACAGAACATTGCCTTTGGCCTCAAGCAGGACAAACTGCCAAAGGCTGAAATCGCCAGTCGGGTGAATGAGATGTTGGGCCTGGTGCATATGCAAGAGTTTGCCAAACGTAAGCCGCATCAGCTTTCTGGCGGTCAACGCCAGCGTGTGGCGTTGGCGCGTAGCCTGGCGAAACGCCCGAAACTGCTGCTGTTGGATGAACCGATGGGAGCGCTGGATAAAAAGCTCCGTGACCGCATGCAACTGGAAGTGGTGGATATCCTTGAGCGCGTCGGCGTGACCTGCGTGATGGTGACGCACGATCAGGAAGAAGCCATGACCATGGCAGGGCGCATTGCGATCATGAACCGTGGAAAATTTGTGCAGATCGGCGAGCCGGAAGAGATCTACGAGCACCCGACCACGCGTTACAGCGCAGAATTTATCGGTTCGGTGAACGTCTTTGAGGGGTTGCTGAAAGAACGTCAGGAAGATGGTTTGATTATTGAGTCTCCAGGCCTGATGCATCCGCTGAAAGTGGACGCCGATGCTTCTGTTGTCGATAACGTTCCGGTGTATGTTGCGCTGCGTCCGGAAAAAATCATGCTCTGCGAAGCCACTCCGCCAGAAGGATACAACTTCGCGGTAGGTGAAGTGGCGCACATTGCCTATCTGGGCGATTTGTCGGTGTACCACGTGCGTTTGAAAAGCGGCCAGATGCTGAGCGCCCAGCTACAAAATGAACATCGTTATCGTAAAGGCTTACCCACCTGGGGTGACGAAGTCCGTTTATGTTGGGATGCGGACAGCTGTGTGGTGTTGACGGTTTAAGGAGCGAAGATGAGTACACTTGAACCTCCGGCTCGCGTGGATAAAGCGGGGCGATTCACGCTGTTTATGTCGCGGCTGCAAATGAAGCACGGGCGCAAGCTGGTGATCGCGCTGCCGTATGTGTGGCTATTGCTGCTGTTTCTGCTGCCGTTTTTGATCGTCTTCAAAATCAGTTTGGCTGAAATGGCACGTGCTATTCCGCCGTATACCGACCTCGTTTCATGGGCTGACGATCAGCTATCCATCACGCTCAACTTAGGTAATTTCCTGCAACTGACGGACGATCCGCTCTATTTTGATGCGTACCTGCAATCTTTGCAGGTGGCGGGGATTTCGACGCTATTTTGCCTGCTACTGGGATATCCGCTGGCATGGGCGGTGGCGCACAGCAAACCCTCAACGCGTAATATCCTGTTGCTGCTGGTGATCCTACCGTCCTGGACCTCGTTTTTGATTCGCGTGTACGCCTGGATGGGGATCCTGAAAAATAACGGCGTACTGAACAACTTCCTGCTGTGGCTGGGGGTTATCGATCAACCATTGACGATTCTGCACACCAATCTGGCGGTCTATATCGGAATTGTTTACGCCTATTTGCCTTTTATGGTGCTGCCGATTTATACCGCGTTGACGCGGATCGATTATTCGCTGGTGGAAGCGGCGCTGGATTTAGGTGCCCGGCCGTTGAAAACCTTCTTTAGCGTGATCGTGCCGTTGACTAAGGGCGGGATTATTGCCGGATCAATGCTGGTGTTTATTCCGGCTGTTGGGGAGTTCGTGATCCCTGAACTGTTGGGTGGCCCGGACAGCATCATGATTGGTCGTGTACTTTGGCAGGAGTTTTTCAATAACCGCGACTGGCCGGTGGCTTCTGCTGTCGCCATTATTATGCTGCTGTTACTGATTGTGCCGATCATGTGGTTCCACAAATATCAGCAAAAAAGCGTAGGGGAACACGGATGAATAACTTACCTGTCGTTCGCTCACCGTGGCGTATCTTTATTCTGGTGCTGGGTTTTACCTTTCTGTACGCGCCGATGTTGATGTTGGTTATCTATTCGTTTAACAGCTCCAAGCTGGTGACGGTGTGGGCGGGATGGTCAACGCGTTGGTATGGTGAACTTTTCCACGATAGCGCGATGATAAGCGCCGTCGGGATGAGCTTAACGATTGCTGCTGGTGCTGCGACGATGGCAGCAATCCTCGGCACCATAGCTGCCGTAGTGATGGTGCGCTTTGGTCGTTTTCGCGGTTCCAATGGCTTCGCCTTTATGATCACCGCGCCGCTGGTTATGCCGGATGTCATTACCGGTTTGTCGCTGTTGCTGCTGTTTGTGGCTTTGGCGCACGCCATCGGCTGGCCAGCGGATCGCGGTATGTTGACCATCTGGTTGGCGCACGTCACTTTCTGTACAGCGTACGTGGCGGTCGTTATCTCTTCACGTTTGCGCGAACTGGATCATTCCATTGAGGAAGCGGCGATGGATCTTGGCGCCACGCCGCTGAAGGTCTTTTTCGTCATCACGCTACCGATGATTATGCCAGCAGTGATCTCCGGGTGGTTACTGGCCTTTACGCTGTCGCTCGATGACCTGGTTATTGCCAGCTTTGTCTCTGGTCCCGGTGCTACAACATTACCCATGCTGGTGTTTTCCAGCGTACGTATGGGGGTTAATCCGGAGATCAACGCACTGGCGACGCTGATACTTGGCGTGGTAGGAATTATCGGATTTATCGCGTGGTATCTGATGGCGCGAACAGAAAAACAACGGATTCGCGATATCCAACGTGCAAGACGTGGCTGAAAAAACTAAAATCTGCCAACCTGTCTATTCGGCGCAGCTGTGGTGGCTACGCCGTTTTCATGGAAGACGACGCGTTGGGATTTTTTAAGAAATCATCCACATCACATGCCCGCTTAAACGTCCCTGCTTTGGTGCAGGTGGCGGCGCTGGCTATTATCATGATCCGCTGTCTCGATCTGTTGATGATTTTTAATACGCTCGGGTTGCGTGGAACCAGTGAGTTTATTCATCGTAGCGTACAGACCTGGAATTTAACGCTGGTGTTTCTGGCTAGCCTGGTGATGCTGTTTATCGAAATTTACTGCGCATTTTCGTTGGTAAAAGGTCGGAACTGGGCACGCTGGATTTATCTGCTGACCCAGATTATCGCCAGTGTCTATCTGTGGGCAGCCTCGTTGGGCTACGGATATCCGGAACTGTTCAGTATTGCGGGAGAGTCTAAACGTGAAATCCTGCATACCCTGGTGATGCAAAAACTGCCCGATATGTTGGTGTTGCTGCTGCTTTTTGTTCCTGCATCCAGCAGGCGGTTCTTCCGCTTGCAATAACGTGTATAATTTTGGCCCCCGGTTAATTTGTAGGTTTTTGTATGCAGTGCGCACTTTATGACGCCGAACGCTGTCGCTCCTGTCAGTGGATAACACAGCCAGTCGCCGATCAACTCTTCGCCAAAACAGCCGATCTGCAAAATCTGCTGGCCGATAATCCGGTCGGTGAATGGTGCGCGCCAGTCAGCGGCCCGGAAAGCGCTTTTCGTAATAAAGCAAAAATGGTGGTTAGCGGCAGCGTAGAGAAACCGCTGTTGGGAATGCTGCATCGTGACGGTATACCTGAGGATTTGTGCGACTGTCCGCTTTATCCTGAGTCTTTTGCGCCCGTGTTTGCCACACTCAAACCGTTTATCGCCCGTGCGGGATTAACGCCCTATAACGTGGCGCGAAAACGCGGGGAGCTGAAGTATCTGCTGTTAACAGAAAGCCGGTTCGATGGCGGCATGATGCTGCGTTTTGTCCTGCGTTCCGACGCGAAACTGGCACAACTGCGCGCGGCGCTACCATGGCTGCAGGCACAGCTTCCGCAGTTAAAAGTGATCACTGCCAATATACAGCCTGTGCATATGGCAATTATGGAAGGGGAGAGTGAAATCTACCTGACGGAACAACAGGCGCTGGCGGAGCGTTTTAACGATGTACCGTTGTGGATTCGCCCGCAGAGCTTCTTCCAGACCAACCCGGTAGTGGCGGGGCAGTTGTATGCCACGGCGCGCGACTGGGTGCGTCAGCTTCCGGTTAATCACATGTGGGATCTGTTTTGCGGTGTTGGGGGCTTTGGTCTGCACTGCGCCACGCCGCAGATGAAACTGACGGGGATTGAAATCGCGCCAGAGGCGATTGCCTGTGCGAAACAGTCTGCGCAGGAGCTTGGGTTACAAAATCTGCATTTTCAGGCCCTGGATTCGACTCAGTTTGCCACCGCCCAGGGCGAAGTACCGGACCTGGTGCTGGTGAATCCGCCGCGTCGGGGAATTGGCAAACCGCTGTGTGATTTTCTTTCTCACATGGCACCGCGTTTTATCATTTATTCCAGCTGTAATGCGCAAACCATGGCGAAGGATATTCGTGAGTTACCAGGGTATCGCATTGAGCGCGTCCAGCTTTTCGATATGTTCCCACACACCGCGCATTATGAGGTTTTAACGCTGCTCAGCCGACAATAACGACCATGCCTGATGGCGCTTCGCTTAACAGGCCGAGCTGCCGGAATGCCGCATCCTGCAAACAGGCCCGTGATTTTGATCGTGATCGGCAGTGCAATGGTGTAGTCAGCCAGTGGTAAGGTCTGACATCCGGAAAGCATTGCTAATGTGCATGTTATCGCGCTGTGGATGGCGGGCTTTCCGTGCGTGAAAGGCATGATATTGCAGTCGCGTTGCGCGAGGCTGTAATGGAAGAAAAATACATACTGGACGTGATAACTCATCATTGATTCGTATCAGGGGGAAGGTCAAGCTTTTAATTCACTGGCTATCGCTGTAGTGAATTTAGTTATGTGCGAGCGTAGGGAAGTTTGTAATCTTGCCAGCAACCGAATGAGATAATTATGAGTGATATCCAAGAGGTAACTCCTGATAGCGGTTGGGTGATAAAAATAATGCTTTCTGACGTTATTTTTTAGGACTATCCGGGATAGTACTTTGCTGTAAGGCATCGCTCCCTCAAAATAGTTCACAGAGGTATTCACTGACAACTATGTGTTTCTATATACGCAGGGTTAAATACTGAAATGTTACCTAAAAGCGGCCTCTCGGGACTTTTTTCTGGCGAGTAACTGAGCGCCAATATACGCACGAATGCACTGCGTATCTCTGAATTTATCCCCACTACTTATCCATGCTATTGGATGAGTGACTGTGCCTTTGGAGTTAAAGAAAAATTTTAATGCGACAGAATTATCGGTAGATTTCATTATTGCCTGGTTTTCTTTTTAATTAATGGAAATGAATGTAATGTTTATTTTGCTAAGAATTTTTAGGGGGTATTTTGTGTTTTTATTTTAAATATCCATGCTTGGTGTTTTATTTTAAGGTGATTTTAATATTTTGCATTATAAAAAAGCAGTATCATGTCCCAGGGGGAAGTTATAATGCGCTATAGCTATCATTACATAATACGCTCAGGCGTAATTCTGTCATGATGGCTAAAAAAAGGGAGTCGCAGGCGACTCCCACCAGAAAGAAAATAAAACATAAAGGTCTTTAAAAACCTCATAGTTAGCGCGGTCAGTTATGCCATATTAGTCGATAGTGCAAAACTGATCTGCATCAACAATTAACGTTATTGTCATCTGGTCGGTGGAGTGGGTTTTTGATGTGGCCCCAGTCTGGTGCTGTACCGCTTAGAAAACGCCAGTTCCGGGCCGGCAGTCATGCTCGCCAGGTTGTCCGGGGCATCACTTTCCGCCATCATAGTTATTGTGCAGGCCTGACCACCTGGCTGAAGGTCTAAGTTGTGGTGGTACGGGATAAGAGCGCATGACGCCACCCCGAGCCTGAAATACGGCGGTTCCTGCACGGTCATGTCGATTGTGATGACCTGACCGGTATGTGCCGGTACAGGATGCACGATCGAAGGTTTCACCTCTTAAAAACCAGAAGGAGTCATTCCTATGACACGACGTCGTTTTCTAACCGCCCGGGAGGTTACGGGCATGATGGAGGCCGTCCGCAACGGCAATAACGGAGCCCGGGACTACTGCCTTATTCTCATGGCATTTCGTCATGGTATGCGTATCAGTGAGTTATTAGGTCTACGATACAGAGATATGGATCTCGAGGCCGGACGAATGAGCGTTAACCGTCTGAAGAACGGATTTTCTACGGTACACCCGCTGATAGATGATGAACTGGATGCGATCCGCACATGGACACGGGTACGCAGCACCTGGAGGCATGCTGCCAGTACGGATACTGTTTTTATTTCACGAAAGGGAACGATGCTTTCGAGGCAACAGGCCTACCGTATCATTCGCGCTGCTGGAGAGTTGGCAGGTGCCGTTACCTGCACCACGCCGCATATGTTGCGTCATGCCTGCGGGTATGAACTGGCGGAACGGGGCACGGATACGCGTCTGATTCAGGATTATCTGGGGCATCGGAATATTCGTCACACTGTACGCTATACGGCCAGCAATGCAGCGCGATTCAATGGGTTGTGGGAACGCGAAAGAATCAGTAGAGATGATATTGGAAAGCGAATTAAAACTGGTCAATTGGGACCAATTTGTGCACATCTTAATAGCAAGACTATTTGCAAGGCAATCCCTCAGCCAGTTTTTTTCTAAAAAAAACCTCAATTAATTGATTTTAAATATTTTATTTATTTAGTCACAGTTTTATCTCGCCCATCAGATACCACTTCCTTGTGGAATATTATTTAACACTCTAAATAAAAACGCAAAATACTATCATTTAAAATCAGGTGTAAATTCTGATTTTATCTGTTATTGCGTCTGTGTAAGGTGTTATATCCTTTTTTTTGTCTAATTTTAAGTGATATATGCCAATGAGTCAAAATGGTCCCAACTGTTCCTATTTTAGGTCAAAAAAACATCGCTGTGAGGGTTTGAAAGGAAGGGGATAAGCAAAATGATTGAAAATTAAAATTTTACGGTTTGTAAAATTTGTGCGGTAGCTTTGTATTTATTCAAGTAAGAGTCCATCAGTAATCCTGTTAATTAATAATAGAGTTGCTGATGGTTTCTTCCATCGAAAAATACATCGCAAATAATATCAAAAAGCATGCTTAATATCAGCATCCTAATAAGGAATATGAAATGAAAAAATTACTGAAGGTCTCCACACTGACTCTGGCGGTATTATCGGGATCAGCGTTTGCAGCACCAAATAGTGGTGATGTCCAGTTTATTGGAGCTGTTGTTGACACAACTTGCGACATTGTGCCGCTTGCAGATACTGGTGCAGTAAGTAGCGTTGTTCAATTGGGTAATGTTACAACTTCTACAAAAGCGGCTGGTTCTGGTTCTAACCAAAGTCCGGTAGTGAATTTTTCTCTGAAACCGAAGGCGGGCACTACCTGTAATCCAGTTGCTATGAGTAATGCCTCTTTTGCATTTTCTGGACCTCTGGAAGCCTCTGGACTGGTACCTCAAAGCGGAACAGCAACCGATGCCATCGTAAAATTGCGTGCAGTAAATGCAGTTGGAGGTGCTCATGATATCGATAAAACCCGCACGACATCAGATGTAACATTGACTGATTTGAATGACCCTGCCAAAGGCGCGCAATTTACTGCGCAACTGATAGGTGGTACCCAGGCAGGCGATTACCGCTCTGCTCTTGCTTACGTAGTTTCTTACAACTAAGTCATTTCAATCCCTGCCCGTACTAAGCGGTATAAGTACGAGGCAGGGTCTTCCTCTATTAAAGCAATTTTATTCTTGTTCTTCTCTTTTGCTCTGAAGGCAGGTCTGTGTGAGTACAAAATATAACATAGCAAGAAAACAACCTGCGCTGTCTCTTCTGGCACTAAGCATTTGTTCTTCCTTTGCATCTGCCACCGAACTGAATATGGCATTTCTACAGGGAATCACAGATGTGCCCTCTGTTCTGAAAGACGGTGTAAAATACCCTGCAGGTCAATACTACGTCGACGTTTCTCTCAACGGATCCCGCACCGGACGAATGCCATTTGAGATTAGCGCGGAAGATGAGCAGGCTGGACAACCCTGCTTCAGCCCGGAATGGCTCCACAGTGCGGGTATCTTTTTTAAACCGGAAGCTTACCAGGATACATTTGATTCCATTCGCGGCTGTTATTCAATTGGAAAGAAAATGGCCTCTAAAGTCAATTTTGACCTTGGAGCTCAATCTCTGGATTTCAGTATCCCTCAGGCGTGGATGACAGAAAAAAATGATGCTACGCGCTGGGACTATGGCATAAATGGTCTGCGTCTGAAGTACAGTGGTAACTTTAATCAAAACGTTCAAAATAAGAATAATAGCTACAGCAATGATTCGATCAATGCTTATGGTAGTTTCAATTCGAGCCTCAATATTGGCCGCTGGATTTTATCCAGCGACATGAATGCTAAACGCAATTTGTGGGGAAATGAATTCGCCACGAATAATCTTACCCTTTCCACCGCTATTAGCCAGGTTAAAGGAGATTTACTGCTCGGGCGTTCACAGACAAGAACTGAGTTATTCAGCGACTTTAGTTTTTATGGAATATCATTGCGTTCTAATAGCAACATGCGCTCATGGCTCACCCGCGGCTATGCCCCAGTTATCTCCGGAGTAGCCTCTACCACATCAAGAATTACAGTGACTCAGGGTGGGTATACAATTTATTCTCGCGTGATACCTCCAGGTCCATATCGTCTCGATGACATCAATTCTACCAGTAACGGAAATATGGTTGTAACAGTAGAGGATAATAGTGGTCGTAAAACTGTAACTGAATATCCTGTAGCAACCCTGCCTTCGCTTCTACGTCCTGGAGAATATAATTACAATTTTGCTGTTGGACAGCGTAACGACTCTAATCGTTTAGGGGATGCTTTCTCCTCAGGGTATGGCACTTTTGGCCTGGCCAGCTTCGACTGGGGGTTACCAACGACCACGCTTAATATCGCTACTCTGCTGCATAACAGTTATCAGGCTGCCGGAGTTGGGCTTACGCAATCAATGGGAGAACTCGGCGCTGTCGCGTTAAGTGTAAATGGGGCGCGGGCTGAGTATGATAATAACTCTCAACGCCAGGGAATAAGCGCAACATTAAAATATGCAAAAAGTTTCACTAACCAGACAGATATTCAGTTACTGACGTACAGGTATCAGAGCCCTGGATATACCGAATTTGTGAACTGGAATCCTAAGGACGAAATAGGACGAAAGATTTATGATCCGGATGGCCTGGGCTTTAATGAACACTACATTTGGTTTGATGGCAAAGAGAAGGCGCGATATGAAGCCCGACTGTCCCATCGGATAGATAACATTTATATTAACAGCGCGTTCTGGCAGCAATCTTACTGGAATCGTAACACCGATGCTATTGGAGCATCATTGTCCGTCAACACCACAATACTTGACGGGGTATCGCTCTACATTAACGGAAACTATTCACGTAATGCATGGTCAACTACAGATGAGTATTCAGGTGCCCTGGGTGTAAGCATCCCGTTTACGCTGGGAGGTATTCGTCATAACAGCAGTAATTCAGTCGGCTATAGCCGATACAATGGTACCTCTTTTAATACCAACATATCGGCCGCTCTGGACGAACGCCTTAGTTACAGTGTTAATGCTGGAATGGATGAACACAGTAATAATACAGTTGGTGCATCGGCTAGTTATGCCTTTGACCGAATTCAGACTAACTTAGCAGTTTCACAAAGCCGAGATGCAACCACTTTATCCGGAAATCTCTCTGGTACAGCCATTGCCACGAGGCAAACGGGTCTACTGCTCACAAGAGAATCTTCAGACACTGTAGCCGTTGTCAGAATTAGAGATACACCAGGAGTGACATTCAATGGTTCACTTCCAACTAACAGCAGCGGAAATACTGTGCTTTACCTGACAGGATATAACCCTACAACGATAAGCATTAATCCGGAAAACGTACCGGAAAGCGCTGAGTTGCTCAATACTTCCTATAATGTTGTTCCAACAGAAAAAGCAATTATCTACCGCGAATTTGATTTCCAGAAAGTGCGGCGTTATATCGTTCGGTTACGTGATATGCAGGGTAATGAAATTACTGGTGGAAACGCAACCACGGAGCAGGGGCTGGATGCTGGTTTTGTCACGCGTAATGGCGTTTTGCTGATGAATCTGCTCTCCGCCCCGAAAACTATTACAGTAAGTCAAAGTACTGGAAAAATATGTCGATTTAGTGCGGTAGGGTTGAAGGAAAATATAGGAACAGTTCAGGAGGTTCGTTGTGAATAGTATTAAGAAGTTTTTTAAGTTAGCAGTCATGACGACGTCTATGACATTATTTTTTGCTGGTTATGCCATAGCTGCTTTTACTCTTAATGGAACTCGTTTTATTTATGAAGAAGGGAAGAAAAATATTTCCTTTGAAGTAAGTAGCAGCTCAGATGATATCTATGGAGCTCAGGTGTGGATTGAAAATATATCGCAGAGTAAAGCGGATGTTTTTATAGTACCGTCTCCACCATTTTTTAGGATTGGGCCGAGAGGTAAACAGATAGTACGATTAATGAATGTAAACCCGACTTTGCCGTCAGATAAGGAATCTTTATTTCGTCTTAATGTTCAAGAGATTCCGCCAAAACCCAAAGAAACTGATGGTAGCGTGATCGCCATAGCAATGAATACCCAGGTTAAGCTGATTTACCGCCCAAAAGCTCTGGCTGAAGGACGTAAAAATGCAGAAAAACAGCTGGTTTTGTCGAATCGGGATGGAAGGGTCTGGATAAAGAACCCGACACCCTACTATTTTGCGGTCACGAAACTGAAAAGCCAGGGGAAAGAGATCGAGCTAAATGCGGATGTGCAGCGTGCACTTGCACAACTGGCCCCGTACTCAGAAGTGAATACCGGGCACACAAATCTTAAAGACGTAAGTGTTATAGCCCTTAACGATTGGGGCGGCGCGGTGAAATATGATATTAAATAACCAACTGTTTAACATATTTATGTGTATCATCCTGCTCTCGGTCTTTAATTCCGCGAACGCTGTCACTACCAGTAACCGGGTTACTGTTACGGCAAGATTCACCACACCTCCGTGTACATTGACAATGCCTGATCGTGTAAACCTGGGGGCGATTTTACCCGGTGCGCAGAGTTATCCCCCATTCATTATCCGGCTGGATTGTCCACTGCCAGCAGCTATAACTGCGTTATATGCTGAAATTGTTCAGGGAAGTCTGAGCGCGGGGAGCAATAATCGCGTTGATATGACCGGGCCAGCAGGAAGTTCCGGAACCCCCGTAAAACTGTGGTTGACAGATAATGATGGGAAAGAAGTCATGCTGGACGGGAGTGGTTCCTCTGAAGAGAGTGGTCGCTTTTGCTCAGGCACAGGAAGTCGCAACTGTACTATCACGCCAAATACGGAAGTAGAAATAGATACCCCACGTGGCCTAACCAGCGCCATGTTAAGATTCAATGTTATTGTTCCATAGAAAAATTATGACTAATCTATATATTGTGTTTGTTATATAAAATTAATTTTATGTTTTTTAAAATAATCGTGTTGAGTGTGATATGAATAATAAAATAATGGCATTTCTGAGCCTGATATCAATTATTGGATTCAAAACATATGCGGCTACTTATACCTATTTTTCACCTGTTGGACGGCTGGTGGGACCTACAATAACTGCGAAAGCCCAGCAGAAAATATATCCTAATGATGTGAATGCAATATTAGCTTATGTTAAGAGAACGCCAACTATCACAATGAATATTGGAAGTGGAAGGGATGTTCGCATGATATCTGGTTTTCCTGATAAGGTTGGGTTGTTATGGAACAATACCAATGCAGCATTTGCTATCTGTGATGTTGGTAGTGATGGCGCGGCAATAGAAAGTAGTTGTACTTCTGAAATTTCGTCAATTTACCATATCACAAATTATAACGATTATCTTTTGCCAAGGGTTAATTTCCCACCAGGTTTGAAAACAGGTGACACATATACGCTTACTCCTTTTTTTGAATGGACGGTAGCTAAAAATATGACAATAGAGACTGATGATAATCCCGGTGAGAAAAGTGTTGATGTCATCATGACACTGACAGATATGAATACCCTGGCGCGTTCACCTTGCGGGATAACATGCGCAAGTAATACGGTGAGCGGGGGGGCGTTAGGCGGAGGGGAAATAGTTGCTCCTCCTTTGGTCCCGGTTCAGGCATCATTGTCAATTACGGGGCCGACATCTTTAAACTGTTCTGCAATATTGCCTTCATCCTGTGTTGTAACTGGCGATTTCAGTATAAGTACCGCCGTTCCGGCCAGGTTTAGTGTCCAGAATGACTCAGATAAATGTGGTGAAAATCCAGTATCAGTTCAGGCTAAAAGTGGTGGGCAGGAGATATCGGTTGGATTTTCTGATGGGTACAAAACCAAATCGGCAAGCACTGAAAAGATACAACTCGAGTATGTAATAAAGCCAACGCAAAATACGCTGCCAGGTGAAGTTTGTCAGGTTGCTTCTACGCTAATATTAACCACTGACTAGTATTGAAGTATGTCTGCATTTGAATAAAATTTTAATGATGGTATGGATACTAAAGAAATTGATCATCTCAACTAAAGATGATGGATTTAAAATATTATTAATTATAATTATTAACACCATTCTATAATGGTTTTTATTAATCAAGGAGTTTGGGTGGGATTGTAATTAAATTTTTGTTTTGTGCATATGATTAATGTGGAACAGCATTTTGAACATCGCTGTCCTTTTTAGATTGATTGGTAATAAGTATTGAGTGTGAAGTGCTTAAGAGGGGAGATAAAAGTAGTAGTGAATGATATGCGTGAGTTAATGATTTTTATCTTTAAGATTACTTAGCGAAATGTTGTGACTGAATGATGGTGTTATATTGATATAAGCTTGTTGCTATCAATTTTCATTAAGGTGTCAATTATTGTTGGTTTATAATTTACTGAATAGTTAACAGGAGGTATAAATGATTCATGTTATTACGAAGGATAACTATTTTTTTTTAGGAATACAAGCTGCGATCGGTGATGAAGAAATTAATCTCATAAATAGCATTGAATGTTTAGCTGATACAGAGTTGCCTCGAGATGTTCTTGTTATTGATACCTTTCTTACCGGGAGTTTTACACCGGATAGCTTAAAGAAACTATGCAAATTAAAATTCCAACGTATTGTTTTTTTCTCCATGTTAAAAGTTACTTGCCTGCCATTATTATCTACTGTTTATTTTGTTTCAAGAAATACAAGCCCTTCAAAGGTAATTGATCTGCTGATGCGAGAAGTTAACAGAACATTCAACGAGTTGCCCTCTTACAGTATGAGACAGCTCATAGTGGCCCAATTATGCCTTGGAAATATGGAACAGAGACAGGCTTTGGATATGTTAGGTATATCGAGTAAAACGTATGAAGCAGACAAGTATCGGTTGATGTTGCAGATGAGAATACGAAAATGGTATCACATCGTGAAACTACCTATTTTCAATCATTTAAGTACTCTTACTATACTGCTGTCATTATCACAATGACAGCTACTATATTTGAAGATCTTTTCTAAAAGATAGTAAGATAGTTGGTATTAACTATTTGTCATATACTTCTATTATATATAATACATCTTAATGTCCAGAATTTGAAATTGTAATGATTCAAAATGACGCCTGAATCGAAATTTTTAAAGCTGCACGCCATTGTTTTAAATATATTATTAATTTTGTGCTGAATATTTTACTCCAGAATTATTACTTTAACGTTGTTACAGTTTGTAAAAGACGTTAGCCATACTCGAGTGTCATTTAATGTAATTCATATGTTTTGGATACCAATATCTAATTTTTCAGCTCGTTCAGAAAAGCCTGGCCTGAGTATCTCATCTCCCGCCAGTTATGGTGAGTGGGCATATTCAAATATGCAGGACAGAGCAGGTGCTAAGCTATAAGCAGATTATACAGTACTGCTTTGGGAGAGAGTTTATTATATCTGTTGAAAATCAAAACCCCTGTCCTTATTCAGACACACAGATCATAACTGGTGATGTTGGGGAGTTAAATAACCAAGTATTCTTATTTATTTTTTTTATAATGATATAATCACTGCTTTTGGAGGCGGCATTCAGATTTATATCGTCATTATGAAACTCATTCATGTCATCCCGTAAAAGTATTTTCATGTTTTGTGACTTAACTTTGAACATACCTTTTTGGATATCTATAACGTCGTAAGTAAATTCAATCTCCCTGTTTATAATATAATACTTTTTTTCAGTTACTATCTTTCCCGTGATATTAGCCACCCCCGTATAATCACTGAAAAAATGTACGGAAATGGTACCTGCAGCATGATTCCCTGATGCTGTGTTTTTTTCAAATGTTGACTGGCACTGTAGATCCGTACCAGACTGATGACGAATAAACCACCAGGTTAGACCTGCCAGCATAAAAAGAATGACAAGACTGATTATGATTTTTTTCATCCGGCCACGTCCACTCTGTTATGACAATGAGTAAAATAGTCAGGTTTTTCTTTTTCACACGAAACAATAAGTTTGTCCTCTTTTTTCCCAGCATGGTTAAAAATGAATACATCCTGATTCTTATTGCAGCTTTCTGCAACGAACTCAATAGGTGGAGCCTTTATTGAAGGATTTCCGGATAACATATATACATTACATTCAGGCGGATATCCGGAAATTTTAATCAGTGGTGCAGACGCTGTAATGGTATCGCTGAAGTAAATGAGGTAAGTTGCTAAGCCAAGAGATATAACAAATAAAATGTATATCGGATAATATAAGTGACTGTTAAAAAAATCATTAAATAAACTTTTTATTCTGCTGTTTTTTTTTCCGGCAAAACTGACATATGTCTTGACGTCGATAACAGGGTTAAACATAAAACCGATTTTTGGGATAGTAATGATCGCATCATCGGGTAATCCTGCCTGTACAAGAGTTTTTCTTAAGATGCTGATGTACTGGTTTAAATTACTGTGAGAAGAACGCAGTCCATGTTCATCCCAGACGGTCCTGAAAAGATAGTCTCGCTCCACGGGGCTTCCGCGTTCAGTGATGAGAACCAAAAGTAATCTGCGAGCTGGTGCCGCCATCAAAACGGAAACATTAAGTGACGGGTTTTCCAGATACCCGTCTTCTTCATTAAAAGTCACTTCTTTATTAATAATGAACATATTTCCAGAGAACCTGACGATGTAAAGGAATACCAGGAACATAGCTTACCGCCAGAAGCGGTAGTCGCCATTAACATGCAATTCCGTTCTGGATTGGTTGTAAAGGTTCCGTTTTGCTTTCTGAAAAATGAGTATGTGCTATAGGTGAAAATTTGTATACCCCTTGCTGATAAAAATTTATACCAGAATAAAAATATAAATTACGGCAATAAAAAAGATAAAAATGTTGTATATTTCATTATTGCGGAATTATGTGTTAATTGTGGAATTGTTTAATTACCATATTGACTCCGAAAATAACTTCTGGATTTTTTAATGAAAACAAGGCGCTATATCACACAGGAAGAATGGAATGCAGTAATGAGTGTTATTCCTGAATACAATGATTATGTCAGGGACAGATGTATACTGATTATGATGTATATCCATGGGCTCAGGGTGAGTGAACTTGCAAACATACAGCTTTCAAGTCTCTCTCTGGAAAGTAGCGAGATCTATATCCGGAGAATAAAGAATGGGTTCTCAACAACACATCCTGTTCAGAAAGAAGAGAAAATATGGTTATTACGATGGCTAGATATACGAAAAACGAAACTGAATGGTAAGGATTTGCCCTGGCTTTTTATTTCGTCCAGAAGAAGCAGAATATCTCGTCAGCAGGTATACTCGCTGGTCAGATACTATGGCGAGCTGGCTGGTTTACCTATTAAATTGCATCCTCATGTACTCAGGCACTCATGTGGTTATGCCCTGGCTAATCAAGGCCTGGATACCCGACTGATTCAGGACTATTTAGGGCACCGGAATATTCGTCATACCGTGCATTATACCGCTGCTAACTGTAAGCGCTTTTCACGTGTCTGGTCACTGGGGAGCGAAGATATTTTTTAATGACCGTGGCATCAGTATATTGATAATTTTCATTAAAATATCAATGTGATTAGTTATGGTTTTTATCTTTGAGCAGGTAGATCCCTTTTTCATTGTTGTGTGGAGCTGTGAGTGTCTGATGTGTATGTCTATACTAAAAGTATTGTCTTTTTCGCGTCAGAGAATACAGAGTCTTTTTCTGTATAAACTAGTTTTAAATTAGCTGGCTTTATTTTAGTGTCAAATGTTAATTGATTCAGGGGAGGTAGCTTAATTGCTATAGAACGAATTGAATCAAAAATAAAACAGGAAAACGTGATGTGTGAATTATTGTATCCTAGTAATGAACTATTATCGGGAATTCGTTTACCAGAAAGTGCCATGATTGCGGGAGAAGAACATTTAGCATTACGTTTCCTGGAAGGAATGAAAGCGGAGCCCCTGATCAGTTTCCATTCTGGTCAAATTACGGGATACGAATTTCTTAGTCAGCTTTCTGCTGGTATCTGTAGTGAGACTTTTTTTCGCCAACAGTCTGCAGGTTCACTGGCAGAGTTATTTTTACTTCAGCTACGCCTGAGTTCAGGTTTGACTACCAAAAAACGTTTTTTGAATCTCCCTGTCAGGGTGCTTGTCAGGAGATCTTTGTGTGAGATTATTTGTCGCAATAATCTGAATGGTATTGTCGTGGAGATCCAGGATCCTGAACATTTGACAGACCTCTGCTCTGAGGAACAGGATTATTTGCGTCAAAACCTGAATCACTTACTGTTTGCAGGTGCTGAAGTTTATGCTGACGATGTCAGCCCGGCATGGATGAAAACACTGTTCGGGAGGAAATTACCCCTGTCGGGTATGAAAGTCTCACGACAACAGTTTCTGTCTCAAATAGATAACTATACGTTCTCTCACCCGAGGCTTCATCCATCGAGTGATTCAGCCACTTGTCTGGTGGCAGAAGGCATCGAAACACCAGAGCAGTGCATGCTGGCTATTATGCTTGGTTTTACTCATGGTCAGGGATGGCTCTGGCCGGTAAATGTATGGCGCTTTGTGCTGGAGCGGTCATCTTAGCTATATTCTCTTTCTCAGGGCGATCACAGATCCCTCATTGTGTCCGTCCGGAAAGAGTCAAATTTGCTGCAGAAGTGGATGAAAGCCGGACTTTTTTCACCGTTGAAATAAGTTCTCAATAAACTGGGAAAAGAACACATCAGAAAAAGAATATACGCAGGCAAAACCAATTTTACGTCTTAAGTGATTAATTTTGAAATGAATGTGGCGGTGAGGGGCGCCGCGTTCGCAGTCTGTCCAACTGGCTGCGCCAGTAGTCGAACCCCGGTCCGGGCTTCTCATCCCCGCCAGGCTGTGCATTATGCGAAAAAAAAGCCCGTACTTGCGTACGAGCTCTTCTTTAAATATGGCGGTGAGGCGGGGATTCGAACCCCGGATACGTTGCCGTATACACACTTTCCAGGCGTGCTCCTTCAGCCACTCGGACACCTCACCATATTGTATTGCTGCCTGACCGCTTGGGGGGCAACGGGGCGCTACTATAGGGAGTTGCGCTAAAACGGTCAAGCAGAATTTACGTGTTCACTCTCGTTTGGTTACGCAATGTACATATTCCTCCGCCCGGGCAGGCGCGGAGGATAAGATTAGCGCTTAGAGTCCAGTTTTTCGCCGTTAGTCACAACTTCCTGGGCTTTGCTGTAACTCTCGATCAGCAACTGATAAGCCGGGAAGATCTTGGTATACACTTCCGCCCATTCAGCGGCGTCTTCACGGTTCCATGTCCCCTGAATTTCAGACGCGACGGCGGCGGTATCCATCGGGACGACGCCAGTCTGAACAACACGAGCCAGGGTGATTTCCTGCGCCATTTTGCTGTAAGTACCGGAAGCGTCGATCACTGCGAAAACTTTGTAGCCTTCCGCAACCGCGCTGATGGCCGGGAAAGCCATGCACACGCTGGTGATCGTACCGGCGATGATCAGCGTCTTACGACCCGTTGCTTTGACGGCTTTCACGAAGTCTTCGTTATCCCAGGCGTTGATTTCACCTTTACGCGCTACGTATTGGGCATGTGGCGCATTGGCGTGGATCTCTGGGATCAACGGACCGTTAGGCCCCTGTGGTACAGATGCCGTGGTAATCACCGGCATCTTCGCCAGCGTTGCCATTTTAGCCAGCGCGGCGGCACGCGCACGCAGTTCTGGCATGGGCATATCGCCGACGGTCTGGAACAGCCCGCTTTGATGATCAATAAGCAGCATGACGGAATCATTCACATCGATGACCGGACGTGAGCCATTAAAGTTTGCAGGACTGGACATATTCTTCTCCTTCGATTCAGATTTGGCCAAAGCGGCCTGAGTTAAAATCGCGTACGGCTTCGGCGATTTCTTGCTTCGTGTTCATTACAAATGGACCGTAACCCACAATCGGCTCGTTCAACGGTTCGCCAGACAGCAGCAGCACGCAGGCATCGCTGGTGGCTTCAATGTGTAGCGTTTTCCCCTGCTGGCTGAACACCACCAGTTGCGCTTCGCCGGCAGGCGTGGTGCCGTTCACAGTGATATTCCCTTTCAGTACCACCAGAGCGGTACTCCATCCTTCCGGTTGGGAAAACGTAAGTTGATGATTACGTTGCAGGCGCATATCCCATACATTCAGTGGTGAAAAGGTATGTGCCGGGCCTTTTGTCTCTTGATAGTTACCTGCAATCACGCGCACGCTGCCTGCGTCATCTGGCAGGGCGACTGCGGGAATAACATCGCTACTGATGCCCTGATAGCCGGGCACGGCCATTTTGTCTTTTGCCGGAAGATTGACCCACAGCTGCACCATTTCCAGTTCGCCACCCTGGCGGGTAAATTCAGGTGAGTGGAACTCTTCGTGCAATATCCCTGCACCCGCGGTCATCCACTGCACGTCGCCGGGGCCGATAATGCCGCCGCGACCGGTTGAATCACGGTGTTCAACTTCGCCGCTGTAAACGATGGTCACCGTCTCAAAACCACGGTGAGGGTGCTCGCCTACGCCGCGTTTTTCATTACCTGGCGCGAATGTATGTGGACCGGCGTAATCCAGCAGCAGGAACGGACTTAACTGTTCTGCATGAGACTGGTAAGAGAACATCGAGCGAACCGGAAATCCATCGCCCACCCAGTGCGGGCGAGGTGCGGTGTAGACGCCTGTGACTTGTTTCATATATGTCTCCTCGGTGGCGTTGTCTTGATGTTAATAAGCTTATATTCGTGACAGCGAGCTGAGTAGTCGCTAAAATAGTCCTCACTGTCTCATAAATAGGACAATAAGATGACAAAGCCGGATCTCAATGATTTTGCATGGTTTGTACATGTTGTAGAGGAAGGGGGATTCGCGGCGGCGGGTCGGGCGCTTGATGAACCGAAATCAAAACTGAGCCGACGGATAGCGCAACTGGAAGAGCGGTTGGGGGTACGACTGATTCAGCGAACCACCCGGCAGTTTAACGTGACTGAAGTTGGGCAAACCTTTTACGAACATTGTAAGGCGATGCTGGTGGAAGCGCAGGCGGCACAGGATGCCATTGCCGCGCTGCAGGTTGAACCTCGTGGGATTGTGAAGCTGACGTGCCCGGTTACGTTGCTGCATGTGCATATCGGACCAATGCTTGCCCGCTTTATGGCGCGTTATCCTGACGTATCAGTGCAACTGGAGGCCACGAACCGCCGTGTTGATGTGGTTGGAGAAGGTCTGGACGTGGCGATTCGCGTCAGGCCTCGACCATTAGAAGATAGCGATCTGGTGATGCGAGTTCTGGCGGACAGGGGGCATCGTTTGTATGCCAGTCCGCAGCTAATCGAGAAAATGGGAGCGCTACATTCTCCGGCTGAATTGACTCGCTGGCCGGGTCTGAGCCTGGCCTCCGGTAAACATGTGCATCGTTGGGAGTTATTTGGCCCGCAGGAAGCACGTGCGGAGGTACACTTCGCGCCACGAATGATCACCACCGATATGCTTGCGCTACGTGAAGCTGCTGTTGCCGGTGTAGGGGTTGTGCAACTTCCTCAGTTGATGGTAAAAGATCAATTAGCTGCAGGCGAGCTGGTGGCATTACTCGACGGCTGGGAACCGAAGCGAGAAATTATTCACGCAGTCTTTCCATCACGCAGGGGATTATTGCCGTCAGTGCGCGCATTAGTCGATTTCTTAACGGAAGAATATGCGCGGATGATTGAGGATTAAATACCTGGCCTCAGCCCACAAAAAAGGCCGGTTAAACCGACCTTTTATTATCTGGACGCCGTTCAGGCGTTAAAAACAATCAGCGACTACGGAAGACAATGCGGCCTTTGCTCAGGTCGTACGGGGTCAGCTCAACAGTCACTTTGTCGCCCGTCAGGATGCGGATATAGTTTTTACGCATTTTACCGGAGATGTGTGCAGTAACCACGTGACCGTTTTCTAACTCTACGCGGAACATGGTATTAGGTAACGTATCGAGAACGGTACCCTGCATTTCAATATTGTCTTCTTTGGCCATCTAATCCTCTGGGGTATCACTACCGTAATTTGAACCGGCAAGATAATGCCGAAGTTCTTTTAATAAGTAAAGATTTGTGCGTTTAAAACACAGCAAATCGGGTTTGGCGCATTACTCTAACCACACACGGCAAAGCCGCACTTAAAGCGCAACGTGTAAGGGAACGAGGAGATAAACGATAGGCGTTGCCTGACGCGAACTGTTCCTTAACGGCGGCGGGGTAATGGGCTAAACCAACTCTGCGCGACAATTATAACACCCCGACAAAAAATGTGCCGAAAACATTCACTTCTGAGGCGAAAATAACGTCCTGGGAACCCAGAAATGGCTCGGTAGCCGCTGCTGGCGCAGTCTGCTCAGGTGTTCAAGGTACTCCCGACGCGGCGTTTCGACGGCGCCCAGCGAGGCTGTGTGGCTATTTAATACCTGGCAGTCGATTAATTTTCCGCCCTGATTTACAAATTCAGCGCAAAAAACGAGCAGTGCTATTTTGGACGCATTTTCCTGACGGCTGAACATCGATTCGCCACAAAACAACGTACCTTGTGCCACGCCATACATACCGCCCACTAATTCATTTTGTCGCCACACTTCGATTGAGTGCGCATGCCCCAGTTCGTGCAGGCGGTGGTATGCGTCCACCACATCATGCGTAATCCAGGTACCTTCTTCCCGGTCATTCGCACAGCCTTCAATCACCTGCCCAAACGCGTAATTGAGCGTCACGCGATAAGGCGAATTTTTATGAAAGCGCTTCATGCTGCGGCTGAGGTGAAATTTGTCGGGCCAAAGAACAGCGCGCGGATCGGGCGACCACCAAAGGATAGGGTCGCCAGGCGAAAACCACGGGAAAATACCGCGCTGGTAGGCCATCAGCAGACGGGCAGGGCAAAGGTCACCGCCAAGCGCCAACAAGCCATTAGGCTCGCGTAAAGCGCCTTCCGGTGACGGGAAGGCTATAGAATGTCGGGACAGTTGCACCAGGCGCATGACAGCGAAACTCCACTACGCGAGTTTGATCGTTCAATAATAGCTTACAGACGTTGCTTAAACTGGTAATAACGCCCCTGCCTGGCTAACAGATCTGCGTGATTACCTTGCTCAATAATTTGTCCGTTGTCCATTACTATTATTTGATCAAAACGCGACAGCCCGCGCAGTCGGTGTGTAACCATCAGGACGGTTTTATCGCGCATCACATCGCTAATTAATTCAAGCATTTGGCTCTCTGTGGTGGCATCAAGCCCTTCGGTGGGTTCATCCAGCAGCATCAGCGGAGCATCGTGCAATAAGGCGCGGGCGATAGCCAGACGACGGAGCTCGCCGCCTGAAAGTTGACGACCGCCTTCGCCCAGCCAGGCGTTAAGGCCATCACCTTCAAGCAGTTTCTCCAGCCCGACGCGGCGCAATACTGCGGACAATGCGTCGTCGCTGGCGTGTGGTGCTGCCAGCAGCAGATTGTCGCGAAGCGTCGCGCTGAACAGGTGTACGCGCTGTGGCACGACGCTGATGCTCTGGCGCAGCGCGGTTTCAGTGAGGGCTGCAATCGGCTGTTCATTAATCAGGATTTCGCCGCACTGCGGATCCCATGCGCGGGTCAGCAATTGTAGCAGCGTTGATTTACCACAGCCGGTACGACCGAGAATCGCAATGTGTTCACCGGGCGTGGCCTGCAGGGAAAGGGTATCGAGCGCTTTTTGCGCCTGTCCCGGGTAGCTGAATGATACGTCGCGTAGCGTAAGAGTCACCTGCCCGGAAATCGTCGAGCCGGTATCCGGGAAGGCGACTTCCGGCTGCTGTTCAGTCAGTTCGGTGATGCGCAGCGCAGAGGCAATAACCTGGCCGAGATGCTGAAACGCGCCGGTTACTGGTGCTAACGCTTCGAACGCAGCAAGCGCACAGAAGACAAAGAGTGCGATCAGCGCGCCGGGTTGGGTATTGCCGCCCACGCCACCGGAGGCCATCCATAGCATCATAATCACCGCCAGCGCACCGACTAACAGCATCACCGCTTGTGATAATGCCGTTAATTCAGACTGACGTCGCTGGGCTTCATGCCACTGCAACTCAGTCGCTTCCATTTGCGCGCGATAACGTTCACTGGCACCAAAAATGGTCAATTCAGCCTGGCCCTGTAGCCAGGATGTTAACTGCTGACGATATTGCCCACGCAGATGCGTCAGACTTTGTCCGGTGCTTTTGCCTGCCTGATAAAAGAGCGGTGGCAGGATAAATAAGGTCAGCAGCATAATGCCACCGAGGGTGACAGCCAGCGTGAAATCGAGAACGCTTAACCCCAGCGTAACCACCATGATGACGACAAAAGCGCCCACCAGTGGGGAGATCACGCGTAAGTACAGATGATCGAGCGTGTCGACGTCAGCCACCACGCGGTTGAGCAATTCACCCTGTCCATAACGGGACAGGCCAGCAGGGGAGAGCGGCAGTAGTTTGCTGAAGGTATAAATACGCAAATGTTGCAACACGCGGAATGTCGCATCGTGGCTGACCAGACGCTCGAAATAACGACCCGCGGTACGGGTGATCGCCGCACCGCGTACGCCTGCGGCAGGGAGCATATAGTTAAAGCTGTAAATCCCGGTGACGCCAACCACTGCCGAAGCGGACAGGAACCAACCTGAAAGCGTCAGCAAGCCAATGCTTGCCAGCAGCGTGACGATGGCCAGAACGATCCCTAACGTTAACATCCATTTGTGACGTTTATACAGCGTCAGATAAGGTAGCAAAGCGCGCATTCAGATGTCCTCCTGACGATGAGCCAGTAATGTCGCAAACGCCCCGTTGGCTGCGCCCAGTTCGGTCCAGGTACCTTGTTCAACGATCTGCCCATCCTGCATCACCCAGATAACGTTCCAGTCGGCAAGATCTTCCAACTGATGCGTCACCATCAGCGTGGTCTGGCGGCGCGATGCCGCGTTCAACGCTTGCATCACGCGTTGTTCGCTGTGTGCATCAAGGCTGGCGGCGGGTTCGTCCAGCAGCAGTAACTGACACGGATTGAGTAAGGCGCGAGCCACGGCAACGCGCTGTGCTTGTCCAACGGAAAGTCGAGCCGCCTGATCGCCCACTGGCGTATCCACACCCTGCGGCAGCAGCGGTAAAAACTCGCTGACCCAGGCGCTGTCGAGTGCAGCTTGCAGCTGTTCTTCGCTGGCATCTGGGCGAGCCAGTAGCACGTTTTCACGTAACGTGGAGGCAGGAAGCTGAGGGTTTTGCCCGACCCATGACAGTTGTTTGCGCCAAGAGTCAGGCGACAGGTCGCGCAGTTCAAAGCCGTTAATTCGCAGCGAACCTTGATAAGAGAGGAAACCGGACAGGACATTGAGCAGAGAACTTTTGCCGGAGCCGCTGCGTCCAACCAGCACCGCGCGTTGACCAGCCGCCAACGCAAAATTGAGCGGACCGGCCAGCACTTTGCCTTCCGGCGAGGTGATGACCAGATCTCGTGCTTCAATTGACACGGCGTCTTTTGTCGCCAGCTCAATATCGCCACGTTCAGGATGAGCCAACGGGGTTTCCATAAAGGTTTTCAGGCTGTCCGCAGCCCCCACTGCTTGCGCTTTAGCGTGATAAAACGTGCCCAGATCGCGCAAGGGCTGGAAAAACTCCGGAGCCAGAATGAGCGCGAGGAAGCCTGCCGCCAGCGTGACGCCCGTCCCGTAGTGGCCGAAATCAAGTTCTCCAAGGTAGGAAAAACCAAAGTAAACCGCGACAAGCGCAATAGAAAGCGAGGTAAAGAATTCAAGGACACCGGATGACAGGAACGCCAGGCGCAGCACTTCCATGGTGCGTTGGCGGAAATCTTGCGACGCAGCACGGATGCTTTCCGTTTCGGCTTCACCGCGACCAAATATTCTTAGCGTCTCCATGCCCCGCAAGCGATCGAGGAAATGACCGCTGAGGCGGGCAAGAGCCTGAAAATTGCGGCGGTTAGCATCGGCTGCGCCCATACCGACCATTGCCATGAACAATGGGATCAACGGGGCAGTTCCAAGCAGAATAAGAGCGGCCACCCAGTTTGAGGGGAATACCGCCGCCACAATTAATAAGGGGACGCACACAGCCAGCGCCATTTGCGGCAGATAACGCGCATAGTAATCATGCATATCGTCAATCTGCTCCAGGATCAACGTGGCCCAACTCCCGGCCGGTTTGCCTTGTATCCAGGCCGGACCTGCCTGTTGTAGACGGTCAAGCACCTGGCGGCGAATTTCAAAGCGAATATGCTGCCCTGCGTGAAACCCGACCCGTTCGCGTAACCAGACGACCCATGCCCGCAGGATGAAAATCAATACCAGTACGATGAAAGGAAGCAGAAGCGCTTCTCGGGGAATATTGGCCATGATCATATGGTCCAGAATTCGGGCCATGAGCCAGGCCTGAGCGACGATTAACAGTCCGCTCACGAACCCCAACAGGCGCGAAATGTTCAGCCATCGTTGGGAAATTACACTTTGCTGTTTTAACCAGCGGGTCAGCTCTTTTTGACGGGTTTTATTCATTGCACGCTTAGCAGGTGAGTTATTGGAATTTTTGGGCAGGGCAATGTTACAACGAGGCAAAAATAAAGGCGACTTATAGTCGCCTTTTTTACTTTTGTTACTGATTTGTAAAACTTATTTGTTAGCGTCCGCAAGTCCGTCGAGATAACGTTCTGCATCAAGTGCGGCCATACAGCCCGTGCCCGCAGAGGTAATCGCCTGGCGATAAATATGGTCCATCACATCACCAGCTGCGAAAACACCCGGAATGCTGGTTTGGGTGACATTGCCATGAATACCGGACTGAACTTTGATGTAGCCGTTTTCTAGTTCAAGCTGACCGTCGAAAATAGCGGTATTCGGGCTGTGGCCGATAGCGACAAACAGCCCGGCAACGTCCAGTGATTCCACGTTGTCAGTGTTTTGCGTATCGCGCAGGCGCAGTCCGGTTACGCCCATTTGATCGCCGGTCACTTCTTCCAGCGTACGGTGGGTGTGCAGCACAATGTTGCCGTTCTCAACTTTATCCATCAAACGTTTGATGAGAATTTTCTCCGCGCGGAAGCTGTCGCGACGGTGAATCAAATGCACTTCAGATGCGATATTCGCCAGATACAGCGCTTCTTCAACAGCAGTGTTGCCGCCGCCGATCACCGCAACTTTTTGGTTACGATAGAAGAAACCGTCGCAGGTCGCGCAGGCGGAAACGCCACGGCCTTTAAATGCTTCTTCTGAAGGCAGACCCAGGTAACGTGCTGAAGCGCCGGTGGCGATGATCAGTGCGTCACAGGTGTATTCACCACTGTCGCCGGTCAGACGGAAAGGACGGTTTTGCAGATCAACTTTGCTGATGTGATCAAAAATGATTTCAGTGTCAAATTTGGTTGCATGTTCGTGCATACGCTCCATCAGCAGTGGGCCAGTAAGATCGTGCGGATCGCCAGGCCAGTTTTCCACTTCTGTTGTTGTGGTCAACTGACCACCTTTTTCCATACCGGTAATCAGGACCGGTTGCAGGTTAGCGCGTGCAGCGTAGACCGCAGCGGTATATCCCGCAGGGCCTGAGCCCAGAATAAGAAGTTTACTGTGTTTGGTTGCGCCCATGAGATCCCCATAGTTGTTGGCAGGCAATGAGCAGGATTGTAGGGAATTTACAGACGTAAAAAAAGAGTATGGCGATTTTGTTAACAATATGTGTAATAGCAGAAACCGATGAGCGGGGGTAATTATCCGTAATACTATAACGATTTCTACTTAAAATCGGTCAGTTATAAGGTGATAAAATGACGATTTTCCATCACTGCGAATGAATAACTGGCATGTTGTACTAAAAATCGATGTTTTGCTTTGACAATCACCTGCTGTTTTGCGAAAACATTCAAGGAAGAAAAAAACTGTGTCATGTATGTGCTGCATAATCATGCATGTAGATACCATGTTTACCGTGTTAGCGAAATCTACGCATGGTGTGGACAGATGCCATTCGTGATGTCGATAGCCGCCGACAGGCAACGGTCTTCTCACCATAAACCCAGGCATTGCGAACCGAAAATCCCTCTGGGTTGCGGTTAATTTTGATGGGTAGCGACTCTGAACAGTGATGTTAGTAGAGTCAGGCAGGAGTAGGGAAGGAATACAGAGAGACAATAATAATGGTAGATAGTAAGAAGCGCCCTGGCAAAGATCTCGACCGTATTGATCGTAACATTCTTAATGAGCTGCAAAAGGATGGGCGTATTTCTAACGTCGAGCTTTCTAAACGTGTGGGACTTTCACCAACGCCCTGCCTTGAGCGTGTGCGTCGGTTGGAAAGACAGGGTTTTATTCAGGGCTATACAGCGCTGTTAAACCCGCATTATCTGGATGCATCACTTCTGGTTTTTGTTGAGATTACTCTGAATCGTGGCGCCCCGGATGTGTTTGAACAATTTAACTCTGCAGTACAAAAACTTGAAGAAATTCAAGAGTGTCATTTGGTTTCCGGTGATTTCGACTATTTGCTGAAAACACGCGTACCGGATATGTCGGCATACCGTAAGCTGTTGGGGGAAACCCTGCTGCGTCTGCCTGGCGTGAATGACACACGTACTTATGTAGTAATGGAAGAAGTCAAACAGAGCAATCGTCTGGTAATTAAGACGCGCTAACACGGAACAGGTGCAAAATCGACGTAGTTTGATTACACTCCTGTTAATCCATACAGCAACAGTGCCGGGGTAACCCGGTGCTGTTGTCCGTTTTAGCATCGGGCAGGAAAAGCCTAAAA
Source organism: Citrobacter sp. On2M (assembly GCF_018035235.1). Classification (GTDB taxonomy): domain Bacteria; phylum Pseudomonadota; class Gammaproteobacteria; order Enterobacterales; family Enterobacteriaceae; genus Citrobacter; species Citrobacter meridianamericanus. Next base: position 389,827 of record NZ_WPCV01000004.1, read on the forward strand.
CCTGGAGAGCCGTTTTTGAGCCAGGAATACACTGAAGACAAAGACGTCACATTGACGAAGTTAAGCAGCGGGCGCCGACTTCTGGAAGCGCTACTGATCCTTATTGCCCTTTTTGCCGTCTGGTTGATGGCAGCCTTACTCAGCTTTAATCCTTCGGATCCCAGTTGGTCGCAAACGGCGTGGCATGAACCAATTCATAATCTGGGCGGAATACCCGGCGCATGGCTGGCAGACACGCTGTTCTTTATTTTTGGCATCATGGCCTACACCATTCCCGTCATCATTGTTGGCGGCTGTTGGTTTGCATGGCGACACCAGGCCAGCGACGAATACGTCGATTATTTTGCCGTTTCGCTGCGCATTATTGGCGTTTTGGCGCTGATTCTCACATCCTGCGGACTTGCCGCAATCAATGCCGATGACATCTGGTATTTCGCCTCTGGCGGCGTGATTGGCAGCTTGCTCAGTACTACCCTGCAACCATTACTGCACAGCAGCGGCGGTACGTTGACGTTATTGTGCATTTGGGCTGCTGGATTAACGCTATTTACCGGTTGGTCGTGGGTTAGCATTGCGGAAAAACTGGGCGGTTGGTTACTCAATATCCTGACGTTTGCCAGCAACCGTACCCGCCGTGACGATACCTGGGTCGATGACGAAGAATATGAAGATGAAGACGAATCTATCGACGCCGCTGATGGTAAACCTCATGAATCGCGCCGGGCTCGTATTCTTCGTGGTGCGTTAGCGCGCCGTAAGCGTCTGGCAGAGAAGTTTACCAACCCACTGGGCCGTCATACTGATGCCGCGCTGTTCTCCGGCAAACGCATGGATGATGAAGACGAAATTGAATACAGCGCCCGCGGTGTTGTGGCCGATCCTAACGATGTGCTGTTTTCCGGCAATCGCGCGACGTTGCCTGAATATGACGAACTGGACCCGCTGCTGAATGGTCATTCGGTAACAGAGCCTGTGGCCGCCGCAGCTGCAGCAACAACGGCTGCGCAGGCCTGGAGCGCGCCGGTTGATCCGCTGCTGCAAACGTCGCCAGTGACCAACCCCGTTATGGAACAAGCGGCCCCAGCTGTAGCCTGGCAATCCGCGCCAGGCGCGCAAACCGGGGATGCGGTGATTGCGCCAGCACCTGAAGGTTATCCGCAGCCAACCCAGTACGCGCAGCCACCGGTACAGCAACAGTATGAACCCTGGCAGCAGCCGGTAGTGGAGCAGAGTCCTCAGCCACAATATTATGCGCCACAGACCGCGGAACCCACATATGCGCAGCCCCTCGCGCCGCAAGCGCAGGCATTTACCGCGGAGCAAAACTGGCAGCCGGAACCTGTTTACCAACCGGAACCACTGCAGCAACCTGTCAATCAACAGGAGTCAACTTTACAACAGAACGCCGCATTCCAGCAGCCTGCTTATCAGCCGGAGCCAGTGCAGCAACCTGTTTATCATCAGGAATCAACTTTTCAACAGAGCGCTCCGTTCCAGCAGCCTGTGGTTGAACAACCGACGGTGATGGAACCTGAGCCAGTGGTTGAAGAGGTTAAACCGACTCGTCCGCCGCTTTACTATTTTGAAGAAGTTGAAGAGAAACGTGCGCGTGAGCGTGAGCAACTGGCTGCCTGGTATCAACCGATACCAGAGCCGGTTCAGGAGCCTGAACGTGTTAAGCCGTCTATGCCATCTATGCCGACGGCTACATCCATTCCGCCCGTTGAGTCTGTTGCTGCCGTTGCGCCGCTGGCCGCAGGCGTAAAAAGCGCCGCTTTGGGGGCGGGGGCCGCTGCCGCAGCGCCTGTCTTTAGCCTTGCGGGTGGCGGTGCGCCGCGTCCACAGGTGAAAGAGGGTATTGGTCCGCAGTTACCGCGTCCGAATCGTGTGCGCGTGCCTACTCGTCGGGAATTGGCGTCGTATGGCATCAAACTGCCGTCACAGCGTATGGCTGAAGAGAAAGCCCGCGAAGAGCAGCTTGATACAGATGCGTACAGTGACGATGAAATTGATGCCATGCAGCAAGATGAGCTGGCACGTCAGTTTGCCCAGTCGCAGCAGCACCGCTATGGCGAAGAATATCAGGATGATACCCATCAAACTGATGACGAAGATTCAGCTGCAGAAGCGGAACTGGCTCGCCAGTTTGCCTCTTCCCAGCAGCAACGTTATTCTGGTGAGCAGCCAGCCGGAGCGAATCCGTTTTCTCTCGATGACTTTGAATTTTCGCCAATGAAAACGCTGGTGGAAGAGGGGCCGCATGAGCCGCTGTTTACGCCTGGCGTGATGCCGGAGCCTGTGCCACAGTACCAGGAACCTGTTGCACCGCAGCAGCATTATCAGCAGCCAGCGCAGCCTGTCGCACCGCAGCAGCATTATCAGCATCCAGCGCAGCCTGTTGCACCGCAGCAGCATTATCAGCAGCCAGCGCAGCCTGTTGCACCGCAGCAGCATTATCAGCAGCCAGCGCAGCCTGTCGCACCGCAGCAGCATTATCAGCAGCCAGCGCAACCTGTTACACCGCCGCCGCAGGATAGCCTGATCCATCCGCTCCTGATGCGCAATGGCGATAGCCGTCCGGCGCACCGTCCAAACACGCCGCTGCCATCGTTAGATCTGCTCACACCGCCGCCGAGCGAAGTTGAGCCAATTGATACATTCGCGCTGGAGCAAATGGCACGTCTGGTGGAAGCGCGTCTGGCGGATTTCCGCATTAAAGCCGATGTGGTGAACTATTCCCCAGGCCCGGTGATAACCCGCTTTGAGCTTAATCTTGCTCCTGGGGTTAAAGCGGCACGTATTTCCAACCTGTCGCGCGATCTGGCGCGTTCGTTGTCTACCGCAGCGGTACGTGTTGTCGAGGTTATTCCGGGCAAACCGTATGTCGGACTGGAGTTACCGAACAAAAAACGTCAAACCGTTTATCTGCGCGAAGTGTTGGATAACACCAAATTCCGTGATAACTCATCTCCGCTGACCGTGGTGTTGGGTAAAGATATTGCGGGCGAACCGGTGGTGGCCGATCTGGCGAAAATGCCGCACCTGCTGGTGGCAGGGACAACCGGTTCCGGTAAGTCTGTTGGGGTGAACGCCATGATCCTCAGCATGCTGTACAAGGCGCAGCCGGAAGACGTTCGCTTTATCATGATTGACCCGAAAATGCTGGAACTGTCAGTTTATGAAGGCATTCCGCATCTGCTGACTGAAGTTGTGACCGACATGAAAGATGCTGCTAACGCCTTGCGCTGGAGCGTCAATGAAATGGAACGTCGCTACAAGCTGATGTCGGCGCTTGGGGTGCGTAACCTTGCTGGTTATAACGAGAAAATAGCCGAAGCAGCCCGCATGGGTCGTCCGATTCCGGACCCATACTGGAAGCCGGGCGACAGCATGGATGTTCAGCATCCAGTGCTGGAAAAACTGCCGTATATCGTTGTGTTGGTAGATGAATTCGCCGACCTGATGATGACCGTAGGTAAAAAGGTGGAAGAACTGATTGCTCGCCTGGCACAAAAAGCGCGTGCGGCAGGGATACATCTGGTACTGGCGACCCAGCGACCGTCGGTCGACGTTATCACCGGTCTGATTAAAGCGAATATTCCAACGCGTATCGCCTTTACCGTCTCCAGTAAAATTGACTCGCGTACCATTCTTGACCAGGGCGGAGCGGAATCGCTGTTAGGTATGGGGGACATGCTTTATTCCGCACCAAACTCGACGATCCCTGTGCGTGTTCACGGCGCCTTTGTTCGTGATGAAGAAGTTCACGCGGTGGTTCAGGACTGGAAGGCGCGCGGTCGTCCGCAATACGTTGACGGCATTACCTCTGACAGCGAAAGCGAAGGCGGCGGTGGCGGCTTTGATGGTGGCGAAGAGTTGGATCCGCTGTTCGATCAGGCGGTAAACTTTGTGACCCAGAAACGCAAAGCCTCAATCTCCGGCGTCCAGCGTCAGTTCCGCATCGGTTACAACCGAGCTGCGCGCATCATCGAACAAATGGAAGCGCAGGGAATTGTCAGCGAACAAGGACATAATGGTAATCGTGAAGTGCTGGCTCCGCCGCCCTTCGAATGATTGCAAAGTTAAGTAATTCAGTATTTTCTACTTTCCTCATGCTGATTTTTGGCCTGAAATGGATAGCAGAGGGATCTCCCCGTTGGGAGTGACGTATTTTGAGGAATAACGATGAAAAGAATCGCAATCACCTGTGCATTACTGTCTAGCTTTGTGGTGAGCAGCGTCTGGGCTGACGCTGCCAGCGACCTGAAAAGCCGCCTGGATAAAGTCAGTAGCTTCCATGCCAGCTTTACTCAGAAGGTCACGGACGGTAGCGGCGCAGCAGTGCAAGAAGGTCAGGGTGATTTATGGGTTAAACGTCCTAATCTGTTTAACTGGCATATGACGCAGCCTGACGAGAGTATCCTGGTTTCCGATGGGAAAACGCTGTGGTTCTTTAACCCGTTTGTTGAACAGGCGACCGCGACCTGGCTGAAAGACGCCACTGGCAATACGCCGTTCATGCTGATTGCACGTAACCAGGCCAGCGACTGGCAGCAGTACAACATTAAGCAAAACGGTGATGATTTCGTACTGACGCCTAAAACCAGTAGCGGTAACCTGAAGCAGTTTACGATCAATGTTGGGCGTGACGGGACGATCCACCAGTTTAGCGCCGTTGAACAAGACGATCAGCGCAGCAGTTATCAGCTGAAATCTCAGCAGAATGGTGCGATCGAACCTTCCAAATTCACCTTTACCCCGCCGCAAGGTGTAACGGTTGACGATCAACGTAAGTAGAGGCGTGTGAGTGAGCAATCTGTCGCTCGACTTTTCTGATAATACTTTTCAGCCACTGGCCGCGCGCATGCGGCCAGAAAATTTAGCGCAGTATATCGGACAGCAGCATCTGCTGGCTGCGGGTAAGCCTTTGCCACGCGCTATCGAGGCAGGGCATCTGCACTCCATGATTTTATGGGGACCACCGGGAACGGGCAAAACCACCCTTGCCGAAGTTATTGCCCGTTACGCCAACGCTGATGTTGAACGCATTTCGGCGGTTACGTCTGGTGTGAAAGAAATTCGTGAAGCGATTGAGCGTGCGCGGCAGAACCGTAACGCTGGTCGGCGTACGATCCTGTTTGTGGACGAAGTTCACCGTTTTAATAAAAGCCAACAGGATGCATTTTTACCGCATATTGAAGACGGAACCATCACGTTTATTGGCGCGACAACAGAAAACCCCTCGTTTGAGCTGAACTCAGCGCTGCTATCACGTGCACGCGTTTACTTACTGAAATCGTTAACCACCGACGATATTGAACTGGTACTGGACCAGGCGATGTCAGACAAAGCGCGGGGCTACGGCGGACAGGATATCGTACTCCCGCCTGAGACGCGTCGGGCGATTGCCGAACTGGTTAATGGTGACGCGCGCCGGGCGCTGAATACGCTGGAAATGATGGCCGATATGGCCGAAGTTGATGATTCCGGCAAGCGCATATTGAAAGCAGAATTGCTCACTGAAATTGCCGGTGAACGCAGCGCGCGTTTCGATAATAAAGGCGATCGTTTTTACGATCTCATCTCCGCATTACACAAGTCGGTACGCGGGAGTGCACCGGATGCGGCGCTTTATTGGTATGCACGTATTATCACCGCTGGTGGTGATCCGCTGTACGTTGCCCGCCGCTGTCTGGCGATTGCCTCTGAAGATGTTGGTAATGCCGATCCTCGCGCTATGCAAGTGGCGATTTCTGCATGGGATTGCTTTACTCGCGTGGGGCCAGCTGAAGGCGAACGCGCGATTGCTCAGGCGATTGTTTATCTGGCCTGTGCGCCGAAGAGTAATGCAGTTTACACCGCCTTTAAAGCCGCACTTGCTGATGCCCGTGAACGTCCGGATTACGACGTGCCGGTCCACCTGCGTAATGCGCCGACTAAGCTGATGAAAGAGATGGGCTACGGTCAGGAATATCGTTACGCCCATGATGAGCCAAATGCATATGCGGCCGGAGAAGAGTACTTCCCGCAGGAAATGGCACAAACGCGCTATTATCATCCCACAAACAGAGGTCTTGAAGGCAAGATTGGCGAAAAGCTCGCCTGGCTCGCCGGACAGGATCAAAATAGCCCTATAAAACGCTACCGTTAGTGTTATCGTTGCGGTAATGTTGTCTCTGTATCCCTGTGACCGCAGGCTGTGGTCACTTTCTCCTATTTTAATTCGATAAGCACAGGATAAGCATGCTCGATCCCAATCTGCTGCGTAATGAGCCAGACGCAGTCGCAGAAAAACTGGCAAGCCGGGGCTTTAAGCTGGATGTAGATAAGCTGCGCGCTCTTGAAGAGCGTCGTAAAGTTCTGCAGGTACAAACTGAAAACCTGCAGGCAGAGCGTAACTCTCGATCGAAATCCATCGGCCAGGCAAAAGCGCGCGGGGAAGATATCGAGTCTTTACGTCTGGAAGTGAACAAACTGGGCGAAGAGCTGGATGCCGCGAAAGCTGAACTTGATACCTTACAGGCTGAGATCCGCGATATTGCGCTGACTATTCCTAACCTGCCAGCAGACGAAGTTCCGGTGGGTAAAGATGAAAATGATAACGTCGAAGTCAGCCGCTGGGGTACACCGCGCGAGTTCGATTTCGAGGTGCGCGATCACGTTACCCTGGGTGAAATGCACACGGGTCTTGATTTCGCTGCGGCGGTTAAGCTGACCGGCTCTCGTTTCGTTGTTATGAAAGGCCAGATTGCGCGTATGCACCGAGCGCTGTCCCAGTTCATGCTTGATCTGCACACTGAGCAGCATGGTTACAGCGAAAACTATGTCCCGTATCTGGTTAACCATGACACCCTGTACGGCACAGGCCAATTACCGAAATTTGCTGGCGACTTGTTCCACACGCGTCCGTTGGATGAAGAAGCTGACAGCAGCAACTATGCGCTGATCCCAACGGCAGAAGTGCCGCTGACAAACCTGGTACGTGACGAAATCATCGACGAAGATGCGCTGCCGATCAAAATGACTGCGCATACGCCGTGCTTCCGTTCTGAAGCAGGTTCTTACGGCCGTGACACTCGTGGTCTGATCCGTATGCACCAGTTCGATAAAGTTGAGATGGTGCAGATTGTTCGTCCAGAAGATTCGATGGATGCGCTGGAAGAGATGACCGGTCATGCTGAGAAGGTCCTGCAACTGCTGGGTCTGCCGTATCGCAAGATCATCCTGTGCACTGGCGACATGGGCTTCGGCGCATGCAAAACCTACGATCTGGAAGTATGGATCCCGGCACAGAATACCTATCGCGAAATCTCTTCTTGCTCCAACGTGTGGGATTTCCAGGCTCGTCGCATGCAGGCGCGTTGTCGCAGCAAATCCGACAAAAAGACCCGTTTAGTGCATACGCTGAATGGTTCTGGTCTGGCGGTAGGACGTACGCTGGTTGCGGTAATGGAAAACTATCAGCAGGCTGATGGCCGCATTCAGGTTCCGGAAGTATTGCGTCCGTACATGAATGGCCTGGAATTCATCGGTTAAGCTACTTTTCTCTGCTAAAAAAGCGCCTCAGGGCGCTTTTTTTACACCTGTTTGACGCTGGACAATAACACCTACTCATTCAGGAGTAATACTGCCTTCGAACGAAGGTTGGTATTTATCACTGCCTTTCTGCAAATTCATTACCTACCTGTCTGTATATCGATAGTAACGTTATATAAAAATATATACAACGAATATTTGCCTTTTGTTTATTGTGAGCAGCAGAGTGAGCCACTATGAAAACTAAGATCCCCGATGCCGTACTGGCAGCTGAGGTTAGTCGCCGCGGTCTGGTGAAAACGACGGCGATAGGCGGGCTGGCGGTGGCCAGTAGCGCGTTTACCCTGCCATTTACCCGTATTGCAAATGCCGCAGAGGCCCTTAATCCAAAACAGATTAATGAGAAAGTGATCTGGAGCGCGTGTACGGTGAACTGTGGTAGCCGTTGCCCGCTGCGTATGCATGTGGTAGACGGTGAAATAAAGTATGTCGAAACCGACAACACCGGTGATGACAACTATGATGGTCTGCACCAGGTACGCGCCTGTCTGCGTGGGCGCTCCATGCGTCGTCGCGTCTATAATCCCGATCGTCTGAAATATCCGATGAAACGCGTCGGTAAGCGCGGTGAAGGTAAGTTTGAGCGTATCAGCTGGGATGAAGCCTACGAAATCATTGCCAGTAATATGCAGCGTCTTATTAAAGACTACGGCAACGAGTCTATCTATCTGAACTATGGTACCGGTACGCTGGGGGGCACCATGACGCGCTCCTGGCCGCCGGGCAAAACGTTGGTGGCACGGTTGATGAACTGCTGTGGCGGTTACCTGAACCACTACGGGGATTACTCTTCTGCGCAGATCGCTGCCGGGTTGAACTATACCTATGGCGGTTGGGCAGACGGCAACAGCCCGTCCGACATTGAAAACAGCAAGCTGGTGGTCCTGTTTGGTAATAACCCTGGTGAAACGCGTATGAGCGGGGGCGGGGTAACCTATTACCTTGAACAGGCGCGACAGAAATCCAATGCTCGTATGATTATTATCGATCCCCGCTACACGGATACCGGCGCGGGCCGAGAAGATGAATGGATCCCGATCCGTCCAGGCACCGATGCGGCGCTGGTTAATGGTCTGGCGTATGTCCTGATCACCGAAAACATGGTTGATCAACCGTTCCTCGACAAATACTGCGTGGGTTACGACGAGAAAACCTTACCGGCCGACGCGCCTAAGAACGGTCACTATAAGGCATATATTCTTGGGCAGGGCAAAGATGGTATTGCCAAGACGCCTGAGTGGGCGGCGCAGATTACTGGCATTCCCGCTGAACGTATTGTCAAACTGGCTCGTGAAATTGGTAGCGAAAAACCGGCATACATCAGTCAGGGGTGGGGGCCGCAGCGTCACGCCAATGGTGAAATAGCGACTCGCGCTATTTCTATGCTGGCTATCCTGACCGGTAACGTTGGCATCAACGGCGGCAATAGCGGGGCACGTGAAGGCTCATACAGTTTGCCGTTTGAGCGTATGCCTACGTTGGAAAACCCTGTAGAAACCAGCATCTCGATGTTTATGTGGACGGACGCGATTGAGCGAGGCCCGGAGATGACGGCCCTGCGTGACGGTGTGCGCGGCAAAGACAAGCTTGATGTTCCCATTAAGATGATCTGGAACTATGCTGGTAACTGTTTAATTAACCAGCACTCTGACATCAACCGTACGCATGAAATCCTGCAGGATGAGAAGAAGTGCGAGATGATCGTCGTCATCGACTGTCATATGACTTCCTCGGCTAAATATGCGGATATTTTGCTACCGGATTGCACTGCCTCCGAACAGATGGACTTCGCGCTGGATGCCTCATGCGGGAATATGTCCTATGTGATTTTCACCGACCAGGCAATCAAACCACGCTTCGAATGCAAGACTATCTACCAGATGACCAGTGAACTGGCGAAACGCCTTGGCGTTGAGCAGCAGTTTACAGAAGGTCGAACTCAGGAAGAGTGGATGCGCCATCTCTACGAGCAGTCACGCAAAGCGATTCCTGAACTGCCAACGTTTGAAGAATTCCGTAAGCAAGGGATCTTTAAACAGCGCGACCCACAAGGGCATCACGTCGCGTACAAAGCGTTCCGCGAAGATCCTAACGCTAATCCGTTGACCACCCCGTCAGGTAAGATCGAAATTTATTCGCAACAGCTTGCCGAGATTGCGGCAACCTGGGAACTGCCGGAAGGTGATGTGATCGATCCGTTGCCGATTTATACCCCTGGATTTGAAAGCCTGAACGATCCGTTGGTGGAGAAATTCCCTCTGCAACTGACCGGCTTCCATTACAAGTCTCGTGTCCATTCGACCTATGGCAACGTGGATGTTCTAAAAGCATCCTGCCGTCAGGAAATGTGGATCAACCCTATGGATGCGCAGCGACGCGGCATTAACAACGGCGACAAGGTGCGTATCTTTAACGATCGTGGTGAAGTGCATATCGAGGCGAAAGTGACGCCGCGTATGATGCCTGGTGTGGTGGCATTAGGCGAAGGCGCCTGGTATGACCCGGATGCAAAACGCGTGGATCAGGGCGGTTGCATTAACGTCCTGACAACTCAGCGTCCGTCTCCTCTCGCGAAGGGGAACCCGTCACACACGAACCTTGTTCAGGTTGAAAAGGCGTAAGGAGTAACCGATGACAACCCAGTATGGATTTTTTATTGATTCCAGCCGTTGCACCGGTTGCAAAACCTGCGAACTGGCCTGCAAAGATTTCAAAAATTTAACCCCGGAGGTCAGCTTCCGCCGCATTTATGAGTATGCAGGCGGTGACTGGCAGGAGGACAACGGCGTCTGGCATCAGAATGTCTTTGCCTATTACCTCTCCATTGCCTGTAACCACTGTGAGGATCCGGCCTGTACCAAGGTATGTCCGAGCGGCGCGATGCACAAACGTGAAGATGGTTTTGTCGTTGTCGATGAAGACGTGTGCATTGGCTGTCGGTATTGCCACATGGCCTGTCCTTACGGTGCGCCGCAGTACAATGCTGAAAAAGGGCATATGACAAAATGTGACGGCTGCCATGAGCGTGTCGCTGAAGGCAAGAAACCTATCTGTGTCGAATCCTGCCCGTTGCGTGCGCTGGATTTTGGCCCGATTGAAGAGCTGCGCAAAAAGCATGGTTCCCTGGCTGCGGTTGCGCCACTGCCGGGTGCGCACTTTACCAAACCAAGTATTGTCATCAAACCTAACGCCAATAGCCGCCCGACCGGGGATACCACAGGTTATCTGGCTAATCCGAAGGAGGTGTAAGATGGGAAGTGGATGGCATGAATGGCCGCTGATGATCTTCACGGTCTTCGGACAGTGTGTGGTTGGTGGCTTTATTGTTCTGGCGCTGGCGCTGATGAAAGGGGACTTACGTCCTGAAACGCAGCAGCGCGTGATCGCCTGCATGTTTGGACTGTGGGTATTGATGGGTATTGGCTTTATTGCTTCTATGCTTCATCTGGGCTCGCCGATGCGCGCCTTTAACTCACTCAATCGTGTAGGGTCTTCGGCGTTGAGTAACGAAATTGCCAGCGGCTCCATCTTCTTTGCCGTTGGTGGTATCGGCTGGCTGCTGGCCACGTTGAAAAAAATGTCGCCCGCGTTACGCAATCTGTGGTTAGTTGTCACCATGGTACTGGGCGTGATTTTTGTCTGGATGATGGTACGTGTGTATAACACTATCGATACTGTGCCGACCTGGTACAGCGTCTGGACACCGTTGGGCTTCTTCCTGACGATGTTTATGGGCGGTCCGCTGCTGGGGTATCTGTTACTGAGAATTGCCGGTGTTGACGGTTGGGCGATGCGCTTGCTGCCGGCTATCTCAGTGCTTGCACTGGTGGTGAGCGCCATCATGTCAGTAATGCAGGGGGCTGAACTGGCGACGATCCACAGTTCGATTCAGCAGGCGTCTGCGCTGGTTCCGGATTACGGATCGCTCATGGCGTGGCGGATTGTGGCGCTGGCATTAGCGCTGTGCTGCTGGATTGTACCGCAAGTGAAGGGTTACCAGCCTGCAGTTCCGTTGCTTTCCGTCGCATTTATTCTGTTGCTTGTTGGAGAGTTAATAGGTCGTGGCGTGTTCTACGGCCTGCATATGACCGTTGGTATGGCGGTAGCGAGCTAAATGATAAACCGGGGCTTAGCCCCGGTTTTTTACTTCTGTTTCGTTAACGTGTCGTAGCTGGTCATCAGATTGCGATAATCGGGGATGTGGTTAGAGAACAACGTTGCCAGCCCCTCGATATCGTTGCGCCAGTCGCGGTGCAGCTCGCATGCGACGCCAAACCACGTCATCAGTTGAGCACCGGCCTGCGACATCCGATCCCATGCTGAATGGCGGGTAATTTCATTAAATGTGCCTGAGGCATCGGTGACAACAAAGACGTCAAAACCTTCTTCAATAGCCGAGAGCGCAGGGAAGGCAACGCAAACTTCCGTCACGACGCCGGCGATAATCAGCTGTTTTTTGCCGGTCGCTTTCACCGCTTTCACGAAATCTTCATTATCCCACGCGTTAATGTTTCCGGGGCGAGCAATATAGGGCGCGTCGGGAAATTGCGCTTTTAGCTCCGGCACCAGCGGCCCATTGGGTCCGGTCTCAAAACTGGTTGTCAGAATGGTCGGGAGTTTGAAGTATTTTGCTAAGTCACCGAGGGCAAGCACGTTATTTTTAAATTTATCGGGATCGATATCCCGAACCAGAGAGAGCAGGCCAGCCTGATGGTCGACCAGCAGTACTGCCGCATTATCTTTATCAAGTCTCACGTAAGGTTTAGTCATGATATTTCTCCTGTTCAGCATCAGTGGGGAAAATTTGATGAGTTTAAGTCTACAGAGAGAGCGAAATTTGGATTAGATAGGTAAAAAGGAACTCACAGTTCTATTTTGAGGACAATGCAGGTTTGCATCCCGCATAGAGTTTAGTAAGAAATAAAAGCACGGGGAGTCCATGAAATTTTTCGACTGAACGGAACGCGAGATTTTTGTTTTAGATCAATAAAAACAAGCAGATGTGTTTTTAAGCTTTTTATCTATTCACATTAAGAATCAGTAATGCAAATCGATCGGCCAGAAAGCGCCACAGCCCTCTGATTACGCCGATTGACAATGTTTTTGGCAGTGGCATGATGCGCATGAAATTTGAACTTCCTCACGGTTTTTATTCATGTCCACCTATACTCGTCCCGTCATGCTGCTGCTGTGCGGGCTGCTTCTGTTGACCCTGGCGATCGCCGTGTTAAACACGCTCGTCCCGCTTTGGCTCGCCCATGAAAACCTGCCCACCTGGCAGGTAGGCGTGGTGAGCTCGTCTTACTTTACCGGTAATCTGGTAGGGACGTTGTTGACCGGGTATTTAATCAAACACCTTGGCTTTAATCGCAGCTATTACATCGCCTCGTTTATTTTTGCTGCGGGTTGTGTCGGGTTGGGGATTATGGTGGGATTCTGGAGCTGGATGACCTGGCGCTTTATCGCCGGTGTTGGCTGCGCCATGATTTGGGTGGTGGTGGAAAGCGCGCTGATGTGCAGCGGGACTTCGCGTAATCGCGGACGTTTACTTGCCGCCTATATGATGATCTATTATGTGGGGACGTTTTTAGGCCAGCTGCTGGTGAGTAAAGTATCCACGGAATTGATGAACGTCCTGCCGTGGGTGACAGGGACTATCCTGGCTGGTGTTTTGCCACTGCTCTTTACTCGCATTGCCAATCAGCAGGGTGATGAGCAGAAGTCCACACCTATTGTCTCCATGCTGAAACTGCGACAGGCGCGCCTGGGCGTGAATGGCTGTATCATTTCCGGGATTGTGCTGGGGTCTTTGTATGGCCTGATGCCGCTGTATCTCAACCATCAGGGAGTGAGCAACGCCAGTATTGGCTTCTGGATGGCTGTTCTGGTTAGTGCCGGAATTCTGGGACAGTGGCCGATTGGCCGCCTGGCGGATAAGCTGGGACGCCTGTTGGTTTTACGCGTCCAGGTTTTCGTGGTCATCGTTGGCAGTATCGCCATGCTAAATCAGGCGGCGATGGCGCCCGCATTGTTTATGTTGGGTGCTGCAGGTTTTACCCTCTATCCGGTGGCGATGGCCTGGGCCTGTGAAAAGGTGGAACATCATCAGCTGGTCGCCATGAATCAGGCATTGTTATTAAGCTATACCGTGGGCAGCCTGCTTGGTCCTTCATTTACCGCGATGCTGATGCAAAATTATTCAGATAGCTTGCTGTTTATCATGATCGCCAGCGTATCGTTTATTTATTTACTGATGCTGTTACGTAAAACGGGCCATACGCCCAATTCTATTGCGCATGTTTGATCTGATTTAACACAAACCGACCAGGTTCCCATACATATTGTTTATGTATGCTTTATGTGGACCTGGTATTATTTAATCGCACGCATCTGTCCTGAAAATAAAGTGTGCAGAAGGTTATAGTTTTACATCCCGCCGTTTCCGCTCGTTCATTTTAACGCGCATAATCCCACGCCTTATATATTAATACTCAAAAAGCTTCTACGAAGGATCGCGTATGGCTGGTGTGCAGGAAAAACAATTGCGATGGTACAACATCGCATTGATGTCGTTTATCACCGTTTGGGGTTTTGGCAACGTTGTTAACAACTATGCTAATCAGGGACTGGTTGTTGTCTCCTCATGGATATTTATTTTTGCGCTCTATTTTATTCCCTATGCGCTGATTGTTGGACAACTTGGTTCTACCTTTAAAGATGGGAAAGGCGGGGTCAGTACCTGGATTAAGCACACGATGGGGCCAGGCCTTGCCTATCTTGCTGCATGGACCTATTGGGTCGTGCATATTCCTTATCTGGCGCAAAAGCCGCAGGCCATTCTGATTGCGCTGGGATGGGCGCTAAAAGGCGATGGGTCACTGATAAAAGAGTATACCGTTGTGGCCCTGCAAGGACTGACGCTGGCGCTATTTGCCTTTTTCATGTGGGTTGCGTCCCGTGGTATGAAATCACTGAAAATTGTGGGCTCAGTGGCGGGCATCGCGATGTTCGTGATGTCTATTCTGTATGTCGTGATGGCGGTAACTGCTCCGGCGATCACCGATGTGCAGATAGCAACAACCAATATCACATGGGAATCGTTCATCCCGCATATCGATTTTACCTATATTACCACGATCTCAATGCTGGTCTTTGCCGTTGGCGGCGCCGAGAAAATATCACCTTACGTTAATCAGACACGTAATCCGGGCAAAGAATTTCCGAAAGGGATGCTCGTCCTGGCGGTGATGGTGGCAGTGTGTGCGATCCTCGGGTCGCTGGCCATGGGGATGATGTTTGACTCCCGGCATATTCCTGATGATCTCATGACCAATGGTCAATATTACGCCTTCCAGAAATTGGGCGAGTATTATGGTATGGGTAACTCGCTGATGGTTATTTACGCTATTGCCAACACATTAGGACAGATCGCGGCATTAGTATTTTCTATTGATGCACCGCTTAAAGTTCTGCTGGGCGATGCGGATCGTAAATATATTCCGGAAAGCCTGTGTAAAACCAATGCCTCGGGGACACCGGTCAATGGTTATATTCTGACGCTGGTGCTGGTAGCGATTTTGATTATGTTGCCAACCCTGGGGATTGGCGACATGAACAATCTCTACAAGTGGTTGCTAAATCTCAATTCAGTCGTGATGCCATTGCGTTATCTATGGGTGTTTGTGGCGTTTATTGCTGTTATTCGCCTGGCGCAGAAGTATAAGCCGGAATATGTCTTTATCCGGAATCGATCGCTGGCGATGACGGTGGGGATCTGGTGCTTCGCTTTTACCGCATTTGCTTGTCTGACCGGGATCTTCCCGAAAATGGAAGCCTTTACCCCTGAGTGGACATTCCAGCTCACGCTGAATATCGTGACGCCGTTTGTGCTGGTAGGATTGGGGTTGATTTTCCCGCTACTGGCGAGAAGAGGGCGCTAAGGTAGAGTCTGGTGGGTAACGGGTCCGTTACCCACCATAAATATCAATACATCACTTTATGTCCATATTGCTCGAGAATGCCTTTCACGCGCTCCATGGTCTCTTTCTTCGGCGGCTTAACGCCGTCCAGCTTGTACTCTTCACCCATCGCCACCCATTTGTGCTTGCCCAGTTCGTGGTAAGGCAGCAGCTCGATTTTTTCGACGTTGCCCATATCGCGGGTAAACTCGCCCAAGCGGTGTGCGGAATCATCATCGTCAGACCAGCCAGGCACGACTACGTAGCGGATCCAAACCTTGATATCTTTGTTAGACAAATAGCGGGCGAACTCCAGCGTACGATGGTTAGATACGCCTACCAGATTCTGATGGATTTCATCGTTCATCTGTTTGAGATCGAGCATCACCAGGTCGGTGACTTCCAGCAGTTCATCAATCACCGGATCGTAGCGGCGAACAAAACCGTTGGTATCCAGACAGGTATGAATGCCTTCTTTTTTACAGGCGCGGAACCAGTCACGTACGAATTCAGCTTGCAGGATAGCCTCACCGCCGGACGCTGTCACACCGCCGCCGGAAGCGTTCATAAAGTGGCGATAGGTCACGACCTCTTTCATTAATTCATCGACGGTGACTTCTTTACCGCCGTGCGTATCCCATGTGTCGCGGTTGTGGCAATACAGGCAGCGCATCAGGCAGCCCTGGAAAAAGGTAATAAAACGTATGCCCGGGCCATCAACAGTGCCACAGGATTCAAAGGAGTGAATGCGACCAATAACTGACATTGCGGTGTTTCTCCAGGTGTGGCCCATCCGGGGCCAGTGTTAGTGCACAGTTATTAACTGTGTCGAGTCTGTTTTGGCTGATATCCATAAGTATAGATAGCTGACAAAGCAGGCTATTAAAAAGGCCCCACTTACGTGGAGCCTTTATTGTACGCTTTTTAAAGTACGATTTCAGTCAAAACCAATTACATGGTCTGAGTGAAGGTACGAGTAATAACGTCCTGCTGCTGTTCTTTAGTCAGGGAGTTAAAACGTACTGCGTAGCCAGAAACACGGATGGTCAGCTGCGGATATTTTTCCGGATGTTCCATCGCATCCAGCAGCATTTCACGGTTCATGACGTTCACGTTCAGGTGCTGACCACCTTCGATGGATGCTTCGTGGTGGAAGTAGCCATCCATCAGACCAGCCAGGTTGGTCTTACGGACTTCGTCGTCTTTACCCAGTGCGTTCGGAACGATAGAGAAGGTGTAAGAGATACCATCTTTAGCGTATGCAAACGGCAGTTTAGCAACGGAGGTCAGAGAGGCAACAGCACCTTTCTGGTCACGACCGTGCATTGGGTTAGCACCCGGTCCGAATGGCGCGCCAGCACGACGACCGTCTGGGGTGTTACCCGTTTTCTTACCATAAACCACGTTAGAGGTGATGGTCAGAACAGACTGAGTCGGGATAGCGTTACGATAAGTAGTCAGTTTCTGAATTTTCTTCATGAAACGTTCTACCAGATCAACCGCCATGTCATCAACGCGAGAGTCGTTGTTACCAAACTGCGGGTATTCGCCTTCGATTTCGAAGTCGATAGCCAGACCGTCTTCGTCACGAATCGGCTTAACTTTCGCATATTTGATTGCAGACAGGGAGTCAGCAGCGACGGACAGACCAGCGATACCACACGCCATGGTGCGGATAACGTCACGGTCATGCAGTGCCATCAGAGAGGCTTCGTAGCTGTACTTGTCGTGCATGTAATGGATAACGTTCAGTGCGGTGACGTACTGTTTAGCCAGCCAGTCCATGAAGTGATCCATGCGGTCCATCACTTCGTCGAAGTTCAGAACGTCGCCTTTGATCGGTTCAGATTTAGGACCAACCTGCATTTTCAGTTTTTCATCAACGCCGCCGTTGATTGCGTACAGCATGGTTTTCGCCAGGTTTGCACGCGCACCGAAGAACTGCATTTGTTTACCAACAACCATCGGGCTTACGCAGCAAGCGATAGCGTAATCGTCGTTGTTGAAGTCCGGACGCATCAGGTCATCGTTCTCGTACTGCAGAGAAGAGGTGTCGATGGACACTTTAGCGGCGAATTTCTTGAAGTTCAGAGGCAGTTTTTCAGACCACAGAACGGTGATGTTCGGCTCCGGAGAAGGACCCATGGTGTACAGGGTGTTCAGGAAGCGGAAGCTGTTTTTGGTAACCAGAGTACGGCCATCAACGCCCATACCACCGATAGATTCAGTTGCCCAGATTGGGTCACCGGAGAACAGTTCATCGTATTCTGGGGTACGCAGGAAGCGAACCATACGCAGTTTCATGACCAGGTGGTCAATCATTTCCTGAGCGTCTTGTTCGGTGATTTTGCCTGCTTTCAGATCGCGTTCGATGTAAGCATCCAGGAAGGTGGATACGCGACCGAAGGACATTGCTGCGCCGTTCTGAGATTTAACCGCGGCCAGGTAGCCGAAGTAAGTCCACTGGATAGCTTCCTGAGCGTTGGTAGCCGGACCAGAGATATCGCAGCCATATTTAGCAGCCATTTCTTTGATCTGACCCAGTGCGCGGTGCTGTTCAGCGATTTCTTCACGCAGACGGATAGTTGCTTCCAGGTTTACGCCGTTTTCCAGATCGGACTGCAGAGAGACGAACTGAGCGTATTTGTCTTTCATCAGGTAGTCGATACCGTACAGCGCAACGCGACGGTAGTCACCGATGATACGGCCACGGCCATACGCATCTGGCAGACCAGTCAGAACACCGGATTTACGGCAGTTCAGAATGTCTTTGGTGTAAACATCGAATACGCCCTGGTTGTGGGTTTTGCGGTATTCGGTGAAGATTTTTTTCAGCATCGGGTCCAGTTCGCGGTTGTACGCTTTGCAGGAACCTTCAACCATTTTGATGCCGCCAAACGGAATGATCGCACGTTTCAGCGGAGCTTCAGTCTGCAGACCAACAATTTTCTCGAGCGCTTTGTTGATGTAGCCAGCGTCGTGAGAAGTGATGGTAGAAGCAACGGAGGTGTCAAAGTCAACAGGCGCGTGAGTGCGGTTTTCCTGTTTAACGCCTTCCATCACGCTGTCCCACAGTGCAGTGGTCGCATCAGTTGCGCCAGCCAGGAAGGACTCGTCACCCTCATATGGAGTGTAGTTTTTCTGAATGAAGTCACGTACGTTTACTTCATTCTGCCAGTCACCTTTGGTAAAACCTTCCCAGGCTGTGGCTAACTTTTCATTAAGCTCGGACATGTAACACCTACCTTCTTAAGTGGATTTTTTATTTACTGCGTGTAATGGGCATCATCAGATTAATGATGATCGTTACCACGCAGATAAATGACCCAGTATGTCAACCCGACCAACAAACCGCCGCCGATAATGTTACCGATCGTAACCGGAATCAGGTTATCGGTGATGAAATTCATCACGGTCAGGTGAGAAAAATTCTCCGGAGAAGACCCAACAGCGGTCCAGAATTCCGGGGTGGCGAAATCGCGTATTACAATACCCATAGGGATCATAAACATGTTTGCGATACTGTGCTCAAAACCGCTGGCAACAAACATTGCGACCGGTAATACCATGATAAACGCTTTGTCCATCAGGCTGCGGCCAGAGTAGCTCATCCATACCGCCAGGCACACCATCAGGTTAGCCAGGATGCCAAGGCTTACTGCCTCAACAAAAGTATGGTGCACTTTGTGGTCGGCTGTTTGCAGGACGTTGAGCCCCCACGCGCCGTTGGCGGTCATGTATTCGCCGGAAAGCCACATCAGTAGCACGAAGAGCAAGCAACCCACCAGGTTACCGACATACACGTTAAGCCAGTTTTTAGCCAATTGGCCCCAGGTAATACGACCACTGGCTTTTGCTACGACAATCAATACGGTTGAGGTGAAGAGGTCTGCGCCGCAGACAACGCAAAGAATCAGCCCCAGGGAAAAGCAGATACCACCTACTAATTTTGCCATGCCGAAAGGCATAGTTCCGGTACCGGTTGTTGCGGTGATATAGAAAACAAAGGCAATTGAAATGAATACACCGGCAGTAATTGCCAGATAGAACGTCTTAAGCGGATGTTTCGTTGCTTTATAGACGCCTGCTTCTTCGGCAACTTTGGCCATTGCAGCAGGAAGAATAAGATCAAAAGGGTTGTCAGCTTTCACACTAACTCTCTCTTTATTAAGTCGGCGACGAGATACTAACAAAGCATTATAGATGAGAATTTGATATAGATCATATCTCGCCTGGCTTATAGGCCCGTAAGACGCATGGTTTTTATGCAATTACGGAGTAACTTGTTGATTATTCACATAAAAATAAATTTTAAAAATTATAAAGTGAGTTGAATTTTTTCTTTTTGTCTCCTGTTAGACGGTTAATTAAAATGGAGTAATTGAGATAAAAAACTGCATTAATACGCTAATTTTTTTAATATCAACTACTAATATTTAACCTTGTTTTTACATTTATTTTCCGATTTGACCAAAATAAAAAAACAGGGCGCTCAAAGCGCCCCGTAATATATCCCAGACAAAACTTTTAGCCTACTTAGCGCAGGCTGACTGTCATTATTTTGACCAATGTGCCGCTTTCGCGCGCTGTAGTTTTTCATAGGCTTTCAGCAGAGACTGATGCGCCGGGAAAGCCTGCAGATCGCTATCAACGGTTTGCAACCCGTAGAATGGCGCTTCGCCACTCAATGCTGCACTTGCCGCTTCAACCGCCTCGGCACCGTACATGCGGACAAACGCATTCAGATATTGCAGCGGCTGACGATCTTCTTCCTGAGAGAGCAGAAGCAGCGTTTGCAGACAGCGGTAGTAGTTGGCACGTTCAGCGCTAAAGACGGAGGCATTGAATTCCATCGTCCATTCTGTCCAGACCAGCGCCTGCTCCAGGTCGCCACCGGCCAGCGCCAGCATCACTTTTAGCTCGCCAATACGCAGGGTGTACCAACCGTTATCCGCGCCGGTTGCCAGACCAAGTAGTTCGCGGACGCGGGTGAAGTCGTCAAAGCCTTCTTCATCCAGTTGTTCGATCAGGTTGAGATAGTCTTCTTTATCCCATTCACTTCCCGGCAGAGAGAGGATGGTGTCACGCAGATGGGCGCCCATGGCGTTGTTGGCTAACCACAGATCTTCAGCCGGGTAGATGTCAGACATTCCCGGAACAATAATGCGGCAGGCGTAAACGCTCAGATGCTCATAGTCGGCGATATACACTTCTTTATCTTCAGCATTGAAGATAGCCATCAGGGTGGCGAACTCTTCTTCCGTGGTGCCAGAGAAATTCCAGTCAACGAACGGATAGTCGGCATCCTGCTTGAACAGATCCCATGAAATCAGACCGCTGGAATCAATGAAGTGGGTTTCAAGGTTAGTGTGTTCAGCCACTTCTTCGTCGTCAAAAGTCGGTGGGGTGAAGACATCAAGGTCTTTCAGACCACGGCCCTGTAACAGTTCAGTGACGGTACGCTCCAGTGCTACGCCGAAATCCGGGTGCGCGCCGAAGGAGGCAAAGCAGGTACCGTTCGCCGGGTTGAACAGGACAACGCAAATCACCGGATACTTGCCGCCCAGCGAGCCATCGTAGGCGAAAATTGGGAAACCTTCCGCTTCCAGTTTGGCGATGGACTCCACCACAGCCGGATAGCGCGCCATGACTTCGGCCGGGATTTCCGGCAGGCTGATGCTTTCCGCAATAATGCGGTTCTTCACATGACGCTCAAAGACTTCAGACAGGCCCTGAACGCGAGCTTCGTTTCGCGTGTTACCCGCAGACATGCCGTTAGAAACATACAGGTTGCCGATAATATTCATCGGTATATAGACGGTCTGGTTATCAGACTGGCGGGTAAACGGCAGACCGCAGACGCCACGTTCTTCATTACCGGACTGTAGATCGATAAGCATGCTGCCAGTCAGTTCGTTTTCTGGATCGTAAAACGCTCGCAGTCGTGCATCCAGCAGACCTTCTGGTACATCGTCGTTTTCAGTCAGCGGGAACCATTTTTCGTTCGGGTAATGCACGAACGGACCGTTGGCGATGGTTTCACCCAGCCAGAAATCCGCAAAGAAGTAGTTAGTCGACAGACGCTCAAAGTATTCGCCCAACGCGGAAGCCAGTGCCGCTTTTTTTGTCGCGCCTTTCCCGTTGGTAAAGCACAACGCGCATTCTTTGTCGCGAATATGTACAGACCAGACGTTAGGGACGGGATTCAACCACGAGGCTTCCTCAATTTGAAAACCAAGGTCGAGCAATTTTTGCTGGAAGCGAGCGATGGAGTCTTCCAGAGCGGCATCTTTGCCGGGGATAAATGTTTGCGTCATGAAAATCACTTTTGTCGTACGGAAAGCGCGCAATGATACGGGTTTTCAATGAACGGCGCTATCGTCGCCGGATTCCAGGCGTAAATAAAAGCATTAGCTATGCTTTCTTACAGCCAACCACGTTTAGAGCATATTAATGAAAGCATTCGATTTACACCGTATGGCGCTTGATAAAGTGCCGATGGATTTTCTGGGCGAAGTTGCTTTGCGCAGCCTCTATACCTTTATATTGGTTTTTCTGTTTTTAAAAATCACCGGACGTCGCGGCGTACGTCAGATGTCGCTTTTTGAAGTCCTGATCATCCTTACGCTGGGTTCCGCAGCGGGAGACGTGGCGTTTTATGATGATGTTCCAATGCTGCCGGTGCTGGTGGTCTTTATTACCCTTGCAGTGCTGTACCGGTTGGTAATGTGGTTGATGGCACACAGCGAAAAAATGGAGGATTTGCTGGAGGGGAAGCCCGTTGTGATCATTGAGGATGGTGAGCTGGCATGGTCAAAGCTCAATAGCGCCAATATGACGGAATTCGAGTTCTTTATGGAATTGCGTTTGAACGGCGTAGAGCAATTAGGACAGGTGAAACTGGCCATTCTGGAAACGAACGGGCAAATCAGCGTCTATTTCTATGCCAATGAAGATGTAAAGCCGGGACTCAGTATTCTGCCAAAACGCTGTACGCAACGCTTTAAGATAATGCCTGAAGCTGGGGACTATGCCTGCATACGTTGCAGTGAAGTGGTGCAAATGAATGCCGGCGATCATCAATTATGCCCGCGCTGTGCAAATCCAGAATGGTCGAAGGCCAGTCGGGCAAAACGGGTTACCTGACAGCGAAAATCTCGGTTTTTACCCGTCAATCCGATAGATTCTGTTGTGTGACCAACGACACATTTTTACCTTGGTCATTTTTACCCATTGCGGCGCGTGTCACTGAATGATAAAACCGATATCCACAGGAATAACTTATACCAATATCTGTCACCGGATTATCGTCAATGACAGGATGTTGATTGGACAACAACACAACGTGGTGAGGGGAAATGGCTCAGGTCTTCAATTTTAGTTCAGGTCCGGCAATGCTACCGGCAGAAGTACTTAAACTGGCTCAACAGGATCTTCGCGACTGGAACGGTCTTGGCACGTCGGTGATGGAAATTAGCCACCGTGGCAAAGAATTCATTCAAGTCGCAGAGGAAGCAGAGCAGGATTTTCGCGATCTTCTCAGTATCCCCTCCAACTATAAAGTGTTGTTCTGCCATGGCGGTGGCCGTGGGCAATTCGCGGGTATCCCGTTAAATATTCTGGGTGACAAAACCACGGCGGATTACGTGGATGCTGGGTATTGGGCCGCCAGTGCAATTAAAGAAGCGAAGAAGTACTGTACGCCAAACGTTATCGACGCCAAAGTCACCGTTGACGGACTGCGTGCCGTTAAGCCGATGAGTGAATGGCAGCTTTCTGACAATGCGGCGTACTTGCACTATTGCCCGAATGAAACCATCGATGGCATTGCGATCGATGAAACGCCGAATTTTGCCAGCGACGTGGTGGTTACGGCGGATCTGTCCTCGACCATTCTTTCCGCACCGATTGACGTTAGCCGCTATGGCGTAATTTATGCCGGAGCGCAGAAAAACATTGGCCCGGCGGGGCTGACGATTGTCATCGTGCGTGAAGATTTGCTGGGTAAGGCCCATGTGTCTTGCCCGTCAATCCTCGATTATACCGTGCTGAATGACAACGACTCCATGTTTAATACGCCGCCAACTTTTGCCTGGTATCTGTCTGGCCTGGTCTTTAAATGGCTGAAAGAGCAGGGCGGTGTTAACGCGATGGATAAAATTAACCAGCAAAAAGCGGAACTGCTGTATGGCGTAATCGATAACAGCGATTTCTACCGTAATGACGTGGCGAAATCGAACCGTTCTCGCATGAACGTCCCGTTCCAGTTGGCTGATAGCACGCTGGATAAACTCTTCCTGGAAGAGTCTTTCGCTGCGGGCCTGCATGCGCTGAAAGGGCATCGTGTGGTCGGCGGTATGCGCGCGTCCATCTACAATGCAATGCCGCTGGAAGGTGTAAAAGCGCTGACCGATTTCATGGTCGATTTCGAGCGTCGCCGCGGTTAATCAGCTTTATTTTCATCCCCACAGCCAACCTGTGGGGTTTTTATGTCTGTTTTTGAGAGTCGAGTTTCATGGAATCCCTGACGTTACAACCCATTGCGCGGGTGGATGGCACCATCAATCTGCCTGGATCCAAAAGTGTTTCTAACCGCGCTTTGCTGCTGGCTGCATTAGCAAATGGCACCACTGTTCTGACCAACCTGTTGGACAGCGATGATGTCCGCCATATGCTTAATGCTCTGAATGCGTTAGGGATTATCTATACCCTTTCAGCCGATCGCACGCGTTGCGAGATAATCGGTAATGGCGGTGCGCTGCATGCAGAAGGTGCTGTGGAGCTGTTCCTTGGCAATGCCGGAACCGCAATGCGCCCGCTGGCCGCAGCGCTGTGCCTGGGCAACAATGACATCGTGCTCACGGGCGAACCGCGCATGAAAGAGCGCCCGATTGGTCATTTGGTTGATGCGCTACGCCAGGGCGGAGCCAACATTGAATACCTGGAGCAGGAAAACTATCCGCCTTTACGTCTGCGCGGTGGTTTCACCGGAGGACAGGTTGAGGTTGACGGCAGCGTATCCAGCCAGTTCCTCACGGCATTGCTGATGACTGCGCCGCTGGCGCGGCAGGACACGACGATCGTCATTAAAGGCGAGCTGGTATCCAAACCTTACATTGATATCACACTGAACCTGATGAAAACGTTTGGTGTTGAAATTGAGAATCAGAACTACCAGCGCTTTGTCGTGCAGGGTCAGCAGCAGTATCAGTCGCCGGGTGCATATCTGGTTGAAGGTGATGCTTCATCAGCTTCCTATTTTCTCGCGGCAGGCGCTATTAAAGGCGGTACGGTAAAAGTCACCGGGATTGGCCGCAACAGTATGCAGGGTGATATTCGCTTCGCTGATGTACTGGAAAAAATGGGGGCGAAAATCACCTGGGGTGATGACTTTATTGCCTGTACTCACGGTGAGCTGAATGCAGTAGATATGGATATGAACCATATTCCCGATGCGGCGATGACCATTGCCACGGCTGCGTTGTTCGCTAAAGGCACCACGACCTTACGTAATATCTACAACTGGCGCGTCAAAGAGACCGACCGCCTGTTCGCGATGGCGACCGAGTTGCGTAAAGTGGGGGCGACGGTGGAAGAGGGCGAGGACTATATTCGCGTTACACCACCAGCGACGTTACAGTTTGCAGATATCGCGACCTACAACGATCACCGCATGGCGATGTGTTTCTCGCTGGTGGCGTTGTCTGACACGCCGGTAACCATTCTGGACCCTAAATGTACTGCCAAAACCTTCCCGGATTATTTCGAACAGCTGGCGCGTATTAGTACACCTGTCTGATTTTATTGCCGCACCCTTGTGTGCGGCACATTCCGTCATCTCCGGCTGTCTATTTATTCTACACTCAGCTTCAATGATTCTGCATTTTTCACACAAAGATAACGATCGTTGTCGTTGGCGCGTATAATGCGCGGCGTTCACGTTAACGTATGCCCGTTTAAGGAGAAAAAGATGACGGCAATTGCCCCGGTTATTACCATTGATGGCCCAAGCGGTGCAGGAAAAGGCACCTTGTGCAAGGCAATGGCGGAAGCATTGCAGTGGCATCTGTTAGATTCAGGCGCGATCTACCGCGTACTGGCGCTCGCAGCGTTGCATCACCATGTTGATGTCACTTCTGAAGATGCTCTGGTACCGCTTGCCTCACACCTGGATGTGCGTTTTATCTCAACGGACGGCAACCTGGAAGTCATTCTGGAAGGCGAAGATGTTAGCGGCGAAATCCGCACCCAGGAAGTGGCGAATGCAGCCTCTCAGGTCGCTGCGTTTCCTCGCGTGCGCGAAGCGCTGTTACGCCGTCAACGCGCATTTCGTGAAGCGCCTGGCCTGATTGCCGACGGGCGTGACATGGGAACCGTGGTGTTCCCGGATGCTCCGGTGAAAATTTTTCTGGACGCCTCCTCGCAAGAACGTGCGCACAGACGTATGCTACAGTTGCAGGAAAAGGGCTTTAGTGTTAACTTTGAACGCCTTTTGGCCGAGATCGAAGAACGCGATTACCGCGATCGTAATCGTGCTGTAGCGCCGCTTGTTCCCGCTGCTGATGCTTTAGTTTTGGATTCAACCCGATTAAGCATTGAGCAAGTGATTGAAAAAGCGTTACAATACGCGCGCCAAAAACTGGCTCTCGCTTAAGTGCGACCGAATTTGCAGTACCCCCGTTGCAATGGATTGACAGCGGGTATGTTAAACAACCCCATCCGGCACGGAGCCAGGTGGACGTTAAATATGAAACCTGAAGATTAAACATGACTGAATCTTTTGCTCAACTGTTTGAAGAATCCTTAAAAGAAATCGAAACCCGTCCGGGTTCCATCGTTCGTGGTGTTGTTGTTGCTATCGACAAAGACGTAGTACTGGTTGACGCTGGTCTGAAATCTGAGTCCGCCATTCCGGCAGAGCAGTTCAAAAACGCCCAGGGCGAGCTGGAAATCCAGGTTGGTGACGAAGTTGACGTTGCTCTGGATGCAGTAGAAGACGGCTTCGGTGAAACCCTGCTGTCCCGTGAAAAAGCTAAACGTCACGAAGCTTGGATCACGCTGGAAAAAGCTTACGAAGAAGCTGCAACCGTTACTGGTGTTATCAATGGCAAAGTCAAGGGTGGCTTCACTGTTGAGCTGAATGGTATTCGCGCGTTCCTGCCGGGTTCTCTGGTAGACGTTCGTCCGGTCCGCGACACGCTGCACCTGGAAGGCAAAGAGCTTGAATTCAAAGTAATCAAGCTGGATCAGAAGCGTAACAACGTTGTTGTTTCCCGTCGTGCCGTTATCGAATCCGAAAACAGCGCAGAACGCGATCAGCTGCTGGAAAACCTGCAGGAAGGCATGGAAGTTAAAGGTATCGTTAAGAACCTCACTGACTACGGTGCATTCGTTGATCTGGGTGGCGTTGACGGCCTGCTGCACATCACCGACATGGCATGGAAACGCGTTAAGCATCCGAGCGAAATCGTAAACGTTGGCGACGAAATCACTGTTAAAGTGCTGAAGTTCGACCGCGAGCGTACTCGTGTATCTCTGGGCCTGAAACAGCTGGGCGAAGATCCATGGGTAGCTATCGCTAAGCGTTATCCGGAAGGTACCAAACTGACTGGTCGCGTGACCAACCTGACTGACTACGGCTGCTTCGTTGAAATCGAAGAAGGCGTTGAAGGCCTGGTTCACGTTTCCGAAATGGATTGGACCAACAAAAACATCCACCCGTCCAAAGTTGTTAACGTTGGCGACGTAGTGGAAGTTATGGTTCTGGATATCGACGAAGAACGTCGTCGTATCTCCCTGGGTCTGAAGCAGTGCAAAAACAACCCATGGCAGCAGTTCGCGGAAACCCACAACAAGGGCGACCGTGTTGAAGGTAAAATCAAGTCTATCACTGACTTCGGTATCTTCATCGGCCTGGACGGCGGCATCGACGGCCTGGTTCACCTGTCTGACATCTCCTGGAACGTTGCAGGCGAAGAAGCAGTTCGTGAATACAAAAAAGGCGACGAAATCGCAGCCGTTGTTCTGCAGGTTGACGCAGAGCGTGAGCGTATCTCTCTGGGCGTTAAACAACTCGCAGAAGATCCGTTCAACAACTGGGTTGCACTGAACAAGAAAGGCGCAATCGTAAACGGTAAAGTCACTGCAGTTGACGCTAAAGGCGCAACCGTAGAACTGGCTGACGGCGTTGAAGGTTACCTGCGCGCTTCTGAAGCTTCCCGTGACCGCGTTGAAGATGCAACTCTGGTTCTGAGCGTAGGCGACGACGTTGAAGCGAAATTCACCGGCGTTGATCGTAAGAACCGTGCAATCAGCCTGTCTGTTCGTGCTAAAGACGAAGCTGATGAGAAAGATGCAATCGCAACTGTTAACAAACAGGAAGATGCTAACTTCTCTAACAACGCAATGGCTGAAGCTTTCAAAGCAGCTAAAGGCGAGTAATATCGAGTGCTCTAAATCCTTTGTGCTGTTAACAGCACAAAGGGTGACGAGTAGCTTGACAGATTACAGGATTCGTCCTGTAATCAATGACAAAGGGCGGCTACGGCCGCCCTTAATCAATGCAGCAGCTAATTATGCCTTTAAGGAACCGGAGGAATCATGACCAAGTCAGAATTGATTGAAAGACTTGCAACCCAGCAACCTCATATTCCCGCGAAAGCGGTTGAAGATGCAGTTAAAGAGATGCTGGAACATATGGCCTCGACTCTTGCGCAGGGCGAGCGTATTGAAATCCGCGGTTTCGGCAGCTTCTCTTTGCATTACCGCGCACCACGCACCGGACGTAATCCGAAGACCGGCGATAAAGTGGACCTGGAAGGAAAATACGTTCCGCACTTTAAACCAGGTAAAGAACTGCGCGATCGCGCCAATATTTACGGTTAAGTTTTTAGCGAAACTTAACGCCGAGAAAAGCACCCGCATGGGTGCTTTTTTCATTTCTGTTTGCTAATTCCGGAATCCTCATCCCAGTTAATTTGTACGTTACTTCCGCCGCTAAATGTCAGCGGAACGCACGCCGTATAACGATAAATTGTTGCCAGACAACTGTCGAAGAGTGCTGCACACTCCCTGCTACAGGGAGGTAATTGATGAAAATAACAACGGTTAGTACGTGCGCATTATTCGGCATTCTCCCGCTTATATTATTACCTGTGCTGCCAGGCATGCTGTGCATCAGCGTTGTATTTTGTCTGGCGTGTGTACTCTGTCTTTTTTCCTGTAGGCATTTGCGTTTTGCCGGAATAACCCTACTGTTCTTTCTTTGGGGCATCCTGGCAGCAAAAGATGCTCTGTGGGCTGGTAATACGCTCCCTGCGAAAACCCAGCAAGCTGTTGTGCGGATAACCGGAACTGACAATATGACGACGCACTATGGTCAGATTACGCATCTGCAGGGGAAACGCCTCTTTCCCTCCGTCGGAATTATCCTGTATGGACAGTACTTACCTGGTGACGTTTGTGCGGGTCAGACATGGGCGATGACGCTGAAGGTCCGTGCCGTACACGGCCAATTGAACGAGGGAGGATTTGATAGCCAGCGTTATGCGTTGGCGCAGCACCAACCCTTGACGGGACGATTTTCGCAGGCCTCGGTTATCACACCACAATGTAGCCTGCGAGCGCAGTATCTTGCCTCGTTGAAAACCACGCTTGCTGATTTCTCCTGGCAGCAGGTCATACTGGGGCTGGGAATGGGGGAGCGCTTGTCCGTGTCGCAAGAGGTGAAATACATTATGCGTGATACCGGCACGGCGCATTTGATGGCGATTTCCGGGCTGCATATTGCATTTGCCGCCCTTCTGGCTGCAGGAATAATTCGCGCGGGCCAATTTTTCATGCCAACCAGGTGGATTTGCTGGCAGATTCCGTTAGTAGGGGGGATCGTCTGTGCAACATTCTATGCCTGGCTAACGGGGTTGCAACCCCCGGCATTACGGACGGTTGTTGCGCTGCTGGTCTGGGGGGCGCTAAAACTCAGCGGCAGGCAGTGGAATGGATGGTCGGTGTGGATCTGTTGTCTGGCAGCCATTCTGGTGGTAGATCCTGTCGCCGTTCTTTCACAAAGTCTGTGGTTGTCTGCTTTTGCCGTTGCAGCGCTGCTGTTCTGGTATCAATGGGTTCCTGCGCCAAATTGGCCGTTATCGTTCGTTGGACGTCAATTCCTGGCGCTTGCTCATCTGCAACTGGGCATTACGCTTCTGCTTCTGCCGGTGCAAATCGCGATGTTCCACGGTTTCAGTCTGACCTCTTTTCTGGCGAATTTGTTTGCCGTACCGCTGGTCACGTTTATTGCCGTACCCTTGATATTAGCAGGCATGATCGTGCATTTAACCGGGCTGGTGATGGTTGAATCGGGCCTGTGGTTTTTAGCCGATCGCTCTCTGGCGCTGCTGTTTTGGGGACTCAGGAGCCTGCC
Source organism: Citrobacter sp. On2M (assembly GCF_018035235.1). GTDB lineage: Bacteria > Pseudomonadota > Gammaproteobacteria > Enterobacterales > Enterobacteriaceae > Citrobacter > Citrobacter meridianamericanus. The sequence continues at coordinate 419,800 of NZ_WPCV01000004.1, forward strand.
TGAAGGGTGGACCAATATTGATGCACGTTGGCAAGGGTTTGCATTTTTACCCGGACTGACGATCATCGCATGGCGACTAAATATCTTGCGTACGCTACCGGTGGTCTGTTTCACGGTGCTGATTATATTGAGTGGGCCATTCTGGCGTACCTCACGTACTGATGTGTGGCAAGTGCATATGCTGGATGTCGGGCAGGGGCTGGCGATGGTGATTGAGCGTAATGGGAAAGCGCTGCTTTATGATACAGGTCTGGCATGGCCTGAAGGTGATAGCGCGCAACAGCTGATTATTCCCTGGTTACGCTGGCACAATCTGGAGCCGGAAGGGGTAATTTTAAGCCATGAGCATATGGATCACCGGGGCGGGTTAGGCTCGCTGCAGAAAGCCTGGCCGTCGCTATGGATAAGAAGTCCGCTAGGTTGGGAAGGGCATCTGCCCTGTTTTCGCGGGGAAAGTTGGCGATGGCAAGGATTAACCTTTAGTGCGCACTGGCCGGTGCGTGGCAATACAGATGTAGGGAATAACCACTCTTGCGTGGTTAAAGTTGATGATGGGTATCAGAGTATTCTGCTGACCGGCGATATTGAGTCTCCCGCTGAACAAAAAATGCTAAGTCACTACTGGCAGCATCTGCAGTCTACGGTGGTGCAGGTTCCACATCATGGCAGCAATACCTCATCATCACTGGCGTTGATTCAGCGGGTCGGCGGACAGGCTGCGTTAGCCTCAGCATCCCGTTACAATGCCTGGCGTCTACCGTCCTGGAAGGTGAAACAGCGTTATCAACAACAAAATTATCAATGGCTGGATACACCACATCAGGGGCAGATCACGCTGGATTTCTATCAAAACAACTGGCGAATACACAGCTTGCGGGATCAGATTTTACCTCGTTGGTATCATCAGTGGTTTGGCGTGTCGGAGGATAACGGGTAGAATATGCGGCTATTCTAACAAATGCCGGTTTTTTGAATGCATAACGATAAAGATCTCTCTACGTGGCAGACGTTTCGCCGACTATGGCCAACCATAGCGCCTTTTAAATCGGGTCTGATCGTGGCGGGTATAGCGTTAGTCCTTAACGCGGCCAGCGATACCTTCATGTTATCGCTCCTTAAGCCATTACTGGATGATGGTTTTGGTAAAACCGATCGCTCAGTGCTGCTGTGGATGCCGCTGGTGGTCATTGGACTGATGATAGTTCGTGGCTTAACCAGCTATGTCTCCAGCTACTGTATCTCATGGGTGTCAGGCAAAGTGGTTATGACCATGCGCCGCCGCCTCTTTGGTCACATGATGGGCATGCCGGTCTCCTTCTTTGATAAGCAGTCTACAGGTACGCTGCTGTCACGTATTACCTATGATTCAGAGCAGGTCGCGTCATCATCTTCTGGCGCGCTAATCACCGTGGTACGTGAAGGTGCCTCGATTATTGGCCTGTTTATCATGATGTTCTATTACAGCTGGCAGCTGTCATTGATCCTGATTGTGCTGGCGCCAATTGTGTCAGTGGCAATCCGAGTGGTTTCCAAGCGCTTTCGTAACATCAGTAAAAACATGCAAAACACCATGGGGCAGGTTACGACCAGTGCGGAGCAGATGCTGAAAGGCCACAAAGAAGTTTTGATTTTTGGTGGCCAGGAAGTCGAAACCAAGCGCTTTGATAAAGTCAGCAACAAGATGCGTCTGCAGGGGATGAAGATGGTTTCTGCCTCTTCTATCTCTGACCCTATCATCCAGCTGATTGCGTCTTTGGCGCTGGCCTTCGTGTTATATGCGGCCAGCTTCCCAAGCGTAATGGAAAACCTGACGGCAGGGACAATTACCGTTGTCTTCTCCTCAATGATCGCGCTGATGCGTCCGTTAAAATCGCTGACTAACGTCAACGCGCAGTTCCAGCGCGGTATGGCAGCATGCCAGACTTTATTTACTATTCTGGATAGCGAACAGGAAAAAGATGAAGGTAAACGCGTTATCGAACGTGCGACCGGCGATCTCGAGTTCCGCAATGTGACTTTCACCTATCCAGGACGTGAAGCACCGGCTCTGCGCGACATCAACCTGAACATTCCAGCGGGCAAAACCGTTGCTCTGGTTGGCCGTTCGGGATCTGGTAAATCCACCATCGCCAGCCTGATTACGCGCTTCTACGATATCGATGAAGGGCAGATTCTGATGGACGGACACGATCTGCGCGAATATACCCTGGCGTCCCTGCGCGATCAGGTCGCGTTGGTTTCGCAGAATGTGCATCTGTTTAACGATACCGTCGCCAACAACATCGCCTACGCGCGTACCGATATGTACAGTCGCGAGCAGATCGAAAAAGCGGCACAGATGGCCTACGCCATGGATTTCATCAATAAGATGGATAATGGGCTGGATACGGTGATTGGCGAAAACGGCGTCCTGCTTTCCGGTGGCCAGCGCCAGCGCATCGCTATCGCCCGCGCCTTGTTGCGTGACAGCCCGATTCTGATCCTTGATGAAGCAACGTCGGCTCTCGATACCGAATCCGAACGCGCGATTCAGGCTGCTCTGGATGAACTTCAGAAAAACCGTACTTCCCTGGTGATTGCTCACCGTCTTTCTACCATTGAACAAGCGGACGAAATCATCGTGGTGGAAGACGGTATTATTGTTGAACGTGGAACCCATAGCGAGCTGATTGAGCAGCGCGGGGTCTATGCGCAATTACACAAAATGCAATTCGGCCAATGATCGCACGAATCTGGTCTGGTGAGTCGCCACTGTGGCGGCTGTTACTTCCACTCTCCTGGCTGTATGGCCTGGTGAGTGGCGGGATCCGCCTATGCTACAAGCTTGGGCTGAAACGCGCATGGCGCGCGCCAGTACCGGTTGTGGTGGTCGGAAACCTTACAGCCGGCGGCAATGGCAAAACACCGGTGGTAATTTGGCTGGTTGAACAACTGCAGCAACGCGGGATTCGCGTGGGCGTAGTGTCGCGTGGTTACGGTGGGAAAGCGGCTGCTTACCCGTTGTTATTGACTGCAGAGACCACCACCGCAGAAGCGGGTGATGAACCGGTGCTGATAGCCCAACGTACCGGCGTGCCGGTAGCGGTATCCCCGGTAAGATCGGATGCGGTAAAAGCCATTTTGGCCCATCACGACGTGCAGATCATTGTGACGGACGATGGTCTACAGCATTATCGTCTGGCGCGGGATGTTGAAATCGTGGTTATTGATGGTGAACGTCGGTTTGGCAATGGCTGGTGGCTTCCCGCAGGCCCAATGCGGGAACGCGCAGGTCGCCTTAAATCGGTAGATGCGACTATTGTGAACGGTGGAGTTGCGCAGCCAGGGGAAATCCCGATGCGACTTGAACCTGGACTGGCGGTTAATTTACGCACGGGCGAACGCCGCGATGTGGCGCTCCTGCCCAATATTGTCGCTATGGCGGGCATCGGCCATCCACCGCGTTTTTTCGCCACACTGGAAGCGTGTGGGGCCAGAGTGCAAAAATGTATCGCGCTGGCAGACCATCAGTCTCTGACCTACAGTGAGGTCAGCGCGCTTGCCAACCCCGGACAAACGCTGGTGATGACGGAAAAAGATGCGGTTAAATGTCGTGCATTTGCTGATGAAAACTGGTGGTATTTACCGGTTGACGCTCATTTGTCAGGCGACCGGCCTGACGTGTTGCTGGATAGCTTAATCTCGCTGACTCGCTAACGGGTTCATACTGCGGCAGCGAATCATTTATGAGGCCATAAATGTCGTTGCCGCGTCTTTCTCTGACGGATGCCCGCCATCTTCACCTTGCGGCCCAGGGGCTGCTGAAAAAAACACGCCACCGGGCAACGCCTGCAGATATTCTTCCCACCATTTCGCGCATGTCGTTACTGCAAATCGATACCATCAATATTGTCGCGCGTAGCCCCTATCTGGTGCTGTTTAGTCGTTTGGGCAATTACTCGCCCCAGTGGCTGGATGACTCACTCCTGCAGGGCGAATTGATCGAATACTGGGCGCATGAGGCCTGCTTTTTGCCACGCAGCGACTTTATGCTGATCCGCCACCGCATGCTGGCCCCGGAGAAAATGGGCTGGAAGTATCAAGCGGCGTGGATGAAAGAACATGCGCAGGAGATCGAGCAACTGCTCCAGCACATCCAGCATAACGGAGCAGTACGCTCTGTCGATTTTGAGCATCCGCGCAAGGGTGCCAGCGGCTGGTGGGAATGGAAACCGCACAAACGCCATCTTGAAGGCTTGTTCACTGCCGGGAAAGTCATGGTAGTTGAACGGCGTAATTTCCAGCGCGTGTATGATTTAACCCATCGCGTCATGCCGCACTGGGATGATGAACGCGACCTACTTTCGCGGGAAGATGCTGAAAGCGTCATGCTGGATAACAGCGCCCGCAGTCTGGGGATTTTTCGCGAACAGTGGCTGGCAGACTATTACCGACTGAAGCGCCCGGCGCTAAAAAGCTGGTGTGAGGTGCGTAAAGAACAGCAACAAATTATTCCTGTCGACGTTGAAGGGCTAGGAACGCTATGGCTGCATAGTCACCTTCAGCCGCAGTTGGAACAGGCGCTGGCGGGTAAATTAACGGCGACCCATAGCGCTGTTTTATCGCCTTTTGATCCGGTGGTTTGGGATCGTAAACGGGCAGAGCAGCTATTCGACTTTAGCTATCGGCTGGAATGCTATACGCCAGCGCCGAAACGTCAATATGGTTATTTTGTCTTGCCGTTGCTGCATCACGGGCAGTTGGTTGGGCGGATGGATGCCAAAATGCACCGCAAAACGGGCGTACTGGAGGTTATTTCGCTGTGGTTGCAGGATGGCGTCAAACCAGGGGGCACTTTGCGAAACGGATTGTTTCAGGCGATTGATGATTTTGCCCGCTGGCAGCAGGCAACTCGCGTAACGCTGGGGCGCTATCCTGAAGGTTTATTTGCTGATGCACGCCATGGTTGGGAAATAGACCCAGCCCTGTAAGCGATTATGTTAATATTTACGGATTCACAATCCGGTCCATCTGGAGGAACTATGGATCATCGTCTGCTTGAAATCATTGCCTGCCCGGTATGCAATGGCAAACTCTGGTTTAACCAGGAAAAACAGGAACTGATTTGTAAACTGGATAACCTTGCTTTCCCATTGCGTGATGGCATTCCCGTGTTACTGGAAACCGAAGCCCGCATTCTGACTGCTGATGAGAGTAAATCATGAGTTTTGTGGTCATTATTCCTGCGCGTTATGCGTCCACTCGTCTGCCGGGCAAGCCGCTACTGGATATCAACGGCAAGCCAATGATCGTGCATGTCCTGGAGCGTGCGCGTGAATCTGGCGCCGAACGCATCATCGTTGCGACCGATCACGAAGATGTTGCTCGCGCGGTAGAAGCGGTAGGCGGTGAAGTATGTATGACTCGCGCGGATCACCAGTCCGGTACGGAGCGCCTGGCGGAAGTTGTCGAGAAATGTGGCTTTAGCGACGATACCGTTATTGTGAACGTTCAGGGTGATGAGCCGATGATCCCGGCGGTCATTATTCGCCAGGTCGCTGAGAATCTGGCGCAGCGCCAGGTTGGTATGGCGACCCTTGCAGCCCCGATTCACAGCGCGGAAGAGGCCTTTAATCCGAATGCGGTAAAAGTTGTTCTGGACGCCGAAGGGTATGCGCTCTATTTTTCACGCGCGACCATTCCGTGGGATCGTGACCGTTTCGCCAAAAGCCTGGAAACGGTGGGTGACACCTTCCTGCGTCATTTGGGTATTTACGGCTATCGTGCCGGGTTTATCCGCCGCTATGTTAACTGGCAGCCCAGCCCGCTTGAGCATATTGAAATGCTGGAGCAGTTACGCGTGCTGTGGTACGGCGAAAAAATTCACGTTGCCGTCGCAAAAGAAGTCCCCGGAACCGGCGTAGACACTGCCGAAGACCTTGAACGCGTGCGCGCTGAAATGCGTTAGTTTTTCTCATGACACTCCCCCCGGTGATGTGAATTTTTGGGAGGAGTGTCGTATCGTTACGTTTTCCCTCCACTTTTCTTTTCATCAATTGATCTCATCCGGGTGACATCTGTCTGCACGACGCTCATTATGAAAGCAGTAGCATTAATGAGGGCAATCTGAAATGGAACAGTTGCGTGCCGAACTCAGCCATCTGCTGGGCGAAAAACTCAGTCGTATAGAATGCGTGAATGAAAAAGTGGATACGGCCCTGTGGGCACTGTACGACAGCCAGGGAAATCCAATGCCGCTGATGGCAAGAAGTTTCACTACGCCGGGTATGGCGCAGCAGCTGGCATGGAAAACTTCGATGCTGGCGCGCAGTGGAACGGTACGTATGCCCGTTATTTATGGAGTCTTAACGCACGAGGAGCATCCCGGTCCCGATGTGCTACTGCTTGAACGTTTACGCGGGGTGCCGGTTGAAGCGCCAGCCCGAACGCCCGAACGTTGGGAACATTTAAAGGATCAGATTGTAGAAGGTCTGCTGTCATGGCATCGGCAGGATAGCCGTGGCTGCGTGGGAATGGTGGATAACACGCAAGAGAATGTCTGGCCATCCTGGTATCGTCAACGAGTTGAGGTGCTGTGGACTACGTTAAGTCAGTTCAACAATACCGGGCTGACGATGCAGGACAAGCGGATCCTGTTTCGGACCCGCGAGTGTTTGCCCGCTTTATTTGAAGGATTCAATGATAACTGCGTGTTGATCCATGGTAATTTCAGTTTACGCAGCATGCTTAAAGACGCCCGTAGCGATCAGCTTCTGGCCATGGTGGGGCCCGGTTTGATGCTGTGGGCACCCAGGGAATATGAATTGTTCCGTTTAATGGATAATGCGCTGGCGGAAAGCCTGCTATGGCAATACCTGCAGCGCGCGCCAGTAGCGGAGTCGTTCATCTGGCGGCGCTGGTTATATGTGTTATGGGATGAGGTGGCGCAACTGGTTAACACCGGGCGTTTTAATCGTTCCAACTTTGACCTGGCTACGAAATCACTGCTGCCGTGGCTCGCCTGAACCTTTTAGCCACTGCCATATGCGCCCCAGCGTTTCGTAACCCGCGCGGTCGCTATGCATCAGCCAGATGGGTGAAGGAATCGCGCGTTCCCACGGATTAAGCGGAGAATCAATCGCTAACTGATTAGCTGGCGCTGGCAAAGGATGTAACCCGGCCTGCTGGAAGAAGATCATCGCTCGCGGCAAGTGTGAGGCTGAGGTTACCAGCAGGAACGGCGCGTTACCGATGGCCTGTTTAACCGCGGCGGCTTCTTCTTCGGTATCTTTCGGTTGATCCAGGGTGATTATTTCATCGGCTGGCACCCCCAGCGACTGCGCAACGCGTGCACCAGCTTCTGCGGTACTGACGTTATTAGTTTTTGCGGCAGCGCCAGTAAAGATAAGCTTAGATCCCGGGTTTGCGCGCCATAGGCGAATACCTTCACTCAGGCGTGGAAGGCTGTTGTTGATCAGGTTTGAACTTGGTGCCCACTGCGGATTCCAGGTATATCCGCCCCCCAACACCACAATGTACTCCACTTTTTGTGTATCCTGCCAGGTTGGATAACTATCCTCAATCGGTTTCAACAAGCTATCGGCGACGGGCTGCAAACTTAAAAGTAACAGCGCCAGCCAACTCAGGCTAATACACACTTTCCCTGTTTTTTGAAAACGGCTAAACCAGATCAGTGCCAGGCCTATACCCATCATAATTAGCATCAGCGGCAGCGGCAGCATCATACCGCCCATCACTTTCTTCAGCGTAAAAAGCATGCTTTTTGGTTCCTTTTTTAACCATACAGCAGGGGATCTGCAGGGATATTACACCAGGAAGGTTCCTTCTTGGCGTGGGTGTGACAAAATAGCGGTTTTACTTAGTCACCCTAAAGCCAGTATGTGGAGAGCCCGATGCGGGATCGCAATTTTGATGACATTGCAGAGAAGTTTTCCCGTAACATTTACGGCACCACCAAAGGTCAACTAAGGCAGGCTATCCTTTGGCAGGATCTGGATCGATTACTGGACTCGTTCGGTGAGCAAAAACTGCACATTCTGGATGCCGGTGGTGGTGAAGGGCAAACGGCCATTAAAATGGCAGAACGTGGACATTTTGTCACATTATGCGATCTGTCAGGCGAGATGATCGCTCGTGCGCAACAGGCGACAGAGGCAAAAGGTGTGAGCGGAAACATGCATTTTATACAATGCGCCGCTCAGGATGTTGCTTCGCATTTGGAAAGCCCGGTTGATCTGATATTGTTTCATGCTGTGCTGGAGTGGGTGACAGATCCGGTCGGCGTGTTGCAGAGTTTATGGTCAGTGCTGCGTTCTGGCGGCGCGCTGTCGTTAATGTTCTACAATGCTAACGGTCTGTTGATGCACAACATGGTCGCAGGGAACTTTGACTATGTTCAGGTGGGGATGCCGAAACGTAAAAAGCGTACGCTTTCACCGGATTACCCACGCGATCCGGGGCAGGTCTACCAGTGGCTGGAAGAGATCGGTTGGCAAATTACCGGTAAAACGGGCGTCCGCGTGTTTCATGATTATCTGCGAGATAAGCACAAACAGCATGACGATTACGAAATGTTACTTGAGTTAGAAACGCGCTATTGCCGTCAGGAACCGTATATCAGCCTTGGGCGCTATATTCACGTCACCGCGATTAAACGTCCGGCCCGAGCCGCAGATGCAAGGATAATTTATGAGTGAATTTTCCCAGACAGTCCCCGAACTGGTTGCCTGGGCCAGAAAAAATGACTTCTCCATCTCTCTGCCGGTAGACCGACTTTCGTTCCTGCTGGCTGTCGCCACACTGAACGGTGAGCGACTCGACGGCGAGATGAGTGAAGGTGAGCTGGTGGATGCGTTCCGCCATGTGAGTGATGCGTTTGAGCAAACCAGCGAAACCATCGGCGTGCGCGCCAACAACGCGATCAACGATATGGTGCGTCAACGTCTGCTGAACCGCTTTACCAGCGAGCAGGCTGAAGGCAACGCCATTTATCGTTTAACGCCGCTCGGAATTGGCATCACGGATTACTATATTCGACAGCGCGAATTCTCTACGCTGCGTCTTTCCATGCAGCTGTCAATTGTTGCCGGTGAACTGAAGCGCGCGGCGGATGCGGCGGAAGAAGGTGGCGATGAGTTTCACTGGCATCGCAACGTCTACGCGCCATTGAAATATTCGGTGGCGGAGATTTTCGACAGCATCGATCTGACTCAGCGCATCATGGATGAACAGCAGCAGCAGGTAAAAGACGATATCGCGCAGTTGCTGAACAAAGACTGGCGAGCGGCGATTTCCAGCTGTGAACTGCTGCTTTCTGAAACGTCTGGTACGCTGCGTGAATTGCAAGATACGCTGGAAGCGGCAGGGGATAAGCTACAGGCTAACCTGTTACGCATTCAGGACGCCACAATGACGCATGACGATCTGCATTTTGTCGACCGGCTGGTGTTTGACTTACAAAGCAAGCTCGATCGCATTATCAGTTGGGGCCAGCAATCCATTGATTTGTGGATCGGTTACGATCGACATGTGCATAAGTTTATCCGTACCGCGATCGATATGGATAAAAACCGCGTCTTTGCCCAGCGTCTGCGCCAGTCTGTGCAGACATACTTTGACGAACCGTGGGCGCTGACCTATGCCAACGCCGATCGTCTGCTGGATATGCGCGACGAAGAGATGCTACTGCGTGACGAAGAGGTCACTGGTGAGCTTCCGGCCGATCTGGAATACGAAGAATTTAACGAAATCCGTGAACAGCTGGCGGCGATCATCGAAGAACAGCTGGCTATCTACAAATCCAGACAAACACCACTGGATCTCGGTTTGGTCGTGCGCGAGTATCTGGCGCAATACCCACGTGCCCGTCACTTCGACGTTGCGCGTATTGTTATTGATCAGGCGGTACGTCTTGGCGTAGCGCAAGCAGATTTCACCGGACTGCCCGCAAAATGGCAGCCGATTAATGATTACGGAGCCAAGGTACAGGCGCATGTCATTGACAAATATTGAACAAGTGATGCCGGTAAAGCTGGCGCAGGCGCTGGCGAACCCGTTATTTCCAGCGCTGGATAGCGCCTTACGTTCAGGCCGACATATCGGCCTGGATGAACTGGATAATCATGCCTTCCTGATGGATTTTCAGGAATATTTTGAAGAGTTTTACAGCCGCTATAACGTGGAATTGATCCGTGCGCCGGAGGGGTTCTTCTACCTTCGTCCACGTTCAACGACGCTCATTCCCCGTTCGGTTCTGTCTGAACTGGACATGATGGTCGGTAAAATTCTTTGTTATCTCTACCTCAGCCCGGAACGCCTGGCGAACGAAGGGATTTTTACCCAGCAAGAGCTGTATGACGAGCTGCTGACGCTGGCGGATGAAGCCAAACTGCTGAAGCTGGTGAACAACCGTTCAACCGGTTCGGACGTTGATCGCCAGAAACTCCAGGAAAAGGTTCGTTCTTCGCTAAACCGCCTGCGCCGTTTAGGCATGGTGTGGTTTATGGGTCATGACAGCAGCAAATTCCGAATTACGGAATCAGTCTTCCGCTTTGGCGCGGATGTGCGCAGCGGTGACGATCCGCGCGAAGCACAGCGTCGCTTAATTCGTGATGGCGAAGCGATGCCGGTCGAGAACCGCCTGCAGCTCAACGATGAGCCCGAAGAGAATCAGCCGGACAGTGGAGAAGAAGAATAATGATTGAACGCGGTAAATTTCGCTCACTTACGCTGATTAACTGGAATGGTTTTTTTGCCCGTACGTTCGACCTTGATGAACTGGTTACCACGCTGTCAGGCGGTAACGGTGCGGGTAAATCCACTACCATGGCGGCATTTGTTACGGCGCTTATCCCTGACTTGACCCTGCTGCATTTCCGTAACACCACCGAAGCCGGTGCAACCAGCGGTTCACGTGATAAAGGCCTGCACGGTAAGCTGAAAGCGGGTGTCTGTTACTCAATGCTTGACGTCCTCAACTCGCGCCATCAGCGTGTGGTCGTGGGTGTGCGTCTGCAGCAGGTTGCTGGCCGCGATCGTAAAGTGGATATCAAACCGTTTGCCATTCAGGGACTGCCGATGTCCGTGCAGCCAACCCAACTGGTAACGGAAACACTGAATGAACGCCAGGCGCGCGTGCTGCCCCTCTCTGAGCTGAAAGAGAAGCTTGATGAGATGGAAGGCGTGCAGTTTAAGCAGTTCAACTCGATAACCGATTATCACTCGCTGATGTTCGATCTGGGCATCATCGCCCGTCGTCTGCGCTCAGCCTCAGACCGCAGTAAGTTCTATCGCCTGATTGAAGCATCGCTGTACGGCGGGATCTCCAGCGCCATTACCCGCTCGCTGCGTGACTACCTGCTACCGGAAAACGGTGGGGTGCGTAAAGCGTTCCAGGATATGGAAGCTGCGCTACGTGAAAACCGCATGACGCTGGAAGCGATTCGCGTAACCCAGTCTGATCGCGACCTGTTTAAGCATTTGATCAGCGAGGCGACCAACTATGTGGCCGCAGATTATATGCGCCACGCCAACGAACGTCGTATCCATCTTGACAAAGCGCTGGAATATCGCCGTGAGCTGCATACCTCACGCAAGCAACTGGCCGCAGAGCAGTATAAGCATGTGGATATGGCGCGTGAACTGGGTGAGCATAACGGCGCTGAAGGCGATCTGGAAGCCGATTATCAGGCTGCGAGCGATCACCTGAATCTGGTGCAAACCGCGCTGCGTCAGCAGGAAAAAATTGAACGCTACGAAGCGGATCTCGAAGAACTGCAGGTTCGTCTCGAAGAACAAAATGAGGTGGTCGCGGAAGCCGTTGACCGCCAGGATGAAAACGAAGCCCGCGCGGAAGCCGCCGAACTGGAAGTAGATGAGCTAAAAAGCCAGCTTGCCGATTACCAGCAAGCGCTGGATGTCCAGCAAACGCGCGCCATCCAGTACACTCAGGCGATTCAGGCGCTAAATCGGGCGAAAGAGCTCTGTCACTTACCGGATCTGACGCCCGACAGTGCTGTCGAATGGCTGGAGACGTTCCAGGCGAAAGAGCAGGAAGCCACGGAAAAACTGCTAACGCTGGAACAAAAAATGAGCGTGGCACAAACCGCGCACAGCCAGTTCGAGCAGGCTTATCAGCTGGTGGCGGCTATCAACGGTCCGCTGGCGCGCGGTGAAGCCTGGAGCGTGGCGCGCGAACTGTTGCGGGAAGGTGTTGAGCAGCGCCATCTGGCGGAGCAGGTTCAGCCGTTACGTATGCGCCTCAGCGAGCTGGAGCAGCGTCTGCGCGAACAGCAAGACGCCGAGCGTCTGCTGGCTGAATTCTGCAAGCGTCAGGGTAAACAGTTCGACATCGATGAGCTGGAAGCGCTGCACCAGGAGCTGGAAGCACGTATCGCCGCCTTGTCTGACAGCGTCTCTTCTGCCAGCGAACAACGTATGACGTTGCGTCAGGAGCAGGAGCAACTTCAGTCTCGTATCCAGCATCTGATGAAGCGTGCGCCTGTCTGGCTGGCCGCGCAAAATAGCCTGAGCCAGCTTAGCGAGCAGTGTGGCGAAGAATTTACCTCCAGCCAGGACGTCACCGAGTACCTGCAACAGTTGCTGGAGCGCGAGCGTGAAGCCATTGTTGAGCGTGATGAAGTCGGCGCGCGCAAAAATGCGGTTGATGAAGAGATTGAACGTTTAAGTCAGCCGGGCGGGGCGGAAGATCAGCGTCTGAACGCGCTGGCGGAACGCTTCGGCGGCGTTCTGCTGTCTGAAATCTATGACGATGTTAGCCTTGAAGATGCGCCGTACTTCTCTGCGCTGTACGGTCCTTCGCGTCATGCTATCGTGGTGCCGGATCTGTCGCTGATCACCGAACAGCTTGAAGGACTGACGGATTGTCCGGAAGATCTCTATTTCATCGAAGGGGATCCGCAGTCGTTTGATGACAGCGTTTTCAGCGTTGATGAGCTGGAAAAAGCGGTAGTAGTAAAAACCGCCGAGCGTCAATGGCGTTATTCCCGCTTCCCGACGGTGCCGATTTTTGGTCGTGCCGCGCGCGAAAGCCGTATCGAAACCCTGCATGCCGAGCGTGAAGGGCTGTCTGAACGTTTTGCAACGCTCTCCTTTGACGTCCAGAAAACCCAACGTCTGCACCAGGCGTTTAGCCGCTTTATCGGCAGCCATCTTTCGGTGGCGTTTGAAGCCGACCCGGAAGCGGAAATTCGTCAACTGAATGGCCGTCGCGTTGAACTGGAACGTGCGCTGACCAATCATGAAAATGATAATCAGCAAAGCCGTATGCAGTTTGAACAGGCGAAAGAGGGGGTTTCTGCTCTTAACCGTCTGCTGCCGCGTTTGAATCTGTTGGCAGATGACACGTTGGCCGATCGTGTGGACGAAATTCGTGAGCGTCTGGATGAAGCCCAGGAAGCAGCGCGTTTTGTGCAGCAGCACGGCAATCAGTTAGCCAAACTGGAGCCGATGGTTTCGGTTCTGCAAAATGACCCTGAGCAGTTTGAACAACTGAAGGAAGACTACGCATATTCCCAGCAGATGCAGCGCGATGCGCGTCAGCAGGCTTTTGCCCTGGCCGAAGTGGTGCAGCGCCGGGCGCACTTTAGCTATTCCGACTCGGCCGAAATGCTGAGTGGTAACAGCGATCTAAACGAAAAACTGCGTGAACGTCTTGAACAGGCGGAAGCTGAACGTACCCGCGCCCGTGAAGCTTTGCGCAGCCACGCCGCGCAGTTAAGCCAGTACAATCAGGTCATGGCGTCGCTGAAAAGCTCGTACGACACCAAAAAAGAGCTGCTTAACGATTTACAACGTGAACTGCAGGACATTGGCGTTCGCGCGGACAGCGGTGCCGAAGAGCGTGCGCGTATCCGTCGTGATGAACTGCATGCGCAGCTCAGTAACAACCGCGCTCGTCGCAACCAACTGGAAAAAGCGCTGACCTTCTGCGAAGCGGAGATGGATAACCTGACCCGCAAGCTGCGCAAGCTGGAACGCGATTATTTTGAGATGCGCGAGCAGGTGGTTACTGCGAAAGCGGGATGGTGTGCGGTAATGCGAATGGTGAAAGACAACGGTGTTGAACGTCGTCTGCACCGTCGTGAATTGGCGTATCTGTCCGGTGATGAACTGCGCTCTATGTCGGATAAGGCGCTCGGCGCGCTGCGTCTGGCCGTTGCGGATAACGAACATCTGCGCGATGTGCTGCGCATGTCTGAAGATCCAAAACGTCCAGAGCGTAAAATTCAGTTCTTTGTCGCGGTTTACCAACATCTGCGTGAACGTATTCGCCAGGATATTATCCGTACCGACGATCCGGTTGAAGCCATCGAACAGATGGAGATTGAACTGAGCCGTCTGACGGAAGAATTAACCTCCCGCGAACAGAAGCTGGCGATCAGCTCTCGCAGCGTGGCGAATATTATTCGTAAGACGATCCAGCGCGAACAGAACCGTATTCGCATGCTGAACCAGGGGCTGCAAAGCGTGTCGTTTGGCCAGGTAAACAGCGTGCGTCTGAACGTCAACGTACGTGAGACCCATGCCACCTTGCTGGACGTACTTTCCGAGCAGCATGAGCAGCACCAGGATCTGTTTAACAGCAATCGTCTGACCTTCTCTGAAGCGCTGGCGAAGCTGTATCAACGTCTGAATCCGCAGATTGACATGGGACAGCGTACGCCGCAAACCATAGGTGAAGAGCTGTTGGACTACCGTAACTATCTGGAGATGGAAGTTGAGGTAAACCGAGGTTCTGACGGTTGGCTGCGTGCTGAATCAGGCGCGTTGTCAACGGGGGAAGCGATCGGTACCGGGATGTCTATTCTGGTGATGGTCGTACAAAGCTGGGAAGATGAAGGGCGTAGACTGCGCGGGAAAGATATTTCTCCTTGCCGTCTGCTGTTCCTTGACGAAGCTGCGCGACTTGATGCGCGCTCTATCGCGACCCTGTTTGAACTGTGCGAACGTCTGCAAATGCAGCTGATTATCGCCGCGCCGGAAAACATCAGCCCGGAGAAAGGCACAACCTACAAACTGGTGCGTAAAGTCTTCCAGAACACTGAACACGTTCACGTGGTTGGTCTGCGTGGGTTTGCGCCTCAGTTACCTGAGCCGCTGCCAGGGACCGAAGATGCCTCCTCGCAGGCAAGCTGAATAAAAAGGCGGTCAAATGACCGCCTTTCTTCTTTTCCGAAAAGTCTCAATTGCAGGTGCAATTTCTTTTAACTTCTTTACATTATACCAGGTAAAACATTGGCGAAGTTTATATACTGAAGTTAAGCCTGACGGGTATGCAGGCTTACTCGTCATACTTCAGTTGTATTGGCGTCTACAGGCGTTCCACACCCGGTTAATGGTGCCTGGCTATAGAGTATGATAAAGAAAACAGGGGGCAAGGGATGTTGCTTAATAAAATGTATGGTCGTCGGCTGTCGGCAATCAGTTTGTGCCTGGCCGTAACATTCGCTCCACTGTTCAATGCGCAGGCCGATGAGCCTGAAATGATCCCTGGCGATAGCTCAGCGAGCGTCAGTGAACAGCCAACAGCGTTATCGCAACCGCAGGTACAATCTTCCGCGACGGCTATCATGGCGGGAATTCAACCGCTGCCGCAGGGCGTGTCCGTTGATCAAGCCCGCGCCGAATTACAATCTCAACTTCCAGCGGGCTTCACGCCGGTTTATATGAACCAGCTGGAACTGCTGTATGCCGCACGCGAAATGAAACCGATGTGGGAAAATCGTGATGCGGTAAAAGCCTTTCAGCAACAGTTAGCCGAGGTGGCGATTGCCGGGTTTCAGCCGCAGTTTACCTCCTGGGTTGCGCTTCTGACTGACCCGGCAGTGTCCGGCCAGGCGCGAGACATTGTGCTGTCTGATGCAATGATGGGATATCTGCACTTTATAGCCAATATTCCCGTTAAAGGAAATCGCTGGCTCTATAGCGATAAGCCCTATGCGCTGACGACGCCGCCGATTTCCGTGATCAACCAGTGGCAGGTCGCGCTGGATAACGGCCAACTGACGTCGTTCGTCGCCAGCCTGGCGCCACAGCATCCGCAGTACGCCGTAATGCATGACTCACTACTCAAGCTGGTGAGCGATACGCAACCCTGGCCACGGTTAACCAGTACCGCGACGCTGCGTCCGGGAGAGTGGAGTAACGACATTCCCGCGCTGCGTGAAATTTTGCGCCGTACTGGAATGCTGGGGTCTGCCGTCAGTACGTCTGCTAAAGAAGGTCGTAGCGCTTACGATCGTGAACTTGTCGACGCGGTAAAGCGGTTTCAGACATGGCAGGGGCTTGGCGCCGATGGCGCGATTGGCCCTGCGACGCGTGACTGGCTGAACGTAACGCCTGCTCAGCGTGCGGGAGTGCTGGCGTTAAATATTCAACGCTTGCGCCTGCTGCCGAGCGATCTGTCTACCGGTATCATGGTAAACATTCCTGCCTACTCGCTGGTTTATTATCAGAACGGAAATCAGGTGCTAGCCTCGCGCGTTATCGTCGGGCGCCCCGATCGTAAAACGCCGATGATGAGCAGTGCGCTGAATAATGTGGTCGTTAACCCGCCGTGGAATGTGCCGCCGACGCTGGCCCGAAAAGATATCTTGCCTAAATTATGGAATGATCCGGGGTATCTTGAACGCCATGGCTATACCGTGATGCGCGGCTGGAACAGTAAAGAGACGATAGATCCGTGGCAGGTTGACTGGGCCACCATCACCGCCTCTAATTTGCCGTTCCGCTTCCAGCAGGCTCCGGGTGCACGTAACTCGCTCGGGCGCTATAAATTCAATATGCCGAGTTCGGATGCTATTTATCTGCACGATACGCCGAACCACAATCTGTTCCAGAAGGATACGCGGGCGTTAAGCTCCGGCTGCGTACGTGTGAATAAGGCATCTGAGTTAGCGAATATGCTGCTACATGATGCGGGATGGAATGATACGCGCATCTCGGATGCCCTGAAGCAAGGGGATACGCGATACGTGAATATCCGGCAGAATATTCCGGTTAACCTCTATTATCTGACCGCATTTGTTGGCCCGGATGGCCGCACGCAGTATCGTACAGATATTTACAATTACGATCTGACAGCGCGATCCAGTGCACAAATTGTGTCAAAAGCTGAACAATTAATCAGATAAATGAAGCAGTTCGAGGAAAATGATTGTCGTAAGTTATGCGGGAAACGGGGCGGAATGGCTGTAAGCCCCGTGTTTCCTGGGGTTGGGAGCCTTGACGTGGACTACTTAGCCAGATAAGGTTTCTCGCGTGCGCTAGAGCATACATACGATAACATTGACCTTGTAGACCTTAATACCATGGACAAATTTGACGCTAATCGCCGCAAACTGCTGGCGCTTGGTGGTATTGCCCTCGGCGCTGCCATCCTGCCTACGCCCGCGTTTGCCACTCTTTCCACCCCACGTCCGCGTATATTGACTCTGAATAACCTGCATACCGGTGAGTCAATAAAAGCAGAGTTTTTTGATGGCAGGGGCTATATTCAGGACGAATTAGCAAAACTTAACCACTTTTTCCGTGATTTTCGGGCCAATAAAGTGAAATCCATTGACCCGGGATTGTTTGATCAACTCTTCCGTCTGCAGGGCCTGCTGGGCACGCGTAAACCCGTACAGCTAATCTCAGGCTATCGCTCTATCGATACCAATAACGAACTCCGTGCACGCAGCCGGGGTGTGGCAAAGAAAAGCTACCACACCAAAGGCCAGGCCATGGATTTCCATATTGAAGGCATCGCATTAAGCAATATTCGCAAAGCTGCGTTATCTATGCGCGCAGGTGGTGTAGGATACTACCCCAGCAGTAACTTTGTGCATATCGACACCGGGCCTGCCCGGCACTGGTGATCCATAAGCTTAATGAAACAGGAGCTGTATGAACTATCGTATTATTCCGGTCACTGCATTCGCCCAGAACTGCTCGTTAATCTGGTGTGAGCAGACTCGTCTGGCCGCGCTTGTCGATCCCGGCGGTGATGCCGAGAAAATCAAACAGGAAGTGGATGCCAGCGGTCTGACGCTTATGCAGATTCTGCTTACCCACGGTCATCTTGACCATGTAGGGGCAGCGGCTGAACTGGCACAGCATTATGGTGTTCCGGTTATTGGTCCGGAAAAAGAAGATGAGTTCTGGTTACAGGGACTCCCAGCTCAGAGCCGCATGTTTGGCCTGGGCGATTGTGAGCCGCTGACGCCCGATCGCTGGCTGAATGAAGGCGACAGAGTAAGCGTTGGTAACGTGACGTTACAGGTGCTGCATTGCCCGGGCCACACGCCGGGACATGTGGTTTTCTTTGATGAGCAATCAAAGTTACTGATTTCTGGTGATGTGATTTTTAAAGGCGGCGTAGGGCGCAGCGATTTTCCACGCGGAGATCACAACCAATTGATTGATTCGATTAAACGTAAACTTTTACCATTGGGTGATGACGTGACGTTTATTCCGGGTCACGGCCCACTTTCTACACTGGGTAACGAACGGCTACATAACCCGTTCCTGCAGGATGAAATGCCCGTCTGGTAACACCGCAGATAAATAAAAAGGCCGCGATTGCGGCCTTTTTTATGCGCGATAAATTACAGTACTGCGACAATCGCTTCGCACAGCGGTGCCATGTTATCTGGCGTCATTCCTGCGACGTTTACACGCCCGGAAGCGACGGCATAGACACCAAACTCTTCACGCAGACGCAGAACCTGTTCTTTTGTCAGGCCGCTGAAAGAGAACATGCCGTTCTGTTTGATGATAAAGCTGAAGTCGCTGTTCGCACCTTTTTCCTGCAGCGTATTCACGAACAGTAAACGCATGCGCTGAATGCGTTGGCGCATATCAGTCAGTTCCTGTTCCCAGATAGCCCGCAACGCGTCGTTGCTCAGAATCGTGGCAACTACGGATGCTCCGTGGGCTGGCGGGTTGGAATAGTTAGCGCGAATGGCGGATTTCATCTGACTAAACGCACGGTCGACGGTTTCAGCATCAGCTGCAACCAGCGTACAGGCGCCTACGCGCTCATTGTAAAGACCAAAGTTCTTGGAGTAGGAACTGGCGACAATCAGCTCTTTGTGCAGCGCGGCGAACGCGCGCAGACCTTCGGCATCTTCTTCCAGACCGCGGGCAAAGCCCTGGTATGCGAAGTCAAACAGCGGCAACCATCCTTTTTCGACAGAAAGCTGAGCCAACGTTTGCCACTGTTCAAGCGTAGGATCGATACCGGTTGGGTTATGGCAGCAGCCGTGGAACAGTACTACATCGCCAGCCTGCGCTTCGCTGAGGCTTGCCAGCAGCGCATCAAAGTCTAATGAGTGGTTCGCTGCATCATAATAGTTGTATTCACGAACTTCCAGACCGGCAGAGTTAAAGACGCTCTTATGGTTCGGCCAGCTTGGATTGCTCACCCATACGCGTTTAGTCGACGTATTTTTTGCGAGGAAATCAGCTGCCACTCGCAGTGCGCCAGTGCCGCCAGGAGTCTGTGCTGTACGTGCGCGCTTATCAATGATAAGCGAACTCGTTTTACCAAACAGTAATTCCTGAGTGCAACGACCAAACTCTGGAATACCGTCAATGCCAAGGTAATTTTTGGTGGTTTCATTTTCCAGTATATATTGCTCGGCTTTTTTAACGCTGGTCAGTACTGGCGTTTTGCCTGTCTCATCTTTATATACACCGATCCCGAGGTTTATTTTTCCAGGGCGATCATCGGCACGAAACAAATCAGCCAGACCCAAAATGGGGTCGGCAGGAGCAGCGGTAATGTTCTCAAACATGACGAGGTTCCATAGTGATTACAGAAGGGAAGTCCGCTATCAGGTTAACGGTAGATTTACAAAATGCCAACCGTTACTGGCGAAAAGCTGAGGTGTTTTTTTAAGACGCAAGAATCCGCTGGCAGATATAAAAAAACAGGACCGAAGTCCTGTTTTTAAGGCATTTAACAAAGAGGTCTGCTATTAGAACTGGTAAACGATACCAACTGCAACGATGTCGTCAGAGTTCACGCCCAGTTTGTTGTCAGAATCGATTTGGTTAATCTTGTAGTCAACATAGGTGGACATGTTTTTGTTGAAGTAGTAGGTCGCACCTACTTCGAAGTAATCGACCAGATCCACATCACCGATACCTTCTACGTCTTTCGCTTTAGACTTGTTGTAGGAGAGGGACGGACGCAGGCCGAAATCGAACTGGTACTGAGCAACGACGAATACGTCTTCAGTTTTGTTCGCAAAACCGCTGTTACCAGCACCTGAGATGCGGGTCGCGTTACGGGTTTCACCGTAGTTAGCTGCCAGGTAGATGTTGTTAGCATCGTATTTCACGCCGGTCGCCCACTGCTCAGCTTTTTTACCGCCATTGCCGTAGAAAGAGTTTTCCTGCGCGTTGGTGCGGTCAGCTGCGCCGTAAGCACCCACGATACCGAAACCATCCATTTCGTAGCTTACAGAACCGCCAACGCCGTCGCCGTTAGAGCGACCGGTATTGCCATCACGTTCGTTTTTACCCAAATACTGGATACCGAAGTTCAGACCGTCAACCAGACCGAAGAAGTTGGAGTTACGGTAGGTTGCAACACCACCAACACGACCAACGAAGAAGTTGTCGCTGTATGCGGTATCACCACCAAATTCTGGCAGCATATCGGTGTAACCCAGAGCATCGTAAACGATACCGTAGTTACGACCGTAGTCGAAAGAACCCAGGTCTGCGTATTTCAGACCAGCGAATGCCAGACGGGTTTTGTTGCCGTTCTGAGCGTCACTACCGCCTTCAGAGTTGTTACCGGCAAAGTTGTATTCCCACTGACCGTAACCGGACAGCTCGGAGTTAATCTGAGTTTCCCCTTTGAAACCAAGACGAGCATAAGTCTGATCGCCATCGTCAGCAGCGCTGTCAGAAAAATAATGCAGACCAACGGTTTTACCGTAGATATCCAGCTTGTTACCATCTTTGTTGTAAACTTCTGCAGCGTTAGCTGCCCCGGCTACCAGCAGAGCAGGGATAACCACTGCCAGAATATTGCGCTTCATCATTATTTATTACCCTCATTGGTTTTTATATGACACCTGCCACTGCCGCCAATAAATTCCGTCAATTAAAATTTACGGAACTATTGATGAGAGTTTGGTGTCTTTATGTGTCTGACAGGCATCTTTCCATTCAAACTATCGTTTCGCTACCGTCAAAGTGCTACAAATATAAAGATTTGGTTTCAGAAAGAAAAAATGTGTAACAAAATGTTGTTTTTGTGCAACTTTGTGAACAACGTCAAACTTCAGATGTCTCTGCACTAAAATTCACCGCTTTTAATTCTATTTATATGATTTTCTTATGTTTAATTTTGATAAGGCATTTTTTGCTGTGTTGCATCGCAAAGATCCGGTTTTCCAGATGGCTATTTTTGGACGTCTGGAATGCTGTGCGCGTGGTCATAAAGTGTACTATTTAATCAGAAAATGCTAATCCACAATAAAAGTGCTGATTTTTTTTTGTGCGAATGTGTTGCGGTGAAATAATAAGTAACAGGAAAAGGGAAAGTTGTGTTTTAAGTGAAGAGTCCCATCGTGGGGAAACGGGTACAAAAAAGGCCAGCAGTGCTGGCCTTTGAATCAAACATTCAGGTTTAGAAAGTGGCGTTACGCGGTGTACGCGGGAATGGGATAACGTCACGGACGTTTTGTACGCCAGTAACGTAAGCGATTAAACGCTCAAAGCCCAAACCGAAGCCGGAATGCGGAACGGTACCGTAGCGACGCAGGTCGCGATACCACCAGTAATCTTCTTTATTCAGACCCATTTCCAGCATGCGGGCATCCAGTACGTCCAGACGTTCTTCACGCTGAGAACCACCGATGATTTCACCGATTCCCGGGGCCAGAACGTCCATTGCCGCAACGGTTTTACCATCTTCATTAAGGCGCATATAAAACGCTTTGATATCTTTCGGGTAGTTTTTAACTACGACCGGCGCTTTAAAGTGCTCTTCAGCAAGATAACGCTCATGCTCGGAAGAGAGATCCACACCCCAGTAAACCGGGTTTTCGAACTTTTTGCCGCATTTTTCCAGAATGCTCACCGCGTCGGTATAGTCCACTTGTGCGAAGTCAGCGTCAATAAAACGTTCCAGGCGCGAAATCGCATCTTTGTCGACACGTTCAGCGAAGAATTTCATATCATCCGCACGCTCTGCCAATACGGCTTTGAACGCGTATTTCAGCATCGCTTCAGCCAGACCTGCAACATCGTTCAGGTCGGCGAACGCCACTTCGGGTTCCAGCATCCAGAACTCTGCCAGGTGACGACTGGTGTTAGAGTTTTCCGCACGGAAAGTCGGACCAAAGGTATAAATTTTGGACAGGGCGCAGGCGTAAGTTTCGCCGTTTAACTGACCGGAAACGGTCAGGAACGCTTCCTTACCAAAGAAGTCTTTATCGAAATCGACTTTACCCTGATCGTTACGCGGCAGGTTTTCCAGATCCAGCGTAGAAACACGGAACATTTCACCCGCACCTTCCGTATCGGAAGCGGTGATCAGCGGAGTCGATACCCAGAAGAAACCCTGCTCGTGGAAGAAGCGATGCAGCGCTTGCGCCAGCGTATGACGTACGCGCGCTACCGCACCAATCATATTGGTACGCGGACGCATGTGCGCCACTTCACGCAGATATTCAATGCTATGACGCTTAGCCGCCATTGGGTAGGTATCAGGATCTTCAACCCAGCCCGCGACTTCAACCTCAGTGGCCTGAATTTCAAAGCTCTGTCCTTGCCCAGGGGATGCAACGACTTTACCCGTTACAATAACTGAACAACCTGTCGTCAGGCGCAGTACGTCCTGATTGTAATTGGGCAGAGAATTATTGATGACGGCCTGTACAGGATCAAAGCAGGAACCGTCATAAACGGCGAGGAAGGAGATGCCAGCTTTTGAATCTCGGCGGGTACGCACCCATCCGCGCACGGTGACTTCGCTGTCAACGGCTACGCGGCCCTGGAGTACGTCGGCTACAGGCACAACGCTCATAATATTCTCTCTGTTAATAGTCGGATATATAAACACATGTCCACCCGTAATGGGGGGATACCTATGTTACCTGGCATCTGCAATCAGACAAGCAGAATTAGTAGCTGGAGTGAAAGATTTCGGAAATAAATGCGAATTAGGGAGCCCAAATGGCTCCCTGGAAGGTTTAACTGGCTTTTTTAATATGCGGGAGATCGAAGGCTTTGCGCAGCGCACGAACAAACGCTTTATCGTGGCAGATGGTTTTACCCGGGCTGTCAGATAACTTCGCCACTGGTTTGCCGTTACATTCCACCAGCTTGATGACTATATTGAGCGGCTTAACCTGGGGAATATCACAGGTTAGTCGTGTCCCAATGCCAAAACTCAACTGCACACGAGAAGAGAAGTGGCGGTAGAGCTCAATCGCTTTTTTCAGATCGAGGTTATCTGAAAACACCAGCGTTTTGCTCAGCGGGTCAATGCCCAGTTTTTCATAATGGGCGATGGCTTTTTCACCCCATTCCACCGGATCGCCTGAGTCATGGCGTAAACCCTGGTAGCGGGTCGCAAACTCGACGCCAAAGTCGCGTAGAAACGCATCCATGGTGATGCAATCTGTCAGCGCGATGCCGAGTTGGTCAGGGTATTCATTTAACCAGGCGGCCAGAGCAACGCGCTGGCTGGTGGCAAGCTCGGGGCTGATTTGCTGATGAGCCTGGAACCACTCATGCGCCTGCGTACCCATTGGTGTTAATGACAGGCGGCGGGCGAGATCGTAGTTGCTGGTACCGACAAACCAGGACTCTTGCTGCAGGCGTTTAACAATAGCCTGCTGGACTTCACGTGAAAAACGACGACGCGTGCCGAAATCCATCAGATGGAAGCGGGACATATCGACATCTTTTGTTAAAGCAGAGAATTCTACTAGTTTACTTTCCAACTCATCGAGTGCCTGTGGGACGCCTGATTCAGGCGAACGGTAATGGTGTACCAGCTCGCTTATTACCGCCAACAGCGGAACTTCCCACATGATCACTTCGCGCCATGGACCAGTTAAGCGAATGTTCAACTTACCGTTATCATTGGTGACGCAAACCTGTTCCGGGTTATAGCGGAAATCACGTAACCAGGTAAGGTAATCAGCTTTGAAGAAAGGCAGGCCGGAGAGCCACTGGTACTCGTCCTCCTGCAGTCGCAGGTGCTGCATAGCATTCACCTGCTCACGAATAGAATCGGCATAAATACCGAGCAGGTCATCGCCACGGCAACGAAATTCAGCCGCTACTTGTACATCATAGTAGTGGTGAAAAACGGCTTGCTGCATATGCAACTTATAAGCGTCTGTATCCAGCAGCGAGTGCAGAACAGGAGAAGCGAATTGTGTCATAGGTGCGCAGTAGCATCCTCTCACGGGAGCGTTTAGTACAATAAACAACTAAGAAAACCGCTGGAGTATACCCTGTTTAGCGATTTATTGAACCCCGATCACACCATAAGCTGTCTTTCTGGTCGAGGGCAATTCGTGCCGCGTGTTATAAAAATGTAGCAAAAAGGGCGTTTGTGCCTGAAAAGATGAACATTCTGCGTAGCGCGATTTACGCAACAGGAATAGACTGAAGCCGAGACTCTACCAAAGATGCTAAAGGTTTTTTTATGACACAACAGCCACAAGCCAAATACCGCCACGATTATCGTGCTCCGGATTACCAGATTACTGATATTGACTTGACCTTTGACCTGGATGCTGAAAAAACCGTGGTCACCGCAGTGAGCCAGGCTGTCCGTCATGGCGCGTCCGACGCGCCCCTGCACCTGAATGGCGAAGATTTGACCCTGGTGTCAATCCACGTGAATGATGAACCGTGGCAAGCATATAAAGAAGAAGAGGGCGCTCTGGTCATCAATCAACTGCCGGAACGTTTTACGCTGCGTATCGTGAATGAAATTAGCCCAGCGGCGAATACCGCGCTGGAAGGGCTTTACAAGTCAGGAGATGCGCTGTGTACCCAGTGCGAAGCAGAAGGTTTCCGCCATATTACCTGGTATCTTGATCGCCCGGACGTGCTGGCGCGCTTTACTACCAAAATTATCGCTGATAAAACCCAATATCCGTTCCTGCTTTCCAACGGCAACCGCGTGGCGCAGGGCGAACTGGAAAACGGTCGCCATTGGGTTCAGTGGCAGGATCCCTTCCCTAAACCGTGCTATCTGTTTGCGCTGGTAGCGGGTGATTTCGACGTGCTGCGTGACACTTTTACCACCCGCTCCGGGCGTGAAGTGGCACTGGAACTGTACGTCGATCGCGGCAACCTGGACCGCGCGCCGTGGGCGATGACCTCGCTGAAAAACTCCATGAAATGGGATGAAGAGCGTTTTGGCCTCGAATATGACCTCGACATCTATATGATTGTCGCCGTGGATTTCTTCAACATGGGCGCGATGGAGAATAAAGGACTGAACATCTTTAACTCCAAATACGTGCTGGCACGTACCGATACCGCTACTGACAAAGACTACCTCGATATTGAGCGCGTCATTGGGCACGAATATTTCCATAACTGGACTGGCAACCGCGTGACCTGTCGCGACTGGTTCCAGTTGAGCCTGAAAGAGGGGTTAACCGTGTTTCGCGATCAGGAATTCAGTTCCGATCTTGGCTCACGTGCGGTAAACCGTATCAGCAATGTGCGTACCATGCGCGGTCTGCAGTTTGCTGAGGACGCCAGCCCGATGGCGCATCCTATCCGCCCGGATATGGTTATCGAAATGAACAATTTCTATACCCTGACCGTGTATGAGAAGGGGGCAGAAGTCATTCGTATGATCCACACCCTGTTGGGTGAGGCTAACTTCCAGAAAGGGATGCAGCTGTACTTTGAGCGTCATGATGGCAGCGCTGCAACCTGTGATGATTTTGTGCAGGCGATGGAGGATGCGTCCAACGTCGATCTCTCGCATTTCCGCCGCTGGTACAGTCAGTCCGGTACGCCGATTTTGACCGTGCGTGATGACTATAACCCATCAACGGAAGAGTACACGCTGACTATCAGCCAGCGCACGCCGGTCACGCCGGATCAGGCAGAAAAACAACCGCTGCATATTCCTTTCGCCCTCGAGTTGTATGACAACGAAGGGAAAGTGATCCCGTTACAAAAAGGCGGGCACTCGGTGAATTCAGTACTCAACGTTACCCAGGCAGAGCAGACGTTTGTCTTTGATAACGTCTACTTCCAGCCGGTACCCGCGCTGCTGTGCGAATTCTCCGCGCCGGTGAAACTGGAATATAAATGGAGCGATCAGCAACTTACCTTCCTGATGCGTCATGCGCGTAACGATTTTTCTCGTTGGGATGCGGCGCAAAGCCTGCTGGCGACCTATATTAAGCTCAACGTTGCCCGTCATCAGCAGGGACAGCCGCTGTCACTGCCGGTACACGTGGCCGATGCATTCCGCGCGATTTTACTGGATGAGAAAATCGATCCGGCGCTGGCGGCTGAGATCCTGACGCTGCCTTCGGTAAATGAAATCGCCGAACTGTTCGACATCATCGATCCGGTGGCGATAACAGAAGTACGTGAAGCTTTAACCCGCACGCTGGCGGCAGAGCTGGCGGATGAATTCCTCGCCATCTATAACGCTAATCATCTTGATGAGTACCGCGTAGAGCATGCCGATATTGGCAAGCGTACGCTGCGCAACGCCTGCCTGCGATTCCTGGCCTTTGGCGAAACCCATCTGGCTGATACGCTGGTCAGCAAGCAGTACCGTGAAGCGAACAATATGACCGATGCGCTGGCGGCGTTGTCTGCGGCAGTAGCGGCGCAACTTCCTTGCCGTGACGCGCTGATGCAGGAGTATGACGATAAGTGGCACCATGACGGTCTGGTGATGGATAAATGGTTTATCCTGCAATCTACCAGCCCGGCGGATAATGTACTGGAAACGGTACGCGGCCTGTTGAAGCATCGCTCCTTTAGCATGAGCAACCCGAATCGCATCCGTTCGCTGATCGGTGCCTTTGCAGGTAGCAACCCGGCGGCATTTCATGCGGAAGATGGCAGCGGCTATCAGTTCCTGGTCGACATGCTGACTGAGCTCAATAGCCGTAACCCGCAGGTAGCGTCACGTCTGATTGAGCCGCTGATTCGTTTAAAACGTTATGATGCAAAACGTCAGGCGAAGATGCGTGCGGCGCTGGAACAGTTGAAAGGCCTGGAGAATCTCTCCGGCGATCTGTTCGAGAAGATAGCTAAAGCATTAGCCTGATAATATTGCCGGATGGGGCCGGCCTACCATTCACGTGTAGGCCGGATAAGCGGTAGCGCCATCCGGCATTTTTAACCATGCCTGCGTAGCTGAACTTCATTTTCGCCACGTTGCATCACCCGGTTCAACACCTCAGCTTCCAGTTCTGCCAGACGCACTGAACCAATCCGGCGTGGTCGCGCAATATCCACCGTTAAATCCAGTCCGATTTTTCCGTCTTCAATGAGCAATACGCGATCGGCCATTGCTACTGCTTCGCTGACATCATGGGTGACTAACAATACGGTAAAGCCGTGTTCCTGCCATAAAGAGACAATCAGATCCTGCATCTCAAGGCGGGTTAACGCATCCAGCGCGCCGAGGGGTTCATCCAACAGCAGCAGACCGGGGCGGTGAATTAAAGCCCGCGCCAGGGCCACGCGCTGTTTTTGTCCACCAGAAAGGGCCGCAGGCCATTCCTGGGCACGACTCTCCAGTCCAACTGCGGCCAGCGCATCTCGCGCTGCATTGTGCCAGTGACCTTTCAGACCCAGACCGACGTTATCGGTAACCGTCTTCCATGGTAGCAGACGCGCATCCTGAAACATCATTCGTGTATCATCCTGAATCTCTGCCAGCGGTGTGGTTCCGGCGAGTAATGCGCCTGAGGTGGGCGACTCCAACCCAGCCAGCAGGCGCAGTAACGTGCTTTTACCTCCGCCGCTGCGACCGACCACGGCAACGAACTGTCCGGCTGGAATATGCAAATCTAACTGATTGAGCACCGTATTGGCGGCGTATTGTTTCGTCACGGCGCTCAGCAAAAGCGGTGTGCCCTGGTTCAGGCGAGCGGTGTTCATACATTAGTTTCCTTTAAATGGTAAGCCGGGTTCCAGCGTAGCCAGATACGTTCCAGTAATTGCGCGCTGACATCGGCAAGTTTGCCGAGCAGGGCGTAGAGAATAATGGCTACCACGACTACATCGGTTTGCAGAAATTCACGAGCATTCATTGCCAGGTAGCCAATACCGGCATCAGCCGAAATAGTTTCCGCAACAATGAGCGTCAGCCACATCAACCCGAGAGCAAAACGTACGCCGACCATAATCGAGGGCAGGGCACCGGGGAGGATCACATGAATAAACAGTGAAAAGCCGGATAACCCATAGCTGCGCGCCATCTCTACCAGCCCGCGATCGATGTTACGGATCCCATGCCAGGTGTTGATGTAAATCGGGAACAGCGTGCCCAGCGCGACGAGAAAGATCTTGGCGGACTCATCAATACCGAACCATAAAATGACCAGTGGGATCAGCGCCAGATGCGGGACGTTACGCAGCATCTGCACCGACGTGTCCAGCAGGCGTTCTCCCCAACGCGAAAGGCCGCTTATCAGCCCCAGCGTCAGGCCAATTGATCCACCGATGGAGAATCCGATCAGCGCCCGCCAGGCGCTGATCGCCAGATGCTGCCAAAGTTCGCCGCTGGCTGAAAGCGTCCAGAAAGCTTCGATCACGCCCTCCGGTGAGGGCAGTATGCGGGTGGACAGCCAGCCCATTGATGATGCGAGCTGCCAGAGTGCCACCAGACCGAGCGGTAAAAACCAGGGCGCGAGGCGCAATAACCATTTGTTTTTCGGCGTTGCCATTAGCCGCTCCTTAGCTTTGTGCGACTTTGCGCGGGATGAATTCATTCGCAACCGCTTCGCCTTGCTGTTGCAGGCGCTGTGGTTGCGGAATTTCTGGTATCGCGACATCCAGATGTGGGAACAGCAGCTCACCGACCTTGTACGCCTCTTCCAGATGCGGATACCCGGACAGCACAAAACTGTCGATTCCCAGCGCGGCATACTCGTTAATACGCGCTGCGACCGTAGGGCCATCTCCAACCAGGGCGGTCCCTGCGCCACCGCGCACCAGTCCTACTCCTGCCCACAGGTTCGGGCTAATTTCCAGTTTGTCGCGCTTACCGTTGTGCAGTGCAGCCATTCGCTGCTGACCAACCGAATCCGTTTTTGAGAAGGCGGCCTGGGCTTTGGCGATGGTGTCGTCATCCAGATGGGCTATCAGACGATCCGCAGCCTGCCACGCCTCTTGTGTTGTCTCTCGTACGATCACATGCAGACGAATACCAAAGCGGATCTTGCGCCCGAGCGCCGCCGCTTTGGCCCGTACTTGTTCAATCTTCTGTTTCACCTGTTCAGGCGGTTCGCCCCAGGTCAGGTAGAGATCAACCTGCTCGGCAGCCAGATCTTGTGCGACATCAGACGAGCCGCCGAAATAGAGTGGAGGATGCGGCTGCTGGATCGGCGGGAAGAACAGTTTTGCCCCGCGGACATGAATATATTTGCCGTTGAAATCCACGGTTTCACCTTGCAGTAAGCGTCGCCAGACCTGAGTAAATTCGCCAGAGGCTTCATAGCGCTCGGTGTGATCGAGGAACACGCTGTCGCCAGCCAACTCCTGCGGATCGCTACCGGTCACCAGGTTAAATAGCGCCCGACCATTAGAAAGCCTGTCGAGCGTTGCTGCCTGACGCGCGGCAACCGTCGGTGAGGTGACGCTTGGACGCAGCGCGACCAGAAATTTTAATCGCTGAGTAACCGGGATCATCGAGGCGGCCACCAGCCAGGCATCTTCGCAGGAGCGCCCGGTGGGGATCAGCACACCGGTAAATCCCAGACGATCGGCCGTTTGCGCAATTTGTTGCAGATAACCATGATCGACCGGGCGCGAACCCTCTTCCGTTCCAAGATAATGACCGTCACCGTGGGTGGGTAAAAACCAGAACATGTTCAGACTCATAATTTTTCTCCTGCCTGCTGAGTGGGTTGCCAGATACGCTGGCGAATATCGATTTTTTTCGGCACCAGACGGTTGTCATAAAACAGATTGGCGGTTTGTTGCTGCAATGCGGCAACAGAGTCGCTGATGGGTGTAATGGTGGTTGGCGGGCGGTGATCCAGATAGGACGCAATCACCGGTTCGGGCAGACCCATGGTTTTAGCCAGCAGGGTGATGCTTTGCTGGCGCTGGCTGAGGGTTAACGCATCGGCCTGGCTAAAGGTATTCAGTACGTCAAGAACAAAAGCGCCATTTTTCTCGGCATAAGGACGAGCGGCGAGATAAAACGAACCGGTCTGCTTCAGATCTGAGCCGTCTTTGAGCACGCGCACATCACCTTGCAGTAACGCGGCGGAATAGTAGGGATCCCAGATAGCCCATGCCTCAACGTTTCCTTGCTGGAAGGCCGCTCGCGCATCGGCGGGGGTCAGATAAGTCGGTTGAATATCGGTAAATTTCAGCCCGGCCTGTTGCAGCGCTCGGAGCAGTAAATTGTGGGCGCTTGACCCTTTCTGGAATGCGACTTTATGTCCTTTAAGCTGCGCGACGTTCTGAATCGGGCTATCTTTTGGCACCAGAATCACTTCAGCTTTCGGTTTGGGGGGCTCAACGCCCACGTACACCAGATCGGCTCCGGCAGCCTGGGCGAATATTGGTGGAATGTCACCCGTACTGCCGAGATCGATACTGCCGATATTCAAGGCTTCCAGCATTTGCGGCCCGGCTGGGAACTCAACCCACGAGATTTTGGTCTGTGGATAGCGCTTTTCCAACAATTGATGGCTTTTTGCCAGCACCATACTGACGCTTCCTTTCTGATAGCCGATACGCAGGGCATCGGGCGCAGACTCTGCGGCATACGCCAGCGTTGACAGTGACAGCAACCCGGCCAGTGCGAGCCATGATCTGTGGCGCTTGAGCAAATTAAGCATGGGCAGTACCCCGCAGTGTGTTCAGTTGGGGGCGTTGGATATCGCGACGATGCAATGCCAGCCAGAAGGTGTCGAGCGCACTGTCCAGGCGCTGCTGCAGGTTGGGCGTAAACTGCGGTTTATGCTGATAATCGATGACCTGTGAATCATCGGCAAATACGCCGTGCAGGATCTCCTGGGCTTTTAACGTACTTAGTACCGGTTTCAGCGCGTAATCGACGGCCAGTAAATGCGCCACGCTGCCGCCGGTCGCCAGCGGCAACACCACTTTTCCTTCCAGCGCCCGCTCGGGAAGCAGATCGAGCAGCGTTTTCAGTACGCCAGAGTAAGCGGCTTTGTAGATCGGCGTGGCGACAATCAGCCCGTCAGCATCCTGCAATTGTTCGCTGAATGTCTTCAGCGTCGGACTATCAAAACGGGCACAGATGAGGTCTTCCGGGGCAAAGTTATGCAGGTTCCAGTGAAAGACTTCGACATCCTGACCATTGAGTTTTTCTCGGGCATATTCCAGTAACGCGCTGGAGCGAGAGGGAAAGCGTGGGCTTCCCGCCAGAGTAATGACGCGCATAATTTTAATCTCCACTTATAACTAATTGTTTGCCTTTGTTTAACATTGATAACAATTTTTGCAGTCTGGCAGAGAGGCTCTGTTTATCGAAATGATTTATGCGGGATAGAAAAGTTGAAAAATGGATAAAATGAGTGAGACAGGAAAACGATTGCTATTTATTGCCGCAGGTCAATTCCCTTTTTGCTCACGATCGCACATAATACGCCCCCGGTTTGCACACCGGGAATCCAGGA
This sequence comes from Citrobacter sp. On2M, assembly GCF_018035235.1. GTDB lineage: Bacteria > Pseudomonadota > Gammaproteobacteria > Enterobacterales > Enterobacteriaceae > Citrobacter > Citrobacter meridianamericanus. The sequence goes on from NZ_WPCV01000004.1 coordinate 451,656, forward strand.
GAGTTCATGTACTACCCCTTCGTTCGTAAAGCCCTTTTTCAGCTCGATCCAGAGCGCGCTCATGAATTGACATTCCAGCAATTACGTCGCATTACCGGCACGCCGCTTGAAGCGCTTGTCCGCCAGAAGGTACCTGCAAAACCGGTTACCTGTATGGGGCTGACGTTTAAAAATCCGCTCGGGCTTGCTGCCGGACTGGATAAAGACGGGGAGTGTATTGATGCGCTCGGCGCGATGGGATTCGGTTCCATTGAGATTGGTACCGTAACGCCGCGTCCTCAGCCGGGTAACGATAAACCGCGTCTGTTCCGTCTGGTTGATGCAGAAGGTTTGATCAACCGCATGGGGTTTAATAACCTGGGTGTTGATAACCTGGTTGAGAACGTTAAAAAATCGCATTTTGACGGTATTCTGGGGATTAATATTGGCAAGAATAAAGATACCCCGGTAGAGAATGGCAAAGATGACTATCTGATTTGTATGGAAAAAGTCTATGCTTATGCGGGTTATATCGCGATTAATATCTCTTCACCGAATACACCGGGATTACGTACGCTGCAATACGGTGAGGCGCTGGACGATCTCCTGACGGCAATTAAAAATAAGCAAAATGATCTGCAAGCGATCCACCATAAATATGTTCCGGTGGCGGTAAAGATCGCGCCGGATCTTTCTGTGGAAGAACTGATCCAGGTTGCTGACAGTTTAGTTCGGCATAATATTGATGGCGTAATTGCGACTAACACCACGCTCGATCGCTCTCTCGTTCAGGGAATGAAAAATTGCGATCAAATGGGTGGTCTTAGCGGGCGACCATTGCAATTAAAAAGTACAGAAATTATTCGCCAGTTGTCTCAGGAATTAAAAGGTCAACTGCCGATTATCGGAGTTGGTGGTATCGACTCGGTCATCGCCGCACGTGAGAAAATAGCTGCCGGTGCTTCACTGGTGCAGATTTATTCGGGCTTTATTTTTAAAGGTCCGCCGCTGATAAAAGAAATCGTCACCAATATCTGAATGCTACCTTAATCACAATCCAGGGCTTTATTTCTGGCCCTGGTTGTTTTATATTCCTTTACTGTTGCTTATTTAAACATTCTGAGCTTTTATTATTAAGGCAATAAGCGAAGCGGCAAAAGGATACTGTCGTAATGGCGATGATTAAGGAAAGGAGAGAAACTGATGCGAATTAAACCCGACGATAACTGGCGCTGGTATTATGATGAAGAGCACGATCGTATGATGCTCGATTTAGCCAATGGCATGTTATTCCGTTCGCGTTTTGCTCGTAAAATGCTCACTCCCGATGCATTTTCACCGTCGGGTTTTTGTGTTGATGACGCCGCGCTTTATTTTTCCTTTGAAGAAAAATGTCGCTATCTGGATTTAGCCAAAGAACAAAAAGCGGAACTGGTGCTCAATGCACTGGTGGCGATTCGTTATCTTAAACCACAAATGCCAAAAAGCTGGCACTTTGTCGCGCACGGTATTAACTGGTCGCCAACCGTGGGGGATGCCGCCTGTGTGGATTTAAGCGATACCGATGAACAGGTAAACCTGTTAGTGGTCGAGCCGGGTGAAAACGCCGCGCTTTGTCTGCTTGCACAACCTGGCGTGGTTATTGCTGGAAGAACCATGCAGCTTGGTGACGCGATTAAAATAATGAATGACAGACTGAAACCGCAGGTCGTTGTTGACAGTTTCAGCCTTGAGCAGGCGGTTTAACTCTCCAGCCTGATTGTCGTTTTCGGAACACAACTGCAGCACAGAATTGTCCCGTCATCTCCTATCGCTGATTTTTTCAGCGGGTTAACTTCGCCTTCTACCAGTCGAATTCGACAACATCCGCAAATCCCTGCCCGACATGAATAGGGAATCCGGATACCCTGATTTTCCAACTGTTCAAGCAATACCTGTTGATTATTGCCACGGAAGGTCTGCCCCTGCCAGTCAATCAGTACCGTGGCATCAGGCTGTTGTTCCTGTGCGGTATCATCTGACTCCGCCGCGCCGTATGCTCTGGCGGGGCCGGTTGCCAAAATTTCGACGTCATCGCCAACGCGAATCACGCCGCTGTTGCGCGCGATGAGATTCTGGCCGAAATCAACATCGCCGTTATCCACGGCCGTGCGGAAAGTTTGCAGCGTGGCGAGCGGCTCGCCAGACGGATGTTTCTGGCCTTTCTCTGGGCTGACGGTGGTGAATATGCATCGGCTACAAGGTTTTGCCACATCAAAAATGACGTCGCCAATGCGAATCACTTTCCAGGTATCTTCTTCCCAGGCGCCAGCCCCTGAAATCACCAGATTAGGGCGAAACTGTTCCATTTTCACGCTTGCCGGGCAGCGTTGCTGCAGATCGCGCAGCGACGCTTCATTGGTCAGCAGGTAGGGATAACCGTCGGCGAAGGATAAAGGAACATCATCGTGGCGCTTCACCCGACGCGTCAATTGTGGGCCAACCCAGCGCAGCTGCACGTCACGGGAGAAAAAGCTGCTCAGCCATTGGTTGATAGCGGATGGCGCGATACGCGCGGTAAAATGGTTTCCCCACACTTCTGTCGGCGCATCCTGGGTGGCGAAATCGGCAAATCGCACCAGCGCGCTGCTGCCGTCTGGCGCCGTAAGATGCAGTCCATCGTGGAAAGGGGAAGGGGTAAAGCGGACCATTTGCGGGAACTGTCGGGCAGTAATGAACGTTCCGTCGGCTTCGGTAATCATAAATATACGGTCAAAGGCGAGGCCGCTGACGTCTGCCAGGGCGTGCGTGAGCCCAATTCCACGCATAGATTTAACCGGATGAATAAAAAGTCGGGTCAACGTTACCACTGTACAGCCCCTCGAGCGAAAATAAGCCTTCAACTTTATGACATACAGCCCATATTAGCTATAATGCGCAGCAATTTTATTGGAGTAAAAGTGACATTATGAATTCTCTGTTTGCCAGTACGGCCCGCGGGCTGGAAGAGCTGTTAAAAACTGAACTGGAAAACCTCGGCGCGCTGGAGTGCCAGGTCGTTCAGGGTGGGGTCCATTTTAAGGGCGACACGCGGCTTGTTTACCAGAGCCTGATGTGGAGCCGCCTGGCCTCGCGCATTATCCTGCCGATGGGAGAGTGCAAGGTCTACAGCGATCTTGATCTGTACCTCGGTGTTCAGGCAATCGACTGGACAGAGATATTTAATCCTGGTGCGACGTTTGCCGTCCATTTTAGTGGCCTGAACGAGACCATTCGTAACAGTCAGTACGGCGCGCTGAAGGTCAAGGATGCGATTGTCGATGCCTTCACCCGTAAAAATCTGCCGCGTCCAAATGTGGATCGTGAATCTCCGGATCTGCGCATCAACGTCTGGTTGAACAAAGATACCGCCAGCATTGCGCTCGATCTTAGCGGTGACGGTTTGCATCAGCGTGGTTATCGCGATCGCGCTGGCCAGGCGCCGATCAAAGAGACGCTGGCTGCGGCCATCGTTATGCGTTCTGGCTGGCAGCCAGGCACACCGTTGCTCGATCCGATGTGCGGCTCCGGCACGCTGCTGATTGAAGCTGCGATGTGGGCAACCGATCGTGCGCCGGGCTTGCACCGTGGGTACTGGGGTTTTAGCGGTTGGGCGCAGCACGATGAAGTCGTCTGGCAAGAAGTCAAAGCCGAAGCACAGGTGCGTGCGCGTAAAGGGCTGGCTGACTACTCCTCGCATTTCTATGGTTCCGACAGCGATGCGCGGGTAATTGAAAAAGCGCGCAGTAACGCCCGCCGCGCGGGTATTGCCGACCTGATGACGTTTGACGTTAAAGATGTTGCCAAACTGAGCAATCCGCTGCCGAAAGGACCGTATGGTACGGTTATCAGTAACCCACCATACGGCGAACGTCTGGATAGCGAACCGGCGCTGATAGCCCTGCACAGCCTGCTGGGGCGGACGATGAAAAACCAGTTTGGCGGCTGGAATTTGTCGTTGTTTAGCGCCTCGCCGGATCTGCTCAGCAGCCTGCAATTACGTGCCGACAAGCAGTTCAAAGCGAAAAACGGCCCGCTGGATTGTGTACAGAAGAACTATCACGTTGCAGAGACCACCGCGGACAGCAAGCCTGCCACGGTCGCGGAAGATTATGCCAACCGCCTGCGCAAGAACATCAAGAAGCTGGAAAAATGGGCGCGCCAGGAAGGCATTGAATGCTATCGCCTGTATGACGCTGACCTGCCGGAATACAATGTTGCAGTTGACCGTTACGGCGACTGGGTTGTGGTTCAGGAATATGCTCCGCCGAAGACGGTTGATGCACAAAAAGCACGTCAACGCCTGTTCGACATTATCGCCGCAACGCTGTCGGTCCTGGAAATCGCGCCGAATAAACTGGTGCTGAAAACCCGTGAACGGCAGAAAGGGAAGAATCAGTATCAGAAGATGAATGAGAAGGGTGAATTCATTGAGGTAAGCGAGTACAACGCGCGCCTGTGGGTCAACCTGACAGACTATCTTGATACCGGTTTGTTCCTCGATCATCGTATTGCACGCCGCATGCTCGGTCAGATGAGTAAAGGTAAGGATTTCCTTAACCTGTTCTCCTACACCGGCAGCGCCAGCGTACATGCAGGATTGGGCGGTGCGCGTAGCACCACGACGGTTGATATGTCGCGCACCTACCTGGAATGGGCGGAGCGTAACCTGCGTCTGAATGGCCTGAGTGGCCGCGCGCACCGTTTAATTCAGGCCGATTGCCTGGGCTGGCTGCGCGAAGCCAATGAACAGTTTGATCTGATTTTCATCGATCCGCCGACGTTCTCTAACTCAAAACGTATGGAAGACTCGTTTGACGTACAGCGCGATCATCTGGCGTTGATGAAAGATCTAAAACGCCTGCTGCGTAAAGACGGCACAATCATGTTCTCCAACAACAAACGTGGATTCCGTATGGATCTCGACGGTCTGGCAGCACTGGGATTGAAAGCACAAGAAATTACTCAAAAAACGCTTTCCCAGGATTTTGCCCGTAACCGTCAGATCCACAACTGCTGGCTGATTACCGCAGCCTGAAAGGAAAATTAAATGTCATTAATCAGTATGCATGGTGCATGGCTGTCGTTCAGCGATGCGCCGCTTCTCGATAATGCTGAACTGCATATCGAAGATAACGAGCGCGTCTGTCTGGTTGGCCGTAATGGCGCAGGCAAATCGACGCTAATGAAGATCCTGAATCGTGAACAGGGTCTTGACGATGGGCGTATTATTTATGAGCAGGATCTGGTTGTGGCGCGTCTGCAGCAGGATCCGCCGCGCAACGTGCAGGGTAGCGTCTACGATTTCGTCGCTGAAGGAATTGCAGAACAGGCAGTTTACCTCAAGCGTTATCACGATATCTCGCATCTGGTGATCGCCGATCCGAGTGATAAAAACCTTCAGGAACTGGCGAAGGTTCAGGAACAGCTGGATCACCGCAATCTGTGGCAGCTGGAAAACCGTATTAATGAAGTACTGGAACAGCTTGGCCTTGAAGCAGACATGGAGCTGGCATCGCTTTCCGGCGGCTGGCTACGTAAGGCGGCGCTGGGCCGCGCGTTAGTGAGTAACCCGCGCGTATTGCTGCTGGATGAACCGACGAACCACCTGGATATTGAAACCATTGACTGGCTGGAAGGGTTCCTGAAAACCTTCAATGGGACAATCATTTTTATTTCCCACGACCGTTCGTTTATCCGCAATATGGCGACGCGCATTGTCGATCTTGACCGCGGCAAGCTGGTTACCTATCCGGGTAACTACGATCAGTATCTGCTGGATAAAGAAGAAGCATTACGCGTAGAAGAGTTACAAAACGCGGAATTTGATCGCAAGTTGGCACAGGAAGAAGTCTGGATCCGTCAGGGTATCAAAGCGCGTCGTACGCGTAACGAAGGTCGCGTGCGTGCGCTGAAAGCCATGCGTCGCGAGCGTGGTGAACGTCGCGAAGTGATGGGCACAGCGAAGATGCAGGTCGAAGAGGCAAGCCGTTCTGGCAAGATTGTCTTTGAGATGGAGAATGTTGATTACCAGGTTGACGGAAAGCAACTGGTGAAAGATTTCTCCGCGCAGGTGCAGCGTAGCGACAAGATCGCGCTAATCGGACCTAACGGCTGCGGCAAAACTACGCTGTTGAAGCTGATGTTAGGTCAGCTTCAGGCTGACAGTGGACGCATTCATGTTGGAACTAAGCTGGAAGTGGCATATTTCGATCAGCATCGCGCCGAACTGGATCCGGATAAAACCGTGATGGACAACCTTGCTGAAGGTAAGCAAGAGGTGATGGTTAACGGCAAACCCCGCCACGTGCTGGGCTACCTTCAGGATTTCATGTTCCATCCGAAACGCGCGATGACGCCAGTACGCGCGCTCTCTGGCGGGGAACGCAATCGCCTGCTGTTGGCGCGTTTGTTCCTGAAACCCAGCAATTTGTTAATTCTCGATGAACCCACGAACGATCTGGACGTCGAAACGCTGGAACTGCTTGAAGAATTGATTGATAGCTATCAGGGCACTGTGCTGCTGGTGAGCCACGACCGTCAGTTTGTCGATAATACCGTGACCGAATGCTGGATCTTCGAAGGCGGCGGTAAAATTGGCCGTTATGTCGGCGGTTATCATGATGCGCGCAGTCAACAATCGCAGTATGTGGCGTTTAAGCAGCCAGTTGCGAAAAAAACAGAGGAACCTGCTGCTCCTAAAGCAGAAATTGTCAAACGCAGCACCAGCAAACTAAGCTATAAACTGCAGCGCGAACTGGAGCAACTCCCCGCGCTGCTTGAAGAACTGGAAGCTAAGCTGGAAGCCTTACAGGCTCAGGTTGCTGACGCCACGTTTTTCAGTCAGCCGCACGAGCAAACGCAGCAGGTATTGGCTAATCTGAACGAAGCGGAACAAGAACTTGAGCAAGCCTTTGAGCGCTGGGAGTATCTTGAGTCTTTGAAGAATGGCGCATAATTAAAGGAGCACATATGTGCGAACATCACCATGCCGCGAAGCATATTTTGTGCTCGCAGTGTGACATGCTGGTGGCGTTACCTCGCCTGGAGCATGGTCAGAAAGCGGCATGTCCACGATGTGGCACTACGTTAACCGTTGAGTGGGACGCCCCCCGGCAGCGTCCCACTGCCTATGTTTTAGCCGCACTATTTATGCTGCTGCTGTCAAACCTCTTTCCCTTTGTGAATATGAACGTCGCAGGGGTGAGTAGTGAAGTGACACTGCTGCAAATCCCGAGCGTGCTCTTTTCTGAAGATTACGCCAGTCTCGGCACCTTCTTTATCTTATTCGTACAGCTGGTTCCGGCCTTTTGTCTGCTGACGATCCTGCTACTGGTAAACCGCGCTCAGATGCCTGATCGGCTTAAAGCATGGCTGGCGCGTATTTTGTTTCAGTTAAAAAGCTGGGGAATGGCAGAAATCTTCCTCGCGGGCGTGCTGGTGAGCTTTGTTAAGCTGATGGCCTATGGCGATATCGGCGTAGGTAGCAGCTTCATCCCGTGGTGTTTGTTTTGTGTACTCCAATTGCGGGCGTTCCAGTGTGTGGACCGCCGTTGGCTGTGGGATGATATTGCTCCTATGCCAGCTATCGAACAGGAATTAAAGCCTGGTGTGCCTGGAATCCGGCAGGGTTTGCGCTCTTGCTCTTGCTGCACTGCTATTCTTCCCGCTGACGAATTAGTATGTCCGCGATGTCAGGCGAAAGGTTATGCGCGGCGTAAAAACAGTCTGCAATGGACGTTGGCATTACTGTTTACGTCTATCATGCTTTATCTTCCTGCCAATATTCTGCCGATTATGATCACCGACCTGCTCGGGTCAAAATTGCCATCGACGATCCTTGAGGGGGTAGTTTTAATCTGGAGTGAAGGTTCTTACCCGGTGGCAGCGGTTATCTTTATTGCCAGTATTATGGTGCCGACCTTAAAAATGATCGCGATTGCCTGGTTGTGTTGGGATGCTAAGGGGCACGGCAAACGCGACAGTGAACGGATGCATTTTATTTATGAGGTTGTAGAATTTGTTGGTCGCTGGTCAATGATCGACGTTTTTGTAATTGCCGTACTCTCTGCGCTGGTGCGCATGGGGGGGTTAATGAACATTTATCCTGCAATGGGTGCTTTGATGTTTGCTTTAGTCGTCATTATGACAATGTTTTCTGCGATGACATTTGATCCGCGTCTGTCGTGGGACCGTGAACCAGAACCAGATCATGAGGAGTCCTGACAGCATGGAATCTAAAAGTGGGGAAGCCAAAGTGCAGAAGGTAAAAAACTGGTCTCCGGTATGGATATTCCCAATCGTCACTGCGCTCATTGGTGCATGGGTGCTGTTTTATCATTACAGCCATCAGGGACCAGAAGTTACGCTGATCACCACCAATGCCGAAGGCATTGAGGGGGGGAAAACGACAATTAAGAGCCGCAGCGTAGATGTCGGCGTCGTTGAAAGCGCTACCCTGACGGATGATTTGACCCATGTGCAGATTAAAGCCCGTCTTAATTCCGGTATGGAAAAGCTGCTGCATAAAGATTCTGTCTTTTGGGTGGTGAAGCCGCAGATAGGGCGTGAAGGTATCAGCGGTCTGGGTACGTTGTTGTCTGGGGTATATATTGAACTGCAGCCCGGCAATAAAGGCAGCAAACTGGAAAATTACCAGTTGCTGGACTCGCCGCCGCTGGCTCCGCCGGATGCCAAGGGGATCCGTGTGGTGCTTGACAGCAAAAAAGCCGGACAGCTTAGTCCGGGCGATCCAGTGTTATTCCGTGGATACCGCGTAGGTTCTGTTGAGACCAGTACCTTTGATCCGCAAAAGCGAAGCATTAGTTATCAACTTTTCATCAATGCGCCTAACGATCGCTTGGTCACCAGCAATGTGCGCTTCTGGAAAGACAGCGGGATCGCGGTCGATCTGACGTCTGCGGGAATGCGTGTAGAAATGGGATCGCTGACGACGCTGTTTGGTGGCGGCGTGAGTTTCGACGTCCCAGAGGGGCTGGACCAGGGGCAACCCGTCGCGGAAAAAACCGCGTTTAATTTGTACGACGATCAAAAGAGTATTCAGGATTCTCTGTATACCGACCATATCGATTATCTGATGTTCTTTAAGGATTCTATTCGCGGTCTACAGCCGGGCGCGCCGGTAGAATTCCGTGGGATCCGTTTAGGAACCGTCGGCAAAGTGCCTTTCTTTGCGCCAGGTTTACGCCAGGCATTCAATGACGATTACCGTATCCCGGTGTTGATTCGTATTGAACCGGAACGTCTGAAAGCGCAGCTTGGCGAGAGCACCGACGTGGGGGCTCATCTGACGGATCTGCTGAACCGTGGGTTAAGAGCTTCTCTGAAGACCGGGAACCTGGTAACAGGGGCACTGTATGTGGATCTGGACTTCTATCCTAAAGATCCACCGTTAAAAGGCATTCGTGAGTTTGACGGCTACCAAATCATTCCGACCGTGAGTGGAGGGCTGGCGCAAATCCAGCAGCGTCTGATGGAGGCGTTGGATAAGATTAATAATCTGCCGTTGAACCCAATGATTGAGCAGGCGACTACGACTCTGTCGGAAAGTCAGCGCACGATGAAACATCTGCAAACTACGCTGGATAACATGAATAAGATTACTTCCAGCCAGTCAATGCAGCAGCTTCCGGGGGATATGCAGAACACATTGCGCGAACTGAATCGGAGTATGCAGGGCTTCCAGCCGGGCTCCGCTGCCTACAACAAGATGGTGGCAGATATGCAACGTCTTGATCAGGTTCTGCGTGAGCTGCAGCCGGTACTGAAAACGCTGAACGATAAGAGCAACGCGCTGGTGTTTGAAGCGAAGGATAAAAAAGATCCAGAGCCGAAGAGGGCGAAACAATGAAAAAGTGGCTAGTGGTGATGATGGCGTTCTGGCTGACGTCATGTAGCTCCAGCGGAGAAAATAAAAGCTATTACCAGCTTCCTATTGCACAGGGTGGGGTACAGAGCACAACTAACCAGGGGAATCGTCTGTTGTGGGTTGAGCAGATTTCGGTACCTGACTACCTGGCGGGTAATGGCGTGGTATACCAGACCAGCGATGTAAAATACGTGATCGCCAATAATAATCTCTGGGCCAGTCCACTAGACCAGCAACTGCGTAACACGCTAGTGGCGAATCTCAGCACCCAATTACCGGGATGGGTTGTTGCTTCTCAACCATTGGGAAGCGTACAGGACACTCTTAACGTCACCGTGACAGGCTTCCAGGGGCGCTATGATGGGAAGGTAATTGTAAGTGGGGAGTGGTTGCTGAATCATCAGGGTCAGTTAATTAAACGTCCGTTCCACATCGAAGCGGTGCAGACTCAGGATGGTTACGATGAAATGGTGAAGGTGCTGGCCAGTGCCTGGAGCCAGGAAGCGACGGCTATTGCTCAGGAGCTGAAACGCCTGCCTTAAGCTTAAATAATTGTAAATTATGCCGCCTCTGGTTCATTGCCCGGGGCGGTTTTTTTTATTTTTTTAGCCGTGGAGATAGCTGTTCTGACTGACTATTTTGTACAAATGATTTTTCGGGTAGCTCACAAATATGACACTGGCGTGAATTTTGCGCATTGACGGGTCTGATGTTTAGGGGTATTCGTTTAGTGTGATTGCACACTTAGTAATCACTGTTTTCTTTTCCACCAGACCTAAAGATGAGGGAAACGAGGCATGAAGAGACAAAAACGAGATCGCCTGGAACGGGCACATCAACGTGGTTATCAGGCCGGCATTGCCGGACGCTCAAAAGAAATGTGTCCCTATCAGACGCTGAATCAGAGGTCATACTGGCTGGGAGGCTGGCGAGAAGCCATGGGGGATAGGGTTTTAATGGCCTGATTCTGTCTCTTTAGATAAAAGAAACCTCCGCAGAGCGGAGGTTTCGCCTTTTTGCCCACCAGACAAGACGAATAAACGTTAATGACTGGCAGATACACGGACCTGGATTAGAACGCGGAAGTATCCTGGAACAGACCCACTTTCAGATCGTTTGCGGTATAGATCAGACGACCATCAACCAGCACTTCACCATCAGCCAGGCCCATGATCAGGCGACGGTTAACGATGCGTTTGAAGTGAATGCGGTAAGTCACTTTCTTCGCGGTCGGCAGAACCTGGCCGGTGAATTTAACTTCGCCTACGCCCAGCGCGCGGCCTTTACCTTCGCCACCCAGCCAGCCGAGATAGAATCCAACCAACTGCCACATGGCATCAAGACCCAGGCAGCCTGGCATCACCGGATCGCCGATAAAGTGGCATCCGAAGAACCACAGGTCCGGGTTGATATCCAGTTCAGCTTCAACATAACCTTTGTCAAAGTTGCCGCCAGTTTCGGTCATCTTGATGACACGGTCCATCATCAGCATGCTTGGTGCAGGCAGTTGTGGCCCTTTTGCGCCAAACAGCTCACCGCGACCAGAGGCAAGAAGGTCTTCTTTTGTATAGGATTCGCGTTTATCTACCATGTTCTCTGTAAGCCTTATTTTATTGAAGCACGCAGGATAGCTAACACGTGTACGCTGAACAAGTCCGATCAGTTCGGAATAATCCAGTTCAGCCAACGTAGCGGCCAGGGAAAACGGTGACGACCTTCCTGTTGCGTTGCCGTAGCAATACGCTCCTGGATAGTTTGCATCAACGTTGTCTGACCTTCACCATCCCACACCAGATTTAACAACAGTGGCAGCGCATCGGTCACGTCGTCCACCGCCCAGATAGTGAATTTTTCTTCTTCTACAGCCTGTAGCAGCGTGGGCTGCAGGCTCAGATGTCTGACATTAGCTGAAGGAATAATAACGCCCTGCTTGCCGGTCAGCTCACGCTGCTGGCAGATGGCGAAGAAACCTTCAATTTTCTCGTTCAGACCACCAACAGGTTGCGCGCGACCAAACTGATCGACAGAACCGGTAATGGCGATGCTTTGATTAACAGGAACGTCGGCGAGGGCGCTAATCAATGCGCACAATTCGGCCATGGATGCGCTGTCGCCGTCGACTTCGCTGTACGATTGCTCAAAGGTCAGTGAGGCGGAGAAGGGGATTTGCTGTTCAAGCTGGAGTTCCGACATCAGGAACGCCTGCATAATCATCATGCCCTTGGCATGAATATTTCCGCCGAGTTCGGCTTTGCGCTCAATATCCGTAAATTCGCCATCGCCAATATGCACCACACAGCTGATACGTGAAGGCTCACCAAACGCGCGCGGATGTCCAGGGAATTCAATCACCGACAGGGCGTTAATTTGGCCAATACGCTCGCCTTCCGTCTCAATAAGGATCTGTTCCTGAAGGATCTCATCTTGCATACGTTCAGCCAGGAAACCTTCTCGCCATTCTCGCTGAGCAAGCATCAGGCCAAACTGCTCAGCGTTGCAGGTGTCGCTCTCGCATAACGGAGCCACTTCTTTGAACTGCCGGATTATCCATAATGGATTAAGCGGCAATGTATCCTGTTCGCCGGTGTAGCGCACGGCTTCACGAATCAGTACCTGCCAGGCATCAGGAGCGGGATAAGGTAAATGGTTACGCGTAGCGGTATGCGTTACCCACTGACACCACTGCGTCATGGTTTCGGCATCCACTATCTGCAGATTATCTTCAAACTCGCTATAAATAGCCTGCTCAGCCAGTTCTGGCTCCATTTCCTGGAAGTCTGCCAGTGATTCACGTTCACCCACTAATATCACTTTCAGTTTGAGCGGCATAGGTGGAACGGAGACAGGAAGTGGGCGCGACTCATCAAAAGCTACCCAGTCAAAACGCTCGTGGCTGACAATGGCTTTCAGGCGCATCCACAGCAGCGGCTGGGCCAACAGCGTGCGCAATGAAATAACCAGCACGCCACCGTTAGCCTGATGTACAAGTCCTGGCTGCAGGGTCACTTCGCCATTGAACTGACGCAGGCAGCCAAATAGCTGTTCGGCTTCAACCCAGTCAGCGCTGACTACCTGAGTTAACGTTGCAAAATTGTCTTCTGCTTTCTCAGCTGTACGATAGCGAATAGTGTGACCGGAGATATCATAATGACCTCCGGTCAGACTTTCGGCATCCGTGTGCAGCGTACGTGCTGCTGCTGCAATAAGGTTGAGATACTCAAGCTCTTCCGGCGCTTTTACCAGCATGAACGAGGACGTCGTCCAGTGCTGAAGAAGCTGTTCTAACGCAAATTGTAAACGCGGTTGAGTATCGCTAAGTAAGGTGTCGGTGTCGTCAGTGACGTGCGGCTGTGCAAATACTTCCTGATAACTGTCGGTATCAGGAACCAGATCACGCCATGCAAGTTTCGTAATGGTCAAAGTTGATGTTTTTTAGTCTGTTGTAAAAAACGCGATTATACCGTAACCATCATCACTGCACACGTGGAAAGCGCCGGGAAACGAATGTGATGACGCGCGGCAGTTCACAGGCTGGATATTCTTTTCTTCAGATGCCGAAAAAGCTGATATTCTGATAAGAGTTACACGGTAACATTGAGATCGCAATGAAATATCAACAACTTGAAAACCTTGAAAGCGGCTGGAAATGGAAGTATCTGGTGAAGAAGCATCGTGAGGGGGAGTTAATCACCCGTTACGTAGAGGCCAGCGCTGCCAAAGAAGCCGTTGATTTATTGCTAACCCTCGAAAATGAACCGGTTCGGGTCAATACCTGGATTGAAAAACACATGAACCCGGCGCTGCTAAATCGTATGAAACAAACCATACGAGCAAGGCGTAAACGGCATTTTAATGCTGAGCATCAGCATACGCGCAAAAAATCAATCGATCTGGAATTTATGGTCTGGCAGCGCTTAGCGGGGCTTGCGCAGCGGCGTGGTAAAACGCTTTCTGAAACTATTGTGCAACTCATTGAAGATGCAGAGCATAAAGAGAAGTACGCGAACAAAATGTCGACATTGAAGCAGGATTTACAGGCGTTGCTGGGAAAAGAATAGCGGTAGGGTGTGGTTCGGCGTAACGTTCTGGTGCGTTTTTAACGAAAAACAGCTGAAAAAAAACCCCGCAAAGCGGGGTTTTTTACTAGACGATAACTTAAGCCTGAGGCTGAGTTACAACGTCTTTGATACCTTTAACTTCGATCTCAACACGACGATCCGGAGCCAGGCAGTCGATCAGTGCAGCGCGAGCTTTCACGTTGTCACAGGTGTTGCCAGTAACAGGGTTGGATTCGCCCATACCACGTGCAGAGATTTTGTCAGAAGGAATACCCTTAGAGATCAGGTAATCAACAACGGACTGAGCACGTTTCTCGGACAGACCCTGGTTGTAAGCGTCAGAACCGATGCGGTCAGTGAAGCCCAGAACCACTACGGAACCGTCTTTCGGATCCAGGTTGCTCAGCTGGCTGTACATCTGGTCCAGAGCCTGCTGGCCTTCTGGTTTCAGAGTTGCTTTGTTGAAGTTGAACAGAACGTCAGACTTCAGAGTGAAGTGTTTGGTCTGTACTTCTGGAGCTGGAGCCGGAGCCGGAGCAACTACTGGAGCTACAGTTTCCTGACCGAAACGGTAAGAAACGCCAACGCTCAGCAGGCCGTTATCCGGACGACCACCAACGGTGTTCGCGTCACCGATGTTGTTGGTCCACTGGTATTCCAGACGGGTAGCGATTTCAGGAGTAATTGCATACTCTACGCCACCAGCGAATACTGGGGATACACCAGTGTCGTGGTCTTTGAAACCTTCGTTGTTTTTAGCGTCTGCACGCCAAACCATACCACCCAGACGGGTATAAACGTCCAGATCGTCAGTGATTGGGTAACCCAGTTTAGCGGTCAGTTGAACGCCCTGAGCTTTGAAAGCGCCGTTTTGATGAGTAGCGTCGGTGTAGCCTTTGTACGGCATACGACCTAACCAGTCGTAACCCATTTCAAAACCAACGTACGGGTTAACCTGATAACCACCGAACGCACCAGCACCCAGTTGGCTTTCGTGGGTAGGACCGGCGTTGTTGATCTGGTTGTTACCAATGTCATGGTACTGAGACCAGCCCATTTTAGCACCAGCGTACCAGGTGTTATCTTTCGGAGCGGCCTGCGCCACGGTAGCGAAACCAGCCAGTGCCACTGCAATTGCGATAGCTGTCTTTTTCATTTTTTGCGCCTCGTTATCATCCAAAATTCGCCATGAATATCTCCGAAGAGAGATAACACGGTTAAATCCTTCACCCGGGGACCAGTTCAATAGTTACTCTACCGATATCTGCGGCTTACGCCGAGCACCCCTGGCGATGTAAAGTCTACAACGTAGTTGAAAACTTACAAGTGTGAAGTCCGTCAGGCATATGAAAAAAAAAGGCTTGTATACACAATATTTAACATTTTTGGATGAATAAATGTACTGAGGATATCCTGAAAACCGCTTCAGACAAGCGTTCTCACGAAAAACCCGTTAAGGCTCAAAACCAAATTGAGACATGAAAAAAAATTCCAGGATAAATCCTAATTTTACTTAATGATACAAATTCGAGTGAATTTTTAGCCCGGAATGCTGTCTCCCCGCAAGTGTCTGAGCGCGAACAGGACGCATAATAAACCCCATCGCATTACCTTCATCTGCCGCTTTTACCAGTTCGGCATGTTCATCTTCGGTTAACTCCTCCGTCAGCCAGCCGATAACGACGCTGTAGTTGCCCGTGCGCAGTGCTCGAACCATAGATTCCAGCGTATTGCAGGGAGAGAGCTGACTAATTTGCATGACTTTCGTCAATGGAAGCCCGGCCGACTGTACCCACTCCCGACTTAATTTTTGCTGAGGTGTCAGCCACAGCTGCCAGCGGGATTGCTGCCCTAACTGTTGCAGGAGTGGAAGCAGCAGGAGCTGTGTCATCATGGGCTGGTCTTCGCGATAGACCACTTCACTGATAAGCCCAGTGGTAGCGTTCTCTGACGACACGCGCGCAATGCTGCTTGATGCAGAAGAGAACGACGAAGAACGATTTGCATAACCTGAAGTGTACATAATCAATCCAGCCCTGTGAGTTACTGTATGGATATACAGTAACCCTGCCATCAATAAAGATCAACCTTATTTTCGGAAACAGGTTCGCAATTTTTAGTCGCCGTCACGGGAAAAATTAAATTCATCTTGCCCCATTCGAATAAGTTGCCTATTTTCGTCATTAACGGATCTGCTACTGAAAATCATTTGGTTACGTTATGATTTAAAAGGATTTTTATGAAAGAACTTTCTTATGCAAGGATCTATAAATCTCAAGAATATCTGGCTTCTTTGGGGGCGATTCACTATCGCTCATTGTTTGGCAGCTACAGTCTGACTGTTGGGGATACGGTCTTTGCCATGGTTGCCAGCGGTGAACTATATCTTCGGGCATGTGAGCAGAGCGCTCAGTACTGTGTAAAAAACTCTCCTGTCTGGCTGACATTTATCAAGCGCGGACGTCCGGTTGTACTCAATTATTACCAGGTGAACGATGCCCTGTGGCAAAACCAGCCGCAGTTGGTGATGCTATCACGCTATTCGCTGGATGCAGCTGTTAAGGAAAAACAGAGCCGCTTTGCACAACATCGTCTGCGGGAGCTACCCAATATGACGTTTCATCTGGAGACTCTGCTAAATGAAGCAGGAATTAAAGATGAGGGGACATTGCGTTCGCTGGGAGCACAAATGTGCTGGCTGAAACTTCGGCAAAATAACCCCGCCTTGACGGTAAAAATACTCTACGCCCTTGAAGGAGCGGTCGGGGGAGTGCATGAAGCCGCGCTCCCGGCGACGCGTCGCCGGGAGCTGGTAGAGTGGGTGAGTTCTCTTACGTCGAAACTGGGGTATTAGAGGGCAGCACGGCAATTTGCTGCTGTAATCGCCGGATCTCCGGGAGTAAGGCAATCAATAGTCCAACTTGCTGTATGACCAGCGGCTCTTTACTGTCCGAACGCGGCTCAAGACGCTGAATTCGCTGCTTCAGTCCCTCCAGTGCCTGGTATACGCGCTGCTCGTCAGCGGGTTGATGGTGAAGCGCATCATCAACATAGCAGACGGCATCGTCTAGCAATGCCAGGACCTCCGGATTGGTTAGCTGTTCGCGATGCGCGCCCAATGCGGAAATATAGCTGGTAAACGTATGGTTCAGACACAGCAAGCGGAACGCCGTTTCGCGCGTTTGGGCCGTGACGTCCGGTTCACTCGACATGTTCGACACCACGGAGGCCAGTTCCGCGTCACGATTGTGCGCGTCCCTCCGGGCGATACGGTATGTAAGGCGATTATCGCGACCCTGATGATATTGTTCGAGTATTGCATCAAGATAACGACAGTTTGCATCAGTCGCCCGTTCAATCACCCGCGGCAGATTACGAAAACGCCAGTCTGGCCAGATAAAGCTGACAGCAGCCCAGGCGATAGCGCAACCAATCAGCGTATCAATGACACGCGGCAGTGCGACCTCAAAACCTTCACCAAGCAGGTTAAAGCACAGTAGCACCAGCAGCGTGATAAACATTGTGGCATGCGCATACTGGACGTTGCGAAAAGCAAAAAACAGTACGCCGGTGATCACTAAAAGTATCAATTGCCCTTCGAGAGAAGGCACAAACCACAGGATCGGTAAACCAATAGCGATCCCGACGAGTGTACCGATAACCCTCAGCGCCAGGCGATGTCGCGTTGCGTTGTAGTTTGGCTGACAGACAAACAGGCTGGTCAACAGGATCCAGTACCCGTGGTTCATACCTGTTATCTGGATAATGGCATAGCCGACGCAGAGCACCAGCGACATACGGATAGCATGGCGAAACAGGGCGGACTCGGGCGTGAAATTACGACTCAGACGTAACCAGATATCACTGAACCCATGCGGACTGTCATCAGCAAGCTGATTTTCAGACTCATTGCGTGAGAGTACCTGAGCCTGTTCGGACTCAATAGTAGCCAACTGGGCATCGATGGCTCGCAGATTCGACAGCAAAAATCCCAACGTGTTGAGCAGATCGGCTGGCTCACCACTGGCACGCATGCGCTCAAGCGCAGCATCTATATGGGTGAAAACGCGCTCAAAGTGTGGGTCGTGCTGATAAGGTGTGCGCAATAAAATACAACGGGACAGCTGTGAACAGGCTTGCCCCTGCATCGACATCAGACGCTGGAAGCGGAACATCACATCGCTGTGGCGGAAATGATCGCGCAGCGTTTGGTACTGAATATGCGAGGAGCTGGCGCGTTCATGGATATCCTGCGCCACAAAATAGTAATGTAGCGTACGGCGAGTTCCCCGTTGCCCGCGGTCGCCGCGCAGGCGAGTCAGTAACGACACCTTCGTCTGGTTTAACGTCGCCATCAGTTGCCCATTCGCGAGAGCTAAATCATACAACGGTGCCTGGCTTTCATCTTCTATATCGGGATCAAACAGACGCGATTTCAGTTCCAGATAGTGCGCTAACTGTTCGTAGCTACGTGCCAGATTATCCTGCAAGGGACGGATGGGGAACAGAAGATGCCCGGTCAGTGTTAACAGGTTGTACCAAATAGCGCCAGCGAGCAGCAGGATCGGTTGCTGATACCACTGATCGTAAAGCGAAGTGCCAAGCATCGTGTAAATGGCGATCAGCAACGCGCCAAAAGCGATGGTTGCATAGCGTTGACCTAATCCACCCAGTAATATAAAGCCGCTGGTGGAGAGCGTTAACCCAATGGCAAACAGCCATGGCCATGGGAAGAGCAGTTCGACAGAAGCCGAGGCAATAAAAAAGCAGACCAACGTAATAATCAAATTGCGTAGCCGGCCTGCAAGACGATCGTCCAGGTCGGTCAGTGCGGCAGCAACCATACCCAGCGTGAGCGGGATGGTTAGTTTAACGTCGCCCAGCCACCAGGGCAGTGCCGTTGTGCCGCAGAGCGCGATAAAAATCCGCACGTAGTACAGCCAGGTGCTGTTCCAGGTATAGCGTTTGAGCAGAGGACTTAACATAAAGGCCATCGGTCCTGATTATTCAAAGCGACGACGCGCATTGGCTTCACGTGCTGCACGAGCAACTTCTACTGATACCACCCGGCGACCAACTGGCCAGAGTGCAATTGCGGCGATTTTAAAATTCGCGATGCCAACCGGAATACCGATGATGGTAATGCACTGGGCAATACCGGAGACAATGTGCATCAGGCACAGCCACCAGCCGAAGAAAATCAGCCAGAAAATATTGAGCACTGTGCCGCCGGTATTCAACAAAACGTTTTTACCTGCCGGGTTCAGTTCATCGACATGAATTGCTTCGTTGCCATAAGGAAACAGCGAGAGTCGGGTTATCTCCCAACATGAACGGGTCAAGGGTAGAGTAAAAATAAGCACAATACTGACCAGCGTAGCCAGTAACCAGGCTAAGGTGGTGGCGAAGCCCCCGAGCACAAAATTTAAAATATTCAGAACAGTACGCATAAACCCTCGGTTAACTCTGGTTTTCTGTGATTTCGGCAATTGTAACGTTTTTTTGGGCTGGAGCACGTTTTCTCTGGCGGTTACACTGATAAGTAAACCTCTTCGTGTGGATCCGCCTGAGTCTTATGGAACTGAAAGCAACTTCTCTTGGAAAACGTCTGGCACAACACCCTTACGATCGGGCTGTTATTCTCAATGCCGGGATTAAAGTTTCCGGCGATCGTCACGAGTATCTTATTCCCTTCAATCAGTTACTGGCTATTCATTGTAAACGCGGCCTGGTATGGGGCGAGCTGGAGTTTGTGCTCCCGGATGATAAGGTGGTGCGACTTCACGGTACAGAGTGGGCGGAGACGCAGCGTTTCCATCACCACTTGAACGCACTCTGGCAGCAGTGGAGTCAGGAAATGAGCGCCGTCGCTGCGGGAGTTTTACAGCAACAGCTGGATGCGATCGCGGCACGTACCAGTGATAACAAATGGCTGACGCGCGAACAAACGACAGGGCTGCAGCAGCAGATCCGTCGTGCCTTTGCCGCGCTACCACTTCCAATCAACCGACTGGAAGAATTTGATAATTGCCGTGAGGCGTTGCACCAATGCCAGGCATGGTTGAAGGACATTGAAGCCTGTCGCCTAAAGCACAATCAAGCCTATACCGAAGCAATGCTGGAAGAGCATGCCGAGTTTTTCCAGCAAATTGAATCCTCACCGCTGAATCCGGCCCAGGCGCGTGCTGTGGTCAACGGTGAGCAATCCTTATTGGTCCTTGCTGGGGCGGGAAGCGGCAAAACATCCGTATTGGTCGCCCGTGCGGGCTGGTTGCTTGCGCGAGGAGAGGCAGCGGCTGAACAGATCCTGCTGCTGGCGTTTGGACGAAAAGCGGCCCAGGAGATGGACGATCGGATCCGTGAACGCCTGCATACGCAAGACGTCACCGCGCGCACGTTTCATTCGCTGGCGCTGCACATTATTTCGCAGGGCAGCAAAAAAGTTCCGACGGTTAGCAAGCTGGAAAATGATGCCGCCGCTCGCAGTAAACTCTTTATAACGACCTGGCGTCAGCAGTGCAGCGAGAAAAAAGCTCAGGCCAAAGGCTGGCGGCAATGGTTAGAAGAAGAGATGCAGTGGTCTGTACCCGAAGGCAACTTCTGGGATGACGAAAAATTACAGCGCCGTCTGGCTTCCCGGCTGGATCGTTGGGTTAGCCTGATGCGTATGCATGGCGGAGCGCAGGCGGAGATGATTGCCACTGCGCCAGAAGAGATCCGCGATCTGTTCAGTAAACGCATTAAGCTGATGTCGCCCCTGCTCAAGGCCTGGAAGAGCGCGCTGAAGGATGAGAATGCCGTCGATTTTTCCGGGTTGATTCATCAGGCTATCGTTATTCTGGAGAAGGGGCGGTTTATCAGCCCGTGGAAGCACATTCTGGTCGATGAATTTCAGGATATTTCTCCTCAGCGTGCCGCTCTGTTAGCCGCCCTGCGTAAGCAGAACTCACAGACTACGCTGTTCGCCGTGGGGGATGACTGGCAGGCCATTTATCGCTTTAGCGGGGCGCAACTTTCGTTGACTACCGCATTTCAGCAAAACTTCGGCGAGGGCGATCGTTGCAATCTGGACACGACTTACCGTTTTAACAATCGTATTGGTGAAGTTGCAAACCAGTTTATCCAGCGAAACCCTCACCAACTTACGAAACCGCTCAACAGTCTGATGACCGGTGATAAAAAAGCCGTCACGTTGCTCGATGAAAATCAGCTGGATCTGCTGCTGGATAAGTTGTCAGGGTTTGTGAAGACTGAAGAGCGGATTTTGGTGTTGGCGCGATACCATCATCTGAAACCAGCGAGTCTGGAGAAAGCGGCCACCCGCTGGCCTAAGCTACAGCTGGACTTTATGACTATCCATGCCAGCAAAGGACAGCAGGCGGATTACGTCATTATTGTGGGGCTTCACGACGGTAATGATGGTTTTCCAGCTCCGGCCCGCGAGTCGATTATGGAAGAGGCGTTGCTCCCGGCGGTGGAAGATTTTCCGGATGCAGAAGAGAGACGCCTGCTGTATGTGGCGCTAACACGTGCGCGGCATCGGGTATGGCTGCTATTTAATAAAGAAACACCCTCATGCTTTGTTGATGAGCTTAAGCAACTGGATGTTCCGGTTATCCGAAAACCCTGAAACGCAGGCGGCGGTAGCCACCTGCTTGGGATCATTTGAGGCGTTCTGCAAGATAGCGGGCGTAATCTGGGATCAAGATGTCCGCAGCATCGTTGAAGTTTGGCGACTGAATAATAAAATCGGCCGTCGACACGTTGGTGGCGACCGGGATATTCCATACCGTCGCCAGACGCAGCAGGGCTTTGACATCCGGATCGTGTGGTACGGCGTTGAGCGGATCCCAGAAGAAGATCAGCACATCAATTTTCCCTTCTGAAATGAGCGCGCCCACCTGCTGGTCACCGCCCATTGGGCCGCTCAGCATGGCGTTGACGTCCATTCCGGTCGCGCGTTGGATTAAGTTTCCTGTCGTCCCGGTGGCATACAGAACATGCTTTTCCAGCAAGGGTTGGTGGCGTTCCACCCAGCTCATCAACATCTTTTTACAGTGATCGTGTGCAACCAACGCAATATGCTTACGCGCTGGCAATGTGCGAGTCGTTAATTCCATAGTACAGCTCCCAAGTTAACCTGGTTACAGAGTACTGGAAGCGCTTGACGCTGCAAGAGAAAGACCAAAAAAATGCGATGCGAAGATAAATGTCATGAAGGAGGTTGTTTTTGGGCCCATTGCAAAAAGTTACTTCGCGTTTGCGCGTCAGCCTGTTGGAACCAATATTTTAAGCGCTGTTCGGTCAGCGTTTGCGACTGAGGCGGCACGCGATCCAGTTCAGAAACCCCGGATAGCAGAGAGCTGTCATCGGCCATCATTGTGGCGAATTGTGGCAACGAAGCATGTTTAGCCGCTTTGTTATAGCGTTCTGTTTCCATTTCATAATCCACGGTTTTCGCCGTGGAGGTGATGGACAGAATATCCAGCTTGACGGGGATAGGCATAGAGTCCCCATCCAGCAGTTCCACGCGGGGAACCTCATCGAAACGAGCGGCATCCAGCTCATTGTTCAGACGCGGGAGGTGAAAATTAACCTGACTGACGAGTTGGGTATCAAAGCTTATGACCAGCGGGGATGAGATATAGAGACGTTCTTCGTGGCTGGACAGACGAATGGATTTTTCTACGCGAAACACGAGCTGGTGCCGACCATTTTCCAGCTCAATACTGTCGGCACCACGTAGTAATGAGCTGGAGACTTTTTTTCCGTCGAGCACCAGCAGGTCAATATCATTTGACAGACGTAAAGAGGTAGCAAAAACGGTTACCGGCAAACACAGGGCTATTAAGGCTGTCACAATGCCGGTTTTCATAGGTTTCTCCTGACCAGAAATTATCTGTATAAGATGTATCTAAATTTTTCGATAATCATGTTTACTAACATATAGACATATTTTTGAGTTTAGCTCTCATACGCCAGTATGGGATGAATGGTTGCGTGCTCAGGTTTGTCGTACACTTTGCTAAACAGCCTGGAGGAAAACGATGAAAGAGACCGATATTGCTGGCATTTTGACAACGACCCGCACGATTGCACTGGTGGGAGCAAGTGATAAACCCGATCGCCCAAGCTATCGGGTCATGAAATATTTACTTGACCAGGGCTATCACGTTATCCCTGTTTCGCCGAAGGTTGCCGGGAAAACGCTGCTGGGACAACAGGGCTATGCGACGCTGGCGGATGTGCCTGAGAAAGTGGATATGGTTGATGTCTTTCGTAATTCAGAAGCGGCGTGGGGCGTTGCTCAGGAAGCTATCGCCATCGGTGCGAAGACACTGTGGATGCAGCTTGGCGTGATTAACGAGCAGGCGGCCGTGTTGGCGCGTGACGCAGGGCTGATGGTGGTAATGGATCGCTGTCCGGCGATTGAGATCCCGCGTTTGGGGTTGGCGAAGTAAATTCGTGCGGATGATTGGATACGAATCCGGCCTACGACAGATATCGTTGTAGGCCGGGTAAATGCGATCAGTTACGCAGGCGCGGAGCCTGAAGCTGTTTACGGATTGTTCGCGCCAGTTCATCCATTGACGGTTGCTCCGGATGTTCTTCCTGTAGCTCGCTACTCAGCTGTGCTTCGGCCAGATACGTATGTACGGGCAGGCCATTATCGTCTTCCATCACCACGTGATACCAGGGAGCGGCGCGAAGTTCGTCGTTGACCGCCAACTCATCGGCTGACGGCTCATCAAGCGAATATTCCGGGTCGATATCCACGACCACTCCGAGGTAACCTAACAGGGAATGGCGGACCTGCTGGCCGATACCGAATTTGCTGGCAATCATAGTCACCTCCCGGGAAATAGATACCCTCTATGTAAGGGTAATATTCCACTTTTCAAGTTACATGATGCGACAGGCAAACCCTTTCAGATACAGCCCTTCCGGGTAGGTAGCGATCACCGGGTGATCGGCGGCCTGACGGAACTGCTCTATAAATTGTACATCACGACCAGCATCTATTGCGGCATCAGCGATGATTTTCTGAAATAAATCGGTGGTCATCAGCCCGGAACAGGAGAAAGTCAGCAGTACGCCGCCCGGATTGAGTAATTGAATCGCCAGCATATTAATGTCTTTATAACCGCGGCAGGCGCCCATCAACTGGCTTTTGTTTTCGACAAATTTAGGCGGATCCATGACGATGACATCAAATTTCTCACCGCGATCGCGATAGGCGCGCAGCAGTTTGAACACGTCATCACGCACGAACTCGGCTTTGTTCAGCTCCAGTTTGTTCAGTTCCACGTTCTGGCGGGCAATATCAAGCGCCTCCTGGGAGGTGTCGACGCTGACTACCTGACGGCATCCACCCATTAATGCTGAGACAGCAAAGCCGCCGGTATAAGAGAAACAGTTCAGGACACGTTTGTTTTCCACGTAACGACGCGTGGCCAGGCGACTGTCGCGTTGATCGAGGTAATAGCCAGTTTTGTGACCGTGCTGAATATCAACCAGTAGCTTCATGCCGTGCTCTTCAATCGGCAGCAGAGCAGGCGGCAATTCGCCTGTTACAGGCCCTTGGGTCAGCTCCATACCTTCTTTTTTGCGCACAGCGACATCGCTACGGTCATAAATTGCGCAGTCCGGGAAAACAATTTGCAAGGCGCTGATCAGCGCCGCACGTTGATATTCAGCACCAGCGCTGAGCAACTGTAATACCAGGAAGTTACCAAAGCGGTCAATAGTGATGCCTGGCAAGCCATCAGATTCGCCAGCGATCAGACGGTAGCTGTCCAGGCCATCTTTGCTTGCCAGCCAGTCACGCCATGTCTGTGCTTTCTGCAGACGACGAGTGAAGAAATCAATATCGATGGATTCAGACTTGTCAAAGGTCCAGACGCGCGCGCGGATCTGTGACGCAGGTGAGAACGCGCCGCGCGCTAACCATTTACCCTGGTGATCAACAATATCAACGGTTTCACCAAGGTTGGCTTTGCCTTCCATACGGGCGACAGCACCGGAAAATACCCACGGATGGCGGCGAACTAAGGACTTTTCGCGCCCTTTGGCTAACACTAAACGAGGATAATGTAGAGTTGTAGATTCAGTCATGCGGAGCAACCTCTCACAAACAGTGACGCGGGCTGGAGTAAAATACCAGCCTGAAACCATTAAAATAAAATGGCGCGTAGAGTAGCACAGATGATGAGGTCAATCATCAGCGCATGGCGCTGAGCGTTTCGGCACAAAACGCTATCGCAGAGGCACAGTTTCTTTTATGCCCACCGTTTACATTGCTATTTCTTAATGAGAAAAAGGAAATACAATGAAAGCTATCTTCTCTCTGGCTACCGCCGCCATTGTCGCGCTGAGTTTTGATGCCTCTGCAGCCTCGGCGTTTCGCCTCACCAGCACCGACATACCCGCTAACCTGCAATTAACGCAAAAACAGGTGTTTAAGGGGTTTGGCTGCAGTGGTGACAATATCTCCCCGCAGCTGAGCTGGCAAAATCCGCCAACTGATGCCAAAAGTTTTGCCATTACGCTGTTTGATCCCGATGCGCCAACGGGAAGCGGCTGGTGGCACTGGACCATTGTGAATATTCCGGCCCAGGTGCATTCGCTTCCTGGCGGGGCCAGCACGAATAAGATACCCGCAGGAGCTGTTCAGGGACGTAATGATTTCGGTTATGCTGGATTTGGGGGCGCCTGCCCGCCGCCGGGCGATAAACCTCACCGCTATCAGTTTACCGTGTGGGCGTTAAATACCGACGCGTTGCCAATTGACAGTAATGCCAGCGGCGCGCTGGTCGGTTTTATGCTGAACAGCCATGTGATTGCCAAAGCTGAATTAACCGCGACGTACGCAAGATAAAAGAGGATGAACGGGTGCAGGAGGTACATTTTCGCCATAACAATCTTACCACCGCAGAGGTGCGTTCCGGCCATTTGCACCGCCTGCACCGGGTAAAACTGTTTTCTGCTGCTATTTGCCACATTACGCAGGGAAGTAAGGTCATTATTCAGGACGAAAACCGCCTGGTTGCGGGGCCGGGCGAGCTGATTATCATCCCAGCCAATACGCCTCTGGAGATTATTAATCAGCCGGAGCAGGGGGCATTTCGCTCGGATTTGCTGTTGCTGTCGACAAATATCATTACCGCGTTTAAAAATAACTGGGTCGAGGATTTCCCACCGGCAAAGTTGACATCGCTCTGCACGCCCATGAGCAGCGGTTTGGCATTTATGTGGGAAAGCTTGCTGGATGCAGTACGCCAGAATTTACCGGCAAAATTGCAGGAGCATCAGGCGATGGGATTATTGCTGGCGTTACTGCACGATGGTGTGGCGGGACCACTGCTTATCGAGCGTCGATTTAATCTAACCGAACAGGTGCGACAACTTATTATGTTATCCCCTGCTAAGCTATGGACAGCTCAGGAAATTGCCGGTCATCTTTCCATCGGTACCTCAACGCTACGCAGACGATTGCAGATGGAGTCGCAGAGTTATCGGCAAATCGTAGAGGAAGTGCGTATGTCCTGCGCACTCTCTCAGCTGCAATCGACCACGCTGCCGATTGGTGAAATTGCGTTACGCTGTGGTTATCTGTCAGGTTCACGGTTTACCGCAAGATTTCGCCAGCATTATGGATGCCTGCCGAAGCAGGTGCGTTGAGGCATCGGGAACTGTTTCTTCATTTATGTTGATAAGGAGAACCGCCATGTCGAAAGTCTGCATCATCGCCTGGGTTTATGGCCGGGTTCAGGGGGTAGGATTTCGCTACACCACCCAGCATGAAGCGCAACGCCTCGGACTGACCGGCTACGCAAAGAATATGGATGATGGCAGCGTAGAGGTTGTTGCCTGTGGCGAAAGTGAGCAAGTGGAACAACTGATGAAGTGGTTGAAAGCCGGAGGACCGCGTAGCGCCAGAGTTGACCGGATCCTCAGCGAACCGCACCGCCCTGGCGACGAGCTAAAAGGATTTAGTATCCGCTATTAAATGCATTTCACCGGTTTCGGCAGGCCGGCAATTTTAGTCGCCTGCTTAGCCGGACCTTTCGGAAACAGGCGGTAGAGATAACGGCTGTTGCCTTTCTCTTCGCCAAACTTGTTGGCCATCGCTTTTACCAGCATGCGTATAGCGGGGGAGGTATTAAACTCCAGATAAAACTCGCGAACAAAACGCACAACTTCCCAGTGTTCCGCGGACAGCGTAATACCTTCGTTTTCGGCAATGGCAGCCGCCAGCGGCTCGCTCCATTCGGTAGTATCTTTTAGATAGCCTTCGCTATCGGTACTGATTTCTTTACCTTCAAAGATCAACATAATTTGTCACTGCGTTAGTCAAACTGGCGGCAGTTTACCAAAAAAGAAAGCCCCGCATAAGCGGGGCTGGATAATGCGTGTTGACACCTTAATCGCGGCTGGCGAAGCCCAGAATGCTCAGCAGGCTGACGAAGATGTTGTACAGCGAAACGTACAGGCTAACGGTGGCACGGATGTAGTTGGTTTCACCGCCACGGATGATATTGCTGGTTTCAAACAGGATTGCACCTGAAGAAATCAGGATAAACACCGCGCTGATCGCCAAATGTAACGCCGGCAGCTGCAGGAAGATATTCGCAACCATACCAATCAGCACCACCACGATACCTGCCATCAGCATACCGCCGAGGAAGGACATATCTTTACGCGTGGTCAGCACATAGGCCGAGCAGCTGAAGAAGACCAGCGCCGTACCGCCCAAAGCCATGGCGATAACATCACCCATGCCTGCAGACAGGTAAGTGTTCAGTATCGGTCCCAGAATGTAGCCCAGGAATCCGGTGAAAGCGAAAGCGGACAGAATACCGACCGGTTTATCCGCCGTTTTATAGGTCAGGAACATCAGACCATACATACCCACCAGCGTCAGGATAAGTCCCGGAGAAGGCAACATCAGTACGGTACTGGCGGTCGCCGTGAGCGCTGAAAACGCCAGCGTAAGGCTGAGCAGGAAATAGGTATTGCGCAGCACCTTATGTGTGCTGAGTAGCGATGTACGATCGCGTGAAGAACTAATAATACGATCCATGAGTCACTCTCTTATGACAGATGTAATTAATGATGAAGGATAATGAAATCAAGGGGAATGACACAGCGGTTTTACCCATCTTTACGCATTTTAACCCGCCAGGCTTAAGCATATTATTTCAACAAAAGCTCCCGAATCAGATGTTAGCACTGTATGTGAAAAAATGTCAGATCCACCTCTGCCAGGTAACTGAAAAATATTGCGTTATTCCCGAATCTCTCTGACAGTGACTGAGGTGTCTACAAAAACAGAGCGATAAGGTAAAGGGAATGATTCAACACAAATCGAAGATATTGACGTTTACGCTGTTGGCTGTCTGTTTGATGTCTATCAACGGCGTGACGAGGGCGGCAAATGTGCCTGCAGGTACACTACTTGCAGAAAAACAGGAGCTGGTCAGGAACAACGGCAGTGAGCCAGCGTCGCTGGATCCGCATAAAGTCGAAAGCAACGTTGAGTTTAATTTAATCAGTGATATGTTCGACGGGCTGGTGGCAGTTAAGCCGGATGGCTCTATTGAACCCCGTCTTGCCGCGTCCTGGGAGAACAAAGACAACACCGTGTGGACCTTTCATTTGCGTCCGGGCATAACCTGGTCAGATGGGTCAGCTATTACCGCGCAGGATGTTGTCTGGAGCTGGCAGCGTCTGGTCTCTGTACAAACGGCTTCCCCTTATTCTTCGTATCTGGGCAATATGCATGTTGCGAACGCCGTCGATATTGCTCAAGGGAAAAAAGATCCTGCCATGCTAGGAGTCAAAGCCCTCGATGATAGCACGCTGGAAATTACTCTTACGCAGCCGACGGCGGCGTTTCTGGCGATGCTGGCGCACCCGTCTCTGGTTCCACTGGATAAAGTGCTGATAGGCCGCTTTGGCGATAAGTGGACCCGACCAGAACATTTTGTCAGTAGCGGACCGTACAAATTGTCGCAGTGGGTGGTCAATGAGCGCATTGTTGCCGAGCGTAACCCACATTACTGGGACGATCAGCACACGGTCATTAATAAGGTTACCTATTTGCCTATCAGTTCAGAGTCTGCTGACGTTAACCGCTATAAGGCCGGTGAAATTGACATCGTGTATAGCGTACCGGTCAATCAATTCGCGCAGCTGAAAAAGACGATGGGTGATGAACTTCATGTCTCACCTCAGCTTTCAACCTATTACTATCAGTTCAATACGACCCGAGCGCCGTTTAATGACCCGCGCGTGCGTCGTGCGCTGAATATGGCGTTAGATAAAGACATCATTGCACAAAAGGTAATGGGGCAGGGGCAACGTGCGGCGTGGCTTATCAGCCAGCCGGAAATAGGGGGAGTACAACTGCATGCGCCGGAATATGCGTCGTGGCCGTTTGAAAAACGTATCACTGAAGCGAAGAAGCTGCTAGCTGAAGCCGGTTTTGGCCCCGAGCATCCGCTTAGTTTAAATCTGCTCTATAACACGTTTGAAACCCATCAGCGTATTGCTATTGCCGCATCATCAATGTGGAAGAAAAACCTCGGCGTAGAGGCGAAGCTGCAAAATCAGGAATGGAAAACCATGCTGGACACCATGCATGCCGGTAATTTTGACGTCGTACGTTACGCGTGGATCGCTGACTATGATGATGCTTCAAGTTTCCTCAACATCTTCCGTACCGGAGATAGCGAAAACACCACCGGCTACAGCAATCCCGCCTTTGATGAAGCGATGCGTAATGCAGCGAAAGCAACTTCGCTCCAGGAGCGAGGCAAATATTACCAGCAGGCTGAAGACCTTTTAGGGGCAGATGTGCCAGCGATTCCGGTTTACCACTATGTTCGCACGCATCTGGTGAAGCCGTGGGTGGGGGGATTCGCACCGGATAACCGCGGAAACTACTACACCAAAGATATGTACATCAAAAAACTTTAAGCGCTGGAGCCCGTATTTGTGCTGAATAAACGGTCAATTTGTTGTTATTTAAGTCAATTAACAGCATTTTGGCTGTTTTTCAGGCAAACGAACACATTGGTGCTTTACAGGTCCGTTCGGGATGTTTATAGTGCGCCTCATTGGAAGCGTGGCCGAGCGGTTGAAGGCACCGGTCTTGAAAACCGGCGACCCGAAAGGGTTCTAGAGTTCGAATCTCTACGCTTCCGCCAAATTCGAAACCCAAGTCGTTATGCGACTTGGGTTTTTTGTTTTTTATCCGTTTCCATTATGCCATTGCCGTCCGGATTGCACTGGTGGGCATGAGAATTCATCAGACTTAGCATTCCGACTTCCCTGAGAGCTTGTTCATTTGACGACAACAGTACAGCTGAATCTGTGTTGTCTTCATTGTTATCGAAAATGATCCTGCTGTTGCAACAGATGTTGCCCTGTAGCCAATCGTTCAGATATTGAGAGCGGTTTCAGTGGTTAATTGGGCATGAAAATAGCTGGTGATTACTGAGGATGGTTACCAGTCGAAGGTGGCAAAGCCAGGCAGTACTTAGCCCGAGGTCGGTTCTGTGAGAAAGATGATCTCGTTTAATATGTGATTTTTTCACGATACAAATACTAACCGGTGATTTCATGATGTGTATATCCTCGCGTTCAGTGGAGCAGCGCAGACAGACCCTTTGCAGTATTGCCTTTGGCGCTTGACCTGCGTCCGTGAATATGAGGCTGGCAGGTCCCTCACAGGCCAGATACCGTTGTGACGGCCTCTTACCCATGTCAACGCCATGATCTTTGACCATTCTGTCTTAACTGGAAGTAGATATTTGACGGCGTGGGGGAAAGCATCTCGATACCCACCCCTGACACACATTGAGCAGTGCTGGAGTATGGATTTTGTGTCGGATAGTCTGGTTAACGGAAACCGTTTCCATGCACTGACTGTAGAGAATAATTTTAATCAGAAATGTCAGGCGTTCCATGCCAAAATATCATTGAAGACTGAGGACGTTGTCAGCGCAATAAAAGCGCTGAGAATGCAGGATAAGTGCCTGCTGGTATGTATTAAGACAGAAAACGGCAGCGAGTTTATCTCAGATCAGTCTGGATAAATGGGCATATGAACAATGTAATCACGATGTACTTTTCCTTCCTGAAAACTGACAGATAACCCGTTTGTAAAGTATCTGAAAGGTAAAGTGCCTTGATTTATCACCAGACTGATTCTGCAATCAAACTATCTATAGAAGGTGGTTATTTAACATGAGTCACAAAACGAAACGTTTAAATATTTTGGTGATACAAAATGAGATTTTGCCTAGTTTAAATGTGATGAATCTTATATATTCATAAATAATTTAAAGGATATAATTCCAACACAAAACTTAATGATAATACGAGCCATTGATGGCGAGGAAAAATTTATAATATTTTAATATTGGTCTCGTTGTTTATCACTGTGATGATCACTGAAGATAAAATCATTGCGACACTTTTTTTATATTCAATCCGGGCATCGCGGACACCAGGGAAAAGTCTATTTCGATTATATAGAGTCGGGGTTGGAGGTCGTTAGAATAATTGTTTTTCATATTTATATGTCGTTTTTAATTGATGGCATTTAAGTTCCCCGAAATAACTTTGCAATTTAATCAATAAGTCAATATTTACATTGGCAGCATCAGCGTGCTACACGTTTTATCATTGTCTTTTTTTACCTGCTGATTATTGGATTTTTAAAAAAGATCTGACACCTTGACTGATTACAGAAAATCATGAGATTTTGGTACTTACATTACAAATTTAATACTATTTAAAATAATCATGATCCTGACAGTGGTAGAGTCGTTAACTCTGAAAATGTTCTAGTAATGTGAAATATATATACTCCTGCCACAATGTTGCAACGACTACAGTGATTGACTGCCAAAGTAGAACGCGTGATGAAATGGTATGACAACACGAAATAGTGCTGGAGAACATGACAAAGGATACAGACGCAAGGGTAAGCCGATGACAAAGATAGTCCCAAACACATTTTGTTTGTACAGCAATATCACGTTCAGCGCCCTGGTGGATGAACTGAATGATGAGTTCAGGCGTTTACAGCCAGGGCGGGACACTATGTGTGTGATGTTCACGGACGGGGATGCGGCTACACCACTACGAGTCAATCCTGCCTGCCGGAAAACGTTTTTTATTGTATCATTGGTCCGGTCGGTTTTAGACGTGTCGCCCAGTATACATGCTGGTGCGGACCTGGTCGTCAGTAAAAAAATACAACCAGCAGCGTTAAAACAGCAGATGTTGCGGGCACTGAGAGCTCGTGAGACAAACCGTTTTCGTCCTGCTAAAGAATGGAAACGAAAATGCGCTTCCATTACTGAACAGCAGGTTCTGGCGTTGCTTCTGCATGGCTATCCTACATCGCAGGTAGCTGAAAGGATGAATCTGACGGTGCAGGCTGTTAGCCGTTATCGGATATTGGCTGTGAAGCGTGCTGGGCTCAGGAACTTTAACGAACTGGTGCTGGACCACATAAAATACAACAGAGTACTGCCAGCTCTGTCTGGGAAAGGGAGCCGTGTATCAGCGAAATGAAATCATGTGACTGTAGTGACTTGTACTGGTACCTGCCACGTGTAAAGCAACGTTATATACTGTGTGTAAAAATCATAATTAATGAAATCATATTATAACCAATAGTATTAAGTGTAGTTGCGACTTTATGCCCAATAGGATGCCATTATTCAATAAGTCATCTAACTGAATCTGACAATATGATCCCCGTATGGCTAACGCTTCTAAAATCAGTGATAGCAATAACTATACCTTTAACAAAAATACAGATATTAACTAAATCGATTTTAGGACGTTATTACGACTAAGAAATTTCGTTAATAGCTGTCGTGAAGATAAATCAATATCCGAAACTAAGTTATTGAATAGTTGCTTTTTGTGGTTTATTTATTAAATAGTAGAGAATAATGATTTTCTTATTACACTTTAACCCTAATCAAGGCCAGTGCTTCATAATGGAATGATTTATTTAATTAGCGACGCCCGAAAAGGATGCCATGAGCCTAGCAATCAAAATTATCCTGATTATTTTAGTTTTGTTTTTTTGTTTTCGTGAATATGCTGCGATGTCTAAGAAGTCATGTGAATGGAAGTTGAGAATGAAAGATGAATGGTTAAATGAGATAGTCTGGATGGTGTGTCTCATTCTATGCCTTTTGTTTTTTTGGGGAATGCTTTATGTTTCCTCAATGGTGATATATGAATTGGTTATTAATGGTGGGAAGTTTCATTTTCGATACGGCAATAATCTATTGCCTCCCAGTACTTATTGTCTTTTATTTATATAAGAACACAATATAGTGTTCAAAAGAGTATTGCACGGACGCATGCTACCACTGCACATCCCGGCGCGCGAATGTCATTCCAGCGTTCATTTTAATGGGGGCTGTGAGATATCTTTTTTGGGCTAGATTTGATGCACTTGTTGGAACTAAAGTTGCGTACATTACTCCTTGATTAAGGAGCGCTTTACTACCGCCCGGTTGAATTCTGCAATTTTGTGCAGATACCCCTCGGACTGTTCATGAGAAAAGACTTTATATTTCGAACCAGGTTGGATTGGATAAAGTGAAAACGACTGGCCTGCCAATGATGGCATCTCGCGCAGCCGCCTTCAGGAAGATCACTGTTGTGCGCGCCCGGTAATTTTTTGGCGCGTATCCTCATTGAGAATTTCGCGCAGCTGCATGAACAAGGGATGCGTGCTGGTGTACTCCTGACCATAAGTAAGATTAAATGCATAATTGAAGTCTGGCGGATTAATCCCCTGGTTGTGCTGGAGGATCGTTTCGAGTTTGTCGAGTGCCTTGACGGCTCTGGCTTCCGGTGAAGCGGCACATTCGTATTCCTGCCAGAGTGACAGAATTTCCTCCCGTTGCTTTTCACCAAGCGCACGAGTGAGATGCAACAGCGCGTCTTTCTCCTGTTCTCCCTTATCCGGGTGCAGATCCCGCTCGACAGCGGGAATATCACCATGGATTGCTTCTCCCAGATCGTGAACGAGACACATCTTGAGAACTCTGAGCATATCTACCCCTGCTAATTCATCCTCAAAGATCATGGCCATCAGGCTCAGGCGCCACGAGTGCTCGGCCGTGCTCTCCGTTCTACCGGTAGAGGTATGCGCACTACGAAGCACACTTTTGAGTTTTTCTGCCTCCTGAAGGAAGCTCAAACGCTCTTTAATTTTTACAATATCCATGTCTTGCCCTTACCGGTCGTTGAGGATAGATATTCTATAGCCAGAGTGTTCCCGCGTGAAACAACTTGTCATGTTCGAGAGAAGCACAGATGAATGACATATAGCGACCGCTTTGGGTGAGAAACTGACATTGTAGTGGCCTATCTTTCCTGTTTTTTTGCTCTGGTTCTTGCTCTAAGGAGAGATTGTAGTGTCGTTTGTACATCAGAATCGGATATCATTATCTACTATTCAGGGCGCTTTGGCTGAGTTTGAGAGTTCATCCCCTCAATAAAGACTGCTTTTGAGGGCTAAAATAAATTACAATGTTCGATTGTTGAAATGTTGAGTTAATTAAAAGTATACTTTACTTGTGGGGTCATATGTATCGTAGCGGCTTTCCAAAAACACTGAGGTATAATAGCGACTTGCTGATTGTGTTATATCTCCTTTTAAAGTTGAAGAATGTAAAGGCGGTAGCGGCTCAACTTCACCTTACCCCACCAGCAGTCAGTCAGAAATTATCACGACTAAGGGAAATCTTTAACGATCCTTTGTTGGTACGAAGTAAAAAAGGGATGATTTTAACAACCCTAAGTGAAGTTCTTCTTCCAAGTCTTGAAAGTATTGTGCTGAAAATTGAAAGTTTCTACAACATCAGCGAATACTACAACAATACAATTATTCCATTAAAAAGAGAGTATGTGCTATCGGTTAATGCGGATACTCATTTTTACGAGGATATTGGGTTTCTTGATGCCTGTGTGCAAGAATCAGGTGGCGATCTCGATGTCTCTTTCTCTATCTTATTGAGGGATGATAATTCCATTCATGATTTACTTTCAGCGAAACTTGATTTTTATTTTGGCAATGTGAATGTATTGGAAGATAATTTAACGCGTATAAAGGTAAGCGACCTGGAATACTCATTCGCGGTAGGGAAGCATCATCCTCTTGCAGGGAAGAAAATAAAACTATCGTCAATTGATGAATTAAATGAGTTTAAATACATAGCCTTGTTAAGTTTACCGGAAAAACTAGAGGAAAAGTATAATGATGTTTTTGGTCGTGAGCCATTTAGACCCTTCATCAAAATACAATCAATCAGAACGATTGCTGACTTTTTGAATCGAAGTGATTACTTTTCTTTTTTAACCGTCCGTTCAATAAATAAGCTGGGATTATCACGCGTTTATGTCGGCACTGAAAGTATATTCTTACAGCAATATTTGTACTGGCATAAAAATATGGAAAATGATAGCTTTCATAGATATTTGAGAAATTCTTTTATTGAAACTTTATCAAAGAAAGATGTATGACATTAACTACGTAATGTCGGCAAGGGGGACAGGTGAATACGCACAATGTGTCGGTTGAATATTTTTCCGGCCAGATACCTATCCTTCGATTGTCCCGGTCATAACAGCCGTGGTCGTGCCGCGAACGTTGGCTCCTCCGTTCGGTTATCTATTCTTTTACACCCGGTTTACGGACCTCATACGCCTGAGTTAGCTAAAGCGCGCGAGAGCAGTAACCCATCGATATCTGTCATCTCCTTTAAGGTTCTGACCATGGTAATAAATTTGAGCAGAAAATAAACGCAGGGGAAAACCTCAAAAGACGATCTTGTTCATCAGATTCAACAAATTAGAGGTATTGCCTATCTCGATTTGTGAAGATTACGGATAACAATACGTAAATAAATAAGGATGTTGTATATGAATTTCAGGCCATAAGAATCCTTGTAGAAAATTTGCTCCGCAACGAGTTGCGACTCTCTGTTGCTGGATATTTTCAATACCTTCTACTGTTACATTTTGAGTTAGCGTATGGCAATCGTATATAAATTGCCGTAAGTGTTCGGGCGTTTCGCTGAGAGTCCAGAACGCATGTTTATCGATTTTAATCCCATCAAATTTAAAAAGAAGTGAAGAAACGTCATCAAATAACGCTGGCGCAATGTCATCCAGCCAGATGGGGATATCGTTAGCACGAATCAGGTTTAGGTTGTGATTTAACACACGTGCCGCCGAGGGAGAAAGGCGACTAATATTTTCCGGATCCTGTAGTTCAATAATTATGTTGTTATGTAGTTCTGGCAGAAGCTGTTCTATAGCAAACATATCGCTTAATAAGGCAACGGGTAAGTTTAAATAATAACGAGAATAATCATTTCGCTGTTTGATTATATTTAACTGCTGTACCAATAGGGTTTGATGTGAGGCGGCACTCAGCGACGAAAAAAATGTCTCGCAATCCTGGGCAGGTAAAGGACCACTCAGGACTTCATAACCGTGAATTATCCGTTTTGTGACAGAATAAATTGGTTGTAAACGTAGCATTACGTGCATCATGTTCTCTTATCAGCAGCGCACTTAAAAGCTGCGGTTGCCTTTAACGATATTGCCATCATCATCAATCAATTCAAATGTAGCTCGCTTTGGCTCACCTAAGGAAACAATATCTGCATTGATTATTTTGGCGCTAAAGGGTGATAGCATTCCCGGATCAATTGTTTGCATGCTCTTTTCTCCTACCAGACTTAATGAGCGATAGGTTGCAAAATATGGCGTTGGATTACTTATCTTTATTGCCAGTCTACCCGGCATTCTTTGTGGCTCTATCTTTTGTTCTTCAACGACTTTATCTGGTGAAGGAGACAAGTTTTCCGGGCGGAAAAACAGTTTAAGCTGCAAACGAACCGCAACTTTTACCGCTGATAAACTGGCTGGTAGTTTCGTCTCTACTGGCGAGATTTCATACATATTCAGCCAGTATAATGATTCGCGATCGGTTGCCTGAGGTATGTGAGTGGCCAGTAGTCGGAGATTTTTTTTCTCTTGTGGTTCCAGACGAAAAACGGCAGGTAAAGGAATTACTGGAACGTTGTCTACCGTTTCCGGCGTATTTTTCAAGTCACCATTATCCACCCACGTTTGTACGATCACCGGATAACTATTATTGTTAGCCAGCAGTAACGAGCGTTCTCGATCGGACGCTGAAAACACCACTCGAGAGGACTCGATGGTCATCCCTGCCTGACAGACATTGCCGAGTAACAGGAGATGCAGAAGATATATTCTTAGCTTTTTCATTATTGTACCTGGATGATCACCTGTGCTGTTGCATTAAACTTACCCGGCGTAATGGTTTTCCCCGGTAAAGCCTTAAACGTGGCGTTTATTGTTTTTGTGTAGGTTGTAACTCCATTCACCACTGAACCTGCGGAAGCATCATCCAGCACCGGATACCATCCGACCGCATTGCCACCTAATACCGCTCCGCTGAGCGTGCTGAGGAGATTCAGCGGCGAGCCGTTGGCTCGGGTAAACTGGATGCCCACACCGGTAGCGATATTTGGAGAAGAGTTGTAATTATCGGAAAGGAGATAACTGACGCCGGAACCTGCCGTACCGAAGCCTTCCGAAACAGCGGCAGCGGCGTTAGCTGGATTGACCAGAATTCCCATCGCGGTCTGATTTGCGGCAACACCGCTGACAAAGGCACCAACACCCGTATTGGCTGGACTTCCCGTTTGACAGTTAAAACGGATAGCTATAGGTTTCTGCCGTGTTACGCCCGACGAAAGTTCTGAAACAGAAATTGTCGGAAAAACGACAGTTGGCGTCACGTTTGTCACCGAACAGGTCGCTGAACGACGGATATATATACGGTTATACAAATTTACAGCGCCGGGCCAGGCATTATACCAACCACTATATTGTGAGTTTGAGTCGCTGCCGATGGTCAGACCGGATGAAAAGCCTCCTCCCTGGAATGCAATGTAGGTGGCTGGCTGTGAATGTGGGTAAATACCTGTAAATACCGCTCCCGCGCTTCTGTCGAGTCGAAAGAGCTCAATCCTGGTGTCACTGAAGTCTTTGGCTTTTACCAAAATCCAGCCCAAAGAATCACGATCGAGATTAGTTAGCGGTCTGGATTTCCAGTAACGGCTGTAATATTCACCGGTCACCATATTGGTTGCACGTAGTGCCATTCCGCTGGCATAGGTTTGATAGCTTTCCGGTAACCCGTTGCTTGCACCGACTTCGACTTGTCCACCATATGTTGAGTCACCGTTAGTGGCATAGTATTCATACAACTTGCCGTCTTCGCTGGCAGTACAACGAAATAGAATTTGGTCGCTGTTGTAGGACTGAGCGCCGGATTGCAAGACGTTGACAACGCCGGAAGCGATCAAAGTCCCATTTGGTTGAAAAGTACTGTTATTAATATTTATTACCGTGGGTAATGTCCCTGCAGAACCCGATGAATCGGTAGCTCCATCCCAGTTCGCCGCCGTGCCTTTTCCTGGCTCGGTGTAATAATTAGAGCTTGAGTTAGTATTAGTCGTAGTGATTCGATAGCAGGCGGCCCATGTAGGCTCAACCAGCAGCAACGCAAACAGCATCAGAAACGCCACAGATATTCTATTATTCATGATTTATTTCCCATCAGATACTGATGCATGGCAGGTCGAGTCTGTAAAGGGACTGCGATATATCGGTGTCCTGTAAGTCATACTTTAAGAGACATTGTTCGGATGGCGATTCACCCCATTTCACACGCAGCGTTCCTTTTTTCTTTGGTGCGCGGGCATACACCTGATTTCCCTGGCCGACGAGACCAATAACAGTGTCTTTACTGTCATAAACATCCGCCCCTAACGGGAGACTTCCTTCAGCTTTTCGCTGGATCTTGATTAACAGGGGATATCCGACCAATGTTCTGAAGCGCACCTTGACGACTGCTCCGGCATAAGGTGCTACGCGTTGCTGGTTTTCGGCCAACTCCGCGCTCTGGTTTTTTATACCTTTGGCGTCGAGGCCGATATCGTTGTACCGATAAGGCACCAACGAAGGGACAATGGCATATCCAAAGTTGTTAATTTTTGCCCCCATACCGTTTTGAACCTCTGCGCCATCTACACCTTCAGCTTCGATAACACCAAAAGTATCGCCAAGGTAGGGACCAAGTGTAACGCCACCAGAATGGGCAACCAGAGCACCACGTAAGCTTGCCCCCCCTTGGGTGTAATCACGACTATGTGATGCGCTACCGTTAACTGTGACCCAAGGCAATTGTTGGGTGACGTTTGCGCCTACGGTAGTGCCGGTTCCTGCGTTGTCATAAGCCCCATTCACGGTGTAACTAAGTGCTTGATTTTCTCCCAGCGTCCCAGTGAGTGAACTTTGATAAAAGGTGCTGCTATCGTCTCCGGATTGGTGGCTTACGCCAGTGGTCAGAATAGGCGAACGAGAACCTTCACCAAACGGGACCGTGATTGAAAACATCAGGGTGTTTTGCGTACGACCAGAATAACCAGAAGCATTATTGCTATAGCCTTGTGAAGACTGCACGCCATAACGAGTGCTGCCGGTTTGCTGCCTGCTCAACGAGAGGTTATAACTGACTGAACCCCAGCTATTGGAGTATCCCATCTGATACTGCGTGTCGCGGCTACGACGGTCACGATAATCGCTGGTTGAACCAGAAACGTAGAGTTGCCCGTAGCTGGATAGCCCCTGACTTATTGTCAGTACGAACTGATTTTTCTGTTGATAGGTGCTGGAATTCCATGTGCCGTTGCGATCGTGCGCATCGCGCAAACCTAGTACATCGCCGAGATCGCGGTAGCCATCGGTCGAGTATCGATAGCCCGCCAACGCGACAGTAGTTGCCGTCGGAGAAAATGTACGACTATAGGTGGCTCCCAGACGCCAGCCATTAAGGTTTTCACCCAGAATATCCGCTCGCGAATAAACGGCATTCAAACCCAGCGCCCCTAACTGATTAGTGAAGACAAAACCGCCCAGCAAAGACTGATACCCCTGCGAAATTCGTACACCACTATTCGCCGTTATGGCATTGCTTAAGCCAGTTTGCCACGTCAGATCGGTGAAATTTGCGTCACTGTCGCCAATGTCCCGTACCTGCCCGGCAGAGAAATTCACATGGGAACGTCCAGGCCGCATGGAGTTTGGCACGGCAGAAAATGGTACGGTAAATGACGAAATACGCCCATCGGCTTCCTGAATTTCAACAACTAAATCCCCTTCATAACTGGTGGGGTAAAGGTCATCAATGACAAATGCTCCCGGCGTCACGGTGGTTTGATAAATTTTATTGCCTGATTGAGACACAGTGACTTTTGCTGCAGTAGATGCAATACCGCGAATTGTTGGTGCATAGCCTCGTTGAGATTCCGGCAACATACGATCGTCCGTTTCCAACTGGAGTCCGCGAAATCCAATACTGCTAAACAGATTGCCAGAGGTATAACTGTCGCCCAGTGTCAGTTGACTGCGCAAGGCCATGATAGGTCTCTGAACATAAGTTCGTAGTGGTGTCCAGTGGTTGCTGCCTGGACCTGAATCGCTAGAATAACGGTTATAGTTTGCCTGGTGGCGGAATTGCCACAACCCCAGGTTTAACCCGGCGTTGAGGCCTAAATAAGTAGATTCTGACGTCTGACCAGACGTATCAGTGCGATAGTAGTTCGTATCATAATTCGCAAACGCGACTGTTTCTCCCGCAGACAAATCGCCTGCAGAAACTTTGCCACGAGGGGTACGCACCATGAGTGCCTGAGGAATAAATAAATCCAGTCGTAACCTCGCAAAGTCAAAATGGTTTGACGAATCTTTAATCTGACTTTCCAGCGTTGCACATTGCGCCGTATGATCTACTGGCGTAATACTCTGTGGGTCGACGCCACCTTTGGTTAACAGTTCTTGCGATAGGCAAGGAGATACCTTTCCCTGAGCATTGGGCGCAAAAACGAGCGATTCTCGGGAATAGAAATTACCGTTAATAAAAATATCGACCTGATACGTACCAGCGGCAACGCTATTTGCATGGTTAAACCGCGCAATGATCTGTTGGTCTTTTGCGTTACCAAGCAGCATGGCATCATCAAACTGATATTGGTTTTCAGCCTCCAGTTGAGTTTCGGAAAACGCAAAAGATGGACATAAAATTAGAGCGATGAGTAAGCATTTGATAGGAATTCTCCGCCCCGAAATAAGACGGAAATAAACCTGACTACTTGGTACATTGCTATGCAAAGTTTTAGCTTCTGGAATGTACAGCATCCATTCCTCCAGTAATTGAATAAACTCTGCACTCAGAGTTGAAAAGTTAGTTTTTGAGTGGAGCTTCAGCACTCGTATGACCACCGTAGTCATTCACCAAAGTAAATTTAACTTTCAACGGTTTTGAAGAAAGCCGGCTATTTTTAGCGACCCAAAGCATTTGAGTTTTGGGAGCAACCATACTGGCAGGAAAAGCAATTTTCTGTGTACCAGCAATAACGTCTGCACTAATGAAAGAGGCATAATAACCTGAATCATTAATCACGGTGAGCTGTACATTTCCACGTTCTTCTTTAACGGAAAAATGAATCTGATTCACCACGTCATCAACACTGCCAATGATCGTTTTTGGTCTGTAAAATATTTTATTTCTGTTTCTCAGAACGACGACCATTTGGTTTTGTGCTTTGGCCATATTCTTCGGTGGAATTTGCACAAAGTTAAGATAAAAAACAGATTCGCGATCTTGAGGTAGATTCTTTCCAGTAAAAAAAAGGCGCACCGATTGACCTGTTCTGGGTTCAATACGAAATAAAGCGGGCACCGCCATAAAAGGGCCATCGGCATTATCTGGGGTAGATGCTGGATTATTTTTATCTGACCAGATTTGCATTATATAGGGAATGTTATCATTATTAGTAAATTGTAAGGTTTCAGATTGAGCATCCCCTGGATAAATGACCCTGGTGTTGAGCATTACCACACTAGCCATTACTGGCGTGGTTACTGTTAAAACTAATGCAGCCCACAATAGCGCGTTGAGGATTTTTCTTGGCATTATAATTTCTCGTGTATAAATACCCCTTCCATAAACTGGAAGGGGATTGGTGCTTATTGGTAAGACACAGCGTACTGTACGCTTCCCAGAACTGAGCCAGCGGTAGCAACGCCTTCGGCATAGTATTCAACTGCAAAGTCATAGGATGCTGAAGTTGCGTTAGCTGCAAGGTTTAAGCCAGGAGAGCCAGTTTGACCTGTCAGATCTAACGGTGTAGTTGGGTTTGCAGGATCAACCAGTTGTAATGAAACATTCGTTGCGCTACCGGAGTTTCCCATACGACCATTACTGGTCAGGTTATTTCCGACAAATACCGTTTTGATCGCGGTTGCAGAGGTGGTAGCTGTACAACCACTCAGAGAAACAGCGAAAGGCGTTTGGCCCGCGGTCTGACCGGAAGCAGCCAGGGCAGATTTAGGCACCGTAGGCAAAAGAACCAGCGGTGAAGAGGCATTGCCGTTAATACTAACAACGCACGTTTGATCGGCTACTTCACCCTGAAAACGAATAGTGTTATCCGCCACTGCTGAAGCCGAGATAGCAACAGTACAAATGAGAGCTAGCGTCATTCTTTTCATATTTAATTTTCCTTATTTCTGAATCAAGCATATAACAATGTTATTTGCCAATATATAACTACACTTTTACGTCTCTCTCATTAATGCAATGTCTTAATTAAAAAGCCAGCAAAATCCGTTATTGAAATGGGTAACTGTATGTTTATTAAGGTGTTTAATGAAACTACATGATCAATATTTGTATTCGATATATTTTTAACTGCAACGCCTCCTATTCAATCAGGTTCTCACCAACAAGTATCTTATATAACTCACTAATTGACCTGACGTTAAATTTTGCATAAATATTAGAACGATGCGTCGATACCGTCTTTACGCTGATAAATAGTAAGTCGGAAATTTCTGAGCTACTTCTTCCTTTCATTATTAGCTTCAGGATTTCACTCTCTCGACTTGAAAGTGAAAGGTAATGAAGCGCATTCTTTTCTTTCCTTCTATAGCTTTCATTCGATTCTTTTGCTAACAATATGTTAAGTTCGTGATTTATAATGCTTGAGTAGATCTCTACTGGATCATTTCTTTTTAGTACAATATCGCAGAAGGTATTATAAAAATAAGCATTATGCTTATAGTCCCAGTGACTGCATATCGCCACAGTTTTTACAGTTCGATGAAGCTTTGCTATTTTCTCAATTACCCTAATTTTTTCCGAAAAAAAAACGGCATCAAAATCAAATATGATCAATGAACTGTTTTCATTTTTCAATAGGCTCCTGAAAACCTCATTCAGGTCTATGACATCTGTAAGAATAAAGTTTACCTTCTGATAAGTTGGAAGCTTCCTGATTTCTGATAGTAGATTACTCAGCGCAAATTTCAGGAGATTATCTTCACTAAACACGATGAAATTAATGTTCAAATTTGACAAATAATGCGTCCTATCACCAGTTATCGGTAATGTCATTAATATCCTCACTTTGTATATGTAATTATCTTATTTTGATTAAGTCTGCGTATATAAGAAAATACCCATTTGAACTAGGAATCATCTCATCCACCAGGATGAGATGTATAAAGTTCTTGTTATGTAGTCTATGTTGAGCCAGGAACCAGTAGGCTTTTATAAAATGGTTTTATCCTAAAATCAATGCAATGCTAAATCAGAGGCCTTTTGTATACTCCAGATAAACTCAGACAGAACCTATGCTATTTAATGATGAACATGCTCTTTAATGAGTATATTCTTTGTGACAGTTGTCGACTTTTTTCTGTAGCAGACGCCTATCTATGTTCCAGTATTCATCTCGTAACGCCCATTAAAACTCTTTGGTTCAGCGCCTCAACGGTTCTGCTAGTTGTCGGATAACCAAAAAACAACGCTATAACTACTGATTACCCAGATAATTCTTAATAGATTACCCACACTCAGGCCAGCCACTTAATATAATGATTGTTATTTAACACATTTATAACAAAATACTTCTAACTACGTTAGAAGAGGTTGCAACATTGACTAATAGCAGATGCTCTATTGCAAATTCTTTGTGGTGTGGTTCCATTTCCCCACGCCAGAGGAGCAGTTATATACGACGGCAATCGACGCATCTGTGTTCCTGTGTAATCGTCTTTACTTCGGT
Source organism: Citrobacter sp. On2M (assembly GCF_018035235.1). Lineage (GTDB taxonomy): Bacteria > Pseudomonadota > Gammaproteobacteria > Enterobacterales > Enterobacteriaceae > Citrobacter > Citrobacter meridianamericanus. The sequence goes on from NZ_WPCV01000004.1 coordinate 495,878, forward strand.
CTTTTCATGTCATCACTGTTTACATTATCTATAAAAAGTGACAGTTAGAGATAGTGCGTTTACGACAGAGATCATGGATATAAAATCCAATATTCGAATCTCGCGACGAATACTCATTCATATCGCACCGTGTTAACCAGTGGGAAGCTGGCTAACTATTGTTCTCATAACTCGTATTGCGCCTAATGTGTAACTATTTTGCTGTTAAGCCGCGAAGTACAAAAGTGTTAAATCCTAAATAATGCATAGAAATTTCGTTACGCAATAAATATTACATTTTAAATGAAGTTAGTGAAAGTTATTTTTTCTAACTGAGGGGATAAGGATTATTTATTTCATCATAATTTTTACTGTTATATTAATGAAAATGTTTTATAAGAAAATAACTTTTACAATGGTCTAACCACGTCATAAATTAACAATCTAAACTCCTCCTGAGTTTTTATTAAGTTCAGATAATATGGAAGAAACATTTACTCGGTGTCAACTTATCCAGTAATTCGCTCGAAAATTATCATTTGTATTTTTATAACAACCTTTCTGTGATTACATGTTCATTATCCAACATACTGAACTATAAGGTGACAATAATTATTACTGTGATGAGACAAGCTCAATACCAACCACGGGTTCATCTGTTACCGCCAACGTGCTCTGTGATCCTTCTCACGTAATGTAAATTTAGCTTCAGGCGCTCCAGTTACACTCATCCGATGCTTCAAAAAATATAATTTTTTTATAAGGTTAGACCGTTATATAAGAAAGCGCCCAGAACAAATGGGTGTTTTCTTATATATAAGACAATAACAATAAAAGATAATAACAAAAATAAAATAGGGATATTTAATAACGTTATTATAAACAATAACCGAAGACATAACTCATTGATATAAAAACTAACCTGGCATTTTTTTAAGAATAGCGCCATGAGACAGGATGCAGGCAATTCATATATCCGAAATATAGAAACCTTTTATTCATCAAATGGTGAATTTTAAGAGTTACATTTTTACAACATTTAATTCCTTCCGGGAGATGACTGAACATATGAACATTTCACGTATGCGCAACATTAACTCAGTAATATTTAATAAAAAACTGCTTGCCAGTTTGATTACTCTTTTTGTTAGTCCGGCCTATGCTGCAGGAGCATGTGACTATATCTCACCAGTGGCTCCTGTTCCTGGAGTAACCTGTTCATTAGTCGATGACTGGAGGAATATTAATATTAACAATGATATTCTTAAAAGTGATAACCTTGCCCCTGCTTATCATTTTGAGTCTTACCATGCCGATAACATTACTTACAAAACAGTTATTAATCTGGAAGATGGGAAAACAATTACGTCAGATGTTACAGGCATTATGGCTTTAGGGTTTCCTTTGGCGTCATATGACTCTCATGGAGAGCCATATGTAAATGCAGAGCAAATTGAAATTAATGTTTCAGGGAATATATATACTGGTAGATCCACCGATATTGATGGTTCTGCACCACAAGAACCAATTGTAGGGCCTTCTGGCTCTATGATCTTTGCCGAGAATAATATTCGAGAGACACAACATTCGGGTATTTATATGGCGGGGGCTTCTGGTATGCTCTTAGGTTTGGGTGTTGTACATCAGAACGTAGATAGTCAGATTATCAATAAAAGCGCCAGCAAGGATACTGCGGCTGTTTATATTAAGGCTCTCGAATCCCGCGTTACAACCTCCGGTATTATTCGTTCTCAGGTTGGCGATGCAGTACGACTACAAGATACAGGCCCCGTTTATAATTATAGCAGCGGGGGATATGTCATTCACGACCCAGAAAATATTTTTGACGTTAAACTTCAGGCTGGTAGCGTCGTTGAGGGGGGAGCTGAAGGGGCTGGTCTGAAAATTATCGGTGGCGCTACCTCTAATATTATTATTGATGCAGGTGCAACATTGGGGGCTCTATCAGACATTGCTATTAGCGCTGATGGTTATGAACATTATGGTTATAATGATTATGGTGAATTTGTATCGCGTCATTATACGGGCGCGGAGACAAACATCACGAATGCAGGAAGTCTGAATGGTGTTATTCAACTGACTAGCGGAAAAGATACCTTCATTAATGAAGTGACTGGTGTCTGGAATGTTAGAGAGTGGTCAGATTCTGATCGTGATGGCATCAGGGATACCATTGCACCTGTGGCAACAAGTGACTTTGGTGGTGGAACAACAGAGTTAATCAATCGTGGACAAATTATACTGGCGGCCAACAGTGATGGAACCCCTAACGATGCACTCTTTCAAAATCTGAATACATTTAAAAACCAGGGTCGATTGACATTGGCCAACGGTGTTGCAGGCGATCGGTTCATAATTGGAGGTGATTACATTGGCGATCAAGGTGTAATTGAACTTGATACTCATCTTGGAAGCGACGACTCTCCGTCAGACAGAGTGATTATTAATGGCTCGACATCAGGTCAAACCTATCTATCGGTTAATAATATTGGCGGGAAAGGTGCTCAGACAGTTGAAGGCATCAAGGTTATTGAAGTCCAGGGGGCCTCATTAGGTGAATTTGTACAGCAAGGCCGTATTGTCGGTGGTGCATACGAGTACTATCTGCATAAAAATGGTGTGAACGACCAAAATGGAGATTGGTACTTGCGATCGCAACTTCCTGCAATAATACCGCCGACTACGGACCCAGTACCACCTATTACTGACCCAGTACCGCCAACTACTGACCCAGTACCACTTACCCCTATTAACAGGCCCGAACCTGGCAGTTATATGTTTAATCATATGGCAACAAATACTCTCTTTTTGCTACGTCTACACGACCGCTCAGGGGAGACTCAATATACAGATATCCTGACAGGAGAGGACAAAGTAACCAGTTTGTGGTTACGCCAAACTGGTGGACACAACCGAGCCAGTGACAACAGCCAGCAGTTGAAAAATCAGGGGAATCGCTATGTCACTCAGATTGGGGGAGATATCGCTCAATGGAGTAGCGATGGCCTGGATCGCTGGCATCTCGGCCTGATGTCGGGATATGCGAGACAAAATAGCAATACAGTATCTGAATACTCTGAATATACATCCAGCGGCTCCGTTGAAGGGTACAGTGTGGGTCTTTACGGTACGTGGTATGCCAATAATAAGGATAAAACAGGTAGCTATATTGATACATGGGCACTTTATAACTGGTTTGATAACGAGGTTAAAGGTGAGCAACTCGCAACGGAAAAATACAAATCCCGTGGGATCACTGCCTCACTTGAAGCGGGCTATACTTACAAGCTAGGAGAAAGATACAGTAATGGTGATAAATACTTTCTTCAGCCCAAAATTCAGCTTGTGTGGATGAATGTCAGAGCTGACGAGCACACAGAGCGCAACGGTTCGCGAATCTCATTTGAAGGCGATGGTAATATTCAGAGCAGAGTTGGTGTCCGGGCTTATATCAATGGTCACAACACGATTGATAACGGGAAAGATCGCCAATTCCAGCCGTTTGTTGAAACGAACTGGATCCATAACACCCGAGCTTTTGGTGTAACTGTCAATAACGACTATAACAATATTGATGGAACTAAAAACATTGCTGAATTGAAGGTGGGGGTCGAAGGACAACTGTCCAAAAACGTGGATTTGTGGGGCAATGTGGCACAACAGCTGGGAGATAATGGTTACAGCGACACCCAGGCTATGTTGAGCCTTAAATACCGTTTCTGACCACAAAGGAAATCAGTCAAGCTTGTTATAGTTGACTGATTTCATGATTAACCTATTGATATTGCTACATGCATCTCAGATTGTACAACAGGAACAACTATGCAACCTCGGGTTTTAATTGTTACAACTGAAGCTCCTGATATATTTTTCAGTGGCCTTAGCTTCTTTAATCAAGAGTTTTGGGCGGAGTTAAAACGTCGCAACTATCCTTTTAAAGTTTTATATCTGAATAACCAAAAAACACGACCATCCCAATTGGCTGACTATGAGGTAATAGTTGAGCCTGCTTTACCTTTTGATTCATCGTTTGAGTCTCTTGTATTAAACGTAGCATGGAGTACATCACAGAAAATCGCTCCAATTTTGAAGGAATTCAATCCAGATGTTATCTCTGTACACGAGAATACTCCATTGCTTCCGTTCTATTTCGAATTGGAACGTGTTCAGTTCACTCTGCATTCAAGCTATATAGGCATGCAGCATTATCTAACCCGGACGCAAAAAGGTATGCAGAATTATTGGGAACAACGAATCGCCGTCAGGCAAAGTGGTGCTCTCATATTGCATAGTAATTGGGCTCATCGTTCAGTTATTGATTTTGTATCCGCTGATAGTATTACACCCAATATCTTTCCTATCGGCGTTGACTTCACTCACTACCCGACAAAGAAAATACATCATCCTGAAGGGAAGATTGTCATTAGCTTTTTTGGACGTTTTACTGATATTGTTAAAAACTTTTATGTTTTTCGCGATGCTATCAACACATTACCTTCGTCATATCGAAATCGCGTGGAAGCAAGAGTCTATGGCCCTGAAAAAATCCCTGATTATTTGGTAAATGAGGGGTTTAAAGGACTGACATTCGTTCAGGGAGAAGATAAAAAACAAGCGCTGGCTGAAACTGATATTGTCGTTTTCCCAAGTATACAAGAAAGCTACGGAATAGTGGGGCTGGAAGCATTACTATCAAACTGCGCGCTTATCGCTACACCAGGGTTAGGTATGGATAGCTATATGAAATCTGAATATAGCTGTGAACCAACGGTTTCCGCGATACAGAATAAGATTATAGGCTATTTATCAAATGTGAAAAAACTGCGTAGCGATCAAGCTGAGAATACTTTTCGAAATAGCGTCAACCGCTCTGAGTTTACTCTTGGGAAAATGACTGAGTCGTATATAAAAGTCTGGAAGGAACTGTATGAAAAAAATTTAGCATCATCATTCGGCAATAAATAGAAAGTTGATAATCACAAAGATGAGAAAAAGTTGTACCCAATACCACGACACTTTTTTCTGATTATGTGTTCTTCTGAGAAAAAGATTGGCAGTGACGGTAAGGTAGCTAAATTTCCAGCAACCACCGCATTGAGCGGCATTGATGATTACGAGTTAGAATCAGTCTTGCATCGGGGAAGTCTGCAGAAAGAAGAAAATTTCTGAGCCCACTTTCTACATCTATGGACTCCCCGTTTTGTACGTACAGAATTTTGTTTTGCGTTGTAGCTTTCATCTATCCGGCCAGGAAGATCACTTTTCGCATTTACTTTTCGTAAAAATGAGGTGAGTGGCATATCGGATAAAATGCTCTGCTTATGCGCAGGAGGGGAAAACAAGCTCCCTGTGCAACCCCCCGCATCTAACTCTCAGAAATGAGAGGCCGATCCTCTGAGCAGGACTTTTGTCCTCAATCCTCTTCAAACGTCTGGTTACAATCCCTGCATATCTCCAATACTCATAATTCAGGAATTGTTATGACTGCACATATTAATGCTAAAGCGGGTGATTTTGCGCCAACCGTGATTATGCCGGGCGATCCGCTGCGCGCTAAATTTATTGCCGAAAATTATCTTATGGATTACCGCGAAGTTACCAACGTGCGCAATATGCTGGGCTATACCGGTCTTTATTTTGGGCAACCTGTTTCGGTGATGGGACACGGCATGGGTATTCCGTCTATGACGCTATACGCCCATGAGTTGGTACATGATTTTGATGTGAAGAGAATTATTCGCGTTGGTAGCCTGGGGGCAACACAACAGCATGTAAAAATGCGCGACATTATCCTGGCTCTTGCTGCCGGAACGGACTCTGTCACAAATTTAAAACGTAGCGCGGGCTACACGATGGCGACATCCGCTCACTTCCCATTACTACAACAAGCGTGGATGCTGGCGCAGAAGGCCGGGATTGACATTAAAGTCGGCAATATTTTTAGTGGCGATCTCTATTACGATCCTGACGAAAACCTCATTCCGGCACTGGAAAAGTTTGGTGTACTGGGTGTGGATATGGAAGTGGCCGGCTTATACGCCTTAGCACACCAATTTAATATTGAAGCACTGGCTATTTTAACGGTGTCCGATCATTGCCTGACAGGCGAAGAAACCACGGCAGAGGAACGACAATTAACCTTTAAAAATATGATTGAGCTGGCGCTAAATACAGCCGTTACGGCTTAGCATAGGCTTTTAATTGAACCAATCAGGGATGTCATTATATGAAGAATAAAATAGCGCTTACACTGATTAGTTTTCTGGCAAATTTTATTATGGCGGGGTTTGCCAGTCAGTTTGGAATGCTGATTGAACCGATTGCGGTACGTTACAGTGCTGATGTGAATACCGTTGCTTCGATATTTTCGCTGCTTAACGGTGGGGCGTTAGCTGGGACCATTGCTGCCTTTTTCCTGATAGAAAAAATTGGCGTCAAGCGAATGACGTTTATTATCTATTCGATAGTGTTCCTTTGCGCTCTGGCAATGCACTTAAGCCCTGGCTTATGGCCAGTGATGGTCGCCATGACTCTGGTGGGATTCTGCGGTGGGATTGGTCTGTGCGTGGCGGGAACGATTGTCGTTTCGGTGTGGCAGGATCGCATTCAAAGTACGATGCTGGTGGTGCAAGACGCCACCTTTAACGTCGCAGGCGTTGTTTTCCCGCTGATCACCACCTTCGCCCTGACGCACAATATGTCATGGAGTTACAGCTATCTGAGCGTTGGTATGGTGGCCTTACTTACGTTAGGTGTTGTGGCGCTCACTCGTTTTACTGCCTGTGAAACCGCACCTGCGGAGGATCGGACAGACGCGGTGAAATCTGAGTGGAACCCAGGGATTATCAGCGGAGGAATTGGTCTGTTCTTAGGTATGTTGGCGTTGTATACCTTCCTGACCTGGGCACCATTATTTGTGAAGAACAAATTTGGCATTCCTTTTGAAGAAGCTGGCAATATTATTACGCAATACTGGGGAGCGGCGTTGGTTGGGGCGTTAGTATCAACCGTCATTGTTTCTCGTGTAAGGATACATTATTTCCTGTTGAGTATTATATTGCTCGCTTGCGTAATTACTACCATTATTGTATCGAAAGAAAATATCTCCGGACTTGATTATCTGGCATATAGTTACGGATTTGTTTGTGCGGCGCTGTATAACTCCTTCATCGCCTATGGAGTTTCATTTGTGAAGCGCGCAAGTAGTCAGAACGTTTCTTATATTTTAATTAGCGGTAGCGCCGGGGCCATGTTTAGTCCAGCGATCAGTGCGTTAATGGAAAAAACAATGGGATTGCAGAAAATCATGTACGCAATACCAGTATTATATTTAATTATCTTTATCATGTTGATAGGTACATTAAGACTTAAACGTAACAAAGTGCAGTAATAACACTTACCTCTCTAATTAGATAGTCAGTCGCCACACCATTTATTTGGTGGGGTGGCACTCAACCTTGCTCAAAGGAATTGAAAATGCTGAAGAATAAATTAATGATTAAAAAAGCTGTTCTGGGCGCAGTCGTTGCTATGAGCTGTACGCAAGCGCTTGCTGCTGATTATACCGATGGCAACATCCGAAAAAATGATTTTAACTGGATGCAGATGAACTTAATGCAAAGTGTGGATGCGAAAGTGCCATATGGTATTCGTAATGACACTTATCTGGAACTGGAGTTTGGGGCACGTTCCGGAATTATCGATCTGTATGGTTATGTCGATTTCTTCGATATTTTGGACCGCAAGCAGGATGACCGCCACGGCGGCGATAACTTCTTCGCCAAGATATCCCCACGGTTTTCCCTGGATGCTCTTTTTAATAAGGATTTATCCGTTGGGCCGTTTAACGAATTCTATATCGCAACGGTAAATAACATTGGCGACCGGGAGTTATTTGAGCATTATGTCGGTCTGGGCACGGATGTTAAGGTTCCGTGGTTTGGCCTTGTGGGAATGAACATCTATGCGCATTATGTGCGAGAAAACTACGGTGCGGATAATGAAGGCAAGTGGGATGGCTATATGTTCTCGACCAACTGGTCGACGCCGTTCTATACCTTTGCCAACGGCAGCTACCTGAATTATCAGGGTTACTTTGACTATCAGTTCGCCGCTAACAAGATTGCTAATCAACCGTTATACAGCAATAACGCGATTGAATGGTATAACGGCATCTACTGGCATTCAGAGCATTATGCGGTAGGTTATGGCCTTAAGTATTTCCGTAACATGGCATTGATGGAAAATCACGGTGGAGCAGGGCGCACCACCGGACTCGGTCACTATTTCAACCTCAGCTATAAATTCTGATTGTGCTGAACTGACACACTTACCCTCTTTGCGGGGATGGTGTGTCAGTCAATGATGTCATTGCCGAGGAATTTTCGTAGCCCATCCAGATCCTTAATTTCCAGTCCTTGTTTCGTGCGCGTTACCAACCCGGCATCCGTCAGGGCTTTAACCGCCCGCCGATAGACCCGATCGGTGGTACCGAATCGTTCTGCTTCCTGATATTTTTTATGGAAACCATCCATCGGTTGTTTGTTCTGATGCTGGCGATACAGGTCATACGCCACGTTATGAACGATAGGGTAGAGCATCCGGTGCAGGAAGATTTCCAGCATATCCTGATAATCAATCGCCATCGCACTGGCAAAAAATATCGCCAGTCTGGGATGTTGGTTCAGCGCTTCTTCCAGACGTTCGCAGCTACACACCGCCACGGTCAGCGGCTCTTCGGCCACGATATCGAGCTGGCAGCGATACCCGGTAAAAAACTCCATTTCACCAAACAGTTGCTCATCGCATTCCATTGCGCCAAGCTGAAAACGGCGACCATTTTCCGCACTGTAACGCAGGGAAATTCTCCCTGATTGCACCATGATAAGTCGATCGACTACCTGTCCCTGGTGATAGAGATACTCATCTTCGTGGATAATCTGCGTTTCAGAGAGTAGCTCCTGGAATATCTTCTCAATTAAGGCATCATCCTGCTGCCAGATATTGTGAAAACGACCTTTTGTGAGGGGCTTAAGCTGCATGACTCAACGTCTTAGTGTTTGCGAAAATTCTTATCACTGACTGTATGCTATCTACTGCTTAATGTCATTAAGAGCAGGTTTCGGACAATAAAAGGGCCAGCCCCATGCCGGCCCTGAGAATTTAAGGATGACTGATAAAACGAGACAACCGCTGGCGCAGGAGGCGATTTTCCTGCCGCAGTTGAACGTTCTCTTCCAGCAACGTCAACGCAACGGCTATTCCTGGCCAGTCAAGCTCCAGTTCCTGACGCAGGCGCACCGCGCGACGCATTATGGTTAGCGCATGATCGTCGAACGTTTCGTCTTCATGGGGTTCTATCACTCCTAAGCCGACAATCTCATGCAGCTCCTCTTCTGATACCCCGGTGTACAGACAAAATTCGGTAATAGTAAAGGTGACGGTGACGTTAGCCATTATGCTTTCCCCCACTCTTTGCGCGGATCAAAGGACTTTTGTGCATCCGCCAGTTGCTGCCACAGGGCGGCGCTGGTGTCGTCTGGTTTTGGCGGCATGACGATTTTGATCACTGCATACAAATCGCCAGTGTGTTTTTTACTTACCAGGCCCTTGCCCTTAATGCGTAACCGCTGCCCGGCCTGGCTACCCGCTGGAATGGTCAGCAGGATGCTCTCTTTTAGCGTAGGAACCGTTACTTTCGCGCCCAATGCGGCTTCCCATGGTGCCAGAGGAACCACCACTTCAAGATCCTGATTAACGATGTCGAACAGCGGATGCGGTGCAATATGAATTACCAGCCACAAGTCACCGTTCGGCCCACCGTTTTCACCTGGGGTGCCCTGGCCTTTAAGACGGATACGCTGACCGTTGCCGACGCCAGCCGGAATTTTCACATTCAGCGTTTTGGGAATTTCACGTTCTACCATGCCGAATGCGTTGTAGACCGGCAGGTTGTAACTGATCGTGCGGCTATGCTCAGTAAGCGTTTCTTCCAGGAACACCGCAACTTCAATTTCAATATCGTGTCCGCGGCTGGCATGACGCTGGCGCGGCTGGTGTGCATGCTGACCAAAAATGGAGGAGAAGATATCGTCGAAATCTTCGGCGCTGTAGCTTTGCCCCTCACCTTGCTGGAATTGACGGTTGAACTGTGGGTCGTTGCGATGCTGCCACAGCTGGTCGTACTCGGCACGTCGCTGTTCATCACTCAGGACTTCCCAGGCTTCAGCAACCTCTTTAAACCGGGCCTCAGCGTCAGTCTCTTTGCTGACATCAGGATGATATTTACGGGCGAGTCGACGATAGGCGGTCTTGATTGTCTTGAGATCGTCTGTCGGTTTCACGCCCATAATGGCGTAATAATCCTTTAATTCCATAGCGTTCTCTCGTGTAAATCAACACTTGAAGAAGGTGTACCCCGACAACAGGTAACACCGCTAAGTTTAGGGTAATCCTGATAACGGCGAATGCCAACCGGGAAGAAAGGATATTGGTATAAATGATGTGATTGCGCACCACCAACAGCACTTTTTGCCAGTTGTGTGGTGCGAAAAGTGAGATTAGCGAAAGGTCAGGATTTGGTGATCAGATAGCGGACCGTATCTGCGTAGCTCTTCACAAAAGAGTTCAGGTCATCCGATTTCAGTCCTTTCGGATTGATCATATATTTACCGTTGATAAAAATGGCGGGCACACCGGTTAAATCTACAGCTTTAGCCATTTCTTGCTGTTTTGCGGTTAGTGATTTCACGGCAAAACTGTTCCATGCGGCATCATAATCACTGGCGCTGACGCCCGCGCTGATAAATACGTTACGAATATCGTCCGCTGTTTTAATGGTTTGTTTTTTCTGCACGGCATCAAAAAGCAACGGTTTAACTTTATCTTGTACATTCAACAGCATGGCGACGGACCAGGCATGCGTCATGTCTTGCCCCAACGGGCCTAAAAAGTCGACATGGTATTCGGTGAGTTTTACATCAGCAGGCAAGACTTTTTTCACGTTATCGGTGATTTCAAAAACTTCATCGTACTGATAACAGGAAGGGCAATAGAATGAGAAAAACTTCAATGCAGCTGGTGCGGAAGCGACAGGTTTTTCCAGTGAGATGAACTCTTTGCCGTCGGTAAATGATGCTGCCTGGGCGCTCATTGTAAAAAGTAACGCAATCAGGGGTAATAAATATTTTTTCATTTCCATATACTCTAAATAACATTTAACAAACAAATTTCGGCGAATGAATACACCATTCATTGCGTCTGGCTATAATACGATAATGACCTGAAAATGCGCTGACCCTTACTTTCATTTACGCATTCGTAAGTTGTGGTCATTATTTATGTGCAGTCATAGAAATACTCACGGGTATTCTTCGCAAATAGTGAATAATAACTTCCGTGATATTTATGTGGTTATTTTTAGCAATGTTATAGTGTAATGAATAAAGGCGAAAATAGAGTCATTATCATTTCGCTTGTAAAACGTGAGTGGTAAGGCGTTGCGCATACATTATGCCAAAGTATCTGAAAGATTTTCTTGTCGCACAGGAATGAATAGGGTAAGTGTCAGAGACGAGCAACCAAATGGATATCGTTATGATTGACCGCCTGGATCACCTGGTACTGACCACCAATAATGAAGAGGCTTGCGTACGTTTTTATGTCGAACTATTAGGAATGAGGCTGGAAACTTTCGCGCAAGGGCGCAAAGCCTTCGTCTTTGGTAATCAAAAGATTAACCTCCACATTCGGGGAAAAGAGTTTGAACCCAAAGCTTATCTACCTACACCGGGGGCGCTGGATCTGTGTTTTATCACCACGCGTACGCTGGATGAAGTGATGGCAACGTTTCAAACGCATGGGATCGATATCGTTGAGGGACCGGTGGCGCGCACTGGCGCGACAGGAGCGATTCGCTCGGTTTACATCAGAGATCCCGATCTTAATCTGATTGAAATTGCGGTATATCCAGCCGACAGCAGGACATAACTTTACAGCACAAAGGTTGCCAAAACCTGGCGAGTGGTTAAGATAACTCGCATCAATCAGTGAGGGTATAATGGCGAAACGTCAACGGATGGGATGGTGGTTCCTCTGTCTGGCATGTGTTGTGGTGATGGTTTGCACCGCACAACGCATGGCAGGTCTGCATGCGTTGCAGATGAACACTGTTGCCGCCAGCATTGTCGTAAGCGCACCCGCTCAGACCGATGAGGCCTCACCCGTTACCCCGTGTGAACTGAGCGCGAAGTCGTTACTTGCCGCACCTCCTGTACTGTTTGAAGGCGCTATTCTGGTGCTGTGTCTGCTTTTGTCGCTGCTGGCGCCAGTGCGGGCATTTCGTTTGCCTTTTTTCCCACCGCGAGCCATCTCGCCCCCCACTCTCAGGGTACATCTGCGATTTTGTGTCTTCCGTGAATGACAGAACAGCTGTTGCTGACTGTTAGATAATTATTCACGGAGAAAATTTATGATGACTGTTTTCAGGCAGGCGTTGTTCTGTCTGTTATTGCTATGGCTGCCCGTATCCTGGGCGGCTGAACCCGGCTGGCTGCGTTCACCCGATAACGATCACGCCAGCGTACGGTTACGCGCTGATACGTCCGCTGGTGGCGAAACCCGTCTGTTGCTGGATGTTAAACTGGAAGATGGCTGGAAAACTTACTGGCGTTCGCCGGGTGAGGGCGGGGTCGCACCTTCTGTCGCCTGGCAAGGGGAAATGCCCGTGGTCGACTGGTTCTGGCCAACCCCTGCACGCTTTGAAGTTGCAAACATTACTACCCAGGGGTATCACGATCAGGTGACGTTCCCAATGGTTGTGCGCGGCAGATCACCTGCCACGCTCAACGGTATTTTGACGCTATCTACCTGTAGCAACGTATGCCTGCTGACGGATTTTCCCTTTTCCGTGACGCCCACAGCTCAGGACCCGGCTTTTGCGCATGACTATGCTCAGGCGATGGGGCAGGTTCCGCTGGCCAGCGGCCTGACCGATGCTCTGAGCGCCGGCGCGCGGGCGGGAGAGTTAGTCGTCGAAGCTCATCGCCAGGGCGGCTGGACTCAGCCTGAACTTTTTCTGGATACCGTTGATGATGCGGATTTTGGTATGCCGCAAATTCACGTCGAAGGTGAGACCCTACGCGCTACGGTACCTGTTCATGACGGTTGGGGGGAAGGCGCGCCGGATTTACGCGGTAAGTCAGTCACGCTGGTTCTGGCGGATAACGGTGTTGCCCAGGAAAGTCGTCTTACGATTGGCGAAGCCCCGGTTATTGAAAACGCCTCACTCCCGTTGTGGCAGGTGGTGTTAATGGCGTTATTGGGCGGTTTGATTCTCAACCTGATGCCCTGTGTGTTACCGGTTCTGGGCATGAAGCTGGGCTCAATTTTGCTTGTTGAGGAAAAAAGCCGTCGCCAGATCCGCCGTCAGTTTCTGGCATCGGTAGCCGGAATACTGGTTTCCTTTATGGCCCTGGCGCTATTGATGACGGTGTTGCGTTTAACCAATCAGGCGCTCGGCTGGGGGATCCAGTTTCAGAATCCGTGGTTCATTGGCGTGATGGTATTGGTGATGCTGACGTTCAGTGCCAGCCTGTTTGGTTGGTTTGAATTCCGCCTGCCGTCGGCGATGACCACGACGCTGGCGACTCACGGCGGCAACGGCCTGTCGGGACATTTCTGGCAAGGCGCATTTGCGACGCTGCTTGCTACGCCGTGCAGCGCCCCGTTTCTGGGAACAGCGGTGGCGGTAGCTTTAACCGCTTCGCTGCCAACATTGTGGGGGCTGTTTATCGCACTTGGGGTGGGGATGAGCTTGCCGTGGCTGCTCGTGGCCCTGCGTCCCGGTCTGGCGCTGCGTTTGCCGCGTCCAGGGCGCTGGATGAATATTTTGCGGCGTCTGCTCGGTGTGATGATGCTGGGTTCGGCTATCTGGCTTGCGACACTGCTGCTCCCGCATTTAGGGTTTGGTGGGCAAAGTGGCGCGAAAGAAAGCGTGAACTGGCAACCGCTAAGCGAGCAGGCGATAGAGGATGCACTGGCGCAACATAAGCGCGTGTTCATTGACGTGACTGCCGACTGGTGCATTACCTGTAAAGTAAATAAATACAACGTCTTGAATACAGATGACGTACAAGCCGCTTTACAACAACCGGATGTGGTGGCGTTGCGCGGCGACTGGACGCTCCCTTCTGAAGCCATCACCGAATTTCTCAAAAAACGCGGCCAGGTTGCTGTGCCGTATAACCAAATTTATGGCCCCGGTCTGCCGGAAGGCCAGGCGTTACCCACGTTGTTAACCCGCGATGCGGTACTGCAAACGCTGACCAATGCCCAAGGAGTCACTCCATGAAGATGATGATTGTTCTGCTGTTAACCCTGTTTTCTGCCGTCAGCGTAGCGAAAGAGCCGGCACCGTTTACTCCGGAACAGGAAAAGCAAATTGAAGCATTAATTCAGGAAGCCCTGTTCAACGATCCCAACAGCCCGCGGATTGGCGCAAAGCAGGCAAAACTGACCCTGATAAACTTCACTGATTACAACTGCCCATACTGCAAGCAACTGGATCCGATGCTGGAAAAAATAGTGCAGAAATACCCTGACGTGGCGGTAGTGATTAAACCGTTACCGTTTAAAGGGGAAAGTTCGGAACTTGCGGCGCGGACCGTGCTGACTACCTGGCGTGAGCATCCGCAGCAGTTTCCGGCGCTACATGAAAAACTGATGCAGAAGAAAGGTTACCATACCGACGTCAGCATCAAACAGGCGCAGGAAAGAGCGGGTGTCAATCCGGTGACGTTGGACGCCCAAAGTGCGGAAACGCTGAGCACTAACCTGCAATTGGCGCGGCTGGTGGGTGTGCAGGGAACTCCCGCAACGATTATTGGCGATGAACTTATTCCCGGTGCAGTGCCGTGGGAAACTCTTGAGGAAGTGGTAAAAGAAAAGCTGGCGGCGGCCAATGCTCAGTAAGCTGCGCCGCTGGCTGCGCGAAGGACTGATTTTACTGGCGCTGTTGGCAGGGACGATGCTACTGATGGATGTCTGGCGCGCGCCGCAGGTCCCTGCCTCTTTTGACAGCACGCCTTTGCAAACGCTGGAGGGGGAAACCGTCACCCTGGCGACGCTCAGTAAAGACAAACCAGTGTTGCTCTATTTCTGGGCGAGCTGGTGCGGTGTATGTCGCTTTACAACGCCGGAAGTTGCCAGACTGCGTTCAGAAGGGGAAAACGTGATGACCATTGCGTTACGCTCCGGAAGTGAAGCCGAGGTATCTCGCTGGCTGTTGCATAAAGGCGTGGAGTTTCCGGTGATCAATGATGCGAACGGAGCCATCTCCCGTAGTTGGGATATTAGCGTCACACCGACATTGGTGGTGATGTCACAAGGACGGGTAGTATCAACAACCAGCGGTTGGACCAGCTACTGGGGCATGAAGTTTCGGTTGTGGTGGGCGAAAACGTTCTGATATTCGTGCCGGGGAAACCCGGCATTTTTTTATCATTCCCCGTAAATGGGAAGACATATTTCGTTGCCTGGCGAAGCTGGCACGGCGTTCAACGTCCAGAATAGGTTATCTTCGCTTTTCAGGAAAATTGAAAGTGAGTTCGGCGTTAAAACAACGCGGTAGATGATTCGTTTTGCGAAAGCGTTCCCGGAAAAATGTCATATTTCTGTCACACTCTGTTGTGATTGATAACAACAAGAGGTCGTAGGGATGAATAAATCGTTAATCGCCGCAGCCGTGGCAGGGGCTGTATTACTGTCTACCGCCGCGCAGGCTCAGACCGCGCCGGAAGGCTATCAGCTTCAACAAGTATTGATGATGAGTCGGCATAACTTACGCGCACCTTTAGCCAATAACGGCAGCGTTCTTGAACAGTCCACCCCCAAGCAATGGCCAGAATGGGATGTCCCCGGCGGACAACTGACTACTAAAGGCGGTGTGCTGGAAATCTATATGGGCCACTATATGCGGGAGTGGCTGGCAGAGCAGGGGATGGTGAAATCGGGCGAATGTCCGGCACCGGATACAGTCTATACCTATGCTAACAGTCTGCAGCGTACGGTCGCCACGGCGCAGTTCTTTGTCACCGGCGCTTTCCCTGGTTGTGACGTTCCGGTTCATCATCAGGAAAAAATGGGTACCATGGATCCCACCTTTAACCCGGTGATCACCGATGATTCTGCCGCCTTCAGCCAGCAGGCCGTTCAGGCAATGGAGAAAGAGCGTAGCAAAATGCAGCTCAACAACAGCTATCAGTTGCTTGAGCAAATGACCGACTACAAGGACTCACCGTCCTGTAAAGAAAAGCAGCAGTGTTCCCTGACCGATGCCAAAGATACGTTCAGCGCGAAATATCAGCAGGAGCCTGGTGTTTCGGGGCCGCTGAAGGTGGGGAATTCGCTGGTTGATGCCTTCACGTTGCAATATTACGAAGGTTTCCCGATGGACCAGGTCGCCTGGGGCGAGATTAAATCCGATCAACAATGGAAGGTATTGTCGAAGCTGAAAAACGGCTATCAGGACAGCCTGTTCACCTCCCCTGAAGTGGCGCAGAACGTCGCCAAACCGCTGGTGAAATATATTGATAATGCGTTGGTTACGGAACGCGTGAAAGCGCCGAAAATTACCGTGTTGGTGGGCCATGACTCAAACATCGCATCGCTGCTCACTGCGCTGGATTTCAAACCATACCAGCTTCACGATCAGAACGAGCGTACGCCGATTGGCGGGAAGATAGTCTTCCAGCGCTGGCATGACAGTAACGCGAATCGTGACCTGATGAAGATCGAGTACGTGTATCAGAGCTCGCAGCAGTTACGTAATGCTGAGGCCCTGACGCTGAAGTCTCCGGCGCAGCGCGTAACGCTGGAGCTGAAAGGATGTCCGATAGATGCGGATGGTTTTTGTCCGATAGATAAGTTCGACAGCGTATTGAATGAGGCGGCGAAGTAAAAGAAAAACTCCCCCGCGAGCGCGGGGGAGTCAGAGCGCTAGACGTTTTTGCGTTCGATAGTCTGTTCACCCCAAAAGAGCGAATCTTTGTCTGTTTTCTCAAAGGCTTTGATGAGTACTTCGTCGCTACCTTCTTCCCAAATTTTTTCCGCCAGTTTCTCGTCATAATTCGCGACTTCAAAAATGGCTTCGGCTATTTCCGGCGATGTATTGCGCAGACTTGCCCATTCACCGACGTGATGAGCTTTCGCTTCTTGAGTTGGCATTCGAATCCTCCTGTTGAAGATTAGCCGTTGAGTTTTACTGCCAGACCCGCGACATATTCACCCTGATAGCGGGCGATAGATAATTCTTCCTGACTTGGCTGGCGAGAGCCGTCGCCTCCGGCGATGGTCGTTGCGCCGTAAGGTGTACCGCCGCGAACTTGAGAGACATCAAACAGTTCTTGCGCCGCGTAACCGATGGGCACAATCACCATCCCATGGTGGGCAAGCGTAGTCCAGGTTGAGGTGATGGTTTGTTCCTGGCCACCACCGGTGCCCGTTGAGCTGAATACGCTGGCGAGTTTGCCGTACAGGCCGCCAGAAGCCCACAGTCCGCCAGTCTGGTCGAGGAAGGTGCGCATCTGACCGGACATATTGCCAAAGCGTGTCGGGGTACCAAAAATAATGGCGTCGTAATCAGCCAGTTCTTGCGGGGTTGCGACTGGTGCGTTTTGGGTTTTGCCGCCAGCCTTGAGGAAAATCTCAGGCTGCATGGTCTCTGGTACGCGCTTAATAATCACTTCCGCACCATCTACCTTATTTGCGCCTTCTGCGACTGCATGGGCCATAGTTTCAATGTGTCCGTACATGGAATAATAAAGCACCAGAACTTTTGCCATTTTACACTACTCCTCGAGTTAACCGTGTCCGTAGCGATTCGCTACCTACATTTAAAGATATGACGTACTGTCAGGAGTGCAAATTTCACAATCATTTCTTTGATTTATAACAATTTTTACACAACCACGTTTTGTAGCAAAATGATACATATTTAAACGCGCTGATTTCAGTAATGATAAGAAAGGCTTATTGATTTCTTGTGGTGATTATTTGTATATCGCCACTTATCCTGTTGCAGAATATTACAGCCAGCCATTGTTCAGGCCATGCTTCACTATGCTTAATCCCACGCAGTTATTTTCAGGGCATCGCCCATAACGCTGCGTAAGGTATCACTCCTCAGTACCTATGCAATATGATGTCTAAACAATGACGGAGGTCAGTAATGGCAAACCATCGGGGCGGTTCCGGTAACTTTGCGGAAGACCGCGAAAGAGCATCAGAAGCAGGTCGAAAAGGTGGCCAGCACAGCGGGGGCAACTTTAAGAATGACCCGCAACGCGCTTCAGAGGCAGGCAAAAAAGGGGGCAAAAATAGCCACGGCAACAACAAATCGTAATTGCCAGGTTATCTGTCAGATATAGCGTGACGGCTGAGGATCAGAGTCAGACGTTACGAAGCCACCGCCGCCGGGTTTTTCCGGCGGTTTTTTTTATCTGCAAGGTTGAACTGTAACAAAACGCAACGCAGACTAACGATATTCAGTTAATCGGGTGTCTCATGTCATTACTTTCTCGTTATTCCTTCTCTGTTAAACCTCAGGAAGCGATCCTTATTGTGATCACCATGTTCTGGGGTGGCACGTTTCTGGCGGTGCAATATGCCGTTACCCTGAGCGGACCTTTTTTCTTTGTTGGCGTACGTTTTGCCACCGCTGCGCTGGCGGTCGCGCTTTTGTCGTTACGCACATTGCATCAGCTAACGTGGCTGGAATTCAAAGCAGGGGTGGCAATCGGTATCGCCATTGCGCTGGGCTATAGTCTGCAAACCTGGGGACTACAGTTTATTCCCAGCAGTAAATCGGCGTTTATTACTGCGATGTACGTGCCGTTGGTACCGCTTTTACAATGGTTGTGTCTGGGACGTATGCCCGGACTGATGCCGTGTATCGGTATTGTTCTGGCCTTTATCGGGTTGATTTTCCTTGCCGGGCCGGGAGGCAATGTGTTGGCTTTAGGCGAAGGGGAGTGGATAACGCTCGCTGGCGCGGTGGCGATTGCGGCGGAAATTATCCTGATTAGCGCGTGGGCGGGAAAAGTGGATGTGCGGCGGGTAACAGTGGTACAACTGGCAACTGCTTCTATCGTGGCGTTTATTGCGATGGCCCCTGCCGGAGAGTCCGTACCGTCGATGTCTACCGGATTGCTGGTTGTGGCGTTGGGGCTGGGGATTTTCAGTGCGATTATCCAGGTTACCATGAACTGGGCGCAGCGCAGCGTTTCGCCGACGCGCGCGACGGTCATTTATACCGGCGAGCCGGTATGGGCAGGGATCTTTGGTCGTCTGGCGGGGGAACGCTTACCGCTCCTGGCTTTGCTCGGCGCGGCCTTCATTATTGTTGGCGTGCTGGTCAGTGAACTAAAGTTCAAAAAGAAAAAAACGGTGGTACAAGAGGTACCGCCGGAGTCGCTTTAATTTAACCATTCACCGCGTGATTTGGTATGCTGACGCCCTCACAAGAAGGAGAGGGCGCATGGTTCAACGCGCAGAGAAAAAAACAGGTAAGCGCTCGCAGGCCGTCAGTGCAAAACGCCAGGCCATATTAACCGCGGCATTAAATATCTTCTCCCAATATGGGATCCACGGCACGCGCCTCGAACAGGTCGCTGAGCAGGCGGGGGTGTCAAAAACCAATCTGCTTTATTACTACTCGTCAAAAGAGGTGCTTTATATTGCCGTTTTACGGCAAATCCTCGACATCTGGCTGGCACCGTTGAAGGCGTTTCGCGAAGACTTTGCGCCGCTGGTGGCCATCAAAGAATATATTCGTCTTAAGCTGGAAGTGTCCCGGGATTACCCTCAGGCGTCACGGCTGTTTTGTATGGAGATGCTGGCAGGCGCACCGTTGTTGATGGCTGAATTAACGGGCGATCTCAAAACGCTGATTGATGAGAAGTCCGCGCTGATCGCCGGGTGGATTAAAAGCGGGAAGCTGGCGCCGGTCGATCCGCACCATCTGATTTTTATGATTTGGGCATCAACCCAGCATTACGCCGATTTTGCTCCACAGGTGGAGGCGGTGACGGGCGCAACGCTGCGTGATGAAGCCTTTTTTAACCAAACCGTTGAGAGCGTGCAGCGAATGATTATTGAAGGGATCCGCGTGCGTTAACCGGCCGGCGGTAACGGACAGCTTAAATCACCTTCTTCGCACTGTAAGAGCGAGGCGAGAAACGCTTCGCGCTCGTTGGTTTTATCCGTCAGGCACTGGCTGGATATCATCGCCTGGACACTGCCGCCTTCGGTACCGGAACTGATTAACGCACAGTCCGCATCGCGCAAGGTTATCCATGCGTTTTGCGCTTTTTTCAGTAAATCGCGCTGGGTTGGGGCGGCGCGCTTCAGCGCATTCTGATAGGTTTCATTCAGTTTGGCATCTGCCGTCTTAAACTGTCCTGCCGCACAGGTGTTCATTTCAATCTGCGTGTTCGCGCTGGCGCAGTCATCCGCCAGTACCTGGCCGCTAAGCAGCAGCGCTGCACATGTCAGTAAAATTCGTTTCATGTTTCCCTCTGACTTTACAAAAAAGGCCCCGTTACCGGAGCCTTAATTAACCACAACCTTAACCGATTGTCATCAGGCTGGCGTTCCCCCCGGCAGCGGCGGTATTGACGCTCAGGGAGCGCTCAATGTACAGCCTCTCCAGCAGAATATTGCTTTCGCCGCGGGCAAAGCCCTGGACCGAGACAATCGCCCCTTCGCGGGCCGCCACCGCTTCGCACAATGCGCGAAGCTGATCGGAATCACCGTGGAAAATAACGGCATCAAACGGCTGCGAGGTGATGTTGTCTGCTTTGGCAAACTGAATGCGCCCGGAAACCTCAGTTGGCAGGCATTTTGCCAGGTCGCGATGGAATGCATCATCAGGCCACAGGATTAAGCTACCTACGGAAGCCACGGCGGCAACCTGTACCAGTGCATCTTGTTCGTCATCGGCAATACATAGCACGCGTTCGCGCGGCAACAGCGTCCAGGTATTGCGCTCGCCGGTGGGGCCTGGCAGCAGACGTTGGGTACCGGCTTGCGCCAGTTCGCCAAACTGCTGGCAGAGCGCACGCAGCGATGGACGATCGGTTGCCCATTCACTGAGCGCTTCCAGCGGCTGAATGAGTGCAGTTTTTAGCTGCGCATCAACCGGGTAGTCTGCATCCTGACGCGCAAGCGTGATGCCTAACGCATTTTCCGGACGGTTAGCCAGCAGGCGATACAGATACAGCGGTCCACCTGCTTTTGGCCCGGTTCCTGACAAGCCTTCGCCGCCGAATGGCTGCACGCCGACGACGGCACCGACCATATTGCGGTTAACGTACAAGTTACCCACATGTGCCGATCCCGTGACCTGGGCAATGGTTTCATCGATACGGGTGTGCACACCCAACGTCAGGCCGTAGCCGGAGGCATTAATTTGCTCAATGAGGCTGCCCAGATTGTTACGGGTGAAACGCACGACATGCAGTACCGGGCCGAACACCTCTTTTTGTAATTCGTCGAAGCTTTCCAGCTCGATAAGCGTTGGCGCGATAAAGGTACCTGTTTGCCATTCACGGGCATCGTCGCTGTTTTCACGCACGGCCTGGAATACCGGACGTCCTTTGGCGCGCATAGACTGAATGTGGCGCTCAATATTGTTTTTCGCTTCTTCATCGATAACCGGCCCGATATCGGTCGTCAGGCGGCCCGGGTTGCCCATGCGGCATTCCGCCATCGCGCCGCGCAGCATTTTCAGCGTGTGGTCGGCCACATCATCCTGCAGACACAGGACGCGCAGCGCGGAGCAGCGCTGTCCGGCACTGTCAAATGCAGAGGCCAGGACGTCGACCACGACCTGTTCCGTCAGGGCGGAGGAGTCGACAATCATTGCGTTCATCCCACCCGTTTCGGCGATAAGTGGGATTGGGCGCCCCTGAGCATCAAGGCGGGTTGCGATATTGCGTTGTAACAGCGTGGCGACTTCTGTGGAGCCGGTAAACATCACGCCGCGAACGCGCTCATCGGAAGTGAGCTGCGCCCCAACGGTTTCACCCTGACCGGGCAACAGTTGCACCACGCCCGGAGGGACTCCCGCTTCAAGCAAGATTGCGATGCCCTGAGCGGCAATCAGCGGGGTTTGTTCTGCCGGTTTCGCCAGCACGCTATTGCCCGCTGCCAGCGCGGCGGCAATCTGTCCGGTGAAAATAGCCAGCGGGAAGTTCCATGGGCTGATACAGACCACCGGGCCTAATGGACGATGAGTTTCATTATCAAAGTCATCGCGGACCTGGCCGGCATAATAGTGCAGGAAGTCGACCGCTTCGCGTACTTCCGCAATGGCGTTGCTGAAGGTTTTACCTGCTTCACGCACCAGGATGCCAATCAACTGCTGCATCTGACCTTCCATCAGCACGGCGGCGCGATGCAAAATAGCGGCGCGCTCCTGGGGCGGCGTGGCGAACCAGATCGGCGCGTTATTTACCGCGTTCTGCAACGCCAGTTCCACTTCGCTGTGTGTCGCTTCACGCACGTAACCGACAATGTCTTTCGGTTCAGCCGGGTTGACGACTGGCGTCATTTCACCGTCAGCGACTGGTTGTTCGAGCATTGGTTTGGCGTGCCATTTTTGTAGCGCGCTGTTGAGCAGGGCAGAAGACAGCGAGGCCAGACGATGTTCGTTAGCTAAATCCAGTCCGCCTGAGTTTTCCCTGCCTTTACCGTACAGGTCTCGCGGCAGGGCAATCTTCGGATGCGGCAGCCCGGCCTGACCTTCCTGCTGTGCCAGTTTTTCAACGGCTTCGACAGGATCAGCAACCAGTTCATCCAGCGGCAGGGTGGTGTCTGCAATACGGTTGACGAATGAGGTGTTGGCGCCGTTTTCCAGCAGACGACGCACCAGGTACGCCAGCAGCGTTTCGTGCGTGCCGACCGGCGCATAAATGCGGCATGGACGGTTCAACTTGCCATCAGCGACTTTGCCGGTGACCTGCTCATATAGCGGCTCACCCATGCCGTGCAGGCACTGGAACTCGTACTGCCCTGGGTAGTAGTTTTGACCCGCTAACTGATAAATGGCCGCCAGCGTATGGGCGTTGTGGGTGGCAAACTGTGGGTAGATCAGGTTGGGGACGGCCAGCAGTTTTTTCGCACAGGCCAGATAGGAGACGTCGGTGTACACCTTACGGGTGTAGACCGGATACCCCTCAAGACCGTCCATCTGAGCGCGTTTGATTTCGCTATCCCAGTACGCGCCTTTGACCAGGCGGATCATCAGTCGGCGGCGGCTGCGTGTAGCCAGAT
Organism: Citrobacter sp. On2M; assembly: GCF_018035235.1. GTDB lineage: Bacteria > Pseudomonadota > Gammaproteobacteria > Enterobacterales > Enterobacteriaceae > Citrobacter > Citrobacter meridianamericanus. Next base: position 519,209 of record NZ_WPCV01000004.1, read on the forward strand.
CAATGAGATAATCAATCACATACGGGCAGCGCTTCTGGTAAGCCTGGATTACAAAGCCAATCCCGTTCCAGCCCGCCAGCTCAGGTTCAAAGCACAGTTTTTCCAGCAGATCGAGGGAGATCTCCAGTCGGTCGGCTTCTTCAGCGTCAATGTTAATGCCGATATCGTACTGACGTGCCAGAAGAGTAAGCGATTTCAGTCGAGGATAGAGCTCGTCCATGACGCGGTCATACTGCGCGCGGCTATAACGTGGATGCAGCGCCGACAGTTTGATAGAAATACCTGGTCCTTCATAGATACCACGACCGTTCGAGGCTTTACCAATGGCGTGGATCGCCTGTTGGTATGAAACCATATAAGCCTGAGCATCAGCGGCGGTCAGCGCCGCTTCGCCCAGCATGTCATAAGAGTAGCGGAAGCCTTTTTCTTCCAGTTTACGCGCATTAGCCAGCGCTTCGGCGATGGTCTCCCCGGTGACAAACTGCTCACCCATTAAGCGCATTGCCATATCGACGCCTTTACGCACCAGCGGTTCACCGCTCTTGCCGATAATACGGTTCAGTGAGCGTGAGAGACTGGCTTCGTTATGCGTAGAAACCAAACGACCGGTAAACAACAACCCCCAGGTCGCCGCGTTGACGAACAGGGACGGGCTGCGTCCAATGTGCGACTGCCAGTTACCGTTGCTGATTTTGTCGCGGATTAACGCATCGCGGGTTGCCTTATCAGGAATACGCAACAAGGCTTCGGCCAGACACATTAGCGCGACACCTTCCTGCGAAGAAAGAGAGAACTCCTGCAATAAACCCTGTACCATCCCGGCGCGCCCGCTGGCGGTCTTCTGGTTGCGCAGTTTATCGGCCAGGCTGTACGCCAGCTTATGCGCCTGCTCGGCGATGGGCTGCGGCAGGCGAGCCTGCTCCATCAGCATTGGCACTGCGTCGGTTTCGGCACGGCGGTACGCGGCGGTAATTGCTGCGCGTGAAACAGACTGTGGCAGGATCTGTTCGGCGAACTCCAGGAAAGGCTGATACGCTTCATTCTGCAGCGTGGTGGATTCCTCACCCTCATTCGCAGCGCCCGCCAGCAGAGCTGGCAGTTCAGGAAGCGCATCGTCATTTTCCAGTCTTTCGAGATAATTAAAGATGGCTTGCTTAATCAGCCAGTGTGGTGTGCGATCGATTCGTGATGCTGCTGTTTTAATACGCTCGCGAGTGGCGTCATCCAGCTTAACCCCCATCGTGGTGGTTCCCATGCCATTTACTCCTGTTGTACTTAAATACGGGTCTGATAGTTACCGAGAAATATCCACCATGTTGCAACTTTGTGCAACCATGTTAAATGTGACTTGGTTTGCAAGCTTGGAAATGAATGAAATGTTAATAAATATGATCGTTATGCCAGGGACTGAAAAAGTTACTGAATCTTTTTCTCTGCGGTAGTTAACACTTTTAAAAGGTGCAACCAAAAAAAATGTGAGAGAGTGCAACCTACAGAAAAATGCTATCTACTCTGGATTAAATTTGATGTAAATGGTGTGTTAAATCGATTGTGAATAACCATCGCTTCCGGCAGGATACGGTCGCCTGGTAAACATAGATATCTTTGCCACGTTCCGGCAGGGTAATAAAACGGCAAGCCACGGCATTGCTGATACATAATTTTGGAGAGTTTTGATGGCTATTAGCACACCGATGTTAGTGACATTCTGTGTCTATATTTTCGGCATGATATTGATAGGGTTTATTGCATGGCGTTCGACCAAAAACTTTGACGATTACATTCTTGGTGGGCGCAGTCTGGGTCCATTCGTGACCGCGTTATCCGCCGGGGCATCTGACATGAGCGGCTGGCTGCTGATGGGGCTGCCTGGCGCAATTTTCCTGTCGGGGATTTCAGAAAGCTGGATCGCTATCGGTCTTATTTTGGGCGCATGGATCAACTGGAAACTGGTGGCCGGACGTTTACGCGTACACACCGAATACAATAACAATGCACTGACGTTACCGGATTACTTTACCGGACGCTTTGAAGATAAAAGCCGGATTCTGCGTATTATCTCCGCGCTGGTTATTCTGCTGTTTTTCACCATCTATTGTGCTTCCGGTATTGTGGCAGGGGCGCGTCTGTTTGAAAGCACCTTTGGTATGAGCTACGAAACCGCGCTGTGGGCGGGGGCGGCCGCGACTATCATTTACACCTTTATCGGTGGTTTCCTGGCGGTAAGCTGGACCGATACTGTCCAGGCCAGCCTGATGATTTTCGCCCTGCTCCTGACGCCGGTGATGGTTATTATTGGCGTGGGTGGGTTCGATGATTCACTGGAAGTGATTAAACAAAAGAGCATTGAGAACGTGGACATGTTCAAAGGGCTGAATTTTGTTGCCATCATTTCGCTGATGGGCTGGGGTCTGGGCTATTTCGGTCAGCCGCATATTCTGGCGCGCTTTATGGCGGCAGATTCTCATCATAGTATTGTTCATGCTCGCCGTATCAGTATGACCTGGATGATCCTCTGTCTGGCAGGAGCAGTTGCCGTTGGCTTCTTTGGTATCGCTTACTTTAACAACAATCCGACGTTGGCCGGTGCCGTTAATCAGAACGCCGAGCGCGTGTTTATTGAACTGGCGCAAATCCTGTTCAACCCGTGGATTGCCGGTATTCTGCTGTCTGCGATCCTCGCTGCGGTGATGTCGACGCTGAGCTGCCAGCTGTTGGTATGCTCGAGTGCAATCACTGAAGATTTGTACAAAGCGTTCCTGCGTAAAAATGCCAGCCAGAAAGAGCTGGTTTGGATTGGTCGCATCATGGTGCTGGTCGTGGCGCTGGTGTCTATCGCGCTGGCGGCGAACCCGGAGAACCGCGTGCTGGGCCTGGTAAGCTACGCCTGGGCGGGCTTCGGCGCGGCGTTTGGCCCGGTGGTTCTGTTCTCGGTAATGTGGTCGCGTATGACCCGCAACGGCGCGCTGGCAGGGATGATCATCGGCGCGGTAACGGTAATCGTCTGGAAGCAGTTCGCCTGGCTGGGTCTGTATGAAATCATCCCGGGCTTTGTTTTCGGCAGCATCGGGATTGTGGTCTTCAGCCTGTTGGGTAAAGCACCTTCAACTGCTATGCAGCAACGTTTTGCCGAGGCTGACGCCCATTATCACTCAGCTCCGCCATCGCGTTTACAGGCAGAATAATTTATCTCCTGTCCCTGAAGCCCGCCGTGCGCGGGCTTTTTATTGCGCCCCCGCAAACCTGCATAACCATTACCCGCCTAACTGTTTACATTAAGTCATCATTCTCAAAACATTCTGCTTGAGTTTTTCTTTGCTGTAATGATAATCACTATCACTGTAATTTACTTTTCTTTTCATCAATTGACCGAGAATAACGTTTAAGGGTTCTTCGCATGTTTGTTCCATTTCTCATTATGTTGCGCGAAGGGTTAGAGGCCGCGCTGATTGTCAGCCTGATTGCCAGCTACCTGAAACGGACTCAGCGTGGTCGATGGATTGGGGTGATGTGGATTGGTGTTCTGCTGGCGGCGGCATTATGCCTGGCGTTAGGGATTTTCATCAACGAAACCACCGGTGAATTTCCGCAAAAAGAACAGGAGCTGTTTGAAGGCATCGTGGCGGTCATTGCCGTGGTGATCCTCACCTGGATGGTGTTCTGGATGCGTAAAATTTCCCGCAACGTCAAAGTCCAGCTTGAACAGGCTGTAGATAACGCGTTGCAACGCGGTAATCATCACGGCTGGGCGCTGGTGATGATGGTCTTTTTTGCTGTTGCGCGAGAAGGGCTGGAATCGGTGTTCTTCCTGCTGGCGGCATTCCAGCAGGATGTCGGCATCTGGCCGCCGTTAGGCGCGATGTTGGGACTGGCTACCGCAGTGGTACTGGGATACCTGATTTACCTCGGCGGCATTCGCCTCAACCTCGGGGCATTCTTTAAATGGACCAGCCTGTTCATTTTGCTGGTAGCTGCCGGTCTTGCCGCTGGGGCGATCCGCGCTTTCCACGAAGCCGGATTGTGGAATCATTTTCAGGATGTGGCGTTCGACATGAGTAGCGTGCTTTCGACGCATTCGCTGTTTGGCACATTAATGGAAGGTATTTTCGGTTATCAGGAAGCGCCAAGCGTCAGTGAAGTTGCTGTCTGGTTTATCTACCTGATTCCAGCTTTGGTTATGTTTGCACTACCGCCGCGCTCAGGTACTACGGCATCGCGTACCGCACCCTGATAAAAATGCGATGCAGAATATTTTTTAGTTACAACATACTTATTAAAGGGCCAGGTTATGACGCTTCATTTTCGCCGTAGTGCGCTGCAGTTGGGTATTGCTGTGCTGTTTGCATCCGCTTTTTCTGCTCAAGCCGCCGATATTCCGCAGGTAAAAGTCACGGTTAACGACAAACAGTGTGAGCCGATGACCCTCACGGTTAACGCCGGGAAAACGCAATTCATCATCCAGAACCATAGTCAGAAAGCGCTGGAGTGGGAAATTCTTAAAGGCGTCATGGTGGTTGAAGAGCGTGAAAACATTGCGCCAGGCTTTAGCCAGAAAATGACGGCTAATCTGCAGCCTGGCGAATATGAGATGACCTGTGGTCTGTTGACTAACCCGAAAGGCAAACTGATCGTAAAAGGTAGCGCAACGGCGGATGCTGCGCAGAGCGATGCTCTACTGAGCCTGGACGGTGCGATTACCGGATACAAAGCCTATGTGACAGCAGAAACCGCGCAGCTGGTTACGGGGACTAAAGCCTTCACCGATGCGATTAAAGCCGGCGATGTGGAAAAAGCGAAATCGCTGTATGCGCCAACGCGTCAGCATTATGAGCGTATTGAACCGATTGCTGAATTGTTCTCCGATCTCGACGGCAGCATCGATGCCCGTGAAGACGACTACGAGCAAAAAGCCGCTGATCCTAATTTCACCGGTTTCCACCGCCTGGAAAAAGCGCTGTTTGGCGACAATACCACCAAGGGTATGGATAAATACGCCGATCAGTTGAACAGTGACGTTATCGATCTGCAAACGCGCATTAGCGCACTGGCCTTCCCACCGTCAAAAGTGGTTGGCGGGGCAGCCGGTTTGATTGAAGAAGTCGCTGCCAGCAAAATCAGCGGGGAAGAAGATCGCTACAGCCATACCGATCTGTGGGATTTCCAGGCCAACGTCGATGGCGCACAGAAAATTGTCGATCTCCTGCGTCCTCAGTTACAAAAATCCAATGCTGAACTGCTGGCGAAGGTGGATGCGAACTTCAAAAAAGTCGATAGCATTCTGAGTAAGTACCGTACCAAAGACGGTTTTGAAACTTATGACAAACTGACCGATGCCGATCGCAATGCGCTGAAAGGGCCGATCACGACGCTGGCGGAAGATTTGTCGCAATTACGCGGTGTTCTGGGCCTGGATTAAGCACTATGCAGCAAGATTATGAAAACGGCGTGAGCGAACCGTCACGCCGACGTTTACTGAAAGGGATGGGCGCTCTGGGTGGGGCGCTGGCGCTGGCGGGTGGGTGTCCGGTTGCTCACGCGCAAAAACCACAAAGCGCGCCGGGAACGCTGTCCCCTGATGCGCGTAGCGAAGCGCAGCCGTTTTATGGTCAGCATCAGGCTGGGATCCTGACGCCGCAGCAGGCATCAATGATGCTGGTGGCGTTCGATGTGCTCGCCAGCGATAAAGCCGATCTTGAACGTTTGTTCCGGTTACTGACCAGCCGATTTGCGTTTCTGACTACCGGCGGGCCGGCGCCGGATACGCCGAATCCGCGTCTCCCCCCTATGGATTCCGGTATCCTCGGCGCATATATTGCACCAGACAACCTGACGATGACGTTATCAGTCGGCTCCTCGCTATTTGATGAACGTTATGGTCTGAAATCGCAGATGCCGAAAAAGCTGCAAAAAATGACCCGCTTCCCGAATGATTCGCTGGATGCGGCGCTGTGTCATGGTGATTTGCTGCTGCAGATTTGTGCCAACACGCAGGACACCGTCATCCATGCGCTGCGCGATATTATTAAACATACGCCTGATCTCCTCAGCGTACGTTGGAAACGTGAAGGGTTTATTTCCGACCACGGCGCGCGCAGTAAGGGTAAAGAGACCCCGGTCAACTTACTTGGCTTTAAGGACGGCACCGCGAATCCTGACGCTACGAATGCGAAGTTGATGCAAGAGGTCGTGTGGGTGACGGATGGGCAGGGTGAACCCGCGTGGGCGCAAGGTGGGAGTTATCAGGCCGTCAGGCTCATTCAGTTCCGCGTTGAGTTCTGGGATCGTACGCCGCTACAAGAGCAGCAAACGATTTTTGGTCGCGATAAACATACCGGCGCGCCGCTGGGTATGCGGCACGAGCACGATGTGCCTGACTATGCCAACGATCCTGACGGTGAGGTGATTGCGCTCGACAGCCATATCCGTCTGGCAAATCCTCGCACCAAAGAGACTGACTCCAGTTTGATGATGCGCCGTGGCTATAGCTATTCACTCGGCGTGACCAGTTCCGGTCAGCTGGATATGGGACTGTTGTTTGTTTGCTATCAGCATGACCTGGAAAAAGGTTTTTTGACGGTGCAGAAACGTCTGAACGGCGAAGCACTCGAAGAGTATGTCAAACCGATTGGTGGGGGATACTTCTTTGCTTTGCCGGGCGTCAAAACCGCAGACCATTATCTGGGACAGGCCCTGATCGAAGCCTGATGATGATGCCCCGCAGTAAAGCGGGGCTTTTCTGACATCTTCATGAATGAACAAATTATTTTTTATGCTTGGTGCGTGACTGAAATATTTCTGTCATCTCTCTGCAAGAGACTGTCTCTGGTGATAAGATAGACATTAAGTTAACGACAAGTAAAAATATTGTTGCATTAGCAAAAGATTATGATGTACTTATAAGTATTAGCGGTAGTTCCCGGCGGTGATGGTTGTTCACTATGGAGATCGCGAATGGAAAAGTCCTGCATTGGACATGTTTTTCACAATAGCAGCTGTACCCTACGCGGACGTTTCTCTTCCGGTAGCCTCCTCGTCACCGCTAAATCTCTCTCTCATTCACTTCTTCTCCTTGTAACTGACACCCTGTACGGTGCGCGTAGCCGTGTGTGGCGTCTTATCCGAAAGCAAGCAATGGCTTACAAGGAAGCCAACCCTCAGATGTTCGTGCGCATAATCGTGCCGCCAACGGCGCGTGTGATGTATACCTACAACTCAAGGTGCTATCCATGGGAAGACAAAAAGCAGTGATCAAAGCTCGTCGTGAAGCAAAACGTGTGCTGAGGCGGGATTCGCGTAGTCATAAACAACGTGAAGATGAGTCGGTCACATCGCTTGTGCAGATGGGCGGCGTAGAAGCGATCGGTATGGCGCGTGATAGTCGCGATGCCACGCCAATCACGGCGCGAAATGAGGCTCAGGCGCACTACCTGAATGCTATCGAGAGTAAACAGCTGATCTTCGCCACCGGTGAAGCCGGGTGTGGTAAAACCTGGATCAGCGCAGCAAAAGCAGCAGAGGCCCTGATCCACAAAGACGTGGACCGGATCATTGTAACCCGTCCAGTTCTGCAAGCTGATGAAGACCTCGGCTTCTTACCTGGAGATGTTTCTGAGAAGTTCGCTCCCTATTTTCGCCCAGTGTATGACGTACTGGTGAAGCGCCTGGGAGCCTCCTTCATGCAATATTGCCTGCGACCTGAGATTGGTAAGGTGGAAATCGCACCGTTCGCCTATATGCGTGGACGTACATTTGAAAATGCAGTGGTCATTCTTGACGAGGCTCAGAACGTTACTGCTGCGCAAATGAAGATGTTTTTAACTCGCCTCGGGGAGAATGTGACGGTGATTGTGAATGGGGATGTGACCCAGTGCGATCTACCTGCGCACGTTCGCTCAGGGCTAAGCGATGCGCTGGCCCGTTTCGAAGAAGATGATATGGTTGGTATAGTTCGTTTCAATAAAGACGATTGCGTCCGTTCGGCGCTCTGTCAGCGGACGCTCAACGCTTACAACTGATAAGTACTCCGTCTCCAGAGCCCGGGAAACCGGGCTTTGTTATTTGTTAACGGTATTACAGAATATCTTTTATAGCTGCCGTCGTCATTGTTGCTTCAAATGGGATCAGCTCAACTTTTGCGATACCTGACTGTTGGAAGGGATCCTGGTTGAGGTAGTTTTTAAGTTTTTCAGTATCATCACATTTTGCCAATATCACGCCACCAGAACGTGGGATTTTAGGACCTGAAGTCAGGAATAAACCCTCGGCATAACCCTTTTTCAGCCACTCGACGTGTGCAGGAAGTAGGCTATCAACTTCATTTAACGGTTTGACATAGGTTAAAACGACCACACTAATAACGCTCATTTTATTGTCCATGTATACATGCGGGATACCACGGTAGCATGCGACTCAATAGAGATAGAATATTTTATTGGGGTTGCCAGGGGATTTAATGCTATTCCGGACGGATCACATACGAAAAAAAGTCTGTGCTTGCGTACGAGATCTTGTTTAAAGATGGCGGTGAAGGGAACTGCTAAATATGAAGACAAAGGTGTGCTACACGGCGCGCTGATAGTCAATCCTGATACTCTCCGCCTCCTGGTTCTTCTTGATGACAGCTACAGAAAACAGTTTGCTCAGTTGTCAAAAACACAACTGCTTATCCTGGACTGTCTGAGCATAACACTCACCGGTTGGGATGAAAGGTGAACCAACGAGATATGCTGGTACAGGTTGACACAAAATGAATAGTGGAGCTGATAAATTAATGTTAGGGCATGTTAAGAAATAACGCGTTCACGTTCCTCAGAAGCGAAATATACACAAGTTGTAAAAACTGGCGGCTGTTGTAGATTTTGCGCAGTTGGCGTCCTGAAAATGCAGGGGATTCGCGGTTGTGGAATAAACTCTAATTGAGATAGATTCTTAATTTAATAAATATGGCGATATTAAATGAATTAATGTTTTATATTATAAAACATCATTTTAATGCTCTTGATGTTATTGTTTGATGTGATTAGTATGCAGACGTGAATTTAATCTTGATTAATTCATTTTCTATTTTTAGTTAAAACTAACGGAATATTTCATATATGAAAATTAATAAACTTGTCATTGCTGTGGGAGTAGGTTTGGTAATGGCTTCAGGTAGCGCCTTAGCTTTGCCGGGTGCTGACTCTGGTCATGGTACCGTGACTTTTACGGGGACCATTATTGATGCGCCGTGCTCCATTGCCCCTGACTCTATCGATCAGACTGTTAGTCTGGGACAGATCTCTAACAAGGTGTTGGAAGGTGGCGGCAAGTCAACACCGGTTCCTTTCCAGATCAAACTGGAAGATTGTAATGTCGAATCGCTGACAGATAAAACAGTAACGACAACGTTTGATGGTACTCCGGCCGGTTCTGCAACGGATCTGTTTGCCATTGCAGGTACTGCTTCTGGCGCAGGCGTTGCCGTTACTGCTGACGATGGCGTTCCCGTGACATTAGGTGAAGCGGCCTCAACCACTGGTATTATGAGCGGTGACAACGAGCTGAATTTTGCCGCCTATCTGACCGCGTTGGATGCTTCGAGCGCCATCGTTCCAGGTGACTTCACTTCTGTAGCAAACTTCACTCTGGCTTATAACTAAGTACTGAGTAAACGAAAAGGGGAGCAATCCCCTTTTATCAATTCTGATAAATAAAGGTTAAATGTATGGGGCGGCTTTTTATTATTGATAAGTTTAGCCTGCATTTACCTATTTTATTATTGACGCCAGCTTGGGTGGGGGCGACAGATTTTGGACATGGTAATGTCAATGTCGGTGGTTCGATTGTTGATACTCCTTGTGCTATTGATACCGAAAGCCAGGATCAGACTGTGCTTATGCCGACGATGACGGTTGGTTCTATATTAGGACAAAACAAGAAGAATAAAAAAGATTTTTTTATTAAGTTAATCAACTGCGACACAGTTTCAGTGAATAAACCAGATCATCAATGGGGATATTATAGTATTACATTCTATGGTGATAATACCAGCCAAACGTACCCTTCGAGATTATTTGATGTAAAAGGTGAGGCAAAGGGAGTTGGGCTGGCGATAAGAACAGTTGCGGGTGAGCAAGCTACTCCAGGGGCTTCCTTTGATAATCACATGATAGCTAAGGGCGAGAACATACTGGCGTACTCCATGTATTTAGAATCAAATGGGCAAAAGATTAAGCGTGGTACTTATAGTGCAGTGATTCGATTCGCCATGAATTATTATTAATATTATGACTCATTATTTTCAATACATTTCCTTTTCAGGTGAAAAATTGTTTATGTTTTTCATTCTGATTATATACTCTAATTGTAGTAATGCAGCGCAAGAACAAATTGAATTTAATACAGATGTCTTGGATGTTGCTGATCGCTCCTCAGTGGATTTGTCGAAGTTTTCTGCTGGTGGTTACATTATGCCAGGCAAATATCCGATGGTTATTCAGATCGGTGAGAGTACCTTGCCTGAGCAGTTGGTTGAATTTTATGCTGAGTCCGATGATAAGAGTTTACCCTGTGTCAATAAAGACATTGTTGATTCTTTAGGGTTTAAGAAGAAGTTTCTTAGCGATCTAAAGTGGGTTCGTGATAATCAATGCTTAGATTTGTCTAGCCTCAAGGGATTTAGTGCGAAAGGCGATCTGTCGGCGGGGGCATTATACATTAATGTTCCTCAGGCTTATGTTGAGTATGTGGATGAAAACTGGGAGCCTTCCGCACGTTGGGATGAGGGACTTTCCGGTGTCATGCTTGATTACAACATTAATGCGCAGCGGCAATATATCTATCAGGGCGATAATTCAACGAACGTTAGTGCCAATGGAGTATTAGGGTTGAATGCTGGTCCCTGGCGCCTACGTGCCGACTGGCAGGAACAGTATGAGAAAAGTAAGTTCGTGACGGATTCTCAGTTCGATTTTTCGCGTTTTTATGCCTATCGAGCCTTAAAGGATCTGCAACTGAAGTTGGTTTTGGGAGAGGATTATTTTCGTTCGGATGTATTTGATTCGTTTCGTTTTGCAGGGCTAAGTGTGCGCTCGGATGACAGCATGTTACCGCCAGGCCTGCGGGGATATGCGCCGGAGGTGAGAGGGATTGCGCAAAGTAACGCCAAGGTAACGGTGAGCCAAAAGGGTCGGATAATCTATCAAACGCAAGTGGCAGCCGGGCCGTTCCGTATTCAGGATTTGGGGGATACGGTGAACGGTAAGCTCGACGTCAAGGTGCAGGAAGAGGATGGTTCGGTCAATACGTTCCAGGTCGATACTGCCTACGTGCCTTATCTGACTCGTCCGGGAACTGTACGCTATAAATTTGCCTCCGGGCGACCAAGCAACATGGATCATAGTGTTGAAGGTCCATTGTTTGCCTCTACAGAGGCGACCTATGGGGTGAATAATGGTTGGTCAATCTATGGTGGGGGGCTCTTTGCAAAGGATTACGGAATTGGTGCTGTGGGGATTGGCCGCGATTTATTGACTTTCGGGGCAATATCGCTGGATATCTCTCAGTCGAAAGCGCAGGTTAGGGAGTACTCCCTGTCGGGAAGATCGTATCGCATTAACTATTCGAAGACTTTTAGTGATTACGATAGCCAGATAACGTTTGCCGGATATCGCTTTTCCGATAAAGACTTCCTGAGTATGGATCAGTTTATCGATCTGTTACGCGATGATGCTATCTATTCGAGGGGGAGGGAACTTTACACTGTCACATTTAATCAGCAATTAAAAAAACTAAATCTAAACTTTTTTCTTAACTACAGTCGCCAGACTTACTGGGATCGACAGCCCGACAGCACCTACAGTCTGACTGTTTCTCGTTATTTTGATATTGGTAATTTTAAGAATGTGAATGTCAGTTTATCGGCGACGAAGACCAAGAATAATTATCAAAATGATGAGACTTCATATTATCTCGGTATGTCGATTCCTATCGGCGATCGTGGAAGTATAGGCTATAACCTGCAAGAAGATAGAGGCAAGGTATCCACGGGTTTAAGTTATTACAATGCTATTGACGATAATAACTCTTACCAGGTTAGAGCTGGATTAGACAATGGCGATCGCTCGCGGGCGAGCGGTTACTTTCAACATGATGGTGACATGGCTTCAGTCACGGCGTCGGCGGGGTATTACAACCAGAGTTATCGCAGTTTGGGGCTTTCCATGGAGGGGGGGGTGACTGCAACGACACAAGGGATTGCTCTGCATCGCATCAATAGCCCGGGTGATACTCGGATTATGTTGGATACAGGGGTGGCAGGGATCCCGGTACGTGCTGAGTATGGCGGGGTCATCTTTACTAACCGTTTCGGCAAGGCCGTTAGTCCCGATGTCCAGAGTTATTATAAGAATAGTTATTATATCGATTTAAATAAATTACCTGAAAACGCCGAGGCTATTGTTTCGCTCAAACAGTCGGCCCTGACGGAAGGTGCTATTGGTTATCAATCCTTTAATGTGTTAGCCGGTAGTAAGGCAATGGCGGTAATCCGCTTTGCCGATGGGAGTTATCCACCGTTCGGCGCGATGGCGAGCAATTTGAAAGATATCTCTACAGGTATGGTCGCGGATAATGGCGTGATATGGCTGGCCGGGATGAACCCTGATGAAACAATGAAAGTTGCCTGGGGGGATGGGAATACATGTGAATTCACCTTGCCGCATGAGATCCCCACTACGTTTGACACTAAATTACTGTTGTTATGTAAATGATATAGGTTGAATTTTAATGAACTTAAAAAAACAGCTGTCGATGACCTTGATTAGCGTTCTGTATGCACTGTCTGGCTACGCTCATGCGGCAATTGCCCTGGATCGGACGCGCATTGTGTTTAATGGTGACGCTTCATCTATGAGCGTCAATATTCAGAATCATAATAAACAGCTACCCTATTTAGCGCAGGCATGGGCAGAGGATTCCCAGGGGAAAAAGATCACCTCGCCATTGACTATTCTGCCTCCTTTGCAGCGCGTTGAACCGGGAGCAAAGAGCCAGGTAAAATTGCAGCTGACCAACGAGGCGGCCAGAGGGTTACCTCAAGACAGAGAGAGTCTTTTTTTCTTTAACTTGAGAGAGATTCCACCTAAAAGCAATAAGCCTAATACGTTGCAGATTGCCTTGCAGACAAAAATCAAGATTTTTTATCGACCGAAAGCTATCGTCATTAAGGACTATGGCGATCCTTTTCAAAAGGGGATAACTATTGAGCGCAAGGGGAATAAACTCGTGGTTAATAACCCGACACCTTATAACGTAACTATTGCTTATGCTTCTAATTCAGAGAAGGGAAAAGCGCTTGGCGGGTTTGAGCCCATCATGATTGCACCGAAGTCGAGTGCCGATTATAAGGGAGATGAGAAGGCGTTGGGGAGCACGCCAGTTCTGACGTATATCAATGACTTTGGTGGCCGACCGAAACTGGTGTTTGGCTGTAGCGGAAGCCAGTGTAAAGTCACATCGAATATTAACGGTTAATGTGTGATTGAAACGGCGCGATATTGGTGGCTTTTATCGGTGGAGGCATATGATTAGCTCCTATATAAAGAGACTGTATATTGTACTCGCGTCTCTGATGATCACGGTGAGTGTTAATGCCAGAGCCCTTGACTCGCTGGCCATTGATGGTGAGCATGGGACTTTAAATGTAATTGGTGAGTTAGTCGAAGGGGCATGCTGGATCGATAATGGCTCGGTGTATCAACAAATCGAGCTGGGTGAAGTGAACTTTGCCGAACTGGCTGATGAGAATGCGAATATTCAGCCTCGCCGATTCTTTATCGCCTTGCGTGATTGCATTTATTATTCTGGAGATATGCGTGACGCGCGTAACGGTAATCTGACGACGAACAGCATGCAGCCTATTGTTAAGATCTCATTTGCTACAGTACAAGAACAAGAGCAAAAAAACGTTATCGAGGTCGAAGGCATGGCACAGGGCATCTCTTTACGATTGAGTGACTCGCAATATCGTCCTGTCTATTTGAATGATAATAATAGGCCCTACGTCATCAATTCTATCAATGATAAGCTTATTTATAATGTGCAAGTTGTACGTAATAACCATAAGTTGATCGCCGGACCTTACCGTGCGACGCTTAACTTTAAGTTGGATTACGATTGACGAATTATAAGGCAGGGGGAGGTATTTATTGGAGGGGACGTGCTATGATGTACAGGATGTTTTTATTTATACTGTTATCCAGCGTTACCATTATTAGCAGGGCCGATACGAGAAAGTTAAATTTTTCTACTGGTATTAATATATCGGGGACTGTAATTTCGACCGGAGCTTGTAGTTTTAATAAGACTGAGCTCGATATCAATTTTGGTGACGTATATATTGCTGATTTGGTAGGAGATAGCAACCGTAAAGACATTGGCTATACCCTTAGCTGTACGGGTGACTATGCGTATAGCGATATTCAGTTACATATATCGGGCACTGTGAGTAGTAGTGATAGGTCTCTTTTAGCAACAAATGTACCAGGCGTCGGTATTAAGCTATTTCGTGATAATATTCAACTTAAGCCAGATGAAATAATTTCACTCGGTGACGATCCATCCATAGCACCTAAATTAAGGGCTGCGGTAGTTATTGGTGATGCCGATGTTTCTAAGTTAAATGGTGTGAGGTTTTTTACCTCTGCAACCTTGACTGTGGCATTTAATTAAGTGAAGGGGGCGTTTTAATGAGGACGTTGATGCTTTGTTTAGGCCTGTGGATATTAATAATGCCAGTTAGTCAAGCAATAACTTCTGATAATCATCTAACAGGTGATACGACTAATTTAAGATTCTATGGAGTATTAAAAAGAAAACCATGCCATATTAATGGTGACAGTTTGATAAATATCGATTTTGGAAAAGTAAGGATCAAAAAAATAGATGGATTAAATTATAAACAAAAAATCCCTTACTCCATCACATGCGAAGAGTATTCTCCAGAGTTAAAGCTGACTCTGGCGATTAATGGAGCCAGTTATTTCGAGAAGTCCGTGCTAACGACAACGGTAGATGGGTTAGGCTTAAAATTACTTGCTAACGGTGCAGACTTTGAAATGAATAAACCAGTTCAGATTAATTTCGATTCGGGAAGTCTAATCCTTGAGGCGGTTCCCGTGCAGAAACCAGGTGCAACGCTACCTGAGAAAGCTTTTAGCGCCACGGCGACGCTACTCGCAGAGTATTTATAAGGGGGAGACATGAGTATTAGAATCAGTTTGCTTATGTTGATTTGTTTAATAGATATGGCGGGAATACATTCGGCTCAGGCAGATGATAACTTAAAGTTTAGTGGTTTTTTAGTTATGGATCCATGTGAACTGGACCCAGATACCTCTGATGTTGAGGTATCTTTTGGAACCATTGTCGACAAGTATTTGTATTTGAACCAGAGAACGCATAGCCAACAATTTGTTATTAATTTAAAAGATTGTGATATTGACTCTGGAAACATCGTACAGATGACGTTTAGCGGTACACCGAGCACAGAATTACCTGGTTATATTGTTCCATCGTCCGGTGAGAAGACGGGTATCGCCGTGGGTATGGAGCGCGTCGTCAATGACGGTTCTGGCCCAATCGTACAGTTGTTACCCTTTAATGAGGCTATGCCGACCTCGCCACTGTTTAATGGTACGACGACGTTGAGATTTCGTGCTTTTATACAGGGAATACCTAGCGCGATTGCCTCGCATAGTATTGTTCGCGGTAACTTTAGCGCCGTAGCAACCTTTACTATCGAGTACCCCTGAGGCTGGTATGACGATTAATCTACTGCGAAGCTATACCTATAAGAATGCAATATGCCTACTGATTGCATTGTACTTCCTGGTTCTGATGCATATCTATTTACCAAACCGAGGCGGAAATGGCCTGAATCTTCCTCTCAATATCTTTGCATGGCTGTGGATCTGTATGTTGATGTGCGTAATTGCGTTCAGTGGCAATCGAGGCCGCTTTATCTATCCGCGTTACATCAGCGCTATGGTTTTGGGGGGCTTTCTGCTGACGGTTCCCCTGTTTTGGGCCAGCCGCGCAGGCATGATGAATGCTGTCTGGCGAGTAATGGCATTATGGGGTGGGCTGTTTATTTACGTCCTGCTATACCAATTGAGATTATGTTTCACGCAAAAGATCAGGGTAATGTGGGCGATCTTCGGCGCTACCGTGATTGAAGCGGTTGTCTCCTTATGGCAGATCGGTCAATTGCTGATGGGAGCGGGAAGCCGCCCCGGCGGAATTTTTCAACAAGTTAACGTACTGGCTTCTTTTCTTGCGACGGGGCTGGCCATCTCTTTTATCCTCTATTCGATGAGTAAGCCAGCTTGGGTGAGGGCTTTCCTGGCACTTAGCCAGATTATGATATCTCTGATTTTGGTGATGTTGTCATCGCGAGTCGGCTGGTTGGCGGGGATAGTGGTCTATACACTGTATTTAGGCCGTTATCTGACCAGACGGCACGATACGGTTGCTGCTGTCTTGTTGTACCCTTTGCTCGGCGCGGGAGTGGGCATCGGGATCATGTATGCCGTGCAACAAGGTTGGTGGGTTTTGGACGGCTTATTGGTTGATAAGCAGATGTCGAGCCACTTGCGATGGATCCTTTTGATTGCCACTTGGTCAATGATAAAGGCCCATTTACTCACCGGGGTGGGATATGGTGAATACGCCTATACCTTATTACGTACCCTCTCTGCACCCCAGGCGCAAGAGGCCTGGCGGGTGACACACCCGCATAATGAAATTCTATATTGGTGGGTTGAAGGAGGAATATTAGCACTTGTTGGGATCGGTTGTATCATCTATGGGATTCTGCGTCAGGCGACCAGACCTAAATGTAATGAGAATTACTTATGGCTATATGTGATGCTTCCCATTGCTTTGCATACAATGACCGAATTTCCCTTTTATCTGTCAATGCCGCATTTATTTATTTCTTTGCTGTGCATCTCTTTCTTGCGTGATGATGGAAGACCTATTCTCAGGGGGCGCGCATGCCTGCTTAGAATAACTTTTGGCGTTGTTTTTTTTCTTCTCGCTGCGATTTTTATCTTTATGCTACAGGCTAATTTCTATTTATATCAGTTTGAGCGTAGTGGGATGAAGAATAAAGACTATCTGGCACGAATCGATATGCCCATGCTTCAATGGGAGCGCTATCAGTTCGATCGACATATCAGTATGTTGTTGAGTTATAATGCTACGCGAAATGATCAATTACTAATCGAGTTTGAGCGTTGGGCCCGTGACTATAGCGACCGAAATAACGATCGAAATGTCTGTTGGACGAGGGTGAATATTGCGAAGCATTTTCGATTGGCAGATAAATATTCCGCACTGAAAAGAGAGTGTACTGTACTTTATCCTTAGTGAGGGTCATATACTATGTTTTTCAACACTATTTATGAGAATGGTATATTTTATTTCCAGGATAGATTTGCATTAACTGAGTTTTAATATATTACTTAACAATTTTGTTCTTGTGGAGGGGCTATAGGTGATTAAATCATTGGTATATATTTTTTTCGTGGTTGTGACTTTAGTCACACCCCCAGTATCTGCAAGTTATTTATCTGGTGATCCGGGTGATGCGGGGTGTGGGAGCACCTCTGGAATTGCTTGTGTTAAAAGAGGTCCAGCTAATAATTATGTCACTGCCGTACCACATGTATTCGATGTAGTAATGAATGGTAATCCTGCTGTTTGGGCTAAATCAAACGCAATTAAAATTGCACTTGGTGTTCGTCAAAGTTCAGTGGGTACCAATACGTATACGGACTCAAATAAGTATACTTGGCTGACTGCATCCCATGATTTGTCTAAGTCCGCGGGGCCGCTTAAACCCATGAAATGGGTTTATATAGATCAAACCGATCCCGGTTACTTAGCTCAGGGCATCGCTTATTATTACCCTCAGCTTGGTTCTACGATTACTACGGGTGTGGGTAGTGTTTATTGCGTGGGTTTATTCTATGACACTGGTATTGGTAACCCCACGGGTATTTCTGGTTTAGTGGAAGGCTTTGGTTGTAAGAGTGATATGGGGGGCTCAGAAAGTAAACCTCCGATCGAAAAATGTGTAGCGACTAGTACGCTGAATATTGATTTTGGTGAGGTTGATAGAGCCGGTATAACGAATACTGGAGCCTACGAAAAATCTGTTAAATTGAGTATTAACTGTAGTGGGGTCTCCGTGCTTCCCGTTCATACTTTTCAGGCCAAATTAAGTGGTACAGGAGTAACATGGGCTGGTGGACAGCTTAAGACTTCCAACCCCGCACTTGGTGTGAAGTTTAATATTGCGGGCAAGGACGTCAATGCAAATTCTTCACCCTTCGATCTTGGGTCAACAAGCGGTGGGGCGCTAAATGTGACAGTAAAGGCGGCCTTAGCCAAGAATCCAAGCGTAATTACACGTGATATTGCTACCGGTAGTTTTAACGCGAATGCGACATTAATTATTGAAGAAAAATAATTGTTTCATATTTTTATATGATGAACTACCCGTATTCCTGGTATATGGTGTTTATCCAGTTTTGAGCGTATGCACTTAACCGGTCTTAGCACCAACTTCCAGAGCTGAATGATGCCAGGGACAGAAGCAATGATAAATAACAAGATGCTTTTCGCTATCTCCTGCGGAAAAAAAGCCTTGTATGTCGCTTTTTCTGGGGGGCTGGTACTGGCCGTAACTCTGGCAACTGTGACCTGGTGGTCTGTCGAATCCCTCCGGAAAGACACTCTCACACGTATAAATTTTGCACAACATCACATTGACACCATTATTTCAAATGCCAGAGCGGTGGCGAATGTGACCCGAAATCTTGCCGGGATGCCCTGTACCGGAAACACACTTTCCCAGCTCCGTCATGATGTAATCCGCACACCGAATGTGCGCGCTATCGACCTGGTACGTCAGGGTCGCATTTACTGCACTTCGCTGTATGGCGCAACAGATGAACCCGACAGGCTCTCCCTCCCGTCTGCCCGGAACAACCTGCAGTTGCTTCCCGGTAACACAGCCACACCGCATTTATCTGTGCTGGTATACCGTACTACCCAGCCCAAGGGCACGTTACTTATTAGTATTGACGGGTATTTTGTTGCTGAAACGCTCTTTGCGATTCGTACACTCCCTTTGGTTTATTTTCAGGTCGGGAATACTCTGATGTCGAAATCCGGCCAAATCCTGACACCTGCGCAACTCCCCGCCGGGAAACGCGAGTTCATTACATCTCCGGACTGGTCTTACCGGCTTGTTATCGTCACGCCGACGGGGACACTGTTCGGCAACATCGTGCATAACTACTGGAGGAGTATGTTGGTTTGCCTGCTGCTTGCTTTGGCGGCCTCACTTCTGTGTTACCGGATATTGACTCGCCCTCTGACGCCTGTGGAGCAATTACAAAACGCGCTGGCACGCCATGAATTCGTGCCATATATTCAGCCGATCGTCGATATCACTACACATCGCATTAAAGGTGGTGAGATTTTAATTCGCTGGAAACATCCGGAAGCAGGCCTCATCCCTCCGGACCAGTTTATCCCGCTGGCGGAAACCTCAGGTCTGATTGTGCCCATGACGCGGCAGTTGTTTGCAGATACAGGCCGCTTTTTTCAGGCGCACACAGCCCGGCTTCCAGCCGGTTTTCACCTGGGATTCAATATCAGCAAGTCTCACCTTGCAGACCGTCACCTCATGGAGGATTGTCAGAATATCCTGGCCGAGTTGTTGCCCTGCAGGGCAGAGCTGGTCCTCGAGTTACTGGAACGGGATACCGCTGAATGCACTGCTGAAATGAAAACTGCGTTCAGCAAATTAAAGCAGGAGGGGATAAAGTTCGCGCTTGACGATTTTGGAACCGGATATTCGACGCACGCCTGTCTGCAGAATTTCAGTACCGATTATATCAAGATAGACAAAAGCTTTATTCAGATGGCAGGTGTTGATGATATATCCCGGCATATTGTAGACAACGTCATTGCATTGGCAGAAAGTCTGAATATCAATATTATCGCTGAAGGCGTTGAAACTGCGTCGCAGGAGGCATATTTACAGGGGCGTAATGTGAAATATCTGCAAGGCTATCGCTATGGCCGTCCGGTTTCTCTGGATCAATTTGTAAAGAACCACCTGAGTGGTGGCGACGGACCGTTTTTCACAGGTTCACCGGCGTTGGCATATCAGGCTGAACAATAAGTCGGAATACTGCGCACTGATATGACGTCTTTACACCAGTCGCGTTATCCGACAAATCCGCGATGAGCGCTCATTTTCTCGAACAATCTAATCAGGGGCTACGCGGCCCGTAATGCTGCGCTGGCGTTGCATCAGGGAGAGTGGGTGGTGTCCTGAATGCGGATGATGGTATTGCTGACGAGTTTATTGAACCCCGGTGGCGGACGACAGTTGCGACACAGAGCGACGTGGTGCTATTCAATGTCTGGCATTCTGTTACAGAGCACAACTGAAGGGTCGTACACACCCGGCCACTCTGCTGGCAGAGTTTCACAGGCTACGACTGGATATTTAGCAATGAGACTTTCATCACGCACCGGGCGGATTATTATGATGTTCGTGCGATGATCTATATCGGTGTAATAACAGAAATCATCAGACGGGCGAAACGGGACGGTGTGAGATAAAAAAATCCCCAACGGAGATGATGGGGAAGGTAGTGTTTGAAGTTGTGTTGTTATTATCTGTCGTCAATGTGTTAGCACGTATGATTTTAATTTGATATATAAGTGGTAATCAAATTAAATATTTTAATTGTCATTATTATAATGGAGTAAAGCAAGGTTTATTGAGTAAAAACTTCAGACTCCTACAGCAACAAAATTTCACAAATGTCAGCTGGTTTTATATTCCGGCCTTTTTCAGCTACCGGCACGGGTTACCACTAGCGCTGGGGGGACGGCGTCCTGCAGCTGAATGCCGGACTGAATCATCTGTCTGGGATCCTGGTTAACGAAAGTGCCCAGGCTATGCTGATTGTCATCATCACCGCCCTGGCCACCGTTTCTCGGTTCTGCCGGCGCGAAATTCTTCCTCAGGAAGGACGATTCCCGCTGTATCGGTTTGATTATGGCGCTTATATTGGGGCGACTGCTGTATGATCCGGATATCTTACTCGTTCGAACCTTCAAGTTCGGATGGTATGTATGCACGCCAAAGTTCAGTATCGGCATCATTATACTGTTTATGTAAGCCGGCATATGTCACCTAATCCCGAACAGTGCTGCGAGTGAACAGTTACGGAGGAAAATGCCATTCTGGCCAGGAATCCGTCTTTTATCTTCATTTTTCCTTCTTGGGGCTCCTCTATGGCTGCGTCAGTATGCCGAATCTGGAAAAGAGTATAATTAGTAGTTTTAATTTCCTTATTAATCATCGATTTTGCGATTTATTAATATATGGAATTAATAATTATCATGTAATGAATGAAGTATTTGTCATGAAAAACATTTTTTTGTTAAAAAACAAAATGCAAAACGGGTAATTATGCACTCGTGACCCAGAGAAAAGGGGGTTAGTTTGGTGACAAAAGAACGTGATGAAACGATCGCGCTGGAAGCGGTAGAAGAATATTTAAACAACATCGACTGGATTAACGATGAGATAAGAGCAACTCTAAATTATGCGATAGAGGCGATGATAAGCACTGCGGAAAAGCACGAAAGTAGAATGTTCAAAATTGTGATGGCGCAGGAAGGAAGGAGGACTGCCTGGGGGCATGAGTTAATCGAAGAAATGGAGCATATCCCGTAACCGTAACGTAGTTTATTAACTAAAACATTCAAAATGATAAATATGAAAAATATCCAGAGCAGAGATGAAAAAGTATATCGTAGAATGGTGAGTGATACGATGGTTGGGTTCATGAACACAATGGGTGATCTCAGTGATGAAGCAAAAGACGATTTGCTTTCGATCATAGTGGAAGCTATGGAGACGAATGCTAACGAAGACGAAGAAAGCAGGAGAAAAATAAATCTGAAGGTACATGAGGTATCAAAGGAATACAACATTCCGATACTTAACATCTTTTCTGTTATTTCAATGGTTTTCATAGATTTCGAGTACTAAAATATTCCCAGTTAAAGCTCATGGGAATGTTATTTTCAATAAAGAAAGGAGGGAAGGATGTCTTCATGCAAAGAGGAAGATGATATGTGTAAGAGGATCGTCGCGAGAACAGTAGCTGAATGTCTTAATAGCATT
Source organism: Citrobacter sp. On2M (assembly GCF_018035235.1). Lineage (GTDB taxonomy): Bacteria > Pseudomonadota > Gammaproteobacteria > Enterobacterales > Enterobacteriaceae > Citrobacter > Citrobacter meridianamericanus. Next base: position 541,473 of record NZ_WPCV01000004.1, read on the forward strand.
GATAACCTTCATGATGGGGCTAAGGAAGGATTAACCTATGTTATAGCAAGGTTGGTTGATAACCCTGATTCAAATGATGAAATGAAAAAGAACATCATTGCGATATCCAGAGAATACAATATCAGCGAGGGGGCGCTTTTTGTCCTTATTACAGATATATTCACTGTGTGTGAGATGGTGCTAACGCATAAGGAAAGGTGTGGGGAAGTAATCCACTAAGTGCGGGTAAAACGTTGCTTACAATTCGTGCCAGTTACACTGTATTTTATCTTACAAGCTGTAATGCTAACTTCTATGAGAAATGAAGCCAGGGTAAACATAGAAAAAACTACTGAACACAAAATCCCTGCTCTATGGAAAGCCTACCTGTATCTCAAGAGTAGACTGATGGGGTTGTTGGCCGATTTTTTACAAGATATCCAGTGTATAACACCAAAAAAATTTACATATCCTGTCAATAATTTTTCCTGGCATATCTCTTGAGTGTTTTTTTGACTACTAAGTAGGTGGGTAATGATTAAGCAATTGTATTATTTGACAGGGTTAATCTCTGTTATGGTCATGATGCATACGGCGTGGAGCAGCTTCTTACTTCAAAGAAAAACAGTGAAGTGCGTCAGGAGTTCATTTTTTATAAAAATTGAGATGTTATTTGTGATGGTGTCTGTTTTATTGATTCATTGTATGGAAGCATCCATTTTTGCAATATTTTATTATGTTAATGATGCTTTGCCAGATATGGAAACATCCATGTATTTTTCACTGGCCAGTTATGCAACTGTTGGTTACGGTGATGTACTTTTACCTGAGGGGTTCCGATTAACTGGGGCGGCTGAAGGACTTGTTGGTACATTAATGGTTAGCTGGACGGTAGCCACATTAATTAGCTACTTTGGTGATAAAAAATAATGCGATAATCAGACCTTTTGTAAAGAGCTTGGTTTTTGGATTGCTTGCGGCACCTTTTAGTTCACTTGGCTGAACGAAATTAATATGAACGTAACATCGTTTATACAGGGGGGGAGTTGAAAGGGATTTCCAATATTGACTGTGCATCAGATATGATGAAATTGTGGCAAGTGACAGCCAGAAAGGATTAAACTGGACAGCAATTACATCATTGAATCAGTGAGTTAAAAAGAAAAAAAAGCCTCAACCCAAAAAGGTTGAGGCAATAAAACTTCAAAGGAAAGTAAGAACAGTTCACCTACTCATATACGCAAAACTATATTGCCAGTGTAATGCTTATCTTGCAAATTAATTGTGTTAAATATCTTTATTAATATTCCTGGGGCGAGGGGGGATTGTAAATAACAATGAATCTACACCTCAGAGCCATTTATGGACGGACCTCATGACAATAGACATTTTATGCTCTTGTAACAAAACCTGTTCGAGAGTCTCAGGGCTTATATCATCAAGGTGACAGTGGTGTCAGACCCAGTTGTAGAACACTTCAATGTAATCGAAGATCAGAGCCCGGGTTTTATAGAACCGTTTTCAAAACCTCTGCCAGAGTATCCGCTCAGATTCGAACACACAATGACTTCACTGTCTGGTTTTCGACGCAATGTCAATTATTGGGTTAAGTTACATATTAACAGCAACAGGTGCTGTTGCGATGGATAAAACAGCTGGGGGAGCTATTGCCGGGGCTACCGTTGGCGCTGGTGCCGGTGGAATGATCGGTAAGGCAGCTCGATAGGATTAAAATCACTAATATGTAGTGAATCCCCTGAGCGGTGGGGCAAAACAATGCTCTAACGAACACGTAATAGCACTGTGGCTGACCAAAAACTCACCGGTTAATCTCGGTACCGTAACACCTGTTCATCAATGTTTCATTGTAGTGAGCCTCATTCTTTCCAGCTAATTCTGAATATAACATAGTTCGCGTTTACCTGAAAATGTGGTTGCTTTCGCAAAGTTGTCTAATGACCGCATTACGGAATTACGCTTTACGCTAATTTTTTATATTGTTGTCTGGAACATCCAAACGTATTCTCAGTTAAGTACCCTTATTAATATTCTTTTAGGCGTCTTTACAATGCTACTCTCTACCTGCCACTGATTTTTTAATTGCTTTCTGGTGCTTCTGTTTCACTTACCTAAGAAGTTAAAATTATGGGGTTTTATTATAAATCATTATAATTAATCTCAATAATAATGGTGATTAAAATTAATCCGTTTCTTGTGCGGAACTTAAAGATTAACTTGTGCTATATATATGGCGTAATGTATTGCATTAAGCGTGGCTGGGATATTATCAAATGATAGCGTACATCCAGTGTTAACGTTAGTGGAATACGAAGGAGATGTAATAACAGAGGTTGTGCACCTCGCTCAATCTCATCAATATCTAGCATGGTTTTATAAAATAAAGGATCCTAAAACATGAAAAGAAAAGCACTGGCTCTGGTTATTCCCGCATTACTGGGAATGGGGACAGCACATGCTGCAGAAGTGTACAATAAAGATGGCAACAAGCTTGATCTCTACGGTAAGGTAGATGGCCTGCATTACTTTTCTGATGACTCAAATAATGATGGAGATCAATCGTATGTTCGATTTGGTTTCAGAGGTGAGACACAGATTTCCGAACAACTGACTGGTTATGGTCAGTGGGAATACCAGATGCAGGCTAATCAAACCGAGAATGGCGGTAATGATTCATGGACTCGTGTTGCCTTTGCTGGTCTGAAATTTGGTGATTACGGTTCATTCGATTATGGCCGTAATTATGGCGTACTGTATGACATTGAAGCGTGGACCGATACATTACCTGAGTTTGGTGGTGATTCTTACTCCAAAGCCGATAACTTTATGACTCATCGTGCAAGTGGCCTGGCAACCTATCGAAATGGCAATTTCTTTGGTCTGGTTGATGGTTTGGCCTTTGCTTTACAGTACCAAGGTGCTAACGAAAATCAGTCACCTGAACAAGAAGGTACAGGTAACGGCGGTGACCGCAATATGAAGAGCTCTAACGGCGACGGCTTTGGTATCTCATCTACTTATGATATTGGCATGGGCTTCAGTGCCGGCGCGGCTTACAGTACGTCCGATCGTACCAGTGAGCAAACGAGCAAGTCTACTGCGGGCGGCGACAAAGCGGATGCGTGGACCGTTGGTGCGAAATATGATGCAAACAACATCTATTTCGCAACGATGTACTCGGAAACTCGCAACATGACGCCTTATGGTGACAGCAGTAATACCATAGCCAACAAAACGCAGAACTTTGAAGTTACCGCGCAATACCAATTCGACTTTGGTCTGCGTCCGGCGGTATCCTTCCTGATGTCTAAAGGTAAAGATCTGACTCTGCGAGGAAATGCAACAGGCCCTGCGGGAACCAGCGGCGATAAAGATCTTGTTAAATATGTTGATGTAGGCGCAACCTACTACTTCAATAAAAATATGTCTACCTACGTTGATTACAAGATCAATCTGTTGGACGAAGATGATTCATTCTACGAGAGTAATGGTATCGGTACTGATGATATTGTTGCATTAGGATTGGTTTACCAGTTCTAGTTTCCAAGAAAATTATTCATTTAAAGCAATTATCAAAAGAAGAACCAGTGGTTCTTCTTTTTTATGGTCACCCCTAAGATGGACGCCAGCGTTAGAAAATACAGTTTAATTGATTTCTTTTTGGCGTGGTTAAGCATAATAGCTATGAATGTTAATAATTTTACAGCTGGAATACTCTACGTTAAGCTTGTCTTTGCCACTGTTTGCTATATATTTTGATATTTATTTTATTTTTGCCTCAAACGTATGTTTGAGGCTTTTTTATATTCTCTAATCATATAAAAACAATGTCATTTATTTTATTTGATTCTTGGGTTGGTTATGAGTTATTTTTATGCAAAATACATTTCCAGCAATATTAAAGAGTGATGTGTTTTATTAAATGAATATAAGTTATGTATAGAATTATTAATTGTACTCATGATAATAATGAATATTAATGACTTGCAAAATGAGCATAAAAAAATATCATATAAGAATATTTGTGAAAGAAAACTATTTAATAGGTAGTAAAATGAATTTAAAAAAAAGGCACATTATATTACCATTAACATTGTTACTTACAAACTGCATCATTGTTTCTGCGCGAGCGGAACTGTCATTAGGTACCGGGATTATTGCATTAAATACTCCCTATAAGGACTATGACATGCAAACCACCCCGTTTCCTGTCATTAATTACAAAGGCGACAATTTCTGGATAAATGGACTGGGGGCGGGTTACTATCTCTTCAATGATGCCACAGATAAATTGTCGATTATTGGTTATTATGATCCTACACAATTTAAGCATGACGATAGCGATAGCCGGGAAATGCGGCGTTTACTAACACGTAAAGGAACAATGATGGCCGGGCTTTCATATGTTCACAAAACGCGTTATGGATCGTTAAGAGCTGCCTTAGCTGGCGATGTACTCGATAACAGCGATGGGATGGTTGTCGACATGGCTTGGTTGTACCGCTATGAAAATGGAGCATTCACAATTACCCCTGCAATAGGTTTCAAATGGAACAGTGATAATCAGAATGATTATTATTATGGAGTGTCAAAATACGAATCAAAACGTAGTGGAATTAACACGTATACTCCAGATGCAAGTATCAATCCTTATGCTGAATTATCAGTCAGTTATGAGTTTTTATCCAACTGGAATATATATGGTGTAGGTCGCTGGACACGTTTAAGTGATGAAATAACTGACAGTCCAATGGTGGAAGATTCTTGGGATAGTATATTGTCTATGGGCATTACATATACCTTTTGAGTATTTTTTAGCAAGCGACTTACGAGTATACTGTTTAAGATGTTCTGCACCCTTTATCATACTCATGATAAAGGGTGCATAAACCCTCCATTACCAATGATGTAAATGATACTTACATTTAGTTTTAAGAAAATATGCTGATAATAATTAATAAAATGTTATGCTTCATAACATAAATTTTCTAGTGCAAAGGGAATCATATGTTGCAAAATAATTTTTCAAAAGTAATCAGGAGTGATATCAACTTATTAGTTACTTTATATTTTTTATTGGAAAACAGGCAAGTGAGTAGAACTGCAAAACAACTATATATAGGTCAGTCTGCAGTTAGCCATCAGCTAAATCGTTTGCGTGAAATGTTTGATGATCAATTATTAGTTCGAACCGCAGCAGGGATGATGCTAACTCCCTTTGCTGAACAAATCTATCCGACACTTGGAAATGTTGTTGCTGACCTTGAGGTATTGCTAAAAAAGAAGAATAAAAATTTACATCCACATCCAATAAAGGATATCTATAGAATATGTGTGCCTGAAGATACTTATATTGAGGATGTATCTGTACTATTTTATGATTTTGCTCATGATGAAAATATTCGTGATAATGTAACCTTCGAAGTTTTTAATAGATATGATTCTTGCATTTCAGATTTAAATGAGGGGAAAATTGACTTTTTCTTTGGTTCCAGCGACAATTTATCAGGAGCTATATGCTCCAGTAAATTAATAGAAACAGAATTTTGCCTGGCAGTTAGAGCAGATCACCCTCTGGCAAATAAAACAGTTCAACTTGCAGATATAGTTAAATATCCTTGGATAGATATTCTTTTTCGAGAAAAAGCCAATTCTTATGCGAATGAACATTGGGGAGAGGCAATTAATAACATGAGGTGTGTATTAAAAACATCTTCAGCGAATGCGGCAATTACGTTGCTAAGTCATTCTGATGCAATATGTTCATTATCTGATGATATTATTAATAAGCGTGGGCTTGCCCAAGTAAAAACTAAGAATAAAATAAAAATCACAAATTATCTTTACTGGCATAAAATTATGGGTGATGACATTTTTCATCGTTATATTCGTGAGGGGTTAATTAGTAGGTATGTTTCTGAAAATATCAATGCAAGAAAATAAATAGCACACAGAACTTACCAACTATTTCTCTATTACTTCTTTGGTAGCTTCAGGCGCTACCAAAGAAGTAATTAATGCTATTGATGAAGTTAATTTATTATATTTAACTATGATGGTGGGTGTTTCACTGAGTGCAAGTGTGATAATACGAAGCATGGTGGTTGGTGGTATTTTTGTAATGAGTTACTAATTCTCTTGATGAGATGAACAGGAGAAGTATAATATGATGGGAAATATGAGATTATTATTAACGAATGATAATTCTCCAGCAGCCATAGGGGTTTGTAACATCTTAGAGAATCTACCGTCGCGTAGCATTTTGTCTAATAAACATATTTTTGTTATGACTGGTGGGCTTCCTTATACTGAAAAACAACATAAAATTATTACACAAGTCATCACAGATCCTTCCATGATAGTAATCATTATTGAGCTTAGATCTAGAGCATTATCAAACTATCATCTGCACCTTCAGCGTGATTATGTCTATTATTTGGATGGAACAATTAGTCTTCAGGCGATCACCAGTCATCTTAAAAACATTTTGAATAGTGTTGCGGATGAAGTAAAAAATAACTTTGGGGCACTGCCGGAACAATCTATTGTCGATAGAGTTACCATTGCCGAAAAAGCGTCCATTGTGGGAATGCTTTCTAATCAAAGTTGCAAATTATATGCTGAAACATATGGGCTCAGTATAAGGTCGGTCAGCGAGGACAGGCGGAACGTGATTGTAAAATTTGGTACATGTAGTCCAGCATTATTACATGCCCAACTCTGTGTGGATAGTGCCTTCGAAAATAATATTGTAAAGGCTACATTTAATGAGAAGGGTACTGCCAGTTCAATATACTATGCAAGGATATTGCAAGATCTAATTACTCTTGAAGGCATCAAAGTTCTTCGCGATCTTTAATAAAAAAACGTATATCTAAAACTATCAAAAACTGTTGTAAGTATCCCGCATAATCGTGCCATTCACATTTAGAGATCCTCCGGCATAATCGCACTTGAGATGATGCCAGAGCATAGGGTGGCAGTTTCACAAACTGGTACAACGTTGAACATAAACATAGTGGGATAAAATATATCACGCCAGAAGAACGCCATCAAAGTCTGGACGAGAAAATGCTGGCAGCCAGAAAATCGGTCTGTTAATTAGCCTGGGCGCTCATCCTGAACATTAGAGTAAGCAACTACGTCACTGGGACTACATATCAGAAGTTTATTTGAACCCTGAAAAAGAAACGTCATAACGTAATTTTATTGCATTAAGCGACAATTTCTATGACAAACGCCGTTGCTCACCGATCTCCTTCATGGTAATACGCAGTTATGCTGCTTTGACGTTAAATTAAAGAACAGTAAATTTAGCGCCGATTCAAATCTCCATTTAAACTGGCGCACATACCAGCCATCACTACTTCACGGTCCACGCCTCGCTGTACTCCTTTTCCTGGAACAATTCCGCCAGCCCGCTGATTTGCTTTAGTCTCAGCACTTCGTCAGCATCCATGCCTAACTCTTCAGAAATTCGGGCATCACCCCAGCCCAGTTTATACAGGTCCTGTACAATCGCACTCATTGCGGCTATATGATGTTTTCCTCTGGCACGATTATGACGGATGGTTGCTGCAATGCGATCGGCCGGTTTCAGGTTTCGTTCCGTTACCAGCGTAACAGGGAGATAACCATTCAGTTTTTTCCGCAGCACAGGTTTAGATTTGCCCAGAGAATAACGATGGAAGCCATCAATGATGGCATAGCCTTTAGCACACGCTGTCACAACAACAGGCTGGGTATACCCATCGGTTTCAAGGGACCGCTGAAGCAGTTTTTTTTCCGGGGGAGCCATGACATTTGGATTATAATCATTGGGATGTAGTGCCGTTGACTGAATCCAGAGCACACAGTCAACCGGTTCACCTGAAAACGGACTATGTTGATGTAGTGCTTTTTTAAAGGTGTTAAGCACTTCAATTTTTTGCTTCTCGTCAATTATATTTTCGAAAAAAGTATCAACTTCAGCCAGTAAATCTTTTAAAGACATCATTATATTATTCCCCATTGCTGACGCTTTTGTTTCATTCGCTCAAGGTAACGCTTGTAATGTCGGGGGGCGTTGGGGCTGAAAGAAAGTCGCTGGCACCAGAAATCATTTCTTATTAGTGTCTTGCATATTCTTCGCCAGGACGGAATATCTTTACAACCCAGGTCCTTTTCTTGCTCGTCAGGAATGCCGTGCGGCCAGTCGTGCTCCAGATACCACTTGAGATAAATCGCCAGCTTGTTCCGGTAATGTTCTGCTGTGTGTTCGGGCATGCTTTCCAGTAAAAAATAGGCATAACTTTCCCAGGTGTGATGTTCTGGTTTGGTGATGCTTTTATGTAGTGCAAAAAATTCCCCGCTCTGACTTCCGTAACAGGCTCCACTGTTCGCGCCAGCTACCCGGTAACACATCCGCTCCCAGGTATCAGGTTCCAGAACATGGTAAAGCCAGAGGCCTCGTCTTTGTTCAGGTCCAAAAGGTTCACACACGCGCATACTTCCAAGAGGAACTCCTGCCTGGTACATTAAATCATACAGTGAGTTATATGCTTTGTTCTCTTTGGCACAGTACGTCCATATATCACTGGCTTTCCAGTCATAAAGGGGATAGGCAGTATAATACGTACCTTCAACTGATGCTGTTGTCCACGGTTTGTCATCGGCGTAGCGCAATTTCGAGTGCGAGCTGATGGCCATCATTCGGTGCAGTGATTCATCAGCCCGTATACCCACGAGTATAATCTGGGAATAATCGCCATTCTTTTTTGTCAGCCAGCGGGAGAATGCGGGGATGAATTCCTCGAATGTCATTGCATGTTTGTAAAAGGAGAAAAAAGACTCATCCGTGATAGCACCATGTGGTGGTTTTCGAACCCACTGAGCGCCCGGTGCCCAGGCCACCCATTCGGGCTCATGCTGGGATACTCCACTGACAGTCGTCATGGGGAGTGCCACCCAGTAGAAATTATCAATAACATCAGCGTACAGATGTTTCATCTTTTCGATATGCTCAATAGTCAGAGAAAATTGCGCTTCCCAATCGATGAACAGTACCGATATTTTCCTTTTTTGTCTTCTTGCAGACTCAGCGACAAGATGCAGGAGTACTGTCGAATCTTTGCCCCCAGAAAAAGAAACACAGATATGCCTGAATGTATCAAATGTCCATGAGATGCGTTTGCGGGCAGCGGAAAGAACAGTGATTCCTTTGAAACTTTTGTTCACAAATAAACACCTGGCATTTTTGAAGATTTTAATAAAATAAATTATTACTTTTCTTATTTCAATGTTATTTGTATTCATAGAGAGCATGAATATAAATAACATTACTTCATGTCGGAGTGTGGTAGAATCACCGAGGATATAAGATTTTATTTTGTGAGTTACTCATTGTTTTATATTGATGATGACTGATTCTCTGTACGAAGAAAAAAAATATATCATCATGATGAGAATGCTATAAATAATATTTATATTATCACGCGATATTTATTGATACTTAACTCAGTACGTGTATTGAATATTTATTCTATCTTTAATGGGTTGAATAATAATGATTAATTAACAATCTAAGATTATATCCGGTTATGCGTTTAAATTTAGTTTCTTTTTTACTCTTTATTTTTGCATCTTCAGCGTCGAATATTGCGGGGGAAACTAGCGTTATCAAATTCGAGGGTAATGTCGTTGTGGATACCCGCAGCCTGGCCTCGGCGTCAAAAAATCAGTCTGTTCCTCTGGGTGATGTATCCGCAAATGCATTTACAGGCACCGGCACCACAACCAGGGACACGGCATTCTCTATCGTACTGGACGACTGTGACATAACAATTGCAAAGACGTCGACAATTTGGAAGAACTTCCTCTTTCAGGAATAAATCATGTCTGTCTCATTTTTTACTAAAAAGTGGGTGGTATCAGTATTACTGGCCGGGGGGTTCCCGGCAATGGCCTATGCAGGCGGCGGTATCGTGCTGGGCTGAACCCGTATTATCTATCCTGCCGATCAAAAAGAAGCCAGCATTTCGGTGCGTAACACGTCGGACACGTCCCGCTTTTTGGTGCAGTCCCGGGCAGAAGACCGCAACGGTAAAAAGGCTGACGATTTTATCATCACTCCACCGCTTTATGTCAGCAATCCGGGGAGTGAGAACACCCTGCGTCTGATGAATGCCGGTCCCGCTCTACCGTCTGACCGTGAAACCCTCTTTATATCTCTCGGTCAAAGCCATTCCGGCTGTTGATAAATCCGGGACTGCAGGGAAAAACGTTCTGATGCTGTCGGCCGCCACCCGTATAAAGCTGTTTGTCCGTCCGGCTGGTCTGAAACCGTCCCCGAAAGAAGCGGTGTCAAAACTGACCTTCAGCCGTAATGGCAGGCAGATCACCATCACTTATCCTGTTGCCAGTGCCTGCAGATAGCATTGCCACTGTTTTTTGCTGGTGAAAATCTGTATCGACGGAGCCTCAAACGATTTCTGTTATGTGGCAATGCTCACACATAAATATCACAGATGGCGATAGTTTGGAGATGCAGAAGAGAGCTATCTGCGATGTGTTTAACGTATCCCGGGATGTTTAATGTTTCCAGAGTATCGAGAGTTAATTACACGTTTAAAAACACAGCACCCACGTTTTCAGTCACTGTTTGAGAAGCACAACGCGCTTGATCATGAAATAGCACGACTGGAAGGTGAAGATGGACACGGGTATGGACAGGAGGTGGCAAAGCTGAAAAAAGAAAAGCTACAAACTAAAGATGCAATGTATCAGATACTCCTCGAAGTGAGTTCAAAATCCTGATAGCGAAATTTCTACTATCCTGAGGCCCCGCAATCGCGGGGCTTTTTTGATACTGAAGCGAAAATAAGATGGATTTTTTTCATTCGATTCAACTCTGACAGTTGAAGAAAAAAACGGAGGGAAATTTTTTGACTGGGGACCTGACAGGCTCAGGAAAGAGACTGAATTTTAAAGATAAAAATTATTATAATAAATGGCAATCATTATCATTTGATGGTGAATTAATCCTGGTGACCAGTTACCGATGCTGCCACTCGACCTTTCCATTCCTCATACTGAACCCTGTTTTAAAAAGTACTCCAGGCTGACAGCTCTGCCACGAAGAGTAGCGGTAAATGAAAGAAGAGGTGGCTGTGTTGAAAAGCTGGAGACAATCACACGGAGCAGCGATGGCTGGCCGGAGGGCAGGAATTAACCGTTCCACGACGCCTGTCATTCTGGAAATGCCTGGACACTATCAATGATGTGTTTACACGCCTTTTTCTTTATATCTTTCTGAGGATAACCGTGATGTGATTTAAGTGCCTGCCGGGCTCGAGAGCGATCTTACCAGCGCGTCCCGTTTTCTTATGTGTCAAAGAGTTAAATAAACTGAAACTGTAATTATTAAGAAATATAAAAGTTTGATTAAACAGTATATTCATAAAGAATTTTAAACTAAAACCACCGTTAACAGGTGGTTTTAGTTAGGTTTTTATTTAATATTTGCGGCTTCCATTGTTTGCTTGAGCGCGTCAAGTCCTTGTTTACATGTCATTTCCTGACTTTCTGCTGGCAGGTTTTTAATCTGTGTAAAAGACTGTTCGAATTGCTGTGACAACATATCTATCTGAGTTTGCTGAGTACCCATTTCTTTCATTTTAATTAAGTATGAATCCATCTGCTTTTTATAAGATTCGCATGATTCTGAAGTGGCAGCAAGGGCACTGTTTACAAATAATAAACTCAGGGAGAGGATGATGATTTTTTTCACTGATTATTTCCTTGTTGATAAGAGTAAATCTGCAACATGTATGGGATAACGTTAGTTTGTCACCCAGAATCCAGTCTGGGTAATGCTTATATGCCAAATTAATAGCAAAAAAAATATGATATGCCGCAAATTAATATTCTGTTCAAAGGTGATCAGATGAGCAGGAAAACTCCTGGTATTATTGATTTTTCATTAATCCGATATTTGAAAATTGTAAGCCGCGGTGTTTGGCGCTGCAGTACCATATTGGGCCCGGATAGCTGGACACCCTGGCGGCATTCTGCACCATGTAGCTCTCGACATTAACAAGACCTGCTGCCCATGAACTCCCGTGCTGACACTTCAATGGCATTAACATATAGCAGAGATAACCATCATTTGAATTAGTCTGATTTTTATTGACCCTCTGTCAAATCTCGTCCCAGGTCGCTACGGTATCGTTATATTTCCTTCCTGAGAATTCAGTCATGGTTTTTGTTAACGAGAAATTACTCCCCGAAGGCCGCGCCTGCAATGACTTTGGGCGTGAGCAAGTCGCTTTCCACAATCACTCACGCCTGGAAAAACCACTTCCACCGCTGCGGCTACTCCATGGTGAAGCATGCTTCAAGAGAAAATCTGATTCTGGCGCTGCCTTATATGAAATTAAAGAGAAATACAATATTATTGAGATAAAATGATGATGGCAAGTAATAATGAAGATATTAAAGATGGTATTAAATTCAAAAAATACAATTTTTTTTGATAAGCGATTTGATTGTTTTTTTGCAACTGCAATCTATTCGCAAGTAATCGGTTCAATTATTAATGAATTTTGCGATTCAATAATTTTAAAAACAATAGTTATCCCTCTGTTTTTAGTGGCTATATTTTCTGTTCTATATTCTTTCTATCTTAATAACTATCTTGAGCCAATAAGAAGGAAAATTCAAAATGTATCAAAAGGAGAGGTTGTTGCGGCAATATTTGATAATGTTGAATTTTATCTAATCACTTTTTCATTAATTGTGTATGACATTAAATCTATGTTTGACATTATTTTCTTATTCTTAAAAGGCTAATGGAGGAATATCGCCATGCTAATAGCGGGATATACAGGAAAACAGCGCTGAAACCGGTTAACGTGTTTAGAAAAAGAATGGAAAAAAACATGAAGAATAATTACCCAGCCGTTTTTGAAACGGGTGATATCGTTTTTACCTGTATCGGAGCGTCCTTGTTCCGTGAAGTGTCGACCGCCTCGCGGTGCTGGTGCAACCATGTCGGGATCATCACCGGATATCATGGTGATGATTATCAGGTGGCTGAAAGCCGTATTCCCCTCTCCGGCATCACTACTCTGTCGGCATTCATTCAGCGTTCTGCCGGACAACGTTATGCCGTGCGTCGTCTGCAGGGAGGGCTGACCGTGGAACAAAAGCTGGCAGTGATGCAGCAGGTCCCCACACGTCTGCATAAACTGTACCATACGGGGTTTGACTACGAGTGTTCCCGGCAATTTTGTTCAAAGTTCGTGTTTGATATTTACAGAGAGGCGTTGGGTGTTCAGGTTGGCAGCGTGGAGACCTTTGGCCAGTTACTGAAAAATAACCCGGGAGCCGATCTGCTGTTCTGGCGGTTCTGGTTCCTGGGCGCCATTCCGTGGGACAGAAAAACGGTCACACCCGCCAGTTTATGGCAGCATCCGGGGCTTGAGGGGATTTATGACAGTCCCAGATAGTCGCTTTCTGTTCGGGCGTGTAGTAAATGAGCGTTCTTCGTTTTATTGCAACGTCCCCCTTTGATTAAGGATAGCGTTGCATAGACCCGTTGAACTCACAGCTCTCAGCGGACGTTCGTATAATTGTTGGCCGACGTGGAATGGCAGCAGCGCTTTTGATGGGACGTCGCATTCATCAGCCTGTTTCCGAGCAGAGTAACGTCATTATCTTACATCTGATTTTGCAGAAGAATCATGATTTCCTCATTTATATGGTCCAACAAGGCATACCGTCTCCGGTATTCCGCGCGTTTTTTACTGGCAAGCTCATTAAATGACTTACGCTCTACAGAAATTGGCAACTTATACCACTTACCGTATGGACGACCAGCAACTGATTCCCAAAAATCACTGTACAGGGCAACAAAGTATTTACGTTTCTTATACCGGTATCGCCATTGCCTGAAAACATGGCTCTGTTCACTGACTGCTAAAATATCAGTGATTTCACAGCAACGCATCAATGAACAAAGTGCCTCAAAAACGATCCGCTTAGGGAATAGTCCATAGCAGGCTTTAGTAGCGTCCCGAATAATGTCTGGACCAATATTTTTTGGCGCCCCCTGCAAACCGCCAATAAATGCACAATGTCCTTTTTTTGACGGGATAACCGAGAAGGACAATCGGGCCACCGGGATGTTGTTAAAACTAAGAGACAACATCAGTTCGCCTTCACGATCAAAACCGCCTGAAGAACAGTGAATATTAAAATCCTCACCATTTTTTCCGGTGAATTGAACCAATAGCACATCTTTGTCTGGTAATAAAAACGCCTGTTGTTTCATTGGTAAACTTTGGACAAAACGGTAGTGTCCGACAATGTTTTTCCTTCGATTTCGTGCCAACCCTCCTTTATACAAATAGGGACGATGAATTTTTGCTGGTAACGTAGGTTGCATCTCCAGAATCTTATCAATTGATTTAAGAGAAAGTAATTCTTGATAATATCGAACACTGGAGACTGGACTTATCATAGAGCGTAAAAGATACATGAGTCGAAATTTTTTGTTCTTCCATTTGCCATGTAACGGGTCACGTGCCAATAAAGTTTTGTTAAAAAAGCTTAGGTATGATGTATTTTTCATAAGTATTTATCATTAAGCCAGGATGTATAAATTCATTTACGTGCAAGGTGTAAATGCTGGAGTCTCTACACTGTTTTGTTAATGCGAAAAATTACTGTTAAATGAATTCATGTCTGACATGCCAGTTTTATTGATAATCATTAGGGTGCTCTCTCGTTAGCCTGTCCTGATAAAACAATTTTTTCATTCTACAGAGAGGAACATATATATTTGTTAAACAAAATGTGTTTTACAAACATATCGCTGTTCATTGAGTAAACTGGTGAGTTGAGTTGTCAACAACATAGCGAAGTAAATCATGTGCTTCAGCGAACATGGGGGAATGCACGATTTTGAACGACAGGACAAATTTCTGAACGATGACGGCTAACTTAATTGGATGTAATCCCGCGAAATATGCCGATTTTCGTAGATTAAGTTCAAATTGAATATCTTAAATGGGGGGGCGTCATTCCTGACTTCTTTCCGGATATAATGCCCTGTATATTTTTGGTAACTTTTTGTGCTGAAAGGCGTTCGCTTTGTATGTTTATGAAACTGGTCAGCAAAAAAATACCAGGGGAGACCTGATTCGTTGGCGTTTTATATAATCTCGATAAATGACGGGGTAATCTTGAGTAAACAAACTCGAGTTGTTTACTCATTCATATCTGAGCGCGTGTTCCAGTAAAACGAAAATGCATACTGAGTTATACACTCAGCATGTACATTACCGTAAAGTGCCTTCCGGATGATTCCTTTTAGCTCCTGGAGGATAACGTCGGTAATGATAGCAAAGACTCTCAAATATACATAGCAATAATCCAAACCATACTGCTGAAAAACACAATAACTCGGGGTAATTAATAACCTCTCTAAATATAAGTATGGCAATGAGAAATTGCAGTGATGGCTCTATATACTGTGCAAGACCTGTCACAATAAGGGATGTATGATTTAACGCTACCGCAAATAACACTAACGGGATGACTGTAACGGGAGCGGTTAATATATAAAGAAAGACAGGGATATCAGATGATGTTGTTATACTAGAGTCAGTATATATAAAAATGATAATAGCGACAGGCAGAGCCCAGAATGTTTCAAGTGTGATTGAGGTTATTGCATCGTAATGGATAAATTTACGCGCCAGTCCGTACAATGCAAAAGAAAACCCCATGATTAGCGCCAGTGAAGGGAAACTGTTCGCGGAAATAATCTGATAGGCAAGACCACATACCCCGGATATTACCGCTATAAGCTGAAATAATGATAGTTTTTCTTTAAGGAAAATACAGCCAAGGGAAATGACAATAAGTGGATTGATAAAATATCCCAGACTGGCATCAAGTACTTTATGATTTGTTAGTGCATAAATAAAAGCTGACCACGAAATTACCATTAACAAACCTGCTATCATGCAGGATATGAAGGATTTTTTATCTTTCAGTAAATCGCGAAAAAACGTTCTCTTACGAAATAACAGTCTTATTGGCAGTAATAGAGGTATAGACCAGAAAACTCTGTACATCAAAATCTCAGCAAGGGCTCCGCCGGACAGATATTGATAAAACAATGGGATCAGGCCCCATAATATAAATGCCAGAACAACAACTGCGGGTCCATTTCGCAGAAACTTTACCATTTATGTGTATCCTTGCTTGCCATACCGACATGTCCTTCTGAAGAGCATTTTCAGCCCTTCATTCTGGCTCGTACCTGCTCTTAAGAGCAAAGTTTTCTGTTACAGAACTCAATCTCATTTACAGTCAGGTTGATATAAAAAATAAGGTCAATTTTATCATAGTCGTATCGGTAAATGATGATAAAAATCAATGGGAAGACTTCCGATTTGTATCGCGGACTGATGGAGGACATTTCTGAGCAGCCACAGGTAATGCGGCCATTCTCGTTGACCCAACAGCTTGCTGATATCTCAGCACTAATCGGGAGTATTGGCGGGCCAACTGTGCAGGACTGGGCAATGGGTGATGGCTTCTGTTGCCCGCGATAAGTGGAGCAGAAACCTTGAGTGGGGCGATATCCCCGCTATCAGCGAAGAGAACATTATCAGTACCTTTAAGCCGTTGCATTGCAGCAAAGATAAAATAAAAATCCTATGCTAATTAATAATATGCATTCGTAATATGGCGGTGAGGCGGGGATTGACTCGCTTAGCTCGCCCTGCGGGCAGCCTGTTCGCTGCACTCGCAGTCTGTCCAACTGGCTGCGCCAGTAGTCGAACCCCGGTCCGGGCTTCTCATCCCCGCCATGCTGTGCATTATGCGAAAAAAAAGCCTGTACTTGCGTACGAGCTCTTCTTTAAATATGGCGGTGAGGCGGGGATTGACTCGCTTCGCTCGCCCTGCGGGCAGCCTGCTCGCTGCACTCGCAGTCTGTCCAACTGGCTGCGCCAGTAGTCGAACCCCGGTCCGGGCTTCTCATCCCCGCCATGCTGTGCATTATGCGAAAAAAAAGCCCGTACTTGCGTACGAGCTCTTCTTTAAATATGGCGGTGAGGCGGGGATTCGAACCCCGGATACGTTGCCGTATACACACTTTCCAGGCGTGCTCCTTCAGCCACTCGGACACCTCACCATATTGTTGTTCCTGTGCTACCGGAACGGGCGCTAATTTAGGGAAATACCGCTGCGGCGTCAATCAACTTTTTGAAAAAAACGTGCATTTACACAAACTTCAATCAATATGGAGCTTAAATAAGCGGGAATTGTTTTTTTTGCCAGCATCCTAAAATTTGCTACTCTGATGTTCCCTCTAAAAATGATGATTATAAGTGCGAGAAAGCTCCGCATAACAATGTTCAGGAGACAATATGGATATAATTTTCTATCACCCAACATTCGATACGAACTGGTGGCTTAAGGCGCTGATAAAGGCCATTCCTGGAGCGAACGTTCGGCAGTGGAAAGCGGGTGATAATGCCCATGCAGACTATGCGCTGGTCTGGCATCCTCCGGTTGAAATGCTCGCCGGACGAAAATTAAAAGCTGTATTTGCGCTGGGCGCGGGCGTCGATTCTATCCTCAGTAAACTCAACACTCATCCGGAAATGCTGGATGCCTCAATCCCGCTTTTCCGTCTGGAAGATACGGGTATGGGCCTGCAAATGCAGGAATATGCGGTCAGTCAGGTACTGCACTGGTTTCGTCGCTTTGATGATTACCAGGCATTAAAAAACCAGGCGAAATGGCAACCTTTGCCAGAATATACCCGCGATGAGTTTACCGTCGGGATCATGGGGGCCGGTGTTTTAGGGGCGAAAGTTGCAGAAAGTCTGCAAACATGGGGCTTCCCGCTGCGCTGCTGGAGTCGTACGCGTAAATCCTGGTCTGGTGTGGAAAGCTTTGCCGGTACTGAAGAGTTAGGCGCGTTTCTGAGTCAGACACGCGTGCTTATCAACCTTCTACCCAATACGGCAGAAACCGTGGGCATCATTAACGCGGAGTTACTCAACCAATTGCAGGATGGCGCTTACGTGCTGAACCTGGCGCGTGGCGTTCATCTCAATGAAGACGATCTCCTGGCATCGCTGGACAGTGGCAAGGTGAAAGGTGCCATGCTGGATGTCTATAGCCGTGAACCGCTGCCGGAAACCAGCCCTCTATGGAAACATCCACGTGTGGCCATGACACCGCATATTGCTGCCGTAACACGTCCGGCAGAGGCGGTGGACTATATCTCCCGCACGATTTTGGATCTTGAGAGCGGGAAATCTGTTACGGGTCAGGTCGATCGCGTGCGAGGCTACTAAAGCCAAGCCAGTCGATGCCGGGTTTCAGCTAAATACCCGTCATACTTCAAGCTGCATGTGCGTTGGCTGCGGTTGTTCACCCGAATAACTTACTACAGTAAGCTCATCGGGTATCACCCCCTTGCCGCCAGCCTGCAACTCGAATTATTTAGGGTATTATTGGCGACGATACCTGCTATCCTTGACGGAAAATGACTACAGGAGAGAGTTATGTATCCCGTTGACCTGCATATGCATACCGTCGCCAGCACCCACGCTTACAGCACCTTAAGTGATTACATCGCTGAAGCCCGTCGCAAAGGCATCAAGTTGTTTGCCATTACTGATCATGGACCGGATATGGCGGATGCGCCTCATCACTGGCACTTTATTAATATGCGCATTTGGCCACGTGTTGTGGATGGCGTAGGGATCCTGCGCGGCATTGAGGCGAATATTAAGAATATTGAAGGTGAAATTGACTGTTCAGGTCCTATGTTTACCTCTCTGGATCTGATCATTGCGGGTTTCCATGAGCCGGTTTTTGCACCTCACGATAAAGACACGAATACCAAGGCGATGATAGCCACGATGGCCAGCGGCAATGTGCATATCATCAGCCATCCGGGGAATCCAAAGTATCCCGTTGATATAACAGCAATTGCACAGGCTGCAGCAAAATATCAGGTCGCGCTGGAAATCAATAACTCCTCGTTTTTACATTCGCGTAAGGGTAGTGAGGATAATTGTCGCGCGGTTGCTGCGGCAGTACGGGATGCCGGCGGCTGGGTAGCGTTAGGATCGGATTCACACACTGCTTTCACGTTGGGAGAATTTGGCGAATGCCGTAAAATTCTCGATGATGTGAATTTCCCGGAAGACAGAATTTTAAACGTCACACCCAAACGCCTGTTGGCGTTTCTGGAATCGCGAGGCATGGAGCCGATCGCGGAATTTGCTGAACTGTAATTGTTACTAACTGGAATATATCAATGAACGAGTTTTCTATCCTGTGCCGTGTACTGGGCTCGCTGTTTTACCGCCAACCGCAGGACCCTTTACTGGTTCCCCTGTTTACCCTGATTAGTGAAGGTAAACTGTCCGCCAGCTGGCCGCTGGAACAGGATGAACTGTTGGCCCGTCTGCAAAAGAGCTGCGATATGTCTCAGCTGGCTGCGGATTACAATGCGCTGTTTGTCGGTGACGAGTGTGCGGTGTCGCCTTATCGTAGCGCCTGGGTAGAAGGGGCGAAAGAATCCGATGTTCGCGCATTTCTTTCTGCTCGCGGAATGCCGCTGGCAGATACGCCGGCAGATCACATTGGTACGTTGTTGCTGGCGGCATCCTGGCTTGAAGACCAGTCTGCGGAAGATGAAAGCGAAGCGCTTGAAACGTTGTTTGTAGAATACCTGCTGCCCTGGTGTGGTACGTTCCTTGGCAAAGTTGAAGCGCACGCCAGCACGCCGTTCTGGCGTACGATGGCGCCATTAACGCGCGATGCGATTAGTGCAATGTGGGACGAATTGCAGGAAGATACGGACGAATAAATGTGATTTAGATCACTTTAAACTGCAACACAAATTAGGCTCTTGCATAATTTGTGTGCACGATCTCATTCCTATGCCGTTTTTCTGCTAAGATACGCGGCATGAACATACTTCTCTCAATTGCAATCACAACGGGCATCCTCTCCGGGATCTGGGGATGGGTGGCTGTTTCTCTTGGCTTACTCAGTTGGGCTGGCTTTCTGGGCTGCACGGCCTATTTCGCCTGTCCGCAGGGTGGACTGAAAGGGCTGTGGATCTCGGCGTGTACGCTGCTAAGCGGTGTGGTGTGGGCGTTGGTGATTATTAACGGTAGCGCGCTCGCCCCGCATATGGACATCATTGGTTATGTCATGACGGGAATTGTCGCGTTTCTGATGTGTATTCAGGCAAAGCAATGGTTGCTTTCATTTGTGCCAGGCACGTTTATTGGCGCATGCGCGACGTTTGCAGGGCAGGGGGACTGGCATCTGGTCGTGCCATCTCTGGCGCTGGGTCTGGTATTCGGCTATGCGATGAAAAACAGCGGATTGTGGCTGGCGTCTCGTCGTGAGAATCGAATATCGTCGACGCTGACCAGTAAATAAAAAAAGCGTGAGGGTATGCCTCACGCTTTTTGTACCTTCCCGACCACTCAGGATTCCGGAGGTACCGACATATGGCGGTATTTTACCAGAATGTCATTATCAACTTGTTTCTTATCCTGCAAATCCCACAACCCGCGATCAATCCCGTCATTAATCAGGAAGATAACGCCGGTTTCAATCGCTGACATCAGGCAAAGCATAACCGGTTCGTTAGAGGTATAGCCAATTTCACCTTCCAACAAACGCTGGTAGTCAATAAAGCGGAATACCCCAGCCTGGACTTCATAAGACAGGATGGTTTTGCTGGTATTCACCGATGAGAGGATTTCACCGGTACTGACGTTAACCACGCGCAGGTTTACCGCTATCTGGTCGAGTTGATATTGCGTATCGGCACCAATACCGAAATAGCGTGCCCCAACGCCACCCGACTTAACGTTGCTTTCGTATCCAATAATGGACCCTTCCACCATGATGTTAGCCGCGGTTAATGACTGCAGTGGTATCCGGTTATTCACGGCAACGGTACCGTTTTCCTGCGCCGCACGAATAATTTTTCGTTCATTCAATAAGTTCTGTAACCCCTGACGTTCCAGCGGTATGAACCAACGAGAATCTTTCAATGCGGTGACGAGCATCGCCGTGGCGCTTTGCGGGACGGCGGTTGAGAAGTTACTTGCCGGATAAGGTTTGAACTGGCCAGTCTCATCCTGAATATTGTATACCGACACAAAAATCTTACCTGTAGGCATGGGCAGATGTGTCAAGTCTTTATAGCTTTGAGCCCGGGGCATTAATGTCGGCTTCGCGGCTTCTTTCGGCGGGGCTGTTAAACATCCGCTGAGTAAAATTACTGCCACCATGATAAGTAAGCGCTGCATGATTTTTTCCTTTCGTGGCTATAATTTAGAAATCCGTCGACTGATTTTGTAAACCCGACACTTCAATAGTCGACGTTCTCCCCGTTTTCCTGTCCGTGACATTCAATTGCAGTTGTCCATCCCGGTTGGCGATATCAACGATAAAATCGCTGGTTACCATCCTTCCCGGCTTACCGGTATTGATATTGGTGAGCAAACCACCGAGTATTTGCGACTGTATCGCCTGGGTAAAGTTATCCAGCGCTGATGGGGTTTCAATCCCGTAGTCGCCAGCACTCGGGTCCTTATACGAGTTTTGCGCCTGGGCGCTGTTCAGTAAAAAAGAGCCGTTGTTTGGGTTGCCACCAAAGTTAGGGTTGCGGAACTGGAACGTCATGTTTCCGGCCCAACTTAATGGTGAAATCAGCATGAGCAAAACCACTGCATGTTTGACACGCATGAAAGCCTCCGGACAAAATCATGTTTTAGAATTCATCGCGCGCTAAATCGCTCGTGCTTAATAGTGTTTGATCTATTTGCCGACGATTTAATGCTTCCTCAGTTTCTGCCAATGCGAAGACCACAATTTTGTCGAAGTCTCTTTTCGTCGGGAATAAAAAAGTCTGGAAGATAACGTCCTGATTGACAGTTATGGTGATCCAGCTTCCCCAACGTGCACTGGGCCTTTCATTAATGGTTAAGTTTCCTGTGTACTTACTTTCCCACTTGTCACTAAAGGCCCGATAAAAATCATGGCCAATGGAAGAGACAGTGTGGTCAGTCAACAGTCCGGGAACCTCCACCTCTACAGCCGCGTGTAGATTCCCGGCAGCAAGGAACAGATTTGCTGCCACAATCCAGGTCAAATAGCGTTTCATGGCTTTATCGCCTGAGGTTATCATTGGCCCACGAAACCGCCTGCGTACGATTTTTGACAGCTATCTTTTTGAAAAGATTATAAAGATGTGTTTTCACCGTATTTTCACTGATAAATAGTGAACGCGCGATTTCAATATTTGAGGCGCCAATACGCAGTTTATTAAGGATCTCTTTTTCACGGTGCGTAAGTAATGCCGACTCCGTGCTGTTATAGCGGTAGTTCCCGGAATGCGTGATTAGGTAGCTGGCGAGCTTTTGTGAAAAGTAGCATTCGCCACGCAATACACCTTGTAATCCGCTGACGACACGCTGCTCATCTTCCGTTGCGTAGAATACGCCATTGATATGCGGCCAGTTTTCAATATCCCGATAAGGATAATCATCTGGGGTATTCAATAATAAAGTCTTTATGCTGTTGTTTTTTCTGCTCAAATTATCTTGCCAGTAATGGATCAGTTTCTTATCTGCCTCCATCATATCCAGTAGAACAATGCAGCTGGAGGAAATATCATCCAGAGAACGTTGAATATTATGTAGTTTTCCGGTTAACGCCAGCGATTGTTTTAAATGCTGTAACAACGCAGTTGCCTGCAGGGAAGGTTTTGTGATCAACAATAATGTATGACCATGAATACTATGGACTTCATTAAACATGATGAAACTCCACTTTTTTAGTCGCACACCTGACAGTTGCCCCACCTAAAATAGAGACCCCAGAAGTACTGACAGATGTTGCACTGCTGTGTAGAAATAAAATATCGACCCAACGGGGTGAAAATATTAAAACAAATGGACTTCAACTGATTTCAATCTAGCCATTACAAATCTTAAAGCAAGTGTTAAACATGTTACAGGATGTAAATTTATATATTAAAATGTGATTTTTGAGTTTTTCAGGAGTTTAGATTTGATAGTAAAGTTGTACATTTTAGCTTTATTGCATAGATTTAAAAAATCATACAAATTATAATATGTTATTGATTAATAATGATTAAATTTATGATTAGATGGTTTTTTATTTCTAGTGAATTCAGATTTTTTTGTCTCACTTGAAGTTGGACAATTTTAGATGAAAAAAAATGACAGTTGTCACGACTTGTACCGTTAACTATCGAAGTACCTCGCTACGAAGCCCAGAAAACACGGAAAGCGCGTTTTTTGTGTTACTGCATAGAAATTCATTTTCCGGGTTAAAAAAGAAATAAAATCCAGAGCTGCAACGGTGTTGTTCACTGTTAATTAGTACTTTGGGGTGAATCTTAATATAAAAATACAACTGGCGGGTGAGTTATTTAAAATGTTTCCGCAGACATACTCTTCATCGTAACGTGGCGTTAACAAATGTAAGTCATGTTAACAACAATTTGAGTGGTAATTAATTTTACTTTATGTACGACCAGGTCCAGGGTGACAACATGAAAAACAAGTTGTTATTTATGATGTTTACAATGCTGGGTGTGCCTGGGATTGCAGCCGCGACGACAAGTTATGATTTGGCTAATTCAGAATATAACTTTGCGGTAAATGAATTAAGTAAGTCTTCATTTAATCAGGCAGCCATTATTGGTCAGGTTGGCACTGCGAACAGTGCAAATACTCGCCAGGGGGGCTCGAAGTTATTGTCAGTCATTTCGCAAGAAGGTTCTGGTAATCGGGCGAAAACAGACCAGACGGGATCATATAACTTTGCATATATTGATCAAACGGGTAGTTCCAATGATGCGAGTATTAAACAAGGTTCATACGGTAATACGGCGATGATTATCCAGAAAGGTTCTGGTAATAAAGCCAATATTACCCAGTACGGTACACAAAAAACAGCAGTTGTGGTGCAGAGACAGTCGCAAATGGCAATTCGCGTGACTCAACGCTAATCCATTAACGACGTTTAAATCAATCCGATGGGGGTTTACCATGAAACTTTTAAAAGTGGCAGCATTCGCAGCAATCGTTGTTTCTGGCAGTGCTCTGGCTGGTGTTGTTCCGCAATGGGGCGGCAATCATCATGGTGGCGGCAGTAATTATGGCCCAGACTCTTCACTGAGTATCTATCAATATGGGTCAAGCAACTCTGCGAATGCTTTGCAAAGTGATGCGCGTAAATCAGATGTCACCATCACACAACACGGGCGTGGTAACGGAGCTGTTGTTGGCCAGGGTGCTGATGACAGTACTATCAGCCTGAAACAGACCGGCTTCCAGAACAGTGCCACTATCGATCAGTGGAATGCAAAAAATGCTGATATTAGCGTGACCCAGTTCGGGGGCCGCAACGGTGCGTTGGTTAATCAGACAGCTTCTGACTCCAATGTGCTGATTCAGCAGGTTGGCTTTGGCAACAACGCTACTGCTAACCAACACTAATTCAGTTTTCTGACTGATAATAAACAGGGCGTGAGCCCTGTTTTTTTTCGGGAGAATATGATGCATACGCTCTTACTCATTGCCGCGCTGGCAAATCAAATAACATTCAATACAACTCAGCAAGGTGATATCTACACCATTATTCCTCAGGTGACGTTAGCTCAACCGTGCGTATGTGAGGTACAAGTCCTTGCCATACGTAAAGGGCAGGGGGGGCAAAGTCAATCGCAGCAGAAAACAAGCCTTTCAGTCCCCGCTAATCGGCCGATTGAATTAACCAAACTGAGTTTTAATATTTCACCTGAGGATTCGGTCAAAATTATCGTTACCGTTTCGGATGGGCAGTCTCTGCATCTGTCTCAGCAATGGCCAGACTCAAACAGTCACCCATGATTTTTTTGCTGTATTTGCATTAAGGGTGTGGCTGGGAATGCACTGCTGTTCTATGAATATAGAAACGTGTAAACGTTTTAATTTGATCGTTAATCACAGCGGTGAAGGATCATTTCGATCCCTCAAGGATGGCTAATCATTGAGGAACCCTTATGTGTACATTATTAAAGCGTTTTCTAAGTATCAGCTTGTGCAGCATTTCTCTTTTTACCCTCCCCGCAATGGCGCAGCAAATCTCAACCGGCGGGATTATTCATTTTCGCGGTGCAATAGTTGAATCACCTTGCGATGTTAACGCTCGGCATCAGCAAATTGAATTGTCATGTATGCGCGACGGCACCACTCGTAATAGTCTCTACAATCAGCAACAGGTCGCGACTGCCCCTCAAAATGTGCAGCAAATTGCCACAGTCAAAATGCACTATCTCAATGAACAGAAAAACATGGCAATTCTTAACATTGAATATAAATGAATCATTCTGGCGTACATATGCACACGTGTGGTTAAAAAGTGAGATTTCCGGGAAAACCCTGCTGTACACTTAGCAAATAGTGTTTTGTCAGGGGGGAACTTATGCAATCACGTGTTCATGTGTTACATGGCGATATTACAACGATCGCTGTTGATGTGATTGTCAACGCAGCGAATCCATCGCTATTGGGCGGCGGTGGCGTCGATGGTGCAATCCATCGCGCTGCCGGACCTGCGTTGCTGGCGGCCTGCAAGCAGGTTATCCAGCAACAGGGTGAATGCCCAACAGGTCATGCGGTGATCACCCTGGCGGGAAATTTGCCCGCCAAAGCGGTGATCCACACAGTGGGGCCCGTCTGGCAGGGCGGCGATCATCATGAAGCTGAACGCCTCGAAGAGGCTTACTTGAATAGCTTGCAACTAGCCTTAGCCAATGGCTATCAGTCCATTGCTTTTCCGGCAATCAGCACCGGGGCTTATGGTTATCCCCGCGCGGCGGCAGCAGAAATAGCGGTAAATACGGTGCTGAAATTTATTACCCGCCGCGCACTGCCCGATCAAATCTTCTTCGTGTGTTTTGATGAAGAAAGCGCCCAACTTTACAAGAGATTGCTGACCCAGCAAGACGATGCTAACACGGACTGATATGACGCGACTTGAGCGTGCCATCACGCCACTTTGTGAAAACCACCCGGGAGAATGCGGCATTCTTGCGCTGGATGACAGCCTCGATGCGTTTGCTGCTCGTTATCGGTTAACGGAAATGGCAGAGCGTACTCTGGATGTGCAGTATTACATCTGGGAAAGCGACATGTCCGGGCTATTGCTCTTTTCCGTGCTGCTGGCTGCGGCGAAGCGTGGCGTACGTGTGCGTTTGCTGCTGGATGATAATAATACGCCAGGGCTGGATGACACGCTGCGCCTGCTGGATAGCCACCCGAATATAGAAGTTCGCCTGTTTAACCCTTTTTCGTTTCGCATTCTGCGTGCCCTCGGCTATTTAACTGACTTTGCCCGACTTAATCGGCGTATGCACAATAAAAGTTATACCGCTGATGGCGTGGTGACCCTCGTGGGTGGGCGTAATATTGGCGATGCCTATTTTGGCGCGGGAAAACAACCGCTGTTTTCGGATCTGGACGTCATGGCTATTGGGCCGGTGGTTAAAGATGTCGCCGATGATTTTGAGCGTTACTGGCATTGCCGCTCGGTTTCAACGTTAAAAAATGTGCTTGAGATGTCTGAGCCTGATTCTGTGCGCCATATTGAGCTGCCCGAATCCTGGTATAACGATGATATTACCCGTCGTTATCAGCATAAGCTGGAAACCAGCCAGTTTATGACCCATCTTGATCAACGGTCGCTGCCGCTGGTTTGGGCAAAAACGCGTTTGCTGAGTGATGATCCTGCAAAAGGAGAAGGGAAAGCACCGCGTCACTCGCTGTTACCACAGCGTTTGTTTGACGTGATGGGTTCGCCGACCGAACGTATTGATATCATTTCAGCCTACTTTGTGCCGACTCGCGCCGGTGTAGCGCAGCTCCTGAAACTGGTAAGAAAAGGCGTCAAGATCGCCATTTTAACCAATTCACTGGCGGCGAATGATGTGGCAATCGTTCATGCTGGCTATGCACGCTGGAGAAAAAAACTGCTGCGCTACGGCGTGGAATTATACGAACTCAAACCGAACCTTGATCGCGTCCCGGTCGTTCACGATCGTGGGTTAACCGGTAATTCAGGTTCCAGCCTGCATGCGAAAACCTTCAGCATTGACGATCGCAAAGTGTTTATTGGCTCGCTTAATTTTGATCCCCGTTCAACACTGCTTAATACGGAAATGGGATTTGTGATTGAAAGTGAAGTGCTGGCAGAGTTGATTCATAAGCGGTTTATGCAAAGCCAGCGAGATATGGCCTGGCAACTACGCCTCGACCGTTGGGGAAGAATTAATTGGGTCGACCGACTTTCTGGCAGTGAACAGGTACTGAAAAAAGAACCCGCCACAGGATTCTGGAAGCGGGTGCTGGTCAAGCTGGCGTCAGTGTTACCCATTGAGTGGTTGCTCTGAATCACTCAATGGTTGAAAGAAAAACTAACGGGCTACGGCCTTGTTTTTATCCTGCTTAACGGGGGGTTTACCCGAAAAGAGAAACTTCAGCACCGGTATGCGTAAATGGATTTCGTACAGTATTACCGCAATCCCGACCACAAACAGTAGACCACAGAGAAAACCCAGCAGATTCGACGAGATATGCGGAGTAATGTAAGCGCCAAAAAACAGTGTTAACGGATGATGCACCAGATAGATAAACAGGGATGCGTTGACAAAATAGGTCACGCGGGCTGACTGGAAATTCAGTAAGCGGTGACCAAGTGAAAAGACGACGTTCACCATCCACAAGCCCATGACCATGGTAATGACATATTCAGATTCATACATCCAGGCATCACCGTTACCATAGCGCTGATTGAGCAGATAGGCGACAAATGCGCATGCGGCTCCCAGCGTGCAACCGCGCGACGGTGTGGTAAACAGCGCTTTCAAATTAGGATTGATAAACGCCAGCGCGCCGAGCATAAAGAAAGGCACATAGAACAGCGTTTGCATAACGACAAAATTGAACATACCGTCGCTGAGAATCGAAGGATAAAAGATGAAAATAGTCCTTCTGACGGCGGCATAACCGATACCAAGCACTGCAAAAATCAACGTTAATTTTGTCATCGACACCGAAGGCGAACTGCCGATGTCGCTTTGCGTTAATCTGTTTTTCATCTGGGTGAACATCCACATGCTTACGGTCGTTAACACCACCAGAACCAGTAAAAACCACAGATGGGAAATCAGCTCCCAGGCCAGCGCATTGTATTTCTCGTAGCTGCTGAGAGTATGCCAGCTGTCTGCTTTTCCTTTCACGTACTGCAGCATGATAAATTGCGGTAGCGTAAGCAATGGAATCGCAGTTAGCATCGGGATCCCCACGCGTTCCACACGTACTTTCCACCAGCGCTTTAACGGATAGCGTAGAAATAGCATGTAGGAAAAATAACCCGAAATGACAAAGAAGACTTGCATGCGAAAAGCATGGATAAAGTCATTAAACAAGGTCAACCACCACGATGGTTCTGCGCTGTTCACATGCCAGGTGTGGGTGGAGTAGATCAATGAAATATGGAACGGGATCCCTAACAACATTAGCCAGGCACGGATGGAGTCAAGAAAATATTCGCGTGGTGGTGATACAGAGCTCATAGACAGTTATGTATTCTCAGACTTTTCGTCTTATCCCTAAGACGAATAATGGTTACATTCGAAGGCAACCCTACACGAAGTCTAACAACCTGTCTCCAGGATAAGCACGCAAAGTGAAAACAGGCAGACGAACCTGCTTAAACCATAAGCCAGCGCGCGAACAATACAGGGATTCAGTT
Organism: Citrobacter sp. On2M; assembly: GCF_018035235.1. Lineage (GTDB taxonomy): Bacteria > Pseudomonadota > Gammaproteobacteria > Enterobacterales > Enterobacteriaceae > Citrobacter > Citrobacter meridianamericanus. The sequence goes on from NZ_WPCV01000004.1 coordinate 570,342, forward strand.
GTCGGAATACCCGATTATCCATTAAAATGGATCGGATCAATATAAGCACACAAAGGGGGAAGTGCTTACTAATTATGAAACATAAACTACAAATGATGAAAATGCGTTGGTTGGGTGCAGCAGTCATGTTAACGCTGTACACATCATCGAGCTGGGCATTCAGCATTGATGATGTTGCAAAACAAGCTCAATCCTTAGCCGATAAAGGCTATGAGGCGCCAAAAAGTAACTTGCCCTCCGTTTTCCGCGACATGAAATATGCGGATTATCAGCAGATCCAGTTTAATCATGATAAAGCCTACTGGAGCAATCTTAAGACCCCATTTAAGCTCGAGTTCTACCACCAGGGTATGTACTTCGACACGCCGGTCAAAATCAACGAAGTGACCGCTACTGCGGTGAAAAGAATCAAATACAGCCCAGATTACTTTAATTTCGGCGATGTTCAGCATGATAAAGACACGGTAAAAGATCTCGGTTTCGCCGGGTTCAAAGTGCTGTATCCGATCAACAGCAAAGATAAAAACGACGAAATCGTCAGTATGCTCGGTGCCAGCTATTTCCGTGTTCTGGGTGCAGGCCAGGTCTACGGCCTTTCTGCGCGCGGTCTCGCGATAGATACCGCTCTGCCTTCTGGTGAAGAATTTCCCCGCTTTCGTGAGTTTTGGATCGAGCGTCCGAAACCAACTGATAAACGTTTAACCATTTATGCCTTACTGGATTCTCCGCGTGCAACCGGAGCGTATCGCTTTGTCATCATTCCTGGTCGTGACACGGTAGTCGATGTTCAGTCCAAGGTCTATCTGCGCGACAAAGTGGGCAAACTTGGCGTTGCACCGTTAACCAGTATGTTCCTGTACGGTCCAAACCAGCCTTCTCCGACGACTAACTATCGTCCAGAACTGCATGACTCTAACGGTTTGTCCATCCACGCTGGCAACGGCGAATGGATTTGGCGTCCGCTGAATAACCCGAAACATCTCGCGGTGAGCAGCTTTGCTATGGAAAATCCGCAAGGTTTCGGTCTGTTGCAGCGTGGCCGTCAGTTCTCGCGTTTTGAAGACATCGACGATCGCTACGATCTGCGCCCAAGCGCCTGGATCACGCCAAAAGGCGATTGGGGCAAAGGTAAGATTGAGTTAGTTGAAATTCCAACTAACGATGAAACGAACGATAACATCGTTGCGTACTGGACGCCGGATCAACTGCCTGAAGCCGGTAAAGAAATGAACTTTAAATATACCCTGACGTTCACGCGCGATGAAGACAAGCTTCATGCGCCTGATAATGCCTGGGTACAACAGACCCGTCGTTCTACCGGTGATGTTAAACAGTCCAACCTGATTCGTCAGCCTGACGGTACCATCGCGTTTGTGGTGGACTTTACTGGCACCGATATGAAAAAGCTGCCGCAGGATACGCCTGTTACCGCACAAACCAGTATTGGCGACAACGGTGAAATCGTTGAAAACACCGTGCGCTACAATCCGGTCACTAAAGGTTGGCGTTTGGTATTGCGCGTGAAAGTGAAAGATGTGAAGAAAACCACTGAAATGCGTGCTGCCCTGGTCAATGCCGATCAGACGCTGAGTGAAACCTGGAGCTACCAGTTACCTGCCAATGAATAAGACAACTGAGTATATTGATGCAATGCCGCTTTCGGATATCGAAAAAGCGGCACTGCCGAAAACTGACATCCGCGCCGTTCATCAGGCGCTGGATGCTGAGCATCGTACGTACTCGCGCGAAGATGATTCACCGCAGGGTTCTGTAAAAGCTCGCCTTGAGCAAGCATGGCCGGATTCTTTGGCTAAAGATCAGTTGATTAAGGACGATGAAGGGCGCGATCAGCTACAGGCGATGCCAAAAGCAACGCGCACCTCTATGTTCCCCGATCCCTGGCGTACCAACCCGGTCGGCCGTTTTTGGGATCGTCTGCGAGGGCGTGATGTGACGCCGCGTTATCTTTCTCGTTTGACGAAAGAAGAACAAGTGAGCGAGCAAAAATGGCGTACCGTTGGCACCATTCGTCGCTATACGCTGTTGATCTTAACACTAGCGCAAACGGTCGTCGCAACCTGGTATATGAAGACAATCCTTCCGTACCAGGGGTGGGCATTCATTAATCCTGCAGACATGATGGGGCAGGATTTGTGGGTCTCCTTTATGCAACTGCTGCCTTACATGCTCCAGACCGGCATCCTTATTTTGTTTGCCGTGCTTTTCTGTTGGGTATCAGCGGGGTTCTGGACCGCGCTGATGGGCTTCCTGCAACTGCTGATTGGACGAGATAAGTACAGTATCTCTGCCTCAACGGTAGGGGATGAACCGCTGAATCCTGAACACCGTACCGCGTTGATTATGCCTATCTGTAACGAGGACGTTGACCGCGTTTTCGCGGGACTTCGTGCCACGTGGGAGTCGGTCAAAGCAACGGGCAATGCTGAGCATTTCGATGTTTACATCCTGAGCGACAGCTACAACCCCGATATCTGCGTAGCAGAACAAAAAGCGTGGATGGAGCTGATTGCCGAAGTGCAGGGCGAGGGGCAAATTTTCTACCGTCGTCGTCGTCGTCGCGTGAAGCGTAAAAGCGGCAACATTGATGACTTCTGCCGTCGCTGGGGAAATCAGTACAGCTACATGGTAGTGCTGGACGCGGACTCCGTAATGAGCGGTGACTGTCTGAGCGGACTGGTACGCCTGATGGAAGCCAATCCGAATGCCGGGATTATCCAGTCTTCACCGAAGGCTTCCGGTATGGATACGCTGTATGCGCGCTGCCAGCAGTTTGCGACCCGTGTGTATGGGCCGCTGTTCACTGCCGGACTTCACTTCTGGCAGTTAGGCGAATCACACTACTGGGGCCACAACGCAATTATCCGCGTGAAGCCGTTTATCGAGCACTGTGCGCTTGCGCCGTTACCGGGCGAAGGCTCGTTTGCGGGCTCGATCCTCTCCCATGACTTCGTGGAAGCGGCGTTGATGCGGCGTGCCGGCTGGGGCGTGTGGATTGCTTACGATCTGCCGGGCTCTTATGAAGAGCTGCCACCGAACCTGCTGGATGAACTCAAGCGTGACCGACGCTGGTGCCACGGCAACCTGATGAACTTCCGTCTGTTCCTGGTTAAGGGGATGCACCCGGTTCACCGCGCGGTATTCCTGACCGGCGTTATGTCCTATCTGTCCGCGCCGCTCTGGTTTATGTTCCTCGCGCTGTCTACGGCATTACAGGTGGTTCACGCGTTAACGGAACCGCAGTACTTCCTGCAACCACGCCAGTTGTTCCCGGTATGGCCGCAGTGGCGTCCTGAACTGGCGATCGCACTGTTTGCTTCGACGATGGTGCTGCTGTTCCTGCCGAAGCTGCTGAGTATTTTGCTCATCTGGTGTAAAGGGACGAAAGAGTACGGTGGGTTCATCCGCGTTACGCTGTCGCTGCTGCTGGAGGTTCTGTTCTCCGTGCTGCTGGCACCGGTGCGTATGCTGTTCCATACCGTCTTCGTCGTGAGCGCTTTCCTCGGATGGGAAGTCGTGTGGAATTCCCCGCAGCGTGATGACGATTCCACCCCGTGGGGGGAAGCGTTTATGCGTCACGGCTCTCAGTTACTACTGGGGCTGGTGTGGGCTGTGGGTATGGCCTGGCTGGATCTGCGTTTCCTGTTCTGGTTGGCACCGATCGTTTTCTCGCTGATCCTGTCGCCGTTTGTTTCCGTGATTTCCAGTCGTTCCACGGTTGGGTTACGTACCAAGCGCTGGAAGCTGTTCCTGATCCCGGAAGAATATTCTCCGCCGCAGGTGTTGGTAGATACAGATACCTACCTGGTGATGAACCGCAATCGTACGCTGAACGACGGCTTTATGCATGCGGTGTTTAACCCGTCGTTTAACGCTCTGGCAACGGCAATGGCGACTGCGCGTCACCGTGCCAGCAACGTGCTTGAGATAGCCCGCGACCGTCATGTGGAGCAGGCGCTGAACGAAACGCCGGAGAAACTGAACCGTGACCGCCGCCTGGTCTTGTTGAGCGATCCAGTAACGATGGCGCGATTACATTACCGCGTCTGGAATTCACCTGATAAGTATTCTTCTTGGGTGAATTACTATCAGGGGCTGACTCTGAACCCGCTGGCGCTCAGGAAAGAATAAGCGTTCTATGACGTGAAAATACCGGCCTGGTGCCGGTATTTTTTTATACTGAATAAAAGAGTCGGGAGGTATCAGGTGCGAATATTAGCAGTGGGGATCATGGTGTTCTTCCTGAGCGGATGCGGCAGTATTATTAGCCGAACCATCCCAGGACAAGGGCACGGAAACCAATACTATCCGGGCGTGCAATGGGATGTCCGCGACTCCGCATGGCGTTACGTCACCATTCTCGACCTGCCTTTTTCGCTGGTGTTTGATACGTTGCTGCTACCGCTCGATATTCATCATGGACCTTACGAGTAACTATCGCTCATCCCATTCATCGGCTGCGGTTTGACCCTCTTCAGTATCAAGGGGAGGTTCCAGCTGGAATTCACCTTCATCCCATTCATGAAGGGTGTTTTCTTCCTGCCACTCCTGACGGATTTCAATCTCGTCATAGTCGCCATCAAAAACGCTCTGCGCCGCTTCACCGCTCAGCATTGGCAGACATTCGCCTTCATCACTCTCTTCGTCAGCAAAAAATTCCGCCTGCCACATGATGTCCCCATCCTGTAGCACGTATTTTTGTACGTTTAACTGCCCGACACTGGCTTCGTCAGGTTCAAGATCGGGGTTATCTGCCAAAAATTGTTCACGAGCGGCATCAATGGCTTCTTCCAGCGTAGCATAAAAATACATGTTATTCTCTGCCATAAGTTTCTCCAAAAGTGAACAAAAAAAATGGTGATGATTCAATCTATAGACCTCGATTCGAAGAGCGTCAAACCGTTAGTACAGGTAACTATCTATTGCAGGGTATCAAGTCTGATTCAAATCGATGGTTATGGTTTGCAGAGACAACAAGATGCGATAAGGGCGTATCTTGAAGATTTTGATGTTCCGAAGGAGCTAGGCTATGAAATTGACCGTGATAACTATGTGCTTCTTGAGGACGCGGGGAAGTCTGCCTACCACGGTTATCACTTTTCGAAGGGACAGTTAGGGCAGTTCCGACAGAAAGTTCTTGATGGAGAGATTACTATTGGACTTTTTATTATAGAAAACGTAGATCGCTTTTGCAGAATGGAAGAATATCTCGCTATTCAAGAGTTTACTAATCTCATTAATAATGGCATAGATATATTAGAAGTTGATACAGGTGAAATCTTCAGTCGAAAAGTTAGGAAATCACTTAATAAATTAACGGTATCTATAGAACGAGCATATGCCGAATCTGACCGTAAAAGCAAGATTAGTAAGAGATCTTGGAAAAACCGCAAGCGTAAATCCTTAGAAGAAGGCATCGCTATTAATAATAATACACCGGATTGGTTATCACTTAGTGAAGATAAGCAAAGTTATATAGTTAATAAAGAACGTGTTAAAATATTGAACGAAATATTTAAGATGTATGCAGAAGGATTTGGCGGTACAGCAATAGTTAATAAACTCAATAAAGAAAAACGGTACTATAACAAAACGTCCTGGAGCACTAATAAATTCTATCACCTGTTACGAAATCGGCGATTGATCGGATTTTTAGGCGATGAGCGTCACTATCCGGCAGTGATTGATTCAGTTCTATTTGAACAAGTTCAAAGTTTGCTTAATGGAAATGTACGTAAAGGAAAGAAGGCTGGTACTATGATGCGTTCCATATTCAATGGGATTGCTAAATGTGGATTCTGTGGTAATGGAATGATATGTCAAACTATGACTTCATCAGCGTCATATTTGAGATGTATTGCCGAACGTTCAAAAACAACTAAATGTACACATGCAAAGTTAATCCGATATAAAGAAGCAGAACAGATTATACTTGAACATTTGTGTAATCTTAATTGGGATAAACTAAAAAAAGGAAATAGCACTCATAGAGATGATATTGATGTACTCAAAACTCAGTTATCTATTATTACTGATAAACTTCAGAAACTAGATCTCTTGATCAAAGAAACTGAAGATGATGATGATAAAATCAGTCTGATTAATATAAAGAATAAGAATAGAAAAGAACTGACTACTATTGATGAAAAAATATCCGCACTTACTACAAACGTAGAAGTTCCAGATTTAGAAGTACTTACATCATTAAATGAAATACAAGATCTTGCTAATGTTGAACTTCGTCAAAAGGTTTATTCATTGCTATCAAAAACAGTAAGCAGTATTGAATGTACCAGAACCGATACACCAGATCCATTTTATACATTTACTATTAACTATATTGGTGCAAGCGAGAAACATCTGTTAATAGTAGAGTTAAAAAACAACTGTAAAGTAACACGGTTTGTAGAAAAAATTAGCGATGATACTATCACTTACTACACACCTAGTTTTGTAGTCGCTTATAGTAATAATTGGGAAAGCGGTTTACCTGAGATCAGAGGGCTACAAGATTGTAATGGTATCAATATTAAAGCAGATCTGATTGATTGTATGCATCTCTTTTCAATATTGGACAGGACAAATAGAGGTGAGGCAAAAGTTATTCGTGATTGGTTAGTAATACCAAAGGTACAGGAATTTTTCTTCCATACAAGTGCTTACGAAGACGAGTAGGATCAACTATACAGATCTAGACGGACGGTTTTTTGGTCTAGGAAGTAATAATAATTTAAGAAAAAGGGGCATAATGCCCCCTTTTTTGTTCTTTCTACTAAATATAAGTACTAAGGGAGAACTAAATGAACTGGATTAAAACAACTCTAATACTACTACTTGGTTGGTTGGTAATGATTACTGGATTAATTGAAGTACTTTATATTTGCTTCATGATCTGGCTTGCAGTGTGCATTATCTGTGAAGTAATAAAAATCTTTATGAATCAGCATGTTATAAAATAGCAATACATTTTTTGGGACAAAGTGAAAAAATGTCCTATAATATAGGTGTGAAGTGAAGAAATCCCATCCATTTCTACCCTCTTTATGAATCATTCTGATAAATAAGAGTGTAGAAAATCATAATATCTCCTCCAAGATATCCCCCATTCGTGGGGGAACTTTTTACTTGAAGAAAATCAAAAAAAGAATACTTTCAATGAGGAACCATATGAAAGAACTAAAACAACATGCAGTAAGTACTAAACTAAATGACCGCCAAGTAGAACTACTAGATAAGCTAATCACGGATGGTAAAGCCAAAACACGTGCGGCGGCAATTCAATATCTTATAAATCAAAAAATAATTCTAGGAGAATAATATGAGTACAAGAGAAATCAACGCAGCAAATAAACAATTTGAATCTTCCACATGGGAAGTACATATAAAACATTCAGAACTACTAATATGTGAAGAAGGTCAACTATTTGATACTATCGAATTCAAACTATGCAAACATTCATACAATAACAGATATGCGAAGGGCGGTTATAACTTCATTAGATTCAAGGGAAGTATGTATAACGTACATGATCTAATGGGAAGTCACTATCTACCAGTGAAACCAGATCCAACCGATGTATATGATCACTTAGATACAAATAAACGTAACAATACAAAGTCAAATATAACGATTGTACCGAAGAGTGTTAATAATGTTAGCGGTACTATCAAGAATACAAGATTGACATATGAAGAGTACATGATAGTTATGAACCATTATTCATGTGGTGAATGTAGTCAGAACGGTCTAAAGAAATATGTAAAAGGGGCATTTGGTAAAGACACTGATGATACTCTATATACTCGCTTAGTGAAGGGTGAAACTTATAAATCATTCTATGAAAGATTGAGTAATGAAGAACCCGCAATCATTGAACATATTCAGGGTGTACTACGCCGCAAGGGAAGGAAATAAAAAAGCCCTTAGTACAGGAATACTAAGGGCAGTTAACTATAATATCACAACATACTATAAGGATATTTATCATGGCAGGAAAAAAACAGTTTTATGATAACACAGGTCTAAGTTCAATTTTGAAAGGTTACAAGTACATCAACCAATTCACCAATGAAGCAATAGCAATCATAGATGGGGTAATACAAAAAGAGTTTGAAGGTTCAACAAGCAGAACTAAGGTAGGTCGTAAAGAAATACTAAATCTAATTATTCAATGCCCAATATTAGGTTATGCGGAAGTAGAGCATAATATCAATACACGCCGTCAGAGCGGCGACGTGATGAAACCACCACTAAAGAAGACTCAGATATACCAATATAAAAGAATCGCTACACAGGCCGCACAGGAGCTTTTAGAGGCATATAATCATGGTGTCATGATTAAGTATGTTCTTGATGGTGATGCACGACAGCTAAACAAATGGGAAAAGGTCAAATTACGTCAAATGCTAAACGAGGGAACAAGTTTCGGTACTATCAAAAGCTACATTAACGGCTTATAACCATCTTTCCGACAGTTTGATGGGGGAATTCCTTTGTTGGAAAGATGGTAGTGAAACTAGCCATTTTTAGTACAAGTAATGACCAAAAATGACTGTTTTTGCACGTTTTAGGGGGGGGAAAGGGCATCTTTCCGACTTAATATAATAATCTTATCCATTTGTTGGAAAGATGAATAACATAATATTCCATACGTCATATTATGTTATTCAGGGGTAATAGCTCGTCGCTTTGCTTCCTCACTATTACCCCTTAAAAACAAAATAAGAGTATAACTTGCGTTTTTCTCGTGAGTACTCGAAAGAACGCCCGTTCCTACTCGCTTTCGCTCAGACAAGAAAAGTACAAACAAATAATTGATTGGAAGTACCAACTACTAAGAATTACTACTCAATAGATTATTCAAAGTCTTTTGAAGTCGCCACGCAGCCCCGCGAAGTGGGAACGAGTCGCCCCCCCCGCCACTGGGAGAAACTAAAGTAATCACTATTGATTCTTATGTACCTCATGCGAAATTTTAATATGTACTATAAAAGGAGAGCCGGAAGGGAAAGACCAATAACCTATTGAACTATTACCATTCTTTATCTGGTATGATAAGATTTTGACTTTAGTACTACACACATATGGAATAGTAACGCATGAAAAATAATATACCTCTAATTGTTTTAGGTGCCACAATATTATCTGGCTGTGCTCCGGGTAGTGTTGCTCCAAAAGTCACAACTCAAGAATATGTGGAACCAATGGTTGGTACAACTAACAAAGCATACATGGGTGATCACATTATAAGGTCAGCTACTGGGTATAAAACTGAATTACTTAAACTTGGTAACGCGTCAGGGTCACTATCAGAAATTAAAGAAGGGACATATTGCCATACCGGAAACAATGTTTATGCAAATCCGATTGATAAGAATTCTATTGGACTTAAAAACTTATATGGCGTAGTTGTTAACTCAGTAAACTATGTAACATATGATAAAGCGAAAAATACAATATCACCACCTAATGGTACAACATACAATTCGAGTGAAATCTCAATACAATATGTACCAAATGGGTTATGTATGGTTAGTGATTCATTTGTAAAGACGATAGAGTATAATGGAAAGTCAGGGAACACATTAAAATTCACATATCGTGAATTCTCTAATAATATGGCGAGATCTGCATATACAACAGACTTTACTTTTGACCTTTCTGAAGGAACAAAAGTTGTCGCATATAAAGGTGCTAAAATTAGAATTAACGAGGCAAATAATTCTCTTATCGACTATACAATTGTAAGTGGATTCGATTCAAGAAAAGAATTTTAAGTGTAAATTATTTGTTCCCCTTTGTTGGTTAAGGGGAACAAATTGTTTGAGTATCATATGTTGTTAATATAGCGTATTAGTATGGAATTAAAAATAATCTAGAGTTAATTGCATAGAGATATATTAGATGCGAAATAGCACATACAAACTAGAAAGTAACATATCGATAATAACATTGATCACATTTCTGTCATATGCGACATATGTATTTTATAAACTCGGCAACTCTGTTTATTATGGATATCCAATAAGTTTAATATGGATAGATTTAAATTCATTAGTATTAACCCTTATGCAGAATGCAATTATTATAATTGCAGTTTTTTTGTTGTTAAGAAATGCATATAGAAGTTCGAATACTTTATTTCATAATATTAATATAATTAGTGCTGGAATGATGGCACCTATGCTAATATTGGGTGACATATTATTAGAATGGAAATTCTTTATCATAAACCTGATTTTATTTGTATCAATATTCTTACTAAACAGTTGTATTAAAAAAATATTCCAGGAAAAATCTAAATCATTTTTTTCGAAATGGGCAGCATGGACTTTAATAACTTATTTCTTCTTGGCTTTCTATATAGGTAATTATACACCAAATATTTTCAACCACATATATACAGGTGAAGATGAAATAATAATTAGTACAAATGGAAGTGAGGCACTATTGCTTTCCTGTGATAGTGAAGGCAATAAAATAATAAAAATAAAATCTATCTTAGATATGAAGATACATAGTAAAAGCAACGATATCCTAGTCAGGAATTGGTTTGTATCTGAATGTTTACATTATGATACCATTCGTAGTTCGTATTTATGAAACCAGAAGGTAAAGATATAGTAATATAACGGATGATGTGAGTATAAAAACGGATAAAGTTACTATAAACATATTAGTACGGTATTTGGTGATGATAAATATGGACGCTCAAGCAATGGTTATAGATTATCTTGTGGGTAAAATAGGTACGTCTCAGAATTACTGGCATCATATGACAACAACAATCAACACATCACAGTAGGCCATCTTTGAATTAGATAATCAGGTGAATGCCAGAGGTGGATAAAATCATGTAATAGGGTATGAATTAATTTCCCTTTAAGGTAATAAATTGATCAATTGGATAATTATTATCATATATCTCTTTAATGAAATTTGAGAGTTGATTGTGAAATGAAATGGCTTTTAATTGAATAGCTAGAAGCTCGCTACTGGTTTGATTTCTAAAACTTTCATCGGCTGCTATCAATGAAGGAACATCAGAACTAGCTATAAAAAATTCAATACTCAAATCATTATATTTTTCAGTATATGATTGGATGTTAGTGATTATGCTATTCGTGTAATCACTCATAACGTAATTAGTTCTATTAATTGACTTTAAAGCATTAGTTACAGAGTATGAGATAATGAATAAATCAGAAACAAGGGCATCTGTTTCCTTCATAAAATCATCAAATGAGTTTTGTGGTATTGTCTCATTTTTTAAATGATTACGGTATTTTTTTGAAAAAGTTACTAAATGATTTTTTAAAATTAAGCTAGCAGAACGTACCTTAATGAGATCTTGATAGATTGCTTTTTCAATAACACTATAAACAACATCATAATGTTTTTGTGATAACCATGCAGGTGCTTTTAGATATGCTAAGTAAGCAACCCATAGAGTACCTAATGTACCCGCAGCACTACACCATGCTCCTACCAAAGTTACCCATTCTAATCCCTTAGAACCGGAAAACAATATTTTTATGACGACTAAAATAGCTACAATTAATAGCGTAGCTACAATGGTAAGTAAAAGTGTATTAAATATCTTGATTTTACTTCCACTTTTCATAATTATTCTTCCTAAATTTGTAGAATCTTGTTGGCACTTTATCCGAATCTAATACATTCTTAACTGATTTATAGCACAAAATTGAAAAAATTACTAAAACTAGAAAATATGAAATTAACAAAACACAAAAAAATTGAGGATCGCTTGTACTGAATGGGGAAGTAGAAGTAATGAAGCATAAAACCCATACTATTAAAATAATATAACTTATTAAATTATTGATATCAGAAACAGAAGGGCGAAGCGGATACTTATTATCATAGAAATATACTTTATATAGATTTCCAGTAACATAAACTTCGAGTTTATCAATAATGAATTCCCAGTTACAAAGCCAATACTTACTACCAATGTTAACAAATATAAAACAAATAGAAATTAGAGAACCTACTAGGGCAGCAATAGGGGAAAAACAGAAATATTCTTTAGATGTAAATAGATAACCGAACGCAGCGGTAATGACAGTAAAAAATGCGAAAAAGTATGTTGCTCGTTTCCAGTATAATTCAATTTCGAACTTACGTATATCGTGTGCTTTCTCTAAGGCGAGATGTAGCATTTTATCTGTTCTGGAATCTTCTTTAAATGATTCAACCTTTTTCCCAAAGAATGATTCAAAGAAATCTATGTCTTCTTTCAATATTTTTACTGATATTTTCTTTCCCATTAGTAAATCCAACGTACAGATTGAGATTGCTATACTTTACCACTAAAACCCTAATAAGGTACACTATTGTTGCCCCCCCTCACATTGGGTAGGTTTGTTTGTTGGGGTGAGTGGGGGGTAGCAGGCATACTAAAAAGTGTTTGATAGTACCTTTCAACGAAAAGAGAGAAAAAAATGAAAAGGATGTTGTTTGTATTGATGTTACCAATCACTGTATTTGCAGCAAAAGTACCAGATTTTCAATGTTGGGATATAAGCAACATAGGTTCAACTACAGCAGATGATAGGTATGTAACACGCTATTTGGATAAGATGCCACCACCAGGAGGGGCATATCATTATGAAACAGCACCAAATGATGATATCTATAGAGAAGTAATAATTGTAAATGAACAACATAGCGATGGATATTATTATGGAAATGAATACATGGACAAAAAAGGTGTTATGTATATCGATATAAAATGCAAAAGGACATTGCAGTGAAACAATATTGTTCATTACCGATTTGTGTTAATTCATCAACTCTATGGTAATAATAATAAGTCTGAAAAATTTAGTATGTTATTAATGAATGAGCTAGCCGTTAGGCTGGCTTTTTTTATTTCTAAATACTCCTATACAGCACAGGAGTACACGCAATGTTAATCACCTTCCTGCACTTTCTCAATGGCACACACAGGCCATAGAAACGCCCACAAGCAACGATACCTACGGATATGAACCATCCCGTAAAGATAATCTAATAACCGCTCATATCATAACACAGGACGGTTACGGGCTAATCATTGATAACCATTCACTAACACTCAAGTATAACTACATTACATTAAACTATTCACGATATAGCATTGGTAAGTATAACTACCCAATTAATGCAATTGATTCATATAAGGGTAGTGAACATAAACATATAAAAGATTAAAAGAATTACGTGACGAAATACTAAACCACCAGACTGTGAACGGGTACAAAATACAATACCGCCTTAGTGTGATAGTACTTTCATTTATACAATATGGTGCATAAATAATACGTAAGTGGCGTGCCACCACCTATACCCCTAAATAGAGCAAAACAAATATATCATTGTTTTATATGGTCTTTTTCAAAAGGTGCTCCCCCATACCCCATAAGAGGCGAGTTTTCGCCCACGCATTAATTTACATATATATGAAAAATAAATGCATACCCGCACCGCACTTAACAAAGTACTACCCCAATTTCATTATTGGTACAATTACAGTTGTGATTGGCGGGGCAGGGGCAAATCTTGAATACAGCATAAGATCCTTTTAGTATTTCAGTAACATATGTATCCATGTTATCGATCTCTTTTGGCTTACAATTCAAATGGAAACCAACAAAAAAAGAATTGCGGATTTTATATTCACAGTCAATGATGGATTGTATTTTTAACTTATCGTGTTCTAAACCTCTCTTCAGTGCTGCGATACTCTTAGTACATTTAAATTCAATAAATATAAAACCATCGTTAAGTGATTTGTTTTGACAAAGAATAATGTCTACTTTTGAAAGCCTATTCTGTGGGAATAAAAATGGGTCAAGATAAGCAGTCACTTCCCGCTTTACTTGAAATCTTTTGGCTGCAATAAATTGTTCAAATTCTATTTGAAGCCATTTTTCCCAATCATTAATTCTATTATCAACAATGTAATGTAATCTTTTTCTTATGTCTTTATTTTTAAGGAAGCTATTTAATAAATTAATAACAAGCTCAAAATCCATTTTACGGTCGTGCATTATTAACTCTCAATAAATAAAAGGATGATAAATGAAAACATCAATTAGAACTTTAGCAAAACAATATGGATATGATGAATCAACTGTGCGTTCTTGGGTATTAAAAGGAATGCCAATGGATACGGATTATAACACAAGAAAGTGGATTGTGGAGAATATTTTAAAACCACTCCGTAATACTAACATCAAAGAACAGATTGAACAGGAACGATTACAAAAGCTAACTACCGAAAGACAATTAGCAGAATTGGAATTACAGGAAAAGTTAGAGCATGTTTTGAATACAGAATACGTGGAACAAGTACTAACCGCATATCTATATCAAATAAAAACTACTATTCGAAGTATCCCCAATAAGATTTATCTAGAACTATTTGCAATGACTGACGCGAAAGATTTACGCGACCGATTAAAGGAAGTAATAGACACGCATCTTTATCAATTGGGTGAAATGGAATTTGAATTACCAGAGGATGAAGAAATATTAGATGAACAAGAACAAGAACAAGAACAAGAAGAAACTAACGACATTACTACAGAAAGTACTACCGACGATCAAACCCCCGAAGATACAGAAAACAAGTAGCTGAAAGGCGTATAAGTGATATTGAAAGTAAACTTTTAGTATTAGAAACTAAAACAGAAAACAACGAATCTGATATTGATGAATTGTACGATTTAGTACGAGAACTTTCAAAAATAAAAAGAGATATTTCTGAAATTAAAGGAATGTTAAAATCTAAATGAAGCCCCTTATGGGGCTTTATCTATTCTTGTGGTTATAACTATTTGGCTATTTGTTTCTCTAAACGTAGAGGTGCTTTTTATATTTGACATGTACCGAGTTGTTTTATTTTTAAAAGTTTTATAATCCCAAATGATGAATGCTATTCCTAAAATAATTACTAAGGAATATATTAATGTATCGGGGAGTTTAAACTTATCATTTACATAAAATGATGTTATGGATGCACTGATAGCTACAGCAACACTAAACACACCAATAAGATCGATTTCCCTTTCTAGAAAATGGTTTATCTTTGTTTTCACGCAATAAGTAGCCGCAATAAATGTCAAGATCAAAGATTGTGTACTAACCCAAAGTGAATATTCAGTATCTGGGCATAGATAAATCAATGCAATATTAGTGGCTATAGATAATAATGTAATGACTATAACTACTGCTAATAGTTTGATGGTTTTCATTAATAATTCCCTAACTACCTGTGCATATATTATATAAGGGTATTTTATGCCAAAAGTAGCTAAAAAGAAATCTACTAATCATAATAGGTCGATGAAGTCAGTGCGTTCTTGTGAATAGATAACATATGTTGATAAAGAGGTTATAGTGGGATGTTACAGGAATTTTATCATTAGCTTGATTGCTGGATATTTTATTAGTACTTGATGCATTTTAGATTAGTGGCAATACAGGCTCCATTAGAGCAATTCTTGCAGGTGTTTTTAATTATGGTTAGTCGAACTCAGGCCGGTAACCCGGCCTTTTTTACATAGTAAGTATTGATAGCTTTACCTGGCTTCCTTCAACATTTGTTTTGTTGAGGAATTTATGTACATACGCAATATCAGGAGTGGAACCGCAAATTTTCATCAACTCTTGACCGATAGGCGTAAGTAAAGCCGTTCCTATTTGTAGATTCCAGGTTGATGAATCATCGCTTTGAAATTCAACTAAAAATGCCATTCCGTAATAACCGATACGACCTTTTTTATTACCGAAGGTTAAACTGTAACCAATGCCTTGTTGAATAACTCCTAAAGAGTCTAAAACAGAAAGTTCATTGAAGGTTATACCTTCAGTGTTTCCATTCTCATCGGTCAATAAAATTGGAGTGAGGTTACTTGCCTGCCAAACAAACGTGCCAAAATAAGTAATAAGGTTCGCTTCTTCTTTGCTTAAAGTTGACAATAGTTTTAAGGTTCTACGACTAAACGAACCTTTTGACTTTGCTTCTTCGGATAAAATTCTTCCCCAAAGCATTTGCATTTGTTCGTCATTAATATCTTCACACTCTCTGAAGAAAGCCTCTATCCAATCTTCGTCAATATCAGAAACATTATCAGTCTCAGATAGGCTTTGTGCTGCTTGCATTGTAATATTTTCAATGTTTTCCTGTCGTTTAGTTTCACGTTTGAGAAAACGCTCAACTGCCCGTTTTTCTATTCCCTCAAGCTCTAACTTTGAAATTAGCTCTGTGCGTTTAGCTTCAGCTTCAGCCTTCGCTTTTTTCCTGATTCTTGTAGGTTCATAAAGCACACCAATAGCATCACTGACTTTTTCAATAAGTTTTGTTCCAGGTTCTGATAATCCTGACAAACTTAAATCGATAAGGCTCATCGAGTTCCCCTAAATACCCGTACAACAACTGTACAAGGGTATTTTATGGCAAGAGTAACTAAAAAGGAATCACAACTACGTTTAAAAGTTATGGAGTTAGTACATTCAGATAGGCAACTAACAGAAGATGATAAAGAGTTTATTTTTAATAACTACAGGGGGGATGGTATCGGGGCTACTGGTGCTTTCTTCACGCCCGAAATGCTAGCATGGGACTTTATGCTAGACGCTGGCTGTAGTGATGACTGCATTGAACTATGTGCCGGTATCGGGCGACTTAGCTACTATCAATTCATACGTAATAAACCTTCACACTTCACATGTGTTGAACTGAATCCTAAATACGTACTTATTGGTAAACGTGTACTACCACAAGCCGAATGGATCACTGGTGATGCACTACAATACACACCAGACCGTTTCTACCGTGTTGCTTATGGTAGTCCCCCATTCGGCAAGATAAACACGTCAGGGGCGTATACAGGCCGTTATACGGGTAGTGAATTTGAGTTCAAGATAATTGATAGGGCAAGGGAGTATTCCAGCTATGGGGTATGGATTGTTCCACAGGGTAGTGCGGGGTTTAAGTACTCAGGCCATACATACTATGACCGCTCGATACAGTCTGCTAAGTACATCAAATTTGAAAAGGATACGGGGCTAATCTTACATCCTGGTGTCGGCATCGATACATCAATATATCGTGACCAATGGAACGGTACTAAGGTAACTTGCGAATCCGTGTTAGTGGACTATGATAATAGTAATCTTTAGAATGTTCATAACTTATTGATTATTATCTATGTAAAAACATTTACAGATTCTTCCAGCGTGGCATACATGGTCATCGGAGTCTCCCTTTGATTTAATGAAGCATTCAGGTAAATAATAGTTGATTCTGCGATATTGCAAGTATGAATACACGAAATTCATCCAGCGGCCTCAGCGCTTCGGCGACGGCGCAGGCTATTCCACGAGTAGAGAGCGTTAAACAGCACGATGCCCGCGGTCACGCAGAACACGGCGCGAAAACCATAGTTGGCGGATATTGCCGCCCCCATTAACGGCCCCGTTACGTTGCCGATATCACGAAATGACTGGTTATAACTGAAAATACGCCCGGCGATCTGATTGGTCGAGTTATAGACCAGCAGCGTTTGTACCGCCGGGAGCAGAGCCCCGTCGGCTGCACCCAATAAAAAGCGCAACACGCCAAGTTGCCAGGGCGATTGTACAAACGACATTGGAATAAGCAGCAGCACGGAAATGACCAAAGCAACAATCAGGATCTTCTCTGGGCCAATTCGGTCACCTAGTTTGCCAAGCCTTGGAGCGCTAATTAACGCAGCTACACCAGGTACAGAGGCAATCATGCCGCTGATAAAAGCGATATTACTGACGTTGCCAGCCAGTTCCCGAACGTACAACGTCAGAATTGGCGCGATGGAGCCGGTTGCTACCTGGATTATCAGCGTTGTAACAAACAGGCTCAGCACCAGTTTGGGGTTCTTTAACGAGGCTACAACTTCGCGAATGTGCAGCATTTCTTTCTTGCTCACCGGCTGGAAATGCTCGCGAATAAAAAATAACGTCAGAATAAAGCAGAGTAGCAGCACGCTGGCGGTAATAAAGAAAACGGGGCGTAGCCCATACTGGTCGGCAAGTAAGCCTCCTGCCAGCGGTCCGAGGAGTGCGCCGCTGACGCCACCGGTTGATAACGTTCCCAGCGCCCATCCGCTTTTATTGCGCGGAACCTGGGTGGCGATCAGTGCATTGGCGTTGGGAATGAAACCGCCGAGTAGCCCCAATAGTGCTCGCAGGATCAAGAACTGCCAGATATTTTGCGCCAGGCCCATCAGCAGCATCACAATAGCCATGCCCAACGCGGAACGCAGCAGCATGATTTTTCGCCCTTTGCGATCGGCAAGACCACCCCAGAAAGGAGAGGCGATGGCGGAAAAGAGAAAAGTGATGCTGAAGACCAGGCCTGACCACATGTTCAGGGCGCTATGACCTGTGACGCCGAGACTCTCGACATAGAGGGGTAAAAAGGGCATAACCAGGCTAAATGCTGCGCCGGTTAAAAAACAACCCAGCCAGGCAACGGTGAGGTTACGTTTCCAGTTTATGGGAGCTTCTGTGGGTGACATAGCGTTCCGCAGTGTGGCGCGCTGTTTGCGCTATCGATTGAATATAAGTAAGCAGGCTAATTATGCGCCTGGTAGATAGTTGCTGCAATGCGGATAGCAGTTAAACCTAAAGTGGGTAGGAAAGGGGTTGCAGTCCAGTGGACTGCAACAGTGCTTTAGTACAGGGAAGGGGAGCCTTCGGGACGCGTCTTGAAGCGTCGGTGCAGCCACATATACTGCTCTGGCGCCATCATGATGCATTGTTCAACGATCTTATTCATCCACGCCGCCGTAGTTTCCGCGTCGTCTAACGGTGGTGAACACTCCGCAGGCAGCATAATCAATTGATATCCTTTGCCGTCCGGCTTGCGGCGAGGAACAAACGGTACCAGGCAGGCGTTCGACATGCGTGACAGCATCCATGTTCCGGAGGTTGTTGCGGCCTGCTCAACAGCAAAAAGCGGGACAAACACGCTGGCGCGAGGACCGTAGTCATGATCCGGCGCATACCAAACCACTTCGCCTTTTTTCAACGCTTTAATCATTCCTTTCAGGTCTTTACGATCGAGCATTGATTTATTCGAGCGCATACGCCCCCAGGTTTGTAGCCAGTCGAGCAGCGGGTTGTCGTTAGGGCGATACACGCCGATCCCCGGCTCCTGCAAGCCAAACTGGCGCGCACCCAGTTCCAGAGTCAAAAAGTGCAGGCCCACTAACAAAATTCCCCGCTTTTGCGCCTGAACGTCGCGGATATGTTCCATCCCGATAACTTCTGTCCAGCGTGAAATGCGCTTGTCGGACCAAAACCAGGCCATTCCAGTTTCCATCACGCCCATGCCCACAGACTCGAAGTTCCTGACGACCATCTGCTGGCGTTCATGTTCGCCCATCTGTGGAAAGCACAGTTCAAGATTACGGGAAACAATTTTAGCCCGACGTTTCATCAAACGTAACGCCAGTCGACCTAATGCGCAGCCTAACTTATAAAGAATCGGGTAGGGTAACTGCACGATTAACCAAAGGATGCCAATGCCCAGCCAGGTTAACCAATAACGTGGATGCAGTAACGCAGCCGAAAACTTGGGTAAATTCGTCATGTCTATCCTGTCTTCAAACGACCAATTCCCTGTATTATCGCATTTTTTCGCGCGTATCAAAAATTTGCGACGGGAGAGTGGTGATTAAATCAGCAATTGTTGTTGCGATTTTATAATGGAGTAAGAAATGTAGCGTAAAATGTGTGGATGTAAATTGGCGATGTTTGCTTTATTATGCCGCCGATTTTCATTTTCTCCCTTTTTGCAGGATACGTACACCATGCCAGTGTTACACAACCGCATTTCAAACGATGCTCTTAAAGCCAAAATGCTGGCCGAGACTGAGCCGCGCACAACCATCTCGTTCTATAAATATTTCACGATCAATGATCCTCAACTCACACGAGATGCGTTGTACCAGATGTTCACTGCGTTGAACGTCTTTGGGCGCGTGTATCTTGCCCATGAAGGCATCAACGCGCAAATCAGCGTGCCGCAAAGCAATGTCGAGGCACTCCGCCAGCAACTGTATGCGTTTGACCCCGCATTAAACGGATTACGTCTGAATATCGCGCTGGATGATGACGGGAAATCTTTCTGGGTGCTACGTATGAAAGTGCGCGAACGCATTGTGGCGGATGGGATTGACGATCCGAACTTTGATGCCAGCAACGTGGGTGATTACCTGAAGGCGGCGGAAGTGAATGCCATGCTGGACGATCCTGACGCGGTATTTATTGATATGCGTAATCACTATGAATATGAGGTGGGCCATTTCGAGAATGCGCTGGAGATCCCGGCAGACACGTTCCGCGATCAGTTACCGAAAGCGGTTGAAATGATGCAGGAGCATAAAGATAAAAAAATCGTTATGTACTGCACGGGCGGCATACGTTGTGAGAAGGCCAGTGCCTGGATGAAACACAATGGATTTAGTAAAGTCTGGCACATTGAAGGCGGTATTATTGAATATGCCCGCAAGGCGCGAGAACAGGGACTTCCGGTGCGCTTCGTGGGTAAAAACTTTGTTTTTGACGAGCGGATGGGCGAAAGGATCTCTGAAGATGTTATTGCGCATTGCCATCAGTGTGGAACCGCCTGCGACAGCCATACAAATTGCAAAAATGACGGCTGCCATCTGCTGTTTATCCAGTGTCCGTCCTGTGCGCAGAAGTTTAAAGGCTGCTGTAGCGAGCAGTGTTGCGAAGAGAGTGAGTTGCCGGAAGAGGAGCAACGCCGTCGTCGCGCGGGGCGTGAAAATGGCAACAAAATCTTTAATAAGTCACGCGGTCGCCTGAATACCAAACTGGGGATTCCGGATCCTGCGCAATAGTCGCTATGCCGGGTGGTGGCTTGAGCCCCATCCGGCCATTCACACGTTACTTCTGTTGCACACCTTCCACTGAGATGATCAGATCGACCTCCTGAGACGCGGGGCCGAGATCGGTGGTGATGTTGAAGTCTTTTAACTTAATTTTCCCTTGTGCTTCAAAACCAGCGCGCGTGCCGCCCCACGGATCGCCGCCCTGACCGATTAGTTTTGCGTCCAGCGTAACGGGCTTGGTAACGCCGTTCAGGGTCAGATTACCCGTGATATCAAGGTCGTTTCCTTCTTTTTTCACGCTGGTGGAGTTAAAGGTCGCTTGCGGGAATTTAGCAACGTTAAGGAAGTCTGCGCTGCGCAGATGCTTATCGCGTTCGGCGTGATTGGTGTCAACGCTATTGGTGTTGATGGTCACGTTTACCTTATCGGCTGCGGGGTTTTTCTCATCAAAGGTAAACGTACCGTCGAAATCTTTAAATGTGCCGTACAGCCAACTGTAACCCAGATGCTGAATACGGAAATTAACAAAGGCATGCTGTCCTTCTTTGTCAATTTTGTAATCTGCCGCCACGGCCGACCCGGTGGTGAATAACAGAGAGGCGAGTGTAAGTCCCAGCAGGTTTTTTTTCATTTTAAGCTCCATAGTCAGATGACGATTTTCCCAACATGCGATTGAGGGTATCGTCGTTATCGATAAAGTGATGTTTCAGCGCCATCACGCCGTGCAGAAGTGATAAAATCACTACGCTCCACGCAAGCCACAGATGCAGGCTACCGGCGAGGTCGGCCTGAGCGCCCGCATTAGCAAGGGTCGCAGGAATATCGAACCAGCCAAATACGCTTATCGCTTTGCCATCAGCGGTGGAAATCAAATATCCGCTAATGACAATAGAAAACAGCAAGGTGTATAGCGCGAGGTGACCCAGAGCCGCAGCGATGCGAGTAAAACGGGAATAGTTTGCCAACGCAGGAGGCGGTGGTGAGATCCACCGCCAGACAACGCGAATAACCAGCCCTAACATGAGCAGAACGCCGATGCTTTTATGCAGTTCTGGGGCCTGGTGATACCAGCCGTCGTAATAGCTGAGTGTGACCATCCACAAGCCCAGCGCAAACATGCCATATACAGCAATCGCAATCAGCCAGTGTAATGCGGCAGACACCACGCCATAGCGCTGAGGACTATTATTGAATTGCATAATCACACCATTAGATATTTCAGAAGTGAATGAAAATGGCGCGGAAAAGACATTAATGCAACTAATAAATAACAATGATGATGATATTTATTTTTAATTCAATAAAATTGATTAAATTATTAAGTAATCATCAAGGAATTAGAGGGTGGCGGAAGTTAAGGCTTAATTTGACGGGGTTGGAGTTGTTTCCATTATTCAGTTAATTGCAATGAATTTTAAGTTAGTATCAGTTTGTGTCAATTATTGTCAGCGCAACAAGATTAAAAAAACATAATATATATCACATCCATGATTGCCAGCAGCGACCATAAAATAATGTAGAGCATAAGGTGCTCGCGAATATTATTAACCAGATAGTGAAAGATGCGACGCATCAACGTTATTCCTGTCATTAAAAATGGCCTCATCAACGAGGCCATCCATTTATTATCGCTTAAAGCGGCTCAACCTGAAGGGAGTCAGGTCAAAGTCAGACGGTTTATTCTGGGCGAAGTCTGCCGCAATCTCTCCCAGTACGGAGGCAAACTTAAAGCCATGTCCGCTTAGCCCGGTAACGATCAGCGTGTTGTCATGTTCCGGTAGAGTATCAATAATGAAGTCTTCATCCGGTGAGTTATCATAGGTGCAGGACGCACCGTGCAGGCAGCAGCCAACGCCTGGCAGAATTGTGCGCAGGAATGGGAAGGCTTCAGAACCGTCGCTGGCGACAGCGGCAAACGGCTTACGTTCATCTGCAGAATGAATTACCTGTCCGCCATTGTGCTTACCAATTTTTAGCTCATCGTTTTCTGCCGGGAAACCGTAGTATTGATCGCCATTTGGCAGTTCGCCGGTGAAAGCAGGGAAGTTATTCTTAACGCTGTAGCGCCCATCAGCCTGATACCAGGCGAACACTTTACGTACCGGTTGTATTGGTAGTTCAGGCACCAATGCCTGCACCCAGGTTCCGGCGCAAATCACCGCTTTTTGCGCGTGATAGTCACCGTCGGCGGTTTCTACCGTCACGCCATCATCACTGTGGTGAATTGCGCTGACCGGGCATTTAAATAGCTGCGCACAACCGGCTTCTTCTGCCAGGCGGATCCAGGTTTTAATCGCTAATTCACTGCGTAAAAAACCTGACTCGGCTTCAAACAGGCCAATATAGTTTTCAGGTACGCGAATCTCTGGCCAGCGAGCCATGATGGCTTCTGCATCCAGTTGTTCAACATTGAGTTGCCACTGTTTTGCACTTTGCGCCGCGGTTGCTAAGAAGGTGGAATCTGCCGGACCGAGATTGATAACACCGGAGCGAACAAAAATTGGCTCTTCATTTTGGGTGGACAGTTCATCCCATAATGTTTGCGCACGCAGCACCAGCGGAACGTATTTTTCACCTTCGCCATAAGCATGACGAATTAATCGAGTGTCGCCGTGGTGGCTGCCCTGCTGATGCGGGGGCATATGCGCATCGATCATCAGTACCTTCAGACCGGCGCGAGTGGCATAGTATCCGGCTGCGGCACCCACGGAACCGCTGCCAATAATGATTAAGTCGTATTTCATCCGCTTCTCTCTGCAATCGCGATAGTATACCTTAAATAATTCGAGTTGCAGGAAGGCGGCGACACAGCGAATCCCCGGGAGCGTACATAAGTACGTGACTGGGGTGAGCGAGGAAAGCCAACGCACATGCAACTTGAAGTATGACAGGTATAGCAGAGTAAATAACTGACCCGGAATATTCAACCTGGAAATAAGAAAGGCACCGATAAGGTGCCTTTTGATGGTTGGATGTATCAGGTTTAATGTCGCTGATACTCATTTACCTGGTAATCGCCGGATTCAATTTTAGCGATTCCTGCTTCTAATATCGAAATAAATTGCCTGGCAACATCAGTGGTTAACCAGAGCGTTTGACCAACTTCAGTCCCATCCGGGTCCGGGCGATTCGGGGTCTGGTAGTGCAAACGCAGCATCAGCGCATCATAGCTATCAACAGTGCTGATGTCCCATCCTACAAGTGGATGAGTCTGAATGACTTCATTATTCTTTTCCATCATGCCCCCTAATTCGTGTTACTAGACAACGGTTTTCGAGGTTCAATGCGTTTTTTCTGAAGCAACTTCAGTATATCAATAAATAAGGGTATTCATTGAAAATTTAAAGAGGGCAGTGCATAAATTTTTTGTTTTCAGCGTTTTCTGACTAAGAAACCAACATGTTATTCATTTTTTTTTAGCATGTTGCACAATTATTTTGGTGTTGTGGTTAAAATATAACCAGGAATTAATTATTAAATTAAAAGTTCGTTGTAAGGAATGCGCGATTGATTAAAAGATAGTGCGTATAAAAAAGCCGGGGCGACCCGGCAAAAAAACATCACTGCATATCATTATTTATTCGTTGATGAACCAGTCATCTGCGCTTTCCCATGTCTCCTGCAGGATCTCGCTGATGCGTTCTTTGTCCTCTTTTGTCGCGCCAATGACCGACAGATTGTTTGCGCCAGCATAACGGACGGTAACATTACCTTCGTTATCCGGAAAATGATGATGAATACGACGGGAGAGTTCGCCCGCCAGCGCGTCAATTGCACCGGCAGGTAAAGGTGAAGTTTTAGCAATAGTGACTTCAATACGCATAGTAGCCCCCTGTGGAATATACTGTTTATTTATACAGTTATCCGCAGCAATTGGCTACACTTTTTTTAGCTTTTTACTGACCAGCGTACCGTTTCGCCACCCAGGAAAGGCACCAGCGTATCGTCTTTCAGCGCAATGCTCTCCGGAACCCGGTGTTCGAGGCGTTCCAGCTCAATAAAGCTCTCGTTCACCGGTAAGCCGTAGAACTGCGGGCCATTGAGTGAGCAGAAGGCTTCGAAATGCGCCAGCGCGTTCATCTCTTCAAACACGGTGGCATAGCTGCCCAGCGCGGTCGGGGCGTTAAAACACCCGGCACAGCCGCAACTGGATTCTTTACGATGACGCGCATGCGGCGCTGAGTCGGTACCAAGGAACGCACGGATAAATCCGCTGGCGACCAGTTCACGCAGCGCCTGTTGATGGACGTTACGTTTAAGGATTGGCAGACAGTACAGGTGCGGGCGAATCCCGCCGACCAGCATGTGGTTGCGGTTAAACATCAGATGCTGTGGCGTAATGGTCGCCGCCAGAAGCTCGTTACCGTCCCGCACGTATTCGGCAGCATCTTTAGTGGTGATATGTTCAAACACCACTTTCAGCGCAGTCAAACGCTGACGCAGCGGTTCCATCACCGTTTCAATAAAACGCGCTTCACGATCGAAAATATCGATATCCGCATGCGTCACTTCACCATGCACCAGCAGCGGCATACCTAATTTTTCCATCCGTTCCAGCACCGGCATGATGGCATCAACAGAGGTTACGCCATGCGTTGAGTTGGTGGTGGCATTGGCCGGATAGAGTTTTGCGGCGGTGAAAACGCCCTCGTTAAATCCACGTTCCAGCTCGTTGGGGTCCAGCGTATCCGTTAAGTAGCAGGTCATTAATGGCGTGAAATCGTGTCCGACAGGTACCGCGTCCAGAATGCGCTGGCGGTAAGCGATAGCCGCGTCAACCGTGGTGACGGGCGGAGCCAGGTTCGGCATCACAATGGCGCGACCATAGACTTCACTGGTATAGGGCACGACAGTTTTTAACATGTCGCCGTCGCGAAAGTGAAGATGCCAGTCGTCTGGGCGGCGGATCTTTAAAACCTGGGATGGTGCAGTCATCAATATGCTCCGGCTGAGGATAGTCTTTTTTGCCGGAAACAAAGGATAAGCGGAAACGTTTTCGTTTGCACGTAAAAAAGTCTCGGTACCAGATAGAAATAACGGCTGTGTTTAGCGCCTCTTGCTCTTGTTGTTGTTCGTAAAATTTTTTATTATCAAACGTAATTATATTCATGATAATAATTAACTACATAACAAATAATTTTGGCTTAAGTATTAATTTACGTTATGCCCGAATTGAAACGCGAATGCACAGGAGGTGCTATGAAGATCTGTCGTCCGTTGTGGACAAAAGGAATCCTCCTTTCTCCCCAGTACTTCCAGCAGCAAACGTTGCTTAACTCCCTCGATGATGAAGGTATTTCCCGGATAGGCGTTATACATCCATGGGGCGTCTGGTGCGCAGAGTTTGACGCGCAGGCTCTTATCCAGGGGCGGGTGAAACCCGTGCCTACTGGAAAAATAAATACAATCCGCAAGATGTCCTGTCATTAACGATTAATATCAAGGGGTGAAGTATGGCTAATCAGAAATCAGGGAATAAAGCGCAGCGTCGCGCCTCAGTATCCTCCGTCGGAACAACTAAACAGTGCCAGAGCGCTGATACGATGCCAGGAGAACATCCTGGAAACCCTTTCTATCGCCGCTCCGTGCTGAGCCCGCAGGCGGAAAGATGGCAGGCGGATCTGCCGGTTCAGTGGCTGGAGCATGGTGTGGAGCCCAATGCTATCTGGCTGAATGAAAAGAATGACATCTGGCTGGAAATTCCCAGTTATGAAAATCAGATATCATGGAGCGGAGGTGATACTTTTGCCTTTCTCTTAGTGCCGTTTATTTTTTTCTTTTCAATTAGCCCTATATTATTTTGGTGGGATATAAGAATTTTTCTAGTCTCAATGATGGGTGTAGTCTTTTTCCTCTCTTTTTTTAAACTTTTAATCAGAATGACCTATCACACGCCCCGTGGTACCCCTGTGCGTTTAAACCGGAAACGGCAGAAAATCTATATTTATGAACACCGGCGCAGCAGCTGGAACCCGTGGACAGAATGGCCGGTGGAGATCCGCGTGTTTCACTGGGATGAAGTGCGCGGAGAAATCACCTTTGAGGCCGGACGTTATAACCAGGGTTATCAGCTGCACGGCGCGGTGTGCCAGCCGGGGACCAACCGGGTCCGGGAACGCTTTGCGCTGACGTGGACGGTGGGAGACCCGGAAGCATTGCGCGAGTTGTGGTGCTACTGCTGCCGCTATATGCAGTACCAGCCGGTACCAGAGGAAGCGCGGTTTGTGGAGCATCCCCAGCAGTGGGGACATATTCACTGGCCGGAAGAGATGGACACTGAATCCCGCACGGCGCCGTGAGTGACGCCAGACTGTAAGCCCGTTTTTACCGTATTTTGCCGTTCCCGTTTCCCTTTAGCGATTATAAATCATGCCCGTTAAATTAAAGCTGATCCCTCCTGCGGCTCAGAAACCCGATTTTCCGATCGGTAGCCGTTGGTTCAAAAGCCTTGCGGGATTACTGATTCCTCGCTTCGGTTGGGGCTATTTTACCGGAATGTCATTTGACGCACCGGCATTCTGGATAATAGCGGTCGTGCTGCCATTTATCGTTTGGCTAACCGCAATCTGGTTGCGCATGATGATTTATCTTCCGGCATTAATTCAGGCTAACGCCTGGAATAAACGAAGGGAAGAACTGTTGTTAAGTGAAATTCGACGTGGGCGGCGCGCGTTACAGATATTACACAGTACATTTATCACCGCGCATATCGAGCCTGAACAGACGAATATCTCATCAGTGGGGGTGTTGACCCAGAATAAACAAATCTTGCATATGCAGCCTTCATGGCACGGCAATAACAGTTATCGTCTAAGTAGGCTGCCAATCCAGAGCGGAATGACGCGAGATGACCTGATTCAGCAAATTTTTAACAGATTAGTCGCAGGAATTGCACGCCATCTTAAGCAACTACCGGAGAATCACCCGGTCGCTCTGCTGTTTGAAGTGAATACGTCATTACCCGCCCAGCGGTTGCATTCTCTCTGGCGTAACGCATGGGAAAACTACGATATACGTCAATGCCTGGAGCCTGTTATCGGGCATGGAGTGAGCGTGGTCGACAACTGGCTGGATGATCGAATCCGCGAAGAGACAGTGCTACTCATTATTGCGTTACAGGTTGATCCCGATAAGCCTGAAGGGACTGGAGAAGCAGCTGTTGCGCTGCTGCTGGGGAATCGCCTGACCCAACATATTCTGACACCACAAGCAGTACTACAACGGGTAGAGGAAAGTTTTACTGAAACGCTGGCAGAGAATATTGCGCAGGCGTTGGATTGGGTACCCGCTCAACCGGCGGATATTCGCGTTGTTTCGCGATCCGGATAGGGAGAAGGGAAACTGGCGGCTAATCGTGAAACGCGCTGCGTTCGATCCTGATGATGCCCGGAAGATCGTATTTGATGGTCACACGATTACTTTACTTGCAGAATAAATGTAATATCGAAAAAAAGGGCGCATCAGCGCCCTCAGTTTTATTAGTCGGTGAACGGGATGATGATTTCGCCCGGTTTGACCTCAATACCTTTCGCCAGTTTTTTCGCCAGCGCTTCACCCTGGCTGCTGTCTTCCTTCAGAATGTACGCTGGCTGCTGGTTGAAATAGTTACGCAGCGATTGATTTAAATAAGGCATCAGCGTTTGCAGTACCGACTGCATTTTTTCCGGCGTGACGGTGGCGTCCACGACCTCCATCTCTTGCAGATAAATCGCGCCTTTTTCTTTATTGAAAACCGGTAAGGCTTTGAGTTTTAGCCTCATGGTCGCTTTCTGACTGCCAAACAGGGAGTTCATATCCAGGTTTGCGTCGCCGGTCAGGGTTACTTTGTTAGGCTCTTCACGGCCAATCTGGCTGGCGAGATTATTCAGTACGATATGTGCTTCAGCAACGCCGGGCAAACCGATGTCTTTTGAAAAGTTATTATGCTTTGCCAGGGCTTGATTAATTTCTTGCTCGCTAACCGTGTATTGCGTGAGTTGATTACAACCAACCAACAGGCCGCCGACAATCAGTGCAGCGGCAAAAAAAAACTTTCTCATGGGGTTCCTCAACATGATGCATGTGGCGTAATCGTGACACAAAGCATCATCGAGTACCAGCGCCCCGGACGCCAGCAGAAAAAACTGAAAAAAGTCTGGACGCTGGTTCGGTTATCAGGCGTCTGGCTCCAGCATACCGCGGGTTGGGCGTTTGAGACTGAATTGCCAGCCCAACGCGAGGAACGTGATGAAGCCGATGATACCGAGCATCATCCAGGGCAGTTCAGGCTGCGCCAGCGCTTTACCCATATCAAACAGCCAGCCGCCGCCGATATAGCCAATTGCGCCGCCGATGGCGAGTCCCAGTCGGCTGAATCCCATGTAGCTTCCGCGGGCCCGGGCATTCGCCAACGAAGCGCTGAGGGTTTCACGCGCCGGTTCGGCGATGATCGAGCCAATATAGAACGTGCAAATCAGAGTGAACAACTGCTGCAGATTCCCGACCAGCCCGATCGGCATCATGCTTAGTGACATCACCAACAGACCAGCCATCAGACGATGCTCAAGGCGGAAGCGTTTTTCACTCCAGCGGGCAATTGGGTACAGCAGCGTTAAAGAGAGACACGCCTCGATGGCATACATCCATTTCACGGCGGCCGGTGAGCCAGCGATGTCGTTCACCATGATAGGCAGCATCAACATCACTTGTACGGCCAGCATGTAATAGCCCGCCAGCGTCAGCACGTAGGTGACAAAGCGTTTGTCATGCATCACGTGGCTCATTCCTTCACGCACCGGAATTTTCACTGTCGAGAGCTTCCATGCCGGAAGCAACCACGCGTTAAACGCCGCGCACAGAACGAACAAAATCGCGCCTACGGCGCAAACCAGGCGGAAATCGTATTGCAACAACCAACTGCCGAGCAACGCGCCGACTACGGCTCCGGCGCTATCCTGCATCATCAGAATAGAGAAAAAGCGCCCGCGCTTTTCCGGGCGGATCAGCTTGACTACCAGCGCCGAGCGGGGAGGGTCGAAGAGGGTGCCGCCCAGCCCAGAGAGGAAGCAGGAAAACCACAGTAGCCACGGTTCATGGGCAATACCCATGGTGGCGAACCCGGCAGCGCGCATCAGCATGCCGGTGACGATCATCGGCTTGGCGCCAAAACGGTCGGCAATAGCACCGCCAAAAATACCCAATCCCTGCTGGATAAATTGGCGTAATCCAAGTGCGATACCGACCATCACCGCAGCCCAGCCCATCTGGTCGACGAAACGAATTGAGATCAGCGGGAAAACGACGAAAAAACCCAGCACGACCAGCATATTATCGATGAGAAGGAAGTATTTACCCAGGTTCCTTGCCTGCGAGACTTGCGACATTTCCCCTCCAGGGAAAAACTCGTCACTCTGGATAGAGTTTAAAAGATAAGCGCCTCCTATTCTGCGGTGTCGTCATCGCTTTTCCCACCCTTCGCGGGACAATATTTTTTTATCAAAAGTCCGTCTTGATAGAGAGTTTTCATCAAAATGTGTGAATAATTCAAAAAATGGCATTTTGCTCTTTTCACAGGGTGTATTTGCACAGGTATAGTAATGCGAATAGCGTATTGAAGACGTTACGGGAAGGAGTAGGTATAGAATGTTTGGCTATCGCAGTAACGTGCCAAAAGTGCGCTTAACCACGGACCACCTGGTCGTGCGTTTAGTGCATGAGCGTGATGCCTGGCGTCTGGCAGATTATTACGCAGAAAATCGTCATTTCTTAAAACCCTGGGAACCTATTCGCGATGAAAGCCACTGTTATCCGTCCGGCTGGCAGGCGCGTCTCGGTATGATCTCTGAGTTTCATAAACAGGGCACTGCTTATTATTTTGCGCTGCTCGATCCGGAAGAAAAAGAGATTATCGGCGTCGCGAACTTCTCGAACGTGGTGCGGGGGTCTTTTCACGCCTGTTATCTCGGTTACTCCATTGGGCAGAAGTGGCAGGGGCAGGGATTGATGTATGAAGCCTTAACCTCAGCCATCCGCTATATGCAGCGATCGCAGCATATTCACCGCATCATGGCGAATTACATGCCACATAATAAGCGCAGCGGTGATCTGTTGGCGCGACTGGGTTTTGAAAAAGAAGGCTATGCCAAAAACTACCTGCTGATTGACGGGCAGTGGCGTGATCACGTGCTGACGGCATTAACCACATCAGAATGGACCCCTGGCCGCTAACTTTCAGATGCAGCCACGATTAATGGAGAAGACGATGAAATACGAATTAACCGCCACCGAAGCGCGAGTGATCGGCTGTTTATTAGAAAAACAAGTCACCACACCCGAACAGTACCCACTCTCCGTTAATGGCGTCGTAACCGCCTGTAATCAAAAAACGAATCGTGAACCGGTGATGAACCTGTCGGAATCGGAAGTGCAGGATCAGCTTGATAACCTGGTAAAACGGCATTTTCTGCGCACGGTGAGCGGCTTTGGCAATCGCGTCACGAAATATGAGCAGCGTTTTTGCAACTCTGAGTTCGGCAATCTTAAGCTCAGCGCGGGAGAAGTCGCGCTGATTACCACGTTGTTGCTGCGCGGTGCTCAGACGCCAGGCGAACTGCGTAGCCGTGCATCTCGTATGTATGAATTCAGCGATATGGCCGAAGTGGAGTCAACGCTGGAGAAACTAGCGACCCGGGAAGATGGTCCTTATGTGATTCGCCTGGCGCGTGAGCCGGGTAAACGTGAAAGCCGTTATATGCACTTGTTTTGCGGTGAGGTTGATGAGGCGATCGCCTCGGCAGATGAACTCCCGGCAGCCTCGGGTGATCTGCTGGCACGGGTTGAGGCGCTGGAAACCGAAGTCGCGGAGCTAAAGCAGCGGCTTGATTCCTTGCTTGCGCATCTGGGAGATTAATGTGAATAAATTACGTGTCGGCGTTGTCGGTCTCGGCGGGATAGCACAAAAGGCCTGGCTGCCTGTGCTGGGCACCAGTGCAGACTGGACGTTGGAAGGGGCATTTTCACCTTCGCGGGAAAAAGCGCAGCGTATCTGTGATACCTGGCGGATCCCTTATGTTGATTCACTGGTGAATCTGGCGCAAACCTGTGATGCGGTTTTCGTGCATTCCAGCACCGCGACGCACTTTGCGGTGGTAAGCGAACTGCTGAATGCTGGTGTTCATGTGTGCGTAGATAAACCGCTGGCTGAAAGCCTGCGTGAGGCTGAACAACTGGTGGAACTGGCCGAGCGAAAAAAATTGACGCTGATGGTAGGGTTTAACCGCCGGTTTGCACCGCTGTATCAGGATCTCAAAGCTCAGTTGAGTCAGGCGACGTCCGTGCGCATGGATAAGCACCGTACGGACAGCGTCGGTCCGCACGATCTGCGCTTCACTCTGCTGGACGACTATCTGCACGTGGTCGATACCGCATTATGGCTGGCTGGAGGGACGGCGCAGTTAAATAACGGTACGCTATTAACCAATGAATCCGGTGCGATGCTCTATGCTGAGCACCATTTTTCTGTCGGACAAATGCAGATAACCACCAGTATGCATCGTCGTGCTGGTAGCCAGCGCGAGATCGTTCAGGCGGTGACGGACGGTGGCCTGATTGACGTTACGGATATGCGTGAATGGCGGGAAGAACGTGGGCAAGGCGTGGTGCACAAGCCAGTGGCTGGCTGGCAAACCACCCTGGAACAGCGTGGTTTTGCCGGATGCGCACGTCATTTTATTGAGTGCGTGCAAAATCAGACGGTTCCGCAGACGGCAGGCGAACAGGCGCTAATGGCCCAGCGCGTTGTCGAAATGCTGTGGCGAGAAGCGATGGCGGAATAACCCCCTGTAACATCTGGCGGTAGTAATTCAATGTAATCCAGGTACTATATGCCAACTCAAAAATAACACCTCTTTTCAACCCCTGGCTGATTTGTTGGCTTGATAAGACGCAAAAGCGTTGCCAGCAGGCACTGCGAGATTACCGGATAGTGGCGCTTATGTCTTATCCGGTAAACGGGCTGATTATGCGGGGCTTTGCCTCAGAGTCTGGAATACAACATAGATGAATTTATTAAAGTCGCTGGCAGCCGTCAGCTCGATGACGATGTTTTCACGCGTACTGGGTTTTGCGCGTGATGCGATTGTCGCCAGAATCTTTGGCGCAGGGATGGCTACAGATGCCTTTTTTGTGGCATTCAAACTTCCTAACCTGCTGCGCCGAATCTTTGCCGAAGGTGCTTTTTCGCAGGCATTTGTGCCTATTCTGGCCGAATATAAAAGTAAGCAGGGAGAAGATGCGACCCGCGTCTTTGTCGCTTACGTTTCCGGGCTGTTGACCCTGGCGCTGGCAGTGGTGACGGTTGCCGGGATGCTGGCTGCGCCGTGGGTGATTTTAGTCACCGCGCCCGGTTTTGCCGACACGGCGGATAAATTTGCGCTGACCACTCAACTGCTGCGGATCACCTTTCCGTATATTTTGCTGATCTCACTGGCCTCGCTGGTCGGGGCAATCCTGAACACCTGGAATCGCTTTTCCATTCCGGCGTTTGCGCCCACGTTTCTGAATATCAGCATGATCGGCTTCGCGCTGTTTGCAGCCCCATATTTTCATCCACCGGTGCTGGCGCTGGCATGGGCCGTTACCGTTGGTGGCGTGTTACAGCTGGTTTATCAGCTTCCGCATCTGAAGAAAATTGGCATGCTGGTTCTTCCTCGTGTGAACTTCCACGATGCAGGGGCGATGCGTGTCGTCAAGCAAATGGGCCCGGCGATCCTTGGGGTATCTGTCAGCCAAATTTCTCTAATCATCAATACGATTTTCGCCTCGTTTCTGGCCTCCGGCTCAGTTTCATGGATGTACTATGCCGACCGTCTGATGGAGTTTCCGTCGGGCGTACTCGGCGTAGCATTGGGGACTATCCTGCTGCCATCGCTGTCCAAAAGCTTTTCCAGTGGTAATCATGACGAGTATTGCCGTTTGATGGACTGGGGCCTGCGTTTGTGTTTTCTGCTGGCATTACCAAGCGCCGTAGCGTTGGGTATTCTGGCTAAACCGCTGACAGTTTCTCTGTTCCAGTACGGTAAATTTACCGCCTTTGATGCTGCTATGACCCAGCGTGCGCTGGTGGCGTACTCGGTGGGTTTGATTGGCTTAATCGTGGTGAAAGTGTTGGCTCCAGGTTTCTATTCGCGCCAGGATATTAAAACGCCGGTAAAGATTGCCATTGTAACGCTGATTATGACCCAGGTAATGAACC
Source organism: Citrobacter sp. On2M (assembly GCF_018035235.1). Lineage (GTDB taxonomy): Bacteria > Pseudomonadota > Gammaproteobacteria > Enterobacterales > Enterobacteriaceae > Citrobacter > Citrobacter meridianamericanus. Next base: position 604,498 of record NZ_WPCV01000004.1, read on the forward strand.
TGGCATTTATCGGGCCGCTGAAGCATGCCGGGCTGTCGCTGTCGATTGGTCTGGCGGCGTGTCTGAACGCGTCATTGCTGTACTGGCAGTTGCGTAAGCAGAATATCTTTACTCCCCAACCGGGTTGGACCTGGTTCCTGACGCGACTGGTAATTTCTGTGCTGGTGATGTCGGCGGCGCTGGTTGGGATGCTTTACATCATGCCGGACTGGTCACAGGGGACGATGTTATGGCGTCTGTTGCGTCTGATGGCCGTCGTGGTGGCGGGTATTGCCGCTTACTTTGCTGCGCTCGCCGTGCTGGGCTTTAAAGTGAAAGAGTTTGTGCGCCGGACGGCGTAACAGATCAGTTCAATGCCGGATGGCGGTATGACGCCGTATCCGGCCTACAGAACGCGTAGGCCTGATAAGCAAAAGTGTTATCAGGCTTGCATCAAATAGAGAATTTTTTTCCGCCGCGGTGTGCAGCAGAGGTTTGACCGTTTGCGCCGTACAGCGCCGGTTCCTGGTGCGGTTTCAGCACTTGGATCGCCTGTTGATTACGCTCGATCTGCCCTTCCAGCAGCCAGCCATTGTGCTGGTTGAGGTCGCGTAAGTGCTGTGTTTTCATGGTAATGGTCTTCCAGCGCTCGACAATTTCATCATTGGCGCTGCGCGTGGCGTCATGCTCCTGACGACGCTGTTGCTCCAGATAATCAAGGGTCGCCAGCAAAGAGCTTTTTTCTTCTGTAATACGCTGTAGCTGGCTGCCATTGATATGGCCTGCGGAAAGCTGCTGCTGTTCAGCATCCATTACCGTTTTCAGGTCATTGAGCACGGTCGTCATCTGGTCAAGTATTTCTGACAAGCGAGTCATACTTTATTTACTCTGTAAGTAGCTCTGCGCCTCGCGGATCAGCGAGTCGGCAATTTTTCCGGTGTCCATTTTCAGCTCACCGTTACGGATCGCGGTTTTCAGTGCTTCTACGCGTTCCATATTGATGTCATTGGTGCCGGGCTGCATCAGTTTAGCCTGAGCGTCGCTCAGCATGACGCTGGTGCTGGTGGTCGCGGTGGTTTTTTCCTTCCGCGTTTTTTGTACCGGCGCATCGCTGGTTTCGCGGGGCTGAACGGTACTGACTGGCTTCAATGGTGAGGTACGATCAATGCTCATTTTGTTTATCCTCATCGAGGGGTTACGCTATAGCGGCCCGCTGTATTCATTGGTTGATTATCTATCGGCACACGCTAAAAAATCTTTAACTTATTATAGGTTAATAAGAATATTCCCATCAGAATCGACGACACCGCTCACCACCTGGCCTGAAACCATCCGCACTCGCGCATTCTGTGCAACGGCGGCATTGTTCAGCGCTTTACCTTCGGCATTCACCCGAAAACCATCTCCGTTGGCGATAACCAGAACGCGCTGACCGGCCTTGATCCGCCATGCCTGGCGCAACATCGAAAGCTGTATCGGCTGACCTGGAACCAGATCGCGCAGGCTTACGGCATCCTGCACCTGATTTATATCCAACACGGCGCGGGGCGGTAGCTGGTCTAACCGACCACGTTTCAGCGCTACGCTGGCCGGCGTCAGGGCGCTACCTCGGGCTACGGGCGCGGCGACAACAACGTAGTTTCCCGTGGCCTGCACGTTCACCTGCAGATAGCGTTTTTCGTTAGCGCAGCGCGCCAGCACGTTCACATTACCCCACAGTTTTGCGTTGCCAGACACGCTTAATGCCGGTTGATCACAGCTCGGCAGTAAGTTAGGTGACGTTCGAATAGTGACGACCACCTCATCGCTAAATCCGGCCAGACGCTGGGAAAACCATGCCGTCAGCTGTGAATTCAGGTCTTGCGCCAGCGTCATAGGGCTGAACAGCAGTGCTGCCACGACTATTCCACGTTTAAACGTTTGCATCAAAACCTCGCGCTTTTTCAGGTAGTGGAAGGATTTTACCTGTGTGACGCAGTCATCAACGCAACAAATAGCGACGCATTTTGCGTTTATTCCGGCGATAACGCGCGCGTAATGGGATTTAAGCTGTCGGCTGAATATTGTCATTTGCGGAGGAGATATGCTCGATAAGCTCGATGCCGCCTTACGTTTTCAACAGGAAGCGCTGAATTTGCGCGCCCAACGCCAGGAAGTGTTGGCGGCCAACATAGCCAATGCCGACACGCCGGGGTATCAGGCGCGCGACCTGGATTTCGCCAGTGAGTTAAAAAAAGTCATGGTGCGAGGACGGGAAGAAACCGGCGGCGTTTCATTGACGCTGACCTCTGCACAACACATTCCGGCCCAGGCCCTTTCTGCGCCTTCTACGGAGCTGCTCTACCGGATTCCTGACCAGCCGTCACTTGATGGCAACACGGTGGATATGGACCGGGAGCGTACGCAATTTGCAGACAACAGCCTCAAATATCAAATGGGGCTGACCGCGCTGGGTGGACAAATCAAAGGCATGATGAACGTGCTGCAGGGAGGAAACTAATTCGTGGCGCTGTTAAATATTTTTGATATCGCAGGCTCTGCGCTAACGGCTCAGTCTAAGCGCCTGAACGTAGCGGCCAGCAACATGGCGAATGCGGATAGCGTCACCGGACCTGACGGTCAGCCGTATCGCGCGAAGCAGGTTGTTTTTCAGGTTGATGCAGCACCAGGCGCGGCAACCGGCGGTGTGAAAGTTGCTGACGTTATTGAAAGCCAGGCGCCGGATAAGCTGGTTTATGAACCCGGTAATCCGCTGGCAGACGCGAACGGCTACGTAAAAATGCCAAATGTGGATGTTGTCGGTGAAATGGTCAATACCATGTCAGCCTCGCGCAGCTACCAGGCAAACGTCGAAGTGCTTAACACCGTGAAAAGCTTGATGCTCAAAACGCTGACGCTAGGCCAGTAAAGGAGGCGCACATGTCTATTGCTGTAAAAATGAATGACCCGAGCACGACGGGTGTTAATGATGCTACGGGGAAGAATTCGCTGACAGGCAGCAACGCAGCCGATCTGCAAAGCAGCTTTCTTACGCTGCTGGTTGCACAGCTGAAAAACCAGGATCCCACCAATCCGTTGCAAAACAACGAACTGACTACCCAACTGGCGCAAATCAGTACCGTGAGCGGTATTGAAAAACTGAACACCACGTTGGGGTCGATCTCCGGGCAGATCGACAACAGTCAGTCGCTGCAGGCCAGTACGTTGATTGGTCACGGCGTCATGATCCCGGGCACCACCATCCTGACCGGTAAAGGTTCGGAAGAGGGGGCAAAAACCACCACCACGCCGTTTGGCGTTGAACTGCAGCAACCGGCAGATAAGGTAACGGCAACCATTACCGATAAAGACGGCAAGGTGGTACGTACCATTGATATTGGTGGGTTGAAAGCAGGCGTTCATACCTTTACCTGGGATGGCACCATGACCGATGGCACGGATGCGCCAAGCGGTTCTTACAACGTGTCAATTGCTGCAAGCAATGGCGGAACGCAACTGGTGGCACAGCCGCTTCAGTTTGCGCTGGTGCAGGGCGTTATTCGCAGTAACGGCGGAAATACGCTGGATCTGGGCACCTATGGAACCACCACCCTCGACGAAGTACGGCAGATAATTTAAGCCACCACACTTATCAGGAGTAAGTCATGGCCTTTTCACAAGCGGTCAGCGGTCTGAACGCTGCAGCGACCAACCTCGATGTCATTGGTAACAACATCGCCAACTCCGCCACCTACGGTTTTAAATCCGGTACGGCATCTTTTGCTGATATGTTTGCCGGTTCTAAAGTGGGTTTGGGCGTTAAAGTGGCGGGTATTACCCAGGACTTTACCGACGGCACCACCACCAACACCGGACGTGGGCTGGATGTTGCTATCAGCCAGAACGGTTTTTTCCGCATGGTAGACAGCAACGGTTCCGTTTTCTACAGCCGTAACGGTCAGTTCAAGCTCGATGAAAACCGCAATATCGTCAACATGCAGGGGCTGCAACTGACGGGTTATCCGGCTACCGGCACACCGCCAACGATCCAGCAAGGGGCTAACCCGGCACCGATCACTATCCCCAATACGCTGATGGCGGCTAAAACCACCACGACCGCGTCAATGCAGATCAACCTGAACTCCACTGACAAAGTGCCAACGAAAACCCCGTTCAATCCAAACGATGCGGATTCCTACAACAAGAAAGGCACCGTTACCGTTTTCGATAGTCAGGGTAATGCCCATGACATGAATATTTTTTATGTCAAAAATGCGCAGAGCAATACCTGGGAAGTTCACACGCAGGATGCTTCAACCGGAGGCGCTGCACAATCAGCCGGGTTTATGCGCTTTAATGAAAACGGTGTGTTTTTAGGGATTAGCGCCACTGCAACCGGGGCGCCAGCAGGAACGGGTATCAACATCACCACCGGGCAGATTAACGGTGCAGATGCTGCAACTTTCTCTCTGAGCTTCCTGAACTCCATGCAGCAGAACACCGGTGCCAACAACATCGTTGCCACGAATCAGAATGGCTACAAGCCGGGTGATCTGGTGAGCTACCAGATTAACAATGACGGTACCGTGGTCGGTAACTACTCCAATGAACAACAACAGGTGCTGGGGCAGATCGTGCTGGCAAACTTTGCCAACAACGAAGGTCTGGCTTCTCAGGGCGATAACGTCTGGGCCGCTACTCAGGCCTCTGGCGTGGCGCTGCTGGGTACCGCAGGCGAAGGAAACTTCGGCAAGCTGACCAACGGTGCGCTGGAAGCGTCAAACGTGGATTTAAGTAAAGAACTGGTGAATATGATCGTCGCCCAGCGTAACTATCAGTCAAACGCGCAGACCATCAAAACCCAGGATCAGATCCTCAACACGCTGGTCAACTTGCGCTAAGCGCCTGACGGGATGGCTTAATGGATCACGCAATATATACCGCCATGGGCGCAGCCAGTCAGACGCTGAATCAACAGGCGGTGACGGCCAGCAACCTGGCAAATGCCTCCACGCCGGGTTTTCGCGCGCAGCTCAATGCGCTACGCGCGGTCCCCGTAGAAGGATTGTCTTTGCCGACGCGTACGCTGGTGGTGGCCTCCACGCCGGGGGCCGATATGACGCCGGGCCAGATGGACTATACCTCACGTCCATTAGACGTGGCGCTGCAACAGGATGGCTGGTTGGCTGTGCAGACCGCGGACGGCAGCGAAGGTTATACCCGTAATGGTGCCATTCAGGTAAGCCCTACGGGTGAACTGACCATTCAGGGACACCCGGTGATTGGCGAAGCCGGACCGATAGCCGTACCGGAAGGTTCAGAAGTCACCATTGCGGCTGACGGAACGATTTCGGCGCTAAACCCTGGCGATCCGGCGAATACCGTAGCGCCAGTTGGGCGACTGAAGTTAGTGAAGGCGACGGGGAGTGAAGTGCAACGTGGCGATGACGGTATGTTCCGTCTGACCCAGGCCGCACAGGCTACTCGTGGTGCGACGTTACAGGCCGATCCTGGCATTCGTGTCATGTCGGGCGTGCTGGAAGGCAGTAACGTCAAGCCGGTTGCCGCGATGAGTGACATGATCGCTAACGCCCGCCGTTTCGAAATGCAAATGAAGATTATCAGTAGCGTGGATGATAACGCGGGCCGCGCCAACCAACTGCTGTCGATGAGTTAATACAGGACATTTTATGATCAATTCATTATGGATCGCCAAAACCGGCCTGGATGCGCAGCAAACCAACATGGATGTGATTGCCAACAACCTGGCAAACGTCAGCACCAACGGATTTAAGCGCCAACGTGCGGTATTTGAAGATCTGTTGTATCAGACGATTCGCCAGCCTGGCGCGCAGTCTTCTGAACAAACTACGCTGCCGTCTGGTTTGCAGATTGGTACCGGTGTGCGTCCGGTTGCTACCGAACGTTTACACAGTCAGGGTAACCTGTCGCAGACCAACAACAGTAAAGATGTGGCGATTAAAGGCCAGGGCTTTTTCCAGGTCATGCTGCCAGATGGCACGTCAGCCTATACCCGTGACGGTTCTTTCCAGGTGGATCAAAACGGTCAACTGGTGACCGCGGGTGGTTTTCAGGTGCAACCGGCCATCACCATTCCGGCTAACTCGCTCAGTATCACTATTGGACGCGACGGGATTGTCAGCGTGACCCAGCAGGGTCAGGCTGCACCGGTTCAGGTAGGGCAGCTTAACCTGACTACCTTTATGAACGATACCGGCCTGGAAAGCATTGGTGAGAATCTGTACACCGAAACGCAGTCATCCGGTGCGCCGAACGAGAGCACGCCGGGGCTGAACGGCGCGGGTCTGCTGTATCAGGGATATGTTGAAACCTCTAACGTCAACGTGGCGGAAGAGTTGGTAAACATGATCCAGGTTCAGCGCGCTTATGAAATCAACAGTAAAGCGGTATCGACCACCGATCAGATGCTGCAAAAACTGACGCAACTCTAAAGTGTGGTCCGGTGGGGTGCAAACCTCACCGGCACACTGATTTTGAAGATGACGGCAATGCGAAAATACGCGCTTCACCCATACCCAATTTTAGCCCTGTTGGTGGTTTCACTGACAGGATGCGCCTGGATCCCGGCTACGCCCCTCGTGCAAGGCGCGACGACCGCCCAGCCCGTTCCTGGTCCAACGCCGGTGGCAAATGGCTCAATCTTCCAGTCGGCGCAGCCGATTAACTACGGCTATCAGCCGCTATTCGAAGACCGCCGCCCGCGCAATATTGGCGATACGTTAACCATCGTATTGCAGGAAAACGTCAGCGCGAGCAAAAGCTCTTCGGCTAACGCCAGCCGTGACGGCAAAACCAACTTTGGTTTTGATACTGTCCCGCGCTATTTGCAAGGATTGTTCGGTAACGAACGTGCCGACGTAGAAGCGTCAGGCGGTAACTCCTTTAACGGTAAAGGCGGCGCGAACGCCAGAAATACCTTCAGCGGTACGCTGACCGTAACGGTCGATCAGGTACTGGTGAATGGCAACTTACATGTCGTGGGTGAAAAACAGATCGCCATTAATCAGGGCACTGAATTCATTCGCTTCTCCGGGGTGGTTAACCCTCGCACTATCAGTGGCAGTAACTCCGTACCGTCAACTCAGGTTGCGGATGCGCGGATTGAGTACGTCGGCAACGGCTACATCAATGAAGCGCAAAATATGGGCTGGTTGCAGCGTTTCTTCCTTAACTTGTCGCCGATGTAAGCGAGGTACCCTGTGTTTAAATCTTTTGTTGGAATGGTACTAGTGCTGGTAACCGCCTTCGCGTATGCCGACCGTATTCGTGACCTGACCAGCGTGCAGGGCGTGCGGGAAAACTCGCTGATTGGTTATGGGCTGGTGGTCGGACTGGATGGCACAGGTGACCAGACTACACAGACGCCATTTACGACACAAACGCTCAACAACATGCTGTCGCAGTTGGGGATCACCGTGCCCACTGGCACCAATATGCAACTGAAAAACGTGGCAGCGGTAATGGTCACTGCGCAGTTCCCGGCCTTTGGTCGTCAAGGGCAAACTATTGACGTGGTCGTCTCTTCCATGGGGAACGCTAAAAGCCTGCGCGGCGGAACGCTGCTGATGACTCCGCTGAAAGGGGTCGATAGCCAGGTCTATGCGTTGGCGCAGGGGAATATTCTGGTTGGCGGTGCAGGCGCGGCTGCGGGTGGCAGTAGCGTGCAGGTAAACCAGCTCAATGGTGGACGTATTACCAACGGCGCGACCATCGAACGTGAATTACCCAGCCAGTTCGGCGGCGGTAACACCATTAATTTGCAGCTGAATAATGAAGATTTCACAATGGCACAGCAAATTACCGACACTATTAATCGCTCGCGCGGTTTTGGCAGCGCAACGGCGCTGGATGCCCGGACAATCCAGGTGCGGGTGCCAAGCGGCAACAGTTCGCAGGTGCGCTTCCTCGCCGACATTCAGAATATGGAGGTGAACGTCACGCCGCAGGACGCGAAAGTGATTATTAACTCGCGTACGGGATCGGTGGTCATGAACCGCGAAGTGACGCTGGACAGTTGTGCTGTGGCGCAAGGTAACCTGTCGATCACAGTTAACCGCCAGGCGAATGTTAGCCAGCCGGATACGCCGTTTGGCGGTGGACAAACTGTAGTGACGCCGCAAACGCAGATCGATCTGCGTCAGAGCGGTGGTTCGTTGCAGAGCGTGCGCTCCAGCGCCAACCTGAACAATGTCGTACGTGCATTGAATGCGCTGGGGGCAACACCGATGGATCTGATGTCTATCCTGCAATCCATGCAAAGTGCGGGTTGTCTGCGCGCCAAACTGGAAATCATCTGATGATTGGTGATACCAAATTGCTGACCAGCGCCGCCTGGGATGCGCAATCACTGAACGAACTGAAAGCGAAAGCGGGTCAGGACCCGGCGGCGAATATCCGCCCGGTTGCCCGCCAGGTTGAAGGGATGTTCGTGCAAATGATGCTGAAAAGCATGCGTGAAGCGTTGCCAAAAGATGGCGTGTTTAGCAGCGACTCGACGCGTTTGTATACCAGTATGTATGACCAGCAAATTGCGCAGCAGATGACCGCAGGTAAAGGTCTGGGGCTGGCTGAGATGATGGTTAAGCAGATGACCGAAGGGCAGGCGCAACCTGCGGATGACGCGCCGCAGGTGCCAATGAAGTTCTCACTGGAAACGGTGACCAGCTATCAAAATCAGGCGCTGACGCAACTGGTCCGCAAAGCGATTCCCCGGGCGACAGACAGCAATGAAGAACCGTTATCAGGTGACAGTAAAGATTTCCTTGCCCAGCTCTCGCTACCGGCAAAACTGGCCAGCCAGCAAAGCGGTGTTCCGCACCATCTGATTCTGGCGCAGGCGGCGCTGGAATCCGGTTGGGGCCAGCGACAGATTCGCCGTGAAAACGGCGAACCGAGCTTTAACATTTTTGGCGTGAAGGCTTCGGGAAGCTGGAAAGGTCCAACCACCGAAATCACCACTACCGAATATGAAAACGGTGAGGCGAAAAAGGTGAAAGCCCGCTTCCGCGTCTACAGCTCTTATCTTGAGGCGCTGTCGGATTACGTCGGTCTGATATCCCGTAATCCGCGCTACGCGGCGGTAACCGCCGCCGCGACCGCCGAGCAGGGAGCGCAGGCGCTGCAGAATGCCGGTTACGCGACCGACCCTAACTACGCACGCAAATTAACCAGCATGATCCAGCAGTTGAAATCGATGAGCGAAAAAGTGAGCAAAACCTACAGTACGAATATCGATAATCTCTTTTAAATAGCTCAAGTCTACCAACCTGCTGCCGATAATAACGAGTATTGAAGGATTACAAGGAACCTCCATGTCCAGCTTGATTAATAACGCGATGAGTGGACTCAGCGCAGCGCAGGCCGCGTTGAGTACCGCCAGTAATAATATCTCCAGCTATAACGTTGCCGGCTACACCCGCCAAACGACAATTATGGCACAGGCGAACAGCACGCTGGGTGCGGGGGGCTGGGTTGGCAATGGCGTCTATGTTTCTGGCGTGCAGCGCGAGTATGACTCCTTTATCACTAATCAGTTGCGAGCAGCGCAGAATCAGAGCAGCGGTCTGACGACGCGCTATGAGCAAATGTCAAAAATTGACAATCTGCTCTCCAGCAAAACCAGTTCCATTTCGACCTCAATGCAGGACTTTTTTACCGGTTTGCAAACGCTGGTCAGTAATGCCGAAGATCCGGCGGCGCGTCAGGCGTTGATCGGCAAAGCGAATGGTTTAGTGAATCAGTTTAAAACAACTGACCAGTATCTGCGCGATCAGGATAAGCAGGTCAATACTGCAATAAAAGCAAGTGTTGATCAGATCAACAACTACTCGAAACAGATTGCCAGTCTTAACGACCAGATTTCCCGTCTGACGGGCGTCGGCGCGGGTGCATCGCCTAACGATTTGCTTGACCAGCGCGACCAACTGGTCAGTGAACTTAACCAGATTGTCGGCGTGGAAGTCAGCGTGCAGGACGGCGGGACTTACAATGTTACCATGGCGAACGGCTATTCACTGGTGCAGGGCAGCAATGCGCGTCAACTGGCGGCAGTCCCTTCCAGCGACGATCCTAATCGCACTACTGTGGCCTACGTTGATGGGGTTGCCGGTAATGTCGAGATCCCCGAGAAACTGTTGAATACCGGTTCATTGGGCGGATTACTGACTTTCCGTTCGCAGGAACTGGATCAGACGCGCAACACTCTTGGCCAACTGGCGCTGGCGTTTGCCGATGCGTTTAACACCCAGCATAAAGAAGGTTTTGATGCTAACGGCGATCAGGGCAAGGATTTCTTTGCTATTGGCAGCCCGGCTGTATTCAATAACACAAAAAATTCGGGGACAGGATCGCTAGGCGCGAAGATCACCGACAGTTCTGCTGTACAGGCGACAGATTATAAAATCGTTTTTGATGGGACGGACTGGCAGGTTACACGTCTGGCTGACAACACCAGCTTCAAAGCTACCGTGGCTGGCGGAAAAATGTCCTTCGATGGGATGGAGATTACAGTTAACGCGGGGGCGACAGCTAATGACAGCTTTATAGTGAAGCCGGTGAGTAACGCTGTTGTTGATATGAAAGTCATGGTGACCGATGAGTCGAAAATTGCGATGGCTCAAGTGTCTAAAAATGATCCCGATCCGGATATTGATAAGGGTAAAAGCGATAACCGCAACGGCCAGAAACTGCTGGATCTGCAAACCAAGGCCACTGTCGGTGATAAAACCTTTAATGACGCCTACGCCACGCTGGTGAGCGATGTTGGTAACAAAACCGCAACGCTGAAAACCAGTGCCATCACCCAGAATAACGTGGTAACGCAACTTTATAAGCAGCAGCAGTCTATTTCCGGGGTTAACCTCGATGAAGAGTACGGAAATTTGCAGCGTTATCAACAATATTACCTGGCTAACGCGCAAGTACTGCAAACTGCGAATGCGCTGTTCGATGCACTGATTAATATTCGCTAAGGGAGAGGGAAACTATGCGTATTAGCACCCAGATGATGTACCAGCAGAATATGCGCGGCATCACTAACTCTCAGGCGGAATGGATGAAGTTCGGCGAGCAGATGTCGACGGGCAAACGCGTGCTGAACCCATCTGACGATCCGATTGCCGCCTCGCAAGCTGTAGTACTTTCGCAGGCTCAGGCGCAGAACAGCCAATACACGTTGGCGCGCACATTCGCGACGCAAAAAGTGTCGCTGGAAGAGAACGTGCTGAATCAGGTGACGACGGCGATCCAGACTGCGCAGGAAAAAATCGTTAGTGCGGGAAACGGTACGTTAAGTGATGATGACCGTGCATCGTTGGCCACCGACCTGCAGGGGATCCGCGATCAGCTGATGAACCTGGCGAACAGCACCGACGGTAATGGGCGCTACATTTTTGGCGGATATAAAACAGAATCTGCACCGTTTGCCCAGGCTGATGGCGCTTACAGCGGCGGTACGACAAACGTCACCCAGCAGGTTGATGCCTCCCGGACCATGGTGATTGGTCATACTGGCGATAAAGTCTTCGCCAGCCTGACCAGCAACGCCGTGCCTGAACCTGCGGGCGGTACTCAGGAAAAGAACCTGTTCAAAATGCTGGATAGCGCGATTGATGCGCTTAACACACCGGTTGAGGGCAATGATGCGGCAAAAGCTACTGCCACTGCAGCCATCGATAAAACCAGCCGAGGTCTTAAAAACTCGCTGAATAACGTGCTGTCTGTACGTGCAGAATTAGGCACGCAGCTAAGCGAATTGAGCTCGCTGGATTCACTGGGTGCCGATCGTGCATTGGGGCAAACCCAACAGATGAGTAATCTGGTGGATGTCGACTGGAACGCCGCGATTTCGTCTTACGTGATGCAACAAGCCGCACTGCAGGCATCGTATAAAACGTTTACTGATATGCAGGGCATGTCGCTGTTCCAGCTTAACCGGTAACGACCCATTTTGAACATATCATGAAACTGGATATGTTTATCTGCCCGCTCCCTTAACACCCGGAGCGGGCATTTTTTTAGGCGTCAGTCGTTTTGTAAAGTGACAGATTGCTTGTGAGTCTGATTACCAGTGCGATCGCACCGCTACATGTTGCCAGTGCAACCACACCTTCCCAGTTTGCCAGCGCGTAAACCTGGCTGCCGAGAACTGAACCCAGCGCCATACCGATAAATACCATGGTAAACAACAGTGCGTTCAGACGCCCTCTGGCCTGAGGCTCCAGGCTATAGACCAGGTTCTGGTGGGCAACCAGGCTGGATTGTAATCCGAGATCAAAACCTACCGCTGAAAGGGCAATAAGCAACCATTGTCCCTGAACTGGTAGAGCGGGTAACAAGAACATCAGTGCGAAGGATACCGTGACCAGTAAAGCACTTAACTGCGTCACTTTCGCAGCACCTACTTTATCAGCAAGGTGACCTGCCAGCGGCGCGGCAAGCGCTCCGGCCGCACCCGCGATACCAAACGCGCCTGCCATCGCGCTACCCATTTGGTAATGTTCAGATAACATCACAGCCAGCGTAGACCAGAAGGCGCTAAAGGCAATGGACAGAAAACCTTGCGCCAGTGCCGCGCGCCGTAAGGCGGGATACCTTTGCCACAGTTGCGCCATCGAGAGCATTAATGACGGGTAGCTCAACGTGGAATGGACGGCAAAACGAGGCAGTGCTTTCCACATAATCACGGTAATAACAGCAATACTGACGGCGGCGAGCTGATACATTTCGCGCCAGCCAAAGGCTTCACCTATCAGTCCACTGATGGTACGCGAGAGTAAAATCCCCAGCAGTAGGCCAGTCATTACGGTGCCCACCGTTTTTCCCTGCCTGCCTTCAGGCGCCAGAATGGCCGCTGCGGGGACAATGTCCTGCGCCATAGTTGCCGCCATTCCCATCAGCAGGCTGACCAGCAATAGTGAATACAACTGTCCGGTAAAGCTGCAGGCCAGAAGAAGGAAGGCAAGCGTGAAGCTTTTAAACAGAATTAGCGTCCGGCGATCATAACGGTCTCCCAGGGGCAGTAAAAACAAAATCCCCAGCGCGTATCCCGCCTGGGTGAGCGTCGGAACCAGCCCCATGCCGGTGATGCTTAAGTCCAGATCCTGACCCATTAAAGGCAGAAGAGGCTGGGCATAGTAGATAGCGGCCACGCTGAAACCAGCGCCCAATGCCAGAACAAAAATGACCCAACGGGAAAGTGCGATATGCGTGTTCACAAATGATTCCTCAATCACAGGATGTGCGGCTATTTTTATCCTTCAGCGGATGGTGCGGTAGCGAGCGCAGTGGTAAAACTGTTATACGTATAGCGTATGAAGAAATTACGAATGATAAAAAATGAACGTATAGATAGGGTGGAGCTGATGCGGACTTTCGTGCGCATCGTCGAGGCTGGATCGCTTTCGGCTGCGGCAAAACAGATGGGCACAACGCAGGCGACTGTCAGCCGCCGGTTACAATCCCTGGAGGCACTGCTTGGTGTGAAACTGATAATGCGCACCACGCATGCGATGAAATTAACCGACGACGGTGAGCGCGGCTACCAGCATGCCAAGAAAATTATTGATGCGTGGCTGGCACTGGAAGATGGGCTCAATGTCACGGAGGAGGAACCGGTGGGCACGCTGCGGGTACGTGCACCGCATGCCTTCGGGCAGCAACAACTTCTTGAGCCGTTGCTGCACTTTCTTTCTCGTTATCCGCAGTTGTCGGTAGAGTGGATGCTCAATGATAAAACCGTTGATTTCCTCAGCGATAATATTGATTGCGCGATCAGGGTGGGGGCAGAGGTTGATCCGGACACTGTCTCGGTATTACTGGCCGAAGTTCCCCGGAGTATGGTGGTGAGTCCCGCATTGCTGGCGCAGTATGGCGAGCTTTCGCATCCGGAGCAATTATCCGCGCTGCCGTGGATTGCCGTGAACACGTTTTACCAACATAGCGTTTCGTTACTGCATCAATCGCGTAATGAACCGGTTACGCTGAATATTACACCCAGATTAAGCACCGACAGTATTTATGTTGCCAGAAATGCTGCCCTGGCAGGGTTAGGCGTGACGATTGTGTCGAGCTGGATGGTCGAGGAAGATATTGCCAGCGGACGCCTGGTTACGTTGCTACCCGAGTGGCATGCGGCATCGTTGCCTGTGCATTTGGTCTATCCCTGGGCGCGTTACTATCCGACCCGATTACGCAAATTTTTAGCTTTAATGAAAGATGTCATGCCGCAGCTAACGGGGATGAAACGTGTAAAACCCACGTAGAACCGATATAAAAAAGCCGACCCGAAGGTCGGCTTTGATAGTGATTATGACTTACTCAACAGGTTGCGGGCGTGTTGCTGGCGCGGTCGCCTGGTGCGTGGCGCTGTGTCCGCCTGCAGCACCTTTACCTTCAAAGGCGAATGCCGGACGTTGCCACTCGCTATGACGCGGCGCTTCAGGCACATATTCCGGTGCCGGGGCGCGGGTCATCGGTGCGGTCGCATGGCTGTGAAGATGTTCTGCGTCAGCGCTGGTTACGACAACGTCAGACTTAACGACTTCGGTTTCGACGACAGGTGCTGCAACAACTTGTTGCGGCGCTGCAACTTCTTCAACAACAGGCGCTGTTTCCACAACCTCGACAATCTCTTCAACCGATTCAGGCTGGGAGACAACGACGTCTGCAGGTTCTTCGACAACAGGCGCAGCTACAACTTCAGTTACAGGTTCGGCTTTCGCAGCGATCTCCTCGGCAACAGGTGCGTCGGATTCAGCGATAATTTGCGACTGCTGCTCGGCCGGAGCTGCAATAACTTCCGGATGTGTGGTTTCAACCTGTGTGGTTTCAACAACGGCGGCCTGAGTTTCAGCTACGACAACCTCTGGCTGTACGGTTTCAACCGGTGCAGGAGTGTCCACAATGTGTTCTGCAGCTGCTGCAGCAACCTGAGGCTCTACGGCTACTGGTGCTGTTTGCGGCTGGACCATTTCCTGCTCGCGTTGCTCTTCACTCTGCTGATCCTGAGGACGAGCGACAGGATAGCGGATCCATACTTTACCGGACGCTAATTCCGGAGAGGCGCAGGCGACGGTTAACGGCATCGGCGACTGAACCGGGTAACGCTCGTCACGGTAACGGCGACGACGCTGTCCACTTACGCGCAGATGGCGAGGAGAGCGACGGGAACGACGCGGCATGCCATTGGAGTCACGCGCTTCGCTGTTGTCTTCCTGCTCAGTTGCGACGACAGCTGGCAGATCAACTTTCGCCAGTTCGGTACGCTGTACCGGTGCAGACTGTTCAGTAGGCTGAGTGACAACTGTTTCAGCGACCACGGCGGCGGTAGCCACTTCGGTTTCGACTGCCGGACTGTCTGTGAAACGAACTTTCTGACTCAACTGACGCTGTTTACGGCGAGTTTGAGGCTGACGTACGCGCTCTTCCTGCTCGGTATCCTGCACTGGTTGTTCAGCCTGGTTCAGCTCTTTAACTTCCTGCTGTGCCTGACGTTTATCATCGTTACGACGACGGTTGCGTTCGCGACGCGGAGCCTGCTGCTCATCGCCTGACTTCGTTTTGTCTGCAATGTCAGTGGATTGCTGGCGGTTATCACGTGCTTCCGCATTTTGCTGCTGTGATTGACGACGATTACGGCGGTTTTCTTCGCGATTTTCGCCGCTTTCTGAACGCTCGTTACGGTTGTCACGGTCACCACGGTTGTCGCGATTATCACGACGATCGTTACGGTCGCGACGATTGTTCTGACGCGGTTTACGACGATCCTGTTGGCGTTCCGTTTTCTCTTCAGCTTTCGGCGCAGGTTGTTCAACCGGTTTTACTTCTTCGCTACCGCTGAAGATGGACTTCAGAGCGCCAAAGAAACGACTAATCAAACCCGGCTGTGCGGCGACAGCTGTGGTCGCAACAGCAGCTTTAGGCGCAACGGCTTTCGTAGCTGGCTCCTGCAGTGCAGGGGCTGGCGGCACGTCTGGCATCGCAAAGGTGGCCAGCGCCGGTTGTTCTGGCTGTTTACGCTCGACGTATTCTTCTTCCGTCGGCAATGCCATCGCTTCTTCATGCAGTTTCGGCAGCAGGTAGCTCAGGGTAGGCGTTTCTTCCCCTTTGCGTACACGCAGCACGGAGTAGTGCGGGGTTTCCATCTGATCGTTTGGCACGATCACACAGCGCACCCCGTTCTGACGCGTCTCGATGGCATTTACCGCGGTACGTTTTTCGTTAAGCAGATAGGATGCGATCGGCACAGGAACAATAGCGTGAACTTCCTGCGTATTTTCTTTCAACGCTTCTTCTTCGATCAGACGCAGAATAGACAACGACAGTGATTCGTTATCACGTACGGTACCGGTGCCGGAGCAGCGCGGGCACACGTGATGGCTGGATTCACCCAGCGACGGGCTCAGACGCTGACGGGACATCTCCAGCAGACCGAAACGAGAAATATGGCTGATCTGAATACGTGCTCTGTCCTGACGCACAGCTTCACGCAGACGGTTTTCAACCGCACGCTGGTGGCGAACCGGGGTCATATCGATAAAGTCGATAACAATCAGGCCGCCGAGGTCGCGCAGGCGCAACTGACGAGCAATTTCATCGGCTGCTTCAAGGTTTGTGTTGAACGCTGTTTCTTCGATGTCGCCGCCGCGGGTTGCGCGTGCGGAGTTGATATCGATAGCGGTCAGCGCTTCAGTGCTGTCGATTACGATTGAGCCGCCGGACGGCAGACGTACTTCGCGCTGGAACGCAGACTCAATTTGAGACTCGATTTGATAGTGGCTGAACAGCGGGATTTCACCGGTGTACAGTTTGATTTTGCTGCTGAAATCCGGACGCCCCAATGCAGCGATGTGCTGACGCGCCATCTCCATGACTTTTGGGTTGTCGATGAGGATTTCGCCGATGTCCTGACGTAAGTAGTCACGGAATGCGCGAACGATAACGTTGCTTTCCTGGTGGATCAGGAACGGAGCAGGGCGGCTTTCAGCGGCTTTTTGAATCGCTTCCCAGTGTTTCAGGCGGAAGCTCAGGTCCCACTGCAGTGCTTCGGCGGATTTGCCGACACCTGCGGTACGCACGATAAGCCCCATGCCATCAGGCAGTTCCAGACTTGCCAGTGCTTCTTTCAGTTCGGTACGGTCGTCGCCTTCAATGCGACGGGAGATGCCGCCCGCGCGCGGGTTGTTCGGCATCAGAACCAGATAGCTCCCCGCCAGGCTGATAAAGGTGGTCAGCGCAGCGCCTTTATTGCCGCGTTCTTCTTTATCGATCTGAACAATGACTTCCTGACCTTCGCGCAACACGTCTTTTATGTTGGGACGACCATGGGAGTTGTAGTTAGCGGGGAAGTATTCGCGGGCAATTTCTTTTAACGGGAGGAAACCGTGACGTTCAGCGCCGTAATCAACGAAAGCAGCTTCCAGACTCGGTTCAATACGGGTAATTTTGCCTTTATAGATATTGGCTTTTTTCTGTTCGTGTCCAGGACTTTCAATATCCAGATCGTACAGACGCTGCCCATCTACAAGGGCGACACGCAACTCTTCCTGCTGAGTCGCGTTAATTAACATTCTTTTCATCGTAACTTACTCATTATTCTTACATTGACGACTAAGCTGCGGGCAGAGTAATGCCTTTCCGGGTGTGAACCGATGGCCTCGTGTCTATTCGCGTCGCCAACCTCACGGTTATCGTCAGCTCAAAGAGGCGCAGAGTGTCGGTTGCCTGTATTTCATACGGAAACACAGCGCAATTATCAGGGGAACAGTCTGGGTGTTACTCTCCAGAGAAGCTTCCTTATTACCGGTAAGGACTGCAACCCGCAGCCCGCTAACTGCCTGAAAGATCAATACGTCTTACGCCATTGCTGCGTTGATGATCGGTCGGGCAAAATTGGGTCATTCCGGAAAAGTTCTTGTTTTAACAAGATTCAACACGGAAACAACCTCATTATTCCACTGCTAACCTTGTTATAGCAAGATGACTTTTGCCATTTATCACCCGGTTACTCACAGTTTTTTCACTTCCGCGTAGTGATTGCTTTAATAACCACCAAATCGGCGATGTCAAACTTAAGTAATAAGGTATAGCAGTTAATATAAGCATAGAAAAATGTGTGGCGCGAATCTTGATGGCTATTTAAAATCGGCCCCCATGAAAACAGAGACTCCAGCCGTAAAAACAGTTGCCATTACTGCCGACGAAGCAGGGCAACGCATCGACAACTTTTTGCGCACCCAG
The DNA here is from genome assembly GCF_018035235.1 of Citrobacter sp. On2M. Lineage (GTDB taxonomy): Bacteria > Pseudomonadota > Gammaproteobacteria > Enterobacterales > Enterobacteriaceae > Citrobacter > Citrobacter meridianamericanus. The sequence continues at coordinate 622,735 of NZ_WPCV01000004.1, forward strand.
CTTAAGGGCGTGCCGAAAAGTATGATTTATCGCATTTTGCGTAAAGGCGAAGTGCGGGTGAACAAAAAACGCATTAAACCCGAGTACAAACTCGAAGACGGGGACATTGTGCGTATTCCACCTGTGCGTGTCGCTGAACGTGAAGAAGAGGCCATTTCACCAAATCTGCAGAAGGTCGCGGCGCTGACCGATGTCATTTTATATGAAGATGACCACATTCTGGTGCTTAACAAACCTTCGGGCACGGCCGTGCACGGCGGCAGCGGACTTAGCTTTGGCGTCATTGAAGGCTTACGCGCGCTGCGTCCGGAAGCACGTTTCCTTGAGCTGGTGCATCGCCTCGATCGGGATACATCCGGTGTGCTGTTGGTAGCCAAAAAACGCTCAGCCTTACGTTCGTTGCATGAACAACTGCGTGAAAAAGGCATGCAGAAAGACTACCTCGCGCTGGTCCGAGGCCAGTGGCAGTCGCATGTTAAATCCGTGCAGGCGCCGCTGTTAAAGAACATTCTGCAAAGCGGCGAGCGTATCGTGCGGGTGAATCAGGAAGGCAAACCATCGGAAACACGCTTTAAAGTGGAAGAGCGCTACGCGTTTGCTACGCTTGTGCGCTGCAGTCCGGTGACCGGACGCACGCACCAGATTCGTGTGCATACGCAATATGCCGGACATCCTATTGCCTTTGACGATCGCTACGGCGACCGCGAGTTTGATAAGCAACTGGCGGATACCGGGTTGAGCAGGCTGTTTTTGCACGCCGCAGCATTGAAGTTTACTCATCCGGGGACGGGTGAAGTGATGCGTATTGAAGCGCCGATGGATAAGCAGTTGAAGCGCTGTCTCGAAGTATTACGCAGCAAAGGCTGATGCGCGTTGCGATTTTATCGCGCTAAATCCGTAGGCCTGATAGCGACGTAAACGTCTTATCAGGCCTACGTGATTACGCCTGTCAGCAGTTCTTTAATCATGCGTTCAGCGGGTTCATCTCTTCCCGCCGCAGCATTTGACATAATGCAATCAGTGGCAAACCGATCAAGGTATTTGGATCGCGACCTTCCAGGCGCTCAAAGAGTGCGATACCCAATCCTTCGCTTTTAAAACTACCGGCACAATGCAGCGGACGCTCTTTGCGCACGTAATCTTCAATTTCAGTTTCGCTTAAATGACGAAAATGAACGTCAAACGGCTCAACTTCAGTTTGTAAATGTCCGGTTGCAGAATTATACAGCGCAAGACCGGTATAAAACGTCACAATATTGCCACGGGCTTTGAGTAATTGCTGGCGCGCATTTTCTTCTGTTAATGGTTTACCGGTTATTTCACCATCAAGAACACAAATTTGATCGGATCCGATAATCAGATGCGAGGGATAACGGTGGGCGAGTGATTGCGCTTTTTGCTGCGCCAGTCGCAACACCAGGTGACGCGGTGCTTCGCCCGGTAACGGCGTTTCATCAACTTCAGGTGCTGCGCATTCGAACGGAATAGCCAGTTTTTCCAGTAAAGCGCGACGCCAGGGAGAGGTGGAAGCAAGAATAAGTTGAGGCATATTTTTTCCCTCGCATATAGCGTATTGATGAGAGCCATTTTAAACTATGGACTTCGTCCTGCAAGCTGGCTGTATTGGCTTGTGTTGAGCGATTTTAAGTCGATGACCCGCAATGTGTGCGAATTATTGGCAAAAGGCAACCACAGGCTGCCTTTTTCTTTGACTATATGACGTTACAAAGTTAATATGCGCGCCCTATGCAAAAGGTAAAATTACCCCTGACTCTTGATCCGGTTCGTACGGCTCAAAAACGCCTGGATTATGAAGGTATCTATACTTCTGATCTGGTTGAGCGTGTCGCCGATTCTGTAGTCAGTGTGGACAGTGATGTGGAATGCTCCATGTCGTTCGCTATCGATAACCAGCGTCTTGCCGTTATAACCGGTGATGCGAAGGTTTCGGTTACGCTCGAATGTCAGCGTTGCGGGAAACCGTTCCCACTTCATGTACACACAACATATTGTTTTAGTCCTGTCCGTTCTGACGAACAGGCTGAAGCACTCCCGGAAGCGTATGAGCCGATTGAGGTTAACGAATTCGGTGAAATCGATCTGCTTGCAATGGTTGAAGATGAGATTATCCTCTCCTTGCCGGTAGTTCCGGTGCATGATTCTGAACACTGTGAAGTGTCCGAGGCGGACATGGTCTTTGGCGAATTGCCTGATGAAGCGCAAAAACCAAACCCATTTGCCGTATTAGCCAGCTTAAAGCGTAAGTAATTGAGGAGTAAGGTCCATGGCCGTACAACAGAATAAACCAACCCGTTCCAAACGTGGCATGCGTCGTTCTCATGACGCTCTGACCGCAGTCACCAGCCTGTCTGTAGACAAAACTTCTGGTGAACAACACCTGCGTCACCACATCACTGCCGACGGTTTCTACCGCGGCCGTAAGGTAATCGCTAAGTAATCACGCATGACTCAATGACTTTCCCACTACGGTGAGAAAGACATAGAGTACACGCGTGATGAAGCTTAGTGAGGCTTTCCCCGGGTAACTGGGGAAACACCTAACCGGGCAGCGACGATACCTTGACACGTCTAACCCTGGCGTTAGATGTCATGGGGGGAGATTTTGGCCCTACCGTGACAGTGCCTGCAGCATTGCAGGCACTGAATTCTAACTCGCAACTCACACTTCTTTTAGTCGGGGATCCCGATACAATCACGCCATTACTTGCCAAAGCTGACTTCGAACAACGTTCACGTCTGCAGATTATTCCTGCTCAGTCAGTTATTGCCAGTGATGCCCGGCCCTCGCAAGCTATTCGCGCCAGTCGTGGAAGCTCAATGCGTGTTGCCCTGGAGCTCGTGAAAGAAGGTCGAGCGCAAGCTTGTGTGAGCGCCGGTAACACAGGCGCGCTAATGGGACTTGCGAAATTATTGCTCAAACCCCTTGAGGGGATTGAACGTCCCGCATTGGTGACGGTTTTACCGCATCAGCAAAAGGGTAAAACGGTGGTGCTGGATTTAGGCGCCAACGTGGATTGTGATAGCACGATGTTGGTGCAATTTGCCGTCATGGGTTCCGTGCTGGCAGAAGAGGTGGTTGGCATTGCCAGGCCTCGTGTTGCGTTGCTCAATATCGGTGAAGAAGAAACTAAGGGTCTCGACAGTATTCGAGATGCTTCTGCAGTGCTAAAAACAATCCCTTCCATCAATTATATCGGCTATCTTGAAGCCAATGAGTTGCTGACCGGCAAAACGGATGTGTTGGTCTGTGATGGCTTTACGGGTAATGTCACATTAAAGACGATGGAAGGTGTTGTCAGAATGTTCCTTTCATTGCTGAAATCTCAGGGTGAGGGTAAAAAACGGTCGTGGTGGCTGCTGTTATTAAAACGTTGGTTACAAAAAAGCCTGACAAGGCGATTTAGTCACCTCAACCCCGACCAGTATAATGGCGCCTGTCTGTTAGGATTGCGCGGCACGGTGATTAAGAGTCATGGTGCGGCCAATCAGCGAGCATTTGAAGTCGCGATTGAACAGGCAGTGCAGGCGGTGCAGCGACAACTTCCTCAACGAATTGCCGCTCGCCTGGAATCTGTATACCCAGCTGGATTCGAACTGCTGGACGGTGGCGAAAGCGCAAACTCGCGAGCACACAGATAACGGTGCGTTTGTGAATGCTGCCAGCGTACCGGCGATTTGCTCGTAGCGGTATATAACCAAAAAGTGACTGAGCGTACATGTATACGAAGATTATTGGTACTGGCAGCTATCTGCCTGAACAAGTGCGTACTAACGCCGATTTGGAAAAAATGGTCGAGACATCTGATGAGTGGATCGTCACTCGTACAGGTATCCGTGAACGCCATATTGCAGCGCCAAACGAAACAGTTGCGACGATGGGCTTTGCCGCCGCAAACCATGCAATTGAAATGGCGGGCATCGACAAAGAACAAATTGGTCTGATTGTGGTTGCCACCACATCATCCACTCACGCATTTCCAAGCGCGGCATGCCAGATCCAAAGTATGCTGGGGATCAAAGGCTGCCCGGCGTTTGACGTTGCGGCCGCTTGTGCCGGTTTCACCTATGCCCTGAGCGTTGCCGACCAGTACGTTAAGTCTGGCGCAGTGAAGCATGCTTTGGTGGTGGGCTCTGATGTTCTGGCGCGTACCTGTGATCCAACCGATCGCGGCACGATCATTATTTTCGGTGATGGCGCGGGTGCGGTTGTACTGAGCGCATCAGAAGAACCAGGTATTCTCTCCACCCATCTACATGCTGATGGCCGCTATGGTGAGCTGTTGACGTTGCCTAATGCCGATCGCGTGAATCCGGAGAACCCGATTCACCTGACGATGGCAGGTAATGAAGTCTTTAAAGTCGCGGTGACTGAGCTTGCACACATCGTTGATGAAACGCTGGAAGCAAATAACCTCGATCGTTCTGCGCTGGACTGGCTGGTACCGCATCAGGCAAACCTCCGAATTATCAGCGCAACAGCGAAAAAGCTGGGTATGTCGATGGATAATGTTGTCGTGACGCTCGACAGACATGGTAATACCTCTGCTGCCTCCGTACCGTGCGCGCTGGACGAAGCCGTCCGCGACGGGCGTATAAAAGCTGGGCAGTTGATATTGCTTGAAGCCTTCGGGGGTGGATTCACCTGGGGCTCCGCGCTGGTTCGTTTCTAGTATAAGGATTTAAACATGACGCAATTTGCATTTGTGTTTCCGGGGCAGGGTTCCCAGACCGTTGGGATGTTGTCTGAAATGGCAGCAAGCTACCCAATTGTTGAAGAAACTTTTGCTGAAGCATCGGCTGCGCTGGGCTATGATCTGTGGGCGCTGACTCAGCAGGGTCCGGCCGAAGAACTGAATAAAACCTGGCAGACGCAGCCAGCACTGTTGACCGTATCTGTCGCGCTTTATCGCGTATGGCAGCAGCAGGGTGGTAAAACACCTGCGCTGATGGCAGGTCACAGCTTGGGCGAATACTCTGCGCTAGTCTGTGCGGGTGTTATCGGTTTTGCCGATGCCGTACGTCTGGTTGAACTGCGCGGCAAATTCATGCAGGAAGCCGTACCGGAAGGCACTGGCGGCATGTCTGCGATTATCGGTCTGGACGACGCTGCTATCGCTAAAGCATGTGAAGAGTCTGCTGAAGGCCAGGTGGTTTCACCGGTAAACTTTAACTCACCGGGTCAAGTGGTTATTGCCGGACACAAAGAAGCCGTAGAACGTGCTGGCGCAGCATGTAAAGCTGCGGGGGCGAAACGCGCTCTGCCGCTGCCGGTCAGCGTTCCTTCTCACTGCGCGCTGATGAAGCCAGCTGCTGAGAAACTGGCCGTTGAGCTGCAAAAAATCACCTTTAACGCACCGACCGTTCCGGTTGTGAACAACGTCGACGTGAAGTGCGAAACCACCGCAGACGCTATTCGCGATGCGCTGGTTCGCCAGCTATACAGCCCGGTTCAGTGGACTAAAACCGTTGAATTTATGGCATCCCAGGGCGTTGAGCACTTGTATGAAGTTGGTCCGGGCAAAGTTCTGACCGGTTTGACGAAACGTATTGTTGACACCCTGACTGCTTCGGCACTGAATGAGCCGGCGGCACTGTCTGCGGCGCTAGAGCAATAAAAGAGGAAGACCATGAGTTTTGAAGGAAAAATCGCGCTGGTTACTGGTGCAAGCCGTGGCATTGGCCGCGCAATTGCTGAGACACTCGTTGCCCGTGGCGCGAAAGTTATCGGTACTGCAACCAGCGAAAGCGGCGCGCAGGCTATTAGTGATTACTTAGGTGCAAATGGTAAAGGTCTGATGTTGAATGTGACCGATCCGGCATCTATCGAATCGGTTCTGGAAAATATTCGCGCAGAATTTGGTGAAGTCGATATCCTGGTCAATAATGCTGGGATTACTCGTGATAACCTGTTAATGCGCATGAAAGATGACGAGTGGAACGATATCATCGAAACCAACCTGTCATCTGTTTTCCGTCTGTCAAAAGCGGTAATGCGCGCTATGATGAAAAAGCGTCATGGGCGTATTATCACTATCGGTTCTGTGGTTGGTACCATGGGAAATGCGGGTCAGGCTAACTACGCTGCGGCGAAAGCAGGTCTGATCGGCTTCAGTAAATCACTGGCGCGCGAAGTTGCGTCTCGTGGCATTACTGTAAACGTTGTTGCTCCGGGCTTTATTGAAACGGACATGACGCGTGCGCTGTCTGATGATCAGCGTGCGGGTATTCTGGCGCAGGTTCCTGCGGGTCGCCTTGGCGGCGCTCAGGAAATCGCCAGTGCGGTTGCATTTTTAGCTTCTGACGAAGCAAGTTACATCACAGGTGAGACTTTGCACGTCAACGGCGGGATGTACATGGTTTAACCACGATGAAAAATATTTGCGTTATTGTAGGTCTTGGCCTCAAAATAACGTAAAATCGTGGTAAGACCTGCCGGGATTTAGTTGCAAATTTTTCAACATTTTATACACTACGAAAACCATCGCGAAAGCGAGTTTTGATAGGAAATTTAAGAGTATGAGCACTATCGAAGAACGCGTTAAGAAAATTATCGGCGAACAGCTGGGCGTTAAGCAGGAAGAAGTAACCAACAATGCTTCCTTCGTTGAAGACCTGGGCGCGGATTCTCTTGACACCGTTGAGCTGGTAATGGCTCTGGAAGAAGAGTTTGATACTGAGATTCCGGACGAAGAAGCTGAGAAAATCACTACCGTTCAGGCTGCCATTGATTACATCAACGGCCACCAGGCGTAAGTGAACATCTCCAGGCGGTCATTCGACCGCCTGAGTTTTATCTTTTTATCCCACTTGAATTATTTTCCCTCCCTGGAGGACAACCGTGTCTAAGCGTCGTGTAGTTGTGACCGGACTGGGCATGTTGTCTCCTGTCGGCAATACCGTAGAGTCTACCTGGAAAGCTCTCCTTGCCGGTCAGAGTGGCATCAGCCTGATCGACCATTTCGATACTAGCGCCTATGCAACGAAATTTGCTGGCTTAGTAAAGGATTTTAACTGTGAAGACATTATCTCGCGCAAAGAACAGCGCAAGATGGATGCTTTCATTCAATATGGAATTGTCGCTGGCGTTCAGGCCATGCAGGATTCTGGCCTCGAAATAACGGAAGCGAACGCCCACCGTATTGGCGCCGCCATCGGCTCTGGTATTGGCGGTCTCGGTCTTATCGAAGAAAACCATACCTCTCTGGTAAATGGTGGACCGCGTAAGATCAGCCCGTTCTTCGTTCCGTCGACGATTGTTAACATGGTGGCAGGTCACCTGACCATCATGTACGGCCTGCAAGGGCCAAGCATCTCCATCGCGACCGCCTGTACTTCAGGCGTGCATAACATCGGTCATGCTGCACGTATCATTGCATACGGCGATGCGGACGCGATGGTTGCGGGTGGTGCAGAAAAAGCCAGTACGCCGCTGGGCGTGGGTGGTTTTGGCGCGGCACGAGCGCTGTCTACACGTAATGATAACCCGCAAGCGGCAAGCCGTCCGTGGGACAAAGAACGTGATGGCTTTGTGCTGGGCGACGGCGCAGGCATGGTTGTACTGGAAGAGTACGAACATGCGAAAGCGCGCGGTGCAAAAATTTATGCTGAAGTCGTTGGCTTTGGTATGAGCAGCGATGCTTACCACATGACGTCGCCACCAGAAAACGGTGCAGGCGCAGCACTGGCCATGGTCAACGCATTGCGTGATGCGGCTATTGAAGCGGGTCAAATCGGTTATGTCAACGCACATGGTACATCCACTCCGGCAGGCGATAAAGCGGAAACCCAGGCAGTGAAATCTGTCTTTGGCGATGCGGCAAGCCGTGTGATGGTCAGCTCCACTAAATCCATGACCGGACACCTGTTGGGTGCGGCGGGCGCGGTAGAGTCCATTTTCTCTATCCTGGCGCTGCGCGATCAGGCTATTCCGCCAACCATCAACCTGGATAACCCGGATGAAGGTTGTGACCTGGACTTCGTTCCGCACGAAGCGCGTCAGGTTAGTGGTCTGGAGTACACGCTGTGTAACTCCTTCGGCTTTGGCGGCACCAACGGCTCTTTAATCTTTAAAAAGATTTAACTCCGTCAGGTGATGCGCCAGCATCGGTAGTAAACTAAAAAAGGTCCGCTTGTCGGGCCTTTTTTTATTCAGTTTTCTGCCCTTGTCCTGTGTTACTCATCCTGCCAAACTAGCGGACCAGAAATAAGGAGCCACCATGTTCTTAATTAATGGCTGCGAGCAGAATATGCTGTCCGCAAGCGATCGAGCAACCCAGTTTGGGGATGGCTGTTTTACCACTGCGCGTATTATCGACGGCGAAATTTGCCTCTTTTCAGCGCATCTCGCACGTTTACAGGATGCCTGCCAAAAATTGCTGATCTCTTTCGAAGATTGGTCAGCACTGCAAAGTGAAATGAAAATGCTGGCGCATGGGCACGCGCGCGGCGTGTTGAAAGTCATTATCAGCCGAGGCAGTGGCGGGCGGGGCTATAGTGGTACAAGTTGTCACAGTGCCACACGTATACTCTCTGTTTCTGCCTGGCCCGATCATTACGATCGTTGGCGGCAAGAAGGAATAACCCTGGCGTTAAGCCCTGTGCGTCTGGGACGTAATCCGCTGCTTGCTGGACTTAAGCATCTGAATCGACTCGAGCAGGTGTTGATTCGCTCTCATCTTGAGCAGACGGACGCAGATGAAGCACTGGTTCTTGACAGTGAGGGATGGGTTACGGAATGCTGTGCGGCTAATTTGTTCTGGCGTAAGGGTGATGTGGTTTACACTCCCCGGCTGGAACAGGCTGGCGTGAATGGCATTATGCGACAATTCTGTATCCGGATGCTGGCACAATCGTCGTTCAGTATTGTCGAAAAGTATGCCGGGTTGGAAGAGGTTATGCAGGCCGATGAAATCGTCGTCTGTAATGCCTTAATGCCTGTTATTCCCGTGCGTGCCTGTGGCGACACACTGCTGTCTTCACGTTTGTTATTCGATTTTTTAGCCCCACTTTGTGAGCACCCGAATTAGTCATGAAAAAACTGTTACTCGTTGTCCTGTTATTGCTGGTTGTGCTGGGCATTGCCGCAGGAGTGGGAATGTGGAAAGTTCGCCATCTGGCGGACAGTAAGTTATTGATTAAAGAAGAGACGATTTTTACGCTGAAAGCGGGTACGGGCCGTCTGGCTCTTGGCGAACAGCTGTATGCGGACAAAGTTATCAATCGCCCGCGCGTGTTCCAGTGGCTGCTGCGTGTTGAACCCGACCTGTCACATTTTAAAGCAGGAACCTACCGTTTTACGCCTGACATGACAGTGCGGGATATGCTGCAACTGCTGGAAAGTGGCAAAGAGGCGCAGTTCCCGTTACGTCTGGTTGAAGGGATGCGTCTGAGTGATTACATCAAACAACTGCGCGATGCGCCGTATATCAAACATACGCTAAGTGATGATAGTTACGAGACCGTTGCCCAGGCGCTGAAGCTGGAAAACCCGCAATGGGTGGAAGGCTGGTTCTGGCCAGATACCTGGATGTATACCGCGAATACCACCGACGTGGCGCTGCTAAAACGCGCGCATCAGAAAATGGTTAAAGCGGTGGATGCCGTCTGGGAAGGACGCGCAGACGGCCTGCCTTATCAGGATAAAAACCAGTTGGTCACCATGGCCTCTATTATTGAAAAAGAAACCGCGGTTGCCAGCGAGCGCGACCAGGTGGCTTCAGTGTTTATTAACCGCTTACGTATTGGCATGCGTTTGCAAACCGATCCAACGGTGATTTACGGAATGGGGGCACGGTATAATGGCAAATTATCGCGTGTGGATTTAGATACCCCTACCGCCTATAACACCTATACCATTACGGGGCTGCCGCCTGGCCCGATTGCCATGCCGGGCGAGGCTTCGTTACAGGCCGCAGCACATCCAGCCAAAACGCCGTATCTCTATTTCGTGGCTGACGGTAAAGGCGGCCACACGTTTAACACCAATCTTGCCAGCCATAATCGGTCCGTGCAGGATTACCTGAAAGTGCTTAAGGAAAAAAATGGGCAGTAACTATATCGTCATCGAGGGCCTGGAAGGCGCCGGAAAAACCACTGCGCGTAACGTGGTGGTTGAGACACTTGAGCAACTCGGTATTCGTGACATGGTGTTTACCCGCGAGCCTGGTGGAACGCAGCTTGCAGAGAAACTAAGAAGTCTGGTGCTGGACATTAAGTCGGTTGGTGACGAAATTATTACCGACAAAGCCGAAGTTCTGATGTTCTACGCCGCGCGCGTGCAACTGGTCGAAACCGTTATTAAACCTGCGTTGGCAAAAGGTAAATGGGTTATTGGCGATCGTCACGATCTGTCGACTCAAGCGTATCAGGGCGGCGGACGCGGCATCGATCAACACATGCTGGCAACCCTGCGCGATGCGGTGCTCGGCGATTTTCGCCCGGACCTGACGCTCTATCTGGATGTAACTCCAGAAGTCGGCTTAAAACGTGCCCGTGCTCGTGGCGAGCTGGATCGTATCGAGCAGGAATCTTTTGATTTCTTTAATCGCACCCGCGCACGCTATCTTGAACTCGCCGCTAAAGACGCCAGCATTCGTACTATTGATGCTACGCAGCCGCTGGAGGCTGTAATGGCTGATATCCGTAATACCATCACCCAGTGGGTGAAGGAGCAGGGCGCATGAAATGGTACCCATGGTTACGACCGGATTTTGAAAAACTGGTAGCCAGCTACCAGGTGGGTCGTGGTCACCATGCGTTACTGATTCAGGCATTACCCGGCATGGGCGACGACGCACTGATTTACGCGCTCAGCCGCTATTTAATGTGTCAGCAACCGGAAGGGCATAAAAGCTGTGGTCAGTGCCGGGGCTGTCAACTGATGCAGGCGGGGACGCATCCTGACTACTATTCGCTGTTGCCGGAAAAAGGCAAAAGCGCACTGGGGGTTGATGCGGTACGCGAAGTCAGTGAAAAGCTCTACGAACATTCGCGCCTTGGCGGTGCGAAAGTGGTGTGGATCCCTGATGCTGCTCAGCTAACCGATGCTGCCGCTAATGCGTTGCTGAAAACGCTGGAAGAACCGCCCGCGCAAACCTGGTTTTTCCTTGCCAGCACAGAGCCAGCTCGCTTGCTGGCGACATTACGCAGCCGCTGCCGGTTACACCATCTTGCGCCGCCGCCTGAGTCATATGCAGCTTCCTGGCTTGCCCGTGAAGTAACAGCGTCGTCAGAAGCGCTGTTGAGCGCGTTACGCCTTAGCGCAGGTTCGCCTGGTGCGGCCCTCACGCTGTTACAGGCCGAAAGCTGGTCGCACCGCACCGATTTTTGTGCGGCACTGTCGAACACATTAAACACAGGTGACTGGTATATACTGCTCGCGGCGTTAAATCACGATCAGGCTCCCACCCGTTTACACTGGCTGGCAACATTGTTGACGGATGCGTTGAAACGCCCATACGGAGTTTCCCATTTAACGAATCCAGATGCTCTGGACCTGATATCTTCTATCGCTGAGCGGTTATCCGTTGCCCAAATACAGGCGATACTCGGTGACGTTTGTCATTGCCGTCAGCAGTTGCTGAACGTGACGGGTTTAAACCGCGAACTGGTGTTAACCGATCTTATCCTGCGTATTGAACATTACCTGCAACCAGGCACCGTATTGCCTGTTCCCCATCTTTGAGAGAGACATTATGTTTTTAGTCGACTCGCACTGCCATCTTGATGGCCTGGATTATCAATCTCTGCATAAGGACGTGGATGACGTGCTGGCGAAAGCGGCCGCACGCGATGTGAAATTCTGTCTTGCCGTCGCGACCACTCTGCCAGGATACCGCAGTATGCGCGAACTGGTCGGCGAACGTGACAATGTGGTTTTTTCCTGCGGCGTGCATCCGTTAAATCAGGACGAAACCTATGATGTTGAAGACCTGCGCCGTTTTGCCGCCGAAGAGGGCGTTGTCGCGATGGGGGAGACCGGGCTGGACTATTTCTATACGCCAGAAACCAAGGTGCGCCAGCAGGAATCTTTTATCCACCATATTCAAATTGGCCGTGAGTTACAGAAGCCGGTTATCGTGCATACCCGTGATGCGCGAACCGATACGCTGTCTATTCTGCGTGAAGAAAAAGTGACGGATTGTGGCGGCGTACTACACTGTTTTACAGAGGACAGAGAAACGGCAGGCAAATTGCTGGATCTCGGATTTTATATCTCGTTTTCCGGTATTGTCACGTTCCGTAAAGCTGATCAGCTTCGTGATGCCGCGCGTTATGTTCCTCTGGATCGGCTGTTGGTTGAGACGGATTCTCCCTACCTTGCGCCTGTTCCGCATCGTGGAAAAGAGAACCAACCCGCCATGACTCGTGACGTTGCAGAGTACATGGCCGTAGTGAAAGGTGTTGCCGTTGAAGAACTGGCGCAGGCAACCACTGATAACTTTGCCCGCCTGTTTCATATCAACGTTTCTCGCCTGCAATCAGTTCGTTAACTGACTTTTTTTAAAGCTCGTAATTAATAACTAAAGCGAGTAAAGTTCACCGCCTTAAAATGGGCGGTGGACAACTGATTTGACACATTCAGAAACGCATTTTATCGGAATGTGCGGATTTTGCGGCCATCTACGACCGAATTGTGATAGCCGTCAAACAAAAATAAACCGAATTATTTTACTCTGTGTAATAAATAAAGGGTACTTAGATGCCCTGTACACGGCGAGGTTCTCCCCCCTCGCTAATGCGTGAGAACGTAGAAAAGCACAAATACTCAGGAGCACTCCTAATTATGTTTAAGAATGCATTTGCTAACCTGCAAAAGGTCGGTAAATCGCTGATGCTGCCGGTATCCGTACTCCCGATTGCAGGTATCCTGCTGGGTGTCGGTTCCGCTAACTTCAGCTGGCTGCCAGCCGTTGTATCGCACGTAATGGCAGAAGCAGGCGGATCTGTTTTTGCAAACATGCCGCTGATTTTTGCCATCGGTGTTGCGTTAGGCTTTACCAACAACGACGGCGTATCTGCACTGGCATCCGTTGTTGCTTATGGCATCATGGTTAAAACCATGGCTGTTGTTGCGCCGCTGGTTCTGCATTTACCTGCTGAAGAGATCGCTGCTAAACACCTTGCGGATACGGGTGTTCTCGGGGGGATTATCTCCGGTGCGATTGCAGCGTATATGTTCAACCGCTTCTACCGTATCAAATTGCCTGAGTATCTTGGCTTCTTTGCGGGTAAGCGCTTCGTTCCAATCATTTCTGGTCTGGCTGCCATCTTCACGGGTGTGGTTCTGTCCTTCATTTGGCCGCCGATCGGCACGGCTATTCAGACGTTCTCTCAGTGGGCTGCATACCAGAACCCGGTCGTGGCGTTCGGTATCTATGGCTTTATTGAACGCTGCCTGGTACCGTTTGGTCTGCACCATATCTGGAACGTTCCATTCCAGATGCAGATCGGTGAATACACCAACGCTGCGGGCCAGGTTTTCCACGGCGATATCCCTCGCTATATGGCGGGTGACCCGACAGCGGGCAAACTGTCCGGTGGCTTCCTGTTCAAAATGTACGGTCTGCCGGCTGCCGCTATCGCTATCTGGCACTCTGCTAAACCAGAGAACCGCGCGAAAGTGGGCGGTATCATGATCTCCGCAGCGCTGACCTCGTTCCTGACCGGTATTACCGAGCCGATCGAGTTCTCCTTCATGTTCGTGGCGCCGATCCTGTACGTCATCCACGCCATTCTGGCTGGTCTGGCATTCCCGATTTGTATCCTGTTGGGCATGCGTGACGGTACGTCGTTCTCTCACGGTCTGATCGACTTTATCGTTCTGTCCGGTAACAGCAGCAAACTGTGGCTGTTCCCGATTGTCGGTATCGGTTATGCGATCGTTTACTACACCATCTTCCGTGTGCTGATTAAAGCACTGGACCTGAAAACTCCGGGTCGTGAAGATGCTACCGAAGACAGCAAAGCGGGGGCATCCGGTGAAATGGCTCCGGCTCTGGTTGCAGCATTCGGCGGTAAAGAAAACATCACTAACCTCGATGCGTGTATCACCCGTCTGCGTGTCAGCGTGGCTGATGTTGCCAAAGTTGATCAGGCTGGCCTGAAGAAACTGGGTGCAGCGGGCGTGGTGGTAGCAGGTTCCGGTGTTCAGGCTATATTCGGTACCAAGTCCGATAACCTGAAAACTGAAATGGATGAGTACATCCGTAACAGCTAAGCTGTAAGATGTTGGGGAGAACTAAGGCAGCCTGCGGGCTGCCTTTTTTATTACCTTAATTTGCCTGAACGCGAATCGGCACGGTGGCGGCGAATAGCCACGGACGAGCCTCTGCATTTACGCGTGCAGATAACGTCTCTCTGACCTGCTGGTGGTAATCATCAATCCACTGTTTCTCTGCATCGCTGAGCAGATGCAGTTCAACCAGATTCAAATCAATCGGCACCAGCGTCAGCGTTGAGAAACGACAGAAGCCAGGGCGACTGTTGATAATCTCAACCTGATTCTCAATACGGATCCCATATTGTCCGGCCAGATAATAACCCGGCTCGATGGTAATGATATTGCCCGCAACCAGGGGCCAGGGGTTAACTTTTTTGGCAATACGATGGGGTTGCTCATGGATAAGTAGCTGATGACCCACACCGTGTCCGGTACCGTGATCAAAATCCAGACCTAAATCCCACAGCGCCCGACGACTAAAGGCATCCAGTTGATGTCCCTGGGTACCGGTAGGAAATTGAAGCGAGATAAGCGACAAAAAGCCTTTCAACACGGCGGTATAATGCAGGCGACGCTGCGGATCCTGTGGACCAAATGCGAGGGTACGCGTCGTATCTGTTGTACCATTTTGGTACTGACCGCCGGAATCATTCAGATACATGGCCTTAGTAGTAACTGGCGTATTGGTTTTTTCGCTGGAATGGTAATGGCACATCGCCGCATTGCTGGCAGAGGCCGAAATCGTGCTGAAACTTTGCTCGATAAATCCCGGCTGTTGCTGGCGAAATTCCAGTTGTTTTGCCTGAGCTTCCAGTTCGGTGACCGGATTGCCTGCAGCTTCGCGCACGGGGACTTCATGCGCCAGCCAGGCGAGGAAGTTAACCCAGGCCGCGCCATCCTGTTCATGACATTCCCGATAGCCCGCCAGTTCAACATCGTTCTTATGCGCTTTCATTAAGGTAATGGGGTCGGGGGACCATAAGACATCGCCGCCATGTTCTTCAATGGCAAAGCGCAACGCGACCGGGGCGTAGTCTTTATCAACCAGGAAGCGTTTACCCTTGGCTAACGCCTGGCAGCGCGCAAGGAAATTCTCTTGCGGGAGCAGCGTCAGCGTATTCAGTAGCGATGCGGGGAGCTGCTGCGTTTTGTTGCTATCCACAAACCATTCCAGCTCGCCGCTGCGATGAAGCAGGGCAAACGAAAATGGCACAGGCACCATGGCCAGATCCGAACCGCGCACATTCAGCAGCCAGGCAATGTTATCCGGCAGCGTGATCGCCAGAACATCAGCGTGGTGTTGGGCGAGCAACTCTACGACGCGGGCACGTTTTTGCGTGCTACTTTCTCCGCTGATTTCAATGGGCATTTCGCGAATGATGCCGCAGGGTGCTGCCGGACGGTCAAGCCATACCTGGTCGAAAGGATCTTGTTCAAGAGGCACCAGTTCGCAATGAGTTGCCGAAAGCGCTTCAAACTGACTGTTGACCATTAGTAGCGGTTCAAAAGCGATACGTGCACCCGCTGCAACGTGAGACTGTAAGTAGTCGGCCAGCGGCTCATCGTGTAAATGGTGAATTTCAAAATCATCCAGCGAGACTTCATTGCGTACCTGGACCTGATAACGTCCATCGACAAACATCAATGCGCGGTCGCGCAGGACCAACGCGAGTCCCGCAGAGCCGCTAAAACCGGTCAGCCAGGCCAGCTTATTGTCATGCGGCGTACAATCTTCGCTTTGGTGAGCGTCGGCGCGCGGAACAATCATGCCATCCAGCCCCTGCGCTATCAGCAGGTTGCGCAGGGCGGAAAGAGGAGTTGAGTTATGCATAGTTACCTTCAGGCCTTAACGGAACGGCGGTTCGTTGAACGTACGTAATTTACGGGAGTGCAGTCGGTCGCCTTCAGCACGTAGACGATCGATAGCCCGGATACCTATTTGCAGATGCTCAGAGATGGCACCTTCATAAAAACGGTTGGCCTGGCCAGGTAGTTTGATCTCACCATGGAGCGGTTTATCGGAAACACACAGCAGCGTGCCGTAAGGGACGCGGAAGCGGTAGCCCTGAGCGGCGATGGTGGCGCTTTCCATATCGATAGCTACCGCGCGGCTGAGGTTAAAACGCAGCGCAGAAGCGGAATAGCGTAGCTCCCAGTTACGATCGTCGGTGGTGACGACAGTACCGGTACGCAAGCGCTGTTTAACCTCTTCACCGGGCATACCGCTGACTTCTTTGGTGGCGTCATACAGTGCGCGTTGCACTTCCGCGATGCTCGGAATTGGAATGTCCGGCGGTAGTACGGCATCCAGCACGTGGTCGTCACGCAGATAAGCATGGGCCAGAACATAGTCGCCAATTGCCTGGCTTTCACGCAGGCCGCCGCAGTGACCAATCATCAGCCAGACGTCAGGACGCAGTACGGCCAGATGATCGCAAATGGTTTTGGCGTTAGACGGGCCAACGCCGATATTGACCAGCGTGATCCCCTGACCGTCAGCGGTGATTAAATGCCAGGCAGGCATCTGATGTTTCTTCCAGGCGAGATCGGAGATGGCTTCTTCTGGCGCTTCAGTTTCCGCGGTGATCCAGATCCCGCCCGCGCACGACAGTGCAATATAGGGGCTGTCCGGATCGAGGATCTGGCTGCAACCCCAGCGCACGAACTCATCGACGTAGCGGGTGTAGTTAGTGAACAGCACAAACGGCTGGAAGTGTTCAACCGGCGTTCCCGTGTAGTGACGCAGTCGTGCCAGCGAAAAATCTACCCGTCGGGCGTCAAAGTGAGACAACGGAGAGAACTCTGCCGGATGATAGGTACCGTCTGCTGTTTCATCGCCAATCTGTGATAGCTCTGTGGTCGGGAAATGGCGTGTCAATCCGGCGCTCATCGAGCGGTCGAGCGTCAGTTCAGAGCCGTCAATGACATAGGGATAAGGGATTTCATGCTGCGACGGCTCCACGGAGATATGCGCATCATAATCCTGATACAGTAGCGTGAGTTGCTCTTCAAGATAGGGGCGAAAAAGTGACGGACGGGTAATCGTTGTGGTATAGCATCCCGCATGGGTAAAACGGCCATAGGCGCGGGTTTTGGGGGGATTGGTGGCGCTGCCATCCCAGGTTACACAAAGCGATGGGTAAACAAAAAGACCATTATTGCGGGCGATTACGTCAGGGAGCGTCCCTGTTTCAATATACTTACCAATGGCGCTACGCAGTGCTTTAACCGACTGCTCGTACAGCGCGTCCAGTTTATCCAGTGCCTGAATTGGGGTCAGGCTGGAGCCCTTATTGTTCATGTCTGTCTCCTTGTTCCACAGATGTACTGCTCTCCCGATAGTATGTCACAGGAATGTGAAACAAAAGTCAGACGTTGAGGAAGATAGTGCGAAGACCGAAGGGTCTTCGCATCCGGGCTTAACCGTGCTGTTTATCCCGCATCAGCAACGCGGTGGCAGCGGAAATAAGACAACCGGCCATCAGATAAATGGCCACGCTGTGCCAGTTTCCGCCCGAGAATGTGACCAGTGCTGCAGCAATAAAGGGGGTAAAACCACCGCCAACTACGCTTGCCACCTGATAACCCACGCCCGCGCCACTGTAGCGATAGCTTGCGCCAAACAAACCGGTAAACATAGGCTGCTGCACACAGACCACCATATCGTGTGCAATGTTGGCCAGCATAATCGCGAAGAACACGATCCAAAAAATAGACTGTGCTTCAAGCGCCATAAAGAATGGGAAGGCGCTCAGCGTACCGACCAGCGCGCCGGTAATGTAGACGCGTCGTCGACCAAACCGGTCGGCAAGCCAGGCAAAGCAGGGGATGGTCAGGCAGCTCAGTCCACCGACTAACAACCCGATATTCAGAAAAAGCTCGCGGGGAAGTCCCAGGTTCTGCGTGGAGTAATTGAGGGCAAACGCAGTGACGATATACATCGTCAGCAGTTCGCACAGGCGCAGGGCGATAATTTTTAAAAATGCACCGGGATGCCGGATTAACGCCTCAACTACCGGCAGCCGTTTTTTCTCAGGTTGATGTGTCTGCTGCTGCTGTTCGAATTCGGCAGATTCATCCATTCTGTTACGCATCCACAATGCGCCCAAAACCAGCACAATGCTGAACAGGAACGGAATACGCCAGCCCCAACTCAGGAACTGCTCATCGGTGGTTTGCGAGCTTATCAGCGAGACCAGACCGGTAGAAAGCAGTAGCCCGACACCGTAACCAACCTGAACGCCACTGCTGTAGAAGGCTTTTTTATTTTTCGGCGCGCTTTCGACCGAGAGCAACGCCGCGCCGCCCCATTCACCGCCCACGGCGAATCCCTGAACGGCGCGCAGCGTCACCAGCAGCACAGGAGCCCACCAGCCAATGGCGTCAAAGGAAGGAATAATCCCGATCAACGCAGTGGCAATCCCCATCATCCAGACGGTGAGCATCAGCATGCGTTTACGACCCAGGCGATCGCCGAAGTGGCCGAAGATCACCCCGCCTAACGGACGGAACAAAAAACCGACACCGAAGGTGGCGAATGCGGCAAGCGTTCCCATCGCCGGACTGACCTGCGGGAAGAATTCGCGATTAAATACCAGCGCGGCGGTGATGCCATAAAGCAGAAAATCATACCAGTCGACCACGGCGCCAGCGAAGCTACCAAGCGCAGCACGACGGGCACGAACAAGCGAAGAGGTGTCCTGTTGAGGACCCGTGGAGGTGAGGGTGGAATCCATAGTTATCCTGTCTGTACTGTCTTTTAGTTATTAGTATTCGAATTGGGTTACACACATTGCAGTCGATATATTAACGACCGTTATGAGATTACCGCGACAGACGGGAAGAGAAAACGATTATCTCCCTCACCAGAGGGTTACATGAAAAATAAGACGAATGAAAAACAGAAAAGCAAAAAGCCCGCTATAAAGCGGGCTTTTCTAAATTTGGCTCCTCTGACTGGACTCGAACCAGTGACATACGGATTAACAGTCCGCCGTTCTACCGACTGAACTACAGAGGAATCGTTTGAACGAGGCGCATATTAGCGAGGGCGAGGATGCTTGTCAAAGGGGTAAATTCATTTGCGCGATCGTTTGCTGACAAAATCAGCAAAGCGGCGATCTTTACATCTTTTTATACGTTTGCCCCATTGTGGTGCGCGTCTACCTCTTCTTGGGCAACCAGAATGAGAGATACCGATGAGCAAACTGCTCATCCTGCACCTTTACTCCTGACATTACGCAGTTTTAACCATAAAACATGACTTGTGATGAAACTGGCAAGCATCTTGCAATCCTGAATTCAATGACTGCCAGCACGGGTTCTGGTATTCCGACAGGAGGCAAAATGAACTTCAGACGACTGAAATATTTCGTAAAAATCGTCGATATTGGTAGCCTGACGCAGGCCGCGGAAGTATTGCACATCGCGCAACCCGCGCTGAGCCAGCAGGTTGCTACGCTTGAAGGCGAACTGGATCAGCAGTTGTTGATTCGCACCAAACGCGGCGTCACGCCGACGGAAGCTGGGAAAGTGTTGTATACCCATGCCCGGACGATTTTACGTCAGTGCGAGCAGGCGCAACTTGCGGTCAATAACGTGGGGCAGACCTTGGGGGGCCAGGTTTCTATTGGTCTCGCACCGGGGACGGCCGCGTCATCTATTACGATGCCATTATTACAGACTGTACGTGC
Source organism: Citrobacter sp. On2M (assembly GCF_018035235.1). Taxonomy (GTDB): domain Bacteria; phylum Pseudomonadota; class Gammaproteobacteria; order Enterobacterales; family Enterobacteriaceae; genus Citrobacter; species Citrobacter meridianamericanus. Next base: position 642,670 of record NZ_WPCV01000004.1, read on the forward strand.
CGAGCTGCCCGATGTGTTGGTCTATTTGCATGAAAACAGTGGGACGGTGCTGAATGATAAGCTGCTCAGTGGGCAATTAGACATGGCGGTACTCTACGAGCGATCGCCTGTGGCGGGTATATGCAGCCAACCGCTGCTTAAAGAGGATCTTTACCTGGTCGGGACGCGTGAGTGCCCGGGGCAAAGCGTTGATTTAGCCGCGGTGGCGCAGATGAATCTGTATTTGCCACGGGATTACAGTGCAGTTCGCCTGCGCGTGGATGAAGCGTTTTCGCTTCGTCGCTTAACGACCAAAGTTATTGGCGAAATTGATTCTATTGCCACCTTAACCGCTGCCATTGCCAGCGGTATGGGCGTGACTGTATTGCCTGAGTCGGCGGCTCGTTCATTATGCAATGCTGCAAATGGCTGGATGGCGCGAATAACAACCCCATCGATGAATCTGCCATTATCATTGAATGTCTCAGCCAGAGGGAGCTTATCGCCGCAGGCACAGGCGGTGAAAGAGATTCTGCTGTCGTTGGTCAGCCGTCCAACGCTCGAAAACCGCGAGCTGCAGCTGGTTAGTTAAAGCTTATTCCCGCGAGGAATAAGATTCAGGTTTTTATTATTTGTTATGCCGGGCATCAGACTTTAACAATAGCGTAATGTCTGATGTGTCCGGAGCAAAAAGTGAATTTCCAGCAACTTAAAATAATCCGCGAGGCGGCCCGTCAGGATTACAACCTGACAGAAGTCGCGAATATACTGTACACCTCGCAGTCGGGTGTCAGCCGACATATTCGTGAGCTAGAAGATGAACTTGGCATTGAGATTTTTATCCGTCGCGGTAAACGTCTGCTGGGCATGACTGAACCGGGCAAAGCCTTGCTGGTTATTGCCGAGCGTATTCTCAATGAAGCCAGCAACGTTCGTAGACTGGCGGATCTGTTTACTAATGACACCTCCGGTATCCTGACGATCGCCACCACGCATACACAGGCGCGCTATAGCCTGCCCGCGGTGATTAAAGCTTTTCGTGAGCTCTTTCCTGAGGTGCGACTGGAACTTATCCAGGGTACACCGCAGGAGATTGACGTACTGCTGCAAAATGGCGGGGCAGACATCGGGATTGCCAGTGAGCGACTTAGTGGCGACCCGTTGCTAGTGGCATTTCCCTGGTTTCGTTGGCACCACAGCCTGCTTGTTCCCCACAACCATCCCTTAGTGAAAACGTCTCCTCTCACGCTGGAGTCCATCGCCCACTGGCCGCTGATTACGTATCGGCAGGGGATTACGGGGCGTTCCCGTATCGATGAGGCGTTTGCTCGCAAAGGGCTGGTTCCGGATATTATCCTCAGCGCCCAGGACTCTGATGTGATTAAAACTTACGTGTCGTTGGGTCTGGGTATTGGGCTAGTGGCGGAGCAATCCAGCGTAGAGCAGGAAGAGGGGGGCTTGACCCGGCTGGATACCAGGCACTTATTTGATGCGAATACCGTCTGGCTGGGGCTGAAACGCGGGCAATTGCAGCGCAACTACGTCTGGCGATTCATCGAGCTATGCAACGCAGGGCTATCCGTCGATGAAATCAAACGCCAGGCGATGGAACCGGATGAAACAGTGATTGATTATCAAATATAATGCAAAAAGCCTGCTTAGTTTCCTGAGCAGGCTTCTTAAATTTGGCTCCTCTGACTGGACTCGAACCAGTGACATACGGATTAACAGTCCGCCGTTCTACCGACTGAACTACAGAGGAATCGTGTGAACGAGGCGCATATTAGCGATACCACTCAGCGTTGTCAAAGCCTGAATCGATAAATTCAATCGTTTGCCGAAATATTCCCCATTTCGCCGATTATTCAGACGCAACCGGTTGTTTTATGCACTTTTCCTGTTCGGGACGCGGGTATTTCCATAGCCAGCGGCCTGTGACCATACGCCAGTAAAATAATGCGGCGCGTACGGCCCAGTCGAAGAACATCCCTAACCAAACGCCGACTACCCCCCATCCTAATACGATTCCCAACGTGTATCCTGCCACAACACGACAGCCCCACATGCCCAACATCGATACCCACATGGCAAAACGTACATCACGTGCGCCCTTAAACCCTGACGGTAGCACCCATGAAGCCGCCCATATCGGCATAAATGCTGCGTTGAGCCAAATCAGGACGACTATGACCTCTTTTACATCCTGATCGTGGGTATAAAATGAGGCCATGACGCCGGCGAAAGGCGCAGTTAGCCAGGCGATAGCAGTTAAGCCGATCGTGGATAGCCAAAAGATATGGCGTAACTGGATTTCAGCCTGTGCAATTTGACCATTTCCCAGACGTCTGCCGGTAATGATTGTCGATGCGGAGCCTAAAGCATTCCCCGGCAGGTTGATTAGCGCGGCAATAGAAAATGCAATGAAGTTTCCCGCAATGACGCTGGTTCCCATGCCGGAGACAAACATCTGTGTTAGCAGTTTACCGCCATTAAACAGTACTGACTCGATACTAGCCGGAATACCAATTCCCATAACCTCCCAGATAATGGCGAGATTAAGCGGCTTAAAATAGCTTTTGAAGGGAATCCGCAGCGCCGGATTAAAACCAATCATCAGCACCCAGATAATGGCGAACGCACCGATGTAGCGTGAAATGGTCAGTCCGAGTCCCGCACCCACGAATCCCAGTCCTTGCCAGGAAAAGATCCCATAGATCAGAATGCTGCTGATGATGATATTCAGAATATTCATGCCGCCATTAATCAACAGCGGTATTTTGGTATTTCCAGCTCCACGCAGTGCGCCACTACCGATCAGCGCAATGGCTGCCGCCGGGTAGCTGAGCACCGTCAGCTCCAGATAGGTTAGCGCTAAAGCCTTAACGTCGGGCGTTGCTTCACCAGCGACAACGTCAATAATCTGTTTGCCAAAATAGTGAATTACCGCAGCCAGCACGGTAGCAAAAATCGTCATGATCACCAGCGATTGTCTGGCAGCCGATCTGGCTCGTCGGCGATCTCGTTTTCCCAGGCTAAATGCTACTACTACCGTAGTACCCAGGTCGATGGCGGCAAAAAACGCCATAATAACCATATTGAAACTGTCTGCGAGACCAACCCCAGCCATTGCTTCTTTTCCCAACCAGCTCACCAGGAAGGTACTCAGAACGCCCATCAACAGCACACAGGTGTTTTCCAGAAAAATGGGGACCGCGAGCGGAGTGATTTCACGCCAAAAGAGAACCTTATAACTCTTGCGTTTGGTATACCAGGGCGTGCGGGAAGCAACCTGGCGGAAGGCAGCGGAGACGTTCAAAGTGGACCTTAAAGAAGAAAGTTGAAACCTCATTTCAAATGATGAGGGAGAATCCAAAAAGCTGCAAAGTTTTTTCCATTTAAAATGTCTGGAAATGCAACAAACTGTCGAGAGAAGCATCAATTGATACTTATGCGAGGAAATGGGATTTGACAAAATTTTTTTCGCCGCTAAGATAAGCCTCCACAACGATTCCTCTGTAGTTCAGTCGGTAGAACGGCGGACTGTTAATCCGTATGTCACTGGTTCGAGTCCAGTCAGAGGAGCCAAATTTAAGAAGCCTGCTCAGGAAACTAAGCAGGCTTTTTGTTTTCAACGCGTCAAATTGGCATCAAATTTTTCGCTGGCCTTTACCCTAATCAGGGGAGCAAGCAGCATAATCATGCCCAACATGGCGGCCATCCCGGTATATACAGCAGGAAAACCTGTGATTTCAGCCACCAGGCCTATAGGTGCAGGGGCCATTAGCGTACCCAAATAACCGATCGTGGTGACGATGCTCATTCCCGTGTTGGTCGAAATATCAGGCTGGTTTCCCGCAGCGGAAAAAGCAATCGGTACCAGATTGGCTATGCCAATACCGGCAATAGCGAAGGCAACGGTGGCTTGCCAGGGATGACTAGCCATTGCGGCTGTCAGCAGCCCAAGCCCAGCTAACAGACTGGATGAGCGCATTACGAGAATGGCATTAAAGCGGTTACGAATAAAGTCTCCCATGAAGCGAAAGATTGCCATTGTTCCCGCAAAGCAGGCAAAGGAAAGGCTTGCCGTTTCTGTAGTCGCATTGAGATTTTTCAATAAATAACGTGACGACCAGTCCACAACAGCACATTCCGGGATCATGGCGAGCAGGGCAATAACGCCTATAAAGTAGATCGTGCATGAGCGATGTGGCTGCTTTCCTTTGATTAACCGTTTTATTTTTATCGATTTATCTTTGATGATATGTGGATATACCGACAGCGTGATCGCTAAGGAAATAGCACTAATTAAAAACAGGTGCATGAAGCACATGTCTTGCGGAACAAACCTCACTCTTTCTACAAAGCATCCAACTTAGCGCTGAACCGGTCTCTGTAACAAATGACATGACTACGCTATTGGCATTGGTTGCCGGGGGGATCGGAGTCGCCTTTTTACCCACAAGTGTCCGGCATTTTTTGCCTGCCGAAGCGAGACTATTGATGCTCACTGAAAAACAAATTCGCTGGAACATTGGTGTGGCATGGAACCCCAAAATTAAAAACCATCGGCGGGACGATTTCTTGCACCTGGCGGTGGCCGGAGAGGCCGATATCGTCATGTAGCCGTTATACGCCCTGACGAGAAGGTAACGGCCACGCATTGATGCCTGACGTGTAAACCGCTTTGGGCATAAATGAAATAGGATTTCAGTACTATGCTTAAGCAATAGCGACGGGAAATGGTTATAAGAACAGCAGTGACAGGGCTTTTTGCTTAAAAAATCGAGGGTTAAAGTTGAAAGAGCGTGAGTAACTCGCTCATACTCTATACTCGCAGAGTTACCCGGCGTAGCATGGCATAACGCTTGGGCTGTTAATGAAAAAGGAAAACGTCGTGGCAGAAGAAACTATATTCAGCAAAATTATCCGTCGTGAAATTCCGTCGGATATCGTGTACCAGGATGAACTGGTCACCGCGTTTCGTGATATTTCCCCTCAGGCACCTACGCACATTCTCATCATTCCTAACGTATTGATCCCAACCGTCAACGATGTGACGGCGGAACACGAGCAGGCGTTGGGTCGCATGATTACCGTTGCGGCAAAAATCGCCGAGCAGGAAGGCATTGCTGCGGATGGGTACCGTTTAATCATGAATACCAATCGTCATGGTGGTCAGGAGGTGTATCACATTCATATGCACCTGCTGGGTGGCCGGGCGCTTGGTCCAATGCTTGCGCATAAAGGTCTGTAAGCATGACCAGAGGATGCATTGCACTTTCACTGAGCTTGCTGCTACTGGCTGGCTGTCGAACACATCCTGAAATTCCGGTTAGTGATGAACAATCACTGGTGATGGAATCAACGATTCTTGCAGCGGGCATTACAGCGGAACAGCCGACGTTAACCACGTCTGATATTCAGGCCTCAGCATCCTCTCGACTTTATAACGAAAGACAAGAGCCCGTTACCGTTCATTACCGGTTTTACTGGTATGACACCAGAGGACTGGAAATGCATCCTCTGGAAGCGCCGCGTAGCGTGACTATCCCGGCTCATTCGTCGGTGACGCTGTACGGCAGCGCCAATTATCTGGGGGCGCACAAGGTTAGACTTTATCTTTATTTGTAAGGGGTGAATCTTGAAGATAAAAATGAATCGCTACGCACTGATTGCCGCGCTGGCGATGTTTCTCTCTGGTTGTGTGGCGCAACGTGAACCCGCACCGGTAGAGGAAGTGAAGCCGGTGCCGGAACAACCCACGCAGCCGCAACAACCGGTACCGGTTGTACCAACGGTTCCCACCATTCCACAGCAGCCGGGGCCGATTGAGCACGAGGACCAGACGGCGCAGCCGACGCCACGTCAGCGTCATTATGACTGGAACGGGGCTATGCAGCCGATGGTCGGCAAAATGCTGCAGGCTGAGGGCGTCAAAGCGGGGGGCGTTCTGCTGGTTGATAGCGTCAATAACCGCACCAACGGCTCGTTGAATGGAGGGGAAGCCACCGAGACTTTGCGCAGCGCGCTGGCGAATAACGGCAAGTTTACTCTGGTTTCCGCCCAGCAGTTGGCCGTCGCCAAACAGCAGCTAGGTTTGTCGCCGAACGACAGTCTGGGTACGCGCAGCAAAGCGATTGGTATCGCCCGTAACGTTGGCGCACAATATGTGCTCTATTCCAGCGCATCAGGCAACGTCAATTCGCCTGCGCTGCAAATGCAATTAATGCTGGTACAAACTGGCGAAATTATCTGGTCAGGTAAAGGTGCCGTTCAGCAACAATAACCGACTGAAGCGCGACGAAGTGTTGTCGCGCTATTTCCCGCAGTATCATCCCGTCGCAGGTAGTCAGAGCGGCCTGAGCGGCGGGAGCTGCATCATCGAACATCATACCCACCGCTTAGTATTGCGTTGTCATCACGATCCTGACGCGCCGGAATCGCATTTCTTACGCCACTATCATGCGTTAAAGCACCTGCCAGAAAGCCTTGCGCCGCGCCCTCGCTTTTATACGCGCGGGTGGATGGCCGTGGATTTTTTTCACGGTCAGGTAGAATCCAGATTACCGGACGCCGACGAACTCGCTGGCTTATTGTATCATCTGCACCAGCAGCCCCGATTCGGCTGGCGAATCAGCCTGCTGCCGCTACTCGAACGATACTGGCAGTGTGGGGATCCGGCGCGTCGTACGCCATGTTGGTTACGCGCGCTTAAGCTGCTAAGGAAAAGCGGTGAGCCTCGACCTTTGCGCCTGGGGCCGCTGCATATGGATGTCCACGGCAACAACATCGTACGTACAGACTCAGGGCTGCGGTTGATTGACTGGGAATATGCCGGCGACGGTGATCTCGCGCTGGAGCTGGCGGCGGTTTGGGTCAGCGACGAGTCCCAGCATCAACGGCTGGTTAGCGCCTACGCCCAACGAGCGCACATTGAGCCAGACGTGCTCTGGCGACAGGTCAGGCGATGGCAACCCTGGATAATGATGCTGAAGGCGGGGTGGTTTGAGTATCGCTGGCAACAAACCGGCGATCGACAATTTATCAGGCTGGCCGATGAAACCTGGCGGCAGCTAACAATGAAAGGATAAGGAGAGCAGTGTGGGCCCAGTAATGTTGGATGTCGAAGGGTATGAGCTGGACGCTGAAGAACGTGAGATTCTGGCGCATCCGCTGGTAGGTGGGTTGATCCTCTTTACCCGAAATTATCATGACCCGGAACAGTTGCGGGAATTAGTGCGCCAGATCCGCGAGGCATCGCGTAATCATCTGGTGGTGGCGGTAGATCAGGAAGGCGGCAGGGTGCAGCGTTTTCGCGAGGGTTTTACGCGTCTGCCTGCGGCCCAATCGTTTGCAGCGCTGCACGGTCTGGAAGAGGGTGGCAAACTGGCTGAAGACGCCGGATGGTTAATGGCCAGCGAAATGATCGCAATGGACATTGATATCAGCTTTGCACCGGTGCTGGATGTGGGGCATATCAGCGCAGCAATCGGCGAGCGCTCTTATCATGCCGATCCGCTAAAAGCGCTGGCTATAGCAACCCGCTTTATTGACGGTATGCATGGCGCTGGCATGAAAACGACTGGTAAACATTTCCCCGGACATGGGGCGGTGACGGCGGATTCACACAAAGAAACCCCAACCGATCCACGCTCGGAAGCCGAAATTCGGGCGAAAGATATGTCCGTGTTCAGGACGTTGATTACCGAAAACAAACTCGACGCCATTATGCCTGCACACGTCATCTACAGTGATGTAGACCCGCGCCCGGCGAGTGGCTCGCCACACTGGTTGAAAACGGTGCTGCGTCAGGAGCTGGGTTTCGACGGCGTTATTTTCTCTGACGATCTGTCGATGGAAGGTGCGGCGATTATGGGAAGCTATGCGGAACGCGGCCAGGCATCGCTGGATGCAGGTTGCGATATGATCCTGGTCTGCAATAATCGTAAAGGAGCGGCCAGTGTGTTAGATAATCTGTCGCCGATCAATGCAGAACGTGTTACACGTTTGTATCATAAAGGTTCATTTTCACGTCAGGAACTGATGGGCTCGACACGCTGGAAGACGGTAAGCGCCCAGCTCAACCAGCTTCATGAGCGCTGGCAGGAAGAGAAAGCAGGTCATTAACGCACGTTTGGCGAGGATGCGATGATTATCTATTTACACGGTTTTGACTCTAACAGTCCAGGCAACCACGAAAAGGTGCTGCAGCTGCAGTTCATCGACCCGGACGTCAGGCTGATTAGCTACAGCACGCGGCATCCTAAACATGATATGCAGCATCTGCTTAAAGAAGTGGACAAAATGCTGCAGCTTAATGTCGACGACCGACCGCTGATTTGTGGCGTGGGGCTCGGAGGATTTTGGGCTGAAAGAATTGGTTTTCTGTGTGATATTCGCCAGGTTGTGTTTAATCCCAATCTGTTCCCGTATGAGAACATGGAGGGAAAAATCGACCGGCCTGAAGAATATGCCGATATCGCGACAAAATGCGTGACCAATTTCCGCGAAAAAAATCGCGATCGCTGTCTGGTTATCTTGTCCCGTCATGATGAAGCACTTAATAGTCAGCGTTCGTCAGAAGAACTGCACCACTTTTATGAGATTGTCTGGGACGAAGAGCAGACGCATAAGTTTAAGAATATCTCCCCGCACTTGCAGCGTATCAAAGCGTTCAAAACGTTGGGTTAACCTTCAATGAGCGTGTAAAAAACCAGCCTCCGGGCTGGTTTTTTTGTTCTTAAAGTTCGGGTTGTCTATCTTTTCAGCATCAAAACTTGATACACATCAATTTTGGTATGACCAATGCACCGTTCGTGTTATTCTCACTCTCGAAGAACATTTTCATTATCGTAACTTGTTGTTAATTAAAGGCTATGACAATAACTTTTAATTAACAATTGGTTAATAAATTTGAGGGGGTCACGTTGACTACACCATTGAAAAGGATCGTGATTGTCGGCGGCGGTGCTGGCGGACTGGAAATGGCGACGCAGCTGGGTAAAAAGCTGGGCCGCAAGAAAAAGGCCAAAATTACGCTGGTGGACAGAAACCACAGCCATTTATGGAAACCGTTACTGCATGAAGTCGCGACAGGTTCGCTGGATGAAGGTGTGGATGCGCTGAGCTATCTGGCGCATGCCCGCAACCACGGGTTCCAGTTCCAGTTGGGCTCGGTGGTGGATATCGATCGTGAAGCGAAAACCATTACTCTCGCCGAGCTGCGCGATGAGAAGGGCGATCTGCTGGTTCCTGAGCGTAAAGTACCGTATGACACGCTGGTGATGGCGTTGGGTAGTACCTCTAACGATTTCAACACGCCGGGCGTCAAAGAAAATTGCATTTTCCTGGATAACCCGCATCAGGCGCGTCGTTTCCACCAGGAAATGCTGAATCTGTTCCTCAAGTATTCCGCGAATCTGGGCGCTAACGGCAAAGTTAATATTGCTATCGTCGGCGGTGGTGCGACGGGGGTTGAACTCTCCGCCGAGCTGCATAATGCGGTAAAACAACTGCACAGCTATGGTTACAAAGGGCTGACCAACGAAGCACTGAACGTGACGCTGGTAGAAGCTGGTGAACGTATTCTGCCTGCGTTGCCGCCGCGTATTTCCAGCGCTGCGCACAATGAGTTGACCAAACTGGGCGTACGCGTCCTGACCCAGACGATGGTAACCAGTGCAGATGAAGGCGGACTGCATACCAAAGATGGCGAATACATTAAAGCCGATCTGATGGTGTGGGCGGCGGGGATCAAAGCGCCAGACTTTATGAAAGACATTGGCGGACTTGAAACGAACCGTATCAATCAGCTGGTGGTTGAGCCAACTCTGCAGAGCACGCGCGATCCCGACGTCTACGCGATTGGCGACTGTGCTTCCTGCGCTCGCCCGGAAGGGGGCTTTGTACCGCCGCGCGCTCAGGCTGCGCACCAGATGGCAAGCTGCGCAATGAACAACATTCTGGCGCAGATGAACGGTAAGCCGCTGAAAGCGTATCAGTATAAAGATCACGGCTCTCTGGTTTCGCTCTCTAACTTCTCTACCGTGGGCAGTTTGATGGGCAACCTGACCCGTGGGTCGATGATGGTGGAAGGGCGTATTGCGCGCTTTGTGTACATCTCACTGTACCGTATGCATCAGATTGCTCTACACGGTTACTTCAAAACCGGTCTGATGATGCTGGTCGGCAGTATTAACCGGGTGATTCGCCCGCGTCTGAAACTGCATTAATCTTGACCTATGGCGTCGGTTGATTTTACTCATCCGGCGCCTTCCTTCAGAGTTCTCCGAATCATTCTGCATTCGCTTCTCCTTGCGCTATTTTCATCCGTAATCTGATTGGCATTCCTTACCTTCTGTTGCAAAGTTGTTACTAATAGCAAAAAGGAGGAAGTCCCGTGAATAAATCAATGTTGGCGGGTATAGGGATTGGCGTAGCTGCTGCGCTGGGTGTTGCAGCGGTGGCCAGTCTTAACGTTTTCGAGCGTGGCCCACAATACGCACAAGTTGTCTCTGCAACGCCAATTAAAGAGTCGGTAAAAACACCACGCCAGGAGTGCCGGAACGTGACGGTCACGCACCGTAAGCCGGTACAAGATGAAAACCGTATCGCGGGTTCCGTGCTCGGTGCCGTGGCGGGGGGCGTTATTGGTCACCAGTTTGGCGGCGGACGTGGTAAAGATATTGCCACCGTGGCCGGTGCCTTAGGCGGCGGTTATGCTGGTAACCAGATCCAGGGTTCGATGCAGGAAAATGATACTTACACCACGACGCAGCAGCGTTGTAAAACGGTGTATGACAAATCAGAAAAAATGCTGGGCTACGATGTGACGTACAAAATTGGCGATCAGCAAGGGAAAATCCGTATGGATAAGGATCCTGGCGCGCAAATTCCGTTGGATAACAACGGACAGCTGGTACTGAATAACAAAGCGTAAAATAGCATTATCCTGAACATTAGCCCCCCATTCGCTCAGGCTGGGGGGCTTTTTTTATCAGAAGGTTAAAGCGTAGTTCAGCCCAAAGGTGCGGCCCCGACCCTTGTATTCATACAGTGACGTGCTGCCGTAGGTCGGGCTATATAACAGTGGCGCACGTTGTCCCCACAGCGTGGTGTACTCTTCATTCAGCAGGTTTTCCACGCTAAAGGTCAATTTACCCAACGGGAGTTGATAGCTGCCGATAAAGTCCATGGTGTTATAGCCATCCAGCTTGTTGCCGCTGGCGTCGGTCAGATCAAATGCTTGCTGGCTCTGTACGCGCAATGACCACGGTTCAGGCGCCCAGCCGACCCAGGCGGTTGCTTTCGACGGTGAGGCCAGAGTGACATCCCATTTCCGCCATTTCCCGTTTTGCTTCACTTCTGATTTTATGATGTTGAAGTTGCCGCCCAGGCTCCAGTTCGTATCCGCAATGAAATAATCCACTGCACCTTCAAGGCCATAAATACGCCGATCGTCGGGCTGAACGTTGATGGTCATATCGCTACGGTTGATAACAATTGATTTATCCGAAGTCGAGTAGTAAGCGGCTAACTGCGTGCGCAGGCTATCGCCGGTGTAGCGCCATCCCAGTTCGTACGAGTTGACTTTAATCCCTTCCAGGCGTGAATCCGCCACATTGACGCTGCGCTGGAGCCGGTAATGATCGCCCACCAGGGAATAAGTACCGTTGCCATAATATTTACCCGGGTCTGGCAGCTCGACACCCTGAGAGAAGTTAAACCATGTCTGCTGGCGGTCGGTCAGGTGGGCGAGGATACCGGCGTTAAACAGGAAATTATCGTAATCGGTTTTACCGCCAGGAATGGTGTCGGCGGAGTTTGCCAGTCCGGTCGCAATTCCCTGCTGTTGGGCATAGCCGACGAAATCATCAACTCTGTTTTCTGTCCATTGATAGCGCACCCCTCCGCTGAGGGTAAAGATGTCGTTAATGTCATAGCTGTTTTGCAGGAAAGGTGCGAAGTTGGTGATGCTGTAACCCGGGTAACGCCCGGTGGTATACGCGGTTCGGTTGTCCATACCGCCGGAGGGCAGGGACCAGGCCAGATCGAAGAATTTCTGATTGGAATCGAAGGTTTCGTGATCGGCATCGACACCCCACGTCAGTTCCCAATTGTCCATCAACTGGCTGTTGAGGGTAATTTTGGCGCCAAACTGGTCGGTGTCTTGCTGTGATGCGGAGAAACTGGTGACCTTGCCTTTGCTTAGCGTTGGGAACGGATAAAATTTCAACGATTCGTCGCGGTAATAGATTTGGCTGATCAGGTTCTGGCCGAAGAAATCCGCATCAGAATATTGCAGGCTGATCAGATGACGCTCGGTGCCGGGTATACGATCGGAGTTCAGCCCGCTGCTGGTATAAGCTTTACCGTTTCCCGTCACGGCGGACATGTTCTCACCAAGATCCAGCCCGTAATCTTCATCCCCCTGGCTTTTATAATACTGCGTAACCAGTTGCAACTGTCGGTTGTCGTCAAGTTCAATCGTCCCGGTACTCATTACGTCCAGACGATCGGAGTGCTGCAGGCCAGTTTGGGTGTTATCCAGCATTAAGGCATCGTGGTTACCGTCATACCAGCCGCCAAACCGTTGATACGCAACGGACATGCGCCCGGCAGCGCGATCGGTTCCTCCGCTCACTGCCACAGCAACGCGTTCATCATGATCGTTGCTGTTATTGAAACCGCTTTTACCCCCCAGTTCGAGTTCGACTTCACGCTCCGGCTGGCCTTTTTTAGTAACGATGTTGATTAATCCGCCGGTACTGCCGCCGCCATAAAGTGAAGTGGCGCCTGAGATGACTTCTATGTGAGCAATGTTAAACGGGTCAATGGAGTCAAGCTGGCGACTGTCGGTGCGCGAGGAGTTCAGACGGACGCCGTCAACCAGCACGACGATGGCGCGACCGCGCATATTCATGCCGTAGTTGGTGCGTCCCTGGCTGCTGACATCGATTCCCGGGATTAACTGAGCCAGAACATCCTTAAACTCTTTCCCACCCTGAACCTGTTGTTCAATCTCGCTTCCTTCGATAACCCAGGTCGTTTGCGCCATTTCTGCCACGGTGCGTTGGCTCCGGTTGGCGCTGACGATGAGATTATCTTCTTCAGCCGCAATAGCCGGGAGAGTTAAAGATAACAGGATAGGATTGAGCACCCAGAGACGCTTATGCATTTGTGTTCCTTTTAAAAAATTCGGTCTGTTTTTGTTATGGCGGTAGAGAAACCGATGGTTACATCGTGTAACGGGTGTTAAAACAAATGCGAATATTGCTGATAATGATTGCTGTTATCAATACATTTTACAAAAAATAATCGGATAAGATAATGAAAACAGTGAAGAATGTGTGGGTAATGTGCGCGAATTTAAGCGGGAGCCTTATCAGCTCCCGATGGTGTCAGTACAGCGGGGGAAACAGCGGAAATACGTTAAGCTTTGATGAGTTCGGGCCACAGTCGCAGGGTTGTACGAGCGATCTGCATCAGCTTTTCAAACGTTGCACCTTCGCGGGCGCTGATCGACATACCCTGTAAAATACAGTTCAGATATTCGGCCAGTTTTTGCACGTCGCAATGGGCCGGAATTTCGCCTCGCTGCTGGCGCTGGTGCAGGAACTGGGTTAGCGTCTGTTCCTGCATTGCATGGCGAGACTTCACCGTACGCGCAATATCACGGGAAGAGGCTGCCAGTGTCGCAGAGGTGTTAATCATGAAACATCCCGCCGGGGTGTCCTTGCTGGTAAAGCAGGTTGCTATTGCGGTGAAATAGTCTTCCAGCGCGGACTCAAGGCTTTTTTCTTCACAAAACAGCTGGGCCTCGTGTTTCGCTGCGAAGCGCGTGATGTAGCGGTCCAGCACGGCACGAAACAACCCTTCTTTGTTGGTGAACTCTGCATACAGCGTGGGCGCTTTTGCACCTGTTGCTTCTACGAGATCGGCGAGCGATGTTGCTTCATATCCGTGTTGCCAGAAGAGTGTCATGGCCTTATCAAGCGCGGCTTCCCTGTCGAACACTTTTGGTCGGCCACGGCTTTTTTTAGCACAACCTGTCGTTTGAGTTGTCATGGTGCCGCTGTACCTTTGTTGAGTTTATTGAATAACCATTATAAAAATATTCGACTGCACACTCCAGCGGATTAATGATAAAAAAATTTATGGCTATTAGTATGAAAAATAGAGATTTTATATTTTATATAACGATCATTATAAAAACTTGTTGACGTGTGACCTGGATCACATCTATGATTTAACTATCGATCGTTAAGTTAATCTTTTCGACACACATTCATCTGCTAAAGGTCACTATCATGAAAAACGTAAAAACTCTGTTCGTTGCTGCTGTTCTTAGCTCATTGTCATTTGCAAGCTTTGCCGCTGTTGAAGTTCAGGCCACACCTGCGGGTCAACAGAAAGTCGGTACTATTTCTGCGAATGCGGGCACTAACTTAGGTTCTCTGGAAGATCAGCTGGCGCAAAAAGCGGATGAGATGGGGGCGAAGTCTTTCCGTATTACTTCCGTTACCGGTCCTAACACTCTTCACGGGACTGCGGTTATCTACAAATAAGTTTTAACCCTTCGCAATGCCACTGCGAGTTAAATAAAAAACCCCGCGGAATAAAATCCGACGGGGTTTGTTTATATGTGGAGTTTACAGCGGTTGTTCAGCGACGTCTTGATGACGGGTTACATCAACCGGCATGCCTGAGCGAATTTCCATCGCATGCTCCATGACTGTGCTATCCGTCTGCGCTGCATTTTTAAACGTCTGCATTGATTTGTTCAATACGATCGGCAGCAACTGCGGGTCGTCATTGATTTTTTCTGACAGCGGCTGATGAACTTCAACCAGTCTCACGCCGTTAGGTTCAACAGATGCTTTGATCGGCGTATTGATAATATTGACCTTGGTTCCGGGCGTTACCTGACGGAACAGGGTTTCGATATCTCCATCGCGCAGACGAATACAACCAGAACTGACACGCATTCCTATGCCAAAATCAGCATTGGTTCCGTGCAGCAGGTACACGCCGCCGTAAGCCGCTAAGCGAATGGCATGATGACCCATCGGGTTATCCGGCCCGGCAGGTACTACGGCAGGAAGGTCGATCCCGTTCGCTTTATATCGTGCGCGGATATTTGCCGTGGGTGTCCAGGTGGGGTTGGCGCGTTTATCAGAAATAGTCGTCACCATTGTCGGAGTTAGCGTGTCACCGCCTAACTGGCCAATACCAATAGGATAGACGGTCACCGAATTTGTACCCGGCTGGTAATAATACAGACGCAGTTCGGCGAGGTTGATGACAATGCCTTCGCGCGGCGCGTCTGGCAGCAGGGTTTGCAATGGGATAGTCAAAACGCTGCCCGGACGGGGGACATACGGATCAACGCCGGGGTTGGCCTGCAATAGCGCTAAAAAGCCGACATTATATTTTTTAGCAATCGCTTCCAGAGAGCCACCATTGTCTTCAACAACGTGAACAGCATTCTGACCTACCACGCGGCTTCCCGGTGGCGGTAGCGGCCAGGTATTGGCCTGAACCGGAAGTGCTAACGTGAAGGTCGCTGCCAGCGTAAAAAACGCTAACCAGCGTGAGAGTCGTTTATTGTTTAACATCACCATAAATCCATTGTTTTTACGTGGTTTTTATTATGTAAAAGTAAACAGGAATTATGGCGGCTTACTGTGTCGGGAAGTGCAGGGAAGTGCAAAGAGTTTGTAAATTCATCAGGCCGGGTGAGTGGTCTGCTCACCCGGCCTGATGCTAGGCTACGGCGTTCTCTTCAAGCTGGCGCATAAACTGGCGGACCCAGTCGATTCGCGTTTTACGCTCACCCAACTCCTGCATGAATTTCAGGCGGGTTGGACCATCCAGACGGAAATGCTGCGGCTGCTTTTGCAGTAAACCAATCAGCCAGACCGGGTTGACGTGATTTTTCTCGGCAAATTCAATCGTACCGCCTTTTTCATTGCTTTCGAGCTTTCTAATCCCCAGTTTCTGCGCCTGTTGACGTAAACGGGCGATATCCAGCAACGTACGAGCCGGATCGGGAAGCAGACCAAAACGGTCTATCAGCTCGACTTTAATTTCTTCCAGCTCGGTTTCACCTTTCGCACTGGCAATGCGCTTGTAGAACGACAGTCGCGTGTTGACATCCGGGATATAGTCATCCGGAAGGAGTGACGGCATACGCAGTTCAACTTCGGTTTGTTGGCTGGTGAGATCTTCCAGCGAAGGTTCTCGCCCTTCTTTGAGCGCATCGACGGCGTTCTCCAGCAGCTCCATATACAGCGAGAAGCCGATGCTTTCCATAGAACCGCTTTGATCTTCGCCCAGCAGTTCCCCGGCGCCGCGAATTTCGAGGTCGTGGGTCGCCAGCGCAAAGCCTGCACCCAAATCTTCCAGCGAGGCGATGGCTTCCAGGCGCTTTTGCGCATCGGTGGTCATCGCTTTTGGATGCGGCGTCAGTAGCCAGGCGTAGGCCTGATGGTGTGAGCGTCCCACACGACCGCGCAGCTGATGTAATTGCGCCAAACCGAAGTGGTCAGCACGTTCAATGATGATGGTGTTCGCGGTGGGAATGTCGATCCCGGTTTCGATAATGGTGGTACACACCAGGACGTTAAAACGCTGATGATGGAAATCGTTCATCACGCGTTCCAACTCGCGCTCGCGCATTTGCCCGTGGCCGATGCCAATACGTGCTTCCGGTACCAGTTCCGCTAATCTGTCGGCGGTTTTCTGGATATTTTCGACGTCGTTAAACAGGTAATAAACTTGTCCCCCACGCAGAACTTCACGCAGGATCGCCTCACGTACCACCAGGCTGTCGTATTCGCGTACGAAGGTTTTGACCGCCAGACGCCGGGCGGGCGGCGTGGCGATGATCGACAGATCGCGCATGCCGCTCATTGCCATATTGAGCGTGCGTGGAATTGGCGTTGCCGTCAGAGTCAGAATATCGACGTCCGCGCGCATGGCTTTGATGCGTTCTTTGTGGCGCACGCCGAAACGGTGCTCTTCATCGACGATCAGCAGCCCCAAATCTTTTAGCTTCACATCCGCTTGCAGCAGTTTGTGAGTGCCAATGAGAATATCGATTTTACCTTCGGCAACCTGCTCCAGGATCTGCGCTTGCTCTTTGGCACTACGGAAACGGGACAGCATTTCAATGCGTACCGGCCAGTTGGCAAAACGATCGCGGAAGTTGTCGAAGTGCTGCTGGGCGAGCAGGGTGGTCGGCACCAGCACGGCAACCTGTTTGTGGTTCTCTACGGCGAGGAAGGCGGCGCGCATCGCGACTTCGGTTTTACCGAAGCCGACGTCGCCACACACCAGGCGGTCCATGGCCAGCGGCTGACACATATCGCTGAGTACCGCGTTGATCGCCTGTGCCTGGTCGGGCGTGGTTTCAAACGGGAAGCTGTCGCAAAACAGCTGGTACTGCTCACGGTCATACTTAAAAGCAAAACCTTCTTTCGCCGCGCGCTGAGCGTAAATATCCAGCAGCTCTGCTGCAACATCGCGGACCTTCTCGGCGGCTTTCTGGCGCGCGCGTGACCAGGCATCGCCGCCAAGTTTATGCAGCGGCGCATTCTCTTCCGCGCCACCGGCGTAGCGGCTGATCAGATGCAGCGATGACACCGGCACATACAGTTTGGCGTCGTTGGCGTAGGTGAGCATCAGGTATTCACCAGTGATGCCGCCAGCTTCCAGCGTGGTCATCCCGGCATAGCGACCAACGCCGTGCTCCAGATGCACCACTGGCTGACCGGGATGCAGCTCCGCGAGGTTACGAATTAACGTATCCGGGTTGATAGTGCGACGAGAATCCTGACGGCGGCGCGCCACGCGTTCGCCCAGCAGATCGCTTTCACAAATCAGCGCCAGATTACGTTTGCTATCGATGAAGCCATGCTCGGCGGCGCCAATCATCAGATAACGACCGTTGTCTGCGGCTTCATCGAGACGCAATATCCGCTTCGGCGCGACCTTGATGCGGGCGAGCAGTTCGCCAAGCGCTTCCCGGCGTCCTTCACTTTCCACCGAGAAAATTACCGGACCGGTAAAACCCTCAAGGAATTTACGTAACGCATCTAGCGGCGATTTTTGCTGCGCCTGCACGGCGATATCCGGCAGCTTCTGGAACCCAAGGTTGGTATTCGCAGCTTTGTTCGCCAGACTCTCGGTTTTTAGCTGAACGCGCGGCCAGCGTTTCAGTTCAGTAAACAGCTCATCCACCCGCAGCCACAGCGATTCCGGTGGCAGAAGCGGGCGCATTGGATCTACGCCTCGATTCTCAAAACGTGACAGGGTATCGGCCTGGAAGCGTTCTGCGCTGGTCTCGATATCGCCGGTATTGACCAATAACGTATTGGCGGGAAAGTAACTGAACAGCGACGGCAGCGACTCGCTGAAAAACAGCGGCTGCCAGTATTCAATACCCGCTGGCAACGTGCCTTTGCTGACCTGCTGATAAATATGTTCGGCGTCGCGTTTCACCTCAAAGGTGTCACGCCACTGGCTACGGAACAACTCGATGGCCGTTTTGTCGGTCGGAAATTCGTGCGCGGGCAGCAAATTAATGGCGTCGACTTCTTCCAGCGTGCGCTGGGTGTCAGTATCAAACAGGCGCAGGCTGTCGATTTCATCATCAAAGAAATCGAGGCGATAAGGTAACTCGCTGCCCATCGGAAACAGATCCAACAATGCGCCACGTGTGGCATATTCACCGTGTTCCATGACCTGATCAACATGACGATAGCCTGCGCTGTCTAACTGTTCGCGCAGGGCGTCGCGCGATAGACGCTGACCTTTTTTCATCACCAGCGCATGGCCGTGCAGATAGCTGTGCGGACAGACACGTTGCATCAGTGTATTGACCGGAACGATCAATACGCCGCGCTGCATGGCAGGCAGTTGATATAGCGTGGACAGGCGTGAAGAGATAATCTCCTGATGGGGAGAAAAGCTGTCGTAGGGCAGCGTTTCCCAGTCGGCCAGGTTCATCACCATCTGGTCGGTAAACTGACGAATTTCGTCATGCAAACGTAACGCATTTTGCATATCCGGTGCAATCAGCACCACTGGCCCCGCGTGATGTTCAGCGATTTCTGCGACCAGCGTTGCGCAGGCGGCGCCGGTGAGTTCACCCAACTGGCGCTGATCGCCTGCTTTCGCTGGGAGCGTGTAACGATGTTGTTCAGGCATTCGGTTGTCAGGATCTCGTATATATACATCTGATAAGCAATGTCCTTTATTATCCGTGATCGTTTCTCATAAGCAAATTGATTCGCCCCCAAAGGGGGGCAAAAAACGCGTTGAGGTTAGCGCGAGGAGGTCGATAAAGAAGGCGGGGAAAAGAGCAGATCGGCCACGGTTTTTTGCGAAATTTTACGCACCAGCAGGCCAAGCAGGGTGCACAGCAGAAGGCAAGCGAACGGATACACCAGAAGCAGGGCCAGCTCCGCATATGCAGGCCAGATAGCATGATTAATTTTGGGTATTAACGTTAAGCTGAACAGCTCAACCAGAATACGGTGAGTGGTGTAAATGGCGATGGTATTGGCACCAATCACGCTTAACGGACTGGACGTGCGCATACCAAAGCGGAGCTCAAATTGATAAAACAGCTTCATGATCAGCACAATGGAAAGAAGAGAAAGCAATAGTGAGACATTTGCCAGCCACGCGGCGGCGGCGACGATTGTGCTAACCAGAAAAAACACAGCATGGCGGCGCAAGGGAACCTCTTTGATCCATTCCATCAGCGTTGCGCCAAACCATGCGCCGAGGCTGTAGTATGGCAGATTACGCATCACGCTGTTCATTCCCCACCACGGCGTCGGGACAAAATTGATCGCCACGCTTAGCGCCACAAATAGCGCTAATAGCGGCATCGCCCAGCGGCTGAAAATCTTACACAGAACAAAATAAACAATCAGCGCGTACAGATACCACAAGCTGGTGCTGGCGGTGAGCATCCCGTGGGCAAAGCCACCGAGTGAACCGGCATAGGCGGCATTGGCGGTATGGCTCAGATCGCGCTGCGGGGCCAGCCAGTTATTGAGCGCGACTAACGCCAGCCATTGCGCCACTCCCCAGAGCACCAACACCCAGGCGATGTTCCAGATCCGTTTATCCAGGCAGGTTGTCCACGGGACGCTATCGATATAGCGACGGATCAGATACCCCGATATAAAGAAAAACACCGGCATGCGAAACGGCGCCAGGTACAAGTTCAGATAAACCCAGCATTTGCTCAGCATCTCTGAAAGCGGATGTTGAAAGGAGGTGAGGTGCGGGTAAAACGTGATCACCGAGTGATATATTACCACCAGACAAATACATAACCCTTTGATCTGATTAATCCATAGTTCTTTTTTAATCATCGAGACGGCGTATCCATATTGATTGCTATAGCCTGCCATCCTGCGCAACTCGCGGTGGGCTGTAATGCGTAACTGTCTGCATTTTGTTTTTTTAAGATAAAGATCAGGGGGCTGGACTTAAGGAAAGAGGGACAACTTTAGCGGATTGATTTATTTATACTTTTAGGACAAGTGCTGACGAACACTTACGGTTCAGTCATTTACCCATTCCGCTTTCGCTTATATACTCGTGACTTTGCTAACAGCAACCAGACGGATTTCATGTACCAACCTGTCGCTCTATTCATCGGCCTGCGTTATATGCGTGGGCGTGCAGCAGATCGCTTCGGTCGCTTCGTTTCCTGGCTCTCCACCATTGGCATTACTCTCGGGGTAATGGCGTTGGTCACGGTGTTGTCGGTGATGAACGGTTTCGAGCGCGAGTTGCAAAATAATATCCTTGGTCTGATGCCTCAGGCCGTTCTCTCGTCTGAACAGGGTTCCCTGAACCCACAGCAACTGCCGGAAAAAGCGGTGGTGTTGAACGGCGTCAACCGCGTCGCACCGATAACTACAGGGGATGTGGTGCTGCAAAGTGCGCGTAGCGTGGCGGTCGGCGTGATGCTGGGTATCGATCCAGCGCAAAAAGATCCACTCACGCCGTATCTGGTCAATGTGAAGCAAACAGATCTGCAGCCGGGTAAGTATAATGTCATCCTTGGTGAGCAGCTTGCCGGACAGTTGGGCGTCAATCGCGGCGATCAAATTCGCGTAATGGTGCCCTCAGCCAGCCAGTTTACCCCGATGGGACGTCTGCCGAGTCAGCGTCTGTTTACGGTGATTGGCACCTTTGCTGCCAACAGTGAAGTTGACGGCTACCAGATGCTGACCAACATTCAGGATGCGTCCCGCCTGATGCGCTACCCGGTAGGTAATATCACCGGCTGGCGTTTGTGGCTGAATGAACCGCTAAAAGTTGACACGCTGAGCCAGCAAACGCTGCCACAAGGTACCAAATGGCAGGACTGGCGCGAGCGCAAAGGGGAATTGTTCCAGGCCGTGCGCATGGAGAAAAACATGATGGGGCTGCTGCTTAGCCTGATCGTGGCGGTGGCAGCTTTTAATATTATTACCTCGTTGGGTCTGATGGTAATGGAGAAGCAAGGGGAAGTGGCGATTCTACAAACGCAGGGGCTAACGCCGCGGCAAATCATGATGGTGTTTATGGTGCAGGGGGCCAGTGCCGGGATTATCGGCGCGCTGCTGGGCGCGGTGCTGGGCGCATTGCTCGCCAGCCAACTGAACAACCTGATGCCAATTATCGGGGTGCTGCTGGATGGCGCTGCGTTGCCGGTGGCCATCGAGCCGCTGCAGGTTATCGTCATTGCGCTGGTGGCGATGGCCATCGCGCTGCTGTCTACGCTTTACCCTTCCTGGCGCGCTGCCGCCACTCAACCCGCTGAGGCTTTACGTTATGAATAAGATCCTGTTGCAATGCGACAAACTGTGCAAACGCTATCAGGAAGGCACTGTGCAAACCGATGTCCTGCACGATGTCAGTTTTAGCGTCGGCGAAGGCGAGATGATGGCAATTGTCGGCAGCTCCGGCTCCGGGAAGAGTACATTGCTGCATCTGCTGGGCGGGCTGGATACGCCGACTTCCGGCGACGTGATTTTTAGCGGCCAGCCGATGAGCAAGCTCTCGTCGGCGGCGAAAGCGGAACTGCGCAATCAGAAGTTGGGCTTTATTTATCAGTTTCACCATCTGTTGCCGGATTTCACCGCGCTGGAGAACGTGGCAATGCCGCTGCTGATAGGCAAGAAAAAACCGGCTGAAATTACCGAGCGCGCACGGGATATGCTAAAAGCTGTGGGGCTGGATCATCGCGCCAGTCATCGCCCGTCTGAACTATCTGGCGGAGAACGCCAGCGCGTGGCCATCGCGCGTGCGTTGGTAAATAACCCGCGCCTGGTACTGGCTGACGAGCCAACGGGTAACCTTGATGCGCGAAACGCGGACAGTATTTTCGAGCTTCTGGGTGAGCTGAATCGCTCTCAGGGCACGGCATTTCTGGTGGTGACGCACGATCTACAGTTAGCGAAGCGAATGAGCCGCCAGCTTGAAATGCGCGATGGTCGCCTGACGGCTGAACTGAGCCTGATGGGGGCTGAGTAATGGCGTCGCCTTTATCATTATTGATTGGTCTGCGCTTTAACCGCGGTCGGCGGCGCGGCGGTATGGTGTCGCTGATTTCCGTGATTTCTACCGTCGGTATTGCGTTGGGCGTGGCGGTGTTGATCGTCGGTCTAAGCGCGATGAACGGATTTGAGCGTGAGTTGAACAACCGTATTCTGGCCGTGGTTCCGCATGGTGAGATTGAAGCCGTAAATCAGCCGTGGAACAACTGGCAGGAAGCGCTCGATAAAGTTCAGAAAGTGCCCGGCATTGTCGCTGCGGCGCCTTATATCAACTTTACCGGGCTGGTGGAGAGTGGGGCGAACCTACGCGCAGTGCAGGTGAAGGGTGTTGATCCGCAGCAGGAACAGCGCTTGAGCGCGTTGCCCTCCTTCGTGCAGAACCACGCCTGGAATAATTTCAAAGCCGGTGAGCAGCAGATAATCATTGGCAAGGGTATTGCCGATGCGCTGAAGGTGAAGCAGGGCGACTGGGTGTCAATTATGATCCCCAACGCCAGTGCGGATCATAAGTTACAGCAGCCTAAACGCGTGCGTTTACACGTCACTGGGATCCTGCAACTGAGCGGCCAACTCGATCACAGCTTTGCCATGATCCCAATGCAAGACGCGCAGCAATACCTGGATCTGGGATCCAGCGTTTCCGGGATTGCGCTGAAAGTTAACGACGTGTTTAACGCCAATAAGCTGGTGCGAGACGCGGGCGAAGTGACCAATAACTATGTTTATATTAAGAGCTGGATCGGTACTTACGGCTATATGTATCGCGATATCCAGATGATTCGCGCCATTATGTATCTGGCGATGGTGCTGGTGATTGGTGTGGCCTGCTTTAATATCGTTTCCACGTTAGTGATGGCGGTAAAAGACAAAAGCGGCGATATTGCGGTATTAAGAACCCTCGGGGCAAAAGATGGGTTGATACGAGCCATTTTTGTCTGGTACGGCCTGCTGGCGGGTCTTTTCGGTAGCTTGATCGGCGTGGTTATTGGGGTAGTTGTCTCACTGCAACTGACGCCGATCATAAACGGTATCGAGGCGCTTATCGGTCATCAGTTCTTGTCCGGCGATATCTATTTCATTGACTTCCTGCCATCTGAATTACATTGGCTGGATGTGATTTACGTGCTGGTGACAGCATTAGTGCTGAGTCTTTTGGCGAGTTGGTATCCGGCGCGTCGCGCCAGCAATATTGATCCTGCGAGAGTACTTAGCGGCCAATAACAATATATACATTAAAGCATTTATGCTGCATCAAGGAGCGGTGATGTATTACGGATTTGACATCGGTGGGACTAAAATTGCGTTAGGCGTATTCGATAATCAACGTCGTTTGCAATGGGAAACGCGCGTCCCTACGCCGCGTGATAGTTATGACGCTTTCCTTGATGCGGTTTGCAATTTGGTAAAGGAAGCAGACCAACGGTTTGGCGTTAAAGGTTCGGTAGGCATCGGCATTCCTGGTATGCCGGAAACGGAAGACGGTACGCTTTATGCAGCCAACGTTCCCGCTGCCAGTGGTAAACCTTTACGTGCTGACCTCAGCGCGCGGTTGGACCGGGATGTACGCCTGGATAACGACGCTAACTGTTTTGCTCTCTCCGAAGCCTGGGATGACGAGTTTACTCAATATCCGCTGGTGATGGGATTGATCCTTGGTACGGGAGTGGGCGGCGGCCTGGTACTTAACGGGAAATCCATCACTGGACACAGCTATATTACCGGTGAGTTTGGTCATATTCGTTTGCCAGTCGATGCGCTGACGCTGATGGGTTTTGATTTCCCGCTACGCCGCTGCGGATGCGGCCAGCTGGGATGCATCGAAAGCTACCTTTCCGGCGGCGGATTTGCGTGGTTGTATCAGCATTACTACCATCAACCGCTGGATGCCCGTGAAATTATCGCGCTGTGGGAGCAGGGTGATGAGCAAGCGCGTGCTCACGTTGAACGCTATCTGGATTTGCTGGCGGTGTGCCTTGGAAATATTCTGACCATCGTCGATCCTGATTTGGTGGTGATTGGCGGAGGCTTGTCGAATTTTACCGCTATCACGACGCAGCTGGCGGATCGGCTGCCACGTCATCTGCTGCCGGTCGCACGGGTGCCGCGTATTGAGCAAGCGCGGCACGGCGATGCGGGCGGGATGCGCGGGGCCGCTTTCCTACATCTTACCGATTAATACAAAGAGGTTGTTATGCTGTCGCGTCGGGGTCATCGGTTAAGCCGCTTTCGTAAAAATAAACGCCATTTGCGCGATCGCCTGCGTCAACGAATCTTTTTCAGAGACAGAGTGGTGCCTGAATTGATGGAAAAACCAAGAGTGCTGGTACTGACGGGAGCGGGAATCTCCGCTGAGTCAGGAATTCGAACCTTCCGCGCGGCGGATGGTCTCTGGGAAGAACATCGGGTTGAGGACGTTGCGACACCGGAAGGATTTAGTCGTAATCCGCAACTGGTTCAGTCGTTTTATAACGCCCGTCGCCACCAGTTGCAGCAACCAGAAATCCAGCCCAATGCGGCGCATATCGCGCTGGCAAAACTCGAAGCCGAGCTGGGCGATCGTTTTTTACTGGTCACACAGAACATTGATAATCTGCATGAACGTGCGGGCAGCCAGAACGTTATCCATATGCACGGCGAACTGCTCAAGGTTCGCTGCTCGCAAAGTGGGCAGATTCTGGAATGGAAGGACGATGTGACCCCGGAAGATAAATGTCACTGCTGTCAATTTCCGGCACCGCTGCGACCGCACGTGGTGTGGTTTGGTGAAATGCCGCTGGGCATGGATGAAATTTACATGGCGCTGGCAATGGCGGATGTATTCATTGCAATTGGTACGTCGGGCCATGTGTACCCGGCTGCGGGGTTTGTGCATGAGGCGCGACTACATGGGGCGCATACGGTAGAGTTAAATCTTGAACCGAGCCAGGTGGGAAGCGAGTTTGAAGAGAAGTATTACGGTCCGGCAAGCCAGGTGGTACCTGAGTTTGTGGAGAAGTTGTTGAAGGGACTGTGATCAATTTTATGTGCCGGGTGGCAGCTTCGCCTTACCCGGCATCACGCTGAATTAGCGTCCTGCTTTCAGCTTCTGATAGTACTCTTCGTAAATAGCGCTGGCGGAACCGACGTCGTTCTGCCATTCCCCTTTGTTGATGGTTTCTGCATCCGGGTACAGGGTTTTATCGTTCGCGACTTCAGGACTGAGCAGCTTGCGTGCCGCCAGGTTTGGCGTTGGATAACCAATAGTTTCCGCAACTTCTTTCGCCACGTCCGGGCGCAGTAAGAAGTTAATCAGCTTCAGCGCACCTTCTTTGTTTTTCGCGTTAGCCGGAATAGAGAGGCTGTCCATCCAGAAGATCCCACCTTCTTTTGGCCAGACGACTTCAAGCGGTGTGCCTGCCTGACGCGCAACATACGCGGAGCCGTTCCACACCATCCCCAGATTGACTTCACCTTCCATATACGGGTTGGCAGGGTTG
Source organism: Citrobacter sp. On2M (assembly GCF_018035235.1). Taxonomy (GTDB): domain Bacteria; phylum Pseudomonadota; class Gammaproteobacteria; order Enterobacterales; family Enterobacteriaceae; genus Citrobacter; species Citrobacter meridianamericanus. Next base: position 668,696 of record NZ_WPCV01000004.1, read on the forward strand.
TCAGAGTTAAACGCTGCAACGTTTGGCATCAGTTTCTTCAACTCGTTATAGGCAGCTTCAATTTCTTTCGGGTCAGTGGTATTGCCGGAATATCCCAGCTTGCGCAGTGCCATCTGGAACACTTCACGTGCATCATCCGTTAACAGCAGGCTGCCTTTGTATTCCGGTTTCCACAGATCGGCCCAACTGGTCACCGTTTTCGGGTCGATGGCATCGCTATTGACGCCAATAGCCGTAGCACCCCAGATATACGGGATGGAGTAATCATTGTTGGGGTCAAACGGCTTGTTGAGCATTTCCGGATCGAGGTTGTGGAAGTTGGTCAACGTCGACTTGTCGATCTTTTGGATCATGCCTTCTTTGCGCATTTTATCGACGTAATAGGTGGACGGAACCACCAGATCGTATGCGCCGTCTTTATAAGTTTTGAGCTTGGCATACATAGTTTCATTCGACTCATAGGTCGAATAGATCACCTTAATGCCGGTCTCTTTGGTGAACTGTTCCAGCAGTCCAGGCGGGACATACTCGGTCCAGTTATAGAAATAGAGCGTGTTGTTGTCATTGGCGTGAGCGGCGCTCATGCCCAGTGCCAGAGCACCCGCCGCGAGCAGGTGGCGTGACCATTTTTTCATCATTTAACGTCCCCTGAATTAAGGGCCTTAACGGCCCTTGGTTTTATCACGTGCAATAAGCTGGCTGGCAATGACCATAACCAGCGACAGAACCAACAAAATGGTCGCCAGAGCGTTCACCTCTGGTGATACGCCGACTTTGACCATTGAGTAGATTTTTAATGGCAAAATTTCATAACCCGGCCCGGTAACGAATGACGAAACGACAACATCATCCATCGACAGCGTAAAGCTCAGCAACCAACCGGCAGCCACCGCAGGCATAGCCAATGGCAGTATGATCTTGCGCAGAATGGTTACTTCACTGGCACCCAGATCTTTGGCCGCCTCAAGCATGCGTACGTCAAAGCCTTTCAGACGTGAGTAGACCGTTACAACCACGAAGGGCAGACAGAATGTGATATGCGAGAACAAAAGTGACCAAAAGCCCAGTTGAATGCCGATCAGCATAAACAGCACCAGCAAAGAAATCGCCATCACAATATCTGGCGACATCATCACCACGAACAGCATGCCGCTGACAAACGGTTTACCGCGAAAACGGTAGCGGTACAGTGCGACTGCTGTGAGTGAACCGATCAGCGTGGCAAACGTGGCGGAGAGTACTGCCATCGTCAGCGAGTGCTGCGCCGCCTGTAGTAGGCTGTCGTTGTTCATCAGCAGGCCGTACCATTTGGTGGTGAATCCCTGCCAGTTGATGCCGAAGCGCGAGCTGTTAAAGGAGTTCACAATCAAAATAATGATTGGAATATACAGATACGCGTAGATAGCGGTCATGAAACCGCCTCTGAGCAGGCGACCGATCATTCGAGTTCCACCTTCTTGTTCAGCAAGCGGGAGGCGCGCCAGTAGATTAGCAGCATCAGCCCCATCACAATGGTCAGCGTAATGCTGGTGGCGGCACCAAACGGCCAGTCGCGGATGTTCAGGAACTGAACTTTAATCACATTACCAATCAGCAGGTTTTTCGCCCCGCCCATTAAGTCGGATACGTAAAACAGCCCCATTGCGGGCAGCATAACCAACAGGCATCCGGCGATAATTCCCGGCATCGTCAACGGAATAATGATGCGGGTGAAGGTCTGAAGTTTACTGGCGCCCAGATCGCGCGCGGCTTCCAGCAGCGGTTTATCGAGTTTTTCAATGCTGGAATAGAGCGGCATTACCATAAACGGCAGCAGGATGTACACCAGGCCGATAATCACCGCGCTGGGGGTAAACATGATGCGAATAGGGGTATCGATAACGCCGAGCCACAACAGAAATTCGTTGAGATAGCCCTTGGTGCTGAGGAAAATTTTGAGTCCGTAGATGCGAATAAGTGAATTGGTCCAGAACGGAACAATCAGCAGGAACAGCAGCAGTGGACGCACTTTTTCCGGCAGTTTCACCAAAAACCAGGCAAACGGGTAGCCGAGTACCAGACAGGCGAGCGTAGCAATCAGCGCCATATTGAGAGAATGAACCAGCACCTCAAAATAGAGCGGATCGAGCAGGCGTGTATAGTTTTCCAGCGTAAAGACCATTTTGACGAAATTGGCGTCGTCGCGAGTCAAAAAGCTGGTGCCGATGATCATCAGGTTGGGCAGAAAGACAAATAACACAAGCCAACCGACAATGGTGACGATCACCACACTCTGGAATTTACTTGTGTTCTTCATCAGCCAGTACGACCTCCCAGCTTTCTACCCAGTTAATCGCCATTTTCTGGTCGAGCGAGTGGTCAAAGTCAGGATCGTCTTCGTTGAAGAACTCACTGACCATCACCATCTTGCCGTTTTCCAGTTCCACAACCGACTCCAGCGTCATGCCTTTGTAGTTGCGCTCACGCACGTAGCCGATAAGACCTTCGATATGATTATCGTCGTTGATTTCATCCACGCGCAGATCTTCCGGGCGTAACAGAACGTGCAGCTTCTGCCCAGGAATCACCGCAAAGTTGACATAAATATTGCACTCACGACCTTCAACGTTAGCACGAACGCGCTGTTCGTCCAGACGTTCTATCACCGTGGCGTTAAACATGTTGATCTCGCCAATAAATCCGGCGACGAACAGATTTTTAGGCTCTTCGTAGATTTCGCGCGGCGTACCGTCCTGCTCAATCTTACCATCGCGCATCACCACGATGCGATCTGACATGGTCAGCGCTTCTTCCTGATCGTGTGTGACAAAGACAAAAGTGATACCCAGCTTACGCTGCAACGCTTTCAGTTCGTTCTGCATCTGCTTACGCAGTTTGTAGTCAAGTGCAGAGAGGGATTCATCTAACAAGAGTAGGCGAGGTTTGTTCACCACCGCACGGGCAATCGCTACGCGCTGCTGCTGTCCACCGGAGAGTTGATGTGGTTTTCGCTGGGCGAATTCTTCCAGTTGCACCATGCGCAGAGCTTCAGTAACGCGGGGAGAAATGTCGGCTGCGGGCGTTTTTTGCATGCGTAAGCCAAAGGCCACATTCTCAAATACGGTCATGTGGGGGAATAACGCATAGCTTTGGAAGACGGTGTTCACGTAGCGGTTTTCCGCAGGAACGTGAGTGATGTCCTGGTTGTCCAACATAATATGACCGGAATCAACAGTTTCCAGGCCGGCAATCAGGCGAAGAACGGTTGTTTTACCGCAGCCAGAGGGGCCGAGCAGCGTGAGAAACTCGCCATTATTGATGGTCAAATCCAGGCTGGAAATCACCTCTTTGCCATCGAAACTTTTGCGAATTCCCGCTAATTGCACCAGTGGAGAAAGCGAACGCGGTTGTTTATTCAATTTTTTACTCTGTCCCATGTAAACGCAACGGATGGCTGACCGATGCGGGGTTTGTGGTTAACCACCTTGATGACTCTTAATGAGGGCGGTTATTCTACGGCAAACCATTGTAATCGCCAATCCTTGTTGCGAATTACTGACTTAACCCTATAGTCAGAGGGGATGTCGAGGAGAAATATTCTTACTTGCGGGGATAAAAGTGACCTGACGCAATATTTGTCTTTTGTTGCTTATTGATAATGTTGTCACAAAAAGTGAGGGTGACTGCATGGATAAACTACTTGAGCGTTTTTTACACTACGTGTCGCTGGACACCCAATCAAAATCGGGCGTGCGGCAGGTACCCAGCACCGAAGGACAGTGGAAGTTGTTACAACTGCTCAAACAACAGCTCGAAGAGATGGGGCTGGTTAATATTTCATTGAGCGAAAAGGGTACGCTGATGGCGACGCTGCCCGCTAACGTTGCTGGCAATATTCCCGCGATCGGCTTTATTTCCCATGTGGATACCTCACCGGATTTCAGCGGTAAAAACGTTAATCCGCAAATCGTCGAAAACTATCGCGGCGGCGATATTGCGTTAGGCATTGGTGATGAAGTTCTGTCGCCGGTGATGTTCCCGGTGCTACATCAACTTCTGGGCCAGACGCTAATCACTACAGACGGTAAAACCCTGCTGGGCGCGGATGACAAAGCAGGTGTGGCGGAAATCATGACCGCGCTGGCCGTGCTTATTCAAAAAAACATTCCGCACGGTGATATCCGCGTGGCCTTCACGCCGGATGAAGAGGTTGGTAAAGGGGCCAAGCATTTTGACGTTGCGGCATTCGATGCGCAGTGGGCCTACACTGTTGACGGTGGTGGCGTAGGTGAGCTGGAGTTTGAAAACTTCAACGCCGCCTCGGTTAATATCAAAATTGTCGGCAACAATGTGCATCCCGGTACTGCAAAAGGGGTGATGGTGAATGCGCTGTCGCTGGCGGCGCGTATTCACGCTGAGGTTCCGGCAGACGAAAGCCCGGAAACGACGGAAGGCTACGAAGGCTTTTATCACCTGGCGAGCATGAAAGGGACGGTCGATCGTGCAGATATGCACTACATCATCCGTGATTTTGACCGCAAGCAGTTTGAAGCGCGTAAACGTAAGATCATGGATATCGCCAAAAAGGTCGGCAAAGGGTTACACCCGGATTGCTATATCGAACTGGTGATTGAAGACAGTTACTACAATATGCGCGAAAAAGTGATTGAACATCCACACGTGCTGGATATCGCCCAGAAGGCAATGCGCGATTGCGATATTGAGCCGGTGCTGAAACCTATTCGTGGCGGTACTGACGGCGCACAGCTGTCGTTTATGGGATTACCGTGTCCGAATCTTTTCACCGGTGGTTATAACTATCATGGCAAACATGAGTTTGTAACCCTGGAAGGAATGGAAAAAGCGGTGCAGGTGATTGTGCGTATTGCGGAGTTAACTGCGAAGCAGCAGTAACAAGCCCGAAGTAGATGCCGGATGCACAAAACGTCATCCGGCAAAATGACTCATCACCCTTCGAAGAACCAGTACCCACTGTTGACCAGCGCGGCAAGCATGGCAAGGAAAGACGGATCTTCCAGCGCATCCTCAAAGTTCTCAGCCGTTAGCACGATATGGCTGGCCAGCGCTTCCAGGGCAGGACGATGCGGCGAGTCAATTTTTTCACCGTTGGCGTAGACGTCGTCGCCGATGCGCAATACGCGTAATCCGCCCAGACGCACTAACACATCCCCTTGCTTCAGGGCATCGTAAATTTCATCTGGCTGATACGGTGGCTCCGGCGGCGCAATATCCAGCTCATGACGAGACTGAGAAATAAACTCGCCAAACCACTGCTGGAAATGTTCCGGTTGATTAATCAGCCCCAGCATCATTTCGCGCAGCTTGTCCATCTCTTGTGGCAGTACGTCGGCAGGATGGTCGCGCGGCGGCAGGTCAGGATCGCTGTAATACGTGCTGCCCAGCTCACGTTGTAATACGTAGTCGGCGAACCCGCTAATCAGTTCGCGCGTGTTTGGCGCACGGAAGCCGACCGAATAGTTCATGGCGTTTTCCAGCGCATAGCCTTCGTGCGGGAACCCCGGTGGAATATACAGGATATCGCCGGGTTCCAGCTCTTCATCGATGATGGCTTCAAACGGGTCGACCTGAAGGAGATCCGGGTGAGGACAGTGTTGTTTTAACTGCAGTTTTTCACCTACGCGCCAGCGGCGACGTCCGGTTCCCTGGATGATAAATACATCGTACTGATCCAGATGCGGGCCAACCCCGCCGCCAGGGACGGAGAAGGAGATCATCAGATCGTCGATACGCCAGTCAGGCAGTTCGCGAAACGGACGCATCAGCGCAGCGGTTGGCTCGTGCCAGTGATTGACCGCCTGGACCAGAAGCGACCAGTTGTTCTCGCCGAGATGGTCATAGCTTTCAAAGGGACCGTGGCTAACTTGCCATTTGCCGTCCTGGTGGCTGACGAGTCGGCTGTCGACCTCACTTTCCATTGCCAGTCCAGCCAGTTCGTCAGGAGAAAGTGGGTCAATAAAGTTGTTAAACCCGCGTTTTAATACCACCGGGCGTTTCTGCCAGTGGCGTTCAAGAAAATCGGGCCAGTTAAGTGTGAGTTGGTATTCCATAGTGAGCTTCCCGCAGGCTGGTATCTGCAACCGATTATAACGGATACTTAACCTCAAGCGTGAAGTCAGCACATATTTATTACACGTGGCGATTACTCGTCTTTCTGCCCCGGCTGCTGGCGACCAAAAATAACCTCCATGCGCGCGCCACCCAGCAGGCTATCACTGGCAATAATCTGCCCGTCATACTGTTCAGTTATTTCTCGCGCCACTGCCAGTCCGACGCCTTGTCCAGGTCGTAACGTATCGACGCGCTGACCACGGTCAAACACCACTTCCCGTTTGCTTTGCGGAATACCAGGACCATCATCCTCAACCAGAATATGCAGTTGATCTTCTGACAGATGCGCTGAAATCTCGACAAACTCCAGACAGTATTTACATGCGTTATCCAGTACGTTACCCATCACTTCGACAAAGTCGTTCTGCTCGCCTACGAAACTGATTTCGGGGGAGATATCGAGACTGATATTGACGCCTTTACGCTGATAAACTTTATTCAGCGCGGAGGTGAGTTTATCAAGCAACGGCGCGACTGGATGCAGTTCGCGACTGAGCAGAGAGCTGCTGCCACGCATGCTTGCACGATGCAGGTAATAGCCAATCTGCTGGGAAATACGGCTGATTTGTTCCAGCATGATAGGCTCGGCGTCGCTCACGTTCATTTTTTCATTACGCATCGAGCGCAGGGTACTCTGCAATACCGCCAGTGGTGTTTTCAGGCTGTGGGTGAGGTCAGTTAATGTGGTGCGGTATTTGTCGTAGCGCTCACGTTCGCTTTTTAAAAGTCGATTCAGGTTACGAACCAGACTGGTCAGTTCGCGCGTGGTGGCGGGGTTCAGCATCTCACGATGATGCTCCTCAAGCTCGCGGACTTCACGCGCCAGCGACTCAATTGGCCGCAGACTCCACCAGGCGGCCACCCATAAGAGCGGAATGACCAGCAACAGATTGGCGACCAGCACATAAATAAACCAGCTCCAGACCATGTATGAGCGCTTTAGCTCAATAGGAATTGTATCGACAACCACAATGGTTAACTGTGGCATTCTGGCAGTGGCGGGGTAGACGTTAACCGCCACGGAGTGGGTCATTTCGGCGTCGTCGTCATCCTCTCTGACTTCTTTTAACTGTTGCTGTGCGGAGTGGTCTTCGCCCAGTAGGGTGCTGGTGGCGTCAACGTTGGCTTCAATCTCATGAAAACCGTTGGTTTTAAGCCAGTCTGGTTGGATGCTTTGCGTCAACCAGGGCACGTTGCGCTGTGCCCACAGAAGCTCACCCGCTTCATTGTAAATCAGCGACATTGTTGGGCTTTGCATGTCGAGGTTCTCGGGCAGCTCGATGTTAATCTTGCCGTTTTCCCATTTCGCCAGGGTATAAAACAGATTGCTTTCACCGCGCAACAGGCGGAACGTGGTCTTATCAAAACTAACGCTGTAACCTACCAGGGCAACCATGCCGTAGGCCAGTGAAAGCACCAATACCACACCTGCGGTTGCCAGTAAAAAGCGCAGCCGCAGCGATAACGGGAAAAAATGACGCAATAATTTGTTCATTAGCGCAGTTCGAAAAGATAGCCTTGCCCACGTACTGTGGTAATTACTTCATGCGGATATTGCGCCTGAATTTTTTTACGCAGACGTCCCATCAGGACATCAATAGTGTGACTTTCACGTAGTTCAGCATCCGGGTATAGCTGCAGCATGAGCGAATCTTTACTGACGACTTTGCCGCTATTACGGATGAGTGTTTCCATAATGGTATATTCGAACGCCGTGAGCTTAATAACTTCATCATTGACGGATAATTCGCGGCGAGAGAGATCAACCTGGAAAGGCGGAAGGGAGATAATCTGCGAGGCCAGACCGCTGTTGCGACGCATCAGCGCCTGCATGCGCGCAGCCACTTCTTCAATGTGAAACGGTTTGGTGACGTAATCATCAGCGCCGGCGCTGAGTACTTCCACTTTGTCCTGCCAGCCTTCACGCGCGGTCAATACCAGAATCGGCAGCGAAACCTCATTGCTGCGCCAACGGCGGATCAACGACAAACCATCTTCATCGGGAAGGCCTAAGTCAACGAGTGCGATATCCGGAAGATGTTCATTCAGATAATAGTCTGCTTCCTTGGCATCTTCTGCATCATCTACCTGATGACCTAAATCCTGTAGCTGAACCTTAAGGTGGTGGCGTAATAAAGCATTATCCTCGACAACCAGTACGCGCATCATCGTTTCTCCCTAAAATAACGGTATGAATAGTTTAACGCTGATTATGTGGATTGAAAGCAGCGCTATGAACTTAAATAACTTTTCTCATGCTCCCCTGCCTGTGGGGCGTTCTGGGGGCAGTGCTGTTGGCATCTGATTGTTCAGCATATTGACCTGATCCTGGTTCATGTCGCCAATCCACTTGGAGTAAATCTCGTACACCATATGTGCATCGTCTTCCCATGCCAGGGCGCCTATCTCGCCCGGCCTCATCCCTGTATATACGGCAACAATGATGATTAATGCCTGGCTACGGGGAAGGGTGGTTATCAGTGCCTGGTACTTATGAAGTAAAAGTGGGTCGGGATCATTTTTAGATAACTTGAGTCGCGACACGCCCTCATAAGGAGCATGCAATATAAACTGGCTTCGGTTTACGAGCTTAGGCATTTCTGATAAAACTGCCATCTGTTTATTGACTGTTGAGGGCGCGCGACCCTGCCTGGTGAGATTCGGCATTGCCGGGTTAATAATTGTCCCGGTCAATAACTCTTTTCGGTAATGCAAAATGTCGGCATGCTCAATATCTACCAGACGGGTATTTTCTCCGATAACACGCTGTAATGTGTATACAATAGAAGTAATCGACAGCATTGTTGCACCAGATACCTCTAAAGCTTTGGTGTCTGTAAAAAAATCACTTAGCCTGGCAGGTTAGATGACAGAAAGTGTAGTCACTACCAGCGTGCAACATGAGCTCTTAAGGCCTGTCAACCAGTCGTTTAGATATATTTTCGGATACATGTGAACCTCTCCCTGTTTTTAATTTATCTTTTATGATTCCAGAAATCAGGGGCTACAAATGATGAGAGATACATGTTCGCTACAGACGGGCCTCGAAGACCATTTATTCGACAAAACTCAACGCGTAATCCGGGAAGGAGTACTTCTGAGTCATGCAGATTAGATGTGTTTGTTCATTTCTCTGCTACCCAGAACGGTAATTTTCGCACTTTGTTTGAAGGTCAAAAAGTCTCATTCTCTATTGAACATGGTACTAAAGGTCCGGTTGCCGGCAGTGGAGTTATCGCAAAGTAAAATCCGCTTTATGTGTGTATGCGATAACAATGACGGCTAAGGCCTGAGCGTTTTTTTTATTATCGGTGGCTTGAACAATATTAAAATACAGATGTGGTGATTCTGTGCGAGAAACGGTATCTCAAACAGATTCAGGCTGCTTCTTTTTGATTTGTTTGGAATACTTTATTGCAATGAGGACAGATTAAAAGGGAACCTTTTTGTAATCTTGCAAAACTATGTTCAGATTGATGGGTACAGTTTGGGCAAGTGCATTTGACAAGATAGTTACGGCGTGATTTAGAGTCTTTACGTTCTGACATAGGCTTTTCCTTGATTGGATGGACTTTAACTTTACCTTAATTTGTCCAGGAAATCTTAATTTTATTAACCAATGGGGGCTGATAAAAAAGTCGGTAGTTCAGGGCATGAAGCTGTCTACTGAGAAATGCGCCTGGATGAACGTCACAATGCTCACCGACATGCTCGGAAATATTGCAGTTTAAATTAATTTTTATGCTCAAAGTTATGGGTGATTTCCTTACAAAACTAAAGCTTGCTATGTTTGGTTAATCATGCGTTAATGAATCTCTGGTTTGTTACGAATTTATCTGAAGCAGTCGCTGAAATAATTTTATTCCTTGTTCCTGTTGAGATTTCCTTGTTAGCTTTTCTCTCTGATAATTTTTTTCGGACCAATCTGCCCAAGGGCTCACTCAATTAAGGTAATGATTATGTCTAATAAAATGACTGGTTTAGTAAAATGGTTCAATCCTGAAAAAGGTTTTGGGTTTATCACCCCTAAAGATGGCAGTAAAGATGTGTTTGTACACTTCTCTGCTATCCAGAGCAATGATTTCAAAACTCTGAATGAGAATCAGGAAGTTGAATTTAGTGTTGAACAGGGACCCAAAGGCCCCACAGCAGTTAATGTTGTGGCTGTATAAGGTAACTGTTATTACCAATAATATTCACTTCAGATGCCCGTGTTGTCACGGATCTCAGTACAGAACGTCAAACTTTGATGTTACTGAAAAAAATCCTTTCGGAGCGAAATGTATTTTTTGCAAATCAACAATGATAACATTTGATAATGTGGCACTATACATTCGTTCTGGTCAGTCTTCATCAGATTATAGAAAATAAATTTCAGGCTCCTTATGGAGCCTTTTTTGTATGCTTAACCGTTCATTTATATAAGAACCGTCACGGTAAAATTATGAAAAAAGTAATTGTTTTTTTTAACTCACAACCGGCAGTCGTTGTATCTGTAATGAAAGGTATTACGACGATAATGCGTGAGTTTCCCAATGGAGAAAAAGCGCATCTATCCGTAATGTCTGCGGGCTTTCCATCTCTGACTGGAGACCATAAAATAGTTTATGTGGCTTCAGATCGTGATGTCAGTTCCGAAGAGATTCTCGAGGCCGCATCGAAGCTTTTGAAATGAGAACTGGTTGTTTCGTGACCGACCCAGATTTTAGTCAGTGGTTTGTGGGGTTACGAGCTCTTTTGCATGAAGATTATACTGCAACCTCTTGATAATTCAGGATTTCCATTCTATCTTTTAAATATGTCAGCGCTTTTACCTGTGCTCCACGGGGAAAGTAACGCGCCTGGCGTTGATGCGTTAGAGATCAAGAGAGGTAAATAATGAACGTCGAAGATTTAAAAAGAAAAACTGAAGCGGATATTTCTGAATTCATCACAAAAAAAATTATTGAACTCAAAAAAAAGACAGGAAAAGAAGTCTCTGATATCCAGTTTACTGCTCGTGAAAAAATGACTGGGCTTGAAAGTTACGATATTAAAATTACATTAATCTAATTGTTATAAGAATCAGTTCAGGTGAAAAAGCATTATCTTGAAAGATAATGCTTTTTTATTTCTGTCATAAAACATAAAACTTTGCTAAAACCTTCACTTTTTACCTGGACTGACGCCTCCAGGTAGACGATGCTGCCTAGGCTTGATTTTAAAGTGTTTGTTAAACCTGTGGCAATTCAGACCAACATCGATTATTACTTTTGGGCCAAATTTGGGGCGCTGAAATGACTCATATTTCCCGCAATGGTCCAAAATAATATTTTATTAAGCTATTGATTTTAATATAATTTATCAGTAAAGAACTTACAAAATTACTTTTTTAGTCTAGCGCTGAGCATGATCCGTGGGGATAACCATTTAATAAAACGGGAAAGGGATGTTCATACGGCGATAAAAAACCGGAATCGCTTACGCTCATCCGGCTTCAGTTCAGCATCTGCGGGTTGTTGATTACTTCAGTTCATCAACCATGATGATGGCACGACCAATGTAATTGGCTGGCGTCATGGCTTTCAGGCGCGTTTTCTCTTCTTCCGGCAGTGCCAGACTGTCGATAAACTGCTTCATACCTTCGGCGTCAACGCGTTTTCCACGGGTCAGTTCTTTCAGCTTCTCGTACGGTTTTTCAATGCCATAGCGACGCATCACGGTCTGAATCGGCTCTGCGAGAACTTCCCAGTTATGATCCAGTTCGTCCAGCAAATGATCGCGGTTCACTTCCAGTTTGCTCACACCTTTCAAGGTGGACTGATAGGCGATCAGCGCATAGCCAATACCTACGCCCAGATTACGCAGAACGGTTGAATCCGTCAGATCGCGCTGCCAACGCGAAACCGGCAGTTTGCTCGCCAGATGTTGCAGAACCGCGTTAGACAGACCCAGGTTACCCTCAGAGTTTTCGAAATCGATAGGGTTCACTTTGTGTGGCATGGTCGAAGAACCGATTTCTCCCGCGACAGTTTTCTGCTTGAAGTGACCCAACGCAATGTAACCCCAGACGTCGCGATCGAAATCGATCAGAATGGTATTAAAGCGGGCGATGCAATCAAACAGCTCAGCGATGTAATCGTGCGGCTCGATCTGTGTGGTGTAAGGATTCCACTGGATCCCAAGCGAGGTGACGAACTCTTCGCTAAACTGATGCCAGTCAACTTCCGGGTAAGCGGCGATGTGGGCGTTATAGTTACCCACAGCACCGTTGATTTTACCAAGGATTTCAACCTGGTTGAGTTGGCGGTACTGACGCTCCATGCGATACGCCACGTTTGCCATTTCTTTGCCCATCGTTGATGGGGTGGCCGGTTGCCCGTGAGTACGAGAGAGCAGGGGAATATCGCGATATTCAACAGAAAGTGCTGTGATGCCATCAATCAGTTGACGCCAGTACGGCAGGACTACTTCGTCGCGTGCGGTTTTCAGCATCAGCGCGTGAGACAAGTTGTTGATGTCTTCTGAGGTGCATGCGAAGTGGATAAACTCGGAAACGGCGTGCAGTTCCGGGATATCCGCAACTTTTTCTTTGAGGAAATACTCAACTGCCTTCACGTCATGGTTGGTCGTACGCTCGATGGTTTTGATACGCGCAGCATCTTCTTCATCGAAGTTAGCGACGATCGCATCAAGGTAACCGATTGCGTCGGCAGCAAAAGCAGGAACTTCCTTGATCGCTGCGTGCGCGGCCAGTTTTTGCAGCCAGCGTACTTCAACCTGTACACGGAATTTCAGCAAACCGTATTCGCTGAAAATCCCGCGCAGCGCGCTGACTTTATCGCCGTAGCGTCCATCGACAGGGGAAACGGCGGTCAGTGAGGATAATTCCATAGATCACAACTCCGGGGTTAAATGAGCAAGAATTTGTTTTGCCTGAGTCGTCAGGCGATTACGAGAAAACATGAGTTGCAGACGGCCTCCACCCACCTGATGCCAGAGTACGGCCGCGCGAATGCCAGCCAGCAGCGAAGCGCGAACTTTGGCCTGAACCTGTGGGCTCTGAAGGATGGCCGGGGAGCCAGTGACCTGAATACGCGGGCCGAGTGGACTGATAACGTCAACATAAATGCCTGCCATCGCACTCAGTAGCGTTTCTGACTGCAAATCAAAATGGTCCAGCTGGCGCTGCAAGCCGTTAATACGGTCTCCCAGCGTGTCCATGGCGCCTTTAGCGGCTGAAAGTTTACGCTCCAGCACCATCAGGCTTAATGTATAGCGAGTAAGTTCCGCGTTCAGTCCCTGACGACTGCTGGCGTTGAGCACGCCGAGCAGTGTTTCCAGGCCGAGACGAAGGTTGGCTTCGCTGCCGCCAAACACGCCCAGCGTAGAGCTGGGATTCATGTCAATGACGCTGTTCAGTGAAACGTGTAATGCATCGGCATCACAATGCCCCTGGTGCGCCAGTTCTTGCACCAGGCGTGCCGACTGACAAATGCCTGCCAGGGCGAGGGTGATGTCATAATAATTCTTTGCCACGTTCACTGCTTCCTTGTATCAAATGTGTAGGTAATTATACCGACAGAGGCAATCGTTGTTCGATAATGCCGCCGCCGAGGCACACTTCGCCATTGTAAAAGACTGCCGACTGACCCGGCGTTACCGCCGCGACGGGTTCATCGAAAATGACTTCAATACGCTCGGCATCCAGTGCCTTAACGGTGCACGGAATGTCGGTCTGACGATAACGGGTTTTCACCGTGCAGCGCATTGTGCCAGTGAACGGTTCGCGATCGACCCAATGTAACTGTTGCGCCACCAGGCCAACGGACATCAGGCGCGGGTGTTCATGACCCTGAGCAACAACCAGAATGTTGTTCTCAACGTCTTTATCCACCACATACCACGGATCTTCCGTGCCTTCTTTCGTCCCGCCAATGCCCAGACCTTTACGCTGACCCAGGGTGTGGTACATCAGCCCCTGATGCTGGCCAATCTCTTCGCCATCAACGGTGATGATTTTACCGGGTTGAGCCGGCAGGTAGCGACCGAGAAATTCTCGGAACTTACGTTCGCCAATGAAGCAGATACCGGTGGAGTCTTTTTTCTTGGCCGTAATCAGACCGAGATCTTCAGCAATTTTACGCACCTGCGGTTTTTCCAGTTCGCCCACCGGGAACAGGCTTTGCGCGATTTGCTCATGGCCGAGCGTGTAGAGGAAATAGCTCTGGTCTTTATTGCCATCGAGCCCACGCAGCAGACGGCTTTTACCGTCGACATCCGCGCGACGCACGTAGTGACCGGTGGCGATGTAATCGGCACCTAAATCTTCAGCGGCAAATTCGAGGAAGGCTTTAAACTTAATCTCTTTATTACACAGAATATCCGGGTTTGGCGTACGGCCCGCTTTGTACTCTTCAAGGAACAATTCAAAGACGTTGTCCCAATATTCTGCGGCAAAGTTGACGGTATGCAGCTCAATGCCGAGTTTGTCACAGACAGCCTGTGCATCTGCAAGATCGGCAGCCGCTGTGCAATATTCCTCGCCATCGTCCTCTTCCCAGTTCTTCATGAACAGGCCTTCTACCTGATAACCCTGTTGTTGCAACAGCCAGGCAGAAACGGAGGAATCGACACCGCCGGACATGCCGACGATCACTTTTTTTGGGCTTTCAGACATAGGAATACTCACGACATTGAACTTCAAGGCGGCATATTCTAGCACGCAGCCCCTTACTTGACACCCTCTGTAAACGGCCAGTTAAATTCACCGATCATCGCCAGCGGGTAGCGTTGTCCGCTCTGATAGCAGCGAATGCTCTCCGCAACTAACGGAGAGCGCAGGTTTGGCGCGCAGATAACCTCTTCTGCACTGACCCAGCGACAGCAGTCGATATCGCTGTCATGAGGTTCAGTAGCGCACATATTGGCAAGCTCGATAGAAAACAGAAAACGCAAAAAGGGCGTTTTGTCCGGCGCAATCCATTGATGCATTCGAATGAAATGTTGTGGCTGCGCGTGGATACCTGTTTCTTCCCATAGCTCGCGAGCGGCGGCCTGCACTAACGTCTCATCCGCTTCCAGATGTCCGGCTGGTTGATTCCATAAGGCTTTGCCATTGATTGTTTCCTCAACGACTAAAAACTTATCTTCTGCATGCACGATGCAGGCGACCGTAACGTGCGGTTTGAACATACCTGTTCCTTATTCAGTTAGTTGCATCTCGCCATTCACCATTGGCGAGATTATCCAGTGTGTAATCCCCCATGGCATAGCGAATGAGGCGCAGCGTCGGGAATCCAACATGGGCTGTCATGCGGCGTACCTGACGGTTGCGGCCTTCATATAAGGTGACTTTCAGCCAGGTGGTAGGGATATTTTTCCGCTCCCTGATAGGCGGGTTTCTCGGCCACAGCCATGCAGGTTCTTCTGTTACTTCAATACCTGCGGGCAGCGTGGGACCGTCATTGAGCGTTACCCCGTTACGCAGCGCATTAAGCGCTTCTACCGTCGGCTCGCCTTCGACCTGGACGTAATAAATTTTCCCGGTACGCTTACCGGGCTGCGTTAACCGGGCCTGCAGCGCACCATCATTGGTCAGCACCAAAAGCCCTTCACTGTCCCGATCGAGTCGACCCGCAGCATAGATCCCCGACACGGGAATAAAATCTTTTAACGTTCTTCTGCCAGCC
Organism: Citrobacter sp. On2M; assembly: GCF_018035235.1. Taxonomy (GTDB): domain Bacteria; phylum Pseudomonadota; class Gammaproteobacteria; order Enterobacterales; family Enterobacteriaceae; genus Citrobacter; species Citrobacter meridianamericanus. The sequence continues at coordinate 684,496 of NZ_WPCV01000004.1, forward strand.
TCGTCAGTAAATTGCGGCAAAACATCGTAGGGTTTATTGAACAAAACCACGCGTTTTGGCTGGTTTTCTTTACGCTGTCTGGTGACTTGTCGTGAGCTGAATCGCTCAACCCGGTGATTTCTAAAAGAAGTTTTTTGCATGGTATTTTCAGATTATATCAATTGCCGCATTATAGCCTAAGAACGAGTGTCTTTCATGGCGGCGAACATTAGGGTAGTATTGACATGCTCATTACAAAACATTAACAAAAAATTGCTCTAACGCATTCGTGCAGCAGGACGCAAACGCACATGCAGCGCGATGACAGACGAGCAGAACCAGAAGCGCTCGAAGGAGAGGTGAATGGAAAGCAAAGTAGTTGTTCCGGCGGAAGGTAAGAAGATCACCCTGCAAAACGGCAAACTCAACGTTCCTGAAAATCCGATTATCCCGTTCATTGAAGGCGACGGTATCGGCGTTGATGTAACCCCACCGATGATCAAAGTTGTCGATGCTGCTGTCGAGAAAGCCTATAAAGGCGAGCGTAAAATCTCCTGGATGGAAATCTACACCGGCGAGAAATCCACCCAGGTTTATGGCCAGGACGTCTGGCTTCCTGCTGAAACCCTTGATCTGATTCGTGAATATCGTGTTGCCATCAAAGGCCCACTGACTACTCCAGTTGGCGGCGGTATTCGCTCTCTGAACGTTGCCCTGCGTCAGGAACTTGACCTGTATGTCTGCCTGCGTCCGGTGCGTTATTACCAGGGTACGCCTAGCCCGGTTAAACACCCAGAACTGACCGACATGGTCATCTTCCGTGAGAACTCTGAAGATATCTACGCGGGTATCGAGTGGAAAGCGGACTCTGCCGACGCTGAGAAAGTGATTAAATTCCTGCGCGAAGAAATGGGCGTGAAGAAAATCCGCTTCCCTGAGCATTGCGGTATCGGTATCAAACCATGCTCTGAAGAAGGAACTAAACGTCTGGTTCGTGCAGCAATCGAATATGCCATCGCTAACGATCGTGATTCTGTTACTTTAGTACATAAAGGTAACATCATGAAGTTCACCGAAGGCGCGTTCAAAGACTGGGGTTATCAGTTGGCGCGTGAAGAATTCGGTGGTGAGCTGATTGACGGCGGTCCTTGGGTCAAAATCAAGAACCCGAAAACCGGCAAAGAGATCGTGGTTAAGGACGTTATTGCCGATGCGTTCCTGCAACAGATCCTGCTGCGTCCGGCTGAATATGACGTGATTGCCTGTATGAACCTGAACGGCGACTACATCTCCGATGCGCTGGCAGCACAGGTTGGTGGTATTGGTATCGCTCCGGGCGCGAACATCGGTGACGAATGCGCGCTGTTCGAAGCAACTCACGGTACTGCACCGAAGTATGCCGGTCAGGATAAAGTGAACCCGGGTTCTATCATTCTGTCCGCTGAAATGATGCTGCGCCACATGGGTTGGACCGAAGCGGCTGACCTGATAGTTAAAGGTATGGAAGGCGCGATTAACGCCAAGACCGTAACCTATGACTTCGAACGTCTGATGGACGGTGCTAAGCTGCTGAAATGTTCAGAGTTTGGCGACGCGATCATCGAAAACATGTAATCCACATTATGGGTTGTATGATAACGGGAGCCAGGTGGTTCCCGTTTTTTATGCCTGCAACATTGTTTCCCCAAAACTCTCTCCAAAACGTTTTCCCAAAAACCAGGCATGCTCACCTCTTTTTTACTTCGACAACTATCCAATCCTTACCTCTGTCGTCGTTATATTTGTCTGTCATTTTTCTTGATTTATGTCCCAATAATTTCTGTGTATCAATTCTTTGTTCCCTATTAATTCTTACTGAAAGCGATCGTTGCTCATGAAAGGTTGGGGCGGTTCCTGCTTCCCATTCAATGCCGTATTTGCCTCTGAAGTGGTCAACTTAAACTGGCTACAGCTTTAGGTTTTTTCCAGTATCAGTTTTTGGGATAACCCACTGATTCCGTTGCGAACTGCCGTTTATTGCACAACTGCTTTACCCATCGGTCATGGTAGAAAGACCCACATCCATACCACTGCCCGCAGCTGCAACGGTGTCGTTCTGATTAAGAACCAATTGAGCGGGTTCGCGTCGAGATAGAGACTCGATTAGCCCTGATGGTCTGCTAAATTGACTACTTTTACCTTATTTCGCCCAGACCTTTTAGCATCATAGAGTTTGGAGTCTGCCACTTTCAATAAATCATCAAAGGTAACAAGCTTCCCTTCTCTGGGATGGTAGGTTACTGCACCAATACTGATTGTGACCGGTCTTCTGAGCGAGCTCAGTTTCTCAATGCTTTTCCTTAATCTTTCGCAAGCCAAAAAACAGCCTTTTTCATCCGTTTCAGGGAAAAGCATGATAAATTCCTCACCACCAAATCGTGCGACTTTATCTTGGCTTCGCAGGGTATGGCTAAGTTCTTTGGCGATATTCTTAAGTGCATAGTCACCTTCCTGGTGGCCATAGGAATCATTATATGATTTAAAAAAATCGATATCGGCAATGGCAAGTGACACAGGTACGGGATGTCGCGCCATTCTGGTCATTTCATTCTCAAACCAGAGCATAAACTTTCGGCGATTTGCAATCTCCGTCAGACTGTCCTCAGTGGCCATTCGCTCCAGCATAGTATTGATTTTGTGTAACTCCTCCTTTTGCTTTTTGAGCTCAATTTCCATCTTTTTACGCTCATTAATACTTTGTATTTGAGCAATATAATATTTGACTTCACCATTATCTTCGCGTACCAAAGAAACACTCAGAAGTATCCAGATATAATTCCCGGTCGCTGTCAGATATCTCTTTTCTAGTTGGTAGAATGGAATTTCTCCTCGAGAAAGTGCATCTAATTGTTTTAAATCAGTGCTTAAATCATCGGGGTGGGTTATATTTTGAAAGTTAATGGAAAGCAGATGTTCTTCAGTATATCCCAGCATACGGGTCAGTGAATTGTTAACTTTTTTCCATTGGCCAGAAGAAGCGACAAGAGCCATCCCGATAGTTGAGTTCTTAAAAATAGCTTCGAGTATGTCATTGTTTTTTTGTAGTGCTGAAATAACAATTTCATTTTCACTGATTAATAAATTTATCTCGATTAACGAACCAATACCCTCGGCCATTAAACTAATAAATTCATAGTCATCCTCAGAGAATTCTATGGTTCTTATCTGAGTGGAGGAGAAATTGATTGTGCCCCATAATTTTTCTCTCACCCATATTGGCGCTGAGATATAACTTTCCAGCCTCATACCAATGTAGACTGGATGGGAATTAAAGTCAGGATGTGTTCCTGCATGTTCAACGCTTATTATTCTTTTTTCTCTGACCACTTGCTGACAATAAGTGTTTTTCAGATCAAAAACCATACCAGCTGAAATGTCTCCTCTTGTTGGAGAAACCGCAAGTAGAGAGTAACGCTCACCCTCTATCTGACTAATAATACCAAGAGACAGGTCAAAGGCTTTCAATCCTTCATTCAGAATGGCCAGGTATTTATCTTCAGGGGAAGCATGTCTCCTGGCCAACGCCTCATAAAGAAAGTGAATTCGGTTGATATTAATGTTGTTTTCTTTCATTTTTAACATCGCATTATCTTTTCGTCTTTTTACGCATCAAGATGGTTGCTATTCGGCCTTGATTAGTTTGTCACATTGTACCGTAGCAACAGCAGTCGGTATTCGAATAACTATCTTGCTCATTGCCCCTTGCTGCTTAAAAATTTATCAAAAAATCGAATGGTGATACTCTTTTTATAACAGGTATCTACGATCTTGACTAAGATTTTAGAAGGGTAGCTATTCGCTGCTTCTCATCTGGGCTTATCATCGTGAGGTCGCACTATGTGTACAAAAAGGGTAGTTATTTGCCTGTCATTAGTTTCTATGCTGTTCACATCCACTACCTGGGCTATCAATAAAGATTATCGGCATAAACTTGAGCAGTCTGGTTGTACTCAGGTCTCTGAGGCGCAAGGTTGTGATATCAACAAATCTAAAGCTGAAAATGCAAAAGCTGGTTTTGTTAATGAGAGCAGCGATACCACAGCATCAGCAACCAGTCCTTATGCAGGTAAGTGGTTAGCTTTGAGTGATAGCGGTGATACGGTTGCGAACATCAGTATTGATAAAAATGATAAAGTCATCGTCAATGGAAAGAGCGTACATGCCACAAAAACAGATGGTGGGCTGCAGTTCAAGCAGGGGATGGTGATTTATACCCTCCAGGGAGACCGTCGCGTGAAAGGCGAGGATGTCTGGCGGGATACGGATGCCGGAACGCAGGGGAAAATCTTCAAAAAGTAAGAATATTTTAGGAACAACAGCTACCAGGAAGCCGTAAAGTTAATAGCCTAATATATCAATTAGTTAGAATTGAAAAATTGCGCGCTACTCTCAGGTTATTTTGTTTACGTCTTCCTGAAGGCGGTTGTATGGTATTTAGCAATTGTAAGGCAAGTAGTTTTCGTTTATCTAATCCAACGTAGTTCGTAGTATATTGAGCGTATTCTTTGTTATCAGGTGTTCTGTATGTCCTATTCCATCGGTGAATTTGCGCGGCTTTGTGGAATAACCGCCACAACGCTGCGTGCCTGGCAACGTCGTTATGGACTTCTCAAACCACAGCGTACGGATGGTGGGCACCGGTTGTATAGCGATGACGATATCCGGCAGGCGCTTAAAATTCTCGATTGGGTGAAAAAAGGCGTACCAATTAGTCAGGTAAAACCGTTGCTGGCCCGCCCTGGCGCCCGGCGAACGAATAACTGGCTCGCCCTGCAAGAGAGTATGCTGCAGCGCCTGAATGAAGGGAAAATTGAATCCCTGCGCCAGCTTATTTATGATGCGGGCCGCGAGTATCCTCGTCCTGAATTGGTGAGTGAGGTGTTGCGACCCCTGCGAAGTCAGGTCTCGGCCAACGTGCCGGCTATCATGACACTGCGTGAAATCCTTGATGGTATTATCATTTCTTACACCTCATTTTGTCTGGAAGGGGATAAGCGTGCGCCGGGCGATAACTACCTGATTACCGGCTGGCATCTTACCGACCCCTGCGAAATCTGGCTTGAAGCGCTTTGTCGTACCGGACAGGGACTGCGCATTGATGTGCTTCCCGTGCCGCCCGCGACGCTTGCGCCTGAGATTTTTCCCGAGCGAAAATGGCTGCTGGTTACGTCTGGTAAGCTCACTGCGGCGCGTAAAAAACAGATAGAGCTCTGGCAGCAACAGGTCAACTCCCTCGAAGTGATCCCGCTTTAATCCTCTGTCACGACCTTTCCTGTGTGTCGATCAGCCACTGCTTTAGTAGCTTCTGAATGATTTATCTAAAAATAATTATTTCTAATTTATTGAATTAAATAGATTTATAAATATTTTTTAGCAAAAACTTGGACAAATTTAAGTGTTTGTGTAAGTTTTAATTATGCCACTACGTCATGTGGTTCACTTAAGGGTAAGAGCTATGCGCGCACAGCCATCCGTTATCGACAGGTTTGTGGATTACTACGCCAGTTTGGATCGCCAGCCTGTCCCCGCGCTTGCCGGGTTGTACGACGTGCATGCGGTACTTGTCGATCCGTTCGGGGAACATAACGGGCTGTTTGCCATCCAGCGCTATTTCTCGCACCTCCTGGCGAATGTAAACGCCTGCCGTTTTGCTATAGATCCGCCGCTTTGTGAGAGCGGGCGGTTTGCCGTGACCTGGACCATGTACTGGTCGCATCCGCGGATTTCTGGTGGAGAAATACGATCTTTGCCGGGATGTTCAATGGTAGAGACGCATGGTGAGAAGATTTTTCGCCAGCGTGATTATTACGATGCCGGTGAGATGCTCTATGAGCATCTGCCACTGTTGGGCTGGGCCGTTCGCGGTGTGAAAAGGAGGGTGCGCGCATGATGACTGTCCTCATTACTGGCGCAAGCTCCGGGATTGGGGCCGGGCTGGCAAAGTCATGGGCCGATGACGGCTGTCACGTGATTGCCTGTGGTCGCAACCCTGAACGGCTGGAACAATTGCGCCAATCCCATGCCAACATTACAGTACGCCTGTTCGATATGACAGACAGGGACGCCTGTCGCCAGGCGCTGGCGGACTGCAAACCCGAACTGGTTATTCTCTGCGCCGGAACCTGCGAATATCTCGACCACGGCTGGATAGATGCCGAGAAGGTTGAACGGGTGATGGCGACGAATTATCTGGGCCCCATCAACTGCCTGGAAGCGCTTCAGACGCAGTTAACCTCCGGTAGCCGCGTGGTGCTGGTCAGTTCGATGGCGCACTGGATGCCGTTTCCTCGGGCTGAAGCCTATGGCGCGTCTAAAGCGGCGCTAACCTGGTTTGCTAACAGTTTGCGTCTGGACTGGGAACCGAAAGGTGTCGCCTTGACTGTCGTTTCGCCAGGATTTGTCGATACCCCGCTTACCCGTAAAAACGATTTTCCTATGCCCGGTCAGGTAAGTGTAGAGCAGGCGGTGAAGGCGATTCGCCGTGGCCTGGTGAAAGGAAAAAATCATATTGCCTTCCCGACAGGCTTTGGCGTGCTGCTGCGTCTGTTGGCCGGGCTGCCTGAGTGTTTCCAGCGCATGTTGCTGCGCAGGATGGTACGTTCATGAAAATTGCTATCATTGGCAGTGGTATTGCCGGACTAACCTGCGCCTGGCGTCTGGCCGGACACCATCAGGTATCGCTTTTTGAAGCGGCGTCGTCCCCTGGCGGCCATACTGCGACAGTGGATGTGGCGACTCCGCACGGGAGTTTCGCGATTGATAGCGGCTTTATCGTCTATAACGACCGAACCTATCCGCGTTTTATGGGCTTGCTGAGCGAACTCGGCATTCAGGGGCAAAAAACGCAGATGAGCTTCTCGGTGCATAATCCGCAAAGCGGTATGGAGTATAGCGGTCATACGCTGACTTCATTGTTTGCCCAACGTCGAAATCTGGTCAACCCCGCATATTGGGGAATGCTGAAAGAGATTGTCCGTTTTAATCGTCTGGCGAAACAGGCATTAAATGAGACCGATGTGAACGCGACGCTTCAGACCTTCCTCGACCAACACCACTTCAGCGTGTTCTTTGCGCGGCATTATATTTTGCCGATGGGCGCGGCCATATGGTCATCTTCACTTCAGGAGATGCGCCGTTTTCCACTGGCGCTGTTCTTACGGTTCTTTGAGCACCATGGCTTGTTGGATATCTGGCATCGACCGCAATGGTATGTGGTGCCGGGCGGATCGCGCGAATACATTCGTGTCATGCTGGCGAAGCTGGGCGATCGTCTGAAATTGCACCTCAATTCACCTGTTCAGCAGGTTATTCGCTACGACAGCGGCGTCAAAATACAATTGGCAGGATCAATACAGACATTTGATCAGGTGATCTTCGCCTGCCATTCCTCGCAGGCTCTGGCTTTACTTGAGGATGCGACCCCAGCAGAACGCGACGTGCTGGGCGCAATTGGCTGGCAACGTAACGAGGTTGTGTTGCACAGCGATCGCCGCTGGTTACCGGTACGCGAACGCGCGTGGGCAAGCTGGAATTACCGCCTGAGTGAGCAAGAGAGGGCCAGCGCTTGCGTCACCTATAACATGAATATTCTCCAGGGATTACCTGAAGGAAGCCCGCTATTTTGCGTGACCCTCAATCCGGACATCCCCATCGACGACCGCTTCGTCTGGCGACGCTTTGTTTACGAGCATCCGTTGTTTAACCCTGAAAGCTGGCGGGCGCAGGCGCGTCGCGCTGAGATCAACGGTCAGCATCGGAGCTGGTTCTGCGGTGCTTACTGGTACAACGGTTTTCACGAAGATGGCGTACGCAGTGCGCTGGATGTGGTACACGGCATTGCCGCAGGAGAGGGGCGCTAAGATGAACAGCTGCCTGTACCACGGCGTATTACGCCACCGACGCCTTCAGCCGGCCACGCACCAGTTTACTTATCAGGTGTTTATGGCTTGGCTCGATCTGGACGAGCTCGCTCAGCTTCCGGGCGTGGGCGTGAAACGTAATCGCTTCGCTGCAACTGCTTTTCATGATGTGGATTACCCGCTGGGAACCCCGTTAAAAGAGAACGTGCTGAATCAGCTTGCCAGCCTGACGGGCGATCGTCCTGAAGGTCGCGTGATGCTCCTGACGCAGTTGCGCTATTTCGGTTTTCATTTTAATCCGGTCAATTTTTACTACTGCTATGACCGCGCGCAGATCCTGCGCTGGGTGCTGGCGGAGGTCCGCAATACGCCGTGGAATGAGCGTCATTACTATGCCGTAGATGCGCAGGAAAAGCGGCCACTGGAAAAAGCGTTCCATGTATCGCCGTTTAATCCGATGGATATGGTCTATCACTGGCGATTTAACTCGCCGGGTAAAACGCTGCATATGCATATCGAAAACCATCAGGCAGAGAAAATTTTTGATGCCACCCTGATGCTCAAACGCGAGCCGTTGACGCCGGCAAGTTTACGCACGTTGCTGCGACGACTGCCGATAATGACGCTGAAAACGGTGTCAGCGATTTACTGGCAGGCGCTACGACTGTGGCTCAAGCGAGTCCCTCTCTACAATCATCCCGTGAGCAGGAGTGAACGATCATGACCGATCCCACCTTTGCGATTGAACCCGATATTCCGCGCAACCTGCGTGTTGCGCGTTGGTTCCTTTTTCGTATGCTGAGCGGCCTTCGTCAGGGTTCAGTCACGGTGCGGGAAGGGGCCCAGGTCTTTCATTTTGGTGATGTTTCGGCTGAATTACGCGCCGACGTACATATTGTTTCGCCCACAGTGTATTGGCGGGTGTTGACGGGGGGAAGTCTTGCAGCGGCAGAGTCCTGGATGGATGGAGAGTGGGAAACGCAGCAGCTCACGCCGTTATTGCAAATATTTGCGCTCAACAGCACCCTGCTGGGGCGACTGGAAAGTGGATTCCGCCTGCTTGGCCGACCCGTTGAGCGTTTACGTCATTGGACGCGCCGCAACCATCGGCAACAGGCAAAAGAAAACATTGCCGCGCATTACGATCTCGGCAATGCCTTTTACGCGCACTTTCTGGATGAGGATTTACTCTATTCCAGCGCCTTGTTCACCTGCCCCGAGCAGTCGTTAGCGCAGGCTCAGCAGGCCAAAATGGCGCGACTTTGCGATCAGCTGGCGCTGACCGCGAATGATCATCTGTTGGAAATTGGGACCGGCTGGGGAGCGATGGCGGAATACGCCGCGCGTCATTACGGATGCCGGGTGACCACCACGACCCTGTCGCAGGAGCAGTTTGCCTGGGCGAAAGCGCGCATTGCCCGCGCTGGTTTACAGGAGAGAGTCACCGTATTGCTCTGCGACTACCGCGACCTGACCGGGGAATTCGACAAACTGGTATCAGTTGAAATGATCGAAGCGGTGGGGCAGCGCTATCTGCCGACGTTTTTCCGTACGTGTCAGGCACGCCTGCGCCCTGGGGGCAAAATGGCGCTTCAGGCGATTACCATTCAGGATCAGCGCTATCGCGATTACAGTAAAAGTGTCGATTTTATTCAGCGCTATATCTTTCCGGGAGGTTTTTTACCCAGCATCACCGCGATGAGCGGCCTGATGACAAAACATACTGACTTTGTGGTTCGCAACCTGTTCGATATGGGGCCCGACTACGCCCGGACTCTTGCGCACTGGCGGCAAGGATTTGTTCACGGCTGGCATGAAATTGAAAAGCTGGGCTTTGATGAGCGTTTTCGCCGTATGTGGTTGTACTACTTCGGTTACTGCGAAGCCGGATTTAACGCCCGCACAATCAGTGTGGTGCAACTGACGGCGGAGCGTCCATGAAGCGCCATTTACAGGTCTTTCTCTTGGCTGTCGGGTTCGATCTGTACTGGTTCATGGTGGTGTTATTTCGTGAGCGCGGTCTGGTGTTATGGCTTGGTCTGGCTATTCTGGCCTGCTTCATGTTGCCTGCGGCGCAACGACTGTGCGCGTTAATGCTGACAGCTGCGGGCGGTGGTTTGGATGCGTTGTGGGCGCTGACCGGGTTGATTGATTTTCACGGCGAAGCATTGTTGCCGTTATGGATGCTTGCGCTCTGGCTCATGTTCGCCGTCATGTGGACGCACCTCACCTGTTCGACCTCCTTGCCAGGATGGATGCTGGTAATCATGGCCACCGGTGGTGGACCGATCGCTTATCTGATAGGAGAGCGTTTGGGAGCCATTACTTTTCTGGAGCCGACATTTATTGTGGTCGGTTTAATGGCGACGGGCTGGCTGGTGTTGATGCTGTTTTTTCATATTTTTATGGGGAGACACCAATGAAACTTGCCTTACTGATACTGCTGGGAGTAATGGCGATTGCGCCGTTTGCAGGTGCCACAGACTGGTTAAGCTGGCGGAAAGTCGGTGATGCGACGCTCACCTGGGGGCCATTCACGATCTATAACTCACAATTACGCACTCCGGATGGGCGCTATCGTGGGTTGAAAGAGGATCAGGCACTGATTATCACCTATCAGCGCAATATTGAACGGCAAGAACTGGTGGATGCCACCCGTGATCAGTGGCGAGCGCAGGGTATTTTGGCACGGGAAGCGCAGAGTGAGTCCTGGCTTCGCATGTTGGGTGAGCTATGGCCAGACGTTGCGCCGGGTACACAACTGGTTTTTGTCTTCCAGGATAAGCAGGGGCAATTTTGGTATCGCTTGTCAGTGGCACAAAGGCATTTCATCCCGCTTGGCCCACCACAGTCGGCGGCGTTCAGCGAAAACTTTCTCGCTGTCTGGCTGGGTTCCCGTACGCAATATCCTGAGCTGCGGCAGCAGCTCACTGGAGGTAATAAATGAAACGTTTATTAGCCCTAAGCTTACCGCTGATGATGCAACTTTCTGGTTGTAGCGCCGAAATTACTGAGTATCGCCAGCAGCAGCCGACGCTGGATATCTTTCAGTATTTTCAGGGAGAAACGCAAGCATGGGGGATGGTTCAGGATCGCAGCGGTAAACAGCTTCGTCGTTTCCATGTCGATATTAACGGCGATGTGGTGGGGGACACATTGACCCTCAATGAACGCTTTGTGTACGACGATGGAGAGAAGCAGCAGCGTGTATGGCATATCCGTAAAGTCAGCGCCGATCGTTACGAAGGTACCGCTGGCGATATTGAAGGCGTGGCGAAGGGGCAAGCAGCGGGCAACGCGTTCAACTGGCATTACAGTATGAATGTGAAAGCCAGCGGCAGAACCTGGTTGCTGAATTTTGATGACTGGATGTACCTGCAGGATGCTAACCATTTGTTTAATAAAACGGAGATGAAGAAATTTGGTCTCACCGTCGGCACGGTGACGCTCTTCTTCTCCCGTAAAACGCAATAGCGAGGAAGACGCCATGAAAATGCAACCCATCGTTGGGATCAGCGGCTGTTTAACGGGGGCTGCCGTTCGCTTTGACGGCGGGCATAAGTGGGCAGAATTTGTGATGGAGAGGCTGGCCCACTGGGTGACTTTCCGGCCAATTTGCCCGGAGATGGCGATGGGCTTGCCTGTCCCCCGACCGGCGCTGCGGCTGGTACAGACGACCGGGGATATCCGTATGCGTTTTAGCCATGCCCCTCACGAAGACGTAACCGACAAAATGGACGACTTTTGCGAGATGTATCTGGCTGGGCTGGAAACATTGTCTGGTTTTATTGTCTGTGCCAAATCCCCCAGCTGTGGCATGGAACGCGTGCGTTTATATGATGAAAAAGGGAATCGTGGGCGTAAAGACGGGGTAGGGCTCTTTACTGCTGCGCTGATGGAGAAATATCCGTGGCTGCCGGTTGAGGAGGATGGACGGCTGCACGATCCGGTTCTGCGTGAAAACTTCGTCGAACGTGTTTTCGCGTTACATGAGCTCAATACGCTGCGCCAAAATGGTCTGACGCGGCGGACGCTACTGGAATTTCATAGCCGTTATAAACTGCAATTGTTGGCCCACCATCAGGCCGGATACCGGGAAATTGGTCCATTTGTCGCATCACTGCATGAGTGGGACGATCTGGACGCGTTTTTTGCGGTCTACCGCGACAAATTAATGGCAATCCTGAAGAAACCGGCCTCGCGTAAAAACCACACTAACGTGCTGATGCACATTCAAGGGTACTTCCGTAATCAGTTAACGATGCGCCAACGCGGTGAGTTACGCGAGGTTATCCTTAATTATCGCGCCGGGCTACTGCCCATATTGGCCCCGATGACGCTGTTGAAACATTATCTGGCGGAATACCCGGACGGCTACCTGCTGACGCAAAATTACTTTGATCCTTACCCGCAAGATTTAACATTGCGACTGTAAGATCTTTACCATCGAGGTTTGCAATTAACGGTAGCGTGTTGAACGTGCCTGCAATGAAATTGTTTCCCTGTCTTATTATCCACTCGTTAGCAGGGAGTCATCAAGGCTTGTTGTGGGCTCGTTATGAGCGATTTAGCTAATAAAAGGCAAAACGAGAGTAAAGCCTCCAACATAAAGTGCTGACCAGCTCGCCGCAGATATCAGACTGACTACATATACTTTCACTGGATGAAGCCGCAACATTCCAGCCACTAGTGGCACAATATAACGGAGTACGGCAATAAAGCGTGAAGTAAAAAGTATCGGTACTGAACTGTTTTGCAACCGGCGTCGAACCCGTACTACTGTATCGGCATGATGGGACATTATGCGTGCAAGCCAGGCCAGGTGTCCCATCATCATTCCAAGATGATAATTAACAATTGTCCCGCACCATGCTCCAATCATTACAGCAATTCCCGCTTCCCATGGTGAAAGCGTCGCCTTGCCGACAGAAATTACAGCAACCAACATAACAGATGCTGGCGGCAATACAGCAGAAATGAGGAACGTAGATTTTGCGAATGCTATTCCAAAAAGAAGGCCCCACAGGCTGAAAGGATGAAGCGCGAATTGGTTCATCAACGCGTTTACCCACTCCATCAGTAATTCTCCAGTTAAGGTCACTTTACAATTTAACCCTGATACGACTCAATCAGGCCTCAACACAGATGAATTACTGACTGTTGCATGAAATCCCGGTGGTGACAGCTATTTGCACATAGCAGCAGAATACAGTCGAGCGGGATAGAGTAAAGGAAGATGAATCGAACGCACTTAATCTGAAACCAGCCACATATCAGCCTCTTCAAACATTTCCTGAACAGTACGACTTATCTGTTCTTTCTCATGTTTGCTCGCGTCAGTGTTGATGGCTGGCAGGGTCATCATCGGTTTAACCCGGACCTCAGCATCGGGGAAGATTCGGTGAACTCTTTTTGTTAATTCGTCCAGAATGATATCTTTTGCACGGGGCAGTCCATCAAAATTCCTTTTGTCATAAACGAGTTCCACAAACATTGCTCATTGTCTCTTTGCTGGATGAATATACAGTATTTATACTGCGTTTTTATGCGGATTTCAATAGAAGGCGTAATCGATGCCACAACATAACGATGTTGAAATCGCCAGGCACGATTCGAAACGGCAAGAACTGAATGGGCCTCTTAGGCAATCCATGCCTGAATATCCCCTCTATCTCACTACAGCATGATTCTTTGTAGGTGCAGGGTTTTCATAAGCCGCTTAAGCGAAAACCGGACGGATGACCGTTGCAAAGGTTCAGTCAATGCTTACAGCACCGGCGTGTATGCCAATGATGAATCGCATTACGGCGCCTTGCTGGAAATGGGATAAGCCTGGAAAATGGGGGAATTTGCCGGAAACCAGGGAACGCTGAACGAATGGTACATACAGTCAGACTGGCGTTTGTCAGTCTGACTATTTGCCAAAATTTAATAAATAACCGTTATAATGACAGCTTGTATGCTTTCATGTCTGCAATGCGGAATGAAGTAATTTCCCGTTATTTTAAGTGCTTAGACTCCGGCATCATTCTCACAAGTGTATTATCCTTCTGTATATAGTGATGGAATAATGCTGCCCCAGCATGGGCTGCAATCAGGAAGTAGCCGATATTGGCAAGTGTTTCGTGAATGTCCTTAACAACTGACTTTATCTCTCCGTTACTGTCAACGAAAGGAGGAATATTTAATCCCAAAAAAGTCCAACTCTTACCACCGAAAGCCATCGTTAAGATCCCTAACAATGGTAGTGCCAGAAAAGAAACATAGAGCAGGATATGCATCAATTTGGCAGACGCCAGTTGCCATGCTGGTGGGGGAGGTATGATGGCCGGGTCACTATATTTATGCTTAATAATTAAACGCACTATCATTAAAAACCAAACAAATACGCCGGCATTGTAATGGGTCTCTTTCATCAACAGGTAAGCATTGCCGCCTTTGGGAAACCAGCCACGGAGCTCCATAGCTGCATAGGTTATTGCTATTAACATCAATGTTAGCCAGTGTAAGTGGATCTGAAGCTTTGAGAACCTGGACATTATTTTTTCCTCAAACGATATGTCGCTGCTACCGTATCGCAGAAAGCTTAACAAATCCTTATTATCAATAGGAGATTAGGATTTAGTTATTTTCAACCTGATACCAGGTGTAATGTATTGACGTGTTACCTGGGCCTCATGGGCCTCCTGGACCTACAGTTCAGGTTTTGATGGCGCTGCGTTCTGTTAACAAAATCAAAAGTCAAGTTTTTTGGTGAGAAATGGATGAGATTCATCCCCCAAAAAGCGTCAGATGTTTGGTTGAGCTGTGAACAATCCAGCGATTATCGTGAGATAAATCTCAGTTCCTGTTCTTTAAAGCCTATATCCTTAGCAGTGTGATGGTTATTTGTGTTTTCCTGTACAGTAATTGGATAACGGTATGGCAGATATAACATTCGCTATGGAGTGTGATTCACGTCACGAGGTGGTCTCAGGAAATAAAGAAAAGTTGGATGTGCAAAGCAATGTGAAATACACAAACCGCAACCAACTTGCGATTGCAGCAGTCCTGTTTTTAGGCGGTATCGCTGGAGTTATTGCTTTGGTATTGTATCTAATGGTGCAGGAAGGGGTGTTTTTGTATTAATTGTTTAGCTATTTTAATGTGATTACTGAGTCACGAATGGATGCTGAAACAAGCTGCTTCTTCCGTACTTATAAATGGAATTACATCGTACGGAATAGCAGTTTGGGACGAAAGATTGAAGATTTTACCGTCATAATTGCTGCTTACAAAAGAAAATGACTTTAATATGAATTCAAAGTCAGCTGGAAGTGTTGTAGGTTGCGTATTTATTTCGTTATAAAATCGTTTACAGCTCCCATTTAAATCTAAACCAGAAAATATTATTCTTTCAAACTTTAAGCTAATGGCTATTTGTAATGCGCTAAATGCGACCGTTGCACTACCAAAATGGCCATAGGTGACATCAGTTGAAAATGCGATCGTTTTCACTTTTCTGAAGGCTGAACACTTAATTTTAAGGTTTTTATTAGCAAAGGATTTTATTTTATAACGAATTTTTCGGCCAATGCCTCCTCTGGATTTGCAAATGTCCTTTAAAAGAAAACATGTGCTGAGTAAGTTCTCTTTCTCGGTCATGTCAGCTCTTTTAACAACATCCTCACTAATAAAAGTATGTTGGGCATAGGTACAATATTTATAAAATAATTCTTTATTATTTTCATAAAATGAACCGTCACAAACAACATAGATAAATACAGGGATATTGTTGTTAACCAAATAACCTGCGCTACCATTTACGCAAATGCAGTTTTTACTACGTATTATATCAAGGGGCGTATCTAATGATGACGGTCCAGACAAGTAAATAATACAATCATCGGAAATCCTTTCACCGATTATTCTATAAAGTACTTCGTGCGTGATGAGCATGATGGTTACCGTTGATGTTATTTTCGAAATAATAACATTGCGTATCTGGATAAAATAAAAGAGATGTTACGTTTTGTTTTTTAAATCTAGATGATTGGTTTTATGAATGTATATTTATTATTGTAATGATAAATGTTTTTTTTGAGGGTGAGGGCATGTAGATCAGGAAGATATGATGATATTGGGTTTTATTTTTCGGTTTTTAAAATCTAAATATTCATAGAGCGAATGAATTTGATTCCGGATTTCTTACTTCGTGAGAATATTGCAGTCGGACTCGTTACTTTTAGTTACAAAAAGCAGGCGTTATTTTAATGATACTCTTATAAAGAATAGGCTGTTGTAACATCGTTGTTTGACAGTGATTATTATGTAACATATCCCTGACGGGCTATCATTGACAGCCCGTCAGGAAGAGGAAATAACATTAGAACTGATAGTTTAAGGATACCCAATAGTTGCGACCTGGGTTTACGTATCCGGTGGTTGATTGCGCCGTCTGATAGTAATCCCCCGCGTAGGTGCTACTACGGCCCACCTGGTAAAGTTTAACCTCGCTAAAGTCTTTATCCAGCACGTTATTGATTGCCGTATTCAGCGTCAGATCTTTGGTCAGTTTGTAAGACATTCCCATGTCCAGGACGGTCCAGGCTTTTAAATTAGCACCTTTATCGTCATAGACGGCTTTTTGTACTGCGCTGAGATTGTCGTAATTTTCCGTGAAGCGTGGGGCTTTACCGCGATACCGTGCGCTCAGCCAGGCGTTCATATCTTCCGTTGCCTGCCAGTTCAGACGGGCGTTAGCCATATGCTTTGGCGTGTAGCTTAACGGCGCGCCTTTATTGTCACCGTCTTTTTGCTTACTCTGGGTGTAGGTGTAATTGAGGGATAGGGTCAGTACATCCGACCAAAGAGGGAAGGTGCTGGCAAATTCAATGCCATCGGTTCTCGCCTTACCGCTGTTGGTATAGCTATTGGTATTGTCATCGATAGAATACGAGACAATTTTATTTTTATATTCGGTATAGAAACCGGTTATGTTGGCGTTCAGCCCGGCGTCGTTCTCATAATACAGCCCGGTTTCGTAGCTGATACTTTCCTCCGGTTTGAGGTCCGGGTTACCGACCGTATTCACCGTTCCTTGTGCGGTTACGCCGCTGATCCCGTTATGTAACTGGCTCAGTGATGGCGCTTTATAACCGGTCGTTACGCCGCCTTTGAGCGTCCATTCCTCAGATACGTCCCAGACCATATACGCACGCGGGCTGAGATGACCACCGAAGACATCGTTATGTTCATAGCGCGTCCCTGCGGTTAAGGCCAGCGAGTCGAGAATATGCCATTCATCTTCGGCATAGGCTGCCCATGTTTTTTGATGGAACGTCTCGCCGGTATTAGCCAGCACCACACCATCTTTCATCCGCGCATCCCAGTATTCTCCGCCGAGGGTTAACAGATGCGAATCACCTAGTGGCGTCAGCAGTACGGAGTCCAGAATGACGTTGGTGTTTTTAAGCTCACGCGCATCACCGGCCCGGCCGGCGTTTTCTGGCGTGAGTGCGGAGGAGACCAGTTGTCGGCCCTTGTTCTCGGTTTCGTTCCAGCCAAGGGAGGATTTCCAGGTACCAAATGTTAAGGCGGTATCGTGACCGAGGGTCACTTTGTTACGCTCATAGCGCAGCGTTTTATCATAACCTCCCGTCAGGTTACCCAACTGACCATCATCGTTGTCATAACGCTGTCTGGCGGCGTCGAGATCCAGCCACAGCGTATTGCTTTCATTGGCTTTCCAGTCGAGTCGCGTGCCGATATTGTAGTTTTCCGACTCGGTTGGATAAGGTATGCGGGTGGAAGAGGTATCGCTCAACGAAGTGATACTCGAACCCTGACGTTGGGTGGTGCTTCCTCGCACCTGCATATCCAGTACGCCTGCGATTAATGGGCCGCTTGACCAGAAGTTGGCGACCGTGCTGTTACCCCACTTATTACTCTCCTGCAGATTAACGCCGGTATTGATGGAAGTGCTCCATTTGTCGGTGCTTTTTTTGGTGATGATATTGACTACGCCACCGATTGCGTCAGAGCCATAAAGTGTCGACATCGGGCCGCGAATTACCTCAATATGGTCGATCGCCGCCAGTGGAGGCATAAAACTGGTATTCATGGCAGAGAAGCCGTTTGGCGTCACGTCGCTACTGCCATTCTGACGAATACCGTCAATCAGAAGCAGGGTATAGCTGGCGGGCATGCCACGAATGCTGATCTCCAGACCACCGGTTTTACCGGTGCTACTTTCAACATCGACCCCTTCAACAGAACGCAGGGCTTCACCTAAATCATTATATTTATTGGTTTGTAATTCTTGCTGTGAAATTACAGAGACGCTGGCGGCGGCATTGGTGATTTTCTTTTCGTAACCGGACGCGGTTACCACCATGACATCTTCGGCGAAAACAAAGGGGCTGGAAAATCCTAAACAGGACAGAACGACAGAGGCAACAGGTTTTAAACGCATAGTCAAACTTCCTTTGTTAAAAATCAAAGGCAGTAAGATAAGTGATCGAAATGATAATACAAATAATTATCATTACAAATTTACATAACTTGTCATTTCTGGTGATTTTCTTGAATAAATATACATAAATTGTCATGAGTTTTAGATAAAGGAAAATCGGGGTGGCCAATAATCCTTATTGATAACTATTAGTCTGTGATTAATATGGCATTGAATACATGGCTAAGGTTTACTCAATTTTCTGAGATTCAGGTCGTACTCATAACGGAGTATCAGAAAAAAGTATGATAATTTTAGAAAATCGTCATACTTTTCTGCGCCGCATCATTTTTTTCGTCATTTCTGTCCGCCATAATCCTATCCCCAGGAGGCCGTTAAACGGCTATCAGTCGTTCGGCGGTATAAAAATAACGCAAATCTGGAAAAAATAATGATCAAAGGCAAGCTAGCACTGCTGACGTGCGCATTGACTCTCGCATTAACCTCACCACTCTTTGCTGCACAAAATGCCAGCGAAGGACAGACGTTAAAGCTGGCAATTGGACCAGAGCCAACGGAGGGGTTTGACCCGATGCTGGGATGGAGTCATGGCAGCTATTTGCTTTTGCATGCACCATTATTAAAACAAAATGCTGATATGAGTTGGGGAAACCTGCTGACGGAAAAAGTAGAAACCAGCGCTGATGGCAAAACCTGGACGTTGACGTTAAAACCCGACCTTAAATTCTCTGATGGTTCCCCGTTAACTGCTGAAGATGTGGTCTTCACTTATAACAAAGCCGCAAAAAGCGGCGGCAAAATCGATATGGGTAACTTCGCCCATGCCAGCCTGAAAGATAACCGTACGGTAGAAATTACGTTGCGTAGCCCGCAAAGTACCTTTGTGAATGTGCTCGGTTCATTAGGCATTGTTCCGGAAAAACGGTATGACGAAAAAACATTTGCGAAAAATCCGATTGGTGCGGGTCCGTATCGACTGGTGAGCTTTCAGCCGGGTCAGCAATTGATCGTGGAGGCTAACCCTTGGTATGCCGGCAAGAAAAATGATTTCAGTAAGCTGGTGTTTGTTTTCCTTGATGAAGATAACGCTTATGCCGCAGCGCGCAGTGGTCAACTGGGACTCGTGCGCATTGCACCTTCGATGGCGGTTGCCCCTCAGCAGCAGAATTTGAAGCTTTGGGTTCGCGACAGCGTGGAAAATCGCGGCATTGTGTTCCCGATGGTTCCTGCGGGTAAAAAAGATGCTAACGGTTATCCGGTCGGTAACGATATCACGGCCGATGTTGCCATCAGGCGTGCCATCAACTACGCCATCGACCGCAAGCAGCTTGCCGATCAGGTTATGGAAGGTCATGCGATTCCGGCGTATAGCGCGGTTCAGGGTCTGCCATGGCAGGGACAATCAGTTGCGTTCAAAGATGGCGATAGCGAAAAAGCGCGAACGATTCTGGAAGAAGCCGGCTGGAAGGTGGGTAAAGACGGTATACGAGTGAAAGACGGTAAAGAAGCTCGCTTGACGTTGTGGTACGCCAGCGGTGACAGCACGCGTCGGGATTTAGCCGAAGCCGTACGTGCGATGCTGGAGCCAGTGGGTATTCAGATTTCTCTGCAATCCGGAAGCTGGGAAACCGTTGAGCGGCATATGCATGCCAACCCGACGCTGTTTGGCTGGGGAAGCCTGGATCCGATGGAGCTTTTCCATCACTACAGTAATCAGGCTGCGGGCGTGGAATACTACAATCCAGGGTATTACAGCAATCCCGCCGTTGAGCAGCATCTTAAACAGGCAATTGACGCTCCAGACTGGCAAAAAGCGTTGCCGTTCTGGCAACAAGTGGAATGGGATGGCAAGCAAGGAGCTGGTGTACAAGGGGATGCGGCCTGGGCATGGCTGCTGAATATTCAGCACACTTACCTGGCAAATCCGTGCATTGATCTTGGCAAAGGCGCACCGGAAATTCACGGTAGCTGGTCACTGCTCAATAATCTGGATGAATGGACCTGGACCTGCCGTTGATGAAGTCTGTTGTAGGCCATTTTCTACGGCTGATGGTGTTATTAGTGCTGGTTGCGGCTGGCACTTTTATGCTGCTCAGCTTTTCTCCTGTTGATCCGATTCGGGCTTATATCGGTAACGATCTCCTGCACGTGCCGCCGGAACAATACGCGCGTATTGCGGCTCGCTGGGGATTGGACCAACCGCTATGGGAGCGTTTTGGGCACTGGTTTGTCCGGGTATTACAGGGCGATCTCGGCTACTCAATGTTGTTTAACGCGCCGGTTGCCAGCGTGATCAAGGAGCGCTTTGCGACCTCGTTTGCACTGCTAAGCGGCGCGTGGCTGCTGTCAGGAATACTTGGAACGATGCTGGGATTTGTTGCGGGACGCTATCTGAATCGCTGGCCGGATAAAGCAATCTGTCGCCTGAGCTATCTGCTTTCTTCGTTGCCGACCTTCTGGATTGGCATGCTGTTGCTGGCGTTATTTGCTGTGCGCTGGCCGGTCTTTCCGGTCTGCTGTGCATGGGAGCCTGGCAATAGCGGTGATATGGCAACATTGAGTGAACGTCTACGCCACCTGGTGCTTCCTGTTTGCGCGCTCAGTTTGTTGGGCCTGGGACAAATTACGCTCCATACGCGGGAAAGTATCGCCAGCGTGATGAAAAGCGAATTTGTTCGTTTTGCGCGTTCTCAGGGAGACAAAGGTTGGTCGCTGTTGCGCCATCAGGTTTTGCGCCACGCCATCACGCCAGCGCTGTGCCTGCAGTTTGCCTCACTGGGTGAACTGCTGGGCGGCGCACTACTGGCAGAAAAAGTGTTTGCTTATCCAGGACTGGGGCAGGCCACTATTGATGCTGGATTACGTGGCGATCTGCCGTTACTGATGGGAATTGTGTTGTTCAGTACCGTATTGGTTTTCATTGGCAACTCGGTGTCTACCTGGCTTGTTCATGCGTTGAACCGTGCTCTGGAGCGACCTGATGCTCTATAACCCGACGCCGACGCTGATTCGTCTTTTGTTCTCTTTTAGCTGCCTGCTGGGCATTGCGGTGTATGGCGCGACGACGCTGGATAACCCATTAAGCGTTAATCTGCTTGCCCGGCATTTACCGCCTGATGCGTTGTACTGGTTTGGCACCGATAATCTCGGTCGCGATCTTTGGATCCGTTGCTTTCAGGGCGCGTTAACCAGTCTGCAAATTGGTATCGGCGCGGCCCTGTGCAGCGGTTTCATTGCATTAATGATGGCGGCTGTTTCGCGTATGCATCCGCGTCTGGATGTGTTTATGCGCCTGATTACCGATGCCATGCTGTCGATGCCGCATCTGCTGTTGCTCATTTTGATCTGTTTTACGCTAGGTGGTGGGAAAAACGGCGTGATTATGGCAGTTGCGCTGACCCACTGGCCGCGTCTGGCTCTGATCCTGCGTGCCGAAGCGCAGCGCGTGGCGCACAGTGACTATCTGACGTTGACCTGGCGTCTGGGACACGGACATTTTTACTGCTGGCGACATCACTATCTACCCGCTTTGTTACCCCAATGGCTAACGGGAACACTGCTGATGTTTCCCCACGCGGTGTTGCATAGCGCGGCGTTAAGCTTCCTCGGTTTTGGACTGGCGCCTCATGAACCGTCACTGGGACTGCTGCTGGCGGATGCGCTGAGATTTATCAGTCATGGCGACTGGTGGTTAGTGCTGTTTCCGGGGCTGATGCTGTTCAGTCTGGTGATGTTATTCGATCAGCTCGCAAGGGCGGTGCATCGTTTATGGTTACGAGGTGACGCATGTTAAGTTTAAGGCAGGTCTCGCTGGAGGTGGCGCGTTATCGCTGGTACGGCGCGCGAAACTGGTCTTCGCTGTTGCAGGATATCTCTTTCGACGTGGCTCCCGGCCAGATGGTGGCGTTAGTCGGAGGAAGCGGGGAGGGTAAGAGCCTGCTGCTGCAATGCCTTCTCGATCTCTTACCGGACAATTTGCGCTTCCACGGCGCTATCACGTTGGAGGGTAAAACGCTGGACAGCGAGGATATTCGCAAATGTCGTGGCAATACCTTCAGCTATGTCCCGCAAGGCGTTCAGGCGCTTAATCCGCTACTCTCGATTGAAAAGCATCTGCGCAGGGCAAGTCATCTCTCCGGCAAGGAGTGGAATGCCGGGAAGATTGACCAATTGCTCAAACGTAGCCAACTGGAAAGCCGTGTATTGGAAGCCTTCCCGCGGCAGCTTTCTGGTGGTATGGCGAAACGTGTTCTGGCCTGTCACGCGTCACTGAGTCAGGCTCGTTATATTCTGGCGGACGAAATTACCGCCTGGCTTGATGCACCGTTGGCTAATCAACTGCTTGAACAACTGCGCGAGCTTTGTGAGAAAGGGGCTGGCGTGTTATGGGTAACGCACGATCTCACACTGGCAGCCCGCCATGCGGACCGCATTGTCGCGCTGCATCAAGGAAGGGTGTCGGATAACGTCAGCAGAGAGCAGTTGTTACGCGGAGAGATCAGCGAGCATCTGCAACGTCAATGGCGGGCGCTACCTGAAATAAGTCAACTTTTTGGAGAGCGGGATGCTGTGCTGTCGTGATGTGACCATTCGCCAGGGAGAACGGGTTTTGTGGCAAAATCTGACCTTCTCTCTGCGCCCTGGAGAACGCATAGGAGTTTGTGCCCCTAGCGGAACAGGCAAAACGACGCTGGGGCGCGTGCTGGCGGGTTGGCAAAAACCGACTTCAGGCGAGATCCTGATCGATGACCAACCGCTGCCGATGCACCAATATTGCCCGGTGCAGCTGGTGCCGCAACATCCGGAATTAACCTTTAATCCCCGACGCAGTACTGGCGATGCGGTTCATGATGCCTGGCTACCTGATGCGGAAATGCTTACCCGTCTTCATATTAACCCTGAGTGGTTAACTCGCCGTCCAGGACAGCTTTCTGGCGGTGAACTGGCGCGCATCGCCATACTTCGCGCACTGGATCCGCGGACGCGTTTTCTTATTGCCGATGAAATTACCGCCCAGCTCGACCCTTCCATTCAAAGAGATATCTGGGCGCTGCTGCTTGAAGAATGTCAGCGTCGGCCATTGGCTATGCTGATTATCAGCCATCAGCAGGCGTTGCTTGATCAGGTCTGCTCCAGGAAACTTATTGAAGAGTAAGGCAAGGGCTTTCAGTTGGTCTATTGATTAAATTGAAATGTTATATTATAACATTTCACTCGCAAATGATTTGAGGGTGAAATTTTGGCTATTCGTATTAAAAAACTGACAATCGCTCTGGGGATGCTTTTAGTCAGTGGTTCGGTTATGGCGCACGGTCATCATTCCCATGGTGCGCCGATGAGTGAAGCGGAACAAAAGGCATCGGAAGGGGTGTTTGATGACAACCAGGTACAAAACAGGGCACTGACCGACTGGGATGGCATGTGGCAATCAGTCTATCCGTATCTGGGCAGCGGTGAGCTTGATCCGGTATTCAAAAAGAAAGCGGAGAAAGACAAAAGCAAAACGGCAGAACAAATTAAAGAGTACTACCGTAAAGGTTATGCAACTAACGTAGACACCATTGGCATCGAAAATGACGTGATGGAATTTCACACCGGTAGTCAGGTTGTATCGTGTAAATACGACTACGCCGGGTATAAAATACTGCACTATAAATCAGGCAAGAAAGGTGTACGTTATCTGTTTGAGTGTAAAGACGCTGACAGCAAAGCACCAAAATACGTACAATTCAGCGATCATATTATCGCGCCGCGTAAGTCCAGCCATTTCCATATTTTTATGGGAAATACCTCACAAGCCGCCTTGCTGGAAGAGATGGAAAATTGGCCTACCTACTATCCTTATCAGTTAAAGGGCGAAGAGGTCGTGGATGAGATGCTGCACCATTAAGCCGGACTAAACTTATCTGTACACACCCGCCGCCAGTGGCGGGTTTTTTAATTAATAACCTTCTCTTTCCATCACCCGATGCATTCGTTAGCATATTGTCTCGCAGCAAGTGCATGTGTTTTTTCAGGAAGAGGTTAATGTGTTCGCAGAGTATGGAGTTCTGAATTACTGGACGTACCTGGTAGGGGCTATTTTTATCGTGCTGGTACCGGGGCCAAATACAATATTTGTGCTGAAAAATAGCGTCGGACGGGGAGTAAAGGGCGGATATCTCGCCGCCAGCGGTGTGTTTATCGGTGATGCCGTACTGATGTTTTTGGCTTATGCCGGTGTTGCCGCATTGATTAAAACAACGCCTGTTTTGTTCAACATTGTTCGCTATCTCGGCGCGTTTTATCTGCTGTATCTTGGCGCGAAAATCCTGTATGCAACACTCAAATCGAGGGCTGGCGATGCGACGCCTGAGGAAGTCCCGTTTGGTGCTATTTTTAAACGAGCATTAATTCTGAGCCTGACCAATCCCAAAGCTATTCTTTTTTATGTCTCGTTCTTCGTGCAGTTTATTGATGTCAATGCGCCGCACTCAGGGCTGTCATTCTTTATTCTGGCTATTACGCTTGAGATAGTGAGCTTTTTCTATCTGAGCTTTCTTATTTTCTCTGGCGCGTTCGTGACGCAGTATATCCGTACGAAAAAGAAACTGGCCAAAGTGGGCAATTCTCTTATCGGTCTGATTTTCGTTGGTTTTGCTGCTCGTCTGGCCACGCTTCAGTCGTGATGCCATTGGCCCGTTGATTACGGCGGGCCTTCAATATTACGTACTGCAATTCATTTACACTTGTATTGTTATAACCAATAAATGGTATTTTAAATGTATATTTAGAGGCGTACCCTGTGTACAGCAGCGGTTCAGAAAGAACTCGCTGGTTGTCGACTGGAAAAGGGAAGAAAAATGCTTCAAATTCCACAGAACCATATCCATACACGCTCTACTCCATTCTGGAACAAAGAAACGGCACCTGCCGGAATTTTCGAACGCCACCTTGATAAAGGAACCCGTGCCGGGGTTTATCCTCGACTTTCGGTTATGCAGGGGGCGGTCAAATATCTCGGATACGCAGATGAACACAGCCCGGAGCCAGTACAGGTGATGGTGATTGAAGCCGGTCAGTTTGGCGTTTTTCCGCCGGAAAAATGGCATAACATTGAAGTGATGACCGACGATACTTACTTTAATATCGACTTTTTTGTTGCCCCGGAAATTCTGATGGAGACTGCAAATCAACGAAAAGTCGTGCGTACCGGCAAGGAGTAAATCATGGGCAAAGCAACCTATACCGTAACAGTGACCAATAACAGCAATGGTGTGTCAGTCGATTATGAAACTGAAGCGCCGATGACGCTGTTGATTCCGGATGTGGCCGCTGAAGTGGTTAAGGACCTGGTCAATACGGTACGTTCATACGATACCGAGAATGAGCACGATGTCTGCGGTTGGTAGATGTTAGCCTCTGCTTCTGATTGAATATCATCGTTTTTGATTTATAAACCGCACTGCGTTTTGACGGCGCAGCGCGGTTTTTTTATCCGTGCTATCCGGGAAATATTCGTAAAAAGATTTATTAAGAATACCTTAAGAAATCCGCATTGATTGCTAATGTTGGATCATTCACAGGGGTTATGATCGTGAAACAGTCACAATACAGAACCTCGCTTATGAAACTGAATACCCGACTAACATTACCTACTTTCATTCTTGGGCTGGTCATCGTAACGATCCCGTTCACTGCGAACTGGAATCTACCTTTGCTCAACGGTACTGTCGTCAGATGGATTGAGAATGGCCAGGCGTTATGGCTGCTGTTTGGTGCGCTTTTTACTCTCAGCTACATCCGGCCCTTATCACGTCCCGAAGGCGAGAAGCAATTTTGGCTTTGGGCGGCTGTATGGTGGTTGGTGTTGCTGGGTCGCAGTACCAGTTGGGGCCGTGATTATTTCCCTGATCAACCTAAACTTCTGTTCAGAGCTATCTCAGTGGTATTGATTGCGATGATTATTCTGCCTGTCCTGATATCAAAACACTTACGCCAAGATATTGCCTGTCGCTTACGCAATGAACCGCTACCGCTGTGGCTATTAGCGATCACCATCTGTGCATTTTTGATATCCGATACGGTAGAGCATCATCGTCTGCTGGCCCCTATCTTTTTGCACAATGCGCAGTACGGCGATCTCATTGAAGAGCTGTATGAACTCCCGTTTATGGCAGGATTGTTCCTGATGAACCTCGGTTTTATGCAGCGGGATAAGCAGGTGGAATCAGCTACCATTCGTTTTAGTGAACCACAACTGGCGAAGTAACGAGAAAATGCCTGAGTCTGGGGATCCAGACTCAGGCGGCCTGGTGGTGACTTACCCAATGGCCTCACACAAGCGTGATTTCATGTCGCTATACGTTTGTGCGGCATACTTTTCTGCCCATCCCTGATCGCTAATGTGCTCAATATTTACGGCGCAATACTTGGTTTCCGGCGTTTTTGAAATAGGATCGAGGTTATCCTGGGTTAACTCGTTACATGCGCCAATCCACCATTGATAGGTCATATACACCGTTCCGACGTTAATGCGATCGGAGACATCCGCGCGGCTGATGACCTTACCTCGACGCGAACTGACCCATACCAGGTCACGATGACGAATACCTAATTTTTCTGCATCATGGGTATTGATTTGCACATACCCTGGTTCATCTGCCAGGGCTTGCAGCGCTGCACAGTTGCCGGTCATTGAGCGACAGGAGTAGTGCCCAACTTCACGCACCGTACACAGTACCAGTGGATATTTTTCATCAGGAACTTCTGCGGGCGCTCGCCACTGTGCGGCAAACAGTTTGCCTTTGCCATTAGCGGTATCAAATTGGCTGTTCGCATAGAGGTAAGGGGTACCGGGGTGATCGAGTTCCGGGCATGGCCACTGCACATGGCCCATCTCACCCATTTTCTCATAGGTTACGCCGTAGAACAGAGGGCATAGTTCGCGCATCTCATCCCAGATTTGCTGGTTACTTTGATACTGCATGGGATAGCCCATTTCGCTGGCCAGCAGGCTGATGATCTCCCAGTCACGCTTTACGTCACCTGAGGGTTCAATCGCTTTTTCAAAACGCTGGAAGCCGCGATCGGCGCAGGTAAAGACGCCACCGTGTTCGCCCCAGGAGGTGGCTGGCAGGAGGACGTCAGCCATTTCCGCTGTTTTGGTCATGAAGATATCTTGCACGACGACAAAATCGAGCGCGTTAAAGCCTTCGCGAACCAGACCCAAATCAGCCTCGGTTTGCAACGGATCTTCCCCCATGATGTAGTAGGCTTTAATTTTGCCTTCGATAGCCAGATGCGGAACTTCGGTGATGCGGGTCCCAACCTTGTCATCCATCTGATTAACATCAATCCCCCAGGCGTTGGCGAATTTCTCCCTGACGGTGAAGTCGGTCACGTCCTGATACCCTGGGAACTGGTTAGGTAGCACTCCCATATCGCACGCGCCCTGGACGTTATTTTGCCCACGCACCGGACCAACGCCGACGTTAGGGCGTCCCAGATTACCGGTCAGCAACGCCAGACTCGACAAGCCTCGAACCACGTCAACGGCCTGACCAAACTGGGTGACACCCATTCCCCACATCACGGTTGCCGATGGCGCAGCGGCAAAAGTACGCATCGCCTGACGAACCTGCTGTGCGGGAACGCCCGTCAAATGTTCAACGGCTTCAGGCGCATAGTCCTTCACGGTTTCCCAGTATGTTTCCAGTCCTTCCGCATGCTTTTGTACATACTCGCGATCGTAGAGTTGCTCATCGATGAGAACATGGCCAAAGGCGTTGACCAGGGCCATATTGCAACCGTTTTTCAATTGCAAATGTTGGTCTGCGATACGAGCAGTTTCAATACGACGTGGGTCGCAGACAATGATTTTTGCGCCGTTTTGGCGAGCTTTAATTACCCGGCGGGCCACTATGGGGTGCGAGTCGGCACAGTTATAACCAAAGATCAGCAGACATTTTGAGTTTTCAATGTCGCTGATGGAATTGCTCATGGCACCATTGCCTAACGTTTCCTGTAACCCGGCAACGGAAGGGCCGTGGCATACACGGGCACAGCAATCGACATTGTTGGTATGGAGAACGCCACGCGCGAACTTTTGCATCACGTAGTTGGTCTCATTCCCTGTTCCACGTGAAGACCCGGTAGTCATGATGGCACGGGGACCATAGGTATTTTTGATTTCAGATAAGCGTTTTGCGGTGTAACGAATAGCTTCATCCCAGCTAACGGGAGTGAATTTTCCACCTTTTTCATACCGGATCATCGGGCGAGTCAGACGGGGAGTCAGAAGGCGAGTGTCGTTAAGAAAGTCCCAACCATAGTAGCCTTTCAGGCATAACTGATTTTGGTTCGTTACCCCCTCTGCGGCCTCGGCGCGGATGATTTTGTTATTTTCCACAACAAGCTTGAGCTTGCACCCGGCCCCACAGTATGGGCATACACTGGTGATTTTTTTCATCAATAACAGACCTGTTAAATGCTGAAATAGCGCGAATTGTAAACGGAGCCACGCGATACGCATCGCGGACTACGATTTGTCATAGTGACGGACTGTTAAAGCATAAAGTGTGCCAGAAGTGAAAACCCAGCAATTGCAGGTGCTGAGGGGGAATGAGACAAACCTGAATGACTGACGATTCGACATTAATGACGAGCTACGTCAGGGCAAGTTCCGCCATTGAATGGTTTAACCTTATGAAAGATCAGAAAAAGATGAAAATGTCAGGTGATGCTCATCACAAATTTTAATTTTTCAGCGCTATGCTATGCTTTTATACAACGAGCGAATCGTTAACTTAAAAACATAAGTGAGGGATATTATGGGCATCATTTCATGGGTGATTTTCGGTCTTATCGCTGGGATTTTGGCAAAATGGATTATGCCGGGTAAAGATGGCGGCGGATTCTTTATGACCATTATCTTAGGGGTTGTTGGTGCGGTAGTAGGGGGGTGGATCAGTACCTTCTTTGGTTTTGGTAAAGTCGATGGTTTCAACTTCGGCAGTTTCGTCGTAGCCGTTATCGGCGCAATTGTGGTGCTGCTTATCTACAGAAAAATCAAAAGCTAAGCAAACATACTGACAAAAAAGGCCACTGATAAGTGGCCTTTTTCAGATTACCACCAGCCCAGTTCTGTTCCCAGAACGACGATGATAGCCACGCCAATCATAATGAGCGTTGTTTTTTTCATCGTTATGCTCCCGGCGCAGCGTAGCCGCCAATAAAAAACCAGGATAAGAAAACGACAGCGGAAATGAAAATGATGACGGGGAAAATAATACCGAGTCGCATACGATTATCTGCCAGGGTTATTTAAAGACGGGTCAGCATAGCAGGGGTTAATGTACGACAAAAGTGGTTTTATCCTGACGCTTTTTATCCTTGTACATTGCACTGTCTGCGAGATGAAGCGCACAGTTTATATCCGTCTCCAGCGGATCGATTTCCACCACGCCCAGACTGGCACCAGGATAAAACAAATGAATGTCGCCCAGGTGATAGTCGCCGCAAATTTGCTGCTGCAACTGATTTTTCACCTGCTGCAGGCGATCGCGCTGCTCCTTGTCATCTTCCGGTGACAAGCTAACGACTAAAAATTCATCACCGCCCAGTCGACCAAGAATATCATTGTCACCGCATTCACGGAGTAGGCGCTGCCCAATCTGGATTAGAAACTGGTCGCCGATCTCATGACCAAATCGATCGTTAATCAATTTGAAATCATCCAAATCAATATAGGCAAAGATTATTTTCTGTCTAAGATGTTGGGCGAGCGAGAAAAGTGTCTCGACGTTTTCAAAAATTGCGCGCCGATTCGGTAATCCGGTCAGGGCATCAGTGTAGGAGTGAGCAACCAGCGCGGCGTTCGCTTCGCGTAGCTGTGCCACCAGCGACTCTTTTTGAATCGACTGGGCGATAAGTCCGGCAAACAGATGCAACACCTGTTCACCACGTTCGCTCAACGCATGCTGGCGGCGGCTGGTAGCACAGAGTGTTCCGTAGAAAGTGCCGTCGGGAAGATGAACCGGAGTACTCAGGAAGGTGGTGATTTCCAGCGCGCGGGCAGCACTGCATTCCGGCCAGCGTGTGGGTACGTTGTCGCTGTACAGACAGTTTTCATCTATGGCGAGTTTGCACAACGTCTCATCCCACGGTACGGACAGCCCTTCGGGGATTTGCATTTGTCGGCTATTACGCGCGTACAAAATATGCTGCAGGCGGGCATCTAAATCAACCTTGGTTAAATAGGTGGATTCCATCTCTGTCACCACTTCCAGCATCTCCAGAAGTTGGCGAACCAGACTCTCAACTGACTGCTCCATGGCTAAGGATTGTGAGACTCTGGCGAGGATCATGTCCGACATGAGGTGTAAATACTCTTGAGTGATGACAGGGCTGATGTGGGCGCATGATAGAACATCCGGGAGCAAGATGAAACACGCGTTCCTGGCTGAAATGTAATCACAAAATTGAAATCGTAACGTTAAACATGGAGATAGAAGGGAAGTCGGGGTAATCTGCCGGAATAATGCTTTTAAACAGGAGTAGAGATGAAACTTACGACTATTGTTTTGCCCGGCTTGCTGGTGCTGGCAGGATGTACCACGCAGCCTGACGCCCCCAAACCGCCAAAAATAGGCATGGCGAATCCGGCATCGGTGTATTGCGAACAAAAGGGCGGTTCGCTGATTGCGGTGCAGACTCCACAAGGCGTAAGGTCAGACTGCAAACTACCTGGTGGGGAAGTGATTGATGAATGGGCGCTCTGGCGCAGAGATCATCCCACCACGGTCAAGTGATACACGGTCAGCATTGACGTAGCCAGTCTGCCAGCACCTGCGCGTGGTTTTGCTGGGTATTTTTCGCCGCATACAGTAGCGTTAAGGTTTGCTTTCGGGCAATCTCTGCAAGACGCTTTCCTTCCTGCTGCTGTTGAGCCAGTTCAGCGCGATATTGCTCAGAAAAATGCGAGAAATCGAGCAGCTCCGCGTGGAATGCCTTGCGTAAATCAGATGACGGGGTAAGTACTTTATTCCATTCGTTGAAAATAAGATCGCTCTTTTTCACCCCACGAGGCCACAACCGGTCGACCAATACACGATACCCATCACTTTTTTCTGCCGGATCATACACGCGTTTGCACTGAATATTCATCTCTTCATCCGCTCCATTACGCCATTGCTAATACGGTAAAATAAGATCGTAAAACGTGACCATTATAGCATTCGACCAGCCCTGCCTCCCAATTTAAGGGATTGTGATACCAACAAAAAATCGGTAGGCTGAGGCTCCTTATAGTGTCCCTCATTGTCTGGACATAAGGAAAGTTTAATGGAAATTTCCCCGATTAAAGATACGCTTCGCATTGCGCTGGTGGGCGATTACAACCCCGATATTGTGGCGCATCAGGCGATTCCTCTTGCCATCGATGATGCTGCTGCCGTCCTGGAATTAGTGGCTGATTATGACTGGCTAACCACATCTGATATCAGCAGCAGTGAGGATCTGGTTGGCTATGATGCCATCTGGGTCGTGCCAGGCAGTCCTTATCGCCACCTGGAAGGGGCGCTGATCGCGATACGCTATGCGCGTGAAAACAGCATCCCATTCCTGGGAACCTGTGGCGGTTTTCAGCATGCGATTCTGGAGTATGCCCGCAATGTGCTGGGCTGGAGCGATGCCGCCCATGCGGAAACAGATACCACGGGTCGGATAGTGATCGCACCGTTGAGCTGTTCGCTGGTAGAAAAAACGGATGATATTGAACTGCGTGCCAATACGCTGATTGCCAAAGCCTACGGACGGGATGTTATCTCGGAGGGATACCACTGCAACTATGGCGTATCGGAAGATTTTGCCGCTTTGCTGGAGAGCGGCGATCTTCGTGTTACCGGTTGGGATGAAGCAGGTGATATTCGCGCCATTGAGTTGGTGACGCATCCTTTTTATGTCGGCACACTCTTTCAGCATGAACGTGGGGCACTGGTGGGAAAACCCGTGCCGTTAGTTCAGGCGATACTGCGCGCTGCGCGAGGATAAAAAACGGGCAGGTCGATCACCACCTGCCCGCTGCATTATGCGCTCGCTATCTCCCGATTGCGTCCCGCACACAGACCAAATACCGCCATCAGCATTGCCAACACGGCGACCCCGGCTAACGGCATCAGCCAGCTCCCGTTGAGGTCGTGAATTTTCCCCATCAGCGGTGGCCCGCAGGCGGCCAATAAATACCCGACAGACTGTGCCATGCCGGACAAGGCCGCAGCCTGATGCGCCGAGCTTGCGCGCAGGCCAATAAAGGTCAAGCCGAGGATCATAGTCGCGCCTGAGCCAAAACCAAACAGTATGGTCCACAGCAAAGCCTGGTCGGGTATGAGGGCGAATCCCGCCGCGCCGATAGCGCACATTAACGAAACCAGAGCGGCGATGGCGCGCTGATCCTTAAATCTGTTCAGAATGAGGGGAATCAATAACCCCGGCGCGGCAGTTGCCAACTGCAGTAAACCATGCAACGAACCGGCCTGAGATTCACTGTAGCCATGGCTAATTAAAATGGCGGGTAGCCAGCCGATGATGACGTAATAGACAAGGGAGTTGATCCCCAGAAACAGCGTCACTTGCCAGGCGAGGCCAGAGCGCCAGATTGCGCGGGAATGCAAGGCGCGCGAGTTACTCAGACTGGCATGAGCGGTCTGGCGGCATTGAGGCAACCAGATAATCAGCGCCAGAAGTGGAAAGGCTATCAGAACCATCAGCGCCCCGCGCCAGCCAAATCCACTTAATGCCAGCGGTACTACAATGGCCGAACCCAGTGCGGCCGCCGCGCCCATGGTCAGCGAGTATGCGCCAGTGAGTTTTGCCACATGTTGGGAAAAATCGCGCTTAATCAACCCGGGTAGTAGCACATTTCCCAGAGCGATACCGCACCCAATGGTGGCAGTACCGCTAAACAGGAATCCTGACGAAGGTAGCGAACGTATCGCAATACCTGCGCAAATCAACAGCATAGCGGCAAACAGGCTGCGTTCGATGCCCCAACGGCGCGCAACGGCGGCAGCCAGGGGGGATACCAGCGCGAAGGCCAGCAGCGGCAGAGTGGTCAGAAGTCCCGTCTGGGCGGTACTCAGGCCGTAGTCGGCGCGAATGGCATCCAGCAATGGGGCCGCTCCGGTAAAGGTGACACGCAGTGTGGTGGCAATCATCAGGATCCCCGCGATCAGCAGCACTGTGTTTTTGCCGCGGGAGGAGGGTGTCGTAATCATTTTTTTCTCATATCGTCAGGCGAGGCGATACTTTAGCGTTTTTACACTATGGATGAATCAAGCTAAAATGACAGTTTATCGCTAAAATAGGACATTATTATGTTGGGGCTGAGACTGGATGGTTATGAACCCGATTTGCATCATGATGCAGCGGTCGCATTTTGTATTCAGGCTCGGGAAGATGAACTTTTCAGTCCTCTGCATCAGCATCGTAAGGGGCAATTGATCCTGGCGCTGCATGGCGCGATCACTTGTGAGGTTGAAAACGCCATGTGGATGGTGCCTCCGCAATATGCGGTGTGGATCCCCGGCGAAATTCCACACAGCAACCATGTTACAGTGGGCGCGCAATTATGTTTTCTGTTTATTGAACCGCAGGCGGTCGTGATGCCTGAACGCTGTTGCACGCTTAAAATCGCCCCATTATGTCGGGAACTCATTCTGGCGCTGGCGTCCAAAACGGATGCTCAACGACTGGAACCGGTAACCCAGCGGTTGACGCAGGTGTTATTTGATGAACTCCCGCAGCAGCCGCAGGAGCAAATGCAATTGCCGGTATCCGATCACCCGAAAATCCGCAGAATGGTGGAGACGATGGCGCGGGAGCCTGCGCAGTGGCAAACGCTAGGGCAATGGGCCAGCGAATTTGCGATGAGTGAGCGAAACCTTGCCCGTCTGGTTGTCAGGGAAACAGGATTAAGCTTTCGTCGCTGGCGTCACCAGCTTCAACT
Source organism: Citrobacter sp. On2M (assembly GCF_018035235.1). Lineage (GTDB taxonomy): Bacteria > Pseudomonadota > Gammaproteobacteria > Enterobacterales > Enterobacteriaceae > Citrobacter > Citrobacter meridianamericanus. Next base: position 718,811 of record NZ_WPCV01000004.1, read on the forward strand.
GATTCTTGCGCTGCAGGCGCTGATAGATGGTCATAACGTGCAACAGGTTGCGCAAATGCTCGGTTACGATTCGACCACAGCATTTATCACCATGTTCAAAAAAGGCCTGGGGCAAACACCAGGCCGTTATCTGGCGGGGCTGGCTACTGCTTCCCAACAATCAATGAGACCAGACCTGCCGCAATGAGCGGTCCCACCGGCACACCGCGAAAGAGCGCCACGCCCAATACCGTGCCGACCAGTAAACCTGCAACAAGCTGGGGCTGACTGCCCATAAGCGTGACGCCGCGCCCGCCGAGCCATGAGACAAATACCCCAACGGCAATAGCGACCAGTGATTTCCAGTTCACAAAGGAGTGGATGAGCGTGGAGGGCGGTAGCGTTCCACTGGCTATTGGCGCCATGACGCCAATGGTCAGAATGATAATCCCGACGGTCAGACCCTGTTTTTCTATCCATGGGAAGAAAGTATTGAGAGGGGTAACTCGAACAATGATCAGCACCAGGATTGAAACAGCGACAGTGGTGTTGTGGCTGACAAAGCCCAGAGCTGCCAGTCCGAGGAGGATCAGCAGAGTGACATCAAACATCGTAGTTTCCTTACCAGAAGAAATAATAAGCCTGTTTACTGTACGCGTAAACGCGTGACGGAACAGGCTTTTTTTATGATTATGATTTTTTTTTGGCTAACGCACGAGGCGACGTTTTTTACTGCTAACGCCAACCGTTATTGCTCGCGGCGGAAAGGGATTAATTCAGGTTGCGCGATACGCAGATAATCTGTGGTATCCATGATCACAGATTTTTCCAGCAACCCGGCATTAAACGCAATTTCATTGAAACGCTCAAACAATAGCGGATCGGCAACCAGTTTGAGATTAGGATGGAAGCTAAACGGTGGGATCGCGCCAAAAACGCAGCCTGTCAGTGCATCGACTTCCGCCGGGCTGGCAAGCGATGCTCTTAACCCACCAATATGACCCGCTAACAAACTGAGATCGGCCTGCTGGTCCGCGGGAAGAATTGCCAGCACATGCTGATTAACGCCATTGCCTTTGACCTTACAGACCAGGGCTTTTGCTCCCTGGCCAAGTGCGGTGCCGCGAATTTCAGAAACCGCCTCACATTTGCCGACGGCTTCATGGCTTACCACGCGGTACGTTGCGCCTTGCTCTGATAACAGCGAAATTAAACGCTCATGCGTTGCGTTACCTTTGTTCACTTCCGTCATGACTGACTCCTGGTACAACAATGAAAATCCTGCAGAAAAATAATCACACACCGGCGCGTTTTTTCTGTTTGTTCAGATAAAGTTGTGCATCAGATGCTTTGTAAGCATCATCAATAGTGTCGTTCGGCTGCATATTATAAACCCCGGTGGAGAAGCTGATGGATATATCATGCGCAATAATTTTTAAGTTATAGCGAATCCTTTCCAGCAGGCGGGGCGTTAAATCACTGGGGTGGTCAATGAGGATAATACAAAACTCATCGCCACCGAGGCGGATGGCATAATCGCTTTTGCGAATAGAGCTTTGAATGGCTTTGGCCAGATGGGTGATAATCCGATCGCCTTCTTTATGCCCTAATGTATCATTGATGACTTTCAGCTTATCGCAGTCGATGGCGATAAAAGTAACGAGAGTGCCCGCATTGACCAACTGCTGCAAACGTTGTTCGAGCGTAGGGGTTAAAATTTTCCGATTGTAGAGTCCGGTCATTGCGTCACTGATATTTTCGCGCGTGACGTTGTGATACAAGCGAAAATGCGTTCTGACCAAATTCAACAGCAGAATTGTTGCCAGCAGATAGAAAGCGAAGATTTTCCAGGACGAGACAATAAAATACATTAAATCAAGTGATAAGGTGACTCGTATTCCGCCTGGAATGTCTTTCTCGTAATGAACATAGTGAAACAGGTCAGTCTCACTTTGGTTAACGAGGATTTCTCTACCGGAGCTGATATCCGAGAGCGTAACGTTAAGATAGCGCCAGACCAGAGGCCGGTCGCTGGTATAAAAAATATTCTTTAAATTCTCTTTGTTGATATCCACCATTACTACACCTTTTAACTTACCGGTATAGTAGACCGGCGTTAAAAAGCTCATCACCTTTTTCCCGGTCAGGTTATCCTGATAAATACTGGAGATCACCGTGCGCCCAGTGAAAATACCGTCAATATCATTCTGGTCGATGCCCAGGCTGCCTTTTTGCAAAAATGTCCAGTTATGTATCGCAAATTGGCGCGAGTCGATCCGGTCATAAAAATAGACGTAATTATTTTTGAGGTCGACGTAATATCTGAATTTATACTCCAGCGTACCTAAACCCTGACCGTAATCTTTCTGTTCTCGATTAGCGTTGACCGCCTTATCAAAAGAGGGCAGCAGGAATATGTCTTCAAGTTTTTCGCTACATTTCGTTGAGGTGGTTTGCAGCGTTCCGTGCAAAAGCGGGTAGTTATGCTCTATGAGATTGAGCCCATGAGTGCCGTTCACGCTGTCGAAAGCGTTGCAAAGTGTTTTTTGTTGTTCGACAGAAGCGGGTTCCTTGGGGGATGAAAATGTGCGCATCAGATGGGCTGCAATGCTTTGATTAGTATATCTATCATAAAGAAACGATGAATCGGCTTTCTCATTGATATAGCGCATATACGCATTCATTGCTTTATCGCTGGCAATGAGCTCATAAACCAAAAAAGAAGACGTCAAAACAATTACGCTTACGGAGATAAAGAGCCTGAGCGCTTTATGATGCAATTTCATAATGATTTACAGCCCTGGAGTAGAGATGCGATTTTAGCACATGCACCAGTAACGCTCTAACGGAGCGGCGGGATAAACCATTGCAAAATGTCACTATTCTGGAAAGAGGAATACAATCAGCCGGAGCCAGAGCTACGGCTGATTGTTGTCGGTCAATTATTACTGGTTGTACTTTGCTTATGGAACAGTTCGCGAAATACTGGGTAAATATCATCCTGATCGCGAATATGCTGCATCGCAAAGTTATCAAAGGTTGATTGCAGATGTTCGTATTCACGCCACAGGGTCTGGTGAGCGCGGCGAGTGATTTCGATATAGCTGTAATACCGCACTACCGGCAGCAGTTTTTTCGCCAGAATTTCATGACACAACGGTGAATCATCCGCCCAGTTATCACCGTCCGAAGCCTGTGCGGCATAGATGTTCCACTGCGCCGGGTTGTAGCGCTCTTTTACCACTTCATCCATTAGCTTCAACGCGCTGGAAACAATGGTTCCCCCGGTTTCCTGAGAGTAGAAGAACTCATGCTCATCCACCTCTTTCGCCTGGGTATGGTGGCGAATATAAACCACTTCCACGTTTTTGTAGGTCCGGCTCAGGAACAGGTACAGCAGGATATAAAAACGCTTAGCCATATCTTTGGTCGATTGATCCATTGAGCCGGAAACGTCCATCAGACAGAACATCACCGCCTGGCTGGAAGGATCGGGCCGTTTTTCATAATTTTTGTAGCGTAAATCAAAGGTGTCGATAAACGGTACGCGTTCGATTTTTGCCCGTAATTCGGCAATCTCTTTGCGTAACCGTTCCTCTTCCAGCAACTGCGCGGGTTCACTTTTGGCAATGGTTTCCAAATCCGCTTCAAGCGCGTGCAGCTCGCGACGCTTACCTGCGGTCATGGCCGTACGGCGTGCCAGTGAGTTTTGCAGTGAGCGCACCACGCTGATGTTGGCCGGCACACCGTTAGAGGTAAAACCTGCCCGGTGCGTTTTATACTCCGTTAACTGGCGCTGCTGATTCTGCTTCAGGTTAGGCAGTGCTAAATCTTCGAACAACAGATCGAGATATTCATCTTTAGAGATCTGGAAGACGAACTCATCCTGGCCTTCGCCGTCCTGGCTGGCCTGGCCTTGCCCGCTGCCTGAACCGCCGCCTCCGCCCTGCGGGCGTTCAATACGGTCGTTCTGTACAAAATGGTCGTTACCCGGATGCACACGATGGCGCAGTCCACCACGCCCCTGATGAAACATCGGTTCGCTAATATCATCGGTAGGAATAGAGACAGATTCGCCGCTATCCACATCAGTCACCGAACGCTTGTTAATGGCCTCGGAGATCGACTGTTTAATTTGCGATTTATAACGGCGTAAAAAGCGCTGGCGGTTTACCGTGCTCTTGTTCTTGCCGTTAAGACGCCGGTCAATAAACCAGGTCATAAGCCCCCCGTACTGCATTTGCCAACTTACGCTTCATCCTTCAAGTTGTCACTGCGTTGGCTCACTCCAGTCACGTACTTATGTACGCTCCTGGGGATTCACTCATTTGCCGCCCTGATACCTCTTGAATGATTTCGCGTACAGAAGAACTGTTGGCCCGGTAAATGGATAAAATTTTCCGGGCCGTTTATGTTGTTAAGATGATTTACGTACGCGCAAATACCATTCGCACAGTAAACGCACCTGTTTACGTGTGTAGCCTTTTTCCATCATACGGTCGACAAAATCGTCGTGCTTTTTCTGCTCGTCAGTCGAGGTTTTCGCATTGAACGAAATGACCGGCAGCAGTTCTTCGGTATTGGAGAACATTTTCTTCTCAATAACCGTGCGCAGTTTTTCGTAACTGGTCCAGTTAGGATTACGACCGCTGTTATTCGCTCTGGCACGCAGAACAAAATTGACTATCTCGTTACGGAAATCTTTCGGGTTACTGATACCCGCCGGTTTCTCAATTTTCTCCAGTTCTGAGTTCAGCGACTCACGGTCAAACAATTGACCGGTATCCGGATCGCGATACTCTTGATCCTGAATCCAGAAATCCGCATAGGTGACATAACGGTCGAAAATGTTCTGTCCGTATTCGGAATAAGATTCGAGATAAGCCGTCTGGATCTCTTTGCCGATGAATTCAGCATATTTCGGGATCAGGTAGCCTTTCAGGAATTCAAGATAACGTTCAGCTAACTCCTGCGGGAATTGTTCACGCTCGATTTGTTGCTCCAGTACGTAAAACAGATGCACAGGGTTAGCTGCCACTTCGGCATGGTCAAAGTTAAAGACGCGAGAGAGGATCTTAAACGCGAAACGCGTTGACAGACCATTCATTCCCTCATCGACCCCGGCGTAATCCCGATACTCCTGATAGGATTTCGCTTTAGGATCGGTATCTTTCAGGCTTTCACCATCATAAACGCGCATCTTCGAGTAAATACTCGAGTTCTCCGGCTCTTTCAGGCGAGAAAGAATGGTAAAGCGAGAGAGCGTTTCCAGCGTCCCCGGAGCGCAAGGTGCATGGGTCAGCTCGCTATGATTAAGCAGTTTTTCGTAAATTTTGATCTCTTCGGAGATCCGCAGGCAATAAGGCACTTTGACAATGTAAACACGGTCAAGGAACGCCTCATTGTTTTTGTTATTACGGAACGTCACCCATTCGGACTCGTTCGAGTGGGCAAGAATAATCCCGTTAAACGGCAGGGCAGAGATACCTTCTGTCCCGTTGTAGTTTCCTTCCTGGGTTGCGGTCAGCAGAGGATGCAGCACTTTAATCGGTGCTTTAAACATCTCAACGAACTCCATAATCCCCTGGTTTGAACGGCACAGTGCGCCCGAATAACCGTAGGCATCAGGATCGTTTTGGGCGTGGTGTTCGAGCTTACGAATATCCACTTTCCCGACCAGCGCAGAGATATCTTGGTTGTTTTCATCACCAGGCTCTGTTTTAGCGATAGCGATCTGCTCCAGAATAGACGGCCAGACTTTGACAACGCGGAATTTTGTAATGTCCCCGCCAAAATCATGCAGACGTTTCGCAGCCCAGGGCGACATGATCGTCCCGAGATAGCGACGCGGGATCCCATACTCTTTTTCCAGAATTTGCGCGTCTTCCTGCGGATTAAACAGGCATAATGGATGATCGTTTACCGGGCTACGTTCGCCGTTGGCACTCAGGACATAAATCGGTACTCGCTGCATCAGCGACTTCAGCCGTTCAGCAAGAGATGATTTCCCCCCTCCCACAGGCCCCAGCAGATACAGAATCTGCTTCTTCTCTTCCAGACCTTGAGCCGCATGCTTCAAATAAGAAACAATCTGCTCAATGGCATCTTCCATGCCGTAAAACTCTTCAAATGCGGGATACCGTGCAATCACCCGATTCGAAAAGAGTCGAGAAAGTCGAGGTTCGTGGGCAGTGTCGACCATGACAGGCTCACCAATAGCCATTAATAGCCGCTCAGCCGCATTGGCATAAGCACTGCGATCTTGCCGACAAGTGGTAAGAAACTCCTGCAGTGTGAACTCTTCGTCCTTGGCAGCTTCATAACGCTGGCGATAGTGATCGAATATATTCATGGTATGCCGTCCTTTCGTTTTTTAGCACATGTTAAGAGCCGTTCATATGAATAGTAGAGGCCCCTGAAGAGGTAAACTGAACGACGTCGTTGCCGAAGAAATAAGCAACTCTCATGCCATTGTGGTGGTCAGGAGATCAACGTATTCGGTGATACACCTTCTAAAATTAAGCGTAGATGGCATTTGCAAAACTTGCCTGTGCGCGCAAATGAATTTCAATGGCATATCAATAACTCATCGGCAAAAAAAGCACATCTAATGTAAAGATATGGGGCAGGATTCATGCGGTGTTCACCTTCCTGCAAGCAAATTGTCATCACTCGCTGAGAAATTAGGGGGTTACATTCTGGGGGGAATACGTAAAATAGTTGGGTTGAAGCGTATTGGCGGTTACACTTTGACCGCTACACATTTGAATAAGGAATTATGGACTGTGACCAAACTCAAACTTCTGGCATTGGGCGTCCTTGCCGCAACCGCAGTTAGCACCGCACAGGCGGAAAGTCAGTGGACTGTTGGTGCTGGTGTCGGCGTGATAAACAGCCCGTACAAACAGTATGACCGCGATGTTTATCCCGTTCCGGTTGTTACCTATGAAGGCGATAACGTCTGGTTCCGCGGTCTGGGTGGCGGCTACTATCTGTGGAATGACACGGCAGATAAGCTCTCCATCATGGCGTACTATGATCCGACGCACTTCAAGCCGGGTGATAGCGATAGCCATGCTCTGCGCCAACTCGACAAGCGCAAAGGCAGCTTGATGGCTGGCCTCTCGTATGTACATAACACCCAGTATGGTTTCCTGCGCACCGCACTGGCGGGTGATACCCTGGATAACAGCAACGGCTTTATCTGGGATCTGGCCTGGCTCTACCGTTACACCAATGGTGCGCTGACTCTGACGCCGGGTATCGGTGTGCAGTACAGCAGCGAAAACTACAACGACTATTATTATGGCGTTTCCAATAAAGAGTCTCGCCGCAGTGGCCTGAAAAGCTACAACGCTGACGATGGATGGGATCCGTTCCTGGAGCTGACTGCGAGCTATAACTTCCTTGGCAACTGGGACGTATACGGCACAGGCCGTTATGTGCGTTTGAGTGATGAAGTGAAGGATAGCCCGATGGTTGATAAATCCTGGTCTGGCATCTTCTCGGTGGGTGTGACCTACAAGTTCTGATATCACTGCGTTCAAATACTAGCCCGCTGAGATGCGGGCTTTTTTACGTCATTAAAATTAGGATAACCCCCAGATCATGATGGTGCAATTTGTGCACCTTAACAGGACATATGCCAGTAGTTTTGCTTTACTGTGGTGCATCAACACAGGAGGGTGCGATGACCGTGAAACAGGTGATGTTTACAAAACAGGTATCACTTCCTGCTATTGGGCAGGGTACATGGTATATGGGCGAGGATGCTGGCCGACGCCGGGATGAAGTATCTGCGCTGCAGGCTGGTTTGGATCTCGGCCTGCGGCTGATCGATACCGCCGAAATGTATGCTGATGGTGCAGCGGAAGAGGTGGTTGGTGAAGCATTGACGGGGTGCCGTGATAGCGCTTTTTTAGTCTCGAAAGTTTACCCATGGAATGCGGGTGGGCAGAAGGCCATTGCTGCTTGTGAAGCGAGTCTTCGCCGACTGAAAACCGATTATCTGGATCTCTACTTGTTGCACTGGACGGGAGATTTTTCATTTGCCGAGACCGTTGACGTCATGGAAGTGCTTATCGCACAGGGCAAAATTCGCCGTTGGGGGGTGTCTAATCTCGATTACGATGATATGCAGGCGTTATGGCAGGTCGCTGGTGGGCGGGAATGTGCAACTAACCAGGTGCTCTATCATCTGGCATCGCGCGGTATTGAATATGATTTACTGCCGTGGTGCCAGCAGCAGCAGATGCCGGTCATGGCTTACAGTCCGCTGGCTCAGGCGGGGCGATTGCGCAGTGGCTTGCTTTCTAACCCTGTGGTCAACGACATCGCACGCACACACCATGTTAGCGTCGCGCAGATTTTACTGGCGTGGGTGATTCGTCTTTCGGGCGTGATGGCGATCCCAAAAGCGGCAAGCGTAGCGCATGTCGAACAAAATGCTGCCGCGTTGGAAATCATGCTCTCGGTTGATGAACTGAAGCTGTTGGATGAGGCATATCCGGCACCAAAAGGTAAAACGGCGCTGGATATGGTCTGATTTGTCAAATGACGATGCTCAGGTCTCCGGCTACGTGTTGTTTGTAGGCCGGATAAGGCGTTAGCCGCATCCGGCATGGTGCTCTGAGCTGTTTCAGGCAATGGAGACAATCTTAGCGTTTAGCAACCTGAATGGTTTGCGCCAGGCGAGACGGTTTCTCGGCGGTAGTTTTCTGCGGTTCGGTCGCGTAAGCCGTTTCGACGCAAACAAACGTTTTGTAGCCATCATCCGGCATGTCACCCATGCTAATGGATAGCGCCGGGCCCGGGTTCCAGCCGACAACGTTCAGATGGTGGTGATGGATCACGTTAATATTGCGATTCAGCGCATCATCATGAATGACGCTGCACGCTTGCGGATTCAGATAAACACGATCGGTGCGGTCTGGGAAAGTCTGAATGCCGTCAGCCAGTACATCTTCTTTAGCATCATTCACTTTATCGATCAGGCGATCGCCAAGACCACTGACTTTCACTGCCGCAATATCACCGACGTTGAAATAGGTATGCAGCGCGGAGGTGGTTTCAAACTCACCGTGAGCTTCCAGTTCCATCTCGCAGGTGGCGCCTACTTTGAAGCGGGCTAGCAAGCAGAATTCGTGTGGCCACAGCTGACACGTTTCAGCGCTACTTTGCAGCTCAAATGTCAGGACCACGCCATTGTCGTCTTCATTGTGCGCTTTCAGCGTCCATGGCAAGTTACGAGCAAAACCATGAGAAGGCAAACCTTGTTGAGTCGCCGGGCCAAACCACGGCCAGCAAATGGGGACGCCGCCACGCAGCGCTACGCCGGTTTTGAACGGGGTATTGTTACTTAGCCACAGGACTTCCTCTTCGCCGTTTGGTTTCCAGGATAGAAGATGTGCGCCCTGCAGCGCGAAAGAAGCTTTAACCTGTGGGTGATCGACAACAAGAACCTCAAGCTCATCAAGCTGACGGCGGGATAGGACAGGGGTAATTTGTTCGATTACCGGAAGTGCAAAAATTTTATTAATCATTACGCAGTCCTTTTTAACCTTGAATAATTCGGGTTGCAGGACGGCGGCAAGTGAACGACAAATTCGTCAGGAACGAATTTGAACAACCGAAGGTTGCCTTCGGTCAGGGACATGGATGTCCCTGATTCACCTCGATGAGCTTACTGTAGTAAGCGATTCGAGTGAGAGAGCGTAGCCAACACACCTGCAACTTGAAGTATGACGGGTATCTTCAGGCAAAAAAAAGAGCGACCAGAGTCGCTCTTACAGATTACTGTTTCATCTCAACTTATTTGGAGATGTGAGCAATCAGATCCAGAACTTTGTTAGAGTAGCCGGTTTCGTTGTCGTACCAGGATACCAGTTTCACGAAGTTGTCGTTCAGTGCGATACCTGCTTTAGCATCGAACACGGAAGTGCAAACTTCACCGTTGAAATCGGTAGATACTACGTCGTCTTCGGTGTAACCCAGAACGCCTTTCATCGGGCCTTCGGAAGCAGCTTTGATTGCTTTCTTAATTTCTTCGTAAGAAGCAGCTTTTTCCAGACGAACGGTCAGGTCAACAACGGATACGTTCGGGGTAGGAACGCGGAACGCCATACCAGTCAGTTTGCCGTTCAGTTCTGGCAGAACTTTACCTACAGCTTTAGCAGCACCGGTAGAGGACGGGATGATGTTCTGGGATGCGCCGCGGCCGCCGCGCCAGTCTTTGTGAGACGGGCCATCAACGGTTTTCTGAGTAGCGGTGGTCGCGTGAACAGTTGTCATCAGACCTTCGATGATGCCGAAGTTGTCGTTGATAACTTTAGCCAGCGGAGCCAGGCAGTTAGTGGTGCAGGAAGCGTTAGAAACGATGTCCTGACCTTCGTATTTGTCAAAGTTAGCGCCTTTAACAAACATTGGAGTGTTATCTTTGGACGGACCAGTCAGAACCACTTTTTTCGCGCCAGCAGTGATGTGCTTACGAGCGGTTTCGTCTGTCAGGAACAGGCCAGTAGCTTCAGCAACTACGTCAACACCAACTTCGTCCCATTTCAGGTTAGCCGGATCACGTTCAGCGGTAACACGGATTTTTTTACCGTTTACGATCAGATGACCGTCTTTCACTTCAACGGTACCGTTGAAACGGCCGTGAGTGGAGTCATATTTCAGCATGTAAGCCATGTAGTCAGCGTCTAACAGGTCGTTGATTGCAACGATCTCGATGTCAGAGCGTTCTTGAGCAGCACGGAAAACAATGCGACCGATACGGCCAAAACCGTTGATACCTACTTTGATAGTCATATATTCCACCAGCTATTTGTTAGTGAATAAAAGGTTGCCTGTAAAATTACAAAAACCTTACGCAGCGTCAAGCGGAATCGTGTCAATCATTGCGACAAATCAATCTGCTGCCTAAGCTTTGCGCAACTGACTCGCCTCACTCTTCCTTTGGGCTTGGAACCACATGGGGTCGGCGACCCGAATTTTAAAGGGCAATTAAGATAAAAACGTGAGTCTGATCACGAATTACAGGCTGCCATTTCGCAAGGATCAAGTTTAGAACAAAAGTTCGCACTCCGGTGTTAATGTTTTGTTAGAATCTGTCTCGCAATGTGAGTTTAGATAAAGTGAGATGTGAGCAAATGGCTAATCAACCTTCTCCAGAAGAACTGAAAAAAAATTTAACCGAAATGCAGTTCTACGTGACGCAGAATCACGGGACAGAACCGCCATTTACCGGGCGTTTGCTGCATAACAAGCGTGACGGCATCTACCATTGTCTGATCTGCGACAAACCGCTATTTCGTTCCGAGACAAAATATGACTCTGGTTGCGGCTGGCCCAGCTTTTACGAGCCCGTCAGTGAAGAGGCTATCCGTTACATAAAAGATACGTCACATGGCATGCAGCGCATTGAAATTCGCTGTGGTAACTGTGATGCGCACCTCGGACACGTCTTTCCGGATGGCCCTAAACCTACCGGTGAACGTTACTGCGTTAACTCAGCGTCTTTGAACTTCACCGATGGTGAAAACGGTGAGCAAACCAAGGGCTGAGGAAACGATTCAGCAAATTATTCTACGAAGAGTGGATTTAACATGAATCTTGATGAGATGATCAACAGCATGACGCCGGAAGTTTATCAGCGCTTATCTACAGCCGTTGAACTCGGAAAATGGCCGGATGGCGTCGCGCTAACGGCAGAACAAAAAGAGAACAGTTTACAGCTGGTGATGTTATGGCAGGCGCGAAATAATATTGACGCGCAGCATATGACGATTGATACCAATGGTGAGATGGTGATGAAGAGTAAGCAACAGCTGAAAGTGGAATTTGGTATTATGCCCGAACCGATTGCGACGTTTAAATCCTGATTATCCAGGCCCGACAAACATCGGTGTCGGGCCCGCAGTTGATGTTATTTCTTATTCATCATCGCCTTCAGATCGGCAAACGGATTATATTTCGCCTCGCCGACGTCTTTCTGCGCATCTTCCCCTGCCACTACAGTAGAACCATACTGATCCACCTCAGTATATTTCGAATGCTCATGATCGTGGCAATACAGGCATAGCATCTCCCAGTTGCTACCATCTTCCGGGTTATTGGAGTGATCGTGATCGATGTGATGTACCGTCAGCTCGCGCAGATTGGAATACACGAACTCACGTGAACAACGTCCGCAAACCCAGGGGAAGAGTTTTAGCGCCTTTTCCCGGTATCCGACTTCCAGACGGGCGTAATTTTTAGGGATAAAAGCCATAAAAGCGCATGCCTCCAGTAGATAATGAAGAGCTGCGCCAAAAGCTGGCGCAGCAGAATGGGCTAATCATAACCTATTGTGTCAGGCGTTGGGATCAGTGTTTGATGCCTAGTGAATCGGCTAACTGCCTCGCCAATTGATTATTGTCATCTGCGCCGTACTCCCAGAACATGGCGCCTCCCAACCCTTTGCTTTTGATGTAGTCGGCTTTTATCGCCACCGAACGCGGATTTTCATAGGAGAGGGCAAAGAGTGTTTTTCCATCCGCAGACTGCACCGACAGCCACGGCACTTTTGCTTCATCATCCCAGTGCTGGCTAAAGCGTTTTTGCGGATCGTTGATCAACTTCGCCACAATATCGTTGTACTTCACATAGGTATCTTTGCTCAGATCGACGCCCAGTGATTTGAACAACTCAATTTGCGCTGGCCCAAAATAGGGCTGGGTAGCCGGGTTTTTCTGCGCGTCAGGTTTGCTCCAGTCAATGCCTGGCTCAATGGCGCGTTTTGGTACGCGTCCATAAAAGCCAATGCCCAGATTCATTTGGCTCGGTTTCAGACCGGCTGCGAGATAGTTACTGACTACAAAATCGGCGCTGTACTTATCCGCCGCCGCGACCGTCGGCCATTGCGTCGAATTATACAGGTTCGAGTTAAAATACTGGGTGCCGTAAGCCATGTCATAGGTCATCAGGTTGATGTAATCGAGCGATGGCGCAATGGCTTTCACATCTACCCAGCTTTTCGGACTTTCCGCATTCGCACCCACGGCATGTTGGTGAAGAGACAAGCTGTTTGGGCAGGTGTTATTGGTTGGAAATTACGCCACCAAATGGGGCTGCGAGTCTCTTTTTTGGCCTACAGATTTGCAGAAATGCGCAAATCTGTAGGCTGGAGGAGGCGTTTAAAATTATTTGTGCTGGGTTTCCAGCCAGTCATCAAGTGTATACAGCGTTGCGCCCGCCGCCGCCATATCTATAAAGGCGTTTGCACTGTCCTGGGGTTGAATATTAACGCCACGGCAACCGTCGGTAATAACGCTGACGGTATAACCCAAGTCGAGCGCATCGAGAACGGTAAATTTGACGCAATAATCAGTTGCCAGCCCCATGATGATGAGGTCGGTAATATGATGTTGCTGTAGCCACGCATTCAGTGCTGTAGCCTGGCGACGACCGTTATCAAAAAACGCACTGTAACTGTCGACCAGCGGGTTCTCGCCCTTGGTAAAGGTTTGAGTTATTGCCCGCTGGTTCAGCAGTGGATGCAGGGTTGCACCTTCGCTGTGCTGTACGCAATGGTCAGGCCAGAAGGTTTGCGCGAGGCCATCGAGTTGTCCCTGACTGTAGGGGGCAACCTGATGCTGACTGGCAAAGCTGCCGTGATGAGCCGGGTGCCAGTCCAGGCTGGCAACGACGGTGTCACCGCGTATGGCACACCAGTCAATCAGACGGTTGGCAATATCAATTGTGCTGTCGCCTTGCGGAACGGCGAGCGCACCACCGGCACAAAAGTCATTTTGTAAATCGACCAACAGTAAGGCTCGGGTCATGGGCATAAACTCCTTTATTCGTCCGGGGTAAGCTCACCGCGCAGATTTTGCGTCATTGCTTCACGAATGGTCTGCGTATCCAGTCCCTGACTCAGTAAATAGTGCAATTTGGTGAGCGTGGCTTCGACCGTCATATCCGCGCCGCCAATCACACCCGCATGTGCCAGGGCATTCCCCGTCGCATAGCCCCCCATATTTACCTTGCCGGACATGCACTGGGTCAGGTTAACCACCACAATGCCACGTGAGCTCGCATCTTCAAGTTCTTGCAGAAACTCTTTATTTTGCGGCGCATTGCCCACGCCGTAAGAACGCAGAATTAACGCTTTTACCGGCTGGCGCAGGAAGTTTCGCACCACATCAGCGGAGATACCGGGGTAAATGGTGACCACGCCAATCGGTTGTGGCGTAATAGGGTGCACAATCAGTTCGCCGGTGCCATGTGGTGCAGGCGGTGTCCCCAGGCGACGAATGTGGATCCCTGCCTCCAGCAGCGGTGCAAGGTTGGGTGAGGCAAAGGCGTCAAAACCATCGGCGTGCGCTTTAGTGGTACGGTTGCCACGAAATAGTCGATTGTTGAAAAACAGAGTCACTTCATTAATCGGATAATTTGCCGCAACGTACAGCGCATTGAGCAGGTTGATTTGCCCGTCTGAGCGTAGCTCGGCTAACGGTATTTGTGACCCTGTCACAATTACGGGCTTACCCAGATTTTCCAGCATAAAAGAGAGCGCCGAAGCCGTAAACGCCATGGTGTCGGTGCCGTGCAGAATAACAAAGCCATCATAATCGTCGTAGTGCGCTTTAATGTCTTCCGCAATATGCTGCCAGTCTTCCGGTGTCATATCGGAGGAATCCATCAGCGGGGCGTATTCGTGGATGGTGAAGTCTGGCATCTCCGGACGGTGGAATTCAGGCATCAATGCCAGCTGGCGCTGCAGGTGACCGGAAACGGGAATATAACCCTGTTCTGAGCGCTGCATACCAATGGTACCGCCGGTATAGGCAACGTAAATTGATTTTTTCTGCATGACTTTTCTTCTGTCTCAAAGAAAACCCCTCTTCATCCCGAAGAGGGGTCAATAGTTAGCGAACGTTGGCGCAGGTCAGGCAAAACGCATAGCGGTTTTGCGGATCGTTGAATGCGGCCAGCTTATCGCTTTCGGCTTTTACTGCACTGGCCGCAGAGGCCAGCGGTGGCGGGAGCATAGCCTGTATGGTGTCAGGTAACATGGCACGAACGGAGCCTGACATGCTGTTCATCACCATATCAACGAATGTTGGTTCGTCCTGATAATACTCAATGTGCCACTGTTTCAGTTTGCCAAGCTCAGCCGCTTTCGCGATGGCGTCGTCAAAATCACCGAGGCTATCTACCAGACCGTTGGCCTTCGCATCCTGACCGGTCCAGACGTGGCCCTGGGCGATTTTGTCAATCTGCTCAGGCGTTGTCTTACGCGCATCTGCGACCAGCGTGATAAAGCGCTTGTAGCCGTTCTCAATGCTCAGTTGCATCATCTGCTGCACTTCCGGCGGTAATGCTTTGGTGACGGAGATATCGGCCAGCGGGGAGGTCGCTACGCCGTCAGTATGTACGCCGATAAAGTCCAGGCTATTTTCAACGGTATTGATCACACCAAAGATGCCGATTGAACCGGTCAGAGTGCTGGGGTTCGCCACAATGTAGTTGGCTGGCGTGGAGATCCAGTACCCACCGGAGGCTGCCATGCCGCCCATGGACACCACAACCGGTTTACCCGCCGCTTTTGCCGCAGCCAGCTCAGCACGGATCACTTCAGAGGCGCTCACGCTGCCACCAGGGCTGTTAACGCGCAGAACAATGGCTTTCACTTTCGGATCAAGACGCGCTTCACGGATTTGTGCGGCAGTGGTGTCACCGCCCACATTCCCAGGCGTTTCTTCACCGTCCATAATCGCGCCATTGGCGAAGATAACGCCAATACTGTCGCCAGTGTCGGCCGGGGTTTTCAGCGTGTAATCGTAATAGCTGATGGCGCGGTAGTTTTTATCCGCTTTGCTCCAGCCAAACTGTTTGGTCAGCATTTTTTCGACTTCAGCGCTGGAGGCGAGTGCATCCACCAGTTTGTTGTCGAGCGCATATTTCGCGGTATCACCATCGACTTTCGTCAAACCGTCCAGCATGGCCTGCGCGCCGGGGAACACCTGTTGCGCAGGGATTTGGCGGTTGGCGGCGACCGTGTCGAGATAGTTCTGCCACAGCTCACCGATCCAGCGGCTGTCTGCTTCACGCGCGGCAGGAGACATATCATCGCGGATAAATGGCTCGACGGCAGACTTATAGGTTCCGACGCGGAACACGTGTGTGGAAACTTTCAGCTTGTCGAGCAAGGATTTGTAGTACAGGCCGTTGGTGGCAAAGCCGTGCAGATCAACGGAACCTTGTGGAGAGAGGTAAATTTTGTTGGCAAAACTGGCGAGATAATACTGCCCCTGGCTGAAGTTATCGCCCACGGCAAAGACCGGTTTACCGCTATCGCGGAATTCCCGTAGCGCTTTGCCGATATACTGCATGGACGGCTGATCGGCCCCGGCAAAGTTTTTCAGGTCCATCACGATACCGGTGATGTTGCGGTCATCTTTCGCCTGGCGAATGGTATTCACGATATCGAACAGGGAGTTTTCCTGCAGACGATCGGAACTGGCGCCAAACAACTGACGGCCAATAACGCTTAAGCGACTGGTACTCGAGGGCTTATCAACAATCACGCCCGAGATATCCAGCAGCAGTGCGCCTCGCTCAGCATGTTCGCTGGTGTTGCTGCTACTGACCTGCATCCAGATGCCCACACCAACCAGCACCAAAAAGATGAAGAACAGGTTAAGCACAAATTCACGGACGAAATTGAGTAATCGCCATGTCCATTTAAAAAATCCGGCAATAAATCGCCACAGGGTTCGCATGTATTCTCCCTACCGATTAACAACACGCCACCCGAAATTCCGGAGAAAGGCGTTAAGATGAGGCTATCGTAATGACCCGACAGGCACTTGTCAGCAGGAATCGCCGCCTGTGCTGTAACAAAATCCGCTCACGTGTTAATTTTGTGAACAAATTTCATTGTTGGAGTTAAGCAAATGGATGCACTCGAATTACTTATCACCCGTCGTAGCGCTTCTCGTCTCGTCGAGCCAGCCCCGACAGGAGAGCAACTGCAAAATATTCTGCGGGCGGGAATGCGCGCCCCGGACCACAAAACGCTGCAACCGTGGCAATTCTATGTCATTGAGGGAGAAGGGCGTGAACGCTTTAGCGCCGTACTTGAGAAAGGCGCGATTGCCGCAGGTAGCGATGAAAAAGCTCAGGAAAAAGCGCGCAGCGCACCGTTTCGCGCGCCGCTGATTATTACCGTGGTGGCGAAATGTGAAGAAAACGACAAGGTTCCGCTGTGGGAACAGGAAATGTCTGCCGGTTGTGCAGTAATGGCCATGCAGATGGCGGCAGTTGCCCAGGGCTTTGGCGGTATCTGGCGCAGCGGTGCATTAACCGAAAGTGCGGTTGTTCGCGAAGCATTCGACTGTCGTCCACAGGATAAAATCGTCGGTTTCCTCTATCTGGGCACACCGCAGCTCAAAGCCTCCACGACGATTAACCTGGCCGATCCGAGCGCATTCGTCCGTTATTTCTGATAACAACGGCAAAACTGTCTGGATTATGAGCAAAGAGACCCGAATTCAGACAGTCACTCTTACCACATCATGGAATGAGCGCTACCATATCCGGATTGCACTGACAGGAGATGTCCATGAGCGAGCAAGCTATTCGTTTAACGCAATACAGCCACGGAGCCGGTTGCGGTTGTAAAATTTCCCCCAAAGTACTGGAAACCATCCTGCACAGTGAGCAGGCGAAGTTTGTTGATCCGAACTTACTGGTGGGTAATGAAACACGCGATGACGCGGCGGTATACGATCTGGGGAACGGTACCAGCGTAATCAGTACCACCGATTTTTTTATGCCGATTGTCGATAATCCGTTTGATTTTGGGCGTATTGCCGCCACTAACGCCATCAGCGATATTTTCGCCATGGGCGGCAAACCGATTATGGCAATTGCTATTCTTGGCTGGCCGCTTGATAAGCTGGCGCCGGAAATCGCCCGCGAAGTCACCGAAGGTGGGCGCTTTGCCTGCCGTCAGGCGGGTATCGCGCTGGCGGGCGGTCACTCTATTGATGCCCCTGAGCCTATCTTTGGTCTGGCGGTAACCGGCATTGTCCCGACCGAACGTGTGAAGAAAAACAGCACCGCCGAGGCAGGATGCAAACTGTTCTTGACCAAGCCGCTGGGGATTGGCGTCCTGACTACCGCAGAAAAAAAATCACTGCTGAAGGACGAACACAAAGGACTGGCGACGGAAGTGATGTGCCAGATGAACATTGCTGGTGCGGCATTCGCCGACATAGACGGCGTGAAAGCCATGACCGACGTTACTGGTTTTGGTCTGCTGGGACATCTGAGTGAGATGTGTCAGGGGGCCGGCATTCAGGCGCAGATCGTCTACCAGGATATTCCTAAGCTTCCCGGTGTTGAAGAGTACATTGCACTGGGCGCAGTGCCGGGTGGCACCCAGCGTAACTTTGCCAGCTACGGCCACCTGATGGGTGAAATGCCGCAGTCGGTACGCGATCTGCTCTGCGATCCGCAAACCTCCGGCGGTTTGCTACTGGCGGTAACGCCGGAAGCTGAGGCTGAAGTTAAAGCGGCAGCGGCGCAGTTTGGCATCGACCTCACCGCGATTGGTGAGTTAGTGGAAGCTCGTGGCGGTCGCGCCATGGTTGAGATCCGTTAACTCGATGCGGTTGTTTATTGCCGAAAAACCGAGTCTGGCGCGCGCTATCGCCGATGTGTTGCCAAAGCCACATCGCAAAGGTGACGGCTTTATTGAATGCGGAAACGGACAAGTGGTGACCTGGTGCATCGGTCACCTGCTTGAGCAGGCGCAGCCAGACGCCTACGACAGTCGCTATGCTCGCTGGAGTCTGGTCGATCTGCCGATTGTCCCGGAAAAGTGGCAACTGCAGCCGCGTCCCTCAGTGACCAAGCAACTTAACGTCATTAAGCGTTTTTTGCATGAGGCCAGTGAAGTCATTCACGCAGGTGACCCCGATCGTGAGGGGCAACTGCTGGTGGATGAAGTGCTGGATTACCTGCAACTGGCGCCTGAAAAGCGCCAGCAGGTGCAACGTTGCCTGATTAACGACCTTAACCCGCAGGCTGTGGAGCGGGCTATTGAGCGTCTGCGCGCCAACAGTGAGTTTATTCCGCTGTGCGTCTCGGCGCTGGCGCGTGCGCGTGCCGACTGGCTGTACGGCATCAATATGACGCGCGCTTACACCATTCTTGGGCGTAATGCGGGTTATCAGGGCGTACTTTCGGTCGGACGCGTACAGACGCCAGTGCTCGGCCTGGTGGTGCGTCGCGATGAAGAGATTGAAAACTTTGTCGCCAAAGACTTCTTTGAGGTAAAGGCGCATATCGTGACGCCTGCTGATGAGCGGTTTACCGCTATCTGGCAGCCGAGCGAAGCGTGTGAGTCGTATCAGGATGAAGAAGGGCGCTTGCTGAATCGCACGCTGGCTGAACACGTGGTAAACCGCATTAACGGTCAGCCAGCGATAGTCACCAGCTATAACGATAAACGGGAATCAGAATCTGCGCCGCTGCCGTTCTCGCTGTCGGCATTGCAGATTGAAGCGGCGAAACGCTTTGGCTTAAGCGCCCAAAACGTTCTGGATATCTGTCAGAAGCTGTATGAAACCCATAAGCTGATTACCTATCCGCGTTCGGATAGCCGCTATCTGCCGGAAGAACACTTTGCCGGACGTCACGCGGTGTTGAACGCGATTAGCGTTCATGCGCCGGATCTGCTCCCACAACCGGCGGTCAATCCAGATACGCGAAACCGCTGTTGGGACGATAAAAAAGTGGATGCGCACCACGCCATCATTCCTACCGCACGCACTTCGTCCATCAACCTGAATGACAACGAAGCGAAAATCTACAACCTGATTGCCCGTCAGTATCTGATGCAATTTTGCGCGGATGCGGTATTCAGGAAGTGCGTTATTGAGCTGGATATCGCCAAAGGCAAGTTTGTCGCCAAAGCACGTTTTCTGGCGGAAGCCGGATGGCGCACGCTGCTTGGCAACAAAGAGCGCGACGAAGATAACGACGGGACGCCGTTGCCGGTGGTGGCAAAAGACGACGAGTTGCTGTGTGAAAAAGGCGAAGTGGTTGAACGCCAGACTCAACCGCCACGACACTTTACCGATGCCACGCTACTGTCAGCAATGACCGGGATTGCGCGCTTTGTGCAAGACAAAGATCTGAAAAAGATCCTGCGTGCAACGGATGGCCTGGGAACGGAAGCCACACGCGCCGGGATTATCGAGCTGCTGTTTAAACGTGGTTTTCTGGTGAAGAAAGGGCGTTATATCCATTCCACCGATGCCGGAAAAGCGCTATTTCACTCACTACCTGAAATGGCGACGCGTCCGGATATGACCGCGCACTGGGAATCTATCCTGACCCAAATCAGTGAAAAGCAGTGTCGTTATCAGGACTTTATGCAACCGTTGGTGGGAACGCTGTATCAGCTTATCGATCAGGCGCGCAGCACACCGGTACGACGCTTTCGTGGAATTGCTGCACCGGACGGTGGTGGTGGCGATAAGAAAAAGAGTGCGCCGCGTAAACGCCCGGCGAAAAAAAGCCCGCCATCTGAAGAGGCGGGCGTGTAGTTTCCAGGTCGGATAAGGCACGTGTGCCGCATCCGGCGTACGGAATGAATTAGATCACTCCCTGGCCCAGCATCGCGTCGGCAACTTTCACGAAGCCCGCGATGTTGGCGCCACGTACGTAGTTGGTTTGCTTGCTTTCGCCGCCGTACTCAACGCAGGCATGGTGAATATCCAGCATGATGTGGTGCAGGCGCGCATCCACTTTCTCCGCTTTCCAGCCCAGACGTGCGGCGTTCTGCGCCATTTCCAGACCGGATGTGGCGACGCCACCGGCATTGGCGGCTTTACCCGGCGCAAACAGTACGCCCGCTTCGAGGAACTGGTCGGTGGCTTCGATGGTGGTCGGCATGTTCGCGCCTTCAGCCACGGCCTTGACGCCGTTGGCGATAAGCATTTGCGCGGCTTCCACATCGAGTTCGTTCTGCGTGGCACACGGTAGGGCGATGTCGACCGGAACTGACCACGGTTGTTTGCCTTCCAGGTAGGTCAGGCCAAACTCACGGGCATAATCTGCTACGCGACCGTCGCGGCTGTCTTTGATTGCGCACAGCCGCGCCAGTTTTTCTTTGGTAAATCCGCTTTCATCGACCACAGTACCGCTGGAATCGGAGGCGGTAACCACCCGCGCGCCAAACTCCATGGCTTTCTCAATGGCGAATTGGGCTACGTTACCGGAGCCAGAAACCGCTACGCGCATACCTTCAAAGCCCAGACCATGGCGTTTGAGCATCGCTTCGGTGAAATACACCAGACCGTAGCCGGTCGCTTCCGGGCGAATCAGACTGCCGCCGAAAGAGAGACCTTTACCGGTAAAGACGCAGGCGCTGTTGTTGGAGAGTTTTTTCATCATCCCGGCCATAAAGCCGACTTCACGGCCGCCCACACCGATATCGCCCGCCGGAACATCTGTATCGGGACCTAAATGGCGGAACAGTTCGGTCATCAGCGCCTGGCAGAAACGCATGATTTCGCCTTCACTTTTCCCTTTTGGATCGAAATCGCTCCCGCCTTTACCTCCGCCCATTGGTAGCGTGGTGAGGGCATTCTTAAACGTCTGCTCGAAGCCAAGGAATTTCAGGATCGACAGGTTCACGGAAGGGTGGAAACGCATACCGCCTTTGTATGGGCCAATGGCAGAACTAAACTGCACGCGCCATGCGCGGTTGACCTGCACCTGATTGCGGTCGTCCAGCCAGACTACACGGAACTGGATTACGCGCTCCGGTTCAACCAGACGCTCCAGCAATGACATCTGGCGATAACGCGGGTTTTGTTCAAGGAAAGGCCATAGCGTGGTCATCACCTCACGAACGGCTTGCGCGAACTCGGTCTGATTCGGGTCGCGCTTTTGCACATGGTTAAGGAATGACTCCAGAGAACATGTCTGATCCATAGATATAAGAACCTCTTATGTATTGATATGGTTATATTTTTGATTTTTGTGTTAAGTGTTGTGCAGTTTTTGACTATACCATCAGCACTGTGACGCGACGCAAGAAAAAATTAACCCCGCTAAGTAAATTAATATTGCGTCGTGGGTCATAACTAAAAGCGATGATCGAAGAGGCTAAAGTTTCTGCCGATTTATACCGTTATACTGAGCATAATTGTCAGTTAAAAAGGAAAGAATATGCGCCGTTTAATCGTGGCAGGCGTGTTGGCCCTGGTGTCCAGCGCGACGCTGGCAAATCAGCTTTATCGCCCGGACGTGCAGGTGAATGTACCGCCGGAAGTGTTTAGCTCCAGCGGTCAGCGGGCGCAACCCTGTAGTCAGTGCTGTATTTATCAGGATCAAAACTACTCAGAAGGGGCAGTGATTAAAGCGGACGGCGTTTTGCTTCAGTGCCAACGCGATGAAAAAACGATCAGCACAAATCCGCTGGTCTGGCGTCGCGTAAAAGAATAAACGCTTCCAGTAGTGGGATATCAGCAGGCGCCAGCGGATAACGCAGCGCCTCTTCGGGTGAACACCAGACGATATCCTGATGTTCATACGCTTTCAGTTCCCCCTGATATGACGGTACATGCCAGGCATGTAAGTGAATCAGTCGGCCCGAAACTTCGCGTTGATGGCTGGCAATGTAGCGACCCACGACCGCCTCAATGCCCAACTCTTCACGCAATTCACGGATCAGCGCCTCGGGTTGATTTTCGCCCGATTCAACCTTGCCGCCCGCAAACTCCCACATCCCTGACTGATCCGTATGCTGCGGACGTTGAGCCAGTAAAATTTTGCCATCACGTTCAATAATAGCGGCGACCACGTCGAGGGTTTTCATTATATTCATCAAGATCTAATGACAGAAAATGACATACTATCGTTATCTTTGTTTTATCTAAAGTATTCAGGAGCAACCGTTGAATGATCCTCAGTCGTGGGTAAAACCGTTAACGCGTATCCCTTCCAGTTTAAAACCGCTCGTTGCTACGCAGAAAAAGCATTATGGCGATGTATTGCATCCTACTCGCTGGTGGGGGCGGATGCCGTTTCTGTTCTGGCTGGTGGCGCTGTTTGTCGGATTTCTGGAGCGTAAAAAAGCACGTTTAACGCCGGTGATGCGCGCGCTGTTGATGACCCGCGTTTCTCAGGTGTGCCACTGCGCTTTCTGCGTTGATGCCAACAGTTTACGGTTGGCTGAACGCTGTGGCGCGTTGGATAAAGTCTTACAGGTTGCCAACTGGCAAGAATCGACGCTATTTAACACAGAAGAGCGCGTAGCGCTGGCCTATGCTGATGCGGTCACCGCTACGCCTCCACAGGTTGACGCTGCGCTTAAAGCGCAGATGAAGCAGCATTTTACCGAGGACGCCATTACTGAAATGACCGCGTTGATTGCGTTTCAAAATCTCTCGGCGCGTTTTAATGCCGCTCTCGAGATCCCTTCCCAGGGGCTGTGCGACAGCCTTAAAGGACGCCCGCATGCTTGATCGTCATCTTCATCCGCGATTAAAACCGCTTTTGCATCGCTGCGTGGGCATTATTGATAAGCCTGCGATTACGCCGGACGGGCTTACGCTGGTCGGTTTTGCTATTGGCGTGTTGGCCTTGCCATTTCTGGCGTTAGGCTGGTATCTGGCAGCGTTGGCGGCGATTGTGCTTAATCGGCTTTTTGATGGGCTGGATGGGGCGCTGGCGCGGCGCAGAGGGCTAACCGACGCGGGAGGATTTCTTGATATCTCGCTCGATTTTCTGTTTTACGCCCTGGTACCATTCGGTTTTATGCTCGCCGATCCGGCGGCTAACTCGCTGGCTGGTGGCTGGCTACTGTTCGCCTTTATGGGAACCGGCAGCAGCTTTCTGGCCTTTGCCGCGCTGGCGGCGAAACATCAAATTGATAACCCGGGGTACGCGCATAAATCGTTTTATTATTTGGGGGGGCTGACCGAAGGTACCGAGACGATTATGCTGTTTGTGTTGGGGTGTCTGTTCCCGGAATATTTTGCCATGATGGCGTGGGTCTTTGGCGCACTGTGCTGGATGACGACGTTTACCCGGATCTGGAGCGGATACCTGACACTGAAAGCGGTCCAGCGTCAGGCGTAGCGTATTGCGTTGCCGGATGCGCTTATCCGGCAATAATGACAGCCTTACTTGCTGGTTTCAGGACCCCGTTCACCGCTGGCAACCGGATTTTTGGGATTGCTGCTCCACTCATACCAGCCGCCGTCGTAGACTGAGACGTTTTTCCAACCCATCGCGCGGGCGTACATAAATGTTTCCGAAGCACGCCAGCCGGTACCGCAATAGAACGAGACCTGCTGCTGTGGCAGGATATTCCATTGCTTCCACATGGCGGCGATGTCATCCGCACTGCGCATGGTGCCATCCGGGTTATGGAAATCTTCCATGTGGGTGGAATCACTGCCCGCGTGGCCCCAACGTGCGCCTGCGATCTCACCTTTTGGCTTAATGTAGCTATAGCCGCTGGTGGTACCGACAAATTCCGGCCATGAACGAATGCTCACCAAAGACGCATCCTGGCGATGCAGCAGGCCGCGAGCCTGTTCCATATCCAGCATCAACTGCGGCTGGGCGGGAATGGTCACGCCGAAATCAGGTTCTGGTTTCACCGATGGCGCAGTGCCGCGTTCAACCGGTAAACCTGCGTCGGACCAGGTTTGCCAGCCGCCGTCGAGCAGACGAACATCTTTTACGCCTGCATACAGCATAATTTGCGCCACGCGCGCGGCGGCATAGACATCACGGCCGTATAAAATCACCGTGGTGTCATGGCGGATGCCGTGCTTCGCCAGCATCGCTTTGAGCTGGTCGTCTGACACTTTGTTCCACAGCGGTTCGCTTTCGACTTCGTTGGTATCAATGTAGCCCGCACCGGGGATATGGCTCAGCAGATACAACTTCGGTGCGCCCCAGGCGGCCTCAATCACTTTCCAGTCACCCGCTGGTTTAGCGGTTACGTTTTTACCCTGCTGCAGGTCGTGAAGCCACTGCGGGTACACCAACTGTTCGAAGTGCGGCAGACGTTGCAGGCGGGCAGGGTCCGTAAGCGCATCGCTGAGGGTAGAGATATGGTTAAAGCCAACTTTTTGCAGGCGGGATTTGACAGCCTGCATGTCGTTATCGCTGCCATACAGCGCCACCGGCGCATCGGTGCTGAGTTGATGTGACTTAACCCAGGCGCTGAGTTGTTCATCATTCATCTTGTCGAGCCAGGCAGCAGACAGGTTCAGAGCGGAAGGTTCGTGTCCTGAAGGGCCATTAAGCGACTGCGGCCAGCCGTTGTAAAAAGCGCTCTGACGGGTATCGATCGCCGCGCCTTGCTTTTGGTGTAACTGGTCGAGGGTGAGCGTCTGTGCTGTTTCAGCAGCCCAGGAGGAAGCGCAAGCGAGCCCTAAAGCAAGTGCCAGCGCGGTCATTTGAGAAACACGTTTCATCGAATAGCCCGACGTTGAAAAAAGAGGACGACATTCTGTGCCGCCGGTTAAGTAAAAACCTTGCGTTAACGCAGCATATCGCCACATTCACGCCCAGTTTTCCATCTGTAATACACGACCTGCTGGCGGGACATCCTGCGCGTCATGGGTAACCTGCACCACTGGAATACCCTGCTTACGTACCTCGGTAAAGACCCACTGACGAAAGGTATCACGCAGCGACGCGTCCAGCCGACTAAAGGGTTCATCAAGTAACAGTGCCTGGGGCTGAGCCAGTAGCGCGCGGAGCAGGGCGACACGCGAGCGTTGTCCGCCGGAGAGCGACGCCGGATCGCGCGAATAAAAACCGGCCAGGTCCGCACGTGCGAGAGCGCTTTCCACCGCGTGTCGTCTGGCTGGTCCTTGCAGACTGGCGGGCAGAGCCAGCAGTAAATTCTGCCCAACGCTGAAATGGTCAAACAACAACGCATCCTGGAACAGAATGCCAATCTGGCGCTGCGCCGTAGGCAGCGCGTCAACGCGTCGTTCGTTGAGCCACAGCTCGCCTGATGCCTGAAACTGCGGCGACAACGCCCCGACCATCCACGAAAATAACGAAGACTTTCCGCTACCGGAAGAACCCATAATTGTGACAATGTCACTTTTATCAACCTGAAAGGTAACGTTCTTCAGCAGCGCAGTCGCACCCTGGTACAACGAAACGTTTTGCACAATGAGCATTAGCGGAGTCCTTGTCGAAAGCGGCCAATCCATGCAGCGAGAAATGCGACCAGGGCGAAAATGGTGAGTGGCAACAGAAGTTGCCATAGCGCCTGGGTTGCCAGAATAGCAGTGCTACCGCCGCTGCTTAATGCGACCGCTTCGGTGGTTAACGTGGGAAAGCGCCCGGCACCTAACCACTGCGTCGGCATATACTGGGCGATACTGACAGAGAATCCTACCGCGAAGGCAATCAGCGCCGGGCGAGCCAGTAGGGGACATTTTACCTGCCAGAATATGCGGATCCGTGTCCAGCCCAGCGTTTGCGCAATCAAAATCAATCGCGGGTCAATGCGCTGCCAGGCCGGTTTAAGCACAAATAGCATCCAGGGCATCACCCACAGCAGGTGGCCCCAGATAATGGTCATCATCAGTCCATCCTGTCCGGCATATAACGCCAGCAGATATTGTCCGGTTACCAGCGGTAGTGCGGGCAAAATCAGCGGTAGCCAGACCCAACGGTGTCCGGTTTGCGGCCCCCATTCCAGCCAGGCAAAAAGTATTAGCAGTGCCAGCAGGCTGGAGACAAGTCCCAGTTGCAGACTATTGCTGAGCGCCTCGCTATTTAGCGATGAATAGCTGGCGAGCAGCGCCAGAACCAGCGCGGATACCATACCGCTAAGGGGTAAAAGTTGTACTAACGAACGTTCGGTTGTACAGGATGGAAAACGCAGGCGTTCACCGGTTACTGCGGGAATGGTGCGTCGCCAGGCGCGCCACAACAGATACCCTGCCAGCGCGATGATGAGGAGCAACAGCACCAGCAACAGGCTGGCGAGCGCGCCTTTCGCCTGCTGCCCGGCATCGCCCTGACTGAGCCATTGCCAGCTCAATACGGCAAGCGTTGGCGGATTTCCGGGGCCAAGAACGATTGCCACATCCACAACGGAGAGTGACCAGGCGACAATCGCCAGCATCGCTTTACCTGAGGCAGGGGCGATTGAAGGCAGGATTAGCCAGTTCAGGCATTGCAGTCGGCTGTAGCCCAGCGAATCCAGAACGATAACCTGCTGCGAAAGGTGTTTTTCGCTCAGTTGGGCTGAGAGGAACCATAACAAAAAGGCGCTTTCTTTCACCGCCAGCGTCACGCCAAGTCCAATGCCGTAACGGTCTGGCTGTGGGCTGAGGAACGGGAGCCATTGCCAGATTTTACCGCCTTCAGCAAAAATCAACAGCGCGCTGGTGGCGAAGGCAACGTGCGGAATCGCCAGCAGCCACGGAAGGCG
The DNA here is from genome assembly GCF_018035235.1 of Citrobacter sp. On2M. GTDB lineage: Bacteria > Pseudomonadota > Gammaproteobacteria > Enterobacterales > Enterobacteriaceae > Citrobacter > Citrobacter meridianamericanus. Next base: position 746,271 of record NZ_WPCV01000004.1, read on the forward strand.
CGAGCACAGACGCGCCCAGCCAGCGCCGGGCCATAAGGCGAGGATTGCCAGTAGTGCAATGATCAGTGCGCCGCCGGCAGCGAGTCCTGTGGAAACAAGCGTCGCCAGTAATGCCTGCGCAAGTTGAGGGTCGGCAAAGAGCGCCAGCCAATGGGTCAGACTAAGGGCTGGCACTATCAGAGAGAAAACCGCTGGCGCCAGCGGCAGATAAACTGCCACCATGATGGCCCAGAGTAGCAAAATTAATGCGTACCGTAGCGGCGTAGCCATTCTTGTTCCAGAGCGTTTACCCAGGCGGCATGCGGTTCTGGCAGCACGGCGGGAAGTCCTTGCGGGATCCGTGCCAGCAGTGCATCACGTTGTTCGACGGGCAATTTTTGTGGATCAAGCACCGAAGGATCTCCCCAGACAGTTGAGTCGGCTTTACGCAGTTGTGCTTCGGGCGAAAGCAGGAAGTTTGCCACGACTTTTGCTCCTGCACTGGCGCGGGCATTCGCCGGAATGGCAACAAAGTGCACGTTGCCGAGCATGCCCTGTGAGAAACCAAAACTGTAGCTGCTTTTAGGCAATTCGCCGCTGGCTACTTTTTGCTGCGCGTGGGCAGGGTTAAAGGTCAATGATAAACGCAGGGTTCCAGAATTGAGTAGCGCATCCATTCGTGCAGGCGAGGGCGGAAAGTCTTTACCTTCACGCCACAGTACAGGGTGCAGTGTATCAAGATAATGCCACAATGGCGCGGTAACGTCGGCGAATGTGGCTGTATCTGGTGCGATTTTAAGCGCTTGTGGTTGCGTGGTGAGCGAAATTAACAACTGCTCCAGAAACGCCGTGCCGGTAAAGTCTGGTGGACGCGGATAGGTCACCGTGCCAGGATGCGCCTGGGCAAATTCTAGCAGCGCCTGTGGGGATTGCGGTGGCTGCGCGGTGAGATCGCGCCTCGCGATGAAGGTTAGCTGTGCGCCACCCCAGGGGGATTCAGCCCCCTCGGTTGGAACGGAGAAATCTTCGCTCACCGGTTTTTGGGTATCAACATAGCGCCAGTTAGGCAACGTTTGCGCCCACTGGGTTTGCAGCAGCCCGGCTTCTTTCAGCGTACGAAAATTTTCGCCGTTTACCCACAGTAAATCGACAGACCCCCCGGTTTTTCGCCCGGATGCAGCTTCAGTCTGAATGCGTTTTACCGCGTCGGCGGCATCTGCGAGACGTACGATTTTCAGGTTTATGGCATAGTGTGTTTTCATCTCGCCGCTAACCCAGTCGAGATACTGGTTAACTGCGTTGTCGCCACCCCAGGCATTGAACCACACCGTCTGACCGCGGGCGTCATTTTTGATTTGCTGCCAGTCGGCATCCTGGGCAAACGTCGCCAGCGGACAGAGCAATAAACTCAGGCACAATAAGCAGTAACGCATAGTATCTCCATTGCTAAAAATGGGGGAATTCTCAGGTTTTTTTTCGTTGATGTTCAAGATACAGGCTTCTCGCCACTGAAATCATCACGCTCAGGGCGAACAGGATGAACAGGCCGGTTACAAACCAAAATGTACCGCCGGTTAACAGGCTACCCGCCCATGAATAGACGATAGTGGCGGGTAACTGGCCGATGCCGGTGGCAATGAAAAAATGGCGAAACCGAATCGAGGTCAGGCCTGCTGCGTAGCTTACCGGATCGAACGGTACAAAAGGTAACAGGCGACAGACAAGAATGGTGTGCTTGCCATAGCGCTCGAAAAAAGCGTCCATGTTGTTCAACACCGTTTTTCCGGTCAGTTTCTCCACCGCGCCACGGCCTAAAACGCGAGCAATAAAAAAGCACAGCGCCGCGCCGGTCATCGCGCTGCACCAGGACAGTACGCCGCCCCAAAATGCGCCAAACAGCGAGGCGTTGGCAAAGGTGATCACAAAGGCCGGAAGGGGGGCGACGATGGCCTGTAAGAGCATCAGGAAGAAAGAAACAACCGCCGCCTGAGTTCCGTAAGAACGAATGAAATTCTCAATGGCATGCTGATCGAGCGTGGCAAATGCCGCCAGGCTGGCGCGGAGAAAATCGCTCACACCAGGTATCCACGCCCACGCCATCAGCGCGAGCAGCAACAGGATAATCACTCCTGCCCGGTAGAAATGGATGCGTCGTTTTATCATTTATCTGCGCACTCGTGAGGAGCTGATGGATCGACATGCTTATAACGAGCCCAGGCTTTGGCAGCCTGTACGAGGACAAAAAGCGCCAGCCCCGCAACGCTGAGCTCACCGATAAATGTCCAACTAATTCCTTCGCTGGCCAGTTCGTGCGACATCAGCGTATAGATAAAGATGCCAGGTAAGGTGGTTACAGCAGATATCACGGTAAATGACCAGAACGGAATGGCCGTCAGCCCATAGGCGTAGTTTTGAATGTTATAAGGGAACAGCGGCACGAGGCGGGTGAGGATAAGAAAGTCAACTCCGCTATGGGCAATGCCTTTTTCGATAGCCTGAAACATTGCCGTATGCCCAGCGTATTTTTGCAGCAGTTCCCGGCCCAGCCAGCGAGCCAGCAAAAAAGACAGCGATGAAGCCACAGTTGCCGCCACTAATGAGATAACCGTCCCGGTCACGGGGCCAAACAGCACACCGCCAACGATCACCAGGATGCTGCCTGGGATGAGACACAACGCCGCGAGAATAAACAGCAGGATAAAAAGCGTATAGCCGAATATGCCGCTCTGGCGGATGACGTCTTGTAAATGATGGAAATTAGTTATCAGGTCGGTCAGACCGTAATGATGGAAAACACCCGCCAGAACGCAGAACAGGGCCCCGACAATCAGCAGCCGGTATTCTGCTTTATGCGAACTTCTTTTTCATGGGGGTTCTCCTGTAAAACTGAGTGCAATGCAGCATTTTCATCAGCGAAAAGTGCGCGCGAAGATATAGTAAAATTCCGACTACAACAATGAATTACCGTTGCTTTATTGATTTTGCACCAAATAAACACACTCTCCAGGCCTGGCCCGGAGAGTGCAAAAACGCAAAAGATTAGACGCGGAATTTAGCCCATACCGGCGCATGATCGGACGGCTTTTCCATGCTGCGAATTTCATAATCGATGCCGGTTTCTTCGCAGCGCTCCGCCAGCGGGTTGCTCGCCAGCAGCAGATCGATACGCAGGCCACGGTTATCGTCAAAGCCTTTTGAGCGGTAATCAAACCACGAGAACTGGTCGTTCTTTTCAGGATAGGCGTGACGGTAGGTATCCACCAGACCCCAGCCCAGCAGACGCTCCATCCACTCGCGCTCTTCCGGCAGGAAGGAGCATTTTCCGGTACGCAGCCAGCGTTTACGGTTCTCTTCGCCAATGCCGATATCGAGATCGGTTGGGCTAATATTCATATCGCCCATGATCAATACCGGATTGTCGCGCTTCAGCTCTGTCTCAAGATAGTTTTGCAGGTTCTGATAAAACGCGGCTTTGGCCGGGAATTTGGTTTCATGGTCACGGCTTTCGCCCTGCGGGAAATAACCGTTGATCACCGTGATGCTGCCCAGAGGAGACGGAATTTCCGCCATGATGATACGACGCTGCGCCTCTTCGCCATCGCCTGGGAAGCCACGACGCACCGCAATTGGTGTTTCTTTTGTTAACAACGCGACGCCGTAATGACCTTTCTGGCCATGATAAAAGACGTTATAACCGAGTTTTGCCACCTCTTCGAGAGGGAACATATCGTCGTGGACTTTTGTCTCCTGTAAGCCAATCACATCCGGTTGGTGTTTTTCGACAATGGCTGCCAGTTGATGGGGACGGGCCCGCAGGCCGTTGATATTAAAAGAGACAAATTTCATAGTCACTGCCACTTTGCAAGATGAATAGTGCAAGGATGGTAGCAGAATTTCTGCAGACTGACTGCTTCTTGTCACGTGATTCCAACAATGATTGCTAATGGTGTTAACGATGGAGCAAAAACTGCACCGTTTTGGCGCGAAGCGCGTCGGAATGGGGCAATAATTTCCGAAAAATTTCGTATACGATCACAATTCCAGAATTATATTTGGCGACTGAATAAAACTGCGTTTTTTCCTCTGTTTAGTCGCCTGATGTGCAAACATATTCACTTTATATGCACATATAGTGAATATCGTCACGTTGTAACTTGTTGATATTCCGTCCTGGACCTCCGTTTATGCACTTTTTTCGCTGGCTGGCACGAACCCTGCAATCTACATTTACACCGCAAACACTATATTTATTAACATATAAATAACCTTTTATTTACCGTTGAGGTCGCTATGTCTCTGTCAATTACGCGTGAAAATTTTGATGAATGGATGATGCCCGTATACGCTCCGGCCCCTTTTATTCCGGTACGGGGTGAAGGTTCACGTCTGTGGGATCAACAGGGTAAAGAGTATATCGATTTCGCGGGAGGCATTGCAGTTAATGCGCTGGGCCACGCACATCCAGCATTGCGTGAGGCATTAAACGACCAGGCGAGCAAATTCTGGCATACGGGAAATGGTTACACCAACGAGCCGGTATTGCGTCTGGCGAAAAAGCTGATTGACGCCACCTTTGCCGAGCGCATTTTCTTCTGTAACTCAGGGGCAGAAGCCAACGAAGCGGCGTTAAAACTGGCACGTAAATATGCTCACGATCGTTTTGGTAGCCAGAAGAGCGGCATTGTGGCGTTTAAAAATGCTTTTCACGGCCGCACGCTATTTACCGTCAGTGCTGGTGGTCAGCCTGCTTATTCACAGGATTTCGCGCCGCTGCCACCGGATATCCGCCATGCCGTGTATAACGATCTCGATTCTGCCAGCCAACTGATTGATGACAGCACCTGTGCGGTCATCGTCGAGCCTGTGCAGGGCGAAGGCGGCGTGGTGCCGGCAACAAACGCGTTTCTGCAGGGGCTGCGTGAATTATGCGATCGCCATAATGCGCTGCTGATTTTTGATGAAGTTCAGACCGGGGTTGGCCGTACTGGCGAGCTGTATGCCTATATGCATTACGGCGTTACGCCGGACCTGCTGACTACCGCAAAGGCGCTGGGCGGCGGTTTCCCTATTGGCGCACTGCTGGCGACAGAGGATTGCGCCAGTGTGATGACGGTAGGTACGCACGGTACAACGTACGGCGGAAACCCACTGGCCACTGCGGTGGCGGGTAAACTGCTGGAAATTGTTAACACGCCGGAAGTGTTGAACGGAGTCAAACAGCGACATGACTGGTTTGTGGAGCGTATTAGCGCCATTAACGAGCGTTTTGAACTGTTTAGTGAAATTCGTGGACTTGGACTGCTGATCGGCTGCGTGCTGAATGCGGAATATGCAGGTAAAGCGAAACTTATCTCACAAGAAGCGGCTGTCGCCGGGGTGATGGTACTGATTGCTGGTGCGAATGTGGTGCGTTTTGCGCCAGCGTTAAACGTCAGCCAGGAAGAAGTTGCTACCGGCCTGGATCGCTTTGCGCTGGCCTGCGAACGCATTAAAGCAGGAGGTACATCATGATGGTGATTCGTCCCATTGAACGTGCTGATATCACCGCGTTGATGCAGCTTGCCGGTAAGACGGGCGGTGGGCTGACCTCGTTACCGGCCAATGAAGCCACGCTGATGGCGCGTATTGAGCGCTCGCTACAAACCTGGCGCGGTGAGTTGCCGAAAAGTGAGCAAGGCTATGTTTTTGTACTTGAAGACAGCGCCAGTGGAACCGTGGCAGGGATTTGCGCCATCGAAGTGGCGGTGGGGCTTAACGATCCCTGGTACAACTACCGGGTTGGGACGCTGGTGCATGCCTCGAAAGAGCTGAACGTATATAACGCGCTGCCGACGCTGTTTCTGAGTAACGATCACACGGGTAGCAGCGAGCTTTGCTCTCTGTTTCTCGATCCCGACTGGCGTAAAGAGGGCAACGGCTATTTGTTGTCGAAGTCGCGCTTTATGTTTATGGCGGCATTTCGTGACCGGTTTAATGAAAAGGTGGTGGCCGAGATGCGCGGCGTAATCGATGAGCACGGTTACTCCCCCTTCTGGGAAAGCCTCGGCAAACGTTTTTTCTCCATGGAATTCAGCCGGGCGGATTTTCTCTGCGGCACCGGACAAAAAGCCTTTATTGCTGAACTGATGCCCAAGCATCCTATTTATACCCATTTCCTGTCTGATGAAGCGCAAAGCGTGATTGGTCAGGTACATCCGCAAACCGCTCCGGCGCGGGCGGTGCTGGAGAAAGAAGGATTTCGCTACCGCAACTATGTCGACATTTTCGATGGCGGTCCGACGCTGGAATGCGATATCGATCGCGTGCGGGCTATTCGTAAAAGCAGGCTGGTGGAGGTGGCTGAAGGTCAGCCTGCAACCGGCGATTACCCGGCCTGTCTGGTCGCCAATGAAAACTATCAAAACTTCCGTGTCATGTTGGTTCGCGCCGACCCGGACACCCAACGTCTGGTGCTGACGGCAGCACAACTGGATGCCCTGAAATGCCACGCGGGCGACCATGTACGTTTTGTGCGTCTTTGTGCAGAGGAGAAAACAGCATGACATTATGGATAAACGGCGACTGGGTAACAGGGCTCGGCGAGCGTCGGGTGAAAACCAATCCTGTCAGTGGAGATGTGCTGTGGCAGGGTAATGATGCCGATGCAACTCAGGTGGCGCAGGCGTGCCACGCAGCGCGTACGGCTTTTCCTAGCTGGGCAAGGCAGACTTTTGCCGCGCGTCAGGCGATTGTGGAGAAATTTGCTGCTCTGCTGGAAAGCAATAAAGCCGGGCTAACACAGATTATCGCACAGGAAACCGGAAAACCTCGTTGGGAAGCCGCCACGGAACTGACGGCGATGATCAATAAAATTGCTATCTCCGTGAAAGCTTACCATGCCCGCACCGGAGAGCAGCATAGCGAATTACCGGATGGCGCGGCAACGTTGCGCCATCGCCCACACGGCGTGCTGGCAGTTTTTGGTCCATATAACTTCCCAGGTCATTTACCTAATGGACATATTGTTCCGGCACTGCTGGCAGGCAATACATTGATTTTCAAACCCAGCGAGCTGACGCCGTGGACCGGTGAAGCCGTGGCAAAGCTGTGGGCGCAAGCGGGATTACCGCCGGGCGTGCTGAACCTTGTACAGGGCGGGCGTGAAACGGGGCAGGCGCTGAGCGCGCTGGAAGACCTCGATGGTCTGCTGTTTACCGGCAGCGCCAATACTGGTTATCACCTGCATCGACAGTTATCTGGTCAGCCGGAAAAAATCCTCGCCCTCGAAATGGGAGGGAACAACCCGTTGATTATTGAGAACCCGGAAGATATTGATGCTGCTGTGCATCTGACCATTCAATCTGCGTTTGTTACCGCCGGACAGCGTTGTACCTGCGCTCGTCGCCTGTTAGTTAAAAAAGGCGCGCAGGGTGATGCGTTCCTCGCACGTCTGGTGGAAGTCAGCCAGCGTTTAATGCCCGGTAACTGGGACGCAGAACCGCAGCCATTTATTGGCGGGCTGATTTCCGAACAGGCCGCGCAGCACGTTTATGATGCCTGGCAGCGTCTGGAGTCGTTGGGTGGACGTACGCTGTTAGCCCCACGTCTGGTGAAAGGCGGAACATCACTGCTGGCTCCCGGTATCATTGAACTGACCGGAGCGGCGAACGTACCGGATGAAGAGGTTTTTGGCCCTCTGCTTGGCGTCTGGCGCTATGACAGCTTTGATGACGCGATTCGCATGGCGAACAACACCCGTTTTGGACTGTCTTGTGGGTTAGTTTCACCCGATCGCAGCCAGTTTGATCAACTGCTGCTGGAGGCGCGGGCAGGGATCGTCAACTGGAACAAACCGTTAACTGGCGCGGCGAGTACAGCGCCGTTTGGTGGTGTAGGTGCTTCCGGAAACCATCGTGCCAGCGCGTGGTATGCCGCAGATTATTGCGCCTGGCCGATGGCAAGTCTGGAATCACCAGCCTTAACGCTGCCAACAGCGTTAAGCCCTGGCCTGGATTTTTCTCGTGAGGATAAGCGATGAAAGCCCGTGAGATAAATTTTGATGGTTTGGTGGGGCTTACTCACCACTATGCTGGATTGTCATTTGGTAATGAGGCCTCAACCAAACACCGTTTTCAGGTGTCGAACCCACGTCTGGCGGCGAAACAGGGTCTGCTAAAGATGAAAGCGCTGGCGGATGCGGGATTTCCCCAGGCGGTGATCCCGCCCCATGAGCGGCCTTATATTCCGGTGCTACGGCAGTTGGGATTTAGCGGCAGCGACGAACAGGTGCTGGGGAAAGTGGCGCGTCAGGCACCGCACTGGCTTTCCAGTGCCAGCTCCGCATCGCCGATGTGGGTGGCGAATGCGGCAACGGTCTGCCCTTCAGCAGATGCGCTGGACGGGAAACTGCATCTGACGGTGGCGAATCTGAATAACAAGTTCCACCGTTCGCTGGAAGCGCCAACCACTGAAGCGTTGTTAAGGGCTATCTTTCGTGATGAGCATCGCTTTGCGGTCCATGGTGCATTACCCCAGGTGGCGCTTTTCGGTGATGAAGGTGCGGCCAACCATAACCGCCTTGGCGGGGAGTACGGCGGCCCCGGCGTACAGCTATTCATTTATGGTCGTGAAGAAGGGAATGCGTCCCAGCCGACGCGCTATCCGGCGAGACAATCTCGTGAGGCCAGTGAGGCAGTCGCGCGACTGAATCAGGTCAACCCGCATCAGTGTATTTTTGCCCAGCAAAATCCGGATGTCATCGATCTTGGCGTGTTTCATAACGATGTGATTGCGGTGTCGAATCGCCAGGTGCTGTTTTGTCATCAGCAGGCGTTTGTCAGACAGCAGGCATTGTTGACGCAGTTGCACAGCCAGGTGGCAGGTTTTACGCCGCTGGAAGTCCCGGCTGCTGAAGTGTCGGTGCAGGATGCGGTGACGACCTATTTGTTTAACAGCCAGTTATTGAGTCGTGATGATGGCTCGATGATGCTGGTTCTGCCACAAGAGTGTCGGGAGCATGCGGGCGTGTGGCGGTATCTGAACCGTCTGCTTGAGGAAGACAATCCGATCGATGAGCTGCGGGTATTTGATCTGCGTGAAAGCATGTCCAACGGCGGCGGTCCGGCGTGTTTGCGCCTGAGAGTGGTGCTTACCCCTCAGGAGCAGCAGGCCGTGAATCCGGCGGTTTTCATGAACGATACGCTGTTTAACACGCTGAATAACTGGGTTGATCGATACTATCGCGATCGTCTTACCGCCGCCGACCTTGCTGACTCGCAACTGCTGCGCGAGGGACGTGAAGCTCTGGATACATTGACACAATTGCTTAGTCTCGGCTCGGTTTATCCTTTCCAACTGGAGAGGTCGAACCATGAATGATTTTCTGACCCAAACGCTTGCAGGGATAACCCCCGAGCAAACCAAGGGCACCGCTCGCGGTTTTTCATGGCAGTGGCTCGGCTACGGGATTCTGGAGCTGACGCCGGACGCACCGGTCGAACATTCTCTGGTGCTGTCAGCGGGGATCCACGGCAATGAAACGGCCCCGGTAGAGATCCTGGATTCATTGCTGTCCAGTCTGTTTCGCGGTGAGTTGACGCTGACATGGCGGCTGCTGGTGATTCTGGGCAACCCACTGGCGCTGGCGGCGGGAAAACGGTATTGCCATAGCGACCTGAACCGAATGTTTGGCGGCCGTTGGCAGGTTCTCGCCGCGAGTGATGAAACGCAACGTGCCCATGAGCTTGAGCTGTGTCTGGAAGATTTTTATACGCGCGCGCAAGAGTCAGTACGCTGGCATCTGGATCTGCATACCGCGATTCGCGGCTCACAGCATCTGCGTTTTGGCGTGCTGCCACAACGAAATATTGCCTGGGACGAAGATTTTCTGGGGTGGTTGGGAGATGCAGGACTTGAGGCGCTGGTGTTCCATCAGACGCCTGGCGGTACGTTCACCCATTTTAGCGCTGAACATTTTGGCGCGCTGGCCTGTACACTGGAACTGGGTAAAGCGCTGCCGTTTGGGCAAAACGATCTGTCCCAGTTTGCGCAGACGGCGGATGCGCTGGCGAGGCTGCTGCAAGGCGAGCGAATGCCTGCAGGAAAAACATCTCCGCTGCGTTACCGCGTGGTATCGCAAATCACGCGACGTAGCGACGATTTCATTCTTCATATGGATAACCAGACGCTCAACTTTACCCCTTTTAAAGAGGGAACTTTGCTGGCGCAGGACGGTGATGAACGTTTTATTGTCACCCATGATGTTGAATACGTTCTCTTTCCGAATCCCAGTGTGGCCTGTGGTTTACGTGCCGGGTTGATGCTCCAAAAAATGTGATAAATATATATGCCCTGATGGTTTATTCCTAAGGGCTTATTTTTGCGTGCTGTTTTTATTTATTACGGATTATTCCTGGTGAATTGCTTTCTTAATAATCAGGGTTCAGGTATAGTTCTTCATAATCCTTTCAAAATCATCCTGTTGTGATTTTTTATTGCAACTCTGCGCAATTTATTCTTTTTTTCTTCATAATTGATGAAAATTTGTTTTTTATACTTTCACTGTTTTACCGTTACTCTGATTAATTGACGCTTAAGCCGGTAAAGTTAATCTCGTCAACACGACATCACATTGCATAAGAGTCGCATGAGTGTCGTAAAAATAACTGAAAGAAAGGATAGAAATTATGCGTAAACTGACTGCTCTGTTTGTTGCCTCTACTCTGGCCCTGGGCGCTGCCAACCTGGCCCACGCCGCTGACACGACAACAGCTGCGCCAGCTGATGCCAAACCGATGATGCACCACAACGGTAAATTCGCCCCGCATCACGACATGATGTTCAAAGACCTGAACCTGACCGATGCGCAGAAACAGCAGATTCGCGAGATCATGAAAGGTCAGCGTGACCAGATGAAACGTCCGCCGCTGGAGGAGCGTCGCGCGATGCACGACATTATTGCCAGCGATAGCTTCGATAAAGCGAAGGCCGAAGCGCAGATTGCGAAGATGGAAGAACAGCGCAAAGCCAACATGCTGGCGCATATGGAAACCCAGAACAAGATTTACAACATTTTAACCCCGGAACAGAAAAAGCAGTTTAATGCCAATTTTGAGAAGCGTCTGACAGAACGTGCGGCGCAGAAGGGTAAAATGCCACAAGCTGCCGAGTAATCGTTCAGCGTTTACACTAAATCATTCATGCTGTGTGTCCTGATTGCCGCACAGTGTGAAACCAAACTCAAGACCGCCGCTCTTGTCCACAATACGTTTATCGTGGTGGGCAGGATCGGCGGTTTTTTCTTTACCGCCTCTTGCACCGCGCTTGTGACACGTTATTCTCCTGAAGCCCGCGAAAATTCCACCGGGACGACGCGTCAGTCTTTTTTGCAAAACACCGGGTTCATCGCTAAGGCAAATCAACTCTGCTGCCGATAACAATAATCTGCAGGGTTAACATAACAATGATGATTTATGGCTGCCAGTTTACGGTGGGGTGCCGTACTGCGCCTTTCTGGAGGGATGATGGAATACTTCGATATCCGCAAAATGCCGGTCAATCTGTGGCGAAATGGTGCGGGAGAAACCCGTGAGATTTGCTGTTTTCCGCCAGCAACACGAGATTTTCACTGGCGGGCGAGTATCGCCTCCATTGCAGCCAACGGAGAGTTTTCTCTTTTTCCCGGCGTAGAACGCGTGATTACCCTGCTGGAGGGCGGTGAAGTGACCCTGGAAGAGTCGAACACCTTCACACATACCCTGAAACAGCATCAGCCTTTTACCTTTGCCGGTGACAAGGTGGTAAAAGCGAAGCTGACAGAAGGAAAGATGTCGATGGATTTCAATATCATGACCCGACGGGATGTCTGCCAGGCGAAAGTCAGAGTTGCCGACCGCACGTTTACGACCTTTGGTTCGCGCGGTGGCGTGGTATTTGTTATCAGCGGTGCCTGGCAATTGGGTGATAAGCTACTGACCGCCGATCAGGGGGCAAGCTGGCACGACGGTAAACACACCGTACGACTGCTGGAGCGCGAGGGAAAACTGCTGTTCAGCGAAATTAACTGGATGCCGGGCCATTCTCCGGACTCAGTTCAATAATGTCATATTGACCAGACAGAACAGGCCTGCAGAGAATTTTGTAGCCATCATGGTCAAAACCGGCCGGCATACGTGCCAGTGTTACCGCCTCATCAAGTGTTGAAACGGCTCCCAGCCACAGCCAGTTATTGATGATGTGGTACTGGGTCATTTCCGCACGGGTTTCCTGCAGCGCAATGGCGTTGTTCCACGGCCAGCAGATTACGCGCACTCTTTCCAGTGCTTCCAGCAGGCGCAAATGATGCGCTTCAGGGCTTTCTTTCCCGCAGCAGGCTCCGGCGCAGCGCTTAAGCGCGGAGCGAAAACAGGCGCGCCCGCGACTCAGGGGTTCCAGCGCCAACAGGCCATAGCATAGCTGTTGTTCATCGGCGAGGCTCTGCAGCGTCTGTAGTGCGGCTCGGCGATTAGCAAACAGGCCAAACAGATTGGTGGCATGGGAGAAGTCAATATCCCGTGCGTAGACAACCTGAACAGTCCGCTCGGTAAGCTGCAAGGCGCAAAGCTGACGATTACGCCGCAGCCTTTTGTTAAACAGTGGCTGCTGCTCTTTGATCAACCGCGCCTCCAGCAGAAGAGCGCCAAGTTCTCCAGCGGTGCAAATCCAGCTAATGCGCCTGGCCTGACGCAGCATACTTGCTTCATCAGCAGTACGCAGGTGCGCCAGCACACGGCTGCGAATATTGATGCTTTTGCCAATATAAAGCGGCATGGTGTCGCTATCACTGTGAAACAGATACACGCCGGGCGTAGTGGGAAGCGCACTCAAAAATGGGCGCAGATGCTCAGGATATTCATAGATTGCCGCTGCCTCAAAGGTCAGACGAGGGGCTGATTGACGCCGTACCACAGTTCACTCCGGATGCTGGTTATTCATCCAGTATAGCAGCCTGGCGGCGATTAAAAAAGCGGCATGAAGTAGCAGGCTAAGGGCAGTGAGCGGCAATCCTGAGGCACTCTGCCCTTATGAAAGAAAAGAATCAGGCTTTTTTCCAGAAATCATCAAACACGGTGATCGGCGTGCGACGTTTGTGCTCGGTTTTCACATACCAGGCTTCGATTTTCTTCGCGATGCTGGCATCCAGCGTTTTTCCCTCCAGATAATCGTCAATGTTGTCGTAAGTGACGCCTAATGCGGCTTCATCCGGCAGAGAAGGTCGATCATCCTCAAGGTCAGCGGTTGGCGCTTTCTTATATAAGTGCTCCGGGCAACCCAGCGCGGCAAGCAGCTGTTTACCCTGACGCTTGTTCAGACGGAAGAGTGGGTTAATGTCTGTACCGCCATCGCCGTATTTGGTGAAAAATCCGGTGATGGCTTCTGCTGCATGATCTGTCCCCACGACAACGCCGCTGGTCATGCCGGCGATACTGTATTGTGCCTTCATACGTTCACGGGCTTTTTCATTGCCGCGCACAAAATCGCTCAGTTCAATACCAGCTTCACGCAGGGCATGTTCACTGGCCAGCACCGCACCCTTAATGTTGACGGTGAGTACGCGGTCCGGTTGAATAAAAGCGATGGCGTCCTGGCAGTCCTGTTCATCAGCCTGAATGCCATACGGTAGGCGTACAGCAATAAACTGCAGTGCGTCATTGCCCGTTTCGTTGCGAAGCTCGGAGATCGCCATCTGGCATAGTTTGCCCGCGAGCGTTGAGTCCTGCCCGCCGCTAATCCCTAATACCAGCGATTTCAGAAAGGGGTAGGTCTGCAGGTAAGATTTCAGAAAATCCACGCTACGGCGAATTTCTTCTTCTGCATTAATGTGCGGTTTAGCGCCAAGCGCCTGGATTATCTCTTGCTGCAGAGTCATTTAACCCCCTGTGAAAAATAAAATGATCAAAAAAATGATGTGTTAAAGCTATCGCGTTGTGGCCCAAACGACAAGGGATGCGAGCCTGATATCGCAGCATTTTGTTTTAATAGAATTTTCCGAAACCGCCTAAGTATCATCTGATTGCTTGAAAAATGCGTTGTTGTGCTCCAGGCTTATATAACACGCTGAAATAAAAGAGGACGGAATATGAACAAGAATCTAACAGGAATTCTGAGCGCAGCGGCTGTTTTGACTATGCTGGCAGGGTGTACGGCCTACGATCGCACGAAAGACCAATTTGTTCAGCCCGTGGTGAAAGATGTGAAGAAAGGAATGAGCCGGGCGCAAGTGGCGCAGATTGCCGGTAAACCTTCTTCTGAAGTCAGTATGATCCATGCGCGTGGGACGTGTCAGACCTACATCCTGGGTCAACGAGATGGTAAAGCTGAAACCTATTTTGTTGCTTTAGATGATACCGGGCACGTGATTAACTCTGGTTATCAAACCTGCGCAGAGTACGATACCGACCCGCAGGCGGCGAAGAAGTAACAACTGTTTATTGCCTGAGCACTCAGAAGAACCGGCCATCGAGCCGGTTTTTTTGTGCCCCACGATCTTATTTATTGCCGCGAATTATTTGCCCGAAATGTGAGGGGGGTCATAACCACAGGTCAAGGAGAGACAATTTAGGTGGTCAAGGAAATACCATCCACCGGTGCAATCCCGTATACTCATTTCAGCCACCTAAAAAAGTAATTTAGCTGACGCAAGTTACCCAGAGCATGGATGCAGGTTATGGCTTGCGGAGTGTCTGGTTGACAGATAATCGCATATGAGGATCGTTTTAATGGAAAAGAAACACATTTATCTGTTTTGTTCTGCGGGCATGTCGACTTCATTGTTGGTTTCGAAGATGCGTGCTCAGGCCGAAAAATATGAAGTGCCGGTTATTATTGAAGCGTTTCCTGAAACGCTGGCCGGAGAAAAAGGACAAGCGGCTGATGTCGTGTTATTAGGTCCACAAATTGCTTATATGTTGCCCGAAATTCAGCGCTTGTTACCAAACAAGCCTGTGGAAGTGATTGACTCGCTGCTGTATGGCAAAGTCGATGGTTTAGGCGTGCTTAAGGCTGCTGTGGCAGCAATTAAAAAAGCCGCAGCAAATTAATTATTTTAATTTTCCCGTCAAAGAGTTATTTCATTAACATTCACCGCAATTATTAATTGCGGTATTTAAGGGTATTTTTCTATGAGTAACGCTATTGCTTCACTTGAAAAGGTACTCCTTCCTTTTGCTGTAAAAATTGGAAAGCAGCCACACGTTAATGCAATCAAAAACGGTTTTATTCGTTTGATGCCGTTGACCCTCGCAGGGGCCATGTTTGTATTAATCAATAACGTTTTCCTGAGCTTTGGGGAGGGGTCGTTTTTTTATTCAATGGGCATTCGACTTGATGCTTCAACTATTGAAACGCTTAATAGTTTGAAAGGCATTGGTGGAAACGTCTATAACGGTACGCTGGGTATCATGTCATTGATGGCGCCGTTCTTTATCGGCATGGCGCTGGCGGAAGAACGCAAAGTCGATGCGCTGGCTGCCGGTCTGTTATCCGTCGCCGCGTTTATGACCGTAACGCCATATAGCGTAGGTGAAGCCTATGCCGTTGGCGCAAACTGGCTCGGCGGTGCCAATATTATTTCCGGTATTATTATCGGCCTCGTGGTCGCGGAAATGTTTACCTTTGTGGTCCGTCGCAATTGGGTGATCAAATTACCTGATAGCGTACCGGCTTCTGTTTCGCGCTCCTTCTCTGCGCTGATCCCAGGTTTCATTATTCTCTCCATTATGGGGATTATCGCCTGGGCATTGAACACCTGGGGTACAAACTTCCACCAGATCATCATGGACTCCATCTCAACGCCGCTGGCATCGCTGGGCAGTGTGGTGGGTTGGGCGTATGTGATTTTTGTTCCCTTGCTGTGGTTCTTCGGTATTCACGGCTCGCTGGCGCTGACCGCGCTGGACAGCGGCATCATGACGCCATGGGCGCTGGAAAATATCTCTATCTACCAACAGTTTGGTTCCGTAGACGCCGCGCTGGAAGCCGGTAAGACGTTCCACGTCTGGGCGAAGCCGATGCTCGACTCCTATATTTTCCTTGGGGGTAGCGGGGCTACGCTGGGTCTGATCATCGCTATCTTCCTGGCATCGCGTCGTCCGGATTATCGTCAGGTGGCTAAACTGGCGCTGCCATCAGGCCTGTTCCAGATTAACGAACCCATTCTGTTCGGTCTGCCGATCATCATGAACCCGGTCATGTTTATCCCGTTCATTCTGGTGCAGCCGATTCTGGCGGCGATTACGCTGGCAGCTTACTACTCAGGTATTATTCCACCGATTACCAATATTGCGCCGTGGACAATGCCAACCGGTTTGGGGGCGTTCTTTAACACCAACGGTAGTGTCGCTGCTCTGCTGGTCGCGCTGTTCAACCTCGGCATCGCCACGCTGGTTTACCTGCCGTTCGTGGTGGTAGCTAATAAAGCACAGAATGTTATTGATCAAGAAGAAAGCGAAGAAGATATCGCTAACGCATTGAAATTCTAAATTTAATCCGGCATGGCTTCACGGTCATGCCGGACTGAACCAGAGGAAAAAAGTATGTTGGATATCGAGAACATCGTCGACACGCAGTCAGAAGCAGAAGAACTAGAAGAAGTGGTGATGGGCCTCATCATCAACTCCGGTCAGGCGCGTAGCCTGGCGTACGGCGCGCTCAAAATGGCCAAGCAAGGCGATTTCGAGTCAGCAAAGGCCATGATGGACCAGTCTCGCCTGGCGCTGAACGAAGCGCACCTCGTGCAAACGAAACTGATTGAAGGCGATCAGGGCGAAGGTAAAATGAAAGTCAGCCTGGTGCTGGTCCACGCGCAGGACCACCTAATGACATCTATGCTGGCGCGTGAGCTGGTAACTGAACTGATTGAGCTTCATGAAAAGCTGAAATAACGAGGAGTGCATAATGCAGCTACAGATTAACGCACCGGAAATCAAAACCGTCTTTGAGCAACAACTGTTTAACGGCAAAAATTTCCATGTGTTCATCTATAACAAAACTGAGAGTATCAGTGGGCTGCATCAGCATGACTACTATGAATTTACCCTGGTTTTAACCGGGCGCTATTATCAGGAAATCAACGGCAAACGCGTATTGCTTGAGCGTGGGGATTTTGTTTTTATCCCGTTGGGATCGCACCATCAGAGTTTCTATGATTTTGGCGCGACAAGGATCCTTAACGTCGGTATCAGCAAACGTTTTTTTGAACAGCATTACCACCCGCTGCTGCCATTTTGTTTTGTTGCATCGCAGGTCTATCGGGCGAATAATTCGTTTCTTACCTACATTGAAACGGTTATTGCATCACTGAACTTTCGTGAGAGCGGACTGGATGAATTTGTCGAAGTGGTCACCTTCTACATTATTAATCGGTTACGCCATCATCGTGAAGAGCAGGTGTTAGATGATATTCCGCAGTGGCTTAAAACCACCGTCGAGACCATGCACGACAAACGACAGTTTAGCGAGAATGCGCTGGAAAATATGGTACACCTGTCCGCGAAATCCCAGGAGTATCTGACCCGTGCAACCCAGCGTTATTACAGCAAAACGCCAATGCAGATTATTAATGAAATCCGCATTAATTTTGCTAAAAAGCAGCTTGAAATGACGAACTATTCAGTAACGGATATTGCCTACGAGGCAGGTTACAGTAGTCCAAGTCTGTTTATTAAAACGTTTAAAAAGCTGACGTCATTTACACCTAATAGCTATCGTAAGAAATTAACTGAATTTAATCAGTAAATATTATTTACCAATAAACCATTTTTTATAGCTTGCCCAAAATAGCGTCGGGACAGCCACGCTATACCTGACAAACGGGTTGAGCATAATACACGTCAGTGTGTTGACACTGAAGGGAGAAAATATGAGCCAGAAATTAAAAGTCGTCACGATTGGTGGCGGGAGCAGCTACACCCCTGAATTACTTGAAGGCTTTATTAAGCGCTATCATGAATTACCGGTTTCTGAATTGTGGCTGGTTGATGTCGACGGTGGAAAAGAGAAGCTGGACATTATTTTTGACCTTTGTCAGCGTATGATCGACAAAGCGGGCATCCCAATGAAGTTGTTTAAAACACTGGATCGCCGGGAAGCGCTGAAAGATGCTGATTTCGTTACCACCCAGTTGCGGGTTGGGCAACTGCAAGCCCGTGAAAAGGATGAACGCATTCCCCTGAGCCACGGGTATCTGGGGCAGGAAACCAACGGCGCTGGTGGGCTGTTCAAGGGGTTGCGAACCATTCCGGTTATCTTTGATATTGTGAAAGATGTGGAAGAATTGTGCCCGAATGCGTGGGTGATCAACTTCACTAACCCAGCAGGGATGGTAACTGAGGCGGTTTATCGTCATACGAATTTCAAGAAATTCATCGGGGTATGTAATATTCCGATCGGCATGAAAATGTTCATCAGCGACGTGCTGGCGCTGAAAGAGAGCGATGACTTATCCATCGATCTGTTCGGTCTGAATCATATGGTCTTTATTAAGGATGTTCTGGTCAACGGTGTGTCACGCTTTGATGAACTGCTGGACGGCGTTGCGTCGGGTCAGTTGAAAGCCTCTGGCGTGAAGAATATTTTCGACCTGCCGTTCAGTGAAGGGTTGATTCGCTCGCTGAAACTGCTGCCGTGCTCGTATTTGTTGTACTACTTCAAGCCAAAAGAAATGCTGGCGATTGAAATGGGCGAATACTATAAGGGCGGCGCGCGCGCTCAGGTGGTACAACAAGTTGAGAAGCAACTGTTTGAGCTCTACAAAAACCCTGATCTGAACGTGAAGCCAAAAGAGCTGGAGCAGCGCGGCGGGGCCTATTACTCCGATGCGGCCTGTGAAGTGATCAATGCCATCTACAACGACAAACAGACCGAGCACTATGTCAACGTTCCTCATCATGGGCATGTTGATAATATTCCTGCCGACTGGGCGGTGGAGATGACCTGTACGCTGGGACGCAACGGTGCTACGCCACATCCACGTATTACCCATTTTGATGAGAAAGTACTCGGCCTTATCTATACCATTAAAGGCTTTGAAGTTGCGGCGAGCAATGCGGCGCTGAGCGGTGAGCTGAATGATGTGCTGCTTGCGTTGAATCTTAGCCCGCTGGTTCACTCTGACAGCGATGCCGAAATTCTGGCGCGTGAGCTGATTCTGGCGCATGAAAAATGGCTGCCAAACTTCGCCGGGTGCATCGAGAAACTCAAAAGCGAACAACACTAACTGGGGTCGGTTATGGAACGCGTACTGATTGTTAATGCGGATGATTTTGGCCTGAGTAAAGGACAAAACTATGGCATTGTTGAAGCCTGTCGTAATGGTGTTGTCACCTCGACAACGGCGCTGGTTAACGGCGCGGCAATTGACCATGCGGTACAGCTGAGTCGCGACATACCTGAACTTGCCGTCGGAATGCACTTTGTTCTGACGCTGGGTAGGCCGTTGACGGCAATGCCAGGCCTTACTCGTGAAGGGGTACTCGGGAAATGGATCTGGCAGATGGCAGAGGAAGACACTCTGCCACTGGATGAAATTTCACAGGAACTGGCCGCGCAGTATCAGCGTTTTATTGACCTGTTCGGACGGGAGCCAACGCATCTGGATAGCCATCACCATGTGCATATGTTCCCGCAGATTTTCCCTATAGTGGCCGGGTTTGCTGCCCAAAAGGGGATTGCGTTACGGATTGATCGTCAGACGGTATTTCAGGCGTCTGACTTTCCGCAAACGTTACGGACTTCCCAGGGATTCAGCAGCGAGTTTTATGGCGAAGCGATTTCCGAAGCGTTGTTCTTGCAGATGCTTGATGCGTCAGCAGACCGGGGAGAGTCTTCGCTGGAAGTGATGTGTCATCCGGCCTTTATCGATGAGATTATTCGTCAAAGTGCCTACTGTTACCCCCGCTTAACTGAGCTCGACGTGCTGACGTCTTCGTCACTGAAATATGCTATTGCGGAGCGCGGTTATCGTCTTGGCAGTTTTCTGAACGTGTAATTCCTGAGTTTGCGGCGCTTAATGCGCCGCATTTTTTAGGCAGGGATTGTGTCAACTTTTCCCGCGCGTGACCAGACGCGGTGCGCGGTCATCAGTGTCAGCAGAGCATCCATAAACTGTACGTCTGCACAGTCCGCTTCCACCACGCCTTCTTCTCCTTCATTTTTGATATTCAACGTTGCTTTAAACTGACGAGCATCACCAGCCAGGGCGATAGGTTTTAAGTGTTTATACGCTTCGAGTAAGTAATATCGGGCATCTCCGTTCATTGCGATATCCGCAATATTCCCACATGGAACAATGACCGCATCGACCGTCAGTGATGGCGAACCCGCAAAGGTACCGGCGATAGTCAGGACGGAGCCATCGTCGGCTACCACATTACCCATTCGGGAATAGAGCAGTTTGGCGTGAACACCTTTGGCCTGTAGGGCTTGCATGATGGCGAGCAGGTCGCCCGACTTTACCTGGTCATTAAGTAAAATGGCGACTACGCGGCCCTTAATCTCACCTTTCGCCCCCGCATATAAACTGAGTGACGGCGCATTTTCCAAACCGTTGACGTTGGGCGGCGGCACAATTTGGGTCTGTTCCTCAGTGAGTTCAAAACCGAGATTCCCGGCAACCGCCACAGCGAGAGCAGTGTCAATATGGGCTAACTGTTCGACCACTCTTTCTCTGATATAGGGGCGCGTAACTTTACTGAGTTCGAAACTGAATCCGCCGATAATATGCTGCTGCTCAATTGGCGTCTGACTTAGCCAGAACAGGCGAGGCTGCGCATAGTATTCGCCAAAAGAGGGGCTGCGTTCGCGGATTTTGTTTCCTTCAATCCGTTCCTGATACGACTCAAATCCACCACGTTTTGGCCCCGGCGGTGTTTCACGCGGCCAGTTATCATTGATGGAATTCGGTTCATAGTTGGCTGGATTGGTATCGATGTCCATGCGATGCATGCCATCACGCTGGAAATTATGGTACGGACAGGTTGGGCGATTAATTGGGATTTCATGGAAATTGGGACCACCCAGGCGGCTGATCTGGGTATCGGTATAGGAGAACAAGCGGCCTTGCAATAGGGGGTCATTGGTAAAATCGATGCCAGGGACGATGTGCCCGGGATGAAAAGCCACTTGCTCATTTTCGGTAAAAAAATTGTCCGGATTGCGGTTTAGCACCATTTTACCGACGAGTTGGACCGGAACCAGCTCTTCCGGGATCAGCTTGGTCGGGTCTAGCAGGTCAAAATCGAACTTGAATTCGTCCTCTTCGGGAATGAGTTGTAGCCCCAGTTCATATTCCGGGTAATCGCCCGCTTCAATCGCTTCCCAAAGTTCGCGGCGATGAAAGTCGGGATCCCGACCGGTAAGTTTTTGTGCTTCATCCCATACCAGCGAGGCCTTGCCTGCCAGCGGTTTCCAGTGGAAACGGACAAAGGTGGCTTTCCCTTGATCATTAATCAACCGAAACGTATGAATGCCAAAACCTTCCATCGTGCGATAGCTACGTGGGATACCCCGGTCAGACATCGCCCATATAACGTTGTGCAACGTTTCAGGCTGTAATGAGACATAATCCCAGAAGGTGTCATGGGCGCTTTGGCCTTGCGGGATAGCCCAATGCGGCTCCGGTTTTACCGCATGGACAAAGTCCGGAAATTTATGGGCATCCTGAATAAAGAAAATGGGCGTATTGTTTCCCACCAGATCAAAAATACCCTCTTCAGTATAAAATTTGGTCGCAAATCCCCGTATATCTCTGACCGTATCCGCCGAGCCTGCGCCGCCCTGAACCGTAGAGAAGCGCACAAAAACCGGTGTAATTTTATTCTCGTCGCTGAGGAAGTCTGCTTTCGTCGTCGCGCTCAAGCTGGCATAAGGCTGAAAGTAACCATGCGCGGCAGAACCGCGGGCATGTACGATCCGCTCCGGGATGCGTTCATGATCAAAATGGGTGATTTTTTCCCGCAGGATAAAGTCCTCAAGCAGGGTTGGCCCTCGGTTTCCGGCGCGCAGAGAGTTTTGATCGTCCGCAATACGCACCCCCTGATTGGTGGTCAGAGCAAAATCTTCGCTTCCTTTACGAAAACTTTCCAGCGCATTGAGTTTGTCACTTCTGATGTCTGGCGCTTTTAAACTGCCGGACGTGGTTGGCTGCGCGCCCGGTGGAGTGGGTTCTGGTGTTGACCGGTGTGAACCGTCAGCTGGCGCCAGTGAGTCAAGTCCTGGCTGGGATTCGCTGGCATCATGAACCGGCGCTGAGTGATGGAGTGGGTGCTTATCATTCTGTGACATTAAACTCGTCTCCTGTTTTCATTGCTGAAAGGGTCGTTGCTGCTGTCAAAAGCTTTAACTATAGACCACTCACTCAATGGCGCAGGTGCGGGCCGATGGCGTAAAGCGCGATGAAACAGACAAACCGCGCACGCAAGGCAGGACGCAAGGGGGCGAAATCGGCTAAGATAGCAGTTTTCTGATTTTTAGAATTTGTCTTTAGTGAAGCAATTGATTATGAAACCTCTTCGCCAACAAAATCGTCCAGTTATCAGCTATGTTCCGCGCGTGGAGCCCGCGCCGCCAGAGCATGCGGTTAAAATGGATGCGTTTCGTGACGTATGGATACTGCGCGGAAAATATGTCGCTTTTGTCTTAATGGGGGAGGCATTTCAACGTTCGCCTGCATTTACGGTCCCGGAATCAGCGCAACGTTGGGCTAATCAAATTCGCCAGGAAAATGAACTAAGCGAGTAATGGATATAAAAAAAACCGCCGGAGCATGACACTCCGGCGGTTTTTTGTTTTCAGCTATCAGGCTTAGCGATGCGCCAGTTCAGCGTTATCGTCGCTGTCCAGAATCGTTTTATCGGTTTGCTTCAGCCATTGGCTGGTCAGCGTACCGGCAGTCATGGAACCGCTTACGTTCAGGGCGGTACGACCCATATCGATCAGTGGCTCAACAGAGATCAGCAGGGCAACCAGCGTGACCGGCAGACCCATTGCAGGCAGGACGATCAGCGCAGCAAACGTTGCACCGCCTCCTACACCCGCAACCCCTGCAGAACTGACCGTCACAATACCTACCAGTGTGGCAATCCACATTGGGTCCAGTGGGTTGATCCCGACGGTCGGTGCGACCATTACTGCCAGCATAGCCGGGTACAGACCCGCACAACCGTTCTGACCAATCGTGGCACCAAAAGAGGCGGCAAAGCTGGCGATAGATTCAGGCACGCCCAGACGACGGGTTTGCGCTTCAACGTTCAGCGGAATTGAGGCTGCGCTGGAACGGCTGGTGAAGGCGAATGTCAGCACCGGCCACACCTTGCGAAAGTATTTCAGCGGACTAACGCCGTTAATACCCAGCAGGATCCCGTGAACCACGAACATAATTCCCAGACCGAGATAAGAGGCCACGACGAAGCTACCCAGCTTAATGATGTCCTGCAGGTTGGAACCGGCCACCACTTTGGTCATCAGCGCCAGAACACCGTACGGCGTCAACTGCATCACCAGACGAACCAGCTTCATCACCCAGCTTTGCAGGGTATCGATAGCGATCAGGACGCGCTCGCCTTTTGGCGCATCATCTTTCAACAGCTTCAGCGCGGCAACACCGAGGAATGCTGCGAAGATGACCACGCTGATAATCGACGTCGGGTTAGCACCGGTCAGATCGGCAAACGGGTTTTTCGGGATAAACGACAGCACCAGCTGCGGAACGCTGAGATCAGCCACTTTGCCAACATAATTGGTTTCAATAGCGTTCAGACGTGCAGTTTCGGCACCACCTTGTACCAGTCCTTCGGCGGTCAGGCCGAACAGGTTGGTCACCAGAACCCCGACCAGTGCGGCAATCAGCGTAGTAAACAGCAGCGTGCCGATGGTGAGGAAGCTGATTTTACCTAACTGAGAGGCGTTGTGCAGACGTGCAACGGCGCTGAGAATGGACGCAAATACCAGCGGCATAACAATCATTTGCAGCAACTGGACATAACCGTTGCCTACAATGTTGAACCACTGTACGGAATCTTTAAGAACCTGGCTGTCGGAGCCATAAATGGTATGCAGGGCGAGGCCAAACACCACACCCATGACCAGACCGACCAGTACTTTTTTGGCCAGACTCCACTGTTTGTGCCGGGCTTGCGCCAGCACGAACAGCAACACTATGAACACGATAATGTTCGCGATTAAAGGAAAGTTCATCCCCGTTCTCCTGATCTTATTATGCGTATCACCGTGTGAAGGTGATTCTGTTGGCGCAAGATTAGCAGAACTGTGACATGCCTCTTATATTCAAATGGAATTGTTTATACCAAAAATGACATTTTGGCTGGTTTATTAGTCAACCTGGTGCGTTATAAAGCGATTAAACTGCATTTGTAGTGTATTAATCATCTGTGATGACCAGCGTATCGCGCTGTTCTCCTGTACGGTCTGCGGCATCCAGATTGCCCACGCGAACAGCGCCATGCACAGAAACCGTTCCAGTTGGTTGCCTTTTTGCGGCACGAGGATGGGCAGACGAAAACGCCAGCGGCAGGGCCAAAGCAGGGGAACGCCAGCTGGAGTCAGCATGTCAGCCAGAATGTGACTGAGATAACCGAGAACCATACCTTGTAAGGCATCTGCCGGGATTATCCAGGTATCAGGGACTTTCAGGTAAAACGTGGTCAGTAGGGCAAAAACCGCCAGCAGGCTATGCGTAAATCCGCGATGACCAAATGCCCTGGCAATGGGTTTAGATATCCACTTCAGACGCTGTCCCAGCAGGGATTTGGGATGATCAATATCCGGCAGCAGGCACGTTAAAATGGCTGAAGGAACAATATGCCACCAGTCACCCTGCGCAAGAACGGGCGTTAGCTCGGCATTCTTGGCAAATACCGCACAGGCAATAGAAAAAAGAAGGTGACCTTCCGCCGTCATGATAAAACCCAATAAACTGTCGATTCATACAGTATAGGGGTTTTATACAGTAGGCGGAAGAGGTGACGTTGTAACCCTTTGTCACAAGTGTGTCTTTACCGCGCCAACCACCCGCCATCTACGGCCAGCGTATGGCCGTGAATATAGTCAGAGGCAGAGCTAGCGAGGAAAACGACCGGGCCTTTCAGGTCATCAGGCGTGCCCCAGCGTTCGGCGGGGATACGATTGACAATCTCCTGATTACGCTCGCTGTCTTCGCGTAGTTGCTGGGTGTTATTAGTCGCCATATAGCCGGGCGCGATGGCGTTGACATTAATTCCCAGAGCCGCCCATTCGTTAGCCAGCTGGCGGGTGATACCCAGAACGCCGCTTTTGGATGCGGTATAGGAAGGCACGCGGATACCACCCTGAAAAGAGAGCATTGAGGCAATGTTAATGATTTTTCCGCCGTTGCCCTGAGCCAGAAACTGGCGCGCCGTGGCCTGTGACAAAAAGAAAACGGATTTAAGGTTCAGGTTCAATACGTCATCCCAATCCTTTTCGCTGAAGTCCAGCGCATCCTGACGACGTATGGTTCCCGCATTGTTGACCAGAATATCGACCCGGCCAAACGTTGACACTGTTTGCGTGACGATGCTGGTGATCGTTTCCTGTTGACTGAGGTCGGCCTGAATTGCCATAAAACGTCGACCGATCGCGTTAATCTTCTCTGCGGTTTCATGCGGTATTTTGCGATTCACGCCGACCACATCGCAGCCTGCTTCGGCCAGCGCTACAGCCATACCCTGCCCAAGGCCGGTATCACACCCGGTGACGATGGCGACTTTACCCTCGAGACGAAAAGCATTCTGCATTATGTCCACCCCAACTATTTATGTCATCAACGCTTACGATAGGGGAAGAATAGGAGAGGTTAAACAGAAATACAATTAAAATGAAACGGTGTTTTAAAATAAGCGGGCAATGCGATCATTGCCCCTGGCAGGATTAGCCGCGCAGATCTGCGACAGTCAGTTCGGTGAGCGAGGTCAGCTTAACGTCGGCAAGAACGAAGCGGGGATCGTGCTGATTTTCATGCGCAGGTACTACGATGGAACGCATGCGGGCGGCTTTCGAAGCAATCATACCGTTCACCGAGTCTTCCAGCGCGACGCAGTTTAAAGGGTCAATGCCCAGTTTTGTGGCGCAATCGAGATAAACCTGCGGGTGTGGTTTGCTGTAGGGCAGTTTTTCCGCAGAAGCCAGTGCGTCGAAGCTGCTGCGCAGATCAAACATGGTCAACACTTTTTCCAGCATATGCAGCGGCGAAGCGGATGCCAGACCTACTTTGATTCCCTGTGATTTGCATAACGCCACGGCTTCGCGCACCCCTGGCAGCAGCGGCTTCGTTTCTTCAACCAGCGCAATTGCGCGGTATATGATGCGCTCGGTGACTTCCTGGCGTGAAGGTCCGTTCCACGGTTGCTGCGTAAACCACAAATCAACCACCATGTCGATGCGTAAGCCCAGGGTATCGGGAAGTTCATGGCGGCGGGAGATATCAACGCCTAAACTTGCTATCACATCCAGTTCGGCCTGATCCCAGAGCGGTTCAGAATCGACCAGTAATCCATCCATATCGAAAATTGCAGCAAGAATTTGACGCGGGGTTGACATTACAACCTCTCCTTTACGGTAATAAAAGGGATTAAGAGCCCGTCTGGACAGGCTTTGGGCGTTTATTATGGCTAATTCAACAGTATACTGCCTTTAAAGATCAGGCGAAAATGGTTATCAACGGGTAAACTTAGGCCAAAATGACACGTCTTTATCAAGGGGAACTCATGACGTATCAACAAGCTGGACGCATTGCTGTCTTGAAAAGGCTGGTGGGATGGGTAATTTTCATTCCCGCGCTGATTTCAACACTGGTTTCAGTACTGAAGTTTATGTATGCGCACAGCGAAAAGCAGGAGGGAATTAACGCGGTCATGCTCGATTTTGCCCATGTAATGATCGATATGATGCGGGTTAACACCCCTTTTCTTAACGTGTTTTGGTATAACTCGCCGACGCCCGATTTTCAAAGTGGACTGAATCTCGTCTTTTGGCTGATTTTCATCCTGATTTTTATCGGTCTGGCGTTGCAGGATTCAGGCGCCAGGATGAGCCGTCAGGCGCGTTTTTTACGCGAGGGCGTTCAGGATCAACTGATTCTGGAACAGGCAAAAGGCAGTGAAGGGTTAACGCGAGAGCAGCTTGAGTCGCGTATTGTGGTTCCGCACCATACGATCTTTTTACAAATTTTCCCGCTGTATATTTTGCCGGTGATCGTTATCGTGATCGGCTACTTCTTCTTTTCATTGTTGGGCTTTCTGTAAGTGCTGCACGTTCAGGCCTGTCGCATTTTGAACCGCCAGGCCTGATAAGCGTGCTAAGCTGCCAGTAATCTGTCCAGTGCCTTCTGCGCCACAACCAGATGCTGCCCCCCAAACAGAATTGCCCGATTCAACAGCGTATAGAGCTGATAGACAGGTTGTCTGTCGAGAAAATCTAATGGTAACGGCGACACAGACTGATAACCGTCATAAATTTGCGGCGGCTGATCGGTGTGTAACGGTAGCATTGCCAGATCGCACTCCCGGTCTCCCCAGTAGCAGGCAGGGTCAAAGATATAGGGACCGTTCGGGCCGAGGGCACAGTTTCCTGACCACAAATCACCGTGCAGGAGAGACGGCTGCGGCTGATGTGAAGACAGACGCTGCTGAACATGCTCGACAATGGCGTCGATATTGCCAAACGCAATGCCTTTTTCCGCGGCGAGCTCCAGTTGCCAGCCAATACGCTGCTCGGCAAAAAAGGTCGACCAGCGACGTTGCCAGGTATTAGGTTGCGGCGTGGTTGAGAGCGCATTATCGAAGTCGAGCCCGAACTGAGGCTGATCGCTCCATTCATGCAAATGCGCAAGCTGTTGACCGAGGATAAAGGCGTTGTGTGCATCAAGCGGGCGGGGAGGGAGGAAATCCATCACCAGAAAGCTGTAATCTCTGTCTGCACCTACCGCCCAAACTTTCGGCACAGATACGGTTTGACTGCGTGAAAGTAGCTCCAGCTGATCGGCTTCCGCCGTAAAGCCGGTTAACAGCTCTCTTTCATCGCATTTGACGAAAAAATCGCGCCCCGCATAGCGTAAATGCCATGCGGCGTGGATCTCTCCGCCGGGCAGTTCGTTACGCAGTTCGATTTCGCCTTCACCTAATTGCTCGCTTAAAAGACGACTGATAGCCTGCCACATGATGTCTCTCCCCATGTTGTCTGCCAGATCATAAGGTTAGCGCAAGAATGCGGTTAAAAAACACGAACTGACGCACACCACGGACGCGTCATCGCTGGAAAGGCACTTAATGTTTGTCGTTCTTCCTAACCTCGCATTGCTGTGAAGACGTCCGGTTGCTCGTGATTCACTGCTTTGTAATCACGTGACTTTTTATCATAGACGTATAACACTAGCGCCGACAGTTTTACGGGAAAATCTTCCTTTAACCTAACACAAGGGAAGGTCTCATTGCTGAGCAAGGTATGCGTATATTTTCTTCGTATCGTCTAAAGCACACAGGCGCGTCCCCTGGTTCAGGGTTGCGGCGCTACCGGCTGCGACACCGTAGCGAACAATATCTTCAAAAGGTGCGTTTTCAGCCAGTTTAAGCGTCATGGCCCCGACCATACTGTCGCCTGCGCCCACAGTACTTTGGCTTTTCACCGGCGGCGGAACCACCTGGACGCAGGTTTCACGATCAACGCCCAGCGCCCCCTGTGGGCCAAGCGAGACCACAACGCGATGTGCTTTACCGCTTTGCACGATTTCCTGTGCGGCTTTACGCACATCATCGGGTTGGGTAAGCTCGCGGTTTACCAGCGCGCTCAGCTCTTTGAGGTTGGGTTTGACCAGTTCGATATTGCCGATAGCCAACGCTGCTGCAAGCGCTTCGCCAGAACTATCGACGATGCAGCGAATTCCCTGTTTTTGCGCCGTGCTAATGAGCCGGGTCAGCTTCTCAAGCTGTACCCCTGGCGGCAAACTGCCGCTAATAACCAGCAGCGCGC
This sequence comes from Citrobacter sp. On2M, assembly GCF_018035235.1. Lineage (GTDB taxonomy): Bacteria > Pseudomonadota > Gammaproteobacteria > Enterobacterales > Enterobacteriaceae > Citrobacter > Citrobacter meridianamericanus. Next base: position 775,263 of record NZ_WPCV01000004.1, read on the forward strand.
CAGACTCAATTTCCAGCACTTGATCCTGAAGCTGACAGAACTCAGCATCGGTCAACGCAGCGCCGGGCATGACAAAGCGATACTGTTCGCCGCTGGACTCAACATGGACATGGAGATTTTGTCGGGTCCAGTCTTTGGCCTCGACGGTGGATACGGGAACATTTTCGTCGGCAAGCAATGCGACGAGATGCTCTCCAGTGGCGCCCCCCGCGGGGAAGATGGCCGTGGCGGTTCCTCCAAGATGGGCAATTGCGCGAGCGACATTGATGCCGCCACCACCGGGCTCAAAAACCGGCGAGGTACAGCGAAGCTTACCTTCCGGGTAGATTTGTGGGGTTATTGTTGCGCTATCGAGAGAGGGCGCAAGTGTTAACGTATAGATACGTACCATCTTTACCTCCTGTTAGGCTTTCCTCAGTCTGGCACTTAACCTTTCGAAAGTGAAGTAATTAACAACATGATTTTTCGTGTCTTTATTTAAAACATTTGCGTTAAAGATATATAAATAAAAAAACGGTTTAGGAAGGCTCTTATTCAAAAAATGAAATAAGAATTTATTGCTATGTTATTCGAGTCTTTTTATAATTTGTTACCTTTCAAGGGTCTCTTGTCATTGATCCATATGAAAGTTTCCGAGACCGTAATGGTCTCTTTTTTTGTTGTACGGACTCTTAATAAATGAAGCTTTTGAAGACAGTGCCCGCAGCATTACTGCTGACGGGGGGCCTGCTTGCGTCAATGCATGCTGTTGCCGATGATTCCGTTTTTACTGTCATGGATGACCCTTCCAGCGCGAAAAAACCCTTTGAAGGTAACCTGAACGCGGGATATCTCGCCCAGTCAGGCAACACAAAAAGTTCCTCCTTAACGGCAGACACCACCATGACCTGGTATGGTGAATCCACGGCGTGGTCTTTGTGGGGAAATGCCAGTAATACCTCTTCGAATGATGAGCGTTCCTCGGAGAAATATGCCGTAGGTGGCCGTAGTCGCTACAACATGACCGACTATGACTATCTCTTTGGGCAGGCAAGCTGGTTGACCGACCGTTACAACGGCTATCGTGAGCGCGATGTGCTGACCGCAGGTTATGGTCGTCAGTTCCTCAACGGACCAGTACACAGTTTCCGTTTTGAATTCGGTCCTGGCGTGCGCTATGACGAGCATACGGATGGCACCACTGAAACGCAGCCGCTGGGTTATGCGTCAGGAGCTTATGCGTGGCAGATGACTGACAATACTAAGTTTACACAAGGTGTGTCGGTATTTGGTGCTGATGATACAACACTCAACTCTGAAACGGCGTTGAACGTTGCTATCAACGAACACTTTGGGTTGAAAGTGGCTTACAACGTCACCTGGAACTCTGAACCACCGGCAACAGCGCCGGAACATACCGATCGCCGTACGACTGTTTCACTCGGCTATCGTATGTAATGACAAACCGGGTCAAATAATTGGCCCGGCTTTTATCTATTAACGTTAAGTTAATTTAATAGTTAATCTGTGTTTTATTTTTAATACTTATCAATAACGCGCTATTTTTTAGACGAATTCGATTTAGTTGATAAATACAATGGAACCAGAACAGCGACCAGTATTTTAACCCCAGATCATCGCTGCCCAACGCAGTATCAGCATTGCTGCACAAATAACCAGCAGGATCACCACCATCTTCCAGTGTTTCTTCGCAAAGCGGTTTTTTGGCATTGTTTTTTCCTGCTCTGGTTAAATGACTTTCTGTAAGTGTAACAAAGACGTCAGGGTGTCAGTGAATTGATTTACATCATAGAGTGCACGTTGATTGTTGCTTTGTTTGAATCGCCACGGATAATCTGGACACTTCTGAGCCGTTGATAATACTGGTTTTCATATTCTGTCGGTGATATCTGATTGCTCGAACCATGCCGACGCTTACTGTTATAAAACATTTCGATGTAATCAAAAATATCGCTGCGGGCTTCTTCCCGTGTTCCGTAGATCTTTTTCTTTATCCGTTCGCGTTTCAGCAACTGGAAAAAGCTTTCTGCAACCGCATTATCGTGACAGTTACCGCGACGGCTCATGCTGCCCTCCAGACCATGTGATTTCAGGAACGACTGCCACTCATGGCTTGTGTACTGACTGCCCTGATCTGAATGAACCATCACCTGTTTTAGAGGATTACGTCGCCATATGGCCATCAGAAGCGCATTCAGGACAATGTCCTTTGTCATCCGGGATTGCATTGACCAGCCGATAATTTTGCGTGAGAACAGATCAACAACCACGGCAAGATACAGCCAGCCTTCGTGGGTCCTGATGTAAGTTATGTCCGTTACCCAACGCTCATCCGGAGCATCCGGATTGAACTGTCGCTGGAGCCTGTTGGGCGATACGATACTGACCTCGCCTTTGTGTGCCCGCGGGCTCCGGTACCCGACCTGAGCCTTTATCCCGGCACGATTCATCAGTCGCCAGACTCTGTTCACTCCGCACTGTTGCCCGCTATCCCGCAAGTCCAGATGGATCTTGCGATAACCATAAACGCAACCGGACTCCAGCCAGAACTGTTTGATCTGTCCCGTCAGTCTCAGATCTATCTGGTGGCGCTGAGAATACGGTTGCTTAAACCAGGCGTAAAAGCCACTGGGATGAACATCCAGCACCCTGCAGAGCAGACGAACAGGCCAGCAAAGGGAGTTGTCACGAATAAAGGCGTACCTCAGTCGGACAGCTTTGCGAAGTACGCCGCGGCTTTTTTTAATATGTCCCGTTCGTCAGTAACCCGCTTCAACTCCTTCTGGAGTCGGCGGATCTCGGCCTGAGCATCTGACTGTTCTTTGTTAGTGGATGAGTCCGGACCGTACTTCTTTATCCAGGCGTAAAGGCTGTGGGTGGTGATATCGAGACGTGTTGCAACGCTGGAAACAGAATGACCGCGATCAATAACCTGTTTGACTGCTTCAATTTTAAACTCTTCGGGATAACGTTTACCGCTCATGGGCACCTCTCTTTAAGTCATCTTAAATGACTCTGAGGTGTCTGTTAAACCCGTGGCGATTCAAAAAGCCGCAAGACCTGAAATATAACGCCGGGAAAATTGACGAGTTTGTTACCTCAATGGCTAAGCAATATATCGACCTCATTTAATTCAATTAGGATAATTAATAATACACTCAGAGGAGGAGGCAGGGCTATACAGGATTATAATGTTGGCCTTCTTGGGAAGAAAGCAACTGGACTGGTTATTGAAGATAACAATCTTGACAGGCCTGATCGCGTCACAATAACAAGCTCGGCATGGGTTGGAACTGTCTACAGGAATAACAAAACGCACATACAGTTCGGGAATCAAGGATGTATAATTGCAGGTCAATATCCCACGATTTCAGGAAATGACTTTGATAGCACATCTTTGCTGGCTGCTAATCTTGGTTATCGGATTGATGGAGCAAACGTAGAGAATAACAATTTCTCTAACAACCTTAGTAACCCAATACCACGCGTAATGGACTGGGATAACTTCGCTGCAATGACATACAGGAATAACAGATATATTGGATTAACTGGTGTTGGCGTATTCAGGGGGGCAGCAGACATCATCCAGTGCGGATGGAAACACGCTGATGCAACTGCTGGGCTGACAAGTAAACCAACAGACATCTACCCAGGTAAAGTGTCTCAAAGTATTGGTGATGTGGTTTATAATTCAAGCCCTATACCAGCGAACTTTGATTTCTGCTACGTTGCAGCCTCAAGTGCAACGTGGGGAAAAGTGGCATTAGTAAATCCATAAAATCAGGCCTCCAACGGAGGCCTTTTCTTTACTTGATGAAATCAATAATATTATCTTTAGACTTAGACCATACTAATTTAGCTCCTGACTTAGAAAGATGTACAGCATCTGAATAAATGAACTGATAATCATCTGTCATGGTAGAGCATTTGCCATCCTTGCAAAGGATGTCGTATGGATCAATAAATAATACATTTTTATACCCAGCAAACTCTTTTTTAATGGCAATGTTTATCCTTTTATTTATAGTATCCCTGTCATCTGTTTCAAGGTATTTTGTGCATGCTAATGGAAGATATGAAGGACGGTTCACGCACTTCTCAACACCACCAACTCCTTCTGTTCCTGGGGGAGCTCCAAGAAGAACAACCTTGCGGCCTTTAAATGCCTCAATATTATTTTTAATGTTTTCTATGCTGAATCTAATAAACTCACTTTCATTGGTAAACTTCTTCTGGTTTCCTTCCGTATCACTTATCATCGCTTCATATCCAACCCAACGCATCCCAAAAATAACTGGGACATTAAATTTATTAGAATAATCAATAGCGAAATTTAGTCTTTGCTGGCATTTTGGATCTGGCAAACCAGCATAGAATGTTGTGTAATTACGCGAGAAAAAACAACCGTCATTCATTGATGTTATGAATTTATATCCTTTGCTATCTACATCTATTGCATGTGCGTATTGCCTTGCAAAACTGTCACCCATAATTACCGCAGATACTTTAGTTGCAGTCTTATCTCCAATTATATGTGCTCCAGCATAATAACCATTCCCGCCGTACTGTTGTAGATGGAATGCTCCAGCATCATTCATCTTCTCTTTAAAGTATTCATTAACGCGGAATGAGAAACCATCATGTCTATAAATCATGGTTGATGAGAAAACTATCAATGCCAGCATAGCAACGAAAGACGCACTCATTACATTTATGCCAGATAAGTTAATTCTTCTAAATTTGTTCTCAATTAGCGCATAGCTTACATAGGCAAGCAGCAGCGACATAATTACTAGGGAAATTTTTTCAAAAGTATACAGTGGTCTAAATATATAATATTTATAGAAAACCAATAAAGGCCAGTGTATTAGATATACTGAATATGAAACAAGCCCAATACTTACAAATATTTTGTTCCTCAGCAGGTAGCCAGCTGGAGTATGTTTTGAATAAATAATGCACAGGCATGCACCAATAACTGGTAACATGGCATTTATGCCTGGGAATGCTGTGTTTTTATCGAAGTGAAACGCAGCGTAAATAATCAATGAAATACCAATAATAAACATCAAGGTACTGAGTAGTTTATTACGGCATTTACTATTTGGGATGAAGAATAGTAATCCACCTGCTGCAAACTCAAATATACGGTATTGAACCATAAAATAGTTTTGAGTGGGGTCAATATTGGTCATATACTGAGATGCTATCAGTGAAGCTATGCCTGATGCTGAGATCATGGCTATAGCTAGTTTACGGCTTGCTTTCATTGATAGCCATATAACAATGGGCCATACTAAATAGAATTGCTGCTCGACAGCTAACGACCAAGTGTGTAAAAGCGGATTAATCTCAGAAGATGTATCGAAATATCCAGCACCTAGCATGAAATGAAAATTTGATGCAGAAAGTGCAGAATAAACAGACGTAACACCAAGTTCTTTGAAGTCTCTTGGCGTATAAATTAAAAACCCAAAAGCAAGAGTTAATTAAATTATCGCCAATAGGGTTGGGTATAATCTTGATACCCTTGATAGCATAAACGTGATGTAATTAAATTTTTTCTTCTCAACGCTTGACACCAATATCCCGGTAATAAGGTAACCAGATATAACGAAGAAAATATCAACACCGATAAATCCACCGCTTAATGATGTAAATCCGGCATGAAAGAACAAAACAAGAAGAACCGCAACGGTTCTTAAGCCATCAACATCAGGTTGGTAATATCTTGATGTAGTTTTCTGAGTTTCAGATAAAGCGAACATTCCATGACCTATTAATTTAAAAGTTTAGAATTATTTATCTATATGAGTGTATCAGGTGTGCTAATTATGATCATTCATAACGCTTCCAAGTTGTTAAATCTTCTTTATTTTCCATATAAATCAGTTGCCTACACAATATTTAATCAAGAAAATAATCAAAAAATTTATTACCTGCGTCGGCAGATTTTATCATTTATTTTTATTGCCAATTTCTTCAGGTTGTGCATGTCTGTAAGTATCCAGATGACAATCATCACCACTTCTACAAGCTGATGAGAGAAATTGTTAGCGCTGTACCCTGTCACTAGGCCAAAAAATGAGATTAAGGCAGCAAAACGTACAAGAAAATCAACCATTTTATAACCACTTTTGCGTTTTCGGATTAACAGAAAACATATTAACACCGTAAAAATTATTGATCGATAGAGATGGCAGGTATCAACGATGCCAGGTAGGCATGGCTTAGTGATAGATTGGATAAAAGGGGCAAAATCGGAACACACAAAGCTTTGCATCGGTTTGCAAGGTTTTGCGTTTACCGTCACTTAGTCGAATACGATCGTCCTTGCAAGACAATTTGAAGCAATGTGAAACAGAGTGGTGCAATCACCACTTTTTTAGTGTTACCATCATTTTACCTGATGAGGGACTGAGGATATCAGTTTTTCATTTGTGTACCAGATTGTGTACCAATTTAGCGATTGTTGGTTAGATGGTTGCACAACTTACTGTAAACAAATAAATTTTCTCTTTGTATGTGATCTTACGTGTGGGTCACCACTGCAAATAAGGATATAACATGCCTGTTATTACTCTTCCTGATGGCAGCCAACGCCATTACGACCACGCTGTAAGCCCCATGGATGTTGCGCTGGACATCGGTCCAGGTCTGGCGAAAGCCACTATTGCTGGCCGTGTTGACGGTGAGCTGGTAGATGCTTCCGATCTGATTGAGCATGATGCGAAGCTCTCCATCATCACCGCGAAGGATGAAGAAGGTCTGGAGATCATTCGTCACTCCTGTGCGCACCTGTTAGGGCACGCGATCAAACAACTCTGGCCGCACACCAAAATGGCGATCGGACCGGTTGTTGATAACGGTTTTTACTACGATATCGATCTTGACCGTACGTTAACCCAGGAAGACGTCGACGCGCTCGAGAAGCGGATGCACGAGCTCGCTGAGAAAAACTACGATGTCATTAAGAAGAAAGTTAGCTGGTACGAAGCGCGTGAAACCTTCGTGAAGCGTGGCGAGACCTATAAAGTCTCCATTCTTGATGAAAACATTGCCCATGATGACAAGCCTGGCTTGTACCATCATGAAGAATATGTCGATATGTGCCGTGGCCCGCACGTGCCGAACATGCGTTTCTGCCATCACTTCAAACTGATGAAGACCGCAGGGGCATACTGGCGTGGCGACAGCAATAACAAGATGCTGCAGCGTATTTATGGTACTGCATGGGCAGATAAAAAAGCCCTGAATGCCTACCTGCAACGTCTGGAAGAAGCGGCCAAACGCGACCACCGTAAAATCGGTAAGCAACTTGACCTGTATCATATGCAGGAAGAGGCGCCGGGTATGGTGTTCTGGCACAATGATGGCTGGACTATCTTCCGTGAACTGGAAGTCTTCGTTCGTTCAAAACTGAAAGAATACCAGTATCAGGAAGTGAAAGGTCCGTTCATGATGGACCGTGTGCTGTGGGAAAAAACAGGTCACTGGGATAACTACAAAGATGCGATGTTCACGACCTCCTCTGAGAACCGTGAGTACTGCATTAAGCCCATGAACTGCCCGGGTCACGTGCAGATCTTTAATCAGGGTCTGAAGTCCTATCGCGATCTGCCGCTGCGTATGGCCGAGTTTGGTAGTTGCCACCGTAATGAGCCGTCAGGTGCGCTGCATGGCCTGATGCGTGTTCGTGGCTTCACTCAGGATGATGCGCATATCTTCTGTACAGAAGAGCAGATCCGTGATGAAGTTAACGCCTGTATTCGTATGGTCTACGATATGTACAGCACCTTTGGCTTCGAGAAGATCGTCGTCAAACTGTCCACTCGCCCCGAAAAACGTATCGGTAGCGATGAAATGTGGGACCGTGCTGAAGCTGACCTGGCCGTTGCGCTGGAAGAAAACAACATCCCGTTTGAGTTCCAACTGGGTGAGGGCGCATTCTACGGTCCGAAAATTGAATTTACCCTGTATGACTGCCTCGATCGTGCATGGCAGTGCGGTACTGTACAGCTGGACTTCTCTCTGCCGTCCCGTTTAAGCGCCTCTTATGTTGGCGAAAACAACGAGCGTCAGGTGCCGGTTATGATTCACCGCGCAATTCTTGGGTCGATGGAACGTTTCATCGGTATCCTGACCGAAGAGTTCGCTGGCTTCTTCCCGACCTGGCTTGCGCCAGTTCAGGTTGTGGTCATGAACATCACCGATTCTCAGTCTGAATACGTTAACGAATTAACGCAGAAACTACAAAATGCGGGTATTCGTGTAAAAGCAGACTTGAGAAATGAGAAGATTGGCTTTAAAATCCGCGAGCACACTTTACGTCGTGTCCCTTACATGTTGGTCTGTGGCGACAAAGAGGTAGAAGCAGGCAAAGTTGCCGTGCGCACCCGTCGTGGCAAAGACTTGGGCAGCCGGGACGTAAATGAAGTGATTGAGAAGCTGCAACAAGAGATTCGCAGCCGCAGTCTTCAACAACTGGAGGAATAAGGTATTAAAGGCGGAAAACGAGTTCAAACGGCACGTCCGAATCGTATCAATGGCGAGATTCGCGCCCTGGAAGTTCGCTTAACAGGTCTGGAAGGCGAAGCTTTGGGTATTGTGAGTCTGAGAGAAGCGATCGAAAAAGCTGAAGAAGCTGGAGTAGATTTAGTTGAAATCAGCCCTAACGCCGAACCGCCAGTTTGTCGTATTATGGACTACGGCAAGTTCCTTTATGAAAAGAGTAAGTCTTCTAAGGAACAGAAGAAAAAGCAAAAAGTTATCCAGGTTAAGGAAATTAAATTCCGTCCTGGTACCGACGATGGCGATTACCAGGTAAAACTCCGCAGCCTGGTACGCTTTCTGGAAGATGGCGATAAGGCTAAGATCACGCTGCGTTTTCGCGGTCGTGAAATGGCCCACCAACAGATCGGTATGGAAGTGCTTAACCGCGTCCGTGACGATCTGAGTGAACTGGCAGTAGTCGAATCCTTCCCAACGAAGATCGAAGGCCGCCAGATGATCATGGTGCTCGCTCCTAAGAAGAAACAGTAAGGCCTTCAAGTAGCAATGTCTGTGGAGCCTGCGGGTTCCACAGCCGTTGTTCGCCTACGTTTCGTTTATTAACAATGCGAAGTGGAAGTTATTAAAATGCCAAAAATTAAGACCGTACGCGGTGCTGCTAAGCGCTTCAAAAAAACCGGTGGTGGTGGATTTAAGCGTAAGCACGCAAACCTGCGTCATATTCTGACCAAAAAATCTACTAAGCGTAAACGTCACCTGCGTCCAAAAGGCCTCGTGTCTAAAGGCGATCTGGGTCTGGTTATCGCGTGCCTGCCGTACGCATAAGCCGTTAACGTTTAATTAATTTTTTTACTAAGAATATAGATACAGGAGAGCACATATGGCTCGCGTAAAACGTGGTGTAGTTGCCCGTGCACGTCACAAGAAAATTTTGAAACAAGCTAAAGGCTACTACGGTGCGCGTTCTCGCGTATACCGCGTTGCCTTCCAGGCTGTTATCAAAGCTGGTCAGTACGCTTATCGTGACCGTCGTCAGAAAAAGCGTCAGTTCCGTCAACTGTGGATTGCGCGTATCAACGCAGCAGCACGTCAGAACGGTATTTCTTACAGCAAATTCATCAACGGCCTGAAAAAAGCCTCTGTTGAAATCGACCGTAAGATCCTGGCTGACATCGCAGTATTCGACAAAGTAGCGTTCACCGCTCTGGTCGAAAAAGCGAAAGCAGCTCTGGCATAAGCCGGTGAAAAGAGGGAGCCTGGCTCCCTCTCTTTTATTTGTAGTGCAATCAATTGGTTGACAATTTATTCGTAAGCCTTTTCAATAAAGGTTGTCCGGTTTTTACCACACAAGGTAACGCAAGCATGAATGCTGCTATTTTCCGCTTCTTCTTTTACTTTAGCACCTGAACTCAGGAGGCTTGCGCGTGAAAGAAGAAACGGAAAACAGCGCCTAAAAGCCTCCCTGGTGGAGGCTTTTTTTATACGCGTCATCCTTCAAGTTGTCTCTGTGTTGGCTGCATTCGCTTACCCCAGTCACGTACTGATGTACGTTCCTGAGGGTTTGCTCTTTTGCCGCCGTGACACAACTTGAATGATTTTGCGTATTTACGAGCGACTAGTGAATATCGCAACATAACGAGGAAAACCATGTCACATCTCGCAGAGCTGGTTGCCAGTGCAACGGCCGCCATTAACCAGGCTTCAGATGTTGCCGCGTTAGACAATGTCCGCGTCGAATATTTGGGCAAGAAAGGGCATCTGACCCTTCAGATGACTACCCTGCGCGAACTGCCGGCGGAAGAGCGTCCGGCTGCAGGTGCGGTGATAAACGAAGCCAAAGAGCAGGTTCAGCAAGCGCTCAACGCGCGTAAAGCCGAATTAGAAAGTGCTGCGCTGAATGCACGTCTGGCTGAAGAAACGATCGATATCTCCCTGCCAGGGCGTCGCATCGAAAACGGCGGTTTGCATCCGGTAACACGTACTATCGACCGTATTGAAAGTTTCTTCGGTGAGCTGGGCTTTACCGTGGCGACCGGTCCGGAAATCGAAGATGACTATCACAACTTCGATGCACTGAATATTCCTGGCCATCACCCGGCGCGCGCTGACCACGACACTTTCTGGTTTGATGCGACGCGTCTGCTGCGCACACAGACTTCCGGCGTGCAGATCCGCACCATGAAGGAAAAACAGCCACCGATTCGTATTATCGCCCCGGGTCGCGTATATCGTAACGACTACGATCAGACGCACACCCCGATGTTCCATCAGATGGAAGGGCTGATTGTTGATACCAACATCAACTTCACCAATCTGAAAGGTACGCTGCACGATTTCCTGCGCAACTTCTTTGAAGAAGACCTGCAGGTTCGTTTCCGTCCTTCCTACTTCCCGTTCACCGAACCTTCTGCGGAAGTGGACGTGATGGGCAAAAACGGTAAATGGCTGGAAGTGCTGGGTTGCGGAATGGTTCACCCGAACGTGCTGCGTAATGTCGGCATCGATCCGGAAATATACTCTGGCTTTGCATTCGGCATGGGTATGGAGCGTCTGACCATGCTGCGTTACGGCGTGACCGATCTGCGCTCTTTCTTCGAAAACGATCTGCGTTTCCTCAAACAGTTTAAATAAGGGCAGGATAAAACAATGAAATTCAGTGAACTGTGGTTACGCGAATGGGTAAACCCGGCGATTGATAGCGATGCGCTGTCAAACCAAATCACGATGGCGGGTCTGGAAGTTGACGGTGTGGATCCTGTTTCCGGCGCGTTCAACGGCGTTGTAGTGGGCGAAGTGGTTGAGTGCGCTCAGCACCCGAACGCTGATAAACTGCGCGTCACCAAAGTGAATGTAGGCGGCGAGCGCCTGCTGGATATCGTCTGCGGCGCGCCAAACTGCCGTCAGGGGCTGAAAGTGGCCGTGGCAACCGTTGGTGCCGTTCTGCCGGGCGATTTTAAAATCAAAGCCGCGAAACTGCGCGGTGAGCCGTCTGAAGGTATGCTGTGTTCGTTTTCCGAGCTGGGCATTTCCGACGATCATAACGGTATTATCGAACTGCCAGCCGATGCGCCAATTGGTACGGATATCCGTGAATATCTGAAGCTTGACGATAATACTATCGAAATTAGCGTCACCCCGAACCGTGCCGACTGCTTAGGGATTATCGGTGTCGCACGTGATGTTGCTGTGCTGAACAAAGCTCCGCTGGTTGAGCCGGAAATGGCACCAGTAGCCGCAACCATTAGCGACGTCCTGCCGATTCAGGTCGAAGCTGTGGAAGCCTGCCCACGCTATCTGGGCCGTATGGTGAAGGGCATCAACGTTAAAGCGCCAACCCCGCTGTGGATGAAAGAAAAACTGCGTCGTTGCGGGATCCGCTCTATTGATGCCGTGGTTGACGTAACGAACTATGTGCTGCTCGAACTGGGTCAGCCAATGCATGCTTTCGACAAAGACCGCATTGAAGGTGGGATTGTTGTCCGTATGGCAAAAGAGGGGGAAACCCTGGTATTGCTGGACGGCAGCGAAGCGAAGCTGAACGCGGATACGCTGGTGATTGCAGACCATAACAAAGCGCTGGCGATGGGCGGTATCTTTGGCGGCGAACACTCCGGTGTGAATGATGAAACGCAAAACGTCCTGCTGGAATGCGCATTCTTCAGCCCGCTGTCTATTACCGGTCGCGCACGTCGTCACGGCCTGCACACCGATGCGTCTCACCGCTATGAGCGCGGTGTCGATCCTGCGCTGCAACATAAAGCCATGGAACGCGCTACGCGCCTGCTGATTGATATCTGCGGTGGTGAAGCGGGTCCAATTATTGACGTGACGAACGAAGCCACGCTGCCAAAACGCGCAACTATTACGCTTCGTCGTAGCAAACTTGATCGTCTGATTGGGCACCATATTGCGGATGAGCAGGTGAGCGATATTCTGCGTCGTCTGGGTTGTGACGTTACGGAAGGGCAAGATGAGTGGAAAGCGGTAGCCCCAAGCTGGCGTTTCGACATGGAGATCGAAGAGGACCTGGTCGAAGAAGTCGCCCGCGTGTACGGTTATGACAATATCCCGAATACGCCAATTCAGGCGGGGCTTATCATGGGTACGCATCGTGAAGCGGATTTATCGCTGAAACGTGTGAAAACCATGCTGAATGATAAAGGCTATCAGGAAGTTATTACCTACAGCTTTGTCGACCCGAAAGTTCAGGCGCTGCTGCATCCAGGTGAAGAAGCGCTGCTGCTGCCAAGTCCAATCTCTATTGATATGTCGGCAATGCGTTTGTCCCTGTGGACCGGCTTGCTGTCTACAGTAGTGTATAACCAGAACCGTCAGCAGAACCGCGTGCGTATTTTCGAAACGGGTTTACGTTTTGTACCGGATACGCAGGCCAACCTCGGGATCCGTCAGGATCTGATGCTGGCGGGTGTGATCTGCGGTAACCGTCATGATGAACACTGGAATCTGGCAAAAGAGACCGTTGATTTCTATGATCTGAAAGGCGATCTGGAGGCGGTGCTCGACCTGACCGGCAAACTGGCGGACATTCAGTTCAAAGCTGAAGCAAATCCAGCCCTGCATCCAGGTCAATCTGCGGCGATTTATCTGAAAGGTGAACGCATTGGTTTCATTGGGGTTGTTCATCCTGAACTGGAACGTAAACTGGATCTGAACGGTCGCACTCTGGTGTTTGAACTGGAGTGGAATAAGCTCGCAGACCGCGTGGTGCCTCAGGCGCGTGAAGTTTCTCGCTTCCCGGCGAACCGTCGCGACATCGCAGTTGTTGTGGCAGAAAACGTTCCCGCTGCGGATATTTTATCCGAGTGTAAGAAAGTTGGCGTAAATCAGGTAGTTGGCGTAAACTTATTTGACGTGTACCGCGGTAAGGGTGTTGCGGAGGGTTATAAGAGCCTCGCTATCAGCCTGATCCTTCAGGATACCAGCCGTACACTTGAAGAAGAGGAGATTGCCGCTACCGTCGCCAAATGTGTAGGGGCATTAAAAGAGCGATTCCAGGCATCATTGAGGGATTGAACCTATGGCGCTTACAAAAGCTGAAATGTCAGAATATCTGTTTGATAAGCTTGGGCTTAGCAAGCGGGATGCCAAAGAACTGGTCGAGCTGTTTTTCGAAGAGATCCGTCGTGCTCTGGAAAATGGTGAGCAGGTAAAACTCTCTGGTTTTGGTAACTTCGATCTGCGTGATAAGAATCAACGTCCGGGACGTAACCCGAAAACGGGCGAAGATATTCCCATTACAGCACGGCGCGTGGTGACCTTCAGACCCGGACAGAAGTTAAAAAGCCGAGTCGAAAACGCAACGCCCAAAGAAGAGTGATTTAACGATCAGCTAAGTCACTTGCTCTGCCATCAAAGCGGCAGCGCAAACCATGATATATAACTAAAAAGGCCGCTCTGCGGCCTTTTTCCTTTTCACTACCGAATCAGCACCGTAGAATCACCTTCATCTCTTTTCAGCAGAATGGAAAACATGCTGACTTTCGCTCATCTACAGCAGCGACGAAATGTGCGCTGGATATTGTCACTGTCAGTACTGATGCTGCTAGCAACGATTCTAAGCTTGTGCGCAGGAGAACAGTGGATCGCCCCTGGCGACTGGTTCAGTGCCCGCGGCGATCTGTTCGTCTGGCAAATCCGACTTCCCCGAACCCTGGCCGTTTTGCTGGTAGGCGCTGCGTTGGCCTTATCTGGCGCAGTGATGCAAGCTCTGTTTGAAAACCCGCTGGCGGAGCCTGGGTTATTGGGCGTGTCTAACGGTGCAGGGGTAGGACTCATCGCGGCAGTGCTGCTGGGACAGGGCCAGCTTCCAGGCTGGGCGTTGGGTTTATGCGCCATCGCCGGGGCGCTGATTATCACGCTTATTTTGCTCCGTTTCGCCCGTCGCCATTTGTCTACCAGCCGCCTGCTGTTGGCGGGGGTGGCGCTGGGAATTATCTGTAGCGCGCTAATGACATGGGCCATCTATTTTTCCACGTCTTTCGATTTACGACAGCTGATGTACTGGATGATGGGAGGTTTCGGCGGCGTCGACTGGCATCAGGCCTGGCTAATGGTGGCGCTGATCCCAGTACTGGTGTGGATCTGCTGTCAGTCGCAGCCGATGAATATGCTGGCGCTGGGGGAGACTTCTGCACGCCAGCTGGGGCTGCCATTGTGGTTCTGGCGTAATCTGCTGGTTGTCGCTACGGGCTGGATGGTTGGCGTCAGCGTGGCGCTGGCGGGGGCGATTGGCTTTATTGGGCTTGTGATCCCACATATTCTGCGGCTGTGCGGTTTAACCGATCATCGCGTGTTACTGCCGGGCTGTGCGTTGGCTGGCGCTATCGTATTACTGTTAGCTGATGTTGTCGCGCGTCTGGTGTTGGCCTCGGCTGAGCTGCCTATCGGCGTGGTGACGGCCACCATGGGCGCACCGGTATTTATCTGGCTATTGCTAAAAGCCGCGCGCTAGAACGTGTTGGTTCGGTCTATGATTAAAAACTGAAAATCCACTTGTTGTTCTGGAGATGCTATGCAAAACACTATCCTCGATACAGAAGTGATCACCATCGACGGTGAGGTTACCTCACTGCAGCCGTATTCCGGAAATGTGCTGTTAATTGTCAACGTGGCGTCAAAATGTGGGTTGACGCCGCAATATGAGCAACTGGAGAACCTACAGAAAACCTGGCATCAGCAGGGTTTCACCGTACTTGGATTCCCTTGCAACCAGTTTCTGGGCCAGGAGCCGGGCAGCGAAGAGGAAATCAAAACGTACTGCAGTACTACCTGGGGGGTTACCTTCCCGATGTTCAGCAAGATTGACGTTAACGGCGAGGGACGCCATCCACTGTATCAGAAACTGATTGATGCCGCGCCAACAGCCACTACGCCTGTGGAGAGCGGATTCTATGAGCGCATGGCGAGTAAAGGTCGGGCGCCGCTCTACCCGGACGATATTTTGTGGAATTTCGAGAAGTTTTTAGTGGGGCGAGATGGTCAGGTATTGCAACGATTCTCACCCGATATGACGCCTGAGGATCCCATCCTGGTGCAGTCCATCAAGAAGGCGCTGGTAAACTAATGTCTCGATTGATGCAGCTACAGGACGTAGCGGAATCAACCCGGCTCGGCCCGCTTTCCGGTGAGATAAAAGCGGGGGAGATCCTGCATTTAGTGGGCCCTAACGGCGCCGGAAAGAGCACGCTGTTGGCGCGGATGGCGGGTCTGACGACCGGAGAAGGCAGTATCACCTTTGGTGATATGTTGTTGGACGAATGGCCAGCGGCAAAGCTGGCGCAATATCGTGCCTATCTTGCGCAACAGCAAAACCCGCCGTTTGCGATGCCGGTCTGGCATTTTCTGACGCTGCATCAACCAGATAAAGCACGTACCGATCAGCTACAGGACGTCGCCGATACGCTTGGGCTTGGAGATAAGCTGCCACGTAGTGTGAATCAGCTCTCCGGCGGAGAATGGCAGCGCGTGCGCCTGGCAGCGGTTATCCTGCAGATTTGCCCGCAAGCGAATCCCTTTGGCCAGCTTTTACTGCTGGATGAGCCGATGAACAGCCTGGACGTGGCGCAACAAAATGCACTGGATCGGTTGTTGAGTCAGCTGTGTTTGCAGGGCATCGCGATTGTTATGAGCAGCCATGACCTTAATCACACCTTACGCCATGCGCATAAGGCCTGGCTCCTTAAACGCGGGAAGTTGCTTGCCAGCGGCCCACGGGATGCAGTGCTGACGCCAGCTAATTTGACTGCGGCTTATGGCGTAAACTTCCGTCGTTTGGACATTGAAGGCCACAGAATGCTCATATCAACCACTTAAGTTAAATGGGTTCTTGAAAATCATATAATTTCCACGCTAAATTGGTATAAAAATATAATTCAGAGGATTCTTCCTGAATGCGCTTTTGGCTTATTTTCATCACAGCATTGTTTTTGGCGGGCTGCAGCAGCCATCGTGCTCCTGCGCCAAATGCTCGCTTGTCGGATTCTATCGCCGTTATCGCCGGTCTGAATGACCAGCTACAAACCTGGCACGGAACACCCTATCGTTACGGTGGCATGAGTCGTAGCGGGGTAGACTGTTCTGGATTTGTTTTGATGACAATGCGCGACAAATTCGATCTGCAACTCCCGCGTGACACACGCACACAATCAAAGATTGGTACCGAAATTGATAAAGATGATTTGCTGCCAGGCGATCTGGTTTTCTTTAAAACCGGATCAGGGGAAAGCGGTCTGCATGTCGGAATTTACGATACCAACAATCAATTTATTCATGCCTCAACCAGTCGCGGAGTTATGCGTTCGTCACTGGATAACGTTTACTGGCGTAAAAACTTTTGGCAGGCGCGACGTATTTAATCCTCATAAGACACAAGGCTGCCAACGACTGCGCAGCCTCGACATCACCATTTGAAAGTTAACTTTTATTTCTGCCGCCAGCCGAACAATAACCCTGAGCAATAAGAGCGTATTTTGCTAAAAATATGATTTATTCCGAGATATTAAAAAGTGCAAAGCTGGATATTCGCTTATAATCAGGATAAGCTAAAAAAAAGGATTCGATTTACTGGCTAAAAAGGGAAAAATGAAAGAGCCTCTACTTGCATCAGCAATAACGTATTTCTCCATCCTTTGCTACAGGATGCCGGATAACACCTATGCAGAGGGGCTGGCACGATGATTGTTTCACTGGATACGCTATACCATTCAGAGTTTTCTTTTCTTCCTGCGAGAAGCGAAAAAGGCGATCTTGAATACGTTGATATCATCACCAGTTTTGCCAGTGAGCAGGGGGGCGTGCGTATACCCACCGAGCTGGTACTGCCTCGGATGTCGGACGATGAGCAATGTCGCTTATTTACCGAAAAGCTTGATTTAATCGAAACGTGCCAACATTTTTTTATTCAACGAAAAGTTTCTGCCTGGATTAATTTAACGCCGGCAATTGCTAATACTTTATTATCAGATGATAAATTTGCTTCACAAGTTGAACGATTTTCGTTTCTGGAAATGGCAATTAATGAAAACTTTCCAGAGTTAAATAATGGAAGAGAGAATCCAACGCTGGCTGCATTGGCGGCGCGATTTCCATTAGTACTGACAAACTATGGTGCTGGCGGGATATCTACCCGGGCAATTTTTGATGGGCTGTTCAAACGCGTCGTGTTGGATAAAAACTTTGTTCAACAAAGGATTGCACATATTTCATTTGAGCCATTTATGCGGGCTATCCTGGCGCAGATATCTCCCTGTAGTGAGTCCGTCATCATTAGCGGTATTGATACACCAGAGATGTTAGCACGTGTATTACCTCTGGGATTCAGTGCCATGCAGGGAGGATTATGGCCTGCCGTGCCTCCTGCGCAGATAATTTCGCTCGCTAAGAGATGACCCTATTATTTGCTGGTGTTTAACAGACTATTAACAGTCTACACTAGAGGCAGGAGGCCCTATGACCCTGTCTTTTACCACCCGCTGGCGTGATGAGTTACCAGCAACCTATACAGCTCTTTTGCCTACTCCCCTGAAAAATGCGCGCCTGATCTGGCATAACGATGCGCTGGCGGAGCAATTAGCGATACCGGAGTCGCTATTTGATATTCCAACCGGTGCAGGTGTTTGGGGAGGCGAATCGCTGCTGCCCGGGATGTCGCCTGTAGCGCAAGTTTATAGCGGGCATCAGTTCGGCGTTTGGGCAGGCCAGCTTGGCGATGGCCGCGGGATCCTACTAGGCGAACAACAACTTGCGGATGGCTCAACGCTTGACTGGCACCTGAAAGGGGCCGGGCTTACGCCTTATTCCCGCATGGGAGATGGGCGCGCCGTGCTGCGCTCGACAATTCGCGAGAGCCTGGCCAGCGAAGCGATGCATTATCTGGGCATACCGACCACGCGGGCATTGTCGATTGTGACCAGCGACACGCCGGTGTATCGCGAAACGGTAGAAGCAGGAGCGATGCTCATTCGTGTGGCGCAAAGCCATATGCGCTTTGGCCATTTTGAACACTTTTACTATCGTCGCGAGCCGGAAAAAGTGCGCCAACTGGCTGACTTTGCGATTCGGCATTACTGGCCGCAATGGCAGGAAGAAGCCGATAAGTATCTGTTGTGGTTTAATGATGTTGTCACGCGTACTGCAACACTAGTCGCTGACTGGCAGGCGATAGGATTCGCGCATGGTGTGATGAACACGGACAACATGTCGATTCTGGGGCTGACGATGGATTACGGTCCATTCGGTTTTCTTGATGACTACGTGCCCGATTTTATCTGCAACCACTCAGACAATCAGGGGCGATACAGTTTCGATAATCAACCAGCCGCGGCGCTGTGGAACATGCAACGTCTGGCGCAAACCCTGTCACCATTTATCCCGGTCGAGGCGCTCAATGATGCGCTGGACAGTTACCAACGGGCACTGTTGACTCGCTACGGTCAACGGATGCGGCAAAAACTCGGTTTCTTTAGTGAGCAAAAAAACGATAACGATCTGCTTAGCGAACTGTTTAGTCTGATGGCGCGAGAAAGAAGTGATTATACGCGAACGTTTCGCATGCTCTGCCAAACGGAACAACACAGTGCGCAATCCCCGCTGCGCGATGAGTTTATCGACCGCGCGGCGTTTGACGACTGGTTCGCTCGGTATCGCGCGCGCCTGCAGCAAGACGGCATCGCCGATGCGGTCAGACAAACGCAGATGAAAGCGACAAATCCGGCAATGGTGTTACGTAACTGGCTGGCGCAGCGGGCGATTAGTCAGGCGGAGCAGGGGGATTACGCCGAACTGCATCGGTTGCATTCAGCGTTGCGTACTCCGTTTGTCGATCGTGATGATGACTATGTCAGCCGTCCTCCTGACTGGGGTAAACGGCTGGAGGTGAGCTGTTCGAGCTAAGGTGCCAGAAACACCTGCGGGGACACGGTGGCCGGATGCTGACCAACGTGTATCTGAGCACCGTACCAGTGCTGCAGATCATCGGCCTGTAACACAGCCGCCGGCGTTCCCTGCGACACCAGCCTGCCGTTGTGCAGCAGCACTATTTTGTCTGCCCACAATGCGGCGAGGTTCAGATCGTGAAGCACAATACACACATGTAGCTCTTGTGACGCGGTGAGCGTCTTCAGCAGGCGCAACAAATGCTGCTGGTGATAAAGATCCAGCGCCGAAGTAGGCTCATCAAGGAATAACCAGCCACGAGGCGCACCGTCGCACCAAAGTTGCGCCAGCGCACGGGCCAACTGTACGCGCTGTTGTTCGCCGCCGGAAAGCGCGGCGTATTGCCGGCCCGCCAACGGTGTGCATCCGGTCATTTCCATCACCTGAGCGATGAGTCGTGGCTCCGGCCGCGGCGTCCAGGGCGCGCGTCCCATCGCGATAACGGCCTCTACCGGCCAGTCAAATCCCAGCCGTGTTTGCTGGCGCATCACTGCCCGATGTCGTGACAGCGTCTGGGGAGGCCATTCATCCAGCGGTTTGTCCGCCAGCATGCAGCATCCACTCGCCGGTTGCAGAAAACCGGTCAGCAGGCGCAGCAGGGTGGATTTCCCCGCGCCGTTTGGGCCAATGAGCGCCACCAGTTCACCTTTTGCGAGGGAGAGGGATACGTCGTTAATCACCGCTCTGCCAGCCACACGATAATGAAGCCCTTCAGCGATAAAATGTTCAGCCATGCGGTCCTCGCTGACGAAAAATAAGCCATAAAAACCACGGAGCGCCAAGGAGACTGGTTAACAGACCGACTGGCATCTCCGCAGGCGCAACCGCCGTACGGGCCAGCGTGTCGGCAACCAGCAATAAAAACGCGCCCGCCAGCACGGAGCCGGGGATAACGGCCCGATGGTCTGAACCGAGCCACATACGCATTAAATGTGGGATAACCAACCCGATGAAGCCAATGACACCGGTTACCGCTACGGCTGAGGCAACCAGCAATGCGCTACACAGTAGCAAAATACGTTGAACGCTACGCACATCTACACCGAGATAATGCGCGTCTTCTTCACCCAACTGCAGCAGGTTCAGCGCCGGTGCCAGACGCCAGATGGTCAGTACCGTCGGGATAGTCAGTGACGTGACAGCCAGCAGCGTTGGCCACTGCGCGGTCCCCAGACTTCCCATCCCCCATAACGACAACTGGCGCAATTGCGCATCATTACTGACCCATGACAAAACGCCAACCGCCGCTCCGCAGAGCGCGTTAATTGCAATACCGACCAGTAACAGACGTGAGAGTGAACCGCCGCGCTGTTGGCTGAGGATAAAAATCACTACCGTTGCCGCCAGGGCGCCAATAAAAGCGGCCAGCATTGGGGCGTACAGCATCAACAATGCGGGTAAAGAGACAGGTAGCACGACCCATAAAGCGACGGCGCAGGCGGCACCGCTGCTTATGCCCAGCAATCCCGGATCGGCAAGCGGGTTGCGAAACAGTCCCTGCATCACGCAGCCTGCGAGCGCCAGAGCGCCACCAATGATTAACGCCAGCAGAACGCGCGGCAGACGAATTGTGAGCCAAATTTGACGCAGCGCTTCATCGCCATCGCGCCAAAGCAGACTTACCGGCAGGCGCAACGCGCCAAAACCGGTAGCCAGGATGGTTGCCACGACCAACATGAAGGCGAGTGCCCATAAAGAACAACTGATTCGTCGGGACATCAGGGCAATTGCTCTGCTTTGGCACGAAGCTGCAATATCGCCTGTGGCGTGCGTATGCTAAAGCCGAGCAGCGCCATATCGTCAATCTGCAATACCTGTTTATTCCGTCCAGCTGGCGTCTGCGCAAGACCCGACAGCGCCCACAGGTTCGCTTCGCCACCCATCGCCTTAACGCCATCTTGTGAAATCACTACCAGATCGGGCTGGCTGGCAATGACGCCTTCTTGTGACATCGGCTGATAGCGGGTAACGCCCTGCATGGCATTGCGCAAACCGGCGGCACGAATCGCCGCATCGGCTCCGGTTTGTTGACCTGCTGCCATCGCGGTCATTCCGCCATGATTGAGAATAAACAGTACGCGTTTGTTAAGTCCGGATGACGGCAATGCCGCCAGTTCCTGACGTAAGCGGGTGCGCAGCGTTTCGCCCTCATCCTCCCGGTGGGTTGCTTCGGCGATGACGCGGATTTTTTCATCAATCACGTTGAGATCGTTGCTCGCCGGGATCGTGACAACCCTGACATTGCTCTGCTCAACCTGTTTTAGCGCCAGAGAGGGCTGCGCCTGTGCGCTGGCAAGGACCAGCGTAGGGCGGGTGGCAAGGATCCCTTCGGCGTTGAGTTGGCGCAAATAGCCCACATCCGGCAATGCGGTTGCCGCTTCCGGCCACTGGCTGGTGCTGTCGAGCGCCACAAGAGATGACTGTGCGCCCAACGCGTAGACAATCTCCGTGACATCCCCACCGAGCGCAACAACTCGTTCCACGGGCGCAGCCAGCGCTGCGATGGGCAGCAGAGCAATCAGGACCAGCAGTTTTTTCATGCGGCAAGTCCTTTCGGCGTGAGCGCGTCAATCTGTGCGCGCCATTGCGTCTGCTCAGGTTCGCCTTCCGTACGTTGACCATACAACTGGGCGATTTGCGTGCCGTCGGCAGCAAACAGTTCCAGACTGGTGACGTGGCCATCGGCGGTCGGTTTGCGCGTTACCCACGTTTCTGCCACGCTCTCTTCCAGCAGATGTAAGGTAAATGCCGGGTTGAATATATTCAGCCAGCCTTTCATCGACACCAGTTTTTCTATTACGCCGGTAAAAATCTGTACGCACCCGCGATTACCTACGAAGACCATAATTTCATTGCCATCCTGGCGTGCGGCATCAAGTATCTGCGCCAGTGCACGATTAGAAACTTTGCAGGCCAGATCGTCACCAACGAGATTAAATGCCTGTTGACGGGTGAGCTCGTGGCGTTTCAGCAGACCGAAGAACTGATGTACATCGGTCATGGCTCGCCACTCTTGATCAACCGTATGCGCATCGACCGTGATGGCGGCTGGTGCAGACGTGTTAGCAGGTTGCAGTACCAGTGGCGGGTTTTCAGCGAAGATGAAACGGGTCAGCAACGCAGCCCATTCCTCAACGAGAGTATTCTGTGTGGCATAGACTTTCAGCAGCGCATCCCCCTGATGGTCAAAGAACTGAATGCTCTGACGCTCGCCGTGGGCCGTGGTCTCACTGATATGGAAGGCGCTTGCCCACTGATTAAGGAACAGACGCAGGTCGAGGGCGCGCGGATTAAGAACCAGTCCGGCATGACCGTTCAGGTGCTGATTGGTAAAAGCGCCAACCTGTTCATGCACCGCATATTCGTTGCGGCAAATGCATTTGGTTTCGCCTACGGTTTCCAGTGCGCCGAGGATTTCGCGGACTTTGCCACGTAAGCGCCAGGCGTCATGGCCGACACGCGCAAAGGTCAGCTCGGCTTCACTAATATTCATCAACCCTGCAATATCGCGTGCGTATTTACCGGGATTTTCTTTCTTCAGTTCCAGCCAGCATGTGTAATGATTCATTGTCTCTTCCTTCCAGATTGCTACCCCGGCGAACCGGGGAAAAGTGATTACCACTGATAACTCACGAAAATTTTGCCATTGCGACCATCCTGCGGAATGCCTTGCGGCGACCAGTACTCTTTGTCGAAGGCGTTGCCCAGCACCAGCGTGGTGGTCATGCCTTTCAGCGCTTGTTGACCCTGATAGCTCACGTAGAAATCGTTTACCGCATAGCCGGGCTGTTTAGCGTAGCTGCTGCTGATATGCGTGGAGCGGTCGGCAAATGTCCCTATCCAGCCCACGGAGAATCCGCTGTGCGCAACCGGCACATTTAGTTTGCTGGTGACGGTGTCCGGGTTAATGCTGGAAATGTATTCGCCCGTGTCAGTATCTTTGCCGCGCGTACGGTTATAGGCCATGTCGAGGCTGAATAAGTCGGCGGTATATTTCGCCATGACGTCCCAACCCCAAATTTTGGCGTTGGGGACGTTATAGGACATCGTTGTTGCGGCAGCAAAGTCGACGCTGGTGGAGATGTAATCTTTCGCTTTGGTGTCGAAATAGCTGGCTTTAAATTCGAGCGCATCGCTTGCCATCAGCAGATCGTCAAAGCGCAGGCCAAATCCGTATTCCTGCGTTTCGTTGGTTTCCGGACGCAGGTTAGGATTGGGTACCCAGTAGTTAGTGTAGAAACGACCAATAGAGAAATGTTTAGCATCGTTATACATCTCGCCCATGGTCGGCGCACGGAAGGCCTGAGCGTATGAACCGAACAGCATCAGCCAGTCGGCTGGCGTAACGGTGAGTCCGGCGCGGGACGACCATTTGTCGGCATCAACATCCGCGTAACCATCGCTGCTACCGCGATACGAGTCATAACGGGTCCCACCGAGCAGCGTAACCGGCAGGTCGCGCAGGGTGATTTCATCCTGTAGCCAGCCGGAGCTGAAATCGATCTTTGCCTCCGGGAAACCGGTGGTTGTGCCGCCAGGCTGTTGTTCCTGACGATAATATTCGCCGCCATAGGTCAGCAGGTGAGAGGCAAAAGAGTCGGTAAACAGGCGGCTGCGATTGTCGATTTTACCGCCTTTGGTGGTCTGTTTGCGAAATTCGCTGGTGTTATCCATGTTTTGTGCATTAATGCGCGCTTCGGACCAGTAAATACGGGCATCCGCGTTCAGCCAGTCATTGTCTGCCGGAGCGAGCGAGTAGGTCAGTTGCGCATCGCGCTGGATGGTTGAACGGTCAGTCATCGGGTTGCTGGTGGCATCCGTCGCGCTGGTTTGTGGGTTCTTAGGTTCACGGGCCTCATTGTTGTAGTAGCGTAACGAGCCTGCCAGCGTCTGGGCGCCGTCAATTTTCCAACTGCCTTTCGCCAGCATATTGTTGATCGCTTCGTCGTTTGGCGCCGTAGTACCGTCGCTCTGGCGCAAATCACCTCGATCGCGACTCGACCATGCAAGCAGTCCGTCCAGCGTATCGGTGCGCCCAAACGCGCTGGCGCCCATACCGAGGCTGTGATCGCCGGTTCCCGCAGTACCAAATACGCGGTAACCGCTGTTTTTTCCGGCTTCCAGCAGATCCTTGGCATCCGCAGTGTCATACGCGATCACGCCGCCAAGTGCGCCGCTGCCGTACAGCAGTGCAGAGGGACCGCGTACGACTTCGATGCGTTTGATAAGCGCCGGGTCGAGGAAGGTACTGTTCAGGTGCCCGGTATCAGTTCCTTGGCGAACGCCGTCAACCAGCACCAGAACGCCGCGTCGATCGTAGCCGCGCAGATTCACGTCCTGACCGTTGGTGCGCCCCGTGCCATCGAGGGTCAGCCCTGGAACCTTGCGTAGCAGGTCAGCAGCCGAACTGGCGGTCTGGTTTTCCGGGGCGGTGGCATCTATCACGCTGACCATCATTGGCGCTTCAAAGACGCTACGGGCGTTGCCGGTGGCGGTGACGGTCATATCTTCGACCGCTGCATACGCGATGGCGGGCAGGCTACTGACAATCGCCAGCGCCAACAGCGAAGGACGTAGGGATGCGGTGTGCAGGTATGGCATAGCAACTCTCCATTAGGAAATCGAAAAGCGCTGGCTGCCTGGGTATGACCTGGGTGGCTGGCGAACAGTATTGTTTATTTGGTCAGAATGAGTTTTCCGGTTTGGGTCTGGCGCAACAAGTAGTGCTGACCATCATGTTCTATGATCACACGTCCTTCTTTACCCAGCAGGCTTTTGCTGTCAATTTGACGCTCATTTGGCGCGGCAGAAGGCGGTGCATTTTCTTTTGCAGACGTTGTTGTTGAGTTATCCATACGTGACATAGTGTTTAAAAATAACAATCAATGTAACAATGATAATCATTATCATCAAACAGCAAATTTGCGGCAAGCATTTTTGTGAAATAATTGTGACGAGAACGGATTTTGTACAGCAAAGAGGGGGAAAACATAGGATTAGCACCGGGCAACGTAGTGTTACCCGGCGAACAGCATTAAAAACGGCTATCAACCGCAGAGGCGAGTTTTTCAACCAGCAGTTCGGTATCCTCCCAGTTCAGGCACGGGTCAGTAATGGACTGACCGTACACCAGCGGCTGGCCGCTAACGATTTTTTGCGTACCTTCACGCAGGAAACTCTCGGCCATAATCCCGGCAATCGCCGTCGAACCATTACGAATTTGCAGACAGACGTCATCGCATACTTCCAGCTGACGACGATGCTGCTTCTGGCAATTGCCGTGACTAAAATCGACCACCAGATGCTCAGGCAGCGAAAATTCGTGCAGCGTATCGCAGGCGGCGGCAATATCTTCCGCATAATAATTCGGTTTTTTACCGCCGCGCATGATGATATGCCCGTAAGGATTACCGCTGGTCTGGTAAATGGTCATCTGGCCGGTTTTATCCGGTGAGAGGAACATGTGACTGGCGCGAGAGGCACGAATTGCATCGACGGCGATACGCGTATTGCCATCTGTACCGTTCTTAAAACCGACCGGGCAGGAGAGCGCGGATGCCATCTCGCGGTGGATTTGGCTTTCGGTGGTGCGCGCGCCAATGGCTCCCCAACTGATTAAATCGGCAATAAACTGACCGGTCACCATGTCGAGGAATTCTGTTGCCGTCGGTACGCTTAATTCATTAACCTGCAACAGCAGTTTACGCGCCAGTTCAATGCCGTGATTTACGCGGTAGCTGCCGTTTAAATCCGGATCGGAAATTAAACCTTTCCAACCCACGACGGTGCGCGGTTTTTCAAAATAGGTGCGCATTACGATTTCCAGACGCGCCTGATGTTTCTCGCGCAGGGCCTGCAAACGCGTCGCGTATTCCATGGCGGCATCAAGATCGTGAATCGAGCAGGGACCCACGATCACCAGCAAACGCGGGTCTTCACCATTTAAAATTTTTTCTATCCGGCGTCGGGATTCCGTGACATGACGGGCGACGGAGGACGAAACAGGATACCGTTGCGCAAGCTCTGCTGGAGTGACCAGGTTGTCAATACGCGCAGTACGGAGTTCATCGGTTCTGTTCATTATTTGTCTCAGAAATTTGTTGCTTCAACGGCAGGACTACCGGGAAGTGATGTACATCACAATATCACACTCATCCTGCCTGGTGGCGAGCATCATAACAAAAAATCGAACCAATGAACTAGCGTTCTAGTACATGCGCCGATTCAGCCCCATAATGTCGAGGATCTTGGTAGCAATCTCTTCTACCGAATAATTGGTACTGTTCAGCCATGGGATTTGATTTTTCCGGTATAGCGCTTCTACCTCAGCAACTTCCATCCGGCACTGGCGCAGCGAAGCGTACCGACTGTTCTCCCGGCGTTCTTCGCGGATTGCCGCCAGGCGCTCTGGGTCGATGGTCAGGCCGAACAATTTATGCTGTAACGGCTTCAGGGACGCTGGCAGTACCAGATTATCCATATCATCGGCAATAAAGGGGTAGTTGGCGGCGCGAATACCAAACTGCATCGCCAAGTACAAACTGGTCGGGGTTTTGCCGCAACGGGAAACGCCAAGCAGGATCACCTGCGCCTGATCGAGGTTGCGCAACGAAATACCATCGTCATGGGCAAGGGTGTAATCAATAGCGGCAATGCGCGCGTCGTATTTGTTGAGATTACCGGGATTCAGACCGTGGGTGCGATGGGCGATTGGCGTGGGATCGAGCTTCATCTCGTGCTGCAGCGGAGCAACCAACGCCTGCACGATATCCTGACAAAACCCCTCGCTTTGCAAAATGATTGAGCGTATTTCTGGCAGGACGATGGAGTAGAACACCAGAGGACGCACGCCAGTTTGTTGGTAGATCGCGTCAATCTGGTCTTTTACCGCCCGCGCACGGCTCTCATTTTCCACAAACGGCAGCGTAATGCTGCTGATCGTGACCGGAAATTGCGACATTACCGCGTGGCCCAATACCTCGGCGGTGATGGCCGTACCATCAGAAATATAAAATACATGACGATCAACAGCATTATCCATTTTGCTCATCCTGGGCAGACATAATTCTCTGAAAGCATAAATTAAAATTCGCCAGAAGCGAATATTGCTGCATCTTTTTTATAAAATGAAACGGTATTTTTATATTTAATGAAAAGTACATTTCATTTTTCGGAACAAATGTTTATACCGGTAGTTTTTGTGGAAATCCCCTGTGGCTCGCGGGTTTGCGCAAATGCGGAAACAATCTGAAAAAATAAAAAATAAAGTTGCTTGAACGATTCACCGTTTTTTTCGCTGGAGTAAATATGCAAAGATAATTACGCAAAATTGAGTTTTCTAACCTCGTTCAAATATAAGGATTGTTCGATGTCCAACAATGGCTCGTCACCGCTGGTGCTTTGGTATAACCAACTCGGCATGAATGATGTAGACAGAGTTGGGGGCAAAAATGCCTCCCTGGGTGAAATGATTACTAACCTTTCAGGTATGGGTGTTTCCGTACCGAATGGTTTTGCAACGACCGCCGATGCGTTTAACCAGTTTCTGGACCAAAGCGGTGTAAACCAGCGCATTTATGAGCTGCTGGATAAAACGGATATTGACGATGTCACCGAGCTTGCAAAAGCCGGCGCGCAGATCCGCCAGTGGATTATCGACACTCCTTTCCAGCCGGAGCTGGAAAATGCCGTCCGCGATGCTTACGCGCAGCTGTCAGCGGACGATGCCCATGCATCTTTTGCCGTACGTTCTTCCGCCACCGCAGAAGATATGCCAGATGCGTCATTTGCCGGGCAGCAGGAAACCTTCCTCAACGTCCAGGGATTTGATGCTGTACTGGTTGCTATCAAACACGTATTTGCCTCGTTGTTTAACGACCGTGCGATCTCTTATCGTGTCCATCAGGGTTATG
This sequence comes from Citrobacter sp. On2M, assembly GCF_018035235.1. Classification (GTDB taxonomy): domain Bacteria; phylum Pseudomonadota; class Gammaproteobacteria; order Enterobacterales; family Enterobacteriaceae; genus Citrobacter; species Citrobacter meridianamericanus. The sequence continues at coordinate 803,639 of NZ_WPCV01000004.1, forward strand.
ACCATCGTGGCGTAGCGCTCTCTGCGGGTGTGCAGCGGATGGTGCGCTCAGACCTCGCGTCTTCCGGCGTCATGTTCTCCATCGATACCGAATCCGGTTTCGATCAGGTGGTGTTTATCACGTCTGCATGGGGCCTGGGCGAGATGGTCGTGCAGGGGGCCGTTAACCCGGATGAATTCTATGTGCACAAACCGACGCTGGCAGCTAATCGTCCGGCTATCGTCCGTCGCACAATGGGTTCGAAAAAAATCCGTATGGTCTACGCGCCAACCCAGGAACACGGTAAGCAGGTAACGATTGAAGATGTCCCGCAGGAACAGCGCGACATTTTCTCCCTGACCAATGCTGAAGTGCAGGAACTGGCGAAGCAGGCGGTACAGATCGAGAAGCACTACGGTCGTCCGATGGACATCGAATGGGCGAAAGACGGTCATACCGGCAAGCTGTTTATTGTGCAGGCGCGTCCGGAAACCGTGCGTTCTCGTGGCCAGGTGATGGAGCGTTATACGCTGCATGCGCAGGGTAAAATTATTGCTGAAGGTCGTGCCATCGGTCACCGCATTGGCGCGGGTCCGGTCAAAGTCATTCAGGACATCAGCGAAATGAACCGTATCGAACCCGGCGATGTGCTGGTGACTGACATGACCGACCCGGATTGGGAACCGATCATGAAGAAAGCTGCGGCGATTGTCACCAACCGTGGCGGTCGCACCTGTCACGCGGCGATCATCGCCCGTGAGCTGGGGATCCCGGCAGTGGTTGGCTGTGGCGATGCTACCGAGCGCATGAAAGACGGTGAGAAGGTTACTGTCTCCTGTGCCGAAGGTGACACCGGTTATGTTTACGCTGACATGCTCGACTTTAGCGTGAAGAGTTCCAGCGTCGAAACCATGCCGGATCTGCCGTTGAAGGTGATGATGAACGTCGGTAACCCGGACCGCGCTTTCGACTTCGCCTGCCTGCCAAACGAAGGTGTTGGCCTGGCTCGTCTGGAATTTATCATTAACCGCATGATTGGTGTACACCCTCGCGCGCTGCTGGAGTTCGATGACCAGACGCCTGAGTTGCAAAACGAAATCCGCGCCATGATGAAAGGTTTCGATTCTCCACGTGAATTCTACGTGGGTCGTCTGACGGAAGGGATCGCGACGCTGGGGGCGGCGTTTTATCCGAAACGCGTCATCGTGCGTATGTCTGACTTTAAGTCCAACGAATATGCCAACCTCGTCGGCGGTGAGCGTTATGAGCCGCATGAAGAGAACCCGATGCTGGGCTTCCGTGGAGCGGGCCGTTACGTTGCTGATAGCTTCCGCGACTGTTTCGCGTTGGAATGTGACGCAGTGAAACGTGTCCGTAACGATATGGGCCTGACTAACGTCGAAGTGATGGTACCGTTTGTACGTACCGTTGCCCAGGCGAAAGCGGTGGTGGAAGAGCTGGCACGCCAAGGGCTGAAACGCGGTGAGAACGGACTGAAGATCATCATGATGTGTGAGATCCCGTCCAACGCCTTGCTGGCCGAGCAGTTCCTCGAGTACTTCGACGGCTTCTCCATCGGCTCAAACGACATGACGCAGCTGGCGCTGGGTCTGGACCGTGACTCTGGTGTGGTTTCTGAACTGTTTGATGAGCGTAACGACGCGGTGAAAGCTCTGCTGTCGATGGCGATTCGCGCAGCCAAGAAACAAGGCAAATACGTGGGTATCTGCGGTCAGGGTCCCTCTGACCACGAAGACTTCGCGGCCTGGCTGATGGAAGAGGGGATCGACAGTCTGTCGCTGAACCCGGATACCGTCGTGCAGACCTGGCTGAGCCTGGCTGAACTGAACAAGTAACATTATGCCGGATGGTGGCGTAAGCGCGTTATCCGGCCTACGGTGAGTATCATTCGTGGGCCGGATAAGATGCGGTAGCATCGTCATCCGGTATTTTATCCTTCCACGCTTAAGCCTGATGCAATATTGTCAGTACAGTGCGCAGATCGGTCACTGCGATTTGCCCCGGAGCAGATGCTTTTTTCACCGCACCGAACGTGGCTGCTGAACCAAAAACCTCGCCAGCTAAACGAGAAATCACCCCGTTTTTTGCCATCGACATCGTGATAATTGGACGATCGGCATAGCGTTCATGCATTTCCAGCGTCGCGCTGAGCAGCGTCAGCACATCCGTTTTGCATTGCGGCATCAGCGCAATTTTGGGGATATCGGCGTCCAGTTCCTGCATTTTACGCAGACGCTGAACAATCTCCTCAGCGGCCGGCGTTTTATGAAAATCATGATTCGACATAATAACCAGGACTTTTTTGGCGTGAGCTTGCTCAACGGTTGCTTTCACCTGCGCATCACCAGTGAATAGCTCGAGATCGATCATATCCACCAGACCACAGTCTATCGCTGCACGGTTTAGTGCGAAATAGTCTTCAGCAGGTAAGGCCTGCTCGCCGCCTTCCTGCGCAGTACGGAAGGTAAAAAGTAACGGCTTGTCAGGCAGAATCTCGCGGATGGCGCGCGCAGCGTCCAGTACTGCGTCAATGGATGCGACATCGGCAAAATGGTCAACGCGCCATTCCAGAATATCGAAATCCGCTTCGCGATAGGTCAGCGCTTCACTTTTTACCATTGCGATGTCTTTAGCCATCAGTGAGACAATGATCTTCGGCGCACCCTTGCCAATTACGACATTTCTTACAGTTACGGTTTTCATTGATTACCCTATAAATATTGGCTGATATCTGTCCGTCAGCCCCCTGAGCCTTCAACAATATCACGGTTTTGTGCTTGATATCGAAACCACTTTTTTAATTGGTACAGACCGTTGAATGGTGGGAAAGTTAAGAAAGGAGAGTATGGCGATTAGAAGGGTACGAAGGACAAAAAAAAAGCCCATCGTGGGAGATGGGCAAAGACTACACACAGCAATTCGTTGTTTCACTCAGGGGATTTCCATGCTTATAAATCAATGTGTTGATCTAAAGCCATGGGCTAATAGTAGGCATACGGCTTTTTAACGTCGATCAGATTCATCTCAATAGTTTAAAAACTGTAAAGAATTTGCGACACAAATGAGTGTTTAAAGAAGGGCAACGTTGGGTCTGATTCAGTAAATGGGAGGGATTAATTAGAATTGTTAAACAGTCAGGCAGCTGTGCCGCCTGACGTGGGATTACTTATTGCGTTCTATTTCAGCAATTTCTTCGAGGATTGTATCCGGATCGCTATCCGGCGCAGGGGCTTCGTTTACCCATGCGGAGAACAGACGCCAGGAAACAGCCAGGACCACCGGGCCGATAAACAGGCCAATCATGCCGAATGCAATTAGTCCACCGATGACCCCTGAGAGAATCAGGATCAATGGTAAATCGGCACCCATACGAATCAGCATCGGGCGAATCACGTTATCCAGCGTTCCGACCACACCGCTCCACACGAGCAGCACTGTGCCCCAGGTTGAATCGCCCGTCCAGTACAGCCAGATAATGGCCGGGACCAGCACCGGCAAGGGGCCCAGCTGTACCAGACAAGAGAGGATCATCACCACTGCCAGCAGCGTGGCATACGGCACGCCGGTTACCGCCAAACCAATACCGCCGAGCACGGCCTGCACCAGTGCGGTGACCACGACGCCTAATGCGACGGCGCGAATGGCCTGTGCTGCCAGCAGAATGGCGGCATCGCCGCGTTTGGATGCCAGGCGGCAAGCGAAGTGACGAATACCTAACGCTACCTGTTCACCGCGCCAGTACAGTAGGGCACTGAACAGCAGCATCAGACCACAGTGCATCATAAAGCGGCCAATATGTGCAGCCTGACCGACGAACCAGGTTGTCGTCGTGCCAATATAAGGACGAACCTTCGCCATGATGGCCGAGCCGCCCATATCCAGCAGGCTGTGCCATGCGGCATACATTTTGGCGCCGACTAACGGAATACTATTCAGCCACGCCAGATCCGGCAGCGTCATATCGCCTGCGGTTACGGCATGGATCAACGGCCCGCTGCCATCCACAATGCTATTAACCAGCAGCGCGATAGGAATGATAAACAACAGTACCAGCAGCAGGGTCATCACCAGCACGGCCAGCGAGCGACGCCCCCAGAGCAGTTTTTGTAAGCGTAGCAGGATGGGCCAGGTCGCAATGACCACCGTACCTGCCCAGGCAAAACCGAGGATAAAGGGTTGAACAATCCAGAGACACGCCACAATCATGATGGCTAAAAACAGCACCGATAGCAGCACTTGTGCAATATCCCTGGGCTGACGGAAATTTACCATAAATACTTTTCACCTTTGTCTTTGCGTCAGAACGTTGACGCGACGTGAACATCTAAATGACACCCTGTAATGATGAGCAATTTCAGCGGTTTTGAACAGGTGGATTCTGCCTGTAAATCTGCTGAGCGTATTAGAAAAAAATGTGATACAACAAACAAAGCAACACGCAAACGATTAAATTCACAACACAGACCGCAGGAAAGGGTCACTATAATGATTCCACAAATTTCTCAGGCACCGGGTGTCGTTCAACTGGTGCTCAACTTTTTGCAGGCGCTGGAGCAGCAAGGATTTACGGGCGATACGGCAACGAGCTATGCCGATCGTCTGACAATGTCGACGGATAACAGTATTTATCAGCTGCTTCCTGATGCTGTGGTTTTCCCTCGTTCAACCGCAGATGTGGCGCTAATCGCCCGTCTGGCGGCAGAACCTCTTTTCTCTTCGCTCATTTTTACTCCGCGCGGCGGCGGCACCGGAACCAATGGTCAGGCGCTGAATCAGGGCATTATTGTTGATATGTCTCGCTACATGAGCCGTATCATTGAAATCAATGTGCAGGAAGGTTGGGTGCGGGTCGAAGCTGGGGTAATCAAAGATCAGCTCAACCAGTTTCTGAAGCCTTACGGCTATTTCTTTGCTCCCGAATTATCTACCAGTAACCGGGCTACGCTGGGAGGGATGATCAATACCGATGCCTCCGGACAAGGTTCGTTGGTTTACGGTAAAACCTCCGATCACGTACTGGGGATCCGCGCGGTGCTGATGGGGGGCGATATTCTTGATACTCAACCCATGCCGGTCGAACTTGCCCAAACGTTGGGTAACAGCAATACCACCATTGGACGCATTTACAAGACAGTTTATGAACGTTGCCGCGACAACCGAAAACTGATCATTGATAAATTCCCGAAACTTAATCGCTTCCTGACCGGGTACGATTTACGGCACGTCTTTAATGATGAGATGACCGAATTTGATTTAACCCGCATTCTGACCGGCTCTGAAGGTACGCTGGCGTTTATCACCGAAGCCCGTCTGGATATCACGCCGTTGCCCAAAGTCAGACAGTTGGTTAACGTCAAGTACGACTCGTTTGACTCGGCACTACGTAACGCTCCGGTGATGGTGGACGCGCGCGCGCTGTCAGTAGAAACCGTCGACTCCAAAGTGCTTAATCTGGCGCGGGAAGATATTGTCTGGCATTCGGTCAGTGAATTGATTACCGATGTCCCTGATAAAGAGATGTTGGGCCTGAATATCGTCGAATTTGCGGGTGACGATGAAGCATTGATCGATGCTCAGGTTAGTGCGCTGTGTGAACGTCTGGATGGGTTAATTGCCCGTCAGGAGGCCGGTGTCATTGGTTGGCAACTGTGTACTGAACTCTCGGGCGTAGAGCGTATTTACGCCATGCGTAAAAAAGCAGTCGGTTTGTTGGGGAATGCAAAAGGTGCTGCAAAACCTATTCCGTTTGCCGAGGACACCTGTGTTCCGCCGGAGCATCTGGCTGACTATATTGCCGAGTTCCGTGCGTTGCTCGACAGCCACGGTCTGAGTTATGGCATGTTTGGTCACGTGGATGCCGGCGTGCTGCACGTCAGGCCGGCGCTGGATATGTGCGACCCGCAGCAGGAAGTACTGATGAAGCGCATTTCTGATGATGTTGTCGCGCTGACGGCAAAATATGGCGGTTTGCTGTGGGGCGAGCACGGGAAAGGTTTTCGTGCAGAATACAGTCCGGCATTCTTCGGGGAGGAGCTGTACCGCGAACTGCGTAAAGTGAAATCAGTGTTTGATCCGCAAAACCGTCTCAATCCAGGGAAAATCTGTCCACCGGAAGACGTAGATGCGCCGATGATGAAAGTAGATGCGGTGAAGCGCGGGACGTATGATCGTCAGATCCCACTGGCCGTACGTCAGGAGTGGCGCGGGGCAATGGAGTGTAACGGCAACGGGTTATGCTTTAACTTCGATGCGAAAAGTCCCATGTGCCCGTCGATGAAAATCAGCCTCAACCGTATTCATTCGCCAAAAGGGCGAGCTACCCTGGTGCGTGAATGGCTACGTTTGTTAGCTGATCGCGGGATCGACCCAATACAGCTGGAAAAAGAGCTACCGGAAAAACGCGCCAGTTTACGTGCGCTGATTGCCCGTACCCGCAACAGTTGGCATGCGCGCAAGGGCGAATATGATTTCTCGCACGAAGTAAAAGAGGCAATGTCCGGCTGTCTGGCATGTAAAGCCTGTTCAACACAGTGTCCGATTAAAATCGATGTGCCGGAGTTCCGCTCGCGCTTCCTGCAGCTGTACCACACGCGTTATCTGCGCCCGCTGCGCGATCACATGGTGGCGACCGTTGAGAGCTATGCGCCGTTAATGGCGCGGGCACCCAAAACGTTTAACTTTTTCATCAATCAGCCGCTGGTACGTAATCTGGCGAAAAAGCACATCGGTATGGTCGATTTACCGCTGTTGTCTGCGCCTTCGCTACAACGTCAGCTGGTTGGTCATCGCTCCGCCAATATGACGCTGGAACAGCTCGAATCACTCACTCTTGAGCAAAAAGCGCGTACAGTGCTGGTGGTGCAGGATCCGTTCACCAGCTATTACGATGCGCAGGTGGTGGCTGATTTTATACGCCTGGTTGAAAAGCTGGGCATGCAGCCGGTACTGCTACCGTTCTCGCCAAACGGCAAGGCGCAGCATATTAAGGGCTTTTTAAACCGTTTTGCGAAAACCGCGAAGAAAACATCGGAGTTTCTCAATCGGGTGGCGAAGCTGAATATTCCGATGGTGGGTGTTGATCCTGCGCTGGTGCTTTGTTATCGCGACGAATACAAACTGGTGCTCGGGGAACAGCGGGGTGATTTCCATGTGTTGTTAGCCAACGAGTGGTTATCGACAATTGTGGAAGCGCAGCAGCCAATCGCGGTTGGCGGTGAACCGTGGTACTTCTTTGGTCACTGTACCGAAGTGACAGCTCTGCCAGGCGCGCCTGCGCAGTGGGCGGCTATTTTTGCCTGCTTTGGCGCAAAGTTGGAAAACGTCAGCGTGGGTTGCTGTGGTATGGCGGGTACCTATGGTCACGAAGTGAAGAATCATCAGAACTCACTCGGGATCTATGAGTTATCATGGCACCAGGCAATGCAACGATTGCCGCGTAACCGTTGTCTGGCGACCGGATACTCCTGTCGCAGTCAGGTAAAACGCGTTGAAGGTACGGGAGTTCGCCATCCATTACAGGCACTGCTGGAGATTATAGGATGATCTGGAAACGTGAAGTCACCCTTGAGGCGCTCAATGCCATGGGTGAAGGAAACATGGTTGGGCTGCTCGATATCCGTTTTGTGCACATTGGTGACGATTCGCTGGAAGCCACGATGCCGGTGGATCACCGTACCAAACAACCTTTTGGTTTGCTGCACGGCGGCGCATCCGTAGTACTGGCGGAAAGCATGGGTTCGGTGGCAGGCTACCTGTGTACTCAGGGTGAACAGAAAGTGGTGGGCCTGGAGGTCAACGCCAACCACATTCGCTCCGCGCGGGAGGGCCGCGTCAGAGGGGTATGTCGTGTGGTGCATACCGGCTCCCGTCATCAGGTGTGGCAAATTGAGATTTTCGATGACCAGGGACGATTGTGTTGCACGTCGCGTCTGACGACCGCAATTTTGTGATGCATATTGCTTTTGGTCATTATCTGCGCAGGGAATGGTGTTATACTGTGCAGGTTTTGAACACAAGCGAGGATGATATGTCTACCCAATTAGACCCGGCCCAACTGGCAATAGAATTTTTACGTCGTGATAAATCCGATCTTTCACCGGCTCAGTACCTGAAAAGACTGAAACAACTCGAACTGGAGTTTGCTGATTTACTGGCGCTTTCATCGATTGAACTGAAAGAAGAGATCTATTTTGCCTGGCGCATGGGCGTTCATTGATTCCGGTATGCTTATCGAGTAAAAACCCCGACACGCGTTCGGGGTTATTTTTTGCCTTAAATCTTCATTACCACTTCATCTCACCGGTATTGACTTTTGCACTTAGCTCCAGAGAGCTTGTGTCCGCGAGACCTGACCAAGCCGCGGTCATGGTTTTAATCACATAGTCAGATCCTTTCTTCGCCTCTAATGCCTGCTCAAACGACTGCAAATAGTCCTGAGTGAAGCGAATCGCTTTATCGCCCGTAGGGCGTTCGCCAATGTAATGACCTGGGATCACCTGAGTGGGGTGTAAGTTCTGCATTTCGCTCAGTACGCTACGCCATGCGCTACGTTGTTCTGCAGACTGAGTATCTGCCGTCCAGACATGTATACCGGAAGCCACGCCAGTACCGCCAATAATGGCACGGTTTGCTGGGATCCAGACATAGGCTGCATAATCGTCGGGATGGCGCAGTTCCAGTGTTTCGCCATCAACCGTGAACTGCGTTTGCGTTGTCGCCTGCGGAACGGTGAGCGATGTTGGCGCACCATCCTTCATTTGCGGACCCCAGAACTGCAGTTTAGCCTCTTTGGTGGCGCGGATATGGTCCACTACGTGTGGTGTTGCCAGAACTTTTACCTGTGGGAAGGCATTGACGATAGGCTGCAGGCCAAAATAGAAATCCGGATCGCCGGAGGTGATCACGATAGCCTTCAGCGTTTTACCGCTGGCGTGAATCATCTGCACCAGTTGTTCGCCATCTTTGGTGCTGAACTGGGCGTCAAACAAAATGGCCTCTTTGGGACCAGACACCAGCGTCGAAGAGACCGGGAAAATACCCTTGTCCTGGGGATTGTAAACCTCCAGTTGTAGCGGCGCGGCGAAGGCTGAAGAAGCGAAGAGAGGTAACAGCAGGGCCAGAGTTTTAACTTTCATGCCGGGTAACCTTATGCAGGGAATTGTCTTTTGATAGTTCCCGTATTTTAAGGAAATTCGGATCTGTTAGAATTCCCTCATTAGGACATGCTGAGTTTCATAAAACGATCGGATGGGATGTAATGGACAGAGTAATGGCGGCAACGGTATTTAACCATATCTGTGATTTGGGCAGTCTGAGCGCCGCTGCACGTGCATTGGGGCTTTCCCGTCCGATGGTCAGTCGTTACCTCGACGAGATGGAAAAATGGGCAGGCGCAAGGCTTATCCATCGATCATCGCGTCGCTTGACGATCACGCCAGCGGGTGAAGAGGCATTAGCGAAAACACGTTCTCTGGCGCAACTCTCGCTGGATATCGGGGCCGCCAGCGCCGCGCAAACGCCCAGTGGCACGCTACGTGTGGCCTGTGCGCACTTTACTGCTATGCATATATTAGCGCCGGTACTGCCCACATTTCTGGCGCAGTATCCGCAGTTGCGGATCGAGGTGGAGATCAATAATCAACCGGTAAGCCTGGTAGGAGAACGGATTGATGTGGCAATCCGTATAACGGAAAATCCCGAACCCGGAACCATCGCCCGTCGCCTTGGCGACTGTAAATCGGTGCTCTGCGCGTCTGTAGATTACCTGCATCAATACGGTACTCCTGAAACGCTCGACGATCTGACGCGGCACAATTGCCTCTATTACAGCGGGTTTGCTGGTAAATCCTGGCACTTTCAGGATGTCTACGACCAGGATGTCGCCGTTGCGATTAAAGGGAACTTGAGCGCCGGAATCTCTTCGCTGCTCTGTGAGTCGGCGCAGGCGGGAATGGGCATTGCGCTGGTGCCGGAACTGGAGGCGCGGGAAGGGCTGGCGCAGGGGGCGTTAATTCGCTTATTACCAGAGCTACAGCCCAAATGCCTGCCGATTTATGGTTTATACCTTTCTCGGGAGCATCAGCCAGCTGGGTTACGCCTGTTGTTAGACGCAATTAGTGAAACTACGCGCTAATTATGTCATTGACTGCGCTCAAAAAATAATCAAACCGCAATTTGTGTTAAAAAAAAATTATCAGTGTATGAGATTCTTCTTATCGCCCCTTCAAGAGCTAAGCCATTGTGAGTGCCGGAGATAAGCGCCGGATGGGGCCGGAACCCTTAAGCCTGCCAGCAATCAGACTTAAGGGTTTTTTGTTGTTTGTCAATTAGCTGGGGTCGATTCCATTATCATTGACACGGAAAATATAAAAATCCCATTTAGTTCGCGCAGGCTTTTTTACTTTCCGGCGATATAGCAGGGGTATTCGCGGATGTGCCATGGCATAGTAACTCTGTCATAACGTCGTTAATTGTTATCGCGTGCAGCAACGGACTGTACTTTCCACTCGCCATTTTCATTAACCATACAATCAATAACTGTGTGAGGATTTTTTTTGCCGAACGTTATATTGACGTTTACGCAGACAGGATCCCAGTCATATGAGGATATGGCCACATTCTCTGTCCAGTCGTCACCGATATATTGTGATTTTAGAAAAAAATCAGAAGAATAGAAAACCTCATCATCATAATTTGGATCTTGTGTTCGCCTTAGTTTCTGCATTGTTGATGCAGTAACGTATTTATCGATATCCTTACCGTCGGTAATCGGGAAATTATTATTGTTAATTTGGTTCACGTACCACTTATTAAATGCAACGGCCTGGTTAACAGGATCGTTGGTATTATTTGCTATAGCAGATGAGGTCACCAGTAGCAAAAGCAGTAATTTTTTCATGTTACTTGTGCCTGTATATAGTAACAGTGGGCTGGATTTTTCTGTACTGTGGCCCAGGGCATAAACTGCGCTGTACGAAATCGGAGTACCAGGCTCCCGTCCCATCGTAAATACAGGCGTGCCCATACTGGTTTGGACCTGGTAAAGCATCAATAACCGCTATATCGCCCTCTATTGGGGTGCCGTATGATTTGCTGAATCCTGCTTTTTCTAGTGACCTTGCAAAACTGTTGGCGTTAGTACCTTCAATTTTTGACGCCGCCAGCGCGAATTGCTGCAGCTACTGCTCGAGCGCAATAACCCTGGCTTTTTTGATGCGCGTGACTTCGCGTATACGAGACCGCATCATGTTTATTCCATGACATAATTTCCCCTTAGTAATAGAATGAATCATAAAATAATAATACTCCGGCACTTAATTCGAAATTGTATTTTATAGTGAGATTTAATTAATCAACATATGTAATGCCAATATTAATTATCGAATTGATAATTAAAGCGTATGGCAATATATTGAATTAGCAATTAGTCCTGCAAATCCCAAAGTTAATCTTATTTACGTAATGTTTACTGTTAAAATCAAACTGGCTTGTAAATTATGACGTTTAAAATTGGGAACACGCCTCGCATAACCTCCATTTTAGGATTTGGGGGGCAAAATCGCGCTGAGGGCTCAATTTGGGGCGTTAAATAGTCTGTACTTATCTATCACGAGAAAAGACTAAGTTACTGACTATATAATAATCACATGATTTCATTAAATTTTCAAAACCTATCTCTTAAATAGACATTATCTATACATCTTTTGATCTTTGACCTGCCTGAACGATTGGATTTTCATAATCCATTATTAATCAAAGCATTGAACAAAATAATCCATCTCTGATAACCCGCGCTGCAGGGTCTATGCTTATTAAAAGTAACCAAAAAGGGCGATTAACCCGAATGCCCCTGCTGTTGAGGGGTTGAAGTGATAATCATTATCACTAACATATTGTTATAGCTTAAAAGCTAGTGACTCGAGGTAACCCTATGGAATTGCATTCAGGAACATTTAACCCGGAAGATTTTGCATGGCGTGGACTGAGGTTAACGCCAGCGGCTGCGGCGCACATCCGCGAACTGATGGCAAAGCAACCCGGCATGTTGGGCGTTCGCTTGGGCGTGAAGCAAACGGGATGTGCAGGATTCGGCTACGTGCTGGATACCGTCCGTGAGACTCAAAAAGACGATCTCCTGTTTGAAATGGATGGTGCCAGACTGTATGTGCCGTTACAGGCGATGCCGTTCATCGACGGCACAGAAGTCGATTTTGTTCGCGAAGGATTAAATCAGTTATTTAAATTTCATAACCCGAAAGCCCAGAACGAATGCGGCTGTGGCGAAAGTTTTGGGGTATAGGCGGTACTATGTCTCGTAATACTGAAGCAACTGACGATGTCAACACCTGGGCTGACGGGCACCTTAATTACAAAGAGGGGTTCTTCACCCAACTGCAAACCGACGAGCTGGCGAAAGGGATCAGCGAAGAGGTCGTGCGCGCAATTTCGGCAAAACGTAATGAACCCGACTGGATGCTGGAATTCCGCCTTAATGCCTTTCAGGCATGGTTGACCATGGAAGAACCGCACTGGCTAAAAGCGCACTATGACAAACTGAATTATCAGGATTACAGCTATTACTCTGCGCCGTCCTGCGGCAACTGCGATGAAACCTGTGTGTCTGAACCGGGAGCGGTGCAGCAAACGGGCGTAAATGCATTTTTAAGTAAAGAGGTCGAGGACGCCTTTGAACAGCTTGGCGTGCCGGTCCGCGAAGGCAAAGAGGTGGCGGTTGATGCCATTTTTGACTCGGTGTCGGTGGCGACCACCTATCGCGACAAACTGGCGGAACAGGGCATTATTTTCTGTTCGTTCGGTGAGGCGATTCACGACCACCCGGAGCTGGTAAAACAGTATCTGGGCACGGTTGTTCCGGGTAATGACAATTTCTTTGCCGCGCTGAATGCGGCAGTGGCCTCCGACGGTACGTTTATTTATGTGCCGAAAGGTGTGCGTTGCCCAATGGAACTGTCGACCTATTTCCGTATCAATGCGGAAAAAACCGGGCAGTTTGAACGCACCATTCTGGTTGCGGATGAGGGAAGCTACGTCAGCTATATCGAAGGCTGTTCGGCCCCTGTGCGCGACAGCTATCAGCTGCATGCTGCGGTAGTGGAGGTCATCATCCACAAAGATGCCGAAGTGAAATACTCGACGGTACAAAACTGGTTCCCTGGGGATGGTAACACCGGCGGCATTTTGAACTTCGTTACCAAGCGGGCGCTGTGCGAAGGCGAAAACAGCAAAATGTCGTGGACGCAGTCAGAAACCGGTTCGGCCATTACCTGGAAATACCCAAGCTGCATTCTGCGTGGGGATAACTCTATCGGCGAATTCTACTCCGTGGCCCTGACCAGTGGTCATCAGCAGGCCGATACTGGCACCAAGATGATCCACATTGGCAAGAACACCAAATCAACCATCATCTCGAAAGGTATCTCCGCCGGACACAGTCAGAACAGCTATCGCGGTTTAGTGAAAATCATGCCAACCGCCACCAATGCCCGCAACTATACCCAATGCGACTCGATGCTGATCGGCGCGGATTGTGGGGCGCACACCTTCCCGTATGTGGAGTGTCGTAACAACAGCGCCCAGCTTGAACACGAAGCCACGACGTCGCGCATTGGTGAAGACCAGCTATTTTACTGCCTGCAGCGCGGTATCAGCGAAGAGGATGCCATTTCGATGATCGTGAATGGTTTCTGTAAAGACGTGTTCTCTGAACTGCCGCTGGAATTTGCCGTGGAAGCGCAAAAACTTCTCGCCATAAGTCTTGAACACAGCGTCGGTTAAAATTTAAGGAAAGCACATGTTAAGCATCAAAGATTTACAGGTCAGTGTGGAAGATAAGACGATCCTGCGTGGGCTGAGTCTTGACATTCGCCCCGGAGAAGTGCACGCCATTATGGGGCCAAACGGTTCCGGGAAAAGTACGCTTTCCGCCACGCTCGCCGGACGTGAAGACTATGAAGTCACCGGCGGGACGGTAGAGTTCAACGGTAAAGATTTACTGGAACTGTCACCGGAAGAGCGGGCCGGTGAAGGCATCTTTATGGCATTTCAGTATCCAGTAGAAATCCCCGGCGTAAGTAATCAGTTTTTCCTGCAAACGGCACTGAATGCGGTGCGCACCTACCGTGGCGAAGAGTCACTGGACAGGTTTGACTTCCAGGATCTGATGGAAGAAAAAATTGCGTTGCTGAAGATGCCGGAAGATTTGCTCACGCGTTCGGTCAACGTCGGTTTCTCCGGCGGTGAGAAAAAGCGTAATGACATTTTGCAAATGGCGGTACTGGAGCCTCAGTTGTGCATTCTGGATGAGTCAGACTCCGGGCTGGATATCGACGCGCTGAAAATCGTCGCCGACGGCGTGAACTCGCTGCGTGATGGGCAACGTTCATTCATTATCGTCACCCATTATCAGCGTATCCTGGACTATATCAAACCCGATTATGTTCACGTTCTCTACCAGGGGCGAATTGTGAAATCCGGTGATTTCACACTGGTCAAACAACTGGAGGAGCAAGGTTATGGCTGGCTTAGCGAACAGCAGTAACGTGTTGCAACAGTGGCACCATCTGTTTGCGACGCAAGGTGAGACTCGCTCGCAACATGCCCAGCAGCACCTGCAACAGATGCTGCGACTGGGGCTGCCAACGCGTAAGCATGAGGACTGGAAATACACGCCGCTGGAGGGATTAATCCACAGCCAGTTTGTCAGCCATGTCACTGAGATATCGTCAGCCCAGTGTGAAGCGTTAGTACCGGCTATTGAGGCCATACGACTGGTATTTGTCGACGGGCAATTCTCTCCAACGCTGAGCGACAGCGCAGAAGGTAGTGGTTTTGATATTACCGTTGATGATGTACGCCAGACGCTACCGGCCGCCATCCAACCGGAAGTCTTTCTGCACCTGACCGAAAGCCTGTCGCGTAGCGTCACGTACATTAAGGTGAAGCGAAACCAGCGGCCGAAGAAACCGCTGTTGTTGTTGCACATTACCCAGGGGCTGGCGAGCGATCAGGTGAATACGGCGCACTATCGCCACCATCTGGAACTGGCGGAAGGGGCTAAAGCAACCGTCATTGAACACTATGTCAGCCTTAGCGAGCTTCGTCATTTCACTGGCGCACGCTTAACCATTAATGTCGCGGCGAATGCGCACTTGCGCCATATCAAACTGGCGTTTGAGAATCCGCAAAGCCACCACTTCGCACATAATGACATTCAATTGGGGGCGGATGCCACGGCCACCAGCCACAGCTTTTTACTCGGTGATGCGGTGCTGCGCCATAACACCAGCACTCAGCTTAACGGCGAAAACACGACGCTTCGGCTCAACAGCCTGGCGATGCCGGTGAAAAATGAAGTCTGCGACACCCGCACCTGGCTTGAGCATAACAAGGGATATTGCAACAGCCGCCAGTTGCATAAAACGATTGTCAGCGATAAGGGGCGGGCGGTATTCAATGGCCTTATTAACGTTGCTCAGCACGCTATTAAAACTGATGGTCAGATGACCAACAATAATTTGCTGCTCGGTAAACTGGCTGAGGTGGATACCAAACCACAACTTGAAATCTATGCCGACGACGTGAAATGCAGCCACGGGGCGACGGTAGGGCGGATCGACGACGAGCAGATGTTCTATCTGCGTTCGCGTGGGATCGGCCAGCAGGATGCCCAACAAATGATTCTCTATGCGTTTGCCGCTGAGCTAACGGAAGCCCTGGACGAGGAAACGCTGAAGCAACAGGTATTGGCAAGGATCGCCCAACGCTTGCCGGGAGGCGTAGCATGACATTTCCCATTGAAAAAGTGCGGGCCGATTTTCCAATCCTGACGCGTGAAGTGAATGGTTTACCGTTGGCGTATCTGGACAGCGCCGCCAGCGCGCAAAAACCTAACCAGGTGATTGATGCTGAAGCCGAGTTTTACCGTCACGGCTATGCGGCGGTCCACCGTGGTATCCATACGTTGAGTGCTCAGGCCACGGAAAAAATGGAGAATGTGCGCAAGCTCGCCTCGCTGTTTATTAACGCCCGCTCAGCGGAGGAGCTGGTGTTTGTTCGCGGTACCACGGAAGGGATCAACCTGGTAGCAAACAGCTGGGGCAACAGCAATGTGCGGGCGGGTGATAACATCATCATCAGTGAAATGGAGCATCATGCCAACATTGTGCCCTGGCAGATGCTGTGTGCCCGCGTCGGGGCTGAACTGCGCGTTATTCCACTTAATGACGATGGTACATTGCAACTGGAAGCGCTGCCGATGCTGTTTGACGATCGCACGCAACTGCTGGCGATTACCCACGTATCTAACGTACTGGGCACGGAAAACCCGTTGGGTGAGATG
This sequence comes from Citrobacter sp. On2M, assembly GCF_018035235.1. Classification (GTDB taxonomy): domain Bacteria; phylum Pseudomonadota; class Gammaproteobacteria; order Enterobacterales; family Enterobacteriaceae; genus Citrobacter; species Citrobacter meridianamericanus. Next base: position 819,996 of record NZ_WPCV01000004.1, read on the forward strand.
ATCGCGCTGGCGCATCAATACGGTGCAAAAGTACTGGTGGATGGCGCACAGGCGGTTATGCACCATCAGGTGGATGTGCAGGCGCTGGATTGCGACTTCTATGTTTTCTCCGGTCACAAGCTCTATGGGCCAACTGGTATTGGCGTTCTGTATGCCAGAGAGTCGCTGCTACAGGAGATGCCGCCGTGGGAAGGTGGCGGGTCGATGATTGCGACAGTGAGCCTGAGCCATGGAACGACATGGGCCAAAGCCCCCTGGCGGTTTGAAGCCGGAACGCCAAATACGGGTGGAATTATTGGGCTCGGCGCGGCTATTGAATATATTTCAGCGCTGGGGCTGGCTGAAATCAGCGAATATGAACAATTCATGATGTGCTATGCGCTTGAACAGCTGGGGGATGTGCCGGATTTAACGATCTACGGACCGGATAACCGTCTGGGCGTGATTGCGTTTAACCTCGGCAAGCATCATGCTTATGACGTCGGGAGTTTTCTCGATAACTATGGCATTGCTGTACGAACGGGGCATCACTGCGCATTGCCGCTGATGGCCTTTTATAACGTTCCCGCGATGTGCCGGGCGTCGATTGCCATGTACAACACCCATGAAGAAGTGGATCGCCTGGTAACAGGTCTCAAGCGTATTCATCACTTACTGGGCTAACAGGGAGGCGTTATGGCTGCGCTACCGGATAAAGAAAAGTTGTTGCGTAATTTTACGCGTTGCGCTAATTGGGAAGAGAAATACCTGTACATTATTGAACTGGGTCAACGTCTGCCACAATTAAGCGACGACGATCGTAATGTGGAAAATAGCATCCAGGGATGTCAAAGCCAGGTATGGATTGTTATGCGTCAGAATGCCGAAGGAATTATTGAATTTCAGGGCGACAGCGATGCGGCTATTGTGAAAGGGCTTATTGCGGTGGTATTCATTTTGTATGACCGCATGATGGCCCAGGATATTGTGAATTTTGATGTGCGTCCGTGGTTTGAAAAAATGGCGCTCGCACAGCATCTCACACCGTCTCGGTCACAAGGGCTCGAAGCGATGATTCGGGCAATTCGCGCCAAAGCCGTAACTCTTAGCTAAACTGATAAGACACGTCATTTTTCAGAGCGACCTGAACAATCTCGTGTTGGGCAACGCAGTGACTCGTAGGCCGGATCGGGCGCTTGCCGCCATCCGGCATGAACGCCAGGGGGGTGAGTGAGTATGAAACGCGCGTCTGTTATTACGTTAATGCTAATCGGCGCTTACAGTGCTATTCAGGCCGCATGGGCGGTCGATTATCCTTTGCCACAGGCGAACAGCCGTCTTGTTGGGCAAAACCAAACCTACACCGTGCAGGAAGGCGATAAAAATCTACAGGCGATTGCCCGTAAGTTTGATACTGCCGCAATGCTGATCCTTGAAGCCAATAATACTATTGCCCCCGTCCCAAAACCCGGAACGCTGATTACCATTCCCTCGCAATTATTGCTGCCAGATGCGCCACGCGAAGGCATTATTGTGAATCTTGCGGAACTGCGTCTGTATTACTTCCCGCCGGGTGAGAATATTGTTCAGGTCTTCCCGATTGGGATTGGTTTACAAGGACTGGAAACGCCGGTTATGGAAACCCGGGTTGGGCAGAAAATCCCAAATCCCACCTGGACTCCTACACCAGGCATCCGTAAACGCTCTCTGGAGCGAGGCATAACTCTACCGCCAGTTGTACCCGCTGGGCCAAATAACCCGTTAGGGCGCTTTGCACTGCGTCTGGCGCATGGAAACGGTGAATACCTGATCCATGGCACCAGCGCGCCGGATAGCGTGGGCTTGCGTGTGAGTTCCGGTTGTATTCGCATGAATGCACCGGACATCAAAGCATTGTTTGCTCAGGTCCGCACTGGAACGCCGGTCAGAGTGATTAATGAACCGATTAAATATTCGGTTGAGCCGAACGGCATGCGCTATGTCGAAGTGCATCGACCGTTGTCGCCGGAAGAGGAACAAAACGTCCAGACTATGCCCTATGTACTACCCGCCGGTTTTACCTCATTTAAAGACGACAAAGCCGTGGATAACAGCCTGGTGGAACGAGCGTTGTATCGCCGCGCGGGCTATCCTGTCACAGTGACAGCCGGACAAGTCTCGGTAGTTAGCAAGGGTGCGGAAGTGAAGTCTGCGCGTAATGGCGTACCAGGAGGGGATGCAGAGGTGCACGCAACGCAATAGCAGGGAAAGGAAATTCAGAGCAAAAAAATGGCGCACAATGTGCGCCATTTTTATTACACAGATACTATTACTTGCGGTATTTAGTAGCTGCGTTGTCCAGACGCTGGTTAGCGCGAGCTGCGTCATCTTTAGCAGCCTGAACGTCGGAACGCATTGCGTTCACGTCGTTGCTCAGCTGGTCAACTTTAGCGTTCAGAGTCTGAACGTCAGAAGACAGCTGATCGATTTTAGCATTGCTGGAGCAACCTGCCAGCAGAGTAGAACCCAGGATTACCGCGCCCAGTACCAGTTTAGTACGATTCATTATTAATACCCTCTAGATTGAGTTAATCTCCATGTAGCGTTACAAGTATTACACAAAGTTTTTTATGTTGAGAATATTTTTTTGATGGGAATGCACTTATTTTTGATCGTTCGCTCAAAGAAGCATCGAATTGTGCAAAAACAGCTAAAAAACCGAGTGAAAACAGAAAGCTTCCATCGGATTCATCTTAGATAATCTCGGATTAGATAGTGAAATCCGATTTGATTTTTTATTAATTGTGGCTATCGATAAAATAAAAAAAGCGCCGCAAGGGCGCTTTTCAAGCAAATTAATTCGCGGTGGAATTATTACAGCACGTGAACAGATGCAGTGTTGGTGGTTCCGCTCGGAACCAGCGCACCGGAAACCATCACAACTACGTCGCCTTTCTGAGCCAGACCGCTCTCCAGAGCAACTTCTTTGCCCAGGCGATAGAAATCATCGGTAGAGCTGATTTCTTTAACAACTTGTGCAACAACACCTTTGCTCAGCACCAGTTGACGCGCGGTAGTTTCATTGGTGGTCAGCGCCAGAATGGTCGCATCCGGGAAGTATTTACGTACTGCGCGAGCAGATTTACCGCCCTGGGTTGCAACGACGATCAGTGGAGCATCCAGTTTTTCTGCAGTTTCAACCGCGCCACGGCAAACGGCTTCGGTGATGCGCAATTTGCGGCTGTCGTTGTTGAAGTCCAGACGGCTGGTCATCACGCGGTCAGTACGCTCACAGATGGTCGCCATGATGGTGACGGCTTCCAGCGGGTATTTACCTTTTGCAGACTCACCAGACAGCATGACTGCGTCGGTACCGTCGAGGATGGCGTTAGCAACGTCGCCGGCTTCAGCACGGGTCGGACGCGGGTTTTTGATCATCGAGTCCAGCATCTGGGTCGCAGTGATAACGACTTTACGCGCACGGATACATTTTTCGATGATCATCTTCTGTGCGAAGATAACTTCTTCAACCGGGATCTCAACGCCCATATCGCCACGAGCAACCATGATGCCGTCAGACGCTTCGAGGATTTCGTCGAAGTTGTTCAGGCCTTCCTGGTTTTCGATTTTGGAGATGATCTGGATGTTTTCGCCGCCGTGCGCTTTCAGGTGCTCACGGATTTCAACGACGTCAGAACGTTTACGGATAAAGGAAGCCGCAACGAAGTCAACGCCTTGTTCGCAACCGAAGATCAGGTCTTGTTTGTCTTTTTCAGCCAGTGCTGGCAGCGCGATGGAAACGCCTGGCAGGTTAACGCCTTTGTTTTCGCCCAGGTCGCCGTTATTCAGCACTTTACAGATAACTTTGTTACCTTCGATAGCGGTAACTTCCATGCCGATCAAACCATCGTCAACCAGAACGGTGTTGCCGACGGACAGATCTTTCGTGAAGCCTTCATAGGTAACAGCAACGATTTCGTTGTTGCCTACGACAGATTTGTCGGTGGTGAAGGTGAAGGTCTGGCCCGCTTTCAGGGAAACGTCGTTACCGCCTTCCAGTTTGATGGTACGGATTTCCGGACCTTTGGTGTCGAGCAGGATTGCGGCTTTCTTACCGGTTTTGCTCATGACGTTGCGCAAATTCTTGATGCGCTGACCGTGTTCTGCGTAATCACCGTGGGAGAAGTTCAGACGCATGACGTTCATGCCCGCGTCCAGCATTTTGGTTAACATCTCTTCGGATTCGGTTTTCGGACCGATGGTGCAAACAATTTTCGTCTTTTTCATGACAGTCTTAGTCTTTAAGTTGAGAAGGATATGGAAATCTGGCTCCCGCCGCGCACGGACGGGAAGCTAAACCTGAGTTACGAAAGTTGTGATGCCTCGCTCTAAGGATAGGTGACATCGAAAGAGCGTGCAGAGGAATGTGTGCTTGCGTTTCAGCCCAACGGGATGGTGAGTTTTGTAGTCGTTGAGTTTTACAGGTCAATGTGCTGAAACCATTCAAGAGACAATTGGCGCGCATTATACGCTGAAAAATATCAAAAAGGAAAATGGAAACAGCGTTTCAAAACACTTCTGTGCAGTTTTACAGAAAATATTCATTAATTTGTTCAGATGTATGGATAAAGAAGTTGTTTGCCACTGTGGTTTGTTGCGCAACACGCTGAAAACGTCATCCCGGTGCCTGTGTTATATGCACATGACGCCAACCATATCGACATATTTCTAAATGTTATATCAAATTCATTTTAATTCATTTTAAAAGCCAACCTTGCTGATTACACTCGTTTGGACATCCATACTGCTAAACAGCTAAAAGCGCTAGCAGAAGAACACTAAGCAGCAGCGGATACCCAAACGACATGATTGTCCTGAAAAATATTTCGAAAGTGTTTACGCCAGGCAGGCTTGCCATTACCGCTGTCGATAACGTCAACCTGACGGTTGAACAGGGACAGATTTACGGAATTATTGGTTACAGCGGGGCGGGGAAAAGCACCTTAATTCGCTTGCTCAATGGGTTGGAAAAACCAACCTCAGGCAGCGTAACAATTAACGGTCACGATATCTCTGCCGCCCGTGGGGAATCGTTACGTCAGGCGAGACTGAAAATCAGCATGGTGTTTCAGCACTTCAATTTGCTGTGGTCGCGGACCGTTAGCGAGAATATTGCTTTCTCTATGCAAATTGCTGGCGCGTCGAAAGCGTCTATCAAATCGCGGGTTGCCGAACTGATTGCGCTGGTTGGGCTGAGCGGTCGCGAAAATGCGTATCCGTCCCAGCTAAGCGGTGGACAAAAACAACGGGTAGGGATTGCCCGCGCGCTGGCGAATAATCCTGACGTATTGCTGTGTGACGAAGCCACCTCGGCGCTGGATCCGCAAACCACCGATCAGATTCTCGATTTACTGCTCGATATTAACCGTCGCTTCAAATTAACCATCGTGCTGATCACCCATGAAATGCACGTAGTACGCAAGATCTGCGATCGCGTGGCGGTCATGGAAAATGGCAAAGTCGTTGAAGAAGGCGACGTGCTCAGCGTTTTTACTCATCCGCAACAGGCGATCACCCGACAGTTCGTTCGTCAGGTGAGTCAATACGGTGAGGAAGACGAATTCAACCCGCAGTTGGCCAGCGAACTTGGCGGCGTGGTGATCAAGCTTACGTTTACCGGGCAACGTACACATCGGCCAGTGGTTGGCGAATTGACCCTACGCTATGGCCTGCCGTTTAACATTTTACACGGCAAGATGACGCAAACCGCGCACGGTGTGTTTGGTCAGCTCTGGGTGCACGTGGTGGCCTCAGAAGAACAATTGAACAATATTTTGGCCGACCTGCGCCAGAGCGACATTGAAGGCGAGGTGATTCAACATGGCTGAAGAACTTTTTCCTCATCTAAAGTGGGACCAACTGCTGGCGGCAACCCAGGAAACGCTCTACATGACTGCCCTTTCAGGCGCAGCGACCTTTATTCTGGGAATCGCACTTGGGCTGGCGTTATTCCTGACCGCACGCGGTGGACTGTTTCACAATCGCGCGGTGTATAGCGGTATTTCGCTGGTGGTGAATATCTTTCGCTCGATCCCATTCATCATTTTGATCGTGCTACTGATCCCGTTTACCAAAGTAATGGTTGGCACCATTCTCGGCGCCAATGCCGCGCTGCCTGCGCTGATCGTAGGGGCTGCACCGTTTTATGCGCGGCTGGTCGAAATTGCCCTGCGTGAAGTCGATAAAGGCGTGATTGAAGCGACGCGTTCGATGGGCGCACGTCTGAGCACACTTATTTTTCGGGTTTTACTGCCAGAATCCTCTCCTGCCTTGGTGTCCGGCATCACCGTAACGCTGATTGCACTGGTTAGCTACAGCGCGATGGCGGGGGTGATTGGCGCCGGTGGTTTAGGGAATTTGGCCTATCTGGAAGGATTCCAGCGCAACCACAGCGACGTCACGCTGGTGGCGACAGTGACGATTTTGCTCATTGTTTTCATCATCCAGCTTTGCGGCGATGTGATCACCTCTCTGTTAGATAAACGCTAATAAAATACGGAAACCATTATCATGAAAAAATCACTGACGTTACTTGCCGCAGCAACCTTAAGCGCCCTGAGCTTTGCCTCGTGGGCAGATACGCTGACCGTTGGCGCGTCCAACGTGCCGCATGCAGAGATCCTTGAGCAGGCTAAACCTATACTGGCGAAGCAGGGGATCGATCTGGAGATCAAACCGTTCCAGGATTACATTCTGCCGAACACCGCGCTGGCTGGCCGTGAGATTGACGCTAACTACTTCCAGCATATTCCGTACCTTAACAGCGTGATAAAAGATCATGCTGGCGATAATACTTATGATTTCGTCAGCGCTGGGGCGATCCACATTGAGCCGATTGGTATCTATTCGAAAAAAGTGAAATCGCTTAAAGATCTGCCGGAAGGTGGCAAGGTCATCATGCGCGATGCGGTATCTGAGGAAGGCCGTATTCTGTCGATTTTCGAAAAAGAGGGGGTGATTAAGCTGAAGCCAGGCGTAGATAAAGTGACCGCGCGCATTAGCGACATTGTTGAGAACCCAAAAAAACTGAAGTTCCTGCCTAACGTGGAAGCCGCGCTGTTGCCGCAGATGTATAACAATGATGAAGGCGATGCGGTGGTGATTAACGCTAACTACGCCATCGACGCCGGGCTGGATCCAGTGAAAGATCCGATTGCCGTTGAAAGCGGTGAAAACAACCCGTACGCCAACATCATTACCGTGCATCGTGGCGACGAGAAGAAGAAGGATATCGTCGCATTGGTCGATGTCCTGCACTCCAAAGAAATCCAGGACTGGATCCGTACCAAATATAAAGGCGCGGTGATCCCGGTTAATAACTGATCCGCTTTTTGCCGAGTGGCGAATGAACGGTAACATATTGATGACGTTAACGTTCGGTGTATTAGCCAGTTCAGAAACATACGGTCATACAGGATGGACCTGAACGTTGACGTCAATCGATCCGGTTAACCATATGGCTGGATAGGTGATCAGATATATGGGGTGTTGAAATGAAAACTATAAAGGGACTCTGATGGAGTCCCTTTATTTATTAATGTAACCATTATCACCAGCATGATAAAACATTTATTTTATTACATATAATATTGCCGCAAGCATACAAAAAAAACAGGAGATAATGATGCTAAAATAATAATTTATTACATATATTCTTGTGAGTTTTTTAGGAAGCGAACGTATAAACTCCACATCATTAATATTTTCGCTATATTTTGACTTTTTATTATATAGTATAGGATATAATATGAAACTCATTTTCATATTATATCCTGCCAAAAAAAAATGGTGATGAGGTGTAAAATAACTCTGTGCTTAATGGTAAGTTCCCAAATTTATTTTTATATAAATCACATATAGTATAAAAATTTCTATTGGCTATAAACATTAGAAAGTATATAATCATACCTCCTAAAAATACTATACCTATTAAACTTAAAGTAATTAATGATTTACTAATCATTTTCTCTCTTTATCCTATAGATAAATAATAACTCTTGCTTTTCCCATATTTTATTTTTTCGTATTGTATATTACCTCTCCGGACGTTTCACCTATCTTTTCTCCTGCTTTGCTTACGCCAAATGCTGCCGCTGCCTGTACAACGATCCCGCAAACAATACCTCCAATACCTCCTTCTGGAGCACTTAATACAGTCAATACTACTGAACATATAGCGGTCGTACCAGATTTGATTGAAGCATTAAACATAGCTGGAACTAGCAAACCCCCTGAAAACTTGCCAATTTCAGTGTAAGCCGTTTTTTCACAATCTCTACCAATTGTACAGGCATCATAAATAGAATTAGCACCATTCAATGCTGACAGGGCAATGCCAAATTTATTGAATGTTTTCATTATCTTTACCAGTTTTGCTGATTTTTCTATATAAGTTGCGTAACCTTCAATATCGTTAATCCCGGTCTGATTCCATTTATGAACAATAGACGACGAAGACAATCTCAGTGCTTTTTTAATATCATCATACTGTGCAAGACCAATATGCTCTCTAAATATTTTTAAAAATATCCCAGTGACCCGACCTAAAACCCATAATTCATGTTCGCTTATGTACTGACAAATTTCTCTGTTGCTTTGATAGAAATACATTTCAGAAACTTACTCATCGGTTAAAAGAACAATAAAAAACTAATTTTTATATCAATTATGTGATTCCTGTAACATAAAAAATAAAAAAGCCTGAATCTTTTTTTTAATAATTCAGGCTTTCAATAATTAATTTAATTAAATTTGTTTTATGAATGCGTTATAATTTTTTTTCAATGCTTTTATTAACATGATTAACGATTTATACGCTCAATTCTCGCTGGCAATCCCTGGCGCACTGCGGCTCCCGACACCCAGTCAAGCCAGGTATTGGCAACCTGTCGGGTAGGATCCGCAAAGCCCAAATCATTGAGATTAATTCCTGACTTTATTTGTGCATCAAATGCCATTGGCTTGCCGTCGAGCGTATGCTGAGCTGCGCCCATCTCTTTATGCCCGTAACCGTGTTCAATGGCGATCACGCCCGGCATGACGCCATGCAGCAGGCTTATCTGCGCCTGCGCCTGCCCGCCAGGCGTAGTGATCCGCACCCTATCGCCATGTGCTAAACCATACCGCTCACCATCCTGCGGATTGAGCGCCACCAGATTAACCGGTTTCAGATGATGCAGGCGCGGGATCACCGCCGTGGCGCTGGACATAGTATTGGATTTAAAGGAAATCAGTTTCAGCGGCCACTCTTGTTCCGGGAACAATTCCTCGACCGCACGTCCATCTGACAGGCGCGAAGGATACCAGGCGGGGCAGCCGCTGTAACGCTCGCCGGTAATCGCATGGCGGTGCGCGGCGACGTCCGCATTCCATATTTGCAGCGGTTTTTCCCACGCATTGCCGACACGGTTATCGACCCGACCACTGTTATCCGGCGCAAAACGGCCACCGCGCGAATAGATAAACGCCACGCGGCTTACCTCATCGGTTTTTAACGTTTGAGTCATTACAGGCAAGATTCGTTGCACCCCGGTCAGCGCGATGTCATCTTCCCGTGCCTCTGCCACAGGCGCTTTGCCCATAAACGCAATATTGGCGGCGAGTCGCAGGTAGTAATCTTCCGCACGATTCAACGGATAGTGATTGCCCTGCGGATCGGTAATTGCGTTGTCGCCAAATCCGGGTAGTCCGATACGTTTCGCAACGGCGATACAAAAAGCTTCCATCGAGGCCGGTTGACCATCTGCGGTAGTGCTGGTTGCGGCTCTGACGACAGGCCAACGCGCTGTGGTCGCTTTGCTGGCGACACCCGCCCACGGCGCACTGAATCCCCAGCTTTCAAAGTTGTGGGTATCTGGCACGATGTAATCTGCCAGCGCCGTGGTTTCGTTCATAAAAGCGTCAATGGCGATAAACAGCGGCAAACGCGCAGGATCTTTAAGCTTTTCTTCCGCCACGGCGCGCAACCCTGCAATGCCGTAGAACGGATTGGTCATATTAGAGATCCAGGCTTTTAGCGGATAAGGGTAACCTTCCAACGCTGAGACGAGGAGTTCAGTGAGCTGACCGGCAACAAACGGATACCACGGGGCTTTGGCCGGGAAGGGCGACTGTCCGGCAGCCACCTTATTACGGTACTCTTCGGAAGACTCATAAGCCGTTTTACTGCGCGCGATGCTTAACCCTTTGGGTTTAACCTTCCCGGCGAAGCTGTCCATGTTGTAGCGTGGGCCGTCGGTGGCGCCATTAAACTTGCCGCCGCCGACAAACACGCCGCCTTCAAGACTGAGGTTGCCAATCAGCGCATTGAGCATCATCACTGACCAGGCATTATAGAATCCATTGCCTGCCATCATTCCACCATGCGTGATCACTGCCGCTTTACGGCCATGGCGGGTAAACGCGTCGGCCAGTGCGCCAATGTCTGCTTCAGATACGCCGCACTGCTGGCTGTATTGTGCCAGCGACAGTTTCCCTGCGGACTCTTTCAGACATTGAAGGCTGCTTTTTACGGTCACCGTCTGTCCGTCTGCCAGCGTGACGTCGCGGGTGACGAATAGCTGCGCGCGCGCACAACTGCTGGCTGCGACAATTTCGCCAGCTTCGTTAATGACTACCGGCACCTGGGCGGCATCTGCGCTCAGGTGCGCGAGGGTTAAATGCTGTCCGGCAAGGGTTGGAAGCTCATTGGTAATCACCAGATGCGTCGCATTGGTCCAACTTTTTTCTCCTGCCTGCTGCATGGCCTGCACGCCGGGTATGGCGAGGTAATCGGCGTTATAACGTTGTTTATCGATAATCCAACAGATCATCCCCATCGCCAGCGCGGAGTCACTTCCTGGGCGTACGGGCTGCCAGTGGCCGCGATCGTCAGCCAGTACGGTGGTTAATGGCAGGGCTGGTGCCACCACTACATACCGGAAGTCGTTACGTAAACGGGCACTGGCCAGTTGGCGAGCCTGGCGCTTAAACGGGTTGCCGGATTGCGCCGGAGACGTACCCATAAACAGCGCAAATTCGACGTTGTCCCAGTCGGGCTTCACGTGGGTGTTTTTATCCAGATCGCCCATTAGCGCGCCGGAACCTGCCCGATAAGCCAGACCGCAGTATGCGCCATGGGCACCGAAGTTTTTACTGCCAAAACTGTTCAGTGCGAAGCGGCGTAAAAATGAATCACGACCTTCATCGCTGGTATTGGTTACCAGCAGTTGATTGGATTTTGGGCCAAATCCGGGATGTCCGGCATCAAGCGGTGTGTTGGTGTTATGGATTGCGCGCAAGCCATCAACGTGACCTTCACCAAACAAATCGCCACCTTCCACTACCTCTTTGATCAATTGTTCAAAACTAATGCGTTGCCATTTTCCTTCACCGCGTTTGCCGACGCGTTTCATTGGCTCCAGAATGCGCAGCGGGCTGTATAGTCCTTCAAGTAAGGTGGCGCCACGGGCGCAGGCAGTGGAACGCGCGTCCAGACCCGATTCGCCCGCCAGCTGTTCCATTGCAGTGGCAAAGGGGACGGCGGAGTCAATATGATGCTCCTGAGACAACGGATGATACGGATTGCCCGCAATGCGAAGTACCTTACCTTGTTCACTGTCAACGCGAACCCGCACGCCACACTGCGTCCAGCAGCCGAAGCACTGCGTCATGGAGATAACCTGCTGTGGGTTCTGCTGCCAGCGCGGCTGGGCATTAGCTTCAGGGATGAGGGCGTTACCAAAAATGCGGTCACGGGTAATTTTGCCCGAGGTTCCGTCCAGTAAACCGTCTATCGCGCGCTTTGCCACGTCCCGATAACTCAGGCCAAAAGTCACCATACCACCTACGGCAAGGCCCACTTTAAGCCACTGACGACGGGTTAAATTAGCCATGTTGCATTCTCCTTGCGATCGCGTTCAGGGCTTCACGAACAATAATGATCAGCGCAATCCACAGGCCGAAGGTACCCACAATGGCTAGCCAACCATCGGTACCGCTGGGCAAGGTGTAAGGATTAAACTGCGCGTTAAGTTTCGGTACGGTCTGTACCTGAATGAGTAATGTCCAGCGCATCAGCCAGCACAGTGCCATTGCGCTTAACGCGAGTACTATGCGCAGCGGCAGCGATAAGGGGTTACGTAGCACCAGCGTGCAAAGAACAAGCGAAATAAGCCAGAGCACAACCCAGCCGATGGCGTAGTGTTGTGCCGAAGAGGCCACATCCAGCCATTGGCGGATAGCCGAACCGGAAAGCGTATTACCGCTTGCCCACGCCACTACAACTAAAGCCAGTGCTACCAGGGTGACTATCTGTCCCCACGCCAGTTTGCGCGCTAATGTTCCCTCGCTTTTAGATACTGAGATGAGTAGGGCGAGAAATGTTTGCAAGGCGCTGAGAAACATCGCAACCGGAAAGGCGTAGCTGAACCAGACGGGGCGCGCCTGAACTACCGACACTTCGCGTCCGGTATAAATCAGCAGTCCGATGGCCGAAAGTGCGCTACCCAATGTTAACCATTTTGTGACACTGTAACTTTTAAGTGTGAGCCGTTTAACGTGCTGCGCCAGAAACCACAGACCCAGGAAGCCAGTAAATAGCGGTAAAAACAGCGCGCCCCACGGCATCCACGACCACGGCGTCGGAAAAGCATAAAAATGCCAGACGCGGGCAGTTTGGTGTAAGTCAGCTGTCAGCGCTAGCGGCGCAGTAATTGCGCAGGTCAGGGCGATTAGCAGCGTCATGTTTTCCAGTTCCGGCGTCTCTTGTTTGCGCCAATGAAGCACACAGGCGAACAGCGCGGCGCAGGCAGCAATGCCGATGAAAAAGAAATATTGTACGGCCCAGGGTAACCAGCTTACGTCCTGGGGATGGGCCAGAACCTCGTCGATAATTAGTGAATGGTTCATTTAAACCTCCTGCCAGAGAGCGGGTTGAGCGCGTCCCATCAACGGGGTGACAAACGCTTCATCCAGGCCCAGATAGAACACGTGGGGTGAAGTCCCGTTTTCCGGTTTCAGGACTTTGATGGCGTCATGGTGTTCATGCAGCATTTGCGAAATTCGGCTGTGCGGATCTTTGATATCGCCGATAATGCGTGCGCCGCCGACGCAGGATTCCACGCAGGCCGGGAGCAGGCCAGCTTCCAGGCGATGAACACAAAAAGTGCATTTATCGGCGGTTTGCGTTTCATGGTTGATGAACCGCGCATCATAAGGACAGGCCTGAACGCAGTAGGCGCACCCCACACACCGCGTGTTGTCGACCACCACAATGCCATCTTCGCGTTGGAAGGTGGCCTGTACTGGGCAAACGGGAACGCAGGGGGGATTATCACAATGATTGCACAGACGCGGCAGCAGAACGTTAGTGACGCTCAGCTGGCCTTCAATTTGCACCTGATACTGATTGACGAGGGTACGAAACTCGCCTTGCGGCGTCTGGTTTTCAATAGCGCAACTGACGGTACAGGCCTGGCAGCCAATACAGCGTCGCAGGTCAACCAGCATGGCGTAGCGATGCTGAAGTGAGCCTTCATGGCGTTCAGGCGAAAAGGGAAATTGCGCCTGAGCCAAAGGTACCAGCGATGCGCCAGCGGTCAGGACGCCAAGTTGCTGGAGAAACTGCCGTTTACTGCTGTCCATATTTTCTCCCGTCACGATGCAACAACGAAACATTGGTCACGCCGTTGATTGCGTGTGATGAATAAAGAATCTCGATGATTTACAGTGTAAAAATCGTGACGGGGAGTACTCTATTGTGGTTAACCACATACCCGGCTAGTTGTTGATCTAAAACAACATATAAGACAGGGATAATTGAGTGGGACGCAACGTAGTAAAATGTCTGACGCTGCTGGCGTCGCTGTGGATGCTGAGCGGTGTAGTCAGGGCGCAGACATGGAACATTGGTATTTTGGCAATGCGTGGGGACGTCTCCACACGTAATCACTGGCAGCCGCTGGAGACTATGTTAAATCAGCAAATCCCCGGCGAACAGTTTCACATTCAACCGCTGGATCTGCACCAGATGCAGGAGGCGGTGAATCGCGGAGCAGTACAATTTGTAGTCACTAATCCGGCGCAGTTTGTTCAGCTAAACAGCCGTTCGGCGCTGCGCTGGCTGGCTTCGCTGCGCTCTACCCGCGGCGGGAAAGCCGCCAGTAACGTAATTGGCAGCGCGATCCTTGTCAGACGCGACAGCGGGATAACCTCTCCACACGATCTGATCGGCAAAACCGTTGGCGCCATTGATGCGCAGGCATTTGGCGGCTATTTATTAGGATATAAAGCACTTAGCGATGCAGGCCTGCGCCCGGAGCGTGATTTGCGCCTGACATTTACTGGATTTCCCGCTGACGCGTTACTCTATTTATTACGCGAAAAAGCCGTGCAGGCGGTGATTGTGCCGGTATGCCTGCTGGAAAAAATGGATGAAGAAGGGCTGGTTCGTAAAACAGATTTTATGACCGTGCTTAACTATCCGACGTCGATTCCCTGTTTAACCAGCACGCCGCTCTATCCTGACTGGTCATTTGCGGCGCTGCCCGCGGTAAGCGACGAGCTGGCCGATCGCGTCACGCGGGCCCTGTTTAATGCGCCGCAGGACGCGACATTTCGCTGGGGAGCGCCCGCCTCGACCCGCGAGGTGGAAGCGTTGCTGCGCGATGTCCGCCAGCATCCGCAGCAGCGGCAGCTGTGGCTTGATGTCAAAAGCTGGTTTATTCAACATCGGCTGGCGATGGGAGCGGCGGCCATCGTGCTGTTGTTGCTCACGCTCAACTACATCTGGGTGATGTTGTTGGTTCGCCGACGCGGCAGGCAACTGGAACGAAACAACGTACTGTTGCGCAAACAGGAGCAGGCGTTGGAAACGGCTCGCCAAATGAGCGTGTTAGGAGAGATGACTTCCGGCTTTGCCCATGAGCTAAACCAGCCGCTGTCGGCTATCCGCCATTATGCGCAAGGTTGTCTGATTCGCCTGCGCGGTCAGGATGAACAACACCCATTGTTACCCGCGCTAGAACACATTGATACTCAGGCGCAGCGGGGCGCTGATACGCTGCGCAATCTTCGTCAGTGGGTCAGTCAGGCACAGGGTAATCCGGTGATGACCGATGACTGGCAAGCCGTCAACGTTCACGATGCAATCCATCACGTCTGGCAATTATTGCGCATGCCTCAGCAATTCCCGGCGATAGCGCTGCAAACGCGAGTTAGCAAGGCGTTAACGCTAACGTTGCCGAGCGTTCTTCTCGAACAGGTGCTGGCCAATCTGGTACTCAATGCCGCCCAGGCCGGGGCTACCACAGTGTGGTTTAGCGCCTTGCGTCAGGATGGCGGTGTGAGTATTCAGCTGCAGGATAATGCCGGAGGCATTGACGAGGCTCAGTTGTACCAGGCTTTTCAGCCGTTTATGACCACGCGTAAAGAGGGCATGGGACTCGGCCTGGTGATTTGCCAGCGGTTGGTACGCTTCGCAAACGGAGACATTGATATCAAAAATCATCCAGCTCCCGATGAAAAAGCAGGTGCAGTAGTGACATTACATTTTAAGCAAAACCAGGAGGAGGGCCGTCGTGGCAATCATTCATCTGCTGGATGACGACATCGCTGTAACCCAGGCCTGTGCGTTTTTACTGGAAAGTCTGGGATATGAGGTGAGTTGCTGGGAGCAAGGCGAAACATTCCTTGCCAGGGCAAATCTGCACCAGGTGGGCGAACTTCTGCTGGATATGCGGATGCCGGTACTCGATGGACACGCGGTGCATGAAGCAATGCGTCAGCGAAAGAGCACGCTGGCGGTCGTCTTTCTCACCGGGCATGGCGATGTGCCGATGGCGGTTGAACAAATGAAACGTGGTGCGGTCGATTTTTTGCAAAAGCCGGTGTCCGCCGCGCCGCTGCAGGCGGCATTAGAGCATGCATTGCAGGTTTCTCAGGCCGCCTTCTCGCGACAAAAGATCGTGGTCTGCTATCAGCAGCTTACGCCAAAGGAGCGAGAGTTGGCACAACTGGTAGCAAAAGGGTTAATGAATCGGGAAATTGCTGACGCCATGAATATTGCCGTGCGTACGGTTGAGGTTCATCGGGCGCGGGTGATGGAAAAAATGCAGGCGGGGAGCCTGGCTGAGCTGGTTAACCGTCTTCAACAGGTTCTGTAGATTGATGACATTTGATTGATTTTCATTGAATTTTGTCTAAACCACCATACTGATATATGCTGTGGGTCTGAGTTAATGACGAGCAGGCAAAAATGGGAAATCAGACCAAAGACGACGAGTTGTACCGTGAAATGTGCAGAGTAGTCGGTAAAGTAGTGCTGGAAATGCGCGATCTGGGACAGGAGCCTAAGCATATCGTCATTGCGGGAGTACTGAGAACGACCCTCGCCAATCAGCGTGTGAAGCGCAGCGAGTTAGAAAAAGAGGCAATCGAGACTGTAATTAAAGCGTTGGCCGGTTAATTCATAAAAAGAGGAAGGGAGATTCTTCGCCGTCCTCTTATTCTCGTTACGTTAATCTACCAATATATATAATTTAGTACTGCAATCAGAAGAAGGTTTTTCGCTATATATTAAATTGTATATCGTTTGATATATAAAATATATATGAGAGTGGGGTCACAAATATTTGTAAATCATATGAAATTCTATTTCAATTTATCTTAATGATAATAAATATCACTCCGCATTAATTATTTCCCTTCCGTTTTTTAATTGATGACGATCAAAACTATAAGCCCTAAATAACCACATTATTCCTGTACCTAACCCCAAAGGATTAGATTCATTCAGTTTAACCACCGTCATTTACACGATCAGGTTAGGGCAAAAATTTACGTGTTGTTGGCAACATTAATCGCTCGAAATGGCTTGAGCTGCACTGGTTTAATTTAGCCTGGAGGTGTTGCTACCACAGCGTTTGCGAAGAGGATGCGAAATAAATGAACCAGGTTGATCGTCCATTTTTAGATTGTGGTTTAACGCGGCTTGAATTTCTGCGGATATCAGGCAAAGGCCTTGCGGGATTAACCATCGCCCCTGCGTTGTTATCACTTTTTGGCTGTAAGCAGGAAGATGTCGACAGCGGTACTGTGGGTCTTATCAATACGCCGAAAGGGGTGCTGGTGACCCAACGAGCACGCTGTACGGGCTGCCACCGCTGTGAAATTTCCTGCACTAATTATAACGATGGTGCCGTGGGCACTTTCTTTTCCCGTATAAAAATCCATCGCAATTTCTTCTTTGGCGATGATGGTGTTGGCTCCGGTGGCGGACTGTATGGCGATTTAAACTATACCGCTGATACCTGTCGTCAGTGCAAAGATCCGCAATGTATGAAGGTCTGCCCCATTGGCGCTATTACCTGGAAACAGGAAGACGGTTGTATTGCCGTGGATCACAAACGTTGTATTGGCTGTAGCGCGTGTACTACTGCCTGTCCGTGGATGATGGCGACCGTGAATACCGAAACCAAAAAATCCTCAAAATGTGTGTTATGCGGGGAATGCGCAAATGCGTGTCCAACTGGGGCATTAAAAATTATCGAGTGGAAAGATATTACTGTTTGATAGATAGCAGGCATGCCTGATACGCGTCATTAATTGCCGAAAATATCGCGGTGTTGCAGAAAAAAAACTGCCTGACGGATGGCGAGTATATCTATTAAACCTTCTTGCAAAGGAAAACATGATGGCTAATGGTTGGACAGGTAATATTTTACGGGTCAATCTCTCTACGGGTAATATCACCCTTGAGGATTCCAGTAAATTTAAAAAATTTGTCGGCGGGATGGGCTTTGGTTATAAAATTATGTACGACGAAGTTCCGCCCGGCACCATGCCTTTTGATGAAGGGAATAAGCTGGTTTTTGCCACCGGGCCGTTAACGGGTTCTGGTGCTCCGTGTAGCTCCCGCGTCAATATCACCTCCTTATCGACCTTTACCAAAGGTAATTTAGTCGTGGATGCCCATATGGGGGGATTCTTTGCCGCGCAAATGAAATTCGCCGGATACGACGCCATTATTATTGAAGGCAAATCCGCGACCCCCGTCTGGCTCAACATTAAAGACGATAAGGTTAGCATTGAAAAAGCCGGTTTCCTGTGGGGTAAGGGGACGCGCGCCACAACTGAAGAAATTTGCCGCATTACCAGTCCTGAAACCTGCGTTGCCGCGATAGGCCAGGCGGGGGAAAATCTGGTGCCGCTCTCCTGCATGATCAACAGTCGTAACCACAGCGGCGGTGCTGGTACCGGCGCAGTAATGGGCTCGAAAAACCTGAAGGCTATTGCGGTAGAAGGCACTAAAGGCGTCAATATTGCCGACCGCAAAGAGATGAAACGGCTCAATGACTACATGATGACCGAGCTCATCGGTGCCAACAACAACCACGTTGTGCCAAGCACCCCGCAGGCCTGGGCGGAATACTCTTCGCCAAATTCCCGCTGGACGGCGCGTAAGGGACTCTTCTGGGGCGCAGCAGAAGGGGGACCAATCGAAACCGGGGAAATCCCACCTGGCAACCAGAATACCGTGGGTTTTCGAACCTATAAATCCGTTTTCGATCTGGGACCAGCCGCTGAGAAGTACACGGTCAAAATGAGCGGCTGCCATTCTTGCCCAATTCGTTGTATGTCGCAGCTTAATGTCCCGCGGGTGAAAGATTTTGGTGTACCGAGTACCGGTGGTAATACTTGCGTAGCGAACTTTGTCCACACCACCATTTTCCCCAATGGCCCGAAAGATTTCGACGATAAAGACGATGGGCGCGTGGTGGGGAACCTGATTGGCCTGAACCTGTTTGACGATTACGGCATCTGGTGTAACTACGGGCAGTTGCATCGTGACTTTACTTACTGTTATTCGAAAGGCGTATTTAAGCGCGTGCTGCCAGCAGAGGAGTATGCGGAGATCAGGTGGGATCAGCTGGAAGAAGGCGATCCTAATTTTATTAAAGACTTTTACTATCGACTGGCGCACCGCGTAGGCGAACTTAGCCACCTTGCGGACGGCTCGTATGCCATTGCTGAGCGCTGGGATCTGGGCGAAGAGTACTGGGGCTACGCCAAAAATAAACTGTGGTCACCGTTCGGTTTTCCTGTTCACCATGCGAACGAGGCTTCAGCGCAGGTGGGGGCGATCACCAACTGTATGTTTAACCGTGACTGCATGGCGCACACCCATATCAACTTCATCGGTTCCGGTTTGCCGTTGAAATTGCAGCGCGAAGTGGCGGGCGAGCTGTTTGGTTCACAGGATGCCTACGATGAAACCAAAAACTACACCCCGATCAATGCTGCCAAGATCAAATATGCCAAATGGACGCTGCTGAAAGTCTGCCTGCATAACGCGGTGACGTTGTGCAACTGGGTCTGGCCGATGACGGTTTCCCCGCTCAAGAGCCGCAACTATCGCGGGGATTTGGATCTGGAAGCAAAATTCTTCCAGGCGGTCACCGGCGATGAAACCACGCAAGCGAGTCTGGATCTGGCTGCTGAACGCATCTTTACTTTGCATCGTGCTTATACCGTCAAACTGATGCAAACCAAAGATATGCGCAATGAGCACGATCTCATCTGCTCCTGGGTGTTCGATAAAGATCCGAAGATCCCCGTCTTCACTGAAGGGACCGACAAGATGGATCGGGAAGATATGCGTCAGTCATTGACGATGTTCTATCAGGAAATGGGCTGGGATCCAGAGCTGGGTTGCCCAACGCGTGAAACCCTGAACCGACTCGGACTTGAAGATGTAGCCGCTGATTTGGCGGCGCAAGATCTGTTGCCGGCGTAAGGAACGCGAGATGACAAACGTGAGCGATGTTCTGACACCCGATGAGGCGCTTCCTGACGAGGTAGATGGCCACAAGAGACAATGGTTGCAGGCTTTTCACCCGCCGGTAGAACAGGTGAGTGTGCCGCAGGTTCAGGACCCCGCCAACCCGCAGACGATTGTGGCAGATTTTATCCGTCAGCATTCAGTTTCGGGGCAACTGGTGGCGCGTAGTCTGTTTTTGCTACCACCTTACTCGGTCCCTGAAACCGATCTCTCCGCGCTACTGGATGCGCTGTGTCTGGATGCGAATAGCACGGATATCACCTGTGTGCAGGGCACCGAAGATGCGTATTTCTATTCGACGCAAACCATGACGGCAAACTACGCCAACATGTGTGTGCAGGTACTGGAAAACGACATCTGCCTCGCGATTGCCGAGGCGGTACGTTTTGATTGTCGAACGTACCCTCGCCCCTATAAGGTCGCCATGTTGATGCAACCGCCGTATAGCTTTGAATCTCAGCAGGTTACAGCGGCGCTAACGGCCATGGAAATGCATCCTGATTACGCAGATATACGGACTGTGGAATCGTCAAATGCGGAGCCTTATCTGTTTAGCGAACGTTTTATGAGTTATGGCAAAGCGTACGGCCTGTGCGAATGGCTTGAGGTTGAGCAGTATCAGAACCCCTGAATTTTTCAGGTTGATGTCATGGAACGTGTGGACGACCACTGTCACAGTATTAGAGGATAACCCGATGTCCTTCACCCGACGAAAATTTGTCATTGGCATGGGGACGGTAATTTTTTTCACCGGCCCGGGTCAAAATTTGTTAGCGAGTACGAAGAGCCCTAAAGCCGTGCGTTACGTCATGATTCACGACGAATCACTGTGTAACGGATGTAATCTCTGCGCCCGAGCATGCAGGAAAACTAACCATGTACCAGCCCAGGGCAGTCGATTGTCGATAGCGCATATTCCGGTCTCGGATAACGACAACGAAACGCTGTATCACTATTTCCGTCAGTCCTGCCAGCATTGTGATGATGCGCCCTGTATTGAGGTGTGTCCAACCGGTGCTTCCTGGCGAGATGAGAACGGCATTGTGCGGGTTGACGCGTCTTCCTGTATCGGCTGCAGCTACTGTATTGGCGCGTGTCCTTATCAGGTGCGCTATCTAAACCCGCAGACCAAAGTAGCGGATAAATGCGACTTTTGCGCTGAATCTCGTCTGGCGAAAGGTTTCCCGCCGATCTGTGTTAATGCTTGCCCGGAACATGCGCTGATTTTTGGTCGTGAAGATAGCCCGGAAATTCAGACCTGGTTGCGAGAGAACAAATATTACGAATATCAACTTGCAGGCGCCGGAAAACCCCATCTGTATCGTCGGTTCGGTCAACATTTGATTAAAAAGGATAATGTATGAACGCGTCGCAGAATGCCGAACAGTTTCATGCCCAGCTTGCGCAGTATGTTCCCCTGTTTTCACCGGACTACTGGCCCGTGTGGTTGGTCATTGCCGGATTGATGCTGGTGGGGATGTGGATGGTGCTGGCGCTACACGCCATGCTGCGCTTTCGGGCTGCGCATAAAGCACCGGCAGGGCACGGTGAGACGGTCTATTTATACTCAAAGGCCGTTCGTTTGTGGCACTGGTCGAATGCGCTATTATTCCTGCTACTTCTGGTCAGTGGCCTGATCAATCACTTCTCTGCTGCCAGCGCGTCGGTGATGAAAAGCCTGGTTACCGTACATGAGGTTTGCGGCTTTTTGCTGCTCGCTTGTTGGATAGGTTTTGTTCTGATCAACATGATTGGCGGCAACGGGCATCACTATATTATTCAACGTCAGGGCTGGATCGCTCGCGCGCAGAGACAAGCACGTTTTTATCTGTTTGGCATTATGCAGGGTGAGCCACATCCATTCCCGGCATCAAAGCGTTCTAAATTCAATCCGCTACAGCAAGCGGCCTATGTTGGCGTGATGTATGGTTTGCTGCCACTGCTGCTTATCTCTGGGTTGCTGTCGCTCTATCCTACGGTCGTCGGCGATGTGTTCCCTGGCGTGCGTTACTGGTTACTTCAGGCGCACTTTGCGCTGGCAATTGTCAGTCTTTTTTTCATTTTTGGGCATCTTTATCTTTGCACAACAGGTCGTACGCCGGGCGAAACCTTCAAGTGTATGGTGGATGGCTATCACCGGCATTAAGCGATGATGATTACGCGAAGTGATTTACGGGCCTGGCGCGTTGGGCCCGTAATGTATCGCTGGTTTCTACGTGCATTTCCGTTAGGTGGAAGTTACGCCGATGTTCATCGTGCGCTCCAGCGGGAAGGGTATACAGACTGGGCAAATAGCCTGGTGGAATACGGCTGGTCAAAATGGCGGGAAGAGGCGAGTTTTGTCCAGCAGGATATTAATGCTATGGGGAATATTGTCCGTGCGCAAACGGCGGGGGAAATCAATCGTCCGCTGGCGAGTGCGGAAGATAACGCCCGATGTAGTAGCGCAGACGATAACGTTAAAATCGCCAGCGCCGGGTATGCCGTACAAATCGCCAGCGCAGGTTACAGCGCACGTATTGGCAGCGTCGGCTATAACGCGCATATTGGCAGCTCAGGCGATCGCGGGCGAATTGCGGTAGCGGGTAATTCGGCGCGGATCAGTAGCGTGGGCGACGCAACGCGTATCGCCTGTACCGGCATGCGAGTACGCATCAGCTCGCTCGGCGACCGGAACCGGATTGCCTGCAGCGGTGATTTAACCCAGTTGGCCTGCTTCGGCGCAGAATCTAACATTGCCAACTGTGCGGACAACATCCACATTATTGCCAGCGGAGAAAACGCCGTTGTTGCCAGTACCGGCACCGTCGACTCGATCATTCTCGGCCCCGGCGGCTGCGCGGCGCTGGCCTATCACGATGGCGAGAGAATGCGCTTTGCGCTTGCTGTTGAGGGGGAAAACAACATTCGGGCGGGGGTGAAATATCGGCTCAACGAAGAACATCAATTTATTGAATGTTGAATCTCTTACCGGGAAGGAATCTGCAGGAAGTAAAAACCGGCATTGCGCCGGTGTGGAAATCAGATTTTGCAGGCATCGCCGCAGTCGTTATCAGCAACAATTTCTTGTGCTTTTTGGTCTGCATCTTCCAGACGTTCGGCGTTGCGGGCCTGCGCTTCTTCCAGCCCATCAAAGACCAGATTATCGAGATCAATTTCCATCATTCACCTGCTCAGGTTCATCGTTTAACATCTCGTTATTATATTGCAAAAATGTTGTTTAACAGCAGCGATTTTTGCTACTTAACCTCCGACTTAAACCAGGTGCGCGTATTTATCCGGCACTGTTTTCCACAAATGGCGGTTGGCCGCACTAAGAATAATATCGCGCATGCATTCCCGCGCCGTAACGGCCTGGCGTAATCGTATTGCTTCCAGAAGGAGTCGGTGTTGCTCAACGGCATGCTCGGTCTCCTTAACCGATGACTCCTGCGTCTGTTTAAACGACAGCATCATGGCGGCTGAAAGGGCGTTGCCAATGGACATTAAAAAGGGGTTATGGCAGGACTTGAGTAATGCCGTGTGAAAGGCTAAATCACCTTCCTCGAAGAGGGCAACCTGATCCTGCCTTTGCCCGCGCGACATAAGCGTCCAGGCATCTTCAATGGCAGCTAAATCGCGAGCTGTAGCGTTAGCGGCGGCCAGCGCAGCGGCGTTAGGTTCAAACATCAGACGCGTTACCATCAGTTGCTCTGCAACATCGGGCGAAATACCAACTTCTTCCATCCAGCTCAGTACATCCGTATCCAGAAAACTCCAGAGTTCACGCGGGTTAACCGTGCTGCGTCGTTTCGCCTGAATTGATAGTAAACCTTTCGCCGACAGGACATGCAACGCATTACGCACAGAGGTACGCGACGCGCAATATTGCACGGCAAGTTCATTTTCGCCGGGGAGCATCTCTCCATCGTCCAAGGTTCCGCGAATGATTTTCATCGCCAGATCGCGGGTAATCGTTTCAGAGATGTTTGTTAGCGAGGTAGTCATATTCGGCCTTGAAGAAATGAGAATGAGGCATTGTACTCGAAAAACAGAATGTTAGGTATACAAGATAGTTCTTCTTGTGAGATCAGCTTACGACATGAAATGTTTTATTTCACTTCACGATCGCGATCACAGATCGGTAACATTAACTCAATTACATTCTTGTCATACAAGATATGTTTATTGAGGTTACAAGATGAGTGGGGAATGGATCGCGATCGACTGGGGAACCTCGAATTTTCGCGCGTGGTTGATGGCAGGAAACGATGTGCTGGATAAGCGCAGCGCCAGCTGCGGACTTCTTCACGTCGAGCCGGGGCGGTTCGATTCGACGTTAAAAATGCTACTGGGCGAGTGGGTGGAATCAGGTTCACCGATGATTGCAATGGCAGGAATGGTAGGTTCGCAGCAGGGTTGGTATGAGGTTGATTACTGTCCATTACCCGCGAGCACCGATAGCCTGCTTACGCACAGCAAAAAATTCACCACCTCCTGGGGCAGCGAAGCATGGATTGTACCAGGCATACGTAAAGCACCTAACGGTGACATACCGGATGTGATGCGCGGTGAAGAAGTACAACTATTCGGGCTGTCCTTATTGGAAGGTATCGTCGACTTCCGGGCGATTCTGCCGGGTACACATAGCAAACACGCTCGAATGAAGAAGCGAGAAATCGTTGATTTTTCGACTTATATGACAGGCGAACTATTCCACGTGCTAATTACCCACTCCTTGCTGGGACGTGCGCTTCCTGATGCGGTGGTTGATGACAGTGCATTCTTGCGCGGTGTTGCGGCATCCCGGCGCAACGCTGCATTAAGCCAACTTCTGTTTTCTGCCCGGACGCTACGGCTTTCGGGGGAAATACCGCCTGAATCTGTGAGTGATTATCTCTCCGGTCTATTGATTGGAATGGAGTTTTGCACTGACAACACCGGACTCGTTTGGCTGGTGGGCAGTACGGCGTTAACACGACGTTATCAATTGGCTGCCAATGCGTTTGGTATTCAGACACGCTGCATCGATGGTGATCGCTGTTTTATTGCCGGTATGCAGTCTCTTCAACAACAACTAGCAGAGAAACAAAATGGACAGCTTTAACTTTGCCAGCTTATGGCAAAAAACGCCGCTTCCTATGATCGCGATTTTACGCGGTCTGACACCAGAGGACGCGCCGGAAATTGGCGACGTATTACTCGAGGCCGGCTTCACCTGGCTCGAAGTCCCGCTGAATTCACCGCGAGCGCTCGATTCTATCACGCTGCTCCGTGAACGGGTGGGTGAGCGTGCTATCGTCGGAGCGGGTACGGTATTGACGACAGAACAGGTCGATAGTGTTGTCGATGCGGGCGGTCAGGTCATCATCTCACCCAATATGAACACCGCAGTGATCAGCCGTAGCAGAGATCATGGCGTCATCAGTTTGCCCGGCGTTACCACACCAAGCGAAGCGTTTATGGCGCTGGATGCTGGTGCCAGCGGATTGAAGTTTTATCCGGCGGAAATGATCTCACCGGAGATACTCCGTGCCATGTGCGTGGTTTTACCCCCTCACGTCGTGTGTATGCCGGTTGGCGGTATTTCCGCTAAAGCGCAACAGTTACAAAACTGGTGTAAGGCGGGAGCAAAAGGTTTTGGTTGCGGCGGCGGTTTGTATCGTGCGGGCGCAGATTATGAACAGGTTCGATCCAACGCGCAGGCCTATGCCCAGGCATGGCAACAGGTTAATACCTGAGCATCGCGACAATAACAACTCAAGAGGCTGAAAGATGAATACGCGTACCCTTGATACTGAAAATAAAAATGCGGTTTATCGTAAAGTGACCCGACGGCTGATCCCGTTTTTAATCCTGTGTTATTTCTTCGCCTATCTCGATCGGGTGAACGTGGGTTTTGCCAAACTCCATATGCAGGATGCGTTGAATCTCAGCGATACGGTTTATGGGATCGGTGCTGGTATCTTCTTTATCGGTTACTTTCTTTTTGAAGTGCCGAGTAACCTGCTAATGCAGCGTTTTGGTCCCCGTTTCTGGATTGCACGCATCATGGCAAGCTGGGCAGTTTTATCAGCATTGACGATGTTTGTTACCACACCAACCCAGTTTTACATTGTACGTTTTTTACTTGGTATCGCAGAGGCC
The DNA here is from genome assembly GCF_018035235.1 of Citrobacter sp. On2M. Taxonomy (GTDB): domain Bacteria; phylum Pseudomonadota; class Gammaproteobacteria; order Enterobacterales; family Enterobacteriaceae; genus Citrobacter; species Citrobacter meridianamericanus. The sequence goes on from NZ_WPCV01000004.1 coordinate 845,959, forward strand.
GGTTTCTTTCCGGGGATTGTTTATTATTTAACGCTGTGGTTCCCTTCCTGGCGTTCAGCGCGCACGCTGGGGCTGTTTATTCTGGTGACGCCGCTGTCGACCATTATCGGCAGCCCGTTGTCAGGGCTAATCCTGAAAATGTTCGAAGGTGTTGGTCAACTGCACAACTGGCAATGGTTGTTCCTGGTGGAAGCAATCCCGTCATTCCTACTGGCCTTCGTCGTGCTGCGTTATCTCGATAATGACGTGAAATCGGCCAAATGGTTATCGGATGATGAGAAAGCGCTGATTGAGCAAGATCTGCATAAAGATCAGCTTGATAAAGTCGCAGCCAACGCCGGAATGCCGCAGCACAGCCTGTCTGCGATGTTCCGTAACCGCTTCGTCTGGTTGCTGGCGCTGATTTTCTTCAGTTTTAACATTGGCTATTACGGTATTAACTTCTGGCTGCCATCGATTATTAAAAGCTCCGGCGTACAGGACGATTTTGCTATCGGCCTACTGGCGGCGGTACCCTATATTTTCGGTGCGGCCTGCATGTTGTGGAACAGCCGTCACTCTGATCTGAAGCAGGAGCGTCGCTGGCACATAGCTATTCCGGCGATTATCGGTGCGATTGGTCTGACATTTAGCGCCCTGAATGAAGGCTCCACGTTCTGGATGATGGCATGGATTTGTGTCGCCATGTCCGGCACGTTATCCCTAATCCCAACCTATATCAGCCTTCCGGGGACGTTACTTTCTGGTACGGCAGCGGCTGCTGGTATCGCATTAGTCAATTCGATTGGTAATCTAGCCGGATTCTTTGGTCCAACCGTTCTCGGCTGGCTGAAAGACACCACCGGCAGCACCAGTAGCGGACTGTATATTCTGGCGGGCTTCCTTGTACTCTGCGCGCCGCTGATTTTCCTCATTCCCGGACGCTTGGTTAATCCCCGCGACCGCAAAAAAACACCAGCAGAAAACAGTGTATTAACGAAAAGAGGTCATATATGAGCAGTTGTGGCAGCGGATGCGCAGGTTGTGGTGGCGAGCACTTCAACCCGATCCTCAGCGGTGATGATGGCGCTTTAAAACGCGCCTTGTATAAATCAATGGGCCATACAGACGAACAGTTGCATCGCCCGGTGATTGCCGTCGTCAACAGCTATACCAATGCGACAGCGGGACATGCCAATCTGAATGAACTGACTGCGCATGTGCTGAAAGGCATCGATGAGGCTGGTGGCGTGGGGATGGTGTTTGGCACTATCGCTCCATGCGATGGGATTGCTGAAGGGCATCTGGGTATGCGCTATATTCTGGCGGCCCGCGAAATTATCGCCAGTTCGATCGAAGTGATGATGCGCGCTCACCGCTTCGACGGCATGGTGCTGTTGGGGTCGTGCGATAAAATCGTGCCCGCTATGCTGATGGCGGCAGCACGTCTCGATATCCCGGCTATTTTAGTAAATGGCGGGCCAATGTATCCCGCAGAATACAAAGGTAAACACTGGGACGGCAATATCGTCACCGAGGCTATTGGCTGGAAACGTCGTGGCGAAATTGATGACGCTGAATTCCGCCATATTGAAGATATTGCTGAGCCGGGCCACGGTTCCTGCACGATGTACGGTACAGCCAACACGATGTGTTGTATTGCGGAAGTATTAGGCATGAGCCTGCCAGGGAGCAGTATGCTGCCTGCGATTTCACATGAACGACGAGATTGTGCTTATGCGACTGGGGTAACGGCTGTTGATCTGGTTAAGCGTGGCGTGAACGCCCGACAAATTATTACGCGCGAATCGATCCGCAATGCGATGACTTATCTGCTGGCAACGGGAGGTTCCACTAACGCTATTTTGCATCTACAGGCTATTTATTATGAAGCCGAGTTGGGACATCTGCCCTTGGCTGAATTTGATGCTCTCAGTCACCAGGTACCGCTGGTCGCCTCGCTCTATCCGGCGTCGGAGTATGACATGATCGATTTCTGGGAAGCGGGCGGTGTCGCGGCAGTGGAAAAAGAGATCGCCAATTTACTGGATCTCAGTTGCCTGACGGTCAACGGGCAAACAAAAGGTGAATGGCTACGGGGTGTTCCCAATTCCCGCCGCCCGGAAGTTATCCATACACTGGCTATCCCGGTACGCAATGAGTCGGGGGTTGCTGTGTTACATGGCAATCTGTCACCAATGGGGTGTGTCGTGAAGCCAGCTGCAGTGCCGGACCATTTGATGGTCTTTACCGGACCTGCTGTGGTATTTAACAGCGAAGATGAGGCCGTGGAATCGATTCTCTCCGGTGATATTCAGCCGGGAAGCGTACTGGTGCTGCGCTACGAAGGACCAAAAGGCGGACCGGGTATGCCAGAGATGTATAAGCCAATGAAATTCCTCGAAGGAATGAAGCTGTCAGACTCCTGTGCGCTGATTACTGATGGACGTTTTTCCGGCTCGAATCGTGGGCTGTTTGTTGGGCATATTTCGCCAGAAGCCAGCGATGGTGGTGTTCTGGCGCTGGTCGAAAGCGGGGATTCGATCAGCATTAATATTCCTCAGCGGACATTAATGTTGAATGTGGAAGAGAGGGTCTTGAACGAACGTCAGCAACACTGCCAACTGGTCCATAAAGACGTTCCACGTGGGTTCTTACGTTTGTATCGTCGCTGGGCGCTACCGGCTGCGCAGGGGGCTGTATTGGCGGATAGGGGAGATTTGTAATGATTACGGTTGCGCGCATCCGAGGGGTTAATCCCATTGTTGCTCTGCCGTTTACACCGCAGGGTGACGTGGATTTTACGAGCTTTCGTCGTTTGTTGGCGCATCTTTCTGGCATCGGTGTTAATGGGCTCACACTGTTTGGCATTGCCAGTGAATTTCCGAAACTTGACGATAATGAACGTCAGCAACTGGCGGAAGTCTTTGTTGCTGAGTTAGCGGATAAAGGCATATTTCGCGCACTGTCGATCACCGACCATAGCACAGAAGTGGCCGTTCGCCGTGCGCGGCGCTACCAGAGTATGGGCGCTGATGCGCTAATGTTGTTGCCGCCTTTTTTCCTACAGCCATCGCTTGCCGCAGTGCAGGCGCATATTGCCGCGGTACTGGAAGCGGTCACTATTCCGGTGATGGTGCAGTACGCGCCAGGAGAAACGGGGTTCCCGGTTACACCTGCGCAATTGGCTGAGGTGGCAAAACGTTACCCACATGCGGTGTTCAAGATTGAATGTAATCCGCCGGTGAACTATACGCGTGAATTTCTGCAGCAGGCGCCAGACGCGCATGTGCTAAACGGTTATGCCGGTTTGTATATGCTGCAAATGCTGGAGTCGGGAGGAAAAGGGGTGATGCCTGGCTGCTCGTTTAGCGAAATTTATGTGCAAATCTATCGTCACTGGTTGGTAGGTGAGCATCAGCAAGCGACGCAGTTACATGAGACGCTGTTACCGTATATACAACGCTGGATGCAGCACTGCGAATATATCATTCAGGTAGAAAAAACAATCTTACAGCGCAGGGGGATCATTACGGCTGATTACTGTCGCAAACCTGGCTGGTCATTGACGCAGGAGGATATCACTGCTATCGATCGTTTTATTTCACAATTTAGTTTGTCGGTCTGCACTGGCTAACAATTCAACAGCCGCGCATCTGAACAGCCACGCCGAACAGATGCGCGATTCCTCAGTAACGTATGGCTCCTTTCTCTTTTGTCAGCATGAATACATCACTTTTTTGTTAATTTGTTGTTAATTTTGATGGTTTATTCCAGTTTTTTCGGGAATGTGATGTGCGATCATTTTTAACAATTACGTGACAAAATCACTATACATATAACTTAATATCTTTTATACATTAATTGTTCAACCCTGCGACTATTCCACAAAAGAGAAAGCTATATGGAACAGACACCTGATAAGAAAAACGATAATTTTCAGAAAGATGGCAAAGAACAATTCAATCGCTCGATAGGTCTTATTTCAAACTTTGCGTTGGGTTTTACCTATCTGTCGCCGCTTACCGCTGTCTATTCGCTGTTTGCGCTGGCCGTAACGCTGGCGGGGCCGCCGGCAGTATGGTGGATTTTAATCGTTGCATGTGGACAACTTTTAGTGGCATTGGTGTTTGGTGAGGTCGCTTCCCAGTATCCCATAACCGGCGGGCTTTATCCTTGGGCCAGGAGGTTATGGGGCAAGAAATATGCGTGGATCGCCGCCTGGATTTACCTGTGGGCGCTGGTGGTCACCATTACGTCAATCGCGGAATATACATCAACGTTTGTAGAGTCGCTCTTTCACTATGGTCAGACGCCAGCCACGATGCTGCTGACGTCCGTTTTACTGCTGCTTTTGATGATGGCTGTTAATATGTCCGGGACTAAAAATCTGGCCCGGGTCGCAAAAATTGGCTTCTGGTGTGAAATTGTCAGCGTGATTGCGCTGGGGATTTATCTGTTGATTTTCCACCGTTCGCAGCCGTTCTCGGTCATCTTCGATTCGATGGGGGTGCTGGCTCATGATGGCAGCTATTCAACTGCATTTATGTCTGCCGCGCTGATGGGGCTGTTCATGTTCTTTGGCTTTGAGGCCTGTGGTAATGTTGCGGAAGAGGTACAAAATCCAAGTAAAAAGATCCCTGTTGCGATGATTCTAAGCATCGTATTTGGCGCGATTTCCGCGATTATTTCCGTTATGGGTTACCTGCTGGCTTCGCCAAATCTGATAAGTATCGTCAATGGCAAAACGTCCGACCCGATCCCGACCATCCTGAATGAAGCACTTGGTGAAACCGGTGCAACTGTCTTTATCATTGTTGCGATTGTGGCGATGCTGTCGTGCATTCTGTCTCTGCAGGCTGCGTTAAGCCGTCTTATCTTTTCCTTCTCCCGCGACAAAATGCTGCCGGGCAGTGAATGGATGTCAAAAATATCTAAAAATGGTGTTCCGGATAATGCCATGGTCGTTAGCTGTCTGCTGCCCGTCATCATCTGTGTTTGGGTTTATTTCCAGCCAGACAACCTGTCGCGTATTACCGCATTTGCCGTTATCGGGATTTACATCTCGTTCCAGATGGTAGTGCTTGCCGCGCTACGCCAGCGTCTCAAAGGCTGGAAACCGGCTGGAGAGTGGACTATTGGCGGTTGGGGCGTGATTGTGAATGTGCTGGCGCTGGCCTATGGATTGTGCGGGATTTGGTTGCTGGCACAACCGGCAGACAGCAGCGACTTCATCGATCGTTGGACGGTACTGTTCGGCCTGGCGATTGTTGTTGGCTCTGGTCTTATCTATATGTTCCTGACACGACCTTTCGGACGATCTGCGGCACCGGAAAACGACGCCATTGCTTATGCTAACAAACTCAATGTGGGGCAGGATAATTAAAACTAAGGGCCCTCGGGCCCTTAGTTTTGATAGTGATAAAGGATAAAGTAGTCGCTCTGGTAAACCACGGTGCTGTGCGTGGGGGACAGCAATTCCCCCACGCGAAAACGCGGCCAACTGGAGAAGATAATCCGGTTTTCCAGATTGGTCAGAATGACATAGTCAGGGTGGGGACAGGAAAGCAGTTCGGCTTCAATCTGACTGACCAGCAGATCGACGGCGGCGACGCCAAGAAACTGCTCATTGTAATAGACCGGCACCGCCGAGGTCAGGGTGTAAGAGATATTGCAGATATAGTCGACGTAGGGGCCGTGGATATACGCTTTTCCCTCCGGAGGTGAGTGCTTAAACCACTCGAAGGTTCTGAAATCCAGTCGTTGCTGCGTGGCCTGATCTAAATCGAGATGGGCCTGGCTCAAGCCATTATCTTTCTTATACCACCATTCCAGCAGCCAATACTCTTTTGCGGTTGCGGTGCTCTCAATATGGCTGGCGAACCCGGCCCCTGAGCAGTAATGGTTGTCACTGAGGGTGCGTTTGATGTGCTGCTGAACGGTCGATCTCACCGACGGATCGAGAACTACTTCTGCGGAGGCCTTTTGCACCCCAGAAATAGCCTCATGGATGCTCCTCGCCAGCGCAACGGTAGACTCTACGGTAGAGGCGGTAATATCATCAATCTTACGAATTAATGCGCTTAAAGATGTCGAAGAGCTCATTGTCTGTTCTGCCTTCACTGATTGTCAGTTCGCGTTATATTTCAACTTTTTTTCAATAAGGTAATAGGTAAACGTGTCGATGATCCTCGTGGCAAGCTGCACCGATTCCGCCTCGTTGTGAGCCGCTAACGCATCCGCCAGCGCTGAATAAAGCGCGATAATCTCCGCATGAACGCTGTCTATGCGATAGAGTATCGCCACCAACGATGCCCATTCTGCCTGCACCTGTAGTTCCTGGTTGGCCAGCCGCGCGGAATGCGAACTGGCGGCTATCGCCAGCAGGCAACGCATATCTGCCTGGGTCATTAGTTCAGGTGAATTTGCCTTTCTGAGCACCTCAACAAACTCGCGAAATTTGGCGATGTCCGCGCTGGTCATTCGTCTGGAAGCCAGCCTTGCGCTATGGCTAATGATGGCACAATGCATTTCACCCAGATCAGAAAGATAATCTGTGCTTATCGCTTTGAACGGATGCAGAGCGTTGTTTTTGCTATCAATTTTTTCGCAAACGAAGCTCCCGCCATTACGACCACGAACCGTATAGATTAGATTATTAGCCCGAAGCGTATTGAGCGCTTCTCTGATGGTAATATGTGAGACGCCCATCATCTTTGCCAAATCAGTTTCGTTGGGAAGTTGTTCCTTTGGCTCCAGCAACCCGGTGATAATAGCGTTTGAAAGGCGTTGCACTATCTGGTCCGAACGACTGACCTGCCCGATAGGCGCAAATATGACCGCGTGAGTAATCATAACTTTTCTGCACTCAATTCCCTGAAACAACGACCATTTCTAACACATGCCCGCTGGGCAAGGAAGGTAAGAATGGCCGAGTTACTTTACATGCCTGTACGCAACTTCACAGCACAAGCGGATGTGTGTCCCGATAACCTCATGATGAGTTGGACATAACGCGTCAGCTCACGATGAAAAGCCTTTTCCTGTAAATGTGAAATCCAAGTTAAAAATGCGAGCCCTATCATAGTGTCAATGTTGCGTATTTGAAATTTTTTTACAATATATATATTACATAAGATTCTTTATGTATTAACCGGCAGGAGAAAGGCATGAAAACCCTGAAGCATTTCATCAATGGGCAATATGTAGCAGGCAGCAGCCAAGATACCTTCGAACTGGTAAGTCCGGTCGACGGCGAAACGTACGCATTATCTCCCAACGCTAGTGCGGCAGAGGTGGAGCAGGCCTACTCGGCGGCGGAGGCGGCGTTTAGCATCTGGAGAAAATCGACGCCAGCACAGCGGCAGAAGGCGCTTTTGTGCCTTGCAGATGAGATAGAGCGAAACGTTGAGCGACTGGTAAACGCGCAGAGCCAGGAAACCGGTCAGCTCCGCCATTTTATTGAGAAAGAAGAGATCGCGGCATCCTGTGATGCCATCCGCTTTTTTGCCGGCGCGGCGCGCTGTCTTGAAGGGAAGGCAGCAGGAGAATATTCCGCCGGGTTTACCTCGACTATCCGTCGTGAACCGCTGGGTCTTGTTGGACAAGTGACACCGTGGAACTACCCGTTCATGATGGCAGTATGGAAGATTGCGCCAGCGCTGGCGGCAGGCAACACGGTCGTGTTAAAGCCAAGCGATACAACGCCAGCCAGCACGCTGCTGTTGGCTGAATTGGCCGCGCCGTTGTTCCCAAGAGGAGCATTTAACGTCGTGCTGGGCAAAGCCAATACTGGTTCGCTGGTGGTCTCAAACCCGAAGGCCTCGCTGGTTTCGATTACCGGTTCGGTTCGCGCGGGTCTGCAGGTTGCTGCCTCTGCAGCGGCGAATCTGACTAAAGCACATCTGGAATTAGGCGGAAAAGCGCCCGCAGTGGTGTTTGCTGATGCGGATATCGACAAAGCGATTGCGACGATTACCACGGCAGGTTTTTTCAATGCCGGACAGGACTGCACGGCGGCTACGCGTATCCTGGTCGAACAGTCCATCTACGCTGAATTTCTGGAAAAGCTGATCCAGAAAACGAAGAGTATTAAATTTGGTCCACCAGAGGATCAGGATGCGCTGTACGGCGCATTGAACAGCAGAAACCAGCTCGAGCAGGTGAAAGGCTTTATTGAGCGTTTACCTGCACATGCAATAGTTGAAACCGGTGGGCGAGCCGGGCCGGGGCCGGGTTTCTATTTTGAGCCGACGATCGTCTCCGGGTTGCATCAACATGATGAAGCAATACAACATGAATTATTTGGGCCGGTGATGGCTATTCAGTCGTTTTCAACTGATGAAGATGCGTTACTCAAGGCTAATGATGTGGAGTATGGTCTTGCTGCCAGCGTCTGGACCAGCAACCATGGTCGTGCCCAGCGTTTCAGCATTGCCCTCGATTTTGGCACGGTATGGATTAACAATCACATTCCGCTGTGCGCCGAAATGCCGCACGGGGGGTTCAAAAAATCGGGTTACGGAAAAGATCTTTCATCTTATTCACTTGATGAGTATACCCGAGTGAAACATATTATGTGCGATATCGCTGAATAGCGGTTAGCAGGAAGTTCATCAATTATTATGATTCTAAAAAACGGGATGAAGAGTTAAAGCCAGTGAGGTCGTCGGCTGTATCGCTTTATTAAGATGAAGGGATATATCTCTTATTTGGTCGTATTTAGGGCAGTGTGTAGCAATAAGGAAAAAAGTAAATGGCAATTACCAGACGTGATTTTCTGAACGGCGTCGCGGTGACTATTGCTGCGGGGCTTACTCCGCTGGAGTGGGTCAGGGCGGCAGGAAAGAGTAATGCATTTATCGATGGGAGTTATTATCCGCCGGCACTGACCGGGTTGCGGGGTAATCATCCAGGATCATTTGAAATGGCGCATGCGCTAGGCCGCGAGCAGAAGCATTTTGATTTAAACGCTCTGCCCGTTGAGGAAGAGTACGATCTGGTGATTGTGGGGGGCGGGATTAGCGGGCTGGCTGCCGGGTGTTTCTGGCGACAACTTGCCGGGCAAAATAGCCGGGTACTGATCCTCGATAACCATGACGATTTTGGCGGGCACGCCAAACGTAATGAATTCACTCACTCGGGCAAAAAATTACTCGGTTATGGCGGCAGCGAAGCATTCCAGTCGCCCGCGCATAATTTCAGCCCTGAAGTACAAAAACTGATGGAAACCATAGGCGTCAGCGTCACGCGGTTAAAAGAGAGTTTTGACGTAAACTTCTACCCCGACTGGCAGCTCAGTCGCGGGGTTTTTTTCGATAAAAAGAATTTTGGCGAGACAAAAATCGTCAGCGGCGATCCGGGGCGCGCGGTATCAGATGATATTCCGCCGGACAGACTAAATGGCCGGAAAATTGAAGACTTTATCAATGATTTCCCACTCAGTGAGAACGACAGAAAAGCGCTGATCGACCTGCACGTGCATCCAGGCGACTATCTTCCCGGTATGACGGTCGATGAGAAAATGGCATGGCTGGATACCCACAGCTACAGTGAATTTTTGGCCACAAAAGTCGGTTTGAGCAAAATGGCGCTGCTCTATTTCCAGCAGCGTTCCAACGACTTCTTTGCCATCGGCATTGAGGGTATCTCCTGCAGCGATGCCAGGGCATGCGCATTACCCGGCATGGAAGCGCTGGGACTACCGCCGTTGGACGGAGAATCGCTGGCCGATCTCGAAGAACCGTATGTCTACCATTTCCCGGACGGTAACGCTGGCCTGGCCCGACTGCTCGTCAGGTATATGCTGCCGGATGCGCTTCCGGGTAACACGATGGAAGATTCTGTCCTCACAAGACTGCATTACGAAAAGCTGGATCTGCCGGAAAACGCCACGCGCCTGCGCCTGAACAGCACGGTGATTAATGCGGCTAATGTACAGGATGGCGTGGTGGTGACCTATCTGCGTGACGGCAAAATGCATCGTGTGCGCGGCAAAAATACCATCATGGCGGGTTATAACATGATGATCCCTTATCTGGTGCCTGAGATGCCTGAACAGCAGCAGGCGGATCTCAAACTAAACGTGAAGGCGCCGTTGGTGTACACCAACGTGGTAGTCAAGAACTGGCAGGCGTTCAAACAGCTCGGCGTACATGAATTTTATTCTCCGGCGGCACCTTACAGCCGGGTTAAGCTCGACTATCCGGTTAGCATCGGAGGGTATCAACATCCGGCCTCACCGGACGATCCGATGGTTATTCACATGGTTTATGTGCCTACCTATCCGGGCAGTAACTTGTCCGCCAGAGAGCAGTTCCGTCTGGGACGAGCCTATTTGCTGGGGACCACATTTGCGGCGCATGAGGAGATGATTCGCGCCCAGTTGCAGGAAATGTTTGGTTCGACAGGCTTTGATAATCAACGCGACATCTCCGCCATCACTGTTAACCGCTGGGCGCATGGTTATGCGTATTACGCCAACTCGTTGTTTGATGATATGGATAAAATGCCAGAAATTATCGAGCGTGCGCGTCAACCAGTGGGCCGCATTGCTATCGCCAACTCTGATTCTGACTGGAGTGCTTATGCGCACACAGCCATCGATCAGGCATGGCGTGCGGTTAACGAACTCAAGGATATGGGGTGATTTATGCGTAACGTAACCATTCTTGCCGCCTGTTTATTTACCGCCTCGGTAAGTGCTGCTGAATCTAGTGGTGAATATATCGCGCGAATTTCTGACTGCGTGGCTTGTCATACCGCAGAGGGTGGTGTTGCGATGGCGGGGGGTAAAAAGTTTCCCACGCCGGTGGGCGATATTTTTTCGACCAATATTACTCCAGACAAGACGCAGGGTATTGGTAATTATTCATACGAGGATTTTGAAAAGGCCGTACGTCAGGGAATTGCCAAAGACGGTCATCCGCTCTATCCGGCTATGCCTTATCCCTCTTATGCGAAGTTGTCTGATGAGGATGTACAGGCGCTGTATCGTTATTTTATGCATGACGTTACGCCGTCGGCACAACCCAATAAAGAGAATGCCATCCCGTGGCTGCTCTCCGCCCGCTGGCCGCTGCATATCTGGAACTGGCTGTTTACCGATGCGCCCGCGACGGCTGTAGAGAGCGCGAAATCAGAGGGCAATGCTGCCTTGGTAAAACGGGGCGCTTATCTGGTGGAAGGTCCGGGACACTGCGGCTCGTGCCATACCCCAAGAGGCATGGCGATGAACGAAAAAGCCTATACCAATGCTGATGCCGAGTATCTGAGCGGCGCGATGATCGACGGCTGGTATGCGCCATCGCTGCGGGGCAGCGGAATGTCTGAGCAGGCGTTAAAATCGCTGTTACTGACCGGTAAAAGCAAACATGCCGCGGTTTCTGGTTCGATGGCTGAAGTTGTTACGCAAAGTACACAGTATCTGACCGACGAAGATGCCACGGCGATCGCGCAATATCTGCTGAGCCTGAAAAGCACGAAGCCCGAAACGGTGCGCGCGGCGGCAACCACGGCGTCGTGGTCGAACTCGCCCGAGGCGGGCAAAGTAATCTATAACCGTTACTGCTCCACCTGTCATGGCCTCGAAGGGAAAGGTACGGATGATAATGCGCCTTCGTTGATCAATAACCCGTTGGTGATGGTTGATGACCCAACGCCGCTGTTCAGAGTGATTGCCCATGGTGCAGAAACACCGACTACGCGTGGCAGTGTCTCCTTTAAGATGCCAGCCTACGGGGGCGTGTTAAGTGACAACGAAATGCGCGATGTGATTAATTACGTGCGTAAAAGTTGGGGAGAAGGGAATAGTGAAGTAAGCCAGCAGGATCTGGCTGGTGTGAAAAAAGCATCACATTAAACAGCATGCCGGATGATTGTAATTTGTCGGGCGGATAAGGCACTTAGACGGCGTTTACTCTGATAATACCTACCAGTCGGGTAAACGCCGCCGCCATTTCATGTTCTTCAATGCTGGCAAATCCCAGCAGCAAGCCGCTACGTTTGTCTTCATCCACATAGTAGCGTGACAGCGGGCGCACCAGTAGCCCTTGCGCATTTGCCTGTTGGGCAATCAAAACATCATCGCTCCCGGCGGGTAATTGTAAAATCATGTGCAGCCCGGCGTTGCTGCTGAAAGAGCCTAGATAATGCTCACCAAGCTGGCGGTTGATAAGCTCAACCAGCATTTGACGCCGACGGCTGTACAGCTGGCGCATTTTTCGAATGTGCGCGGCGTAGTAACCCTCGCGGATAAACTCCGCCAGCGCGGCCTGAATCAGCAAATGCCCGCCACGATAGAGGTCGTTATGGACCTTCTTTAGCGGCGTGGCTAACTGTTTGGGTAACACCACATACCCGAGCCGTAGCGCGGGATAGAGTGTCTTACTGAATGTTCCGATGTAGATCACTGGCGTCTCTTCCTCCAGTCCCTGCAATGATGGAATAGGCTGGCCGGAAAAACGAAACTCGCTGTCGTAGTCATCTTCTATTATCCAGCTTTGTGTTTCACGGGCGCGAAAGAGCAGTTGTCGACGGCGACTGAGACTCATAACCGATCCGAGCGGATATTGATGTGACGGTGTCACAAAAATAAGCTTTGGCGCGGATTCGCCAGCTTCCGGCGGAACCATACCTTGTTCATCTACCGGAATCGCCGAAAAATTAACCGCATTGATGCGCAGAATATTCTTGATTCCCCAGTAGCCAGGCTCCTCAATCCAGGCGTTATCACCCGGGTTGCATAAAGTACGAGTCACCAGATCCAGCGCCTGGTGAATACCTTCAGTAATCAGAATCTGCTCCGGTGAACACCGCACGCCGCGGGCGGTGCGCAGATAGTCTGCCAGGGCTTCTTTCAGCTCATTCACACCGCCGGCGGCATCGTAAGTAAGAAGCTCCGGGCGCAACCGTCTCGCCAGCCGATCCTGAATTTTTTTGAGCACCCGGTGAGGGAAATGCGCTACATCAGGTACGCCTGGAATGAAAGCACCCCACTGACGGGGACTGGCGCTGGCATGACCTAACAGCTCAAGGCAGCGGTCAGATAACCGGGGGCTCTCTTCCGGAGCAGCACCAGGCGCTTTGTTGGGATGCAGGTCCAGATTGTCCAGCACGCTGTCGGTGACAAATGTTCCGCTGCTGGTGCGCGCGGAGATATACCCTTCGGCTTGCAATTGCTCGTAAACCCGCAGGACGGTATTGCGCGATAGCGTCAATTCGCCTGCCAGGTCGCGCGACGGCGGCATTCGGGTAGCCGGTTTCAGGCTACCTTCGAGGATGCAACTGCAGATGGCGGCATACAGGCGACGATGCAGTTTTTCATCCGTCTGTTGGCTAAATGCCTGCTTGATCACATCTCCGGCAAGTGAACGCATTTGGATCCTTAAAATAAAACGATTTGGCTCTCGATTAAAGTACCAGACGGCGTCTAAATTTAAAGCGTAATTCAACCCAAATATGTTTATGACAAGGTGTGAGAATGAACAATAAAAACCTGCAACAACGTCGTCTGGATGCCACCCCGCGTGGGGTGGGCGTGATGTGTGATTTTTATGCCCAGTCGGCAGAAAACAGCACCATTACGGATATCGAGGGCAATCAGTACATTGATTTTGCTGCCGGGATTGCCGTGCTGAACACCGGACACCGTCATCCTCGTCTGGTGCAAGCTGTTGAAGCACAGCTTCAGGCTTTTACTCATACGGCTTATCAAATCGTCCCATACGAAAGCTATGTGTCCTTGGCTGAGAAAATCAACGCCGTCGCACCTATCGACGGCAAGCGTAAAACCACCTTCTTCACCACCGGGGCTGAAGCGGTGGAAAACGCAGTAAAAATTGCCCGCGCGTATACCGGCCGTCCAGGTGTTATCGCGTTTGGTGGGGGTTTTCATGGGCGTACTTACATGACGATGGCGTTAACAGGCAAAGTGGCGCCGTATAAAAAAGGTTTCGGTCCGTTCCCGGGCTCTGTATACCATGCGCCGTATCCTTCTGCGTTGCAGGGGATTTCCACAGCGGATTCCATCAAAGCGATTGAGCGCCTGTTCAAAGCTGATATCGATCCAACCCAGGTGGCGGCGATTATTTTTGAACCTGTCCAGGGCGAAGGGGGCTTCGTAGTGGCACCGGCGGAGTTTGTGGCTGCCATCCGCCGTATTTGCGATGAGCATGGCATCGTGATGATCGCTGATGAGGTGCAAAGCGGATTTGCCCGTACCGGCGAGCTGTTTGCAATGGATCATTACGCCGATAAAGCGGACCTGATGACCATGGCGAAGAGCCTGGCTGGCGGGATGCCACTGTCAGGGGTAGTGGGTAAAGCAGACATTATGGATGCGCCTGCGCCGGGTGGTTTAGGCGGTACTTACGCCGGGAACCCGCTGTCGATTGCAGCGGCCCATGCGGTGCTGGATATCATTCGTGATGAAAAGCTGTGCCAGCGTGCGGCGGCTCTCGGAGAACAACTGCGTGCCACTCTGACAGATGCGCAAGCAGAGTGTCCTGAACTGGCTGAAGTGCGTGGCTTAGGCTCGATGATTGCCGCTGAATTCTGTGATGCTGCGACGGGGGAACCCAGTGCGGCCGTGGCACAACGCGTGCAGAAGAAAGCCCTTGAGCAAGGATTGCTGCTGCTAACCTGTGGGCAGTATGGCAACGTTATTCGTTTCCTTTATCCACTGACGATCCCGCAGGATCAGTTCGCCAGAGCGCTTGATATCATCAAAGTGGCCACCAAATAGTAGCGCCGCACACTATTAATGAAAGCCGACAGTAGCTCTTGCCGTCGGTTTTCCTTCGTTCGCATAAATTGATCCACTTCGTGTGCATTGCAGTAATTTTCGGGAATGGGTTGCCAGTTTATTCGTTATGTAATTTAATACATAGCGATTTTTACTCCTCTCTTCAGATGGTATCCCATGTTAAGTCTCCGTTCTTTTGCGCTGGTATGTGCCAGCATGTTGTTCGCGTTTGCTGCCCAGGCCGACCGGACGATCACCGACCAGCTTGGTCGTCAGGTGACCATTCCTGATCGCGTCGATAAAGTGGTCGTGCTGCAACACCAGACGCTGAATATTCTGGTCCAGCTCAATGCGCAGCAGGACATTGTTGGCGTGATGTCGAGCTGGAAAAAGCAGCTTGGACCTGAGTTTGCGCGCTAAAACAGGGTATTCGCCTGATTGCGGACGTCGTAGGGCGTAAACCGCAGGCCGAAACCTTAATTGATTACGTTTTTGCGGCGCGGACAAAATTCAACGCACCAGTCTCAAACATCCCGGATGCGCAAAAAGTCCGTATTTATATGGCTAACCCCGACCTGATGACGTACGGCTCCGGGAAGTATACGGGACTGATGATGCAGCATGCGGGAGGATTGAACGTGGCGGCTGCCAGTGTGAAAGGCGCACGTCAGGTTGCGCTGGAGCAAGTATTAGCCTGGAATCCGCAGGTGATTTTTGTCCAGGATCGCTACCCGCAGGTTGTGGCTGAGATCCAAAACGATCCCAATTGGCAGGGGATTGATGCGGTGAAAAATCATCGCGTCTGGCTGATGCCTGAATACGCCAAAGCCTGGGGCTATCCGATGCCGGAAGCGCTGGCGATAGGGGAGCTGTGGATGGCCAAAAAACTGTATCCGGATGCCTATAAAGACGTGGATATCGATGCGCAGGCGCAAGACTACTATCAGCGCTTTTATCGCGTGAATTGGCATTCAGATGCCGCTAAGTAAGCGCATTCCACCCCAGCAACTGCTCTTAATCGCGGTGGTCCTGTTGCTGGGCACCAGTTCGCTGTGTCTTGGGCAGTATCCGCTGTCGTTACGTGAGGTATTTTATCATCTGACGCACTTTAGCGGCGCTGAAGGGATTGCCGGTCAGGTTATCTAGACGGTCAGGCTGCCGCGTATTGTGATGGCGTTGCTGGCAGGTGGCGCGCTGGGTTTATGCGGCGCGACGCTGCAAGGGGTATTTCATAATCCGCTGGTCGACCCGCATATTATCGGTGTGACATCGGGGGCTGCTTTTGGCGGAACGTTGGCTATTCTGCTCGGCCTGTCGCCGTGGTTGATGATGGGCTCAACGTTTTTCTTCGGTCTGACGGCGCTGATCCTGGTGTATGCCATTGCTGCGTTGCAGGGGCTGGAGAATACGCTGGTGCTGATCCTGTCGGGTATTATCTTGAGCGGCTTTTTTGCCGCGCTGGTGAGCCTGATTCAGTATCAGGCTGATACTGAAGAGACATTACCCAATATCGTGTTCTGGCTGGGGCGTAATGGTCTGGGGAAGAGTACGCTGCTCGATACGCTAACCGGCACGCGGCCTGCTTTGGGCGGCAGCATTGAGAAGGAGGGGGAAAAGGGATTGTGGCACAGCATTGCTACCATGGAAGAGGGCATAGTATTCGATCTCAAACGCAAAAGGTTTTGCTTAGAAGATGAATGATACGCGCTGAACACGGCGTTTAGTAGGTTTTAGCGCATCGTTTATTAACAGCATTATGCGGACAATTAATTGAACTGAAGGATAAAAACAGAAGGTTTATTGAGGAATAACTATGGGAAGCAGCACCAAATCATTGAGATAATTTGGTGCGTCCGAGTGGACTCGAACCACCGACCCCCACCATGTCAAGGTGGTGCTCTAACCAACTGAGCTACGGACGCAAGATGGTGCGTTCAATTGGACTCGAACCAACGACCCCCACCATGTCAAGGTGGTGCTCTAACCAACTGAGCTATGAACGCAACGTTGTAGGTGACAACGGGGACGAATATTAGCGGCACAGACCGAATGAGGCAAGAGGGAAATAGCATTTTTCTTCCTGATCTCACGCGATTGCAGAGTAATTAAGCAAGTTGACTATATTTTGTTGATTTTGCAGCGTGTTTTTTATTCAGGCAGCAAGCAGGTGCATAATGTGAACGGTTTTGAATGACTTGAGCGCTCAGTCTTTTAGCGCTGCAAGGATCGTGGCTTCTATTTTCTCTGGGGTCGTGAAGGGGGCAAAACGTTTAAGCGGCTTGCCGTCACGCCCGATCAGGAACTTAGTGAAGTTCCACTTGATCCGCCCACCCAGCATGCCGGGTAATTCGTCTTTAAGGAAACGAAACACCGGATGTGTAGAAGCGCCGTTGACGTCCACTTTCTCAAACATTGGGAAGCTCACACCGTAGTTGATGTGACAGGTTTGAGCGATTTCATCGGCTCCACCAGGTTCCTGCTTACCAAACTGGTTGCAGGGGAAACCCAGCACCACCAGACCCTGCGCGGCGTACTTCTTGTAGAGTGCTTCGAGGCCTGCATATTGTGGCGTGAAGCCACAATGGCTGGCGGTATTCACCACCAGCACCAGTTTGCCAGCGTAATCGGCCATCGAGATGGGTTGGCCATTGAGACTGGTGGCAGTGAGTTGATGAAAGGTGGTCATACCGGAATCCTCAAATATGGTTGCATTACTCATATTGCCTGCGGGTTACAGGCTTCGCTTCGTGACTTGTTATTATGGTAGCAACTGCCAGATTAATAAAATGACTAAGTTGAGAGGAAGGGAAAGGATTTTTCAACGGGTTAAGGGCGATTAATCTTCACTCTGAATTTTGCTGATAAAACGTGGATAAGATTCTGAAAACTCCCGGCGAAGGTAACTCGTCGGGAGCTGTCTTTATTTATTGAGCCAACTGTAACAGGTCGAGTTCAGAACACCGGCAAACCCAGCCCTAGCTTCACTTCTCTTAATGTCTGCTGTGTGACTTCATGCGCCTGTTCGCTGCCTTTTTTGAGCATCGCCATCAGCATGCCTTTATCCTGGATGTAAGTTGCGCGCCGCTCGCGCATCGGGGCAATAAGCTCTTGCAAGCACATCTCCAGCTCGTTTTTGCATGCACGGTCGCCCAGCCCGCCGCGCTGATAATGCGCTTTCATCTCCGCGACTTTTGCTTTATCCGCATGAAAAGCATCGAGGTAAGTGAATACCATATTGCCGTCAATCTGCCCTGGATCGGACACTTTTAGATGATTGGGATCGGTGTACATCGCGCTGACCGCATGATGAATGGCCTCTTCGCTGGCGGACAAGAGTAATGTATTGCCAAGCGATTTTGACATTTTGGCATTACCGTCGATCCCCGGAAGACGGCTGGTTTCACTCAGCAGCGCTTTACAATGCGACAAGACGGGGGCAGGTAACAGACTATTCATTTTATGCACGATTTCATTGGTCTGTTCAATCATTGGCAACTGATCGTCGCCAACGGGAACCACTTCGGCTTTGAAGGCTGTAATATCTGCCGCCTGGCTGATGGGATAAACCAGAAAACCAACCGGTAACGAGCGGGCAAACCCTTTCTGCGCAATTTCGTTTTTGACCGTAGGATTACGCTCCACGCGAGCCACGGTGACGATGTTCATATATAGCGCGGTCAGCTCCGCAAGGGCAGGCAGGGCCGATTGCAAACAAATAGTGGTCAGTGAAGGATCTATTCCTGCAGCAAGATAATCGGCCAGCACTTCGGGAATATTGTCGCGGATCTTTTGCGGTGTGCTGCCGTTATCGGTCAGCCCTTGGAGGTCAGCAACTAATACAAACTGCTGATAATCGTGTTGCAGCATGGCGCGCTGACGCAGCGAGCCAACATAATGACCGAGGTGCAACGGGCCGGTAGGTCGATCGCCAGTGAGGATAATGGTTTTGTTGTTCATATAAGACTCCTTAGTCATAAAACCGAAAGGGGTCTTCAAATGCAAATAACCGCCTTTCGGCGGTTATCTAAAATGGGGAAAACACATTCTGACCGCCTTTAAGAAGGCAGCCACCACAGGTTGTGATTAAAAGCGGTGATATCGTGTTTTGTGTTCATTGAAATAACATATCACCGCCTGGCATCGAGGTAAAGCCATGTTCAGCTCGCTTCCAGCATGCCAAAGCTCACGATGCGCGAACGTCCCAGCTCTTTAGCGCGATACAAGGCCACGTCTGCAGCACGCAGCAGGTTGTCGCTCTGGGCGTGCTGAGGATAGCTGGCTACGCCAATAGAGACATCGACGTGACCAATTTCAGAGACGCCAAAGCGCAGCGACAGTTCCCGTACACCGTTATAAATATCCGTCGCAAAGCGGTTGGCGGCCTGCTCATCCGTATTGGCCAGCAGCACCAGAAATTCCTCACCGCCATAGCGGAAAGCCATGCCGCTGTCGTGGACCACGCGCTGAATAGTCGTGGCGATACTTTTTATCACGCTATCTCCTGCCTCATGACCAAAGCGATCGTTAATATTTTTAAAATGGTCGATATCGATCATCAGGCAACTGATCGGCTCCTGGTTGCGTACGGCCTGGCTCATCTGAGTGCGTAAGGAATCTTCCAGATGATGACGGTTGCGCAGACCGGTTAGCGGATCGTAGAGCGCTTTCTCAAGCAGCGCATCGCGCAGGCGCTGGTTGGCTAAGGCCAAACCGAGTGCTTCCGCCATCAGCTCCAGATACGCACGCGAAGGAGCTGACTCATTGCTGAGATTCTGGAATGAAAGCAGGCCAATGGCTTCACCCTGGGCAATCAGTGGCACGCACAGAGTATGTTGCTGGCATGATTCCGGCAGATGGTAGCAGGCGATATCGGGTTCGCCTTGCACCGGCGGATGGCTCTGACCGCGGCGCACTGCCCAGCACTCGTCCGGATGGAAAGCATCTGTTTTGCCCTGCGGTGAGAGCCATTGTGCAACGCAGCGCACCTGCCAGGGCTCCCGGTCAAGAATGTAAAGTCGTCCAGCAATACCTGGGGCAATATTCGGTGCAAACAGCTCAGCCACATTGATGACATCAGCAAAACTCTCGCAGCCCTGTAAGCGTTGTGTCATACGCGCCAACAGTTCGCGAATTGCCCAGTCAGCGTCTCGTTCTTGCTCCAGCTGTTGCCGTACCAGGCCGTTTTCGCGAAAAATGCGGATCGCCTGCGCCATATCGCCGATTTCATCAATCTGGTTAAAGCTTGGTGTCTCAACGGCGTAATCCTGCGATGCCAAACGGTTGACCACATCGCTCAAACGCACGACGGGACGCAGTACACGGCGTTTTAAAATAAAGCCGAGGACGAACAAAAATAGCAGAGCCGTAAGCCCAACCATCACTTCAGAGGCCGTACGCAGCTTACGCGATGTTTGGGTTGCATCTTCAATGGCATTACGCACGCGGTTGTCGAGCAACTGGCGGAAATGGTCTATGCGATCCTGAGCTCGCTCCAGTTCCTGTTCATAGGCTTTCCCGTACAGCAGGGCGATGGCCTGCGACTCTTCTCCACGCGCGACGCTGGCAAGCGCCGTGGCCTGCTCATCCTGCAGGGCATCCACAATCTGCAGCCCTTCATGCAATAGCGCCAGCTCTTCATCCGTTGCCCCAAGGTCTTTTAGCTTCGACAATCGCTGTTCAACCGCTTTTAGCGACGCTTCTTTCTGGCGGTAGGTGTTAAGTGCTTCTGAATCTTTTGCAATAACATATTCGCGTGCCAGATCTGATAGAGACCAGGCGTCAAGCTCCACTTCTTCGGTCAGTTGATCGAATTGATAACGCTGCTCCACCACCTGGCGTTCGGTATTATCGGCGCTGGAGGCCATCAGCATGACAATGCCGGAGGCGATGGTCAGACATACCGTCGCGCTATAGGCCCAGTTGGTAATTGTGGCTATTCGCACTGATGAGTTCCTTTTGCGACGATTAATGAATAAGCATGATTGAAATTATAGGAAACGTATGATTTTGCGTGAAAACAAAAGGCGGCCCTGAGACCGCCTTTTGTTATCGTCCAGCCATCACAGATCTGGAGGATTTTTTCCTTCTTCCATAAAAGCTTCGTCGATTCCTTCCACGTTACCTTCATGGTCACGTCCGGAAAACAGATTCCAGCAGGTAATGAACAGCGCGGCAATTAGCGGGCCAATTACAAAGCCGTTGATACCGTAGATCTCCATTCCGCCGAGGGTGCTTATCAGGATCAGGTAATCAGGCATTTTGGTGTCTTTACCGACCAGCAGCGGGCGCAGGATATTGTCCACCAGCCCGACGATAATCACGAAGAAGCCGACGATGAACAGCCCTTGCCATATCTGATGCGTGGCGAAAAGGAATATTGCCGCAGGTACCCAGACGATCGCTGAGCCGACAGCGGGCACGAGGGAGAGAAACGCCATTAGCGCGCCCCACAGTACGCTGCCGTCGATATCAACAACAGCAAACGCGATGCCGCCAAGAATCCCCTGAACCAACGCGACTACCGCCGTGCCCTTAACCGTAGCCCGTGTCACGCCAACGAACTTAGCGAACAGGTGCTGTTTGGCAAAATCAGAAAGCGGTAATGAGTCCAGAATCTGGCGTACCAGATAAGGTCCGTCCTTTAGTAAGAAAAACAGCAGATACAGCATGATGCCAAAGCTAATAGCAAAGCCGAATGTCCCTTTACCAATCAGGAACGCGCTACCTGCCAGGTACTGGCCACCCTGCAGCGCAACGTCCGACAGTTTTTTCTGGAGCTGTGCAACGTTGTCCAGATTATGTTCGGCGAGGAATCCTCTGGCCCAGTCAGGAAGATGCGAAATAATGGAGGTGACCACTTCCGGGAACTGTGTGTCGTTTTGTTGTAATTTGGTATACACCACGTTCAACTCAATCGCCAATGAGGAGAGGATCACCATCAGTGGGATAAAGACAATCAGACAGATAATGCCGATGGTGAGCAGTGATGCCAGCCCGTTGCGTTCGCCAAGGGCACTGCGCAGCCTGTTTTTCACCGGGTTGAATATTGTGGTCAGGATGGCAGCCCACAAAATAGCAGAAAAGTAGGGGGACAATACATCGAAAAACGCCCAGGTAACGAGGGCAAGGATGAAAATGAAGAAACCTTTAGTCAGTCCGTTAAATCGCATTAGTGAACCCTGTAATGAGAAGCAGTCCCGACTATAGAACTGTTCAGGGAAATTACCAACTTTCACTGCAAATATTCGTTATTTATGATTAATGTATCCGAACATTAAAAATTAAAGCTCACGAAAGTATGTCGTTTAAATATGCTTTACTTAATGGAACAGTCACACGAATCCTTCCCGAAAAGGGGCGCAAACAAAAGAGGGGATCGTTATGCATACTCAACCTGTTATCGGGATTAGTGGATGTTTGACCGGCTCAGCCGTGCGATTCGATGGTGGGCATAAGCGGATGGGGTTTGTGATGGACGATCTGGCTAAGTGGGTGACTTATAAACCTGTCTGTCCGGAGATGTCCATCGGTTTGCCTGTACCACGTCCCGCGTTGCGTCTGGTTCAGACTTCCCAAGGGGATATTCGCATGTGTTTTAGCCATGCGCCGGGTGAAGATGTAACAGATAAAATGTCCGAATTCACCGCCTCATATCTACAGGGACTTGGTAGTCTGGCGGGTTTTATCGTTTGTGCTAAATCACCGAGCTGCGGGATGGAAAGAGTAAGGCTGTATGACGAAAAGGGAAATCGTGGGCGAAAAGAGGGGACGGGTTTATTTACTGGTGCATTAATGGAAACCTACCCGTGGTTGCCGGTCGAAGAAGATGGCCGCTTGCACGATCCGGTGCTGAGGGAAAATTTTGTCGCGCGAGTGTTCGCGTTACATGAGCTAAATAAGTTGCGAGCCAATGGCCTTACTCGCCACGGATTAATACACTTTCATAGTCGCTATAAGCTCCAGCTGCTGGCTCATAACCAGGCGGGTTATCGGGAAATTGGCCCCTTTGTTGCCTCGCTTCACCAGTGGGATGATTTGGATGCTTTTTTCGTGGCCTATCGTGAAAAGCTTATGGCTATTCTTAAAAAGCCCGCATCGCGGAAGAATCACACCAACGTGCTGATGCATATTCAGGGTTACTTCCGTGAGCAATTGAGCGCTCGCCAGCGCGGAGAGTTACGTGACGTCATCCTCAACTACAGCAGTGGACTTTTGCCAATCCTGGCTCCACTCACGCTACTCAAGCACTACCTGGCTGAATACCCGGACAGCTACCTGCTTGGCCAGAACTATTTTGATCCTTATCCGAATGAATTAGCGCTTCGTTTAATGGTTAATTAGCTTACTGTTGGCGAATACGGGAAGTTATCACATTTTATTTAAACTTCCGTGAGGATGTGGTGATCACAATGCTGCCATGATGCGCTCATGTCATTCATGGAGAGCGCATCATGCGACCATCAACTTCAGAAACGGTACACCCGCTTTGGCTGCGCTGTTGCCATTGGGTAAATGTCGTTGCTATCGCGGGCATGTTGTTTAGCGGTTGGCGCATCTACAACGCCGCACCGCTATTTTCATTTGAGTTTCCTGCACAAATAACCCTCGGTGGCTGGCTGGGGGGCGCACTCCAGTGGCACTTTGCCATGATGTGGGTACTGGCCTTAAATGGCGCAATTTATCTCTCGCTAGGCATAGCCAGTGGCCGTTTTCGGCAAAAGTTTTTTCCGTTGTCATATCGACAGTTGAAGGACGATCTCTTGCAGGCGCTGCGAGGGAAACTCCAGCACGCCGATCTGCGCCACTACAATATGGTGCAAAAAATAGCCTATCTGTTCATTCTTCTCGATGGCATCGTGCTGGTTTTATCCGGTCTGGTACTGTGGAAATCCGTACAGTTCCCGTTTTTACGGACCTTATTCGGTGGATATGATTCTGCGCGGTATGTCCATTTCTTCGCCATGAGCGCACTTGCGCTGTTTATTGTCATTCATCTGCTAATGGTCCTGCTGGTTCCGCGCACGTTGCTGGCAATGTTACGGGGGCGCTAAGGAAATACATCATGAAAAAATCCCGATTTCTCTCCGACACTGACACGCATTACCTGGTCAAAGAAGCGGAAAAATTACTCAGCCCGGACCGCCGTCGTTTACTGCGCCAGGGACTGACGCTCGGCGGCATCATGATGCTTACCGGTTGCGATATCAGCGATAACACGGATGTGGAAAATGTGCTCTCACGTATGTCACGTTTTAACGATCGGGTGCAGGGGTTTTTATTCAGCGACCGTGCGCTTGCGCCTGAATATACATCCGCAGAGATCACGCGTCCTTTTCCATTTAATGCTTTTTACGGGCCAGAAGATATTCCGCAGGTGGATGGCCGGGACTATCGCCTTGAAATTCGCGGGCTGGTGCGTGACAACCGCAACTGGACGCTGACGGAGCTGCACAACATGCAGCAGACAAGTCAGATTACCCGTCACATTTGCGTTGAGGGATGGAGTGCAATTGGAAAATGGGGTGGTGTGCCGTTTCGCCACTTTTTGACGCTCGTTGGTGCCGATTTGCGCGCGAAGTACGTCAGCTTTCGCTGTGCAGATGACTACTACACCAGCATAGACATGGCCACGGCGTTACACCCTCAGACGCTGATGGCATTGACGTGGGATAACCAGATCCTCCCGGCAGAATATGGCTACCCCATAAAGCTACGTATCCCTACCAAGCTGGGGTACAAGAATCCCAAACATATCCAGGTCATTGAAATCACGAATCGTTTCCCGGGCGGTTATTGGGAAGATCAGGGTTACAACTGGTTTGGTGGCAGTTAATACTACAACACAACGAGGAACTACCATGAAAAAGATGATCATCGCCGCAACCGTATTTTCCGCTCTGTTTATGGCAAACGTACAGGCCGCCGATTCGATGGGCAAAGACGGTATGGCTAAAGACACAATGTCAAAGACACATGACAACATGTGTAAAGACAATATGTGCAAAGACACTATGAGCAAAAAACCAATGACCAAAGACAGTATGGGAAAAATGGACAATATGAAAAAAGATAATATGAATAAAAACCATGAAATGAAAAATTAATTCTTTTTCAATTTCACAGATGTACCCTGTTTTAAAACAGGGTACATTAATTTTTAACGGCGACTGCAGGATGTCAGTCAGTGACTAAAGCTTAATTAACATCCTTTTTCCCAAGGCCAGACCATTCAGAGCTGGGGAGGCGTTTGTGATTTAACCATGTCTGATTTCCTTATCAATACAAGGTTGAGGTTTACCAAACAGATATCCTTGTGCGAAATCGCAGCCGAGAGCCTGCAGTCTTTCCAGTTGTTCCTGCGTTTCAACACCTTCTGCGACAGCCTTCATATTAAGGGACTTCGCCATGCCAGTGATCAGTTTGATGATATTAAGGGCATCTTCCTGTGTAGATATCGAATGCACAAAGGACTTGTCTATTTTGATTTTATCGAAGGCAAGCCTGCTCAGTCGCGAAAGAGAAGAGTATCCGGTACCAAAATCGTCGATGGAGATTTTTACGCCAAGGGCTCTGAGTTTATTCAGGGTATTCATCGGCGTTGTACTCTCAGTAAAGATAGAGGATTCTGTCACCTCCAGTTCAAGACGATCAGGTGGTAGTCCTGTTTCTTTCAGAATGGACAGCACGATACCGGCAAAGGTTTTGCTGCTTAGCTGAACGGGAGAGACATTGACTGAAATTTTAACCGGAATTGCCCAACAAGCTGCCTCCCGGCAAGCAATTTCGAGCACGGCTTTCCCCATCTCATTAATCATTCCTGTTTTTTCAGCAACGGGAATGAAGCTATCCGGTGACAGGAGGCCCTTAAGAGGATGGAGCCATCTAATAAGTGCTTCGTAACTGTAAATTTTCTGG
Organism: Citrobacter sp. On2M; assembly: GCF_018035235.1. Classification (GTDB taxonomy): domain Bacteria; phylum Pseudomonadota; class Gammaproteobacteria; order Enterobacterales; family Enterobacteriaceae; genus Citrobacter; species Citrobacter meridianamericanus. The sequence goes on from NZ_WPCV01000004.1 coordinate 871,595, forward strand.
CTGAAAGAGTCGACAATAGGCTGATAATAAACCACGAATTCTTTGTTCACAATTGCCAGGGCCATATCATGCTCAAGTGTTCTGCTTTCTTGCAGCTTTTCTAACATTCGTTGCCGGAAGACCTTTATCTTGCCAGAACCGTCGTTTTTGGCTTCATAAAGCGCCAGATCGGCAAATTTATAAAGATAGTCGGGGCGACGTTCAGTATCTGAGATAACAATACCAACGCAGGTAGTTATATTGATAATTGTGTTGTAAATAGTATAGGGTTGGCTGATATATTCACATATTTTCTGAGCTCGTGAAACTGCGCGACTTTCTGTCAAACCGCTTGAGAGAAACGCAAACTCATCTCCACCTAATCGATACAGTGTATCCGAAGTCAGGCTTATCGAAGTCAGACGGTTTGATATCTGACGTAGTAAAATGTCACCGGCATCATGACCATAGGTATCATTTACCTCCTTGAAGCGATCTAAATCAAACAACATCACAATCACAGAGTCGTTATTTTTTTCTGCCATCTCGATTGTTTTATTTAAATCACCCCAGAATAGCTGGCGATTATTCATCTCGGTAAGAGAGTCATGGTAGACGTCATATTCCAGTTTAGCATTCTGGATTTGTAGCTTTTCTTTAGATATCTGCAGTTCTTCGGCAAGACTCTTAACCTGAAGGTGTGCACGTAGGATATTTCTGTTTTGATAGAAAATGAGCACGCCCAGAATCGCACTCAGTATTATCAGTAGCACAGAGGTTGCTGAATATATGTAGTACAGTGTTTGAATTTTCTGGTTGGCGTTATTGATCGAGTTAACATCCTTGTTTAACGCGCCGGACGAAAGACGACCAAGTGGCGCATCCAGAGTATGCATTTTTTTTAGATAGTCCTGGAGTGCTGAACGGTTCATTTTTTCCAGATTAACATCCAGAAAATTCAGGGTGTTTTCAAGTTTTACCGCCAGTTGACGGTGCGCTATATTGCTTTCAATGTAGCGCCCCAAATCACCCTCTTTGATCAAATCACTCTGGCTGAGCATAATGTCGAGACGCATGCGTACATTATCGAGATTCATCGTATCATCGATAGTGTAAAGAGCTAACAATGATTCAAATCGATAATATTGAGATACCAGCTGTGCAGCAGACCAGGAATCGGTGTAGTGAGTTAGCTTCTGTAACTCTTGTTGTCTTTCATGCACGAGGAATGAGATATATCCAGTAGATATAAAAAGAAAAAAGATGATACCAGCCAGTATTCTGTTCATGATGTTCCTCTGAACGCCTACTCGATATCCATACTACTGACCTGCCATGCAGACCTGGAGTAATAAATCTGGTTATTCAGTTCCGGCATGCTGTCATAGGGGTACACAATGAATAACGGGCCTTTATCACGGATGCGCATATATTTTCCGTTGATTTTTAAAGCAAGGATAGCATCGTATTTTTTGAAATCACTGAGAGGGATAACGGTCGTGTAGTCATTGAGCGCAGTCACCTTTACAACCGATCCTTTTGCACCGACATAATCCATGAGCTTTTGTAATGGAATGCCCGTAAAGGTTGTGCGACCATTATACCAGGGGGAGGTGGTCTGGAAACTTACCATTCCCAGTTTCTCAAGGCTGGCGGTATCAAAAACGGCTTTCCCGTCTTCATTTGTATTTTCAATATTTCCGGACAGTGTTAAAAGGACTTTACCTGCAGGTTTGGGCAGTTCGCTGGCATAGACCTGGGTGACGAGCATAAAGCTTAACAACATGGCGATTAATCGCATTCTGACCTCACCGGCTACCGGATGTGTAAAAGAATTATAATTTAGATATTATGTTAATTATATATGCGGCCTGGTTAATATTTGTTGAATAAACGTGAATATATTTTTATTGATAAAAATCAGATAGTTAGGGTTTGCTTGCTTTTAAAGTTGCTCAAGCAAGGTTGATGAAGTTATTAGAAGGGCGTTAATCTTTATTGATTTGTACAAAAAGCAACCTGTATGTTTAACTGGGATAATTAAACACGCAGAGATGCAAAGGTTTATCTTTTGTGTAGTCACAAGGTAATACTGTTTTTCTTGCGGATGGCTATGTCGGCACAACGCCCCCTCAGCATGTGGCGGAGCACTTTGTGCCAGTAATGAATGACATGTCACTGACCTGCGCTAAGGCATACCTTATATGACCATCTTACTCATTTAACGGTGTCGACTGACGGGCATACAGGTAAGCGGTAGCTCTGGATACCCCCAGATGCTGTGCCACGGTATCCATTGATTTTCGTACGTTCAGCACCCCCTCTTTGCGTAACTGTTGAATCAGCAGCTTACGGTCTTCAGGTTTAAGGGCGCGGGCCGTCGTTGCGCGTTTAGCGGCAAAGTCATCGATACGCTGGCGGATGACTTCATTACTGCCAGGGTCGATATGTTCCTTAATAGGCGAGTTTTCGGTTTCAGTAAATTGTGCAAGGGCACTCTGCATGCCACGAAACAGCGTCATATCCACGTTCAGACAGAGTGCTGCTACGTATTTACCTTCTTCGTCTTTGATGCCAATGGATGTACTTTTCACCGGGCGGCCATCGGCAAACTGGTTGCTGTAATTCGCAATGATGCTGGGAAATTCGGGCGATGCGATTCGCGCCAGACCCAGTTCTGTTGCCGGCTGGCCGGGTTTGCGTCCTGACAAATTGTTATGGATGGACAAAATGGCATGTTCAGGATTCTTGAGGTCATGAACCACCACTTCGCAAAATGGAGAGAAGGTCTCGCCGAGCCCCCTGGCGATAGTGTCAATTTGGCTGAGAAGCGAGTTGTTGTCAGTTTTTGGCATGCCAGTCTCCTGTGGTGATGCCTGTAGCCACGATTGCGAGCAGTTTACAGTGAGCAAGGTTCGCTTTTCCAGACAGGAATATACAGACAGTAATAAGGTATCCGCATAGCAGATACCTTTTTGATCAACTTACGAGGAATTCACTGTAGCGGCTGATATCCACGTTCCCGCCGCTAATGATAATACCGATTTTCTTACCGCGAAGTTCTGCCTTACGGGCTCGCGCAGCAGCAAAACCCAGGCATCCGGTCGGCTCCACGACGATTTTCATGCGCTCAGCGATAAATTTCATCGAGGCGACCAGTTCATCATCTGAGACGGTCAGAATATCGTTAACGTTTTGCTGAATGATCGGAAACGTTATCTTCCCGAGATGTTGGGTCTGCGCACCGTCAGCGATGGTTTTGGGCGTATCAATATGAACAATTTTTCCGCTGCGAAACGACCGTTGCCCATCGTTTCCCGCTTCGGGTTCGACGCCATAGATGAGGCAGTCAGGGGAGAGATGTCGGGCTGCCAGTGCGGATCCTGAAAGCAGGCCGCCGCCACCCAGACACACGAACAGAACGTCCAATTGACCCACTTCTTCAATCAGCTCTTTTGCGGCAGTGCCCTGGCCCGCAATCACGTGCGGATGATCGTAAGGCGGGATTAGCGTCAAACCGTGTTTCTCTGCCAGCTCCCGGCCTATTTTCTCACGATCTTCGGTATAGCGATCGTAAATCACCACATTTCCACCATAGCCTTTTGTTGCCGCAACTTTAGCTGCCGGGGCATCGTGCGGCATGATAATCGTCGCCGGGATCCCCAACAACTTTGCCGACAGGGCAATGGCCTGCGCATGGTTGCCGGAAGAAAAGGTGACGACGCCTGCAGCGCGTTGTTCTGGTGTAAACTGGCGCAGCGCATTCATAGCTCCGCGAAATTTAAACGCGCCCATTCTCTGGAAGTTTTCGCATTTGAAGAAAACGTCAGACGCAAATTCGTCATTAACCGTTCGGGAGGTCATCACCGGTGTTTTGTTGGCATACTCGGCGATGCGCTCTGCCGCAGCGGCAACATCGTTATAATCAGGCAGTGTCATTTCAGTCATTCTTGTTCACCTGTATGTCGTTAAACGTCACGCTTGTGGGGCCAAGGCAATAGCTTCGATTTCCAGCGCGAAACCATAATGAAGCTCTGCAACACCGGCTACTGCTCGAGATGGGCGGAAATCACCGATCCACTCGCCATAGATTTTGTTAAACGTTGGCCACTGGTTGATATCTGTCACATAGACGCGTACTGACACCAAATGCTGTCGGGAAATTCCAGCGCCAGCCAGGCAGGCATCAATATTCTGTAGCACCAGTCGCGTCTGCTCTTCAAAAGAAGCATTCGTTTTCTTTTCGCCATCAATAGTGACCGGCAACTGGCCGGAAATGAAGACGAACCCGCCAGCCGTTGTACTGTGCGAGTAATGACCAGCAGGTGGAAAGCCCCCTGCAGATGCGTTCAATGTAATCTCCACAGACATAAAGAATCTCCTGATGTTGATGATAATTCATTTTGTATAAAATAATACATTTTGTATTATTTTATACGCTTTCATGCAACGTCAGGCTAGTGATAATTTTCACAGGTGCTGATTTTGTGAACTATTGCAAATGTGGTTAACGTAAAAGCTATGCTGAGTGGGAACAGGGAGGTTTCGGTTTTAACGAGGGGAAAGCAGTATCAGTGGTGAAACGCCCCGGGGAGGGGCGTCTGAAGCAAAAAATTAGCCAATATGACCGTGGTTAATTTTACTTAACGGCTCATTAATATCGAAGATTTTGAACGTCACGTCTTCCACTCCCAGATGCTTCAGACGGGCAGTGTGCTTTTTGATATAGGCTAGCGCGCTGACTTCATCCTGAAACAGGTAGATGCCACCGGCTTCGTGGTTTGCTTCGTTCTCGGTCCAGATTTTCCAGATGAACCCCGGCTCCTGGTTGATGGATTCGGCCAGTTCAACAAGCTGATTCGACATCTCAGCGCCAAACGGACCATGAAAATCAAAGTGTATCTGCACGAGTTTGTTCGCCATAAATCCTCCTTGGATTGGTTAATTCGGGGAGAGCTGCTAGCGCAACAGCACTTTCCCAGTTAGATAAGTGATTGCCTGTCCGCCGATATAAACACGCGTTCCTGCCAACTGGCAGCGTAAATCTCCGCCGCGCGCAGAGACCTGGCGCGCCAGCATCTGTGATTTATTGAGTTTTGCTGCCCAGTAAGGAATCAGCATGCTATGTGCCGAGCCCGTGACAGGGTCTTCCGCTACGGCTTCACCCGGACAGAAGAAACGGCTGACGAAGTCGTATTGCCCGTCACCCGGCGCGGTGATACAAACCATTTTCCGCAACGGAAGCATGGCGTGGATGTCCGGGCGTACAGCCTCAACCTGCTGTTGATTATCCAAAACAATCATATAATCGCGCGCGACACGCACTTCTTTGTATTCGGTGATGCCTAATGTTTCCAGCAGTAAGGCGGGCGGTTCGGTGGGCTCGCTTTGCCAGGCAGGAAAATCAAGCGTCAGCCATTCACCGCTGCGCGTGACCGTCAGTGGCCCCACGAATCGAGTGGCAAAATGGAGGGTCGTACCTGGGTAGTCCAGATGTTCAAAGATGACATGTGCGGCGGCAAGCGTGGCATGTCCACACAGATTGATTTCTCCCTGAGTGGTAAACCAGCGCAGCTCAAAGCCATTCTCGTTGACGACAAAAAAAGCGGTTTCTGACTGGTTATGCTGCTGCGACATTTTCAATAATGTTTCATCGGGCAACCAGTCTGGGAGCGGACATACTGCTGCGGCATTACCGCCAAACGTGGTGGTGGTAAAGGCATCTACCATATAGAAATCGATTTGTTGCACGGTGTAACCCTCTCATCGTACTCGGGATAACCCACACTCTATCATGCCTGTACGACTCAAATTCGCCAGTCTGGTGAAAATTGGATATGATCTGCTCCCACATTTCATTCTGGCCGCACATGTCTACGATCCTCGATACTTTTATTGCCCCGCCTTGTCATGACGAGATAGAGATCCTCTATCAGGACGAACATCTGGTGCTTATCAATAAACCTGCCGGGCTGCTAAGTTTGTCGGGGAAAAATCCGCAAAATCTCGATTCGGTACATCATCGGCTGGTACAGATTTATCCCGGTTGCACGCTGGTACATCGGCTCGATTTTAGCACTTCAGGGTTGATGGTGGTTGCCCGTAACAAAGCGATCAACGCCGCGCTTTGCCAGCAGTTCAGTCGACGTACGGTAAGCAAAATGTACAGCGCGCTGTTATGTGGGCATCTGAAAAATGATGAAGGGGTTATAGACGCAGCGATAGCCAAAGACCCGGCGTTGTTTCCACGGATGTCGATTTGCGCCTTCAACGGCAAACCCGCGCGCTCGCGCTATCAGGTTGTTGAGCGTTTTCATTATCGCCAGGAAAATGGGGCGTCACTCTGCCTGACCCGGGTACAACTGACGCCTGAAACCGGGCGTACCCATCAACTGCGGATCCACTGTCAGTTGTTAGGACATCCGATTTTAGGCTGTGATTTGTATGGAGGTTGTCTGCTGCCAGGCACTGAAAGGGCGCCGCGACTGATGCTGCATGCCAGTGAATTGCATTTCAGGCATCCCATCAGTCAGGAATGGATGAATGTCCAAAATGCCAGTCCGTTCTGAGGATGAAAAAAGCCGCCAACGGCGGCTATTTGGGTATTATCGTGCAGCTCGTTGCAATATAACCGCTGACGGTTGGCGTTGTAGAAAACGCATTCGCAGCATCATCAGCACCGCCGCAGAAGTCAGGCCGATAATAAAGCCCATCCAGAATCCTGCTGGCCCCATCCGGTCAACCACCAGATCGGTCAGCGCCAGAATATAGCCGCTCGGCAGACCCAGCACCCAGTAGGCCGTAAAGGTAATAAAGAAAATTGAACGGGTATCTTTATAACCACGCAGGATACCGCTGCCAATAACCTGGATAGAGTCAGATATTTGATACACCGCCGCCAGCAACATGAGCTGTGCTGCCAGAGCGACAACTTCCGGGTTATTGTTGTAGAGCAGGGCAATGTGTTCACGGAATGTCACGGTGAAAATCGCCGTTACCACGGCCATGCAGACACCGACGCCCAGACCCGTTCTGGCTGCGGTTTGGGCATCCAGCGTGGAACCCTGACCCAGACGATAACCGACACGAATGGTGACGGCGGCAGCCAGAGACATCGGCAGAACGAACATTAACGAGCTGAAGTTCAACGCGATCTGGTGTCCGGCGACGTCAACAATCCCCAGTGGGGAAACCAGCAACGCGACTACTGCAAACAGCGTCACTTCGAAAAACAACGCCAGCGCGATAGGTAAACCCAATTGCACCAGACGCTTCATTACTGCGGTGTCCGGCTTCTGGAAACCACGCTCATTACGGATGTCGCGCATTGAGCGTGCGCGTTTAATGTAAGACAGCATCGCGATAAACATTACCCAGTAAACCGCTGCCGTAGCGACGCCACAACCCACGCCGCCCAGTTCCGGCATGCCTAAATGCCCATAAATGAAAACGTAGTTAACCGGAATGTTCACCAGCAGGCCGAGAAATCCCATCACCATTGCGGGTTTGGTCTTGGCCAGACCTTCGCACTGGTTACGGGCTACCTGGAAGAACAAATACCCCGGTGCGCCCCACAGCAGCGCGCGAAGATAGCCAACGGCTTTATCCGCCAGAGCCGGGTCGATGTTATGCATGGAGCGAATAATGTAGCCTGCGTTCCATAGCACGATCATAATCAGAACGGAGACGCTACCCGCCAACCAGAATCCCTGACGTATTTGATGGGCAATCCGATCGCGGCGTCCGGAACCATTGAGTTGCGCAATGACCGGCGTCAGAGCCAGTAACAGTCCATGGCCAAACAGAATAGCTGGCAGCCAGATGGACGTTCCAATAGCGACGGCAGCCATGTCCGTGGCGCTGTATCCACCCGCCATGACGGTATCAACGAATCCCATTGCAGTTTGAGCGATTTGCGCAAGAATCACCGGAATTGCCAGAGCTAATAACTGACGCGCTTCACTTACATACTTTTGCACGTGTACACCACTATATTGTTGTTATTTGAGAGACTAAAAAAGCCGCCTTATCTGGCAGCAAGGAGAAAAAGCTGGGGAAATTTCAGTCTATTGTAGCGAGGAATACGTAATTCTCCAGTGAAAAAACAGGCAGTAGCGGCGCATCGCTGGCAACCTGAATTTCCACCTGCTATTGTGCTGTGCAGAGATGTCTTAATTGAGTTCAGGAGTTAGAAGTATGTTTACGGGTATTGTGCAGGGCACCGCGAAATTGGTGTCTATTGATGAAAAACCAAATTTTCGTACGCATGTTGTGGAGTTACCTGAATATATGCTGGATGCGCTTGAGACCGGCGCATCGGTTGCCCACAATGGGTGCTGTCTGACGGTCACCGAAATCAACGGTAACCAGATAAGCTTTGATCTGATGAAAGAAACGTTGCGTATCACAAATCTGGGGGATCTGAAGGTCGGAGATTTGGTCAATGTTGAGCGCGCGGCAAAATTCAGTGATGAAATCGGCGGGCATTTAATGTCGGGCCATATTATGACTACTGCCGAAGTATCGAAAATTCTGACCTCAGAAAACAATCGCCAGGTGTGGTTTAAAGTTCAGGATCCGTCACTGATGAAATATATCCTGTACAAAGGATTTATCGGTATTGACGGCATCAGCCTGACGGTAGGCGAAGTCACACCGACACGCTTTTGCGTGCATTTGATTCCGGAAACCCTGGAGCGTACGACGCTTGGCAAGAAAAAACTGGGTGCGCGGGTCAATATCGAAATCGATCCGCAAACGCAGGCGGTGGTTGATACCGTTGAGCGTGTGCTGGCGGCGCGAGAAAGCGCTATCAGCAACGTCACAGGTGAAGCAGGAGCCTGAGAGTAAAGCCCCCGTTAGCACGGGGGCGATAATAATTAGCGGGGAACGCGTAGGCCGTGTTCAACTCCGCGGGAGAAAACCACCTGCCATAGCTGAATGTCGCGAGCGCGAAATGCGCCTGCGCAAGCGTTCAGGTAATAGCTGAACATCCGTTTAAAGCGCTCGGTGTAATTATCGGCGATTTCAGGCCAGGAACTCATGAAACGTTCGTGCCAGGCCATCAGGGTGGTATCGTAATCCGCACCAAAATTATGCCAGTCTTCCATCACAAAATGCGGCTCGCTGGCGTTGGCAATTTGGCGAACTGACGGTAAACAGCCGTTCGGGAAGATATATTTATTGATCCACGGGTCAACGTTATTGTCGGTTTTATTAGAACCGATGCTATGCAGCAAAAAGAGACCGTCCGGTTTTAAATTGCGATCGACTACGTCAAAATAGGTCGCGTAATTTTTCGGTCCTACATGTTCAAACATGCCGACGGAGACAATGCGATCAAATTTGTCGTTCAGGTCGCGATAATCCTGCAGCAAAATGGTGACATCCAGCCCCGCACAACGCGCTTGCGCCATTTTCTGTTGTTCTGCAGAAATGGTCACGCCTACCACGCTTACGCCATATTGTGATGCCAAAAACTGGGACAAGCCACCCCAGCCGCAGCCTATATCGAGTATCCGCATTCCTGGCTGCAACTGCAGTTTTTCGGCAATCATTTTCAGCTTCGCCTGCTGGGCAGATTCCAGGGTGTCGGCATCTTTCCAGTAGGCGCAGGAATACTGCATATAAGGGTCGAGCATGCGGGAAAAGAGATCGTTGCCTAAATCGTAATGTTCTTTGCCGACAACCCACGCACGTTTTTTGGTCTGCAAATTAAACAGGCGAGCCGCTGCAATTCGCAGTGTATCTTTGAAATGGCGGGGGAGTTGGTTTTCAAGACCGGCGCGCAGGGCTTTACTAAAAAACATGTCCAGCCGGTCGCATTCCCACCAGCCATCCATATAACTTTCACCCAAACCTAACGATCCTTCCTGCAATACGCGCTTGAAAAATCTAGGGTTGTTAACGCGAATATCTGCCGGTGCCGGACCATTAACGGCGATGCCTGCACGGCTTAACAATTCACTGGTGATGCGGTACCAGTTATCATCCGGTACGCTGATATCTTCTATACACGATGAACTCATAGCTTCTCCATCACTGGTCGGTGATCAGAACCTTAAAACAGCGTAGACGCTTTTTTGGGCTGTGTGAGAAATCTCACGAAATTAATCCGTGAATCTATAATCCGACGTAGAACAGAGGAAGGGAAGAACCCTTGCCGAAAAGACCATCCGTGGGAATACGAGAACGTTCTTGTTCCCGTTACCGCATAAAAATTATCGTTTTTTTAAAAACCGGAAATCAGTATAGGCCTGAATTTTTGATGATTCAACATATAATTGTTAGCGGGCTAATTAATAGCCCGCGGTAATTATTAATGAGACTCTCCGTGGACAATTTGCACACGGTCGTCTGTTTGAGGGGTGCCAGCTTTCTGTGATTGCATTTTGTACCCTACGGCCGCCAGTAGCACCGTAGTCAGCATCACGCTGGTAGTGGTGAGCAGCGGGGTGGCGATCAGCCAGGAAACCACAAGGCTTGCCAGGAAGCATAAACCCAACTGCAACGTATTCTGCAATGCGGCTGCTCGTCCGGTCGCCTGCGGGAACGGGCGTAATGCCTGAGCGACAACGATAGGGTAGATGGCACCGTTGGCAATCGCCATCACGCAGAATGGGATCAGGATTTCAGCGAGCGCAACATGGTGAATAAAGCCGGTAGCCCAGGTGGCAACGACACTAATCGCATACAGGATGAGTAACCATGGCAGCAGTTGACGACCTTGCCATTTTTGTAACGCAGCGCGACAGCCGTAACCGCCGACTAAGAAGGCGATGGTTTGCGGTACATAGCTCAGGCCAATCACTGCCGGGCTGTAGCCCATTTCGCTGAGGATGAACGGGGAGCCCGTCAGCCATGCGAAGAAGCTCGCGGAACAGGCGGCATAAATCAGTACGTTCCCGCGATAGGTTTTCGAGCGTAGCAGGGTGGCGAATGTCAGTTTATCCTGGCTGTCGTCGCGCGCTTTAGCCGTTGGTTTTAAGCGCAGGGCAGGAAGCATCAGAATTAGGGTTATGGCAAACAGGGTGGCGAAAATGGCCTGCCAGGAAAAATGTACAAGGATCCAACTGCCTAACAACGGCGCCAATGCCGGAGATAATCCGACCAGCGGCATAATGGTGGCAAAGATGCGATTTACTTTTTGTGACGGATAATAATCAGTGACCAGCGCCTGCCAGATTACCGATGCCGCACAGACACCAACGGCTTGAACAAAACGCAGCGCCAGCAGGCCTGTGGCGTTTTCAACCCACAGCATGCCCAGACTACCCAGAGCAAAGATAGATAAACCCAGCAACAAAATAGGTTTGCGGCCGTAGTGGTCGGAAAGTGGCCCCCACAGAAGCTGTGCCACGGCAAAACCGGCTAAGAACAAGCTAAGGCTGGCGCTGACGGCTGATGCAGGCGTTTGCAGATCGGACTGAATTGCGGCGAAGGCGGGCAGATACATATCCGTTGCCAGAAAGCCGAGCACGCTAAGACCCGCCAGCCAGACTAAAAACCCTTTCCCAGGTTGCATCATCATTTCTCTTTTTTAGCAGTAGAACAATGCCGCTGAGTGTAGTGAGTGTAATTCTTGCTGTGAAACGCTAATATTTGCTTACTGATTTCAAATTTTTTGCAGGCAGAATATGTGGTCGGAATATTCACTTGAAGTGGTTGATGCGGTTGCGCGTAATGGCAGCTTTAGTTCGGCCGCGCAGGAGTTGCACCGTGTACCCTCAGCGGTAAGCTACACCGTACGTCAGCTGGAAGAGTGGCTGGCGGTGCCGCTTTTTGAGCGACGTCATCGGGATGTGGAGTTGACGCCTGCCGGTGCGTGGTTTCTCAAAGAAGGCCGCTCTGTTATCAAAAAAATGCAGATCACCCGCCAGCAATGTCAGCAAATTGCCAACGGCTGGCGCGGACAGCTGGCGATTGCGGTAGATAACATTGTTCGCCCGGATCGCACCCGACAGATGATCGTGGATTTCTATCGTCATTTTGATGATGTGGAACTGTTGGTTTTTCAGGAAGTGTTTAACGGCGTCTGGGATGCGCTGTCCGATGGCCGCGTTGAGCTGGCAATTGGCGCCACGCAGGCGATTCCGGTGGGGGGACGCTATACCTTTCGCGACATGGGAATGCTGAGCTGGAGTTGCGTGGTGGCCAGCCATCATCCGTTGGCGTCAATGCCTGGGCCGCTTAGCGACGACACGTTGCGCAACTGGCCGTCGCTGGTGCGTGAAGATACTTCCCGTACGCTGCCAAAACGCATTACCTGGCTGCTGGATAACCAAAAACGTGTCGTGGTGCCTGACTGGGAATCTTCCGCTACCTGCTTATCCGCAGGGTTGTGTGTTGGCATGGTACCGACGCATTTTGCCAAACCGTGGATCGATAGCGGCAAGTGGGTCGCGCTACAGCTGGAAAATCCATTTCCTGATGCCGCATGCTGTCTGACATGGCAACAGAACGATACGTCACCTGCATTGAGCTGGCTGTTGGACTATTTAGGGGATAGCGAAACGCTGAACAAAGAGTGGCTGCGGGAGCCAGATGAGGCTCCCGCACAACGGTCTTAACGACGGTAATCGCGGAACGGGCCGTCGGCAACGGAGCGACGCTCTACCAGACGCGGATGCACCTCGATAGATTGCGACTCTTCACGTTTATTCACGATACGGTCTAACAGCATATTGAAGGCCGTTTCACCGAGCGAATCTTTAGGCTGGTGAATGGTCGTCAGAGCCGGCGTGAAGAAACGGGCGTTGCGCACGTTGTCGTAGCCGATAAGCGAGATATCCTGCGGTACCCGCAGTCCCATCTCATCAGCGGCGCACAGCGCACCCATCGCCATGATATCGCCACCACAGAAGACGGCGGTCGGACGATGCGGCTGTGACAGAATTTGCTGCATGGCGCGATAGCCGGATTCAGGCTCAAAATCCCCCTGGACAATCCAGTTGTCCGGTACTTTTATCAGCGCTTCTTCCATCGCTTTCATAAAGCCAGCCAGACGCCCGGCTCCGGTGTTACGTTCCATTGGGCCTGGGATCACGCCAATCTCACGATGACCGCGTTCGACCAGATACCGACCCGCCATGTAACCACCTTCGAAGGCATTATCAATGACGGTATCGGTAAAGTCGGCTTTGGCCTCGCCCCAGTCCATGACGACCATCGGGATATGGCGGTATTCTTCGAGCATCGAAAGCAGCGACTCCGGATACTCAGAGCACATCACCAGCAGACCATCAACGCGCTTTTGCGCCATCATCGACAGATAAGCCTGCTGTTTTTCAAGGCTGTTCCATGCGTTACCCAGAATCAGGGTATAGCCTTTCTGGAAACAGTTTTTCTCAACGGCTTCGATAATTTCAGCGAAATAGGCCGCTTCACTGCTGGTGGCCAGCAAGCCAATAGACTTGGTGTGATTCACCTTCAGGCTGCGCGCAACTGCGCTCGGAGAATAGTGCAGCTCTTTGATTGCCGCCCAGACAGCATTACGCGTTTCTTCCGCGACAAAGCGCGTCTTGTTAATCACGTGTGATACGGTTGTAGTGGAAACGTTTGCTCGCTTCGCTACATCTTTAATTGTTGCCATTACATCTCACTCCAGACCATATCCTAAGCTCCTGAGAATACTCCAGGTAAACGTTTGCCTTCACACACCCTTAACGCAACGTAAGGGTTGCGGCACGCCGGGAAAACGACACGGAACGTCAGGAAGGGGTCAATGGCCGGTACGCTAATCAAGTAAGCGTGGAATTTTGTCTGATCTTAACGAAAAGGGGAAGAGTTAAAAGCAGTTATCAATATAAATCGTGAGAGATTTTTGCTTTCAAGTGTGTAAAAATGCGCAATATCACTTTTTGTGTGGGAATAAAAAGGAGAAAACTTGATGAGCACCGATCTGAAATTTTCGTTAGTGACTACCATTATTGTTCTGGGTTTGATCGTCGCGGGTGGCCTGACCGCAGCGCTGCATTAATTTCCTCGAGGGAGTTAGCTCTCCCTCACTCTTTCCGCTCGTCTATCTCTTCTATTGTTTGCGAATAAGCAAAAGTCTTTTGCAATTTTGTTAACTTTATTAATTTTGCGATCAATGTCATGCTTTTGACTCTTATTTTATGTCGCGCCACGGCTCGACGTTACGGAGTCGCAATATGAAACTCAATTATCCTTTACTGGCGCTGGCGATCGGAGCGTTTGGCATTGGCACCACCGAATTTTCGCCAATGGGATTATTGCCCGTCATAGCCAAAGGAGTGGATGTTTCGATTCCGGCCGCCGGCATGTTAATCAGCGCGTATGCGGTTGGCGTGATGGTGGGGGCTCCGCTGATGACATTATTATTGTCTCATCGTGCGCGACGTAATGCGTTGATTTTCCTGATGGCGATTTTCACGTTGGGTAATGTCCTCTCGGCGATTTCACCGGATTACTCCACGCTGATGTTATCGCGCATTTTGACCAGTCTTAATCACGGGGCATTTTTCGGCCTTGGCTCTGTGGTTGCTGCAAGTGTGGTGCCCAAACATAAACAGGCCAGTGCCGTGGCAACCATGTTTATGGGGTTAACCATTGCCAATATTGGCGGCGTTCCGGCGGCGACCTGGCTTGGTGAAAGCATCGGCTGGCGCATGTCGTTCATGGCAACGGCAGGGCTCGGCGTTATCGCCATGGTCAGTCTGTTCTTCTCATTACCCAAAGGCGGGGCGGGAGAGCGTCCGGATGTACGCAGCGAACTGGCGGTACTTATGCGTCCTCAGGTGCTGTCGGCTCTGCTGACGACCGTGCTGGGAGCAGGGGCGATGTTCACGCTTTATACCTACATCTCACCGGTGCTGCACACTATCACTCATGCCACACCAGCATTTGTGACCGGTATGCTGGTGCTGATTGGCGTGGGCTTCTCAATCGGTAACTATTTTGGCGGCAAGCTGGCTGACCGTTCAGTCAATGGTACGTTGAAAGGCTTTTTACTGCTGTTAATGGTTATTATGCTGGCCATTCCTTTCCTTGCGCGTAATGAGCCTGGCGCGGCGGTCAGTATGGTGGTCTGGGGTGCGGCGACATTTGCAGTGGTTCCACCGTTGCAGATGCGAGTGATGCGTGTTGCCAGTGAAGCGCCGGGTTTATCATCGTCAGTCAATATTGGCGCATTTAACCTGGGGAATGCACTGGGGGCCGCAGCCGGTGGGGCGGTGATATCCGGTGGCCTGGGTTACAGTTTTGTGCCTGTGATGGGGGCGATTGTGGCAGGGCTTGCGCTGCTGCTGGTGTACATTTCCGCAAGAAGACAGCCTGAAGAGGCTTGCACTACCGCGAATTAATGCAAAAACGCAGAAGGAAGCCCTTCTGCGTTATCTTTTTTATGCTGCGAAGTTCTTCGCAACAAACTCCCAATTCACCAGCGCCCAGAAATGTTCCAGGTAGCCAGGACGAGCATTGCGATAGTCGATGTAGTAGGCGTGTTCCCATACGTCAACGGTCATCAGTGGCGTCGCGTCGGTGGTCAGCGGCGTACCCGCGTTGGAGGTTGAAACGATAGCCAGTTTGCCATCCGTTCCTTTAACCAGCCAGGTCCAGCCAGAACCGAAGTTTTTGATAGCGGCATCGGTGAACTGTGCTTTGAAATCTGCAAAGCTGCCAAAGGAGGCTGCAATGGCTTCGGCCAGTTTACCAGTCGGTTCGCCACCTGCGTTCGGTGCCAGGCAGTTCCAGTAGAAAGTGTGGTTCCAGACCTGGGCTGCGTTATTGAATACACCACCTTCAGAGCTACGAACGATCTCTTCCAGTGATTTACCTTCAAACGCCGTGCCTTTGATCAGGTTATTCAGGTTAGTAACGTAAGTCTGGTGATGTTTGCCATAGTGGTATTCCAGCGTTTCAGCAGAAATGTGCGGGACCAGAGCATCTTTGGCATACGGTAATGCAGGTAATTCGAACGACATTGCTTCTCTCCTTATTATTTATATTGAGTACACACAATAGCCTCATTGTGAGTAAGGATAGGGTAGCAAATTGAAAGGTTATGCAAAAGAAGAACTTACCCTACAGCATGTTCTGTAGGGTAAGTTTTTAGCGAATTGTTTTTGGCGTCATTACCCGGCGAGCGCCCACATAGTGGCGCTGCCAGTAATCTTCGCTCAGCGAGGTGATTTGAATTTCCCGGCCGCTGCGCGGGGACTGAATAAATTTTCCGTTGCCGACATACACACCAACGTGATCGGCTGTTCCGCGACCCTGAGTACGGAAAAAGACCAGATCGCCATTTTTCAGTTCGCCACGTTCAATCGGCGCGGCATCACGTAGATGGTACATTTCGTTCGCAGTACGGGGAATGCGGAATTTCACCAGATCTTTATAGGCATAATAGACCAGACCGCTGCAGTCAAACCCGGTTCTTGGCGATGTACCGCCCCAGCGATAAGGCTTGCCTATTTGATTCATCAGCGTGGACATGGCGGTTTTAGTGGCTTTCTGCACTTTGACCTTGTGTGCGTCAGCGAGCGTAGTCGGAGCCGTGGTTTTCACTTTTACACAGCGTGGCTTATGGCCTTTACGCGGCGTGCATTTTTCAGTCCAGGTCACGGCAGCGGTTTGTGCTGCGGCGGTTTTGCCTCGACGGTTTGCAGTTTTAGTCGACTTTGCCGGAGTGGCAGTGCGATTTTTAGAAGAGGAAGCGGTTTTGGTGCTGGTTTTACTGGAGGTCTTTGTCGCCGTTTTCTTGTTGGTCTTTGTTGTTTTTTGGCTGGTTGTTGCGCTTTTCTTTTTATCTACCGTTTTGATGGGGTGGGATTGGGTAGTTGTCGTCCTGGCCTGCTTGGAAGCATGAGCCATAGGCGTAAAGGGCAGTGTAGTAAAAAGTAAAGCACAGAGCGTGATCGAGATTCGGTTTATCCGCGCCACTGAGCAGTCCTCTGGTAAGGCAGGTCTATAGTGCCTGCGTGTGATTTTCAAAACTTGATGATTCTAATCTATAGAAAGAGGGAAAGTTAATAGCTTTTTTTGTTTAAAACTGTGTTTCGTAACCGACCGCAAAAAAAAACAGCAATTAACGTGGAAACAGGTGAAAGGACAATCAAATCCACAGGCTTCAAGGGGATAAATGAGATTATGAATGCAACTTTTAGCGTCAGGGGATAAAATAATAAGGCGTAATGAAAATGTTATTTTCCGTTGCCTGTCTGACCCGTTACAATGTCAGACTACTGCCGTAAAAGAAGTTTAAGGAAGCAAGATAATGAGCACCACTATCGAAAAAATCCAGCGCCAGATCGCTGAAAACCCGATTCTCCTGTACATGAAAGGTTCCCCTAAACTGCCAAGCTGCGGTTTCTCCGCTCAGGCTGTGCAGGCGTTGTCTGCCTGTGGTGAGCGTTTTGCTTACGTTGATATTCTGCAGAACCCGGATATTCGCGCCGAGCTGCCGAAATACGCAAACTGGCCGACCTTTCCGCAGCTGTGGGTTGATGGTGAGCTGGTTGGCGGCTGTGACATTTTGATCGAAATGTACCAGCGCGGTGAGTTACAGCAGCTGATTAAAGAAACAGCGGCGAAATACAAAACCGAAGAACCAGACGCTGAGTAATTTTAGCGGAAATAAAAAAGCGACCTGTGATGGTCGCTTTTTTTATCGATCCGTTATGCCTCTTCAGGCACGGGAAGAGGCCAACCGCCGAGGCGTTTCCAGCGGTTAACGATTTCGCAAAACAGTACGGCCGTCCGTTCGGTATCATACAGCGCCGAGTGCGCCTGATTCCCGTCAAACTCCATTCCAGCCGCCAGACATGCTTTTGACAACACCGTTTGCCCCAATGACAGACCGCTTAATGCCGCAGTATCAAAAGTGACAAATGGATGAAATGGATTTCGTTTGAGAGAGGCGCGCTCTGCTGCGGCCATCATGAAACTGTGATCGAAGGTAGCGTTATGCGCCACCATGATAGCCCGATTGCAGCCGCTGTCTTTAATCCCTTTGCGTACCATTTTGAAGATGGCATGCAGTGCGTCATATTCGCTGACCGCACCACGTAGCGGATTGTTAGGGTCAATACCGTTAAAGGCGAGGGCTTCCGGCTGTAAATTCGCGCCTTCAAATGGCTCTACGTGGAAATGTAACGTCGTGTCCGGCATCAGCCAGCCTTGTTCATCCATTTTCAGTGTGATGGCGGCGATCTCAAGCAGCGCATCGGTTTTGGCATTGAACCCTGCGGTTTCGACATCAATGACGACAGGATAAAAACCACGAAAACGGTCACACAGACCGGAAAGTTGAGCGTTATCGGACATCTGGGTCTCTTAATACGGGAAAATTGCAGCACGTATTATTGCAAAATGATGAGTATAAAACTACGGGCACAGACGATCTGCGCCCGAGGGGGAAGTTAGTCGCCCAGACCGCGCCCGGCGTCTTTCTCTTCGATCAGCTCAATTTTGTAACCGTCCGGATCTTCAACGAACGCGATCACTGTTGTGCCGCCTTTTACCGGACCCGCTTCACGCGTTACGTTGCCGCCATTCTGACGAATACGTTCACAGGCTTCGGCCGCATTGTCTACACTCAGGGCGATATGGCCGTAGGCTGTGCCCAGCTCATACTTATCGACACCCCAGTTATAGGTCAGTTCGATCACCGCTTCACTGGTTTCCGGGCCGTAGCCGACAAAGGCCAGAGAGTACTTATATTCAGGGTTCTCGCTGGTACGCAGCAGCTTCATGCCCAGCACGTTGGTGTAAAACTCGATGGAACGCTGCAGGTCACCCACGCGCAGCATGGTATGAAGTAAACGCATCTTTTTCCCCTTCGAAAATGGCTAATACATTCAAAATGTTGTTTTAGTATAGCGGCGTTGTTACACCGCTATCAATGGCAGAACTGAGTTTGTGACGTTAGAGGGTAGGATAATCGGTGTAACCTTCAGCGCCGCCGCCGTAGAAGCTTTCGGCACGCTGTGGATTCAGCTCCGCTTTACGCTGCAGACGCGCGACCAGATCCGGGTTAGCGATATAAGCGCGACCAAAAGCAACGGCGTCGATCAGACCTTTTTCGATCAGCGATTCTGCTTTTTCTGGTGTGTAGGCGCCCGCGCCAATGATCGGACCGTGAAAACGCGCGCGAACTTTTTCGCGAAACGCATCGGAATACGGCTCGCCACCGGCCCAGTCAGGTTCCGACATATGCAGGTAAGCGATGCCGCGTTTGCCCAGTTGTTCAATCAGATAAAGCGCATCGGCTTCTTCGTTCGGACCGTTGTCAACGTTCTGGAAAGAGCCAATCGGGGAGACGCGAATACCAATGCGATCGGCACCCCATTCTTTAATACCTGCATCGACAACGTCCAGTACCAGACGCGCACGATTTTCGACGCTACCACCGTATTGATCGGTACGCTGGTTAGACGTTGGTGACAGGAACTGGTGCAGCAGGTAGCCGTGAGCGGAGTGCAGTTCTACCATGTCGAAACCTGCTTCGCGTGCGTTGGCTATAGCCTGACGGAAGTCATTTACAATGCCTGGAATTTCTTCGGTTTCCAGAGCGCGCGGCATGGAGGTATCGACGCGTGTTGCCAGGCCGTTTTCATCACGCAATGAGGTGCGGGTACCTGCGATAATTGCAGAAGGTGCAACCGGTGCCTGTCCATTTGGCTGCAGACTGGCGTGAGAAATGCGCCCGGTGTGCCACAACTGAACGGCAATATGACCTTGCTCAGCGTGTACAGCCGCAGTGATTTTTTTCCAGGCGACGATTTGTGCTTCGCTGTGTAAGCCGGGGGCTCCAGCATACCCTTTTGCCTGGGCGGAAATCTGCGTGGCTTCGCTGATAATAAGGCCTGCGCTGGCGCGTTGACGGTAATACTCGACCATCAGCGGAGTAGGGATGTCGCCAGGCTCGATGCTGCGCAGACGCGTCAGTGGCGCCATGAATACGCGGTTAGCTGCCGTGATGGCACCCACTTTCAGTGGGGAAAACAGTTTTTCAGATGACATGTGGCACTCCTGAATAGACCGGTCGTCTAGTAATAAAGTAAATAAAAACGCCTGTTAAACGGCAGGCGTTGTGATGATGTTTTTAACGTGCGCCAGCGCATTTTCCAGCGGGGTGGCGCTACGAGAAATCTTGGCCTGCAGGTTGGCACCAAGCCAGAGTGCATACAGGACCTGCGCTTGCTGTAACGGCTCGCCAACAAAGGACAGACATTGGTTGGCCCGACCTTTCTCCAGCGCCTGCGCTAACAGCGCAATAATGTGTCGCGCGCCTTTATCCATCGCTGTGCGCATATCTTCTGACAGATCGCATACTTCAGCAGAAAGTTTTACAGTTAAACAGCCGCTAATAATCCCGTGCTGGCTAAACTGGTTCAGGGTTTCCTGATAGTAGGCCAGTATTCGGTCGCGGTAATTCCCCGCCCCTGTATCAAAATGCGTAGCCAGTCGCTGATGATAGGCCGCATAGTGGCGTTCCAGCATCGCGACACCGAATGCTTCTTTAGAGCGAAAATAGTGATAAAACGAACCCTTAGGAACTTCAGCAGTTTTCAGTAGTTCGCTTAAACCCATGCCGGTGAAGCCGCGCTGCATACACAGCTGTTCGCCAGTCGCCAGCAGATGTTCGCGTGTATCGTATTCAGTGACTTTGTTCATGAGATGGAGTGTAATAGACCAGTCGGTCTAATGCAATAGCCCCTTGCGAGAAATTCAGTTAACGTCTTCAATAAGTATATCAATTTTACTAAAGGAGGGGATGTGGCGGAACAGCTGGAGTTTTTCCCCGTCCAGAGCCCATGCCGTGGAATATGTCAGTCTGACGAGCGCGGCTTTTGCCGTGGCTGTTTTCGTAGTCGGGATGAGCGTTTTAACTGGCAAAAGATGAGCGATGCCGAAAAGCAGGAAGTGCTGCGGCTTTGTCGTCAGCGTCTGATGCGTAAATTACGCGCAAACAAACCCAATCCTTCGGAAGAACCGCAACAACCTTCACTCTTTTAAAAGTGTAATTGCGTATACTCGATGCACATTCACTCATAAGGAAGCTGCTATGGTTCAGCGTATTACTATTGCGCCACAAGGTCCTGAATTTTCTCGCTTTGTGATGGGGTATTGGCGCCTGATGGACTGGAATATGTCCGCGCGCCAGTTAGTCAGCTTTATTGAAGAGCATCTGGATCTGGGGGTTACCACCGTCGATCACGCCGATATTTACGGTGGATACCAGTGTGAGGCGGCGTTTGGCGAGGCAATGAAGCTGGCCCCGCATCTGCGTGAAAAAATGCAGATTGTGACTAAATGTGGGATCGCGACGACAGCACGCGCGGAAAATGTGCTGGGCCATTACATTACCGATAGTGCGCATATTATTGCCAGTGCGGAACAGTCGTTGAAATTACTGGCGACCGATCATATTGACCTGCTGCTGATCCACCGTCCTGACCCGCTTATGGATGCAGACGACGTAGCAGACGCTTTTAAAAAATTACACCATAGCGGCAAAGTACGTCACTTTGGCGTTTCTAATTTCACTCCCGCACAGTTTTCACTGCTGCAATCGCGTCTACCGTTTACGCTGGCAACCAACCAGGTTGAGATCTCTCCGGTACATCAGCCGCTCCTGCTGGATGGTACTTTAGATCAACTGCAGCAACTGCGTATTCGTCCAATGGCCTGGTCCTGCCTTGGTGGCGGTCGCTTGTTTAATGACGATGCGTTCCAGCCATTACGCAATGAACTTGCCGCGATCGCAGAAGAGTTAAACGCGCAGTCTATTGAGCAGGTGGTGTACGCCTGGATTTTACGCCTGCCGTCCCAGCCGCTGCCAATTATTGGCTCAGGTAAGATAGAACGTGTCCGCGCCGCCATTGAGTCTGAGTCACTGGACATGTCTCGCCAGCAGTGGTTCCGTATTCGTAAAGCCGCCCTGGGTTACGACGTACCTTAATCGCGTTTTCAGCGCTTTACCGTTCAAATTAGCGTCACTGGTTTACACTTATCAATCAGACACCCTTTGGACGGAGTTCTTATGAAGCGTTTGAGTTTGGCCATTATCACATTACTCGCCTGTGCAAGTGCACAGGCTGCCAGTGAAGAAAAGGTGACGATGAATCTGGTAACGTCGCAAGGCGTCGGCCAGGCGATTGGTACGGTCACTATTGCTGAAACCGCGAAAGGACTGGAGTTTACGCCCGATCTTAGAGCGCTGCCGCCAGGTGAACATGGCTTCCATGTGCATGCGAATGGCAGCTGTCAACCGGCTATTAAGGAAGGAAAAGCTTCAGCCGCAGAATCGGCCGGAGGCCATTATGATCCACACAAAACTGGCAAACACGAAGGGCCGGAAGGCGCAGGTCACATGGGCGACCTGCCGCTGTTACTGGTAAATAACGACGGGAACGCCACAACACCAGTTTTTGCACCGCGGCTGAAAACGCTCGACGAGGTGAAAGGTAAGGCGCTGATGATCCATGTGGGCGGCGATAATATGTCCGATCAACCGAAACCGCTGGGCGGTGGCGGAGCGCGCTACGCTTGTGGCGTTATTAAATAATCAACTACTTAGTGTACCCGGCGGCGGCGCTTGTTCGAGTTGCGAAAGCGAACAGTGTAGCCGCCAGACAAGCGCAGACAGTTCCTGCGCGGCAGGTTGATGATGGTGGGCAAGCGTATCGCAGATGCGCTGTAACTGATTTAGCGTGGCATTCAGCGGTCGTTGCTGGACGCCACGTTCACTCATCACGTCACGGAGCAGTAAGATACATACGTCCCTGACGCGAGCGAGTGGATCTGAACGCGCCTCCCATGTGCGAAGCTGCCACACCACGTGTGAGCAGTTCAACAAAACTACTCCCCAACGCAATAACCAGCGTCTCGCCAGCGCGTCCTGACTGTTGCTAAGCTGGCTGACGTGGTGATAGGTCAGCGACTCAAATTCGTTTTCACTGAGTGAGGGACGTCGACTCAGCTGATCGACAAAATACCTACGCAGGGCACGAATATGACGCCGACTTTTCCGCGCATCTGAACCTGGACGCAGAATAGCGAAGGCCAGCCAGGACAGCGCCACGCCGATGATTTTCGCCATATTGTCATTCAGGAAATCAGCGAAATCATAAACCGGCGGATTGGTTACCGCGATAAACGATCCCATAAACACGATCAGCTGTCCCCACAGGCCCGCCAGTGCAGGCATTTGTAGCTTCAGGAGTTGCATGGTGGCGAGAAGCGGGAAGAGAAAAAGAATGAATTGCCAGAGATCGGAAATTTGCACCATCAGGCCAAACTTAACCACGAAGCTAAACAGCGACAGCAGAACCAGCGTGCGCATCAGCAGCGAAAGTGACTTGAATGGTGTAGCGACGGTAGAATACAGAACGCTGCTGATGGCTGCGAGCGTGAGCGCGCCAGATCCTGATTCCCATTGTGCGCCAATGCTCCATGCGCCGATAAGCATCAACGTGCAGAATGTACGCAACCCGCTCCAGATGGCTTCCGCATTATCAGTGTGGCGCGCAAGACCTGGCGTACGGTCAACATTAATCTGTTCCGCAGTGACCCCATTTTCAAGTAAATGCAGGTAATGGCTACTGCGCAGGTAAATTCGGCAAAAATAGCGTAACCGTTGCCAGAAAGCGACGTGTCGGTAGTCGCGCGCATCGGTTGGGCGAAGAGGGGCAATAATACGCGCAACGGTGTAGCTGTCGGTATTGGATTTGACCAGCGCGCTGAGCAACTGCTCGATGACCTCCCGGGTATTGACCGGGGGATTAGGCCAGTTCAGCAACATCCTGCGCAGACTGGAAATCACGCTGGTCATACGCAACTGCTGGTGCAACAGCGAATTGAGCAACGCATTTTGACGGCGAAAGCGGTAGTGGCTCCAGAACGCCTGTATACGCAGCAGGTTCATGGTCAGGATCTGCCCGATGACACTTTCATGAGCCGTACGAATGGCGTCCGTTGTCTCCGGTTGCCAGAGTAAGCTGGCATGTTCCAGTAAACGAGAATGCATGTTTTTCAGCGCGGTAAGTAACGTGGTGCCATCGGAGGTGCTGGGCAGGATCATCATCATCATCCCACCGCACAGGATACCCACGATAACCTCGCACACGCGGGCCTGCGCGATATTCCACAACTGCGTAATCTCAATGGTATTAACCATGGGAAACGCAATGATTGCCGCGGTGTAGCCCGCCAATTGAAAGGCGTAAGCGACGTTATTGGTAAAATGGGCACAGGCCCAGGTACAAAAACCAATCCACAGCGACATGCAGAGCAAAAACAACCACGGCTCATTGAGAGCATGTCCGGCAATAATTAAGGCGGCGGTGGCACCAAGCAAGCTACCCGCAACGCGACCGAGGCTTTTACTGATAACCCCACCAACAGTAGGAAAGCTGACCACCGCCGCCGAGGTCATCGCCCAGTAGGGTTCATCCAGATTCAGGTAATAGGCGAACGTTAACGCCAGACACATCGCAATGGTGTTTCGCAGTGCATAGCGCCACTGCGCCGCCGTGGCTTTAAACCACGGCAAATTGCCAGGTGTCAGATGGGGCAGTTTCATTTACGCTGACCGATAGACACGCTGCAGGTCGTACCTGAAACCAGCGTGATACCCTGCACTGGCTCGTCGAATTCGATGCGCACCGGAACACGTTGCGCCAGGCGCACCCACGGCACGTTAGGTTTAATATCGGGGATCAGGCCGGAGTCACTTTCCACACTTTGGTCGTAGATGGCACGACCAATACTGGATACGTGACCCTGTAACTTTATATTGCCACTGTAGAGGGTGATCAGCGCAGGCGCACCTTCGCGAATATGGCGCAATTTGGTTTCTTCAAAATACCCCATTACATAAAAAGATTGACTGTCGACAAGGGCAAACAGGGGTTTACCGGTTGAGGCGTAGTCTCCGGTACGGATTGAAAGGTTGGTGACCCAGCCTGCCACGGGGGCTTTGACCACCGTTTGTGTCAGTTGCCACTGTGCCTGGCGCAGACTGGCCTCTGCTGCTTTAACGCTCGCCTGCATGGCTTTCACGTTGAGGTTGGCGGTATCCAGGTCTTCGGCAGAGATATAATTTTGCGATAAGTGACGGCGGCGGTTAGCCTCGTTATTGGCTTTTGCCAGATCGGACTGTGCTTTAGCCAACTGGGCTTGTGCATTCAGTTCAGCAATGTGAAATGGCGTCTTGTCGATAACAAACAGGACATCGCCTTCATTCACAAACTGGTTATCTTTTATGTTGAGTTCGCTGATACTGCCCGAAACCTGCGGCGTGATGCTGACCTGCTCAGCGCGCACTTTGCCGTCACGGGTCCAGGGCGATTGCATATAGTAATTCCACATCCACCATCCTGCGAAAACTGCGATTGCAGCGACTATAATCGTGGAGAAGTATTTAACGGTTTTAAGCGACATAATCACCACACAATCAGCATGACAAAGGCCAGACATACGCATAGCGTAAAGAGGGACAGATCCATTAACAGGGGATGCCAGATTTCGCCGGAATAAATCCAGTCGCGAAGCAGGCGATGAACAACCAGCCAGAGAAGGAATCCTGCTACAAATGCCTTGAAAACAGGCGGGAAGTAGACAGATGCGCCGATCATTAAATCTTGTAGGGGCAATCCTGTTGCATTAAACATAAACTTCACGGGCAAAATCCTTGGCGGAAGAGAGCATCGCTATAGGTTTAGCAAAAAAGAGACAACGAGTCTCTGTAACGCATAATGTCTGAAAAAATGTCTGCCGGTAAGCAAATTTGGCAATACATTTGTTTTGGCAATACAAATGCTGCACACTATTCTAAAATCAGCACAATAACTTAGCAAGCTAATTATAAGGAGATGAAATTGGAATCGCCATTAGGTTCTGATCTGGCACGGTTGGTGCGCATTTGGCGTGCTCTGATTGACCATCGCCTGAAACCTCTGGAGTTGACGCAGACCCATTGGGTTACGCTGCACAACATTCATCAATTGCCGCCCGATCAATCGCAGATTCAGTTGGCGAAAGCGATTGGCATCGAACAGCCTTCGCTGGTACGTACGCTTGACCAACTGGAAGAAAAGGGACTCATTTCACGCCAGACTTGCGCCAGCGATCGCCGGGCAAAGAGAATTAGACTGACAGAAAAAGCAGAGCCGCTGATCGCGGATATGGAAGCGGTTATCAACAAAACACGTGGAGAAATTTTGGAAGGGATTTCAGCTGAGGAAATTGATCTGCTGATTAAACTGGTCGCCAGACTGGAACATAATATTATTGAGCTACAGTCACAAGGCTGATACAGAAGATAGCGTGTGGCCAGAGTCTGACCACACGTAAATTCGATTAGCGTGGAGACACGGTAACCTGGCTGCCGTTGTTTGCCATAACAACGCGTTGACCGGCTGAAAACTTGGTCGCACCCTGTTTCTGAACCACCATAATGGTATTACCGTCGTCCTTACGGATTTCCAGTTCCACACCCTGGGTTTTATTCATCGCACCTTGTACGCTTTGACCCGCTACGCCGCCGGCAACGGCGCCTGCAGCCGTCGCTAATGAACGACCCGTACCGCCGCCAACGGTGTTACCGAGGAACCCGCCGAGTACCGCACCGCCAATAGCGCCAATCACGTTTGCGTCATCACCACCCTGGATTTGCACCGGACGAACATGAACAATCGTACCGTAGGTCACGTTCTGAACTTGTTTCGCTTCGGATGCGGTATATACGTCGCCCGAAAGGCTATCATTGTTAACGCAGCCCGCTAAAGATACGCCCATTAATGAAACAATCAGCACACGTTTAATCATTTACAAATCTCCTTTGTCGCCACGAAATGCTCAATAAGCACCCTTCATGACTAAATTATATGGCATTTGTGAACCCAAGTTCACATGTTCTACTGGAACAATATGAAAATCTTAACTGAAATCGGATATACCGAGTATAAACGAATCATTCATATAATTGATGTAATAAAGCATCCATTGTAATGATTAGCCATCAAAAATCATTAAGGAAGCATGGCATTACTCGGCACTTTATGGTTGAGTGTCAAGGCTAATTTGCTTAAAAGGATGACATATGAAATCGGGCCGTTTTATCGGTGTAATGTCTGGAACCAGCCTTGATGGCGTCGATGTTGTGCTGGCGACAATAGATGAAACGATGGTTGCGCAACAGGCGAGTCTGAGCTGGCCTATTCCTGGTCATGTAAAACAAGCGATTCTGGATATCTGTCAGGGTCAGCAGCTTACGCTTTCTCAGTTTGGGCAACTGGATGCACAGCTCGGTTATCTGTTTGCTGAGGCGGTGAATGCCCTGCTGGCGCAGGAAAAGATGAAACCGCAGGACATTGTTGCGATCGGTTGTCATGGGCAAACCGTGTGGCATGAACCGACAGGCCCCGCGCCGCACACGCTGCAAATTGGCGACAATAATCAGATTGTGGCACGCACAGGGATAACCGTAGTAGGCGATTTTCGCCGCCGCGATATCGCCCTCGGCGGGCAGGGGGCACCGTTGGTTCCGGCTTTTCATCAGGCGCTGCTGGCTCATCCAACGGAGCGGCGGATGGTGCTAAACATCGGCGGAATTGCCAATTTGTCTCTGCTTATTCCCCAGCAACCCGTTCGCGGCTACGATACCGGACCTGGCAATATGCTGATGGATGCCTGGATCTGGAGGCAATGTGGTCAACCCTACGACAAAGATGCGCAGTGGGCCAGTTCAGGAACGGTGATCCTGCCTTTACTGCAAAATATGCTTAGCGATCCTTATTTTTCTGCGCCTTCACCCAAAAGCACCGGTCGTGAGTATTTCAATTATGGCTGGATAGAACGTCATCTGTCGCAGTTCCCGGGTATAAGTCCGCGGGATGTACAGGCGACGCTTGCCGAACTGACCGCGGTGACTATTTCAGAGCAGGTCTTGCTCAGCGGCGGCTGTGAACGACTCATGGTCTGCGGAGGAGGAAGCCGTAATCCGCTGTTGATGATGCGTCTGGCGGCATTATTGCCGGGTACAGAGGTCACCTCAACCGATGAAGCCGGGATTAGCGGCGACGATATGGAAGCGTTAGCCTTTGCCTGGCTGGCGTGGCGAACGCTGGCAGGGTTACCGGGAAATCTGCCTTCAGTCACCGGCGCATCAGAGCCGAGCGTTTTAGGGGCGATTTATCCAGCTAACCCTCGAACTCAGAGTTAACTGAAATTATTCAGCGCCATATGCCGGTAAACTAGGAATATTAGGGAGGGTGCCATTACCCTCCAGGACCAGGAAAGTCTTCAGGATATGGCTATGAAAAAACTGTTGTTAGTGTGTCTGCCGGTACTGCTTAGCGGGTGTAGTGTGTACAACCAATTTGTCGAACGTATGCAAACGGATACGCTGGAATATCGTTGTGACGAAAAACCGCTTACCGTGAAGTTGAACAATACCCGTCAGATGGCAAGCTTTGTATATGATAATCAGCTATTGAACCTCAAACAGGGCGTGTCGGCATCAGGTTCGCGCTATACCGATGGTATCTACGTCTTCTGGTCTAAAGGCAACGAGGCAACGGTCTATAAACGAGACAGAATTGTGCTAAATAACTGTCAGTTACAGAACCCGAAGCGTTGAGATTTTCACCTGGGCGGCGCACAATAGCGTCACCCACTGACAATCCGTAGCCAACATCATGTCTGATAACGACGAATTGCAGCAAATAGCGCATCTGCGCCGTGAATACACGAAAGGCGGTCTTCGCCGCCGCGATCTTCCCGCCGACCCCCTTGCACTGTTTGAGCGCTGGCTGGGGCAAGCCTGTGATGCCAAACTCGCCGATCCCACCGCGATGGTCGTTGCGACCGTCGATGAAAATGGTCAGCCGTATCAGCGTATCGTGTTGCTCAAACATTATGATGATAAAGGGCTGGTGTTCTATACCAACCTCGGTAGCCGTAAGGCGCATCAGATCGAGAAAAACCCACGCATTAGCCTCTTGTTCCCCTGGCACACGCTGGAACGGCAGGTGATGGTTATCGGTAAGGCTGAGCGTCTTTCCACACTTGAAGTGGTCAAATATTTCCACAGTCGCCCACGCGACAGCCAGATTGGCGCCTGGGTATCTAAACAATCCAGTCGGATCTCCGCTCGCGGTATTCTCGAAAGCAAATTCCTCGAACTGAAACAGAAGTTTCAGCAAGGGGAAGTGCCTCTGCCCAGTTTCTGGGGCGGCTTTCGTGTGAGTATTGAACAAATGGAGTTCTGGCAGGGTGGTGAAAACCGCTTACACGATCGTTTTTTATACCAACGCGAAGATAACGCGTGGAAAATTGATCGCCTGGCTCCCTAAAGATGCAAATTTCTTGTTTTAAGCGCTGGTGCTGAACAATCCGGCGCTTTATTCTATGTTTCTTTCGCATCAGGCGAAAAGTCGTGTACCGGCAAAGGTGCAGTCGTTTTATACATGGAGATTTTGATGGCAAGCAGTAACTTGATTAAACAATTGCAAGAGCGGGGGCTGGTGGCCCAGGTGACGGACGAGGAAGCGTTAGCAGAGCGACTGGCGCAAGGCCCGATCGCGCTCTATTGCGGCTTCGATCCTACCGCTGACAGCTTGCATTTGGGGCATCTGGTTCCATTGTTATGCCTGAAACGCTTCCAGCAGGCAGGCCATAAACCTGTCGCACTGGTAGGTGGCGCAACCGGTCTGATTGGTGACCCGAGCTTTAAAGCCGCCGAGCGTAAACTGAATACCGAAGACACCGTGCAGGAGTGGGTGGACAAAATCCGCAAACAGGTTGCGCCGTTCCTCGATTTCGACTGTGGCGACAACTCGGCGATTGCTGCGAATAACTACGACTGGTTTGGCGGTATGAACGTACTGACCTTCCTGCGTGATATCGGCAAACACTTCTCTGTTAACCAGATGATCAACAAAGAAGCGGTGAAGCAGCGTCTGAACCGCGACGATCAAGGGATCTCCTTTACCGAGTTTTCTTACAACCTGCTGCAGGGTTATGACTTTGCCTGTCTGAATAAACTGCACGGCGTGGCGCTGCAGATTGGTGGTTCAGACCAGTGGGGTAACATTACTTCAGGTATCGATTTGACCCGTCGTCTGCATCAGAATCAGGTATTTGGTCTGACCGTTCCGCTGATCACTAAAGCTGACGGCACCAAATTCGGTAAGACTGAAGGCGGCGCTGTGTGGCTGGATCCGAAGAAAACCAGCCCTTATAAATTCTACCAGTTCTGGATCAACACCGCCGATGCGGACGTTTATCGCTTCCTGAAATTCTTCACTTTCATGGACATTGAAGAGATCAATGCGCTGGAAGAAGAAGATAAAAACAGCGGTAAAGCACCGCGTGCCCAGTATGTACTGGCCGAACAGGTCACGCGTCTGGTTCACGGTGAAGAAGGTCTGGTTGCGGCAAAACGCATTACCGAAAGTTTGTTCAACGGTAATTTGAGCGATTTGAGCGAAGCTGATTTCGAACAGCTGGCGCAGGATGGTGTGCCGATGATCGAAATGGATAAGGGTGCCGATCTGATGCAGGCGCTGGTGGACTCCGAACTGCAGCCTTCTCGCGGTCAGGCACGTAAGACCATCGCGTCAAACGCGGTGACCATCAACGGTGAGAAGCAATCTGATCCGGAATATTTCTTCCAGGAGAGTGATATCCTGTTCGGGCGCTACACCTTACTGCGCCGTGGTAAGAAGAATTATTGTCTGATTTGCTGGAAGTAAGATTTAGTTAGCAGGGGCGTGGGAAACTTCGCCCCTTTATTTTTTCAGGGTTGTGGTAAGCAAAATGAAGAATATCCTCGCCATCCAGTCCCACGTTGTTTTTGGTCATGCGGGCAATAGTGCAGCAGAGTTTCCAATGCGTCGTCTTGGCGCAAATGTCTGGCCGCTGAATACCGTTCAGTTTTCTAACCATACACAATACGGTAAATGGACCGGTTGCGTTATGCCGCCGAGCCACCTGACCGAAATCGTTCAGGGTATTGCCGATATTGATAAACTTCAAACCTGTGACGCAGTCCTGAGCGGTTATCTTGGTTCAGCAGAGCAGGGCGAGCATATTCTGGATATTGTACGCCAGGTGAAAGCGGCCAATCCGCAGGCGAAATACTTCTGCGACCCGGTGATGGGGCATCCGGAGAAAGGGTGTATCGTTGCACCCGGCGTAGCCGAGTTTCACGTGCGCCATTCGTTGCCGGCCAGCGACATTATCGCCCCGAATCTGGTTGAACTCGAAATTTTGTGCGAACACGCGGTTAACAGCGTCAATGAGGCAGTGGCAGCCGCACGTGAGCTCATTGCGCAAGGACCGGCAATTGTGCTTGTGAAGCATCTGGCTCGTGCAGGTATTAGCTCAGATCGTTTCGAGATGTTGTTGGTCACAGCCGACCAGGCGTGGCACATCAGCCGACCGTTAGTTGATTTTGGCGCTCGTCAGCCCGTTGGCGTCGGTGATGTCACCAGTGGCTTGTTGCTGGTTAAACTGTTGCAGGGGGCGTCTTTACAGCAGGCGCTTGAGCATGTGACAGCGGCGGTGTATGAAGTGATGATCGCCACCAAAGAGATGCACGAGTATGAGTTGCAGGTGGTGGCCGCGCAGGATTCTATCGCCAGGCCTGAACATTACTTCAGCGCGACGCAGCTGTAATCAATGCCCGATGGCGCTCTCGCTTATCGGGCATTGGTTTGACTATAGGCCGGGTAAGCGCCAGCGCTACCCGGCAACAGCAGTTAATTTAACCCTTCAGCTTTCAACGCCGCTGCAACCGCCGGGCGTTCAGCCATCCGCGCCATATACGCGTCTATATTGCTTAAACCGGCCATATTCAGCTTCACCGCATAGGCCCAGCGCAGCACGGTGAAAAGATAAGCGTCCGCAATGCTGAAGCGCGAGCCACAGATCCATGGGTTATCTTTCAGCGAGTCATTCACATACTGCATTTTTTTCTCCAGCAGCGCGCGAACGGTTGGCTTGAAGTCCTCCGGCGTATCGGGACGGAAAAGTGGTGTAAAGCCTTTATGCAGCTCTGTCGCAATGTAGTTAAGCCATTCGATGGTTTTGTAACGGGAGAGGCTGCTTGTAGGGGCCAGGAGCTGACGGTCTGGCACGCTGTCTGCCAGGTATTGCATGATGGCGACGCCTTCGGTCAGTAGCGTTCCGTCATCCAGCAGCAGCGCGGGGACTTGACCTTTTGGGTTTACCGCGAAAAAATCATCGCCGTTTTCCAGACGTTTCTTCATCAGATCAACACCATCCAGCGTGAAATCTTTACCGCTCTCACGAAGCGTGATGTGGGAAGCGAGAGAACAAGCGCCCGGTTTGTAGAACAGTTTCATCGGTAACTCCTTTTGGCTGAGGTATACCGTATGGTAGTGCTACCTCAGGCAAAAAAAAAGCCGCTAACATCAGTTAGCGGCCGGAAAGAAAGTTTCCCTGAGAATTACGCTGTTGCGGCCTTAGCGGCTTTCTCATCGGCTTCGTCGTCCTGAGTCATACGATTCAGTTTCGGTGCCGTCAGCAGCATCAGAACAGCGATAACCGCCGTTGCAACACCAATCTGCAGGAACACGCGACCGTAGACTTCCAGAGACATCAGCGGGTCAGTCACATTCTCTGGGACCGCCATCATGTTAGCCACGTAACCACCGATGATATTGGCACCGGCAGTGGTCAGGAACCAGCTACCCATGATGAAGCCCATCAGGCGTTGCGGAACCAGCTGTGCCACCATTGCCAGACCCAGACCGGAGATCATCAGCTCACCGATACTTTGCAGGCCGTAGCAGATGATCAACCAGTTAACGGAAACGATGCCCGCGTCGGTAGCGAATTTCGCACCCAGCGGCAGGATCAGGAACGCACCGGAACACAGCACCATACCAATCGCAAACTTGGTTGGCATCGGCAGCGTATCGCCCATCTTGTTATAGATAGCGGCGAGGATTGGGCTACCAATGATGATCCAGAACGGGTTCAATGCCTGGTATTGTTCAGGTTCAAAAGCAATACCAAGAATAGAGTGCTCAACGTTACGAATCGCGAAGAAGTTCAGCGAGGTCGGCATCTGGCTGTACAGCACGAAGAAGATAATCGCTTCCAGCATCAGAATGAAGGCAACGATCATTTTACGACGGGCAGCACCTTTCATGGTGAAGGCTTCTTTACCGAAGATAAACACGATACCAATGGCAATCACACCCAGAACCATACGTGCGATCTGCTGGTTATGCAGCAGCCAGGTTGCAATCGCGATCAGCACCACAACGCCAACGATGGTCAGCAGCAGGTTACGGAAGTTGATTGGCTCAAAGTCAGGCTTAGAACCGTACTGTTTAACCCAGCGCTGGCAGAATGCGAAGTTAACCACGGTAATCAGCATACCCACGACGCTCAGTGCGAACGCGGTGCTCCAGCCGTAACGCGCAGCCAGCCACGGCGTTGCCAGCATAGAGAAGAACGAACCGATGTTGACGGACATATAGTACATGGTAAATGCACCATCAAGACGCGGGTCATCTTTGGCATAGCAGGTAGAGAGCAGGGATGATGGGTTTGCTTTAAACAGACCGTTACCGACTGCGATGGCCGCCATACCCATATAAACGATACCCGCATCGTGACCGGACCATGCTACCAGCGCATAACCAATCGCCAGCACAACGGCACCCAGCATAATGACGCGTTTTGTACCCAGAACTTTATCACCTAACCAACCGCCAATCGCAACCAGGCCATATACCAGGGCGCTAAAGGAGGAGAAAAGGGTGATGGAATCCGCTTCTGACATGCCCAGTTGTTTAACCAGGTAGACGGCCATAATTCCTTGCAGGCCGTAATAACCAAAACGTTCCCACAGCTCAATTGAGAAAATGAGATAGAACGCTTTTGGTTGTTTGAAGGCGTTTAAACTCACGCCTTCTGTTGGTTTATTGTTTGCAGTAGACACTTTTACCTCTTTTTTTACATCCCATATCAACGGGGGTGTTCAGGTACGTGATGAGTCAAGTTCATCCGTCCGATTGTTATAGTGGGAGGGGAAACGGCAAGTAATGTTCACTATCTTGACCCTTCAGACAAGTGGTTTGTAATAATCTGTTACATATATCATGACTGGTGAAATCGTCGGGGCGCTGAAATGTTATCTAGCGTTAAATTTCTTCATTTAGAAAATGACAGATTTTTACACTGTTTAATTACGGTGAAAACCGCAATGTGGCGATATGTTCTGCTATTTGCGGTTGAATCCAGTGATATAGGCCAATATCTGAAAAATAGCTAGTGTAATGTTTTGTTTATAAACTGTTCACTTAGGTCATCTGATTGTCACTTTAACTAAAAAATAAATATTTTTTAACATTGTGTTAGCTGCGTGATCCTGATCACGTATAGATAGAAATTTCTAGTACTAAAAAAACGATTAACCTGCTCAGGCGCTAATTCACAAGAATATTACATTAGAGATGGGTAATTGAATGGCATCATTGTCGGGAAAACTATTGCGAGGGAGTGCATAACTAATCGTTATGTATGCGAGGGGCAAAGAGGATGCCCCGGCAGCATCAGATATCAACTTTCTCTTTGAATTCACAGAGATCTTCGATGATGCAGGAACCACAACGAGGCTTCCTGGCTATACAGGTGTAGCGGCCATGAAGAATTAACCAGTGATGGCAATCGACTTTAAATTCACTGGGTACGACTTTCAGTAGCTTCTCTTCTACCTGTTCGACGTTTTTACCAGGGGCAAATTGTGTCCGGTTACATACCCGGAAAATATGGGTATCTACAGCAATAGTCGGCCAGCCAAAGGCTGTATTTAACACCACATTCGCCGTCTTGCGCCCAACGCCAGGCAGGGCTTCTAATGCGGCTCTGTCTTCCGGAACCTCGCCATTGTGTTGTTCCAGTAAAATGCGGCAGGTTTTAATCACGTTCTCCGCTTTGCTGTTAAACAAACCGATTGTTTTAATGTAGGACTTAACGCCTTCGACGCCTAGCTCCAGCATCGCGGCGGGCGTATTAGCGACGGGGTAAAGCTTGGCTGTTGCTTTATTGACGCTGACATCGGTGGCCTGAGCGGAAAGCAAGACCGAAATCAGCAGTTCGAAAGGTGATGTAAAATTAAGCTCGGTTGTTGGATGCGGATTGTTATCACGCAGGCGAGTGAGAATTTCCAGCCGTTTAGCTTTGTTCATGACACATTCCCTGTTTCACCAGCCGGACTGTCCACGACAGCCGCCTCGGCACGACGTTTCTTTATTTTCTCATCAATAAGATACTTAACTGCCAGCATCAAGCCCAGACCAATAAACGCGCCTGGTGGCAGCATGGCCAGCAGAAACGGCGTATCAGTATGGAAGATCTCAACGCGCAATACTTTAGCCCAGCTACCCAACAAACCGTCGGCGCCATCAAATAGTGTACCGTTACCAATTATTTCACGCAGTGAGCCCAGAACAAACATGGCGCCGGTAGCCCCCATACCGATGGAGAAACCATCGAGCGCGGATAATGCAGGGCCTTTTTTGGCGGCGAAGGCTTCAGCACGACCAACAACAATACAGTTGGTCACAATCAGCGGGATAAAGATGCCCAGAGACTGATACAGGCCAAAGGCGTAGGCATTAATCAGCATCTGCACTGCACTCACCACAGAGGCGATGATCATGACATAAATTGGAATACGGATTTCAGGCGGTGTCCAGCGACGAAGGGCCGAAATCGTCAGATTGGTCAGCGTCAGGACGAGCGTCGTCGCGAGCCCCAGCCCCAGCGCGTTAGTGGCGGTAGAGGTAACAGCCAACAACGGACACATCCCGAGTAACTGCACAAGCGCGGAGTTATTTTTCCATAACCCCTGGACAATAACGTCTTTAATTTCGCTCATGGTTTATTCTCCACAGGCGCTAAGTTGAGGAAGCTGTGCGGGTAGCGTTTGCGCATACAAACCGGCGCGTTTTACTGCATTCACAACCGCCCGCGGCGTAATGGTTGCGCCAGTAAACTGGTCAAAGTCACCGCCGTCTTTTTTTACCGCCCAGTGGGCGTCGTTACCCGCAGCGATTGTTTTGCCACTAAAGTGGGTGATCCAGTCAGAAAGCCGCAGTTCGATTTTGTCGCCCAGTCCCGGCGTTTCATGATGCTCGGTTACCCGCGTACCCAACACAGTACCCGTAAAATCGACACCGACCAGCAGTTGAATAGCCCCGGAATAACCATCTGGCGCTGTAGCTTCAAGAATTGCTGCCACGGGATGGTCGTCCTGGCGCGCAATATACACACGGTGAGTACCTTTACCTAACGCCTGCGCATTAACCAGATAACAGCTCTCAGACAAGTTATTATTGTAGCGGTCGCCTGGCAGAACCTGATCGAACAGTGCTTTTTGCTGCAGTGCGGCCTGTTCATCAATGGTGGACTTGGTTAATTGATTGATTGCCGCGGTTAATCCCGTTGAGCCCGCAGCAAACAGCGCCAGCGTAATACCGTGTTTACGAATCGTTTTCAGCATTGGAATTCCTTAGCGATGTCCGTACACGCGAGGGCGGGTGTAATAATCAATCAAGGGAACCGTGATATTTGCCAGTAATACGGCAAAGGCCACACCGTCAGGATAACCGCCAAAACTGCGAATCAACCACACTAACAGACCTGCAAGTGCGCCAAAAATCAGGCGGCCACGGTTAGTTGTCGAGGCCGTAACGGGGTCGGTAAGAATAAAGAATGCACCCAGCATGGTCGCGCCTGAAAGCAGGTGTAACTGAGGTGATGCGAGTGACTCCGGTGAGAACCACCATCCCAGGGTGGCGCAAACGGCGAGAGACAGAAGAAAGCTAACCGGGATATGCCAGCGAATCGCCTTCTGCCATAACAGAACGATCCCGCCTGCCAGCCAGGCAAGATTAACCCACTGCCAGCCTGCACCTGCCAGCACACCGCTATAGATCGGGTATTGCATCACCTGTTCAACAGTACGCCCTGCATGCAATGACGTCTTAAAGGTGTCAAGAGGCGTTGCCTGGCTGATACCATCAATGCCCATTCGCAGCGTATTCATATCCCCGCCGCTGACAGTGTGGCCGCTAAGGATAACGTTCAGTGCGTCAAAGAACCCAGGCACGGTAGCCGCAATTTCGTGCGGCGGCAGCCAGCTGGTCATCTGTACCGGAAATGAGATTAGCAGCACGACGTAACCAATCATGGCAGGGTTAAACGGGTTCTGACCGAGACCGCCATACAACTGTTTAGCAATAATAACCGCGAATACCGTGCCTAATACCACCATCCACCAGGGGGAGAGCGGAGGAATACTCACGGCCAGCAACAACCCGGTGAGTAAGGCGGAGTTGTCTTTTAAAATTGGCACGATGGGTTGTTTCCTCAGTCTAAGCACGCCCGCTTCGGCGGCGATAGCGCTGATGGCGGCCAGAACTATCTGGAACAACGTACCCCAGCCAAAGAACCACAGCTGCGCGGCGATCCCTGGCAACGCCGCAAGTAACACCAACATCATGATTCGTGATGTCTGGCGCTGGTTATGGGTATAAGGGGAGCTTGCTATTCTGAATACCATTTATTCCTCGTTAACAACCTGCTGCTGCGCGGCTTTCTTTGCCTGAGCGCGTGCGATAGCGGCCGCGACGGCGGCTTTACGTGGATCAACCGACTCGGCTGTTGCCGTTGCTGTCTGCTGCTCAAGCTTGCGGGCTTTTGCACGAGCGATTGCCGCTTCCACGGCGGCTTTGCGGGGATCAACCGGTTCGGCTGTTTCCGGTGCTGTCTGCTGCTCAAGCTTGCGGGCTTTTGCACGAGCGATTGCCGCTTCCACGGCGGCTTTGCGGGGATCAACCGGTTCGGCTGTTTCCGTTGCTGTCTGCTGCTCAAGCTTGCGGGCTTTGGCGCGAGCAATTGCCGCTTCGACGGCAGCTTTACGCGGATCTGTACCCGTGCTGCTGCCTTCACTTTGCGGCGAATTTTCCTTACGGGAAGCACGAGCTTGCGCCTTACGCGCCTCGCGTGCGGCAATCACTGCGCTATTGTCAGGTTTTTCACCTGCCTGAATTACTACCGGCTGCAGCGCCTGAGCCTGTTTTTCTTTTACGCGAGCCAGCGCGGCGGCGATGGCATCATGATCTTTCGCTGCAGGCTGAACGGCTGCGTTTTTGTGACGTTCAAGACGGGCAGCTTTTTCACGTTCAAGGCGTGCCTGTCGGGCTTCAAATCGCGCTTTTGCTTCAGCTGCACGTTTTTCTTCCTGACTAATGGCGTAAATCTCGGCTTTTTCCTGACGGAAATACTGCACCAATGGAATGTTGCTTGGGCATACCCAGGCGCAGGCACCGCATTCAATGCAGTCGGCGATATTGTGGGCCGTGGCTTTGTCGTGCTGTTGCCCTTTACTGAACCAATAAAGCTGCTGTGGCAGGAGATCGGCCGGGCAGGCATCGGCGCAAGCGCTACAGCGAATACAGCCTTTCTCTTCTGGCGTTTCACCCATTTCACTAGCAGAAGGTGCCAGAAGACAGTTGGTTATCTTGACCACCGGTACATCCAGCCATGGCAGCGTAAAGCCCATCAGCGGTCCACCCATAATCACCATCTGGTCGGCGGAAGGACAAAAGCCCGCGTCGTTGAGCAGATGACGAACTGGCGTACCTAAACGCGCCCAGACGTTGCCTGGACGACTGACGGCCTCCCCGGTAAGCGTCACGACACGCTCGGTGATCGGTTCTCCGTCAATTACCGCACGTTTGATCGCATAGGCGGTTCCGACGTTTTGCATCAGCACGCCAATATCGGATGAGCGTCCACCATGGGGAACCTGCTTGCCAGTCAGAATTTGCGTTAACTGTTTGGCCCCGCCGGACGGATACTTAGTAGGGATCACGCGCAAGCTGATATCGTGTGAATCAGCCAGCACCGCGCGCAGCATGGAAATTGCCTGCGGTTTGTTATCTTCGATGCCCAACAGAATTTCACGTGGCTGAAGAATGTGGGCCAGGATGCGGATACCTTCGACGACCTGCGCTGCGCAGTCCTGCATCAGGCGGTCATCAGCTGTAATATACGGCTCGCATTCAGCGGCGTTGATGATCAGTGTTTCAATTTTATCACCGCCGCCCTGCAGTTTTACACCGGTGGGAAAACCTGCGCCGCCCAGTCCGGCGACGCCAAACTGATGAATACGCGCGATCAGTTCTTCTCGGCTGCGGGAGCGGTAATCGGCCCAGCCGTCGCGCTCAATCCAGCGGTCTTCGCCATCAGCGTCAATGATAACGCTCAGCTCAGCTAACGCCGATGGATGCGCGGTAGAGTGCGGGGCAATGGCCACCACGGTGCCTGACGTTGGCGCATGTACCGGAAGCATTTTGCCACGCCCTATGGTTAGCGCCTGACCTCGCAACACAGTGTCGCCCACGCTGATGCACAGTTCACCCTCCGCGCCAATATGTTGTTTCAGCGGAATAACAAAACGTGGCGCCAGCGGAACCTGCCGCAGCGGCGTACCGTTTGACTGAGTCTTCATTTCTGGTGGATGAATGCCGCCATCAAAGTCCCAGATTTTATTTTTTCTGAATGCAGAGAATAACTTAAACATGTTGTTCCACGGGAATGATGCGCACAGGAATGGTGTTTAAATCCCATTTCCAGCTGTCTGGTGTCTCGGCTACCGGACGTAACTCGATGCACTGCGTCGGGCACGGATCAACGCACAGGTTGCAGCCGGTGCAGAGATCGCTCATCACCGTGTGCATGGCGCGCGTCGCGCCCACGATCGCATCGACGGGGCAGGCCTGAATGCACTTTGTGCAACCGATACAGTTATTTTCATCAATGACCGCCAGCATACGTACGGGCGTAACATCATGTTCATCACCATCAATCGGCTGCGGGTCGACGTTCAGCAGGGCGGCAATTTTTAACATCACAGCTTCACCACCGGGTGCGCAACGGTTAATTTTTTCACCCTGAGAGCCGATCGCTTCTGCATAAGGATGGCAGCCCGGATAACCGCATTGTCCACATTGGCTTTGTGGTAGAATTTCATCAATTTTCTCCACCACCGGATCATCCTCGACGGCAAAGCGTCGTGAGGCGTAACCCAAAATAGCGCCGAACGCCAGACCCAGTAGACTCACTGCGGCAACGGCAATCCAGATAGCATTCATTACAACTTCACCAAACCACTAAAGCCCATAAAGGCCAATGACATTAGACCGGCGGTAATTAGAGCAATTGCGTTACCGCGAAACGGAGCCGGGACATCTGCCACAGCAAGGCGTTCGCGAATAGCAGCGAACAGTACCATCACCAGCGAGAAGCCGACAGCGGCGGAAAAACCGTACAGTGCCGACTGTAAAAAGTTATGGCCGAGGTTGATATTCAGAAGCGCCACACCCAACACCGCGCAGTTTGTGGTGATCAGCGGCAGGAAGATCCCCAGCAGACGGTAAAGTGCAGGGCTGGTTTTGCGTACAACCATCTCAGTAAACTGCACAACGACAGCGATAACCAGAATAAATGCCAACGTGCGCAGATAGATGAGATTGAGCGGGATTAGAATCCAGGTATCAATCAGCCATGCGCAGATGGATGCCAGCGTCATGACAAACGTCGTGGCAAGGCCCATACCCATTGCGGTTTCCAGTTTTTTGGAAACGCCCATGAATGGACAAAGGCCCAGAAACTTAACCAGTACAAAGTTATTGACCAGTACAGTTCCGACAAACAGCAGCAGGTAATCAGTCATTTTTCGGCCTGAAATAAAAAAGCCGCCTATTATCTGACAATCCAGAACAGGCGACAACAGGTTAACTGTAGGGTTATTACGGGTTCACAAACGTTGTTTTTACGCGCTGCGAGCGTTTAAAGTAGGGTACCAACAGTGCTGCCGCTAACAATGGGAACAACAGTTGGCGCACGGCAAAGGCGTCCGGGACCGGTGAAAAAGCAAACGCTTTAATCGCCAGTAGCACGGAAATCAACAACCACAGAATATAGTGCTTGGGCACACAGGCTCTGCGCTTGAAAAATGCAATCGTCAGCCACAGTGTGTAATACCACATGGCGATTGCGGTAATAAAGGAGACGCCCCATAGCAACAAATTGGCCGTACTTTGTTCACCCAGGGTTTGGAAGGTTTGCGGTGTAGCCAGCGCAGTGACGTAAAGTAGTAACGCCAGCGAAGCGCTCAGCAATGCGACTAACAGCCAGGCCAGTGGCCCAAGTAGCCAGCCTCCGATACGTTGTGCCGGTGTGGTAGTCATCTCTTCTCCAGGTTTACGCGCGCGATCAAGCATGCCTTTTATTTTGGGGCAATTATTATAAAGCTTTTAACGTTAAGCGCTACTTTCTTATTTATTGCACGTAATGCCAGACTGATTTAGGGATCTGACCAACATCAAACAGGCGGCCTCCCGAAGTTAGCTCTGCACGGCGGTGGTCTGCCGCACGGTACATATTGATAATGTCGCCGTCGTCGGTGAGCGTGTAGTTAAGATGGTCGAACAGTTTTTCCAGGCTTTCGAGTGAACTGATTTTGCGGAATTTTAATAAGTAATCCTGAACAGTCATAAATGAAGATCCATATTAATAAAATAATACCAACGGAGTAGATAATATAAAAAATAAACAACGTGCACAGGTAAAAGCGGATTTACGCGCAAATGTAAGAAGAGAGTTCATACCTGTGGAAAAGTAGGCGTTATGCACACCTGCAGCAAGGGTAACGCGCTTCGCTACCACAGGCAATATGCTGCGGAGAAGGATGCGGCATAATTCGCTTTTTTTGACAGAATTCGATCTTTTGTAGCCATATGACGCAACTAACACATGTTAATTGCCGGGCGCAAAAGTGCTGCAGATGCTTATTTCTTCTGCACGGTAGCAACGGGCTCCGGCGGCTGGTAATTGT
This sequence comes from Citrobacter sp. On2M, assembly GCF_018035235.1. Classification (GTDB taxonomy): domain Bacteria; phylum Pseudomonadota; class Gammaproteobacteria; order Enterobacterales; family Enterobacteriaceae; genus Citrobacter; species Citrobacter meridianamericanus. The sequence goes on from NZ_WPCV01000004.1 coordinate 913,488, forward strand.
CAATATGATTGGCAACACCCAGCAGGATCACGGAGACGGTGAGAACAATCCAACCTGTTAATTCAATAAGACGATTCATTACTGATGACATTTGCTTTGATTTATCCATAAACACAGGCTGCAAATGTTACTAATCTCTCAATAATACAGCAAGATAATTGGGAACGATTTCTCCCTCTTTTTCGCGGTAAGTTAAGCATAAGTGGCATATGTTTGACTTAAGTTAAGAAACAACCTTTGTAGCGTAAAGGTTATTAAACTATTGAGACGTTGCAGGGTATGGTGTGAAATAGGTCAGTCCTGAATTGAGAGGCAATAACATGAGCGACAACATCCGCGTTGGGCTAATTGGCTATGGTTACGCCAGCAAAACTTTCCATGCCCCGCTGATCGTGGGCACACCGGGCCTGGAATTGGTTGCAGTTTCCAGTAGTGATGAAGCAAAAGTGAAGGCAGACTGGCCGCAGGTCGCGGTTGTTGCTGAGCCTAAGCATCTTTTTAACGATCCGAATATCGACCTGATTGTGATCCCCACGCCTAATGATACGCACTTCCCGTTAGCAAAGGCTGCGCTGGAAGCGGGCAAACATGTGGTTGTTGATAAGCCTTTCACTGTGACACTGTCACAAGCTCGCGAACTGGATGCGTTAGCGCGTAGCCTCGGGCGTGTGCTGTCTGTTTTCCATAATCGGCGCTGGGACAGTGATTTTCTGACGCTCAAAGCTCTGCTGGCGGATGGTGTGCTGGGGGAAGTCGCGTATTTCGAATCTCATTTCGATCGTTTCCGTCCGCAGGTTCGTGACCGTTGGCGTGAACAGGGCGGCCCGGGAAGCGGTATCTGGTATGATCTAGCACCGCACCTTTTGGATCAGGCGATTAACCTGTTTGGTTTACCCGTCAGCTTGACGGTTGATCTGGCTCAACTTCGCCCGGGGGCGCAAGCAACGGACTACTTCCATGCCATTCTGACGTATCCGCAGCGTCGTGTGATTCTGCACGGTACCATGCTCGCAGCCGCAGAATCTGCCCGTTATATTGTACACGGTTCGCGCGGTAGCTATGTGAAGTATGGTCTTGACCCACAGGAAGAGCGCCTGAAAAATGGCGAGCGACTGCCTCAGGAGGATTGGGGTTATGACATGCGCGATGGCGTATTGACGCGAATTGAAGGTGAAGAGCAGGTTGAAGAGACCTGGCTTACCGTACCGGGCAATTATCCTGCGTATTATGCTGGCATTCGTGATGCGTTAAATGGTCACGGTGAAAACCCTGTACCGGCGAGACAAGCGATCCAAATCATGGAACTGATTGAGCTTGGTATTGAATCAGCTAAGCATCGTTCGACATTGTGCCTTGCCTGATTACGCCAATGCCGGATAACTATGCCCGGGCACAGTTATCCGGCTTACAAAAACCAACGTAGGCCGGATAAGCATTAGCGACCTGCGATACTGCCGTTACGCTGCGGCAACTTTCTCACGCAGCGCACGTTTCTCTTCGTTACTCAGAAATGCCATTTCCAGTCCGTTGATTTGCGCCTGGCGGATCTGTTCGCGCGTTAACCCCGCAGCGGGTGCGGCAATGGTGTACTCATGAATAATATCCACCCCTTGCACCGCCGGATCGTCCGTATTTAAACTGGCTACCACGCCGTGCTCGAGGAATGTCTTCAGCGGATGGGTCGCCAGCGAGGCGACGGTGCTGGTCTGAATGTTCGATGTCAGGCAGGATTCGATGCCGATCCGGTGCTCAGCGAGATAATCCATTAACGCACGATCTTCAACGGCTTTAACGCCGTGACCAATACGCTCAGCGCCCAGCTCTTTAATGGCCTGCCAGATGCTTTCTGGTCCCGCGGCTTCACCTGCATGCACGGTAATACGCCATCCCGCGTCACGCGCCTGGTTGAAATGCGACAGGAACAGACTACCCGGGAAGCCCAGCTCGTCGCCGGCCAGATCCAGGGCGGTAATCTGGTCCCGGTGTGCTAACAGCGCATCCAGCTCCTGCAGGCAGGCGGCTTCACCGAAGGTACGACTCATAATGCCAATTAAGCGTGCCTCGACGCCAAAGGTCTTGCAGCCTTCGCGAACGCCGGCAATGACGGCTTCAACTACGCCAGCAACGGGAAGTTGATGCGCCATCGCCATATAGCCTGGGGAAAAACGTAATTCTACATAGTGCAGGCCGTTACGTGCGGCATCCTCAATATTCTCAAATGCCACACGGCGACAGGCATCCAGCGAGGCCAGTACCTTCACGCCCCAATCGAGCTTGGATAAAAAGCTCACTAAATCCGGCTCAGTAGATGTGATTTGTACATGAGGGATCAGTGTTTCAAGTGTTTGCGCCGGAAGCGTCAAATTGAACTGACGACCCAGATCGAGGATCGTTTGCGCACGGATGTTACCATCAAGGTGGCGATGGACGTCGGTTAGTGGGAGGGAAGTATCAATCATGGTCGCACTCGTGTATTTAGGTAAAGTGCGTCGTATTATATGAAAAAATCGGGATAAAAATCTATGTTGCGCAATGAATAATTTCATTGCGCAAACTGAGTTAGCGTACCGAATGGATGGCGTTAATCAATCCCTGAACGCCTTTTTCAAGCTTGGATCGTGGACATCCGGCGTTGAGACGCACAAAACCTCGACCTTCTTCTCCGTAGGTATATCCCGGCATGATGGCGACTCTCTGCTGGTTGATGAGAGCATCCTGCAAGGCATGGTCATCAATATTCAGCGGGCGCAGGTCAATCCATGCCAGATAAGTGGATTGCGGAACCTGCCAGTTAAGTTCGGGGAAGGCCGCATTTAGCTCTTGGGCTACGTAATGCAGATTACTGGCAAGATAGTCGCGCAGCGAATCAAGCCAGCTTGCGCCTTGTTGATAAGCGGCAATATGCGCGCTAAGCGCCAGCACCGCAGGCGAGGAAAGACCATCACGACCCTTCAACGCGCTGAGGTAATCATTGCGGCTTTGCGCATCCTCAATGATTCCATAAGCCCCGGTTAATGCCGGAATATTAAAACTCTTTGAGCCGGAGGTGAGCAGAGCCCAGTTTTCGCGCGCGACGTTACTCCACGGAATGTGCGGTTGTTCTCCCCATACCATATCCATATGGATCTCATCGGAAATAACCTTAACGCCGTGGCGTTCGCACAGTTCCGCCATGGTTTCCAGTTCATTGCGAGTCCACACTTTGCCCGTCGGATTTTGTGGGCTGCAAAGCAGAAGAATTTTACTTTCTGGTCGAGAAAGCGCTTTCTCCAGGGCAACCATGTCGCAATACCAGCCGTCAGTGCGCTTTTCCAGTTCGACAGCGCGCACCACGCGCTGATTACCTTCAATTGCTTTGTAAAACGCGTCGTACGCCGGCGTATGAATCACCACCGCATCACCCGCAGAAGACCACTGGCGGATCAGCTCCGAGACCATATAGATGACCGAGGGGCCATACACCAGCGACTGAGGATCGATTTGCGTATTGTGACGCATATGAAACCAGTGGCTAATCGCTGCCAGAAACTCATCATTTTTCCAGCGACTGTAGCCGAGCACGCCATGTGACAGGCGCTGAGTCAGCGCCTCCAGAATACAAGGCGCGGTGGCAAAATCCATATCGGAGATGGTGAACGGCAGCAGGTCGGCTGAACCAAAACGGTCGGCAACGTAATCCCACTGAGTACACCAGGTACCGTGCCTGTCCACTACCTTTGAAAAATCATACATAGTGTTGTCCTTAAGCCTGTACGGTGTTCATCAGAACCGCGATCTCGTCTTTTACTGACTGGACCTGCGGACCAATAACGACCTGAAGGTTATGCTGATTGAGCTGTACTACGCCAATGGCACGATTGTCCTTCAGAGCCTGTACGTTAACAAGCGACATATCTTTTACTGACAAACGCAGACGGGTAATACAGTTATCCAGGCTGACAATGTTTTCCGCACCGCCCAGCGCTGCCAGAATAGCAGGAACGTTGTAACCCGATTTACCAGGCGCTCCAGCCATGACTTTCTCGATATTGTTGGCAAGTTCTACTTCACGACCCGGCGTCTTCAAATTGAAGCGTGTGATGGCGAAGCGGAAGATCACGTAGTACACCGCAAACCAGATCGCCGCTACAACAGGGACCAGATACCACTTGGTGGACAGCCCGTGCAGAATGCCAAACACCACGAAGTCAATCAGGTTACCGTCAGTATTACCGATGGTGACGCCAAGTACCGCCATTACGGTGAAGCCAAGCCCGGTCAACAGGGCGTGGATCACATACAGAACCGGGGCGACGAACAGGAATAAGAACTCGAGGGGTTCGGTAGTGCCACCAATAACGCAGGCAATCAGACCAGAAATTAATAACCCTTTAATTTTATGACGATTTTCAGGACGCGCGCAGTGGTACATCGCTAATGCCGCACCCGGTAAACCACCGAGGAACGCCGGCATTTTACCCTGGGACAGGAAGCGAGTTGCGCTTTCAGAGAAACCTTGCGTTGTCGGGCAGCTCAACTGAGCCTGGAAAATAGTTAGTGCGCCGCTCACACTATGACCGCAGACTTCCTGAGTACCACCGGCCTCCGTGAAGCGAATTAATGCCACCAGAATATGATGCAGGCCAAAAGGTAGCAGCAGACGTTCACCGGTACCAAACAGCATCGGACCAAATTCGCCTGCGCTGTTGATGATGTGGCCGAGCCCGGTAATACCCATGGCGAAAACCGGCCAAATCAGGGGAATAACCAACCCGACCAGTCCCATCACCACCGAGGAAATGATAGGCACAAAGCGGGTTCCGCCGAAGAATGCCAGCGCATCCGGCAGGCGAATATTGTGGAAGCGTTCATGCAGCATCCAGACAATGATCCCGGCAATTACTGCGCCGAGGATCCCGGTATCGATCGACTGGATCCCCAAAATATTTTGCACGTTGTTGGCTTTCAGGATCGCTGCATCAGTGGTGGGTAAGATACCTTTGGCGGTTAACCAGAAGTTGACGGCAAGGTTCATGACCGCATACCCGACAAAACCGGCAAAAGCCGCCACGCCTTTGTTCTCGCGCGCCAGACCAAGAGGAATGGCGATACAGAACATCACTGGCAGGAAGCTAAACGCAAATGAGCCAACTTTACTCATCCAGGTAAAGATGGCCTGTAGCAGCGGATTCCCCAACGCCGGGATCAGCGTCAGGACATCATGGCTGCTTAACGAGCTGCCGATCCCCAACATGATCCCACAAAATGAGAGCAGTGCGACGGGCAGCATGAAGGTCTTGCCCAACTGCTGAAAAAATTCCCATAACGTTATTTTTGGTGTGGTTCTCGTCGTCATCAAACGACTCCTTGTAAAAGCTGGCTGACTAATGATGGCGAGAAGATAAAACGTTTTACCTAATTTTAGTGCGGTACAAATCACATTATCGAACGATAATAGAGCGTATAAATATAAGTGATTGATAAAACGTTTTATCCATCACGTTATCAGGGAGTTTTCTGTTTTTATGGCTATAGCCAAAAAAATAACCATCCATGATGTTGCGCTGGCTGCAGGGGTTTCGGTCAGTACTGTCTCATTGGTGCTTAGTGGAAAAGGGCGAATTTCATCAGCGACCGGCGAACGGGTGAATGCTGCTATTGAGCAACTGGGATTTGTACGTAACCGGCAAGCATCTGCATTGCGCGGTGGGCAGAGCGGTGTTATTGGTTTGATTGTGCGCGATCTTTCTGCGCCATTTTACGCCGAATTGACGGCGGGCCTGACGGAAGCGTTAGAAGCACAGGGGCGCATGGTGTTCTTACTGCACGGCGGGAAAGATGGTGACCAGCTGGCCCAGCGTTTCGCGATGTTACTCAATCAAGGGGTAGATGGCGTGGTGATCGCGGGGGTAGCTGGCAGCAGTGACACACTGCAACAGCTGGCTGCTGACAAAGGGATCCCAGTGGTTTTTGCATCACGAGCCAGCTATATGGACGATGTTGACACCGTCAGGCCCGATAACATGCAGGCTGCACAGTTACTGGTTGAACATCTGATCCGCCACGGACACCAACGAATTGCCTGGCTGGGTGGCAAGAGTTCTTCATTGACCCGCGCAGAGCGCATCGGCGGCTATTGTGCTACGTTGCTAAAATATGGTTTACCGTTTCATAGCGAGTGGGTGCTGGAATGTTCATCCAGTCAGAAGCAGGCCGCAGAAGAGGTGACGGCGCTATTACGTCGCAATCCAACGATCAGTGCGGTGGTATGCTACAACGAAATCATTGCCGTAGGTGCCTGGTTTGGCCTGATGAGAGCGGGGCGTCAGAGTGGTGAAATTGGCGTAGATCGCTATTTCGAACAGCAAATTTCGCTGGCCGGATTCGCCGATGTGGCAGAAAACGCGCTGGACGATATTCCCATTATCTGGGCATGCACGCCTGCGCGTGAAATGGGATACACCCTTGCTGAACGCATGTTACAACGCATTGGCCACGATGAAAGTCATTCACGCAATCTGACGCTTTCCGCTCGTCTGGTGGCAGCGAAATAAAAAAGCCCGACAAACAACGTTATCGGGCCTGTCATCGAGACGTGATTACTGTTGAGGGATGGCTGGAACATCCGGTTCTGCCAGAGAAGGCATACCGAACATACCAACAAACTCATCCAGTGGCATTTTTTGCCCGTTCAGCGTTACCTGGCCTTTAGCGTATTGCAGGCTGGAGCCGATAACGTTGTCCTGCAGCGTCGTAATACGGAACATCTGGCCCATTGCCGCCAGGCCATTAACCTGTTGCTTCGCCAGATCCGCCGCTTCTTCCTGCTGATATCCTTCCAGTTTGGCAATCTTCGTCATGAACTCGGTCGCCATATCGACAGGGATTGTCAGCTTCGCATCCAGTGATTTGACTGAACGGTCCACTTCCTGAGTCAGCGTTTGCGGCTCCACGGTATTTGTGGTCGGATCTTTTAGCAGCAGGGACAGGTTAAATGCGGTTTCACCCTTTGCATTCTTCCAGCTCAGTGGGGCAATGGTGATAACCGGTTCGCCTTTCATCAAAATCGGCAGCGCATTAAAGAAGGCTTCAGTGACTTTCTGTTGATAGAGCTCAGGGTTCTGTACCACATCAATCTGCGCCATCAGCGCTTTGGTTTGGGCGCTGTATTGCTGACTAAACTGATGCAGTGCTTCCCCGTCAATCTGGCCAACTTTCAGCGTCAGCTTACCGCTCCCCATATCCTGACCCTGCAATTTCAGGCTATTCAGGGTGTAATCCAACTGGCTGTTGACGGTTTTGCCATCGTTGATCAGATCGGATTTACCATCGATGCCCATGCCTTCCAGAACCGCTAACTCTTTGCCTTCGACTGAAATCGACAGTTTTTCGAGTGACAGTTTCTGGTCGCCAATGCGTTCACCAAAGCTGGCGATACTGCTGGAACCTTCAGTTTTCAGGTTATTGAACGTAATTTGTACTTTCTGATCATACTCATTAACCGCATTAACCAGACCACTCTGCGCATCGCCAGTTAACGACACAGCATTACCGTCTTTGTCAGCGGTAAACTGGAACTCACCGCCGCTAAAGGCGACTTTTTCATCGCCTTTCTCGTAGTTCAGTGGTTTGAGAGTGAGATCGGAACGGGTATCCCCGCTGTAGCCAATGCGCGAATTAATGACGAATGGCGTCTCGCCTTTGGCAATATCAAACAGTGGTTTGGTAACGTCGTTATTCACCAGCGTCGTTTTCACGGAGGCCATCGCTGGAACCAGATTCAGTGACTTCAGTTGGGCCAGCGGGAAAGGACCGTGATCCACCGTTTCATTCAGGACAATACTTTGCCCCGGTTTCAGCCAGGAATCTGCCTGTCCGGCAATAGGTTTTACCACCAACTGCAGTTGGCTATTGAACACGCCGCGCTGGTAGTTCTGATAACTCAGTTCAATGCCAGCCTCGGGAGAGTAGCGTTTTAACTGATCGTTTGCCTGCGTCACCATCTCGGCGAGATGCGTTTCGAGTTTTTTTCCTGTGTACCAGGCGCCGCCCGTCCAGACGATACCCAGTGCAACCACCACACCCGCAGCTACCAGCGATTTTTTCATTTTGATATCCATATAATAAAACCAGACGCTTGAAGACGCCTGGAGGAGTGACATGTCTCTAACTTACTACAGCTTAGCAAGAGATGTTAAAAATATCAGTATCTTGCTACAGCTTGTTATAAACCCGAGCTAAACGACCCGTGCCGCTGACGTTTATCGGTGATTCATCCGCACTAATAAAGGCCGACTCACCCGGCTGCAACACCAGACGCTGCTCGCCTTTGCTCAGCACGGCTTCACCCTCAATGCAGAACAAAATGGCCGCACTTTGCTGGTTGATATCTGCGCCATCGGCGGTCAGTTCATGCAGAGAAAATGCGAAATCGTCTACCGGAATGGGGAAGTCCAGCTCGCTATTAGTTTTTATCGGTGTCGTCAGCAATTGGTTCGCAGGCTTGGCGACGAACTTAACGTTGGCGACCAGCTCGGGAATATCAATATATTTTGGCGTCAGTCCGGCGCGCAGCACGTTGTCTGAGTTGGCCATTACCTCAAGCGCCACACCTTGCAGGTAGGCGTGTGGAGTTTCAGCAAATAAGAACATCGCTTCGCCAGGATTAAGTTTCACCACATTCAGTAACAGTGGGGAGAAGAGCCCGCTGTCGTTCGGGTAGAAGTCAGCGATCTGGCGAATGGTTTGCCAGGGTTCACCCTGTTGGCTGTTCAGCGCGGATTTCAGGATCGCCAGCGCATGGGATTTCTCCTCATCCTGCATATTCAGCAAACTGGCGAAAAGATAGCTCAGACGTTCGGCATTCGGTTCCTGCAGGAAATGTGCAATAGCCGGATGCGCTGCGGAAACCGGTTGTAACAATGCAACAATGTCTGAGAACTCGCGAAATGCATTCATCGCCAGGAAAGGGGTTAAAGCAAAAACCAGTTCCGGCTTGTGGTTAGGGTCTTTGTAGTTACGCTCGGCGGCATCCATCGGGATCCCCGCCGCGTTTTCTTTAGCAAAACCGATTTCAGAGTTGTGTTTGTTAGGATGGACCTGAATCGAAAGAGGTTGCGCGGCGCAGAGTACTTTAAACAGGAAAGGCAGTTCACCAAAGCGTTTCGCAACGGCATCGCCTAACAGTGCGGATTTGTCATTCTCGATGACGTCGCGCAACGCGATCGTCTGGCCGTTAGCGCCCATAACCTGCGAACTGCTTTTCGGATGCGCGCCCATCCACAGCTCAGCCATCGGCTGCTGAGTGGGATTGGCAATCCCATAAAGTTCCGTTAACGCAGTTTTACTTCCCCAGGCATAGTTCTGCACTGAGTTGATGAGTTTTTGCATGCTCAAGCCCTGTTTCAATGTGGAATTTTCTACGGCTATTAAAGCAAGAAACCCGTGGGGAAGTAACCTGCACATGTAAAAAGTCGTCCTTGTCTCAGTTTTTGTTAAAAAATTGTGTAGGATATGGTGACTCGCTTTTAATACCCTGAGTAATTCCGGTTGCGGAAAGCCCTTCCTTCTGCAACCCGACCTGCGGCAGGGAAACAGGGCAATGGAACATCTGCCCAGAGAATAACCAGACCGAGCAGTAAGTGAGAGCACAATGTCAAACAAACCCTTTCATTATCAACATCCTTTTCCCCTCAAAAAGGATGATACCGAATACTATCTGCTGACCAGCGACCATGTCTCCGTTGCCGAATTTGAAGGGCAGGAGGTTGTCAAAGTTGCGCCGCAAGCATTAACTTTGCTGGCTCGTCAGGCGTTCCATGACGCATCGTTTATGCTGCGTCCTGCGCATCAACAGCAGGTAGCCGATATTCTGCGTGACCCTGAGGCCAGCGAAAACGACAAATATGTGGCACTGCAATTCCTGCGTAACTCTGACATTGCGGCAAAAGGTATTTTGCCGACCTGCCAGGACACTGGCACCGCGATTATTGTGGGTAAAAAAGGCCAGCACGTCTGGACCGGCGGCGGTGATGAAGCGGCGCTGGCCCGCGGTGTGTATGACACCTACATCGAAGATAACCTGCGCTATTCACAAAACGCCGCGCTGGATATGTATAAAGAGGTGAACACCGGTACCAACCTGCCAGCACAAATAGATTTGTATACTGTCGACGGCGATGAATACAAATTCCTGTGCATTGCTAAAGGCGGTGGTTCGGCGAATAAGACCTATCTGTACCAGGAAACCAAAGCACTGCTCACGCCAGGAAAATTAAAAAATTACCTGGTTGAGAAGATGCGAACGCTGGGAACAGCGGCCTGCCCGCCGTACCATATTGCGTTTGTAATCGGTGGAACATCAGCGGAAGCCACGCTGAAAACGGTCAAACTGGCGTCTGCTAAATACTACGATGCGCTGCCGACCGAAGGTAACGAACATGGCCAGGCATTCCGCGATGTGGAGCTGGAAAAAGAGTTGCTGATTGAGGCGCAAAATTTGGGGCTGGGCGCCCAGTTTGGCGGGAAGTACTTTGCTCATGATATCCGCGTAATCCGCCTGCCGCGTCACGGCGCGTCGTGTCCGGTCGGAATGGGAGTCTCTTGCTCTGCTGACCGTAATATCAAAGCTAAAATCAACCGCGAAGGTATCTGGATCGAAAAACTGGAACATAATCCAGGCAAGTACATTCCAGAAGAGTTGCGTCAGGCTGGAGAGGGGGAAGCGGTGCGCGTTGATCTCAATCGTCCGATGAAAGAGATCCTGGCCCAGCTGTCGCAGTATCCGGTTTCTACGCGACTGTCTCTCAATGGTACAATCATCGTTGGCCGAGACATTGCTCATGCGAAACTGAAAGAACGTCTGGATAACGGTGAAAGTTTGCCGCAGTATGTTAAAGATCACCCGATCTATTACGCCGGTCCGGCAAAAACGCCAGAGGGCTACGCCTCTGGTTCGCTTGGTCCGACCACAGCCGGGCGTATGGACTCGTATGTTGACCAGCTTCAGGCCGCTGGTGGGAGCATGATCATGCTGGCGAAAGGCAACCGCAGCCAGCAGGTTACCGATGCCTGTCATAAGCACGGCGGTTTCTACTTAGGCAGTATTGGCGGTCCTGCGGCTGTACTGGCGCAGGGCAGTATCAAGAGTCTGGAGTGTGTGGAATACCCTGAATTGGGGATGGAAGCCATCTGGAAAATTGAAGTGGAAGATTTCCCGGCGTTTATCCTGGTGGATGACAAAGGCAATGATTTCTTCCAGCAGATTCAGACGTCGCAGTGCGCACGCTGCGTTAAGTAACGTCAGCCGCCCTACGGGGCGGTTTTTTTTTACCGCACGAACCACCAAACGACAGTTTTATCCTCGTTAATACTCATAAGACCAACGCAAGTGGGCAATGTCGAAACATAACCTAATCAATTGTTAATGTGAGGAGCAGGTAATGGTAACGGTACGCCGCGAAAATGATTCAATGGGGGCGATTGATGTCCCGGCTGATAAGCTTTGGGGCGCGCAAACCCAACGATCGCTGGAGCATTTTCGTATCTCTACGGAGAAAATGCCGGTCTCGCTGATCCACGCGCTTGCGCTGACGAAACGCGCCGCAGCAAAGGTTAACCAGGATCTCGGACTGCTGGCGGAGGATAAAGCCCGCGCAATTATGCAGGCGGCAGATGAGGTGTTGGCGGATAAGCACGTTGATGAGTTTCCGCTGGCCATCTGGCAGACCGGGTCTGGTACGCAAAGCAATATGAACATGAACGAGGTGCTGGCAAATCGGGCCAGCGAATTGCTGGGCGGCGTGCGGGGGATGGAGCGTAAAGTACACCCCAATGACGATGTCAATAAAAGCCAAAGTTCAAACGATGTTTTCCCGACTGCAATGCACGTTGCCGCGCTGCTGGCTCTGCGCAAATCGCTGATCCCGCAATTGCAGGTGTTAACCAAAACGTTAAGCGATAAATCCCACGCGTTTGCGAATATTGTCAAAATTGGTCGTACGCATCTGCAGGATGCCACACCGTTGACGCTGGGCCAGGAGATTTCCGGCTGGGTGGCAATGCTCGAACATAGCCTGAAGCACATTGAAAACAGCTTGCCGCATGTGGCGGAACTGGCGCTTGGTGGAACAGCGGTAGGGACCGGACTCAACACCCATCCGGAGTATGCCCGGCGGGTCGCGGATGAACTGCGAGTCATCACCTGTGCGCCGTTCACTACCGCACCGAATAAGTTTGAAGCGCTCGCCACCTGTGACGCGCTAGTTCATGCCCACGGCGCGCTAAAAGGGCTGGCGGCGTCGCTGATGAAAATTGCCAACGATGTGCGCTGGCTGGCATCCGGTCCGCGTTGTGGCATTGGTGAGATTTCGATTCCGGAAAATGAACCGGGCAGCTCGATCATGCCGGGCAAGGTCAATCCTACCCAGTGTGAAGCGCTAACCATGCTTTGCTGTCAGGTGATGGGCAACGATGTCGCGATCAACATGGGGGGGGCGTCGGGTAATTTTGAGCTCAACGTTTACCGACCAATGGTCATCCACAACTTCCTGCAGTCGGTACGGCTGTTGGCAGACGGTATGGAAAGCTTTAACGAGCACTGCGCAACGGGGATTGAGCCCAACCGTGAAAGAATCGATCAGCTGCTTAACGAGTCGCTAATGTTGGTGACCGCGCTCAATACCCATATCGGTTACGATAAAGCGGCTGAAATTGCCAAAAAAGCGCATAAAGAAGGGCTGACCTTAAAAGCCTCCGCCCTGGCACTGGGGTATTTGACCGAAGCGGAGTTTGACAACTGGGTACGCCCGGAGTTGATGGTGGGTAGCATGCGGCCTGGCAGTTAATCAGCAACGTACAGGTGCAGCCGGGGAATAATCAATCTCAACGGCTGCGCCTGAGGTTTAAAACGATGCTGGACATTGTCGGCATCGTAATTCAGTAACTCGCCGATATCCGGTACGGTCATACCGTTTTCATTGTTGATCAGCGCGATCAATGGCGTCGGACAGGCGTATTGTACCTGCTTTTGTGCTCCTTTGTACCAGACGCGGGCGATCGGCTGCACTTTTACCGGTCGTTTAATCTTCAGGCGCGCATGCTGCCCCAGAGCGGCAATATCCTGATATTCACGTTCAAGTTTTGCCTGCCACTCTTCACGCGTCCAGGGATGTACGCTACGCGGTGACGTCAGGCTTTTTTCCAGTTGCTGCAACACTTCATCGCGCTTCAGATTTTTAATAATGTGTTTGTTGGCCCAACCAAATCGCAGAGTCGCCGGTTCTCTGACAAGGGTAAGTGTACGGTAGGCATTCAGCGTAATCAGCCCGGGCAGGTGGCGATGCACCCATTCAAAACGGGCTGCCGGTGCGAGCCCGGATTCCACTGTGACAATGCGCTCAAAGGTGGTTTTGAGCTGATTAATACGCTGTATTTGCGCTTCCAGATCACGTTGAGTCGCATTATCCACCTGATAACACAGCACGCCAGGCAGGCGGACAGCTGCTTTACTGCTACGATTCTCTGATTGTTGCTGGATAAACAAATGACGATAGTGGCGCAGCGCCAGTGTTTCTGCTTCTTTACCTAAATGCTGTTTAACATCAATGCTCGGTAGCGGGGCGTGTTCTGCTTCTTTAACCACTTCCGGTAACGAGAATACGCGTGCAATCAGCAGCGTCTGCTGCAACAGATTTTCATTCAGAAGCGCCAACTCTTGTTCCATCTGGCGGAAGGTGCCGTTCAGGCGGTCGACGAGATCGTAACGGGTCATTGGGGTTACCATTTTAGTTACAACATACTTTTTTATAGCATAACATCTGCCACCTGACTACCGAGCAGAACGGGTCAGGCAGGTGAAATTTCAGGAATGTCATGCCAGACGGGCCAACTGAAGCAAAAGCGGGCGCCGCCGAGCTCACTTTCATCGCAGACGACCGTGCCGCCCATTGCCAGTGCGATTGAATGTACGATAGCTAAACCAAGCCCGCAACCACCGGTCGCCCGGTCGCGGCTGGGATCAAGGCGTACAAACGGTTCAAAAATCTGTGCGCGGGCATCAGGTGCAATACCGGGTCCGTCGTCTTCCACAACCAGCGTCGCCTGATTTCCGTTTAATAGCAGGCTTGCTTGTACCGTAGACTGGCAATAGCGCAGGGCGTTATTCAGGAGATTATCCAGGACACGCTCCATCAGGCGCATATCCAGCGCACCATAGTCGCCGCTCTTTAGATGGCGTAAGCGCACCGCTCGATCAGGGTTTACGCTTTGCACATCCTCCAGATGGGTTGTCAGCCAAACGGGCAGGTCCGGTACCGTGAGCTTTAATTCGTTTTGTGGGCGGTCCAGCCGGGCATAGGTCAGTAACTCCTCGATTAACGCTTCCAGTTGACCAATATCACGATTCAGGGCCAGCGATTCCTGCTCGGTGAGGTTATCGCTCATTTCCAGCCGGTAGCGTAAGCGTACCAGTGGGGTCCGAAGCTCATGGGCAATGCCATCGATAAGCTGTTTTTTACTGGCGATTAAGGCATTGATATTATCCGCCATCTGATTAAACGCCACGCCCAATCGCTCAAAGCTGGAACCACTGTCAAAATGGAGGCGCTCACCCAGATGCCCTTCGCCAAAACGCTGTGCAGCGGCTTCCAGTCGGAGCATTTCCTGCCAGTGCGGACGCATCCAGATAAGCACCGGGAAGGCCAGAGAAATAGCAATAAATGCCATCAGCGCGATGTCCAGCAAGCGCATTTGATGGAGAAAATAGAGATACGGGACCGGGCCAACGGCCAGTACATAGTGACTGCGAGGGATCCGTTGAATAAAGGTGTACTGATCGTCAAGCGCGACGATATCGCCTTCGCGCAAACGCAGCATGGTTGGCGCGTCCAGTGTGTATTTATTTAGCGGCTCAACACGCAGGTCAAAAGAGAGGTTCAAATCCATCTCTTTTAGCGTCTTACCCCAGTCACGTGGCGGGATTTCGCGTAACTCACTACGCATCAGGTATAGCGAGCTTTTCATCAAATCGTCGAGCGACTGCCGGCCTGCGCGTTCTGCGGTGAATTTGTATACCAGACCGACCAGTAGTGTCATCACCAGAAAGCAGACAAACAGCAGGAGATAAAACTGCACAAACAGCTTCTTCATCAAAATCACCAGACGCTCAAAGGGTTAGCTAATCTCATCGAAAATGTGCGGGTGCGGATAACTCTCCGAATGCCATTAAGCACACTCAGTGGAGCAGATTACACTGTATCGACTATTTCTGCATTGCCATGCTCCGCTCGGCGCTTTGGCATGTATGACGTATAATGCGGCTTTGATGCATTCTGAGCTATTCCACGACTAATAAAATGACTCTCAATCGTTTCTGTTACTTGCTACTGATTTTGGCCGCGTCAGGCAGTATGTTCACCTCACATCCCTTTGTCATGTGGTGTCTGCTTGCTAATGTTTTGACGCTGGTCATTTACGGCGCAGATAAAATGGCGGCGCGCAGGGCCTGGCGCAGAGTGCCTGAATCCACTTTGCTGGTGTTTGGCGTGGTGGGCGGGTGGCCTGGCGCGATTGTGGGCCAACAACTCTTTCATCATAAAACACAGAAACAGCCATTCAAAACTTATTTCATTATCAGTATCTTATTGAGTGTTTCAACGATGGCAGCTGTTTATTGGCTCTTTCCACTTTCATTTTCCTGAGCATCAATCACAAGCATTATAAACAGCGGAGACAGGATGATATGAAGATCTATATTATTGACCAGAATGGCGATTTAACCTTACAAAACGGTCGCAGTATTGTTGTTGAGTTTGCTGATGGCAAATCGCTTGAACTGGCTGGTAGCCCACAACCTTTACCAGAGGGAATTCCTGAAGGGCTTCATATTTGGGGGGGCAGAATTCCGTATCAGACGTCAGAAGAAGTGAACACCTCGCAACTGGATTTTAAACCGGTAGCGGCCAATGGCATGATTGTTTCACCACTGCCGATTAAAGAAGCTGATTCCGGTGTTACAGGAATGTTTATTGCTGATGATGACGGTTCTTTGCAACCGGTAAAACAAAACAGGGTGGTTATCGCGCTTGATAATGGCAAAACTCTGGAGTTCATGGAGCATTATGCCAAAAGTGGGCTGCTGGTCTGGGGGGGACGCGAGCCCGATCCGCAACTTCCTTTTGAAGAAGTTAAGCAAAGAACCGAGAGCCTTGGATTGTATCTACTGGCAGGCAACGTTGTTCATGTATTTCCCTATAAAGTAGAGTAACAGTATGCTTTTTCGCCTCAAGGCTCAATCAAATAAAGGGCCGCATTGGATAAATCGGTAGTCAATGGCTGGCTCTGCCGATGGGGGCTCGTTCCTGATGGCGAACAGATAGAACGGCAACGTTTGCTGATGTGGATTATTGCCTGGTGTGGACTATCGTCCGCCTGGTTTATGCAAGACGGGTGCAGAGCGACAGTCCCCCTGTGCGTAGCGGAGTTAGCGACTGCGGAACTTGCTTCAGGTGGCCATCAACTTTGTTCTACGACACTGGGTTGGTAATTCTTAAAAGTTATCATTAGCACGGTAAACGTTTTAATAATCAATCAGTGAACGGCGGTGTGGAGGCGCTGGGACTTCTTTCGCAGGCGTTTTCACTGCAGGGAGGATTGTGGGATGCCGTCAGTGATTTGAGTGACCATATGGGGAATGTCGGGTTTGCCATTATTGGCGTCTTTATCGGTTGCTGGATTTTTTCTGCACTAAACTACCGTTGGAAAAAATACGACGGACTGACGTTTAGTTGAGACAAAAAGACGGTTTTAAAATAGTGGGAACGAAATATAGGGAGCGAGAAGGTGAGCGGCCATTCAAAAATGTAGAATGGAGCTGGAGGGCGTTTGTATGCCTGTTATGCAGTCGAGTTTGTGTGACAGTGTAACGCAAAGGGTGGGTTTGCCGATCAATATGACCGGCTCGGTGGATTACTTCTGAGGCCCGACATCCCAGGCATGCGGCGCGAACAGATAACCTTTGTTGCGTATCGTTTTGATTCGGTAGGGTTCCGTCGCGTTATCGAGCAGTTTTTTGCGTAACCGGGAAATTGCGACATCGACACTGCGATCCATGCCGTCATAACTTACACCGCGCAGATTTTTCAGCAACGCATCGCGGTCCATAATTTGCCCGGCATGAGTTGCCAGTTCCCACAGTAATTCGAAATCGGCGGTGGAAAGAGATACCTGCTCGCCGCCAAGCAGCACGGAACGATTGGTTGGGTCGATGGCGAGTGTGCCAAAGCGCAGCGTGGCGTGTGGTGTGATTGTTGCCGCCTGAATGCCTTTAGACTGCGCAGAGTGTTCATTCTGGCGCAGATGCAGGCGCAGGCGGGCCAGCAGCACCGCTGGTGGCGTTGTTTTCAGAATATAATCGCAGGCCCCCATTTCCAGCGCCAGAATATGGTTCATGTCGCTGTCCAGCGAGGTAAGCAGGACAATCGGACCCTGCCAGCGCCCACGCAAATCGCGGCAGATAGTCATCCCATCTTTGCCCGGCAGCATGATATCTAATAACACCAGGTCGGGTTGAACTTGCAGGATTTTCTCCTCGGCTAAATCGCCACGAGGTTCCACGATAACCTCAATATCATGCCGAGCCAGATAGGCCGCGATCAGCGAACCCACTTCGGGATCATCTTCAACAAATACGATGGTATTCATATCATTAATTTTGAATATAAAACGTCAACATACACCGCCCTCGTTTTTCCTTCCATTAATCTTTTCTAAACAAGAATGCTTCCGTTATGCTAGAGGCTGATGTTATTGATGTGTTAAGGCAGAGTGATGGGACTCGTTATAAAAGCGGCGCTCGGTGCGCTGGTGGTGGTGTTGATTGGTTTGCTGGCGAAAACAAAGAATTACTATATTGCCGGATTAATTCCGTTGTTCCCAACCTTTGCGTTGATTGCCCACTACATCGTGGCCAGTGAACGTGGGATCGAGGCGCTGCGTACAACCATTGTATTCAGCATGTGGTCGATTATTCCTTATTTTGTCTACCTCGTTTCGCTGTGGTATTTCACTGGATTTATACGTTTGCCTGTCGCGCTCGGCAGTTCAGTGGTGTGCTGGGGCCTGAGCGCGTGGTTGCTGATTTTCTGTTGGATTAAACTGCATTAACGCAGATGACGTCCACCATCAAGGGCAAAACTACGTCCGGTGACAAAACAGCTGGTTAGCAGATAGTCAATTAAATCAATGACCTCTTTTTCACCTGGCGCTGTTTTCATCAGGGATTTATTTAATGCCTGCTGGCGATACTCTGCATCGTCACCCTCGTTAAACAGGATTAGCGAAGGGGCAATGGCGTTCACTTTCACTTCCGGCGCCAGTTTACGCGCGAACGAGCGGGTCATATTATCCAGCGCCGCTTTACTGGCAGCATAGGCAATGTGCTTATCGCTGCCGCGCTCCACCACATAATCCGTAAAATGGATAATATCGCTGGCTGCGTGTCCATGACCGCGCAGCAATCCTTCAAGCGCATGGTTAAGCAGGTAGGGCGTATTGACGTGAATTTGCATCATACCTGACAGCACGTCGGTCAGCGGAGTGCCGGGTTTTTCTGCAAGCCAGGCACTGGCATTATGCACAATGGCGCGCAGGCCATTGGTATGAGCCTTAACTTCATCAGCAAAGGCCAGCACGCCTTCATCGCTGGAGAAATCAGCCTGGATACACAGCGCGCCCGCACCCCGTAGGCCATCAATGGCGGGGTAATGCGTACGGTAGCTGACGATAACCGGCTGTTTTTGATTCAGAAAATGCCATGCAACGGCGAGGCCGATGCGACGGCCTCCACCGGTGATAAGAATTGGCAATGGGGGTTTTTGACCCATCGTAATCTCCATGTGTCGCGAACGATGGGGATAACGTTACCCCATCAGCATCCAGGTCGCCGGAACAGAAGCTACAAGCAGCAGGCCGATCAGCGCAATCTCCTGGCGGTTTAATACTTTTTCATGCTCGTGTGTTTTTCGGGCATACAGGAAAACCAGCAGTCCCGGCGCATACAACACCACAGACAGCAGCAGGTGCATCGGACCTGATGCATACAATAACCATATACCATAAATACTGGCGCCGACACCGACAGCCCTATGAAGCGGACGAGAGGCGATTTTCACCAGGAAGGCACCGACCAGGAAATAGGGCACCAGAATCATTTCTGAGGCGATGGTCAGTAACGTATTGTAGTCCGAACCTGTAAGCCAGATCAGTACCAGACAGAACTGGACGGAAATGTTGGTCAGCCACAGCGATGCGGAAGGTGCGCCTTGTGCATTCTGGCGGGCAAAGATGCGCGGGAAGGCTTTGTGTGTGGCGGCGAGGAACGGTACTTCCGCCGCCATAATCGTCCAGCTTAAATAGGCGCCGCACACTGAGACAATCAGACCTGCAGCAATAATTATTTCGCCCCATGGCCCCATCATTTTAACCATCAGACCGGCCATTGATGGGTTACGGATTTCCGCCAGTTCGGGACGCGCGACAACGCCCAGAGACAGCAAAGTGACCAGCAGGTATACGCCCAGCGCGGCGAGTACCGCCAGCAGCGTAGCACGCCCGACATCGCGTTTGTTTTTGGCTCTGGCAGAAACCACTACCGCACCTTCCACACCGATGAATACCCACAGGGTAATGAGCATGGTGTTTTTAACCTGCTCCCAGACGGGAACGCCCAATGCAACGCCGGTAAAATCAAGGGTAAAGGTGTCTAGCTTAAACAGCATGAAAGCCAGCACGATAAACAGACCCAGCGGCAGTAACTTCGCCAGCGTGGCGACCAGGTTAATACTGGCTGCGGTTTGCACACCGCGGAGCACAAGAAAGTGTACGACCCACAGTAGCACCGATGCGCCAACGATCGCCTGCCAGGTATTACCGTCGCCAAACAGACGTAACTCTGGCGTATCGGTAAAGAAGCTGAGTGCAGAGAAAACGATGACCAGATAAGAAACGTTAGCGATAACGGCACACAGCCAGTATCCCCACGCGGAGCAGAAGCCAATCAGTTCGCCGAAACCTTCCCGCGCATAGCTAAAGATGCCGCCGTCCAGTTCAGGACGGATACGCGTGAGGATCAGCATGGCAAAGGCGAGCAACAGGATACCCGCGCCGGTAATTGCCCAACCAATCAGTAATGCGGCCGGACTGGCTACTGCCGCCATATTTTGTGGCAGGCTAAACACGCCAGCGCCAAGCATTGAGCTTAAAACCAGCGCTGTCAGCGCGCTCAGACCCAATTTCTTTTCCATTTCTATCCAGTTACAAAAACGAGAGTGAGAGAATAATTATTTTGGCAAACCGCATAAAAATGGTGAAAGCCACTAAGGCGCGGGATTTTACGGAGAGAAGAGATTGCATGCAATGGGGATAGGCAGATTTGTGACTAAAAATGCTAAAGGCGGCATAAAGCCGCCTTTTAATGTTACTAATGACGATTACTTGTACAGGTCAGCGCTGATCGTAATGTTGTTACCACGTTCAGACCACTGGCGAGTGATGTGATAGTATTTCGCGCCTTTCTTCGCAGCGCGTTTGGCCACCTGGTACGAGATTTCGGTCATGTTGCCATAGTTACCGGTGAACTTGATGCTGTCGAACGGAACCATCATGGCGGCAGTCGCTTTGTTCAGTTCTTCAACTTTCGTTCCATCCGGCAGCGTGACAGTGTAACGCCCACCTTTGGTGGATTGCGTTTCGAAGAAGCGACCCACTTCAGCGCTCGGAGACGCGGTAGTCGCAACGCCCGGGATCTCAACTTTCTTCGCGGCTTCCCCACCTGCTGCTAATGCGGCGCGACCGGCATCAGAGTCAGCTGGGATCGCATCAGGGCTTTGCACAACGCGTTTTTTCGCATCAGCTTTGTAGATAAATGCAGTAATACGTTGGTTGCCGCCCTGGTTGGCATCGACCTGGCGCACGATATAGAAGGAGTAAGCACCTTTCTCTTTCGCCGCTTTGGTGATGGCATCGTTCACTTCAGGTTGGCTGCGGTAGAAACCCTGCACCGTAACGGTATCATAAGGTTCTATCAAAACGGCCTGATCTTTGGGTAATTCCATTACACCGTTAATGATACGGTTTTTGGATGCTTCCGCTTTTTCAGCGTCGGCTTTGTAAACGTCAGCGACAACGCGCCAGTTACCGCCGCTGCCAAAATCTGAGGTATCAACAACATAAAAGGAGGCTGCACCGTCTTTATCTGCACGGCGTGATACGGCAGTCACCGCATCACCGATCGCATTAAAACGACCGGTAACCACAATGCGGTCATAGGGTTTAAGGGCTGCAGCTTGCTCCGGCGTCAATTCTGTCGCTGCATTTACAGAAAAAGCAGTCGCAGAAATAAGTGCGGACGCCAGGAAAGTGTTCTTAAGCTTCATAAAAATAATCCTTCGCCTTGCGCAAACCAGGTACTGGTATTGTTATTGACTAGAAACGTCGCTGATTATTGCATTTAAATTGTGTCAGTGTCTGCGTCATTTTTCACTCATCGTGCCACCTGACGTAACAACATCGATAATATTTTGTGATATGTCGAAAATTTCGGCGTTTGGTGACAAAAACTGATAAAGCAGTTGAATTTCATAAGTTAATTTAATGTTAATTAATTGTTTTTGACAGGTACGTAATCATGTTTTGCCGCTTCGCTTGAGCGAATTATCGGTCTTTGTGGGCTATTTTTAGGGCATTTTATCTGTCTGAGGTTCGAATCATCTCTATTTTGCAAATTTCATAATAAATACTGTTTTTTGGCGCTAGATCACAGGCGTCATTTTCAGTAGGTTATACAGAGTTTGTTACTGTTTTATTTTATTGAGGTAACACTGACCTCTTTCGAGAGTGCGCGCATGCCTCGTGCGAACATTGATAAACCATCATCATAAATACAGATGGAAGGGAACATTATGCGAATTGGCATACCAAGAGAACGGTTAACCAATGAAACCCGTGTTGCTGCCACGCCGAAGACGGTTGAACAGCTGCTTAAATTGGGTTTCAGCGTCGCGGTTGAAAGCGGCGCAGGTCAACTTGCAAGTTTTGACGATAAGGCGTTTGTACAAGCAGGCGCAGAAATTGTTGACGGAAATGCGGTCTGGCAGTCAGAGATTATCTTGAAAGTCAATGCGCCGGAGGCGGCGGAAATTCCGTTACTCAACCCGGGCACGACGCTGGTGAGTTTTCTTTGGCCCGCGCAAAACCCTGAGCTGCTGCAAAAGCTTGCAGAGCGCAACGTGACGGTTATGGCGATGGACTCCGTGCCGCGTATTTCGCGTGCGCAGTCGCTGGATGCCTTAAGCTCGATGGCAAATATCGCCGGGTATCGCGCCATTGTTGAAGCTGCACATGAATTTGGTCGCTTCTTCACCGGGCAAATCACCGCCGCAGGTAAGGTTCCACCTGCCAAGGTTATGGTGATTGGTGCGGGTGTGGCAGGTCTGGCGGCGATCGGTGCTGCAAACAGTCTGGGCGCTATCGTGCGTGCATTTGACACCCGCCCGGAAGTGAAAGAACAAGTTCAGAGTATGGGCGCCGAGTTCCTCGAACTGGACTTTAAAGAAGAGGCGGGCAGCGGCGACGGTTACGCTAAGGTAATGTCCGAAGCGTTCATCAAAGCCGAAATGGAACTCTTCGCCGCGCAGGCGAAAGACGTCGATATTATTGTCACCACCGCGCTGATCCCGGGCAAACCTGCCCCGAAACTGATTACCCGCGAAATGGTCGATTCGATGAAAGCGGGTAGCGTGATTGTCGATCTCGCCGCGCAAAATGGCGGTAACTGCGAATATACCGTGCCTAACCAGGTGACCACCACCGAGAACGGAGTGAAGGTTATCGGCTATACCGACCTGCCGGGACGTTTGCCAACGCAATCTTCCCAACTGTATGGCACGAACCTCGTCAACCTGCTCAAACTTTTGTGCAAAGAGAAGGACGGCAATATCACCGTCGATTTTGACGACGTGGTAGTGCGCGGTGTCACGGTCGTTCGTGAGGGTGAAATCACCTGGCCTGCGCCGCCAATTCAGGTTTCTGCTCAGCCGCAGGCTGCGGCAAAAGCCGCGCCCGCGCCAAAAGAAGAGAAAAAACCTACCTCACCGTGGCGCAAATATGCGCTGATGGCGTTGGTGATCATTCTGTTTGGCTGGCTCGCCGACGTTGCTCCGAAAGAGTTCCTGGGTCACTTTACGGTGTTCGCGCTTTCCTGCGTGGTGGGTTACTACGTGGTCTGGAATGTGTCGCACGCGCTGCACACTCCGCTGATGTCCGTGACCAACGCCATCTCCGGCATCATCGTTGTCGGGGCGTTATTGCAAATTGGCCAGGGTGGCTGGGTGAGTTTCCTGAGCTTTATCGCGGTGCTTATTGCCAGCATTAATATTTTCGGTGGCTTCACCGTGACTCAGCGCATGCTGAAAATGTTCCGGAAAAACTAAGGGGTAACATATGTCTGGAGGATTAGTTACAGCTGCATACATTGTTGCCGCGATCCTGTTTATTTTCAGTCTGGCGGGGCTTTCGAAACACGAAACCTCACAGCAGGGTAACAACTACGGTATCGCCGGGATGGCGATTGCGCTGATTGCCACGATTTTTGGCCCGGATACCGGCAACGTTGCGTGGATTCTGGTGGCGATGATCATCGGCGGCGCGATTGGTATTCGTCTGGCGAAGAAAGTCGAGATGACCGAGATGCCGGAGCTGGTGGCGATTCTACACAGTTTCGTCGGTCTGGCTGCGGTACTGGTGGGTTTCAACAGCTATCTGTATCACGACACGGGCCTGGAACCGATTCTGGTGAACATTCACCTGACGGAAGTCTTCCTGGGTATCTTCATCGGTGCGGTGACCTTTACCGGTTCCGTGGTGGCGTTTGGCAAGCTACGCGGCAAGATCTCTTCTAAACCGCTAATGCTGCCGAATCGTCACAAAATGAACCTGGCAGCGCTGGTAGTTTCTTTCCTGTTGCTGGTGGTGTTTGTTCGTACAGAAAGCGTGGGCCTGCAGGTTCTGGCGCTGTTGGTGGTGACCATAATTGCCCTGGCCTTTGGCTGGCATCTGGTGGCCTCCATCGGCGGTGCGGATATGCCGGTAGTCGTTTCAATGCTCAACTCTTATTCAGGATGGGCGGCGGCAGCAGCGGGCTTTATGCTGAGCAACGATCTGCTGATCGTCACCGGTGCGCTGGTCGGTTCTTCAGGTGCGATCCTGTCTTACATCATGTGCAAGGCGATGAACCGGTCATTCTTCAGCGTTATTGCGGGCGGCTTTGGTTCCGATGGTTCTTCTACTGGTTCTGATGAAGAAGTGGGCGAGCACCGTGAGATTAATGCAGAAGATACGGCAGAAATGCTGAAGAACTCGCACTCTGTGATTATCACCCCGGGTTACGGTATGGCAGTCGCTCAGGCGCAGTATCCGGTAGCGGAAATCACCGAGAAGCTGCGCGCGCGCGGCATTAAAGTGCGTTTCGGTATTCACCCGGTAGCAGGGCGTTTGCCAGGTCATATGAACGTACTGCTGGCGGAAGCCAAAGTACCTTATGACATTGTGCTGGAAATGGATGAGATCAACGATGATTTCGCCGATACCGATACTGTGCTGGTGATTGGTGCCAACGATACGGTGAACCCGGCGGCGCAGGATGACCCGAACAGTCCGATCGCCGGTATGCCGGTGCTGGAAGTGTGGAAAGCGCAGAACGTCATTGTGTTCAAACGGTCGATGAACACGGGCTATGCTGGTGTGCAGAATCCGCTGTTCTTCAAAGAAAACACCCAAATGCTGTTTGGCGATGCCAAAGCCAGCGTGGATGCGATCCTGAAAGCGCTGTAATCGTCAGCGAAAACTGAAACGGCCTCTGCGGAGGCCGTTTTTATTTTACTCTTTATTGAGATCGCTCAGTAACACGGCAATGCTTTGACCGCCATTGGTTTGCTCAAGCGCGATTTTCACAATGATGGTTAGCGGAACAGAAAGCAGCATCCCGACAGGGCCGAGCAGCCAACCCCAGAAGATTAACGACAAAAATACCACCAGTGTAGACAGTCCAAGTCCACGCCCCATGATCCGCGGCTCAAGGATATTCCCAAACACCAGGTTAATGACCAGGTAGCCAGCCAAAACAACGAGAGCGTCATAAAGGCCGCTAAATACCAGAACCTGAGCAATAGGGGGAATGGCTGCCAGCACCGAACCGATATTAGGAATATAGTTGAGGGCAAACGCCAGCAATCCCCAGACAAAGGCGAAGCGTACGTCCAGCGCGGCGAGCATGCTCCAGGCCACCAGCCCGGTGACAATGCTGATCGCCGTTTTTAGCACCAGATAGTGGGATACGCTGTCGATGGCGCGTTGAATCGCTGCCATTCCCTCAATAGGGCGGCTCATCATTTGTTTTAGCTTATTGGGCAATTGCGGTACTTCCAGCAGCATAAAAACCACCGTCAGCAACAGTAAAAATATCGATGACATGGCATTCGAAAGCTGTGCCAGCAAATTGGTCACCAGCGTCATTGCCGCGTTTGGATCGATATATTTGACAAGTTCATCCACAGAAACGCCGATTCCTGCGCGTTGTAGCCACGGCTCAAGATTTTTTAGCGGGACTACCAGTGAAGATCGATACTGTGGCAGCGTACGCGCAAGTTCATTTAAGGATGTACCTAAATACGCTAATAGCAGCACCATTAGCATCACAATAATTACGATGAGCAATGACACCGCGACTACACGCGGGATGCGAAGTTTGACCAACCACTGCACCACGGGGTTAAGCACAACGGCAATAAATAACGCCAAAATAAAGGGAACGATGATATCTGCGGCAAAGCGGATGCCGCTCAGGATGATCACCAACATGCCCAGCATAATGACTATTTTAAGACCGTTAAGCGTGATGATCGGTTTTGTCATGTGTATTCCTTCGTTTTTATTTTGAACCTTAATAATAATGTGACTTGCGTCGAGTCGTTATAATAAAAATCAAACGCACTGAGTAAAGAAGTGAAAAGGTTTTGAGTTCGTATTGAAGCTATGATACAAATCATCTGTGTTTAACTACCGAGGACAATTATCATCCGCGATGATGAGAAGCAACACTGCGGATAATTGTAATATTATGGACAATATGTTCAGGATGTTTTTGCGTTTACCTACACTTCTTCGTACTTCTTCCTCTTTCCTGCTTGCAGGTGAGCAACACTGGCGCAACGCGCTATAGTCCCTTCTTCTGCCTGAGCTGGCGCTGCGCGCTGAGCTAACTCACTTTATTTTTTTGGTTTACTGCATGCAGTAGGCCCAAAGGACTATATTCTCACGCAGGAGAAGCATCATGTTTTACTGGATATTATTAGGTCTGGCCATCGCGGCTGAAATTACCGGTACGCTTTCAATGAAATGGGCAAGCGTCGGTCATGGTAATTCGGGCTTTATTTTAATGCTGGTAATGATCGCCTTATCGTATATTTTTCTCAGTTTTGCCGTTAAAAAAATTGCCCTTGGTGTGGCCTATGCCCTGTGGGAAGGGATCGGTATTTTATTTATTACGCTATTTAGCGTGCTGTTATTTGACGAAACCTTGTCCACACTGAAGGTGGCAGGACTGGCTTCGCTGGTGGTCGGCATTGTGCTGATCAAATCCGGCACCCGAAAGCCTGTTAAACCGGGCAAAGAGGTGACTCATGCAACAGTTTGAATGGGTTCACGGTGCCTGGCTGGGTATGGCCATCGTGTTAGAAATCGTCGCTAACGTCTTTTTGAAATTTTCCGATGGTTTTCGCCGCAAGATTTATGGCGTGCTGTCGTTGGCTGCTGTATTAGCGGCCTTTAGCGCGCTGTCGCAAGCGGTAAAAGGTATCGATCTTTCTGTGGCTTATGCCTTGTGGGGCGGATTCGGTATTGCCGCAACGTTAGCGGCTGGTTGGGTGCTGTTTGGTCAGCGCCTGAATAATAAGGGCTGGATCGGTGTGGTACTGCTGCTGGCCGGAATGATAATGATAAAACTTGCCTGATATCCGTGCTGCCCGGTAATGCGGGCAGCACATGTTAATCCTTCGCCAACTCTTCCAGCTTATCGCGAAAACCGGTCACGGATATGGCGCGATTATCTGCCCGCCAGCGATCTTTGGCAGCCGGAGCGGAGCTTTGCACACCAATCAACTGCCAGCCAGACTCGGTCTGCAGCATCAATGGCGAACCGCTGTCACCCGGAAGCGTGTCGCACTGGTGTGACAAGACGGTATTCTGTGCCCAGCCGGTCACGACACAATCCTGATGCGTGTACAGGTCGTCCAGATGATCTTCTGGATAGCCCGACTGGGTGACTTTACGATCTGCAGTTTTTAACGCTGCGGTTAACGCGTCTTTGTCGCCGTTAAACAGTGGCAGCGGTGTGATGCCCGAAGGCGGATTACGCAGTACCACCAGACCAAAATCCCACGGGGCTGCGGCAGGCGGCACTATCCAGCCATCACCATCGGCTTTTAAACGTTTGGCAAGTGAGGGCGCAACCCGTCCTTCAATGTCGTGGATTTCATAGCGCCATAGACCCTTTTTAGACACGAAGCGCAATGCGACGGCCTTGTCCGGTTTGCCTTTCGGGGGCGTGAGTAAGCAGTGTCCGGCTGTCAGGGCCAGATGTGGCGAAATAAGCGTGGCGGTACACAGGTTACCGCTGGCGGTTTCCAGTTGCCCGATAGCGTCCCACGGCGATTGTGTCGGGTCAGTCACCTTTATGCGATCGTCATGACCAAAAAACAGCGTTTTTATATTTTCTGCTTCAGCGCTGTCCGTTGCAGGCTTGTCCGCATGTGCAACGACAGGAAGTAAACAAAGTGAACCCAGTAATACAGCAATGGTTTTAGGCATATCACGCTCTGGTGGGGAATTATGATTTTTAACAGCAAACCCTCAGTTAATACTATAGACGGGACGACGAGAAAGTGGGAGTAAAATCAGATAACTACATTCAGGAAAGATAAAAACGCATGGCGATGATGGCGCAAATTATCAGGGTAATAAGAATGAACTCAAAGCGGTAATGTGACACCATTTTACCCTCCGAATGGCGGCGCTAAATCCGGTTGATTTAGCGCCGTTTGCTATGGCGTGGGGGACGCCACAGTGACTACAAAGACGTTATGCTGCAGGCTGAGCAGCCGGTTTAGCGGTGTCTTGTTTTACCGCTTTTTTGGTGTGTTTTTTAGCGGCCTGAGCTTTTTGCTCCGGCGCTTTCTGTTCTGCTACTGGTTTGGTTGCCGCTTTTTTTGTGTGTTTTTTAGCGGCCTGCGCTTTTTGCTCCGGCGCTTTCTGTTCTACTGCCGGCTTGGTTGTCGTTTTTTTAGTGTGTTTTTTGGCTGCCTGCGCTTTTTGCGGCGCTGCTTTGTGCTGTTTTTTGTGGTGAGTGGTTTTCGCCGGGGCTGCTTTGGTAGTTGCAGCAGCAGCCGGAGTGGTGGTAGCAGTTGTTTCAGCAGCAAATGCAGCAGAAGACAGACCCATAGCAGCGGCAACAACCAGAGCTAATACTTTTTTCATTCTCATACCCTCGATTTGGTTTTTCATTCAACCCCACTGCGGGGCCGTTGAAATAACTATATCGCTGTAATCACAGGGCTTCCGTGAGTCATTGGTTTCGGCGTGTAACGATATGTACAATGACTCACGGTATGAGATTACAAATAGCGGGCTTCCAGGTGAGCGCGGAAATAACGGCTGCTAAGCGGCTCCCCGGTGGCCTGGGTAATAAGCTGTTCAGTGGTAAAACGGCTGCCGTGCTGCCAGATATTCTGACGTAACCAGTCAAATAATGCGCCAAACTCGCCTTGCGCAATAGACTGATTTAAATTCGGCAACGCGCGGTTAGCGGCACTGAATAACTGCGCTGCGTACATGGCACCTAAGGTATAAGAAGGGAAGTAGCCAAAGCCGCCGTCGGTCCAGTGAATATCCTGCATACAACCGTTACGATAGTTGCCGATCGTTGACAGTCCCAGCCAGGCCTGCATTTTCTCATTCCACAATGCCGGGATATCATCCACTTCAATATCGCCATTAATGAGCTCACGTTCGATTTCATAACGCAGGATCACGTGAGCGGGGTAGCTTACCTCATCGGCATCAACACGGATAAATCCGGGTTTAACCTGCTGATTCCAGGCGATGAAATTGCTTTCTTCAAACGCAGCCTGATCGCCAAAATACCGCCTCACCGCCGGAATTAACCGCGTCAGGAAGGCTTCACTACGGCCCAGTTGCATCTCGAAAAACAAACTCTGGGATTCATGAATGGCGGTTGAGCGTGCCAAAGCGATAGGTTGACCTGACCAGTTGCGCGGCAGATTTTGCTCGTAGCGGGCGTGACCGGTTTCATGGATCACACCAAACAGCGCGCTGAGTAATTCGTTTTCATCATAGCGGGTGGTGATACGAACATCTTCCGGTACACCGCCACAGAAGGGATGTGCGCTGATATCCAGTCGGCCAGCCGTAAAATCGAATCCCAACTGAGCCATTGTTTCCAGACCCAGCTCACGCTGGAGAGCGGTTGGGAAGGGACCAACCGGGGCAATGAGCGACTGCTGAGACTGCTTCGCCACAACGTTGTTGAGCAGGTTAGGAAGCCAGCTCTTAACGTCAGTAAACAGGACATCCAACTGGGCGCTGGTCATCCCTGGTTCAAAAATGTCCAGTAGCGCGTCATAAGGCGTACAGCCTTTAGCCTCTGCGCGCAGTCGGGCTTCTTCTCGGCTGTACTTCACGACTTCTTTCAGGTTGTCGGAAAATCCTTCCCAGTCATTCGCGGGGCGCTGGCTGCGCCAGGCGTGTTCGCAACGACTTCCCGCGAGTGATTTCGCTTCTACCAGCGATTCAGGCAACAACGATGCCTGGTGATGCAGACGCGACATTTCGCGCAGGTTGGCCTGCTCAACATCGTTGAGGTCTTCCTGTTGGGCCGCGGCGATCCACATTGCCACCTTCGGATCGGTTAACAGCTGGTGCTCGAGCACGCTCAACTCGGCCAGCGCTTCACCGCGTGCTTTACTGCCGCCGGATGGCATCATGGTAAACATGTCCCAACTGGCGATTGCCGAGAGGTGGGAGAAGCGAGAGAGCCGCTGGAACGTGCGGGTGAGCTGATGGTAATTATCATTGCTACTCATTTTTTGTTCTCGTTCTGTTTAGGTGTATGAGAAGTTTACCGTGATTCATTCACTTTTCATAAACACACCTTTGTAACCGGTTTTCCGTAACAGCTTTTTATAGCGAAAAGCCAGCAGCACGGCAAAACAAATGGCGTAGATAATGGGAAGCGGGGATAACACTTTTACTGACCACAGGTAATGAAGCGGTAGCAAAATGGCAGTCAGATAAACGTAATTGTGCAGTGTTTGCCAACGTTTACCCATTTTACGCTGCGCGGCTTGCGTGGACGTTAGCGTCAGCAAGAGTAAGATTATCCAACCTATTATGCCCAGCGTCAGCCATGGGCGTGAAACCAGTTCACGTCCCAATAGTCCCAGATTTTGTATACCCAACTCCAGCAGCGCATAGCTGGTCAAATGCAGCGTGGCCCAGGCAAAACACCATAAACCTAACAGCCGCCGAGTGCGAAACAGCAAAGGTTGTTTTGCATAGCGTGCAAGCGGCGATATTAGCAAAGTCACAAGTAAAAACTTCAGCGCAGTGATACCTGTAAAGTGCTGGATATCTTTTCCTGGGTCGGCACCTAATCCGCCATGCTGTACGGCCCAGAAAAGCCACACCAGGGGTAAAAAACCGGCGAGATGCAGCAGCACTTTCAGGCCCGTTATCTGTTTTACGGTTAACCTCACTTAAAAATACTCCCGTAGATTCATGCCCTGATATAAAGACGCCACCTCATCGGCATAACCATTAAAAGGCAATGTAGGCTGCCGCTGTACATCGAGAATGCCACCCGAACCGATAAAACGCTCTGAAGCCTGAGACCAGCGGGGGTGATCGACCTGCGGATTTACATTGGCGAAAAAACCGTATTCGTTTGGCGCCGACATATTCCAGGTTGTCGGTGGCTGCTCTCGCGTTAGCTTAATACTGACTATCGATTTAATACCCTTGAAGCCGTACTTCCAGGGGACCGTCAGGCGTATTGGCGCCCCGTTTTGTGGCGGCAACGCTTTGCCATACACGCCCACGGTCAGAAGTGTGAGCGGGTGCATGGCCTCATCCAAACGCAGACCTTCGACATAGGGATATTTCAGTCCTCCACCAATGAAGCGATCTTTCTGGCCAGGCATTTCGTCAGGGGCGTAGCGAGTTTCAAAAGCGACGTATTTGGCATGGCTGGTTGGCTCAACCAACGCCAATAATTTATGCAAGGGAAAGCCAACCCATGGCACGACCATTGACCAGCCCTCGACGCAACGCATCCGGTAAATGCGTTCTTCTAACGGAAAACGCGTGGTCAGTGCATCATGATCCAGCGTCAAAGGCTTGTTTACTTCACCGCTGATAGTTAACGTCCAGGGCTCGGTTTTCAGGCTACCGGCATTCGCGGCAGGATCGGCTTTATCCAGACCAAATTCGTAGAAGTTGTTGTAGCCCGTCACCTTGTCTTCCGGCGTCAGGGGCAGATTGCTTTGCCAGCGCTCGGGTTTTGCGAATTCGAGCGTTTTGCCCGCCGGAACAGGTGGACGATCGTTACCTTTAAACCAATTCAACAAATTGGCCTGTGTCGGGGAAGACAACGATGCCGCAGCCGCGCCTATCCCAAGAGCTTTAAGGATCTGTCGACGTTGCATAAAAAAAACTGACTCGGCTGTTACATCAGCTTCCCGAAGTAGGCGTTTTTTCTGCATAACTTTTCCTTTTTGTTGTCATATTGAGGAAAACAAAGCGACGTTTCGCTTTGAATGCCTGACGTGTCTATATCGACATACTGGGCGCAGGGGTATCCCCTGATCCTCACGAAAAGTTAAAAATTTTGTGATAACTTCCGCCCCTTGCCTGAGGTAAGCTTTCAGTATGACGAGAGGGGGATGACACTGATGACTGGCGCAAAAAAGATATTTCTGGTGGAAGATGACAGTGATATTGCCTCACTTTTGCAACTGAGTCTGAAGGATGAGGGGTACGAAATTATACATGAAGCAAATGGTGCGCGTGCGCTTGAGCAACTCGAGAAGCACGTCTGGGATGCCGTTATCCTCGATTTGATGCTGCCAGGAGTGGACGGCTTGGAGATTTGTCGTCGCATTCGTCAAATGAGTTTCTATCTACCCGTCATCATTATCAGCGCCCGTACCAGTGAAACGCACCGTGTTCTGGGGCTGGAAATGGGCGCCGATGATTATTTAGCTAAACCTTTCTCCGTGCTGGAGTTAATGGCTCGGGTGAAGGCGTTATTTCGCCGTCAGGAGGCAATGAGTCAGAACCTGCGTATGGAGGCCGGGATTATCACCGTTCATGGCGTAGAGATTGATCCATTAGCCCGGGAGGTCCGCTTGCAAGGTAAAACCCTCGATTTGACGCCGCGGGAGTTCGATTTGCTCTATTTTTTCGCCCGTCATCCAGGAGAGGTTTTTTCGCGTCAGGCACTGTTAGATCAGGTGTGGGGCTACCAGCATGAAGGGTATGAACATACGGTGAACAGCCATATCAATCGTCTGCGGACCAAAATTGAAAAAGATGCGGCTGAGCCGGAAATTATTCTCACCGTTTGGGGAAGAGGCTATAAGCTTGCTGCGGTTAACGCGGAGCATCAGTCATGATTTATCGCCTGTCGCTGAGCCAGCGACTGACCCTGGTCTTTACCGCCATTATGCTGATTTGCGCGGTTGCCGTCAGCGCTGTTCAGATCCGCAGCAGTAAACAGTATGGTGATGCGATGGTGCAAAGGCTCTCGTTGGCGTTGGCGAGTAAGATTGTCGAAAGTGAGCCACTTATTGACTCCAGCGGGCAAGTTAATCGCCAGACCTTAAAAGGACTTTTCAATCACCTGATGACGCTCAATCCAAGCGTGGAGCTGTATCTGGTTTCACCGTCCGGTGAATTACTCGCTGATGCTGCCCCGCCTGGGCATCTGCAGCGACAGAAAATTAGCGTACAACCAATTAAAGCGTTCCTTAATTCGAACGAGTTGCCCGTATATGGCAACGATCCGCGCAGTAGTCAGCAAAAGGTTTTTAGCGCCGCGCCAGTGTTATTCAACGGTGAGCTGCACGGCTATTTGTACATCATTCTCCAGGGCGAAGACCTGAATATGCTGGCAAATAACGCCTGGCAAAAAACGCTTTGGAACACCGTGGCCGGGACGTTAATTCTGGTTTTATTCGCTGGTGCAATCGCGGGGTTCCTGGTGTGGCGATGGGTGACGAATCCGGTGAAAAGGCTGACCGGTCAGGTGGTCAAACTGGAACAGGACAGCATTAGCGTTATTAAACAGCTGGCACAAAAAAATCCTGATTCGGCTCCGGCGAATGAGATTGCCTTACTGAACAACGCGTTTATCGAGTTAGCGCAGAAAATCGCACAGCAGTGGGATTTATTGGCTGACAGCGATCGTCAGCGCAGAGAATTTATTGCCAATATCTCACACGATTTACGCACGCCGCTCACATCGCTGCTGGGGTACCTGGAAATGCTGTCGCTGAAAGCGGATACGATGACGCCGGATGAAAACCGGCATTATCTGAGTATCGCGTTACGCCAGGGGCATAAGGTTCGTCATCTGTCGAAACAGTTGTTTGAGCTGGCGCGACTGGAGCATGGTGGTATAAAACCGCAGCGCGAGCGTTTTGCAATTGGCGAGCTTATCCAGGATGTGGCGCAGAAATTTGATCTCCCCGTTGCCACGCGTCATTTGCAGTTGCACCTTGAAGTAATGGGGCCGTTGCCATTGGTGAATGCCGATTTATCAATGATGGAAAGAGTGGTGACGAATTTGCTGGATAATGCTATCCGTCATACGCCTGACGGGGGCGATGTATGGTTGAAAGTCTGGTGTGATGCAGACCGCCTATTAGCGGAAGTGCAGGACAGCGGACCTGGGGTGGAGGACGCTGTACGAGAAGTCTTATTTCAGCGCCCCACCGCGTTAATTCCCCGTGAGCAGCGGGCTGAACGTGGTGGTCTGGGCTTACTGATTGTGCGAAGAATGCTCGAGCTGCATGGGGGGGATATAAGCCTGGTTAATTCATCGGCAGGGGCCTGCTTCCGTTTTACGTTGCCGCTGGCGGATTCTCCACTGAGTAGCTGAGATGATATTCCTGAGTAAAGAGAGGCTATAACACTTCCTGGCATTGATGCCGATTATGCTGCATATAGTGATGAATTGAACGGTTATTGCCCTGCAAATGGCGGCTCAGATGTTACTGTCAGGTTCATGAAGATGATGCCCGGAGGCCGGGCATCGAGGATTACACGTGCAGACGATGGTGTAAACGTGTGCCGACCAGCAACGCCAGCACCAGCATCAGGGCGATAAATCCGCCTACGCCGTTCCAGCCATAGCTGTGCCAGAATACACCGCCCAGCGTGCCAGCAATGCTGGATCCCAGATAATAACTGAACAGATATAAGGAAGAGGCCTGGCCTTTAGCGCGTTTTGCCCGTGGCCCAATCCAACTGCTTGCCACGGAGTGCGCGGCAAAGAATCCAGCTGAAAAGAGCAGCATCCCGGCGAAAATTAGCCATAGCGATGTAAAAAGGGTCATCAACAGCCCAACCAGCATCACGCCGGTTGAAAACAACATTACCGGGCCGCGTCCGTAGCGGGTGGTCATCGAACCTGCTTTCGGCGAACTCCAGGTCCCGGTCAAATACGCCACTGACAGCAGGCCGACAACAGCCTGGCTGAGTTCCCACGGGGAGAGCATCAGACGGTAGCCGATGTAGTTAAACAACGTCACAAAAGATCCCATTAACAAGAAACCTTCGGCGAACAGCAGCGGCAACCCTCTGTCGCGCCAGTGCAAACGAAAGTTAATAAATAACGTCTTCGGGCGCAGCGACGTCGGTCTGAAATGACGAGATTCCGGCAAGATTTTCCAGAACATCAGCGCGGAGGCAAGGGCAAAACACCCGATCGCCGCCAACGCGATACGCCAGTTAAAGAAGTCGGTAAACACGCCGCTGATCAAACGACCACTCATACCACCAATCGAGTTACCGCTGATATATAAACCCATTGAAAAGGCGACGAAGCTGGGATGAATTTCCTCACTCAGGTAGGTCATACCCACTGCCGCCACGCCGCTCAGCGAAAGGCCTATCAGTGCGCGCATGATTAAAATACCGTGCCAGCTGGTCATCATCGTGGAAAGCAACGTACAGCAGGACGCAAGCAGGAGTGCCGTTACCATTACCGGCTTGCGACCTATCGCATCAGAAAGTGGGCCGGTAAACAATAAACCAATGGCGAGCATCGCCGTTGAGATGGAAAGCGAAATACTGCTGCTGGCGGGAGAGACCCCAAACTCGTGTGAGAGCACGGGCAGAATGGGTTGCACACAATAGAGGAGAGCAAAAGTTGCCAGTCCGGCAGAAAACAGCGCCAGCGTGACGCGCATAAATGGGGATGTGCCACGTTTGATAAAACCATCCGGCGTGGTAACTCTCTGTGCATCAACATCGCTTGCCGGCGCGGTATCGACAGTTGTTGTACGGCTCACTTGAAATCCTTGCTCAATCAATTACCTCTACAGGTCTAGCCTTAAGAGTATGAAACTCACAATATTCTGTCTAATATATTAATAATCTCAAATAATATTTTAAAAATATGAATATCGAATTGCGTCATTTACGTTACTTTGTGGCGGTTGCCGAAGAGCTGCATTTTGGTCGAGCTGCGGCTCGACTGAATATTTCGCAACCGCCACTCAGCCAGCAAATCCAGATCCTGGAACAGCAGGTCGGTGCCCGACTTCTGGCGCGCACTAACCGTAGCGTGGCGCTGACGTCTGCCGGCAAGCAGTTTCTGGCGGACAGCCGACAGATCCTTAGTCTGGTTAATGAAGCCGCTGCCAGGGCTGAGCGTTTGCATCTGGGAGAAGCAGGGGAGTTGCGTATCGGCTTTACATCATCGGCGCCGTTTATCAAAGCAGTTTCTGATACGTTATCCCTGTTCCGCCAGAGCTACCCTGCAGTCCATATGCAAACCCGGGAAATGAATACGCGCGAGCAAATTGCCCCGCTTAACGAAGGAACGTTGGATTTAGGACTATTACGCAACACGCATCTTCCGGAAACGCTGGAGCGTGAAATTATTCTGCATGAGCCCTTGATGGCGATGATCCCGCGCGCGCATCCGCTGGCGCAAAAGCCGGTAGTTACGCTGGCAGAGCTGGCCAACGAACCCTTTGTCTTTTTTGATCCACACGTGGGGACGGGGTTGTATGACGATATTCTTGGTCTGATGCGTCGCTATGGACTGAAGCCTACTATCGCTCAGGAGGTTGGTGAGGCGATGACTATCATTGGGCTGGTGGCTGCAGGATTAGGTGTTTCCATTCTTCCCGCGTCCTTTAAACGGGTGCAATTGTATGAAATGTGTTGGCTCCCGATAGCGGAAGAAGATGCCGTCTCAGAAATGTGGTTAGTGTGGCCTAAGCATCATGAACAAAGTCACGCCGCACAGCGCTTTCGCGAGCAACTGCTGGCGGTTGTTCATACGATTAATTTAGTTTAAAAATGGGCGAAAATGTGCAGTAAATCACACGGCTAAGTAAAAATTTGACGGGAGCCATTGAAGTGCTTCACCATAGTCTACAGATTATTTCGGAGCGCGAAAATAAAGGGAGTAAGTGGTGGTTGCTGATAGTCAGCCTGGGCATATCGATCAAATTAAGCAGACCAATGCGGGCGCGGTTTATCGCCTGATTGATCAGCTGGGTCCGGTATCGCGTATTGATCTCTCTCGCCTGGCACAATTGGCGCCTGCCAGCATTACTAAAATTGTCCGCGAAATGCTCGAGGCGCACCTGGTACAAGAGCTGGAAATCAAGGAGGCGGGAAGCCGTGGGCGTCCGGCCGTTGGGCTGGTTGTTGAAACGGAAGCCTGGCACTACTTATCTATTCGTATCAGTCGCGGAGAGATTTTTTTGGCGTTGCGCGATCTGAGCAGCAAGCTGGTGGTTGAAGATTGTCTTGAGATGGCGCTGGTCAGTGAAACCCCGTTGCTGGAACGTGTTATTACCCAGGTCGATCAGTTTTTCATCCGCCACCAGCAAAAGCTGGAGCGCTTAACCTCCATCGCCATCACCTTACCCGGTATTATTGATACTGAAAACGGTATCGTCCATCGCATGCCGTTTTACGAAGATGTCAAAGAGATGCCGCTTGGGCAGGCTCTTGAAAATCATACTGGTGTACCGGTGTATATTCAGCACGATATCAGCGCCTGGACCATGGCCGAGGCACTTTTTGGTGCATCGCGTGGCGCGCGCGATGTCATTCAGGTGGTGATCGATCATAACGTGGGTGCAGGGGTGATCACCGACGGTCATTTACTGCATGCTGGCAGCAGTAGTCTGGTTGAAATTGGGCATACACAGGTGGATCCCTATGGTAAACGCTGCTATTGCGGCAACCATGGTTGCCTGGAAACGATTGCCAGCGTCGACAGCGTGCTGGAACTCGCACAGGTGCGATTGAAACAGTCAATGA
Source organism: Citrobacter sp. On2M (assembly GCF_018035235.1). GTDB lineage: Bacteria > Pseudomonadota > Gammaproteobacteria > Enterobacterales > Enterobacteriaceae > Citrobacter > Citrobacter meridianamericanus. Next base: position 951,159 of record NZ_WPCV01000004.1, read on the forward strand.
GTTCTTCTCTACACGGGCAACCGTTAACGGTAGACGCGCTGTGTCTGGCGGCCATGCAGGGAGATTTGTTGGCGAAGGATATCATTAGCGGCGTCGGAACCCATGTAGGCAGAATTCTTGCCATCATGGTGAATTTGTTCAACCCGCAAAAGATATTGATTGGTTCTCCGTTCAGCAAAGCGGCGGATATTTTGTTTCCCACTATTGCTGACAGCATCCGTCAGCAGGCGCTTCCGGCCTACAGTCAGCATATTGTCGTCGAAAGTACGCAGTTCACCAATCAAGGAACGATGGCCGGTGCGGCGCTCGTTAAGGACGCGATGTATAACGGTTCTTTGTTGATTCGTCTATTACAGGGTTAACATTTTTTAACTGTTGTACGAAAAATTGCGCTATCTCAAGCCGATTCTTATCGCCATACCTTAGACTTTCTCCACTGTTTTATTTTCCTGATTTATATTTTCAAAGCATAACGGTGGAGTTAGTGATGCTGAAGCGTTTCTTTATTACAGGTACAGACACTTCTGTTGGGAAGACCGTGGTTTCCCGCGCATTACTACAAGCGTTAGCGTCAGGAGGTAAAAGTGTTGTGGGTTACAAGCCCGTAGCCAAAGGAAGCAAAGAGACGCCTGAAGGCCTGCGCAACAAAGACGCGCTGGTGCTACAAAGCGTGTCGACAATCGAGCTGCCCTACGAGGCGGTCAACCCGATTGCACTCAGTGAAGACGAAAGTAGCGTAGCGCATAGTGGGCCGGTCAATTACACCCTGCTCTCTAACGGCCTCGCAAGCCTCAGTGAAAAAGTCGATCACGTTGTCGTGGAAGGCACAGGAGGCTGGCGGAGCCTGATGAACGATCTGCGTCCGTTATCTGAGTGGGTGGTACAGGAACAATTGCCGGTGTTGCTGGTGGTAGGTATCCAGGAAGGCTGTATTAATCATGCCATCCTTACTGCGCAGGCGATTGCCAGCGACGGACTGCCGTTAATCGGCTGGGTCGCGAACCGTATCAATCCAGGGCTGGCGCATTATGCGGAAATCATTGATGTGCTGAGCAAAAAATTACCCGCACCGCTTATCGGCGAACTGCCTTATCTGCCTCGCGCAGAGCAGCGCGAGCTGTCTCAGTTCATCCGCCTGTCAATGCTCGGCAGCGTGTTGTCGGTAGATCGAGTCGTGGCGTAACGTTCGCGATAGCACCGACGCCACCACACAGGCAATCAGCAACCCGGGGAGCAGACGGTACTCCCCGGTCATTTCACAAACCATCAGTGTCGACATTATTGGCGCATGTGTAGTTGCTGCCAGCAGCGTGGCCATACCCGTTAATCCCAGCAAAATAGCAATCTCATCCGGCCCCGGTAACCACAATCCCCACATCCGTCCCAGTAGCATGCCCACCGACAGACCGACAAACAGCGTTGGCGTAAACACACCGCCTGGCGCGCCGGAACCACTGCTGGCTAATACTGCCAGTATTTTGCAGATAAAGATCACGCTCACCACGGCAAGTAACGGAGGGGCGGTCAAATATGACTGCACTACGCTGTAGCCATTGCCCCAGACCGCAGGCGTGAGCAGCGACAGCAGGCCAACGATCAGTCCGCCGAGTGCCAGTTGCCACGGAGGGGAGAGTTTTAAGCGCAAAAAACCATTATGGCTGGCGGTCATCAACCACATAAACAGCGGCCCGCAAACGCCGGCTGCCAGACCGGTACTGACGATCATGACATATTCCAGCACATGTAGCTCGCGCGTGAATCGTACGGCATACAGGAGCGCATTGCTATCGCTCAGTACATTGGTGGTGAGCAAGGCCACGACGGCAGACACCACCACTGGTCCCAGTGATGCGAGGATCAGCGTGCCAAACAATACTTCAGCAATAAATAAACTGCCCGCCAGTGGAGCATGGTACGCTCCAGCCATACCGGCAGCGGCTCCACAGGCAATCCATAACTTCCATTCCGTACGCGGGGTGAAGCGTTTAGCAAAGCAGGAGGCCGCCAGCGCCGCCAGTAAAATCATGGCGCCTTCGCGCCCGATGGCGCTCCCGCTGGCGACAACCAGTAATGAGGCGAGTGATTTAACCAGGCTTGCACTGACGTCAAATTGACCGTCGGTTTGCAGGGCTTCCATATAATCGGTAGGGGCCTGTGGGCGTAAACGGTTAAACTTTTGCCATCCCCAAAGCAGTAAACCTGCCGCCAGACCACCTAATGCAGGCGTCAGCGCACGTCTTAGAGGCGAAAGACTTGTTGCCGCATTGACCAGACTCCCGGTGTCGTTGCTCAGGAACAACCATTCAAGCAAGAACATGGCATGACGAAATCCTGCAACGGCTAACGCGGCAAGAATACCAATCAGCGCGGCAATCATCAGACGGCGGAACATGGCGCGCAGATCAGGATAAGCATGTAAATGGTGCATGAGTGTCCAGAAAGGAAGTTGCAGACGCTTCATTTTGCGGTTATTTGGCAACAGAAGCAAAAGCTTAGCGTGCGCAACAGGATGTCCCACAGGCAGGATGCATTCTGCCTGTGAGGAAATTAGCGAAACAGAGGTTTTTTGGCTATCGGGATCAGTAACTGCGATTGCCATTTAGCCAGTGTCAGACGGGCCAGCTCACCGAGCGCCTGATAGAACGGGTGGTCGGCTTTGTCGATAAATACGTCAAGGAAGCGGGATGACCACGGGAACAAATGCCACGCCAGCAACTGCTCGCATTCGGTATGGCGTTCGTTCTCAGCAAGCCAGGCCGTAAGCAACAGCAACGAACCAAAGTGATCTTCCGGCTCATTTTGCTGCATGGCGAACTGGATGCCGTTTTCCCGCATCCATTGGCGTAATGCCAGAGTGGAATCGCCAAACAACACGTTTTCACGATCCAGCCAGACGGATCCCCAGGGCGGAGAAGGTAGTGCATACGGACCGACAAACAGACGCTGCCAGGCCTGCGGCAGAGGCTCATCGGCCTCGACTTGCAGTTTTTCTGCCAGCGGAGAAAGCGTTGCCTGATCAAGCGGCCACTGGACCTGCCAGCCTTCGGTTCTTAACGCATTGACTAATGCAGAGGTTTCTGCGCTTTCAGGTGCATAATAAAATAGCGCACCCAGCACACGCGCTGCGGTAGAGAAGTTGTCACGTTGTGAAAAATGGGTCATGCATACAATCCTGAACAGTGCGGGTTGCCCCGCACCCGAGAGTTAACCTGCGACAGCCATTCCGACTGTCATATGTAATCCGTAAAACAAACCGCGGCCAATGATTTCACCGGCGAGGACTGAAACCAGGCCCAACGCCAGTCCGCCAACGGACGGTTCTTTGCGACGGACAAGCGGACATATCCAGCACCCCAGACCCGCAGCCAGCAGGAGGATACGCCAGACCTGTAAACTTGCGTAGTCGGGCACCAGCGCGCTGGCGTTTTGTACCGAACTGTGGATCTCACCGAGCGCCAGTCCCTGCAGAACGATAACCGCCACGGTCACCAGCAGGGCCAGAACGCTTACGCCGGCGAATCTGGCAGGGCTACAGGAAACACCTGCAGCCCGCAGCAGTAGGGTGGCAAACAGCGGCCCGCTGAGCAGCATCGTCATAAAAAATGCCAGCGTCGTATAGCCATTATACCAGGTCGGGACGGTGTCTATCAGATAGACGCGGGTCATCGCCAGCACAAATACCAGACCCAGCACCATGCCTGCCAGCAGCCAGATTTTACCTAAAGCTGCAGGCATTTTACCGAGAAACGCCACCAGCCACCACAGGCCACCGACGGCGAAAAACAGCGACCCGCTGGCGATTTCGTTACTCAGCGCCGATGCGCCGACTCTGTTCAGCGAGTTAAAGGCGCGCAGCGGCGAACCCAGATGCATCACCGAGGCGAGAAAGGCGATGCCCATCACCAGCCACAGAAAAAACATGTTGCGCACGATACGCTGTTTTACCGCATCGTCTTTAGCGGTCAGCCAGCCGTAACCACTCACCAGCAGCGCCCCGACCACGCACTGGCCGAGCACCGTAAACAGAACCAGCGGCCATTCATGCCATCCATTACCCATGTCACACCTCCTTCGGGTTGGCCAGATAACCCGTGGTGTCCCCGGTCGGGCGGCTATTGGCGTTGGGTTTGATTACAATACTCGGTTTGGTGAAGTGCGGGCCCGGCAGCGGAGCAACCGCCGCCAGCTCACCGTGTTTTTTGCGCAGCTCATCAATGGGACCAAAGTCCAGCGCGCGCAGCGGACAGGATTCGACACAGACGGGCTTTTTGCCGTCGGCGACGCGATCGTGGCAGCCGTCGCACTTGGTCATATGCCCTTTGGCGGCATTGTACTGTGGTGCGCCGTACGGGCAGGCCATGTGGCAGTAACGACAGCCAATACACACGTCTTCATCCACCACCACAAAACCATCTTCACGTTTATGCATAGCCCCGCTGGGGCAAACCTTGGTGCAGGCCGGATCTTCGCAGTGGTTACAGGCAATGGAGAGGTAGTAGGCGAAAACGTTCTGTCGCCAGACGCCGTTGTCTTCCTGCCAGTCTCCCCCGGCGTATTCATAAATCCGGCGGAAACTGACGTCGGGCGTGAGATCCTTGTAGTCTTTGCAGGCCAGTTCGCAGGTTTTGCAGCCGGTGCAACGACTGGAATCAATAAAAAATCCATACTGAGTTGTCATGGGTTAGTCCTTAAACCTTCTCGATCTCGACCAGGTTAGTGTGCTGTGGATTGCCTTTTGCCAACGGCGACGGACGCTGAGTTGTCAGCGTGTTGACGCAGGCGCCGTGATCAATTTTATCGCCAGCCATATCGGCATCATGCCATGCGCCCTGGCCCATTGCGCTTACGCCGGGTAGGATTCGTGGCGTTACTTTTGCCGGGATACGTACTTCACCGCGATCGTTAAAGACTCGAACCATATCGCCATTTGCAATGCCTCGTTTTTGGGCATCGACGGGGTTGATCCACACTTCCTGACGGCAAGATGTCTGGAGAACATCGATATTGCCGTAGCTGGAGTGCGTACGGGATTTGTAGTGGAAACCAAACAGCTGGAGCGGAAATGAACTGCGTTTCGGATCATCCCACCCTTCAAAGGTGGACGCGTAAATGGGAAGCGGACTGATCACTTCATCCTTTTGCAGTTCCCAGGTGTTGGCAATTTTCGCCAGTCGGCTGGAATATATTTCAATCTTTCCGGACGGTGTTTTGAGCGGATTGGCCTGTGGATCGTCGCGGAATTTTTTATAGGCGACAAAGTGGCCATTAGGATCTTTGCGTTTATAGATCCCCATTTTTTTAAGCGCGTCATAAGAAGGGAGGGCAGGATCTTTGGCCAGCATTTTGGCATACAGATACTGGAGCCACTGTTCCTGAGTACGGCCTTCGGTAAAACGTTGATAGACATCATCTCCAAGACGTTTTGCCACTTCACTCATGATCCAGTAGATCGGTTTGCGCTCGAACTTAGGTGAGGTTGCTGGCTGAATGAAAATGAGGTATCCCATATTGCCCGCATAGTCGTTAGGAATGATGTCTTCCTGCTCCACAGTCATTAAATCAGGCAGCAGGATATCGGCATATTTGGCCGAGGATGTCATGAAGTTCTCAATGACCACTATCATTTCGCACTTTGTATCGTCCTGCAGGATAGCATGCGTTTTATTGATATCTGAGTGCTGATTGGTGATGGTGTTTCCCGCATAGTTCCAGATAAATTTAATCGGCACATCGAGCTTTTCTTTCCCACGCACGCCATCGCGGGTAGCGGTCATTTCCGGACCCCGGGCGATGGCGTCAGTCCAGCTAAAGCAGGATATCTGGGTCTTAATGGGATTATCTGGCAGCGGCATACGCTCAATTGTGATGGTATAGGTTGATTCTCGTGCACCGCTATTGCCGCCATTGATGCCGACGTTGCCAGTCAGGATAGGCAACATCGCGATCGCGCGTGAGGTCAGTTCGCCGTTAGCCTGACGTTGCGGCCCCCAACCCTGACAAATATATGCCGGTTTCGTGCTGCCGATTTCCCGAGCCAGTTTGATAATGCGATCGGCTGGGATTCCGGTGACTTGGGATGCCCATTGGGGGGTTTTGGCGATGCCGTCATCGCCATCCCCCAGAATATAAGCTTTGTAATGTCCGTTTGCTGGCGCATCGGAGGGCAGGGTTTTCTCATCATAACCGACGCAGTATTTGTCAAGGAACGGCTGGTCGATAAGATTTTCGTTAATCATAACCCAGGCAAGTCCCGCTACGAGTGCGGCATCGGTTCCCGGTCGGATAGGGATCCACTCATCTTCGCGACCCGCTGCGGTATCGGTATAGCGCGGATCGATGACGATCATCCGGGCATTAGAGCGTTCCCGGGCCTGTTCAAGGAAGTACGTTATTCCGCCGCCGCTCATGCGCGTTTCGGCTGGATTATTGCCAAACATCACTACCAGTTTGGTGTTTTCGATGTCGGACGTGCTGTTGCCGTCATTTGAGCCGTAGGTATAGGGCATTGCCGCCGCGATTTGGGCGGTGCTGTAAGTACCATAATGGCTCAGAAATCCGCCATAGCAGTTCATCAGGCGAGCGACCAGCGAGGCATAAGGAGAGGAGCGCGTAATGTTGCCGCCTACAATGCCTGAGGTGTAGTTAATATAAACAGCTTCATTACCGTATTTCTCCACGGTATTTTTTAAACTGTCACTGATGGTATCCAGCGCTTCCTGCCAGGTTATACGTTCGAATTTTCCCTCACCGCGTTTTCCCACCCGCTTCATTGGGTAATTCAGGCGATCCGGATGATTGATCCGTCGGCGGATTGATCGCCCACGCAAACAGGCACGAACCTGATGCTGACCATAAATATCGTCTCCGGTTGTATCGGATTCCACCCATACAACCTCGTCATCTTTGACATGGAGTTGCAGGGCACAACGACTACCGCAGTTCACGGAACACGCGCCCCAAACCACTTTTTCTTCAGCTGGTTGAATAGCTTGTTGTACCGCAGCGGCGGCGGTGCGTATTCCGAAAGGTAATGACAGCCCGCCTGCGGCAAGCGCCAGCGAACCGATAGCCGAGGATTTCACTAACGCCCTGCGGCTGATGCCTCCATATTGCTCAGTTTCAGACATAACTCACTCCATTATTGTTATCGCTATATAATAACTTCTATAACGCAATTAATAGCATGCTAATAATAGAGAGAGTTTACCCACTTGTAGGTAGAGCATATTAATGCATATCAAACTGGAGTGACCCTCCGCGCACGGAGGGCGTGATTTATTGCGGTTCGGCGGCGTGTCCGTCTTGCGAAGATGTGCTATTCGCGGGGGCGTTGCCACTGTTAGTCCGGGTGTAGAGAATTTTGTGCGTATCGTTTGCACAATGTCCGACTACCAGTGAGTCAGGCTGATCTGCCTGATCGTTGGGGACAATATTCAGCGTGAAGCTGGATTCAGCCACACCATTATTGATGATACGCTGTTCGATATCGCTTTTTACGCGTTCACATGACGCCGGGGCAGCCAGAACCTGCGGGGAAGCGACTATCAATATGATCGCGGCAATTCCTGGTATGTTTTTCATCATCAGCTCCTTTATGATCAACTTAAACTAAGATTAGCATTTCTGGTGTAAATAACTGTATTTGCTAATATGATTGAGAATTATCTTCTTATCCCGGTGAAAAATGTGAAGAAACAGACCTTGTTAGGTTTCCTGTGCCTCTTGCTGGTTGGATGTGATAACGCCAAAGGGCTGATTTCCTTTACGCCGGAAATGGCCAGTTTTTCAAATGAATTTGATTTCGACCCGCTGCGCGGACCGGTGAAAGATTTCAGCCAGACGTTGCTCAATGACAAAGGTGAGGTTACTAAACGCGTTGTTGGTACGCTCTCACAGGAAGGGTGCTTCGATACGCTTGAATTGCACGATATTGAAAATAATAGCGGCATGGCGCTGGTCCTGGATGCTAACTATTACCGGGATGCCGAAACGCTGGAAAAAAGGATCCGCTTACAGGGTAAATGTCAGTTGGCAGAGCTGCCTGCTGCGGGTGTGGTTTGGGATACCGATGATAACGGTTTTGTCGTTTCCGCTACGGGCAAAGAGATGAAAGTGCAATATCGCTATGATGCGGAAGGCTACCCGCTGGGTAAAACAACCGTCAATAACGATAACACCTTGCAAGTTGATGCCAAACCCTCGGTTGATCCGTTGAAGAAGCTGGATTACACCGCGGTGAGTCTGCTTAACAATCGTCCTGTAGGCAACGTCAAACAAACGTGCAAGTACGATGACTATGCTAATCCGGTCAACTGCCAGCTTGTTATCGTTGACGAGAGCGTGAAGCCGGCAGTTGAACACCATTACTCAATTGAAAACACCATCGAGTACTATTAGTCAGTCTTTACTGAGCGGTAGGTTGCAGCAAATTAGGACCTGACGTTTTATGTTCTGCCAGATACTGCTGCTGGAAGATACACATGCGGATAGTGTTGCGGTATTGTCCGTTGATAAAGAATTCATGAATTAGTTCGCCTTCGACCATAAAGCCGAGTTTACGGTAGATGTGGATAGCTTTTTCGTTCTCTTTATCAACGATCAGATACAGCTTATACAAATTGAGTACGGTAAAGCCGTAATCCATCGCCAGTTTAGCCGCACGCGTTGCCAGACCTTTACCCTGATAATCAGGGGAGATAATGATCTGGAATTCCGCCCGGCGGTGCACATGGTTAATTTCAACCAGTTCTACCAGCCCGGCTTTTTCACCGTTGCATTCCACAACAAAGCGACGTTCGCTTTGGTCGTGGATATGCTTGTCATAAAGATCTGACAGCTCAACAAACGCTTCGTAAGGTTCTTCAAACCAGTAACGCATTACGCTGGCGTTGTTATCAAGCTGATGGACGAATCGTAAATCTTCACGCTCCAGCGGGCGCAACTTAACACTGAGGGCGCTAGTCATATCGTATCCTTTCAATATCCTTCAAAGTGCAATGTTTATGGGGCAACGGTGCGGCCTGTGCGGCGGTCAAGGCAGCGCAGGGTGTTGGGTTCCCAGTACGCATTAATATTAGCGCTCTGTTCGCACTTATCACGGCTATCGAAGGCGGCGTCGGTTTTGTCCCACTCTTTCTCTACACGTTTATTGACTTTCTGGCGTAGCTGACGCGTATCGTTCCATTGTTCCTTTTCCATTGCAGCCTGTTGACGACTCTGCGCACTGTCCCCGGACTCAATGACCAGTTTACTGGTTTCAGCAAATGCGGAAGAGGTGTACACAGCCGCCGCCAGCGTCAGCATAGCCGTCAGGCACAGGCGTTTGGTCAGTGTAATATTCATGGCGAATTCCTTTTATGGGAAAGGGGATAAATCGTAAAACAGGGTTAAATTCTACACTATTACGTTTCGTGGGCATACCCACTCAGCGGATATGGATACGCTGATGATATTCTGTCGTATCATGGTTAAACCGAAGGTAACTGAATAACATCAATGCTTAAGACCACATTGCTTTTCTTCGTCACCGCACTATGCGAAATCATTGGCTGCTTTTTACCCTGGCTCTGGCTTAAGCGAGGGGCTACGGCCTGGCTGCTGATCCCCGCAGGGGGGGCACTGGCATTATTCGTCTGGTTTCTGACGCTGCACCCGGCAGCAAGCGGGCGTGTCTATGCAGCCTATGGCGGGGTTTACGTGGTAACCGCGCTGCTATGGCTACGCATCGTCGACGGCGTAAAACTCAGCCTGTACGACTGGTCGGGGGCGCTTGTGGCGTTGTGCGGCATGCTGATCATTGTGGCTGGATGGGGGCGCGCATAGCGCCTTTTTTGTGATCAAGAAGCGTTTTTTTGATCATTATACTTGTATGGTAGTAGTTCAGTTGGGTAAATTTCCTGCATCTCAAGAACAGATGTAAGGAACAAGAAATGAAGATTGTCGGGGCTGAAGTTTTTGTCACCTGTCCGGGGCGTAATTTCGTGACGTTGAAAATTACGACAGAAGATGGGATCACCGGGCTGGGTGATGCCACATTAAACGGACGCGAGTTATCCGTAGCGTCCTACCTGAAAGATCATGTGTGCCCGCAGTTGATTGGTCGCGACGCGCATCGAATTGAGGACATCTGGCAGTTTTTCTACAAAGGCGCGTACTGGCGTCGTGGTCCAGTCACCATGTCGGCGATTTCCGCAGTGGATATGGCATTGTGGGATATCAAAGCGAAAGCGGCCAATATGCCGTTGTACCAGCTACTCGGCGGCGCGTCGCGTGAAGGGGTCATGGTTTATTGTCACACCACAGGCCATACCGTCGACGACGTACTGGAAGATTATGCGCGTCATAAAGAGATGGGCTTTAAAGCGATTCGTGTGCAGTGCGGCGTACCTGGCATGAAAACCACTTACGGGATGTCGAAAGGTAAAGGACTGGCCTATGAACCCGCGACCAAAGGGCAATGGCCGGAAGAACAGTTATGGTCAACGGAGAAATATCTCGATTTCACGCCAAAACTGTTTGAAGCGGTGCGCGATAAATTCGGCTTCAACGAACATCTTCTGCACGACATGCATCACCGTCTGACGCCAATTGAAGCGGCCCGTTTTGGCAAAAGCATTGAGCAGTATCGTTTGTTTTGGATGGAAGATCCAACCCCAGCTGAAAACCAGGAGTGCTTCCGCCTGATCCGCCAGCATACGGTCACGCCGATTGCGGTCGGGGAAGTGTTTAATAGCATCTGGGACTGCAAACAGCTTATCGAAGAACAATTGATCGACTACATCCGCACCACCATCACCCATGCGGGGGGGATCACCGGTATGCGTCGGATTGCCGATTTTGCTTCGCTGTATCAGGTTCGCACAGGCTCGCATGGACCTTCCGATCTTTCACCCGTGTGCATGGCCGCCGCGTTGCACTTTGATCTGTGGGTGCCTAACTTCGGTGTACAGGAATATATGGGGTATTCGGAACAGATGCTGGAAGTGTTCCCGCATAACTGGACCTTTGATAACGGCTACATGCATCCGGGAGACAAACCGGGACTTGGGATCGAGTTTGACGAAAAACTGGCGGCGAAATATCCGTATGACCCTGCATATTTGCCTGTAGCCCGCCTGGAAGATGGCACGCTGTGGAACTGGTAAGGAGTGATTTGCGATGAAAAGTATTGTGATTGAAAAACCGAATACGCTGAATATTGCTGAGCGAACTATACCTGAACCCTCAGCAGGCGAAGTCCGGGTAAAGGTAAAACTGGCGGGAATTTGTGGTTCCGATAGCCATATTTATCGCGGACACAATCCCTTTGCACAATACCCGCGCGTGATTGGCCACGAGTTTTTTGGTGTGATTGATGCGGTAGGCGACGGTGTTGAGCGTTCGCGAATGGGTGAGCGGGTATCCGTTGATCCGGTCATCAGTTGTGGACATTGTTATCCCTGTTCGGTTGGTAAACCTAACGTTTGCACATCGCTGGTGGTGCTGGGCGTTCATCGAGATGGTGGTTTCAGCGAGTACGCTGTCGTGCCGGCGAAAAATGCCTGGACCATCCCCGATATCGTGTCCGATGAGCATGCCGTTATGGTTGAACCTTTTACCATTGCCGCAAATGTAACCGGGCAAATCAATCCGACAGAAAACGATACGGCTCTGATTTATGGCGCAGGCCCTATGGGGCTGACTACCGTACAGGCGCTTAAACGTGTCTATAACGTTAAAACCGTAGTGATCGCCGACAGAATCGATGAGCGCCTGAGCATGGCGAAGCAGTGCGGTGCAGACTGGGCAGTCAATAATAGTCAGCAATCGTTGCAAGATTTCCTCGCAGTAAAAGGGCTAAAACCGACCATCATCGTGGATGCCGCTTGTCATCCATCCATTTTACAGGAGGCTATAACGCTGGCATCGCCTGCCGCGCGGATTGTTTTAATGGGATTCTCCAGCGATCCTTGTCAGATTGTTCAACAAGGCATTACCGGGAAAGAACTTTCAATCTATTCCTCAAGATTAAATGCAAACAAATTTCCGGTTGTTATTGATTGGTTGGTCAATGAACTCATCGATCCTAATCAACTTATTACCCATACTTTTGACTATCACCACGTTACCGACGCAATTGAATTGTTTGAGAAAGATCAGCAGCACTGCTGCAAAGTTTTACTCACATTCACTGAATAATATAAATAACTGCGAGTAAGTGGTACGCATCTTACCTCTTAGAGATAGCCAATATGAATCAAGAAAAACACGAAAGATCAACGAAGGACCTGGTCAGAGCAGCCGTATCCGGATGGTTGGGCACTGCGCTCGAATTTATGGATTTCCAGTTATATTCTTTGGGGGCCGCGCTGGTATTCCATGAGATATTTTTCCCGGAACAGTCTGCAGCGATGGCGCTCATTTTAGCAATGGGTACCTACGGCGCGGGATATATTGCTCGTATCATTGGAGCATTTATATTTGGCAAAATGGGCGACAGCATTGGACGTAAAAAGGTGCTGTTTATTACCATCACTATGATGGGTATCTGTACAACATTAATAGGTGTACTGCCAACGTATGCGCAAATCGGTATCTTTGCGCCCGTATTACTGGTGACACTGCGTATTATACAAGGATTGGGTGCGGGAGCTGAAATCTCGGGTGCAGGTACTATGCTTGCCGAGTATGCACCAAAAGGCAAACGCGGCATCATTTCTTCACTTGTTGCCATGGGAACCAACTGTGGCACGCTGAGTGCAACGGCCATCTGGGCAGTGATGTTCTTCGCTCTCGACCGGGAAGAACTGTTAGCCTGGGGTTGGCGAATTCCATTCCTGGCAAGTGTCGTGGTGATGATTTTTGCCATCTGGTTACGTATGAACCTCAAAGAAAGCCCGGTATTTGAGAAAGTTAACGACGAGGAAAATTTACCAGCATTAAATAATTCGCCGGAAAACACGCTGGGGGCGATGTTTACCAGTAAATCTTTTTGGCTGGCAACTGGTTTACGCTTTGGGCAGGCGGGCAACTCTGGGTTAATCCAAACCTTCCTTGCCGGTTATTTAGTTCAGACGTTGTTATTTGATAAATCAATACCTACCGATGCGTTAATGATTAGTTCGATACTTGGATTTATTACCATACCGCTACTCGGTTGGCTTTCTGATAAGTTTGGCCGTCGCTTGCCTTATATTATCCTGAATATTTCTGCAATTCTTTTGGCTTACCCGATGCTGTCAATCGTCGTGGATAAAACATATAGTCCTGGCATTATTATGACGGCACTGATTGTTATTCATAACTTTGCCGTATTGGGATTATTTGCGCTAGAAAATATTACCATGGCTGAAATGTTCGGTGCGCGTAACCGATTCACTCGCATGGCAATCTCAAAAGAGGCGGGCGGGTTGGTTGCCGTTGGTTTCGGTCCGGTGCTGGCCGGTATTTTCTGCAACATGACCAATTCCTGGTGGCCAATTCTGGTGATGGTTATTGCCTACTCACTGATAGGTCTTATTTCCGCGTTGTTGATGCCAGAAGTGAAAGACCGCGATCTTAGTGTGCTAGAGGATGCAGCAGAGGTGGGTCAGTCGAATAAAGTTCGTTGCTCGGCGACTCAGACAAGCTGATGTTAAATAACGGCATGGACGGAGGTGCTCGTGCTCCGTTCATCCTGGTATATATCTTCTAATGATGTCATACCAATCAAGAAAAGCTTAATGCAAGTCAAAACATACAACCCTACAGGCGTTACTCTGAAACAATCCTGAGTTCATAAATAAATAGGCCATACCATGCAAAACAAGCTCCTGGCAGCGAAGGCTGCGCTTCCCGACTACGATCGTACAAAACTGGTTCCGCGTATTGTTCATCTGGGATTTGGCGCGTTTCATCGCGCACATCAGGGTGTTTACGCTGACATTCTGGCTGCAGATCACGACAGTGACTGGGGCTATTGTGAAGTGAACCTGATTGGCGGTGAGCAGCAAATTGCCGATCTGAAACAGCAAGATAACCTGTATACCGTTGCGGAAATGTCAGCGGATGCCTGGACTGCAAGAGTCGTGGGCGTGGTGAAAAAAGCGCTGCATGCACAGGTTGATGGTCTGGAAAGCGTACTGGCTGCGATGTGTGAACCGCAGGTCGCGATCGTTTCCCTGACCATAACGGAGAAAGGATACTGCCATTCTCCGGCGACCGGTCAACTGATGTTCGACAATCCAATGATTGCCGCCGATCTGCAAAACCCAAAACAGCCAAAAACTGCGCCAGGCGTAGTGGTTGAGGCTTTGGCACGTCGCAAAGCGGCAGGTTTAGGCGCCTTTACCGTGATGTCTTGCGACAACATGCCAGAAAACGGTCACGTAATGCGCAATGTTGTCACAGCGTATGCGAGGGCGGTGAATGAAGAACTGGCGGCGTGGATCGAGCAACATGTGACGTTCCCGTCGACTATGGTTGACCGGATTGTCCCAGCGGTTACCCCAGAAACGCTGGACAAAATTGAACACATCACTGGCGTACGCGACCCGGCAGGCGTGGCATGTGAGCCATTCCGTCAGTGGGTCATCGAAGATAACTTTGTCGCCGGTCGCCCTGAGTGGGAGAAAGCAGGAGCGGAGCTGGTGGCAGATGTCATCCCATTTGAAGAAATGAAGCTGCGCATGCTCAACGGCAGCCACTCTTTTCTGGCTTATCTTGGTTATCTGGGGGGATATCAGCACATTAACGACTGCATGGGCGATGAAAATTATCGTCTTGCCGCTCGCGCGCTAATGTTGCAGGAGCAAGCACCTACGTTAAAAGTTAAAGGTGTGGATCTACAGCACTATGCCGATCTGTTAATTGAGCGCTACAGCAACCCGGCACTGCGTCATCGAACCTGGCAGATCGCTATGGACGGCAGTCAAAAATTGCCTCAGCGTATGCTTGATTCCGTTCGTTGGCACATTGTAAACGGCAGTCACTTTGATCTACTGGCGCTGGGTGTGGCTGGCTGGATGCGCTACGTCGGCGGTGTTGATGAGCAGGGCCAGGCGATTGAAATTAGCGATCCGTTGTTGCCAGTGATCCAGAATGCGGTGCGTAGTAGTAACGAGGGCGAAGATCGTGTTCGGGCGCTGCTGGCGATCGATGCTATTTTTGGTCGTGAACTGCCGCAGGTCGAATTATTCAAAAACAAGGTTACACAAGCATATCTTGCTTTAGTGGCTGAAGGGGCAAAGACAACAGTTGCGAAGTATGTTGCAAAACTGAAGTAACGAAAAGCATCGATTTAGCTCGCCATCTGGCTGTAAACGGGCCAGATGGCGCATTGTTTTGGCATTCACACCAATTAGTTCATGCCCAAACGAATCAGTTCGAGGGGGGCATATTTACCTTCACACCCTTCGATTTCCACTGTTTTACCGCGACGAATTTGCTCAGCGGTCAGGCCATCGGTATCTATCGCTGTAATGCGGCCTGTGAGTCCGGTGTCGCTAATCATGACGCGGCTGCCAGTGGTGATTGCGTTACGGTTACGATCGTATGTTTTCATGGTGTTTTCTCCTTTCCAACTTACCGTCAAAGCCCGTGGGCTTTTAGTCCCACGTAACGGGCGCAATATAAATACGCTTCTCGTTAATGATTTTTTTTGTTTTCGATCAAAATCACAGCTTTTTTTATGCAGATGTGCAGGAGAGTGGGGGATGCAGAATAAACTCACCTCTGCGCGAGGTGAGCGTAATATTAATCTTCGCTGAACCAGTCGCTATTTTCCTGACGAATAAGCTGAACGGACTCACCTATTTCCTGAAGATGCAGCATCATTGCGCGCTCAACGGCATCGCCATCATGCTTCTCAAGTGCGGCAAAGATGTCGTGATGCTGGCGCAGCAGCATTTCTGGCGGAGAGATATGATCCAGACTCATATAGCGAACGCGGTCAATCGTGGCCTTTATATTTTCGACGGTATCCCAGGCGAGCTGACACTCGGCGATTAAAGCCAGTTTCTGATGAAATTCGTCATCGAGCTGAAAGAAATCATTAATTTGTTTTCGGTCAATCGCAATACGTTGCTGATGCAGATTCTGTTCGAGCTGATAGCTCTGTTTATCGGTGATCAATGCTGCGGCGCGGCGAACTACGGCACATTCAATTGCCTGGCGTACAAAACAGCCATTTTGTACTTGCGACAGCGAAATTTTGTTCACGTAACTGCCACGCTGCGGGCGAATTTGAATCAGGCCGTTTTCTGCCAGTTTGATGAATGCTTCTCGTACCGGCTGGCGGGACACATTAAAGCGTACGGAAACCTCTTTCTCCGACAACGGTGTACCGGGTGCAATCAGACAGTGCACGATATCGCGACGAAGAATACGGTAGATCTGTTGATTTACCGGCTGTGTAGGGTTGAGCTGCGTTTCTTCGGTCATTCATTATTACTTTTTAGAGAGTTAACCCAGAGATCTTATCACTTATTTCAGGCTATCTATACCCGGCACAAGGCCGGGCAGTGAAATTAGCTCCGATGAATACTCAGTCCTGCAAATGACTGTGTGACAGGCATCATTTCAAGGGTGTTAATGTTGACATGAGCAGGTAAGGACGCCACCCACCATACCGCTTCTGTGACATCTTGCGGGGTCAGCGCGGTCGTATTTTCGTAAGCTTTTTCAGCTTTGGCGTCATCGCCTTTGAAACGCACATTCGAGAATTCCGTACCGCCAACCAGGCCTGGCTCAATGTCGGTAACGCGAATCGCGGTGCCGTGTAAGTCAGTACGTAAATTCAGGCTAAACTGGCGAACAAACGCTTTGGTCGCGCCGTACACGTTACCACCAGCGTATGGCCAACTGCCCGCGGTAGAACCGATATTGATAATGTGACCGCGGTTACGCTCAACCATGCCTGGCAAAACGGCACGGGTCATATAAACCAGACCTTTATTATTGGTGTCGATCATATTTTCCCAGTCTTCAATGCTGGCCTTATGGGCTGGCTCAAGACCCAGCGCCAGACCCGCGTTGTTGACCAGTACATCAATATTGCGCCACTCAGCAGGTAGGGCGTCGAGCATCCCTTCTATTGATGCACGATTACGTACGTCCAGCTGTGCGGTATAGAGGCGGTCACCCAGCTCGTCTTTGAGCTCCTGCAGGCGCTCCTGGCGGCGTCCGGTGGCAATAACTTTATGCCCATTCTCAATAAAACGACGCGTAATGCACTCACCAAAACCTGCCGTTGCTCCGGTTACTAAAACGATCATCTCACTGTTCCTCAACGCTTTTTATGTAGCACTACCATAGCACGTCATTTCCGTTCAGAGCTATTCCTGCTTAACGCGATTGCGGTAGATTACAGGGAAGTCTACTCTGGTAAACAAATCGTTTTCAGGAGTGAAAGATGTCGTTAACGAATCCTTTTTTACACCACAGCACATTGCCGTATCAGGCACCGCAATTTGATCTGATAGACGTGCAGCATTATCGTCCTGCTTTCGAGGAAGGCGTGCGGCAAAAACGCGCAGAGATCGAAGTGATTGTGCAAAACCCACAGATCCCTGATTTTGCAAATACTTTGCTGGCACTTGAACAAAGCGGCGCGCTGCTCACACGCGTGACCAACGTTTTCTTCGCGATGACGGCGGCTCACACTAATGATGAAATACAGCGCCTCGACGAAATGTTTTCCGCAGAGCTTGCCGCGCTGGCCAATGACATTTACCTCAATGACGCGCTTTTTGCGCGCGTCGAAGCCGTATGGCAACGGCGCAGTACGTCAGGTCTGGATAGCGAGTCATTACGCCTGTTGGAGGTCGTCCACCAGCGTTTTGTACTGGCTGGTGCCCGTCTGAATGAGGCGGATAAAGCCAGCCTGAAAGCGCTCAACACGGAATCCGCCACCCTGACCAGTCAGTTTAATCAACGGCTGTTGGCAGCGAACAAGTCCGGTGCTTTGGTGGTGGACGATGTCCGGCATCTGGACGGGTTCAGCGCTGACGAAATTACCGTTGCCGCCGAAGCAGCAAGGGAAAAAGGGCTTGAAGCGCATTGGGTTATTCCGCTCCTAAACACGACTCAGCAACCGGCGCTTGCGATGTTACGCGATCGCCAGACCCGTGAAAACCTGTTCACCCGCGCATGGACACGGGCCGAAAATAATGACGCCAACGACACGCGGGCGATCATTCAGCGGCTGGTTGATATTCGGATGCAGCAGGCAAAACTCCTCGGTTTTGCCAATTACGCCGCCTGGAAAATTGCCGATCAAATGGCAAAAACGCCGGAAGCGGCACTAAATTTCATGCGGGCGATTGTTCCTGCCGCGCGAGCGCGGGCGTTGGATGAGCAGGCTGAAATCCAGAAGGTTATCTCTAAAGAAAACGGGCAATTTAGCCCAGAGGCCTGGGACTGGTCATTCTATGCCGAACAGGTCCGCCGTGAGAAATATGCGCTTGATGAGCTGCAGCTCAAACCTTATTTTGCTCTGGATACGGTGCTGAACGAGGGGGTTTTCTGGACGGCTAATCAACTGTTTGGCATCAAGTTTATCGAGCGTTTCGACATTCCGGTTTATCACCCCGATGTACGGGTATGGGAAATATTCGATCATGATGGCGTAGGACTGGCGTTATTTTATGGTGATTTCTTTGCCCGGGAATCAAAAAGCGGCGGTGCCTGGATGGGCAATTTTGTTGAGCAATCGCGGCTAAACGAAACCAGACCGGTGATTTACAACGTCTGCAACTATCAGAAACCCGCTCAGGGCCAACCCGCCTTGCTGCTGTGGGATGATGTTATTACGTTATTTCATGAGTTTGGACATACGTTGCACGGCCTTTTCGCCACTCAGCGTTATGCCACGCTCTCAGGGACTAACACTCCGCGTGATTTTGTCGAGTTTCCATCGCAGATTAACGAACACTGGGCGAGTCATCCGCAGGTCTTTGCCCGTTTTGCGCGTCATGTTGATACCGGGGAGCAAATGCCACCGGTATTACGGGATAAAATGCAACAGGCCAGCTTGTTTAACAAAGGTTACGACATGACTGAACTGCTCAGCGCCGCATTGCTGGATATGCGCTGGCACTCCCTGGATGTGAGTGACTCATCTCGCTCGGTCGATCAATTTGAACAGCAGGCACTGGCGGCGGAAGATTTGGACCTTAAAGCCGTGCCACCGCGTTATCGCAGCAGTTACTTTGCCCATATCTTCGGCGGGGGTTATGCCGCAGGTTATTACGCCTATTTGTGGACGCAAATGCTGGCCGATGACGGCTATCAGTGGTTTGTGGAGCAGGGCGGATTAACGCGTGAAAATGGGCAGAAATTCCGCGAAGCGATTTTATCTTGCGGGAACAGTAGTGATTTAGCTGAGCTTTATCGCCAGTGGAGCGGGCGCGACCCACGAATGGCTCCAATGCTGGAACATCGTGGTTTGAGCGCGTAGGATTTGTTCAGATAGTGAGAGTAACCGGGTGTAATGCCCGGTTTTTGCGTATTTAAATATCTGATTCTGAAAAGCCATCAGCGAACGTTGTCTGGCGTCATGAATAATTTTATCTTCCCAATGGTGGTGAATCCCCCTGAGCGGTGGGGCGTCCAGCCATACCTCCTTTGCCTGGTATGCAACGCGAAACTAACCGGCTGGGGCTGTTTCACCGGGAGGCACCCGGCACCACAGGTATAATAAATGTTATCAACATTATCCACCCCATTAGCCTGTCATGAATGACAGGCTTTTTTTATTGTCTTTCCCTAATGGTAATGCTCCAGGCTGTCAGTTAATAATGTCAGGGCGCTATTTTTTACCTGATGCTGAAAATATCGCTACAGTACCGGTTACTTGCGTATTAACATGTTCAAAATGCGCTGACAGAATCTGTTTCAGTCCCTCTTCAGAATCATTAGCGTTTGAGAAAATACCTTTCTTATTGTAGATGCTCATGAGTTTATTTCCGAAAGTGTTGTGTATAACACCATCGCCAAGAATAGTTGCGCCATACAGCGTACCCGTGTCTGTTAAAGCCCGTGCGGCATTTGCTATCACACTGGCTTTCGCTGATATATTGCCAGGCAAGCAGTGCAGGAGATAAAACATGGAAATGGAATCGAACTCATTGTGCAAATCCGTAGGGTAAGATTCGAACACGTCATGCTTAATTTTGCGCTGAATTTTCGCTTCCCCGATTCTTGATGCAGCAGCGTCCAGACTGGCTTCATTCAAATCCATTAGCGATATTACACAGCCGTCAGGAGCGTGATAGGGGTAAAATCCGGTTCCAACGCCAATATCCAGATGTGTTTTACTCATATGCTGGAGAAAATGGGGAAGAAGGTGTTCCCTGGTCGGACACTTCCAGGCATATTGATTTGATACTCCTAGCACCCACCAGTCATAAAGTTTTAGCGTCATTGGTGTGTAAATTTTAGCGCCATCGTCAGTCATTTTATTCATTAGTTTCTATCTGTTATTGTTTTGGCTGGGAATTAAATCAATAATCGCGATAAATGGCAAGTGCTATGACACCATTGATTTCTATAACTAAATTTACATAAATTTTCTTTTTTATGGTTAAAATCCCGGTTCAAAGTGTTCATTCAGGGAAGGAAACCGTGATGATGAAAAACACAGCGGAAATAGATGCAATCATAAATGAGTTGAACAACTCAATTGATGCCCACTACAAATGGCTGGTAAAAATGTTCCGCTGCGCTGTGTCCTCAGATGTTACTCATCCCGATATTACGGGTGACAACGCTCATTTTGTTTGTCGATTTGGAAAATGGATAAATGATCAATCGCTGAACAATGAGGATGATAGTAGTTATGTGAGCAAGATTTATTCTGTTCATGAAAAAATGCATGTAATAGGAAAGGAGTTGCTATTGGCAATAGTGGAGAATCGTAGCCATACATGGCATTTCGACAGCTTCCAGGACGCGCTATTGGCATTTACGTCTGCTGTAATGGACTACAAGATATATTTATTGAACATCCGCAGTAATATCGATGTATTAACGGGTTTACCCGGGAGAAGAATGCTTGATGAGTCATTTGATCAACAACTACTCGACGCCGAACCGCTAAATCTTTATATATTGTTATTGGATATCGACCGTTTTAAACACGTTAATGATACTTATGGTCACCTGGTGGGGGATGTAGTGTTGCGTGCTATGGCCTCAAATTTGTTGGCATGGACGCGATATGACGAGGTAGCGTACCGCTACGGCGGTGAAGAGTTTATCATCATCATCCGGACTAAAACTGACGAACAGGTCTGCCTGGCGGGATTGCGGCTTTGTCAGCTTATTGGCCAGAAAAAAATACCCTATGCTGATGGCGAAATTGGTATAACGGTAACGGCTGGAATAACCCGGGTTCAACAGGGTGAAACGCTGGATACCGCACTGGATCGCGCTGACAGAGCGATGTATCAAGGGAAGCAGAACGGCAGGAATCGCTGTATGTTTATGGATGAATACGAGCGGATCACTCAGGTTGACACTAATCGTGTGATCTCATACCCCCTTAGCGCATGAGATTTGCGAACACCGTTTCGAAGTAGTTACGTTTCGTTTAGCTTTCATTGGGGTTGCCAGTGATAGGTTAGCTGACTATCCGTTATCTTCGCAGGGAATTGCCAGATAGCGTATAAAAGCAAAACACAAATCTATCCATGCAAGCATTTACCGCTGGTTTAACCGGCGGTTTTTTTTATCTGCTAATCAGGGACAAGATGCGGAAGGGCGATGCAGGTAAAAAAAATGGCCCCTTGTGCAGCTACGCAACAAGGGGCCGGGTCGGTTCAGGACTATCTCCGTTCATCAATCATCCCATCTGTGGCTAAGATACGCGGCCAGGAAACCGGAAAATAAAATAATTCCCAGAACAGCCATAAAAATATTCATATTACCCAGCATAGTAAATGCTCCTTTATCTGTGAGTTTCCTCTCTTACCTTAAGTTCACCTCGCTTATGACTATAGTAGCAATTCAATCTTAAACAAAGGCTGAACTGTCTGAATATTTCGGCTAAAAAGTAAAGTTTTGACGCGATAACGTCGGGAAAAATAAATAATAGTGACGAGGATCGTTTATCTGCGCACAAATAGCCCTGATTTTATACCGGGACACGTTGTCATGATGCTGTAATACGGACACAAATTGTTGCACGCTTATAATGCAGCGTTGTCTCATCGTGGTTCAATTGATCGTGCAATTATTCCTTGTAGCAGAAAATTTTAATGCCCTCTTCGTAAATTAATTATAATTCATTGATTTTATATGATTTTTAATATCTGGCATTGTTTTTGCCTTATCACTTCTGAACACCCTTATTTTGCACCGTTTTATCTGCCCGGCTGCACCGGAGCTTTCAACAAGTCTAATTTCAGGAGTGAAACTATGCAGCGTCGTAAATTTTTAAAAATTTTTGCACTTTCCACCTCTGTAGTCGCGATGGGAATGAGTTTTAGCGTTCAGGCGGCCGATACCATTAAGGTCGGCATCATGCATTCGTTATCCGGCACGATGGCCATTTCCGAAACGCCGTTAAAAGATATGGCGTTGATGACTATTGATGAAATCAATGCGAAGGGCGGGGTGTTAGGAAAAAAGCTGGAGCCAGTGGTCGTTGACCCAGCCTCGAACTGGCCCTTATTTGCTGAAAAAGCCCGTCAGTTGTTGAGCCAGGACAAAGTGGCGGCGGTCTTCGGCTGTTGGACATCGGTTTCACGTAAATCAGTTTTACCGGTATTTGAAGAGCTAAACGGTCTGCTGTTTTACCCGGTGCAATATGAAGGTGAAGAGATGTCGCCTAACGTCTTCTATACCGGAGCTGCGCCAAATCAGCAGGCGATCCCGGCGGTTGAGTATCTGATGAGTGAAGACGGCGGCAGTGCTAAGCGCTTCTTCCTGTTGGGCACGGATTATGTTTATCCGCGTACAACGAACAAAATTTTACGCGCCTTTTTACATTCGAAGGGCGTTGCTGATAAAGATATCGAAGAGGTGTACACCCCATTCGGACACAGCGATTACCAGACCATCGTCGCCAGTATCAAGAAATTTGCTGCAGGAGGAAAAATGGCGGTGGTGTCGACCATCAACGGCGATTCTAACGTTCCATTCTATAAAGAGTTGGCGAACCAGGGCCTGAAAGCCACCGATGTTCCGGTGGTGGCATTCTCCGTGGGGGAGGAGGAGTTACGCGGTATTGATACCAAACCGCTGGTGGGCAACCTTGCCGCGTGGAACTACTTTGAGTCCGTAGATAACGCGACCAACAAGAAATTCGTTGCGGATTACCGGGCGTATGCCAAAGCGCACAAACTGCCAAATGCTGATTCGGTGGTAACCAATGACCC
Organism: Citrobacter sp. On2M; assembly: GCF_018035235.1. GTDB lineage: Bacteria > Pseudomonadota > Gammaproteobacteria > Enterobacterales > Enterobacteriaceae > Citrobacter > Citrobacter meridianamericanus. The sequence continues at coordinate 974,495 of NZ_WPCV01000004.1, forward strand.
CATGGAAGCCACTTATGTTGGTTTGCATATGTGGGCGCAGGCGGTAGAAAAAGCCGGAACGACTGATGTGGATAAAGTCCGCGTAGCGATGGCAGGACAATCATTTGCTGCACCATCAGGTTTTACCCTGACCATGGATGCCACCAATCATCACCTGCATAAACCCGTCATGATTGGCGAGATTGAAGGCAACGGCCAGTTTAACGTGGTGTGGCAATCCGATGAACCGGTCCGCGCCCAGCCGTGGAGTCCGTACATCGCCGGTAATGACAAAAAATCTGCACAGCCCGTTAAAACTGCCAGCAATTGATCGTGTGCCCTCCTGCGGGCGGGCAACGCTTTGGAGAACGCTCATGAAAGCTATGCGCTTTATTCGTGGTGTGTTGTTGCTGACGTGGTTTTTGCCGTGGATAGCGCAGGCATCAGATGCCGATACCTTTACAGCCGCAAATCGAACTCAGCAGGCTGCCTTGCTCGAACAATGGTCGATCAATCCCGACGTTCAGCGTTTGCCGATGCTCAACGCGTTGCGTGAAGAGCAATTGCTGACCGATAACGCAAGAAACGCGTTCATCATAAGCGGCTCGCACGTACAGCCGTTAGGAACGGCGAAAGGCCCGAACGGCGAGTTAAAAAAAGTCCGGCTGACTAACCGACTGCGTAATCTGGTTGCCGGAACGTTGGCCGTCCATCAACTTTTTAGTGACAGTGTCACTAAAAGAGCTGAGGCAGCGCGCACGTTACAACGAGAGGCATTGCCAGGCATGCTGCCATTTTTGCAGCAACGAATGGCACAGGAGCCCGATGCCGATGTGAAATCCGCGCTGGCTATTGCGCTGGCAAACCTGCAGTTAACCAGCAGCTCGCCTGAGGTCAGACGGCAGGCCATTGTGCTTATAGGGGCTTCAAACGATCCTGAAACCCAGGCGCGCCTGCAACCTTTCACCCTTGCTGAACATGAGGCCGATGCCAGCGTGCGTGCTGCCGCCAGCGACAGTCTGAGTTCCATCGCGTATCGCATGAAGATTGGCGATCTTCTTGGACAGGCCTTTATGGGGTTGTCGCTGGGTTCTGTTTTGCTGCTGGCGGCATTGGGTCTGGCCATTACCTACGGGCTACTCGGCGTTATTAATATGGCGCATGGCGAGATGTTAATGCTCGGGGCTTACTGTACCTGGATTGTGCAACAGCTGATGGGCCAGTTTTTCCCGCAATGGTTAGCCTGGTATCCGGCTATTGCGCTGCCGGTTGCCTTTTTATTTACCGCGGCGGTAGGAATGCTGCTTGAGCGCGGAGTGATCCGCCATTTATACGGGCGTCCTCTCGAAACGCTGCTGGCGACCTGGGGGATTAGTCTGATGCTCATCCAACTGGTGCGTATGACCTTCGGCGCGCAGAACCTTGAAGTTGCCAATCCGGCATGGCTTTCCGGGGGGATTCAGGTTTATGCCAATCTGATTTTACCGTGGAACCGAATTGTGGTGCTTGGCTTTGCCATTCTGGTGCTGTTTTTCACCTGGCTATTGTTGAATAAAACGCGCCTTGGGCTGCGCGTACGTGCGGTGACGCAGAATCGAAATATGGCGGCATGCTGCGGCGTACCTACTGGACGCGTCGATATGCTGGCCTTTGGCCTTGGTTCAGGTATTGCCGGATTGGGGGGCGTCGCGCTCTCACAATTGGGCAACGTAGGACCGGAATTGGGACAAAGCTACATTATCGATTCGTTTCTGGTGGTGGTGCTGGGCGGCGTGGGACAACTTGCCGGGAGTGTGGCTGCTGCGTTTGGGCTGGGGATCTTCAACAAAATTCTTGAGCCTCAGATAGGGGCGGTACTCGGCAAAATTATGATTCTGGTGCTGATTATTCTGTTCATTCAGAGGCGTCCGCAGGGGCTGTTCGCGCTAAAAGGGAGGGTTATTGACTGATGACGATGCCAATGACATTAACGCTGGCGCGTAAAGCGCCACGCGTGACACGTGTGCTGGGCCTGGGGTTACTGTTGGCGTTGATTATTCTGCCGTTTCTTGCGCTGCTACCTGCGGACCATCCGCTGGCTATATCGGTGTGGACGCTGACGCTTGCCGGGAAAATTCTCTGCTATGCCATTGTGGCGGTCGCGCTGGATCTGGTGTGGGGTTATGCAGGAATGCTCTCCCTGGGCCACGGTATTTTCTTTGCGCTGGGAGGGTATGCGATGGGAATGTACCTGATGCGCCAGGCCTCTGGAGAAGGATTGCCGCCCTTCATGTCATTCTTGTCGTGGACCGAGCTGCCCTGGTTTTGGTGGGGAACGCAACATTTTATCTGGGCGCTACTGTTGGTCGTTCTGGTTCCTGGCCTGCTGGCGCTGGTATTTGGTTGGTTTGCCTTTCGGTCAAAAATCAAAGGGGTCTATTTCTCCATCATGACCCAGGCCCTGACTTTCGCCGGAATGCTGCTGTTCTTTCGCAACGAAACGGGTTTTGGGGGGAATAACGGTTTTACCGGCTTTACCACTATTCTGGGATTCCCGGTAGCCGCCACCTCAACCCGTATTGCGCTGTTTCTGGCGACGGTCATGCTGCTGGTACTGGCATTATGGTTGGGACTGGCGCTGGCCCGCAGTAAGTTCGGTCGTATTCTGACTGCCGTGCGTGATGCCGAAAACCGTCTGATGTTCTGTGGTTACGATCCGAAAGGTTTCAAACTGCTGGTTTGGACGCTTTCAGCGGTGCTGTGTGGCCTGGCAGGGGCGCTGTATGTTCCGCAGGTGGGGATCATTAACCCCAGCGAAATGTCGCCGACCAACTCGATTGAAGCGGCGATTTGGGTTGCCCTCGGTGGGCGAGGAACCCTTATCGGCCCGGTATTCGGCGCCGTGTTAGTGAATGGCGCTAAAAGCCTGTTTACCGTGATTATGCCTGAATACTGGCAGCTGTTTCTTGGCCTGATCTTTATTGGTGTTACGCTGTTTTTACCCCGAGGTGTAATGGGTCTGTTTCGCAAGGGAGACAAATGATGCAGCCAGATGAAGGGCTATTTACTCGCCAGATGCCGGGAGATCGGTTTCGCAACCAGACTGACCCGGTGCTACAGCTGGAAAAAATTAACGTTAACTTCGATGGATTTCAGGCACTGACCGATCTCTCGCTCAATATTGGCGTTGGGGAACTTCGTTGCATCATTGGCCCCAACGGTGCCGGAAAAACGACGTTAATGGATGTCATTACCGGCAAAACCAGGCCGCAAAGTGGTCGTGCGATATACGATCAGTCGACCGACTTGACCATGCTGGATCCCATTGCTATTGCGCGCCAGGGGATCGGGCGGAAATTCCAGAAGCCCACGGTATTTGAAGCGTTAACGGTGGAGGAGAATCTGGAACTGGCGCTGAAAAGCGATAAATCTGTTTGGGGCGTTTTACGGGCGCGTCTTTCAGGCGAACAGCGGGATCGCATTGATGAAATACTGGCACTGTTGCGACTGGGCAATGAGCGCGCCCGCTCCGCTGGGCTGCTATCTCACGGGCAAAAACAATTTCTTGAAATTGGCATGCTGCTGGTACAGGAACCGCATCTGTTGCTGCTGGATGAGCCTGCGGCGGGTATGACGGATGCGGAGACGGAATACACAGCGGAGCTGTTTCGCCAGCTTGCCGGGAAGCATTCTTTGATGGTTGTTGAGCATGATATGGGATTTGTCGAAACCATCGCCGATCGCGTCACGGTATTACACCAGGGGCAAGTATTGGCTCAGGGGAGTCTGCGTGAAGTGCAGGCCAACGAGCAGGTTATTGAAGTTTATCTCGGGCGTTAAGGAGTGCAGATGCTGCAGGTGAAAGAACTGAATCAATATTATAGTGGCAGCCATATTCTGCGAGGCGTGACCTTCGAAGCGCATATCGGCGAAGTGACATGTCTGCTGGGACGTAACGGCGTGGGTAAAACGACGCTTCTGAAGTGTCTGATGGGGCTGATTCCCGCCCGCAGCGGAAACGTGTTCTGGCAGGAGAAAAATGTTACTCACTGGAAGCCGCATCAGCGGGTCAGGGCCGGTGTGGCGTATGTCCCACAAGGGCGCGATATATTTCCGCGTCTGACGGTAGAAGAGAATCTTTTGCTCGGTCTTTCCCGATTTTCCACGCAGGAGGCCCGAGGCGTTCCGGATGATATTTACGCGCTTTTTCCGGTGCTACAGGAGATGAAACATCGGCGGGGCGGCGATTTGTCCGGCGGGCAACAGCAGCAGCTGGCGATTGGACGGGCGCTGGCAAGTCGCCCGCAGTTGTTGATCCTTGATGAGCCCACCGAGGGGATCCAGCCGTCGGTGATTAAAGAGATTGGTCAGGTTATTTCCCAGCTGGCGCTCCGTGGGGACATGGCCATTTTGCTGGTGGAGCAGTTCTATGATTTTGCCGAGCAGCTGGCCGATAAGTACCTGCTTATGTCGCGGGGCAGCATAATTCAAAGTGGTGAGGGTAAAAATATGGAGTCCGAGGGCGTTCGGGGTCTGGTCGCCATCTGAGATACGCGACAGAGTGACTGTGGCTCTGTCGCGAACATAACTAGCAGACTGCCGTCTGGCCCCAGGGTTTGGCGCGCATGCCTTTTATCATCAGCGCCCAGGCAAGTACGATTGCCACCATCAACGCCACAAACAGCGACCATGGCGGCAATTTGGTTAGAATGACGCCGCTAACTAATGGGTTTACCGCTGCCCCCAGCCAGCCTAACGACTGGGCGGAAAAATAACTGGCTTTCATGCCAGCAGGTGCGATGTTGTCGATGAGCATGTATTCACCTGGCGCGTAGATGACCTCACCAATAGTGAAAAAGGCAGCAGAAAGTCCCCATACCAGCAGACTGTTATCGGAGAAGGTGAAGCCCACCAGGCCGACCACAAAGAACAGTGTGCCCACTGTCATTAGCGGGCGGATATTGGTGGCGGTGAGCCTGCGCCCGAGGGCGTATTGCAGTGATACCACAATGGCGGCGTTGACGGGCAGGACGACTGCCACCACTTTCTCGGCAAAATCGCCGTCTGCAACCACCATAACGTATTGCGAAATACAGGACGCAAAGGCGCCGCCAACGAATGACGCCAAAAAGGCTGACAGCGTAAACCAGAATAATGCTCTGTCACGCAGCAGTACTGAAGGGGACCAAACCGCGGTGTTTACACCGTCTGCGGCTGCCGGTGAACGTTTTACCCACGTCTGGATAAACACCAGAGGTAGCGCAGAACATGCAGCAGCCAGCCAGAATGGCAGGTTAATGCTTTGCATGACCAGCAGCGTGCCCAGCGGTGGACCAACGGTCCAGCCGATGTTCAGCACGGTATAGTTAAGTGAGAAAATTTTCGTTTTATTGGTTGCAGACAAGTTATCGGCAAACCAGGCTTTCAGCACCGTGGCGAAGACGGAGTAGGCGCAGTTGATCAGGGCAAAGAGCAAAACCACTATCACGACGTTATGCACCAGCGGAATAGCGATAAAGCCGGAGGCAAAGCCGCAGATAGCCAGCAGCATATAGCGTTTTTTATCGAACTTGTCGGCCAGAATACCAAAGCCAAGGCTGAACACCACGCCAATGGTCAGCGCGACCGTCATCGCATAACCGATTAGATCGACACTCAGGTTGTACTGCCGGCTGAGATAGATCGTCATAAAAGGCAGCGTGGCGCCACGACCAATGGTTAATAACAAAGATGACGCGAGTAAAGCGAGAGTGGACCTTCTCAGAGAGATATTCATTTTCCTGCCCGACAATGCATGTTGTTATGTTTTTTTTAGATATCAGAAACAAATAGCATGCTAAAAGTGTGATGTACACCCAATAAGTTGTCCGAAAATGCCCTGTATGGCCTACCTGAATTAATGATCTGTTACGGTACAACGATTTCCGTTACTTTAACTTGTTTACAAAAATTTAATATTTGCAGGGGCGGTGGTATGTCGCGTAAAGACGGGTTATTGGCGTTACTGGTCGTCGTAGTTTGGGGGCTGAACTTTGTTGTCATTAAGGTGGGTTTGCACAATATGCCGCCATTGATGTTGGCAGGGTTACGTTTTTTGCTGGTGGCGTTCCCGGCTATATTCTTTGTTGCCCGCCCGAAAATTCCGCTTTCGCTTTTACTCGGCTATGGCCTGACCATTAGTTTTGGGCAGTTCGCGTTTCTCTTCAGCGCCATCAAATTCGGTATGCCCGCCGGGTTAGCTTCTCTGGTATTACAGGCCCAGGCGTTTTTCACCATCATTCTGGGGGCATTCGCCTTTGGCGAACGTCTGCAGGGCAAACAGTTAGTAGGAATTGCGCTGGCCGTTTTTGGCGTACTGGTGCTGATTGAGGCCAGCCTGAACGGACAGCATGTCGGTATGCTCGGTTTTATGTTGACGCTGGCGGCAGCGCTAAGCTGGGCTTGCGGCAATATCTTTAACAAAAAAATCATGCAGCATACGTCGCGCCCGGCCGTGATGTCGTTAGTGGTATGGAGTGCATTAATCCCGATAGTTCCATTTTTCCTGGCCTCATTACTTCTTGATGGCCCAACGCAAATAGCCCAAAGTCTGGTGGCGATAGATTTGACGACCATCCTGTCGCTGGTTTATCTGGCGTTTGTGGCGACCATTGTGGGTTATGGCATCTGGGGATCATTACTCGGACGTTATGAGACCTGGCGTGTCGCACCGCTGTCGCTGTTGGTACCCGTTGTTGGTCTGGCGAGTGCGGCCGTACTGCTGGACGAGACGCTAAGCGGATTACAGCTGCTTGGTGCATTACTGATAATGGCTGGACTGTATATCAATGTGTTTGGCTTTCGTTGGCGAAATATTGCCCAGGCGAGAGGGTAAAAAAAGCCCCGCAGTGACGGGGCAATAAAATTAAAGGTTGCGCAGATTGTAATAAGGCACGCCTAATTCATCGGACTTGTCGCTACCTGCGCCCATATGATTAAAATCAAACGGGGACTGATCGTGTGCTGAGGGCATAATCATCGCGTCGCGATTGTTTTGTGCGGCAGCAGGTTGCGCGGTTTGTTCCGCCATGCTCTGGCCCGAAAAAGCAAACATCAGGGCCAGCATCGCATATGACAGAAGTTTCATGATTTCCTCGGTTACGTCGTTAACTGGCGATTAGCAATTACATTGATTGAGTGGCAGCAAATAACGTGATTCGCCGTGCATATTCGTCATACGGTATTTATGCGGCGGAACATCAAAATAGTTTTTGAATGTTCGGGTCAGCGTCTGCTGTGATTCAAAGCCATAACGCTCCGCCAGATAAAGGATCGGTTCGTTACTCTCTTTTAATTTTTGCGCTATTTCAGTCATTTTACGGCTGCGGATGTATTGACCAAGTGAATGACCGGTTTCTTTTTTAAACATCCGTTGCAGGTGCCATTTGGAGTAACCTGAACGCTCTGACACTTTTTCCAGCGAGAGCGGCGATTCAAGGTTATTTTCGATCCAGTCCAAAATGCTATGAATAGTGATTGTGTCAGTATTGCGTCTGGACATCGTCATACCTCTTTCTGTTTACGGCAGGACTTTCTTAAGCAAATGCTCAAGCGTGGTGACTTCATCCGCCGTTAAGTTTTTTGTTAGTTCCTGGTGCAGGTCTTGCCCTACTAATTGATGACACTGCTCGCAAATTGCTGCGCCATGCTCGGTGAGTTTCACCAGCACGCCTCGCTTGTCATGTGGATTCGGAAGCCTTTCAATCCAGCCTTTACAGGCCAGTCTGTCCAGCATCCGCGTCAGGGCGCCGAGATCGACAGACAGCACTTTTTTCAATTCGACAGGGGTGATGCACACCGCGCAACGGATGGAGCAGAGCACCTTGAACTGCGATGCCGTGATATCCAGCGGTGACAGATAGTCGTTTAGTAAACGATCTTTTTTCTGATTAACCATATAGATCAAACGACCCAGTGGGATGATTTCGTTAAACAGATCACTGGTGCTTTTCACAATGGTTGCCCTGGCAAGTAGTTAGTCACGGCTGATATTATTGCTTAGGCAAATATAAGTCAAATGAATGGGTCAGCAAATGCCACGTTTTGCTAAAACATCAGGAGCACGCCAGGCAGAGCGTGTTTTTAACATTCTGAACCGTTGGGTTTATGCGAAAAAAGAGCTAATGAATCCTTACATCGACAACATGGCTTAACCCTTGAGTTTGCCCTTATACTTGCCGTTGACGAAAAACGCACAGGAAAGATGACATTATGATGGACTTGTTTAAAGCAATAGGACTGGGGCTGGTAGTCCTGTTACCGTTGGCAAACCCGTTAACCACCGTGGCGCTGTTTCTCGGCCTTGCAGGCAACATGAATAGCGCCGAGCGTAACCGTCAGTCACTCATGGCATCTGTCTATGTTTTTGCCATTATGATGGTGGCCTACTACGCCGGGCAGGTGGTAATGAATACGTTCGGGATTTCTATTCCCGGATTACGTATTGCAGGTGGATTAATCGTTGCGTTTATCGGCTTTCGCATGTTGTTCCCACAGCAGAAGGCGCATGATTCTCCGGAAGCGAGAAGCAAGTCAGAAGAGCTGGAGGACGAACCAACGGCCAATATTGCTTTCGTCCCGCTGGCCATGCCAAGCACTGCAGGCCCGGGTACGATTGCGATGATCATCAGTTCGGCCTCCACCGTGCGTCATGGCTCCGAATTTCCAGAGTGGGTGATCATGGTTGCGCCACCGATTATCTTTGCGGTGGTTGGGGTTATTCTGTGGGGCTGTTTACGCAGTTCCGGGGGGATCATGCGCCTGGTCGGCAAAGGGGGGATCGAAGCGATTTCCCGTCTGATGGGCTTCCTGCTGGTGTGTATGGGCGTGCAGTTTATTATAAACGGCGTGCTGGAAATTATTAAGACTTACGCGTAAAGCAAGGTGCCCGGTATGGTCTACCGGGCACTTTTTATCAATGCTGGGGCTGTTCTTCCAGCGATACCGGCCATTTACGAAAGATAATCACTGACCATATCAACGCTACAACGGCAGGCACTGCGCCTACGTAACCAATCGTAGACATTGACCAGTGCAGACTCACCTGATTGCCCACCAGGGCGCCAGCGCCAATACCGATATTGAAGATTCCGGAGAACAATGCCATAGCGACGTCGGTGGCATCCGGGGCCAGCGCCAGCACTTTTACCTGCATGCCCAGACCTATCAACATAATGGCGATGCCCCAGAAAATACTCAGGACAGCCAGATGCATTTCGCTGCCAGCGGCGGGCAGTAATAGCACCAGACATATCGTCAGCAGGGCAATGGCGCTGCTAATCAGTACGGAGGCATGTTGATTACCCAACTTGCCGAATATGACGCTCCCGACAATACCCGCACCACCCAGAACCAGCAACAGTACGGTAGCAAAGTTTGCGCTCAGCCCGGCGACAGTCTGCACAAACGGTTCGATATAGCTATAGGCCGTGTAATGCGCGGTGACCACAATCACCGTTAGTACATACAGACTCATCAACGCCGGACGGCGGAATAACACCGGCAGACTTTTTAATGAACCGGAATGCTCACTGGGTAATGTTGGCAGGAGCTTAATCAGGCAAAGCAGAGTAATTAGCGCCCCCATACCAATGGCGAAGAAGGTAGTGCGCCAGCCAAAATACTGGCCGACGATGCGTCCGATAGGCAGCCCCAGCACCATCGCCAGCGCGGTGCCGGTCGCAATCAGACTGAGTGCCTGCGCGCGTTTCCCGGCCGGAGCAAGGCGGATCGCCAGCGATGCGGTAATCGACCAGAAAATGGCGTGTGCGAAAGCTATACCAATACGACTAATCAACAACACGGTAAAATTCCATGCCAGGAAAGAGAGTACGTGGCTGGCAATAAACACGACAAACAGGCAGATCAGCAGCTTGCGGCGTTCTACCTGGCTGGTGAGCAGCATGAAGGGTAGCGACATCAAGGCCACAACCCAGGCGTAGATCGTCAGCATGATCCCGACCTGAGCGGTCTGCATATTAAAGCTTTGTGCGATGTCGGAAAGCAAACCGACAGGGACAAACTCGGTGGTATTAAAAATAAAACCGGCAATAGCAAGCGTAACTACCCGTAGCCACGCGACCTTGCGGGAAACAGTGTCTGTTGTCATATCTAATAGGTGGATTAGCTGCGAAAAGGTAAGGGCACGATCTTAAAACGTTTGCTGGCGAAAATACAATCATTTTGTGATTCAGATCGCATTTCATTGACTGGATGACATAATTTGCTGCCGAACATTCTGCGTATTTTTAACTATTTCATTATTAATGAAATTCCGGGCGAGGGTATCTCGCCCGGATGGGGATTTAGCGCAACGATGCCCCGCCGCATATGACTAACTCCTGCCCGGTTACCGCAGCGGCATTTTCTGATACCAGCCAGGCGACCAGCGAAGCGACTTCCTGAGGTTTAATCAGGCGGCCAATGGGTGGCACGTTGGGAGGAGAACTTTCACGGCCAGGCATCTTCAGCATTGGCGTTTGCGTAGCGCCTGGGGCGACCACATTCACTGTAATCCCTTTTGGTGCAAGTTCTGCGGCCCAGCTTCTGATCATTCCCACCAACGCGGCTTTGGTTGCCGCATACTGTGAACGACCAGCCGCACCACGAGAGGTTCGACTTCCGATGGCCACCACCCGCCCGCCAGCGACCATCCGGGGAGCAAAGTAATTGACCAGCGTTTCGACGGCCTCAATATGTAAATGCCATAATCGCTGGCTGATGTCGGCGTTCAATTCCCCCAGCGGTGCCGCAGCCATAATACCTGCGGCATGAATAATAGCGTCAGGTGTGGCGAGCGTTGGCATTATCTCCCATAAAGATGAGTTGTCGCTCAGATCCACATTCACGCAGCAAAACGCAGGATCGCTGCGTGCGACGGAGGAGCGGCACAAACCTGTTACTTGCCAGCCGTCATTGAGCAACTGAGTGACAATGGCCTCGCCGATCCCGGAGCTGGCTCCGGTGACAATCGCGTGACGCATTTAAACCTCCGGAGATGACAGGGGAACTTTGAACACGGCTTTGCGGACTGTTCCTGGCTGGCTGACCGCACATAATGCCTGATGCGCTTCACCAGGCATAAAGACGGCAAAATCTCCTGCTCGTAACGTTATCGTGACATTCAGTTCAGCCTGTGTAGAAATAAAAAGGTCGGGTTTGCGTTCTTCATCACCGTTGAAAAAAGCAGATTTTCCCCCCGCGTTGATACGCTCTTCTCCTGTCAAAACCACCTGTATATCGGCCCACTGGCGATGGTATTCAGTATGACGCTGCGAGGCTTGCTGGGTTTGCGCTGGGCCAAGAGTACAAAACCAGTCGACATTATCAGGCTGCCATCGGCCATCTTCTCGTGCCTGTAAGGCCGCGAGATGGCAGCGGGGATCGCGCAGTATATCCTGCAGACAGAAGGGTAACCCTGCCAGATCGAGAACGTTAAGATTACCGATAATCATCAGTGATCCTCCTGAATCCATTCCGGAGTGAGGCGAACGTATTTAATGGCCTGACGAAAATACGTATAAGCAATGTGCAATTGACCATCAGCACCCTGTTTAATACTGGGATAGGAAAACTCACGGTTGAGTTTTTCTTGTGAATTGTTGGTCATGCAATAACCGTCGCCTTCATCAAGATTACGCTGCCAGGGCCACGTTTTACCCCCATCGGCAGAGAGGGCGACGGTCATCGGTGCGCGTGGTGCGCCCCAGAAAGCCGAACGGCCTGATGTCACTACCGGCTGGATGCGGTCATCATCGCCATCGTCAATTTCATCATACAGTGATGTGCGGCGCTCACTGGCTCCGGTCGCGTTCATCGCGTTGAATACCAGCGCGAGCCTGCCATCATCCAGCGTAGTAACCTGAATTGAGGAATTATTATTGGGTAATGTCGTTGGTTGTGGTGCCGACCAGCTTTCACCCATATCGGTGGACGTGCTGTACCAGATATTGTCGGCCCAACGGCTGCGGTACAGGGCGATAAGTGAGCCGTCCAGCAGCGGTGTAATGTTCATATGAACGCAGCCAAGACTTTGCGGAACTTCCACATCACGCCAGGTTTTACCGCGATCGGATGAAATTTTGACTGCGCTAATATCATCATTACCGACCCATTTTTCGCCCGTACGTGTGCGGCAATAGAAAACCGGAAGCAGCCAGTTGCCATTGTCCATCACCATAATTGGCTGGCGGATAAAGGTGCCCGGTTTATCCAGCAGGGTACCTGTCTCGCCCCAACTCTCCCCAAGGTCATGTGATTGACGATAACGCACAATAGCCGTGTCCTGATTGCCAGAGATCTGGGCGGTCCAAAGCAGCCATAAGACGTTATCTGGCGCGAGGAACAGCACAGGGTTTTGCTCTGAGCGACCCGGATCATCAGACAGTTTAACAGCCTGGCTCCAGCGCTCGCTTCCTGGGCGCAGACGTGAGCTCCAGATTGAGATGTCTGCGATGCCTTCCTGAGTACCGCCGAACCAGACGCACATCAGTGAGCCATCGGGCAGAGGCATAATATTGGCGGCATGATTCTGCGGGCATTCTGAAGGCAGCATGGCAATAACCACACGCTCATCTTGTTCGAGTTTTCGCAGCATGCCATCGCGATTTACGGTTACGGTCATTTTAGACTCCATTATTTTCGACAGGTTTGGGAGTAGCTTGCTGGGATTTGTTAGGGATCAGACGGTCGAGAATCATAATCACCGCAGGCGTCAGCAAGGCGATGTACATATTATTGATACCGAACGGGTCACCCAGCAGATACCAAACGGATGTCACCACGCAGGCTCCCAGCAGGGCACAGTTTGCACCGCGAGTACTTTTAAAGAACGGCGCATAGAAGGCGATAATGGCGACGACGGTAATGGAGAGTCGGATCGCACGGGTAAAGAAGGAGAGCTTTAATACTTCCGGTACCAGCAGGACGAAAATCAGCGGCAGGAAGCCAATGAACAAGGAGATCCAGCGAGTCGCTTTAAACTCCTGTTCCTTGGTAGGGTTACGCATTGGCACATAAAAATCTTTCACCACCAGTGAGGCGATAGCCAGAGCAACGGTACTGACACTAACAAAAATAGAGGCTACAAGTGACGTTGTCACAAGGCCGGCCAGCCATGGGTCCATATCCTGCAGAAAAATGGGCATTGCATACAGGCTGTTAATTTCTGGGTGAAGAAACTTCGCCGCCACACCGATAATGGCGATAGCAAAAGCAATTGGTAAACAAAAGAAGAAGGCGATCCATGTTGATCGTTGGGCGGATTTGACATCTTTAGTTGATGAAATCGCCTGGATCACAAACTGTGTACAGAAAATAGAACCAATGGTACCGATGAGCCATGCGACGATAGTACCCGCGCCGATGTTGCCATCCCAGGTCCAGTAAAAGTCTGGCATTTGTTCAATCATCGGTGAGAAACCGCCGGTTCTTGAGAGAGCAAACCCCATAATGATCAACAGACCAATGTACTTTAGGGCACTGTGCAGCATCGTTACCCAGGCAACGCCTTTCATGCCGCCAAAGGCAAAATAGAAGGTGCTCACAATGGCGGTTATAAAGGCGGCAACAGGTAAATTGACCTGCAGTACTGTCGAAATCGCCGCGGCGCCGCTGACGTAGTTTCCGACGTTTACCAGCAGCAGGGCGTAAATCATGATGATAGAGATAATGTTTTTTGTGCTGTTGCCATATTTCTCGGCAATGGCACCCGATATAGTGATTTTCCCTGTATTGTAGATACGTTTAACCAGTATCAGACCGAACAGAGGAAAACCTATAGCGGCACCGAGAACAGACCAGGATGCGGCTATTCCGCCTTCAAATGCTGCCTGAGCGGTACCAATGGTCGATTTGGCGCCGATATATTCGGACATAAGGAGAATACCGACGATGAAGGCAGGCATGGCACGCGAGCCTTCCATAAAATCGCCAGCATTTTTACTGCGTAGGCGGAAAGTGAGCCAGGTTGTAAAAATAATATAGGCAATCACGATCCCTACAATGATCAGAGTGTCTGAAGAGGTAAATGAGTTCATCTTAGCCGCCCTCCAGGGCGTACGAATCCAGGGGGCGCCAGGCTCCCGGGTATTCTTGTGACGATTGAGAAATCCTTTAGTGGGCGAGATGCGACACTATCTGGCGGATAGTATTTTCCTGTTGCTCACTAAACGTGACGGCGTAACGACTTGCGCCTACCTCATGTCCCATGATTTGCAATGCTTTTTTGACTGCGGCGGGCGAGAACGCAACGTTATAGAGCTCGGTTCGCAAACCCGTGACGCTTTCCTGCGCTTCACGCGATCCGACAACATCACCGGCCTTGAATCGCGTCCAGATAGCGTTAATTTCTTTTGGCGCTACGTTCGCCAAACCGGAAATACAGGCTGAACAACCGTCAACGAATCCTTGATGAATCAGCGAGTCCGGCCCATTTAGCACATCAAAACCTTCGATATCTTTGACGGCGTTGAGGAAACCTTCGAGGCTTTCATAGCTCCCGGCGCTGTCTTTGATACCAATGATGTTGGGATGCGCCGCCAGAACGCTTGCGGTTTCTGGTTCAATGGTGTTACCCGTACGTGCCTGAATGTTATAGAGAAATACCGGCACCGATAGCGCGTCGGCAATCGCGGTATAATGAGCAATCAGTTCCTGCTGTTTGAGCGGAACAAAATACGGCGTAATCACCGATACGGCATCGACGCCCATTTTTTCAATTTGCTTGCCCAGACGAATGGTTTCACGGGTTGAGATTTCACCGATATGCGCCACCACATTTGCCCGTCCAGCGACTTCCTCAACGCAGGTGCGGGTCACTGCTATTTTTTCTTCCTCGTTAAGCACAAAAAACTCACCGTTCGTACCGCCGCAGAAAATGCCGTTGCCGGCGTTTAGCTGGCGATTAACCTGATTTTTGAGCTCGTGGAGGTTTAGCGCCCCTTCGTTGTCAAAGGGGGTGACGATTGCCGTCAGTACACCACAAATTTTCTTACTCATGATTCACTCCTTTGGTAATCAGTTCTGGAAAAAGTGTTTGATAAATAGCCTTAACATCGTCATGGCTTACCTGACAGGGGGTGTTGTTAATAAGACGTTTTACGTTGAGCGCGGCATTGGCGAGAGTGGAAATATCTGTGGGTGGTACCCCGAGCGTTGCCAGGTTATCGGGCAGGTTGAGTCGTTTCACAAGTGCGGAGAAGTATTCCACCAGCGCGAATGATTTTTCTTCGGTACTCAGGGTCCGATCGGCATCAGGCAACAGATCCCAGACCTGAGCGAACTTGTCGACCACATGAGGACGGATAGCTTTCATGCAAGGGGCTAACAGAATGGCATTGGCTATACCATGAGGCAGGTGATAGCGACCTCCGAGTGGGTAAGAGAGTGCATGGACAAGATGTGTTCCGGCATGATTAATCGCGACTCCGCCATAATATGACGCCCACAGCATTTCAAGTTTAGCCTGCAAATTGTTCGGTTCATTAACCGAGGTTTCGATGTTCTTTAGCAACTTCTGTAACCCGATGAGTGCCGCATTGTCACTGATCGGATTGGCGATGGTGGCTGTAAAGCACTCAATCAGATGACATAACGCATCTATTCCGGTTGATGACGCAATATGCGCTGGCATGCTGGTCGTCAGTTCCGGCAACAGGGCAACGTAATCGGGTAATAGCACCGGAGAAATGATGCCGACCTTGGTGTTTTGTTCCGGGATCGCCAGAATCGCATTAGGAGTTGCTTCAGAACCCGTCCCTGCAGTGGCTGGAATCAGCACTGAAGCTACGCGGTGCAGCGGTTTCTCGCCTGCCAGCATGGCGTCAAGAGAAGAGGATTCAGGATGACATAAGACTGAGAGCAACTTCGCTACATCCAGTACGCTGCCACCACCAATACCTATCACCATCTCTACGTTAAGACCTTTAACGCTTTCTAACAGTGCCGCAACGTCATGATGACCCGGCTCGGCAGGCACGCTATCAATAAGTGTGACCTGGCGGCCATCGTTACTGAGCAAGGTGCGGATCTGCGCCACTGCATCCAGCCTGACGATATTGCTATCGGTCACCAGCAATAGCTGGTGCTTGCCTGTCAGTATTGGTTCCAGTGCGGGGATGGCATTTGAACCGCTAATCACGGTGCTATTGATTGTTGCCACAACATTCTCCTGTAGGTGAGTGATTGAATTCGCTCATTTCGTTTCAAAAGCGATTTCATCATGGGCTAAATTTATAATTTATCTCGGAACTGAATAACTTGAGCTTGCTCACATTTAATCAAATGTGATTGAATATAATCATTATCAAAATTCAACAACCCGGAGCATGGATGAGTAGACATGTTGTAAGACCCCAGATCCTTGTCATTGCTGATGACTTTACGGGGGGAAATGATGCGGGAGTGAGTCTGGCGATGACGGGAATGACGGTGAACGTCGCTTTCACATTGCCCTGTGCCGATGATGCAGATGTGCTGGTCATAAACAGCGATAGCCGGGCACTGGATGCTCAACAAGCCGCGGCGAGGGTAAGCGATTTGGCTCTTGCCTGTCAGGCAGAACCTCAGACGCAGTGGCTGAAGAAAATCGATTCAACATTGCGGGGTAATCCGGGGGCGGAACTGGACGCGTTGATGCGAGTAACGGGCAAAAAACGTGCCATTTTAGCGGCTGCTTATCCTGCCGCAGGCCGTACCACCGAGCAAGGGCAATGCCTGATTCACGGCGTTCCGGTAACGCATACCGAATTTGCCAGCGATCCTAAAACACCGGTGATGAGTGCTGATATCTGTGAAGTGATACAGGCGCAAACCACCATTGCGTGTCGGTCGATGTCTCTAAATGACTACACGCAGCACCTGCATGAGCCTGTTGTTGAGACGCCGCAGATTTGGGTTGTGGATGCCCGGACTGACGCTGACCTTGATGTGATTGTTACTCAAGCGCTGATGCAGGATGAGCTGCCGTTGTTGGTGGGGTCAGCCGGAATCTGTGATGCACTGGCGCGCCATGTGCGGGCACCTTCTTCCCATCGCTTGCTGGCTGTTGTGGGATCAATGAGTGAAATCGCTCAACAACAGGTTGCCGCTGTGTACCAGAACCCGCAAGTGGGGATGGCATTCATCGATATCGAGAATATTTTCAGCGGTGGTTCAACAGCGTACGTGCAGCGCATTGTTGGAATCCTCGCCTCTGGTAAACACTGCATCGTTCACACAAGTCCCGACAGTGAAGCACGCCATCATATTCCGCAGTTGTGCGTGCGCATGGAGACGAATCGCGTTCAGCTCGGTGAAAAAATCTGCCTGTTTCTTGGACAGCTTATCCGCCAGGTTTTGCAAGAGGTATCGCCAGGCGCGCTGTATCTCTCTGGTGGCGATGTGGCGATGGCGGTTGCAGACGCCCTTAAGGCAACAGGATTTCGAATTACCGACCGTGTGGCCCAGTGCGTGCCGTACGGTCATTTTGTCGGTGGCGACTGGCAACGCCCGGTTATGACAAAGGCAGGGGGATTCGGTGACGAAACGACGTTGCGTCAGGTTTTAAATTTTATCGAGGAGAACATGAGTGAATAACATTATTGCAGTAACAATGGGCGATCCTGCCGGTATTGGACCTGAGATTATTATTAAATCGCTGGTGGAGGGAGAACTCTCTGGCGCGCCGGTTGTGGTTGTGGGATGTGCCCAAACGCTGCGTCGTATCCAGTCATTAAATGTCACACCGCCAGCGGAACTTCGGGTTATCGACAGCGTAGACCTGGCGCAATTCGCCCCAGGTGTTATCAACGTGATTGATGAACCGCTTGCCGATCCTACCGCTCTTCAGCCAGGAGTGGTGCAAGCGCAGGCGGGAGATTTGGCCTATCGCTGCATAAAACGCGCTACAGCACTGGCGCTAAGTGGTGAAGTTAAGGCTATTGCTACCGCGCCGCTGAATAAAGAAGCGTTGCATCTGGCGGGACATCATTATCCCGGACATACCGAACTGCTGGCACAACTGACCAACAGCAAAGACTACGCGATGGTACTTTATACCGATCAGCTTAAAGTCATTCACGTTACCACCCACATCGCGTTGCGCAAATTTCTTGATACGCTCAGCGAGCAACGTGTAAAAACGGTCATTCAGGTGGCGAATGATTTCCTGCGTCGGGTAGGGTTCGATAATCCACGTATTGCGGTTGCTGGCGTCAACCCCCATGCCGGCGAAAATGGCCTGTTTGGCGAGGAAGAGATAACGATTGTCGGACCTGCGGTGCGTGCAATGCAAGCGGAAGGGGTAAATGTTACGGGCCCCTGTCCACCGGATACGGTATTTATGCAGTGCCACGAAGGTATGTACGACATGGTGGTGGCGATGTATCACGATCAGGGCCATATTCCGCTAAAATTGTTGGGATTTTATGATGGGGTGAATATCACCGCCGGATTGCCGTTTATTCGCACCTCTGCGGACCACGGTACGGCGTTTGATATTGCCTGGACAGGAAAAGCCAAGTCTGAGAGCATGGCGGTGTCTATCCAGTTAGCAATGCAAATTACGCGGGAATAAAATGAAGGGATATAATCGGTTAGAACAGATTATGGATTATCTGAAAGGGCATAATCTGGCGACTGTTGAACAGCTCGTCGCTGTGACTCAGGCCTCTCCGGCGACCATTCGTCGCGATCTGATCAAGCTTGACCAGGAAGGTGTCATCAGCCGTACCCACGGAGGCGTCACGCTTAACCGGTTTATTCCTTCACAACCTACCACGCATGAGAAAATGCAGCGTAGTCTGCTGGAAAAGCAGGCTATCGCCTGTGCGGCGGCAAACCTGGTGAAAGCCGGTGATGCTATTGTTCTCGACGCGGGGACGACAATGATTGAGCTGGCTCGTCAGCTCACCCATCTGCCGCTGCGGGTTATCACCAGCGATCTGCACATTGCGCTTTTCTTCTCTGAGTTTAAACAAATTGAAGTGACCATTATTGGCGGACGTATTGATGATTCCAGTCAGTCCTGCATCGGTGAACATGGACGTAAACTGCTGCAGAACGTCTGGCCAGATATCGCGTTTTTGAGCTGCAACGGTTGGGACATAACACGAGGGATCACCGCGCCGACTGAAGAGAAGGCCGGATTGAAAAGCGACCTGATTGCTAATGCCAAACGTCGGGTACTGCTGGCGGACAGTTCGAAATACGGCGCATGGTCACTGTTTAACGTTACACATCTGGATGCGTTGACGGATATCGTGACCGATGCGCATCTCAATGAAGACGTGCGCGAGCAACTGGAACAGCTACCCTGCCAACTGACTATTGCCAGTTAATCCCTGGTCTGCGACAACTGGGGGTTCAATACCTCAATAAACGCTTCCAGTTGCCTCGTCATTGCGCCTCTGCGCCATACCAGCCACGTATTCAGCCAGCGCCAGTTTTCGCTTAGCGCCCAGGCGTTGACCTGATGATGTCCTGGCATACTCTCCAGCATCGAACGTGGGATCAGCGCGATCCCCGCGCCGGCAATCACACAGGCCAGCATCCCGTGATACGACTCCATTTCATGAATAGTGCCGGGCATGGCGCGATCGGCATGAAACCAGCTTTCAAAATGGCGGCGGTAGGAACAGTTGGCACGAAAGGCGTAAATACTGCACCCGTTAACGTCGCTGGCCCGCTGGATGGGAGGATGACCGTACGGAGTGACAATCATCATCTCTTCACGGTAGACCGGCATTCCTTCAAGGCCTGGGTGGGTAATCGGTCCGTCAACAAAGGCAGCGTTCAGCGTCCCGTCGAGCACACCATCCAGCATTGTGCCTGAAGGACCGGTCGCCAGCGCAAACTGAATTTTGGGATAACGCTGATTATATTCAGCCAGCGTCGCAGGAATGCGCACGGCAGCGGTGCTTTCCAACGAGCCAAGCGAAAACAATCCCTGCGGTTCATCCCCGGCGACAACCATTCTCGCTTCATCAACCAGTGCGAGGATCCGCTGGCTATAGCGTAAAAAGTTGTGGCCGGACGGGGAAAGCCGCAGACGCTGGTTTTCACGAATAAACAGATCGACGCCAAGGTCGGCCTCAAGCTGGCGGATGCGGGTGGTGAGGTTGGATGGCACACGATGCACCTTCGCGGCAGCCTGGGTAATACTGCCCGTCTCCGCGACGGCATTGAACATTTCCAGTTGCGTCAGGTCCATAATATTCTCTATTCGTGAATGGAGTGGTTAATATTATTCATTTTTCAGAAAGAGTAAATATGCGCATGATATAACCATACCCTGCGATAAAGAGAGGCAACTATGACTATCACTGCAGCAACACATGCGATTTCTGTCAATCCTGCTAATGGCGAAATGTTAACGGCGATGCCGTGGGCCAGCGCGGAAGAGATTACTCATGCACTGACCCTTGCCGCGAATGGTTACAGCGAATGGAGACACACTTCCGTTGAGCACCGTGCGCAATCGCTGCGTGATATCGGGCAGGCTCTGCGTAATCGCGCGGAAGAGATGGCGCAGTGTATCTCACGTGAAATGGGGAAACCCATCAAGCAGGCGCGTGCTGAAGTGGCCAAATCAGCCGCATTGTGTGACTGGTACGCCGAACATGGACCGGAGATGCTCAATCCGGAACCCACGCTGGTGGAAAACAATCAGGCGGTGATTGAGTATCGCCCCGTAGGAACCATTCTGGCGGTCATGCCGTGGAACTTCCCACTCTGGCAGGTACTGCGTGGCGCCATTCCAATTCTGTTGGCCGGAAATGGCTATCTGTTAAAACATGCGCCTAACGTAACCGGCTGTGCTGCGATTATCGCGCAGGTTTTGGCTGATGCCGGCGTACCTGCAGGTGTGTACGGTTGGGTGAATGCCGATAACGCCGGGGTGAGTCAGATGATCAATGACCCACGTATCGCAGCCGTAACGGTGACGGGCAGTGTTCGTGCTGGTGCGGCGATTGGTGCTCAGGCGGGCGCAGCGCTGAAAAAATGCGTGCTTGAACTGGGTGGTTCCGATCCGTTTATTGTCCTTAATGATGCCGACCTCGAGCTGGCCGTTAAAGCTGCAGTTGCCGGACGTTATCAAAATACCGGGCAGGTTTGTGCGGCAGCCAAGCGTTTTATAATCGAAGAAGGGATTGCGGCAGAATTTACCTCACGCTTTGTGGCGGCCGCGAGCGCGCTGAAAATGGGCGATCCGTTAAATGAAGAAAACGATCTGGGTCCGATGGCGCGATTTGATCTGCGTGATGAGTTGCACCAGCAGGTCGAAGCCTCCCTTGCTGAAGGGGCGCGGTTGCTTCTCGGCGGGGAAAAAATTGCCGGTAAGGGCAACTATTATGCCGTGACGGTACTGGGTAATGTCACCCCGGAGATGACGGCGTTCCGTCAGGAGTTGTTTGGTCCGGTCGCGGCGATTACCGTGGCAAAGAATGCGGAACATGCCTTAGCACTGGCTAATGACAGTGATTTCGGTTTATCAGCCACGGTATTCACGGCGGATGAAGCGTTGGCTCAGAAGATGGCGGCACGCCTGGAATGTGGGGGCGTATTCATCAATGGCTACAGCGCCAGCGATGCCCGCGTTGCGTTTGGTGGCGTTAAGAAAAGTGGGTTTGGCCGCGAGCTTTCACACTTTGGTCTGCATGAGTTCTGTAACGTGCAAACTGTCTGGAAAAACCGCCTCTGATGGTGTGGTGCCTCCGTCGGGGGCACCTTTCGAAATTGTATATTATGAATCTCACCAGCTTATGCAGGCTATAGCCAGATTCCGCCTTCCGGCCTGACGCTGCGTATTCAGCTCTGTTATACTCGCAGGCCTTTCATACCTGCGAGCAAGGAGCATGTTGTGGCCAGGGCCATGAACAATTCAATTTTAGAGACCATTGTGCAGCAGGTTCGTCCGCTGATTGGTCAAGGTAAAGTCGCTGATTACATTCCTGCATTAGCCTCCGTCGACGGTTCAAAACTGGGTATTGCCATTTGCACCGTTGATGGACAGCACTACCAGGCGGGGGATGCGCAAGAGCGCTTTTCTATTCAGTCAATTTCAAAGGTGCTCAGTCTGGTCGTGGCGATGCGTCACTATCAGGAAGATGAGATTTGGCAACGCGTCGGTAAAGATCCTTCCGGTCATCCTTTTAACTCCCTGGTGCAGCTGGAAATGGAGCAGGGGATCCCACGTAATCCCTTCATCAATGCAGGGGCGCTGGTGGTTTGCGATATGCTGCAAGGGCGTCTGAGCGCACCGCGTCAACGGATGCTGGAAGTGGTACGGGCATTAAGCGGCGTGTCGGATATCGCCTATGATGCGACGGTGGCGCGCTCTGAGTTTGAGCACTCAGCACGTAACGCGGCTATCGCCTGGCTAATGAAGTCCTTTGGCAATTTCCATCATGACGTGACCACCGTATTGCAAAATTATTTTCACTACTGCGCCCTGAAAATGAGCTGTGTGGAACTGGCGCGTACATTCGTCTTTCTGGCAAATCAAGGGCATGCTTTTCATCTTACGGAGCCGGTGGTTACACCCATGCAGGCCCGGCAGATCAACGCGTTGATGGCGACAAGTGGCATGTATCAGAACGCAGGGGAATTTGCCTGGCGGGTTGGCTTACCGGCGAAATCTGGCGTCGGTGGCGGTATTGTGGCTATCGTTCCCCACGAGATGGCGATTGCCGTCTGGAGTCCTGAGTTAGATCCGGCGGGAAACTCACTGGCCGGCATCGCGGTGCTGGAGCAATTAACGCAACAGCTGGGGCGCTCGGTTTACTGATGAATAGGCTCGATCCTCTTTTTGCACGGCTGGCGAAATCAACGTTCCGCTCGCGCTTTCGTCTTGGTAACAAAGAGAGACAATATTGTCTGGATAAAGGTGCGCCGGTTATTGAACAACACGCTGTGGATTTTATTGCTAAACGACTGGCTCCGGCGTTTCCTGCCAATGATGGCAAACAGACCCCCATGCGCGGACATCCGGTATTTATCGCTCAACATGCCACGGCAACCTGCTGTCGGGGATGCCTGGCGAAATGGCATGATATCCCTCAGGGTGTGGCGTTAAGCAACGAACAACAACGTTACGTTGTTATGGTGATTTATCACTGGTTAGTGCTCCAAATGAATAAGCCATAGATAACATAATCCTATGATACGACTCCTTGTGTTGTGCTTTTGTTAAAAGCAGTATGAAGGCGTCAATCTAAGGAGAAAAAATGGCTTCCTCTACCCCCTGCTTTGTGCTGAGCGCGGCACAGATTCTGTCGAGAGTCGACGAGCTCAGCGATATCCTTGAAACATGCGTCAATAACGGCGCTTCCGTTAGCTTTATGTCACCTTTTAATCGTGATAAATCACGGCCATTCTGGTTGAACGTCGCACAAAGTGTTACTCGTGGTGAAAGGATTGTTCTGGGCGCGGAGGACGCTCAGGGGGCGCTTGTCGGTGCCGTCCAGCTTATTCTCAATCAACCCGAAAATCAGCCTCATCGTGCGGATGTCGCTAAACTGCTGGTGCACACCTCGGCACGGCGGGGCGGCGTTGCCAGAAAATTGATGAGCGAACTGGAAAGCTGCGCACGTGAGCAAGGTAAAACGTTGCTGGTGCTCGATACAGCGACGGGCAGTGGCGCTGAGTTGTTCTACCACAATTGCGGATGGCAAAAAGTAGGGGTGATACCCGATTATGCCAAAATGCCAGACGGGACGCTGACCGGGACCACACTTTTCTATAAATACCTCTAATTTGTTGCTGGGGATTGATCAAAACAGGGTTTCAATGTATTAAAGTTTGATAACCTATTGTACCAATTCAATCAGGTTGTATGACTAATTAAAAAGGGAACCCATTGTGCAAACACTAAATCGTCGCGATTTCCCCGGTGCTCAGTATCCTGAACGCATTATTCAGTTTGGTGAAGGTAACTTCCTGCGCGCTTTTGTTGACTGGCAGGTAGATCTGCTGAATGAACATACCGATCTGAACGCCGGTGTGGTCATTGTTCGTCCTATCGAAAGTACTTTCCCGCCATCGCTGAGTACCCAGGATGGTCTCTATACCACCATCATTCGTGGTTTGAATGAGCAGGGCGAAGCCGTGAGCGATGCCCGTTTGATTCGTTCGGTTAACCGCGAAATCAGCGTCTATAGCGAATACGATGAGTTCCTGATGCTGGCGCATAATCCGGATATCCGTTTTGTGTTTTCTAACACCACTGAAGCAGGCATTAGCTATCACGCGGGCGACAAGTTTGAGGATGCGCCAGCAGTAAGTTATCCGGCTAAACTGACCCGACTGCTGTTCGAACGCTTCCGCCATTTTAATGGCGCGTCAGATAAAGGCTGGATTATCATTCCGTGCGAACTGATTGATTACAATGGTGATGCGCTGCGTGAACTGGTTCTGCGTTACGCTCAGGAGTGGATGCTACCGGAGGCGTTTATTCAGTGGCTGGATCAGGCCAACGCATTTTGTTCCACGCTGGTGGACCGCATTGTTACCGGTTATCCGCGTGACGAGGTGGCGAAACTTGAAGCTGAGTTGGGTTACCACGATGCATTTCTTGATACGGCAGAACACTTCTATCTGTTTGTTATTCAGGGACCGAAGTCGTTAGCTGCGGAACTGCGTCTGGATAAATATCCGCTCAACGTTCTGATTGTTGATGACATCAAACCGTATAAAGAACGGAAAGTGGCGATTCTCAATGGCGCACACACCGCACTGGTTCCTGTTGCCTGGCAGGCAGGGCTCGACACCGTGGGTGAAGCAATGAATGATGCGGAAATTTGTGCCTTTGTTGAAAAAGCCATTTATGAAGAAATCATTCCGGTACTGGATTTACCGCGCGATGAGCTGGCGTCCTTTGCCAGTGCGGTGACGGGGCGTTTCTGCAACCCGTACATCAAGCATCAGTTGTTGTCGATTGCCCTGAACGGCATGACTAAATTCCGTACCCGCATATTGCCGCAACTGCTGGCCGGGCAACAGGCCAGCGGTCAATTGCCCGCACGTCTGACGTTTGCGCTGGCGGCATTGATTGCGTTCTACCGCGGGGAGCGTAACGGTGAGTCTTATCCGGTCCAGGATGATGCGCACTGGATTGAACGTTTCCAACAACTGTGGAGCCAACATCGCGATCGCCAGATAAGTACTGAGGCGTTGGTGCGTTCTGTACTGGCGGTCAAAGAACATTGGGAGCAAGACCTGACCCAGGTTTCTGGGCTGGTGGAGCAGGTTTCTGCCGATCTGGATGCCATCCTGGCAAAAGGCATGCGTGAAGCCGTGAAACCACTGTGCTAAAAAATGCTTAATATTCATTTATAAGCTTTTTATTTTAGCAGGCCGCAAAGGTGTTTAATTCAGGGAGAGGTTACTCTCCCTGAGCTATTTTATTTTGTAATACAAATTATGTTTTTTTCCGTAGTTCACCCGTGCAAACTATACTTTTTTTAATTATAAAACTATAGAATTACACCACACACCATAATAGCATCATGATGAAAGTAGTCCCCATGGGTATTATCACCACCATTATCTCTAACGACATATAAAACTAAGTGCATTTTACCTGTTTCTGCATATAACATTTTTGATCCAATCTGTAAAAAAAGTTATAAATAAAGCTATATAAAAACCATGAAAAAATGAAGGCTTTTAGTGGATGGGGATTACAAAAATTTCATTAAACGATACCAATTGAAATTTTTGATGAGATATTTGTCGCGTAAGTTATTATCAGTGAGGAAATCTTAGGAAATAATTATGTTTTCAGTTTTTTTCGTTGATTAAATAGTTGTTGATTTAATTTTTAGCCTGTTGATAATCGATTCAGCTTCTCAGAGAGACTCTGTTCTTTTTGAAATGCACAACAACTCGTTATATTTTTATCAGGAACAACATAATGAAAAAAATCGCCGCTATCGTTGCATTCAGCAGCGTATTTGCTGTCTCTGCTGTTCAGGCAGCCGGAAATGGTACTATTAATTTTACCGGTGCGGTAAATAACCAGACCTGTAGTGCTACGATTAATGGCGCAACAGGTAGTACTGCGGCGGCTGTGACGCTGCCAACTGTTCAGGCAAATATTTTAGGTACCGCAGGTAATGTCGCGGGTCAGACATCTTTTAAAATGGATGTCACTGGGTGTGCGTCGACTAACCCAGCAGGCGCGGGCACTGTTAAGGCCTTTTTTGAAAGAGGAGCAAATGTAGACAGTAATGGTCGTCTTGTTAATACCAATACAACAGGTGCGTCCAATGTTGTGCTGGAGCTTGTTGACGGTTCCGGGAATACGCCAATTAAGGCTGGCGACATTGCGCAGAACACGGGTAACTACGTGCCTATTAGTGGTGGTAATGCAACTCTGCCATATGCCGTACGCTATTATGCAACGGGGGCAGCTACTGCTGGTGCGGTTGCGTCTAGCGTAACGTATTCGTTGATCTATAACTGATATCAGAATATTACTTAAGAAAATTTGGTAAAAGTATTTCTCCGAATAATATAGATAAACATTTTCAAAGTGTTCTATAAACTCCAGTAATTTTCTTACTTCGTAACAAGCCGGAGTGGAAGGTTTTATGTCGAACCTTCCTCTCCGGATTTTATAAAAATAAAGAGCATATCGTTAAATATTCTGTTTTAAAGGCAATAATACTATGAAACTGCACCGATTCTTTTCTGCTACAGCGCTTTTACTGGCTACGGGAATACCAGCGACGTATGCCAGTATTCAAATCAATACCACCCGAGTCATTTATCATGCTGCGGAAAAAGATATCAGCGTGCAAATTACGAATCCAGGAAAATATCCGGTATTGCTGCAAAGCTGGACCGATGACGGTAATCCAGAAATTAAACCTGACGCAATGCGCACTCCTTTTGTACTGACTCCTCCATTGACGCGGGTGAATGCCGACGCAGGACAAACGTTACGCCTGTCATATACCGGGACTGCTTTGCCCGCCGACAGAGAGAGCGTTTATTGGTTAAACGTGCTGGAAATCCCGCCTGTAGGTGAGAAAGGGACAAATCAGGTACAGGTGGCCTTTCGATCACGGATCAAGCTGTTTTATCGCCCTGTCACACTTGACGACAAAGGCGCTCGTACGGCAATCGCGCAGCTGCGCTGGCAGGCGCAGGGTAATCATATCATCCTGAGTAATCCGACGGCGTACTACGTTTCTGCCGTGGCTGTAACCGCGACGCACGCAGGCAAAAAAACAACGATCCCCGCCGATATGCTGGCACCGCACGGCAGTCTCGATCTGACGCTTCCCTCTGGTGTAGTGGCGGATGGCCTTACCGTGGAAGCGATTAACGATTACGGCTCATCGGTTACAGAACCTGTAAACCGGTTGTAATACCAGGGGATACTCATGCGTAAAACTTATCTTGCTGAAATGCTGTCGGCAGGGCAGCCCGTTGCCTGGATATATGCGTCATTACTGATCATACCTGTTATGGCAATGGCAGCGCCAGACGATGATGTTGAGTTCAACACCACATTTCTTGACAGCGCGTATACAGCGGGTATCGACCTGCAGCAGTTCAGGCAGGGGAACAACTTGCCGGCGGGAGAGTATTTAGCGGATATCTGGCTAAATGATGAGTTGGTGACAACGCAGAAAATGACATTCAATAAAACGTCTCAAGGGACGGTTGTTGCCTGCATGACTCCAGAGTTGCTGGCTCACCTGAATATTATGCCGTCCGCTTTGCACGACACGGATAAGCTGACCCGCGGCAACTGCGTGCCCGTAGAGCAGGTGATCCCATCAGCAAAACTCACATGGAATAACAGCGAGCAAAAGCTGGTTATTGCCGTACCCCAGCAGGATCTCGCGAAAACGGCGCGCGGTACCGTGTCGCCATCGCTCTGGCAGGATGGCAGTCTGGCGGCATTTATGGGTTACAACGCCAGTGCCTATCAATCATCGTCTGGCGGTGAAACGTTTAACTCACAGTATTTGAGTCTGAACAGCGGGCTTAACGTTGGAGGCTGGTATCTGCGACATAACGGTAGCCTGACCAATCAGACCGGAAGCGGCAATCGTTATCAAAGCATTAATACTTACCTCCAGCATGATGTCAGCTCTGTTCGCGGTCGTTTCCTGGTGGGTGAAGCTAATACCTCAGGACGTCTTTTTGATTCGTTGTCATATACCGGCGTCTCGCTATTCAGCGATGATCAAATGTTGCCTGAATCACAGCGCGGTTATGCACCTGAAATCCGCGGTATCGCCCGCAGCCATGCGCGCGTCACCGTACGGCAGAGCGGGAATGTGATTTATGAAACTACCGTTCCGGCAGGGGCTTTTGTTATTAACGATCTTTATCCTACCGGTTATGGTGGCGACCTCAGCGTGACCGTACGCGAAGCGGACGGTAGTGAAAGCACATTCCTTGTGCCTTACGCCTCGGTAGCAGATTTGTTGCGTCCTGGCGCATCGCGTTATGAAGCGGTGGCAGGGAAATACCGTCAGTCGAATGGGCGTGACGGTCAGCCTTTTTATCAGGCGACCTGGCAGCAGGGTATTACTAACTTCTTGACGTTGTATGGTGGAACCCAATTTAGCGATGGCTATCAGGCGTATCAGGCCGGCAGCGCGGTATCGACCCCGCTGGGTGCCGTGGCGCTGGATGTGACCCAGGCTATGACCTCAACGAGCAGAGACAAACTGAGCGGGCAAAGTTATCGCATTACCTACAACAAACTCATTTCTGACACGCAGAGCAATATTGCGCTGGCCGCATATCGTTTCTCCACGCGTGATTATCTGGATTTTGCTCAGGCCATGGAATACCAGAACTTGCAGAAAGGGGATGCGATTTATGCCGGGTTACTGTACCGGACCAAAAACCGATACAGCCTGACGTTAAGTCAGGGGTTGGCGGAAGGTTGGGGGACATTCTCTGCCACCGGGCTTTCGCAGAATTACTGGAATCGCAATGGGAACGACATGCAATACCAGTTTGGTTACTCAAACCGCTGGAAACGATTGAGTTATACCCTGACCGCTACGCGTAACCGTGCCCCAGAGGGAAACATGGAAACCAGTTGGCTGGTTTCCTTCAGTTTGCCGCTGGGTGAGGAGCGCCCTGTCACGTTTAGTAGTTCGGTTTCCCATGATAACGGTGGCCTGGCTGAGCAGGTAGCGCTGGCCGGAACTGCCGGAGATAAGCAGCAGATGAGCTGGGGCGTTTCGGGAACCCACAGTGAACAAAGTGGCAGTACCGGTAGCGTAAGCGGTCAGTACCTTTCACCATGGACATCCGTCAATGCGTCTGTAGGTGTAGGTCGGGATAACCATACCTTGTCTGGTGGGTTGTCAGGTTCGATAGTGGCGCATCCACACGGAGTAACCTTTACGCCTTATACCAGTGACACTTGGGTGGTAGTGAATGCCCCAGGTGCTGCAGGTGCGGAAGTGCTGAGTTATCCGGGATTAAAATTGGACCGCTGGGGCAATGCTGTCATGCCTGCCTCAATGCCTTATCAGCGAAATTCGGTCAGCCTCGATCCGAAAAATCTGTCTCACCAGGTTGAACTCGAAAATACCACTCAAAATGTGGTGCCGCGCGCAGGTGCGGTAGTGGTGGCGGAATTTGCCACGCATCAAGGCTATGCCCTACTGCTGACGCCAGCGCGACCAGAAGTAAGTTTATCCTTCGGCGCGACGGTAACGGATAGTCAGGGCAATACCGTCGGCATGGTAGGGCAAGGTGGAATGGTCTACGCCCGGGTAAATACAAAAACAGGCCAGCTGTTTGCCACCCATGATGTAACAGGCAAAGCCAGTACCTGCATTATGCCGTTCAGCGTGACGGATGAAGCGAAAGCGATGCAGCAGATAACCTATTCGTGCGGACGCTAAGACAACAGCCGCTTTGATTTACGATCATGGAGAATACATGTTCAGTTTGATTCGTTCCAAAATACATCTGCGGATAGTTCAGCTGTTCGTTGCGACGAGCGGGCTGTTATTTGCTGGCCATAGCTTTGCCGTCTGTTCGACTGGAAATCAGCAGTATACCGTTCAGGTTCCACTCCAGGCTGCAACGTTTAGTGCCGGAGAGGATTTTCCAGTAGGGAGTAATATCCGCGTACAGCAGGTTCGTGGCTATACGGCTGTTCCTGTGACTTGTACTAATTCTGGTGCCTATTCGCGCATGAGTCTTTCAGGAGGCACGCTATACCCCGGTCAAAGCAACATCTATCAAACGGGGATTAATGGATTAGGGGTGCGTTTTCGTAACCCTTATGAGAATAAATATTATCCGTTTAATACTACCTGGGTGGGTATTTACAGTCCTGATGGCTGGTTAGTGTTCACTATTGAGCTGGTCAAAATGGGGCCAATTACTGCCGGAACAGTGAATAGCGCACTTTTTCCGCAAGTGAGAATTGATGCTATAGATGCCGACAATAATCCGACTCGAGTGGCATGGCATACGATTACCGGCGGTTTTACGCTGCAAACGCCAACGTGTACGACGCCCAACTTTAATTGGGATCTGGGAACGACTAACACCACACTCTTACGAAATCAGGGTGACGCCAGTGTGTGGGTGGATACGCCAGTGACATTGACCGGGTGTTCTACATTCCTGGGTAATAACAGTAATGGAAGCTATACCCAGTACAATATTCAAGGCTTTAATTCTGGCAGCGTATCCCAGTCAGGCAGTATTGCGCCCAACAAACTTACTATGACGCTGACACCGAACACCTCCGCTATTGATTCCGTAAATGGAATTGTCGCTCTGGATAATACGGCCACCGCATCAGGATTTGGCGTACAGCTCGCCTCGAAACAATCAGGAACCTACGTTGCGCAGAATCTCGCGGGCAATATGGTTGTCACGCCGACGGTTGGAGACAGCAGTGGTTCAGTCCGTTTTCCGTTGGGCGCGCGTATCATCCGAACCAGCGATTCGGTGCAGGGCGGGTCGATCAAAACTAGCCTGACTTACACTATTAATTACCAGTAATCGCAGCATGATAAACAGCTATAAGCAACGTTATGTTTGTGAGCCGGTTTATACCATGGCGGGGCGTCTGGTTGCCATGGAAGTGCTGACATCGTTTACGACGCCTGAAGGGAATACGGTCTCGTACAACGATGTGACCGATATTCTCACGCCGGAGTATAAATGGCTAAATTTTGTGCGCCAACTGCACGGTGTTAGCTGCTGGCAAAATTGGTTGGTTCGCCACCACATCGTTATCTCACTGAATGTGGATGCTGATACGGCTGTTTGGCTTCTTCGTGACAAGGCCGTACTTTCTATGATCGCTAAAATGCCGTTTATTCGTCTTGAGATACATGAGCATTTCCCCACCTCAGACAAAGAAAAACGGGGATTACTGCATCATTTACGGCCCCATGCCTCAATGTGGCTGGATGATGTTGGCTCCGGAAGCCATAACAATTTTGGTTTGCTGATCAGGGGATATTTTAGTGGGGCGAAGATTGATAAGTCTTTTTTCTGGCAACACCATGTCAGCGATGAGGCATGGCTGGGAAAGGTTATCCGCGATCTGACTCGTTTTGCAGGAAATGTCATCGTGGAGGGAGTAGAACACACCGGCCACACAATGGCTCTGATGACGACCCCGCATTGCTGGCTTCAGGGGCATCTGTTTCAGCGTACCGATATTGATCGCATTCCAGAAGTTCCATTATGGGTTAACTCCGTCTTAACCGCGCCATCAGGCTAATTTTCACAGGATAAAAATGTGTATCTCGTCATTACTCAGGATCGTTTTTTATTTTATTCAATTTCCTGTATTTTGGGTCCGGATATGACAGAGCATATCCGTTGTGTAGAAGATATTTGTCTGCAACGTCATCGGCATGCTCATGTGATATTAGATACTTTTAAAAATAATGTCATTTATACGCCACTGGCCGAGCGGATTGTGTTGATTGAACCTGAACGCATGTATATTATGTCACCTTTTGGGATTAAAAAATGCTTTCCTGGAATGAAGGTTAGGTTTATCCCACGAGCAATTCAGGTACAAGATTTAAGAGAATTGGTTGTTCATGGTCGGTTCTATGAATGGCAACCTAAAATATATTTAACCAGAAGACAACATCATATCATAACTATGACATTATTGCATAAGAGTCAGCGTGTGATTACGGATGACTTGAATATTGCCATAAAAACGCTCTTTAGCCACAAATATAATATTATGTTATTGCTCAACCTTAAAAAGTTTAGTGGGTTATTGAGCCATCCATTTTCACTATACCTGCGTTATGAACAGCATGACATGCACGGTATGGCAGAGTAGCTTTGCATTGATAACTAACGTACTTTCCAAAAATCAGCGGGTGTGCTCGACGTGATTTTTCGAAAGGCTTTATTAAATCCGGATAATGACTCATAGCCCACGCGTGATGTTACTTCTTCAACTTTGTAGCCTCTGCGCAATAAGTTAATGGCGATGTTAATACGCAGTCGGGTTACCAGCTCATTAGGAGTATAACCGCATATATCATCTATCTTTCTGATAAAGGTTGAGCGACTCATATTTACTTTACCGGCCATCATGTCAATTGACCAGTCGAGTGTAGGGTTATGCATAATCTGCAATAAAAGATCAGAGAAGGGGGCGTGTTGTGAAATATCCAACAGTTTTATATCGACAAGATGTTCATCAACAATTTGCTCAACAATGTAAACCAATAAAAGATCGGTGAGCCGTGCGAGAGCCAGTTCGCACCCTGATTGTGAGACTGAACACTCCAGCTGTAAAATAGCAACCAGTTGGCTTATTTTCTGGCTGGATGTATCATCTTTTTTGATTATCATGAATTCCGGCAGTAGAGCAAAAAGAATTTCGCCCTGTATGGTTTTTGGGTGCAAAAAACCGCACAGAAGGGCGGTATCGCCATCTTTAGGTTCACTGATGGAATACATCGATTTTTTTGGAATATTCTCGGCATTCGCCTCGGGAGAAGAGACCAAATAAAATGGCATATTAAAGAAAAAGAATACAATATCACCTTCGGACAGGTTTACGACAGTGTTACGATCGGTGAAGCGAAGCCAGCATTGCCCTTCCAGCACCAAATGAAAACTGGGCATACCGGTTGGGTATGTTGAGGCTTTCCAGTCGTCGCAGTACCTACCGAGATGAAAAACGGAGGTGGCAACATGCGTCTGATTCGCGAGCCATTCTTTAATGTACATAATTTATTCTCTGATTTTTATATAATTTATATCCCAATGAATAACTGTAATGACCACTAAGAAACTGAAGATACAATACCCGTCCGGTCATTCAATATAAAGTTAGCATACGTTATCTGTTTCGAATGTGAGGTATTTTCCGAATGGTAATGATAAATCTTATTTAGTTACAACATACAATAAGCACTTTCAAAAAACACCGTTCCGTAACTACGGAGTTGACTCAGTTTTTAGCAGGGAAGAAGCTGGTGTGGTCAGAAGCTTGCAACATTGATTACAATCAAGTTTAATGCGTTGGCTTCCAACCATTTCTAAGATAACCATGATCGTTAGACCTCAACAACACTGGATACGCCTGATTTTTGTCTGGCATGGCTCCGTATTATCAAAAATCTTTACCCGGCTGCTTCTTAATTTCCTTCTTTCTATTGTGGTTATTATCATCCTGCCATGGTATACGATGCTGGGTATCAAATTTACCCTGGCACCGTTCAGCATTCTCGGCGTGGCGATAGCTATTTTTCTGGGATTTCGCAATAACGCCTGCTATTCACGTTACGTTGAGGCCCGACACCTGTGGGGGCAGTTGATGATAACTTCCCGCTCATTACTGCGAGAGGTTAAAACCACCTTACCGGACGACGCTGATCTGAGGCATTTTGTTCATCTGCAAATCGCATTTGCCCACTGTTTACGCATGACTTTACGCCGACAGCCTCAGGCAGAGCCGTTAGCGAAGTACCTGAGCGAGAAAGATATACAGACGGTATTTGCCTCACAATCACCGGCAAACCGCATCTTGTTGCTGATGGGCGAGTGGTTGGCCGTACGCAGACGTAATGGTCAACTGTCTGACATATTATTTCACAGTTTAAACAATAGGTTAAATGATATGTCTGCAGTACTGGCCGGTTGTGAGCGGATTGCTAATACCCCGGTGCCGTTTGCTTATACCTTGATCCTTCATCGTACTGTGTACCTGTTTTGTATCATGTTGCCATTCGCATTGGTGGTCGATCTGCACTACATGACACCGTTTATTTCAGTGCTTATTTCCTATACTTTTATTTCGCTCGACACGCTTGCCGAAGAGCTTGAAGATCCATTTGGCACTGAGAACAACGATCTGCCGCTGGATGCGATTTGCAATGCAATCGAAATCGATTTGCTGCAAATGAATGATGAAACAAATGTGCCAGCAAAGCACATGCCGGATAAGCATTACCAATTAACCTAGTTGCGCTCGTTTTGCCACCAGATCGGCCGTATCTCGTAGAACGAATGAAACTCTGGCGCCAGGTCTTCATCGTTAGGATCGTCAAAAGCCCCGGCTAAAAGCGCAATTACCGGGGCGTCATCAATAGCGCCCACAGAACTGCCGCACTGGGGGCAAAAGGCTCGACTGGCTGTCTCTGATGAGCGCCAGATTGTTGGTCTTCCGGCTTTTCCCGTCCATTCAACATTTTCCGCATCAAACTCAATCCAGACGACGGTCGGTGCGCCAGTATGTTTCTGGCATATATTGCAGGAACAGGTATGGGAATTATTAGGGCTGCTGGCAGTGAAGCGGATAGAACCACACAGACACCCACCAGTGTAGATTTTAGACATAACAACCCCCGTCATAATCACGTTGCAAGACACTAGCAGATGCCCGACATTGCCACTAGATACTTATGATAAAAAGGCGAGGGCGCTCATAGACGATAGTTCATTCCTGTGATCTATCTGATGATAAATGCTTAATTATTGCGTCTGGCAACAATAAACAAACGTGGAAATGCCAGCAAAATTTTGCCATTTTCCTGTAGTGGATATTGCTCCTGAAGTAATTCATGATAGCGCGCCAGGTACTGACGTTGCTCGCTTTCAGTCAAATCCTGCAACCAGGGACGCAGGCCTGTAGAGCTTACCCAGTCGATAATCGCCTGATGAGAATCCATAATGTGATAATACGTCGTACGCCAGATATCCACCTCACAGCCCGCCTCGGTCAAAATATCATAATAGGCATGTACGCCAGGTAGCGGCGCTCGGCCCCGATCGGGGTAACCCTGTTCATAAGCCACTTCGCGCATCAGAACGTGCGTAGGTTCCAGCCAGTTATCCGGCATTTGCACCGCCAGAACGCCGTTGTGACCCAACAGCGATACCAGATTTGGGAACAGATCATAGTGTTCGGGTACCCACTGTAACGATGCATTGGCATAAAGCAGATCCACGGGTTGCTCTGCCTGAAACGTACTGATATCCGCTTCAATAAAATGGCATTTTGGTAATGTGTTGCGCGCTTCATGCAGCATCGCAGGTGAGGTATCAACCCCAGTTATTTGAGCTGAAGGCCAGCGCTGATGCAGTAATGCTGTACTGTTTCCCGGACCACAGCCAAGATCGACAACTGAACGAACACTTTCTAACGCCACTCTGCTAAGTAATTCCGCTGCGGGCCTTGAACGTTCAGTTTCATATTGCAAATAAAGCGAAGGGTTCCAGTCGGCCATGTATGAATCTCCAGTATAAGAAGAAAAGGCGGAAAGGGGGTTCATTAGTCCTTGCCGATGAGCAGCTTCTTTTAGAAGATTATATGAAAATGAATGATAAGGGCAGATTTATGCTGGAAACATCGAGACTGATTCTCCGTCAGTGGGAAGCGAAAGACAGAGCGCCATTCGCCGCGTTAAATGCCGATTCCGATGTGATGCGTTTTTTTCCGGCTCCATTGCTACGGACGGAAAGCGACAATCTTGCCGCAAGATTCCAGGAAGGCATTACAGAGCGCGGCTGGGGATTTTGGGCCGTTGAACTACAAGAAACACACCAGTTTGTGGGCTGCGTAGGTTTACATCCACAACCTGATAAGTTTCATTTTTCACCCTGTACTGAAATAGGCTGGCGTCTTGCGAGATCATTCTGGCATCAGGGGTTGGCATTGGAAGCTGCCGAAGCCTGCCTGACTTTTGCTTTCGAGGAACTGGCGTTAACTGAGGTGGTTTCATTTACTTCGGTGCTGAACAAACCGTCTGAGAACCTGATGATACGCCTTGGCATGAGTAAAGCAGAAGAGTTTGTGCATCCCGCGTTGCCGCCAGATCATCGATTAGCACAACATGTCCTGTATCGTCTGATTCGCAGCAGCGCCGTTTAACACTATGTTTCAGCTGCACAAGGACGACCAAAAAAACTCAGGTTCTTTCTTACTCTATCTAAGTGCGCATAATGTATATTATGTTAAATAACCTCCATGAGTCTATTACTTCATGCTTTACTCGTGCGGCCACAGAAATCAGCATGTTGTGAATTTTGAGATACCTCCCTTTTATTGCATTAGGTCTGTCGTACATTTACTTCACCTCATGCTGATTGTTGGGTGTTTCTATGTACTCGCTTACCCAGATTGTAAGTTCAAACGGCCGAATCTCGTCATGCATCTCGTCTCAATACTCGATTGCTGATATGCAAAGAAGAGTTTAAAACTCTGAAAAAAGGCAATCAGCAGTATTATTCTCGAGTCATTCAAGGATTTCGGAGTATGACTGATGATATGGTTAAAAATGTATATCGCATAGTCGTACCAAGTTCAAAAAATAAACATAGCGTTCTAAACCCCTTCCCTTCTGGATTTATTCAGTTTCGCAATTACTTAATTATGCGGTTAATGCTCAACTATGGGTTGCGTGTTGGTGAGTTGTTATTGTTAGAATGCGCGTCGGTTAAAACTAATATCAAAGGAGATAAATTTAGCTTAATCATTAGCATGCCTCGCAATATGACTGATCCGAGAAAACATGCACCATCATTAAAAAATGAGTACTCACATCGAGTTTTGGAGCTAGACAAAATAGATTATGAATTCCTTATGATTTATATGCAAAAAATCCGAAAAAACTCAATTACCCACGATTTCATATTTGTATCAAGTCAAAATCCTGAAAGCCCTTTATCTTATAATGCAGTGCATTTTATTTTCTCAGAGATAGATAAGGTTTTTTCACTTAACTTTCCTGAATGCAAATCAGCTGAACACTTTGATGCTCTAATGAAATTTACACCTCATGTTACACGGCATACATGGGCTTACTTGACTTTAAAAAAACTATATCATTTGAAAAATAAAAAATTCAATGGCTCTGGTAATGATTTCGTCAAAAATTCACTTTCAGTAGGGGTGATGGATGAAGCAAAAGAGGCTCTCCGTTTGCTTGGTGGTTGGAGCATAAAAAGCCAAATGCCTGATCTTTACGCAAAAAGATTTTTATCTGAACAAGCTAATACAGCTAACATCCAGCGAATACGGCAGCATGACTCTGATTTCGACTGTTTAATAAAGGAGTTGTTTAATGGAGATTAAGCCTAACATACTTCTCCCGCAAAATTCTGGAATGTATGATCAGAATCTTTCTTCAAAGTTAGAATCTTTAGTTATTCCAAGAAATATTTATTTGAAATCCAGTACCGATTTTGATGATAAGCACATTCATAACGAGGGAGATAAATGGGCTTTTTATTATGCCGGAAGTAAGCGGTACGTTTATTTTAAGCTTGATGAGTTAACAAACACGCTCTTGAAGTATTTTTGTTTCAAATATGCATCAACGATGTTCCCGACTTTCTTACCAGTACTTTCACATCAGTGGACACAAGCATTCTGTTACTGCAGAGAAAATGGTGGCTTTACATTACTTATATTGCGACAGTACATAGAAGGTGATGATCTCGATGTTAGGGCCTTCTATTCTATATTATTTGGCTTGAAGATTCTTTGTTCTGAAGAATTCCCTGGGTTTACTTTGGATGACTATGAGGATCTTGAGTTTATTCCCAGACCAAAAGCGAATAACTGGGATATTTATCAGGATATTGACAATCTTCTCGAACCTTTTGAAAAAAGCATGATAGGCAAAGGTTTATTTGAAATGGCAACGGCATTGGTCAGAGGTAAATCTTATAACATTAGAGAGCTCAAATATGCCTCAGTACTCGGATTAACTTATGTTACTGGGGCGCGCCCTGTGCAGTTGGCAAAGCTAGCTGTTAGAGACTTACGTATTGATACCACTAATACTGATAGTGGGCTAATTCGATATAGTATTCTGTTACCCTACGTCAAGCAACGACGCGTTACGACTGAGCGTTTGCTGCTGGCTATTCCACCGGAAATTGGTGCACTAATCAAGTATTACGTAGACAAAGCAGAGTTATTATCTGATGATAAAATGTTCGAAATGGGTGTTTCCGCCCCAATTTTTGTCTCTCACTCTATTAGGCAAACTATTCTAAACTTCAGTCCCCCTGATTATCAAACTGCCGTTGCTTGCGGCGAAGCCGCCCTGCCATCAATCACACCAACTGATCTACGCCACAGCGTTGGTCACTCACTGGCTATGCAAGGGGCCAGTGCGGAGGAGATTGCTCACATTCTTGGCCATTCAACTCTAGTTGTAGCAAAGCACTACATCCTGGCGACACCTGCCTTGGCATTGATCCGTGCTAAAGCACTAGGTTCTAACCCCGTATGGCAAAACATGATAGCTATGATGCTGACAGGTAAGTTGGTCCCTTCAAGGGAATGGCAAGGTCGACGTGTAGTTGGCATAGTTGGTGATCGATTGCACTATGAGATTGGCGGTTGTGCGAGAACCGATGACGAATGCCCTTTCTGTGAAGTCCGTTGCTGCTATGGTTGCTTATATTACCGCCCTTTCCTTGATGGCCGCCACCAGGATGTATTAGATAGCGTCTCTAAAGAAGTCGATGAGCTGATAGTGGTTTCAGATAGTGTCGGTAATGCTCACAACCCACTAATTTCTATCCATGAAACGACGCAAATAGAAATCAAGTCAGTGATAGCCCGTTGTCATTTGCATAACGCCAGAGGTTGCGGGAAATGAAAAAAAATATAGAGAACTTTGACGCTTTTATCGCAGAACAGAAAGCTTGGTTCGAAGAGCATTTGGCAGTAGATTTTGCAGAATCATGGGATAGTCTTGTCTGGATATGTGGGAACAAAGGTTCCGGCTGGTTACGTGGCAATGGTGTTAATGCATTGCGTTTTGATGAGATTAACCGGCTCAAAGGAATCGACGATCGCCATACTGTATCCGACACTTATCAGTTGTTTATGAAAGCCATGCTGGTACTCGTCTATCGAGGCAGAAATCGCAGCATTTCCCCTGCGGTTGCTGTTGCAACACTGGTTATTTTGAAACGCTGGTACTGCGCGTTGATTAAAATCACCGGGCAAACACATCCCATTTATCTGACTACAGATGTCGTACGTAGTGCGATGGATACTCTGAGTGCAGCATCCCGGCCAGGTGATTCCAACATAGCCAACTACAAGGGGCGTTGCGTTAAGATTCAAAAATTAGTAAACCATCACGCGTTCACATTGGTAGCACTGCAATATGTGTCCGATGTACGTTACACCAACCAGACCAATTTGACCCGGAAAGCCCGGGAAACAATAGCCCTCAAACAAAAAGACAAGCTGGATGATACAGCCACGGATGGTGAAGATGCACTGATTACAATTCGAGGGTTCCTTAATATCGTGTCACTAATCCAGCGTGTAGAAAACGGCACTGAAAAGATTGCTCTCAATTGCCTTCTGCTACTCATCATCACGGGTTTTCGTTCCGTAGAAGCATTCAATCTCAGGCAGGATGCGTTGGTCAAACGACAGATAGATAACCCTGGCATCAGAAGACGTCTACGTGACAAAGGATTGCCAGATTATTTTCTCGGCATTCACTATGTTGGTGTTAAGGGGGCTGGCGAGCGGACACATTGGGTCGAGCCCTTAGCTGTCCCCTTAGTTGAGAGCATATTCAACTCGGTTAAGTCGTTAACATTTGAATTACGAAAGCATCTCACAAATTTACGCTCGAAAGGATTTGCTGATTATTTACCCGAGGCAATCAGTGATGTTGCAGGTGAACTCGTTGAACTTGATGATATTGTCGAACACATAGCCCTGTCTTCATCAGAGTCTCGGGGTCGTGCAGGATTACGTGATAAAGCGTCAAAAGCGTTAGCGAAACGCGGCTGTGTCCCAACTGAAGTCATTCTTGTTCCTGGTAATGGAAAAGTGAAATATTATTCAAAATCTGACCTTAGTCTGTACCTTAAAAATGAATTTGGCGACAACAGCGCAAATACTCCCTGCACTCATGCATGGGTAGCAAATGGCAGAAGATATGAAATTATGTATGAGGATTTATTGTTCCTTTTCCCCAAAGGATCTCTGACTTTAAAGAGAGCGTTGGAGCTAAAAGCAACACCACTGCCACTGAGTAATGCTGGGCTAAACAAATTTCTTGGTAACTATGACGGTTATGCTTCGGTCTTCAGTAAATATAAGCTACTAGAAGATGACGGTCGCCCTACCCAGCTCCGCACCCATATTCCTCGTCACAATATAAACACTTTTCTCGCTATTGCTGAAATATCAGACCACTTACAAGCGATGCTGATGGGGCGTGTTGATATCACACAAAATAAACATTACCAGCATCTGGCTCTCAAGGAGCGGCGAAAGGCAGCTTCTCTTATTCCGTTAGTTCCGATCGTACAAGAGCAGGTAATATTTACTGCTGTTGGTGCTGTTACACCACTTGATGCGGTAAAACAAAGCGGTATGATGGTATTTAGCAGCACGCAGAATCTGGAAAACAATATAAAGGCGAATCTGCATACCTTTGATAATCGTGATGACGTTGCAGGATTCATCGAAGCATCGTTAGGCGACGGATTATTCGAAGACATAGCCGCTGCGTTCGAGGAAATAAGTAAAAACGAAGGGCCATCGCAAGCGTCTGAAATGGTGAAAAGGCACGCGGTACTACATCCATTGAAATTGGGGTCCTGTATGAGGGACATTAACTTGTGGGGATGCCCATATCGAATGAAGTGTCAGGCATTGAAGTCCTGTGAGCATTTCACGTTGACCGGTCGTATTGATGAATACTCTGCTGTTGTAGCCAAAGGTCGAGCGTTAAACGAGGCTACGCTTGCTTTCGAACAGTATACCGCAGCCCTTCCAGACAACCAGCTAATGCAAGGTAATATCCAAGAAAATCTAACACAGCTAGATGCCTTAACTAAGGAATTACGCAGACGCTCAAATTCGTTGCAAGCAATCCCCTCTCAAGTGGTCCTGTCTGGAGAGATAAAAGTAGAAGGCGAAATTCGTACTTTGGCTCAATTATTTGCCTTCGAGTATCAAAAAATCAAACAAGGAGACGACTGATGCGGGGTAAAGAATTGGATACTCAGATTGAGCATGAGCTTCAGCTGATGTTGATTGAAGGGTTTGATAAATCGCCAATTTCAGCTAAAAGTTTACACGCCAGACTTAAATCAAAAGGCATCATCAA
This sequence comes from Citrobacter sp. On2M, assembly GCF_018035235.1. Classification (GTDB taxonomy): domain Bacteria; phylum Pseudomonadota; class Gammaproteobacteria; order Enterobacterales; family Enterobacteriaceae; genus Citrobacter; species Citrobacter meridianamericanus. The sequence continues at coordinate 1,016,065 of NZ_WPCV01000004.1, forward strand.
TGGCGGCCTAAGTACATTAAGTAGCATTGAACGAAAACGTCTTATTGCAGCCTATGTCGATCAACAACTAACACCCCTAAATCTTCGCCCCAAAGAAAAGCAGCAGTATGTGAATCGTAAAACTCGTCAAGCTTTGCTTGGTCGTAATCAGCAGCTTCAGGAAGAGAACAAAGAGCTGCGCGAACAGCTAGCACAGAATACCTTGTCATTAATTGACATTGTCAAAGCAGTAAAAATCAATACGGTTATACCGGTAGAAAGCCTTCTTGCTCCGCACTTGATCATGGAGCTACACGAAAGGAAAAAAAATCAATGTTTCTGAACGCATCTCTTGCGACTGCAATATCTTGTGCGCCTAACCCGTAGGCAAAGCGGGGGAATTCGTCCATTATCGCTGTAAATGCATTTCTGATTTCGACACGAGGATCCATAAGGTTTATATCTTGCGCCCTCCTAGCAATAGCCTGATTTTCCTCCGCAATTTGTGCTGTCCTCTTAGCGGTCTTTCTGTTCTGGAAATACACCAACAGTCCCAAAAGAAAACCCAACCAACTCAACAGCGGTGCAGCGCCTGCAAACAAATCTGAAATGCTTTTCCACATAGTGTACTGACCTACTTTTCTTTATTGTTTAACTACTGATTGTTCTAACCCGGGTAATTATTTACCCATTTGCTTTCAGGGAATTGACCAAAATGGCGGTTGAGGTAGGTTTTGCGGCAGGAGTTCAAAACGGCTACTGAATTAAACCTTACACACCGGCCTTTACCCCATAAGCGTGATTTCTGTGTCCAGAATTTATGCTTTTACAGCCACCTGCTGCGTAAGCGCTGATTTATGGGATAGGTCGGCGACGACTAAGTTTAACAGGAATAGAGTTTCATTTGGTTTAGACGGAACCCTGACCTATGGATACGAGCACCTGATTCACAGGCTACAGTTACTTCACACTTACCAACAAAAGGGCAATTAATTGCCCTTTTAAATCAGTCAGCCACAATTTCTAAACCATTGCTGAAATTGCGCCACAGTCATGAGGCTTATCAAAACCAGAGGTGCTTTTGACATATTCAGTAATGAGCGCACCAATAATCTTAACCGCATCTTTGTTCGTTGTAATGAAGCCCAATGGCATAGTCACAGGCAGCGTTTCTGGTTGAGAAATATGATAGATAACGGCAGATAACTCATCCTCAAGATGAAGAATCTCAACATTACCATCTAACAGTCCTTCAACTAGCCCTTTAGCGTGCGCGTGGAATTGCCCAAGTTCATGCTTCCACTGCCTTGCAACCCGGACATCAGTCGCATCCTGGACGGGTACGTATAGCACCGGTTTATACAGTCGCTTATCCTTCGTAGCCGACCTGTTAAGAAAATCGCTCAGGCTTGAGATAAATCGGGCGCTCTTTGACCAGTAGGGATCTGATGGAGCTACCCAAACGAACGGGCTACCGCCATAATCGGTTTTGTCTCTGATACGCTGATTGAGCACCGGTGCCAGAGCTTTCTGCAGCGTTTCCCAGTTGTCTTTAGAATAAACCGGGCCTAAAAAAGTCGTCCTGCCTGAGTCTGAGTATTCTTCAAGTGCCTGCATATCCTTGATAAATGATGGGTTAAGCTGATTCGTTTTAGAGTCAAACAGCTTAAGCGTAAGATCATCGTTAATGGATACCATGGCCTTAAAAATACTCATGGTGTTGTTATGCCGGGATAACCTAGCTATCTCAACAGCCATTAACTCATGAACACATTCCGAACTGTTTAACTGTTCATAGTCTTCACGCTCGACAGCCTTACCATCGTTATCCATTTTAAATTCCGTTGTTAAACGGAGCGGTATTTGCCGCAGCTTATTAACAGAATTTACAGTATAGATAGAGGGTTGTTCTTTTCCGCCTTGAACCTGTAGGTGAGACAGATAACCTTTATCCAGGATTTGATTAAACTGGTACTGAAAGTGCTTCTCAACCAGTTTCTCACTTTGAGAAATGTTGATGTCATCAACCTTTAATGTTAACCCTCCCCTCCAGTGGTCCTGGAAAGTCTGGTTGCTGAAGCAGCTAAATGTGGCTAAATCAAAGGATAAGGTGCCTCCACTGTCTTGGATAGTTGAAAGGTGCGGTATCTCGCCAACCTCTGAAAAATAGCCGTTTGATTTGTCGGTTAAGGCCATTCTACCGTCTGAGGAGAGCGTCAATTCACCACGCTGCACAAGATCGGAAATCGCCTCCTCTGTCTCACGATGGGTCAGGCCAAAATAGGTTGCTATTTGAGCTTTGCTCATCGAGGCTACATGAACGAGTCTCAGCACAAACTCCCGGATGAATGGTAGCCCCTTCTGGGAAACATAGGAAAACTGAATGTTAAACCTCTGTGCGGGCAGCAGGAAGTCAACCTCGTGATAGGTTACTTTATTATCAGATATCATTTCTTTTTGCCTCCCTGCTGAGCGGAGAGGAATCTGTATCCAGCTTCCTGACCTCGTTCAGCCATATAACTTACAACGGAGCCTAATGGCAGTTCTTTATTGTTTCCCTTCCAGATATCGGCATTACCCACAATCAACAGTCGATCCATTGCGCGTGACATCGCAACATTTATACGGTTTGGAGCGCGTAAAAAACCTGGGCTATGCTGCTTATCCGAACGCGTCAGTGACAAGATGATGATCCGGTTTTCCTTGCCCTGATAACTGTCAACAGTGTCAATTTTAACAATGTCCTTAAATCCCTCGCTCCATATTTCCTGATTGAATTTCTGACGGAGCAGCCGCTTTTGTTCGGCATACATACATATCACGCCGATAGCGGCTTCATCTTTGTTAACGAGCTTTGAAAGTTGAGCGACAAATTCTTCATTCTCTGACACCTGTTTAAGAACTGAAATAATCTCGTCAGCTTCACATCGGTTGTAAATGCTTGTTCCGCGATCTTCAAGATGATGTGCCCGGTGGCCGAGATTAGCAGTATCAAGCCAGGTTACGACGCTACATAACGCTTCTGGTGCTTGCCGATAGACATCCGGAATTGCCCGTTCTCCATTCAGAAGCTTCCTGTCATAGAACGTCTTCGATACGAGATCACCAATCGGTGGAGCCATACGATACTGGGTCAGCAGAGCTGCACTTGCTTGCGCACCATAAGCAGAGTTGAAGGCACGGGCAAAGTCACTTCGTAATACTTCGTCAATTTCAGTGCGGGAGTTATTGATACCCAGCTTCCTCGCTAATGCCGCCTTGTGAGCATCCGAGTACAATGGGGGAAGCTGCAGGTGGTCACCCACCAACAGGACACGTCGGGCCGACTGCATAGCAATGGCCAGCTCGCTTGCAATCGAACGCGCCGCCTCATCAATGATCACCCAGTCGTAGATATTCTCCTGAATGCCAATGTGCCCCTGTCCAATACCTACGCATGTGCCAGCCACTAACTGCCTGGACCGCGAATAAAACTCGTCCAAGTTCACTCGCTCTCCCGACATAGCATCCTGCATATCACGGGATATTTTAGCTAACGCCTTTACTCGTCTTGCCTCATCAGGTCTGACTCCATACTCCGTACACAGCCGGGAAATCAGAATATCTTTTGCTGCAGAGACTTTCGCGCCTTTGTCTAGGTTAATCCCATATTCCTGACTTAGCCTAAAGCGAATGGAATAATCGAGTTCGACGGCAATATCTTTCAGTTCACCAATCTCTTTTGAATCCGTTAAATCGTTCACTTGGTAGAGCAATTTCTCAAGGTGATCGATTTGCCTGAACAACCTGAGCTCAGCAAGTACAACACCCGAAATAAATCCCGATTCTAGGCCAATAGCTTCACTCAACGCTTCAACACGGTACTTAATTTCAGCATTGAACAGTTCGCGCTTCTCCGTTGTGATTGCGTTTGAATACACATCTTTCAGACCAGGGGAAACGGCCCCTTCTCGGTTGCTGAACCTAACAACGTCCAACTCTGTACCAAGCCGGGAACAGTGTTTTCTGATACGCTCAGCCGCTGTATTAACTGCCTCGTGTGACTGACTAACCAGTAAAATGCGTTTGGTATTCTGTTTCTCGATCAGGTAGTGGACAAAGGCCGCGATGAACTCGGTTTTACCGGTCCCTGGCGGCCCCTGAAGCAGAGAAAGAGGGCCATTATTGACCAGTTTGTTAAACGCCTTTCTTTGCTGCTCATTCAGACTGATCTTGTTTCCGTGCTGGTCTTCACGGTCGTATCTGGCAAAATCTGCATCACTGAGAGTGATACCATAATTTTGAGCCACCTGTTTGCAGGATGGGTCGAACAGGTCAATTAAGTCAGGCAGTACACTTTCTCGATCGAGGAGACGTTCAAGCGCACGTTTACGTTTCTGATAAGACGCCCGATCCTGCTTTGTACGGAAGAAGACAGTATCAGAATCCTTCAGCCTGTAGGCTGCTGAACGCACTTTGCTCAGACGGATCTCTTTGAGCTCTGACTTCTTGAGTGACACCTCACCTATAAATCGCTCAACACCTTCCTGATCGACCTGCAAGGCTTCGACCTCATCACCATTTCTGAATGCGCCAAGAGGATCAACATCTGCAGAGTAAGGGAGAAGTAGCTCTCCATGAGCATCTGCAACCGGGACCACCTCTCCGCTGACTTCAATGTTTGGGTAGGATTCAGTTTCAGTATCAAGAATGGCGCGCCAAAGCTTCACCGTCGGGATTTCCAGCACTTCTTTTAAAGCAGGCTCAAGAGCCTGCTTATCCAGTCTTGCAAAGGCATCTTTTAGCTGAAGCGTAAGCGGATCCTGTTCCTGAACGTCTTCAGACGCGGCAATCAATTCGATTGCCCGCCCAAAAGATTCTTCTTCATTAAGTAAAACTGTCAACGCCGACATATCCTGCGGACTGCCAGGGGTAATCCTGATACCGGTAGCAATTTCGAACTGACTTTCATCAATATCTTGCTTACGAATGGATGTGCGAGCCCATGGCCTGAATCCATGAATCAGCGTTTTCTGCTCTTTGTGGAACACAGCAGTGAAACTGCCACCTATCCCTGTGAAAGTCACTTTTACTTCAGCTTGCACTTTAGGATTTGGCTCAACTTTCACATACAGATGCCCGTTATCAGGTAGGACAGAGATTATCTCATCGGCGTTTCCTGCTGTTATCTCTATCAGGGCTTGTTCTGACGCCAAGTTATTACTGTCTATCGCTTTTTTAAACCGTCCTAAATCCTTAAACCCAAAAACCAAGTCTTCCAGCTCAGTTCGGATGGCATTCGCAATAGTCTGATGAATATCTGATTCCTGCCCCCATGACAAACCTAACAACTCGCAGGACATTTTCATCACTGCATAGTTGTCGCGTTCAAAGGAAGTACAATTATCGATATATTCAGGGCTGTAGCTGTGGTTTTTAGGTTCATCACCGGATGGTGAAAAATCGGGGATATCGATGAGGAAAAGCGAACGACTCTGTGTCCCAAGCATCACATTGCCAGGATGGATATCCCCGTGAGAAACACCCAGACCGTGTAAGTGCTCAACGGCGGCAACGAACTTACCAATAAGATCGATTTTTTCCTCATCGAGGACCAGCATTTTATCCCAAGTTTCTCCATGTACCTGATCCGTGACCATATAGAGACTTGATGATTTTGATGCGATACCGAATTCACGAATTTCGGGAAGATACGTTGGTTTAACTAAAGAAAGCTGCTCAACCTGCTTTAAAAACTTCAGAACCTGGAAGTTAATTGACGGCTCGTCTCCCTGCCCCCCAACGTTCAGCCATGCCTTCACGAGTCTTCCACCCGAGATATAGACTTCCTTGTCGGACGTTTCGACCAGAAAGTCACCGTCTTCCCGGTACTGACGAGAGTGATTGATAGCATGCCGGTATGGATCAAGCTCAGTATCATCAAATGTTGGGATAGCCTTGCCAGCAGGTTCGGCTTGTTTCAGGGCATCAAAAAATTCTGTCGCGGAAGTAAATTTTGCAGCAACGGCATCCAGTAATACATATGAATACCAGTGTTGGCTGTTTAGCATACTGTCCTGTACTTTCTCCAGACTCTTTGGCGACATGCGCGTACCGCTTAATAAATGCCAAGCCACAAGTCCCAGGGCATGAACATCCTGCTGAAAAGGCGTAAGCTCGCCCTCATCAAGCATGTCTTTTACCTCGATTGCACCTACGGATAAAAGCTTACGGTAATCACCGACCGTTCCGGCTGGCCGGTGGTAAGCCGAAATAAAGTTCGAAAGAGCAACTTCTTTTGAAGGTGAAATCCACAGGCTGTGATCGGCTATATCCCTGTGCGCAATTTTCATCTCATGGAGATCACTAAACTTCGCAATGAGCAGTTTCACCACGTTCAAGCGATCCATATCAGAAAAGGCCTTACCATATTTTCCGATAAACTCATTAAACCGGACATGGCCAGGCGGAAGTTCATAGACTTCGCTGTACTCGGCCGTGACCTCGTCTTTCTGGAAACTCGTCAGAGATCTGAGACAGTGGTTATACAGGTCACGGTTCTGGTGATTGATGTGCTGTAACACTTCGCGCTCACGTGAAACGATCTGAGCTCTTCCTTCCGGGGTATTCGCTTTCGTTCCCGCGATATTCTTAAAATTCCACACTCTGAGTAGCGCTTCGCTGTTCGCTGATATCTCAGATTTTGCCAAATATTCGCGATACACCTTTTTAGGGTGTTCGAAAATCATATCCTTAGCCTCGTAGCCATTAACTCTCAGGGCTTTTGGCGCCGTCTGAGGCCCCAGGAACAGATTATCAAAAAGAGGAAAATCCTTGTTAAGAACTTCGGAACCTCGGTGCGGTTTGAAGTAGTTATTGAATGTCCGGCGATCGGCAAATTTCAGGAATTCTTTTAACGAGATCGTATGGTGAAGTTGTTCCTCCGGCAGCGCGCTGAAGTCCGCATTGCCGGTCATCACAACAAAGAAATGAACAATCGGGGTATAGCCTTTGTTCGTAAAACGGTTTGCCAGACGCTTGAGTTTGTTGTCTAGCATGAATTTTTTGCCACGGGTCACGCTTACGGGCGAGCGCCCCATGCTCTTGTCACCCTTATACCAAGTATCTCCGCGCGCGGTTACAGGCTGATGGTTCCAATCTTTCAGTTCAACAATGATCACGTTGCAGTGTGTGACAATAACTAAATCGAATTCACCCTCTTTTTTTGCCTCAACAAATCGAAAACCTGCATAACCTTTCCAGGGGAACATTCCATTGTCGGTAAAACCATAGCTTTGTAGCTGCTCACTAATTGAACCGCCACGGACAGGCTTATCTGGCTTAGATACGTTGACTGAAAAAGCAGCCTTTATTTTCTCGATAGCCAACACTTCCTGCTCTTGTAAGCCACCATCCCACATTTCTACTTCCAATGGAATTCCCCTTAGATTTCAGTCTAAATTTGATTAAAAAGTCAGGCCATTTATTACGGTCAATATTGCAGATTTAGATGTTTATGGCTCTGCATATTATGGTGTTCTATACGTTTATCCTGCTCATTATGCGTAAGGAAGAATTTATCGGACAACACCGGGATGGCGTGGCTCCGTTAAACTGCTCTACCAGGATTAACTCAACACTTATGTTTAGGGAGTGCCCTCATCGTTCGGCATGTTCGGCATGTTCGGCATGGGAATTGACTTCACCCATTCCATCATATTCGCTTGAAGACGGGCAGTTTCATCCACGGAGAGAAAATCAATCCGGCCGTTTGGCAGTCGCCTGACTTTAAGCAAACTCTCACCAGATACCCCCTCAACCAGCATGAGCCGCCCCGTTTTTGAATGATTCTCAAGCAGATGAAGTCGATGCTCGAATTCACTTCGAGTTAACGGTATATTCATATTCTTCCTAGTGAATTTTCAATGCGCCCAGCGGTATTCATAAGCGGCAATCGGTTCGTTGTTGAATTCAAAAACCCATACAATCCTTATTCCAGGCGGGAGCCTGAGCGCGTCCCGCTTAATGGATAAATAGCACCCTTCTTCTAGGGGCGAACCTCCCTGACTCTCAGCATCACGTCCGTTTCGCCAGCTGGCTCGTTTAAAATTATGCTCAGCCGCTCTGGTGAGCGTTACCAGCCCTGGGGAAGGAATTGCAGGCGTGAAACTGCCAAAATATGCAGGTGTCGCCTGGACATTTACACAGGTGTCAAATTCGCCTGCTGGCACCGATGTGGCGAGAGCAGTTGCGGGGAAACGTCCGGATAAACCGGGCGAGTCTTGCCCCTCCCGGTAAAAATAAGCCGTCAGCCTCAGCAAAACAAACGTACCGTTAATGTTCCGCCTCTCGTAAAAGTCGAGATAGAGATGGCTGCCAATAACAGGTGAAATGTTTGCATCCCGCCGTATCAGCTGGTTGAACCACTGCTTACCCGGCGATGAAAAATGCGGAAGCCTGAATGTGTTAGTCGGTTCAGGATTATAAATACGAAAGATGGCCTCGGCCTGAAGACACTGTTCATCGTCCATAACGGGCAAAAGTGCAACCAGTACTGCAAAGCGAATTTTTGCCTCCCATCGGCCGTTCCAGGCCGTACTTCCGCTCATGCCCGTCGCCAGGAGTTCCTCAAGTTCTTGGACGGTTTCCCACCCGAAGGGATGACACTGCTCACTAAGTACAGCAAATGCCCTCTCCGATAGATTACCGTCAACCAGCCCTGCATCCGCTAACTGACGCCACTGAAAAGCAATTACCCCGGCCCATTCAGGACACTCCGCGCTCTGCGGTGCGGTTTTTTCCTGCAAGGGCTGACATTTTTCTCCGTTATGTAATAACGCAACCGCCTCGGCGGCACTTGCATTCCCCATGGATGCAGCCCTTCCGGCAATTTGCCTTAATGTGGCGATCCGGCCAGCATGACAGCAGGTTTTTTTTGCCTCTGCCACATCTAGATGCGCTGACAGCAAAGTCCATAAAGACTCAGGATCATCCTGAGATAGCTTATCGAGTACCCCGCACAGCACATCCGGATGATTTAGTGAAACCATTGAAAATGCCAGAGGCCCAACGTCGGATACGTAATGGGGATAATGCTGCAGCAGCCACAGCAACATACCTGCAGCTTTCTCACTGCGCATCCAGACAGGGTGATCAACAGCATGCAGAAGCAGACGGGTAAGCGCATAAGACGGATGCTGATCCTCTTTCCTGTTAAGAAAATTATACCGTTCGATGGCGGCAACCGGCATGCCGGTTAAGATCTCTATGTGTGATAACGAAAACTCAGCCAACTCAGTCTGTACTGTCTCATCCGCTGCAGGGGACAACCATTCAATCAGCTTGTCAGCGATACGCCAGCTCTCCGTATGCTGCGCTGCAGAAATTAACGTCCTACTCAACGTCACAATCTCTGAAACCGAATCCGTGCTTTTCAGCAGTATGGCACCTGCGCGGCTACGCTCCTCTGATAGGTCGCTCCATACCGACCATCCCTCCAGCTGTAACATCTCAAGCGCATTGATGGCCTTGTTCTTCGCTTGAGACGTGTTACGTCTGCGCAATTGCCTTTCGGCCTCATCAAGCGCAAGCGATGCCCTTACAAAAACATCAGGTGGGGCATGCTGCGTTTCCACGACGTTTACAGGTGGCTCGCTCTGCTGTGCTGATGAGCTGTCGTTATCTGAAAGGTAAACGTTCAGAAAATCGGTTTTATCTCTGAGTGCCGCAGGAAGGGCGCTTCGCAGGGATTTCAGAAACAGCTGCCGGTTCTCAGGCATCAGTTCAGCTTCAAGAATAAGCGTGAGCCGTTGTGAGATCATCGCCATGGCATCCTGACTGTCCTGCATGCTGATCATCATCTGAGCATAGGCATCTGCATAATTATCAAGATGACGCGCATCTCCAAAATGGTAGGTCTCAAGCAATGCCCAGCATAACGCCCAGTCACACATCGGGACGGCGAAACGCACCATGTTCAGGATCACATCCTGTTCGTCCAGGGCGCCCCCGGGAAAACGCGTTCCTTTCAGTAATGACACACGATCGATGTCGCCTTGCGTAGATTCTGCATAAAGCTGAGCTGTCGTACCGTATGTTTGACACATAAAATACGCGGCCGCTTGGGTGAAATTACCGCGCTGCCATAACGCCGCAGCGAAATCGCGGCGCGCATATCGCACGTAACGCTGAAAAGTCATCTCACCGCCAGCCATATCTAGTAGACAAGCAATACGGGCGAGTAAGCCCTGAGGGATCGTGCCCTCCTTACTCATTGCCCTTAGCGCCGTTATCATCAGACCAAACTGATCCTCTTTATACCAGTCGGGTCCCATTGAGAATGCTAGCACCTGCTGATAAGCCTGCCGTGCATTTTCACCCGCACCCAGCCGGACAAATAATGAAACCAGGTGCAACAGTTCTGGCACAAGTTCATGACGATTCTGCAGATTGCCTAGCACAAACTCATACCAGCAAAAGGTCAGATCATAAAGGCGGTCCTGAATGCCACCGTCCACCACCGCCAGGCTCAGGTGTGTTAGAATCTTTAATAACGTGGTGCGAAACCCTTCCGAATACAGCCCAAACTGAAGGGGGAAATGCTGCTCAATAAAGGCTAGAAAAACGTCCAGTCGGGAGGGGAACACAGACGATATCAGGAGTGCCAAGCGTTCATAAAGCTGTGGTACAATAGCTTCAGGAAGAGCATAGGCATCATGCCAGTCCACACGGTCTGATAACGGAAATGTCAGGCTGTTCAGCACCTGCTTTTCAATGACAGTCCACACTGACCCAAGGGCTGCTTCATTTCCCTCTAAATGAAAACGTCCTGCCGCCCCCTCACACCATGCCACCATCCTACACAATTCCTCCATGCCTACGATCCAGCCAGTTGCTGTCAGCGCAACGGGTACAGGACAGACATACGACGGATCGCAAAATGCCTGAATTTTATGTTTAGCCATCACCTCTAGGAACGACACATCATTCGCTGACACATTATCATCACCAATGAAACGTACCGGTTGCAGTGGTACTGATGTATCCCCCTGAAAATTTCTTATCATTTGCGCAGGGGCACCAGACGAGATCATAGCATCAAGTGTCCGGGGATCTACGTACACAGGAGATTCATGTTCCAGACAGCTCAGCGTTGTCAGGTCTTTAAAGAGCTGGTTCAGCAGCTCTGAATCAATACTGACCTGAAACTCCTCACAGAGAAAATGGTAATACATGAACGTTATCACAAACGATTGCGTGACTCCCTGCAGGGGCCCCTTGAAATTCTCACTCAGTTTCGCAAGCGAAATATAACGTCCATGGAAAAACAGCATGCCTGCAAAGAATGAGGCACACATCTGACCGCGAAGCCCCCTGGCCGTCTCCTCATCCTCACAGACCTGCTCAATCACGTTCATCCAGTAAAGCTGAAATTGCTTTAAATCTTCTTCCGCACGCCTGTCTCCGGCCAGCCCTTTGAGAAAGTAGATATTCATACGCATATCATAAAGCTGTAAAAATTCCGGATAAGAAAGACCGGTTTTTACCTCCGCCAGCTGCTCCTCCGCCCAGTCATCCGCCAGACTGAGAAGCGCAAGAGCATCGCTGTCGTTATCCGCACAAATCAGGTCAAACGCCACCTGCAGGGCTTGTGGCACTGGTAGACTGAGCCGCCCGAAACGAATAACGTGTTGCAACGCTTCCTGAGGATGGCCAATCCGGATCAATGCCCTGGCTGTGAGTAAAGCAGATTGCGCAAAAAGGGTGTTGTAACGAAAGCTCAGCCGGTGTGATAACAGAAGAAGGCGTACGGTATCCGTCAGACTGCCGCTTGCCAATGCGGCATTCAGCGTTTCCCGAACATCGCCAAGAAGTAACGCCGGATTAACTCCCTCGGTAACACAGCGGTCAGCCCAGTGCTGATCGCAGCGGCTGATTGCCCACACCTGCCGGGTCGGGTCGCAGCGCAGGCTGTGATACATAAGATTCAGAAGGCCATACCTGGTGTCAGGGTGGCTTTCACAGTAAGCAGACAGCCGCTGCTGAATATCGGCTTCACGTAGAGCAGTCTTTTCTGCCAAAAAATCAGCAAATGAGGCGTGATAAATGGTTGTCTCACCGGGGGTCATCAGAAGGTGGCTGATGCGTTCAAGTGTGCTGACTAGGACGCTCAGCTCTTCAGGACTGAGCATTTCGGTGAGCTGTGCATGTGAAATGCCCCAGCGTAAACGCACGATAATCGCCAGAAGATTAACCACTAGCGGGTTGTTTTGCAGGCTAACCCACAGCATTTCATAATAATTTCGGATACGTCCGTCGATGAGCGGCAACTGAGCAAGCTCTTCCTCTGCTTTTCCCGCATTAGCCAGGTCGATCAGATAGCGAAGATACAGAGGATGCCCCTGCGCAAGATCACAGATAACCCTGATCATCCCATGCGATGGTACTTCTTTGAGCGACTGTCTGCAGTATTCCCGCGCTGATGCCTGAGTCAGAGCTGGCAGTGTGCAGCAGTCCGCAGGCGATACCCTGACACCCAGTTGTGCTGAATAACGGGTATAGCCCGGGGCAGAAAAGATCACTACCAAGCCTTCACTGAGCTGCAGGGGGAACAGGGCTGTAAACCGATTAAGCAGGGCCTCATCGTACTTATCAACCTCATCAAGTCCATCGATGAAGAGCACTCCTGTCTTGTTGCGGCGGGCATACTCTTCACCTAGGCGCGTCAGCAGTTGTCCGGTTTCATTGATGAGTACGGAGTAGTCCCCTTTGATAAGCCGCCCGGGTTCCCGCGTTAGGAATAGGGAAACCTGCATACTTAACCAGTTAACGAAGGTCTCAGGTTGAGCCTGCTGAACTGCATTTACGCCGTCACGACCTGTGTTAAAGCTATAGGTTCCAAAATGCTCAATCGTCGGGTCTTTAGGCGTAAACTTTGCACAAAACGTCGATTTGCCTATACCGTGCGCGCCCTTCAGAAATAGATATCCCCCGCGTTTTAAGGTAATAATGCGCTCAAAACTATGCCGGAATTCAACCCGCTGTGCCACACTGGTATTCTCATAACTCTCCGTCGGTGTAACGGGTGCCGGAAGCAGGTTGTTACGCCGCAGAAACGCTGCCATCTCTGCAACTGAAATGACGCCCACCGTATTCTCAATGGAAACCCGCAAAATCCCCGTACAGTTCCCCCCGGTGATAAGTGCCGCACCAGATAGCCCTTCATAGCGGGGAAGTACCGCATTCTGCTCTATGGCTATTTCTATATCCATGCCGAGCAGCGGCTCGGCGAGGATCTGCGCGATCGTTCCTTCCACGCGATGCCCGATGCCCAGTTTACTCTGAGGCCAGCCATAGGCATAAAAGGGGCTCCCCGGTAACGGGCGCGTTTCACTCAGTCGTAAAGGGGTCAGATCCTGTGGTGCATCAAGCAATAGCAGACAGACGTCCGTGTTTTCATCTTCATCCAGTACTGTGGCCTTCAGTTCCACCTGTGTGTCTGACTGCCTAAATGCCAGAGACACGGGCGCTTGATTAAAAAGGGCATTCTCAACGCAGTGTCGCGCCGTCAGCACTTTATCCTGTGATATTAACCAGCCGGTTCCTGTATCTTTCCCGCAAACAATTCTACAGGTGGCAAGCCTGACTTCCGAATCCAGCATCATTGGCGTTTTCCAATCTCAATCCAGCAGGACGTGCCTGCTTCTACGTTAAAAGGTGCCCCAGTAATCGTCGTATAATGTTGTAAGTAGTCTGAAGACGGGGTTCTGTAGTTAAAGTAAAGGGTGCGGGAAAAAGTGGCAGGCCTGTCAACGATGGCCGTCAACACCTCTACATCTGGATGCTGGTGTCGACTGCCGTCGGATGAAATAAAATACACCGGTGCATCAACAAGTCCCAGCAGTTCAGGATTTGTATTATTGCAACTACCATGATGAGAGATCTTGATTGCATCAAATAGCAGGGAACAGCCCTCAGCTTGCAAGATTTTCAACTGATGAACGATGTCTTCTGCAGGGGCATCGGCCAGCATTAAAATGCGACAACCATCAAGTTCAACAAGCGTCGCAATGGAGCTGGCATTCGTCACAGAGGTGTCAGGTCGGTAAACTTCGCCAAGCTGCTTGGGACGACCTGCTGAAATTAGCGAAGGTGGTTTCCCAACTGCCTCCTGCAGGTGTGACACACCGCATTCAAAGGCATCTTCAGCCAGTGTATCAGCCCCCACCTCACCCTTAAATCCAAAGCGCCTCAGGCTCTTTTGCCAAAACACCAGTAGTGTATCCAGCGCCGTATTCGAAGGCGTCAGTACAATAACGCGCCCGCCAGGCAAGTTGATTCCAGGCATAGACTCAACTGAGATACGGCGTAATCCGTCGCCTTCATTCCAGTCATATTGCCCGTCATGAATGAGAGAGGCGAGCGTATTGCCCTGCCGGGCACTGATAGCCTTGGCGCCCTGCTCCTCTTCATTGGGGGTCAAATAACCACGTTGAGTAAGGGTGTTTAAAATAATTTCATTATTATGCTCAACCGGCTCAGTCTGCGGGGCCGTTAGGCTGCGTAAACTGTTATGCCAGATGCGTTTAATCTGGATAATTTCAGGACGTGCCGCTGCGCCGTTAATAGATAGAAAGCGAAGGATGCCACCAATATGATCGGCATCAATATGTGTATTAATCACCAGTTCAAGGGCTTGCCCCTCTGAAGCCAGTTGCCGTAGATCGTCGACAATATAGTTGTCAAACGTTGAACTATACCCGCCATCAATAAGCAACGTGGCTCTATCTGCACAAAGCAAAAACGCATCACCATTCCGGGCAGGATACATCCTTATATTCAACATCGTCATTTCCTGTCATTATTATCCAGCATTTAAAGCCTAGCGACTGTTTCAGCACACCGAGAAAACAGGCCTTTAATACGACATTTTAATATCTTCTTTCTTTTTCAATTCATTTATCAGATCATTATTTTTCTACCCCTATTACGTTAAGCAAACAATGTACTGTGGACAATAGCCGTCATCCGTATGCTCCGCGCAAAAGCATCTATATTGACAGACGGACAGGTGAAGGGCTATCGACTAAAGTGCCCCTGAGATACCTGAGATACCTGAGATACCTGAGATACCTGAGATACCTGAGATACCTGAGATACCTGAGATACCTGAGATACCTGAGATACCTGAGATACCACATTGCCTGTGAACTCTTGCCGGACCTCGACTATGCAAATAACAGGCTCCTACTAGCAATTTGCCGTCAGTTCTTTCGCTCTATAGTCACTTATATCATTAGTATATATAAGTATTAATTTGTCCTTTTATTGACCTGATAATCTCATTAACCGCTTCGATTTGTTTATCTCGTTCTTCTTTGCTAAGGGAAATTATGCTTTTGATATCTCTTTTTAGCAACTCAATCTGAAGTTTGAGAGTGGGGCGTACTATTGGCCAGCTTTAAGGATGATTAATTATTTCAGAAGTTGAGAGATTTACAATATCATTTTTCAATTAACTTGCCATTTCCATCTTTAAAATAGAATACTTTCCCAACCCCTTGCTCGTAAGAATAAGAGTTATTTTTAACATCATCAGTATCGTAAAATGAGTTGCATTTTTCACTCGCCTTAAAAATTGGCTGCGCAATTATCCTGCTTCACATTGTAACATTATAACTCCGTGAATATAACGACATGAAATACCCGACACATCGTCATACAGTGCGGTGCTCATTGATAAACCAGTACTTCAGCCTGGCTCCCTTACAAAGTAGTACCGTGCGGCCTTTTACAGGATATCCCGTACTTCTTCCGTGCATTTTAGCTGCGCCCGTAGTTTCAGGATCTCGCTTTTGGCTTCAAGTAAATCCTTGGCATGATGTTCACTGTTATCAGATTTGATAGCCCATAGCCACTTGTAAAGGCTATGGGCAGAAACACCCAGACGGTCAGTTCCTTCGGCAAAGGAATAACCGTACTCTGTTATTTAGGGGCACCTTCCTTAAATTCCAGATGTAAATCGTGGTGTGCCCACACCCTCCTCCTATGCTCAAACTTTAGGGCAGGATCGTCCACCGGGGTGGTGGTCAGTCCATTGACAAGATATAGTTCAAATTATTCACCCTAAATACCACCTTGGTAATAAAAAATGTTCCTGATCAACGTTTTTTATTTCCCAAGCTATGGATTGAAATCTTAGTGTCTTCTTAGGAGTTTGGATAGGATATATATCCGTGCAAACAGTAGTGAATGATGCAGGTAAATCCACCTCGAGTTTCTTATGAGTTTTTTTCAAATGTTTTTTAAATAACTCTACTTGTGTTGCCTTTGAAATATCAGGTTTGAATTTTTTCTCACGATATGTATTACTTAAAATAGGACGGCCATCAGGAAAAGAAAAGGGAAGTGATGCTAGAGTTTTTTCAAGGGCTTTTGACGGACCAGCAAGAAGAAATATGCAGGTGGAATTTTTATTGTGTTTTTTGATTAATGCTAATCTATAAAGATCAGTGATTATTTCTGATGAGTTACAATGAGTTGAACCAACCCACTTAGTTTCAACGAAAACATTATTTGCTGCATGGTCATTTGTGTGATGATTAATTAATGCAAAGTCAACTCTTTTTGGTGCACCCCGTTTTTTCACTGAATTAAGCGCTTCATGGTTGTAATTAGAGTAAACCCTAGCCCCTATTACATTTATCAATACGGTACTTAATACATCTCCCACAGATGATTTTAATATATCCTCATTGAATAAACCTGCTTTATTGCAACAGAACAGATAATGAAGATAACTGCCAACACCTTCAGATATACGACGAGCTATACTCAGTTCCATCAGAATTCCTTTGAATGTAGAAATGCCATATTTAATCGTCCACAAATATGTTAACTAATCAATGAAAGCTATGTGTTGACGGTAAAATGAAGTTTATAACTCATTGTACATTTTCATATTCACTTGCCAGCTATTAAAGTACTCTTAATGACACTCTCCATAGAGTGTGGTCCTACATCTAAAATGGCTAACGAATGATTCCCCTATTTTGGAGCGCCTGTTATCGATGGCAAGGGACTTACCCGGTTCAGGCAGGTTATGGCTGCAAACGGCATCTGCGGTTGTTCATCATTTTTAGTATTGTGGTTAGTCGGACTATAGCTATTCCTGCAGAGTGTCGTCATTCCTGCTATTCACCTTTCTTCTGCCCAACTTCATTCTGTGATGTGTTTTACTTTTAATCGGAAGCATGACGTGAACTCTACGAGAGCCATAGTGGTCCTGATCGCCTGATACGCATGTGTAGCGCACTGTCGTCCGCTGCCACTAAAATTAACGAATAGAGCTACAGCTGACCTGTAGTGCAAAAAAGACCAGCCTCTCGTATGCCGGAATTCTTTATCTGAATGGATCAGGATATCGGGTCAGGGACAAAGGCCTCATGCAAGTCTAGCCAATCCTGACAACGCTACCGCCCTCAGAGAGAGAAGTTCTGATTAGGTTTTGGTGTATCTAAATGTTACTAAAATTCATAAATTATTCAAGAAGACAATCAGATACCACCTAAATCTTGATTTGCCGGGTTATGCGATTAAGTTAGGAAATTCTGAATCTAAGTAAGTTGCCAAGAAATGCACATTAGACGCTCATTTCCTACTAGTTTATGAAGTTATCTTGAGGTAGACTCAACAATATATTGAGAATATACATTGAAATCATGTGGATAGTTAACTTTTGGTTTATGAACTAAATTCTCTTACAACATAAGTTAAATAACCTACAATATTGACCATTTGGTGGACAGACCCCTCCCCGGTACACAAATTCTGTCCTCACAACGAGGCCTGTTCAAAGGCCTCTGGCCTGACGCCGCCGAGATGAATGTGGCGCCTGGCCCGGTTATTTGTGCTCTTTCCCTCCGGATTTGACAACCCTTAAGTCAATTTAATAAGCGACAGTCCAATATCACGGGTTAAAGCTACAGAAAGTTCAATGCAAATTAATAACACGGAATATGCGCTTCCAGCATTAAACTCTGCGCCATTCTGATGCTGGCCGAAGTTGCCAAACTCATGTGTTGCATCCATAAGGACACATGTTTCTTTTGTGATATATTTGGCACACGCCCTGCTTTTCTCTGTGCCCGTCATCAGCCTGAGCAACATAACTCGCCGGCCCCCCTGAGGAAATCCATTTTTAAATTTATCGATGTCGTACTCATTGTTAGATTCCCATACCTGTATCCATCTGGCAGGAATCTGTCTGTCAGGAATTTCCACCGACCAGATGAGGTCAAAAACACAATCCACTATTCCTCTAACATTCGTCAAAAACATCTTTGGCTCTACAGGCAAATCATTCAATGCGCGGACAAGATAACGTTTGAGTGAAGTATCTATACCTGAGATTTGATCAATACGACGTTCGAGTACCGTTTTAAAATGCAGCATCCAGCTATCCTGAGAGCTGAACAACCGATTCATAGCGTTCCCTTCGTCAGGCTGCTGAGTAAGGTAACGTTCAAGTAGGCGGCATGGCCTCTGTATTTTTCTGGTTGCTACCTGGATAAAACCCCGTTCATGTAATCGCTCATAATCATGCAGTGCCGCTTCTACTTGTGGAATGGTTCCCTTCTCCAGCACCAGGCGGAACAGATCCTGTGATGTCACTGGACAATCACTCCACAGAACATCCAGTTGATCCCTGATGGCGTAAAATACAGCCTGAGCAGCAGCAATCGTCATGTCCGGGCTTATCATTTTACTGGTTGTATCCTGGCTAACATGATTCAGGATCGGTAGCATAAGCACTGGGAAACCATTACTTTCATTCCAGAGCTCTGTCAACGCCCCACGCTGAAATTCTTTATCAGGCATTCTTTGCTGTAGGCAGGACAAATCATGTTCATCAAAGCAGCCTACATGTACCGGAGTGGGGTCGAAAATATTCCAGAAATCACTGGTCTGTGCTTCAGGGTGTCGGATAAGCTCACGAAGCCTCAATCGGCTGGCGACAACCAGACGGAGTGCCGGACTTAATGCAAGTTCACGCAATTGATCCCATAAATTCCGGGTAAGTTGACCATTTCCGAGAGGCTTATCGAATCCATCCATAATAAGAAGAATGCTCCTCCCCTCAATCCTGATAAGCTCAAGTACCTCAGCAATATCCTGATAGGCATTGTCTTTAATATTTTTTAAATGTTCAGCATAATCGGGATATTTTTCATCTAGTGCTGATGACAGCTTTTGAGCCAGCATAAGCATAAAGCTATCATCTGTTGCCGGTGTTCGATGACCAAGATCCCATAAAGAAACCGCACTATAACGGCTATCGGGAAGGCGCATTCGTGCAGCCAGTTCATGTAAAATTACCGTTTTTCCGGCGTAACGAGGCCCCGTCATTTGTATATGGTCAGGAAGCGCTTTTGTGAGCGAAGCAATCATTTTTTTTATAATGGCCTGTCTTCCCATCATCGGGGGAACGGAGGTGCCAAGTACAGGGAAAGGGAACTCAGACATTTTCTTCCTCAGATTCAGTTCTGGCCTGACTTACAATCACATCCGCATCCTGATGTTGTTCTATCCAGTCAGCCATTAGTGGTATCGTTAATGCGTATTCGCTGTCATAGAGATCACCTGAAAACTCAATCAGCTCCAGCTCGCGCAAATAAGTTAAATCTATATCCAGCGCTTCATCAGTAATCTCAATACCGGACTGAATCAACAGTTCCTGTAAGGATGTAAAATTCAGGTGTTCTCTATGTTTAACAGCCTGTGCACAGCGCAAGAGTATTAAGTGCCTTCGGTGTCTGCCAGTTATAGGCCCCTGGCTGGAGTAATCCCACAGGCTGGCAAAATGCTCATTATCCCTGACCAGTTCACGGGCAGCCTCATCCACAACTGTTACACCAACTGAACGGCTTCGCATTTGTACTGCAAAATCGAAAATTCGGTTACACAAACATTGCATCAGATAAGGATGGCGGGCTGTTAATTCCAGAAGCCGTTCAATAGCTCCCCTGGAAAAAGCCAGTCGTCCTTGAACAGGCTCTGTTACAACTTTACGGGCGCTTTCAACATCCAACGCAGTAACAGGAATACTGGTGCCCAGCCCATAAAGAGCAGACCAGTACTCTTCACGTAACCTTTTCAGTCTGCGACTCCCGGTCAGAATGGCCGAGAAACGGGCATATGTCTGGATAAGAAAACGTATATTTTCAGGAACCTGTGGTGATGTTACCCCATTATCAATCCCCTCCTGTAACTTATCAAACTCATCTAGCATAAGGAGGAGCCCCATATTTTCTAGGACAGGAGCTGTGAGAATGAGCTCAAGATAATCGCGAAAATCAGAAAAAGAGGAATCATTTCTAATCCCCGCAACGCATGCAGCACTAATAATTCTGGCCCTTCCCAGCACAGGTGCGTTTGACAGAATGAGCCCCCCGTCCGGTAGCGGAACATCTACAGCCATTTTATTAAGTGAAGATGCAATACTGTGTGCTATGCACCTGAAAACCTCCACTGTTGGAACCCCGGTTTTTTGGGCATCACCATTCCCCCCCTGTAGACTGCAGTATACCGCCAGCCAGCCTGGAATGGCTTTTAAGCCTTCAAGATGCTTAAGAATGGATGTTTTTCCGGCCCGTCGGTTTCCCTCCAGAAGTACAACATTTCCCTGAGTGGCAACCTGACGGCACACTTTATCAATCAATTCCTCACGGCCATAAAACACACTATGTCCGTGAGCGGGCTCCAGAGGACTCCCTGTCACATAGGGGCTCCCGCCGAGTTCAGACTCAAAAGCCCTGGTGCGATGGGCGGAGTCAGATACAGGTAAAACCAGTTCCTTTTCACCTTTCAGGTTCATACCGGATAATGATACTGCGTGCCATGTGATCCGCCAGGACAATATGCCTTCACGTTTTGGAGTATCTCCATGCATGGGAAGAACAAATGGTTGTTTTTCTGTTAACCATGGGATTGCTAATCCTCCCCAGTCAGGTTCTGTCCTGATCACAACATTGCGTAAAGGCAATACTCCCCGATTCTGAAGTTCAACTGAAAACTCTTCGAAACTGCCGGTATTCAGGTATTCTGGATGAGTGACCAACTGGATACAGTCTTTATCAACCATGTCACTGATCGCCGCTCTTAGCCAGATACGCATGCGCTCACTAATCATTCGGGCTCTGGATTCATGAGGGAAATGCCCTGTAGCACTGTCCATTACCTGTTTAAAAGAACGTTCGGCATCCATCAGGACTGTCATTAACCCGGCTCCGGGGGGGATTTTACTCACTCCTGCCAGTGAGTCCAGGCTGCGAATCATCAAGGGTAGCCAGCGAACAGTCGTTCCTCGTTCATGTAATTCTGAAAGTGCACCTCCAACAACCAGCGTCTCCATACGATTTAGAGAAGGCGTGTCATCAATACCCACAATATACTTTGGCAATCGTCCCTCTGTGTCAGACAGCCATTGAGTGAGCTGTTCCGATGAACTGTTGCCTGCCATGTGCAAAATAAAGGCCTGCGCACTGGTTCCAAAATCATGGAACTGTGCAGCCGCGTGATTTTGTAGTTCATGAGGCAGAACAGGGATCGGCAACATTTTGAGGGCTTCCCTGTGTATATGCTGAATCGCAGTACCACGGGAACGGGATAACAACCACGTCTGACATACCGGACTGTGCAGATATGCCAAGAGATATCCGGGTTCAATTTTACCGGAATTTACGCGCAGAACATAAAATCCGTGTGACGCAACAGAACCTGCTGAGGCACCATCAACCATTGCGGCTTTTCCAATCGTACCTGAACGGGAAAAAAGGATATCACCTTCCCTGAGCCTTTCATCAGCACTCAAACTGGACGCTGAGATCCAACTTGAGGGGCGGGTAATTTTACCCTGGAATAAATTTTTTATTCGTATATATCCAACAGCATCAGTTTTATTTAAGGGACTGTCGAATAGCTCAGTTGATTTATGTACACGCCCCGGGAAGACTTCAGAAATTGAAACAAGTGAGGCTATTTTACTCGTTTCGTCCAGTGTATCGTTAAAAAACTGATACAGTTCTTTATCGTTTCGCCTCCGGGGGGTCAGATCCCAGCCCGTAAGCGAAAGTTCATCAACAGTAACATCCCACGCAAAGTCCTCAAGACTGCTGAAAATACGCTCCGATGGGGAACTGATGTCAAAGAAGCTGTAAGTGCCATCCTGTATAATGTCATAAGTCCGACGAACGTCTCTGTCTGTACTCGCATTTACCAGAATGTCGGTATTTGCCTGTGTTATGGATAAGGTCTTACTACCTGGTGAGCGCTCAAATAAAAGGCTGGCATCAACCATTCTGATTGACTCTGTACGTTTTACCCTATTCTTCCTGAGTATCAACAGGTTGCCACGAAGAGTTGAATGGCGGAAAAGGGTTCCGGCAGGAAGAGCAACAACAGCCTCAACAGCACCTTCCTTAAGCAAATATTGTCGGAGTTCTCTGTCTGCGCCTCCCCGAAACAAAAAGCCATCCGGGACAACAATAGCTGCGCGTCCCTCTGTTTTCAGGCTGGAAAATACGTGCTGTATAAACTGACCTGTACTGTCCGTATCAGGAAACAGAAATTCATTTTTTGACGCTTCTGATGATATGTATTTTGCGCCAGTCACTGGCGTGGTCATAACAACATCATACTTATCACGGGAAGTATGAGTACCTTCTGAAGGAAGCTTAGTCATTAAATGGATGTTTGTGGCACCGGCTAATATCAGTCTGGTGATACCATACAAAAATACATCAGCACGAGCTTCACATCCGATAAAAGAGGTCCCGCCATCACTTATTCCTGTACCGGGTCTGCTTCGTCGAACTTTTTCGAATGCGGAAAGCAAAAATCCCCCCGAACCGGAACAGGGGTCATAAACTTTTTCGCCCGCTTCAGGCGACATAATTTCAGTTACCAGATAAGTGGTGACATCCGGAGCTGTAAAATACCCTGCCCTCATGTCTTCGGTTTCATCAAGTACTGTTTCAAACATCGTGCTCAGCATCTGCCTTTCATCCGGCATTCCACGGGCATATGATGCTATCCAGTTAACAGTTGCAGTAAACTGAGCCAGATGTGTTTCATGTAACTTCTGCACTATTTCATTTAGCGCATTCAGGACAGGGATCTCTTGCCTGTCATGCCGCGCCAGATAAGCGACGAGCGAACTAACAAACGCCGTAAGATCTGTTAAAGTTATGGGATGAGGCCAGTTCTGGAAACGCAGATAAGAAGGTAATAACGGATGATAATCCTTTTCCTCAAAGAGAGCGACAGCCTCTCCCTCGGCATCGTGTATATCAATCCACCTCAGCAATAAAAATGCAGAGAAAAAATCACGAACAAACGTCCTGAATATCACTTCTGGCATACCGGCGGTCAATGCTTTCATGGACATGATGCATTGCATGGTTTCTTCACTAACTCTTTTTTTATCTTTTATGCCGGATTCAGTATTCATAATTCCTCATGAAATATAAATAACCACACTTAATAAACACGTTCAAATATCAGTGCAGCTAGCTGGTATACAGTAGCTCTTTTATTTTTTCAAAATCTTCCCTGAGTCTTGCTGCCCCACCATAGCGCCTGGCCATTTCCGGAAAACTGCCAAACTGTTGAGTAAAGGGAGGAGTCATATAAATCTGAGCATTCTCAAGGTCATCGATCCCAAACAGACAATAGTGATCAAGCGCAGTTTGCCAGACCTGAAGTTTTATACTGGCTGTACTACCTTCATTTTCCAGCCAGGACATCCCTTTGTCCCAAAGTGATTCAACCCGTTCAACACGATCTGGTACCCAGTCGAGCTGGAAACCTACTTTTGCATAAATATCTACATCATCAACATCAGGCAGATTAAGTATTACCCTTAAAACTTCCGCAGAAATATTATTTAATCTGAGATCCTCCCGAAGGTATTGACGTTGAACTCTGTTGACCCATTGAGCATATAATGTCCCTTTGTTGTTCTGACAAAGACTCAGGATCCCTCTCCGGCAATCATTAACATAAATATCTGAAGGGAGCTTTTGGCCGTCCGGTAAGTGAACATGCCCTTTTCCATCCAGATCCGTTTCCACTGAGAATCCCGCCCCAACAGACAAAAATGAACGAAAGTGCCTTTCATCGGTCTGAAGTGTCCAGTTCTCACCACTTTCCAGCGCAGTGCCACGCTCATCAAGCCTGTGGACACCAGTGTAATCATATATTGTGTAAAAACGTTTATCAGATGCAATGCTGAGATGCGCACCACATGCTTTCATCTTTTGATAAAGCGTTTCGCTATGAACAGGTCGCATGAACACAAGATTTCTGACATCAGGAACAGGCGGACCCGACGTCAGAAAGTCAACAGTAACAGCAGCTCTGGGAGAATGTGAGTCAGCCACGATGAACTTTTGCACCAGTTGATTTCTATTTTCATCATACCCGGTTATGCGTACAGCATATCCGGGATCTCCGGACAAATGCCCGAGTTCCCTCACCATAAACTCAGCCTGAGTACTGTCAGCACAGAATATGATTGTTTTTTCGTTCGTTCGGCCTTCCTGACTTAATAAAGTCCAGAAATCATCAGCAATAATTCGGATGTAGTCAGGCGAACGAACATTATAAGATTGTTGATTAGTGAACGGGTTATTGGAGGAGTGGCCATAAACTGTATCCAGATGCCTTATTACCATTCGGTATGGAGCAAGGAATCCCTCATCTATAGCCTGCATACCACCGTAAATAAATACGGGATTTCCAAACCATTCCGCCTGCGTAGTACTGGCACCACTCTCAGCCAAACTACGCATATAAGATCCCGAGAATGAACTGACGCCAAGCTGCATGGCATTCGCAAAATGCTTAAGCACCGGGAGACCACGGCTAAATCCAGGCCCTGTACTGTCATCAATGATAATCAATCCAAAAGTGTCAGGCGGGAGATCTCTGAAATATTCTCTTCCTTCATACTGATTTACTAGCATCTGCACCGTTGCAAGGTGAACAGCTTCCTCATCTGCTGAAATCATCATTTCCCGGTTAAGTACAACAGAATTTATATCCGGAAACTGTTCAAAAATAAACCGTAATTCTTCCAGTCGGGCTGCTCTATCTGTAATGAAAAGAACTCTGTTGGCAGAAATTACCTTGCCAATTAACATTTTTCTGACCAGGTGGAGAATCACCTGGGTCTTACCTGTACCAGTGGCCATAATGATACCCGCACGTCTGTGCCCCAGAGCGAAGTGCTGAAGTACCTTGTTAACCGCAATTTCCTGATAGGGTCGCATCTGTCGAACTAAAGGATAATCAGCTTGGAAAACTTGATCCCAGCGTTCCTGATTCAGGGGAAACTCCATACGCCTCAGTAATGTTTCAGGTTCAGGAGGTGAAGTCAGGATTTCCAGCCCTCCCGTTTCGTTGTCTTTTAACACCCAGTCAATACCGTTAGTTGCAACAGAATATCGAAGCGAGAGCCTGCTCGCATATCTTGATGCCTGTTGTATACCGTCTGCAGCACTTTTTACTTTATTTTTAACATTGACAACAGCCAGAGGTATTCCTTGAAATCTCAGCAGATAATCTACGGTAATGGCACGCATATCATCATAGGCAGTGGAGCCAGAGATGCTGATTTGCCCTGGAGCAATCTGCACCTTTGCCTGCCATGCCCAGCCAGCAGTAGTGAGTGCATCTTCAATATTGCCATTCCTGAGCAAATGCTCGTTACGCGTCATAATCAGCCCTTTCGCACATCTCTCATCGATTCTTTGCCTTATATTAACATCAATGTTTATACCTTAAACAGGCGTTACTAATCAGATTTCGAGCCACCGACAAAGATATGGGTACAGCCACAGTTTTACGGCATTGCCCACCAATTCCGGGGATTCACCAACAGTGCAGAAGGATGCTGTCCCCTGCAGGAATAGAACAAAAAACCCAAATAGCGAGCATACAGGATGGGCGGTATCAGTACACCAAACTAAAACAGTAAGCAGAAGGGCCGCTCAGAGCTGTGAATTCAACGAGTCGAGGCAACGCAGTCATGAATGAACTCACGGCGCAGAGTGGACTCCCAGCATTCATTCTCTTCGAATATTAAAACAGTCTAAAAAGCGGTTATGTGGGATTGGTTCATGAAGTAAATTTTTAATGAAATGACTATTGGTTAATACAAATTACGGCAAAATCAATGCATTATAAAAGCTAGCGCCTGTGAACTAGATTTTAGCTCGACATAAGTTAAATTGAATTTATACCGCATAGGCTTCTAACCCCATGGACCTGTCCACTCTTCGCCCCGTCTGATTTCTCTGTCTATAACCAATCATGAACAAGGTTCGGTCTCCTGCAGTTGAGATGCTTTGAGCAAAGCACTCTGTATGCAAACGCTATACAGAGTGCAATCTCAGTGGTTTAACGCTGACAAAATACCGACGGCGAACGGCTGGTATAGAACTGCCATGTACTGCTATTGAGTCGCAATATGCTGAAATAAAATGGCTCTTTGGGTTTAAGGAAAAAATCTGGCAACGTTCTCGCTAACAATGGATGAATGTTAGTGCCACCGGAACTTGAAGCGACATTTCCGGATTCCATAAAGTAATCATCATCCTTGCGGGTAAAGGTAAACCAGACATTTTGATTTACCGCCAGGTTTTCACCGTTATTATCAGTGATTTTTCCGCGTAAAATAGCCACCCCATTGCTGCCATTAAAAACGTATCTGACTGAAATATCACCACGAATATCTGGATACTTCATTACTAATTCTCCAGAGCAATCGAAATGCGACCGCTGCCAGTTTTGTAACGTCACCGTGGCTGCAATTGTTAACGCTACTGCTAAGATGATGCCTACGCACCATTTTATATTACGTCCCCACATGTCTGGACTCCGCGAAATAATAATGGGTCACACAATCATTATCCCGCCAGCGACTAAATTGCTTTCGACAAGTTAATGCGGAGATCCGCGGGAAATTGGGATACAGCGTGAGATAAACCCAGGGATAGCTTTGACAATCCAGCGTACTTGTTTTGATAAACTGCTGGTGCTGATCAAATTTAAGCACATCCTGATTGGCGTACCAGTGACATCCCTCCCCTACGCTTAATGGCACATAACGACTGAGTCTGGGATCAAACTGTGCCTCCCAGGTCACTATTGCGGCTAAAACGCAGCACACCACACTCGCCAAAATCCAGCACAGTGTGCGCATACGCAGTGATTTTGTCACTGTGTTTACCGACGTTACCGATGGCGTGACGGGGTGATCGCTGAGCGGCTCTTCTATCTTCTGTTCCAGCACTTCCAGTTGCGGCTCCAGACGGATCCCGACTTTCGGCACGGTTACGATAAGTTCTTCATTCAGGCTAAGTTCTTTAAAAGCGCGACGTAACAAGGAGATATTCTGATAGAACGTATTATTGGTGACCTGCGCACCGTTAATATACCAGACATGCTCAAAAAAATAATCACGGCCAATAACTTGACCCTGTTGTTGAATTAATAATAGTAAACAACGGGTTGCCGGATTGCTTAATGTTATACGTTTGGTCTCATCTGATTTCGCGTAGAGTACGTTCCGCTCTGGCCAGAATACAACGGTACTGTTAAGCAAAAACACGTGTGCCATTATGTTCCCTGAATATGGATTTTTGTCATTTTAGCTGGTGCGAGCACTGCCAGCGTTAATTTACGACAGTTGAAAATCCCCAACGATTTCCTTCATCGTTAATCACAGTGAAGTTTATCTTATTATTCAGCATTTCAGGAGGCGCGGATTTAAAAATTACCTGCCGGGAACGTGGTGAAACCACTATTCCAGTTATGGAATAGTCTCCTGAAGATACATTAGCCAGAGTTATGTTCCAGGAACTCTGATTAACAGCATAAATTTCCCCACTTTCATGGTGAAAACTCAGAAGATTGATGCTTTTTTCAGTCAACACGCCTGTGTTTTTCGGTCTCCATAGGACTTTTAGCTGATTTCTTAACGTTAAGCGCACTTTTTCACCAGTTGAGCTACTTTTCACCTCCGCTGGAACCTGGTACACGTTGAGCCAGAATAATGATTCGCGATCGTTGGCAAGCCCCGCACCGGACGTCATAACCTTTATCTCGCGTTGTTCGCCGGGGAGAATTTTTAGCACCGGGGGAAGCACGATAAAAGGCGAACTGGCCTGTGATGGCCCTTTCTCTGGGGTGCCGTCATCTACCCAACTTTGAACCACCACGGGATATTTACCGTCGTTGACTAACATCACCGAGCGTTGAGTTTCTCCGTGGTTGAAAATGACCCGAGTAGTACTGATGTTAACCGCCGCATGTAGGCCAAATGCCAGCATCCAGAGGCTACTGAATACGCAATAAAACTTGTACATGTGACTGGTAGCTCCCCGCCGTTAACGTATCCGCGCCAAAACTTGCCAGACGAGCTTCGAAGCTTTCGCTGTAGTAATTGATGCCATCCTGGCTGCCATTTTGCTGCGTATTGCTGCCAATGACTGGCATCCAGCCGCCTTCGCTACCGCTACCGACAGTCGACACCGCCATAAAATTCACCGGATTACCCGCACGGTAAACACGCACGCCAACGCCGCGAGCCCGCCCGGGAGCGCCATATTGCGTATCCAATAGCCAGGTTACTGTTTTACCGGTAATCAAATTAAAACCCCATGCGCTGTTGACGCTGCTTTCCGGCGCAAGCAGCCCCATTGCGACATTGCTCTTCCCGGTCGCCACACCGGAAACCACCGTTGATTCGCAGGCAAATCCTATCTGGAAGGGGGCTGAGGAATATTCCCCTTGCTTAAGCTGAGCCACGGAAATTGGCGGCAGATGCACTACCGGCGTAAAATCAGTGACCTGACACATTGCTGCACGTTTGACGAAGATCCCGTTGTTGTACAGGCTGATCACTGATGGCCAGTCATTCGCCCAGCCAGCCCAATTTCCACCACGGTGCGGCTGACCTATCTTGATACCCCACGAAGTTGTACCTGGCCCACGAAAAACCACGTAAGCATTGGGATTCACATAGCTATTATAAGTAGCAGACTGTGCCTGGTTGGCGTAATAGCGTGTATCCAGCGTTTTAATCAACTCGGCACTTATCGTCGAGAAGTTCTTGGCCTTAATCAGGAAGTTGCCATTGGTGTCAAGATCCAGGTTCTCCAGTGGGCGTTGCTGCCAACTGTCGGTAAAGACGCTACCTGTCGCGTCATGCGTCAAGCGTAATGCGACGTTTTTCATTATGGTCAGATACGCGCCAGGTACATCCGTTGCTTCATACCAGCCAGCCACGATGTCATCGCCGTTCGTTGACCAGGCTTCATAAAGTTGCCCGGCAGTGTCCGGTGTACAACGGAAAAATACCTGCTCAGGATCGTAACCACCGCCTTTATGGGCATATGTAGTAAAAGGGATCCCGCCGCTGGAAGTCAGTATCGTCCCTGCTGGCTGAAAGCTGCTATTACTGGTGATATCAACAGACTTACTCAATCCCGGCAATAATCCGTTCCAGGCATCGTTGCCGCCGCCGGAGCGCCAGTCATTGGCGATGCCGTCCGTACTTGCACTGAGTCTGTGGGTGCCTTGTGCACCACTACTCCCTGATTTGTATGGATAAATAATGTATTCACAGGCGGCCTGCGTTTGGCAAGAAAACAGCGCCAGCACCAGAAAAAATAGTCTCATGAGCGCCCTTTTATTACGCAATCCACCGTTAATGCAATTAATGGTTCTGTACGTTGTTGTGGGTTAAGTTTCCACGGCAACGAACAATCACTGCTTTCCAGCATCAATAGTCCCTCTTCGTCTTCAACGCGGGCATATACCTGATTAGCCTGGGCAACCATCCCCACTACCCGGCCTCGACTGTCGGTCACTGCCGCTCCCATCGGTAACGTCACGTCACTCTTCACAGTGATGAGTAACGGATAGCCAGAGAGCGTTGCAAAACGCAGTTTTACTGCGGCCCCTGCCATTGGCGCAATGCGGCGTTGACTCTCCTGAAGCTCTGCGTTGGTGTTCATTCCGCTACCGTCGAGAGTCACGTTGTTATAGCGATAAGGTGTCAACGAGGGGACCAGCGCATAACCCCCACTGTTCACGGTTGCACCCTGTCCACCCCCTACTCTGGCTCCCGCAGCGCCTGGCGCTTCTACCAGAGCAAATGTGTCGCCAACCCACGGGCCGGCAACGATGCCATGGCGATGTACAACGAGTGCCCCGCGAACACCAGCAGCCCATTGTTGATAGTTTTGTGACTGTGAAACGCTGCCGTTTAGCGTGCCGAAAGCAGTATTTTTTTGCAGCGAACCACTCCAGTCGGTCACGCTGTTCGATTCCTCTTGCCCTTGTTGCCAGCCCGTGGACAGCGCGTAATTGAGGGTTTCATCCTGATCAAGCGCACCAGACAATGCCAACTGTGCATTGCGCCCTGCATGTTGAGCCTGACTCGCCGACAGCGCCAGCGTATGCTCACGTTCGCCTATACCGAAAGGCATTGAGACGGTAATCGTTGCCATGTTTTCTTTTTGCACTTGTGACCGATCGCCGTTACGCCACCAGGTATCCTGTCTGCTGAATGACATACCTAACGTCATTCGTCCAAAGGTGGTGTTATAACCAGCCTGCAATTGTGTGCTGTTGCCACGGTCACTGTAGTAATCCATCATTGATCCCGACAGCCATAGGTTTCCGTAGCTGTTCAGTGTTTGGTTCACCGTAACGGAGAACTGGTTTTTTTGACGCAGTGTATCCGAGCGCCACTGCGCATTGCTCCCACTGACGCTTCGCTCACCCAGGACGTCACCGTAGTCACGATACCCTTCTGTGGAATAGCGATACCCCGCCAGCGCGACGTGAGTGCCTGTCGGGTTGAACGTTTTGCTCCAGTTGGTTTGCAACCGCCAGCCACTCATAGTTTGAGAAGAAATCCGGGCCCGCGAACCGGTAATATCGACACCAAAAGCGCCCATCGATGTAGCCAGAACGCCTCCCATCAGCAGTGCCTGATAGTCGTCGCCGATCCGCAAAGCGCCATTGGCGGTCAGGAGATTCGTCATCCCGCGCTCCAGCGTGAAATCGGTAAACAGACCATCGGCAGCGCTGTAATCCCGGGTCTTCCCTGCCACCAGACCGTAGCGCCAGACGCCGGGACGCAGTGATAAAGGTACGCTGGCATATGGCACGGTATAGCTACTCTTTTTGTTATCGGCGCCGGTGATTTCAACTTGTAAATCACCGTCCCAGGCTGTATTCGGCAAATCATCAAGTACAAAGGGGCCTTGTGGTACGCTGGTTTCGTAAAGCGTTCGACCATTCTGCTTGACCACAACGCGTGAAGGTGTCGATGCCGTGCCACGAATTTCTGGGGCGTAGCCGCGTCGCGACTGCGGCCACATCCGTTGATCGGTTTCCAGTTTGACACCTGTAAACGCCATACTGCCAAGCAGATTTCCCGAGGTGTAGCTTTCGCCTACCGTCAGTAAACTCTCCAGTGTTGCAACAGGATGTTGAAGCCAGGTTTGCAGCGCATCCCAGCGTTGGCTTTCACGATCGCCATCGCGCCGCCAGTTGGCAGATGACTGTTGGCGAAATTGCCAACTCCCCATATTGAAGCCGCTGCTCAGACCCAGCCAGCCGTAATCACTTTGCTGACCGTTATTTTTATTGTGATAAGCGTGCAGATTGTAGTTACTGAACAGCACACTCTCGCCACTTTGCCACTGCGACGGCGGTACATAATCCATTGGGGTACGTTTTAATGCGGCCTGAGGCACGCTGAGATTCAGACGCAACAGGCTCTGGTCAAAATCCCACCGTCCACCGCTGATCCGAGCTTCAGGGGCAAAGCATTCCTGCGCTTGTTCCGGTGCTGCTGTTACGCCCTGTTCATCCCAAAATTTAGCCGGAAGACAAGGTTCGGTACGCCCTGCGGTATTCTGGCGAAACAATACATCATCCCGCCCTACATATTGTCCATTGAGCCAGATATCCACGCTATAACGTCCCGCAACCACGGCATCCGGATCGTTGAGCATTGCCAGGCCTTTCTCGTAGCCACTTCCAAGCAACAATGTTTCATCAAAGGTGTAATCGCTGGCAAAAACAGGCATCGCAATGGGCAAAAACAGCCACCACCAACGTGGATTAGTCTCGGACATTGTCCTGCTTCTCCAGCGCCACACGCCCGCTTAATGAGGCTCCTTGATCGTTAATCCAGCGCATTTGCGCGTCGTTCAATTGCGAAATTTTTGCAGGCCATGACATCGTCGTCCACGGTGCGATCGTTTCGCTCTGAATGCGCTGTTTTTTTCCCGTGCCGCTGACGTCAAGTGACGAAAGTGCGAGATAGTAACCACTGTTATTGCGGAAATGCAGCTTGCCATTCTGCAGCCAGACCCGGCTGGTGTTCGCCATCTCCAGCGGTGAACCCACCAGCCCTTTCGGTCTGACCAATACTTTTACGCGGCTACGCACCAGCACCAGAAGCTGGTTATCGGTTTGCGCGTCCTTATTTGTGGGCGGGATCTGAATGAAGTTAAACCACCACAATGATTCCCTGTCCTGTGCGACGGGTTTACCGATGTAACGCAACCGCACAGTTTGCCCCGCGTGGGCCGCCATCCGAAAGACCGGTGGTGTGGTGACAAAAGGAGCGGCCGCAGTTTGTGGTACTGATTGTGCATCGCCATCATCAAGCCAAACCTGAACAACGCCGGGGACGTCGCCGCGATTAGTTAATTGCACGCTGACTTCCCGACTGTCTGCCGGATAGATTATCCGGTTGCCGGTCATCACTATGCTTGCCTGCGCGCAGAAGCACATCATCATTACTGCCAAACTAATAGCCAATCCTTTCATCACGCAGATCTCGCTTACAAATAGGAAATGGCGTATTGCACAGTGCCAACAACTGTCCCGGCGGTTGCCCCACCGTTCGGGCTATAATACTGCACGGCAAAGTCGTGCTCACCGGATGTATTTCCGGCCGCAACGGTAATTCCTGCAACCGGAGTTCCAGTACGTAAATCGATCGGCGTAGTACCCGCGCTATCGGTCAGCAGTTGTAATTCAACATTTTGCGCGGTACCTGTATTAGCCAGGTTACCGCGTTCGGTCATATTATTTGCAACGAAGACGGTTTTAATATCCAACGCGTTAGAATCAACTGTACAGCCGGTCACGCCGAGGGTGAATGTTGTCAGGCCTGCTGAAGATGCTGCTGACGCGAGATCGCTTTTCGCAACAGATGGCAGTAATACTACTGGCCGTGCATTTACACCGTTAACCGTGACTTCGCAAGTTTGTTCGGTCACTTCGCCTTTAAAGGTGATGGTATTTGCTGAATCAGCATACGCTATCTGCGCAAACAATAATGCAAGGCCACCAGCTGCAAATATATAACTGGCATGAGGAATATTGGTTTTCATATTGTCTATCCTTAATTAATAAATACACTGGCATCGTAATAAAATGATGCAATAACCCTTCTCCGCTTAGCGTGGAGTATTTATTCAGGGATGCAGCGACATCAGTAATGTCTTATGACACCGTAAGAGTAACCCTACGATGACGGCTAGTTTAAGAATAATCCCAGAAATTAAAACCTTTGTTTTCTCAAATCATATTAGGTCGATCTTAAATAAGATCTTAATTTCGATATTTTCATTCTAACTAATTGCTTTTATTGAGTTTTAATGATAATGATAATTTCCATAAGAAAAATTTTCTTAACCTGAATTAAATACAATAATAACGATATTCATCACAAATTAATGCAGCAACAGTCATCCAGATGACTGAGATGATGTTATATTTTTCTCATGAATTGAAGCTTCAATTAACATTGCCAAACTGAAATCCCCACAGAACGAATTAAAAATTAAAGCGGGAATGCCCGCCAGCGTGACGATCAAGACCGGTGAACGAACCTTGATGAGTTACCTGTTTAAACTGTTAATTGCCCGTCTGAAACTGGCCTTTAAAGAGTATTGAACCCTCCATTGCCGGTATGGCGTTCTGCTTGCGCGTCATACCGGTTTCTGCCATTGCTGGCAGCTTTGCTTTCTTGTAACCTTCTTTCCGTCGCACTACTGACAAAATCTGGAACCACTGAACTGGACTTCATATGAATGCTCATATTTCTAAAGACCCTTTACATGGCGTAACGCTTGAAATGCAGGTCAATGCACTGGTTGATCGTTACGGTTGGGCTGAGCTGGCACAACGCATTAACATCAACTGTTTTAAAAATGAACCGAGCGTTAAATCCAGTCTGAAGTTTCTGCGTCGTACGCCGTGGGCGCGGGCAGAAGTTGAAGCGCTGTACCTTGATTCTCTGGATGACCAGGCCTCAAATAACACCGTCGAACCGGCCATTGATCCCTGGGCTAACAGCCGCAACAAGAAGAAATAAGAGCCAAATCTGATGTCTGCATCCGGTTTTATTTCAGGAAATTATCAAAAAAAATTGGCGAATTTACTCGCCCGTTCCCGAGCCAGACTGCCGCTCACCAACATGAAATGGTTCACGCTGCTGGTAGGTAGTATGTTGCTACTCGGCAGTTGTTCTTCACAGCCGCCAGGTTCCAAAATCACCCCACAGACTCCGGTAAACAAATCACAGCAGAGCAAAGAGCCAGTGCGCGGTATCTGGCTGGCAACGGTTTCGCGTCTGGACTGGCCACCGATTTCATCTGTCAACATCAGTTCGCCTGGCGTTCGCATCAGCCAGCAGCAAAAAGCGCTGACTGACAAGCTGGACAATCTGAAACGTCTTGGTATTAATACCGTTTTTTTCCAGGTAAAGCCTGATGCCACCGCGCTATGGCAATCAAAAATCTTGCCGTGGTCAGATACTCTGACGGGAACGATTGGTCAGGATCCGGGCTACGATCCGCTCCAGTTTATGCTTGATGAAGCGCATAAACGCGGCATGAAAGTCCATGCGTGGTTTAACCCCTACCGCGTATCCGTGAACACCAAACCTTCGACAATCACCGAATTAAACAATACGTTGTCACAGACGCCTTCCAGCGTTTATGTTCTGCATCGGGACTGGATCCGCACCTCGGGCGAGCGTTTTGTGTTAGATCCCGGCATTCCGGAAGTTCGCGACTGGATAACCAGCATCGTGGCTGAAGTGGTTGAGAATTACCCGATTGACGGCGTGCAGTTTGATGATTACTTCTATACCGAGTCTCCCGGTTCTGCGCTCAACGACAGCCAGACTTTCAGACGATACGGCCAGGAATTCGCATCCAAAGCAGACTGGCGGCGTGATAACACGCAACGTCTGATCGCCCAGGTTTCACAAACCATCAAGAAACTCAAACCTGAAGTCGAGTTTGGCGTCAGCCCTGCGGGTGTGTGGCGCAACCGTTCGCACGATCCAGCGGGGTCCGACACGCGCGGCGCGGCAGCGTATGATGAATCATACGCCGATACCCGCCGCTGGGTGCAACTGGGGCTACTGGACTATATCGCCCCGCAACTGTACTGGCCCTTCGCCCGCGATGCGGCACGATACGATGTGCTGGCAAAATGGTGGGCAGATGTCGTGAAATCAACCAACACTCGCCTCTATATAGGGGTGGCGCTTTACAAAGTCGGCGAGCCGTCGCGAAAAGAACCAGACTGGACGGTTAAAGGCGGTGTACCAGAGTTAAAAAAACAGCTCGATCTGAACGAGTCGGAACCGCACATTAACGGCACTATTCTGTTTCGCGAAGATTATCTTAACCAACCGCAAACGCAGGAAGCGGTAACTTATATTCGCAACCGTTGGGGACGTTAATGGTTGTCCTCTGGTCTGTTTAGCGGGGAAATGTAGCGGGGAAATTTTTCCCCGCTCAGGCCGACGTCTTCAGTCCGCGTGGCGACTGTCTCGGCATCACCTGGACATTAACCTGCGGACATTATCATTAATCTGTTTCTGTATCGTATTCAGCGTAGTTTGTGTTATCTGATCGGCGTATTTGTCTTTGGCTGTAACGCTTAGCGCTGTCGCATAGTGGCAGATCTTGTCGATTATGGCGTTCACATGCTCAGCTGATAGCTCGGCTTCCTGTTCGCCAAGCTGCTGCAGGTGCTTTCTTTCGATATCCAGCGCTTCTCCCAGCACGTCCATTTGGTGATATCCGCCTGGCCCTTCGCACCAGGTCACGTCGTAAGCCGGGGCCAAAGTCCAGTTTCCGTCGGCTGACATTAAATAGGCAAAGTTTTTGGGATGATCATCGCGGTTGTTAAATGCCACGTTGAAAACCACGCGTTCGAACGCTTTCGCTTTTTCTCTGACATCATTGGTACAAATCTGTGTGGCGCGCAGAAAATCCCGGTAATCTAAAGCACCGGGTATCTGGTAATTTGCACCGGTAAATGCCGCCAGACTCTGCATAGGAATACGGACCGACTGGTCACGGTCGAAACGGCGGGTAGCAAACGCCGCCTGCTCGTCAGGCAGATTGAAATACGCTGTATCTGGCGTGGTAATCCCACATTGCCGCAAACATTCTGCGTATACTGCTTCGATGGCACATACCTCGGCATGCTCGTGCCTGGCAGGAAATTTAATCAACCAGCTTTCGCTCCCCGGGAGGGGCACAGTGGTGAATTTTGACGTGACACTGTCACGATAAAGTAACGCTTTTGGCCTTGCCCCTTGTGGTGAACCTCCCATCTGGAGAAGTTTTTGCAAGAATTCCCCGCCTTCTCCACTCAGGACTTCCTGAACCTCAGATGCCAGTTGTTCAAGAGGAACATCCTCTTTTGAAAGTTTCTCGACATCTGACTGAACGGGCCGGAACGTCATGGCACCCATTGCGTTATTGCCGACCCAGGTTAACCTCTCCAGAGGTCCTATGCGCGCTGCGTTGAGTCCACGGCGTTTAAATAACCGATCCATCAACAGCATCCCCCAGCCATCAGGTAGCGAATCGTACACGGGACCAGGTAATCCCAATTGATGAGCCGGGAAATCCCTGCGTAAACGGGGACCGTTCAGCGGTAACGTTAGCCGGGACAGCTCCAGCCCCTTACGTATGGCGTCTTCACTGTATTCAAAAGCGATCAACGGGCGTCCGGTCAGGGCTGTGGAAGACACCAGTTTTCCCCACAACCATTTTTCACCCCAGCCTTCATAAAAGACATCGACTTGCTCAGGCATCAGTATTTTTCCTTTTCACCCGCTGGCGTGCTGCGCTCTTCTCGTAACGCAAAATATCATCCAGACTGTCAATCCTGGGTTTAAATAAGCCCTCCAGCGCCTCACCATAGCCTAACACCATCGCGACTTTGACCAGATTCTCAAATCCTACATTCTTACCCGCTTCCAGATTTGAAACGGTATTCACACCGACCCCTGAACGCGCGGCAACATCAGCCTGCGTCATTTGCCGCGCGAGTCGTTCCTTACGCAATCTGTCGCAAAGTAGTTTGACGATATCGGCTGCTGTATTGAGCATTAAATCCATAATATTGGCTCTTATAGGGATAAAATAGACTTTACACCCAATATTATAGAGTTAAGCGAGGAATGATTCAAAGTTTTGTAAGACACAATAAAAAGGAGTTAAATCGATAATTCGTGGTTAAGCATCATTATACTGGAGTTATCCGGGCACAACGTTTGCACCCGGATATCGTGTCGTTATCAGGCAACTGAAGGCTCAGGCAATCTGAATGACGAGACCAACAACGCCAACTGTTCCGCCTCCTCTTTCAATGCCTGCGTACGTGCGGCGGCATCATCAATTAACGAGGCGTTTTGCTGAACGGTGCTGTCCATTTCGGTAACGGCCAGCGTAACTTCTGAAACGCCCTTACGCTGTTCTTCACCTGCCACACGAATTTCCCCCATCAGCTGACGTACCTGACGTACATTGCTGACCAGTTCTCCCAGACGTTCGCCCGCATGGTGAATTTGCTGGCTTCCGCTACCAACATGAGAAACGGATTCATCTATCAACGCTTTTATTTCCTGTGCAGCGGTGGCACTTCGCTGGGCCAGCGTGCGCACTTCGGAGGCCACAACGGCAAAGCCTCTGCCTGCATCACCCGCTCTGGCGGCTTCAACCGCAGCGTTGAGGGCGAGGATATTGGTCTGGAACGCAATGCTGTCGATGACTGCAACAATTTCTACCATTCTGCCGGATGACGCGCTGACGTTGTCCATCGTAGAGATAACGCCCTGCATCACATCGCCGCAGCGGTTGGCCGTTTGCGCTGTGCTATCGGAGAGTTCATCCGCCAGTTGTGTATTACTGGCATTTTGATGAACGGTTGCGTTTAATTGTTCCATCGCCGCTGAACTCTCTTCCAGCGCCGCGGCCTGCTGCGTTACGCGAGATGAAAGTTCCATATTACTGTCTGCCAGACTGACGGCGTTATTCGCCACTACCACGCTACTGCTTCTGACGGTGATCAGGACGGCTGCGATTTTATCGACGAACAGGTTAAACGCTTCGGCGATGGCTGAAATCTCATCTTTACCACGCACATCCAGGCGACGGGTAAGATCGCCTTCTCCCTGTGCAATGTCATCAAGTGCCTGACGAGTATCATCGAGACGCGAAATCAGTCGGCGAACCACTAGCCAGGATCCAACCAGCAACAGCGTCATAATCGGGATCAACACTTCCAGTACGTCCTGCATCATCACTTTAGCAAGGCCGACGATACGTGATTCAGGCGTCACCAGTCCCACTACCCAACCGGTATC
This sequence comes from Citrobacter sp. On2M, assembly GCF_018035235.1. Classification (GTDB taxonomy): domain Bacteria; phylum Pseudomonadota; class Gammaproteobacteria; order Enterobacterales; family Enterobacteriaceae; genus Citrobacter; species Citrobacter meridianamericanus. The sequence continues at coordinate 1,054,799 of NZ_WPCV01000004.1, forward strand.
TGCCATCGGGAACAGCATCACCCGGGACGCCGTATTCAGAACGTTGTCGTTTGCAAGCGTAATAGTCTTCACCCCATCTGTCGGGCGGAGAGATTTCAGGCCGTTTTCCACCGGGATAAGCCATTGCGCGCTTTGCGCCAGTTCATTAATGGTTTTATATTTTGCCAAATCGGCCTGCGGGAAGTAGAGAATTTGCCCCTGTTTGTCCACCACAAACGCGTAACCTCCGGTGCTGTTTCCCTGCTGTTGCATAAAGGTGGCGACGTTATCCAGACGAATATCGGTGGTAGCAACCCCGGCAAACTTGCCCGCCAGTTGATATGGCACGCTGCACGTTACCATGTTGACGCCCGAACTGGCGTCCTGATACACATCAGACCATAGGCAGCTGTTTTGTGAATGGTTTTTGGCGTGCTGATACCAGCTTTCATTATGGTATCCGCTTGATCCTTCGACGTTATAGTCGTTGGAATACACCAGTTTACCTTCCGCATTACGCGCCCAGAAAAAGCTGCGCTTCTCCACGCCAGCGGTAAAGGCGCCTGGTTCTGGCCAAATGCCGCCGCCGGTAATAATCGAGTCTTTACTTTCGCCAATCAGATGTGGAACGACGCTTTGGTAGAGGGATTCATCGTTGGGCAATACTTCAGCCAGTCGTGACAGGCTGACGGTCTCGCCTTCAATTCGGGACAACACGGTACTCAGTTGACGGGTTAAACCTTGCCCTGTTTCTTCGATCAGTGCTGTGTTGATTTCAACAACGCGCGGCTGACCACGCCAGAGCATAATCGCCACAATAACAAGCGTCGTGACTGCAAGCAGCAGAATGCCGCCGATGGTTAAACGCGTTGAAATACGAGTGGGATACCAGGCCATACAAACTCCTTGTGCGAAAGGCTAAGTTTTATCCAGTATCGGCACAGGCGTTTATATCTTTATAAAGTTTTCTTAAGTATCACAAAATAAATAAGTGACGTTGTCACGAATAGCAAAACCCAGCACTTGGACTGGGTTTAAATAACAACTTAATCTTATTTTGATAATTCTTTTTTGATTTCGTCTTTTATTTTACTTAATTCACTCTGCGGATGTTTTTTACAAAGTTCAACGGTCAGAGGAACTGCGGTAGTGACGGTTTCGTTATAGTCTACGTAATCACCACCTTTGAAGTCTTCGTCTTCATTGAGCACCCAGAAAGCCACTGGAGCCATAGTTTGCGGGTTCAAATCAATAAACTCCTGGCAGCTCATGCCTTTCGGAGTCACTTCAGTTTTAGCGTTATCAGTTGCTGCATTGACGCTGACACTGGTTAACAGCGCTGCGACCAGAATACCTGCTGTAGAAAGGGAGAATTTATTCATTGTAGTACTCCATTTATAATATAAATAATATCTACACTTGCGCTTCAAACCGTTAATGTAGTTCGCAAAAAATAATACCCCTACCTTCATAAGAATAAAGATCAACACCATGGATATGGCTGAAATTTATATTTCACATTACTGATTCTGATGTTCGAGCGCAAAACGTGGCCACAATGTGATCGTTCCGACGAAATCAGTAGATTCATACTCCATACCCCTGTCACTGCACCAAAACTGAACTACGCTGCACAAATGTTGATCATTGGTTAACGAATTTGAGTTGAATTTTAACAAAAACAGCCAGCATGCCGCTGTTACCAGCCTGGCACGCGTCCTGCATTGTTAATTCGCTAACAGTGAGCCGTAATCTGACAGACAACTAACAGCGAGAAAGTAATGACAGCGAAACCTGAGTTATTTACCCGCATAGAGCAGACCTTTAGCCAGCTGACGCCCAGCGAAAAGCGCGTGGCCGGATGGCTGTTAGCCCATGCTGTACAGATCCCTTTTGAGACGGCGGATGGTATCGCGAAGGCGACCGGAACCAGCGGCATTACCGTTGGACGCTATCTGCGTAAACTGGGCTTTCGCAATCTGGAAGATGCAAAAGCCAGCCTGCGAGAACTACCCGTAGTTCCCTATCAGCCCTGGGGTATGAACGAGCGGTTGGACTCCTGGCACCAGCAACAAAGTCTGCCCGATCGCGCGCAGCAGTCGCTGTTACTGGAAATCGACGCTATTACCCACGTTTATCAGCTTGCTCAGGGCGAGACATTTTTACGCATTGCGCAACAGCTGGCGCATGCGGAAGCCGTGTTTATCCTTGGGATCCAGTCTACCCGCGGGATCGCCAACGCTTTTTTCAGCCATCTGGAATACCTGCGGCCTAAAGTCAGCTACTCCGAAGGGCTTTCAGGCAGTTGGGTGGAATCACTGAATTCGGGTTTCACCCAGCCTTACGTAGTGATCACCGATATGCGCGCCTACTCTGCGGTCTCCAGACAATATTGCCGTATCGCCACAGAGCGCTGCATTCCGCTGGCGCTGGTCACCGATGTGTGGTGCCCGTGGGCCAGAGACTATTCCATTGATTTGCTTCAGGTGAAAACTGACACCGGGCATTTCTGGGATTCACTGGCACCGGTGAGCTGTCTGTTCAACTTATTACTCTCTGCGGTGGTGGCACAACTGGGTGACTCCCTCACAGAACGCCTGCAAACCAATCGCCAGTTACAACAACAATTTGGTCAATTTGAACAATAAACAGGAAACGTGCTATGTCAGAGACCCCAGAACTGGTCGATCTGTCAGTGATATTCCCGTCACTGCATATCGATCTTAAATACGCTACTGCAGATAACATTACCGGTGCGCCAATTTACCGGGAAGCACGTTGTCTGTTGCACACCGAGGCGGTAACCGCGCTGGCTAAAAGCATCAGTATTGCGCAACTGGCGGGCCTGAAGCTTGTTGTGTACGACGCGTATCGCCCGCAGCAGGCACAGGCGGTGCTGTGGAATGCGTGTCCGGATCCTCAGTACGTTGTCGATGTGGCGATTGGTTCTAATCACAGCCGCGGTACGGCTATTGACGTTACGTTAATGGACGATCGCGGCAAGGTCCTTGATATGGGAGCCGGTTTTGATGAAATGCACGACCGTTCCCATGCCTGGCATCCGTCTGTTCCTCCGATTGCACAGCGTAATCGCCTACTGCTCAATGCCATTATGTTCGGCGGCGGCTTTGTCGGTATCAACAGCGAGTGGTGGCATTTTGAATTACCTGATGCCGCCCGCTATCCGCTGCTTGACGATCAGATAGATTGTTACACTGTCACTCCCACAGCAACACAACATCCCCTTTGATTCTGGAGCCTGGTTATGAAGACTACACCTGCGTTAAACGCGTTTTTTCGCCCCGCTCTGATTGCCGTTGCGCTGGCGTTTGCCCTGCCCGCCGCACAGGCCGCCGTTCCCAAAGATATGTTGGTGATTGGTAAAGCAGCCGATCCACAAACGCTCGATCCCGCCGTGACCATCGATAACAACGACTGGACGGTCACCTACCCCTCTTATCAGCGACTGGTTCAGTACAAAACCGACGGCGGTAAAGGCTCCACGGAAGTTGAAGGTGATTTAGCCAGCGGCTGGAAAGCCTCTGACGACCAGAAAGAGTGGACGTTTACCCTGAAAAACGATGCCAAATTCGCCGACGGGACGCCGGTAACGGCTGATGCGGTAAAGCAATCTTTTGAACGCTTGCTCAAAATTGGCCAGGGCCCTGCAGAAGCATTCCCGAAAGATCTGAAGGTTGAGGCTATCGATAACACGACGGTGAAGTTTACCCTCAGTCAGCCGTTTGCGCCGTTCCTGTATACGCTGGCGAATGACGGAGCCTCAATCATTAACCCGGCCATTTTAAAAGAGCATGCTGCAGACGATGCCCGCGGATTCCTGGCGCAAAACACGGCAGGCTCTGGTCCGTTCATGCTTAAAAGCTGGCAAAAAGGACAGCAGTTGGTGCTGGTTCCTAACCCGTATTATGCCGGTGAAAAACCTTCGTTTAAGCGGGTTTCGGTAAAAATCATCGGTGAAAGCGCCTCCCGCCGACTGCAATTGTCACGTGGCGATATCGACATTGCCGATGCGCTTCCAGTTGACCAGCTTGCCGCTTTAAAACAGGAAGGCAAAGTTAACGTAGCGGATTATCCCTCACTGCGCGTGACCTATCTGTATTTGAACAACAGTAAAGCGCCGCTCAATCAGGTGGATTTACGCCGCGCCATCTCGTGGGCCACCGATTATAAAGGCATGGTAAATGGGATCCTCAGCGGCAACGGGAAGCAAATGCGTGGTCCGATCCCTGAAGGCATGTGGGGTTTTGACGACAAGGCCATGCAGTACAGTTTTGATGAGGCCAAAGCGAAAGCGGCGTGGGACAACGTTGCCAGCAAACCTGAAAGCCTGAGCTTCCTGTACTCTGATAATGACCCTAACTGGGAACCTATCGCGCTCGCCACTCAGGCAAGTCTTGGCAAACTGGGTATTAAGGTGAAGCTGGAGAAACTGGCAAACGCCACCATGCGTGACCGTGTAGGTAAGGGAGATTACGACATTGCCATTGGCAACTGGAGCCCGGATTTTGCCGACCCGTACATGTTTATGAATTACTGGTTTGAGTCAGACAAGAAAGGTTTACCCGGTAACCGCTCCTTCTACGAAAACAGTGAAGTCGATAAGCTGCTGCGTAGCGCCCTGGCGACCACCGATCAGGCGGCCAGAACCAAGGATTACCAGCAGGCGCAAACCATCGTAATTGATGAAGCTGCCTACGTTTATTTATTCCAGAAAAATTATCAGTTGGCGATGAACAAAGACGTTAAAGGATTTGTATTCAACCCCATGCTGGAACAGGTCTTCAATATCTCCACCATGAGTAAATAAGCCACGTTGATGCGGAGCCGCTCGGCTCCGCAAGGGGAAGCTAATGACGTTCTGGAGCATTTTACGCCAGCGATGCTGGGGACTTATTCTGGTGGTGATCGGTGTTTGCGTAATCACCTTTATTATTTCACACCTGATACCTGGCGACCCCGCACGGCTGCTGGCAGGCGATCGCGCCAGTGATGAAATTGTCGAAAATATTCGCCAACAGCTAGGGCTGAACCAGCCGTTGTATGTTCAGTTTTTTCGCTACGTCAGCGATATTTTCCATGGCGATTTAGGCACTTCCATTCGTACCGGCCGTCCGGTACTGGATGAGCTACGCATCTTCTTCCCCGCCACCCTTGAGCTGGCTTTCTGCTCCTTGTTGCTGGCGCTGCTCATCGGTATTCCGTTGGGCATTTTATCTGCGGTCTGGCGCAACCGCTGGCTTGATCACCTCGTTCGCCTGATGGCGATCACCGGCATCTCTACGCCTGCATTCTGGCTGGGGCTGGGGGTTATTGTGCTGTTTTATGGTCATCTGCAAATTTTACCCGGCGGCGGGCGTTTAGACGACTGGCTGGATCCACCCGCTCACGTCACCGGGTTCTACCTGATTGATGCACTGCTGGAAGGCAATGGCGAAGTCTTTTTCAATGCGCTTCAGCATCTGATCCTGCCGTCGCTGACGCTGGCTTTTGTGCATCTCGGAATCGTTGCCCGCCAGATTCGCTCTGCCATGCTGGAGCAACTCAGTGAAGATTACATTCGTACCGCTCGCGCCAGCGGGTTACCGGGCTGGTACATCGTGCTGTGCTATGCATTGCCTAACGCACTCATTCCATCAATCACTGTCCTCGGCCTGGCGCTGGGCGATCTGCTCTACGGTGCGGTGCTGACCGAAACGGTCTTCGCCTGGCCGGGGATGGGTGCCTGGGTAGTGACATCAATTCAGGCGCTCGACTTCCCGGCGGTAATGGGATTTGCCGTGGTGGTCTCCTTCGCCTATGTGCTGGTCAACCTGGTGGTGGACTTGCTCTATTTGTGGGTGGACCCTCGAATTGGACGTGGAGGCGCACAATGATGCTCACACAAGAAACGCCCGCGGCACCGCTGACCGTTCGCCGTCGCACGGACTGGTCCAAACTGTTCTGGATGATGAAAAGCAGCCCGCTGACGTTGGTTGGCGGGGTCATCATCGTATTGATACTGCTGTTGATGGTGCTGTCGCCGTGGATAACCCCTCACGACCCAAACGCCATCGATTTAAGTGCGCGCCTGCTGCCCCCGTCAGCAACTCACTGGTTTGGTACCGATGAAGTTGGCCGCGATCTGTTCAGCCGCGTTCTGGTGGGGAGCCAGCAGTCGGTCGTTGCGGGTCTGGTGGTAGTGGGTATTGCCGGAGGAGCGGGTTCACTGCTGGGCTGCCTGTCAGGTGTTATGGGCGGACGTGCAGATGCGATCATTATGCGCATGATGGACATTATGCTGTCTATTCCCTCGCTGGTGCTGACGATGGCGCTGGCTGCCGCGCTGGGTCCAAGCTTGTTTAACGCCATGCTGGCGATTGCGATCGTAAGAATTCCTTTTTATGTGCGCCTCGCCCGCGGTCAAACGTTAGTGGTGCGTCAGTTCACCTATGTACAGGCGGCGCGCACTTACGGGGCTTCACGCTGGCATCTTATTAGCTGGCACATTTTACGTAATTCTCTGCCCCCACTCATCGTGCAGGCTTCGCTGGATATCGGCAGTGCGATCCTGATGGCTGCCACGCTCGGGTTTATTGGTTTGGGCGCACAGCAACCGAGCGCTGAATGGGGCGCGATGGTCGCAATTGGCCGCAATTATGTGCTTGATCAGTGGTGGTATTGCGCTTTCCCCGGCGCGGCCATTCTGATTACCGCCGTGGGCTTTAATCTCTTTGGCGATGGTATTCGCGATCTGCTGGATCCGAAAGCCGGAGGAAAACAGTCATGACACAACCCGTGCTGGAAATCGAAGATTTACATTTGAGTTTCCCCGGCTATAAAGCTGAGGTGCATGCGCTGAACCATGTCTCGTTACACATCAACCGCGGAGAGATCGTTGGCGTGGTGGGTGAATCCGGTTCCGGTAAGTCCGTGACGGCCATGCTCACTATGCGTCTGCTGCCGGAGGGTAGTTATCATATTCACCAGGGACGCGTTTCGCTGCTGGGTGAAGATGTGCTCAATGCCAGCGAGAAACAAATGCGTCAATGGCGCGGCGCACGCGTCGCGATGATTTTTCAGGAACCCATGACGGCACTGAATCCAACCCGACGTATCGGTCAGCAAATGGTGGAGGTTATCCGTCATCATCAGGCGTTGAGCCGCACGGATGCCCGTCAGAAAGCCATCGCTTTACTCGAAGAGATGCAAATCCCGGACGCGTCGGAAGTCATGAAACGTTTCCCGTTTGAGCTTTCCGGCGGGATGCGCCAGCGTGTCATGATCGCGCTGGCCTTTTCCTGCGAGCCAGAGCTTATTATTGCCGATGAACCAACCACCGCGTTGGACGTCACGGTGCAACTGCAGGTGCTGCGGTTACTGAAATTAAAAGCGCGAGCCAGCGGTACTGCCGTGTTATTTATCAGCCATGATATGGCTGTGGTTTCACAGCTATGCGATCGGTTATACGTCATGTATGCCGGAAGCGTGATTGAGAGTGGCCCGACGCAAACCGTTATTCAACACCCGACGCATCCTTATTCTATTGGCCTGTTGAAATGCGCCCCCGAACACGGCGAGCCGCGCGCATTGCTACCTGCGATCCCCGGCACCGTGCCGAATTTAACCTGCTTGCCGGCGGGATGCGCATTTCGCGAGCGCTGCTTTGCCGCTGGTCCTCGCTGTGAAGAAACACCCGCGTTAAGCAGTCAGGGAGGCGCGGAGCAACAATCTGCCTGCTGGTACCCGCAACTGGAGACAACACATGTCTGACTTTTTACTGGATCTGCAGGATGTCCATGTCAACTTCCCTGCGCGTAAAAACTGGCTCGGCAAAGTAACGGAGCGAGTACATGCGCTCAACGGTCTGGATTTACAGATCCGACAAGGGGAAACGCTGGGAATTGTTGGCGAGTCTGGTTGCGGAAAAAGTACGCTGGCACAACTGCTGATGGGCATGCTGAAACCCAGTAAGGGAAACTATGGCCGCCGTGGTGACACGCAACATAACGGTATGCAGATGGTATTTCAGGATCCTCTTTCATCGCTGGATCCTCGCTTACCGGTGTGGCGAACTATCACTGAGCCGGTATGGATCCAAAAACGGAATCCGGAACGTGAGCGCCGCATGCTTGCCGAAGATTTGGCCCAACAGGTGGGAATCCGCCCAGAATATCTCGATCGTCTGCCGCATGCGTTTTCCGGTGGACAACGTCAGCGTATTGCCATCGCCCGGGCGCTATCGTCAGAGCCGGATGTTATCGTACTTGATGAACCCACTTCGGCACTGGATATCTCCGTACAGGCGCAAATACTTAACCTGCTGGTGTCACTGCAGGCGCGCAGAAACCTGACCTACGTGCTGATCTCGCACAATGTGTCGGTGGTCCGCCATATGAGCGACCGCGTGGCGGTAATGTACCTCGGGCAAATTGTTGAGCTGGGCGATGCGCAGCAGGTTCTCACTCAACCCGCCCATCCCTACACGCGATTATTGTTGGACTCCGTCCCTAAAACGGGAGCGCCGTTGGCGGAAGATTTAGTGTTGCGGAAAACCGAACTTCCGGGAAATCGAACTCTGCCAGAGGGCTGTTTTTTCCGTGACAGATGCCCGCTTGCGACCAGCGGTTGTGAGAAGAAACAGGCATTATTGAAATGTGATACCGGATGTGACGTTCGCTGCTGGCGGGCGGTTACATGACCTGAGCCGTTGAGAAAAGTCAGGTGCGATACGCCTTTTTCAGTGAATCCACCAGCACTTCAGAGGCGGTAGATAACTTATGATGTGCCGAACGCAAAACGCCGATCCGACGTTGGATCACCGGCGTATCCAGATCGATACAGATTGCGCCCAGCTCGGTCATTTGCGTACGGCACAATGCTGGCACGGCGCTGCCGCCCAGTCCACTCGCCACCAGGCGACCAACTGTCACCAGTTGATGGCTCTCCAGCGCCACCTCCAGCGTATGCCCGCTTTGTACCAGCTGTTCTTCCAGCATCAGACGCACGGCGGAAGGCCGTTGCAGGGTGATGAAATCCAGCGTCAGCAGTTCGCGCCACGCAATACGATCCCTCCCCGCCAGTCGGCATGTCGGCGGCACAATCGCAATAAAACGATCCACGCCGAGCGGCGTGAAATGCAGATGACCTGAGTAGTCAGGCTCAAAGGCGATACCCATCTCTACCCGCCCTTCGCTGACCATCTCAATCACCTGTTCGTTGATCACATCGTGTACCGTTACGTTGATACCAGAGTAAGAGTCACGAAATGTTTTCAGTACCGATGGCAGGACGTTAGCGGCAAATGAAGGCATGGCGGCAATCGAGATTTTACCGCGCTGCAGCGTAAAGTGTTGGCGCATTGCCTCTTCCGTATTCTCCCAGTCCGCCAGCAGTTGTCGTCCCATGTTCAGCAGCGTTTCTCCCTCCTGCGTCAGGGTCACTTTGCGGGTGGTTCTCAACAGTAACGCCCCGCCCAGGGAATCCTCCAGTCCTTTAATCGCCAGGCTTAATGCGGGTTGCGACATATTCAGTCTTTCACTGGCATGAGCAAAATTCAGAGTGTGAGCTACCGCTAAAAACGCGCGTAACTGTTTGATGCTCATTCCCATTTCGCATTCCCTTAACTTGTTGAATACCTTTAATTAACATTAAATTGATAAAAAAACCCAATGATTGAGTCACAAATTTAAAATTAACAAATCATTTTTCACCCCCAATGATGTCGGCAAGGACAACTGGAGGGGCAAGTGTATGGCTGGACTGGATAAACGGGTTGCCACTTATCAAGAGGCGCTGGAAGGACTGACCGATAACATGACGCTGCTGGCGGGCGGTTTTGGTTTATGTGGGATCCCTGAGAACCTGATTGCCGAAGTACGCCGTCGGAAAGTTCAGGGGCTTACGGTGGTGTCAAACAATTGCGGCGTGGATGGTTTTGGCCTTGGTGTACTGCTGGAAACGCGGCAGGTGCGTAAAGTTGTCGCATCCTATGTGGGTGAGAACGCTCTGTTTGAGCAGCAGGTACTCAACGGCGAACTGGACGCTATCCTGACGCCGCAAGGCACGTTGGCGGAGCAACTTCGGGCAGGCGGCGCGGGGATCCCGGCATTCTTTACCGCAACCGGCTACGGAACCCCGGTCGCACAAGGAAAAGAAGTTCGTGAATTTGCCGGACGCCCGTACATCCTGGAGCAGGCAATTACTGGTGATTTTGCCTTGGTTAAGGGCTGGAAAGCCGACTGGTACGGCAACGTTATTTACCGTCACACCGCACAGAATTTTAATCCACTGATGGCCGCGGCCGGGCGAATCACCGTCGTGGAAGTCGAAGAAATTGTCCCTCCCGGAGAGCTTGACCCCGCCGCTATTCACACCCCAGGAATTTTTGTTAACCGCATTATTCAGGGGCAATTTGAAAAACGTATTGAACAACGCACCCTTCGCCACAAAGGAGCCTGACCATGTTAACGCGTGAACAAATGGCGATGCGTGTCGCCCGCGAGCTGCGCGACGGTTATTACGTCAACCTTGGGATTGGTATTCCCACTCTGGTGGCGAACTACATTCCCGATGGCATGGATGTCATGCTGCAATCAGAAAACGGTTTGCTGGGTATGGGCCCGTTCCCCACGGAAGACGAAATTGATGCAGACATGATCAATGCCGGAAAACAGACCGTTACAGCGCGCAAAGGCGCGGCGATCTTCGACTCGGCGCAATCCTTCGCCATGATCCGCGGTGGCCACGTCGATCTGACGGTACTCGGCGCGTTTGAAGTGGATGTTAACGGCAATATCGCCTCATGGATGATCCCCGGAAAAATGGTGAAAGGCATGGGGGGCGCGATGGATTTGGTTGCTGGTGCTGACAACATCATCGTGGTGATGACGCATGCCTCCAAAAGTGGTGAGTCGAAACTGCTTCCCTCCTGCACCCTGCCGCTGACCGGCGTGGCCTGCATTAAACGCGTGCTTACCGATCTGGCGCTGCTGGAGATCGCCGATGGCGCGTTCATTCTGCGTGAGCGTGCGCCGGGCATCAGCGTGGATGAGATTGTCGCCAGAACAGCCGGCAAGCTGATCGTTCCCGAAAACGTCCCCGAAATGCAATTTAGCTGAGGATCTGACCATGCAGGATGTTGTTATTGTCGCCGCAACGCGTACTCCGATTGGCAGTTTTCATGGCGCGTTGGCGCCGCTTTCCGCCGTTGAGTTAGGCTCGGTAGTGATCCGTTCTCTGCTGGAAAAAACCAACCTGGCGCCTGAACAAATTGATGAGGTGATTTTAGGTCAGGTACTAACGGCAGGCTGCGGCCAGAATCCGGCCAGGCAAACGGCGTTACGCGCAGGACTGCCGGCAACCACGCCCGCGTTAACCATTAATCTGGTGTGCGGTTCGGGCCTGAAGGCGGTGCATCAGGCGGTCCAGGCGATTCGCTGCGGCGATGCGCAAATCGTAATAGCCGGTGGTCAGGAGAGCATGAGCAATGCGCCCTATTTTCTCGACGGTGCGCGAGCCGGTCTGCGGTTGGGCCATGCCAGTATGAAAGACAGCGTGGTACATGACGGCTTGTGGGATGCGTTCAACGATTATCACATGGGAATTACCGCGGAAAATCTGGCGGATAAATTCGTTATCAGTCGCGAGCAGCAGGACGCCTTTGCTCTGCGTTCCCAGCAAAAAACGGCTGCCGCCATGGAAGCCGGTCGTTTTATCGCGGAAATCACGCCGGTCATCGTCCCGCAGGGTAAAAAACCGCCGCGCGTTGTGAACCATGACGAACAGCCTCGCCCGGATACCCTGGCTGAGAAGCTGGCGCTGCTCAAACCAGCGTTTCGCCCTGGTAACGGCACAGTGACCGCCGGGAACGCCTCTTCAATCAACGATGGTGCCGCCTCAGTGATGTTGATGAGCGCCGCCAAAGCAGCAGAACTCAATCTGCCGGTTCTTGCCCGGGTGGCGGGCTACGCCGTTTCCGGCGTCGACCCTTCCATTATGGGCATTGGGCCGGTAGAGGCCACACTCCAGTGCCTGAAGCGAGCAGGCTGGACGTTGAATGATGTCGATCTCATTGAAGCCAACGAAGCCTTCGCCGCACAAGCGCTGGCGGTTGGTGAATCCCTGAACTGGGACAGCGACCGGGTGAACGTAAACGGCGGTGCGATTGCGCTGGGCCATCCCATCGGCGCATCAGGTTGCCGAATTCTGGTGACGCTGCTGCACGAAATGGCGCGTAGTAACGCGACCAAAGGGCTGGCTACGCTGTGCGTAGGCGGCGGTCAGGGCGTAGCCCTGGCGGTAGAGCGTTTGCAGGAGGTCCCTCATGCAAAGTAAATATGTCTGCGTATTGGGCGCGGGTTTAATGGGCGTCGGTATTGCCACCCACTTTGCTCGTTATGGTCACGATGTCTGGCTGTATGACACCGATAGCGACCGAATTGCTGAAATTGGCGCCGTTGCCAGCGGTATTCTGGATGAACTGATCACCGCCGAAAAGTTTGCCGCTGACGAAAAAGATCAGGTTGTGAGTCGTCTGCACGGTACGACTTCGCTACCGGAGATTGCTGCGTGCGGATTACTGATTGAAGCCATCCCGGAGCGGCTCGGGCTCAAGCACGCGTTGTATGCGCAACTGGAAAAACTGATCGCGCCGGAGGCCGTCATTGCCAGTAATACCAGCGGCCTGCCGCCGGATGCGCTGGCAGAAAAGCTCGCCCATCCTGAGCGGCTGCTCATCGCCCATTTCTGGCACCCGCCACATTTTATCCCGCTGGTCGAAATTGTCCCCGGCACCGCCACGAAACCGGAATACCTGCGTGAGCTGCAACAGCTGCTGCTCTCGATGCAACTGGAAGCCGTCGTCCTCGACCGCGCAGCACCTGGTTTTGTCGGTAATCGCCTGCAATTTGCGCTGCTGCGTGAAGCATTACATATCGTAAAAAGCGGTATCGCCAGCGCAGAGGTGGTGGATCAGGTCATGCGCGCCTCGCTCGGTCGCCGCTATGCGATGGTTGGCCCGCTGGAGGCGGCAGATATGACCGGACTTTCTACGGTGCAGGACATTTGTCGGCATCTGCTGCCGGAACTGGCCACCGGTAGCGACATGATGTCGCTGGTCGCGGATAAGGTTGCCTCTGGTGATACCGGCTTGCGCAGCGGCCAGGGGTTTTATCGCTGGGATGATTCGCGCAAGGAGTATATCCAGCAACGCCGAGAGCATCAGCTGCGCTTTGCCCTGAAACCGTAACTTCTCTTTCTGTACCCCACTATAACAATGATATTGAGGAGTCATGATGAGTGTATTAATCGCCCTGGCAGCGCTGGGCCTGCTGATGCTGGCAGCCTATCGCGGGTACAGCGTTATCCTGTTTGCCCCCATCGCGGCATTAGGTGCTGTATTGCTGACCGAACCCAGCGCCGTTGGCCCTGCCTTCACCGGCCTGTTTATGGAAAAAATGGTCGGTTTTGTGAAGCTTTACTTCCCGGTATTTTTACTGGGAGCGGTATTTGGCAAGTTAATTGAGTTATCCGGTTTTTCTCGATCGATCGTTGCCGCCGCCATCAATATTCTCGGGCGTCGTCACGCCATTCCGGTGATTGTGTTGGTGTGTGCGCTGTTGACCTACGGCGGCGTGTCGCTGTTCGTGGTGGCGTTTGCGGTGTATCCGTTTGCGGCGGAACTGTTCCGCCAGAGCAATATTCCGAAGCGCCTGATCCCGGCAACCGTGGCGCTGGGCGCGTTCTCATTCACCATGGATGCGCTACCTGGTACGCCGCAAATCCAGAACATTATTCCAACCAGCTTCTTCGGGACTAACGCCTGGGCCGCGCCTTGGCTGGGTCTGATCGGTTCCGTGTTTATCATCGTTGTCGGTCTGGTTTATCTCGAACGCCAGCGCCGTAAAGCACAGGCGAAAAACGAAGGCTATGGCACTGAACTGTTAAATGAACCGGAAACGCCGGATAACATTAACCTGCCGAACCCGATAATTGCTATCTCGCCGCTGATCCTGGTCGGGGTATTTAACCTGCTGTTTACCCGCTGGATCCCCCAATGGTATGGTGCCACGCATCAACTGGAACTTCCGGGTCTTGCCAAACCGATTACCACCGAAGTCGGTAAAATCACCGCTATCTGGGCGGTAGAAGCAGCGCTGATCTCTGGGATCTTGCTGGTGGTGGTGTTCGGCTATCGCAACATTAAAGGTCGCCTGGCGGAAGGCAGCCGAACGGCGGTTGGCGGCGCAATCCTCGCGGCCATGAACACTGCGTCAGAATACGGTTTTGGCGCGGTGATCGCCGCCCTGCCCGGATTCCTCGTACTGTCAAAAGCGCTGGCTGCCATTCCCGATCCGCTGCTCAATGAGGCAATTAGCATCACCACGCTTGCCGGGATCACCGGTTCAGCATCTGGCGGCATGAGTATTGCGCTCGCCGCCATGTCGGACACCTTTATCGCTGCCGCTCATGCCGCAAATATCCCACTTGAAGTCTTCCACCGCGTCGCCTCTATGGCCAGCGGAGGCATGGATACTCTGCCGCATAACGGGGCGGTGATTACGCTGTTGGCTATTACCGGTCTCAGCCACCGTCAGGCGTATGGTGGGATTTTCGCCATTACCATAATTAAAAGTCTGGCCGTGCTGTTTGTGATCGGCGTTTTCTACACCACCGGAATTGTTTAAGGAGAATCATCATGAACTTAACGGGAAAAGTAGCCCTGGTTACCGGCTCTACCAGCGGTATCGGATTAGGCATCGCGCAGGTGCTGGCGCAAGCAGGCGCGACGTTAATCCTCAACGGATTTGGTGATGTCGATGCCGCCAAAGATGCCGTTGCGCAGTATGGCAAAACACCGGGCTATCATGGCGCAGACTTAAGCGATGAAGCACAAATTGCCGACATGATGCGTTATGCCGAAAGCGAATTCGGTGGTGTGGATATTCTGGTCAACAACGCCGGGATCCAGCATGTTTCACCGGTAGAGACCTTTCCGGTTAATAAGTGGAACGCGATTATCGCTATTAATCTCTCTTCTGTTTTTCACACCACGCGTCTGGCACTTCCCGGCATGCGCACGCGTAACTGGGGGCGCATCATTAATATCGCCTCTGTTCATGGTCTGGTGGCGTCAAAAGACAAATCCGCTTATGTGGCAGCGAAGCATGGCGTGGTGGGTTTAACCAAAACCATTGCGCTGGAAACCGCGCAGACGGGAATCACTTGCAATGCGCTGTGCCCCGGCTGGGTGCTGACCCCGCTGGTCCAGCAGCAGATTGATAAGCGTATTGCCGACGGGGCTGAACCTGATGCAGCGCGTGACGCTCTGCTGGCGGAAAAGCAGCCGTCACGCGAATTCGTTACGCCGGAACAGCTGGGTGAGCTTGCGCTGTTTTTGTGCTCAGACGGTGCGGCGCAGGTACGTGGCGTCGCGTGGAATATGGATGGCGGCTGGGTGGCGCAATAAATTACATTGGCCGGATAAGACCCCGTCGTATCCGGCGCATACTTATTAAGACTTCAGTTGATAATCCAGTGTAATTTCCGCGTTCAGCACCTGGGATACCGGACAACCAGCTTTCGCTTTCTGGATGATGCCGTCAAATGTGGCGGCATCTATCCCCGGGACGCTTACCTGGCTGTGCAACGCCACTTTGGTGATAGCAAACCCGGCATCCACTTTATCCAGAGAAACGTCGGCTGTAGTATCAATGGCATC
Organism: Citrobacter sp. On2M; assembly: GCF_018035235.1. GTDB lineage: Bacteria > Pseudomonadota > Gammaproteobacteria > Enterobacterales > Enterobacteriaceae > Citrobacter > Citrobacter meridianamericanus. The sequence goes on from NZ_WPCV01000004.1 coordinate 1,070,496, forward strand.
TGGCGTAAAACCTGCTTCGCCCAGCATGAGCGAGAGCGCCATTGAGAAGCAGGCTGCATGGGCCGCGCCAATCAACTCCTCAGGATTGGTGCCTTTCACTCCTTCAAATCGTGTATTAAACCCATACGGTTGCTGATTCAACACCCCACTTTCGGTCGACACGGTACCTTTCCCGCGCTTGATGTCGCCTTCCCAGTGTGCCAGACCTTTCTTATGGATAGTCATTATCGCTCTCCTGTGTTGTCGTTGGAGTTACAAGTATAGGACGGCTGAGAAAAAGCATGACACATAAGGGATAGTTCTCATTTCCTGCTTAAGCATTGACCTTTCAGATAAAATGACCGACCATCCAGAAAGCCGTTATGTTGAACATCGGCTTTCTATCAGGTTGTATTTCGTCCGTTCTTATACGGGCTCGCCCTTGAAACCAGTAACAGGATAAAGGAGTTAGAATGAAATCGAACCGTCAGGCCCGCCATATTCTTGGACTGGACCACAAAATCTCAAATCAACGCAAAGTCGTGACCGAAGGTGACAAAACCAACGTGGTCAATAATCCTACCGGAAGAAAGCGCCGCACTGACGGCAAATAGCCTTTCGCACGTATGACTGAGTAACGAGATAAACACCATTGCAACCGCAGTGGTGTTTTTGCTTATAAAACCCCTTAACCCATTCACAATGCTTTATACTTCGCCTGTTTCCCTGGCGGACAGGCCCGATACGATCATAAGAGTGCCAGGGACGGTTATTCAAAAAAGAGTGAGTGACATGGAAAACGAAACTAAAAAATTGCGTTCCCTTTACATCCCTTACGCTGGCCCGGTACTGCTGGAATTTCCTTTACTGAATAAGGGGAGCGCTTTCAGTGTGGAAGAACGCCGTAACTTCAACCTGCTGGGTTTACTGCCGGAAGTGGTCGAGACGATTGAAGAACAGGCCGAACGTGCCTGGATCCAATATCAGGGATTCAAAACCGAAATCGATAAACATATTTACCTGCGCAACATCCAGGACACTAACGAAACCCTGTTTTACCGACTGGTGCATAATCACCTTGATGAGATGATGCCGGTTATCTATACCCCAACAGTAGGCGCGGCCTGTGAGCGTTTCTCTGAGATCTATCGTCGCGCACGCGGCGTGTTTATCTCTTATCAGAACCGCCACAATATGGACGATATCCTGCAAAATGTTCCTAACCACAATATCAAAGTTATCGTCGTCACCGATGGGGAACGTATTTTGGGTCTTGGCGATCAGGGGATCGGCGGGATGGGTATTCCAATCGGTAAACTGTCGCTGTATACCGCGTGTGGCGGGATTAGCCCGGCTTACACTCTGCCAGTGGTACTGGACGTCGGGACTAACAACCAGCAATTGCTGAACGATCCACTGTATATGGGTTGGCGTAATCCGCGCATCACCGATGATGAATACTACGAATTTGTTGATGAATTTATCCAGGCTGTGAAGCATCGCTGGCCTGACGTGCTGTTGCAGTTTGAAGATTTTGCGCAGAAAAACGCCATGCCGCTGCTGACCCGTTATCGCGACGAAATTTGTTCATTTAACGATGATATTCAGGGCACCGCGGCGGTGACCGTCGGTACGCTGATTGCGGCCAGCCGTGCGGCGGGTAGCCAGCTGAGCGAGCAGAACATCGTTTTCCTCGGGGCGGGTTCCGCCGGTTGCGGGATTGCCGAGCAGATCATCGCGCAAATCCAGCGTGAAGGTTTAAGCGAAGAAGCCGCGCGTCAACGTGTGTTCATGGTCGATCGCTTCGGCCTGTTAACCGATAAAATGCCCAACCTGCTCTCTTTCCAGACCAAACTGGTGCAAAAACGCGAAAATCTGCAGCACTGGGATACGCAAGAAGATGTACTGTCGTTGCTCGACGTGGTCCGTAACGTTAAGCCGGACATCCTGATCGGGGTTTCCGGACAGGTTGGCCTGTTTACCGAAGAGATCATTCGCGAAATGCACAAGCATTGCCCGCGTCCGATCGTCATGCCGCTGTCTAACCCGACTTCCCGCGTAGAAGCCACGCCGCAGGATATTATCGCCTGGACCGAAGGCAACGCACTGGTTGCGACCGGTAGTCCGTTCGCACCGGTAGTGTGGAAAGAGAAAACTTATCCTATCGCCCAGTGTAATAACGCGTACATCTTCCCGGGTATTGGCCTCGGCGTGATTGCTTCTGGCGCTAAGCGCATTACCGATGAAATGCTGATGTCGGCCAGTGAAACGCTGGCACAGTATTCACCGCTGGTGCTCAACGGCGAAGGATTGGTGTTGCCTGAGCTGAAAGACATTCAGACCGTGTCCCGCGCCATTGCGTTTGCCGTCGGTAAAATGGCCCAACAGCAAGGTGTGGCGGTGAAAACGTCCGCTGAAGCGCTGCAACAGGCGATTGACGATAATTTCTGGCAGGCAGAATATCGCGATTACCGTCGAACCTCTATCTGACGCTTTGCCCGGTGGCACGTTGCTGCCGGGCAATTTTTATCATTCAATTAACAAAGGCGTTATATCGACTATTGCTCTGAAAGTTCAAGCTCTGCAATAACCGGCAAGTGATCGCTCGCAGTAGACCACGTGAACTCTGGCGAATTATGTGGGATCTCCAGATTTTTAACGTTCCACTTCTGGCCTTTAAATGTGAAAATATGGTCAATATCAATCGCCGGGTTTACGGCTGGCCAAGTACGAGTATCCATCCCTTCTTTTGTGACTTCATTGAAAAAATAACGTATTTCTTTAAGTGGCTGCTCATCCCGGGTCGAATTGAAGTCCCCTGCCAGGATCTTGATTGAAGATGCAATATCCTGGAAATCAGATGTTGCATCACCAATGCTGATATCTAACAGGTAACGCGCCTGCTCTGTCCGCATTGTGGGATCTTTTTGCCAGTCGAGATGTGTCACCATAATAATAGGCGCGGAATCAAAGCCGGGTACGTCAACCTGCGCCAGGAGCACCACGCGTTGTTCCGCGTTTCCCGAGGGTAGTTTCACGACCTGCGAATGCAGGATTTTATATTTGGAGAGAAGACCTAAGCCGTACTCACCACCATCGAAATCAAGGGCTTTACCGAAGGAATAATGTAGGTTATTGGCCTCAGCGATTTTTTTGAGTTGATCAATCTTTTGGCTACGTCCCGTTTTGTTATCAACCTCTGGAACAGCAATAATATCGGCATCAATTCTTTTAATCGCCGAATTAAGTGCTGTAAAATCCTTTACATCAGCAGAGGTTTCATTTTTACCAATGTTATAGGTGGCAATCTTTAAATGCGGTTTTTGTTGTGAGTAAATTTTGTCAGGCACCCCACCTTTTTGAACTTTAAGTATTTCATTTCCAGCAAGTTTCTCATTTGCCTGAGCATTTGCAAGTAAACATCCCAGCGCAATCATCGTGAATGTAATTGTTTTTTTCATATCATCTATTCTCCAAAAAATAAAATAGTGAGAAGAGGATACTGGAGAATTTCGACTGTTGTTGTGATCGTTAACTCATGCTTTTGACGCGAAGAAAATTAACTTTTGAATAATTATCCTGTGTTCATGGTTTCTGCATTAACGTAACGTCCAACATGCCAGGTTTCACGGCCATACGTTCGAAACTTGCACTACTGCGTAACTTGCGATTACACTTTCACCATCGATTAACATTCGGAAATATAAAAGGAGGATACTTATGCTGTACTGTGAACGTTTCATCGTTTCACATGCTTTTGGCGATCGCCAGTGCTCAAGCGTTATCGGTATCGTGCTGCGATAACTTCTGCTTGAGCGAAGCTAACTTCTAAATCCCCTTCTCTCGGGCTTACCGGGTTATCGTCAGCGATGTTTGACGAGGCGTTTTTACGCCTGTAACTCTTGAGTAAGCAACAATGAGCACATTACTAACCGCACAATCCTTACACGTTGATACGGCATTTGGCACGCTATTCGACGATCTCACATTTACCCTGAAAAAAGGCGACCGCATCGGGCTTATCGGCTATAACGGCTGCGGCAAAAGCACGTTGTTAAAGCTGCTTGATGGCACCATTTCTCCCACCAGTGGCGTAATCGCGCAGGCGAATTACTGTCAACTCGCCCGTGTAGAACAACATTTACCCGACGATGTACTGCCGCTAACGTTGCAGGAGGCGGTTCTTGCTCAACTTCCCGAACATGAGCGCGCCAGCCAGCAGTGGCGAGTTGAAGCGTTACTCGCCGAAATGGGCTTTACGTCGGAGAATTTGCACCTCACTGCACAGACGCTGAGCGGCGGGCAGCACACGCGGCTTTTATTAGCGCGGGCGCTGATGCGAAATCCCGATCTGCTGCTGCTGGATGAACCGGGTAACCATCTGGATTTGCCAACATTACTGTGGCTGGAACAGTTCTTACAGAACTGGTCTGGCAGTTTTGTGGTGGTTTCTCACGACCCACAATTGCTGGATGCGGTGACGCAGGGAACCTGGATCCTGCGCGATCGTACTCTCCATGCCTTCGATCTACCCTGCAGCGAGGCGCGTCAGGCTCTGGCAGAAAGAGACGCCAGCGATGCTCTGCGCCATAAGGCTGAACAAAAGGAGATAGACCGGGTTACCGCCAGCGCTAAACGGCTGGCAACCTGGGGGCGGGTCTACGACAACGAGGATTTGTCCCGCAAAGCGAAGCAGATGGAAAAGCAGGTGCAACGCCTGAAGGACGTTCAGACGGAAGTGACCGCAGGAAGTCAGTGGACACTAACATTGCATGGCGATGCCCTGCGTGCAGATCGTTTACTGGAGATGACTAATTTGTCGGTGGCCCCTGCTCCCGGCGCAGATACGCTGTTTTCCATTGCCGGAATTCGGTTAAAAAGCGGCGATCGGGTGGCGATTGTCGGACGCAACGGTTGCGGGAAATCTTCGCTGTTAAGGCTTATCTGGCAACAGTTTCAGTCACAGCTGGTATCACCTTCGCTGGTGTTGCACCCGCGCGTTACGTTGGGGTATTACGACCAGACGTTGCATCAGCTTGCCGATAGCGATTCGCTATTTGACGCGCTGGAGCCTTTTGCGCCTCAGCCTGATATCCGCAAAATGGCGCTGATTAGCGCGGGTTTTCCGTGGATCCGCCACGCGCAGAAAGTCAGTGTTTTAAGTGGTGGTGAGCGCTCCCGGCTGCTGTTTGTTGGGCTCTCGCTAGCTCGCTACGGCCTGCTGATGCTCGACGAACCGACCAACCATCTGGATCTGGAAGGTAAAGAGGCGCTGGCAGCAACGCTGCAAAGCTACCACGGCGGCGTGTTGCTGGTCAGTCATGACCGTCAGCTTATTAGCCAAAGCTGCAACCGGTTTTGGTTTATCGACGAGGGTGAGCTTGGCGAATGGCATGACCTGGAGGCAATCAACGCGCGTATTCAGGGCGCCACCAGTGAGTTAATGGTGCATAACAGTGTGGCAAAGGTTGTTCCTGCTCCCCATCGCAGTGGAGATGAAGTACTGGAAAAACTTCTTGAGCTGGAGCAGCGGCTGGCCGACGACCTCGCCCGCAAACCGAAGCATCAGAAACCGCAATTACAGACGCAATGGCGGAAGGAGATTGCGCGTCTGAATTCACAACTGGAGTAAACCCATTGCCGGACAGCGGCGTTGGCCCTGTCCGGCAAATCTTGCGTGACTTGTTTCTTCATGGAAGAACATCTGGCGTTATGGCGAAGCATGTCCGACGATTGCGTGCGACACAGACTCGCTGTTATCGATGTGGCCAGCCATATTACTGATATCAATATGCCCGGTTATAGGTTGCATCCACTGGCGGGCGATCGCGACGGCATATGGGCAATTTCTGTTTCAGGTAACTGGCGCATTACCTTTGAATTTGTCAATGGCGACGCGTACATATTGGACTACGAGGATTATCATTAATGAAGATGGCAAAAAAACGTGGATATTTCACGCCTGCGTAAGCTGGCAGTGCAGTGATAAAAGTGAATGCCGGATACGCTAACGCCATCCGGCATTTCATTTACTGCTTCGGCTGTTTTTCTTTCCAGGCATCCCATGCCTGCTTGATCTCTTGTTTCGCGGTGGCTGCATCGTTAAAGCCATTTAACTCTACTTTTTTACGCCCTTCCGGCAACTCTTTATACACGCGGAAAAACGACTCCAGTCGTTGCACTTCGATCTTTGGCAAATCGCTCAACTCTTTGATGTCGTCATAGGTGGGGTCAATTTTGCTTGCCGGCACGGCGACAATTTTATCGTCCTTTTCCCCGCCATCGATCATCTTCAGCACGCCGATCGCGCGCAACTTGATCAGCGTTCCCGGGGCCAGCGGTGCCCGGGTATAGAAAATCACATCCAGCGGGTCACCGTCACCTGCCAGGGACTGGGTCAATGAACCGTAGTTTGCCGGATAGACAACCGGCATCGACTGGAAGCGATCGGCGACGATAAAGCCGGTTTTCGCATCGGTTTCATATTTTATGATCCCGCCTGCCGGGATTTCAGTCACGGCATAAAACTCTTCCGGGTTATTCTCCGGCTGCGGAAAGTCGAGGATATTCTGCGCCTGAACGGACGCACAGAGAAATACGCTGACTGCGAGTAATGTTTTCACCAGATGCATTGTCTTTTAACTCTTCTCTTAATGGAAAGACAACACCTTACGTTTACCAGATGACAGAAACATGACGTTTTTTTGGCAAAAAAAATGGCGCTACGTCGGTAGCGCCATTTTTATCAGCAGAACGTTAATGGATTATTGTAACCCTTCCTCGTTCTCTTTTTTGGCTTCGGCCTTTTCAACTTCACGATACCAGCGCGGGTGGTGTTTCTTCGCCCAGCGGCGACTCACCTTCCCTTCGACCATGCCCTTAATCGAACCTTTCACCCAAAATGCCATATACATATGGATGAGGATCGCGTGCATCAGAATGATGCCCGCCGCAGCATGGATTAACAGGCTGTAGCGGACAACCTGCATCGGGAAAAACTGCGCAAAGTACGGACGCCAGATAATGATGCCGGTAATCAGCAGCACGAAAATCATGCTCATGATCGACCAGAACATCATTTTTTGTCCGGCGTTGTATTTGCCCACATCCGCCACCTTGTGTTCATTGCCCTTCAGCACTTCGACAATGTTTTTCAGCCACGGAATATCTTTCTTATCCGGGATGTTGTGGTGCACAAAGCGTACAAACATGAACATTAGCGCGACGAAAATCAGCAGACCGAAGAACGGGTGCAAAATGCGCCCCATCTGTGGCGTACCGAAGGTTTGCGTCAGCCATTGCAGCGTCGGGAAGAAAAACGAAATCCCCGACAGTGCCACCAGAAAGAAGCAGATCACCACCGTCCAGTGACAGGCGCGGTCGATAAACTTCGTGCGCACAATCATTTTCGACTTACTCATGATGATCCTCCTCGTCGTCGTCCACTTCCTTATTCGGACCAATACCAATGTAGTGATAAATCAGTCCGGCGAAGGTGGCGATAAATCCGGCAGCGGCCAGCGGTTTCAGCGCTCCTTTCCACAGATTGATAGAAGTATCGATCTTAGGTTCTTTCGGCAGACCGTGATACAGCTCCGGCTGGTTGGCATGATGCAGAACGTACATGACGTGCGTGCCCCCCACACCTTCCGGGTTGTAGAGACTGGCGTGTTCAAAACCACGTGCTTTCAGTTTTTCCACACGCTGCTCGCCCATTTCCAGCATTTCCTGCTTGGTGCCGAAATGTATTGCCCCGGTTGGACAGGTCTTCACGCAGGCAGGTTCCTGCCCAACGCTGACGCGATCCACACACAGCGTACATTTATACACGCGGTTATCCTCTTTATTGAGGCGCGGAATATTAAATGGACACCCGGCAATACAGTAGCCGCAGCCAATGCAGTGCTCTGACTGGAAATCGACAATCCCGTTGGCATACTGAATGATTGCCCCGGCAGATGGGCATGCTTTCAGGCAGCCCGGATCTTCACAGTGCATACAGCCGTCTTTACGAATCAACCATTCCAGCTTGCCGTTCTGTTCGGTTTCGGTGAACCGCATCACCGTCCAGGACTTAGCGCTGAGATCGGCGGGGTTGTCATACACCCCTACGCAGTGGCCGACTTCGTCACGGATATCGTTCCATTCTGAGCATGCCACCTGACAGGCTTTACAGCCTATACAGGTGGAGACGTCGATTAGCTTCGCAACTTCGGCTTTGTAATCACGGCCCTGAGGCGGCGGCGTGATGGAGTTTGTTGCGGACCTTTTGATGATGTCCTGCGTTTCCATAGACATTTGTTCGCCCCCTTACGCCTTCTCGATGTTAACTAAAAACGCTTTGTATTCCGGCGTTTGCGAGTTTGCATCACCGACATTCGGCGTCAGGGTGTTGGCGATAAAGCCTTTACGCGCGACTCCTTCAAAGCCCCAGTGAATTGGGATCCCAACCGTTTCAACCTGCTGACCGTTGACGTTCAGGGTACGCAGACGACGAGTGACGACAGCAACTGCGCGAATAAATCCACGCTTGCTGCTGACTTTCACGTAATCGCCATTGTTAATTCCCTTCGCTGCCGCCAGTGTTTCGCTGATTTCCACAAACTGCTCTGGCTGGGCAATCGCATTCAGTAATGCGTGCTTGGTCCAGGTATGGAAATGTTCGGTCAGACGATAGGTTGTCCCGACGTACGGGAAATCCTGCTTCGTCCCCATGCGTAATTTATCCGCCTCGTACAGACGTGCTGCCGGGTTGGAGATCACGCTCGGGTGCAGCGGGTTAGTACCCAGCGGTGTTTCCATCGGCTCGTAGTGTTCCGGGAACGGCCCTTCCGCCATTTTATCGATAGCGAACAGACGACCCAGCCCTTCCGGCTGCATAATAAACGGATTAGTGCCACTGCCCGGTGCCGCGGTGCTGAAGTCCGGGATATCGTTCCCCGTCCACTTCGTGCCGTTCCACTGGATCAGCATACGTTTTGGATCCCACGGCTTGCCCTGCGGATCCGCCGATGCGCGGTTATACAGGACGCGACGGTTCAACGGCCATGCCCAGGTCCAGCCCAGCGTATTACCAAGACCTGACGGGTCGGCGTTATCGCGGTTGGCCATCTGGTTGCCCTGCTCGGTCCAGCTACCGGTATAAATCCAGCATGAGGATGAGGTCGTTCCATCATCGCGAAGGAGTGCAAAGCTGCTGAGCAACTGACCTTTCTTCGCAATTAGCACGCCGTTGGCGTCATAGAGATCTTCCAGCGCATAGCCGTTATTCTCTTTCGCCACTTCCTCGGAATGCGGTTCGTCCGGTTGCTTATAGTTCCAGCTCATTTTCAGCACCGGCTCTACGGCCTTACCGCCTTCAGTGCGATACATATCGCGCAGACGGTGGTAAATACCGGCCAGAATTTCGCCGTCGTTGCGGGCTTCACCCGGCGCATCCTGTCCTTTCCAGTGCCACTGCAGCCAACGGCCGGAGTTGGCGATGGAGCCATCTTCTTCCGCAAAGCAAGTGGATGGCAGACGGAAGACTTCGGTCTGAATAGATGCCGGGTCGACATCGTTAGACTCGCCGTGGTTCTGCCAGAACGTTGAGGTTTCAGTCACCAGCGGATCGATTACCACCAGATACTTCAGTTTACTCAGCGACTGCACCACTTTGTTTTTATCCGGGAAGGACGCAACCGGGTTAAAGCCCTGACAGATGTAGCCGGTGACTTTCCCGCTATCCATCATGTTGAAGTATTTAATGACGTCGTAGGACTGATCCCACTTCGGCAGCCAATCAAAGCCCCAGTCGTTCTCTTTTTGCGCCGCATTGCCATAGAAAGACTTCATCAGACTGACGAAGAATTTCGGATAGTTGCCCCAGTAGTTAACCTGATCGGCTAACGTGGCTTTCGGCGTATTCGCGGCCAGATAGGTTTGCAGATCCGCGTGTTTCTCTGACGGCAGCGTCAGGTAGCCCGGCAGACTGGTCGACAGCAGACCTAAATCAGTTAACCCCTGAATGTTGGAGTGACCGCGTAAGGCGTTAACCCCACCACCTGCCATCCCCATGTTGCCGAGCAACAACTGGATCATCGCCATGGTACGGATGTTCTGCGCCCCGACGGTATGTTGAGTCCAGCCCAGCGCATACAGGAAGGTGGTTGTGCGATCGGCTGCGCTGGTGGAAGCCAGCACTTCGCAGACTTTCAGGAAGTCTGCTTTTGGCGTACCGCAGATGTTTTCCACCACATCCGGCGTGTAGCGGGAAACGTGCTGTTTTAACAGATTCCAGACACAGCGAGGATGGCTTAACGTTTCATCGCGTTTCGCGTAGCCGTTTTCATCGAACTGATAGTTCCAGGACGATTTATCGTATTGGCGTTTTTGTGCGTCGTATCCGCTGAACAGACCGTCTTCAAAAGTAAAGTCATCCCGCACCAGCAGGCTGGCGTTGGTGTAATGCTTCACGTATTCAGCATTGATTTTGTTGTTTTCAATCAGGTACAGCAAAACACCTGACAGGAACGTGATGTCCGTGCCGGAACGAATCGGCGCGTAAATATCTGCCACCGAGGCTGTACGGGTGAAACGAGGGTCAACAACAATCAGCGTGGCATCATTGTTGTTTTTGGCTTCCATCGCCCAGCGGAATCCCACCGGATGTGCTTCAGCGGCGTTACCGCCCATCACCATCACGACGTTGGCGTTTTTAATATCTACCCAGTGGTTGGTCATCGCACCGCGACCAAATGTTGGAGCAAGACTTGCTACCGTTGGTCCGTGTCAGACGCGTGCCTGGTTATCAACTGCCAGCATGCCGAGAGAGCGCACAAATTTTTGCGTCAGCATGCCGGTTTCATTACTTGCCGCAGATGCACACAGCATCCCGGTAGAAAGCCAGCGGTTAACCGTTACGCCCTGCTCATTCTTCTCAATAAAATTGGCGTCGCGGTCAGCTTTCATCAGTTTCGCGATGCGGGTAAAGGCATCATCCCAGCTGATACGCTGCCATTTGTCGGAGCCAGGAGCGCGATATTCCGGGTAACGCAGACGGTTTTCGCTGTGTATGTAATCCAATAATCCTGCGCCCTTAGGACATAATGCCCCACGGCTCACCGGATGATCCGGATCCCCTTCAATATGGTAAATCGATTCTTTGGCGTTTTTAGCTCCATCACCCAGGCTATACATTAATAGCCCGCAACCTACGGAACAGTATGTGCATGTGTTTCGGATCTCTTTGGCGCGTAACAACTTATAGTTTCGCGCCTGAGCCAGTGCCATTTTGGGTGCAAAACCCAGAGCGGCTACTGTTGTTCCCGCCATACCGCCCGCGCAGATTTTAAAAAATTGTCTGCGGCTGACGTCCATTGCTTTCCTCTTTTTTGCAGGGGTTCGTACAGGAAATCTCTCAAATTGCGCCAGCGCGGCTGTTTGAAAGATGACATGTACAACTTCGCGACGAAACTATCAGCTATATCCATATTTTTTTTGCGTCAAATCAATAACGAAACGGTTCCGCTACTAAATAGTGCTCTTTGCTTAACCTTTGTACTCATAAGGGAGTAGGTAAAAGGTAATTAATTAGCGTGCTATGGTGCAAAAGTGCTATAAATTTCAGCTTAATTTTTGCCAGTATCATGGACAGACAAATAGCATGACAAAACAAAAAGCAACGTTGATTGGGCTGATTGCCATTGTGCTCTGGAGCACCATGGTGGGTCTCATTCGTGGAGTAAGTGAAGGACTGGGGCCAGCGGGTGGCGCGGCAATGATTTTTTCATTAAGCGGCTTGTTGCTGATATTTACTGTTGGCTTTCCTGATATCAGAAAAATCCCTGTACGTTATTTGATCGCCGGTAGTGTGCTTTTTGTGAGCTATGAAATATGTTTAGCGCTGGCCCTGGGTTATGCCGCAACTCGTCATCAGGCCATTGAGGTCGGCATGGTCAACTATCTCTGGCCAAGCCTGACAATATTATTTGCCATTTTATTTAATGGCCAGAAAACAACCTGGTTGGTGGTTCCCGGATTAATCATCGCATTGACCGGGGTCTGTTGGGTATTGGGGGGTGAAAATGGTCTCAATCCTGGTGAAATTATCAGCAATGTCGCTACCAGCCCGCTTAGCTATTTCCTCGCCTTTCTCGGAGCTTTTATCTGGGCAACGTATTGCACGGTGACCAATAAATATGCAAAAGGTTTTAATGGCATCACCGTCTTCGTTTTACTGACGGCTGCAAGTTTGTGGGTTTACTATTTTATTACTCCTCAGCCGGAAATGGTTTTCAGCACGTCGGTGACGATTAAAATGTTCACCGCTGCATTAACGTTAGGATTTGCCTATGCTGCGTGGAATATCGGTATATTGCACGGTAACGTGACCATCATGGCTGTTGGGTCTTATTTTACCCCGGTGCTTTCCTCCGCATTGGCTGCTGTATTGCTCAGTGCTCCGCTGTCCCTTTCCTTCTGGCAAGGTGCGCTGATGGTCTGCGCTGGCTCGCTGCTTTGCTGGCTGGCAACGCGGCGCGCCTGAAAAAATACGGGTTTTATCACAAATAAATAAAACCCGGCTATACTTTAGACAAATTGATGAATAATAATTGTTCATTCTGTCTGCGCTTTATGTTTATATTTGTTTAATTAAATGTTAAATATGTGGTAATTAATTAACGCCCGAAAATATTATGCGGTTATCCATATCCCTTCACATGTATATATTACACCTGAGAAACTAACACTATTTAAATCATAGGGCTGGCAATAGTCCCCTATGTAAATATACCCATTCAGATCTGTCACATATAAAGATTAATGCAATCAGTTATATTATGTAGATCTGGATCACACAACTTCAAATATTTCGCAATATTATGAAACTTATTATTGAACTTATACCACTGCGTCATTTAAAAATAGTTTGCCATTGACGAACCCCTCGTTTAGCAATGGTTTAGGAAACACACCAAGAAATAATTATAAGGATTATTTAGAATGAAACTTAAATTAGTTGCAGTGGCAGTGACTAGCCTGTTGGCGGCAGGTGCAGTAAACGCAGCTGAGGTATATAACAAAGACGGTAACAAACTGGACCTGTACGGTAAAGTTCACGCTCAGCACTACTTCTCTGATGACACCGGCAGTGATGGCGACAAAACTTATGCACGTATGGGTTTCAAAGGCGAAACTCAGATCAATGACCAACTGGTTGGTTTTGGTCAGTGGGAATATGAATTCAAAGGCAACCGTTCTGAATCCCAGGGTTCCGACAAAGACAAAACTCGTCTGGCATTCGCTGGTCTGAAGTTTGCTGAATACGGTTCTTTCGACTACGGTCGTAACTACGGCGTAGCCTACGACATCGGCGCATGGACCGACGTTCTGCCAGAGTTCGGTGGCGATACCTGGACCCAGACTGACGTATTCATGACTGGCCGTACTACCGGCGTTGCAACCTACCGTAACACCGACTTCTTCGGTCTGGTTGAAGGTCTGAACTTTGCTGCTCAGTACCAGGGCAAAAACGACCGTTCTGACGTCAAAGAAGCTAACGGTGACGGCTTCGGTTTGTCTACCACTTATGAGTATGAAGGCTTTGGCGTAGGTGCTACCTATGCGAAATCTGACCGTACCGATTCCCAGACCCGTGCTGGCAGCGCATTCAAAGCTGACGGTAAAAACGCTGAAGTTTGGGCTGCTGGTCTGAAATATGATGCGAACAACATCTATCTGGCAACCACCTACTCCGAAACCCGCAACATGACCACCTATGGTTCTGTAAACGGTATCGCTGAAAAAACTCAGAACTTTGAAGCTGTTGCTCAGTACCAGTTCGACTTCGGTCTGCGTCCGTCCGTTGCTTACCTGAAATCTAAAGGTAAAGACATTGCAGTATACGGCGACCAGGATCTGGTTGAATACGTAGACCTGGGTGCTACTTACTACTTCAACAAAAACATGTCCACCTTCGTTGATTACAAAATCAACCTGCTGGATGACAACAACTTCACCCGCGCTGCCGGTGTAAGCACAGACAACATCGTAGCTGTTGGTCTGAACTACCAGTTCTAATTTTGTTGTAGCCTGAATACAAAGCCAGTCCTTCAGGGGCTGGCTTTTTCTCTTGATGTAGACTCGGTCATAAGGAGTATGCCGTGCAGACATTCACTGGTCGTTGTCTTTGCGGACAGAGTCATTTTACCGTCGACGTCGAAATGCTGGATGTCTATGCCTGCCACTGTACGCTATGTCAAAAGTGGTCTGGAGGCATTGCTATGTATCTGGAATCCAGCACTCACCCTCAGATGTCGCCAGATTCAGCCGAACCCTCACACTTTCCTTCTTCAAATCGTGGGGAACGTTTCTTCTGTTCCGGTTGCGGATGTCCCCTGTGGTTTACCCTAACGGGCAGCGATCGTTATTTTGTGCCGTGGACATTGCTGGAACTGAACGAGGTGGATCGCCGCCGCCTGGTGTTAGCGGCAGAGATCTATACGGAAACACAACCTGCGTTCTGGAGACTGACGGGGCAATACGCTCGACTGAGTGGAAAAGAAGTCGAAGAGATGGATTACCCCTGTCATTTAGCCCATTAGTTAATGACGCTGTACCTTTGCCAGACTGAACCACATTCCTACCGCCAAAACGATAAGCATGCTGCCGGCACTGCTTAAGGCCACGCTGTGCGACCAGGTAAAGGCTTCTCTGGCTGCTGACAACAACGCCTCACTCAGGGACGCCGGAAGCGAATGCGCCAGTTGTACCGCCTCACCCATTGACGATGAGGCTCGCTCTATTTCCTGCGGATTAAGTCCCGCAGGCGGCAGAATCGAGGCTGAAAAGCTACGGCTCAACAACAAACCAAAGATAGCAATCCCAAGCCCGGCCCCCAGTTCATAAGCCATTGTTTCGATGGCGCCTGCGGCAGCAGCTTTTTCTGCCGGTGCTGCCGCCATGATAGCCGCCGTTGAGGCCAGGAGCGCGCTGGCGGCGCTAAAACCGAGCAAAGCCATCAATATCCAGGCCTGAATCTGCTGGGTACTAAAGTCCGTCATTGCCAGACCGTAAAAACTGACGGCGCTCAGCGCCATACCCGCCGTTGCCACGCAACGTAATCCCAGACGTGATACCAGCATACCAGCGATCGGTCCGCTGAAGCCGCTGGCCAGCATCACCGGTAGCATAAATAACCCCGCCTGATACGGCGTTAAGCCATGTACAAACTGCAGCTCCTGAGCCATCAGCAACTCAAAACCAACCAGAGTAATCATCGCCGTCATCGCCATAACTACGCCGCTTAAAATAATACGATGCGTGAACAGCCGCATATCAATCATCGGGCGCGCGGCCGCAAGCTGGATACGCACGAACTGCCCCAATAATAACGCACCAATTATCAATGTCAGTACGATGACCACGATCGCTGTATGCCCTTTCAACGCCGTTTTCGCGCTGTAAACCAGCAGCAGAATGGCGACAATCAGCATTATCGCATGACCGAAGTTTAACGATTGATCGCGTCGTCCGGCCTGGCGCGGCACATAACGCGCGGTTAATGCCATAACCACCAGGACAATGGGCACATTGATTAAGAACACGGAACCCCAATAGAAGTTCTCCAGCAGCATGCCGCCCACTAACGGTCCAAATGCGGCACCACCGGAACCCACGGCTGCCCACACGCCCAGCGCCATATTACGATGACGTTGCTCGGCAAAGGTTGCGCGGATACCCGCAAGCGTTGCTGGCACAATCATCGCCGCACCAATCGCCAATACGGCCCGCGTGGCAATCAACCAACTGGCGCTGTGGGCAAAGGCGGCGGCCAGCGATGCCAGACCAAACAAGCCTCCACCTAACAGCAGCAAGCGTTTAAAGCCAATGCGATCGCCCAGCGCCCCCATGGGCAACACCATACCGGCCATTACCAGAGAATAAATATCAATGATCCACAGCAGCTCGTTACCACTGGCACCCAGCGTCATACTCAGCGTGGGCGCGGCAACATGCAGCACCGTTGCATCAATCGCAACAGGGATGTAGACCAGCACAATAATCACTAACGTTAACCACTGACGAAACATAAAATTCCCTTCGAAACTAAAACTGGACACATGTCCAACTTCAGCGATCCTACGGAAAATTGAACATATGTCCAACTTTTTGTTACACTGTGTGCTAAACGGGTATGGGAGGAACGATGAGCTATCTGAATCGGGATGAACGTCGGGAAGTGATTCTGCAGGCGGCAATGCGCGTCGCGCTTGAGGAAGGATTTACCGCCATGACGGTGCGGCGTATTGCCACGGAAGCTCAGGTGTCCACCGGCCAGGTACACCATCACTTTACGTCTGCCGGTGAGTTAAAATCCCTCGCTTTTGTGCAACTGATCCGTACCCTTCTGGATGCCGAACTGGTCAGCGCAAACGCCAGCTTCCGTGAACGGCTTCACGCCATGCTGGGCAGTGAAGACGGCGGGTTCGAACCCTATATTAAACTGTGGCGTGAAGCACAGGTTCTGGCGGATAAAGATCCGGAAATCAAAAGTGCTTACCTGCTGACCATGCGGATGTGGCACGAAGAAACCGCCGCTATCATTGCTCAGGGACAGAAAGCAGGTGAGTTTTCTCCAGGCCCGGATGCTACCGATGTGGCCTGGCGTTTGATTGCGTTGGTCTGCGGTCTGGATGGCATCTATGTATTAGGCATTGAAGAAATGGCCGATCCTGCGTTCAAGCGCCATTTGGATCGTATGATTACGTTAGAGTTAGTTAATTGATGTTATAGATGAATTAATAATACATCTTTTATGTTTACAATTGGTAACACTTAAGCAACGTGTAATCCCCCCATCACGCCGCGTTATTGCGCTTTTTTATCTATTCTTTCAGTCAATATTCCCAAAACTTTTCAATAGTTTCTAAAAAGAACCCGCGCGGCGCTGTATGCGTTTATTTCTTTTTCATGAACGGCATGTGCATGGAGAATAATATGTCAGCATCAAATGAGAAAAATAATCGTTATCTTTTAACTGACTGGAAACCGGAGAACCCCGCCTTTTGGGAAAATAAAGGTAAGCATATTGCCCGAAGAAATCTCTGGATATCAGTGAGTTGCCTGTTGCTGGCGTTCTGCGTCTGGATGTTGTTCAGCGCCGTGGCCGTCAATCTGAATAAAATTGGTTTTAATTTTACCACCGACCAACTGTTTTTATTAACCGCATTGCCTTCTCTTTCTGGCGCGATATTACGTGTTCCCTACTCCTTTATGGTACCTATATTTGGGGGGCGTCGCTGGACCATTTTTAGCACCATTATTCTGGTCGTTCCCTGCGTCTGGCTCGGATTTGCCGTGCAAAACACCGCTACTCCGTTTGGCGTATTTATTATTATTGCGCTGATGTGTGGTTTTGCTGGTGCTAACTTTGCCTCCAGCATGGGCAATATCAGCTTTTTCTTCCCAAAAGCGAAACAAGGTAGCGCGTTAGGTGTTAACGGCGGTCTCGGCAACCTTGGCGTCAGCGTGATGCAGTTGATCGCACCGTTGGTGATCTTTCTGCCCATCTTTACCTTTTTGGGCGTACAGGGCGTCCCGCAAGCCGACGGCTCGTTACTGTCGCTGGCCAATGCCGCATGGATTTGGGTTCCGTTATTGCTGATAGCCACCGTGGCGGCAAGCACGGGAATGAACGACATTGCCAGTTCGAAGGCCTCCATTGCTTCCCAGTTACCGGTCCTGAAGCGTTTTCATCTGTGGCTATTAAGCCTGCTGTATCTTGCCACCTTTGGTTCATTTATCGGTTTCTCGGCAGGCTTTGCCATGCTGGCGAAAACCCAGTTCCCGGACGTGAATATTCTGCAACTGGCGTTCTTTGGCCCATTTATTGGCGCGCTTGCGCGTTCGGCGGGCGGCGTGATCTCTGACAAGTTCGGCGGTGTACGCGTCACATTAATTAACTTCATCTTTATGGCGCTGTTTAGTGCCCTGCTGTTTCTTACCCTGCCAGGGTCTGGCGAAGGAAACTTTGTCGCCTTCTACCTGGTGTTTATGGGCTTGTTCCTGACCGCAGGTTTGGGTAGCGGTTCGACCTTCCAGATGATTGCGGTGATCTTTCGCAAAATCACCATTTACCGGGTGAAGCTGCACGGTGGTACTGAAGAACAGGCTCAGCGTGAAGCGGTAACCGATACCGCAGCCGCTCTGGGATTTATCTCTGCTATTGGCGCGGTCGGGGGCTTCTTTATTCCGAAAGCGTTCGGTTCATCGCTGGCGCTGACCGGCTCTCCGGTCGGCGCCATGAAAATATTCCTTGTGTTCTACATCGTCTGCGTGCTGGTGACCTGGCTGGTATACGGCCGTAAATCACAAAAAAAATAGTCATCTTTTAGCCAGTGCGGGCAACGTTATTCGAAGCAGGAGTTATGTCATGAGTAAACTGTTAGATCGCTTTCGCTACTTTAAACAAAAGGGTGAGACATTTGCCGAGGGGCATGGGCAAGTGATGCACACCAACCGGGACTGGGAAGACAGCTATCGTCAGCGCTGGCAGTTCGATAAAATTGTGCGTTCTACCCACGGCGTTAACTGTACCGGCTCATGCAGCTGGAAAATCTACGTCAAAAACGGGCTGGTAACCTGGGAAACTCAGCAAACCGACTATCCTCGTACCCGACCTGACCTGCCAAATCATGAGCCCCGTGGCTGCCCACGCGGCGCAAGTTATTCCTGGTATCTGTACAGCGCCAACCGCCTGAAATATCCGCTGGTGCGTAAACGTCTAATCGAATTGTGGCGCGACGCCCTGTCCCGCCAGCCCGATCCGGTGCTGGCCTGGGAATCCATTATGAACGACCCGCAAAAATGCCTGAGTTACAAGCAGGTGCGCGGGCGCGGCGGGTTTATCCGTTCCAACTGGAAAGAGCTTAATCAGTTGATTGCCGCCGCCAACGTCTGGACGGTAAAAACCTACGGTCCGGATCGCGTGGCCGGATTCTCCCCCATCCCCGCAATGTCGATGGTCTCTTATGCCGCAGGCACACGCTATCTCTCGCTACTGGGCGGAACTTGTCTGAGCTTCTATGACTGGTACTGCGACTTACCG
The DNA here is from genome assembly GCF_018035235.1 of Citrobacter sp. On2M. GTDB lineage: Bacteria > Pseudomonadota > Gammaproteobacteria > Enterobacterales > Enterobacteriaceae > Citrobacter > Citrobacter meridianamericanus. The sequence continues at coordinate 1,089,565 of NZ_WPCV01000004.1, forward strand.
CCTGCATCACCAATGACCTGGGGCGAGCAGACCGATGTACCGGAATCTGCCGACTGGTATAACTCCAGTTATATCATTGCCTGGGGTTCTAACGTGCCACAGACCCGAACCCCGGACGCGCACTTTTTTACTGAAGTACGTTACAAAGGTACCAAGACGATTGCCATTACGCCGGATTACTCGGAGGTCGCCAAACTCTGCGACCAGTGGCTGGCACCCAAACAAGGGACGGACAGCGCGCTGGCGATGGCAATGGGCCACGTCATCCTGAAAGAGTTCCACCTCGACAATCCCAGCGATTACTTCCTCAATTACTGTCGCCGCTATACCGACATGCCGATGCTGGTGCTGCTGGATGCCCGCGAAGATGGCACCTACGTGCCTGGACGCATGATGCGCGCCTCAGACCTTGTCGATGGTCTGGGCGAAAACAACAATCCAGAGTGGAAAACGGTGGCTTTCAACCGCGAAGGCGAACTGGTTGTCCCGAACGGATCCATCGGTTTTCGCTGGGGCGAGAAAGGCAAATGGAATCTCGAATCGCTGGCGGCAGGGACTGAAACAGAGCTTTCCCTCTCGCTGCTTGGTCAGCATGATGACGTGACCGGCGTGGCGTTTCCCTATTTCGGCGGCAACGAAAACCCACATTTTCGCAGCGTGAAACAGGAGCCGGTGCTGATTCGCCAACTGCCGGTAAAACATCTTACCCTCGCCGATGGCAGCCGTTGCCCGGTGGTGAGCGTCTATGATCTGGTACTGGCGAATTACGGCCTCGACCGTGGTCTGGATGATGTTCATAGCGCGCAAGATTACAGCGAAGTGAAAGCCTACACCCCTGCCTGGGGCGAGCAAATTACCGGCGTGCCACGCCGTCATATCGAGCAAATCGCCCGCGAGTTTGCTGATACCGCGCACAAAACGCATGGCCGCTCGATGATCATCCTCGGGGCGGGCGTTAACCACTGGTATCACATGGACATGAACTATCGTGGGATGATTAACATCCTCGTGTTCTGTGGTTGCGTGGGGCAAAGCGGCGGCGGCTGGGCACACTATGTGGGTCAGGAGAAGCTGCGGCCGCAAACCGGTTGGTTACCGCTGGCCTTTGCGCTGGACTGGAACCGTCCTCCGCGTCAGATGAACAGCACCTCGTTTTTCTACAACCACTCCAGTCAGTGGCGCTATGAAAAACTTACCGCTCAGGAACTCCTCTCTCCGCTGGCCGATGCATCGAAGTTTAGTGGGCATTTAATTGATTTTAACGTGCGCGCAGAAAGGATGGGCTGGCTGCCGTCCGCCCCGCAGCTAAACCTCAACCCACTGACCGTCAAGGAAAAGGCAGATCAAGCGGGAATGTCTCCGGTGGAATATACCGCGCAGGCGATGAAATCGGGTGATATTCGTTTTGCCTGCGAACAGCCGGATAGCGGCAAGAACCATCCACGCAACCTCTTCGTCTGGCGCTCTAACCTGCTCGGCTCTTCCGGTAAAGGGCATGAATACATGCTCAAATATCTGCTGGGTACCGAAAGCGGGATCCAGGGAGAGGCGCTCGGTTCAAGCGACGGTATTAAACCTGAAGAAGTTGAATGGCAGTCCGCAGCGATTGAGGGCAAGCTCGATCTGCTGGTAACGCTCGATTTCCGTATGTCGAGTACCTGCCTGTTCTCCGATATCGTTTTACCAACCGCCACCTGGTATGAAAAAGACGATATGAACACCTCGGATATGCATCCGTTTATTCATCCCTTGTCAGCGGCAGTCGACCCGGCGTGGGAATCGAAGAGCGACTGGGAAATTTATAAAGGCATCGCCAAAGTCTTCTCCGAGGTTTGTGTCGGGCACCTTGGGCAAGAAACGGATGTTGTATTGCAACCGCTGCAACACGACTCCCCGGCAGAACTGGCGCAGCCGTTTGACATTCTGGACTGGCGTAAAGGCGAATGCGATCTCCTGCCGGGGAAAACAGCGCCCAATATTGCCGTTGTGGAGCGTGACTACCCCGCCACCTACGAACGTTTTACTTCGCTCGGCCCACTCATGGATAAGCTCGGCAACGGCGGGAAAGGTATTGCGTGGAATACTCAGACGGAGGTCGATTTCCTCGGCAAGCTGAACTACACCAAACGCGAAGGCCCGGCAAAAGGCCGACCGTTGATTGACACTGCACTGGATGCTTCTGAAGTAATCCTCGCCCTGGCACCGGAAACCAACGGTCAGGTGGCGGTAAAAGCCTGGGAAGCGCTGGGCGCGATGACTGGTCGCGACCATACGCATCTGGCCTTGAACAAAGAAGACGAGAAAATTCGTTTTCGCGATATCCAGGCGCAGCCGCGCAAAATTATCTCCAGTCCTACTTGGTCCGGTCTGGAAAGCGAACATGTCTCCTATAACGCAGGCTATACCAACGTCCACGAACTGATCCCATGGCGTACCCTGTCCGGTCGTCAGCAGTTGTATCAGGATCATGCGTGGATGCGAGCGTTTGGTGAAAGTCTGGTGGCATATCGTCCGCCTATCGATACCCGCAGCGTCAGTGAAATGCGCGAAGTTCCGCCTAACGGCTTCCCGGAAAAAGCGCTCAACTTCCTGACGCCGCATCAGAAATGGGGGATCCACTCCACCTACAGCGAAAACCTGCTGATGCTGACGCTTTCTCGCGGCGGCCCCATTGTCTGGATCAGCGAGACCGATGCCAAAGAGCTGGGCATTGAGGATAACGACTGGATTGAAGCCTTCAACGCCAACGGTGCGCTCACTGCGCGTGCAGTAGTGAGTCAACGCGTACCTCCGGGAATGACCATGATGTATCACGCTCAGGAGCGAATCATGAGTATCCCAGGCTCGGAAGTCACCGGGATGCGTGGCGGGATCCATAACTCGGTCACCCGCGTCTGCCCGAAACCCACGCACATGATCGGCGGCTATGCGCAACTGGCATACAGCTTCAATTATTACGGGACGGTCGGCTCTAACCGCGATGAGTTCATCATGATTAGAAAAATGAAAAACATTAACTGGCTGGATGATGAAGGTCGCGATCAGGTACAGGAGGCGAAAAAATGAAAATACGCTCACAGGTAGGCATGGTCCTTAATCTGGATAAGTGCATCGGCTGCCACACCTGCTCCGTCACCTGTAAAAACGTCTGGACCGGGCGTGAAGGGATGGAATATGCATGGTTTAACAACGTCGAGACCAAGCCGGGCATTGGTTATCCGAAAAACTGGGAAGATCAGGAAGAGTGGCAAGGCGGCTGGGTTCGTGATGTCAACGGCAAGATCAGACCGCGTCTGGGCGGCAAGATGGGCGTGATCACCAAAATTTTCGCCAACCCGGTGATCCCGCAAATCGATGATTATTACGAACCGTTTACCTACGATTATCAGCATCTGCATAGCGCGCCGGAGAGCAAGAATCAGCCCACCGCGCGTCCGCGTTCACTGATTGATGGCAAGCGGATGGACAAGATTATCTGGGGTCCTAACTGGGAAGAGCTGCTCGGCGGTGAGTTTTCAAAACGAGCCCGTGACCGTAACTTTGAGAAGATGCAAAAGGAGATGTACGGGCAGTTCGAAAACACCTTCATGATGTATTTACCGCGCCTGTGCGAACACTGTCTGAACCCAAGCTGTGTCGCCACCTGCCCGAGCGGTGCCATCTATAAGCGTGAAGAAGACGGCATCGTGCTGATCGACCAGGACAAATGTCGAGGTTGGCGTTTGTGCATTAGCGGTTGCCCGTATAAAAAAATCTACTTTAACTGGAAGAGTGGCAAATCAGAGAAGTGCATTTTCTGTTATCCACGTATTGAGTCCGGTCAGCCAACGGTGTGTTCAGAAACCTGCGTCGGGCGTATCCGTTATCTCGGCGTATTGCTGTACGATGCCGATCGCATCGAGGAAGCTGCGAGCACCGAGCATGAAACCGATCTCTACGAGCGTCAGTGCGATGTGTTCCTCAACCCGAACGATCCGGCGGTGATTGAAGAAGCGCTGAAACAGGGGATTCCGCACAACGTTATCGAAGCGGCCCAACGTTCACCGGTCTATAAAATGGCGATGGACTGGAAGCTGGCGCTGCCTCTGCATCCCGAATACCGCACTTTGCCGATGGTCTGGTATGTTCCGCCGTTGTCACCGATTCAGTCAATTGCCGACGCCGGTGGCCTGCCGCACAACGGCAACATTTTGCCTGCGGTTGAGTCACTGCGAATTCCGGTTCAATACCTCGCCAACATGCTTAGCGCGGGCGATACCGGCCCGGTACTGCGCGCGCTAAAACGGATGATGGCGATGCGCCACTATATGCGTTCGCAAACCGTCGAAGGTGTTACGGATACTCGCGCGATTGAGGAAGTGGGTCTGAGCGTTGAGCAGGTTGAAGAAATGTATCGCTATCTGGCGATTGCCAACTATGAAGACCGCTTCGTGATCCCGACCAGCCACCGCGAAATGGCGCGCGATGCCTTCCCGGAGAAAAACGGCTGCGGCTTTACCTTCGGTGACGGCTGCCATGGCTCCGACACTAAATTCAACCTGTTCAACAGTAGCCGTATTGACGCTATCGACATCACAGAAGTGCGCGATAAAGCGGAGGGGGAATAATGCAAATCCTGAAGGTTATCGGCCTGCTGATGGAGTACCCCGACGAACTGCTAAGGGAGTGTAAAGACGAGGCACTGGCGCTTGTGGCCTGCGATGCCCCAATGCTTAGCGAATTTAGCCAGGCGCTGCTCAATGCGCCGTTACTGGATAAACAAGCCGAATGGTGCGAAATCTTTGACCGGGGTCGGGCCACCTCTCTGCTGCTGTTTGAACATGTGCACGCCGAGTCTCGTGACCGTGGTCAGGCAATGGTTGATCTGTTGGCGCAGTACGAAAAGGTCGGGCTGCAGCTCGACTGTCGTGAACTGCCGGATCACCTGCCTTTATATCTTGAGTACTTAAGCGTGTTACCGGAAGCGGAGGCTAAAGAAGGGCTGCAGAACGTCGCACCGATTCTGGCGTTACTGGGTGGGCGTTTGAAGCAGCGTGATACGCCCTGGTATCAACTGTTTGATGCCCTGCTGCTGCTTGCAGGAAGCCCCCTCTCAAGTGACAGTGTCACTAAACAGGTTAGCACGGAAACTCGCGACGATACCCGACAGGCGCTGGATGCAGTCTGGGAAGAGGAACAGGTGAAGTTTATTGAGGATAACGCCACCGCCTGTGACAGTTCACCGTTACAAAATTATCAACGACGCTTTAGCCAGGACGTGGCACCTCAGTATGTCGACGTCAGCGCGGGAGGCCCGAAATGATACAGTACCTGAACGTCTTTTTTTACGATATCTATCCGTACCTGTGCGGTACGGTGTTTATCCTCGGCAGTTGGCTACGCTACGACTACGGGCAATACACATGGCGCGCCTCTTCCAGCCAGATGCTGGACAAACGCGGTATGGTGTTGTGGTCAAACTTATTCCATATCGGTATTCTGGGGATATTCTTCGGTCACCTGTTTGGCATGTTAACGCCGCACTGGATGTATGCCTGGTTCCTGCCGATTGCGGTAAAGCAGCAGATGGCGATGATTGCCGGCGGATTTTGTGGCGTGCTGACGCTGGTTGGCGGCGCTGGCCTGCTGGTGCGCCGGCTGACTAATCCGCGCATTCGTGCAACCTCCTCCACCGCCGATATTCTGATCCTCTGCGTTCTGCTGATTCAATGTATTCTCGGTTTAACCACTATCCCGTTCTCAGCGCAGCATCCTGACGGCAGTGAAATGCTGAAACTGGTCGGTTGGGCGCAGTCGGTGGTGACCTTCCAGGGCGGTGCGTCTGCGCATCTGGATGGCGTGGCGTGGATTTTCCGTGTGCATCTGGTTCTGGGAATGACCATTTTCCTGCTGTTCCCGTTCACCCGACTGGTCCACGTATGGAGTGCGCCGTTTGAGTACTTTACCCGCCGTTATCAGATAGTGCGTTCACGCCGCTAATTTTTTCTGATGCCCGGTATAGCTTGCGCTTACCGGGCCTGGATCGCTATCCCGCTTTTTGTACGTTATGATGCTTCTCCATCCCAGGGAGAACGCTAATGAAACCACAGGTTTATCACGTCGATGCCTTTACCTCGATACCCTTTCGTGGCAATTCAGCGGGAGTGGTGTTGCATGCTGACGGACTGAGCGAAGCGCAGATGCAGCTCATTGCTCGCGAGCTACGTCATTCGGAAACCGCATTCCTGCTGACCAGTGACGACAGCGATGTTCACATCCGTTATTTCACGCCGACGGTCGAAGTTCCTATCTGTGGGCACGCTACCGTCGCAGCACATTATGTGCGCGCCAATGTGCTGGGTTTGGGCAACAGCACCGTCTGGCAAACCTCGCTCGCCGGTCGTCATCGGGTCGATATTGAAGCAAGTGACAATGACTATCGCATCAGCCTTGAACAAGGCGTACCTGGATTCGAAGCTCCGCTGGAAGGTGCTGTACGTACCGCGATAATCGATGCACTGCACCTGAGCGAAGACGATATGCTGCCCGGATTACCCATTCAGGTAGCCACCACCGGACACTCTAAAGTGATGATTGCGCTGAAGCCTGAGGTGGACCTCGACGCCCTTTCCCCGGATTTGCCTGCCCTGACCGCTATCAGCCAGCAAATTGGCTGTAACGGGTTCTTCCCTTTTCAAATTCGCAAGGGCGAAAACGCCACCGATGGCCGCATGTTCTCGCCTGCTATTGGTATTGTGGAAGATCCGGTCACCGGCAATGCCAACGGTCCAATGGGGGCGTGGCTGGTTCACCATGGCGTGATGCCGCATGACGGGAAAACGCTACGTGTTCAGGGGCATCAGGGCCGCGCGCTCGGGCGCGACGGTATTGTTGATGTGACGGTGGCTATCCGTGATAACCTGCCGGAAAAAGTGACTATTACCGGTTCGGCAGTGATCCTGTTTCATGCCGAATGGGCGATCGATTTTTGATTGAATCTGTAAGCCGGATGAAGCGATGACGCCGCATCCGGCATTATTCCCATCCTCTATTTCCCCGCCTCCGGATGTGTATCAAACGCCGCCATGACGGTCGCCAGCTCATCCAGGGTAAACCCATGCTTCACATCATCCACACCCAGTCCAAACCGTTCCTGCAGCAAGGCATACAGACTGGCGACATCGGGTAAATTTATCTGTTCTACCGCACGACCATCCTGATAATGGGTAAAATGAAAATTGGTCAACGTCAGCTTGCCGCCGTCCGGAAGATGGCGACACATCAGCAGATGATGACGAAAATGTGATTGTGGCCAGTGCGCGGACCAGAAGTTACCTATCAGATAATCGCTGTGATGTTGCACCACCAGATCGAAGCAGTACATTGACTGCCAGTGATCGTGATGGCGGAACTGCAGGATCCAGTCATCACCCTCCTGAACCAGGCGATATTCGCCGTGTGGCGTTTGCTGCTCAATGTCGGCCTGCAGACGAATCGGCGCCGTCAGCGTTTGTCCGCCGAAGCCAACGTCGGCGATCCACTGCTCTCCCTGTAATTCAACCAGCAACAGACGATGCGTGCGCGGCGGCAAGCTTGACGGATTAGCCAGAACCACTCGTCCGAGAAGGCTACGTACGTTAAAACCGATTTCGCGTAACGCGCGCTCAAACACTCCGTTCTGCTCAAAGCAATAGCCGCCGCGACGCGCGGTCACCAGTTTCTCTTCCAGCGACTGATCGTCGAGCTGCATCTCTCTTGGCAGCAATACATCCAGGTTCTCAAATGGAATTGCACCGTTGTGCAGTAAATGCAGTGCTTTTAAGGTTTCAATGTCGGCGCTGGCCGAACCTGACCAGCCAATGCGGGCAAAATAAGCGGTTAAAAAAGGCGTCATACGGCGTTCCTGTTCGATTGGTGCAGTACTTATAACGCATTTTTAATTTTACGCTGTCGAAATTGTGCGTTGTTCCTCAAGACGAGGCGACAAAATCGCTAATACCGTTAATATCTATATCTATTGTGGTGTGTTATCTCTCAGATCAGGAGCATCCATGAGCCATTTCCGTTCAATCGAATTAAAACATGCAAGTCGGCTGCTTAACCACGGCCCTACGATACTAATCACCAGCCGGGATGAGCATACCGAGCGGCGCAATGTGATGGCGGCGGCATGGTCAATGCCCGTGGAGTTTGAACCGCCGCGGATCGCAATTGTTGTCGATAAAACCGCCTGGTCGCGTGAATTGATTGAGCGTAGCGGCAAGTTCGGCATCGTTATTCCGGGCGTGGCCGCCACCAACTGGACCTGGGCGGTAGGCAGCGTTTCGGGCCGCGTAGAAGATAAATTTAACTGCTATGGTATTCCGGTGGTAAAAGGTCCGGTACTGGGATTACCGTTAATAGAAGCGAAATGTCTGGCCTGGATGGAGTGTCGTCTGCTGCCTGCAACGGCGGCACAGGAAAAATATGACACCCTGTTTGGCGAAGTGGTATCTGCTGCCGCTGATGAGCGTGTCTTCGTTGAGGGACGCTGGCAGTTTGATGATGGCCTACTCAATACCCTGCATCATCTTGGCGCCGGAACCTTTGTCACCAGCGGGAAACGCATAACAGCGGCTGAATAATACGGGCGCAATAATCGCCCGTTTACTTTCACATGCTGTAGCCGGGTTTTTTAATCAGCCTCGTCATCTGCGGCGCAATTTCGGCATCCCACACGCCCTGCCACGCCTCGGGCTCAATTTCATTCAGCGCCACGCTCACTGAACTCTCTTTGCTTTGTAAATGACGAATAATGACTTCGGTAATATCCGCCGCCAGTGCGGCCTTCTGTTCTTCGTTCAGATCGCGAGGAAAACATTTGATATCAACGTGCGGCATGACAGGTTCCTTATTGTTTTGGGATGCAGGTTACTTATGCGGACTCTCGTTCAACCAGGTGAAATCCGACATCAATAATATCGTCTTCACGCGGGATTTGTTCGATACGATCGGCCAGAAGTGTGGCAGCGCGCTGTCCATAGCAAACCAGGACGGCGATAACCTTTGTTCAGCAAATAGTCTGCCACCGCCTGTATCACTTTTTCCACGGTTTTCGGGCGCGCCAACTGCGGGTTATTTAGCGCCCTGCTCACCGTGATGGGTGACAATCCTCAGTCTTTTGATTACGCCATTCAGTACGTCGGTTCGATGGGGCTGATTGGCCTGATTTCTTATCTGTTTATCGTGGGTTCATTGGATCGTATTACGCTGACGCCTTCCGTCGCGTAATTTTACCTTATGGCGATAGTTCGCCCGCTGTTCCGGGATTTGCACTCCTGCGGAATAGCGTTTTTTTATTCAAATAATCTTATTGTTTTTCAGTACAGTACGCAGCCGTGGGTGCTGACAAACTGCATCAGCGATGGCGCTAATATTCGGCGTGTTGTCCTGAAACCAGTCATGCCCTGGCCCCCAGGTGCGCATAACGGCAATATATACGTCCAGTAGTGTTAGCTGATCCCCGAATGCGTACGGCTCGGCGTTTAGCTGATCGTTCAGCCACATATAGAGAGATTTCCGGTACTCAATGCAGTTTTTTTTCAACTGCGCCGGAGCATCTGGCGCCCAGCGATCGGGATAGTCGGCAAAGGTAAATGTAGGATAGACATTTGCCACCAGCCAAATCAGCAGGCGCTGAAACTGCTGGCGTTCGGCGTGTCCAACGGGTGGCGCAAGTTCAGGGCAACGATCGAGGATCATCAGCGCGATCGCTGCCGTTTCCGTCATCACATTGCCATTTTCCAGCACCAGTGTGGGCACCTGACATAGCGGATTCATTTTTTTAAGTAACTCCCGCTGAGGGCCGTCACTGTCAAAACCGTCGACATTAATAAAATGATAAGGGATTTCCGCCAGTGTGAGCATAACTTCACTGATGGCCGATCCCCAGCCCGGCACCCCATAGATTTTCATCATGCTGCAACCCTCAATGTTAAAACCCTAAGTGTAGAGCAGCATTCGTGAGTCTATGCAGTCATCATTATTACTCTAATAATAACAATACCCGTGCCAGAGCGAACACCAGGAGAGTAAGAGATGCGTTCCAGTATGTTTAAATACATGAGCATTTTTGTGCAGGTTGTGGAGCAAGGCGGATTTGCCAAAGCCGCCGATGTGTTACACCTGCATCGCCCTGCTGTAACCAAAGCGATGGGCGTAAAGCTGCTTAAGCGCACCACCCGCAAAGTGAGTCTGACTGATGAGGGCGACGCTTTTTATCAGCGCACAAAAATATTACTTGGTGATGTTGATGACATCATGACCTCTTTCTCACCCACTCGCCCTCCGCGCGGAAAACTCAGGGTGAACGCTCCCCTGTCGCTGGCGCATTCGGTATTAGTCCCGGCCCTGAACGATTTCCAGTCGCGCTACCCGGATAACGGTTTATCTTTGAAGGACTGCAATCCGGTCAGCTCAAACCGCTGATTGATAAAACCTTCGCTTTTGATGACATTGTCAACGCGCATCGCTACATGGAAGCCAACGGTCAGGTGGGTAAAATCGTCGTCACCCTGTAATCCCTGTGCGGCGCAGCCTTGTGCCTCACGGTGCGCTCCTGACAGCGCTTTCTTTCTGGCGCGATATTTTCACTATGCCTATCACTTCCTGATTAAAAAATCTTGTATGCGTACACTACAAAATATAATAGGGATGTTATCCGCCCTGTAAAAAAATATACTTTTGAGTTTGTTTTATTTCAACAGTAAGATAGCAGTTAATTTAACTTAGGTCAGGGCAAACCGCCTTTCGCGTTATATGTTTGTATTAATTGTTTAACTTTTATGACAACAAATGAATAGTTTAAATGGAAATTTTTATTTTAAGTACTTTCACAAAATTGATGATTAGTAGAGAATGCAGCGTTTCTTATTAAGACTTATTTAAAACAACTTTTAATATCCCCTGGTTTCATTGCGGGGATTTTTTGTATGGATTTTACATACCATCATGGGGTCTCTATGAAAAGTAACACGCCCGTTACACAAATTGAGCACAGACTTAACGATAAAGCGACGCTGCTTTCTACGACGGATAAAGAAAGTCATATTACCTACGCCAACTCTGCGTTTATTGACGCCAGCGGATTTAACGAACACCAGTTAATGGGCGAACCGCATAATATTATTCGCCACCCTGATATGCCTCCCGCGGCGTTCGCCGATATGTGGTACACGCTACAGCAGGGAGAGAGCTGGACAGGGATGGTGAAAAACCGTCGGCAGAATGGCGACCATTACTGGGTTCGCGCCAACGTTACACCGGTCTGGCAAAATGAAAAGCTCACTGGCTACATTTCGGTGCGTACCGTTCCTTCGCGTGATGAAATAACTCATAGTGAAAGCTTATACCAAAAAATTAATAGTCAGCAGTTTAAAGGCTTTCGGCTTTATAAAGGCATTATCATTCGTCGCGGCATAATGGCATGGGCTTCTATGTTTAAATGGCTGAGTATTAGCCAGCGCGTCAATTATTCTTTAGGAGTAGCCGCCCTGCTCACTTTGTTATTTCAGTTCGCCCCTATCAACCCATTTATTCAGGCGGGTGGGTTGTTAATATTATTTCTTATGCTTGCTATTTACCTTAAGTATCAAATTTGTCAGCCAGTTAATACGCTACTGACGCAAATGAAAAAAGTGGTATCCGGACGAAAACCTGATAACTGTCATTTAAATCGGGTGGATGAGATCGGAATGCTGATGCGGCTGGTTAATCAGTCCGGACTTAACCTGAATTCACTGGTCGATGACGTCAGTACGCAAATCTCCGGCATTCGCGCGATCAGTCAACGGGTATCAAAAGAAGGTACGGCGCTGCATAAACGCTCAGAAGAAACCTCAGCCGACCTGCAACAGACGGCTGCGGCCATTGAAGAAATTGGCAGTGCAGTACAGCAAACCGCTGAAACGGCGGCTCATACCATGACTATGGCCGATAAAACCAGCGCCAACGCTGCAGAAGGCGGCGATATCATGAAACAAACTATCGCCATGATGCAGGCGATATCGCGTGACAACGGGCAGATCGTTGACATCATTGGCGTCATCGACAGCATCGCTTTTCAGACCAATATTCTGGCGCTCAATGCCGCAGTTGAGGCGGCGCGCGCCGGGGAATCCGGCCGTGGTTTTGCCGTCGTGGCGGCAGAAGTACGAAATCTGGCGCAGCACTCAGCGTCCGCGGCAAAAGAGATCAAGCAACTTATCGAAAAAAACGTCGCTAACGTGAATAGCGGGGTCAAAATGGTGGAGCAAACTGAAACACATCTCACCGGGATGATTGGCGATGTACTGCAGATGTCGATGATGATCAAAGACATTAGTCTGGCCACCCGCGAGCAAACCCTGGCGTTGGATCTGATTAATGATTCGATTTCACGCGTTGGCACCATGACACACAATAACGCCGAGATGGTGGAACGTGTCACTGACGCGACCGCCGATCTGACCCAGCGTTCATCACGTTTACAGCAGGCCGTTCAGGTCTTTGGCGCATCGGCATAAACACGCCGCGCTTATCGGGTAAATGTCTCGATAAGCGCGCCTCTCCTTGTATTAACCCCCTTCTTTTTTATTGGCTGAATCGGGGCCACACCGCGCCAGCTATGGCTGTACAAAAAATACTGAATTCTTGTTATCGGGGCTTTGCGAAACCGATCAATTGAATGTAGGATGCTCGGCCGGCTGTTTTCCCTCGTAACACAATGAAGGGTAACGCTGTTTTCGCCGCAGCAGGTGCGGCAAAAAGGACGTTGAATTTTTGTCAGGTCAACAGGAAACGTAATGAACACAAACAACACGCAAGCCGCAGAGCAACATGCGGCGAAACGACGCTGGTTGAATGCTCACGAAGAGGGGTATCACAAAGCGATGGGCAATCGACAGGTGCAAATGATCGCCATTGGCGGCGCAATTGGTACCGGATTGTTTTTAGGCGCAGGCGCACGCTTGCAGATGGCCGGGCCTGCTTTGGCGCTGGTCTATCTGGTGTGCGGTATTTTTTCGTTCTTTATACTGCGCGCGCTCGGTGAACTGGTTTTACACCGCCCTTCCAGCGGCAGTTTTGTTTCCTATGCTCGTGAATTTTTAGGTGAGAAAGCCGCCTATGTGGCGGGCTGGATGTACTTCATCAACTGGGCAATGACCGGCATTGTCGATATCACCGCAGTGGCGCTGTATATGCATTACTGGGGCGCATTTGGCGATGTGCCGCAGTGGGTATTCGCCCTCGGCGCACTGGCCATTGTCGGCACCATGAACATGATCGGCGTGAAGTGGTTCGCAGAGATGGAGTTTTGGTTTGCACTGGTTAAAGTACTGGCGATTGTCATTTTTCTGGTGGTGGGGACCGTATTTTTAGGTACCGGAAAGCCGCTTGATGGTAACGCCACGGGCTTTCACCTGATTACCGACAACGGCGGATTCTTCCCGCATGGCCTGTTGCCAGCGCTGGTACTTGTACAGGGTGTGGTTTTTGCGTTTGCCTCTATTGAACTGGTGGGCACTGCCGCCGGTGAATGCAAAGATCCGAAAACGATGGTGCCAAAAGCAATCAATAGCGTTATCTGGCGTATTGGTCTGTTTTATGTGGGTTCTGTCGTGCTGCTGGTTCTGTTACTACCATGGAACGCCTATCAGGCAGGACAAAGCCCGTTTGTCACCTTCTTCTCCAAACTGGGTGTGCCGTACATCGGCAGTATCATGAATATTGTGGTGCTCACTGCGGCGCTTTCCAGCCTTAACTCCGGGCTGTATTGCACCGGGCGTATTTTACGTTCCATGGCGATGGGCGGATCTGCGCCGAAGTTTATGGCGAAAATGAGCCGTCAACAGGTACCCTGGGCTGGGATCCTCGCCACGCTGGTCGTGTATGTCGTTGGCGTATTCCTGAACTATCTGGTGCCATCGCAGGTGTTTGAGATCGTGCTGAACTTCGCGTCGCTGGGCATTATTGCGTCGTGGGGATTTATTATGGTCTGTCAGATGCGTCTGCGCCGGGCCATCAAAGAAGGCAAAACGGCAGATGTCAGCTTCAAACTGCCGGGCGCACCGTTTACCTCCTGGTTAACGCTGCTGTTCCTGCTGAGCGTGCTGGTACTGATGGCGTTTGACTATCCGAACGGTACTTATACCATCGCATCATTACCGCTGATAGCCATCCTGCTGGTTGCGGGTTGGTTTGGTGTACGTAAGCGCGTTGCTGAAATTCACCGCACTGCGCCGTAATGACAAAAGGCCTGACAGGTTAATCCTTCAGGCCTTCTTTTTTAGTTAGTTTCAATCAACTGCGCGACGTCATTGCTGTTAATTCCCCGCGCATTCCCGTCTTTTTATCCAGCTTTGACGAGGCGTATCGTAGGGTTTGGAGAAATGATCGGAGGGGTTTCCCCCTCCGGTTAATTACAGCGCAATACGAATAACATCGTCCGGCTGGGTAGCTTCCTGCTCGCGTGTAGACTTCTGCTTCACGCTGACGTACAGGGTTCTACCATCGGTGGAGAGCGCCAGGCTGTTCGGGAATGTTGGGGTATCAAACGTTTTGATGACTTTATAAGTTTTCGCGTCGATCACGCTGACTTTTCCGGCCTGACGATGGGTCACGTAGGCTTCGTTACGCACCGGGTTGAACAGCACGGCCAGGGATTCCGGCGCGACGACTTTAGCCAGTACGTTACCATTACGGGTGTCGACTACCAGCACTTCTGCCGCTTTAGAGTCGGTGACAAATGCACGGTTACCCGCCGTGTCCAGGCTCAGGTTGATGAAGAAATGCTCTTTGCCATCATCCAGCAGCTTTTTGCGACTGAGAATTTTGTTGGTGGTGGTATCGATGGTAATGAATTCACCGTCTGCATTGGCCGTATACAGGCGCTTAGCGTTGCTGTCGACCGCCAGAGCGGTGCTCATTTTGCCGGTATTTTGAATGGTGTCCTTCAGTTTAATGGCATCACCGTCCACCACCCAAATCACGCTCTCTTTACCAATACCGCTAATGTATACCGTGTTCGTGGCGTCATCTGCGGCCAGCTCACGCGGCTGCAGCGGGCGAACATCTTCAGAACGCTTACGCGCATCCAGCACCAGACGCCCTTTCACTGTGCCCGTTTTGGCATCCATCGCCGTTACCGCGCTATTTACCGTGTTGCCGAACCACAGCGTTTGCGTGGCGTTGTTAATGGTGGCACCAAACGGTTTGAGATCGTTATGAATAACCTGAGTCACTTCGAGGGTGACTGGATCAAGACGATAAACCACCCCGCCGACATCCAGTTTGCGGCTCTGCGAGGTTGCCAGCCACAGTGCGTTCTCTTGTTGGCTGTACGCCATTTCATAGGCGCCTTTACCCACGGCTTTGCGCAGTAGTTCTTCTGCAGCCTGCGTAGTAAAAGATGATGCAACGAGCAGTGAACCTAACAGTAATGAACCACGCAGACGCGGTGAAAACAGATGACGTAAAGACATGACGACTCCCTTTGAAAAATTCGTTTGTTACTGCTTCACATAGCTTCAATGCGCAAAATCATAGTTTTGCTTTGTAGTAATGAGAATAGTAATCATTATTCATCTCAAAGTGGAGCACTTATTCACATATTGACTACAATCGTTTTGGTTGTCCGGTTATTTACCGCAATTCAACAGCGCTAAATTTCATCTTTTATAAAAATATTCACATGATTACCGCCGATTTTACGGCGTAAACATCATTTACTGGCCTTGTTCATGACGATTTTTTCAGCTCGCTTTATTGCATTTCCTGTTTCATTACTGTCTTTCCTGCTCTCCCCATGTGCTGTGGCAGAAAGTGAGATCAACGATCAAACGCTGATCGTGAGCGCGACGCCGCAATCCGTTTCTGAGCTGGACACCCCAGCCGCCGTCAGCGTCGTTAACGGCGAAGATATGCGTCTGGCAACGCCGCGAATTAATTTGTCTGAATCCCTGACTAGTGTCCCAGGGCTACAGGTGCAAAATCGGCAGAACTACGCCCAGGATCTACAGTTGTCGATTCGCGGATTTGGTTCGCGAACCACGTATGGCATCCGCGGTATTCGTTTGTACGTCGACGGGATCCCGGCAACGATGCCGGATGGACAGGGTCAAACCTCCAATATTGATATCAGCAGCGTACAAAATATTGAGGTTTTACGTGGCCCCTTCTCGGCTTTGTATGGCAATGCCTCCGGCGGGGTGATGAATGTCAGCACTGAAACGGGTCATGAACCGCCAACCATTGAAGCCAGCAGTTATTACGGCAGTTTTGGCACCTGGCGCTACGGGTTAAAAGCAACGGGCGCGCTGGGTGATGGTACTCAACGAGGGGATGTGGATTACACTGTTTCAACAACCCGGTTTACCACCCACGGATATCGCGATCGCAGTAGTGCGCAAAAAAGTCTGGCCAATGCCAAACTGGGCGTGCGCATAGATGATGCGAGCAAACTGACACTGATTTTCAATAGTGTAGACAGCAAGGCCGACGATCCCGGCGGTCTTACCGAGTCGGAATGGCAGTCTAATCCGCAGCAATCGCCTCGCGCAGAGCAATTTAATACGCGAAAAACCATCAAACAGACCCAGGCGGGATTGCGATATGAACGCCAGCTTAGCGCGCAGGATGATATCAGTATCATGACCTACGCGGGGGAGCGTGAGACCACGCAGTACCAGTCGATCCCAATGGCCCCTCAGTTAAAACCGTCTCACGCCGGAGGCGTCATTACCCTGCAGCGTCATTATCAGGGGATAGATAACCGTTGGACTCACCGTGGTGAGCTGGGCATACCCGTGACCTTCACTACCGGTCTGAATTATGAAAACATGAGCGAAAACCGGAAAGGCTACAACAACTTTCGCCTTGATGAAGGCGTGCCGGAGTATGGCCAGAAAGGCGACTTACGACGTAACGAACGTAATCTGATGTGGAATCTCGATCCCTATCTGCAAACCCAGTGGCAATTAACGCAGAAGCTTTCGCTGGATGCAGGCCTTCGCTACAGTTCGGTGTGGTTTGATTCTAACGATCGCTATATTACCCCAGGTAACGGAGATGACAGCGGTGACGCCAGCTATCACCAGTGGTTACCTGCCGGGTCGTTAAAATACGCCATCACTGATGCCTGGAACGTTTACCTGGCTGCGGGACGCGGGTTCGAAACACCGACCATCAATGAATTGTCTTACCGCGCTGATGGTCAAAGTGGGATGAATTTTAACCTACAGCCTGCAACAAATGATACCGTTGAAATTGGCAGTAAAACGCGTATCGGTGACGGATTGTTTACCGCCGCCCTGTTCCAGACCAACACGGATGACGAAATCGTCGTTGACAGTAGCAGCGGTGGAAGGACGACCTATAAAAACGCCGGTAAAACCCGCCGTCAGGGCGCCGAGTTAGCCTGGGACCAACGTTTTGCAGGAGACTGGCGCGTAAAAGCGGCATGGACCTGGCTTGATGCAACTTATCGCAGCAACGTCTGTGGGGATCAAAACTGCAACGGCAACCGACTGCCCGGCATAGCGCAAAACATGGGATTTGCGTCACTGGGCTACGTGCCTGATGAAGGTTGGTATGCGGGAACAGAAGTTCGTTATATGGGCAACATTATGGCCAATGATGAAAATACAGCGAAAGCCCCGTCCTATACCGTTGTTGGTTTGAATACCGGTTATAAATTTTATTACAGCAGTCTCATGATCGACCTGTTCACTCGGGTGGATAATCTGTTCGATAAAACTTATGTCGGCTCGGTGATTGTGAATGAGTCAAACGGCAGATACTACGAACCGGCGCCAGGACGAAACTACGGTTTAGGAATTAATCTGGCATGGCGTTTTGAGTAAAACTGGCGGGAATGACTCCCGCCCTCCGATTTACGCATCGTCGGCAAGACGAATAACCACCTTGCCAAAGTTTTTGCCGGTCAGCAGGCCGATAAAGGTCTGCGGCGCATTTTCCAGACCGTCGGTGATTTGCTCGCGGTAATGGATTTTGCCCTCTTTAACCCAACGTCCCATCTCGCGCTGAAACTCCTGAATGCGGTGACCATAATCCTGACCAATGATAAAGCCCTGCATGCGGATACGCTTTTTCAGTAGCGTTGCCATCAGCAAAGGTAATCTGTCCGGTCCGGCAGGGAGCGATGTGGCGTTGTAACCGCTGACCAGTCCGCAAAGCGGAATGCGCGCAGACGTGTTGAGTAACGGCAGGACAGCGTCAAATACCTTTCCGCCGACGTTTTCATAGTAAATATCGATCCCCTGTGGACAGGCTTTTGCCAGCTGTTGCGCGAAATCTTGTGCGTGGTGATCGAGACAGACATCAAAACCCAGTACTTCGGTGGCATGGCGGCATTTTTCAGCGCCGCCTGCAACGCCGATCACCCGGCAACCTTTGAGCTTACCTATCTGTCCTACCGTTGCGCCAACCGGGCCTGTCGCGGCTGCCACAACCAGCGTTTCTCCCGCTTTCGGCTGACCGATATCGAGCAGCCCCATATAGGCGGTAAAACCTGGCATACCCATAACACCCAGTGCCCAGGAGGGATGCTCGGGGTTATCGCCAAGTTTCACCAGCCCGTTCCCATCGGAGATGTCATAGTCCTGCCATCCGCTGTAGCTCAGCACCCACTCGCCAGGCTGATAGTCAGGATGATTAGATGACACTACGCGACTTACGGTACCGCCAACCATAACGCCGCCAATCTCAACCGGTGCGGAGTAAGACGGTTCATCGCTCATGCGTCCACGCATATAGGGATCGAGAGAAAGAAAAACAGTGCGCAGTAAAATCTGACCTTCACCCGGCGTTGCAACCTCATCTTCTTCAAGACGGAAGTTGTCCGTAACTGGCGCGCCATGCGGGCGGGAAGCCAGTACCCAGCGGCGATTACGATTAGTCTGTTGACCCATGATGTGCTCCTCTGCTTTTGGCATGAATCCATCAATAGTAGCAGCCCGGACCTGCCATTTAGCTGACGCCAGGGTTTAACCGCACAACCAGGTAAACGCAGGGTTGTGTAGTTTCATTGATAAACCGACAGTCATTTGGTGGGCCAAGCTCCAGGCAATCGCCCGCCTGCATTTCATGTCGTACGTCCCCCTCCACAAAGACTAACTCCCCTTGCTGGAGCCAGATAAGCTGTCTGGCCTGCACATAAGAAGAGGCTGGCATCGGAATATCGCTGCCGGCAGGCAATTCTATCTGCACCAGATCAATCGGCAGATCGCTGCGCGGTGAAACATGGCGGCGTAAATAATGGCTTTGCGGGTCGTGCCAGACGGGCTGGTCAGCTAAGCGCAGCAGCTTGCCCTCCTGCATTTCGGCCCGCGCAATCAGCATAGACATGCTGATACCAAAGGCGCCGGAGAGCCTGCCCAGCAGCGTGGCCGTTGGGCTGCTTTCACCGCGTTCTATTTTATGGATCATCGCCCGCGACACGCCCGCGCGCTCGGCAAGTTCCGTCAGTGACCAGCCGCGAGATTCCCGCTCAATGCGAATTCTTGCCGCGATCCGTTGATTTATGCTGTCTTCAATAGTATTCATATTGTAATACTATAGTGAACAAGCCTTGAGGTTCAACATGTCAATTCGATTTGCCAGCAAAGAAGACTGTGCAGCTATTGCCGAAATCTACAACCACGCGGTACTGCATACGGCGGCTATCTGGAACGATCAAACGGTCGATGCCGAAAACCGTATTTCCTGGTACGAAGCCCGCCAGTTGATGGGGTATCCGGTGCTGATAAGTGAAGATAATGGCGTGGTTACGGGATATGCCTCCTTTGGCGACTGGCGTAACTTTGATGGATTTCGCCATACCGTTGAACATTCGGTGTATGTCCATCCTGAGCATCAGGGAAAGGGCCTGGGACGAGCGCTGCTTAGCAGGCTGATAGAAGAAGCTCGTGTATGCGGCAAGCATGTGATGGTGGCCGGTATTGAGTCTCAGAATCAGGCGTCTTTGCATCTGCACAGCACGCTGGGTTTTAAAACCACCGCGCAAATGCCGCAGGTTGGCACCAAATTTGGCCGCTGGCTGGATCTGACCTTCATGCAGTTGCAGTTAGACGATCGTCGCGAACCGGATGCCGGCAGATGAACCAGACGCTGACCCTCTCCTTTCTGATTGCGGCGGGTATTGGTCTGGTGGTGCAAAATACCTTGATGGTGCGCATTACGCAGACATCCTCGACGATCCTCATCGCCATGTTATTGAACTCGCTGGTCGGGATCGTATTATTTGTCAGCATATTGTGGTTTAAGCAAGGTGCGGCAGGATTTGCAGAGCTGGTCTCCAGCGTACGTTGGTGGACGCTAATCCCCGGCTTGCTGGGATCGTTCTTCGTTTTTGCCAGTATCAGCGGATATCAAAATGTGGGCGCAGCGACGACTATCGCGGTGCTGGTCGCCAGCCAGTTAATTGGCGGGTTGGTGCTGGATATTTTGCGCAGCCACGGCGTGCCGCTGCGGGCGCTGGTGGGGCCAGTCTGTGGTGCGGTGCTGCTGGTCGTCGGGGCCTGGTTGGTGGCGCGACGCTCATTTTAATTGCGCTTATCCGACCTACAGAATGTGCCTGTAGGCCGGATAAGGTCCGGCAAGGAAATATCAAAGAATAGAGCCGCCTTTGGTCAACTGTTCGCGACGGGCTTCCATATCTTCTTTATGCTGACGGCCATGATGTGCGATCGCTGTACGCAAACGCTGTTGCTGGGTGTAGCGATCTTCCCGGCTCAGCACAGCATCATCGCTGAGTTCAATCAGCAATTCATTCATATGCGTAATGACGCTCTCTTCAATGGCGGCATCAACCCGTGCGCTAACCTCATCCAGATGCGACATAACCTCTCCTTAACTCATTAATTTAACTTTGCTTTCGAAAAATCACTGCCCATCAGGCTCACGCTGTATCCGCTGACATTACTGCGTGTCGCGTAGAACGTTTTACCGTTCGCCAGCGCAATCCACGGTGCCTGCTGATAGAAAATCTCTTGTGACTGCTGGTAAAGCGCGGCGCGTTCTTCAGGTTTGCTCACCAGTTTCGCCTTTTCAACCAGCGAATTATACGCTTTATCGCACCAGCGCGCGGCATTAGATCCGGTTTTAATGCTGTCGCAGCCCAGCAGTACATCGGCGAAGTTATCCGGATCGCCGTTGTCCGACATCCAACCGAACAAAGCGGTGTCATGCTCACCTTTACGCATTCCAGAAAGATATTCGCCCCACTCGTAGGACACAATTTTCGCCTTCACGCCAACTTTTGCCCAGTCGCTCTGGATCATCTCGGCAATCCGTCGGGAGTTCGGGTTGTACGGACGCTGAACCGGCATTGACCACAGTGTCGCTTCAAAACCGTTTTCCAGCCCCGCCTGTTTCAGCAGTTCTTTCGCTTTTTGCGGGTCGTATGTGTAATCCTGCAGATCTTTATTGAACCCCAGCATATTCGGCGGAATCGGTGATTTTGCCACCGTACCAGAACCTAAAAAGACAGCGTTAATAATGGCCTTTTTATCCGTTGCGTAGTTCAGAGCCTGACGCACCAGCACGTTATCAAACGGTTTTTTCTCGGTGTTAAACGCCAGATATCCAACGTTCAACGCGTCAACCGAATGCAGCGTCAAATCTTTATTCTTTTTAATCTCGTCAAACTGTACGGGCGCTGGTGCCGGGATTATCTGGCATTCATTGGTTTGCAGTTTTGCGAGCCGCGTCTGAACGTTCGGCGTGATTGAGAAGATCAGGTGTTTTGTCGGGACCGCACCATCCCAGTAGTTCGGGTTGGCGAGATAACGGATTTGCGAATCCTGCTTGTACTGCTGCAACACGTAAGGCCCGGTGCCAATTGGCCAGTTATCAACGTTTTCCGGGGTGCCTTTTTTCAGCATCGCGTCGGCATATTCCGCTGAAAGAATGGAGGCGAAATCCATTCCCCAGTCGGCAAGAAACGCGGCGTTAGGTTCATTCAGAACAAACTGAACGTGATAATCATCGAGCTTCTTCACTTCTTTAATCAGTTTATCCAGACCGACATCGTTAAAGTATTCGTAGCTTCCCTGAGAAACCTTGTGGTACGGATGATCGGCATCTTTCTGCCTTAATACCGAGAAAATCACGTCATCAGCATTGAAGTCGCGCGTCGGTTTAAAGAATTTATTGCTGTTGAATTTTACACCCTGACGCAGGGTAAAGGTGTAGATCTTACCGTCCGGCGAAATCGTCCAGTCCGTCGCCAGAGACGGTACCGGCGTATTTTTTACCGGGTCGAAGTTGATGAGTCGGTTATACAGCACTTGTGAACTGGCCACAAACGACGGGCCTGAGCTGGCGATTTGCGGGTTAAATGACTCAGGCGACGCTTCAGAGCAGTAGATGATAGTGTCAGTATTGGCCGCCAATGCAGCGCCTGACGGTATGACGGCGCTGAGCGTCAGCGCGAGTAACGTTTTCCTTGCAATCATGGTTATAAGCCTTCTTATTTTATTATTAACCGTGATATCAGAGCATAGCTGACAAAAACTGACCAATAACGAATCACTATCAGGTTATTCTAATCCGGTGTATTTCGTTGAATAATCCATCACCCTAAGCGAATTAATTTCCCTTAAGTCTTTTTCGAAACGTCAAGATTTTTCCCGGCACTCTATGCCATGAAAATTAGCCCCTTTTTGCCTCTCTTTCACCGTTTGCTCGTTTTTATAAAACGTAAAGTAGATACGTGAAGAAGTATAAGGGGTAACAACGTGGCAAAAACTCTCTTGCGCAGCGGCAATTTGGATGACTATCAGGCCGTGGGTGGCGGTGGTCAGGCCGTGTTTGATTCAGCATTGCAAATTCGCGAAACGCTTCGTCTGCGTAAACAACAGGCAATGGTGGATTGTCTGGCGATCCCACAAATTAACGACAACGGCGATCGGGTGGACTGGTATTCCCCGATCGAAGGGAAAGTCGTTGCGTGGAAAGCCGCTGATGAGGAGGCTCGTTTTCGTGCGCTGCGCTATCTGGGGAGCACGCTGGAAAATGCGGCTGCTCTGAGCCGTAAAAGCCTGCAATCGGGGAAAACCTCACTACAGCTGTTTGGCTCACTGCTCGAAAAAGCCATCCAGTTTCCTGGTGAGAATCACGTTTTTTTGGTTGAAGGCAAACCCGTTATTACGTTCTGGGGCTTCGTCAATCTGAACGAAAATCCTCGCGACGAGGTGCTCGATTGCCTGCGACTTGCTGATACTCCTCCTGTCGTTACCGTAGCAGAGCCGGAGTCGGAAGAAGAAAGCAGCCCTGAAATCACCTTCGCCGAGGCTGATACGCCTTTATTGACGCCGGTCGTCGAGCTGGCTAAACCGGCTGAACCTGAACCACAGCCGCCGGTTATAGTTAACGAACCTGAAGTCACACCGCCACTGGCACAAGAGAAACCCGCGCGCCGCCTGCCGCTGTGGAGCCTGCCGGTTGCCGCAGTAATCATTGCCGCCATTGTTGGGCCACTGTTGTGGAAACAACAGACAGTCCAGCCCACTCCCGCAGTCATCCCTGTTGACGTTGCGAAGGCAGATATGGCTCCGCTGCCAGAACTGACATCTGCACTGCCGCTGCATCGGGCTGAAGTGATCCCGGTCGCGAAGAAAGAGAAACCTGTGGAAGGACCTGTCGTGATCGCCGCGATTCCGAAAGATGCGCTGGTCATGGATGCCAACCAGATGAAGGCAGGAACAACGCGTTTTCTCAACGGCAACTGGCGTGTAATGGTCGATGTTAAAGATCCGGTCAGCGGCAAAGCGCCGTCACTACGCTATCAAATCCAGGCCAATAAAGGCACTGCTCGCGTGGTTCATGGTGACAATATCGTTTGTCGAGCCGAGATTTTCTCCGGTTTGCACCAGTCGGGTGAATTAATGATTAAGAGTCGCGGGAATGCCCGTTGCACGGACGGGTCACGTTATCCAATGCCTGAAATTACCTGCAAAGCGGGAACCAATGACGTCGCCACGTGTACCGCACGTTATGACGATCACGCGGAAATCCCTCTGACGATCAAAAAGATAGGTGCCTGATTTTATGTTGGTGAATCTGTGTGATTACAAACAGAGTGTGACGCTCATCGCCAATAGCGGTGTGCAATTCCTGGATTTTGGCCTGACGCCGCAAGAATCTGCGCATCATGGTCGCTTTGTGCGCAAAACGGCAAACGGTCCCCTACTACGGCTGGATTTCGATCTGGCAACGGGTCGCTATACCTTGCCAGGCAGTACCGGCGGTCAGCCCGAAGTGGTGAAACCGGAAAGCACCCAGACGCTGCATTATTCGCTTGATGTCCTCGACGGCGTCTGGCTGCCACTGCCGTTTCTGCGCTTTAACCCACCGCGCACGTTTGTTGAAGGTCCGGATAACTGGGCACGCGTGCAGGTACGAAAACTGGCGCAGCCCGACAGCGCGGGCAACACCCACCGCGTTACCGTAGCTCTGGACAGCCAGCTCACTGAAAATGCCCCTGCAGCGTTAACGCCTAATGAAAACGACCTGCTCAACGGGACACGATTCGCGCTGGCCTGGCATGACAATGAAATTGCCGATTTCCTCGACCAGACATGGATTGACGGTTGGTTGCGCGAGTCTTTTATGCATCATGTCACACAGCATGAGAACCGCTCTGAACACGAGATCCAGCAGGCTCTGCGTAATTTTGAATATCAGGCACACTGGCTGAATGTGCTGACCCTGTTAGGCGAACAACTTTCGGTGCCGGAAGTGAAGCTGGTTACGCACACCCTCAGTACACCCGCCATTCCCGTCGATCTCATTCTGGATATTGGTAATACACACACCTGCGGCGTGCTGATTGAAGATCATGGCGACGCCAATGACGGACTGCGTCAGACTGCTGAATTACAGGTGCGTTCGTTAAGCGAGCCGCAGTATCTCAACGACCCACTGTTCACCAGCCGACTGGAGTTTTCTGAAGCGCGTTTTGGCAAGCAGCACTTTTCTGTGGAGAGCGGTCGTGATGACGCCTTTATCTGGCCGTCGATTGTCCGCGTGGGTGACGAAGCCCGTAAGCTGGCGATGCAGCGTATGGGCACTGAAGGCAGCAGTGGGATCTCCAGCCCACGCCGTTATCTGTGGGACGAAACGCCGGTGCTACATGATTGGCGCTTTAGCCAGATGAATGGCAAAACCCAGCGCGAGCCGCTGGCTACCGCCTTCCCGCTGATGAACCTGATGAACGATGACGGGCAACCGCTGTTTAGCCTGCCGCAGGACGATCGTCTGCCGGTATTCTCACCGCAATACAGTCGCAGCACGCTGATGACACATATGCTGTGCGAAATTCTGGCTCAGGCGCTGGGCCAAATTAACAGCGTGGCAACGCGATTGCGTCTTGGATTCCCGGCCTCTCCTCGTCAGTTCCGGACGTTGATCCTGACCCTACCGTCGGCAATGCCCAAACAGGAGCGCGAAATTTTCCGCCTGCGCATGTTTGAGGCTATTGCGTTGGTGTGGAAAGCGATGGGCTGGCACCCGCAGGATGAAGATTTCACCACTCGTAAACAACAAGAAAAGAGCGTGGTTCCCGTACCTGAGATCCAGATGGAATGGGATGAGGCCAGCTGTGGGCAACTGGTGTGGCTGTATAACGAGGCTATCTCCCACTATGATGGTCACACTGAATCGTTCTTTAACGCCCTTGCCCGCCCGGACCGTCTGCCGGAACCCGGTGAGACTAAAGGTCGTGCGCTGCGCGTGGCGTCGATCGACATTGGCGGCGGGACAACGGATATGGCCGTGGTTCATTACCAGCTTGATGATGGCGTTGGGGCGAACGTCAAAATTACCCCGCATCTGTTGTTCCGTGAAGGTTTTAAGGTCGCGGGGGATGACATGCTGCTGGACGTAATTCAGCGTTGCGTTTTGCCCGCGTTGCAAACCCGCTTACAACAGGCTGGCGTGACTGATGCCGCCGCATTGCTGGCGACGCTATTCGGCGATTCCGGGCGCATCGATACTCAGGCGATTTTGCGTCAACAAACGGCATTACAGCTCTTTATGCCGCTTGGTCATGCGGTGCTCTCTGCCTGGGAACAAAGTGATATTAACGATCCGGTAGCCGGGCTGCATGCCACCTTTGGCGAGCTGCTCAGCCAGCGACCCACACGTAACGTGATGAATTATATCCAACAGGCCATCGACCATGCGTTGCCAGCAGGATCGCCAGCGTTTGATGTTCTGAACGTTCCCTTACAGGTACAGTTCAGGCAGCTACAAGAAGCGTTACTGGCGGGACAATTTACTCTGACTGCGCCGCTGCACGCGGTCTGTGAGGCCATTTCGCACTATCGCTGCGATATTTTATTAGTGACCGGCAGACCTGCCTGTTTACCTGGCGTACAGGCGTTGATCCGCCATCTGCAGCCCGTTCCAGTTAATCGTATGATCTGGATGGATAACTACCGCGTACATGAGTGGTATCCGTTTAGCCAGCAAGGACGGATTGGTAACCCCAAATCCACCGCAGCAGTAGGTGCCATGTTGTGTAGCCTGGCGCTGGATTTACGTCTTCCACGCTTTAACTTTAAAGCTGCCGATATCGGCGCTTACTCAACCGTACGATATCTCGGCGTGCTGGATAATACGGTCAATACGCTGCGCGATGAGAATATCTGGTATCACGATATCGATCTGGATAAGCCCGGCGCTAAGCTGGATACCCGCCTGCACTTTCCTTTGCGCGGTAACGTGACGTTAGGTTTCCGTCAATTGGCAAACAGTCGCTGGCCTGCCACGCCGTTGTATACGCTCAGCATAAATTCTGCCGAACTGGCAAAAACCATCGCCGGAGATGGCGTGTTGAATGTCCGGTTGCAACTACGCGGTGGTAGCAAAGAAAGCGGACCGGAATTCTTCGTACTGAGCGACGCCTGGTTACAGGATGGCACTCCCGTTGCCGCCCATGCCTTAACGTTAAAACTGAATACGCTGGCAGACCGTCGCCATAGCGGTAGCCATTACTGGATTGATAGCGGGAGCGTGTACCTGAAATGAGTAAGATGTTAAATACCGCGCAGGCCGCCATCGAATGGGTATCTGATACCCGTCAGCGCTCGGCACGTCTTGATGATGAAGCAGATGCCCTGCTGGCCCAGCTCACGTTAGCCGCCGTGCAGGAATCTGCGTTAAAGACGGCTTTTTCATCGCGAGGGTGCGTTGGGTTATATGGACATTCACAATCGGCGAAAGCGCATCTGCTCGCGGCATTGTGCAACAACGCCAATGGCAAAGTGAATATCGTCACTCCGGATCGCAGTTTTGATTACTTTTCGCATATTAATCCCGGTCATGCGCCAACCAATATGGCGATCCGTTTCACGCAGGAAGAAAATCCGCTTGATAGTGAATGGCCATTGCGTCTGCGGTTACTCAGCGAAGCCGAACTGGTACAACTGTTTATCGCCCAGTTCAGTGCGCTCCCGGACAATCGCCAGGTTGAGAAATCGATTATTGAGTCGCGCCTGGAAAAATGGCAAACGCTACGTCAACGTCATCCGGTACAGGGCATTACTGCACAAGATGTTGCGTCGATTGGCCGCTTCTGGCGCGCCTGCGTGCCAACCAATCAGCAGCAAATCGACGATACGCTATGGCATCAGTTTGCCACGCTGTTACCCGCACTGGACCTGACGACCCGGGCAAACGCCTGGGCGTTACTGTGGGGAGAGCAACCAGAACTGACGCAACAGTGGTTGGCGCTGGCGCATACGCTGCAGCAAACCGGGAACGCGTCAGAATTAGCAGCACCGCTGAGCCTGCTGGTCGATCATTTCGGTTTACCTGCGGAAAGTTTTCTTACCCAGATGGCGTTAACCGGGAATGAGGCGCAAAGCGATGTGGTGGTTCATCCCGTTGAAAATCATCAGTTGCTCAACGCGGTTAGTCTCCCTCAGGCATCACTGGCGCTGCTCACGCGCGAACTGGTCCTGACAGTTGAAAACGCTGAACTGGGGAATGTCGATCTGCTTGATATTCCCCTCGCCCCGGATGTTCATCTCCATCCACTGTGGCAGGCCAAATTAGGCTGGATGCTGGAACATTACCGCCAGCATCTGCAACCGGATGTGCTCTTAATCTGTAATGCGGTATCGACCCGTTCCCAGACGCCTGCTATCACCCGCAAGCTGCTGAGCTGGGTTAACGATACTCAGCCCGTACATGACGCCGCATTGCCGGGCGTGGTGTGGGCCATTACCCCGCAGGATGCGCGTTTTAGCACTCAGCAAAACCTGGATGAATCCGTACAGCAATTAATGGGTAAGCCCGGACTGCACTGGGGCACACTGCAGGCGCTGGATAAACACAGCTTACAGCGCCTTGTCGAGTGGCTGACTCAAGCCACCTCGCCACAGCAGCGCCAGGCCAGGTTGGATTCCCTGCGTGAGCAGCACCAACAGCACGTACGCCAAACCCTGATCGGCTGGATTCATCCCGTTGAAGCCGAATCCGGTAGCAATGAGTGGGTGATCCGCCAGTTACAGGCTCAGGCGGCAAAGCATGGCGAACTCCTTGATGGTTTGCTCCCGCCGATGCGCCTCTTTGAGTCGCTGCTGCGTATTCAGCAGCCACGCGAGGAACAGGTGAGCGGACTCTTTAATGAAGATATTGACCTGTTTGCCGAGGTGCGCGATACGCAACACTCGCCGGAAAACAAAGAGATCGGATATCAGGCGCACAAAATGTGGATAAACCACGTGCGCCAGTGGTGTCGCGATGAAAATAATGCGCGCCGGTTACGCCTCGACGCCCGTACGCTAAGGCAGGTTGCCGATATCCTCGTTACCGCCAGCTATCGCCTGGAGATGCCGCAACGCTTACAGCGCATTTTGCAGCGAGAAAACGTCTGCGCCGCGCAACTTCACGCCGATATTGGCGATTTTATTACCTGGCTTGGATTTGCTAACGTTGCCGAGGAACAGCGTCCGGCCAGCAGGATCCAAAAAGGATCGGCTATTTTTAGCGCGCCTAAGCAACAGCCAATGTTACGCCTGACGAAACTGGATGAACAACCTTCGCACGGCGCAAGTCGCTACGTTTACGACTGGCTGGTCGCTTTATATACCCGTGCGAATGAGAACGTGGGGTATCAGCATCCGCAGGACGTCAGTGACGCCGACAGAAAACGATTAGATGCCCTGCTTTCCGCCTGAAACGGCGTTTACGCCGTCATCAGAAGAGAGAAAACATTAACGCGACGGGAAAACTCATCGGCCAGGTCGCCCCGACTAATACTGCGCTGAGAAAACGAATCCGCTTTTTATCGCGGGAAAGAAACCAGGTGATGATTGCCGTGATAGCGGCCATCACCGCATAAAAAACCAACATTTTTTGGTACAGAGACATGTAAGGCATCCGGGCCGAAAGGTGAAATCGCGCGCAATATGCTCTTTTTCATGACCCACATCAAGTTTTATTAATTATTTTAAGAGAAACAGCGGTAAAACACACCGTTTTCATTGTGTTCGGAATTCGTACTATTGCGGATAGTTATAACCCGTACTATACCCATAAGGGTTTAAACGAAAGGTGGCACAAATGAATGTTTCCAGTAAAACGGTGGTGCTGATAAATATATTTGCTGCTGTAGGACTTTTCAGTCTGATTTCCGCAAGGTTTGGCTGGTTTGCTTGATGTGGTTCTTGTGTAATTAATCGCAGCGTCCGCTGGCAGAGAGGTTTTTCTCTCTGCCATTAGTACACCATCTTCCCACTCTCACACTTCCGGGTAAATTATCCTTAGTATGTAATCCCCCTAATCCTTCAATGGCATTAGGTATCCAAATAACGCCTCGGTGTTGTGCCGGTATGCTGATGGAAATTGAGATCCCTTGGCTGAACGGGGTTGTTACTGGCATTTGCTTCACTATTGGGCAGCCTGCTGAACCGGCGATTATTGACGACAGGTCTGACGCCGGAACAACTGGGACTGGTTCTGAGCGTTTGTGCGCTACTCGCCTGACTTAGCAGCTTACGCCGCTAATAACCGGACGGTATACCTGAAAGCACAAAGCCCCGATATTCAACCGGGGCTTTGTTGTATCAATTAGCCTGACCTCGCGGATATTTCCAACTTACCGCCGTCCGATGGCGACGAGGCCAGTGGCACGAATAGTATAGACGCACGTTTGCCAATATTTAGCTATCCGTGCCCCATTTACCGCTCGCGCTTCAGAGACTACTCATGCTTGATCATGACATGGCGAACAATCGTGTAATCTTCCAGCCCGTAAACCGACATATCCTTGCCATAACCAGACTGTTTTTGCCCGCCGTGCGGCATCTCGCTGACCAGCGTGAAGTGTGTATTGACCCAGGTGCAACCATACTGCAGGCGAGCGCTAAATCGATGCGCGCGCCCCACATCCCGGGTCCAGACGGAGGATGCCAGCCCGTACTTCGAATCGTTAGCCCACGCCAATACCTGATCTTCATCATCAAAGACCGTTACGCTGACCACCGGACCGAAAACTTCCCTCTGCACAATGGCATCGTCTTGCTTTGCCCCAGCCAGCAGCGTCGGGGCGAAATAGTAGCCTGCCCCCTCCACTTTCTTACCACCGGTGATAACGTTGATGTGCCCCAACGCTTTAGCCTCATCAACCGCTTTGGTGATGCGATCAAGATGCGCCTGCGAACTTACCGGTCCCAGTTCCGTCGATTCGTCGTTCGGCGCACCAATTTTCAGGCTGGCAACCGCGGCGCCGAGTTTCTCAACCAACGCGTCATAAATGCCTTTTTGGGCATAGATTCGGCAAGCGGCAGTGCAGTCTTGCCCGGCATTGTAATAACCAAAGGTCCGCACGCCGCTCACTACCGCATCCAGATCGGCATCATCAAAAATGATCACCGGAGCTTTGCCGCCCAGTTCCATATGTGTGCGCTTAATTGACGGCGCGGTGTGCTGAATAATGTGTTCACCGGTTGCAATGGAGCCAGTCAGAGAAACCATGCGGACTTTTTCATGGCCGGTCAGCGGATCGCCCACCGTTTTACCGCGACCAAACAGGACGTTGATAACGCCAGCCGGGTAAATATCTTTGGCAAATTCAGCCAATTTAAGCGCCGTCAGCGGGGTAATTTCTGATGGTTTAATCACCACACAGTTTCCCGCAGCCAACGCTGGAGCCAGCTTCCACGCTGCCATCATCAGCGGATAGTTCCACGGCGCAATAGAGGCCACCACGCCCAGTGGATCCCGACGAATCATCGACGTATGCCCTTCCAGATACTCTCCGGCCGCCTGTCCTTGCAGAGTTCGCGCTGCCCCGGCAAAGAAGCGGAAAACGTCGACGATTGCCGGAATTTCATCATTGAGGACGCAGTGCAGCGGCTTACCACAGTTGAGTGATTCCAGCTCGGCAAAGGTTTGCGCGTTATCGGCGATAACATCCGCCAGTTTCAGCAGCAATTCCGAGCGGACTTTCGGCGTGGTTTGCCCCCAACTGGCAAATGCGCTGTCTGCTGCACGTACTGCGGCATCAACCTGCGCAGCAGACGCCTCGGCAATCTCCAGAATAATTTCACCAGTGGCAGGGTTATAGACTGGCTGCTTTTCACCTTCACCGTTGACCAGCTCGCCATTAATCAGTAATTGATGTTGCATAGCAATTTCCCATATCGTCGTTTATTTACCGTTTCCGGCGAGAGTGTCGCCTTCACGCGTTAGCCACCAGGCCCCTAAAATTGGCAGTGTTGTCACCAGCATTACCAGCAATGCCACAACGTTGGTGACAGGCACATCTCGTGGTCGACCCAGTTGATTGAGTAGCCACAAAGGAAGTGTTCTTTCATGTCCGGCGGTGAACGTTGTCACGATGATTTCATCAAACGACAAGGCAAACGCCAGCATCCCTCCCGCCAGCAGTGCCGATGCCAGGTTCGGCAGCACGACATAACGAAAGGTTTGCCAGCCATTGGCGCCAAGATCCATAGACGCTTCAACCAGACTCCATGAGGTACGGCGAAAACGCGCCACGACGTTGTTAAACACCACCACCACGCAAAACGTCGCATGGCCCACCACGATCGTCAGAAACCCTGGTTCCAGGTTGATGGTTTTAAACGCAGTCAGCAGCGCCAGACCGGTAATAATTCCCGGCAGCGCGATCGGTAAAAGTAGCAACAGCGATATTGCGCTTTTACCAAAAAAGTCCCTGCGCCACAGGGCAGCCGCGGCCATCGTCCCCAGAACCAGGGCAATAGCTGTCGACAGCGCCGCGATTTTAAGTGACAACGTCACCGATTCCAGAATATCGCTACGCTGCGCCGCAACGCTAAACCATTTCAGCGTTAACCCCTGCGGTGGGAAACTAAAAGCGGCCTCCTCTGTATTAAAAGCATAGGTGGCGATGATGAGGATGGGAAAGTGCAGGAAAATAACCCCGCCCCATGCCGCCAGTTTGAGTAGCCAGGGTACGCGTTCAGAGTGCATCGAAAGCTCCCAGACGCTTCACGAACGCCAGATACAGTGCGATTAAGACAATTGGCACCAGAGTAAATGCCGCCGCCATAGGCATATTGCCGATAGCCCCTTGTTGCGAATACACCATGTTGCCGATGAAATAGCCTGGTGGTCCCACCAACTGCGGTACGATAAAATCGCCCAACGTCAGTGAGAAGGTAAAAATCGAACCCGCCGCGATGCCGGGTATCGCCAGTGGGAGAACCACATAGCGGAAGGTTTGACGCGGACGCGCGCCCAAATCAGCGGAGGCCTGTAACAGTGACGGCGGAAGTCTCTCTAGTGCAGCCTGTACCGGCAGAATCATAAACGGCAGCCAGATGTAGACGAAGACCAGGAAACGACCCAATCCTGACGTCGACAACGTATTGCCGCCTACCGCAGGCAGCGTCAGGAACGAAAGCAGCAGCGGCTCCAGCCCAAGATGGGTTAAAAACCACTGCGCCACGCCGTCTTTAGCCAACAGCAACGTCCACGCGTAAGCTTTAACAATGTAGCTGGCCCACATCGGCAACATCACGGCAATGTAAAAAAAGGCTTTCATTTTGCCGCTGGTATATCGCGCCATATACCACGCCATCGGAAACGCCAGAATCGCGCTGGCAATGGTGACTGCCACCGCCATCGTCAGGGTACGCAAAATGATGTCGTAGTTAGCCGGATTAAACAGCGCCTGCAAATTCGCCAGCGTCAGGTCCGGCGTGACCGACATCGTGAAATCGTCAAAGGTATAAAAACCTTGCCACAACAGCGTCAGTAATGAGCCAAAGTAAACGATTCCAAACCACATCAGCGGCCCGAGGAGCAGCAAAAACAGCCCCAGCCCCGGATTACGCCAAAAGAAACCTGAGATCCGGTTCAGATTTGTCGGCTGTGGAGGCGAATGTAAGACGTTCATAGCCATTCACCTCTCCTCAACCAGCGGTACCATCACATCACGTGACCATGAGGCTATCACCTGCTGACCCGGTGACAGCGTTGGCGGCAGCACTTCTCCCGTCAGGTTAGCCTGGCTAACCAGCAATTTTTCACCACCGGCGAGTTTCAGCTCAAACCGCGTCGCCGCTCCCTGGTATTGCACAGCCTGAATGATCCCCGGAGCCTGGACTTCGCCACTGACGTCATTCAAGCGAATGTGTTCCGGACGCAAGGAAAACATACCCTGCAGCCCGCAAACGTTGGCCGACATCGCCTCATCGAAGACATTTGACGTCCCAACGAAACTTGCCACAAACGGTGTCCGCGGGCGCATGTACAGTTCACGCGGAGAATCCACCTGTTCAATACGACCGTTATTAAACACCGCCACACGATCGGACATCGACAGGGCTTCCCCCTGATCGTGGGTGACAAAAATGAACGTAATACCCAGGGATTGCTGTAACTTCTTCAGCTCCAGTTGCATCTGTTCACGCAATTTAAGATCCAATGCCCCAAGCGGCTCATCCAACAGCAGGACGCGTGGTTCATTGACCAACGCCCGGGCAATAGCCACGCGCTGCCGCTGCCCACCGGAAAGCTGTGACGGTTTGCGTTCATGAACAAAACCGAGCGCGACCTTATCCAGTGCCTCGCGTGCTTTTGCGTGACGTGTCTTTTTATCAATGCCTTTGACCATCAACCCGTAAGCGACGTTATCGAGAATCGACATATGCGGGAATAGCGCGTAATCCTGAAAAACCGTATTGACGTCCCGTTCCCAGGGCGGCAATTCGCTGGCCTGCTTACCAAAAATAGTAATTGCGCCGCCTGAAAGTTGCTCAAAACCGGCAATCAGGCGCAGACAGGTGGTCTTGCCGGAGCCGGATGGCCCCAGCATAGAGAAAAATTCACCGTCGTTAATCGCAATACTCACCCCATCAACAGCACGAACATCCCCGTACAAACGCGAGACGTCATGAAACTCCACTGCGTACGTCATAAAACCCCCAGCGGAATTAACGACCACCCATAATGGCGATGTAATCCTGCGTCCAGCGACTGTAAGGAACGAATTTGCCGCCTTCGGCAATCGGCGTTTTCCAGAAGGCAATTTTGTCGAAATAGCTATAGCCGTTGGTTTCACAGCCTTTTTCACCCAGTAACGGGCTGGCTTTACAGCCTTCCGGCACCACTGGCAGAGAACCAAACCATGCCGCTACGTCGCCCTGTACTTTCGGGGTTAATGACCAGCTCATCCATTTATAAGCGCATACCGGGTGTTTTGCCTGACTGTGCAGCATGGTGGTATCAGCCCAGCCAGTAACCCCTTCTTTTGGGAAAACTGTGGCAATCGGCTGACCTTCCCCTTTCAGGGCGTTAGCCTGATAAGGCCAGGCGCTTGAGGCCACCACACCTTCATTTTTGAAGTCGCTCATTTGCACGGTGGTATCGTGCCAATAGCGATGAATTAACGCGTGCTGATCGCTCAGGACTTTGATAACCGCCTGATACTGCTGTTCGGTGAGCTGATAGGGATCGGTAATACCCAGTTGCGGCTGAGTGGCCTTAACGAATAACGCGGCGTCGGCAATATAGATCGGGCCATCGTAAGCCTGAACGCGACCTTTATTGCTTTTACCGT
The DNA here is from genome assembly GCF_018035235.1 of Citrobacter sp. On2M. GTDB lineage: Bacteria > Pseudomonadota > Gammaproteobacteria > Enterobacterales > Enterobacteriaceae > Citrobacter > Citrobacter meridianamericanus. The sequence goes on from NZ_WPCV01000004.1 coordinate 1,124,642, forward strand.
CAGGAAGATTTTGTTCAACGAATACCACGTTCCAGCTGTCCGGCGGCGTTGGGAAGGTTTTGGTGTTATACATCAGCAGGTTTGGTCCCCACTGGTATGGCGTACCGTAAACTTTACCCCCAACGTTAAACCACTCTCCTTTTACCACTCGCGGATCAAGGGTTTTCCAGTTAGGGATCAGCGCGGTATTAATTGGCTGAACGCGTTTACCCATAATCAGTCGCAATGAAGCATCACCGGAAGCGGTAACCAGGTCGTAGCCGCCTTTCGCCATCAGGCTGACCATCTCATCAGAGGTGGCCGCCGTTTTAACATTGACCGCGCAGCCGGTATCTTTCTCAAACTGCGAGACCCAATCATATTGTTTATCAGTTTGTCCACGCTCGATGTAACCCGGCCAGGCAATAATATCCAGACGACCTTCCGGTTTACTTAATGATGTCGGGGGTTCGGCTGCCTGCGCCGTCATCAGCGTCATGCTGAAGGCACACAGGCTACTGAGGGCAAGTTGCTTGCTCATAACGTCTTACTCCTGTCGAAAAAATATTGAGCGGCAGCCTTGCCGTAAATATATGTCCTTTCCTAAAAATAGTCGGGGTGTGGTAAGCGTTCCTGCTGGCGCAAGGAAATTTAATCAGGTTGTGAGCTAACGCTCATTACGCGACTGACTCCGACCATGAGGCTTAATCTTCTGGAGTATAGACAAGGAGTTAGGTGCAAAGGTGGCAATAGTAAGAACTATTGATTTTTTGTATGGTAGCACTCGATATAAATAACATCAGTGCTATGTATTCTCTATTTCGAAAATAAGAACGCGCTATTCTTTTATATTGAATAGCGCGTTACGTTTTATTTCATCATCTCGCGAATTAATTTTCCCAACTGTTTCACCGCCTGTTCCTCACGTTCTCCCCAGTGCCATGCGGTATTAAAACGAAAGAAACGCGTCCAACTCCCCGAGGTTGAGAACATTTTTCCCGGCGCAATGCTGATATGGTGCGCCAGTGCCTGGGTAGTGAGTTCGCCTGCATCAAGCGGTTCTGGTAATTCCAGCCATAAAAAATAGCCGCTGTCGTTGTGGTGAATTTTGACTTCCGCCGGAAGATGACGCAGCAACGTTTGCCAGGCCTGCTGTTTGCGCTCTGCCAGTTGGCGGCGTAAGCGACGCAGATGTGCGTCATAGCGCCGGGTTGACAAGTAATCCACCAGTGCAAGCTGCATCGGGGAACTGGTGGATAAGGTGCTCATTAGCTGAAGTCGCTGAATACGCCGGGCATGCTTCCCGGCCGCCACCCAGCCCACACGGAACCCGGGCACGAGGCACTTCGAGAAAGACGAACAATGTAAAACGCGGTCAGCACGATCCCAGGCCTTGGCGGGCTGCGGTTTTTCACGACCAAAGTACAGTTCGCTGTAGACATCATCCTCTATCAGCATCACGTGGTATTTTTCCAGCAATGCCACCAGGTGCGCTTTTTTCTCTGGTTTGAGCGTAAAACCCAGCGGATTTTGACTGTTAGTCATCAGCCAGCAGGCTTTGACCGGATACTCCTGCAACGCCTGCTCCAGCGCAGCCAGATCGATCCCCTCTTTGACATCGGTGGCAATCGCAAGCGCCTTCAGGCGTAATCGCTCCAGAGCCTGCAACGCGCCGTAAAAACAAGGGTTTTCGACAATCACCCAATCCCCCGGTTCGGTCACCGCCTGCAGGCTCAGGTTGAGGGCTTCCAGCGCGCCGGTGGTGATCACAATCTCATCAGGTGAAATAGTCATTCCCTGTTGAGCATAGCGACGGGCAATGGCATGGCGCAATTCTGCATTTCCCGGCGGCAGGTTTTCGATCACGCTCATAGCAGTGGCGGTTTTACTCACCTGCGCCAGCGAGCGGTTCAACTGCTGAAGTGGAAACAGTCGCGGGTCGGGGAATGCAGAGGCAAATGGCATTACTGACGCATCACGACTGGCTTGCAACATATCAAAAATATAAGTGTTGATATCCACTGCTTCATCGCGCATGACCTGTGCCTGCGGTGCTGCCAGCTCACGTTGTGGGCGCGCGGCGACATAGTAACCCGACTGCGGTCGGGCAATAATCCGCCCCTGACTTTCCAACAGTTGGTAGGCGTGTCCGACGGTCATAAAACTCATGCCGCTGCTGACCACCTGTTCACGCAGTGACGGCAGGCGATCGCCTGGCTGCCATACGCCAGACGCGATTTGATCGCGAATTTGCTCAGCCAGTCGCTGATACTTTTTCATTTTTGATCCTGATTACCGGTGTCGGTGACAATCACTGTGTATATCAGTTTACATAATCAGGGTGTTTTTTATAACTGTTATAGTTAACAGTTTTACAACATCGTTAACGCCAGTTCTTTGCCTAAGACGCGAGCAGCAATCTGTACGGCATCAATTTTGGTCGTGTGCTTTAAATCAAATAAACGGGTGATCTCCTGCTTAGGTCTGCCGATCCTGTTCGCCAGCTCCTGCTGGGTGATTTTTGATTCAAGGAAGGCATTCAGCAGAAGAACCTTAGACGCAACGCTCAGCGGTATTTCTACGTAGGTATCTTCAGCGCCAACCGCCGAAGGGAGTGGAATCGCCTCGTTGTCGTCGAAATAGAATTCAAAAGCGGTAATCAATGCAGTCTGCGCGGCCTGGAAAGCGTCATGGCGAGTATTTTCCTGAGTTAATGCTTCCGGAATATCCGGAAAAGAAACCACAAACCCACCTTCCACTGCCGGTGTTAGACTCGCTTCCAGATTTCATATCAGCGTGTACAACCTATAACAGCACTGCAACTGTTATGGTTAAAAAGAACTGTTCTGTTTCTGCCCCGCATTCCTTCCTAAGCTTAGAATTGCGCCAAATCAATTTTGCCTGCGGAGTTAAGCATGTTCGGTCTTGACGCGTTTCACCTGGCGAGGATCCAGTTCGCGTTTACGGTATCCTTTCACATCATCTTTCCGGCCATTACCATCGGCCTCGCCAGTTATCTGGCGGTGCTTGAGGGGTTATGGCTAAAAACAAAAAATCCCACCTGGCGTTCGCTATACCATTTCTGGTCGAAAATATTCGCCGTAAACTTTGGTATGGGCGTCGTTTCCGGGCTGGTGATGGCTTATCAGTTCGGCACGAACTGGAGCGGTTTTTCCGAGTTTGCCGGAAGCATCACCGGACCGCTGCTGACCTATGAGGTGTTAACCGCCTTTTTCCTCGAAGCGGGCTTCCTTGGGGTAATGCTGTTTGGCTGGAACCGGGTTGGTCCTGGACTTCACTTCTTCGCCACTTGTATGGTTGCGCTGGGTACGATTATTTCTACTTTCTGGATCCTCGCCTCCAACAGTTGGATGCAAACACCGCAAGGCTATGAAATCGTTAACGGGCAAGTGGTTCCCGTCGACTGGTTCGCCGTTATTTTCAATCCTTCATTCCCTTATCGTTTGTTGCATATGTCCGTTGCCGCTTTCCTCAGCAGCGCGTTGTTTGTCGCGGCTTCAGCCGCATGGCATTTACTGCGTGGGAATAGCACTCCCGCTATTCGCGCCATGTTTTCGATGGCGCTGTGGATGACGCTAATCGTCGCCCCACTGCAGGCCTTGATTGGCGATATGCACGGATTGAATACGCTGAAACACCAACCGGCAAAAATTGCCGCTATTGAGGGACACTGGGAAAATCCGCCAGGCGAACCAACCCCGCTGCTGCTCTTCGGCTGGCCGGATATGGAGCAAGAGCGCACTCGCTATGGGCTGGAAATTCCTGCGCTGGGCAGTCTGATCCTGACCCATAGTCTGGATAAACAAGTCCCGGCCCTGAAAGAGTTTCCTAAAGAAGACCGGCCCAACTCCACCATGGTGTTCTGGTCGTTTCGCATTATGGCGGGGCTAGGCATGCTGATGATCCTGTTGGGTGCGTTTGCCTTGTGGCTGCGTTATAAGCAGCGTTTATACACCTCGCGCGCTTTCTTGCGCTTTGCATTGTTGATGGGCCCTTCCGGTCTGATTGCCATTCTGGCTGGCTGGGTGACCACTGAAGTGGGCCGTCAACCGTGGGTGGTTTACGGTCTGCAACGTACAGCGGATGCGGTTTCCGCTCATGGCGATTTACATATGAGTATCAGCCTGCTGTCCTTCTTTGTGGTGTATAGCTCGGTATTTGGCGTGGGTTACAGCTACATGATCCGCTTGATCCGTAAAGGGCCGCAGGAAGATGACCCGACCATTCCGCCAACCGGCACACCTGCCCGGCCGCTTTCTGCCGCAGTTCTCGATTCTCAACCGGAGGCACATCGCTAATGGGTATCGATTTATCAGTTATCTGGTTTGTGATTATCGTGTTCGCCACGCTGATGTATATCGTGATGGACGGTTTTGACCTCGGGATCGGTATTTTATTTCCCGCTATTCAGGACGCTGATGATCGCGACGTGATGGTTAACAGCGTCGCTCCGGTATGGGACGGGAATGAAACCTGGCTTGTTCTGGGGGGGGCCGGGTTATTTGGTGCGTTCCCGCTGGCCTATGCAGTGATTGTCGATGCGCTGACGATCCCGTTGACCCTGATGCTAATCGGCCTGATATTTCGCGGCGTCGCGTTCGAGTTTCGCTTCAAGGCTACACCGGCGCATCGACCATTCTGGGATAAAGCCTTTCTCGGCGGTTCAATTCTGGCGACATTCACCCAGGGCGTGGTGGTGGGTGCTGTACTCAACGGATTTTCCGTTACCGGTCGCAGCTACAGCGGCGGTCCTTTCGACTGGATGACCCCGTTTACGCTGTTCTGCGGCATTGGTCTCGTGGTGGCCTACGCCCTGCTGGGAGCAACATGGCTGGTGATGAAAAGCGAAAACCCGTTACAGGATAAAATGCGCGGCGTGGCAAAAAAACTACTGCTGGCGATGTTGGTTGTCATTGCCATTATCAGCCTGTGGACGCCGTTGGCGCACAATGCTATTGCCGTGCGTTGGTTTAGCCTGCCCAACCTGTGGTTCCTGCTGCCGGTTCCGCTGCTGGTTGCGTTAATTAGCCTCTGGTTGTGGCGCGCGCTGGGCCAGCGAAACAGCCATACTCTGCCTTTTGTCTTGACGCTGGGGCTGATTTTCCTCGGGTTTAGCGGACTGGGGATCAGCATTTGGCCACACATCATTCCACCGTCCATTACGCTCTGGCAGGCGGCGGCTCCGGCGCAAAGTCAGGGCTTTATGCTGGTTGGCGCACTGCTGATTATCCCAATAATCCTGGTGTATACCTTCTGGAGCTACTACGTTTTCCGCGGCAAAGTTCAACATGGTGAGGGGTATCATTAATGCAACAATCTATCTGGAAACGTCTGATGTGGCTGGTCATTCTCTGGGGCGGCAGTGTGCTGGCCCTGGCGGCCGTCGGTTCATTCTTTCGCTTACTGATGACCGCTGCTGGGTTTAAGTCCTGATTTTCCCCCCGGTAACAACCGAGTCGCCCTGTGCTTCCCGGTTGTTACAAATCCTAATGCTGGCTAAACAAAAATGTAAAAAACATCGAATTGGCAAAACAGAGATTGCCATTATCCCGATTAAAATATTGAATAGTCACAAGGTGAAATTATCGCCAATTCCGCAGCTAACGTACCAGAGGGTGCATGATGTTTAAGAAAGGGTTAACGGTGTTATTGCTGGCCAGCGCGCTTTTTTCTGGTCAGCTTTTCGCGACTAATCAGGGACATGAATATCTTCAGGTACAGGATGCCGATCACGTATTACGACACACGGCCGACAGCGATGAGCTGCGAGTGACGGCGGAAGAATCCGCCGCCACTCTTCGCGAGCACCATCACTGGCAAAAATCACGAAAACCCGATATCCATATGAGTTAACCGTCAGCCTTTACGCTTCGGCAGTGTCTTCATCAGGTCTTCGGGGCTGACGGAAGCCACTATACTGCCAGGCAATGGCATCTTCAGAATGTGATGTTTCATCTTGCCGATCACGTGCATTTCGCACGGTCGGCAATCAAATTTCAGCGTCAGGACTTCATCGCCGTTAACCAGTTGCATCGGCGTGGCTTTCCAGCTCTTGATGTTCCCTTTCGCCTGTTTCGGACACAGGTTAAAGGCGAAACGCAGACAATGTTTGGTGATCATCACCGGTACATCGCCCTTTTCTTCATGCGCTTCATAGGCGGCATCAATCAACTGCACACCATAGCGGTGATAAAACTCACGCGCTTTATGGTTGTAGACGTTAGACAGGAAACTCAGATGCGTTTGCGGATAAACCGGCGCCGGTTGTACGACCGGTTTACGACTGCCCCGCTGATAATTTTGCAAACGCGCGGCATCCAGCATGTCGACAGCTTCACGTCGCAACTGATTCAGTTGACCGTTTGGTACGAACAATGCCCCCGGCAAGTTGATCTGAATATCGCGGGCGTAATACATCGTTTGTCCGAGCTTTGCCAGGCCATCCTGCAGATTGTTCAACGCTTTTTCCGCATTGTTCGCTTCCTCAAACTGACCATCCAGCGTATGGGTGATACTCACGCCCTCCTCGCTGGTGAGCGTCAGGATTAACTGTTCCTGCCAGCCGCCCAGTTCAATATCGACCGCAACGCGGCGTTCGCTGGAGGTTTTGGTCAGCGCCTGTTGCCAGTTATGATCGAGGTTGCGATTCAGCGGATGGTTAGCACGAACTTTGTGCAGATCGACGGGCATTTCATTCGGCCACACCCGATAACGATTGTGCCCGGTTTTTTCAACGGTGTTAGCGCGAAATCCGACGACCTCACGCTTGATTAACACGTTCAGACCATCCCCGTTCGCCAGCGGTTCTGTCACCTCAACATCGAGATGATCTTTTGCCACCTTCAGGACTTCACCAATCGGCAGGCCAATAAACTTTGGAGAGTCGAATGCGCCGATATCGGCCTTACGGGCATTTACAAAGTAATCAGTACTGCCGCGATGGAAGGTTTTCTCCGTAGACGGGGTGAAGAAATGTTCTGTGCGTCCAGCTGAAGAACGGGCCAAATCTCCCCGCTCTTCGATGATAGCGTCCAGCATCTGACGATAATGCGCGGTAATATTCTTCACATAGCTCATGTCTTTGTAGCGCCCTTCAATTTTGAAGGAACGCACACCTGCGTCAATCAATGCGCCGAGGTTGGCGGTCTGATCGTTGTCTTTCATCGACAGCAGGTGTTTTTCATAGGACACCACGCGCCCCTGATCGTCTTTCAGGGTATACGGCAGGCGGCAGGCCTGAGAACAGTCGCCACGGTTAGCACTGCGTCCGGTTTGAGCATGAGAAATATAACACTGGCCTGAATAGGCAACGCACAGCGCACCGTGGATGAAAAATTCAATGGTTGCGTCAGTAGCCTGATGGATGGCGTTAATTTGCTCAAGGCTCAGTTCGCGCGCCAGGACAATCTGGGTGAATCCGACATCAGCAAGAAACTTCGCCTTCTCAACACTGCGAATATCACATTGGGTGCTGGCATGCAGCTCAATGGGGGGAATATCCAGTTCCAGAATCCCCATATCCTGCACAATCAGGGCATCAACACCGGTCTGATACAGATCGGTAATTAACCGTTGTGCGGGTTCCAGTTCATCATCGTGCAAAATGGTATTTAGCGTCACAAAGATTTTCGCCCCGTAGCGATGGGCGAAAGGCACTAGTTCGGCAATATCTTTCAGACTGTTACTGGCGTTATGACGCGCGCCAAAACCCGGGCCGCCAATGTAAACGGCGTCTGCGCCGTGCAAAATGGCTTCACGGGCAATGGCGGTATCCCGGGCCGGGCTTAACAATTCAAGGTGATGAGGCTGCTGGCGCATACAGTTGTTATCATCCACAAGCGGTAAAAATGGCGGTTATTGTAGTCACAAGCGGGGCGTTTCGGAATAGTTTTCCCGATTAACCACGTCGGTAATGGATCAGCGAATGAAAGTGCACCGTTTGTTCGCTGCTGTTACGGTAGCTATGTGCCCTGTCTCCGGCAAAACGAACTCCCTCGCCGGATGTAATGGTACGCCACTGCCCCTCAATACACATATCCAGCAGTCCGTTAATCACCACAACATGCTCGATAACCCCGGATTCATGCGGAGTTGATTCGCTGAGTGCACCGGGTGCCAGCAGGATTGAAAAATGATCGAAGCACAGTTGCGGATCCCACGGGAACAGCGATGTGACGACCATCGCCTGCTGCTGAGGATCAAATGCCGGCGTATTGTCTGACTCTGGCGGTGAAATAAACGTCGAAAACGGCACGTTCAGTCCAGTGGCAATTTTCCACAATGTCGCCACCGTTGGGCTGGACTCGTTGCGCTCAATTTGCCCCAACATGGCTTTTGATACACCGGTTTCCTCCGCCAGACGTGAAAGGCTCCATTCTCGCTGGTGACGTAACGTCCGGAGCGTAGTAGCCAGATACTGGGTTAAGTTGTCCATTTTTCTCCTTCATCGGTCTCCTTTCACGGACCTACAGTTTAGCACTTGTACGCTATAACGCACAGTGTTACAGTGCCTGACCGTTATAACGCACAAGGAGTGAATATGCGCGCATTTTCTATCCCTCTGCCTACCGTTCTGTCCGGTTTTGTGGCTGTCCTGGTCGGCTATGCCAGCTCCGCAGCCATCATCTGGCAAGCCGCTCTGGCCGCAGGGGCGACGACTGAACAAATCGCGGGCTGGATGACCTCGCTGGGGATAGCAATGGGTGTCAGTACGCTGGTGCTGACATTATGGTATCGCGCCCCTGTTCTCACCGCATGGTCAACGCCCGGTGCCGCGCTGCTGGTTACGGGCCTGCAAGGCATCACGATTCAGGATGCTATCGGCGTTTTTATTGTGGCTAATGCGCTGATTGTGCTGTGCGGCGTAACCGGGCTGTTTGCCCGTTTGATGAAAATCATTCCGCATTCACTGGCATCTGCCATGCTGGCCGGGATCCTGCTGCGTTTTGGTTTGCAGGCATTTAATAGCCTGAATAACGAACTTATCTTATGCGGGAGCATGCTGCTGGCATGGCTGGTGTGTAAAGTCATCGCCCCACGGTATGCGACGCTCGCCGCGATGCTGGTAGGTATCGCCATTGCGCTGATTAAAGGTGACGTTGTCACTAGCGGTGTTAATCTGTCGCCGGTATTTCCTGAATTTATTGCCCCACACTTTTCATTTGCCCACAGTATCAGCATTGCGCTGCCGCTGTTTCTGGTCACCATGGCCTCGCAAAATGCTCCAGGCATTGCCACCATGAAAGCATCAGGCTATGCGTTACCCGTATCACCACTGATTGTTTTCACTGGCCTGATGGCGCTGCTGTTTTCGCCTTTTGGCGTTTACTCTATTTGTATTGCCGCCATAACCGCAGCAATTTGCCAAAGTCCCGAAGCACATCCTGATGCCAAACGACGCTGGCTCGCCGCCGCTGCGGCAGGCGTTTTCTATCTACTGGCCGGGGTTTTTGGTGGTTCGGTCACAGGACTGATGGCGGCCCTGCCCGTAAGTTGGATCCAGATGCTAGCTGGCCTCGCCTTGCTCGGTACGATTAGCGGAAGTTTGTATCAGGCACTGCATAATGAGGCCGAGCGCGATGCGGCTATCGTTACTTTTCTGGTCACGGCCAGCGGTCTGACGTTGTGGGGTGTTGGGTCTGCATTCTGGGGGCTGGTCGTCGGCGGTTTCTGCTACGCAGCCTTGACGTTATTTCGCCGCACGTAACTGCGTTGGCGTTTTACCCGTTACCTGTTTAAACCGGTTACTAAAATGACTCGCCGAACTAAACCCGCAGGTCATCGCAATATCCGACAAACTGCGTGAAGAATAACAAACCAGATTCTGCGCCAGCGCCATCCGACGTTGCATCACATACTGGTGCGGCGCCATATTCATCGACTGGCGAAACATTCTGGCAAAGTGGAAATCACTAAGCGCCGCCTCGCTTGCCAGATCGCTCAGGGTTATCGGGTGCGCCAGATGCGCTTCAATATAGGCCAGCACATTACGCAAAGTGGCAGGTGCAAGACCTCCAGTGACTGTGGGCAACCGCCATTGTACATTGCTGTAATGCTGGATCAGATGCGTTAGCAGCAGTGAAGATGCGGCGCTGAGCGTAAGATGATTGGCCGGTTGCTGCCAGTCGTTACCGAGCAAAAACTGACGATAAACCGCTGTGATCCCCGGATCGCTGCCAAATGTATGCTCGTCCAGCGTGAAGCTATAGGGGCTTTTGTCCCAGACTTTTTCACCCACTTCGCGCAGATGGGTATCCGTACAATAGAGGTGAACGAAGGAAAGATCGTCGCGAATATCCCAACTGGATTCGCTCTCTTTTGGCATCAGGCAAAAACGATCCGGCCCGCCGCCATTCTTCCAGCCTTCCGCCGTCTTGTGATAACTCTCGTAGCCATCCGCGATGTATAAACTGAGCGTGTGGTGATCGCAATACTGGGTAATGGTATCGCGCTTGTTTGACCAGGCGGCCAGTTGGATCCCCGAATGTAACGCAACTGATTCATGCAGCACGGCATTATGTTTGCGTAATTTTTCAAAGGCATCGTAGGGCTGAGACATACCATCACGTTCAAAAATAGATTAGCAGGTTTTCAGTCTATATCAGCTACATGTTGTAAACAGCCAACTTTTCGTTTCTTACGCTAAAAAAGCGCAAGATTTTGCAAGTTCGCCGCAAGCCGATGAAAGCCCCCTGCCGCCAGCCGTGACACAGTGTGAGCCTGATTACAAAAATGAGAGAGTTGTATGAACGCACTGTTGTACTGTCTGGTCGTCGTCATTTGGGGAACAACATGGATTGCGATTTATTTGCAGCAAGGCCCTGTTTCTGCCCCTGTTTCTATCTTTTGGCGCTTTGCCGTGGCCAGCTCGGTAATGATTGTTGCCCTTCTGGTTAGCGGGAAATTACGCAAACTGTCCGGTCGCGATCATCTGTTTTGCCTGTTGCAAGGTGGATGCGTTTTTTGCTTCAACTTCTGGTGTTTTTACACAGCTGCGGCATGGATTAATACCGGCCTGGAGTCGGTAATTTTCTCAATGGCCGTTCTGTTCAATGCGGTCAATAGTTTTATCTTTTTTGGGCAAAAACCACCGCTGCGTTTCTATATTGCAGCCGGCCTGGGATTGACGGGCATTGTCACTTTGTCCTGGCAGGATTTGCTCAACAGCGGATTCAACCATTCGCTGCTGCTGGGCATTGGCTTAAGCGCCCTTGGTACTTTTGGTTTCTCATTGGGCAATATGATAAGCCTACGTCACCAGAAAAAAGGGCTGGAAGTATTAACCACCAACAGCTGGACCATGCTGTATGGCACGCTATTGATCGCCGTTATTGCGCTGGTGCGCGGGGATAACTTCATGCCGCAGTGGACTTTCAGCTATATTAGCGCGCTGTTATATCTGGCTATTTTTGGCTCGGTGATTGCTTTCGGTGCCTATTTCACACTCGTAGGGCGTATTGGTCCCAGTAAGGCGGCATACAGTACGCTGCTTTTCCCGCTGGTCGCGCTGACGCTGTCAACATTGTATGAAGGATACATCTGGCAGGTTAACGCAATTGCTGGATTACTGCTGATTTTGCTGGGTAATCTGGTGATGTTTGCTCGCCCGGAGGCGTTAATGGGAAAACTGCTTTACCGCCGTCGGACGGCATAATAAAAAACGCACCATCCAAAGATGGTGCGCTCAGCATTACGGTTTTGTGTTGACATCAAACATGGAGGCATCTGTCGCCATGTCATCAACAACTTTCTTCAACGTTTCGAACGCCATTGGCGTACTTTCGTTGTTCAGGTCTTTACCTTCACCCTGCCGTACCACTTTAATCACTGGCTTGTTGGTTGCCGCATCGATCAACTCACCTTCAAAATAGAGGTGAGTATCCATGGTACGGTGGCCTGTCGCCATTTGTGTACCCGCTACAAGCAACGCAACCGGAACGACTTCATAGAACTGCAGCCCTTCTTTGCTGGTTGCAACACCGGTAATCGCGCCACGGAAAATCAGGCTACGCGGACCGGGGGTCGTCACCAGAGGTTTACGTTTACTAATCGCGGTTTTCATCTGCGTATTGGTATAGCTCAACAGTTTATCCAGCACCTGTTGTCCAACCTGAGTCGTTGGTTTAGGAATCGGATAATAGGTTATCGGGTTATACACAATACTGTCATAGTTGGACTCATTGAAGTTGGGATCAACCCAACGCAGCACAGGTTGTCCTGTTGCCGATTTCGTTTCCTTCAGGCCAGAGTAATTTTTTAAAAAACCTGAATATTTATCCGGCTGCGTGATTTTTGACGCACAGCCTGATAACGCCAGTAAACCCGTAAGCACTGCAACTTTAAATAAAGTTTGAGCACGCATGGAATGATCCCTTAGTATTTGCAGATATGCATCTGAAATAGTAGCAAAAGGAAATCATGCTAGTTGTGCGAAAAATGGTACGCATCACACAAATTTTCTTTCTGCGTTCGACGTAAAAGCGTTGAACGCAGAGCATAAGCCATTAGCCGATTTTGCGGGCCAGCATAGTCGCAAAACGCAGCTTAATCCGATTGCCGTTTTCATCTGTACGGTGCAGTTCGCCCACGTCTTCGTTATATTTCAGCAGTTCCCATCCGCGATAATAGTTGCGTAACTCCCCCGCTTTAAACGCGAACGGAAAGCCAACGGTGCACGGGAAATCATCGGTATCCATCGCCGCAACGATTAAGTTATATCCCCCCGATTTCGTGCAACGCTGCATATTTTCGATAAGTCCCGGAATGGTTTTCGCTTCGAGAAACATCAGCACTACGGTAGACAGAATAAAGTCGTATTCACCGTCAAAACTCAACGCATTAAGGTCCGCGACGCTCGCCTGCAGATTAGTCAGCCCTTCGGCTGCTTTGATACGCTCAAGGTTAGCGATACTCATGGGATTTTTATCCCATGCTGTTACGTCATAACCGTTTGCTGCCAGGTACAGGCTGTTACGACCGTTACCGCAGCCCAGATCTAATGTTTTACCTGGCTTAACAATTTTTGCCGCTTCTACAACATCGGAATGCGTACGGGTTAAATCGTATTTCTCAGTAAAGTAGTTTTCGTCGCAAAGGGTCATTATTTATCCTCAGATTTCAGTAATGCAGTACGCTCTGTGCGGATGAGCAGTTTTCCCTGCATCAGCAATGCAAACGTACGTACCAGTAATAATGCAATGATAAAATTGGTAAAAATAAACAGTGGGATCGACAGCGTATGAAAAAATCCTGATTCGCTGCCTTGTCCCAGATGCAGCCCCGTTGTCGCCAGAGCCGACACGCCAAACGAGAAGCTCCAGAAAGACGCATTAAAGGGCTGAGACAGATACCACGGCATGAGGCGTAGCATAAAAAGAAGTTGCAGCAGACCATAGCCGAACAACATTTTGGCCAACGTATCCCCCTCGCCGCCGTTGACGCTAAGCCAGGCGCTGCAGGCGACCAGCGCAGGCGCCAACTGAATGCCAAGCGAAGTACGTAATACCGTTGGCAGTTCGCCGCAACTGCGTAAACGTTGCAGGATCACTGGCTCCAGGCTGAGCCAGGAAAATACCCCAGCGCCCAAAAAAACCAGCCCTGTGTCGTTGAAACCCAGCGCACCACAGGCCATTGCACTAATAAAGTTATTGGCGACAGTCGGCAGATACAGCCCCGGCGTGGTGGCTTCTTCTGGGTGCTCCCCGCGCCATAGTCCCGCGGTTTGCCACGCCGCGTACGCCAGTTGGATCACAACCCCAATGCTGAACAATCCAAGCGCCAGTGGTCGATACCACGGGACAAAACCAATCGCGACCAGCATGGTTGTGGCCGGAAACAGACTGACAAAGCTACTCATCACCGGGTGACGAACCTCTGCCAAAACGCTATGCGGAAAACGCAGTAAACGACTAATAAAGGCCAGCGTCAACAATCCCCAGATGACCATCGCAAGGATCACTAAACCGTCGCCGATCCAGTGGCTTACAGGCCACACCTGGCTGGCATAACGCCACGCAAATCCCATCCCTATGATGCCCAGTACCATGCCAAAATAACCAGCCGGAAGATTGAGGACCTGTTCACTGTGCTTGTTCTTACTCATTTTGTTTATTTTTTAAAGTATATTTGAAATGCATTTTATGGAATTTCCGCTGATTTAGCCAGTCCGGAAAACTTTGCTACGTTTAACTAAGGCGCGCAACATGGAAACGAGCTATGACCAAATATCGTCTAAGCGATGAACCTCGCTCCTTTAGTTATCAGGATAATGGCAATAAAAAAAGCGTATTACTACGCCAAATCATTGCGCTCACTGATTTTAATGATGTCCAGGCCGGTACTCCCGGCGGCTGGATTGATAATGAAAGCGTGCTGTCGCAAAACGGCGATTGCTGGATTTACGATGAAAACGCGCTCGCTTTTTCCGGCGCAAAAATTACAGGAAATGCTCGTATCACGCAGGCAAGCGTGGTTAGAGATGGCGCTCAGATTGGCGATACCGCGTGGATTGACCGGGCTGAGATCAGTCATCACGCTCACATCCGTGACAATGTCATTATTCAGGATTCAGTCGTTCGCGGTGAGTGTCTTCTCTTCGGTGATGCGCGCGTGGTGTGTGGCTCTGAAATCATTGCAGCCAGGGGACTTACCCCTGAACATGACCAGATCCTGCAAATTTACGATCGCGCTTTTGTCAGCAGCTCGCGTGTAGTGCATCAGGCACAACTTTATGGTGATGCAAAAATCAACTATGCCTTTATTGAACATCGGGCAGAAGTGTTTGATTGCGCAAGGATTGAAGGTAATGCAGAGAACAATGTCTGGATCTGCGATTGCGCCAAAGTCTACGGACACGCACACGTCATTGCCGGAACCGATGAAGATGCCATTCCTACCCTACGTTATAGCTCGCAGGTGGCGGAAAACGCGGTGGTCGAGGGCAACTGCGTACTGAAGCACCATGTGCTCGTCGGCGGTCATGCGCAGTTACGCGGCGGGCCGCTCCTGCTTGACGACCACATCCTGATTGAAGGCCACGCCTGCGTGCTGGGCGAAGTGCTGATCGAGCATCACATTGAAATAAGCGACCAGGCGCATATTGAAGCATTTGATGGCGATGCCATTCATCTGCACGGCCCGAAGGTGATCAACGGCGAGCAGCGCATTACGCGTACACCGATCGCAGGCTTATTCTGAGGTGCTATCAATGATTCGGGCATAGAGATTCACATCATGGTAATCACCATTGAGGAACTCCGCCTGTTTCATACATCCTTCCAGCAAAAAGCCATTGCGCTGCGCCACTTGATTACTCTCAAGGTTATCGACGCGGCATTTAATCACGAAGCGGCGGATCTCCTGACGCTGCGCATAATGGTGAATCAATGCCTGTAGCGCCAGAGACATGATCCCTTTGCCCTGATGTTCCTCATCCAGCCAGTAGCCGATATACGCGGCTTTGTTCAGCGGTTCTATCTGGTTAAACGAGATAACCCCGACCATATTTCCTTGCTCAAAAATCAGGAACATTTTGGCGTAACCGCGCTGATGCAACATCATATTGCCTTGCACGTTCTTGCGGGTGTCTTCCTCTGACGTAACAAACTGCGGCCAGTTCAGCGACTGCTGGAGCCAGCTTTTATTTTTAAGTACAAGCTGATACAGAGGCGTGACGTGTTGTTCTTCTACGGCACGCAGTTCCAGCGTTTCATTGATGGTAATCACTTCTGACATTTTTATTCCGTTATGCTGGTTCAGCAGGCAACCCTGCTCATCAAATAAAACAGGAAGGGCTCCCTTTTGGAAGCCCTTTTACACAGCAAGTGCCGTTTTATTTAGCTCTCACTGACACTCTCTTTTTGCAATATTTTGAGCAGATCTTCCTTCAGGTGGAGTTTCTGTTTCTTAAGGCGAACAATGTCCAAACTATACCCACGACCATCCGAACCTTCCAGTCTGGAGATCTCATGATCAAGGCTGTTGTGTTTTTCGAATAAGGACAGAAAGCGAGGGTTCTCGGATTTCAGTCGGGAAATAAGGTCTCTGTATTCTGGAAACATACTTTCTCCCTGTTAGTGGACAAGAACGTGTATAAGAAATACACACCTTCAGCTTATCGGTTTAAGTCAGGGAAAAATGCGAGCAGGATCGAGTAAATAGTGTACAGCGTTTTTTAAGAAAATGACGAATATGGCTCCCCGACGGAGAGCCATAAAGATGAGGATCAACGCATCTCGCGGTCGTCAACGTACTGGCGTTTATCCGGCGCTGGCGGGAAGTACTGATACAGCCAGGTTTCGCTGATAGCGTCGCCTTGGCAACGCAGGAACATACGCATATCTACCGGATCGGTTGAGTCAGAGGTCGGATACCAGTCAAACTGGATGCGGTAGCCGTCGATAGGTTCAACGTAAAGGATCTCAATCTGTTTCGCTTCACCACTCGAAAGCGTAATTACCGGTTCAATACCTTTCGGCGCGGCGGCTTTTAAATCGCCACCGACGAAATCAACGGCAAAACGTCGTGCCCATTTTTCCGGGTAGTGCTCGCCCGGTGCCCATCCTTCCGGGAAACCGCCCATGCCTGTACGGGTCGCCATCACGCGAGCCAGCGGCGAACGCACTGGCGGCTGAGCGCTCCAGTACAGGCGATATTTGAATTCCAGCTCATCGCCAGCTTTGATCTTCCTCTCCGGCTGCCAGAAGCAAACGACGTTATCCAGCGTTTCACCGGTCGTCGGGATCTCCATCAGGCCGATAGTCCCCTTGCCCCACTGGTTACGCGGTTCGACCCACAGACTTGGACGCTTGTTGTACCAGCCCATGATGTCCTGGTAATGTGAGAAGTCGCGATCGAGCTGCAGCAAACCAAACCCTTTCGGGTTGTTATCGGTATAGGCGTTGAACTGCAGTTTTTGCGGGTTATTCAGCGGGCGGCAGATCCACTCGCCGTTACCTCGCCACATCGCCAGACGATCGGAGTCATGAATTTGCGGGTGAATGGTGTCGCACATCCGACGTTCATTGTTGCCGCAGCTAAACATGCTGGTCATCGGCGCAATGCCGAGCTGCTTGATGTCTTTGCGCGCATAGATGTGGTTTTGTACATCCATGATCACCTGCGTTTTCTCACAGTGGATCACGAACTTGAATGCGCCAGTAACGCTTGGGCTATCAAGAAGCGCATACACGGTAAAGGAGGTTGCGCCCGGTTTGACCGTTTCGAACCAGAAAGCGGTAAAATCAGGGAACTCTTCTTTGCTGTCGGTGTAGGTATCTACCGCCAGACCGCGAGCCGATAATCCATACTGGTAGGTGTCATCCACGGCGCGGAAATAACTGGCGCCCAGGAAAGAAACGATGTCGCGACGGGCCAGCTCTGGCGCCTTAAATACGCGGAACCCGGCGAAGCCGAGGTCAGTTTGCCCTTCCAGTTGTTTGGTATCCACGCCCGCATCATTGTATTTAAACAGTTCCGGACGGAAGTGAATTTCACGTGCCATATGCGTACTGGCATCAACCGAGAACATGCGTACACGGCGACGGAAGCCCATTCCCACGTGGAAGAATTGCGCATCAAGCTGACGATTTTCAACATTGTTCCACAGAGACTGCTCTGCGTCATATTGAATGCTGTTGTAGGCCTGCGGCGTCAGTTTTGCCAGCGTGTCAGGTAACGCGCGCGGTGCGCCGCCCCATGGCTTCTGTGCTAAATCATGAGCCATCGATTGCAGAACGGAAAAATCAAAACGAACGGTTTTTCCGTCTGCAATGTCAGACTCTGCCGCAAAGGCGGCGCGGGAAAAGAGTGATGCAATACCACTGGTTCCGCACACGGCGGCCACTGCCATTGAACCTTTAATAAATCGTCTGCGATTCATGCCTGAAAGTGAATCCTTCTGGTCGTGTAAATGGTCCCGCGCCGGTCATAATCAGCGGCAAGAGAGTGCACATTTCTGACCGCTCACTCTAGACAAAATTCATTAATAATCCAATTGTTGGTCGCCGATTATCTGTACAAAATCGAAAATATTTTATGTCGATGGGAACAGGCCGAATCCCATGTAAATTCCGTTAAAGTAAACCACAGCGACGTTTACTTCGATCTTGCGCCTCCTGATACAGCGCAAACTCATCATACACCGCGCAACCCAGCGCCTGTTCAAACGCGTCGCGGCTGGAATTTCCATGGCTGCGAGCCTGCGTTTCATTCCCCAGATTTGACTGGAAAATTCCTGCGGCACTTACCGGTAAAAAATCTTCGTAGGTGATGGGTTGCGCAACCAACCAGCCTCGCTCAATGAGCGGCTGCGGGTCGTCATCCGGACGGATTGCCTGTCGATGCGCCTCGCCCGACGGTGTCAGGCGATAACGGAACCAGGCGAGCCCTTGCTGGCGCAGCAAAAACTCGCTGTCCGGGAATGCTTTGAACACTTCCTGAAGATGCAACTGATGCGTCAGGTTGTCTTTTCCCATTCCCGCCTTATTCAGCAGTTCGTCATACAGTGCTCTGCCTTTCGGCGTCAGGGCCACGCCGCGCTGTTCGATCTCACCGAAACGCGCCGTGTGGGTGCCGCGCATCTCCCCGGCAAACCACACCGGTTCTTCAAGCGCTTTAAAACTGGTCTGACGCAATAAAATGGGCACCTCGCGACGCGGTGGCCCTTCAATCAGTATTTTGGGTTCAATACCGCATTCGGGCATCATCGACTGCACCCGGTCGATATCCAATGTACGCGGCGTCAGATGGTTGATATGACAACCAGGGAAGCACACCACATCGGCAATCAGTCGGTGCTCGTCATGTAATGCGTGGTAGGTTCCTTCATCAACTGTGGCATGCTGATGCCAGCGGAAGGTTTCCAACGCCTCATGCACAAACTCATGCGCCTGCGCCTGCGTAAAACTGCCCTGCGCATCATATTCATTCAGAAGTTCGTGACAACGACGGGTGAATATGTCGCGTTTCGCGAGGATCTCCGCGGCCTTTTGCCTCAACGCGACGTTTTCGATTAATTCGAGGCGTAATAACGAGGTAAATACCCGAAACGGATTGCGCGAAAGCGACGCATCGTCGATGGGCCGAAAAGCCGTGGAATGTACGGGAACGCCGGCCTGGGAGAGATCGTAATAACTCACCGGATACATACCCATAATCGCAAACATCCGGCGCAGCGTAGAAAGTTCCTGCGCAGTGCCCACCCGAATAGCGCCGTGGCGCTCAACGTTTAGCCGCGCCAGCTCATCCGCATTAGCCAGTTTTTCATGCAACGTCGGATTATTTTCCAGTACCGCCAGATTCACATCAGCGACAAGTTCCAGCAACGTGCCATATTGCGGGACTTCCTGCTGGTACATTGCTGACATTGCCTGCGAAAATTGTTCCCGAATCTCATCTGCCGTGATGGTGTTCGCCATAATGTCATGCCTCCAGTGAATATTACCTGGAGTGTAGAGAACACCGCAGACTCCGGTGGGAAGAATTTACAAAGTGTGACCTCGCGTAAATTTCCCACCCTTACTGACGATGAACAGAACCTACTGACGTGGTTTTAAATGCGTTTCCAGCCACGGCAGCATCTGTTTTTTACGGCTGAGCATACCTTCAACTTTACAGGGCTGCGGGATGTCTGAGAGTTCACAACCAGCAAACCACAGGCTGGTGTCGCCCAGATTAATGTCGGTGAGCATCAGAACAACCAGTGCGGCATTCTTTTCCTCTGCATAACGCACCATTTCATGACGTAAATCGTCCAGCACCGCATCCACCTGTTGCAGCGAATACAGCTCAAGCTGTGCCACACAAACCGAATGCCCATGGATGGTGAAGGATTTGATGTCTTTCTGCAGAAGTTCGTGGGCGGTCATGCCTTCCACGCTGGTTTTGGCAGATAGCAGACCGCGACTGAAAACGTCAAGGTCCACTCCAGTTTTTAGGGTTAATGCCTCAACTGCCAGGCGGTCATCTGGGGTCGTGGTCGGGGAACGAAGCGTGACAGTGTCACTCAACGCGGCACCCAGCAATAAAACGGCCTCGGCGGCAGACAACTGGCTGCGCTCAGCTTCCGTCATCAGTTGCCATAACAGCGTCGCGCTACTACCGACGGGTTTCACCCACACTTCAGGCGGCAGACGGGTCATTAATCCCCCGAGTCGGTGATGATCGATAATGCCCACGACGTTACTTTCTGCCAGCGATTCCGGCCCCTGAGCAGGCTCCGTGAAATCGACCAGCCAGACATCAAGATCGGTCAGCGGAAACGTCAGCCGCCCAGGTATTTCCAGCCCTGCATGCTCAAAGATAAATTGCGTTTCGCGATTCGGTTCGCCCAGACGCCATGCCGTCGCCTGCTGACCGCGTAAAGTAAGCCAACGCGCCGTCATTGCGGCAGTACAAATGGCATCGCTATCGGGATTAAGGTGCCCTATTACGTGTATCATCAATCAGTGCCTTGTGAAGAGAAGGGTTCAAAAGCCAACAATAACGAAAGTATATCGACTGGATACATTCCCTTCCATGATCCTATCCCCCTGTACATGCTGTACAAAACATAAGCAAAATAAATTAGTTGTAAGTAAAATACGATAAATGTTAATAATATTTTGCTATCAAGTTATCAAAAACAAACAACTTCACTTGTCATCGATACGGCTCTGTTTTTAACATCGCTTATGGAAAAAAATGTTCTGTTCAATCAGCGCATTCGCTTGCGCCACCTTCATACTTTTGTCGCCGTTGCACAACAGGGAACGTTGGGGCGCGCGGCTGAGACCCTTAACCTGAGCCAACCGGCCCTCTCCAAAACGCTGAATGAACTGGAGCAACTGACCGGTACCCGGCTCTTTGAGCGTGGCCGTCTTGGCGCGCAGTTAACGCTGCCCGGAGAACAGTTTCTTACCCACGCGGTAAGAGTGCTGGATGCGCTTAACACCGCCGGACAAGCATTAAACCAGCGCGAAGAGTCGCAGACTGATGTCGTACGAATTGGCGCCTTACCCACCGCGGCGCTGGGCATTCTGCCGGCGGTAATTGGCCCATTCCATAAACAGCAAATGGAAACCACGCTGCAGGTTGCCACCATGAGTAATCCGATGATCCTGGCAGGTTTAAAGTCCGGAGAAATTGATCTCGGCATTGGTCGTATGGCCGATCCGGAATTGATGGTCGGTCTGAACTACGAATTATTATTTCTGGAATCACTCAAACTGGTCGTGCGTCCTAACCATCCATTGTTGCAAGAAACCATCACGCTGAGCCGGGTAATGGAGTGGCCGGTGGTGGTTTCGCCGAAAGGAACCGCACCTCGCCAGCACGCAGAGACATTGTTGCAAAGTCAGGGCTGTAAAATGCCGTCGGGTTGTATTGAAACGCTGTCAGCATCGCTCTCCCGCCAACTGACGGTTGATTACGACTATGTGTGGTTTGTCCCATCAGGCGCGGTTAGAGAAGATCTGCGCCAGGCGACACTGGTGTCATTACCAATTCCCACTCACGGTGCGGCTGAACCCATCGGTATTCTTACTCGTGTCGATGTGCAACTCTCTCAGGCCGCGCAGATCCTTATCGCCGCAATACGCAAAACCGTGCCGTTTTGATGCCAAAAATAAAGGGACCATCTGGTCCCTTTATTGATGCTTAAAACGTTTCCCAGTTATCGCCGTTGGCCGTTGCCGCCTGCGGACGTGAATGACCCGGCGTAGGCGCCACCTGAGCGCGTTTAATTGCGCTTGTCCCGGTTAAACGGAATGTGCCGACGGCTTCCGTTAAGCGTGCTGCCTGTTCTTCAAGAGATGCTGCAGCGGCGGATGCTTCTTCAACCAGCGAGGCGTTTTGCTGCGTGACCTTATCCATCTCTGAAATAGCCTGACTCACCTGGACGATGCCCCGGCTTTGTTCATCGGAGGCCGCTGCAATTTCCAGCATAATGTCGGTCACGCGTTTTACCGCATCGACAATATCCGTCATCGTATTGCCTGCTGCGACCACTTCTCCGGACCCCTGGTCAATCAGCCGGACTGACTCGCTAATCAACCCTTCAATCTCTTTTGCCGCCTGGGCGCTGCGGCTTGCCAACGTACGCACCTCACTGGCTACGACGGCAAACCCTCGCCCCTGCTCTCCTGCCCGCGCCGCTTCTACCGCTGCGTTCAGCGCCAGGATATTAGTCTGGAAGGCAATGCTGTTAATAACGGCGGTAATTTCAGAAATTTTCTTCGAACTCGTTGAGATATTTCCCATGGTTTTAACCACGCCAGAAACCATCTGCCCGCCCCGGCTGGCCTTGCCGGAAGCATCTTCCGCCAACTTGCTCGCATGATGCGCGTTGTCGGCATTTTGCTTCACCGTGGCCGTCAACTCTTCCATGCTGGCTGCTGTTTGCTCAATCGCCGCGGCCTGTTGCTCGGTACGGGAAGACAAATCGGTGTTCCCTGCCGAAATCTCACTGGTACCGCGATAAATTTCTTCCGCGCCCTGACGAACCGTGCCCACTGTCTTCGCCAGCGACCGTTGCATAGTTTGCAGATGGCGGCTCAGGCGGCCAATTTCGCTGCGCCCGGTCGGTTCCTCCTGCATCGTCAGATCCCCTACTGAAATTTGCTCAATGCGCTGTGCCGCGCGCAACAGAGGATGAATGACGGTACGGCGCAGAACGATGAACGTCATCACGGTCAGCGCTAGTGCAAGAACGAATGCGCCCAGCATAAAGGCCATGCCAAGCTGTGTACGTTGGTGTGCCTGTTCGCTTAACTGATTCGCCCTGGCGGTACGAATGTCGATCGCTTTTAACAACACCTTATTGTAAGCAGAGTCCAGCGGTCTGGCCTGTTCATTTTCATGGTTGATGATCGCTTCGAACATGCCGTTTTTAGCGTACTTCAGCATAGGTTGTAAGCCGTCGATATAGGCTTTGAAACTGGCACTCAGTTCAGCGTCTAACGCTTCACCGGCAGTGGTTTTCACTGCACGCGCCATATAGGTATTGAAACCGTCCTGCGATTGCTTAATACGTTTTTCTGCCTCGGCAATATTGGCCTTCATGTCATCCATTTCAGCAATACGGCTCGCCGCACCAGCATGGATCATGTTGATACGCGCGGTGCGTAAGTGGTTAGAGCTGTTAGATAACCCCATCCGAACCTGAATCTCATCGGTTACATCGCGCTGATCGCGATCGGCCTGCATAAGAAAATAACTTGCCAGCCCCGAACTTAAGGCGAACAACAGAAGGATGCCACCGAGAATGGAGGAAAACAGCGGAACCAGCCGGATTTGATGCAGAAAGCCCAGTTTATACTGGGCTTGCATCGATGTAGTGTTGTCCATGACCGTCGACTCTCTTGTAGGGTTTATGCGTGAAAACACGCCCGTTAGATAGTCATCGGCAATCCGGGAGGTTTACTTACCGTGAAAAGCGCCGGATTCGTCACACTTTCACAACATAATTCTAAAAAATTCAGGAAAGTGCCAGCGGTCAAATCCGCTGGCCCATGAATCAGTTATCACCAAAATGGATAACTGTACGGATGGATTTACCCTGATGCATTAAATCGAACGCTTCGTTAATCTGCTCCAGCGGTAAACGATGGGTAATAAAGGGATCCAACTGAATTTTCCCACTCATCGCTTCTTCGACCATGCCAGGAAGCTGAGTGCGCCCCTTCACGCCGCCAAACGCGGAACCGCGCCACACGCGCCCGGTCACTAACTGGAATGGACGTGTTTTGATCTCCTGACCAGCACCCGCCACGCCAATAATGATGCTTTCGCCCCACCCTTTATGACAGCACTCCAGTGCTGCACGCATCACGTTAACGTTGCCGATGCACTCAAAGCTAAAGTCCACGCCACCGTCGGTAAGTTCGACAATCACGTCCTGAATCGGTTTATCGTAATCGTTCGGGTTGATGAAATCGGTCGCCCCCATTTCACCAGCCAGTTTGAATTTCTCCGGATTGGTATCAACGGCCAGAATACGCCCGGCTTTTGCCTGCACCGCGCCCTGAATCACTGCCAGGCCAATACCGCCCAGACCAAATACGGCTACGGTATCGCCTTCCTTCACTTTCGCGGTGTTATGGACCGCTCCGATACCGGTGGTCACGCCACACCCCAGCAGACACACTTTATCCAGCGGAGCCTGCGGGTTAACCTTCGCCAGCGAGATCTCTGCGCAAACGGTGTATTCGCTGAAGGTACTGGTGCCCATATAGTGATAAATCGGCTCGCCATTATACGAGAAGCGCGTTGTGCCATCCGGCATCAGACCTTTGCCCTGTGTCGCCCGCACGGCCTGACACAAGTTAGTTTTACCCGATTTACAGAACTTGCACTCGCCACATTCTGCGGTGTACAGCGGGATCACATGATCGCCCGGTTTCAGGCTGGTGACGCCTTCCCCCACTTCAACCACAATGCCGCCGCCTTCATGACCCAGTACCGCCGGGAACACACCTTCCGGATCGTCACCTGAGAGCGTAAAAGCGTCAGTATGGCACACGCCGGTGTGGGTAATTTTAACCAGCACTTCACCTTTCTTTGGCGGTGCAACGTCGATTTCGACAATTTTTAACGGTTGGCCGGGGCCAAATGCAACTGCTGCACGTGATTTCATTTGTCTCTTCCCATTATTGCAAGGTGATGGTGTTATTTTAGATAAGCACGCAGAAGATGGCCGATCTCAGCCATGCGCACAGCTCGTTGGTCTGGCGTTGTCTCCCCACTGACCAGTTCATCTTTCAGGTGAATCTCAACCATTTCGCCCATCAGGCCATTGGATGCACCGCGTACGGCGGCAATTTGTTGCAGGATCGCCAGACACGGTTCGCCAGATTCCAGCGCGCGCTCAAGTGCATCAACCTGACCGCGAATACGGCGTACACGGGTGAGAATGCGTTTTTTATCTTCAGGTGAATGCGGCATACGCCCTCCAAATCCTATACCCCCCTATAGTATCACTGTTTTTAATCTATTTGTAACAAATTAGGTTTATTTACTATTCACCAATGAAGATAATCCCGTTTTGCAGGATTGATGAGCATTTTGAATGGTCGGCACGAAGATAATTGTTCTGTAATACTAACTATAATTATATGGATATAACACGTAAAATGGATTCATTATCCAATAACTAGAATAATTATGAATTTTTATCATTATTTTATAATATACGCCGTGGGATTTGTCGTCATGTTCACGCTGTTAATCCGCGGGGACAAAATACATGACCTCGAATTTGATTTAATCGATACGCTCAGAACATCTTTATTGTGGCCATTTTATGTAGTAGCAATGATCTGCATTATTATTTACTCATTTTTTATACGGAAAATACTATATGAGTAATATAGAGAAATGTGCAACGCTACTACCTAACCCGCAACAAATCGCTGTATCTCGTGGTATAACGCGGTGAAAGCATGTCTCGCTTCATCGCCCACGGTTGCTGTATCCCTTGTCCGGCAAAGTAGAGCGTTCCTTTCCCTTTTTTAGCATTAAGCGTATCCAGTACATCCATCAGTTTATCGCTGTTACGCCGTGGGCAGTTGTCGTCAAAAAGATTCAGCTGCGCAACGCCAGAGCTAAAAAAATCCCCCAACATAACGCCCGCTTTTTGGTAACGCAGCCCCGCTCGCCAGATGGCATCCAGGCTGCGCGTTGCCGCTGCAATAATATCCCGACTATCCTGAGTTGGCGTCAGCAGTTTTATCGACGCGCTGTTTCCGTAATAAGGTTCATTCAGAACAAACGGACTGGTTTTGATAAACGTAGAGATAAACCGGCAATACTGGTGCTCTCTGCGCAGCTTTTCCGCAGCGCGTGAAGCATAGGTGCAAATTGCCTCTCTCATCGCGTTGTAATCCGTGAGTTTTTCACCAAACGATCTTGAGCAGATAATTTCCTGCTTATCCGGCGCAAACTCTTCCAGCGCCAGACAAGGTTCACCGCGCAATTCCCGAACGGTTCGCTCAAGTACGACATTGAAATGTTTACGAATGAAGCGAATGTCGGTATTCGCCAGATCGAGAACCGTTTTAATGCCCATGGCATCCAGTCTCTTGCTGATACGGCGCCCGACACCCCAGACTTCATCAACCGGAAGTGCGGCCATTAGTTTACGCTGACGTTCAATATTTGAGAGATCCACGACTCCGCCGGTTTGCTCCTGCCACTTTTTGGCTGCATGATTCGCCAGTTTGGCCAGCGTTTTGGTCTGGGCGATGCCAACCCCAACCGTGAGACGTGTTTTCTGTAAAATGGTAGCTCTGATTTCCCGACCAAAATTCGTAAGATCCCGGCAGTTTCGCACCCCCGTTAAATCGCAAAAGGCTTCATCAATACTGTACATCTCCACACGCGGCGACAACTCCTCCAGAATCGACATCACCCTGCTGCTCATATCCGCATACAATTCGTAGTTCGAACTAAAACAGAACACGCCATAACGCCTGAACAGATCTTTCTGTTTGAAATACGGTGCGCCCATATTAACG
The DNA here is from genome assembly GCF_018035235.1 of Citrobacter sp. On2M. Taxonomy (GTDB): domain Bacteria; phylum Pseudomonadota; class Gammaproteobacteria; order Enterobacterales; family Enterobacteriaceae; genus Citrobacter; species Citrobacter meridianamericanus. The sequence continues at coordinate 1,151,131 of NZ_WPCV01000004.1, forward strand.
CCAAGCGCTTTTGCTTCCGCACTACTGGCAATGACACAGCCATCATTATTTGAAAGAACGACAACGGGTTTGCCTTTCAGATCGGGCCGGAATGCCGACTCACAGCTGGCATAAAATGAATTAACATCCACCAGAGCAAACATAATCAGCCCGCGGCTTTAACGATAAATGTCACCACGCCAAATATATCCAGCGTGTCCTCGCTGCTAATCATGATCGGCGCGTAGGCGCTGTTCTCTGGCTTCAGCATGATAACTGGGTGTAATTGCAGACGTTTAACGGTGAATTCACCCTCAATAGCGGCAATAACGATATCTCCATGGGCAGGCTTTCTGGCGCTGTCGACAATCAGCAAATCGCCCTCGCCGATCCCCGCTCCCCTCATGGAGTCGCCAGATGATTTAACAAAATAGGTTGCGCTGGGATGCCGTACCAGCAGGTCATTAAGGTCGATACGCTTCTCAACGTAGTCCTGTGCCGGAGATGGAAAACCACAGGGTACAAGATCGCTAAATAGCGGAAAGTGTTTAATTTCGCGGCGTTCCGCAGGCTGGAAAAACAACATAATAATCTGCCTCTCATTAACTGTGTTTATATACAGTGGTTTTAATAAGGACAGCGATCAAGTGACAAGAGTGGCGAATTGAGCGTTGTTTAACCATCTTGTCGATAAGCTTTTATGATGTCTGGAAAAATAATTGGCTAAAAAAATGCCCCACATTTGTGGGGCATTACCTCAGGAGCGTTTTCGCGGCATCATGCGCAACAACGTATTGTCCTTCCAGAAATAGTGGTGCATCAGGGCCGCTGCGGCATGCAGAGCAATGACAAAATAGCCCAGGTTGGCCAGCGTCACGTGCCAGGACTTCAGCATATCCACTACATCAAAGTTGGCCTCTGCTGCATGTGGCATAACGATGCCAAATGCAATCCACGGGTTACCCCGGTTGTACATCATTACCAGGCCAATAATCGGCAGCACAATAAACAACAGATAGATAACCAGATGCCCGAGATGCGCCATCCCGGTCATCATCGGCTTCGGTTTTGGCACAATCGGCGGTGCTGGATATTTGAGCCTGACCAGCAAGCGCGCCACCATCAGCGTTAAAATGGTGATACCGCAGGAGACGTGCACCATATTGAACACGGGGCGATAGCTGCGCGGGAAAAATCCGCGAAACTCCATGGCGCTGTAGGCCACAATGACCAACAAAAAGACCAGCCAGTGAATACCAATTTGCAGGCCAGAATACTTATTCCCCATAACATTTCCTGAATAAAAACAATAATGCGTCAACATAACGGGCTTTTGTTAAAAATTCATTAAGTTTTGTTCACCTATTTTCAGTCAGTTGCGTTTAACCTCAAAACAGCTATTGGCGCGGATGCACCGCCAGGTGTAGAGTAAAACTCAGGACTGCAGATAGACCACCTGCGTTTGCAGATATTCACTCAGACCATGTTTACCGTCTGCCCCGCCAATCCCTGACTTGCGCCAGCCCGCGTGGAACCCCTGCATCGCCTCGAAGTTTTCACGATTAATGTAGGTTTCGCCAAACTTCAGCCCTTTAATCGCCTTCATCGCCGTGTTCAGGTTTTGCGTGTAAATCGATGAAGTCAGACCATAGTCACTGTCATTGGCCATCGTCAGCGCTTCTTCCAGCGTATTAAACGCCACCACCGGCAGCACCGGACCAAACGTCTCCTCGTGCATAATCGCCATCTCCTGGCGCACGTCTAACAGTAACGTCGGCGGATAGTAATAACCTTTGCCGGCAACGGCTTTACCGCCCAACACCACTCTGGCTCCTTCCTGCACCGCGCGTGCAACTTTCTGCTCAACACGCGCCAGCGCAGCAGCGTTAATCAGCGGTCCCATTGCAATGTCATTGCGCTCCGCCGGATTGCCAAACTGCACAGCTTTCATCGCCTCACCCAGACGATTGACGAACTGGTCATAGATGCCTTTCTGCACGTACACACGCTCTGCACAGTTGCATACCTGTCCGGTATTGATCACTCGCGAATCAACAATCGCCTTCACGGCCAGTTCAAGGTCAGCATCATCCATTACTATTGCAGGCGCTTTGCCACCCAGCTCCAGACAAACTTTAGTGATGTTTTTAGCCGCCGCGGCCATAATTTTCTCGCCCGCGCCGACGCTGCCGGTCATACTCACCATCGCTACCTTCGGATTTCCAGCCAACTCCTGACCGACCGTTTCACCGCGTCCGAGCACCAGATTAAATACGCCGCGCGGCAAGCCGATATCATCAACAATTTTGGCAAAGGCGATGGCGTTATTCGGTGTGAATTCACTCGGTTTAATAACAATGGTATTCCCCGTCAGCAATGCGGGAGCCAGCTTGCGGGCAATCAGGAAAAACGGAAAGTTCCACGGCAGAATGCCCGTGGTCACGCCCAGAGCGCGCTTAAACAACAGAATATTCTCGCCCGGACGATCGCTTTGCAGGATCTCGCCTTCATAGCGACGCGCCCATTCCGCCATGTAATCGATATAGTCGGCGGTAAATGAGACTTCAACCTCAGCCAGTTGCTGGATCTTTCCACCTTCCGCCACAATCAACGCACTGATTTCATCGGCTCGCTGGCGGATGCCCGCAGAAATTTTGCGTAACCAGTTCGCCCGTTCAATGGCAGGCAGGGCTTCCCATTGCGGTTGAGCACGCTGCGCGGCATCGATCGCTTTACGCGCATCTTCGGCACGTCCATCGGGAATACGTGAGATTACCTCTTCCGTGGCCGGATTGACGACATCAATCCAGGCGTCATCGTGCCAGGTCACAAACTGCCCATCGATATACATAGGATGTTGTACGGGTACTGACATGCGGTTCTCCTGTGATTGATTTGTTTTTAACAAGTGAAACTATTGTTAATTAATATCAATCATGCATGTCAGATTATGGCTGTCATCGCTGTTCTGTGAGCGGCTTCATAAAAGCGTTTGGTAAAGTGATGATAAAGGGAAAAAAACAGTCGGGATTTCTGCCCGTTTGCCGCAAAACGCCGACAAACGGGCAGCAGGCGTTACAGAGAGCGGCTCTCCAGTAAGTCAGTCAACGCAGTGTCATTTCGCAACTGCTGCCAGGCTTGCTCAATATTCTGAGGAATATCAACATGGGCGATAAAATCGCGGCCGCAAGGCCCATAACCATCGGCATCGTCACGCAGGCGCGGAAGCTCACCGGTAATGAGAGACAGGTAGCGATCCACCGACCAAAGGCCTTCTGCGGCGGGTACAAAATCCACGCCGTTTTGCTGTTGGACCAGTTCGGGGCTGAAACCAGGGAAACTCAGCCAGCGCGGCGCATGCAGATCATCACGGGTTACGCGCTCAAACGTCGCCATCGTGCGACGTTGCATAGTAGGATCCTGCACCACAATAACGGTATGAATGTTTTCTGCCGCCTGATTCAACAATGCACAGCTAAACCGGGCATTCTCACCGCAGTTTGTTGACTGGTCTTCCACCCAAATCTTCTCACCCGGAATCAGCCAGAACTGGTGAGCGATATCGGCAAGGATCGCGGCTTCAGCGCGTCCGGTAGTGCGAATGATGTTATAGCGAGGATGCTGAGCAATCGCGTCATACAGAAAGCGCGTAGAATGACCGATGCCACCGCTAATCAATAAGGGAACCTGTTGTTCTTTCGCGATCCGACAAGCAGCGTCGATGGTCGGAATAACCGCGTTGCCCGCCAGAATCACGCAGTCTGACTGAACGGTGACATTTTCCATAAAATCATTCTGCGCCAACCATTGCCCTACGGTATTTATAGCCGCAAGGGTGGCTGCGGAAAGTATCGGAAACTGACTCATACTCATACTCCTGGTGTTTATTCTTTACCGGGTACAGATGCCGGATGGCGACTATGCCTTATCCGGCCTAAGGTCCAGCACCGTGTCACCCCGTAATCTGCTCCATCGCTTGCAGAATACGTTTATCGGAGATCGGATACGGCGTACCAAGCTGCTGGGCAAAATAGCTGACGCGCAGCTCTTCTATCATCCAGCGGATCTCTTTGACATCATCATCTTCACGCCGCGCGGGAGGTAGTTTATTGAACCACTGCTGCCAGGTCTGCAGCACGCTATCTACTTTCAGCATCTGTGCGCGATCGCGATGCGGATCGATAGCCAGCTTTTCCAGACGTTTTTCAATAGCCTGCAAATAACGCAACGTATCGCCCAGACGTTTGAAACCGTTGCCAGTAACAAACCCACGGTACACCAGCCCACCCATCTGTGATTTGATATCCGCAAGTCCCAGCGCCATGGTCATATCCACGCGCCCTTTCAGACGTTTATTGATATTAAACACTGCAGTCAGGATCTGTTCGACCTGCTTCGCAATATCCACCACCGTATCGTTCAGTTCAGCCCGAACTTTTTCATGCAGTGCCGCAAACCCCTCTTCGGTCCACACCGGACCGCCGTTAGCGTCAATCAGTTGATCCACACCGCAGGAGATACAGTCGTCAATCAAATCCAGCACTTTACCGTACGGGTTAAAATACAGCCCCAGCTTAGCTTTATTAGGCAGCTTCTCATGCAAATATTTGATTGGAGATGGAATATTCAACAACAACAGGCGGCGTAAACCGCACCACATCGCCTGCTGTTGCTCCAGCGGATTATCAAACAGTTTGATGGCAACGCTGTCACGCTCATCTACCAGCGCTGGCCACGCTTTTACCTTATAGTTACCGCGTTTTTGCTCGTAACTTTCCGGAAGGTGGCCGAAGCTCCAGATGTGCAATCCGCTCTGCTCGATACCGTCATCTGCCACCGCAGACAATGTTTCCTGAACTTTACCCTTTAGCGCATCTTTCAAATCCTGCAGCGAACGCCCTTCCTGCAGCTTCTTGTTCTTATCATCCACTACCCGGAAGGTGATTTTTAGGTGATCGGGCACCTGATCCCAATGCCAGTCTTCACGGTCAACGGTAACGCCCGTCATTCGGCGCAATTCACGCTCCAACGAGTCCAGTAACGGCAATTCCAGCGGCGTCACTCGGGCTAAAAACGCTTCCGCATAGTTCGGTGCAGGCACGAAGTTACGTCGAACGGGTTTCGGCAGCGATTTAATCAGGGCGATCACCAGCTCGCGGCGCAGCCCCGGAATTTGCCATTCAAAACCGCTCTCTTCGATCTGGTTAAGCAGCGGCAACGGAATATGTACGGTCACGCCGTCCGCATCGGCTCCGGGTTCGAACTGATAACTCAGGCGCAGTTTGAGATTGCCCTGATGCCAGAAGTTCGGGTAATCCAGCTTACTGATCTTTTCCGCACCCTCTTTGATGAGCATACTTTTTTCAAAGTTGAGCAGATCGGGCGTTTCACGGCTGACCTTTTTCCACCAGCTGTCAAAGTGACGAGCGGAGACCACATCATGGCTGATGCGTTGGTCGTAAAACTCAAACAACGTCTCATCATCGACCAGAATGTCGCGACGGCGTGATTTGTGCTCTAACTCTTCCACCTCAGCCCGTAGCTTCAGATTGTCACGGAAAAACGCATGGCGCGTTTGCCAGTCGCCTTCCACCAACGCATGGCGGATGAACAGTTCACGCGACAGCACTGGATCAATCTGGCTGTAGTTCACCTTACGGGCGGCCACAATCGGTAAGCCGTAAACGGTGACCTTTTCTGTCGCCATCACTGCGCCCTGCGCGCGTTCCCAGTGAGGTTCACTGTATGAACGTTTGATCAGATGCTGGGCAACCGGCTCCACCCACTCGGGATCGATACGTGCGGCAATACGTCCCCACAGGCGGCTGGTTTCCACCAGCTCGGCAACCATCGTCCATTTCGGTGGTTTTTTAAACAAACCAGAACCAGGGAAGATCGAGAAGCGTGCGTTACGCGCCCCGGTAAATTCTTGTTTATCGGCATCTTTCATCCCGATATGTGAGAGTAATCCGGTCAACAGCGCAACGTGAACTTCCCGATACTCAGCAGGTTCGCTGTTAACCGGAATACCCAACTCTTTCACTACCTGGCGCAGTTGCGTGTAGATATCCTGCCACTCTCGCACGCGCAGGTAGTTCAGAAAATCAAGTTTGCACTGGCGACGGAACTGGTTTGACGACAGCGCTTTTTGCTGCTCGCCGAGATAGTTCCACAGGTTTACAAACGCAAGGAAATCAGACTCTTTGTCGTGGAAACGGCTGTGCTTCTCGTCGGAAGCCTGCTGCTTATCCATTGGACGCTCGCGCGGATCCTGAATCGACAGCGCCGAGGTAATGATCATCGCCTCACGTACGCAGCCATGCTTTTGCGCTTCCAGCACCATGCGCGCCAGACGCGGGTCGACCGGCAGTTGCGACAGCTGACGCCCCAACGGCGTTAACTTATACGCGGTTGCCTGTTCATCGGTGGTTATCGCCCCCAACTCTTCGAGCAGGCGTACCCCGTCCTGAATATTGCGTTTATCCGGTGCTTCAACGAACGGGAATGCCGCGATATCACCCAGCCCCAGCGCAGTCATCTGCAAAATAACGGATGCCAGGTTGGTACGCAGGATCTCCGGGTCGGTAAACTCCGGGCGTGACAGGAAATCGTCTTCGGAATACAGACGAATACAGATCCCTTCCGAAACACGACCGCAGCGGCCTTTACGCTGGTTGGCAGAAGCCTGCGATACCGGCTCAATCGGCAAACGCTGAACTTTAGTACGGTAGCTGTAACGGCTGATACGCGCAGTGCCCGGGTCGATCACATATTTGATCCCCGGCACGGTTAGCGAGGTTTCCGCCACGTTGGTCGCCAGCACGATACGGCGGCCGCTGTGCGACTGGAATACGCGGTTCTGCTCACTGTTGGAAAGACGCGCATATAGCGGTAGCACTTCGGTATGGCGCAAATCCAGCTTATTCAGCGCATCGGCAGTATCGCGAATTTCGCGCTCGCCGCTCATGAAGATCAGAATATCGCCCTGGCTTTCACGGCCTAACTCATCTACAGCATCAAAAATTGCCTGCAGTTGGTCACGTTCCGTGTCATCTGCATCTTCAACAATCGGGCGATAACGCACTTCTACCGGGTACGTTCGACCGGAGACTTCGATAATCGGCGCGTTATTGAAATGCGTTGAAAAACGCTCCGGGTCGATGGTCGCCGAAGTGATAATAATTTTTAGATCCGGACGGCGCGGAAGGAGTTCTTTCAAATAGCCGAGCAGAAAATCGATATTCAGACTGCGTTCATGTGCTTCATCGATGATGATGGTGTCGTACTGCATCAGCAGCCGATCCTGCTGGATTTCCGCCAGCAGGATACCGTCGGTCATCAGCTTAACCATGGTGTTGTCACTGACATGATCGCTGAAACGGACTTTATACCCGATACAGCCGCCCGGCTCAGTTTGCAACTCTTCCGCAATGCGGTTCGCCACGGTGCGCGCCGCCAGACGACGCGGTTGGGTGTGGCCAATCAGCCCTTTCACCCCGCGCCCCAGCTCCATACAGATTTTCGGCAACTGAGTGGTTTTACCAGAGCCGGTTTCCCCGGCAACAATCACCACCTGATGGTCGCGAATGGCTTCCAGAATATCCTGCTTTTTCTGACTAACAGGCAGGTTTTCCGGATAGGTAATCTTCGGACGAGCCGCTTCGCGCAGCACGACTTTACCTGCTGCCTGCGCGATCTCTTTTGCCATCTCCTGGTAAATGGCCTGTTGTGCATCAGGATTTTTAACCTTCTTCACGCCGTGGAGGCGGCGAGCAAAACGCTGTCTGTCGCGCAGCATCAGTGAGTCCAGCTGTTGCTGCAGCATGTTGAAGGTTAATTTTTGTTGTTCTGTCATAGCGTTAAAAGGCAGTGTTCTGCCGGGTTAAATCTCTTGTAGATGATAGGTATAGAGTACCACATCGGCGCTTTTCATGTGTTGTTCAATAATTTCGAACATAGAATTCGATATATTGCGCTATCACTGCGACAGGATTGTGAATAAAGTGTCAACAAGCAACGGGGCCTCCCCCTTCAAACACATAAAAGGAAACACCCATGAGCAAGGTATTAGTTCTTAAATCCAGTATTCTGGCAGGGTACTCTCAGTCTGGTCAGTTGTCTGATTATTTTGTTGAGCAGTGGCGTGAAAAGCATTCCGCTGATCAAATCACCGTCCGTGACCTGGCTGCAAATCCTGTTCCGGTGCTGGATGGCGAACTGGTGGGTGCGATGCGCCCGAGCGATACGCCGCTGACGCCACGCCAGCAAGAAGCGCTCGCGCTGTCCGATGAGCTGATTGCAGAACTGAAAGCGCATGATGTGATTGTTATCGCCGCGCCGATGTATAACTTCAACATACCAACGCAGCTGAAAAACTATTTCGACCTGATTGCCCGTGCTGGCGTGACTTTCCGTTATACGGAGAAAGGTCCGGAAGGTCTGGTGACCGGCAAACGTGCGGTGATCCTCTCCAGTCGCGGCGGTATTCATAAAGATACCCCAACCGATCTGATCGCTCCGTATCTGAAAGTTTTCCTCGGCTTCATCGGGATTACCGATGTGAACTTCGTGTTCGCCGAAGGGATTGCTTATGGCCCGGAAGTGGCATCCAAAGCACAATCCGATGCGAAAGCCGCTATCGACAGCGTCGTCACTGCCTGATAACTCACCCTCTCACCATGCGGTGGGAGGGTTTTCATCTGTAGTTACTTCTTTACCTGCACTCGAACCTGCTTGCCGTGAATGCGGTTAATATCACGCCAGATGGTTGCATAATCCCTGCACTTTGCCAGATTCTCTTCCCAGCAATGGCGCAAAAACTGTTCCGGTTCAGCGACATCCCGGCTTAACAGCTTGAATACCCAACGATTCCAGACATACCACTTGAAAAGCCACATGATGTCACTCCGCGACGCGATCGGTGTTGAACTATATCAGCCTCAGTTTGATGCCGTGTGGCAACTATTGCGATGTCGATGAATAATCCTGACGAACGCTACATCAATAGCGCCAACCAGACAGCCCACAGAACCACAACCAGAAACAGTGTTTTTCGACATTGCTGCAACGCACCAGACTGGCGTTCAGCCAGCGTTAACGTTTTCAACCGTTCGCGTCGCCAGATAAAACACAGCGCGCTTCCGGCCAGCTCATTGTTTTGCGTATTAATCAGCGAAAAATAACGCTCATCGAGCCACAGTCGCCAACAACTAAACCAGACTACAGCACATAGCAACGCTATGATGGCACGCAGTACACCTGATGGAGCAACAAACAGCACCCACACCATCGGCGGGAGGGAAAACAGCAGAATAAACCGCCAGCTTGCCAGCGTATGTCGGAGCAAACCATGCTGAAGTGCTTCACTATTTGTTACGTTGTCACTTTCCGTTGCCACTGTTGCAGCATCTCCAGATGTTTATCAGTCAGTACCACTTGCGGTCGACTCGTCCGAATCTGCGCTACTGCCTGCTCTACCGTTGTCGAATGACCATAGTGTAACAGCCACGCCGCTATCACCATTGCGCTGCGCGACAGTCCTAACGCACAGTGAACCAATACCGTGCCCTGTGCCTCACGCAGAGTCTCCAGAGTGCCTACCGCCTGCTGAAGTTCAGCTTCATCCGGGATCACTAAATCCAGCATCGGTACACAGTGATACATACGCGAGGCCGTCGCCCGCCCACGCGAAAACTCAAAAGTCACGTCGAGCACCGCTTTTTGCGCGGGCACAAAGCGCGGAAAACTACCAAGATAGACGCCATGTGCTACCGAACATGCCGCGGGCAAATGGCGGGTAAACCAGCGCATTGACAGCCACATTCCTGCACGCCACGGTAATGACAGCCAGTAAACGGTACAAGGCAGTCGGCCCTGCGAATTTTTAGCCATCACGGCCGCGCCGAATCCAGCGTAACCACAGCCGACCATCAAGAGGGCCAGTGCAGGCCATAACAACCATGCCGTCAGCGACACTGCGGCAATAGAACATAATGCCGAGCCCAACAGGTACCGGCGCATCAGCCTCAGACGCGCGGCATCCGGCTTACACCAGCGCCAGCGACGCTGTTCCGGTACCAGCCAGTCAATCAGCATTCCTGCCGCCAGCCCGGTGATAACGTCAATAAAATGGTGCTGCCAGGTGGTCAGCACCGATATCGCGATCAGTAAAGACCAGCCATCGCACAGTCTGCGCCAGCCGCCGGTCAGGTGGCGATTGAAATGCCGCCACAGTAGCCAACAGAGAATGATATGTAGCGACGGCGACTGGTTATAGGGCAAATCGAACTGTTCAAGCTGTGCAAATAACCACCCCGCAGCCCCCGTCACTTCGGGGCGGGTAAAGCTAAACTGTAGCGGGAACAGTAAAAACCCCGCGCAGGCAATCACCGATGCCAGTACCAGCCTGAGCACCAGCCGACGCTGTTCGAAACGCGTGGTGCAAATAAACAGGGATAACCCGTAAAACAGATCCAGACTCCAGTAAGGGAGAATAGTCCACGGAATAAACGGAATGGCAGACTCCCAGCCGAAAACGATACTGCCAACGTTCTGATACTGAGCGTCCTGCCAGGCGGTAAACTCATTCACCTGGCCGTACGTAAGGAAAAAAAAAGGTGCCAGCAGCAATAACCAACCCACGGCCTGCACCATGACTTTACGCTGTTCAGGAAGCACGACGCACCGCCATGGAAACGGTGAAAATACCCCACTCATCAATCAATTGTGTGCACTTATCAAAGCCCGCTTCTCGGACCAACGCATCCATTTCGCCCTGCGTACGCACGCGCATCACCCACGCTTTGCCATCTTTATGACTGGTCAGCGACCAGGCAATCGTTTTAAGCTGCGGATGCCACGGCTGACCGGTGTAAATCAATATGCCCCCAGGCGCTATCGCATCAGCCAGCCCGGCCAGAGAGTTTTTAACCAGCGAATTCTCAGGAAAGAGCTCGTACAAACCGGATACAATCCCCAAACCGGGACGAGGTTCCAGCGCAGCCAGTTGTTCACGGTTGAAGGCATCGCCCTGTTCAAAACGCGCGATGTCAGTCATACCTCTGCTGGCGATCATTTCGCGCCCCTTAATCACGTTCAGCTCGCTGTAATCACGCAGTAAAATTGAACGTACAGCCTTTTCACCTTCCAATGCATCAAGCACATATCGTCCATGTCCGGCAGCAATATCCACTACATGTACCGGCGTGCCCTGCTCCGCCAGTTGCGCGACCGCCTGACCGATCCGCATCTGCAGATGGATCTTACGCTGACGGATCCCTTTCCAGCCCACGCTATTGAGGTAGTTTTTGTCAATCAAACGTCCCAGCGCGCTGCTGCCCTGCGGCTGATTACGGTAGACGTAATCCAGCGTGCTACCGGAATCAAAACCGGTTTCGAATCCCAAACGAACGCCCGTCGATTGTGTGCCCAGGAGCTTCATTCCATAGCGCAAGCCACGGTATGCAATGTCGTCGAGAGAATACGGCGCGGGTCCCCCGCTGAGCATCCGCCAGGTATCAGCACCAGGGCTCCAGCGATCTTCATTGCTATAATCAAAACGCTGTGGCGCCATAGCGTAAAGCGTGGTGATAAAATCACGCATTTTATCGAACGCCAGATGCCGGTCTTTTTCTCCCAACGTATCGTGGTAAAACCCTGGCAACACGTGCAGCTCTTTGAGCGGATTCCTCAAGCGCTGATAAAAATCAATTTGCGGCTGGCGATGCACAACAAAATCATCTCCGGATACCAACAACTGCACAGGCATCGTAATGGCGGCGGCATCACTGACAATGCGTTCTGCCGTTTTGTAGAGATCCAGCAGAATGTTCACCGCAATGGCCCGGGTAATCTGAGTATCAAGATTAAAGCTCGCCACACGCTCGGCATCGTGCGTCAGGTATTTTCCCTTAACATAAGAGTTAACAAAAAACAGGCCGCGCAATCGGTGCATTAACGCCAACCCCTGGCGCGCAAACGGCACATACAATTTTACTTTAAACGCCGGTGACGCCAGCACTAACCCGCGAATGGTGGGCGCATAGTCGTGAGCCCAGGTCGCAGCCAATACCGCGCCTACGCTCTGAGCTACCACCACCACATCTTCCATTGCTGCATGACTGTCAGCGGCGGCAAAACGCACAAACTCTTCAACATCCTGCACCGAACGCGCCAGCGAAGGACTGTAGCCACGCTGGCCCGGAGAGTGGCCGTGACCGCGCGCATCCCAGGCATAGAATGCGGTGTCAGGCATCGCCAGCTCATCGACGATATGTTGCAGTCGCCCGGAGTGTTCGTGACCGCGATGGAACATGACAATCACTTTCGGTGTCGCACCCGGCGCAGTTGCCGGCCAGTGACGGTAAAACAGCTCGGTGCTGTCGCTGGTTACAAATTGTTGTTCCTCAGGTACTCGAATATTACTCATGAGAATGCATTCCTTTAGTTTGTTGCTCCAACAGCAACAGTTGTTGCTTTAGTTCATCCATGAAGAGGTGTTTATCACCATGAAAATTCAACGTGCAGCCAATATTGACGTCTATAAACAGCGGCAGCGGTATGCGATTCCCTTTCGCCATGACAGATTCAGTGCCACGTAGCCAGACGGGAATGATCGGTACCTCCGGCACACGCTGACTGAGATGCCACAATCCAGATTTCAACGGCGACAATATTCCTGGCTCGCCCCGCGTACCTTCAGGAAAGAGGATCAGGATCTTACCGTTGCGTAATGCCTGTTCACACTGCGCCAGCGGATTGATTTCTCCGCCCTTTCGCGAAATGGGAATAATGTTGAGAATATTTAGCGCAAACCAGGCCATTGCTTTATTACGCAGAAAATAGTCTGCGGCAGCCACTGGATGAACTGACGACTGACGGCGCAGCGGAAAGAGCGAAAGCAACGCAAAAACATCCATATGGCTGTTGTGATTGGCGACAATAATTGCCGGGCCTCGTGTGGGCAAACGCTCTTTATGCCTGATACGCAGCCCAAGCCACAGCCAAATCACCGGCCAGACGATGCATAACGTAAACAGCATTCTCAGAATTGAGTTCAGCATAAGTTAATAGCAAAAGTAGCGAATGAAATGGAAAAATACCGGCGCGGTGAAGATCAGAGAATCCAGCCGATCAAGGATCCCGCCATGACCTGGCAGCAATGTTCCGCTATCCTTCACGCCAATATCGCGCTTGATTGCCGACATCACCACATCGCCACAAAAACCACTGATGCCGATAATCAAACCCGCTAACAGCGACAGCGGAATGCTTAGTGGTGTCATCAACGGCCCAAGCAGCGACGCCACCAGCGTGGTAGTCGCTACGCCGCCAACCAATCCCGCCAGCGTCTTATTAGGACTGACTCTGGGCGTTATTTTGATGCGCCCAATCGATTTACCCCACAGATACTGCGCAATATCGTTGAATTCCGTTAAGCCAACCAGAAACAGCACCAGCAATGCGCCAGTTTGCATGCCATCATCAGGCAGAACCAGTAAAAAAGCGACATGACTGAAGGCAAAAACGGTGGTCATCAGGCTCCAGTGATGCTGCGAAGCATAGCGCAAGAAACCCTGGGTATCGCCCGCAATGACCATCCGCACGGGTAAGAATAAAAATGCGTAGACCGGGATAAACACCACAAACATGCCATACCAATTGATGCCAATCAGCCAGTAGTTAATCGGAATAGCAATGAACATCCACAGCAGAGGCATGCGATCGGTCTGACGCGACGGCGCCAGCGTCAAAAACTCCTTTAACGCCATAAAGCTCACCAACGCAAAAAAGGTCAGTGCCAGCCAGTGTGGACTTAAAATAGCCAGAGAAAACAGGATGATGATGATCCACCAGGTACGAATACGTAACGTCAGTTCCCGCCAGTCTTTGTCCGGTCGTCGCCACACCAGTAATCCATTCACTGCCGTTGCAACCAGCAGCAATGCAAAAATGACTGCGAGCGACTTCTCCAGCAGCATCATTTCCCCTCCGCTTCGCGTAATGCACTTTTACAGCGATTAATTACCGTCCATAGCAGCAGGAGCGTAGCAACGCCCCACACCAGATTGTTCCATTGCACAAGCTGCGGCCACAGAACCAACGCCAGACCCCAAGCGCCAAATACCAGCGCTCGATCACTTTTACCCAACGGCCCGGCATAGCTGCGAACGCCATTAATCGTTTGTGCCAGGACGCCGCAAAACTCAGTCATTACTGCAGAGAACAACATCACCATAACCAGTATTACGTTACTGTCTGGGAGCAGCATAAACGGCAGATAAAGCGCCAGATCGGACAGAATATCCCCACTCTCGTTCAGAATAGCCCCAAGGCGTGATTGTTGGTGACATTCACGTGCCAGCATGCCATCGAGTGCATTAAGCGCCATTCGAATAAACAATACGATTGGCAGGAGAACAAAAAATTCAGGTTGGGAGAAAATCGCCAGTACGACACCGGTCACAATAGAAAGCGCCATCGCGGCGAGGGTAACGTGATTTGCTGTGACGCCTTTCTTATGGAGCCAAAACATCAATGGACGTAACAGCGCTTGAAAGGCGGGTTTGATCTGATAAAGCGTCATCATCATTCCTTGATAATATGTCTGTTTGACTATAGTAGATTAATCACTCCCCGCCTGCCTGATAGTTTTTTCGACTGAACTCAAAATCAGACTTTACTAACAAGTCAGGTTATTCTTTCCGTAACCACTTACCATTGATGCCCTGGACGTACTCTCCCGGTTTAGCGCGGGCAACCAGCTTTTGTCCGGCCATTTTCGCCACTTCATCAGCCGGAATGTTGTTGCTTTCAGCCAGTTGCTGATAGCTGGCGCTTCGCGCTTTATTAATTTCACTCACCAGCGCCAGCGTTTCGGCATCGGTTTTCAATGCCACCAGATAACCATTAAGCGTTTCGCCAACCCGCCCCTGAGTTCTGGCTTCATTCAGAGTTAAGGCCCACACATTGCCGCTGAGTAAACTCAGAGCCACCAGGATCACTGCAAGCTGTTTTTTCATCGTAACCTCAGAACAGATCGCTGCGCGATTTCAACAAGCTCTCAACGTCTTTATCGACTTTGATATGGATCTCGTGTTCGATTTTGACGTTCATATTAATCGTGATCGGTTCTTTTGGCGCAGCCACTTCGATTCTGGGTGTGCACCCGACCAGCAGAGATGACGCCAGCAAACCCAGCATCGCAGCTATCGTTTTCATTGTTGCTCCTCACATTCCTTGCCTTCCGTGCAATGGTTTTTCGGCAGCGCTGCATTTTGTTCAAGCCATGCCTGTAAATTGTCGCCAAAACGCAAACTGCGCCATAGCGTAAAGACATTTTCCTCGTGGGTGTAATTCAAATTAACCGTTCCCACTTTGCCATCCACCCGACTGTTGCCGGTCACCGTTGCCTGCATAGTTAAAACACCGAGGTTATCCAGATTTATTTTCGTCCAGGAATGGCTTATTTCCATATAACGCAGCCAGTTAATGGCCGCACCCGCCGTCATATTATCTTTGACGACGGCATCCGCCGTGTCCTTGTCAATACGCAGCGTCATGGGGCCGGGGTTGGTCAGCCAGCCGTCTTTGATGATCCACTTTTCGTTATCCAGCCATAACGGCAACGCGCCGCTGACTGGGCCAGACATGGCGAATTGTTTGGGATTAACCGCGCTGATAAGCTCGCTGGAGGATATATTCTGCACCCGCAATAATGCCGGATCGTGCTGCGGCATTCGCAGTTGTTGCATGATGACTTTGCCCCCCAGCAGTTCAGCGCTGACATCGCTTAACAGCAACGGATTGTCTTCACTCCAGGGATACGCCCCCTGCAGATCGGCGGCAATATTTTTCACCGTCACCTGATTCACCACTTCCGCGATACGCAGTGAAATAGGTCCACGGGTGCCAAGTTGCCACGCGCTTTCACTAAATCGAAACGGCAACACAAAATCGACGCCATTGATTTGGTTATCGGGCATCCAGGCGCTACCGCCTTTTAATACCCCATGACCACCCGCTTCAAAACCCTGCTCCGGCGCCGCTGAAAATGCGACCTGAGCATACAGCTCACCTTCGCGCAGCTTCATTTTCCAGTCAGGTGGGATGAGCGGTTGGAAAACGGTGAGCGATTGTTTTGGCCACCAGGCCTGACCGCGCAGGCGGATCCCGTCCCAGCGGCCATTAAGTTGTACGGGTCCAATCGCCCCCGCGTGAAGCTGGCCTTTGAACTGGAAAACTGTCGGGTCGGTACCTTCCACGCTAAATTTCAGAGTTGATGGCGGTAATACGCTTCCTCCAGTGAAGGTGGTGTTTCCTGCATCCAGCGACAGCGCGCCACTGAATGTCGGTTTGCTGGCATCTCGTACCCACACGATCGGCTCATCCATCACCAGACGCGGATTTTCCACCTGCATGGTGCCGTATTGCAGATGGTCAAAGCCGGTGGAGAGATCAAACAGCTTCAGGGTGTTGTCATGCCATTCCCCTTTACCCGCCACATCCCAGCGGGCATGCATCGGCGTAAAACTGCCTTCGCCCCAGTATCGCCACTGCCAGCGCCCCGCGTCAGGAAGAAAATCATTGGCCAGACCATCCAGATGCAGCTCAAAACCGCCCATCTGATTTTCATGCGCGCGCAAAATAGCCTGCAGACGGCCATCCACACCGCGTTGCGTTACTTTTACGCCCGCCAGCGGCCAGCGAATTTCGTCAATATCCAGCGAGTCAATCACACGTCCACTCGAACGCAGCAATGCTCCTGGCTCGAAAGCCAGCTGCGGATCGCTCAGGCTTCCGGTGAGTCTGGCAGGTAACTTGGCGTAGAAGATCAGGTCATCCTGTTTCGCCTCGCCGATCAGCTGCAACGGCATGTCGCTACTATCCACACCGAGCTTACCCGGTCCCAGAGTTAATACGGCGTTTCCTTTACCAGCATCGCCTTGCGTCAGAATGTTCAGTCGCCCGCTCACCATCGCATTTTCCAGCCCGGCCTGCCAGTTTTCAACTTTCATTCCCAACCGTCCACTGAGCGGGAATCCTTGATAAGGCCAGTTCCAGCGACCGTCGCTAATGGTGAGTTGCTGACGGGTTATTTCCCACGGAAGATCGAGCAGCGGATCGGCATTATCGCGGGCCATGACGATCAATTGCCCGCTGTTTTCTTGCCACTCCAGTTCGACGTCAACCAACGAAGGTTCCTGCGGCAAACTCAGAGAAGCAACCGCATGACCGCTCACCGGTAGTCCATCAGGAACCAGCGGCATAGTAAATTCACCGACCAGTTTTACCGGCGGCTGGCCTTCAAATGCTGCGATATCCAGCGCATTTACCGTGAGATTTTGCCCGTGCAGACGCCCCTGAAATTTAACTTTTTCACCCTGATAGCGTAGTTGCTGGGTCGAAGGCGTAAGCGAGAGAGACAGTTTCCCCTGCCACTCCTGCCAGGGAGAAAGAATAACGTTGTCGATGTTAATCCAGGTATTAGGTAGCATCGATTGCCATTCTGCCAGCGTTTTTGGCGCAACCGGAGAAGGCTCAGCCTGCGGCAATTTGGCCAGGCAAGCCGAGTCGAGCTCAATTGTCCCGACATTAAGCAACCAGCGGCTGGGATGAGAAAGATCCGCCTGAGTAACACGCGCTAGTGGGCAATCATCGACCAAATAGCGAAGTTCCGGGATATGCAGCCCATGCCGTGTCAGCCGTGGGCTCTCATCCAGCGCGATGCGCGTGCCGACAGGCAACCAGACGCCCACCAGCGTGGGAACCCACAGGCCAAGCGTCATGACCAGCGTCAACGGCACGAGAATCAATAATAAGAGAAGTGCCAGAACGGCTTTATATTTACCCTTCATGGGTAGTTAATATCCTGATTTAGCAAAAATTTAAGCCGGTTTAGGCCAGTATTGTGGCATGTTTACCTGGATATGCCCACATTAAGAATAGATGCCTAAGAGACATATGTATTATCTATGACTTTTTGGATCGCTAAGGAAATTGATAATTATTCAATAAGATAGACTATTATTTCATATGGCACGCTGTCACACGTGCCGTCTGACAGATAAAGATTCGGACTTAATGAGGCCTCAGTTGTCCATCGCTATGTTTAGGTCCTATACGGCCCGCTTCGATCAGAATTTCCTCAATAAGTTCTTCCAGGCACTCCCTACCGTGATGATCGCAGACCAGATGTACCTGTCGGGAAATCTCGTCAGGTTTCATACCATCACATAATGCCGCCTTCAGCATTAAGGTGGCCCATCGTTTTGCTTCAGAGTGAGTTAACATGACTCCTCCCGATATTTGCTACCTGTATAAGCGTAGCTGCCTGGATGT
Organism: Citrobacter sp. On2M; assembly: GCF_018035235.1. Lineage (GTDB taxonomy): Bacteria > Pseudomonadota > Gammaproteobacteria > Enterobacterales > Enterobacteriaceae > Citrobacter > Citrobacter meridianamericanus. Next base: position 1,169,449 of record NZ_WPCV01000004.1, read on the forward strand.
GATTCGGCTGGCTTTTTAACCACGTTGTATTGACCGTCATGAGCTGGATGAAAATTCTCCAGTTGTTGAAAACGCGTAATCTGCCCACACTAACCAGATATGCGTTGGAATTATTCATTACGTCCATGACTATCAATAATTTTTTATATTTTGTAAAATAATTTTAATTGAATTAATGTGACGTCAAAATCACTGGAGAAAGTCTTATGAAACTCGCCATCTATAGTACAAAACAGTACGACAAGAAGTATCTGCAGCAGGTTAACGAGACTTTTGGTTTTGAACTTGAATTCTTTGACTTTCTGCTGACGGAAAAAACAGCTAAAACCGCCCATGGCTGTGAAGCCGTGTGCATTTTCGTCAACGATGATGGCAGCCGCCCTGTTTTGGAAGAGCTGAAAAAGCATGGCGTGAAATATATCGCGCTGCGTTGTGCCGGGTTCAACAACGTCGATCTCGACGCGGCAAAAGAGCTGGGTCTGCAGGTAGTACGTGTACCAGCCTATTCACCGGAAGCCGTCGCTGAGCATGCGATTGGCATGATGATGACGCTGAATCGCCGTATTCACCGTGCCTATCAACGCACACGTGATGCCAACTTCTCTCTTGAGGGGCTGACCGGTTTTACCATGTATGGCAAAACGGCTGGGGTGATCGGTACCGGTAAAATCGGTATTGCGGCCCTGCGGATCCTGAAAGGTTTTGGTATGCGCCTGCTGGCGTTTGATCCCTACCCAAGCGCTGCTGCGCTGGAGTTAGGCGTTGAATATGTCGATCTGAAAACGCTGTTTGCGGCGTCCGATGTTATCTCCCTGCACTGTCCATTAACGCCAGAGAATTATCATTTGCTCAATCACGAAGCCTTTGAGCAAATGAAAAATGGCGTGATGGTTATCAACACCAGTCGCGGGGCGTTGATCGATTCGCAAGCCGCTATCGATGCGCTGAAAAACCAGAAAATTGGGTCTCTGGGTATGGACGTGTATGAAAACGAACGCGATCTGTTCTTTGAAGATAAATCCAATGACGTGATTCAGGATGATGTGTTCCGTCGCCTGTCGGCCTGTCATAACGTGCTGTTCACCGGGCATCAGGCGTTCCTGACAGCCGAAGCTCTAACCAGTATTTCTGAGACTACGCTACAGAATCTGGCACAAATCTCCAAAGGCGAAACCTGTCCAAACGCCCTCTCCTGATTTCCGTGCTCCCCTGGCTTCAGGGGAGCATTTTCAGACAATCACCGATGATAAAACACACAGTATCATTATTATATTGAATGTTTCCCCGTCACAAACCCAGAGAAATACAATGAAGAAAGTTGTCACGTTGATTGCGCTCAGCATGCTGATGGCTGGCTGTGTGAGCAATGGAAAAGTTTCCGTCAATCGCGAACAGTTGCAGCACCACCGCTTCGTTTTGCAGAGCGTGAATGGTAAAGCCGTCACCATCGCTAATAATCCACCCGAATTAAGTTTTGGCGAAAACATGACGGTATCGGGAAAGATGTGTAATCAATTCCACGGTCAGGGCAAGCTGTCCGACGGCGAGTTGAAGGTCAAAGATATGGCAATGACCCGCATGATGTGCGCCGATCCACAGCTTAACGCGCTCGACGGGATCGTCAGCGACATGTTTAAGCAAGGCGCACAGGTCGATCTGACAGCTGACCAATTAACGCTGGCGACAGCGGAACAAACGCTGACGTATAAACTTGCGGATTTAATGTAGGAAACGCGGTGGCTTAATAGTTGCCACAGCTTCCGGCGGCAAGCGACTGCTCACTACAGCGTTTGCCGTTGGGTAACGCACACATGCCGATGGCTGAACCATCCAGTTGGCGTGCAACGGAGAGCGAACCTCCAATCATGGCGCAATTTGCCTCTCCAGAACTGGACATTGCGGCCTTCATTCCCGGTGCGACATGAGCGGCGGTCGCCTGTTGAACAGGTTCATTGCTACAAGCCGATAATAATAACGCGGCACACCCTACCCAAAACGCTGCGCGCATTTTACTCCCCTCTGAATATTAACCAAACGACACAGCCATAAATAATAGGCAGCGGAAACACTGCCGTCGAGAGGCAAAATGCGCATTTATGCGCGTTGTTTACATTTTCTGGCAATTTTTTGGCTGCTCCTTTGATCAAACCATTCATTCTGATTATTCCCAGGACACAAAAGCGAAAATCTGTCTTTAGCGCTTTTGCTAAAATAGAAAGATATAACTACAGGATTCGCCGCGGTTATGCGGGTCCCTCTTTTTGCGCAATGTAAGGGTGTCAGTATGATCACAATTGACGGTAATGGTGCGGTTGCTTCGGTCGCATTTCGTACCAGCGAAGTTATCGCCATCTACCCGATTACGCCCAGTTCGACGATGGCTGAACAAGCGGATGCCTGGGCCGGGAACGGGCTTAAAAACGTCTGGGGGGATACTCCTCGCGTCGTAGAAATGCAGTCGGAAGGCGGTGCGATCGCGACCGTTCACGGCGCATTGCAGACCGGCGCGCTCTCTACATCGTTTACTTCATCGCAGGGCCTGTTGCTGATGATCCCGACGCTGTACAAACTGGCCGGCCAGTTGACCCCGTTTGTACTGCACGTGGCGGCACGTACGATTGCCACTCACGCGTTGTCGATCTTTGGCGATCATTCCGATGTAATGGCGGTGCGCCAGACGGGTTGTGCGATGCTGTGTGCCAGTAGCGTGCAGGAAGCACAGGACTTTGCGCTCATTTCGCAAATGGCCACCCTGAAAAGTCGGGTTCCGTTCATTCATTTCTTTGATGGTTTCCGTACTTCGCATGAAATCAATAAAATTGTGCCGCTGGCCGATGACACGATCCTCGGACTGATGCCGCAGGCGGAAATCGATGCTCACCGCGCCCGCGCGCTTAATCCGGAGCATCCGGTTATTCGCGGTACATCTGCAAACCCGGATACCTACTTCCAGTCGCGCGAAGCGACAAACCCCTGGTACAACGCGGTTTACGAAAACGTCGAACAGGCGATGAACGACTTCGCCGCGGCGACGGGCCGCCAGTATCACCCCTTTGAATATTACGGTCATCCGCAGGCAGAACGCGTCATTATTTTGATGGGCTCGGCAATTGGCACCTGCGAAGAAGTCGTCGAAGAGTTGCAGGCTCGCGGCGAGAAAGTCGGCGTACTGAAAGTGCGTCTATTCCGCCCATTTTCTGCCAGACATCTACTGCGCGCCCTGCCGGAAACCGTACGGAGCATCGCCGTTCTGGATCGCACCAAAGAGCCGGGTGCCCAGGCAGAACCACTGTATCTGGATGTGATGACCGCGCTGGCGGAAGCCTTTAATTGCGGCGAGCGGGAAACCCTACCACGCGTGATTGGCGGACGTTATGGACTTTCTTCCAAAGAGTTTGGACCGGACTGCGTCATGGCGGTCTTTAATGAGTTGACTAGCGCGAAGCCGAAACCTCGCTTTACGGTCGGTATCTATGATGATGTCACCAACCTGTCACTACCACTACCGGAAAACACCCTACCCGGTACCGCGAAGCTTGAAGCACTGTTTTATGGGCTGGGCAGTGACGGTAGCGTGTCGGCCACCAAAAACAATATCAAGATTATCGGTAACTCGACACCGTGGTATGCGCAGGGTTATTTCGTCTATGACTCGAAAAAAGCAGGCGGTCTGACAGTTTCTCACCTGCGCGTCAGCGAGCAACCTATTCGCTCTGCTTATCTTGTGTCACAGGCCGATTTTGTTGGCTGTCATCAGTTGCAATTTATCGATAAGTATCAGATGGCCGAGCGCCTGAAACCGGGCGGTATTTTCCTGCTAAATACGCCGTACAACGTGGATGAAGTCTGGGCGCGTCTGCCACAGGAAGTTCAGGCGGTTCTGAATCAAAAGAAAGCACGTTTCTACGTTATTAATGCGGCGAAAATCGCCCGCGAGTGTGGTCTGGCTGCGCGTATTAACACCGTGATGCAGATGGCATTTTTCCATCTGACGCAAATCTTACCAGGTGACAGCGCGCTGATTGAATTGCAGGGGGCGATTGCCAAAAGCTATAGCAGTAAAGGTCAGGACCTGGTTGAACGTAACTGGCAGGCGCTGGCCCTGGCGCGTGAGTCGGTCGCCGAAGTGGCGCTGCAGTCGGTTGATCCACATAGCGCTAACCGCCCACCGGTGGTTTCTGATGCCGCGCCTGATTTCGTGAAAACCGTCACCGCGGCAATGCTCGCCGGCCTGGGCGATGCCCTCCCCGTTTCAGCGCTGCCGCCAGACGGCACCTGGCCGATGGGCACCACGCGTTGGGAAAAACGCAATATCGCCGAAGAGATCCCCATCTGGAAAGAAGATCTGTGTACTCAGTGTAACCACTGCGTTGCCGCCTGTCCGCACTCGGCTATCCGCGCCAAGGTCGTCTCACCAGAAGCGATGGAAAACGCCCCTGCCAGCCTGCACTCTCTGGATGTGAAATCACGCGATATGCGCGGTCAGAAATATGTTCTGCAGGTTGCGCCAGAGGATTGCACCGGCTGTAATTTGTGCGTCGAAGTGTGCCCGGCGAAAGACAGGCAAAACCCGGAGATCAAGGCCATCAATATGATGTCGCGGCTTGAGCATGTTGAAGAAGAAAAAGTTAACTATGACTTCTTCCTTGATCTGCCTGAGATTGATCGCACTAAACTGGAACGCATTGATATTCGTACCTCGCAGTTGATAACGCCGCTGTTTGAATATTCTGGTGCCTGCTCCGGTTGTGGTGAAACGCCGTATATCAAACTGCTTACGCAGCTTTACGGCGACCGCATGCTGATCGCCAATGCGACCGGCTGTTCATCGATTTATGGTGGTAACCTGCCCTCAACACCGTATACCACCGACGCCAACGGCCGTGGACCCGCGTGGGCAAACTCACTGTTTGAGGATAACGCCGAATTCGGTCTGGGCTTCCGTCTGACGGTGGATCAACACCGTGTGCGCGTTATGCGCTTACTGGAACAGTTTGCCGATAACATTCCGGCTGAACTGAATGACGCCCTGCACGCCGAAGCAACGCCAGAAGTACGTCGTGAACAAGTTGCCGCGCTGCGCCAGCATCTGAAAGATGTCGAAGGCGCGCAGCAACTGTTAACCGATGCCGACGCACTGGTCGAGAAATCCATCTGGCTGATTGGCGGCGATGGCTGGGCTTACGATATTGGTTTTGGCGGCCTGGATCACGTCCTGAGCCTGACCGAGAACGTCAATATTCTGGTACTGGACACCCAGTGCTACTCCAACACAGGTGGACAAGCGTCGAAAGCCACACCGCTCGGAGCCGTCACCAAATTTGGTGAACACGGCAAGCGCAAGGCACGTAAAGATCTTGGCGTCAGTATGATGATGTACGGGCACGTGTATGTTGCACAGATTTCTCTGGGGGCGCAGTTGAATCAGACGGTGAAAGCGATTCAGGAAGCGGAAGCCTATCCAGGTCCGTCGCTGATTATCGCCTATAGCCCATGTGAGGAACATGGCTACGACCTCGCGTTAAGCCACGATCAGATGCGCCAGCTCACGGCAACCGGATTCTGGCCACTGTATCGCTTTGATCCTCGCCGTGCAGACGAAGGTAAACTGCCGCTGGCGCTGGACTCTCGCCCGCCGTCAGACGCGCTGGCTGAGACATTGATGAACGAGCAGCGCTTCCGCCGTCTGAACGCACAGCAACCGGAAGTGGCCGAGCAATTGTGGAAGGATGCGACCGCTGATTTGCAAAAACGCTATGACTTCCTGGCCCAACTGGCAGGGAAAGCGGAAAAAAGCAGCACCGATTAATACGTGTCGTTAAGTATTAGTCGAGGATAAAAAAAAGCCCGAACAGTTTGTTCGGGCTTGTCAATTTATTCGCTGGCTAATCAGTCCTGAGACAAATCCTCCAACGAAAAACAAGAAGTGACAATAAAGGCATATAACCCGCGCAGAATAACTCAACACAATTCACTTGTATAATTTTTATTTTATATATATCCATTTTATATATTCATCGTAATTATCACCATTTCTGTAGAATTATTTATTTAAGGTTATACTTAAGGCGTAACAATTCATATTTATCCCTTTACGGAACTTATCCTTTAGCATGCTTTTACTCCCCGTATGGGTAGTCACAGGTAAATAAAAAAACTAAAGGATTATTTCAATGAACAGAAAAGTACTGGCTCTCGTCATTCCTGCCCTGCTGGCTGCAGGCGCAACTCACGCTGCTGAAGTTTATAATAAAGACGGCAACAAATTAGATCTCTACGGTAAAGTAGATGGTCTGCGTTATTTCTCTGATGACGCCAACAAAGATGGCGATCAGACCTATGTTCGTGGCGGTTTCAAAGGCGAAACTCAGATCAACGATATGCTCACCGGCTACGGTCAATGGGAATATCAGGTCAATGCCAACACCACTGAAAGCAACCGCAACAACAACTTCACACGTCTGGCCTTTGCAGGTCTGAAATTCGGCGACTACGGTTCATTCGATTACGGTCGTAATTATGGCGTACTGTACGACGTAGAAGGCTGGACCGATATGCTGCCAGAGTTTGGCGGCGACTCCTACACCTATGCTGATAACTTTATGACTGGCCGTGCTAACGGCGTAGCAACTTATCGTAACACTGACTTCTTCGGTCTGGTGAACGGCCTGAACTTTGCATTGCAGTATCAGGGTGCGAACGAACAAGCGGGTGATGAACAGGAAGGCACCGGTAACGGCAGCGATCGTAACGTTCAGAACTCTAACGGTGATGGCTTCGGTATCTCCTCTACTTACGATCTGGGTATGGGTGTAAGCTTCGGTGCGGCATACTCTACTTCTGACCGTACTAACGATCAGGTTAACGCAGGTAAAGCTGGTGGCAACGTTGCCGGCGGGGATACAGCTGACGCGTGGACGACCGGCCTGAAATACGATGCCAACAACATCTACCTGGCAACCATGTACTCCGAAACCCGTAACATGACACCGTACGGCGACAGCGGCGTAGCCAATAAAACCCAGAACTTCGAAGTCACTGCACAATACCAGTTCGACTTCGGTCTGCGTCCGGCTGTATCTTTCCTGATGTCTAAAGGGAAAGACCTGAACGCTACCGACGGTGACAAAGACCTGGTTAAATATGCTGATATCGGCGCTACCTACTACTTCAACAAAAACATGTCCACCTATGTTGATTATAAAATCAACCTGCTGGACGAAGATGACAGCTTCTACACTCGTAACAACATCTCTACTGATGATGTTGTCGCATTAGGTCTGGTTTACCAGTTCTAATCCGTCAGCCCGCTGGCAACAGCGGGCTATTCTTTCTTTGGTAACCAATCTGTTTTATTCAGATCGAAATATTATATCTATTGTATTAAAACACCTCTTTGATAGATGATATCTTCATTAAGACCTGTAGTAGAGGATACCTGCAATGAATCATCATCCTGTAAAATCATCCCGTATTGCATCCGTCGGCTATGACGAATCCTCTCACACGCTGGAAATTCGCTTTCACCAATTGGCTACCCTGCAATATCAGCATGTCCCTGCGCGTATTTTTCGTGATTTCCTGAGCGTGGTCTCTAAAGGTCGATTTTACGACGGCGTAATAAGAGGCAAGTTTCCTGAAATCAAAATAAAGTGATGCCAAAATGTGATCTTTGTCATTGTACATAAAGTGCCATTACGCGGTAAGCTTTAGGTGGATGCTTAAACAGGAGGTTTTATGAACAGAACGATTCTTGTACCCATCGATATTTCAGACTCAGAATTAACTCAACGCGTTATTGCCCATGTTGAAGCGGAGGCCAAAATTGACGATGCGCAGGTCCATTTTCTGACCGTTATTCCGTCACTGCCCTATTACGCTTCCCTGGGTTTGGCCTACTCAGCAGAGTTACCGGCCATGGACGATCTGAAAGCCGAAGCAAAATCTCAACTGGAAGAGATTATCAAGAAGTTCAATATCCCAACGGACAGAGTGCACATTCATGTCGCAGAAGGTGCACCGAAAGATAAGATTCTGGAGATTGCTAAAAAATTACCGGCTGATATGGTCATTATTGCCTCACACCGACCTGACATCACCACCTACCTGCTGGGCTCTAACGCCGCAGCGGTGGTACGTCACGCGGAGTGTTCGGTACTGGTAGTCCGCTAAGCTGTCTGGCCCGCACATCGCTGCGGGCTTTTTATTTCTACCACTTATACCTCACGATTCCTGCCCTAAATGTGCTGACATTTTTCCCGCTTATCCGTACCATACACGCCACTGTTTTCATATCAGACTTTTTTTGCCGGACTATCCGGCGTGATGCATACTCTTCTGATGCCACACTATGAATTGAGCCTCTATTAAATGTCGCAAAATCAAGATATTAGCAAGAAAGAACAATACAACCTGAACAAGTTGCAAAAACGTCTGCGTCGTAACGTGGGCGAAGCCATTGCCGACTTCAATATGATCGAAGACGGCGATCGCATTATGGTGTGCCTTTCCGGAGGGAAAGACAGCTATACCATGCTGGAGATCCTGCGCAATTTGCAGCAAAGTGCCCCAATCAGTTTTTCCTTAGTTGCGGTTAACCTCGATCAGAAACAACCCGGTTTCCCGGAGCACATCCTGCCAGAGTACCTGGAACAACTGGGCGTTGAGTATAAGATTGTCGAAGAAAACACTTACGGGATCGTCAAAGATAAAATCCCTGAAGGCAAAACGACCTGCTCACTCTGCTCTCGCCTGCGTCGCGGTATTCTGTATCGCACGGCAACTGAGTTAGGCGCCACCAAGATCGCGCTCGGGCACCATCGTGACGACATCCTGCAAACGCTGTTTTTAAACATGTTCTACGGCGGGAAAATGAAAGGCATGCCGCCGAAGCTGATGAGCGATGACGGTAAGCATATCGTTATTCGTCCACTGGCTTACTGCCGCGAGAAAGATATCGAGCGCTTCTCCGAAGCGAAGGGTTTCCCGATTATTCCGTGCAACCTGTGCGGCTCACAGCCGAACCTTCAGCGTCAGGTCATTGCCGACATGCTGCGCGACTGGGACAAACGCTATCCAGGGCGCATTGAAACCATGTTCAGCGCGATGCAGAACGTTGTACCTTCACATCTAAGCGATATCAATCTGTTCGATTTTAAAGGCATCAGGCACGGTTCAGAGGTTGTGGACGGTGGTGATTTAGCGTTCGATCGTGAAGAGATCCCGCTGCAGCCTGCGGGCTGGCAACCAGAAGAAGATGATGCTCAACTGGATGAGTTGCGTCTGAACGTGGTGGAAGTGAAGTAAGTCGAGAATGCCGGATGGCGGCATAAACGTCTCATCCGGCCTACAATGTGCATACGCGCCTGTAGGCCTGATGAGCAAAGCGCCACCAGACATTTCAGTGGGCGTTTATTTCAATAAACGAACCCGGCAGGTTTTGCCTTTAATTTTACCATTTTGCAATTGCTTCCATGCCTTATGCGCTACAGTCTGACGAACAGCGACATAAACATGCGCCGGATGAACGGCAATCTTACCGATATCGGCACCATCCAGTCCAATATCACCCGTCAGTGCACCCAGAACATCGCCGGGACGCATTTTAGCTTTTTTACCGCCATCAATGCATAACGTCGCCATCTCTGCTTCAAGAGGCAGAACCGAGACGTTAGCGGGCGCAGGCAGCCAGTTCAGCTTCAGTTGCAGCATTTCTGAAAGAATATTGGCTCGCTGGGCTTCTTCTGGCGCACAGAAACTAATCGCCAGACCGCTGTTGCCGGCACGCGCGGTACGTCCGATACGATGGACATGAACTTCCGGATCCCACGCCAGTTCGAAGTTAACCACCAGCTCGAGTGATTTAATATCCAGGCCACGCGCAGCGACATCGGTGGCAATCAGAACGCGTGCGCTGCCGTTGGCAAAACGCACCAGCGTCTGGTCGCGATCGCGCTGTTCCAGATCGCCATGCAGTGAAAGAGCACTTTGCCCCGCCGCATTCAGTGCGTCACACACGGCCTGACAGTCTTTTTTGGTGTTGCAAAAAACGACACATGAAGCAGGCTGATGCTGGCTGAGCAATTTTTGCAGCAGCGGAATTTTGCCGTGGCTGGAGGTTTCGAAAAACTGCTGCTCAATCGCCGGTAGCGAATCAACGGTATCAATTTCAATGGTTAATGGATTTTGTTGCACCCGGCCACTGATGGCGGCAATGGCCTCCGGCCAGGTCGCAGAAAACAGCAAGGTCTGGCGAGAAGCAGGCGCAAAGCGGATAACATCATCAATCGCATCGCTAAAACCCATATCCAACATACGGTCGGCTTCATCCATGACCAGTGTATTCAAAGCATCCAGAGAAACGGTGCCTTTTTGCAGGTGGTCGAGTAAACGCCCCGGCGTGGCGACAATAATATGAGGCGCATGCTGCAGAGAATCACGCTGTGCACCAAAAGGCTGCCCACCGCACAACGTTAAGATCTTGGTGTTTGGCAGAAAGCGGGCTAAGCGACGCAGCTCACCCGCCACCTGGTCGGCAAGCTCACGCGTCGGACACAGCACCAGCGATTGTGTCTGAAACAGCATGGCATCAATATGCTGTAATAATCCGAGACCAAAAGCCGCCGTTTTGCCACTGCCGGTTTTAGCCTGCACGCGAACATCTTTACCTGCCAGGATTGCCGGTAATGCAGCAGCCTGAACAGGCGTCATTTCAAGATAACCCAGCTCGTTAAGATTCTCGAGTTGGGTAGCAGGTAGAACATTCAGGGTTGAAAAAGCAGTCACAATTTAATCTCGCGATAAAAACTTACATTCAGCAGGCGCGTATCCTCGCAGATCTGCGCCCACGATGCGACAATTTAATCGGCTCTTCGTCCGGTGGCGGATCCGGCATTGGCTGCGGACGAGGAATGGGATCGGGAATGGGAACCGGATCGGTCGGTAGTGAATCAGTGTGTGGCGATACAATCAGACAACTCATATACCCCTCCAGTTATTGAGACTGACTCTTTTAGGGTAGACGTTGATTTCCTGCAGGCAAAAAAAAGCCGACTAATCTAAGTCGGCGTCGTACGAATCAATTGTGCTATGCAGTAATTCAAAAAAGGAAGTAAGACAATATGGAGCGCAACGCCCATCGCTTGACGTTGCATTCACCTGCGAGAGAGATATTGCCCCGAATAGGTAGATGGTTTATTGACTTCGCTCAAAAACCAGCACGTTTTCATGCGCAAAAGTCACTAAAAAACGTTGTTGTTACAACCATTTACTACGATGCAACCATAAAGTAACACCACCAATCAGGACCACTAACAGAATACAAAAAAGTGAGAAGCCAAATTGCCAGCCACCACCAGGGATACCGCCGAGGTTAACGCCAAACAACCCGGTTAAAAAAGTGCTGGGAAGAAAAACCATTGCCATCAATGACATTGTATAAGTTCGGCGAGCCAGAGACTCCTGCATCACCTGCGCAATTTCATCTGCCATAATACCGGTCCTGGCAATACAGGCATCGATTTCATCCAGCCCTCTCCCCAGCCTGTCAGCAATATCCTGCATCCGTCGCCGATGGTCGTCAGTCATCCAGGACAACCGTTCGCTCGCCAGACGGGCATAGACATCACGCTGTGGTGCCATATAACGGCGCATCACAATTAACTGCTTACGCAGTAATGCCAAGAAGCCACGCGGCGGGATCTGCTGATCGAGCAGGTTATCTTCCAGATCGATAATTTTGTCGTGCAACTGTTCGATAAATTCGCTGGCATGATCGGTCAGTGCATCACAGACATCCACCAGCCAACCGCCACAATCAGCTGGCCCTGTACCTTCCTGGAGGTCGCTGACTACGTCATCCAGTGCCAGCACTTTGCGCTGACGCGTTGAGACAATCAGACGTTCATCCATATATAAACGCATCGCTACCAGTTGGTCAGGCCGCTCGTCTGTACTGCCATTGATACACCGCAGCGTGATTAACGTACCTTCTCCTACTCTGCTGACGCGCGGACGCGTGCTTTCACCCGCCAGCGCATCACGCACGTTATTGGGAAGTAAAGGCGTTGTCGCCAGCCATTGCGCACTTTCAGGATGAGTATAATTAAGATGCAGCCAGCAGGCATGCTGAGTGTCGATAACATCGTTATCTTCCAGTGGTTTCACCCCACCACGGCCATCCAACAGCCATGCAAATACGGCATCCGGCACATTAACATCCGTTCCCTTAATGGCTTCCACAGCGCCTCCACAAACATTCAGCTTTTTTCGTTAGTCTAGCCGTCAGAATATGTTAAGCAATATCTCATTGTCCCATTGTGCTGAAATGACTCATAAAAGTATCTGATAATAAGTAAAGCGCCGACAAATGCGGCGCTTGTTGCGAGGCGATTCTGTTAAGCCCGTTGGCGTCTCTCAGAATCAAAAGCGTGACTTAAGCGAAACTTGTGCGTTCGAGACTGGAGGTCTGTCACTTGATTTTTCAGAATATCCGAAGAGTCTGACAGTTCATCCACCATAATGGCGTTACTCTGAGTCACGTTTTCCAGTTCCGCGAGAGCATGAGTAATACTGATGATCCCTTTCTCTTGCTCCTGCGTAGTGGTTAATATCTCGCTCATCAGTTGGTTTAATTGCCCGGCACCACCAACAATATCCTGCATATTTTTTTCAGCTTCACGCACAATAGCCGCACCTTGCTGAACGTTTTCATGAGTTTGGGCAATCAGATGTTTAATATTCTTCGCGGCATCTGCGCTACGATGCGCGAGCATTCGCACCTCTGCGGCTACCACGGAAAAACCTTTGCCATGCTCTCCCGCTCTCGCCGCTTCTACAGCGGCATTCAATGCCAGAATATTTGTCTGGAATGCAATACCATCTATCATGGTAATAATTTCTGTCATCTGCTGCGCACATTCGGTGATCGACTGCATATTGGTTGCGACCTGCACCATTAAATCCCCCCCCTGCTGGGCAGATAGCGTTGCAATATTGGCCTTAGCACTCGCCATTTGCGTATTCTCTGCATTGTTACGCGTGCTGACCGCTATTTCATCCATGTTAGCAGCCGTTTGCATTAATGCACCGGATTGCTGCTCTGTCTTTACTGATAACTCAGCGCTGCGTTCCGCGAGCTGTTCAGAAAGCGCCATAGCCGTTTGCGAGGATGTTCTGATCTCATTAACCAGTGTTGAAATATTACTTGATAAACTATTAATGCCGGGTATTAATCTCCCCGCACAGTTATTGCCAAACTCTGGAATACTGATCGCCAGATTCCCGGACGTCACTTCCTCAATGCTTCTTTTAACCGTATTAATTGGCATGACCAAATATTTCGTCATGTACCACCATAGACATAATATAGAAATTAAGCTTACTGAGTTAGTCCCAATGATAATCTCTGGGGGGGCCGAAAGAAATATTTCAACGACATTTAGAAAAAACGCCGTAATGAGCAGAAATAAAATAATAAAGGTTCTGACACTAATATCATTTAACATTTTAGTCCTGTGTGCCAAGAAATAACATGGATATTATTTTTTATAGCATCTGCAATCAAGATTTCCATAGCGCTGAGACGAAAGACGAACTTTCAATGAGAGTTTGTAATCCTTTCACTTAAGGCAGGCAATTATACTGGTAGTTTTTATTAATTAAGTATTTTACCCTACAAAAAATGAGGCTGAAGCTTGTCGTTAGATTATTGTGATGGCAAGCACGCCGTGCGCACAAAATGCACAGAATCATAAACCCGATGAATATTTGTATAAGTAAAGGACTGTCATTTTCAATGTTCGCCCCTTCCCTCTAATAGTCATTGTAAAAATACAAGGACATTCCCGGTTTTATCAGGTTAACTGGACAAAACCTGCTAAATTTATCATCACGTCTTTTTTTCGATAGGTAGTAAGATGTTGCACGTGTCGTGGGACCCTGTATTGATTGGGATTTCCTTTGTGGTCGCGTTTATTGCCTCCTTTATTGCTCTCGACAGTGCGGGCAAAGTGGCAATTTCCAGCAGACGTGAATCTACCTTCTGGCGACTCTCTGGCGGCGCTACGCTGGGTATGGGGATCTGGTCGATGCATTTTATTGGTATGCTGGCCATGAAAATGAGTATGCCAATAAATTATCATTTATCCCTCACAGCGTTTTCGTTCTTTATTGCGCTCATTTCTGCGACAGTCGCCATCAATATCGCTATTTCTGGTAATACACTATCAACAAAACGCCTGATCATTGCTACCAGTATATTAAGCGCTGGTGTTGTCACAATGCACTATGTTGGCATGTATGCCATTATCGAACATGTGGCTATAACCTGGGATCGCTCACTAATCCTGCTCTCTGTGATTATTGCCGTCGCTGCATCTGGGGTCGGTTTGTGGCTGGCCTTTCATTTACGCCAAAATAACCGTCGAGCGCTAATAAATCGGCTTATTGCTGCTTTTATTATGGCGGTGGCAATAGCCTCTATGCATTACACCGGTATGGGAGCTGCTACGTTCACCCACTTTGGACACACTGCGCACGATGGTCTCAGCACGCTGGAGCTTTCTATCTGGGTCTGCGCCGTCACGCTTGTTATATTGGGGATCATGCTGGTGGTTTCGATGGTGGATTCGCAACTCCGTACCTCCCGACTGGCTGACAACCTGCATCAGTTGAACTGCCAGCTTGAGCATCAGGTTCACTTCGACGCGCTGACCGGTCTCGCTAATCGTACGCAAATAGACACCTGTTTAGTGGCCTGCCTTCGGCATTCTAAACTGCATCAACAGCATTTCGCGTTGGTATTTATCGACCTCGATCGTTTTAAAGTCGTTAACGATACCTGGGGACATCACATTGGCGATCAGCTACTGATTGCCAGTACACAGCGAATCTTCAGCTGCCTTGATGACTCAATGACGCTGGCAAGACTGGGGGGAGATGAATTTATCTTGCTGGTCCCTGACTGCAACCAGCAGGTTATCTCCACCCTGCTGACGCGGATTGCCGATGTGATCGGTGAGCCCTTTAGCTTGTTCGGGCATACCATTCGGGTTTCGCTAAGTGCTGGGAGCAGCATTTATCCTGAACATGGCTCAACGCTGCATGAGCTAAAAGTGAAGGCCGATATGGCGATGTATCATGTCAAACAGACGGGCAGAAACGGCTGGGCTATTTATCATCCTGAAATGGAAGCTATCGCGGATACGCCGCCGACATTTTTACAGGAACTGTCACAAGCGCTTGAACGCAACCAGTTTGAGCTATGGTATCAGCCCAAATATACCGCTGGAGATCATTCCCTGACCGGTTTTGAAGCATTATTACGCTGGCATCATCCGGAACGCGGCATGCTGCTGCCAGCCGAATTTCTTCCTGCGTTGGAAGATACGGGCCTGATTATTCCCGTTGGGAAATGGGTTATCCAGCAGGCATGCTTGCAGTTGTATCAATGGAAATTACAAGGGAATACAGAATGGACGCTCGCCGTTAACCTCTCACCCGCCCAATTTGAACAGCATGATATTATTGATGTTGTTTGTAATGCCCTGGCACAATATCAGCTACCACCAGCCTGTCTCACGCTGGAACTCACTGAAAGCACCGCCCTTAAAAATTTAAAACGCAGCGTTGAAGTCCTGAATGCTTTCTCTACTTTGGGGATCACCGTTTCTATTGATGATTTCGGTACGGGTTATTCAAATATATTGATGCTGAAGTCTCTTCCAGCGCGAGAATTAAAAATTGACAGGATATTTGTCAAAGATATTAGTGAGAACAGCAAAAACACAAAAATTGTGTCTACCATTATTGACATAGCTCACTCCATGAATATGCGTGTGGTGGCAGAAGGAATAGAAACCCAGGAACAGGAAATACTCCTTACACAGATGGGTTGTTGCATGCTGCAAGGTTTCTTGTTTGCAAAACCGCTACCAGCACATAAGATTCATGAACTGATACAACCAGAAACCAGCATCAAACAAATGCCAGTCGTACAACCCTTGTCTCACCGACAATCAATAACATTGTGAGACGCAATATCTAAAATATTCGCCTTTTAACGGGCAACACAGCAGATAAAGATAACGGGATTATCGATGAGCACAACCGAGCTGCATTCACTGGATTTATTAACCTTTCCGGTATGGATTGTTTTGCCACATACCGAAGAGCTGGTATTCGCTAATAACGTTGCACGGGAGCTAATGCATGATCTCTGTTTTTCCCCGCTCCGCATGGGAACATTTTCAGCGCATGTTCAAAATGATTTAACCATGTATCTCAGCGACTTGCGAAATCTTCACCATATTGTGGAAATTCTCACGGTTTATCGCGAGGGTGAGGAGGCCGCGATGGCAAGTCGCCTCTCCATTAAAGCCCTGCCGGGTATGGGTGAAGTCATCCTTTTCGAAGGTATTGAAACACCTACTGCGCAGGGTCTGAAGGCGAGTCGTTCAGCAACCTACCAGCGGAAAAAACAGGGATTTTATGCACGTTTTTTCCAGACCAACTCCGCGCCAATGTTACTTATTGATCCGTCCCGCGATGGGTTGATCGTTGATGCGAATCTCAGTGCGCTCAATTTTTATGGATACACTCATGATGTGATGTGTCAGAAACATACATGGGAAATCAATATGCTGGGCCGCCGTATACTTCCGGTGATGCATGAGATCGCCCATCTACCCGGTGGCCATAAGCCTTTGCATTTTGTCCATAAACTGGCTGATGGGACTTCCCGTCATGTACAAACTTACGCCGGACCGATCGAAATATACGGTAATAAACTCATGTTGTGCATTATTCATGACATTACCGAGCAAAAGCGGCTGGAACAGGAGCTTGAGCGTGCGGCCATGCGAGATGTTTTAACGGGATTATTTAACCGCCGACATTTTTATCAGGTAACCGAGCCGGAGCAAACGCATGCGATATCATTGACGCAGGACTACAGCCTGCTGTTGATCGATACTGATCGCTTTAAAAGCATTAACGATCTGTTTGGCCATTTGAAAGGCGATGAAGTACTTTGCGCGCTGGCACGCACACTGGAATCCTGTGCACGAAAAGACGATCTTATTTTTCGCTGGGGTGGTGAAGAATTTGTGCTGCTTCTGCCGCGAACGTCGCTGGATGTTGCTCTCAACCTTGCAGAAGTGATCCGCGCGACGGTCGCAAAGGTGACTCTCCCTGGCCTTCCCCGCTTTACCGTCAGCATTGGCGTTGCCCGACATGAAACGAACGAAAGTATTGATGAATTATTCAAACGCGTTGACGACGCGCTATACAAGGCCAAGCACGAAGGCAGAAACAGAGTCTTGGCCGCCTGATGTATACGTTGATTAGCGATTGCGCTTCGCGTGACGCTCCCAGTTTTCCTGTTTTGCCTGCGCTGTTTTACGTAATGCCACATAGCATGCCCCGCTGCCGCCGTGATGCGGCAATGCGGTGCAGTAGGCCTGCACATCGTCAAATTCTGTCAGCCAGCGCGCCACATAACTGCGAATAATATTGGCATGAGCGTTATCGTCACGCCCCTTGCCATGTATCACTAACACGTTACGTAACCCATCCTGCCGTGCCTGCAAAATAAAACTGAAGAGCATCTGACGGCATGTTTCAACGGGTTGGCGGATGAGATTAAGGCTCGCCTGCTGCGGATATTTTCCGGTTCGCAGTTTATCTGTCACACCGTGCTGCAAACCTTCGCGCCGAAAAGCCAGCGGCTCGCTCAACGGAACAATATCGAGAAACCCCGTAGAGAGAAAGTTATCCAGTTGAAGCGTGTCGATACGCGCCGGGGTGCGAATATTACGCGTTGGCTGCCAATGTACATCGGCGGAGCCCTTCAGCGGTTGAACATCCCCCATCGCATCAAGAAACAGCGAATTATCATCCAGGTTCATGTTTCATCCTCCAGCGAATTACGACGAACGTTATCATAACCGCGCACTATTATACCGACAACGGTTTACGATTATTTCCAGTAATTCACCCGCTTGACTCCACTGAAAAGATCTACTCATAACATGCAGATATCCGTTTTTAGGGGTATAGCTGCAACGGTCAATGGCGTGATAATGTGTCACCTCGCCTGAACGCTGTAATGAGAGATACGGATGCTTAACTTACTGGAAGACATCATCGACACACCGCTTGGCCCGCTATGGGTTATTTGTGATGAGCAATTTCGCCTGCGCGCGGTGGAATGGGACCAACACAGCGATCGCATGGAACAATTGCTGGATATTCATTACCGCACAGAAGGCTATCAGCGTATGGCCGTCAAAAATCCTGGCGGACTAAGCGATAAGCTGTCGGAGTATTTTGCCGGGAACCTCAGCATTATTGATTCGTTGGAAACAGCAACCGCTGGCACGCTTTTCCAACGCGAAGTCTGGCAAGCATTGCGCACTATCCCCTGTGGACAGGTCATGCACTACGGTCAACTTGCCGAACAACTGGGACGTCCAGGCGCCGCCAGAGCTGTCGGAGCGGCTAATGGTTCAAACCCGGTGAGCATTGTGGTCCCCTGCCATCGCGTCATTGGACGTAACGGCACCATGACCGGATATGTCGGCGGCGTGCAACGAAAAGAGTGGTTATTACGTCACGAAGGCTATTTGTTACTCTAGATCCCAGGCAATTAATGCCTTATTCATCACACTTCCGTACAATGCGATCCTAAATTAAGTGTTTTCAATCAATAAGATACAATCATTTATCTCAGTTATGCCTGAATTATTCTCTCTTGGGAGTAGCTCAGACTTACGCGCTCACCAAAAAGATGTTAAAATTGACAAATATCAATTACGGCTTGAGCAGACCTATGATCCCGGAAAAGCGAATTATACGGCGCATTCAGTCTGGCGGTTGTGCTATCCATTGCCAGGATTGCAGCATCAGCCAGCTTTGCATCCCGTTCACACTTAACGAGCATGAGCTTGACCAGCTCGATAACATCATCGAGCGCAAAAAGCCTATCCAAAAGGGGCAGACGCTCTTTAAAGCAGGTGATGAGCTAAAATCACTCTATGCTATCCGCTCCGGAACGATTAAAAGCTATACCATTACCGAGCAAGGTGATGAGCAAATTACCGGTTTTCATCTGGCAGGCGACCTGGTTGGCTTTGATGCGATTGGCAGCGGCCATCACCCGAGCTTTGCCCAGGCGCTGGAAACCTCAATGGTATGCGAAATTCCTTTCGAAACCCTTGATGACCTGTCCGGTAAAATGCCGAACCTGCGTCAGCAAATGATGCGTCTGATGAGCGGCGAGATCAAAGGTGACCAGGATATGATCCTGCTGTTGTCAAAGAAGAACGCAGAAGAACGCTTAGCGGCCTTCATCTATAACTTGTCCCGTCGTTTCGCCCAACGCGGATTCTCCCCGCGCGAATTCCGTCTGACGATGACCCGTGGCGATATTGGTAACTACCTCGGTCTGACGGTTGAAACCATCAGCCGACTACTAGGACGTTTCCAGAAAAGTGGCATGCTCGCAGTGAAAGGTAAATACATCACTATTGAGAATAGCGATGCACTGGCCGTTCTTGCTGGCCACACGCGTAACGTTGCGTAATCTTTTCGCAAGCATCGCAATTATCCTTCTGTCAAATCGCTAAATTTCCTGATTTACCGATCTGGCAGAAGGTTCTCCCCTCTTTCAATGATTTACCGATTATTTGATACACATAAATTTCGATGGGCTCAGACAATAGTGCTATTGTTTCGCCCAAAACCCGCCCCTACGTCTCAAAATGCACCCAAAAGTACCGTTAATTATTTCCTGTCAGCTTGACGTAATATCTTGCAGTTAAAGCACCGAAATCATGACTACCCATTTACAGAATGTACTTCCGCATAAATACATTCTGTTTATTCGGGTTCTACACATTATTGTCGCGGTATTGGATTCAATTACCAGGTTCATGCTCAACTTAATGTTAACATAATGTTGACTCGCCATACTGATAAGACGCTAAAAGAGGTCTTCCTATGCGAATCTTATCTCCTTATACGTTGCGCTGGCTTCCTGGTGAACGTGAGCAGAATGATATTTCAGTGTTTATTCGTGAAAGTTATTCTCAGTTTTATCATGCATCTCTTCCGCGTTGCATGCCATGGTTACTTGGAATGTTCGATGCCAACGGAGAATTAAAAGCAGCATGTGGCGTCCAGCCAGCCTCAATGGGTACGCTATACCTCGAACATTATCTTGATGTCCCGGTTGAAGCCGTGCTGTCTGCACGATTGTTACATCCCGTTTCACGTGACTCAATGGTTGAAATTGGTAATTTTGCCGCGAGCGACGGGGCTAGCGCCCGAATAATGTATGCGGCGCTATGCCTGCTTCTCAATCAATACTGCTATTCGTGGATTGTCTTTACCGGAACTAAAAAAATACGCAATACCTTTTTCCGTCTGAATCTTCAGCCAGTCACATTGATGCCTGCTGACCCGACAAGGCTTGGCGAAGCTGCGCGTGAATGGGGGAGCTATTACGAACATGACCCACAAATTATGGCGGGAGAGTTACATGGTGGGCAAACCACACTGAGTCAGACCAGCCTGTTGCTGGGAATGTTTGCTGATCCGCCTGCTGCTCCCTGGATAACCCCTTCCGGAGGATCTTATGTTTCTGAACATGCTTGAGAAACAGGTTACGCTTCAGCCAAATGCCCTCGCCCTGCAGGGAGACTCTCGCTCGTGGAGCTGGCAGCAATACCATGAAGCCGTTAAGGCAGTGGCCGAACAATTATCTTCCCTCAAGGTAAAACGGCTGGCACTTGAAATGGATAACAGCCCTGAATGGGCGATCATCGATCTCGCATGCCTGGTAAGTGGAGTGGTAATCATCCCTGTCCCCTCCTTTTTCAGCGGGCAACAGAAAGCCTGGGTACGATCATCAGCCTCTGTGGATGCACAAATCGGTGGGGAAATCCTGGCGGATTGGCAGGAACACGATTTTGTACTCGGAAGACTGCAAATCCGTGCAGTAAAGGACCCCGTGACTCTGCCGGCAGGAACGGCAAAGATAACGTATACCTCCGGTACAACCGGAGAGCCAAAAGGCGTCTGTCTGAGTCTGGATGGTATGGTATGGATGGCTCAAACGTTAGCAGGCGCACTGCAACCCCTGAATCTGGAAAAACACCTGGTGACACTGCCCCTCAGTATCCTGCTGGAGAATCTGTGCGGCGTTTACATCCCTCTGCTACTTGGCGTTGAGACGGTGATTATCCCGCCCTCCCGGATTGGGTTTGAAGGTTCCAGCCGCTTTAATCCAGTCCAGTTTCTTCAGGCGCTGACCACCTGGAACCCACAAAGCCTGGTGCTGGTACCGGAGTTGCTACGGGTGTTACTGCATCTGCACAAGCAGGTACCGGGCAGTACGCAATCTTTACGTTTTGTCGCCGCAGGTGGCGGCAAGGTTCCGGCTTCATTGCTGACAATGGCGATATCGAGTGGCTTACCAGTATATGAAGGGTATGGCCTCTCCGAATGTGGCTCTGTCGTTGCCCTCAATCTTCCCGACGCCATAAAAGAGAACAGCGTCGGTCGGCCATTGCCTGGTATCCAGATCCATGTTGATGACCAGCAACAATTGTGTGTCACCAGCCCGGCCAACGCGTTGGGGTATCTGGGAGCCGCGCCCGCCTCCCCCACAGTTGCTACCGGCGATCTTGGCAGTGTTGATGACCACGGGTTTGTTAGTATTCAGGGACGCCTGAAGAACGTGCAGATAAACGCCTTTGGTCGTAATTTTTCACCTGAATGGCCTGAGGCAGAGGCCATGGCCTGCCCGGCTGTACGCCGAATCGTGATTTTTGGCGAAGGCTTAAGGCATAACGTTGCACTCGTCGATGCCGTCGACGGGCAACAGACGCAGGCCCGCGAGCAACTACTGGCCGTTTCTGCTCGACTGCCTGATTATGCGCAGTTCCATCGTTTGTTATTCACTTCAGCTATTTCAGAGCCTGGCATGCTCACTGCAAATGGCCGCCCACGCCGGGAACTCATCCGGCAATCCCTCTGGCAACATATTCTCACCTGTAGTGAAGAGGAGTCATCATGAGCTTTTATAACATATTACAACAACAGACTGAGGCCGAACGCCGAAGTTTACTCTCCTCGCCTGTCATCGCGCGCTGCCAGGCTGGTGATATCTCGCGCGACCTGTATATCGCTTTTCTGACACAGGCTTACTATCACGTCAGCCATACCGTCCCCCTGTTGATGAGTGCTGGCAGCCGCTTGCCAGCCTCACATGAAGCTGTTCGGGGCGCGATTGCTGAATATATTGACGAAGAGTACGGGCATCAGGAATGGATCCTGAACGATATTCAGGCTTGCGGCGGTGATGCGCAAAGCGTTCGCAATGGCACTCCAGGGATACCGATAGAAATGATGGTTGCCTGGCTCTACTACCGCATTGAACGGATCAATCCTATGAGTATTTTTGGCATGGTACAGGTACTGGAGGGAACCAGCGTATCTATTGCTACCGCGATTGCAGCCCAGGTGGAACGGACACTGGGGCTGCCAGAACAGGCGACAACCTACCTGCGTTCACACGGTGAACTTGATCAGGGGCATCTTAAGTTTTTCGCTTCACTTATGGATACCGTGACTGACGAAGCCGATCAGGCAGCCATTATCTATGCCGCTCGTCGCGTCTATCACCTGTACACAGAGATGCTTAATCAACTGGAGCAGACCACGCATGAACCTGCATGATAAAACCGTTCTGCTGACTGGCGCCAGCGGTGGTATCGGACAAGCGCTGGCGCAAAGGCTGGCGCACAAAGGAGCCAGACTGTACCTGGTAGGACGAAATGCGCAGGCAATGATGTTTCTGAAAGAAACGCTTCCCAATCCGGAACGGCATCATATTGCGCTGATGAACAGTTATACTGATGAGGAAATCGTCGCGCTGGCCAGCAGATTCAAAGATGAGAACAAACTGGATATCCTGATCAACAATGCCGGAACCAGTCGTTTTGCACTGTTTGAACAACAGTCTTTTGAGGATATTCGGGAACAGATTAGAACCAATATCGAAATCCCCACCCTGTTAACCCGCGCCATGCTGGATAAGTTTAATCCGCAGGGCATCGTCCTGAACATTGGTTCGATATTTGGTGAAATTGGTCACCCTGCCTGGAGCGTGTATAGCGCCACCAAGGCAGCCACGCATCGTTTCTCGGAGGCGCTGGGGCGCGAATTAAAGGGGAATGGTATCTGCGTACTGTATGCCGCGCCGCGCACCACCGAAACTACGCTCAACAGTGACGAGGTTTACGCGCTTAACCGCAAACTGGGTAATGGCAGTGATTCCCCGCAATTTGTCGCCATACGTCTGGTGCATCTCCTTGAGACAGAGCAGAAACTCTACCGCTTCGGCGTGATGGAGCGTCTGTTCGTAAAAATCAATGCCTGGTTTCCCGGTATAGTAGACAACGCGTTGGGTAAAAAATTACCCGTGATCCAATCCTATACCCAGGGCTTATTCAAAGGTGAAGACAAATGAAAATTTTGAAAACGTTGCTGCTGACGGCAGCTTTTCCCGTCTCTGCCATGGCGACTACCACACTGGAAAATCTCCAGCACGACTGGTCAGTTTGCCAATATCAAACCCTTGAAGCGAAAAAAGAGAGCTGCTTTACCGCACTGAGTCAGCGGGCCCATAGTGCGAGTCAGGCGAAAAATAATGCTGATGCATCATTGCTTATCTGGTCGGCGATTATCGACAGTAGCTGGGCGGGGGCTAAAGGAGGGCTGGGTGCATTGAGTCTGGTCAAACAGGCACGTAGCGATTTGGAAAAAGCGATCAGCATCGACCCCAATGCTTTACAGGGATCTGCCTGGACCAGCCTTGGGGCGCTGTATTATCAGGTTCCCGGCTGGCCGATTGGGTTTGGTGATAAAAACAAAGCCGACGAAATGCTGAAAAAAGCACTGGCGATCAATCCTGATGGCATCGATCCAAACTATTTTTATGGCGACTTTTTGCTAAAAGAGAAAAAGACTGACGAAGGAAAACGCTATCTGGAAAAAGCGCTTAAAGCACCGCCTCGCCAGGGGCGTGAGATTGCCGACCAGGGACGCCATCGTGATATAGCAAAAGACCTGGAAAGTATTCAGTAAATATACAAACCCTTGCCTTCTATACCCTCCGGCGGACTACGCTACAACAGAAGGATCAGATCATTATGCTAAATAACCGTATGCCGACAGCGCTACACCAGGATGCCTAAAACGGACACAAATTCGGAGGAAAGTCGTTTAGTTTTAGCAAGATGTGAATAAAATATATAAATTTTCCCAATTTATTGATCTGGCAGGAGGTTATCCCCTGTTTCAATCCACATTATTGGGTTACTCTTTTAGTTACAAACTGCGATGACAGTTGTAAGGAGACCCTGTATGGCTATGTACAAAAATATGCTGGTCGTCATCGATCCAAACCAGGACGATCAACCAGCATTAAGGCGAGCTGTTTATCTGCATCAACGGATTGGTGGCAAAATTAAGGCCTTTTTGCCGATCTATGACTTTTCCTATGAGATGACTACGCTGCTGTCGCCCGATGAACGTACGGCAATGCGTCAGGGAGTTATCAGCCAACGAACGGCATGGATACGTGAACAAGCGAAATACTATATCGAAGCAGGGATCCCTCTTGAGATAAAAGTGGTCTGGCACAACCGTCCCTTTGAAGCCATCATCCAGGAAGTTATCAGTGCTCAGCATGACCTGGTCCTCAAAATGGCGCACCAACACGACCGCCTCGAAGCCGTAATTTTCACCCCCACAGACTGGCATTTATTGCGTAAATGTCCAAGCCCGGTATGGATGGTCAAAGACCAGCCATGGCCTGAAGGGGGTAAAGCTCTGGTTGCGGTCAACCTCGCCAGTGAAGAGGCTTATCACAACGCGCTCAATGAAAAACTGGTCAAAGAGACGCTGCAACTGGCAGAACAGGTTAACCATACCGAAGTACATCTGGTGGGGGCCTATCCCGTGACGCCAATCAACATCGCGATTGAACTGCCTGAGTTTGACCCCAGTGTTTACAACGATGCGATCCGCGGACAGCACCTGCTGGCGATGAAGGCGTTACGTCAGAAATTCAGTATCGATGAGAAAATGACGCATGTTGAAAAAGGTTTACCTGAAGAAGTTATTCCTGATTTAGCCGAGCACTTGCAGGCAGGTATTGTCGTGCTGGGTACCGTCGGTCGTACCGGTATTTCGGCCGCGTTCCTTGGTAACACCGCGGAACAGGTTATCGATCACCTACGCTGCGACCTGTTGGTTATCAAGCCGGATGAGTATCAAACACCTGTTGAACTGGACGACGAAGAAGACGATTAACCGCGCAACACATGCCGGATGACGATATCATCCGGCATTTCAACACCTAGTGCTGCTCCTCATCGCCGAGGAAATAAATACCAAGCGGGATAGCCAACAAAATCGTAAACACCATACTGTAGACACAAATCATTGCAGATTGAATGGCGTACATTGAGGCGGTCCAGTCGGATAGCGGAATGTCATACTGTTCAATAACGCCACCGATCGTCGCTCGCGTCACGACCGACGCTGCGATAATAAACACCCCAAGCAGGCACAACAGAAACTTCCGCCCCTTTGCTGTCTTCAGCTTAGCCATGATCATAGTACTGTCCTTTTGCAGATGAAAACTTTGTTACTTTGCGCTAACAATACCATGACATCAACTGACTGTCTGCTACATAAACCATACACAGGGTTGACGCCAGCGCGATTTCGCCGAAAATAGCGCTAATTGCATTATTTTTCTATCCTGGAGAATAATGCTCTGATCGCCTGAACTGAGTAAAATATTCAAGGATTAGGATATCAGATGATATTTCGCTAACACGGAGCTGCCTGGAAGAATCATGATCGCTGAACTGTTTATAAATAACGCGTTTAATTTGACAGTAATTCTCAGCTGCTGTGCCGCACTGATCCTGATGAGTGTCTGGTATCATCGAGGAGAGCGACGCTGCAAAGGATTCATATTTCATGCCGCGCAATTTTTTATCTATGCCGTTATCATTGGGACGTTTGGCAGTATTGCCAATAACATTATCGAAAGTTACAGCCTGAAATTTATCTCCTCCAGCGTGGTCGATTTTATCTGCACCTCGTTGATTGCGCTGATCCTGACCACCAAACTCTTTTTGATGATTAATCAGTTTGAAAAAACGCAGATTAATAAAGGCAGAGATATCACCAGTGCGAGGATCCTGTCGCGTATCATTAAGATTACTATCGTGGTCGCTATCATTTTGCTGTACGGCGAGCATTTCGGCATGAGCTTATCCGGCCTGTTAACCTTCGCGGTATTGGCGGCATCGCTGTAGGTATGGCGGGTAAAGACGTTCTGAGCAATTTTTTCTCTGGCATTATGCTCTATTTCGACAGACCGTTTAGCATCGGCGACTGGATCCGCTCCCCGGACCGTAATATTGAAGGCACGGTAACAGAAATCGGCTGGCGAATGACCAAAATAAAAACCTTCGATCATCGCCCGCTATATGTACCAAACTCGGTTTTCTCTTCCATCAGCGTAGAGAACCCGGGGAGGATGACTAACCGACGCATCAAAACGGTGATCGGGTTACGATATGAGGATGCTGATAAAGTCGGTAACGTTGTTGAATCAGTCAGACAAATGTTGCAAAACCATCCTGGAATAGACCAGAAACAAACTCTGTTGGTTTATTTTAATGAATTTGCTGATTCATCATTGAATATCATGGTGTATTGCTTCACGAAAACCACCGTCTGGCAGGAGTGGCTCGCAGTACAACAAGACGTTTATTTGAAAATTATTTCGATAGTCCAGGCAAACGGCGCCGACTTTGCATTCCCCAGCCAGACGCTGTATATGGAGAACTCCACCACACAAGCGTCTGCCAATTAAAATGATGATACGGATCCTGCACCAAATTTTTTAAGGGATTAGGCTACTATCTCAATTAAATTTCCATCAGGATCCTGTATCACTGCTTCGTAATATCCGTCACCAGTAGTACGTGGGTCAGAGACTAATATCCCCTGTTCTTTTGCCAGTGTTGCCATAGCATCAACATTTTCTCTCCCCCCCACTGACATGGCGAGATGCACCCATCCTGAAGTGTTATTGTCAGGAGTTCGTTGTGTCAATCCAGGCTTCGTCATTAACTCAATCGCAATATCCTCACCAATAGTGACAAAATAAGATTCAAATCCAGGATTGGTTTTACTGCAGTATTTTTCGTTGATCTTTGCGTCAAAAAACGTAACCCAGAACTGCGCTTGCTGTTCAAGATCCCGTGTCCATAACGCCATATGCGCAACTTTCATAGCGAACCTCTCTCATAATATCTACTACAGGACGCCCCTTTAAGGGGTGTTGACATCGTGAACCATAATGCACGATTATGCTTGTTATTGCTCGATGTTTATTTTTTCTGGAGTACACATGCTCGATTACGCCGCATTTCCGGAACAGCGCCAGGCGCTCATTTATCAGATCCTGCAGGAAAACGGCAGGGTCATCTGTTCCGAACTCGCCAGCAGGTTGGGCGTTTCAGAACACACAATCCGCCGCGACCTGCATGAGCTGAGTAAAGATGGCGTATGTAAAAAAGTCTATGGCGGCGCAGTCATTGCCCTCCCTGAATCCGAAGACATCAGCGTGCGTAAGCGTATTAATGTGGCGAAAAAGAGCAATATCGCGCAGAGATGCGCCCGGCTGGTTAAATCAGGAAGCTGCATTTTTATCGATACGGGCAGTACCAATATGGCAATGGCTGAAGCCCTGCCCGCCGAGCTGGCGCTAACCGTGGTGACAAATTCACCGGAGATTGCCGCCGTTTTACTAAAAAAACCGCTGTTTGACGTCATTATACTGGGCGGTGCAGTACAGCGATCTTCAGGAGGATGTGTGGGGGCCGCCGCTATTGCACAGGTGCAGGGTATTTTATTCGATCAGGGATTTATTGGCGGTTGTGCAATGTCGCCTGAACCCGGCTTAACGGGATTTGATTACGCGGATTGTGAGTTCAAAAAAGCAGTGATCAAGCAGTGCAATGAAACTATCGTCGCGCTGACAGCGGAGAAGATCCCGGCTGTCGCCCGTTATGTCGTCACCGAAAGCAGCAATATCGATGTGATTGTTGTCGAGGATAATATTAGCAAAGAGTATGCCACGGCTTTCCAGGCGCACGATATTCGTATTTATACCGTATAAAATCTGTACTACTGTTCTTTCTTTATGGCTCGCTGAAAACTCACCGTGCTAAATAGCGCCCCGGGCGTCAGCGCAGTGATCGTTGACAGATGATCCAGACGAATTGTTTGCTGGTCTTCATCGTGCTCCACCAGCAGAAATTCTTCTTTATCCGTTGTGGTACACGTCGTCAACGCTTTGGCATCAAAACATCTGCTATCCGTTAGCTCAATGCGTAACCAATAGTGGTACAGGCAAGCGATTTCCAGATAATCATGAAGATCGCAATCTATCGGATAATATTTTTCCGTCGCTTTCATCACTCCACTTTGCCTTGTCTGTTCGGGAAATGGCTAACACCACGTCCCGAACGTGCCTGCAATATTAGTGTTTCAAAATATACATTGTGCGACTGTATGCCACATCTTCAGGGTTAGTAATCGGATACCCTTTCAGCCACGGTTTGATTAAACGCCCGTTGGTATACTGATAGATAGGCGCAATAGGTGCTTGTTCCATCAGAATTTTCTCTGCTGCGTTATAATCGGCATTCCGCGCTTTTTCTGTATTCTCCAGAGTAGCCTGGGTCAACACTTTATCGTACGCCGGATTATTAAAGCGTGAGATATTGCCCGTATGGGTCGATGTTAATAATGACAAGAAGGTAGAAGGCTCATTATAGTCCCCCACCCAGGAAGCGCGGATCACATCAAAATTGCCGGTATTACGGCTGTCAATATAGGTTTTCCACTCCTGATTCTGCAGTTTTACGTCAACGCCGAGATTCTTCTTCCACATAGAAGCCACAGCGATAGCAATCTTTTGGTGGTTTTCAGAGGTGTTGTACAGCAGCGTCAGTTTCAGCGGCTTCTGAGGACCATAGCCTGCTGCACGCAACAGCGTTTTCGCCTGAGCATTCAACTCTTCCTGACTCATTTGCTCAAACGGCGAAGGTTCAGGTACAAATCCTGCCGTAACATCCGGCGTAAAATGCCAGGCGGGTTTTTCACCAGTCCCCAGGACTTTTTCCGCCATCAGGCGACGATCGATCGTCATGCTGAGCGCCAGACGCACGCGTGAGTCGGCAGTCGGTCCCTTCTGGGAATTGAAGGCATAATAGTAGGTGCCAAGCTGAGGCGGGGTATAAACCTGGCCCGGAATATCCTTCAACAGTTTCTGATACATGTTTTTCGGAAAGGATTCAGTGATATCAATATCACCCGCAAGGTAGCGCTTGGTGGCTGCCGACTCCTGATTAATTGGCAGAAAGGTCACTTTTTGCAGCACCGTTTTGGCGTTGTCCCAATAATGCGTGTTCGGCACAACCTCCAGTTTTTCGTTCACGACGCGATCTTTGAGCACATAGGCACCGTTACCTATCAGGTTGCCAGGTTTGGTCCACTCTTTGCCGCTCTCAACGTTGGCTTTCTGTACCGGATAAAACGCAAAGCTCGCCGTCAGATTGGCAAACCATGGCAGCGGTTTATCCAGTTGAACCTTCAAAGTACGCGCATCAACCGCGCTAACGCCGAGCTTATCCGGTGTGGCTTTTCCATCGATGATTGCCTGCGCATTGTTAATGCCTGCCAGCGCAGCAAACCAGGCAAACGGCGACAGCGTTTTTGGATCAACCAGACGCTGCCAGCTATAGACAAAATCCTGTGCCGTTACCGGCGTACCATCAGCCCATTGGGCATTGTCGCGCAGCGTAAACGTCCAGATTCGGTTATCGTTGCTTTTCCACTGGGTGGCAACGCCAGGCACAATCTCGCCCTTCTCATTCTGGTTGACCAGTCCTTCGAATAAATCACGAATAACCTGGATTTCAGGAAGCCCGACGGCCTTTGCCGGATCCAGTGACGCCGGTTCATCTTTTATATGACGCACCAGTTCTTGTTTTTCTGCCAGCACCGTTCCGCTGGGAACATCAGCAGCCCAGGATAATGACATGCTGCTAACCAACAGCGCACAACAGGTTACTGAAACAGAATACTGCATAAGATACCCTCAATTCCGGCTACTAGGTGAATGTGTAATTATTTGTATCGCCAGCAGGAAATGCAATTAACTTCCGACAAGAAAGTGATATTACACCTGAAAAGTTAAGTGTGTGAAAACGATTTGATTATCCATAAATTTTGCACAACACTGCGAGTAACTATCCAATCATTCAGAGATGACTATGACTGTTACCCGCCCCCGTGCCGAGCGCGGCGCATTTCCGCCAGGTACCGAACATTACGGACGTTCATTGCTCGGCGCACCGCTGATCTGGTTTCCCGCAATGGCTGCCGATCGTGAAAGCGGTCTGATACTGGCAGGAACGCACGGCGACGAGAACTCATCGGTCGTCACCCTTTCCTGTGCATTGCGTACGCTTAACCCTTCCTTGCGTCGTCACCATGTCGTGCTGGCGGTTAACCCTGACGGTTGTCAGCTCGGACTGCGTGCCAATGCGAACGGCGTGGACCTTAACCGTAACTTTCCCGCCGCAAACTGGAAAGCGGGTGAAACGGTGTATCGTTGGAACAGCAGCGCAGAGGAGCGCGATGTGGTGTTGTTGACCGGCGAAAACCCAGGTTCAGAACCAGAAACCCAGGCACTGTGTCAGCTCATTCACCGAATTCACCCTGCGTGGGTGGTCTCTTTTCACGATCCGCTGGCCTGTATTGAAGATCCCAGACGCAGCGAATTAGGCGCGTGGCTGGCGCAGTCGTTTGAATTGCCGCTTGTAACCAGCGTAGGTTATGAAACGCCCGGCTCTTTTGGAAGCTGGTGCGCAGACCTGAACTTACACTGTATCACCGCCGAATTCCCCCCTATTTCATCAGATGAAGCGAGCGAGAAATATCTGCTGGCCATGTCCAATCTCCTGCGCTGGCACCCTAGAGATGAAGCTGTCCGGTCGTAAAATGCAAGGCTGGTTCCGCATCGGTTGCAAGCCAGGTTGGGCCATCAAGATCGGCAAAACTAACCAGTGGCGCAAGGGGTAACGCCGCGCTAATCGCCCGGGAGGTACACAGCATACAGCCCAGCATTAGCGCAAATCCTTGCTCTCGTGCTTCAGTTGCCAGCGCGAGCGCTTCCGTCAGACCACCGGTTTTGTCGAGTTTGATATTGACCATTTCATAGCGTCCATGCAACGCTTTCAGACTGCTACGGGTGTGGCAGCTTTCATCTGCGCAGATGGGCAGCGGATGCACAAAATTTTCCAGTGCGGCATCGTCCTGTGCCGGCAGTGGCTGCTCCAGCATCGCAACCCCTAAATCAGCCAGCAGTTGACAGCGAGCCGCCAGGCCTTCTGCCCGCCAGGACTCATTAGCGTCGACAATAATCGTGGCATCGGGTACAGCGGCACGAATGGCAACCATCCGCTCGCTAATCAAGCGCTCATCCAGTTTCACTTTCAGCAGTTTTGCGCCATTACCCCATAGCGCAGCCGCGCTCGCCGCCATTTGCTCCGGCGTGCCAATCACCACGGTTTGCGCCGTCGTCACTATCTCAGCCAGTTTACTTCCTGCTAATTCTGCCAGCGACTGCTGCTGTTGACGCGCACTCAAATCCCACAACGCGCAGTCCACGGCATTACGCGCCGCTCCCGCTGGCAGCAGTTTTTGCAGATCTTCACGCGTCAGTCCGTTTTCCAGTTGTGGCGCAATGCTCATAATTTGCGCCAGCACAGAGGCATCGCTTTCGCCGTAGCGTGGGTACGGCGTACACTCGCCAATACCTGTGACGCCGTTTTCTGCCACTTCGACCACCACCACATGCGCTTCAGTTCGACTCCCACGGGCAATGACAAAGGGAGTGTGCAGCGGCCAGGCTTCCTCATATACCTTAACTGTTCTCATTTGTTTTCCTTAATACAGTCCCTGAAGCGGATATCCGCAAATAGCGTTTGCCGTGTTAACTGTTGATGGCATAAACTAGCCTCGACGTTAACTATATGTAAACAGGAAGATAACCATGTCACAAACCGTTCATTTCCAGGGCAACCCGGTTGCAGTTGCCGGCTCTATTCCTCAGACTGGAAGCAAAGCTCAGGCTTTTACCCTTGTGGCTAAAGACCTGTCTGACGTTACGCTGGGCCAGTTCGCAGGCAAGCGCAAAGTGCTGAATATTTTCCCAAGCATCGATACCGGCGTTTGCGCGGCATCGGTACGTAAGTTTAACCAACTGGCGACAGAAATCGACAATACCGTCGTACTGTGCATCTCAGCCGACCTGCCATTCGCCCATTCTCGCTTTTGCGGCGCGGAAGGTCTGAGCAACGTTATCACGCTGTCCACCCTGCGGAATGCAGAATTCCTGAAAAACTACGGCGTTGAAATCGCTGAAGGTCCGCTGAAAGGCCTGGCCGCACGCACCGTGGTTGTTATCGATGAAAATGACAACGTCGTTTTCAGCCAACTGGTCAATGAAATCACCAACGAGCCAGACTACACCGCTGCGCTGGACGTTCTGAAAGCTTAAGCCAGCCTACATACAAAAATGCCTCCGGATGGAGGCATTTTCATTTATGGCATTACTCTTCGCTTTTTTTCTGCTGACTCAGTCCATACTCTCGCAATTTGTTAGCAATCGCGGTATGCGAAACACCGAGGCGTTTGGCGAGTTTGCGCGTGCTGGGATAATTCATATAAAGCTGCGTCAGCACTGAGCGTTCAAAGCGGCTGGTAATTTCATCCAGCGATCCTTCCATCACTTCTTCTCCGACCGCTACCGTAGCCGCATCATAATCCGGCAGTAAAATATCCTGCGGACGCAACTCATAACCTTCAAGCTGGGTCAGCGCCCGATAGATAGCATTTTTAAGCTGGCGCACGTTACCCGGCCAACCATAGCGGGTTAACACCGTGCTAAGATCGGCGGACAACTTCGGACGCGGCACGCCCTGCTCGTCGGCAAAACGTGCCACAAACAGTTCGGTAAGCGGCATAATATCTTGCGGGCAATCGCGCAGCGGCGGCAGGTTTAGCGTCAGTACATTCAGACGATAATAGAGATCTTCACGGAAAAGCCCTTTTTGCACCAGCTCCACAAGGTTCTTTTGCGTCGCGCAAATCACGCGAACATCAACATGAACTTCATGATCTTCTCCCACGCGACGGAACGTGCCGTCATTGAGAAAACGCAGCAGTTTGGTCTGCATACGCGGCGACATTTCGCCAATTTCATCCAACAGAACCGAACCGCCATTCGCCTGCTCAAAGAAGCCTTTTTTGCCTTCCGGCGCATGACCAAATAGTTCGCTTTCGACCGCATCTTCAGGAATCGATGCGCAATTGAGCGCCAGATACGGCTTCGACGCACGTGGACTCGCCAGATGGCAGGCATGGGCAAAGAGATCTTTGCCAGTGCCGGTATTACCGGTAATCAGCAGCGGCGCACTCAGCGTTGCCAGCTTACGCGCCTGTTCCACAACGTGTTTCATTTTGGCGCTGACGGCAATAATCTGGCTGAACGCGCTTAGATCTTGCGTGGTCATATTTTGCAACTGACGTCCCATCCGGAGGGTGGAACGTAGCATAACAACGGCACCGGTCAGCATCTGCTCCTGATTTTCTCCCTGCAAATGGACTGGCGTAATTTCCATCAGGAAGTTCTGTCCGTTAATCACCACATGCTCGCTATGCGAATCCTGCGGATTGCTTTCGAGCCAGCGCTGGAAATTGAACCCGTTGATTAACTGGGCCGCGGTATGATTGCGCATACGATCCTGCGTGTGAGTGAAAAGCTGACAGCTCGCAGGATTCGCCATCTCAATTTTGCTTTTCATATCCAGAGAAAGGACCGGTTCTGGTAGCGCCTCAAGCAGCGCACTCAGCGCAAGATGTTCACGCTCTGAAGGCATCCAGGGTACGGTACGTACATCCGTAACGCCAGAAATACGGCGGATTTCAGCCATCAGGCTACTGAAATTGGTGAACTCCAGTTCCGCAAAATTGAGGTAAATTCGCCCGATGGGGTCAATCTCGATACCGCGCAAATCAATGCTTCTCAGCACCAGTAAATCGAGCAATTCGCGGGTCAGACCAAGTCGGTCTTCACAAAAGACTTCCAAACGCATAGGAACCTTCACCTGGACAAGGGATTATGTATTAAATGATAAGACAGTATTGGGTTTGCAGGAAGAACTCTGTCAACAAATATTGACAGCTCGTTGGAAAAACGGGCACCTGGACGTAAAGCTGTACGATCGGTGCCCGATTATTGGCTAGCTTTCGCGCGGAGATTTATTCTTTTGTAAGGTCTCTTTCACCTGACCAATCAGTTGGCGGCGAAAATCGCCCAGTCGAGGCTTATCGTCATCGATCCACGGTAGCGGGCGGCATAGTTCCATGGCTTTGATACCCAGACGCGCCGTTAATAAGCCCGCGCCAATGCCCTGAGCGGCACGTGTCGATAAGCGGGCGGCTAAATCCTGCGACATCCAGTCCATTCCCACTTCCCGCACCAGTTCACTGGCTCCGGCAAAAGCAATATTCAGCAGCACCAGACGGAACAAGCGCAGGCGGCTGTAATAACCAAGTTCAATACCATACAGCGATGCGATGCGATTAATCAGCCGCAGATTGCGCCAGGCGATAAACGCCATATCCACTAGCGCCAGCGGGCTGACGGCAATCATCAGCGTGGACTCCGCCGCTGAACGGCTAATCTCACGCCGGGCTTGCGCATCCAGAACCGGCTGCACAAGATGCGCATACAGGCTAACTACTTCACGATCGTTCTGCGTTTCATGAATTGAGGCATACCAGCGCTGAAGCGCCGGGTGGGACTGATCGATACCCGCCTGCTGCGCCAGCTTTTCACAAAATGCGCGTCCTTTCCCGGTTCCGTGGCTATGGAGCAGATCTCGCGCTTCATCGCGCTCGTGCGCGCGCTGGCGCAAACGCCATAACCGACGCCACTCTGTCGCAACCGACCCCACACCCGCGCCAATAATCAATGCGCCAGCAGCACATCCTCCCAGCGCAACCCAGTCCTGAGTCTGCCAGGCATTCATGGTCCACTGCACTCCCTGAGCGACAACGCTCACGCCAAACAGTGCCAGCCCACCCATCACCATCTTGCGCCACAGACTGCGTTTAGGGCGAAGGGCCGCATCAATGACGGCTTCTGCCTGACCTTCATCTTCCAGTGGTTCATCCACTGTCGCCGGAGAAAAAGTCTGCGCTTCCGTTTCGTTAAACATCTGCTGTGCTTTAAACGCCGCATTTTGTTCCACATCCAGCGGACCTGAGAAATCGATACGCGGTTTTAATGGCTCGCTCATCGCAATTTATCTCCTATTAAAAACTCCAGCGCGGCATCAAGACGGATATGCGGTAAGGGCTTATCTACATCCATCACCTGCGGGCGAAATGCCTCAAACTGGAACCCCTGGCTGTCCCAAAACGCTTGTCCAGGTAAACGCGCGGGTACTTCACCAGGATAGACCGTCAGCGGTTCGCCATCGCTCAGGCGATTACCACGCAGCGCGGGGATCTTCTCACCCTTCACATCGATCAGGCCGCTGGTGGTTGCCTGCACCGATGCCAGACCCAGACAATCCATGCTGATGCCTTCGAATGCGGCGTTTTGCCAGGCATCCTGGATCAACTGCTGCAGTAGCGACACCATATTAGCGTGCTGATCGACGGTGACATGGTCCGCTTTGGTGGCGGCAAACAGCAGTTTGTCGATCACCGGTGAAAACAGCCGACGAAACAGCGTGCGCTGTCCGTAATGGAAGCTTTGCATCAGTTGGGTCAGCGCCAGACGCATGTCGTTAAACGCCTGTGGCCCACTGTTGAGCGGTTGCAGGCAATCAACTAGCACAATCTGACGGTCAAAGCGCAGGAAGTGATTCTTATAAAATCCCTTCACGACTTTTTCACAGTAGTAATTAAATCTGTCGCGCAGCATACCCGCATTGGTGTGTTTATCTGCCTGCGCCAGCTTCGATTCTCCCCAGGCATCAACGTCCGGCCACGGGAAAAACTGCAACGCAGGCGCGCCCGCCATATCACCTGGCAGGACAAAACGGCCCGGCTGAATAAAGTGCAGCCCCTGCTGCTTGCATTGATGCAGATACTCCGTCCAGGCAGCAGCGATTTCTGCGAGGCGGTTTTCATCAGCAGGTGCCAGTGGATCAAGCCCGTGGCTTAACTGCCGCCATTTTGCCGACCATTCACCACGCTGCCCTTGTAATAATCCGGTCATTTGACGCGACCAGCTCAAATAGTCCTGTGCCAGCATCGGTAAATCAAGCAGCCACTCTCCCGGATAATCGACGATTTCCAGATACAGCGTGGAGGTGTCTTTAAAGTGGCGCAGTAACGAGTCATTGGACTTGTAGCGCAGCGCCAGACGTATTTCACTCACACCACGTGTCGGTGTTGGCCAGGTCGGCGGAGAGCCATACAGCTGAGCCAATCCTTCATCATAGGTAAAGCGCGGAATGCCAAAGTCGCGTTGTGGAACCCGCTTAACGCCGAGCAGACGCTCTTCGCGTACGCAACTGAGCAACGGCAGACGCGCACCAGCATGAATATTGAGTAGCTGGTTTACCATCGCGGTGATAAATGCTGTCTTACCGCTACGGCTAAGTCCGGTGACAGCCAGCCGCAAATGCCGGTCTACGCCGCGATTAACCAGCGAATTGAGTTCATTTTTAAGTCGCTTCATCGCCATCCCGTTTTGCTGAAGGAACCGAATAAATTATAACAAACAGGAAGTAAAGATAGGGGGCAATTCTTACTTATCAACTACCTGAGCGATATCAGGCGGTATAATTCTTACCGCCTGTAGCAGAAGAAATGCGAGCGGTTTACTTATTTTCTACTTTTGGCAGCGCAATCTGATTGATGCCACCTTCGTTAGTCACCTGCGTGTAGCCCATTTCAGTCAGCATGTCCTTCGCCTGCCCTGATTGACGCCCGGAGTTGCAGTAGAGCTTCACGGTATCGTTCTTATCAGGAACTTCAGTTACGATACGCGCCTTGATCTCTTTTAACGGGATGTTGACAGCCCCCTGAATATGCTGCTGTTGATACTGTTCAGGAACGCGAACATCAATCCAGTGCTCGGCAGCATAAACCGGCATGCCGATGACCAGTGCCAACGCGAATACGCTTTTCTTCAACATAATATCTTCCTGGCTGATAGTTGGATTTAACCCCTACACTATACGCCAGTTCTTAAGAAAATATTGCGATCGTATTATCACCGTCTGCGTCCGTGGACGATTGTTCATCAGCACACACATAGTGCGGTTAGCCTTTTGATTTTTCTAACCGTATTCCGAGATTGTTGTCATTCGCCAATTAACTCCATAATATGTCCGCCATTGACTCTCGGACGGAGCCTGGGAACTATGTCTCCTACCATTTATGATATTGCACGAGCCGCTGGCGTATCAAAATCCACGGTATCGCGCGTGCTTAATAAGCAAACCAACATCTCGCCAGAAGCGCTTGAAAAAGTGCAGCGCGCTATTGATGAGTTACAGTATCAGCCCAATAAACTTGCCCGCGCCCTCACCTCTTCCGGGTTTGATGCAATAATGGTGATATCTACCCGTTCTGCAAAAACAACCGCCGGGAATCCGTTTTTCTCTGAAGTGCTGCATGCAATTACAGCTAAGGCTGAAGAGGTCGGTTTTGATGTCATATTACAGACGTCGCGAAGCACTGAAGATGACTTGCAAAAATGCGAGAGCAAAATTAAGCAGAAATTGATCAAAGGGATCATTATGCTGAGTTCTCCCGCCGATGAATCATTTTTTGCAAGGCTGGATAAATACAATGTTCCGGTCGTAGTTATTGGTAAAGTCGAAGGTGACTATTCCAATGTTTATTCTGTAGATACCGATAACTATCGCGACAGTATTACGTTAACCAATGCGCTAATTGAGAGTGGACACCGCAATATAGCCTGTTTACATGCACCGCTTGACGTTCATGTTTCTATTGATCGCGTTAATGGTTATAAAGCCAGTCTTGAAGCGCATAATATCAAAATGCATGACGAGTGGGTTATTGACGGGGGATATACCCATGAAACCGCCCTGCTCGCATCACGAAAATTACTAAGCCAACAGCCGTTACCCGACGCTGTATTTGCCACCGACAGCTTAAAGTTAATGAGTTTATATCGCGTAGCGGCCGAGCAAAACATTACTATCCCGCAACAACTTGCCGTTGTCGGTTACAGTAATGAACTGCTGTCTTTTATGCTGACCCCAGTTCCTGGCGGAATTGATGTACCCACCCAACAACTGGGTGAGCAAAGCTGCAATTTGTTATTTAAGCTGATTGCCGGTGAGAAAGGATTACAGAATATCACGGTAAGCACGCAAATATCATTGGCCGATTCACTGGTGTAAAAACTGGGGCATTAAATGCCCCAGTACATTTTAGAATGCGTAATTCACACCTACACCAGCATAATGGAATCTGTCACTTTCACCTTCGTCATGATCTTCCCACTCATAAGCATATTCCAGTGACATGGATAAACCGTTCTGGAAATCATAGGCATACAATAAACCAAGACGATTAAAATCATGACCTTCGCGTTCCGGATCGTCCTGCCAGTCCCAGTTTGACCAGCGATCAAGCCCTATACGAGTATACGGTGTCAGAGTCTTATTGCCGAAAGACAGCGGCAAATAAGCACGAATTTCCTGGGTTGAGAACTCACCATTATTACGTGAATCAGCCAGATTGAAACCGCGTTCAAGATAATAGTTAACCGTTAAGCCCACCGTTTCGTTAAACGTATAATTCAGCCCAGTCTCACTCTCGACACGACTATCGGCGTAACCCGTAGTGCTCAAATCATTGACGAATTGATACATCGCCAGCCAGCCACTAAAACGCAGATCGTCGGTCAATTTAACATCCCAGTCCGGCTGAACTTTCCAACGCTGCATATTGGCGGTATCTTTTCCCGGTTCATTGACATAGTGATAACCGTAATTACGGAAACCACCGGTCAAACCGAAATTAACATCGTCGCTTTCGAGGAACTGATAACGGACTTCGAGTTCCGGGCGATCAAACCAGGTCCCACGTTTGCCCTCGCTGTAATCAACCGGTCCTTCCTGATAATAGGCCAGCGATATTTTCCACGGTCCATTGGACGCATTGAAATAGACGGACGGCTCAGCAAGTCCATCCATATCTTCGCCCTGACCTTCAACGTTTTCTATTTCGTACATAGCACCGATATTAAAGTGCCAGTCATTCTTTTCAGCAGCCTGCGCGCAGGCCATTCCTGCGCTGATTATCAGCGCAGTCGCGGACAGTAGGGTTTTCATTATTATTCCTTGTTAAAATACTCGCAAAAATGCCCCAAGGGTTGGGGGATTTTTATCCCCCCGGAATTTTATTGAATAGCCACTTCAGTTTCAGCATCAAAGAAATGGCATTTCGCCATATCAAAATGAATTGTGATGTTTTCTCCTGCGTGATAATCATTAACTGCACCGGCACGGACCACCAACTCATGCCCCCCAACAACGGTATAAAGCATAAATTCAGCGCCGGTGAGTTCTGCAACGCTAATTTTTGCCAATACACTATTTTCATTTTCAATCTGCGGATGTATATCCTCAGGGCGAATACCCAGCGTGACCGCCTGATGCTCATAGCCCTGTGCTTTTAATTTTGCCAATTTAATTTCTGGAATCGTTAACTTCAGTGTTTCAGTAACAAACTTATTTCCGTCAATCGCACCACGAATAAAGTTCATTGCAGGTGAACCAATAAAACCGGCGACAAACATATTTGCTGGGTGGTTATAAACCGTTTTTGGTGCACCAACCTGTTGAACTATGCCATCCTTCATAATCACAATACGCGTCGCCATGGTCATGGCTTCGGTTTGATCGTGGGTAACATATATCATGGTGGTATTGAGTTTCTGATGCAGTTTGCTAATTTCTGCCCGCATCTGAACGCGAAGTTTGGCATCGAGATTCGATAAGGGTTCATCCATCAGGAAAACCCCCGCCTCGCGAACAATTGCACGCCCCAGCGCCACGCGCTGACGCTGGCCACCAGATAATGCACCGGGTTTACGCTGCAGATAATCGCGAAGACCAAGGATTTGCGCCGCCCAATTGACGCGTTCCTCAATTACGGCAGGCGAAATTTTCTGCATTTTAAGGCCAAACGCCATGTTGTCATACACGGTCATGTGCGGGTACAACGCGTAGTTCTGAAAAACCATTGCTATGTTGCGTGATTTGGCCGGCACATCGTTCATCCGCTTACCGTCAATCAGCAGATCGCCACCGCTGATCTCCTCCAGACCGGCGATCATACGCAGCGTTGTTGACTTCCCACATCCGGAAGGGCCAACAAAAACAATGAATTCTTTATCTTCAATTTCCAGATTAAAGTCTTTAACGACATGCACCTGGTTATCGTATATTTTTTGGATGTGTTGCAACGAAAGCTGTGCCATGTTGAATCCTTTACTTGTCGTGTTGCCAGAAAGCCGATAAGCACGGCCACGTCAGAAATTCGGTTGCAGGAAGCTGCAAGCCTGCCTCGTTCAGCCTTGTACCGATGCCAACAGAAAGCATGCCGCAAGCATTGATCGCCTCAATTCCCGCTTGAGCATCTTCTATGCCAATACACTGCCGCGGGTCAACGCCAAGCCCCGCACAGGCTGCCAGAAAAATTTCCGGATCCGGTTTTGAGCGGGTGATCAGCGCCGCATCCGCACAAAAATCAAAATAAGAGCTAAGATCAAGCGCGTGTAAAATAGCGGGAGCATTAAGCGATACAGAAGCTAGTCCCACCGGAATCTGCTGTTCACGCAACGTCATCAACAGCTCACGAATTCCCGGTAATACTGAGTTAACCGTTAGCTGGCGCAAAGAATGGACGTAGAGTCTGTTTTTTCTCTCGGCCAATTGTGCGCAGGCTTCAGGAGAAAACGCCCCCGCTTTCCCGCCATATTGCAAAATACGCTGTAGCGATTCGCCGCGACTAATCCCTTTCAGGCTGGCATTAAATGCTTCGTCGATCTCAATTCCTATTTCATCAGCTACCTGTCGCCAGGCGAGGAAATGCAGATGTGCAGTGTCGGTAATCACGCCATCTAAATCAAAAATGATGGCCTGTGGTTTGAAGATCATTCATCGCCCCCTTCTGTGGTAGCGGTCCCATGCGTAGGCGAAATGATGCCGCTATTGCTGAATACGGTCTCTCCTTGCAACGAGACTTTTTCGCCATTGACCCAAAGGGTAATCTGCTCAGTGCTGTGAATACGGATTTCGGCATCATTGATAGTTATCTGCAGAGTGGAGCCCTGCCAACGCAGCGGAAAAGAGAGCCTCTGCCAGTGAGCAGGTAATACTGGCGCAAGATGTAACTCCCCGTAACGCACGTTCACACCAGCAAATCCCTGGATTGCCCCCAGCCAGATGGCCCCCGTCGCTGCTGCATGAATACCGTCATCGCAGCTATGTGGTGCCTCTCCGAGATCGATCAGCGATCCTTCTCGCCAGAACCGATACCCCTGAGCCGAATCACCACAACGCGCAGCCACAATCCCATGGATCGCCTTACTCAAAGAGGAGTCATGAATTGTGCGCGGCTCGTAAAAACGCAGATTTGCCAGACACGTTTGCAGACTAAATTGCTCTGGCAACATGTAGGTCAGCATCACGACATCGGCCTGTTTGAGAATTTGCATCTCATTGACTTCCGCGCGGGAGTAATCGAGCAAAATCGTCTGCTTGCCCGCCAGGGCTTTGTACTGCGTCAGATCGATAACCGGTTTGTTCAGGAAGGTATCATCCTGAGGAAGCACGCCATCGGGCTGCACTTCCGGTCG
Source organism: Citrobacter sp. On2M (assembly GCF_018035235.1). Taxonomy (GTDB): domain Bacteria; phylum Pseudomonadota; class Gammaproteobacteria; order Enterobacterales; family Enterobacteriaceae; genus Citrobacter; species Citrobacter meridianamericanus. Next base: position 1,211,540 of record NZ_WPCV01000004.1, read on the forward strand.
CCACAGATGCTGTAAAAAATGCTCTGCGCGATGAATAAACGTGTCATCGCCACAGCCCAACCGATGGGCAAAACCCAGCGCCTGCTCTACGTTGTACCAGGCCATGTAGTTGGTGAACGCATTGTTGTTCACATGCTCAGTGTATTCATCCGGGCCAATCACATCGTGGATCTCTAAACGACCATTAATCATGACAGCCCTGCTAATCCAGAACTTCGCCGTTTCCAGCAGCAGCGTCATGCCCTCACGTGTCATGAAGTTTAGATCCCCGGTGGCATGCCAGTAATGGATTACCGCCCAGGCCACATCCGCCACGAGGTGATGTTCAGCCTGTGCGGAGGCCACTTTTTGCCGCAACCCGGTACGAATGTTGATCGCCGCGAATTCAGGCGTTTCCTCATCACCGCTGCGAGCGCTCTCCCACGGGAACAGCGCGCCCTGCCAACCGTTGCGACGGGCTTTCTCACGCGCCCCCGGCAGATTATGCCAGCGGTAACGCAATAGACTTCTCGCGGTTTTCGGTTCGGTAAACAGGTGAAATGGTAACAAAAAGACCTCAGTATCCCAGAAGATATGCCCTTTATACCCTTCGCCCGTCAGACCTTTGGCCGCGATACTGCTGCGCTCATCGTGGTCTGGGGTCATCACACGCAGATGATAGAGCGCATAGTCCAGTGCCTGCTGATCGCTGATATCAGTACTGGTAATCTGAACACGACGGCTTTGCCACCAGGCATGCCAGTTGGTGCTCGACTCAGCCAACAGAGCGTCATATCCCTGTTGCGCGCATTCTTCAATGTTACGCAGCGACTGGCGTCCCCAGGTCTCAAGCGACAGGTTGCGTTCGCTCGTCCAGTCAACCCAACTCATTTTCGTCAGCGTGACGCGCTGCCCGGCTTGCGCCTGCACGGTGTTGTGTTGTAATAAGTGACGTTCTTTCGCAGTGAAGCAACGCTGCGCTGCGCCATCTACATCGCAATATGTGGCGATAGCGATGTCATTACGATTATCCTGGGTGGTGTAAATCCCTTGCATAAGATGCTGTCCAAAGACCCGGACCTGCGTTTCATCCAGATGCTGGCGACCATGATTGGTGATCGTGGCATCAATACCGGTCGAGATACCAATGCAGGCATCGGCATCCAGAGGCGTAATGACGATTTCCATCGCCAACAATGGCAGTTTCTGGGCCGAGGCAAAACGCCGGCTCTCAATGGCAAAACGCGCCCCATCAGATGCACACCAGATAAGCTCACGGCGAACTTCCCCGCAGGAAAAATCCAGTTCACGATGCCAGCTTTCGATAACACCGCTGGTAAGCGAGAAAATCTCACCATTGAGTGAAATCTCTACCCCCACCACATCCGGAAGATTAACCAGTTCATTAATTTCGCCTTTACCTGCCCGGTGATAAAGACCTGCAAGGTACATACCGCGCGTCTGTAAAGTGTAAGCTTCCTCGTGGCTGGCGCGGATCCCCATATAGCCATTACCGATCGTCATAAGTGACGCATATTTATTCAGATTGTGTGGGCAAAAAACTGGTTCAGTTAAATTTACTGGCTTCGTCATAAGTCTACATAGGTCCCTGTTTCAGCCGATTGATACAGTGCGGCAACCAGTTGTTGAATAACGACGCCCTGCTCTGCATCAGCAATAGTGACAGGCTCGCCCTGGACATGGTTAACGAAGGCTTCCATGCTGCGATAATGACGGTTGTCATCAGCCATCTCGCGCGCAAGCAGCACGTCAAGCGTACCATCACGGTCGGTGTAAACCTGGGCCGGGAATAACGTCGCCCCCGCCAAATCGCCGCAGAAATTAACGTTCATAATCGATTGTTCAGGAATATTCAGCGCGAAAGAGGTTTCCAGGCGCAGGATACCGCCGTTATGAAATTCAATCGTGCCGAACAAAGAATCCTCCACGGTATATGTAGTGGGATCCCATTTCCCAAACTGCCCACTGTTTTTACGCGTGCCAATACGTTGAAAGCTGTGCGCGTTAACACGCTTTACCGCCGGGAACCCCAGCACATACATGGCGGCATCCAACATATGAATACCGAGATCAATTAGCGGTCCACCGCCCTGCAGTTCTTTATTGGTAAATACCCCCCAGCCAGGCACGCCACAGCGGCGCAAAGCGCGAACATTAGTGACATAGATTTCACCCAACACGCCTGTCATCACCTGTTCACGAAGCAGTTGTGTATCCAGCGCAAAACGATGATGAAAATCATAAGCCAGCACTTTTCCCACCCGACGCGCCGTTTTACACATTTCCAACGCCTCGTCTGGCGTCATTGCCGGAGGTTTCTCGCACATCACATGGCATCCAGCGTTCAATGCCAACATGGTGTGTTCATAATGAAAGCGATTAGGCGAGCAAATGCTGACGATATCTGGCTTAGCTTCACGTAACATCGTCTGGGGATCGTCCCAAACCTGCGGATTCCCGTATTTCTCTGCAAACAGCCGCGTCTGTGCCAGGCGGCTGTCACAGACAGCCACCAGTTCCAGATCGTTGCGGGTGCAGTAGTACGAAGCATGAACTTTATCCGCCACCTGCCCGGCGCCGATAATGGCGACACGAAGCGGAGAGCTTGTCAGTGCACTTTTCACGGAAATCCTCTTAGCAGGTACGCAGCCAGGCCAGTGACTGACGATACGCTTCCGGCAGATTCTCTGCTCGTACGCGCCCTTCGTACACAACGTAACCCTGATAATTATCTTCACGTAACTGGTCAAACAGTGCAGTGAAATCCAGCGTACCGCTTCCCGGCTGATAACGATGGTTATCCGCAATATGGACGTGACCCAGCAGATCGCGATTGTCATGTAGCGCCTGTGCCATATCGTCTTCTTCGATATTCATGTGGTAAAAATCACCAATGATCTGCACATGTTTCAGGTTGTTTTCCACGATATAGCGACGGGCATCCGCCAGAGTGTTGATCATATGATCCTGATAGCGATTAAGCGGCTCCAGATACACCACCGTCCCCGTACGCCCGGCAACGTTATCGAGGTAAATCAATGAATCACTGACGGCTTTACGATCGCCCGCAAGGCTACGCGGTGAGGTCATCGGCGGTAAGCGGAAGGTAAACATGCCCCATGCAGCCGGGACAATAATGCCTTGCCCACCGACTTCGGCAAGTGCTTCGAGAATGTGAGTGATCTGCTGTAAACCGTTCAAGCGACGCTCTTCGATAAAATCACCAATCCAGCCGTCATAACCTCCACAGGCTGTGGTGACGGGAAGACCCGTTTCTTTGATCGCCGCTTTTACTTCCGCAAGGTTATTAACCAGCAATTTGCCGTCAATTTCAAAACCGTCAAACCCCATCTCTTTGATGTAACGGAATTTCTCGAGAATATTTTCCGGAAAAAAAGCCTGATTCTGTGTTCCAATTTTCATCTTCTGCATTCCTTAATTAAAACGTCACACCCATTTTGATGCTCTTTTCCGGATGGCGATCGACATACTGCATATAGCTTTCCGGGCTGCTGGCAAAAGTCACAACCGGGTCGATCAGTTCTTCACAGTTCAGGTAACCGTTCATCAACAGTTCCCAACAGGTTTCCTCGATGCGCTTGCGGCTCCAGCGCGGATAATCTGGATTCGGTTCACTGCAGGCGCGGGAGAAGACAATTTTGGCGTTGTTAAAGTGCGCTTCACGGCCAAGGTTGAAGCCTTCTGCAAAAGGTTTCGCGAAAGCGACATAGGAAATGGTGCCACCATAGGCCAGACCGCGTAACGCCGACTGCAACGCATCCGCATAGCCGCTGGTTTCGATGATCACATCCGCGCCCTGCTTGCCGGTCAGCGTTTTAATCTCTTTACCTACGTCGGTACCGATCGGGTTCAGGCAGAAGTCCGCGCCATGACGACGCGCGATATCGCAGCGATGTTCAATAGGATCAACGCCGATCACTACCGACGCGCCCGCTTTTTTGGCCAGTTGCACGGCAATCTGGCCAATTGCGCCTAAGCCCACGACGACCACAAAGTCACCAACGCGCACGTTGGCGTCGCGCACACCGCTCATGGCGAACTGGGCCGGGTCATAGCAGACGGCGTTTTTCCACGAGCTGCCCTGCGGCATTTTACGCAGCTTATAGTTATTCACCGCGTTGATGATGACTGTTTCCGACAGCGGACCGTAGCCGCAAACTGAATCGCCAACGGCGTATTCGGTCACATCGCTGCCACACTCAATAACATCGCCCACCACCATATTGCCAAGCTGGAATTTACCGAATTCGATCCCGCGCGGTGCCCCTTCCGGACGCGGCATAAACATTTGCCATTCACCGTTAAAATCTTCGTCAATAAACGGGCTGGCTGCGCGAAAATCGACCACTTCCGTGCCATGTTTCGGCGCGCCAAATTTAACGCGAACTTTAACTTCATTGGAGGATACCGCTCTGTCTTCATATTCCACCAGCGCTGCAACGCGCGGTTCTGTGGCAACTAACTTCTTCATTTACAACTCCTTAATTAAACTGGCCGCTTAACCTTTCACGCCGCCAGCGGTCAAACCACTTTTAATAAAACGTTCGGAAAGCGCATACATAATGACCACCGGCAATGCGGTGACTAACGATGCAGCCATCATGCGTCCCCAGATATAGTCAGGTGTACTGAACAGCGCGTTCAGACCGACCGGTAAGGTAAAATTGCTGGCGCTGGAAAGGAAAATCGAAGCAAACAGATAGTCATTCCACGCCACCATAAAGCAGTACACAAAGACCGAAACCAGACCAGACATTGCCAACGGCACGGTAATACGAAAGATGATCTGCAGACGGTTCAACCCATCCATCATCGCGGCTTCTTCGATCTCGTCCGGAATGGTGTCGAAGTAGCTTTTCAGCATGAATACCGCTGTCGGCAACGTCTGGGTAACCATAGTAATAATTAGCGCCATTTCAGTGTCATAGATGCCAAGAGCCGTAATGATTTTGAATAGCGGCACTACCAGCAGGATCCCTGAAAACATGTACACCGTGTAAAAGCTGGCATTGATGGTCATCCGTCCCTTAAAACGCAGGCGGGAAAGCGCATACGCGCCAAGCACGCCGAGAAACACCGCCACCACAGAAGAAGTGACCGATACCACCAGGCTATTACGGAAGTAGTCAACAAACGGGAAAATCATCGGGTTGAAGATGTCGATGTAATGTTCCAGCGTCCATTGCTGCGGTAACAGCGTTGGATGCAGCGAGATCGCCTCTTTTGCGCTTTTAAATGAAGTCATCAGCATCACAAAAAATGGAAATAACGTGATGCCCAGGAAGACAATTAATCCACAGTAAAAGCCAATGCGGCCAAGCGTGCGCTTATTTGTTGCCATTGAGGTTCACCCGTTTTCTGGTCAGCAGGATAACAGCGAAAATGATGACGAAGAGGACAACAGAGATCGCGGCCGCTTTACCTAAGTCATTAAATGCAAACGCTGTTTTATAGAGATAGACCCCGAGAATATCGACTTTCGTGGTCAGCAGATAAACATCGGCGAACATGTAGAACATCCAGATCGTACGCAGCGTGACTACGGTCGCCAGCACCGGCATAATCGCTGGCAGCGTGACGATGCGAAACCGTTGCCAGGCGTTCGCGCCATCCATTTCCGCTGCCTCATATAACGATTTATCGATAGTCTGCAAAATCGCCAGAAACGAAATAAAGGCATACGGAAAATAGCGCCAGATAGCGAACAGTACGACCAGCGCAAAGCTGCTACCGGGATTGTCGAACCACAGCGGCGCCTGATCGTAAAGATGCAACAGATCCACGCCGAGGTAGTTCACAATGCCGTAGCCGTTGTTGAACATGTATTTCCAGGCAAACACCAGCGATATTGATGGCGTTACGTAAGAGAGGATGACCAGTGAGCGCGCCGTTTTCCGCAGACGAAACTCACGGTTAAAGAACATCGCCACGCCCAGTCCCAGTATCGTGCTCCCTGCCACGACTAGCGCGGTATACCAGACCGTCATCCACAGTGAATGCCAGAATCCAGGATCGGATAAGATACGGATATAGTTGCTCAGGCCGACAAACGTTGACTCGATTTGCGGATTCAGCGGCAGACGCATAAAGCTGATTTCGATGTTAGATATCATCGGCCACGCCACTAAACCGCCCAGCAACAGCAAGCTAGGGGCCAGCAGCAGCATGGCGAATGGCATATCGGATCGGCCTGAAAAGAACTTATTCATCACGGCTTTCCATTTCCCCATTAGCGCTGTTCAATAAGGTCATCCAGTTTTGTCTGGCTTGCCTTGATAGTCGATGAAAGGTCAGCTTTTCCTACCGTCACGTTGTGCACCATGGTACTCACGACACCCGAGCCGGTTACGTCGCCCATGCGGGTAAAGTTCTTATCACCCACGGCGCCAAAGACCTGAATATTTGGCAGTTCGGCAATCAGTTGATCGGGTAATTCACCCAGCGCTTTGATGACAGTGTTATCTTTCCATGTCGGGGTATTCACCACCGCTTTGTTGACCGGCAGCGCGGCCCCTGGCGACATCATGACCCAGTCCGCAATGTTGTCGGCCTGTTCCATAAAGATGACAAATTTCTCTGCTGCTTCTGTTTCTTCAGATTTTTGGCCCGCGGTAATGGTTAGCGACGTCAACATGCCGTAAACAGCGGAAGTTTTTTCTGTCGGGACCATAAAGCCGACATTTTTAGGATCGCCCTCTTTAATCACCGCCGGAAGGATATAGGTAGAGTAAATCGCCATCGGCGCCGTGCCGTTCATGAAAGCGTCTTTAACTTCCATGATGTCGTTAGAGCCCGGCATAGTGTTCATGGCAAGTTGGCGGTAATACTGCAGCGCCTGGGTCATCTCAGGCGTGTCGAGCGTTATCTTTCCCTGCCCATCAAAAACGTTGGCCTGGTTAGAAAGCGCGAACTGGGAGAATGACTGTTCGGTCAAAACGCTTTCCGCCGTAGGCAGCGCAATACCGTATTTCTTACTGCCAGGATTATTGAGCTTCTGCGCCGCTTCCAGTAGTTGCTGCCAGTCTTTGGGTTCCTGCAGTCCGGCTTTAGCCAGCACATCTTTGCGATACCAGATCCCGCCAATCCAGGCGCTGACCGGAACTCCGGTCCATGCAGTTCCGTCTTCAGTGCGCACTATACGCAGAACGCCATCATAAAAAGCATCTTCACCTACGCCGTTGATGACTTGCGCCACCGCTTTACGATCGATAAGGGATTCTTTATCCATAACTTTCGCGTAGTCATGGCTGGTTTCAATCACTTCAGGCAATGAACCGCTGCGCGCCAGGGTAATGACTTTGGTGTTGTAAGCATCTTCTTCCACTGGAACCTGTTTGACACTGATGCCCGGGTTCTCTTTTTCAAAACGCTCAATCAGTTTCGCAATAACCGCCTGACGCTCCTGCTCTACAGAGGAGTGCATAAATTCAATCGCGACAGAGGACTTTTTATCATCCTTGCACCCGGAAACCAGGGCGCAGGAAACCAGTGCTGAAATCAGCACAATTTTAGCTTTAAACATGAAATGTTCCTTTTTATTACTTAACCCACATGACCTGCCAGGCGTGCAACGTTAATTCCTTACCCGAAATAGCTTTATCGCTAATCAAATCAAATCCATTTTCAATATCAATACTAATGGTTTGAGTATGATCGCTGACATTAAATACCCCGGTAATTTTTTCGCCTGTATCTGCCGTACGTTTAATTAGCATTACTGCCGGTGTAACACTAATAATTTGAAAATCACTATCAGGATGAAAGGCTTTATTATTACGGCGAATGACGATTAATCTGGATAATTCATAATAAACAGCATGGCGCAAACTGGTTTCATCTTTCAACTCTGTTTCTATTTGTCTTACCGAATATTTTTTACGATTAATCGCACGGTTGTACCCTAATATTCCCACCCCTTCATAGTCATTTCGTGATCCAAGAATGCTTTGAATATAAACCGCAGGTATGCCCGGAAAACTCAGCAAAATGGCATGTGCGAGAATAAATCGGGAGAACCGTTCGGCATCACTGCAATTACCAGGCGTTAGCGCATCCAGATATGTCACGTTAATTTCATACGGACTGCGGCTACCATCAGGATTATTTTTCCAGTTAACCAGCGCGCCTTCCTGCTGTAATTTTGTCACCAGTTGCGTGATTTCATCTTCAGGTAACAGACCCCGTAATGGGTTGAGACCAATACCATCATGTGATGCAAGGAAATTAAACCAGGTCGTCTCCCTGGAGGGGAGTTCCAGTGATTGTGCCCACTGACATAAAGTTGTCGTATCCTGGCGTTGTACCGCATGCAGCACCAGCGGAGGCAGCGAGAATTGGTACACCATGTGCGCCTCATCATGACCGTTACCGTAGTAAGACACGTTATCCTTATGCGGAACGTTCGTTTCAGTAATGATCGCCGTACCCGGTGCAACGACTTCTGCAATCGCGCGGAACAGTTTAATAAGCTGATGCGTTTTATCCAGATGAATACAGGTCGTCCCCGGCTCTTTCCACATAAAACCAACCGCATCCAGGCGGACATAATCCGCGCCCTGCTCAAGATAACTCAGTAGCACATCGACCATCGCCAATAACACCAACGGATTGGCATAGTTGAGATCGATCTGGTCGTCGCTAAACGTCGTCCATAAATGGCGCACGGTATTATCTTTCAGCGTAAAAGGCGTCAGTAACGGTAATGCGCGTGGACGCGTTACGTTGCTCAGGTCCATTTCAGGATCCATTGCAATAAAGAAATCCTCATAACCGTCAAGCTGTTGCAAATAGTTATTAAACCATTCACTTTTGGCTGACATATGGTTACAAACAAAATCAAACATCAGTCGACTGGATTCATCCAGTTGCTTAATATCATTCCAGTCACCGGTCTCTTCAGCAACCTGATGATAATTAATCACCGAAAAGCCATCGTCCGAAGACCACGGATAGAATGGCAACAAATGCACATGAGAAAATGTCGACTTAAGCCATTTATTATAAAACTGATTAAACGTCGGCAGCGGTTTCTGATCAGCCCCGTGGAATTGATCGGCATAGGTAATAAGAACAACATCACCCTCGTCCCAATGCGTTTTACGCTTTTTTTTAATTAATTTCTGTGATTTTTCTAAACGTGCAACCAGCGCTTGATAGTGACATGAAGTCAATGCATCACCATAAACTTCAGTCAGGCACTTTTGGATCTTTTGATTCACTTTTGATTTCCGTGGTAGCGGTCCCATGAATCAAGAGACTACTCTGACGAAAATAAGCTGTCAATCAGCCGAGGTACTCCTGAGGGGGGTATAAAAGAAATTTGGCAGCCAAAAAATCGTATTTGTGAGCTGCCGCAAATTAACTGAGGGGATGTTGATTAGTTGTTGCTTGCTTTTGCTGATTCAGATATCAGGTTTGATTACCTGAATAGCGTTTCGACAATTTTGCTGCAGCCCGACTCAATACCGGCTCCAGAATCAGCGCCAGCAGCATTTTTAGCGGGCGTCGGGCGACGGATTTCACCGCCCACCCTGCTACCCCCGCCGGGCCGTAGCGCAGCGCAGTCAGAAGCACCAGCTTACCTGCTATTTTGAAGCCCGGCTTAACCCTTTGCCCGGCACGTTGCCAGCGATTGTTCATTTCTAACCTCACAGTTGGCGGAAGCGGCTGCGTAATGAAAAGGTATCAGACGTCACATAACGCTCCATTTCACGCAAACGCTTTTCACTTGCGGCCAGCTCACGATCGACAGCGTCCAATAGTTCACCGCTTGAAGGCTGCTGCTCGCCGGAAACCACATTGTCCGGCATCGGGTCCAACACAAACGTCAGCACGATGTAGGCGACGAAGGTAAAAAAAGCCAGACCAAAAAAGACTGACAACACCACCAGGATCCGTACCAGCTTCACAGGCACATCGAGATAATGCGCAATCCCAGCACAAACCCCCTTCACCATGCCCCGCTGCGGAATACGCCACAGTTTTTTGTTCAGGTTAACGCCTCCCATTAGCGGTCCCTCCAGTTTGGATGTTCAGCATCAAGGATGTCTTCCAGCGCCTGAATGCGCTCGCGCATCCGCAGTGCGTCATCGTTGAGTTCGACCAGACGTTGCTGTTCACTTTGCGACAGTTCGCCACGACTGGAACGGTTGCTGTAATGCAGCCAGAGCCAAATCGGTAAAACAAACAACACAAAGATGGTTAACGGGATAGCCAGAAATAGCGCGCTCATGAGTACTCCTTACAGGTGATGAGCGGCGGCGCGTTCGGGCGCCGCCAGATGTTATTATTGCTTGTCTTGCTGCATTTTGGCTTTAAGTTGCGCCAGCTGCTCGCTGATTTCATCATCTGCTTTCAGGTCAGCAAATTGCTGATCCAGAGACTTCTGTTTGCCGAAGTTATGACTTTCAGCCTCAGCCTCCATATGATCGATACGTCGCTCGAAAGATTCAAAGCGCGCCATCGCTTCATCCAGCTTGCCGCTGTCCAGTTGACGACGAACATCGCGGGAAGAACTCGCCGCCTGATGGCGCAGCATTAACGCCTGCTGACGAGCCCGGGTTTCACTGAGTTTATTTTCCAGCTCACCGATCTCTTTTTTCATACGCGTCAGCGTATCGTCAACCAGCGTCACCTCATGCTCGAGAGAAGCAATCAGGTCGGTCAGTTTCTGCTTTTCGATTAACGCAGAACGCGCCAAATCTTCTTTCTCTTTGCGCAGCGCCAGCTCGGCTTTTTCCTGCCACTCTGCCTGTTGTGCACTCGCCTGTTCGATACGGCGAGATAATTGTTTCTTTTCTGCCAGTGCGCGGGCGGAGTTTGACCGCACCTCAACCAGGGTATCTTCCATTTCCTGGATCATTAACCGCACCAGCTTCTGCGGATCTTCAGCCTTTTCCAGCAACGCATTAATGTTGGCGTTCACGATGTCGGCAAAACGAGAAAAAATACCCATAATGTAATCCTCACTTACTGTTCTGATATCGGGCGATGCCCTGCTGTTTACGTAATGCACTTGGTGTGCCAACTTTTTAAGATATTGATTTTAATAATTATATCTAATTTTACCTGACGAGATAATTAGGGTAAATTGGTGAATAACACTAACAAATGGTGAATTTCATCATGGCAGGATACAAAGACAATCTACTGGGCGAAGCAAACAGCTTTATTGAAGTACTGGAGCAGGTTTCTCATCTGGCACCGCTGGATAAACCTGTACTGGTTATTGGTGAGCGAGGTACTGGGAAAGAGCTTATCGCCAACCGCCTGCACTATCTCTCCACCCGTTGGCAAGGCCCGTTTATCTCGCTTAACTGCGCGGCCCTCAACGAGAACTTGCTGGATTCCGAACTGTTTGGTCACGAAGCAGGGGCTTTTACCGGGGCGCAAAAACGCCATCCAGGGCGTTTCGAACGTGCTGATGGCGGTACGCTGTTTCTTGATGAACTGGCGACCGCACCAATGCTGGTGCAGGAAAAACTGCTGCGCGTAATTGAATATGGCGAGCTGGAGCGTGTCGGCGGCAGCCAGCCCTTGCAGGTTAACGTTCGCCTTGTTTGTGCGACCAATGAAGACCTGCCACGTATGGTCAGCGAAGGCACTTTCCGCGCAGACCTGCTGGATCGTCTGGCCTTTGACGTGGTGCAACTGCCCCCGTTACGCGAGCGTCAAAGCGACATCATGTTAATGGCCGAGCATTTCGCTATTCAGATGTGCCGCGAGATCGGGTTACCCCTGTTTCCTGGGTTTAGCGCTGAGGCCAGAGAAACCCTCCTCCACTACCGCTGGCCGGGCAATATTCGTGAACTGAAAAACGTTGTTGAGCGCTCCGTATACCGGCACGGTACCAGCGATTTCCCATTGGATGAGATAATCATTGACCCCTTCTGCCGTCACGTTTCGCAGCCGCAGGTAGCGGAAACAACACCGGCATCTTTTGCATTACCGCTGGATCTGCGTGAGTTCCAGCGGCTGCAGGAAAAAGACTTGTTACAGACCAGCTTACAGCAGGCAAAATTTAATCAGAAAAAAGCCGCTGAATTATTAGGTTTGACTTATCATCAGCTACGCGCTTTGCTGAAGAAACACCAGATTTAATCTACTTTTTTCTACGTGATATTGGATGGTTTGACGCATAACGTTAAAACAGCTTAACATGCCATTCCACTGTATAAAAAGACAGGCACCAGATTATGACGTTGTCATTAATTGGCGAAAAAATTGACAGAAACCGCTTCACCGGTGAAAAAGTTGAAAATAGCACTTTTTTAAACTGTGATTTTTCGGGCGTCGACCTTAGCGGTACTGAATTTATCGGCTGTCAGTTCTATGATCGAGAAAACCAGAAAGGGTGCAATTTCAGTCGCGCAATGCTGAAAGATGCCATTTTTAAAAGCTGTGATTTATCAATGGCGGATTTTCGCAACGCCAGTGCGCTGGGCATTGAAATTCGTCACTGCCGCGCACAGGGTGCAGATTTTCGCAGTGCAAGCTTTATGAATATGATCACCACGCGCACCTGGTTTTGCAGCGCATATATCACTAATACCAATCTAAGCTACGCCAACTTTTCGAAGGCCGTGCTTGAAAAGTGCGAATTGTGGGAAAACCGATGGATGGGAACTCAGGTGCTGGGTGCGACCTTCAGTGGTTCAGATCTCTCCGGCGGCGAGTTTTCGTCGTTCGACTGGCGGACTGCAAATTTTACGCATTGTGATTTGACCAATTCCGAACTGGGTAATTTAGATATTCGGGGCGTCGATTTACAAGGTGTCAAATTGGACAGCTACCAGGCCGCGTTGCTGATGGAGCGGCTTGGTATCGCTGTGATTGGTTAACATTCAGGGAGCGGTAAGTACCGCTCCCGCCCTTATACGATGGTGTCCGCACTCACCTTAAAAGTGACTTTAAACGCAGAGCGCATGAGCGTCAAAGAGTTCCTGTCCCCCCATCAGAGCACCAGACCTGGCCGGATGTATAGCTGTTCTCTTCAGCGGCCAAAGTGACATAAAGCGGCGCAATCTCCACCGGTTGACCAGGGCGACCCAGCGGCGCATTTGCACCAAATTTCTCCACTTTTTCCTGGGGTTGACCACCACAGCACTGCAGCACAGTCCAGTATGGTCCCGGCGCTACAGCATTTACCCGTATCCCTTTCGGGGCCAGTTGCTTCGCCAGCGATTTAGTAAATGCCACGATCGCTGCCTTGGTCTGAGCATAATCAAGCAGGATTTCACTTGGTTCATAAGCCTGTACCGAGGAGGTATTAATTATCACGCTGTCTGGTGAAAGATGGGGTATAGCCGCTTTGGTTATCCAAAACATAGCGTAGACATTGGTCTTGAATGTTGCATCAAAATCTTCTGTGGTGAGTTCATCAATTGACTCGCAAAATTGCTGACGCCCCGCATTATTGACGAGGATATCCAACCCTCCTAGTCCTTTTACCGCCTGTTTTACCAGGTTGCCGCAAAAAGTTTCATCACGGATATCTCCGGGGATAGCCAAAACATTTCTGCCTGCTTTTTTTATCAGGTCGACTACTTCACGCGCATCGTCTTCTTCTTCAGGTAAATAGTTGATCGCAACATCAGCACCTTCACGAGCATAGGCAATAGCAACAGCACGACCAATTCCCGAATCCCCACCGGTAATTAATACCTTGCGCCCATTCAAGCGACCGCTTCCCTGATAGCTGTCTTCTCCATGGTCGGGACGCGGTTGCATTTTCCCCGCCAGCCCAGGAAAGGGTTGTTGCTGCCGTGGAAAAGGCGGCGTCGGAAATCGCGCAGAATTAGTTTTATTGATGGTCTTTTTTTCCTTATTTAAGTCAGCCATTCAATTACCTCTCATTAATTATCACAAAGACTAATAAGCGTAGACCAAAATGAGTGACATGGCCTATATTACTCACCTAAACCTAATTCCTCATAATATTAATTCTCGCTCCCACACACCGCTGTATTTATAGCCACATCACGACTTCAATGTACACAATGAGATTAATCCAGGTTTAATATCAAAAATAATAAATCGATATAAATCATAGCTTTATATAAAAATCACCATTTTAATCTCAGCGCACCCATCAGCGTTAGATTTAATTTGCACGTAATCATTTGAGACTTATCCAGTTCGCTTTATTAATAAATAGCAACCATAATTAATATCTCAACCCTCTCAAAACGGAGAACGTATGAAATTATCCATAGCGCCATTATTGTGTTGTTTTTTATTGTCGCCAGCGCTTGCTGATGATATCGGCGGGTTGAAAAAGGATACTGCTCCACCGCCACCCCACGCTCTGGATGATGGTTATCGTGGGACTGAAGATGCAAGAATCATGACTGTCGAATAGGCCAAAACTATGCATGATGGTGCGACCATTTCTCTGCGAGGTAATCTCATCGAGGATCAAGGCGGAGACAAATTTATCTTTCGTGATAAAACCGGCAGTATCCATACTTTAATTCCACTCGCGGTTTTCGATGGTCGAACGGTTAAACCCGATCAAATGATCAGTATTAACGGTAGTCTCGACGCGAAAATGCAACCACCAGTAATACGAGTAAATAAACTCCAGAAGTAACGCAATAGCCGGGAAAGAAGCCACTCTTCCCGGTAGATTTTCATTATTCTCACGGTTTTGCTAATGCTCTCTTCTGCCCGTCATGGTCATTTCTCCCCCTCTCTCCCCTCACATTTTTCTGTCTGCCAGCGAATCCCACGTTTAAGCGAGTCAGATGGGTCATGAAAATGCTAAGATAGTTAATAGAGTATATTCAAAGTGGATAGTGGGTATGAATTTTGACCATGTTGCGAGGTTGAATTCGCGGTTATCACCCCTGACGTCCCCAAACACAAACGGTAATGGCAAATGTCATTAAGTATTAGTAAGATAGCCTCTTTTAAAATAACCCTTTAAAATTATGCGCCTGGTTTTATCATCTCTGATCGTGATGGCTGGATTTTTGAGTGGTCAGGCTGTTGCTGCGCCTGAGCAGGCCTCGCAAGCTGATATTCGTGACAGCGGCTTCGTCTATTGCGTCAGCGGACAGGTCAATACCTTCAATCCACAAAAAGCGAGCAGCGGCCTGATCGTCGACACGCTGGCGGCTCAATTGTATGACCGACTGCTTGATGTCGACCCGTACACATATCGACTCGTGCCTGAACTGGCTGAAAGCTGGGAGGTACTGGATAACGGCGCAACTTACCGCTTCCATCTGCGTCGCGACGTACAGTTTCAGAAGACCGCATGGTTTACCCCCACCCGCAAACTGAATGCGGACGACGTGGTATTTACCTTCGAGCGAATCTTTGATCGCCAGCATCCGTGGCACAATGTGAACGGTAGCAGTTTCCCCTATTTTGACAGTCTACAGTTTGCCGATAACGTCCAAAGCGTACGCAAACTGGACAACAACACCGTCGAATTCCGCTTAACACAACCTGATGCCTCCTTCTTATGGCATCTCGCCACACATTATGCCTCCGTGATGTCGGCAGAATATGCGGCTAAGCTGGCAAAACAGGATCGCCAGGAACTGCTTGACAGACAACCTGTCGGCACGGGCCCATACCTGCTTTCTGAGAATCGCGCTGGGCAATATATTCGACTGCAACGCCATGAAAAATTCTGGCGTGGTACTCCGCTGATGCCGCAGGTGGTTGTGGACCTTGGCTCCGGCGGCACCGGACGTCTATCGAAACTTCTGACCGGAGAATGCGACGTTCTGGCCTGGCCTGCCGCCAGCCAGCTCAGCATTTTGCGTGATGACCCACGCCTGCGCCTGACGCTGCGCCCAGGCATGAACATTGCCTATCTGGCATTCAACACCAATAAACCGCCGTTGAATAACCCTGATGTGCGGCATGCGCTGGCGCTGGCCATTAACAACCAACGGTTGATGCAGTCCATCTACTATGGAACGGCAGAAACTGCAGCATCTATTTTACCTCGCGCCTCGTGGGCTTATGACAACGAGGCTAAAATTACAGAGTACAACCCGGCAAAATCGCGCGAACAGTTAAAAGCGCTGGGGCTGGAGAACCTGACGTTAGAGCTTTGGGTTCCCACCAGCTCTCAGGCCTGGAACCCAAGTCCACTGAAAACCGCCGAGCTGATTCAGGCAGACATGGCTCAGGTAGGTGTGAAAGTGAAGATTATTCCGGTAGAAGGTCGTTTTCAGGAGGCGCGATTAATGGATATGAACCATGATCTGACGTTATCCGGTTGGGCGACGGACAGTAACGATCCTGACAGTTTTTTCCGACCGTTGCTAAGTTGCGCCGCCATCAACTCGCAGACCAACTTCGCCCACTGGTGTAATCCGGAGTTTGACCGCATTCTGCGCAAAGCCCTCTCTTCACAGCAGCTATCATCGCGAATCGATGCCTATGACGAAGCGCAAAATATTCTTGCGAAAGAACTACCGATCCTGCCGCTGGCCTCTTCACTGCGTCTACAGGCTTACCGCTACGATATCAAAGGGCTGGTGCTCAGCCCGTTCGGCAATGCCTCTTTTGCCGGGGTTTCCAGGGAAAAGAAGGATGAGGTGAAAAAACCATGATTATCTTCACCCTGCGTCGATTTTTGTTGCTGCTGGTCACCTTGTTCTTTCTGACCTTTATTGGATTCAGCCTGAGCTACTTCACACCTCATGCGCCGTTACAGGGCGCATCGCTGTGGAATGCCTGGGTGTTCTGGTTCAATGGCCTCATTCACTGGGATTTTGGAGTGTCCAGTATTAACGGCCAGTTGATCTCGGAACAGTTGAAGGAGGTGTTCCCGGCGACGATGGAATTGTGCATTCTGGCCTTTGGTTTTGCGCTAATGGTCGGCATCCCCGTTGGCATGCTGGCTGGTATCACGCGCAACAAATGGCAGGACCGTTGTATCAGTGCATTAGCCTTGATGGGATTTTCCATTCCAGTTTTTTGGCTGGCATTGTTACTGACGTTGCTCTTCTCACTGACCCTGGGCTGGCTTCCCGTTTCAGGGCGGTTTGATCTGCTCTACGAAGTGAAACCCGTTACCGGATTTGCCATCATCGATGCGTGGATCTCCACCTCTCCCTGGCGTGATGAAATGCTGATCAGCGCAATCCGTCACATGGTGCTTCCGGTGTTAACGCTTTCCGTCGCCCCTACCACGGAAGTGATTCGCCTGATGCGTATCAGCACCATTGAGGTCTTTGATCAAAACTACGTTAAAGCGGCTGCCACGCGCGGTCTGTCGCGGTTCACGATTTTACGTCGCCACGTGTTGCACAATGCCCTTCCGCCGGTGATCCCACGCCTGGGATTACAGTTTTCGACCATGCTGACGCTGGCGATGATCACCGAGATGGTCTTTAGCTGGCCAGGCCTTGGCCGTTGGCTGATTAACGCGATTCGCCAGCAGGATTACGCAGCGATTTCAGCGGGCGTCATGGTGATTGGTTCACTGGTTATCATCGTCAACGTCATCTCTGATATTTTGGGTGCTATGGCTAACCCTCTGAAACATAAGGAATGGTATGCCTTACGATAGCGTCTACAGCGAAAAGCGCCCGCCGGGTACGCTGCGCACCGCCTGGCGCAATTTCTACGGCGATGCGTCGGCGATGATCGGCCTGTATGGCTGCGCGGGATTGGCGATTCTGTGTATTTTTGGTGGTTGGTTTGCGCCTTATGGCATCGACCAGCAGTTTCTCGGTTATCAGCTTTTACCGCCTTCATGGTCGCGCTATGGTGAAGTCTCATTTTTCCTCGGAACTGACGATCTGGGGCGTGACGTACTAAGCCGCCTGCTCAGCGGAGCAGCCCCGACCGTTGGTGGCGCGTTTGTCGTCACCCTCGCCGCCACGCTGTGTGGTCTGCTGCTGGGCGTGGTTGCCGGTGCGACGCACGGTTTGCGCTCAGCGGTGCTAAACCATATTCTGGACACCTTGCTCTCGATCCCTTCGCTGCTGCTGGCGATCATCGTGGTGGCCTTTGCCGGGCCGCATCTGACGCATGCAATGTTTGCCGTCTGGTTGGCATTACTGCCGCGCATGGTCCGCTCCGTCTACAGCATGGTGCATGACGAGCTGGAAAAAGAGTACGTTATTGCCGCGCGTCTGGACGGCGCAACTACGCTCAATATCCTGTGGTTTGCCGTTCTGCCCAACATTACCGCCGGGCTTATTACTGAAATCACCCGTGCGCTGTCGATGGCGATTCTGGACATCGCCGCGCTGGGTTTTCTCGACCTTGGCGCGCAGTTGCCATCACCAGAATGGGGCGCCATGCTTGGCGACGCGCTGGAGTTGATTTATGTCGCACCGTGGACAGTCATGCTGCCAGGCGCAGCGATTATGATAAGCGTGCTGCTGGTTAACTTGCTGGGTGACGGCGTACGCCGCGCAATTATTGCGGGGGTGGAATAATGCCATTACTGGATATCCGCAACCTGACCATTGAATTCAGGACCGGCGACGACTGGGTGAAGGCGGTTGACCGCGTCAGCATGACCCTCAATGAAGGTGAAATTCGCGGCCTGGTCGGCGAGTCTGGATCCGGCAAAAGTCTGATCGCCAAAGCCATTTGTGGCGTTGCTAAAGATAACTGGCGCGTAACCGCAGACCGCATGCGCTTTGATGATATCGATCTGCTGCGTCTTTCCGCCCGTGAACGACGCAAGCTGGTTGGCCACAACGTTTCCATGATCTTTCAGGAACCGCAGTCGTGTCTCGATCCGTCCGAGCGGATCGGACGACAGCTAATGCAAAATATTCCGGCATGGACTTACAAAGGCCGCTGGTGGCAGCGCATCGGCTGGCGCAAACGCCGCGCAATTGAGCTCCTGCACCGCGTCGGAATAAAAGATCATAAAGATGCTATGCGCAGCTTCCCATATGAGCTTACCGACGGCGAATGCCAGAAAGTGATGATCGCAATCGCATTGGCTAATCAGCCGCGCTTGCTGATTGCCGATGAGCCGACGAATGCGATGGAACCCACCACCCAGGCGCAAATTTTCCGCCTGCTGACGCGGCTAAACCAAAACAGCAATACTACCATTTTGTTGATAAGCCATGACCTGCAAATGCTCAGCCAGTGGGCAGACAAAATCAACGTGATGTACTGCGGACAAACGGTGGAAACAGCGCCCAGTAAAGATCTGGTCACCATTCCGCACCATCCTTATACCCAGGCGCTAATTCGCGCCATTCCTGATTTTGGTAGCGCAATGCCGCATAAAAGCCGCCTGAATACCATGCCAGGAGCCATTCCATTGTTAGAACAATTACCCATCGGTTGTCGTCTGGGCCCACGCTGCCCTTATGCTCAGCGCGAATGCATTGAAACCCCAAGACTGACCGGAGCAAAGAATCATCTCTACGCCTGTCATTTCCCGCTGAATATGGAGAGAGAGTGAGATGGTAGAAACCCTGCTCGAAGTGCGTAATCTGAGCAAAACCTTTCGCTACCGGACGGGCTTATTCCGCCGCCAGACCGTTGAGGCCGTTAAGCCACTGAGCTTCACTCTACGCGAGCGCCAGACGCTTGCCATCATTGGTGAAAATGGTTCCGGCAAGTCCACGCTGGCAAAGATGCTGGCAGGTATGATTGAGCCCACCAGCGGTGAGCTACTGATTGACGATCACCCGTTAAAATATGGCGATTATTCATTCCGCAGCCAGCGTATCCGTATGATTTTCCAGGATCCGTCAACGTCGCTCAATCCACGGCAGCGTATCTCGCAAATCCTCGATTTCCCGCTACGTCTGAATACCGACCTTGAACCTGAACAGCGCCGTAAGCAGATCGTTGAAACCATGCGCATGGTTGGGCTACTGCCCGATCACGTAAGCTACTACCCGCATATGCTAGCCCCAGGGCAAAAACAGCGTCTGGGCCTTGCTCGTGCGCTCATTTTGCGTCCAAAAGTCATTATCGCTGACGAAGCCCTGGCCTCTCTGGACATGTCGATGCGTTCACAGCTCATCAACCTGATGCTGGAATTACAGGAAAAACAGGGAATATCGTATATCTATGTAACCCAACACATCGGCATGATGAAACATATCAGCGATCAGGTATTGGTCATGCACCAGGGCGAAGTGGTTGAACGCGGCAGTACAGCGGATGTTCTGGCCTCCCCGCTGCACGAACTTACCCGCCGCCTGATTGCCGGTCATTTCGGCGAAGCGCTTACCGCTGATGCCTGGCGAAAAGATCGCTAGCAAAATTGCAGCCCTCCTCAACCGGAGGGCCAATTTGCAATCAGTGGTAAAGACTGGGTAAGAGCAGTGTATCAACGTCAGTAAACGCAACCGAAGGGAAAAGGGTTCCCTGCATCACCCATACGCCCGCAGCGCCTGCCTCGTCGATAAGACGTGCTGTTTCCACACCCTCTACCGCAATACGGTTGCAGTATTCACGGATGTTTTTAATCAACACCGGGAACATCGGTTTTTCAACCTGTTCAAGGAAAAACCCACGATCCAGTTTCACAACGTCAAACTGGCCGCAAACCAGTGGACTGGCTCCAACGCTGCCGGATCCAAGATCGCCCAGCCATAAGGCGTTTGGGCCATCGCAAAGCGAATTAATCAGCAGATCATTCAGGCACAGGGTATTCGTCAGGAAACGTTCTGAAAGTTCGAGTGCAATAAAAGGCATTGCACGTAGTGCTGATTTGATGATCGGGTCGCCAATCGCCAGCAGCGCCATTTCTTCAATGAGGTTTAGGGTACAGAAAAGGTTGTGGTTCTCAAACCAATCACGCTTTTCAGCAATTAATCGAATTTGCTCGAGCATGAAATTACGCTTTTGTTCGCTATTCCACGCTGAAATGATGAGCTCTGGATATAACGGCAGAACCGTATCTGAAACAAACCGGGCGCTCATCTCTACACCCAGTAATGTATCAGTGGTGTCTCTCATCTGTTCCGCGATGAAATGATAGTGCATAAGACCACTCCAATTGATCATAACGTCCTGATAATGCACTTTTAATCACAATCAATCAATAATATCGATCAATGAATCAATATTGATCGATAAAAGCAATATATAATAACTTATTGAATATTATACGTTTATGTATTTTAAGAATGTTCCAGTATTGCCATAAGTTAAATCATAAGCTAGTGAAGACAGATTGTCTTTTAATACCTGTGTATCGATGCATTTTATTCTTTCTCAACTACTCCGTTGGATCGTGGGTTGGATGAGGCAGACCCCGGCCAGAGTGGTATACTCCACGCCTGTATTGGAGAGCGGAAGGTCACTCAGGACTGATTACCATTCAATAAGAGACAGGGGTGGAGATAACTTCAGACCAATGCAGGACGTTCACGCAATTCCAATGATGACTTATTGATTAATAAAAGATAAACAATCGCCATAAGGATTAAACTATGGGTTTTCTTTCCGGTAAGCGCATTCTGATAACAGGTCTTGCCAGCAAATTGTCCATTGCCTGGGGAATCGCCCAGGCAATGCATCGCGAAGGCGCAGAACTCGCTTTCACCTGGCAGAACGACAAACTGAAAGGCCGCGTGGAAGAATTTGCAGCTCAACTGGGTTCCAGTATCACACTGCAGTGTGATGTGGCGGAAGACGCCAGTATTGACGCAATGTTTGCTGAGCTGAGCAAAGCCTGGCCTAAATTCGACGGTTTCGTTCATTCCATTGGCTTCGCGCCTGCTGACCAACTGGATGGCGACTATGTGAATGCAGTCACCCGAGAGGGTTTTAAAATTGCTCATGACATCAGCGCTTACAGCTTTGTGGCGATGGCAAAAGCCTGCCGTTCCATGCTGAATCCGGGTTCTGCGCTGCTGACCCTATCCTATCTGGGCGCAGAGCGTGCCATCCCTAACTACAACGTGATGGGTCTGGCGAAAGCCTCTCTGGAAGCGAACGTGCGTTATATGGCCAACGCGATGGGGCCTGAAGGCGTGCGAGTGAACGCCATTTCCGCAGGTCCAATCCGTACACTCGCCGCTTCTGGCATTAAAGATTTTCGTAAAATGCTGGCGCACTGTGAAGCGGTTACGCCGATTCGCCGCACCGTTACCATTGAAGATGTGGGCAACTCCGCAGCATTTCTGTGCTCCGATCTCGCTGCCGGTATCTCTGGTGAAGTAGTTCACGTTGACGGTGGCTTCAGTATCGCCGCAATGAACGAGCTGGAACTTAAATAAGCCTAAGATCTCGATGGGCGGTTTTGTGCCGCCCATGACTCTCCTCTGTCAGCCACCACATATGCCTTTCTGATATTTATTATCACGTAACAATCTTTTATCCCCTCATCCGCTTACGTCAGGATATTGCAGCGCAAACGATCCGGCGTAGTAGTATGACGACGAGTCCGGGTCGCCACTTTTAGACCAAGGAACGCCCATGGAACAACGCCGAATTGAAGGTAAAAGCCACTGGTATCATGAGACGCAATCCAGCACGTATCCGCAAAAAGTTCTGCCGCTGGTGCCGGAAGCCGCTCATGTCGACGACAGCTTTTTACTGGATCTGGCATTACCTGATGACGCTCTTTCGCCCTTTGAATCCTGGTTAACCCCTGCCCGTAAACTTGCCCTGACGCTCTTCCCGGCTCATGAAAACCTGAATCAGATGCATACGTTCAGCGCCTATGAACGGATGAGTACAGCCCTGACCGTCGCTCAGGTGTATGGCGTCCAGCGATTATGTAATCACTATGCCGCGCGTTTAACACCACTTCCTGGTCCGGACTCCTCGCGGGAAAGTAACTATCGACTGGCGCAAATCACCCAATATGCTCGCCAACTTGCCCGCTCTCCTGACGTGATAGGCGAACGCGACCGTCAGCATCTGGAGGCGGTCGGACTGACCACCAGCGATAATATTCTGATGAATCAAATCATCGGCTTCGTCGGTTTTCAGGCCCGAACCGTGGCCCTGTTTCAGGCCTGGTCTGGTCACCCGCTACGGCGAATACCAGGGCTGGATATACAGCAGTTCGCTCAGGCTTCATCCTTCAGCGCCACAAACACAACCTGGCATGCTGCACCATTCCCGATCGAAAAATACCTCCCCCATGATGAGAACACTGCCAGAGCGTATCCGGATGAGCTGCAAGCCTTGGTGCCATTACTGATACATGCACCGGTCATTTTGGATTTACTCACGACGTTGATTTCCAGTGCCCGGCGCAGCGCTGTATCAGTACAGGCATTTTCACTGGCGGCGCTGATGACGTCACGAATTAACGGCAGCGTAGCCTGCTTTAACGAGCAGGCGCATACAGCAAATGAATTAGTCGACGTTATCGCCCTGCTTCGCCTGGATGAACGTGAATTACAGCGTTGGGAACAACGACATCCGGTTGAGCGCGCCACCCTGCAAGCGGTACAATGGTTGACACGAGCGCCCGACCGCTTTAGCGCCGCATTGTTAACGCCTTTGTTCGATCAGGGGCTCTCTTCGGAGCAGGCTATTAACCTGCTCACCTGGAGCGGATTGTGCGGATGGTTGAATCGCTTGAAAATCGCGCTGGGCGAGACTTGTTAACCGATCCACTTACTGAAAGAGCGCTTGCCGCAACTGATAGAATCGCGTAAAACTGTCAGCCGCTCTTTTAGCCACGAAAATAGACAATTATGCTTCAGGACAACCCGCTGCTAGCGCAGCTTAAACAGCAACTGCATTCCCAGACGCCACGTGCTGAAGGGGTGGTAAAAGCCACGGAAAAAGGCTTTGGCTTCCTCGAAGTCGATGCACAAAAAAGCTATTTCATTCCGCCGCCGCAGATGAAAAAAGTGATGCATGGCGACCGCATTGTTGCCGTTATCCATACCGAAAAAGATCGTGAATCTGCCGAGCCGGAAGAACTGATTGAACCCTTCCTGACGCGCTTCGTGGGTAAAGTTCAGGGCAAAAATGACCGTCTCGCCATCGTGCCGGATCATCCGTTACTGAAAGATGCTATCCCTTGCCGTGCCGCCCGCGGTGTTGAGCATGAATTTAAAGAAGGTGACTGGGCCGTCGCTGAAATGCGCCGCCACCCGCTGAAAGGCGATCGCACCTTCTATGCCGAGCTAACCCAATTTATCACGTTTGCTGATGACCACTTTGTTCCGTGGTGGGTGACGCTGGCACGTCATAATCTTGAAAAAGAAGCACCTGACGGTGTGGCAACTGAGATGCTGGATGAGGGTTTGGTACGCCAGGACTTAACCGCCCTCAACTTTGTTACCATCGACAGCGCCAGCACCGAAGATATGGATGATGCGCTATATGCTGAAGAACTGGCCGACGGCAAACTGCAGTTAACCGTCGCCATTGCTGACCCTACAGCATGGATTGCTGAAGACAGCAAGCTGGACAAAACGGCAAAAGTTCGCGCGTTTACTAACTATCTGCCAGGGTTCAATATCCCAATGCTGCCGCGTGAACTGTCTGACGATTTGTGTTCTCTGCGTGCAAATGAAGTGCGTCCGGTTCTGGCCTGTCGTATGACCATCGCCGAAGATGGCGCGATTGAAGACAACATCATCTTCTTCGCCGCAATGATTGAATCGAAAGCGAAGCTGGTCTACGACAACGTCTCCGACTGGCTGGAGGGCGCGGGTAACTGGCAGCCTGAAAATGAGGCGATTGCTGAGCAAATTCGCCTGCTGCATCGTATTTGCCTCAGCCGCGGTGAATGGCGTCATAACCATGCGCTGGTATTTAAAGATCGCCCGGATTATCGTTTCGTTCTGGGTGAAAAAGGCGAAGTGCTGGACATCGTCGCTGAGCCGCGCCGCATCGCTAACCGTATTGTGGAAGAGTCCATGATTGCGGCAAACATTTGCGCCGCCCGAGTACTTCGCGACAAGTTGGGCTTCGGGATTTATAACGTCCATATGGGATTCGATCCTGCGAACGCCGACGCGCTGGCTGCGCTGCTGAAAACCCATGGTATGCACGTGGATGCTGAGGAAGTTCTGACGCTGGAAGGTTTCTGCAAACTGCGTCGCGAACTTGATGCACAGCCTTCCGGTTTCCTCGACAGCCGCATTCGCCGCTTCCAGTCTTACGCTGAAATAAGTATCGAGCCAGGTCCGCACTTTGGACTGGGTCTGGAGGCTTACGCCACCTGGACCTCTCCGATTCGTAAGTATGGCGACATGATCAACCACCGTCTGCTCAAGGCCGTCATCAAAGGTGAATCCATCGCCCGCCCTCAGGATGATACCACCGTGCAAATGGCGGAACGTCGTCGCCTGAACCGAATGGCTGAGCGTGATGTGGGAGACTGGTTATACGCCCGTTTCCTGAGTGACAAAGCCGGTACCGACACCCGCTTTGCGGCTGAGATCATTGACGTCAGCCGCGGTGGCATGCGCGTACGCTTAGTTGATAATGGCGCTGTTGCATTTATTCCAGCCCCGTTCCTGCACGCCGTTCGTGACGAACTGGTATGCAGCCAGGAAAGCGGCACCGTGCAAATTAAAGGTGAAGTTGTTTACAAAGTCACGGATGTGATTGACGTAACTATCGCTGAAGTACGGATGGAAACCCGCAGCGTTATTGCGCGCCCAGCGGTATAACACACATCAAGCCAACGACCTTTCTCATTGTGTGAAAGGTCGTTTTCTTTTTTTCGCCCAAATTTCCACCACGCACTACACTTCTTTCATTCGGCTAATTTTAATTTTTTTACTATTTTCAGTTCCGCTGGCTTTGCTTTTTACGGATTCTGGATTACACATAAATATATAAAAAAAACAATACGTTCAGCCATAATCACCCTGAATGAATCATGGCTACCCATACTTTTGAGGCTCTATGCGCTTTAAACGGGATAGTACACATCATGAAAGACGTCCGGGAGCTGATTACGTTGTATAGCTATGTGGGCACTAATAACCCTTACTGGCGTTTGTCAGAGGATTGCAACATCCTGCATTTCTCTGTCGAAGAAACGTCAGAGGCCGATCAGACCATCGAATTATCCCCGGAACAAGCCGATCGCATTCGCGAGATGACGGTAATTACATCAAGTTTATTAATGACGTTACCAATTGAAGATGACAACATTCCCGTGCATCTGGTCGGCCGAAAAATCAATAAGCGTGAATGGGCCGGTAGCGCATCCGCCTGGGATGACACCCCTTCCGTCGCCCGTGATCTGGCTCACGGCCTCTCTTTTGCCGAACAGGTGGTTTCTGAAGCCAATTCAGTCATTGTCATTCTTGATCGCATGGGCAACATTCAGCGGTTTAATCGACTCTGCGAAGAGTATACCGGACTCAAAGAACGTGAAGTCATTGGCCAAAGTGTATTCACATTATTTATGAGTCGACGTGAAGCGGCCGCGTCACGACGCAATATCGAGGTCTTTTTTCGCGAAGGTAACTCGTATGAAGTTGAACGCTGGGTGAAGACCTGTAAAGGACAGCGTCTGTTTTTATTTCGTAATAAATTTGTGCATAACGGTAGCGGAAAGAACGAAATATTTCTGATCTGTTCCGGGACCGATATCACTGAAGAACGCCGCGCCCAGGAGCGTTTGCGGTTGTTGGCGAATACTGACTCGATCACTGGATTACCCAATCGCAACGCTATTCATGATCTGATCAGCAATGCGATTGAGAACGCGGGCGAAATGCAGGTCGGGATTGTGTACCTCGATCTGGATAACTTCAAAAAGGTAAACGATGCCTACGGGCATATGTTTGGCGATCAGCTATTGCAAAGCGTATCGCTGGCAATCCTCAGTTGCCTTGGCGAAAACCAGTTACTGGCACGATTTGGCGGTGATGAGTTCATTGTCCTTGCCACCGAAACATCCCAGGGTTCACTGGAAGCCACCGCGTCGCGTATTCTGACACGCCTGCGTCAACCCTTTCGCATCGGCCTGATTGAAATCTATACCGGATGCTCTATTGGTATTTCCCTCGCACCACAGCATGGTCAGGACTGCGAGAGCGTTATTCGTAACGCGGATACTGCCATGTACACTGCGAAAGAAGGCGGTCGCGGGCAGCTTTGTGTCTTCTCCCCGGAAATGAATCAGCGGGTATTTGAATATCTGTGGCTGGATACCAATCTGCGTAAGGCACTGGAAAACGATCAACTGGTTATCCACTATCAGCCAAAGATAACCTGGCGCGGCGAAGTACGTAGCCTTGAGGCTCTGGTTCGCTGGCAATCTCCGGAACGCGGCCTCATTCCACCGCTGGAATTTATCTCCTATGCCGAAGAATCGGGGCTTATCGTCCCGCTGGGTCGTTGGGTTATTCTCGATGTTGTGCGCCAGGTCGCGAAATGGCGCGCCAAGGGCATAAACCTACGTGTGGCGGTAAACGTTTCTGCCAGACAGCTCGCCGACCAGACGCTTTTTACCGCGCTTAAGCAAGTACTTCACGAACTTGATTTTGAGTATTGCCCTATCGATGTTGAGTTAACAGAAAGTAGTTTGATTGAAAATGAGCAACTGGCGCTGTCCGTGATTCAGCAGTTTAGCCAGTTAGGTGCGCAAATCCATTTAGATGATTTTGGTACCGGTTATTCGTCGCTGTCCCAACTGGCTCGCTTCCCGCTTGATGCAATAAAACTGGATCAAACCTTTGTCAGAGATGTACACAAACAATCGATTTCACAATCGCTGGTACGGGCCATTGTTGCGGTCGCACAGGCGCTCAACCTACAGGTGATTGCTGAAGGTGTGGAAAGCGCGAAAGAGGATGCGTTTCTGACCAAAAATGGCGTCAATGAGCGTCAGGGTTTTTTATTCGCCAAACCAATGCCGGCCGCCGCATTTGAGCGTTGGTATCGACGACATCTGAATAAAAAAATGCGCTAATGCAGAGAGGTTACACGTAGTGAATAATCATAAGTGGATATGAGATGAGGAACCTATCTGCATGTAATCACAGAATATATAATATTCTTCAATCGTTCTGCTTAATACTATTTTTCCCTTCTCTTTTGCCATGAAATTCTGCATCATGAAATTCAAACTCTATTGCCATTAGGATGACAACCATGTCTGATATCGACGCTCAGCGTCTGGCCGAACGTATTGATACCGTGCTGGATATCCTCGTTGCAGGTGATTACCACTCAGCCATCCACAATCTTGAAATTCTTAAGACTGAGCTGTTAAACACGATCAAAGAAGATGCCGAATCTTTGGCGAAAAAGCATAAGGCTCCGTGGGAGATCTGATGACATTGTTCTTTTGATGTCGCTGCTATCAGCGAACTGCAGGTAATGCAGTTTCCGTTTAAATTCCTATACGATATCGCAATAAAATTAATACTATGAATTCCCGACAACAATCTATTTTGCAGATGGTGACAGATAAAGGTCAGATGAGCGTCGCCGATCTGGCAAAAATCACCGGAGTTTCAGAAGTGACGATTCGACAGGATCTGAACACGCTGGAAAAACAGAGTTATTTACGCCGAGCGCATGGTTTTGCTGTTTCACTGAACAGCGATGACGTTGAAACGCGCATGATGACCAATTTCACCCTGAAGCGTGAACTGGCTGAATTCGCCGCATCGCTGGTCAGCCCTGGTGAATCCGTATTTATTGAGAACGGCAGCAGCAATGCCCTTCTGGCCAGAACGTTGGCAGAGCAAAAAGATGTCACCATCATTACTGTGAGCAGCTACATTGCTCATTTGCTCAAAGAAACGCCTTGCGAAGTGATTCTTCTCGGTGGCATTTATCAGAAAAAAAGCGAGAGTATGGTCGGTCCCTTAACACGCCAGTTTATCCAGCAGGTACACTTCAGCAAGGCCTTTATCGGCATCGATGGCTGGCAAGCTGATACCGGTTTTACCGGACGCGACATGATGCGTTCTGACGTGGTTAACGCGGTGCTGGAAAAAGGCGCAGAAGTTATTGTACTTACCGACAGCTCAAAATTCGAAGCCATTCACCCTTACACGCTGGGTCCGTTAGAGCGATTCAGTCGCGTAGTGACGGACTCTGGACTTAGTGCCAGCGTACAAATGCAGCTCGAGCATTCAGGGTTAACCGTCAATATCATTGATACCCACCCATAATATCTTCAGCAGATGGTTTGTTGACAGGCAAATCATCTGCTCTCTGAGAGTTATCTGACAGTCCAATTAAGACTTTTTACCTGTCGTTAACAGGATAAAGTCGTAAAATTAATGTTAGCGATATAACAGGAACGAACATCCAACTTCAGGATAGTGTTTGTATGCCTTCGCTAAACGGTTTCACGGAAATATCTTCGATAGTCTTAATTTAGCGCTATTCTTAAAGAACACTGGATTCCGTGAATCAATAATTCAGGAGAAAGTATTATGTTAGTAACGAGCAAAAAAATGACCGCTGCCATTCTGGCGATTACTCTGGCAATGTCGCTGAGCGCCTGCTCTAACTGGTCCAAACGCGATCGTAACACCGCAATCGGTGCTGGTGCAGGTGCAATAGGTGGTGCAGTCCTGACTGACGGTAGCACGCTTGGTACGCTGGGTGGTGCTGCAGTAGGTGGTATTATTGGCCACCAGGTGGGTAAATAATCTACGGTTGACTGGCTCGGTATAATAATACGTTTACTTTTTTCAGGTCATTACGATTAAAATCGTTATTCTTAAAAAGCCACGGATCAATACCGTGGCTTTTTTTATTAACCGCCTGCCAGCTTAACTTTCATTCCTTTGGCTTCCAGCAGCGATTTAATCAGGTCGCGTTTATCACCCTGTATCTCAATCACGCCATCCTTTACTGCTCCGCCGCAACCACACTTTTTCTTCAATTCCGCCGCTAATTTGGCCAGTTCGGCATCATCTTGATCAACACCGGTGATCAAACACACCCCCTTGCCTTTGCGCCCACTGGTCTGACGTTGGATACGCACAATGCCATCGCCTTTTGGACGCTCAGGCGCCGTTTTCGGTTCATCAATACGCCCGGAATCGGTTGAGTAGACCAGGCGAGAGTTTGAATCATTCATTTATGCACCTCGTTTCAGGGAGGCATTGATCGTCTTCAGCGTCTGAGCTGGGTCGACCGACTGCGTGACCGGACGACCAATCACCATGTAATCCACACCGGCTAACTGCGCCTGTTCTGGCGTCATAATACGGCGCTGATCGCCCGCCTCGCTACCTTCAGGACGAATTCCCGGCGTCACCAGCTTAAATGCCTGACCAAAGGCCTGCTTGAATCGTACCGCTTCTTGCGCTGAGCATACGACCCCATCCAGGCCACAGTTTTGAGTGAGACGAGCCAGTCTTTCAGCATGCTCGGCAGGTGACAACGTCACGCCAAGGTCGGCAAGATCGCTGGCTTCCATACTGGTCAGAACCGTCACCGCAATTAGCAGCGGCGCATCCTTACCAAACGGCGCTAAAGCTTCACGGGCTGCAGTCATCATACGCGCCCCACCAGAGGCATGAACGTTAACCATCCACACACCAAGATCGGCCGCAGCTGCAACCGCATGGGCGGTGGTATTGGGAATATCATGGAATTTCAAATCAAGAAAGACGTCAAAACCACGCTGCTGAAGATCGCGGACCAGCTGAGGTCCAAAAAGCGTGAACATCTCTTTGCCCACTTTCAAACGGCAATCACGAGGATCAATTCTGTCGACAAAAGCTAATGCTTTATCACGATTAGCATAATCGAGAGCGACAACGACAGGAGAATCAGTAACAGCACGAGAAGAAGATGAAGCAGTAAACGTCATGACCAGACCTTCTTGAAGATGGGCGCCGGCAGTGGCGCAAAATGGGTAAACGGCGTGCATTCTACCTGCGGTAATAGAAAATTAACAGGCGCGATTACATTTCTGCCAGGCGAATAGGCAGCGGAGGTTGAGGATGGATTTATCATACCTCAATTAGTATGTTGTAACTAAAGTGAGGTTTTTTTAAAAACTACAGCCCATCAAGTCCGCGAATAGGCTTAATGGTTGACCATGAACGGCAGGACGGGCAGTGCCAGTACAGCGTATATGCAGTAAATCCGCATTTCTGACAGCGGTAGCGTGGTTTGCTGCGCACCTGCTCCCCAACCATATCACGCAAAACCATCAGGCTCTCTTTGGCACGCCCTTCTTCTGCTTCGTTGAGATGATAATCCATCAGCTTGTGGAACACGCGCATTGTAGGATGGCGTTGAAGCTGACGCGTGATGTAAACCTGTGCGGTATCAGTCCCTTCACGTGCTTCAAGGATATCGGCCAACATTAACTCAGCAGCGGCGCCAGTATTCTCCTCAACGGCCCGACGTAAGAACTCTGCCCACTCATCGTTTTTCCCCAGATGCTGGTAGCAGCTTTGTAGCATTTCCAGCGTTTCGCTGACCAGCTCTTTATCCTGGGAAATCACCCGCTGCAGGCTTTCAACCGCCTTGGCGTAATCGCCTTTCACCATATACACGCGGCCCATCATGATGGATACCCGTGCACTGTTTTTGTCTGCCGCGGCCCCTTTTTTCAACAACGTCATGGCACGATCCATATCGTCGTTACCCATTTGCTGTAAGGCCAGTTCGCAGTAAAAATGCGCTATCTCAATGCGCTGCTTATCTTTACCAAGCTTCACCAGACGTTCCGCCACATCAATGGCTTTTTGCCATTCGCTGGTTGCCTGATAAATTTGCAGTAGTTGCTGCAATGCGCCAACGCGAAAGTCTGTTTCATCGGTAAGCTGATTGAACATGTCTTCAGCTCGGTCGTACAGACCCGCGGCCATGTAGTCGCGCCCCAACTGCTGTACGGCCAGCAAACGCTGCTCGTAGGTCAGTGAGGCACTTTCCATCAGCGTTTGATGGATGCGGATTGCACGATCGACTTCACCGCGAGAGCGGAACAGGTTTCCGAGGGTGAGATGAGCCTCAACGGTGCCTGTATCCTCTTTTAGCATATCGAGGAACAAATCCACCGCTTTATCTTGTTGGTTGCTCAGAAGGAAGTTAACCCCAGCGACATAGTCGCGGGAGAGACGGTTAGCTTCATCCTGCCGGGTTTGTTGCGCACTTCTGCGACCCATATACCACCCATAGGCAGCAGCTACAGGTAAAAGCAGAAACAACAACTCCAACATAAATAATTATTCCTTCACAACCGACGAATCGGCAGATACCGCAACGTCGGTCGCAGGCGCAAGCTGGTTTTCCAGTCGTTTGGTTTTACGTTCGGCGCGTGCAAGAGATACACGAACCTTCAGCCAGAACAGGCCGCAAATTAACCAACCAATGGCAAAACCTGCGGCAAACAATACAGCAAGCAGCGTAGAGATACGATACTCACCCTGAGCCAACAGGTAATTAAACGTAACCTGTTGATCGTTTTGCGCACCTAATGTCACCGAGATAACAAAAATCGCCAACACCAGTAAGAAAATGAGTAAATATTTCACATTACTTCCCGTTATGTGGTTTAAGCGAATAAATCGTGTACAACTTACCGCGTTGAGCCCTTTAAATTACCATTTTCACAACGAGTGCGAAATGGAAAAGCGCTTTCCGCATTCTGATTTAAGGGCAAAATTTGAAAAATCAATCATAGCTAGCTTTCTTGCTCACGTTGCGCGATTTCTTTTGCCTCCTGCACAGGCGGCGTTAATGGTCCGCATACTCGCTGCGCGAGCCATGTTGCCAGCGTCACCAGCAGCCACGAAATCAGCGTTGCAACGACCAAATCACGCGGCCAGTGCATGCCCAACAGCAAACGGCTACCCATAACACCCGTCGCCCAGATAAGCAAAAACACAATCGTCAGCGTACGTCTGCGCGGCCATAACAGTCCTACGGCCAGTAAAGCCCAACTGGCGGCAAACATCGTATGCCCGGACGGAAAGGCAAAGCCCGTTTCTTTCTGCCAGTGCTTGCGTAAAAACGTTGGAATATCCTGTTGTTCAGCCAATTGTTCTTTAACTAAGTGCCCGCGATCTTTACGATTTAAAGTGTAGAACTCATCAACCGGAATATGGTGCGTTTTTTCCAGCCACACAACAAAGGGTCTTGGCTCTTGCACTCTGTCTTTTACCCAGGACTTCACGCCCTGCCCCACTAAAATTGCCGCCGCCAGGATAGCAAACAGCATTATCGCGGCTTTAAGACGAAAACGCAGGCACCAGAGAAACCATACACAGAGCGCAACGTGAGTGATAATTCCCCACGGCTGCGTCACCGTTTCTGTTATCCAGTACAGGGTTTTTAACCACCAGACATTGTGTCCCGGCTGCCAGTTCCAGCCTGATACCCATACGGTAACCGGCATGATCAGTAGCAGTCCGGCGCCAACTGCCGTACGCTTTGCAATTGAAAGCATTGCCTCTCCTTTTGTCGATAAGTCTCACAATCATAACTGAAAAATACGTATGCTGGGAAAATTGACAATTTTGTGCCATTCCAAAAATGAATCCGTTGCCACGATTAGGTGAACGTCGCTGCCTTATGGCAAAATAGTGCAATACAGAACAGAAGCCGACAGGCGACGGCACGACGAGTGCCAGCATAATCTGGAGAATTACATGCAGCTTAAACGTGTGGCAGAAGCCAAACTGCCGACCCCCTGGGGTGATTTCCTGATGGTGGGATTTGAAGAACTGGCAACCGGACACGATCATGTCGCCCTGGTTTTTGGCGATATTACAGGCCAAACGCCTGTCCTGGCTCGCGTCCACTCCGAATGTCTGACCGGCGATGCGTTGTTTAGTCTGCGTTGCGATTGTGGTTTCCAGCTTGAAGCAGCACTCACCCACATTGCTGAAGAAGGGCGTGGTATTCTGCTTTATCACCGTCAGGAAGGGCGCAACATTGGCCTGCTCAACAAAATTCGCGCTTACGCGTTGCAGGACCAAGGTTATGATACCGTTGAAGCAAATCATCAGTTGGGATTTGCAGCAGACGAGCGCGATTTCACGCTGTGTGCAGATATGTTCAAACTGCTGGGTGTGGACGAAGTACGTTTACTGACCAATAACCCGAAGAAAGTGGAGATTCTGACCGAAGCGGGAATCAATATCGTTGAACGCGTACCGCTAATTGTAGGCCGTAACCCAAACAATGAACATTATCTGGACACTAAAGCCGCCAAGATGGGACATTTGCTGGGCAAGTAAGCGTTGTCACCGCCTGTAAAAAAGCCTGCTCTCGCAGGCTTTTTATCTTTTAATTTAACATGTTACGAATCACATAGTGCAAAATACCATCGTTCTGGTAATACGTTAGCTCCGTCGCGGTATCAATACGACAGCGGCACTGAATCACCTCTTTGCGCCCATCTGCGCGTACTATATTCACTGGAACTGCCGCGCCTGGTTTAATATTTTGTAGCTCCGTGATATCAATCGCTTCCTCACCGGTTAATCCCAGCGTCTTACGCGTGACGCCCTGCGGAAATTCCAGCGGCAATATCCCCATGCCAATCAGGTTAGAACGGTGAATTCGCTCAAAAGACTCAGCGATAACCACGCGGACCCCCAGCAAGCGCGGGCCTTTCGCCGCCCAGTCGCGACTGGAGCCGGAGCCGTACTCTTTACCGGCAATGACCGCCAGCGGAATGTTCTCCTGCTGATATTGCATCGCCGCATCATAGATAGCCACCACCACTGTTCCAGGTAAATGACGCGTCATGCCGCCTTCTACACCGGGTACCATCTCATTGCGAATGCGAATATTAGCAAACGTACCGCGCATCATCACTTCATGGTTCCCACGTCGTGAACCGTAGGAGTTAAAATCTTTACGCTCAACGCCGTGGCTTTGCAGATAGCGACCCGCCGGGCTGTCCGGCTTAATACTACCGGCTGGTGAAATATGGTCGGTGGTGACGGAATCGCCGAGCATAGCCAGAATACGTGCGCCATGGATGTCCTGAACCGGATCCGGCGTAGCCTGCATACCATCAAAGAACGGCGACAAGCGAATGTAAGTTGAATCGGACTGCCAGCCATAGGTATCAGCTCTATCAACATCAATAGCTTTCCATTCCGGTGTGCCCTCAAAAACTTCAGCATATTCTTTATGGAACATGGCGGTAGAGACCTGCTCAACGGCACGGGCGATTTCCTGGGCAGTCGGCCAGATATCTTTCAGATACACGGGGTCACCTTTTCGGTCATGACCCAGCGGATCTTTCGTCAGATTGATGTTCATATTCCCCGCCAGGGCGTAGGCCACCACCAGTGGTGGAGACGCCAACCAGTTGGTCTTCACGAGCGGATGAATACGGCCTTCAAAGTTACGGTTGCCGGAAAGCACCGCCCCAACGGTAAGATCGCCTTTTTTGATGGCTGTCTCAATAGGGTCGGGTAACGGCCCTGAGTTACCAATGCAGGTGGTGCAACCATAACCCACAAGGTTAAATCCCAGCTCATCAAGGTACGGTGTAAATCCGGCCTGTGCCAGATAGTCAGAAACCACCTTTGATCCTGGTGCCAGCGAGGCTTTCACCCAGGGCTGACGTTTCAGACCAAGCGTCACTGCTTTTTTCGCCAGTAGCCCCGCCGCCATCAATACACTGGGGTTAGAGGTGTTCGTACAGGAGGTGATTGCCGCTATCACCACTGCGCCATCAGGCAGTTTATACTGCTGACCGCTCATGGTGTACTCCACCGGCTGACGGTCTTTCAGCGAGCTATTTACCTCAAGTTCATTACTCGCCGAAAATGCTTTCGGTACATCCGCCAGCGCAACACGATCCTGCGGACGCTTCGGTCCGGCAAGGCTTGCTTCTACGCTGCCCATATCCAGTTCCAGCGAGCTGGTAAATACGGGTTCATCGCCAGGGTTTCGCCACATGCCCTGCGCTTTAGCATAGGCACTAACCAGATCAACCTGCTCCTCACTGCGTCCACTCAGACGCATATATTCAAGGGTGATGTCATCGATCGGGAAGAAGCCGCAGGTTGCACCGTATTCGGGTGACATGTTCGCAATGGTCGCTCGATCGGCCAGCGGTAAGGTGTCCAGACCATCACCGTAAAACTCAACAAATTTTCCGACCACGCCGTGCTTACGTAGCATCTGGGTGACGGTCAGAACCAGGTCGGTCGCGGTGATGCCTTCCCGCAGTTTGCCCACCAGCTTGAAGCCCACAACATCCGGGATAAGCATTGAGACAGGTTGACCCAGCATTGCCGCTTCCGCTTCAATGCCTCCCACCCCCCAGCCCAGCACACCGAGACCATTAATCATTGTCGTATGGGAGTCAGTACCGACCAGCGTATCGGGGTAAGCCACCCATTCACCGTCCTGTAATTCGCTCCAGACGGCTTTACCGAGGTATTCAAGGTTAACCTGGTGGCAAATCCCCGTCCCCGGTGGCACAACGCTGAAGCGACTAAATGCCTGTTGTCCCCATTTCAGGAACACATAACGCTCATGGTTTCGTTCCATTTCCAGACGAACGTTTTCTTCGAAAGCGTCGTCATCACCAAAACGATCCACCGTTACCGAGTGGTCAATAACAAGGTCCACTGGCGAAAGCGGATTCACTTTTGCCGTATCCCCGCCCAGACGTTTCACCGCTTCGCGCATGGCGGCCAGATCGACCACTGCCGGCACGCCGGTAAAATCCTGCATCAGAACGCGAGCAGGTCGATAGGCAATTTCGCGATCCGCATGGGCAGTTTTCAGCCAATGCGCAAGCGCATGAATATCGTCTTCAGTAACTGAATTTTCGTCCTGCCAGCGCAGCAGGTTTTCCAGCAAAACTTTTAGCGATTTGGGGAGACGGGTGATATCACCCAGTGATTTCGCGGCCAGCGGCAGACTGTAGTAGCGGTAGGTTTTATCTTTAACCTGCAATGTGTCCTTACTGGCTTCTCGTAGGGTCGACGACATAGCTCCTCCTTAAATGACAGGGTTGGATCCCCTGATTTTCCTCAGGGTTAGTATTAAAGATAACACAAACAAAATGTAACGCTTTGATAACAACTCAAATTGATAAAAAGCGGAAACAATCTAAAGTGGCAAGTGAAGTAAATGGCGAGAAGAAGAGTTTAAACGATGAAAGTTAATACGGTGATTGTGTAGCAGGTAATGGCCAATCGATAATACGCTGATTAGCGTGGCTCACGCATGTTCTAGGAATAAATTATTAGATATACAAACGACAAAATAATAATAGTTATAAAACAGATATCAATTATTGTTCCTGTTCATCATCTTCCGTAAACAGGTCGATAAACGCCCGTTGTTCAGGAGTGAGTTCCCAGGACGCAGGAATATTCGGTTTATTCTCTGCGCCACGATGGCTCTCCTGCTCATGGTCATCAGGAGATGGCGTCACGATAGAATGCTGTTCCGCTGCGGACATGACCTACCCCCACACGTTCCACGCCACGAGCGCGACAATAATCCAAAACACGGTAGAGCCAAGAAACACAGCGAACCAGGCTTTACGTTTCATCGCGGGATCCCGGCGTGCCGGCTGGTTTCCTGAAGGCATCGCTAACCTCATACTATCGAAATCACTTATCATTTAGGCACCAAACAATCGGTACAATTAATCATTAGATAAGAGGAATCCTAATAAAAAAGGTAAAAAAAAGCCAGTTAATTTTCGTACTCGACCTGATAAATAAATCAATTGTTTGATCGGTTATAAATATTTGACAGGTATTTTTGGCACGCTGAGTAATTTGAAACTACTTTAGGAAATATTTTCCATAAATAAATTATGGTTAATATAGGGAGCGGAAATAATGAATAAATTCAGAGTGTCCCGTCGGTATCACTTTATGCTTAAGGATACCGACGGAGTAACAGCAGTTATTATTTCTCAGGCAATTTAATATCTTTAAACATGGCTTCAATATCATCGTTGGAACGCAGCGCCACCGCCGTATCCACCACATCGCGGGTCAGATGCGGCGCGAAACGTTGAATAAAATCATACATATAACTGCGTAAAAATGTGCTGCGACGAAAACCAATTTTAGTGGTGCTATGGCTAAAGATATCGTGCGCATCCACGCGCACAAGGTCTGGGTCTGAGACGGGATCTACTGCCATACTGGCAATCACACCGACGCCGAGCCCCAGGCGGACATAGGTCTTAATAACATCGGCATCAGTCGCGGTAAAGACAATACGCGGCTCCAGACCCGCACGGTTAAACGCGGTATCCAGCTCCGAGCGTCCTGTAAACCCAAACGTGTAAGTCACCAGCGGATACTGCGCCAGTTCCTCAATGGATACCGAGGATTTGCCCGCCAACGGATGCTCAGGTGTGACGACGATCGAACGATTCCAGTGGTAGCAAGGTAGCATCACCAGATCGTCGTACAGATGCAGAGCTTCCGTCGCAATAGCAAAATCTGCATTTCCTTTCGAGACGGCTTCGGCGATTTGCGTCGGCGATCCCTGATGCATATGTAATGAGACGCGAGGATAGCGCTCGATAAAACCTTTAATCACGTTCGGTAAAGCGTAACGCGCCTGGGTGTGCGTGGTGGCGATATATAACGAGCCTTTGTCCGGCCAGGTATGTTCGCCCGCAACGGACTTAATGGCATCCACCTTCGACAGAACTTCTCGCGCAATACGAATGACTTCTTGCCCCGCTGGCGTAACCTGCGTCAGGTGCTTACCGCTACGAGCAAAAATCTGGATACCCAGTTCATCTTCCAGCATACGAACTTGCTTACTGATACCGGGCTGGGAGGTATAAAGCCCTTCCGCCGTTGAGGAGACATTAAGGTTGTGGTTCACCACCTCAACAATGTAGCGAAGCTGCTGTAATTTCATATTAAGCCATCCCGATTTGCGCCATCAAATCATCGTTTCAAAGCAAGCTGCTAAGCGCTGCTAATACGATTTAATAATAAAAAGTCTGTTAACTATAACCACTATATCATTTCTATGTGATCTGTATAGGCATGATAAAAAATAATAGGGCCTAAACAAAAAGGGCCGCTTATGCGACCCTTTAAGGAGAAATTCAGCCAAAATACTGTTATTTCTTCCCTTCTACCCATTTACCGTCAACGAAGAACGCGGACCAGCCGGTCGCCTTACCGTCTTTCTCAGCGGCGACGTACTGCTGCTTGGTTTTACGGCTGAAGCGAACCATGGACTTGTTGCCGTCCGGATCTGTCTGCGGTGCATCTGCCAAATAGCGCAGTTTTTCCGGTAGACGATCGCGGAAACGGTACAACTCTTCCACCAGCGGCGCACGGGTCTCACGTGATTTCGGGAACGTATTTGCCGCGAGGAAGATACCTGCAGCACCATCACGTAACACGAAATACGCGTCAGATTTTTCACACGGCAGTTCCGGCAACGGAACCGGATCTTCTTTCGGCGGAGCGACTTCACCGTTGCGCAGGATCTTACGGGTATTTTTGCACTCGTCGTTGGTACACGCCATGTACTTGCCAAAACGCCCCATTTTCAGGTGCATCTCAGAGCCACATTTCTCACACTCAACGATAGGACCGTCATAACCCTTGATGCGGAATTCGCCCTCTTCAATCTCATAGCCATCGCAGGTAGGGTTATTACCACATACATGCAGCTTGCGCTTAGGATCGATAAGGTAGCTGTCCATCGCCGTGCCGCATTTCTGGCAGCGACGTTTGGCGCGCAGAGCATTCGTTTCCGCATCGTCGCCTTCCAGCACGTTCAGTACTTCGTTTTCCGGCACCAGATTAATGGTAGTTTTGCAACGCTCTTTCGGGGAAAGCGCGTAACCGGAACAACCAAGGAAAACGCCGGTACTGGCGGTACGAATCCCCATCTTGCGTCCGCAGGTCGGACAATCAATGCTGGTCAGCACCATCTGGTTCGGACGCATACCGCCCTCTTCAGGATCTTTCTCGGCTTTATCCAGTTGCTGAGTAAAATCAGTGAAGAAGTTGTCGAGCACGCCCTTCCATTCGGCTTCGTGATTCGCGACCTGATCGAGGCTGTCTTCCATCTGCGCGGTAAAATCGTAGTTCATCAGTTCACGGAAGTTTTCTTCCAGACGATCGGTGACGATTTCACCCATTTTTTCTGCGTAGAAACGACGGTTTTCCACGCGAACATAACCGCGATCCTGAATCGTAGAAATGATCGACGCATACGTTGATGGACGACCAATGCCACGCTTTTCAAGCTCTTTAACCAGCGAGGCTTCACTGAAACGTGCAGGCGGTTTAGTAAAGTGCTGTGCTGGCGTCAGTTCGATAAGCGTCAGCGTATCGCCTTTTTCTACCGCCGGTAAAATGCGGTCTTCATCGCCCTTACGCAGCGCTGGCATTACCTTTGTCCAGCCATCGAAGCGCAGAATACGACCGCGCGCCTTCAGACGGAAATCACCCGCGTCTACGGTCAACGTGGTTGAGTCGTATTTAGCTGGCGTCATCTGACAGGCAACAAACTGGCGCCAAATCAGTTGATACAGTTTTTGCGCATCGGCTTCCATGTCTTTCAGCGATTCCGCCTGTACGGCGACATCGGAAGGACGAATAGCTTCATGCGCTTCTTGCGAGTTCTCTTTGCTGGCGTACTGGTTCGCGCTATCCGGCAAATATTTTTTGCCAAAATTATCGCTGATGTAATCGCGGACCATGTTCACCGCGTCCTGGCTCAGGTTAGTTGAGTCAGTACGCATGTAAGTGATATAGCCCGCTTCATACAAGCGTTGCGCCATCATCATGGTTTTCTTCACACCGAAACCCAGACGCGTGCTGGCAGCCTGCTGTAGCGTAGAGGTGATAAACGGCGCGCCCGGCTTGCTGCTGGTCGGCTTATCTTCACGTTCCAGAACGCTGTAGCGCGCTTTTTCCAACAGACTAACGGCGGCAAGCGTTTGTTCCCGGTTGACCGGACGGAACGGTTTATCATTCTGATGCGTCACCTCGAGCGGTAACGCGTCACCGCCTGGCGTGGTTGTGTTGGCATCAATCTCCCAGAACTCTTCTGGAACAAATGCTTTGATTTCGCGTTCACGCTCAACCACCAGACGCACAGCAACTGACTGTACGCGACCAGCTGACAGACCACGCGCAATTTTTTTCCACAGCAGCGGCGACACCATATAGCCCACAACACGGTCCATAAAGCGGCGCGCCTGTTGCGCATTTACACGGTCGATGTTCAGTTCGCCAGGTTTTTCAAATGCCTGACGAATAGCGTTTTTGGTAATTTCGTTAAACACCACGCGGCTGTAGCGGGTGTCATCGCCACCGATCACTTCCCGCAGGTGCCACG
The DNA here is from genome assembly GCF_018035235.1 of Citrobacter sp. On2M. Taxonomy (GTDB): domain Bacteria; phylum Pseudomonadota; class Gammaproteobacteria; order Enterobacterales; family Enterobacteriaceae; genus Citrobacter; species Citrobacter meridianamericanus. The sequence goes on from NZ_WPCV01000004.1 coordinate 1,252,703, forward strand.
CAATGGCTTCCCCTTCGCGGTCAAGGTCGGTTGCGAGATAGATGTGGTCGGCTTTTTCAGCCAGTTGCTTCAGTTCAGAAACCACTTTCTCTTTACCGGGCAGCACTTCATAGCGCGCATCCCAGTTGTGCCACGGGTCAACACCCATACGGTTGACGAGAGCGCCACGTTCATCCTTTTTGGGCTTTTTAGCCGTTTTGGTGGAGGTTGAGTCGGCGCTCTTTTTAGTTGCTGAGCCACTGGTCGGCAAATCACGGATATGACCGACGCTGGATTTCACCACGTAGTCATTACCCAGATACTTGTTGATCGTTTTGGCTTTTGCCGGGGACTCAACGATGACAAGAGCTTTACCCATATTCACCTTTACCTAATTTGATTCTTCCAGAATGCGTCGCACGTTGATTCACCTTCCACTGGCGACGAGACATCGATATGGTCTCTGCGTCGGCGGATATCAACCCCTTAAACTGATTCGCGCTTGCAATGTAACTCTCATATAACTGAGTTAACAGGCTTTTTTGCTCACAAACGCTATAGCACGACGAAGTATTGGTCGAATGTCAAGCAAATCTGTTGCCAGATTGACGAAAGCGTCACACTGTACCTGATAAAATGCGTTACGCAACTTTATTAGCATGCAAAAACAAATATCGCCAGTTGTAACACCGCCGTAAAACCTTCATTTATGTCAGGGAATATTTGCCCATAAGCTGGGCTCAGCGTAGACTAATGTCCTTGTTTAAGGAGTAAATCATGCATAAAGACACTCAACCCATCGATCGCGAAACACTGCTGATTGAAGCCAACAAAATCATTCGTGAGCATGAGGACACGCTGGCGGGGATTGTCGCCACCGGAGTTACACAGCGAAATGGTGTACTGGTTTTCAGCGGAGATTACTTTTTAGACGAGCAAGGGCTACCGACGCCCAAAAGTACGGCTGTGTTTAATATGTTTAAACACCTGGCGCACGTACTTTCTGAAAAGTATCACTTGATCGATTAACGCGAGAAATCATTTGCCGGATGGCGACTGAGCTTAATCCTGCCTACGTTAGTGCATATCTGTAGGTCGGGTAAGACGCGTTTGCATCGCCACCCGGCAATGAAGATTTACATCAGAGGTTTCTGTCCCCGCTGCCACCAGCGCATCAGCAAACGGTCAGCGCTCTCCGCCGCACTACCGGTGAAACGATCCATCAGTTTTTTACGCTGCAGGTAACGTACGTTTAATACCTCGCGGCCTTCCATCAACCCGAGGATCACCTCATCGCTGGTATTGATCTCATCCACTAACCCATTTGCCAGTGCTTGTTGACCAAACCAATGTTCCCCTGTGGCAACCTGCTCAATGTCCAGAGTCGGACGCATGCGCTGCACAAAATCTTTAAACAGATGATGCGTTTCGTTCAGATCTTCGCGGAATTTCTGCCGCCCTTCTTCCGTGTTTTCACCGAGTAAAGTCAGCGTACGTTTATACTGTCCGGCGGTATGCAGCTCGATATCAATATCTTTCCCTTTCAGGAAACGGTTAAAGTTCGGGATCTGCGCGACGACGCCAATAGAGCCGACGATAGCAAACGGCGCCGAGACAATTTTATCCGCCACGCAGGCCATCATATATCCGCCGCTGGCAGCGACTTTATCTACCGTGACGGTTAGCGGGATCTGCTTATCGCGCAAGCGTTGTAACTGCGAGGCGGCCAGACCATAGCCATGTACCACGCCGCCCGGACTTTCAAGACGAACCACCACCTGGTCCTGAGGTTTAACGACCGCCAGCACCGCTGTAACCTCTTCGCGTAATGCGCTGACCTCATGGGCATCCATACTGCCTTTAAAATCGAGAACCCATACCCGAGGCTTATCAGATAACGTGCTGTCTCCCTGTTTCGCTTTAGCCTTAGCCGCTTTCGCCTCCAACTTATGTTTCTTTTTCTGCGCCTTGTGCCAAAGTTTTTGCTGATGCCCATCTAACAGGGCCAGCGACAGGTCTTCCTTCATCTCTTTATATTGATCGCTGAGATTAATAACCCGTAATTCTCCACGCTGACGTTTGCGTTGTGTCGCATTTACAATCAGCATCACCACCACCGCGATAGCCACGACGACAGTGACAATTTTTGCCAAAAACAGCCCATATTCAGACAACAATTCCACAAGACCCACCTTGGTTAAACAACGCTACTTTTGCTCAGTGTACAACAGCCTTGTTAACCCGTCTTGCTTCTCCATCCAGTGAGGAACCAGCAAAAAGCATGACAACGCGTTCATTTTGCGGTGTTATTGCCTTTGGCTGATTGAAAAAGAACAGGGTTTAAGGCATAAAGCCCAAAAGTTATCGCGAACGAGATGGCCAGACGTCGCCGAGGAGTAGCCGTGCATTATCAACCTAAACAAGACCTTCTACAGGACCGCATTATTCTGGTCACCGGAGCCAGCGACGGCATCGGGCGTGAGGCCGCTCAGACCTATGCGCGTTACGGCGCGACCGTTATTCTGCTTGGACGCAACGAAGAGAAACTGCGCCGGGTTGCCCGCACCATCGCCGATGAAAACGGTACGCAACCACACTGGTTTACGCTGGATCTGCTCAACTGCACATCCACTGAATGCCACCAGCTCGCACAACGCATTGCCGCGCATTTCCCGCGTCTGGATGGTGTACTGCATAATGCCGGGTTGCTCGGCGATATTTGCCCGATGAGCGAACAAAACCCGCAGGTCTGGCAGGACGTGATGCAAGTAAACGTCAATGCGACCTTTATGCTGACACAGGCATTGCTGCCGTTGTTGCTCAAATCTGATGCCGGCTCGCTGGTCTTCACCTCCTCCAGCGTCGGTCGCCAGGGGCGCGCCAACTGGGGGGCATATGCCGTCTCCAAATTTGCTACCGAAGGAATGATGCAGGTTCTGGCAGATGAATATCAGAACCGCCACCTGCGCGTAAACTGTATCAATCCTGGCGGTACACGTACCGACATGCGAGCCAGCGCATTCCCGACCGAAGATCCGCAAAAATTGAAAACGCCCGCCGATATCATGCCGCTCTATCTGTGGCTGATGGGCGATGACAGCCGCCGTAAAACCGGTATGACTTTCGATGCCCAGCCGGGCCGTAAACCAGGAATAGCCCAATGAGTGAAGAACGCTATCAACAGCGCCAGCAGCGCGTAAAAGACCGGGTTGATGCCCGTGTTGCCGCAGCGAAAGATGAGCGCGGGATTATCATCGTGTTCACCGGTAATGGTAAGGGAAAAACCACCGCCGCGTTCGGTACCGCCACCCGCGCAGTAGGTCACGGTAAAAAAGTCGGCGTGGTGCAATTTATTAAGGGCACATGGCCAAACGGGGAACGTAACTTACTCGAACCTCACGGCGTAGAGTTTCAGGTCATGGCAACAGGATTTACCTGGGAAACGCAGAACCGCGAGTCCGACACCGCTGCCTGTATGGCCGTGTGGGAACACGGTAAGCGGATGCTGGCCGATGCTGAGCTGGATATGGTGATACTGGACGAACTGACCTACATGGTGGCTTACGACTACCTGCCGCTTGAAGAGGTCATCAATGCCCTGAACGCGCGCCCAGCCCATCAAACGGTCATTATCACTGGGCGTGGATGTCATCGCGATATTCTGGAGTTAGCTGACACGGTCAGCGAGCTGCGCCCGGTCAAGCATGCGTTTGAAGCGGGCGTGAAAGCCCAGCCAGGGATCGATTACTAAAAAAGGGCCCACTGGGCCCTTTTGATCTCTACGACAGCAAAATTAACCGTTGTTGCTGCGACCGCCCGGACGACGGCTGCTGCCGACCTGAGAGTGACGCTTTACCGCACGACGGATCTGGTTTGCCTTCATGCGGCGACGATCTTTCTCGACGGCCACTTTGGAGGTCGTTTCTGGTTTCAGCTCCACCAGTTCACGCAGATAGTTGGTCTGAGCAAGATCAAGCTCTGTCCAGCCACCACGCGGCAGGCCTTTCGGCAGCGGGATATCACCGTAACGGACACGGATCAAACGGCTTACCTGCACACCTACGGCTTCCCACAGGCGACGGACTTCACGGTTACGCCCTTCGGTCAGCGTGACGTTATACCACTGGTTGATCCCTTCACCGCCGCTGAACTTGATCGTTTTAAACGCAGCCGGACCATCTTCCAGCTGCACGCCACGACTCAGATCGCGCAGTTTCGCGTCATCAACCTGGCCAAACACACGCACCGCATATTCACGTTCAACTTCGCGGCTTGGGTGCATCAAACGGTTCGCGAGCTCACCGTCGGTGGTGAACAACAGTAAACCACAGGTATTCACGTCCAGGCGCCCCACAGCAATCCAGCGCGCGTCGCGCAGTTTTGGCAGACGATCAAATACGGTCGGACGACCTTCCGGATCGTTACGGGTACACAGTTCACCTTCTGGCTTGTAGTAGGCCAGAACGCGGCAGATTTGCTCCGCAGGCTCTTTAACCGAAATCAGATGACCGTCGATACGGATTTTCAGACCCGGCGTGACTTCAACGCGATCGCCGAGCGTGGCAATTTTGCCATCAACGCTCACGCGACCCGCGGCAATAATAGATTCAATTTCACGGCGAGAACCGTGGCCAGCGCGCGCCAGCACTTTTTGTAACTTTTCGCTCATAGAGCTTCCTTTAGATGTCGCCTTCACAGGCGTCGAACAGGAGAATCAACGGCGCCAGTCAGCGCCATTTTAAGGCCGCGTAGTATAGCGGTTCGCGCCCTTATAAGAAAGGTTTAACATCGCCGACGCCTTCCCGCAGCACCACCGGAGAATCGTCGGTTAAATCGATAACCGTGGTCGGCTGCTGGCCAAGATAACCACCGTGGATAATCAAATCCACCTGTTTCTCCAGACGGTCTTTTATTTCTTCCGGATCTGACTCGGTAAATTCACTGCCCGGCAGCATCAGTGACGTGGAGAGCATCGGCTCGCCCAGCGCTTCAAGCAGCGCCAGTGCTATCGGGTTCGAGGGCACACGCAGGCCAATAGTTTTACGCTTTTCCTGCAACAAACGGCGCGGAACCTCTTTCGTCCCTTTCAGAATGAAGGTGTAGTTGCCCGGCGTGTTGTTTTTGATCAAACGAAAGGCCACGTTGTCGACAAAGGAATAGGTCGACAATTCAGACAGGTCACGGCACATCAGCGTAAAGTTGTGCCCGTCCGGCAGGTGGCGGATACGGCAAATGCGCTCCATTGCACCTTTATCTTCAATTTTACAACCCAACGCGTAGCCGGAATCAGTTGGATAGACGATCACCCCACCTTTCCGCACGATATCAACGGCCTGATTGATCAGTCGCTGCTGCGGGTTATCAGGATGAATATAAAAAAACTGGCTCATACTTTCCTCTCTGTGATCTCGGGCTGCTCCCAAAGTTCCCAGACGCCTTCTACGCCTGCGGGCAACCAGAGTTTACGCCCCAGTTCAATCCACGGGCAGGGTAGATGAAAATCCGACCCTTGCGATGCCCACAGTTGATGCTGACGCGCAAGCGTTGCCAGATGGGTTCGTTCATTGGGAGACTGCTGGCACTGTGCCACCTCCATCGCGTCGCCGCGGTGTTCAGCAAAATGCGCAACCAGTCTTTTCAGCCACTTAGCGCTAAGATCGTACCGACCTGGATGAGCCAGAACTGCCTTACCGCCAGAATGATGAATGACATCAATAGCTTGTTCTATTGTACACCACTGTGGCGGAACGTAACCGGTTTTCCCACGGGCAAGATATTTTTTAAAGACATCCGCCATGGTTGCGGCTTTGCCACATTCCACCAGGTAACGCGCAAAATGCCCCCGTGTAACCGCCCCGCCATCAGCCAGTCGCAGCGCCCCTTCCCATGCACCGGGAATGTTCGCTTTGCCGAGCCGCTCAGCAATCAGGCGCGCGCGCTGCTGGCGACGTTCCGTCTGTTGCGCCAGAAACTCGCGCATCATCGGATGAGCGATATCAATGTTCAGACCCACTATATGGATCTCATGGTTTTCCCAGACCGTTGATATCTCAACGCCAGAAATCAAATTTAACGCTAAACCTGAACGTGAAATTTCTTCTCTTGCCGCCGCAATGCCCGCTGTGGTGTCATGATCGGTGATCGCCAGTGTACCGACTCGCATCTCTACCGCACGGTGTACTAAGGCTTCTGGCGTTAACCGCCCATCAGAAGCTGTAGTATGGCTGTGCAGGTCATAAATCACTGCGTAATTCGTGTCGCTCAAGGCGGCTCCCGTTTCAATAAATGTCGTAACACGCCCATCATAACGGTTTCGACAAATATACTGAAATCAGGTGTTGACTTTACTCCATCGAACTAGTTAACTAGTACGCAAGTTCACATGAAGAAGGTATCTGAGATGAAAGCAACATTTATCCTGCACGGTTGGTGGCGCACTTCCTGATTTCGGGCAGTGTCTTACGTCTGCAATATGCAACCAGATACCCGGCCCGCCAAATGAGCGGGCTTTTTTTTGAACAAAATTAATGAGAATAACGATGCAAACACAAAAACCGACGCTCGAATTGCTTGCCTGCGATGCCGCCTACCGTGAGAATCCAACAGCACTGTTTCATCAGGTTTGCGGCGCACGTCCGGCAACGCTGTTGTTGGAATCTGCAGATATCGACAGCAAAGACGATCTGAAGAGTCTGCTGCTGGTCGACAGCGCATTGCGTATTACTGCCATCGGTGACACTGTCACTATTCAGGCATTATCCGCAAACGGCGCATCGCTGCTGCCCCTGCTGGATGCGGCCCTGCCAGCTGGCGTTGACAACGAACAACAGCCGAATGGACGTCATCTGCGATTCCCTGCCGTCAGCCCACTGCTGGATGAAGACGCCCGTTTATGTTCCCTTTCTGTATTTGATGCGTTCCGTTTATTGCAAGGGCTGGTTAATGTTCCTGCGCAAGAACGTGAAGCGATGTTCTTCGGCGGTCTGTTTTCCTACGATCTGGTTGCCGGTTTCGAAGATTTACCTCAGCTTGAAGCGGGCAACCGTTGCCCTGACTACTGCTTCTATCTGGCAGAAACGCTGATGGTCATCGACCACCAGAAAAAAAGCACCCGCATTCAGGCCAGCGTTTTTACCCCCAACGATGCAGAAAGACAGCGTCTTAATGCCCGTCTGGCGCAACTGAGCCAACAGCTTACCGAACCTGCGCCGCCGCTGCCCGTCACTGAAGTCCCGCAGATGCGCTGCGAATGCAATCAGAGTGATGAAGAGTTTGGTGCAGTGGTCCGTGGGATGCAAAAGGCCATTCGCGCGGGTGAAATTTTCCAGGTGGTACCATCCCGCCGTTTCTCGCTACCCTGCCCTTCGCCGCTGGCTGCCTACTATGTACTGAAGAAAAGTAACCCCAGCCCGTATATGTTTTTCATGCAGGACGACGAGTTCACGCTGTTTGGTGCTTCACCAGAAAGCTCGTTGAAATACGATGCCTCCAGCCGCCAGATTGAAATCTATCCCATTGCCGGGACTCGCCCACGCGGCCGTCGGGCGGACGGTTCGCTTGACCGCGATCTCGACAGTCGTATTGAGCTGGAGATGCGTACCGATCATAAAGAGCTTTCAGAGCATCTGATGTTGGTTGACCTGGCGCGTAACGATCTGGCGCGCATCTGTACGCCGGGCAGCCGCTACGTTGCTGATCTGACCAAAGTGGATCGGTACTCCTTCGTGATGCACCTGGTTTCTCGCGTTGTCGGCGAACTGCGTAGCGATCTGGATGTGCTGCATGCGTACCGCGCCTGTATGAATATGGGCACGCTAAGCGGCGCGCCGAAAGTTCGCGCCATGCAACTTATCGCCGAGGCAGAAGGTCGACGCCGTGGCAGCTATGGCGGCGCCGTAGGTTACTTCACCGCCCATGGCGATCTGGATACCTGCATTGTGATTCGTTCCGCCCTCGTGGAAGACGGTATTGCCACCGTACAAGCCGGTGCCGGGATTGTTCTGGATTCTGTTCCGCAGTCTGAAGCCGATGAAACCCGTAATAAAGCGCGTGCGGTTCTGCGTGCTATCGCCACCGCACACCACGCACAGGAGACTTTCTGATGGCTGACATTCTGCTGCTCGATAATATCGACTCTTTTACCTATAACCTGGCAGATCAGTTGCGGACTAACGGTCACAACGTGGTGATTTATCGTAACCATATTCCGGCACAGACGTTAATTGACCGCTTAGCGACTATGAAAAATCCGGTGCTGATGCTCTCTCCCGGTCCTGGTGCGCCAAGCGAAGCGGGCTGCATGCCGGAGCTGTTAACCCGCCTGCGCGGCAAGCTGCCAATCATCGGTATTTGTCTGGGGCATCAGGCCATTGTTGAGGCCTATGGTGGATATGTGGGACAGGCCGGGGAAATCCTGCATGGTAAAGCGTCCAGCATTGAACACGACGGCCAGGCGATGTTCGCCGGTCTGGCAAATCCGCTACCGGTAGCACGCTATCACTCTCTGGTTGGTAGCAACGTTCCGGCCGGTTTGACCATCAACGCCCATTTTAACGGCATGGTGATGGCGGTGCGTCACGATACCGATCGCGTGTGCGGCTTCCAGTTCCATCCGGAGTCCATTCTGACCACCCAGGGTGCGCGTCTGCTGGAGCAAACGCTGGCCTGGGCGCAACAGAAGCTTGAACAGACCAATACGCTGCAACCTATTCTGGAGAAACTGTATCAGGCGCAGACGCTGTCTCAGCAGGAAAGCCACCAGCTGTTCTCCGCCGTGGTCCGCGGTGAACTGAAACCCGAACAACTGGCAGCGGCGCTGGTGAGCATGAAAATTCGTGGCGAGCATCCGCATGAAATTGCCGGTGCGGCAACCGCGCTGCTGGAAAATGCTGCCCCGTTCCCACGACCTGATTATCTGTTTGCCGATATTGTCGGTACCGGCGGCGACGGCAGCAACAGTATCAATATTTCCACCGCCAGCGCCTTTGTTGCAGCGGCTTGCGGGCTGAAAGTGGCCAAACACGGTAACCGCAGTGTCTCCAGCAAATCGGGATCTTCGGATCTGTTAGCGGCATTTGGCATCAATCTGGATATGAACGCCGATAAATCCCGCCAGGCGCTTGACGATCTCGGCGTGTGTTTCCTGTTTGCACCGAAATACCACACCGGTTTTCGCCATGCCATGCCGGTACGCCAACAGTTGAAAACCCGCACGCTGTTTAACGTACTCGGCCCGTTGATTAACCCGGCGCATCCGCCGCTGGCGCTGATTGGCGTTTACAGTCCGGAACTGGTGCTGCCGATTGCCGAAACGCTACGCGTGCTTGGATATCAGCGAGCAGCCGTGGTGCACAGCGGTGGAATGGATGAAGTTTCATTGCATGCGCCGACCATTGTGGCAGAGCTGCATGATGGCGAAATTAAGAGCTATCAACTGACGGCGGAAGACTTTGGCCTGACGCCTTACCACCAGGAACAGCTGGCTGGCGGCACGCCGGAAGAAAACCGTGACATTCTTAGTCGCTTGTTACAAGGTAAAGGTGAAGCCGCTCATGAAGCTGCTGTGGCCGCGAATGTCGCCATGTTAATGCGCTTGCACGGTGAAGAAGATTTAAAAGCCAATGCGCAAACCGTGATTAATGTACTGCGTAGCGGTGCGGCCTATGACCGTGTCACTGCACTGGCAGCAAGAGGGTAAATGATGCAAACCGTTTTAGCGAAAATTGTCGCAGACAAGGCGATTTGGGTAGAAGCCCGCAAACAGCAACAACCGCTGGCCAGCTTTCAAAATGATGTTCAACCCAGCTCTCGTGATTTCTACGATGCGCTGCGAGGTGCGCGCACCGCCTTTATTCTGGAATGCAAAAAAGCATCGCCATCAAAAGGCGTGATCCGTGATGACTTCGATCCGGCACAGATTGCGGGCGTATATAAACATTATGCTTCCGCGATTTCCGTGCTGACCGATGAGAAATATTTCCAGGGCAGCTTTGATTTCCTGCCTATCGTCAGCCGCATCGCGCCACAACCTATTCTGTGTAAGGACTTTATTATCGATCCTTACCAGATTTACCTGGCGCGTTTCAACCAGGCGGACGCCTGTCTGCTGATGTTGTCGGTACTTGATGATGAGCAATACCGTCAACTTGCCGCCGTCGCCCACAGTCTGAAAATGGGCGTACTGACCGAAGTCAGTAACGAAGAAGAGTTGGAGCGCGCTATCGCACTGGGCGCCAAAGTCGTCGGCATCAATAACCGTGATTTACGCGACTTGTCGATTGATCTGAATCGTACCCGCCAGTTGGCGCCGCGCCTGGGCCACGGCGTTACCGTCATCAGCGAGTCAGGCATCAATACCTATGGACAGGTGCGCGAACTCAGCCACTTCGCTAACGGTTTTCTGATTGGCTCCGCACTGATGTCGCATGATGATCTGCATGCCGCCGTGCGTCGCGTACTGCTCGGCGAGAATAAAGTCTGCGGTTTAACCCGGGCTCAGGATGCCAACGCGGCGTATAAATCCGGCGCGATTTATGGCGGACTGATTTTTGTACCCACATCGCCACGCGCGGTCAGCGTTGATCAGGCGCGAGAGGTCATGACCGGCGCGCCGCTGCAATACGTCGGGGTGTTTCGCAACACAGAAATTAGCGACGTGCGTGATACAGCGGCTGCTCTGGGACTCACTGCAGTGCAACTGCATGGTAGTGAAGACCAGGCCTACGTAGACGCGCTACGCAATGCGCTACCCGCACAGGTACAAATCTGGAAGGCGCTGAGCGTCAGCGAGACGTTGCCAGCCCGTGATTATCAGTATGTCGATAAATACGTATTCGACAACGGTCAGGGCGGCAGCGGACAACGCTTCGACTGGTCTCTCTTAGGCGGACAATCGCTGGATAACGTATTACTGGCTGGCGGACTTGGCGCAGATAACTGCGTTGACGCGGCAAAAGCCGGCTGTGCCGGTCTCGATTTCAATTCTGGCGTAGAGTCACAGCCGGGCATCAAGGATGCACGTCTTTTGGCTTCGGTATTTCAGACGCTGCGCGCATATTAAGGAAAAGGACATGACAACATTACTCAATCCGTACTTTGGTGAATTTGGCGGTATGTATGTGCCACAGATTCTGATGCCTGCCCTGCGCCAACTGGAAGAAGCTTTTGTTAGCGCACAAAAGGATCCTGAATTTCAGGCGCAGTTTACAGACCTGCTAAAAAACTATGCTGGCCGCCCAACGGCGCTGACCAAATGCCAGAACATTACTCAAGGCACCAACACCACGTTGTACCTTAAACGTGAAGATTTACTGCACGGCGGCGCGCACAAAACCAACCAGGTTCTGGGTCAGGCGTTGCTGGCGAAGCGTATGGGTAAAACCGAGATCATCGCCGAAACCGGTGCGGGTCAGCACGGCGTGGCGTCTGCCCTTGCCAGCGCCCTGTTGGGACTGAAATGCCGTATTTATATGGGTGCGAAAGACGTTGAACGTCAGTCGCCTAACGTTTTCCGTATGCGTCTGATGGGCGCTGAAGTGATCCCGGTTCACAGCGGTTCCGCAACGCTGAAAGATGCCTGTAATGAAGCGCTGCGCGACTGGTCTGGCAGCTACGATACTGCGCACTATATGCTCGGGACGGCGGCAGGTCCGCACCCCTTCCCGACCATTGTGCGTGAATTCCAACGCATGATCGGTGAAGAAACCAAAGCACAAATCCTTGAAAAAGAGGGGCGCCTGCCGGATGCCGTTATCGCCTGCGTGGGCGGCGGTTCTAACGCTATCGGTATGTTCGCCGACTTTATTAATGAAACCAGCGTCGGGCTGATCGGCGTAGAGCCTGGCGGTCACGGGATTGAGTCTGGGGAACATGGCGCGCCGTTGAAACATGGTCGTGTTGGGATTTACTTCGGCATGAAGTCCCCGATGATGCAAACCGAAGAAGGACAAATTGAAGAGTCTTACTCTATTTCCGCCGGGCTGGACTTCCCATCGGTCGGGCCACAGCATGCGTATCTGAACAGCATTGGTCGCGCCGATTATGTTTCGATCACCGACGATGAAGCGCTGGAAGCCTTCAAAACACTGTGTCTGCACGAGGGGATAATTCCGGCACTAGAGTCCTCTCACGCCCTGGCGCACGCGTTGAAAATGATGCGTGAAACCCCTGAAAAAGAGCAGCTACTGGTGGTTAATCTCTCCGGTCGCGGCGACAAAGACATTTTCACCGTACACGATATTCTGAAAGCGCGAGGGGAAATCTGATGGAACGTTACGAAAACCTGTTTGCACAGCTGAAGGACCGCAAGGAAGGTGCTTTTGTCCCCTTCGTCACCCTGGGCGATCCGTCTGTTGAACAGTCACTGAAAATCATAGATACGCTGATTGAAGCCGGTGCCGACGCACTTGAGCTCGGCATTCCATTCTCCGATCCGCTGGCTGATGGTCCAACCATTCAGGAGGCTACACTGCGTGCGTTTGCCGCAGGCGTTACGCCGTCACAATGCTTTGAAATGCTGGCCCTGATTCGCCAGAAGCACCCGACGATTCCCATTGGCTTGCTGATGTATGCCAACCTGGTGTTTAGCAAGGGCATTGACGAGTTTTACGCTCAGTGTGAAAAAGTGGGTGTAGATTCTGTATTAGTGGCCGATGTTCCCGTTGAGGAGTCCGCGCCATTCAGAACGGCGGCACTACGTCATAGCATCGCACCCATTTTCATTTGCCCACCGAATGCCGATGAAGAGCTACTGCGTCAGATTGCCTCTTATGGCCGAGGTTATACCTACCTGCTTTCACGAGCAGGAGTGACCGGTGCAGAAAACCGTGCGGCACTACCCCTGCATCATTTAGTCGAAAAACTGAAAGAATATAATGCTCCGCCTTCTTTACAAGGCTTCGGTATTTCTGCGCCTGAACAGGTAGCCGGTGCAATTGAAGCTGGCGCTGCTGGCGCGATTTCCGGCTCGGCGATTGTGAAAATCATTGAGAAGAATGTTGCGGCACCAGAACAGATGCTGGCTGAGCTGAAAGCGTTTGTCAGCGCGATGAAAGCCGCTACCCTACAGTAAGTTAATTAAACCGCCAGAGGCTTCTGGCGGTTTTACTCCCTGGCCTGCTTCATTTTGTACATGGCCGTATCCGCATTCTGGATTGCCGCATCCAGATCACCCTTCACCTCTGCAATCCCCCACGACACTGACAAGGGTATAGTATTGCCTTCCACTACAAATACATGGCTGGTCACCTGTCCACTTATACGCTCCGCAATTGCGACCGCATCACTGGCCTGAGAGCGAAACAGCAGGATCATAAATTCATCTCCGCCGGTGCGAATCACAAGATCGTGGCTGGTACGGGTGTTAGACAACATTCTGTTGGCGATAATTTGCAGCGCACGATCCCCTGCTGCGTGCCCCCAGGTATCATTGACGGCCTTAAACTTATTGCAATCCAGTAACACTACCGAGCAATGTGATAAATCCCGGCGTTTGATAATGTCGAGAATTCGGCGATTAAAACAGCTGGTCAGCGTATCAATATAAACTTTCAGGTCGCTTTCATTCAGCCATGATTTTAGCGAGAAAGTAATGATGATGAAAAAGAACGGCGCCAGCAGAATAACAATACCGGCTTGCGTATCGCGCGCCATGAAACGGCCTAATGATATCGAATAGTGCAGCGCATATTTTTCTGAAAAATTGCGCACCAAATAGCTGGATTGTCCCGCACATTTGCCGGATAAGCAGAGGCTCTCTTTGTTGGTCAGATTCACCAACTCAACGTTCAATCCGGGAAGAATTTGATTATCAAACGCCTCTGCCAACGCTTCCTTCAGCTCGGGTTTCGAATGATCATAGACCAGATAGGCCACGATTTGATCTGATATCTCTTTACCAGAAAGATCGTAAATATAGCTCACCACGCTGTAGGCTTTTTCACCAGTAATTTTATCGGTATAGAAGTTTGTTGAACTTAGGGCTTTATTTTTGACGTTTTTTTGCAACAACCGGGTATAGAAATCGACGGGAGGATAGAAAAAATGAGTAATATCCATCGCCATTTCGGAGTCAGAAAAACTAAAATTGCGCGAGTCGGAAGCCATAAACCAGTAAAAATAATCTGAATTGCTGGCGATAATGTAACGGTGCGCATCGAAACTGCCTGGATTTAGCTCATTAACCATTCCACGAATGAACTCCGCTGCAGCATACATACACAGCGCATTATGGCTGGGTTGCTGAGCAATAATCGTCCCTGTTGCAGAATGAACCCGCTTTGGGTCGGCGTTAATTCCCCATTCATCTTTATTTCGTGGAACAAACTGTGCCATAACACCACACTGTTCGCCGGTTTTGATGTGGTAGTAACGCTCGCCAATCGCATCGGCAATCAGTTCATTATCGTTAAAAATATCCAACATGTGAGCTTGCAGGCGGCTAACGCCTTCACTGGCGGCCGCCATACGCTGTTCATAAATGATAAACAGAAACAACGAGGTAAAAACCAACGTAATGAGCCCAGATACCAGCAGAGCCTGCCTGTTTCGGAGCTTATCCTGCACAATCTTCACGAGTCCCCCCGATAGTTAACAGTATCACCAAACCGGTTACCCGTTTATGTTGTTGCATAACAGCGTTGTACTTGGATAAAAATGTTAACTATCCAGAGACTAATGAGTTGAAATAGTAAGCGCACTCGTGCACGAAAGTTACAGGTTTATACAATAAAAGAACATTTTTGTTAACATAAATGCAAACTAATCATCACCTTCAATCGGATACCCTGCACGACGAATGGCCTCACGACAGTCGCTCACGCCTGCGGCATAGCCCGCCTCAATCTCGCAAACCGGACTGGCGCTGCAGTAAGGCAGCGTGATCGTTACGGCAAGGCTCTTCTCTAGAATTTCAACCTTGTTCATGTATTTCAATAACTCGCGCGCAGCATACACGGCAAACTCTGCCGTATCATCGTTTATGGATGCTTCCAGAAGGGAAATTTTGTGTTGCAGCTGGTGACGGGTCAACCTCATCGTCAATCCCCTTAAAGCCAGTTTGCTTAAAGAGTAGCATCTCATCGAATTGAGGAAAGGCAGGGAGTGAAAACGGACAATAAAAAAGCTTACCAGGAAGCGATCAGCCTTTCAGCTTTTGAATCACTAACTTAGAAACGATAACCCGCAGAGAACATAAACCTCCGCTTTGGGCTGTGAGTTTTTCGTTTCATTGCAAATGTCTCCCTTGATTAAGGACAGCGTTGCATCTTTATAAGTGGGGAAGCTCTGGGGAAATAATGGGGAGAAACACCGCCCAAATACAGAATTTGCCAGACATGGTAGCTGCTGTGTGTAGTCGATGATGAAAAACCGGGTGCCTGCTGACATCCACAGACACCCGTAATCACACAGCAGTGCATATTGGATACGCTATATCCGTAGCGAGTGGGTAGATTTATAGTCATTTCGAAGCCGGTTGTCATTAAATCTTTGTGATTGATATCTAATATTTTTAACTAAAATAACAGGTGGGGCTGAGGGCGATTTCGGTATCGCTTGATCCTGAATTCCCCGACAAGCAATGTTCGTGGAACGGGTTTATGACAAAAAGAATTTTGATGGTCTGCCAGATGCAAAAGATATCATTCTGGGCGAGTTGACTGAGAGGATTCACCGGATCTTCCCCGATGCTGATGTTCGGGTTACACCGCCTTTTAGCATTATCTGAAAGTGCAGGCAGCCCCGTCATACATGGCTGAATTATTGATATTTATCATATATGTTCCCTCCTGCTCATGACATAAAGAATGGGCATCAGGAACAGTAGTGGTGCTAAGCCTGGTGAAACACGCCTTTCTTGATTGGATCATAATTGCTTTGACTCATATTCGGGCTGTGTGTGGCCCATTTTTTTAGTGTTATTTGTGGAGTTTACCTACCCGTAAATTCCCTGAATAACAATAAAAAGTTGAATAACATGCAAGCATTGGGGCGTCTTATCGCAGCCCCTTTTTTTTTATAATGATTTGCGAAAGGTATCCAGAGTATCTTCAGGGAGCAAGATGTCGACACACAAATTTTGTTGGGCCATAGCAGTAAAGTTATGACCGATCGCTACAACGACACGCGTGTAAAAAAATGGAAAAAAAACTGGTCATTTGATGACCAGTTTTGCAGAGGAACTTAAAAACGATAACCCGCAGAGAACATAAACACCCACGGATCGAGGCGTACACTGTCGCTATAACGGGCTTGCGGCAGAACAGCACCATTAGATTTGTACTTCGCAGTAGTATCGATATCCATGTACCAGACTGACATATTAATCAACCAGTCGCGGTTGATCAGATAATCCATACCAACTTGCCCTGCTGCACCCCAGGAATCTTTCAGGCTCAGATCCGATAAACCGATTTCTTTACCGTTATTGTTAAAACCTTCATCGAAGAAAGTGGTGTAGTTCACCCCGACACCAACGTAAGGACGCAGTTTGCTGCTGGAATCACCGAAATACCACTGTGCCATTAAGGTTGGCGGTAAGTGGTGAACGGTCGCAATATCACCTGTTGCGGCAGTGCCAATCTTATGGCGGAACGGCGTAGCGGCCAGGAGTTCTACACCGATATTGTCGGTTGCCATATAGGTAAATGTCAGCCCCAACTGGGTGTTATTGCTGACATTGAAGCCACCCAGACTACCCAGCGTGCCACCTGCGCCTTCCGTCGGTCTGACGGTGGCAGAACCCGCACGAATAAAGAACTCTCCGGCTTCATGCGCAAATGCGTTACCAGAGAGAAGAGTTGTTAAAGCCAATGCTGCAACTGTTAATTTTTTCATGTCCGCTCCATCGTTATGGTTATAAAAGCGGAACGAATATACCCACATTGGAGTAATAAGTGATCAAACCTGGATCACATTGACTTTGATAATTTAACATTTATTGATCCAGATTAAGTTAGAACTTGCATTCAAAATCCTGGTTAAATTAATTCAGATCAATTTTGATATATTTTCACCTCGCAAATACCCCTCGCATTTTTGCCTTTCAGACGATGTTTTTTGGTCGCGATGCGCAAATAACACACAGCGCTCTGGCATGATGCTGAACGGATAGTCGAAAATTACCAGGGCTTTACAAAGATATGCTTTTCCATACATCGCGTGATGCTGCCACTGTAGAGTTATCCAGGGTACAATTGCCCGCAAATGAACACCTGCAAAACTCAAGGAGAGTGCATGTCTATCACGGCGAAATCCGTTTACCGTGACGCGGGAAACTTTTTCCGTAATCAATTCATTACCATCTTGCTGGTATCGTTGTTGTGCGCGTTTATCACAGTGGTGTTAGGGCATGCCTTTTCTCCCACTGACGCTCAAATTGCGCAACTCAGTGAAGGCGATCAGTTAACCAGCAGTGTGGGATTGTTCGATCTGGTGCAAAACATGACCCCGGAGCAACAGCAAATTTTGCTACGCGCTTCTGCTGCGTCGACGTTTTCCGGTCTGATTGGTAATGCCATCCTCGCGGGAGGTATCATCCTGATGATTCAGCTCATTTCAGCAGGGCATCGGGTCAGCGCATTACGTGCCATTGGTGCCAGCGCGCCAGTTTTGCCTAAGTTGTTTATTCTGATTTTTCTGACTACTCTGCTGGTGCAAATCGGTATTATGCTGGTCGTTGTACCCGGTATTTTGCTGGCCATCCTGCTGGCACTCGCGCCGGTGATGATGGTACAGGACAAAATGGGTGTCTTTGCTGCTATGCGCAACAGTATGCGTCTGGCGTGGTCAAATATGCGTCTGGTTGCGCCCGCGGTGATTGGCTGGCTGCTGGCAAAAACGTTGCTGTTGCTTTTTGCGCCAAGTTTTGCGGTACTTACGCCGAATGTAGGCGCGGTCTTGGCGAATACGCTGAGCAACATGATCTCCGCCGTGTTGCTGATCTATTTGTTTCGCCTGTATATGCTGATTCGCCAATAAACCCTGAACGCATACCGGGCTTGTACCCGGTGCTTTTGATGACGGAATCGAAGAATGAAGCAGTTTCTTGATTTTTTACCGCTGGTTGTCTTTTTTGCTTTTTATAAGCTTTACGACATCTATGCGGCAACCTCGGCACTGATTGTCGCGACGGCTGTGGTTTTGATTTACAGTTGGGTTCGCTATCGTAAGGTCGAGAAGATGGCATTAATCACCTTTATTCTGGTAGCCGTGTTCGGTGGCCTGACTATCTTCTTCCACAATGATGAATTCATTAAATGGAAAGTGACGGTGATTTACGGGCTATTTGCCGGTGCGCTGCTGGTTAGCCAGTGGGTGATGAAAAAGCCGCTCATTCAGCGCATGTTAGGTAAAGAGCTTTCCCTGCCGCAGCCGGTATGGTCAAAGCTTAATTTAGCCTGGGCCGTTTTCTTCATCCTGTGCGGTCTGGCAAACATCTATATCGCGTTTTGGCTGCCGCAGAACATTTGGGTCAACTTCAAGGTATTCGGCCTGACCGCCCTGACCTTACTCTTTACGTTGCTGAGCGGAGTTTATATTTACCGCCACCTTCCACAGGAAGATAAATCGTAATTAATGTTCGCCAGATCTACGGATCTGGCGAATTTTTATCCCCTCGCGTTCCTTGTTGCTATAAACCCGGCTCACATCCGCTGCGCACGCCGTATCCCCTCTGTTCTCAGCACGTAAATTCTAGTAGCATCGCGCCTGTAATCTTTCTCTATAGTCGGTTCTACAATGACAACAACGAATAACACTCCCCAGGGCGAACTGGTTTTACGCACTCTGGCTATGCCTGCCGATACCAACGCGAACGGCGATATTTTTGGTGGCTGGCTGATGTCACAAATGGATATAGGTGGCGCTATTCAGGCCAAAGAGATCGCACACGGTCGTGTCGTAACAGTGCGGGTTGAAGGAATGAGCTTTTTGCGCCCGGTTGCCGTAGGCGACGTAGTGTGTTGCTATGCGCGCTGCGTAAAACGCGGGACGACCTCGATCAGCATTAATATTGAAGTCTGGGTGAAGAAAGTTGCTTCTGAACCTATCGGCCAGCGCTATAAAGCTACCGAAGCCCTGTTTATCTACGTGGCTGTTGATAAAGACGGTAAACCGCGTCCGATCCCAACCTTGTCCTGACAGTACGCATTAGCAGCGCCATCCAGTAGTATTTCAATCTTTCGCTCATTGCCGGATGGCGGCGTACCACCAAATCCGGCATGATGCTTACTCGATCTGCGTTGTGCCGTTCAGGCGGAAAACGATATTCACCACCAGGCCAGAACCTGGCTTACCGGCCTCATAGCGCCATCTGCGCATCGCATTTTTCACTTCACGTTCAAACATATTTGCAGGCTGCGCGGACAGAACTTCCACATTTTCGACCCGACCATCTGGGGTCACGTCAAATTTGACCTTAACACGACCTTCAATACGCAGCGCCTGGGCACGCGCAGGATACTGTGGCTGATTACGACTTAAGGCGCGCGGCCCGGAAGGCGCGCTTACCGCTGGCTTAGTGGCTGCCGGAGCAGCACTGGTCATTGGACGCGCAGGTGCCGTATTTTCAAACGGAGACGACGGACGCGGTTCTGCGGGCTTCACATCGCGTTTCGGTTTCTCTTCAACCTTTTTCACCGGTTTTGGCTTCGGCTTAGGTTTGGGCTTCGGTTTCTCAATCACTACCGGTGCTTCTTTTGGCTGCTCCGGGATCGGCTCTGGCTCGACGACGGGTTCAGGCGGTGGCTGAACCGCCTGAGGCGGTGGCTGAACCGCCTGAGGCGGTTCAAGATCGGCAGGCGCGACCATCGTAACGGAAATAGGCTGCGCTGGTGCAGGCAGTTCAATAACCTGATGTACCGAGGTATACAGCAAACCTGCCACTACAGCACCGTGAATGCCGACAGAAAGTAACGTTGGCCAGGGAAAGCGACGAGGTAAATCAAGGGTCATTGAAGTCATAATCGTTTCAGTAAAAAAACCAGGCCTCGATTTTAAATGCAAATAGCAATCATATTCAATAAGACCGTGAAGGTAACTCAGATTTAAAACGCGATTTTATGAAAAATAACCATTTTCGGAGTGTGGCCTTAACATATCAGCAATCTTTCCGTTGCAGTTACCGGGCCTTTCCAATAACGTAAATATGACTTTTACCGTTCAAGGAGCTCTACCCGTGCTGTACGTTATTTACGCTCAAGATATCGCAGATTCTCTCGAAAAACGTCTTTCCGTACGCCCTGCTCATCTGGCCCGTCTGCAACTTCTTCATGATGAAGGCCGTTTGCTCACGGCAGGTCCTATGCCAGCGGTTGACAGTAATGAGCCAGGCGCTGCGGGCTTTACCGGCTCGACGGTGATTGCTGAATTTGAATCTTTAGAAGCCGCACAGGCGTGGGCAGAAGCCGATCCGTATGTGGCGGCAGGCGTTTATGCACAGGTTTCAGTAAAACCGTATAAGAAAGTATTTTAAAAACAGAACAAAAAGCTGAGACTTTGGGCACCGCCAGCGGTGCCCTTTTAGATCAGATATTGTGGATCGCAAACAGCAACGAGTTACGTTGATGGTTGAGGATGCACTTTCTGATGGTGTGGATGCGCATATTACGACGCGATTGCCCTTCAAGCCAACGTGCTTTACGACGGCTCGCCTGACGCAGCATCCGCCAGCGTCCCACTTCCGTTCTACTACGCTTCATGTTTACTACTCTTTCAGTCACTGAGCGGCCATTATAACGCCACACCGCATGCAGACCAGTGGTTTTCCCGTGTTTTTATTTGCCAGATGAATCCTGATGCGTAAACTCTTAACAATACGCTTTCAAAAGGATTTTTAAATTTATGACAACCTTCTACACCGTGGTGAGTTGGCTGGTCATTCTGGGTTACTGGGTACTCATTGCTGGCGTAACATTACGCATTCTAATGAAACGACGCGCAGTGCCCTCCGCAATGGCCTGGCTTTTGATCATCTATATTCTGCCATTAGTAGGGATCATTGCTTATCTGTCCTTCGGTGAGCTTCATCTGGGTAAACGTCGCGCCGAACGCGCCCGGGCAATGTGGCCGTCAACGGCCAAATGGCTGAACGATCTTAAAGCCTGTAAGCATATTTTTGCGCAAGAAAACAGCAGCGTCGCCTCATCCTTATTTAAGCTGTGCGAGCGTCGCCAGGGAATCGCTGGCGTTAAGGGAAATCAACTGCAACTGCTCACTAGCTCAGATGACGTAATGCAGGCATTAATCCGCGATATTCAACTGGCGCGCCACAACATTGAGATGGTGTTCTACATCTGGCAGCCGGGTGGTATGGCCGATCAGGTCGCTGAGTCATTAATGGCTGCCGCCAGACGCGGGATTCACTGCCGACTGATGCTGGACTCCGCGGGCAGTGTGGCGTTCTTCCGCAGTCCATGGGCGGCAATGATGCGTAACGCAGGTATTGAGGTTGTTGAAGCGCTGAAAGTGAACCTGATGCGTGTGTTTTTACGCCGTATGGATTTGCGCCAGCATCGCAAAATGATCATGATCGATAACTACATTGCATATACCGGCAGCATGAATATGGTCGATCCGCGCTTTTTCAAACAAGATGCTGGCGTCGGGCAATGGGTTGACTTAATGGCGAGAATGGAAGGCCCTGTAGCTACCGCGATGGGTATTGTCTATTCCTGCGACTGGGAAATTGAGACCGGCAAGCGCATTTTGCCCCCGCCGCCGGACGTTAATATCATGCCGTTTGAGCAAGCCAGCGGTCATACCATTCACACTATCGCCTCGGGTCCTGGTTTCCCTGAAGATTTGATTCATCAGGCGCTGTTAACTGCAGCTTATTCCGCACGTGAATATTTAATTATGACCACGCCCTACTTCGTTCCCAGCGACGATTTGTTGCATGCGATCTGTACGGCGGCGCAGCGCGGGGTCGACGTCAGTATCATTCTTCCGCGTAAGAATGACTCCCTGCTGGTTGGCTGGGCAAGCCGTGCCTTTTTCACTGAGTTGCTGGCGGCAGGCGTTAAAATTTATCAGTTCGAAGGCGGTTTGTTGCATACCAAAAGCGTACTGGTCGATGGCGAACTGAGCCTCGTCGGTACCGTTAATCTGGATATGCGTAGCCTTTGGCTGAATTTTGAAATTACGCTGGTGATTGACGATGCAGGATTCGGCGGCGATCTCGCCGCAGTGCAGGATGATTATATTTCGCGTTCTCGCCTGCTTGATGCCCGTTTGTGGTTAAAACGACCACTCTGGCAGCGGATTGCAGAGCGACTGTTTTACTTCTTTAGTCCGTTGCTGTAAAACGTGCCCATCAGACAGTAAACAGGTAGTCATTATGGATATGGATTTGAACAATCGCCTGACTGAAGACGAAACGCTTGAGCAGGCTTACGACATTTTTCTCGAACTGGCTGCGGACAACCTGGATCCAGCCGACATCATTCTGTTCAATTTGCAGTTTGAAGAACGCGGCGGTGCGGAGTTATTCGACCCGGCAGAAGACTGGCAGGATCACGTTGATTTTGATCTGAACCCTGATTTCTTTGCCGAAGTGGTGATTGGTCTTGCAGATACTGAAGACGGCGAGATTAACGATATTTTTGCGCGCGTTTTATTGTGTCGCGAAAAAGATCACAAGCTGTGCCATATTCTCTGGCGCGAATAATCAAACAAAAAAGCTGCTCTCGCAGCTTTTTTCATTTTTAACCCGGCAGTTTACTTCCACAGCGGTTACAAAACTGCGCACTATGTTCATGCTGGCCTTGCTGACACTGCGGACATTTACGTAAATTCTGGCGATTCTGAAACGCGCTGCTCATATGTGTGGTAATCAATCCAGTCGGTATCGCAATCACAGAGTAACCAATCAGGATAAGCAAAGACGCGACCATGCGCCCCAATGGCGTGTGTGGCGTGATATCGCCATAGCCAACAGTAGTGACCGTGACAATGGCCCAATACACCGACGCATTTAGCGTGGTAAAACCATATTTTGGTCCTTCGATCAGGTACATCAACGCACCGAAAACAATCATCAGAATGGCAATAAAGGAATAGAACAGTATGAGCTGATGGCGGGCGCTTTTGATGGCGTTCCAGAACACTCGCAGGGAAGGCATAAAGCGCAGCAACTTCAGAATACGCAGCACACGTAGAACGCGCATCGCGCGCCAGGCGAAGACATAACTCAGACTGATTTCAGGCCACAACCACATTACATACAGCGGCAAAATGGTGGCAAGATCGATTATTCCCCAGAAGCTAAACACATACTTTGCGGGATTGGCCCAGCAGCATAAACGTAGAAAGTATTCGAGGGTAAAGACCAGAGTAATAAAGACCTCCAGCCAGATAAAAATATGCCATTCATCATACGTTAAATGGTATTGCGTCCCTACTCCGGACTCAATGAAGATAACAATAACGCTAAGCAATGCGAACAGCGCGCACATACCTTCAAAGCGACGCCCCGAACGGGTGTTTAAATCGAATAATTTGCGATAGAGCCCACGGCGGACAGAAGAGACTAGACCTGGCACAAATACCTCACCAAAAAGAAGGGCTGACCTTTGTCAGCCCTCAGGATTATAGCGGGTCTACTTTCAGGCAGGAAACAGCGTGTCGGAAACTTCCTTCAAGAACCGGGCGCGTTTTTGCACATTCCGGCCCGGCAATCGGACAGCGCGTACGAAACACGCAGCCGGAAGGAGGATTAATAGGCGACGGCAATTCGCCTTCCAGCAACTGGATAACCTTGTTCCTTTCCTGGTCAGGGTCGGGAATGGGTACCGCAGACATCAGGGCTTTGGTATAAGGGTGCAACGGATTATGGTACACCTCATCATAGGTCCCTAATTCCACCGCGTGTCCAAGATACATGACCAGCACGCGGTCGGAGATGTGTTTAACCACCGCCAGGTCGTGAGCAATGAAGATGAGCGATAATCCCATTTCACGCTGTAACTGTTGCAGCAGGTTCACCACCTGAGCCTGAATTGATACGTCCAACGCGGAAACCGGTTCATCGCAAATAATCAATTTAGGCTCAAGGATCAGCGCGCGGGCAATACCAATACGCTGACACTGACCACCGGAAAACTCATGGGGGTAGCGGTTAATCAGATTCGGTAGCAAGCCAACTTTCATCATCATCGCCTTCACACGGTCACGGACCTCCTGACCAGGCAGATTCGGATGATAAGTCCGCAGCGGTTCGGCAATAATTTCACCAATGGTCATGCGCGGGTTTAATGATGCCAGCGGATCCTGGAAAATCATCTGGATATCACTACGCACTTCCCGCCATTCATCGGGTTTCATGCCCAGCAAATCTTTACCCAACCAGGCAACCTTTCCATCGGTGGCTTTCACCAGGCCGATAATCGCACGGGCAAAGGTCGATTTACCACAACCTGATTCGCCGACCACGCCCAGGGTTTCACCTTCATACAGCCGTAGGGTCACGCCATCAACTGCTTTCAGGGTTTTAGCCGGCTGCCAGAACCACTGCTTGCCGTCTTTAATGTCGAAATGGACTTTAAGATCGGCAATTTCAAGGAGCACTTTTCGTTGTTCGGTCACCGCAGTCATACCAGTTCCTCCACCGGTTTAAAGCAGGCGCGCAGGCGGCCCGGACTAAACTCCTCCAGTGGCGGAGCACTGCTACAGATTTCCATCGCATGCGGGCAACGCGGCTGGAATGGACAACCTTTTGGCAAACGCAGAAGGTTCGGCGGGTTGCCCGGGATAGTCAGCATCTCTTCCCCTTCGGCATCCAGACGAGGTACAGCGTTCAGCAACCCAATCGAATACGGATGAACGGGCTTATAAAACACATCCCGCGCACTACCATATTCCATGGTACGTCCGGCGTACATCACCAGAACTTTATCGCAAATACCAGCCACAACGCCAAGGTCGTGGGTGATCATGATAATCGCCGTGTTGAATTCGCTTTTCAGTTCATTCAGTAGCGTCATAATTTGCGCCTGTACCGTCACATCGAGCGCGGTAGTCGGCTCATCGGCTATCAGTAGTTTTGGCCTGCACAGCAGCGCCATGGCGATCATGACGCGCTGGCGCATCCCGCCTGAGAATTCATGCGGGTACATTTTCATACGCTTACGCGCTTCCGGCATCTTCACCGCATCCAGCATTCTGACCGATTCTTCAAAAGCTTCCGCTTTGCTCATGCCTTTATGCAGCATCAGAACTTCCATCAACTGCTCGCCGACCCGCATGTACGGATTAAGAGACGTCATCGGATCCTGGAAAATCATCGAAATTTGCTCGGCACGTAGTTTGTTCAGTTCGCGTTCCGGTAAATTCAGAATTTCACGCCCGTTGAAGGTTGCAGAGCCCCCGATACGGCCATTCGCCGCCAGCAGGCCCATCAGGGCAAAGGCTGTTTGCGATTTACCGGAACCGGATTCCCCAACAATACCCAGCGTTTCTCCTGCTCGAAGAGAAAAGTTTAAATCGTTAACCGCGGTCACATCGCCATCGGGGGTAGCAAACGTCACGCGCAGATCTTTTACATTCAGCAGTGCGTTAGCCTGTTGTTGCGCGAGCGGTGCGGTTGAGGTTTCAATTACGCTCATGGCTGCACTCCTTAACGGTCTTTCGGGTCGAGGGCGTCACGCAGGCCATCGCCAATAAAGTTAAAACAGAATAAAGTTACCACCAGGAAACCTGCCGGGAACAGCAGCAGCCATGGCGAGACTTCCATCGAGTTGGCACCATCACTCAGCAGTGCACCCCAGCTACTTAATGGCTCCTGTGTACCTAATCCCAGGAAGCTCAGGAAGGATTCAAACAGGATCATGCTGGGCACCAGCAATGAAGCGTAGACCACCACCACGCCCAGTACGTTCGGCACAATATGGCGGATAACGATGCGCACGGTAGAGACCCCTCCCACTTGCGCCGCTTCAATAAACTCTTTGCGCTTGAGACTCAGCGTTTGTCCACGCACGATACGCGCCATATCCAGCCAGGAGACCATCCCAATAGCAACAAAAATCAGCAGGATGTTTTGCCCAAAGAAGGTAACCAGCAGGATCACGAAGAACATGAACGGGAAGGAGTTGAGGATTTCCAGCAGACGCATCATTACCGAGTCGACTTTGCCGCCGAGATAGCCCGACAAAGAGCCGTATAGTGTACCGACGACTACCGCCACCAGCGCTGCGGCAATACCGACCATCAGCGAGATACGTCCGCCAATCGCCACGCGAACCAACAAGTCGCGACCCGACGAATCGGTGCCGAAATAGTGTCCTGATTCCATGTCCGGCGCGCTGGACATCATGCCCCAGTCGGTATCGAAGTAGGTAAACTGCGACAGCATTGGTGCCAGCGTCACGAACAGCGCAATAATCACTAACACCACCAGGCTTGCGACCGCAGCGCGGTTATGCATGAAGCGTCGACGCGCATCCTGCCACAGACTGCGGCCTTCGACCTCCAGCTTTTCACTGAAATTCTCCAGCGCTTCGCTGTTTTTCTTACTTAACATCATAGCGAGCTCCAGTATCAGTAACGAATTTTTGGGTCGATAACGGCATACAGCACGTCGACAATCGCGTTAAACACGATGGTCAGCGTACCCACCAGAATGGTCAGACTCAGAACCAGCGAATAGTCGCGGTTTAAGGCACCATTGACGAATAGCTGGCCAATGCCCGGCAAGCCGTAAATGGTCTCAATAACCATTGAACCGGTGATAATGCCGACAAATGCCGGTCCCATATAGGACAGGACGGGCAACAGCGCCGGCTTTAACGCATGGCGGAAAATAATCCGCCGCATCGGCAGCCCTTTTGCGCGCGCAGTGCGAATAAAGTTAGAGTGCAGCACTTCAATCATCGAACCACGGGTAATACGGGCGATACTGGCGATATAGGCCAGTGACAACGCCACCATCGGCAGGATCATAAATTTCAGCGCCCCGCCGTTCCAGCCCCCGCCAGGCAACCATTTCAAGGTTATGGCAAATATCATGACCAACAATGGAGCGACTACAAAGCTGGGGATAACGACCCCGGTCATTGCTACTCCCATCACCGTGTAGTCCCAGCGCGTATTTTGCTTCAGCGCGGCTATCACCCCAGCGCTTACACCGACGAGTACCGCCAGAATAAAGGCTGCCGCACCCAGCTTCGCTGAAACCGGAAAGCTCGAGGCAACGAGATCGTTGACAGTGTAGTCTTTGTATTTGAAGGAGGGCCCAAAATCGCCATGTGCCAGCTGCTTCAGATAGCTGAAGTACTGCGTTGAGATAGGATCGTTAAGATGATATTTCGCTTCAATATTTGCCAGTACCTCTGGCGGTAACGCGCGTTCTCCGGTAAATGGGCTTCCCGGCGCAAGGCGCATCATAAAGAATGAAATCGTAATAAGGATAAATAGCGTCGGAATCGCTTCCAGACAGCGACGTAGTATGAATTTTAACATTGCCCGTACCTTCTGGCGTGTGCCTTTATACCCCTTCTACCCCGACCTTCAGGTAAAGCGGTATTAATAGTTCGAAGAAAAAAGACACTGTGGGGCAATAAAAATGCCCCACGTCTTGCCATTAATGCTTGATAATATACAAGTCTTTAACGTGGATATTATCCATCGGGTCTTTACCAGAGTATCCGCCAACCCACGGTTTCACCAGACGGGCGTTAACATAGTAATAAACCGGTACAATCGCAGAATCTTTATCCAATTGCTGTTCCGCTTTTGAATACAGTTCGCTGCGCTGTGCTTCATCAGTCACTTTCAGGGTATCGGCAATCAGCTTATCAAACGCTGGGCTCTTATAGTGCACAGTGTTGTTGGAGCTGTCGGACAGCACCATGTTCAGGAAGGATGTTGGTTCGTTGTAATCCGCACACCAACCCGCACGCGAAACATCATAGTTACCCTGATGGCGCGTATCGAGGAATGTTTTCCACTCCTGATTTTCCAGCTTCACGTTAGCACCCAGATTTTTCTTCCAGATGGATGCCGCTGCGATGGCCAGCTTCTTATGCAGGTCTGAGGTGTTATACAGCAGGTCAAAGGTCAACGGCTTTTCAGCGGTGAAGCCTGCTTCAGCCAGCAGTTTTTTCGCTTCTTCATTACGTTTTTCCTGAGACCATTTGAACCATTCTGGTTCAACCAATTTTGCCCCATCGGTGTAAGGAGGAGTAAAGCTATATGCAGGCAGGTCGCCCTGGTTTTTCACTTTATTGACGATAATGTCACGATCCAACGCCAGTTTCAGGGCAGTACGAACGCGAACATCGTTGAACGGTGCTTTCTGATTGTTGATTTCGTAATAATAGGTGCACAGGTACGGGTCAACGTGAACTTCGTTCGGGATCTCTTTTTTCAGTTTCTGGAATAACTCGATCGGCATGTTGTTATAGGTCATGTCGATTTCACCGCTGCGATAGCGGTTCACGTCAGTCACTTCAGAAGCAATTGGCAAATAGGTAACCTGGTTTATAACGGTTTTCGCGTTGTCCCAGTAGTTAGTATTACGCTCAAGCACAATGCGCTCGTTGACAACCCAGTCTTTCAGTTTATAAGCACCGTTAGTGACGATGTTAGCTGGCTGAGTCCACTTCTCACCGTATTTTTCAACTGCGGCTTTAGGAACCGGTGAAACGGATGAGTGCACAAGCAGTTTGTAGAAATAAGGAACCGGCTCGCTCAGGGTGACTTCAAATGTATGATCGTCGAGAGCTTTAACGCCGAGATCGGTGACCGGCTTTTTACCGGCGATAATATCATCAATATTGACGATGTGGCCGTACTGCAAATAGCTGGCGTACGGTGACGCGGTATTTGGGTTAGCCAGGCGCTGCCAGCTATACACGAAATCTTGCGCGGTGACTGGCGTACCGTCAGACCACTTTGCATCTTTACGCAGATGGAATGTCCAGACTTTAAAGTCTTTATTTTCCCATTTTTCAGCTACGCCTGGTGATGGTTTGCCATCAACATCACTGATTAATAAACCTTCAAACAGGTCACGGTTGATGTTGGATTCAGGCACACCTTCGATTTTATGTGGATCGAGCGACTGAACTTCCGAACCGTTATTACGCACCAGAGTCTGCTTTTCAGCAAGCTGCACACCGGCTGGCACAACTGCTGCTGTGGCAGTATTTCCAGCGACTAGCGCAGTTAGGATCCCCGCAGCTACTAAACTTTTTTTAGTGATGTTAGTCATTGTGTTTGTACTCCCTCATTATTATGGCTGGCTTTTTAACCAGACTGTTAATCCTGTCAGGATCCCTGTACGGCATCGGAGATTTTCTGCCGTCAGGTGGTTTATTGTTTTACTGCTTGCTATCACCGACTCTATTTATTCTGGCGATTCGTACGACCGCCTTGCGTCGATTATCGATCGTGTTTCCCCTGCCGGAAACACGCTGTTACCCTGTTGAGAGAAATCAATTGAAAATGATTCTCATCAACGTGAAATCTTCTGCAAAATACCTGGCCGGAAAGTATCAAATGCGTTTCTTAACCGCCAATACATTTTACAAATTTGTTAACCAATTCTCTTTTATTGAAAATAAATCTCAGTAGAAAAGTCTTTCGAATGAAGATTTATCACAAAAAACCATTAAAAATCATAACATTGAACATCAAGCATTGTTAACTACCCTGTCCGGTATCAACACCGCGCTCAAATACACATTAATTTAACAATTGGTTATTAATTAGCACATTCATCTAAAAAAAACGCTGAAATAACTAATAACATTTCGATAATCCTACAGCAAGCCCCAGAGTATGATGTTACTAAAATAACAGCGACACTTGGCCACCACAGGCGGACTGTTGAGAGTTATATCTATAAATTCAATGAATAACAAAAGAGCTAAACATAAGTTTTTATTATTTTTGTTGTGCTACTTTTCAACTTTAGTGAGAAGTTTTACTGATAATGAAAGGAAACGGAGCCGATAGTGGCTCCGTTGATGCAAAAGAGGGATATCAGGCAAGCAAACCGGGGAAAATAGACTTGATTCCAGTAACAATGAACTCAATCCCCAGAGCCATTAACAGCAATCCCATAATACGCGTAATGACGTTGATGCCCGTTTGGCCCAGCAGGCGAACTAACCATGGCGCCATACGGAACAGCCCCCAACAGCACAGGGCAAACAGTGCAATTGCCACAAAAAAACCAAACAGGTTAATCGCACTATGATACCGCGTGCCCCAAACGATAGTTGAGCTTATCGCCCCCGGCCCCGCCATCAGAGGCAAGGCCAGTGGCACAACACCGATGCTTTCGCGAATAGCGGTTTCTGATTTTTCCTGTTTATTTTGCTTATCTTCGCCAAGTTTTCCGCTAATCATCGACATCGCAATAGTCACCACCAGGATGCCGCCGGCAATCCTGAACGAGTCTATCGAGATACCGAAAAGTTGCAGAATACCGTCACCAAGGAACAGCGAAGTCCACAGGATGATGGCAACCGAAAGGTTTGCCGTAAGGTTGGTTTTGTTGCGCGCTGCAGCCGTTTGGTAGCTGGTCATGCTGATAAAGACAGGGATAATCCCCACCGGGTTGACCAACGCAAATAACCCAATGAAAAATTTAAAATAGACAGGAAAATCAAATAGCGTTTGGATCACGGTTAGCTCCGAAGCGTTAGCCGGATAAAATGAGTCATAAAAAAATTGATAAAATCCGCGCTGAAGATACGCTTTTTGTCAGCATACTTCACCTTCTATCTGCGTTTATCTACGTAAATACGCTACCAATAGTGAGTGTTATTAATATGTATTGAATATGCTAATGTCATTGGAATTCATCACATCAATTCATTAACACTTACCGATAAACGCTAAAAGGGCCTGCTGAAAGGTGTCAGCTTTGCGAAATCTTGATCCAGATCACGCAATTACTACTCAGAAGTGAGTAATCTTGCTTACGCCACCTGGAGGTAACGCGTTAGAGTTAACTGACGCTAACGCATAAGCTCTTTTAGTAAATCAAGGTAAAACGGACGTTAATTAACCGTTTGATTTTCAAAACGTTACACAAATTTTCGTCGATCTGTCTATACTCTCGTATCGAGCAGATGATTTACTAAAAAAGTTTAACATTATCAGGAGAGCATTATGGCTGTTACTAATGTCGCTGAACTTAACGCACTTGTAGAGCGCGTAAAAAAAGCCCAGCGTGAATATGCCAGTTTCACTCAAGAACAGGTTGACAAAATCTTCCGTGCCGCCGCTCTGGCTGCCGCAGACGCTCGAATCCCTCTCGCGAAAATGGCCGTTGCCGAATCCGGCATGGGCATCGTCGAAGATAAAGTGATTAAAAACCACTTCGCTTCAGAATACATCTATAACGCATATAAAGATGAAAAGACCTGTGGTGTGCTGTCTGAGGACGACACTTTCGGTACCATTACCATCGCTGAACCGATTGGTATTATCTGCGGTATCGTTCCAACCACTAACCCAACTTCTACTGCCATCTTCAAATCGCTGATCAGCCTGAAGACGCGTAACGCCATCATCTTCTCTCCGCATCCGCGTGCTAAAGATGCGACCAATAAAGCCGCTGATATCGTTCTGCAGGCAGCCATCGCTGCTGGCGCGCCGAAAGATCTGATCGGCTGGATCGATCAACCTTCCGTAGAACTGTCTAACGCGCTGATGCACCACCCGGACATCAACCTGATCCTTGCGACTGGTGGTCCAGGCATGGTGAAAGCTGCATACAGCTCCGGTAAACCAGCTATCGGCGTAGGCGCAGGTAACACCCCGGTTGTCATCGATGAAACCGCAGATATCAAGCGTGCTGTTGCCTCCGTTCTGATGTCTAAAACCTTCGATAACGGCGTAATCTGTGCTTCTGAACAGTCTGTTGTTGTTGTTGACTCTGTATATGACGCAGTACGTGAGCGTTTCGCGACTCACGGTGGCTACATGCTGCAGGGTAAAGAGCTGAAAGCTGTTCAGGACGTTATCCTGAAAAATGGCGCGCTGAACGCGGCCATCGTTGGTCAGCCGGCATACAAAATTGCTGAACTGGCAGGCTTCTCCGTACCAGAAACCACCAAGATTCTGATCGGCGAAGTGAAGGTTGTTGACGAAAGCGAACCGTTTGCTCACGAAAAACTGTCTCCGACGCTGGCGATGTACCGTGCGAAAGACTTTGAAGACGCCGTTAATAAAGCTGAAAAACTGGTTGCGATGGGCGGTATCGGTCATACCTCTTGCCTGTACACCGACCAGGACAACCAGCCAGAACGCGTTGCTTACTTCGGCCAGATGATGAAAACCGCACGTATCCTGATTAACACCCCTGCATCTCAGGGTGGTATCGGTGACCTGTACAACTTCAAACTCGCACCTTCCCTGACTCTGGGTTGTGGTTCATGGGGTGGTAACTCCATCTCTGAAAACGTTGGTCCTAAGCACCTGATCAACAAGAAAACCGTTGCTAAGCGAGCTGAAAACATGTTGTGGCACAAACTTCCGAAATCTATCTACTTCCGTCGTGGCTCTCTGCCAATCGCACTGGATGAAGTGATTACCGATGGTCACAAACGTGCGCTGATCGTGACCGACCGCTTCCTGTTTAACAACGGTTATGCTGATCAAATCACTTCCGTGCTGAAAGCTGCTGGCGTTGAAACTGAAGTGTTCTTTGAAGTCGAAGCTGACCCAACTCTGACCGTTGTACGCAAAGGTGCTGAGCTGGCTAACTCTTTCAAACCAGACGTGATCATTGCGCTGGGTGGTGGTTCCCCGATGGACGCCGCGAAAATTATGTGGGTTATGTACGAGCATCCGGAAACTCACTTTGAAGAACTGGCGCTGCGCTTTATGGACATCCGTAAACGTATCTACAAGTTCCCGAAAATGGGCGTCAAAGCGAAGATGGTTGCCGTTACCACCACTTCCGGTACCGGTTCTGAAGTGACTCCGTTTGCTGTTGTTACTGACGATGCAACCGGGCAGAAATACCCGCTGGCAGACTATGCGCTGACTCCGGATATGGCGATTGTTGATGCTAACCTGGTCATGGATATGCCGAAGTCCCTGTGTGCGTTCGGTGGTCTTGATGCCGTAACTCACGCTTTGGAAGCTTACGTTTCCGTACTGGCTTCTGAGTTCTCTGACGGTCAGGCTCTGCAGGCGCTGAAACTGCTGAAAGAAAACCTGCCGGCGTCCTACCATGAAGGTTCTAAGAACCCGGTAGCTCGTGAACGTGTACACAGTGCAGCAACCATCGCCGGTATCGCGTTTGCTAACGCCTTCCTGGGTGTATGTCACTCAATGGCGCACAAGCTGGGTTCTCAGTTCCACATTCCTCACGGTCTGGCGAACGCCCTGCTGATCAGCAACGTTATTCGTTATAACGCCAACGACAACCCGACTAAACAGACTGCATTCAGCCAGTATGACCGCCCACAAGCTCGTCGTCGCTATGCTGAAATCGCAGATCATCTGGGTTTGAGCGCACCGGGCGACCGCACTGCTGCGAAAATCCAGAAACTGCTGGGCTGGCTTGAAGAAATCAAAGCTGAACTGGGTATTCCTAAGTCTATCCGTGAAGCTGGCGTTCAGGAAGCTGACTTCCTGGCACACGTGGACAAACTGTCTGAAGATGCGTTTGATGACCAGTGTACTGGTGCTAACCCGCGTTACCCGCTGATTTCTGAACTGAAACAGATCCTGCTGGATACCTACTACGGTCGTGAGTACAGCGAAGGCCAGGCCGCAGCTAAGACTGAAACAGTAGCAGCACCGAAAGCTGAGAAAAAAGCGAAGAAATCCGCTTAATTCGACCAGATAAGTTTTAGTTTCACTCTAAACGGCCCCACATTGGGGCCGTTTTTTTATGTCCTACTCTATCGGAACAGGCATATACGTAATTCAGAGGCGTATAGAGGATGGTTCTGTTGGAGTGGGGCCAGTACGGTGTAAGAATTGCGTCAGAGAGAACCTGACAGGGTAGAGAACATTGTCGAATGTCGCGGCCTACCCTGCGTGACTAAGCGCGCGTAAGCGCTAAGGGTTAATCGTGGCTGTGTCGCTCTTGTATCGCCGTCAGAGAGCCCTCAGACTGCGCTTGTTTATAATGTTTACGACAAACCGAGACATAACGTTCATTCCCGCCAATAACGACCTGCTCGCCCTCGTTATAGGGTCTTCCAGCCTGATCAAGACGTAAAACCATACTGGCCTTACGCCCACAGAAACAAATGGTTTTTAATTCAACCAGCTTATCAGACCATGCAAGCAGGTATTCGCTGCCGCCAAATAATTCACCACGGAAATCTGTGCGTAAACCATAGCACAACACGGGAATATCCAGCCGATCGACTACTTCAGATAATTCATAAACCTGTTGCCGAGTCAGAAACTGCGACTCATCAACCAGTACACAGTGAATTCTTTGCAGCTCGTTTTCAGCACGAATCTCTTCGAACAATGATGAATTTTGGTTAAACAATTTTGCAGGTGACGACAGACCTATACGTGAACTTACTTTTCCAGCGCCAAAACGGTCATCAATTTCCGCTGTATATACAACAGCACGCATCCCACGTTCCTGATAATTGTACGAAGATTGCAGCAATGCAGTCGACTTACCGGCATTCATTGCAGAATAGTAAAAATATAGCTGTGCCATTGACCGAAGGCCCTCACCTGGGGAAATAAATATGGGCGGGATTGTATCATATTTCACGAAAGTGTCGGCGTAGCGTTGCTCCCAAAGGCGTATAAATGCGCATACAGGCGCGCTCAGTGTCGCCTTAATAACCAGTTTTTTAAGTTACATGAGAGCATGAGTACACTCTGCCATAGCCCAGATAACCTGAAACTGGATGTGTATATACATACTCTTTCACAAATAGTGCTCATGAAATTTATCCATGCGGTTTTTCATCCTGTGGCAATAAAGAAACCCTTTCCTTATTGTTATTGAATCTACCCACAGTCGCCATGTATTAGTGAATTCACGTAAGCAAAACTAATACAAAAGGTTGAAATCACTGCAAAGAGATACTATTTGTACACCATAAAATGTGACCTGAATCTTGAATTTTTACTCTCAACTGCTGAGAAGCCCCCTCACCAATAAGCCTTTTTTATGCCCAACAGCACGTGGAATTTATGACAGAAGAATTAATTCTGATACTAAATAAAGCGCAATTTTGAATTCCTTACATTCCTGGCTATTGCACAACTGAATTTATCGCTCTATTATTAGCTCAACAAACCACCCCCAATATAAGTTTGAGATTACTACAATGAGCGAAGCACTTAAAATTCTGAACAACATCCGTACTCTTCGTGCGCAGGCAAGAGAATGTACTCTGGAAACGCTTGAAGAAATGCTGGAAAAATTAGAAGTTGTAGTTAGCGAGCGCCGTGAAGAAGAAAGCGCTGCCGCTGCTGAAGTTGAAGAACGTACTCGTAAACTGCAACAATATCGTGAAATGCTGATCGCTGACGGCATTGATCCGAACGAACTGCTGAATAGCATGGCTGCTGTTAAATCTGGCACCAAAGCTAAACGTGCTGCGCGTCCGGCTAAATATAGCTATGTTGACGAAAACGGTGAAACTAAAACCTGGACTGGCCAGGGTCGTACACCGGCTGTGATCAAAAAAGCGATGGAAGAACAAGGTAAACAACTGGATGACTTCCTGATCAAGGAATAATTCAGAATTACGCTGTTCAAAATCCCGCCAATGGCGGGATTTTTTTTGCCGCTACTTCGCTCTGTCCATACCTGGATTAGGTATAAAAAAACGGCGCTGGGTTAACAGCGCCGTTCTTACCTGGTAATACCTGGAGGTTACTTCTTAATACCCATCTCTTCTTCCAGCCAGGCTTTAAATTCAGCACCCAGTGTATTATGGCGAATACCATATTCTACGAACGCTTGCATATAACCCAGCTTATTACCACAGTCATGGCTTTTGCCCTTCATGTGATAAGCTTCAACCGTTTCTTTTTCAATCAGCATATCAATAGCATCAGTCAGCTGAATTTCATCACCCGCTCCCGGAGGGGTTTTAGCCAGCAGAGGCCAAATATCTGCGCTCAGCACGTAACGCCCCACAACGGCCAAATTAGATGGCGCTACATCGGCCTTCGGCTTTTCAACAACGCCAACCATCGGTACGCTTTCGCCAGGAGCTAATTCAACGCCCTTACAATCAACAACACCATAAGCGGTAACATCTTCTACCGGCTCAACCATAATCTGGCTACTGCCTGTTTCATCAAAACGATGAATCATTTCGGCAAGGTTGTCGCGTGATAAATCAGATTCGTATTCATCAAGAATTACGTCCGGCAGGATAACCGCAACTGGTTCATCACCCACTACCGGATGTGCGCACAATACCGCGTGACCCAGACCTTTGGCCAGCCCCTGACGCACCTGCATAATAGTGACATGCGGTGGACAAATAGACTGCACTTCTTCCAGAAGCTGACGTTTTACACGTTTTTCCAGCATAGCTTCAAGTTCAAAGCTGGTATCAAAGTGGTTCTCAATCGAATTTTTAGACGAGTGAGTAACAAGCACAATTTCAGTGATGCCCGCAGCAATACATTCGTTTACGACGTACTGAATTAATGGCTTATCAACCAACGGTAGCATCTCTTTCGGGATAGCTTTCGTAGCCGGTAACATCCTGGTTCCTAATCCCGCTACCGGGATAACGGCCTTTTTGACTTTCGAATTAAGGGCAGCCATTTAAAACTCTCCTGGACTGTTCATGTATTGAACGTGTTCATCAATCTGTATCGCATCCCAGTATATCAGTACAGCGACAAGCTTCTGGTCTGAAAAGGACGCGCGTCGGTATAATTAAGATAAATACGAATAAATCTGGCGCTGATAGTAGCACCCGCAGCATGAGAGAGGTGAACCAATTTGATTCCCACACCTGTCAATTGTTCATTCCGCAGACAACATCAGGCGCAAACGACCACCAGCCCCCCAAATTTGGCATTGCCAGGACTCGCAGCGTTGACTTAGTTGATTAAGATACGCATTACCTAAAGTGCCCAGCGGAACGCCATTACTGATTTGTACGTTGTGGGAACCCGTATTTAATGTCGCATTCAGCCCTGCAGATACCAAAATCAGGTTTTTTAATTCGCTGTGGTAATAGCCCACCAGCAAGGGAAACTGTCCAGGCAAATTAGCCTGGCGCAGTAAATGGTTTACCTGCTTCAATAACGCACCGAGCTCCGGTAACCGTTGATTTTGATGTGCCAACTGTTCCTGTAACAAACCGTTAAATAGCGCACGCAGTAATAATGCTGCCAGGACACCGTTATCCCCTGCCCTTGTCACATCCAGGCAATAAAACGCAAGGTCATGGTCCGAGAGCGGCGCAATATCCAGTACTAGCCCCGGCTGATCGGCGGCCACTAACTGGCGATAATTGATTCGACAGTGTGAAATCACTTGTGACACCGGAGGCTGTAATTCTTGTAACAGCTTTGCCGCAGCAGCCGGATCGCCGACCATCGCATCCCAGTCGCGAAACAGCCGTTCTTCTTCTTCCACGCGTGAATTAAACATATTGGGATACAAGCACGCAAAGACGGTTTCACGTAGTCGGTTAAGGTCCTTTACTGGTTTCAGTAGCACATCATCCACCCCCAAGCGCAGCGCTTTAGCGATGTCGGACATGTTTTCCGTTGCGGAGATCACCAGTATCGGGGTCTGATCGCCACGATTACGCAGATACTCCACCAGTTTGAGGCCGTTCATTCTTGGCATAGCCAGATCGCAGATCATCAAGTCTGGGTTAAAGTGTCCGAGTAATTCCAGAGCTTCAAGCCCATCGCCAGCTACCGCTGTTGTCGCCCCCAAAGAGGAAAA
This sequence comes from Citrobacter sp. On2M, assembly GCF_018035235.1. Lineage (GTDB taxonomy): Bacteria > Pseudomonadota > Gammaproteobacteria > Enterobacterales > Enterobacteriaceae > Citrobacter > Citrobacter meridianamericanus. The sequence goes on from NZ_WPCV01000004.1 coordinate 1,290,552, forward strand.
CCATGAGTCCATGAGTGAGCGAAATACCGGCTCATCCTCAACGATAAGAATCTGTTTTCCGACCAATGGCTGCGTCATATTCTCCCCCCTGACTGGCTTTAGTAAATAGTGGCATGCTATTGCTACTCACGCCTGTCAGAATTTGCTTAAGTGTTGATAAAAAATGCGTTAGACGTTGGTTTTCACCAAGGGTAGAAGTTCATCCATTTTCTTCTCGACCGCCAGTTGTCCGGCAGCAATTGCTGCGCTAGCGCGGTGGAAATCCAACGTGGATATTTGCGGACAAAACGGCTGAATCAGAATATCCGGCGGGTCGCCAGCCATGCGGTTACGTTTCAGACGGTTTTCCAGAACCTGAATAGAGGTCGTCATGATTTCCATCGCCGTCGGTGCGGTGACCGCACGCCTGGCCGTAATGTTGCTCAAACGCTCTTTCAGGCGGGCACGCCAGGAAAGCTCGTCAGTGTCACCACTCAATTCGCTATCACTGCTGACGTTGAAGGAGAGTAAATCTTGCTGCATAAGATGCGCATCGTGTTGCAGATCGACGGCAATAACGATGTCAGCACCCAGCGCGCGGGTCAGGGACACAGGTACGGGATTCACCACTGCACCATCGACCAACCAGTAACCATTATGCGCCACGGGAGACATCAGACCGGGAATACTGCAGGAGGCTCGGACAGCGAGATGCAAATCACCTTCGGTGAACCATAGCTCCCGACCCGTGCTCAGGTTTGTGGCAACCGTTGCGAAACGACGTGAGCATTGTTCAATAGCTTCTACCGGCATGACATTACGATACTGATTGAATACACGTTCACCGCGCAGCAATCCACCTCTACGCCACGAGAGATCCATCAGGCGTAAAACATCCCAATAGCTGAATGAGCAAACCCACTGCTCAAGGGCAGGTAATTTATTGCAGGCATAAGCGGCGCCCACCAACGAGCCGATAGAACAACCCGCAACGATATCAATATCAATGCCCATGTGTTTCAGGGCTTTAATCACACCAATATGCGACCAGCCTCGCGCTGCGCCGGAACCTAGCGCCAGCCCAATTTTTATTTTTCTCATTGTACCTACAGACTTCCCCTGGCTTGCAGACGTAGCAACATCACTACGGCTCAGTTAACATAGTGCCACCGTGGCGTTTTTACGCCGTTTTTTTATTCCAGGGAGTATTTTGTGTCTCAGGTTTGTCCCTGTGGTAGCGCTGTCGAGTATAGCCTATGTTGCTACCGTTATGTGTCTGGCGAACAAGTAGCACCTACGCCGTCACACCTCATGCGTTCTCGCTACTGCGCTTTTGTGATGAAGGACGCAGATTACCTGATCAAAACCTGGCATCCAGACTGTCATGCAACCGCGTTTCGCGACGACATTATCGCAGGATTTAGCCATACCGAATGGCTCGGACTGACCGTTTTTGAACAAGAGACGACAGACGCAGAAAATACCGGCTATGTCAGCTTTGTCGCACGGTTTACAGAACAAGGTAAAACAGGCGTAATTATCGAGCGCTCTCGTTTTCTAAAAGAAAACGGTCAGTGGTACTATATAGACGGTACACGCCCTCAAATTGGACGAAACGATACCTGCCCTTGTGGCTCCGGTAAAAAATTTAAAAAGTGCTGCGGCTAGTCAACGCCCGACAGTATCAATTTTGCAAACATTCTCAACAGGATCACCGCTGCAAATGCATTCATTACAACGAAAAGTACTGCGTACTATTTGCCCGGACCAAAAAGGTCTGATCGCACGCATTACGAATATCTGTTACAAACACGAGCTGAATATCGTGCAAAACAATGAGTTCGTGGACCACCGTACCGGGCGTTTTTTTATGCGTACCGAACTGGAGGGTATTTTTAACGACGTCACGCTGCTTGCCGATCTGGATAGCGCCTTACCCGAAGGCTCCATTCGTGAATTAACGCCAGCAGGCCGCCGTCGCATCGTCATTTTGGTCACTAAAGAAGCTCATTGTTTGGGCGATCTGTTAATGAAGGCCAATTATGGCGGACTGGATGTTGAAATCGCTGCGGTGATCGGCAACCACGAGACGCTGCGCTCCTTGGTTGAGCGATTCGATATTCCGTTTGAGCTGGTCAGCCATGAAGGTTTAACGCGTGACGAGCATGACCAGAAAATGGCCGACGCTATCGACGCGCACCAACCGGACTATGTCGTGCTGGCAAAATACATGCGCGTTCTGACACCTACATTTGTTTCCCGCTTCCCGAATAAGATTATCAATATCCACCATTCATTCCTGCCAGCGTTTATTGGTGCTCGCCCTTACCATCAAGCCTATGAGCGCGGCGTGAAGATCATCGGTGCGACGGCGCATTATGTGAATGATAATCTCGATGAAGGTCCAATTATTATGCAGGACGTGATTCATGTGGATCACACCTACAGTGCAGAAGATATGATGCGCGCAGGTCGTGACGTTGAGAAAAATGTATTAAGCCGCGCGCTGTATCAGGTTCTGGCTCAACGCGTCTTTGTTTACGGTAACCGAACGATTATTCTGTAATCACCAATAATATGAATTGATTAGCTTTACTGCGTTACGGATGAAAAGTACGCAAACAGTTCATGTTAAGCAAAGGAATGCTTTACAGCGGCGCATCATTTGATATGATGCGCCCCGCTTCCAACGGAAGCAGGCCAGTAAAAGCATTACCCCGTGGTGGGGTTCCCGAGCGGCCAAAGGGAGCAGACTGTAAATCTGCCGTCATCGACTTCGAAGGTTCGAATCCTTCCCCCACCACCATTATTCAGCTAGTTCACAAAATCAGTATACCCCAGGTGGGGTTCCCGAGCGGCCAAAGGGAGCAGACTGTAAATCTGCCGTCATCGACTTCGAAGGTTCGAATCCTTCCCCCACCACCATCATTTCATATAGCACCAACACCGAATTCATCTGTAGTGCCCCATGCACCTTCCCAATAGGGAAGGATGAGAAGCTTCGACTAAGGTTCGATTCGAGCGTAGCGAGAAAGCGTTGCCGCAGACAACGACCCGAAGGGCGAAGCGCGCAGCACTGAGTAATCCTTCCCCACCACCTACTTCTCCAGTAACACTTCAGCTAAATACATCTTCTTGCAAACAACCATAAAAAAACCCCGCCGAAGCAGGGTTTGTCTTATACAGATAACCGATTAGTGACGCGCTCGTACAATCTGGTATTTACGCGTCAGGTACTCGACCGGAACGCTCCAGATGTGCACCAGGCGCGAGAATGGGAACAACAGGAACAGCGTCATCCCCAACACCAGGTGCATACGGAAAATAAACGCGACACCATCCAGATATTGAGACGCTCCGCCTTGGAAAGTCACCACAGACTGTGCCCAGTTCACCAGCTTCATCATCTCGCTGCCGTCCATATGCTGGGCAGAGAACGGAATGGTCAACAGGCCCAGCGCACACTGAACCACCAGCAGGGAAAGAATCAAAATATCTGCTGCAGTCGTGGTTGCACGCACACGTGGGCTGAACAGACGGCGTTTAAGCAGTAAAACGCCACCAACCAGGCACATCACGCCGGATGCCCCGCCCGCAAACATCGCCATCTTCTGCTTCACTTCGAGCGGCAGCCACGCTTCATACATCCAGTGCGGCGTTAACATACCAAGGAAGTGACCGGCAAAAATACCCAGAATCCCGATATGAAACAGGTTTGACGCCATGTTCATCCCTTTACGATCCAGCATCTGGCTGGACGCCGCACGCCAGGTGTACTGTCCGTAGTCATAACGCAGCCAGCTGCCGATCAGAAAGACTGAACCTGCAATGTACGGATAGATGTCAAAGAAGAACGTATTCAGGAAGTGCATTATTGCTGTCCTCCGGTGGTGATATTCAGATACTGCGGCGCAACGGCCCCGGCAAAACGACGCTGATAAGCGGTGATTTCCGACTCGCCACACCCCTGATCGGCGAAGAATTTCACTTGCTCTTCTTCCCAAACTGCATCCAGCGCTTGTGGGGTATCATCACGCGCTTCATCCGCAATCTTTTCAGCCACTTTATCGCTGTCGATAACGGTATTCGCCAGTTTTAACAGCAGATCAAACAGCACCGCATAACGGCTTTCACGCTGTTGCAAACGTGCGCTGAGCAGCGCCAGAATTGGTGCTATATCCTGTAATCCAGCTAACGCTTCGCTTTTCGGCAGTTGCGCAAGGTATTCCAGATACAGCGGAAGATGATCGGGAAGCTCGCGGCTGTCGAGCTGCAAACCGTGCTGCTCATACTGCGACATCAGATCGACCATCGCCTGACCACGATCGCGGGACTCGCCGTGTACATGTTCAAACAACAGCAGCGAGGTGGCGCGACCACGGTCAAACAGTTCGCTATAGCTTGCCTGCACATCCAGCATGTCCTGCGCAGTGAGATCGCGCAGGAAAACGCCCAGGGTCTGGGCATCCTCTTTATCCAGGTTTTCAGATGACGCGAGTGCATCGAAAAGTTCCTGCTGATGCTGCCATAAGGCAGCATCCGGGTACTCGAGCAGACGCGAAACAATGACGAGTTCAATCATTGGTGCGGCTCCGTTTTGCTGGTCACATCAACAGCGTCGATGCGGCGGCTGTTGAACAGATTGAATTTAGTATCAGAACCGTGGCAACCGTCACCGAAGGTAAAGCCGCAACCGCTTTTCTCCGGGAATGCCTCACGCGCCAGTTCACGATGACTGCTCGGTACCACGAAACGATCTTCGTAGTTAGCAATCGCCAGATAACGATACATTTCCTGTGCCTGCGCTTCGCTTAATCCCACCTCTTCCAGCGCACGGGTATCAACTTTACCGTCAACGGTTTCCGCACGTTTGTAGTGACGCATCGCCAGCATACGTTTCAGCGCCAATAGTACCGGCTGTGTGTCGCCTGCGGTGAGCAGGTTCGCCAGGTATTGAACCGGGATACGCAAACTCTCAACGTCCGGCAGAATACCGTTGCTACCAAGCGTACCCGCGTCCGCGGCAGACTGAATCGGTGACAAAGGCGGCACATACCAGACCATCGGTAGCGTGCGGTATTCCGGATGCAGCGGCAGCGCCAGCTTCCAGTCCATCGCCATTTTGTAAACCGGAGACTGTTGTGCAGCGTCAATGACGCTCAGCGGAATACCATCTTTCAGCGCCTGTTCAATAACCGCTGGATCGTTCGGATCGAGGAACACGTCCAGTTGACGCTGGTACAGATCCTTTTCGTGCTCGGTGCTGGCCGCGCTTTCGATCGCATCTGCGTCATACAGCAGTACGCCGAGATAACGGATACGACCAACACAGGTTTCGGAGCAAACGGTCGGTTGACCCGCTTCGATACGCGGATAGCAGAAGATGCACTTCTCGGACTTCCCGCTCTTCCAGTTGAAGTAAATCTTCTTGTACGGGCAGCCGGTGATGCACATACGCCAGCCACGGCACTTGTCCTGGTCGATCAGCACGATGCCATCTTCTTCACGCTTGTAGATAGCGCCACTCGGGCAGGTCGCCACACACGCCGGGTTAAGGCAGTGCTCACACAGGCGCGGCAAATACATCATGAAGGTGTTTTCGAACTGGCCGTACATTGCCTTCTGCATGTTTTCGAAGTTCTGGTCTTTGGCGCGTTTTTCGAACTCGCCGCCCAGAATTTCTTCCCAGTTAGGACCGCTGGTAATTTTGTCCATCCGCTGACCGGTGATCAGCGAGCGCGGACGGGCAATCGGCTGCGCTTTGCTGCCTTCAGGTGCGGTGTGCAGATTCTGATAGTCGAAATCAAACGGCTCGTAGTAGTCATCCATGCCCGGTAGATGCGGGTTAGCAAAGATTTTACCCAGCAGCAGCGCACGGTTACCCATGCGCGGTTGCAACTTACCGTTGATTTTACGGATCCAACCGCCCTTCCATTTTTCCTGATTTTCCCAGTCATTCGGGAAACCAACACCAGGCTTACTTTCGACGTTATTGAACCAGGCGTATTCCATACCTTCGCGGCTGGTCCAGACGTTTTTACAGGTCACTGAACAGGTGTGGCAGCCGATGCACTTATCGAGATTCAGCACCATGCCGACTTGTGAACGAATTTTCATTTTACGCTCTCCTGTACCTGGTCATTGCCTTCGCCATCCAACCAGTTAATGTTCTTCATCTTACGTACAACTACGAACTCATCGCGGTTTGAACCGACGGTACCGTAGTAGTTAAAACCGTATGCCAGTTGCGCATAGCCGCCGATCATGTGGGTCGGTTTCGGCGTAATACGGGTCACCGAGTTATGGATCCCGCCGCGCTGCTGGGTGATTTCTGAACCCGGCAGGTTAACGATGCGTTCCTGCGCGTGGTACATCATGGTCATCCCGGCCGGCACACGCTGGCTGACAACCGCACGTGCGGTCAGCGCACCGTTGCTGTTGAAAACTTCGATCCAGTCGTTATCTTCGATACCCAGTTCTTTCGCATCGACTTCACTCATCCACACGATCGGACCACCGCGTGACAATGTCAGCATCAGCAGGTTGTCGCTGTAGGTGGAGTGGATACCCCATTTCTGGTGCGGCGTCAGGAAGTTAAGCGCTTTTTCCGGGTTACCGTTAGACTTCTCACCCATCACCTCTTTCACTGAACGAGTGTCAATAGGTGGGCGGTAAACCAACAGGCTTTCACCGAAATCACGCATCCATTGATGATCCTGATACAACTGCTGGCGACCGGAAAGCGTACGCCATGGGATCAGTTCGTGAACGTTGGTATAACCGGCGTTATAAGACACATGTTCATCTTCCAGACCAGACCAGGTCGGGCTGGAAATAATTTTTCGCGGCTGCGCCTGAATGTCACGGAAACGAATTTTTTCGTCTTCTTTATTCAACGCCAAATGTGCATGGTCACGTCCGGTAAATTCACTCAACGCTTTCCAGGCTTTCACTGCGACCTGACCATTGGTTTCAGGGGCCAGTGTCAGGATCATCTCAGCGGCATCAATAGCCGTGTTTAGACAAGGCTGTCCTTTCGCCGGGCCTTCCGCCTTGGTGTAGTTGAGCTTACGCAGCAGATCCATTTCGCTCTGGGTGTTCCAGGCAATACCTTTACCGCCGTTACCGATTTTTTCCATCAAAGGACCGATAGAAGTAAAGCGCTCATAGGTTGCCGGATAGTCACGCTCAACGGTCATGATGTGCGGCGCGGTAACCCCCGGAATCAGGTCGCACTCGCCTTTTTTCCAGTCTTTTACATCCAGCGGTTGCGCCAGTTCGGCGGCAGAATCGTGCTGGATTGGCAGCGTAACGACGTCGGTTTCTTTCCCGAGGTGGCCTACGCAGACTTCAGAAAATGTCTTCGCGATGCCTTTGTAGATTTCCCAGTCGCTTTTCGACTCCCAGGCTGGGTCAACGGCGGCAGAAAGCGGATGAATAAACGGATGCATATCCGAGGTATTCATATCATCTTTTTCATACCAGGTTGCGGTAGGCAGCACGATGTCGGAATACAGACAGGTGCTCGACAGACGGAAGTCCAGCGTCACCACCAGATCCAGTTTGCCGTCCAGTCCGTTGTCATGCCATTCCACTTCTTCTGGCTTCACGCCGTTCTGCTGGCCCAAATCCATCCCCTGAATACCGTGCTCGGTACCCAGCAGGTACTTCAGCATGTACTCATGTCCTTTACCTGAAGAACCGAGCAGGTTAGAACGCCAGATGAACAGGTTACGCGGATGGTTTTTACCGTTTTCAGGTTGTTCCGCCGCAAAGCGAATCGAGCCTTCTTTCAGGGATTTCACGGTGTAATCCACCGGTGTCATACCTGCATTCTGCGCTTCTTGCGCGATATACAGCGGGTTGGTACCCAACTGCGGCGCAGATGGTAGCCAGCCCATACGTTCAGCGCGAACGTTAAAATCAATCAGGTGGCCGCTATAGCGGGATTTATCTGCCAGCGGAGACAGCAGTTCCTGCGCGGTGACCGTCTCATACCGCCACTGACTGGAGTGATTATAGAAGTAGGAGGTGCTGTTCATGTGACGCGCCGGACGCTGCCAGTCAAGGGCAAACGCCAGCGGCTGCCAGCCGGTCTGAGGGCGCAGTTTCTCTTGGCCGACATAGTGTGCCCAGCCGCCACCACTCTGACCCACACAACCGCAGAAAATCAGCATATTGATCAGGCCGCGATAGTTCATATCGAGGTGGTACCAGTGGTTCAGGCCCGCACCGACGATAATCATCGAACGACCGTGCGTCTTGTCGGCATTATCCGCAAATTCACGGGCGATGCGCACAATCTGAGCACGTGATACGCCGGTAATTTTCTCTGCCCATGCTGGGGTATACGCTTTCACGTCATCGTAGCTGGTCGCGCAATTTTCATCGTTCAGACCACGTTCCAGACCGTAGTTGGCCATGGTCAGGTCGTAAACGGTGGTCACCAGTGCGGTAGAACCATCGGCCAGTTGCAGACGTTTAACCGGCAATTTATGCAGCAGAATGTTTTCCAGTTCTACTTTGCTGAAATGTTCAGTACCTTCACCGCCAAAGTATGGGAAACCTACTTCAGCGATGTCATCCTGACTCCCCAGCAGACTGAGCTGCAGTTCGGTTTCATCACCAGATGTGCCGTCACGCTGCTCAAGGTTCCATTTGCCTTTTTCGCCCCAACGGAAACCAATTGAACCGTTTGGCGCAACCATTTCGCCGTTGCTGTTGATAGCAACAGTTTTCCATTCTGGATTGTTTTCCTGGCCCAGAGCATCAACCAAATCCGCCGCACGCAGCATACGACCAGCAGCATAGTAGCCGTCGCGCTCTTCCAGCATCACCAGCATTGGCATGTCGGTATAGCGACGTACGTAGTCGGTGAAGTACTGGCTCGGATTATCGAGGTGGAACTCGCGCAGCATGACGTGGCCCATCGCCATCGCCATCGCCGCATCGGTCCCTTGTTTCGGTGCCAGCCACAGGTCGCACAGTTTGGCAATTTCTGCATAGTCCGGCGTAATTGCTACCGTTTTGGTGCCTTTATACCGAACTTCAGTGAAGAAGTGCGCATCCGGGGTACGGGTCTGAGGTACGTTGGATCCCCAGGCAATAATATAGCTGGAGTTGTACCAGTCGGCGGATTCAGGTACGTCTGTTTGCTCACCCCAGGTTTGCGGAGATGCTGGCGGTAAGTCGCAATACCAGTCGTAGAAGCTCAGGCAGGTACCGCCGATCAGCGACAGGTAGCGCGCGCCAGAAGCGTAAGAGACCATGGACATTGCCGGGATGGGCGAGAAGCCAGCGACGCGGTCAGGACCATAGGTCTTGATGGTATACACGTTAGACGCAGCAATCAGTTCGTTCACTTCCTGCCAGGAAGAACGAACGAAACCACCACGACCGCGCGCTTGTTTGAAGCTCTTTGCTTTGTCGGCGTCTTCGATAATAGACGCCCAGGCATCTACCGGATCGCTGTGTAATCTTTTTGCTTCACGCCACATCTTCATCAGACGTTTACGCATCAGCGGGTACTTCAGACGGTTAGCGCTGTAGAGATACCAGGAGTAGCTTGCACCGCGCGGGCAGCCGCGAGGCTCGTGGTTTGGCATATCCGGACGAGTGCGAGGATAGTCAGTTTGCTGGGTTTCCCAGGTTACCAGACCATTTTTGACGTAGATTTTCCAGCTGCATGAGCCGGTGCAGTTTACCCCGTGGGTTGAACGCACGATTTTGTCATGCTGCCAACGCTGGCGATATCCATCCTCCCAGTCCCTGTTAGTATTGAGAAGCTGGCCGTGCCCATCGGCAAAGGTTTCGCCCTTCTGCTTGAAGTAGCGAAACCGGTCCAGGAATTTACTCATCGGTTTTCTCCTGTAGGAGCCTGACGGCTCTCTGATAAATCGACATTGCTTGATTGAGAGCGAAGGTAACGCTCTGAAAGGACGTAAGAATTGATAACGATCAAGGCAGACAGGGATGAAAAATGAGGGACAATTTTCACATACCCCCTTAGTGGGATATCTATAAATCAGTCAACTAACTGAATTATAATATTTTTTTTAAATACACTTATCATACAAATGTTAAATTCTTTATAAGTGGGTATTAAGGGGTATCCCCCCTGCCTGGCATCGTGAAAGCACCATACTCACAGGCAGTTGTTGTGCCCCCATGATAAGTATGTTGTAACTAATGATAAGCAAAAAAAAGCGCGGTCTAACGCCGCGCAATGGATAATCAACAGTTACTGCTTTTTTACTTTTTAGAATGACGTCCGTATACCGCCCAGGTGATAACCACACAAGCGACATAGAAGATCAAAAAGACTTTCATCGCACCGACCGGAGAACCGGTTAATGCCAGGGATGTACCAAATGCTTTCGGAATAAAGAAGCCGCCGATCGCACCAATAGCAGAGATAAAGCCCAACGCCGCCGCCGTATCGGTTGCTGCTTCACGCATCGCTTTCTCTTCTGAACCGCCTTCAGCTTTTACTCTGTCCATCGTCAGTTTACGGAAGATAACGGAGATCATCTGGAAGGTTGAACCACTCCCCAGCCCGGCCGTCAGGAACAGCGCCAGGAACACTGCGAAGAAAGCAATGAAGTTGCCTCCGACACCATTTGATGGCAGCGTCAGGAACAATAAGGCACTGAAAATAGCCATCAGCACGAAGTTCACCAGTGTGACACGGGTTCCGCCCAGACGGTCAGAGATTGCTCCACCTGCAGAACGCGCCAAAGCACCAATGAACGGGCCAAAGAAGGCGTAATGCAGGATCTGCACCTCAGGGAATTGCGTTTTCGACAGCATCGCAAATCCAGCTGAGAAACCGATAAAGGAACCGAAGGTCGCCAGATACAGCAGGCTCATAATCCACAAATGCCCGCGTTTCAGCACTGGTAATTGCTCTTTCAGCGAGGCTTTGGAGGTTGCCAGTTCGTTCATACCGAACCATGCGGCCAGCGTGAAAATAGCGAGGAATGGCACCCAAATCCATGCGGCATTTGCCAGATACAACTGCGTGCCATCCGGTTGTGCAACGCCGTGGCTACCGAACGCGGCAAAGATTGACAGTGAAACCACCAGCGGAGCGACCAACTGCATCACGCTGACACCCATGTTGCCCAGGCCACCGTTCAGCCCCAGCGCGCCACCCTGTTTCTGTTTTGGAAAGAAGAAACTGATATTTGCCATGCTGGAAGCAAAGTTCGCGCCGGCAAAACCGCACAACAGAGAGATAATTATAAAGGTACTAAATGGCGTGGAGGTATCCTGCACCGCAAAGCCTAACCATACACAAGGAATGATCAGGATACCGGTACTGAATGCCGTCCAGCGACGGCCACCAAACAGGGGAACCATGAAGGAATACGGTACACGCAGCAACGCGCCGGACACCGAGGGTAATGCCGTCAACATGAACAGTTGTTCGGTAGTGAAATCAAATCCAACTTTCGGTAAATTCACCGCCACGGCGCTAAATAACATCCACACACAAAACGCCAGCAGCAAGCAAGGAACGGAAATCCACAGGTTACGGCTGGCGATTCGTTGACCACGCTGTTGCCAGAAGGCGGGATCTTCCGGCCGCCATTCGGTAATTACAGCTCCAGATGCCCTTTCCGGGGCAGATGAGTGACTCATAGACACCTCTGATACTTGTTTCGATGCCTGCAACATTAGGGTTTACAGCTGGAGGTAAGTTGATATAAATCAAAGGAAAAGGTGTCATTATTCAGGCCTAAAATTTGTCATTACCCTAAGTGAGTACATAACTTAGGTAAAAAATATGTGGTTTTTCACGCCTCTGCCGTCCCCTACTCCCCCTCGTCCATGAACACTCCCCCTGACGGCAATTAAGAGGTAGCCCGTTTGAGGTATGGGTATACTCCAGTGTATCGTCGAGAATAACGCCACTGCCTGCAGCATCGTCATTCAATAAGGTTTTCTGTTCTGTGAAATCCGAAGGAACAAGTCACCATGTTTAAACGTTGTCTCTCTCCGCTGACGCTGGTCAACCAGGTGGCGCTGATTGTTTTGTTGTCCACTGCCATCGGCGTGGCAGGTATGGCTGTCTCCGGCTGGCTGGTTCAGGGCGTTCAGGGTAGCGCGCATGCAATCAACAAAGCAGGCTCGCTACGTATGCAAAGCTATCGCCTGCTGGCAGCTATCCCGTTGGATGCTAATGATCAACCGCTACTGGATGAAATGGAGAAAACGGCGTTTAGTCCGGAATTGACGCGTGCTGCTGAGCGCGACGGACAGCAAACGCAGTTAAAAGCATTACAGGATTACTGGCATACCGAACTGGCACCGGGGCTTTTACATGCGCAGACACCTGATGCGGTCGCGCAGGATGTTACGCGCTTTGTGGTTGGACTGGATAAACTGGTTACCGCCTTTGATCATACTACCGAATTACGTATTGAACGCGTCGTCCTGCTGCATCGCCTGATGGCCATATTTATGGCATTGCTGCTGGTCTTCACTATTATCTGGCTGCGGGTGCGTCTGTTACAGCCCTGGAAACAGCTGCTGATAATGGCGCGAGCGGTCAGCCAGCGTGATTTTACCCAACGCGCGCATATTAGCGGGCGTAATGAGATGGCGGCTCTGGGTTCGGCACTGAATAACATGTCGGAAGAACTGGCTGAGAGTTATGCCGTGCTGGAACAACGCGTACAGGAGAAAACGGCGGGGCTGGAGCATAAAAATCAGATCCTCTCTTTCCTGTGGCAAGCCAACCGCCGTCTGCACTCACAGGTGCCGTTATGCGAACGCCTCTCCCCGGTATTGAACGGCCTGCAAAATTTAACCCTGCTGCATGATATAGAACTGCGGGTCTATGACCTGGAAGATGAAGATAACCACCAGGAATTTACCTGTCAGTCCGATGCCAGTTGTGATGAGAAAGGCTGTCATTTGTGTCCACGTGGGACGCTACCTGCCATTGACGGCGGTATCACACTGAAATGGCGTCTGACCGATACACATACACAATATGGTATTCTGCTCGCCACGTTGCCGTACGGACGCCATCTCAGCCACGATCAACAGCAGCTGGTCGATACGCTGGTTGAGCAACTGACCGCAACGCTTGCACTCGACAGGCATCAGGAGCGTCAGCAGCAGTTGATCGTGATGGAAGAGCGTGCCACCATTGCGCGCGAACTTCATGATTCTATTGCACAATCGCTCTCCTGTATGAAGATGCAGGTTAGCTGTTTGCAGATGCAGGGCGATGCGCTTTCAGATAACTGCCGCGAGCTGCTCAGCCAAATTCGTAATGAGCTGAATGCTTCGTGGGCGCAACTGCGTGAGCTGTTGACGACCTTCCGTTTACAGCTGACGGAACCTGGATTGCGACCCGCGCTGGAAGCCAGCTGTCAGGAATACAGCGCCCGTTTTGGATTTACGGTTAAGCTGGATTATCAGTTGCCGCCGCGTCTGGTCCCTTCACATCAGGCGATTCACCTGCTACAAATTGCCCGCGAAGCCCTGAGCAACGCTCTTAAACACTCACAAGCCAATGAAGTGGTCGTGACGGTGGTGCAAAATGGCAAGCAGGTCAAACTGACAGTACAAGATAACGGCTGTGGCGTACCAGAAAACGCCGAACGCAGTAACCACTACGGTATGATAATCATGCGTGACCGCGCGCAGAGCTTGCGCGGCGATTGCCGTGTACGCCGTCGCGAGACAGGCGGTACTGAAGTTGCTGTCACTTTTATTCCCGAAACAAACTTCACAGAAGTCCAAGGAGATACCCATGAGTAATCAGGAACCGGCAACCATCCTGTTGATCGACGATCATCCGATGCTGCGAACCGGTGTAAAACAGCTTGTCAGCATGGCGCCCGATATCACCGTGGTCGGTGAAGCCAGCAATGGCGAGCAGGGTATTGAGTTGGCAGAATCCCTTGATCCCGATCTGATCCTTCTCGATCTCAACATGCCCGGCATGAACGGTCTGGAAACACTCGACAAGCTGCGTGAGAAATCGCTGTCGGGCCGTATCGTGGTGTTTAGCGTATCCAATCATGAAGAAGACGTGGTTACCGCACTTAAGCGTGGCGCCGACGGCTATCTGTTGAAAGATATGGAGCCGGAAGATTTGCTGAAAGCATTGCAGCAGGCAGCCGCTGGTGAAATGGTGCTAAGCGAAGCACTAACCCCGGTTCTGGCCGCCAGCCTGCGCGCCAACCGTGCAACGTCGGATCGTGATGTCACCCAACTGACACCGCGCGAACGCGATATTCTTAAGCTGATCGCCCAGGGCCTGCCGAACAAAATGATCGCCCGCCGTCTGGACATCACCGAAAGTACGGTAAAAGTTCATGTGAAACATATGCTGAAGAAAATGAAGCTCAAATCACGCGTTGAAGCGGCGGTATGGGTGCATCAGGAACGCATTTTCTGATAATGCATTAACGAGGATCATTTTCCGAAACGTTAATAAACGGTTCGGTCAGTGAGAGCGTGATCTCATTGGAAGAGACACGCTGGCCCAGCTCATCTTCTACCACCACAGACAACCGCCAGCGGTTCATCGCCCCTTCTCTGCTGTCCCATTTTGGCATAATAATTGTCCAGCCCTGCGCGCTTCTGCTATTACTGCCAGCCGTTAAGCTCAACGCCTGGGTATCGCCCTGCCACGTCAGGTGGCGAATCCCATACTGACTACGTACTTGCAATTTCAGCGCCACCGTCTCTCCCCCTTTGAGATCCCACGGTGGCGTGGCCAAAAATACCGACAGGGTTTTACGCTGGCGATATTCCAGCGTCGGCAGATTGTTACGCTGCGGATCGTCATAACGACTGCCGCGCAGCGAACGGCTGTTTGCCACCTCGCTGACCATCAGTTGTTTTTTTAGCGGCACGCCAAATCGGTAATTGAGCGTGAAGCCGAGGTTATTCTGGCTGATGCCGCTTTCACCCTGCTTGTGCTGCGCTGTCACTGTGATCAGCGGCACCGGCGTATAGCTCAGCCCGAGATTCATCGCCACCGGGTTGTGGTACCCGGTGCCCGAATGAAAAAGATCTACCTGGTCGCCAAAATACTGCTCCACACTGATGCTGGTATTAAGGTGTTGGTAAAATGGCATGCGCATTTGCGCGGTCAGATCATAGCCGCGGGCCATCCGTTGTTGCTGGGTCACAGAGCGCTCCTGCCAGGAGGAAAACGGCTGATAATAGTTAGCAGATAAGCGCAAATTTTTGCCCCATACCTCTGCACCGAGACCTCCCCGGGGCAGATTTTCATCCAGCAGGTTGTCATAAAAGGTGTTGTAACCCAGTAACCAACCGTCACGTACCCAGCGCTGCCCAATCCCCGCATTACTGACCAGTCCTTCATCCTGCTGCGTCAGTCCCAGCTGGCTCCAGGTGAGATAACGTTGATTGTCTTGCCACGGGATAAACCAGCTCCCCCGACTCCCGTTAAAACTGCCTTCGTTATCAACCTGCAACCCAACGCTGGCATTTCCCCACACAGAGAGCCAGGATTCCAGTTGCTGATTCACCTGCTCGCTAACCGTATCACGCACCTGACCAAACGCGAACTGCTTCGCCTGTTCACCCGTATCAAGCCCGTTATCGGTCATGCTGGCTTCACCGAACGCTTTGACCATTTCGGCAAAGTGCTTTTCGCCCGCCCGCGACTCCGGTGCCATGCCGAGATCGGGCAAGCCATCACTATTGTTATCGAAAGGGTTTTCCGCCTGATGAATGAAAGACGATTGCGCACTGGCAGTACCGCCTGCCAACGGCAAGAGGGAGAATACAGCGAGAGATAAATAAATATTATGGCTCAAATCGTTAGCGGTTTCTTACATCAATTAGCCACAGCGGCATACTTACCTTAAACCATAACGTCTTCAGCATTGATTTTCAGCCCTTCCCACCTTTTTCGGCATTATCCTGGCATCGAGAAAGAGGTGTAACATACGTGTCAGTTATTAACGCTCATATGCAGCAAAAGGAGTAAAAATGCAAAAGATAGTGATCGTCGCGAACGGTGCGGCCTACGGAAGCGAATCGTTATTCAACAGCCTGCGTCTGGCTATCGCCTTGCGCGAACAAGAAGGCTCTCTCGACCTGCGTCTGTTTTTAATGTCAGACGCGGTAACTGCGGGATTGCGTGGCCAGAAACCCGCTGAAGGATACAATATTCAGCAAATGCTGGAGATTCTGACGGCGCAAAATGTTCCGGTGAAACTGTGCAAAACCTGCACCGATGGCCGTGGGATCACGGCGCTACCGTTAATTGACGGAGTGGCCGTCGGTACGCTGGTTGAACTGGCGCAATGGACGCTGGATGCAGATAAGGTATTGACCTTCTGATACAACGTTTTCAGGCAAGCGCACTGAAAGTGTCGATAATTTCCGGATTTAATTGTAGATGGGCGCGGTTTCGTTGAACGTTAGCACGCCCTTTCAACCCTTTTGAGGGATTTTGTCACTTTTGTTTAATCGTTATGCCATTTTTTGATCAAAATCAGCATCCTGTTGCTCCCCCTTTGGTGTTATGCAATGAGTGAAATGTGAACAACATCACGCAGCACTTTCGACAGAAAGTACGTTGTTTTCAAGAACGGGGTGAAAAATGGCATTAGTGAAGGCGAGTTTAAAGTTATTTGGTGGCGATACGGTGGTTGTGCGCTGTTCTGAGCGCTGTCATATCCATTTGATGAGCGAGAAAAATCACGTCAAAGACACGCAGTCCGACATTTTAAGCGTGCAGGATCGTGATAACGCATGGCTGACCGTGCCCTATACGGGCATCTGGAATGTGCTGATCGACAGCCACAGCCAGTCGCTTGAGCATTCGATAAGTTATATTGCAGCCTAAGCGTTAAATGCCCGAAAAGCGTCTGGCTTTCGGGCATTCAGTTCCTGGCGGGGTTCAGGCAAACCCTGGTCGCATAACGCCCTCCGGCAGATTATCTCCCAACAATCGTTTGACCGTAATCACCAGATCGTTAAGACAGTCATCCTGCATCCCCAACTTAACCAGCTCTTGTTCCAGCGAGAACAAATACTGGGCGTTGGTGCCTAAAGGCCCGCTCGCCGCAGCAATAAGCGGAGCGATCACCTGCGCACGCGTGTCTGACTCAAACAGCGGATGGCGCGGATCCATAATGAAGACCAGCGCGTTCACCGTCCGACCATCATCCAGCGCCAACTGGCACCAGGTGGGCAGATAGCATCCGGTTATCATTTCACGCTTCCACAGTAAAGAAAGCTCTTGTTCCAACGACGCGTGCGGTAAGCGGTAGGCTACGCCGGTGGTGCGTCCGCCCTCTTTCAAGGCCAACATGCGTCCTGGCTGACCCGCCGTTCCTCTCCCCGCCGTCAGGCGCAGGCAAAAAGCACGGTGCCAGCCGACTAACGTCCCGGTACAGGACTCATCAAACTCTAAGGCCGGATTCCACATCAACGATCCATAACCGAAGATCCACACCGGTCCATCATCGGGTCGGCAAGCAAGCGTGGCGGCCAGTGAAGCTGCCCGTTGTTCCGCTGACCAGAGTTGTGATTCTTCAATAGCACCAAACGCCGTCTTACAGTCGGCATTCAATAAAAAATCACGCGTTAACACCTTACACCTCCGCCACTGCTGCTTCCGTGCGACAACTTTTTTGACGCCTTCCAGGCTTTTTACTGCTCATTTTGAAACCAATAGCTGGACAATAGGCAATTCGCCGCTCGCTTGCAAGGCAACAAAGCGTCAACGGCACTTTATATCCTCTCGCGTTGCTAAACCCTGCACTATCATTTGTATCAGTACTATCAGCAATTCTTGTTGACGGTAAAATCTAATGCTTTGTTATTTAAATACTCTATAAACAAGATATGCAATTTTGTTCGCTTTGATGCAAAAAATGTTCCATGCCGTAAAATTACGTAAAATCAGATCGGAATTACCGAAAGATCTGTTATTTTTTACATTCTTTAATACTTTTATAATTATAAATACCTGCAGAGATGGAGAATTAGTTCAATGACACAAGTACATGAGGCGGTAAAAACCCGCCACAAGGAGACCTCTCTCGTCTTCCCGATTTTGGCGCTGGTAGTCCTGTTCTTCTGGGGGAGCAGTCAGTCACTACCAGTGGTCATCGGTATTAATGCGCTGGCCCTTATTGGTATATTAAGCAGCGCATTCAGCGTTGTCCGTCATGCGGATGTATTAGCGCATCGACTTGGCGAACCCTACGGGTCACTGATCCTCAGCCTGTCCGTTGTTATTCTTGAAGTCAGTTTGATCTCGGCATTAATGGCAACCGGTGATGCTGCGCCTACCCTCATGCGCGATACGCTGTATTCAATCATTATGATCGTCACCGGCGGTCTGGTCGGTTTTTCATTACTGTTGGGTGGACGTAAATTTGCTACACAGTATATGAACCTGTTTGGTATTAAACAGTATTTAATCGCCCTGTTCCCACTGGCCATTATTGTACTGGTGTTCCCAATGGCTTTACCGGGCGCGAATTTCACGACGGCGCAGGCGCTGTTGGTCGCATTAATTTCTGCGGCAATGTACGGTGTATTTTTGCTGATTCAAACCAAAACCCACCAAAGCCTGTTTATTTACGAGCATGAAGACGAAGGCGACGATGACGACCCGCATCACGGTAAGCCGTCAGCACACAGCAATATGTGGCACGCCTCCTGGCTTATCATTCATCTGATCGCCGTTATCGCCGTAACCAAGATGAACGCCAGCCCACTGGAGACATTGCTGACAGAACTGAATGCACCAGTAGCCTTTACCGGTTTCCTGGTCGCGTTACTCATCCTCTCTCCTGAAGGACTGGGCGCGCTGAAAGCGGTGCTGAGCAATCAGGTACAGCGGGCGATGAATTTGTTCTTCGGTTCGGTATTAGCCACTATTTCACTGACCGTACCGGTGGTGACGCTGATCGCATGGGCAACCGGAAATGATTTAGTGTTTGCGCTGGGTGCGCCAGAGATGATTGTGATGGTTTCATCACTGGTACTGTGCCATATCTCTTTCTCCACTGGACGCACCAATGTGCTTAACGGTGCGGCTCATCTGGCGCTGTTTATCGCCTATCTGATGACAATATTTGCCTGATGAAAAAAGCCGGACCCGACTCAACTTGTCGGGTCCGGCTTTTTATTTCCTTTCGTAGACCTGATAAGCACAAGCTCTGTCAGATATACAAAATGACTTAGTTCTCGGTATCCAGCTCGTCGAAGCTTTTCACCAGGTCATCAATGGCTTTAATCTGTGTCAGGAACTGTTCCAGTTTCGCCAGCGGCAGCGCGGATGGGCCATCGCATTTCGCATTGGCTGGATCCGGATGCGCTTCAATGAACAGGCCTGCCAGACCGACTGCCATACCTGCACGCGCCAGTTCGGTAACCTGCGCACGACGCCCACCGCTTGCTGCACCAAACGGATCGCGACACTGCAGCGCATGGGTCACGTCGAAAATCACCGGCGAGTTGCCGGAGACCTTTTTCATCACGTTAAAGCCCAGCATATCCACAACCAGGTTGTCATAACCAAAGTTCGCGCCACGGTCGCAGAGAATAACCTTATCGTTACCGCCTTCATGGAATTTATCCACGATATTACCCATCTGACCAGGGCTTACGAACTGCGGTTTCTTCACGTTAATAACGGCACCGGTTTTCGCCATCGCTTCCACCAGATCGGTCTGGCGAGCGAGGAATGCCGGCAACTGAATCACATCCACCACGTCAGCAACAGGTTGCGCCTGGCTGGCTTCGTGGACGTCGGTGATCACTTTTACGCCAAAAGTTTGCTTCAGTTCCTGGAAGATTTTCATCCCTTCTTCAAGACCCGGTCCACGGTAAGAGTGGATGGAAGAACGGTTGGCTTTATCAAAGGAGGCTTTGAACACGTAAGGGATACCCAGCTTTTGAGTAACGGTTACGTAGTGCTCACAAATGCGCATCGCCAGATCGCGGGATTCCAGCACGTTCATTCCGCCAAACAGCACGAACGGCAGGTCATTTGCCACGTTGATGTCGCCAATGCTAACCACTTTTTGTTTCATAGGATCGCCTTAAACGGTAGGTAAAGTGTCATTAATCAATGCAATACAATTTGTTTGTGCGAAATAGTATTAATCTGCGCACGAATCATTTCGCTGATCGGGTCTTCCGGACACTGTTCAACGAAATAGCTTAAATCGGTCAGCGCAACATGCTCACACTCCAGCTGCGCGTAGATTAATCCACGGTCGCGTATTTCATACGGGTCTTCAGGATTAAACTGTAATAATGCTTCGCTGGCACGCAGGGCCAGTTCCATTTGCCGCTCTTCCATCAGCGATGATTTCAGCGTGTCCAGCAGTTTGCGGATCACTTCCGCGTTATCCGCTTCATCCAGGTCCTCGTTAAATAACTCCGCAACCGGGCTGATATTCCCTTTCAACCAGACTTCCAGCGTGTGCTCATTTAACGTTTCGCCATTGAACGGATTGATTAGCCACATTTCGCCATCGAGCGATTCAATACGCAGGATGAGTTGTGTCGGGAAAATCACCGGCACCAACGGCAGTTCCAGTCGGTTGGCAATCCATAATAAGATCGCGCCCAGCGACACGGCGCTGCCCTGACGATTTTTCAGAACCTGGTCAAGCCATAGTGCATCAGAAAGACGATAGACGCCGTGGGTGTCCGTAAACCCCCATTCGCCATAAAAAAGTGCCAGCAGTTTTTCCAGTTGCTCATCCTGAGACAGGAGCTGGCTAATTTCTTCTTGCGCCAGACTAACCAGACGTTCCAGTTCGTCATAGACAGTTTGTGTTGGAAAATCCAGACGGATTGTCTCCGACGCCAGGATCATCCCATCACACAATGGCGCTTTATTAAATTCGAAATCAGCTAACGACCTCATGCTTACCCCAGTAACGGTATTTTTGTGGTGGCGAGTTTAATGATGATGTACAGCACCACCAGCGCCAGCGGAAATGCGACTAATCGCGCCTGCTGACTGCGCGCCCGACGATAATCGAGCGCAATAAAACCCAAAACGATGTAAATGATAACCCCAAACAGCTTTTCAGTCAGCCATGTCCCGTGCTCAGTGAATGGCAGGATGTGCGCTTTAAGCATTAACGCCACGCCGCTGAGTAATAAAACGGTATCCACAACTGGCGGCACAATGCGCGTCCAGCGTGCGCAGGCAAGACGTGAGTCGGTGTAACGCCACCAAAAACGCAGCGTCAACAGACCAACAGAAAGCGCAATGCTGATGAGATGGACGTTGAGTAACACTCTGAAGGAACTCATGATGGAAGGCGTCCAAGCGTAATTCGCTCGTTGCCGCCATAGTCACGGCAGGTTTCAACTGTCTGGTAACCGGCATGAGTATAGGCGTCGCGGACGGCCTGTCCCTGCTGCCAGCCGTGCTCCAGCAGCAGATAACCGCCGGGCGTTAGCATTTGTCGAGACTGGTCAATGATATGCACGATATCCGCCATTCCCTGCTCGCCCGCCACCAGTGCCGATAGCGGCTCAAAACGTACATCGCCCTGCTCCAGGTGCGGGTCTTGTTCGTCGATATACGGCGGATTGCTGACAATCATGTCAAACTGCTGCCCCTGCAAAGCACTGAACCAGTCGCTTTGCAGCACGCAAACATTGTCGATAGCCAGATGCTGTTTGTTGCGGGTTGCCAGTGCTACAGCATCGGGCATGCGGTCAACCGCGGTCACCGCGCAATCTGGACGCTCGGTTGCCAGCGCCAGCGCAATGGCGCCCGTACCGGTTCCCAAATCCAGAATTCGACACGCAGAGGCAGGCAGACGAGCCAGCGCCTGCTCAACCAGACACTCGGTATCCGGACGTGGAATAAGCGTAGCCGGAGACACAAACAGCGGCAGCGACCAGAACTCGCGCACGCCGGTCAGATGTGCCACAGGCTCCCCCCGCTGACGGCGTTCCAGTAATGTATCGAGCCGCTGACGCTGCGCCTCGGTTAACACCGTTTCGCCAAACGCCAGAATAAAGGTGCGCCCCTTACCGGTCACAAACTCGAGTAAAATCTCGGCGTCACGGCGCGGGCTTTCGCTTGCCTGTAATTGGCTTATCGCTTCACGCAGCCAGTGCTGATAATCCATTAATCCTGCTCGGACAATGCCGCCAGTTGGTCAGCCTGATATTCCTGGACAATCGGCTCAATGAGCATATCCAGTTTACCTTCCATCGCTTCATCCAGACGGTAGAGCGTGAGATTAATGCGGTGATCGGTCACGCGCCCCTGCGGGAAGTTATAGGTACGATTGCGATCGCTGCGATCGCCGCTGCCTAACAGGTTACGACGTTCAGAGGCTTCCGCCTGCTGGCGTCTCGCCACTTCCGCAGCACGAATTCGCGCCCCCAGTACCGACATCGCTTTCGCTTTGTTTTTATGCTGTGAACGTTCGTCCTGGCACTCAACCACAATACCGGTCGGCAAGTGAGTAATACGGATAGCGGAGTCGGTGGTGTTAACGTGCTGACCCCCTGCGCCGGATGAGCGGAAGGTATCAATACGCAGATCGGCCGGGTTGATGTCCGGCAGTTCTGCATCCGGTAGTTCCGGCATGACCGCAACCGTACAGGCAGAGGTGTGAATACGGCCCTGTGATTCCGTCGCCGGAACACGCTGCACGCGATGACCGCCTGACTCAAATTTCAGTCGGCCGTAAACGCCTTCGCCGCTAATCTTGGCAATGACTTCTTTATAGCCGCCTTGCTCGCCTTCACTGGCGCTCATGATCTCTACCCGCCAGCGACGCGCTTCAGCATAGCGGCTGTACATGCGGAACAGATCCCCCGCAAACAGCGCCGCTTCATCACCACCGGTTCCCGCACGCACTTCGAGGAAGGCGTTACGTTCATCATCGGGATCTTTAGGTAACAGCAGTACCTGCAGATGCTGTTCCAACTGTTCGCATTTCTCTTTTGCTTCGCGCAGTTCATCCTGCGCCATTTCACGCATTTCAGGATCGTCGAGCATCATCTGAGCGGTCTCGATATCTTCCTGAACCTGTTGCCAGTCCGTAAAACAGCGGGATACATCGCTTAATTGGGCATATTCGCGCGACAGTGCACGAAAGCGTTCCTGGTCTGCGATAGTACCCGCATCACCGAGCAGCGCCTGAACTTCTTCATGGCGTTCATGCAGGGCTTCCAGTTTGGCAACGATAGAAGGCTTCATAGGCGTAAATGCACCCTGTAAAAAATAAGATTGGTGTGCTGCTACTCCAGCCCGAGGCTGTCGCGCAGAATATTCAGGCGTTCACTATCCCCGTCACGGGCGGCCTGTTGAAGTGATTTGGTTGGTGCATGAATCAGGCGGTTGGTCAGTTTCCAGGCCAAATCCTGCATAATGGCTTGCGCATCACCACCCTGTTGAAGAGCGGCCAACGCTTTGGCGGTCAGTTCATCACGGATCTGTTCTGACTGACTGCGGTACTCGCGGATTGTGTCACTTGCGCCCTGAGCGCGTAGCCAGGCCATAAACTCGCTGGTTTCCTGCGCCACAATCGTTTCGGCTTCCACGGCTGCCGCTTTGCGCTGCGCCAGGTTATGCGAAATGATGCTTTGCAGGTCATCAACGCTGTACAAATAGGCGTTGGACAACTTACCCACTTCCGGCTCGACATCGCGCGGTACGGCGATATCCACCAGCAGCATAGGTTGGTTACGACGATTTTTAAGCGCGCGCTCCACCATTCCTTTGCCGATAATCGGCAGCGGGCTGGCGGTGGAGCTGATAATAATATCGGCATCCTGTAAACGCGCGTCGATATCACTCAGCGAAATCACCTCTGCGCCGACTTCATCAGCCAGCACCTGCGCACGCTCGCGCGTACGGTTAGCGATGATCATCTTCTTCACTTTGTGCTCGCGCAGGTGTCGCGCCACCAGTTCGATGGTTTCGCCAGCGCCGACGAGCAACACGGTTACCGTAGAGAGCGATTCAAAGATCTGCCGCGCCAGTGTACAGGCGGCAAACGCGACGGACACGGCGCTGGCGCCGATGTCCGTTTCTGTGCGTACACGTTTAGCGACAGAGAATGATTTCTGGAACATGCGCTCCAGTGCGCTGGCGTTCAGATGGCCTTTTTGCGAGTCCGCAAAGGCTTTTTTCACCTGCCCCAAAATCTGCGGCTCACCGAGCACCAGCGAATCCAGGCCGCTGGCGACACGCATCAGATGACTGACGGCGTCGTTGTCCTGGTGCCAGTACAGGCTATTGCGCAGGTCTTCTTCATTGAGATTATGGTATTCGCACAGCCAGCGAACCAGCGCTTCTTGCAGGTTATCCTGCTCTTCAACGCTGAGATACAGCTCCGTGCGGTTACACGTCGACAATACCACCCCGCCCTGCACCATTGGCTGCGCAAGCAGGCTGTCCAGCGCCTGATCGAGCGTATCCGGCGAAAACGTTACGCGTTCTCGCAGCGATACAGGTGCCGTTTTATGGTTAATACCAAGCGCTAAAAGGGTCATGTCTGCGGGAATAGTACCAGCGTTGATAAGGT
This sequence comes from Citrobacter sp. On2M, assembly GCF_018035235.1. Classification (GTDB taxonomy): domain Bacteria; phylum Pseudomonadota; class Gammaproteobacteria; order Enterobacterales; family Enterobacteriaceae; genus Citrobacter; species Citrobacter meridianamericanus. The sequence continues at coordinate 1,315,067 of NZ_WPCV01000004.1, forward strand.
TAGACTGGGTGCATCATACAGGATGCGTGCGGTCAATAAAAGAGACTGACCCCTTTTGGAGTAATAGCTTAGTGCACAAATTTAAGCGAATTAAGATAACTTGAACGTAGACGATGTCTGATGGTGGCGCTAGCATTAAGCGTTATAACTGCAACGTATCTCAAGGATTTGTCATCATTATGACCCTGCCTGATTTTCGCCTGATTCGCCTGCTGCCGCTGGCGGCCCTGGTTCTTACTGCCTGTACGCTCAACGCGCCGAAAGGTCCTGGCAAAAGCCCCGACTCTCCACAGTGGCGACAGCACCAGCAGGAAGTACGCGCCCTGAACCAATATCAGACGCGCGGTGCGTTTGCCTATATTTCCGATCAACAGAAGGTGTATGCCCGCTTTTTCTGGCAGCAAACCGGACAGGATCGCTATCGCCTCTTGCTGACCAACCCGCTGGGCAGCACTGAACTGGAACTCAATGCGCAGCCGGGCAACGTCGAGCTTGTCGATAACAAAGGTAAGCATTACACCGCCGACGACGCCGAAGAGATGATTGGAAAACTGACCGGCATGCCTATTCCATTGAACAGCTTACGCCAGTGGATCCTGGGACTGCCGGGAGACGCCACCGATTATAAACTCGACGACAAATATCGTCTGAGTGAAGTGAACTACAGCAAAGACGGTAAAAACTGGAAAGTGGTCTATAGCGCCTACGACAGCAAAATCCAGCCGGCGATGCCGGCGAACATGGAACTGTCCGATGGCTCCCAGCGTATTAAGCTGAAAATGGACAACTGGATTGTGAAATGATGACCCGTTGGCCCTCTCCGGCAAAACTGAATTTGTTTTTATACATCACCGGGCAGCGTGCGGACGGTTACCATACGCTGCAGACGTTGTTCCAGTTTCTGGATTACGGCGACACGATAGATATTGCACTGCGTAGCGACGATGAAATTCACCTGTTAACTCCGGTGGAAGGCGTTGCGCATGAAGACAACCTGATCGTCCGTGCGGCGCGTTTGCTAATGACGACGGCATCTGAAAGCAATCGCCTTCCCAAAGGAATCGGCGCGGACATCAGTATCGAAAAGCGCCTGCCGATGGGCGGTGGCCTCGGCGGTGGTTCATCAAATGCGGCGACCGTTCTGGTGGCGCTGAACCATCTCTGGCAGTGCGGACTTTCCGTGGATGAGCTAGCGGCGATCGGCCTGACGCTGGGGGCGGATGTTCCTGTGTTCGTACGCGGTCATGCGGCTTTTGCTGAAGGTGTGGGAGAAATTCTGACGCCGGTCGAGCCGAAGGAAAAGTGGTATCTGGTTGCTCATCCGGGAGTCAGCATTCCAACGCCGGTGATTTTTAAAGATCCCGACCTCCCGCGTAATACGCCAAAAAGGTCAATAGAAACGTTACTAAAATGTGAATTCGGCAATGATTGCGAGGTTATCGCAAGAAAACGTTTTCGCGAGGTTGATGCGGCGCTTTCCTGGCTGTTAGAATACGCGCCGTCGCGCCTGACTGGTACAGGGGCTTGTGTCTTTGCTGAATTTGACACTGAGTCTCGTGCTCGCCAGGTGCTTGAGCAAGCCCCGGAATGGCTCAAAGGCTTTGTGGCGAAAGGCGTCAACCTCTCCCCATTGCAAAGAGCGTTACTCTAAATCCTTCGGGTTTCAGGAAGATGGCGAAATGACGAGTCGCCAGGAGCATACCAACGTATGTCACTGGTGCGAGGAATTGATGCCAGCGCACATGAAACGTGAAGGATACCGAGTAAGCCGGGCAAGCTGAGTTGCGGTGACAACGTCACCCTGTTCCAGACGTTGCATCGCGCTCTTTAATACACCGCATGGAGAGGATTCTGCCCGGCCCGCACAGTTTTCGGCAGATTCTTTCCACCAATGGACGCATGCCTGAGGTTCTTCTCGTGCCTGATATGAAGCTTTTTGCTGGTAACGCCACCCCGGAACTAGCACAACGTATTGCCAACCGCCTGTACACTTCACTCGGCGACGCCGCTGTAGGTCGCTTTAGCGACGGCGAAGTCAGCGTACAAATCAATGAAAATGTACGCGGTGGTGATATTTTCATCATCCAGTCCACTTGTGCCCCTACTAACGACAACCTGATGGAATTGGTCGTTATGGTTGATGCGCTGCGCCGTGCTTCCGCAGGCCGTATCACCGCCGTTATTCCTTACTTCGGCTATGCACGTCAGGATCGTCGCGTACGTTCCGCTCGTGTTCCGATTACCGCTAAAGTCGTCGCTGATTTCCTGTCCAGCGTTGGCGTTGACCGCGTCCTCACCGTTGACCTGCATGCTGAACAGATCCAGGGCTTCTTCGACGTACCGGTTGATAACGTATTCGGTAGCCCGATCCTGTTAGAAGACATGCTGCAGCTGAATCTGGACAACCCGATTGTGGTTTCTCCGGATATCGGTGGCGTCGTGCGTGCCCGCGCTATCGCTAAACTGCTGAACGATACTGACATGGCTATCATCGACAAACGTCGCCCGCGTGCGAACGTTTCTCAGGTGATGCACATTATTGGTGACGTTGCTGGTCGTGACTGCGTGCTGGTTGATGACATGATCGATACCGGCGGTACGCTGTGTAAAGCAGCAGAAGCACTGAAAGAACGTGGTGCAAAACGCGTATTTGCTTACGCAACCCACCCGATCTTCTCAGGTAATGCGGCAAACAACCTGCGCAACTCTGTGATTGATGAAGTCGTTGTCTGTGACACTATTCCACTGACTGACGAAATCAAAGCACTGCCAAACGTGCGTACATTGACCCTGTCGGGTATGCTGGCCGAAGCGATTCGTCGTATCAGCAACGAAGAATCCATCTCTGCCATGTTCGAGCATTAATCGAGCCCGGCTCAAAAACCCGCTGCGGCGGGTTTTTTTATCTGTAATATTTATTTGTATGACTTTTGCCTACTTCACCTGCCATTCAGTTGACAGATGATGCGCCCATGGATGAAACATTATTGTGAACAGATTATTTTCCTCACATGTGATGCCTTTCCGCGCCCTCATCGACGCTTGTTGGAAAGAAAAATATACCGCTTCTCGCTTTACCCGCGACCTGATCGCTGGGATAACGGTTGGGATCATTGCCATTCCACTGGCGATGGCACTGGCAATAGGCAGTGGCGTTGCTCCGCAGTACGGCCTGTATACCTCAGCCGTCGCTGGGATCGTTATCGCCCTTACCGGGGGCTCGCGCTTTAGCGTATCTGGCCCAACCGCCGCCTTCGTGGTGATTCTGTATCCGGTGTCGCAACAGTTTGGGCTGGCAGGTCTGCTGGTTGCCACGTTAATGTCCGGGATATTCCTGATCCTTTTCGGCCTCGCCCGCTTTGGTCGTTTGATCGAATATATTCCGGTGTCCGTGACGTTAGGTTTTACCTCCGGTATTGGTATCACCATCGGTACCATGCAGATTAAAGATTTTCTCGGCCTGCAAATGGCCCACGTGCCAGAGCACTATCTGCAGAAGGTGGGTGCGCTGTTTATGGCCTTGCCGACCATCAACGTGGGGGATGCCGCCATTGGTGTGGTGACGCTGGGGATCCTGATTTTCTGGCCGCGGCTGGGGATCCGACTGCCGGGCCACCTTCCTGCACTGCTGGCAGGCTGTGCGGTAATGGGTATCGTGAACCTGACCGGCGGCCATGTCGCCACCATCGGATCTCAGTTCCACTATATTCTGGCCGATGGCTCGCAAGGCAATGGTATCCCACAACTGCTGCCGCAGTTGGTTTTACCGTGGAATATGCCAGAATCAAACTTTACCCTTAGCTGGAGCTCGTTACAGGCGCTGTTACCGGCAGCCTTCTCGATGGCAATGCTCGGGGCAATCGAATCTCTGCTGTGCGCTGTCGTCCTCGATGGGATGACCGGTACCAAGCATAAAGCCAACAGCGAGCTGATTGGCCAGGGTCTGGGCAATATCGTCGCCCCGTTCTTTGGCGGTATCACTGCCACGGCGGCAATTGCCCGTTCAGCGGCAAACGTCCGTGCCGGAGCGACCTCGCCAATTTCTGCGGTCATCCACGCAATTCTGGTGATCCTCGCCCTGCTGGTGCTTGCGCCACTGCTTTCCTGGTTACCGCTTTCCGCCATGGCCGCGCTGTTGCTAATGGTGGCATGGAACATGAGTGAAGCGCATAAAGTGGTGGATCTGCTGCGTCATGCGCCAAAAGACGACATCATTGTCATGCTGATGTGTATGTCGCTGACGGTGTTGTTCGATATGGTTATCGCCATCAGCGTCGGTATCGTTCTCGCTTCTCTGCTGTTTATGCGCCGTATTGCCCGCATGACGCGTCTGGCACCGGTCAACGTAGACGTACCGGATGATGTGCTGGTGCTGCGCGTCATTGGCCCACTGTTCTTTGCCGCTGCGGAGGGATTATTTACCGATCTCGAGTCGCGTATTGCAGGTAAACGCATTGTGGTGCTGAAATGGGACGCCGTCCCGGTACTGGATGCCGGTGGTCTGGACGCCTTCCAGCGCTTTGTCAAAAAGCTGCCTGAAGGCTGCGAACTGCGGGTATCTAACCTGGAATTCCAGCCGCTGCGTACCATGGCTCGCGCAGGTATTCAGCCGATCCCCGGGCGTCTGGCATTCTTCCCGAATAAAGACGCCGCGCTGGCGGACATCAACTGACGTCTATCCCGGCTAAGGGAAGCGCCGCAAGGCCATAAATGACAGGCAAAAAAATGGCTCCCGTAGTGGGAGCCATTTTTATAACAAGCTTATTGCTTACGCTTTCAGCAACTTTTCAGCCGTTACCTTAACGCTGGCCAACAGGACTTTCACATCCTCCAGACACACCGTCGGGTTCAGCAGCGTCAGCTTCAGGCAGGTGATGCCATCCGCTTCAGTCACCCCGACGTTGGCGCTACCCGAAGCCAGAAGAACGTCGCCAATACGTTGGTTCAGTAGTGCAACGAACGCCATATCGTCGCTTTCAGGACGGAAGCGGAACAACACGCTTGCCAGTTGCGGCTCCATCACCAGTTCCAGGTGCGGCTGAGTTTTGACAAACTCAGCTACATCGCGTGCCAGCGTTACGCCATTATCAATGATTTCGGCATACTGCTTTTTGCCCAGCGCTTCGAGCCCCATCCACAGCTTCAACGCATCAAAACGGCGCGTGGTCTGCAGCGACTTCGACACCAGATTCGGCACGCCAGCTTCTTCATCGAAATCAGAGTTCAGGTACGCCGCCTGATAGCGCATCAGTTCATAGTGGCGAGCATCTTTTAACAGGAACGCGCCGCAACTGATGGTCTGGAAGAACTGTTTGTGGAAATCCAGAGTCACAGAATCTGCCAGCTCAAGGCCGTTCAGGAAGTTGCGATACTTCTCAGACAGCAATAACGCCCCGCCCCAGGCTGCATCCACGTGCAACCAAATCTGATGCTCCGCCGACAACGCCGCGATATCCGCTAACGGATCGATGGCGCCTGCATCGGTGGTCCCTGCGGTGGCAACAATCGCCATCACCTGCTCGCCGTTCGCTTTCGCCTGGGCCAGCTTATCTTTCAGGTCAGCCACATCCATGCGGGAGAACGCATCGGTCTTCACCTGGGTCACTAAGCGGTAACCCAGCCCCATCAGCGCCATGTTCTTCTGCACGGAGAAGTGAGCGCTTTCTGAGCAAAACACTTTGATTTTGCTCAGATCGCCGATCAAACCATCCTGCTGAATGGAATGACCCTGGCGTGCAAAGAAAGCATCACGCGCCAGCATCAGGCCCATCAGGTTACTCTGAGTGCCGCCGCTGGTGAACACGCCGGCGTCGCCCGCCGCATAGCCCACCTGCTCGCGCAGCCATTCGATCAATTTGATCTCAATGATGGTGGCGGATGGGCTCTGGTCCCAGGAGTCCATGCTCTGGTTAGTGGCGTTGATCAGCACTTCCGCCGCCTGGCTAATCACCAGGCTCGGACAATGCAGGTGCGCCACGCACTGGGCATGGTGCACTAACAGGCTGTCTTTCAGAAAGTATTCAACCGCACGCTCAATAGCGGCCTGGTTGCCCAGGCCCTGAGACGTAAAATTCAGGTTGATGCGTTCGCGCAGCTGTTCAACGGTTTTGCCCTGATACATCTCAGGCTGCTTCAACCATTCAACCACCGCTCTCGTACTCTGCTCGATAGCATCCTGATAGGCTGCGATGCTTTGCGCCGAGCCGGACAGAATCGGGTTTAGGTCTGACATTCGATCCAACTCCGTTTAAACCGGCTTAATGCCAGCGCCCAGCAGGGCGTTTTCGAATTTATCGAGGAAAATTTCCAGCTCAGCGTTGGTGATCAGCAGTGACGGCAGCAGACGCAGCACGCAACCGTTGCGACCGCCGCGCTCCAGAATCAGGCCGTTTTCGAAGCATTTTTTCTGCAGCAGCGCGGATAGCTCGCCATCGGCCGGGTAGCAGCCCATGTGATCCTGCGCTTCGTTCGGCTTAACGATTTCAATACCAATCATCAGACCCAGACCACGTACATGGCCAATCACCGGGTAGCGTTTCTGCAGGTCAGCCAGCTTGCCTTTCAGCCACTCGCCCTGGGCAGCCACTTTATCGGCAATCTTGTCGTCTTTGAGGATTTTCAACGTTGTCAGGCCGGTCGCCATCGCCAACTGGTTGCCGCGGAAAGTACCGGTGTGGTGCCCTGGTGCCCATGCATCGAATTGTTTTTTAATACCGAGAACCGCCAGTGGCAGACCACCGCCAACCGCTTTGGACATCACGATGATATCTGGTTCGATACCGGCGTGTTCGAAGGCGAACAGTTTACCGGTACGCGCGAAACCAGCCTGTACTTCATCAATGATCAGCAGAATGCCGTGTTCCTGGGTCACTTTACGAATACGCTGTAACCACTCGACCGGAGCCGGGTTCACGCCGCCTTCGCCCTGCACGGCTTCGAGGATCACGGCAGCCGGTTTACGCACGCCGCTTTCAACGTCGTTGATCAGGTTTTCGAAGTAATAGGTTAATGCTTTAACGCCAGCCTCGCCGCCGATACCCAGCGGGCAGCGGTATTGATGCGGATACGGCATGAACTGCACTTCCGCCATCATGTTGCTGACGGCTTCTTTCGGTGACAGGTTACCGGTCACAGACAGCGCGCCGTGAGTCATCCCGTGGTAGCCGCCGGAGAAGCTGATCACGCTGGAACGACCAGTCACTTTTTTCGCCAGCTTCAGGGCCGCTTCAACGGCATCTGCACCGGACGGTCCGGTGAACTGCAGGCAATATTCTTTGCCCTGGCCCGGTAATAAAGACAGTAAATAAGATGAAAATTCATCTTTTAACGGGGTAGTAAGATCGAGCGTATGTAACGGTAAGCCGCTTGTGATGACACTTTGAATGCTCTGCAGCACTTCAGGATGATTATGACCAAGCGCCAGGGTTCCGGCACCTGCCAGGCAATCAAGATATTGATTATTTTCTACGTCGGTAATCCAGACGCCCTGCGCTTTAGCAATCGCCAATGGCAGTTTACGTGGATAGCTGCAGACATTAGATTCAAACTCAGCCTGTCTTGCTAAAAAGGTATCATTGCTCTGTGGTAATGAATTAGCACTTAAAGTATCAATACGGACTTTATCCGTCATCATATCACTCCTACAACCAGGTGTAGATTAACGCCTGATTGAATAAATGGTTATAAGGATTACCTGTAAAAAAGCGCGGCTAATATATGTTGTTTTAGCTTAGGACTCAATCATTTATTTTTAGACGTCTCAAATAATCACTTTCCCCTTAAATTTCAATATGTAAACCTCTCCGACCATTACTAAATCCTAAACAAATATAGCTATTTAATTAACAATGCCGTAGCCAATTGCAACGCATACGATGTTATAAAAACCATGAGATTTTCATGTTTTTATTATTTTTTTACACGTTTTTACCATTAATGATGTACGCACTTTCTTGTTACGACATGATTTTTCACTTATTTGCCGATAAATCGAATAAAAAAGTCGATCCCTTAATATAAATCACTTAGTATGGCGCGCTTATTTACAGGCTATGTAAATAAAATTAATGCGCAGCACCCGGTAACGCGTACAGGCGACACGTGTTATCGACAACAGGAATGCCCTGGGTTGTCAGCAGAAATGTTCGCGGGCGGACATTTCGTAAGGTGAACATCGTTCCCTTATGCCGAGAATGAAAATTTTCTAGCCATACTTTTATGGCGCCCTGATATGAGATTGTTATGACTCGCATTTATCCACCATCCGTCGTTGCCAAATTTGGCGGCACAAGCGTCGCTGATTTTGATGCGATGAACCGCAGCGCCAGCATTGTCCTTGCTGATCAAGATGTCCGTTTAGTCGTACTGTCTGCTTCTGCAGGCGTAACAAACTTACTGGTCGAGCTTTCTGAAGGTCTGGAAACGCATCAGCAATTAGATAAACTTGAGACCTTACGCGCCATTCAATACAACATTATTTCCCGCCTGAAGCAGCCCTCCGTTATCAGCACGGAAATCGATAATCTTCTCAACAACATACGCCACCTTGCACAAATGACGACGGTCTCACCATCCGATGCGCTAAGCGATGAATTGGTCAGCCACGGCGAGCTTATGTCCTCTTTGTTGTTTACTGAAGTTTTACGTGAACGATATGCCGAAGCCGGGTGGTTTGACGCTCGCAGCGTGATGTGTACCAACTCGAGTTTTGGCTGCGCCGAACCTGAACTTAGTACCCTGCACCACCAGGTCGAGGCCCATCTTCGCCCTCGTCTTGAACACGCAATCATAGTGACCCAGGGATTTATCGGGCGTGATGCCGCCGGACACACTACTACGCTTGGACGCGGTGGGAGTGATTACACGGCGACGCTTCTCGGTGAGGCGCTTCACGCCGCACGCGTGGACATTTGGACCGATGTGGCGGGGATATATACCACCGATCCGCGTATTGCGCCGCGGGCCAAACGCATTGATCACATCTCATTCTCCGAGGCCAGCGATATGGCCGCCTATGGTGCGAAAGTGCTCCATCCGGCAACACTGCTTCCGGCGATGCGTAAAAGCATTCCGGTCTTTGTTGGCTCAAGTAAGGATGCGGCTGCCGGCGGAACGCTGGTGCATAACACCACCGATAATCCGCCGCGTTATCGTGCGCTCGCCGTGCGCCGTAAGCAGACGCTGTTGCGATTACACAGTCTGGAATCACAACCGTCCTGTGCTTTCCTGGCGCAAGTATTTGCCATTTTAGCCCGCCACACGGTCGCGGTAGATTTAGTCACAACCTCGGAGAATTGTATTGCGCTGGCACTAGATGCCACTCATGCGACGTCAGGCGAAGACCATATATTAACCACGGCATTATTTACCGCATTGTCCTCCCACTGTCGCGTGGAAGTAGAAACCGGACTGGCACTCGTCACTTTGGTTGGGAATCAACTGACTCAGGCTGCGGGGGTTTGCAAAGACGTTTTTGCCTGGCTTGAAGAGCATACGGTACGAATGATTTGCCATGGAGCATCGAATGACAACCTGTGCATCCTGTTACCGGCTGACGATGCGGATAGCGCGGTTAGAGCATTACATTCTCGGTTATTCGAGTAATTCTTCTATTATTCCGTAACGCGCTATCAAGCAAGATTTATAAACCAGCAGAGCCCTGGTTTTACAACCAAGGCTTTGCATTCAGACCGCCGGACTCTTAACAGAGGGACGATTTAGTTATGACGGTGATTGGTGTCACCACGACGGCATCGTTTGTCATAATGACGTACCCACCAGTAACGGTCACTGATTTGTTCGTGCCCACCCACTCTGGCGCCTGCTAACCAGAGAATACCGCCAACAAAAATACTGAGCACTGCACCATGTGCGAAAAACTGTGGCAGATTAAATTGCGGCAGTTGGTTTAAAATTGAATAACCCACTCCCACAACCATCACCACCAACCCCAAAGCCATGAGCACGTTACCGAGTAGCGAAGCGTTTTTGCGTTTCATGTGTCACCTCCGGAACTTTTGGGTTGTTACAGGAAATACCCCTAATCCTTATGTGTAAAGTATAGACAACACTTCCATTCGCAAGTGCGCCAGCGATCACAATAACAAACACTCGCGCAACAAAACTTTACAAATAAACTACTGAACACACTAATTTTCCAATAGTCCACTCGTGCAATTATTCAGTTTTTAGTGATAAACACGCAGTTTTTTGTCAAGCGCACCTTCAGACAGTAAACTACACGTCGTTTATGGAAACACTCAGGATAAAACACGTGACGATTAAACTGATTGTCGGTCTGGCGAACCCCGGCGCAGAGTATGCGGCAACGCGACACAACGCAGGCGCATGGTATGTCGATCTACTGGCAGAGAGATTACGCGCTCCCCTGCGCGATGAGCCGAAATTCTTCGGCTACACCTCCCGAGTAACGCTTGAAGGTGAGGATGTCCGTCTGCTGGTACCGACCACATTTATGAATCTTAGCGGTAAGGCCGTCGGTGCAATGGCCAGTTTTTATCGTATTAATCCCGATGAAATTTTGGTCGCGCACGATGAATTAGACCTGCCACCTGGCGTTGCCAAATTTAAGCTTGGCGGCGGCCATGGCGGGCATAATGGCCTGAAAGATATTATTAGCAAGTTGGGCAATAACCCTAACTTTCACCGATTACGCGTTGGAATTGGTCATCCGGGTGATAAAAACAAAGTTGTCGGGTTCGTTTTAGGCAAACCACCTGTTTCAGAACAGAAGTTAATTGATGAAGCGATTGACGAAGCGGCACGTTGTACCGAGATTCTATTCAAAGATGGCCTGACCAAAGCAACGAGTCGGTTGCACACCTTTAAAGCGCAATAAGCAGCGATGTGCGGCATTTTTCTCGCGTGCTGTGTATAATGGGCAGAGTTATTTACTTTTCTACAATCTGTTTTCTATAACAGGTTGAATATCAAAAGATTAAGGTGATTTAAACATGGGATTCAAATGCGGTATCGTCGGTTTGCCAAACGTAGGCAAATCCACCCTGTTCAACGCGCTCACAAAAGCGGGTATTGAAGCGGCAAACTTCCCGTTCTGTACTATCGAGCCGAACACCGGTGTTGTCCCGATGCCCGATCCGCGTCTGGATCAGCTGGCCGAAATCGTCAAACCGCAGCGTATTCTGCCAACAACGATGGAATTCGTCGACATTGCCGGTCTGGTAAAAGGCGCGTCTAAAGGCGAAGGTCTGGGAAACCAGTTCCTGACTAACATCCGTGAAACCGAAGCGATCGGCCACGTTGTTCGCTGCTTTGAAAACGACAACATCATCCACGTTAATAACAAAGTGGATCCGGCTGACGACATTGAGGTTATCAATACCGAACTGGCGCTGTCTGATCTGGATACCTGTGAGCGCGCTATCCATCGCGTACAGAAGAAAGCCAAAGGCGGTGACAAAGACGCTAAAGCAGAATTGGCTGCACTGGAAAAATGCCTGCCGCAGTTGGAAAACGCCGGTATGCTGCGCGCACTAAAAACGCTGACTGACGAAGACAAAGCGGCCATCAAATACCTGAGCTTCCTGACCCTGAAGCCAACCATGTATATCGCTAACGTCAACGAAGACGGTTTTGAGAACAACCCGTACCTCGACAAAGTACGCGAAATCGCGGCTGCCGAAGGTTCCGTTGTGGTTGCCGTTTGTGCTGCTGTTGAAGCTGACATTGCTGAACTCGATGATGCTGACCGCGAAGAATTCATGGCGGAAATGGGTCTGGAAGAACCAGGCCTGAACCGTGTTATCCGCGCAGGTTACGAATTGCTGAACCTGCAAACCTACTTCACCGCTGGCGTGAAAGAGGTTCGTGCATGGACCATCCCGGTCGGCGCCACGGCTCCACAGGCCGCCGGTAAAATTCACACAGACTTCGAGAAAGGCTTTATCCGCGCACAAACCATCGCGTTTGAAGATTTCATCACCTATAAAGGTGAACAAGGTGCGAAAGAAGCCGGCAAGATGCGTGCAGAAGGTAAAGATTACATCGTTAAAGATGGCGATGTAATGAACTTCCTGTTCAACGTCTAAATAGAACCTGCTGTCTCATGAGGTTTCATTGAACTTCGTCGGGACCGAAAAAACTTATGAAATCCACGCAATTGCGTGGATTTTTCATTTGATAGAGTCTCAACTCATCTCGTAACAACGCTGTCAAAAATGAGTACATATTGAGGCTGACTCCTTCGTGAAGCACATAGCCCTACAGTTTCTCCAGAATTAAACACGCTTCACGATTAAGCGTAATGAACTCCTGCCAGCTATATTGCTGTTGATAGTTAAGCTGATACTGCTTCTCTACCTGGCAAATAAGCGGGCGTGTTTCATAAATCGCACACAACTTTGTCTCCATCTGATAGTGCTGACAAATGCCGTCACCGCGATCTAGAAATTGCGTTTCACTGGCGCGATCGACATGGCGACAACAAGCGCCGCACTGGTTACAGGGAAACGCGGGTGTTAGCGTCATAGCTTACTTAACCAGCTACGCACAGAGCGGGTATTCCCTGCTTCAAAGGGTAGCGCAATATTACGGCGCTCAACCTCTGCACGCAGCAACAAACCGCGCTCAATTTCACTATTCACCGCGTTAAGATGCAGCGAGAAGCGCGATAACGCAGACGTATCAATAGCAAACTCTAACGCCGAAAGCTCCAGTAGATAACGATCGAGTGCAGCATTCACCTGCTGATAATACTCTAGTGCTTTCTGATAATTATCTTTAAACGTATCCAGAAACTCCCAGACCTTTTTCATCAATTTGCTGTGTTCCAGGAAGTTGTTCATTACCAGCGTCAGAATACCTGTCGCCAGCGCACCGCAGAAAGCGGCCAGTTCCGGGCCAAAAGGAAAGACGAGCATCTTGGCTAAAGCATCATTAACCACCACCCCAGCAGCCACGGACACACCCGCAGCCACCAGCTTGCTCACCGCTTTAGCTAGCTGCCCCGGCGCTAACCCCTCAGGATTAAAGACCATAACTTTAAAGGCCTGTACCAAATTGTTCCACATCTCACGAATCAGGCGCACCATCATCTTCTTAGTCGTAAAGAAGATATTGAAGAGCGTCGTCGTAATGCTGGAGAGCACGCCACCGATGGCACCGTCTTTAAAGGACGTCAGGAAAGTGTTGAATTTACCCTGCACTCGCTGCCAGACTGCGCGTAATGCCTCCGCCGCATCTTGCAGGAAGTCTCCGGCATCGAATGAACGACGATGCTTCTCAAAGATCACGGGAATACGCTCGCGGAACTCAAACCAGGTCTCTGCCAGAACCAACCCCAACATCTGCCGCGTTCCCATGCGAAACGCATTGTTCATTGTGGCAGTGGCGACATTCTTCGCAAACTTGCTGCTGGTGTAATATTCCCGATTGATCGTACTGTTGTATTTTGCCCGCGCCTTTTTGTCGGCCTCTTTCATCCGTTCAAAATCGGCGGCGGCTTTATTTTCCAGCTTATTAAGTTTTTTTTGCTCTTGCTCGGAAAGCGTTAGCTGGCTGCGTAAACGGGCAATTTCCTGCGTAGTCGCAGCATACTGTTCTTGTAGCGTTTGCACGAAGGCATCCATCGTTTTCGCCTTCTTCGCCTTATTCAGCGACTCATTCGTGAAGGTCAGATTTGATGAATCATTAGCCAGATCGGCACCATCGCATTCGGCAAGGATACGCCCTGGATCGTTGTGAATTTCATGGGCGGCAATAATATGGTCGAGGTTCTTTTTATCATTAGCAGCAAATCTCTCACCGGTGTAGGTATCAGTCAACGTACCAGCTTCGTGCGCCTTTTTTCCCGCCCGATTGGTGGCAATGTAGTTTTCGTGGCTATGATAATGATGAGAATCATACCCTTCACGTTGCTCGTATCGTTGACGCTCGGCATCGGTAGCATACACTCCCTCGCGAGCGTTATGGATGGTATTCACATCGCCGCCGTGTTTATCCTCCAGCAAGAGAAAATCCAACCCAAAAGAGGTGGTCAGACTCTTGACCACCGTCTGATGTAACTCTTCACCCCAGTCAAACCTGGCTGTGTTCATTGTGCTCACCCATAGCAATGCCGGGCAGAATCGCCCGGCAGGTCGATTAAATACGAGAAGAAAATGCGTCAAACTCAGAAGCAGAAGCCGACAGTTTTTCGTCCAGAATCTCTTTGTTCAGCAGGTTCATACCGTTGCTGTCGGTCTGCAGTTGGATCACCCCATCTTCGATAACGGCTTCTCCGTTTTCCTGCGTCACCGGCTTGAACAGCGGCGTGGTGATCACGTCGGTCATGATGGCGGCTAATTCATAACCATGGTCGATAATCGCCATGATCTCTTCCGACTCACTAATTTCGGTGGTGATATTCTTCTCATGACGTTCAACAATGATGGCATGCATTGCTTTCAGCGGTTCAAAGTAGTGTTGAACAAAGACGCTATGCATACGGGTAATTGATTCATAAATACTATTTACATACCGCTGCACCTTCGTCAGATGCGCTTCAGCCGCATTCATTTTTTCCACCGCCGCGGTCACTTCACGAGAGCTTTGATAAGCATTGTTAAGTGCTTTTTCGGCATGGCTATCGTAAGCCCAGCCCGCAATAGCAATCAGCGGAGCCACTACCGCACCGCCGAGCACCATCGCGCCGCCCGCCATCCCCCACCCACCTGCGGCCAGGGAACCACCACCAATAGCCGCCATTGTGGCGTTATACGCCGCCGCACCAGACAGGGCGGCGATCGGCGTACCGGTAGAAGCTGCGGCAAACGCCATAACACCGCTGTACACGGCAAAACCAGCGGCAGCACCAGAAACCCCGGCACCGACGACTGTCGTCAAGTATTCCGTGGCGGAAATCGCCAGACTTTGAATTTTATTGATATTGTGCTGCGGTACCTTCAGACGAAGATCTTTATGCCCATCCTTAGCCATACGCGCCAACAGATCGTCGGCAATCGTTTTAAATTCATTGAAATCTTTACCGATTTTCAGCTCTTTTTCACCCAGTTCGGCCAGTTTTTTCGACGTTGTTTCATTTGCCTGATCAAAACTCTCTTTATGCTTATCAAAGCGACGTTGCGCGCGATCTAATACATCATCAGCTTCCGATTTTTTCTGATAGCCATCATAAGCTTTTTTGCCGCCAAACGCCGTTGCCGCTGCCGCGACGCCCAGAATAATGAATGGTAATGCCATAGATAATAATCTCCTTTGCAATAAATCGTTGTTACCTGCTACGCATCACATTCCAGAACAGGAACGGGGTCGCGATCGCCAGTGATGTAGTTATGCAGTATATTGATGACCGTTTTTTTCAACCATTCTGGTTCCAGAATTTCTATATTTGGTAACCAGAATAGAATTAGTGGAATAATTTGATTCTGATGTGCTGCCTTGCAAAGCAAAGTCACGCCATCATTCTCTTCGCGAACCAATTCTTGCTGAGGCAGTAAATCTCGTCTTGCGAAGTAGCCAGCAATGCTGTGTTTAATACGCACCCGCACTTCAAACGTATCTTCACTCACCCAGGGATCGCGATGCTCGTCAATTAATGACAGTGTGGGTATATCAACCGCAAAATGCTCTTTCCGGATATCCAACCACCGAATTTTACTTAACGAAAAAGACTTAAGTTTTCCGTCCTCAGTCGCCTGCAGATACCAAATATTTTTCTGGTTAACTAATTTATAAGGGTGAACAGTGCGCGTTTTGTCTTTATATAAAATATGACAGACTCTGTTTTTCTGAATCGCTTTTTCTAATAAGTTAAAATACTTTCGCAAATCATTTCTGACTGAATGTTCAGGGCGACCAAACTGAACTCTAACGTGCTGTTCTTCAGCTCTTTTTTCTAAGTTAAGCCAAAAATCTTCATCTCTCTCAGGAAAAACCGCATCGGCGTCCAGCAGCTTTGCCAGTGGGCCATGAAGGGCATAGGCGCTATTATTCTGCGCTCGAACCGGTATCAATCGATACTCTCCGCCACCACTCCCCTCAATAAAAGAGGAAAGCATATTAAGATCACGATAGACCGTTCGTTCAGTGATATTAAATTTTTTCATCAACTGATAGCGATTCACAACGCCACAAGTTTGTAGCTCTATTAGGATATCGACTAAACGTTCTGCTGAGCAACTCCTTGCTGAATCAGCCATAAGCACCTACTTTTCTGTTTTCCTTACACAAATTATATATAAAATACTGACATATCCTGTCAGTGTATCGGCACGCTAATCATTTTTTTTAGAGAAATCGGCAATTTATTTAACCGTTAGTCACATTAGGCAATTTTTAGGGGCAAAAAGCTCTCCTCATCAAGAGTAAATGCCAGAGGTATGACAGCAGAAAGACCGCCTGCATACATCCTCAACAAACTGGCTAACGGCTATCTCTTCCACTAAGCCAAATTCAACGTTGAGTTTGCAAAGGTGGATTGTCAGGAGAATTTCTTAATGATGGCCAGCACCGTGATATGAACGCCGGTATTTGGCTTCTTCACGCTGAGTAAAAAAACATCATCCGCAGAAGGATGTGGATGCGCTGGCAGCAGAAGAGCTAAATGGGGGATTTTACACTTCAACAACTCCCCATCTGTTTACGCGGTTGCAGCTGTTAGTGCTGCTGATTGAGGCGTTGAAACACAAGCTAATTCGTTGTAGAACCAGGCTTACCCATTGATTTCATAGTGACAAGGGGCTAATTTGTATCTCATTAAACATGATTATGACCCCCATCAAAGCCAGACTATGAACATCAGCGAAAAAACATATCATCAATTGAAGGCCAAAATCATCGCAAATGAGTTGGTAGGGGCTATCTCAGAAAATGAGCTATGTCAGGAACTTAATGTCAGTCGAACGCCGTTGCGTGAGGCTTTGTTTCGTCTGATGACGGAAGGCTGGATTGAGCCTTCCAAAAACAAAACGAAAACCATTAAGCCCATTACACTCAGTGAAATACGCGATATTTTTCAGATCCGAAAAGACATTGAAATTATGGTATTGAATTTGTCATGGGAGAACCAGGATCCGCAACGCTACCAGACAATTAAAGATAAAATTGAAGTCGGTTTTCATGATTCGAATGTGTCTTTATTACTCGAAGCTGATAACGAACTACATGAACAAATGCTATCCGATTGCCACAACGCTATCGTGACTAAAACACTGACCTTCATGTATGACCGGTTACGCATGCTGCGTTCAGACAAAATGAAAAATGATTCAATAATTGATTCATCCAAAGAACATTTGAAAATTTGCGCCGGTATTATTTCCCGTGATATAGAACAAACCCGTGAAGCCATTGCCCACCACGTCAACAACTCATACAACCGTCTGTTCTCCAGCTTTAAATAGGCATACATATAAAATGACCGGTATTTCTACCGGTCATTTGGAAAATTAAAAATTAGTAGAGCTGTCGGTACAACACTTTAATCTCTTCAATACAGGTATCTCGAGGATTTCCACCGGTACAGATGTCCGCCATTGCCGCAACGGCCAATGCATCGATATCTTCATATTTCATGCCGATATCACGCAGTCGGACAGGAATATTAACGTCTCGGTTAAGTTGTTCCACGGCTTCAACGGCCGCCTGACGCGCCTCTTCGATCGGCATCACCATGGCCTGAGTATTGCCCAGAGCCTGCGCAATCTGGCGATATTTGTCTCCTGTAAACTCAGCATTGTAAGCCATGATATGCGGCAGTAGCACCGCATTGGCAACGCCATGCGGTGTACCATAGAATGCCCCCAGAGGATGGGCCATACCATGTACCAGACCCAACCCGACATTAGAGAAACCCATCCCGGCAATATACTGCCCCACCGCCATGCCTTCAGCGTCCTGGTCTATTCCCTGTATCGAACCGCGTAGCGAACGCCCTATCATCTCAATTGCCTTTAAATGAAGCGTATCGGTTAATTCCCATGCCCCTTTCGTAATATAACCTTCAATTGCATGAGTCAATGCGTCAACCCCGGTTGCCGCCTTTAAACTGGGCGGCATG
Organism: Citrobacter sp. On2M; assembly: GCF_018035235.1. Lineage (GTDB taxonomy): Bacteria > Pseudomonadota > Gammaproteobacteria > Enterobacterales > Enterobacteriaceae > Citrobacter > Citrobacter meridianamericanus. The sequence goes on from NZ_WPCV01000004.1 coordinate 1,333,104, forward strand.
CTGGCCATCATGTCAGCATCAATAATAGCAACGACCGGAATAGCATGAGGATCGTAGCAAACGAACTTACGGCGGTTCTCTACATCGGTAATTACATAGTTAATAGTCACCTCTGCTGCCGTACCCGCGGTCGTTGGAATGGCAATCATCGGTACGGCGGCATTTTGAGTGTCAGCCCCACCTTCGAGGCTGCGGACATCGGCAAACTCAGGGTTGCTAATAATTATCCCTACCGCTTTGCACGTATCCTGCGGTGAACCACCACCAATGGCGACCAGGTAATCCGCGCCCGCCTGACGAAATGCTTCAACACCTTGCTGCACGATGTCAATCGTAGGGTTAGGTATGACCTTATCAAAAATTTGGTAAGGCAACCCTGCGCTATCAAGAATATCAAGGACCTTAGTCGCCACATTAAACTGGATAAGATCGTGGTCAGTAACTACCAGCGCTTTTTTAAAGCCTCGCTTTTTAACTTCATCAACGATAGCGTTAATTGAACCCACGCCAAAATATGAGGTTTCATTTAATATCATTCTATAAGACATATTCTATACCTTATAACAGAGATGTATAACAGCAATACTGTATTGCCGTAGCATAATGAATGCCGTTATTGATTTTTGATTATTTGATACTGAACATTATGTCGATCTGTTGCGATTCCTGACAGGTTAGTTTCCCCGCAAAGCTTCTTGATCCCCCTCCAGAATACTGAAACTTATGAGCCACCGCGGTTTTAATTGTGGTAACAAAATCATTACCAATATTATAAATAGCAGAAAGTCGGCTTATCTCACGCTGTATACCAGTAAGCTGGGTAAAATCATTTTCATCCCAGGCTTTAATTGCCCGCACAAAAAGTTCGGGACAAATATTATTTAATCCTGAAATAACTCCCGCGCCACCCGCGAGTAGATTTGGGATGAGATATTCATCATAACCGGACAGAACAACAAAATCGTCTCTAACGGACGCGACTGACTGAATGATGGCGCGAGTATGAGAGAGGCAATCAACAGTATCTTTAACACCCACAAAATTGGGAAATTCTGCCGCTAATTGCGCCACCAGTACCGCGTCCAGATCGCATCCAGTTCGGGCAGGAAAGTTGTATGCGAACCATTTTCCATTCAGGCGTTGCCCCAGATCGCGGTAGTATGCCAATAGTTGGGCCGGCGTTTGTTGAAAATAGTAGTGAGGTAGAATCATCACTGCCTGATACTCGCAATGCGAGGCCTCTTCTGCCAGACGTATCATATCCGCCATACAGGTAGCTGAGATATTTGCCACCAGCGGCAGCGATGACATTTTCCGTGTCTCACGGATAAGCATCAGTCGTTCATCCAGCGTTAATGCAGTGAACTCCCCAATACTTCCCATTAGCAATACGACACGAGTCCCTGCCTCTTTCAACCGTCGCAAATGCTGTTGCAGTGCCGATAAATCAATATTTCCTTGTTGATCAAAAGGCGTAATTGATGGGCACCATGCACCGTGAAATTGAGCATGATTTTCAGACATAATATATTCCTGAGAAAATAAAAATTGTTTTATTCAATGACATGGTAAACAACAGTATCAGCCTGTATTTTCTGCCAGTCCCACTGAATACCCAAACCAGGTTCCTCTGGTGGAAAAGCATATCCCTCGCGAATGTTCACCTTATTCAGAGTAACACTATCGAGTTGTGGGATATATTCCAACCAACGGCTATTAGTAATGGCGCAACATAATGATATATGCAATTCCATCAAGAAATGCGGACAGACAATTTTGTTAAAGCATTCCGCCATATGTGCAACTTTAAGCCATGGTGTAATACCACCAATACGAGCCACATCAACTTGAATGATATCTGCGGCATTATTCTGTAAATACTCTTTGAAGTGCTGGATGGAATAAATGGACTCACCCACAGCAACAGGAATAGAGGTTGACTCACACAATTTCTGGTGAGAATCAACATCATGCGCAAGAAACGGCTCTTCAATCCATGAAAGATTAATATGTTCCAACAACGTTGCTCGCTGTTTGGCTTCCGAGAATTTAAACGCCTGGTTGCAATCAGTCATGATCACATACTCATCACCCACCGCTTCACGTACAGCAGTCAAGCGCTCGATATCACGCACCGGACTTTCAGAACCAATTTTGATTTTAGAACCGCAGAATCCCTGCGCCTTAACGGCTAGCGCATCATCAACTAATTCCTGAGTGCTTAAATGCAGCCAGCCCCCCTCGGTGGTGTATAATTTCATGCGCGATTTCGCGCCACCTGCGACTTTATACAACGGCAAATTCATGCGCTTACACTTCAAATCCCATAATGCGGTATCAATGGCTGCCAGTGCCAGAGACGTAATGGCGCCAACCGAGGTCGCATGAGTTGAGAATAGCAATGATTCCCAGATGCCCTCAATCATCGTCGCATCCTGACCAATCAATTTCGGTAACAGATGATCTCGTAACAGCGCAACCACAGATGAGCCTCCAGTGCCAATGGTGTAGGTGTAACCTTCACCTATTTCTCCACTCGATGTTGTTAAACGAATAATCGGCGTCTCTTGTGATACAAAAGACTGAATCGCATCGACACGTTTCACTTTAGGTTTCAAATCAACCATAAAGATTTCGGCTTTAACTATTTTCATTACATCCTCAATATCTGTTTATTTTTTTCGCAAAGTTACAAATGATGCTTACTGAATACCAATACTGACCAGTTCATCCCACAATCCCTGCGGAATATCCCAGTTAGCCCATGTAAAATTAGTCAACGCCTGCTCCACGGATTGAATGCCGCAGGTTACAGTGACCACATTTTGGTTTCTTAATGGGAATTGCAGCGCCGCGGCACCAATCGGCACGGCATATTTTGCACATAGCGCTTCTATCGCATTTACTTTTTCAATAACCTGCGCTGGCGCTGAACCGTATTCATACAACGCCTTAGATTTATCTTTGGCGACTAAAACTCCGGTAGCGAAAGGTGCAGCAACAGCCACCGAAACATTGTTGCTTTCACATTTAGCAAAGAACGCCTGGCGGTCTGTTTCCAGCAGGTTGTAGCGGTTGGCGAGCATTAAGATATCCGGGGCAGCGTTATCCATCACCTCCATAAGGATTGCCTCTTCATTCGCACCTGCGCCCCAGGCTTTGATATCGCCATTGCGCTTAAGCTCTTCTAGTGCTTTCTGCCCTGACTCACAGAAGGTTCTAAAATGTTGACGTTCCAGTTCCGTATTGCCGTAGGTATAGGTACCGAGATCGTGTACATAGAGAATGTCGATAAAACGGGTTCCCAGGCGCTGGATAGAGTTTTCGTATGAGCGCATGATGCCCTCATAGGAGTAATCAGCCAGTCGGTTAAACGGGTTCTCATCATAGAAGAACTCCCCCGCCTCAAGACCAGGCTCTTGTTTCCGCGATTGCAGCAGACGACCAACCTTGGTGGACAAAACATATTCGCTACGATCCAGTCCCCGTAATCCCAGACCTAAACGCAGTTCAGAAAGTCCGCTGCCATAATGTGGTGCAGTATCAAAGTAGCGCCAGCCAACCTGAATGGCCTTATCAACAATGTCCATGGCTTCGTTATTGCTCAGCGTTCTGAATAAATTAGCCAGGCTGGCTGCACCGAAGGTTAAAGAAGGTACACTAAGCCCTACACTTTTAATTGTATTCTGAGTAATCATAATATTCCCCTGATGTTTATCAGTATTCTTAGTCAACTTTTTTTTGCAGTTAATGAGGGTGCTGTAATTGATTTATTATTAATATTGAAAATCAACTTCAGCACATAAATAATAATCCCGGTCGCTACGATAGAAAAAATACACAAGAGTGCAGGATTCATTCCTTTTAACAATTCGAACATTTTGTAGAAAATATAGGATATAGCGTGTGAGCCGCCATCGATTGATGAGGCCATCATCTCTTTTGGCACATTCAATTGCGCCTTTTCGGCCAAAGCCTGCGACACAACAGCGAGATCCGAACCAAACCATAGGATCCCACACACGATGACAATGCCATTAATTAATCCACGGAACATGTTTCCGTTGCATGCAACCGTGCCAAAGACGACAAATATCGGCAGATAAGGAATATCGGCGAATGGCATCATGGTATTAAAAGGCAAAATAGTACTAATCAGGATAGTGAGTGGTACCATCAAAATACCTACAGACAATACCGCAGGATTTTTAAAAGCAATTTCACCACTAATACCAAAATAAAGTGACTTTGTTGGAAAACGTTTCTTTACCCATTCAGAGGCAATTTCAGTAATTGGTACCAGACCACTGACCAGTACCCCCGCCATCGTCGGCAATAACACCATTACCGCCGCAAAATTCATCCCACTCTTAATAATATCGCTGAACGGTAGCGCACCAAGCATACCGATAATTACCCCCAGAATGGCTCCCATGGCTAACGGGCTACCAAAAAAACCTAGTTTGGCTTCAATTTTGCTGAGATTAAGGTCAATTTTGTTAATCAACGGAATACGATCAATTACACGATCCATTAAAAATGCCAACGGAGCCCAGGCGACGATCTCCGCCTGAGTAATAGTCACGTTCGGCGTGTCACAGAATTTCTGCACATGTGGGGCAATGTAATCGGCGATTTTTAGCGTAATAATAAATGTGATCCAACTGGCGAAAATCCCCATCCAAAATGAACCCGTCACCTGTTCAACAATGATTCCTGCAAATACAAAGTGCCAATAATTCCAAAAATCAACGTTAAGGGTTTTAGTGGTGTTGGTTGAAATCATCAACAAATTAGTGACAAAACATAACGTATAAACTATCGGTAGAGAGAGTGCAGCCAGACTGAAGGCGCTAATTAGCGGCCACCCCAGATCCAACACTTCATAATGAAGATTGAGGTTTTTTACCATCGCTTCTGTCGAACTGCTGAGTGATGTCACCATAAAACCAATCAGCAACGAAAGACCGAGAAAACCAATACCTACCGTCATTGCATTTTTCGCCGCGTCGGCAAGTTTCGCGCCAAAAAGCACGGCAAATAAAAACATAATCATTGGAATGACCACTGCCGGGCCAAATCCGAGAATATATTGAACGACTTCCATAAGTGCCCCCCTGTTACTTTAATGAGTAAACCTTCTCTGCCACGCGATAAAAGAAGTTATCGCTGGAAAGAGCCTGGTGAGATTGCAGGTAGTTCTGGTAAAGCCCTAAAGTGCCGGCGTACGGTAATGCCAGTAGAGAAACTGGCCAGTCGGATCCATACATCACTCGCTCATGGCCAAATGCGGCAAAAACCGAGCTAAAATAAGGTTCAAGCTCCTGGCTCGCCTGCTCAGGTCCCGTCCAGCGGGCGTAATCTGCTTCCGTGACCAGGCCTGATAGTTTGCAAAAAACATTGCTGTAAGCCTCACCAATCAACATTAACTGTTCACGCCAGCGGATAATTTCCCTGTCGCGAACTGCGGGTTTTGCCGCATGTTCGATAACAAAGGTCACCTCTGGACAAGCAGAAATTAGCTGATTTGCCGCCTCAAGCTGTTGGTGCGTAACCAACAGTTCATACACCAACCCTTGCTCCCCAACACTGCGAACCCCCTGAATAAATTGCGGGGTCACTAAATGACTCTCAGGCAAGCCTTGAGACATATAGCGGATCCCTTTCAGATAGCGGGATTTTCTCAGCAGTCTCTGCAAATCCTGTACGATCTCAGTCCCGTGGTTTATATCCACCCATCCAACAACACCTTTGACTTCATCGTGATGCTCAGCTATATCCAGCAGCCATTCGGTCTCCTCAATTGAAGGGATGGCTTGTACTAAAATGGCGCCTTCGATACTGTTTTCAGCCAATACCGCCTGCAAATCGTCAATAAGAAAATCACGTCGAATTGCCGCCAGGTCGTCTGTAATCCAGGAAAAATGTTCCCCCCGGCACTGCCAAACATGGTTATGGGTATCGATCACTCTCATACTCACTCTCTGTATTTTTATTGTATACAATGAGAATACAATAAAAGTCTGTGATTAAAAGGCAACCACGGAATGCACTATCTGAGTACGGGATCACAATTTTCACGGTTTATCTGTAGGCTAAAAAAGGGGGACGTAAATGCCTATAACCGCCGTAAAATCCAATGTCACTAAGATGAACTATTGCATGTGGTTAATGTGGTGGACGCTTGTACGTCCCACTGAAGTTACAGAAGCAGAGAAGAGCGATGGATGGGTAAGAACGGAAAAAAATGTAAACGTTTCGTAAGTTACAATATATTGATACGTTAACATTAATAAATAATGGTTATTTTATTGAAACCCCTAAATTACGGCGAGAGTTTAATATACGACCCAACTTTGAGCCTTGCGCGCTCAACAGTGACTAAACAGTACCCCCAAGTTTCAGTTTTATAACATCCACCAGCAAATTAGCGATACCCTCAACAGAATGCACACATCCCTCCGGTTATTGAAACGAAGCAGTTAAGCTAATCATATTGACGACCGGGGAAGCCAGGGGCTGTCGACTCGCACAGTATCCCGGTGATCGAGTCCCTGGATAAGATGCAGTGCACTGAGACGGCCAATTTCATAATGCGGCAACTGTATCGTCGACAGCGGCGGTAAAAACAACTCACCGGTGCCCACCATATTGTCATAGCCCAGCACAGCGACGTCCTGCGGAATGCGCAGCCCACGGCCCAGCAATACCTGGTAGATAACAAAAGCCACGCGGTCATTCCCGCAAACCACAGCATCAAATATCGGTCGCGCGCCATGGATATAGCGGCCGACAATCTCCGCTGCATCAATATGGTGGCTTTCGCCGGGTGGAAGATAATGGTGGAGCATGGCATCAGGGTCAACCCCCACCTCACGACAGGCGCGCTCCATTCCCGCCCGGCGGCGATCGGTCGCCACAATCCCTTTCGGCAGGTGGATGCACAGCAGCCGACGATAGCCTGCGGCTAATAGCGCCTTCACGCCAAGGTATTGCCCTTGCTCATCATCAGGAATATAGGTGGGAAAAGGACCACTGATGCTTTCGCAGTTTGCCAGCACGCAGCGATACTTATGCAGCTTTTCCGGTACCGGAACCTGACGCAACCCCATCGCGGTATAGATAATGCCGTCAGGGCGATGCGCCAGCAGCAGATCCACCATTTTCTCTGGCTGGTCATTGCTGAACATATTCACCACAAAGCTATTCCAACCGTGCGCCCGCGCGGTCTCTTCGATAGAGAGCGTTATCTCCACGGAAAATGGCGTGGTCATGGTGTCCAGCGCTAACACCCCGATAGTGTTAGCCGTGGTTTTCGCGCCACGAATTTTTTTCGCGGAGAGATCGGAGACATACCCCAGCGCATCTACCGCTTCCATCACCTTTTTATAGGTTTCTGGCCGCAGTCTCTCGGGCTCGTTAATCGCTCGTGATACGGTCATTAACGAGACGTTAGCCCGTTGCGCCACATCCTTTAAAGATGCCATACCCTCTCCTTTAACGGCGTTCACCTTGCCGGGTCTGAAAATGCGATCTTGATAACACTCGCAAAATGTTAACGTTAACTTTTGTGATTAACATCGATATTACCATCAATTCTGCGAGAAAGCTGAGAATGTTAACGTTACCTTCTACTCAATTCACTGACAGGGACACGCAAATGACGTCATTACTCTTAACGGCCAACAAGGCCCTAAACCAGCAAAAAGATCGTATCAATCCGCGCTGGTATCCGTGCTATCACCTCGCCCCTCCGGCGGGCTGGATGAATGACCCTAACGGCCTCTCCTGGTTTGATGGTTACTACCATGCGTTCTATCAGCACTATCCGTGGCAACCGGTTTGGGGGCCGATGCACTGGGGCCATGCGCGCAGCCGCGATATGGTGAACTGGGAGCACCTACCCATCGCACTGGCCCCCGAAGGGCCAGAGGATAAAGACGGCTGTTTTTCCGGTTCAGCGGTGGTTGACGGCAATAAACTGGCCCTGATCTACACCGGGCACAAATTCGACGGCGAGGCAAAAGAGGAAAACCTGTATCAGGTGCAATGTCTGGCCACCAGCACCGATGGAGTTCACTTTGAACGCCAGGGCATGATTCTGGATACCCCGCAGGGCGTTCACCATTTTCGCGATCCGAAAGTCTGGCGAGAGGGAGACAGTTGGTACATGGTTGTGGGCGCCCGGGTCGATGACGTGGGCGAAGTACAGCTCTATCATTCGCAGGATCTGCAGCACTGGCAGTTTGCGAGCACGCTTGCCCAGGCCAATGACGGCATGGGCTACATGTGGGAGTGCCCGGACCTCTTCCCGCTGGACGATAAGCTCGTCTTCATGTTCTCGCCGCAGGGTATCGCCGCCGACGGCTACGATTACCGTAACCTGTTCCAGAGCGGCTATATGGTCGGCGAATGGCAGGATAACCATCAGTTCCACGTGACCCACCCCTTCCGGGAGATGGATCACGGGCATGATTTTTACGCCCCTCAGTCATTTTTCACACCGGACGGTCGCCGCGTGGTGATCGGTTGGCTATCGATGTGGGAGTCGCCGATGCCAGAACAGGCCGACGGCTGGGCGGGCATGCTTACTCTTCCCCGGGAAGTGACGCTCGATGCAGATTTGCGGCTGCGCATGAACCCGGTCAAAGAGCTGGAGTCATTACGCGGTCAGCTTCATGTCTGGCCGGTCAGCGACCTGAACAATCGCACCCTGATGGTAGAAGAACAGGCGCATGCTCTCGAAGTCGAACTGAGCCTCGATATCGCCCGCAGCCACGCTGAACAATACGGCATCGCGCTGGGTGACGGGCTGCGCGTCTTCGTCGATACCCAGGCTCAGCGTCTGGTGCTGGAACGCCGCTATCCGCAACACGGCCTGTCGGGCTGCCGTAGCGTACCGCTGCCCGCCAATGATGTGCTGGACCTGCGCCTGTTTATCGATAGTTCGTCGGTAGAAGTCTTTGTTAATCACGGCGAGTACACCCTCAGCAGCCGTATTTATCCTGAACCGGACGATCGCCAACTGACCTTATTTAGCCAGAACGGACACGCCATTTTTAATAACGGGCATGCCTGGCCGCTCGCCGCCAAATAACCACCCGTCTCACTGCTTTGGGGAAAAATAATGACAATCTGGACGCTCGGAGATGCCGTGGTGGATTTGCTACCGCGCGACAATATGCAGTTTGAAGCCTGTGCGGGAGGCGCGCCCTTCAATGTGGCCATCGGCGTCGCCCGCCTCGGCCATGACAGCGGCTTTATCGGCCGCGTAGGCAATGACGCCTTCGGCCGCTTTCTGCACCAAACGCTGGTGACAGCGCAGGTGGACACCAAAAGCCTGGAGTTTGATCCGAAGCGACACACCAGCACCGTACTGGTGTCGCTGGATCCTGACGGTGAGCGGCAATTTGATTTTCTGGTCAATCCATCTGCCGATCAGTTTCTCAGCCCGGCGACTCTCGCCCAGGCGATGGCGGCAACTCGACGGGCAGCGGGCACGTTGAGCTTCGATATCAACCTACGCCCACAGATGTGGGGTAACCAGACGCTGATGTTTGACCTTGTTAGCGAGTTCGCCCGACAGAGTGACATTCTGAAGAGGTCCGAAGAGGAACTGCTTCGGCTAACCCGAACCGACGATTTCAACAGCGCCTGCGGTGCCCTGGCAACCAGCCAGCGTGGCGCGCTTAGCGCATTCCCCAACAGCCAACAGCTGAGCTGCTTTATTCAATCACAACCTTCGCTAAACAGAACGATAAACCCGTAATACCGAGCACGCGTTACGTCGCGGCAGCAAGACCTTACAATGACCTAATCTGGATTGGAAAAAACATGAAAATAACGATGCCGTTCAGTAATGATAAATACCGGTATTCCTCCGGGTATCTGCTCTTTTTCTTTGCCGCCTGGTCGCTGTGGTGGTCTTTTTATGCCATATGGCTAAAAAGCAAATTAGGCCTGTCCGGAACGGAGCTGGGAATGTTGTATGCCGTAAACCAGTTTTTCAGCATGCTGTTTATGCTGGGCTACGGTTTTCTGCAGGATAAGCTCGGTACCCGCAAGCCCCTTATCTGGATGATGGGGACTGTCATCACGCTCAGCGGTCCGTTCCTGATTTATGTTTATGAACCGCTGCTGGTCTCCAACTTCAAGCTTGGCATGGTACTAGGCGCCATTTTCTTTGGTCTTGGCTATCTCGCCGGTTGCGGTCTGGTGGAAAGCTTCGTCGAGAAAGTGAGCCGCAAATTCAACTTTGAATTCGGCACCGCCCGCTTCTGGGGATCGCTTGGCTACGCCGCAGGGACGTTTGTGGGTGGCATCTTCTTCAGTATCAACCCGCACATTAACTTCTGGTGTGTGTCGGTCATGGGGGTGTTATTCCTGGTGATTAACGTGGTGTTCAAAACCAACGCACCGGCCCCGGCATCCGCGGATACACGTTCGCCCGAGCCAGACGCGCTGACCCGAAAGGATTTTCTCACCATCTTTAAAGATTCGCAGTTCTGGTTTTTCGTTATCTTTGTCGTCGGCACCTGGTCGTTCTATAGCATCTACGATCAGCAGATGTTCCCGGTGTTTTACGCCAGCTTATTTGACGACCCTGAACTGGCTCCGCGCGTCTACGGCTACCTCAACTCAGTACAGGTGTTTATGGAAGCCGTTGGCATGGCGATGATTCCATTCCTGATTAACCGCATTGGGCCTAAATCCGCATTGCTGCTGGGTGGCACAATCATGACCTGTCGAATCCTGGGCTCTGCGTTGTTCACTGATATCTATATTATTTCCTTAATCAAAATGCTGCACGCGCTGGAAGTCCCACTGTTTGTTATTTCAGTTTTTAAATTCAGCGTCGCAAATTTTGACAAGCGCCTATCGTCAACGATATACCTGATTGGCTTTAATATTGCCAGTTCCATTGGCATCATCGTGCTGTCGCTGCCTGTCGGTAAGCTGTTTGATATGGTGGGCTATCAGGAAATTTTCCTGATTATGGCCAGCATTGTGGTAATAACGCTGATATTTGGCTTCTTCTCGCTGAGTAAAAAGCATCATCAGCAGGAGGGCGGGAATGAACTCGTAATGGAATAGCAAAGTTTAGTTTATACCGCGACAGGGCCACTGGCCCTGTCGTACATCCCCAACATCAAGTACAAACTGTCGGTGAGCTCAGGCATGTTTCAGCCAGTTCCGGAAAATTTGCGCTTGCAGTATCCCCTGAAAATCAATCAGCCCAGAGCAACCCAGTTTCTTGATCAAATTCTGCCTGGCCTGATAAATCGTTTTTAAGTGTAGATTTAACAGGGCAGATATCTCAAAAATGGTTCTCCCCTCCCCTAACTGCGTTAAAATATATTTATCCCGCGCGGTCAATGAGATATTTAGCTCTGATTTATTTTCGTGATTACTAGCAAAACCAGTAATATCAATAATAAACTGTTTGAGTGTGGCAACGCTAATATCTATCGGCAATCTGTAAAATGAAATCTCATTGAGATACTGATACAGATGGCCATCGATCAGCAGCACCAACCGGTGCGTATTCAGATCGTAATTTTGCTTTTTTACCGCCTCAAAGTGATTAGCGGTGAAGAACACTAGCCGCGCCTTATCATCTTCAAAAACGATATCGGCAATGATGTTCTTTAATCCTTGTCTGATAAAAATATCATCAACCCATAATTCCGCGTTTCCAGCATGTTCCTGAATTATGTTCATTTTTATGGCCCCAATGAAAAATCACCATTGACCTAACCGGGCTGCGCAGTTTTATCGGGCTGAAGATGGGCCAGAATCTGCGCATAGATATCGGTTAATATCACATTTTTCTCATTCTTCAACTGCGTACTAAATGCCTGAGCAAGAATATCGTTGTTTATATAACCCTGTTTTAACATTACTTTTCGCTCTACATCCTTATATAGCGCGCAGCGGAAAATATAATTCTCCGGAATTGAATTAGCCATATCCCCCCATAGAAATGCATTTATAAAAAAGAGGCTGCTGTGCATAGTCTTAATCTAAAAAGCGAAGCAGTAGAGTTCGCAGCATATAACAAAGTTGATTGTTATATTAATATAATAACAAATTAAACGTCATCAGCTGTATAACGCAACACTATTTCCAGGGTTTTTCTTATAATATCAGCCTGGACAACATCAGTTGTCGATTCCAGAGAACCGATCAGGCTTAAAATAATGTTTTTATTGTTAACATTATCACCTGCTAAAATAACATTTGTCACCGCCTGACCCAGTACCACAGACTCATCGGCTAAAAGCTCACCGGCATTGTGGAAATAACTTGATAACGCCTTATCCGCCATAACACTGTGGACATTAATTTCATGAAGCATAGTAACCTCGCTTGTATAGTCTGGAAAATTATCTTTAATGTAATTTAGGTTTTTTGCTGGCACTGAAATCACTCTCATCAATAGTTCTGTCCGGTTTTATTTTTATTTTGTCCGGATTAAAATTTGTGAATTCATTGATAACGCTGTCAATTAGTTGTTTGCGTGTCCTGTCCATTTCACCGGCCCGCATAAGTCGCAATTGCTTAATCAGTACCGTTAAAGAAACGTCTGTATGCATGCGTAAAATTTCTAGCACAGCCAAACCTGTAATTTCATGTTTCAAGCGTTCACTGTCAGGTTTCTTCATAACTCCTTCACTACTTACCCATTATCTTATTAGGGTTTTCATTTATTCAAAAAGCAGGCCGATCAACGCATTGTAATGTTTCTGTTCGTTCTCTCCTGATGCTTTTTCAAGACGATGAAGAAGTTTGGTGCACAGTGATTTGCGGCTGAGATTGCGCCCATCTTTTAGGATCTCAGTAACGATTTCGCCCAAGGTTTCCTGCTGGGTAGGAAGATGCGCTTTAGCAAAGTAACGAGAAATCGCGCCTGCGGAATCAGTAAGAACAGTATGCTGTTGCATGTACTTCTCCTGTAACAAAATGCTGGTGAATATTAAGTTTTATAACAGTAGCAAAGTTGTACCGAAAATGTGTACAACGTGATGAATTAATTTTTACCATAATGTGCTAATTGTTTTAAATCAGATAGTTATAATAATTACAACTTACTTAAAACACTGAACGCATTGTACAAATCGATCCTCACCCAGGGTAAGCTTTATCTTCATAAGGTCTTTAAAATGTGAAATTAAAGTTAGAATAAAGTATTAAAATCACGACATAATCAGGTTTGTCTGATACTGTCCATACTTCTTCTTCCCGCTTATAGTCCCGGAATTTCCATGCTCACAACCATAATTTATCGTAGCCATCTACGTGATGACGCACCTCTTAAAGCGCTTGAAGATATGGTGACAGCCGCAAATATTAAAAACAGACTCTCAGATGTTACGGGGATCTTACTCTTTAATGGTCGCCACTTTTTCCAACTGCTTGAAGGCCCTGAGGAGCAGGTAAAAGAGATCTATCGTTGTATTTGTAATGATCCACGACACCACAATGTCGTTGAGCTGATGTGTGATTACGCTCCAGCGAGAAGATTTGGAAAAGTGGGGATGGAGTTATTTGATTTACAAAGACATGAGCGCAATGACGTCCTGCAAGCCGTGCTGAATAAGGGAACATCGAAGTTTCAGCTCACCTATGATGACAGGGCATTACAGTTTTTCCGCACATTTGTCCTTGCGACAGACAAGTCGAGCTATTTTGAAATACCCGCACCTGATTACTGGAGTTTTATTACCGACAATACTTGTACCCTCCTGGATGAAGACACATTTCCCTCCGATGCAGATTTCAGCTTTGCTTTTCAACCTATTATCGATCCTATGTCGCAGCGAGTCATCGCACTGGAAGCGCTTATCCGCGGTAAAGACGGTGATACCCCCACAACATATTTTGGCAGCTTAAAACCTGAGGATGTGTATTCTGCAGACCTGCAGAGTAAAAAGACAGCCTTTGCGATGGCAAGCGCGCTGGGACTTAATGGCAAAATGTTGTCAGTCAATCTGCTCCCCATGACCCTGGTAAACGAACCCGATGCAGTGAGTTTTCTTATAGACGAAATCACGGCGCATGGACTGGTACCTGAGCAAATCATTGTAGAGTTTACCGAAAGTGAAGTTATTTCGCGCTTTGATACGTTCTCGCAGGCCGTGAAGTCACTCAAGGCTGCGGGAATATGTGTAGCGATAGATCATTTTGGCGCAGGTTTTGCCGGGCTTCAGCTTCTGTCTCGTTTTCAACCCGACCGAATTAAGATCAGCCGCGAGCTCATCACTGATGTGCATAAAAGTGGACCACGGCAGGCCATCATTCAGGCAATTATCAAATGCTGCGCTTCACTGGAGATTATGATTTCCGCAGTCGGCGTTGAAAAACCTGAAGAGTGGATGTGGCTTGAATCCGCGGGCATTGAAATCTTCCAGGGCAACCTTTTTGCACAAGCCTGCCTGAATGGAACACCGTCTGTTGCATGGCCTGAGAAAAAATAATTCCTCATCGTTACTAAATTCAACTAACTGTTCTTTAACAAAAATATCCCCCACACGCCTTCATGTTGAATATAAATTTCAGCATTTGCGCCATACATGATAGTAAAGTAAATCTTAATTTTGCTAGAATCATATGTCAGTTTTGTACAATTTGATGCATGTTGTACAAACTGACAGGAATTGCATATCGGTGACGGAGAATCGGGAATGTTTGGGGGAGTTATGGCGTATTACAGTATTGGGGATGTCGCAGAACGTTGCGGGATAAATCCTGTCACTCTCCGGGCATGGCAGCGGCGTTACGGTTTACTCAAACCCCAGCGCAGCGAAGGTGGTCACCGACTCTTTGATGAAGAAGATATCCAACGTATAGAGGAAATAAAACGTTGGATTAACAATGGCACGCCTGTTGGCAAAGTTAAAGCATTGCTCGAAACCAGCACTCGTGAAACTGACGACGACTGGAATCAACTGCAAGAAGAGATGATGGGCATTCTTCGCATGGTGAACCCGCCGAAACTTCGAGCCAAAATTATCTCACTCGGTCGTGTCTACCCAGTTGAAGCATTAATTGATCACGTTTTTCTTCCCGTACGTCAACGGCTGATGCTTGACCATAATACATCCCGCATTATGAACAGTATGCTTGACGGCGCATTGATTGAATATGTTGCAACACTGCTGTCTGAGACGCGACGCAAATCAGGGAAAGATGCCATCCTGATGGCCTGGGATGTTGAAGACAGAACTCGTTTATGGCTCGAATCCTGGCGATTATCGCAATCAGGCTGGCATATTGCCGTGCTTGCTGAACCCATTGAAACACCAAGACCAGAACTTTTCCCAGGGCAAACGCTTTTTGTCTGGACCGGTATTACGCCAACCCGAAGACAAAATGAGCTGCTACAACACTGGAATGAGCAAGGTTACAAAGTCATTTTCCACTGTCCGTAACTATCGAGGGTGGCCATAACAGCATCATAATGTTGATGACCCCAAAATAGGTGGGTTATCACTTGCTCATTTTTTCACACTGAAGAGAACAGATCTTACAAATTCTGATTTATGATGCTTATTTTGAGTGCCATCGAACGAATCAATTGTCCCTTTTCACCTGTCTTAACCCGCGCGTAGCACAGAAAAAAAACAAAATACTCACCCATTGGTATTATTCTTTTGTAGACGCCATCACCTTTTTCGTAAGTAAACTTCATTAGTCCAACTGGCGTACGCCTAATACTTATTCTAGGGTTAAATCATGTCTTCTTATGCCACATTGTTGTTTTTCTAAGGTAATAAATGTGGTTATTTGAAAAAGGTATAGGATATGGCCCTGGTCTTAAACAAACGCTTAATTCTTTGTTGCTGCGCCTTTTCCATTATTCCTGTGGCTCATGCAGCAACCGTTAATGGAACATTTCAGGTACTGATGACGATTCAAAAGGCCTGTACCGTGACCGCCGGTTCGGCTTCAAATATCACTCTTGGACCAGTGAATACCACGGCAACGAATACTAGCGCAAGCAACACGATTTCGGTTAATTGCTCAAAGACCACGCCTTATTTTATCGGTCTGGCGCCGTCAGCCGCTAATGGAGGGACGACGACAGGCTCAGGTGCCATGTCCTCCGTGGCTAATGCTGCCTCCAATACTGATAAAGTGCCCTATCAACTAAATCGTACATCAGCAACAGGTCCGGTGTGGGGGAACACAGCCACCGACACTGCGCCGGGAAACGGCGTAGCAGCTACGGGGACCGGCCTGGCGCAAATTTATACTGTTTATGCCACCGCACCGAGCGCCAACTTCACTCCTGACGACTATGCCGACACGGTAACAGTTAACGTTAACTACTAACTTCAGGAAACCACATGAAAGTAAAACTGCCTGTTGCGCAGTATGCCTGCGCATGCCTGTTAGGGATGGTTGCGAACGTCAACTTTGCCTCCGCCAGCGGATTGCAAATCGCACCGGTCACGTTAACGCTGCAAGCGACGCAAAATGCCGATGGTATCTGGCTGAGTAACGCAGGTGAAAATGTGCTTAATGCCCAGGTTCGGGTTTTTCGCTGGAGCCAAAGCGCTTACGACGACAAACTTTCGCCCTCTCAGGGGCTGGTCATTAGTCCGCCGATGCTGGCATTGGCCCCCGGAGAACGTCAATTGATTCGCGTTATTCGAACGGGGCCACCCTCGACACAGGCAGAAGACGCTTATCGGTTATCGATAGATGAGTTGCCGCCTGCAAAAGTTGAGAAAAACAAGCTTCAATTTGTACTGCGTTATTCCGTCCCCGTTTTCATCCAACCGGCATCATCTGCGCAAACGCAGGCAAAACTGCAATGGAAATTACAACAACTGGATGGCAAAAAATTTATTGAAGTCAGCAACCTGGGAAATGGTCATGCACAATTATCTGCGGCAACTTTTATAAGCCGTGGCGGGGCTAAAAAAGTCATTACACCCGGACTGTTAGGCTACGTTTTGCCCGGCTCAACAATGCGCTGGATAGTCTCTCCGTCAGCCAGTGATACGCATTATGGCGGGAAAGTTGAAGTAACAATCAATGGCCAAAAAACAGTACAAGACCTTTAACAGATCCTGGCTTCTGCTGAACTATTGCTTTCTCAATGGGGTATTAATTTCGGGAATGGTTTGCGCACAAACGCAGAACAATCACCAGAATGAAAACGGTGTTATTAATGGCGCATCGCGACTTGTGGGTGTCGATCTGTATCTCGACGTCACCTTAAATGGAAATTCCGTTGGACTGGTGCATCTGGGTTACGATGATCGAAAGTTCTATGCAGGAGCAGACACCCTACGAAAAATGGGCTTTCGCTTTGCGCCAGACGCCACTAATGTCGTCTGCCTGAACGATATCCCTCAGCTTACCATTGACTACAACGCTCAGTTGCAAACGCTTTCGCTTACCGCCCCGCTGAGTTCACTCAATCTTGCGACCACGCAGCTTAGCTCGCCCACAGAAACCGCGCCGACGGCGACAACCTCACGCGGAGCGCTGCTCAATTACGATATCTATAGCCAACAGGGTGATGAAAGCGCAATCAATACCTTCAGCGAACTTCGCGCCTTCAGTGCCGCAGGCGTACTCAGCACGACCCAGTTGACACAGTATTCCACCGAGGAATATGCAAATAACAGCGTTGAGCGCCTTGATACCAGCTGGCGTACATCATTTCCCGAAACGATGTTGGCGATAACCGCTGGCGATACCCTGACCAGTTCACTTATCTGGTCTCGGCCGACGCGTATCGGCGGCATTCAGATTGGAACTGATTTTGGTCTGCAGCCCTATATGCCAACTACACCCCTCCCTGCTTATCTGGGCTCTGCAACATTGCCGTCAAACGTAGAGCTGTACGTCGATGGCGTCAGGTACTATAACGGAGAAGTCCCTGCCGGTAGCTTTCAGATCAATACCCTGCCTAACATCAGCGGCGCGGGAACGGGTCAGGTGATGATGACAGACGCGTTGGGCAGAACGAGCGTACAAAATTTCTCGTTCTACAACGATCAACAACTTCTGCGAGAAGGATTAACCGCCTGGTCGGCTGAGTTAGGCGCGGTACGCGAAAACTATGGTTACTCCTCTTTCGATTATGCCAGCGCACCGGTATTGAGTGGTACATGGCGTCGCGGGTTTAGCAATACGTTCACCGCCGGAACTCACGCGGAAACCAGCGATGGACTAATTAACGCAGGCTTTAGTAACGACTGGATCCCGGGAACCCCCAGCGGCACATTTTCGACGTCACTTGCCGCAAGCACCGATTCAGGGCAGAACGGATTTCTGTACAGTTTTGGTTATCGTTGGTCCGGCGAACGGTTTAATTTCAGTACCAGTACAACGGCAACTTCTGGTGATTATCGCGATGTCGCCACCCATTATGGTGAGCCGCCTCCAACGCTTAACAGCAACACGGTCATTGGCTATTCGCTGGAATCTGCCGGTAACGTCAGCCTGAGTTACCTGCAGTTTCGTTACCCGCACGAAAATGCGGTGCGCTATGCTAACGCCAGCTGGTTAAAATCAGTTACAGACAACATCTCACTGAACGCCGGACTCAACCAGAACATTGACGACAACCGCGATCGCAGTCTTTATTTGATGGTAACGATTACCACTGATCACAATCTGAGCGCCAGCAGCACGCTACAACGCACCAACGATGAAACCAGCTACCAGCTCAACGCCAGCAAGACGCCCCCTGCCGACGGCGGTTGGGGCTGGAATCTGGCCACCAGTCAGCAAGCTTCCCGGCAAAGCGGTCAGGGCGAAGTCGGATATCTGGGGCGTTATGGCAAAGCGTACGCGGGATTCAGCCGTTTACCGCATAACCATTATGGCTATGCTGGCGCAACCGGATCGCTGGTAACCATGGGAGGCGGCCTGTTTGCAGCACGGGAAATCAACAATGGTTTTGCCGTCGTATCCACTGACGGCGTTCCTGATGTTCCGATTAAATTGCAAAATAACCTGATTGGCCGCAGCAACGACCAGGGACTACTGCTGGTCTCGCCGCTGAATAGCTATCAAAAAAACCTGATCAGTATTGACCCGATGGATCTCCCCGCCAATATGCGGATCGCACGCGTCGAGGCGAACGCTACGCCTGCCGATCGTTCCGGCGCGTTGGTCAGCTTTGGCATCACTGCCGTACGCGCCGCGCAGATCCTTCTTGTCGACAGTCAGGGTAACCCCATTCCCGAAGGCAGCATGGCTTATGCCGTCAGCGGAACGGGACAATCATCTGTCGTTGGCTTTGATGGGATGACCTGGTTCGACGCGCTGGAGCAGCACAATACGCTACGCGTTGATACGGACACTGGCAGTTGTCGCGTGCAATTTGACTATCCTGCGTCAACGAAAGGGATTGCGCAAATAGGACCGCTGGCTTGCCGACCACAATAACAGGAGTGCGCTCATGAGATTAAGACATCTGCTACTCATCGCTACCGTACTCTTTTGTCCGGCAATTAGCCATGCGGTGACCTGTTCGGTGAGCAATGTGCAGCCCATAAATTTGGGTTCGGTGAATCCGCTGTCGGCGACGGGCGCAACGTCATCAATGACGTTCAATTACACCTGCGCCAAAGAGCTTGGCGACGCGCTGGCAGGGATCAATCTCTGTTTTAATATTGATGCCTCAGCCGTCAGTGGTCAGGTAACACCCCGGAATATGTCATTAAGTGGAACACCTGCCCAAACGCTGGCATATCAGCTTTACCAGGATCCCGGACACACTAAAGTCTGGGGGAGCCAGTATCAGTCGGGAACGACTTTCCCAATGGTTCAGCTTAACCTGCTGAATCTGACGCCAGTGACAGGCTCACTCACGGTATCAGCAAAGATCGTCACGCCACAAACCTCAGCCGTTCCCGGTAACTATCAGGATACTTATACGACGGCGACAGCCTTTGTCACCCTCAATCCTGGATTACTTCTCCCGCCAACCACCTGTGGTGATACCGTTGCTGCCAGGCTTCCTTTCACGGTATCGGCGACCGTCAGCAAACAGTGCAACATCACCTCTGCTACCGACATTAGCTTTGCACCAGCCAGGGCAACCGGACGTAATCTAACGGCGTCAAATACCGTGGGCGTAGCATGTTCCAATAACACGCCCTACACCATCGGGCTTCAGCCCTCCAACGGTAATACAACAGGCAACGGCGTGATGACGGGCACGGGGTCAAATACGGACAAAGTCCCCTACCAGCTTAGCTCGACGCCAGGACCTTCCGGTACGGTCTGGGGCAATACTTCACTCAATACCGTTACGGGGAACGGTTCAGGGACAACCACCTCCTACCCGGTTTACGCCACCGTTCCCAGTGCGAACTACACGCCTGACAGCTATGCCGATACCGTCACCATCGCTGTAACCTACTGACTTCAGCTTAAACGCAATAAAGCAAATACATTTTTTTATCATATTGTTTACTTTTAGAGGTGCGTCATAAATCTGACAAATTACGATTTTTATATATTCTGCATATTAAATTATCAGTCACGCAAAACAACCCAAATACAAGCAAAAACAAAGAATAACTATTCAATAATAAGTTAAAGGCCATACTAATCATGGTGATAATCCGTGTTGGTTGGACAGACCGCCCCATGAAAAAAATGTTAAATTTAAGTTTATATGGTGAGATTCACTGTATACCACGGCCAAATTAAGAACATATTACTTTTATAACTAAGGTTTATCATGGATAAGTTATCTTACGCTTCAGATAGCAGCACATCTGCCTGGAATACCTACCTGCAACAAATCGAGCGTGTGGCCCCTTACCTGGGCGAACTTTCCCATTGGGTGGATACCCTGCGCCACCCAAAACGCGCGCTGATTGTCGATATCCCGGTGCAGATGGATGACGGTACTATCCGTCATTTTGAAGGGTATCGCGTGCAACATAACCTCTCCCGTGGTCCGGGCAAAGGCGGTGTGCGTTATCATCCTGATGTTGATCTTAATGAAGTGATGGCTCTGTCCGCATGGATGACCATCAAATGCGCAGCGTTGAACCTGCCTTACGGCGGTGCAAAAGGCGGCGTGCGCGTCGATCCGTTCTCGCTGTCCGAAGGCGAACTGGAACGCTTGACCCGCCGTTATACCAGCGAAATTGGCATTATCATTGGGCCACAGAAAGACATTCCTGCGCCGGATGTAGGGACTAACGGAAAAGTAATGGCCTGGATGATGGACACCTACTCCATGAACCACGGCACCACTGTGACCAGCGTGGTCACCGGTAAGCCAATTCACCTCGGCGGCTCGTTAGGCCGTGATAAAGCCACCGGTCGTGGCGTTTTCGTCAGCGGTCTGGAAGTGGCGCGTCGTGCCAATATCGACGTTGAAGGTGCCCGCGTCGCGGTGCAAGGTTTTGGTAACGTTGGCAGCGAAGCAGCCAGACTGTTCGCGGCAGCTGGCGCACGCGTCGTCGCGATTCAGGATCACACCGCTACGCTGTTTAACACCACTGGAATCGACATGGCCGCGTTGTCTGCCTGGCAATTGGAGCACAAACAGATAGCCGGTTTCCCGGGCGCTGAAACCATTGCCAGCGAAGCCTTCTGGAGTCTGGAGATGGATATTCTGATCCCGGCTGCACTCGAAGGGCAGATCACCCGCCAACGCGCGGAAACGCTGACCTGTAAACTGGTACTCGAAGGTGCCAACGGTCCAACCTATCCGGACGCCGACGACGTTCTGGCAAACCGCGGTATCATCGTTGTCCCTGACGTGGTATGTAACGCCGGCGGCGTAACCGTCAGCTACTTCGAATGGGTTCAGGATATGGCAAGCTTCTTCTGGAGCGAAGAAGAGATCAACAATCGCATGGACAAAATTATGACCGATGCGATGGTGCACGTGTGGGAAAAAGCCGCAGAGAAATCCTGCTCCCTGCGTACTGCAGCCTACATCGTTGCCTGCGAACGCATTCTGCTGGCACGTAAAGATCGCGGAATTTATCCGGGCTAACGCCGAAATCAACCATGCCTCCACACCACCCGCTCTGCAGGTGGTGTGTTTTCCATAAAAACCCGTTCAAATACTTTCCGCACAAATACCGCCCGACCTCTCACTTTCGCTGTTTTATGCACCATGACGTTCCAATACGGAACATTATTATGCTGCTATGTTTCGTATTGAAACGCCATTTACAGCAATTTTCTTTTGCAAACCCGTGTGCAAAATTACTTTATCGGCAGCGAGCAGTCGCCGTGGCGATGTACAAACCGATACCCTACATCAGATGGCTGCCCGAATCCGGCAGCCATCCAGGACTGTCTGCGGAGCATAAATAATGAAAAAATTGATTAACCGTGTTGAAGACGTACTGAATGAACAACTCGCCGGACTGGCGAAAGCGTATCCTTCCCTGGCGCTGCATCAGGATCCGGTCTATGTCACCCGCGCTGATGCGCCGGTAATGGGCAAAGTGGCGCTGCTTTCCGGCGGCGGCAGCGGGCACGAGCCGATGCACTGCGGCTATATTGGTCAGGGTATGCTCTCTGGCGCCTGTCCGGGAGAGATTTTTACCTCACCTACCCCGGATAAAATGTTCGAATGCGCCATGCAAATTGATGGCGGCGAAGGCGTACTGCTGATCATCAAAAATTACACCGGTGACATTCTTAATTTCGAAACCGCCACCGAGCTGTTGCACGAAAGCGGCGTCAAGGTCACCACCATGGTGGTGGATGATGACGTAGCAGTGAAAGACAGTCTGTATACCGCCGGTCGGCGTGGCGTGGCGAATACCGTATTGATCGAAAAACTGGTCGGCGCGGCTGCCGAACGCGGTGACTCACTCGAAGTCTGCGCAGCGCTGGGTCGTAAACTGAATAACCTGGGCCACTCCATAGGGATAGCCATTGGTGCTTGTACCGTTCCGGCCGCCGGACAACCGTCGTTCACGTTGCAGGATAACGAAATGGAGTTTGGCGTGGGTATTCATGGGGAGCCGGGCATTGACCGCCGCACCTTCACCTCTCTTGATCAGACCGTAGATGAAATGTTCGATACCCTGCTGGCAAACGGCAACTACAGCCGTACACTCCGCCACTGGGACAACGTCCAGGGCGCGTGGCAGGAAGGTAAAGAAAGCAAACGTGCGTTACAAAGCGGCGACCGCGTCATTGCGCTGGTCAATAATCTCGGTGCAACGCCGCTGTCAGAACTCTTCGGCGTGTACAACCGCCTCGAAAGCCGTTGCCAGGATGCAGGTATTGTCATTGAACGCAACCTGATCGGCTCTTACTGTACTTCTCTGGATATGACCGGCTTCTCAATCACCCTGTTACAGGTGGATGACGAAACGCTGAACTTATGGGATGCACCGGTTCACACCCCCGCCCTCAACTGGGGTAAATAAGGAGATTCATGATGTCCCTCAACAGAACGCAGATTGTTAACTGGCTCTATCGCTGCGGTGAAATTTTCACCACCGAAAGTGATTTTCTCACCGGTCTCGATCGGGAAATCGGCGATGCCGACCACGGTCTGAACATGCATCGTGGCTTTAGCAAAGTCGTCGAAAAGCTCCCGTCCATCGCCGATAAAGACATCGGTTTTATTTTGAAAAATACCGGCATGGTACTGCTCTCTAGCGTCGGGGGTGCCAGTGGTCCACTGTTTGGCACCTTTTTTATCCGCGCCGCCCAGGTAACGCAGGCCCATCAAAGCCTGACGCTTGAAGAGTTATATCAAATGATGCGAGATGGCGCAGAGGGTGTGATTAGCCGCGGTAAAGCTGAACCTGGCGACAAAACCATGTGTGATGTCTGGCTGCCGGTAGTGGAGTCTTTACGCCAGTCCTGCGAGCAGAAGCTGAGCGTCCAGGCGGCTCTGGAAGCAGCAAGCCAACAAGCGGAAGCCGCTGCACAAAGCACCATCACCATGCAGGCCCGCAAAGGTCGCGCCAGCTATCTTGGTGAGCGCAGCATTGGACATCAGGATCCCGGCGCAACTTCCGTTATGTTTATGATGCAAATGCTGGCTCAGGCGTCCAGAGAGTAAGGATAAAGCGATGGTAAACCTGGTTATTGTTTCTCACAGCGCCCAGTTGGGCGAAGGCGTCGGCACGCTAGCCCGGCAGATGTTAATGGGTGATGGTTGCAAAATCGCCATTGCCGCAGGCATTGACGATCCTGAGAATCCGATTGGCACCGATCCTATTAAGGTGATGGGAGCCATCGAGTCCGTAGCCGACACAGATCACGTGCTGGTGATGATGGATATTGGGAGTGCGCTACTGAGTGCGGAAACCGCGCTGGAACTGCTCGATCCTGCGATTGCCGCCAAAGTGCGTCTGTGTGCCGCGCCGCTGGTTGAAGGCACGCTGGCCGCAACGGTGAGTGCTGCCGCAGGGGCGAATATCGAACGGGTCATTTGTGATGCCATGAACGCCCTCGACGCCAAATGTGAGCAATTGGGTTTACCTTCGCCATCTGCAGCAAAGTCAACGTCTCCTGACTTAGTACCCGATGCAGATGCACGTTCAGTTGCCATTGTGGTGAAAAACCCTAACGGCATCCACGTTCGCCCAGCTTCACGGCTGGTTTCCGCGCTGTCCGGCTTTAACGCCGACATGTGGCTGGAGAAAAATGGCAAGTGCGTCGTGCCTGATAGCCTGAATCAGATAGCTCTGCTGCAGGTGCGCTGTAACGATATGCTGCGCCTGATTGCCAAGGGCGAACAGGCAGAAGATGCGCTGGCCGCATTCAAACGGCTGGCGGCAGAGAATTTTGGTGAATCGCTCGAGCCCGCGAATGCTGATAACGTAGCCACGCAGGTCCCCCCACAGGCAACGGGAACGGCATTCTGTTATACACCGTTCTCACCAGAGGTCAGCCAGCAGCCTACAGCATCACCTCAGGCAGACCAGCAGCGATTACGGGTCGCTATCCAAAACACGCTGAACGATTTAAGCGCACTAACCGCGCTTGCGGAAGAGCGATATTCCGCTGATATCGCCGCTATTTTCTCCGGTCATCACACGCTGTTGGACGATCCCGATCTGTTTGTTATGGCCTGCGATTTAATGCAGGAGACACAGTGTAGCGCTGCCTGGGCCTGGCATCACGTGCTGAGCGATCTCAGCCAGCAGTATTTACAGCTCGACGATCCCTACCTGCAGGCCCGATACATTGATATAGAAGATTTATTATCGCGTTCGCTGCAGCATTTGACGGGGGAGATCGTGCAAATTCCCGCCTTCATTCGCCCCACTATTCTGGTCGCTGATGTCATCTATCCATCTACGATCCTGCAACTCGATCCGAAGGCAGTCCAGGGCGTCTGTCTGCGAGACGGGAGCGATGCCTCCCACCCGGCAATTATCGCCCGTGCCATGGGGTTGTGTTACGTATGTCAGCAGGGCAAGGCTGTTGATAGCATCAAAATGGGTGACGCCCTGACTCTTGACTGCGTGACGCAACGAATCACCCACGCGGATTGATGACGGTTGCACACCCTTCCCAACCAAGGGTGTGCATCCTGTTTGCCCACGTCGGGAAATGTCTGTTTATTCGCAAAATGGGGCGTCAATCACACGCAACAGTCGATCCTGAACTAAGGTTTTCTCATGGTAAATGCCGCTACTTTGGCACGCCGCTAAGGAGATTAACCGATGATAACACCTGCAACTCGCCATCCAGGCCTGCTTTCTGTTGCAATAAAACTGACACTCGCCAGTACCTTTTTTGCCCTTTCCTCTTTTGCCGTCAATGCAGAAGACGCACCAGCCGCTCCGCCGCAGCCGCCAGATATCCTGCTTGGACCTCTGTTTAACGATATACAAACGGCCAAACTGTTTCCTGACCAGAAAACCTTTGCTGATGCGGTTCCTAACAGCGATCCTCTCATGATCCTTGCCGATTACCGGATGCAGAAAAATCAATCCGGATTTGATTTACGCCATTTTGTGGAGGTGAATTTCACTTTGCCGAAAGACGGCGAGAAATACGTTCCCCCGGCCGGGCAATCATTACGCGAGCACATTGACGGACTGTGGCCGGTCCTCACCCGTTCGACAACCGACGCTGAAAAATGGGACTCTCTGTTGCCACTTCCGGAGCCGTATGTGGTGCCTGGCGGGCGATTTCGCGAAATATACTATTGGGACAGCTATTTCACCATGCTGGGGCTTGCCGAAAGCAATCACTGGGATAAGGTCTCGGACATGGTGGCAAACTTCGCTTACGAGATAGACGCCTGGGGACACATTCCTAACGGCAACCGCACCTACTATCTGAGCCGTTCCCAACCACCGTTCTTTGCCTTTATGGTTGAGCTGCTGGCACAGCACGACGGGGATGACGCGCTGAAAAAATACCTCCCGCAAATGCTCAAAGAGCACACATACTGGATGGAAGGCGTCGACACGCTCCAGCCCGGTCAGCAGAATAAGCGCGTGGTAAAACTGGATGACGGCACCATTTTGAACCGCTACTGGGATGACCGCGATACGCCAAGGCCAGAGTCCTGGGTGGAGGATATCGCCACCGCTAAAAGCAACCCGAACCGACCGGCCACAGAAATCTACCGCGATCTGCGTTCTGCCGCTGCTTCTGGCTGGGACTTTAGTTCCCGCTGGATGGATAACCCTAATCAATTAGGCACCCTGCGAACCACCAGCATTGTTCCGGTCGATCTCAATGCATTGATGTTCAAAATGGAAAAGATGATCGCCCTCGCCAGCAAAGCCGCAGGTGATGATGCTAAAGCGGCACAGTATGAAGGCTTCGCCAATGCCCGACAAAAAGGGATCGAAAAGTATCTGTGGAACGGCAAAGAAGGCTGGTATGCCGACTACGATCTGAAGAGTCATAAAGTACGCAACCAACTCACTGCCGCTGCCCTGTTCCCGCTGTATGTCAATGCCGCGGCTAAAGATCGCGCCAGCAAAGTGGCCGCGGCAACCCAGGCGCATCTGCTACAACCCGGCGGCCTTGCTACCACATCGGTGAAAAGCGGTCAGCAGTGGGATGCCCCCAACGGTTGGGCCCCGCTGCAGTGGGTCGCAGCATCCGGGTTACAGAATTACGGCCAGGATGACGTTGCGATGGACGTGACCTGGCGATTCCTCACTAACGTGCAGCACACCTACGATCGTGAGCAAAAGCTGGTTGAAAAGTATGATGTGAGCACCACAGGTACCGGCGGTGGTGGTGGGGAATATCCGTTGCAGGATGGTTTTGGCTGGACCAACGGCGTAACGCTAAAAATGCTCGACCTGATCTGCGCCAAAGAAAAGCCTTGTGACAGCGTACCCGCATCGCGACCAACCCCGGCAAGTACAACACCAGCTGAGCCTAAAAAACAGACTCAACCGACGCCTTAATCAACTTTCTATTATAGAGAAACGGCCCCTTGAGGGGCCGTTCGATTAATCTCGTCGTACAAGCCGGAAGACACCCAGCACAATAATCGCGCCGACCACGGCCACCAGGAAGCTGTGGAGATTAAATCCGCTGACATCACCGCCGATACCAAACATCGTTGCCAACCATCCACCGACCACAGCGCCGACAACACCGAGAATACAGGTCAGGATAAATCCACCGCCATCGCGCCCCGGCATAATCAGTTTGGCGATAACCCCCGCAATCAGACCAAAAATAATCCAGGCAATAATTCCCATTTTCAGGCCCTCTTTCCAGTGAACGCACGCGCAAGACATTCTTGCGCCAGCCTTTAAAGTATAGGCAAACCATCGTTATATGTTGTTTTCACGCAGACTGAATTCATTGGCGTGGGTAAAAAATTTCATTCATTTGTATTAAGTTCCGTTGATTGATGCCGATAATCCAACGATAAACCAGGCATCCAGGAGTCATTAGGTGTGAGTAACTACAATGAGCAGTTCCTGAAGCAAAATCCGTTAGCGGTGTTAGGCGTACTCCGGGACTTGAATTCGCAGCAGGTTCCGCTGCGTATCTCCTGGTCAGGTGGCCAGTTCATCAGCAAAATACTGGCGGTCAGCCCGGACGAACTGATCATGGATTTTGGCAGTCAGGAATACGAAAACCAGGCTGTGCAGCGAGCCACTCATATCTCGATTATCGCCGAAACGCAGGGCGCCAAAGTGGAATTCACCCTGCCGCAGCTTAAGAAAGGCGAATATCAGCGGCTGCCAGCATTTATCTCATCGTTGCCGCCTTCCCTGTGGTTCGTCCAGCGTCGGGAGTATTTCCGCATCGGTGCTCCACTGCATCCCCCCTATCGCTGCACGGTAAAAATGCCGGACAACAGTACGCTGTGTTTTCGCTTATTCGATTTGTCTCTCGGTGGTATGGGCGGGCTGTTAGAAACGGCAAAACCGGAAGGCCTGACAGAAGGCATGCGTTTCTCGCAGGTTGAGCTGAACATGGAGCAATGGGGGGTGTATCACGTTGACGCCCAGCTTATTTCCATTAGCGAACGCAAAGTTATCGACAGTAAAAACGAAACTATTACCACTCCCCGCCTGAGCTTTCGTTTTCTCAACGTCGGCCCGGCGGTGGAGCGGAACTTACAGCGGATTATTTTTTCCCTTGAGCGCGAAGCCCGGGAAAAGTCGAACAAGGTGCGCGGTTAGCATCCCCGGAGTTACATCGCATCCAGCGCTTGCTGAAGCTTCCAGATATAACGCGGAGCCTGCGGCGCCGGATGATTATCCGCAACATGTTCAATAAATTCATCCGGGCTGAGATCGTTGATCTTATTGATGGCTTTTTTCCTGTCGGATGAGAACGTCCGCAGCAGTGCGCCCGCGCCGTTGGCGTACGAGACCACCAGTGCATATTGCATCACCTGCGGATCTTCGATCCCGGCCAGCGGTCCGGTCTCCAGAATGCTCAGGTAGGCGGCCCCCATCGAGATATTGCGCTCTGGATTTTTCAACTCGCTGGTCGACGGCTCTCCGCTCCACCCCATACGACGATAAACATCGCGGCCTGAAGTCGAGGCTTTTAACTGCATCAGACCAATCGCATTAGACTTACTGACCGCATTCGGGTTACCGCCTGATTCAATGGCGATAATGGCGGTAATCAATTGTGGACTGACACCCCAGGCCGCTCCGGCTTTTTCACTGATCGGCATCCATTGCATTGCGCGTTTAACCGGAACTTCAGCATTCCATGGCGGATTTTTGTAATCCTGTTTTGAACTACAGCCCGCAAGTAATACAACCAAAAAAGCAAACCATCTCAATTTCACGTCATCTATCCTTATAGCCGGAACCTGTCGCTGAGGTGACAACGACATACCTACGCGGCATGATATACATTTGGTTTTAGTTGTAGCAAGGAAATGCCATGTCCCGGTTTCACTTAATTGCCCCGTCGGGCTACTGTATCAACCAGCAGGCTGCCTTACGTGGGCTTGCGCGTCTTACTGAGGCCGGTCATCAGGTCGATAATACAGCGGTCATTGCGCGCCGCTGTCAGCGTTTTGCAGGTACAGAAGCAGAGCGTTTGGCTGATTTAAACTCGCTCGTAAATCTGAAATCGCCTGATACCATTGTGATGGCGGTACGTGGCGGCTATGGCGCGAGCCGTTTGCTGGCAGATATTGACTGGCAGGCACTTGCGGCTCGCCAGCAACAAAACCCATTGCTGCTGTGTGGGCACAGCGATTTTACGGCGATCCAGTGTGGTCTACTGGCGCAGGGTAATGTGATTAGCTTCAGCGGCCCGATGCTGGCGGCTAATTTCG
Organism: Citrobacter sp. On2M; assembly: GCF_018035235.1. Lineage (GTDB taxonomy): Bacteria > Pseudomonadota > Gammaproteobacteria > Enterobacterales > Enterobacteriaceae > Citrobacter > Citrobacter meridianamericanus. Next base: position 1,362,817 of record NZ_WPCV01000004.1, read on the forward strand.
GCGCCGAAGAGATGAACCCCTTTACCGAGCTCCATTTCTGGCAAGCTTTACGCAATGCCCAATTTACCCTCGAATGGCAGGGTAACGGCCCCGAGTGTGCGACTGAAGGGACGCTATGGGGCGGAAATCTGGCGATGATCATTTCGCTGATGGGTACGCCGTGGATGCCGGCTATCGAAAACGGCATGTTGGTACTGGAAGACATTAACGAGCATCCGTTTCGCATCGAGCGCATGCTGCTGCAATTGTATCACGCAGGCATACTGGCCCGGCAAAACGCGATTATTCTCGGCAGCTTTAGCGGCAGCGCGCCTAATGATTACGACGCGGGTTACAATCTTGATTCAGTTTGTGATTTTCTGCGCGCCAGATTGTCCGTTCCATTAATCAGCGGCCTCGATTTTGGCCATGAACAACGTACCGTAACCCTACCGTTGGGGGCGAATGCGGTGCTGAAAAATGATAAAAACAGCACTCAGCTCACCTTAAGTGGGCATCCGATACTTAAATCGTAAAAAAAGCGGCTAACAGGGCTAAGTTAAACGCTGTTTCTGTCGTTATTATGTTAGGGTTTGTTAATACGAAACAGCGTAATTCAGGAGTAACCGAACGTTGGATGCCGCAGCAATTATTAGCCTTTTTATTTTGGGTTCCGTTCTCGTCACCTGCAGTATCTTACTCAGTTCATTTTCATCACGTCTTGGTATCCCTATTCTGGTGATATTTCTCGCTATCGGTATGTTGGCGGGCGTCGACGGCGTGGGCGGTATTCCTTTCGATAACTACCCTTTTGCCTACATGGTGAGTAACCTGGCGCTGGCGGTTATCCTGCTTGATGGCGGGATGCGCACCCAGGCCAGCTCTTTTCGCGTCGCTTTGGGCCCGGCATTATCGCTGGCGACCGTGGGTGTGCTGATCACCTCTGGTCTCACTGGCATGATGGCGGCATGGCTGTTTCATCTGGATCTCATTGAAGGGCTGCTGATTGGCGCGATTGTCGGCTCAACCGATGCCGCAGCGGTCTTCTCCCTGCTCGGCGGCAAAGGACTCAACGAACGTGTGGGCTCGACGCTGGAAATTGAATCCGGTAGTAACGACCCGATGGCGGTGTTTTTAACCATTACGCTTATCGCCATGATCCAAAATCACGAGACCGGTTTAAGCTGGATGTTTGCGGTACATATAATCCAGCAGTTTGGCTTAGGCATCATACTGGGTCTCGGCGGCGGCTACCTGCTTCAGCAAATGATTAACCGTATTTCACTGCCTGCCGGGCTTTATCCGCTGCTGGCATTAAGCGGCGGGATCCTGATTTTTGCCCTGACTACCGCGCTGGAAGGCAGCGGTATTCTGGCGGTTTATCTGTGTGGTTTTCTGCTGGGTAATCGCCCAATCCGCAACCGGTTTGGCATTCTGCAAAACTTCGACGGTCTGGCCTGGCTGGCGCAAATCGCCATGTTCCTGGTGCTTGGACTACTGGTTACGCCGTCGGACCTGCTACCTATCGCAATCCCTGCGCTGATTTTGTCTGCGTGGATGATATTCCTTGCCCGCCCGCTTTCGGTCTTTGCCGGACTGCTGCCGTTTCGTGGCTTTAATCTGCGCGAGCGCATTTTCATCAGTTGGGTGGGTTTGCGCGGCGCGGTGCCGATCATCCTCGCCGTCTTCCCAATGATGGCGGGCCTGGAAAACGCGCGCCTGTTTTTTAACGTCGCGTTCTTCGTGGTACTGATCTCGCTGCTGTTTCAGGGAACGTCGCTTTCGTGGGCGGCTAAAAAAGCCAAAGTGGTGGTTCCTCCCGTTGGCTGGCCCGTTTCGCGCATTGGTCTGGATATTCATCCGGACAATCCCTGGGAGCAGTTTGTTTACCAGCTCAGCGCGGATAAGTGGTGTGTAGGCGCCGCGCTGCGCGACTTGCATATGCCAGAAGAGACGCGAATTGCCGCCCTGTTTCGTGACAACGTGCTGTTTCACCCTTCAGGCAGTACCCGCCTGCGTGAAGGCGACGTTCTGTGTGTCATTGGCCGTGAACGCGATCTCCCTGCTCTCGGCAAGCTGTTCAGCCAGTCGCCGCCGGTGTCGTTAGATCAGCGTTTCTTCGGTGATTTCATTCTCGAAGCCAGCGCGAAATATGCCGATGTGGCGCTGATTTATGGCCTGGAAGATGGCACAGAGTATCGCGATAAGCAGCAAACACTCGGTGAAATTGTCCAGCATCTGCTTGGCGCCGCGCCAGTCGTTGGTGACCAGGTTGAATTTGCTGGCATGATCTGGACTGTAGCTGAGAAAGAAGACAATGCAGTGCTGAAAGTTGGTGTTCGCGTGGCTGAAGATGAAGATGAGTGACGTGGATGTTTTTTGCCGGGTGGCGGCGCCGCCTTACCCGGCCTATGAAATGCACTGACTCCATAGGCCTAATCAGTGCAGAGCCATCAGGCACACCGTAAACGTTACACTGTCACAACCGGTACGCGCAGCGCCAGAGAACACATCAACTCATAGCCCACCGTTCCGGCAGAAGTGGCCACGTCGTCAATTTTAATCTCTTTGCCCCACAGCTCCACTGGCGTCCCTATCCCCGCCTGCGGGCACGGCGTCAGGTCTACCGCCAGCATATCCATTGAAACCGTTCCGACCGTACCGGTGCGAACGCCATCCACCAGCACCGGCGTTCCGCTTGGCGCATGGCGCGGATAACCGTCTGCATAGCCAGTCGCCACAATGCCAATACGCTGCTCGCCGCTGGCGGTATAGCGTCCACCGTAGCCCACCCGATCTCCGGCTTTCAACGTCTGTATGCCGATTATCTCGCTGCTCAGGGTCATTACCGGTTTGAGGCCGGTATTGGCAATGTCCCGCCATTGCCCCGACGGCGATGCACCGTACAAAATAATACCTGGGCGAACCCAATCGTAATGCGCTTCAGGGTGCCACAGCGTGGCGGCCGAATTGGACAGCGACCGTTTGCATTCCAGCCCTTCTGTCGCACGGGCAATGCGCGTCATGGCGTCCTGGATCCCCTCCGGGTGCTCCGCATCAGCAAAGTGCGACATTAATGTCATTTCGCCGACGTTGGGCATTGCCCGCAGCTGTTGCCAGACTGTTGATACTCTCTCTGGTAAGAAACCCAGCCGGTTCATACCACTGTTCACCTTCAGGTAAACATCCAGCGGCGCGTTGAGGCGCGCATTCTGCAACGCTTTTAGCTGCCAGTTACTGTGCACGCAGGTGGTCAGACGATATTTGTCATACACGATCAGATCATCGGCGTGGAAAAAGCCCTCCAGCATAAGTATCGGGCCTTTCCATCCTCGTTCACGCAGGGTTATCGCTTCCTCAAGATTGAGCATGGCAAAACCGTCGGTGGTGCCCAGCGCATTCCAGACACGTTCAATGCCGTGTCCGTAGGCATTAGCTTTCACCACCGACCAGACGCGGGCGTCCGGCGCTGCCTGGCGGGTAATGGTCAGGTTTTGTTTCAACGCCTGCAGGTCAATGCTGGCCAGTATCGGGCGGGTCATCTCACGTCCTTATCAGTTATGTGCGCCATGTAAATGTCGTGGACGAGACGGAGTAAACCCCGGACTGTAACGCGCCACGCTCAGATCGTCGTAAGGAATAGCCGGCGTGCGACCGGAGAGAATGTCGCTGAGCAACTGACCCGAACCGCAGGCCATTGTCCAGCCCAGGGTGCCGTGCCCGGTGTTAAGCAGCAAATTCTTGAAACGGGTTCGCCCGACCACCGGTGTACCGTCCGGGGTCATCGGACGCAGCCCGGTCCAGAAGGTCGCCTGTTCCACATGCCCACCGCGTGGAAAGAGATCGCGTACAACCATCTCCAGCGTTTCACGACGGGGTTGTAGCAATTCAGTATTGAAGCCCACAATCTCCGCCATGCCGCCAACGCGAATACGGTTATCAAAGCGGGTAATGGCGATTTTGTAGGTTTCATCAAGGATAGTTGAAACCGGAGCACCGTCATCTTGCGCCACCGGAATGGTCAAAGAATAGCCCTTCAGCGGATAGACCGGAATGTCAACGATCCCTTTCAGCATCGCCGTGGAATAAGAGCCAAACGCCATCACATAGGCATCGGCTTTGACTATCTCTTCGCCACACTGAACGCCATAAATCTGCTCGCCATCGCTCAGTAGCTTATCGACCGGGGTGTTAAAACGAAACTTAACGCCCGCCTGCTCCGCCATCAGCGCCAGACGCTGGGTAAACAGCTGGCAGTCACCGGTTTCGTCATTCGGTAAACGCAGACCGCCGGTCAGCTTGTGCGCGACTTCCGCCAGCGCCGGTTCGACTTCCGCCAGGCGGCTTGCTTCCAGGAGCTGATAGGGTACGCCCGCATCTTCGAGCACGGCGATGTCGCGGGTGGCGTTCTCATACTGTTGAGCGGTACGGAACAGCTGTAACGTTCCGCCCTGACGTCCTTCGTACTCGATACCGGTAGAGGCACGCAGCGCTTTCAGGCAATCACGGCTGTATTCAGCCAGGCGCACCATCCGCCCCTTGTTTTCCATGTAGTGGCTGGTGTCGCAGTTGCGCAGCATTTGCCACATCCATTTCAACTGGAACTGCGTCCCGTCGAGGCGAACGGCCAGCGGAGCATGGCGCTGAAACATCCATTTAATTGCTTTAAGCGGTACGCCTGGCGCCGCCCATGGTGCTGCATAACCTGGAGAGATTTGCCCCGCGTTCGCGGCACTGGTTTCCAGTGCCGGACCGGGCTCACGATCAATGACGGTGACATCGTGTCCAGCCTGACTTAAGTACCAGGCGCTGGTCACGCCAACGACACCACTTCCCAGTATGACAACTCGCATAGCCACTCCGTTAACAGTAAAAGAACAATCATCTAATTACATCTTGATAACTCAGTTGAAAATATTATTCAACATATGGCTTTTTTATGGTGACTTATCTCACATATAGCAGTAACAGCAGGGAACTCTTTGCTTTGGCATCTCCTGCTGCGCGTTATTTTTATCCAGCATAAAATTTTGCAACCATGCCTTTTTTCGACGCCTCGCTAACGTGAAATCGCAAAGAAAAAATTTCTGCCACAGCACGTTTTTTAACACCATGTTCTATGCTTGAAATGAGGTACTCCAGACAGAGAGTGCCGCCAACAATGAGGGTGCGCGAATGGCTACGATTGATTCCATGAACAAGGACAGCACACGGTTAAGCGATGGACCCGACTGGACGTTTGATCTGCTGGATGTGTATCTGGCGGAAATAGACCGCGTGGCGAAACTCTACAGACTGGATACCTACCCGCACCAAATCGAGGTGATCACCTCCGAACAGATGATGGACGCGTATTCCAGCGTTGGGATGCCGATCAACTATCCTCACTGGTCGTTTGGTAAAAAGTTTATTGAAACCGAACGCTTGTATAAGCATGGTCAGCAGGGGCTGGCCTATGAGATTGTTATTAACTCCAATCCGTGTATCGCGTATCTGATGGAGGAGAACACCATTACCATGCAGGCGCTGGTGATGGCGCATGCCTGCTATGGACATAACTCCTTTTTCAAAAACAACTACCTGTTTCGTAGCTGGACGGATGCCAGTTCCATCGTCGATTACCTGATCTTCGCGCGAAACTATATTACCCAGTGCGAAGAACGCTATGGCGTGGATGAAGTCGAAAAGCTCCTCGACTCCTGTCATGCGTTGATGAATTACGGCGTTGACCGTTACAAACGCCCGCAAAAAATCTCCCTACAGGAAGAAAAAGCCCGGCAAAAAAGCCGTGAAGAGTATCTGCAAAGCCAGGTGAATATGTTGTGGCGCACGCTGCCGAAGAAAGAGGAAGAGAAAAGCGTGGCGGAAGCCCGGCGTTATCCCTCTGAGCCACAGGAAAACCTGCTGTACTTCATGGAGAAGAACGCCCCGCTGCTGGAGTCCTGGCAACGCGAAGTGCTGCGCATTGTGCGCAAGGTCAGCCAATATTTTTATCCGCAGAAACAAACACAGGTGATGAACGAGGGTTGGGCTACTTTCTGGCATTACACCATCCTGAACCACCTTTATGATGAAGGTAAAGTCACGGAACGGTTTATGCTGGAGTTTCTGCATAGCCATACCAACGTAGTGTTCCAACCGCCATACAACAGTCCGTGGTATAGCGGAATAAATCCTTATGCCCTCGGTTTTGCCATGTTCCAGGATATCAAACGTATTTGCCAGTCGCCAACCGAAGAGGACAAATACTGGTTCCCAAATATAGCCGGATCCGACTGGCTGGAAACCCTGCATTTCGCGATGCGCGATTTCAAAGATGAAAGTTTTATCAGTCAGTTCCTGTCCCCGAAGGTGATGCGTGATTTCCGCCTGTTCACCGTACTGGATGACGATCGTCATAACTATCTGGAGATTTCCGCGATTCATAACGAGGAAGGGTATCGTGAAATTCGTAACCGGTTGTCGTCGCAATATAACCTGAGCAACCTGGAGCCGAATATTCAAATCTGGAATGTCGATCTACGCGGTGACCGCTCCCTCACCTTGCGCTATATTCCGCATAACCGTGCTCCGCTGGATAAAGGACGCAAAGAGGTGCTGAAGCATGTGCACCGGTTATGGGGTTTTGACGTGATGCTGGAGCAGCAGAATGAAGATGGCAGCGTGGAGCTGCTGGAGCGTTGCCCGCCGAGGATGAACGGTCTGTAATAATAAAACCCCTCAAATGAGGGGTTTCTAATTAGCGGCCCTGAATGGCTAAGTCGCCCGGCAAGTTCTTCTGCATACGATGCCAAATCTCGCCACTATCGTGACCATAGCGACGCACCGTATCATATACCTGCTCATGAGCACCTTGCTCACAAAGTTCTGACAGCTTACGGTAGAAGCTCAGCGCCAGCGCGCGCGCCTCCGGATTGGCGAAGTAATGACGGCCAATGCGGGTATACAATCCTTTCATGCCATTGAGAATCAAACCATAGATCGGGTTGCCGGAGGCAAATGCCAGTCCACGAAAGATGTTGTAATCCAGATCGGCAAAGGCGTCAGCGTGGTCGGCAACCTGATTTGCCGTTGCCAGGGCCTCCTGCGCTTTATCAGGATGCTGGCGAAACGCGGTGCGAATAAAGATTGTCGAAATATTGGTACGCACAGACAGCAGATTATCGATCAGCTGCGGCACACTTTCATGATCGAGACGCGCCAACGTTTCAAGGATATTCAGCCCCGAAGTTTCCCAGAAGTTATTCACCTTCGTCGGTTTGCCGTGTTGAATGGTCAACCAACCGTCCCGCGCCAGACGCTGTAATACCTCGCGTAACGTGGTACGTGTCACTCCAATAAGTTCAGAGAGTTCACGTTCAGCGGGCAAAATAGTGCCAGGTGGGAAGCGGTTATTCCAGATACTTTCAATGATGTACTCTTCCGCGAACCCCGCCGGGCTTTGCGCCTTAATGACCATAGTGATAATTCCATTACACAGCAAAACATAGTTACAGTTATCATACCAGACGGGTCACATAGCTGATAGCTGACGCAATGAAGAAAAAGTGGATCAAGGCTTCATTTTCCAGATAACGCTGAAGTACAACCAGGCTTGCCCGTCACGTGAATAGCTTGCCTGTACTCCCTCCTCCCGCTAAGCTTTGCGGTCAAACATAAAAACATGATTTCATTTTTAAAGGTAGGGAAATCACCATGGAGCTATCATGGGGCCGCGCTATGTGGCGCAATTTTTTAGGTCAATCACCTGACTGGTACAAACTTGCACTACTCATCTTCTTAGTCGTTAACCCGATTATTTTCTTCATTAATCCCTTTATTGCGGGCTGGCTGTTGGTAGCCGAGTTCATTTTTACGCTGGCGATGGCGCTAAAATGCTACCCGCTGCTGCCGGGCGGGTTGTTAGCCATAGAAGCAGTCATGATTGGCATGACCAGCGCTACACATGTGCGTGAAGAGGTTGCCGCTAACCTTGAAGTGCTTTTGCTGCTGATGTTTATGGTGGCTGGCATCTACTTTATGAAGCAGCTTCTGCTGTTTATTTTCACCCGTTTGCTGCTCACTATTCGCTCTAAGGCGTTGCTGTCACTGGCATTTTGCGTTGCCGCCGCCTTTCTCTCGGCATTTCTTGATGCGCTGACCGTCGTGGCCGTGGTGATCAGCGTAGCGGTCGGTTTTTATGGTATCTACCATCGTGTCGCCTCTTCCCGCGCGGAAGACAATAATATGCTTGATGACAGCCATATCGATCAGCACCATAAGGTCGTTCTTGAGCAGTTCCGTGGTTTTCTGCGCAGTTTGATGATGCATGCGGGTGTCGGTACGGCGTTAGGCGGCGTGATGACCATGGTCGGCGAACCGCAAAACCTGATTATCGCCAAAGCAGCTGGCTGGCATTTTGGTGACTTCTTCCTGCGCATGTCGCCGGTCACCGTCCCGGTGCTGATTTGCGGCCTGCTAACCTGTGTGCTGGTTGAGAAGTTGCGTTGGTTTGGCTATGGCGATACGTTGCCGGAGACCGTGCGTGACGTTCTGCAACAGTTTGACGATCAGAGCCGTCAGCAACGTACTCGCCAGGACAAAATCAAACTGATTATCCAGGCGATTATTGGTGTCTGGCTGGTGATTGCTCTGGCCCTGCATCTGGCGGAAGTCGGATTAATTGGTTTATCGGTGATTATTCTGGCAACCTCGTTGACTGGCGTTACTGACGAACATGCGATTGGTAAAGCGTTTACCGAATCGCTGCCTTTCACCGCCCTGTTGACTGTGTTCTTCTCAATTGTTGCGGTTATTATCGATCAACAGCTTTTCTCGCCAATCATTCAGTTTGTTTTACAATCCTCCGAACATGCCCAACTGACGCTGTTCTACCTCTTCAACGGCCTGCTGTCTTCTATTTCTGATAACGTATTTGTCGGCACAATTTACATTAACGAGGCCAAAGCCGCGCTGGAACAGGGAACTATCAGCCTCAATCAATATGAACTGTTAGCGGTGGCGATCAATACCGGGACCAACCTGCCTTCCGTGGCCACGCCAAACGGCCAGGCGGCATTCCTGTTCCTGCTGACCTCCGCGCTGGCACCGTTGATTCGCCTGTCTTATGGCCGCATGGTGTGGATGGCTCTCCCTTATACCCTTGTTCTGACACTCGTCGGTCTGCTTTGCGTAGAGTTCACACTTGTTCCGGTGACCGAGTGGATGGCCCAAACGGGCTGGTTAGCTACACTTTCATAACAATTAACCGGGCAAATCACTGCCCGGTTTGACTTTTTGCATGATAAATATCCGATTACGCAAATTTTCAATTACCGCTAGTGGCGCATAAGTTGAATTGGTTTAAACTGCGGTCTCTACGCATGTTGCAGGGAAATGATTATGTTGCGATTTTTAAACCAGTGCTCCCGAGGTCGTGGAGCATGGTTATTGTTGGCGTTAACCGCCTTTGCGCTGGAGCTCGTCGCGCTTTGGTTCCAGCACGTCATGCTGCTAAAACCGTGCGTGTTGTGTATCTACGAACGTAGCGCATTATTCGGTGTAATGGGAGCGGGACTGGTAGGGGCTATCGCGCCAAAAACGCCGCTGCGCTATGTGGCGATGGTTATCTGGATTTACAGCGCCTGGCGCGGGTTTCAGTTGGCGTATGAACACACCATGATTCAGCTTTATCCTTCACCGTTTATGACCTGTGATTTTGCCGCCCGCTTCCCGAGCTGGCTGCCGCTGGACAAATGGCTTCCGCAAGTGTTTTTAGCCTCCGGCGACTGTGCTGAACGCCAGTGGTCTTTTTTAACCCTGGAAATGCCGCAGTGGCTGTTGGGGATCTTCGCCGCCTACCTGGTGGTCGCCGTGCTGGTAGTCATAGCGCAGCCGTTTAAACCGAAAAAACGTGACCTCTTCGGTCGCTAACAGAGACGCGCATTCGGGAGCGTTAAACGTTGGTTTAACGCACTGTAATATAAAACATCCGTAAGACGTCCATCTTAGGTACAGAAAGCTCACAATGTCACCGTTGTGAGCTTTTTTTTACCGGTTAAGAGAATATGTCGTCGTAATGGCTTTCGTATGAGTTTGCTGCAATCAGTCAGCACGAGTTCAACAACGGCTTACAATCTGATTCAAGCGAAGAGCTCAAGCTCGGCATACTAATACGTCGTTGAGAGTAACTTTCCCCCGCAACGGCTAGCCCGGTAAAACTCGCGCTGCATCGAATGCCGATGATCAATTTTCTGTAACAATTCTCCGTTATAAGTGATCTACCCCTCAATTTGGAATCTTTCTACTAGTTTATCTACCCGAGTAGATCTATTAATCTGCAGTAAAAATGCAATATCTACCCGAGTAGAATAGATAAAGTTAAAGCGCGCGCAATTATTGGCAGATAACGTCAAGGAGTTCTTATGAACACGCATTCATCCTCTGTACCCGTAACTGACGGTCAGCAAGCCGCACAGCAACGGTTGGAAACACCTGAAGGACGCCGCGAATTCTGGCGAGCGGCATTATCTTGTTGGCTGGGCACAACAATGGAATATGCCGATTTCGCTCTGTATGGCCTCGCAGCTGGCATTATATTTGGCGACATCTTTTTTCCCGAAGCAACGCCTGTTATGGCGCTGTTATCCAGCTTCGCTGCCTATTCCGTTGGGTTTATCGCCCGTCCCATCGGCGCGCTGTTATTCGGCTGGATCGGCGATCGTCATGGCCGAAAAATTGTGATGGTTATCACTATCGGGCTAATGGGCGTATCAACTATGTTGATCGGTTTAATTCCCAGCTACGCGCAAATTGGCGTTTGGGCGCCGGTGTGTCTGGTTATTTTACGATTTTCCCAAGGGCTGGGCGCCGGTGCAGAATTGTCAGGCGGCACCGTCATGCTCGGTGAATATGCCCCTGTTAAACGCCGCGGTCTGGTCTCTTCGATTATCGCCCTGGGTTCAAATAGCGGTACGTTGTTGGCCTCATTGGTTTGGCTCATCGTGCTGCAAATGGATAAAGACACCTTATTAAGTTGGGGGTGGCGTATTCCTTTTCTTTGTAGTTTCCTTATCGCCGCCACCGCCCTCTTTATTCGGCGTCATATGCGTGAAACGCCGGTATTTGAACGTCAAAAAGCACTCCTGCAGGCCGAACGAGAGAATGCGCTTCGTAAAGGTGAGGAGATGCAGCAGCACGACACGCGTAGTTTCTGGCAACGCACCCGTGCGTTCTGGACTATGGTCGGATTGCGTATCGGCGAAAATGGTCCCTCCTACCTGGCACAAGGATTCATTATTGGCTATGTTGCCAAAGTGCTGATGGTTGATAAATCGGTCCCCACTTTGGCGGTTTTTATCGCTTCAATTCTGGGGTTTGCCATTATTCCACTGGCAGGTTGGCTTTCTGATCGGTTTGGAAGACGTATCACCTATCGTTGGTTTTGTCTGTTGCTTATCCTGTATGCATTCCCGGCATTCATGTTGCTGGATTCCCGCGAGCCGTGGATTGTTATCCCAACAATTATTACGGGAATGGGACTCGCTTCCCTGGGAATTTTTGGGGTTCAGGCGGCATGGGGAGTTGAACTGTTTGGTGTAACCAACCGTTATACCAAAATGGCTTTCGCAAAAGAGCTGGGATCCATTATGTCTGGCGGTACGGCCCCACTCGTCGCCTCAGCGTTACTCTCGTTTTACGGCCACTGGTGGCCTATTGCCCTCTATTTTTCGCTCATGGCTGCTATTGGACTAGTGACGACTTTCTTCGCTCCGGAAACGCGCGGTCGCGATCTCAACCTGCCGGAGGATGCGATTTGAGACCTGAGAGCGTGGGATGCGCGTTCTTTACCAAAGATTTTTGGGTCATAACACCTTATGCTGGCTGGCAAAACGAACACTCTGAACAAAATCAGGTTGGTGCCTTATGACTCAATCACATTCACAACGTGTAACCCGCTCCGATGTCGCGAAAGAAGCAGGAACGTCTGTCGCTGTAGTGAGCTACGTTATTAATAATGGTCCGCGTCCGGTGGCCGAAGCGACCCGACAACGCGTATTGCAGGCCATAAAAAAGACGGGATATCGACCCAATGGTATAGCGCGAGCCCTCGCTTCAGGCAGTACACATACTTACGGGCTCATTGCTCCTGACATATCGAACCCGTTTATTGCCTCAATGGCACACGCCCTGCAACATGAGGCATTTGCTGATGGCAAGGTGCTTCTGCTTGGTGATGCGGGTGACAATAGCGGACGTGAACGAGAATTGATTAATAATATGCTGAATCGTCAGGTTGATGGACTTATCTATACCAGTGTAGATCGGCATCCCTATATTGAGCTGATTCAGGATAGCGGTACGCCTTGTGTCATGTTGGATCGTGTAGATCCCAGTCTGAATGTGAGTGTGATTCAGGTAGATGAACAGCTAGCAGCCAGACAGGTCACACAACATCTTATTGATCACGGTTACCGTGACATTGGCATAATTTGTGGTCCACGTGAAATGTTGAACACGCAGGATCGTATCAAAGGATGGCAGTTAGCATTGGAGGAATCCTCGCTCTCTGTCAATCCCTCCTGGATCTTTTCGACTAACTATACCCGTGCCGGAGGCTACGAGGCGACGAAACGCATGTTACAAGGAGTGCCTCCACGCGCGCTGTTCGCTACCAATGAGCAGCAAGCGCTTGGGTGCTTACGGGCACTGGCAGAACAAGGGCTCCACGTTCCACAAGATGTGGCTTTGGTCTGCTTTAACGCAACACAGGAATCGGCCTACAACGTACCTTCCCTAACCGCCGTTCGACAACCGGTAGACAAAATGGCCCGGGCGGCAATCGATATGTTGAAAAACTGGAATGGAGAAGTTCGCCGCATTGAATTTGAGTTTTTTTTACAAGTGGGAGAGTCGTGTGGCTGCCAGGGACATGAAGTACAATCCGAAACCAGATAAACGTGAATCTATGCGTGTGATTATCGATTGCGATCCAGGTAATGGGATTCCCGGTGCCAATATCGATGATGGCCTCGCGCTGGCACTCGCCATTGCCGCACCGCAAATCTCTCTGGAAATGATCACCACCGTAGCCGGAAATACACCGGTTGAGGTTGGATATGCTGTAGCCAAAGACCTCGTAAAAAGACTGGATGTCCCAATCCCTGTCTATTGTGGCGCCTCACGTGCACTCAGAGAAGATCCTTTGCCATGGAGAGAAAAGCTCGATCATGGTGTGGAGCACTTTGGCTTACGCCAACTCTGGGAAGATGTTCCCACTCCTCAGGCATCTCGCCACGCCAAACCTATTGCGCCTGAAGCGATCGGTGAGCTGATATGTCACAACCCCGGCGAGATAACTCTGATTGCAACGGGTCCGCTTACTAATGTGGCTATTGCGCTGCAACTCTATCCGCAGCTTATTCATGCGGTAAAAAAGATTGTGATTATGGGCGGTGTGTTTAACGTTCCAGGGTATATGAAAGACACCAATTTTGGTTTGGATCCAGAAGCAGCCCATGCCGTGCTGACCAGCGGAGCGCCAGTAACATTAGTTCCTATGGATGTCACAACAAAAACGCAGATGCTCCATGCTGATTTAGATCGTCTGGCTTCGGCAGAAAACGTTCTGGGTCGTTATCTGGAGCAAACTATCCGTCCATGGATTACGTATTCTATGCGCACCCGAAATCTGCCCGGATGCTGGATACACGATGTGCTGACAGTCGCCTGGCTGCTTGACTCCTCTCTCGCAACAACCACAGAAGACTTTCTGGATGTCTCGCTTGAAGGACTGACCCGCGGTATGACCTGTCGCTATGGACGTAACACATTACGTCTCGACGTGGGAATACCTGAGCCCAAAGGAGTAATGATAGAAATTCTTCAGTCTGTTGATAACCAAAAACTTCTTTCACTGATTGAACACTATATCCATCGCTATCATGTGTAGCATGCCGAAACAGGAAAGAATGTATTAGCACAGTATATAAGCTCATATTGTTCCGGAGGAAAAATGAATGCGTTGGCACTCCTCTTATCCGCTGAAGGAGAATCCCTTTTAATTACGTTATGTAAAATATGTGCCGCTTTTTTTCTGGGAGGAGTCCTCGGACTTGAAAGAGAATCAAAAGGGAAGCCAGTCGGGTTTAAAACGTGCGTGATAATATCCGTCGCCAGCTGTGTGCTGACCATCGTTTCGATTCAGTCAGCCGAATATTACGCTGAGATATCGATGAATATACGTAGCGACCCTATGCGGCTTGCCGCTCAAGTCATCAGTGGTGTAGGCTTTCTGGGAGCAGGAGTTATCCTGCATCGCCATGATGATGCGATATCCGGATTGACGACAGCAGCAATCGTTTGGGCTTCTGCTGGTATAGGAATTACATGTGGGGCTGGCTTTTATCTCCATGCCATACTTGCAACAGGATTATTCCTTCTGGCAATAAAACTTAGCTATTTCGTCATCTTTTTACAAACCCGAAACCAGTCACCAGGTAAAGTTAAAATTCGAATTGTCCTGGATGATAAATCGGGGCTACAAACGCTGATTGACAGTATTCATCAGCAAAAAAATGTTATTGAGAACATCACTATTCGCGATCTAAAAAAGAGGAAAATCGAAGTTAATCTTAAGGTGATAATCAGGAAGAAAATAACTTTACCTGAACTTTACGGCAATCTGTCTGCCATTGATCATGTTTATGCTATCGCGCTGGAGCACTAATTATTTTGTACAGGGTCGAGAAACCAGATTAAAGTTAAAGGCGGTATCAAAAGTTACCCGGCTGGAAAACGAGTAAAATTACCCCCTGATTGACAGTAAACAACGCGACGAAGGGAAGCGCCCTGGCTTTTGTAGCAGATATTCACTCCTGAAAAAGCAAATCCATAAGATTCGCGTTGTCTGTTTTTTCACCATTCAATTTCCGCAACAGCATTTCTCTTGCAAGTGTTTGTAAAGAAAAAATAATATCAGGCTGAACTCGTTTCATTTTGCTGAGGTTCGCATCAGAATTCACCAGAGCAATTATTTTTGTTGTACTACCGACCAGTTCTTTAGCCGCCAGCACAATAAAAGCATTGTCTGAGTCATCATCGCGCAAAACCAGTATATAGCGTGCCTTATCGGCTTCAGCACTATTGAGCGCTTTATTATCAGATGGATCACCAACAATCACGTCAGCATTTTCTGGATAGTCATGAGGAATGCCCGGAGGCACTATTACGGTGACCTTCTCATTTTGTTCGCAAAGCCCATGATAAACACTGACAGCAAGCGGGGTAGTGCCAATAATAATGATATGGTTTTTACGCATCACGTGTGAAATTCTTCCTTTAATCATACGCCGGAGGTTCCCTCCGAGCATTGGACCGATTATAGCACTGATCGAAGTTGCGAAGACGGTGATGCCGAGAATAATGATCGATACTGTAAATAGTCGGGCAGTCGATGTTACCGGAACAATATCTCCATAACCCACAGTGGACATGCTTACTGTTGAAAAATACAGCGCATCAGATAACTCACTTATTACTGGCCTGAACTCCTCTCCTAAATAGAGTGACCCACAAAGTGCATAAAGCAGTAGCGAAACGAAGCTCACTAACGCGAACAGTGTTCCAGCAGCCAGGCTGGACTGGTTAAAAACACGCCAGAACCAAATTAGAAAAAGACAGTCCACTACCGACAGCAACCCAATATGATAAGAACTGTTCGGCATTAAAAAGCTGAAAAGACTTATGGCAATAAGAAGAATTATTGTAAACGTCCATGCCACTCTGGCACGCAAAAAAAGTCCGATACTCATGAGCACTATCGCAATGCCAAGCATCACCTGCGGTAGCGTTAATAACCCTAATGTGGAGATAATCTCTTTCCAGCCAGAAAACTGTCCGGTGGACTGCAACAAAAAATGCCAGACCTGAGTCAAGAGTGGCCTGAGAAATACGCTGCCAATAAACAGCGTCAGCGTCGCAAGCCACAAGTTGGGTGTAAGGAAAACAGACAAAAATTTGAGTCTGGTAGAAAGTGTTTTCATCGAAAATCTCCAGAAAACCTCAAAAATGAGAATGGAGGGTATGCCAACCAGACCTTCATCTCAAGCACAAGCTCCTTTTTCTAACCGCCTATGCAATGAAAAACAGCGCTTGGACATTGCTTGCTGGCATCTATAAGATGCATATTTAATGCATCTTATAGATGCCACATTAAGGAGATGTCTTATGTCCCATTTACGCATCCCGGCAACCTGGAAAGTAAAACGCTCTACTCCCTTCTTCACCAAAGATAACGTCCCGGCAGCACTGTTGTCTCACCACAACACCGCAGAGGGCGTCTTTGGGCAGCTCTGCGTGATGGAAGGTACGGTAACGTATTATGGCTTTGCTAATGAAGACGCAAAAGTGCCTGAAGTGAAAGTGGTGATTAATGCCGGTCAATTTGCGACCAGTCCACCGCAGTACTGGCATCGCGTTGAATTAAGCGACGATGCGCAATTCAACATTAACTTCTGGGTGGAAGATGATAACCACTCCGATGAGATGTATCAGGCGAAAAAGTCTTAACCCTCAACGCCGGTTAGTCGATGGGCGGCTTAGTCCGCCCATGATGGTTTGTTCAGGATATGATCCTGCCAGTCACGCACTTCCGATTCTTTCACCGCTATATGACGGACTGAAATACGTTCACCGTGCATCGCCGCTTTTGAACCCGTCAGCAGCGGATGCCACTCCGGCAGCCCTTTCCCTTCAGCGAGCAGACGATAAGCGCAAGTCATCGGCAACCATTCAAAAGTGGGCAGATTATCACGCGTGAGTTTGATGCAATCAGGTTCATACTCGAAGCGACGCTCATAGTTACGGCACTGGCAAGTTTTGATATTGAGCTGCTTACAGGCAACGTTGGTGAAGTAAATTTCATCGGTGTCTTCATCCATCAACTTGTGCAGACAGCACTGTCCGCAGCCGTCGCACAACGACTCCCATTCGGCGTCGGTCATTTCATCAAGGGTTTTACTTTGCCAGAAAGGTAATTCGCTCATCGGGATGTCCACATCAAAAATCAGGTTGCACCTTATAACCAGTCTGGCACGCTGATGCAAGTTTTGCCGCCCGAAAAGGCGGCAATGAGGATTTACAGTACGCGGGTGGATAACGTATAACCGTTGAAATTGACTTCCAGTTCGTCACCATTATGCAGCGGCCCGACGCCTGCTGGCGTTCCCGTAAGCACAACATCGCCCGCTTTGAGAGTAAAGAAACGGCTCATATAGGCAATCAAAGGAACGATGTGATGGATCATCTCCGCCGTGGAGCCATGCTGGCGCTGTTCGCCGTTTACCGTCAACCCGAGCATCGTATCCTGCGGATCGCCGTTAAACTCCGCCACCGGAATAAACCCCGACAGCGGACAAGAGTTATCAAAACCTTTCGCTTTTTCCCACGGCTGCCCCGCTTTCTTCATTTTCCCCTGAATATCGCGCAGAGTCAGATCCAGCGCTACGCCATAGCCAGCGATGGCTTTACGCACATGTTCTTCGGTCGCCTGACGTAAGGTCGCGCCAATCAGTACGGCCAGCTCAACCTCATGGTGAACCGCCCCCATATCGGATGGGATCACCAGCGGCTGGCGTAAATCACACAGCGCGGTTTCCGGTTTAATAAACAGAACCGGTTCTTCCGGCGTCGCACTGCCCATTTCCTGGATGTGTTTGGCATAGTTACTGCCCACGCAAACCACCTTACTCACCGGATAATCCAGCAGAGCACCATGCCAGTTGTGATGTTGATACATTACTTTCCCCTAACGTAGTCATAGATTTCAGGTACTGCATCGATGGAACGTGCTGCTGCCGGATGCAGTTTAGCCTTTAGCGTCTGGTATATTTTGTTTTGCCGTGGCCAGATGCTGTTTGAGTAAATCTTCTGGCGGCGGTGGTATTTGTAAATAATAGCCCTGCTCGGTTAAGGCCTGTTTTACTTTTTCAAGATCGGCATTAACCAGTTTTTTACGGCCATCAAGCGGCAACATCATTGCCAGCGTCGGTTGACCAAATCCTTTCATCAGTTCTTCAGGAACGCGTGAAAAATCGTCTTTTTTTTCGACATATAAATAGGTCTGGTCACGTTTGCTGCTTCGGTAGATCACACAAAACATATCTTTTACTCTGAATTCACGGAATGGTGGCTTGCCTCAATATAATACTGACTATAACATGCCTTATAGTCTTCGGAATATCACCCCGCGCTGGGGATGATAAATAGCAAATTGAGTAAGGCCAGGATGTCAAACACGCCAATCGAGCTTAAAGGCAGTAGCTTCACCTTATCAGTGGTTCATTTACATGAAGCAGAACCCGAGGTTATTCGTCAGGCGTTGGAAGACAAAATCGCGCAGGCACCGGCTTTTTTAAAACATGCTCCCGTCGTAGTTAACGTGAGTGGTCTTGAAAGCCCGGTAAACTGGCCAGCGCTGCAGAAAGTTGTCGCGTCTACCGGATTGCGCATTATCGGCGTTAGCGGATGCAAAGACGCCAGACTCAAAGCTGAAATCGACGAAATGGGTCTTCCTTTACTGACTGAAGGTAAAGAAAAAGCGATTCGTTCAGCTCCCATTGAGGCTTCGCCCCCCGTCGCAGCGCCGCAAAACGTTACTCCCATCACAAAAACACGATTAATAAATGTGCCGGTTCGTTCCGGTCAGCGCATTTATGCTCCACAATGTGATCTGATTGTTACAAGCCACGTCAGTGCGGGCGCAGAGCTTATCGCTGATGGCAATATTCATGTTTATGGCATGATGAGAGGCCGTGCGCTGGCAGGTGCAAGCGGCGATCGGGAAGCACAAATTTTTTGTACCCATCTGACGGCAGAACTGGTGTCTATCGCAGGTGTTTATTGGCTGAGTGATAAAATCCCAGCAGAATTTTATGGCAAAGCGGCCCGTCTGCAATTAGCAGAAAACGCTTTGACAGTTCAACCGTTGAATTGATCCCTTTTTAACAAGGAATTTCTATGGCACGCATTATTGTTGTTACTTCGGGTAAAGGGGGCGTTGGCAAAACCACCTCCAGCGCGGCCATCGCTACAGGTTTGGCCCAGAAGGGAAAGAAAACTGTCGTTATTGATTTTGATATCGGCCTGCGTAACCTCGATCTGATTATGGGTTGTGAACGCCGCGTCGTTTACGACTTCGTCAACGTTATTCAGGGCGATGCGTCGTTAAATCAGGCGTTAATCAAAGATAAGCGTACCGAAAATCTCTTTATTCTTCCGGCCTCACAGACTCGTGATAAAGACGCGCTGACGCGTGAAGGCGTCGCGAAAGTTCTGGACGACCTGAAAACGATGGAATTTGACTTCATCGTCTGCGACTCCCCGGCGGGTATTGAAACCGGTGCGCTGATGGCCCTGTATTTTGCCGATGAAGCGATTATCACCACTAACCCGGAAGTCTCCTCTGTACGTGACTCTGACCGTATTCTGGGTATTCTGGCGTCGAAATCTCGTCGTGCGGAAAACGGTGAAGATCCGATTAAAGAGCATTTGTTGCTGACGCGCTACAACCCTGGGCGCGTAAATAAAGGTGACATGCTGAGCATGGAAGACGTACTGGAAATTCTGCGAATCAAGTTGGTTGGCGTGATTCCTGAAGATCAGTCAGTCCTGCGCGCGTCTAACCAGGGTGAGCCGGTTATTCTCGACATCAATGCTGATGCCGGTAAAGCCTATGCTGATACCGTAGACCGTCTGTTGGGAGAAGAACGTCCTTTCCGCTTCATTGAAGAAGAGAAGAAAGGTTTCCTCAAACGCCTGTTCGGAGGATAAGTTATGGCATTACTGGATTTTTTTCTCTCGCGGAAAAAGAGCACAGCGAACATCGCTAAAGAGCGACTGCAGATTATTGTTGCGGAACGTCGTCGTAGTGACGCCGAGCCACATTATTTACCGCAACTGAGGAAAGATATTCTCGAGGTTATCTGCAAGTATGTACAAATTGATCCTGAAATGGTCACGGTACAGCTTGAGCAAAAAGACGGCGATATTTCTATCCTCGAACTTAACGTGACATTACCAGAAGCCGAAGAGTCTAAATAACCGCTTTGCTCAGTACAGTCATGGTTGCAAAAAAGGCAGATTATTCTGCCTTTTTATTTTCAGTTTCTTGCCAACATGTTGCGCATTTATTCCAACGTAAACTTTGGGTAGTTTTCGGAAAAATAGCGGCGCAAATATTCAACGGTAATACGGATTTTTGCCGATGTCGCCAGCCGAGAAACATAAACTGCCCAAATATTGGCGGGTTGATAATACTCTGGCAATATATGCACCAGATGTCCGCTGGCTATATTGTCACAAACATCCCACCAGGAACGTAAAGCAATTCCCTGACCATCAAGACACCACTGATGTACCACTTCACCATGGTTAGACGACAGAGGCCCTGTCACCTTAATGGAGTGAGCGCCCTCTTTATTACGCATTTGCCAGATACCAAACGGATGGTCGCGCTCTTTAATGACCAGACAGGGAAAAGTGGCGAGATCGGTTAGTTGTTTCGGCGTCCCATGCTGTGCCACAAACTCTGGCGAGGCGCACAAAATACGGTAGTTAGTCGCCAGTTTGCGGGCAATCAGGTTAGGTGCGATATCATCACCGATACGAATATCAAGATCGACCCCCTCATTCACCATATCCACCAGGCGGTCTTCAACATCGAACCTCAGTTCTAACTGCGGGTACTCTTTTGCCAGCGCAGACAGCGCCGGAGCCACCACCCGGCGGCCAAAACCAAAGCTACTGATAATTCGTAACATTCCTTGTGGGATCTGCCTGGCATCAGACAGTTCATCCATCATCTGATCAACATCCTGCAGGATCCGCTGCGCCCATTCGTAGATCCGCTCCCCCTCTTCCGTGATGGTTACGCGCCGAGTAGTCCGGTGCAGCAGCACTACATTCAGCGTCTGCTCCAATAGAGCAACTCGCTTACTGATAAAGGCAGGTGATACGCCCAGCTCTTCGGCAACGGCGGCAAATCCTGCTCGACGAGCAACCAGCATAAAGACGCGTAAATCATTTAGCAGCGGCAGATTATTCATGATCTGTGTTTTATGTTTCACCAGTTAGGGGGATTAACTATTAATCAGTCAATTATAGGATAAGGGGAAAGTCAATTTTGATGGCGTACAAGTGAGAGCTGCTATGAAGAAAACCTGTCGTATTGCCGCTATCCCCGGAGATGGCATTGGTAAAGAAGTCCTGCCTGAAGGCATTCATGTGTTACAAGCAGCCGCCGAGCGCTGGGGTTTGTCGCTCAGCTTTGAGCAAATGGAATGGGCCAGCTGCGAGTACTATACCCATCATGGAAATATGATGCCCGATGACTGGCATGAGCAACTACAATCCTTTGATGCTATCTATTTTGGCGCCGTTGGCTGGCCGGACACTGTCCCGGATCACATCTCATTATGGGGATCGCTGCTTAAGTTTCGACGCGAATTCGACCAGTACGTCAACCTGCGTCCGGTGCGTCTGTTTCCGGGCGTCCCTTGCCCGCTGGCAGGTAAGCAGCCTGGCGACATTGATTTTTATGTGGTACGCGAGAACACCGAGGGAGAATACTCTTCGCTCGGCGGACGCGTGAGCGAAGGAACCGAACAAGAGATGGTTATTCAGGAATCGGTCTTCACTCGTCGTGGCGTGGATCGTATATTGCGTTACGCTTTCGAGCTGGCGCAAAACCGCCCGCGTAAGACCCTGACCTCGGCGACCAAATCCAATGGCCTGGCTATCAGCATGCCATACTGGGACGAGCGCGTTGAAGCCATGGCGGCTAACTATCCCGAGATCCGCTGGGATAAACAGCATATCGATATACTGTGCGCTCGCTTTGTGATGCAGCCAGAGCGTTTTGATGTTGTGGTCGCCTCCAACCTGTTTGGCGATATCCTTTCCGATCTCGGTCCGGCCTGTACCGGAACGATTGGTATTGCGCCTTCTGCCAACTTAAACCCGGAGCGCACCTTCCCCTCCCTGTTCGAGCCGGTACACGGTTCAGCCCCCGATATTTACGGCAAAAACATTGCCAATCCTATTGCCACTATCTGGGCTGGTGCCATGATGCTGGACTTCCTTGGCAACGGTGATGCCAACTATAAAGCCGCCCACGACGGCATTCTGGCGGCGATTGAGCAGGTCATCGCCAGCGGCCCAAAAACGCCGGATATGAAAGGCAGCGCCACCACACAACAGGTTGCTGAGGCCATCTGTCGGGCACTGCGTTAGAGGTCAAACCACGAAATATGAGCCGCGTCACTGACGCGGTTTTTTTATGCTTTTTACGAAGCCAATAACCTGCGTCAATTCACCTTTTATTATTTCCGTTCCGTGTTTTATTGCTTCACGCATTGGGCAATTGTTTAATTCATGTAAAGAACAAATAATTAAATTGTTAAATACAAGGTCGCTAATTCCCTACAGCATGATAACAACGACAGGCTAATGCCAAACGCGGGCAACCGTGCCCAGGAGATCCCATGTTGAGCAACGTAAAGAAAAAAGACGTGCCGCTGATAGCCATCAGCCTGGTGGCTATTCTTTTTATCGCCGCCACACTTAGTCTCTTCCCTCAGCAGTCTGCGCAAGTTGCAAATACCATTTTTAACGGCGTGACCCGAATGCTGGGTTCCGCCGTACAAATCCTCGTTCTCATGGCCATGGGGTTGGTGGTCTGGCTGGCCACCAGCAAATACGGCAATATTCGTCTCGGAGAAGGCAAAGCGGAATACAGCACGCTGTCCTGGCTGTTTATGTTTATTTGTGCTGGATTAGGCTCCTCCACGCTCTACTGGGGCGTAGCCGAGTGGGCCTATTATTACCAGACCCCAGGTCTCAATATTGCGCCACACTCGCAAAAAGCATTGGAATTCAGTCTGCCTTACTCCTTTTTTCATTGGGGGATCAGCGCCTGGGCGACCTACACGCTGGCCTCATTAACCATGGCCTACCACTTTCATGTGCGTAAAAACAAAGGGCTGAGCCTGTCGGGAATTATCGCCGCCATCACGGGTGTGCATCCGCAGGGCGTGTGGGGACGTGTGGTTGACCTGATGTTCCTGATCGCCACCGTTGGCGCATTAACCATCTCCCTTGTCGTCACCGCAGCCACCTTTACCCGCGGTTTGTCAGCCCTGACGGGTTTACCGGATAACTTCACGGTGCAGGCGTTTGTGATCCTGTTCTCTGGCGGCATTTTCTGCCTGAGCTCCTGGATTGGCATCAACAACGGTTTGCAACGTCTGAGCAAAATGGTCGGCTGGGGCGCGTTTTTACTGCCGCTTTTGGTGCTGATTGTTGGCCCGACCGAGTTCATCACCAACAACATCATCAACGCGATTGGACTGACGACACAAAACTTTTTGCAGATGAGCCTGTTCACCGACCCACTCGGCAACGGTGAATTCACTCGTAACTGGACAGTATTTTACTGGCTGTGGTGGATCTCCTACACCCCGGGCGTCGCGATGTTTGTCACACGCGTGTCCCGCGGTCGCAAAATTAAAGAGGTTATCTGGGCATTAATCCTGGGGAGTACCGTCGGTTGCTGGTTCTTCTTTGGTGTGATGGAAAGCTACTCTATTCATCAGTTTGTAAACGGCGTAATAGACGTGCCGCAGGTAATGGCGACGTTGGGTGGTGAAACGGCCGTACAGCAAGTGTTGATGTCGTTGCCTGCCGGGAAATTGTTCCTGGTGGCGTATCTGGCGATTATGATTATCTTCCTCGCCTCGCACATGGATGCCGTCGCCTATACCATGGCAGCTACCAGCACGCGCAACCTGCAGGAGGGCGACGATCCAGACCGTAGCTTACGTTTGTTCTGGTGTGTGGTCATCACGCTGATTCCGTTATCGATTCTATTCACCGGCGCGTCCCTGGAAACCATGAAGACCACGGTGGTTCTGACTGCGCTTCCCTTCCTCGCCATCCTGTTGGTGAAAGTTGGCGGTTTTCTTCGCTGGGTACGGCAGGACTATGCCCATATTCCTGCGCATCAAATTGAAAGTCATCTTCCTGAAGTACCCGTTACCCTCCCCGTTGCGCCACCGGCCGGGACACTACTCAAAGGCGACAATTAAGCGCCAGTACAAAATCCTCTTACTCACAAATTAAAGGTATTCCAATGAGCAATCTGAACCCTGAGTTTATTCTGCCGCAAAATTTCTGTGCCAACCCACAGGACGCATGGACTATCCCGGCCCGGTTCTATACCGACCATCAGGCTTTCGAGCACGAACAAGAAAAGGTGTTTGCTAAAAGCTGGATTTGCGTCGCCCACAGTAGCGAACTGGCGAAACCTAATGACTATGTAACCCGCGAAGTCATTGGTGAGAACATCGTGCTGGTACGTGGGCGCGACAACGTACTGCGCGCATTCTACAACGTCTGCCCGCATCGTGGTCACCAGTTATTAAGCGGCGAAGGCAAAGCGAAAAATGTGATTACCTGCCCTTACCACGCCTGGGCGTTCAAACTTGACGGCAATCTGGCGCACGCGCGTAACTGCGAAAACGTCGCCAACTTCGACAGCGAGAAAGCGCACCTCACCCCGGTACGTCTGGAAGAATATGCCGGATTCGTATTTATCAATATGGACCCGAACGCGGGCAGCGTGGAAGAACAACTCCCAGGTCTTGCAGACAAAGTTATCGAAGCCTGCCCTGACGTACACGACCTGAAACTGGCTGCACGCTTTACGACCCGAACTCCGGCCAACTGGAAGAATATTGTCGATAACTATCTGGAGTGCTACCACTGCGGCCCTGCTCACCCTGGTTTTTCCGACTCGGTTCAGGTTGACCGTTACTGGCACACCATGCACGGCAACTGGACGCTGCAATATGGTTTCGCCAAACCTTCGGAGCAGTCATTCAAGTTCGAAGAAGGTGTTGATGCCGCCTTCCACGGTTTCTGGCTGTGGCCTTGCACTATGCTCAACGTCACGCCAATCAAAGGTATGATGACCGTGATCTACGAATTCCCGGTGGATGCGGAAACGACGCTGCAAAACTATGACATCTACTTCACCAACGAAGAGCTGACCGAGGAACAGAAACAACTGATCGAATGGTATCGCAATGTCTTTCGCCCGGAAGATTTGCGTCTGGTTGAAAGCGTACAAAAAGGGTTGAAATCGCGGGGTTATCGCGGTCAGGGACGCATTATGGCGGACACCAGCGGCAGCGGTATCTCCGAACATGGCATTGCCCATTTCCATAATCTGGTTGCCCAGGTGTTTCAGGAATAACCAGGGCTGTAACGACAGGTTCCGGCGCATCGTTGCTCCGCGCCGGACGGATTTTTTAGGGAGTGCCGCAATGTCAGAGTATCAAATGCGAGACGTCCGCGTTAGCCGGATTGAGACAATTACCGCGCAGGTAAAGCGCTTCACCTTAACGGCGACCTCAGATGAACCATTGCCTGCGTTTACGGGAGGCAGCCATATTATTGTGCAAATGCAAGATGGCGATAACCTGTACAGCAATGCGTACTCGTTGATAAGTTCGCCACGCGATACGCGCGCTTATCAAATCGCCGTAAGGCTGGAGGAGGCGTCCAAAGGCGGCTCACGCTATCTGCATCAAAACGTGAAACCCGGCGATACGCTCACGATCTCCACACCAAACAATCTCTTCGCCCTCGCCCCTCAGGCACAAAAACATCTGTTGATTGCCGGAGGCATTGGGATCACACCGTTTTTATCGCAGATCCCGGAGCTTGAGCATGCTCAGGCGCAATGGCAATTGCACTATTGTTCTCCTGGCCGGGATAACTGCGCGTTTCATGACGAACTCGTGCAGCACCCGAGTGCCGCACGCATTCATCTGCACTTGTCAAGCGCAGGTACACGTCTTGATTTAGCGCGTCTGCTGGCCGATGTTGAACCCGGCACGCATATCTACACCTGTGGCCCTGCGGTTCTCAACGATGCCGTCAGAGAAGCCGCTTCCCGCTTCGGGGTGGACAACAATACGCTACATTTTGAACAATTCGCCGCGGAAGACAAAAGCGGTGACGCCTTCACCCTGGTTCTGGCGCGTTCCGGGCGCGAATTTGTGGTCCCGGAAGAGATGACCATTTTGCAAGTTATCGAACATAACAAAGCCGCACGCGTGGAGTGCCTGTGCCGGGAAGGCGTTTGCGGCACATGTGAAACAACGATTCTAGAAGGGGAAGCCGATCACCGCGATCAATATTTCAGCGACGACGAAAAAGCCAGCCAGCAAAGTATGCTCATCTGCTGTTCGCGCGCGAAAGGTAAACGCCTGGTGCTGGATTTGTAGCGTTATGCAGGCCGGGTCAACCATGGCGCGACCCGGCAAGTCTGGTAACTTACTGCGGATATTCCTGCAGCAGCGCGTTAAGACGATCGGACATCAGTTCGCCACGCCAACCGGAAATCAATTCCGGAAGAGACTGCTGCGGCTTTAATTTCCAGTGCCAGTTGAGCAACTGGTTAATCTGGCGACGCGAAGCAAGCAGCTCGACGCTAAGATTATGTTCCGCACTCACTTCAGCAACCAGCGCCTTAATGGCTTTGAACGCCTTGCGATAGCCAGGCATATCCATCAAATTCAGCAGTGGCTCCGGCAGCGACTCTTCCGGTAAGGCCTGAGCTTTTTCGACCATGGAGATCAGCGTCTTGCCGTGGAAGCGAATTTCGCTCCCGGAAAGCCCCAGACTATCCAGTTCGCCCAGACTGCCCGGCATATAACGGGCCACCGCCCACAGATGCTCTTCACGCACCACGAAGTTTACCGCCAAATCGCGCTCGCGCGCTTTACGCAGCCGCCAGTCGGCAAGCAGTTGCAAACAGGCCAGCTGACGGGTGCGCAATTGCCACGCGTTGGTGATGTCGCGCCAGGCGTCTTCAGGCGCCAGAATCTCCTGGCGACGCTGCTGCATTAAGCGACATTCATCCAGCGCGGCTGGCAGCCAGCCGCTGGCTTCGGTTTCAGCCATCAGCGTGGTGGTGATCGGTAACAGATACCAGACGTCAGCTGCCGCGTATTCGCACTGACGCTCGGTCAATGGTCTGGCCAGCCAGTCGGTACGGGATTCGCTTTTGTCGAGCGCCACGCCCGTAAACTCTTCCACCATTGAGGCGAAGCCCCACGACAGCGGACGACCGCAAAAAGCGGCGAGGATTTGTGTATCAATCAACGGCTGAGGAAGTTCGCCGAAAGCGTTGAGAAACACTTCTAGGTCTTCACTGCCGGCATGCAGGAATTTGGTGATGGCGGTATCACGCAGAATATCGCGCAGCGGCGACCAGTCGGTGATCCCCTGAGGGTCAATCAGAGCAACGTGTTTGCCATCAAACAGTTGGATCAGCCCCAACTGCGGATAATAGGTGCGTGTGCGAACAAATTCGGTATCCAGGGCTATCGCCGGAAATTCACGGACGGCTTCACACAGCGTGGCCAACGCGTCGTCCGTGGTGATCATTTGGTAATTCAAATCGTGCTCTCTTTGGTTTGCGGCAAAAAAAACGCCGGATTACCCGGCGTTTTCTGCTGGCTGACTTAACGCTCAGCCTTTATTGTCCACTTTGGCGCGCGCTTCGTCACGTAATTCTCGTCGCAAAATTTTACCGACGTTAGATTTCGGCAACTCATCGCGAAATTCCACCAGCTTCGGTACTTTATAGCCCGTCAAGTGACGACGGCAGAAAGTGACCAGCGCGTCATCGGTTAACGAGGCGTCTTTCTTCACCACAAAAATTTTCACCGCTTCACCGCTGCTGCCTGATGGAACGCCAACGGCAGCCACTTCCTGCACACCAGGATGTTGCATCACCACGTCTTCAATTTCGTTCGGATAGACGTTAAAGCCGGACACCAGGATCATATCTTTCTTACGATCGACAATACGCAGGAAGCCTTCATCATCCATCACCGCAATATCGCCGGTATGCAGCCAGCCGTCTTTGACGATTTCGTCAGTGGCGTCTGGTCGCTGCCAGTACCCCAGCATCACCTGCGGACCTTTCACGCACAGTTCGCCAGGCTCTCCCGGCGGCACTTCGTTGTCGTCGTCATCCACCAGTTTAACCTCGGTGGAAGGAACTGGTAACCCAATACTGCCGCTATGGTAGTCGATATCGTGAGGGTTGACGCTCACCAGCGGAGCGCACTCCGTCAGGCCATAACCTTCCAGCAGATACTGCCCCGTCAGCTTAACCCAACGTTCAGCTACTGCCTGTTGAACTGGCATCCCGCCGCCTGCGGAAAGGTGCAGTGATGAGAAGTCCAGTTGCTGGAACTCTTTGTTATTTAGCAGTGCGTTAAACAGCGTGTTGACGCCGGTCATCGCAGTGAACGGATATTTCGCCAGCTCTTTTACCAGTCCGGGTATATCGCGCGGGTTGGTAATCAGCAGGTTTTGACCACCCAGCTCAATAAATAACAGGCAGTTCATCGTCAGCGCAAAAATGTGATACAGCGGTAGGGCTGTCACCACCAGCTCTTTGCCCGGATGCAGCAACGGACCATAGGTGGCATTAACCTGCTCAAGGTTAGCCAGCATGTTGCGATGCGTGAGC
Organism: Citrobacter sp. On2M; assembly: GCF_018035235.1. Lineage (GTDB taxonomy): Bacteria > Pseudomonadota > Gammaproteobacteria > Enterobacterales > Enterobacteriaceae > Citrobacter > Citrobacter meridianamericanus. The sequence continues at coordinate 1,391,384 of NZ_WPCV01000004.1, forward strand.
ATCGCACCTTTCGCCACGCCAGTTGTCCCGCCAGTGTATTGTAGGAACGCCAGATCTTCCGACACTACTTCGGGCTTCACATACTGCATGCGATAACCGTTTTGTAGCGCACTGCGAAACGAAATGGCATCCGGCAGGTGATATTTCGGCACCAGGCGCTTGATATACTTGACGACAAAGTTAACCAGCGTCCCTTTAGCGGTCGACAGCTGATCGCCCATGCGCGTCAGGATCACGTGTTGCACCGACGTTTTGTCGACCACCTTTTCCAGCGTGTGGGCAAAGTTAGAGACGATGACAATGGCCGCCGCGCCGCTGTCGTTAAGCTGATGTTCCAGCTCGCGAGGCGTGTACAGCGGGTTCACGTTCACGACAATCATGCCAGCACGTAAAATCCCAAACAGTGCGACCGGATATTGCAGCAGATTCGGCATCATCAGCGCGACGCGATCGCCCTTTTTCAGCCCGAGGCCTTGTTGCAAATAGGCTGCGAACGCCCGGCTACGCTCTTCAAGCTTGCGGAAGGTCATCACCTCCCCCATGTTTACAAACGCGGGCTGATCGGCATACCGTCTTACTGAGTGTTCAAAGAGTTCCACCAGGGATTGATAACGGTCAGGATTGATCTCCGCAGGAACACCAGCGGGATAACGGTTAAGCCAAACCTTTTTCAATACATCACCTCTAAAATGCGTATTCGTCGTCATCACAACCCCAGGCAATAAACAAACTGTTAACATAATATTAACTCAGCGTACCAGTTTGTTTATTACACAACGACAAGGTTGCGAAGCACGTCACTATTTATTTTTCTTATATCCACGTTAATGCAGAAACAGCGGACGAGCCGCTGTTTCTTTTACTAATAAAACAAAGAGTTACTCAGTTACTATGGTCTGAACCTGTGCCGGACCGGGATTGTACCATCCCCATCCGCCATAGCCACCGTAAGGCCAGCCACGCGCACCGTAGAACCACGGGTCGATCGGCTGAGGCGGCATCACAATTTGCTGAGTAATATGCCAGCGTTTATAGCCAGTTACCTGCATCAGCATGAATTTATACGGGGTATTGCCGATTTTTCCGTCCACTGTGCCGCTAATCGGCCCCACGACGGTGACCAGTTGCCCGCGGAAATCCACCGGGTCGAGAAAGCCATTTACATCAGCATAAATCCGCCCGCGTGAGGCTTCACCCAGCACTGGGCGCGCCCCGCTATCAAGAGGAACCGTGGCAATTTCCAGACGGGATTTCCCCTGCTGGTTCAGAATATTGACCACTTTACCGCCGAAACGCGCTTCCTGTCCGACATACAGCTGCGGCGCATTCATCACCCGCACCAGATCCTGCTGCGGCGTAGGACTCGAACCTTTAATCGCGTCCGGGATGGTGACGCAGCCGCTTAGCATTAACGCTAACGCGCCCGCCAACACACCTTTCAATAACTGCTTTTGCACCGCCATATTACGACTCCCTTTTCTTAGCTTCTGCCCCGGCCTGTTCACAATGCTGTGCACTGACGTCGATGAAAATTAACCGGGGATGTACTACTAAGATTCATTCTTTTCCGGGAAGTTTCTTCCACGCCACGGTGTTACGTAAATAAACCGGTTCAGCATGTTCAACCGCCACGGTCTTACCGGCAGCCAGCATTTGCGTGGCGACAGGCAGCATATCTTCAGCCGCAGGAAGCAATACGTCACCGTCGCTGAGTGTCAGACCACTGTCTTTACCGAGTTCAGGCCAGGCAGGCCAGCCCGTTCCAACCGTTACCCACTCGCCAGACAACTGCAATAAACGCTCATGTACCTGCTCAGGGGTTAACACCGCTTCGGTTTCTTCACCGTGCCAGTTACCGTTCTCATCACGCTGGTATTCGGCCCAGTAGACTTCGCCCATTCGCGCGTCTATCGCGGCCAGTACGCGGGTAGCACCCGATTTACGCCAGGCTCCCTGCGCCATTGTCGCAAGAGTGGAGACGCCGATCATCGGTAAATTCGCGCCTAACGCCAGCCCCTGAGCAATGCCAATCCCAATACGGACGCCGGTGAAACTACCGGGACCGCGACCAAACGCCAGGGCGTCGATGTCGGTTAACGTGAGATCGCCAGCGGCCAGGATTTCCTCGACCATCGGTAAAATTCGTTGGGTGTGTTCTCGTGGGCAAAGCTCGAAATGAGCCTTGATAGTACCGTCATTCCACAGGGCAACAGAGCACGCCTCTGTGGCGGTATCGATAGCCAGAATTCGCATGAGTGTTTGTGATCAAATCAATAAATTTGGCGCGCATCTTACCACACTCCGTAACAAATTACTCAGTCGTTGGTACGGCAAGAAAGCGAACAGCGCGAGCAATATCACGTGTACGCGGTGCAGGCGGAAGGCTCGCAAGGAAAGTGGCACCGTAAGGCCGCATCACCAGACGATTGTCGCAAATCACCAGTACACCACGATCGTCAGCGTCACGAATCAGACGCCCCACGCCCTGTTTCAGGGTGATGACCGCATCCGGCAACTGAACGTCTTCAAACGGATCGCCACCGCGCAATCGGCAGTCTTCCATTCGCGCCTTTAACAGCGGGTCATCCGGTGAGGTGAACGGCAGTTTATCGATAATCACCAGCGATAGCGTATCGCCACGCACGTCTACCCCTTCCCAGAAGCTGCTGGTGGCAACCAGTAACGCATTACCTGCGCTGACAAACTGCTGTAACAGTTGCCCTTTACTGGTTTCCCCCTGCAGCAACACGGGAAGCGTCATGGTGGCGCGGAATTGTTCCGCCAGATCGCGCATCATCGCGTGTGAAGTACACAGCATAAAACAGCGACCGTTGTTCGCCTCGATAATGGGACGCAGCATGGACGCCAACTGCCGCGCAGCCCCCGGCTGGTTAGTTTGCGGGAGATTACGCGGCACGCACAGCAGCGCCTGGCGGGTATAATCAAAAGGACTCGGCAACAGCATCGACTCGGCATCGTTAATACCCAGCCGCGCGGTGAAATGATGGAGATCATCGTTTACCGACAGCGTCGCGGAGGTAAAAATCCAGCACCCCGGTTTTTGCTCCATCACTTCTTTGAATTTATCCGCCACCGTGAGCGGCGTCAGCGCGAGAGTGAAATGACGGGAGGTACATTCATACCAGTAGCTGAAGCCCGGCAGGTTGATCTCTTTCAGACGCTTCAGCCGAGCACGGTAAAGCGTGGCACGTTCAAACGCGGCATCCAGCAAGGCCGAACGTCCGAGAGACAGTTTCGCCACGTCATAACACAGCTCAAGCGTGTCATCGAGCAACAGAAATGCGCGCTGCACGCGCTGGTCGGCCAGCAGTTCCCGCAGGTTTCCGCGATAGCCCGGTTCGCCCAACTGCAAGCGGAAGTCCTGAGCGCTTTGCGCCAGTCGGTCGGCGCATTTTTGCAACTGCTGAGTGTCTTTCAGCTCGGTGCGATAGGCAATGGTGATGTCTTTCGCCAGATCCAGCAGCTGGCGACTGGAAAGCGACTGACCAAAGTACTGACTGGCGATATCCGGTAACTGGTGCGCTTCATCGAAGATCATCACCTCTGCTTCCGGGATCAGTTCGCCAAACCCACTCTCTTTCACCACCATATCAGCGAGAAACAGATGATGGTTCACCACAACGACATCCGCTTCCATCGCCTTCTTGCGCGCTTTAACGACAAAGCACTCTTTATATAGCGGACAGTCGCTACCAAGACAATTATCGTTTGTGCTGGTCACCAGCGGCCAGGCCTGAGAATCTTCCGCCACGCTGACGCAGGTGCTGATGTCGCCATCAAGGGTTTGATTTGACCACGAGCGTAGCAAAATGACGTCACTTAAGGTTTGTACCGGCAGATCACCGCCTGCCAGCGCCTGTTGTTCGAGACGCTCAAGGCACAGATAGTTTGAACGCCCTTTCAGCAACGCCAGTTTTCCGGTGAACGCCAGGGCTTTTGCCACGGTGGGTAAATCGCGGCTGTATAGCTGATCCTGCAACGCTTTCGAGCCTGTGGAGACAATCACCTTCTTTCCGGCGCGTAGTGCAGGGGCAAGATAGGCATAGGTTTTACCCGTTCCGGTTCCGGCTTCAACAACCAGCGGCTGTGATTTTTCGATAGCATGACTGACGGCGAAGGCCATCTGCCGCTGTGGTTCACGCGGTTTAAAACCTGGTATCGCTTTAGCTAACTGACCGTCTGCTGCAAAATCGTCCGTCACACTGCCCCCTGTTCATTTGAACAGGGATTATGTCAGGCCAGCGGGTCTTTCGCCAGTTGAAGAGGTGACGTGGGCACAACATTATGGCAGTCTTGGCGCACCCCAAAGCCATTATGAAAAAACGTAAATGAGGAATGATTTATGACGATTGTGCGCATTGATGCCGAAGCGCGTTGGTCCGACGTGGTTATCCACAACAACACGCTGTATTACACTGGCGTGCCGGAGAATCTGGATGCAGACGCTTTTGAGCAAACGGCAAATACGCTGACGCAAATTGATGCGGTGCTGGAAAAACAGGGCAGCGACAAGTCACGTATCCTTGATGCCACCCTATTCCTGGCAGACAAAAGTGATTTTGCTGCCATGAACAAAGCCTGGGACGCGTGGGTGGTTGCGGGTCACGCGCCGGTACGTTGTACCGTTCAGGCCGGGTTAATGAACCCGAAATACAAAGTTGAGATCAAGATTATCGCTGCGGTATAAGCGGCGTTACTCATCTTCATCTTCAAAACGCGCCACGATCCGTTCGCCGGTGTGACTGGCGCGTAACTCTTCAGCGACCAGAGCAATAGCTTGTCCGCTGCTCATCCCTTGCGACATCAGTTCCTGAATGCGCTCTACTGCTTTTTGCTGCTGCTCATGACTGAGTGAAGGTAAACCTGCAAACATTGTTAACTCCTGCTAAATTGTCTGCGCTTATTATTTCATGCTACCGGGCAGTTAGCCAGTAGAGTAGCAACGAGTCAGGACTGATGAAGACGTTATCTCCCGCAATAATCACATTACCCTGGCGTCAGGACGCCGCTGAACGCTATTTTTCGACCTTAAGCCATCTGCCCTGGGCGATGCTGTTGCATTCTGGTCATGCCGACCATCCACATAACCGCTTTGATATTCTGGTGGCGGATCCCATCGCTACGTTGGTTACGCTGGCTGAGGAGACCGTTGTGCAGGACGGACGCACCTTCGTGCGCACGCATGATGATCCGATGACGGTATTACACTCCGTGCTCAACGCACGCAAGATTCATCCAGATTATCACCCGGACCTGCCGTTTCAGGGCGGGGCGTTAGGTCTGTTTGGCTACGATCTTGGCCGACGCTTTGAATCACTGCCCTCTATTGCCGAATGCGATATTGCGCTGCCGGATATGGCGATAGGCATTTACGACTGGGCACTGATTGTCGATCATCAGTTGCAGACTGTGTCTCTGCTTAGCCATACCGATGTCGATGCGCGGCTGAAATGGCTCGATGCACAACAACCGCCAACCAGCGAGTCATTTACATTGACCTCGGCATGGCAGTCCAATATGAGCCGCGTTCAGTACGGCGAGAAATTCCGCCAGGTGCAGGGATACCTTCACAGCGGCGACTGTTATCAAGTCAACCTTGCCCAGCGGTTTCAGGCGCATTATCAGGGCGATGAGTGGCAGGCATTCGTCAAACTCAATCACGCCAACCGCGCCCCGTTTAGCGCGTTTATTCGTCTTGAGGAAGGCGCAATCCTCAGCCTTTCACCAGAACGTTTTATTCTGCTGGAGAACCAGCACATCCAGACGCGTCCGATTAAAGGTACGCTGCCAAGGCTTGAAGATATCAACGCCGATCGTGAGCAGGCCCAGCGACTGGCAAATTCACCGAAAGATCGCGCGGAAAACCTGATGATCGTTGATTTGATGCGTAACGATATTGGTCGCGTTGCCACACCGGGTTCGGTACAGGTTCCGCAGCTGTTTGTGGTCGAACCTTTCCCTGCCGTTCATCATCTGGTCAGCACTATTACCGCGCGCTTGCCAGAGTCATTGCATGCCACCGACCTGCTTCGCGCCGCCTTCCCTGGCGGCTCCATCACCGGCGCGCCGAAAGTGAGGGCGATGGAAATTATCGACGAACTGGAGCCGCAAAGACGCAACGCCTGGTGCGGCAGCATTGGTTATCTGAGCTTTTGCGGCAATATGGATACCAGTATCACCATTCGCACGCTGACGGCCACAAACGGAAAAATTTATTGCTCCGCAGGCGGTGGTATTGTGGCAGACAGTCAGGAAGACGCGGAGTATCAGGAAACGTTTGATAAAGTGAATCGTATTTTGCACCAACTGGAGAACTGAGACGTGGAATACAGCAACCTGACGCTTGATGACTTTTTATCGCGCTTCCAACTCCTGCGCCCGCAGGTCAATCATGCCGCGTTAAACCAGCGCCAGGCTGCCGTACTGATCCCTGTCGTGCGTCGTGCACAACCGGGATTACTGTTAACCCAGCGATCCGTTCACCTGCGCAAGCACGCCGGACAAGTCGCCTTTCCCGGCGGTGCGGTGGATAGTAGCGATGCCTCATTGATTGCCGCCGCCCTTCGTGAAGCGCAGGAAGAAGTGGCGATCCCACCTTCTTGCGTTGAGGTGATTGGCGTGCTGCCACCGGTCGACAGCGTTACCGGATTCCAGGTCACGCCAGTGGTAGGTATTATCCCGCCAAATTTACCGTATCGCGCCAGTGAGGATGAAGTGTCTGCGGTGTTCGAAATGCCGCTGGCGCAGGCCCTGCATTTAGGACGTTATCACCCGTTGGATATCTACCGTCGCGGCGATTCACATCGTGTTTGGCTTTCCTGGTATGAACAATATTTTGTCTGGGGAATGACCGCCGGAATAATTCGTGAGCTGGCGCTGCAAATTGGCGTCAAGCCATGACTATACTTATCTTTACGCACTCCATAGACAACTTGAAATTCAGGTCACAACATTAGCAAAACCGCGGTTATCTATTAGTTTAATTCATGTGAATAGTTAAGCCGATCGCCGCGTTCCCTCTTACACTATGCGCAGTTATAACATCGTTACTGGAAACCCCAGTCGCCCTGTAGGAGTATTATCGTGATTAGTCTATTCGACATGTTTAAGGTGGGGATTGGTCCCTCATCTTCCCATACCGTAGGGCCTATGAAGGCGGGTAAACAGTTCGTCGATGACCTGGTCGAAAAAGGATTACTGGACAGCGTTACTCGTGTCGCCGTCGACGTGTATGGTTCACTGTCGCTCACGGGTAAAGGTCACCACACCGATATCGCCATTATTATGGGTCTGGCGGGCAATGAGCCTGCTACCGTGGATATTGACAGCATCCCCGGATTTATCCGCGACGTAGAAACGCGTGGACGTCTGCTGCTTGCGCAGGGTCAGCACGAAGTGGATTTCCCGCAGAATGACGGGATGCGTTTTCACAACGGCAACCTGCCGCTGCATGAAAACGGGATGCAGATCCATGCTTACAATGGCGAAACCGTCATTTACAGCAAAACTTACTACTCAATCGGCGGTGGATTCATCGTTGATGAAGAACATTTTGGTCAGGATGCCGCGGGCGAGGTCAGCGTGCCTTATCCGTTCAAATCCGCTACTGAAATGCTGGAATACTGCAACAGCACCGGCCTGTCTCTCTCTGGCATGGCGATGCAGAACGAACTCGCGCTGCACAGTAAAAAAGAGATTGAAGAGTACTTTGGCCACGTCTGGCAGACCATGCAGGCTTGTATTGATCGCGGCATGAACACTGAAGGCGTGCTGCCGGGTCCGCTGCGCGTTCCACGCCGTGCTTCCGCCCTGCGTCGTATGCTGGTTTCCAGCGATAAGCTCTCCAACGATCCGATGAACGTGATCGACTGGGTGAACATGTTCGCGTTGGCAGTTAACGAAGAAAACGCCGCAGGTGGTCGCGTTGTAACTGCACCAACCAACGGTGCTTGCGGTATCGTGCCTGCAGTACTGGCCTATTACGATCATTTCATCGAGTCCGTCAGCCCGGATATCTATACCCGTTATTTCCTGGCTGCCGGCGCGATTGGCGCGTTGTACAAAATGAATGCGTCAATCTCCGGTGCTGAAGTGGGTTGCCAGGGGGAAGTTGGCGTAGCCTGCTCCATGGCTGCCGCGGGTCTGGCTGAACTGTTAGGCGCAAGCCCTGAGCAGGTCTGTGTAGCTGCCGAAATCGGCATGGAGCATAATCTCGGCTTAACCTGTGATCCAGTTGCCGGTCAGGTACAGGTTCCGTGCATTGAACGTAACGCCATTGCTTCCGTGAAGGCGATCAACGCTGCGCGTATGGCAATGCGCCGCACCAGCGCGCCGCGTGTCTCGCTGGATAAAGTCATTGAAACTATGTACGAAACAGGTAAAGACATGAACGCCAAATACCGCGAAACATCACGTGGTGGTCTGGCAATCAAAGTCCAATGTGACTAATACTTAATTTTCGCCCATCTGCGACGGATGGGCGAATTTACCCCCTCACCCTCGTCTACTGTAATTTTCCCCACTACACTTGCTCTGTTGCTGTTGGCTTCTGTGACCAACGGCTTATCGGGCAGCCCGCATGCAAACAGCACAACGGATCATTAAAAACTATCGCCGGAATCGCTTAATCGTCTGCACTGTTTGTGCACTACTGACGCTCATCCTTACATTAGCTGTCCGATTTATTTCGGAGCGTAATTTAAATCATCGCAATATCCTTACCTTTGCCAACCACGCCGTTGAAGAATTGGATGACGTGCTTTTACCCTTACAGGCCGGACGCGATGTGCTGCTGCCGTTGATTGGACTTCCCTGCTCAGTAGCGCGTTTACCCCTGAGTAAGCACGCCGCCAGACTACAGACAGTGCGTTCTATTAATCTGATTCAACGCGGGATCCTCTATTGCTCCAGCATTTTTGGTTATCGCAATGTGCCAGTTCGTCAACTGGAGCCTGAATTACCCAGCCGGGAGCCACAACTGCTGCTGACTACCGACCATTCGTTGATTAAGGGCAGCCCGATTCTGACGCAGTGGTATCCCTCATCTGCCGATGGCGAAGATGGTGTGCTGGAAATCGTGAATATTGATTTATTGTCGTCCATGCTGCTTGAACCTCAACCGCCGTACATTACTAATGCCAGCTTAACCGTCGGTAATCGCCATTTGCTCTATGGACAAGGTGTTGTTGATACGCTCCCTGAATTGAATAATGAAAAACGCTACCAGCTCTCATCGCAACATTTCCCCTATACCATCAGCATCACCGGTCCAGGCGCCAGCGAACTGGCTATCAAGCATCTGCCAACACAACTGCCGCTGGCGGTGATCCTGAGTTTATTAGTGGGGTACCTGGCATGGCTGGCGACCGCCAGCAGAATGAGCTTCTCCAGGGAGATAAATCTGGCCCTTGCCGCACGCGAATTCGAGCTGTTTTGCCAACCACTACTTAATGCCCAAACCCGGCAATGTACGGGAGTGGAAATCCTTTTACGCTGGAATAACCCTCGCCAGGGGTGGATTGCTCCCGAAGTATTCATTCCCATCGCTGAAGAGCACAATCTGATTGTGCCATTGACCCGTCATGTCATCGCAGAAACCATTCAGCAGCGGCACGTCTTCCCGATGAGCAGCCAGTTTCATGTTGGGATTAATGTCGCCGCCAGCCATTTTCGTCACGGTATGCTGCTAAAAGATCTCAACCAGTATTGGTTCAGCCAACACCCTATCCAACAGTTAGTTATCGAACTTACCGAACGCGATGCGTTACTTGATGTGGATTATCGGATCGTGCGTGAGTTAAATCGGCTTGGCGTAAAACTGGCGATTGATGATTTTGGCACCGGCAACAGCTCGCTCTCGTGGCTGGAAAAACTTCGGCCGGATGTGCTGAAGATTGATAAATCATTTACTTCGGCAATCGGAACAGACGCCGTGAACTCAACCGTCACAGACATCATTATCGCGTTGGGGAAAAAACTGAATATCGAACTGGTAGCGGAAGGCGTTGAAACACAGGCCCAGGCGCAGCATTTACGCCGACATGGCGTACAATTATTGCAAGGTTTTTTGTATGCAAAGCCAATGCCGCTGCGCGATTTTCCTGAATGGCTGGCGGGCAGCACGCCGCCGCCCACCCGGCATAACGGGCGACACAGTATGCCCGTCATGCCGTTTCGCTAAACCCGATTACTCGTCTTCGTCGTGAACGGGTTGTTCTTTAACAATGCGAACTAAATCCACACGATAGTCATTCGCTTCGACAATCGTGATGCTCAACGGTGCAACCTCGATAACATCACCTACGCGTGGAATATGACCGTTAGCCGCAATGACTAAACCTGCCACCGTGGCAATGTCTTCATCTTCATTCACTAACGTATCCACGTCCAGCGCCTGTTGCAACGCATGCAGATCGGTTCCCCCTTTCACCAACCAACCGCCTGCATCAGCAATAATTTCAGGCGTTTCATCGGCATCCGGGAATTCACCGGCGATCGCTTCTAATACGTCCAGCGGCGTCACCAGACCCTGCACGACGCCAAACTCGTTAGTAACGATGACGAAACTACCGCGGGCCCGACGCAGAACGCCTAACAAATTAATCGGGTCCAGCGTTTCCGGGACGACGATAGCCGGGGATGCAGAGGCAATGGCCGCCACATCTACACCGTCTTCCAGCGCCACCAGCAGCTCTTTAGCACGCACGATCCCGATGATTTCATCCAGTTCGCCACGACATACCGGGAACAGACTGTGTGGTGAAGAGAGCAACTGCTCGCGAATTTCCGCCACGCTCAGGTCTGCATCAACCCAGCTAATTTCGCCACGCGGGGTCATAATGCCGCGTAATGAACGCGACGCCAAAGAAAGGACGCCGTTGATCATATAGCGTTCTTCTTCCACAAATGCGCCTTCCGGTACGGGAACCGGCACCGGATTGTCGGATTCCATCTGTGCGCTGGCCTGACGTTTACCGCCCATCAGACGCAGGATTGCATCGGCAGTGCGCGCGCGCAGCGGCAGCGCCGACTGGTGGCGAATAAAGTTACGACGGGCAATCTGGTTAAACAGCTCAATGATGATTGAGAAGCCAATCGCCGCATACAGATAGCCTTTCGGAATATGGAAGCCAAACCCTTCGGCAACCAGACTCAGACCGATCATTAACAGGAAGCTCAGACACAGCACCACCACCGTCGGGTGTTGGTTCACAAATCGTGTCAGCGGCTTGGAAGCGAGCAGCATCACGGCCATAGCAATCACTACCGCCGCCATCATCACTGGCAGATGGTTGACCATACCGACCGCCGTAATTACGGCATCCAGCGAGAACACCGCATCGAGGATGACAATCTGCGTTACAACAACCCAAAAACTCGCATATCCTTTTGTCTGGCCAGTATCATGTTCACGGTTTTCCAGCCGCTCATGCAGCTCTGTCGTAGCCTTGAACAAGAGGAATATACCCCCCAGCAGCATAATCAGATCGCGCCCCGAGAACGCATAGTCCATTACCGTGAACAGCGGCTTAGTTAGCGTCACCATCCACGAAATGACGGACAACAAGCCCAAACGCATAATCAGCGCCAGTGACAGACCGATTAATCGCGCTTTATCTCGCTGTTTTGGCGGCAGCTTATCAGCCAGGATCGCAATGAAGACCAGGTTATCAATACCCAGAACAATTTCGAGAACGACAAGCGTGAGCAAACCCACCCAAATCTGCGGGTCCATTAATAATTCCATGACAAGCTCCTGCTTAAGGAATGACCAAACTGCGCGCTGAGAATCTCAGGCGTTAAAGCGATATGCAGAGAAAATTTGTGGCAAAAAGTGCCAATTTGACAGGCGCAACGCGGCCTGATGGTGAAATGACGTCGGTGACGATCCATATGGTGGGCTACTGCCCTATACTCCTGAGTAATTAAACAGATGCTAAACATAACAGAGACAATCGGTTTTTAGCAAAGATTTACCTTCCTTTGCAATAAGTTGTTTCGGAGATATTTTGCCCTTCGAAATTTCTTTTCATCGGAAGTTAAATTACGGATCTTCATCACATAAAATATTTTTTTCGATATCTAAAATAATTCACGAAAATCATAAGCTTTTCTTTGTAACCCTTATCTGAATCGATTCGATTGCGGACGACGATTCAAATACATCTTCACGTTGATGTGTTAACGATAATAAAGGAGGTAGCAAGTGACCATTGCTATTGTTATAGGCACACATGGTTGGGCTGCAGAGCAGTTACTTAAAACAGCAGAAATGCTGTTAGGCGAGCAGGAAAACGTCGGCTGGATCGATTTCGTTCCAGGCGAAAATGCTGAAACGCTGATCGAAAAGTACAACGCTCAGTTGGCAAAACTCGATACCAGTAAAGGCGTGCTGTTTCTCGTTGACACATGGGGAGGCAGCCCGTTCAACGCTGCGAGCCGCATTGTCGTCGATAAAGAGCATTACGAAGTCATCGCCGGTGTGAACATTCCCATGCTGGTTGAGACCTTCATGGCGCGTGATGACAACCCCAGCTTCGATGAATTAGTGGCACTGGCCGTTGAAACCGGTAGCGAAGGCGTGAAAGCGTTGAAAGCAAAACCGGTGGAAAAAGCCGCTCCTGCTCCGGTCGCTGCGCCAAAAGCAGCAGCGCCCGCCAAACCGATGGGCCCGAACGATTATATGCAGATCGGCCTGGCGCGTATTGATGACCGTTTAATCCATGGTCAGGTGGCAACGCGCTGGACCAAAGAAACCAACGTTACACGCATTATCGTCGTCAGTGATGAAGTTGCTGCCGATACCGTGCGTAAAACGCTGCTGACTCAGGTAGCACCTCCGGGTGTAACAGCACATGTGGTTGATGTCGCAAAAATGATCCGCGTCTACAACAACCCCAAATATGCAGGCGAGCGTGTGATGTTGTTGTTCACCAACCCGACCGACGTAGAACGTATCGTTGAAGGTGGCGTGAAAATTACCTCCGTTAACATTGGTGGTATGGCTTTCCATCAGGGTAAAACCCAGGTAAACAACGCTATTTCTGTTGATGAAAAAGATATCGAAGCGTTTAAAAAATTAAACGCGCGTGGTATTGAGCTGGAAGCCCGTAAGGTCTCCACCGATCAGAAACTGAAAATGATGGATCTGATTGCCAAAGCGGAAAAATAAACGCTCTGGTTGAATCTTTAGCTCTCACACTTAAGTCTGTATAAGCAATAGGAGAAGTACAATGGAGATTACCACTCTTCAGATTGTGCTGGTGTTCATCGTCGCATGTATCGCGGGTATGGAGTCGGTACTCGATGAATTTCAGTTCCACCGTCCGTTGGTGGCCTGTACGCTGATTGGTGCCGTTCTCGGGGATATGAAAACCGGTATTATCATCGGTGGTACCCTGGAAATGATCGCCCTGGGCTGGATGAACATCGGTGCTGCGGTTGCACCTGATGCCGCACTGGCCTCAATTATCTCTACCGTTCTGGTCATCGCGGGTCATCAAAGCATTGGTGCGGGTATCGCACTGGCTATTCCTCTGGCAGCAGCAGGCCAGGTTCTGACCATTATCGTTCGTACCATCACCGTAGCGTTCCAGCACGCGGCGGATAAGGCGGCCGAAAGCGGCAACCTGACGGCGCTATCCTGGATACACGTCTCCTCCCTGTTCCTTCAGGCAATGCGCGTTGCAATCCCTGCGGTAATCGTGGCTATCTCCGTCGGTACCAGTGAAGTTCAGGGCATGTTGAACGCCATTCCGGAAGTTGTTACCGGTGGTCTGAACATTGCAGGCGGTATGATCGTAGTGGTTGGTTATGCAATGGTCATCAACATGATGCGCGCAGGCTACCTGATGCCGTTCTTCTACCTCGGCTTCGTCACCGCGGCATTTACTAACTTCAACCTGGTTGCTCTGGGTGTGATTGGCGCAGTAATGGCCATCCTCTACATTCAGTTGAGCCCGAAATATAACCGCGTAGCCGGTGCACCTGCGCAAGCAGCTGGCAATAACGATCTCGATAACGAACTGGACTAACAGGTGAGCGAAATGGTTGATATGACTAAAACTACCACCGAGAAAAAACTCACCCAGAGTGATATTCGTGGCGTGTTCCTTCGTTCTAACCTGTTTCAGGGTTCATGGAACTTCGAACGTATGCAGGCGCTGGGTTTTTGTTTCTCCATGATACCGGCGATCCGCCGTTTGTACCCGGAAAACAACGACGCGCGAAAGCAAGCTATTAAGCGTCATCTGGAATTCTTTAACACCCATCCGTACGTAGCGGCCCCGGTACTGGGCGTAACGTTGGCGATGGAGGAGCAGCGTGCAAACGGTGCAGAGATTGACGATGGTGCTATCAACGGTATCAAAGTTGGTCTGATGGGGCCGCTGGCAGGCGTGGGTGACCCGATCTTCTGGGGTACCGTACGTCCGGTCTTCGCCGCGCTCGGCGCAGGTATCGCGATGAGCGGCAGCCTGCTTGGACCATTGCTCTTCTTTGTTCTGTTTAACCTGGTACGTCTCGCGACCCTTTATTACGGAGTGGCGTACGGCTACCGTAAAGGTGTCGATATCGTTAAAGATATGGGCGGCGGCTTCCTGCAGAAACTGACTGAGGGGGCGTCAATTCTCGGCCTGTTTGTCATGGGGGCATTGGTTAACAAATGGACGCACGTCAACATCCCGCTGGTGGTTTCCACTATCACCGGTCAGGATGGCCAGACTCGCGTCACCACCGTGCAGACAATCCTTGACCAGCTGATGCCGGGCCTGGTTCCGTTGCTGCTGACGTTCGCCTGTATGTGGCTGCTGCGTAAGAAAGTGAACCCGCTGTGGATCATCATTGGCTTCTTCGTCATCGGTATCGCGGGCTACGCTGTCGGCCTGCTCGGCCTGTAAGACTGTTGTACATCACCGGGGGCTTGCCCCCGGTTTTTCTATTTAGAGGGTTGAGGATTCATGACTATCACGGACCTGGTGCTGGTTCTTTTTATCTTGTCGCTGCTGGCGTATGCCATTTACGATCAGTTCATCATGCCCCGACGCAATGGCCCCACTCTGCTTACTGTCGTCCTGCTTCCTCGCAGCAGAGTCGACGGCGTTATCTTCCTTGGCTTGGTAGCTATTCTTATCTATAACAACATCACCAGCCACGGCGCGCAATTTACCACATGGTTATTATGCGCACTGATATTGATGGGGTTGTATCTGTTCTGGATCCGTACGCCAAAAATCATCTTTAAGCAAAAAGGCTTTTTCTTCGCCAATGTCTGGATTGAATATAATCGCATTAAAGAAATGAATTTATCTGAAGACGGTGTACTGGTGATGCAATTAGAACATCGAAGATTACTTATTCGCGTACGAAATATAGACGATCTCGAAAATATATATAAACTTTTAATTTCAAATCAATGAGTTATGAATATAGCCTGAACTATGTTTTTATATATCAATGCAAAAACAAACATAGCTAAGGCTATATTTCATCATCAGTAATGTTATTAATTTTAACGTTTTATCTATAAATAAATCTAAATGAAAATCGTTTTCAATTAGAGTCGAAATATTATTTCTGCATTTCTTGTTTTATATTCTAAAAATATGTTAAGGTTGCGCCCGTCGTTGGGGAGTAGCCGATTTCCAGATTCCGGAAATGTACGTGTCAACATACTCGTTGAAAAACGTGGCACATACGGACTGAACTTACAGGTTCAGTCAGGCGAGACCATAGGCACATCAACTGCAATGCATATTTGAATGGCGCTGTATTTACAGTGATTCCAGCTTGTATGCATGGTTACTGGGGGCAGTGATGTGTTTTATGGATACCCCGGTCAGGACGCTGTTATGAATCTTACCGCTACCGTTCTTCTCGCTTTCGGCATGTCGATGGATGCTTTTGCTGCATCAATTGGCAAAGGTGCCTCCCTGCATAAACCCAAATTTTCTGAAGCACTGCGTACTGGCCTTATTTTCGGCGCAGTTGAAACGCTCACGCCATTGATTGGCTGGGGCATGGGGATGCTCGCCAGCAAATTTGTGCTGGAGTGGAACCACTGGATCGCCTTCATTCTGCTGATGTTTTTAGGTGGGCGAATGATAATCGAAGGTTTTCGCGATAACAGTGATGAAGATGAAGAGCCGCAACGCCGTCACGGTTTCTGGCTGCTGGTCACCACCGCCATTGCCACCAGTCTCGACGCAATGGCCGTCGGGGTGGGTCTGGCTTTCCTGCAGGTCAACATTATTGCCACAGCGCTGGCCATCGGCTGTGCCACGTTGATTATGTCCACACTCGGCATGATGATCGGTCGTTTCATTGGCCCGATGCTGGGCAAACGAGCTGAAATTTTGGGCGGGGTGGTACTGATTGGTATCGGTGCCCAGATCCTCTGGGCACACTTTCACGGTTAACTCAGTCGCTGCCAGACATGAATACTAAAGTCTGTCTGGCAATCAAACTGTGTTTTCCCCGTTAAGGCTTCCCACACCTCCGGCTTTGCCCGCCAGGCGAACGGCGTCATCTGCAGCAATGCCACAGCCTCACTGCCTTTGAGCTGCATTTGATATCCCAGTGCAATACTCTGTTGCAGGGCAAAACCATCAAGCTGCTCAGTGTGTGGCGCATGCAGCCGCACCTCATCATAAATCAGTCCTTTCAGCTCTATTAAATGACGCGGGCCTGGCGTGGCGGTAATTACCCAGCCACCCGGTTTAACCACTCGAGCCAGCTCCTGTGCTTTGCAGGGGGCGTAGATCCTGATGATGGCATCCATTGATTCGTCGGCAAATGGCAGACGGTGGCTGGAGGCAACACAAAAGGTCACCTGAGGATAACGTCGCGCCGCAGCTTTAATTGCTGCTTTGGAGACATCAAGACCAAAGGTTGTACAGCCCGCCAGCGCATCGGCAAACGCATGGGTGTAATACCCTTCCCCACAGCCAATATCCAGGATCACTGCATCTTCGGAATTCGACTTCTCTTTAAGCACATTCACAATCGCATCGCGCAGCGGCTGATAGTGGCCAGCATCAAGAAATGCCCGGCGCGCCTGCATCATTTCAGCGCTATCGCCTGGATCCCGCGACCGCTTATGCTGAACCGGCAGTAAGTTAACATACCCTTCTTTCGCCACGTCAAACTGGTGCCGCCCGGGACAGACAAAACTGTTATTCGCTTGAGTAAGAGGCTGGT
This sequence comes from Citrobacter sp. On2M, assembly GCF_018035235.1. Taxonomy (GTDB): domain Bacteria; phylum Pseudomonadota; class Gammaproteobacteria; order Enterobacterales; family Enterobacteriaceae; genus Citrobacter; species Citrobacter meridianamericanus. The sequence goes on from NZ_WPCV01000004.1 coordinate 1,408,601, forward strand.
GGCAAAGAGGACAGGAAAACGACATGACAACTCCGGCAGGTGACTTAAGGGCGCAAGTGTAACGCGAATTGCGCCCAGGGAAAATAACTTACAGCGACGGTGAGTTTACGTTGCTGGCGTGCATCACCACCAAATGATCGGAGTTGGCCGGCATGCCATCCGGCTTTACATTTTCCAGACGCAGGACATCGCCCATTATCTGACTGAACACTGGCGCGGAAACGGCTCCCCCGTAGTAAGCGCCGTTTTGCGGGTTATTAATCACTACTACCAGCGCAAATTTTGGATCGCTCGCTGGCGCAACGCCTGCCGTATAAGCCACGTATTTGTCGACATATTTACCGTCATCACCAATTTTCTTTGCCGTTCCGGTCTTAACCGCTACGCGATAATCTCTAACCGCAGCTTTGGTTCCCCCGCCGCCGGGTAGCGCGACGCTCTCCATCATATGTTCAACCTGGTGAACCAACGCCTCCGGCATCACCCGCGTACCTATTACTGGCGGATCGATACGCGTAATAGAAAGGGGGCGGTAAATACCAAAACTGCCGATGGTGGCATAAACATGCGCCAACTGGAGCGGCGTCACCATTAGCCCGTAGCCAAATGCAAAGGTGGCCCGATCCAAATCGCTCCAGTAGCGACGTTGCGGCATTAAACCGCTACTTTCCCCGGTTAACCCCAGTCCGGTAGGATCGCCAAAGCCAAAGCGTTTATAGGTGTCCAGTAGTTTCTGGATCGGCATAGCCAGCGAGAGGTGTGATACACCGGTATCGCTCGATTTCTGCAAAATCCCGGTCAGCGATAACTCAGGGTAAAACCCGACATCGCGGATGCGATGTCCATCCAGATTAAAAGGATGTGTATCAATGACGCTATCAGGCTGCACAATCCCTTGCTGCAGTGCAGTTATGATCACCAGCGGTTTAACAGTTGAACCGGGTTCAAAAGTGTCGCTAATTGCACGGTTGCGAAAATCATCCAGCACCGCACCATCACGGTTATTGGGATTGAAGTCGGGAAAGCTTGCCATGGAGAGTATTTCGCCGGTGGCAATATTGACCAACACCGCAGCTCCAGATTCCGCTTTATTCCATGTTACGGCATTGTCCAGCGCATCTTCAGTAACTGTCTGCAAACGTTCATCAATACTGAGCTGTAATTCGTGCGCCGGCACCGGCATCACTTCGGTGATATTTTCGATGACATGGCCAAATTTATCTTTCCGTACCAGGCGGGAGCCAGGTTTGCCCATCAACTGGCTGTTAAAGCTTTTCTCCAGGCCTTCAATTCCCTGACCATCAATATTGGTAAAGCCAATCAAATTGGCCGCAACATGCCCGGCGGGATAGAATCGACGCGACTCTTCGCGCAAATTGATACCCGGGAGATTAAGATCATCGATCCACTGCGCCTGCTGAGGAGAGATCTGGCGCGCAAGATAGATAAAGCGGCCAGTTGGATTGCTGTTAACACGTTCAGCCAGCGTGGCGAGCGAAATATGCAGGGTCTTAGCTAATGCCTGCCAGCGTTCGTTATAGCCAACACCACCTTTGCTGACAATCGTCTTCGGATCGGCCCAGACAGCGTTAACCGGAACGCTTACCGCCAGCGGCCGCCCTTCTCTGTCGGTGATCATTCCGCGTGGAGAGGCAATCGACACTTCACGTAACGAACGCATGTCTTCCTGTTTTACCAGATTCGTCGGCGTGACTATTTGCAGCCACGCAACCCGACCGAGCAGCAATCCAAGACTCAATAATATTGCCACGCAAAGCAGGGCAAAACGTACGGGAGTAAAATTGCGCGCATCGCCGTCGTTTTTCTTTTTCACCCAATCTCCAGCAAGATAGTTTTTCAGGTGTCTGATTTAACGAGAAATGACGTAAGAATGCGGGGAAAACTATGCTACGAACATCACGCCTTTGCAACAAAGCGCTAATGGAAGGGCATTCAGTAATATTTTGACGTAATCTGAATTAAAAAGCCCCGCAGAAGCGAGGCTTTATATCTGAGATGGAGGCGCAAAAGCGCTTCAAATCAGTGGTGTCGATCAGATAGCTGTTACGTTAACAGCAGCCGGACCTTTCTGGCCGTCCTGAATTTCGAACTCAACGTTCTGGCCTTCAGCCAGAGTTTTGAAGCCGTTACCCTGGATAGCGGAGAAGTGTACAAACACGTCTTTGCTGCCATCAGCCGGAGTAATGAAACCAAAACCTTTAGACTCGTTGAACCACTTAACTTGACCTTTAATCTTTGCCATTTGCAAAATTCCTTAGAGTATTTTCTTCGCCCGCGGGCGTAACATAGATAAAACTGAGACATTACTGCTTGAGGCACTAATATAAGGTTCGGCAGAGAAGCGGTATTCAACGTCAACGTGTTTACTCAGGACTTCTTTACTGAAAATGCCACACATAAACAGAACTGTACCTCGTTTAACCCAAAACGTGTTATCACATACAACGTTAATAATGGCAAGCCATTTTTAAACGTGTCTCGATCGGTCGCACAAATCCTGTCTTTCATCAAACAGCAACTGCACAGTTATGCGCCAGGCCGAGTAGAGATATATTCTCGTGCCTCTCCCCTTACCCCGCATGGTTGGCACCATTGCAGAGACATTTCTACCATAGCTCAATAGCTTCGGTTGTTCCAGGTTATCTGTAACGGGTTCTGCCCTATATCATTTTTTATGCTTAGTAATGCATAAAATATCACAAGCGTAGAAATGGGATCCGTCTTCTTGTTTTGCACCAAAATAATGAAAGAATGATGACAAGGCACAAAAAAAGTAAGAGAAACGTTTCGCTGCTAATAAAACGATCATTATCACAAAAATGACATAATCATATTTTTAACGTATGGGATATTATATTTAGATCAGGCCAGGGATAAGATATTAATTAGGCGGAGTCTCTGAAAATACTGGGAGTCCATGTCAGTCCGCCGCTAATTACACGTCGGAGACAGAAGAAAAAAATCTGACACGCTTAAGACAGGATGAAGTAACTGGAAGCAACATCCGCAGTACCTCACCCTGTCATACTTATTTACCGCTCGGCTACCAGGCGGATGATGTCATCGTCTTCTTGCCTGGCAGTCAGTGCAGCAGGCTCTGCTACTTTCTCGGGTTCGTTAGCTTCGCAAAGTCGACGGAGTAAAGCGTTCTGTCTTTTTTGCTGATCTAACAATGCTTCAAGCAGCTCAATCTGCTCGTTGGTACGCGAACTTGCCCGATTGATGAAAAACCATAGAACAAGCCCGACAATCAAAACCACCACTGATACCGCTAAAGACGCAAAACTCAACGCGCCTGAATTCAAAACTTCGTTCATTTCACCACCTCAATGTAGACGGCATAGTTTACCACTGCCGCACAAGAAGGTAATCAACTGTTGCGAAAATGCGCTTACCAGGGAATAAACTTATTAATGGCACAAATACCGCTGAAAAATTGTACGTCCTGATCGCACATGATGTTGAGCACCTGCGCCCACATCAGTATGCATACCAGTACAACAACAATCAGCACTACCCAGCGAATCTTTTTCACTCCAGCTCCACTCTTCAATCCTACATCTTATGTCTATAAATTATCATGCGTTACCTAAACCCAGCGTTAACTGTATCGGCATTCAATCTTTTTAGGAATGATTGACTTGTTTCATACCGTGTACAGGCTAATCTAATAACAACGAAAAAAGATAAGAGGTTGTAATGCGTCTGATTATCCGCGCTATTGTGTTGTTAGCTCTGGTTTGGATCGGTTTATTACTGAGCGGCTACGGTATCTTGATTGGAAGTAAGGAGAATGCTGCGGGTCTGGGCCTGCAATGCCAATATCTGACCGCTCGCGGCACCAGCACCGCACAGTACGTCCACACTGATAGCGGTATCATTGGCCTGTCGGATTGTCCTCTGTTAAGGAAAAGCACGGTTATTATCGACAACGGCTAATATAGCAACAATTCGTTCACAACGTTATTTGTGCCAACTCACGTTATAATTTTTCATAAAAAACCCCTGGTACAAAATACCAGGGGTTTTGTCATTAGCGATGACGTCAGTTCAGAACGGATAGTCGTTATAGCCCATTTGTTCTGAAATCTTGCGCGCCGCCGTATGCAGCATTGCCACATACTCGTGTAAACGTTCTTCAGAGAAACGCAGCGTTGGGAATGAAATACTCAGGCCCGCAATAACCACGCCGAAACGGTCAAACACTGGTACGCCGATGCAACGCAGGCCTTCTTCCTGTTCTTCGTTATCTTCGCCATAACCTTGCTCACGTACTTTATCCAGCAGTACCAGTAATTCATCGGTATTCGTAATGGTACGATCGGTGCTGCGTTTGTACTCAATACCATCCAGAATCTGCTTCACTTCATCGCGGTCACGCCATGCCAGCAGAACTTTACCAATAGCTGTACTGTATAGCGGATTACGACGACCAACGCGAGAATACATGCGCAGATTGTACATGGAATCGATTTTATGAATGTAGACGATGCTGTCTTCATCCAGCGCACCGAGGTGAACTGTCTCTTTGGTCAGGCGTGAAAGTTCGCGCATCTGAATGTCAGCGCTACGGATAAGATCAACGTTTTGCAACGCGCGCGCGCCTAGCTCGAATAATTTCAGGGTCAGAGAGTATTTCTCAGACTCTCCTTCTTGTGCCACATAACCCAGCGTTTTCATGGTCTGCAAAAAGCGATAAACGGTGCTTTTCGACATCATGACGCGTTGCGACAACTCGGTAATACCAATCTCGCGCTCTTCACCCAGCGCCTGCAGAATGCCAAAAACTTTCAGCACGGAAGATACAGAATCGGGTTGCTTATCCAGATCTGCGATAGCCATTTACCACCTCATTGCGAGTGTTTTATAAAAATCAGAACCGGTTTTTATTATAATTTCACGTCCCCCCACTCGCAATCGCTCTTTGCTTACTTAGTTACAAATCTGCGACCTAACGCCTGAATATCAATGCTAAAATCATTATTCTCTTCATAAATACCGACAATATTGATTTTCTATGGAAAAAATTCAGGCCGATGGTCTGCCATTGCCCCAGCGATATGGCGCAATTTTAACCATTGTAATTGGGATTTCTATGGCAGTACTCGACGGCGCAATAGCAAACGTAGCCCTGCCAACTATCGCCGCCGATCTTCAGGCCTCACCAGCAAGCTCAATATGGATCGTGAACGCCTATCAAATTGCTATCGTCGTTTCGCTTCTGTCACTCTCTTTTTTAGGCGATATGTTTGGTTACCGACGCATTTATAAGTGTGGTCTGGTCGTGTTCTTGCTGGCATCGCTATTCTGTGCCTTGTCTGATTCGTTACACATGCTGACGCTGGCACGCATCGCCCAGGGTTTTGGCGGCGCGGCGCTAATGAGCGTGAATACGGCATTGATCCGACTCATTTACCCACAGCATCAGCTTGGGCGTGGGATGGGTATTAACTCCTTTATTGTTGCGGTCTCCTCGGCAGCGGGTCCAACTATTGCCGCGGCAATTCTCTCTATCGCCTCGTGGAAATGGCTGTTTCTGATTAACGTCCCGTTGGGAATAATCGCACTGCTGCTGGCTATGCGCTTTTTACCCCCCAATGCGTCCCGCAGCAATAAACCACGCTTTGACCTGCCGAGTGCAGTGATGAATGCCTTAACGTTTGGTTTGCTGATCACCGCCCTCAGCGGTTTTGCACAAGGACAGTCGCTAAAACTGATTGGTGCTGAGATTGTGGCACTGATCGTTGTAGGTTTTTTCTTTATCCGCCGTCAGCTCGCCTTGCCAGTACCCTTATTGCCGGTTGATCTGCTACGCATTCCGCTGTTTTCACTCTCGATTTGTACCTCAATCTGTTCTTTCAGCGCGCAAATGCTGGCATTAGTTTCCTTGCCCTTTTTTATGCAAACGGTACTCGGGCGCAGCGAAGTCGAAACGGGTCTGCTGTTGACGCCATGGCCACTGGCAACCATGGTGATGGCTCCTCTCGCGGGATATCTGATTGAACGCGTTCACGCCGGACTATTGGGTGCGCTGGGCATGGCAGTGATGGCGAGCGGTTTGTTTTCGCTGGTACTGCTACCCACTTCGCCCTCTGATTTTAATATCATCTGGCCAATGATTTTGTGCGGCGCGGGCTTTGGCTTGTTTCAGTCACCGAACAACCACACTATCATCACCTCCGCGCCGCGTGAGCGCAGCGGTGGGGCAAGCGGTATGCTGGGGACGGCGCGCTTACTAGGTCAAAGTACAGGGGCCGCGCTGGTCGCACTAATGCTCAACCAATTCGGTGACAGCGGAACGCACGTCTCGCTGATAACAGCTGGCATTCTGGCCTCGCTGGCAGCCATCGTGAGCGGCCTGCGTATTACGCAACCGCGAATTCAGGCATAAAAAAAGCGCGTCTGTCGACGCGCTCTTCAGTTAGTCTGCTGCAGATTATTTCAGATATTCTCCGCTGCGCAGCGCTTCAATACGTTTATCCAACGGCGGGTGAGTCATAAACAGCTCACTCAACGACTTGGATTTGCCGTTGATGCAAAACGCCATCATGCTGGTCGCTTCCTGCGGCTCATAGCTGGTTTTCAGACGCTGCAGCGCGGCGATCATTTTCTCACGCCCTACCAATTTTGCAGAACCGGCATCCGCATGGAATTCACGATGACGTGAGAACCACATGGTAATGATGCTCGCCAGAATACCAAACACCAGTTCCAGCACCGTCGCCACCGCAAAGTAGATCAACGGGTTACCGTTGCTACCCTCACCCTCATCACGGTTTCCACCCATAAAGCCAGCGGCAATTTGCGCCAGAATACGTGAGATAAAGATAACGAAGGTGTTTACAACCCCCTGAATGAGCGTCATGGTCACCATATCACCATTGGCAATGTGGCTGATCTCATGCGCGATAACGGCTTCGGCTTCATCAGGGCTCATGTTTTGCAACAGGCCAGTACTCACAGCCACCAGCGAAGCATCCCGGCGCGCACCGGTAGCAAATGCGTTAATATCTGGCGCATGGTAGATTGCGACCTGCGGCATAGCGATCCCGGCCTGACGGGCCTGATTCGCTACCGTATTCATCAACCAGCGTTCTCTTTCATTGCGGGGCTGTTCGATCACTTCCCCACCGACGGATTTTAACGCCATCCATTTGGACATCAGCAGAGAAATGAAGGAACCACCAAAACCAAACAGCAGTGCCATGATCAACAAGCCTTGAACGCTGCTTGACTGAATCCCTGTCAGGCTCAATACCAGCCCGAAAACGACCATCACAGCCAGGTTCGTCAGCAGGAAGAGCGCGATTCGCATCATAATTTTCTTTTAACCTCAATTTAACAAAACGCACTATGCGATTACCCATATCGTATGGGTCTTACGGCTATTTTCAAGCATCCATCGGTGCTAAGTCACCAGAAAAACACAACTTTACATTTTATCGTATCAGACTGACGTCTTCATGCGTTTGTTAAAAAAAACAGGCACAATTTCTTGTGCCTGTTTGAGGTTATTGACGGGTTGCGGGCTGTTCCGCTGGCTTCTCTTTCTCAAGATGCGCCAGATCAAGCGCGATTTTTACCGTTTCATCCAGGTACGGATCCGGCTCCTGGTAATCCTTCGGCAGATCGTCCAGTTTCTTCAAAGGCGGTTTGCCTTCACGCTTAAACCGATCGTTGATACGCGCCAGACGCATTGCGTCATCTTCGTTATTCTCTTTTTCACGCTGAGCGTAATTCAGAGAAGCGATGTTGCGCTTATCCTTCATCGCATTGAAACGCGCAATATCCTTCATGATGTACTGGAACTCAGGATCGTTGGCGATACGCGCATTGTGCTCTTTCAACAATTCAGGTCCAAACGGCGTCAGATTCTCTGATTTTGTGTAGGTCGCAGCATCAATGCTATCCCACGGCAACGCGTTATCTTCGAACTTCTCACCGGTTTCTGTTTCTTCATTACCTGTCGGCATGATGATATCTGGCGTAACGCCCTTACGCTGCGTACTGCCACCGTTGACACGGTAGAATTTCTGGATCGTATACTGAACAGAGCCCAGCGCTGGCCATTCCGGACGCAGCATCTGATCGTAAATACGGTTCAGGGAGCGATATTGCTGAACGGTACCTTTCCCGAAGGTCGGTTCACCGACAATGAGCGCACGACCATAATCCTGCATTGCCGCAGCAAAAATTTCTGATGCCGAAGCACTGAAACGATCGACTAACACCACCAGCGGGCCTTTGTAATACACGACGCCGTCGGTATCGCTGTCCTCACGCACTTTACCGTTATTGTCACGAACCTGAACAACCGGACCGGATGGAATGAACAGACCGGAAAGCGAAACTGCTTCAGTCAGCGCGCCGCCACCATTGGTGCGCAGATCGATAATGACGCTGCTGACGTTCTGTTTTTCCAGCTTCTGCAGCTGAACTTTGACGTCATCCGTCAGGCCAACATAAAAGCCGGGAATATCCAGTACGCCGACCTTTTCTTTGCCAACGGTTTTCACGGACATTTTCACAGCGCGGTCTTCGAGACGAATACGTTCACGCGTTAACGTTACGATGCGCGTTTTGGTACCCTTACCAGCAGGCAGGATTTCAAGGCGCACTTTGCTGCCTTTCGGTCCTTTGATCAGCGCCACCACGTCATCCAGACGCCAGCCAATCACGTCGACCATGCCTTTACCGGTCTGACCCACGCCGACAATACGGTCACCAACGCTTATCGCTTTGCTCTTGGCTGCAGGGCCACCCGCCACCATGGAATTGATGACGGTGTAGTCATCATCCATTTGCAGAACCGCGCCAATACCTTCCAGAGACAGGCTCATTTCAGTATTGAACTGTTCAGTATTGCGTGGAGAGAGATAGTTAGTATGCGGGTCGATTTCACGGGCAAAAGCCGTCATCGCCAGAGAAAACACATCTTCGCTATTGGTCTGCGCCAGACGGCGAATCGCAGACTTGTAGCGGCGAGTCAGCGTTTCACGAATTTCCGCATCGGTTTTACCGGTCAGCTTCAGGCTGAGTTCGTCAAATTTAACCTTGCTGTCCCACAGCGCGTTAAGCTCTGCTTCGCTCTTTGGCCACGGAGCTTTGCTCCGGTCGAGGTTAAACGTGTCGGTACCGGTAAAATCCATTGGCCGTGCCAGCACGCTTAATGCGTACTGATAACGTTCAAATCGGCGTTTTTGCGCCAGATTATAGAGGTCGTAAAAGACATCCAGCTTGCCGCTACGCAATTCATCGCCAAGAACCGTTTTCTTCTTTGCAAACTGTTCGATATCGCTCGCCAACAGCACGTTGTGGCTGTAGTCGAGCAGATTCAAATAGCGGTCAAAAATTTTCGCCGAAAACGCCTGATCCAGATCGAACTGACGATAGTGTGAACGCGTAAAACGCGATGTAACACGCTCACTTACCGTCGCATGCTGGGTTTCTTCCTTTAAGACGGGGATTTGATCGGCACGCGTGATGTCTTCCACAGCAAGTGCCTGGCCTGCTAATGCAAGCAGACCAGCTAACGCAGTAAGCCTAAAAAAAGTGTTCATGCCAGGCCTGGCCTCCGTTTCAGAACACCAGGTGTTCTGCGCGTACAATCAAAGACATACCCGAATTCAGCTGTACACGGACGCCATCTTTGGTGATTTCTAATACGGTGGCATCCATCGCATTATTTCCTGCTTTCACCTTCAGAGACTGCCCTACCGTCAGCACTGAAATATCAGATACCGGGGTATGCTGTTCTTCACGAGGAGCACGCGGTGCTTTTGCTGCTGGTTTTTCAGCGCGAGGTTTACGCTCAGCACCTTCTTTACGACGCGGAGCAGGACGCGGCTTGCGCTCGCGACGCGGTGCGTCTTCTTTTTCCCCGGCAGCAGCGGCCGCTTCGCGTTTTTTCGCCTGTTGTTCAGCGCGTTGCGCCTGAACGCGGGCTTTAGCTTCTTCCAGCTGTTTGCGAGCATGTTCCACGTGCTGTTCATCCAGCTCACCACAAGGGTTGCCGTCGAGATCCACACGCGTTGCGCCCAATTTAACGCCATACAGATAGCGCCAGCTTGAAGTATAGAGACGTAAGGCTGAACGGAGCTGTGTCTTGCTGAGGTTCATTTCGCCCTCAACACGCTCTACCAGATCCTGAAAAATGCCAATTTTCAGTGGGCGCGCTTCGCCTTCCGCACTAAAGCACTGCGGGAAGCGTTCGGCCAGAAACGCGATGACTTCTTTACTGCTATTCAACTTAGGTTGATTTTCCATGAAATTTCCTGATTACAACGGACGTAGCCAACAAGCGCAGGCATGAACAGGCGACATTATAATGACGTCATCAGTAATTGCTACGTTATCCGTTGATTATCCTGCGACGCGCGCAAAGAATTTTTTGTAATCCGTCGTTGCAAGCACGGTTTCAAGCTGTGCCACCAGCGTCCGCAGCCCCTGTTCATCTTCCTCAGTAAAGCGGCCAAACGCCGTGCTATCAATATCCAGCACGCCGATGATCTGATTATCGACGGTGATTGGCAGGACGATTTCAGCGTTGCTGGCGGCATCGCAGGCGATGTGCCCGTCAAAGGCATGTACGTCCTCAATACGCTGAACCTGGTTCTGCGCCACGGCGGTACCACATACTCCGCGCCCCACCGGAATCCGCACACAGGCGATTTTCCCCTGGAAAGGCCCCAGCACCAGCGTATCGTTTTCGAGCAGATAAAAACCGGCCCAATTTACTTCTGCAAGACGCTCGAACAACAACGCGCTGGTATTTGCCAGCGTTGCCAGAAAACTAGTCTCACCTGCCATTAATGCCTGAAAATCACGGTTCAGATCCGTGTATAGCTCTATTTTGTTCATTATGTAATCACTTAGTTGTCTTACCTAAAACTGCAGCCTACTAAAATAAACATTAAATGCGTTAATGCTCAAGATCATTCCCGTCATGAGTTAAGATAACATTACTTCAACAATTTGATTCGCGATACATGGCCTTAACGACACCACGCATCACGCCGACTAAAAAAATAGCCATCAGGTCCATTGGTGATGCACTTCCTCGTGCGAATTACCATCGCTGCCCTGAATGTGACCTGATCTTTAGTTTGCCTAAAATGCGTTCACACCAAAGTGCATTTTGCCCACGCTGTCAGGCAAGAATTCGTGACGGACGCGACTGGTCACTAACGCGGCTGGCGGCAATGGCTTTCGCCATGCTGCTGCTGATGCCCTTTGCCTGGGGAGAGCCGCTCCTGCACATCTATCTGTTAGGTGTACGCATTGACGCCAATGTGCTGCAGGGCATCTGGCAAATGACCCGTCAGGGCGATCCACTCACCGCATCCTTCGTGCTATTTTGCGTGGCTGGTGCGCCGCTAATTCTCGTGACCTCAATTGCTTATCTGTGGTTTGGCAATATTCTCGGGATGAACCTGCGCCCGGTACTGTTGATGCTGGAAAGGCTTAAAGAGTGGGTGATGCTCGATATCTATCTTGTGGGTATTGGCGTCGCATCAATCAAAGTTCAGGACTATGCTTTTTTGCAACCCGGTGTGGGGCTGTTTGCTTTTATCGCGCTGGTGATCCTCAGTATTTTGACGTTGTCGCACCTCAACGTAGAGCAGCTTTGGGACCGATTTTATCCGCAAAGACCGGCCCGTCGCCCTGATGAAAAGCTCCGCGTCTGCCTCGGTTGTCACTTTACAGGTTATCCGGACGCGCGAGGTCGCTGCCCTCGTTGCCATATCCCGTTGCGTTGGCGCAGGAACCAAAGTATCCAAAAGTGTTGGGCGGCTCTTCTGGCCTCGATTGTCCTGCTTTTGCCTGCTAATCTGCTGCCCATCTCGGTAATATATGTCAACGGTGGTCGGCAGGAAGACACCATCCTGTCAGGCATAATGTCTTTGGCAAACAGTAACGTCGGCGTGGCGGCGATCGTTTTTATCGCCAGTATTCTGGTGCCATTCACCAAAGTGATTGTGATGTTTACGTTGCTCATCAGCATTCATTTTAACTGCGAGCAAGGATTGCGTACCCGCATCAAACTGCTGCGCATGGTGACCTGGATTGGTCGCTGGTCGATGTTGGACCTCTTTGTTATCGCGTTAACCATGTCACTGATTAATCGCGATCAGATTCTTGCTTTTACTATGGGACCGGCTGCGTTTTATTTCGGCGCGGCGGTAATATTGACTATTCTTGCTGTGGAATGGCTGGACAGCCGATTACTTTGGGATGCACATGAGTCAGGAAACGCCCGCTTCGCAGACTGAAGCGCAGATTAAAACAAAACGTCGTATCTCTCCGTTCTGGCTGCTGCCGTTGATCGCATTGATGATTGCAGGTTGGCTGATCTGGGGGAGCTATGAAGATCGCGGCAATACCGTGACCATTGACTTCATGTCTGCGGACGGCATTGTGCCCGGACGCACGCCCGTTCGTTATCAGGGCGTTGAAGTGGGCACAGTACAAGATATCAACCTCAGCAAAGATCTGCGTAAAATTGAAGTCCGCGTCAGCATCAAATCGAGCATGAAAGATGCACTGCGCAAAGATACTCAGTTCTGGCTTGTTACACCGAAAGCGTCGCTGGCTGGGGTTTCGGGTCTGGATGCGTTGGTTGGTGGTAACTATATCGGCATGATGCCCGGAACCGGCGAGGAAGAAGATCATTTCGTCGCCCTCGATACGCAGCCCAAATATCGTCTTGATAATGGCGATTTGATGCTGCATCTGCGGGCGCCTGACCTCGGTTCGCTTAATAGCGGTTCACTGGTTTATTTCCGTAAGATTCCGGTCGGTCGGGTGTATGACTACGCCATTAACCCCAATCATCAGGGGGTAACCATCGACGTGTTGATTGAACGTCGCTTTACCAACCTGGTGAAAAAAGGCAGCCGCTTCTGGAACGTATCCGGCGTGAATGCGGATGTCAGCCTCAGTGGCGCAAAGGTAAAACTGGAAAGTCTGGCCGCGCTGGTCAATGGTGCGATTGCTTTTGATTCGCCGGAAGACTCAAAACCCGCGGCTGCCGACGACACGTTTGGTTTATATCAGGATCTCGCGCACAGCCAGCGCGGGGTAATTGTCAAACTTGATTTACCCAGCGGAGACGGACTCAAGGCAGGCTCAACGTCACTGATGTATCAAGGATTAGAGGTCGGTCAGCTTACCAAACTGGATTTAAATCCGGGCGGGAAAGTCACCGGCGAAATGACGGTCGACCCCAGCGTCGTAACGCTGCTGCGCGACAACACGCGGATCGAATTACACAGCCCTAAATTATCGTTAAACGATGCCAATCTCAGCTCACTGCTGACGGGTAAAACGTTTGAACTGGTCCCCGGCGAAGGCGAGCCGCGTAGCCAGTTTACTGTTATTCCCGCAGAGAAGTCGTTGTTACACGATCCAGGCGTCATGACATTTACGCTGACCGCACCGGAGAGTTACGGTATTGAAGCCGGCCAGCCGCTGATCCTCCACGGCGTACAGGTCGGTCAGGTTATTGAGCGTACGCTTTCCAGCAAAGGCGTCTCATTTATCGTTGCCATCGAACCGCAGCATCGCTCGCTGGTGCAAGGCGACAGTAAATTCGTGGTCAACAGCCGGGTGGATGTCAAAGTCGGGCTGGATGGTGTGGAATTCCTTGGTGCCAGCGCCAGTGAGTGGCTCAGCGGCGGCATTCGCATTTTGCCAGGCACCAAAGGCGAAATGCAAAAAAGCTACCCGCTGTATGCCAACCTGGAAAAAGCAATTGAAAACAGCCTGAGCGATCTGCCAACCACCACGGTCAGCCTGAGCGCCGAAACGCTGCCGGATGTGCAGGCCGGTTCGGTGGTGCTCTACCGCAAATTTGAGGTCGGTGAAGTGATTAGCGTTCGTCCGCGCGCCGATGCGTTTGATATCGATCTGCATATCAAACCAGAATATCGCAATTTGTTGACCAGCAACAGCGTGTTCTGGGCCGAAGGCGGTGCAAAGGTTCAGCTCAACGGCAGCGGTTTAACCGTACAAGCATCTCCCCTGTCGCGCGCACTCAAAGGGGCTATCAGCTTTGATAACTTAAGTGGCGCCAGCGCCAGTCAACGCAAAGGCGACAAGCGTATTTTGTATGCTTCCGAAACCGCCGCGCGTGCGGTGGGCGGTCAGATAACCCTGCACGCGTTCGATGCCGGTAAACTCGCGGCCGGCATGCCGATTCGCTATCTTGGGATCGATATTGGTCAGATCCAGACGCTTGAGCTCATCACCGCCCGTAACGAAGTTCAGGCAAAAGCGGTTCTGTATCCGGAATATGTGCAGACCTTTGCCCGAAGCGGTACGCGCTTCTCCGTGATCACGCCGCAAATTTCGGCGGCGGGCGTGGAGCATCTGGATACCATCCTGCAGCCGTATATCAACGTTGAACCAGGACGCGGCAACCCGCGCCGTGATTTTGAGCTACAGGAAGCCACGATTACCGACTCTCGTTACCTCGATGGTCTGAGTATTGTGGTGGAAGCGCCGGAAGCCGGTTCGCTGAATATCGGTACGCCAGTGCTGTTCAGAGGCATTGAAGTGGGGACCGTCACCGGGCTGACGCTGGGTTCTCTTTCTGACCGTGTGATGGTTGCCATGCGCATTAGCCAGCGCTATCAGCACCTGGTGCGCAACAATTCCGTGTTCTGGCTGGCATCCGGATACAATCTCGACTTCGGTTTGACCGGCGGCGTCGTGAAAACCGGTACGTTCAACCAGTTCATTCGCGGTGGTATCGCCTTCGCCACGCCACCGGGTACGCCACTCGCCCCGAAAGCGCAGTCGGGTAAACACTTCCTGCTGCTCGAAAGCGAACCGAAAGAGTGGCGTGACTGGGGAACCGCCCTGCCACGTTAATCTCTCCTCTGCTCCGGCGTAAATACTCGCGCCGGAGCACTCCTACCCGTCATACTTCAAGTTGCATATGCGTTAGGTACTCTCGTTTACCCCAGTCACTTACCAGATTCCTGCAACTCGAATTATTTAGGGTATATGCTACACTGCGCACCTGTTTTTTTGCCGGTGGTACCAAGTGGCTTATTTTCCCGACGCCTTTCTGACCCAAATGCGTGAAGCAATGCCTTCCACGCTGTCATTCGATGATTTTCTCGCTGCCTGCCAGCGCCCGCTGCGCCGTAGTATCCGCGTCAACACGCTGAAAATTTCCGTTGCCGATTTCCTCACGCTGACCGCGCCTTACAACTGGTCGCTCACTCCGGTTCCTTGGTGTGCTGAAGGTTTCTGGATTGAACGCGATGATGAAGAGTCACTGCCGCTCGGTAGCACCGCAGAGCATTTAAGCGGTCTGTTTTATATTCAGGAAGCCAGCTCAATGCTGCCGGTCGCCGCGCTGTTTGCCGAAGGCAACACCCCGGAACGAGTTATGGATGTTGCGGCAGCGCCAGGTTCTAAAACCACGCAAATTGCCGCAAAAATGAATAATCAGGGCGCGATTCTTGCGAATGAGTTTTCCGCCAGTCGCGTCAAAGTCCTGCATGCCAATATCAGCCGTTGTGGGATAGCCAATGTCGCGCTCACCCATTTTGACGGCCGCGTATTTGGCGCAGCGTTGCCTGAATCCTTTGATGCCATTTTGCTGGACGCCCCATGTTCCGGCGAAGGCGTGATGCGTAAAGACCCCGATGCGCTGAAAAACTGGTCGCCAGAAAGTAATCTGGAAATTGCCGCGACTCAGCGCGAACTGCTCGACAGCGCCTTTCACGCTCTGCGGCCCGGCGGCACGCTGGTTTATTCCACCTGTACGCTTAACCGTGACGAAAATGAAAACGTCATGCAGTGGTTGATTGAGACTTACCCGGATGCAGTCGAATTTTTGCCACTGGGCGATTTATTCCCGGAAGCCGAACGCGCCCTGACGCCGGAAGGCTTTCTGCACGTGTTCCCGCAAATCTACGATTGCGAAGGTTTCTTCGTTGCACGTTTGCGCAAAACAGCCGCCATCCCTCCATTACCGACGCCAAAGTACAAAGTGGGTAACTTCCCTTTCAGCCCACTTAAAGGACGTGAATCCGCGCTTGTTACTCAGGCCGCTAACGCCTGTGGATTGCAGTGGGGAGGCACTTTGCGTCTGTGGCAGCGTGATAAAGAGATTTGGCTGTTTCCAACAGACATTGAACCACTGATCGGCAAAGTTCGTTTTTCCCGACTCGGCGTCAAACTGGCTGAAACACACAATAAAGGTTACCGCTGGCAGCATGAAGCCGTCATCGCGCTCGCCAACCCAAATCATAGCCATGCGTTTGAACTGACCCTTACCGAAGCTGAAGAGTGGTACCGCGGCCGGGATGTCTACCCACAAACCGCACCAACGAGTGACGACGTACTGGTTACATTCCAGCACCAACCAATCGGTCTGGCAAAACGTATTGGTTCGCGATTAAAGAATAGCTATCCACGCGATCTTGTCCGGGATGGCAAACTCTTTACAAGGTAACGCACGTTTTTACTGGCGCTTTTGCTAACGTTGACTACGCTGAAAAATGGACGGCTTAACTGGTCGTACCACAACCAACAAATCAACGGAGAGCACGATGATGAAAACCAGTGTGCGCATTGGCGCTTTTGAAATCGACGACGCCGAGTTACATGGCGAGTCGCCAGGAGACCGAACGTTAACCATTCCGTGTAAATCTGATCCGGATTTATGTATGCAACTGGACGCCTGGGATGCCGACACCAGCGTCCCGGCTCTTCTGAACGGAGAACATTCGGTACTATTTCGCGAGCACTACGATCGTAAGTCAGATGCCTGGATCATGCGCCTTGCCTGATTCAAAAAGAACCCGTCGCCAGACGGGTTATTTCTTGCTTAATTTCCCTCATCTATCAACATCCTCTACACTACAGGTATGGCTTTACCATATGAGGATGGAATGTTCACGCTGGTTCTTTTTGTGTGCTACCTGGAGGGCGGTTGTGAAGATATCGTGGTGGATGTCTACAAAACTGAGCAGCAGTGCCTGATATCGATGGACGATCAGCGTATTCGTAACGGCGGATGTTTACCTGCGGATGACTATATTGACAGCTTCTGGCATCCGGCCCAGGAATACAGCGATTTTTGATTATTGCAGTTGCACCAGCGTTAATTCGCCGCCAAACACCGCACCGGTATCAATATAGTGCAGATTATCGCGATCCAGCCGTTGGCGCAGCGGCGTATGACCAAACCAAAAGTGATCCGCCCCGCGAATGCCGTTGCCTTTACTCATCAGCCTTGAGCGATCCCACAGCACCCGCCGTAAGTCGACCTCTTTTTGCCACTGATAATCTTCATCAGGGTAATCAGCGTGGGCAATAACATGTATGCCGTTCTGGCAACGCAGCTCCAGAATCCAGGGTAAATCCCGACACTCTTCAAGCGAGGATCTCGCCGCTGGCTGCTCCGCCTGTGCAAACCATGAACCACCATTCATAAACCAGTGGAAGGGCTCCCCCGTCGCCAGCGCGTCCAGCGCCATCTGTTCATGATTACCCCTGACCGCCACAATCCAGCTCTCACGTAGGAGTTTCAGGCAACGCAAACTATCAGGCCCACGGTCGATAACATCCCCCACCGAAACCAGCAGATCCTGCCACGGATCAAAACGGTGCTGGTGCAAGTGTGCCATCAACAATGAGAAACAGCCGTGGATATCTCCGACTACCCAGACGTGACGCCAGTGCGAACCTTCAATTCGTTGATAGATATTATCTGGTCGTCCCATGCCGCCTCCTGAGTTCAATGGTACCTGGTTATAATTTTAGCAATGGCGGCAAAAAAGCCTGGACGATCATGGGCCGGAGTATGGTATGGTTTACGAAGAATGTAACATGCGACACGCAGTGTTAAGCCCAGGATGGCAACGCATTCGCCACATAAAAAGAGACCGAATACGATTCCTGTTTTTTCCAAAATTATTTTTTATCCTTTATTTTCAATGCAATAACAAACCTTCAGAACCAAAAATGCACAAATAAAGGTGTATTTTCAGGTACTAAAAATCATATAGTTAGCCAAAATTTCGGACATATTCGGACCGGTTTCGGACAGTTTTTCCTTCCAAAATTGAATGCGTTGACGCCATCAACCATAAAATAGAACAGATAAGCCGTACTGTTCAGGAAATGTTTGAAGAGGCTGAGATTCACTAAACGCTTTTACTCGCTAATCATTAATGCGTACACTTTAGCCAACTCATTCATAGGCTTACGTCATTTTCTATAAAGATTAATCTTAAAAAGATGATATCAACATGACATAATCACATGCGTTTACTATAAATATCATTACATATTATCGCGTATATCGTTCCGTTAATCATGTTTAGTGATACTGATTAACAGTAAGGTGGTTTATATGCTATACATTCTTACAAATGATAATTTTTTATTTAGTGGTTTCTATTATTTATACGGGAAGCACAGTGTTGTTAAATTAACATCAATATTTATTTTAAATAAAAAACACACAAGCCATGACACCCTTTTAATCGATGCAGCATATTGTCAACTAACAATTAATCAACTACTACACATCGTCAAAATAACACTTATTAACAAAATTATTTTTCTTTCAGCATTCAAGTTTTCCGATCTAAAACTCACCGTGCCTGTTCACTTCATTCCAAGAAAAACCGGCCTCCTATACATTTCAAACAACGTGAGTATTTTTTATAACGGACCTGAAACAGACCTCCCCTCACTAACAATCAAAGAGTTCGAAATAATAAGACAGACACTCAATCAACATGATGACTTTAAAATAGCATCCAGCCTAGGCATAACTCAGGCAACGCTGAGAATTCATAAGTATCGAATTATGCTTAAACTTAGAATTAAAAAAATGTCACATATCATGTACACTGAATACTATTCATATATAACGGGTGAAAAACCAAAATTAATCCATCAATAATGGCAGACCAAAAAAGACCAGTTCGGAAACTGGTCAAAGTATTGGAAAAATACATCTTGCATATCTGTTACTAATAATGGGATGGAGCTACCTGCATCTGAACGCAGTGCGGTGCCGGATTTCTACCGGTGAGTTACTGGCTGGTCAACCATAACCCGCTGCTTGTCTCAACCACTGAAGTGCCTATGCTTCATGACCATTTAGCCCCGCATCCTGTATAGGAATCACCGCTCTATAAAAGTAGCACTCTACGAAGGAAGGTGAAACCCCTTCACTTCATTTTCAGATTTTTTTTGGGTTCCGTACATTTTGCCTCTCAGGTATTCAAAGACAATATGGCATCGTGGGCAAGCCATATATTGACATGAAACCATAAGGTGTCCCCTTGAATGACGTTCTCTCTGTAACTCCCTCATATCTTCTTTGATATTTTATGATGGTTAAGCGGGAAGACATACTCAATAACAAACGTTTTCTTAATCCAGGTATTATTTTACCTTAATTATATAACTACATTTTTGCGTTTTTCTTTATAACAAAAACCCAGGAGTTTTCCTACTCATCCGTCCACTTGTGAATAAAATGTTAAATTGATGCATATCAAAATTTGCCCACATACAATATGGCATAAATAAGTACCCGGTCAGGATGCCAGGTGAAAGATTAACATTGACTCATATTTGTTATTGTTTGGGCTGCTCTCAGCCCTCTTTTTTAGTGTTATTTGCGGAAATTACTGCCCGTAAATTCCTTAAATAACGATAAAAAAGTTGAGTGTCAAGCAAGCATTGGGGCGACTTATCGCAGCCCCACCTTTTTTATAATTATTTGCGGAAGTTACCCCCAATGTACTTTCCTTAAATCATTATAAAATCAGTACCAGGTCATACGACACCCTTACGGGCGATCCCTTGATCGCCTTTTTTTTTACTCTTTGTAGCGTCCCTTACCAAACAGCCTTCCCGCCTGATAGCGCTGTTTCACATCGATGATTTCGGTGTAGCCATACCACAGCGTTTTGTTCTGCAGCAGGTCTGACGTACTGTCATCGGTGAGACGCAGCATGCGGACTTCAAACGGGCGCGGGGGCAAATTATCAATCACCACCGACGCCAGAAACTGCGTGGTCGTTTTGCCCGTGATGGTGATCTCCCGCTCCATCTGCCACCATCCGTCCCGGCGAAACTGGATCAGCATCTGTACACTGGAAGGGTTACGGTCACCTTTGTTACTGGTGCTCACCAGCGCCTGTACACCAAAGGTAAAGCGCAGGCGGTCCACCGTTCTGGTGGTAATCGTTCGCGTAATGGCTTCTGACTTTTTTACTTCCACATTCAGCAACGTTTCCGCACCGGAGTCTTCGAATCCCTCCATCTCGGTCTGCTCATCCTCCCCCACGCGGTAAACCACCGTGACACCGTGAACCATCGCGTTACCGTCGCTGTCGAGGACCGGCGTTTTGTTAATTCTGACACTTTTCAGCCCGTCCACCGGGCCTTCTATCGGCCCCTCGCAGATGGCATCAACAACGGTCAGCATCTGACTGGATTTCAGGTCGTCAGGAGCCTCATGTGGCGTTTTACTGCCACCACCACCCTTCCCCATAATCTGTTCCCTCTGAAACGACAAAACCGCCCGGAGGCGGTTTTGTTAAGTAATAGATATGACCGATGACAGCGATAACATTAATTTAATTTAAATATCATTACTATCAATCCGATAACGCAAACACAACAATGGAGTGAATATGAAAAAAAATATCTTTATGCTTACAGTATTGTTCTTCAGCACCGCGGCCTCCGCTGCCAGTACTGATGTCATAATCAATCTTGTTGACGCAAAGGGGACTGAACAAAAGGCCGGGAATATCAGTATTACCGAAACGAAGTACGGGCTGT
This sequence comes from Citrobacter sp. On2M, assembly GCF_018035235.1. Classification (GTDB taxonomy): domain Bacteria; phylum Pseudomonadota; class Gammaproteobacteria; order Enterobacterales; family Enterobacteriaceae; genus Citrobacter; species Citrobacter meridianamericanus. The sequence goes on from NZ_WPCV01000004.1 coordinate 1,429,454, forward strand.
TATTCACCCCAGAATTATTTTCTCTTCCTCCCGGGATTCATGGCTTTCATATTCATGAAAACGGGAGCTGTAACCCGGCAATGAAAGACGGGGAGCCTGTTGCCGGACTGTCAGCAGGAGGTCACTTCGACCCTCAGCACACAAAAAAGCATCTTGGACCGTATAATGACGGAGGTCATCTCGGGGATCTTCCTGCACTGTATGTCAATCCGGAAGGGAAATCTGACTACCCTGTTCTTGCTCCACGACTCAAATCTGTCAGCCAGATTAAAGGCCGGGCAATAATGATTCATGCTGGCGGAGATAACCATGAAGACCATCCCACACCACTGGGCGGCGGTGGCGCACGGATAGCCTGCGGAATTATAAAATAGCCACCATTTTGTTCATCTTGCACGGCTGTCATTTATGATGGCCCGCTTTACCGACCAATGATAACAATCTGCCCTCCAGCACCCTCATCCCGGGTGCTGATTTCCTGCGAGATGACGCGGGAGCCGACCAGCATTTCACCGTACAACACCGGCAGGGCATTACCCTGTGCCACCATGTTGTCCAGTGACGAAAAATACGTGTTCTGTTTGCCGTTGTCGGTCTGTTTTGACGAAGCGGTTTTCGCCTGCGGCGCCAGCATCTGCGCCACACCGCCCAGAACCATACCGGCCCCGGCAGCATACATCCCACTCACCGCGGCAGCCCCCAGCCAGCCCAGCGGGTTCCACCAGGCCACCGCTATCAGTGCCGCACCCAGCACCACCTGAAACAGACCACCGGATTTCGCCCCGCTCATGCGCGGAACTATATGAATAATGGCCCCCTCCGGCAGCGGGTCATGCAGACGGGCAGACAGGCGGGTTTCATCCACATCCTGACCGGCAATGCGTATCTGATACCAGCCGGCGCTCAGTTTCTGCCGGAAGCCCGGTATCTGCGTGGCCAGCGCGTAAATGCCCTCGGCCCCCGTATTTATACTGAGGCTGAAGCGACGGCCAAATCGTTGTAAATCCCCGTGAAGGCAGACTCGTGCCATGCCCTGTGTCGCCATATGGAGTGTGTGCGGCGTTGCCATTTTTCAGAATACCTCTCGCGTTTACTGAGCTGATCAGGAATATGGTGCAGCAGCTCGCCATCGCCGCAGTAAATCGCGGCATGATTGGCAACCGATGAACCAAAACAACACATCAGAATGTCTCCGGGCTGTGCCTCTGCGGCATTCACCCGGTAAAAACCTGTCGCCTCCAGGTTATCCAGATACAGATTATCCCCCTGCTTCCACCAGTCCTCCCTCCGTGCAAAATCCGGCATCTCAATCCCCGCCAGATGGTACGCATCACGAAACAGGGTGTAACAGTCCGTCACGCCGTGCTCAAATGCCCGCCCGGTGAGGAACGGTACGCAGCGAAATTTGTATATCCGGTCATCGCAGACCAGCCACCACGGCAGGCCACTCTGCACCTGCAGGCGGCGATCAACATCGCTGAGAAACGGCTGGCCATCGGGATGGCTGTGTACCAGGGCCATCACATCGCCTGCAGCCTGTGCCTGAAGGTAATCTGCTGGATCCATGCGGAAATACAGGGTCGGTACAGCGGCAAGATTCTGGCAGGGAAAATATTGCTCCCCGGCAGGCGTGTTCACCACCCAGCCACACGATTCAGCCGGCGCACACGCAGCGGCATGCACCAGAATAGTTTTTTTCATGGGTATACCTGTCAGGAAAGACGGTTAATGGAGAGGAAACAGCCGATGCGCGGCAGGTTATTACGCAGCTCGCAGCCGGTATTCGCGCAGCGTCATGCCGTTATAAACGTTGTCCCGCTCCATGCTCTCAAAGCCCGCGCGCGCCATCAGTGCCTGGCGAACTCCGTCGCCAACAAAGTTACCGTTCCCGGCGTAAATATGCGCATCCGTGGTTTTATTCGACGGGGTTGCATTTTTGCCCAGCGCCGCCAGCAGTTCATCTTTAGCCTGTGCAACGGTGCATTCCGGATCCGCGATGCATTTATTCTGCAGCTCATTATGCTTGCCGCCGAACATCGCAAAGAGATCGTTAATCGCGTTAACACGGTTCTTTTGCTCGGCAAGCACCTGTGCACGGATAGAGGCTTCATCAGAAGTGGCCGCCGGCGCTGTGGTCGTCGTTGTCTCCACCTGTGGTTGCTGAGGTTCGCGCTGGGTAGTATTGCGCGGCGGGGTGATCATGTTACGAATGCTGCTTGGCATCTTTTCAAAGTCCTCGATACGTTTTGATTGAATACAGGCCATCGCCTGCAGAGATGTTGTGACCTGATCAGCAAAGCCATGCTCCAGGCATTCTTTACCATCCATCCAGGTTTCATCTTCCAGCATGGCGGCAACTTCCTCGGTCGTTTTCCCGGTTTTCTCAGCGTATGCCGGGATCAGGACTGACTCGACCTTATCCAGCAGATCGGCATAATCCCGCATGTCGTTGGCATCACCACCTGCAAAGCCCCATGGTTTATGGATCATCATGCAACACAATCGAATTATGCCTCTGTTAATTAAGCTTTTTTTCTGCTAATGGGCATTGCTTAACTCCAAATGCAATACACACCGCAATACACACCGCAATACACCACCATTTATATGGTTAATGGCACGTTGCATTGTGTTACACATAGTAATATATTAATAAAAAAATAAATTATGGTATTACTAATGGACATTATCGGCTTCGTTAATAACCCGTGGTTTGTAGGCATCGCTGGAGGGATTTTCAGTGGACTTATTACTACCTGGATTGGTCGCAAGGTTTTTTCTGGTAAAGACAAAAAAGAGTATTTGCAAAAGGTCGAGGCGACTAACAAAGAAATAGTTTATTCTTTACGGTCAGCTATATCTGACGCTATCCACCATGATAGAAAAGTAATATTGAGTTTAATGGCTGCAACTGCAAGAAAAAATGGCGTTTTGCTAAAAGACATTTACACTATTAAAGAAATCACCGAGGATTTAATTAAGGAAGTGATTGATTCTAGCTTCATCCCTTCAGATTATAAAAAGAATTTTTGCGAAACTCTTTCGAAGATTTATCTCCATGCTGAACCAGCAACAGAAGAATCTTCAGAGAATTATATTTATGCTAAAGAGCAAGCTGCTCATCTTTCTAGAAAAAACGAAAGTATCATTGCGAGTGCTACAACTCTTCTTGGCGTTATGGTAGCCTTATTGACGTTCGCATTATCATTCATTCAAAGCGGTAGTTCAGCACTTGACACACTTCGGGAAGCGCTATTCTTTGGAATTGGCCCGGCTATAAGCAAAGTATTCCCAGTGGCTTTCCCGGCTTTCATCGCTCTGGTGTCAATGATGATATTGGTCATAATGAAAACAGTAATAAACAAAAAGGAAAAGACCTTCTTTCTTTCAGCAGAGCCACAGGAGAATAAAAATAGCAAAACAGAAAACGCTAAGAAAGAAAGTGACGATGAAAAAGATTCGAAGTAATTTCTTGTAAGTTGACTTCAAATAACAGATAAAAGGTTACTCAGACATGGGGTAACCTTTTATATATTTTTATACAGATATACTCGATCAATTGTGGAATATGATGATTAACCCCATAACTCACCACTTTCTGATTCTTGCACCCTTCGAGCCATCTCATCGCGTAAATCATCTATAACGCCCTGAACACGTGACACAGCTGACGGCGTTAACGCACAGTCTCGTTCGAGGATATCCGGAAGCGTTTCCAGTACCTGAACAACAGCCTTTGCTAGGGTGGAATATTCACGCGCAACCTCTTCAGAGGGTATAAGCTCCCGCTCTTCTTTTTCGAACTTGAGCCTTTCATTTTCCGACTGATACCAGGCCTTTCTATCCTGCGGCGACATTTCACCATTTTCTTGAACCGATGGCATGATAAGCACTCGTAAGGCTTTTCCAAGTTCGTACTGTTTAAGGTTTTCCCCGTTCCCGCCGACTAACTCCAGATCACGCAGCCGCCGCGCAACCAAGTTACGATTCATGTCCACCAGCTCCGCCAGTTGGGAGACGTTAACGTGCATCCTTCTCAGCTCCACTTTTACCTCTGTTGCACGGTCACTTTTGCAGCAAAAGCAACCTGTATCATTATAAATCAATGCATTAATTCGCCGCTGCTGCACGAATAAAATGCGAAAAACTATTCATTTCCCGCGATGCCGCCGCCCCGTGGAAGGCCGGCCCGCCAGGAGGACCCGCGAGAAATGGGCAGCCGTGGCCGCCCCTCTGCTCTTATGCCCCACTCGACTTGACCAGACCGCGGTAATCCAGCGCGGCCACACCTGCATCAATGCGCACCTTCCATGCGATACCATCAACGGTGAAGCCCTCCTGCTGTTCCAGATACGGCACGTCCATACCGTCAAGGTAAGCCACCTCGATGGTGTCTGTGCCCTGCGCCGCTGCAACATACCACTGCTTGTTGTCCGCCTTATCCAGCCGCGGTTCAACAACAACCTGAGCCATATCTTTAACCACGTTAATAATGCCGGGGTTCTGGTTCAGTGTGCCGTCCTGGTCCACCGGGAACAAAGAGGAAGATGAGAGCACCGCGCGATTGGCTGCCCCTTCCAGAGCAGCGGGAACAAGGATATAGGCCGGGATGACATTGATCGGGTCGCCGTTTGCATCCTCCTGCAGGCGCATAACCTTACGGGCCTCATTGAGTCCGTCTGTATCCATCCCTTTAGCGATGAGGTTTTTATGGTCGGCGTGGAACAGCGCTTTACCATCGGTGAACTTACTGTTCGCTGTCAGGTTTAGATAGACCAGATTCCCTACGGTACGCGCCGCAGCGCGGCCCATTGCCTGAGGAACAGTCGTCAACTGGCTCAAATCGTCATTGATAATGGCCTGCCGGGTAATCGAGAAAATATTGCCATACGTAGCCAGGGCGATAGGTACGCCGCTGTCACTGGTTGTGACATATTTATATTCTGCCCCTTCCGGTACTTTATCCAGATCAGAGAAACCATTCAGACCAACCCGCTTGGCTTCATGGAAGTTCGATAGAGAGCCGGTTTTAGTCCACTGCTGGAATGTCTCACCGCTGTTCTGCCAACCTGTCAGCACCGACTTTTCAGCGCCACCAGCCAGGATATGAGAGAAATCACTGCTACTGTGTGTAAATGCCAGGTTCACAATCTGCGAGCGGCTACCAAAAGCACTAATGCTGATCCCGCGATCCACCAGCGAGGCCTGAGCCATTTCAAAAAGGCTCATCATGGCATAAGGATTACCGCGTTCGGCGCGTTCATGGCCTAAGCGGGCATATAGCCCCTGGCGAATACCATCACCGGTGATGTTGCCGTTACCAGCGTAAATGTGCTCATGGATGGTTTTATCTGACGGAGTAGTGTTTTTGCCCAGCGCCGCCAGAAGCATGTCTTTCGCTTTTTCCGGCGTACAGCCCACATCCTCCAGGCACTGCATCTTCAATGAATCATGCTTACCGCCAAACATCGCAAACAGGTCTTTAATCCCGTTAATACGATTCTGTTCAGGTACTGCGATGCTGGTAGAGCCTTTAGGGTTAGTAATCATCCCTTTAATATCTTTCGGCATATGCTCAAAATCCTCAATTCGTTTCGATTCAATACAGGCCATTGCACTGACCGCCGGCAACAGCTCATCTGCGAAGCCCTGCGCCACACATTCACGCCCATCCATCCAGGTCTCACTCTCGAGCATGGCCCCCAGCACTTCGGCAGACTTACCCGTTTTGCGGGCATAAGCCGGGATAAGAACGCTTTCCACCTTGTCCAGTAACTCGGCATAGTCGCGCATATCGTTGGCATTTCCGCCAGATATGCCCCACGGCTTGTGGATCATCATGAGCGCATTTTCTGGCATAACGATGCGGTCACCAGTCATCGCTATAACTGACGCCATAGAAGCGGCCAGGCCATCGATATGCACTGTGACTTTTGCCGGGTGTTTATTCAGGAGGTTGTAGATAGCGATCCCGTCGAATACGTCACCTCCGGGTGAGTGAATGTGAAGGCTGATATGGGAAATATCGCCCAGGGCTTTCAGATCCTCAGAGAATTGCTGAGCAGTGATACCCCAGCCGCCGATCTCTTCGTAAATACTGATATTGGCGCTGGTGGCGTCATTGGATGCTTTAATGGTGTACCAGCCTTTCATAGCCATGCCCCCAGCGTATGGTGATGCCAGTAGTTCACACTGCTACGCACAATCTGGCCTTTAGTGGGTACAGGCATTTCCGGGTGATTCTTTCGGATGAATGCCTGGTACTCTTCGATCTTCTTCATAGTTTCAGCATCGATATGGACCGTACCGCCTTTATCGTGCTGCTTATTGTTCCGTTCTGCCATCTTCTTACCCTTATCGTGATTGATGGTACATGAGCAATCATTGATCAACAAAAGTGGTAAGTAAAATAATTTTAACCATAAAAACAGATTAATTAGATTGAGGCATAAAAAAACCGGGTTTCCCCGGTGGTGTGGTATATCCCTTATTACTACTCTTCCTTACCCTCATAATCTCTAATCTGGAAGAGCCAGTAACTTAGTGTGGATGAGGTATCGCAAATGTAGCCGTTAACGCTACTGCTTGGTTTTGAACCTCTTCTGATTTTGTCGAGCGATGACAGATAAACATCGTTAATGGCTGGCTCAATGAAGGCTGATTCAAACTCTGACAATTCTCCCCGCGCCTTCTGTTTCTGAATGCTCTTACGTTCCTCCTGGACATAGTCCTTCAGGTCTGTTATCTGCCCGGTAATGTCTGGATCTGCTTTAAAGCGCGGATACTGTTCGTTAAGCGCTTCCTCGATTACTTCCAGCCGATTTTTTATTTCCATTAGCCGTTGCATTGCTCTTTCCTCCATTGATAGATATAAAATTAAAAAATATACGTTTAAGTGTTCACCCGTTCACCTTTGCTAATTTCTTAATTAAATTCATACGGTTATATGGTGAACACTACTCTTTCAGGTATTCACAAGTGTTCACCCTACCCTTCACCCTTTAGAGCAAAAAACAACCAAAAGGTGAACAGGTGAATACTTGGTGAATACTTAATAAATAAGTGTTCACCCCTTAACATACTGTTATAAATAAACTTTTTAACAGAGTGAATACTGGTGAACACTTATTCTATAACTTTACTCTGCCCTGCTATTTTCAGAAGTACCGGAACAGGATGGCATCCAGTCGTCTGAGTCATCGTGTAGCGTAACGTTTGACCTGATACCATGCTTGGTCTTCCGCTTCTGATACTCTTTGCCATATTCAGCCATTGCACCTGGCATATCCGTACCGAACCGCATAAGAGATACTGGCTTGCTCAGACCATTGGCCCGCATGTATGCCAGATAAGCATGATAAAGATATCGGCGCGGACTGAACGGCACTATCTCGGCATTACCAATAAACATCCCATCACACACTACCGATGCCATGAGATAGCCGCAGAAGTCCACCAGCGAATCACCTTCCCTCTTTATTGCCAGTGCCTCTTCTGATTTCTGTTGCTCGTGCAATAGTCGTCTGGCTTCGTCCTGGTCTGCAAAGCGTGTAAGCAAGTGGCGAATTACTACCGCCAGTTCCCCCTCAATTTTCTCTGCCAGCATCGTGTCACGTTCGTTTTCCGGCACTACCTCAGAGAAGTTGAATATCACCCGTCGCCTCGAGATCCCCCCGCTACGGTCGCTGAATGTCATAGCATTGTTGTTGACCGCCAGGACCACCGCTGGAATACGGGTTGAATATGGCGCTTTATGTTTCGGGTCAATCGAAACCTTATCACCTCCTGTAGCCGTCTGTTGATTCCACCAGTTCCTGTCGCTGCGCGCTGTAGGTGCCGTTGTAGTTTCTGGCTGTGCTTGAAAAGCTGAGTCGGCTGCCTGCTGCGACAGCGCGAAGTTGCCCATTACGGAAGGTTTCAAGGTTAGGATTGGGCCGGTCAGATTTCACCATGCCGATATCTTCACCAGGCTTAAGATCGTCATAAATGATGCCTGGCTGAATCATCACTTCGCGATCATCATCGGAAGCAGTGTTACTCTCTTCGAAGCTTTGCCCGTCCCCCTTTTTGATGTACATCCCCAGCGCAGCAGCAATACGTGCGGCGGTGAGCTCAGCATCTTCATACTCTTTGAGTGCGCTGAGGCGCATCAGTACACCGGACAGCATCGATACGCCCCGGGTCTGGTGCAGACGGCGGACAAATTTAAGATGCAGCATGTTTTCCGCATCCACTTCTTTGGTATCAAGCTGACGGCCTGAAACGGGCAGGCTTTTATAAACCTGATATTTCCTTGGTCTGCCCCAGTTGTCGACGAATACCCGTTCGCGCCGGACCAACAAACACTACCGCGTCATATTCACGCGATGCCAGGCAGTTCATCGGTTCAATCACGTAAGGTGCCAGATCCGGATCCCATGGAACGGAATTACCCGCCCCCATTGGCACGCGCATATAAGTACTGACCGCATCGGCCACCTGCATTCGACGCGGGGCACGTAAGATACCGGAAACATCGCGGCGGATGCCTCTGGCGGATGCCCGCTTTGCCATCAGTCCTCCTCTGGCTCTTCCTCCTCTGCTTCAGCGTCCTGCACCCTCTCCGCCATCTGATCGCGCAGGTCATCAATAACGCTCTGCACGCGAGAAACCGCAACAGGCGTTAATGCACAGTCACGCTCAAGTACATCAGGGAGGGTTTCAAGTACCATGACGACGGCTTTCGCCATCAATGAGAATTCGCGCGCAACTTCATCGGCGGGAATGAGCTGCCCCGTATCCTGCTCGAACTTGAGTCTCTCATTCTCTGCTTTCCAGTGGGAAAGCCTGTCCGATGGCGGCATATCATCGATATTGGCTGACACAGTGGGGATCATCAGTTCGGTCAGAATATCGGTTATCAGGTAAAGCTTTAATTTGCTGTTGCTACCTGGGGCCGGTTCAATATTTTTCAGCCTGGCGGCGACCGTCTGACGGTGTACGCCAGTAATCCCTGCCAGTTGGTTGATGTTCAGTTTTAAAGCGGCAATTTCCTGGTCCATGATGGTGAACACTTTTTAAACGATTCGACATCTGCGCGAAATAGCCTCTAATTAGATCAATAACCTGCGCAAATGATGATGATGACCTTAGATCCGAAAAACTAGCCGTTTTCCGCGCCGCTCCCGCCCCGTGGCAGGCAACTCCCTCGGGAGTACCTTTTACAAATGAGAATTAATACCAACAACTACCACTTAATGATTATTTATATCTCCATTCAATATTGATTATCATTCGCGATAACAACACACAGAGAACATAAATGAAAAACATCATCATCATTGCCGTAGCTATTATCTTCGTTTTTTATGCAGGTATGTGGTCGCAGAAATTCCTGATGGAAGATGAGTGCCTTGATTCAGGTGGTTCATACAATGAAAATGGAATTTGCAATATTGCAGGCAGTCATCAGGATGTTCCCCCTAAGTAAGCAGAATGCTTTTTAAATTCGTTACCCACCTCTACAGATAAGGAGGCGAATGGTCACTAAAAGTAAAATCCATTGCAGAAGAATTTCCGGAAAGTTGTTATTCCAGCACTCCAACAGGTTATTCAGACAGATTTCAGCTATATCAAAACTGAGTGAATACTTATCAGTTTCATATGGTGAAAAATCTGTTCTTATTCATCTGGTTCCATCTGATGATATGTAGTAACTTTTTTGCAGTAATATTACAGGGGGAGTTTCAATTCCCCCTGTAATTATTTGACTCTCTCACCGAATAATACACTCGTTCACACGTCATTCCTGCCCGGTAGCGCTCGTCAGCGATTCCAGCATAATATTTAGCTTCTTTTGCAATATCTCCGAGCATGTTGGCAAGCATTCTGGCGTCGGCGTCGGTTGTTTTGCTTCTGACGGTAGCGGCAAGATCTGCGGTGTGCTTTGCGGCGTCCAGGCGGACGGCAAGCTTTGTTGCTTCGGTGCGCAACTGGCTAACAGTGGCAGACAGGCCAGCAGCAGTGGCAGCAGATTTAGCGGCTTGTGCTTGTGCATCTTTTACAGCCTCATCACGGGCAATTATGCGCCCTTGTTCAATCATGCGGGCTACAGTCTGCGCATTCGCTGTTTGCGATGATTCCGCGCTGTCACGTTCCGCCCATCTCTTTTCCCAGCCGCGGTTACTCCAGGCATTTCCGCCGATAAATGCGACGGCCACCAGCAGCAAAATGGCGATAACCCTGGGATTAAATCATCCGGAATTTGCATGAGATGCCCCTTGCAAAGATTCCCACACCTGAATCGACCTGAATTACCTGGCAATAATTGCGCGAGGCGATGCGGAAACTCGATTTAAAAAATGGCAGCAGGAGCTACCAGCTAAGGGGTGTTAGTTAACAAACCACTCGTCTGCACTTTCCCAGGTTTCCTGGAGGATAGTCTCTATTTTCTTTTTATCTTCCTTGTCGCCCCCAAACACACTTAAACCATCGGAGCCTGCACGTCGTACGCTCAGGCTGCAGTTCTCATAGTGGTTGCCCAACCTTTTGAGCAATTCTTTCTCCAGTGCCGGAACAGCTCCCTTTGGAAGTTCTTTAGTACGATCAATGGTTAGTTCAACTTTCATAATAGCCTCCACTGCATATACTGTATATTTGTACAGTACACCTATACACTGGAATGATCAACGGTTTAAGAGCACGAAAAGTTAAAAAAAGGACCCTGCTGGGTCCCTTAATTCGGCTGTATGCTATTGTTCAAAAGAGATTTATCTTTGACTCAGCTTTACTGGCTCACCATCTTTGAGGTCAATCAAGTGCTCGGGTTCGGAAGCAAACCATGCGTAAGAACCCCAGGCCAGCTCAGGTATTGCTTTTCTGAATGATGCCGCGCTTCGATCTTTAAATGCAGTTAGAAAAGCCAGATGTTTCTCACTAAAACCAGCATCAATAGCCAGACTGGTGAGTGTAACTTTTCTTTCCCGATTGATAGGTCCGTCCGTTGCGACTACCTCGGTGAAAACAACAAGCATATCTGCCCCTGTTCGATCATCGCCAAGATCAACCAGAATGATATCTGGAAGGGCTTTTGAGGCGTCAATCTTTAGCCCCAATGCTTGCGCCAGGGTCTCATCACGCGCAACCACTTTATTTCCTGATTCAGACAACCAAAGCACTGCTGGCTTTTTAAGGAAATTAGGTGCAAAAACTTCTATTACAGCTTTAGCTATCACACTCGAAGGCCCGGGAGCCAGCATACGCTTTTCCCCGTTAGGAAAAGTAACTACTACAGCATCATCAGCAATGGTTGCCCCTGATTTCAGAAGACGAATTCTCGACAGGGCTGCTTTATTCAAATACTGTTCTTGCCACTCATTGATTGCACTCAAAAGCTCTTCACTGCCCAATGTTTCATCAAAAAGTGATGCAAATGATCGGTTTAAACAGTAGCGTGGTTTTGACGAGGTAGTTGGAACCCCTTTGCGTTCCACAACTGCATTACAAGGTATAAGACCACTACGTATAGTCTCATCCCGTATTGGTTCACGCGTATTCTCGGCATACCAGGCATCTGAGGGTTGCGTTTTCTTTTTCGAGTAAGTCATTGCAATCCAACTTTCCCGGCTATCAGGATCAACTAAAACCGACTGAGAGTCCCCCATATTGACAACCTGACTGGGCCTAATCCATCGTTCCAGGCCATCAATAGCTCCAGCGTAAAACATTACAAAAATTGTCTTAGCTGCCATATCCCGAATTACATATCCGCGATTCTCCGTCCCTTCGGGAAAAATCAATGGAAGCCTTTCCTGAATGGTTTTTAATGAGGGAATAGAAGGTAGATTCATGCAAATGTTACTCCATAGAAGCCTGCAATAGTCCTCTCGATGATTCGCTTATGTGCGCCAGACTCAAGCATAGATTGGATTTCTAACACCTGTTCTTGAGAAGGTAGGGGGATAGAATTCAATTCGTAAGCTGATACAGCGACACTTCCACTTATACATCTAAATGCCCGATCAACTGTTTGGGAATTAAGCAAAAGTGCAACCACTTCAGGCTTAATTTCAGAGAACAATCCGTTCGAATACACAATGTTAATATGGTTTTCGACTACAACACCACCAGTTTCATCAATAAACTCTTGAGGCAAGATAGCTGCAAGTATTCTTTTATCCTGTTCTTTCGAAGTTGTTCTCTGAATCAAGACACATTCCGTTGTAGTAACAAGAAAATCCTGCTTTGGCGCTATATCAATATAGGGGACATGGTTTTTCCTGTCTGCACTAAATCGAAATCCATTTGACGTTATAGATTCGGCCCAGATCAATGGATAGCTATTCTTACCTTTAGTGGTTCGCAGTTGTGACTTAAAGCGATTCCAGACCAGTTGGCCAGTTGAGACTGAGTAACCAAGTTCAGATAAACGTGTCGGCATTGTTTTCAGGTTTTGTAAGAAGCGAGCATCTTCTTTAAACCGTGGTAAAAGCCATATAGCCCCGCCCTTTTCAATCTCAACAGAACCAATTTTCTCAATTTTCGCTTTATTGAGTCCTTTTGGTATAAGTGATGATACTTGGGCTTTAACTTTGTGCTCTCCTGACCGGAAAGCAGTTAGCATTGTTTCCTGAAGTACGTCATCAAATACACCATCTCTATCAGAGACGAAATCAAAGGCAATCGGTGTAGTTTTGTTTGTTAAAAGAGTCCGAAGCGCGGTGAAATACTGACCGCCAAGAAAAGACGTTGGCGTCAAAAAAGCAACAACTCCCGATTCCTTTTTCGCCATTCGAACGGCCAAATCAGTAAACAAGCCATACAGATTAGCATGACCAAATAACGAGCGAGCGTACCTTTCTCTCATCTGAGTATCGAGAGTAACTCGTCCATAAGGAGGGTTACCAATGACGAGATCATAGCCAGTAATTTTGTCGTGATGGAGCGCATCGCCAACAATAATCGTGTCTTCTGGTAATCTTCTCTTAGCTTTTATGCACAATGGCATAAGAACCGACTCAAGCAAAACTGAACTCATCCATGCAGCAAATGGGTCTATTTCTATTCCTTTCAGCCGCCTACTGATTCTCCTAAAAATCCATTCTGGAGAAGAGCCTTTATCTTTTTTCAGCATTCTTATAGCTGCCGGAGCCAAAAACGCCCCCCCACCACATGCCGGATCAATTACTGTTGCATGAGAAAAATCAACACCGGATTTTTCAGCCAAATCTAACAACCGGGAAACTAAAGGTGGTGGTGTATAATACGCCCCCATTTCCGAACGATAGGCCGAAGGTAGCATAACTGTATAAATGGAACCGATAAGATAACCAGCGTCCTCCGAGGGAAATCTTGCAATCAAGGCACCAGTTCGCTCAGCGAGCTCCTGAGCATCGCAAGAGACGTCCTCTAACAGGACTGTATTTGGCACAGCTCTCATTTTTATGTTGCTTTTTTGCTTTTTTGCCAGAGCTTCCCAATAAGCTGCAACAACAAAGGAGCAATAAGAGCGAGCCTGCATTAACCTGGACTGTTCAGTTTTAAAATTGCCCGCGAAACCTTTAGCCATGGCCTTACACGTTTGATATCGTTGCAGAATAGATAACTCACTATCTGTAAAAAAATCAAAATGTTGCACGTTCATAATCAAATCCTAGTAAATCAACATGCGGGCTATAAAACCTCATGGTGGCGCATAGAAAAATTGTCTGGAAGAATATCACGCGCCAGGTCGATCTCATAACCCGATATGGCCACTGGCGGACCATAATTGATGTAATCAGTTATTCGGAATCCGACACATACGCCGAGAATAGTTTGTTTTGGCTTCGTAACAATTCCCCCTACTCAGCAACTCATCAATCACTTTCACTGCATCAGCCATTGCGTAGCCAAGATTACCACCGTCGCTTTGTGCTGCTGCTTTGCTAAGTGTTTCGCGTAGCTGGTGCAGGCGATCGAGTGAAACAGGACCGTTCGCCGGGTGGTTGTTAGTTGTCATTGAGCCTCCAGGGTAACTTTTTCGACCAGTTCAATCCACTGTGGCGTCAGCCTCTTTTCTGCCTGTGCGCGGCTACCGGCCGGACCGTTCAAATTTACACGGTAATGGTCATACGGGCATTTCAATCCGCCCCATACCCACCCCATATGGTTTGGCTTCAGCGCAAATTCAGGCATGTTCCCGCACTCCGGACAGCGTGGTAATTCGCTTTGTTTCATTGCGCCAACTCCTGCAACAGCGCATTGTGTTTGCGAATGCTGCGAACGGCTTCACGAAGTTTTTCCAGGTTGGCCAGCTTCGCTTTCGTGCGACGAATCTCACTTGAGATACCGCGTACCGTAGGGATCAGCAGATCATCAGGACGGCTGACGAAAGCGGGGATTTCCTCAACAATCTCAGTGACAGATTTTTCTGGTACTGGTGGAGTTGATGTCTCCGGTCCCTGTGGTGCAGAGCTTTTGTTTTTCATTGGCCCAGCGGCCGGCACCGAATAAACAAACTTACTGCCCACTTTTTCGCGGATGATCCGCCCTTTTGTCATGTGGTGAGTCAGCATTGGCGCCACACGCTTGGATTCAATACCTGCCAGTGTTGCCAGCTCAAGGGATGTCTGTGGTCCATGTTCCGCCAGTAATGCGATGACGTCGCTGACTGATACACCTGCCGGTGTTTTGCTGACAGAACTTTCCGCCGTGGGCTGTGATTTAACTTCCCCGGTGGAAACTTTCCAGTACCCGTTAACCTGAATAACCTCGTTACGTTCTTCATGCTCACGAAGCATCCCGATCACCGCCGCAGGCTCAATTTTCATGCGCGCCGCAATTTCACGGGCAGTCGCTTTTTCCATCGCTTTCAGTACGCCTAAAATGGTTTCCATAAAATTCTCCAGGTTAAATTAAGCCAGCCGCTTTACGGCGTTTGTATTCTTCAAGCAGCTGCTGCGCGGGTGTCGGTCCTGCCGGATGGCGTGGCGCCGCAATCTGTTTTCTTACCGGAGGGATCGGCTTGCCATCCTCCAGGTGTTTTTCCCACTTCACCAGTTGGTCCGCAGCCAGTCTCTCCAGCTCGGGTTGGGTCATTTGTCGCTCAACACCAGTTCGGCGAAGTTCGGTGCAAATCTGGTACAGAACCGGATTACATTTGCGGTCAATGAAATATTCCTCAGTGCTGGCGTAACGGTAAGATTCGTTGCGCCAGTTCCTGTATTCCGCCATAACGTCCGAAACCTTCAGTCCAAGCTTCCCGCCGTCACAGTCAGCCACCAGCGTCACGAACTCAGCCAGGTCAGGTGGCCATGAATTACCCGCCGCACAGCGGGCAACCATCGCGTTACAGACGCTCGTCATCCGGTCGCTGGTCAAATTCCCAATCTGAGCAATCCATAGGTCCGACGGAGCCGATCCGTTTTTGGTTTCCCATCGGCTGGAGTAAATTTCCAGCATGAGAACCCAGAACTTCCACGCCTTCTCCTCGAGCGCGGAGTTGTGCAGCGCGTGCTGCGCGTGCTCGCTGTACAGCTGCGTTTGCTGTGGAGTTTGGATCCAGTCCTGCATGTGAGTTACCTCGCGGTTTAGTTGGTTTGGCCTGTTGCAGGTGGCGGGCAAATTTCTGCTCCCACTGCGACTGGTAAAAAACTTTGCTCTCTGGCTGCCAGTAGGCAATGAAGCTGTTCAGCTCGGCTCTGAGGTTCAGTCCATCCGGGATCGTTATGCCCCAGAATCCAACACGCTGGCGAAAGTCAGCCGACGGTTTCCAGTCAATGGTCATTGGGACCTTCCCAAATGACTCTCCGGCGGGAAAATTCATACCAGGCTGTCCGGGGTATTCAGGAACCGGGTTGTTGTTAACTGGTTCGACCTCTGACTCTCGCGCGTTATGTGTGGGGTTTAAGTCTTTTGATTCCTCTGGGGGATTCCGTATCCCGTTTTTGGGATCGTTTGACGGAAAAAACGGGATCGTTTCACCGCTTTTAATACGCCCGTTTTTGGGGGTGTTTGGTTTAACAGTCCCGTTTTTGGGTTTCTTTAAAGTATCCCGTTTTTGGTAATGTTCCCGTTTTTGGGTTCGTTCTGCGTCTTCGATGCTTTCCTCAACGCCCACCAGCTTGTAAACGGGGATTTGCTTTGTGCGTCCGCGGCGCTCTCCGGTATCCTGGATAAAACCGTTTTCCACTAAATGCTGCAGGCTGGCCTGGACAGTTTTTTTATCCAGTTCTGTAGCCTCGGCCAGCGCCGCAATTGATGGGTATGTCGTAAAGTCTGCGCCGCACATGTCCGCCATCCAGGTCAGAACTGACTTGGCAGACGATCGCCCCGTTTTAGCTTTCTTAGCCCAGCGCATGGCATCAAGACTCATTGCTGCACCTTCTTAAATTTCAAATCAAACTCTCTGCGACTGGTCTCGCAGATATCCTGATAGCCTTCGTATCGGTACATAACCCGAAGATGAGAAACTCTCATTACCGTCACCATGCGTCCGCGTTCGTTGCGGTATTTCATCCCCGGAATCAGTTCAGCGCTGCGATCGACTGTCTCCGCCGGTACTCTGTGCTTCATCGCATTTTTCATACGGTCTACTAATTCCTGGGCAAGCATGGGATCCTCCTGTTACGCCGCGCGCGGACCAATATGGTTAAACTGGATGCTGACGCCGGGGATGAGATCGGCCAGCGCCTGAATTGCCTCTGCCGTTTCTTTGCGGATTACCTGCATGGGCTTACCAGTCAGTACCGCGCTGGTCGCTTCGATGCACTCGCGATTCGCAATAGCCACCAGGTTATGTAAGTCATGCTGACCAGCCAGTTCTGAATCCATCGCAGCCCTGATTGCTGGCGTCAGCGCAGTTGCCTGACCACGATAGTTCGGCGTGTCATTTCGAAATGCCCGCTGGATGATCTGCGTGTTGTTGTGCAGACGGCGCGCATACTCTGACGGGTCGGCGATATCCGCCAGACTTTCCAGCAAATCACCGTAGTGATGCGCTGTAATCAGCGGGACTATCTTTTTCCAGCCCCCTTTCCTGCCATCCTTCATCGCCCACTCTTCCAGCTCGATAGCCAGCAATTTGATTTCATTGATTTTCATCATTCAATTCTCCTGACCGTTTTGCTTTAGCATGCTTGTCATAGACCTGAGGGTCATATCGCAGGGCACCACCAGAAGCGATTTGCAGTCTCATCGCATTTTTCTCTGGTACGAGGTCGCCCCATACAGAAACAGATGAAGCAGCGACACCAGCAGCCTTTGCCAGTTTTGATTTGCTTCCAAAAAAATTAACTGCGTCTTTTTTAAACACGATCACATCTCCTTAGGTTTTCCTAAGGAAAGTAGATCGTAGGGAAATTTAAGTCAAGAGAATTTAGAATTACCTAATATGGACAAAGAAACCTTCGGTACTCGTCTTTTAAGGCGACGCAAAGAGTTAAACCTTTCCCAGGCCGCCTTGGGCAAACTGGTAAAGGTTGCGCACGTCACGATTTCTCAGTGGGAACGCGATGAAACTCAGCCGGCGGGAAAGAGGCTGTTTGCCCTTAGCAAAGGCCTGCAATGCGCCCCAGCATGGCTTCTGTTTGGTGATGAAGCCCAAATTCCCGGAGCACCAGTACCATTAGAAGAGCAAAGAGAGTTAACTGAGATTCAATTAGAGTTATTAGAACTCTTCGATTCACTTCCCGAGTCAGATCAGATTGGCTTCCTAGAAGAGTTACGCGCCCGTAACGAAAACAACAGCATCCGCCTTCAAGAACTGCTAGAAGCGGAGAAGAGAAAAAGAAAAGCCCGAGTAAAATAAACAAAAATATTCAACTCATAAAATCAATGGGTTATGTTTCGACGCCCAAAAACTTAGGTTTTTCTACAAAATAAATCTTGATTGAAAACTTAAGTTAATCTAAGTTTATCCCATCAAGTAACCACACGCAGTGATTACTCAGAATCAAAATGTTCCGCTTACCCTGGCGATACAGGGCCAGAAACAAAAAAAGCGCCCTACTGGACGCTTCGCTCTTTAACAATCTGGATATACCCAACACAATTAGACACTTACTTGTCTTGAGTTCATCCAAAACATATTTTCGCAGGAGGGGCAATGAGTTCGAAAATGACCGGCACTCCACATAACCTCCATGGGTTGAAGTATCGATACTTCATGTTTTGCAAAACAATGTGGGCAAAGGTACACAGACTCGGGTCGCTCGTTCACAAGTACCTTTTTCGAGTACACCAACGTACCAGAATCAAGACGCTCAAGCTCATAACCTTCAGTTTGGCTCTTAAAGTCTTCAAACTCTGCAATTTTTGCTTTGAGAAGCATTGTCTCTTCCTCGCGCTGGCGGATCACATCGCCGAGGGAGAAGCATTCCGCCTGAAGCGCAATTAATTTGTTTTGAAGTTCGATAGTTGCAGCTTTAACTTCGGCATCAGTCTTCGCGTCATTGATAACTTTGACGAGACCGGCAGTCTCCTTGATAGCGGTCATAGCCGCTGAAAGTTCAGCGATCACTTTGAGTACTCATATTATTGTTGGGGATATCCAGATTAACTGAATCCTTGTTGTTGGGGAATAGCAGGATCCACCGCGCCTTATGTGGTTAAAAGCAGGCTAAAGCAATAAGAAGTAGAACCCTGTTCTGGCGGCCCGGTGTTTTCCCGTGTATTTCCGGTAACCGCCAGCCTTTTTCAGGGAACAACATGCAAGCGCACTCTTTCACTTACCAGTTATGGGTGACAGGTGTGAAACAGGCGGAGTGCGCTTGCAGATGTGATTAATTGCTGTGTGTGCCGCGTGGTCTTTGCCCATCTCCCACGATGGGCACCTTTTTTACCGGAGGGTTTATGAAAAATTCACAGCCAGTTATACCGGACGGGGATCCTGATGTGGAAAGCTCAGTAAATAATTTTATTTATCAGTTAAGCGTTCCTGTTTTTCTCGACCGCCTTACAGCTGAACTTGAAGCGCTGTACGAACAACAGAAAGCTACTCTCGATCACACTGAATCTCTGCTCAGGATGGTGCGTGCCAATGGTTAAATTTACCAGCGACGATATTGCCCAGCGTACAGCTGAAGTTGAATATAAAAAAGCTGTGGCTGATATAACCGGCGTCCAAAAATATAAAGATGAGGCGGTGCTGGATATGTGCTTCATCAAAGTAATGACCAAAATAGTTAACGACCAGAGGGTTAATATTAGCGAATTTTTACGCTGAATTTTTATTTACCCCCTTCGATAACTTCAAACAATTAAGAGAGTTTTTATTTATGCCTTAACTGGCAGGGCTAACTATATCCATCAATGATGGCCCTGTCATAACCAGCCATGCAGGGAGGGTAAGTGACACTTGAGTGCTGTCCGTATTGCAAAAAATGGAGTTCTGATGACTCCATGTATAAATCAACAAAAAGAATTCATAGGAGAGTAGTGACTGCTTATTTCTGTAGCCTTGAGCATGCTATCTCCTACAAACAAATTCATGAACCGCGGCACTGCAATATAAGCAGAAGCAATGTACGCCATTCACATAAACATTATTGAGGTTGTTATGACTATTGAATTAAATATTTTTTCTGGAATGCTCGAACCTAAAAAAGGTTCGCTTGAGAAAAATAAAGACCTTCCAGTTTACGCTGGCGCTGTGAGAGCAAAAAATAAATCCGCGGCACAGGTAATGTTACACGGAATTTTTCTGCAATTTGCACCAGAACTTGCTGATGATTATTTCAAACCTAAAGTATGGGAGGACAGCGAAGACGTCCCACGACCTGAACTTATGGGCGTATTAACTCCTGATTTTTTCTCTGATGAAATAGTCTGGAATGCTGAAGCCGGCAAACCTGAACGCGTGCTGGTTGAGCCTGAACTTGCTGGTGATGGTACAGTCGCAGAAAAAATGATAGCAGTAAGACCGTTACCAGCTAACTATCGCGCCGCCAGCCTGGTGCTGTTTGGACCTGTCGAGGAAATCACAGCCAATCAATACGGTCAGGTAATGGATCTGGTAAACGATGAAGAAAGCAGTTTTGCTCGTGAAATGGCTGAAGCCATCGCCCGGGAATCTCGCGTGCTGGCGCTGCTGCCGGAACGTCAGGAAGAACTGCTGGCGCATCTGCGTGCAACTGTCAAAGAAACGGCACAATGGCCCGATTTCAAAAGGCCGATTGTTAAGTGGATCGAAACTCCGCCCGCGCAACGCGAACCCGTCAAATTAACCACGGACAGCGCAGAAACCGGCAACGAGACGCACACCGAATCAGGTTGCACCCTGGGCGGCGGAAACCAAACCGATCGCGTTCTTCCCCATACGCTGGCAACCCTGCGCCATGAGACGTGCCTTGGTATTCTGGGTATTGCTATGGATTTCGACATCTACGAACTGCCACATGCTGTTCATGAGCGTGCAAAAAAAATGGAAGAAACCGGCACCGATGAGCGCTTTACCGCCTGGTGGAAACAGTTCCGCCGCACGCCTGGTATTCTGGATTATTCAAAGGCAGCAATTATCGCCCTTATTAAATCCTCTCCGGAGGATATCTACCGTGACCCCGTAAAGCTGCGCGAGTACATCAATAAAAATCTTACTGAGTCAGATCACGCCAATCCAGATCCGCTGATTGTTGATATCGCCTGCGGCCGCACATCCGCCCCGCTGCCACAAAAAATTGATGAGACATCTCACAATGATCAAACCGAACAGACTTTACAGGACAAAACTGAATTACCAGCAGTCTGCCCGGCTCGCGCTGCGGAACTCGACAGAGAGCTGGAGGCGGCATTTACCAATAGCGCCTCAAATGAAGGTGAAAAAACGGAAGTGACCGAGCAGGAAGACGATCGGTTGCCGATGGATGCCCGCGAAATTGAGATTGCTCACGCGCTGAACGACCTGCTTTCCGGACGTACTGACATTATGGGTAAAGAAGAAGCGGAAGGCGTAGTTACCTGCACCGGCCACCTCATCGCTGAAGTAACCCCGCTGCTGATCATAGATATAGCCACCACTGAATTTTGTCTGTCGCCCAATTTTAGCGATGAAGAAATTCACGATGTTGCAACGACAATTCTTGATGGCTGGACTGATGATGCCGCTGTGCGCCAGAAAATCGCCCTCGATGCGATCGTGGAATATCGCCGCCCGGAACCACCAAAAGCGGTGGTGATCGATCCGCCCGTTGTTACCGTTAAGCCGAAAAAGGACCCCGAACCAACTCCAGTATCAAATCCCGAACCGATAACCCTCACCTACCGCCAGCAGCTGACGCTCGCTGCTCTGCAGGGAATGTGCGCGAACCCGGCATATAGCAGGGAACACCACGAGATAGCAGAAAGTGTCTGCCATCTGGTTAATAGCGTTATTGAAGAGGAGTCAAGATATTGAACATTGCCAAAGAAGCGATCGCCGTTAGCCGATTCAGTGAGTTTCCGGACACACTTGTTACTCTCGAGTTATGCCGTGTTTTTGCCCAGAGAGAAAAACGCCGCGTCGGCGAATCATTGCGGGCGTGTGCCCGCATATTACAGAAAAAGGTTCAACATGAACGCTTGCGCGAAACTCTGGAAACGATGGGCAAAAGCCAGTTCCCGGAAACACAAATAGCCCGCATCCGCGATTGTATCCGCAGGATGGAAACGGTCCTTGATCGGAGTATGCCGCGTGCGCCTGATAAATCGCAGTAAAAATGATCCTGTTTTCGGTAAGGCATGTGCAACAGCCTTAAAGGCGCATGCTGAAAAGTTCGGTGAACATGGCAAGCAACACACTCAGACCATGTACACCGTACTTATTAACGGCAAAAAAGTAACTGTCGAGGTTATCACCCGCCGACGCAGTTATGTAGCAACTGCAATGACCGGTGTTCGATACCTGCGAAGGCTTCCCGGCATTGCTGATTTTTGACAATCAACCTGTGCTGGCTGTTGCGTGTATCGTAATGGCTGGCTATCGAGGTGAAAGTGAAACTTGTATCACTCGAACGCTGGGCGGAACTCAGATATGAAGTACCGCCACCAATAGGAACGCTAAGGAAATGGGCGCGAAACGGGAATATCTACCCAGCACCAGAGAAGGAAGGCACCCAGTATCGCGTTAGGCCGGATGCGGTTTTTATCCGACCAAATAAATATTGTAAAACGATCAATACAAACCAAAGCAGACACCCGTTAAAAGGGCGATTGATAGAGAGGATTATCGATGGCGAGGCCGGACAAGTATGACGCTAATTTGCCTAAGAATCTGACCTATCGTAAAGCCAGGAAGTCATATTCCTGGCGCAATCCCGTCGACGGAAAAGAGATATCTCTGGGTAAAATTTCGCGCAGGGAAGCGATCGCCCAGGCCATTGAAGCAAATCACTACATCGATAAAAATTACACTCCAATCGCCCTGCTCGAACAACTGAAAGGTACTAATGAATACACCATGGCCAGCTGGCTCGATCGGTACGAAATTATCCTGCAACGACGCAAGTTGGCGACCAATACTTACAAAGTTCGCGCCGGGCAGCTGGCGACCATTAGAGAATACTTTGGCGTAATGATACTGGCCAGCATAACCACCCGAGATGTGGCTGAGTTTATTGATCGCTGGACGGAGTGCGGCAAAACAACGATGGCAGGAACCATGCGATCAGTACTGTCTGATGTTTTCCGTGAGGCCGTTGTGGAAGGGCGTGTTGATTCCAATCCTGTGGACCCAACTCGAGCACCGAAAATTAAAGTGCTGCGCGAACGCCTGGAATATGAAATGTTTGTGGCCGTTCGTGCTGGTGCAGAGCGCATGCCAGCATGGTTCGGCCTGGCGATGGATCTCGCCCTAGTCACCGGTCAGCGACGTGAAGACGTCGCCCGGATGCGCTTCAGTGACATTAAAGATGACCGACTGTACATCGAACAACAAAAAACCGGGTCTTGCCTTGCTATCCCACTTTCACTGACGTTGAAAGCATCCGGCCTGAGACTGTCGACCATCATCGATCGCTGCCGGCTTGTCAGTCGATGCGATTTTTTGATAAGCCCCGGGATCAGAAAAAACAGCGAAGACGGAAGCATAAACCTGGACAGTCTGACAAAAGGTTTTGTGAAAGCACGAAATTTTTCTGGTTTAAAGTTTTCAGAAAACCCACCTTCATTTCATGAAATTCGGAGTCTGGCAGGAAGGATGTATGAGAAGGAATTCGGGAAGGATTTTGCGCAAAAACTGCTGGGACACAAGTCAGAAAAAATGACTGAGAAGTATCTTGATACGAGAAAAAAAGAGTATGTGCTGATCTAATTTTTCTTCGTAAATGAATTGTGAATGTTAAAAATGGTGTGGTATAACGGATAAAGACCGAATATTTGAATTCGGACAAATTTCGGACATTTTCGGACATAGAGTCCTAAGTAACTGAAATTAAAGCCCGATAAAAAGAGACCGAATACGATTCCTGTATTCGGTCCAGGGAAATGGCTCTTGGGAGAGAGCCGTGCGCTAAAAGTTGGCATTAATGCAGGCTAAGTTACCCTGCTATTTAAGAATAGATGACAGCGCCAGGTTTTCCAGTCCGCGACTAAAGTGGCCGGAAAAAAAGGGCGATCGTCACGCATCCAAACGCTAAAACCGCAAGTTCTCCTGCGAGATCCTTGCGGTTTTTTATTGGAAATCAGAGCGCTACATCTGGCAATTAACAGAGCTTTTCTGCACGCTCCACAAACGGCGCCAGGCTCATTTTTTCACCCGGTTTCGCCGGGTCATCAATCTGGATAATCTCGATCGGCTTCGCCGTGGTTTTCCCGCTTTCTACTTGCTGTCTGGCGACATCATTCAACGGGTATTGCACCAGCGTACTGGGGTTGATGACATACAGTGCGTTTCCTGGACGGCAGGTCAGCATCACCTCTTCCCGATTAAACGCCCACTTATCTTTGCCAACCTCAAAACGGCTGACGGTAATGACCTGTGGCGCAGCCAGCGCGGCCCCAGAGCTTGTCAGTAGTAATAACGAGATAATGATTTTTTTCATGCGTTTCGCCAGTCCATCAATCAGAAAGGTTCGAGAGTGGCAAACAGGCTGACTATCGCCAGCACAACCGCCCCAATTCCCCATTCCAGCTTAGTCATCCAAATAAAATAGAGAGTCATACTGCGGTTATCCTGCCGCATGCGTGGTACCAAAACATACCGATTCGCCAGCGCAATCGCCACCATTAGCATCACCAGAGCACCTTTTAGCAAAAGCAGTTGCCCGTAAGCCATGTGCCAGGGAATGGAAAAACCGACAATAAACAGCGCATTCATGATACCAGTAAGTAAAACACCGATAACGAAAAGATGCCCAAAGCGGGAAAAGCGCATCATGGTACTGATGGCCTGTTCCCGCCAGCGGCTATGCGCCATTCGCATACAGTAAAGTACGGGCAGCAAACCGCCGAACCAGGCGGCAGCGCATACCAGATGCAGGGCGTGGTTAACCTGCTGGAATGCCCCAACGATACCGCTGTGCAGCGTTGCATGTCCGACGCCAGCTAGCAAAATAAACTGCGCAATCGTCAACATTAACAGCAGTCGCGGCATGTTGCGCGGGACCATAATTGTCACCACCAACGTAACCAGCGCGAGGATAATTTGCCATAGCCATACGCCACCAAACTGCGTTTGCAGCACGGCACCCCAAACGTCAGTAGAGGCAACATCCCGCCAGCCTGAGCCCATTAACCCCCCCTGGATCGCCAGCATCAGCGTCGCGCTGATGAAGCTCCACGCTGCGGCATGCTGTTGCAGACGCAAAAAACGACGCATCATTAAACGACGAACCGAAACGGGAGCCAGCCATGCGCCGTAAAGCGCACAGCCAAACACCAGCATCAGCGTGGTAAAATGGATAAAACGCAGTGCAACCCAGGTAAATGCCAGCATTGGTTATTTCACGCTAAAGGTATATTGCCCCTTTGTCTTATGACCATCCACGGAGACGACGTGCCAGTCGACCGTGTATTTCCCGGCCTCAAGCGTTTGAGCAAGCGGAACAATCAATTGCGTTTTATCCTGTTCACTGCGAGACGCCTTGCCCGTTTTGATCTGTTCTTTATTTGGGCCTGTCAGCGTTGCTCCGCTAAATCCGGGTTCCACGCCTTCAGAAAAATTCAGCGTCAACGCCTGAGGAGATGTCGTAACCTCAGCATTCGCAGCCGGATTTTGTTTTGTCAGATGAGCATGCGCCAGGGCTGCGGGCGTTGCCAGCACGCTGGCGAGTACGATGAGAGCGTTGCGAAGCAGAGATGCAGATGAAGCCATTTCAACTATTCCTTTTTGTTATGTCTAATCTATAGAGAATAACCTTCTACAATGATCGAGTCGAGAATCATCATTTCGGTCTTGCCATTAATGCACACTCTTAGTAACTTTGCGCGCCGAAAGACAGAGAAAAGGAGAAGCCCATGAACATCAATCTGGCCAAACTTGAGCAGGCGGAGATGGATAAGGTCAATGTTGACCTGGCCGCTGCGGGTGTTGCGTTTAAGGAGCGATACAACATGCCCGTTGTTGCTGAAGTTGTTGAACGTGAACAGCCCGAACATTTACGCGACTGGTTTCGCGAAAGGCTTATCGCGCACCGACTGGCATCCGTTTCCCTTTCCCGTTTACCTTACGAGCCTAAAGTTAAATAAAACTTATATTACGTTACGATTCCTTACATGATGGCTGCTACAGTATAAGTATATTCTTAATCTATACTTTAAGGATGATTGTAGACACTATGAAAAGGAAATCATTATGTCACACTGGAAAATCGCAGCAGCACAGTACGAACCTCTTCATACCTCAGTTACCGAGCATGTCGCACATCACCTGCAATTCATTCAGGCAGCCGCTCAATGCCAATGTGAATTGCTGGTATTCCCTTCCCTCTCCTTGTTAGGTTGTGTCGATGAACATGACGCGCTGCCTGCCCCACCCGATAAAGCGCTGTTAGAACCTCTCGCCCATGCCGCTGTGACTTATCGTATGACGATCATTGCAGGACTACCGGTGGAACATAACAACCGGTTCGTAAAAGGCATCGCGCTTTTCTCTCCCAGGATGACCTCGCCCTTAATGTTTCATCATAGTCACGGAGCCTGTATCGCCCGACAGCAAAATGCCATCAGCGTTGTGGATAGCCAGCCAGAAGGAAGCGATATCGACCCTGCTTACTCACTGTTCACCAGTTCTCAGTCCGTCAGTGAACCTGAGCTGCTCTCTTCCACATCTCGTCTACAGTGTTTCTCGCACAAGTTTGCCATTGCGGTATTAATGGCCAATGCGCGTGGCAGCAGCGCGTTATGGGATGAGCGCGGTCGATTGATTGTTCGCGCAGATAGCGGTTCTTTGCTCTTAACCGGTCAACGCACGCCACGGGGTTGGCAAGGTGATATCATTCCATTACGCTAGTCGTTTTGGGTCAGGAGCATGGTATGTTGCGCATAATAGATACAGAAACCTGTGGTCTGCAGGGAGGCATTGTTGAGATTGCTTCTGTCGACGTGGTTGACGGAAAAATAGTTAATCCAATGAGCCATCTGGTGCGTCCTGACCGCCCAATCAGCCCCCAGGCGATGGCAATCCATCGCATTACAGAAGCGATGGTGGCCGATAAACCGTGGATTGAAGATATCATCCCGCAGTATTACGGCAGCGAGTGGTACGTGGCGCACAATGCCAGCTTTGACCGCCGCGTATTACCCGACATGCCGGGAGAGTGGATTTGCACCATGAAACTCTCCCGGCGTTTGTGGCCGGGAATAAAATACAGCAATATGGCGCTGTATAAATCGCGCAAGCTGAGCGTCCAGACGCCAGCAGGCCTGCATCATCACCGCGCCCTGTACGATTGTTATATCACCGCCGCACTCCTGATCGACATTATGCAGACGTCAGGCTGGACAACAGAACAGATGGTGGATATTACCGGCCGCCCCGCATTACTGACCACTTTCACTTTTGGTAAGTACCGTGGAAAACCGGTGTCAGAAGTGGCGGAACGCGACCCGGGCTATCTGCGTTGGTTATTTAATAACCTCGACAGCATGAGCCCGGAGCTGCGCTTAACGCTGAAACACTATCTGGATAACGCCTGAGTTTAGGCTTACCCAGGCAGTGTTCCCTGCGCCAGCCCAATCAAAAAAGCGTATTCCAGGGCCACGCCTTCGTAAGATTTATAACGTCCGGATTTACCGCCGTGCCCGGAATCCATATCTGTGCAGAGTAACAGCAGATGGTCGTCCGTTTTCAGCTCACGCAGTTTTGCCACCCACTTTGCCGGTTCCCAGTATTGCACCTGAGAGTCGTGCAAGCCCGTCGTTACCAGCAGATGCGGATAAGCCTGCGCGGTAACATTGTCATACGGACTGTAGCTTTTCATGTAGGTGTAATACTCTTCCTCCTGCGGATTACCCCACTCTTCAAACTCACCGGTCGTCAATGGAATTGACTCATCCAGCATTGTGGTCAGCACATCGACAAATGGCACCTGTGCAATGACGCCATGAAACAGTTCGGGGCGCTCATTGATGGCGACACCCATTAACATTCCTCCGGCGCTTCCCCCCATGCCATAACATAGCGAAGGTGCGCCATAGCCCATTTTTAGCAGTGCATCGCAGACGTCGAGGTAATCATTGAAGGTATTCTTCTTCTGCAGAAACTTACCGTCTTCGTACCATTGTTGCCCTAACTCACCGCCGCCACGCACATGGGCAATGGCATACACAAAGCCGCGATCCAGTAGGCTCAAGCGACTGCTGCTGAAATCGGCGTCCATGCTGGCGCCATACGAGCCATAGCCATAAACCAGTAACGGATTTTTCCCTTTCAGGAAGTACTTTTGATGGTAAACCAGCGAAACCGCAACCTCTGTACCATCACGCACAGTGATCCATAGGTGTTCGCTGCGATAGTTCGCCGCATCAAATCCGGGGACCTCCGTCTGCTTGAGCACGCGACGTTCCCCGGTGTCCATATCCAGTTCAAACAGCGTGTCCGGGGTGGTCATGGAGGAATAGCCATAACGCAGGCGCGATGTCTCCGGCTCAGGGTTATAGGCAAGCCAGGTCACATAAGCCGGATCGTCAAAGGCGATACCGACCACTTCACGCGTTTTACGATTGATCTGGCGTAGGCTGGTTAAGCCCCGCTGGCGCTCTTCCACCACCAACCAGTCTGTGAACAGCGTAAAGCCCTCCAGCATAATATTGTCGCGCGGCGGGATCAGCGCCTCCCAGGCTTGTTCATCACGTACCCGGGTGCGATACAGGCCGAAATTTTTACCCTTGCGGTTGGAACGCAAATAAAACGTATGCTGATAGTGATCGAGGCTGTACTCGTGATCTTTACGCCGAGCTAAAAATACCAACGGTTCGGCATCCGCCAGCTCCGCGTCAAGCAGCAAAACCTCACTTGTGGTCGCGCTGGCGACATGAATAACGACATAGTGTAACGATGTGGTTTTATGCAGGCTGACATAAAACATGTCATCAGCCTCTTCATATACCAGCTCATCCAGGGATGATGGCGAGCCGACAGTATGCCGCCAAACCTGATACGGGAGCAGAGTGGTTGCATGTTTGCGCACATAATAGAAGGTCTGCGAGTCATTCGCCCAGATCAGGTCCGGTTCAACGTTTTCCAGAACTTCCGGATACCAGTTCCCGCTTTGCAGATTGCGAAACCGCACACCATATTGCCGACGAGAAAGATAATCTTCGGCCAGCGCCATGATGGTGTTATCCGGAGATATCGCCAGCCCGCCCAGCGTATAAAACTCACTGTGGGCCGCACGCTGATTACCATCCAACAGCGTGTCCCATTCATCCCACTCTTCACTCAAGGCAGACTGACGCTGATAAATGGCATATTCGCACCCCGGTTCATAAATATGCCGGTAGCGATAACCATTCTTCACATAGGGGGCGGAAGCGTCCTGAGGCGGGATTCGGTCGATAATCTCTTTCAGGACGCGATCCTGCAAGGCCTGCTGCGAGGCCATAATCTGGCGGCCATACGCATTTTCTTGTTGCAGATAATTCAGCACTTCTGGCTGCGAGCGGGTGTCATCTCGCAGCCAGTAATAATTATCAACGCGGGTGTCGCCATGCTGAGTCATGGCGTGGGGAATACGAGAAGCTGTTGGTAGCATGTCATTGTTCTTTTGCTTAATCATCCTATAAGGGTGGCAAAAGACAGCAATGATGCAAGCGAAACATGCACCTTAGCGGTAAGTATTTAACCCGGTAAAGCCTGTTTTTGTTCCTTGAGATCCTGTTCAATGCCCTCACGAACATCCTGCGGGATCTTCAACGCATCGCCCAGCGCATTCAGATAACTACGCTCCATAAAGTGGTCGATATCGATCGCCGCACAGCTCAGGAAGTAAATTTCCAGCGCTTCTTCTTCATTGCGGATACCTTGCGCCAGGCGCTGAGGATCTAACGGTTGTTCGATGGCGCGCTCAATCAAAACGCGGCCCTGCTCTTCCACGCCCGCTTCACGGAGCTGCTGCTCAATAGCGCTACGTTCTTTGGCATCAATATGGCCATCGCTTTTTGCCGCAAAAACCAGCGCCAGAATCAGACGTTCGGTTCGCTCATCCAGCGGAGAGCTTTGTGCACCAAACTGCGGCTCATCCTGATGCGCTGCGCGGACTTTATCCTTGTATTTGTTCCATAACACAGTCCCGGCAACCGCACCGCCCCCCACCAGAAGTGCGCTGGTGCCGTATTTACTCAGTAATTTACGTGAAGATTTGTTGGCAACCAGTAATCCAGCCAGACCGCCTAACGCGCCCGGAACCAGAAGTTTACTCAGCCCTTGCTCGCCAGAAGATGACGCGGAGGATCCTTTTTGCCCAAGAAGAGATTGTAGTTGATTCAGCCAGTTAGCCATTTTGCCCCTCAAGTACAGACGAATAATCATCAAAGCGTACCCGAGGGGATGTCAGGAAGTGTCCTGGTCATCAAAAGATGTGCAAATACCTCCGTTACTGCGGCTGATATTCCGCCGTTCCGGCTTTGCAATCGACTTTTACCTGATAGTGAATATCCGCGCTTTTACCGCGAACCGTCAGAGGAACAGACCATTTACCGTCTTTGCCCGTAATATCGGGTGTGTTGACCCAGGCGACAGGATCGGCTTGCCCGACGCGTTTTTGATCGTCAGCCCAGCGCGCGATGCGATTTTGTTGATAATCACGTTTCACGCTCGCCGCAATACCCTTAGCGTCCAGTCCCTCACACTTAGGGAACTGGACATTTTTACTTTCCATATTTGCCGCAAATACAGATGCGCTGGCAGACAGCAGCAGCAGGCTCAACAACGCTCTTTTTTTATACATTCTTTTCTCCTTAAACTCCCCTTCGTCCTTCAGATTGCTTGTAGCAATGAGAAATGACGTCAGGGATTGCACAATGATTCAGGGAAAAGCATGGTACAAAACGTCAGGAGCGCAAGTCGTTTCAGGCAGCCTGAGTATCATCTTCACCGTGCGCGTCGTTTTCGACCGCCTGTGGCGATGGCAATTTGCCATTTTTCAGAATGGTGCTTAGTACATCTTTTTGCTCAGCCAGCCACAGGGAAAGCGCTTCGCGCTGCTCGTCTTCAAGCGCTACCGGCGATTGCTCCAGCCATGTGTCGAGCAAATCCGCTGTATCAAGCATTTTGTCATACGCATCGGCTTCCTTTTTGCTGGTAAACGACATTTTTTCCTCACCTTCCCGAATGACTACGTATTTAACTTCAACCGCCATTTTTGCAGCCTCTTAAATCACCTGTATTTATGTACAGTATATTCTTTTTGTGCCTCGAAATCAACCTGGTAATAAAGACAGACGCAAACGTTTTCGTTTATACTGCGCTCAGATAAAACAGGGGATTAATTTATGACGTTATTAGGCACAGCGCTGCGTCCCGCAGCAACGCGAGTGATGTTATTAGGTTCGGGTGAACTAGGTAAAGAGGTGGCAATTGAATGTCAACGCCTGGGTGTGGAAGTCATTGCCGTGGATCGTTACCCCGACGCACCAGCCATGCACGTTGCCCACCGCTCGTACGTAATCAACATGCTGGACGGCGAAGCATTACGCCAACTCGTAGAGCGTGAAAAACCACATTATATCGTGCCGGAAATCGAGGCGATTGCTACGGATATGCTGGTAAAACTGGAACAGGAAGGCCAGCGTGTCGTGCCGTGCGCCAGGGCTACGCAACTGACCATGAACCGCGAAGGGATCCGTCGACTCGCCGCCGAAGAATTGTCTCTACCAACCTCTTCTTACCGCTTTGCTGACAGCGAGGCCCGCTTTCGCGAAGCCGTCACTGAAATCGGCTATCCCTGCATCGTGAAACCAGTAATGAGTTCATCTGGTAAAGGACAGAGTTTTATCCGTTCAGCCGATCAGCTCACTACAGCCTGGGATTATGCTCAACAGGGTGGCCGGGCTGGTGCCGGGCGCGTTATCGTCGAAGGCGTAGTGAATTTTGATTTTGAAATCACCCTGCTTACCGTCAGTGCCGTTGATGGCGTGCATTTCTGCGCGCCGGTTGGACATCGTCAGGAGGATGGCGATTATCGTGAATCCTGGCAGCCACAGCAAATGAGTGAACTGGCACTGGCACGCGCGCAGGAGATTGCCCGTAAGGTGGTGCTGGCGCTGGGCGGCTACGGACTGTTTGGGGTCGAACTGTTCGTCTGCGGTGATGAGGTAATTTTCAGCGAAGTTTCCCCTCGCCCTCACGATACGGGTATGGTGACCTTAATTTCGCAGGATCTGTCCGAGTTTGCCCTGCACGTTCGCGCATTCCTCGGTCTGCCCGTTGGCGCAATCCGCCAGTATGGACCTTCAGCTTCCGCCGTTATTCTGCCGCAGCTTACCAGTCAGAATGTGACATTTGATAACGTTCAGGCCGCCGTGGGCGCAGGTATGCAAGTTAGATTCTTCGGCAAACCGGAAATCGACGGTAGCCGTCGTCTGGGCGTGGTGCTGACTACCGCGCAGAATATTGAGGACGCGGTGATTCGGGCAAAAAATGCGGCCGCACAGGTGAAGGTAAAAGGATAAAAAAACGGGCCGAATGGCCCGTTACAGACTCGCAGGCCCGGTAATGATTACCGGGCATTTTGCGCAATTACTGCTTCGCGCCTTCAACAGCCTCACGAGCTAGTTTGGTTATGCGATCGTAATCACCCGCTTCCAGCGCATCTGCCGGAACCAGCCAGGAACCGCCGATGCACAGTACGCTTTTCAGTGCCAGATAATCACGGTAATTCGCCGGAGAGATACCACCGGTTGGGCAGAAACGGACCTGTGAGAACGGACCCGCAATCGCCTGCAGCGCTTTAGTACCGCCGTTCGCTTCCGCCGGGAAGAATTTGAACTCTTTCAAACCGTAATCCATACCCAGCATCAGTTCAGAAACGGTGCTGATACCCGGGATTAACGGAATAGTGCCTTCGGTTGCGGCTTTCAGCAGCGGTTCGGTCAGGCCAGGGCTAATAGCAAATTGCGCCCCCGCTTCGGTAACTTCAGCCAGCTGTTGTGGATTCAGTACGGTACCCGCACCAACGATAGCGTCCGGAACTTCTTTGGCGATCGCGCGAATGGCATCCATCGCACATGCGGTACGTAAGGTCACTTCCAGAACGCGCACGCCCCCTGCAACCAGCGCTTTTGCCATTGGCACCGCGTGCTCCAGTTTATTAACCACGATAACCGGTACAACCGGGCCAGTGGTCAGGATTGCTTCTGCACTTGTCTTCCAGTTTTTCATCAGAGTTTTCTCTCGCCTGATTACAAAATAAGTCTTAAAAAGTGATACAGGTTGCGCCCTGCTCCGCACCGGACAGCTTTTCACGCAACGCGCTGAACATTTCACGGCCAGTACCCACGCGCGATGCGCTGAGGTCAGGAATGTGAGGCTGACGAGAAGCAAGTTCCTCTTCATCAACCAGCAGCGTTAATTCACCTGTCTGTCCATTCACACGAATGATGTCGCCATCGCGTACTTTTGCCAGCAGCCCGCCATCATAGGCTTCCGGAGTTACATGGATTGCTGAAGGCACTTTACCTGAAGCACCTGAAAGTCGTCCATCAGTAACTAACGCTATTTTGAAACAACGGTCCAATAATACACCAAGTGGCGGCATGAGTTTATGTAATTCTGGCATTCCGTTCGCTTTTGGTCCCTGATGACGCACAACCACCACGCAATCCCGGTCAAGCAGACCCGCATCAAACGCCGGTAACACATCGTGCTGACTTTCAAAGACAACCGCCGGTGCTTCGATGATCTGGTTTTCTACCGGAACCGCCGATGTTTTCATCACCGCTCGGCCAAGGTTTCCGCTCAGCACTTTGGTGCCGCCATGATGAGAGAAAGGTTGGTCAAAGGTGGCAATCACGTTGCTGTCCAGCGACTTCGCCGCCCCTTCACGCCAGTCCAGTTCACCATTGTTAAGCCACGGCTCCATGGTGTAGCGTGATAAACCGAATCCAGCGACGGTGTTCACATCTTCATGCAGCAGACCCGCGTTAAGCAGCTCACGCATTAATACCGGTACCCCACCCGCCGCCTGGAAGTGGTTAATGTCTGCCGGTCCATTCGGGTACAGACGCGCCATCAGCGGCACGATATCGGACAGATCGGAGAAGTCGTCCCAGTTAATGAGAATACCGGCTGCGCGCGCCATGGCCACCAGGTGCATCGTATGGTTGGTTGAGCCCCCGGTCGCAAGCAGCGCGACAATCCCGTTCACCACCACTTTTTCATCGATCATTTTACCGATCGGCATCCATTCATTGCCGTTGCCGGTCAGGCGCGTCACCTGACGGGCTGCTGCTGCGGTCAGCGCTTCACGCAGCGGCGCATCTGGGTGCACAAATGAGGAGCCTGGCAATTGCATCCCCATAAACTCCACCACCATCTGGTTGGTATTTGCTGTGCCGTAGAACGTACAGGTTCCCGGTGCGTGATAAGACGCCGCCTCGGATTCAAGAAGCGCCATACGATCGACTTTACCTTCAGCATACAGCTGACGGATACGCACTTTTTCTTTGTTCGCCAGACCACTCGCCATCGGACCGGAAGGGATAAATATTGAAGGCAGATGCCCAAATGACAGTGCCGCCATCACCAGACCTGGAACAATTTTGTCGCACACGCCGAGGAACAACGCGCCGTCGAACATATTGTGGGAAAGGCCCACCGCAGCCGACATCGCAATCACTTCACGACTCAGCAGGGACAGTTCCATCCCATCCTGTCCCTGGGTCACACCATCACACATAGCCGGCACACCGCCTGCGACCTGGCCTACCGCATTGGCTTCATGCAGCGCTTTACGAATGATGGCCGGATAGTGTTCATACGGTTGATGCGCGGAAAGCATGTCGTTATAGGAGGTAATAATCGCGATATTGTTACGCAGCATGCTTTTCAGCGAAGCTTTGTCGTCCGGCTGACACGCGGCAAAACCATGGGCCAGGTTACCGCATGCCAGCTGTGAGCGATGAACGGTAGTTGATTTCGCTTGTTCAATACGGGCGAGGTAGGCGGAACGTGTGTCACGAGAACGTTCGACGATACGTTGTGTTACGCGTAACAAATTCGGATTCATAGAGGCTCCTGAAATTTATCTGTCAGAGCGTTGGATTAACAATGTGCTTCAGATGGGTTAAAAACAGCTGAATCGCTTGTTAGCCGTAGCTCAAGGGCAAAATCGTTTCAGGCAGTGTAATAAAAAAAGCCCCGCGGGTGAATCCACGCGGAGCTTAAAAGTGCAAAAATTATTCTACAATCTGTGTTAGATCATGTTACCGGTAAAATAACACCAATGGGCTAGATGACATTTTACTCGAATTCGTTCCAGGAACGACCATCACGGGTGATCATGGCCACAGAAGCAACCGGTCCCCAGGTACCTGCCTGATACGGCTTCGGCGCGTCGTTGTCCATCGCCCAGGCTTCAGTAATCGAGTCGACCCACTTCCATGCTTCTTCAACTTCATCACGACGCACAAACAGCGCCTGGATACCACGCATCGTCTCGAGCAGCAGGCGCTCATAGGCATCAGCAAGGTGCGTCTGATTGAAGGTTTCGGAATAGCTCAGATCAAGCTTGGTAATTTGCAGATTATGTTTATGATCCAGACCAGGCACTTTGTTAAGTACCTGGATATCAACACCTTCATCAGGCTGCAAACGAATGGTCAGCTTGTTCTGCGGCAGATCCTGCCAGGACTCTCTGAACAGATTCAGCCCAGGCGTTTTGAAGTAAACCACGACTTCTGAGCACTTCGTCGGTAAACGTTTACCGGTACGCAGATAGAACGGAACGCCCGCCCAGCGCCAGTTATCGATATCCACACGGATCGCCACAAACGTTTCCGTATTGCTGCTCTTGTTCGCGCCTTCTTCCTCCAGGTATCCCGGCACTTTTTTGCCCTGGGCAAAGCCTGCGGTGTACTGACCGCGAACCGTTTTTTCACGTACGTTCGAACGATCGATGCGACGCAGCGATTTCAGCACCTTCACTTTTTCGTCACGGATGCTGTCGGCGCTCAGATCGGACGGTGGAGACATCGCGATCATGCACAGAATTTGTAGCAGGTGGTTCTGAATCATGTCGCGCATTTGACCTGCCTGGTCAAAATAGCCCCAGCGACCTTCAATACCGACTTCTTCAGCCACGGTAATTTCTACGTGATCAATAGTGCGGTTATCCCAGTTGTTCACAAACAGGGAGTTAGCAAAACGCAGTGCCAGCAGGTTCAGAACCGTCTCTTTGCCGAGATAGTGGTCAATACGATAAACCTGACACTCTTCGAAGTACTCGCCAACCTGATCGTTGATCTCCCTGGATGTCGCCAGCGACGTGCCCAGCGGTTTTTCCATCACCACGCGGGCGGGTTTAGCATTCAGCTTTGCTTCACCCAGGCCTTTGCAGATCGCGCCAAAGGTGCTCGGCGGCATCGCAAAATAGTTAATGGTGGTACGCGATTTTTGATCCAGCATTTTGCCCAGACGTTTGAACGCGGCAGTGTCATTGACGTCCAGATTACAAAACTCCAGACGACCACTGAGGGTTTCCCATAAACCTTCATCGATCTTTTCTTTCATGAAGGTTTCGAGCGCTTCGCGCACAACCTTGGTATAGGCTGCTTTGTCCCAGTCGGCACGCCCTACCCCGATGATACGGGTTTCCGGGTTAATCTGACCGGCCTTTTCCAGTTGATACAGGGAAGGCAGCAATTTCCGCCGCGCCAGGTCGCCCTTCGCGCCGAAAATGACCAGGTCACATGCCTGGGCTGTTTGCGTTACCGCCATGTCATTCTCCTCAATTAAGTACCTGGTGCTTCTGCCAGACACTGGTTGTAATTTTATTACAGTGCACTGTACTGCTTTTACGTGAATCCGGAAACCGTAAACGCTTATCCAGCCGTGCTGTTACCGCGAACAGACGCTTAATTGTCGTTTACCGCAGCAAAATGGACAAAAAAGTCGCCTTTTTTCGTACCCATGACGAAGTAAGAAAACCAGACTCCGATCATGTAATGAAAAAAAACAACAACTATCCTGTCTATTTTGCCCCGTTGCCGCATCAGCAGGGGTAATATCTATACACTGAATTATGCCCCGATTTCCCCTTATTGCTGAAATCGTTTTGTCCATGACCCATGAGTCTACCTACATCATGAATATGCTGGAAAAAATCCAGTTAAAACTGGAACATTTGAGCAAGTCAGAGCGTAAAGTCGCCGATATCATTATTGCCTTTCCCGAGCGGGCAATCCATTCAAGCATCGCGGCGCTTGCCGCTGAGGCCGATGTCAGCGAGCCGACGGTTAACCGTTTCTGTCGCAGTATGGACACACGCGGCTTCCCTGATTTTAAACTGCATCTGGCGCAAAGTCTGGCCAATGGCACTCCTTATGTTAATCGCAATGTGGATGAGGATGACAGCGTAGAATGTTACACGGGGAAAATCTTCGAGTCAGCGATGGCAAGTCTCGACCACGTCCGCCAGTCGCTGGATAACGCGGCGGTAAACCGGGCGGTAGATTTGTTAACCCAGGCGAAAAAAATTGCCTTCTTTGGCCTGGGTTCTTCCGCTGCAGTCGCGCATGACGCGATGAATAAATTTTTCCGATTTAACGTACCGGTAATCTATTCCGACGATATTGTTCTGCAACGTATGAGCTGTATGAATTGTAGCGACGACGACGTCATTGTGCTTATTTCTCACACCGGAAGAACCAAAAGTCTGGTTGAGCTGGCGCAGTTGGCCAGGGAAAACGACGCGATGGTTATCGCCCTCACATCTCCCGGCACGCCGCTGGCGCGTGAAGCAACGCTGGCAATTACCCTCGATGTACCGGAAGATACTGACATTTATATGCCCATGGTCTCTCGACTTGCTCAACTGACCGTGATAGATGTGCTGGCTACAGGATTTACTTTGCGCCGTGGGGCAAAATTTAGAGATAACTTGAAGCGTGTCAAGGAAGCGCTCAAGGAATCGCGTTTTGATAAAGAATTACTCATCAAGAGTGATGACCGCTAAAAGCAATAACAATGTTCTACCCTTTTATCATCCGGGTTGTTCATTTTACCGTTAATGTTTGAGAACGGCCGGATTAATGTTCACGCAACACCAAGTTGTTTCAGTCAACGGAGTATTACATGTCCAGAAGGCTTCGCAGAACCAAAATCGTTACCACGTTAGGCCCGGCAACTGACCGCGATAACAACCTTGAAAAGATTATCGCCGCGGGTGCGAACGTTGTACGTATGAACTTTTCTCACGGCTCTCCAGAAGATCACAAATTGCGGGCGGATAAGGTCCGTGAAATTGCCGCAAAACTGGGACGTCATGTAGCTATATTGGGTGACCTGCAGGGACCTAAAATCCGCGTTTCTACCTTTAAAGAAGGTAAAGTATTCCTTAATGTTGGCGACAAGTTTCTGTTAGACGCCAACCTTGGCAAAGGCGAAGGCGACAAAGAAAAAGTCGGCATTGATTATAAAGGGCTGCCTGCTGACGTCGTGCCTGGTGATATCCTGCTGCTTGATGACGGTCGCGTTCAGCTCAAGGTGCTCGAAGTTCAGGGCATGAAAGTCTTCACCGAAGTGACCGTTGGTGGCCCGCTGTCTAATAACAAGGGCATCAACAAACTGGGCGGCGGCCTCTCTGCTGAAGCTCTGACCGAAAAAGACAAAGCCGACATTATCACCGCCGCGCAAATCAGCGTTGACTATCTGGCCGTCTCCTTCCCACGCTGCGGCGAGGATCTGAACTATGCCCGCCGTCTGGCGCGCGACGCTGGCTGCGATGCGAAAATCGTCGCCAAAGTAGAACGTGCAGAAGCCGTCTGCGACCAGAATGCGATGGATGACATCATTCTGGCTTCCGACGTAGTAATGGTGGCGCGTGGCGACCTGGGCGTTGAAATTGGCGATCCTGAGCTGGTAGGCATTCAGAAAGCATTAATTCGTCGCGCGCGTCAGCTGAATCGGGCAGTTATCACCGCTACCCAGATGATGGAGTCGATGATCACCAACCCAATGCCGACCCGTGCAGAAGTAATGGACGTGGCGAACGCCGTCCTTGATGGTACCGATGCCGTTATGCTCTCTGCAGAAACAGCAGCAGGTCAGTATCCGGCGGAAACCGTCGCGGCAATGGCCCGCGTTTGTCTGGGCGCGGAGAAAATCCCAAGCATCAATGTCTCTAAACACCGCCTTGACGTGCAGTTTGATAACGTTGAAGAAGCCATTGCTATGTCAGCGATGTACGCCGCTAACCACCTTAAAGGGGTTACCGCTATCATCGCGATGACGGAATCTGGTCGTACCGCGCTGATGACTTCTCGTATCAGCTCTGGTCTGCCGATTTTCGCGATGTCTCGTCATGAGCGTACGCTGAATCTGACCTCCCTGTACCGCGGCGTCACCCCGGTTCACTTCGACAGCGAAACAGACGGTGTCGTTGCTGCTAATGAAGCGGTGAACTTGCTGCGCGATAAAGGCTATCTGGTTTCGGGTGATCTGGTGATCGTGACCCAGGGCGATGTGATGAGCACTATAGGCTCAACTAATACCACACGTATTCTGACCGTAGAATAAGTGGCTCAAATATAAAAAAGCCTCTCGTTTGAGAGGCTTTTTTTTATTTCTTCGGATAAAGATCTTTGCGCTTATAGGGCTCAATTTCGCCAGGCTTACGTGTCTTAAGCAGTTTCAAAATCCAGGTGTATTGTTCGACATGTGGCGTGACAAAAATCTCCACCTCTTCGTTCATTCGTCTGGCAATGGTGTGGTCATCCGCGGTCAGGATGTCATCCATTGGTGGACGAACATGAATCGTCAGCCGATGCGTTTTACCATCGTACACCGGAAACAGTGGCACGACGCGGGCGTGACAGACCTTCATCAGGCGACCAATCGCCGGCAACGTGGCTTTATAGGTAGCAAAAAAATCGACAAACTCGCTATGCTCAGGACCATGATCCTGATCCGGCAGATAGTAACCCCAATATCCCTGACGCACGGACTGGATAAATGGTTTGATGCCATCATTTCGCGCATGCAAACGACCACCAAAGCGTCGGCGCACCGTGTTCCAGACATAATCGAATACCGGATTTCCCTGGTTGTGAAACATCGCAGCCATTTTCTGCCCCTGGGACGCCATCAACATCGCCGGGATATCTACGCCCCAACCATGAGGAACCAGAAAGATCACCTTTTCATCGTTGCGACGCATCTCTTCAATGATTTCCAGCCCCTGCCAGTCAACCCGATTCTGAATTTTCTCCGGACCACGTATCGCCAGTTCTGCCATCATGACCATCGCCTGAGGCGCAGTTGCATACATCTCATCAACAATGGCTTGACGCTCAGCTTCGCTACGTTCAGGAAAGCAGAGAGATAAATTGATCAATGCTCTGCGACGCGAGCTTTTTCCCAGTCTTCCGGCAAGCCGTCCGAGCTTTGCCAGAATAGGATCACGAAATGATGCTGGCGTTAACGCAATGCCAGCTATCGCCGCCACACCCAGCCAGGCGCCCCAGTAGCGCGGATGGCGAAATGATTTGTGAAACTCAGGGATATACTCAATATTCTTTTTTTTCGTTTCCATGCTCTTCCAGTGTCTGGTGCCGCGAAAAGTAAATCTGCTGATAGTGTAGCGGCGCACCGTGCGCCGTACAAAATAAAAAAGCCGGCACGCTATGCGTACCGGCTTTTTCAGTGTAGTAATTAATCGAAACGCAACTGAGGCACAACCTCTTTCACCTGTGCCAGGTAATCGGTACGATCTGAACCGGTCAGCCCTTCTGTACGCGGCAGTTTCGCCGTCAGCGGGTTAACAGCCTGTTGGTTAACCCAAACTTCGTAGTGCAGATGCGGACCCGTTGAACGCCCCGTATTGCCTGACAGCGCGATACGATCGCCACGTTTCACTTTTTGTCCTGGTTTGACCAACAGCTTACGTAAGTGCATATAGCGCGTGGTATAGGTGCGACCATGACGCACGGCAACATAATATCCGGCTGCACCACTGCGTTTGGCCACCACCACTTCGCCATCACCTACCGACAGCACCGGCGTCCCTTGCGGCATCGCAAAGTCGACGCCTTTGTGCGGCGCAACGCGCCCTGTCACCGGGTTCAGGCGACGCGGGTTAAAGTTTGAGGAGATGCGGAACTGCTTCGCCGTAGGGAAACGCATGAAACCTTTCGCCAGACCGGTACCGTTGCGATCATAAAATTTACCGTCTTCCGCACGGATGGCGTAATAATCTTTGCCTTCAGAACGTAAACGCACGCCCAGCAGCTGGCTTTGCTCACGTTTACCGTCAAGCATTTCGCGCGACATCAGTACCGAGAACTCATCGCCTTTTTTCAGCTTGCGGAAATCCATCTGCCACTGCATGGCCTTAATGACTGCGCTGATTTCAGAGCTGGTCAGCCCGGCTTCTTTGGCGCTGGCGACGAAACTTCCGCCCACCGTGCCTTTGATTCGGCTGTTAACCCAATCGCCCTGCTGCATTTCACTGCTCATTTTGAAACCCGTCGCGGTGCGATCGTAAGTACGGGTTTCGCGGCGGGAAACTTCCCAGGTCAGACGCTGCAACTCACCTTCTGCGCTTAACGTCCAGGAAAGCTGCTGACCAATTTTCAGGTTTCGCAGTTCTTTGTCGGACGCTGCGAGCTGGCTGATGTCTCCCATATCGATGCCGTACTGATTCAGAATGCTGCTCAGCGTATCACCCGTGGAGACGACATACTCATGCACGCCAGCTTCACCAGACGTTTTGTCATCCAGTTCATCCTGTGGGATGGCTTCGTCTTCCTGAGCGGCCTGGTCGATAGGTTCACTGGCCTCAGGCAACAACGAGCGAATCTCGCTTTTTTCCAGCTCGATTGTTTTGACGATGGGGGCAGAATCGGGATGGTAAACATAGGGTCGCCAGACGGCGACAGCCAATGTCAGTACGGTAAGCGACCCCAGCATAACGCGATGGGGTCGCGGCAGATTATTAAATGCCAGAGCGACAGAGCGGGCTATCTGTTGCACGTATTCACTTCCTCATTAATCTCCTTTCAGGCAGCTCGCATACTGGTTGGCTAATTGGTTCAAAAACGCTGAATAGCTTGTTTTACCCAGTTTGATATTCGTTCCGAGCGGATCCAACGTTCCCATTCGAACGGATGTCCCTCTCGCAACAGCTTCAACGACCGCTGGCCTGAACTGTGGCTCAGCAAAAACGCAGGTTGCTTTTTGCTCAACCAACTGTGTTCTTATTTCATGTAAACGCTGCGCACCAGGTTGAATCTCAGGGTTCACGGTAAAGTGACCAAGCGGTGTTAATCCGTAGTGTTTTTCGTAATAGCCATAGGCGTCATGAAAAACGAAGTAACCTTTCCCCTTGAGCGGCGCGAGCTCGTTACCTACCTGCTTATCGGTTGCGGCTAATTGTGCCTCAAAATCCTTCAGGTTGGCGTCAAGTTTGGCTCGACTTTGCGGCATAAGTTCCACTAATTTTTCATGGATTGCAACCGCTGAGGCCCGCGCTATCTCTGGGGAAAGCCAAAGATGCATGTTGTAATCGCCATGATGGTGATGCTCGTCACTTTTTTCGCCGCCAGCATCATTGTGTCCATGATCGTCATCGTCGTCATCGGCACCTTTCATGAGTAACGGTTTCACGTCATTGAGCTGCGCAATCGTTACCTGTTTTGCGTTAGGAATATTCTTGACTGATTTTTCCATAAACGCTTCCATCTCAGGCCCAATCCAAACGACTAAGTCCGCGCCCTGTAAGCGTTTTACGTCTGAAGGACGCAATGAATAATCGTGTTCGGACGCCCCGTCAGGTAGCAAAACCTGGGTGTCAGTAACCCCGTCTGCAATGGCTGAAGCGATAAACCCCAGCGGCTTAAGAGAAGCCACGACAGTGGCATTTGCTGCCTGTGTTGCACTACCCCAAAGAGCAGCAGATAATGCTGCGAAAAGAAGCGTATTTTTATGTAACATAATGCGACCAATCATCGTAATGAATGTAAGAAATGTGATATTATAACATTCTATAACTTCTGCAAGACTAAAATTGATATGACGACTTTGGTTTCACTGGAAAATGTCTCGGTCTCTTATGGTCAACGCCGCGTCCTTTCTGACGTTTCGCTTGAACTTCGACCCGGTAAAATTTTGACGCTTCTCGGCCCTAATGGAGCAGGGAAGTCTACGCTGGTGCGCGTTGTATTAGGGCTGGTAGCGGCTGATGAGGGAGTTATCAAGCGTAATGGACAACTGCGGATTGGCTATGTGCCGCAAAAACTGTACCTCGATACTACGCTTCCGCTGACGGTAAGTCGCTTTTTGCGCTTACGTCCCGGCACCAAAAAAGAGGATATTCTTCCGGCGCTGAAGCGCGTTCAGGCCGGGCATCTGATGAATGCGTCGATGCAAAAACTCTCTGGTGGAGAAACGCAACGCGTCCTGCTGGCTCGTGCTTTATTGAATAAGCCTCAGTTATTGGTGCTTGACGAGCCAACCCAGGGTGTGGATGTCAATGGGCAAGTCGCACTTTACGATCTTATCGACCAATTGCGACGTGAACTGGATTGCGCCGTACTGATGGTTTCCCATGATCTGCATTTGGTGATGGCAAAAACCGATGAGGTACTGTGCCTGAACCATCATATTTGTTGTTCCGGCGCGCCGGAAGTGGTTTCCATGCATCCGGAATTCATCTCAATGTTCGGACAACGCGGCGCCGAACAACTCGGAATATACCGTCATAATCATAATCACCGCCACGATTTACAGGGTCGTATTGTCTTACGCCGGGGAAATGGTCACTCATGATTGAATTGTTATTACCCGGTTGGTTAGCCGGGATCATGCTGGCCTGTGCCGCTGGCCCGCTTGGCTCGTTTGTGGTCTGGCGTCGAATGTCTTATTTCGGTGATACACTGGCCCACGCGTCGCTGCTGGGGGTCGCCTTTGGCCTGCTTTTGGATGTAAACCCTTTCTATGCGGTAATTGCCGTCACTTTGTTGTTGGCTGGCGGTCTGGTATGGCTGGAGAAACGCCCTCACCTCGCGATTGATACCTTACTGGGCATTATGGCCCACAGTGCGCTGTCATTAGGGCTGGTTGTCGTTAGCCTGATGTCCAACATCCGAGTGGATCTGATGGCCTACCTGTTTGGTGATTTGCTCGCCGTGACGCCAGAAGATCTCATCTCCATCGCCATTGGCGTGGTTATCGTTCTGGCGATTTTGTTCTGGCAGTGGCGTAACCTGTTGTCGATGACCATCAGCCCGGATCTGGCATTTGTCGATGGCGTGAAGCTGCAACGCGTAAAGCTACTGCTGATGCTGGTTACGGCGTTAACGATTGGCGTGGCGATGAAATTTGTTGGGGCGTTGATTATCACATCATTGCTGATTATCCCTGCGGCCACCGCACGCCGTTTTGCACGTACGCCAGAGCAGATGGCCGGCGTTGCCGTGGGCGTTGGAATGATAGCGGTTACAGGCGGTCTGACGTTCTCAGCGTTCTATGATACGCCAGCAGGGCCATCTGTGGTGCTGTGTGCTGCACTGCTGTTTATTTTCAGCATGATGAAAAAGCAGGCGAGCTGAATGTGTGCTGCCCGGTGGCGTTTCGCTTACCGGGCGTTGCATTGTTAAGGCATTGCCGGCGGCGTGATCCCGAAATGGTTCCAGGCACGCACAGTTGCCATACGTCCACGCGGCGTACGTTGCAGAAAACCTTGCTGAATCAGATACGGTTCCAGCACGTCCTCAATGGTTTCCCGCTCTTCCCCAATCGCCGCCGCCAGGTTATCCAGTCCTACCGGTCCACCGAAGAATTTATCGATAACCGCCAGCAGCAGCTTACGGTCCATATAATCGAATCCTTCCGCATCCACATTAAGCATATCCAGTGCCTGAGCGGCGATATCTGCCGAAATTGTGCCGTCATGCTTCACTTCGGCGAAATCGCGTACCCGGCGCAATAACCGGTTGGCGATACGCGGCGTACCGCGGGCGCGGCGAGCCACTTCCAGCGCGCCTTCTTCGCTCATTTCCAGCCCCATAAAGCGGGCGCTGCGCCCAACAATGTGCTGCAGGTCAGCCACCTGATAGAACTCCAGGCGCTGGACAATACCGAAGCGGTCACGTAACGGTGACGTTAACGACCCGGCGCGCGTTGTCGCCCCGATTAGCGTAAACGGCGGCAGATCAATCTTAATCGAACGTGCAGCCGGCCCTTCACCAATCATGATATCCAGCTG
Source organism: Citrobacter sp. On2M (assembly GCF_018035235.1). Taxonomy (GTDB): domain Bacteria; phylum Pseudomonadota; class Gammaproteobacteria; order Enterobacterales; family Enterobacteriaceae; genus Citrobacter; species Citrobacter meridianamericanus. The sequence continues at coordinate 1,474,243 of NZ_WPCV01000004.1, forward strand.
ATAATCTTCCATCGCCGGATACAATACCTCTTCCACCACCGGTGACAGACGATGGATTTCATCGATAAACAACACATCGTGTGGTTCAAGGTTGGTGAGCATTGCCGCCAGGTCACCCGCTTTTTCCAGTACCGGACCGGAAGTGGTACGCAGATTAACACCCATTTCATTGGCAACAATATTGGCAAGCGTGGTTTTACCGAGGCCAGGAGGACCGAAAATCAGCAGATGGTCAAGTGCGTCACCGCGCAGCTTCGCCGCCTGGATAAAAATCTCCATTTGCGAACGCACCTGCGGCTGACCAATGTACTCTTCCAGCAATTTAGGGCGGATCGCACGATCCACCAGATCTTCAGGGGTCGTGCTGACAGCCGAAATCAGACGGTCTGCTTCAATCATCCTCTACCTCACAGCGCAGCGCGAAGCGCTTCACGAATCAGGGTTTCACTGCTGGCATCAGGGCGGGCAATCTTGCTCACCATTCGGCTGGCTTCCTGTGGTTTATAGCCCAACGCCACCAGCGCAGCAACCGCTTCCTGCTCGGCGTCGTCCGTTACCGGACTTGCCGGCGAGGTCAGTACCAAATCCGCCGCCGGGGTGAAGAGGTCGCCATGCAGACCTTTAAAGCGGTCTTTCATTTCAACAATCAAACGCTCTGCGGTTTTCTTACCAATGCCTGGTAATTTCACCAGTGCGCCAAGCTCTTCGCGTTCAACGGCATTAACAAACTGTTGCGCAGACATACCGGAGAGGATAGCCAGCGCCAGCTTCGGTCCCACACCGTTAGTTTTGATTAACTCTTTAAACAGCGTGCGCTCCTGCTTGTTGTTAAAGCCATATAGCAACTGAGCATCTTCACGCACGACAAAATGGGTGAAGATGATGGCCTCTTGCCCGGCTTCCGGCAACTCGTAGAAACAGGTCATCGGCATATGAACTTCATAGCCTACCCCACCTGTCTCCAGAAGGACCAGCGGGGGTTGTTTTTCAAGAATGATGCCTCTGAGTCTGCCTATCACGTGACGCTCCTGCGTTAAGGGCTAAAAGGTAATGCGCTATCATAAAAAAAGGCTGGATAGATATCCAGCCTCATTTATCACTAACGTAACCGACCTCGCGCCAGATTCAGCCTCGATTCGCTCATTTGCATGGCGTTCTGACTGACGTGGCAGTGGGTTATGGCAATCGCCAGCGCATCCGCAGCATCCGCCTGCGGGTTCGCCGGGAGTTTTAGCAGCGTGCGCACCATATGCTGAACCTGACTTTTTTCCGCGCTACCGATCCCCACCACTGTCTGTTTTACCTGACGGGCCGCATATTCAAACACCGGAAGATCCTGGTTAACGGCAGCAACGATTGCCACGCCGCGCGCCTGCCCCAGCTTGAGCGCCGAATCGGCGTTTTTCGCCATAAAGACCTGTTCAATGGCAAAGTAGTCCGGCTGAAACTGGGTGATGATTTCTGATACGCCCGCATAAATCAGCTTCAGGCGCGATGGTAAATCATCCACTTTAGTTCGAATGCATCCACTTCCCAGATAGGTCAACTGTCGACCGACCTGACGGATTACGCCATAACCGGTGATGCGCGACCCCGGGTCAATGCCGAGAATGATAGACATCACGCATCTCCTGTTAATTTATGGCTTAACCACATCATTCCAGCGTTGCAGCAACCTCATCTGAGATTTCGCCGTTGTGGTAAACTTCCTGCACGTCGTCACAGTCTTCCAGCATATCGATCAGACGCATCAGCTTCGGTGCTGTTTCTGCATCCATATCCGCTTTGGTGGAGGGGATCATCGACACTTCAGCCGCGTCCGCTTTCAGACCAGCCGCTTCCAGCGCATCACGCACTTTGCCCATCTCTTCCCACGCGGTATAAACGTCAATCGCGCCGTCGTCGAAGGTCACAACGTCTTCAGCACCCGCTTCCAGCGCTGCTTCCATAATGGCGTCTTCATCACCTTGTTCAAAAGAGATCACGCCTTTTTTGCTGAACAGGTAAGATACGGAACCGTCAGTACCGAGATTGCCGCCCGTTTTCGTGAATGCGTGACGCACTTCCGCAACGGTGCGGTTACGGTTGTCAGACAGACATTCGATCATCACGGCTGTGCCGCCAGGACCGTAACCTTCATAGATGATGGTTTCCATGTTCGCATCATCGTCGCCACCCACACCACGCGCGATTGCACGGTTCAGGGTGTCGCGGGTCATGTTGTTAGCCAGTGCTTTATCAATCGCGGCGCGCAGACGTGGGTTAGCGTCCGGATCGCCGCCACCCAGTTTGGCTGCCGTCACCAGCTCACGAATGATTTTGGTGAAAATTTTACCACGCTTAGCATCTTGCGCTGCTTTACGATGTCTGGTGTTGGCCCATTTACTATGACCTGCCATAAATAATCTCTCCAAAAAGCGCGCCTTCTCAGGCGACGTTAATTACAAACTCTTCAATCGCCTGCCGGTTACTCCACGACTTGGTTAACTGCGCGGCTTCGAACGCATTAACCCAACGGTAGGTCAGATGTTCGGTGAACACGATCTCTCGTTCAGAGGGAAGTGCCAGGCAAAACCAGGATTCAGTATTACGCTCAATTCCCGGCGCGTAGCGATGACGTAAATGGCTAAAAATCTCAAACTCCACCGTGCGCTGGCAGTCAATTAAGGTCAGTTGCTCAGTCGCAACATCAATGGCGACCTCTTCCTTTACTTCGCGCATGGCGGCTTGCGACGCGGTTTCCCCCTCTTCGAGGCTGCCGGTGACCGACTGCCAGAAATCAGGATCGTCGCGTCGCTGTAACATCAGCACTCTCCCGGTGTCCTTTGCATAAATCACGACTAACACCGAGACAGGCTGTTTATATGTCATATCAGTTATTCTCGGCCTTCTTAACAACCTGAATGCTCAGTTCCGCCAGTGCAGCTTCGTTGGCAAAGCTTGGCGCTTCAGTCATCAGACACGCTGCAGCCGTGGTTTTCGGGAACGCAATAACATCACGAATATTGTCGGTACCGGTCAGCAGCATCGTCAGGCGATCCAGACCAAACGCCAGGCCTGCATGCGGCGGTGTACCGTATTTTAGCGCATCCAGCAGGAAGCCGAACTTCTCGCGCTGCTCTTGCTCGTTAATGCCCAGAATACCGAATACGGTCTGCTGCATATCACCATTGTGGATACGCACGGAACCACCACCCACTTCATAGCCGTTGATGACCATATCATAGGCGTTGGCGACTGCATCTTCCGGCGCAGCTTTCAGCTCGGCGGCAGTCATATCTTTTGGTGCGGTGAACGGGTGGTGCATTGCGGTCAGACCACCTTCACCATCGTCTTCAAACATTGGGAAGTCGATAACCCACAGCGGCGCCCATTTGGATTCGTCGGTCAGGTTCAGGTCTTTACCCAGTTTCAGACGAAGTGCGCCCATCGCGTCGGCAACCACTTTCTTGTTGTCAGCACCGAAGAAGATCATGTCGCCGTCTTGCGCAGCGGTACGTTCCAGAATCGCTTCCACGATTTCTGCGTTCAGGAACTTGGCAACCGGGCTGGTGATACCTTCCAGGCCTTTCGCACGCTCGGTGACTTTGATGTAAGCCAGACCTTTCGCGCCGTAAATCTTAATAAAGTTACCGTAATCGTCGATCTGCTTACGGCTTAAGCTCGCGCCGCCCGGTACGCGCAGGGCAGCCACACGGCCTTTCGGATCGTTCGCCGGACCAGAGAATACGGCGAACTCAACGCCTTTCACCAGATCGGCAACGTCAACCAGCTCCATCGGGTTACGCAAGTCTGGTTTATCAGAGCCGTAACGACGCTCAGCTTCGGCGAAGGTCATGATCGGGAAATCACCCAGATCCACACCTTTCACTTCCAGCCACAGGTTACGTACCAGCGCTTCCATCACTTCACGCACTTGCGGTGCGGTCATGAAGGACGTCTCAACGTCGATCTGGGTAAATTCAGGTTGACGGTCAGCACGTAAGTCTTCATCACGGAAGCATTTTACGATCTGATAATAGCGGTCAAAACCAGACATCATCAGCAGCTGTTTAAACAGTTGAGGAGACTGCGGCAGCGCGTAGAACTTACCTTTGTGTACGCGAGAAGGAACCAGGTAATCGCGCGCACCTTCCGGCGTCGCTTTGGTCAGCATTGGCGTTTCGATGTCGAGGAAGCCGTGGTCGTCCATAAAACGACGTACCAGACTGGTGATTTTGGCGCGCGTTTTCAGGCGCTGCGCCATTTCAGGACGACGCAGATCCAGGTAGCGATACTTCAGTCGCGCTTCTTCGGTATTTACGTGGTTAGAGTCCAGCGGCAGCGAATCTGAACGGTTAATGATGGTCAGATCGGAAGCCAGCACTTCAATTTCGCCCGTCGCCATATCAGCGTTGACGTTTTTCGCATCACGCGCACGCACGGTGCCCGTAACCTGGATGCAGAACTCATTACGCAGTTCGGAGGCCAGCTTTAACGCGTCCGCACGGTCCGGATCGAAAAATACCTGCACGATACCTTCGCGGTCGCGCATATCGATAAAGATCAGGCTACCAAGATCACGACGACGGTTGACCCAACCACACAGAGTCACCTGCTGCCCCTCGTGGGACAGACGTAGCTGTCCGCAATATTCTGTACGCATGAGATATCCCTTAACTTTGCCGCAGGCAGATTGTCACCTGTCTCGCAGATGACGAAGTCGCAGCTTTAGCTGAATGTCACAACTGAATGAAAAAAGGCGGCTATTATACTGGAAATTCTGCCGCACGATAAGTCCGGTACTGACTGTACGCCTGTTTCCTGGACGGGCATTGCGTAATCTCACAAAAAATAACAAAAATTGTCGCCCCTTTCACACTGATTCGCGATTAAGGTGTAACGGAATTCTTTTTTACTGGAGTAAGCATGCTGGAACTGAACGCAAAAACAACCGCCCTTGTCGTTATCGATCTACAGGAAGGGATCCTACCTTTCGCTGGCGGCCCACACTCGGCAAATGATGTGGTTGCCCGCGCTGCGCAGTTGGCGGAAAAATTCCGTGCCCATGGTTCCCCGGTTGTGATGGTGCGCGTCGGCTGGTCTGACAATTATGCCGAAGCGCTGAAACAACCGGTTGATGCTCAGACTCCGGCCAAAGCATTACCTGAAAACTGGTGGGATTACCCGACTGCTCTGGGGAAATGTGCCAGCGACCTTGAAGTAACCAAACGCCAATGGGGTGCGTTCTATGGCACCGATCTGGAATTACAACTGCGTCGCCGGGGTATCGATACCATCGTCCTGTGCGGTATATCCACTAATATTGGCGTGGAGTCCACGGCGCGAAATGCATGGGAGCTGGGTTTTAATCTGATCGTTGCAGAAAACGCCTGTAGCGCCGCCAGCGCTGAGCAACATCAGGGCAGCATGACGCACATATTCCCGCGCATTGCCCGCGTACGCAGCGTGGACGAGATCCTGCACGCGCTATGATTTATATCGGTTTACCCCAATGGTCGCACCCAAAGTGGGTGCGTCTGGGGATCACCAGTCTGGAAGAATATGCCCGCCATTTTAACTGTGTGGAGGGCAACACCACGCTGTACGCACTGCCAAAAGCCGAGATTGTTGCGCGCTGGCATGCACAGACCACCGATGCGTTTCGATTTTGTTTTAAGTTTCCGGCCACCATTTCGCATCAGGCTGCGCTGCGTAATTGCGATAACCTGGTGCAGGAATTTTTCGCGCGCATGTCGCCGCTGGAATCACGCATTGGACAATACTGGCTGCAATTACCCGCGACTTTTGGCCCACGCGACTTGCCTGCCTTATGGCAGTTTCTCGATGTGCTCCCTAAATCATTTACCTACGGTGTAGAAGTTCGCCATCCTGAATTCTTTGCCAAAGGCGAAGCAGAGCAGCTATTCAATCGTGGTTTACACGAGCGCGGGGTAAACCGGGTGATTCTGGACAGCCGTCCGGTGCATGCCGCAATCCCGCATACTGAAGCGATACGTGACGCTCAGCGTAAGAAACCAAAGGTTCCGGTGCATGCGGTGGTGACGGCAAACCATCCGATGGTACGTTTTATCGGCAGCGATGATATGGCACAAAACAGCGCACTTTTCGCCGTCTGGCTGACCAAGCTGTCGCTATGGCAGCAAACCTCAACGCCGTATCTGTTTCTACATACGCCGGATATCGCGCAGGCCCCGCAGCTTGTCGATACGCTATGGGCAGATTTACACAGCGCCCTGCCAGAGATCGGATCAGCACCTTCTATTCCACAGCAATCTTCTCTTTTCTGACAATGCCACCTATCATAGTCAAGGCCATCAGCCATTTTAAAAGGGAGTTTGTATGGTAAGCGCGCTTTATGCCGTATTGGGTGCGTTATTGTTAATAAAGTTCTCTTTTGACGTCGTTCGCCTGCGTATGCAATACCGTGTTGCTTACGGCGACGGAGGTTTTAGCGAACTACAAAGCGCTATCCGCATTCACGGTAATGCGGTGGAATATATTCCCATTGCACTGGTGCTGCTGTTATTTATGGAAATGAACGGCGCAGAGACGTGGATGGTGCATATTTGCGGGCTGATGTTGATTGCCGGACGACTGATGCATTATTACGGATTCCACCACCGGCTTTTCCGCTGGCGACGTTCAGGCATGAGCGCAACCTGGTGTTCGCTGTTGCTAATGGTGCTGGCGAATCTTTGGTATATGCCCTGGGAGTTGGTTTTCTCCCTGCATTAGCGCACAATACGCCACTTTATTTTTCCCGGATTTTTACGTTATGTCTCACCGCGACACGCTTTTTTCTGCGCCTATCGCCAGTCTGGGTGACTGGACCTTTGATGAACGGGTAGCTGAAGTCTTCCCGGATATGATCCAGCGTTCCGTTCCCGGCTACTCCAACATCATTTCTATGATTGGCATGCTGGCCGAACGTTTCGTACAACCCAACACGCAGGTCTACGATCTTGGCTGCTCTCTGGGCGCGGCGACGCTCTCGGTGCGTCGCAATATTCATCACGAGAATTGCAAAATTATTGCTGTCGACAACTCTCCGGCTATGGTTGAACGCTGTCGTCGTCACATTGATGCTTATAAAGCACCGACTCCGGTTGAGGTTGTCGAAGGCGATATTCGCAACATTACTATCGAAAACGCCTCGATGGTGGTGCTGAATTTTACCCTGCAATTCCTTGAGCCACCCGAGCGCCAGGCATTGTTGGATAAGATTTATCAGGGGCTGAATCCCGGCGGCGCGCTGGTGCTATCTGAAAAATTCAGCTTCGAAGACGCGAACGTAGGCGAGTTGCTGTTCAACATGCACCACGACTTCAAACGAGCAAATGGCTATAGCGAACTGGAAATCAGCCAGAAGCGCAGCATGCTGGAGAACGTGATGCTGACCGACTCTGTCGAAACGCACAAAGCGCGTCTGCATCAGGCTGGTTTTGAACACAGTGAATTGTGGTTCCAGTGCTTTAACTTTGGTTCTCTGGTGGCATTGAAAGATGAGGCTAGCGCATGATCGACTTTGGTAACTTTTATCAGCTGATTGCCAAAAATCATCTTTCTCATTGGCTGGAAACGCTGCCAGCGCAAATCGCGACCTGGCAGCGCGATCAACACGGCTTGTTTAAGCAGTGGTCGAACGCGGTAGAGTTTCTGCCCGAACTGAAGCCGTATCGTCTGGATTTACTGCATAGCGTCACCGCAGAAAGCGAAGAGCCGCTCAGCGACGGTCAGCTCAAACGTATCGACACCCTGATGCGTAACCTGATGCCATGGCGTAAAGGGCCGTACTCATTGTACGGCGTCAATATTGATACCGAGTGGCGCTCAGACTGGAAGTGGGATCGCGTTCTGCCGCACTTGTCTGACCTCACCGGACGCACCATTCTTGATGTCGGTTGCGGCAGTGGCTATCACATGTGGCGCATGATTGGCGCGGGCGCACATCTGGCGGTCGGTATCGATCCGACCCAGTTGTTCCTGTGCCAGTTTGAGGCAGTGCGTAAACTGCTGGGCAATGATCAGCGCGCGCATCTGCTGCCGCTGGGTATTGAACAGCTTCCGGCACTCAACGCCTTTGATACCGTATTCTCCATGGGAGTGCTTTACCACCGCCGCTCACCGTTGGAACATCTCTGGCAGTTGAAGGATCAATTGGTTAAAGATGGCGAACTGGTACTGGAAACGCTGGTGGTTGAAGGCGACGAAAATACCGTACTGGTGCCAGGCGATCGCTACGCCCAGATGCGTAACGTTTACTTTATTCCGTCTGCGCTGGCGCTAAAAAACTGGCTGGAGAAATGCGGGTTTGTTGATGTGCGTATTGCCGACGTATGTGTGACCACTACCGAAGAACAGCGCCGCACCGAATGGATGATAACCGAATCGCTGGCCGATTTCCTCGACCCGAACGACCACAGCAAAACGGTGGAAGGCTACCCTGCTCCACTACGTGCGGTATTGATTGCACGTAAGCCGTAGTCACTTTTTGCCAGATGACCGTTACGTATAGCACCATTTATCCAAAATAGTTCAAGTTGCAGCAAGGCGACCAACGTCGCTGCGGCTTGAAATATGAAGGAGAAAAAAAGGCCCCTGTTGAAATTGCAGGGGCCTGGTACGAGCAAGCATCATATTGGGCGACATGATGCAACGGTAAAAATCAGCTGGCCTGATGGTGTGCAATGATCGCTTTCATTTCCGCAACCGCCACCCCGTCTACCGCATAGCGAGAATACTCATCCGCCTGCGAATCCGAAGACATCGACAACCCCGTATTGCGATAACGCATGGGTGAAGCCTGCCATACTCCGGCAGAACTGTGAACTTCCTGCACTCCGGCATTAAGGAACAGGGACAAATTCGAGGCGCGAACCCCCGCTCCGGCCATAATGATTGGAGCACCTGCCTGCGCAATAAGTTCCATTATTTTTGTTAAACCTTGCGCCGCATCTGATTTTTGCCCTGAAGTCAGCACTCTGGCGACGCCCAAATCAGCTAATTTTTTTAGCGCATTGAGTGGGTTAGCACACATATCAAAGGCCCGATGAAAAGTGACGTGCAACGGACCGGCAGCGATCATTATTTTCTCCATGCGCGGCATATCAACATCGCCATCCGCATCTAAAATGCCGGTTACCACCCCTGAGAACCCGAGTTCCCTCACCATCGCAATATCATCCAGCATTGCAGCAAATTCACCGTCGGTGTAACAAAAGTCGCCTCCACGCGGGCGAATAATGAGATTGACGGGAATCGAAATATGCTGGCGAACAGAACGCAAGACGCCCAGCGACGGCGTTAAGCCCCCCTCTTTCGGCGCTGAACAAAGCTCAATACGATCCGCGCCATTTTGTTGCGCCGTACGCGCGCACTCCATGCTGTAACAGCAGATTTCCAGTAAAGCCATACTCACTCCTGACGTTCGCTGGCCACAATCGCTTCAATCGACCACGGATGAAATTTTATCGTCACGCTGCCGTCGCTGACCGCCAGCGTAGGGTTTGGTAAACGCTCGCGCTCGCCTTTTGGCGAACTTGTTTTTACAAATATGCCCGGCTGGCTTAGTCCAGAATCTGAAAGCAGCGCCAGCGCTCGCGCATTCAACGTCTCCACGTCGCCCGGCAGAACTATTTCAACATGCTCCCAGCCTTCATGCGGATAGCGTTTTTCGCCCGGCCATGGCAGTTCTACGATGCTAAATTGCCAGTGTTGCACACAGACGGGCTCATTGAGTTTGAACAAACAAATAGGTCGGCCATTAATGATATTTTCTGACAATAGTTCGCCGCACTGCTCAAAACCACGACGCCAGCGCTCTGCGGTGGTATTTTGATGACAGCGCAGAGAAATGTGATCGGCTTCAAGCGATGAGACATCCAGCCCAAGGCGAGTGGAAAGATCCGTTAACGCCTGAATGAAATGCGGTAAATCTGCGGAAATATCATGCAGTTCTGCAACTGTTTGCCAGTTCGCCATAATTAAAGCTCATATCCATGTTCAAAGCGGCTAATTTACCCTGTTGCGCAGCCCCAACCAACTGCTGATTTTCTTAAGCGCGATATGAATAATTATACGTAGTTACAATGTTTATATTTCAGGCTGCTGGCGGTGCTCGCAATGCTGACGGCAACGGGCATTTGCAGTATACTCCCGCCCTTAATTCTTAAACTGGTGCGGTCAATTTTAAGCCGCTTCATAAATGTAAGGTATTCCGGTGAATATTCAGGCTCTTCTCTCAGAAAAAGTCAGTCAGGCCATGATTGCTGCAGGCGCGCCTGCAGATTGCGAACCACAGGTTCGTCAGTCAGCAAAAGTACAGTTCGGCGACTATCAGGCTAACGGCATGATGGCTGTCGCAAAAAAACTGGGTATGGCGCCGCGACAACTGGCTGAGCAGGTGCTGACTCATCTGGATCTCAACGGGATCGCCAGCAAAGTAGAAATTGCGGGCCCGGGCTTTATTAACATTTTTCTCGATCCGGCATTTCTGGCGCAGCACGTTCAGCAGGCGCTGACCTCCGATCGCCTGGGCGTCACCCAACCGGCTAAACAAACCGTTGTGGTTGACTACTCCGCACCTAACGTCGCGAAAGAAATGCACGTTGGTCACCTGCGTTCCACCATCATCGGTGACGCTGCCGTGCGTACGCTAGAGTTCCTTGGTCACAATGTTATCCGCGCTAACCACGTCGGCGACTGGGGCACTCAATTCGGTATGCTTATCGCGTGGCTGGAAAAACAGCAGCAGGAAAATGCCGGAGAGATGGCGCTGGCTGATCTGGAAGGTTTCTACCGTGATGCGAAAAAACATTACGACGAAGATGAAGCCTTCGCAGAACGCGCCCGTAGCTATGTTGTGAAGCTGCAAGGCGGCGACGAGTACTTCCGTGAAATGTGGCGCAAACTGGTCGACATTACCATGTCACAAAACCAGTTAACCTACGATCGCCTTAACGTTACCCTGACCCGTGACGACGTCATGGGTGAAAGTCTGTACAACCCGATGTTGCCTGGCATTGTGGCCGATCTCAAAGCGAAAGGTCTGGCTGTTGAAAGCGAAGGCGCTACCGTCGTATTCCTTGATGAGTATAAGAACAAGGAAGGCGAACCGATGGGCGTTATCATTCAAAAGAAAGATGGCGGCTATCTCTACACCACGACCGACATCGCCTGCGCCAAGTATCGTTATGAAACGCTGCATGCCGATCGCGTACTGTATTACATCGACTCCCGTCAGCATCAACACTTAATGCAGGCCTGGACCATCGTGCGTAAAGCAGGTTATGTGCCGGACTCCGTACCGCTGGAACACCACATGTTCGGTATGATGCTGGGTAAAGATGGTAAACCGTTCAAAACACGTGCGGGCGGCACGGTAAAACTGGCCGATCTGCTGGATGAAGCGCTGGAGCGCGCACGTCGTCTGGTGGCAGAGAAGAACCCGGACATGCCTGCCGACGAGCTGGAAAAACTGGCGAATGCGGTCGGTATCGGCGCGGTGAAATATGCGGATCTGTCGAAAAACCGTACCACCGACTACATCTTCGACTGGGACAACATGCTGGCATTCGAAGGCAATACCGCACCGTACATGCAGTATGCTTACACCCGCGTACTGTCCGTATTCCGTAAAGCGGATATCGACGAAAGCGCGCTGGCAAATGCGCAGGTGATTATCAACGAAGATCGCGAGGCTCAGTTGGCTGCGCGTCTGCTGCAGTTTGAAGAAACGCTGACCGTTGTTGCACGTGAAGGTACACCGCACGTGATGTGTGCTTACCTGTACGACGTTGCCGGTCTGTTCTCCGGTTTCTATGAGCACTGCCCTATCCTTAGCGCTGAAAACGAAGAAATTCGTAACAGCCGCCTGAAACTGGCACAGCTGACGGCGAAAACGCTGAAGCTGGGTCTGGATACACTGGGTATCGAAACCGTAGAACGTATGTAAGTGTGCTAAAAAAATCAGGCCTGAGTTCGGATGTCGGACTCAGGCCTTTTTTATTTCCGTAAAGGGCTATCTGTAACAACTCACAAGGAATGACACATTTCCGTAGAGAGATGGAACATTTTTTGCCTGTCATCCCGGTTATGCCTCCGTATTATTAGGCGGCGAATTAATCGGGTACGGTTCAATGACATTCAGAGATTTTGAGGCGGAAGAAAAACTCTTCCAGCGGCGTGTATTGGTAGCCTTTGGCCTGGTGGTCATCTGCTTTGGCATCCTGATTTACAATCTCTACAACTTACAAATCTGTCAGCATCAGTATTACACCACCCGGTCGAACGCAAACGACATCAAAATGCTCCCCGTGGCCCCAACGCGTGGCATGATTTACGATCGCAACGGCATCCCGCTGGTGCGTAACGTCACCTGGTATGACATTTCCGTTACACCTTACAAAATCAGCGATATGAATGCCTTGATTGAGCAACTCACGCCCATCGTTGATCTCACCCCTGACGATATTGACCAGTTTCGCCATGAATTGAAAACCAGCAGCCGCTATCGCCCGGTCGTGCTAAAAAATGCGCTGACCGATGTGGAAATCGCCCGTTTTTCGGTTAACCAGTTTCGTTTCAGCGGCGTCAATATCAACAGCTATGAAGACCGCCAGTACCCTTATGGCGCGGCGCTGGCACATGTCCTTGGCTATGTTTCAAAAATCAATGATAGCGATCTGAAAACGCTGGATAAAAAAGGTCTGGCAGAGAATTACGCCGCCGATCACAACATCGGGAAACAGGGTATCGAGCATTATTACGAAAATGAACTGCATGGGAAAACCGGTTATCAGGAGGTGGAAGTTGATAACCACGGACGCATCGTGCGTCAGATCAAAGATGTGCCACCCGTTGCCGGAAAAGATATCCATCTGACGCTGGACCTGCACTTGCAGCAATACATTGAGAGCCTGTTAGCGGGCCAGCGGGCCGCGGTTTTGGTTGAAGATCCGCACGACGGCTCCGTGCTGGCAATGGTCTCAAATCCCAGCTATGACCCCAACCCGTTTGTCAAAGGCATCAGTTATCAGGACTACAACAAGCTGCTTCAGGATAAAGACCTGCCATTGATCAACCGCGTCACCCAGGGATTGTATCCTCCCGCCTCTACGGTTAAACCGTATATGGCGATGTCAGCGTTACTGGACGGCGTGATTACGCCGCAGACCAGCTTCTTCGGTGCGCCCACCTGGACCCTCCCTGGCACCGATCGACATTACCGGGACTGGAAAAAAACCGGCCACGGTATGTTGGATGTCACCAAAGCGATTGAAGAGTCTGCCGACACGTTCTTTTACCAGGTGGCGTATATGATGGGAATTGACCGGATTAACAGCATGCTCAGCCAGTTTGGCTATGGCAAACCGACCGGCATCGATCTTGATGAGGAGTATAACGGCCTGCTCCCGAGTCGCGAATGGAAACAGAAAGTGCATAAAAAAGCCTGGTATCAGGGAGATACCATTTCGGTTGGTATCGGTCAGGGCTACTGGATTGCCACGCCTATCCAGATGGTAAAAGCCATGGTCGCACTGATTAACAACGGCAAGGTTATCGCCCCTCACCTGCTCCTTGATGAAGAAAGTGGAAAAGCCATCACGCCGTATCAGGCTCCCGAAGCACCCACACAAATTGCTTCTGCTTCATCACCCTATTGGGGATTGGTGCGTCAGGCGATGTTCGGCATGGCGAATGAACCAAACGGCACGGGGTATAAGTTCTTTCACACCGCGCCTTATGGCATTGCCGCAAAAAGCGGCACATCACAGGTCTTTAGCCTGAAAGAAAATCAGACCTACAATGCGAAAATGATCCCGATACGCCTGCGCGACCACGTGTTCTATACCGCGTTTGCGCCGTATAAGAACCCGAAAGTCGCTGTGGCGTTAATTCTCGAAAACGGCGGCAGCGATGGCGTCACCGCCGCGCCGGTCATGCGTCAAATAATGGATCATCTGTTTGATCAGCAGGACAACATTGCACCAACAGAGACAACTGAACAAGCAGGTCCGATAGCAGCGGCACTATCGGACGCCGATATCAAAAATACTTACGCAAGTATTCGGTAAGGCACAGCATCGCCATCGCCTGTCCGTAAGGCATGGAGGTCCGCGGGATGTTGCGGTAGAAATCGAGATTGTGACCCATTCCGGTCCCAAACGAGGTATGCAGCAATTCACCTTCCGGTGAAATATGTTGCACAATGCCTCTGATGGCTTTTTCGGCTACTGCTGCATAGTCTTGTCCGACATAGCGTTTACGTACCGCCTTGAGGATCCCATAAGCAAATCCGGCGGTAGCCGATGCTTCCAGATACGACTGCGGGTCGTCCAGCAAGGTGTGCCACAGTCCGCTTTCATCCTGGCACTTCGCCAGCGCCGCGATTTGCGCATTCAGAACCTGCACCAGATAGCGATGCACGGCATTGTTTTCCGGCAAATCAAGTAACTCAAGGAAGTCCGGAATAACTATAGTTAACCAGCTGTTGCCACGCGCCCAACGCGCGTTGGCGAAGTTATGCTGCCCTTCATAGTTCCAGCCGTGGAACCACAACCCCGTTTCTTTATCCATCAGGTTTTGTACGTGCAGCAGGAACTGATAGGTTGCCTCTTCAATATACTCGGGACGGTTAAGCAACTTGCCAATCTTCGCCAGCGGTAAAACCGTCATCATCAACGTGTCATCCCACATCTGCTGATGATTTTCTTCCGCCAGCGTAATGTGTTGCATACCGCCGAAATCAGTGCGCGGCATATCATGCATTGCCCACTCAGCCCAACTGTCGAGCCACGGCAGATACACGGGATTACGCGTCTCTTCATAGCGATACGCCAGCGTTAAAAACGGCGCCATGGTGTTAACGTTTTTGGTTGTTGCGCCTTCAGCAAAGCGATCGGCAAACCAGCTGTCGATGATATCGCGCATCGTTGCATCGCCGGTTTGTTGATAATACTGATACATTCCGTACAAGCCGACGCCGTGCGTCCACTCCCATCCCGCCCAGCCCTTGGTATCGATAACACGCCCGTCATCCAGGCGTAACAAGAACTCGCCGGTCTCATCATGAATATTGACCAGGTTATGCGTCACCTTTTTGATCAACGCTTTTAATTCATCCCTGGCAATAAAATGTTCTGGCTGACGCAACAATGGGCTGTGTTTAACCGGGTAAACAATCATTTACTTAACCTCTGTCAATGTCGAATTCAATGCGGCACCCTTTTCCAGCTTCGGAGCCGCGGGTTTATTACGATTCAGGTAACCAATATTGTTGTTACCCCAAAGTGATTCATATGGCATGCCCGACAGCATCTCTACGGTGGCGCGTCCTTTCGTGGAAAGTCCTTCCAGCACAGGTCGCCCAGACTCACGCATTTTTGCCGTCTCTTCACGCAGGGTACTGTGTGTTTGCAGGTTCAGTTTAAAGCACAGGGAAACCAGGAAGCCCAGTGCCAGAACAATCAGCGTGCCGCAGCTCAGAATTAACAGGATGGTATGGCTGACTGCCGCAGGCTGCATGCCCTGACCGGAGACAAAACCGGACAACTGCATAACAATCCCCACCAGCATCACAGCCCCCGCCTGCGACGCTTTACGTGTTAACGTCATAATGCCGGCGAAGATCCCTTCGCGACGCTGGCCGGTAATCACTTCGTCAACGTCGGCGATATAGGTGTAGATATTCCAGGGAACGTAATTGATGCCGCCACGTCCCAGACCCGCCACGGCGGATACCAGCAGTAACAGAGAATAAACATCGCTGAGCCCGGCGTAATACAGCCCCGCGTAGGAGAGTGAACTGAGGCCAAACAGGACCACCACCATGCGATAAGACGGCGCGGGTCCGAAACGGATGCACAATGGGATCATGGCGATAACGGCAATAAACTGGAAAATAGCCATCGTACCCAGCAGATTTGACGCCATCGATGCTTCCTGCATCAGCACAAACACCACATAATAAGTAAAGACGGCGTTGAAAACGTCCTGCGCAATATAGCCGCCAAGATACATACCTAAATGTTGGCGAAAGATACGGATACGTAGCGTTGAACTCAGTTCAACAAGCAAGCGGTTCATACTCTGGCTAAAGGTCAGGCTTTTCTTCTCTTCTTCAGCTTGCAGGGCCGCCTGGGTCCACTCTTCCCGCGGGCGTTCCCAGGTAAAGAACCAGACGAAAGTCAGCATCAGTGCGCACAGCACTGAGAACACCAGACTGGCGTAGAAAAAAGACATCGGATTGTCTTTGCCAAACAGCGTCAGCAGAACACCGGGTAAGAATGAGGCCAGAATGGCTGACATTTGCGCCATCGAAATACGCGCGCCGGAGAATTTGGTTTTCTGTTTAAAGTCATCGGTCATTTCAGGCACCAGCGTTTCGTATGGCACCAGAATCATGGTGTAAACCACGTCAAAAATCAGATAGGTGAGTAGGTAGTACCAGAATCCCATATCCCCCACCCACATTAGCGAGTAACTAAAGACACAAGGGATCCCCAACAGAATAAAAAACTTACGACGCCCAAAGCGTTTACCGAGCCAGGTTGAGCCAAAGTTATCGGTTAAAAAACCCATTAACGGA
The DNA here is from genome assembly GCF_018035235.1 of Citrobacter sp. On2M. GTDB lineage: Bacteria > Pseudomonadota > Gammaproteobacteria > Enterobacterales > Enterobacteriaceae > Citrobacter > Citrobacter meridianamericanus. The sequence continues at coordinate 1,490,834 of NZ_WPCV01000004.1, forward strand.
CTCACGATGGCATCCAGCACCCTGGCGGTAGCGAAAATAAAGGTCGCTTCGATAGGCGTCAGACCACAGAACGTGGTGTAGAAATAGAGCAGCCAGGCCGCGGTTAATGCCGTGGTGCCTGCGCCTAAAAAATCGCCAGAACCGTAGGCAAAATAGTTAACCAGGCCAATTTTTCGTGTCTTCATTGCCGTTACCCCTGCACATTATTGGGAGGCCCCACAATCCTCGCTTTGACATAGGGCATCCTTACAGGGCCACAGTAAAAGCTAACAGCAAGTGAAACCTTTCTATTTCTGCCAGGGGGATTCGCAAAATGGCAACAGCACAAAGAGTCCGGCAACGTATGTCACCTATTTTATAAAACAGCGTTTCTATTTAATCAAAGAGGCGGGCTAAAATTGCGAAGCAGCCAGCAGTTTCTGCTGCTGGCATGAATAAAGGAAAGCGTTAACGATAGTTCACAATTACCTGATTGCGCTGAACTTGTAAGGCAGGGATCAGGCGACCACCACCTGGCACTTCCCAGACAAAGTGCATCGGTTCAATGGCGGGAACATTATTGAATCCGTTCGTGGTCCCGCTTTGCCCGTCCAGCTCAACACAGCGGGATTGAGAACATAAACGCACCCGTAAACCCGCGGGCGTTGGACCATTAAGCTCATAACGCCAGGCCACCAGCGTCATCAACCCCGAGACTGGCTGACTGGGAACCAGTGGCGCAGACGAGGCTGACTGACCACGGTAGTTTAACGTAATTCCCATTCCGCTGGCCTGCCAGGCCCCTTCTCCGGCAGCCTGCACCACCAGAGGAAAAAACAACAACCACAGTAAATTACGCATTATTTGCCTCCAATTGTCGCCGTCATGCGGATATGGCGGTTGTCGGAAAGCTCCATGTTAGATAACACCACCAGTTGCGGTATGCTGCGGCGTAAAAAGCGTGCCAGTAATGGACGCAAGGCATGATTAACCAACAAGACCGGCGGCGCACCCAACATTTCCTGACGGGCAAGCGCTTCCTGAGTCTGGGCCAGTAGTCGGTCTGCCAGTCCTGGCTCCAGCCCACCACCGCCCTGCAGCGCCTGTAGTAACAAACGTTCGAGCGGGGTATCAAGACCGATAACCTGAACTTCTTCATTACCCGGGAACCACTGCTGAGTGATAGCGCGTCCTAACGCCACACGCACCACCGCAGTAAGCTCATGTGGATCGTTTTGCAGCGGCGCATGTTCAGCCAGCGTTTCGAGAATGGTACGCATGTCGCGAATCGGGACTTTCTCGTCCAGTAAGTTCTGCAGCACTTTATGCAGCGTAGTGAGCGTCACGACACCAGGGACCAAATCTTCCGTCAGTTTTGGCATTTCCTGCGAGACGCGATCGAGAAGCTGTTGCGCCTCCTGACGGCCAAATAGCTCAGCGGCGAACTGTCCAATCAGGTGATTCAAATGCGTGGCGACAACGGTACTGGCTTCAACTACCGTAAATCCCTGAATTTGCGCCTGTTCCTTCAATGCGCTTTCAATCCAGATAGCGTCCAGACCGAAAGCCGGATCAACCGTTTTCTCACCCGGCAGCGACCCGGCGGCGGTACCCGGGTTAATGGCCAGCCAACGCCCCGGATAGGCGTCACCGCTGCCAATTTCCACCCCTTTCATCAAAATACGATAGCGGGCCGGCTGCAGATCCATATTGTCACGGATGTGTACCACCGGCGGCAGGAAGCCCATATCCTGAGCAAATTTCTTACGAATACTGCGAATTCGCCCCAGTAACTCGCCATCCTGCTGAAAGTCCACCATTGGGATCAGGCGATAACCCACCTCCATACCCAGGGAATCCTCCAGCTGTACGTCGTTCCATGTGGCTTCAACCACGGAGTTATTTTCCGGCATTTTCACCGGCTGCGGTTCATCCGGGGCCTTTTGTTCACGACCTCGCATCCACCAGGCCAGAGCCAGTAACGCGGCGGTAAACATCAGAAACACCAGGTTCGGCATGCCCGGAACCAGACCCAAAAGTCCAAGCACCGCCGCGCTGAGCAGCATGACGCTGGGATTACTGAACAACTGGGTCACCATCTGTTCGCCGACGTCCTGGTCGGTACTCACGCGGGTCACGATAACCCCCGCCGCAGTGGAGATAACCAGTGCAGGAATTTGAGCCACCAGCCCGTCACCGATAGTCAGCAGGGTATAACTTTCCGCTGCGCTACCCATGCTCATGCCATGCTGCAATACCCCGACCAACAGTCCGCCGACCACGTTGATCACCATGATCAAAATACCGGCGATGGCATCACCACGTACGAATTTACTCGCACCGTCCATAGAGCCGTAGAAATCCGCTTCCTGGGTCACTTCTGCGCGTCGCTTTTTGGCTTCATCTTCGCCAATCAGACCGGCATTCAAATCCGCATCAATCGCCATCTGCTTGCCGGGCATACCATCCAGCACGAAGCGTGCGCCAACCTCGGCGATACGCCCGGCACCTTTGGTGATTACCATAAAGTTAATGATGACGAGAATGACGAAGACCACGATACCGATCGCAAAGTTACCGCCCACCAGGAAGTGACCAAAAGCTTCAACCACCTTCCCCGCCGCCGCCGCACCGGTGTGTCCTTCCATCAAAATGATACGCGTAGACGCGACGTTCAGCGCGAGGCGTAATAAGGTGGTAAACAACAAAATCGTCGGGAATGCGGCAAACTCCAGCGTACGCTGGGTGAACATGGCCACCAGCAGCACCATAATCGACAGCGCGATGTTAAACGTGAACAGCAAATCGAGGACGAAAGCCGGCAGCGGCAGCACCATCATCGACAGGATCAGCAGGATGAGGATCGGTCCGGCAAGGATTTGCCATTGCGTGGATTTCAGGTTGCTGGGCAGACGCAGCATCGCGACCAGATTAGCCATCAGTAGTCTTCTCGTTCATAAAATCCAGTGCTTCAGGCACCGGAAGGTTTTCAGGTTGTGGTGGACGCTTGCCGCCGGCGAGACGCCAACGTTTGAGCTGCCATACCCATGCCAGAACTTCGGCAACGGCGGCATATAATTGACCCGGTATTTGCTGACCAATCTCAGCATGACGATACAGCGCACGCGCCAGTGGCGGCGCTTCTAACGTAGGGACCCGATGCTCGGCGCCAATCTCACGAATGCGCAGCGCCACCAGACCCGCGCCTTTGGCAACAACTTTTGGTGCGCTCATTTTGTTCTCGTCATACTTCAAGGCCACCGAATAGTGCGTAGGGTTGGTAACAATAACGTCCGCTTTCGGCACATCCGCCATCATGCGACGTTGTGCCGCCGCACGCTGCATTTGGCGTATTTTGCCCTTAACGTGCGGGTCACCTTCGCTTTGCTTAAATTCGTCCCGGATATCCTGGCGCGACATGCGCAGCTTTTTCAGGTGGCTGTAAATCTGAAAAAAAACGTCAAATCCCACCATCGGAATGACGCCAAGCACCACTAACAGCGCGCACATGCCGACTAAATCGAGGGCATTGCCCATCGCCGTAATTGGTGATTCTGCCATTAACCGCATCATCTCCGGCCACTTGTGCCAGAGGTAAAATCCAGCCACGCTGCCTACCAGCGTAGACTTCAGTATCGCTTTGAGCAGTTCCGCCCCGGTTTGCGCTGAAAACATGCGTTTTATGCCCGGCAACGGATTCAGCTTTGAGAACTTAGGCTGCAGAGATTTACCGCTGAAAATTAAGCCGCCAAGCATCACCGGGGAGATTAATGCCACCAGAACAACGCCGGTAATCAAAGGTAACAGCGCAATCATCGCGTCTTTGATCAGCAGGATGATTTGGCTGAGGATCAGATTTGGGTCGTTGACCATACTGTGGTCAAAACGTAATCCGGCCGACAGCATGCCGGCCAGTCTGAGGGCAAGCGACTCCCCACCAATCCAGATAATGCACACGCCCACCAGCAAAATAAGCAGTGAGGTCAGCTCTTTGGATCGGGGGATCTGCCCTTCTTCCCGTGCTTTTTCAAGTCGGTGGGGTGTGGGGGCTTCTGTTTTGTCGTCGTCGCTTTCTTCTGCCACGCATCAGACCCTGGATAGAGATATAGGCGAGAATGATGCCAGAACAGCCATCCAGCAATGGGAAGAGTAAGCGGTAAAAAAGACGGGATTTATAGCTTTAAGCAGAATTGCGTAAGAACCGGATGAGAGGCCAGCGCCCCACATCCGGCAAATAGCCATCAGAATCCGAGGCTATCCAGCAGGTCATCAACCTGATCCTGGCTCGCCACCACGCCGGCTTTTGAGGTGTCAACCTGCGGGCCGTTCAGCAAGCTTTCGTTTTCACGTTTTGGACGAGCGCCCTGCTCCGGAATATTTTCCAGCAGAACCATCAGCAGCTGACGTTCAATCTCCTGAATAACATCCATCATACGCTTGATGACCTGACCGGTGAGGTCCTGGAAATCCTGCGCCATCATGATGTCCAGCAGTTGGGCGTTGGTAAAGCTGGTATGACCGGGGACATCGCCAAGAAACTGGCGGGTATCAGTGACCAGTTCACGGGCGTCAGACAGCTCGATCGGATTTTCGAACCACTCATCCCAGCGTTTGGTCAGGTCTTTGGCCCCTTTTTCCATCGCATCCTGGTGCGGCTGCGAAGCTTCCACGCTGTTCAGCGCCCGCTCTGCCGCCTGTGCGGTCATCTGCACAACGTAATCGAGACGATCGCGGGCATCGGGAATCGCTTCTGCCGCTTCGGCAATAGCCTGATCCAGCCCCAGTTCACGCAGGCTGTCGCGCAGCATTCGGGTCAAACTGCCGATGCGCGCGATGATGTCCCCTGCTGAGTGTTCGTCAGCAGGTTTAATTTGTGGTTGCATCATCATTATCACACCCTCACATGCCCAGTTTCTCAAAGATTTTATTGAGTTTCTCTTCCAGCGTCGCTGCCGTGAACGGTTTCACGACATACCCACTGGCACCTGCCTGTGCTGCCGCAATGATGTTCTCTTTTTTCGCTTCCGCCGTAACCATCAGCACCGGCAGGGATGACATTTCGCCATCGGCACGAATGGTTTTCAGTAGTTCCAGACCATCCATGTTCGGCATGTTCCAGTCGGAAATGACAAAACCAAATCCACCTGCCTGCAGCTTATTCAGCGCGTCCACGCCATCTTCAGCCTCTTCAACATTGTTGAATCCCAGCTCTTTGAGCAGGTTACGCACGATGCGACGCATGGTGGAAAAGTCATCCACAACTAAAAACTTAAGCTCTTTGTCCGCCATAAAAAAATAAACTCCTGATTCAAATACGTATTGCCTGTCCGGCACTGATTTTCGCCAGCATTTGCTGGCTTACCTGGCTAAGATCGACCACTTCGCTTACGCCACCCATATTGATGGCCTCGCGCGGCATGCCGAACACCACACAACTAGCTTCGTTTTGCGCAATGGTCCAGGCACCCGCCTGATTCATCGCTAACATTCCGGCGGCACCATCGTTGCCCATACCCGTCAGGATCACACCCACGGCATTACGCCCCGCATGTTTTGCCACCGAATGGAACAGCACATCCACTGAAGGTCGATGCCGGTTAACCGGCGGACCATCATGAATTTTGATCTGGTAGTTCGCCCCGCTGCGCGCCAGTTCCATATGCTTATCGCCAGGCGCGATATACGCATGCCCTGGCAGCACACGCTCCCCGTCCTCAGCCTCTTTCACGGTTATCTGACACAGTTTGTTCAGACGTTCGGCGAATGAACGGGTAAATCCTGGCGGCATATGCTGGGTAATAAGAATACCGGGACTTGAAAGCGGCAATGGCTGGAGTACATGCCGAATTGCCTCTGTTCCTCCGGTTGAGGCACCAATCACCAGCAGTTTTTCCGAACTGAGTAACGGCCCCGCTTTCAAGGTCGTCGGAGCCGCCATGGGTTTATGGGCCGCCAGTTTTGCCCGTGACGCGGTGCGGATCTTCTCAGCGATCATCTCGCTGTAGGCCAACATCCCTTCACGGATCCCCAGTTGTGGTTTGGTGACAAAATCGATCGCACCCAGTTCCAGCGCCCGCAACGTGACCTCGGAACCTTTACCGGTCAGGGAAGAGACCATAACCACCGGCATTGGACGCAGGCGCATCAGTTTCTCAAGAAAGTCGAGTCCATCCATACGCGGCATTTCCACATCCAGCGTCAGGACGTCGGGATTGTATTTTTTGATTAAATCCCGGGCGACTAACGGATCTGGCGCCGTTGCCACCATTTCCATATCACTGTGGCTGTTAATTATTTCGGTCATGATCTGACGCATCAGCGCGGAATCATCGACCGACAACACCCTGATTTTACTCATGCTTTATCCTTACCTGGCGCATGCGCATACACGGTCTGTCCACGCAGGCTAAACTCGCGCACGAGGTTGCTAAAGTTTTCTGAATGACCTGCAAACAGCAGCCCATCGGGTTTAAGAAGTGGAACAAAACGGTGCAAAATGTCCTGCTGCGTCGTTTTATCGAAATAGATCATCACGTTGCGGCAGAATATGGCATCGAATGGCCCTGGCACGTTGTACTGTTTATCCAGTAAATTCACGCTGGAAAATTCAACATGTCCCGCCAGTTCCTGCCGAACGCGTACCAGTCCCTCATGCGGGCCGGTGCCACGCATGAAATAGCGCTGCAACTGCTGGGGTGACAGCGTTTTTAGCTCATCGAGGCGGTAAATACCGGCTCTGGCTTTTTCCAGCACTTCGGTATCAATGTCGCTGGCAAAAACACGCCAGCGACCCGGGGCCATACCTAAGGTATCGGCGAGCGTAATCGCAATGCTGTACGGCTCTTCTCCGGTTGACGCCGCAGCGCTCCAGACGCGGTATTCACCGCTACGCCGACGCGCATGATCTGACAGCACCGGAAAATGGTGCCCTTCACGAAAAAACGCGGTCAGGTTGGTAGTCAGGGAGTTAATGAAGGCCTGCCACTCAGCACTGTTCTGGTTAGCTTCCAGCATGCTGAGATAGCGACCAAAGTCATCCAGCCCCAGGGTACGCAGACGACGAACAAGACGGTTATAAACCATGTCCCGCTTATGGTCGGCCAGTACGATCCCCGCACGCTGGTAGATTAATTGACATATCCGACGAAAATGCGCGTCAGACAGCGCGAGGCGCTGGGTCATCTGTAACAATAATGACGTTTGCCCGGAGGGCAGAGATGATGTCATAGCGCCTTCTCAATCACATTCAGGATACAACGGGCACAACCTGCGGCTGCGCCAATTCTTGTTTTGCTACGGTTTGCTCTTCAAGCTTAAAAAATGCGACACAGGCTGAAAGATTATCGGCCTGGGTGGCGAGTTGTCCGGTGGCGGACGCGGCTTCTTCCACCAGCCCGGCGTTTTGCTGCGTCACTGAGTCCATCTGGCTGACGGCCTGCGCCACCTGCTCAATGCCTTTACGCTGTTCATCAGAAGCTGAGGCAATCTCGCCCATAATGTCGTTAACCCGGGTAATCGAGCTGACGATTTCAGTCATGGTCCGCGCTGCCATATCAACCAACCGCGATCCCTGATGCACTCGGGTGACAGACTCCTCAATGAGCCCTTTTATTTCTTTCGCCGCCTGCGCGCTACGACTTGCCAGATTGCGTACCTCTCCGGCGACGACGGCAAAACCGCGCCCCTGCTCACCCGCGCGAGCGGCCTCGACCGCCGCATTCAGCGCGAGGATATTGGTCTGAAAGGCAATGCTGTCAATCACGCCGATAATGTCGCCAATTTTCTGCGAGCTGGCGGAAATCTCATGCATGGTGCTGGCGACCCGGGACGTCTGTTCGCCGCCTTTATGCGCGGTATCGGCCGCACTTTTGGCAATTCCTGACGCCTGGCGCGCGTTATCAGCATTCTGCCCGACGGTTGCGGTCAGTTGTTCCATGCTGGCCGCCGTTTGCGCCAGCGCCGCCGCCTGCTGTTCAGTCCGGGAGGACAAATCGTTGTTGCCCATCGCGATCTCTGAAATGCCGCGATGCATGGCTGAGCTGCCCTGGCGAACTTCGCTTACCGTTTCACGCAGTGCCTGCTGCATCTTCTTCAGGCTGGCAAAAATGGCCGAGATCTCATTGCGCCCATAAACCGCCACCGGGCGGGCCAGATTACCCGCGGCAATGCTGTCGAAATGACTGCCAATAATCGCCAGCGGCTGGACAATCATCTTGCGCGACCAGTACAACGCCGCACTGGTTAACAGCGCCGCCAGTATCACCATCGTGGCGAAAATCACCCCCGACATATGGTAATTTCTCTGGCTCTGCTCTCCTGCCGTTTGCAACACGCGGTCGATGTTGCTCTGCCATGCATTCACATTCGCATCAAAAGCATCTTGAGCCGCCTGCACCGGTGCGGTCAGAAAATCTGACAACTGATTGTTTTCAAGCCAGGTGGCCTGATGCGCGAGATCGCTGTGCCACTGATTGAAACTTTTCTCCGTCGCGCTAAACAGCGCCTTGCCTTGTTCCGTCGTATCCGACGTCGCCATAAAGCGTTTAAACATCAATTCAGACTGCGCCAGGCTATCGCGCGCGAGGGTCATCAGGGTTTTGATGTCCTCTGGCGGATAGCTCAGGGCGGTCAGCGTCCCTGCCTTATTAAGGGCCGTACTGGCCTGTAATAACACAGCGCGGGTTTGGGCCAGCGCAGCGCGTTGCTGATTACTCCGTTCGACCTGATTCAGGTTCTGAAAACCGTCCCGAAATGCCCAGAAGGACAAGCCATTACTGCCAATCTGCAAAACACCGCAGAGGATTAAAATCAAAAACAGCGTGGTCGAAATTCGAATACGATTAAACATCAACGCTCCCATCGGGCGGCACTGGCCGCGGTTTAACTATCAGTCAAAATGTTTCCCAATTCGTATCTTGTTCAATGTTCTGGCGTGGGTTAGAAGCGCTCACCGCCGCAGGTAATCGAGCATCACGCGGCTTAGACGGCGCAGGGCGTGACGCAAGACGGAAAGTCGACACCGACTGCGTCAGACGGCTGGCCTGTTCTTCAAGAGCAGCGGCCGCAGCGGCCGATTCCTGTACTAAAGAAGCATTCTGCTGCGTAACGCGATCCATCTCAGAGACTGCGAGCGCAACCTGATCAATCCCCCGGCTTTGCTCGTCGGAGGCCGAGGCAATCTCGCCCATAATGTCAGTCACCCGCGTCACGGCATTCACGATGTCGTTCATCGTTTCTCCTGCGCTTTCTACCAGTACGGAACCGGTATCCACGCGGGAAACAGAATCTTCAATCAACGCTTTGATCTCTTTCGCCGCCTGCGCACTGCGGCTTGCCAGATTACGCACTTCGCCCGCAACTACGGCAAAACCACGACCTTGCTCACCGGCACGTGCCGCTTCAACCGCCGCGTTCAGTGCGAGAATGTTGGTCTGAAAGGCAATCCCATCAATGACGCTGATGATGTCGGCAATTTTCTTCGAGCTATCAGCGATTTCATGCATGGTGTTCACCACGCTATCAACCACTTTGCCGCCATGCTGCGCAGTATCGGAGGCACTTTTCGCCAGTTGCGAAGCCTGACGCGCGTTGTCCGCATTTTGCTTCACGGTTGCGGTCAGTTGTTCCATGCTGGCGGCGGTTTCTTCCAGCGCAGATGCCTGCTGCTCAGTACGAGATGAAAGATCGGTGTTGCCGCTGGCAATTTCGCTGGTCCCGGAATAAATCGCATCAGAGCCTTCACGCACCAGGGTGACGGTTTCCGTCAGCGAACGCTGCATATGATCAACCGTACTGGCCAGCTCGCCGATTTCGTTACGACCGCTGACGGCCAGAGTCGCGGTCAGGTTACCGCTGGCGATTTCCCGAATATGGGCAATGACGCGAGCCAGAGGATTAAGCAAGGTATGACGAATGCCATACCACACCACCACCAGAATCAGTACCAACACGACGGCCAGCACGCCAAGCTGCCATTGGGCGAAGTGGTAATCCCGTGCGCTTTGATCAAATGCCTGAGCATAAAGCTTCTCGCTCACGCTGGCGTACTTGCCCAGCGCCTCGCCGAGCGCATTTTGCATTCCCTGAGTTGGTTGCGCGAAATAGGCATCCATATTGCCGTTCTCCAGAAACTGAATCAGTTCTGTCAAAGCCGCATGGTATTGCTGATATTTCTCCTCAACATTGCCGCTGGCTTCAGCCATCTCCGGTAACGGGGTGATGTTTTTAAAATTTGCGTAATGCGTATCCGCCTGCGCCAGAGAGGCTTTCGCATTCTTCAGCAGATCGTTTTTCGCGCTGCTCTGCTGGTTAGACGCATCCATCATCATGCGTGCAGAAGAACGGCTTAAATTGATTCGTGTTTGCAGCATCAGATCCCATGTTGAGGTGAGTTCACTTTGCTGCTGTCGTAAATCGTTAGAGATAACAAAACTTTGTTGATTCTGCTGCAATGAAGAAAACAACAGACCACCGGAAACAAGCTGTAGCAGTGCGAAAACCCCCAGCACCATCATCAGCATTGTGACAACGCGGATACGGTTAAACATAAGGCACCTTCCTGAAAACGAGTTATCAACGTTATCGGCAGTGGCTGAGATAACTTTACGTTTGCGAAAAGGAAATCCTGAGAGACGGGAAGCCTGGCGGAAGGACGGTAAGACAGGGTTTGGTAACCACAAATTATTCACATAAAAACATCATGATTATCATGTATATAACATGCTCATTCCTTTGTGAACATGCCCAGATTGGATGAAATAGCCACCCTTGTGTGATTGAGATCACACATACACATTGTAAATACCACAACAAAATGAATAAAAAATTAAAAAAAGTTGTATCAGGTGGCGCTTTAATTCAATTTATATGATGAATATTTCGTTACCACTTAATAAGTATAAAAAATGAGTAACCGATCAATAAATGTTAAATCCTTACTGAGGGCTTTTTAGTGGCAAATGCAAACAAACTCACGTTGTTTATCGTGATCTTCATGCTGGCAGGGATCCTGTCAGGTGCGGTGATCCACTCTTATGCCTCTCCCGGCGTTGTGACCGCCTGGGCCGATAATATTACGCTTCTCACCGACATCTTTTTGCGCCTGATAAAAATGGTGATCGCACCTTTAGTATTCAGCACCCTGACCGTCGGCATTATGCGCTTGGGAGAAACATCCACCATCGGGCGCGTAGGTGGGAAAGCGATGATCTGGTTTATCAGCTCTTCCATACTGTCTATTCTGGTCGGTCTGTTTGTGGTTTCTCTTGAGCAACCCGGCAGCGGACTGAATCTGGCGATCCCGCAGGAAGCCACTGATACCGGCCTGGCCGTAGGCGGCATGAGCCTGAAAGGTTTTCTGACTCACACCATCCCAACCAGCATAGCTGAGGCGATGGCCAACAATGAGATCCTGCAAATTGTGGTGTTCTCAATGTTCTTCGGTATTGGAGGAGCATCGCTTGGTGAAAAATTCAACGCGCCACTGGTTGCCGCGCTGGATGTGGTCTCCCACATAATGCTGAAGGTGACGGGTTACGTGATGTACGTTGCGCCACTGGCCATTTTTGCCGCCATTTCCTCAGTTATCTCCACCCAGGGTCTGGGGATCCTGCTCAATTATGCGTCGTTCATCGGCGGCTACTATGTGGCTATTTTGCTGACCTGCCTGGTTCTACTGGCAGTGGGTTATATCATGCTGAAAAAAGAGGTTTTTCGCCTCATGAGCATGCTGAAGGATCCTGTTCTGGTGGCATTCACGACCAGCAGCTCTGAAGCCGCTTATCCGAAAACGCTGGAGCAATTAACCAAATTTGGCTGTTCGCCCAACATCGTGTCATTCGTATTACCTATAGGTTATTCGTTTAACCTGGTCGGCTCGATGGTCTACTGTTCCTTCGCCTCTATGTTTATCGCGCAGGCCTATAATATTCACCTCTCCTTTGCCGAAATTACCGTCCTGATGCTAACGCTGATGCTGGCGTCTAAAGGAATTGCAGGTGTGCCGCGTTCAGCGCTGGTGGTACTGGCGGCGACCATCCCGAGCTTCAATATTCCGGTTGCCGGAATTCTGCTACTGATGGGGATTGACCACTTCCTGGATATGGGACGTTCAGCAATCAACGTATTAGGTAACGGGATTGCAACGGCAATGCTGGCACAGAATGAGGGTTTACTGGAAGAAGAACCAGAACTGGTCGAGCGGGAAGCGTAAAAGATAATAATGCCGGATGGCGCGATGCTTATCCGGCCTACAAAGTTCGTCGTTGTAGGCCGGAAGCGGTTACGCTACGTGACTCGCGGCAATATCCAGCAGCGCCATTTCTTCGCTGTTTAGCAATTTCTCAATATTGACCAGAATCAGCATCCGGTCACCCAACGCCCCCAGCCCCGTCAGGTATTCCGTCGACAACGTAACCGCGAATTCCGGTGCCGGACGAATTTGCTCCGTCGTCAGCGACAGTACATCCGAGACGCCATCCACCACAATTCCGACCACCCGCTGACCCAGGTTAAGCACAATCACTACGGTGTTTTCGTTGTAATCGACATCGCTCTGGCTAAACTTCACACGCAGGTCAACAATCGGCACAATCACACCGCGCAGATTGGTGACGCCTTTGATAAACGCAGGTGTGTTAGCAATACGCGTCACCTGATCATAGCCACGGATTTCCTGCACTTTCAGGATATCGATACCGTACTCTTCATCCCCCAGCGTAAACACGAGGAATTCCTGACCTGACGGTTCGCCGGCCAGTTTAGTTACATTACTCATACCGGTCATATTATTCCCTTCTCACTCAATCAGGCGGCTGTGATCGCCACACGTTGTTCGCGGTTTAACCCCTGCAATGCAGAGACATCGACAATCAGCGCAACGCTGCCGTCGCCGAGGATCGTCGCTGCAGAAATACCAGGCACCTTCCGGTAGTTGCTTTCCAGGTTTTTGACGACCACCTGGTGTTGGCCAATTAACTGATCGACCAGCAGTGCATAGCGACGACCCGCACTTTGTAAAATCACCACAATTCCTTGTGTTGCTTCGGTTTTTGCGCCTTCAACCTCGAAGACTTTCCACAACTCAACCAGCGGTAAATACTCGCCGCGCACTTCCAGAACGCGCTCTCCCCCGGCAAGCGGATGAAGATCTTCTTCGCGCGGTTGCAGTGACTCCATCACGGCATTCAGCGGCAGGATAAAGACTTCATCCGCCACGCGTACGGACATCCCGTCGAGGATCGCCAGCGTCAGCGGCAGCAAAATTCGAATGGTTGTTCCCTGTCCCTGTTTGGACTGGATTTCAACATGGCCCCCCATCTCCTGGATATTGCGCTTCACCACATCCATACCCACGCCGCGACCCGAGACATCCGTCACCTGTTCAGCGGTTGAGAAGCCAGGGGCGAAGATCAGCATGCCGACTTCATCATCACTCATATTTTCGTGGATCGGCATGCCCTGAGAGACAGCTTTGGCGAGGATACGCTCGCGATTCAGACCAGCACCATCATCAGTGACTTCAATACAGATATTTCCGCCCTGATGCTCTGCGGAAAGCGTCAGATTACCAATTGGGCTTTTTCCGGCTTCAAGACGTTTTTCCGGCAGTTCGATACCGTGATCGAGGCTGTTACGTACCAGGTGCGTCAACGGATCGATAATGCGTTCAATCAGGCTCTTGTCGAGTTCGGTTGAGCTACCCACCTGCGTCAGTTCGACCTGTTTACCCAGCTTACCGGCCAGATCGCGCACCAGACGTGGGAAACGGCTGAACACATATTCCATCGGCATCATTCGAATCGACATCACCGACTCTTGCAAGTCGCGGGCGTTACGTTGTAACTGCCCCATACTGGTGATGAGATCGCCATGATTAACGGGATCCAGTTCATTAGAGCGCTGAGCCAGCATTGACTGGGTGATGACCAACTCGCCGACCAGGTTAATGAGCTGATCGACCTTCTCGACTGCTACGCGGATGCTGGTCGACTCGCTGGCGCGGGCTGGTTTGTCACGCTCCGCGCGGCCATGTGGCGCGTCACTGGCGGCGGCTTTTACCGCTGGCACAACGGCAACTGGCTGTGGCTTCGCGGCAACGGCTAGCGCTTCTACTTCTGCTTCTGCTTCTGCTTCTGCTTCTGCTTCTGCTTCTGCTTCTGCTTCTGCTTCTGCTTCTGCTTCAGTTTCAACGGCTGCAGGCGCAGCGCTGACGGTTTCAAATTCAATCTGATCAGCCTCAATCACAAAGCAGAGTACCGCGATGATGTCATCTTCCGCGAGGTTGCCATCAAGCGTAGCTGACAGCGTGTCGCTTCCTTTCACCACGTCGGTTAAGGTTGCCAGATTCCCTAGCTCTTCTTCCAGTAAATCCACTTCACTGGCTTTCAATCGCGAGAGAATAATGCGTTTCTTACTCTCTTCACAGACGGGTTCAGACTTTGCACCTGCCTCTTCCTGCATTGCTGTACTTTCAGCAACGCTCAGTTTAGCGGTATTGACCACCAACGGTGCGGTTTCACCTTTCGCTTCGAGCGCTAGCTGGCGTAACGCATTGCAAATGTACTCAAAGCTGGCGGCATCAGGCTCCTCTGAGCTTTTATAGGCGTCGAGCTGTTCCTGCATAATATCTTTCGTTTCCAAAAACAGGTTGATAATGTCGGCATTGAGCTGCATCTCGCCACGCCGCGCTTCATCCAGCAGGTTTTCCATCAGATGGGTCGTTTCCTGCAAAATGGTAAAGCCGAAGGTGCCCGCCCCGCCTTTTATCGAGTGCGCAGCACGAAAAATCGCATTCAGCTGTTCGGAATCCGGGGCTTCAGGAACCAAATCAAGCAGGTGTTGCTCCATGTCAGCCAACAGTTCGTCAGCTTCATCAAAAAATGTTTGATAAAAATCGCTTATATCCATGCTCACGCTATCACCTCGGATTGGCTGGTGGCGATGTGGGAACGCTTGCCGGCGGGAGTTCCGCAGGCTGTTGTAAGACACTTACCGGCTCATTCTGGCTTTCAGCGTTTTCATGCAAAATGGCCTCTTCCGCCTGCTTATTGAGAACCAGCAGGCTTATACGGCGGTTGATAGCGTCATCGGGACCGCGATCGCTCAGACGCATCGTGGCGGCCATACCTACCACACGTAATACTTTTCCATCATCCAGACCGCCGCTAACCAGCTCGCGTCGCGATGCGTTAGCACGATCAGCAGACAGCTCCCAGTTGCTATACCCTTTCTCACCATTGGCGTAAGGGTAATCATCCGTATGACCGGAAAGGCTGATTCTGTTTGGGATCCCGTTGAGCACTGGCGCGATGGACCGCAGGATGTCGCGCATATACGGTTCGACCTCCGCGCTACCGGTCTTAAACATCGGGCGGTTCTGGCTGTCGATAATCTGTATTCGCAACCCTTCCTGAACTAAATCAATTTTCAAATGCGGGCGTAGTGCGCGCAGTTTGGGGTCCGATTCAATCAGTTGATCAAGATCGCCGCGAAGTTTGCTCAACCGACTTTGTTCCATGCGTTTTCTTAAATCATCAATATTCGGCTGCTTATTCACCTCTCCCTGCTGCTGGGTGTAATCATCCCCGCCGCCTGGAATTGGGCTTTGGCTATTCGAAATGCGATTTCCCCCGGTTACCGCGGTGGCCAGCGGCGTACGGAAATATTCGGCAATCTGGATCAATTCTTTAGGGCTGGAGATGGAAATGAGCCACATCACCAGAAAGAAGGCCATCATCGCGGTCATAAAATCGGCGTAGGCGATTTTCCACGAACCATGCGCCCCACCACCGTGACCTTTATGCTTGCGTCGCTTTACAACGATAATGGGATGGGCCTGATTTTTCATGCGTCCTCGGTCGTCTGCTGCGCAGTTGGATTTCTCACCGCACGAACATGCTCTTCCAGTTCGATAAACGAAGGACGTTCGCTGGAATACAGAGTCTTACGACCAAATTCAACGGCAATTGGCGGCGCGTAACCATTCAGGTTAGAGAGCAGAGTTATCTTCACACACTGCATCATTTTGGTTGTTTCAGCACTTTTCTGGCGTAAAACGCTGGCGAGTGGAGAAATAAATCCATAGGCCAGTAAAATACCGAGGAATGTCCCTACCATCGCATGCGCAATCAGCGAACCCAGTTCCGCCGCCGGACGGTCAGCGGAAGCCAGAGCGTGAACAACACCCATAACAGCTGCCACGATCCCGAACGCCGGTAATGAATCCCCCACCATCGCCAGGCTATTGGCAGGGACTTCGGCTTCACTTTCGTGAGTCTCAATTTCTTCGTCCATCAACGCTTCAATTTCAAACGTGTTCATGTTGCCGCTGATGATCAGACGCAGATAATCGACAATAAAATCAAGCATCACGGCATCTGCGAGAATACGTGGATAGCTGGCGAAGATTTCACTTTCTTTGGGGTTTTCGATATCGCGCTCAAGTGAGAACATGCCCTGCTGACGTGACTTGGCCATCAGGCGGTACAGCAGCGCCAGCAGATCCATATACATCGCTTTGGTGTATTTTGAACGACGGAAAAGCATCGGGATCGCTTTCATCGTCCCCTTGATGGCTTTCCCGTTATTGCCGACGATGAATGCCCCAATACCCGCGCCACCGATAATCACCAGCTCAGCCGGTTGATAGAGTGCCCCAAGGTGTCCGCCGGTCATCATGTAACCGCCGAAAACTGTACCAATAACAACCAGGTAACCTAATAAGATAAGCACGACATCATCCTTTCGCAATTGACTATGACAGGATGCGCAGTCGGGCAGTTAACTTGAGGTCAGGTCAAAAAAAAGCAGCGGTAATCGCTTACCGCTGCTGGAGTGTTTGTCCACACCGTATCAGTTAAACAGCTTGTTCGATCTGTTCATCCAGCAGTTGTGGAATAATATCGGCAGCATTCTGGGAAAGTTTACGTCTTTTTACGGCCCGTGACGGCGGTTGGCATAAACTGCAGGCGAAGCTGCCCGCGGGTTGGTGTGCGTGGGTGATAAAATTCCCGCCGCAACAATTGCATCTGGACAGTTCTAGCAACCCACTGTCGACAAAACGCACCAGCGTCCAGGCGCGAGTTAACGCCAGCAACGGGCCTTCTTCCGGTTGTGGACATTGCTCAAGATACAAACGATACGCCTTGATTACGGCATCAACACCGCTGCACAAACCGGTTTTGAGCAGGAATTGCCATGCGTTACAAAACATCGAAGCATGAATATTTTGTTCCCACGTCATAAACCAGTCGGTGGAAAAAGGTAACATCCCTTTTGGCGGAGGACTGCCGCGTAATTCTTTGTACAGCTTGATAAGTCGACCGCGGCTTAATTGCGTTTCGCTCTCCAGCATTTGCAAACGAGCGCCCAATGTGATTAATTCCATTGCCAGCTGAATATCACGCGCTTCCTGAACAATGCTTTTTTCGCTCATCATCAAGCCCTTTTCTTACGCGCTGCATCATCGATGTCGCTTAACAGGCGTGTTGAAAGCATGATACCGGTATGTATTTGCTGGAGATCATCAACGCGAGAGTCTTGCGTCAGGCGAGTAACAGTCTGGTGATCGTCGAAACGGAAATGGCATACCAGTTGGTTGGTTTCAGCCAGTTTGACCATTTGAGGAAGTGTTAATGTTGCCAACGTATCCGCCATCTCTTCGCTGATACCAAGGCGAAACATCGCAGATGCTTTGTCCTGAACGATCAAACGTTGTGCAAGCAATAAATATGACAAATTGATGTCATAAATGTGTTTCAGCAACTCGGATGTATGCATTATTTGCATCCATAATAACCAACATTATTTTTATGCGGTAAAACCGCACCCCGTGATGTCGCCGGGAAGGCCCGGTAAAAAAAAAGCAAAAGGTCAAATACATAGCAGCGTGACGGCACTTACGCGTTGTCTAAACAGTCCTTTTTCAGAAGGCCGTATTCCTTACAAGCTCACATCAATTCTTACAAATGTCTAAGATTTTTCCTAATTCGACGCAACTCTACCCGCCACCCGTTACACATACAACGGAGCCATGCCGCGAATTTGAAGAATATGTGACGCAGATCACATAAACCAGCCAAACACTTAACATAAATCCATCAGCACAGCTTTTACTTTGCTTATTTTTTAATCCAACAATCTCCATTTCAATTCCTTTGGGACGAATATTCTTGCAATAAAAGCGAATAGTATTTTGTTCACAAACGTTAATATCACATTGTAAAATAGCGAGCTTGATCACATTATTTATGCAAAACACCGTTTCAATTAAACGCTTTATAAACAATAACTTAAATATTAAGAGTGATTAATTAATACCGGCTTGTGATAACCAGTAGAATGTTAAAATATGTTTATTTTTTATTAACACATTGTTTTCATTAGCAGTGAGTTTTACTTAAGTACCCTCAGTGTATTTACAAGTTAAATGGCTCAATTATTCTATTTATAAGAATAATTAATGAATAATCATGACGGTATTCACACTATCCAGGAAGGAATGGTTGCAGTATGGAGTAAGCTGAGTAATGCTAAAAAATCCTCTCATAATTCTTAAAAAAGGAGTGAGTTATGAGCTACACACACATTCTTGTTGCGGTTGCCGCCACACCTGAAAGCCAACAGTTGTTAGCCAAGGCAGTTTCAATCGCCCGTCCTGTCAATGCCCGTATTAGCCTGATAACTCTGGTCTCAGACCCTGAACTTTATAATCAGTTTGCAGCTCCCATGCTGGAAGACCTGCGCGAAGTGATGCAAGAGGAGACTCAGGATTTTATCAACAAGCTCGGCAAAGAAGCGCAGTACCCCATTGAACATACCTTTATCACCTATGGGGCACTGAATGACCATATTCTGGACGTATGCCGGAAACACGCGGTCGATCTGGTCATTTATGGCAACCATAACCACAGCTTCTTTTCGCGCGCGTCCTGCTCAGCGAAAAGCGTAGTTAGTGCCAGCCAGGTGGATGTTCTACTGGTTCCACTGGCTGGAGATTGAATTTCGTTTTTGGCGCGTCACGCCAGTTTTGAGCAGGAAGAAACTTGATCAGACAATGACTGTTTACTCTGGCGTGGGGAGACTTTTTCCAAATCGCAAATGAACCTCGCCTGCCAGTTGTCGATATCATTTTTAATGATAGTCTCAAGCATCTCAGCGTGGCGGGTAATACGCTCACCGAGCGGCATTGTCAGCGCCTGGTTTAATGCGCCAGCCACTTCATCCCGGTCATACGGGTTAACGATAAGCGCGGAAGTTAGCTCATTCGCGGCGCCGGCAAATTGTGATAACACCAGAACACCGGGGTTGGCTGGATCCTGTGCAGCCACGAACTCTTTCGCCACCAGGTTCATACCATCGCGCAGCGGTGTCACCAATCCGACATCGGAATAACGGAAGATCTTCATCAGCAATTTACGATCAAAGTACTGGTTCAGATAATAGAGCGGCGTCCAGCCCAACTGCCCATATCTGCCGTTAATCCGCCCCGCTTCGGTCTCCAGCTGATGGCGAATATCCTGGTAGGCCTGCACCTCTTCACGCGACGTTGGCGCGATCTGCGTATAGCGAATTTTGCCGTGATGCTGCGGATAATGTTCCAGCAGAGCTTCATAGGCCTGAAAGCGCTCCGGCAAACCTTTGGAGTAATCCAGACGCTCAACCGAAAAAATATTCTGCACGTTTTTAAGTTCTGCTTTTAACTGCGCGAGCTTCGGCGGCAGAGGCCCGGAAGCCTGTCGGGCAATCTCATCCGGCTCGATACCGATGGGATAAACCTGCGTGCAAAACGCTTTTCCCCATGCCCGGTGGTGTTTTTCGCCGTGTGTGGACACCTGAGTCTGAGCGGCCAGACAATCCAGAAAAGCCTGGCGATCGTTTTCGGTCTGGAAACCGAGTAAATCAAAATCACACATTTGTTCCAGCAGCGCCTGATGTGGGGGTAGCGCATTAAAAATTTCAGGCGTTGGGAAAGGAATATGCAGGAAAAAACCGATGCGGTTATTCACACCGCGTTTACGCAGTTCGCTGGCAAACGGCAACAGATGGTAATCATGAACCCAGATGATGTCGTCTTCGCTCAGCAGCGGCAGCAGTTTATCGACCAGCAAGGCATTCACCCGCTGGTAACCTTCCCATGCAGGACGCTGAAACTGAACCAGGTCCAGGCGATAGTGAAATGCGGGCCATAAAACAGCATTCGAAAACTGACAGTAATATTCTTCGTAATCCTGTTCGCTCAAATTAAACGAAGCCCAGGTAATATTGCCACGTGTGACTTTTTTTAATGGTTTGTCTTCATTACCTGTGTCACCACTCCAGCCAAACCACAGGCCACCAGCAGCTTTCAGCGCGCCCAGCACACCAACGGCAAGTCCGCCTGCGCTCCCTTTATCATCGGGTGAGGCGATACGATTAGATACTACGACTAAACGACTCATAGCCACCTCTTCTGTTTTTCGTTACTTTCGATTTTTGCTGCGAAGAGTTAATTTGCTCCAGCCAGTGCCAGACATCCTTAACGCTATCCAGTCGCCACGCGGCCTGCGTCGCTCCGCTCCCTACTTTTACAGAAATACCCCCAGCGCGATTAATTACGCCAAACCCTGTCTCATCCGTCAGATCGTCACCGAAAAAAACGGGGATCCGTCCGGCAAAAGGCGCTTCCTGCATAAATGCGGCGATCGCATCGCCTTTATTGATGCCCTTCGGTTTTATCTCCACGACGCATTTCCCGTGCTGCACAGCCAGTTGCGGCCATCTGCGCACAATCTGTTCAGCCAGGTGAATTAGCGTCGCTTCATGCTCAGGCGACTGACGATAGTGCAGCGCGAAAGCCATACCTTTTGCTTCAAGGGTTGTGCCCGGCATCGCCGCCAATGCGGTGTGTAATAGCTCCCCTGCTTCACGCTCAGTATCCTCAGCCAGGCGCACGACATGGGTTTGACCATTGATGTCACGGCGTTCAGCCCCATGTACTCCGGCAAGCGGAAACCGAAAGGGGTCGGTCAGCACGTCGAGCTCAGCCATCGAGCGCCCTGAAATCAATGCCAGCGCCCCCGCATTATGCGTCGCCAGCTGATGTAATAATTGCAGGATTGTCTCAGGGACAACGACCTGGTCTGGATAGGGTTTGATCTCAGCCAATGTTCCATCAAGATCAAAAAAGTAAGCACAGTTTGCAGATTGTTCAGGGGGTAAGATCAGTGATGCTGTCACCCGGTTATCCTCCTCATCATGGTTTGTACGCCGCGCGGATCGCGCCGTATATATGATGTATGACGGATATAAGTATAGACAGTGTGACCATGCTCGCCATTTGGAAAAACAATCGCCAGCCGGGTAGCGGCTGGCGATGAGCTGAAGCTAGACTAAAAAGTTGGGGATAAAATAATCAAACGGTACGCTTCGCTTTTTGCTTGTAACGGTCGAAGATCACCGCCGCCAGCAGGATAAGACCACGAACGACATACTGCGCGAACGGAGAGATATTCAGCAGGTTCATCGCATTCTCAACCGTACCCAGGATCAACACCCCGGCCACCACATATGAGATTTTTCCGATGCCGCCTTTGAGCGAAACGCCCCCTAACACGCACGCAGAAATCACGATCAGCTCATAGCCTATTGAGGTCATTGGCTGACCACTAGTCATACGTGATGCAAGGATAATTCCGGCAATGGCGGAGACCAGCCCGGAAAGAATAAAGATAATAATCTTGGTACGAACAACCGGAACCCCAGCCAGGCGTGCCGCCTCTTCATTGCCCCCGATGGCCAGCGTATTACGACCAAATGTGGTTTTATTCAGTAGTAAGCCAAAGGCGATGAAACAAACGACTGTGATCCAGATTGGCGCCGGCAGACCAAACCAGTTAGCGTAACCGAGCGTGAAGAAGCGCTCGTCTTCAATCCCCACGGCCTTACCGTCGGAAATAATATAGGCCAGACCGCGTACAATCTGCATGGTCGCAAGGGTGGTGATCAGGGCGTTAATTTTTAAACGCGCAATCACGAACCCATTAACCAGACCGCATAGAATACCGAGCAGCAGCCCGGCAGCCACGCCAATCCACAGGCTTTCGGTCATGTTAATGACCACGGCAGTGGTGACCCCAGCGCAGGCAATCACGGACGCAACGGACAGGTCAAAGTCACCGGATGCCAGGCAAAATAGCATTCCGCACGCAACCATACCCGACATCGATACCGCCAGCCCCAGCCCCTTCATGTTGATGAAAGTTGCAAAGTTTGGCACAAACAGGGAACAAACGAGGAACAGCACGGCAAACACCACCAGCATCCCGTACTGATCCCAAATGCGGCCAAGATTTAGCGCCGACTTCGCAGCACCTGAACCCGACGTAGAAACGGAAGACATCATTCTCTCCTTATTCAGGCTACAGCCTGGCTGACTTTAGGCATAGCAAGGCTTAACGCCTGGCGCTCATCCGCCTGTTCATGAAGTAATTCTCCAGCGATTTCGCCTTCTCTCATCACCACAATACGGTCGGCGACACCGAGCACCTCTGGCAGGTCACTGGAAGCAAACAGCACGGCCACGCCGCGCGCCGCAAGGGCATAAATCACGTTATAAATTTCATGCTTAGCGCCCACATCAATGCCGCGTGTAGGTTCGTCCAGCAAGATCACCTTCATCTCTTCCGATAACCAACGACCAAGAATAGCCTTCTGCTGATTACCGCCAGAGAGGTTCATAATCAGTTGCTCCGCGCCCGGCGTTTTAATATTGAGTGAACGAATATGGTGATCGGCATTGGTCTCTTCCCAGCCGTTGTTAATCACGCATCCTCCCAGAACATGTTTACGGCGCGCGCTAATGTTGATGTTGTTACGCACCGAATGGACCGGAATAATCCCTTCTGCTTTACGATCCTCCGGACACAGCATCATCCCCGCTTCAATGGCATGGCTCGGTTTACGGATATCAATCGGTTGTTGATCAATAAACACCTGACCTGCCGTAATTCGTGTACCGCCAAACAGCCCTTTCATCAATTCACTACGTCCAGCTCCCACCAGACCAAACAATCCGACAATTTCACCGCTTCGCACCGATAAACTGATCGGCGTACGCACGCCAGGGGCTTTTACCTCATGCAAACGCAGGCGCTCTGCACCATACGGTCTGGATTTCCAGCCATAAATATCGCCAAGGTCGCGCCCAACCATCGCCTGTACCAGCGCATCGTGATCGACCTGCTGCATGTCCGTAAACGTTTTGACGTAATGACCATCTTTAAACACGGTAATGGCATCGCTGAGGGCAAAAATCTCCTCCATACGGTGCGAAACGTACAAGATGATGCGTCCTTCATTGCGCAACTCGCGGATAACGCGAAACAGATTCTCAATCTCACGTGCTGACAGGGAGCTGGTCGGTTCATCAAACGCAATAATTTTGGCGTTTCGCGCCAGCGCTTTCGCAATCTCCACCATCTGCCATTGACCGATGGAGAGGTATTTCAATGGTGTGTCGGGATCGATATCCATGCCCAGATGCTTAAGCTGGATCCCCGCTTCATAGTTCAGCAGCGAGCGGTTCACAATTCCGCCTTTATGCGGCAACTGGCCTAGATAAATATTCTCGGCAACGGTCATTTCCGGGACGAGATGCAGCTCCTGATAAATAATGGCGACACCGGCATTAAGCGCAGCAGTGGTGTCCGCAAACGAAACCTCTTGTCCGCGGATCGTCAAAGATCCCGTTGTTGGCGCATAGTTACCGCTGAGAATCTTTAAGAGTGTTGACTTCCCGGCGCCATTTTCGCCCATCAGCGCATGCACCTGACCGGCATAGCAGTCGAAACTGATATCCGTAAGCGCTTTAACGCCGGGGAACGTTTTGCCAATGCCGCGAAATGAGAGATACGGGGTAGACTGTTGCATAACGTCTCCGTGAATCAGATCTTTATGCCGGATAGCGGCGTTGCCTCATCCGGCCTACTGAGTACGCAATTCGTACGCCGGACAAGACGCATTGACGTCGCATCCGGCGTTTATGTTACTTACCGCCTAAGCCTTTCTTCGCGAGCTCTTCTTTGAAGTTATCGCGGGTAATCAGCACTACATCCGTCACTTCGGTAAACGCCGGAGGCTCTGCACCTTTTGTCACCCAGTTGTAGAGCATTTCGCTTGATTTATAGCCGTGAACGTCCGGGCTTGGCAGCAATGAGCCGTAGAACCCGGTCGCTTCGCCTTTGGACAGTTCGCTTACTGCATCAACGCCGTTGATACCAATACCAATTACGTTTGGTGCTTTGAAGCCCTGCCCTTCGGTCGCACGTACGCCGCCCAGCACGGTGTTGTCGTTCATGCCGACAATCAGCCAGTGTTTGACTTCAGGATGCTGAACCAGCATAGAGTTAGCGGCATCGAATGCGCCGGGGATATCATTTGATTTAGTTGGGACCTGGTAGATCTGTTTTTCCGGGAAGCCAGCGGCTTTAAGCGCTTCCATTGAACCAGAAGTACGACGACGTGCGGTGTCGAGTTCGTTCGCAGTTATAGCCATCACGGCGGTGGATTTCACATCCCAGCCGCGTTTTTGCATCTCCTTGTACAGTTCCTGACCCTGGCGCTCACCAATTTTGGTTGCCGCCATCATCACTAACGGCACGGTCTCCATCGGCTTGCCTTTGGCGTTGGCAAACTGGTCATCAACGGCAATGACTTTCATATCGTAGCCACGTGCCTTCGCCATAATGGCAGGCCCGAGTTTAGGATCCGGGGTACAAATGACAAACCCTTTTGCGCCACTGGCAGCGAGGCTGTCGATGGCGTTAAGGGTTTTCTCACCATCCGGAACGGCAATTTTGATCACCTCAAAGCCAAGGTCTTTACCGGCTTTATCGGCAAATTTCCATTCTGTCTGGAACCACGGTTCTTCCGGCTGTTTAACCAGGAAACCGAGCTTCATGGATTCAGCGATAGCGGATTGTGACATAATGGCAGCCAGACCGATGGCAGCCAGCGCTTTAGTGAATTTGTGCATGGTTAACTCCAGCTTTAACGTTCTTTTATGTAGGGTAAAATCAGACGATTTTTTGTAATTCGGACGTAAAACAAGGCATTACCTTTTATTGATAAGATCAATGCCAGTGCTGAGAGTATTTTTAGCGGGAAATTGATTCTCCATAAGAGAGCGGCATCACACCACAGAATTACAGTAATTGCGTACATAAATTCAGCGGGAAATGACATAAAAAAACGCGGTTTTGTCGACGGGAAAAAAGAGGAATAGCAGATTAGTCCATAACATCAGCCAACGAATCCTTGTTCCCGAATACCGAAGCATTCGGGAAAATGATTACCATTGGTAATAAATGTGGTCAGCGTGATCGCGAACCGGAGTGTCGTCGCCCAGCAGACGCGCCGAAAGCGTCAGCGCGAAATCGAAAATATGCCCTAACCCTTTGCCGCTAATCAGATTGCCATCTTCAACCACCGGCGCATCGATATATTCCCCATCGGTGACGTTTTGCCACAGCTCTCCAGAGCACACGTAGCGACGCCCCTTCAGCAGACCGTTGCCGCCCAACACCCGTACAGCCGCAGAACACACCGGGCAGATGAGTTTCCCCTCATCATCATGACGAGCCACAAACCGGATAACCGCCTCACTGGCGGCAAGGTTAACGCTACCCTGCGGCCCGCCAGGCAACACGATGGCATCGTAGAGATACGACTGACGCGCGGCCAGCGTGCTGTCCGTTACCATCGGTACGTCATGGTAACTCACCACCGCGCGTGACTCCGCGCAGGCCAGCGTTTCAACCTCGATATTCAGTCGACGCAGAATATCAATGGTAACTATCGCCTCCGCCTCTTCAAAACCGGGTGCCAGCAGCACCGCGACTTTCTTCATATGTAACTCCTCGCTTTATCCACATAAACGAAACAATTAATGACGAATAGTTCTGGCCGTTAAATTTCTCAATTTGATTAAAACTGATCTGGCACAAAAAATTAGCTATCAGATCATTAATCCGATCGTGAAATTGCTTCGCAGCATGAACAGATAATCATCAGGAGCCAGACAATATCTTATTGTGGAAAATATTTTTGTGATTTAAAACACCATTTCATTATTGAAATGTGGATTTAATAACATAAATATCAACTCGTTGCATTCATGTCATCTATATGCAAAGAGAGCAGAAGCACAGATGGGGTGATGACAATATGTAAAAAAACATAAATACACAGATTTAAGGATTTTCTTATGTTGGAGCAAGCGTTATGCTGATTCACGATCGGGAGCGAATATAATTCGCGATCGCTAAAGGACCGGCGGAACGGATTTATTCTGCTAACAGTTATAATTGTACGTAGAGATGTAGTGCAGCGGCAGCCCGTTGTACTGGCGTTAGTAACGTACATCCCCCTTTCTGTAAATAAGGATATTGATATGGCTGCAGTTGGAATTGTTCATAAACTCAACACCCAAATGAACCTCGAGTTCTACGCATCGAATCTTTACCTGCATCTTAGTGAGTGGTGCTACGAACATAGCCTGACAGGTACCGCAACGTTTCTGCGCACTCAGGCGCAAGGTAATGTGACTCAAATGATGCGTATGTTCAATTACATGAAAAGTGCCGGGGCTAACCCCATCGTCAAGGCCATTGATGTTCCGGTTGATGAGCTGACTTCCCTTGAAGAATTGTTTCAGAAAACGTTGGATGAATATCAACAGCGCGCGAGTAAGCTCTCGCGCTTAACCAATGAAGCTGAAGCGTTAAACGATGCACCAACGATCGATTTTCTTCACGACCTGGAGAAAGAACAGCAGCAGGATGGTGTGCTGTTGCAGACGATTCTTGATGAAGTCCGCAGCGCCAAACGTGCAGGGCTGTGCATGGCGCAAACCGATAAGCACCTGCTTAACGTTGTTAACTATCAACAGCACTGATATCTGACGCCCCAACATCTGCGCCTCCCATTCTGCGAGGCGCAAAAAAACCTTTCTAAAACCTGAAACAACGGTTTATTTTAGTGAGATTCATTCTGCGGCGTGAATTTCAACTCGATCAAGGCAACCGCTTTTTGTATTGCACGCATTGTGACCGGATCGGCACCTGCAGGATGGCTGGAAAAATCGATGTTTTTCAGCTGGCTGGACATTTTCTCCCGAACTTCTACCGGGGCAATAACATCAAGAACATCAAGAATTTGCTTGATAACCAGCTGACAGGCAACAACGTCCGAGAGCAGTTCCTGATCGGCATTCAGTGTTTGGGACATAGTGAGCTCCTTATAGAAAGGTCGTCATAGTACCCATTCAGCGCTCGAAACAATAGCCGCACACGCATTACGAATACGCTGAAACTAAAAATAGTTCCAGTCAGTTTCTTTTGAGATGGCAAGCACAGCATGAGTGAAAAGCTGGCGGTTGAGAACAAACGCGGTCTTTCCCCGGCAGCATTACTTGTTGCCGGAGCTTTCTTTATGGAGTTTATCGACGGTACGGTAATTGCCACCGCCCTGCCTGACATGGCCATTAGTTTTGGCGTGCAGGCGGTAGATCTGAACATTGGCATTAGCACCTACCTGATCACTCTCGCGGTACTGCGTACCACACCTAAACATCAATTGATCACTGCTATTGCGACCCTGACGTGGCCCGCATTAGTCGCGCCTATTATTGGTCCTCCTTTGGGAGGATTCATCACCAGCTACGCCAACTGGCGCTGGATTTTCTTTATTAATGTTCCGCTGGGAATACTGGCGATTGTGCTGGCGCTACGTTTTATCCCGGATATTCATGACGACGAGCGCCACCCGTTCGATATCGCGGGTTTTATCGCGACCTCTGTTGCGATGGTTAGCCTGGTGTATGCCATGGAGTTATTGGGAGCTCAGCAGCCGCAGGGCTGGCTGACCGCAGGGCTTCTGGCGCTAGGGGTAATGACCTTCCTGTTTGCTCTGCATCATTTTCGTCGCACCGCCTGGCCGATGATTCGTCTGGATGCCATGAGCGTTCCTACTTTTCGCATCACCATGTACGGTGGGTCGCTGTTTCGTGCTTCAATCAGCGCAGTACCATTTTTGCTGCCGTTAATGTTCCAGGTCGGTTTCGGCATGAACGCTTTTCACGCGGGTTCGCTGGTACTGGCGGTATTTGTGGGCAATCTGACGATTAAACCTGCTACCACGCCGTTGATACGCTGGCTGGGCTTTAAGAAACTATTGTTGATAAACGGCGCACTGAACGTCCTGGCGTTGCTGGCCTGCGCATTGTTCACGCCACAGACCCCCACCTGGGTTATTTTACTGGTGTTGTACCTGGGCGGCGTGTTCCGCTCTGTTCAGTTTACCGGCGTCAGCACGCTCGCTTTTGCGGACGTCCCCGTTTCACAAATGAGCTACGCCAATACGCTGTTCAGTACGGCAACACAATTAGCGGTAGGTTTAGGTATTTCATTGGCCGCTATTGGGATCCGCATCGGCGATGAAATCAGTGAATGGCTGGCATTAGGCAATATTCCAGGGAGCAGTTTCCGGTTGGCCTTTGTCATGATTGCCATTATTTGTCTTGTCGGTATGGTGGATACGCTGCGACTCGCCCCGGATGCTGGAAGCGCAGTATCAAACAAGAACAGATAGCCCGGCAGGTGTCCCCCCCGGGCCAACAGAATTTAGCCAATTATCTCACGGACAAATGATTCAATCGCTTTGTCCTGGCAGTTCTCAAAGAAGCACTGCTGGAAGCGCGGGCCAGACACGGCGGTTTTCACCAGCTCAGGATCGATAGCGCGCAACGTGTCCAAATAGTTTTCTTTTACCACCGCCGCTTTCACTTGATTCAGTATACCAGCGTTACGCACCTGGGGCTCTTTACGCTCAGGTGGGTAACCTTCGCCGTTACGACCAGTGAACGCTTTCTCAAACATATAGCGCACATTCAACTCAGCACCCCAGCCAAAACCCTTGGCGAATGCCAGAGATAGCGCATTGCCGTTGTTGATCTGAGAGAACAAGAATGCGTCTGCCGGATCGAGGCAGTAACCACATACCACGCCCGGATGTATATTCAAAGACATCATTGCCCCCTGGCCCGTACCGCACCCCGTGACAACAAAATCCACCGCTTTAGAATTAAGCAGGATGCTGGCCATGATACCTAAATGGATGTAGGTCAGATGATGGTCATTTTCGTCGTTCATCCCGACGTTATACACGGGAAAACCTTTCTCATCCGCGACGGCCTTAAGCTCGTTATGAATGATGGCATTTTTGCTTGCCTGACTGTTTTCCATCATCAATGCAATTTTCATTCTTTAATCTCCTGAATGCGCTGCGGTGATCCGCTGAAAGTCATAACATTCAGGCCACATTACTATTTTGCAAACTCACTTTCAAATTTAATGAAATTTAGTTTTATAAAATAATGAAGTGCTCACATTTTTCCCTCGGCAGATCAGAATGGCCTCAATAAAATGACGTCGTTGCGATTAATCGCAGGTGATCTTCAGGCTATTCAAGCCATTGCTGAGGCAGCACGTATGCCATGATGTCGTATCTCCGTACTTTCAGAGCGATCACATGAAGACCTTTATCCTTGCCCTTTTGCCGCTCGTGCTGACAGGATGCACTATTACTAAACAGGCGCAGGTCAGTGAAGCCAGCGCCATCACCGGCGTGGTTCGCCTGACCTACAACCAGGCCATACTGCAAACGGCCCGTACTGATGACTACGTTACCCAAGGAACCGCGACCAAAGAGTGTCAGCGCCTGGGTTATGCCAACGCAATGGCGTTTGGTCAACCGGTTTCAACCTGTAGCGTATATGCCGGTTCTCTGTGCTTAAATACCAAAATTACGCTCGCCTGGCAGTGTCACGGTGTCGCAATCCGCCAATCACCTTCCTTCAATTATTAATATTTCCGACCAGCATATTATTGCTGGTCTTCTGCCTTTTCATTATTTGTATCCTGAGTTTAATAGCGTTAATGCGTTTTATTCCCATTCGTATTTTTGATAAATAATTATATTATTTTACCTTTTGCAAATAATTAAATAACAAATTATAGTGACGCCACGTCAATATATTAACGTTTGTGGAGCAGAACCATGCTAAAAACAGAAATGATCGACCAACTGAATGAGCAGATGAACCTTGAATTGTATTCATCGCTGCTCTACCAACAGATGAGCGCGTGGTGCAGCTATCACAGCTTTGAAGGTGCCGCCGCGTTTTTGCGCCGTCACGCCCAGGAAGAGATGACGCATATGCAGCGTCTGTTTGATTACCTCACCGACACCGGCAGTTTGCCGCGTATTAACACGGTCTCTTCCCCTTTTGCTGAATATGCGTCTTTAGACGAACTGTTCCGTGCGACTTACGAACACGAGCAGTTAATCACTCAGAAAATTAATGAGCTGGCACACGCGGCAATGACTCACCAGGATTATCCAACATTTAATTTCCTGCAATGGTATGTTGCCGAGCAGCATGAGGAAGAGAAATTATTTAAATCTGTCATCGATAAGTTATCGCTGGCAGGGAAAAGTGGTGAAGGTCTTTATTTCATCGATAAAGAACTGGCTACGCTTGATACACAGAATTAATGTTGTGAGGTAATGAGGGCAACCCGCCATCATTACCTATTAATATCAGTGGCGGCAGATCTTGCTTTCGTGCGTAGAGAAGCCGTCTTCTTTTGCAATAAATTTTCCCTTCGCTGCTAAAAAAGCCACCAGTTCAGCTGCCGTCATATCCGTCGCAGAGCAAGTGTGAAAACGCGCCTGATCGCCAAACCGTGCCGTGATCGCCGCTTCAAGGCTGGCATTTGAATACTGCTCGCCAGATTCAATCATCATGTTGAGCACTTCGTGACCGTGAATAGATTCCATACTACCTCCTCAATAAAAGCCGTAGCCTAATGTGAACTGCATGGCGTTGCATTGCGCTAACGCAGGTTTATTCGCAGATAAGTGTCATTTGGTATACATCTTAAAGCATAAAATATCGTAAACATAAGTTTACAATCATTGTAACGGTGATTTGACGAAAATAGCGTTTTGCCTTAACCTGCGCCGCAGATATAACCATTGATTATCTCTGGGACAGAGGAAAGCGTGAAAAACAGAACCCTGGGTAGTATTTTTATCGTGGCGGGAACCACGATTGGCGCCGGTATGTTGGCAATGCCGTTGGCTGCAGCAGGCGTGGGATTTAGCGTCACGCTGGTATTGTTAGTGAGTCTTTGGGCGTTAATGTGCTACACCGCGCTGTTGCTGCTTGAAGTGTATCAACATGTACCGGCCGACACCGGGCTGGGTACGCTGGCAAAACGTTATCTTGGTCGTTACGGACAATGGGTAACGGGCTTTAGCATGATGTTCTTAATGTACGCCCTGACGGCAGCGTATATCAGTGGCGCGGGTGAACTGCTGGCTTCCAGTATCAGCGACTGGACCGGAACCACTCTTTCTCCGACCACAGGCGTGCTGCTGTTCACCTTTGTTGCCGGTGGTGTCGTTTGCGTGGGGACTTCGCTGGTCGATCTGTTCAACCGTTTGTTGTTCAGCGCCAAGATAATCTTCCTGGTGGCGATGCTGGCCCTGTTAATGCCGCATATCCATAAAGTAAACCTGCTTACGCTGCCGCTACAGCAGGGGCTGGCGCTGTCCGCCATTCCGGTTATCTTTACTTCGTTCGGTTTTCACGGCAGCGTCCCCAGTATCGTCAGCTATATGAACGGTAACATCCGTAAACTGCGTTGGGTGTTTATCACCGGTAGCGCAATTCCGCTGATCGCCTATATTTTCTGGCAACTGGCTACGCTCGGCAGTATTAACTCGTCCACGTTCATGGGGCTGTTAGCCAACCACGCTGGCTTAAACGGTTTATTGCAGGCATTGCGTGAAGTCGTAGCGTCGCCACACGTCGAACTGGCGGTGCATCTGTTTGCCGATCTTGCGCTGGCGACCTCTTTCCTCGGCGTCGCGCTGGGATTATTTGACTACCTGGCCGACCTGTTCCAGCGCCGTAATACCGTAGCGGGAAGAATGCAAACTGGCGTGGTGACCTTCGTGCCGCCGCTGGCATTCGCGCTATTCTATCCACGTGGCTTCGTTATGGCGCTAGGTTATGCGGGCGTTGCCCTGGCAGTGCTGGCGCTGCTGATCCCCTCGATGCTGGCATGGCAGAGCAGAAAACAGAATCCGCAGGCTACCTACCGCGTGGCGGGCGGTGCTCCGGCGCTGGCGCTGGTATTCTTGTGCGGCATTGTGGTGATCGCAGTACAGTTCTCTATTGCAGCAGGATTACTACCAGAAGTGGGTTAAAACAAAAGGGGCTTTCGCCCCTTTTATTAATGCAAACAGCACTGCTTATATTTCTTGCCGCTGCCGCACGGGCATGGGTCATTACGCCCTACTTTGGCATCCACTTTTACCGGTACCTTGACCGGCGTTTCCTGGGGATGCGCCATCCACCAGGCATGCAGATCCAGCGCTGCCAGTCGAATGGCATCCACGCTCTCTTCAAACGCTTCTGGTGTCAGTTTCTCAACCACCGCAAAGTTCTCTTCCGTGCCATGCAACGCGATAGCCTCGAGCGCTGGTTTTAACGTGTCTGGTAACGTAGACCAGTCCGACAACGCAACGCCGCGCATATAACCGAAGCACCATTCTTCAACGATGGTCAGTTCATGCTCGTCAATTTCACGCAAACCAAACAGCGGCTCAAACTGATCAGGATATTCATCCAGACGATCGGCCGTATCCGCCATATGTTGAAACGCCAGGTTCATGAAACGCGTCATTTCTTTTTCGGAGGACCAGCGAGGAACATACTGCGCGCCGCCCCAAATAGCGACCAGCCACTGCTCCGGTTCAATTTCATACGGTGAACTCAGCACCGCCGTCAGTAAACCATCCAGTTCTGATACATCCAGAATAGCCTTGTCTGTGTTGTACTTTGTCAGTACATCATCCAGCCATTCCAGTTCGCTTTCGTTTAATGGTCCCGTTTTCATAACGCTTTTCCTTAGTCAAAAAATCTTGCCTGTGATCATCCTACATGGCTGGAGGGATAACAGATACAAATGGGCATATGCGGCTTACAGCTGCCGCTTGTTCAGGTTAACAGGAAAAGTGGAGAATTCCGGAAGTTAACGCACAAAAGAGAACACGAAGCCGCCGGGCATCATACCGGGAAAACACAATAAAACCACCCGCAGGTGGTTTACTGTTGCTCAATACGGTTGAGCGTTGCGGTATAACCCGTTTTCGCTACTGCGTTAAGTAGAATATCGGTTGAAAAACCTTCAGGCACGATCGCTTCTGCCTGCCGGGTCTTGAGGGAGGATTTTGCTTTAATCACGCCGTCAGTGTCACGTAGCGCCTGATTGACCGAAATAACGCACAACGAGCAGGTCATGTTTTGTATATCCAGCACCACTTTTTGGTTGGCCGCCTGAGCCCACAGCGGTAACAGCAAGCATGCAACTAACGTGAAGATCTTCATTCAACTACCTCATAAAACCAGGCTACAAGCGTTGGGTAAAATAGGACAGGTAAAATCAACGCCAGCGCGCACCAGTAAAAAATGCGCGCTTGCTTCAGAGTTAACCACCCGGAGCACCACAGCCGTTTGGAAAAATAGAGCCGCCAGAAGACATGCAGTAATAATCCCAGGGATAGCAGCACCAGAGGCGTACGCAAAAACTCAAACCGGGTAAAGATGGCAAAGCTCGCCGCCGAAATACCAAACAGCAGGTATAACAGCGGCCCAACGCAGCATAAACCCGCGGTGACTGCCGCCGCAGCGGCTGTCAATATAGTGAGACCCGCCCCTTTAGCGTTGTTCTGTAGCGACATAGCTGTAGGAGAACGCTTTAGGATCATAGAAATTAATCGGGTCGCCATCGACTTCAGCATAAGGATAACCAAAGTTGTTCATCGCGCCCTGCTCCGTTGCCGGATACAGCTCGAAATCACGCCCGTAGTTGAATCCAACCCAGTTCATTTCCCAGTTGCCAAACAGGTAGGTATTCACGGCCTGGACATCGGCGTCCTGATGCGATTTTTTCTCTGCCAGACGCATTTTGGTCACGTCAGCGGGATCGCAAGGTAACCAGCCGTAACCTGCCAGATAGAATTCGGCGCGGCAGTGTTGTCCGCCGCTCACGTCGGCGACTCCCGCGCTGTCGGCTTTGCCAAAAGCGCTTTTCGAATAACGTTCAAGCTTATTGGCTTTGCCCAGACGGATGCCAAACAGTTCACGCGCCGGAATGCCGCTGGCGCGCGCGAGAGCCACAAAAACGGAGCTCATGTCGGTACATTTGCCTTTGAGCATACCGCTTTTCAAGATCTCGGCCACATCACCCGTGCCACAGCCAATAACGTCGTTATCGCGTTCCATATGACTGCTGACCCATTCGTAAATCAGACGTGCTTTTTTCAGCGGGTCCGTCTCATTACCGGTGATTTTACGCGCGGTTTCCAGAACCAGCCCATCAACAGGGGTGTGTGCCGTTGGCAACAGGTACGGTTTTACATCCAGCGGATAAATAATCTGCTCGGGCGCTTGCCAGGTTTTCAGCGCGTCGTGCTTCAGCGGTTCCCAGTCGGCGGTTTCAATATCAATATTAACATCAATCAACAATTCGCCCTGCGAATCAGGCCAGGTGGCAAACAGCGTTTTCGCACCATAGGTATTATTGGTGGTGACGTACGCCTGCTTATAGTTCCCACTAAAGGCAAGCGCTGTCATTTGTTGAAACGCGGTATCCACCGGTAGCGGGATCCACAGTTTCACCACGCCGCTCGATCCCTTTGGAGGGGTGAGTTTATACGTTTGTGATAAGACAAAGCGTCGACGCGTCACTGGCGCGCCTGAAGGCTCTGCGGCGCTTACCGTCTGGCTTAAAACCGCTGGGCCGACTAAACCGGCGGCGGAAAGGAGAACGCTATTTTTGAGAAATTGTCGACGTTGCATTAGTGTCTGTCCATGTTGTAAGAGTTGTGCTACGGAAACCGTATACGATCATCACAGCAGACAGACGCTGATAATAAAGGTGAGTCGATGGAGGCTATTCATCAATAACAGACCTGTTAACTGTGAATGAAATGAAAAACTACGTGGCCGCTATTAAGCCATTTACAGGCAAAAAAGTACAGTAACGAGGACGAGTTCAGTATACATACACATTCGTTGCCAGTTTGCGGGCTAACCCTCTTGCTCCCTCGCGCATGACCGTATCGTGATTCCACCGAAAAGCGGGGGCTGCCAGCAGTGCAAGATAATTCATCCAGCGGATCGTGGTGCGGACGTTCCAGTCATATCTGACGAAAGTCTCTGCGCCATTGGCGGAAAAAGACCACACGCCTCGCCCTTCCACCGCGCCGCTGGCTTGTCCTTCAAGCAGAGTGCAGGGCTGAATATTCAAGACGTTGATATCAAAGGTTAAGCGATAAGGGAGCACGCCTTTCCAGGTATAACGGTGCAGCGCACCAATACCCTGCATGTCCCCTTTCTTTATCTCAACGATACGTTCCAGACTTCCCCACCATTCCGGCCACTGGTCCGGATGAGAAAAAACATCCCATACATCCTGAATTGAAGCCTCAACCCGCCAGAGCGTGGAAAACTGATAGTCAGCCATAGTCAAGATTCCCTCAAGGCGTGAAGAAATTGGCGGGGAAACGGATGTTGATAATCATAGCATCCAGCAGAACGGTTTCTGATCGCTGACCATCAGGCGCATAGCTGATCACTTTGGCAGGGAGTCCGTGATAATTATCCAGCCAGATGTCGTAGCGGTGAACACCATCAACAACCATGGTTCCCGGCCCAACCACGGACACGCGGGTTGTCGCCCGTCCTGCAATGCTCTCCTGACCAACGATGGTCGTTGTACCCGAGCGCTGCAAATGGCGAATATTACCCAGCAACACGCCAATATCAGAGCGATCCACCCGATGACCGCGCTCATCCTGGATCAATGAATTGGTGGGCGATAGGTGGAAAATGGGCAATGTACCCACACCGAATGGCCATAATGTCACTTTACCGCTGACAGGATTAAAGATAACCACTGCACCTGAATGCGGCTGGGTAAAATCCATTCGCACATAGCCGGGTTTTTGATAGCTGTAGCGAATGATTTTGCTTTCACCCAACGGCGACGAGGAGCGCAGCATAACCTGATAAGAAGTCATGTTAGTGAATGAGCGTTGTGAAACCGCAATCGGATCGATGATCCTGCCAGTCTGCGAAAATGCTGAGCAACTCAAGACAAGTAATGCCGCGAACACGACTAGCGGAGAAAATGAGACGCTCATGACCGCCCCTGTATCAGCACTCTCTGCCAACAGGAGTCATCACCTGTCGATACTTTTATTATAGTTCTTAAATTGCGAGCCATTCCCCACTCGCGCCGATTCGCAAATAGAAAGATTGGCAACAATGGGGGTTTTGAGGTCGGTTAACGCATCAAGCAGATTTACCTGCCGCAAGTTATCCAGAATAACAGGCACAAAAAAACCACCCGTAGGTGGTTTCACGACACTGCTTATTGCTTTGATTATTCTGTTTTTTCCCATGGTACCCGGAGTGGGACTTGAACCCACACAGCGCGAACGCCGAGGGATTTTAAATCCCTTGTGTCTACCGATTCCACCATCCGGGCTCGGGAAGAAATTGGAGGCGCGTTCCGGAGTCGAACCGGACTAGACGGATTTGCAATCCGCTACATAACCGCTTTGCTAACGCGCCGAAATCTTCTGGCTTTTCAGCCGACATCCGCAATTGCCGATGTCTTTAATCTGGAGCGGGAAACGAGACTCGAACTCGCGACCCCGACCTTGGCAAGGTCGTGCTCTACCAACTGAGCTATTCCCGCATCACCAAGTAACTTTGTTAATCACTTGATTTTGTTATCGTCTGGCAATCAGTGCTGCCGTTCGATGCGTTGCATTCTACTTACCTGACGCAATGAGTCAACGATATTTTTCACCACTGACGATCGTTTGCT
Source organism: Citrobacter sp. On2M (assembly GCF_018035235.1). Classification (GTDB taxonomy): domain Bacteria; phylum Pseudomonadota; class Gammaproteobacteria; order Enterobacterales; family Enterobacteriaceae; genus Citrobacter; species Citrobacter meridianamericanus. The sequence goes on from NZ_WPCV01000004.1 coordinate 1,527,820, forward strand.
GAAATTTGCGTCGAAACGATCACTGTTCAAGCAAATCTCCCCATGCAGCGCTCAAATACTGGAACATTGACCACAAAGTCAGTATCGCGGCAACGAAGAAAAGTGCGATCCCTGCGTACTCAACCCAGATATTTGGACGCCAAAGCAGCCATGCCAACGCGGCCATTTGGGACGTAGTTTTCACTTTTCCGATCCAGGACACTGCCACACTGCTGCGTTTACCCAGTTCAGCCATCCATTCACGCAACGCAGAGATAATTATTTCACGCGCGATCATCGTGGCGGCAGGCAGCGTCACCCACCAGCTGTGATAGTGTTCGGTCACCAGCACCATCGCGATAGCCACCAGCACTTTATCAGCGACCGGATCGAGGAAGGCGCCAAAACGCGTGCTTTGGTTCCAGCGACGCGCCAGAAAACCGTCAAACCAGTCGGTGACCGCCGCGATACAGAAGATCAGCGCGCAAACGAAGGGAGCCCAGCTGAATGGCAGATAAAACGCCAATACAAAGAATGGGATCAGGATGACGCGAAACAGCGTGAGCAACGTAGGGATATTAAATTGCATATGACGGATAACTATCTGTTGTCAGTGAAATTACCCCTATGTTGCTACAGAGGGCTTAATGTTTCAACGAGTAGAAGATCTTTTCTGCCAGAGCTTGCGAAATACCCGGCACTTTTGCAATTTCTTCAATGCTCGCGTTACGAAGACCTTGCAAACCGCCCATATATTTCAACAACATCTGCCGACGTTTTGGTCCAACGCCCTCAATGGTTTCCAGCGTGCTGGTACTTTTCACCTTCGCCCGTTTTTTACGGTGTCCGCTAATCGCATGATCGTGAGATTCATCGCGGATATGCTGGATAACGTGCAACGCAGGCGAATCCGGTGGCAGGCTAAAGCCCTCTCCTTCCGGCTCAAAGAACAGCGTTTCCAGGCCGGCTTTACGATCGGCCCCTTTTGCCACCCCCAGCAATAGCGGATGTTGTTTGTCCCAGGGAACGTCCAGCTCAGCAAAAACGGCTTTCGCCTGCCCCAGTTGACCTTTACCACCGTCGATCAAGATAACGTCCGGAATCTTACTTTCTTCAATCGCCTTACCGTAACGCCGACGCAGAACCTGATTCATGGCCGCATAATCATCACCCGGCGTAATGCCAGTGATGTTATAGCGACGATACTCCGCACGCAGCGGTCCATTGGCATCAAATACCACGCAGGAGGCAACCGTCTGCTCGCCCATCGTATGACTGATATCAAAGCACTCCATGCGTTTTACTTCCGGAAGCTTCAGTACCGATGCCAGCGCCGTCAGACGTTGTGTAATCGTCGACTGCTGGGAAAGCTTCGTGGTTAACGCCACTGCCGCATTAGTTCGCGCCAGCTTCAGATAACGGGCGCGATCGCCTCGTGGTTTCGTCTGAACATTAATCTTCCGCCCAGCCAACTCAGACAAAGAATCCGCCAACAAGGTTTTATCGCTAAGCTTAAAATCGAGCAGGATCTCACCGGGTAAGGTGCGCATCTGACTCCCCTGCAGATAAAACTGTCCGACGAAGGTTTCTACGACCTCGCCGAGCTCTGTTCCACCAGGCACTTTCGGGAAATAGCTGCGACTGCCTAACACTTTACCCTGGCGAATAAACAGAACGTGCACACAGGCCATGCCTGCATCAAACGCCACGCCGATGACGTCCAGATCGTCTCCAGTATTAGAAACAAACTGTTTTTCGGTCACGCGGCGTACGGCCTGAATTTGGTCACGAATGCGCGCAGCCTCTTCAAATTCGAGACTCTGGCTGGCCTTTTCCATCCGGGCGATCAGTTGGGTCAATACCTGATCGTCTTTCCCGGACAGGAACAGACGAACGTAATCAACCTGCTGCGCATACTCTTCCTCACTCACCAGGCCCGCCACACACGGACCGAGGCAGCGGCCAATCTGATATTGCAAACAAGGACGCGAGCGGTTGCGATAAACACTATTTTCGCACTGACGAATAGGGAATATTTTCTGCAACAGCGCCAGCGTTTCACGTACCGCATAGCCGTTAGGGAACGGGCCAAAGTACTCGCCTTTGGCGTGCTTTGCGCCACGATGCATCGCCAGGCGAGGATGGGTATCGCCGCTGAGGAAAATGAAAGGATAGGATTTATCATCGCGCAGCAAAACGTTATAGCGCGGCTGATACAGCTTAATGTAGTTGTGCTCAAGCAGTAACGCTTCGGTTTCGGTGTGCGTTACCGTGACATCAATCTGCTGTATTTGCGCGACCAGCGCTTCGGTTTTACGCGACGCGAGGTTGCTACGAAAGTAGCTGGAAAGCCTTTTTTTCAGGTCTTTCGCTTTCCCGACATAGATGACCGTCCCGGCGGCATCATACATGCGATAAACGCCGGGCTGACTGGTCACGGTTTTCAGGAAAGCTTTAGCGTCAAACTGATCGGTCACTGGCTTGTTAATGTCTCCGCATTACACAGGCCATGGCGAATTGCCAGGTGAGTCAGTTCAACATCGCCGTGAATGTTTAATTTACTGAACATTCGATAACGATAACTGTTCACCGTCTTAGGACTAAGATTCAGCTGTTCTGAGATCTCATTGACCTTCTGACCTTTGGTGATCATCAGCATAATCTGCAACTCACGTTCAGACAAACTGGCAAACGGGGTTTCCGTTTTCTCAGGCTCAATCTGGCTGAGCGCCATCTGCTGAGCGATGTCGGAGGCTATATAACGTTGGCCGGAAAAAACCGAACGAATCGCACTTACGACCTCCTGGGGCGCAGCCCCTTTGCTGAGATAGCCCGCGGCTCCTGCCTGCATGACTTTTGCAGGCAACGGATTTTCGGTATGGACAGTCAGCATGATCACTTTAATGTCAGCCGTTGAACGCGCAATTTTACGCGTTGCCTCAAGGCCACCAATACCGGGCATATTCATGTCCATCAGCACAACGTCAACGGCGTTTGAGCGGCACCATTTTACCGCATCCTCGCCGCAGCACGCCTCGCCGACAACTTTAATGCCTTTTATATCTTCAAGAATGCGTCGTATCCCTGCGCGCACCAGTTCGTGGTCATCAACAAGAAAAACGTTGATCAAAGGAATATCTCCAGAATAGGGATAACGCTACCGATAGTTAATCGGTCCTATGTTAACGGGTTTTATCTCAACTTTGAAATGTAAAAAACACCTGTCTTTCGATTTTGCTCTCGTTTTTGGAAATTAGATTGTACGAAGAGTGGAAACATTCAGTACTGATAACCTTTTGCCACGGTTATATCTGTGTAGCTGTTTCATAATGGTGACAAAAAGATCATATTCCTTCGCTGAATGCAAACCAAGCAGTCAAAGTTGTAACAATAATTAACGAGTAAAATACTCGAAATAAACAACAAGTGGAGAAAATATATGCGCTGCAACAAGTTGTTTATTTTAATGTCCGCACCTCTCAATTGCACAAAAAACAACCACTGATATTTTTAGCCTCGCTTATGGTATACTCCGCCGCCTTAAGATTTGACATCGCACTTTTTCATTGAAACATAACGAGGAAAATAAATGAGTACGCCTGACTTTTCCACTGCTGAGAATAACCAGGAACTGGCCAATGAAGTCACCTGCCTGAAAGCCATGTTAACGCTGATGCTGCAGGCAATGGGTCAAGCCGATGCAGGACGCGTGATTCTTAAAATGGAAAAACAGATCGCACTGATTGAAGATCAATCACAGGCTGCGGTATTTTCCAGCACTGTTAAGCAAATTAAACAGGCTTACCGCCAGTAATAAGAAACCGGCTGAGAGCATCGCTATCAGCCGGTTTTGCGTCTGAAACTCAGAACGATAATTTACTCAGATAAGCCCGGTTGCAGCGGCATAACAGGCGATCTGCGTTTTGTTTGGTGCATTAAATTTCTTTTGCATATTTTTCTGGTGAAAGTTAACGGTATTTTCAGAAATCGACAGAATTATCGCTATCTCTGAAGAGGTTTTCCCCTCCGCCGTCCATTTCAATATTTCTTTTTCCCGCTTACTAAAGCGCATCTCTGGCGCCATGACCATGTCATCTTCCAGCCGCGTCAGTACCGACAAACTTTCCCGCACCAGTAGTTGCATCCTGAGCTCTACCTCATCGCTGGCAAAACAACTATTACGGACACTCGCACGCGATACCGATAAAAAACCCAACGCCCGATTAGGCAACATTAAGCATTGCGTCATTCCTTTCCGTAAACCGTGATTGCGCGCAGCATCCCACAGGGGCTGTGCATCGCGAAATAAGGAATCGTTCCAGGGTAAATGCCCCTGACTGAAGTTTTCAGGTTTCAGTACCGGGTCAATCGCAAAATAATTCTCGGACTGATAATGCGCCACCCAGGCTTTGGGATACGTCGTGTGAAGCGACGTTTTAGGCCGGGTAAAAGGTACGGGATGACGAACACAGAGCGCGTAAAAGTCGAACTCTAAATGCTGCGTCTGTTGTTGTAATTCGTTATAGACATCCTCTGCCGTCGCCATTTCCTGAAAGCGTAACAGCATGCTCCGTCGCCAGGTGAAGAAATCATGACCCTGCATACTAAGTGGTAATACCCCTGAGATTGATAATCATCCAAACATATGAAACAAGCTAACACATAAATGTATTTTATATATGTAAATTATCGGACAACTGAGCAATTACTTGAGCATTACTCAATGGCGGAAGAAAGTAACAGCATTAAACGTTAATAATAAAGCAATAATTATAAATAGTTATGCGAACAGCACTCGCTAAAAACAATTTAGACGAGTGCTGCATGCACTATTTATTGCATCAGAAACTTTTCAAGAAACTGACGGGTTCGTGGCTGCTGCGGATGCGTGAATAAGGATTTCGCTGGCCCTTGTTCTACTATCCGTCCTTGATCCATAAATATCGCCCGATCGGCCACGTCACGCGCAAAGCTCATTTCGTGCGTCACAATCACCATCGTACGCTTTTCCTGCGCCAGTTGACGGATGGTATTAAGTACCTCGCCAACCAGTTCAGGGTCGAGCGCAGAGGTCGGCTCATCAAAAAGAATCACCTCAGGGCGCATCGCCAGCGCTCGGGCAATAGCCACACGCTGCTGTTGTCCACCGGACAAGCGACGTGGATAGCTGGTTTCTTTACCTGCCAGCCCGACTTTTGCCAGCAGTTCGCGCGCACGCGCTATGGCTTCGGCTTTCGGCTCGCCTTTAACAATCACCGGACCTTCAATAATGTTTTCCAGTACCGTACGATGCGGGAACAAATTAAAGTTCTGGAACACAAAACCCACATGCTGGCGCAACTGACGAATCAGGCCTTTTTGCTGAGTTAACGAACGCGCGGTATCGATCGTAATCTCACCGACTTTAATGGTGCCCGCCTCCGGTTGCTCCAGCAAATTAATGCTTCTCAGCAGCGTGGTTTTGCCCGAACCGCTCGGCCCGATAATTGCCACCACTTCACCGGGTTTGACGTCAAGATCGATCCCATGAAGCACCGTTTGTCCATGAAATTTTTTGACCAGGTTTCTGACTTCGATAGCACTCATTTCGGCTCTCTCTCCTGGCGGTTCAGTTGCTCTTCAAAATAGTTTTGCAGTGCAGAAAGCACCGTTGCCATCACCCAATAAATCAGCGAGGCCGCCAGATACATCGTGAACACTTCCAGCGTACGCGAGGTAATCAATTGCGCCTGACGGAACAGTTCCGGTACCTGAATAGTCGCGGCCAGAGAGGTGTCTTTCACCAGGCTGATAAAGCTGTTGCTCAGCGGTGGAAGTGCAACCCGCGCAGCCTGCGGCAGGATCGCCCGACGCATGGTTTGCCAGCGCGTCATACCAATACTGGCCCCCGCCTCCCACTGCCCCTTATCGATGGAAGAGATTGCCGCACGCAGCGTTTCCGCAGCGTAAGCGGCTGTATTAAGCGACAAGCCAATCATTGCTGCCGGGATGGGGTCCAGCTCAATACCAAACTGCGGCAGACCGTAATAAATCATAAACAGCTGGGCAATCAACGGTGTTCCGCGAAAGACAGAGATATAAAAGCGCGCCAGCCAACGCACAGGCAGCAGCGGCGACAGACGCATCAGTGCCAGAATAAACCCCAGCACAAGGCCAAAGAACATCCCGCCGATACTCAGTTGCAGCGTAAAAACCGCGCCTTTGAGCAGATACGGCAGAGAATCAATCACCAGTTGGATACTTTCTTGCATTAGCGTTTTTCTACCTGGTCGTTACACGTGAGGATGGTAGGCAAACAGCGCAGGCGCCCCACCAGTATGGATAAAGAGAATTGGCCCTTCATCTTTGAAGCGTTTCTGGCTGATGCCGTCAATAAGACCCGCCATTGCCTTGCCGGTATACACCGGATCCAACAAGATGCCTTCGAGGCGCGCCAGCAGTTTTACTGCCTCCATGCCCTCTTCGTTTGGCGTACCGTAGCCCGGCGCAAAATAATCATCCCATAGCAGGATATCCGCAGTGGCCGTCAGCTCCAGTTCACGGGCAATATCCTGCTGCAGCGTAACAACTTTGGGTTTTTGATCCGCCACGCTGCGCGAGACGGTCACACCGATAAGTTCAACGTCTGGCATCAGTTGCTCCAGCCCCACCGCCAGTCCGGCATGCGTTCCAGCGCTACCCGACGCGACCACCACGGAAGAGAGCGAAACGGCCCCTTCACACTGCTGGGCAATTTCCAGCGCGCTTTCCACGTAGCCCAGCGCGCCCAAAGCATTAGACCCCCCAACCGGGATCACATAAGGCCGAAACCCTTGCGCTTCAATCCGCGTCGCGAGCTCCTGCAACTGCGCATTCGGATCGGTTAGCGCATCGCACATTTCGATCTGCGTATTAAACAGGTCCAGCAGCAGACGGTTGCCATTGCTAAGATAGTTTTCCGCCGTGGTGCCAATCGGATTTTCCAGCAGCGCCACGCAGTGCAGACCAAGTTTAGCCGCAACCGCCGCTGTCTGGCGAACGTGGTTAGACTGAATCGCACCTGCGGTTATCAGCGTATCCGCGCCTTCACGCAGCGCGTCTGCGGCCAGAAACTCCAGCTTACGCAGCTTATTTCCGCCCATGGCCATCGGCGTGACGTCATCGCGTTTGATGAAAATATCGCGCCCGAGATAGTCTGAGAAGCGCGGAAGATATTCGAGCGGCGTTGGCGCGCCAATAAATTCCAGACGTGGAAAGCGCGTTAAGTTATGCAGTGGCATATAGCCTCCGGTATTCGTTGTTGTGATGTTCTTTTTATTATGCACGTTCAGGCGCAATGAAATAAAAAAAGGCGCTGTTAAAGGCGCCTTTTTTCATCGGGTGACGATTATTTCGTCACATCCGCTCCAAACCATTTTTCAGACAGAGCCTTCAGCGTACCGTCTTTTTGCATTTCAGCAATGGCTGCATCAACCGCTTTCAGCAGATCTTCATTGCCTTTACGCAGCGCCACGCCGGATTCCTGGCGGGAGAACGCTTCGCCAGTGACGGCCAGCGTATCTTTGGTTTTCTTGACCAGATCAAGCGCGGCCAGACGATCAACCAGAATGGCGTCAATACGGCCTACGCGCAGATCCTGATATTTGGTCGGGTCATCGTCATAGGTACGAATATCCACGCCCTGTACGTTCTGGCGCAGCCACTCTTCATAGTTGGTGCCCAGACCAACGCCGACTTTTTTACCTTTCAGATCGGCGGCGGTCTTAATAACGCCTTCATTGCCTTTCTTCACCAGTGCCTGAATGCCGGAGACCGTATACGGGGTGGAGAAATCGTATTTTTTCTTACGTTCGTCAGAGATGGTCACCTGGTTGATCACCACGTCAATACGTTTGGAATCAAGAGAAGCCAGCATACCGTCCCATTTGGTCGGTTTCAGCGTGGCTTTCACGCCAAGGTGCTTTGCCAGTTCCTCGGCGAACTCCACTTCGAAACCGGTCAGTTTGCCGTCATCGCCCTGAAAACTAAACGGGGGATAGGTCCCTTCCAGGCCCACCAGCAGCGTGCCGCGCTCTTTAACTTTATTTAACAGACCTTCATCTGCATAAGTCTTCACGCTCATTCCGGCGACAAGTGCAACAGCCATTACACCCATCAGAGCCTGACGTCCCAGAAGTGCTAATTTCATAGTTACCCCGAATATTGTCATTAGTGACTATCATTTATGACTAGAGTGTAAAGCGTTTGCGGTGATCCACAAACACGACTCTGTTACACCTTATTCGTTTTTAATATATATCAGAACTGGCTGTCCAGGAGGATTTCTGCATATGTCCCATATGGGTATGGGCTTTGAACTGCTCATACTTACGTAAGGCGATACGGTAATTGTTGGTGCTGGTTTCCGGCAGCCACGGGGCAAGGTTTTCGTCGAGGAAGCCTTCCTGCAGCAGGTCATGAGAGATGTTTTGTTCGGTGAGATGATTCCCGAGGCGGCGCAGGCGGACAACGTATTCGCGGACTGTACCGTGGCTCATTTCAGTCTGCTCAAATAAAAATTGTTTGAAACCGATAATGTCAAAAAAGTCGCTCTGCTCCTTGCAGTGCAAATCACCGCAAAAACGACATAGCGCCACCCACTCTTTTTTCTCCTGTTCCCACTCGGCTTCGTTCAGCAACGTGTCCAGGCGAGCGATGGCGATTTTATTGACAATTTTCCCGCGGCGAACCAGCGTGATCCGGTCGAGCAACTTGAGGCAATGGGCGCAATGCGTCTGGCTGTGTTTGAAATCTTTGAGATAGCGGCTTAGAGGCCGTCTTTTTGATTGCTGCACCGTCATGAGAACTCCTGGTAGTCAATTCGTAATGCGGCATTGTTCAGGGGTAATGATGTACCCCTATAGCTTACCCAGCTTGGTGCGTAGACGTTTGATGGCCTGACTGTGCAACTGGCTGACCCGTGACTCCCCGACTTCCAGTACCGCGCCAATCTCTTTCAGATTCAGCTCTTCCTGGTAGTACAGCGTTAACACCAGCTTTTCGCGCTCCGGCAACGCCTCGATCGCGTCCATCACGCGCTGGCGGAGGTTACCCTCAAGTAGCTGCTGTAACGGGTTTTCCTGCTGATGTTCTTCCGTCACCAGCTCAATACTATCGCCATGCTCTTCCCGCCACTCGTCGTAGGAGAAGAGTTGGCTGTTATTGGTATCAAGCAACATCTGACGATACTCTTGCACAGGAATAGCCAGACGCTCCGCCACCTCGGTTTCCGTCGCGTTACGCCCTAATTCCTGCTCCAGTTGTCCCATCGCCTGGGCCACTTCGCGAGCATTGCGCCGAACGCTACGCGGCACCCAATCCCGGCTACGTAGTTCGTCCAGCATTGCCCCTCGAATACGCTGCACTGCGTAAGTGGTAAATGCCGTTCCTTGCAAAGCGTCATATCGGTCCACGGCATTCAATAACCCGATGCCGCCCGCTTGTAGCAGGTCATCCAGTTCTACGCTCGCCGGCAAACGCACCTGAAGGCGCAATGCTTCGTGACGCACCAACGGTACATAACGCTGCCACAGCGAGTGTTTATCCATTACACCTTCAGCGGTATACAGTGAATTCACGATAAACAGCCCTGCGTTAAATGAGTTATCGGCATGATTATCCGTTTCTGCAGGGGTTTTAATCGGGTGAATAGTGGGTGAAATGGGGGGTTATTTAGGGGTTACGGGTAAAGCCGAATGTAAAAAACCCCGCCGGAGCGGGGTTTGCGCGATAAGCGTAAATTAACGCAGCAGAGACAGAACGTTCTGCGGAACCTGGTTGGCCTGTGCCAGTACAGAGGTACCTGCCTGCTGCAGGATCTGTGCTTTAGACATGTTGGACACTTCGGTCGCGTAGTCGGCATCTTCGATACGGCTACGAGCAGAAGTCAGGTTGTTAACGGTGTTACCCAGGTTGGTGATGGTAGAATCGAAACGGTTCTGCACCGCACCGAGGTCAGAACGCAGTGCATCAACCTGTGCCAGAGCTTTATCAAGTACAGCCAGCGGATCTGCAGTGCTGGTGCTTGCTTTAGCAACGTCTTCGTTAACCAGTTTAGGGCTACCGTTTTTATCGGTAGTAACATACATGGTTTTAGCGCCAGTGGTCACGTTACCATCAATATCAACGTTATAAGTTGCACCACTCGCTTTCAGCGTGCTGCCAGTTTTGGTTGCGTTAGCATTTTGCAAATCAGTAACCGTAGCGGCTTTGTTTGCGGTTGTTGCGCTAGTCGTCAATGTTCCGTTTTGAGAAGCATACAGCGCTACGTCAGTCTTAACAGTGGCCTTAGTACCCGTTGCATCCTCAGCAGCAACAGTAAAGGTAACCGTTTTGCCATCAACTTTAGCACTGTAGGTACCATTACCAAATGCGTCAGCATCAGCCTTAGCTGTAAATTCCATACCATCATAAGTGAATTTATCACCAGCTTTAGCATTAGCACCTAATTTTGCCATGCTCACGGCGCTACTGTTTTGTGTGTCAGTGGTCGTATAAATAGTAGAAGCTGTATTCGCCTGAGTCGCACTATCTGTTAAGCCACCATCTTTGGCACTAACATACATGTCTTTGCCGCCAACCTGTACACCCTGAGTTTTAACATCAACAGTAACAGTATTGACTACCGCGGCAGCCGCACCACCAACACTTACGGAAGCACTGTAGTTATCAGTACCAGTCGCACCAAACTTGGAGATCAGATCGCTGGCAGTGGCTTTCTGCGCACCGTTCACGCGGAAATCAGATACACCCAGGCTCTGAGTATCGATTTTTTTCAGGTCGATGGAGATAGTTTCGCCGTCGTTAGCGCCAACCTGAATTTTCAGGGTGTTGTCCTGAGCCAGCACTTTCACGCCGTTGAACTGAGTCTGACCGGATACGCGGTCAATTTCGCCCAGACGCTGAGTGATTTCGTTCTGGATGGAAGTCAGGTCGCTATCGGAGTTGGAGCCGTTAGTTGCCTGAACAGTCAGTTCACGTACACGCTGCAGGTTGTTGTTGATTTCGTTCAGCGCACCTTCAGTAGTCTGCGCGATGGAGATACCGTCGTTGGCGTTACGGGAAGCCTGAGTCAGACCTTTGATGTTTGCGGTAAAGCGGTTAGCGATCGCCTGACCAGCAGCATCGTCTTTCGCGCTGTTGATACGCAGACCAGAGGACAGACGCTCGATAGCGGAGCTCAGAGTAGACTGAGATTTGTTCAGGTTGTTTTGGGTCAACAGCGACAGGCTGTTTGTATTGATGACTTGTGCCATGATCTTTTCCTTATCAATTACAACTTGATGTTATTGGGCTGTTGCCCACGGTTTCTCACCGTAACCCATGTATCGGCACGTTAATTTCGAACTTTAGAAAATTTTTACTTTCCGCCCTCTTTTTTCTTAGCCCCTGAAATACCCTCTTTATATGCCATTATTCTGCGCATTATTTTTGCAAAACTATCATTAAACTTTGCGCGCAGATTGCCGATAACCCGCTTAACTACTGTTTGCAATCACAAGGAATTAGGCATGCCTTCATTTACATCATTGGGCGTCGGCTCAAACTTACCGCTGGATACATTGCTGACAAATCTGACGACTGCTGAAAAAAAACGTTTAACTCCAATTACTCAGCAGCAGAGTTCAAACACTGCGAGACTGACGGCCTACGGGACGCTAAAAAGCGCGCTGGAAAAATTCCAGACGGCAAATACCACATTAAATAGCGCTGATCTGTTTAAAAGCACCACCGTCACCAGCAGTACAGAAGATCTTACGGCATCGACCTCTGCCGGCGCAGCGGCTGGAACCTATATGATTAGCGTGACGCAACTGGCGCAGGCGCAATCATTAACGACGAAAAGCGGTATCAGTTCAGTGAAAGAGGCGTTAGGTGACACTTCCTCTGACACCCGCACGATTAAAATCGAGCAAAAAGGTCGTAAAGAACCTCTGGAAATTAAGTTAGGCAAAAACCAGACGTCACTTGAAGGAATTAGAGATGCCATTAACGACGCTGACAGCGGTATTTCCGCCAGTATCGTGAAAGTTAAGGAAAATGATTATCAGCTGGTATTAACGGCCGACAGCGGTGTCGATAATAAGATGACCATTTCGGTTAGCGGCGACAGTAAGCTCAATGATTTACTGGCCTACGACAGCACCGCTGGCAGCGGAAATATGAAACAGCTGGTGGAAGCCAAAAATGCGTTATTAAAGGTTAATGGTATTGATATTGAACGCCCAAGCAACACCATTACCGATGCTCCGCAGGGCGTAACGCTGAATCTGACCAAAGTGGTCACCGACGCGCGCCTCACCGTCACCAAGAGCAATGATAAAGCAACGGAAGCGATCAAAGGGTGGGTTGATGCCTACAACTCGCTGCTGGATACCTTCTCAACGCTGACCAAATACACCGAAGTAGATCCAGGGGCCGAAACTCAGGACACCAATAACGGTGCTCTGCTCGGTGACAGCGCAGTACGTACTATCCAGACAGGGATCCGCGCCCAATTTTCCAACGGTGCTGGCGACGGTGCATTTAAAACGTTAGGCGAAATCGGGATTACCACAGACGGAACGTCCGGCAAACTGAAAATTGATGACACCAAGCTGAAAAAAGCACTGGAAGATAATACCGCGGCTACACGTCAGTTGCTGGTTGGTGATGGCAAAGAAACCGGGATTACCACAAAAATTGCCACTGAAGTAAAAGGTTACCTTGCCGATGACGGCATTATTGACGTAGCTCAGGACAATATTAACGCCACACTAAAAAAACTGACCAAACAATATCTGGCCGTCAGCAATAGTATCGACGATACCGTCGCGCGCTATAAAGCACAGTTTACTCAGCTTGATAGCATGATGAGCAAGCTGAACAGCACCAGTACTTATCTGGGTCAACAATTTTCAGCCATGAGTAATTCCTGATAACACGAGGTAAGCATGTATACCGCGAGCGGTACCAAAGCCTATGCACAAGTCAGCATAGAGAGTGGCGTGATGAGCGCCAGTCCGCATCAGTTGATCGAAATGTTGTTTGATGGCGCGAACAGTGCCCTGGTGCGCGCTCGCCTGTTTATGCAACAGGGCGATATCGTCGCTAAAGGCGAGGCCTTAAGTAAAGCCATTAACATTATCGACAATGGTCTGAAAGCGGGGCTGGATCAAGAGAATGGCGGCGAAATCGCCACCAACCTGTCCTCGCTGTACGACTATATGATCCGCCGTTTACTGCAAGCTAACTTGCGTAATGATTGTCAGGCTATTGAAGAAGTCGAAGGGTTGCTCGGCAACATTGCGGAAGCCTGGAAACAGATCTCACCGAAAGCGACGTCCCAGGAGTCTCGTTAATGACCTCAGCCGTGGAGTTTATCAACCGTTGGCAGCGCATCGCGCTGCTCAGTCACTCACTGCTGGAACTGGCGCAGCGCGGTGAATGGGACCTTTTACTGGAACAGGAAGTTACCTATCTGCAAAGTATTGAAGTGGTCATGGAAGAGCAAACTCCACCAGGCATTACGCGAAGTATTCAGGATTTAGCCGCCGGGTACATTAAACAGACGCTGGATAACGAACAGTTACTCAAAACATTGTTGCAGCAGCGCCTGGATGAGCTCAGCAATCTCATCGGTCAATCGACCCGCCAGAAGACGCTAAATAACGCCTATGGCCGTCTTTCCGGCATGCTGTTAGTCCCCGACGCCCCCACTACCCCACAATAATTTCCCGTCTCGTCTGAATAATCTTCCATACTCCAGAGGTCGGCCAAACGACTTCTGGAGCACGGAAGATGAAAAATCCCACGTTATTGCAGTTTTTTCACTGGTATTACCCCGATGGCGGTCAACTGTGGCCCGAGCTTGCCGAACGCGCAGGCGGGCTCAATGACATCGGCATCAACATGGTATGGTTGCCCCCCGCTTATAAAGGCGCTTCTGGCGGTTATTCGGTGGGTTACGACTCTTATGATCTGTTTGATCTGGGTGAGTTTGACCAAAAGGGAACCGTCGCCACCAAATACGGCGATAAGAATCAACTGCTGGCAGCGATAGACGCGCTGAAACACAATGATATTGCCGTCCTGCTGGACGTAGTGGTTAACCACAAAATGGGCGCGGATGAGAAAGAGAATATCCGCGTCCAACGGGTTAACGCCGACGATCGCACACAAATAGACGATGAGATCGTTGAATGCGAAGGCTGGACGCGCTACACCTTCCCTGCCCGCGCAGGCCAGTACTCGCAATTCATTTGGGACTTTAAATGCTTCAGCGGCATTGACCATATCGAGAACCCAACCGAAGACGGTATTTTTAAAATCGTTAACGATTACACCGGCGAAGGCTGGAACGATCAGGTTGATGATGAATTGGGTAACTTTGATTACCTGATGGGCGAAAACATCGATTTCCGTAATCACGCCGTGACCGAGGAGATCAAATATTGGGCACGCTGGGTAATGGAACAAACCCAGTGCGACGGCTTTCGCTTAGATGCCGTGAAACATATCCCGGCATGGTTTTATAAAGAGTGGATTGAGCACGTGCAGGAGGTGGCGCCCAAGCCGCTGTTTATCGTCGCCGAATACTGGTCCCACGAAGTCGATAAGCTACAAACCTACATCAATCAGGTGGAGGGAAAAACCATGCTGTTCGACGCCCCTTTGCAGATGAAATTCCACGAAGCCTCCCGTCAGGGTCGCGATTACGACATGAGTCAGATTTTCACCGACACCCTGGTGGAAGCCGATCCGTTTCATGCCGTCACGCTGGTTGCCAACCACGACACCCAACCCTTGCAGGCGCTGGAAGCCCCCGTCGAGCCGTGGTTTAAGCCACTGGCTTATGCGCTGATCCTGTTGCGCGAAAACGGCGTGCCATCAGTCTTCTATCCTGACCTCTACGGCGCACATTACGAAGACACCGGCGGCGATGGCGAAACCTATCCTATCGATATGCCGATCATTGAACAGCTTGATGAACTGATCCTCGCGCGCCAGCGCTTCGCGCATGGGGTACAGACGCTCTTTTTCGATCATCCTAACTGTATCGCTTTTAGTCGCAGCGGAACGGACGACGATCCAGGCTGTGTGGTTGTTATGTCTAACGGCGATGACGGAGAAAAGACCATCAATCTCGGCGCGAATTACGGCAATAAAACCTGGCGTGATTATCTGGGTAATCGCGAGGAAAGCGTGGTTACCGATGATAACGGCGAAGCAACATTTTATTGTAACGGCGGGAGCGTCAGCGTGTGGGTCATTGAAGAAGTGATTTAAAACTCAACCCCGGTGGCCATGGGCTACCGGGGCGTACGGCTTATGGCAGTGGCGTAGCCAGCGGCGTTTTCTTTAACGCGTCAGCGCACTCCTGCGTTGGGCGATCGACCCGTTGCAGCGTCATACCGTCATATTCCAGCGTATTGCCTTCACGCTCAATCTCATACAGCTCGCGTTTCACCGTCACGTTGGTGAGATCGCCAGAGAGCATCGTCAGTTTCCCCGGCAGCGCGATCACCCGCTGCCACTGGCGACAATCCAGCGTATCGCCCTCTTTCGTTATCACCAGGCTGGCAATCGCTTCCGGGCTTACCAGACTGCGTTGCGGACCTTTTGACTGCCAGTATCCTTCCAGACCGGCTGGCGCTGGCGTTTTCACCACGTCGTTATAATTTTCTACTTCGGCGCATCCGGTAAGCGCCAGAAATACACCAACGATTGCTATTTTTTTCATCATTCATCCTGCATGCGAAGAAAATGGGATTGTGGCATTAAAGGCCTGATGTCGCCAGCC
Source organism: Citrobacter sp. On2M (assembly GCF_018035235.1). GTDB lineage: Bacteria > Pseudomonadota > Gammaproteobacteria > Enterobacterales > Enterobacteriaceae > Citrobacter > Citrobacter meridianamericanus. The sequence continues at coordinate 1,543,598 of NZ_WPCV01000004.1, forward strand.
TTTCAGCGGCATTGAGAAAGATTGATCCAGACGGTATTACCTCTTATTACTCATAGTCAAAAATTCTGAACGGTGTAGTATCCACACTTCTTGTTACATACCTTCTGAGTTCAGAGGCGCAACGCATGTCATGGCAACACTTCAAACAGGCCTGGTTAATTAAATTTTGGGCCCCCGCCCCTGCGGTCATCGCAGCGGGTATTCTCTCCACTTATTATTTCGGCATTACGGGAACCTTTTGGGCCGTTACTGGTGAATTCACCCGTTGGGGTGGGCAAATCCTGCAACTGTTTGGCGTGCACGCCGAAGAGTGGGGATACTACAAGCTGATTCATCTCGAAGGCTCGCCCCTGACCCGCATTGACGGCATGATGATCCTCGGTATGTTCGGTGGCTGTTTTGCTGCCGCACTGTGGGCTAACAACGTCAAGTTACGCATGCCGCGTAGCCGGGTGCGCATTATGCAGGCGATAGTCGGCGGGATGATCGCCGGATTCGGCGCCCGGCTCGCGATGGGCTGCAACCTGGCCGCATTCTTCACCGGCATTCCACAGTTCTCGCTACATGCCTGGTTTTTCGCGCTGGCAACGGCAATCGGCTCATGGTTTGGCGCACGCTTTACCCTGCTGCCGATGTTTCGTATTCCGGTCAAAATGCAGAAAGTCTCCGCCGCTTCGCCGTTAACGCAAAAGCCGGATCAGGCCCGTCGCCGTTTCCGCCTTGGCATGCTGGTGTTTATCGGCATGATCGGCTGGGCGCTGCTCACCGCGATGGATAAACCCAAGCTCGGTCTGGCGATGCTGTTTGGCGTTGGGTTCGGTCTGCTGATTGAACGGGCGCAAATCTGCTTCACCTCCGCCTTCCGCGACCTGTGGATTTCTGGTCGCACCCATATGGCAAAAGCGATCATCTTCGGGATGGCGGTCAGCGCCATCGGTATCTTTAGCTACGTGCAACTGGGCGTCGAGCCTAAAATCATGTGGGCGGGTCCAAATGCGGTGATCGGCGGCTTGCTGTTCGGCTTTGGCATCGTTTTAGCGGGCGGATGTGAAACCGGCTGGATGTACCGCGCCGTTGAAGGTCAGGTACATTACTGGTGGGTTGGTCTGGGCAACGTTATTGGCTCGACCATTCTGGCCTACTACTGGGATGATTTTGCTCCCGCGCTTGCCACCAACTGGGACAAAGTGAATCTGCTCAACACCTTCGGTCCACTCGGCGGTCTGCTGGTAACCTATCTGCTGTTGTTTGCCGCGCTGATGCTGATTATCGGCTGGGAAAAACGCTTCTTCCGTCGCGCAGGGCTAACGCCTGCCAAGGAGTCTGTATGAAAAATATCGTGCCTGATTATCGCCTCGATATGGTCGGCGAACCGTGCCCATACCCGGCTGTCGCCACGCTGGAAGCGATGCCGCAATTGAAGAAAGGTGAAATTCTGGAAGTGGTAAGCGATTGCCCGCAGTCAATCAACAATATTCCACTGGATGCGCGCAATCACGGCTATACGGTGCTGGATATTCAGCAGGATGGCCCAACGATTCGCTATTTGATCCAGAAGTAACTGGTTGCCGGATGGCCGCTGCGCTTATCCGGCAAACAATCTCTGCACGTTAAACCTACACCTGCATCGACATCATATGACCATGTATTTTTCATAAATGACAAAGATCGTCCAAGAGCGCACCAAATAACAGAAGGTTAGAGTTGTCGAAAACATCAGTCGTCTAAGTTCACCTTAGAGCTAGTGATGTTTTTTGTCCCACCCATGCCCCATCACAAGTCCCATCTTCGAAAAACATGCAAAGCCTTGCAAACCGATGCAAAGCTTTGTGTGTCCCGTTTCTGTCTCACATCATTTTACTGGCTCTGAAAACCCACATTCTGGATCATCACAAAACCACCAATTGCTACCAAGATAATCCTCCTGGTGCATAGTACTCCCACAGATTGGACAAAATTTGAGAATTTTAGCCTGTTCTTCTTTTTGTCCTGAATCAACTTTGTTTTCTTCTACCATGACACCCCCCCTTAGACTGGATATTTTTCTTTTGCTGCTGCGATATCTGCAACGTACTGTGCTTTCCGTTGATTTATCTGCTCTCTAACAATTTGCTGTTTTGTTACTTCTTGCGCTCCATCGCTAACGATTGCAGCCAAGTATGCGGTATTTAAATCATATACATCTATTTTATAAATATCTCCGATCCTTGCTATCTCGGCTTTCAATAAATCAGAATTCGGGGGTAACGGAATATCAACCCAAGCAGGCATGCCATCCACACCAACACCAAGTTTTTTCCCATTTGGTGGTTGACCTGTAAATTCTGATGATATCTCATCAGAAACGTCTACTCCATTTTCCGGCCACATCCCAGAGGATTCATATTCATCTTTAAGAAGATATGAAAGTAAGCGAATATTTTCAGCATCCCATATAAACATAGAATTCATATTAATATCCCAGCGCGATAAAGTAAGCATTCGAAGATGTAGAGCCACCTGTACCAGTATTAAGTACGGTTGCAATATCAAATCCAGTATTAGTTGCTGATTCGCAGGAGATTGATACTTGTGCGTAAGTTGCTTTCGTAGCAAAAACACCCCACAAACCAGAAGGGAAAGGTGTTGGATAAGTAGTCGATGTGACTACTGGCACGCCTACAGTAGACGAGTTGTTAACTATCCTTCTAAATACCTGAATAATTAGCCCATTAGGGAACTTTGCAATAAGATTATCCGTACCAACTCCTGATAATGGGAAAAAACTCATATCAGGTATCTGCCCGGCTCCGTTACCAAAATCTTTTTTGGCTGCACTCTTTAACTCCGCTACACGATCAAATCCCACAGTACCTGATACAAGTTCGCCGGTTGGAGACCACGCCATAACGGTTTGATCGAGTGTGGCATTGTAAAGAGATAAAGCTCCGGCATCACTAATTTGAAGAGAAAAATCCCTTGCTCCATTAAACATCAATGTAGCGCCGCCAAAGTGATCAAAATAACTCTTTAGTGCAAAGGTATCTGTTGCGCCTTTCTGGCTGATAACATCAAGTTGAGAACTTCCTGTCCCCTGCACAACACTTCCTGGTTGCTTTTCCCATCCTGTTGGTATTGTGTTTGGGTTGTTTAAGTTCCCATTCAATGTGCATCTATATATTGTTTTTAAATCATCACCAAGGATGAATGATCCAGAAGGATAACCTCCGATGGAGGTGGCAAATGCAGAGTCATATGTATTCATAGCTCCAGCACTTGACCATCTAGACAAGGCAGATAATTCGTAAAGTATCTGGTTCATATCCTGACCTTTTGGTGGCAAACCGCCAGCAGATTTCAGGGTCATGGTGATTGGAGGAAATCCTGAGTTATAGGATGCTGTGTTATCTCCTGATGGAGTTGTATCAGGCAAATCCTCTCTCGGGCCGTTAACACCAAAAACGATTGGCTGTTTCTTTGGCGAGTCTGTTCTGTTCATCTTTATTCTCTGTAAAATGTGCCGTCATTAAATGGATATGCATCTGTAGCAAACCCGAAGTACGGGCTTACAATTTGCCTGATATTTACTTGCACACCGCTAGGTACTGGAGTCACTTCATAATTGGTTAAAATTGATTCTTCGTATGGCGCAAGTTCGAATTCAAAAGTTATGCCAATCGTCATGTCTCTGTAATTTACGCAATAAGCCCTTCCGCGTTGGTAAAAAAGTATTTTAAGGAATTTATTTATATCAGGGATTGTTGCGATACTTATGTTGGTAAAAGCTTTGCAGAATATTAACGTCCTGTAAGCATCATCACCAAGCCTGACATTTGTTGTCTCCTGAACACCACCGTAAAACGGAGAATCATTAAATGGTGATGGGTAATCAAGACTTCCATCATCTGCTTCGCTAAATCCAAATGAATCGCTATCTATTGGCGCAACAATATATCTGCTTACGCCAACAATCTTACCCCATATATCAAGACCAAAAGTCTCACAGGTTGTTAAATCCCATACCTTGGTAAGAAACTCATCGGTAAAATCATCAAGACTTACTGCCTGATTAAATGTTTCGATAATAGAAAGTAATTTTTTACTTGCTGAGTATTGGGTAAGTATTGTGTCTTCCCACATGCCTCACCCCTTACGAAAGAGTTACGGTAATATCTGATTCCTGAATTGTTGGAACCTGGTCTATTCCCATTGTTATAGCCGGACCATAGGTTGAACCATCAATGGAAACTTCAAGTGATAAAATACCAACGGTATCAGGTGATATTGAAATAACCGGTGCGTAATACTTACCGGCGTTAATCGTCGAACCTATCCTTGCCTTACCTATCCCCTCATACCCGCCATTAAATACGGAGGCGATCATCTTCTTAACCTGTACTGAAATATCGCTGGGTGGGTTGAGAGAACTGTCAAGTTCAACACTGAAGTAAACCCGAGTTGGTAGCGCTTTTTGCCATTGCATTACATAAGATGGATATGGCGGGAGGTAGTTAACATTATCATAAACCGTGTAAGAGGTATCTCCATTCAGGTTTGCGCCCGGGTTATACGTCTGGAAAATGGACTCGGCAACATCCTCATCGGTACCACCATACACGCAGATATAAATCGAGTGCGCCAGCACCGGGAAACTTGTGGTACCCTGATTTACCGTAGCTGCTGTTCTGTTTGACCATACATAGGCATCCAGTACGCCATTCGTAGCCAGCAAAGCAGAGAGAGTTGATGCATCCTGATTACGGCTATTTCTCGCGACTGACTGTTTACGCCGTGTTTCAAATGCAATACGTGATTCAACATCAACGCCAACAACGCCGGGATTCGCGTTTGTGATCGCATCCCATCCAGACACTGCCCGGTAAATCTGATTTAATGCACCTGCTGCACAGGGTATCGGTCCGGTTGTGTTATTCACAAACTGAACATCAATGCTTCCTGATGCTGGTATCGTTGCTATGTCGATAGACCGGTAAATATATCCGTTGGTATCAATGGCGGTACTGCCAGCAGGGATTATAGTGCCAACCCTCCCGATGCACGTCGCAGTAACAACTGTACCCTGTGCCGAAATCCGGTCCATGAAGTAAATCTGACCGATTCCGTCCTGAAACCTTCCCGTTGCGTAGTCAGGGTTAACCTGGTTAAACAGGCAAAGCAGCTTGTCATATTCCTGTGCAATAATCTCCGTATCGGACTGTGCGATCTGCCCTTGTGGTGAGCTAAGAGACTGGCTGGCACCGCCTCCGAGAGCCGTCGACATGTCAGTTAGTCGACCAGCAAGCACATCCGATACGTCCGGTACCAGCAGGCCATTCTCGGTAATTGTGACATCCGGAACGGCTGTATTTAATGTCGTCATAAAGTGGCCTGTGCAATATTCCCGTTGATGTCAGTTACGCGGATAGTGCCGCGAGTTGTGCGGGTGTTTTTATCGAAGAATACGGATGCCAGAGCCTGATCAACGATTGGCAATTTGAGCGCCTCCGTCTGCATCTTTTGCGCAATGAACCCCGGCGACGGTCGCTTGCCAAGCACCTCAGTTTTCCACGGAATACCGAGCGTGTTGTCGTAGTAGCATTCACCAGAGAACACCAGGCATGCGCTGGCAACGTCCTGCGCTACAGAATACGATTCATCGGCGATTGCCAGATTCCCGTTCCCGTCCAGCGTCAAATCCCACGTAGACGTGTCTAATTGCATGGTTCTGTATGTCATTTATGGCTCCAAAGGTGCTGTATTGCTTCCACCAGGCGATACCCCTCCATGCGTGTGTGCATCAACAATGCTTCCGTCTACAAGCTGCAAGCGACCATCAGGAAGAATTTTCAGACCGTTAATGTTTACAGTTCCGGGGGATTTGATGTTGATGCCTGAACCAGTGAATTTGACGAATTCGGTTGGCTTTGCATTGAGTATCCCACCAAGATATGTGGCATCAGATTTACTGTGCGTTCTTGCGCTTCCCGGTGTGGATTCTTTTCTGTTTGCCCTGATCAGAGTTGTGTCTCTGTCATTAACAAGGATTTGACCAATGTCACCCGGCGTAGGGTCTATCACTACTGCACTGTTCCCGCTTTGCAGCCTGAAAACTGGAATGTCATAAATTACTGAGTTTTTTATTGGAGCACCGGTTCTGTCAGTACGTGAAAGCAATGGAAGAACATCTACTACCAGATTCTCGTCCTCACCACGCACCTCCATAACCATAACAATCTCAATGAAGTAGTAACCAGACATAAGCATTTTGAATGCATATGCAATTGATTCGGCATCATTAATCTGGGCGTTGGTAGGGGTAAATTGATTGCTATCTATTGGCACTTTGCGCCTCCGCTCGATCCTTTTGCGTTCTATTAGCGGTACAAATCGTATGCCATGGGCCGCCAGTTACCCACGATGAAAGCTCATGGCGAACGGTAGAAAGTTGATATCTCCCACTCGCCCACGGAACCTCTGTTTTCAGTTCGATGTATCTTCCAATTGAAAGAAGAGATGAATATTGCGTCTGGAACATTACTCCGCCAGCAGCAAATACCGGGTAACCAATAAGTCCGTATTCGCTGGATATAAACGGAACAACATCATCTCGCTGCACATTTGAAGGCCAGAATTCAGCCTTGCCAGGAGGCGTTACACTCATTGCAAGACCATACCCTGAGCAAACCTGATGAAGCTGATCGAACACACTTCCTTCAAAGTGAGGGCTCCCTGAGGTGGTCATTCCATTTACTCCATCACCGAATACAGCTTCATATCCAGCGGCGGTGCAAATAGCGTTAATGACATCCGTCAGGCTTTGCGATCCTTTGGCAGTAAAGGGGCTAACCGCTTTATTTCTCAACTCTGCATCTGCTATTGCAGTGATGGAAAGGCAACTGTCGGGGGCTTGGTTCATATTCGCTATGGAGGCTGTCATACCGCCATAAAACACAAGAGTATCGTCAGCATATATCCCGATATCGATATTCTGATCAGGAGACATATTCCCATTCGCTCTTCCTGATAACTCGGCAATTCTTTCCAGACTAAGCCCGTAAAGAGATACCTCTGCAGATGTTCCAGTTCTTCCAATCACGCCATTTAGCGATACGGTTGCCTTGATATTGCTGATGGTGATTTTGTCATTGCCTGCTTTATCGAATGCGCCGGCTTTATTTTTGAATTCGAACCGGAGAGTGTGTTGCTTATACAAGCTCGGCCTCCTCTATGTAGTAGAGGATGTAACGACTTCCCAAACCTTCATAAGATGGGTCGTTTTGTCCGTCGTTATCGATAAACACCAGATCACCCTTAAATCCGAGGTACGAATACCCGACCATTTTGTTTCCATAAAGACACGGAACGCCTTGCATAATTGGGTAGCCATTCACCGTTAAATCCATATACATGAAGCTTTCACGCTGGATGAGGCGAATAATGCACAACTGACCGGCAAGGTTAATGGACAGGATTTGAGATTTTTTTGGCTCTATAGCAATCGTCTGCATGGTTATTTACTCGATGCACCAGTTATGTTTTTGCTGATGTTCCCTGCAAGCTCGGCGGCCTTTTCGGTTGCACTATTCGCCACATTAAGAACGGGCTCGGAAACTGTTTCGAGAGCGCTTTTAAACCCGGTCGTAATTGCGCCAGTGGCGCTGTCTGATAAGTCTCCAAGTGATTTTTTTAGTGATGACCATGACTTGCCTAACTGGTCTACCGTTGATGGAGTAGATCCTGCATTTTTCTGGAATCCGCCAGTCCCGGTTACTCCCTGGCTTATCTCGTCATCAGTTGGCCTGGCGTTTGTCTGTGCTCCGGAAAGCGTCACCTCCATCTGCTGCATAACTTCCTGGAATATCAGAAACACCGTAAGCATTGACACTCCGCGCTGTGAGGTGACTTCGTAGTCGTGATCTACAAGGTCATAGCTCTGAAGCGTTTCTTTCGGCGTCTCAATGTCGTAGGTCTCGGTCGCAGCCAACATCTCTTTGATGGTGTTTAGCGTTGAGCTTTGGCTGGTGAATGTCAGGTCAAAAATATTAGGAATAGATCCGGTAAAACCTGAAAGTCCGGTGATGATGACTGAGCATCGAATGATGGCTGGTTCTTTAACCTTGTTTATAGACTGATACTGACCTTTTTCCACCGGTGCGTTTGTTATCTGCGCCCTTCCGCCTGGCTGAATAGATGCCATGCCGCTGAACTCAAGCGCCACTGCGTTGGTCTTGCTGTTGCGGATCACATACTGAGGATGGAGAACGCTGTCGATTATGGAAAGCGGAGATCCGCCACCGATCGCGTTGAATATGTCTGCTGTGTTGAGGCTGAGAATGCTCATCGGTTCTCCGGGCAATAAAAAACCCCGCCGGAGCGAGGTTTGGGTATTAGTTCTAAGCTTGTTATTTGATGATAAACTTCTCAACCAATATGCTTAATCTGTCATATATATCGCATGTTTCGATAAAATCATGAGAAATTTCTTTCATGATTAAATTTCCTTCATCATCAATTATGACAACCGAATAGCACCACTCATCGTCACCATTTTCGTTCTCACAAACAACAGAAGATAATGAAGCTTCATAAGATTCACCGTCGCGATTGAATCTAAACGATGATAGGGTGGTTTCCCCGATAGTTTTCATCGACATTTTATACTCCTTAAAGTGCAACATTAATTCGATGGCAAGCTTTGTCTCGCACCGCGGTGTATGAGGCTATTTCTTTTAGCGCCCAACTTTGCTCAGCCATGATAGTGCGTAGCGCCTTTAGCTCTGCACTCACCGCGCTAACGTCGTACCCAGCTGATGTTAGTGCAGCAACCAGCTTGTATGCAGGACTGCAATCAACAAGAGCACTGCGATCAAGTGCTATTGTGTCACCGCATTGCTGACGGATAACCGTGTATGGAGCATTTTCGACGAACCACGAAATAGGAAAGTTGATATCCAGTTTTGGCGCTGGTAATGCTTCTTGCTTGCCGAGAAACTCTCCCTCAAGCACCACGCGATGAACATATTCAATGGCTTCATGTATCTTCTCGGGCTCCAAATCTTCGATGCTGTCCACATTGAATCGCTGGTGAATCATTGCATAGGCTTCCGGGTACATCAGGTGCTTTTTGCTTACAAGCATATTCACGGCATCGCGCAATGGTGTGCGCTCGTCTACCGTTGTCTTTTTGCGCGGATTTTCTGCTTTGCCTTTCGTCCAGTAATCATGGAGAACAGTGAAGCATTCTTCCTGATACTGGATCAGCTTGTCGCGAATATCTGCACGAACTTTCTCAGGGTTGATACTGAACAACCAACCGTTTAGTTTCTTCAGTGGGATGCAAAGCATCTTCTGAACTCCACCTTTTGAAGGTATAGAGATATCTCTACACCCGAACTTTTCTTTTTGTTTGCGCAGCTTTACCGACTGACCAGTCCAATCTATCCCGATATTTTCGACGATTTTACGCATGGCAACATACGTTGCACCTGCAGCCATCACAGCAATAATCTCCTGGCCATTGAAAGGAACGTAAGAGGTGTTAACTGCTTCAAGAATTGCTATACTTGTCATGTTGGTTTTTCCTCAAGATTGACTAACATCCGAAGCCCTGACTATCGCAAGTAGTTGGGGCTTCAACATTTCAGGTTACAGTAATCCATCACGTTTCAAGCTATCCATTAACCTTTTTGCAATTTCGCTGTTTACCGATCTCCCCTCATCTTTTGCCGCTTTCTCAATAATCTCTTTAACATCTGCAGGAATTCTCAGGTTGTACTTAGGTGCATCTGACGGAACAATCATATTACCTCCATATCATTTTAGTATAACCGTTATACCATTGTGACCTGAGTAATGCAAGGGTAGTATTACGGTTACACCATGGAGGCATCATGTCTAGAGAAGAGCCGCAGATAAACATCCGCGTTTCCAATGAGTTAAAAGAGAAAATAAGGTTGCGAGCAAAGAACAACAGAAGATCTATGAATGCTGAAATTGTTCAAATTCTGCTTGATGCTGTCTCCAACGATGTGAGTAGCAAAGAGGAATTCGCTTCTCGCGAAGCTGAAAAATTCAAAGAAGCGCTTCTTGAAACGCTAAATAAAATGTGCAGCAAGGATAAGTAATGGAATGGATCATCGGAATTATTGTACTCGTCTTCGTGGCTAGCCTTTTCAAGCCAAGAAGCTGCGATATCTGCGGTGCCGGTTTCAAGAAGAAATACTTCACATGGACTATCGACGGCAAGAAGCAGCATCTATGCCCCTACTGCAACGGCAAGATGAATAGGCGCAACAGCGACCGTCGCTTTAAGGATAGATTTGGTTAGTACGACGACCCCCATAGCAACCGTAATACTAACCACCGTACAACTATGAAGCAGACAAGTGGTATGGAAACAAAGTGTTCGACAACGACGCCGTTGAGGTAACAGAGAAAATCATACATTTTTTACCTCTTCTTAGCTTTTTATGGATTCAATTAGCTCGTCTTTAGCGATGTTTTGCATGACCTTTACGTTAAACCCGAGGAGCATCAGCAAGCCACCAATGATGAGCTTGCCGCCCCACACGATATGAGAGGTTCCATTACCCGTGGAAGATAATTCAAAGCGTATAAATTTTTCAGTTTCCATTCATGAAGTCTCTGGGTTAATTGACGCATTGAAGGGCGAAGGGATAGATGCCTACATGCCACCTCATCATGGGCTAGCTTTTATCAAGAGCGGCAAGCAATGATGTGCGCAACTCTTCTTGTGTCATTTCTAACTCGCCTGTTTCTGCTTGCCGGCGAAGGTCATCGACAACCATTTTTGTGAATTCCGTAGGGGTAATCTCGCTCTCGATAGAGACCTCTCTCCCGAGAAGCAATGATATCCCACCCAAAATTAGGCTAAAGGCATTGCCAATATTTTTTAACGATGGAGTGTAAACGATGGAGAGTTTCATTTTTACCGTCCGACAAGAAGATGTTGAATCTTTGAATGAAGCAATGAGTAAGTGGCATTTAGAGCATAAGCCGCATGTGACTCTCGCATTCGACAGTTCAACACCGCTAGAGTGGGTGCAAGTGATTGTTAACGGAATAACAAGCCCGGCAGCAATGAACTGCTTATCTGCAGCTATAGGATACTTCGTCGCCAGAAATAAAGGAAAAAAACTAGCGATACAAACCAGCGACGGAAAAAAGTTCATCGCAGAGGGGTTCAGTCAGCGTGAAATCAGCATCTTACTGAAAGACTCTCAAGGATATGTTGTTGTTGAGAATGACAAAAAGCCCACCTGAGTGAGCGTTGAGTGTTTTTGCTTCAGTTAATGGGTAGAATCAGGAAAACAGCATAAGGGATAAAACATGAAGCTTAAGTCGATTTATACCATTTTGATATCAATTGCATCATGTCTGCCTTTAATGGCGGCAGCCTCTCTTACAGAGCATCAACTCCTTGTTTCATGCAATAAAAAAGCTTCATCTCTGGTTGAGTCTTTTGATGGCGATCTTCAGAACCTGAAGGAATCAAGAAGACTTGATCTTCTTAAGCTTGTTTCTGATGGGTGCCAAGGTGGTTACAAATCAGCCAGAGATGGAATGCAGTACAAAGATATCGAAAGATATCTCACACAAGAATCATCTAACTCTGAACTCCCTGTAGACCTTATGCTTGAGTCCGTAAAGGCTGGGTATTCCCTATACAGCAACGGAAACTAGATCACCTGACGATGCTAGAAAATGCCGCGTTTGTCGATGCCCGGCTAGCTTGTTGATTGATACTCTTTGTCAGAGCGTCAACTGTTGTCGGGTTACTGTTAACGTTCACTGTATTGATGTGAGTGCTGTTTTGTATCTGAGGCTGCCCACCACTTGACGCCAGTTGATATGGCCTGTTATCTGCCATTCTTCCCTGTGTTGCGTAATAGTTGCGGGCATTGCCTATGTTCCCATAGACCTTGCCAGTGTACTCACGCGTTTCTTTTGGTAACTGTGAGATGTCGCTACCATTAGCGATCCACTTATCAACGTTACCCATTCCCCAGTTATAAGCTCTGAGAGCGTTATCGACGTTACCATCGTAGCGCTTTAGTAACACTCTCATGTAAGCGCCGGCTGCTGCTCGAGATTTCTCTGGATCTAATCTCTCATCTACTTGAGAATCGACACGAAGCCCCATATCCATTGCTGTGCCACGCATTAATTGGTACGCGCCAGTTGCCCCTGAAACATTGTATGCAAGGGGGTTTCCGCCCGACTCTGTCATCATCACGCCATGTAGAAGATCATCCATTTCTCCCGGTGACTGCTGCATCCTTCTTGCTGACTGCGCGTGTTGTTCAGCACCATTTGATGTTACGCCTGTAGCGTTAGCCCAACCACCTGCATTCCATCGTTTAACTATCGAATTCCATAGTGAATCGGTCTTGTCTTTCTCTTTCGCGGCGTCAGCAATGTTATTAATCGCTTGAACTCCCGCCATTCCAGCAAGAACAAGAGGGTTAAGCCTCAGCCCTGCGGCCAGCAACAGAAGAAGCGCATTCGCCCCGCCGACTGATTCTGTCAGTTTCTTAACTGATTCTCCGGCATCGCGAAAGAACCCGATGATGTCGCCATGGTGGTCTTTGATCCAGTCACCAAACTGTTTTAGCGCGCTCATAACTTCAGGTGCAAAGGCGATGGCTATATCCTGTCGGATGCGGTCAAATTGCGCGTCGAGTTGCCCCAAAGTAACCAGCAAGTTTTCCTGCTCTTTCACCTGGGCGGCGGTGATGTTCGACTTCTTCGTTTCTGAGTCGACCAGAGACTTTAACTCACCAGATTTAATCTTGGCTGCGTCTGTCGGGTCGAACCCGGCGGCCGCCATCACCTGCATCAGGTTTTCCTGAGAGTGTGATTTGCCGTAGCGGGTGAACTCTCCAAGCGCCTTGTTAGGGTCACCAAGGTTATTGATGTTCAGCCCGGTACGCGCGCCCAACACCATCAGGTTTTGTGCTGCGCCGGTGAGCCCACCAAAGATTGTCGGGTCTTTGATGTTAGCCAGCGCCATTCGTGCGTTACCAGAAGCACCGATGAACGCGTCAGCATTAAGCCCTGCCTGCTCGAAACCTCGTCGCATACCAAATAAACGGTTTACATCAGAGCCGAAGAACTTAGCCTGTGTACTGGCACGAACGATTTCATTGGCAGTGGATGTGAATAGTTGCTTGATACCATACAGGCCAGCACCTATACCAAGGAACCCGGCAGCGGCAGCCGTAACGTTACGGAAAGCTGATGTGGCTGACTTGCCAAACTTCTCAAGCTCTTCCCGCTGCTTTTTAAGCTCTTTCTCGCGCTCTTTCTCAGCACGTGAAAGCTCTTTGTTTAGCTTTCCAACCTCTTCGCTTACTTTGCGCTTACCATTCAGGAACTCGTCTGCTTTGACGGTTACTTTGTAAGCAAGCTCCTGAATAATCATCGTTGCTCCTGATGCTTATGCCACACGCGCTGATTGAAGTTTTCCACTGAGATAATCTCGAGCAGGTTGTACATATCCGCTACGGAAAGCTTTTCCTGTAAATCGAGGTAAGAGGCTTTTCCGGAGCAGATAATGGCGTTGATGGTTGATGAGATATTGACGGGGGAGACTAACTTAGCCGGTGGAGCATCTTCCTCAAGGAAGGGATACTTTACTCTCCGGCGATCGTTAAAAAATTGAAATTAATCTCAAACACCTTGTCCAGCAGGGAGCGAATGGTCGAAACCTCTTCGAAGTCCAGAGAACCATTCACTTTGCGCTGCTGGCGCTGCCCTTCATTGGTGATGATGATATCCACCGTCGACATCAGGCGGTCGCGCAACTGTCGGGCAACTTCCGGAGATGATGCAGAGATGACGCTCAGGCCAACTGTTGCCAGCCCGGCGCACCCCATTGCGATCACATCAGCCGGGATGCTGCTGTAATTAGAATCACCCATAGCGCGGAAGATATCCTGTGCCAGAGAGTCGGCATCCCACGCCGACATCTCAGTAATGAGGAATTCCTTACCCTTATCGCGGCCTTCTTCCTCAACGATGAAGGGGATCTCTTTACGTGCCATCAGATTGCGCTCCGTGTGACGGTCTCAAAGTGGAATACTGCCGGGCGTGGCTGAAGAACTCGGCGACCCGGAGGAGTAGGTGTCCAGGTGTAGAGGACTCCGTTAACGAAGTTCCACTTCGCCCCCAGCGCCGGCACGGTCAAAGTGGCGTTGCATGCAAACGCAGAAATTGCCGTTCGCTCGGCAGCAATCCAGTCATCAATCAGGCTGCTGGCATTCGATGTTGCCATCAGGTTAATGGTGAACTCTGTCGGGTTGAAGACGAATCCAGCGTGGTATTTACCATCAGCAGACATCATGTCTTCTTTGTTCTGCAATGCGCCGGTTTCAAACATGTTGTCGGCTGCGTAATCATCAACGTCAAAACCGCCGGGATAGTAAGCAGGTACGACGATGCGCAGCTTACTGTTAGCCGAGGTAATATCTATAGGCATGGTTTATTCCCTTATAAAATAGCGGTTGAGGACATGGTAATTGACTGAATAAGTTGCCCGTCAACATAATAGAAAATGACGCCTTTCAGGTCTCGCTCAAGACGCGCCGCGCCGGTTTGCGTCGGGATATACAAGTACCATCCCTCGGAATACAGCGTCGCGGAGATATCTTTGCCAACTGTGTTATTCACGATGCGGATCTGCGCATTATCCAGCACGACACCTTTCTGAATTGCGCCGAACGTCAGAGCCTGGTTAGCAACGTCAATTGTGGCCGCCTGAATCGCACCGTAGCCGTTTTGGTTGAACGGGTAGGACTGATTATTGGTGAACAGGTTGGCGTATGCGCTGACCAGATTAGCGTTAATCCATACCTGATCGATGAAGGTATCCAGCCAGACGAATTTACCGGTAATAGCACCGTCAGATGCGTACTGAGCCATGGTCTTATTCAGGCTGTAAGCACCGTAGAAGTTGTAACCGTTCGATTTCAGAGCCTGAGCAGTAGCCAGATCTGTCACGTTAGGGGCCAACCCCGGGAAGCCGCGGAATTTGAACGAGATACGCCCATTGGTGCGAGCAAAATCTACCGATGCGGCGTAGGCCAGCGCGGTTACCCCGTACAGATATGTGCCGTACACCGGGAAAATGTTCTCGTAGCCATTAGCCACAACCACTTTCTGCACGAAGCAGTTAGCATTGTTGGCGACAGTTCCTTCAGCCGTAGTGTCATGCACGACATAGCCAAAGCGGTTTTTGCTGCTGCTTGCCCATGCGCACAGCTCTGTTTTCTGGTCATCGGTAAGTTCGACCAGCGAGTTAAACAGGATCCAGTTCTGGTTGACGTTGATGATGTTATTCATCGTGTCTGTCAGCGTTACAGCATCGGAACCCGGAGATACGATTGCCGCAGTTGCCTGAGTAAGCAACAGTCCGGTAGCCAGTGCGCCAGCGGACGCATAAGACACTTCGCTATCCGCGCCGGTAGTGGCAGAGCGAATAATGAAGCGGTTAGCAATCGGCAGCCATTCTACCGCGACCTTGCTTGCCCCAATACCAACCTGCAGCTTTGATGCAATGTCACTGAAGCTGGTAGCCGTTGACAGGTCGATTGACGTACTGGTGACCGATACGCCGTCAACTGACAGGGTGATGGTCCCTGCCGGGATTGCCTTCAGGGTGGTCAGCGCCACACCTTTCAGATTACCGGACAGCAAATATCCAGCAACGTCAGCAGTAACGATGCGGTACATCAGCAACTCACCAGGAATAACAGATGAGTTTTCGTAGCCGTTGAAATACTGCTGCGCGGCGAGGAATTCTTTTGATTCGCTGCCCATCAGAGCAGAGACATCGGAGGATGAGAAATAAGATTGCACCGCTCCGACCGGGATAAGCTCGTTATCGGTCAGCATCAGGCCGTTAGCATCAACCGCAGAACCGGCAGGCGTAACGACATTGGGCGTGATATTAAAATCCGTTGATAATGGAATGGTCATATATCTACCTGTTGTAAAGTGATTTCGGCCTTGTCGAAGTAATCCTGCGGGAACGACACGGTAATATGAGCCTGTAAAGAAAGAGTCAGGGTCCATCTCTCCTGCCACTGGCTTTCGGCGTCGATCATCGGCGCCTGAATGGCAGGTGATGAGTAAAGCGGCGCAATCCGGGCGTCGATGGTTTTGATGGTGTCGTAGCCATAACTACTCGCGAACGTGGTTTCGAGTGCAATCGCTCGATCCCCTGCACCCTGACCATAGATATCCACCTGAATATCAGCCTGGCGAACTTCTGTGTATCCCATGGCGCTTGTTGCCGGAGAGCCAGTGTCCTGCTTGATGTCTCTCGTCGTGGATAACCGGGTAAATCGCAAGGGGGTCAGGATGCAGAACTGGCCTTTTAGCATCGGAACACGGTTTGCCTGCGCTTGCTGGCATGTGCCGGCGATCGGCTCGATGTACCCAGCCAAATCGTCAATGATTTCGTCTAGCGTGTAATCATTCATGGGCTCACCTGCAATACAGCAATCAGACGACACCAGTCAGGCCACAACTCCACCGGTTCGACGACAAGCCATTGCTCGCCATTAATCACGAAGATATCGCCGCCCTGCTCCATTTCGCGCTGCACGCTGAAGTAGTTGCCATTGACGTAAATCACCTTTGCCAGCCCCTGAATATTCAGACCGTCGACGTGTTGCATGTCGCCGCGGCTGATAGGCTGCAATTGAATGGTGACGTTCTGATCAGGAAGGTAAGACGGAAATGGCTTGCGACCGGGTCCGATAGTTTCACCGGCGTATTTCTTCAGGATTGCTGAGATATTGGGGTTGATGCTGGTGATCGCGTTATTCGCTATTTGTCTGAGATTCAATTTCTCCCACCTCGTAGCTAACGCTGTTTAGCATGTTTGATGTGTCAATCAGCGGCTTATCAAACCCTTTCTTCGCAATGGTCACTGGTGAAAGTGGCGGAGAATCAAGTGATCGAATAGATTCTTTAATGTCATCCACGATTATTTCACCAAGCAGAGAAAGAACGTCTCTGGTCTCATCACCGTTTTCAATCAGCTTGGCTGTTGCCTCTTGCCATTCCGTTTCATGTCCAGCTATTGCATTGCGAAAGAATGGTCTTGGCGGTTGGTTATTTGCCGGGTTACCAAATTCGTTCGTCGCAGCAACCATTGGGACAGGGGTTCCGTCTGGATAAGTAGCCCCTTCAAGGAATCCAACTTTTAGTTGAAGATTTCCGAATGAGCTTGCTGCTTTATCCAGTGCATCCATTACCTTATCCATCAGTACCTCCGGTAATATCCGTAGGGATAATTTGATGGGGAATGACCGCTTATATACTGGAAGGTGCGGAATGGTGCCGTAGCATTCCAGTAATCAGCGCCATACTTTGTTTGCATGTACCATGCTGAGTTTGCTGTTACCCCTGGCATATCCGCATGAACGCTAACTGAACCCTCTGATGCGCTGTCAATTCGCCCTACCAATCCGGATGGAGACTGCCCATTAGCGCCCGAATACAGAAAGGCAATATGGGCAACCAGCATATTCAGCAGCATTGCGCGGACAGCCAAATCCGACACACGACTAAAATCGGTGTTATCGAGATAGATGGTTGCCTGGGTGAAATACTGCTGAAGGAGTGCGTCGTCGACAGATGAGAATTCAGGATATCGACTTAATCAGGTTGACGTTCTCGTTAATGACGGCCTGCATCGCGTTTTTAAGCTCATCATTCATCGTGAACTTAACCGTGAATCCGCCAGCTTTTAACGCGGAGTGTAGAGAAACGTCGGTATTTCGCAGAGTCTTATCGACAAAGCGATCTGCAAGTTTCTTGGCAAGCTCGCTGAACTTTCTCTCCCACTTCTTGCCGAGCTTCGCCAGCCTGCGTTTTAACTCATTCGCAGGACTGGCATCCATCGCCATGCTGTCTTTGTATCCAGCTTCAAGCCAGTATCGGTAAGACTTGTTCATCTCCCGAACCAGCTTGAGAAGCTCAGCGCGATACCACTCATGAACTCCGGCGTTAGCCCTGACTGGACGAAGGATTTTCTGGGTCTTCGAATCCTTCTTCGATGGACTCGTTTTCGTACTCTTCTTCGTCATCTTCGGATTCCATCATGTGGTATGGGCTGGACTTGTCTGACTGGCGCATACTCCTGATCGCGTCAAGGTCGAACACTCCGGCTTCGGCGTAGTTCTTGTCAGCCTCAGACTGATGTTTCATGACCTCGGCCTTCTCGGCTTCTGTAAGCTCGTACAACGGCAGGAACTCAAAATCGATATCAGGGTCAATCTCACCGAATTCGTTCAACTGAATGACATCCAGCACCGTTTTAAGCGGGCTCCTGAACAGATTCTCCTGCATGGCGTGAATTGAGTCGTAGAAGACGCGAATCTCACCATCAGACGAAGCGTTGAGGCCGTTTGGCGTAATCCCAAGCAGCTTTACCAGAGGAATGCTTGATACCGATGCCATTTGTTCTTGCGCTTGAGCCTGGAGAGCGTCGACACCGGACAGGCTTGTCACGAACTGGAAGAATTCTTCCGCATCCTTATCAACAAGGAACATTCCGCGATTGTCGCGAACCTTATTGAAGAACTCAGCGCGCATGAACAGGTTTGGATCCGCAACTCCAGATAACACGTTTTGCATGTTCGTCTTAAGGCCGTACACCACAAACGAGTGAACCAGATCGCTTACGCTGTCACGCGTTCTCAGCCAGTTCTGTATGTAGGGCTCTGCCATCTGGCTAAGAGACAGGCCGCCAAAGTTGTACGCTGCTTTGAGAATGTCTGGCACCTGACGCGAAATCATCGTCAGCATACGGCTGGCGTGAACTGTGCGCCCCATGACGTACCATTCGGCCGGATTGAAGAAATCAGGGCTTAGCGGGTTGTCAGCGTTATACACGCCCGGGTAAGTCCACATAGCCTCGATAACGCGGAACCCGTTCAGGCTGCCTTTGGTTATCTTGCGAGGGCTGATGTAGAGCTTCTTGTCCAGCTCATCAGGAACCAGCCAGGCAGAGTTACCGCTCGGTGTCTTCACATCGATGTAAATCTGGCCCCGCCCGAAGTAACCGTCATGCTCTGCGGCTTCACGGAACTTTTCACGAACCTGAAAGCGCCTTAACGCGTCATCCAGTTGGCGAATCTTGTCGGCTTTGTCGTCACCTTCATCTTTTCCGACGTGCTTCAACTCAATCCACTTGCGCGTCATTTCCTCGGCGATCGTGCCAGTAATCTTGCGATACTCCGGCAGCTGGGCAAGCTGTGACAGATACGGATAGCCGGGGAAGCCACCATATCCATATGCTGTGATATTGGCTGAATTCAGGTAACTGTAGGGGGTGGAGTCCATCGCCAGAGCAGCATCACCGATATGCTCAGGGATAACCCCCGGCGGCGGTGTGTAGCGCTCAATCTGGCGAAGCACTTCACCCTCTGACTTAATCCTTTCCTGCTCATTCAGCATCGCCAGCGCACTTGCCAACGACATGGGCTGTTTTGCCTCTTCCTTTGGAGGCTCAGCTTTTTTCTTTTTCCAGCGTTCAAACACTATGCGAGCCTCAAAAGTTCTTCAGATATGCGTAACGGACCTCTGTCAGGTGACTTGAGGATTACCAGGCTATCTGCGCAGTTAGGTGACAAGGCTCCATCCGGTTTCTTATCGACCAGAATCTTCCCTGCTGAGTTTTTGCTATATGTTGGCTGGCTTAATTCAGAGGTTAATCTTGGTAATGCAGCCATTTTTGAAGAGAGAGAAATAATTTCGTCTGCGTCGTATTTCATTCCATTAATGGCGCGATATGTATTCAGGAATAGAGTCCTTAGATGCCACCATGATTGGGCTTTGAAGTTTTGGAAAAAGTCTTTGTTGGTGATGCTTCTTCCATTTGCATCCTTCATCAGAACTTTGTCAGGGTTTAATACTCCAGAACTTCCCTTATACGCATTAAAGTTAACAGGTCTCTTGCCGGCTTTTGTGCGCTCATCGTTAACCTGCTTGGAGTCTCCTCTGCATCCTGCTCCAATGCCATCTGCATCATAAAGGACATCACTGCAACCGTTGTCATCAGCAAGGTTTGTCGCTTTTACAACGGTCTGGAAGATATCAGAACCTTTTCCGCTCCACTCCTCACAAACATCAACCAGAATTCCATGACCTGATGTGAAGGCGTTTTTATCAATTCCCTCGTCAGCCACGTCAAGCGCGCCTTTTCTAGCTCCTGATGGTTCAATGCCCAACTTGATATGTGCATCGATAGCAGCCTGAACCCACGATGACGGAATAATCACGCCTTCCACTGATGCGTTGTAGTCGATGTCAATTTCCTGCGCCACGGTAACAGGATCGAGTAACTCCACCTGCTTGTCATACCACGCCTGGTCTTTACGAGGATCATCCCGCCAGTGGAATGTGAACACTGGTATCTTTCCACCATGGCGTCGTATAGCGAAGCTATTGGCGTTACCATTGGGGGTTGAAATATCTTGTCGGCAGTTGGTCGTTGCAGAAAGCGAGGCGTCAACTAATGTGGGTCGCTCAAGGAAAGCCGCTTCATCTACAATGTAGAAGCTAGCGCGATCGCCTCGCCCTATGCCGTCGCCACACTCACCAGAGATAATAGAGCTGGTATGTGGAAACTTGATGCGCATGTGAGGCGCGTCTTTATCCCTGCTCCATCCATGACGGAATTCCTTGGGTAGCAGAGACATAAACATGCGAGCTTTTTCAAGCAGGGATTTTGGTACGCCAATCTTATCTACGTATTCTTCTTTTCGGCTACCTATGCCAACGCTTATGCCTTTGTTGAAGTTGCACACAGTGCATGCTAGAGCGACTGTAAGCCAGCTCATACCCATGTCACGCGTCTTTTCAGTGATTCCTGGCTCTTGTGCTCTCCATCTATCCATAAACCATTCCATCCATTCTTCCTGTCGTGGGAAAAGCAGGAATGGAATATATGACGGTAGCCCTCTTTCTGGATTACGAGGGTCGTACGTCATACCCCAGTCAATAATGAACTGGGCTGGATTATCTCTGTAGAAAGAGCTAAGAATCGGAATGGAGTCAGGAGTGTTTCTTATGCGCAGGATCCGCTCCTGTCGCCATTCGAATACCTGAACATAATCCGGGTTTCGGAAGTCGAACGGGAAAGGAATTGGCATGATTTAACCCATCAGGTCTTTGTATTTCTCGGCAGCCTCTTCGGCGCTCATTTCAGCAGTAACAATAGGTCCGCCATTAGCACCGGTGACTTCAGTTTTAATATTCTCTTTGAACGCTTGAACATCGACATGCTTTCCGAGCAGCTCGAGGTTTTTCACCTTGTCAGGCCACTTAATTTTCTTCAGGAGAGCAGCGCTATCAGTAGATGCCATCTCGACAACATCCATTCCCGATAGTGTTGTACGCCACACTTTAGGCCAGTCTTTAATCGGCTTCAGTTCGCCGTTGGCTAGCAGGATGTCAAGTACATCCATCTGGTCGATTTCTGTTAGGCGGCGCAGCACATAGGCAGCGTCAACGCCAACCTGCTCGTTGCGATCGGCTTTAAGTTCTGCAATGCGATTTAAAATGTCATCATTTGTCATCAAGCGATAAGCCTGATTGCGGGCTGACTTTTCGCTGAACCCTGCCCGTATGACTGCCTGAGTGGCGTTGAGGTCTTTAATGAACTCACGGGCAAACAGCTCTTGTTTGTCTGTGAGCTTTGCCATGTTATGTATTCCCATTCACCGTAGTGATATTTACTACAACCTCGCCAACCTTAGTTGTGGAGTTTGATTCAAACAGCCGACAATAAGCAGCCATAACAGAATCAACATCTTTTCCGTCATCACCGGAGCAGCCATGGGTAAGTCGCCATTCAATGGTGCGAAGAATTGACTCTTGCACGTCGAACGGCATCTCTTCGAATTTCTTTGTCATGTTATTTACTCTTTTCGATGGGGATTACTGTAAAGCCACCAACTGAAGATTTCTTAATTGCAGAAATGCTTGGGTTGTCTTTTTTGGGGTGGAAGTAGATAAAACAATCATCCATTTCAGGCTTAAACCCCTTAATGAAACCCACGTGCTGGAGGTCTAGTTCTCCTTCAAGATACATCCATAACTGAAACTCACCGACATCAATTAACATAATCAGAATTTCCTGCTTTCCGCTCATAGGAGCGAATCGCATTTTGAAGGATAAAATCTGGCAGTGTTATATTGTCACCAACACTTCGCCTGAATTTGAGTTTCTAATCCATGCAATAGTTGGCGGAGTTATCTGTACAAAGCCGCGAATTACATATCCAGGAGAATTAACATCAGGTTTAGTGAGAGAGTCCGCAACAAGAATTACCCCTGAACATATTTGTAGCAATTTTGTTTCTGTGCCAGTGGTTACTTGCTGCCAATCATCACTGACGGTTATAGTCGTTGTGCTCATTTAAAAATCACCTCCTGTCCGCCAGCCAATGCTGCTGTTACTCCAGTGCTTAATGACCTACCAAGTGATACAGAAGATCCTGGAGGAACAAAAAATGAGATTACCTCTCGCCTGTTGATTGCTACTACTTCTCCGCTATTGGCGACCTCTGTATTTCTTGTTCCAGAAACAAACACTCCATCTACTGTAGCTGTGATAGTTGCCTGCCCTCCGACATCAGAAGGAATGCTTTGATCTATTGAGTATGTTACGAATGCAGGGCTTGTTTGAGATAGAACAAATGGGGTTCCAAAAGGCCTTCCGTTCGCTGCCACTGAATTTATAGTGATGCTTTGCGATGAATTTCCCCCGGTGGATCCGATGGCCTTAATATTTTCTGGGATTATCATACCTTCTCCTTAGCGCAACGGTTTCTCTGCTTCTCAGTAGTGATTGGTCACTTCCGTCTGTTCCGGCCTGCCAAGATGGTGAATCACGCTCCTTAGAGGGTCACACAAATCATTTAGCGCACAGCCTGTCCCATGTGTCGTTATGGGTGTTTATTGCTTTTACTGTTCTACCATCCATCACATCAGGATCTTTCCCATGAGTGATGATTGGCTGAAAAGCTGTACACGCGCTATCGACGTATACGTATTTAATCTGCGGAGTGGTATTTCGATCCACGCATGCGCTGGCGAGCAGCATCATCAGACAGAGACTGATTTTCCTGTGTAACATCTTTCACCGCCTTTATGGTGGCCTCCTGTTTTATGGTGATGTTCTGTGCCGTCTCTTTTTCTGAGTTTGCACTCTTAACATCAGCGTCAGCTTTTGCCTCTGTCTGACCTTTGTTTTTCGCTGTGAACCAGGTAAGAGCAACAGCACAAATTATCCCTATTGCACCAATTATGTACTCCCATCCGACAGCCATTAACGAACTCATTTTGACTCCCTCATTTCTACGGCCTTGTCTTTCAGCTTTGACTGCCGAACGAACTGAGCAAGTACCGCGATCACAACCATGCCCTGGCTGATGTAACCGAGAATGTCATGAGGGATATAGCCTTTGATGTCTTCAGGCAATAACGTCCAGGCCTGAATAGCTGCATCAGGGAAGCTCTGTATCCATGCTCCCATCATTGCGCCCATTGAAGCCAACCAGACAGACCAAGTCTTGAACAACAGCTTTGCGTGTGACACGAACTCGAGACGGGTGTATCTCTGGGCCATTAACAGAACAACAATAGCAACCAGGCAGAATGCGATGAATATTTTCATCAGATAACCCCCTTATAGGCGTCAAGCGTCCCGGTTCGCATTACCTCTGCGTGACGGTTTGCACGGTTTGGAGTTTGCTTTGCCCATTTGCTTGATAGCATTCCGGATGCAGCACCAGAGAAGTTACCAGAAGACACCATAGCGAGAGTGTTCTTGAACCCCGCGAGCCCCTGAACGCCCATCTGATAAGCCATGCTAATTAGGATATCTTTGCGTTCCTGATTACATGCTTTCATCGCGGAAATGATGAGAGGGTTTTCATTCATCTTTTTGATAGTTGAAGCAACGAATGACTCCAGCCATACATCGCCCACTTCACGAGGAACGGTGAATATATAATTGCTCAGAGATGCACCCTTTGGCCCAATCTTCACACCACACGCTACAGTGGGATAACCCTCCGTATCGATGTATGGCCGCTCCTTATACCCCTCTTCATAATTGAGGATTTTCACAATGTTACTCATTATTATTTCCTTCAGAAGATGAGATCTTTCTGCACGCTGGGGTAAGCTCTGGGGGCATCAAATGTGTGAACCTTGGAACCTTCTGGCGAAATGATCACCACACCAGGTGATTGGCCATTACTTTTCTGTGACGCCAATTCCTGCTCTGCAGTACGGCGCTTTAAATCTGATGCAGTCAGCCGCTTTGAAAGGCTGCTGTTTTCTTTTTGCATCTGGACGATTGTTTGCTGACTATTGTCAATAACCGCCTGGATGTTGTAACAGGCGAATGCAGTTATTAGGAAAAAAAGCACAGGCATAATCCTGATAACATAACGCCCAACCTTCAGCTCAACGTTATTTGTCATCACTTTCACCATCTGGTCCGAACCCAGGTGGATGGATACGCCTTATTATTGATGCACCCTGCCAACCGGCAGCGCCGCAACCAATACCCATAACGTATAACGACCACCCGTTCGTCATTGAAAATAAAAACATCATCATTCCGGCAAAGAGTGACACGATCACATGATTAAAGAGCGGAACTCTTTCATCAGGAGAGCTGTAAGCATACTTCGCCAGTGAGCCAACCAGATTCATGATGACCGCGAGAAGCAGAGCCGGAATGAAGTCGATTCCGTTTGCCATTGCGTAGTCTCCACCACTCTGGTGGCTGCTTAAAATGCGCCTGGCCGTAAAACGGCGCGGGGAGAGACTAGCCAGGCCGCGAAAGATGCGACCCTCAAATTGAGGGACTTGTTCACATTTATTAATGTGGATCTTGTTTAATGAACAAATCCGAACTAAGTTACATCCGTCTGATCAGACGATATGGGCCTTCGGTCTTTGTTCGTGAGTCGATTCACGGGCAAGATGGCGGTGAGTAGCGTCAACTACTTACCGTCGCCCATTTTCACGAAGCCCGCCATAGTGCGGGTTTTCTTTTTTGAAGCGCACTAAACCACCGTAGCCACAGATATTCAGCAGTGAGTTGGTTGGGTCTGGTTCTTGGTGGTAATGCGCTCGAAAAAAGCCAGCGGCGCGGCTGGCAAGATGAGGGTAGTGCGTTGAGCTTTCGCTCTTATGGTCCTGGTAGGAATTTGGCGGGACAGGAAGGATTCGAACCTTCGACCAATCGGTTAACAGCCGATCGCACAACCTCTGTGCTTCTGACCCTGAATACAAAAAGCCCCTGCATTTATGCAAGGGCTTAAATGGGTGCAACTATCATATCTCGGCCTGAGAAACTAAGGATTCTGATAGCTGCCGGTGACTCAGTTTGCAAACCTCTCAGCTTGCTGATGGTTGGAGTACCAGACGATGCGTCGAAGATACCAACTAGGCAGTTCAGTGGTGAGCGCCACCTCGCTTATCTCACCGCCAACGAAGTCAGTAACCCATCGTTAGAATCGAGATTAAACAAAAATCGCCACTTTGTAAAGTGTAATTTTCTAGATAAATCCTATTTCGTAGAAAATATTCACTACTGTGTGACTTTGTTCAACATCCGGTTTGCGTATTCCTCCTGTTTAATGCACTCACCTACCAGGCTTTCAAAGAAATCCTTATAAGACCTGCGCCACGTGGTTTCAGGTATATCCATCACTGTCGCGCAGATATATTTACGGACGCTATCCGGTAGCAATCTCGCATATCCTCGCCCATTACACCGGATGCATGTTTTATAAGCTGGAACGCCGCCTTGTAGAATAGTTTTCTCTTTGTCCAGAACCATACCTTTTCCATTGCACTGGCAAGCATTGGTCAGCACACCCTTCCCTTTGCATTTGTGGCAAAGCACCTTAACCGTTTCCCGCCTTTCCTCCAGATTAGGTCTGCCGATGTGCTTCATCGTCATCACCTGCGCTTCTACGAATTTATTACCTTGACAGCAGTCGCACGTTCTGGTGCTGGCGGCGCTACGTGAGTAGTCAGCAAATGCGAACGTTGCGAGTACTTGCATTACTTTCAGCTTAATATCTGTCTCGAGCTTGCGTAAGGCTGCAACCTTATCGCACTGCTCCATTGCATATTGAGTTAAAAGTTTGATCGCCCGGTCGCGGTCATAGTCGCTGATATCCATCTTGCCGAGGAAAGCGCTAAATCCGAGAGCGGCGCGTGTTTGTGTCATGCCAATCGCCGCCATGATGTCAGTTCCGGTCAAAGAGTCTGACGCCGTGGCGCGGGGAGAGTCGCTAATCATCGTTGACTTCGCAAAGTGATATTTCACTGTATTTTCGAGATTCATGCTTCTGCTCCTGATGGTTTATAGCGACTGATGTAATTGCGTAATATCCGGTAGTCAGTGGCAAATGAGCCAGGGTGACGATAGATGCGTAACCGTGTCCAGCGCAGTCGAATGTGATCAGCAAAGTAGGATTCGAATGTCATACATCCTCCAGTTTCTTTTCCATTTCACGACATTTGCGCCGGTACTCATCGCGGATCCGGATGAAGTCTTCGCGCCGGTATCTGGTCATTTCATGCGGGCCATTCAGCCAGTCAACCAACTCCTGCCCAAATCGCTCAACCAGAGTTGCTTCATATTGCTGGGCTAGCCGCAAGCCGGATATCAGCACCGGCCATTCAATCACCAAAGCAACCACTGGAGGACATATGACCAAATTTATCGCAAGCAACAGCGTTACACGGCGTTATCTGAAACGTGGTGAGCT
>NZ_WPCV01000005.1 GCF_018035235.1 Citrobacter sp. On2M
CCCAAGGAGCAAGCTCCTCTGTGCTACCGTTCGACTTGCATGTGTTAGGCCTGCCGCCAGCGTTCAATCTGAGCCATGATCAAACTCTTCAATTTAAGTTTGATGCTCGTGAATTAAACTTCGTAATGAATTACGTATGTTCACTCAGAGACTTGGTATTCATTTTTCGTCTTGCGACGTTAAGAATCCGTATCTTCGAGTGCCCACACAGATTGTCTGATAAATTGTTAAAGAGCAGTTGCGACGCGCTTTAGCGCTCTGTCGCGAGGTCCCGTATATTACGTTTTCCTCATTCAGAGTCAAGCATTTATTTTTGCTTTTCTCTACGAAGTTCTCAGTGGACCCCCGCTGACCCGGCGGCTTGTAATCCGTTGTTCCGTGTCAGTGGAGGCGCATTATAGGGAGTTATTTGAGGCTGACAAGTTAAAAATACAAAAAACTTATCAAGCGATTATTTTTCAATCGATCACTCTGTTTTTGCCTGGTTATTAAACAAAAACGAGCCCCGCAGGGCCCGTTTATGGTCATTTAGTGACTTACTGCACTGCCACAATGCGATCGTCGTTAACTTCCAGGCGAATCGTTTTGCCAGGAATCAGCTCACCAGACAGGATTTGCTGAGCCAGCGGGTTTTCGATCTGTTGCTGGATAGCGCGTTTCAATGGACGTGCGCCATAGACTGGATCGTAACCATTCGCGCTCAGCAGTTTAAGCGCCTCGTCAGAGATGTGAATTTCATAACCACGCTCTTCCAGACGTTTATACAGACGCTGCAGCTGGATCTGAGCAATAGAAGCAATGTGCTGCTCACCCAACGGATGGAATACAACGACCTCATCTATACGGTTGATGAATTCCGGACGGAAGTTATGGCTCACAACGCCCAGCACCATATCCTTCATGTGGCCATAATCCAGCTCCCCGAAGCGTTCCTGAATCAGGTCCGATCCCAGGTTTGAGGTCATGATGACAACCGTGTTACGGAAATCGACCGTTCTCCCCTGCCCGTCAGTCAGACGACCATCGTCAAGCACCTGCAACAGGATGTTGAACACATCCGGATGCGCTTTCTCCACTTCATCGAGCAGAATGACAGAGTAAGGACGACGGCGTACCGCTTCCGTCAGATACCCACCTTCCTCATAGCCGACATATCCCGGAGGCGCCCCGACCAGACGAGAGACAGAGTGTTTCTCCATAAACTCGGACATATCGATACGCACCATTGCGTCGTCGCTGTCGAACATAAAATTAGCCAGCGCCTTACACAGTTCGGTTTTACCGACACCGGTTGGGCCAAGGAACAGGAATGAACCAATCGGACGATTCGGGTCGGACAACCCTGCACGGCTACGACGGATGGCGTTAGAAACCGCTTCCACCGCTTCATTCTGGCCAATCACGCGGCTGTGCAGTTCCTGCTCCATACGTAACAGTTTTTCCCGCTCGCCTTCCAGCATGCGGGCAACCGGGATCCCGGTCCAGCGCGCCAGCACTTCTGCAATTTCTGCATCCGTCACTTTATTACGCAGCAGACGCATGGTTTTGCCTTCAGACTGGGTGGCGGCTTCGAGCTGTTTTTCCAGTTCAGGAATTTTGCCATACTGCAGTTCGGACATCCGCGCCAGATCGCCGACACGACGCGCCTGTTCAATGGCGATTTTCGCCTGTTCCAGCTCAGCCTTGATAGTTTGCGTTCCAGAAAGGGAAGCTTTTTCAGCTTTCCACTCTTCTTCTAACTCAGAATACTGGCGCTCTTTATCATCCAGCTCTTCGTTGAGCATATCGAGACGTTTTTTACTCGCCTCATCAGACTCTTTCATTAATGCCTGCTGTTCCAGTTTGAGCTGGATAATACGGCGGTCGAGTCTGTCGAGTTCCTCCGGCTTGGAGTCAATCTGCATACGAATGCTGGATGCCGCTTCGTCAATGAGGTCGATAGCTTTATCAGGCAACTGACGATCGGCAATATAGCGGTGAGACAGCGTAGCTGCCGCGACAATCGCCGGGTCAGTAATCTGCACGTGGTGGTGCAGCTCATAACGCTCTTTCAGACCACGCAAAATCGCGATGGTATCTTCTACTGAAGGTTCGGCCACAAACACTTTCTGGAAACGACGTTCCAGCGCAGCATCTTTTTCGATGTACTGGCGATACTCATCAAGCGTTGTTGCGCCTACACAGTGCAGTTCCCCACGTGCCAGTGCAGGTTTCAGCATATTTCCGGCGTCCATTGCGCCATCGGCTTTACCCGCCCCAACCATGGTGTGTAACTCATCAATAAACAGGATGACATTGCCTTCCTGTTTAGAAAGATCGTTCAGCACACCTTTTAAGCGTTCTTCAAACTCACCACGATATTTGGCTCCAGCCACCAGCGCCCCCATATCCAGCGCCAGCACACGGCGGCCTTTTAAGCCTTCCGGCACTTCACCATTGATGATGCGTTGAGCCAGCCCTTCAACAATCGCTGTTTTACCGACCCCGGGCTCACCGATTAACACCGGGTTGTTTTTAGTACGACGCTGCAGCACCTGAATGGTGCGGCGAATTTCTTCATCACGACCGATAACCGGATCGAGTTTGCCCTGCTCGGCACGTTCGGTCAGATCGACGGTATATTTTTTCAAGGCCTGACGTTGGTCTTCAGCCCCCTGGTCATTCACGCTTTCACCTCCACGCATTTGTTCAATTGCCTGAGTGATATTGGCGGTCGTCGCGCCTGCTGATTTTAATAAATCGGTCAGCGTACCGCGTGACTCAAGCGCTGCCAGAACGAACAGTTCTGACGAAATAAAGTTGTCCCCACGTTTTTGCGCCAGCTTGTCGCAAAGATTCAGAACACGCACCAGATCCTGAGAAGGCTGCACATCACCACCGGTACCTTCTACCTGCGGCAAACGGCTCAACGCCTGGTCAATAGCTGTACGTAACTGGCCAGCATTAATGCCAGCGGACGTTAATAAAGGACGTACCGATCCCCCTTCCTGATTCAGCAAGGCGCTCATTAGATGAAGTGGTTCGATGAATTGATTGTCGTGCCCCAATGCGAGTGACTGGGCATCGGCAAGAGCAAGCTGGAATTTATTGGTAAGACGATCCAGACGCATAACTCCTCCCATAACAGGTCAAAATTGCTACTGGAGATTAAATGAGGTCATCCCTCAATTATTCAAGGTTAATGACCTGAATTATGTGAAAAGAAAATTACACGTACCGGATCGTCTTGATTCTTTAGGTTATATCAGCCAAATAAAACTTGCCATACGCCCCGTGGTATTGTCGCGACGATAAGAGAAGAACGTCTCACTTTCGCTGAAGGTGCAACGGTCGCCGCCGTAAAGGTTCTCCACACCGACATTTGCCAGACGTTGGCGCGCAAGCTGATAGATATCCGCCAGATATTTGTCATCACGCGGGACAAATGCGATGTCCGCTTGCGGATCTTTCTCCATAAACGCTTCGCGGACTTCTGCTCCCACTTCAAACGCGTCCGGGCCAATCGCAGGGCCTAGCCAGGCGATAATGTTTTCAGGTTTGTCGGCAAAACACGCCACCGTCTCTTCCAGCACACCTGCGCATAATCCTCGCCAACCCGCATGGGCCGCCGCAACCTCCGTTCCTGCGCGATTGCAAAACAGCACCGGCAAACAGTCAGCCGTCATCACCGCACACACGGTGCCCGGCATGTTGCTGTATGAAGCATCTGCACGTTTGGAGGCGTAAGGCTCGCCAGTCAGTTTCAGAACGTCCTTACCGTGGACCTGTTCCAGCCAGACGGGTTTTGCAGGCAGATTGCCCGCAGCAAACAGCCGCATGCGGTTCTCCTCAACATGCTCCGGGTTATCACCGCAATGGGCACCCAGATTCAGCGAATCGTAAGGCGACATACTGACACCGCCAATACGAGTAGAACTACACGCCGCGACACCCTGCGGTATCGGCCACTGCGGGACAATTAGCTTACTCATAGCCAGGCAATATCATCCTTATGTTCTTCGAAATCAGCACGCATCACTTCAATCAACTGCACCATATCTTGTGGAATTGGCGCGTGCCATTCCATTTCGATACCGGAAATTGGATGATACAAACGCAGCATGGTCGCGTGCAGCGCCTGACGATCGAACTTACGCAATACGGAGATAAATTCGTCAGAAGCGCCTTTCGGTGGACGCGGACGACCGCCGTAGACCTGATCGCCCACCAGCGGATGGGTGATATGCGCCATGTGCACGCGGATCTGGTGCGTACGTCCGGTTTCCAGACGCAACCGCAGACGCGTGTGCACACGGAAGTGTTCCATGATGCGATAGTGCGTCACCGCAGGTTTCCCCATCGGGTGTACCGCCATGTGCGTACGCTTAGTCGGGTGACGGCTAATCGGCTCCTCAACGGTTCCGCCTGCCGTCATGTGACCAATCGCCACGGCTTCGTACTCACGGGTAATTTCACGCAGCTGCAGCGACTCCACCAGTCGCGTTTGCGCAGGAACGGTTTTTGCCACCACCATTAATCCCGTCGTGTCTTTATCCAGACGGTGCACAATACCGGCACGAGGAACATCCGCGATCGGCGGGTAGTAATGCAGCAATGCATTCAAGACCGTGCCATCAGGATTACCGGCGCCCGGATGCACCACGAGATCACGGGGTTTGTTGATGACAAGAATGTCGTCATCTTCATAAACGATATCCAGCGGGATATCCTGAGGTTCAAAACGCACCTCTTCGTCAATTTCTGCATTGATGGAGACGCGTTCTCCACCCAACACTTTTTCTTTCGGTTTATCGCAAAGATTGCCATTTACCAGCACGCGCTGATCAAGGATCCATTCTTTTATGCGCGATCGTGAATAATCAGGGAACAATTCGGCCAAAGCCTGATCTAAGCGTTGACCGAGCTGATTTTCGGAGACTGTTGCGGTGAGTTCTACTCGTTGTGCCATAAACTGCTTCTTCGTTTAACGTTGGGTTTTACGGCTTTGCCGTTTAATATAGTGTGCTATTGTAGCTGGTCTTAACCGGGAGCAGGAACAGAGAATCTCCCGTAATACATTTTGAGGAAAGTCAAAACGTCATGACGCGCATGAAATATCTGGTGGCAGCAGCCACGTTGAGCCTGTTTTTGGCGGGTTGCTCTGGTTCAAAGGAAGAGGTGCCCGATAATCCGCCAAATGAAATCTACGCGACTGCTCAGCAAAAGCTGCAGGACGGTAACTGGAAACAGGCAATAACGCAATTGGAAGCGTTGGATAACCGTTATCCATTTGGACCGTATTCTCAGCAGGTGCAATTAGATCTCATCTACGCCTACTACAAAAACGCCGATCTGCCGCTTGCTCAGGCTGCCATCGATCGTTTTATCCGTCTTAATCCGACACACCCTAACATTGATTATGTCATGTATATGCGTGGCCTGACCAATATGGCGTTGGACGATAGCGCACTGCAAGGGTTCTTTGGTGTTGATCGCAGCGATCGCGATCCGCAACACGCCCGAGCTGCCTTTAATGACTTTTCCAAACTGGTACGTGGCTATCCGAACAGCCAGTACACTACTGACGCCACCAAACGTCTGGTATTCCTGAAGGACCGTCTGGCGAAGTATGAATACTCCGTTGCGCAATACTACACTGCCCGCGGAGCATGGGTCGCTGTGGTAAACCGTGTGGAAGGTATGCTACGCGACTACCCTGATACTCAGGCAACACGTGATGCTCTGCCGTTAATGGAAAAAGCTTATCGCCAGATGCAGATGAATGCGCAGGCAGAAAAAGTAGCGAAAATCATTGCCGCTAACAGCAGCAATACCTGATTTACCTCAGAATGCAAAACGGCAGCCCTTGGGCTGCCGTTTTTTTATCCGTTAACGCCACAACTGAAGCGGTTTAGCTGCAACGCATCTCATCAAATATGGCCTGCTTTCTGGTATTCCTCAAGTAAAATATCGCCTGTTCCTGCTGTGCCTCACAAAAAGGTTTTCTTGACAAAAAGCGACAAAATAATGTGATTTAAATCACACATTTTGACATTAGGAACGGTATGCTGGAATCACCAAGACGGGAAAGACAAGAGGTAAAATTTATGACAATGAACATTACCAGTAAACAAATGGAAATTACTCCGGCAATTCGCCAGCATGTCGCAGACCGTCTCGCCAAACTTGAAAAATGGCAAACTCATCTGATTAATCCACATATCATTCTGTCTAAGGAGCCACAGGGTTTCATTGCTGATGCCACCATCAATACACCGAACGGACATCTGGTCGCCAGCGCAAAACACGAGGATATGTACACCGCAATTAACGATTTGATCAACAAGCTGGAACGGCAGCTCAATAAAGTGCAGCACAAAGGCGAAGCCCGTCGTGCAACAGCTTCAGTAAAAGACGCCAACTTCGTCGAAGCAGAAGAAGAGTAGTCCCTTACATTGAGTGTATCGCCAACGCGCCTTCGGGCGCGTTTTTTGTTGACATGGTGAAAACAGTACGGGTACTTTATTGATATAGCCAAAGGAAAATTACATGAAACTTGTCCCGTTCTTCTTCGCATTCTTTTTTACCTTCCCCTGAATGGGAGGCGTTTCGTCGTGTGATAAAGAATGCGAAGACGAACAATAAGGCCTCCCACAACGGGGGGCCTTTTTTATTGATAACAAGAAAGGCAACACTATGACATCGGAAAACCCATTACTGGCGCTGCGCGATAAGATCAGCACGCTGGATGAAAAATTACTGGCCCTGCTGGCTGAGCGACGTGGACTGGCCGTAGAAGTTGGCAAAGCAAAACTGCTTTCGCATCGTCCGGTTCGTGATATCGACCGTGAGCGCGACCTGTTAGACCGCCTGATTCAGCTTGGCAAAGCACATCATCTTGATGCTCATTATATTACTCGCCTGTTCCAGCTGATTATCGAAGACTCCGTCCTGACACAACAGGCACTGCTCCAGCAGCATCTGAACAAAATCAATCCGCACTCTGCGCGCGTAGCCTTCCTCGGCCCAAAGGGTTCATATTCTCACCTCGCCGCCCGTCAGTATGCCGCCCGCCACTTTGAACAATTTATTGAAAGCGGCTGCGCAAAATTTGCCGATATCTTTAATCAGGTTGAAACCGGACAAGCTGACTACGCGGTGGTTCCGATTGAAAACACCAGTTCCGGCGGGATTAACGACGTTTACGACCTGCTACAACACACCAGCCTGTCTATCGTTGGCGAGATGACCATCACAATTGACCACTGTGTGTTGGTATCCGGCACAACGGATCTCGAGACTATTGAAACTGTTTACAGCCATCCGCAGCCGTTCCAGCAGTGCAGCAAATTTCTGAGTCGCCATCCACACTGGAAGATTGAGTACACCGAAAGTACCTCTGCGGCAATGGAAAAAGTTGCGCAGGCTAACTCGCCGCGCGTGGCGGCTCTGGGGAGCGAAGCCGGAGGCGTACTGTATGGTTTGCAGGTTCTTGAGCACATTGAAGCTAACCAGACGCAAAACATCACCCGCTTCGTGGTACTGGCGCGCAAAGCAATCAATGTTTCTGACCAGGTTCCGGCAAAAACCACGCTGCTGATGGCGACAGGACAACAGGCGGGTGCGCTGGTTGAAGCGCTGCTGGTATTGCGCAACCATAATCTGATTATGACCAAACTGGAGTCACGCCCAATTCACGGCAATCCGTGGGAAGAGATGTTTTACCTGGATATTCAGGCCAACCTGGAATCGCCTCAGATGCAAAAAGCATTGAAGGAACTGGGTGAGATTACGCGTTCGATGAAAGTACTTGGCTGCTATCCAAGTGAAAATGTGGTGCCGGTCGATCCGAGCTAACGTTTTATAATGCCGGATAGCGCTAAGATTATCCGGCATTCTATTTACTGGCGGCTATCGTTAGCCTGGCGCAACAACGTACGGCTTTCGCTCTGAAAGCGCTGAGCGTAATCGCCAAACCAGTGCTCCACCTTACGGAAGCTGTCGATAAACGCTTGCTTATCGCCCTGCTCCAGTAAACCGATCGCCTCACCAAAACGTTGGTAGTAGCGTTTGATCAGCGCAAGGTTGCTCTCAGACGACATAATAATATCAGCATAGAGCTGCGGATCCTGGGCAAACAGACGTCCTACCATCGCCAGCTCAAGGCGGTAAATCGGCGAAGAGAGCGCCAGCAACTGTTCCAGTTGAACATTCTCTTCCGCTAGATGCAGACCGTAAGCAAAAGTCGCAAAGTGACGTAGTGCCTGAATAAACGCCATATTCTGGTCGTGTTCAACCGCGCTGATCCGATGCAACCGCGCCCCCCACACCTGAATCTGTTCGAGAAACCACTGATAAGCTTCCGGCTGACGTCCGTCACACCAGACGACGACCTGCTTGGCCAGACTGCCGCTGTCCGGACCAAACATCGGATGCAATCCCACCACCGGGCCATCGTGCGCCGCCAGCATCGCCTGCAAAGGACCATTTTTCACCGAAGCCAGATCCACCAGGATACAGTCAGAAGGCAGGCGCGGTAATTTGGCGATCACCTGCTCGGTGACGTGGATCGGCACACTGACGATCACCATGCCGGCATCAGAGACGATCTCCGGCGCGCGATCCCAGTCCTGCTGTTCCAGGATCCGCACTTGGTAACCTGACAAGGTGAGCATTTTTTCGAACAGACGTCCCATCTGACCACCGCCACCGACGATCACCACCGGGCGCAGAGAAGGACAAAGTGTTTTAAACCCTTTGTCATTTTCGCTGGAGTAGGACTCACGCATAACCCGACGCAACACATCTTCAATCAGGTCCGGTGGCACGCCCAGAGCTTCCGCCTCTGCCCGGCGGGAGGCCAGCATAGAGGCTTCCCGCTCCGGTACGTAGATCGGCAGCCCAAAGCGGCTTTTTACTTCACCGACTTCGGCAACCAACTCCAGGCGGCGTGCCAGTAAGTCCAGCAACGCCTTGTCGACTTCATCAATTTGATCGCGTAATGCGGTCAATTCAGCAACCATAACCAACCTCTTATGCTACACGCGCCGACAGCTGGCCGTTTAAATCCTGGCTAATTTCACGCAACAGCGCATCCGTCATTTCCCAGCTAATGCAGGCATCGGTTACGGACACGCCGTATTTCATTTCGCTGCGCGGCTGTTCAGAAGACTGGTTGCCTTCGTGAATATTACTTTCGATCATCAAGCCAATGATCGAGCGATTGCCATCTTTGATTTGTGCAATCACAGATTCAGCCACGGCAGGCTGGCGGCGGTAATCTTTATTGGAGTTACCATGACTGCAATCTACCATCAGAGAAGGTCGTAGTCCCGCCTGCTCCATCTCTTTTTCGCACTGGGCGACATCTGCCGGACTGTAGTTCGGCGCTTTACCACCACGCAGGATCACGTGACCGTCCGGATTCCCCTGAGTTTGCAACAGCGCAACCTGCCCGGCCTGATTAATACCAACAAAGCGGTGCGACTGTGCCGCCGCTCGCATGGCATTAATGGCGGTCGCAAGACTACCGTCAGTACCATTCTTAAAGCCGACCGGCATGGAAAGACCGGAAGCCATTTCGCGGTGAGTCTGCGATTCCGTGGTACGGGCTCCGATTGCGGACCAGCTAAACAGATCGCCCAGGTATTGTGGACTATTTGGATCCAGCGCTTCAGTTGCCAGCGGCAGTCCCATATTCACCAGTTCAAGCAGCAGTTGACGCGCAATTTTCAGTCCTGCTTCAACATCAAAAGAGCCATCCATGTGAGGATCGTTAATTAACCCTTTCCAGCCGACGGTGGTACGGGGTTTTTCAAAATAGACGCGCATCACCAGGTAGAGGCTATCGCTGACCTCTGCGGCAAGGGCTTTAAATCGACGAGCGTACTCAATAGCCATTTCAGGATCGTGAATGGAGCATGGACCACATACCACCAGCAAACGCGGATCGCGACCGGAGATAATATCTGAAATGATTTTACGCGACTGGGAGATTTGCGCTTCTTGCGCCTGGCTCAGCGGAAATTCAGCTTTCAGCTGCTCCGGAGTCATCAGAACCTGTTCGTCGGTAATATGTACGTTGTTCAGCGCGTCTTTTTGCATGATGGTGATCCTGTTTAGCTCGTTTGCGATAGTTGATCCTCAGCGAGGAGGAAATAACGATACCACAACAGGTAAAGATTTCAATCCACAATCCGTAAATTTTAATTTACAACACGCAATTTATCAGCAGAAAAAGCCGCTAATAGCGTACAATTAAATTTACACCATTCAATATTCAAATCCGCTATGCTTAAAAAAACAAGGGAGCACGGGCAATGAAGCAACTCATCAGCACCTTATTTCTATTCCTTCTTAGCGGTTGTCAAATAGATCCCTATACCCACGCCCCCACCTGGACAGGGACCGACTGGTACGATGCCGGTATACAAGATGCCATTTCGGGCTATGCCGTTAAAGATAATGAAACTCTTGCCGACAACTTCAATGATTCCGACGTCGATCGTACGAAATATCTTAAGGGTTTCGCCGAGGGGCAACGTAAAATCTGCCAGCAGGATTTTGTTTACGCCAGGGGGCTGGCCGGGAAAACCTTTCCCCAAAGTTGTGATACGGTCGAAAATGTAGACCAGTTACATAATGCCTGGCAAAAAGGATCAAATGAAGGCTCAGCCTCAATAAGATTAAATTAAACAATGAGTTAAACTTTACAATCAACTAGGATTTAACTTAAATCACCAGCAGCTTTATCCCTGGAATAATGACGACTTAGGAAAATAATGTTATTTTGTCCTAAACAATTTTGAATGTATTTCGACGCTTTACGGCAAATGCTGGTAGGTAACTATTCATGAGCTATTCTTACCGACTCATACTTCTACTGGCACTGCTCCTGACCGGGTTACCGCTGTACGCCCAAAGCATTACAGAAGAAGCAAAATCTGTACGTGCTATGGTTTCCGGTATCGTTAGTTATACACGCTGGCCTGCACTTTCCGGGCCGCCCAAACTGTGTATTTTCTCTTCATCGCGTTTTTCCAGTGTTCTGGAAGATACCAGTACTGGGACATTACCCTATCTTCCCGTCATCATTCGTACGGAACAAGAAATATTAGTTTCGCAGTGTGACGGTTTTTATTTTGGAAAAGAATCACCTACTTATCAGGTGGAATTAAAGAATAAATATCCGACTAAGGCATTGTTATTAATTGCCGAACAGAATCCCGAATGCGTTATTGGCAGCGCCTTTTGCCTCATAATTAAAGATGAAGATGTGAGATTTTCCGTAAATATGGATTCCCTTTCACGCAGTGGCGTAAGGGTCAGTCCAGACGTATTGATGCTTGCACGGAATAATAAGCATGGATAAGGGCCATTCTCCTGTAACACGCCCGACGTTTAAGCGGACATTACGGCGTATCAGCATAATCAGTGTCCTGGTGACGATGACGTTGATCTGGTTGCTGCTCAGCATTTCTTCCGTGCTGGCATTGAGACAGTATGCGCAAAAGAACCTGGATTTGACCGCTGCAACCATGACCCGTACGCTTGAAGCTGCGCTCGTTTTTTCTGATAGCGTCGCGGCAACGGAAACGCTGGCTGCACTGGGCCAGCAAGGGCAATTTTCCGTTGCGGAAGTTCGTAATAAAAACCAAAAGGCGATCGCCACCTGGCGTTATAACGCGCAGGACACCACGGAGAAGATCAGCGGACTGATCAGCCACTGGCTGTTCCCACAACCGGTCACTAAGCCTATTTTGCATAATGGCAACGTCATCGGCGAAGTACGATTGACCGCGCGCGATAGCGTCATTAGTCATTTCATTTATTTGTCGCTGGCCGTTCTTACCGGGTGCATTCTGTTGGCATCAGGCATTGCATTAATGCTCACTCGCTATTTACACAATGGCGTCGTGGAAGCCCTGCAAAATATAACTGAAGTGGTACATGATGTTCGTACCAACCGTAATTTTTCACGACGTGTATCCGAAGAGCGCATTGAAGAGTTTCATCTTTTTGCCCAGGATTTTAATAGTCTGCTGGACGAGATGGAGGAGTGGCAACTTCGACTGCAGGCAAAGAACGCTCAGCTTTTGCGTACTGCACTCCATGATCCTCTGACGGGCCTGGCGAATCGTGCCGCATTTCGTAGCAGTATTAACGCGCTGATGAATGACGATGTCACCCACAGCAGTTCCGCATTGTTATTTCTTGATGGTGATAATTTTAAATTTATTAATGATACCTGGGGCCACGCTGCGGGGGATCGGGTTCTGATTGAAGTCGCAAAAAGGCTGTCCGAGTTTGGCGGTAATCGACATTCGCCATACAGACTTGGCGGCGACGAGTTCGCGATGGTGCTATATAGCGTTCATTCTGAATATGAGGTTCAGCGGATCTGTGCGGCACTTTCACAAGAGTTTGACCGACCTTTTGACCTGCATAATGGTCATTTAGCAAGCATGACACTCAGTATCGGTTTTGCGCTGACGTGGGAACATGCCTCTGCCGAGAAATTACAAGAACTTGCCGATCAAAATATGTATCAGGCCAAACATATGCGTTCTGAACGCACTATTATTAAATAAGGAATCACACACATGCTAAAACGCTTATTATCCCCATTTCTTTTGCTTTTACTGGTTGTGGCAGGCTGTCAGGCTCCTCAGGGAAAATTTACCCCAGAGCAAATTGCAGCCATGAAATCGTACGGATTTACTGAAGCTTCCGGAGACTGGTCTCTTGGCCTGTCTGACAACATCCTGTTTGATAAAAACGACTACAAGCTCCGCCCCGAAAGCGAAAAACAGATCCAGGAAATGGCTTCCAAACTGGCTGCTACCGGGCTTAACCATGCGCGCCTGGACGGTCATACCGATAACTACGGCGAAGACAGTTACAACGAAGCTCTGTCGCTCAAACGCGCGAATGTGGTTGCCGATGCCTGGGCACAGGGCGCCAACATTCCCCGCGCCAACCTGACAACTCAGGGGCTTGGGAAGAAATACCCGATCGCAAGCAACCAGACGTCAAAAGGTCGTGCTGAAAACCGTCGCGTTGCAGTCGTGATCTCGACGCCGTAATGAATATTCAACTGACTGCGCGCCGCGCAGTCATCTAATAACAAAAAACAAATGAATAAAGGTCGGAATAAAAAAAGGGCCAGCCTTTCGGCCAGCCCTTTTCTAACAGGATGTCGCTTGCGCGAATCTTAGTTAAGACGCTCTTTGATACGAGCAGACTTACCAGTGCGCTCACGCAGGTAGTACAGTTTAGCTTTACGAACAGCACCACGACGTTTAACAGCAATGCTGTCAACTACCGGAGAGTGAGTCTGGAAGACACGCTCAACGCCTTCGCCGTTGGAAATTTTACGAACAGTGAATGCAGAGTGCAGACCGCGGTTACGAATAGCGATAACCACGCCCTCGAATGCCTGCAGACGTTTTTTGGAACCTTCAACAACCCATACTTTCACTTCCACGGTATCACCCGGACGGAAGGAAGGTACGTCCTGCTTCATCTGTTCTTGTTCAAGTTGCTTAATAATGTTGCTCATAATTTAATCTCTTATCCTGGGTAAACTGATATTGGGGGCTTACGCCTGCCCATCATGTTTATGTTGCTGTTGCGCGTGTTCCTTTTTGAACTCCGCCAGCAACCTTGCTTGCTCTTCAGTCAGAGCCAGGTTTTCCAGAAGTTCAGGTCTTCTAAGCCAGGTCCGGCCCAGCGACTGCTTCAAACGCCAGCGACGTATCTCAGCATGGTTTCCTGACAGTAACACTGCCGGTACTTCCATCTGCTCTAACACTTCAGGTCGGGTATAGTGTGGGCAATCCAGCAATCCATCAGCAAACGAATCTTCGATTGCTGAAGCCTCATGACCCAGAACCCCCGGAATAAACCGGGAAACGGAGTCTATCAGCGTCATTGCTGGTAACTCACCACCGCTGAGGACGTAATCGCCGATTGACCATTCTTCGTCAATTTCGGTTTGAATCACGCGCTCATCTATTCCTTCATAGCGACCACACACCAGAATCAGCTTTTGATTCGTGGCCAGTTCGCTAACGCCCGCTTGATCAAGCTTGCGTCCCTGAGGTGAGAGATAAATCACCTTTGCGCCTTCACCAGCCGCAGCTTTCGCTGCATGAATGGCGTCCCGTAAGGGTTGCACCATCATTAACATCCCCGGTCCGCCGCCGTAAGGACGATCGTCCACGGTACGGTGCCGGTCATGAGTAAAGTCACGAGGACTCCAGCTCTGGATGTTTAGCAGGCCATTTTTTACTGCCCGGCCAGTTACCCCGTAATCGGTAATTGCGCGGAACATTTCTGGAAACAGGCTAACGATACCTATAAACACAAGCCAATCCCCATAACGCCGACTTTTACCGTTTATCCGGTGGTTTAAAAACCAGGATCCCAATCTACTTCGATAGTTCGAGTAGCGAGATCGACTTTCTTGATAACCTGCCCATCGAGGAACGGCACAAGACGTTCCTTGATACCAAACGCATCTTTCAGGTTTGCCTTGATGACGATGACGTCATTCGAACCGGTTTCCATCATATCGACGACTTTACCGAGATCGTAGCCTTCAGTGGTCACTACCTGGCAGCCCATAAGGTCTTTCCAGTAGTAAGAACCATCTTCCAGCGCTGGCAACTGCGAGGAATCCACGACAATTTCGCAATTAGTCAGTAGATTCGCCGAATCACGATCGTCAACGCCTTTCAGCTTGATGATCAGAGCCTGATTGTGGTGCTTCCAGCTTTCCAGCTGTACTTGCTGCCACTGACCCGCCTTCTGGATAAACCAGGGCTGATAGTCAAAAATGCTTTCGGCGTCTTCAGTGGAAGAAAACACTCTGAGCCAACCACGGATACCGTAAGAAGACCCCATTTTCCCCAAAACAATGGGTTCCACAGGAGCCTGTGCGGCGAGTTGCTTGCTCATCATGACCACCGTGACAGATTAAGCTGCTTTGTTTGCTGCTTTGATCAGCGTAGCTACGCGATCAGAAATAGTCGCGCCCTGGCCAACCCAGTGAGCGATGCGATCCAGATCCAGGCGAGTGCCTTCTTCTTTTTCGCTAGCGATTGGGTTAAAGAAGCCAACGCGCTCGATGAAGCGACCGTTGCGTGCATTACGGCTGTCGGTAACAACAACCTGGTAGAACGGACGCTTTTTAGCGCCGTGACGAGCTAAACGAATAGTAACCATAACATCCTCTTGTGTGAATAAAACACCCAGGCCCCATCGAGGAACGGAGCCCGGGTGTCATATTAAAAGCCCGAAAATTTTACTGATTTCTGGGGAAAATGCAATCAGCAGTTGATAACTCTGCTATAAAAGGCCGTCGGCAGTGCCGTCAGCCTCCGGAGCGTACACGCAGTACGTGAGCATTTACTCGCTCCGCTCGCCCTTCGGGCCGCCCTAAAGGGCGTTCAAAACACTACATTGTTTTGTCGAGCACACTCCGGTGTCAAAATGGCAAATAAGGTAGCCCGATATATTTATCTACCGGGGAAGCCGGGCGGCATCATCCCCTTCATACCACGCATCATCTTAGCCATACCGCCCTTCTTCATTTTCTTCATCATGCGCTGCATGTCGTCGAACTGTTTCAGAAGGCGGTTTACGTCCTGTACCTGCATACCGCAACCAGCAGCAATACGGCGTTTACGGGAACCTTTGATGATTTCTGGCTTAGCGCGTTCTTTCATCGTCATCGAGTTGATGATGGCTTCCATACGCACCAGCACTTTATCGTCCATTTGCGATTTCACGTTGTCAGGGATCTGAC
Source organism: Citrobacter sp. On2M (assembly GCF_018035235.1). Lineage (GTDB taxonomy): Bacteria > Pseudomonadota > Gammaproteobacteria > Enterobacterales > Enterobacteriaceae > Citrobacter > Citrobacter meridianamericanus. The sequence continues at coordinate 15,791 of NZ_WPCV01000005.1, forward strand.
CCATGCCCGGTAGCTTGCCCATCAGACTTGCCATACCGCCCATGTTTTTCATCTGGTTGAGCTGCTCAAGGAAATCGTTGAGATCGAAGCCATCGCCTTTTTTCAGCTTGCTGGCTAATTTCTCGGCCTGCGCGCGATCAACTTTGCTTTCGATATCTTCGATAAGCGACAGCACGTCGCCCATGCCGAGAATACGCGAAGCAATCCTGTCCGGGTGGAACGGCTCCAGTGCTTCAGTTTTCTCCCCGACGCCGAGGAATTTAATCGGCTTGCCGGTGATGTGGCGAATAGAGAGCGCGGCACCGCCACGAGCATCACCATCAACTTTAGTCAGCACCACACCGGTTAACGGCAGCGCTTCGTTAAAGGCTTTGGCGGTATTTGCAGCATCCTGACCGGTCATGGCATCGACCACAAACAGCGTTTCTACCGGCTTGATAGAAGCGTGAACCTGTTTGATTTCGTCCATCATCGCTTCATCAACGTGCAAACGACCGGCGGTATCCACCAGCAGCACGTCGTAGAATTTGAGTTTGGCTTCTTTCAGCGCGGCGTTAACGATATCAACCGGCTTCTGGCCGACATCCGACGGGAAGAAGTCCACACCGACCTGCTCGGCCAGCGTTTCCAGCTGTTTGATCGCCGCCGGGCGATACACGTCTGCGGAAACCACCAGCACTTTCTTCTTGTGCTTCTCACGCAGGAACTTACCCAGCTTACCGACGCTGGTGGTTTTACCCGCACCCTGCAGGCCCGCCATCAGCACAACGGCTGGCGGCTGTGCAGCCAGATTCAGGGTCTGGTTTTCTTCGCCCATTGCCGCAACCAGTTCGTTACGGACAATCTTGACGAACTCCTGACCCGGCGTCAGGCTTTTGTTAACTTCATGACCAACCGCTTTCTCTTTTACGCGATTGATAAACTCACGCACTACCGGCAGCGCTACGTCAGCCTCCAGCAGCGCCATGCGCACTTCGCGCAGCGTTTCTTTAACGTTGTCTTCAGTAAGGCGTCCACGGCCACTGATATTGCGCAGCGTGCGCGACAAACGATCGGTTAAATTATCAAACATTGTCTCTCGCCTGGGGTGGAAACGGTCGGTCGCGACAGCGACACATCAACAGAAATTTGTCGCAGTATAACATGAAGCCGCCTTTGTTGTTATGCAACGGTTGGAGCAGCGGTCACGTAACGCTATACTGCTTTTCTTTATCACTGGCCAACTGTCGACACCTATATGCCCGTTTTTGCTCTGCTCGCCCTTGTCGCCTACTCAGTCAGCCTTGCGCTGATTATTCCCGCTCTGCTGCAAAAAAACAGCGGCTGGCGGCGTATGGCTATTCTCTCTGCGGTCGTCGCGCTGGTGTGCCATGCTGTCGCTCTGGAAGCACGTATTCTACCCGGCGGTGAAAGCGGACAAAACCTGAGTCTGCTGAACGTTGGCTCGCTGGTGAGTCTGATGATCTGTACCGTGATGACCATCGTCGCGTCGCGCAATCGCGGCTGGCTATTGCTGCCCATTGTCTACGCCTTTGCGCTGATAAACCTGGCCTTCGCCACGTTTATGCCTAACGAGTTCATCACCCATCTCGAAGCTACGCCGGGCATGATGATCCATATCGGGCTTTCGCTTTTCGCTTACGCCACGCTGATTATCGCCGCACTCTATGCGCTACAGCTTGCGTGGATTGACTACCAGCTGAAAAACAAAAAACTGGCTTTCAGCAATGAGATGCCGCCGCTGATGAGTATTGAGCGGAAAATGTTTCATATCACCCAAATTGGCGTGGTTCTGCTGACACTCACCCTGTGCACCGGCCTGTTTTACATGCACAACCTGTTCAGCACGGAGAACATTGATAAAGCCGTCCTCTCTATCGTGGCATGGTTTGTCTATATCGTTCTGTTGTGGGGGCATTACCATGAAGGCTGGCGCGGACGTCGCGTCGTATGGTTTAACGTCGCAGGCGCAGGCATTCTGACGCTGGCCTATTTCGGCAGCCGTATCCTGCAGCAGTTCGTGAGTTAAATCTTTAAGGAACCCTACGTGGAACACATCTCCACCACCACACTCATTGTCACGCTTCTCATCATGGTGGTCATATCCGCCTATTTTTCCGGTTCTGAAACCGGAATGATGACCCTGAATCGCTACCGTCTACGTCATCGGGCCAAGCAGGGAAATCGTCAGGCGAAACGCGTTGAAAAGTTACTGCGCAAGCCGGACCGTCTGATAAGTCTGGTACTCATCGGGAATAACCTGGTGAATATTCTGGCCTCCGCGCTCGGTACCATTGTCGGTATGCGCCTGTATGGCGATGCGGGCGTCGCCATTGCCACCGGGGTATTGACGTTTGTAGTGCTGATATTTGCCGAAGTACTGCCAAAGACCATTGCCGCGCTTTATCCGGAAAAAGTCGCCTATCCAAGCAGCGTCCTGCTGGCCCCACTGCAGATTCTGATGATGCCGTTGGTCTGGCTACTCAATACCATCACGCGGCTGCTAATGCGCATGATGGGCATCAAAACGGATATCGTGGTGAGCGGTTCGTTGAGCAAAGATGAACTGCGAACGCTGGTGAATGAATCGCGCTCGCAAATTTCACGCCGTAACCAGGATATGCTGCTGTCCGTGCTGGATCTGGAAAAAGTCAGCGTCGATGACATCATGATCCCGCGTAACGAAATCATCGGTATTGATATTAACGATGACTGGAAGTCTATCGTACGTCAGCTTTCGCACTCTCCGCACGGCCGCATTGTGCTGTACCGAGACTCGCTGGACGATGCTATCAGTATGCTGCGCGTGCGTGAGGCCTGGCGATTAATGGCAGAAAAAAAAGAGTTCACCAAAGAGACCATGTTACGCGCCGCCGACGAAATCTATTACGTCCCGGAAGGTACACCGCTTAGCACCCAGCTCATTAAGTTTCAGCGAAATAAAAAGAAAGTGGGTCTGGTCGTTAATGAATATGGCGATATTCAGGGACTGGTCACGGTTGAGGATATACTGGAAGAGATTGTCGGCGACTTCACCACCTCAATGTCACCCACGCTTGCCGAAGAAGTAACGCCGCAAAATGATGGCTCAGTGATCATTGACGGCAGCGCCAACGTTCGTGAAATCAATAAGGCGTTTAACTGGCACCTGCCGGAAGATGACGCCCGGACCGTGAATGGTATTATTCTTGAAGCACTGGAAGAGATCCCGGTTGCCGGTACGCGTGTGCGTATTGGGCAGTATGATATCGATATTCTCGACGTCCAGGACAATATGATTAAGCAGGTGCAGGTCTTGCCGGTCAAACCGCTACGGGAAAGCGTGTCGGATCAGTGAGCGTAATTCAGGCCGGGTAGCGCGTGAGCATTACCCGACCTGAAAGCTGATTAGCCTTTGGCTTTCGCCACAGAGACCATCGCGGCGCGAATGGTACGTCCGTTCAGGGTATAACCTTTCTGCATAACCATCAGCACATTACCGGCGGCAACGTCGTCAGACTCTACCATTGCAATGGCCTGGTGCACGTTCGGGTCCATCGGCACATCAATATCCGCCACCACCTGTACGCCAAACTTCGCCACAACATCCAGCATTGACTTACGGGTCAGCTCAATACCTTCAACCATCGCCGCCATCGCGTCATTATCTTTGTCCGCCACTTCCAGCGCGCGGTCCAGGCTATCCAGCACCGGCAGCAGTTCGTTGACGAATTTTTCCAGCGCAAATTTATGCGCTTTTTCTACGTCCAGTTCGGTACGACGACGCAGGTTTTCCATTTCCGCTTTGATACGCAACACGCTGTCGCGCTCGCGAGTTTCGGCTTCAGCAAGCTGAGCTTCCAGATTCGCAATTTTTTCATCGCGCGGATCCACCTGCTCAGCAGAAGCGTTTGATTCAACCGCCTCAACTTCTTCGTGCTGATCCATGATAATTTCTTCCGGGGCTTGCCCCTCAGGCGTTTTCTGTTCTTTACTACTCATGAATTTCTCCGCGTTTTTTCGCATTCATCTCGCTAACCTGGATTATTATGGGGATAAGATTCTGGGTTTCAAGGGAAGTACTCACATTGTCACTAATCTTCGTTACAAGGACCTCGAGAAAATGAACAAACATTTCAAGTGTATTGGCATTGTGGGGCATCCACGTCACCCCACTGCACTGACCACACATGAAATGCTCTACCGCTGGCTTTGCGCCAAAGGTTATGAGGTTATCGTCGAGCAACAAATCGCCCACGAGCTGCAGTTGAAAAATGTGAAAACCGGTACGCTCGCAGAGATTGGCCATCAGGCAGACCTCGCCGTGGTCGTTGGCGGCGATGGCAATATGTTGGGTGCGGCACGCACTCTGGCACGTTATGACATCAAGGTTATCGGGATTAACCGCGGCAACCTCGGTTTCCTGACCGATCTAGACCCTGACAATGCCCAGCAGCAGTTAGCTGACGTGCTGGAAGGCCACTACATCAGCGAAAAGCGCTTTCTACTCGAAGCCCAGGTGTGCCAGCAAGATTGCCAAAAGCGCATTAGCACGGCCATCAATGAAGTTGTGCTGCACCCCGGAAAAGTGGCGCACATGATTGAATTTGAAGTCTACATTGATGAAATCTTTGCCTTCTCTCAGCGTTCTGACGGGCTAATTATCTCCACCCCTACCGGCTCTACCGCCTATTCGCTCTCTGCCGGAGGCCCAATTCTGACGCCTTCTTTAGATGCTATTACGCTGGTACCGATGTTCCCGCATACGCTTTCTGCGCGACCGCTGGTGATCAACAGTAGCAGCACGATTCGCCTGCGCTTTTCACATCGCCGGAACGATTTGGAGATCAGCTGTGACAGCCAGATCGCCCTGCCTATCCAGGAAGGTGAAGACGTATTGATTCGCCGCTGTGATTATCATCTGAACCTGATACACCCCAAAGATTACAGCTATTTCAATACATTAAGCACTAAGTTAGGCTGGTCAAAAAAATTATTCTAATTTAACGCCAACCTCTTTACTGTATAAAAAACCAGTTTATACTGTATGTAATTACAGTTATGGTTTTTCATACAGGAAAACAGCTATGTTGGCACAACTGACCATCAGCAATTTTGCTATCGTTCGTGAACTTGAGATCGATTTTCAGAGCGGAATGACCGTCATTACCGGCGAGACTGGTGCGGGTAAGTCCATTGCCATTGATGCCCTCGGTTTGTGCCTGGGCGGCAGGGCCGATGCCGACATGGTGCGTACAGGCGCCACCCGAGCCGACCTGTGCGCCCGTTTTGCCTTAAAAGACACCCCCGCGGCCCTGCGCTGGCTGGAAGAAAACCAGCTTGAGGAGGGTCGTGAGTGTTTGCTGCGTCGCGTAATCAGCAACGATGGCCGCTCCCGAGGCTTTATCAACGGCACCGCCGTTCCCCTGTCGCAACTGCGTGAGCTGGGACAACTGCTTATTCAAATCCACGGCCAGCACGCGCACCAACTCCTGACGAAATCTGAACACCAAAAATCCCTGCTTGATGGTTATGCCAATGAAGTGTCCCTGACTCAGGAAATGGCCGCGCGCTACCAGCTGTGGCACCAGAGCTGTCGCGACCTCGCCCATCATCAGCAACAAAGCCAGGAACGCGCGGCTCGGGCGGAGCTGTTACAGTATCAGTTAAAGGAACTGAACGAATTTAGCCCGCAGCCGGGCGAATTTGAGCAAATTGATGAAGAGTACAAACGTCTGGCTAACAGTGGGCAATTGCTCACGTCCAGCCAACAGGCACTGGCTATCATGGCAGACGGCGAAGACGTTAATCTGCAAAGTCAGCTGTATACGGTAAAACAGCTGGTTAGTGAACTGGCAGGAATGGACGGTAAGCTCTCCGGTATTCTGGACATGCTGGAAGAGGCGACCATCCAGCTCAGTGAAGCCAGCGACGAGCTTCGCCACTATTGCGATCGTCTGGATTTAGACCCTAACCGCTTGTTCGAACTGGAGCAACGTATTTCCAGACAAATCTCGTTGGCGCGTAAGCATCATGTTGCCCCTGAAGCACTGCCACTGTTCTACCAGTCATTGCTGGATGAGCAACAACAACTGGACGATCAGGCAGACTCACTCGAAACATTAACCCTGGCGGTGAACAATCATCACCAGCAGGCGCTGGAAACGGCAAAAATGCTGCATCAGCAGCGTCAACATTATGCTCAGGAACTGGGACAACTTATTACAGAGAGCATGCATGCTCTCTCGATGCCGCACGGTGTCTTTTGTATTGATGTGAAATTTGAGGAACACCATCTGAGCGCAGACGGTGCCGATCGCGTGGAATTTAAAGTTACCACTAACCCCGGTCAGCCGTTACAGCCCATTGCGAAAGTCGCTTCTGGCGGCGAGCTGTCTCGCATTGCGCTGGCTATTCAGGTCATCACCGCACGTAAAATGGAAACCCCTGCCCTGATTTTCGATGAGGTGGATGTCGGTATTAGCGGCCCGACTGCTGCTGTGGTGGGTAAAATGCTGCGTCAGCTAGGTGAGTCAACCCAGGTTATGTGTGTGACTCACCTGCCGCAGGTTGCTGGCTGCGGTCATCAACATTTCTATGTCAGCAAAGAAACTGACGGCGCAATGACCGAAACACACATGCAGCCGCTTGATAAACGCGCTCGTCTGCAGGAATTAGCCCGCCTGCTTGGCGGGAGCGAAGTGACGCGCAATACCCTCGCAAATGCAAAAGAACTGCTGGCGGCATAAACTTTTTTACCTTGTGAAGGTCTGAGTTCAACATAAAATCGCCGACCGACCCGACAGCAAAAGGTTTTAAAGTGGTGAAAGGTCTATTATCATCGGCATATTACATATGAGCCGCGTACTGCTCGGGCCCGAAAAGGAATCAAATCACTATGCGCTGTAAAACGCTGACTGCTGCTGCAGCAGTACTACTGATGTTGACTGCAGGCTGTTCCACTCTGGAGCGAGTGGTTTACCGCCCTGACATCAACCAGGGAAATTATCTGACACCTACCGATGTCGCCAAAGTGCGTACAGGTATGACGCAACAGCAAGTTGCTTATGCTCTGGGTACACCAATGATGTCCGATCCTTTTGGTACTAACACCTGGTTTTATGTGTTCCGTCAGCAGCCTGGGCATGAAGGTGTAACACAGCAAACGCTGACGCTGACCTTTAACAGCAGCGGCGTATTGACCAACATTGATAACAAACCCGCTCTGACCGACAACAAGTAGGTTTGAGAGATCAAAAAAAGGTGCTCAATGAGCACCTTTTTTATTGTCTGTTATTTTTTAGCGGATTTTTCTGCTCGCTGCCTGCGCAGTTCTTTTGGATCAGCAATCAATGGCCGATAAATTTCCACCCGATCGCCGTCATGAAGAACATCGGCTAGCTTAACCGGACGGCTGTAGACGCCCACTTTATTTTTACTGAGATCGATATCGGTACGTAATTCCAGCAGCCCGGAAGCACGAATAGCCTCTTCCACCGTTGCACCCTGCTGCAGCGTGACGCGCTGTAAATACTGTTTCTCGGGCAGCGCGTACGCTACTTCAACAACAATTTTAGCCGACGCTGACACTGTAAACCTCTTTCGCGCGAAGCGTGAAGGCCTGCACCATGTTAGAAGCCAGCTCTTTAAAGATGCGGCCAAACGCCAGCTCGATTAACTTATTGGTGAACTCAAAATCGAGATGAAACTCGATACGACACGCTTCATGGCTTAGTGGCGTAAACTTCCAGCCGCCAATCAGTTTCTTGAACGGTCCATCGACCAGATGCATCAGGATGCTCTGATTACTGGTCAGTTGATTGCGCGTGGTGAACGTTTTGCTGATCCCTGCTTTCGAGACATCCACAGCGGCCGTCATTTGTCCTGGAGTCGACTCCAGCACGCGGCTACCGGTGCAACCCGGTAAAAACTGGGGATAGGATTTAACATCATTCACTAGCTGATACATCTGTTCCGCACTGTAAGGTACTAAAGCGGTCCGGCTAATCTGAGGCATAACAATTTCCATCAATATCAATCACGCAAATAATACCATTTATCCCCTGCTAAAAAAAACGCTATAGCCTAACTCGTGCTAAGATAGCGCCTTGCGCCCCGCTGGATGAAATGGGGTGTTTTTCGATTCCAGATTACCTATACTGAGCGGCATTATGACGAAGAAAAAAGCACACAAACCTGGCTCAGCCACAATCGCGCTTAACAAGCGCGCACGACACGAATACTTTATTGAAGAAGAGTTCGAAGCAGGCCTCGCCTTGCAGGGTTGGGAAGTCAAATCCCTGCGCGCGGGTAAAGCTAACATCGGCGACAGCTATGTCATTCTTAAAGACGGCGAAGCGTTCCTGTTTGGCGCCAACTTCACGCCGATGGCGGTGGCCTCAACGCACGTAGTATGCGATCCCACCCGCACCCGTAAGTTGTTGTTAAACCAGCGCGAGCTCGACTCCTTGTATGGTCGAATGAATCGTGATGGTTATACCGTTGTTGCGCTTTCGCTGTACTGGAAAAATGCCTGGTGCAAAGTGAAAATTGGCGTTGCAAAAGGTAAGAAACAGCACGACAAACGCTCTGATGTCAAAGAACGCGAATGGCAGTTAGATAAAGCGCGTATTATGAAAAATGCTGGCCGCTAAACGCCACTCCACTGCAACCAGTCTCTCAACTTGAGGCTGGTTCTTATTTTTTAGTTATTGAACCCCGCCCAATACATTCACCCAACTTATAGTATATTTATGCTGAATCGTCCAAAGATGAAATAACCCCTCTATCATTATGGTAGCTGTCTATAGTCTAATAATATAAAAGTTCAAGATCATAAATTCGTATTTTATTTTATTGAATAACACTATTATTACTGGCGTTTATTATATTATATAAAATCCAAATAAAGACAATTAATACAACAGGTTAACAAGTAAACCTCCGTTAAAATCATACTGGAAAGAATCCTTTTCAAATGACTAAATAGTTTTTTAAAATGGATAAGTTGCAGAATAGTTTCTTTCTGACTATATCATCTAATACGAAAGAACTATTCAGCCAAAAGGGCCCAAACGCAATACGTCAATAAAATAACATCTGCTTGACCTAATCAATGTAATTACATGTGTAAATTCATTTTTATGATGAACCGGGCCCCTGTCTGCTCATTTTCCCAGCGCTGTTGCGGATTAATACTCCCGGCATGCCATCAGGAGTGAACATATGCGTCTACTCGCCGTTGTATCAAAATTAACTGGCGTTTCCACAAATGTTGAAACCTCTGAAGTTACGCTCAGTTCACCTTCTATAGTGAAACTGTCGGTGTCGCGTGAGGAAGTAAGCCAACTGGCACGCGTTAATCAGGATCTGGTTGTCACACTCCGTTCAGGTGAAACCATCACCATTAAAAACTTCTACGTCGGAAAAGGTGATGCGCAAAACCAGCTTGTTCTGGAAGACAGCAATGGCGCGCTGTGGTGGGTCCAGGATACCGATGGCGCTTTCCACTTCCAGCATTTAGACGATCTCACTCCGCTGATGGCAGCCGAAGGTGGTCATGAAGGTGGAGCTGTCTGGCCCTGGGTTCTTGGTGGGATCGCGGTTGCTGGTGGAATAGGCCTTGCTGCAGGAGGCGGTGGTGGCAGCGGTGGGAGTGATAACAATGCCGGAAACGGTAATAGTGGCAACAGCAACGGCAACGGCAACGGCAATGGCAATGGCAATGGTGATGGTGATGGTAACGGCGATGGCGGCACTCCGCCAACGACAACACCTAACATACCAGGCGTGCCCGTTATTACCAGCGTAATCGATAATCAGGAGCTGATTACAGGTCCTGTCAATCAACAAGAATCTACCAACGATAATACGCCTACTCTCCAGGGCACCGGCCCCGCTAATGCCACCTTACATATTTTTGATAACGGTGTCGAAATAGGCAAGGTCACTATCGATGCCAACGGCAACTGGTCGTTTACGCCATCATCTCCGCTCGCGGACGGTACCCACCAGTTTACCGTCCGCGCCTCAGACAGTACGGGCAGCAGTGGAATGTCGGACAGTTGGGAAATTACTGTTGATACGCTTGCCCCCGACGCCCCTGTAGCGACAGAAGTCGCTGATGATTTTGGTTCTATCACCGGTCTTATCGCCAATAATGGCGTAACCGACGATGCCACACCGACGCTCACTGGCACTGGCGAAGCTGGTTCTTACATCTGTATTTCTGATAACGGCATTCTGATTGGCATGGTCCAGGTGGATGACAATGGTTTCTGGACGTTTACACCGGACACGCCGCTCAGCGACGGTGTTCACAACCTGACGCTGACGCAAACAGATGCCGCAGGTAACGTGAGCGCGGAAACAACCGTGCCAACATTTACCGTTGATACGACTCCGCCTGCAGCCGCGATCATTTCTTCCGTTAATCCGGAAGGTACAACGGTAACCGGTAGCGCGGAAGCTGGAAGCCTGGTCATTATCATCGGCAGTAATAATCAGGTTTTAGGTTCTACAACGGTCGACCAAACCGGCAATTTCTCCATCGCGATTTCACCGTCACAGACGCACGGAGAAGCGCTGATCGCGAAGATCCATGATCAGGCAGGTAATATCGGGCCAAATACGTCCTTCAATGCCACCAATTCAGGCTACCCGGGCGTACCCATTATCGTCAGCGTTATGGATGACGTCGCCCCCTCAACCGGGCCATTGAGCAACAATCAGGCCACCAATGACCCGACGCCCACGCTCTCAGGTATCGCAGACGCCAACAGCACGGTAAACATTTATAACAATGGCAGCCTGCTGGCGAGCGTTACTGCTGATGCTAACGGAAACTGGAACTGGGCTTCGCCAACCAACCTGCCTGATGGTCCTCACGCCTTTACCGTCGATGCAACGAACGCATCAGGAACCGGAGGAATGTCGGCAGCATTCACTATCAACATTGACACACAACCACCGTTGCCACCGGATGATCTGAGTGTATCCGCTGATGGCACTGTCGTCACCGGAACCACCGAGCCCGGCAATACCGTGGTTATCACCGACGCTGGCAATAATCCTATCGGCAGCGGTGTCGCCGGACCCGATGGCTCATTTTCTATCACTATTAACCCGCCGCAGACCAATGGCGAAACCATTACCGCTGTCGCTACCGACCCGGCAGGAAACCTAAGCCCATCGGAAACGGCGCTCGCGCCAGACATCACGGCCCCGCAGCCGCCTGCTAATCTGGTGATTAATCCCACTGGCGATCAGGTGACCGGCACCGCAGAACCCAACAGTACGGTGCATATCCTGGCTCCCGGCGGCGCGATTATTGGAACAGCAATCGCAGGCTCAGGTGGGAGTTTCACCGCCACGCTGGTTCCACCACAGACCAATGGAGAACATCTCGTCGCCAACGCGACGGACGCGGCAGGTAATACCAGCGCCAACAGCCCAGTTACCGCACCGGATACCACAGCGCCTGATGCGCCAACTGGCGTCACCGTCTCAGGAGACGGCAGTTCTGTGAGTGGACATGCTGAAGCGGGGAGCACCGTCACCGTCAAAGACAGCAACGGTAACCAGATTGGCGTAGGCCAGGCTGACAGCGGCGGCAACTTCGCCGTGTCTATAACACCGTCGCAAAAGAACGGCGAAACGGTAAACGTCACCGCAACGGACAGCAGCAATAACGAGAGTCTGCCGACTTCCGCGTTGGCGCCGGATATCACCGCCCCCGACACCCCGATCATTACCGCCGTGACGGATGACCAGCCCATGTACCAGGGCCCTCTCAATAACGGCGACGTCACCAACGATAGCAAGCCTAAACTGGAAGGCACCGCCGAAGCGGGTTCTCAGGTCAAAATTTACGATAACGGCACCCTGCTAACAACCATTACCGCTGATATCAACGGTAACTGGAACTATACGCCTACCTCGGCGCTGAGCGAGGGCGCTCACATTTTCACGGTGACCGCCACAGACGCAGCGAATAACACCAGCAGCGCGGCAAGCTGGAAAATCATTGTCGATAGCATCGCGCCGACAGCACCCGCCATTACATTGGTGAACGACGATGTCGGGACGATAACCGGCAATGTCGCCAACAATGGCGGCATCACCAATGACAACACGCCGACGATTTCAGGTACCGGTGAACCCGGTTCGTTGGTCAGTTTGTTTGATAATGGCGTTTTGCTAAATACTGTCCTGGTCACCAGTTCCGGCACATGGCGCTATACGGTGCCGGATAGCGCTCCACTCACTGATCGGGTGCATAATTTCACGGTATCGGCCACGGACATGGCAGGTAACGTCACCACCTCACCAATCGTGGTGTCTGTTACGGTGGATACGCAAGCGCCCGCCGCACCTGTCATTGTCAGTATGACGGATGATGTCGGTAGCATCCAAAGCGATCTGCCCACCAACAAGAGTACGGACGATACTCTGCCAAAACTGAACGGTACGGGGGTTGCAGGTTCAACCGTCACGCTCTATGACGGTACGACGCCTGTTGGCAGCGTGGTAGTGCCGCCTGGAGGTAACTGGAGCATCCAGTTGACTCAACCGCTAAGCGAAGGGCCACACACTCTGACAGCCGTGGCGACGGATGCCGCAGGTAATGCCAGCGCGCCGGGAAGCTTTACGTTAACCATTGATACCACCCCACCAGCGGCTCCGGTGATTACCGTCGGTGAAGGAATCGTGGGCAACACCACCGTTGCTCTGGCGAACGGAGGTAGTACGAAAAGTACCGCACCGGCCCTCTCCGGTACGGGTGAGCCGGGCGCAACCATTACTATTTTTGACAATAACGCCAGTATTGGTATCGCCACCGTTCAGCCAAATGGCACCTGGACATTTACCCCGGACCCCGTACTCATAGAGGGTCCACACAAATTTACCGCCACGGCAACTGACGCTGCAGGTAATACGGGGATCCCATCGGCTAGTTTCACTCTGACGGTAGACAACACGCCTCCCGCTCAGCCTGGTGCCCCCATCATTACTGACGATGCGGCTCCGATAACAGGCGTAGTCACGAATGGCAATACCAACGACACCACGCCTACCTTTAGCGGCACCGGCACGGCTGGTGATGTGATCTCGGTGTATCTCGACGGTAGTGCCACGCCGCTGGGCACCACAAAAGTTGGCGCAGATGGCACCTGGAGCTTTACACCAACCACACCTATTAATCCGGACACTTATCAGGTTACCGTTACCGCAACCGATCCAGCGGGCAACGTCAGCCAGGCTTCGACTCCTGTTACCCTGAACATTGATATTACCCCTCCCGCAACGCCCACAATCCTTGCCGCAAATGACGACGCAGGTGCAATTCAGGGAGATATCCCGGAAAACGGTACCACCGATGACAGCACACCAACTGTGCGCGGAACCGGCGAAAGCGGCTCGATCATTACGCTGTATAACGGCACGACGGTTATCGGCACCACCACCGTAGTGAATGGTTTGTGGAGCATCACACCGACGACGGCGCTGCCCAATGGCACCTACACGCTGACGGCGGTTGCCACCGATGCCGCTGGCAACCCCAGCAATGCATCAAATAGTATCTCGTTTACGGTGAATTCGACGCCGCTTACCGCCCCGCTGGTGACAGATATCGAGGATAACGTCGGCGTGATTACCGGTACACTCGGCAGTGGCAGCGTGACGGACGATCTCTCACCGACCGTCAGCGGTACCGGAACGCCGGGTAGTACGATCCTAATCTATGATAATGGCAATCCCATCCCGCTGATCATCACAACGGTGGGAGCCGATGGTAAGTGGAGCGTGGACGTCCCACTCTCGGCCAACGTGCAACACACGCTGACCTTTGGCGCGCAGGATACAGCAGGTAATAGCCTCCCGGCGGCCAACCCGATCGTTATAACAACCGATACGCAAGCGCCGGGCGCCCCCGCTGTAGACACCATAGATAATAGCGGTACGCTGGTGAGCGGGACAGCCGAACCGGGCAGCACCGTCATCATCAGAAACGGTACAACGGTGCTGGGCCAGGCCGTCGCAGATAGCATTACCGGCGCTTTCACCGTCACAATTTCACCGGCACAGACGGCGGGTGAATCATTGAACGCAATTGCCCAGGATCCAGCGGGTAACCAAAGCGGAGAAACACCGTTTACCGCCTCAATCTCGGGCCTTCCGCATCCGCCAACTCTGCAAATTATCGACGATGTTGCCCCCGGAACAGGCGATATTGGCAACGGGAAAACCACCAATGACACGCAGCCAACCTTACAAGGCGTGGCAACCGCCGGAGCTGATGTAAATATCTACCAAAACGGCCTCCTGCTGACCACCGTCCCAGCTGACGCGAGTACCGGTGCCTGGAGCTACACCCTCCCCACCGCGCTGGCAGACGGCACAACCTGGAGCTACGCTGTGTCGCAAACGGTGGGAAGTGACACCAGCGGCAAGTCGCCAAACTATGTCATTACTATCGATACCACTGCGCCGCTTGCGCCGAGCATCACCGCCGTTACTGATGACGTCGCCCCAGTAACGGGCAACGTCGGCAGTGGACAAAGCACCAACGACGTGCGTCCAACACTGAGTGGTTCAGGCGAGATTGGCGCGACCATTACGGTTTATGACGGTGGCGTATCCATCGGTACCACTACCGTTAACAGCAGCGGAAACTGGAGCTTTACCCCGCAGAACGCCCTGAATGACGGCTCTCATACTTTCACCGTACGCGCCACCGACGCCGCCGGAAATCAGGGGCTCGCATCAGCCCCCTATCCGATAACGGTTGATACAGGCCTGCCTTCAGCACCGGTCATTGTGTCGGTAACCGATGATGTAGGTGTAACATCCACGCTCATTTCCGGGCAGACAACCAACGATAATACGCCAACCCTGGCAGGTACCACCGAAGCCAATAGCCTGGTCACTCTTCGCGATAACGGCACGGTGATTGGCACCACCACCAGCGACGGAAGCGGCAACTGGAGCTTTACGCCTTCTCCGGCACTCGGCGAAGGCAATCACGCGTTGACCGCCACGGTCACGGACGCTGCTGGCAACGTTAGCCCGGCGACAGCGCCGTTCTCGCTGTTGGTCGACACACTCCCGCCAGTAGTACCAACGATTGTGTCAGTCATCGACGATCAGCCGGGAAGCACGCTGTTGACCAACGGCCAACTGACCAATGATGCCCAACCCACACTGAGTGGCACGACCGAAGCTAATGCTATTGTCACCATTCGTAGTAACGGAACGATCATTGGCACCGCAAATGCCGATGGCTCCGGTAGCTGGAGCTTCACCCCAACAAACGCGCTGGCGCAGGGGGAAAATATCTTTACGGTGACCGCGACGGATGCAGCGGGCAACACCAGCGGAGCTTCTGCCTCGTTCACCGTTTTGGTCGATTCGATTGCGCCGACAGCACCGATAATTCTGACCGTTCAGGACAACACAGCCCCGACAACCGGGCCTATCTCTAACGGGCAAATCAGTAACGAAAGTCGCCCGGCGCTCAGCGGTACGGGTGAAGTTGGCGCGACCATTACTGTCCTGAGCGATGGCCAACCCATTGGCACCACTATCGTCGGCGCGGGTGGAACCTGGAGCTTTACACCCTCAGCAGCGTTAGGTAACGGCCTGCATACGCTGACCGCCACGGCGACAGATAGCGCAGGCAATACCAGCCTTCCTTCAGGTGGCTTTACCTACACCGTCGACACGCTGGCACCGACAGCACCAGCTATTACTCAGGCCGCCGATGATTTCGGGTCGCAGCAAGGGAACTTAACCAACGGTCAGTCAACGGATGACGCACGCCCCGCCTTGAGCGGCACGGCCGAAGCCAATGCCACGGTGAGAATTTACGATAACGGAGCGTTTATCGGTTTAACCACAGCAGATGGCACGGGCGCCTGGAGCTTCACGCCGGGAACCGCGCTTGGCAACGGGAATCACACGCTGACAGCGACAGCAACCGACGCGGCTGGAAACGTAAGCCCAACGTCCGCTGGATTTAACATCGTTGTTGATACCGTGGCCCCGCTAGCGCCAACAATTATCCAGGCTTTTGATGACGTACTGCCAGGTACCGGAACGCTGTCGAACGGTGCTTACACCAATGATACCCGTCCCGTACTGAACGGTTCGGCGGAAGCCGGTGCCCGGATAACTATCTACGATAATGGCACGCTGCTGGCAACAGTAACTGCGGCGATAGACGGCAGCTGGGAATATCTGCCGGCTACGCTGAGCAACGGTCAGCACGTGTTTACCGCTATCGCCGCCGATGCCGCCGGGAACGTGAGCCCCATATCAGGCGGGTTTACTCTTAATGTCGACACCATTGCGCCTTCCGTCCCGCTGCTGGTCTCAGTGGTAGATGATGTCGCAGGCGGCGTGTTCAATGCGGCGCTCAGCAACGGACAACTGACCAATGATGCACGCCCGACTCTAAACGGTACCGCTGAGGCAGGCAGCACTGTCAGCATCTATGACGGCAGCACCCTGCTGGGCACGGCGCTGGTGCAAAGCAATAACAGCTGGTCGTTCACCCCCACCACACCACTGGCGAATGGATCGCACACGTTCACCGTCACCGCCACCGATGCGGCGGGCAACACCAGCGGTGCGACGGCAGGCTTTAACGTGGTGGTCGACACCACGGCACCGGCGCAGCCTTCAATCAGCAATATTATTGACGATGTTGGACCAAACACGGGGGCGATTGGCAGTAATCAGCCAACCAACGACGCACGCCCAACGTTAAACGGCACCACCGAGGCCAACGCGCGGGTCGATATTTATGATAATGGCACCTTTGTCACCAGCGTGACAGCGGACGGCAGCGGCAACTGGAGCTACACCCCGGCTACCGCACTGGCACAAGGTACCCACTCGTTTACCATCACCGCAACGGACAGTGCGGGGAATACCAGTGGTACATCGTCTGCGGCAGCGATTGTGGTCGATACCGTCGCCCCGGGCATCCCTACGGGGCTGGCGGTCAACGCCAACGGCACCACGCTTACTGGCATTGCCGAACCAAACAGCACGGTCATTATTACCTCCAGCGGCGGAACGGTGATCGGTACGGCAACCGCCAACGGCTCCGGTAATTTCACTTTCACGCTGAACCCACCCCAAATCAGTGGGCAAACGCTGCTGGTTAGCGCACAGGACGCCGCAGGCAACATCGGCACGGCGGGTAACGTGCTCGCACCGTTTACCGGCGTACCGCCTGCGCCGGTTATTGCCAGCGTGTTCGATGACGTCGGCACGATCACGGGGCTGGTCGCGGCCGGAAAAACCACCAATGATACCCTGCCTACGCTCAGCGGAACGGCACAGGCTAACGCCATCATCAATCTGTACAACAATGGCGCGCTCATGGGCACTACGACCGCAGACGGTAACGGGCTCTGGAGCTTTACGCCATCCGGCGCACTCAGCGAAGGCAGCCACGCGTTTACCGCCACGGCAACAAACGTCAACGGCGCAAGCGGGTTGTCCAGTTCGTTCAGCGTGATTGTGGATACCACGCCACCGACCGCGCCAACGATACTGATCAGCGCCGATGGCGGTACCGTCAGCGGCGTCGCCGAAGCGGGAAGCACGGTCATCATCTCTCTACCCGGCGGCACCAGCGTGACAGCAATCGCCAACGGCAGCGGTGTTTACAGCGTCAACCTGCCGGTTCGCCAGATTGAAGGGCAGTCGCTGTCCGCCACGGCAACCGATGCAGCGGGAAATACCTCATCACCAACAAGCGCTATCGCGCCGGTATTGCCGCTGCTGGCTGAAGACAATGTCACCAGTCTGCCACTACAAACCGATGTGATCGTCAGCACCGAGCATCAAAGCGATTATGGCTTCCTGTTGGTTAATGCGCTGGGAAATGTCGCCAACGTGCTGGGGAACGATACAGCAGCCGTCAATTTCAGCATCGCCCCTGGCGGCAGCGGATCCATTACGATCAATGCCGCCGCCACCGGCGTGGTCCTGTCGCTGCTGAGCACCATGGAAATTGTCATCCAGCGCTTTGACACCTCGCTGAATGCCTGGGTAACGGTGGTGGATACCGGTAAACCAGACTTTGCCAGCCTGCTCACCCTGGGCGCCTCAGGGGTTACGCTCAATTACGGCGGACTGACTGGTGGTGATTACCGTGTGGTCAGCTACAACACCAACCTGCTGGCTACCGGGGCATACACCAGCCTTGATGTCTCGGTGGTGAAAGCCAGCGCAGGGACCATCATTGGCGGTACCACAGAATCCGGCAACATCATCACGGATACCGATCCCGCTAACGGGCAAGATAATGCACCTTCCGGCACGCTGGTCACCGCCGTTACTGACGGTAACGGCAACGTCGTGAACGTCCCGGCGGGCGGCATTGATGTGCAGGGGAAATACGGCATTCTGCATATCAACCAGAATGGTAGCTACACCTATACCCTGACCAATACGTCAATCTCAGTGTATGGACGTTCCGAAAGCTTCACCTACACGCTAACGCATGGCAGCGATCACTCCTCGGCAAAACTGGTGGTCACGCTGGGTCAGGCCCCAACCACCAGTACGGTAACGGCGGCAGACGATGTGGCTGCGCTGACTTACGGGACGCAGGTTATCGCAGTTGATCATGGCTCATCCCAACAAACCGGCTTCACCCTCGCCAGCGTTGGGCTCGGCAATGTGCTGGACGTGAGTCTGGTCAACGGTCTGACTAACCCGATTAAGTTCAACGTTGACGATGGCGCAACCCGCACGTTAACCGTCAAGGCCAGCGTTCTTGGCGTAACGGTGGGCGGTTTTGATCTCTATGTTTATCGTTTCAACGAATCTATTCAGCAGTATGAACAGTTCCGCGTGAAGCCCAATTGGGTCACGGCGCTGTTGGGTGGCAACTCAACGGACTACACCATCACCCTGCCGGGCGGTGACTATCTGTTCCTGCTTAACGCTTCCGGCGGCCTGACGCTGCTGACCGGCTATACCCTGAATATTCTGGCCGATCATACCTACGCCGTTGACAGCCTGAGTGCGGCAACCAATGGAAATCTGCTGGCCAACGACTCGGCTCCGGCTAATAGCGTTATCACCGAAGTGAACGGTGTCACCGTGAATGGGACGGGCACGACCACGATTAATGGGGAGTACGGCACGCTGACTATTGATGCAAAAGGGAACTATACCTACACGCTGAAAAGCGGACTGGGCGCAGACGGTATCAACACACCGGACAGCTTCGTGTATAAGGTCAGGGCACCAAATGGCGATACCGGCAGCGCGTCACTGAACATTACAGCAACCCCGCAGGCGCTGGATGCCGTAAACGACATCAGCAGTCAAATGGCAGTCACCACGCAGGCGGATACTTCCCGGTCGTTCACCGATAGCAGCGTTGGGAGTGCCAGCTGGAACGCCCAACTCCTTTCACCTACCTCACAAAATGGTACCGGCGTCATTGAGGTCGCGACGGGAACGGCGGTGCAAAATGCCATACTGCATTTTAACGTTGCTTCAGGTCTGACGCTGGGCGGGCTAACCGTCACCTGGGCGCTGTATGACAGCAACAACGTCAAGGTTGCCGGCAGCTCATTCAATGGTGGATTACTGGTTGGCGGCAATATCGATATTGCCCTGAGCGGGGTAGTGCTGCACCCCGGCAACTATCGCCTCGACTACACCGGCAGCGTCGGGGCTCTGGGGGTGGGGAATATCACCATCACCCCCAGCGTAAAAGGCACGATAATCGACCTGCAGAACTTCGAGACTTCCGCAGCAAACAGCGTCACTGGCAATATTTATGACGGAGACCATATTGCCAGCGTACATACCCTGCTGACGGTGA
This sequence comes from Citrobacter sp. On2M, assembly GCF_018035235.1. GTDB lineage: Bacteria > Pseudomonadota > Gammaproteobacteria > Enterobacterales > Enterobacteriaceae > Citrobacter > Citrobacter meridianamericanus. The sequence goes on from NZ_WPCV01000005.1 coordinate 35,628, forward strand.
ACGGCACGGGCGGTAGCACCGCCACGCTGGATCCGCTGAGCAGCACGACCAGCGCCATCATTAACGGGCTATACGGCAAACTGACCATTGGAATTGATGGTCATTACACCTACGCCCTCAACAGCGATGTCTCACTCTCCACCATCATCACCAAAGAGACATTTACCTACACCCTTAACGACCAGAATGGTCATACCGATACCGCAACGCTAACAATCAACATGAATCCGCAGGTGGTGAGCACCGTCGATGCCGATCGTTTTACCGGCAGTGTCTACGGCGATACGCTGATTTATCACCTGCTTAATGCCAACGACGCTACCGGTGGTAACGTTGGCAATGTTGGCGTTGGACCTACCGACACCTGGACCAACTTCTCGCTGGCCCAGGGCGACAAAATCGATATCGGCGACCTGCTGGTGGGCTGGAACGGACAGAACGCGACGCTCGGTAACTACCTCACCGTGACCACTAACGGTAACAACACGGTAATTGCCATCGACCGCGACGGTACGGGCAACACTTATCACTCAACCAATCTCATAACGCTGGAGAACGTACACACCACGCTCGATGAGCTGGTGCAACAAAATCACATTGTGCCCTGACGTTAACGTATAGCGTTAAAGCGCCATAACTACAGCCCCGGATGCCATGACGTCCGGGGCAATAACAGTCGTCGCTGCCATATTTTGTAAGGGATAATCTATGAGAAATGTCGCGCCTGTTGCCTTGCTGCTGGCATTAACGCTCTGTGCCATGCGGGTGAATGCCGAAGATGAACCGCAAATTATTACGCCGGAAGGTCTGGCCACCAGCCAGATGCTTCCCTCGCTGGACGGCGCGGTTGCCGATCTGCCGCTTAGTGCCGCCGCTCCCGGCAGCCTGACGCTCAATGACGCGGTGAGTCGCGCCGTGAGCTGGCATCCTTCTATTCGTGAATCCATCGGCAAGCTGCTCTCACAAAATGAGCAGATCGACGTGGCGAAATCAAAATATTATCCGCAGGTTTCTGCCGGAATGAACAACGGTTACAGCAATACTTACACCGACCACGGCTTTAGCCCGGCGCTGGTTATTTCGGTGTCGCAAATGCTGTACGACTTCGGCAAAGTGGCAAGCCAGGTCCGCGCTGAAACTGCCGGAGCCGCACAACAGCAGGCGAATGTGCTACTCAGTATTGATACCATCGCCCATGCCACCGCCAATGCGATAGTCCAGGTGCAGACGTGGCAGCAAATGGTGGACGCCGCCGAAGAGCAACTTAACGCCCTGAACGGCATTGGCCGACTGACCCGCCAGCGTAATGATGAAGGGGCAACCTCACTGTCGGACGTGGTGCAAACCGATGCGCGTATCGAGTCCGCACGTTCTCAACTGGCGCAGTATCAAGCCAATCTCGACAGCAGCAAGGCAACGCTGATGAGCTTCCTCGGCTGGAACTCGCTTAACGGCATCAGCAATGAATTTCCGGTCAAACTGGACAGCAGTTGTGATGTAGTCAAACCAGAAGATAAACTGGTTCCTGCGGTGTTGGCGGCATGGGCGCAGGCGAATGTGGCGCAGGCAAACCTCGACTACGCCAACGCGCAGATGACGCCCACCATCTCTCTGGAGCCTTCGGTTCAGCACTATCTCAACGACAAATACCCCAGCCATGAGGTACTCGACAAAACCCAGTATTCTGCATGGGTAAAAGTTGAAATGCCGCTGTATCAGGGAGGCGGACTCACCGCCAGACGCAACGCCGCCAGCCACGCGGTAGAGTCTGCACAGTACTCCATCCAGCGCACCCGACTTGAAGTACGACAGAAATTACTTGAGTCCCGTAGCCAGGCAATGAGCCTCGCCACCGCCCTGCAGATTCTGCGTCGCCAACAGCGGTTGAGCGAACAAACGCGCGAGCTTTATCAACAGCAATATCTGGACCTTGGTTCGCGTCCACTGCTCGACGTGCTTAACGCTGAGCAGGAGGTATATCAGGCCCGTTTTGCCGAACTTCAGACTCAAAATCAGCTGCGCCAGCTACAGCTGAACTGCCTTTATAACACCGGCTCACTTCGTCAGGCGTTCGCCTTAAATAATCGCAGCATTCAATCGGTGGAGATCACGCTATGAGCGACGTCGATTCACATGCTAAAGATGCGATTAGTGAACACGCCCTGAGCCAGTGGGCGCAGGCGATGACGCATATTGCCAGCCACTATCGCGTTACCTGTTCGCCAGGCGCAATCCAGGCCAACGCCCCGTGGTTTGCAGGAAAAAGTCGGGCGATGGCTCTGTCACAGCTGGCGCGGCAGGCGGGACTGTCATTTCATGCGCTGGATACTGCTGCACAGGCGTTCGGTCAGTGGCGTTTACCAGTGATAGCGGAACTGCGCGACGGCCAACTGATGGTGATAGAACATTTCAACGGTGAAGATGTCCTGGATGTTTTTATCATCGCCGATGAGGGCCTGCGTAACCGACTCGCGGTTGCAGAACTTTTGCCAGAGATCGTAAGCATTACCGCACTGCGTCCGCTGTCGGCGCTGAAGGATAGTCGGGTTGACCGCTATATTTCGCGCTTCAAGCCCGACTGGATGCGCGAACTGGTATTACAGGACATCCGCCCTTACCTGCCGGTCATGATTGCAGCCTTTCTGATTAACGTCCTGTCGCTCGCCGGGATTATCTTTTCGATGCAGGTTTATGACCGGGTAATCCCCGCCCAGTCTTATCCAACGCTGTATGTTCTCTCCACCGGCGTTCTGGTCGCAGTGCTGTTTGGCTTTTTGCTGCGCGAAGCGCGTACCCACATAATGGACCTGCTCGGCAAACGCGCCGATATGCGCATTTCCGATCGCGTGTTTAGCCACGCCTTGCGGCTGCGCAACAGCGCCGTCCCCCGTTCGACAGGGAGCTTTATTTCTCAACTGCGCGAGCTGGAACAGGTTCGTGAGATGATCACTTCCTCGACTATGTCGACCATTGTCGATCTGCCGTTTTTCTTTCTGTTTATCGTAGTGCTGGCCTGTATTGCCCCGCCACTAGCGTGGATAGCCCCCGTCGCTGCCTTGTTGATGATTCTGCCTGGCTTGCTGTTACAGAAAAAGCTGGCAGTGCTTGCCAACCAGGCTGCGCATGAATCCACTCTGCGCAACGCGGTGCTGGTCGAGAGCGTTCAGGGGCTGGAAGACATCAAGCTGATGCAGGCGGAAAACCGCTTTTTACAGCAGTGGAACAGCTATATCCGTATTACAGGAGAGTCAGGGCTGCGCACGCGTAAGCTCACTCAGGGGCTGATTGGCTGGGGCATGTCGGTGCAAAGCCTGGTCTACGCCGCCATCATTATGTTCGGCGCGCCGATGGTCATTGAAGGTACGATGACCACCGGGGCCGTGGTGGCGGCATCGATGCTCGGTTCCAGAATGATTGCCCCAATGGCTAACCTGTGCGGTGTGCTGGCCCGCTGGCAACAGGTGAAGGCGGCGAAGGTGGGGTTGGACAGCATCATGCAGCTCCCCACCGAAACGCAGTACGATGAAGACCGCGTGCATCAGGAGACTTTTCACGGCCATTATCTGTTTGAAAACGCACACTTCCGCTACCACAGCGACGATCAGCGCGTTCCACTGCGGATCTCGCGTCTGGAGGTCATGCCCGGCGAACGGGTGGCGATCCTCGGGCGTAACGGCGCCGGAAAATCAACGCTGCTACAGGCCATGGCAGGTGGCGTGGAGATTATCCAGGGTGATGTCCGGCTCGATAACCTGAGCCTGGCACAAATCGACATGGCCGATTTACGCCGTAACATCGGTTTTCTCAGCCAGAATGCGCGGCTGTTTTTCGGTACCTTGCGCGAGAACCTGACCCTCGGCGCACCGCATGCCAGCGACGCACAGATCTTCGACGCGCTGGAGGTCAGCGGCGCGGCGGCTTTCGTTAAACAGCTCGCCAAAGGACTAGCGCATCCCATTATGGAAGGCGGCAGCGGTTTATCCGGCGGCCAACGGCAGTCGATCCTGCTGGCAAGAATGCTGCTGCGCTCACCCAATATTGTGCTGCTCGACGAACCCAGCGCTTCGTTAGATGAACATACCGAACGGGAGTTTATTCAGCGCCTGAACCTGTGGCTGGGCAACCGCACATTGATTGTTGCCACCCACCGCGTTCCGGTTCTGGAACTGGTCGAACGCGTGGTGGTGTTGAAAGAAGGCCAACTGGTCATGGATGCCCCGAAAGCGCAGGCGTTGAATGCAAGCCGGGCACCTGCCCCTACTCACGGTCGGGAGTGGAAAAATGAAAACCAATCCGCATGACGCCGCCATGGACGACCTCGATATTCGCCGCGAGCACCGTTTTTCCGGGGCCAACCGCATTATTCTGCTCAGCACGCTACTGTTTGCTGTCCTGGGGATCTGGGCATATTTCGGCAAGCTGGATGAAGTCTCGACCGGCAGCGGGAAAGTGATCCCCAGCTCGCGTGAACAGGTCTTGCAGTCACTGGATGGCGGTATTCTCGCCGAGCTGACAGTCCGTGAGGGAGATAAAGTTCAGGCCAATCAAATTGTGGCGCGCCTCGACCCCACCCGTTCGGAGTCCAACGTTGGGGAAAGCGCCGCCCGCTATCGTGCCTCGCTGGCTTCCAGCGCAAGGCTCAATGCCGAAGTTAACGATCTGCCACTGGTCTTTCCCGATTCACTGCGCGCCTGGCCGGAACTTATCGCTTCCGAAACGCGTTTGTATAAAAGCCGTCGCGCGCAGCTTGCTGATTCTATGGCGGAGCTACAGGATGCGCTGGTTTCGGTAAATAAAGAACTGGCCATTACTCAGCGGCTGGAGAAAAGCGGTGCCGCCAGCCACGTAGAAGTGCTGCGCCTGCAACGCCAAAAAAGCGATCTGGGATTAAAAATCACCGACCTGCGCTCGCAATACTTCGTGCAGGCACGGGAAGCACTGTCAAAAGCCAACGCCGAAGTGGATATGCTGGCGGCTATTTTAAAAGGTCGAGAGGATTCCGTGACCCGCCTGACCGTGCGCGTGCCGATGCGCGGTATTGTAAAAAATATCCAGGTCACCACCATTGGCGGCGTTATTCCGCCTAACGGCGAGATGATGGAGATTGTACCGCTGGACGATCATCTGCTGATAGAAACCCGCCTGTCTCCGCGCGATATCGCGTTCATCCACCCCGGGCAGCGGGCGCTGGTGAAGATAACCGCCTATGATTACGCTATTTACGGCGGTCTGGAAGGCGTAGTCGAAACCATCTCCCCGGACACCATCCAGGACAAAGTGAAACCAGAAATTTTCTACTACCGCGTGTTTATCCGTACCCATCAGGACTTCTTGCAGAACAAACTCGGACGCCATTTCTCCATCGTACCGGGCATGATTGCTACCGTGGATATAAAAACAGGTGAAAAAACCATCGTCGACTATTTAATCAAACCATTTAATCGTGCAAAAGAAGCACTGCGCGAGCGGTAAATCCTTGAGGATTAGGGGTTGCAGGGGCTGGTCACGCGTGTCACAAGTCTGTTATACTTGCTCTCACACATTGGGGCTGATTCTGGATTCGACGGGATTCGCGAAACCCAAGGTGCATGCCGAGGGGCGGTTGGCCTCGTAAAAAGCCGCAAAAAAATAGTCGCAAACGACGAAAACTACGCTTTAGCAGCTTAATAACCTGCTCTGAGCCCTCTCTCCCTAGCTTCCGCTCTTAAGACGGGGATCAAAGAGAGGTCAAACCCAAAAGAGATCGCGTGGAGGCCCTGCCTGGGGTTGAAGCGTTAAATCTAATCAGGCTAGTCTGGTAGTGGCGTGTCTGTCCGCAGGTGCCAGGCGAATGTAAAGACTGACTAAGCATGTAGTACCGAGGATGTAGGAATTTCGGACGCGGGTTCAACTCCCGCCAGCTCCACCACTTTTTAGTTGTTTGAAGTACAATGAAGTCTACTAAGCCCGCACAGCACAAGCTCTGCGGGCTTTTTTACGTCTATTGTCGTCCAGTGAGAATTGCTGAGAACTACGAGTTATGGCACCCTGAATAGGACCCACTAAGAAGGGTCCAAAAATCGAGGGTCCCAAATGGCAAAAATCGCTAAGAAGCTCACTGACACTGAAATCAAAAGCACCAAACCTGCCGAGAAAGAGGTTAACCTTTTTGACGGCGATGGTTTGCTCCTGCGAATCGCTCCCCTGGCGAAGGGAGGGAAGAAAAATTGGTATTTCAGATATGCAGTGCCTGTGACCAAAAAGCGAACTAAGGTGAGCTTAGGAACCTATCCTCATCTTACACTTGCTAAGGCACGAGCTTTACGTGATGAATACTTGTCGTTGCTTGCAAATGATATAGACCCACAAGTTCATAACACCCAGAAAGCCAATGCCCTAAAAGATGCAACGGAACATACATTTCAAGCAGTAGCCAAGAAGTGGCTTGATGAGAAAGTCAAAACGTCAGGCATCTCCCAGGATCATGCTAACGACATCTGGCGAAGCCTAGAAAGAAATATCTTTCCAACGTTGGGTGATACCCCCATTAAGGAGATTCGCCCTAAAATGCTTAAACAGCATTTAGACCCCATAGAAAAACGAGGTGTCCTTGAAACACTTCGCCGCATCATATCCCGCCTGAATGAAGTTTTCCGCTATGCAGCAACAGAAGAACTCATAGAATTCAATCCGGCTGACAATCTTGCCCAGAGATTTAGTAAGCCGAAGAAACAGAACATGCCAGCCCTGCCCCCAACCGAACTCCCCCGCTTCCTTACAGTGTTAAACAACGCCTCAGTCCGTATGGAGACACGATTGCTGATTGAATGGCAGTTACTAACTTGGGTTCGTCCTGGTGAGGCTGTTCGCACCAGATGGGCCGATATAGATACTGACAACTCAATGTGGAACATTCCGGCGGAGTTCATGAAAATGAAGAAGCCTCACAAAGTTCCACTAAGTAAAGAAGCTTTGCGAGTCTTGGATTCAATGAAAGCCATCAGCGGACGTAGAGAGTGGGTTTTCCCCAGTATCAAAGCTCCACTCAATCACATGCATGAACAAACAGCCAATGCGGCCATAATCCGTATGGGCTTCGGAGGTGAGCTTGTAGCTCACGGTATGCGATCCATTGCTAGAACGGCTGCTGAGGAGTCTGGCAAGTTTAGAACTGATGTCTTAGAAGCCGCCCTTGCCCACTCGAAGAAAGATGAAATCATTGCAGCCTACAATCGTGCAGAGTATCTCACTGAACGGGTGGTTCTCATGCAATGGTGGAGTGACTATGTTTCGTCTCAAAAATGCAAAGTTATTGCCGCATAAATCTCCCATGATGGGTTAACTATCTTGATTTAGTTAAAGAATTAATAATCACACCATTAACCTATGTGGACTAAGCATAGCCATTTACAAATGGGGACCTTGAGTCCACATAACGAAAGCTGTAGGTCATATCAGCTAAATAATTCACATCTCTTCTCGATTATCATACACCTCGAAGATTTACCAAATTCGCTCTAATCGATGATAAAAGAGTTGAATTTGGTTAAAAATTGATCAATTTTATCCTCTACATTGTATTGAATCATCCATGAGGTTTCGTGCATGGCTAGCGAAAATGATAAAAATCATAAAGTTAGAGTCGCACAGTACTTGAGGATGTCTACCGACCATCAGCAATATTCTTTACATAATCAGTCCGAATACATCAAAGATTATGCTGAAAAGAACAATATGGAAATCGCTTATACCTACGATGATGCAGGTAAGAGCGGAGTCAGTATCGTAGGCAGGCATTCTTTGCAGCAGTTACTTAGTGATGTAGAACAAAAGAAAATAGATATACAGGCTGTATTATTTTATGATGTGAGTCGTTTTGGTCGTTTTCAAAACAGTGATGAAGCTGCATATTATTCCTTTCTATTTGAGAGAAACGGTGTAGACCTTATATACTGTTCTGAACCTATACCCACTAAAGATTTCCCTTTAGAGTCTTCTGTAATACTGAATATAAAAAGATCTAGTGCTGCATATCACAGCAGGAATTTATCAGAAAAGGTATTTATAGGACAAGTAAATTTAATAAAGCTTGGTTATCATCAAGGCGGCATGGCTGGTTATGGGCTGAGACGTCTTTTAGTAGATGAAAATGGCATAGCTAAAGAAATATTGAGTTTCCGCAAAAGAAAGAGTATTCAAACAGATAGAGTAATATTAATTCCGGGCCCCAAAAATGAGATAAAAATTGTAAATAGAATCTATGATCTCTTTATAGATTATAACGTACCAGAATTCATTATTGCTGAGAGATTAAATGAACAGAATATACCTGCAGAAAATGGAACATTATGGACTCGTGCAAAAGTACATCAAATCTTGACAAATGAAAAATATATTGGAAACAACATATATAACAAAACCTCATCTAAACTAAAAAGTAGACTTGTAAAAAACCCCAAACATGAATGGGTTAGATGTGACAAAGCATATAAACCCATTATTTCAAAGAAAAAATATAATAAAGCTCAAGATATAATTCAGCTCCGATCCATACATTTGACTAATGAAGAGCTTTTAGAAAAGCTAAAACAAAAATTGGAATCTAATGGAAAACTATCAGGATTTATCATTGATGAAGATGATACAGGCCCTTCATCTTCTGTTTACAGAACCCGATTTGGTGGTCTTTTAAGAGCATATACTTTGATTGGTTATAAGCCAGAACATGATTACAGTTATCTCCAAATAAATGAAGCACTAAGATCATTTTACTCAGGTATAATTGAGGATTTTAAGGGGAGGATTTTAAAAAGTAACTGCTATATAGACGAATATAAATATGCCCCAATGCTTTACATCAATGATGAGCTTTTAATTTCCGTCCTTATTACTAAATGCATACATATGAAATCAGGTAAACTTAGATGGAAGGTCCGGTTTGATAACTCACAGAAAGCAGACATAACAATTGTTATACGAATGGATTCACAAAATATTTCGCCTCTTGATTTTTATATCATACCAAAGATAGAAAACGAATATAGTAAAATGTGCATGACGGAAACAAACAACATTCGATTAGATCTCTATAGATTTGATAATCTGGATAAACTTCTACAAATTATTACTCGCATGAAAGTGAGGGAACTATATGCTGCCTGAAACAAATGAATTCCCAATAATACAAATTGAGATTGCAAAAATAAAATTCCTTAACCCAAGAACTAGAAATAAGGTAGTGCATGAAGAAATTAAGGAAAGCATAAAAAAAAGAGGATTAAGCAAGCCTATAAGCGTGAGAGCGATTGATGAAGACGATTTCAAATATGCTTTAATTTGTGGTCAAGGGAGAATAGAGGCTCTCGTTGCATTAGGTGAAACCATTATTCCAGCAATTATAAGAGATGTATCAGAAGAAGATGCTTACGTTATGAGTTTAGTTGAAAACATTGCAAGGAGGAGACCACGTTCCAATGAGTTATTACAGGTAATAAAAGATATGAAAATCAGAGGACTTTCAGACTCCGAAATAAGTGAGATTACTGGGTATTCATCGAACTGGGTGAGCAGTATAAATATGCTTCTTGATAAGGGAGAGCATAAACTTCTCTCTGCAGTCGAACGGGGGAATTTGCCTCTATATCTTGCAGTGCAATTTGCAAGATGTGAAACTGAAGAAGCTCAAGATATTCTTACCGAAGCATATGATAAAAAATTAATTAAAAGCCGGGACATTATAAAGATAAAACACATTCTAAATCAGCGAACAATTGGGAATAAAGGTGCAAAAGCAGCCGGGTTTTATTATCACAAACCATCAAAAAGAATGACTGCTGAGGAGTTAATTGGGCTTTATGAAAATAGTATCGCTGAACATAAATCTGTTTATAACAACTCTAAATTTATAAAAACTAATTTACTGATAGTAAATGAGATTTTTAACATCATAATGATGAATAAAAGCTTTCAAAATTTACTTGAACAAGAGAATCTATCAGAACTGCCATCTCAAATCCTCAATCCAATAAACAAAGAGGCTTCAAAATGATTCAGATACGTTTTGGCGACAATTTTATTTATTTAGAAACTAACAAGTTAATTCCCTCTAAGGAATTGTTAGAAAATGTAAAGTTAAGTCATAAATATCATCAAATAGTTACCTCTGTTGAAAGCTTAGGTATTATTGAACCAATAATAGTGTTCTATGACAAAGATAAAGATGCCATTAAGATACTCGATGGCCATTTGAGGGTTGAGGCTTTAAAAGACTTAGGCATAGAAAAAGCTCCATGTATACTTTCGAGCATAGATGATGCGTTCACTCCTAACAAACAAGTCAATCATATAAATGTAGTTGAAGAACATAGAATGATAATCAAGTCCTTGGCAAAAGTTTCAATTGAAAAACTTAGTGCTGCTTTGGGAATATCTATTGATGCTATAAAAGATAAAGCTAATGTGATGAACGGTATAGATCCAAGTGTAATTGCGAAACTTTCTGATAAACCTATACCTAAGGCTACATTTGATGTTTTGAGGAAAATGAAGCCAATTCGTCAAATTGAAGCAGTCGGTACAATGATTAATTTTGATAATTATAGTAAAAAATTTGCAATGAGCATCTTGGATGCTACACCGGCATCAATGATAGTAAATAAAGGGAAAAACACTCCCTATAAAAAGGACATAAAAAAAACCATACTTCGTCTGGAACAGGAAATGGCAACAACTTCGGAAGAAACAAAAAAACTTCAAACCGAGTATGGTTCAGATATGTTGAAATTCGTGATAATCCAGTCATATATTAATAAATTACTTGGTAACTCTAAAGTTCTTCATTGGTTCTTGGAAAACGAGGTTGATTATCTTAATGAGTTAAAAAGAATTTCGAGAATAAACTCTTTAGCTGATAAGACTCTTGCTGAAAACAGCCAGTCATAGGTATGGTTTTATATAGACAAAAAATTAATAAGTATATTTACACAGCCACATAGGTTTCTATTATATATTAGTAACATAAGGAGTCAGTATTAGCCGTTATCATGCGAACGGGTTAAGGGTGTGAACGTGTGGCTAACGGGATGAGATCTATTTTGAATACTATTGGTAAGTTGGAACAGAAACATTTGAAGCGACTCTTGCACACTTGAAAAAAGATGAAACAAGTGCAACCAAGAATCGCGAGGAATGTCCGGCAGAGCGATTTGTGCTAATGCTATGGCGGGGGGGACATATGTTAAATGACAAGAAATAAAAGTGATTGCAGCCAAATTTTAGAGGACTTGATAGGAAACTGTCGTTATAGTTTAGTGGGGATTTTTTATTTCAAGATAATCATTAAAATTGTATAAATCCATAGTCAACTACATTACGAGTATCACCGTTCGTCCTATGCATTTAGATTTTAACCATTTAAAAGAGCCTCATAGGCTTAAAATTAAAAATATAAATCCCTTACTAAAAGCTTCAGGGATTTATATATTTACCTATTTCTTGGTTAACCAAATAGTTGGATTACTACTGCTTAAATTGAATATAGCTGAACTCTTACTTACTAAAAACTTATCTGTGGACTTACTTATACCTTCTGTCAGTAAAGCTCGCCAGTTTGAAGGATCTTTTCTTATCCTTTCTAATTTCGGCATATAAAATCTTATAGCAGGATCGTTCCAAATCCCCCCTTTACCGACTTTCTTACTGAAAGACAGGAATAAATCATTGGCCCAAGGTGATTGCGAAATAATAGCCTCTCTGAGATGGTTCATTTCAGCCAACACTTGTGAAGGATGATTTATAGATAAAAATGTATTAATGGATTTCTCATACCATTCTCTTCCCGCATTAAAATCCTTTAACTTATAGAAGATGAAACCAATATTAGCATATGCGTGGGCAATTGTTCCCTTATCTTGAGAATGAGACGCTTTTTCTATATATTTCAAAATAGGACTGACAGATTCAATACTTATTTCTTCATTTTCAATTTCAGCCTTAGACACTTCAGCAAAATATTTGTTCAAAATTAATGTATCGTTATCAGGCTCTACGATTAGACCTTTTTTTACAATACGAATCATCTCATCATATTTGTCCAACAAAGCTGCAATATAGCTACTTAATATAGCAGGTTCACCAGAATACGGTTCTTCTTCTTGCCATAATAAAGCATATTTTAAGGCAGACTCCATATCACATTCTTCGTAATAAGCCCAACACTTTGCCTCATTTGAATTTTTTCTTTTCTTCAAATGTTCATCGTCTACTAAATTTTTCAAGTCACTAATTCTTTCAGCCCATTTAGCTTGGGCTAAAACATTCGAATTTGGATGTTTCAGAGAATTAATAAAAAGAGGCTTTGCCTTTTTTTGATTACCACTCAATAATTCAAGAGATGCCAGGCAACTATTTAACTCAGTTAGATGAAAATCTGATTTAATGGTGTCGATTAATTTTTTTGCAATTTTCCAGTTTTGAGAATTACGACCATTACTCTTTGCTACTGCAATTTCTGCAGATAAAATCCAAGGGTCAGAGGTCAAATTAGGATTTGTTTTAAGAATTTTATGAGCAATATCATTTTCATTTACACTAATGAAAAACCTTGAGGAAACTCTTGATACCCAACGATTATGATTTGAAAGTTGCAAGCCAGTTAATATGCTTTTCCTTGCAGAGTCATGTTCTCCGATAGATACAAATGCTCTTCCTAAATCAATCCAACTCAAGGAGTCTTTGGGGTGCTCTTTTAACCATTTCCGCTTTAAGCGAATTTCTTCTTCAGCGTTATGCCCTACATTTTCCAAAGGGAAAAAGGCGTTTCCATCCAAAATATGTTTTGCCAGATCTTTTAATCTTATAGGAGAGTACTGATCCTTCAAAATGTATTCTGCCACATGTTGAACTTGGGATATATTGTTAGTGAGGATAGCTATGTTAAGCAATTCAGCACCAACCCCAAGTGATCTTTTATACTTAAAATCATTTATAAGTTCAAAGAAATAAGTGCTTTCAATCTCAGGCGAAATTGTTGAGTTCACGGATAGAAACTCAATAGTTGGAACATCTATTGAGTTTTTCCATATCGGTATCAAATCTCGCCTGTCTATTTTCTTAAATACACTCATATTACACTCTCACTTAATACCTTCAATTTTCATTTTTTTAAGCATCAAATCAAAATCACTTACAAATCGTTCGATACCTAATACAGGGTTCTTCATTGTTATGGTTTTAGAACAACCTCGTAGTTTATAATTAGGATGACTGCATTGACGAACTATGTCTTTTAGTTTTTTAGACATCCATTCAGGCTTGATGGTATCAAACTCTATCAAAATTTTCTCAAAAGCTTGCTCAAGATAAGGCAGTGATAATTCATAAGAATTACCTTGGCCTCCCCAAGAACGAGGAGAAATATCTGAAGGTAAGGTCATTTTTAAAAGTGCATTAAGTGTTAAGCCTGTAAAAAGAAAAGTAATAAGTGATCCGTATTGATACAAGTCACATCGTTGCCTTCTGTCAAGCCATTCTTTAACAGTATATCCATAAATTTGCTCAGGTGGTGCATATGCTGGATCGCCGGCAATATTATATGCATCGTGCAACTGAGGTTGGCCTTGTAAACTTGCTCTTCCTAAGTCACCAATTTTCGCCCCTAACTCACTGAAAATCATTATATTTGAAGGTTTTATATCTTGGTGAGCTATACTGGAGTTATGCAGTTGAATTAACCCTAAAGCAACATCTTTCAAATGCTGCAACTTAGCCATAATTGATATTTCAGCAGAAGTAGACAAATATTTCCTTATATCTCCTTGGTCTGCAAGCTCTAAAACAAGATATGGGACGACTTTCATAAAATCGCCGTCAACAAATTCATCACCAGCATCTAAAACTTTTACTATTCTTTTCAGTCTCTTAGAATCACAAATTTGATGAAGCTGATTTTCAAATTGATAAATTGTAGTTAATGTGTGTAAATCCGCCATAACATTTCTTTTAGCTTCAGCAGAGCGTTTCAAACTATTAGAAAAATCAAAGGCTTTTAAAAAGAATTCCTTTCCAGTTTCAGTGTCACTGACTATATACGAAACAGAGAAGTTCCCCCCAGTACCTGGAACTCCTTCTTCTTTATTACTAATTCGTCTATGCACCAGCCATTTTTCTTTTAAAATCTTTCCTTCTAATGTGTTAGCTGGACTAAGCATCTCTGTCATATAGTAGCCTCCATTTTTTTGTATCATTTTTACTCAGAAATCGTCATAAGTAAAGTTCAAAAGAAAAAAATGTTACGAATCGTTTCACCTTAAGATGTAAACTTAAAACAAATCATATTTCAATATTATCGAGAGAGAACAGATTTAAGACAGATGCACTTATGTATCTAAAGTTACTTTTTTCTTTGAATTTTTCATCAAAAGATAGCAGATTTTCTATGTATGTATTTAAAATTTTTTTTATGCTTTCAAGTTTGACCACCTTATAAGCAACAACATATTGAAGTATTGAAAAAGCCTTCTTTATATCATAAAGCAACAACACTTTATTCATTCGAATTGAAAATTCATTTTCGTCATTTTTAAATTTATTTATAAAAGAAATCACAAATAAATCACTTGCTATTTCTTGAAAATAAGCCATTTCTAATGCTTCCTTAACCTCAGGGCAATGAATAAAATGATAGCCATCGTCATTTAGCTCTAAATACAAATGTTTAATGTCTTTTTTTACTTTCAACGAAATTATAGATTTATATAATAAAAGATCACTACCAAGAAAAACCCTATTCGCATCGATAACAGATAATGGTATTGACAAATACCCGGTATTGCTTATGTAAATTGTATTGTCTTGATCAATATAAATATTGTTATAATCATAATAGTCAGAAAAATCTTTCGCTATTATTGAAACGGCAGAAATAAACTCTTTTTTATTTTCCATATTCACACCTCCTTTTTATCTTTTAATTGATTATAGGTAAAAGTCAATAATAGAGAAGTTGATTGCAATATCTATTAAAGAAACCTATACTTACTCTTCCTAACCATGATGAGATTTTGCTCATGTCCATCAATAGATATATTCTCTCTCAAGTTTGCATCCCTGATTATTTCTTCCCTTTCCCTCCTTACATTAGAACCCAATTCATTGAAGAAAGTCTTTGTGGGAAAGGTTTTATTTCTATTTTTATGATTATTGATAAGGAGTTTAAGAAAAATACACGCATATTCTATAACTTTACTTCTGCTTGCAAAGAATTGCACACTCTAAACAACACAAAAAATAAAACAGAAAACCCCAAAGCAATAAACAAATCGGCAATAGTATTTATTTCAGAAATAGATGACAACATCAATCATGAAATTGATTACATGAACATAGAGGAACTAAAAGAGCCATCATTTAACGCTTCTATTAGTTCCATTAATGAGTTGGAATCTTCTTTTGAAGACAAGGTTTTCGCTAAGAAATTTACTGCAAATATCCTATCATCTTCTTTTGCTTACAGAAAGACAATAACCCAAGACATATATTTTATACTTCCAAAAAATGATATATGCTTAGAAGAATCACCTGACTCTGAGAATTATAAAAAAACCACGAACACTGTTAAACCCTAATGGATTTATATAAGGCATTGAGCAAGAGCTAATTTATAGAAGCGGTTGCACCGTTCTATAAAGCTCTTGCTTTTCTTGCTTCCTTTCAGTCAGACAATAAAAGAAAATCAAAACAATCAAGCCTATAGATTGACAAAAAACTTATTCATTATATAAGTGATATATAAAGCATATGGATTATGCTTACCAATTAATACCATATAAAATGGAGTTTATATGCATAAAATAAATTATACAGATGATATAGATCTATCCAAAACTTCCCGCCGTGGTAGTTTTAATAAAAGTAAAATATCTTCAGACGCAGTAAGAAGCTATTGTGTCAGTGTCCGATTAAATGTTGAAGAACTGCAACTCCTGAATATAAAGCGAGGCTCTTATAAAAAAGGAGAGTGGCTTCGTATGGCTTCCCTTCAAAAGTTACCTCCTGTTATTCCAGCGATTAATACTGAGGCCTGGAAAGCATTATCTGACATATCGCAAAAGCTAAATCGCATTGCGGCCCACATAGATGGTAAGAGCAAAGATAGTCACCTTACTCATACAGAGCTTTTCGCTGTGAAGCGACAACTGGAAGAGCTTCGTCACAACTTGTTAAGAACAGATTTTTGGAGTGCCCCTCGTGAAGGGTATGCGGAAGATCAAGAGGGGTAAGAACTTTGCTGGTGTGGTCCAATATGCATTGAAGCCAGGTTCACATCATAAAAGTGATCCAATCGTAATCGGGGGCAATATGCTGGGTGACACGACCCATGAACTGATTGCTGAATTTGATGGCACTAAACAACTTCGCCCAGATGTTCAGAAACCGGTATGGCACAACTCGCTTCGCTTACCTGATAGTGAATCATTATCGAATGACCAATGGGTAACCATAGCTGACGACTACATGAAGAGGATGGGGTTCAGTGATACTCATCTCCGTTGCTATGTGCTTCATGACGACGATGGCCAGCATATACACATTATCGCCAGCAGAATCGACATAGCCGGTGGGAACCTCTACTTGGGTAGGAACGAAAACCTTATAAGTACACGGATCATTAGTGAACTCGAAATCGCTCACGGTCTGACAGTGACCAAGACAGCAGCTTCCATTACACCAAAACAAAAGAAGCGAAGAAAGGTTTCCCGCAATGAACAGATGCTATCAGAAAGAACTGGTGTTCCCTCCCCTAAGGAAGCCCTACAACAGATCATTGATAAAAGTTTGGCTGATAAGCCTGACCTTCTAACTTTTATCAAGAGGCTGGAAGAAGCAGAAGTCGGCTGGACGGCGAATATCGCTTCTACCGGGAAAATGAACGGCTTCTCATTCGAATACCGCGATATAGCTTTCAAAGCTTCGAAATTGGGTAAGAGCTACTCCTGGGCAAATCTTCAAAAACAACTTAACTACCACCCCGACCACTTAGAAGCTATGCGAACCGGCATACCACCAAAAGAACCCCTTGCTCCTGCTCCTGCTCCTGCTCCTGCTCCTGCTCCTGCTCCTGCTCCTGCTCCTGCTCCTGCTCCTGCTCCTGCTCCTGCTCCTGCTCCTGCTCCTGCTCCTGCTCCTGCAACAGTTTTGATAAACACTGAGAGAAAGGAAAGTATCAGTGAAAAAATTTCTGAACTCGAACTACGACTCAAAGAAGACAGAAGAAACGAAATCGTAGAAAAGATTCTTCAAAAAAACTCAGTACAACAGCAAAAGCATCTCAGGCTTATCGGCTGGATTCCATTTCTCAGAAGGCTCGCAGAGCTTCTCAGAAGCTATGGGAAGAGCATTCTTCACAAAACCCATATGACCTTCTCAAATATCTCCGCAATGAAACCTTTAAACAAGGCGAGAAAAATCCGTTTATAGACAGCTAGTTGTAAACACCTTTCGTAACCACACTCTATTCTCTAGTAATAGATTTGTGTTTAGTCAAGAAAATATTGATCGTTATTACAGATCGATAATCTTGTTATGATAGGCGATACCTATCAAGTAACAACCATCGATCGGTACAAGCAATTTTACTAAAGCGAGTCGGTCATCGAGAATCTCTGTAAACGCACCATTTAATCTTCCACCCTGGGGTTGATATGAAAGACGAAACAATAAAGTGCCCGTTCTGCTTTACACAAAGTCCTCATGGTGTACGGATTTGCAAAGGCTGCCATGCAAAGGTCGCTTACGGTGAAAGCCCGCTCAGTGTGGCATTTCTGTTTCAATTCGTGGCATTTGGTCTCGCGTGGTTAGCATTTTCGTGGACCGACAGCACTCTTGTATCAGCCATTACGTTTTTCGTAAGCATCATTATTCTTATCTATAAAATTAAAAAAGCGTATGCAGACAGAGTTGTTTTTATACGGTGAAATTAATTTCACACAACCGCAAACCTAAAATGAGAAAGTAAATGAACCGATTTATAACGTCCTCTTTTTTTATTATTGTCTTCCTGCTTTCTGGCTGTTCAACATCAGGCAACCAGAACCTTAAAAACGAAACACCTCAAAGTCTCCAGTCAAAGATCATTAAAAACAAAACAACTAAGACGGAATTACTCACTAAATTAGGTGAGCCTGACACCAGAACGACTCTTGACGATGGCAACGAGCAATGGAGATATTTCATGTATAACAATCAGTTCAATGCCTCGACTTTTATCCCTGTCGTCGGTTTGCTAACTGGCGGCTCCCAGACTCAGTCTAAAACTCTCGAAATAGACTTCAATGGAGAAACCGTAAGCAAGTGGACATTCTCTACTGATAATAACAATACAAAATCTGGCATTCTTAATTAATCGTTTCTTGGACAAGAAAATGAAAACATACTCAATTCTCGCAGTTATCCTTTCTACTTTTCTATTAACAGCCTGTAATTCCGAACCTTCTGAAAAAGACATATACAATGCTTTCAAAAGTGTTGTAGATAGATCAAATGCAAGTATGAAAGCTCTGAACTCAAGTATTCCCGAAAAAGATCTTTTAAGAATAGATTATGTTAAGAAACTAAGTTGCACAGAAGAAGCAAACAATGTTTATAACTGCATTGTCGATGCCTCGATTAGCAATATGAAACAGACAAAGCCTGTTAAGCTTGTGAAAGCTGATGGTGTCTGGAAAGAAGTTCAGTAGTATTCTGAATCAAGAAGTCTCTTTTAGCCCCTGCATAGGGGCTTTTTTATTGCCTATAACCTGACGGTTCTCACGCGAACTTCATGGGTTAACTCTCCCTCAATTACTTTCATTTCATATTGTGCTTTAAAAGTATTATAAATATCTTCTGCCTGGTTCTGGTTATTATCAATGTAATTAACAAGGGAGTTTAGCTCTCTGATAACAGCTTCCTTATTGTTTAATCGCTGTAACAAAGTACTTGTAAGACATTTGTATACAGAACTAAACATTGTCATAATATTATCAATATTACGATTAGATTTGGAATAAATCCTTTTAGGGTAGAAATATTTTAAATGGTATCCCACAAAAATTAGGTAAAGTTGATATGAGAAACTTTTATCTGCGGGCTGGTATCTTTTTGAAATATACTTATCGACGATAATGATAAGTTGCTCTTCCAGGGTAAACTCTGGATAAATAATGTTCTTGTCCATAAAATGCATCCTTGCATTAGTAAAATAGTCTTCCTGACCATATATTTATATTTATCGCATTTATTTAACTTGTCAATAGGTGTAACCTATCAATTGTTATTTTTTATTAAACGGTCTATTCAATTGTTCCATAGAAAGGCCATGTCTATAAGCATTATACTGCCAATAGCTAAATTGCTCTTTGTATCTATTGTTCTGTTTTTTCAACATTTCGTTTTCGGCTTTAAGGTTTATTATTTGTTGTGCCGCAATAGTTAAGTTAGCTGGTTTCTTTAGACCAGATTTTTTCAAATTGGACAAATTTTTCTTTGTTCTATATGCTTCAACAACTTCATCATGCGCACTTAAAGATTGCCTTGTGATAGTTCTGTTTAGATTCTTATAAACTGATTCACATAAATCACTCCATGTGATTTTACCATCCCAAGTCAGTATAATGTGTTTAATTGCCTTTATTTCACTCCTGTTCAAATGTTTTGCCATAAGTATCTCCTGTTTTAATTATTCAAAAGCTTATTAATTCTTTCCAAATTTTTTTCATGGTGTTGCAACCATTTGTCTGCACCATAATCACCATTTTCATAAGCGATCTGAGTTATTCTCTTTAATTGCATTACTTTTTTTCGGATAGATTCCAGTCGAATTCTACCTATTGATTTCATGTTCAGTGTTTCATTATCACACTCAACAAACTGATTAATTTTTGCACAAGGCTTAACTAAATAATCATGTACACAGTAACCAAATTCTGTTAAGTGTATTGCACCTTGTTTAAGGTTATTAAAATCAATTGTCAATTCATTTGTGGGTATTGAGTCCCTTTGACAATAATTATTCCTATTCAATTTAATAGCTTTGATTTTATCTAACATATCTTCTTCCGATACGTGATTATAAACTCTGTTCTGATTCACATTGACACGACCAGACCATTTAGCAATATCCAGTTCAGACATTTCACCATAATGAGCTATTGTGTTTAAAAGGTGCCGTGGTTGGTGTGACCGGATAAGTAGTGGCTTACCTTCAATATCATAATATCCGTATCGGGCGAAAATATTTTTAAATCCAGACTCATTACGCATTTTATTTTGTATATCATTAAAAAAGAATCCTTTGGTAGGTTTGTATAATGAATAGATATCACTCATTTGGGATAAAGAAAATTGGCGAGGATTCAATAAACATAATGCATTACTAAATCTTATAGATTTTTCTTTATCATACCAAGGAAAGTCTCTGCTAAAACCAGAGCTAATCATTTCCCATAGCTCACTCAATGAATAGTTATAATCATTGGAGTTTAAGAAACTTTTCCCACCATCCAAACTCGTTCTTTTAATTTTTAGAACGCATGATTTATGATCATGTAAAGGGTAGCCAAGTGCATGACAAACCTGTAAAACTGTCAACTTTAATTTTTCATCAACTTTTGGGCAAAGTTCATGTCGGTAAAATTTATCAGGGTATTTTTCGCACCATTGAGCAAATGCCCTTGCATTTTGTGATAAGGAAAGCAATCTTCTAATCGCTTTCTTCGCAACTGGTATCATAACCTGTGGAATCCACTTGATATTAGGGCCATACCCCTTAACCGAATAGAATCTTAGACCATATCTTTCGATACCCTTCTCATCTTTTTGTGTAATCTCACAATCAGCAGGTAAGGCTAAAATCTCAGAAATTCTGCTCGGACAACAAAGCAGGAGTGCAAATACTGCACTGGTGAATTTATCCCTTGGACTCAGTAGCTCATCATTTTTAGAAAAAATATCAGCAATCGCAAGTAATGCTGTTTCATCTGGTAACTTATCGTTTCTGTGATAGTCCTCAATCTCAGGAAGATAGTTGTTTTTGACCTTCTGCTTCACATGGTTTTTCCAGGATATGTATCCTGATTTTACAAGGTTATGTTCACATATAAACTTTGATAATTTTTCAAGCTGTATCCCACATTGAGCAAGAACATTACCTTCAAAATATCTACTTCCGATCTGCATTGCCTCATCAAAAACAACGGCTGTAACATTATAAATGAGACCACTATTCAGAACCTGCAAAAGAGCCTGTTCGAGACATCTCAAAGCCATCATTATGGCCCCATAATTTTTCAAGGGTTTCAATGAGTGCTGATATCTAATATATGCTTTGGCAAAATCGAGGAAATCTTCATGCATTGCATCTTTGGAGTTAAATACTTTATGTCCAACCCCTATCTTTCTAAAGGTTACATACCCTTTCCAAACATATTGTTCCCAATCCTGAGTTTGGGTTAGCCCAGATAGTTGATAGCGACAAAATTTTATGAATTCATTATAATTGTTTTCTGCCGTAAGTTGTTTTTTAGACTTAAATAAAATAATATTGTTCATTGGGCATTTACCTCATCAATATCAACTGGCATAAAGAAAGCACATTTATCACAAGGAAAACTTACATTTAAATTCTGACTTTCGCATTTTCTCGAAGAGCAAAATTTGAAATGTTTTTTCTCTTTAGACTTTATTCCATTCATAAAAATATCAGCGACAAATGACAATTGTTCTGAAACAGCGGAATCAATCCTTTCAACACTCCCAGCAAGATTTTTAATATAAATACCAGTACTTGAAGTAGAAGAATGATCCAATAATTCAGCTATAGTATTGGCATTATGTCCCTCCCTAGCCAGCATAGTTGCTATCGTATAGCGAAGCCTGCGAGGAGTAGCATTGAGTAGAGAACCTGTACGATTTGAAATTAAGTTCTCAGTAATAACAATATTCTTTAATGCTGTCTTAGCAATTGTTGGTTTTGCAAATATTTTATTAGACTCAAGGAAATCAGAATCTATTATGGCTAAATCAAGCAGTTTTTCCTCGTTCAAGAAAACTGGAACCTTTCCTTTGGTATAATCATCAAGAGTTTTACCAAGGGTTTGCTCAACAAACCTCACGGATTGATTAGCTTGCAGTTGAACAATTGATGCAACTTCTGAGATCATTGCCAGTTCTCGATATTGTAGTTGTTTACCTCGTTGTTTAACTCGTGGTACTGAAATTAAATATTCTACTTTACCATTATCTAAGTTCTTTTGAAGAAGGTCTTTATATTTCAACATAACTAACTGCTGAGGTCTTCTGCCTGTCAGACTCACTAACAGCGATATTGCATAATCTGACAGTGACAGTACACCTATTCTATATGCATGATTCATAGCCTTGATCAGGGAAGTATGTTCCTCTTTAGTTAGTGGGCCCCCTGTTGGATCATCTTGTAACACAGACTGACCAGCTTTTTTTATTTTTAGGTCCAAATGCTTTAACAGTTCTACTGCACTTTCATCTATTCCAGGATATCCAAACTCAAACCATTTAATCAAAAATGGTCGTAAAACACGAAACGATGCAGGGGATTTTGATAATTGCTTATTTTGATATTCAATTAGAACCTTATCATCTATATGAGTAGGAGATAGTTTACAGATAAGACTCTCCATATTTCTAACAATACTTTTCACATACAAATAGCTGTTGCTATTAAAATAATATTGTACTGTATATACAAATCCACAAACCAATTTTTCATTCATAACACATATCAATTCTCTAATGTTGATTCCATTGTTTTCAATCGAACTGACGATTTTATGTTCATGCAAAGACATTTTATCAGAGTTATATTTAATTAAATTATTCATCAAATCCTCCTTTGAATAGTTGCTCTTGTTGTTCAAGTGCAGTTTTTTTCGATAGCTCAAAAATATGTCTGCGATTATAAATTATTGAAGTATCTGAACCAGGTCGCCATCCCATGAGATAAGAACGGATTTGCTGTTCTTTTTCATCGGATATATCTTGGGCATTGTCTATTGTTTTTGAGAACTCATAATTCCATGTGTGTCGTAATTTATGACCTGTTAATCCACTTAGAAGTGAGGATGATTGACGAACAACACTCACTATCTTATGGTATGAGGAAAATGACAGAGGTTGCCCTTGGGTCTTCCCTTCCTTATAGGTAATAAACAGAAAATCATGCTTATTAGCATTTTTAACTTTCCTACGATCATTCAAAATATAATCTGAAATTTCATATATAAGTTTTGTGTCAGCAATTAATTTTCTCTCACACGTCTTCACTAATGGCTGATAAACTCGTGGATCTGTTTTATCATTTGCTCTCCTTCTTATTGCGATTGTTGATTCTGCAAAATCAATATCGCCAATACGCAGATTCAAAAGTTCACCTGCTCTCAAACCAAAGCAATGTAATAGAAGGAATATTAGATTGTTTCTTTGTTGCACTTTTTCCGTAAACGGGTTCAAGTTACTCCCTGGCGAAAGTATGCTGAACAAAGAATCTAGTTGTGCTTTGTCTAAGCTTTTTTCGATTTCCATATTATATTTATCATTATTCCTTGGTTTCTTTCTTTTTATGTTATTAATGAAAGCCATTACTTCCCTGAGAGTATTTTTCTGCCCTGCATGTGAAAGAAGTATTTTGCACAACCATTCAAGATAGTTAGCGACTGTTGTAATGCGAAAATACTTAGTTGGTTTTTTGACATTTGAAACCCTAAAATTACCATCCCCCCCATCTCGGAAATTTAATGAAGTGAATTCAATCAAATCCTCAATTTCATGAGGAGCGAGAAACAGCTTCTTCTGGATTCTTTCATCAATATTGATATTTTTTCTCATAAAGAATCGATATAACAATGAAATGCTACCGGCAATAACCTTCATTGTTGATATAGACTCTGACCGATTCCTGACTTGTGTTGTTATATACAAGTTTGGATAATACAATGGCTCACCAGTATCTTTATTTACGACATGACAATATCTCTCACCATTTTCGAGCATAAAAGAATCCACACAAATACTGCACATATTTTCCTCCTAAACTTTACAAAAAGTATAATTCCAATATATTAATAATAAGCATTTCGTAGATTTACAAATTTATTTGGACCGATTAAGATATTTATTTAAATTAAAACAGTGAGATAGACGATTATTCTTGTCAAATTATCATCTGGTAGATCTAGTTATGATTATGTACACCTAATACTTCGAAAACCATCTCACTGCCTTGCTAATAAACGGCAACCAAAATAATGTAAATCATTTTGTAAGGTTTTAAGCAAAAATATGGTGCCAAACTTTACATTTTTACAAAAGAGTTTTCAGCCCAATCTGGTATTGAATTATTCGCTTTGAAAGATTTCTCATTTCAACGGGACATTTAATTAGCGAGAACCATGTCTCGTAAACATAAAACTGCTCGAAAATATTAAGCTCAGAGATCGAGTCTAAGGGCTCTCTCAAGTTTCCTACAAGGTACTGACTGAGCCAGTAAATGATTTCTTTATTAAATTCGTTATTGGGTAAATCATAAATTGCTCCGGGTTCGAAGATCTTGTAAAAAAGATCATCGCCTAAATTGCACATATGGTTTTCTTCACTCACAAATTCTTCAATATTCATAAAAATCTCTCCGAGGTTTAATTAAGCAACTTTAATTCTGCTTGTTTCGATAACTGATTGAATCCACTCGTCAACTTCACTCTCGACAAAAGCAACAGCACGAACTCCGATCTTCACTGGTGCCGGAAACCGACCTTCACTGATCAGACGATAGATCCAGGCTTTTCCGTAGCCAGTTCTTTCAAGAACTTCTGGTAAGCGTATGAGGCGGGTTGCTTGATTTTTCATTTTGTTTTCCCTTGTCGTTGCGATGGAGTCACTCTACGAATAGTTGGGAAAAGAAAGGAGCGAAGCTCCTGAAACGGAGGTTCTTCTCTGCTATGCAGGATGGTTTTCTCGGAGTTGGTGCCGTACAAAACAGGGGAACTTGAGAGTAGCTGAAATTCCCCTGTTTTATAGCAAGTGGTAAAATGGCCGTTTTAAAGTAAAAATCGCAAAAAAAAAGCATCATTTACGATGATGCTTTTGGTTTTTCATATTAAAAATAGACAGTTATAGATAAGATACTAATCCGATAGTTTCATTACATCAGAGACTTTCATTTGCTTCAAATGGCTATTTTTGTTCATGAAGTAATGGAATTGTCGGATAAAGTCAGTTGTGCAGGATTTAAGAGCCAAAGGTCTGTCGGTATCTTTGATTTGGCTGGACTGCCTCATTTCGCTTTCTTCGTCATCGTCTGTATATAGTAGTCTGGATAACCTGTCGTCAGAGACACGGATTTTTTTAACGGCTGCCCACACCAGGATATCCAGCATAGGTATTACACGATAGCTGATGAGTTTCTTGATAGTTCCGTATCCAAAACGAACAGATTCCAATGGGTTTTCATCAATACCCTTAACTTTACGCCATTGCGGTAATGCAGCTTTAAGCGACTCTGCAATCTCTTCGTCTGTGCCACTTGCCAAATCAATCTCGATCATGACTGTTCGTGTAAACTGATCTGGCATAATGTCTGAAAGTGATTCCTCTCGAAGCTCTGCGTTTATAGAATAATTGTCACCTTCATGCCAAACAAAACCTCCGCGTTGCATAGCAATAATGCTCGTTTCAGCAAGGCGATCAAGGGTTGTTAGAAAAAAATGGGGAGGTTGAAAAAGTTTGTTGGCAGGAGTCATGTATCCAAGTTGCCCTTCTGGAATCAAAAAAGGGTTGCCGGTGAAAATCTTTGAGAAGTAACCCATAAGAGTTCTGCTCTCAAACTCTTCCCGATACTCCTTAAAGAACAGATTCCGGGCCCATAACTCGTGATAGAAGTGTATCAATGAGAGATCTTCAAACTTGCGATAGTTATCTATGTTAAGCCAAGCTTTGATTTCTTTTGTATGCTCTGGTGACCAGTTGTTCAAAATCCATTCTCCACCTATGCTGGTACTGCCCTACGGGTACAATTGAGTTATGCTGAAAAACTACCGTATACACTAATCGGTGAAAAGCTGATCCTTCTTGCGACTTCAGCTACCGACAGGAAGTTGAACTGAGAATTTTGTTACCTTTTGATACAATTTACAAATCTGATAATCATGAGAACTCATGTCATTAAGATTTATGGTTCCGTTTTAGAACCATGTGTGAAAAATAAAATGTAAATATTATTAAAAATCAAATTGATGAGTAAGTAATTACAGGGACGCCAGCCCACCAATCATGATTGGACAGTGCCAGGACAGCACTAGTAAAACAGGAAGTTAGCAGTCTCAGCAGGACACCGACCAGACGGTGAGGAGACAAAAAAGGATACACAAAGGAGCCGCGGCTCCCGAGTGACAAAAAAGCCCGCATCAGCGGGCTTTTTTGTTTCTGCTTTCCAGCCTCATTAGCCACGCTCAATGCAACCACAATCAACAACCCACTTTTCTTTCACCTTAGTCTGTAATCTTCCTCTCATACCTGCTTTTAGCCATAACTGATGTGAGCATCGGCTATGAGCGAAAAGTGGAGGTCACCACTATGCTTTGATTCAGCTTATGGCGTCAGCCGATAATGCGACTGCACCAGACCTGAAGGGAAGCTGCGGCTGGATAATAGCGTCAAATCGATATCATGGGGCAGAACTCCGAACAGCGGTTTTCCCGAACCGAGCAGGACAGGAACGGTAGTGATAACGATATCGGCGATCAGACCTTCGCGCAGGAACGACTGTATTAACTGCCCACCATCGATATAGACCCGGTGCACGTTCTTCTCCATCAGGTCAGCAAGAGCCTCCCCTGGCGTGAGGCATGAAAACTGCACTTTATCCTTCAGCGCCTCGGGCACGGTGGTATCGGCTAGCTGCCGGGAAAGCACCAGCACGGGCAGATCATAAGGCCATTCGTTAAAAGTCAGCACCTTCTCATAGCTGCCTCGACCCATAATGATCCAATCTTTGTCCGCGATGAATGCGGCATAGCCATGATCTTCTGTCGGGTCATCGCGCTTTAACAGCCAGTCGATATCACCATCCTGCCGAGCGATAAAACCATCAAGACTGACCGCGATGAAAACATGTGTGGTGACCATCATGTGCTCCGTGTTCAGATTGCATATATCTCGTTGAGTTTAGCAGTGTTAGCGATATTGATATGTTCCGATAAAGCCACATCACAATGTTAGCAACGTCCACCAGAGCCTCAACCACCTCCCATACCAATTACAAGGACGCCAGCCGGTGATTACCAGTGTCATCCGATAAGTCCTAAGAGCCCGCACGGCGCAAGTTCTGCGGGCTTTTTTGTGCCCTCATTTTATCCAGCGAAGTCCGAAGATAACCCATTAAATCCGAACCTTTTAGACACTTTGTTACCAGGCATAGGCCTCAGGGGCTTCCCCGCCTGGTCCTGGCCAAATAGCATCCAGTTTTTCAAGTGTTTCAGGCGTTAACGTTACAGACAGCGCATTGAGATTCTGACGAAGTTGTTCAACCGTACGTGGCCCGCTGAGTACGCTGGTGACGGTCGGATTTTGCAATAGCCAGGCAAGCGCAACGTCAGCCGGCGTTTCACCCATTTCATCGCAAAGCTGCTCCCAGGCTTCCAGCTGTGGCCGCAGATGATTGATTTGCACCTGCATATGCGGTGTTGCCCTGCGCCCCTCTGTCATTTTACGCAGCACACCGCCCAGCATTCCCCTCCCTACCGGACTCCATGGGATAAGGCCAATGCCGTAATGACGCAGCGCAGGGATCACCTCCAGCTCAACCGTGCGCTGGGTCAGATTGTACAGGCTCTGTTCAGATGCCAGTCCCAGCAGGTTACGTACGTCGGCCTTACATTGTGCGGTAGCAATGTCCCAGCCAGCAAAGTTACTGCTGCCCACATAACTAATTTTACCCTCACGGATCAGCTGTTCCATAGCCTGCCAGATCTCCTCCCAGGGGGTGTTCCGGTCGATATGGTGCATCTGATAGAGATCGATATGGTCCGTTTTGAGCCTTTTCAGGCTGGCTTCACATGCCCGGCGAATATGGTAAGCGGACAAATATTTATCGTTCGGACCCGTATCCATCGGCTGATAAACTTTTGTGGCCAGCACGATCCGCTCGCGCTTCCCGCTGCGCGCCAGCCAGTTGCCGATGATCTCTTCGGATGTCCCGTACCCCTTTGCCATATCCGGCGACTGCGGTCCGCCGTAAACATCGGCGGTATCGAAAAAGTTGATACCCGCATCCACCGCCTCATCCATGATCCTGAAGCTGGTTGGCTCATCCGTCAGTTCACCAAAGTTCATAGTCCCAAGACCGATACGGCTCACCCGCAGGCCTGTTCGGCCCAGATGTTTGTAGTTCATGTCGCATGCTCCTTAACTGACGCGTTATTTGAGGTTCTTACGGAAAAAGTCGGCCAATTTGTCGAAGGGGATCACGTCTGTGCGATCGTACAGATCGACGTGCCCAGCCCCCGGAACGACATACAGCTCTTTAGGCTGAGCGGCGCGTTTGAAGGCGTCCTCGCTGAACTCTTTTGAATGAGCCTGATCGCCGGTGATAAAGAGCATCGGACGCGGTGAAATGGCTTCAATATCGTTGAACGGGTAGAAGTTCATAAACTTGCCAATACTGCTCAGCATCGGTTTTGTCGTCAGTTCTTCTTTCTCGCCCTGCGGGGTGTAGCCGCCGCGTTCGGTGCGGTAGAAATCAAAGAACTCGCGCTGAATTTCTGGCGTGGAGGTGTCCAGTTTATTTACAGTGCCCGGAATGTAAGCCGTCTCTCCCCCTTTAAACTCAGCAAACCGCTGCTCAATGGCCGACTGGATGAAGGCCTTACGTTGTTCAAGCGTCTGGGAATGGTTAAGCCCGTTACGGAACGCAGCTCCCATGTCATACATGCTAACGGTGGCGATGGCTTTCATACGTGGGTCAATCTTCGCGGCGCTGATGACAAAACTTCCGCTACCGCAGATGCCCAGCACGCCGATATTTTCCGGATCAACAAATGGTTGTGTGCTGAGATAATCAACCGCCGCGCTGAAATCATCCGCGTAGATTTCCGGTGAAATCAGGTGCCCTGGCTTACCTTCGCTTTCTCCCCAGAACGAGAGATCAATCGCCAGCGTGACAAAACCCTGCTCCGCCAGTTTCTGCGCGTACAGGTTTGAGCCCTGCTCTTTGACTGCGCCCATCGGGTGGCCCACGATGACCGCCGGGTTTTTGGCGTTCTGAACGATCGTTTTCGGGACAAACAGATTGCCAACCACGTTCATCTGATACTGGTTTTTAAAGGTGACTTTTTGCTGCGTCACCTTATCGCTTTTATAAAAGTTATCCGCACCTCTGGACATATCCGCCGCGGAGGCGGCAAATGCGCTGATGAACATCCCCAGGGCTAACGTAAATTTATTCATGATGGTTTCCTTATCAGGACGAGTGTGATGAATGGCCACCGGCAGACGCGTCTGCTCGTGAGGTCAGGAATATCAGTACGGTTGCGATAATCAGCATTGCGGCGCTGACCAGAAAGGTGCTCTGGAAACCGTGATGGTCGAACAGCAGGCCTCCCACGGTGGATCCCAGCGCAATGGACAGTTGCACCATCGCCACCATTAGCCCACCTCCCGCTTCGGCATCCTGCGGGAACGTGCGTGGAACCCATGCCCACCATCCCACTGGCGCGGCGGTTGAAATCAGCCCCCACAGTCCGAGCAGTATCGTCACGATGGCCGCCTGGTTGCTAAACGCGATCAGGGCCAGCGCGATGATCGCCATCAGTACAGGAATCGCCATCAGGGTCGGGTAGAATCCGCGCTTCAATACCCGGCTAATCAACGTCGTGCCGATGAAGCCCGCCATACCGATGACCAACAGGATGAGAGTCACCGCTGAAGCGTCCACCTTCGTTACCGCTTCGAGGAAGGGTCGGATATAGGTAAAGAGCGTGAACTGTCCCATAAAGAAGATCCCCACCCCTAGCATGCCCAGCGTGACCACCCGGTGGCGGAACAGCATGAAGACGTTTCCAGCGCCCATATGCGGGCGGGTAACCGGCATAGAGGGCAGACTGAGCAGTTGCCAGACAAACGCGACGATGGCGACGGGTAGCAGGCAGAAGAAGGTCCCCCGCCAGCCGATGACCGAACCCAGCCAACTGCCCAGAGGTGCGGCCACGACAGTGGCTAGCGCATTGCCGCTGTTAAAAATAGCCAGCGCCAACGGAACACGGTGCACTGGCACCAGACGCATCGCCGTCGCCGCCGACATCGACCAGAACCCGCCGACTACAATGCCAATCAGAGCCCGACCCGTCATATAGGTCAGGTAGTTGGGGGCCATCGCAATAACGGCCCCGGACAGCGCCATGATGCACGTCAGGCCGAGCAGCAGAGTTTTCCGGTTAAGCGCGCCTGCCAGTCGGGAAATAAACAGGCTGGTCACCACCGCAAACACGCCGGAAATGGCGATTCCCTGCCCGGCCATGCCTTCGGTGACGTTCAGGGACTGCGCCATCGGCGTCAGGAGGCTGACCGGCATAAATTCGGAGGCGATCAGGGCGAAGACGCACAGTGTCATGGCAAACACGCCGCCCCAGTGCGCCGGTTGTTTTTCACTTTCTCCGTTTTTGTTTCTGGTTTCAGTTTTCTGATTACGCATTTAGCCTTTCTTTTTTGTTGATAATGCGATGCCCTCCCCTGCGCCTTCAGGAGACTTTGACGCGTCGGCGTGGGGACAAGCACGGTAGTAAAAGGGAACGATGGGTATGAAAGGAACGACTGCTCAGTCCACGATCCTGATCTGCACCTTAAGCGGTCCATGGCGCTGCAGGGCGGACAATCCCGAATCGACTTTGCCAACCGGGATCAGTGAACGGGCGTAAGGCCTGCCCTGGGCAAAAATCGCCAGGTTGCCCCAGGGCGCGTAGAAAGTAATATCCCCGGCTTCCGGCGTCATGCCTTCCGGAGCCTGTGCAGTGGAAAGCCTGCGCGGCAGATCGCTAATGCGCTCAATATCGGCGTAATCTTGCAGCGTGAGGCTGAGGGGAAGCAGTGACGCAAAATCCCGCCCTGTCGGCGTGTCATAGAGGGTGGCAGTGGCGGTCTCACTATTCACAACGATCTCAATTTTCATAAGCTTCTCCTGTACAGCGACCCGTTCGTTGTCACCCGCCATCACGGACTGCGTAACGCATAGCAGCCCGACAAGAAGGAACATCATCAGCAGCGACGTTTTGCGGTGCATGTTTTGCATATCGTTTAGCGTTGACTTTTTCATCGCATTATTGTTACCAATAGGCAGCGGGGAAACTAGCTAATGAATGCTTAATAAGCTTATAAGTAAAATTTATAAATAGACCGGAACTGAACATGGCCAGACGCAACCTCAACGATTTACTCTCTTTCGTCACCGTGGCGCGGGAAGGCAGCTTTACGCGTGCCGCCGCGCAGCTTGGCGTGACTCAGCCCGCGCTGAGCCAGGCGATTTCCGGGCTGGAAGAGCGGATGCAAATCCGCCTGCTGACGCGGACCACCCGCAGCGTCGCCCCGACGGCCGCCGGTGAACGACTGCTGCAGTCGGTGGGCCATCGCATTGACGAGATTGAGGCCGAACTGGATATGCTGACTGAACTGCGGGACAAGCCAGCAGGAACCGTCCGCATCACCTGCGGGCCGAACGTGCTGAAAACGACCCTGCTGCCCAAGCTGACGCCGCTGCTGCGCGAATATCCGGATATTCATATCGAATTCGATGCCAACCACGGATTCCGTGACATCGTGGCAGATCGGTTCGATGCGGGCGTGCGGCTTGGCGATACGATCGATAAAGATATGATAGCGATGCCCATCGGTCCGAAACTTCGTATGGCAGCGGCCGCCTCGCCAGATTATTTCGAACGATACCCGGTTCCCCAAACTCCCCATGATCTGACGCAGCATCAGTGTATTAATCTGCGTATGGTCCGATCCGGGGGGATTTATGTCTGGGAATTCGATCACGAGGGAGGAGAGCTGAACGTTCGGGTTAACGGACAGTTGACGTTTAATACGTCGGAACATGTTGTTGACGCCGCGCTGGCAGGGTTGGGTATTGCCTTTTTACCTGAGGAGGAGTTTGGCTCACACCTCAAAGAGGGTCGTCTCGTTCGCGTACTTGAATCCTGGTGTCATCCTTTTCCGGGCTACTATCTTTATTATCCCAGCCGCAAGCAGCCTTCCCCGGCCTTTTCACTCGTTGTTGATGCGCTGCGCATTAACCGGAAAATTTAGGGGTAGATGAAGCAGATAACCTGATATCCGACACTCCTCCAGGAGAATCAATGTGGGGAGGATTTTGAAAAAATATTAATAACCAGAACCCCGGCACAAATAAGGACCATGCCTGCAATCGCCGGAAAATCAAGCTTTTGCCCACTTACTAACCAGCCCAGAAGGCTGATTAAAACGATTCCAGCACCTGACCAAATTGCGTACGCAATACCCGTTGGAATGGTCGATAACGTCTGGGCAAGAAGATAAAAAGCAGTGCAGTAGCACACTATTGTGGCTACAGATGGCCAAAGGCGTGTAAATCCGTCAGAGAACTTCATCAGGGTTGTACCTATAACTTCAGCTACGATGGCTCCTGCAAGAAAAATGTATGAATTCACAATCTGACCTCATGTGACAAGCTGAAACCGCCATCGTATCACAAAGGGTTAGGTGGTTTTAAACACTACCAAAACTACTTTAGTTTAGTCGCGAAATGTCCGCATCTTGCACAAACGCACCGAAGGAAACACTGCCCCTACAGTTTCTACCGGGGCATCAACCAATGCGTAAAATTCTGTTCCCCCACAGCCACTCGTTATTTAACCCAATATTAAACGTGGATTTTACCCAACACAAAATAACCATATTGATGGTTCGCGAGTGCATTAATCAGATAAATAGTTTTTTCTGCACTTACAGTTTTTTCCTAAAGCCAGCGCTTCGTTTACGTGCCACGCTTATTCACGCTAATAACTTATAACGCTAAGCGAGGATATTATGAAAAAGACAATTATCGCATTATCTGCAATTTTGCTGGCTTCTCCGGTTATTGCCGCTACGACACACGCAACTGATAATGATGTAGCTGCCGCACACGAAAACGCTAATACCGCAAAAGAAAAACTGCATCAGGCGCAGAATCAGGGCGAAGAGCAGAAATTAAAAGCTAAACATGCTGCGGAAGGTAAACAAGATAACCTGAGTAGCAAAGTGAGCGAAGGTTCGCAAAAAGCCTGGAATAAAACTAAAGAAGGCACTGAAAAAGGTTGGAATGCAACCAAAGAAGGCACAGAGCAAGGCTGGAATAAGACCAAAGAAGGTGCTGCATCCGTTGAGAAAAAAATCAGCGAATAATTTCCCAGCCATTTAATAAAGTCATTTAATAATGAAAGCCGCTTTCGCGTTTTTATTATTTTTTAACCACAATCCAGGATTGCTGACCTGACTCAATCCTTTTTACAGCGAAACCAGAGCAGGGCCACAGTAACGCACAGGCCCTGACTCCAAATCTGCTTTCACCGCAGCCAAACACTTTCATCCTTATTTATCGACCGGATAATCCCTGTTAATCCACGCGTGATCATCTTCCCAGGTGAACATCCATTTGCGGACCGGCCCGGCCATAACGTTGAGGTAATAGCTGTCATACCCGGCCATCGTCGCCACCGGGTGATACCCCTTCGGCACCATGACCACGTCACGGTTATAGACCGCCATACATTCATCCAACATTCTGTCGTCAGTGTAGACGCGCTGCATGCAGAACCCCTGTTCCGGGTTGAGACGATGATAGTAGGTCTCCTCCAGATAGGTCTCCTGCGGTGGGTTATCCGTGTCATGCTTATGGCTTGGGTAGGAACTGGTGCAGCCTTCATTGGTCCACACCTCCACCACCAGCAGGCTATCAGCGGGTTTATCTTCCGGTAAGATGTTATGCACATAACGCTGGTTATTGCCCTTGCCGCGCGCTTCTCCCTCGATATCCTGTGGTGCGATCAGCCGCGTCGGGTACGTTCCTTTCCCCGGCGCAGCACAAACTGCCAGCTCCAGTCTGGTCACAGCCTGAATCTGTATTGCCTCACCAGAGGTGACATACACCGCCCACGGTTTAATGCGTTCGAACGGGCTCATCCGCTCGCCGATATCCGTAAAGGTTGCGCCCGGCGTGGTGATGGTCGCACGTCCGGCGACCAGTACCAGACAGCGTTCTTCGCTGACTGCGGGCAGCGTAAGCTGCTGCCCCTCCTCCAGTTCATACGCTGCAAAGCCGACATATCCCCAGCCAGCACGTTCTGGGGTCACCGACTGCGTTCGCCCTTGTGCGTCAGGTTGCTGCCAGCGTGATAATAAACGTGACATGTCACCTCCTCAGATAAGCCCGGCATCCCGCGCCAGACGGCTAAGGTTGTTATAGCCCAGACGCGCATACGTCAGCGGGTGCGCGATGGCCGGATCCTGCTCCGCTTCCACTACCAGCCAACCCTGATATTGATTCGCCTTCAGCAAGGTCATGATCGGCGGATAGTCAACGCAGCCATCTCCCGGCACGGTAAAAACACCGCTCAGTACTGCATCAAGAAAGCTGGTTTTGCGATTTTTGACATCCGCCAGCACGTCGGCACGCACGTCTTTACAGTGAACATGGTTGATACGCGATGCCCAACGCTGTGCCACCGCCAGCGGATCGGCACCTGCGAAGGTCAAATGGCCGGTGTCGAGCAGCAATCCGACTTCATCACCGGTATGGGTCATCAGGTTGTCCACGTCGTCGGCGGACTCAATCACCGTGCCCATATGGTGATGATAGGCAATCTGTACCCCCTGCTGCTGTGTGTAGCGGGCAAATTCAGTGAGTTTTTCGCCGTACTCTTGCCAGCGTGCCTGCGGGAAGCGCGGACGCAGATGTACCGGTGTCTGCTGCTCGCCGTGAATACAGCCACTCACTTCGGCAAATACCAACACCTTCGCCCCCAGTTCGCGCAGTAACGTCAGGTGCGATTGCACGGCGGCAATCTCCTCCTCTACGCTACGCTCCAGCAGACGACCGGAGTACCAGCCGGAAACCAGTTGCAGCTCGTGGCGCTGCAAAATGGGGCCGAGCAGTCGCGCCTCGCGCGGGAATTTATTGCCCAGTTCGAAACCAGCAAACCCGGCCTCTTTGCCTTCGCTCAGACAAGTATCCAGCGAGGTCTCGGCGCCCAGAGAAGGCAGATCGTCATTCGTCCATGTCAGTGGATTAATACCTAATTGTACCGTCATTATCTTCTCCTGAATTATGCTTGTCCGCGCTCGCGCCACCAGGCGATAAGCTGCAGGTAGTTATCCTTAATGCGCGCCACCAGCTGCGCATCATCAATATCGTGTTTCAACCACGCGCGAGAGGCGTCGCCAAACAGCGTGCGTCCCACGGCGAAACCCTTGACCAGCGTTTGTCCTGCAGCGGCTTTGAAGTCGGCGCGCAGTTGCTCTGCCGGGGCATCCAGACCGAGGATCACCACCCCACGGCAGTGTGGGTCACGGCGCGCGATAATTTCACTCAGCGCCGTCCAGCCGCTGGCCGAGAGCGGTGGCAGTTTCCACCAGTCGGGGGAAATCCCCAGGTTGTAGAAACGGGAGATGGCACGCAGGTAGAGATCGTCGCTGCGCGGCATGCTGGCGGGCAATATCACCTCCAGCAGCAGCTCATGCCCGGACTGGCAGCAGGCGTGGTACACCTCGGCAATTTTCTGTTCTTGCTCCAGACGCAGCGCATGGGCATCTTCCGGATGGAAAAAGACCAGACACTTCACCACATGCTCCTGCGGCCAGCTGATGAGCTGCGAACCTATATTGCCGTGTTCCATCTCCAGCGGGCGCGAACCCGGCAGTTCGATAGGGCGACCTATCCACCAGCCCTCTCCGGTTATCGCATTCAGCGCATCCTGACCAAACGTACCGTCGCACAGCAGCCCGGCCTTACCCTCCAGCCCGGCGCTGTTGGCCGCCTCGCGGCTGGCCTGCAGGATCAGCTGCTTCAGCGCCGGAATACGTTTCAGAGACGAGCCGCACTGCAGCGCCATCTCCTCAAGCTGACTGCGGTGATCGAAGGCCATTACACACAGTTCCGGCCATTCGCGGCGACGGGTAGTGACGCGGTGCAGATGGTTTAGACGCGGGTCAAGATCCGGACGCGGAACGAGTGCGGCGCGGGAGAGATAATCATCCAGCTCGATTTTGCTCGGCATCGCCGGGGCACAGCCATGGCGCGACACTACCAGCGCGCCGCAGGCATTGGCATAGCGGCACGCCTGCTCCCAGCCCTCATCGTTCAGGTAGCCCCGCAGCAGGCCGGACATAAACGCATCCCCTGCGCCAAGCACGTTAAGCACCTCGACGCGCACGCCGGTCACCGTCAGGCCATCGTCCAGCCGGGGTGGGATGGCATCGATATACACCGAGCAGCCGAGCGCGCCGCGTTTGCAGACCAGCGTAGCCTGACTCACACCACGCACCTTCTCCAGCGCCTGCAGCGTTTCGGTGCTGCCGCCCGCGATATGAAACTCCTCCTCGGTGCCGACGATGACGTCGAACAGGTGCAACACATCCTGCAATTGACGCGTCACCTGCTCAGCGGCGATAAAACGCGTTTCGCCGTCGCCTAAGGACGTTAACCCCCATAACACCGGACGGTAGTCGATATCCAGCACCGTGCGCACGCCGTGGCGGCGGGCATAACCCAGTGCCGTCAGCACCGCCTCGCGGGTCTGGGGATGAGAAAGATGGGTTCCGGTGATGGCAAGACAGCGGGCAGACGCGATGTACTGTTCATCAACATCGCTGGCAGTAATCGCCATATCCGCGCAGTTATCACGGTAAAAAATCAGAGGAAAGGTATCCCGGTCTTTAATGCCGAGTAGCACCAGCGCCGTCAGGCGGTCTTTATCGGTAATCAGATGGCTGGTGTCACAGCCCACCTGGTTTAACTCTTCCCGCAGAAAACGCCCCATATGTTCGTCGCCAACCCGCGCCAACATTGAAGAACGCAATCCCTGGCGCGCCGTGCCGTACGCCACGTTGCCGGACGACCCGCCAAGATATTTGGCGAAGCTCGACACATCTTCCAGACGGGCGCCAATTTGCTGACTGTAGAGGTCTACCGCCACGCGGCCCATGCATATCACATCAAACTGCTTTTCCACGTTGAACCCTCTTCAGACAATGTCGTTCACGTTCAGCCAGCGGCCTTCCAGGTGCGAGAGTGCGATGGCGTCAAGCACACGCGACACCTTCCAGCCCTCTTCGAAGTCCGGCCACATCGGCGCATCGGCGGCAATGCCGTCCACCAGATCGCGCACTTCCACGGTTTTCTGATCGTTAAAGCCGATGCCATGCCCGGCCCCCATACAAAACGCACCGTAGTCCGGGTGTGCCGGGCCAACGAGCAAGGTACGAAATCCCTGTCGGTTGACCGGATCGTCATGCAAATAGAGTTTCAGCTCCGCCATGCGCTCCTGGGTAAAACTGATGCTCCCTTTGGTCCCGGTAATCACATACGACAACCCCATTTTGCGGCCACAGGCCACGCGGGAGGTTTCAATCACCCCTTGCGCCCCGCCTGCAAAGCGCACCATCGCGTGGGCCTGATCTTCGTTCTCTACCGTCACCATTTGTGAGGAACCGACTTGCGCCGGACGCTGTGGCACCACGATCTTCAAGTCGCCGCAGACCTGATGAATATCGCCAACCAGGTACTGCGCCATATTGACGATATGCGCCGCCAGATCGCCAAGTGCCCCCAGACCCGCCGTTTCTTTAAAACAGTGCCAGTGGATCGGCGCAAGCGGATCGGCCATGTAGTCTTCGTTGTGGGTGCCGTAGAAATGGATCACCTCGCCAATTTCGCCGCACTCAATGATCTCTTTCGCCAGCTGCGCCGTTGGGTTCTTCATATAGTTGAAACCCACCAGCGTTTTCACTCCGGCCCGTTGTGCCGCCTCCACCATTTCACGCGCGTCATGGGCGTTCAGCGCCAGCGGCTTCTCCGAGTAGACGTGCTTGCCGTGACGGATCGCCTCCAGCGCCATCTCTTTATGCAGATGGTTAGGCGAACAAATATCAACCACGTCAATGGCCGGGTCGGCCACCAGCGCACGCCAGTCTCCGGTTGAGCGATTGAAGCCAAAGGCCTGCGCCCGTTCGGCCGCCAGCTCCGGCGTGACTTCCGCCACCATTTCGCGCACCAGTTTGCCGCGCAGGTTGAACACCGTCGGGGCCTGGGCATAGGCGATGGCATGCGCCTTGCCGATATACCCGGTGCCAATTAGTCCAATACGAACTTCTTTCATCGTGATCCTCACAGTGCGCCGCGACGGCTCTTGGCGTAGGTATCGAACGCCACCGCCAGAACGATAATTAAGCCGGTTATAATTTGTTGGTAATAAGCCGAGACGTTCATCAGCACCAGGCCGTTAATCAGGATGCCCATGATGATCGAGCCGATAATGGTGCCACCGATGCGTCCGTAGCCCCCCATCAGCGACGTGCCGCCAATCACCACGGAAGCGATGACGCGCAGCTCAAACGAGATCCCGGCGACCGCTTCCGCACTGCCCAAACGCGCACTGAGGATGAAGCCCGCCAGCCCCGCCAGACAGCCAATCAGCACGTAGACGCTGACCAACACGCGCTTGACGTTGACCCCGGCCAGGCGCGCCGCCTCCGGGTTGCCGCCGATGGCGTACACGAAGCGCCCCCAACGGGTTTTATGCAGCGCCAGATAACCACCCACCGCCACCAAAGCGAAGATCCAGATCGGAATGGAAATGCCGAGCAGTTCACCACGCCCCCACCAGCGGTAACCCGCGTCGAACCCGGCAATCGGCGCGCCGTCGTTAATGACCAGCGTCAGGCCGCGCCAGATGGTCATCCCGCCGAGGGTGACGATAAACGGCGGCAGACGCAGGCGGGTCACGCCGAGGCCATGCAGGAAACCAATCGCGGTGCCCATCGCCATACAGATCCCAAGGCCAATCAGCCAGCTCATGCCGCCCCAGGCGTTCGGATCGACGGTGGTGAAGTTGTCGCCCTTAATCACATACGCGGCGGTCATGGCGCAGACTGCCAGGATGGAGCCTACCGACAGATCGATTCCGGCGGTCAGAATGACAAACGTCATACCGACAGCCATGATCCCGTAGATGGAGACTTCGGTCAGGATGTTGAAAATATTGCGTTCAGAAAGAAAATTGCTGTTCTGCAACTGAAAGAAAATCAGCAGCAGGATCATGAAAATCAGTACCCCAAAGCGCTCAAAAAAGGCTATAGGATCGAGACGTCCGCCGCGTTTGGCTGGAACCTGCGTTTTAGAAATAATCTGCGTCATGAATCACTCCGTTATGCCGCATTCAGGGCGTTGTGGTTGATGGCCATCATCGTCATTAACCGCTCTTCGTTGGCGTCATCGCCATGGATCTCGCCAGTCACCCGGCCTTCACTCAGCGTGATGATCCGATCGGAAACCGCCATGACTTCAGGCAGATCGGAGGAGATCACGATCACCGCCACGCCCTTCTTCGCCATATCAAACAACACCTGATGGACTTCTGATTTGGTACCAACATCGATGCCACGCGTCGGCTCATCGACAATCAGCACCCGCGGATTAAGTGCCATGCAGCGCGCGAGGATCACCTTTTGCTGGTTGCCACCAGAGAGCTTGCGTACCTCCTGCGCGCTGTTGACCATTTTGATCTGCAGCGCCTGACGGTAAGACTCGATCAGGGCATCCTCTTTGCGGGTATTCACAAACCAGCGCCACTGCAGCAGTGATGACAGGCTGGAAAGCGACAGGTTGTCGCGGATCGACAACCCCAACACCGCGCCCTCTTTTTTACGATCTTCCGGCACCAGCGCCAGCCCCTGATCCAGCGCAAACAGCGGATCGCGCGGCTGATATGGCACGCCATCAAGCTCAAAGCTACCGGAGGTAAACCCGTCGGCGCCAAACAGGCAGCGGGCCACTTCAGTGCGCCCGGCACCAACCAGCCCGGCGATGCCTAATACTTCTCCGGCATGAACGTGGAAACTAATGTCGTGTAGCGCGATGCCATGCGGATCCAACGGCGGCTTTTCACGGCTGAGTCCCTTTACCGCCAGACGCACAGGTTTATCTTGATGGTGAGTTTCACTGGCCGGGCGGCGATTAAAGGCCACATCACGCCCCACCATCAGGCGAATCAGCTGTTCTACAGTGGTCTGTGCAACCGCACCATTGCCGGTAAAACGTCCATCCTGGAAAACGGTAAACTGGTCGCAAAGTTGAAAGACTTCATGAAGACGATGGGTGACATAGATAATGCTCACGCCCCGCCCTTTAAGTTCCCGCACCACCCGGTGCAGACTTTCTACTTCGCTGTCGCTCAGCGCGGCGGAAGGTTCGTCCATGATGATAAGCTTTGCGTTCAACGTCAGCGCCCGCGCAATTTCCACCATTTGCTGCTGTGCCACACTCAGTCGGGCCACGGCAGTGGTTGGCGCAACGTTCAGTTGCAAATAATCCAGAATCACCTGCGCTTCCTGATTCACCGCCTTTTCATCCACAATCAGATTGCGCTTGCGCGGTTCACGCCCGAGGAACATATTCTCGGCGACGGTCATGTTGGGCAGCAGATTAAATTCCTGATAAATAGTGATAATGCCCTTGTTCTGCCGCTCGACCGGAGAGTCCTCTACCGGCAACGTTTCGCCGTTAAACCAAATCTCCCCACGCGTTTGCGGCTGCGCGCCCGCCAGCGCTTTCAGCAGGGTCGATTTTCCGGCACCGTTTTCACCTAACAGCGCGTGGATTTCTCCCGCACCAACGGTCAGTTGTGCGCTGCTTAGCGCCCAGACGCCGGAAAAGCTTTTCGCCAGGTCGGTCACTTTCAGTAAGGGTTGCGACATCGGTCTGCTCCTCCTCATAGTGAGCCGCCACTTACGCAGCGGCTCTGGACATATCAGTTACCGGCCTCACCGATACGCTCAGCCTGCTGCAGATTTTCTTTAGTTATCAGCGTTGGCGGATAGTCAGCACCGGTGATTGCGGTCTTCTCACGGACGTTATTCACCAGTTGGCTCATGGCCGTTTTCACCGCAAAACCAGGACGCTGATCCGCCGTTACCGCCAGCCAGCCGTCACGCACGCGTGCCAGCGCTTCCGGTACAGCATCAAAGCCCGTGACCAGAACTTCACCCGGTTTCAGACCTTGCCCCTGTAACGCTTCAATCGCGCCCAGCGCCATGTCGTCGTTAGCGGAGAGGATCACCTGTGGGCGTTTCGGCAGTGAAGGCAGCACGCTTTCGACAATGCGCATCCCTTCAGAACGCATCCAGTTACCCGTCTGATCGGCGACGATCTTGTACTTTTCACCGCCCGCCTTCAGGCTGTCGCGAATACCTTTAGTACGTTCTATGTTGGAGGAGGAGCCTGGCTGGCCGGTCAGCAGAATAATGTCCGCCCCGTCAGGAAATTTGTTTTTTACAAAGTCGCCAATCGCCTGGCCGCCTTTGTAGTTATTCGCGCCGAAGTGCGGCACTTTTTTCTGGCTATCGACGGAGCGGTCGAGAGTAACAACGGGTAGCTTCGCATCCTGAATTTCATCTACCGCACTGGACACCGCGTTAACATCGTTCGGTGAAACGATAAAACCCTGTGCGCCACGGGTGATGGCGTTTTCCAGGTCAGCGACCTGTTTCGGCGAGCTACCCTGCCCGTCCAGAACCTGCAAATTCACACCCATCTCTTTTGCGGCTTTCACCGCCGTGCGCTGCATGTGAACTTCAAATGGCATCGCCAGATTTGGCGTACTAAAAACAATTTGCTCATTTTCAGCAATGGCTGCCCCGGATGTCATGGCGATGAGGACAGCTAAGATCAGTTTTTTCATTATTATGTCTCTCTGTGTAGGGTTGGTTGTGATGACAATCAGAGGAGAACTTCACGCTGGCTATGCAGTGACTCCAGCGCTTTATCCGCCAGATACAGCGCACGCTCACCGTCGTCCCCGCTGCAATCCGGGACCGCTTCGCCGCGCAGTACCGCAACAAAGTGCTCCCATTCCGCGGCATAGGCCGATTTATAACGCTGCAGGAAGAAATGTTCAGGCAGCGCGCTGTTGCAGCCCTGTTTGCCGTAGTGCTGCACCTGGTTTTCGAGAATATTGCCCGCACACAGCAGCCCTTCAGAGCCGTGCAACTCAAGGCGCTGGTCGTAGCCGTAGGATGAGCGGCGGCTATTGACGATGGTCGCCATCGCGCCGGAAGCATATTTCAGAACGATAAATGCGGTGTCGATATCGCCCGCCTCACCAATCGCCGGATCCACCAGATTACTGCCCTGGGCATACACCGACACCGGCTCTTCGCCCATGATAAAGCGCGCCATGTCAAAATCGTGGATGGTCATATCGCGGAACATGCCGCCGGAGACGCGCACGTATTCCGCAGGCGGCGGAGACGGGTCTCGGGAGATAATCAGCAGCGATTCCGGCTTACCGATACGCCCAGCCAGTGCGTCGGTTTTCACGCGGCGAAACTGCGGGTCAAAGCGGCGGTTAAAGCCGATAAACAGCGGCACGTCGTACTCTTTAACCACTTTCAGACAGTCGCGCACGCGGGCCAGATCCAGGTGGACGGGCTTTTCACAGAAGATAGCTTTGCCGTGACGAGCAGCCAGTTCAATCAGGTCTGCGTGGGTATCTGTCGCGGAGGCGATCAACACGGCGTGAACGTTTCGATCAGTCATTGCCTCATCCAGACTTTGCAGACGGGCCTGGTACTGGGTGGCAAGACGAGTGGCAAACTCCTGATTCGGGTCGACGACGGACCAGAGCGTGGTGGCACTGTGACTGGCAATGTTAGCTGCATGTACCTGGCCAATTCGGCCAGCGCCCAGTAAAGCAATGTTAAACATAACGGCTCCCGGTGTTGGTGAATGCGATGAACTAACGACTCCTTAAATAAAACATTTATTTCATTTTTATAAATAGTGAAAATTATATTTTTGAGTGCAAGTTAACACTTTTGAGACGAATGAGATAAAATCTGTTATCAATATCACAACATGATATAAGGAAAGATGCAGGAATTGGCCCCCTTCCGTTCAGGAAGGAGGCGGTGGATGAGGCGGTGGATCAAGAGAAAAGAAAAATGAAATGAAAATTTCGTCGGGAAGGATTGCCGGATGGCGGCTTTGCTTATCCGGCATAACTCTGCGTCAGTACTGGCGCGCTTTTTTCACCTGCTCAAACGTCTGCTCAGCGGCTTTGCGCACCGACGGCGAATCGGCCACCTGCGCGTCGCCAGTGCGCCACCAGGCGGCGTAATCGTGGGTCATGGTTTTAGGCAGGACTTTGATATCCAGCAGCGCAGGACCAGGATGCGCACGGGAGGCATCCAGCGCCGCCAGAAGGCTTTGTTCATCATGTACCCGCCACGCCCGACAGCCGTAGCTCTGCGCGTTTTGGGCAAAATCGACTTTTACCAAAGGCCCATCCAGTCGCCCGGTTTGCGGGTTACGGTGGCGGTTTTCCGTGCCGAAACTCCCCATCCCGTGTCCCATCTGCAGATTATTAATACAGCCGAAGCCGGCGTTATCAAACAGCAGAATGGTCACCTTTACCCCTTCCTGAACGGCGGTTTGCATCTCGGAATGTAGCATCATGTACGAGCCATCTCCCACCATGGCATAAACCGGCTGCTGTGGCTTCGCCAGCCTGGCCCCAATAGCAGCCGCAATTTCATAGCCCATACAGGAGTAGCCGTATTCCAGATGATAGCTGTCAGGGGTTTTGACCTGCCAGATGCGCTGTAAATCGCCAGGCAGCGAGCCAGCCGCGCCGACGACAATAGCGTTGTCTTCGATGTGCTGATTGATAAGCCCCAGCACCTTAGTCTGGGTCAACCGGGTGTTAAGCGTGTCGCCATATTCTGCCAGTTGGGCGTCAAGATGCCCCGCCACTTCAGGTTCGTCGTCAGGACGCCAGTCGCGATCCCACAAACGCTGGCACTCATCGCGCCAGGCCGCTTGCACCTGCGCTACCTCATTCCCCCAATCGCTGCGGTAATCTTTCAACGTTTCGGTTAGTGCATTCAGCCCGGTACGGGCGTCGGCGATAAGCGCAGTAGCATCAAGCTTCAGCGCATCAAACTCCGCCACGTTCAACAGCAGGAATTCAACGTCCGGATGAGAAAACAGCGCTTTCGAGCCGGTGGTAAAGTCGGTGAGACGCGTGCCGATGCCGATCACCAGATCGGCCTTCGGCGCGAGCTGATTGGCGGCCATCCCCCCGGTAACCCCAATGCCACCAAGGTTAAGTGGGTGGTCACTAACCAGCGCCCCCTTTCCGGCCTGAGTTTCGGCAAATGGCAGTTGCAGCGTTTCAACAAACGTTTGAAATGCCTCATGCGCACCGGAATAGCGAACCCCGCCGCCGCATACCGCCAGCGGACGACGTTTGCGGGCAATCAGCGCCCGCGCCATCGCCAGACGCTGCGGATCGGGTGGACGACGTTCAATCAAATGCACGCGGCGCGCAAAGAAGCTCTGCGGGTAATCCCAGACTTCCCCTTGCACATCCTGTGGCAGGCAAATAGTGACTGCTCCAGTATCTGCGGGGTCAGTAAGCACTCGCATCGCGTTCAGCATCGCGCTCATTAACTGCTCCGGGCGATTAATCCGATCCCAGTAACGCGAGACAGGCCGGAAACAGTCATTCGTGCTGATGCCAAGGTCATGGTATTGCTCAATTTGTTGCAGTACCGGATCCGGCTGGCGGCTGGCATAGACATCCCCGGGCAACAGCAAC
Organism: Citrobacter sp. On2M; assembly: GCF_018035235.1. Classification (GTDB taxonomy): domain Bacteria; phylum Pseudomonadota; class Gammaproteobacteria; order Enterobacterales; family Enterobacteriaceae; genus Citrobacter; species Citrobacter meridianamericanus. The sequence goes on from NZ_WPCV01000005.1 coordinate 80,552, forward strand.
AGCGGAATACGGTTCGCCGTCGCGGTCGCCGCGGCAGTCACCATATTCGCCGCCCCCGGTCCAACCGACGACGTGACGGCAAAAATACGCTGGCGTCGATGCTGTTTGGCGAATCCAGTCGCCATATGCGCAATTCCCTGTTCGTTACAGCCCTGCATCACCTGCAGGTGACCGGGATCCTGCTCCAGCGCCTGGCCGACACCCAGCACGTTACCGTGACCAAAGATGGTCGCCACACCCTCGACAAAAGGCGCTTCCTGTCCATCGACACAGATATATTGTTGATTAAGGAATTTGACCAGCGCCTGAGCCATGGTCATACGTTCGGTTTGCATAAACCCTCCTGTCAGCCCAGCGTCGGCATGGAGAACGCGGCCCCCGTGTCCTGCAGCATTTCTGGCCAGCGTGCGGTAACGGTTTTCATCCGCGTATAGAAACGTACGCCATCGTTGCCGTGAACGTTGAGCGCACCAAAAATGGAACGCTTCCAGCCGCCAAAACTGTGGAACGCCATCGGCACCGGAATAGGCACATTAACGCCCACCATGCCCGCCTGAACCTCTTCGCAGAAGCGACGCGCACAGCCGCCATCACGTGTGAAAATCGCCGTGCCATTACCATATTCGTGGCGATTAATCAGTTCCAACGCGCTGCTGTAATCTGCTACGCGCACCACAGAAAGTACCGGCCCGAAAATCTCTTCTTTGTAGATCGTCATTTCCGGGGTGACGTTATCAAACAGGGTCGGCCCGACAAAATAGCCCTGCTCATGACCTTTGACGCTAAAACGTCGACCATCCACACGCAGGCTGGCCCCTTGAGATTCCCCACTGTCGATATACCCGAGCACTTTATTCCTATGTGCCGAGGAAATAAGCGGCCCCATTTCGTTTTCCGGCGTCTGATCAAGTCCCGGCCCGACACGCAGTGCAGCAATCTGTTTTTCCAGTCGTGAGCACAGCTCATCTGCCGTTTTATCGCCCACCGCCAACACGACAGAAAGCGCCATGCAGCGTTCTCCCGCTGCGCCGAAAGCTGCGCCCATAATGGCGTTAGTCGCCATATCCATGTCGGCATCCGGCATTAAAATGCAATGGTTTTTAGCACCGCCCAACGCCTGGCAACGCTTACCGTGGGCCGAAGCCGTCTGATAAATATATTCCGCAATCGGCGTTGAGCCGACGAAGCTCACGGCCTGTACGCGCGGGTCGGTCAGCAGCACATCAACGGACTCTTTATCGCCCTGGACGACGTTGAACACACCGTCCGGCAGACCTGCTTCTTGCAGTAATTTCGCCAGCGCCAATGCAAGAGAAGGATCTTTTTCCGAGGGCTTCAGTACGAAGGTATTCCCGGTCGCTAATGCGATGGGGAACATCCACATCGGCACCATTGCCGGAAAGTTAAACGGTGTGATCCCCACGCAAACCCCGAGCGGTTGCATCAGCGAATGACTATCGACTCCGGTCCCTACATTGGCTGAGTGTTCACCCTTTTGCAGATGTGGGATGCCACAGGCAAACTCCACCACCTCCAGGCCGCGCGTCAATTCACCGACCGCGTCAGAGAACACCTTGCCATGTTCTTCACTGATGATGCGCGCCAACTGATCCATGTTCTCTTCCAGCAGCGCCTTGAAGCGGAACATCACTCGCGCACGTTTTAGTGGAGAGTGTCGCGCCCAGGCAGGGAACGCATCATACGCTGCCGCGATGGCCTGTTCGGTTTCCTTTGTTGTACTCATCACCACCTGGCGGATCTGTTCGCCGGTGGCCGGGTTGAAGATCGCCTGAACGCGCTGGCCTGAACCGGTGACACATTCGCCATGAATAAAATTCGCTACCGTTTCCATCCTTAACCTCTCGCTGTTGATACGTGACTGTTACCTGAACGCTGCTATCTGTGTACTATATATGAAACAAACATTCCATTTTAAGTTGAAATAAAATAAATAATGATTAATGTGATCAAGGATGGGTTTTTATGTTAACAAGTGAAATTGCATGATTCACCTGCACTGGCAGAACGTTTCAGCAGGAGATAAGTCTGAAGCTTTTGTTTCGTTTTTTCGGTCGGATGAATGAGTGACATTTCAAAGACGCGGTTTTGCGTTTAGAATCATAAAACTATGCAACAGGAGGTAAAATGACGACAGCAACCAGCCTGAACGAACTGCAGCAGCAAATCCGCGATCGCTACGATGGACTGAGCAAGAGGCTGCAGCAGGTGTCCCGCTATGTGCTGGATAATACAAATAGCGTGGCTTTTGATACGGTTGCCGTCATTGCCGAGCGGGCCGGAGTGCCTCCCTCAACGCTTATCCGCTTCGCCAACGCCTTTGACTTCACCGGCTTCAACGAAATGAAACAGCTGTTTCGTATGAACCTGGTGGAGGAAACTGCCAGCTACAGCGATCGCGCGCGCCTGTTCCGGGAGATGGAAAGCGAAGCCGTGCCAGAAACGCCACTTGATATCCTGCAGGAGTTCGCCCGTTCGAATACTCAGGCCCTACAGCAGCTGGCGGCCCGTGCCGAACCTGAAATGTTAGAACGCGCCGTACAATTACTGGCAGAAGCCGAGACCATCTACATCGCTGGTCTGCGTCGTTCGTTTAGCGTAGCCGCCTATCTCACCTACGCACTGAGCCATCTTGAATGTCGCCCTATTTTGCTCGACGGTATGGGTGGGATGTTGCGCGAGCAAATTAACCGCATCAAAGCGCGCGATATTGTTGTGTCGATAAGCTTCTCGCCGTATGCGGAAGAAACGGTGATGGTCAGCGAAACTGCGGCCAATGCAGGCGCGCGCCAGATAGTCATAACCGACAGCCAGATAAGCCCGCTGGCAACGTTCAGCGATCTCTGCTTTGTGGTAAAAGAGGCGCAGGTTGACGCGTTTCGCTCTCAGTCAGCGACGCTGTGTCTGGTACAGTCGCTAGTGGTTGCGCTGGCTTACCGCCTCGGTGACGGGAGCAATGAACGCGGTCATTCTGTCGGGTAACCGGGCAGCCCACAAATTGATGGCCCGTCTTTTTATATTCCCGTCACGTGACGGGAATATGTCCCAAAATACTCTCTATTATTACCATAAGCTACAATTATACGACTATTAGCCAATCAACAATGTGCGTGCTGACAATAATGGGCAAAGGTTTACTATAGGCCTGTCTTTTTTAGCAGGAAAGTAAAAATGAATAAAGTAAAAGGGTTGCTGGTTATTGCCCTTACATTCGCCCTGGCAGCATGTGCTTCAATTCCTGAGAATATCAAAGGTAATAATCAATCCGATATTCAAAAAAACTTTATCTCAGTGCACAACCAACCCGGGTTATATACCGGTCAGCAGGCTCGCTTTGGGGGTAAAGTCATCAATGTGATTAACACCAAAACAGATACGCTACTGGAAATCGCCGTATTACCACTGAACAGCTACGCCAAACCACAAATAGACGCGAACTATCAGGGACGTATACTTGCCCAGCAGAAAGGGTTTCTCGACCCGGTAAACTACAGAAACCATTTCGTGACTATTTTAGGGACAATTCAAGGGGAAGAACCTGGATTCATCAATAAGGTCCCGTACAACTTTGTGAAAGTTGATTTACAGGGCATTCAGATTTGGCATTTAACAGATACTGTCAACACCACCTATAACCTGTGGGATTACGGATACGGCGCGTTCTGGCCTGAACCGATGTGGGGAGGCCCCTACTACACAAATACCGTAACCGAGGTTACACCGGAGCTCGTAAAATAACCCCGTAGTTAGATGGCGCTAATCTATCGCGGAATTTGATACAGGCGAAACATCCTTATCATCTTCCGTGTTTATCTTATTGCGCCATGCCACTGAATGCGATCCTTCGGCTAACATGAATTCTTCCTGTTACCTATAATTTACCCGCTAGCACTTTAGCGAAAAATGGGCTTTAGTCGTCTCATGCCTGAGCATCTTTTGTTATTTATCGATCACTCTCCCATCCTGCATGCAATACAAGAACATTTGTGTTTACACATTATTCAGGGATAACTATGAACAGAAAATGCTTACTCTTGATACCATTATTTTTTAGTAGCGTCATTATCACCGCCTGCGATAATAAACCAGCAGTAAAAAACACCGCCATAGAGCCCGAAGTCGGCGTTATTACCTTAGCGCCCTCTTCAGTAAATATTAAAAGTGAACTTCCGGGCCGCGCGGTTTCATTCGAGATCGCCGAAATCCGGCCTCAGGTTGGCGGGATAATCATAAAACGCAATTTTATTGAGGGTGATAAAGTCAGTAAAGGAGCATCACTGTATCAAATTGATCCTGCTCCGCTGCAGGCGCAACTGGATTCAGCCAAAGGCGCACTGGCAAAGGCATTAGCGACGGCCAATAATGTGCGTCTCACATTAAATCGGCAGTCAGCGTTACTTAAATCTAATTACGTCAGCCGTCAGGACTACGACACAACACGCTCCCAGCTGAATGAAGCGCAAGCCAATGTCGCTGTCGCCAAAGCGGATCTTGAGCAGGCCACCATCAACCTTCGTTACGCCAATGTCACCTCGCCGATTGATGGCATCAGCGGTAAATCATCCGTGACCGTGGGTGCCCTGGTCACTGCTAACCAGCAAAACGCACTGGTCACCGTTCAGCGTTTGGATCCTATTTATGTTGATTTAACGCAGTCAGTACAAGACTTCTTACGCCTGAAAGAAGAGAAAGCCAACGGCAAAATCGCCCAGCAACAGGGCAAAATTCCTGTTGAGCTGATGCTGGAAAACGGCAAACCCTATCGTCATACCGGTACGCTTGAGTTTGCCGATCCCGCCGTCGATGAGACCACTGGTTCGGTAACCCTGCGCGCGGTGTTCCCGAATCCTGAAGGTGAAATTTTACCCGGGATGTATGTCACGGCGTTGCTGGACGAAGGCAGTCAGCAGAACGTTTTGATGGTCCCCCAACAAGGGGTTACGCATAACGCGCAAGGAAAAGCCACCGTGCTTCTCCTTGACCAGGAAAACGTGGTGCAACTGCGCGAAATAAACGCCGTGAAGGCCGTTGGCAATCAATGGCTGGTGACCGCAGGTCTACGTCCCGGCGATCGGGTCATTGTGTCCGGACTACAACGAATTCGTCCGGGAGTCAAAGCCCGGGCCCTCCCTTCAAAACTGCCCCCCCCTGATGCGGTAACAAAACAGTAATATTTCAGGTATTAAGGACACTCTCTTCATGGCCAACTTTTTTATTGAGCGCCCGGTTTTCGCATGGGTGCTTGCCATTATCATGATGTTTACCGGCGGTATCGCAATAATGAATCTGCCGATCGCCCAATATCCACAAATTGCTCCCCCGACCATTACCATCAGCGCCGCCTACCCAGGGGCTGACGCCAAGACCGTTGAAGACTCCGTGACTCAGGTGATTGAACAGAATATGAATGGTCTTGATGGCCTGATGTATATGTCATCCACCAGCGATGCGGCAGGTAATGCGTCAATCATCCTGACCTTCAAAACGGGCACATCGCCCGATATTGCGCAGGTTCAGGTACAGAATAAGCTGCAACTGGCAATGCCATCCTTGCCGCAGGAGGTACAGCAGCAAGGGATCAGCGTTGATAAATCGAGCAGCAATATTTTAATGGTCGCCGGCTTTATCTCTGATAATAACAGTCTGAGCCAATATGATATTGCCGACTATGTGGCCTCGAACATTAAAGACCCGCTAAGCCGTACTGCTGGGGTGGGGAGCGTGCAGCTATTCGGTTCACAATACGCTATGCGCATATGGCTTGATCCGCAAAAACTCGACAAGTATAACCTCACCCCGCAGGACGTCATTACCCAGCTCAAAGTTCAGAACAATCAGATCTCAGGCGGACAATTGGGGGGCATGCCACAGGCTGCCGATCAGCAGCTAAATGCGTCGATCATCGTCCAGACGCGCCTGCAAACTACCGATGAGTTTGGCAAGATCTTCCTCAAAGTTCAGCAAGATGGCTCCCAGGTTTTGCTGCGTGATGTCGCCCGCATTGAACTGGGCGCGGAAAATTATGCTACGGTTGCTCGTTACAACGGCAAACCCGCAGCCGGGATTGCGATTAAACTTGCCGCTGGCGCCAATGCCCTGGAAACATCTCAGGCGGTCAAACACGAACTGAACCGATTATCGGCCTGGTTTCCGGCCAGCATGAAAACCGTTTATCCTTATGACACCACGCCGTTTATCGAGATTTCAATTCAGGGTGTTTTTCATACATTGATCGAGGCAATCATTCTGGTCTTCCTCGTCATGTATCTGTTTTTACAAAGCTTCCGGGCAACGCTTATCCCCACAATCGCCGTTCCGGTGGTTATCCTCGGCACCTTTGCCATTCTCGACGTCGCCGGTTTCTCGATTAATACGCTCACGATGTTTGGCATGGTGCTGGCGATAGGGTTGTTAGTCGATGATGCTATCGTGGTGGTTGAGAACGTAGAACGCATTATTGCCGAAGAACACTTGTCACCCAAAGCGGCAACGCATAAAGCAATGGGCCAGCTCCAGAGGGCGCTGGTTGGTATTGCCGTCGTGTTATCCGCCGTATTTATGCCGATGGCATTTATGAGCGGCGCGACAGGAGAAATTTTCCGTCAGTTTTCCATCACCTTGATCTCCTCCATGCTGCTGTCGGTGTTTGTGGCGATGAGCCTGACGCCAGCACTCTGTGCCATGCTGTTAAAAGCACACGATGACGAGCAGGCAAATACGCATTTTCTGTTTGCCCGATTCAATCATTTCATGGAGAAATGCACTCAGCACTACACGGACAGCACCCGAAAACTGTTACGTTGCACTGGCCGTTACATGGTCGTTTACTTAGTCATTGGCGCGGGCATGATGGTGCTGTTTTTACGTACGCCGACCTCCTTTTTGCCTGAAGAAGACCAGGGGGTGTTCATGACCACGGCGCAATTGCCCTCAGGTTCAACGATGGTAAACACCAGCAAAGTGCTTGGAGAAATAACGGATTACTACCTGACGAAAGAACAGAAAAACGTCGCGTCTGTTTTTACCGTAGGCGGATTTGGTTTTAGCGGTCAGGGACAAAACAATGGCCTGGCGTTTATCAGCCTGAAGCCGTGGTCAGAACGCATTGGCGAAGAAAACTCGGTTACCGCCATTATTAGACGGGCAATGATGGCCTTAAGTACCATCAATAATGCCGTCGTGTATCCGTTTAATTTACCCGCAGTGGCAGAATTGGGTACGGCTTCAGGTTTTGATATGGAGCTGCTGGATAACGGTAACCTTGGGCATGAAAAAATGATGCAGGCTCGAAACGAGCTTTTGGCTCTGGCCAGTCAGTCGTCCGGTGAGGTCGACGGGGTGCGTCCGAATGGTCTTGAAGACACGCCGATGTTCCGCATTCACGTCGACGCAAGGAAAGCGGAAGCCATGGGCGTCGCATTAGCGGATATCAATCAGACTCTCTCCACGGCCTTCGGTAGTCGCTATGTCAATGATTTCCTGAACCAGGGACGCGTTAAAAAAGTGTATGTCCAGGCTGATACGCCATTCCGTATGTTGCCGGACAATATCAATCGCTGGTACGTACGTAATGCCTCTGGCGCGATGACGCCGCTTTCCGCGTACTCATCAACCGAGTGGACCTACGGCTCTCCCCGCCTTGAACGCTACAATGGTCAGCCAGCAATGGAAATTCTGGGCCAACCGGTTGAAGGGAAAAGCAGCGGTGATGCGATGAAATTTATGGCCTCGCTGATTAATAAACTGCCCGCGGGCGTCGGCTATGCCTGGACTGGCCTGTCTTACCAGGAAGCGCTGTCCACAAACCAGGCACCAATGCTGTACGGCATTTCGCTGATCGTCGTATTTCTGGCGCTGGCGGCGCTGTATGAAAGCTGGTCGATCCCATTTTCCGTGATGCTGGTTGTGCCAATCGGGGTGGTCGGCGCGTTGCTGGCAACCGATCTGCGCGGCCTGAGCAATGATGTTTACTTCCAGGTCGGCCTGCTCACCACCATGGGGTTGTCGGCTAAAAACGCCATTCTGATCGTCGAGTTCGCCGTCGAGATTATGCAAAAAGAAGGGAAAACGCCGCTTGAAGCCGCGGTGGAAGCGGCCAAAATGCGCTTACGCCCTATTTTGATGACGTCACTGGCTTTCATTCTTGGAGTTATTCCACTGGCTATAAACAACGGTGCGGGTTCTGGCGCGCAAAATGCTGTCGGTACAGGTGTTATCGGTGGGATGCTGGCCGCAACGGTGCTGGCAATCTATTTTGTTCCGCTCTTCTTTGTGCTTGTTGAAAACATGCTGGCGCGATTTAAAGCACGGCGCTGATACCCTGCCCTATCCCTGGGATAAAGATATAAGATCCCAGGGATAGCGCTTCACTTGTGAGATCTACGAGTATTAGCGGACCCGGCTATCCAGCGAATTTCTCGCGGATAGCTGGTTTTCTTGTAGGGGAACGACCGGGGTAGGTACAGAGGTTGTCAATTCTAACTAATGCCAGGCTATCAAAACGGTTAATCAATAGTGCAGGCCGGTATCCTGCAGATTTACAGCCAGTTCACCCAATTTAGCATCAGGATGTTGATGACACATTTTAACACTCAAAATGCACTCCAGGGGCGCATTAATTTTTATCAGCGAGTTTATCAGTTTGTGCCAAGGTCGTATTTCTGCGCAGACTGATAAAAGCCAAAGAACTAAAGATCATCTCCACACCAATAAAGATGGAGGTAAACACATAAGATCTGTCAGGATCCATATTCAGCCACGCGCCAGCAATAAGCAGGTCAAAAATACCAATAAAGATATTCCATCCATAGCCCGGACTGCGGAACATTTTGACACCGGAAGCAACACGGAATATACCGCCGAGAATAAACAGGCAGCAAAAAACCATTGCCAGCGAATTCATGCCAATCACCGGATTAACAAGGAAACAGTATCCCAACAGTAACCACGCCATAGCAAAAAAGGCGTAAGTGAATCTGGCTTTCAACTGTTTTTTACCCGCGCTGAACAGGCTATAAATAGAATAGAAGCCACATACCAGGAACATAAAACCTGTGGCATAGCTTAAGTAAACGCCTGCGGCGATTGGATAGATTAAGCAGCAGATGCCGCAAATCAATAACAGCACTGCCATGATCGTGGCGTGTCTTTTATAGTGAAATAGTGTTTTTTCATTGAACGCTTTCAGGCTGCGCTGGTTAAAAACAAACATACATCCTCCGTCACATAGCAATGCAATGTAACCTGCAAATAAAAGAATAATACTCAGTTGATACATATCAATTACCATGGAATGATAAGACTTCCACTCAGGATTCGTATATAAGAATAAAGGAAATCCGTTATCCGTAAAATCCTACACACGTCAGACGTCTGACATCTGTAAGATTAAACGCTCATTATTCCTTCCTGGCTCTGATTCCTCTCATTTAATTTATTTAATATGCTTATTTCGTTTGGTGACATATACCAACTTTATTCAGGAGAAAGTAATGAAAAAGATTATTCTTGCGGGTCTGCTAGCAACCATGATGGGTTCAGCACCGGTAATGGCAGCGACCACTACCACTCCGGCACAAACTGCTACAGCAAATGTACAAAAAGAAGCTGCCGATATTATGCAGGTCGCGGTACAAGGTGCAAATGCGATGCGTGATATTCAGCTTGCCCGTCTGGCTCTGTTTCATGGACAGCCTGACAGTGCTAAAAAATTAACAGATGACGCCGCTTCCCTGTTGGCAGGTGACAGCCACGACTGGGCGAAATTTGTAAAGGCTGCGCCTAAAGCCAAGATGATTGACGATCAGTACGTGGTCATCAATGCGACGGTTGCGCTGTCAGAAGATTATATTGCTACTCCGGCCAAAGAATCTGCAATCAAAACAGCGAATGGCAAAATGGCCAAAGGCGACTGGAAAGGTGCAGTAGATACTTTGCAACTGGCTGGTATCAGCGTACTTCAGACTCAATATCTGATGCCCCTGAATCAGACGCGTAAAGCCGTTACCAGCGCGCAGAAACTGCTGTCTTCAGGTAAATACTATGAAGCAAACCTTGTGTTAAAGGGTGCTGAAGAAGGCATTGTGATCGATAGCGAGATGCTGGGCGCAGGCCAGTAATACTCAGCACTACGGCGTGTTGAACCAGGACTTTCTCTCCTGCCCGGGCAGCTACGGCTACCCGAGCGGGAGGGTTAATGGCTAATCAGACTGTCGATCTCAATCTCAATTTCCCGCATCACAGCAACAATCTTTTGTAATGCTTCCTGACATACCGCCAGAGGAATATCCTCATGTCGCATAGATTCAAAAGGTTTGCATAGCGTCTGAAGCGCGGTAATCCCCAGAATTTGCGCTGAACCATGCAGCCGGTGCAGGGCGCGCAAAAACAGCTGAGGTTCATCTTCCCTAACGGCTTTCTCTGCCGCCTGTAGATCGCTGAGCGTGGCCTCACGAAATGTTTCGAGTATCTCGTTCATTAACGTGCGATCGCCGCCGGTATTTTCCGTCAAGACATTGAATTTCAGATGTCGGATTGCACCAGGAGACGAATAACCGGTTTCGATTTTACTCAATTCATGCGTCAGGGTCTGAATAGACACGGGCTTAAACAGACATAAATTCATTCCGTTTTGCAGACATCGATCGCGAGACTGCGGAAGTGCACTTGCCGTCAGCCCCCAGATTTGTAAATGGGGCTGCTGCTGACGTAGCGAAGCCGCGAGATCAAACCCGTCCTTCTTCGGCATATTCACATCAGTTATCAACAGATCGTATGATTTTTTAGCCAGTTTGGCTTCAGCTTCCTCACCATCACAGGCTTCATCCACACTGTAACCAATGGTGTTCAGCTGTCGCTTAAGCAGCAGGCGATTAGTTGGGTTGTCATCGGCTATCAAAATAGACAGACACGGCAGCGGCAACAGAGTACCTGGCGTGTCGCCATCCGGTACAACCGACTGGCGGGCAGTCTCGACCGGCAGCGTTATGGTAAACGTGGTTCCTTGCGACGGGATACTCATCAGCTCCAGCGTGCCGCCCATCAGCGTCACCAGCTCTTTGCAGATAAATAATCCCAGACCAGACCCCGTTTGCTGACGTCCGCAACACCCTTGAGCGTAACGATGAAACAGCCCAGCCTGCTCCTCTTCGCTAATCCCGCAACCTGTGTCGCTAATGGTGATGATCAGGGTACCGTGATTCTCCTCGTCAGGCGTCAAACGGGCCGTCACATGAATACTCCCCTGTTCGGTAAACTTCAGCGCATTGCCCACGAGGTTGGTAATAATTTGCCGCAAAGCCTGTTGGTCGACAAATACCCGCTCGTTTGCCGGCAATTGGCTCGTGCAAGCAAGCGTTATGCCTTTCTGTCTGGCTAAAGCATCAAAAGAGTGGCACTGCAATGCAAGGAGCTGTGAGAGATCCGTCCATTGAGGAACAACCTGGTATTTACCAGACTCAATCTTATCCACGTCCAGAATCTTACCGATCAGCCCAAGCAAGGACTGAGCCGTCGCCCCGGTAAGGGCAATCGCCTCTTTTCGCTGCGCCGGACTGAGTTCTGAACTCGACAGTAATTCCAGAAAGCCAACAATAGAGCTTACTGGGGTACGCAATTCATGGCTCATGCTCGCAAGAAAACGGCTTTTGGCCTTGGTCGCTTCAATCGCTTTGTTCTTTTCGATCTCCAGCTCTTGAGATAAAGCCTCTTTGAGATGAAGTTGTTCTTCCAATAGCCGCTGAGATTGTTTTCTTTTATTTACCTCACGAGAGAGTGAAATCCCCCAGATCAGGCTAACCGCTATCAGCAAAAGCGCAAACACCACCAGTTGATAGAACTGTTTGCTATATCGACTCCAGATATCGACCTGCGTATTAGAAATTTTCGACCACTTCTCCGTCATCTGCAAAATCTCACGCGGCGGAATGGCCTGGAGCGCTTTATCCATAACAGACTTCAACATGGGCTCGCGGGGAGAAACTGCAAAGCTCACGGAGGCGCCAGGCATATCCGGAAGCCTAAAAAAGTGCATATTTTTCTGGTAGTAATGATCGACCATGTACCTTGCCGACAATTCGGTAGCGATCGCCGCGTCAACCTTACCCTCCCTGAGCATAGACATCGCGACGCTGCCTGTATCAGCATCCACCCAGGCGGCCTGGGGATAGCGTTGTCTCAAATCACTTTCCAATGCATGTCCGGCGGGCAACGCAATACGGATCGGTTTATTCAGTAGCGAGTCGGCTGCTTCCTCGCGGGAAGTGATCATCACAAATGCAACATTCATCAGCGGATCGCTAAAGGTAGAATTTCGCTGATTTTGCGTAGTCAGCGTAATGGTGGGATACATATCCCAGTCTTCACCGCTGATTATTTTCATCTGTTCGCTTTTGGAATCAGCTAAAATAGGTTCAAAATCGAGACCCGTTTGCAGATGAACAATATTCAGCAAATCACCAAGAATACCGCGAAGCTCCCCGCTGCGATCGACCAGAGTATACGGTGGGTAGTCTGGGTTGATCAAAATACGAATAGTGTGTTTTTTCTCCAGCCACGCTTTTTCCTGATGAGTGAAAGGAATAGGCGCATTCAGATAAGCAAGGTTACCGCGGTTCAGCCAGTTCTGCATGACCTGCATATGGATTTCATTACTGATTGACGTAATGAAACTATCAAGAATAGTTCTTAATACCGGCTGGTCTTCCTTTACTACAAAATAATTATATTGTTCTTGCTGATCAAAGTAGTGCGTAATAACCAGTGATTGCGAAAAATATCGTGAGATACAATGACTGCTGGTGATATTGTTACCAATATAATATTGGTTCTCATCATTTACTACCGACGCCATAGCCTGATATTCGTCGTCGTAGAATGAAACTTTAGCCTCAGGAAAAGCATCCTGGATAACATCAAGAAAAGGACTATCTCGCACACACGCGACGCTAACCTGATGCCCGGAGGTCAGCGGCAGCATGGTGTTTTTTAGCGAAGTCACCAACGTCGGCCACGTCGTCAGCAAGGCAGAAGTACGCAATAAATGCCCGCCGATCTCCTGGCGCCTTGAAAGCTGGGTTATCAACGTATCAACGTCGTTACTGGCAAGTGCGGCCAACGCTTCTTTCTCATTATCATACTGCTTTATAACAATTTTTAGATTGAGAATCTTTTGCATCAGCGCCAGATAGTCTGCGTTGACTCCCCGATAATATTCACCGCTATTTTGATAAACAATGGGGGAAACTTCCGGTAACCAGGTGCCAACAACCAAGGTTTTCTTATGCGCTAACCAGTTTGTTTCTTCCTTGTTCAAGCTGATATTCTGTACTGAGGTATTATAGTTACTTTTTAGCTCAACTTGCCGAGCCGAGCTTACACCCGTAGACAACCCGATGGTAAATATGACCATCAAAAAAATAAACAAGCGTGCCAGCATTACTCTATCCTATTTTATTTCTCTGCGCATAATCATAAATTTCCATTAATGATGAGCAATCTAATTTTTCCATTAAACGACTTTTATAGGTGCTTACTGTTTTATTACTGATGTTCATTTTGCTGGCAATAGTGCTGTAATCCATACCGTTAAGAATATAGCGCAACACTCTCATTTCCTGGGTTGACAACGTATCAAGCTTATCCTGCTCGCTAACAGATGAACCAGTGAAATGCTCAAGGGAAAAGGGGAAATAGCTATAGCCATTTTTTGCTGCTTCGATTGCGGCGAGAATATTATTCATACCTTCTTTTTTACTCACAAATCCGTTAGCGCCATATTCGGCGCTACGTTTGCCGTAAAAAAATTCATTTTTGGCTGAAATGATAATGATTACACCAGCATAGTGTCGCTTTCGCAGTTGCTCCAGTACTTCGATGCCGCTGATCCCCGGAATATCCACATCAATAATCAGCAGTTCAGGTTTCATTTTTTCAACGGTTTGAACCACTTGCTCCCCGCTGTCAAGCTCGGTGGTTACGGTAATACCATTAGTGTCGAGCAAATTGCGGATGGCTATGCGAGCTAATGGGTGATCGTCAACGATTATCGCGTTCATTGCGTGTAAGAATCCCGATAAATAAAGAGAGGCGATGGCTATAGAGCAGATGTGCCTTCAACGTTATGATTTATGAAAATAAGGCTTTTTCAGGTAAATCCTAACATAATTACTCGTCTGTTTTATTCATTTTTTTATAAAAACGAAGATCAAGGCATAAACGCAACACTGTAATTTACAAATTTTAAACCTTGAACCTATCTAAATATCAAACTATTAACACAATATAAAGGAATATTCTTACACGTGTAGGACAAATCGCTCATTTATTATAATTTATTCTTAATAACCAGGAACATATAGTCGGAATATTGTTCATCAGAACTGCGGGGGCGTATATGAAAAATAGCTATCTAAAAATCAATTTTATACCCGACCAAATATAGAGAAAACCTGCTGAATTTAGAGAGAAACTCCCTGCGGCTCTGGAACAGCAGTGCCACAGGGAGGCCGCTATTAATCAGGCTTTACTGGGCAATGCCCCTATTGCATGCGAGCTTTTCACGGTCAGCGTAACGACGGCAGAACACAACAGTGCGGCAATCATAAAGATAAAAGCACTGTTATAACTTCCGCCGCTGCTTTGAATCAGCCAGCCGATGATCGGAGCAGAAACAACGCCCGCCATCTGCCCACCAAAGTTAACGATACCGGATGCCCGTCCCATAATGTTGCTGGGAATGGTATCCATCAGAATGCCCCAGAATGTCGCCATGGCGAAGAACATGAACAGGGCTGAAATACACTGATACACCACTGCCATATCTGCACTGCTCACGCTGAAAGTCAGATACAGGAAACCCGCAGCAATAACCGAGGTCACGACATACAACGTTTTACGCTGGGGTTTAAATTTATCTGAGCAATAGCCGCCCAATAATGTTCCACCTGCGCCAAACAGGAAAGGAATAGCCGCCATAACACCGGTTTTTGCCAGAGAAAACTCACGAACGGTGATCAGGTAGCTAGGCAGCCAGGTTGAAAACCCCCAGAAGGTGATATCAAACAAAAACCAAATACTTGCCATTTGCCAGAGCACCGGCATTTTCAACACATCTTTAAACGCGATACCGCTGGTGTTTTGTAGGCTCCCCTGTTCGTCAGCAGCCAGCTCCGCTAGATCCTGCTGCGTAATGGCAGGGTGATCTTTCGGGTTATCACGAGTAAATAAGTAGATGCCCGCCGCAATAAACAGACCCGGAATACCCAGCACGATAAAGACCATGTGCCAGCCAAAAGCCCCGATTATACTTGCCGCTACAACTACTGCCAGCGCTGGGCCTAAGGTGTTTACCGTCGACTGAATCGCTGTGGCGCGGCCACGCTCTTTCGACGGGAAATAGGTCGATATCATCTTCCACGACGCCGATGGGAAGCAACCTTCACCAACACCAAAGAAGAAGCGAACGGCCAGCATCAATGGCAGCGTCAATACGGCGCCGGTCAAGCTGGTGAAAACAGACCACCAGGCAATACCGATGGCCATGATTTTGCGCGAGCCAAACTTATCCGCCAGCAAACCGCCGGGAATTTGAAACGCAGCATAACCAATAAAAAAGGCGCTAATAATTAACCCTTGTTGGGTCGTATCCAGATTTAAATCTTTGCCGATATAAGGGAGCGAGACGCTCATCACCATTCTGTCGAGAAAAGAGAGCAGCCACGCCAGCCAGATCAATGTCAGGACGGTATATCTTGCTTTCCAGGTCTTTGGTTTACCTGAAGGTAAAGATGTTTGTAGGTTCATTGTGATGTCCTTAGGGTGTAGTGATCTACCGCGGCCATAAATGGTCGCGATAAATCAATGCGTGTTTAGCGTTATTTATTAATATTGTTTTCTAATAACCGTACCGCTACAGGCATAACTTTCAGTGCCATTGATTAAGGCTATGCGTCCATTAACCATGACAATTTCAATCCCTTCCGGATATTGATTAGGTTCAACAAAGGTACCCTTATCAGCAATGGTGTTCGGATCGAACATCACAATATCCGCCGCGTACCCCACCTTCAGCAGTCCGCGATCCTGCAGGCCTAATACCTCCGCAGGTTTACCCGTCATCTTACGGATTGCCGCCTCCCAGCTCAGACATCCCTCTTCACGCACATATTTACCGAGCACGCGAGGGAATGCGCCAAAAACGCGCGGGTGCGGTTTGCCAGCACCCATTAAACCGTCGGTACAAACGTTTTGCTCCGGGCGGCAAAGGAACTTAATCACATGTTCTTCAGTACCGTAAAAGTCGACCATCCCCACGGCGTTTTCTTCTTCAAACAGCAGATCGAAGGTGGCGTTGTAGGGATCTTTTCCGCGTAGCTCCCCCAGTTGCACAAGGTTCAGACCGACGGCATCCTGGTTTTTTGCCGTTTTCACGCTGGTGACAAAAATCTGATCCAACCCGGCAAAATCGATAAAGTTATCCCAGCCGGGAATGCCTTGCTGAATATCGTCAATCATTTTGGCGCGCAGTTCAGGCGAGGCCAGGCGCTCAAGCAATTTGTCCGTTCCACCCGAATGGACCCACGGCGGTAGGATCACGCCGAGCATCGTGCTGCCCGCCACGTAGGGATACTGGTCGAAAGAGATACGAATCCCGGCTTCCTGCGCCTGTTCCAGCATGCCCAGCATCTGGTCAATCAGCCCCCAGTTTTTCTTACCGCAAACCTTCATATGCGAAATATGCAGCCAGACGCCAGTAGCTGTGGCGATATCAATCAGCTCCTGTGTGGAGTTGATAATATCGTCCGCTTCACTGCGCTGATGCACCACAAAGATCCCGTCATATTTCGCCGTCACTTTGCATAGTTCAATCATTTCGGCGGTATCACCAAAGGCGCAAGGCATATAGATAAGCCCAGTTGAAAGACCAAATGCTCCGGCTTTTAATTCCCGTTCCAGGACTTCGCACATCTTCGCCACATCTTCACGGGTGGAAGGACGACCATCCAGACCCATGGCTTCCATACGCACGTTGCCATGTGGCACTAAATACGCAAGGTTTGTCGCCGGATGACGCGATGCCAGCAGATTGAGGTAACCGTCAGTATTTTTATATTTCCAGTCTATTTTGTCAGTATCGCCATCCAGGCCAGCGATATTTTTACGCCAGGCCGGAATGTATTCTTCAGGCAACGGTGCCAAAGCAACACCATCCTGCCCTAATAACTCGGTGGTAATACCCTGGCGAATTTTTGCCGACAGTGCGGGGTTAATAATGGCCGAAAGGTCAGAGTGCGTATGAGTATCAATAAAACCGGGACAAATAATTTTACCTGTTGCATCAATAACCTGATCATTAACGCCAACATCAATTTTGCCGATTGCGACAATACGTCCTTCATCAACCATCACATCGGCAATTCTGCCGTCGCAGCCCGTCCCATCGATTACATTTCCGTTTTTGAAAATGGTTTTCATCGTTATTCTCCATAGCGATGTCGATTTACGACACCGCTTGTAAGGTAAGAGGTGGTTTCTTTATTGTTATTGGCGATAGAGTGTCTGGATGATGCTGTAATAGCCGCTGGCCGAGCCGGTTAACTGCTCGATCTCAATATACTCATCAATGGTGTGGGCCAGATTTTCCCGCGAAGGACCAAAACCGATGGTTCTGATTCCCGCTTCTCCCGCATAGTGGCTGCCGTTGGTACAAAATGAATACTGCGTGATAGTTGGATTAAACCCGGCCTCGCGAATGCCAGCCAGAGCGGCCTGCACGAATTCGTCGGATTCGTCATACACCCAACCCGGGAAAAAGCGCTCGCCCTCAATCGTGGCACCGGTATAGCAAGACTCCTGACCCACCGCGTAGGAAACACAGGCTTTAAACTGTGGATCCTGTGCGGTAAGTTCCGCGAGCGCATTTTCCAGTGGGGCAATAACGCTTTCTTTGGTTTCACCCACCAGCAAACGACGATCGTAGGTTGCGCGACAGTAATCTGGCACGACCGAAGCTCCTGGGTACGGCGAAGATTTAATGTCGGTAAGTTCAAGGATGCCTGGCCCCAGAATTGGGTGCGTTGGCGGTGTAATTGTGCGAATTTTGTCGATCAATTGCGCCATTTTGTACACCGCGTTAATTCCTGCCTGCGGGTTGGCGGAGTGCGCAGGTTTACCGAACGTTTCGACCACAATTTCTGCGCGGCCACGCTGACCAATTTTCAGGTTTAACTCGGAAGCTTCACCGATAATCACGTAATCCGGCTTATAGCGCTCGCTGACCAGCCGAGCGG
This sequence comes from Citrobacter sp. On2M, assembly GCF_018035235.1. Taxonomy (GTDB): domain Bacteria; phylum Pseudomonadota; class Gammaproteobacteria; order Enterobacterales; family Enterobacteriaceae; genus Citrobacter; species Citrobacter meridianamericanus. Next base: position 98,857 of record NZ_WPCV01000005.1, read on the forward strand.
CAATGCCTTCAAAGCACTCTTCATGCACAATACAGGCAACGTAGATTTTGCCGGCGAAATTACGTTGATTGTCCTGACCAAAAAAACCCACGGCGGAGATCATCGCCGCCACGGCACCTTTCATGTCAGTTGTGCCGCGACCATAAATTTTGCCATCTTCGATATCGCCGCCGTACGGATTGCGGCTCCACTTCTCTTCGTTGACCGGTACGGTATCAATATGTCCATCGAGAACCAGCGTTTTCCCCGGCTGATTACCGACAATACCACCAACTATGTTGCCGTACTTATCAACATGGATGTCATCAAACTGGTAATGCTGCATCATTATTTTTATGGCATTAACCACATCCCCTTCCTGACCCGAATAACTTTTTTGTTGGATTAGCGCCTGACAGTTTCTAATGACTTCATCAATACGGTTTGCAGATAACATGGGTTTCTCCGTTATTTCTCACAATCAGGAAACGAGTTGTTGATGCCCGGGTACTGACCGCCCCAGACAATATTCAGGTATTGTTGCGGGTCGGTATCTCCCTCTGTGCTGATCAGCAACACCCGGGAATGCACATCCAGCCCCAATTGTTCACGCGTATGCGCCAGTTCAGGCGATGTCATCAGCAGCGCCAGCAGGCCGGTAGTGACCGCACCTGACTCGCCAGATACGATCTGCGGATCGCCCGCCAGCGGATTACCCAGCATGCGCATACCCAGCGCCGCAACTTCATCAGGGCAGGAGGCAAATGCGTTGGCATAATCACGCAGCAGTTTCCAGCCGATACTATTTGCCTCACCGCAAGCGAGACCAGCCATCACGGTGAGTAAATCACCGCCCACCGCGATCGCATCCCCCTCTTTAGAACGTGCGGAGCGGTAAAGACAATCGGCAATCAATGCCTCGGCGACAATCACTTTTGGACGATTTTCCCCCCAGGCTGCCGTCACCATTCCCTGAACCATTCCAGCAAACGAACCAACGCCTGCCTGAACAAAAATATGCGTCGGTGCAACCTGATGCAGTTGATCTATCGCTTCCAGCATTAGCGTGCCGTAACCCTGCATAATCCACTGCGGGATTTTTTCATATCCTTCCCAGGCAGTATCCTGCACCACAATCCAGCCATGTTTTTGTGCCTGTTCCGCGGTCATACGCACCGCATCGTCATAGTTCATATCGACGATTTCAGCGGTAGCGCCTTCATTACGGATGGACGTCAGACGCTGCTGCGAAGAGCCTTTAGGCATGTAAACCACCGCTTTTTGCTTCAGTTGACGCGCCATCCATGCCACGCCGCGACCGTGATTACCATCAGTGGTGGTGGCAAACGTAACGGTTTGTAGATCGCGGCGCACCTCTTCGCTGGTCATCACGTCAAACGGCAGGTCACTGATATCCTTGCCGACTAATTCAGCGATATGGCAAGCCATCGCATAGGACCCGCCCAACGCTTTGAAGGCTTTCAGGCCAAAACGTTGAGACTCATCCTTGAGATAGATATTTTTAACACCCAGCCTTTGTGCAAGAGCCGGCAGCGCATATAACGGCGTCGGCGCATAGCCCGGAATAGACCGGTGAAAATTCAACGCTTTTACCAGTTCCTGGCGACTAAACGGTGCCAGCGGCGCGCTCGGATGTTCGGTAAACGGTGTCTGGTTGATAAAAAATGATAAGTTTTCCTGCATCATAAAACCTCATTGTCCTGGTATTTCATTCCCTGTAGTTAAGGTAATACAGAGATATTTACGCTATCGGTATTCCCAATAGAGCAAAATGCTTACCAGTTTTTTATGTCTTGAGTAAAATCTTAGAAATATTTTAATAAAGACTTTATTTTCAAGTGATTAAAGCAACACCATGATTGATACTAAAAATACTACAGCGTCAGTTTATCGCCTGAATTTGAGAAATTCTCACTGTTGATAAATAGTGTGATCGAGGAAGATAAAACAGAAAAAACATAATAAAACAAAGCAGTAGATTGATTTTTCGCAAATCATTTCCGTAGTGGTTCGCCTATTTATCATTTTCTTTGAGAAATACGACACACTGCCGGAGAAGTACCATGATTTCAGTACTCAGCAATATTCAGGATGATATATGCAATTATGCCGACGCGATTTCTGGCATAACCGGTACGGACGTTGAAATCATCGATGAATCTTTAATGCGCATCGCTGGTACCGGTAAATACCGGCATATGCTCAATGAGAACGTGGCAAAAAATGGCTACATCTACCGCCACGTTTTGCAGGTCAGAGAAACGGTTCTTATCAAAAACCCCGGCGAACATCCGCTTTGTCAGTTATGTGAAAAACACCGCTACTGTTCTGAAATGCTCGATTTGAACGCACCTATTTTTCTCAACAACCGCGTGATTGGAGTAATCGGCATTATTTGCTCAACCCAGACGCAGCGTGACACGTTACTGAGCCAGATTGATAAATTTGTCACTTTTATTGAGCAAATCGCGGTGATGATCTCCAGTAAGGTATTTGAATGTCTGGAGCGTTTACGTGCGCAGGAAACGCTCGGCGCATTTCGACGTCTGATAGATGCCATGGACCGCGGCGTTGTGGCAATTGATGGCAATGGTCTTATCTGGCATGCCAATCACTCAGCCGATCGTATTCTTAACCGCGAGGTTCAGGGATTACCGCTTACTATTGAAATAACCGGGGACAGCTTGTATGGCGATGAAGAAGCGTGGCTGACGCTTGAAGGCCAGAAACACCATGTACTGTGCAAACAAATTTCGCTCTCCTCGCTGGATAACGATCGCTTAACTATGGTCATCTTTCGTGATGCATACGACTACCTGAGTACCCTTACCCCATCCCCTTATGAATCAGACGCGCAGGTGCGGCTGATTGGTCACTCTTCTTCAATGGAACAGCTCAGAAGCACCATTGGCAAAATTGCCAAAAGCTATGCCAGCGTGCTCATCACCGGGGAAAGCGGCTCGGGTAAAGAGGTCGTGGCATTTGCCATTCACCAAAACAGCCCACGCAAAGCCGCCCCTTTCGTGACAATTAACTGCGCGGCAATCCCCGAGCAACTCCTGGAAAGCGAACTGTTTGGCTACGTGCGTGGTGCATTTAGCGGTGCAGACCCCAAAGGACGAATGGGGAAATTTGAACTGGCCAACGGCGGCAGTCTGTTTCTGGATGAGATCGGTGATATGCCATTGCACCTGCAGGCCAAGCTGCTCAGGGTTTTGCAGGAAAAGGCAATTACCCGCGTTGGTTCTAATAACACCATCAATATTGATGTGCGCATTATTGCCGCGACTAACAAAAATATTAGTGCGATGGTGGAGAATAATCAGTTTCGCGAAGACTTATTCTATCGTCTGAATGTTGTCCCTCTGGTACTTCCTTCCCTGCGCGAACGTCGGGCTGATATCGCTGTTCTCGCACAATATTTTGCCGATGAATTTTCGGTCAGTTACCAGCGTTCACCGCAGAAGCTGCCCGACGACGTTATTAACCGCCTTTATGCCTGGCACTGGCCGGGTAACATTCGTGAATTACGCAATGTCATCGAATACATTTTTGTGATGCGCGGAGAAGCTGCCGGTATCAATGCCAGCCATCTGCCCCCTTATTTACTCACCTCGGCTGACGGCAGAAAAACAACGATGACCGAGCCCCCCCGACTTTTGGCGAACCAAGGGAAACAAGCGAAAAGGGACGCCATCGAAAATGCCATCCAGCGATTTGGATCAAGTGTGGAGGGCAAAAAACAGGCCGCGTCAGAACTGGGGATCAGTATTGCCACACTCTATCGAAAAATAAAACTGTACGGACTGTAAGCTTTCCTTATTAACTGAGAAGCCCGCACAACGCGGGCTTCTCATCGGTATAACAGAGCAAATTAAGCCCGAAAATACTTAATCAAACACACCATTAATTACCGCGGTGACAATCGCCGTACTCAGTGCAATCAACACCAGATTGTCGCCCACAACCTGCCATTCATAACCTGGATAATACGGCAATTGGTTCAGCATAGAGGATGGAACACTTTTCTTAGCGATCCCCGGAGGAAGCGGCTTTCCTCGCGCCAGATTTTTGGCGATACCCGGAGGCAGTGACTTATAGCCCGTCAAACCATATCTGACGGCATACTGTCTGGCCACGTTATAGCTGATGTCACTATCAACATGGTCCGGCTTACCATAATTTTTACGTTGTTCTGCCTGCGAATTGCTTTTCTGGCTATTGCCCTTATTCCCGCTATTACCATGATTGCTACTATTTCCATGGTTGCCACTATTACCATTGCCGTTGCCATTACCGGGGTTGGCCAATACTGGGGTGGCGCACATCGTCATCGCGGCAACGGCGACTAAAGCTGTTGCTAAAGCACGAAGTCTGGACATGATGATTCCTTAAAATGTGGATACATATAAAAATGTACGGTATCGCGTGAATACTGGCTATCGCTATAACTCCGATTTATTGGCAAAAAAGGGGGAAAGCACGTAGCGCACATCACGCTATTCGCCTCGCCGCGGTGGAGAAAAGTTAGCCAAAGATGTTGCAGAACTGCTATAAAGTCTTTCTCTTCTGTCGGCTGGTGTTAAACTGGAAAGTGTGATCTTCATCATAACCTGCTTAAACAGAGAAAAGAGACACTGCTATGCAACATATCATTGAGGGCTTCCTCAACTTCCAAAAAGAGATTTTCCCTCAACGCAAGGAACTCTTTCGCAGCCTGGCATCCAGCCAAAATCCTAAAGCGCTTTTCATCTCCTGTTCCGATAGCCGCCTGGTGCCAGAACTCGTTACTCAGCAAGACCCCGGACAGCTTTTCGTTATCCGCAACGCCGGTAATATCGTCCCCTCTTTCGGCCCGGAACCGGGTGGCGTATCCGCGACTATTGAATACGCGGTTGTGGCACTTGGCGTGACGGATATCGTCATCTGCGGACACTCCAACTGCGGCGCAATGAAAGCCATCGCCGATAGCCAGCCTCTGGATCCGATGCCTGCTGTGGCTCACTGGCTGCACTATGCCGATGCCGCGAAAGCCGTGGTCGAGAAAAAAACCTGGGCTAACCCAATCGATAAAGTTAACGCCATGGTGGAAGAGAACGTTATCGCGCAGCTCAACAACATTAAAACGCATCCTTGTGTCGCGGTTGGACTGCGAAATAATGCGCTTCGTCTGCACGGCTGGGTATATGACATCGAAAGCGGTGAAATCCGTACCCTGGATAAAAACAGCAAAACCTACGTTTCCCTTGCTGAAAACCCGCAGGTGCATTTCGAGTAATTCTTCCACTGGAGCAAGGATGCTCTGGATAATTTTTACCTACTTTGGTGCTATGGACAAAAAACATCCTTGTTACTAACATTAAAATAACCGCAGGTGTTACCACGCGGTTTTCGCACATTCATACAACATTGCGACATTGCGACATTGCGACATTGCGACATTGCGACATTGCGACAAGTCTCATGAGCTGCCCCGCAAGTAGCTGTTCATACATGGTGCAAGCGATAAAAAGGAGCAGGTACGAATGCAAGCGAAAATAAAAAGAATAATAAACATGTTATTCTATCATGAGTCGTGGGATATCATGATTATTAAGGATCATGGTATACACTTATTTCCTGATAACACGCTGGAAATATTGAATAAATCTACTGCGCAGCAGTTAAAAAAGAAATATACGTTTCAGGCCGATCCTTTTCTTATTGAAAAAGACGACAAACTGTATGTTTTTTATGAAGCTTTTAGCTTCCGCAACTCGAAAGGCACGCTCCGCTGCCGCATTCTTGATCGTGAACTAACTGAAATTGATGATGTGAAACTTGAAGGATTTGACGACCTGAGGTGTCATTTGTCATTCCCTTTCCTGATTAATATTAACAATCAACTCTTCATGATCCCAGAATCATCAGAAAGAAAAGAAGTGCTCCTGTTCCAGTCGGTAGAGTTTCCTGCGCGCTGGAAGAAAATTAAAGTTCTACTCTCTGATACCGAAGTCACAGATAACATTTTTCTTTCAATAAATGAAACTTGCTATCTTTTGTCGACCACCATGGATAATAAAATAATTATTCATTCCGCAGAGCATCTTCACGGTCAGTGGCAGCGGATCACCCCTACATTAAAGGTGAGTAATCATCATCATCGAGGAGCTGGTACCCCTTATCTTGTCGATAATAAAATGTACTTCCTCACCCAGGAATGCACGCCCGAAACTTATGGAAAATCTATCTATATCAAAGAACTAGTTACACTTAACGATATTAACTTTGATGAGAATCTGATCGAACAAATCAATTCATCGATCAACCACAGTGACGGTGTTCATACGCTGAATTTCTCAAATAATTTCATTGCTTATGATACAAAAATCAATAAGTTCAGTCTGTTGGCTATCTTAAAAAAACTATCATATAAATTTATGGTAAAATACAGAAACATCTACCTTTCCCGGCAACACAACTGATTCACTGGATTCTCAGGTGACATTGGTAGAAAATTGTTCGGGTTTCTAGCATTTTTCTGGAGTCTGTATGGCAATTCTTGTCACAGGTGGTGCAGGTTATATTGGTTCACATACTGTTTTATCACTACTGGAAAGAGGCGATGATGTCGTTGTCATCGATAATCTGGCAAATGCGAGTCGGATATCGCTGGACAGGGTCGCGGAACTTACCGGAAAGGAACCCATTGTCTATATCGCCGATGTTCTCGACAGACAGGCCTTAAAAAACATTTTTACCAACCATCACATCACCGATGTCATTCATTTTGCAGGGCTCAAATCGGTTTCCGAGTCGATAAAAGAACCTCTTGCCTACTATGAAAACAACGTCACAGGAACGCTGGTTTTACTGGATGAGATGCTGGCCGCAGGCGTTAACCGATTCATTTTTAGCTCATCAGCTACGGTATACGGTAATCCGGAAAGCGTGCCGTTGAGCGAGCAATCACGCACGGGCGGTACCACCAATCCCTACGGCACCTCTAAATTAATGGTCGAACAGATTCTGGCCGATTTCTCGCGTGCGCAACCTGATTTCCGCATTACCTGCCTGCGCTATTTCAACCCAGTCGGCGCTCATCCATCGGGTCGCATTGGTGAAGATCCTAACGGTATCCCAAACAACCTGGTGCCATACATCTCCCAGGTCGCGATTGGTAAGCTAAAAACCGTATCGGTGTATGGTAATGACTATCCAACCCCTGACGGAACCGGCGTGCGTGATTATATCCACGTCATGGATCTGGCGACTGGTCATTTAGCCGCGCTTGATTGCCAGAACAAAGGCGCTGCCTACAAGGTGATTAATCTCGGTACCGGGGTCGGTTATTCCGTGATTGATCTGATTAAGGCGTTTGAGAAAGCGGCCCAGACCAAAATTCATTATCAGTTTGCCGCCAGAAGACCCGGAGACATTGCCGAATGTTGGTCTGACCCGTCACTGGCATACAAAGAGCTCGGTTGGAAGGCGGTCTACAACCTTGATGAAATGATGCGTGACACCTGGAACTGGCAAAAAAATAACCCGAATGGTTATAACATCTGATATGCCCTGTAACGAGCCTGACGGTCAGGCTCGTTGTCGTAACGGGCTAGCGTGCAGTAATCGTTGATACGCGATACCAGCCGCTGCTCTGCTTCCCTTCGTTAGCAAAGTTAATTCGTGCCGCGCCGGATTTATCCAGTATCGCGACCTCAATCGCGTATTGACCTTTCGCGAGTTGTCCCGGGATGGGCAACGCATAGCTGACCTGATACTTTCCAGGCAACCAGTGCCGTATATCATCCGCCGCATTCCCCTGCGCAACGACCTTATTAGCGCTATCCACCACACGAAATGCCAACGTGTAGGGCAGATAAATCGGTGCGTTACCCTCGTTATACCAGATACTGTTTAATACCAGCGTTGGTCCACCGTCCCACACTGATTCATGACTCAGAGACGCTAAGCGATACCGATAGCCCAGTTTGGTCAGCGCATCGTCGACAATCGGTCGATAATCGCTTGGGATCGTTCTCGATTTCAGGTTGATGGTGCTGGCGTGCTGCTTGACCGCCCAGTCAAAAATACCCTGCACTTCGGCACGCGTATAATGAAAAGTATTCTTCCAGTCTTGCATATATGAACAGATTTCCAGACTGACCGGCGCACGTTTCCAGGCATCGTTAAACCCTGCATAACTCTGCTGTGCTGCCAGTAATCGCTGCGGGTAATCATCGGCCATATGGTTCCAGTTTTCTGAAAATACACGCAGATCACCCCAGCAGTCCGCCCGCCATCCCGCCCCTCGCGCCACCGCATTCGCCAGGCTTTGTCCACCGCTCATCAACATAATTTTCGGGGTCGAGGGGAAGGCGGAAAAATGCATTGCAACATAGCGGTCCAACTGCGCCGTGGTGTATCGCTCCAATAGTGGCTGCAGATTAGGGAAATTGCTGTTATGCCACTCTCCCCAGGCCCCCACCATGCCTATATCGACAAAAGCGAGATTCTCATTACCGTCGTAGCGTTTTCCGAATGCGTTCAGCAGACGCTGGCTATATTCAATAAACAGAGGGTCATCTAAATCCGGAATAAATGTTTTATTATCGGGTGTCCACGTACCTTTCACGCCTTTTTTAATTAGCCAGTCGGGAATTTTTGAACCGTCCCCTGGGTCGGCTAGCGCCATAAACCGTAACCCGACGTTCATCGCAGGACGATGTACCGCCGCGTATTTGAAGGCAGCATCCACCAGCGCAAAATTATACTGACCTTCAACAGGTTCCAGTTCTTGCCAGTAAAACCGGTCGTATTCAAACCCGGTATTGGGGTAATCAGCCAGACCCAGCGTTTCACCGTATCCCTGATGAAAACTTGCCACGCCGATCCCCGGATTGGTCAGCGGGCCAGTTAATGCTTTGGGGGTTACGGTCGTTAATGCGGAGATGACCGTTAACGGAAAGGACATTAACAACAGCGCAGAAACCCATTTACACTTCATCGCAGTAATGCCTCCACAGGTTTGTTAACGCTAGTGGTTTTTCAGACTTAACCACCAATCCCAGATACCTACGTGAAAATTTTGGAACACATCAATACCTAACGCGGATTTGATCATATACAGCGTCAACAATACGCAGCAGGTAACGAACAGCACGGCAATCAGCAGCAAAAAAGTGAGCAACATTCTCGACAGGGTCGATTCCTGGCGGTGCTGGCGGCGTAAATCTCTGCCAAACAAAAAAACCAGATAATAACGCTTACTGAAAAAGGGAAAACTTCGCCGAATATCGATCTGATGCCGCGAAGCCAGAGTCGAGGCCAGAATCGCATTTTCCACCCCTTCTTTCTGTTCAGGGGTCAATTCCTGCGCAATCGTCTCATCAAGATGAGTATAAAATCGTTCGATGACAGGGGGACGGTTTTGATAACTGGTCAAAATTAACCTATATCTTTATTAATTGAGTGATAGACGTTAACCGTCTTTTTGGCGATTTCATGCCAGTTATAGTGTTGTAAATATACACGATAGTCCACACTATGGGTTGGCGCCCACTGGGTTAATTTCTCGGCAAGACTAACCACATCTCCGACCTTAAAATAGGCCTCGGCGGGAAGTTGAACTTCGAGGTTTGCCGGAATATCACTGACGACGGCAGGAAGAGAAAATGACATCGCTTCCAGCAGCGCAATGGGCAAACCTTCATGGTATGAAGGCATCACAAACAGCCGGGCCTGCGAAAACACCGCCTGCAGCTCATCACCGCGTAAAAAACCAGTCATCACAACGCCTGGTGTATCTGCGGCAAGCTTTTTGAGGCGAATGCTGTATTCGGTTGGATGATCCGCATCGCCAATTAGCACCAACGGCATGGTCAAACCGCTGCACTGATAGGCGGCGATGGCATCATGCATCCCTTTTTCTTCCACAAACCGCCCAACCACCACAAGGTAATTTTTCGGCTGTAGCCCAAAGCGGGAGAGCGTATTGTCGATGGTCTGTTCAGATAACAACCGCGGCTCATTGACGCCATTGTGAATTAAATGCGCATCATAGCGACCGTGTTTTTTCTGGATCAGTTGATTAATGACTTCAGAGATCACAATCACTTCGTTGGCATATCGCACTGCCCAACGTTCGCCCAGCAACAATATTTTTTTGGCAACGAATCCCCACTTCTGACGATCGTAATCGGGCCCATGGTGGGTGAAAACCACCTTTTTGCCTAACATGCGTAGTAATGGGATCACAAGGCCAGGTCCAATAGCATGGACATGCACAATATCCGAATGGTCGATACTTGTCCTGAACGCCGCTAAAACGGAATGGACAATCGCTTCCAGCGAACGCTTTTTGGGAGCCCACAGCGCGTAAGTTTCGACCTTCTTATAGATCGAACGTTTGTAATTTACATACGGCGAGCGAGCAATCACACATATATCAACGTCAAACTGCTGTTTAATGGCTGGATAAAGATTTTGGCAATGTGTCTCCACACCGCCCAATACATCAGGAATTCCACGCGTACCAAAAACCGTTATTTTTTTACTCATGCTATGGCCTGCTCAGCAATTCTTTATACAGCGCCTGTAGGGTATCCATATGTTTACTCAACGCATATTTCTCACTCAACCGCGCACGACCCTGCAGCCCCATAGTCCGCGCCTTTTCTGGCGAGTCGGCCAGGGCGTCCATCCCATTTGCCAACTCCTGCGCATTGCCAGGTTCAAATAAAATCCCTTCAATACCGTCACGAATTTGTTCCGGGATGCCGCCGATGCGCGACCCGATCACCGGCTTGCCCAAGGACATCGCCTCTAATATCGCCATCGAACAGTTTTCATAGCATTCAGAAGGAAGGATCACCGCCCGCGCATGCTTGATAAGTTTGTCGAGAGCCTCCCCTTGTTGCACATAACCTAAAAACTCAACATCCGGGTATTGGGCAACCAATTCGTCGTGCAACGGGCCGTGGCCCACAATTTTCAGCGGCGCTTTATTCTGCATTTTCTGATGCGCCGCCAACAACGTTGCCACTCCCTTTTCACGGCTCAGGCGACCGAAGTAAAGCATATAGCCCTCATCGCTTATCTCACCCAAGGGACGGCTATCATCAACGCCATTAACGATGACATCAATGCGAGAGTTCGGCAGCTTACGTAGCAATACGCCGCGTAAAAAGACGCTTGGCGAAACGATCACATCCAGCGCCTGGTAATTTTGCGCAATATACTGCCAGGTCGCCTCTAAAGAGAGCAGTAAGCTTTTTGAGGCGGAACCTTCCTGACAACGATACCTGAAGGCATTGAAAACCGTCCCGGTAATACAAGAATCACACACTTTGCCATCGCGCAGCATCGAATAGGCGGGACAGACGATCTTGTAGTCATGCGCGGTCAGCACCGTTTTGCAGCCAAAATTGCGCGCTACTTTAATCAATGCCGGCGTTAACTGATGGTAAATATTATGAAAGTGAACAATATCCGGACGCTCTTTTTGTAATAACGCCAGCATCTTTTTGCAGGCCTGGGAATTATGAATAAAGTTAACCGCCGTTTTGAGCCCGCCCAGCAGATTACTTTCTTTATGATAATCCACATTGTTGACGAAATAATCCGCATAGTCCGAAGGGAAATTGTTCTCATGCTGCATAGAGAAATCAATAACCTGCACTCCGGCCTGTTTCAGCATATCGCGCTCTTGAAAATAAACCGTTTCCGCGCCGCCTTTAATGAAAAAAAACTTATTCACTAATAAAACTTTCATTGCGCCAGCCTTGGTTATTCATGAATGATTTTACTGTCAGGCGGAGTCAACGGATCGCGTATCGGTTTAGTCAACCCTTTAACAAGCCCCGCAGAAAGCACGGCCAGATTCATTACGCTCTGTAATCCGTTTAATAACGATCGGTTCTGCACGGTTTTCAAGACAACAAAGACAAGCAACGGAAGAAATGCAATATCGAAAAGCTCTAGATTGAAGGTCACTGCCGCAATGAACAAGGCAATCAGGTAAACAGCAAAAATCGCCTCGTTCTTAACCATTTTTAACGCTTTACTGAAATAAGGTTTTCCCCAGGCGCAGCGTAGAAGCTCGCCAGGAGCCTGATAGTATCCGCTTGTCCAGCGGTGCTTCAGCAACTGAAAGGTCGGCATGGTATGCGAAGTATGAATAAAATACGGAATATTCAGACGGCGCAATTTATAACCCGCATCAAGTAAACGCAGACCCAGTTCGGCTTCCTCATAAGCATGCAAATTACGGTTGGTAAGATAACCAATTTTCTCTATCGCCGAGCGGCGATATAATCCGCCACCGCCTAAATGGTCGCTATCCCCCAGGGGATAAATCTTATTTATTCGCTGCTTACGCGATTTAAACTCATAGTTAACGGCATCGTCCATTTCAACGGTTCCCGCGACGCCTGCATATTCCGGCTCAGCCTGCAAGAACGCGACGGCCTGATCCACAAAGCCCTCTTCCAACTCCATGTCGCCATCCATCAGCAACAGATATTCCCCTTCACTATAAAGATAACCCAACTGATGCCCGACGCCGCAGCAACGATCGTTTGGGTTAGTTAATGACACTACGGTCGCCCCTTTATCGATCGCAAGCTGTTGGGTGTTATCCGTTGAAAGACTGTCGGCCACAATAATTTTGTGTGGATAATCAACAAGCTGCTTACGGATACTGTCAATCGTTTTCTCAATACATTCAGATTCATTGAGCGTTTTAATACTCACTGAAATAAACGGTTTATAGTCCATACAATTACCCTACGCAGCGAAGGACGGTTCGACGAATCACCAAACTCGATCCTAGTGATAAATAGAACAGGAATTGTAACATCGGTATAATCATCAGTATCTGACTGTAAGGTAAGCTGATTAAGCAACTGATAGCAAAAGCGTTAAACGCTGGTGCAAAACTCAGCAACTGGAGATCCTGCTGGTCCAGCTGTGCAAGTGTCAGTAATGGCTTTGGCTGACAAACTTTCAGGATATAAATGAACAAGCTAATAAAAAGCAACGTGCCGATAACGCCGACCTCCCACAGCAGCATACTCAGAGAAGTCGAGTCGAGGATTAAGTTATAGATAATATTCAAAAAGCCCGGCGATACCGTACTACCGCTGTTAGTGGCATTGAGTCCGTAGCCAAATAACGTTCCTGTAAGTCCCCACAAATCGTTATTTTTCAACCAGAACAGGAAGGTCGTAAAACGCCCTAACTCCCCGGTAGACATAATGTAGTTCGGATCAAAGATATAGCTTAAGGAGTCAATAAAAATGCTCAACGCGCTTTTCGACGGATCGCCGCCAAACGCGGAAGAATAATAGTACGCAAGGATCACTATCGACAGACTAACGAGCAACAGCATTCCTGCGACAATAATCAGCAATGTCTTTAGATTAACCTTACTCACGTCTTTGACATAGCTCGGGGAGATCCACACCCACGCGAGGAATATTGGTGAAAGTAGTATAACGAACTTCACTTCACCCATAATGCATAACCCGATCCCAAGAACGATATGCAAGGCCATGGATTTAAACGTGGTCAGCCCGTGCTTATACTCAGAAACTTTTAACAACATAATCAACAGGCAAAACAGGCCCATTGCGGCAGTATTACCGCCCCCCATGGGATCTCCGCCGAACGTACCAACCACGGAATCCCATTTCTCATCTTCTCCACGCACCGCGACGCGCTGGGGAACGACCAGTAAAACCTGATAAATCATTACCGGGATCTGCGCGTAAAACACCCAGTACAGAAAGCGTGTAACACGATAAATCTGCGATTCCCGACAAAATCCCAGCAGCAAGCAGATCATCACCAACGACAATGCGATTTCGTTTTTGAATGCCACAATCGCAACGGTAATCCCGCCCTGAATCAGCGTTGATGTTCCGGCCAAAATAAGAAACGAGAAGTACAGCGCCAGCACAATCGTTTCCTGCGCGTCCAGTTGCAGGGAGCCATCGCGCGTCTGCATCACCAACAATCCCACCATCAACAGGGTCAGGAAAAAGGGGATCCACAGCACCGACTGCAAGCCGGTAAAGTATTGCACCAGACCACACAGAATCAGCGTGACAAAAGTATAAACCTGTAAATAGTATCCGGTATTCAGCGTCATAGTATCACCGGCTTGTCTTTCAGAAGATTGGCTCGCTTATTCATTTTCAGATAAATGAAGGCGTAGCGAATAAATGTCAGGGAAGAAAACAGAATGACCGACGTGGCGTAGTCTTTATAAAAATAAGGGACGACGACAAAAGCGAATAACACAATCACCAGCTGTTCCAGTTGGATGCGCAGAAAGTAGCGGTGAGAGCCAAAAATAAGCTCGATCACCGTTAGGGGGCTTATCGCCAGCGCTGGGAATAAATAGGGCAACATGTAGCGTGAAGTCTCAATGGAGTTAATCCAGTCTTCGCTGAAGCCCAGCCGCATTACTATCGGATAGAAAATAAACACCCCGAGGGTACAGATAACCCCCAGTAACAACAACAGCATCCGTACCCTGGTATATTCCTGATAATTAAAGGTGTTATTTCTGAAGTCGATAGACCACTTGGAAAAAATAGTATTGCGCACCGCGTTTCCGATGATCACCACCGGCGCAAGACAGAAGCGGCTAACCACGGAAAAATAACCCGCCGTCAGCGCGGAGAACCAAAAGTTAATCAGCATAATCGGTAAATTGCTGCTGGCCATCGCCAACACCTCCGCGCTGCCGACTTTGGTAATGTGATGAATATTCTGTTTGAAAAAATGCCAATTACTGGTAGGCCGCAAATGTTGAATTGCTACCGAACGAACGTCAAACGAATGCAAAATGCAGCTGACGGTCAGTGCCATTGTCGCGCACGCCCATGCCCAATAAAACAGCTGCACATGGTGCGTCACCAGTACCGAAAGGAATACCACTACCGAGACAGAAATGCGTTGGAAAATCAGAAAACGAAAGTTAGCCGTGCGTAGAGACAGGTTCTCTGAGATTAAAACCCACGCCGTTGCCAGCGTCAGCAAATAGAGAAACAGGATATTCTGGTGAAACAACCATGCGGTCACTACGGCGTACGGTAAGGCAATAATCGTGCTTTGGATCAGACAGAACACGACGTTCTGCACCAGTTCTTCTTCCTGTTGTTTCGGAATTAACAGCTGTGATGCAAAGGTACATACCTGAGCGCCCACCACGGCGATACTGTAGTTGAGCGCATACAACCCCACCTCCGCCATATCATACTTGTGTGAAATCAACCAGATAGACAGCGCACCAATCAATTGCGAAATGACTGATGAACCGGCTATCGTGGAAGCGCTCTTCAGTAGACTCATACGCGGCCTGGCGTGGTCATCAGTTGATCGGTACTGAAGTTGAGTGAACGTAAACCTTCTTGCGTCTCAAGATCTTTTTCTTCAACCGCATTGAGTACCGCGCCAATAACCGCGCCGTTATTTTCCTCCAACTTATCCAGCGCGTTGGCGATTTGCCCGGCGGACCCCGCCCCAGCTTTCACGACGAAAATCACCCCATCAACGGCGCGTTTAATCAGTTGAACATCCTGACTCTGATTCACAGCTGCGACATCAATAATGATGCGCTGATAGTGCGATTTCAGCTCGCGCATTAAAGGCTCAACGTGACCCGACGACAGCATCAGTAAAGAAGAGATTGCGCTCTTGCCGTGCGGAATAAAATCGAGATTATCACTGAGCGTAATCCGCGCCTGTTTAAGCTCAGTCTCCCCGCGCAACAGTTCCGCCAGACCTGCGGATGTTGCCGACGCCAGTTCAGAAGAGAGCCCATCAGTATTAAAGAAATCCGCATCAATAAGCAGAGTTTTCTGATCGAAACTAAAGGAGTTCGCCAACAAACTCGCCAGCAGAGAACGTCCTTCACCGTGCTCCGTTGACGCCACGATGAGCGTCTGTAATGACCGGTTATCGAGCATAATCCGGGTACGGATACCGTGCACAATATCGGCATTCAGCGGGTTCTTCAGGATCATGTCACGCACCTGCGCGCGCCCAGAGATCCCACTAAAACGACGGATTTCACCAAGCGGTACAACGTTCAGGCGTTTTCTCATACGACTCAACGTACCGATTGAGTTATCCATCGCCGCTTTGACAATGAAATACATGATGCTGAACACCACCACCAGCATGACCACCATCACCAACAGCAGTGATTTATTCGGCTTCGCCGGTTTCAATGCTGGAACAGCCGGATCGTATAACACCGCATCAGCATTCACGCCGGAGAGCGACAGCTCCTGAGTACGCTGATAAAGCGATTTGTACAGATCTTCCATTTTATCTAACGCCAGTTTTTGGCTGTTCCAGGCATCCCGTTTTGACGCCATTTTCTGGAAGATCGCTTTCTGCTCAGCCAATTGTTGCTGGTAGTTCTTTTCATCCGCAAGCGCCGCCAGATATTGCTGGCGTAAACCCACTTTCAGTTCACCCAACACCCGTCCCGTTTGGCTTTGGATCGACTGCACATCAGCTTCTGCTTTTAAAATGGCCGGGTTTTTTGGCCCATAGACTTTGCGCAATTCAGACAACGTACGCTGCGCCTGAATTAACGCAATGCGTAAATCCTGAATCTGGGCGTGGTTAGAGACCGAAGGTAGCGAGATAACACTCTCAGCGGACTTCCCTCCCCCGTTCACCTCGTTATAGACAGATTCCGCGGCAACACGACGCTGAGTCGCATCGGCCAGGCGATTGGTCACGATACTTAACTGCTCGGTTTCAAAACCATCAATACCGCGAAAGGTCAGCAGCCCGGCATTTTTCAGATAACTCTCCATATCTTCTTTTTGCTTCGCTATCGACTTCTGAATTTCTTCCATTTTTTCATAATTCAGTTTGCGGGCTTGCTCCACTTTCAGACGCTTTTGCTCCACCGTATAGTTGATGAAAGCCTGCGCGACACCGTTGGCGATGTGCGCCGCAACCTGAGGCGAAGTCGATTCATAGGTAATCGAGGCCAGGTTCGTTGTACGAATACCAATGACATTCAGGTTTTTCGACAACGTTTTCAGCGCCTGCTCTATTCTCAGTTGCCGACTTTCACTGCTATCCGCCCCTTGAGCATCGGTTTTTTCCCCGATAAATTCTGGGTTCTCATCCAGCTTCATATCGCGAACGGCTTGCTCGAGCACAATCCGTGAATGCATCAACGCGTATTGCGTTTCATAGTAACCACTGCGCGTTGAATCGAAACCATCAACCTGTGGAAACGGAGAAACGTTATCGGCCTGCGCCTTAATCAGCACCGTTGCCGTTGACACATACTTTGAGGACATCATGCTGATTAACGGATAAGCAACGACCCCGGCAACGATACCGGCTAGCGCGATTTTCCAGGCGTTCTTTTTCAACTCTTTAGCAAAGCGGGAGAATTCGACAGTGCTTTCTCGTTTTTTGCCGTTTTCCACTATAGATAGTTTCATCGTTAGAAGAACCCCATGCCAATAATCACGACATCCCCAGGATGAACAGAGTGCGTTAAATCGACATTCTCAAGCAGCTGATTGCTACCCGACAGGCGAATGTTGATATCTTGACGGTCTGCACGGTCTGTAAACCCCCCCGCCTGCGCAATAGACTTCTCGACGGTAAGACCTGGCTCATAGGCGTATCCATTCGGACTTTTCACCTCGCCAGAAACATAGTATTTACGGAACTCGGCAATACTCACTGTCACCATCGGAGTGGTAAAATAATCTCCAGTCAGACGCTGAGTTAATTCTTTAGTCACCTGATCGACGGTTTTATCGTTTAATTTAAGAGCACCCACGAATGGGAAATTAATCTCGCCACTCTTATCCAAAATAAACCGCATCGTCATATCGGGTTGGCCATGAACAGCGATATTGACAGTATCCCCCGCGCCAAGCCGGTAATCCTGCTGAACAGCAGCAGGATCGTCCATTAATCTCGGGCTGGACGTTGTGCATCCGACCATCAGGATACTGAATAGCAAAACCGCGCACAGTTCTATTATTTTCATTTTAGATCTGAACCTTAGCTTTAAGCATAATCATAGAATTATCATAACCCAACGTTCTAATGACTTCCTGATTGTCGTTGGGACCGATATAAAACGAGTCAGTATCCTTATTCGAATTCAATGTATCTATTTGATATTTAATCTCAAAATTAACCGACGGCGTGTAGTCATAGCTCATGGTTACGCTAAATACTCCATCTTTATCATGTCGATCCTTATTCTGTTTTTTATAATCTTCCGAGGTAAATGAGTAATCCAGTAAGGTAGAAAAACGGTTGCCTAACCAGAAATGCTGGTAAGAAAGACCATACTGGGTCACTAAAATATATCCCCCAACTTCCGATGGGTCTTTAATGCTTTGCGCCGAGTGGACGGTGAATACAGACTGTTGTAACGGTTTCCACTCTCCTTTTATGTCCCAGTTTAGACCATTAAAATCCTGCGAGTTGGCACTGTTTTCAAATGTCTTGTACAACCATGAAATATTCATGTCGACATTGGTTTTCCCCGTTAACTGCGATTTCAGGCCATACAGTAAATAATACTCATTTGTGTCTTTTTCTGAGTTGTTATCATAGTGACGTTGGTTAGTAATAAAGCTATAGCGAAAGCGCGTCCTGGATGTGTACTGGTCAAAAATTTCTGCCACCAGGCTATTTTCGTGCCATTCCTGTTCCTGAATATAATTGTAGAAATCGTCACTGCTGTCCCGTACATCAGACGTGTTGCCGAAAGTGAGTTTTTTATACAACAACGCCAGTTCAGCTTTCCCACGCCCATCAGGTGCGCCGTAACTGTAACGCAATTCACTGTTGATAAAATTCGTCGTCAGTGGAGATGTAATCCCATACTGCTCGAATTGGCCCGGGAGAAAACCCTCGGTAATACCGCGGCCACGGGATTCATGCCCAAGCGTATCTTCCAGATTGAGGGTTAGACCATGCTTGAGCCCGTACCGCCAGGCACCGTTAAAACGGAAAAAATGATCGTTATAGTTATCAGCGGAATCACTGGAGTAGTTACGATAATCTCCGGAGTACATCAGTAAATACTTATCCTGATCGCGCTCTCCGATCATACTCAGTACAGGCGCTGCGCTCTGAAACGAGGAGCCGATAGCATCGCTGCTATGTGGCTGATAAGAAACGTTATCATTATAACCATAATCCACAGCGACCTTGCCCTGGAAGTCGATTCCCGCAAAGCCAATGTGTGATTTCGGGGTTAAATCAGCCCATGCGGGCTGCGATATCACGATTCCGGTAATCACTATCAATTTAGTATGCATTCTTACCGACAAATCCTTTGAAAATAGTTTTAATGATGATTTTGATATCCAGCCATAACGACCAGTTTTGAATGTACTCAATATCGTACTGAACCCGTTTTTCCATCTTATAAAGCGCATCGATTTCCCCGCGGAAACCGTTGATCTGTGCAAGCCCAGTGATCCCAGGCTTCACTTTATGGCGGATCATGTAATTTTCGACCTGTTTGCGGTACTGCTCATTATGCGTAACCGCATGGGGTCTGGGGCCGACAATCGACATACTTCCCTGCAATACGTTAATAAATTGCGGGAGTTCATCAAGCGAGGTACGGCGCAAGAAACTCCCGAATTTCGTTACACGTGGATCGTTTTTTGTCGCCTGAATAACCGTATCGGCGTTCTCCATCACACGCATCGAGCGAAACTTCCAGACCTTAATTTTTTGCCCACTCAGGCCATACCTATCTTGTTTGAAAAATACCGGCCCGCGGGAAGTGAGTTTAATACCAATGGCTATTGCCAACATCAGTGAAGAAATCATCACCATAATGATGCTGCCCAGCACCAGATCTTCCGCTCGCTTAATAAACGACCCCGCCCCTTCAAACGGCGAACTAAAGATACCGATAGTTTGCAGATTGTGGATGGAGCGCAACTTGGACATGTTGTTACTGTAGGTATAGAAATCCGGGACAATATAGGTATCGACGGTGGTGTCTGACATCATCGCCAGGAAATGACGAATACGGTGCAAGGCCACCATCGGTAAAGCGATATAGATTTCGTCGATATTGCCCTGCCTGGCTTCCTCGACCAGATTAATCACCGGGCCACGAAAGGGGCTTTTGACTTTATCAACGATATCTCCACAACGGGATAAGGCGCGCTCATCATAAAATGACAAATCTAATGTGATGTTGGCGTATTCGTTCATTAACGCGTTTTCTGCGGCCAGACCATTGTCAGTCAGACCAATAATCGCTACGCGCATACTCTTTTTCGTTGAATATTTAAAAATGAAAAAGCGAATGTAATAAAGAAAAGGTAATGGAATGAAGTACCAGTAAATAATCGCTGAATAAAAAGGCGCAGGCAGTCGGTCTAAGGCTCCGAGCGATTCAGGTTCAGCCACGGCGACAGTGACCAGCTCGTTACAAAAAATGGCCAGAAGCGTACAAACAACCAACCGTTTTTGGTTTCGCAGACCGATTGTTTTAATCTTTTGCTGATACATTTTGATGTATTCAGCAAATAGCAAATAAAAAACTGAGAACAGAATGCTCAGGATGGCAATAGTGTTAAAGGGCTCCACTCCCAGCAGATGGGCGCTAAAGATTAACGTCGCATTGATAACAATGAAATCGACCAGTTTTAGAAAGACTGGATATCCCTGGCTGCTAATCTTTAGCGAGTTTTTAAGCATAGCTCAGCCTATTATTTATTGATCTTTAATCATTTTTTTCCCATTTAATGTTGCTAATTATATCACAAGTCTAAAAAACGCAATGGCACACTGTCAGTAAATGTAAAAAACAATGTAATACAATGTGATGAGTTTCGCACCACATAAACTTAACATATTGATTAAATTAAGCATTTATTGACGTTTATTTTTGATTGTATCATATAAAAATATGGCTAATTGCAACATAATTGCCATTGACAGATCACAACCCATAAGCTATGAGCAGATAGAATCAAGTGATGCCACCTGACAACAGGTTAACCTTACAAGCAGTAACACTTCTTCCAACCCTGACAGTGTTACGCCCTGCAGCAAAAGCCCCGGTGAACGACAGAGATAATCATTAATTATATTAATAATATTCGTTATAAAAAGAACATAGCAATACATTCACAGCATAATAATTAGCAACGTTATCATTACCCATACTAAAAATATGTATTACATATCACTAATGTCAACATTCTGCGTGCAAACACCTTTAACACCAGAATTTTCAGCACTCATCAACATGTTTATGAAAATAAACAAAAGAGAATAAATGACAACATTAAAAACTTGTTAAAAATAGAGCAAACCACTCCAATAAATTTTTACACACCTTTGTTAAGGCATATATACAAAAGCCTCATAAAGCTACTTAATCATTTCAAAAAATTTAGTTTACTTACTTATCGCAAATAAATAGCATCCGCAGCGGATGACTTGCTGAGCGATTTACGCACGTTAATCGTTTCATTTCAAATGAAGCCCTACATCATTTTTTGACGTTGATGTACTCCAGCTGAATTTGTGCCTCTGACAAGTAATCTTCTGGGTAAATAATAAATTTAACGGAGTTATGATGAAAAAAACTTTACTCATCAGCAGTATGCTGGTCGCTTTGCTTGTCGCGAATACTGGCGCAGCAGCGAATAACGGACGTTGATGCTATGGATGGCACTGTTCCCTGAGTCTGGAAAGTACACCTGATGAATAAAGTATCCTTTTATCTGTTGCTGTGCGTCGTTAGCACCACACACAGCGCAATTAACTTGAGGCAAATTCGCATTATTTATAATGAGAATGATAAAGTGGCGATGTTTGACGTCAACAATAATACAGACAAGCCAGATATGGTACAGACGTGGCTGGATAAGGGTAATCCCGTTGAGACGCCAGCTAACTTGCAATGTTAATTACGCCACCAATTCTGAAACTCGACGGCCATAAGTCAGCCGTATTACGGGCTAGTCAATGCGACGATGACCTTTAAATAACGGGCGCAGGGCGCCCCTGTTCTTCTCGCTCCAGACATAAAAAACGCATCCGTACGCTTAACCCACCTAGTGCTTCACTCCGTGATAGCTTCGGGTGCGTGCGGTGCAGACGAGCAATGTCATTGACCAGCGCCAGACCGATTCCTGCCCCGGGAACATTGCCGACGTTATCCAGGCGATGAAACGGGAGCAGCGCCTGATGCACCATTTGTTCATCAATGCCTGGCCCGCTATCTTCAACCACAAATACCACTGCTTCTCCCTCTCGCCGCAGTCGGGCAGTCACTACGCCATGCGGCGGCGTGTATTTCAGTGCGTTATCCAGCAGATTTCCGCACAGTTCCCCGAGCAGGACTTCATCGCCCTCAACCCA
This sequence comes from Citrobacter sp. On2M, assembly GCF_018035235.1. Classification (GTDB taxonomy): domain Bacteria; phylum Pseudomonadota; class Gammaproteobacteria; order Enterobacterales; family Enterobacteriaceae; genus Citrobacter; species Citrobacter meridianamericanus. Next base: position 121,249 of record NZ_WPCV01000005.1, read on the forward strand.
CACCGCGTCCTGTTCCCCTTCATAGCCCAGATCGATCCCTTTACTGCGCGCCTGCGCCAGTCGCGTGAAACAGCTGGTTTGCACTACCTCATACAAATTAACCGGTGAAAAGTGCCTTTCTCCTTGCTCTTTACGCTTCACCGCCGACAGCTGTAACAGCCTTTCAGTCAGTTGAATGGTGTTATCCAGCGTGGTACTCATAGCCTGTAAACTCTCATACCACTGCTGCGGTTGCTGACTGGCCAGAGCCACCGCCGCCTGAGTTTTCAGCACTGCCAGCGGCGTTTTAAGCTGATGGGAAGCATCCGCACTGAAGCGCTCCTGGCGAGAGATCAGGCCGCGAAGTCGGTCCAGATAGCGGTTGAATGCCACGATCAACAGGCGGGTTTCCGACCACGGCAACAGCTCCGGCAGCGGCGTCAGCAGCCCCGGCTCACGACGCACCATCAGCGAAGACAGCTGGCGCATCGGGCGTAATACCCGGCGCAGCAGCCAGCCAACCAGCACCAGCGTGAGCAGCACCAGCAGCCCTTGCGAAACCCACGATGAAAACAACAGCTGCCGCGCCAGATAACGTCGCGATTGCAGCGTTTCGGCGACATAAATCTCAGCCATGCCGACAATACCGCCCTCATTGACGGGCTGCAGCAGGCGCGCTACGCGAATGGCCTCGCCACGATATTCAGTGTGATAAAACCACGCCAGCGCCGGATAAAGCCGCGTGCGCGAAGTTGCTGGCGGCATCGCAGGTAAATCGTCATAACCAGAGATAACCTTCCCCGCTGGATCGACCACCTTGTAATACAATCTGTCGTTCATATTCAGTTCAAAGCTGTCCAGTACCACCCACGGCACATTCACTTCCAACTGTTTATTGCGTACTACCAGCCGCTCGGAGACAGTTCTGGCAGACGAGAGCAACGTCCGGTCATACGCCTGCGTCGCCGCCTGTAGCGCGCTGACATAGCTATTAAATGCCGACAGCCCCCACAACAACAGGAGCGGCAGGCCCAGAAACATCAGCAGTTGCAGATACAACGATTGGGGTTTAACCCACTTCATCGCTGCGCTCCAGCACATAGCCCAGGCCGCGTAGCGTGGCAATACGCACATCGCTTCCCTGTAGCTTTTTACGCAGACGATGGATGTACAGCTCAATGCTTTCAGGGCTGACCTCATCGCTTAGACTGAAGACCTGTTCAAATAACTGCTGACGCGAAACCGGTCGCAATCGACGATACATCAGCACCGTAAGCAATGCCTGTTCGCGCGGGGTGAGTGCCAGCGGTTGCCCCTGCAAGAGAAAATAGCCTTCATCGTGAAACGCCAGTTCCCCTAATTGCTGTATACCTTGTACCTGCCCCGCACTGCGCCGTAGCAGGGCCCGCAGCCGGGCATCCAGTTCCTCGATTTCAAACGGCTTTGCCAGATAATCATCGGCCCCAACGTTCAATCCTTTCACCCGATCGGCCACCGCGCTGCGCGCCGTCAGCAGCAGAACGGGAAGCGTCTGCCCGCGTTTGCGCAGACGCTGAACGACTTCAAGGCCATCCAACCCCGGCATATTGATGTCCAGCACCGCCAACGCGTACGTTTCACTATGTAAAAGGTGATCGGCCGCCAGGCCATCAAAAACGCAGTCGACGGCAAAACCGTTTTGCACCAGCGCTTTCTCCAGCCAGTGAGCTAACTCACGATTATCCTCCGCTAATAAGAGACGCATATCACATCCTGTAAAGTTTCTGCCGCATTGAAAGGGAATTGAAAGGTTAATGTTTTAACAATCATGCAACCGAACTGCTACACATCGGCTCACATAATCACAAAAATAATCTTCCGTACCTGAAATCCGGTCATCCGGCGTGAGGATAAATAATGAAAAAACAATTACTTCGTACCCTTACTGTAAGCATGTTATTGATGAGTACCTCTGTTCTGGCGGAACAAGCGCCATCGCGCACGGAATGTATCGCCCCTGCTAAACCCGGCGGTGGTTTTGATCTCACCTGTAAGTTGATTCAGGTGAGCATGATGGAAACCGGCGCTATCGAAAAACCGATGCGCGTAACCTACATGCCCGGTGGCGTGGGAGCTGTGGCATATAACGCTATCGTCGCGCAACGTCCTGCCGAAGCGGGTACCGTCGTTGCCTTCTCCGGCGGCTCGCTGCTGAACCTGTCACAAGGCAAGTTTGGTCGCTACGGCGTGGATGATGTCCGCTGGTTGGCAAGCGTAGGCACTGACTACGGCATGATTGCCGTACGCCAGGACTCACCGTGGAAAACGCTGAAAGACCTGCTGACGGCGATGGAGAAAGATCCCAACAGCGTGGTGATTGGCGCGGGAGCTTCTATTGGTAGTCAGGACTGGATGAAGTCGGCGCTACTGGCGCAAAAAGCAAACGTCGATCCGCACAAAATGCGCTACGTCGCCTTTGAAGGCGGCGGCGAACCGGTTACCGCGCTGATGGGGAATCACGTTCAGGTAGTTTCCGGCGATCTCAGTGAGATGGTGCCGTATCTCAACGGCGACAAAATCCGCGTGCTCGCGGTGTTCTCCGATCAACGTCTGCCGGGCCAGTTAGCCAACGTCCCCACCGCCAAAGAGCAAGGCTATGACCTCGTGTGGCCGATCATCCGTGGTTTCTACGTTGGGCCAAAAGTCAGCGACGCCGAGTATCAGTGGTGGGTCGATGCCTTTAACAAACTCCAGCAAACCGATGAGTTTAAAAAGCAGCGCGATCTCCGTGGCCTGTTCGAGTTCAACATGAGCGGGAAGCAGCTCGACGAGTACGTGAAGAAGCAGGTCACGGATTATCGTGAGCAGGCGAAAGCCTTCGGTCTGGCGAAATAAGCACAGAGGCAAAGATGATGAGCGATCGTATTTTTGCAGGTATCTGGCTGTTGCTCTGTATAGCCGGGCTGTTCGTGGCCTGGCAAATCACCAGCGAATATAGCTATGAGCCAGTTGGGCCGCGTCCCTTTCCGCTTGGCATTATCAGTCTGATGCTGGTCTGTGCCGTGGCGCTGCTGTTGCGCCATCCCGACACTATCAGTTGGCCCCGCCGTCACGTGCTGCAAAAGCTGCTGACGATGGTAATTGTGCTGTTGATGTACGCCTGGGGTTTCGAATGGCTCGGTTTTCCCATCGCCACCGCCATTCTCACCGTAGTGATTGGCATGCTGTTCGGCGCAACCATTCCGGCTGCGGGTATTTCGGGCGCGGTGCTCGGCATTCTGCTGTGGTATGCCTTTGACCGCCTGCTTGACGTCACCTTACCTCTCGGCGCCTGGCTGGGTTAACGGAGAAACGATGGATACCTGGATTTATCTTTCACAAGGTTTCGCGGTGGCCATGACGCCGGAAAACCTGGTCATCGCCCTGATTGGCTGTTTTGTCGGTACCATTGTCGGGCTGTTGCCTGGACTGGGGCCAATCAACGGTGTGGCGATCCTCCTGCCTCTGGCCTTCGCTTTGCACCTGCCTGCTGAGTCTGCACTGATCCTGCTGGCGACAGTCTATATCGGCTGTGAATACGGCGGGCGAATCTCGTCGATTTTGCTGAACGTGCCCGGCGATGCGGCGGCGATTATGACCGCGCTGGATGGTTACCCGATGGCGCAGCAAGGCCGCGGTGGTGTGGCGCTTTCTATCTCTGCGGTCAGCTCTTTCTTTGGTTCGCTCATCGCTATCGGCGGCATCATTCTGTTTGCCCCGGCATTAGCCCAGTGGTCGCTGGCCTTCGGTCCGGCTGAATACTTTGCCTTAATGGTTTTCGCCATTGCATGCCTCGGCAGCATGATGGCGCAAAATCCGCTGAAATCATTTCTGGCAGCGCTCATCGGTCTGGGACTCGCGACCGTCGGCGTAGACGCCAATACCGGGGTTTATCGCTTTACCTTTGACAGTGTCCATCTTTCCGACGGTGTGCAGTTTATCGTGGTGGTGATTGGGCTGTTCTCTGTCTCAGAAATATTGTTAATGCTGGAACATACCAGCAGTGGCCAGACGCTGGTGCGTAAAACGGGTCGCATGCTATTTAACGCTAAAGAAGGCGCGCAGTGCGCTGGCGCAACCTTGCGCTCGTCGGTGATTGGCTTTTTCGTCGGGGTCCTGCCCGGCGCAGGCGCGACCATTGCGAGTGCTATCACCTACATGACGGAGAAAAAACTCAGCGGCAACAGCGACAGCTTCGGTAAAGGTGATATACGCGGAGTGGCGGCCCCCGAAGCAGCAAACAACGCCTCGGCCTGCGGCTCGTTCATTCCGATGCTGACGCTCGGCGTGCCGGGTTCCGGCACCACGGCGGTAATGATGGGCGCGCTAACGCTTTACAACATCACACCGGGGCCGGCCATGTTTACCGAGCAGCCGGATATCGTCTGGGGGCTGATTGCAGCGCTGCTGATTGCCAACGTGATGCTGCTGGTGATGAACATCCCGCTGATCGGTTTGTTTACCCGTATGCTGACCATCCCGCTGTGGTTTTTAGTACCGGCTATTGCAGCGGTTTCAGCCGTGGGCGTGTATGCCGTCCACAGCACCACCTTCGATCTGGTGCTGATGGTTGCCTTAGGCGTGCTGGGCTACATATTGCGTAAAATGCACTTCCCGATGTCGCCGTTAATTTTAGGCTTCGTTCTCGGGGAAATGTTGGAGCAGAACCTGCGCCGGGCGCTGTCCATCAGTAACGGGAGTATGGATATTCTGTGGGCCAGCGGCGTGGCAAAAGTGCTGTTGGTAATGGCGGTAGTAGTTATTGTGGTCCCGCCGGTGCTGCGCCTGATCCGTAAACGTAACAGTAAACCGCAGGTAGATGCAGGTTAGTCAATATTGCCGGCCAACTACGCGATGGCGTTGTTGGCCGGCTAACATACTGCTGGTTATGGCTGTACGCACGGACACGTTAGCTCGTGGGGACCGCAGTAATACATCACTTTATTTCTGCCTGCATTTTTTGCGGCGTAAAGTGCAGCATCAGCATAGGAAACGACTTTATCACCCGATTCATCTTTCGGAGAACTAAAATAAACCCCGATGCTTATGGTCATCTGTTCTTTAATACCAAATACATTTGGCGGTAACGTGAGTTTTTCTACATTTTGTCGAATCCGCTCAGCCACCACCATAGCCTCCTGTTTATCATTGCATTTTAATAAAATGCCAAACTCCTCTCCCCCCACCCGAGCAAATACATCGGAGTCACGAATCGATTTATTAATGATATAAACGATGGAGACGATCACCTTATCTCCCTCCTGATGTCCATAAGTGTCGTTAATCCTCTTAAATTTATCAATATCAAGCATCAACACACAAACATTTCCACGTAGCATGGCAGAGTTAAGTGTTTTATAGAACAGCTTACGATTATAAATTTTGGTTAGTGCATCTCTCATAGAGGATTCCGTTTCTCTTTTTAGTAGCAGGAAAGTATTAAACATTAAAATTGAGATTACGCATAATGCGCTTATTATTTCAAGTCCGCGACTGACGTACCAGATATACATACTGTACTCATCAAGAGTGATAAGTAATAAATTGGTTAATATCGCCGAGCAGCACATCAGAGCGATACTGACCCACAACGCATTGTTCAATCGGGTTTTCAATGTAAGGTAGACTAAAGCTATGGCCCAACCTGCAATTAACGAATAAATGTATCTTAATTCCCAATGCAACGTCACCAGATCGTCTTTTAAACAGGTGATATCTATCACGACATCGGGATTATAACTTGATAAATTATGAGCAAGAATACCTATTGCGACCACAACGATGACCGTTATCATCTCCAGTATCGGCTTCTTTTGTTTATCCTCAATGACAATCGTATCGTTTCTATACGCTTTAATGCCGATACACAGCGTAATGATAAAACTCAATTGCCGAAAGTAGTAAAAGATAGCAATGTCATTGCTTCTCTGTTCGATTGAAACACTATCATTAATCAGCGCCTGCACAATATAGATCGTTTCAATAAAATAGATATCACAGCTAATAAATGCTATACCCAGAATAAAGATATAGGATAACTCTTTTCGACATAGATATTGAAACAGCATAAACAAAAACATTATTGCATAGAGAAACAACAGTCCCACAATGACGATTAAGTATGTTGTTTGCGGGACGTTTTTTACACTTATTTTAAATTGCGAAAGACATAACCCCACGCCCAAATACAAGACGATCAATATAACATAAAAACCAATAATCCACCCATTACTAAATCTATACGTTTTTTTGTTCATACTTATCCAGGTGATGAATATTTCTGGCATTTTTATATTATTTATCTTTCCTTTGCAAATAAAGTTTATTAGTCATAATACAACTGTATGTTTTCTAAGAAAATTAAATTACTCATCAGCCAGATGTATAAAATTTATTATTGACATAAAATTCACTATTTTGTGTCGATATTGTTACCACACACAAAAAAAATTATAATTTTCATAATAGCAAGTAATCCTCCTAAAAAAAATTAACGTAGGTGCCTTAGAGATTTTTAAAAAGTTATACTCGTATGGCTTACACATCCAGTTACCAGAAGTACTTATGCTTTCATCACACAAAAGAGTTAATTTCCACCAGACGGTTGTCTGGCAATGCATTGCACATTTCTTATGTTAGATCGATGCACATTTTAGTCCACATGGTAATTATTAGATTTTTATTCAAATTATATTATTTTTAATAAATTTAACATTTAATAAACATCAATTTTCTATTATATTGATTAAACCTTTATCATTATTTAATAAATACCAGGAGCATTATCGCCAAATTCATCAAAACACATAATGTTATAATTAACAAAAAAACATCTTCACAATTGATTTTATTGGATTTTTTGTAACCCCTGAATTAAATCAACCCGCAAAAATGCCAAATATAAAACTGTGAGCTATTTACTAAATCAATGTTAAAGCTATTATTAAAGAAGAGTTCATCAATGAACCATTCAAGCCAATAGTTATCATTTTGCGCCATGAGGAAGAAATGAACATTAAGGATGGCTTTGCAGAACATTACTCTTCTATTCCAGCGCCAGGGACCCTAACACCAGGAATGGTAGATAAAACCCATTTCCATTTGCTTATTGATATATCCAGTATATATAGTGAAAAGATTATATACGCACTCGAACTTCATTTAGTTAATGGATTAAAACGAAATGAAGCTTGTCTTATCAGCGGCATCTCACAGAGTTGTCTGTCAATTAAACTCAGGCAATTGCAACGCATTAGTCGCTCCGTCGTACAGATGTACCCTTGGTATTGTGCAAATATTAATTAACTTACCTAATTCATATAAAATGAGTAATAATATTAAGATCGTGTGCGTATCGGCTAATAGCTATCTGAAGTTAGCCATCCAGAACCTGGTGGATTTCACATGGATAAATGAATCAGACCTTTCGCCCGCGTTTTGCTATCCATCAGCAAGCATCGGCATCATGTTGCTAGTAACCACGGGTAGTACCCTTAAACAACGTATCAAAATGCTCGATATGACGCGTAAGATTTCCAACAACTACGGCTGGAAAGGCATTGTGTTATATGATCAAAAAAATGCGAATGAAAGACGTTTTGTCGATATGACCGGACTGAGGGCCTATGACATCAGAACGCCGATTGCGGATTTAAAAGATTCCATTGAAAGAAGTACTTATCTTCGCTCCCGTCATCCTCACTGTGCTAACGGCATATTGGGGCTTACAAAATATCAATGGGAAGCATTATGGCTCTCATTTATAGGTGTTGAGATAAAAGAGATTGCAGAAAAGACTGGACGTACACCACCAACATTGTATGCGCACAGGAAAGCAGGTCTAAACTATTTAAAATTGAATCATCTTCATGAATTCAAAAATGTCATAGCTAGCTTTTAATGTAGATACTTGAGAAAATCATTCTACTCCATTTTAAGTTCCTCTCCTCTATACGTTAATGAATATTTTAACGCCCCTTATCGATGCAAATCATCAGGGGCGTAATTACGTTAAGTGGAGCAGTTTACTTAATATTAAACTGACAATTTATACATTTATTTTCTTCTTGACGGTTATGGTAGCTTAACATCACCAATAACAAAGAAAAAATAAGTCCTACAAGCGCTGACAATAAAAGAACCATAGTAGTATTGTATCGAGCCACCACTACCGGCTCTGATATAATAACAATATCGCCCTTATCCAAATAACGTTTCGTTGCCACTGCGATTAGATAGGCACGCGATAGGGTCTCTGTTGATTTATTATCAGCGTGCCGCGCATTTAACTCCTGCAATACGTTGTCGACATCATCTGCATACCATGCATTGAGTGCGGCGTTAAGAGAGAGCAGTGAGTTCTCAATTTCATTTGCTTCATTCCTGGAAACCAAGGCTTTCAGATTCAGGGTATTACTTTTTTTATTTTCATTGACACTAAAGCGACTATCAACTCTGGACACCAATAATGTTTTGAATATTTCATTACGGCATTCAACATCATCGTTGCATGAAGTGTAAAAAAATGGTGAGTAAACTTTCGGTGTAATATCAAGTGTTAACGTCACCTTATCGTTATTGATGTAACAAAACACGCCACCTATTACAATACAGAAAAACACGATAAATGATATTAGTAGATATTTATTAAAGGCATACTTTATAAAATCTAATAAATCAATTTCTTCATTAGAGCTCATTTTTTCACCCCACATTTACAAAGTGACAATCCAGGAAAGCAAGCATGCGATAAAAACTGTGCTTACAGCCAGAGCACTAATGAATATCTTTGCTGATAAAGTATACTTCATTTAATCATCCATCTATCCCAGCCATATTTAACTTTGTATTATGATAGTAAAATAAGACCAAGTGTAAACATGGAAAAAAAGTGGCTATTTTTTTTGTTATTCAACCTAACAAATACACAGTAAATTGTTAATAAAATAGTTAACGAATTGTGATATAAAAATGCACGTATCGTTATTACAAATAAAAGTTATATAAATTTAATAAAATATATCGCTAAACAAAGAATAATCCATAACTCAAGTTAAAATGTAACAATATGTTTCATCAACCAAAGGAAAATAATCACCACCGCAAAATTTCATAAAAACACTTGAAAACCTACTCTATACATCGCCGTCCAGGATCGATAAACACTTAATCATTCGCTCATGCTTCACAATAATGAACTCGTTATATATATCATTTTTTATATAAATTTATATAAAATTAGATTATTGATTTTTACGGATTTTAGATTAAATTAGAGTTATTACAAATTATTAAATTTTATATTTTTCTATGGCAAAAAATGAACTTTTGAAACCAAAGCCATGGATCCTTTTATGTCACAGCGCCATCCTTCTCAGTCACACTGCCGTCCACGTAGCTATCGTTCTTTGTCAAATGGAAGCCTCAGCGAAGAACATTTCAATGTTTTAATTAAAATCGCTCGCATCAACAGCAGGAATAATATTGCAGCACTAAAAGATTTCCTGGTCGTCGGGAAGAAACGCAAAGATGCCTGCAACGCGAATAAAACTTCATTAAGTTACTTCTCAGTTAAACTGCGTCAGTTACAGAGTATTAGCGACGATATTATTACCATCTACCCTTTCTACGCCGAGTATTCACAGTCGTATTCGGTCTCTGCCAATAGCGCAACTGAGCAATCAAAGCAGTCGCCATAAATCTGAAGAAGAAAAAGACTAATTGGCCACGTGGAACACGTGGCACCACTCAAAAAATTCATTAATAACCAAAAAGTTAGATAGACAAAAAATCTGCTGGTATGACGCCTGATAGCTCGCCTTCCCGCCTCACCCCGTGATATCCACACCGTTTGCAATGTTAAATAATTGTTGCTTTTGATCACAAATAATAAACAAAGAAGCTCATTCTGTGCGCGTTTTTCAAAAATGTAGATATTTTTAATTTATGGCTACGAAATGAGCTGCGCCATATCTCCCTGACAATCTACTGAGAGGAACGATTTGATGAACGCACTGACTGCCGTAAAACCTAACGCAGAAGATCCAGCCCAGCACTACAGCGGTTTCACGTTGAAACCATCAGCCCAGTCCCCACGCCTGCTCGAGCTGACTTTTTCCGCTGAGACCACTGAGCAATTTCTGCAAGCCGTGGCGCAGTGGCCGGTACAGGCACTGGAATACAAATCCTTCCTGCGATTCAAAGTCGGCAAAATCCTTGATGACCTTTGCGGCAATCAGTTGCAACCTCTGCTGCTGAAAACGTTGCTCGATCGTGCCGAAGGCGCACTGCTGATCAATGCCGTTGGCGTGGATGATGTGGCGCAGGCAGAAGAGATGGTCAAGCTGGCGACGGCGGTTGCGCATCTTATTGGACGCTCCAATTTTGATGCGATGAGTGGGCAATACTATGCACGTTTTGTAGTGAAAAATGTCGATAACTCAGACAGCTATCTGCGTCAGCCGCACCGTGTTATGGAGCTACATAACGACGGAACCTACCTCGAAGAGGTAACAGACTATGTACTGATGATGAAGATTGACGAGCAGAACATGACCGGCGGTAACTCGCTGCTGCTGCACCTCGACGACTGGGAACATCTGGAGCAGTACTTTACCCATCCGCTGGCACGCCGCCCCATGCGCTTTGCCGCGCCGCCAAGCAAAAACGTGAGCCAGGAAGTGTTCCATCCGGTGTTTGACGTTGACCAGCAGGGTCGTCCGGTAATGCGTTACATCGACCAGTTCGTCCAGCCAAAAGACTATGAAGAAGGCGTCTGGCTGAGCGACCTGTCCGACGCGCTGGAAACCAGCAAAAGCATTATTTCCGTACCGGTTTCAGTCGGTAAATTCCTGCTGATCAACAACCTGTTCTGGCTACACGGTCGCGATCGTTTCACCTCGCATCCTGACCTGCGCCGCGAACTGATGCGCCAGCGTGGTTATTTCGCTTACGCGACCAACCACTACCAGACCCATCAGTAAGCGCGAAGGAAAAAAGCGGATGTATGATTTTGTGATTATTGGCGGCGGTATTATCGGCATGTCGACCGCCATGCAACTGATTGATGTCTATCCGGACGCCAGAATCGCGCTGCTGGAAAAAGAGTCCGGCCCGGCCTGTCACCAGACGGGCCATAACAGCGGTGTGATCCACGCCGGGGTCTATTACACGCCTGGCAGCCTGAAGGCGCAGTTTTGCCTGGCCGGAAATCGCGCCACCAAAGCCTTTTGTGATCAAAACAGCATCCGCTACGACGTCTGCGGAAAAATGCTGGTTGCCACCTCCTCTCTGGAAATGGAGCGCATGCGTGCGCTATGGGATCGCACCGCCGCTAACGGCCTTGAGCGTGAATGGTTGAATGCACAAGAGCTTCGCGAGCGTGAACCGAATATCACCGGTCTGGGCGGTATTTTCGTCCCGTCGAGCGGGATCGTCAGCTACCGTGAAGTGACCGCCGCGATGGCGAAGATTTTCCAGGCCAAGGGCGGTGAGATTGTTTACAACGCCGAGGTCAGCGCGCTGAAAGAGCATGCCGCGGGGGTGATCGTCCATACGCGTCAGGGTCAGGAGTATGAAGGTGCGACGCTAATTAGCTGCTCCGGGCTGATGGCGGATCGACTGGTGAAAATGCTCGGTGTCGAACCCGGCTTTATCATATGTCCGTTCCGTGGCGAATACTTTCGTCTGGCATCAGAACATAACCAGATAGTTAATCATCTGATTTACCCGATCCCCGATCCGGAGATGCCGTTTCTCGGCGTGCATCTGACCCGGATGATCGACGGCAGCGTCACGGTCGGCCCCAACGCGGTGCTGGCGTTTAAACGCGAAGGCTACCGTAAGCGCGACTTCTCACTGAGCGATACGCTGGAGATCTTCGGCTCTTCCGGTATTCGCCGCGTGCTGCAAAACAACCTGCGATCCGGGCTTGGCGAAATGAAGAATTCGTTGTGCAAAAGCGGTTATCTGCGACTGGTGCAAAAGTACTGCCCGAGCCTGACACAACACGATCTGCAGCCCTGGCCTGCGGGCGTGCGGGCACAGGCGGTATCACCTGACGGCAAACTGATCGATGATTTTCTGTTTGTGACCACGCCACGTTCAATTCATACCTGTAATGCCCCTTCTCCTGCGGCAACGTCAGCAATCCCTATCGGCGCGCATATTGTCAGTAAAGTTCATGCGCTGCTTGAGAACCAGAGTAATCCCGGACGCACGCTGCGTGCGGCACGTAGCGTGGAGACATTACACGCCGCATTCACCCGCTAAAACGATGAAGACAGGAAGCAATTATGCAACTTAACGATCCAACCTTATTTCGCCAGCAGGCACTGATCGACGGCAACTGGCGTGACGCCAACAGCGGCGAGACCCTCGCGGTGACCAACCCCGCCAACGGTCAGCAATTGGGTAGCGTACCAAAAATGGGGGCGGATGAAACCCGCGAAGCGATTAACGCCGCCAACCGCGCGCTGCCCGCCTGGCGTGCGCTGACCGCCAAAGAGCGGGCCAACATTCTGCGCCGCTGGTTCAATCTGATGATTGAGCATCAAGACGATCTCGCCCGTCTGATGACCCTGGAACAGGGAAAACCACTGGCGGAGGCCAAAGGCGAAATTACCTACGCCGCCTCCTTTATTGAGTGGTTTGCCGAAGAGGGCAAACGCATTTATGGCGATACGATACCTGGCCATCAGGCTGACAAACGCCTGATCGTCATCAAACAGCCGATCGGCGTTACCGCCGCGATTACGCCGTGGAACTTCCCGGCGGCGATGATCACCCGCAAAGCAGGTCCGGCGCTGGCGGCAGGTTGCACCATGGTGCTCAAACCCGCCAGCCAGACGCCATTCTCCGCACTGGCGCTGGCAGAGCTTGCTAATCGCGCCGGGATCCCGGCAGGCGTTTTCAGCGTGGTGACCGGTTCAGCCAGCGCAGTCGGTAACGAGCTGACCGGCAACCCGCTGGTGCGCAAGCTGTCATTTACCGGTTCAACCGAAATTGGTCGTCAGTTAATGCAACAGTGCGCCAAAGACATCAAAAAAGTGTCGCTGGAACTGGGCGGCAATGCACCGTTTATCGTCTTTGACGATGCCGATCTCGACAAAGCCGTGGAAGGCGCGCTGGCCTCGAAATTCCGTAACGCCGGGCAGACCTGCGTCTGTGCCAACCGTCTGTACGTGCAGGACGGTGTGTATGAGCGTTTTGCCGAAAAACTTCAGCAGGCTGTGAGCAAACTGCACCTCGGCGATGGTCTGCAACCTGACGTCACCACCGGACCGTTGATCGACGAAAAAGCGGTCGCCAAGGTGCAGGAGCACATCGCCGATGCCCTGGATAAAGGCGCGCGCATTATCGCGGGCGGTAAACCTCACTCGCTCGGCGGGAACTTCTTCCAGCCCACCATTCTGGTGGATGTGCCTGACAACGCAAAGGTCGCCAAAGAAGAGACGTTTGGCCCACTGGCGCCGCTGTTTCGCTTTAAAGACGAAGCAGATGTCATCGCTCAGGCCAACGACACCGAGTTTGGTCTGGCAGCCTATTTCTACGCCCGTGATTTGAGCCGCGTTTTCAGGGTTGGCGAAGCGCTGGAATACGGCATCGTCGGCATTAACACCGGCATCATCTCCAACGAAGTCGCTCCATTTGGAGGAATCAAAGCCTCCGGTCTTGGCCGTGAAGGTTCAAAATACGGCATCGAAGACTACTTAGAAATCAAATACATGTGCATCGGCCTTTAATAAAACAAATACTGGAGAACACCTGATGAGCACCAACAAAGAACTCATGCAACGTCGCAGCAACGCCGTTCCCCGTGGCGTAGGACAGATCCACCCTATTTTCGCCGAGCGAGCAGAAAACTGTCGGGTCTGGGACGTTGAAGGCCGCGAATTCCTCGATTTTGCCGGTGGTATCGCAGTGCTAAACACCGGCCACCTGCACCCGCAGATTGTCTCTGCGGTAGAAGCGCAGTTGAAAAAACTGTCCCATACCTGTTTCCAGGTGCTGGCCTATGAGCCTTACCTGGAGCTGTGCGAAATCATGAACAAGAAAGTGCCGGGCGATTTTGCCAAGAAAACTCTGCTGGTAACGACTGGTTCTGAAGCGGTGGAAAACGCGGTAAAAATCGCCCGCGCCGCCACCAAACGCACCGGCACAATCGCCTTTAGCGGCGCTTACCACGGTCGTACCCATTACACTTTGTCTCTGACCGGGAAAGTAAACCCGTACTCTGCCGGAATGGGGCTGATGCCTGGCCATGTGTATCGCGCGCTTTACCCGTGCCCGCTGCATGGCATCAGTGACGACGATGCTATCGCCAGCATTCATCGCATCTTCAAAAATGATGCCGCACCGGAAGACGTTGCCGCCATCGTGATTGAACCTGTTCAGGGCGAGGGGGGTTTTTACGCCGCCTCACCGGCCTTTATGCAACGGTTGCGCGCCATTTGTGATGAGCACGGCATCATGCTGATTGCTGACGAAGTCCAGAGTGGCGCGGGCCGTACCGGTACACTGTTTGCCATGGAACAGATGGGCGTTGCGCCCGATCTCACCACCTTCGCAAAATCCATCGCCGGAGGTTTCCCGCTGGCGGGCGTGACCGGACGCGCCGACGTCATGGACGCTATTCCACCGGGCGGGCTGGGCGGTACTTATGCTGGTAATCCGATTGCCTGTGCCGCCGCGCTGGCGGTACTGAACATTTTCGAACAGGAAAATCTGCTGCAAAAAGCCAACGAGTTGGGGCAAACCCTGCGTGAAGGTCTGCTGGCTATTGCGGAAACCCACCGCGAGATTGGCGACGTTCGCGGGCTGGGGGCGATGATTGCTATCGAACTGTTCGAAGATGGCGACCATGCAAAACCAGACGCCAAACTGACCGCCGAAATTGTCGCGCGTGCGCGTGATAAAGGACTGATCCTGCTCTCCTGCGGGCCTTACTACAACGTCCTGCGCATCCTTGTCCCGCTGACCATTGAAGATGCGCAAATCCACCAGGGGCTGGACATCATCGCTCAATGTTTTGCCGAGGCGAAGCAAGGTTAACACCCCTGCATCCGAGCCGGATGGCGATGCAAATGCGCCTTATCCGGCAAACAAATCAATAACAATAATACGCGTGCCCCGGCGCGGGAATGCCGGGGTGCTCTCCCAAGTGCAATACTTTCGAGAGGTTTAAACGATGGGGCAAGTGTCACAATCACATGATTTAGGGGGCGGGCTGAAATCACGCCACGTTACCATGCTGTCTATTGCCGGAGTTATCGGCGCAAGTTTATTTGTCGGTTCAAGCGTGGCGATAGCAGAAGCCGGTCCCGCAGTGCTATTAGCGTACCTGTTCGCTGGGTTACTGGTGGTGATGATTATGCGTATGCTGGCCGAAATGGCCGTCGCCACCCCGGATACCGGATCGTTTTCTACCTATGCCGATAAGGCCATCGGCCCGTGGGCAGGTTATACCATCGGTTGGTTGTACTGGTGGTTCTGGGTGTTGGTGATCCCATTGGAAGCGAATATTGCCGCCATTATTCTTCACTCCTGGGTCCCGGGCATCCCTATCTGGCTGTTTTCTCTGGTTATCACGCTGGCATTAACCGGCAGTAATTTGCTGAGCGTCAAAAATTATGGTGAGTTCGAGTTCTGGCTGGCGCTGTGCAAAGTGATTGCCATTCTGGCGTTTATAACCCTCGGCGCGGTGGCGATTAGCGGTTTCTACCCTTATGCCGAAGTCAGTGGGGTTTCGCGCCTGTGGGATCATGGCGGCTTCATGCCCAACGGTTTCGGCGCTGTGCTCAGCGCGATGCTGATCACCATGTTCTCCTTTATGGGCGCGGAAATTGTCACTATCGCCGCCGCCGAATCCGATACCCCGGATAAACACATCGTCCGCGCCACCAACTCGGTTATCTGGCGTATCTCCATCTTCTATCTGTGCTCTATTTTCGTGGTAGTGGCGCTGATCCCATGGAACATGCCGGGACTGAAAGAAGTGGGCTCTTATCGTTCAGTGCTGGAGTTACTGCATATCCCACATGCGAAGCTGATCATGGACTGCGTCATTTTGTTGTCGGTGACTAGTTGTCTGAACTCCGCACTGTATACCTCATCACGCATGCTCTACTCCCTGAGTCGTCGCGGCGATGCACCCGCTTTTATGGGCAAAACAAACCGCAGTAAAACGCCTTATGTTGCAGTGTTACTGTCGACAGGTGCCGCCTTTCTCACTGTGGTCGTCAACTATTATGCCCCGGCCAAAGTATTCAAATTCCTGATCGACAGCTCCGGCGCCATCGCACTGTTGGTGTATCTGGTGATTGCGATTTCCCAACTGCGGATGCGTAAAATCCTGCTGGCGCGAGGTGGTGAAATCAAACTGAAAATGTGGCTTTATCCGTGGCTAACCTGGCTGGTGATCGCGTTTATTATCTTTGTGCTGGTGGTAATGCTGTTTCGCCCGGCACAACAGCTGGAAGTTATCTCTACCGGGTTGTTAGCCATAGGAATTATTTGTACCGTGCCCATTATGTCGCGCTGGAAAAAACTGCTATCGTGGCAAAAAGCACCATTGCAAAATACGCATTAAACCTGTTCCCGGCTCAGGCCGGGAAATCCGTTCAGGAGTGAAACCATGACCGCCATTCACCAACCGACGGCCATTGATGGATACCGCTGGCTGAAGAACGACATCATCCGCGGTGTGTATCAGCCTGATGAAAAACTGCGTATGAGCCTGCTGACCTCGCGTTATGATCTTGGCGTGGGACCGCTACGCGAAGCGCTTTCGCAACTGGTTGCCGAGCGGCTGGTCACGGTGGTCAATCAGAAAGGATATCGTGTCGCCCCAATGTCCGAGCAGGAGTTGCTCGATATTTTCGATGCCCGCGCCAATATGGAGGCCATGCTGGTCGCGCTGGCGATTGAACGCGGCGACGATGCCTGGGAAGCTGAAATTCTGGCGCGGGCGCATATGCTCGCTAAGCTTGAAGCGATTGACGCCAGTGAACAGATGCTCGACGAGTGGGATCAGCGCCATCAGGCGTTTCACTCAGCGATTGTCTCCGGCTGCGGTTCACAATATTTGCTGCAAATGCGCGAACGACTGTTCGATTTGGCGGCGCGCTACCGGTTTATCTGGCTGCGAAAAACGGTGCTGTCGGTTGAGATGTTGGAAGATAAACACGATCAGCACCAAACGCTGATCGAAGCAATTCTGGCACGCGATGCCCCGCGAGCCAGCGAATTAATGCGTCAGCACCTGCTGACGCCGATTCCGATTATTCAACAGGCGATGTCCGGCAAATTGCTGACGCAATAAACCTGAACATTATTATTGTTGCGGAATACGTAAAACCTGCCCGGGATAAATTTTATCCGGGCTTTTCAGCATCGGTTTATTTGCTTCAAATATTTGATTATACAGATTAGCGTTGCCGTAAACCTGTTTGGCAATAGCGCTCAGGGTATCCCCCGATTTCACGGTATAAAACTGGCTTTCACTCGCGGGCGCAGAGGTTTTAACCTGGTCGTCGACACTGGCAATACCAGAGATATTACCAATCGCTATCAGGATTTTTTCTTTCGCCTCCTGACTTAATCCATCGCCAGAAACGGTGGCTTTGCCTTCGTTAATTTGGACGTCCACTTTATCCGCATCTGGAATACCGGTTTTATTCAGGTGTTCCTGCACTTTTTTTGCCAGATCGGCTGTGTCATGATTTCCAGTGACCGCATCCCACAGTTTCTCACCCGCATCTTTTACAAAATTGAAGAGACCCATATCCACCTCGATAATAAACAATCAACCTGAAAAGTGTAGCAGAGGAGAAAGGAGCACAACGAAAACGGCGCCAAAGCGCCGTTGTAGAAGGGGAATTAGTTACGCGTCTGTATCCAGAAGGCGTGGATCAGACCTGGGATGTAGCCCAGCAGCGTCAGAACGATATTGAGAATAAAAGCCCAACCGAATCCTTTACCCAGCAGCACGCCGAGCGGAGGCAAAATAATAGTAAAAACGATTCTCCAGAAACCCATACATACTCCCTACAAGCAAAAAATTAACCATTGTTTAAAAAGAGATTTTATCTCTAAGACTAATCAGTGTAGCTAACTCCTCCCGTCTCGCCCTGTTGTTTTACCCTCTTTTACGCTTTTGACGCTGGCGTAGGTTGATTTTTTATTTTAGAATTTACTTAATTTAGATTATGCTTAAATACATATGACAGAACTTGAACAACATCAGGCCAGCGCGGAACAGGCTGCCGCTCTGCTCAAAGCGATGAGTAACCCGAAGCGGTTGCTGATTTTGTGCATGCTCTGCGGTTCGCCCGGTACCAGCGCGGGCGAGTTAGCCCGTATTACCGGCCTCAGTCCCTCCGCCACTTCGCAGCACCTGGCACGTATGCGAGAAGAAGGCCTGATAGACAGCCAACGCGATGCCCAGCGCATCCTGTACTCCATCAAAAATGCGGCCGTGAATTCGCTGATCGCCACATTAAAGACACTTTATTGCCCATAAGGAGCCATCATGACTATTGGGACGATTTCCCCACGCGAAGCGCAGACGCTGGTCGCACAAGGCGCAAAACTGATTGATATCCGCGATGCTGACGAGTATCTGCACGAACATATCCCTGAGGCGCATCTGGCCCCGTTATCGACGCTCGAGCATGGGGCGTTGCCTGCGAATCTCCGCGCCGAAAAGATTATCTTTCACTGTCAGTCTGGCAAACGTACACAAAACGCGGCGACAAAACTGAGTGCTCTTGCCGCTCCTGCGCAGGTCTGGTTGTTGGAGGGCGGAATTGACGGCTGGAAATCTGCAGGTTTGCCGGTGGCAAAAGACAGTTCACAACCGTTACCGCTGATGCGTCAGGTGCAGATAGCCGCAGGTAGCCTTGCCCTGTTCGGCGTCATACTGGGTTACGCCGTCAATAGCGCCTTCTTCCTGCTGAGCGGTTTTGTCGGCGCGGGGCTGATACTCGCTGGTGTGACCGGCTTTTGCGGCATGGCACGATTACTGGACATCATGCCCTGGAACCGACGTACTCATTAAGCGGTAAACCTTGAAACAGCGCTGTACCCGCCGATTGACGTGATCTATGGTGAGTTCTGCGATAAATAAAGGAGTGCACTATGTTTCAACCTGGCGATCTGGTTCAACCGCGCATGGGCGGCCCCAAACTGAAAGTTGTCGAAGTCAATGACGATCAAATTGTGGCGGTACAAGCCAGTAATGAAAGCGGTGAGAAATTCACGCTGAAAGCGGCTGATGTGACGCGATATACCGAAGAAGGTGATTTCGGCGTTTGCTGAAAATAAGCGGTGAGGACACCCTCACCGCATTCATAATTAGATCAAAAAGTCATCAAGCGATTTACCGGCAGCCAGCGCCTCGGCAATTGGCTTCGGTGTGCGACCTTGTCCAGTCCATGTTTTTGTTTCACCATTGAGATCGGTAAAACGATATTTCGCCGGGCGCGGCAGACGTTTTTTAACTGAACGTGCCGTCACAGACGTTATGCTCAGCAGCTCTTCCGGATTGATCCCGTCTGCCTGCATCAGCGCCAGCAAGGTATTAATTTTTTCCTGCTGTTCTGCACGTTGGCGCTGTAGCTGTTCTTCTTCATCGCGCCGTTCTTTGGTCACAACTCTGAATTTTTCAAGCATATCTTCCAGCACTTCAACAGAAAATTCTCGAGCCATTGCTCGCAGCGAGCGGATATTATTTAAGTTTTTTAACATTGAACTCATATTAACAAAACCTCTTTAACGTAAAACATAAAAATGGTATTACGCTAAATATTGTATGCAACTACCTATTATATTTCCAGTCTAATTTATTCGTATGTTATAAAACAAAAATCCAACACAGGTATTTATGGTATCAATTTTTATATTATCTATATAATATTTCCGTTCCTCTGATAGCCACGATAAATATACCTTCAAGGTATCTCGATGCGTCACTTGATAACCAGGCCACACTATCGCGCAGAATCGACGAGTAGATATATTGAACATTGGTCAACATTCAGAAAAGGAGCGCAAAAAATTCATAAAAACAAATAACCATAACCAGTTGATCTAAAACATTTTTTCTTAACCCAGCAACGAAAACACCAAAACGAACAAAAAACACACCATTACAGAGCATTTTATCGACAAAAAGGTAATAAATAAAAATTTTAAGCTAGTTGATAGTTATTATCCAGCCAGATATCCTATTTAAACGCGAATTCAGCAAGACAAATCACTAGCAGAAAGGTATTCAAAACCTTTTTTTCTCTTTTTACAAGGAGCATTAACATGTTCTCTCCGCAGTCACGCTTGCGTCATGCAGTAGCAGACACGTTCGCGATGGTTGTTTATTGTTCTGTCGTGAACATGTTGATCGAAATATTCCTTTCAGGAATGAGCTTCGAACAGTCCCTGTACTCCAGACTCGTTGCTATCCCCATTAACATACTGATCGCGTGGCCATACGGCATGTACCGCGATTTATTTATGCGCGCGGCACGCAAAACCACGCAGGCTGGGTGGGGGAAAAATCTGGCGGACGTGCTGGCTTATGTCACCTTCCAGTCGCCAGTGTATGTGATTATTCTGTTGACGGTTGGCGCAGACTGGCACCAGATTACGGCTGCAGTCAGTTCGAATATCGTGGTATCAATGCTGATGGGCGCGGTCTATGGCTACTTTCTTGATTATTGCCGCCGCCTGTTTAAGGTCAGCAGCTATCACCAGGCTAAAGCCTGACAGGTCTCTTCGCGACTGGCCCTGCCAGTCGCATTATTAGTTTGAGCTAACGTCGCCAAACAACCCACTCAGATAACGCTCCAACGCAATTCGCGAGCTAAAGCCGTGCGGAATACCATAGTGTTCGTGTGTCTCACCGGCTAAATACAGTGGAAATTGTTGGTAATGATCGCAGGTTTTAATATCCGTCGCAGGTTCTGCCAGCGAAGAGCTTCGCTCTTTTAGCGTGGGATGGATAATTAATGCGGTACGTCCCATGCGTGCTTCACGGTTAACGTACACATAATTTTCGCCACGACGATAGCCATACGTTTTCTGAGTCACTACATCAACGGTAAAGCCCACTTTTTCAAGTACGCGCGCCACCTCATCAGGTCGTAAATACATATTATTTTCCTCGTTATCTTTTACTGCGGGCTTACCTTACCTGATTCAGCATTAGCAACGCTTTCA
This sequence comes from Citrobacter sp. On2M, assembly GCF_018035235.1. Lineage (GTDB taxonomy): Bacteria > Pseudomonadota > Gammaproteobacteria > Enterobacterales > Enterobacteriaceae > Citrobacter > Citrobacter meridianamericanus. The sequence goes on from NZ_WPCV01000005.1 coordinate 142,459, forward strand.
GAAAAGTCCATAAACGAGTGACCAGGGTGGGACGAATATCGTAAGAACCATACAGATTATGTCAGTGCCAGCCGCAGTTGATTTGCCGCCTGTTGCGCCATTACAACCGAGCTGATGTTGGTAAACGACAGCAAGATCCCCCCCTTTCCAGCCGAAGTTATTCGCCAACGGCTCAACGCCTGAACCGCAAGCCCGGCCTGATTCGCTTTGCGCACTAACGCAACATCATCTCCCTCTACGGTCATCACCAGTTGGATCCCCCCTTCCTGAGGAATGACGCTGAATCCTTGTTCAGTCAGGGCGTTCTCCATCCACTGACGCCGCTCGGCATAATGCTGGCGCATGCGTTTTAAGTGCCGCCAGAAATGACCATCTTGCATAAAATCCGCCAGCGTTTGCTGCCATAAAACCGGAACGCTACAGGCCGTTAGCGCCGCCTGCTGACGAAAACGTTCGACCTGAGTCAGAGGGACCACCAACCATGCCGTGCGCAACGCCGGAAACATCGATTTACTGAACGTGCCGGCATAAATCACTCGCTGGGGCGCATCCAGGCTTTTAAGTGGCGGTAACGGCTTACCGTGGTAGCGAAATTCACTGTCGTAATCATCTTCAATAATCCACGCCTGTTCGCGAGCCGCCCACTCCAGCAACCGATGGCGACGGTCTAATGACAGGGCCACACCCAGCGGGCTTTGGTGTGCGGGTGTGAGCATGACAAAACGCGCCTGTGGAAAGTCGCGGATCCCAGCGCAGACATCCAGACCATCGCTATCCACCGCCACCGGCATCAGCTCAATCTGTTCCTGAGCCACCACGGGCCGAATCAGCGGAAAGCCGGGATCTTCGACCCACATTCCCTCACCAGGTTGAGACAGAGCGCGCAGAATTAACGTTACTGATGCCGCATAGCCTGACGTAATAAAAATCTGCTCCGGCTGGCACTCAATGCTGCGTGAAACGCGCAGGTAATCCACAATCGCCTGACGTAACGCGCGTTCGCCGCAAACATCGCCCACCGCGAGATCAAAACGCGTTTGGGTGCGTAAACGCCGACCCATCACTCGCGCCCAGACGTCACGTGGGAAGAGATCGAGTGCGGGTAATCCCATCTGAAAAGCTTGCGGTCTGGGGTTTTCTCCGGCGAAGATCGTGGGAGACGCAGGTGCCTTTTCCAGGCGCAATTGCTCACTGACAAATGTTCCTGCCTGTCCTCGCCGCGCGAGCCAGCCCTGAGCCACCAGCTCGGCATAGGCATGTTCCACCGTCGAACGCGAAACCCCCAGTTCCTGGGACCACGTCCGGCTGGAGGGCAATCTTGTGCCTGGTTTGAGTTCACCTGTCTCAATGGCATTTTTTAACTGGCGGGCGATTTGTTGATAGCGCGGCATTTATGGTCTGCTTTTTTTGCAACAATATGGCTCTCTGTAGCAGTCCATTATAGTGCTACATTGCGGGTTATCCAAACGAGGAGAAATACCATGACCATGTTACGCCAGCCCTATTATGAACTCAGTCCTGAAATCTATAACGCTCTGGTTCAGGCAAGCAAAGCGCTGGAGAACTGCGCGCTGGAACCTACGCTGACGGAACTGATTTACCTGCGGGTCTCGCAAATCAACGGCTGCGCCTTTTGTCTGGAAATGCACAGTAAAGCGCTGCGCAAAGCAGGCGTTGCGCAGGCTAAACTGGACGCGCTGGCAGGCTGGCGGGTGAGTCACCACTTCAGCGAGCAGGAACGTGCGGCGCTGGCGTGGGCCGAGTCCGTCACCGATATCGCCAGCACCCATGCCGGAGACGATGTTTATCTGCCGCTGCTCGACCATTTTAGCGCGAAAGAAATTAGCGACCTGACGTTTGCCATTAGCCTGATGAACTGCTTTAACCGCCTGGCTGTGGGAATGCGCATGTGATTTATCGGTTGCCGGATAGCTCTGTCCGGCAACAATCTTCTTCCCCGCCACACTCCTCACTCATGCCCTAATCAACCTAAAATTCCCATATCTTGTATGGTTGAATATTTTTAAAACTACATCTAGTATCATCTGTATCAAGATGCACACAACCTGACGCTGTCTGTCGCGTCATTCTTTCACCCTTCAATGGAAATACGAATCATGCTCATTGTTATTTACACTCGAAATAACTGTGTTCAGTGCCACGCCACCAAGAAAGCGATGGAAAGCCGTGGCCTCGACTTTGAGATGGTGAACGTCGATTTACAGCCCGACCAGGCTGATAGCTTGCGCGCTCAAGGCTTTCGCCAGCTACCGGTCGTGGTCGCAGGGGAAACCAGTTGGTCAGGATTTCGCCCGGATATGATCAACCGTCTGCGTCCTGAACCTCAAGTGGTCAGCGCATGAGTCAACTCGTCTACTTTTCCAGCAGCTCCGAAAATACGCACCGCTTTATGCAGCGTCTGGGGATGCCTGCCATTCGCATCCCGCTTAATGAACGCGAGCGGATCCGGGTAGACGAACCTTACATTTTAATCGTGCCGTCCTATGGTGGTGGCGGCACGGCTGGCGCTGTTCCGAGACAGGTGATCCGCTTTTTAAACGATACGCACAACCGGGCGTTAATCCGTGGCGTGATCGCCTCCGGCAACCGCAATTTCGGTGATGCCTACGGTCGCGCGGGTGATGTCATTTCACAAAAATGCGGCGTGCCGTGGCTTTATCGTTTTGAGCTAATGGGCACCCAAAGCGATATCAACAACGTTCGAAAAGGAGTGAGCGAATTTTGGCAACGACAACCGCAGAACGTGTAATGCAGCAGACGCTGGATTATCACGCCCTGAACGCCATGCTGAATCTGTACGATAAAGCCGGGCGCATTCAGTTCGACAAAGACCATCAGGCGGTGGAGGCTTTCTTTGCCGCCCACGTCCGCCCCAATTCGGTGGCGTTTGCCAGCCAGCAGGCGCGTCTCGAAACGTTGGTGGATGAAGGCTACTACGATGCCAGCGTGTTAAGCCGCTACAATCGCGCGTTTGTGCTGAAGCTATTTGACCACGCCCACGCCAGTGGATTCCGTTTTCAGACATTCCTCGGCGCATGGAAGTTCTACACCAGCTATACGCTGAAAACGTTCGACGGTAAGCGCTATCTGGAAGACTTTGAGGATCGGGTGACGATGGTGGCGCTCACTCTGGCGCAGGGCGATGAAGCGCTTGCGACGCAACTGACCGATGAAATGCTCTCCGGGCGCTTTCAGCCCGCCACGCCAACCTTTTTAAACTGCGGTAAACAGCAACGCGGCGAGCTGGTCTCCTGTTTCCTGTTACGTATTGAAGACAACATGGAGTCAATCGGACGCGCGGTCAACTCGGCGCTGCAGCTCTCCAAACGCGGCGGCGGCGTGGCTTTTTTGCTCTCTAACCTGCGCGAGGCGGGTGCGCCCATTAAACGCATTGAGAACCAGTCCTCCGGGGTGATCCCGGTCATGAAAATGCTGGAAGATGCGTTTTCTTATGCAAATCAGCTCGGTGCGCGTCAGGGCGCGGGCGCGGTGTACCTGCACGCGCACCATCCGGATATTTTGCGTTTTCTAGATACTAAACGTGAAAACGCCGACGAAAAAATCCGTATCAAAACGCTCTCGCTTGGCGTGGTAATCCCCGACATCACCTTCCGGTTGGCGAAAGAAAATGCCCGGATGGCGCTGTTTTCACCGTATGACGTGGAACGCATTTACGGCAAACCGTTCGGTGATATCGCCGTGAGTGAACGGTATGACGAACTGGTCGCCGACGAACGCGTACGCAAAAAATACATTAACGCCCGCGATTTCTTCCAGCGGCTGGCAGAGATCCAGTTCGAGTCAGGCTACCCATACATCATGTTTGAAGACACGGTGAATCGTGCCAATCCAATTGCCGGTCGGATCAATATGAGCAATCTGTGCTCAGAGATTTTGCAGGTTAACAGCGCCTCCACCTACGATGAAAACCTCAATTACGCGCATACAGGGCATGATATCTCCTGCAATCTCGGCTCGTTGAACATTACCCATACCATGGATTCACCCGACTTTGGCCGCACCGTGGAGACAGCTGTTCGCGGCTTAACCGCCGTTTCGGACATGAGCCATATTCGCAGCGTACCCTCGATTGAAGCAGGAAACAGCGCGTCGCACGCGATTGGCCTTGGGCAGATGAACCTGCACGGGTATCTGGCGCGGGAAGGGATTGCCTATGGTTCGCCGGAAGGACTGGATTTCACCAATCTCTATTTCTACACCATCACCTGGCATGCATTGAATACATCGATGAAGCTCGCCCGCGAGCGCGGTAAAACCTTTGCCGGATTCCAGCAGTCCCGCTACGCCAGCGGCGAGTATTTTAGCCAGTATCTGCAGGGCGACTGGCAGCCAAAAACCGACAAGGTCCGCACACTGTTTGCCGCCAGCGGCATTACGCTACCGACGCGCGCGATGTGGGCGCAACTGCGTGAAGATGTGATGCGCTACGGTATTTATAACCAGAATTTACAGGCGGTTCCGCCCACTGGTTCTATCTCCTACATCAACCATGCCACGTCAAGCATTCATCCGATTGTGTCGAAAGTGGAGATTCGTAAAGAGGGCAAAACCGGGCGCGTTTACTACCCTGCCCCGTTCATGACCAATGAAAATCTGGCCTTGTATCAGGATGCCTGGGAGATTGGTCCGCAAAAAATCATCGATACCTACGCTGAGGCAACGCGCCATGTCGATCAGGGGCTTTCACTGACGCTCTTTTTCCCCGATACCGCCACTACGCGCGATATCAACAAAGCGCAGATTTACGCCTGGCGTAAGGGCATCAAATCGCTGTACTACATCCGACTACGTCAGTTGGCGCTGGAAGGGACCGAAATAGAAGGCTGCGTGTCATGCGCGCTGTAAGGAGAACAAAATGACATTATCCCGCGTTAGCGCCATCAACTGGAACAAGATTGAGGATAATAAAGATCTCGAAGTCTGGAATCGCCTGACCAGTAACTTCTGGCTACCGGAAAAAGTTCCGCTTTCCAATGATATCCCGGCCTGGCAAACGTTGAACGCTGCTGAACAGCAACTGACGATCCGCGTTTTTACCGGGCTGACGCTGCTCGACACCATTCAGAATATTGCCGGCGCGCCAGCATTAATGGCAGATTCATTAACACCGCATGAAGAGGCGGTGCTGTCGAATATCAGTTTTATGGAAGCGGTGCACGCCCGTTCCTACAGCTCTATTTTTTCCACCCTGTGCCAGACCAAAGATGTGGATGCGGCTTACGCCTGGAGTGAAGAAAGTCCCCCACTCCAGCGCAAAGCACAGATCGTTTTGGCACATTACGCCAGCGACGAACCGCTGAAGAAGAAAATTGCCAGCGTGTTTCTGGAATCTTTCCTGTTCTATTCCGGTTTCTGGTTGCCGATGTATTTTTCCAGCCGCGGCAAATTGACCAATACTGCCGATCTTATTCGTCTGATCATTCGTGATGAAGCCGTTCATGGGTATTACATTGGTTATAAATTTCAAAAAGGTCTGGAACATATTTCCGAATCCGCACGTGAGGAGTTAAAGAATTTTGCCTTCGACCTGTTGATGGAATTGTATGATAACGAAGCGCGCTATACGGAAGAATTGTATGCAAAGACCGGTTGGGTAGATGACGTCAAAGCCTTCCTTTGTTACAACGCCAATAAGGCATTAATGAATTTGGGATATGAGGCATTATTCCCGCCAGAAATGGCGGAGGTCAATCCGGCAATCCTTGCCGCACTATCGCCTAACGCTGACGAAAACCACGATTTCTTCTCGGGTTCTGGCTCATCTTACGTGATGGGAAAAGCGGTCGAAACTGAAGACGACGACTGGAATTTCTAGCACTCATTTTCGCGGGAAATTCCTTACAATTTTCGCGGAAATATTTTAACAGGATCACACTTTTATCGCGCAAATATAATTGTGTGATCTACACTCAATACCAGCCGCATTATTCGCCTGCATTTCATCAATTCAGGCGTTTTTCCCTTGCCATTTACAAAAAATATCAAGCAACTCACATTCGCGTTCAGCCCTTATATCATGGGAAATCCCGCCACCTGGCCTTCGGCAATATTCGTGCCACAGCCAAATTCAGGGTTGTCTCAGATTCTCAGTATGTTAGGGTAGAAAAAGGTCACTATTTCCATCAGGTAATATATCGATATAAACAAATAACAGGAATCATTCTATTGCATGGCAATTAAATTAGAAGTTAAAAATCTCTATAAGATATTTGGAGAGCATCCGCAGAGAGCCTTCAAATATATTGAAAAAGGACTTTCAAAAGAGCAGATTCTGGATAAAACAGGGCTATCGCTTGGCGTTAAGAACGCCAGTCTGGCCATTGAAGAAGGCGAGATATTTGTCATCATGGGATTATCTGGTTCGGGTAAATCCACAATGGTACGCCTTCTCAATCGCCTGATTGAACCCACCCGCGGACAGGTATTGATTGACGGTGTAGACATCGCCCGGATATCCGATGCCGAGCTTCGCGAGGTGCGCAGAAAAAAGATTGCGATGGTCTTCCAGTCCTTTGCCCTGATGCCGCACATGACGGTTCTGGACAATACGGCATTCGGTATGGAATTAGCCGGTGTTGGCGCCGATGAACGTCGTGAAAAAGCCTTAGATGCGCTACGTCAGGTTGGTCTGGAGAATTACGCTCACGGATACCCGGATGAACTCTCCGGAGGGATGCGCCAGCGTGTGGGACTTGCCCGTGCGTTAGCCATTAATCCTGACATCTTATTAATGGATGAGGCTTTCTCAGCACTCGATCCTTTAATTCGTACAGAGATGCAGGATGAACTAGTAAAACTGCAGTCGAAGCATCAACGTACCGTGGTCTTTATTTCGCACGACCTCGACGAAGCCATGCGTATTGGCGACAGAATTGCCATTATGCAAAACGGTGAAGTGGTGCAGGTCGGTACGCCAGATGAAATTCTGAATAATCCGGCCAATGATTATGTCCGCACCTTCTTCCGTGGCGTTGATATTAGCCAGGTCTTCAGTGCGAAAGATATATCGCGCCGTAGCCCCGAGGGTTTAATTCGAAAAACGCCCGGGGTGGGCCCACGTTCTGCGCTGCAATTATTGCAGGACAAAGATCGCGAATATGGTTATGTGATCGAGCGAGGCAACAAATTCGTCGGTGTTGTCTCTATCGACTCATTAAAAACAGCGTTAAGTCAGGCGCAAGGTATTGAAGCGGCATTGATCGATGAACCGCTAGCCGTCGATGCACAAACTCCTCTCAGCGAGTTGCTTTCTCATGTCGGCCAGGCCCCGTGCGCGGTGCCGGTTGTTGATGAGGAACAGCAGTATGTGGGCGTCATTTCAAAACGCATGCTGTTACAGGCTTTAGATCGTGAGGGGGTAAACAATGGCTGATCAAACTAATCCGTGGGATACCACACCAGCGACTGACAGCGCCGCACAAACTGCCGATGCCTGGAGTACGCCATCCGGTGCGCCCGCTGACGGCGGTGGCGCGGACTGGCTGACCAGCGCCCCCGCGCCGGCGCCAGAGCATTTCAATATTATGGATCCGTTCCATAAAACGCTGATCCCGCTCGATAGCTGGGTCACTGAGGGGATCGACTGGGTTGTTACTCATTTCCGTCCGGTCTTCCAGGGCATTCGTGTCCCGGTGGATTACATTCTCAACGGCTTTCAACAGCTGCTGTTAGGTATGCCAGCCCCGGCGGCGATTATCCTGTTCGCCTTGATTGCCTGGCAGATTTCCGGCGTTGGAATGGGCGTTGCTACGCTGATTTCATTGATTGCAATCGGTGCCATCGGCGCGTGGTCGCAGGCCATGATAACCCTGGCACTGGTGCTGACTGCGCTGCTGTTCTGCGTGGTGATCGGTCTGCCGATGGGGATCTGGTTAGCACGTAGCCCTCGGGCGGCAAAAATTGTTCGCCCGCTGCTGGATGCGATGCAAACCACACCTGCGTTCGTCTATCTGGTGCCGATTGTCATGCTGTTCGGTATTGGTAACGTCCCGGGCGTGGTGGTGACGATTATCTTCGCCCTGCCGCCAATTGTGCGTCTGACCATTCTGGGGATTAACCAGGTGCCAGCCGATCTGATTGAAGCCTCACGCTCGTTTGGTGCCAGCCCGCGCCAGATGCTGTTTAAAGTGCAGCTCCCGCTGGCAATGCCCACCATTATGGCCGGGGTTAACCAGACGCTGATGCTGGCGCTCTCAATGGTCGTCATCGCCTCGATGATTGCCGTCGGCGGACTGGGTCAGATGGTTCTGCGCGGCATCGGTCGTCTGGATATGGGGCTTGCCACCGTTGGCGGAGTTGGGATTGTGATCCTCGCCATCATTCTCGACCGCCTGACGCAGGCCGTCGGTCGCGACTCGCGTAGCCGTGGCAACCGCCGCTGGTACACCACAGGTCCCGTTGGGCTTATCACTCGCCCTTTCACGAAGTAATTCACCCGTTGCCCGGTAGCGCATGGCTTACCGGGCCTACAATTCATTAACTTGCGCAAAATCGTTCAAGTTGCATCGCGGCGGCAAACGAATGTATCCCCGGGAGCGTACAACTAGTACATGACTGGGGTGCATGAGTGCAGCCAACAAAGAGGCGGCTTGAAGGATGAAGTGCAATAAGGAACAACGATGCGACAGAAAATCATTATTGCCACAGCGTTTGCCACCCTTGTCTCCACCAGCGCTTTCGCTTCTGACCTGCCGGGCAAAGGCATCACCGTACAGCCAATCCAGAGCACTATCTCTGAAGAATCTTTCCAGACGCAGCTGGTCGCCCGCGCGCTGGAGAAGCTGGGTTATACCGTTAACAAAACCAGCGAAGTTGACTACAACGTCGGCTATACCTCCATTGCCTCTGGCGATGCAACGTTTACCGCTGTGAACTGGCAGCCGCTGCATGATGATATGTACGCCGCGGCGGGCGGAGATAAAAAGTTTTATCGCGAGGGGGTATTCGTTACGGGGGCAGCACAGGGTTACCTGATCGATAAAAAAACCGCTGAGCAGTACAAAATCACCAACATCGCCCAGTTAAAAGATCCGAAGATCGCCAAAATCTTTGACACCAACGGCGATGGAAAAGCAGACATGATGGGCTGCTCACCGGGCTGGGGCTGTGAAGCGGTTATTAACCACCAGAACAAAGCCTTCGATCTGGAAAAAACCGTCGAGGTCAGCCACGGGAACTATGCGGCGATGATGGCCGACACCATTACGCGTTTTAAAGAAGGCAAACCCATTCTTTACTACACCTGGACACCGTACTGGGTAAGCGACGTGATGAAACCGGGTAAAGATGTGGTCTGGCTGCAGGTGCCGTTCTCTTCCCTGCCAGGCGAACAGAAAGGCATTGATACCAAACTGCCAAACGGTGCCAACTACGGCTTCCCGGTGAACACGATGCATATCGTCGCCAATAAAGCCTGGGCGGAGAAAAACCCGGCCGCCGCGAAACTGTTCGCTATCATGAAGCTGCCGCTGGCAGATATTAACGCGCAGAACGCGATGATGCATGATGGGAAAGCCTCGGAAGCTGACGTACAGGGTCACGTTGACGGCTGGATCAAAGCCCACCAGCAACAGTTCGACGGCTGGGTGAATGAAGCGCTGGCTGCGCAGAAATAACATCGCCTGAGTGCCGGATACGCTAAGGCATATCCGGCCTGCTTCCCTCTATCTCCTCTAAACCGCACAATCCATCACCCAACAAATCAGCAACATTTAATCACTTCCGTTATGATTGTTTTCTGCAATCCATTATTCAGTTGAAAACCATGACGAAAACCACTCAGGGACTTAGCCCTTCGCTAATCCTGTTAATGTCTATCGCCACCGGCCTTGCCGTCGCCAGTAACTATTATGCACAGCCGCTGCTCGACACCATTGCGCGTAACTTTTCGCTATCTGCCAGTACTGCAGGGTTTATCGTCACCGCTGCCCAACTTGGCTATGCCGCCGGCCTGCTGTTTTTAGTCCCGCTTGGCGATATGTTTGAGCGTCGAATGCTGATCGTTTCTATGACACTGTTAGCGGCAGGCGGCATGCTGATTACCGCCAGCAGCCAGTCGTTGGCCATGCTGATCCTCGGCACCGCTCTGACCGGGTTGTTCTCCGTCGTGGCACAAATTTTGGTTCCGCTGGCGGCAACGCTTGCGACGCCGGACAAGCGCGGTAAGGTTGTCGGCACAATTATGAGCGGTCTGCTGTTGGGCATTCTGCTGGCGCGCACCGTAGCGGGATTACTGGCTAATCTTGGCGGCTGGCGTACCGTATTTTGGGTCGCATCGGTATTAATGGCGCTGATGGCGATTGCGCTGTGGCGCGGCCTGCCGAAGATGAAATCAGAGACTCATCTTAACTATCCACAGCTGTTAGGCTCCGTATTCAGTCTGTTTACCCATGATAAATTGCTGCGTACCCGCGCGATGCTGGGCTGCCTGACCTTTGCTAATTTCAGTATTCTCTGGACCTCAATGGCGTTTTTGCTCGCTGCACCGCCGTTTAACTATTCCGAAGGCACCATCGGACTGTTTGGCCTGGCTGGCGCTGCCGGAGCGTTAGGTGCGCGTCCGGCGGGTGGTTTTGCCGATAAGGGAAAATCGCATCTCACCACCACTGCAGGTTTGTTATTACTGCTGCTCTCCTGGTGGGCCATCTGGTTGGGGCATAGTTCCGTACCCATGCTGATTATCGGCATCCTGGTACTGGATCTCACCGTTCAGGGTGTACATATCACCAACCAGACGGTTATCTATCGCATTCACCCAGACGCACGTAATCGCCTGACCGCCGGATACATGACCAGCTATTTTATCGGCGGGGCGGCCGGTTCGCTGATTTCAGCTTCTGCCTGGCAGCACGCCGGGTGGGCTGGCGTTTGTCTGGCAGGTATGACCGTTGCCATACTCAACCTGTTAGTCTGGTGGCGAGGTTTTCACCGCCAGGAAGCCGTAAATTAAGCGTATAGCGCATGTTTACCGTTGATTGGGCTCCGCAGGGTGTTAAGGAGCCCATCAGTCTGCTAAGGTTATAACTCATTGAACCAAGTTATATTAATTTCGGTAATGAAGCCTATAGCCCTATGGAAAGCCCTGTTCCCCAACCTGAACCCAGTTCTGCAACGCTAACTGAAGGTTTCAAAGATAGCCTGCCGATAGTCATCAGCTATATTCCAGTCGCTTTTGCTTTTGGTCTTAGTGCCACTCGTCTTGGCTTTAGTCCCGTTGAAAGCGTCTTTTTCTCCTGCATTATCTATGCTGGAGCCAGCCAGTTTGTCATCACCACGATGCTCGCCGCTGGCAGTTCACTGTGGGTCGCGGCCCTTACTGTTATGGCGATGGACGTCCGTCATATTTTGTATGGCCCTTCCCTGCGCAGCCGCATCGCCCAGCGACTGAGCAAGCCCAAAAGCGCACTATGGGCTTTTGGCCTCACCGATGAAGTCTTTGCTGCCGCAACGGCGAAGCTGGTACGGGATAACCGGCGCTGGAGTGAAAACTGGATGATCGGTATTGCGCTATGCTCCTGGGCCTCCTGGGTGTTTGGTACGGTGATCGGCGCGTTTTCCGGCAGCGGTTTACTCAAGGATTACCCGGCGGTTGAGGCGGCGTTAGGCTTCATGCTCCCGGCACTGTTCATGAGCTTCCTGCTCGCCTCTTTCCAGCGTCAACAGGCGCTCTGCGTAACTGCTGCACTGGCCGGGGCGTTAGCTGGCGTTACGCTGTTTTCCATTCCAGCAGCTATCCTTTCAGGCATTGTCTGCGGATGTCTGACCGCACTCATCCAGTCATTTTGGCAAGGAGGTCCTGATGAGCTATGAGGTTCTGCTGCTTGGCCTGCTGGTCGGCTGTGTTAACTACTGTTTCCGCTATTTGCCGCTTCGTCTTGGCGTGGGGAATGTTCGCCCGGCGAAGCGTGGCGCGATGGGGATATTACTCGACACCATTGGCATTGCATCAATTTGCGCCCTGCTGGTGGTGTCTACCGCACCGGAAGTGATGCACGACACTCGTCGGTTTGTGCCTACACTGGTGGGGTTTGTCATACTGGGCGCAAGCTTCTATAAGACCCGCAGCATCATCATTCCAACGTTACTGAGTGCTCTGGGCTATGGATTAGCCTGGAAAATGCTGGTTGGATTATAGATAAAAAAAATCATTTTAAATAAATAATACATTTACTTTATTTGTCACTGTCGTTACTATATCAGCTGAAATTAATGAGGTTATACCCAAATGGATAGTTCGTTTACGCCCATTGAACAAATGCTAAAATTTCGCGCCAGCCGCTACGAAGAGTTCCCTTATCAGGAAGTGCTTCTGACCCGTCTCTGCATGCACATGCAAGGCAAGCTGCTGGAAAACCGCAATAAGATGCTGAAAGCTCAAGGGATTAACGAGACATTGTTTATGGCGTTAATTACGCTGGAGTCTCAGGAAAACCACAGTATTCAGCCTTCTGAACTGAGTTGCGCGCTTGGATCGTCACGTACTAACGCTACCCGCATCGCGGATGAGTTAGAAAAACGTGGCTGGATCGAACGTCGTGAAAGCGATAACGATCGCCGCTGTCTGCATCTGCAATTGACCGAGAAAGGCCATGCATTTTTGCAGGAGGTGTTACCGCCTCAGCATAACTGCCTGCACCAGCTCTGGTCATCTCTTAGCACCACCGAAAAAGATCAGCTTGAGCAAATTACCCGTAAACTTCTGACCCGTCTTGATCAGATGGAGCAGGATGGCGCGGTGTTAGAAGCGCTGCGCTAAGGCGTCGACTCGCTCAGAAATCCAGATTTATAAATGAAAAAACCGACAGGCCAGCACGCATACTGCTGGCCTGTCTGATAAACAGGTCGGCTCAGCCGATGTGATAAAAAGAAGATCGTGGAGAACAACATGAGCGCAAATGCGGAGACTCAAACCCCGCAGCAACCGGTCAAGAAGAATGGCAAACGTAAAAGTATGCTTCTCCTTTTGACCTTGCTCTTTATTATCATTGCCGTGGCATATGGGATTTATTGGTTTTTAGTACTGCGTCATTACGAAGATACAGACGATGCGTACGTGGCAGGGAATCAGGTTCAAATCATGGCGCAGGTATCAGGCAGCGTGACAAAAGTCTGGGCTGATAACACTGATTTTGTTAAAGAAGGCGATGTGCTGGTCACCCTCGACCAGACTGATGCCAAACAGGCATTTGAAAAAGCCAAAACTGCGCTGGCTTCCAGCGTGCGTCAGACGCACCAGTTGATGATCAACAGCAAGCAGTTACAGGCCAGCATTGAGGTGCAGAGAACCGCGCTGGCGCAGGCACAAAGCGACTTTAATCGTCGTGTCCCGCTGGGCAACGCCAACCTGATTGGCCGCGAAGAGCTGCAACATGCGCGTGATGCCGTTGCCAGCGCTCAGGCTCAGCTTGATGTCGCTATCCAGCAGTATAATGCTAACCAGGCAATGATTCTCGGTAGCAAGCTGGAAGATCAACCCGCCGTACAACAGGCCGCCACCGAAGTGCGCGATGCCTGGCTGGCGCTGGAACGTACCAGAATCGTCAGCCCTATGACCGGCTATGTATCCCGCCGTGCCGTACAGCCAGGGGCACAGATTAGCCCAACAACGCCATTGATGGCGGTTGTCCCGGCCACTAACCTGTGGGTGGATGCCAACTTTAAAGAAACACAGCTCGCCCATATTCGTATTGGTCAACCCGCGACGGTTGTCACCGATATTTATGGCGATGACGTGAAATATACCGGTAAAGTTGTCGGCCTCGATATGGGGACGGGGAGCGCCTTTTCACTGCTGCCGGCCCAAAACGCGACCGGTAACTGGATCAAAGTCGTCCAGCGTCTGCCGGTACGTATCGAACTGGATGAGCAGCAGTTGGCACAGCATCCACTGCGGATCGGTTTGTCTACGCTGGTTACGGTGGATACTTCCAATCGTGACGGACAAATTCTGGCAAGCCAGGTCCGCACCACGCCGGTATCAGAAAGTAATGCACGTGAAATCAACCTTGCTCCGGTCAATAAGATGATCGAAGAGATCGTGCGGGCCAACGCGGGCTAATTCAAAGGTGCGTGTGATGCAACAGCAAAAACCGCTGGAAGGCGCGCAGCTCGTCATTATGACGATCGCGCTATCCCTGGCGACATTCATGCAGGTGCTGGACTCCACCATTGCTAACGTGGCGATCCCCACTATCGCCGGGAACCTCGGCTCTTCACTGAGCCAGGGAACCTGGGTGATCACCTCATTTGGGGTGGCAAACGCTATCTCAATTCCGATCACCGGCTGGCTGGCAAAGCGCTTTGGTGAAGTAAGACTATTCATATGGTCAACGACTGCCTTCGTCATTGCATCATGGGCATGTGGGATGTCCACCAGCCTGAACATGCTGATTTTCTTCCGCGTGATCCAAGGGATTGTCGCTGGTCCATTGATTCCGCTGTCACAAAGCCTGTTACTGAATAACTATCCTCCCGCCAAACGTTCCATCGCCCTGGCGCTGTGGTCGATGACGGTGATCGTTGCCCCAATATGTGGCCCTATTCTTGGGGGTTACATCAGCGACAACTATCACTGGGGCTGGATATTTTTCATCAACGTGCCAATCGGTGCTGTAGTGGTGTTGATGACCCTGCAAACACTGCGTGGTCGGGAAACAAAAACCGAGCAGCGGCGCATCGACGCCATTGGTCTGGCACTGCTGGTCATTGGTATCGGTAGTTTGCAGATTATGCTCGACCGTGGCAAAGAGCTGGACTGGTTTGCCTCTCAGGAGATTATTCTCCTGACGGTGGTCGCCGTGGTGGCTATCAGCTTCCTGATCGTCTGGGAGCTTACCGACGAGCACCCCATTGTCGATCTCTCGCTGTTTAAGTCGCGCAACTTTACCATCGGCTGTCTGTGTATCAGCCTGGCCTATATGCTCTACTTCGGCGCCATCGTCCTGCTGCCGCAGCTATTGCAGGAGGTTTACGGCTATACGGCAACCTGGGCCGGTCTGGCGTCCGCGCCGGTAGGGATCATTCCGGTGATCCTGTCGCCAATTATCGGCCGCTTTGCGCACAAGCTGGATATGCGTCGGTTGGTGACATTCAGTTTTATTATGTACGCCGTCTGTTTCTACTGGCGCGCGTGGACGTTCGAACCGGGTATGGACTTTGGCGCATCGGCCTGGCCGCAGTTTATTCAGGGTTTCGCGGTAGCCTGCTTCTTTATGCCACTGACGACCATCACGCTGTCCGGCTTACCACCTGAGCGTTTGGCGGCTGCATCGAGCTTGTCTAACTTTACGCGAACGCTGGCCGGCTCTATTGGTACATCGATTACAACAACGATGTGGACTAACCGTGAGTCGCTGCATCATGCGCAGCTAACGGAATCCGTTAATCCCTACAACCCAAATGCTCAGGCAATGTACGACAAGCTGCAGGATTTAGGGATGACGCACCAGCAAGCGTCAGGATGGATAGCCCAGCAAATCACTAATCAGGGTCTGATTATTTCAGCCAACGAAATCTTCTGGATGTCGGCGGGGATCTTCCTGGTTCTGCTTGGTCTGGTGTGGTTCGCTAAACCCCCCTTCGGCGCGGGAGGCGGCGGCGGTGGCGCGCACTAACTATCTGAAAAAAAGGGATCTGCGGATCCCTTTTTTATTGTGGCCAGCATCAGAAATAATATTTGAATCTCAGGCGTCCGCCGTAACGTGCATCTTCACTATTGTCGCCACTGTTCGGATCGGCCTCAACCCATGAGGCATAAGCACCGAGATAGATATTAAAGTTTTTCATATTCATTACGTTAGGGAATAAGTATGAGGCATGAATGGTGTGAATGTCATAGCTGCCCGGATCGGTGATCCAACAGTCTTCCTCGCAAACGGCCCCCAGGTTAGCGGCATTGAAAGCATCAATATTGTTATGCGCATAGATATAGCCCAGTTCGAATCGATGCCACAACGCGTTCACCCCAGCGGTAAAATCGGTCTCATCGGTCGCGTCCATATAAGCAGTATTCAGGTTAATCACCGCGCCATCTTCCGGATCGGTTTTTTGTCCGTCCCAGGTCATGGTAAAACCATACCCCGTACGATCGGACTGATCGATCCACTTCCCGTTCTCATAATAGCCGTAGGCATTATTGACGACGTTACTTTCCATCGCCACCGCCGTAGAGAAACGCCCGTTTTGCCAGGCGATCACCGGGCGCACGTAAGCCACGTTTTTATCATTGGTTAAGTCCATTCCGTGGTACTGCTTCTCGGTATAGAGCGTACTGCCATTTTCCATCAATGTATTCACTTCAAAATACCAGTTATCGATGGTTTTACTGATCAGGAAATTACCGCCGCTGTCGCTACGTCCACGCCCCTCTTTCATCATATAAATATAGCCATAGCCATCACTGTAAAGGTCATTCGCCGTATTACCTGAATATTCAATAAACGTATCCTGATTCAGCGGGAACATATCGTACGCTTCAAAACGTCCCACCTTAATTTTCCAGTCTTTTTCCTGACCAAAAAAGAACACCGCATCATCGAGGTTCATTTTTCCGGTCAGGTCTGCCAGAGGTTGAACCGAGAATCCGGCAAAATTACCGTTATTCAGTCGTTGGTAGCCATCAAACCCCAATAGCAGACGCCCGTTGATATCCCAACGTTCATTCGTTCCAGGTGCCCAATCTTTATTTGCCGAGGTTCGGGTTGATGTCAGACTACCAGAGCGGCTTGCCGCATCCATGTTAAACTCAACGTCGCCATAGAACTTAATATCGCTAAAACCGGATAGCGTTAACTTGGGTGGATTTTCCGTAGAGGCGGTGGGTTCAGCAGACTGTACTTGCACCGTCGGCGCTGTGGCTACTTGCTGCTGCTTCAGCGAGCGAATTTGCGACTCAGCATCTGCGGCTCGCTGTTCGGCGTTAATCACGCGCTGCTCCAGCTCGGCAAGACGCTGTTCAATAGTGGTATTTGCTGCCCAAAGGTTATGCGAAAAGCAAGCGCCGACCACAAGCGCTAAATATTTCACCTTCATTTTTTATCCCTAAAGTTTAATGTATACCAGATAAGATTTGATAAAAACCCCATCCACCAGCAATGAAAAGAGTCTTTTTATTACCTGGATACCTGGCGTATTCCATTATGTTTTTCTATTAATTATTTATGTTTTTTTATTTATGTGATCGGTGTGAGATGGCATCGTTAATTATCCATTATTTTCTGCCTGCCAGATCACATTTTATTATTTAGCAGGTTATGAATTAATTGGACGAGATTATATTCCCGTCGTAAATATAATAGCTCTGGATTATATAGCGAAATAAAAAACCCCGGTGATAAGCCGGGGTTGATTTCAATACAAGAACAGCTAATTAATAAGACTAAATATGCAATTCCTGCAGTTTCTCTTTCGGCAACGCCAGCTCTTCATTGCTGTTCACGCGCACACCATGCTCCAGAATATGACGCGCGATATCCTGTGCTTCGCTAAGAGAGTGCATCTGATACGTACCGCACTGGTAAACGTTCAGTTCCGGGATCTGATTCTGATCCTGCACTTTCAGCACGTCCGCCATCGCCGCTTTCCATGCATCGGCAACACGCTGCTCGTCCGGCGTACCAATCAGGCTCATGTAAAAGCCGGTACGGCATCCCATCGGAGAGATATCGATAATTTCAACGCCGTTACCGTTGAGGTGGTTACGCATAAAACCTGCAAACAGGTGCTCCAGCGTATGGATACCTTTCTCAGGCATCACTTCTTTGTTCGGAATGCAGAAACGTAGATCAAACACGGTGATTGCGTCGCCATGCGGGGTATTCATCGTTTTTGCAACCCGGACTGCGGGAGCTTCCATCCGGGTGTGATCGACAGTAAAACTATCTAACAACGGCATTTAGCCACCTCCGATAAATTTTTTTAAAATAATCTGAACTCTTTGTTCCGGGGCGAGTCTGAGTATATGAAAGACGCGCATTTGTTATCATCATCCCTGTTTTCAGAGATGAAATTTTGGCCACTCCCGAGTGGCCTTTTTCTTTTGTATCAAGCGTGCTTTTCCAGCCACACGCTAAACGGCTCAGTATCAGCCGCTTCTATCTCCTGCTGACGACGCTTTGAAGCCTCGGTTTCAGCAATAAATTCAACTTCCTGCAATATTTCTAATGGCTCTTCACGCAGCAGATTTCGGTAAGCCTCACCCAGCGCTTTGCCCGTACCGCCAATGCCTTCATCAATCATAGACCGCAGGATCCGGGCAGAGAAAGTCAGTTCAGGATTGTCAAAACAGGCCACCAGTTGATCACAGATCTTCTGATACTCCTCTCCCCCATCGATGCTGTCCAGCGTTTGTGCCACACGTTTCAGATCACGGAACAGATCTTTACCCACTTTAGGCAGCGGGAACTGGGCTGCTTCACAGCCAATACCTAACGTCAGCCCTGGCTTACGACCTTCGAGAATCACACGATTCCAGTTTTTACGCGTACACAGCAATTCATCACTGCTCATTTCCGGGGCATCAGCAAGAGCACACCAGACCATAAACAGATCGAGGAAGCGCACCTGCTGCTCGTCAACGCCGATCGGTGAGAACGGATTAATATCCAGCGAGCGTACTTCGATGTATTCAATACCGCCACGCAGAAGCGCATCAGATGGCGTTTCACCACGACGAGTAACACGTTTCGGGCGGATAGGCGCATACAGCTCATTTTCAATCTGAAGAACGTTGCTGTTGATTTGCAGGCGCTTACCCTCCTTCTCCAGACCGATCGCTGCATACTCCTCGGAAGGCGTTTTAATCGCGCGCTTTAATCCTGCCACATACTCATGCAAATCGTTAAACGTAATTCCGAGATTGCTTTGCGACTTATTGGTATAGCCCAAATCACTCAGACGCAACGATGTTGCGTACGGCAGGTAGTACATCCCGCAGTCAGTTTTTTCAAACGGAAGGGTTGTCGGTTTTCCTTGCAGGAAGGAGGAACAAATGGCCGGAGAGGCGCCAAACAGATACGGGATCACCCAACCAAAACGGTAGTAGTTGCGAATCAGACGGAAGTAGCCCGCAGAGATCTTCTCTTTAGCATCTTCGCCTTCGGTTACGCCGCACTTCGCCTGCCAGAAGGCCATTGGCAGGGAGAAATTGTAGTGTACGCCGGAGATAGTCTGCATCAATGCGCCGTAACGGTTTTTAAGGCCTTCACGGTACAGCGTCTTCAGACGACCAGTATTAGACGTGCCGTACTGCGCCAGTTCGATATCCTGGCCTTCGGCAATATAGCAAGGCATGCTCAACGGCCACATACGCTCGTCGCCCAGGTTTCTGGCGGTATACCGATGCAGGTCGCGCATGAACGTGAGCATTTTCTCAATGTCATCGCCTGGCGGAGTGATAAATTCCAGCAGCGCTTCGGCAAAGTCAGTCGTTATCCATTTATGCGTTAGCGCTGAGCCTAACACCTCAGGATGGCCTGTTGTTGCTAATGACCCGTCTGCATTAACACGCAGCGTTTCGCGCTCCAGCCCACGTTGAATCCCCTTTAACGCCTGAGGATGGTTTTCCAGCCAGGCCAGCGCCTGTGATACGTCCGGGATCAAATTGACCTCCCGCCTGTCAAAATCGTTTTAATTAGCATAATGGTATTGGTTACCCTGAAGGCTATCTCACAACACAATTAGTGCCACCACATAATGCCTTGCGTCGTAACCGCCGCGACAACAACATAGCGCAGCGCCTTGCCAAGGCATAAGAAAAAGAGAACTGGACCCCACGAGATGCGCATCCATCCAGCTAACAGGCACAATAAATCACCTATAACCGGCATCCAGCTTAATAATAGTGTGACAGCGCCATAGCG
Organism: Citrobacter sp. On2M; assembly: GCF_018035235.1. GTDB lineage: Bacteria > Pseudomonadota > Gammaproteobacteria > Enterobacterales > Enterobacteriaceae > Citrobacter > Citrobacter meridianamericanus. Next base: position 162,357 of record NZ_WPCV01000005.1, read on the forward strand.
CCGCAGCCAGCCAGTGGCTTTTTCTTGCCAGCGCGATGTTTTACGCAATGGAAAGAAACGCCCAAGGATAACGTTAGTTAACCCTCCAAGGCTATTACCCATTGTTGCTGTTAAGACTAAGACCCAGGGATGACTTACCCCGGAGACCAGCAAAGCAACTAAAACAACTTCAGAATTGCCGGGTAATAGCGTGGCGCTGAGAAAACTGCTGGCAAACAGTGACAGGAGCGACAGTCCATCACTCACAATAACCGGACATCCACGGCGTCCATTCCTGCGGCACGCGCCGCCTGAAGTCCAAAATCGGCATCTTCAAACACGACGCAACGCGCCGGTTCAACACCCATGCGTTCAGCACAGAGCAAAAACGTATCAGGAGCAGGTTTGTGGCGTTGTACGTGATCGGCTGCGACGACAGCATCAAAATAGCGACGCAGTCCAAGGTGAGCGAGCAGCGCTTCTGCAATCGCGCTCTCACTCCCCGTTCCTACCGCCATAGGCCGACGCCCATGCCAGGCTTTCACGACGTCAACCAACGGCAGAGGCTGGACGCTGTCCAGCAACATGCTTCTCACTTTGTCGGTTTTCTCACGCGCTAAGGCATGGGGATCAAGATCGGCATGATTCAATTCAATTACCGACTGGGCAATACGCCACGTTGGGGAGCCATTGAGGGCGACCATGGCTTGTTCATCAAAACGCAACCCATAATGCCCCAATACCTCATGCCACGCCTTACGGTGCGTTGGCTCGGTATCCAGGATGGTGCCATCCATATCAAAAATCAAACCCGCATAACGTTCGTACATCGTCTTCTCACAAGCCGAATGACCAGACGTTATTTTATCGTAATTGATTGATTTTGTCGCTGACAGCGAATGAAGAGGGTTCTGAGTGTTGGTGGAAATGATTCAACGGGGGAAAAGTACTGGTGATTATCTCGCAGACCATGAAACAACAGTTTTACTGCTATCTCGGAGAAGATGGTGCATCCGGGAGGATTACTCGGCTGCGCCTCGCCCTGCGGGCCGTTGCTGAAGCAACGTTATCCTCCCTGGTGCTCGCGATTATCTCGCAGACCATGAAACAACAGTTTTGCTGTTGTCTCGGAGAATATGGTGCATCCGGGAGGATTCGAACCTCCGACCGCTCGGTTCGTAGCCGAGTACTCTATCCAGCTGAGCTACGGATGCATCAGGAAACTTGCTTTACTGCCGATATTGATATCGAAATAAGTGATACCAAGTAAGAGATGGTGCATCCGGGAGGATTACTCGGCTGCGCCTCGCCCTGCGGGCCGTTGCTGAAGCAACGTTATCCTCCCTGGTGCTCGCGATTATCTCGCAGACCATGAAACAACAGTTTTACTGCTATCTCGGAGAAGATGGTGCATCCGGGAGGATTCGAACCTCCGACCGCTCGGTTCGTAGCCGAGTACTCTATCCAGCTGAGCTACGGATGCATCAGGAAACTTGCTTTACTGCCGATATTGATATCGAAATAAGTGATATCAAGTAAGAGATGGTGCATCCGGGAGGATTACTCGGCTGCGCCTCGCCCTGCGGGCCGTTGCTGAAGCAACGTTATCCTCCCTGGTGCTCGCGATTATCTCGCAGACCATGAAACAACAGTTTTGCTGTTGTCTCGGAGAAGATGGTGCATCCGGGAGGATTCGAACCTCCGACCGCTCGGTTCGTAGCCGAGTACTCTATCCAGCTGAGCTACGGATGCATCAGGGAAACTTACTTACTGCAGATTTGATATCACTGCTAAAGTGATATCGTTTTCCGTAACAACGCTAATGCGTTATTGCAGAGAAGATGGTGCATCCGGGAGGATTCGAACCTCCGACCGCTCGGTTCGTAGCCGAGTACTCTATCCAGCTGAGCTACGGATGCAAATGGCGGTGAGGCGGGGATTCGAACCCCGGATGCAGCTTTTGACCGCATACTCCCTTAGCAGGGGAGCGCCTTCAGCCTCTCGGCCACCTCACCAACACGCCTCTTACGAGTGCTTCGAAGAACTTGTTTCTGCTCATCGTCGCTGCGTGGCGCACATATTACTTTCTGGGACTTATAAGTCAAACAATTTTTCCAGCGCTTTTATCGTTTGCACATTTCACGCGCAATTAGTCTGCAAAAACGGCAAAAAGAGTGTTTTATCAACAGATAAATTGGCAATTCTCTGAAGCAATGAACAAACGGAAAATTCGCAGGGAACGGCAATACGTGTAAGGGAATCGAGAAAACAAGGAAGGCAAAGAAGAAAAGTTAAGAAAAAGGACAACTCAATCAGGTTGCGCCTCACCAGAAAGGTGAGACGCGAAAACCTTAGTAACTGGACTGCTGGGATTTTTCAGCCTGGATACGCTGGTAGATCTCTTCCCGATGGACAGAAACTTCTTTCGGGGCGTTTACGCCGATGCGCACCTGGTTGCCCTTCACCCCTAAAACTGTCACGGTGACCTCATCGCCTATCATGAGGGTCTCACCAACTCGACGAGTCAGAATCAGCATTCTTTGCTCCTTGAAAGATTAAAAGAGTCGGGTCTCTCTGTATCCCGGCATTATCCATCATATAACGCCAAAAAGTAAGCGATGACAAACACCTAAGTGTAAGCAGTCACGGCATCACATTCTGTTAAACCTAAGTTTAGCCGATATACACAACTTCAACCTGACTTTATCGTTGTCGATAGCGTTGATTCGCATGCCGTAACTTGGGGTTTCGGCATGCGCTAACGCTTATAGTTATTACAGTTTTGCGCTGACCCAGCCTTTCACACTGGCTAACGCTGCAGGCAGAGCCGCCGCATCCGTACCACCGGCTTGCGCCATATCCGGACGACCGCCACCCTTACCGCCTACCTGCTGAGCGACCATACCAACCAGCTCCCCTGCTTTCACGCGATCTGTCACGTCCTTAGACACACCCGCAATCAGAGAAACCTTACCTTCCACCACCGTTGCCAGAACGATAATGGTAGACCCCAGTTGATTTTTCAGATCATCAACCATGGTACGCAGCATTTTCGGCTCAACGTCCGCGAGTTCGCTGACCAACAGCTTCACGCCATTGATATCAACCGCTTTGCTGGAAAGATTTGCACTCTCCTGCGCCGCAGCCTGTTCCTTCAATTGCTGCAATTCTTTTTCGAGCTGACGCGTACGCTCCAGTACGGAACGAACTTTGTCACCGATATTCTGGCTATCGCCTTTCAGCAGCTGCGCAATATCGCTTAAGCGATCGCTCTCAGCATGCACTGTTTGGATAGCGCCTTCACCGGTTACGGCTTCGATACGACGAACGCCTGCAGCAGTACCTGACTCGGACACAATGCGGAACAGACCGATATCACCCGTACGGCTGGCATGAGTACCACCACACAGTTCGGTAGAGAAATCACCCATGCTCAGAACGCGCACGTGGTCGTCATATTTCTCGCCAAACAGCGCCATTGCACCTTTGGCTTTCGCCGCTTCAAGATCCATGATGTTCGTTTCAATCGGCAGGTTGCGACGAATTTGTGCATTCACCAGATCTTCAACGGCACGGATTTCAGCAGGTTTCATCGCTTCGGTATGAGAGAAGTCAAAGCGCAGAATTTTATCGTTAACCAGCGAGCCTTTCTGCGCCACGTGCGTGCCCAGAACCTCGCGCAGCGCCGCATGCATCAGGTGCGTTGCGGAGTGGTTCAAGCGGATACGCGCACGACGAGCTTCATCTACGTCAGCCTGCACGGCATCGCCAACTTTCAGAGAACCCGCAGACAGTTTGCCGATGTGACCAATCGCCTGACCATATTTCTGCGTATCGCTAACGGCAAACGCGAAGCCCGCACCTTTCAGTTCGCCTTTATCACCAATCTGACCACCGGATTCCGCATAGAACGGCGTCTGGTCAAGAACGACAACGGCATCCTGACCTGCGTTAATGGCGTCTACCGCTTTACCATCAACAAACAGTGCGGTGACTTTGCCGTTCAGTTCCAGGTACTCGTAGCCTTTAAATTCAGAAGCACCATCAACGCGAATCATCGCATTGTAGTCTGTACCAAAGCCGCTGGCTTCACGCGCACGACGGCGTTGCTCTTCCATTGCGGCTTCAAAGCCCGCTTCGTCAACCTTGATGTTACGCTCGCGGCAAACGTCTGCCGTCAGGTCAACCGGGAAACCGTAGGTGTCATACAGACGGAATGCGGTTTCGCCGTCCAGCGTATCGCCGGACAGTTTTGCCAGTTCTTCATCCAGCAGCGCCAGGCCACGCTCCAGCGTACGCGCAAACTGCTCTTCTTCGGTTTTAAGAACCTGCTCAACCATAGCCTGTTGACGCTTCAGCTCTTCGCCCGCGGAACCCATTACGTCTACCAGCGGACCAACCAGCTTGTAGAAGAAAGTGTCCTTCGCGCCCAGCATGTTGCCATGACGAACTGCGCGACGAATGATACGACGCAGCACATAGCCACGGTTTTCATTCGACGGAACAACGCCATCGGCAATCAGGAACGCACAGGAACGGATATGGTCGGCAATAACGCGCAGCGACTTGTTGCTCAGATCGGTCGCGCCGGTAACTTTCGCCACGGACTCAATCAGTGAACGGAACAGGTCAATTTCATAGTTGGAGTTAACGTGTTGCAGCACGGCCGCAATACGCTCCAGACCCATACCAGTATCCACGGACGGTTTCGGCAGCGGTTCCATGGTGCCGTCAGCCTGACGGTTGAACTGCATGAAGACGATGTTCCAGATCTCAATGTAGCGATCGCCATCTTCTTCCGCGCTTCCCGGAGGACCACCCCAAATGTGGTCGCCGTGGTCGTAGAAAATTTCGGTGCACGGACCGCAAGGACCGGTATCACCCATCTGCCAGAAGTTGTCGGAAGCATAAGCCGCGCCTTTGTTATCACCGATACGGATGATACGTTCGCGCGGAATACCGACTTCTTTTTCCCAGATTTCATAGGCTTCATCGTCAGTTTCATAGACGGTGACCCACAGACGCTCTTTTGGCAGGGCAAACCAGTTTTCACCGGTCAACAGTTCCCATGCGTATTGAATGGCGTCGTGTTTGAAGTAATCGCCGAAGCTGAAGTTGCCCAGCATTTCGAAAAAGGTATGGTGACGTGCAGTGTAACCGACGTTTTCCAGGTCGTTGTGCTTACCGCCCGCACGTACGCAACGCTGCGAGGTGGTTGCGCGGGAATAATTACGCTTGTCGAGGCCAAGGAAAACATCCTTGAACTGGTTCATCCCGGCGTTGGTAAACAACAAAGTAGGGTCATTGTTCGGTACCAGGGAGCTGCTGGCAACTACCTGATGTCCTTTACTATGGAAAAAATCGAGAAACGCCTGACGGATCTCAGCGGTGCTCTTGCTCATAATTATCCTGAAGAAATCAAGCTAACGAAATGTCATTACCAGCATCGGCACGTAAACTGCGCCTCTGGCAATCGAAAAGTGGGAATAAGATAAGTTTTCTTTACTGGGAAGTAAAATCCCGTATGCGGTCAATCGTCAAAATTTCGCCATATTGCCTGAATATCTTCCATCAGATAGCCGCGATAGAGCAAAAAACGCTGGACCTTTACCTTATCTGAAAATTCCACAGGTAAAGGTTCTCCATATTTCCGGACGGCCTGCTCACGTGCAAGCACTGCCCAGTCAATTTCGCACTCACGCATGGCTCGCTCAATAGCCTCACGCGCGATCCCTTTCTGATTTAATTCCTGACGCACGCGGGCAGGTCCGTAGCCCTTACGACTGCGGCTGGCGATAAACTGCTGCACGAAGCGATCATCATCCAGATAACGACTTTCAATACACCAGGCGATGACCTTGTCGTAATCCTCTGGCGTGGCATCAATTTCTTCTGGTCCATTTTTCCCCATCACCGGAGCGGCCAGCTTACGTCGCAGTTCCTGCTCGCTGTGATCGCGCATCGCCAGAATACGTACGGCGCGGTCAAGCAGTCGGGAATAAGCGGAACGGCGGGAAGTTGCGTCTGTCATAGTGAGCCTTCAGAAATGAAAAAGGGCTGCATGATATGCAGCCCTTTACTATATGCGATTCAAAACATGCGATTCAAAACAGATTATCAGAAATCTTCGTTCGTTTCTTTTACGTCTTCGCCGCTATCATCAACGGAGAAATCAGGCGTTGAATCCTGGTTATTGAGCAGTAACTCACGTAATTTCTTCTCAATTTCTTTCGCAGTTGCCGGGTTTTCTTTCAGCCAGTTGGTTGCGTTCGCTTTACCCTGACCGATCTTCTCACCGTTGTAGCTGTACCATGCACCAGCTTTTTCAATCAGCTTCTCTTTCACGCCCAGGTCAACCAGTTCGCCGTAGAAGTTGATACCTTCACCGTAAAGAATCTGGAATTCGGCCTGTTTAAACGGTGCTGCAATTTTGTTTTTCACGACCTTAACGCGGGTTTCACTACCCACCACGTTGTCGCCTTCTTTCACCGCACCAATACGACGGATATCCAGACGAACAGAAGCATAGAATTTCAGGGCGTTGCCACCGGTGGTGGTTTCCGGGTTACCGAACATAACGCCAATCTTCATACGGATCTGGTTGATGAAAATCAGCAGCGTGTTGGACTGCTTCAGGTTACCGGCCAGTTTACGCATTGCCTGGCTCATCATACGTGCCGCAAGGCCCATGTGAGAGTCACCAATTTCGCCTTCGATTTCTGCCTTCGGCGTCAATGCGGCAACGGAGTCGACAACGATAACGTCAACCGCACCGGAACGCGCCAGCGCATCACAGATTTCCAGCGCTTGCTCACCGGTATCCGGCTGAGAACACAGCAGGTTATCGATATCAACGCCAAGTTTACGCGCATAAACGGGATCCAACGCGTGTTCCGCATCGATGAACGCACAGGTTTTACCTTCGCGCTGTGCGGCGGCAATAACCTGCAGTGTCAGCGTTGTTTTACCGGAGGATTCTGGCCCGTAGATTTCGACGATACGACCCATAGGCAAACCGCCCGCGCCCAATGCGATATCCAGAGAAAGCGAACCGGTGGAGATGGTTTCCACATCCATGGAACGGTCTTCACCGAGGCGCATGATGGAGCCTTTACCGAATTGCTTTTCGATCTGACCCAGCGCTGCCGCCAACGCTTTCTGTTTGTTTTCGTCGATAGCCATTAATTACTCCTGTCATGCCGCTTTCGGGTTAAACCGCGAAACGTGATAGATAATGTTCTGTTGAAGCAATTATACTGTATGCTCATACAGTATCAAGTATTTTGTAGAAATTGTTGCCACAGGGTTTGTAACGCGTAGGCGGTCGCCTGTCGACGTACTGCATCGCGATCGCCGCTAAAGCATTCCCGGCGGGTAATCCCCTCGCCGCTTGCGCTGGCAAAAGCAAACCATACCGTCCCCACGGGCTTTTCTTTGCTGCCGCCATCCGGCCCCGCAATACCGCTTATCGAAACAGCGAAATGCGCGCGGGCGGCTTTTAGCGCACCTATCGCCATCTCCACCACCACTGGCTCACTCACCGCGCCATGCTGGGCCAGCGTCTCTTCACGCACGCCAATCATCTGCGCTTTGGCTTCATTGCTGTAAGTCACAAACCCGCGTTCAAACCAGGTGGAGCTTCCGGCAATATCCGTAATCGCTTTGGCTACCCAGCCGCCGGTGCAGGATTCCGCCGTCGTCACGGTTGCCCCGCGCGCTTTCAGCGCCAGGCCAACCTGCTCGCTTAACTGCATCAGTTCACTGTCGGTCATTTCAGCCTCTGTCAGTTAAAAAAATATGCCGGACAAGATAGCACTTTCATAACCAATGTGGGGATGGCGAGAACGTTTTACGAGGGGGATTCCAAAAATTGCTCCGTTGCATAAATAAGACCTGCCGGATGGCGATGTCAGGGCATCTTCTCCGGCCTACAAGAGATATCCTCCAGTAGGCAGGGGGAGTGATTACTGCACACGCGCCAGCGCCACCGCCTGACCCAATTGCCACACGGCCATCGCGTAATGGGTACTGTGGTTATAGCGGGTGATGGTGTAGAAGTTCGGCAACCCATACCAGTACTGGTAGCCGGTACCGATATCCAGGCGTAGCAGGCTGGCCTGCTGATGATTCCCCAATGACTGCTGCGGCGTCAGACCTGCGGCGGCAAGCTGAGAAATGCTGTACTGCGTTTTAAAGCCGTTAGCCAACCCAGGCGCCTGACCATTTGCCGGAACCGCTACTGTATCGCCTTTCACCCAGCCGTGACCTTTGAAGTAGTTCGCCACGCTACCGATGGCATCAACCGGATCCCACAGGTTAATGTGCCCATCACCATTGAAATCAACGGCATATTGTTTATAGGAAGACGGCATAAACTGGCCGTAGCCCATTGCCCCCGCGAAAGAACCTTTCAAATCGAGCGGATCGTCGCTTTCATCTCGCGCCATCAGCAGGAAGGTTTCCAGTTCGCCAGAGAAGTATTCCGCACGACGAGGATAGTTAAAGGACAGCGTCGCCAGCGCATCCAGAATCCGCGTTTTACCCATCACGCGGCCCCAGCGAGTTTCTACGCCAATAATGCCAACGATAATTTCCGGCGGTACGCCGTAGACCTGCCAGGCGCGGTTCAGGGCATCTTCATATTGGTTCCAGAAAGCCACGCCGTTTTGCACGTTATCCGGTGTGATGAACTGTTTACGATACCGTAACCATGCGCCGTTAGGTCCAGCTGGCGGTTGTGTCGTCGGCGCCTGGCGGTCCATCAGACGCAATACCGAGTCCAGACGCTTAGCCTGCGACAAGATCTCCTGCAACTGCTGGCGGTCAAAACCGTGCTTATTCACCATTTTCTCGATGAACTGCTGGGCGTTCGGATTATTGGCAAAATCACCGCCCGTTTGCATGACATTGTGCTGCGGCTCAAGCAGGAATCCGCCGGATGGCGTACCCGTAGTCGTTTGAGTCTCTGAAGGTTTAGGTTTGCTGCTACAGGCAGCGAGCAATACGAAAAGGGGAAGTAACGCTACATAACGACGCTTGAACATGAGACATCCATTAAACAAATTCAGCCTGGGGGAAGTATGGTAAAGCATCCTCCGTCACACAAGGAAGCAGTTGTCGCTCTCCTTCACAGAATTTCCCCCCTCTTGCACTTCCGCCCGGCACAATTGCGAGCCTTCACGCACTTTCTTTCAAATTAAAATATTTATCTTTCATTTTGAGATCAAAATAACACTTTCAAACCTTTCAATGTGATTAAAATAAATTACCGTTTGGCAAGATAACTAAAAACCCCTACAGGAGAGAATAATGATCGACACCATCACACTCGGGGCTGAGTGGTTTATCGGCTTGTTCCAGAAAGGCGGAGAGGTCTTTACCGGCATGGTGACCGGTATTCTTCCTCTGCTGATCAGCTTGCTGGTCATCATGAATGCGCTGATTAACTTTATCGGTCAGCAGCGTATTGAACGTTTTGCCCAGCGCTGCGCTGGAAACCCGCTGTCCCGCTACCTGCTACTGCCGTGCATCGGCACATTTGTGTTTTGTAACCCTATGACGCTGAGCCTGGGTCGCTTTATGCCGGAAAAATACAAGCCCAGCTACTACGCCGCCGCCTCTTACAGTTGCCATTCAATGAACGGCTTGTTCCCGCACATCAACCCTGGCGAGCTGTTTGTCTATCTGGGGATCGCCAGCGGACTGACTACGCTGGGTCTGCCGCTCGGTCCGCTCGCGGTGAGCTATTTGCTGGTCGGTCTGGTGACCAACTTCTTCCGTGGCTGGGTGACCGATTTCACCACCACCATCTTTGAGAAAAAAATGGGCATTCAACTTGAGCAGAAAGTACATCTGGCGGGAGCAACATCATGACGCGTATTCGTATTGAAAAAGGCACCGGCGGCTGGGGCGGCCCGCTTGAACTGGATGCCGTTCCGGGCAAGAAAATTGTCTATATCACTGCAGGAACGCGCCCGGCGATTGTCGACAAGCTGGCGAATCTGACCGGTTGGCAGGCCGTTGATGGCTTCAAAGAAGGCGAACCGCCGGAGAATGAAATTGGCGTGGCGATCATCGACTGCGGCGGCACACTGCGCTGCGGGATCTATCCAAAACGTCGTATCCCGACGGTGAACATTCACGCCACGGGAAAATCCGGTCCGCTGGCCCAGTTCATTGTTGAAGATATCTATGTCTCTGGCGTAAAAGAAGAAAACATTACCGTTGTCGGTGAAGCGTCCGCTACACCAACGCCCGCAAACAGCAGCATGAGCCGCGATTACGACACCAGCAAGAAAATTACCGAGCAAAGCGACGGTCTGTTGGCAAAAGTCGGGATGGGCATGGGCTCAGCCGTTGCGGTTCTGTTCCAGGCCGGGCGCGACACTATTGATACCGTGCTGAAAACCATTCTGCCGTTTATGGCATTCGTCTCGGCGCTGATCGGCATCATTATGGCTTCTGGTCTGGGAGACTGGATCGCCCATGGACTCGCACCGCTGGCCAGCCATCCGCTGGGGCTGGTGACGCTGGCGCTGATTTGTTCTTTCCCACTGCTGTCGCCTTTCCTCGGCCCCGGTGCGGTCATCGCCCAGGTTATCGGCGTTCTGATCGGCGTACAGATTGGTTTGGGGAATATTCCCCCGCATCTGGCGTTACCTGCTCTGTTCGCCATTAACGCCCAGGCTGCATGCGACTTTATCCCTGTCGGGCTGTCGCTGGCCGAAGCACGTCAGGACACGGTCCGCGTCGGCGTGCCATCCGTTCTGGTGAGTCGTTTTCTGACCGGCGCGCCAACCGTTCTCATCGCCTGGTTTGTTTCCGGCTTTATTTACCAATAAGAGGCACTCAAAAATGACCGTGATTTATCAGACCACCATCACCCGCATCGGCCAGAGCGCCCCGGATGCACTCAGCGACCAGATGTTGATTACCTTTCGTGAAGGTGCGCCCGCGGATATCGAGGAGTTTTGCTTCATTCATTGCCACGGCGAGCTGAACGGTTCGTTACAAGCGGGGATCCAGTTTGAACTAGGCCAGCATCAGTACCCGGTCACCGCCGTTGGCAGCGTGGCAGAACAAAACTTACGTGAACTGGGACATATCACCCTGCGTTTTGACGGACTGAGTGAAGCGGAATTCCCCGGCACCGTACACGTTTCAGGCCCCGTGCCAGACGGTATCGCGCCGGGCTGTATTTTGAAGTTTGTTGCTTAAGATTGAAGGAGATAAAGATGAATCAGGTTGCCGTTGTCATTGGTGGAGGCCAGACCCTTGGCGCATTCCTTTGCCGTGGGCTTGCGACAGAAGGATACCGCGTCGCGGTGGTGGATATTCAAAGCGATAAAGCCGCCAACGTGGCGCAGGAAATTAACGCCGAGTTTGGCGAAGGCACCGCCTACGGTTTTGGCGCAGATGCCACCAGCGAACAGAGTGTGATGGCGCTATCGCGCGGAGTGGATGAAATATTCGGCCGCGTCGATCTGCTGGTTTACAGCGCGGGTATCGCTAAAGCCGCGTTTATCAGCGACTTTCAGCTCGGTGATTTCGACCGTTCGCTGCAGGTGAATCTGGTCGGCTACTTCCTCTGCGCACGTGAGTTCTCACGCCTGATGATCCGCGATGGTATTCAGGGACGCATTATCCAGATCAACTCCAAATCCGGGAAAGTGGGCAGTAAACACAATTCAGGCTATAGCGCGGCAAAATTTGGCGGCGTGGGCTTAACCCAGTCACTGGCGCTGGATCTGGCGGAATACGGGATCACCGTGCATTCACTGATGCTTGGCAATCTGCTGAAATCACCGATGTTCCAGTCGTTATTGCCGCAATATGCAACCAAACTTGGACTTAAGCCAGACGAAGTTGAGCAGTACTACATTGATAAGGTTCCGCTCAAACGCGGCTGCGATTATCAGGACGTGCTGAACATGCTGCTGTTTTACGCCAGCCCGAAAGCCTCTTACTGCACAGGGCAGTCCATCAACGTGACCGGCGGTCAGGTGATGTTTTAATATTGAATTGCCGGATAGCGGCTACGCTTATCCGGCAAAATTAAAGGAGTACATAATGGTTTCCGCACTGATTACCGTCGCCGCCATTGCGTGGTGTCTGCAGCTGGCATTAGGGGGCTGGCAAATATCCCGCTTTAATCGGGCGTTTGATAGGCTTTGCCAACAGGGTCGGGTTGGCGTGGGGCGCTCCGGCGGACGTTTTAAACCCCGAGTGGTGGTCGCCATTGCGCTAGATGAGCAGCAGCGAGTAACTGATACGTTATTTATGAAAGGTCTTACGGTATTCGCCAGACCCGGCAAAATTGCCACAATAATGGGCAAACATCTTGATGATTTACAGCCTGATGTGATCTTTCCCCATGATCCGCTATCGCAGAATGCACTATCATTGGCGCTTAAACTGAAACATGGATAATTTCGTTGTGAATGCTAATAGCTTGCGAAATTATCATTTTGCAACCTATAGTCAGGGTAATCACGCCTATGAAACCTCGTCAGCGTCAGGCTGCCATACTGGAGCATCTGCAAAAGCAGGGAAAATGCTCGGTTGAAGAACTGGCCCACTACTTTGACACGACCGGCACGACCATTCGTAAAGACCTTGTTATTCTGGAGAATGCCGGTACCGTCATTCGTACCTATGGCGGCGTAGTATTAAATAAAGACGAATCCGACCCGCCAATCGATCACAAAACGCTAATCAACACGCATAAAAAAGAGCAGATTGCCGAAGCCGCCGTCCGTTTTATTCACGATGGCGACTCCATTATTCTGGATGCGGGCAGCACCGTACTGCAGATGGTGCCAATGCTCACGCGCTTTAGCAACATCACAGTCATGACCAACAGCCTGCACATTGTTAACGCCCTTTCGGAGCTGGACAACGAGCAAACCATCCTGATGCCCGGCGGGACCTTTCGCAAAAAATCTGCGTCATTTCACGGTCAGCTGGCTGAAAACGCCTTTGAGCAGTTCAGCTTTGATAAACTCTTCATGGGCACCGACGGCATTGACCTCAATGCTGGCGTGACCACCTTTAATGAAGTGTTTAGCGTCAGCAAAGCGATGTGCAATGCCGCTCGCGAAGTAATTCTGATGGCTGACTCATCAAAATTTGGGCGCAAAAGCCCCAATGTTGTATGCAGTCTGGAAAGCGTCGACAAGCTGATTACCGATGCGGGTATCGACCCTGCGTTTCGTCAGGCGCTGGAAGCAAAAGGGATTGAAGTAATCATAACCGGAGAAACCAATGAGTGATGCACTACTGAACGCGGGCCGCCAGACGTTAATGCTGGAGCTACAGGAAGCCAGCCGACTGCCAGAACGACTGGGTGATGATTTTGTCCGCGCTGCCAATACGATCATCCACTGCGAAGGCAAAGTGATTGTCTCCGGGATTGGCAAATCCGGCCATATTGGCAAAAAAATCGCGGCAACCCTCGCCAGTACCGGCACCCCCGCCTTTTTTGTACATCCGGCGGAAGCATTGCACGGCGACTTAGGCATGATTGAAAGCCGCGATGTCATGCTGTTTATCTCCTACTCCGGCGGCGCGAAAGAGTTGGATCTCATCATTCCACGCCTGGAAGACAAATCCGTCGCTCTGCTGGCCATGACCGGAAAACCGACCTCACCGCTGGGTCTGGCGGCCAAAGCGGTGCTGGATATTTCCGTTGAGCGTGAAGCCTGTCCGATGCGCCTGGCACCGACCTCCAGTACCGTTAACACGCTGATGATGGGCGACGCGCTGGCCATCGCCGTAATGCAGGCGCGCGGCTTCAACGAAGAAGATTTTGCGCGCTCGCATCCGGCGGGTGCGCTGGGCGCTCGTCTGTTAAATAAAGTGCATCATCTGATGCGTCGTGACGATGCCATACCGCAGGTGACGCTCACCACCAGCGTCATGGACGCGATGCTGGAACTTAGCCGTACGGGTCTTGGCCTGGTGGCAGTCTGTGATGATGACTCGTTGGTGAAAGGCGTCTTTACCGACGGCGACCTGCGCCGCTGGCTGGTTGGCGGTGGAGCGCTCACCACTCAGGTTAGCGAGGCGATGACCCACAACGGCGTTACGTTGCAGGCACAGAGCCGCGCCATTGACGCCAAAGAGATCCTGATGAAACGCAAAATCACTGCAGCACCGGTGGTCGATGAAAACGGTAAACTTACCGGTGCTATCAACCTGCAGGATTTCTATCAGGCCGGTATTATCTAATCCTTCAGCCCCAGACGTTTCGCCAGCCGGTGCAGGTTGGCGACGTCTGTTTCCAGCGCCCGCGCACTTGCTGCCCAACTGTGATTATTTTGCGCCAGCGCCCGGCGGATCATCTCTCGCTGGAATGACTCCGTTGCTTCACGCAGATTATGCTGTTGCGGGATCTCTGCAACACCTTCCGCCGCTGGTGTTACAGGCGCTTCATCCTGCAAGGCAAAATGCTGCGTCTCTAGCACCACTTCATCCCCTGCTCTGGTGGCCCTTGCCAGAACAACCGCACGGTGAATGGCATGTTCCAGCTCGCGTACGTTACCAGGCCAGGCGTAGCTCAACAGATGACTACGCGCACCGGGGCTTAACACCACACGGGAAAGTCCCAGTCGCAGTCGACATTGCTCGCAAAAATAGCCTGCCAGCAGCACCACATCTTCGCCACGCTCACGAAGAGGCGGTACGGAAAGGGGAAAGACGCTCAGCCGGTGGAATAAATCCGCACGGAAATTCCCGGCCAGCACCTCTTCGCGTAAATCACGGTTCGTTGCCGCGAGTACGCGCACGTCGACACGCAGGCTGCGATCGTCACCCACGCGTTGAATATCACCGTATTGCAGCACGCGTAGCAGCTTAGCCTGTAGCGCCAGCGAGAGTTCGCCAATTTCATCGAGAAACAGCGTCCCGTTATCGGCCATTTCAAACTTACCGCTCCGATTACTGATAGCCCCGGTAAAGGCCCCTTTTACGTGACCAAACAGCTCGCTTTCCGCTACGCTTTCTGGCAAGGCCGCACAGTTCAGATACACCAGCGGGTTCACCGCGCGGGGTGAACCTTCATGAATCGCTTTCGCTACCAGCTCCTTCCCGGTCCCCGTTTCGCCGCTAATCAGTACGTTGAGATCGGACCCCGCCACAATCTCAATCTCTTTTTTCAGCTGCATCATATTGGGCGACAGGCCAATCATCTGGGTTTCCGTCACCTGCTCGAAAGCCGTCGACGAACCCGGCAGCATATTCTGGCTTTCCAGCTGTTCAATCAGTAGCGCATTGCTCAACGCGCCAGCCGCCAGCGCGGCAATCAGCCTGAGTTCTTCATCACTGAACACATCAAACTGATCCGGTTCCATGCCATCCAGCGTTAACGCGCCAATCAAATTTTGACCGGCGAACAGTGGTAAGCCAATACAGGCATGCACTTTCAGACTCTCCTGGCCTGGGATCAGCCCGTCGTAAGGATCGGGCAAATCACTGTCGGCAGGAAAACGTACCACGTCTCCGGCACGGGCAATCGCTTCCAGACGCGGATGCCCTTCCAGCGTAAAGCGCCTGCCGAGAACATCCTGGGCCAGCCCATCGATTGCCAGTGGAATAAACTGTCGCGACTCGTAGCGCAGCAATGCCGACGCGTCGCACTCCAGTACCTGACGCAAGGTGGTTATCAGGCGTTGAAAGCGATCCTGATGTCCAATACCGCTTTGTAATTCAATGGCGATGCCCGCCAGCACATCTACGGAAAAGCTCATGGCTACCTCATTGTCATTTTGACAATTCATATTGTCATATTGACAATAAGAAACATAGTCATTTTGACTACCACCTTATGAGCAATAAAAAATAAAATCTTTAAAATCAGAGAAATAAAAAGTTGGCATGCAACCTGCTATTAGCAAAACATCTTTTTTGAAAAACGCTGAATTAATTGAGGTTGTTATGTCTATTCTGGTTAAAAATAACATTCATTGGGTTGGCCAACGTGACTGGGAAGTGCGTGATTTCCACGGAACTGAATACAAAACGCTGCGCGGTAGCAGCTATAACAGCTATCTCATCCGTGAAGAAAAAAATGTCCTGATCGATACCGTAGACCACAAATTCAGCCGTGAATTCGTGCAGAACCTGCGCAGTGAAATCGACCTTGCCGATATCGACTACATCATTATTAACCACGCGGAAGAAGACCATGCCGGTGCGCTGACCGAGCTGATGTCCTGCATCCCGGACACGCCAATCTACTGCACCGCTAATGCCATTGACTCTATTAACGGACACCACCATCACCCGGAGTGGAACTTCAATGTGGTCAAAACCGGCGACAGCCTTGACATCGGCAACGGCAAACAGCTGATCTTCGTTGAAACACCCATGCTGCACTGGCCGGACAGTATGATGACCTACATGACCGGCGATGCGGTGCTGTTCAGTAACGATGCCTTCGGCCAGCACTACTGCGACGAACGCCTGTTCAACGACGAAGTTGACCAGGCCGAACTGTTCGAACAGTGCCAGCGCTACTATGCCAATATCCTGACGCCGTTCAGCCGTCTGGTGACGCCGAAAATTACTGAGATCCTCAGCTTCAACCTGCCGGTCGATATGATTGCCACTTCCCACGGCGTGGTATGGCGCGACAACCCGACACAAATCGTTGAGCTGTACCTGAAATGGGCAGCGGATTATCAGGAAGACCGCATCACCATTTTCTACGACACCATGTCCAATAACACCCGCATGATGGCGGACGCGATTGCCCAGGGCATCAACGAAGTCGACCCGAACGTGGCGGTAAAAATCTTTAACGTCGCCCGTAGCGACAAAAACGAAGTCCTGACTAACGTCTTCCGCTCTAAAGGCGTGCTGGTCGGGACTTCCACAATGAACAACGTGATGATGCCGAAAATCGCCGGTCTGGTGGAAGAGATGACCGGCCTGCGTTTTCGTAACAAGCGTGCCAGCGCCTTTGGTTCACACGGCTGGAGCGGCGGTGCGGTAGACCGTTTGTCCACGCGTTTGCAGGATGCCGGTTTCGAGATGTCGCTGAGCCTGAAGGCGAAATGGCGTCCGGACCTCGGTGCACTGGAACTGTGCCGCCAGCATGGCCGCGAAATTGCACGTCAGTGGGCGCTTGCTCCACTGCCGGAGACCCCCGTTAAAGCCTTGTCCAAAGAAGAAGAGTGCGCCTGTGCCGCTGCGGCTGCCGCTGACCTTGGCCCAAGCATGCAGTGCAGCGTGTGCCAGTGGATTTACGACCCAGCAAAAGGTGAACCGCTGCAGGACGTTGCACCGGGTACACCGTGGAGCGACGTACCGGACAACTTCCTGTGCCCGGAATGTTCATTAGGTAAAGACGTCTTCGACGTACTGGCAACGGAGGCAAAATGAGCCACGAAATTGTCATCATTGGTTCGGGCTTCGCCGCCCGCCAGTTAGTCAAAAATATCCGTAAGCAGGATGTGACTGTCCCGCTGACCCTGATTGCCGCGGACAGCATGGATGAGTACAACAAGCCCGATCTCAGCCACGTTATCAGTCAGTCACAGCGTGCAGACGACCTCACCCGCCAGTCGGCGGGGGAGTTTGCCGAGCAGTTTAATTTGCGCCTGTTCCCACATACCTGGGTAACCGACATCGACGCCGATGCCCACATAGTGAAAAGTCAGGACAAGCAGTGGCAGTACGACAAACTGGTGCTGGCGACGGGGGCTTCAGCCGTTGTACCTCCGGTTAGCGGGCGTGAGTTAATGCTTACATTGAACAGCCAACAAGAGTATCGCGCCTGTGAAACGCTGCTGCGTGACGCCCGGCGGGTGCTGATTGTTGGCGGCGGACTGATTGGTAGCGAACTGGCGATGGATTTCTGTCGGGCCGGTAAAGCGGTAACGCTTATCGACAACGCCGCCAGCATTCTGGCCTCGCTGATGCCGCCGGAAGTCAGCAGTCGCTTACAGCATCGTCTGACCGATATGGGTGTCCATCTGCTGCTGAAATCCCAGCTTCAGGGGCTGGAAAAAACGGCCTCGGGTATTCGCGCCACGCTCGATCGTAGCCGCAACGTAGAAGTCGATGCGGTGATTGCCGCCACCGGCCTGCGCCCTGAAACCGCGCTGGCGCGTCGCGCCGGATTGAACATCAATCGTGGCGTCTGCGTCGACAGCTATCTGCAAACCAGCCACCCGGACATTTATGCCCTCGGCGACTGTGCGGAAATTAATGGTCAGGTTCTGCCGTTCCTGCAGCCGATTCAACTGAGCGCCATGTATCTGGCGAAGAACCTGCTCGGCGGCAATGCCCAATTGAAGCTGCCAGCGATGTTAGTAAAAGTCAAAACCCCGGAGTTGCCATTGCATCTGGCCGGGGAAACCCAGAGCCGCGATCTAAACTGGCATATTGCCGCCGAAGCGCAGGGTATGGTGGCCAGAGGGATGAACGCTGAAGGCCAGCTGTGTGCGTTTGTCGTCAGTGAAGACCGAATGAAAGAGGCCTTTGCGCTGCTGAAAACGCTGCCCGTGTAAGTCCAGAGTACCGTTGCTTGATTTATTAACCTCACGCGCACGGATGTGCGTTGCCACTTGTCGGTATGCCCCGACATGTTTTTCTTGCCCCGCCAGTCCCGGGGCTTTTTTTTATTTTTGCGTCAACACCCGCGCCGCGGCAATCACGCCCTGCCCCAATGACAACCCGCCGTCGCCCGCCGGTAAACGCTGCGGGAACAGTAAGGTAAAATCACGCAGATAAAACGCCAGACGGGCCGACAATAAGCGGTTATGCATCACGCCACCGCTGAATACTAACGTTTTAATTCCGCGCGCTTCGGCCTGCTCACGCATCAGCGTGGCAAAACCACGCGCCAGCGCGTCGTGAAACGTCCACGCTCTTTCTGCAGGGTCGGTCTGCCAGGTGAGCCATTGCTGCCAAAAAATCGCTAAGTCCAGTTGATTGCCATTAAGCGGCACCGTAACAGGGTGATCAACACCTGCACACCGCGATGCCAGCGCCTCCAGCGCACAGGCCGCCTCACCTTCATAACTCAACGATTCCGGCGCACAATGCAACGCGGCGGCAACCGCATCAAACAAGCGCCCGCACGACGATGCCAGCGGGGCATTGATTCCCCGCTCAATGGCGCGCGCCAGTACGTTCCAGTTTTGATGCTGTAGCCCCGATGTTTCCGGGTAACGCTGCCAGTCAGGAACAAAACGCAGGCATTGCGCGAGCAGATTGCGCCATGGCTGTTTTGCCGCTAAATCGCCGCCCGCCAGCGCTACCGCCGGTAAGCCGCCAAGGTGCTCGCATTCACGATAGTTGATCCGCAAACACTCACCGCCCCACAGCGCACCATTTTCCCCCATGCCGATGCCGTCCAGCGTCAGAGCAATCACGTCACCTCCGTCGAGCGGCCAGCCGTGCTCGGCCAGACATGCTGCAGCATGCGCATGGTGATGCAGTACTGTTTCGGTTGGCAGATTCATTTCACTGGCCCACTGGCTGGAAACATAGCCAGGGTGTGCATCATGCACGATACGCTGTGGCGTAAAATCATAAATGTTCTGGATCAGACGCAGCGCATCACGCCACTGTTGCTGAATGCCGTCATCGCTGAGATCGCCTAAATGCTGGCTGATAACCGCCTGTTCGCCGCGCACCAGGCAGAAAGTATTTTTCAGATCCGCACCTAAGCACAGCATCGGCGGCACGTCGCGAAATCCCGGCGGCAGCGCGACCGCATCCGGCACGTAACCCCGGGAACGACGCAGCATTTCCCCGCTGTCGCGCACCACGGAGTCATCCATCCGCTGCACAATTTCGCGGTTATGCAGCAAAAAACCATCGGCAATCTCACTTAAATCTTCCAGCGCCTGCGCATTGGTAATAGCAGGCGGCCTGCCGCTAAGATTGCCGGAGGTCATCACCAGCGGGCAATTCATCTCTTGCAAGAGCAAATGCTGTAACGGATTCGCGGGCAGCATGACGCCCACTTCCGTTAACCCTGGCGCAATGCCCTCGCTCAATGCAGCGACATAGCGTTTTTGCACCAGCACGATCGGCGCAGCGGGGGTTGTGAGCAAACGACGCGCGGGTTCAGGTAGTCCGTCATCAGTTGGTAGCATTACCGCCAACGGTTTCGCCGGGCGGTGTTTGCGCAGCCTGAGCAGCGCGACGACGTCATCATTGCGCGCATCGCACACCAGATGAAACCCACCAATGCCTTTAACGGCCACAATTCCGCCCGCTTTGAGTCGCGATACCGCCGCCTGCAACGCTGCTTCTTTTTCCGCCCGCAGATCTGCGCTTATCCACTCAAGATGCGGGCCACACGCTGGGCAAGCGACAGGCTGCGCATGAAAACGACGATCATATGGATCGCGGTATTCCGCTTCGCATTGTGAACACAGTGGGAATGAGGTCATGACGGTAAAGGGACGGTCATACGGCATTGCACGAATAATGGTGAAGCGCGGACCGCAGTGGGTACAGTTGATAAAAGGATAACGATAACGGCGTTCGCCGGGGGTGCTCATTTCAATCAGACATTCGGGACAGGTCGCGGCGTCCGGAACGATCTGCGTATTCATCGAACCGCCAGCGCTTTGCCGAATAGTGAAATCGGCAGGCTGTTGCGTCCAGGCGAACGATTCGCGCTCAACGCTATCAATGCGCGCCAGTGGCGGGCAGTGTTGGTGCAACTGCGCAATAAATTCCGCCGGATCTTCCTGCAAGCGCACAACCACACCGTCACCGTCGTTACACACGTCGCCATGCAGCTGTAACCGCTGCGCCAGTTGCCAGACGTAGGGGCGAAATCCAACGCCCTGTACCTTGCCGCGAATACGCAACTGTACGCCGGTGTGGGTGTTTATTGTCATGATGAATTCCCGCGGTAATGTATCCCTGAAATGTCCGTTTGCCGGATGGCAGCTTCGCCTTATCCGGCCTACGTTACTCCTTTGTAGACCTGACAAGCACAGCGCCATCAGGCACGTATTTTACGCGGATTTTCAGATATCAGAACAGCAAAGATGCGGTGGAATCCAGCGCCGCGCGACGGCGTTTTTCAGCGCTCAGTTGTTCAAGCTTATTGCGATCCACATAAATCAGCGCGTGAGTCGGGCAGACTTCCATACAGGCAGGACCGGCCTCGCGATGGTGGCACAGGTCGCACTTATTGGCTTCGGCTTTTTCTGCACGGACGTTCAGGCCAGCCCCACTGTTACGTACAACCGGGCGCACAACCACTTCCATTGCGCCATAAGGACAAGCCACAACGCAGGTTTTACAGCCAATACAGCGTTCCTGCATTACGTGGACAAAGCCTTTATCACGGCTGATTGCACCGTTCGGACAGACGTTAGCGCACGGCGCATCTTCACACTGGCGGCACAATGTCGCCGTGGAGACATTAACGCCTTTGATGACGTGAATGCGGGGTAAAAAGGTTTCAGGGGTCAGCGATGCGCAGTCCTGGTTATCCTGATGGGATACCACGCAGGCCACTTCACAGGTACGGCAACCAATGCATTTATTGGCGTCTGCAATGATGAAACGGTTCATCAATTTCTCCAGCAATGACAGAATATCTGCCGAAGCATTCACAAATCGTGCCAGATTTTAATCTACTGTTCTTAAAGGTTTTTTATTTTGATGTCTACAAGGAAAGCGTGTCATCGTCACTAGTGACGATGACAAATGACAGCCGTCAGGACGAAACGGGCGGCGCAACAGAGTCGCGGTGAATGAGTTCACCGGTGAAGGTTTTTGGCGGGGTAAATACCCCGTCCCCCAGCATAAAGATCAGCCGTCCAATCGTTTCCTGGATCATTTCCGTCACGGGGATTTTGACACTGGAAAGCGCAGGAATCGTATATGGCGCGAGGGCGATATCATCGAAGCCAATCACCGAGACCTGTAAAGGCACGCACACACCACGGGCGTGAAACTGCTTCATCGCGCCGATCGCCATATCGTCATTGCTGGCCACCAGCGCGGTAAAATTGACCTTACGCGAAAGCAAAGTATCCACACCCGCAGCACCGCAGGCTGGCGTCCACTTTCCTTTAACAATCAATTCATTATTAAGCGCAATTCCATGATGTGCCAGCGCGTCTTTATAGCCTGAAAGTCGCTCCACGCCGGTAGGTGAATCCATCGAACCGGTAATAAATCCAATCTCTTTGTGTCCGGCGGCAATGAGCTGAGTGACGGCGTTAAAGCTGGTCTGCTTTTGATCGCACCACACGCAGTGGCTGGTGTTTTTCCGCAGACGTCGATTAAGCACCATAATCGGCTGACTATGGGCGTCGATGATATCGTCTATCTCATCCACGCTGAGAAAACGCGGATAAATCATAATCGCGTCGCAGCGTAAGTCGAGCAAGTACTGGATCGCCTGGCGCTCTTCCTCAGCGCTGTGCTTACCATCAGCCAGCAACAGCTGACGTCCCTTATCCTCCGCCATACGTGCGGTATGAAACAGCAGCTCGCTGAAATAGACACCGTGATAAAGGGTGTTCGTCACCACTAGTCCCAGCGTCTGCGTGGTTTTCGCCGCCAGACTGCGCGCCAGCAAGTTAGGGCGATAACCACTCTCTTCAATGGCCTGAAACACGCGGTCTTTGGACTCCTGGCTGACGTAGCCGTTCCCAGAAAGCACCCGGGAAACCGTCGCTTTCGACACGCCGGCACGCTTCGCCACCTCCAGCATAGTGGTCATATTACTCATCCCTTTTCTCTTAATGTGACGCAGTGTACTGCACCGTTTCGCCGCTGTCCTCGCTGCTAAATCGCAGACGCTGACATCTAGTGATATGGGTCACAATTACAAAAAATGATCAAAATTAAATCTTGCTCATTATTCATAATTTAAACATGATTTTGTGGAACCGGTTTCCTACCTGCGTTTCATAACTCAGAAAAGCGACCCAACGTAAACGGATAAAACATAACGTACCCTACTGATAAAACAGGATTAAATCCGATGTCCAAGAATTATGCAGCGCTGGCGCGCTCCGTTGTGACGGCTCTGGGAGGCGTTGACAACATCACAGCAGTGACCCACTGTATGACCCGTTTGCGTTTCGTTATCAAAGATGACTCGCAGGTCGACAGCGCGACGCTGAAGACGCTCTCTGGCGTACTTGGCGTGGTGCGTAGCGATAACCAGTGCCAGGTGATCATCGGCAACACCGTTTCGCAGGCGTATCGCGAAGTGGTCAGCCTGTTGCCTGCCAATATGCAGCCTGCTGAGCCGCAAACCAAACCCCGACTGACACTGAAGCGGATTGGCGCGGGGATCCTCGACGCGCTGATCGGCACCATGTCGCCGTTGATCCCGGCTATTATCGGCGGATCAATGCTCAAGCTGCTGGCAATGATCCTCGAAATGACCGGCGTGCTGGAGAAAGGATCGTCCACGCTCACCATTCTGACCGTTATCGGTGACGGCGCATTTTTCTTCCTGCCGCTGATGGTCGCCGCGTCGGCCGCTATCAAATTCAAAACCAACATGTCGCTGGCAATCGCCATCGCAGGCGTACTGGTGCACCCCAGCTTCATCGATCTGATGGCGAAGGCTGCGCAGGGTGAGCACGTTGAGTTTGCCCTGATCCCGGTGACGGCGGTGAAATACACCTACACGGTGATCCCGGCGCTGGTGATGACCTGGTGCCTGTCATACATCGAACGTTGGGTGGATAGCATCACTCCGGCGGTAACCAAAAACTTCCTTAAACCAATGCTAATCGTGCTGATCGCCGCGCCGCTCGCCATCGTCATCATTGGCCCGATCGGTATCTGGATCGGTAGCGCAATTTCCGCGCTGGTTTATACCATTCACGGCTATCTCGGCTGGCTGTCGGTGGCCATTATGGGCGCATTGTGGCCGCTGCTGGTGATGACCGGCATGCATCGCGTCTTCACCCCAACCATTATTCAGACCATTGCTGAAACCGGGAAAGAAGGCATGGTGATGCCGTCAGAAATCGGCGCCAACTTGTCGTTAGGCGGTTCATCGCTGGCAGTGGCATGGAAAACCAAAAACCCGGAACTGCGTCAGACGGCGTTAGCGGCAGCCGCCTCCGCCATCATGGCGGGCATTTCCGAACCTGCGCTGTATGGCGTGGCAATCCGCCTGAAACGACCGCTGATTGCAAGCCTTATCAGCGGTTTTATCTGCGGTGCCGTTGCCGGGATGGCCGGGCTGGCGAGTCATTCCATGGCGGCTCCTGGCTTGTTCACCAGCGTACAGTTTTTCGATCCGGCCAATCCGATGACCATCGTTTGGGTGTTTGGCGTGATGGCGCTGGCGGTAGTGCTTTCCTTTGTATTAACGCTGATTCTGGGCTTTGAAGATATCCCTGTCGAAGATGCAGCCGCGCAGGCCAGAAAAAACCAGGCCGCACAACCGGGCAATATCAATGGAGCCAGCATTTGACTGGTATGAACTGAGGTTAATTATGTCTGTTTTTCCGCAAGGATTTTTATGGGGCGGCGCACTGGCCGCCAACCAGTCTGAAGGGGCATACCGGGAAGGCGGCAAAGGACTGACTACCGTCGATATGATCCCCCACGGCACACATCGGATGCCCGTCAAGCTGGGTCAGGAAAAGCGCTTTGCGCTGCGGGATAACGAATTTTATCCCAGCCATCAGGCGATCGATTTTTATCATCGCTACAAAGAGGATATCGCGCTGATGGCGGAAATGGGGTTTACGGTTTTTCGTACTTCCATTGCCTGGAGCCGTCTCTACCCCAACGGTGACGAGCTGACGCCGAATGCAGAGGGTATCGCGTTTTACCGGGCGGTATTTGCCGAGTGTAAAAAATACAGTATTGAACCGCTGGTCACGCTGTGTCACTTCGATGTGCCGATGCATCTGGTCACCGAGTACGGCTCCTGGCGTAACCGCAAAATGGTTGAGTTCTTTACCCGCTACGCCCGTACCTGCTTCGAGGCTTTTGATGGGCTGGTGAAATACTGGCTGACGTTCAACGAAATCAACATTATGCTGCACAGCCCCTTTTCAGGCGCCGGGCTGGTATTTGAAGAAGGTGAAAATCAGGATCAGGTGAAATATCAGTCCGCTCACCACGAACTTATTGCCAGCGCCCTGGCGACGAAAATAGCCCATGAAATTAATCCGCAAAACCAGGTCGGTTGTATGCTGGCTGGCGGTAATTTTTATCCTTATTCCTGTAAACCAGAAGATGTGTGGACCGCGCTGGAAAAAGACCGCGAAAACCTGTTCTTTATTGATGTGCAGGCGCGCGGGGCTTATCCCGCTTACTCTGCCCGCGTGTTTCGTGAAAAGGGCGTGGTGATAGAAAAAGCCCCGGAAGATGACGATATCCTGAAAAACACCGTCGATTTTGTCTCGTTTAGCTACTACGCATCACGCTGTGCCTCGGCGGAAATGAACACCGGCAATACCAGCGCCGCCAACGTGGTGAAGTCGCTGCGTAATCCGTACATTGCCGCCAGCGAATGGGGCTGGGGCATCGATCCGCTTGGTCTGCGCATTACCATGAATATGATGTATGACCGCTACCAGAAACCGTTGTTTCTGGTGGAAAATGGGCTGGGGGCGAAAGATGAAATTGATGCTAACGGCGAGATCAATGACGACTACCGCATCAGCTATTTACGCGAACACATTCGCGCGATGGCAGACGCTATTGAAGATGGTGTGCCGCTGATGGGTTACACCACATGGGGCTGTATTGATTTGGTTTCTGCCTCAACCGGTGAGATGAGTAAACGCTACGGTTTTGTGTATGTGGACCGCGATGATACGGGCAACGGCACGCTGGCGCGCACCCGCAAGAAATCATTCTGGTGGTACAAAAAAGTGATCGCCAGCAACGGCGTCGATCTGGCGTGAAGGGCCTGCCGGAGGGGTCCACAGCCCTCCGGCAGACGTGCGTATTTTCATTTCATTTATTGCATTCAAAATGTGGAACCGTCCTTCCCGTTTCAGGTTTGCCCCCACGCTTTTTTACTGGCATTTTATTCAGTAGTTTTTAATCCTGGTCGCTCACCATAAGGAAGCGCGCATGTCTGATAAAAATGGCACAGCAGCAGTGGCTATCACCAAACCCGTCCGTCGTTTAACTGTTGGATATGTCAGAAAACGCCATGAGGATCCCAAAACGGGTTACACGCGACGAATCAGTCGGCACGCTTCACTCACACTGAACGGCGACTGGCTGGAACAAGCAGGGTTTCCTACCGGAACAGCAGTGAGTGTGTCAGTGACCCAGGGGAAATTAATTATTGAGCAGGCCATTGAGTAACGAGGATAGGCGGGGAAACAGGCCGGATGTCACTCCCATCCGGCACTGATACGGTTTACTCTTCCGGCGCTTCAAGCTCGGAGAATCCACCGTGCCCTTCCCAGCCAGCTAACCGCTGATAGACGGTATCGACCGCATCCTTGATTGGTTGTGTCATTGGGTAATAAAAACCAACAATATCCGGCTGAATACCAAGGAAAATCACCTCGCCAACATCGTCTTTCAGCTGATCAACCAGGTAGTTCAGCGGCATGTTGTGAGTGGTCATCATGAACATCTCGGCAATGTCATCGGGATCGATAATGCGGATTTGACCTGGGTTCAGCCCCATATCGGTAGCATCAACAATCAACAAACGTTGCGGACGCAGTTCACGGATGGCGACAATGTCGTTCTCCGGCGCGCTACCGCCGTCGATGACAACCCAGTTGCCTTGAGGATTTGCGACACACATTTCAGCCAGCAGGGGACCCGCGCCGTCGTCGCCCATCATGCTGTTACCCACACATAATAAAACGTCAGTCACGATGTCTCCTCACCATCAGATAGATGGCGCTTTCCTGGTGGATGTCGTGCAACATGCTGAGCATCAGTTTGCTCCACTCCTGCTGCTGAGGGGTTTGCACGGCACGCGCATCATCGAACGCACGCGCCAGCATTTGTACATGGTTGAAATCGATGACGATCTCGCCGTACTTCGGCACGCCCTCCATTTTCCGGCGGGCTTCACTGCCTTCGGCAAGCGTGGCAATCCACGCCAGATAGTCATCCCACGGACAGGTTAACGCCGCTTCCAGGCAATCGATGATCCCAAGGTGGTGACCAATCGCCAGGCTGTAATAGACAACCTGCTGCGCCTCGGCGGGCGTTGCATCGTTCTCATCAATAAACTTACGGCTCAGTTGGCTGAACACCACCGTTTCACTCATCGGATACGTGCCTCTTCAACAACATGGTTAAGATGCGTAACGATCTCGGTCAGACGCGGATCGTTTTCCGCTTCCAGCCAGCGCGCCACCTGGTGCTCGCCCTGGCCTAACTGCGTCATATAATCATCAGCAATCTGGCGACCATAGCGATAGCCCGCCAGACGGCGCGCTTCGCGATCGATCTTCACGCGCAGCGGTTGAACCATATCCGAATGCAGAATTTCGGCGGGCTGCCCATCCAGTTCACCCGGCGCACGCGCGTGAATTTTCTGTTCCAGCAGACCAAGCGCCATGGCAAAACCGTACAGCGTGGCCGCAGGCGTTGGCGGGCAGCCAGGGATATACACATCCACCGGTACGATTTTGTCCGTGCCGCCCCATACGCAGTATAAGTCGTGGAAGATACCACCGCTGTTGCCGCAGGCACCGTAAGAGATACAAATTTTCGGGTCTGGCGCAGACTGCCAGGCGCGCAGCGCCGGAGAGCGCATGGCACGTGTTACCGCGCCGGTAAACAGCAGGATATCCGCATGGCGCGGGGACGGTACCACTTTGATGCCAAAGCGTTCGGCGTCAAACAACGGAGAGAGCGTGGCGAAGATTTCGATTTCGCAACCGTTGCAGCCGCCGCAGTCCACACGGTAAACGTACGCTGAACGCTTGATGCTTTTTAGCAGCGACGCTTTCATGCTGGCAATGGATTCATCCACCGTCATCGGTACCGGAATACCGTTGGCATCACGTGGGCCTAATAAATTGCTCATCAGCTGGCCTCTTTCATATGGCGAGTCAGTTCAATACGGTCAGACGGCACCAGGCATTTCTGGCGCTTACAATCCGGGCAGGTCTCAAAGCTTTCGCGGTGGTTTTCCGCACGGGAATCACCGTTGTGCTTCAGCAACGCAATGGCGTAATCAATCTCTTTTTGTACCGCAAACGGGCGGTTACATACGCGGCAATTACACAGCGCAAAGCGAGACTGCTGCAGGAAATCCTCTTTCTTCCACACCGCCAGCTCATACTCCTGCGACAGCTTGATTGCCGCCGTCGGGCAAACTTCTTCGCAGCGGGCGCAGAAGATGCAGCGACCAAGGTTGAACTGCCACGCCAGTTCATTGGTGACCAGATCGGTTTCAACCGTCAGCGCGTTCGACGGGCACGCATTCACACAGGCCGCGCAGCCAATACACTGCTGCGGATTGTGTTCCGGTTTGCCACGGAAGTTTTTATCGACCGCAATCGGCTCCAGCGGATACGACGACGTCGGCGCCCCGGTTTTGATGACTTTTTTGATAAAGGTAAACATGGCGATTCCTTATTTCAGCGGCGAGTTTTTACGCTCGATGCTGTAGCGCTCAAGTTCTTTGTACGGCACGACTTTGCTCTTCTTCTTACGCACATCAACCACGGTCATACGGTCAGTACAGGAGTAGCAAGGATCGAGGCTACCGATAATCAGCGGTGCATCGGAAACGGTATTGCCACGCAGCATGTAGCGCAGCGTCGGCCAGTTGGCGTAGGTCGCCGCACGGCAACGCCAGCGATACAGTTTCTGGTTATCGCCGGTCATACTCCAGTGGATATCATCTCCGCGCGGCGCTTCAGCAAAGCCCAGTGCAAAACGGTGAGGAATATAAGTAAAGCCTTCTACCATCAGCGGACCACCCGGCAGGTTATCCAGACCGAAGTCGATCATATTCAGTGCGGTATAGACTTCATTAATACGAACTTTCAGACGAGAAATAACGTCGCAGCCCTGCTCGCTATGAACTTCCATCGGCAGCAGACCATAGCCAACAAACGGGTGATCGGCGCGGGTATCGCGCGCGTGGCCGCTGGCGCGAACCATCGGGCCGACGTTACTGAAGTCGCGGGCAATTTCCGGATCCAGACGACCAATACCGACCGTACGCTGTTCCATGTTTGGCGTGCTGAGCAGCATATCGACCAGTTCCTGCACGTCACGACGCATCTGCTGCGCCAGTTGACGGGTCTGGATCATATCTTCTTTCAGCAGATCACGACGGATACCGCCGATCAGGTTCAGACCGTAAGTTTTACGTGCCCCGGTGAGGATCTCCGCCATCTTCATCGACGTTTCACGCACGCGGAAGAACTGCATAAAGCCGGAGTCAAAACCGGTGAAGTGACAGGCCAGACCGAGGTTCAGCAGATGTGAGTGCAGACGCTCAACTTCCAGCAGAATGGCGCGGATCATCTGCGCACGCTCCGGCACCACGATGCCCATCGCATTCTCAACGGAGGTGGTATAGGCGGTGCTATGCGCAAAGCCGCAGATACCACACACGCGATCTGACAGGAACGTCACTTCGTTGTAACCCATACGGGTTTCCGCCAGTTTCTCCATGCCGCGATGGACATAGAACAGACGGTAGTCGGCGTCGATGATGTTCTCGCCGTCAACGAACAGACGGAAGTGACCTGGTTCATCAGAGGTGACGTGCAGCGGGCCGATCGGCACCACGTTATTTTTCTTGTCGCCCAGTTCGTTGATGAACTCGTAGGTTTCAGCATCGGTAGTCGGCGCCGGGCGCTGACGATAATCCATGCTGTCTTTACGCAGCGGATAGAGTTCGTCCGGCCAGTCATCAGGAAGTACCAGACGGCGCTCATCCGGCAAACCAACCGGGATCAAACCGTACATATCGCGCACTTCGCGCTCACCCCAGACCGCAGCCGGAACACGCGGCGTGACGGACGGGAACTCCAGCTTATTGGCATCGACTTCAACGCGGACGGTTATCCAGCACTTGGTGCCCTGCTCCATCGACATCACGTAGTAAACGGCGTAATGGCCGCACAGCTGACGTTCGTCGTTACCAAACAGCACGGACAACCAGCCGCCCTGTTTGTAGTACAGGAACTCCACCACTTCCGGCAGGTAGTTCACCTTGACGGTGATCGTCAGCTGATCTTTGGTCTGCCAGGCTTCATCCAGCACCACGCCCGGAAAGGCCTGATGCAGCGCAGCGAGATAGTGTTGACCTAATTTTTCTTCAGACATGCTCAAACTCTCTTAAATCACGCCACCAGCAAGGAGACGAACGCTAAAAACGCAAACCCAAAACCGGCCCAGGTCACGCGTGAAGTGGCGCAAAAACGCAGACGCGCCATGCTGTTTTCGAACAGGGCGATAACCAGCACGCCGAGAACCAGTTTGACGACGGCAATCACCAACGCCAACAGCAGCCCACCGGCTGTGAAGGTTTCCATCTGTCCCCACGGCAAGAACACACCAACGAACATTTGCAGAACAACCAATTGCTTAAGGCTAATGCCCCATTTCAGCACCGCAAAACCGCTGCCGCTGTATTCGGTCAATGGGCCTTCCTGCAGTTCCTGCTCGGCTTCCGCCAGATCGAACGGTAGTTTGCCCATTTCGATAAAAGTGGCAAAAGCGCAGGCGCACAGCGCCAGAATCAGCGGGATGCTATACGTGGCAGGCCAGTGATAAATGGTATCGGCGATGTTGCTGATGTGGGTCGAACCGGCAACCTGCGCTGCAACCCACAGGCCCAGCAGCAGGATGGGTTCAACCAATACGCCGAGCATCGCTTCGCGGCTGGCACCAATGGCGGTAAACGGGCTACCGGTATCCAGTCCCGCGATAGAGAAGAAGAAGCGGGCGATAGCGAACAGATAAATTAAGGTGATCAGATCGCCCAGTTGCGGCAGCGGTGAGCCAACGGTCACTACCGGCAACGCAGTGGCGATAGTCAGCATCACGCCCACCATCACAAACGGCGTCAGGCGGAAAACCCAGCTGGAATCCGCAGGCGCAATGCTCTGACGCCCCAGCAGTTTGATAATGTCGCGGTATTCCTGCAAAACGCCCGGACCGCGGCGATTGTGCAAACGCGCACGCGCCACGCGGGTAACACCGGAAAGCAGCGGCGCAACGGCAAACAGCACCAGCGCCTGAATTAACGGATATAAAACACTCATTCTCAGGCTCCTCGTGAAACCACAATCACCACCAGTACCGCCAGCTCAATCAGCGCCAGGCGACGGAACAGCACCGGCGCAGCCGCATTCTGCCAGCCCGGAACCAGTGATACCGGATTCAGCCATTTACGCAGTTTGAGTACCGGAGCAAAGGCTTCTTTCACTGGCATAGCAAAACCATGCGCAGTAATGACCATTGACTGCTCGTGATCGTAGCCACACACCCATGCCGCACCGCGTGAACGCGACGGCAGGCGGTTACCTTTGAAAATCGCCATGATGATGAACGGCAGTAGCGGACACGCGATCAGCAGCAGCGTGATCATCGGCTGAGAAACGGTGGTGTTCGCGGTTTCCAGCGGTAGCGGAACAGCAGAGGAGATCATCGGCAGCAGCCACGGCGCAGCCACACCGCCAATCACACAGCAGATAGCCAGCGCAACGACACTCACACCCATCAGGATTGGTGCGCAGCAGGCATTCTCAGCTTCCTTCGTACGCGGTGCGCCAAGGAACGTTACGCCATAGACTTTTGCCATACACATCACCGCCAGCGCGCCGGTAATTGCCAGCCCAACCGCCAGCAACGGCCCTAACAGACGACCGACAAACGCCCCGCTGTTACCCAGCTTGAAGAAGGATTGATAGATAACCCACTCACCGGCAAAACCGTTCAGCGGCGGCAGCGCGGCCATCGCCATCAGGCCAACCAACATCGCCAGAGAGATAACCGGCATACGTTTACCGATCCCGCCCAGTTTTTCGATATCGCGATGACCGGTACGGAACCAGATGCTGCCCGCGCCCAGGAACAGAACGCTTTTGAACAGGCTGTGGTTGACCAAATGATACAGACCACCGGTTAAACCCAGCGCAATCAAAGCAGGTTGATTCAGGGAAATGCCGGTCACGCCAGCACCCAGACCCAGCAGAATAATGCCGATATTTTCCAGCGTGTGGTACGCCAGCAGACGCTGGATGTTGTGCTCCATCAGCGCATAAAGACCGCCGACAAATGCGGTGATCATACCCAACACCAGCAGCGTAATTCCCCACCACAGCGGCGCGTTACCGCCCAGCAGCGACAGCGACAGAATACCCAGCAGCCCCACCTTCATGACCACGGTAGAGAACAGCGCCGCAGCCGGCGCGCTGGCGTTGGCGTGTGCCTGCGGCACCCATCCGTGCAGCGGAATAATCCCGGCCAGCAGGCCAAAACCTGCCACACCCAGCAGCCAGATGTCAGACCCGAGCGGCAGCTCCTGAGTGCGCAGGTCTAGCAGACGCAGCTCCAGCGTGCCGTAACGTTGCCACACAAGGTAGCAGGCAATTGCCAGCAGCAGCGTACCGATACGCCCCAGCGCAAACCACAGTTTCCCCTCTTTGCTGCAGCCGGTGAGGAACACGGCACAAAGCGCCATGATTTCCGCCATCACCACCAGCGTCCCGAGGTTGCTGGCCACCACCGCACATACCGCTGCTGCCATCAGCAAATTTATCAGCAGGCCGTTAGCTTTGACCTGTGGATGACGATGCCAGTCGATGTTGTACAGGCTGACAAACAGGCCACACAAGCCCAGCGTAATCAGCCAGATGGCATTTAGCGGGGTAATTTGCAGACTGTGACCAATAAACGGCATCACGCCGCTCACCGCCAGCGCATTAGTCAGAACGGTTAAACCCGCAGCCGCCGTACACAAGCTGCCGACCGCGCCGCCAACCCCGGCAATCCAACCGCTCAACGGTTTATGAAATGAAAACAGAAATGCCAGAACCGCCGCAGCCGCAAACCAAGCCACGCCGCTGTTAATTAGTGAAATTGCGCTCATTTTGCATCCCCACTCTGAGCCTGCTGAAACAAGGTGAGATCGCCGAAATCGGTATTGAAAGTCAGCTCACGCTTACGTTTGCTGGCGCGGGCGATATCCATGTTGCTCACCAGGTGCAGGGCTTTGGTTGGGCACATGCGCACACAGGCCGGACCCTGTTCGTCAAAACTGCACAGATCGCATTTCACCGCAATGGCGCGAACGCCCGGAACCCAGTCCAGCAGCGTGCTCACACGGGCAGGTGCAGGCGGAGCCGGAGGCGCTTTTGGCGTATTGGCGTTTGCCGGGATGTGTAGCGGACGGCTACCGGAAAACTCAATCGCGCCGAACGGACAGGCAATCCCGCACAATTTGCAACTGACGCACAGGCTTTCATTCAGCTGTACGGCACCGTTAACACGATTAATCGCATTAACCGGACAAACGGTGGCGCAAGGCGCATCTTCACACTGGTGGCAAAGCTGCGGCGCGGATTCTTTTTCATTTAACATCACTTTCAGGCGCGGCATAGACTGCAGGCCATGCTGGCGATGTGTCTCTGAGCAGGCAGCTTCACAGGTGTGGCAGCCGATACAAAGAGTGGAGTCAGCAATTACAAAACGATTCACCAGGCATTCCTCAGGTGATAGTCATTTTTGACGAAAACATGTCTGCGAAATGTCATTTCGACATTTTTCGACATGCCCATTCCCTAAACTGTCGTGACGCAGAATGAAAGCGCATCATGACAAAACTGGGCAGTACCCGAGGCTTAAGCCGGGCTATGTCCCTCAACCAGTTGACTTAAATTCACCGGCATATTGTTCTCAACCGCGGTATACAGGCTGTCGTAGACGGTGGCGATTTTTTCGAGATAGTGCTCCAGCACCTGTTCACGATCGCGGGCGTTGATACGCTCATCGACTTTACCGTCGATGGTCAACTGTGCCTGTGCAATCAGTTGTTTATCATCACCATCTTTTGTTTCGACGTAGTACTCGATGGTGTGGCTGTTAAAGCCATCCGCCAGCGTGACGTAGATAGTGAAGTGTTCAAAAAGGACAAAGCAGAGATCTTTGTCCGGCGCACAGCTCATTGCATGATGCAAACGCGCTTTCGACAGGGTGATCCCCTGAACCAGCGAGTTACAGTAAATACGCCACTGGTCCTGTAGGCGACGATGCCGTTCAGCGATGTAATCGGCTTTTTCGCTTATTTCCCAAATAGTCATGTCAGGTTACCCGTTTAGCAGAGATGAACAGCTTTAAGCACATTTCATGCCAAAATTAAAAACCTTAATTTTCATACAGATAAAAAATCAAAAACGAGTGACGACATGTCATTTCGTCATCGTCGTCATTGTCACGTTGGAAAAAATCCAAGCTGGCATGTTTATTGCTTTTAGTACGGCAACTTCACAGGAGGCGGTATGCACGAAATAACCCTCTGCCAACGGGCACTGGAATTGATTGAACAACAGGCCACCCAGCACGGCGCAAAACGAGTAACTGGGGTCTGGCTCAAAATTGGCGCATTTTCTTGCGTAGAAACCAGCGCTCTCGCCTTTTGTTTTGATCTGGTATGCCGTGGCACCCTTGCAGAAGGTTGTAAACTCCACCTCGAAGAACAAGAAGCCGAATGTTGGTGCGAATCTTGTCAGCAATACGTCACCTTACTGACGCAACGCGTGCGTCGGTGCCCGCAATGCAACAGCGATACGCTGAGAATTGTGGCCGATGACGGTCTACAGATTCGGCGAATTGAAATTGGCGACGCTGAAGATTAATTAATGCCGGATATCGACTTAGTCATTTCCGGCATAAAAAGCTAGTAATAAGCAATAGATCAGGAGTGAGCGATGTGTACGACATGTGGTTGCGCTGAAGGCAACCTTTATATAGAGGGTGATGAGCATAATCCCCACTCGGCGTTTCGCAGCGCGCCATTTGCCCCAGCGGCTCGCCCGGCACTGAATATTACCGGTGTGAAAACCTCCAGTTTCACACCGAGTCAGACCGAAGAAGGCGATTTGCACTATGGTCACGGTGAAGCAGGTACCCATGCGCCGGGCATGAGCCAGCGCCGCATGCTGGAAGTGGAAATTGACGTACTGGATAAAAACAACCGTCTGGCCGAACGCAACCGCGCCCGCTTTGCCGCTCGTCAGCATCTGGTACTGAACCTTGTCTCAAGCCCGGGTTCCGGTAAAACCACGCTGCTGACCGAAACGCTGATGAAGCTCAAAGATAACGTGCCGTGTGCCGTCATTGAAGGCGACCAGCAAACGGTTAACGATGCCGCACGTATTCGTGCCACGGGCACGCCAGCCATCCAGGTCAACACCGGTAAAGGTTGCCACCTCGACGCCCAAATGATCGCTGACGCCGCGCCGCGTTTGCCGCTTGAAGACAATGGTATTTTGTTCATTGAAAACGTCGGCAACCTGGTTTGCCCGGCGAGTTTCGACCTCGGCGAACGCCATAAAGTGGCCGTGCTTTCCGTCACTGAAGGCGAAGACAAACCGCTGAAATACCCGCATATGTTTGCCGCCGCCTCGCTGATGCTGCTCAATAAAGTGGATCTGCTACCGTACCTCAATTTTGACGTAGATAAGTGCATCGCCAGCGCCCGGGAAGTGAACCCGGAAATTGAGATCATCCTGATTTCTGCCACCAGCGGCGAAGGGATGGACCAATGGCTCTCCTGGCTGGAGACGCAGCGATGTGCATAGGTGTTCCGGGTCAAATCCGCACCATTGACGGCAACCAGGCTAAAGTCGACGTTTGCGGTATTCAGCGCGACGTCGATCTGACGCTGGTCGGTAGCTACGATGAGCATGGTCAACCCCGTTTGGGCCAGTGGGTACTGGTTCACGTCGGCTTTGCCATGAGCATCATTAATGAAGCAGAAGCGCGCGACACGCTCGATGCGCTACAAAACATGTTTGACGTTGAGCCGGATGTCGGCGCGTTGCTGTATGGCGAGGAAAAATAATGCGTTTTGTTGACGAATACCGCGCACCAGAACAGGTGATGCAGTTGATAGAGCACCTGTGTGAACGTGCTGCACTCCTCCCCTACACTGCTGAACACCCGCTGCGCATCATGGAAGTTTGTGGTGGTCATACCCACGCAATCTTCAAGTTCGGTCTCGATCAATTACTGCCTGAAAACGTCGAGTTTATTCATGGTCCGGGCTGCCCGGTTTGCGTTCTACCGATGGGCAGAATCGACAGCTGTGTAGAAATTGCCAGCCATCCGGAAGTGATTTTCTGCACCTTTGGCGATGCGATGCGCGTCCCGGGTAAACAAGGTTCCCTGCTACAAGCCAAGGCGCGCGGCGCGGATATCCGAATCGTCTATTCACCGATGGATGCGCTGAAGCTGGCACAGGAAAACCCAACGCGTAAGGTTGTGTTCTTTGGCCTGGGTTTTGAAACCACCATGCCAACAACCGCCATTACCCTGCAACAAGCAAAACAGCGTGACGTGCAGAATTTTTACTTTTTCTGCCAGCACATCACGCTTATCCCTACGCTGCGCAGCCTGCTGGAACAACCGGACAACGGCATTGATGCCTTTTTAGCGCCGGGCCACGTCAGCATGGTGATTGGTACCGATGCCTATAATTTCATTGCCTCAGATTTCCATCGTCCGTTAGTGGTCGCCGGTTTCGAACCGCTCGATCTGCTGCAGGGCGTGGTGATGTTGATTGAGCAGAAAATTGCCGCGCACAGCCAGGTAGAAAACCAGTACCGTCGCGTGGTACCGGACGCCGGTAACGCGCTAGCGCAACAGGCAATTGCCGACGTTTTCTGCGTCAATGGCGACAGCGAATGGCGCGGTCTGGGCGTAATTGAATCTTCCGGTGTTCATCTGACGCCGGAGTATCAGCGCTTTGATGCCGAAGCGCATTTCCAGCCAGCACCGCAGCAGGTGTATGACGATCCGCGTGCGCGTTGCGGAGAAGTATTGACCGGCAGATGCAAACCGCATCAGTGCCCGTTGTTTGGTAAAACCTGTAATCCGGAGACCGCATTTGGCGCCCTGATGGTCTCCTCAGAAGGCGCATGTGCCGCCTGGTATCAATATCGTCAGCAGGAGTGTGAAGCATGAACAGCGTACAACTCGCCCACGGTAGCGGCGGTCAGGCTATGCAGCAGTTGATCAACAGTCTGTTTATGGAGGCTTTTGCGAATCCGTGGCTGGCGGAACAGGAAGATCAGGCACGTCTGGAACTGGCGCAACTGGTCGCTGAAGGCGACCGTCTGGCGTTTTCAACCGACAGCTATGTTATTGATCCGTTGTTCTTCCCGGGGGGGAATATCGGCAAGCTGGCTATCTGTGGTACGGCTAACGATGTGGCCGTCAGCGGCGCGCTCCCGCGCTATCTCTCCTGCGGTTTTATCCTCGAAGAAGGTTTACCAATGGAGACACTGAAAACCGTCGTTAACAGCATGGCGGCAACCGCGCGCGAAGCGGGCATTGCCATCGTCACCGGCGACACCAAGGTTGTACAGCGCGGCGCGGCGGACAAACTGTTTATCAACACCGCCGGAATGGGTGCGATCCCGGCTAACATTCACTGGGGGGCACAAACCCTGAGCGCGGGCGATGTGCTGCTGGTCAGCGGTACGCTTGGCGATCATGGCGCAACTATCCTTAACCTCCGCGAACAACTGGGTCTTGATGGCGAACTGGTCAGTGACTGCGCGGTATTGACACCGCTTATCCAGACGCTACGTGATATCCCCGGCGTGAAGGCGCTGCGTGACGCGACCCGTGGCGGCGTGAATGCGGTAACGCATGAATTTGCCGCATCATGCGGGTTTGGTATTGAGCTGTCAGAAGCGGCCCTGCCCGTGAAGCCTGCAGTACGTGGCGTTTGCGAACTGCTGGGCCTCGATGCGCTCAACTTTGCTAACGAAGGCAAGCTGGTGATTGCCGTTGAACGTCAGGCCGCTGAAACGGCGCTTGCCGCGCTGCGCGCGCATCCGTTAGGACGCGATGCCGCAATGATTGGCGAAGTGGTAGAGCGCAAGGGTGTGCGTCTTGCCGGACTCTACGGCGTGAAACGAACCCTTGATTTACCACACGCCGAACCCTTACCTCGTATATGCTAACAGCCCATTAGCGGCAACGTGTAGGCCGGATAAGCTGAAATCGCTATCCGGCAATAATTTACGACTTATACCTATAATTCATTTACCGTTTTCGCACCGTTCTGCGGTGCTTTTCCTGGAAAAGCAATATGTCGTATACACCGATGAGTGACCTCGGACAGCAAGGCCTGTTCGATATTACTCGTACATTATTACAGCAGCCCGATCTCCCGTCTCTCAGCGAGGCGCTTTCGCAGCTGGTCAAGCGTTCAGCGCTGGCCGACTGTGCGGCTATTGTCTTATGGCAGGCACAAACGCAGCGTGCGCGTTATTTTGCGACGCGTGAAAATGGTAAACCCATCGATTATGAAGACGAAACAGTACTGGCCCATGGCCCGGTACGCCGTATTTTGTCCCGCCCCGATGCGCTGCACTGCAACTATCACGAATTTACTGAAACCTGGCCACAGCTGGCCGCTGGCGGACTGTATTCTGAATTTGGCCACTACTGCCTGCTGCCGCTGGCGGCGGATGGGCGCATCTTTGGCGGCTGTGAATTCATCCGTAACGAGGATCGTCCGTGGAGTGAAAAAGAGTACAACCGGCTGCAGACCTTCACCCAAATAGTCGGCGTTGTAGCTGAACAAATTCAAAGCCGGGTCAGCAACAACGTCGATTACGATCTGTTGTGCCGCGAGCGTGATAACTTTCGCATCCTGGTCGCCATCACCAATGCAGTGCTCTCTCGCCTGGACATTGACGAACTGGTCAGCGAAGTCGCCAAAGAGATCCACCACTACTTCGACATCGATGCCATCAGCATCGTGTTACGCAGCGATCGCAAAAACAAACTCAGCATTTATTCCACCCACTATCTGGATGAACATCATCCGGCGCACGAACAAAGTGAAGTGGATGAAGCTGGTACGCTTTCCGAACGCGTGTTCAAAAGCAAAGAGATGCTGCTGATTAATCTGAGCGAACGCGATACGCTCGCCCCTTACGAACGGATGCTGTTCGAAACCTGGGGCAACCAGCTACAGACCCTGTGTCTGCTGCCGCTGATGTCGGGCAATACTATGCTCGGCGTCCTTAAGCTGGCGCAGTGCGAAGAGAAAGTGTTCACCACTGCCAACCTCAAACTGCTACGCCAAATCGCCGAACGCGTGGCGATCGCCGTAGATAACGCTCTCGCCTATCAGGAAATTCATCGCCTGAAAGAGCGCCTGGTCGATGAAAACCTGGCGCTCACAGAACAACTTAACAACGTGGAGAGCGAGTTCGGCGAAATCATTGGCCGCAGTGAAGCAATGTACAGCGTGCTCAAACAGGTCGAAATGGTGGCGCAAAGCGACAGCACCGTCCTGATTCTCGGCGAAACCGGAACCGGTAAGGAGCTGATTGCCCGCGCAATTCACAACCTGAGTGGGCGTAACGCCCGCCGGAT
This sequence comes from Citrobacter sp. On2M, assembly GCF_018035235.1. Taxonomy (GTDB): domain Bacteria; phylum Pseudomonadota; class Gammaproteobacteria; order Enterobacterales; family Enterobacteriaceae; genus Citrobacter; species Citrobacter meridianamericanus. Next base: position 201,873 of record NZ_WPCV01000005.1, read on the forward strand.
GGTAAAAATGAACTGTGCCGCCATGCCAGCCGGGTTGCTGGAAAGCGACCTGTTTGGTCATGAGCGCGGCGCGTTTACCGGGGCCAGCACGCAGCGGATTGGACGTTTCGAGCTGGCCGATAAAAGCTCGCTGTTCCTCGATGAAGTGGGCGACATGCCGCTGGAGCTTCAGCCCAAACTGCTGCGCGTATTGCAGGAGCAGGAGTTTGAACGTCTGGGCAGCAATAAACTGATCCAGACCGACGTTCGCTTGATCGCCGCCACTAATCGCGATCTGAAAAAGATGGTCGCCGATCGCGAGTTTCGTAACGATCTCTACTATCGACTGAACGTCTTCCCAATCCATCTGCCGCCACTGCGCGAGCGCCCGGAAGATATCCCGCTGCTGGTGAAAGCTTTCACCTTTAAAATTGCCCGCCGGATGGGGCGCAATATCGACAGCATTCCTGCCGAAGCGCTGCGTACGCTGAGCAGCATGGAATGGCCGGGCAACGTGCGCGAACTGGAAAATGTGGTGGAGCGTGCAGTTCTGCTTACCCGAGGCAACGTGCTACAGCTGTCCCTGCCGGATATTGCCGCGTTGACGCCGTCCGCACCACCAGTGGCCACCGAAGTTGCGCAGGATGGCGAGGACGAATACCAGTTGATCATGCGCGTTCTGAAAGAGACCAACGGCGTGGTTGCCGGTCCTAAAGGTGCAGCGCAGCGCCTGGGACTGAAGCGCACCACGTTACTCTCGCGTATGAAACGCCTGGGCATTGATAAGGATGCGCTGGTTTAACTGATTGCCCGATAGCGCCACGCTTATCGGGCATCTGAATTACTTCTTGCGCTGATATTTCTCTGGCAATTCCGGGACAGGGCGTTTGTCATCAATCAGATGACGCACGGTCAGAATCGGATGGCGCCAGAGCATTCTTGGCCCAGCCCAGCGCATAATTTGTTTCATCTCTTCGCGTTTAGTAGATTGATAACAGTGTACCGGACACTGTTTACAGGCCGGTTTTTCCTCACCAAATACGCACTTATCGAGGCGCTTTTGCGCATAGGCAAACAACGCATCGTAATGCCCCGGCTCGTCTGAAGCCTGCGGACAATGGCTCTCGTAGAGTGAGATCATTCTCCGGATCGTCATTTTTTCACAAGCAATACGTTTGCCGGACATAATGCCTCCATAATTAAGTTGCATAAATAATACACCTTAACCATAGAGGCAACCAAGAGCCGTTAATCATTCCAGGAAAAATGACTAAATAGCTCTGCGTTTATAAGGTCGATAATGCGGTAGCCAAAAGTTATCTTTAATACTCTGCAACAGCGTCTCGTCGCTCATCTTCTCCGCCACACCGGAATGCTGTGCTGCCTTACCGACCTCAAAAGCAACACTGCGAGTCACTTCGCAGATTGTCTTAACCTCCGGTAGCAGAGCACCTTCACCATTGCGCACCAGTGGAGAAGCATTGGCCAGTGCGCAGCTTGCCGCCATCAGCATCGTGTCTGTTATGCGCGTCGCGCCGCTGGCGATAGCCCCCAGACCGATGGCCGGGAAAACATACACGTTATTGCACTGTGCAACGGGAATGGAACCCCCATTAAATACAACCGCATCGCAGGGACTGCCTGTCGCGATGATGGCCCGTCCCTCGGTCCAGCGCACGATATCTTCTGGCCGCGCTTCCATTCTCGAGGTGGGATTCGACAGCGGCATGACAATCGGGCGATCGCAGTATTGATACATCGTGCTAATCACCTCCTGCGAGAACAGTCCGGCCTGGCCCGACACACCCAGCATCACCGTGGGTTTGACATTATGAATCACCTCCAGTAATGACGGCGCCTGCCCATCATACTGCCAGTCAGATAAGGCTTCGGGAGGTTGCGCCAGCGATTGCTGGAAATCAGCTAAGGCATCATTGGTGGTCATCACCAGACCGTCGCGATCCACCATAAAAATGGTCCGTCGGGCTTCAGCCTGGCTCATACCTTCAGATATACGACAGGCAATAATATGCTGGGCGATGCCACATCCTGCCGCGCCCGCCCCTACAATCACGATGGGTTGCTGGCAGAGGTCGCGACCGCTACCACGACAGCCCGAGAGAATTGTTGCAAGAGCCACTGACGCCGTGCCCTGAATATCATCATTAAAACAGCATAGTTCATCACGATAACTCGCCAACAAAGGGATCGCTGTATGCTGGGCGAAGTCTTCAAACTGCAGCAGAACGTTAGGCCAGCGTCGTTTAACCGCCGCAATAAACATGCCAATAAATGCGAAGTAATCTTCACCGGTGATACGCGGATGACGCCAGCCGATATAGCGTGGATCGTCCAGCAGTCGTGTATTGTTAGTGCCGACATCCAGAAGAATGGGTAACGTATTCGCCGGATTTACCCCTCCACAAACGGTATAAAGCGACAACTTCCCGATAGGAATACCCATACCGCCAACGCCCTGGTCGCCCAAGCCCAGAATGCGCTCACCATCAGTGACGACAATGACTTTAATATCGTGCCGTGGAATATCATGCAAAATATCGTCAATACGATCGCGATCGGGCCATGAAATAAATACACCACGCGCACGACGATATATCCAGGAGAATTTTTCGCAGGCGGCCCCGACTACCGGGGTATAAACAATTGGCAGCATCTCAGGTAGATGCTTTTTCAGCAGATAATAAAATAACGTTTCGTTGGTATCCTGAATATTACGCAAATAAATATGCCGGGCGTTGTGGGATTCAGCCTCAAGATATTGTTGATACGCCCGCTCGGCTTGTTCATCAATATTCTCAATGGCGCAAGGCAGTAGCCCACTCAGGTTAAAGTCATGTCGTTCTTGTTGCGTGAAGCTGCTTCCCTTGTTCAATAACGGAGACTCAAGCAGTAACTTGCCCGTAAACGGGACGTATAAAACATCGTTTGTCACGTTGCCATCCATAAATTACAACCAGATAAACAATAAGAGCCTGCATTAACAGGCTCTCGGGATTCAAATCAGGACATAGTTGGCAACCAGCATCGCCGCGATACCGGCCAGCGCTGGAAGCAGCGTCCTTCTGACGATCATAAACGGTGAACATTCCCCTGCTTTGCTTACCGCAATAATGATGCCAGCCACAGGAGACATTGAGCGCCCCATTCCCGCCATCAGTTGCATAGGCAGGATCATATTAACGGCGCTTTCGCCAAATTTTGCCGCAATGGAGGGGGCCAGGCCGGAGAAAGAGAAGAAGGCAGCAACGCCAGAGCCTGTCAGTACAGCGGTTACTCCCACCAGCGCGGTCATCACTAGTGTCATGCTGGTAAAGCCCAGACCTGCGTTTTGCACCGACTGCAGCAGGTAGTCCACTGCGCCAATTTTCTGCAGCCCCTGCGCATAGATATCCGCACACACCAGCAAGGAAACGATGCTGGTAAACATGCTGCCCATACCTTTGAAGAAGACCTGTAATCCTTTACAGCAGCTTTTGAAATCTCGGGTTGACACCAGTTCAAAGAAAAATGCGACGACCGCGCCAAGAATCATCGCCGTCACTACGTCAATTTTAATAGATTTGATCACCAGCGGGCTAAAGACCAGCACCAGAACCACAGGCAGAACCGGCAGAAGCGCGTAAATAACGGGAGACTTGCGACCCTCTTCTTCCGCTTGCGCGACACTTTGCTCGCCCGGCACGAAGCCATCCTTTTTGTCAAAATATTTCGCGGTGAAGTAAATCACCACCGCAACAGCCAGCATCACCACCACCGCGACCGGCATCTGGTAATGAGCAAAGTAGATAGCGCTTTCCATTCCGGCATGCTTGGCCGCCAAATTCGCTGTTCCAACCGCAGGCCCTAAATCCATAAACGCGCACAGACCAATCATCGCTGCCGCAGAGGCTTTACTGACTCCGAGACGGACCAGAACCGGGAAGAATGTCACCAGCAGCAACATCGCCAATCCCGCCGCACTTGAAATTGCCACATGCAGAAGCTGCGCACAGATGTACCCCAGCGCGAGGATAAGGTAAGGCGCTTTAATCACTTGTAGCGGACGAATGCACATATTAACCATCGCGTTCGACGCTTTGATGTGATCCATATAGCTGGCAAATCCGCCCGCAGCCATGATGATAAGACCAATACCCGCAATTTGTGTGGTCAGCGATTCTTTGGCAAAGCTAAAGATATCCAGCCAGGTTGATCCCGTGGATTTGGCTTTATCATAGAGAATGCTTTTTTCAGGATAAAACAGTACGGTAATGGTCAATAATGCCAATCCAGCGAGTAATAAAACAGTTTGCGGCTGATAATTTTTCACAATTAACCATGCAGCAATAGCTGTTATCACTATAGCTATAATAAACGCTGTCATAATAACAATTCCTATGCCATACAAATCGGGTAGGGTTACCTGTCATATCATCATAGCTTATGTAGGATAGTAAAAAATTACACCTATATATAAGCAGCTATAATATGTACGTAAATTTATCGTATTACATACTCAAATATTGAGATTTAAGTGTAATGGGTTGTGTGGTTGTAAAATACGGGAAAGGTGTTTTCCCACCCCTTTTTGTGAGTAAGATCGCAACTCATCTGAATAAGGTAGCATCCGTAAGAAAAGGCTGGATGCGGATTTCCAAGATATTCATTCAATGGTTGACGTCGAAAAGGTATTATCCTATAACAACGTTGATATACAACAGCAACCGGGTGTTATCCATGTACAATAAAAACACATTAAGTCTGGATGAGTATAACTTACTGACTCTTAATATGGGTGATCTAACTGAATCTGAGTGCCGACTTAATGAGTACATTAATAAACACTTTAATGAACTCCCTTATCATGGCATTGTTGATCTCTCGCAAAATGCGATGGTAAGCAAAGCAACTATTGGCCGATTTTTAAATAAGATTGGGTTTACGGGTTATGCTGCTTTCCGTAAGGCATTAGATATCACGCTGTCAAAAAATAAAATATCTGCGCCGTTTGAGAAAAACATCAAACTGCGTAACAATCCCAGCATTACCACCGAAACTATCGTTACCGATTTCACCCACAAAGTATCAGAGTTATTTAATCAATTTAAAAATAATATTGATATTGAGAGCCTTAATGCGTTTATCGATCTGGTGCTGAATAATAAACGTCATATTTATGTCGTCGGCCCTTCATCATCTCATGCCATGGCGACGCATTTTTGTACACTGCTAAAGTACTTTCGCAGCAACATCACTCTGTTACCGACGGACATCAGCGAGCTCCCCAAATGTCTCATCAATATTGAGGAAGGGGATGTCCTGATTGTTTTCTCTTACTATCGATTTAACCGGGTCGCCCTCAATATTGCAAAATGGTTCAGAAAAAAGAATGCCGTCGTAGTGTTGGTGACCAACTCAGAGGCGAACCCTTACGGTAAGTTCTGCGATCTGCAGTTTGTTCTCCCAAGCGACGTACATTCCATTTTTCAAAGCCGTATTCTTGGCTTCTTTTTTATCGAACTCATTCTGCATCTGGCTTATGAGAAAGGAGATAGCGAGGGTAATTTTGCCCAACTGGAAGAATTATTCGTCTTTTTCGAAACATTTTCTGCTTCGGCCCACAATACTTAGCGCCACCAACCGCCAGGAGTGTTATCCCTCCCGGCGACATGACGAATCAGGCAATATCTGCGGTTTTCACGCGATCGAACTCAGCGATAGTCTCAGCGATTAGCGCGTCGTTAGCCCCGATATATGACAGCGGCTCGCAGGCGGCAGCAATTTCCGCCCCAGATAATGACGCGCGGATTTCCGGGCTAGCCTGTACGATCTCCATGAAGCTGTGCTCGCCGGTTGCATGCTTCAGCAGCTTTTTCACTAGGTTATAAGCGGACTCTCTGCCAATTTTGGCGGCAAGCTTCATCGTCAGCGATTCCGACATAATAAAGTGCTTTGAGCAGTCAAAATTAGCGCGCATCTTATCTTCATTAACAATGAGATGCGAAAGCAGGCTCTTTGCGCGTGTCAGGCTGGTCGATAACGCATTAGAGGCCTCCGGAAGGATCGTCCAGTTTAATACCCGCATAGAGGCTGCTCGCACATCCTGTTGATCCAGCATTGCTGGCGCGCCGGAAGCATACATCCACCCCATTCTTGCCAGCGTTTGCATCATATTACTGGCGCGTGGATTAACTTTGTGTGGCATGGTGCTGGATCCGCCACCGCCCTCTCCCTCAAGTACTTCAGCAATCGGCGTACGTCCCATTGTTTCGACATCGTTGGCCAGACGACACAGCGTGCCGTGAACAAGAGCAAAAAACTGCACAACTTCAACGACCGCATCCTGACTGGCATTATTAATCCCGCAGGGCACGTTCAGACCCAACGCTAACATCAGCCGCTGGCGTGTTTCCATTCCCTGCTTACCTACAGAAGCCAGATTCCCCACCGCACCACCAAAAAGTCCGGTTACGGCACGCGGATACAGCTGCTGTAGACGTGTCAGGTGGCGGTTTATCTCCGCCAGATAACTGCAAACATGAAGCCCCCACGTCGTTGCAGAAGCATCCACCGAATTGGTTCGTGCAACCATTACCGTGCGAGCATGTCGTAACGCCATCGTTTTCATGGCTTCGCCAACATCAAGCAATTGCTCACGTAACAGTTGCAGCGTTTGCTGCAATCTCATCGCCATGCCTGAGTCCAGTAAATCCTGAGTGGTACATCCCCAGTGCAGAAACTGACTTACCAATGGTGTTCCACTGGCGGAGATCTGATCGATCAGCGGCTTTATAGCCATGCCGACGGTTTTTGTTTCTTGCGCCAGGGTGGGCCAGTCAATCTCTATTTCCCGACAGGTTTGTTCAATTTCAACGGCTGCTTGTTGAGGAATAATCCCCAGCTCACTTTGCACGCGAGCGACCGTCGCCTCAAAACGCAACCAACAACGCAGCAGATTGTCGTCAGACCATATTTCCCGCATCTTCTCCTGAGTGAACAATGATGAATAAAGGTCAGAATCAAATACCGTTGTTTGCTTCCCGTACATACAGCGCCTCTCCGGCTAGTGAATGCGTGATAATCGAAAATGTGATTAATCAATTTTGCGGGATTTGTCTGCCAAATTATAGGGGAAAATAGTATTCCCACCCCAAAATAGGCCATGAGAATGTAATATTCCCATTTTCAGTTTTTGCCTTCTGTAAAAATGCGATGTAGTTCACAGTAACTTCTGCATTACAATTTAAGTCACCGTAATACCTTAAAAAAAACACTCATTAAATATAAGAACCATTAATACAATCGCCAAATCAGAGATAGTTATGCGCGAATAATCACATTTCATTACGAGAAAAAATGATTCCCATATCGCTGTCATTCCTTTTCCTCAAACAATTACCTCGCTGTGAAATTTATTTTTATGGTCAGGAAACTAATGCTGATTTGAGGGATAACATGAAACTAAAAAATTATTCACTAATATTACTAATGGGTATGAGTTCCTCGGCGTTCGCCTTAAACGTCTATAATAAGGATGGAAATACGCTGGATATCTATGGTCGTGTTGAGGGCAAAATTGCAAGTGGTCAGAATTCATTCGCTGGCAGTGAAAGTCGAAGTGATTTAGGTGGTCGTATAGGTATTTATCTCACGCGAGATCTGGATCTTCTGCCAGAGACTAAAATCGTAGGCCGACTGGAATGGCAGGTGCGTACCGAAAAAAATGATAATAATACCGGCGAAAGCGATATGGAGGCCCGCTATTCCTATGTCGGCCTGTCGAATAAAACATGGGGTGAACTGATCACCGGGAGAACCAAAAACCCGTTGTATCAGGTAATGAAAATGACCGATAAGTACAAAAACTTCACCCCCAATATCTACAGCTATGGCATTACAACCATTGATGACTCTTACCAGTTCAACCGACAGGACGGCACCGTACAGTGGAACGCCAAATTTGCCGGCAATGAGATTCAACTGGCATGGGTTTCCGGTAACGGCAACAGTGATAACGAAGCTCTGGATTACGGCGCGATGGCCAGCTATCGCAATTCTTTCAAATTTGGCGATTTTAGGATTACACCGGCGATAGCGGCCAGCCGTTATAAACGACAGGACGGGGTAGTGACCACCGATGGACGTAATCAAAACGATCAAATCATGGGAGGATTACAACTCAGTTATAAAGCCTATGAAGTCGCAGTAACCGCATTACGTACGTCTATTTCTCGTGATAACAAAAGCGATAATAATTATAAAGGGATGGATTCGTTCATTTCCTACAACTTTGGCACCGTCAAGGTTCTTACCGGATATAGCTTTTTAAATGAAGATGGTAAAGATATTGCTGAAAAAGAAGACTGGCGTGCTGAAGCGCAATTAACATTGGCTAAAGACACGTGGTTATCATTTACTTACGATAAAGAGTTCGCAAGTAAGAACAAAAAGACCAATGATGATGCGCTTATCGTTGGGCTCCGTTATGATTTCTAAGAGATAAAAAATGAAAAAGATAACATTACTTGCCGCAGCGACGACTTTCGCCTTAAGTAGTATCTGTGTTCAAGCGGATACGTTATTAGCGCCTTCCGCATATGCGAAAATGGATGGTGAGAATAAAATTGTCGCGCTTTATGGTAACTCTTTCACTTTCTATAACAATAATATTAATACCCGCCTGCGGGATTTGACGCAGTCCTTACTGCCTGATCACGCCAAAGGCTATAAATATCGGGGGATCACGATTTCCAGCGGTCATTTAGGCTGGCAAATTGAGAATATGCGCTATCAGAACACGCTACAGAAATGGGATGTCGTCATCCTGCAGGGGAATTCTACAGAAACGATTTCAAAGAAAGAAAGTACCCGACAAAATTTCGTGGACTCTGCAACCCAAATGGCCGAAATGGCGCATAAAGCCGGTGCAAAAGTCGTCTATTTCATGACCTGGCCGAAAAAAGACAAACCCGAAGATAGCCAAAAACTGGCAGATGCTTATATCTCGATTGCGCAAAAAACGGGGGGATATGTAGCTCCGGTAGGTCTGGCTTTCGAGAAAGCGCGTACAACGCACCCAGAAATTAACCTGTATTATCAAGATGGTGTACACCCTTCGATTTCAGGAACATATCTCGCCGCCTGCGTATTTTTCGCTACTCTGTATAATCAGTCTCCGGTCGGCGGTGCGCTTCCCATTGATACGGACATGAACCCTGCTACCGCCAAAGCCTTGCAGCAAGTAGCCTGGGAAACCGTCACTGAGTTCCAGAAATCATAATCATCGGCTTTGTCCTCCCCTGCACGCCGACAATCGTGTCGGCGTAAACGCATATCCTCATCCATTCCTTAGCACTCTACACAAATAAGAATTATTTTCATTTACTCATACCTTGTGCTATATAACATAGCAAAGGCTATATTTGATGATAAATTAACCACTTCATTGTGAGGGATACTATGCCGCATCTGCCCCATCTGAAATCGCTTCTCCTTGCAAGCGTAATCACGGCGCTGACGCTGTCTCCTGCCTGGGCGAAAGAAAAATTTAAGGTAGTAACCACCTTTACGGTGATTGCCGATATGGCCAGTAATGTGGCAGGTGACGCCGCTGACGTCAGTTCTATCACCAAACCCGGGGCTGAAATTCACGAATATCAGCCCACACCAGGGGATATTAAACGCGCACAGGGTGCACAGCTAATCCTCTCCAACGGCCTCAATCTGGAGCTTTGGTTTGCCCGCTTCTATCAGCATTTATCCGGCGTGCCGGAGGTAATGGTCTCAAATGGCGTGCAGCCAATGGGTATCAGCGAAGGGCCGTACAACGGCAAACCGAACCCGCATGCCTGGATGTCAGCGGAGAACGCGCTCATTTACGTGGATAACATTCGCGATGCGCTGATGAAATACGATCCAGACAATGCTGCCACCTACCAGAAAAATGCGGAGAATTATAAAGCGAAAATCCAGCAGACTCTGGCGCCGCTGCATGATGAACTGATAAAGCTCCCTGCCGATAAACGCTGGCTGGTCACCAGCGAAGGCGCATTCTCTTACCTGGCACGTGATAACGGCCTGAAAGAGCTGTATCTGTGGCCAATCAATGCCGATCAGCAAGGCACGCCCAAACAGGTACGCAAAGTGATCGACGCGATCAAAGAGCATCAAATCCCCACCGTATTTAGCGAAAGCACCGTGTCCGACAAGCCTGCACGTCAGGTCGCTCGTGAGTCTGGCGCGCATTACGGCGGCGTGCTGTATGTCGATTCGCTCAGCGCTGCCGATGGTCCGGTACCGACCTATCTGGATTTACTGCGCGTGACGACACAAACCATCGTCAGCGGCATCAACGACGGGTTAAGGAGCCAAAAATGAGTCAATCTGCGATTACCGTGAATCAGGTTACGGTGACGTATCGCAACGGGCACACTGCGCTGCGGGATGCCACTTTTCAGGTTCCGGGCGGCTCAATTGCCGCCCTGGTCGGCGTCAACGGTTCGGGAAAATCAACGCTATTTAAAGCGTTGATGGGGTTTGTCCGTCTGGCGCGGGGGGAAATCTCTATTCTGCAACAACCGGTTAATAAAGCGCTCAAACAGAATCTGATCGCCTATGTCCCCCAGTCAGAGGAGGTGGACTGGTCGTTTCCGGTGCTGGTGGAAGATGTGGTGATGATGGGACGATTTGGCCATATGGGCTGGCTGCGTCGGCCAAAACAGATCGACCACGACTGCGTAGATACGGCGCTGGCGCGGGTCGACATGCTGGACTATCGCCATCGCCAGATTGGTGAACTTTCTGGCGGGCAGAAAAAACGCGTCTTTCTGGCGCGCGCTATCGCACAGGACGGCCAGGTCATTTTACTGGATGAACCGTTTACTGGTGTAGATGTGAAAACCGAGGCCCGGATCATCGACCTGCTGCGTGAACTGCGTGATGAAGGCCGGACCATGCTGGTCTCTACCCATAACCTGGGCTCCGTCACCGAGTTTTGTGATTACACGGTGATGATTAAGGGCACGGTGCTGGCAAGTGGCCCGACCGAAACCACCTTTACTCCCGAGAATCTCGAGCTGGCATTTAGCGGTGTCCTGCGTCACGTTGCCCTGCGCGGCGGCGAACAGCACGTGATTACCGATGATGAACGTCCGTTTATTTCGCGACGCGCGGCAAGCGAGGGGGAATAATCATGAACTGGCTGACAGAGCCGTTTGGTTACCAGTATATGCTCAACGCCATGTGGGTTTCGGCGATGGTCGGCGGCCTGTGCGCGTTTCTCTCTTGCTATCTGATGCTCAAAGGCTGGTCGCTGATTGGCGATGCGCTATCGCACTCTATCGTGCCGGGTGTAGCCGGAGCCTATATGTTAGGGCTTCCCTTCGCACTGGGCGCATTTCTTTCCGGTGGGCTGGCAGCGGGCAGCATGCTGTTTCTCAATCAGCGTTCACGCCTGAAGGAAGATGCGATTATCGGGCTGATTTTTTCGTCTTTTTTCGGTATCGGGCTTTTTATGGTGTCGCTCAATCCGATGTCGGTGAACATCCAGACCATTATTCTCGGTAATATCCTGGCAATTGCGCCGGAAGATATTCTGCAGCTGGCGATCATCGGTGTGGTATCGCTGACCATCCTGTTATTGAAGTGGAAAGATTTGATGGTGGTCTTTTTTGATGAAAACCACGCCCGGTCTATCGGTCTGAATCCGGGGCGTTTGAAGCTGCTGTTTTTTACACTGCTCTCCGTTTCAACGGTAGCCGCCCTGCAAACCGTCGGCGCATTTCTGGTGATTTGCCTGGTGGTCACGCCCGGAGCCACCGCCTGGCTGTTGACCGATCGTTTTCCTCGCCTGCTGGCGGTTGCCGTAGCTATCGGTAGCCTGACCAGCTTTTTCGGGGCCTGGCTGAGCTACTGGCTGGATGGTGCAACCGGCGGAATTATCGTCGTATTGCAAACACTGCTGTTCCTGCTGGCGTTTGTCTTCGCCCCCAAACACGGTCTGCTGGCGAATCGCCGCCGCGCCCGCAGGATCAATAAGGAGCTGGTATGATCTTAACAACGCTGCTGGAACCCTTTCAGTTTAGCTTTATGGTCAATGCGCTGATCATCTCCACTATTGTGGCTATCCCCTGCGCGTTGTTATCGGTTTTTTTAGTGCTCAAGGGGTGGGCGCTGATGGGTGATGCCATGAGCCATGCGGTTTTTCCGGGGATCGTGCTGGCTTACATCGCGGGCATCCCGCTGGCAATTGGCGCGTTTGTCGCTGGACTGTTCTGCGCGGTAGCCACCGGATACCTCGACGATAACAGCCGCATTAAGCGCGACACCATCATGGGCATTGTTTTCTCTGGGATGTTTGGTGCGGGACTGGTGCTGTATGTTTCCATTCAGTCGGAAGTGCATCTGGATCATATTCTGTTCGGCGATATGCTCGGCATATCACTGAGCGATATCATGCAAACAACGGTGATTGCGTTGGGGATCGCGCTAATCATTGGGCTGAAGTGGAAAGATCTGCTGCTGTATGCGTTCGACCCACATCAGGCCAAGACCAGTGGGCTTAACACCACTGTGCTGCATTACGGCCTGTTGTGTATGATCGCCCTGACGATTGTCGCCACGCTAAAATCGGTCGGGATTATTTTGTCGATTTCTTTACTGATTGCTCCTGGGGCGATTGCAATTTTACTGACGCGGAAATTTTCCAACGCCTTGTGGCTGGCGGTGGCGATGTCGATCGTTACTTCGTTTATAGGGGTATATCTGTCATTTTTCATCGACAGCGCACCGGCTCCCACCATCGTCGTATTATTTTCACTGCTGTTTGTGATTACTTTTATTTATGCAACCCTGCGCGATCGGCGTTTAGAAAATCAGCTTCAGCTACGTGATGTATAAATAATACTTTATAATATGTCAGCTAATTTTTTATTTTGATATGAATATAGCCTCCGGTCAGAGGCTATATTATCAGCAGATTACAACATCGTGATGATACGTTTTAATAAACGAATTCGCTGTTCGATGGAGGAGATATTCAGCCATTCATCAACACCGTGAAAACCCGCGCCGACTGGTCCCAAACCATCCAGCGTCGGGATCCCCAGTGACGCAGTGAGATTAGCATCGCTACCGCCGCCAACGGCCTGCCATGTCACGGCGATCCCTTCTTCCTGTCCGGCTCGTTCAACCAGCGCCATCAGCTGTTGCGTCTCCTCGTTCGCAGCCATCGCAGGCTTATGGCTGACCCGGGTAAGCGTAGTGGTCACGCCCTCAAGAAAACCTTGCTGGCAGAGCGACAGTAAAGCCTGATGGACACGATCATATTCTTCATTGTCCCAAAAGCGCACGTCCAACTCTGCGCGGAGTTTCGCTGCCACCACATTCGCCGCACTGCCACCCTGCACCACCCCCACATTTAGCGTGGTGCCACGCGTCATGTCGGTCAATGCATTAATCGCCAGTACGCTATTAGCAAAAGCGGTAATGGCAGAACGTCCTTTCTCCGGCTCATTGCCGGCATGAGACGCCACACCGTCAAACGTCAGTTGATAGCCTCCCACACCTTTACGCGCTTTCACCAAAGAGCCATCTGCCCGGGCAGCCTCACAGACCAGCACGCAACGTGCGCGTTTCGCCAACGCAGCAATCCACTCGCTGGAGTGAACGCTGCCGGTCTCTTCATCCGGGTTCATTGCTACCGCAATAGATAAACGCGCCAGATGCTCCGCGGGTAACGAGCGCATAGCCCAGAGAATATTTAGCAGGCCGCTTTTCATGTCAGAAACGCCGGGGCCGTAAAGACGGTGTTCATCGCGGCTCATCGGGCGTTCAGCCACCGTTCCTGGCGGAAAAACGGTATCCAGATGACCGACCAGCAGCACATCGTATTGTGTTGCATGAGGCTTATTAGTTACCAGCAACGCCGGGCCGACCTCACTCCCCAAATCCACAAGCTCCGTTTGCCAGCCTTCCTGCTGCCAGAGATCACGCATCACCGCGGCGATATGGGCTACGCCTGCGACCGTTTGCGTTCCGCAGTCAACGTTGACCAGCGTTTGCAGTTCATTAATGTATTTTTCCAAATCCATGGTCATTCCTTATCAGAGAATAATGCGCATCAGCAGCATCGCTAAAAAAGCGTTCAGAACGGAGATAATTATCATCAGGGGAATACGTTTAGCGCTGGTGCCAATAACGCCGAGAATGCGGCCCAAATACTGTACCTGCGACCCCATCAGATAGATTGCCGGTGCCAGAATAGCCAGATGTTCGCCGGTCAGAATGCCTTTATCAAACAGACCAATCGCTACCCCAATCCCACCGCCCATCGACATCCAGCCGCCAATCAATACCGCTGCGGCTTCGCCGGGAAGACCAAAAAGACCCATTAGCGGTGCGAACACCATACCAAGCCCTTTCAGCGCGCCGGTAATCTCCAGCGCTTTGATGATGATAAACGCCATCACCACGTTTGGCAGAGTGCTGGTTGTCGCAATATTCCAGCCTTTACGGGCCCCTTCGACAAAAACATCAGTAATAACCGGATTAGAGGTTGGTGCGCTCATGATGCTTCTCCTGGAGCAGTTGACTGGGTTTTCTTACTGGTAAAAGTCAGGATCAGACGCATTACATTGGCGCCAACAATTTTCATAATGAACATCACAGCCACGCACGCGCCAATAGACGCTGGCACGGCTGGAGTACCGTCCACCGCCATCAGCGTGAACAGAATGGCACCGGAGGAAAAGAAGTTGGTGATCATTGCCCCAGCAGAGAACTGGAACATGGCGAAAATATCTTTTTCGTTTTGCGTAATTTCGCCTTCGTCGGCCAGATTTCGCGTTAACGATGCGCCAACGTCGGTGCTCTGCAGGCTGCCGATCAGCGCCAGGCCGGTATTTCCGGGGATCCCCATCAGAGGACGCAGCAGAGGAGTTAATAAACGACGTGCCGCACGCAAAGCGCCATAGTGTTCAAGCACGTTGATCATGCCAAGGGCAAACATGACAGCAGGAATTAATCCCAGTGCAAAGAGAAAACCATCCATGGCACCGTGACCGCCGGTACCACGAAACGCACTGGTCGTTGTCGTCAGCGTATCCCCCTCGAGACTCGCTTTACTGACGACTTTACCGAAAGCACCGTTCAGGGTGGTGAAATCAAATACGCCATACCATTCTTTGCCGCCGAGTAGTCCGGAGAAAAATACTGCAGCGAATGCCAGAGCAAAATAAGCTCCCGGCCCTACCTTATTATCCTGAGAGGGTAAACTCATATCCATTTCCTTATTGATGTAGAGAATCACCGCATCATTTTGGATACGCAAGGAATAAATAAAGTGATTTAAATCATTTCTGTGGCGTGTACATTCCAGAAATTTTAAAAAATGTGACGTATTAGAGTTTGCCCTTTAAATAAAACCATCTCGTTAATATTTAAATTAATCATTAGTTATGTAATGAATAGTAAACATGCAACAGGGAGGGTGAGCCACCTTAAATTAAATAAATAAAAAGATTTACAGATATAATAAATTATGACGCTGTAAAACTTTCTTACAACTCCACTCCTTCCCACAAATACTAGGCGTATTTAATGTCATTTTTTGTAGCGGCAAAACCTACGGGTGAATCTCAGTCGTTGTCGGTGATAAGATAGACTATTCTGGCCGAGCCAAAGCTCGTCGTTACTGCCCGTCAGGCGGCTTTCGAATGACAAATTTGTGGGTTTATGCAAGTTTCCAGGGGCTTGCATGAGACTACCCAGGTACCCAAAAAGATTAAAAAAAGAGCAAAGAAGATATGAAAGAGTCACTTGATAAGGACTTCTCTAACCACACCCCAATGATGCAGCAGTATCTCAAGCTGAAGGCTCAGCATCCGGAAATACTGCTGTTTTACCGCATGGGCGACTTTTACGAACTGTTTTATGACGACGCTAAACGCGCGTCTCAGCTGCTAGATATCTCCCTGACCAAACGCGGCGCATCTGCGGGCGAGCCAATCCCGATGGCGGGCATTCCTCACCATGCGGTAGAAAACTACCTCGCCAAACTGGTCAATCAGGGTGAATCTGTCGCTATTTGTGAGCAGATTGGCGATCCGGCAACCAGTAAAGGTCCGGTGGAGCGCAAAGTGGTACGCATTGTCACGCCGGGTACCATTAGTGATGAAGCGCTGTTGCAGGAACGTCAGGACAACCTGTTGGCCGCCATCTGGCAGGACAGTAAAGGTTACGGTTACGCTACGCTGGATATCAGCTCAGGGCGTTTTCGCGTCAGTGAACCCGCCGACCGCGAAACCATGGCCGCAGAGCTTCAGCGCACCAACCCTGCTGAATTGCTGTATGCCGAGGATTTCGCTGAAACTTCGCTGATTGAGGGGCGTCGCGGGCTGCGTCGTCGCCCGCTGTGGGAATTTGAAATTGATACCGCCCGCCAGCAGTTAAACCTACAGTTTGGCACGCGAGATCTGATTGGTTTTGGCGTGGAAAATGCCCCACGCGGATTATGCGCCGCCGGATGTCTGCTGCAATACGTAAAAGATACTCAACGTACCTCGCTGCCACATATTCGTTCCATCACCATGGAACGTCAGCAGGACAGCATCATCATGGATGCCGCCACGCGCCGTAATCTGGAGATCACGCAGAACCTGGCAGGTGGCTTTGAAAACACGCTGGCGTCAGTACTCGACTGCACCGTGACGCCGATGGGCAGCCGTATGCTCAAGCGCTGGCTGCATATGCCTGTGCGCGACACTAAAATCCTCACCGAGCGCCAACAAACCATCGGCGCGCTGCAGGATACCACCAGCGAATTGCAACCCGTGCTGCGACAGGTGGGCGACCTGGAGCGTATCCTGGCGCGTCTGGCCTTACGTACCGCGCGTCCGCGCGATCTGGCCCGCATGCGTCATGCCTTCCAGCAATTACCGGAACTGCGTGCACAACTGGAAAGCGTAGACAGTGCCCCCGTGCAAATGCTGCGCGATAAAATGGGCGAATTTACCGAACTGCGTGAACTGCTTGAACGCGCCGTCGTCGAAGCGCCACCCGTGCTGGTTCGCGACGGTGGCGTCATTGCCACGGGTTACAATGAAGAGCTGGACGAGTGGCGAGCGCTGGCCGATGGCGCAACCGACTACCTCGACAGACTGGAAATCCGCGAACGCGAACGCACCGGCCTGGATACGCTTAAGGTCGGGTTCAATGCCGTACACGGCTACTACATTCAGATCAGCCGTGGACAGAGTCATCTGGCTCCGATTAACTACGTGCGTCGCCAGACGTTGAAAAACGCCGAACGCTACATTATTCCGGAACTGAAAGAGTACGAAGACAAAGTTCTGACGTCAAAAGGCAAAGCGCTGGCGCTGGAAAAACAGCTGTATGACGAGCTGTTCGACATGCTGCTCCCGCACCTGGCGGATTTGCAGCAAAGCGCCAGCGCGCTGGCGGAGCTGGACGTACTGGTCAACCTGGCGGAACGTGCTTATACCTTGAATTACACCTGTCCGACCTTCACCGATAAACCCGGCATTCGTATTACCGAGGGGCGTCATCCGGTGGTCGAGCAGGTGCTGACCGAGCCGTTTATCGCCAACCCGCTTAACCTCTCGCCTCAGCGACGGATGCTGATCATCACCGGGCCGAATATGGGCGGTAAAAGTACCTATATGCGCCAGACCGCATTGATTGCGCTACTGGCCTACATCGGCAGCTATGTTCCGGCGCAGAAAGTGGAAATAGGCCCGATCGATCGGATCTTTACCCGCGTGGGGGCAGCGGATGATTTGGCATCGGGTCGTTCCACCTTTATGGTAGAAATGACCGAAACCGCCAACATTCTGCATAACGCCACCGAGAACAGCCTGGTGCTGATGGATGAGATTGGCCGTGGAACCTCCACCTACGACGGTCTGTCGCTGGCGTGGGCGTGCGCGGAAAACCTCGCTAATAAAATCAAAGCATTAACCTTGTTTGCGACCCACTACTTCGAACTGACTCAGTTACCGGAGAAGATGGAAGGCGTCGCGAATGTGCATCTGGATGCGTTAGAGCACGGCGATACCATCGCCTTCATGCACAGCGTTCAGGATGGTGCGGCGAGCAAGAGCTATGGTCTGGCAGTAGCTGCCCTTGCAGGGGTGCCGAAAGAAGTTATTAAACGCGCGCGGCAAAAACTGCGCGAACTGGAAAGCATTGCGCCGAACGTTGCCGCGACCCAGGTCGATGGTACGCAGATGTCGCTGCTTTCAGTGCCTGAAGAAACCTCCCCCGCCGTTGAAGCGCTGGAAAACCTCGACCCGGATTCACTAACGCCGCGTCAGGCGCTGGAGTGGATCTATCGGTTGAAGAGCCTGGTGTAAAAATGCAGTGCCCGACGGCGCTTTGCTTATCGGGCATTGGGCTACACGGGAATGGGTGCGAGAGGACAGTACCGGACCATCAAGACGCGGGGTTTCCCCCGCGTTGTAGCTACTTCTTCGGTTCGTAAGCGAGAACAGCTTTAAACTCCATACCACGTTCTTTAATACTTAACTCGCACAACGAATCTCGCACCATTAACGTGAATCCCTGCGCCGTAAAACACAGCACTACAATTGCCACAAGGGCATATTTTGTCAGCATGTCTTGCCTCCCTGCAAAGAAGAGACTAACATCCAAATTGTTCAGGTTTGTACGCTAGCCTCAGGTTGATAGAACTATCTCTTGGGGCTTTTGTCTTTCCGGGACCTTGCCAATGCTCAAAGCTCAGAAAGCCTCAAGCACCCGCCGCTATTCTATTCCCGATGCCGCTGTAACAAATCAATTTATCAATACGTTACGAGTCTGCGCGCAAAAAAAGACCCGGAATCCCGGGCCTTCAGTATTAGCGCTTACCTTCCGCCAGCAGCGACGGAATACTCGGCACCATTGGTGCGTCATCGATATCTTTTTGCGTCATCCGAAACGCCTCCGGATAGTGCTCCCGGCTGGTGCGGCGAAGCGGTTCGGTATTACGCCAGGTGTACAGACAATGCTGGCACTGATATACCGTCCAGACACCTTTTACCGGCGAGTTTGCCATCACTTCAATATGTTCATCGGCACAACGTGGACAAATCATCTGCTACTCCTTATTTACGGTTGGCCAGCATGGCGGTCAGTTTTTCTGCCCAGGCTTTCGTTTCCGGGAAATCACATACCGGCTGGCTGTAGTGCCCACGGTTATCCGGCGCAACCGGCGTGGTAGCATCAATAATTAACTTGTCGGTAATCCCCGCCGGACTGGAACCAGGATCAAGCTCCAGCACCGACATATTCGGCAGTTGCACCAGATCGCCCGCCGGATTGACCTTCGAAGACAGCGCCCACATCACCTGCGGCAGGTTGAACGGGTCAACATCCTCATCAACCATAATCACCATTTTCACGTACCCCAGGCCATGCGGCGTCGTCATTGCGCGCAGCCCGACTGCACGGGCAAAGCCACCGTAGCGTTTTTTGGTGGAGATAATCGCCAGCAAACCGTGGGTGTACATGGCGTTCACCGCCTGTACTTCCGGGAATTCAGCTTTCAGCTGTTGATAAAGCGGTACGCAGGTTGCTGGCCCCATCAGATAGTCGATTTCCGTCCACGGCATCCCGAGATACAGCGATTCAAAAATCGGTTTACTGCGATAAGAGACTTTATCGATACGCACCACGGTCATGTTACGACCACCGGAATAGTGCCCAGTAAACTCGCCAAACGGCCCTTCGATTTCACGCTTACGGCTTTCAATGACCCCTTCGAGGATCACTTCCGAACCCCAAGGTACGTCAAAGCCGGTAAGCGGTGCGGTAGCGATCGGGTACGGGCTTTCACGCAGCGCTCCCGCCATTTCGTATTCCGACTGATCGTACTTCAGCGGCGTGGCCCCCATCAGGGTGATGATAGGATCGTTACCCAGCGTGATGGCAATCGGAAGATCTTCACCGCGCTCTTCAGCTTTATGCAGATGCAGCGCGATATCATGCATCGGCACCGGCTGCAGGCCAAGCTTGCGTTTGCCCTTCACTTCCATACGATAAATGCCGACGTTCTGTTTGCCGAAGTTGTCCGGATCCAGCGGATCGCGCGACACCACGCAGGCTTTATCAAGATAGAAACCGCCGTCACCATCGTTCAGACGAAACAGCGGCAGAATATCAAACAGGTTGATCTCCTCACCATCAACACAGTTTTCAGCCCACGCCGGGTTGGCACGACGCTCCGGCGTAACCGGAAATTTATCCCAACGGCGAATAAACTCATCAATTTGTTTTTTCACCGGCGTATTGGGCGGCAGGCCTAATGAAATGGCATGATTCTGCCATGAGCCGATAGTATTCATCGCCACGCGGGCGTCGGTAAAACCGCGAATATTGTCAAACCACAGCGCAGGCGCACCATCACCAATACGTCCGGTCGCGTTAGCCGCCGCAGCCAGATCCGGCTCAGCGTTGACTTCTTCACTGATTTTCAGCAATTGTCCCTGGTCGTCCAGCGCCTGTAAAAAGCTGCGCAAGTCATCAAATGCCATTATTCATTCTCCTGTGCAAAATTCTGCGCCTGTCGTAATCCCTGCCAGCGACGGGCGTTGGGGTGTTCCAGACCAAACTGATCGAGCACGCGAGCCACAATGTGCTGCGTGATGTCATCAACCGTTTGCGGGTGGTTATAAAACGCAGGCATCGGCGGGACCATCGCGACGCTCATGCGCGAAAGCGCGAGCATGTTTTCCAGATGAATAGTGCTAAGCGGCATTTCCCGCGGAACCAGTACCAGCTGGCGCCCTTCTTTCAGCACCACATCAGCGGCGCGCCCCACCAGTCCTTCCGCATAGCCAGCACGAATACCGGCAAGGGTTTTCATACTGCAGGGGATAATGATCATGCCGTCAGTACGAAACGATCCGGAGGAGATGGTCGCCGCCTGGTCCGCCGGGTTGTGGCAATAATCGGCTAACGCTGACACATCACGGACGCTGTATGGTGTTTCCAGTTCAATGGTGGTTTTGGCCCACTTTGACAGCACCAGATGGGTTTCTACCCCCGGCATTGCCCGCAGCGCCTGCAGTAGCGACACACCAAGCGGTGCGCCGGTCGCCCCGGTCATTCCTACAATCAGTCTCATTTCGCCCTCAATTTTGTTCGTGTACGAACATTTTATTAAAATACTCCCTCGATGCATTCCGGACAAGAGCACCTCGCACAGATTGCTAAAGCAGCAATGGTTAAACTATGACGCGTTACCCGTTAAGATAGAGACTGACAGATATTCCGGAGCTCTCATGCCGTTAAGAAACACAGCCTTCCACCTTTTACGTCAGCTTTTTCAGCAGCATACGGCTCGCTGGCAACATGAATTACCGGATCTGACCAAACCGCAGTATGCGGTGATGCGCGCCATTGCCGAACAGCCCGGAATTGAACAGGTTACCCTGACCGAGGCAGCAGTCTGTACCAAGGCGACGCTTGCGGAAATGCTGAGCCGAATGGAAAAACGCGATCTGGTCAGGCGTGAGCACGACCCGGCAGATAAGCGTCGGCGGTTTGTTTATTTGACCGCGCAAGGAGAAGCGTTACTGGCCAGCGCAACCCCACTGGGAAAGGGCGTAGATGATGAGTTTTTGGGGCGGTTATCTGATGAAGAGCGTGAGCAGTTCACACGTCTGGTGCGTAAGATGATGGGGTAATTTATCGGATTGCGGCTATTCCTTACCCGGCCTGGACACATCGTCAAAGAAAAAGGCCAGTCCCAATGAGACTGGCCTTTCTTGATAGAACTAGTGCTTACTCGCGGAACAGCGCTTCGATATTCAGCCCCTGAGTCTGCAGAATTTCACGCAGACGACGCAGACCTTCAACCTGAATCTGGCGAACACGTTCACGAGTGAGGCCAATTTCACGACCCACATCTTCCAGTGTCGCAGCTTCGTACCCCAGCAGACCAAAGCGACGTGCCAGCACCTCACGCTGTTTGGCGTTCAGTTCGAACAGCCATTTGACGATGCTCTGTTTCATATCATCGTCTTGCGTGGTGTCTTCCGGACCGTTTTCCTTTTCATCGGCCAGAATATCCAGCAACGCTTTTTCGGAATCGCCACCCAGCGGGGTGTCTACCGAGGTAATACGCTCGTTGAGTCGGAGCATACGGCTGACGTCATCAACCGGTTTGTCCAGTTGTTCAGCAATCTCTTCTGCGCTCGGTTCGTGGTCCAGTTTATGCGACAACTCACGCGCGGTACGCAGATAGACGTTCAGCTCTTTTACAATGTGAATGGGCAGTCGGATCGTACGGGTTTGGTTCATAATTGCCCGTTCGATCGTCTGGCGGATCCACCAGGTTGCGTATGTTGAGAAGCGGAACCCGCGTTCCGGGTCAAACTTCTCGACTGCACGGATAAGCCCCAGATTGCCCTCTTCAATCAGGTCCAGCAATGCCAGACCACGATTGCCATAACGACGAGCAATCTTCACCACCAGACGCAGGTTACTTTCAATCATGCGACGGCGAGATGCGACATCTCCACGCAGTGCGCGACGCGCAAAATAAACTTCTTCTTCGGCTGTTAACAGTGGTGAATAACCAATCTCACCAAGGTAAAGCTGAGTCGCGTCCAACACACGCTGTGTGGCCCCCTGCGATAACAGCTCTTCTTCAGCCAGGTCGTTATCACTGGGTTCCTCTTCACTCAAGGCTTTTTCATCAAAAGCCTCTACTCCGTTCTCATCAAATTCCGCATCTTCATTTAAATCATGAACTTTCAGCGTATTCTGACTCATAAAGGTGGCTCCTACCCGTGATCCCTAACGGAACTAGCACGTGAAAGCCTGGTTCCGCCGAATTATCGCTGCGGTAAATAGCGCAGCGGGTTTACGGATTTCCCCTTGTAACGAATTTCAAAATGCAAGCGTGTTGAACTGGTTCCGGTACTACCCATGGTAGCTATTTTCTGCCCCGCCTTGATTTCTTGTTGTTCCCGGACCAGCATTGTATCGTTATGGGCGTAGGCACTCAGGTAATCATCGTTATGTTTGATGATAATAAGATTACCGTAACCACGCAGCGCGTTACCGGCATAGACGACGCGTCCATCTGCGGTCGCGACAATAGCCTGTCCTTTGCTGCCTGCAATGTCGATTCCTTTATTGCCACCTTCGGTAGCCGCAAAGTTTTCGATCACTTTGCCGTCAGTCGGCCAGCGCCAGGTAGAGATTGGCGAACTGGTTGACGTTGAGCTTGCAGTTGATTCGGTTGCGCTAACTGCCGGAGCCGTTACAGGCGCTGTGACTACAGTCCCAGCAGGCTTGTTGTTCGGCAACATTTTATTAGCACTTTGTTCACCTGAATCCTCAGAATACGTAATTGTTGGTTTCGAAGCAACAGCAACGGTGGAATTTTGTGCAGGGTTGGTCACAACTCCTTGCTGTGCTGCATCCGCCTGGGTGATGGCATTACCACCAGTAATCGGTGCGCCAGACGCGTTGCCCACTTGCAGAGTTTGACCGACATTCAGGCCATACGGGGCCGGAACGTTATTGCGTTGTGCGAGGTCACGGAAATCGTTCCCGGTGATCCAGGCAATATAGAAAAGGGTATCGCCTTTCTTAACAGTATAAGTACTGCCGCCCGTGTAGCTACCTTTCGGAATATTCCCATACTTACGATTGTATACAATACGACCGTTTTCCATCTGTACAGGTTGCTCTGCTACAGGCTGAATTTGTGTTGGCTGTGTGGTTGGCCGCTGCACCGGCTGGATCTGTGGCGTCTGCTGTACCGTCGACGTCGAGCCCATTTTTGGTGGAGGCGTAATCAGCATGCCGGAGCTGGTATTCGTTGATGCAGCGCCGTTAACCGAGCTGACCGGTGCTGGTGGATTCGAGGTATTTGAACAACCTGCCAGCCATAATGAAACCAGTGACAATGCCGCAATACGGCTAACGGTAAATTTGTGGCTTCCCGCGCTCATTTATCCCCCAGGAAAAAAATTGGTTAAAACCCATGACGTAATCACCGTGCAAGGCATCGTCACAATACGCTTACCTGTTCCAGAATATCCAGGAAAACTCCAGGTATTCACAGCCGATATCTACGCAAGCTCCCCTTTTACTAAGGGAACGAAACGTACGGCCTCCACGGTATCGATAATAAATTCGCCTCCCCGACGACGCACCCGTTTCAAAAACTGGTGCTCATCGCCCACGGGTAAGACGAGAATGCCGCCCTCATCCAACTGCATCATCAATGCGGTTGGGATCTCAGGCGGCGCAGCCGTTACAATGATAGCGTCAAACGGGGCTCGCGCCTGCCAGCCTTGCCATCCATCACCATGACGGGTCGAAACATTATGTAAATCAAGCTGCTTCAGGCGACGACGCGCCTGCCACTGCAAACTTTTAATGCGTTCAACGGAACACACATGATGCACCAGATGCGCCAGAATCGCCGTCTGGTAGCCAGAGCCAGTTCCAATTTCCAGCACCCGAGACTGCGGCGTTAACTCCAGCAGTTCGGTCATCCGCGCTACCATATAAGGCTGCGAAATCGTCTGCCCCTGACCAATCGGCAGGGCAATATTGTCCCAGGCCTTATGTTCAAACGCCTCATCAATGAATTTTTCACGCGGCACGGCGGCGAGCGCATCGAGAACAAGCTCATCTCTGATGCCCTGCGCACGTAATTGTTCAAGAAGAGTGTGTACGCGTCTGCTTACCATTGCGTGTCGACTCCCACGCTGTCTAACCAGTCAGAAACCACTTCATGTGCGCCGTATGCGGTTAAATCGACATGCAGCGGCGTGATGGAAACATAGCCTTCATCGACCGCGGCAAAATCCGTATCCGGCCCGGCGTCGCATTTTTCGCCCGGTGGCCCGATCCAGTACAGCGTATTGCCGCGCGGGTCCTGCTGTGGAATAACCAGATCCGCCGGATGACGACTGCCGCAGCGGGTGACGCGGATCCCTTTAATCTCATCCAGCGGTAAATCCGGCACGTTGATATTTAAAATGCGTCCGGTGCGCAGCGGTTCACGACTCAGCGCCCGTAAGATACGGCAGGTGACCGCCGCAGCGGTATCGTAGTGTTTATGACCATCAAGTGAAACAGCCAGCGCAGGGAACCCGAGGTGACGACCTTCCATCGCCGCCGCAACGGTACCGGAATAGATGACATCATCACCCAGATTTGGACCCGCGTTAATACCAGAAACGACAATGTCCGGACGCGGACGCATTAATGCGTTCACACCCAGATAGACGCAGTCGGTAGGCGTACCCATTTGTACGGCAATATCGCCGTTATCATAGGTAAACGTGCGAAGTGAGGACTCCAGCGTCAGCGAGTTAGACGCGCCACTGCGGTTACGATCCGGGGCAACCACTTGTACATCAGCAAACTCACGCAGCGCTTTCGCCAGCGTTTGTATACCGGGTGCGTGGACCCCATCATCGTTACTCAGCAATATACGCATAATCACCCATTGTGTTAATAAGTTCCCTTACAACACTGGTGGCGAAGCTACCTGCCGGTAGCCAGAAACGTAACTCAACGGTTACGTCATCCCACCAGTTCCAGCTTAATTGTTGTGGATACAGCAACATAGCGCGACGCGACGCGTCGACTTTCTCGCGCAATAACAGAGACTGCAGCGCGGTTTCATCAGCAACAGCGGCTTCTTCAAACGCCAGTGCGTCGCGTTGAGTTCCCCACTCACCGCAGCCCGGCAATGCCGCTGTTATCATCAATTCTTTCTCATCGACGCGACGCTGTAATTCAGTTTGTTCTTCCTGTGTGGCGACAAACCAGCTTCCGCGCCCCGATAATTGTAGCGCATCGCCGTCAACAACTTGATTAAAGTCTGTTTTTTTCAGGCGTTCACTGGCTATCTGATTAAACAACGCGCTACGGGCCGCCGACAACCAAAAACTGCGTTTATTGCGATCGCGCACCGGCGCATCGCTTTGCGCCCAGCGCAACGCTCCTTGCAGGTTGCTGCCGCCGATACCAAAACGTTGAGTGCCAAAATAGTTCGGTACGCCGCGCTCGCTAATCGCCTGCAAACGCGCTTCAACATCATTTCGCTCACTCACCTCACGCAGCACCAGCGTAAATTCGTTGCCTTTCAGCGCCCCTAAACGCAGCTTACGCTTGTGGCGCGCGTACTCCAGCACTTTACAACCTTCAAGCTCAAATTTGCTTAAATCAGGCATCGCATTGCCCGGCACGCGCGCGCACAGCCACTGTTCCGTGACCGCATGCTTATCTTTCTGCCCGGCAAAGCTGACTTCACGAGCGTGAATTTTCAGGAACTTCGCCAATGCGTCAGCGACAAAACGGGTGTTACAGCCGTTTTTCAGGATACGCACCAAAACATGCTCGCCTTCGCCATCCGGTTCAAAGCCTAAATCTTCGACGACGACAAAGTCTTCCGGGTTTGCTTTCAGGACGCCATGGCCCAGTGGTTTGCCATGGAGATACGTCAGATCTTCAAACGCAGTCATTTCGTTGCCTTAATGAGTAACGCCACCGCTTCGCAGGCAATCCCTTCCCCACGCCCGGTAAAACCGAGTTTTTCCGTGGTGGTCGCTTTCACGTTAACATCTTCCATATGGCAGCCGAGGTCTTCGGCAATAAACACACGCATTTGCGGAATGTGAGGCAGCATCTTCGGCGCCTGAGCAATAATCGTCACATCCACATTACCAAGCGTATAGCCTTTGGCCTGAATACGCCGCCAGGCTTCACGCAATAATTCACGACTATCTGCACCTTTAAAGGCCGGGTCGGTATCCGGGAAGAGTTTACCGATATCCCCCAGCGCGGCCGCGCCAAGCAGAGCATCGGTTAGCGCATGTAACGCCACATCGCCATCAGAATGCGCCAGCAATCCTTTTTCATACGGAATGCGCACACCACCAATGATAATTGGGCCAACGCCGCCAAAAGCGTGTACGTCGAAACCGTGTCCAATTCGCATTATGTCTTCTCCTGGTATACACATCATCCTTCAAGCTGCCTCGTTGCAGCGTGAAGGATAAAGTGTCTAGATAGTTCGGGTCAGATAAAATTCCGCCAGCGCCAGGTCTTCCGGGCGGGTGACTTTGATGTTGTCAGCACGTCCTTCAACCAGCTGTGGATGAAAGCCGCAATATTCCAGCGCCGAGGCTTCGTCCGTAATGGTTGCGCCTTCATTGAGCGCACGCGTCAGGCAGTCGTGCAACAGCTCGCGTGGGAAAAACTGCGGCGTCAACGCATGCCATAAATCGTTGCGATCGACCGTATGCGCTATGTCTGTTCGCCCCGGCTCCGCGCGCTTCATTGTGTCGCGTACCGGTGCGGCAAGGATCC
This sequence comes from Citrobacter sp. On2M, assembly GCF_018035235.1. Taxonomy (GTDB): domain Bacteria; phylum Pseudomonadota; class Gammaproteobacteria; order Enterobacterales; family Enterobacteriaceae; genus Citrobacter; species Citrobacter meridianamericanus. The sequence goes on from NZ_WPCV01000005.1 coordinate 229,215, forward strand.
CACCGGTACGGCTGGACTCGCTGATTGCCAGCAAACGGGCCAGATCATCCTGGTGCAGACACGGACGCGCGGCATCATGCACCAGCACCCAACGGGCCCCCCCTGCGGCTTGCAAACCGGCAAGGACAGAATCGGCACGCTCGTTGCCGCCATCCACCACGGTAATTTGCGGGTGCGCAGCAAGTGGAAGTTGGGCAAAGCGGCTGTCGCCTGGGCTGATAGCGATGACGACTCGCGTCACCCGGGGATGCGCCAGCAGCGCATCAACCGAGTGTTCGAGAATGGTTTTATTGCCTATAGAGAGGTACTGCTTAGGACACTCTGTTTGCATTCGGCGGCCAAACCCGGCAGCCGGCACCACGGCGCAAACGTCCAATAAAGTGGCTGCCATGTTAAATCCCTGGACGGTTTATCGATTGTTTTGCCCTACAGTCTGAGCGCGTTTAGACGCGTCAGGCACCAGACGATAAAAGGTTTCGCCCGGCTTAGTCATACTAAGTTCGTTGCGCGCACGCTCCTCAATAGCCTCTTGTCCGCCATTGAGATCGTCAATTTCGGCAAAAAGCTGATCGTTACGCGCTTTAAGTTTCGCGTTTGTAGCTTGCTGCGCAGCAACATCATCGTTGACGCGACTATAGTCATGTATGCCGTTCTTACCGAACCACAGCGAATACTGCAGCCAGACTAATAAAGCCAGCAACAGCAGCGTTAGTTTACCCATCCTGCCCCCTGAAAAACGGCATTAACATCCCATAATTTCCGCAGACAACTTTACATCAACGGTCGGGAATGCCGCGACAACGCGGGCAAATGTACCACATTTGCCCATTGTTACGTATACCCCGTGTAAGGAGAACATAATCTCATTGTTGGTTACGGTTTGAATTATGACCAGAGAGTGAACAACGTGGCGATTGTTAAAAAAGGGCGTTTACCTAACCCAGCAACCATAGAAATAGTGCGCCAAACATCGCCCCAACCACCAACAGGGTGCAGATAATGCTCAGCAGCAACCGTCCCTTCAATAGCGAGTGCAAAGCAATACCCGCGACAATCGCCACGGGCAGCAATGCGAGGAAAAAGGGCCAGGTATAAATGAAGAAAAACAGTGTATTAGGGCCATACATCAGACACGGGAATCCCAGCGCCAACAACCACGCGATAAAACCGACCACGGCCCCCGGTAGTGACCAGGTGGTTTCGTCGTCGGCGGCGAAGGTATCCGACTCTGTAATAGTAATGTTATGGCTGTTACGCATATCTAATCCTGTGACCGTGACTGACCGGGCATGTGAGCTCGGGTGTCTCAGGATCTGATAATATCTTCCTGCCTCAGCAGGTCTAATAATTGGGGTACCAAATTTGTTACCAATTGTTCACCATTAAGATGAATCTCTGGCGATTCAGGCGCTTCGTATACTGAATCAATTCCGGTGAAATTGCGCAACTCACCCGCCCGCGCTTTTTTATACAGCCCTTTTGGATCGCGTGCTTCACACGTTGCTAATGGCGTATCGACAAAAACCTCAATAAAACGCCCTTCGCCAACCCGCTCGCGGACCATTTTGCGCTCGGCGCGATGCGGCGAGATAAAGGCGGTCAACACCACAAGACCCGCATCCACCATCAGGTTAGCCACTTCACCAACCCGACGAATATTCTCCTTACGATCGGCATCACTAAATCCAAGATCGCTGCACAGACCGTGACGCACGTTATCGCCATCCAAAAGATAAGTACTCACCCCCAGCTTATGCAACGCTTCTTCCAGCGCCCCTGCTACCGTGGATTTACCGGAACCTGACAGCCCGGTAAACCACAGCACAACACCACGATGACCGTGGCGTTGTTCCCGCTGTTGCGGTGTAACAGGATGGGCATGCCAGACGACGTTTTCGTCATGCAGCGCCATTATTGTCCTCCCAGCAGATCGCGCGCGCCCCAGTGTGGGAAGTGGCGACGCACCAGCGCATTAAACTCCAGCTCAAACGCGCTGAACTGAGAAGCCGCCGCGTGCTCCTGAATGATTGGCTCACGTACTAACCCCGCGCCAACGGTAACGTTGGTCAGGCGGTCAATAATAATCAGCCCGCCCGTTACCGGGTTCTGTTGATAGGTATCCAGCACCAGCGGCTCATCAAAGGTGAGATTAACCAGACCGATGCCGTTTAGCGGTAGCGCTTCAACGTCACGTTGGGTAAGGTTATTAATATCGACCTGGTACTGCACGCTATCAACGCGTGCGCGGGTCTTCTTGCCTGCAACTTTGATGTCGTAACTCTGTCCAGGCGACAGTGGTTGTTCCGCCATCCAAACCACATCAATGGCAGCGCTTTGTACCGCCGGCAAAGCCTCGCCGGCATCAAGCAGCAGATCGCCCCGGCTGATGTCGATCTCATCTTTCAATACCAGGGTTATCGCTTCCCCCGCATGCGCTTCCTGCAAGTCGCCATCAAACGTGACGATCCGCGCAACGCTGGACTCAACGCCGGACGGCAGTACTTTGACGCGCTGCCCGACCTTCACGCTACCGGAGGCCAGCGTTCCGGCATAACCACGAAAATCCAGATTCGGTCGGTTCACATACTGCACCGGGAAACGCATCGGTTGCGTATCAACACTACGTTGAATCTCAACGGTTTCAAGCACTTCCAGCAGCGTCGGACCGCTGTACCACAGCATGCTGGCGCTTTGCGAAGCCACGTTGTCGCCTTCCAGCGCAGAGAGCGGCACAAACCGGATATCCAGGTTGCCCGGCAACTGTTCAGCAAAAGTAAGATAATCTTCGCGAATGCGGTTAAATGTCTCTTCGCTAAAGTCCACCAGATCCATTTTGTTGATCGCCACCACCAGGTGTTTGATCCCAAGCAGCGTGGAGATAAAGCTATGACGACGAGTCTGATCCAGTACGCCTTTACGCGCATCGATCAGCAGGATCGCCAGGTCGCAGGTCGACGCACCGGTGGCCATGTTACGGGTGTACTGCTCATGACCCGGGGTATCCGCAATGATAAATTTACGCTTCTCGGTAGAGAAATAACGGTAAGCCACGTCGATGGTGATGCCCTGCTCACGCTCGGCCTGTAAGCCGTCAACCAATAACGCCAGATCGAGCTTTTCGCCCTGGGTGCCGTGACGTTTGCTGTCGTTGTGCAGCGATGAAAGCTGGTCTTCATAAATCTGACGCGTGTCATGCAGCAGGCGACCAATCAGGGTACTTTTCCCGTCATCCACGCTACCGCAGGTTAAAAAACGCAGCAGACTTTTATGTTGCTGGGCGACCATCCAGGCTTCAACGCCGCCTTCATTAGCAATTTGTTGTGCAAGTGTCGTATTCATGGCGGCTCCTTAGAAATACCCCTGACGTTTCTTCAGCTCCATGGAGCCCGCCTGGTCGCGGTCAATCACGCGGCCCTGACGTTCACTGGTGGTTGAGACCAGCATCTCTTCAATAATTTCCGGCAGCGTCTGCGCATGCGACTCCACCGCCCCCGTCAGCGGCCAGCAGCCGAGCGTGCGAAAACGTACCATGCGTTTTTTAATCACTTCCCCAGGTTGCAGATCGATTCTGTCGTCATCAATCATCATCAACATGCCGTCGCGTTCCAGCACCGGACGCTCCGCCGCCAGGTACAGCGGTACGATGTCGATGTTTTCCAGCCAGATGTACTGCCAGATATCCTGTTCGGTCCAGTTGGAGAGCGGGAATACGCGAATACTTTCACCTTTATTAATTTGTCCGTTGTAGTTGTGCCACAGTTCCGGACGCTGGTTTTTCGGGTCCCAGCGATGAAAACGATCGCGGAAAGAATAGATGCGTTCTTTAGCGCGCGATTTCTCTTCGTCACGGCGAGCGCCACCGAACGCGGCGTCAAAACCGTATTTGTTCAGCGCCTGCTTCAATCCCTCGGTTTTCATAATGTCGGTATGTTTGGCGCTACCGTGGACAAACGGGTTGATGCCCATCGCCACCCCTTCCGGGTTTTTATGCACCAGCAGTTCGCAGCCATAGGCTTTCGCCGTACGGTCACGAAATTCGTACATCTCGCTGAATTTCCAGCCGGTATCAACGTGCAGCAGAGGAAACGGCAGCGTGCCAGGATAAAACGCTTTACGCGCCAGATGCAGCATTACGCTGGAATCTTTGCCGATGGAATACATCATCACCGGATTAGAAAACTCGGCGGCCACCTCACGAATGATATGGATGCTTTCCGCTTCCAGTTGCCGCAGGTGGGTAAGTCGTTTTTGATCCATAACCGTTCCTATGTAATGCCGTTATTTTGCTAACGATGCTCAGATAACCTGACTATAGGGAGGGCAAGAGGGCGAATGAAATTACGAATTGGAATGAGTAGTTCCTCAAAGGAATAACGATCCGGAAAAGCAAATATCAAAAAGTGCTTAAGCTACCGGATTTCGGGCATTTAGGAGCAAATGAAATTGTTTTACCTCGATCACAGTTTCATACTAGCGGCTGAAAATTTCTGCTTGGTATTTAAGGACTCATTATGTTTTCCGCAACGCGCCACCTTATTGCTGCCATGGCGCTCGGCGCGTGTTTTATCCTTCCAGCACAGGCAACATCCTCCAAACCTGGAGATATCGCAAATACCCAGGCTCGATATATCGCAACGTTTTTCCCGGGCCGCGTGACGGGATCTCCGGCTGAAATGTTATCTGCTGATTATATACGTCAGCAATTCCAGCAGATGGGCTACAGCAGTGATATTCGGACGTTTAATAGCCGTTATGTTTATACCGCCAAAAATAACCGTAAAAACTGGCATAACGTAACGGGAAGCACCGTTATTGCAGCACATGAAGGTAAAGCGCCGCAGCAGATTATTATCATGGCGCATCTCGACACCTACGCTGCACAAAGCGACGCCGATTCAGATGCCAATCTGGGTGGGTTAACCCTGCAAGGTATCGACGACAACGCTGCAGGCGTTGGCGTAATGCTGGAACTGGCGGAAAAACTCAAAGACGTGCCGACGCAGTACGGCATCCGATTTATTGCCACCAGCGGCGAGGAAGAAGGCAAACTCGGCGCAGAAAACATTCTGAAACGAATGAGTGCCGCCGAGAAGAAAAACACGCTGCTGGTGATTAACCTCGATAATTTGATCGTCGGGGATAAACTCTATTTCAACAGCGGTAAGAAAACCCCGGAAGCAGTTCGAAAACTGACGCGCGACCGGGCGCTGGCTATCGCGCATAGTCGCGGGATTGTAGCCAGTACCAATCCGGGCCTGAACAAAGACTATCCGAAGGGAACAGGATGTTGTAACGATTCGGAAGTCTTCGACGACGCGGGTATTGCCGTGCTCTCCGTTGAAGCGACTAACTGGAGCCTGGGCAAGAAAGATGGCTACCAACAGCGCGCCAAAAGCGCCTCGTTCCCGGCTGGCAACAGCTGGCATGATGTGCGACTGGATAACCAGCAGCATATCGATAAAGCCTTACCGGGCCGGATAGAGCGCCGTAGCCGCGACGTGGTACGCATTATGCTGCCGCTGGTAAAAGAACTGGCGAAAGCAGATAAATCCTGAAGAAGCAGTCCGGTAATATGTAAACGTTACCGGGCTGCTAGCTGTCACCCTTCGTGCAGCCCGCACTCGCGCTTGAGCCCAAAGAACCGCGTCTCTTCTTCCGCCATTCCCGGCTCCCATTTGCGGGTGGTATGCGTATCGCCGACTGACAGATAGCCCTGGTCCCACAGCGGATGGTATTTCAGGCCGTGCTTTTGCAGATACTGGTAAACCGTACGGTTGTCCCAGTCGATAATCGGCAGCACTTTAAACACGCCACGCTGAATAGCCAACACCGGCAAATGCGCACGACTGCCGGACTGTTCGCGACGCAAACCAGCAAACCAGGTTTGCGCGTCGAGTTCCTGTAGCGCCCGGTTCATCGGCTCGACTTTGTTGATGTCATTGTATTTTTCAATGCCTTCAACGCCCTGTTCCCACAGCTTACCGTAACGTGCTTCCTGCCAGGCGGCGCTCTCTTTCGCGCGATAAACCTGGAGATTCAGCTTGAGTTTGTCCGTTAACTCGTCAATAAACTGGTAGGTTTCAGGGAACAGGTAGCCGGTATCGGTCAGGATCACCGGGATATCCGGGCGGATCTGATTCACCAGATGCAGACTCACTGCTGCCTGAATACCGAAGCTTGATGACAGCACATATTCACCTGGCAGGTTTTCCAGCGCCCACGCCACGCGATCCTCGGCACTCAGTTTTTCCAGTTCGGCGTTGGTTTCGGCCAGCGCCAGCACGCGCTCGACTTTTGGCAGGTCGTTCAACGCGTTGAGATCGAGTTTGGACATAAGTTCCTCGCTGTTTGCCTTGCCAAATGGCGCGCGTAGCAGGTCTGTAGGTCTGATAAGCGCGCCATCCGGCAATTCACATTATTCCCAGAAATCCCGCGCTGGATCGAGCACCGGGCGAATAATGCCCGCACGCACCGTAAAGTCACCGAAGCCTTCACCCGCTTCGCGCTCTTTCGCCCAGCGCCCGACAAGCTCATCGATGGAATCAAGAATTTCCGGCTCGGTGATGTTCTCGCGGAACATACGCGGAATACGTGTGCCGATACGGTTACCGCCCAGATGCAGGTTATAGCGACCCGGCGCTTTCCCCACCAGCCCCAGTTCCGCCAGCATCGCGCGACCGCAGCCGTTCGGACAACCGGTAACGCGCATCACGATATGCTCGTCGGGAATGCCGTGTTTTTCCAGAATCGCTTCCACTTTATCCGTGAACGATGGCAGGAAGCGTTCGGCTTCAGCCATCGCCAGCGGACAAGTCGGGAACGACACGCAGGCCATCGAGTTTTCACGCTGCGGTTTTACCGCATTCATCAGTCCATGATCGCGCGCCAGCTTCTCTACCTTCGTCTTCTGGCTTTCCGGTACGCCAGCGATGATCAAGTTCTGGTTGGCAGTGATGCGGAAATCGCCTTTGTGGATCTTCGCGATCTCCAGCAGCCCCGTTTTCAGCGGACGGCCTGGATAATCCAGAATACGGCCATTTTCAATAAACAACGTCAGGTGCCAGTTATTGTCGATCCCTTTCACCCAACCGATGCGATCGCCGCGGCCAGTGAACTCGTACGGGCGGATCGGCTCAAATTTGATCCCCGCGCGACGCTCAACTTCTTCCTTGAAGGTATCGACGCCGACGCGCTCAAGGGTGTATTTGGTTTTAGCGTTTTTACGGTCGGTACGGTTACCCCAATCGCGCTGAGTCGTGACCACCGCTTCTGCCACCGCCAGGGTGTGCTCCAGCGGCAGGAAGCCGAATTCGCTCGCGGTGCGGGCATAGGTTTTCTTGTTGCCGTGCTCGATTGAGAGACCGCCGCCGACCAGTAGGTTAAAGCCTACCAGCTTGCCGTTTTCGGCAATCGCCACGAAGTTCATGTCGTTGGCGTGCAGATCGATATCGTTCTGCGGCGGGATCACCACCGTGGTTTTAAACTTACGCGGCAGATAGGTCGCCCCGAGGATCGGTTCTTCATCGGTAGTAGCAACTTTTTCCTGATCGAGCCAGATCTCCGCATAGGCGCGCGTGCGCGGCAGCAGATGTTCAGAAATTTTCTTCGCCCACTCGTAAGCTTCCGCATGCAGCTGCGACTCATATGGGTTAGAGGTGCACAGCACGTTACGGTTCATGTCGTTGGCGGTCGCCAGTGCGTCCAGCCCGACCGAATGCAGCATCTGATGCACCGGCTTGACGTTCTTCTTCAGAATGCCGTGGAACTGGAAGGTCTGACGGTTGGTCAGACGGATGCTGCCGTAAATCGTGTTGTCAGCGGCGAATTTGTCGATCGCCTTCCACTGGGTGGTGGTGATCACTCCGCCCGGCAAACGGCAGCGCAGTAGCATCGCGTGGCGCGGCTCCAGCTTCTGCTCGGCACGTTCGGCACGAATATCGCGGTCGTCCTGCTGGTACATACCGTGGAAACGGATCAGCAGGAAGTTATCGCCGTGGAAACCGCCGGTGAGACCGTCGTTGAGATCTTCCGCGATGGTGCCGCGCAGGAAATTACTTTCACGCTTCATGCGCTCGGCGTCAGTCAGTTTGCCTTCGACCACCAAAGGTCCTGGGTGTTTTTCGCTCATTAGTAGACATCTCGCTGATAACGGCGCTCAATGCGCAGCTCACTTAAAAATTCATCCGCCGCTTCGATATCCATTGCACCGAATTCAGCAATCACTTCCAGCAACGCCTGCTCAACGTCTTTCGCCATGCGATTGGCGTCGCCGCAGACATAAATGTGGGCACCGTCGTTAATCCAGCGCCACAGTTCCGCGCCCTGTTCGCGCAGTTTGTCTTGTACGTAGATTTTTTCTTTTTGATCGCGAGACCAGGCGAGATCGATCCGGCTCAACACGCCCTCTTTGACGTAGCGCTGCCATTCGACCTGGTAGAGGAAATCTTCGGTGAAATGCGGGTTGCCGAAGAACAACCAGTTTTTACCTTCCGCGCCATCGGCCGCACGCTGCTGCATAAAGGCGCGGAACGGTGCGATACCTGTACCCGGGCCAATCATGATCACTGGCGTCTGCGGGTTCGCCGGTAGACGGAAGTTGTCGTTATGCTCGATGAAGACGCGGACTTCGCCCTCTTCTTCCACGCGGTCGGCGAGGAAACTGGAGGCACCGCCAGCGCGGGCGCGCCCCTCAATGTCGTAACGCACCACTCCTACGGTGATGTGTACTTCGCTTTCCACTTCCGCCTGAGAAGAGGCAATGGAGTACAAACGCGGGGTCAGCGGGCGCAGAAGATCAACTAACGTCTCAGCGTCCAGTTGTGCTGGGGAGAAACGCACCATATCAACGATTGGCGTGGTCGCGGCGTAATGCTGCAATTGCGTTTTATCGCCCACCAGCGGCAGCAGCGACTCACTGCGCGTCAGCGTGGCGTAGTTTTCCACGATATTTGCAGTGTTGACCGTCAGCTCGAAATGCCACTGCAACGCTTCGGCCAGAGGCAGCGTTTTGCCATTAACCGTTACCGGTTCATCGCCCTTCAGCCACAGCAGTTCAACCAGCTCTTTGACCAGCGCGGGATCGTTCTGATACCACACGCCCAGCGCGTCGCCGGGCTGATAGCGCAGACCGGAATCGCCGAGATCGATTTCGATATGGCGCACATCTTTTAGTGAGTCGCGACCGGTGATTTTCTGATTCACCGCAAGTGACGCCGCCAGCGGCGCTTCTTTGGTATACGGGCTGGTGTGAACTTCGTTTACCGCACCGCTCGCCGCAACTTGCACAGACGGTACAGCCGGCGCACGCGCTTTCAGAACCTCAACCAGACGCTCGCGCCACTGCGCGGCAGCGACCTGGTATTCGACATCAGCATCCACCCGATCCAGCAGACGCTCACCGCCCAGTTCAGCCAGTTTACTGTCGAAATCTTTACCGGCCTGGCAGAAGAATTCATAGGAGGTATCGCCCAAACCAAACACGGCAAAAGCAGTGTTCTCAAGCTTCGGCGCTTTTTTCGAGAACAGATATTTATGCAACGCCACGGCTTCTTCCGCCGGTTCACCTTCCCCTTGCGTCGATGCCACCACGATCAGCAGTTTTTCATTGGCGATTTGTTTGAATTTATAGTCGCCAGCGTTGATCAGAGTGACATTGAGCTTCGCAGCGATAAGATCATCACGCAGGGCTTCCGCCACTCGACGCGCATTACCGGTTTGCGAGGCGGAGATAAGCGTAATACCAGGAATTTGAGCGGCAGGCGCTGGTGCCACCGCATTGCTGCCTGGCTGCTGATTCAGCACGCCCCAGAAATAGCCAGAAACCCACGCGAGCTGTGCGGGAGTGAAGTCAGTCGTGGCTGCCTGAAGGCGTGCCAGTTGCTCCGGGTTTAGCGGTAGCAAAGCGGAAGGTGGGGCCTGTGTCGTCATGCGTTGTCATGTTCCAGTAAGCAAAGCGGATTTCAGCAATAAAACCCAAACTGAAGATAAGGTTAACGGCGGGGATAGTAACAATTAAAGAAGGGATAGAAATAACAAATAACCAAATGGACTAACCTGTTTTAGTTATAGTCATTAACGACAAAAACGATTTAATAACTATATGATATTTAAAAAGTTATTAAACATTAACAGCGTAAATATAGCGTTCTGATGCTTAGCGCCCTTTTAACTAATGATAAAAATTGTACTTTACGGTACCCTACGGCGGTTTTTCGCATTCTTGAGAGTAAAAAATGTCCACCACCTTGTTTAAAGATTTCACCTTCGAAGCCGCTCATCGCCTGCCACATGTATCAGAAGGGCATAAATGTGGTCGCCTGCATGGTCACTCATTTATGGTGCGTCTTGAAATTACCGGTGAAGTCGATCCGCATACCGGTTGGATCATGGATTTTTCTGAGTTAAAAGCGGCGTTTAAGCCGACCTACGACAGACTCGATCACTATTATCTGAACGATATTCCTGGCCTAGAAAACCCAACCAGTGAAGTGCTGGCAAAATGGATTTGGGATCAGGTTAAACCGATTGTCCCTCTGCTGAGTGCCGTAATGGTGAAAGAGACCTGCACAGCGGGCTGCGTGTATCGCGGCGAGTGATTGTAGTATTACCGGATAGGGACGCATCGCGGTCTTATCCGGTCTGTAATGACCAGCAAACTGTGGCCGGGTAAGTGAAATCCCCCGGCAGAATTATCAGGCTATATTCAGATACTTATGAGTCTGCATCGACAGACGCCAGTTGCGCGCAATACAGGTTTCAATACATAAACGCGTCGCATCTTCTTTCTGACTGATTGGCTGCAAGGCAATGATGCGCGGTTTGTCGTCGCTCAACGTTGCCAACAGTTCATCCAGCGCTTCAATATCGCGAACGCGACCAACCGGATGTTTGATTTCATTCGCGCGCTCCAGCGCCTGTGACAGCACATCATAGCCGCCACGCATATTTACCTTCGGTGATACAGTCACCCAGGTATTCGGCGTACAGCGCACTTCGTGGGTACCGCTGGTTTCAATCTGGCAACTAAAGCCGTTCTTTTCCAGCAGATCAGTCAGCGGCATCAGGTCATGAATGCAGGGCTCACCACCGGTTATCACCACATGACGGGCGGTATAGCCCTGGCGCTGAATGACCGCCAGCAGATCTTCACTGCTCGCCGCCCCCCATTTATCGCTCTCTTTGGTCTTAGCCAGGATGCTGTACAGGGAAACTTCCCGATCCTCAAGCTTATCCCAGGTGTGTTTGGTATCGCACCAGGCACAGCCAACCGGGCATCCCTGTAAACGAATAAAAATGGCGGGGACGCCGGTAAAGTAACCCTCACCTTGCAGGGTCTGGAACATCTCGTTAATCGGGTACTGCATAGCGCTCTCAATATGGGGATAAACGATAATTATCGCAGATCCCCGCCAAAGTATCATGCCCCATCGATGCTTTACGAGGCGATCGCCGCGACAAAGCGCGCCGTTATCTGCTGCGGACGCGTGATAGCCCCCCCAACCACTACGGTATGGGCGCCTAATGCCAGGCATCGTGCGGCACGTTCCGGAGTATCGACGTTTCCTTCTGCCACGACAGGCACGCTGACCGCCGCCAATACCTCACGCAAAAAACCGCAGTCGTTTTCCGCCAGCACATGCCCGGCAGTGTCTGCGGTATAGCCATAGAGCGTGGTGCCGACGCAGTCAAAACCCAAACGTTCGGCTGTCGCAGCCTCGTCTATTGTGGCGATATCCGCCATCAGCAGCACAGACGGGTAGCGAGCGCGGATTTGCATAACTAATTCTTCCAGCGTTTGTCCACCAGGGCGCAGGCGCGCTGTCGCATCCAGAGCAATAATCTCCGGCTCAACGGTCATCAGCTCGTCCACTTCCTGGAGCGTGGCCGTGATAAACACATCACTGCCCGGATAATCGCGCTTGATAATCCCAATCACCGGCAGGGAGACGCTCTCTTTGATCGCGCGAATATCCACCACGCTGTTCGCACGAATACCTACCGCGCCGCCCTGCGCTGCCGCCAGCGCCATACGCGACATAATAAACGGACTGTGCAGGGGCTCATTTTCCAGCGCCTGGCAGGAGACGATTAATTTACCTTTCAGGGAATCCAGTACAGTTTTCATTACGATAAGATCTCTTCGACTTCGTTTTTAATGATGGTGACATGCGGGCCATAAATCACCTGAACACCGTTGCCGCGAATAATTACACCACGCGCTCCGGTCGCTTTCAGCGCAGCTTCATCTACCTTGCTGCTCTCTTTCACCGTCACACGTAAGCGCGTGGCGCAACAGTCCACCTCTTCCAGATTCTCTTTGCCTCCCAGCCCGGCGATGACTGCCGCTGCGCGTTCAGTTTGCGGCAGACCGGATTCAATCGGGGTTACGTTTTCACGGCCAGGCGTCAGCCAGTTAAAGCGGTTAATCAAATAGCTGAAGGTGAAGTAGTAAAGGAAGAACCACGGGATCCCCACCAAGGGGACGTACATCCAGTTGGTTTTAGCTTCCCCCTGTAGTACGCCAAAAAGTAGGAAATCGATAAGTCCCCCCGAAAAGGTTTGCCCGATGGTGATATGTAAAATATGCGCCATCATAAACGCCAGACCATCGAAAAAGGCGTGAATGACGTATAACACGGGGGCGACAAACAGGAAGGAGAACTCGATAGGCTCAGTGATCCCTGTCAGGAAAGAGGTCAGCGCCGCTGACAGCAATAGTCCAGCGACAAGCTTTCTATTCTCTGGTTTTGCAGTATGGTACATCGCAAGACATGCGCCAAGCAGGCCGAACATCATTGTGATAAAGCGCCCGGACATAAAGCGCGAGGTACCCGCATAGAACTGCTGCGTATTCGGATCGGCAAGTTGGGCAAAGAAAATTCGCTGCGTACCTTCAACCAACTGGCCGTTGACGATTTCACTCCCGCCAAGCGCTGTAGTCCAGAACGGCAAATAAAAGATATGGTGTAACCCCAGTGGGCCAAGCATACGCAGGATGAAGCCGTAAAGTAATGTGCCCAGATAACCGGTCGCATCCACCAGACCACCCAGTCCAAAAATGAGTTTCTGGAAATGCGGCCAGACCACCGTCATGACGGCACCCACGACTATCGCAGCAAGGGAGCTAATAATCGGTACAAAGCGTGAACCGCTGAAGAAACCAAGAAACTGAGGCAGCGAGACTTTATTGAAACGGCTATGCAGCGCGCAGGTGACAAGCCCAATCACCACCCCACCAAATACGCCCGTTTCCAGCGTCTGAATACCCAACGTCATCCCCTGGCCTACGGCACCTGGATTCTCGTGTGCCAGCGTTCCGTTAAGCGTCAATAAGGCGTTGATGGTGGCATTCATCACCAGAAATGCCAGCAACGCCGCGAGCCCGGCAGTGCCTTTATCTGTCTTCGCCAGCCCCACCGCGACACCCACCGCAAAGAGCACCGACAGATTGGCAAACACAATGGAACCGGCACTGGTCATGATTGTGAAGATTGCCTGCAACCAGTCGACATCCAAAAACGGATAAGCCGTTAATGTATTTGGATTCGACAGCGCACCACCAATCCCTAACAACAATCCGGCAGCGGGCAATACCGCAATCGGCAGCATGAACGATTTGCCAAACCGTTGCGCTTTTTCAAACCATGCCCCTGATGAGGCGCCGCTAAACATTTGCATCATTTTTTCATCTCTCCCGATCAATGATGAAAATTTTTACCATATTTATTTTTAAAAATGAAAATTATCATCAAAAACCAGGAAGCCGATCATACTTTTTTAAAATGACTGGCATCTCTCCCCTGCTTTCCGCCACACTATCAGCAGAGAAACGCATTAAGGATTTTGCATGTCAGAAAATGAAAACCTGCTGCTAAGATTGCGCCAGAGCGTTGATGGATATAGCCGAACACAGCAAAAGCTGGGTGAGTTCGTGCTCAGCGATCCGGCAAAAGTTGTCTACCTGACGATTACCGAACTGGCGCGCGAAAGCGATACCAGCGAGGCAAGCGTTACGCGCCTGTGCCGTACGCTGGGGTGTAAGGGTTACAACGAATTTAAGATGGCGCTCGCGCTCGATCTCCAGCAAGAACAGCCGGTAGAGCACAGCGGTGATGAAATTGACAATGTAGTCAATGAATCCGTACAAGCGCTGCAGGACACAGCAAAATTACTCGACAGGACATTACTGGAAGCTGCTGCTCTGGCGCTACATCAGGCTCAGTCGGTACAGATTTATGGCGTGGCTGCCAGCGCCATTCTGGGGGAGTATTTACATTACAAGCTCCTGCGTCTGGGCAAACCCGCGCAACTGTTCAGCGACATGCACCGCGCAGCCATGAATGCCACTACGCTTAGCAAAAACACGCTCGTGGTAGCGATATCCAGTTCTGGCTCTACCCGCGATCTGCTGCACGTCGTAAAACTGGCGCGTAAGCAAGGCGTGCGCGTGCTGGCACTGAGTAATACGCCACGCAGTCCGCTGGCCTCGCTGAGCGATATTCAACTGGTCGCAGCCAAACCAGAAGGTCCATTGAGTGCTGGCGCGCTAAACGCCAAAGTGGGAGTAATGCTGTTGGTAGAACTGCTCACCACATCGCTGATTGCGCTGGATGAAAAGTACAGTGATGTGAGCCAGCAAACCGCCAGCGCGACCTTACCGCTACTGCTTTAAAGACATAAAAAAACCCGCCGCAGCGGGTTTTTACGTTAAGAGCTAAAGAACAGGATTAAGCCTGACCTTTGATCTCTTTACGACCGTTGTACGGTGCTTGTTCACCCAGAGCTTCTTCGATACGAATCAGCTGGTTGTACTTAGCAACGCGGTCAGAACGGCTCATAGAACCGGTTTTGATCTGGCCTGCAGCGGTACCAACAGCCAGGTCAGCGATGGTAGCGTCTTCAGTTTCGCCAGAACGGTGAGAGATGACAGCGGTGTAGCCAGCGTCTTTCGCCATTTTGATCGCAGCCAGAGTTTCGGTCAGAGAACCGATCTGGTTGAATTTGATCAAGATGGAGTTAACGATGCCTTTTTCGATGCCTTCTTTCAGGATCTTGGTGTTGGTTACGAACAGGTCGTCACCAACCAGCTGGATTTTGTCGCCCAGTACTTTAGTCTGGTATGCGAAACCATCCCAGTCAGACTCGTCCAGACCATCTTCGATGGACACGATCGGGTACTGTTTGGTCAGTTCTTCCAGGAAGTGGGTGAATTCTTCAGAGGTGAACGCTTTGTTGCCTTCGCCAGCCAGAACGTATTTACCGTCTTTGTAGAATTCAGACGCTGCACAGTCCATCGCCAGAGTGATGTCTTTGCCCAGCTCGTAGCCAGCTGCTTTAACCGCTTCAGCGATTACGGACAGAGCTTCAGCGTTGGAACCCAGGTTCGGCGCATAGCCGCCTTCGTCACCCACTGCAGTGTTCATACCTTTGGCTTTCAGAACTTTAGCCAGGTTGTGGAACACTTCAGAACCCATACGTACAGCTTCTTTCAGGGTTTTAGCGCCAACAGGCTGAATCATGAATTCCTGGATGTCGACGTTGTTGTCAGCGTGCTCACCACCGTTGATGATGTTCATCATCGGAACCGGCATGGAGTATTTGCCCGGAGTGCCGTTCAGTTCAGCGATGTGAGCATACAGCGGCAGGCCTTTAGCGGCGGCAGCAGCTTTAGCAGCAGCCAGAGAAACAGCCAGGATGGCGTTTGCACCGAAGTTGGATTTGTTTTCAGTACCGTCCAGATCGATCATGATCTTGTCGATGCCAGCCTGATCTTTAGCATCTTTACCCAGCAGAGCCTGAGCAATCGGGCCATTCACAGCTGCAACAGCTTTCAGTACGCCTTTACCCATGAAACGGGATTTGTCGCCATCGCGCAGTTCCAGTGCTTCGCGGGAACCAGTAGAAGCACCTGACGGAGCTGCTGCCATACCAACGAAACCACCTTCCAGGTGTACTTCGGCTTCAACAGTCGGGTTACCACGGGAGTCGATGATTTCACGACCGATGATTTTAACGATTTTGGACATTAGATTTTCCTCAGTACAAGTTAAACTAAAACTCCAGACAAACAATGCACCCTGAAGGGTGCATTGCCGTTCTAACTTATTTACTTCTTACTTCGCCTGACGCTTCTGATGTTCACTGGCGGCTTTCACAAAGCCGGCAAACAGCGGGTGTCCATCACGTGGCGTGGAAGTAAATTCCGGGTGGAACTGACAGGCCACGAACCACGGATGATTCGGTACCTCAATGATCTCGACCAACTGATCATCACCGGAACGGCCTGCAATACGCAGACCCGCAGCTTCAATCTGTTTCAACAGCATATTGTTGACTTCGTAGCGGTGGCGATGGCGTTCAACAATTGTCGGCGCGCCGTACAGTTGACGAACCAAGCTATCGTCGCTCAACTGACACTGCTGCGCGCCAAGGCGCATTGTGCCGCCCAGATCGCTCTTCTCGGTACGGACTTCGACGTTACCGTCTTCATCGCGCCATTCGGTAATCAGAGCTACCACCGGATACTTACAGTCTGGCACAAATTCCGTGGAGTTGGCGTTGTCCATACCCACTACGTTACGTGCAAACTCAATCAACGCAACCTGCATACCCAGGCAAATGCCCAGATAAGGAATATTGTTCTCACGCGCAAAGCGCGCTGTCGCGATTTTACCTTCAACACCACGGTAGCCGAAGCCGCCTGGGATCAGGATTGCATCAAGACCTTTCAGGATCTCAACGCCGCGCGTTTCGACATCTTGCGAATCGATCAGCTTGATGTTGACGGTGACACGATTCTTCAGACCACCGTGCTTCAGTGCCTCGATAACTGACTTATAGGCATCCGGCAGTTCAATGTACTTGCCGACCATACCGATAGTCACTTCGCCTGCCGGATTCGCTTCTTCGTAGATAACCTGTTCCCATTCTGACAGATTAGCTTCCGGACAGTTCAAGCTGAATCGTTTACAAATATAATCGTCAAGGCCCTGGGATTTCAACAGGCCCGGAATTTTATAGATGGAATCGACATCTTTCAGAGAAATCACCGCTTTTTCCGGAACGTTACAGAATAATGCAATTTTTGCACGTTCATTAGCCGGAACTGCGCGATCGGAGCGACAAATCAGGATATCTGGCTGAATACCGATAGAAAGCAACTCTTTTACCGAGTGCTGAGTCGGTTTAGTTTTGACTTCACCTGCCGCCGCCATGTACGGAACCAGCGTCAGATGCATAAACAGCGTGTGCTCGCGGCCAATTTCTACGGCCATCTGGCGAATCGCTTCAAGGAACGGCAGAGATTCGATATCCCCAACGGTTCCGCCGATTTCAACCAGAACAACATCATGACCTTCACCGCCTTCCAGAACGCGTTCTTTAATGGCATTCGTGATGTGCGGGATAACCTGAACGGTAGCGCCCAGGTAGTCGCCACGGCGTTCTTTACGCAGAACGTCGGAGTAAATACGACCCGTGGTGAAGTTGTTGCGGCGACTCATTTTAGTACGAATGAAACGCTCGTAGTGACCCAGGTCCAGGTCGGTTTCAGCGCCGTCTTCGGTAACGAACACTTCCCCGTGTTGGATTGGGCTCATAGTACCTGGATCAACGTTGATGTACGGATCCAGTTTCATCATGGTCACATTGAGGCCACGGGCTTCAAGAATGGCTGCCAGGGAGGCTGCGGCAATGCCTTTTCCCAGAGAGGATACGACCCCGCCGGTCACAAAAATATAGTTCGTTGTCATGCTGGACCTGAGAAGTTAGGGTGAAACGATGGAATTACCAAGACGGGAAAGTAGTATACCCGAACATGACGAGCGCCACAAACTTTCATTATTCCTCCTCTTCACCAGGCTCACATTAACATCGGGAGTGAGAAAATAGCCCCTTTGGGGTAAATGTTTTTGACGTAAATCAAGCGCTTGTTATTTAAAAAATCACACAAATCGCCCTTGACCGACGAAATCCCTTAGAGATCAATTTCCTGCCGTTTTACCTGTTGCCAGACTTCTTCCATAGTTTCCAGATCAACACCAGTCATTTCCAGACCCCGAGCCGCCACAATTCGTTCAACCTCACGAAAACGTCGCTCAAATTTCTCGTTCGCTTTTTGCAATGCGGTCTCTGCTTTAGTGCCTAAATGGCGCGCCATATTGACCGTGGCAAACAGCAGATCGCCCATTTCCTCCTCCAGTTTAGCCTGGTCGACAACAGCCTGCCTCGCCTCAAACATGACTTCATCGATCTCTTCGTAAACCTTGTCGACAACCGGTCCTAATGTTTTCCAGTCGAAGCCAACATTTGAGCAGCGTTTCTGGATTTTTTGTGCACGCATTAACGCCGGTAAACTACGGGGAATATCGTCGAGTGCGGAATGCTGTGCCTTCTCAGCGCGCTCTTCGGTTTTGATTTGCTCCCAACGGGTTAGCACCTCGGTGCTGTTACTGGCAGAAACATCAGCAAAAACATGCGGGTGGCGACGTTCAAGCTTATCGCTTATCGCTGCACAGATATCATCAAAGTTGAAGCGCCCTTCTTCCTGCGCCATCTGGGCATAAAATACCACCTGAAACAGCAGGTCACCCAGTTCTCCACGCAGGTCATCGAAGTCTTCACGCGCAATCGCGTCCAGCACTTCATAGGTTTCTTCGAGAGTGTAAGGGGCAATAGTGGCGAATGTCTGCTCTTTGTCCCACGGACAGCCGTTTTCCGGATCACGCAGGCGCTGCATTATACCGAGCAGCCGATCGATTTGGTTCATGTGACAATCCTGGAGATTTGAGTAACTGTAGGCCGGATAAGGCATTTATGCCGCCATCCGGCCTACGTTCGTATTAATTACCGTGCAGACGGCGTGCGTCGATCACATCCGGCACCTGGTTAAGCTTGCCGAGCACGCGTCCGAGCACCTGCAGGTTGTAGATTTCGATGGTCATATCGATGGTGGCAAGCTGTTGTTTGGTATCACTCCGGCTGGCAACGCCCAGCACGTTCACCTTCTCGTTGGCAAGAATAGTGGTGATATCACGCAACAAGCCGCTGCGATCGTTAGCCTGGACGCGAACCACCAGCGAATATCCTGCCGAGTAGCTTTCGCCCCAAACCGCGTCAACAATACGTTCCGGCGCATGCGAGCGCAGTTCATTCAGCTGTTCGCAATCCGCCCGGTGGACCGAAATACCACGTCCTTGAGTGATAAACCCGACAATTTCATCACCTGGAATCGGCTGGCAACAGCGAGCGATGTGGTGCATCAGATTACCCACCCCTTCAACCACCACGCGACCATCGTCTTTACGGCGGCTCTGCGGCGCTTGCGTTTTCTGCTGGAGCTGTTTCAGCGCGGCGGCATCCTGCTCTGCAGCGCTTGGCTTATTAAACTGCGCCTGCAGGAAGTTCACCATCTGGTTAAGGCGGATGTCGCCTCCACCAATCGCCGCCAGAAGCTCATCCAGTTCATTGAAGCTGTAGCGCGGCAGCAGGTGCTTTTCCGCTTCTTTCAGGCTAATACCTAAATGCGCCAGCTCATCGTCGAGGATCTGGCGACCCGCCAGGATATTTTTATCGCGATCCTGTTTACGGAACCAGGCGTGGATCTTCGAACGCCCACGACTGGTGGTCACGTAGCCGAGGTTAGGATTCAACCAGTCGCGGCTTGGGTTTGGCTGTTTCTGGGTGATAATTTCAATTTGATCGCCCATCTGCAGTTGGTAAGTAAATGGTACGATGCGCCCGCCAATTTTCGCGCCAATGCAACGGTGTCCCACATCGCTGTGGATGTGATAAGCAAAATCGAGCGGCGTGGAGCCTGCAGGCAGATCTACAACGTCGCCTTTCGGCGTAAAGACGTAAACCCGGTCATCAAAGACCTGGCTACGGACTTCATCCAGCATTTCGCCGGAATCAGCCATCTCTTCCTGCCAGGCGATCAGTTTACGCAGCCATGCGATACGATCTTCATGACCGGAGCGTGCCGCGCCTGAGGCTGTGCCCTCTTTGTATTTCCAGTGCGCAGCAACGCCCAGTTCGGCATCTTCGTGCATCTGTTTGGTGCGGATCTGAATTTCAATGGTTTTCCCGCCCGGCCCCAGCACAACCGTATGGATTGACTGGTAGCCGTTGGGTTTCGGGTTCGCGACGTAGTCATCGAACTCATCCGGCAGATGGCGATAGTGAGTATGTACTATTCCGAGCGCGGCGTAGCAATCCTGTAAACGCTCCGCCACGATACGCACCGCGCGCACATCGAACAGTTCATCAAAGGCTAACTGTTTTTTCTGCATTTTGCGCCAGATGCTGTAGATGTGCTTCGGACGTCCGTAAACTTCGGCTTTGACGCCTTCCGTTTTCATCTCTGAGCGCAAATGACCGACGAATTCATCAATGTAGTGTTCGCGATCGATACGACGTTCATGCAGCAGCTTGGCAATACGTTTGTATTCAGCCGGGTGCAGATAACGGAAGCAGTAATCTTCCAGCTCCCATTTTAACTGCCCAATACCCAACCGGTTAGCCAGCGGGGCATAGATATTGGTGCACTCTTTTGCTGCCAGAACGCGTTCATCTTCCGGTGCGTCTTTCACTTCACGCAGATGAGCAATGCGCTCCGCCAGCTTGATGACCACACAGCGGAAATCATCCACCATAGCCAGCAGCATGCGGCGGACGTTATCGACCTGCTCGGAAGAGACTGAATCGGTATGCGTGGCTTTAAGCTGGCGTATCGCCGCCATGTCACGCACGCCGTGGATAAGATGAACAATGGATTTGCCCACGCTCTCGCGCAGGATGTCTTCACTGACGACGTTGGCATCAGCCAGAGGGAAAAGCATTGCTGCGCGCAACGTGTCGATATCCATGCTCAACATAGAGAGGATTTCTACCATCTCCACGCCACGCCACAGCAGCAGCTCTGCATCCGGATGCCCCTGTGTTTGCTGCAGGCAGTACGCCCAGGTTTCGGCTAAGCGTTCACACGACTGCTGGCTGGAGATCCCCAGACTCGCGATCCATTTCTTTGGATCAAACTCACCAGCTTTATTTAAATGTGCACTTCTTACCGCAACCATCGTCCTCTCCTTAAGGGGCATGGCCTGTCGAAGTCGACAAGCCGAACCCATTGTTTTTCACACAGCATTACAACCCGAAATCCAATGGGTATTAAGTTCATTACAAACGCTCAAACAGGACCATTGATTCCAGGTGTCCTGTGTGCGGGAACATATCGAGCATCGCCAGCCGCCGGATGGCATATCCCGCATTGAGCAAAGCATCGCTGTCACGAGCCAGCGTTGCCGGGTTACAGGATACATAAACAACGCGTATAGGTTCTAATTTTATAATATGTTGCATCACACCAGCAGCACCCGCACGCGCAGGATCGAGCAAAACTTTGTCGAATCCGTTTTTAGCCCAAGGCTGCCGGGTAACATCTTCCTCAAGGTTTTCATGAAAGAATGTCACATTGTGTAATCCGTTATTCAGCGCATTTTCCCGGCCTTTTTCCACCAGCGCCGGTACCCCTTCCACGCCGACCACGCTTGCAGCTCGGGTCGCCAGCGGCAGAGTAAAATTGCCCATTCCGCAGAACAGATCGAGCACACGCTCTCCTGGTTGAACATCGAGCCATTCCAACGCTCGGGCCACCATTTGCTGGTTTACCCCTTCATTGACCTGAATAAAATCACGCGGGCTGAAGGTTAACCGTAGTCCATTTGAATCATACCAGGGCGATTCTTCTGATATTGATTCCAGTATCTCGCTTTGCGGGGCCAGAAACAAAGACAGCCCCTGAGAATGCGAAAAGCATTCCAGTTTTTCTTTATCCACAGCACTTAATGGCGCCGTGTGGCGCAAAATCATCAGGGTTCCGCTCCCTGCCTGCACCAGTTCGACATGCCCAAGATGGCGTAACCCTTGTAGACTTTCCAGGCACGCCCTGATGTGGGGCAATAGCGCCTCAAGCTGGGGCACCAAAACAGGGCATTGTTTGACATCGATAATGTCGTTAGAGCCGGATTTGCGAAAACCCATCTGCAATTTTTGCTCTTTTGGCCGATAGCTCAGGCTCAAACGTGCACGGCGACGATAGCCCCACGGCGTATCAGCTATAACATCCGACACTTCACATTTCATTAAATGCGACAACGCCGCGCTTTTACTACGCTGCTGTAACGAGATGCTGGCATGCTGTTGCTGGCAGCCACCGCACACGCCAAAATGCGGGCAACGAGGCACTTCACGCTCAGGGCTGTTGTTCAAACGTCGTTTTACTTGCGCGCGGGCGAACTGTTTTTTATCTTCGGTAATCACCACCTCGGCGCTTTCCTGAGGTAGCAATTCCGGTATAAACAACGCCTTTCCGTTATGGCGAGCAACACCCTGACCAAAAGGATCGAGGTCATTGACGGTAACGGTTATGATCTGACGCGTCGTCACGCGTCGTTTTGCAGAGTAGAATTGCGCCATCGACGAGATATGTCTCTTTTTAACAGTGTGACCCTAATTGTCCCATAACGGAACTCCATGACCAACTACAGCCTGCGTGCACGCATGATGATTCTGATCCTGGCCCCGACCGTCCTGATTGGTTTGCTGCTCAGTATCTTTTTTGTTGTGCATCGCTATAACGACTTGCAGCGTCAACTGGAAGATGCTGGCGCCAGCATCATTGAGCCACTCGCGGTCTCAAGCGAATATGGCATGAACCTGCAAAACAGGGAATCCATCGGCCAACTGATCAGCGTACTGCATCGTCGCCATTCCGATATCGTGCGGGCAATTTCTGTCTATGACGAAAATAACCGACTGTTTGTCACATCCAATTTTCATCTCGATCCGTCTGAAATGCAGCTGGCTACCGGGTCACCGTTTCCCCGTAAGCTGAGCGTCACGCGACTCGGAGATATCATGATCCTGCGCACCCCGATTATCTCGGAAAGGTATTCGCCGGATGAATCTGCCTTAAGCGACGCGAAAAATGACAAAAATATGTTGGGATACGTGGCGCTGGAGTTAGACCTTAAGTCAGTAAGATTGCAGCAGTATAAAGAGATTTTTATCTCCAGCGTAATGATGCTGTTTTGTATCGGGATTGCGTTAATTTTTGGCTGGCGCCTGATGCGCGACGTGACCGGCCCGATTCGCAATATGGTGAATACCGTTGACCGAATACGACGAGGACAGCTCGATAGCCGCGTGGAGGGTTTCATGCTGGGCGAGCTGGATATGCTCAAAAATGGTATTAACTCGATGGCGATGTCACTTGCGGCCTACCATGAAGAGATGCAGCACAACATCGATCAGGCCACCTCTGATCTGCGCGAAACGTTGGAACAGATGGAAATCCAGAACGTCGAACTGGATCTGGCTAAAAAGCGGGCCCAGGAAGCGGCGCGTATTAAGTCTGAGTTTCTGGCTAACATGTCGCACGAGCTGCGAACCCCGCTCAATGGCGTGATTGGTTTCACCCGTCTGACACTAAAAACCGAGCTCAACTCCACGCAGCGCGATCACCTGAATACGATTGAACGCTCGGCCAACAATCTGCTGGCCATCATCAATGATGTGCTCGACTTCTCCAAACTTGAGGCGGGCAAGCTGATTCTGGAAAGTATCCCATTCCCGCTGCGCAGCACACTCGATGACGTCGTCACGCTGTTAGCGCACTCATCCCACGATAAAGGGCTTGAGCTGACGCTGAATATTAAGAATGACGTACCGGACAACGTCATCGGCGATCCGCTGCGCTTACAGCAGGTGATCACTAATCTGGTCGGCAATGCCATCAAATTTACCGAAGGCGGTAATATCGATATATTGGTCGAGAAACGCGCGCTCAGTAATACAAAAGTACAAATTGAAGTGCAAATCCGCGATACCGGAATTGGTATCCCCGAGCGCGATCAGTCACGCCTGTTCCAGGCCTTCCGCCAGGCGGATGCCAGTATTTCCCGCCGCCACGGCGGTACCGGACTGGGCCTGGTCATTACGCAAAAACTGGTCAATGAAATGGGCGGAGATATCTCCTTCCACAGTCAGCCGAACCGGGGATCCACGTTCTGGTTCCATATCAGCCTCGATCTCAACCCTAACGTTCTCATTGATCGCTCAACCACGCTTTGTCTGGCCGGTAAGCGACTGGCTTACGTCGAACCTAACGCCACTGCAGCACAATGCACATTAGATATCTTGAGTGAAACGCCGCTGGAGGTGATTTACAGCCCTTCATTCTCTGGGCTGCCGAAGGATCACTACGATATTCTGTTGCTTGGCGTACCGGTCACGTTACGCGAACCGCTCACCATGCAGCATGAGCGCCTGGCAAGCGCAGCGGCGATGACCGACTTTTTGTTACTGGCCTTGCCTTGCCATGCGCAAATTAACGCCGAGAAATTGAAACAGGGCGGCGCGGCGGCGTGCCTGTTGAAACCGCTCACCTCAACCCGTTTACTGCCTGCATTGACAGAGTATTGTCAACTGAACCACAACATAGATCCGCTGTTGTCAGACGAGAGCAAAATCGCGATGACCGTCATGGCAGTGGACGACAACCCGGCGAACCTCAAGCTTATTGGCGCACTGCTGGAGGATAAAGTGCAGCAAGTTGTGCTCTGCGACAGCGGGCACCAGGCAGTGGATCGCGCCAAACAGATGCAGTTTGATCTGATCCTGATGGATATTCAGATGCCAGACATGGACGGTATTCGCGCCTGCGAGCTGATCCACCAGCTTCCTCATCAACAACAGACGCCGGTCATTGCGGTCACCGCGCATGCTATGGCCGGGCAGAAAGAGAAGTTGCTCAGCGCCGGGATGAACGATTACCTGGCTAAGCCTATCGAGGAAGATAAGCTACATAATCTGCTGTTACGCTATAAACCCGGCGCAAGCGCAGCGCTTAGGGCGCTCGCCGTTGACCCCGTTGAGCCGATCGTCAATCCGAATACCACGCTCGACTGGCAGTTGGCATTAAGACAAGCCGCAGGTAAAAACGATCTGGCGCGGGATATGCTGCAAATGCTGCTCGATTTTCTGCCCGAGGTACGTAATAAAATTGAAGAACAGCTGGTCGGTGAAAACCCTGAAGGGCTGGTGGATATGATCCATAAGCTGCACGGTAGCTGCGGTTATAGCGGCGTTCCCCGCATGAAAAACCTGTGTCAGCTTATTGAGCAGCAATTACGTAGCGGGACCAAAGAAGAAGAGCTGGAACCTGAGTTTTTAGAGCTTCTGGATGAAATGGATAACGTTGCCCGTGAAGCAAAGCGCTTATTAGGGTAAAAATCGCCGGATGCGGAATGAGCACCGCATCCGGCCTGAAAATTCAACGTAATTGCTGCCCTGCTTTGAGCGTCGCAGCCACGTTTCGCGCTGTCATTCGGACATTCTCACTCGCGTTCTTCAACGCCTCATCCAGCGTACAAATGGTATAGATAACGCTGAAAACTGCATCCAGCCCATGCTCATGCACAACACCGACATCGGCCGTCAGGCTACCAGCAATACCAATCACCGGTTTGTTATAACGCTTTGCAACTTTTGCCACGCCAACCGGAACCTTACCGTGAATGGTCTGGCTGTCGATGCGTCCTTCACCAGTAACCACTAAGTCCGCATCCGCAACGCAGGCGTCAAGATGTAACGCATCCGT
The DNA here is from genome assembly GCF_018035235.1 of Citrobacter sp. On2M. Lineage (GTDB taxonomy): Bacteria > Pseudomonadota > Gammaproteobacteria > Enterobacterales > Enterobacteriaceae > Citrobacter > Citrobacter meridianamericanus. The sequence continues at coordinate 254,872 of NZ_WPCV01000005.1, forward strand.
CACTATCTCAATACCGCAGCGTAGCTGTGCGCCACAGAAGGCATACAGCGCCGCCCCCATACCACCAGCAGCACCACCGCCGGCCAGATCCAGCACGTTGACGTCCAGATCGCGAGCGATCAGCTGCGCATAGTGCGAAAGCGCCCGATCGAGGCGGGTAATCATCTCCGGCGTCGCCCCCTTTTGCGGGCCAAAAACCGCAGAAGCGCCCTCTTCACCGGTCAACGGGTTGGTGACATCGCAAGCCACTTCAATACGACACGCGGCAAGGCGCTGGTCTAACTGAGATATATCAATCCGCGAGAGCGATTCGAGGCCAGCACCGCCATGGCCAATATCGTTATCTTGCGCATTCAGCAATTTTGCTCCCAGCGCTTGTACCATCCCCGCGCCGCCATCATTGGTGGCGCTGCCGCCAATCCCGATAATGATATGCTCAACGCCAGCGTCCAGCGCATGACGGATTAACTCCCCGGTTCCCCAGGAAGTGGTTTTCAGCGGATCGCGTAACCCCACGGGAACTTGCTCCAGCCCACTGGCGGCAGCCATTTCGATAAACGCCGAACGCTCATCACCAGATAAACCGTAAAATGCCCGAATCGTGTTGCCCAAAGGGCCGGTAACATCAACATGCACAAGGTGACCTTGTGTTGCGGCAACCATCGCTTCGACCGTTCCCTCACCGCCGTCGGCGACCGGGAGCTTCACGTAATCCGCGTCAGGCCAGATCTCACGAAATCCCATCTCAATAGCCGTTGCCACTTCAAGCGCACTCAAACTTTCCTTATAGGAATCCGGTGCGATTACTATTTTCATAAAGCATCCTTACGCATGTTGACTGTGTTAAGCATACACCAGGAGAAAAACCGCCCACCGATTGGGAGCGGTCCCAGCTCACTTAGCGTACCATGCACGGACGCTTATTATCAAACGTCCAGTTAGGGATCAGATACTGCATGCCCATCGCATCATCACGCGCCCCCAGCCCATGTTGCTGATACAGCTCGTGGGCTTTCATCACCTGATCCATATCCAGCTCCACACCCAGACCCGGTTTTGCCGGTACCTGCACCATGCCGCCTTTAATCTCAAACGGCTCTTTGGTCAGGCGTTGGTTACCTTCCTGCCAGATCCAGTGGGTATCGATCGCGGTAATTTTGCCCGGAGCCGCCGCCGCAACATGCGTAAACATCGCCAGTGAAATATCAAAGTGGTTGTTAGAGTGCGAGCCCCAGGTTAACCCGAATTCATGGCACATCTGCGCCACGCGGACAGAACCCTGCATCGTCCAGAAATGCGGGTCCGCCAGCGGGATGTCCACTGACTGCAATGACAGGGTATGCCCCATCTGACGCCAGTCGGTGGCGATCATATTGGTGGCGGTCGGCAGGCCAGTGGCACGACGGAATTCCGCCATGACTTCACGACCGGAGAAGCCCTGCTCGGCGCCACAAGGATCTTCCGCATACGCCAGCGATCCTTTCAGGTACTTACCAATTTTAATCGCTTCATTTAGCGACCACGCGCCGTTTGGATCCAGCGTCACGCGGGCCTGCGGGAAACGCTTCGCCAGCGCAACGATAGATTCCGCTTCCTCTTCCCCGGCCAGCACGCCGCCTTTCAGTTTAAAGTCGTTGAAACCATACTTCTCATACGCAGCTTCCGCCAGGCGCACTACCGCATCCGGAGTCATCGCCTCTTCATGACGCAGGCGATACCAGTCGCACTTCTCATCCGGCTGACTCTGGTACGGCAGCGGCGTCGCTTTACGGTTGCCGACAAAGAACAGATAACCCAGCATTTCAACTTCGCTACGCTGTTGTCCGTCACCCAGCAGAGAGGCGACGTTAACACCCAAATGCTGACCCAGCAGATCCAACATGGCCGCTTCGATCCCGGTAACCACATGAATAGTGGTACGTAAATCAAAGGTCTGCAAACCGCGACCGCCCGCATCACGATCGGCAAAAGTATTGCGTACCGCATTCAGCACGTTTTTGTATTCACCTAACGTTTTGCCTACCACCAGCGGGATCGCATCTTCCAGCGTTTTGCGGATTTTTTCTCCGCCGGGAATTTCACCCACGCCGGTGTGGCCGGAGTTATCTTTGATAATCACAATATTACGCGTGAAGAATGGAGCATGTGCGCCGCTCAGGTTCATCAGCATACTGTCATGACCCGCAACCGGGATCACCTGCATCGCGGTCACGACTGGGGTAGTAAATTGTGCGCTCATCATTAAGTCCTTATTCAAAATTAGTGGCGGCCGAAAACGGGACGTTTACGGTCAAAAGTCCATCCGGGGATCAGATACTGCATTGGACCCGCGTCATTACGCGCGCCGCCGGGCAGTCTCTTGTAGGCTTCATGAGCCTTGTTAACCTGATCCCAGTCCAGCTCTACGCCCAGTCCAGGCGCGTCAGGAACAGCAATTTTCCCGTTCTTAATCTCCAGCGGATTTTTGGTCAGACGGCAATCGCCCTCCTGCCAGATCCAGTGGGTATCGATAGCCGTCGGGGTGCCCGGCGCAGCGGCGCCAACGTGGGTGAACATCGCCAGCGAAATATCAAAATGATTGTTAGAGTGGCAGCCCCAGGTCAGTCCCCAGTCATCGCATAACTGTGCCACGCGTACCGCGCCGGAAAGGGTCCAGAAGTGCGGATCGGCCAGCGGAATATCGACTGAGTTCAGCATCACCGCATGGCCCATCTCACGCCAGTTGGTGGCTATCATGTTCGTTGCTACCGGTAAACCAGTTGCACGGCGGAACTCGGCCATCACTTCGCGCCCGGAAAAGCCCTGTTCAGCGCCGCACGGATCTTCGGCGTAGGTCAGCACATCGTTCAGGCCTTTACACAGGGAGATGGCCTCATCCAGCAACCAGGCACCGTTGGGATCAACCGTAATACGCGCATCCGGGAAGCATTTTTTCAGCGCACGAGCGGTGTCGATTTCCTGCTCGCCAGGCAGTACACCGCCTTTGAGTTTGAAGTCTTTAAAACCGTAGCGATCCTGAGAAGCCTGGGCCAGACGTACCACGGCTTCGCTATTCATTGCGTGCTGGTGACGCAGGTGATACCACTCATGGTTTCCCGGCGTGCTTTCCAGATACGGTAAATCGGTCTTTGTGCGATCGCCCACGTAGAACAGATAGCCGAGCACGGTGACCGCATCGCGCTGCTTGCCCGACCCTAAAAGTTCACAGACCGGTACGTTGAGCGCCTTGCCCAACAGGTCGAGCAGCGCCGCTTCCAGCGCTGCCACCGCGTTTACCCGTAGCTCAAACGTCCAGGCGCCTTTGCCAAAGGTGTCAAAATCAGCGGCCTGATTACCTTTGTGCACCTGCTGAACCACCTTATTCAGGCGCGCGACTTCCTGACCCAAAACCATCGGAATAGCGTCAACCAGCGTCTGATAAATCACTTCGCCGCCCGGCGCTTCACCGACGCCGGTATTGCCGGCGTTATCGGTAAGAACCACAATATTGCGGGTGAAATATGCATTGTGCGCACCGCCAATATTTAGCAGCATGCTGTCATGACCGGCCACCGGGATGACCTTCATATCGGTAATAACGGGGCTTGATTGTGTTGTCATCATCATTGTCCTGCGACAGGTTTCAGTTCGATACGTTTAATATCACCCACCAGCACCAGATAGCTCACCACCGCAATCAGCGCATGCACCCCGACGTAAATCAACGCGCCGTTAAACGAGCCGGTGGTCCCTACGATGTAGCCGATAGCAATTGGCGTGACGATGCCGGAGATGTTGCCAAACATGTTGAACAAACCGCCGCTCAGACCGCTGATCTCTTTAGGTGCAGTATCAGCCATCACCGCCCAGCCCAGGGCACCGATACCTTTGCCGAAGAAGGCCAGCGCCATAAAGCCGATGATCATCCACTCCACGTTGACGTAGTTACAGAACACCATCACCATCGACAGCAGCATGCCGAGTACGATTGGCGTTTTACGGGCGATATTCAGCGAACCGGTACGACGCATCAGCCAGTCGGAAATAATGCCCCCGAGCACGCCGCCTGCAAATCCGCAAATGGCCGGAACCGAAGCGACAAAACCGGCTTTCAAAATCGACATACCGCGAGCCTGCACCAGATAAACCGGGAACCAGGTGATAAAGAAGTAGGTCAGCGCGTTAATGCAGTATTGCCCGATGTAAATACCGATCATCATCCGTGAGCCCAGCAGCTGTTTGATTTGCCCCCACTTCACGCTGAACGGCACTTTAGCTTTGGCGGCCGCCTGATCCATGTTGATCAGCGCCCCGCCTTCAGCAATGTACTCCAGCTCTTTTTGGTTTACGCCCGGGTGCTGGTTTGGTTCATGAATCACCTTCAGCCAGATAAAGCTGATAACAATCCCTAGGCCGCCCATAAAGAAGAACACATGCGACCAGCCCACTTCGTGGGTCAGCCACCCCATGATTGGCGCAAAAATAACGGTGGCAAAGTACTGCGCAGAGTTAAAGATTGCGACTGCCGTGCCCCTCTCCTGTGCCGGGAACCATGCCGCAACTATCCGACTATTGCCAGGGAAGGAAGGTGCTTCAGCTAAACCGACAAGGAATCGCAACGTAAACAGCGCAACGATAATGCCGAAGCCGCTAAAGATATCGACGAAGCCCTGCAGCAGGGTAAACATGGACCAGATAAAGATGGACCAGAAATAAACACGTTTTGAACCGAAGCGGTCGAGCAACCAGCCGCCAGGGATCTGACCGATAACATAGGCCCATGAGAATGCGGAGAAGACGTACCCCATCCCGACGGCATCCAGGCCAATGTCTTTGGCCATCTCCGAACCGGCAATAGATAAAGTGGCGCGATCGCCGTAGTTAAAGGATGTGACGATAAACAACATCACCACTATCCAGTAGCGAGCGTTAGTGCGTTTTTCCGCGCTGCTCGCCGCCTGACTTAATGAACTCATTGTTGCACTCCTGAATCTTGGCTGTCGCCAGTTCATTCTGTACAGCACCTGTAGGGTGATCAGAATGAGAGGTTAGTGTGTGGCAGTTTTGGTACAGCTCAGGGCCGTTTTATTCTGACTCGCTGCCTTTCCGGGAACTGACGGGAAAAGTATATGAAGGAGTGGCTCTTACCCTCACCGTGCATGAACACAACATTAGAGAGGCAGTAAGAATTTGTTTGGGGCATAAGCCCAAAGCAGTGGAAGTTAGTTCACGTAATTGGGGTTTTATTGCCGGGTGGCGGCTTCGCCTGACCCGGCCTACGGTTCAAATGGGGGTTGTATGCCCGTACGGGCGAGAGATTATTTGAGCAAGGTTCCCCAGTTTTCTACCCAGGGGTTGGATTCGCTTTCTGGTTCAGGATGTTCGCTGGCGTCAATCAGCAACATTTCCCCCACGCGCTGTGCGCTTTGCTCCTGTAACAGCGCATCAAACTGTTTGCCACCATTGCAGAAATTAACGTAGCTGCTGTCGCCCAGCGCAATGACTCCGTAATGCAGATTAGGCTGGAAACCGAGATTATCTTTGATCCCCTGAAACAGCGGCACGATGCTATCGGGCAGATCGCCCTGCCCGGTCGTTGAGGTCACCACCAGCACATATTTATCCTGATATACCTGCCAGTCGCTGAGCTCCGGATCTTCAAACACCGTGGCTTTATGACCCTGTGCCGTCAAAATTGCCTCGGCCTCTTCAGCAACCAGCAGTGCGTTTCCGTACATCGTGCCGACAAAAATTCCAATTTCCGCCATAACCGTAATCTCCTGGGACTTAAGAATCTATCTGCTCATCCTGACCTGACCGCTCGACGAACTCAACCCTTTCATTCTCAGGGAGAAGTCCACGCCAGCCAAATTGTGACAATGCCTGCATCCAGACGTCATCCAGCCCGGCGCGAATAACCAGCGGTTCGCCGGTGAAAGGATGGGTCAGCGCAAGCTGGCTGGCATGCAGCATTAATCGCTGACAACCGAAATGCTCCGCGGCGCTGCGGTTTTGCCGTAAATCACCGTGCTTGCTGTCGCCAATAATCGGATGGCGCAAGTGCGCCAGATGGCGTCTGAGCTGGTGTTTTCGACCGGTTTTAGGATCCAGCTCCACCAGTCCATAACGGGTGGTCGGATAACGTCCGGTCGCCACCGGCATTTCTACCGTTGCCAGGCCGCGATAATGGGTGACGGCAGGCTGTGGGCCTTTATCATCACGGGCAAACTTATCGGCGATCTTATCCAGCTCTTCTACCAACGGGTAATCCAGCACGGCCTCATCCATCAACCAGCCACGCACAATCGCATGATAGCGCTTGTGAATTTTATGCTCTTCAAACTGCTGGGACAGCAACCGTCCGGCTTCGCTGGATAGCCCCATCAGAAGTACGCCGGAGGTTGGTCTGTCGAGTCGATGGGCGGTAAAAACGTGCTGACCAATCTGGTCGCGCACCGTTTGCATCACCACCACTTTTTCATCCCGGTCGAGCCAACTGCGGTGAACCAGCCAGCCAGATGGTTTATTGACTGCAACCAGCCATTCGTCCTGATAGAGAATCTCCAGCATCAGGCGTTATCACTGGTAAACAGCGCATCCAGCTCCTGCAATGCCGCCAGGAGAATTTCGCGTTGCGGGTGATCGGCAGCCAACGCCATTTCGTAATACGGTGCGACGGCAAAAGCCTGCGGAAGCGGCTGCGCGTTATCGAGCAGCATATGCATGCGCGGAATCAATACCCATTGCAGCCACTCAACCGGCTCCATGGTATCCATACAAAAAGGCTGCGTGCTGGTAAACAGATGCTCTGCGGGCTCATCCATCCGCCAGTGATGATGTTCACGCAGTAGCGCTTCAAGCGTGTGTAACTGCTGGCGCACACGGTCATGAGTCGTCATGAAATTAACCTCAATGATGAAAAAATCTGGCGCGAAGAATAGCACTAGTGAAGGGAAATAAAAAAAGGGAGCACTGTAAAAACAGTGCTCCCGGTTCGTTTCGCAGCATTCCAGCTACTTTTAGTGCTCCCTGCTCATCCGTGACAACTTTTCCTGTGGTCTTGCGACCGCGTTCATCCTGAACTTTTGCATCCTGCTCACATCACCCCGATATGAAAACTTCATCCTGAAGTATCCTGGCCATCCTGACCCGCCGAACATCCTGACCGGCTCTCATTCTCCATCCTGGAGGTGTCCTTTAACGCATCCAGCGTTTTCCTCTTTGCTTCGTCCTGAAGCCTGTCCTTGCAACACCATCCTGGTGTGTCCTGCCGAAAAGCCATCATCCTGATGTTCTCTTCGTTGTACGACTCCTTGTCGACAGGTATAGAATCGCCTGTTTCGCCTTATCTTACAAGACGCTTATAGACATACCCTTAAGATTATTTTCGTATGAAAGCGGAAAATAAAACATTAACAACATGAATAATAAGGAATTACATTTTTACCCATTCATTAAGTCTTCACTCATTATCTGACAATGTCCTACAGGGTTTGTAAGAGATCTCTCACAAGGTTCAGAGTAAACTGGATTACAGAACTGGCTTAAGTTGAGTGAGGAATTCCGCAAGTGAGGCCGCAAGTACCGTCCGTTTACGGGTTCCCAGCGTTTCTTTGCACACTTCACCGGACAGATTGCACACCGAAATGACGTCAAGCTCATTGTCCTGTGTGGCAATAAAAAGCGTAGGAGAGAGCTTAAGGCGTTTTTGCGTAACCAAGTGGCCGATCAGGTTTTCCTGTACGCGTCTGAAGTCATCTTCAGACCAGGTTTGCAGAAGAGTAAGTTTCTCATCCGCAAATTGTGCGTGCATGTCCCCGGCAAACTGAGTGGTATAAAAAGCGTGAATGGCAGGTTGTATCACAATATCAAAAGCGCGTTCAACCGCACTGACGTTTTCTTCGCCAACAAAAGGCTGTGGTTGCCAGAAAACCGCATCGCCTGTGGAAGAAATGATACACGGAGAGGGTACGCCATACAGCTCTTCGCTGAGCGGCCAGCTATCATTTTTCTCATGCCACGCGTCGCAATAACGCGTCGTAAAGGCTGTTAACGCCTGCGCTGTCAATTCGTCCACTGATTTCTCTCTTCACAAAAGCCAGGATACACTTGTCGCATAGTGTATCTGGTTTATGACGGTGAAACATGTCCTCTTATGAAAATCATCAGGCGCTTGACGGCCTGACTCTCGGTAAATCAACAGATTACCGGGATAATTACGATGCCAGCCTGCTTCAGGGCGTGCCACGCAGCCTGAATCGCGATCCGTTGGATTTAAAAGCTGACAATCTGCCTTTTCACGGTGCCGATATCTGGACGCTGTATGAGTTGTCATGGTTGAATGCCAACGGTTTACCACAGGTCGCGGTCGGTCATGTAGAACTGGATTACACCAGCGTCAACCTGATTGAATCGAAAAGCTTTAAGCTTTACCTGAACAGTTTTAACCAGACCCGTTTTGACTCCTGGGAAGCGGTACGCCAGACGCTGGAAAACGACCTGCGCGCCTGTGCTCAAGGCCATGTCAGCGTGGCGCTGTTCCGCCTTGACGAAATGGAAGGGCAGCCGATAGCCCACTTTAACGGCACCTGTATCGACAATCAGGATATCGTCATCGATAACTACCAGTTCAGCACTGAGTATCTGGAAAATGCCGTAAGCGGTGAAAAAGCGGTGGAAGAGACGCTGGTCAGCCATCTGCTGAAGTCCAACTGTTTAATCACCCACCAGCCAGACTGGGGCTCCATACAAATTCAGTATCGCGGACGTAAAATCGACAGAGAGAAGCTGCTGCGTTACCTGGTCTCCTTCCGCCACCATAATGAGTTTCATGAACAGTGCGTGGAACGCATTTTCAATGACATTCTGCGCTTCTGCCAGCCGGAGAAACTGAGCGTCTACGCGCGCTACACGCGACGTGGCGGCCTGGACATTAACCCATGGCGCACTAACACCGATTTCACTCCGGCAACCGGTCGTCTGGTACGTCAGTAATCTTTTTTCTCAATTTTGCGTGTCGAATTCCGCGCGCAAGGTTGTGAAAGGTCATAAGCCAGGGCTATTGTAATCAATAGAGGATGATGTCTCTCGTCCCGTAAGGAGTTTACTTGATTACACATATTAGCCCACTTGGCTCAATGGACATGTTGTCGCAGCTGGAAGTCGAATTGCTTAAACGCACGGCCAGCAGCGACCTGTATCAACTGTTTCGTAACTGTTCGCTTGCCGTTCTGAACTCCGGCAGTTTGACCGACAACAGCAAAGAGCTGCTGTCACGCTTTGAAAGTTTCGACATAAACGTGCTGCGCCGCGAACGGGGCGTGAAGCTGGAACTGATCAACCCGCCTGAAGATGCGTTTGTTGATGGACGCATTATTCGCGCGCTGCAGGCCAACCTGTTCGCCGTGCTGCGCGACATTCTGTTCGTCAATGGTCAAATCCATAACGCCGGCCGTTTTCAGCATCTGGATCTCGAAAGCTCGGTGCATATTACCAACCTGGTATTCTCGATCCTGCGTAATGCCCGCGCGCTACACGTTGGTGAAGCGCCTAATATGGTCGTCTGCTGGGGCGGTCACTCAATCAACGAAAATGAGTACCTGTACGCTCGTCGCGTCGGCACCCAGTTAGGCCTGCGCGAACTGAACATCTGCACCGGCTGCGGTCCGGGGGCGATGGAAGCGCCAATGAAAGGCGCTGCGGTCGGTCACGCCCAGCAGCGATACAAAGACAGCCGCTTTATTGGCATGACCGAACCGTCAATCATTGCCGCTGAGCCACCTAACCCGCTGGTTAACGAACTGATCATCATGCCGGACATTGAAAAACGTCTGGAAGCATTCGTACGCATCGCCCACGGTATTATCATCTTCCCGGGCGGCGTAGGGACAGCAGAAGAGCTGTTGTATCTGCTGGGGATCCTGATGAACCCGGCGAACAAAGATCAGGTGTTGCCGCTGATCCTGACCGGACCAAAAGAGAGCGCCGACTACTTCCGCGTGCTGGACGAATTTATTGTGCACACGCTGGGAGAAGACGCGCGTCGCCACTATCGCATTATCATTGACGACGCTGCGGAAGTGGCGCGCCTGATGAAAAAAGCGATGCCGCTGGTGAAAGAGAACCGCCGCGATACCGGTGATGCCTATAGCTTTAACTGGTCGATTCGTATTGCACCTGATTTGCAGATGCCGTTCGAGCCGTCCCATGAAAACATGGCTAACCTGAAGCTGTACCCGGATCAGCCCGTTGAAGTACTGGCGGCCGACCTGCGCCGTGCATTCTCGGGGATTGTGGCGGGTAACGTGAAGGAAGTTGGGATCCGCGCCATTGAAGAGTTTGGCCCGTATAAAATCCACGGCGACCGCGAAATGATGCGCCGCATGGACGATCTCCTGCAGGGCTTTGTCGCACAGCATCGCATGAAGTTACCAGGCTCTGCGTATATCCCTTGCTACGAGATTAGCGCCTGACCACCTACATCCGCGAGCTGTCGCTTTTGCGGTGACAATTTTGTCCATACCGAAGCCGGGGCTGGCGCATCAGCCACCCGGCTTTTTTTAGTGATACCAGTCACATAGCTCGGAACATTATATAGATATCAGTGATTTTTCTTTAAAAATGACACGCAAGGCAAACGATTGCCTACAAAATCCAACCGTGATTTATCTTAGGAAATTATTATCAATCGCTAAATTCCTCTAAAAACAACATCTTTTGTAGCGTAACCCTCGTATCCCCGCACCTTCGCTTTCATGATATATGTCGTTAATGTTAGCCTTCGCGCCAGTAAATTCGCTTTGACTATTTTTTAACAGCTTAATGGTCCAAATTTATCCACATAAAAGGTGGATTATTGCATTTGAGATCGCGATCACTGATAGATTCATTACTTAAATGTATCTTTCCGCCCGCAAATTATTACGGCGAAAAATTACATAAAAAATCGCTCAACGAATTTTGATTTACAGTCGGGTTCTTTTTCATTGGATTGACCCAAAACCCGACTTTTTAAGCTTCCTCCAGGAGAAATAGATGGAAAACACTCAAACCAGCACTATCGTTACGGGCCAGACCCGCAGCGCATGGCGCAAGACAGACACCATGTGGATGCTGGGCCTTTACGGCACGGCGATTGGCGCGGGTGTATTGTTCCTGCCAATCAACGCAGGCGTAGGCGGTATGATTCCGCTGATCATCATGGCGATCCTTGCTTTCCCGATGACCTTCTTTGCACACCGCGGCCTGACTCGCTTTGTGCTGTCCGGTAAAAATCCGGGTGAAGACATCACTGAAGTAGTAGAAGAACACTTCGGTGTTGGCGCGGGTAAACTGATTACTCTGCTCTATTTCTTCGCTATCTACCCGATTCTGTTGGTTTACAGCGTAGCAATCACCAATACCGTGGAAAGCTTCCTGACCCACCAGTTGGCCATTACGCCGCCACCGCGCGCAATTCTGTCTCTGATCCTGATTGTCGGCATGATGACCATCGTGCGTTTCGGCGAGCAGATGATCGTGAAAGCGATGAGCATCCTGGTATTCCCGTTCGTTGCAGCCCTGATGCTGCTGGCGCTGTACCTGATCCCTCAGTGGAGCGGCGCGGTTCTGGAAACCCTGTCCTTTGACTCTGCAGCAACCACCGGCAACGGTCTGCTGTTGACCCTGTGGCTGGCAATTCCGGTAATGGTGTTCTCCTTCAACCACTCACCGATCATCTCCTCTTTCGCCGTGGCGAAACGTGAAGAATACGGTGATGAAGCTGAGAAGAAATGCTCCAAGATTCTGGCATTCGCTCACATCATGATGGTACTGACCGTTATGTTCTTCGTCTTCAGCTGCGTATTCAGCCTGACCCCGGCGGATCTGGCTGCGGCGAAAGAGCAGAACATCTCTATCCTGTCTTACCTGGCGAACCACTTTAACGCACCGATCATTGCCTGGATGGCACCGATCATCGCGATTATCGCTATCACCAAATCCTTCCTCGGCCACTACCTGGGCGCGCGTGAAGGTTTCAACGGTATGGTGATTAAGTCTCTGCGTGGTAAAGGCAAATCCATCGAAATCAACAAACTGAACAAAATCACTGCGCTGTTCATGCTGGTCACCACCTGGATTGTGGCAACGCTGAACCCGAGCATCCTCGGTATGATTGAGACCCTGGGTGGCCCAATCATCGCGATGATTCTGTTCCTGATGCCGATGTATGCCATTCAGAAAGTACCGGCAATGCGTAAGTACAGCGGCCATATCAGCAACGTCTTCGTTGTCATTATGGGCCTGATCGCTATCTCCGCTATTTTCTACTCTCTGTTCAGTTAATTCCCCTGCGCCGCTCCTTGGGGCGGCGCACCTCGATACACAATGGACGCCTCATGATTAGCGTATTCGATATTTTCAAAATCGGCATTGGCCCTTCCAGCTCCCATACTGTTGGCCCGATGAAAGCAGGCAAACAATTCACGGATGACCTGATTGCACGCGGAATTCTCACTGACGTAACCCGCGTAGTGGTTGATGTCTATGGCTCCTTGTCTCTGACGGGGAAAGGTCACCATACCGACATCGCGATTATTATGGGCCTGGCGGGTAATCTGCCGGATACCGTCGATATTGATGCCATCCCGGCCTTTATCCAGGATGTGAATACTCATGGACGTTTGCTACTGGCGGACGGCCAACATGAGGTCGAATTCCCGGTCGACAAGTGCATGAACTTCCATACGGACAATTTGTCTCTACACGAAAACGGGATGCGTATTACCGCACTGGCAGGCGAAAAAGCCATTTACAGCCAGACATACTATTCCATTGGCGGTGGGTTCATCGTTGATGAAGAACATTTTGGTTTACCGAATAACTCTCCGGTAAACGTGCCGTATCCGTATAAATCTGCGGCTGATTTACAACGTCATTGCCAGGAAACCGGCCTGTCGCTTTCCGGTCTGATGATGCAAAACGAACTGGCGCTGCACAGCAAAGAAGAGCTGGAACAACACTTTGCCAACGTTTGGGAAGTCATGCGCAGCGGCATTGAGCGCGGCATCACCACCGAAGGCGTATTGCCGGGCAAACTGCGCGTTCCTCGTCGTGCGGCGGCGCTGCGTCGTATGCTGGTTAGTAGCGATAAAACCACCACTGATCCGATGGCGGTTGTTGACTGGATCAACATGTTCGCACTGGCCGTAAATGAAGAAAACGCAGCCGGTGGACGCGTAGTCACTGCGCCAACTAACGGTGCATGCGGGATTGTTCCTGCCGTGCTGGCTTACTACGACAAGTTTATCCGCGAAGTGAACGCTAACTCGCTGGCACGCTACATGCTGGTCGCGAGCGCCATTGGTTCACTGTACAAGATGAACGCCTCTATCTCTGGCGCCGAAGTTGGCTGTCAGGGTGAAGTCGGCGTGGCCTGCTCCATGGCAGCGGCCGGTCTGGCTGAACTGCTTGGCGGTAGCCCAATGCAGGTGTGCATCGCGGCGGAAATCGGTATGGAACACAACCTGGGTCTGACCTGCGATCCGGTTGCCGGCCAGGTACAGGTACCGTGCATTGAGCGTAACGCGATTGCGTCCGTGAAAGCGGTTAACGCCGCACGTATGGCGCTGCGCCGTACCAGTGAGCCGCGCGTGTGCCTCGATAAAGTTATCGAGACCATGTACGAAACCGGTAAAGACATGAACGCCAAATACCGCGAAACCTCTCGCGGCGGTCTGGCAATGAAGATTGTCACCTGCGATTAAGTCCCCTGAAGAGGTCTCTTTTGCGAGGCCTCTTCCTGTTTTGCTGCCAACTATTCGCCTCCACCCGCCGTGAATGTTACCCTACAGACTGATTTGTTAGGGAGAACACTGTGGCCGTCCACCTGCTCATTGTCGATGCACTGAATCTTATCCGCCGCATTCACGCCGTACAGGGTTCACCCTGCGTGGAGACGTGTCAGCACGCGCTCGATCAGCTGATTGTGCACAGTCAGCCTACCCACGCCGTGGCGGTATTTGATGACGAAGCGCGCAACAGCGGCTGGCGTCATCAACGATTGCCTGACTATAAAGCCGGCCGCCCGCCGATGCCTGATGAATTGCACCAGGAAATGCCCGCCTTACGGGCCGCTTTTGAACAGCGTGGCGTCTGCTGCTGGGTGTCGAGCGGTAATGAGGCCGATGATTTAGCCGCCACACTGGCGGTAAAGGTGACTCAAGCCGGGCACCAGGCCACGATTGTCTCCACTGATAAAGGCTATTGCCAGTTGCTCTCCCCTACGCTGCGCATTCGCGACTACTTCCAGAAGCGCTGGCTGGATGCCCCATTCATTGAGAAAGAGTTCGGAGTGCTTCCGCAACAATTGCCGGACTACTGGGGACTGGCAGGAATAAGCAGCTCAAAAGTGCCCGGTGTCGCGGGCATTGGTCCGAAAAGTGCGACTCAGCTACTCGTGCAGTTTCAGCATCTGGAAGGGATTTACGCGCATCTTGATGAGGTACCGGAGAAGTGGCGCAAGAAACTGGAGATACACCAGGAGATGGCGTTTCTGTGTCGTGATATCGCACGGCTGCAAACGGACTTACATATCGATGGAAACCTACAGCAGCTACGGCTAGCGCGGTAGTCTTATTGCCGGATGGCGCTGCGTTTATCCGGCCTACTTATCGTCCCCTGTAGGCCAGATAAACGCCAGGTGATTACCAGGCAGTATGGTACAGCTCGACGATATCACCAAGACTCGCTTCACGCGGGTTTCCACCGGTACAAACATCGTCTAATGCCGCTTGCGCCAGCGCAGGTATATCCTCTTTACGTACACCAACGTCGCGTAAGTACAGGGGGATCCCTACATCGCGGTTAAGCGCAAAGACGGCATCCACTGCTGCTTTCCGCGCTTCTGTCAACGTTAATCCTTCAGCCTTAACCCCCATCACCCGGGCGATATCGCGGAATTTATCTCCGGTGAATTCGGCGTTGTAGTGCATCACGTGCGGCAGCAAAATAGCATTCGCTACGCCATGCGGCGTGTTATAAAACGCACCTAACGGATGTGCCATGCCATGCACTAGCCCCAGACCGACGTTTGAAAAGCCCATCCCGGCTACGTACTGGCCCAGCGCCATTGCTTCACCTGCCTGGCTCTCACCTGCAACCGAACCGCGTAATGCCCCGGCAATAATTTCAATGGCTTTGATGTGCAGCGCATCGGTCAACGCCCACGCCGCCCGCGTGATGTATCCTTCAATAGCATGCGTCAGTGCATCCACGCCGGTCGCGGCTTTTAACGCAGCAGGCATGCCGTCCATCATGTCAGCATCGATGAACGCCACCTGTGGGATGTCATGTGGATCAACACAAACAAACTTACGCCGATTTTCTTCGTCAGTGATCACATAGTTAATGGTCACTTCTGCCGCCGTTCCCGCGGTGGTTGGGATAGCCATAACCGGCACACTCGGGCTACGCGTCGGTGATAACCCTTCAAGGCTGCGTACATCGGCAAACTCAGGGTTATTATTGATAATGCCAATCGCCTTACAGGTATCCTGCGGGGAGCCTCCGCCGATGGCAATCAGATAGTCTGCGCCACTTCGCTGAAAAACCTCCAATCCTTCCTGCACCACTGCAATGGTTGGATTAGGAATAACGCCAGCATAGATTTCCCATGCCAGACCTGCAGCATCCATTCGGGAAGTCACCTTATCGACAACGCCGCACTGCAGCAGATTTTTATCTGTCACAATCAACGCTTTGCGATAACCGCGACGGATAACTTCATCGGTCAATGCGCCAACAGCTCCCCGGCCAAACCATGCCGTTTCGTTCAGAATCATTCTGTTCGCCATCGTATTTATCTCCTATTCTTCAATACGCAATCCATATGTTTTGAATTTTTCCAGCACAATAGCAATAGCCTCGTCGTCCAGCACTGGAACCGGATCGGTGATCGCCAGCGTACTGAGATAAAGCTGCGCCAGCACTTCCACTTCATGGGCTAACCACAGAGCTTTTTCCAGATTTTCTTCACAAGCGATCAGACCATGATGTTGCAACAGCGTCGCTTTACGGTTTTTCAACGCTACCGCAACGTGCTCTGACAGCTCTCGTGTGCCAAACGTCGCATAAGGCGCACACGGAATAGAGTTTCCCCCCGCCGCCGCAATCATGTAATGGATTGCCGGGATTGGACGATTGAGAATAGAAACAGCCGTGCAATGTACGGCGTGGTTATGAACCACCGCCTGAGCATCCGGACGTGTTTGATAGGCTGCCATATGGAACCGCCACTCGCTGGAAGGTAACTTCCCTTCTTCGTGCTGTCCCTCAGCATTGATATAGACAATGTGGGATTCAGTGAGTTTTTCATATGGAATGCCCGTCGGGGTAATTAACATCCCGTCCTGAAAGCGCACGCTTACGTTACCCGCAGTCCCCTGATTCAACCCCAGACGGGTCATTTCCAGGCAGGTATCGATAATCTGCCGTGCCAGCGTATTTCGTTCCATTACTTACCTCTCTCAGTGAGTCAAAATGCGACAACAGAACATTGCTAATACCTCGGCGCTCTGTTGAATTAGGCGGCTATTTGCTAACTATCATCATGCTGAATAAAGAGAAGGGAATTTTTAGCACTGGATTTTGTGACCTTCATCAACTAATAACACAAAATAAAAAAAAGCAGGATAAATATCATATTGTAAAAATGTCCGTTCTTAATGAAAGCATTATAAAACGGTCATTTGCGAATAATTTGTTAAAGCTGCCCGTTTTCTTCCCAACTAATTAATTCGGGCATTTACTCTGTGGGTTTTAATAACTTATTTCTCAAACGGTCATTATTTTACAGAAATTAAAGTGATGATAATCACATAAACTCACGCCCTGAGCATAAGTGTGACCGTCATCATATTAATAGCCGTTTTTTATTTGAAAATGAATTCATGAGTTCATTTGTGAAGGCCAATTCTGGCTGGCAGATTACCGGAACTCACCTGGATTAGCAGGTTGGTGAAATCACCCGCCTTACTCTTAAGCTGTTGAACATGCTTATGAACTGATGAGGATGCTATGGGAAACACATCAATACAAACGCAAAGTTTTCGTGCAGTAGACCGGGGGCAGACAAAAAATTATGTCATTCCCTTCGCGTTACTCTGCTCTCTGTTTTTTCTTTGGGCTGTTGCTAATAATCTTAATGACATCTTATTACCACAGTTTCAGCAAGCTTTTACACTGACTAACTTTCAAGCTGGCCTGATTCAATCTGCTTTTTATTTTGGTTATTTCATCATTCCAATCCCGGCAGGGATCCTGATGAAAAAATTAAGTTACAAAGCAGGGATTATTACCGGACTATTTTTATACGCCGTCGGCGCGGCATTATTCTGGCCCGCAGCCGAGGTAATGAATTACACCCTGTTCCTGATTGGTTTATTTATTATCGCTGCTGGTTTAGGTTGCCTTGAAACTGCAGCCAACCCGTTTGTAACGGTACTGGGCCCGGAAAGCGGCGGCCACTTCCGACTCAATCTGGCACAAACTTTTAACTCATTTGGTGCCATTATTGCGGTCGTTTTTGGGCAAAGTCTTATTTTGTCTAATGTGCCGCATCAATCTCAGGACGTACTCGATAAAATGGCTCCGGAACAACTGAGTGCCTACAAGCACAGCCTGGTTTTATCGGTACAAACCCCTTATATGATCATCGTCGCGGTCGTTTTACTGGTCGCCCTGCTGATTATGTTTACAAAATTTCCGACCCTGCAAAGTGACGACCACAGTGACAACGCTCAGAGTTCATTCTCCGCATCCCTTTCCCGTCTGGTGCGTATTCGTCACTGGCGTTGGGCTGTGCTGGCGCAATTCTGCTACGTCGGCGCGCAAACTGCCTGCTGGAGCTACCTGATCCGTTACGCTATCGAAGAGATCCCTGGCATGACCCCAGGTTTCGCCGCTAACTATCTGACCGGCACCATGGTGTGCTTTTTTATCGGTCGTTTCTCCGGCACATGGCTTATCAGCCGCTTCGCGCCGCATAAAGTGCTGGCCGCTTATGCCCTGCTCGCCATGGTCTTGTGCCTGATTTCCGCCTTCACCGGTGGTCAAATAGGCCTGTTGGCTCTGACGTTATGCAGCGCATTTATGTCGATTCAGTATCCAACCATTTTCTCTTTGGGGATCAAAAACCTGGGACAGGACACTAAATACGGCTCGTCTTTTATTGTCATGACCATTATTGGCGGCGGCATTGTGACGCCTGTAATGGGTTTTGTCAGCGACGCCGCTGGCAATATCCCTACAGCAGAACTGGTCCCAGCACTTTGCTTCGCCATCATCTTTATTTTTGCCCGCTTCCGCTCACAAACGGCAGCCAACTAAATATTTATCCGAATAACGTGAGGAATCTGTGATGAAAAAAATCAGCTTACCAAAAATTGGTATTCGCCCGGTTATTGACGGACGTCGTATGGGTGTACGTGAGTCCCTCGAAGAACAAACCATGAATATGGCTAAAGCCACCGCCACGCTGATCACGGAAAAACTTCGGCATGCCTGTGGCGCACAAATTGAATGTGTGGTTGCCGACACCTGCATCGCCGGGATGGCTGAATCTGCCGCTTGTGAAGAAAAATTCAGCAGTCAAAACGTGGGCGTGACAATTACCGTTACCCCATGCTGGTGCTACGGGAGCGAAACCATCGATATGGATCCGATGCGCCCGAAAGCTATCTGGGGCTTCAACGGCACGGAACGTCCGGGGGCCGTTTATCTGGCGGCCGCGTTGGCAGCCCACAACCAGAAAGGTCTTCCTGCGTTCTCCATTTATGGTCATGACGTACAAGACGCGGACGACACCTCGATTCCTGCTGATGTTGAAGAAAAACTGCTGCGCTTTGCCCGCGCGGGTTTAGCCGTTGCCAATATGAAAGGCAAAAGCTATCTGTCTGTCGGTGGCGTGTCTATGGGTATTGCAGGTTCTATCGTCGACCATAACTTCTTTGAATCCTGGCTAGGCATGAAGGTGCAGGCGGTGGATATGACCGAGTTGCGTCGTCGTATTGACCAGAAAATATATGATGAAACCGAGCTGGAAATGGCGCTGGCGTGGGCGGACAAAAACTTCCGCTACGGCGAGGATCAGAACGCGCAGCAATATAAACGCAATGCAGAACAGAGCCGCGCGGTACTGAAAGAGAGTCTGCTGATGGCCATGTGCATTCGCGACATGATGCAGGGTAACCAGAAGCTGGCAGACAAAGGTCTGGTCGAAGAATCTCTGGGTTACAACGCGATTGCCGCAGGCTTTCAGGGTCAACGTCACTGGACGGATCAATATCCGAATGGTGACACCGCCGAAGCGCTGCTCAACAGCTCTTTTGACTGGAATGGGATACGTGAACCGTTTGTTGTCGCCACCGAAAATGACAGCCTGAACGGTGTAGCGATGCTGTTCGGTCATCAACTTACTGGCACGGCGCAGGTCTTTGCCGATGTGCGTACCTACTGGTCGCCAGAGGCGGTTGAACGCGTCACGGGTAAACCGCTGACCGGCCTTGCTGAGCACGGCATCATTCACCTGATTAACTCCGGATCCGCAGCGCTGGACGGCTCCTGCAAACAGCGCGACGGCGAAGGGAAACCAACCATGAAACCGCACTGGGAAATCTCGCAGAAAGAAGCGGATGATTGCCTGGCGGCAACCGAATGGTGTCCTGCTATTCACGAATACTTCCGTGGGGGCGGCTACTCTTCTCGCTTCCTGACCGAAGGCGGCGTGCCGTTCACCATGACCCGCATCAACATCATCAAGGGCCTGGGACCGGTGCTGCAAATCGCCGAAGGTTGGAGCGTGGAATTGCCGAAAGACATGCATGACCAGCTTGATGCGCGCACCAACTCCACCTGGCCGACCACCTGGTTTGCCCCGCGCTTAACCGGTAAAGGTCCATTCAGCGATGTCTATTCCGTGATGGCTAACTGGGGCGCAAACCACGGCGTACTGACGATTGGTCACGTGGGTGCGGACTTCATCACTCTTGCCGCCATGCTGCGTATCCCGGTGTGTATGCACAACGTGATCGATGAGAAAATTTACCGCCCTTCCTCCTGGGCTGCCCATGGTATGGATACTGAAGGCCAGGATTACCGCGCCTGCCAGAACTATGGCCCGCTTTATAAGCGTTAATGCGACTCAGCCCGGTGGCGCAAGCTTACCGGGCCTTACAGCAGTGGCTTTTGTAGGCCGGATACGGCTTTAACCCCATCATCCGGCAACGTTTCAGGAGTTTTTATGAAACAAGACGTTATCCTGGTCCTCGACTGTGGCGCGACCAACGTACGGGCTATCGCCGTTGACCGACAGGGAAAGATTGTCGCTCGTGCGTCGACCCCAAACGCCAGTGACATCGCTGCTGAAAACAGCACCTGGCATCAGTGGTCGCTGGAGGCCATTCTGCAACGTTTTGCCGACTGCAGTCAGCGGCTCTCTGCGCAACTGGCCGCCTGCCAGGTTCGTGCGATCGCCGTCACCACCTTTGGCGTAGACGGCGCGTTGGTTGATAAAAATGGCAAACAACTCTATCCGGTGATCAGCTGGAAATGCCAACGCACCACGGCGGTAATGGAGAATATCCACCGCTACATGTCACCGCAGCAGCTGCAGGAAATTTCCGGCGTCGGCGCGTTTAGCTTCAACACACTGTATAAACTGGTTTGGCTAAAAGAAAACCATCCGCAACTACTGGAACAGGCGCACGCCTGGCTATTCATCTCGTCGCTCATTAACCACCGTTTAACCGGCGAGTTCACTACCGATATCACCATGGCGGGCACCAGCCAGATGCTGGACATCCAGCAGCGCGATTTTAGTCATGACATCTTACAGGCAACGGGTATACCGCGCCGTCTGTTCCCACGTTTGGTTGAAGCGGGAGAACAGATAGGCGTTCTGCAACAGGAGGCCGCCAGCCTGCTTGGGCTTACGGCGGGTATTCCGGTCATATCTGCCGGACACGACACGCAATTTGCGCTATTTGGCGCTGGAGCCCAGCCAAATGAACCGGTGCTCTCTTCCGGTACATGGGAAATTCTGATGGTGCGCAGTGCGCAGGTGGATACCTCCCAGCTTAGCCATTATGCGGGTTCAACCTGTGAACTGGATAGCCAGCCCGGACTGAATAACCCCGGTATGCAGTGGCTGGCTTCCGGAGTCCTCGAATGGGTACGCAAGTTGTTGTGGACTGCTGATACCCCATGGCAAACCCTGATTGACGAAGCCAGGGCTATCCCGGCAGGTGCCGAAGGCGTGAAGATGCACTGCGACCTGCTGGCCTGTCAAAATGCGGGCTGGCAAGGCGTCACGCTCAATACTACCCGCGGACACTTCTATCGCGCCGCGCTGGAAGGACTGACAGAACAACTGCAGCGAAATCTGCACACGCTGGAAAAAATCGGTCACTTCCAGGCGACCGAGCTGCTTTTGGTTGGCGGGGGAAGCCGCAACGCATTGTGGAATCAGATCAAAGCGAACGTGCTCAAAATGCCGGTCAAAGTGCTGGATGATGCCGAAACCACCGTAGCGGGTGCCGCGATGTTTGCCTGGTCAGGCATCGGGGAATTTTCCTCTCCCGAACAGGCGCGCGCGCAGGTGCGGTATCAGTACCGTTACTTTTATCCGCAAACCGAATCCGAACACACAGGAGTCGAGTAACATGCTCAAAACGATATCTCCCTTAATTTCGCCCGACCTGCTGAAGGTGCTGGCTGAAATGGGCCACGGCGATGAGATTATCTTTTCCGATGCCCACTTCCCCGCCCACAGCATGGGGCCGCAGGTTATTCGCGCTGACGGCCTGATAGTCAGCGACCTGCTGCAGGCGGTTATTCCACTCTTTGAACTGGACAGCTATGCCCCACCGCTGGTGATGATGGCCGCTGTTGAAGGAGACGCCCTCGATCCCGACGTCGAGGCTCGCTACCGTCAGGCGCTTTCACTACAGACCCCTTGCCCGGACATTACGCGTATTGATCGCTACGCCTTCTATGAACGCGCACAAAAGGCGTTTGCGATCGTTATCACAGGAGAGCGGGCAAAGTACGGGAATATTCTTTTAAAAAAAGGGGTAACGCCGTAATCTCTGGTCAGAATGCCCGTCTGGTACGGGCATTCATCATATAATGAGGATCAGAACATGAAAGCGGCGCGCCAGCAGGCAATCGTAGATCTGCTTACTAACCATAAAAGCCTGACAACCGAAGCTCTGGCGTTGCAACTGAACGTCAGCAAAGAGACCATCCGCCGCGATCTCAGTGAGTTACAGACCCAGGGAAAAGTGCTACGTAATCACGGGCGGGCGAAAGTTATTCACCGGGAAAACAAGGACAGCGGCGATCCGTTTCATATGCGACTCAAAAGCCACTATGCCCACAAAGCGGATATTGCCCGCGAAGCGCTGGCATGGATCGAAGAAGGTATGGTGATAGCCTTAGACGCCAGCTCAACATGCTGGTACCTGGCGCGACAGCTACCGGACATCAACATTCACGTTTTTACCAACAGCCAGCCCATTTGCCAGGAACTGGCTAAGCGTGAACACATTCAACTCATCAGCTCCGGCGGTCGCCTTGAGCGAAAATACGGTTGCTACGTTAACTCCTCGCTCATCTCACAGCTCAAATCTCTTGAGATTGACCTGTTTATTTTTTCCTGTGAGGGGATCGACAACGACGGTGCGCTCTGGGACTCCAATGCCACAAACGCCGACTTCAAGTCCATTCTGCTTAAGCGCTCAGCACAATCTTTATTGCTGATCGATAAAAGTAAGTTTAATCGTTCGGGGGAGGCCCGGATTGGGCATCTGGATGACGTGACGCATATCGTTTCAGATACGCCGCTGATTGAAACAATTCAGGCCGAATAAGACGTTGACGCTTTATCCGGCCTGCGAGTTTAACCTATCGTTCGTCGCGACGACCGCCAACGGCAGCCCACAGGCGACGCACGTGTACGGTTACTTCTTCACGATCATGATACAGCTGACGCGCCTGAATCTGGGCATTTACGCCATGCTCGTCAAGCTGAGCCTGAATGTAAGCCAGGTTTTGCGACACCTCTTCGTAGCGTTTTTTCATCGGCAGTTTGAGGTTGAAGATCGTCTCACGACACCAGCCGTTGACCAGCCACTGCGCCATCAGGGCGGCAACCTTTGCGGGTTTCTCCACCATGTCGCACACCATCCACGAAATGTTGTTGCGGTTTGGGCGATACTTAAATCCGTCTTCACGCAGCCAGGTAACTTGTCCGGTATCCATCAGGCTTTGCGCCATCGGGCCATTATCCACGGAATAAACCCACATGTTGCGTTTAACCAACTGATAAGTCCAACCGCCAGGACACGCTCCTAAATCCACCGCATACATTCCGTTAGCCAGACGCTCATCCCACTCATCGGCAGGGATAAACACGTGCAGCGCTTCTTCCAGCTTCAGCGTTGATCGGCTCGGCGCATCCGCCGGGAACTTCAGACGCGGAATCCCCATGTAGAACGGAGAGTTATTGTCAGGCCAGGAATAGCCGGTATAGCAACAGCCAGGCGCGATAAAGAAGACGTGAACCACCGGACGTTTTGGCGTTTCATACTTTGCCAGCACGCCCGCTTCGCGCAGTGCCGCACGTAGCGGTACGGTAAATTTACGGCAAAATTTCACCAGCTCTTTGCTTTCATTGGTGTCAGCAACTTCGACACGCAGATCACCACCTTTCTCCACCACGCCCTGCAACATGCCGACAATCGGCGTAATGCGGTCTTCCGGCGGTAAATATTGCAGCAACTCTCCCACCACAAACATTTGACGGGCAAAAATCAGCGAGCTAAACGGCAACTCTTTCACGAGCTTTTCGGCATCGTCCTGCTGATAGCATTCGAAGATGACGTAACCCGCATTATCTTTCACCCGGGCAAACCCGAAGATTTCCCGACGTCCTGCTTTATCCGTAATTTCTGCGGCGCACTCTTTTTCAAAACCCGGGCGACACAACAGTACTACCTTATTCATGGCTAACGCCCTTACGTTTCAATCGAATAGCACCCACTAGCATCAGCGCCCAACCCACAAGGAAACTGAAGCCGCCAACGGGGGTAACAAACGCCCACAGGCGTAAATGAGAGAGCGCGAGGCAATAAAGGCTGCCGCTAAACAGCACCGTCCCTAATGCCAGAAACACGCTACTCCAGTAAAACCAAATGCTAATGCGTCGCTGCATGGCGACGGCCAGGCCAAAGATGGCCAGCGTGTGAAAAGCCTGATATTCGAGGCCTGTCTGGATCCACCCCATTTCAACGACCCCGAGGGTTTTACTCAGAACATGTGCCCCAAAGGCGCCCAGCGCCACAAAGATAAAGCCACTGATGGCGGCAAAAATCAGCATAAAACGGCTGGTCATGTGAATACCCTACGTAAAATTATTGTTCATAACGAAAGCGGAATTTTTCTTGTTCCGTGGCCGCTTTCGCCAGAATCCACTGACGAAAGGCGGCTATTTTACCCAGTTCTGCCTGACTGTCATGACAAACCAGATAAAATGCGTTTTTGCTGACCAGAACATCATTAAACGGACAGACCAGACGTCCGGCTTCAATCTCGGACTGCGCCATGACGTTATTAGCCAACGCAATTCCCTGTCCATGGATAGCAGCCTGGAGCACCATGGCGCTATGGCTGAAGATGGGTCCCTGCTGTACGTTAATGTGGTTCAGGCCAAGCTGGCGCGTATAAGCCTGCCAGTCGCGGCGCGAGGCATCGTGCAACAGTGTGTGTTTTGCCAAATCTTCGGGTGTCTTTAGCGGTTTATCACCGGTAAGTAATAGCGGCGAGCAGACCGGCAATAAATATTCTGCGTACAATTTTTCAACGCGCAGACCCGGCCAGTTGCCTCGTCCGTAGAAAATCGCCACATCAACATCATCGGCCAGTTTGTCTTCCTGACGGTCCACCGCCTGGATCCTGACATCGATTCCCGGATAAGCTGAATTAAAGCTAGAGAGTCTGGGCACCAGCCATTGGATCGCAAAACTGGGCAATAAACTAACCGTAAGCGCGCCTTTTGCACTGCGTGCCTGAAGTTTACGCGTCGCGTCGGTTAATTGCGAAAAAATCTCTTTGATGTCGAGAAAGTAGCTTTGGCCTTCTTCCGTTAACAGTAAAGATCGATTGCGTCGACGAAACAGCTTCAGCCCCAGGAAATCCTCGAGTGACTTGATTTGATGACTTACTGCGGCCTGCGTCACAAAAAGCTCTTCTGCTGCGCGCGTAAAGCTCAAATGACGCGCTGCAGCATCAAAAACACGCAACGCATTTAAGGGTGGTAATCGTTTTGACATGACTTTTAGGCTTTGATGTTAAATCAATTTAACAATTAGCTAACAGGGTGTAACCTATTAGTTTTTTTTATCTGAGCCATTATAAATTGTCCGTTGAGGTTCTACCAGCAAATACCTATAGTGGCGGCACTTCCTGAAGCCGGAACGAAAAGTTTTATCGGAATGCGTGTTCTGGTGGGCTTTTGGCTTACGGTTGTGATGTTGTGTTGTTGTGTTTGCAATTGGTCTGCGATTCAGACCATGGTAGCAAAGCTACCCTTTTTCACTTCCTGTACATTTACCCTGTCTGTCCATAGTGATTAATGTAGCACCGCCAAATTGCGGTGCTTTTTTTTGTCAGACGCTTTGTCGATGGACGACGACCGGTTAGTTATCCAGCTCAACCATCTCTTTCACATCGGTACGGTTAATCTGCTGTTTGTTGCCATTAGCGTCTTTATACGAAATCATCCCCGTATCATTATCGGTCTGTGGCTTACCATCAGATACAATCGTTCGACCATCGTTGGTGTGCATCACGTAATTCGAACCGGAACAGGCGCTCAGGGCAAAAGTCAGCATACAAGCAGAGATAATTGCGGCAGTCTTTTTCATCTTCTTCTCCTTAAAGCGATTTATGCTATTAAAAACACACTCCGTAACAGGCTAAATTGCTAGCCTAACGCTAATTAGCATAAGACACTACGCAGACTTTGCCAGGATATCCAGAGTATTCCGATGGTTAGCACAACCCTTGTATCAGCGCCCTTTTTGCGCCACGATCGGGTTACTGAACTGAGGAATACCATGAACGCTTTTAACCCCGCGCAGTTTCGCGCACAATTTCCCGCACTCAACGATGCAGGCGTTTATCTCGACAGCGCTGCCACAGCGCTGAAGCCGCAGGCGGTAATTGAGGCTACCCATCAGTTTTATAGCCTCAGCGCCGGGAACGTCCATCGCAGCCAGTTTACCGAAGCACAGCGCCTGACCGCTCGCTATGAAGCCGCGCGGGAAAAAGTCGCAAGGCTGATTAACGCGCCGGATGACAAAACAATCGTCTGGACCCGTGGCACGACGGAAGCTATCAATATGGTTGCCCAAAGCTATGCGCGGCCGCATTTACAACCGGGCGATGAAATTATCGTTAGCGTGGCGGAACATCATGCCAACCTTGTTCCCTGGCTAATGGTTGCGCAACAAACGGGGGCTAAGGTCGTCAGACTGCCGCTCAACGCCCAGTTCTTGCCAGACGTTGAGCGCCTCGCGCAACTCATCACCCCACGCAGCCGCATTCTGGCGCTCGGACAGATGTCGAACGTCACCGGGGGGTGTCCGGACCTGGTCCGCGCCATTACGCTCGCCCATGCTGCTGGGATGGTGGTGATGGTCGATGGCGCCCAGGGGATTGTCCATTTCCCTGCCGACGTTCAGCAGTTAGATATTGATTTCTATGCGTTCTCGGGCCACAAGCTG
Source organism: Citrobacter sp. On2M (assembly GCF_018035235.1). Lineage (GTDB taxonomy): Bacteria > Pseudomonadota > Gammaproteobacteria > Enterobacterales > Enterobacteriaceae > Citrobacter > Citrobacter meridianamericanus. The sequence continues at coordinate 281,673 of NZ_WPCV01000005.1, forward strand.
TACGGCCCCACTGGCATTGGCGTGCTGTACGGAAAACCGGAACTGCTGAAAGCCATGTCCCCCTGGCTCGGCGGCGGTAAGATGATTAGTGAAGTCAGTTTTGACGGTTTCACCACTCAGGCTGCGCCATGGAAGCTTGAGGCCGGGACGCCTAACGTTGCTGGCGTTATCGGGCTAAGCGCAGCGCTCGAATGGCTGGATGACATTGATGCTGCACAGGCTGAAAACTGGAGCCGTGGTCTGGCGACGCTGGCAGAAGATGCGCTGGCGAAACGCCCCGGTTTTCGGTCCTTCCGCTGCCAGGACTCCAGTCTGTTAGCCTTTGATTTCGCAGGTGTTCATCACAGCGACATGGTGACGCTGCTGGCCGAATATGGTATTGCGCTGCGTGCAGGACAACACTGCGCTCAGCCTCTGCTGTCAGAACTGGGCGTATCCGGGACGCTACGCGCCTCATTTGCACCTTATAATACGCAAAATGATGTGGAAGCGTTGGTCGCAGCCGTTGACCGCGCCCTGGAAATATTGGTGGATTAATGACAAGCCCTCTGTTCGCCGGACACCCGTTTGGCACAACCGTAACTGAAGATACATTGCGCAATATCTTTATCCCGCTCACCCAATGGGAAGATAAATATCGCCAGTTGATTCTGCTGGGGAAGCAGCTTCCTGCGCTTCCGGATGCGCTAAAGGCTCAGGCCAAAGAGATTGCGGGCTGCGAAAACCGCGTCTGGCTGGGGCATAGCCTTCATGAGAATGGCACTCTGCATTTCTTCGGCGATAGCGAAGGTCGCATTGTGCGCGGGCTGTTGGCCGTCTTACTCACGGCCGTCGAAGGTAAAACGGCCACCGAGTTACTGGCGCATTCGCCAATGGCATTATTTGACGAGCTGGGTTTACGCACGCAGCTCAGCGCCTCGCGTAGCCAGGGGCTGCATGCCCTGAACGAGGCGATTTTTGAGGTTGCCCGACAAATTTGAGGGTTGTTTGCCGGAGAGCGAAGTCACCATCCGGCATATCAAACTCAATGCTGACGCGCCGCTTTCGCCATCATCTTCTTCAGTGCGTGTGAAACGGCAACAAAACCAAAGGTAGCGGTCACCATCGTGGCCGCGCCAAATCCGGATGCACAATCCATACGTTTCGGCCCTTCAGCCGTCGCTTTCATCGCACATACAGAGCCATCTGCTTGCGGGTAAACCAGCGCTTCGGTCGAGAACACACAATCCACGCCCAGTTTGCCTTTGCTGTTTTTCACCACGCCAAAATCGCTTTTCAGCCGCTCACGTAGTTTGGCCGCCAGCGGATCCTGGATGGTTTTTGCCAAATCAACGACCTGTATTTGTGTCGGGTCGATCTGCCCGCCCGCACCACCGGTCGTCACCAGCGGGATTTTGTTACGCCGGCAGTAAGCGATCAGCGCCGCTTTTGGACGCACGCTATCAATCGCATCAATGACATACGAAAATCCCGCGTTCATATATTCTGCAACGTTGTCCGGCGTAACAAAATCATCGACCACGTTAACCCGGCACTCTGGGTTAATCTGGCGGATACGTTCCGCCATCACCTCAGCTTTTGCTAAACCAACGTTATCGCGTAGAGCATGGATCTGGCGGTTAGTATTGGTGACGCACACATCATCCATATCAATGAGCGTAATGGCGCCAATGCCGGTGCGCGCCAGTGCTTCCGCCGCCCAGGATCCCACGCCGCCAATCCCGACCACACAAACGTGCGATTGGGCAAACAGTTGCAGCGCATTTTCGCCATACAGACGCGCCGTACCGCCAAAACGCTGACGCCAGGCATCACTTATAACCACAGACATAACACCTCAAATTCATTAATACCGAGCAATATGACTGCCTGATGGCGGCTGCGCCTTATCAGGCCTACTTAATAATCCAGGCCGGATAAGCACAGCACTATCCGGCAATTAACCGCTGAACACGTTACCCGCACCCGGCGCGGTTTTCAGTACCCACACACGACCGTAGTGATTATACCACCCCGCACGATGTCCAGCGTCGGCTCCAATGCCCTGGTAAATATCGAAGTGTTGCCCTTTAATCGCCCCGCCCACATCCAACGCCACCATCAGGCGCAGTTCGTACTGGCCGGTAAACTTGCCGTTATTGTCCAGTAAGGGGACTTCCGCGAGTAACGTTGTGCCCGCAGGAATGATGCTGCGGTCAGAAGCCACGGATGCGCGACCAATCAGCGGTACCGCGCTGGCCCCTTTGACCGGCGCAAAAGATTGCGGTTTAAAGAAGACAAACGATGGGTTCTGCTCCAGCAGCTCACGCACTTCGGCTTCGCTGTGGGTTTCACCCCAATGACGAATGGCCTGCATCGACATATCTTCTTTTTTCACTTCACCACGGTCGATAAGTACCTTCCCGATACTGCGATAGGCGTGACCGTTTTTCCCGGAATAGCTAAAGAAGTTCAGCGGGCTGCCATCGCCAAAATCGATGTAACCACTGCCCTGAACATCCATAATGAAGTTATCCATCAGGGAGTTGCTGTACGCCAGAATATAATTGTCGCTCAGGGCACCCGCATAAATCTCGGCACGGCTGGGTAAGCGCCCACGTTTTGGCGGCATGCGATAGATAGGGTACTGAAATTCGCCCTGACGCGTATGGCGCGCCTGGATTACCGGCGTGTAGTAGCCCGTAAACTGGACGTTACCGTAGTTGTCCGCCCCTTCCATTTGCCAGGCATCGATACCAAACTGGCGCATACTGCGCGTATCGCCGCCCGCACGTAGCCATTGCTGGATAGCGTTGTAAACGTTGCTCTGGTTACCGTACAAACGTGGCGATGCGCTGCGAATTTGATTAACCTGCTCGGCGAAATCACCGGCATTAATTGGCGCACCAACCGCATCAGGCTGATTCACCAGTGAGAAAGGCTGGGTAAATTTCCCGTCTTTATACTGCTGCCCACGATCGGTGGGTTTTGAGGAACACGCGGCGAGCATCGCGACTACTACTCCCGCCAGAAGATATTTTGCCCAACGTCCTTTCATTGTTCTCGTCTTATGTTGCCTGAATGCGAGACGAAGATAACAAACCCCCGAACCTAATGAAATGCGTATACCTATCCGAACGCAAATTTTGCGCAAAAAACAATCCAGAATGCGTTGTTTTTGTTCATTTTCACCCTAAAAACGTGATCAGGGTGAAAAAAGGGTTGCATGAAATCATTAGCAGAGTATAGTGCGCATCCACGGACGCGGGGTGGAGCAGCCTGGTAGCTCGTCGGGCTCATAACCCGAAGGTCGTCAGTTCAAATCTGGCCCCCGCAACCAATTAAAATCAGAAGCAGTAACGTTACTCGATGGAAGAGTAATGACGGACGCGGGGTGGAGCAGCCTGGTAGCTCGTCGGGCTCATAACCCGAAGGTCGTCGGTTCAAATCCGGCCCCCGCAACCAATTAAAATCTGATGTAATATTTTTGCAAAGTAGTTCAAATCACAGCAAGGCGGCGACGCAGTGAATCCTTAGGAGCTTACTCCAGTAAGTGACTGAGGTGAACGAGGAAAGCCAACGCAGATGTGGTTTGAAATACGAAGCAAAAAGACGGACGCGGGGTGGAGCAGCCTGGTAGCTCGTCGGGCTCATAACCCGAAGGTCGTCGGTTCAAATCCGGCCCCCGCAACCAACACATTAAACACCTTAACGGGTGTTTTTTTGTATCTGCAATCCGTAAAAAAAGCGCTTTTCAGCGCTTTTTTGTTATCCCCTTCTCGCCAGCGTCGCCCCATCGGCAAAGTAGGCTTTAATCCCCGCCAGAATCGACTCTGCAACTTCCTGCTGGAAGGTCGCCGTTTTGAGTTTGCGCTCTTCCTCAACGTTACTGATAAACGCTGTTTCTACCAGAATGGACGGAATATCCGGCGCTTTTAGCACCGCAAACCCGGCTTGTTCAACCTGGTTCTTATGCAGATTGTTGATTTTACCAAGCTTATTTAATACCGCTTTACCAAACTTCAGGCTGTCGGCGATGGTCAGGGATTGCACCATGTCGAACATAGTATGGTCGACGTAGCGGTCGCCGCTCTTGCTAACGCCACCGATGAGATCCGAGGCGTTCTGGGTTTGCGCCAGATATTTCGCAGCGGTACTGGTTGCGCCTTTGGTCGAGAGCGCAAACACCGACGAACCGCTGGGCTGTCGACTGGTAAAGGCATCGGCGTGAATAGAGACAAACAGGTCTGCGCGCTGCTTCTGCGCTTTTGCCACACGGACTTTAAGCGGAATGAAGATATCTTCATTTCGCGTCATAAAGACCTTCATGTTGCCCTCTTTCTCTATGAGGGCTCGCAGGCGGCGGGCAATCTGCAGCACCACATCCTTTTCACGCGTCTTGTATTTCCCCACCGCACCGGAGTCTTCTCCGCCGTGGCCTGGATCCAACATAATGACAATGGGACGATCGCGCCCCGCTTTACCCGGCTGCGGGCCACTTTGTGCAGGTGGCACCTGTTTATCCAGATCGCCCTTGTTGTAATCTTCCAGCAATGCCAGCAGCGGATCCTGGACATCCTGAGCATTTGCAGGATAGAGGTCCATCACCAGACGTTCTTTAAAGCCCGCCACCGGCGCAAGCGCAAAAAGTTGCGGCTTCACATTCTGTTTCAGCTCGAACACCATCCGCACGGTCTTTGGATCAAACTGGCCTACGCGCGCCGACTTAATATACGGATCGTCAGGACGAATCTGTGCTCCCATACCCTTGAGCACCGAGTTCAAATTAACGTCTTCAATATCCACAACCACACGCTCAGGATTACTCAGGGCAAACTGTTTGTATTTCAGCAGACGGTTAGATTCCACCGTGACGCGGGTATAGCTGGACGCAGGCCAGATACGTACGGCAACGACCTGACTCGCGGCAGCCAAACCAACCTGGCTGACGCTTAAAAGCCACATAGCACCCGCACCTTTCAGTAAACGGCGGCGACTGATTGCTGAGTTGGATCCCGACATGCTTCTCCCGAGCAAAAGAAATCTGTATTGAGTAATACGTAAAACGTCCGAATTGACCGGAAACTTTAGCGAATGACGCATAATCTGTCATCTATAAAAGGGTAAACATTCTTTTTATATTCACGGTATTACTGATAAAAATCTTCAGCATGAGTAAAAATTACGCTTGCGCACAGGACTAAAACAGAATAAAAATACACAAATTACGAATAATCATGCAATGAGGGTGTACCGTGGTGAAGGAGCGTAGAACCGAACTGGTACAGGGATTCCGCCATTCTGTTCCCTATATCAATACCCATCGGGGAAAAACGTTTGTCATTATGCTGGGCGGTGAAGCCATCGAGCATGAAAACTTTTCCAGTATCGTCAATGACATTGGTCTTCTTCATAGCCTCGGCATCCGCCTGGTCGTGGTCTATGGCGCACGCCCGCAGATTGATGCCAATCTTGCGGCGCATCATCATGAGCCGGTGTACCACAAAAACACGCGCGTCACCGATGCGAAAACCCTAGAGCTGGTCAAACAGGCTGCGGGGCTACTTCAGCTTGATATCACCGCCCGCCTGTCGATGAGCCTGAATAATACGCCGTTGCAGGGGGCGCATATCAATGTGGTCAGTGGTAATTTTATTATCTCCCAGCCGCTGGGCGTTGATGACGGCGTAGATTACTGCCATAGCGGGCGTATTCGTCGTATTGATGAAGATGCTATTCACCGCCAGCTGGACAGCGGCGCGATTGTGCTGATGGGCCCGGTCGCCGTTTCCGTCACTGGTGAGAGCTTTAATCTGACGTCAGAAGAGGTCGCCACGCAGCTGGCTATCAAACTGAAGGCAGAGAAAATGATCGGTTTTTGCTCGTCTCAGGGTGTCACCAACGATGATGGCGATATTATTTCCGAGTTGTTTCCTAACGAAGCTCAGGCTCGCGTTGAGTTGCAGGAAGAGAAAGGCGATTACAGCTCCGGTACGGTGCGTTTCCTGCGCGGAGCAGTGAAAGCCTGTCGCAGTGGCGTACGCCGCTGCCATCTGATCAGCTATCAGGAAGATGGCGCCTTGCTGCAGGAACTGTTCTCCCGCGACGGCATCGGGACGCAGATTGTAATGGAAAGCGCCGAGCAGATCCGTCGCGCTACCATTAACGATATCGGCGGGATTCTGGAGCTTATCCGCCCGCTGGAACAGCAAGGTATTCTGGTCCGCCGCTCGCGCGAACAACTGGAAATGGAGATCGACAAATTCACCATTATTCAGCGCGATAACCTGACTATCGCCTGCGCCGCTCTGTACCCTTTCCCGGAAGAGCGGATTGGTGAAATGGCATGCGTGGCTGTGCATCCCGACTACCGTAGTTCGTCCCGCGGGGAAGTGTTGCTGGAGCGGATCGCGGCGCAGGCCCGGCAAATGGGGCTGAGCAAGCTGTTCGTGCTGACCACACGCAGCATTCACTGGTTCCAGGAGCGAGGCTTCACGCCGGTGGATATCGACCTGCTGCCGGAAAGTAAAAAAGAGATGTACAACTATCAACGGCGGTCAAAAGTGCTGATGGCGGATTTAGGGTAGTGATCGTTGCCGGATACGGCATAACTGCCTTATCCGGCCAGCAAATGTTATTGATTAAACAGCGCCGACAATCCGCTGCGTCGTTCAGTGCGGATGGCAATGGCACCACTCAATATCCGCTCATCGGCATACAGCGACAAACGACGACGCGCGCGGGTAACGGCGGTATAGACCAGCTCGCGAGTCACCACAGGTGAATGCTGGTTGGGCAAAATCAACGCCGCGTGGTCAAACTCAGATCCCTGCGATTTATGTACGGTCATTGCCCAGGTGGTTTCATGTTCAGGCAAGCGACTGGGCTGAACCGATTTGATAGAACCGTCCGGCAGCGCAAACCATACCCTCAGACCCTGCCCACGATCGAGGGCAATGCCAATATCACCGTTAAATAATCCCAACGAACTGTCATTGCGCGCGATCATCACTGGCCTTCCCTCATACCAGCGGCTATGCGTCGCACGGTGAATTTTGCGTTTTTGCGCCATCACCTGCTCAATGCGTTCATTCAAACCACTCACGCCAAACGGACCTTCCCGCAGGGCGCACAATAGCTGATACTCATTGAAGGCCTGAATGACAGCATCCGGCTCGGCGCGCTCGCGCAATAAATCCAGATAGTGACCATAACCCGCCAGCGCTTCCTCCAGCATCGCAGAGTAATCTTCGCTGCTGTGCAGAGAGCGTTTTTCGATGTCGCTAAATCCCTGCTGGAAGACCGTTTTTATCGCGGCTTTGTCACCACGATTAATCGCTGCAGCCAACTGACCGATTCCGGAATCGCTACCGAAACGGTAGCTCTTTTGCAGCAGGCACAAACTGTCACGCAGAGCAGCCGCCTGAGTTCCCGAACCGGCCGGAATAGTGGTTTCAGTCAGACGACTAAGCTGGCGGGCACGCTCCGGGGTAAAACCATCACCGACGAAAGCACAGATATCTCCCAGTACTGCCCCCGCTTCAACAGAAGCGAGCTGGTCGCGATCGCCTAGAAATATCACCCGCCCATGTGGCGGCAGCGCATCGATAAGGCGCGACATCATCGGCAAATCGATCATCGAGGCTTCATCCACTACCAGCACGTCCAGATGCAACGGGTTTCCTGCATGATGCCGCAGGCGTTGGCTACCAGGCTGAGCCCCCAATAAGCGGTGCAACGTACTGGCGTCATCGGGAATGCGCTTCTTTTGCTCATCGGTCAGCGGCAGTTCACGCAACGCCGCGCCCAGCGAGGCGGTCAGACGTGCTGCTGCTTTTCCCGTGGGTGCCGCCAGACGAATACGACAGCGTTCACCGTCCGCCATCTGAATCAACGCCGCCAGAAGCCTCGCCACCGTTGTTGTTTTTCCGGTCCCCGGTCCGCCGGAGATAACCGATATACGGCGGGTCAGCGCTACGGCAGCAGCCACTTTTTGCCAGTCAAAGCCTTCAACGGGTGGAAACAGCGCCGCCAGCGTGTGAATCAGCCGTTGTTCATCCACCTCAATGGCGTGGTTAACTTCACCGAAAAAGCGCGCCACCGCGCGTTCGTTATGCCACATCCGGTTCAGATACAAACGATCGCCGTACAGCACCAGCGGCGTCGGCTGATCGCCACGGCTTACCGCCCCGGAGGCCAGCAGGCATTCAGCCCAGTCTTCAGGCTCTCCCGCTTCAGCGAGCCAGGCGCTTAACAGCGGATGCACGTCCTCGCTTCGGGATAGACGCGAAAGCGGTAAGCAGACGTGCCCTTCTCCAGCTTCACGGCTGAGCAACGCCGCTGCCAGTGCAACGGCAGGGTTATCATTTCCGGCAACCGCCAGTGCAAACTGGGCATCCAGAGGCCGGAGCTGCTTTTGCTCAACGGCTTCCAGTAATCGTTTCTGGATTGTCATGACATCTCCTCCAGCGGCACACCGGCAAACAACTCGTCCATCAAGGCGATCAACTCCCCCTCTGGTCGGGTCGCGAAAATTCCCTGCTGCGGATTTTCACGGTCAACACCACGCAGGAAGAGATAGATAACGCCGCCAAAATGGCGTTCATAATCGTAATCAGCAATGCGATGGCGCAAGTAGCGATGCAGCGCGAGGGTATAAAGTTGATACTGCAGGTCGTAGCGATGCGCCTGCATGGCAGAGGCCATCGCCTGCTGTGTATAGGCTGAGCTGTCTTCGCCCAGCCAGTTCGATTTGTAATCGAGCAGGTAATAACGTCCCTGATGGCGGAATACCAGGTCAATGAACCCTTTTAGCATGCCGCGCACCTGCATAAAATCAAGCGCAGGGCACCCTGCCGAGAGCGGATCGTATTGGCGGATCAACGCATCAAGTTGGCTGGCCATCAGGGGCTGCGAAATCGGCAGATAAAACTCCATCTCCACCTGTTTTTCACGCGCGGAAAGCTGACTCAGGCTCACGCCGTTCTCATTGAGAGGCGCCTGCAAAATAGCGTCCAACCATGCGGTCAAAACCGGCGTCCAGTGTGCGTCATAACCACCCAACGCCAATTTTTCTTCGACCCAATCTGGCTCTACTGGTTGGGTAAAGTCGAGATCTTCAAACAAGCTATGCAAGAATGTACCCGGCGAAGCGCCACGCGGGAACTGATGCGGCGTGAGTCCTGATTCTTCAATAACCTCACCGACGCCTGCGGCATCGATATCCAGTCGCGGGATCAGATCCTGCGCAATACCATGTCCACGCTGTTGCAGACCGGAATAACTGGTCACGCGCCAGCTGTCGCCGGGCGTATGCTGCAGTATTTTCGCACTCAGTTCACCGCTGACGTTCTGCGCAACCTGCCAGGGTTCACCGTCAGGCTGTGCTGGCGTCTGGCAGGCAATATCATCGCAGCACAGCGCTTCAATCGCGCCACGCAGACCCGCGGCATCCATCGGTTCGCCTTTTTGCAACAGGCGGCCAAGCGCGCTCTGATGCACATCGGTATCCCCTTTTTTATCGCCCCGACGGCGCACCAACGGCGCAACGCCAAGACTGCAGTGCCATACCGAACGGGTCAGTGCGACATAGAGTAAGCGCAGATCCTCCGCCAGACGTTCCGCTTCGGCCAGCTCAACGCTCTCCGCGGCATCGCTGAGATCCAGCACCGCTTCAAAGGAGCTGCGATCGTGATAGAAAGCCTGATCCTGGACGCGGAAATTGGTGATAAACGGCAGCCAGACCAGCGGATATTCCAACCCTTTCGATTTGTGGATAGTGACGATTTTGACCAAATGCTTGTCGCTTTCGAGCCTGAGCTGCTGACTGGAGGCATTGCTGTCGGGTTCAAGAATATGCTGAGATAGCCAGCGCACCAGCGCATGCTCGCTTTCGAGTTGCGAGCCGGCTTCCTGTAACAGTTCACTGATGTGTAAAATGTCAGTCAGGCGACGTTCGCCCCCCGCCGTCGCCAGCAAGTTTTCCGCAATCTGGCGGGCCGACATCAGCGCGCGCAGCATCGGCATCACGCCGCGTTTATGCCAGATCTGACGATAGCCATCAAACTCTTCAACCACCGCATCCCAGGCATTTTCGTCGTTATTTAACGCTTCAAGATCCTGCGCATTCAGGCCCATCATTGAGGTCGCCAGCGCGCTACGCAGCGTGTTCTCACGCTCCGGTGTCATCACCGCCTGCAGTACCCACAGCAGTTCCTGCGCTTCGAGCGTTTCAAACACGCTGTCACGGTTGGAGAGATAAACAGAGGGAATGGCCAGTTGCGTCAGCGCATCACGGACCAGCGCCGCCTCCTGGCGGCTACGAACCAGTACGCTGATGTCCGAGGCGCGTACCGGCCTGGACGCTTTACTGCTGACCAGTTGCGCAGCCCCAGAATGCCCAGCCTTAAGCCAGTCGCGAATGTGCGTGGCGCACACCTGCGCCATATAGTTCTGATAGTCGCCTACGCCACAGCTTTCCCCTTCCATCAGCCACATACTCATGGCTGGCTGCGTTTCACCGTGTATAACAAACTGAAGCGACTGGTTTTTTTCTGCGAATTTGACCGGGCTGAAGGGGATTTCGCGGAACATAAAGGCGTCATTCATCTGGCTGAAAATCGTATTCACGCTATTGACCATGCCAGGAGCCGAACGCCAGTTAGTATCAAGCGTATAGTGTGCGCTGACTTCGCTACGCGCCTTCATGTAGGTAAAGATATCCGCACCACGAAACGCGTAAATGGCCTGTTTCGGATCGCCAATCAGCAGCAGCAGCGCGGTATCCGGCTGATGTTGCCAGATCCGGCGAAAAATACGGTACTGCTGCGGGTCGGTATCCTGGAATTCATCGATCATCGCGACCGGAAAACGGGTACGAATCGCCGTTGCCAGCGCATCACCACTTTCACTGCGCAGCGCCGCATCCAGACGGCTGAGCATATCGTCAAAACCCAGCTCGCCTCGGCGGCGTTTCTCCTCGGCAACCGCCAAACGGATCTCCGCCAGCGCCCGGGTGATCACCAAATCGCGGAGAGTTAATGGTTCGCTAAGCAGTTCATCAATTGCGACAAACAGCGGGTGCTGAGGCGTTACGCCGCCCGCTTTGGTTCGCTCTTCTAAAAAGCGCTGGGAGAATTTCTCCAGCGCATCAGGCAGTTGATAGCTTTGTGTTTCTTCCTGCGCCCATGCGCTGATCTTTTCGATCCACTTGCCCTGGTTACCGCGATTAAATTTACGCCGGTCAATCCCGGAGGCCTCCAGCAGGCCATCAAGCTCATCAACGGCATCGCGCCATTGCTGCTTAATTTGATTAATACGCGCGAGAATGTGTTCGTGCCGGGTTGCCAGCGTTTCATCATCGGGCGGCGGAGCCTTAATAACCGGCGCTTCCCCTTGCAGATAGCGATCGATATCCCTTAACAGCGCCTGCGGCCCTTTCCACGTTTCAAAAATCACCTGCGCAATATCGCGGGGCAGCGGATAGCAGTGTCGACGCCAGAAATCCGCGCAGGCCTGATAACGCAGTAGTGATTCATCTTCGATCAGCTGTTGTTCAAACAGCATGCCTGATTCAAAGGCGTTGAGGCTGAGCATACGCTGGCAAAAACCATGAATGGTAAACACCGCCGCTTCATCCATCTGCCTTTCAGCCAATAGCAGCCACCGGGCTGACTGTTTTTTATCGGCGATTTCATCTAACAGACGGGCGTATAGCGGGTTGTCAGTGGTTTCACGCAGGCAGGCAATGCGCAGTTCATGGATGTTGCTACGGATACGACCGCGCAACTCTTCAGTAGCCGCCTCGGTGAAGGTGACCACTAACAGTTCTTCGACGGTCAGCGGACGGGGAAAGGCGGCAGAGCCGCCCAGTCCAAGCAGCAAACGTAAATACAGGGCGGCGATGGTAAAGGTTTTACCGGTGCCCGCAGAGGCTTCAATCAGGCGCTCGCCCGTCAGGGGCAAGCGGAGAGGATCAAGGGACTCAGCGGCATCATTCATTCTTATCACTCATCAGGGGTAAGGTTTGCTGCAACGCGCTGACGGTCTGCCACACTTTCCAGCCTTCCGGGTGCACATATTCTGCTTTCCCGTTCTGACTGCCGGAAATCTGTGACAGTATCGCCATGCCTTGCGGCTCAACCACCGCCTGATGGAAGAAGTCGGCAAGTTTTTGCGGCGTCAGCAGTTTAATCTGAGCCACTATTTTATCACGTGAATCGAAGCGCATATTGCCGCGATCAAAATCTTTGCTTAACTGCGAGGCTTCTTCCCCCAGCGTTTGCGGCGCCTGCAGCATTTGCGCAATAATCGCCTGCTGAATTTGCGCGAACTCTTCAGGTTTCATCGCCCGCAATTTCGCTTCCGCCGTCGGGAAAAACGCTTTATAACGCTCCCAAAGGTAAGATGGTTGCTTATCGCTGCTTTGCAACAGGAACCCCATTCCCCACTGACGTCCAACGCTCATCGGGAAAGCAAATACAGCGTAGCCTAATTGCTCTTCAGTACGCAGTTGATTGTAGAACCACGGTTGAACAATCTGCCCTAACATGGCGCTATAGGCTGAACTGGTGTATTCGTCGTAGCCAGTTGGCACAAATACCGCCGCCAGCGCGGAATCCGTGCTGCTGCCCGCTTTTTCAAAGATGACGGACTGCTTCTTGTCTACAACCACATCTTTATTGCGACACCACTGTGACCCGTTAGCGCCAAGCTGTTTTTGGATATCCCGCGCCATGGTCGTCGCCTGAGCTTCGCTCATATTGCCAATGACCAGGAATTCAGGCCGCGCCCCGGTTTTCAAGGCATCGCGATAGGCCATTACCTCTTTCAGGGTGATGGAAGGCAGCAGCTTACGGCGCTCATCGCGTGAGAAGTACGGCACCTGAGAAAGCATCTGTACCGGCATAATAGCCTGATCGTAGGCTTTCCCCTTCTCTGCGGAATCCATCATCTGGGCATACCAGGATTTTGCCTGTTCCAGTTGTTCATCTGTTGAACTGTAGCTGAAATAGCCACTCAGCAGCGCCTGAAAAAGCTGCGGCAAACGTTGGGTGTAGCCGTTAGCATTTAGCATCAAACCATTATTAGCGTTGGTAGAGAAACCAATCCCCCCCACTGATGCCTGGTTGCTTAACTGATCGAGCGCAACGCCCGCCAGGTAATCGTTAAGTGCGAATAATACCTGATTGCGGGCGCTGTCCATCGCTTTCGGGTTACGCAGGATCACGCTGACATCGGCTTTCGGCTCACTGGCAAAATACTGGCTCGGCGCATACACCACGCGTAAATCCGGCTCATCAACGATCAGTTCCGGGTGAGCGTATTTTTTATCCGCCTTAATCAGCGTGAAATCATCAGGAATGTAGGGGTTCAACTCCGGTAATGACAACGCAATGCCTTGCGCTTTTTGCTGCCAGTCGGCAAAGGTTTTGTCGCTGATTTTATCTACCTGATAAGGCGCATCGACAAAGTAAGCCGTTTTATTATGCGGCTCTTTCGCGCTGATATACCAGATACGCGCATTCTGCGGCGTCATCATTGCCAGACGTTGCTCAACGGCCTTCGCATCGTATTGATCGGCAATATTCACCGCATCCAGAGTATGCTCGACGGGAACGCGGATCATGGTGTCTGCCAGCCATTCCACGTAGTCCATATCACGCGTGATGGAAGGATAACGGAAATCGAGATCCAGCACGTGTGCCAGTTCGTCAAAATAGCGTTTGTCTACGCCTTTCTCGCGTAACAGATTGAGATAGCTAAAGATTGCAGCAACAACCTCATCGCGGTTCGCAAGACCTTTGTCGGTTAACGTCGCGGAAATGGCTAACACGCCGCTATTCCCATTGACTACCGGATCGGAGTCCGCACGAATACCTTCTACCAGCCCCTGCTTTTGCAACCAGTCAGACAATGTGCCCGGGCTACGATTGCCAATCAGGTAGGTCACCAGCTCATCGGTTTTACTGCGGAATTGCGCGCTATTGTTATCAATACGAAACTCGACGCGCAGCACTTTACGCGGCATTGCCGGAACATAGTGGATGATGACGCCCTTTTGCGCGTCAGTGACTACCGGTACGGTAATTTCAGGCTTGTCGATATTTCTGTTCGGCACGCGTCCAAAGGTGTCAGCCGCTATCCGCGCCAGCTCTGGCAATGGTTTATTGCTATAAATCACCGCCTTCATCAGGTTCGCGGAGTAGTACTTTTCATGAAATTTTTGTAAAGCCTGCACCACCGGGTTGCCCGGTTTATCGCTTAATGTCTCAAGATTTCCGCCAGAGAAACGCGAGCCAGGGTGCGCCGGGTTAATGGTCTCAGCACTCACCTGCGCCATACGCATCCCGTCTCGGGTACGCGCCAGCGTCAGCTCGGAGTTAACCGCGTTACGCTCGCGATCGGCATATTTTTTATCCAGTAACGGATCGGCAATAGCGTCCGCCAGGCGATCTACCGCCCCCACCAGCGCGTCGTTTTCAACCTCAAGATAGAAAGCCGTACGATAAGGCGCGGTGCTGGCATTATGGCTGCCGCCGTGCATTTTCAGGAATTCAGACAGACTGTCCGGCTGTGGATATTTTTTCGACCCCATTAAACACATGTGTTCGAGATAATGCGCCAGCCCCTGATGATCGTCCGGATCTTCCAGTGAGCCCACGGGGACCACCAGCGCAGAAAGGGATTTCACGGCCTGCGGATCGGATACCAGCAATACGACCATACCGTTATCAAGGCGTACAGCCTGATACTGACGGGTGTCTTTATCGCTTTTACGGATGGTTTCAGCTAAAGGCTGCCAACCGGTATCTGCCTGACTTACGGGAACCCAAAGGGCGACGAACAACAGTAATGCGCTGAACCAGGTGCTGCGGGGCATTCACAAACCTCATCATTAACGTATTCACCTGTTCACTGCAAAACACGTATAAATACGTGATCTGAACAGGGCAAGACTCTGCGCTGAGCAAGTCAGCATCTTCTCTTTGTAAGAATCAGTCCGTGACAGAATGCGCATCATAGTGGAAGCCATTAAATTGCGCAATTTTTATACAACCATCATGACTGATTAAACCGAAAAATCGGTAACAGGTAGTGCTGCGACTGTAAGACAATAGTCTCCAGCGTACCTGCATCCAGTTGACGCCAAAGACGCTGATACCAGATGTCATCGCCTTCGCCACGTACCATCATGTTGCCTTCATAGGCCTGCAGAAACTTACTGCGCGCCTTTTGCAACGTTTCATCGTCATCTAACATGGCATCATTTGCGGCGTCATAACAGGTTTTTATCCATGCGCCTCCGCTTTCCGGCAATACCAGCAACGGTGATGACATGCCTTCCCGATAACCCTCAATGAGTTGCGACAGGTACAGCAGCGCCTGTTCTGCTTCCAGTGGTGGAAAACGCCATTCCCCGTCTTTACGCAGGAATAATCGGCTCTCTCCCGTACCGCCACTCGCACAATAGACAAGATGTTCCAGCCAAAGTTGCACGCCCTGCGCAATGCTGATCAAAGATGGGCGCCAGCGCAACAAACCGTCCTCTTGTACCTGCGGCAACCAACCGGTGATTTGCACGCCGTTACAGGTAAGATCGATTTCCATGCTCTGACAAGGCTGACGACAGGCGATAATGCGTTCAGCCAGCGTCTGCATCTCCTGACGCTGCGTATCCCACAGAATTTCGCCAAATGGCCCATAGGGAAGCACGCCCGCCGCACGAAAACGGCGAAACAGTCGTTCAGCGTCGTTCTCTTCAACCAGTGTATTAAGCAATTGCTGATTAAGCTGATAGCGGGTTAATCCCTCAAGGGTGAAAGGTTCCGTGTCCGGGATCTCACTCTCCTCAGAGCGGAAGTTGACCCTCAGACGCATCTGGAAAAAGGCCCGCACCGGATGAACCCAAAATCGCTGCAGCGTTTCCAGCGTCAGTGTTTCAGGCATCTCAAAGGGAAGAGGCTGAACAAAATCCGTGTGCGCTTTTCCTGACAGGCTCGCCGCAGGTAGCCATTCCCGGGCATAGCTTTGCTGTTCCCCCGGGAGATAGTTTTGCGCGTCGAAGGGCATCCGGGTATGCAAACGAGTAATGTGCGCTTTGACCCTGGCTTCGCTTTCATCACAAGTGAGCGCTTCATCACCCGGTAAATAGTGGCTTTGCCCGATGTAGTCCAGCAACTCCTGCACCAGTACCGACGGGAAGCGTTCGCTGTTGTCCTGAATGGAGCGACCAATGTAGCTGATATAGAGCGTTTGCTGCGCTGAGATCAATGCTTCAAGGAACAGATAGCGGTCATCATCACGACGGCTGCGATCGCCCCGCATCGGTTTTTGACTCATCAAATCAAAGCCCAGCGGCGCAAGCTGGCGCGGATAAACGCCATCGTTCATACCCAGCAGGCACACCACTTTGAACGGAATGGAGCGCATCGGCATCAGCGTACAAATGTTAACGGGACCCGCCAGGAAGCGCTGGCTGATGCGCTCCTGGTCAAGACGCTGCGCCAGCTCATCACGTAACAGAGAGAGCGGTATAGCATCGCCGTACTCGGCCCCTAAACCTTCAGTGATAATAGCCTGCCACTGCTGTTCAATCAGCGTCATCGCCGCTTCGGTATCCGCGTCCGGCAGGAAGAAATCATTAAGCATGTCCCGGCATACGGGCAGCCACTCTTCCAGAGGTCGTTCCTGAGCTAACCCTCTGCGCCAGAGATTTAGCTGCATCAGCAAAGAGGCCAGATGCCCGACCAACTCAGCAATCAAACCGCTGGACTCATCGTAAGGTAATACCGATTGCCACTCGCCCTGCGCACTTTCCATCGCGTAGCCGAGCAGCATACGCGTTAAACCAAATTGCCAGGTATGCTGACCTGTAGGCGGAAGTTCCAGTTCACGCACGTTATCGTCGTCAATTCCCCAGCGAATCCCGGATTCATTGACCCATAAGCGAAGATAGCGCAGCCCTTCTTCATCAATATTGAAACGTGCCGCCAGCACGGGAACATCCAGTAACGCCAGTACATCCTCAGAGACAAAACGGCTATCCGGCAGCGACAGCAGACTGATAAAGGCCTGCAAGACGGGATGAGACTGACGCGCCCGACGGTCAGAAATCGCATATGGCAGGTAACGCTCGGCTGGCGCACTACCAAAGACCGATTGAATGAATGGACTGTAGCTGTCGATATCCGCCACCATCACGATAATATCGCGCGGCGTCAGCGTTGGATCCGCTTCCAGCATTGCCAGCAGGCGGTCATGAAGAACTTCCACCTCGCGCTGTGGGCTATGGCAGACATGAAAAGTCACGCTGGTATCGTTCAGATCCAGCCTTCGTTTATTGTCGCTACGGGAATATTCCTCCAGCGTAACGCCCGCCACAGCATAGTTTTCGAGTTCCAGAATATCCGATTGAATATTATGCAAAAGATTGTCAGGAGTAATGTCGACAAACGCATCCAGTTCCTGACTATTTTCCAGTTCTGCAAGCAGGTATATGTAGTCGCGCCCCAGTTTGCCCCACGAAGCCAGCATCGGGTTGCCCACGTCCTGCTCACCATCGCTATTGAATAATCCTTCGACTTTCTCACTATCACGAAACAGCGGCAGGTGCCGTTCTTCAAAACTGTGTCGACGCTGACGTGCCACCAGCTTCGCCAGCCAGGCAGGATCTTTAATATCTCCCCAGTAGTAGCGACAAGGGTTGGTAAACAGCAGATGAATATCAATGTGCTTACCCAGCGCCTGCAGTGCCTGCAAATAAACCGGCGGCAACGCCGAAATGCCGCAAATAAATACGCGAGAAGGCAGCCCCTGGGGGCACTCGGACGCACTTTCCAGAGTCTGAATAAATCGTTGGTATAAATTGGCACGATGCCAGCGCGGCTGGCCCATTTCCTCGGTATATTCTACCAGCGCTTTCCACAACGGCGCCTGCCAGTCCTGAGACTCGCCAAGTCCTTCAACCCGTCTTCCAGCCTCCCACTGGGTCAACCAGTCAGGGCGGTAAACTAAATACTGGTCGAAAAGGTCAGCCGCGCGTGAGGAGAGCTGAAACAGCTTACGTTTATCAGTATCGTCCGTCAGATAGTGGCGCAGCAATGCAAAGTCATCGCCATCCAGCAATTGCGGTAACAGCGTCATCAACTTCCAGCTCATGCTCTGCTTGCTGAACGCGCTCTCTTTCGGGATGTCTGGTAGCACACGCACAAACATATCCCAGATAAAACTCGCGGGCAGCGGAAAATCGATGTTGGCGGCAATACTAAACTTCTGTGCAAGAGTCATTTGCAGCCACTGCGCCATGCCGGTGCTTTGAACCAGGATCATCTCAGGTTCAAAGGGGTCGTCCAGCCGCTCGCGCTCAACGATAAATTCCATTAACGCTTCAAGCACATCCAGACGATTGGAGTGGTAGACCCTTAACATAGCGACTCCTGACTACTGACGATTCGGGCAATGCAGACGCATCATCTGACCCTGCCTGCCCAAGGGTGAAGATATTTTAACGTTGATGCTGACACATCCCGCTCGCGTTGTCTGCATTCGGTTAACCTGCCAGTTCACAGGCGATGAAAACTGATACAACTGGGTTTGCTGCCAGGCGTGACGCCAGAGTTGTTGATACTGATTTCTGATGATAAAGCTGTTCATCAGTGCTCGCTGGTATCCCGACAACGCAGTAACAATCATAATCATCAGCGCCATTGCCAGCATCACTTCCGGCAGGCTAAAGCCACGCTGCCTGTTCAGGGGATCTGGCATAACGCTTGATCCTTTAGTGGACAAAAATCGCTCCAGCCATGCGCTAAAAATTCGAGGTTGCCCTCGGTGACAATACCCTGACGCCATAGCGATCCCCCTTCATGATGGGCAATGAGCAGCACGAAATTAATGCTCAGCAGTCGCAGGCAAACTACGGCATCTTGCGTGATATAGCGCCGACACTGCACGGCTTGTTGTATGCTCCAGGGCTGCATACGTCCCCATTCCATAGCAGATTGCAGCACCGCCTGGCGCTGCAAAGCCTGACTTTGCGTGGCCACTCGTGAAGCAAAACTGGCCTCCTGTCTGTTAACGCCTTGCAGCAGTAGGCTACCGAGCACCAGCAGCAACAGGACCATCCCCAGGGATGAAACGCCTCGCTCACGATTCACAGGTTAAATCCTGTCACGCTGTAGACTGCTTCGATAACCTTTTGTGGTTCGCCGTTACTCACTCCGCGCAAACGCAGAGTAAGGAGTGGTGAATATCCGCTGAGATTCAGCCGTTCAACCTGAAATGCTTCAATCTGTATCGTGGCTGGATCGGTCATTTTCTCCCACCCTTTTCCATTACATCCAGTTGCTCCTCGCAAGGTCTCCAGCACCTTGTCCTGTAAACGAAATCCGATTACATCGGCCTCTTTCGCGGGACTGCCCTCCCAAACGCCGTTGCTGTTGGCATCCCAGCGAGCAATAACGCAGTCGCCCTTCGCCGATATCACCAACCCATCTCCGACACAGTTTCCCCGGCAATACCCTGCCCGTTGAAGGTGCTTCGCTACGGTGTAGACCCGTTGCCATATTTCATCTTCCAGCGCTAACAGGCGTGTGTTGCGCAGAATCTCTTGCTGCAGTGCCGGTAAAAATCGTACTGAACTAAGCAGTAAAATGCTGCTAATCGCCATGGCGATTAGCACTTCCAGCAGAGAAAAACCTCGTTCGCTTACTGACATAATCTGGCCTCATCGCGCTCACAAAGCCTGATCCGCCCCCAGCCAGACACCACCACGCGCCATTCTCCTGCCGCATTTTTCAGGCGAATATGTCCGGTCCATGCCGTATTGCGCAGGCCAAAAAAGGCCAGTGAAGGGGTTATCTCTGCCATTTCAACATCGTCCCACAATGGCGTAAAAACCAAAGACGAAACAGGTCGACACGTGGTTTGCAAAGCCGCAGAGCTGACAAAACACCAGGATGTGCCATCCCGAACCACGCTGATGACATGATCTCGGTTACGCCAGTTAGCATCGTCACGCAGTTGCAGCAGGTAATCTCTTACCTGGCTGGCGGTTTGCCACAGTCGCTGTTGCTGCTGCCAGCCCTGCCAACCATACAGCCCCGATGCACCAAGCGCCGCGACGATCAGCATCGCTATCAGGGTTCCAAGAAGTGTGTAGCCTTGTTGTTTTTTCATGCCGCCAGTATGGCGTGAGGAAAATGAATAACGAGCGGGAAATTCGGTTTCTACGGCAAGCTACGGGAAATATTTGTCGCGTTGCAGGCCGTTGCACTATTTCAGGAATCTACGCCGAAGAACGTGATTTTAGATAAAAAAAACCGACGCTTACGGGCGTCGGTTGTGTCAGCATGAAGCTGGTTAGATAGCCACCGGCGCTTTAATACCCGGGTGCGGATCGTAGCCTTCAATTTCGAAGTCTTCGAAGCGATAGTCAAAGATGGATTCAGGCTTACGTTTGATGACCAGCTTCGGCAGCGCGCGCGGTTCGCGGCTAAGCTGCAGATGCGTTTGTTCCATGTGATTGCTGTACAGATGCGTGTCGCCGCCGGTCCAGACAAAATCACCGACTTCCAGATCGCACTGCTGCGCCATCATGTGCACCAGCAAGGCGTAGCTGGCAATGTTAAACGGCAGGCCGAGGAACACATCGCACGAACGCTGATACAGCTGGCAAGAGAGCTTGCCATCCGCCACATAGAACTGGAAGAAAGCATGGCACGGCGCCAGCGCCATCTTATCCAGCTCACCAACATTCCATGCGGAAACGATGATACGCCGAGAATCCGGGTCATTTTTGAGCTGGTTTAACACCGTAGTGATCTGGTCAATATGGCGGCCGTCGGGTGTAGGCCATGCGCGCCACTGTTTACCATAAACCGGACCTAAATTACCGTTTTCATCCGCCCATTCGTCCCAGATGGAGACATTGTTTTCATGCAGGTAGGCCACGTTAGTGTCGCCCTGCAAAAACCACAACAGCTCATGAATAATAGAGCGTAAATGGCAGCGTTTAGTCGTAACCAGCGGGAACCCTTCCTGCAGATTAAAACGCATCTGATGACCAAAAATGGAAAGCGTTCCGGTTCCGGTGCGGTCGTTTTTCTGTGTGCCTTCATCCAGCACTTTTTGCATCAGTTCTAAATACTGTTTCATGGTTCCTCAGGAAACGTGTTGCTGTGGGCTACGGCGATACGCCCAAACCATCATAATAATGCCTGCGACAATCATCGGGATTGAGAGAATCTGCCCCATGCTGATGTACTGTACCCAGGTGCCGGTAAACTGCGCATCCGGCTGGCGGAAGAATTCAACGATGATACGAAATGCGCCATAGCCAATCAGGAACAGACCGGATACCGAGCCCATTGGGCGCGGTTTGCGAATGTACAGGTTAAGAATGATAAACAGCACCACCCCTTCCAGCGCCATCTCATAAAGCTGTGAGGCGTGGCGCGGCAACGAGCCATAGGTATCAAAAATAGACTGCCATTGCGGATTAGTTTGCAGCAGTAAAATATCTTCGGTGCGAGAGCCAGGGAACAGCATGGCGTACTTGAAGTTCGGGTCAACGCGTCCCCACAGTTCACCGTTAATAAAGTTGCCCAAACGCCCTGCGCCCAGGCCAAACGGAATCAGTGGGGCAATGAAATCAGAAACCTGGAAGAACGAACGCTTGGTGCGTTTGGCGAAGATAATCATCACCAGGATCACACCGATAAGCCCACCGTGGAAGGACATCCCACCATCCCAGACACGGAACAGATACAGCGGGTTATCAAGGAATAACGGGAAGTTATAGAACAGTACATAGCCAATACGCCCACCGAGGAAAACCCCGAGGAAGCCGGCATACAATAAGTTTTCTACTTCATTTTTGGTCCAGCCACTGCCCGGACGATTAGCGCGGCGCGTCGCCAGCCACATCGCAAAAATAAAGCCCACCAGATACATCAAGCCGTACCAGTGAAGCGCGACGGGTCCGATTGAGAAAATGACCGGATCGAAATCCGGAAAATGCAGATAGCTACTGGTCATCTGTCACCACAAGTTCTTGTTATTTCGCTGAAGTCAGACAGCAATTGATAAGCGCGCCTGCATGATTCAGGCGCTCCAAAGGTGCGAATGATAGCACAAGGGGATCGCAGCGGATGCCGGGAAGATGTAAAAGATCTGTATAAGTAATCTTTACCCCCGTAATGCCTGATAGCGCTAAGCTTATCAGGCTTACAATCCTCCGCGAATCAGCCCCCCCATGCCACGGCGCTCCATAAAGGCCGCCACCTGATGGCGTACTTCTGTCGCCATCTGCGCTTCCAGGCTGCGCTGCGCCAGCGTTTGCGCCTCATCAAAATCGATGTGGCGCAGCAGATATTTAACGCGAGCCACCGAACGACCGTTCATCGACAAATGGCGAAAACCCAGGCCGATCAGAATGGCCACGCACATCGGGTCGCCCGCCATTTCACCGCACAAGCGCAAATCAATGCCGCTTCTTTCGGCTTCCTGTGCAATCATCGCCAGCGCGCGTAACATTCCCGGATGCAGACTGTCATAAATGCTGGCTACCCGCGTATTGTTACGATCGACAGCCAGAATGTACTGGGTGAGATCGTTGGTTCCGACCGAGATAAAATCGATCCGGTTTGTCAGATGCGGCAGCATGAACACCATCGACGGAACTTCCAGCATGATGCCAATGCGCGGTTTCGGGATCGCATAGCCGATCATCTCTTCCACTTCGCGTCCGGCGCGTTCAATCAAACGTCGCGCTTCGTCGACTTCATCAATGCTGGTTACCATCGGCAACAAAATGCTTAGGTTGCCGGTTGCCGCGTTGGCACGCAGCATCGCTCGAACCTGGATCAAAAAGATCTCCGGTTGATCGAGCGTGATGCGGATCCCACGCCAACCGAGGCACGGGTTTTCTTCACTGATCGGCATGTAGGGCAGTTGCTTGTCGGCACCGACATCCAGCGTACGCAGGGTCACCGGCTTGTCGTTAAACATTTGCAGCATGCCCTGATACTGCGCAACCTGTTCTTCTTCTGAAGGAAAACCGCTTTGCAGCATGAACGGAATTTCGGTGCGATACAGGCCAATACCGTCGATCCGGCTACCCAGCTTCTCTTCATGCTCCGGGCTGAGACCCGCATTGAGCATCACCTTCACGCGCTCGCCGCTTTTTAACTGTGCAGGTTGGTTGACGTCGTCTTCCGCCAGGCGGCTCAGTTCAACTTCTTCACTGATAAGACGCTGGTATTCCTGGATCAATACCGGTTCCGGATCGACCAGCAGTTCACCGCGATAACCGTCCACCACCAACGTACGGCGATGCAACACCGACGGCTGGATATCGGCCCCCATGACGGTAGGGATACCCAGCGCGCGAACCATAATTGCCGCATGAGAGTTGGCTGCGCCATCCCGGACAACCACGCCGACTAAACGGTCCTGAGGAAGTTCCGCCAGCGTGGTGGCGGAAAGCTCATCCGCCACCAGCACAAAGCGTTCCGGCCAGGCATTCGGTCCCTGGACTGAATCGTCAAGATGGAACAGCAGACGCTGGCCCAGCGCGCGTAAATCACCGGCGCGCTCTTTAAGATAGTTATCGCTCAGCGCGGCGAACTGTTCGGCAAACTTTTCGATGATCGTTTTAACGGCCCATTCGGCCACCGAGCCATTATCCACTTCCGCAAATAGCTCTCGGCGCAAACGGGTATCGGAAAGCAGGTGCGAGTAGAGATCAAAGATCGCCGCCGTTTCTTTCTGCGCCCCGGCGGTAAAGCGTTTGCTGTAGCGGCGGAATTCGTTCGCCGCTTCCTCCAGCGCACCGGTGAGTCGCTCGCGCTCAAGCACCGGATCCAGCGTTGAAGCCTGATAGACCTGCTCCATCAGCGGCAGCGTCGCGTCCTGCCAGCCTTCGGCTATCGCCACGCCGGGGGCGGCAGGCAATGCACGAATGCGCGTTTGCCGATATTGACCGAACAGCGCATTTAGCTGCGATTGCGAAAGAATAGCCGCCATTTGCGTGGCGAGCGTGACGAGGAAAGACTCTTCACTTTCATCGTACTGGCGCAATTCGCGCTGCTGTACCACCAAAACGCCTAAAAGCTGGCGGCGCTGAATGATCGGTACACCTAAGAACGCCCGAAAACGCTCTTCTTTTACCGAAGGAATGTATTTAAAGCTGGGATGTTTTTGCGCATCAGCGAGGTTGATAGGTTCCGCCAGCCTGCCAACCAGGCCAACGATACCTTCATCAAACGCGAGTGCGACAGTGCGACCACGCGGTTTTTTTAGTCCCCGGGTCGCCATGAGGTAATAACAACGTCGATCGTGGTCAGCCAGATAAACCGAACAGACCTCTGTATCCATCGCAAGACAGATGTCAGTAACCAGAATATTCAGCGCTTCATTCAGACGCGGAGCACTGGCCACCTTTTCGACTATTTCGCGCAGGCGGGTGAGCATAATTTGCGTAGCTTAACCTCTTTTACGTCTGTACGCAGGTGCGCTTTGCGGCTTAGGAGTGCTCTCCTGAAGCGCCATGACAACACTTGCGAATTCTTTCATCACCCTGCGATAGACATCGCGTTTAAATGACACCACCTGTCGAACCGGATACCAGTAACTCACCCAGCGCCAGCCGTCGAACTCAGGTGTACTGCTGGTTTGCATATTAATTTCAGCATCGCTGCTGACCAATTGCAGAAGAAACCATTTTTGTTTCTGGCCGATACAAACCGGCTTCGTGTCCCAACGCACCAAACGTTTCGGTAACTTGTAACGCAACCAGTTACGAGTAGAAGCAAGGATCCGTACATCTTTACGGCTGAGCCCCACTTCTTCAAAGAGTTCCCGGTACATCGCCTGCTCTGCTGTCTCTCCTGCGTTTATCCCACCTTGCGGGAATTGCCAGGAGTGCTGACCAAATCGCCGGGCCCACATGACCTGCCCCTGGCGGTTACAAATTACTATCCCTACATTCGGGCGGTAGCCATCGTCATCAATCACCGGACTACCTCAACATAAACCTTATATACAAACGATTGTTTCACACTCCTGAGGGGCGGTAAACCACTCTGTTAAGGGTGCGATATTCTAATAACAATTGAATAACTCACAGTTAAGGGCAGAGTTATAAACAGAAGAAGGGCAACGAAGGCGATTTTATTCACCTTTTCTGTGGATATAGTTGTGAAGAAGTACGGAATTACTATGGGAAAACCCAGAACAGTCCGAATAAGACATTCGTCACAGAGTAAAAATAGTCTTCTATATTCATCAAGTTAAAACCATTCATCGCAAATAAACGCATGGAAATGTGACATGCATCACGCACACGATCTTCAGGCTGATGAAAGATCGACCAGCGTCGGTTTTATCCACAGATTATGCCAATAAGTTAGGCACAATTTGTGTGAAAATTCGATTTTCGTCGCACGTCAAGGCTGTAAATTGAAACAGTAGTAGGGGTTTTTCACAGTTATCCCATCTTTCTGTGGATAACATGGTGTAAGATCCTGTTCATTGTCAGTGACCAGAATTGGAAAACCCGCTTCGCTGTTGCGCAACTCTGCGCAAGTGAATTTAAAAACCAATATAAATCATAGAATTGAATAAAGCATGTGGAAAAAGATAAACTCTATCCACACGGTATAAAATCATTGCTCATTTTTTCACCTAAGGGTCATCCCGATGTCAGAACTGCATCCGTTGCTTTCTCCACCTGAATCTGAAGCCCAATTGCTGAGCCAGGCGCGGCAGCTTTCAGGCTACACGTTGGGAGAGTTGGCGGCGATGGCGGGGCTCGTCACGCCAAAGGATCTTAAGCGCGATAAAGGCTGGATTGGCGTGCTACTGGAAATCTGGCTCGGCGCCAGCGCGGGCAGTAAACCGGAACAGGACTTCGCAGCGCTGGGCGTGGAGTTGAAGACAATCCCTGTGGACAATCTTGGCAGACCGCTGGAAACCACCTTTGTGTGCGTTGCGCCATTAACCGGCAATACCGGCGTCACCTGGGAAACCAGCCATGTGCGGCACAAACTTAAACGCGTCTTGTGGATCCCGGTAGAAGGCGAACGCAGCATCCCGCTGGCTGAGCGCCGCGTCGGTTCTCCCCTGCTATGGAGCCCGAGCGAAGAGGAAGACCAGCAATTGCGTCTGGACTGGGAAGAGTTAATGGACATGATTGTGCTAGGCCACGTCGAACGCATCACCGCTCGCCATGGGGAAGTACTGCAACTGCGTCCTAAGGCCGCTAACGCCCGGGCGCTTACCGAGGCCATTGGCGCCCATGGCGAACCCATCCTGACCCTGCCCCGCGGTTTTTACTTGAAAAAGAACTTCACCCACGCATTGCTTGAGCGACATTTCTTATTCCAGGCGCAATAGCCTCCTCCGGCCTTTCACCCGCTGCGTTACGGGCCTATAATTACCGCTTCTTTTTTTTGGCAGGACTTTGTTCGATGTTATTTGCATGGATAACCGATCCTAACGCCTGGCTTGCGCTCGGTACGCTGACGCTGCTGGAGATCGTTCTTGGGATCGACAATATTATTTTCCTCTCTCTGGTTGTAGCTAAACTCCCGACAGCGCAACGCAATCATGCCCGACGTATTGGGCTTGCAGCGGCGATGATCATGCGTCTGGCACTGCTGGCCTCTATCGCCTGGGTAACGCGGCTGACAAACCCGTTATTCGAAGTGTTTGGTGAGGAGATATCCGCACGCGACCTGATCCTTCTACTGGGGGGATTGTTCCTGATCTGGAAAGCCAGTAAGGAGATCCACGAATCCATTGAAGGTGAGGAAGAGGGGCTGAAAACCCGCGTATCTTCTTTCCTGGGCGCAATTGTGCAGATCATGTTGTTAGACATTATCTTCAGCCTGGATTCCGTAATTACTGCGGTTGGCCTGTCTGACCATCTGTTTATTATGATGGCGGCGGTGGTGATTGCCGTAGGTGTAATGATGTTTGCTGCACGTCCGATTGGCGAGTTTGTCGATCGACACCCTTCGGTGAAAATGCTGGCACTCTCGTTCCTGATTCTGGTCGGTTTTACGCTAATTCTGGAAAGTTTCGACGTCCACGTTCCGAAAGGATATATCTATTTCGCCATGTTCTTCTCTATCGCGGTAGAGACCCTGAACCTGTGGCGTAATAAAAAAAATCCGCTCTGATAAAATTCATCGCTCCCCGCAAGGGGAGCGAATGCCCACCACACCTACCTCTTCTCACAGTTTAAGATTTTACTGCTTTCACCCTGCACAACTTCGCGTTATTACTAAACTATTGAAAGACGCAGGCCATGTGAGGATAAGCAGATGAAAAAATGGGCAGTTTTGATTTCCGCCGTAGGACTGGCTTTTGCCGTTTCCGGATGCAGCAGCGATTATGTAATGGCGACAAAAGATGGTCGAATGATCCTGACCGATGGAAAACCAGAAATTGACGATGATACCGGTCTGGTGAGCTATCACGACCAGCAGGGCAATGCGATGCAGATTAACCGCGATGATGTGTCTCAAATCATTGAACGCTGATGGTTGAGGTCAGCAGCGCGCTGGCCTTAACAATTTTACTTCCCTTTTTCTCTTCCCTCAGCCATTTTTATAATCCTTATGTCGTGATTATAAAAAGGAAACGGCTATGCAATATCACCGTATACCCCACAGCTCGCTGGAAGTCAGTACACTGGGGCTGGGCACAATGACGTTTGGTGAACAAAACAGCGAAGCCGACGCCCATGCACAGCTCGATTATGCCGTCGCTCAAGGCATAAATTTGATCGACGTTGCCGAGATGTATCCGGTTCCGCCGCGTCCTGAAACCCAGGGTCTTACTGAAACATACGTAGGTAACTGGCTTGCCAAACATGGCAGCCGTGAAAAGCTGATTGTGGCTTCTAAGGTCAGTGGACCATCACGTAACAACGACAGCGGCATTCGCCCGAATCAGGCGCTGGATCGTAAAAATATCCGTGAAGCGCTGCACGACAGCCTGAAAAGGCTGCAAACCGATTATCTGGATCTGTATCAGGTTCACTGGCCACAGCGCCCGACCAACTGCTTTGGTAAGTTAGGCTACAGTTGGACGGACTCCGCCCCGGTCGTTTCCCTGCTGGACACGCTGGATGCATTGTCAGAGTTTCAGCGTGCCGGGAAAATTCGCTACATCGGCGTGTCCAATGAAACCGCGTTTGGCGTAATGCGCTATCTGCACCTGGCGGACAAACACGATCTGCCGCGTATCGTCACCATCCAGAACCCCTACAGCCTGCTGAACCGCAGCTTTGAGGTTGGACTGGCGGAAGTGAGCCAGTATGAAGGCGTTGAACTGCTGGCATACTCTTGTCTGGGCTTCGGTACGTTAACCGGTAAATACCTGAACGGCGCGAAACCTGCCGGCGCACGCAATACGTTGTTTAGCCGCTTCACACGCTACAGCGGCGAGCAAACGCAAAAAGCCGTCGCTGCCTACGTCGATATCGCGAAACGCCATAATCTGGATCCTGCGCAAATGGCGCTGGCATTCGTGCGGCGTCAGCCGTTTGTCGCCAGCACCCTGCTGGGCGCCACGACGATGGAGCAGCTAAAAACCAACGTTGAAAGTCTACATCTGGAGTTGAGCGAAGAGGTATTGGCAGAGATTGAAGCGGTGCATCAGGTGTATACCTATCCTGCACCGTGATGATGTGTACCTGATGGCGCTGCGCTTATCCGGCCTCCATATCGTTCTTGCTGTAGGCCGATAAGACAACGCCGCCATCCGGCAATGTTACCGGCGGCGCTGCCAAATCCACAGCGCCGCAATCGCCAGCGCAAACAGCGAGCCAAACCCAATCCCAATCGCGACCGCCGGGATCCCCACCAGAACCGCCAGTGAGTAAATACCCAGCATCAGCAGCATCGCGCTGTTTTCGCCCAGGTTTTGCACCGCAATCGCATTGCCCGCACCGACGCTTTTCTTACCCCGCTCCTGCAGTAACGCATTCAGCGGCACCACAAAGAACCCACCACACACGCCGATAAGCAGCAGCAACGCGTAGGCCGGAAGCAGCGAATGTTGAAGAGAAAAAATCAGCACCACGACGCCGATCAGTATCCCCGCAGGCATACAGCGCGACACAGTTTCCAGCGTCACCAGTTTCGCAGCCGCCCCTGCGCCGACAACAATCCCGATCGCTACCATGGCATTGAGATAGGTAGGCGTGGCGT
Organism: Citrobacter sp. On2M; assembly: GCF_018035235.1. Lineage (GTDB taxonomy): Bacteria > Pseudomonadota > Gammaproteobacteria > Enterobacterales > Enterobacteriaceae > Citrobacter > Citrobacter meridianamericanus. The sequence goes on from NZ_WPCV01000005.1 coordinate 310,874, forward strand.
TATCGGTGATGCCGAGCGCCACCGGAACCCACAGCACCAGCAGAAAACGCAGCGTGACGCCCGCGCCCCAGAAAAGGCTGGTTCCGACCAATGAGAAACGCGTTTCACCATTGCGCCACAGTGAGGTTGCGGCACAGAAAAAACTGCGCGTCATTTTGCCCAGATGCCAGGACTGGCCTGGGCGAGCCGCGGCGAGCTTCGGAATATACACGTTAGCGACCACCGCGCCTGCATAGGCCAGTGCACAAGCAGAAAGCGCAGCAATCACGTGCCAGTCGGCCAGAACGCCGCCAGCGACGGACCCGAGCAAAATCGCAGCAATGGTGGAAGCTTCCATCAGGCCGTTGGCTTTCACCAGTTTGTCGCCGGTGGTCAGTTCGCCGAGAATGCCATACTTGGCCGGTGAATACGCCGCCGCGCCAATCCCCACCAGCGTGTACCCGAGGAACGGATTAATGCCAAAGCAAATACTCGCCGCTCCCAGCAGCTTCAGGCCGTTCGCGAACATCATCACCCTGCCTTTGGCAAAGCTATCCGCCACCTGTCCAACAAAGGGCGCAAACAGAATGTAAGCGCCCACAAACACCATCTGGAGGATTGGCTGACTCCAGTCCGGATAAAATTGCTCCTTCAGCAGCGCCAGTGTAGCAAACAGCAGCGCGTTATCGCCAAACGCTGACAGAAACTGTGCGGCGATCACGGACATCATCCCTTTGGACCAGATTGACGTGTTAGTGTGCACTGACTCACTCATGTTGTTTTTCCGCCTCGTCGACCCAGCTTTTCAGCGTAACAAAATCCGGCTTACCGCTGCCAAGTAATGGAAGTTGCTTCAGGTGGCGTATATCACGCGGTACGGCGAGTTCAGGTACGCCGTGCGCCCGCGCATACTGCTGTAGTTTTTCACGCGTGAGTTCGCTGTCGGTAGTGAACAGCACCAGGGCCTCACCTTTGCTGACATCGCTCTTGATCGCCGTGGCATGCATTTTGTCTGCAGACACCGCCAATGCCAGTTGCTCAACCATTTCCAGTGAGACCATCTCTCCGGCAATTTTCGCAAAACGTTTGGCGCGCCCCTGGATCTGGACAAAGCCGTTTTCATCAAAGCGCACAATGTCTCCGGTGTCGTACCAGCCGCGCTCAATCTCACCCTGCGCATTTTCTGCCGTCGGCACTTCCAGCACGCCCGGTTTTTCAACGCGCAGATAGCCGCTCATGATATTAGGACCTTTCAGTTGTAAACGCCCACCATCCTCAATGCCCGGCACGGCCAACAGTCGGGCATCCATACCAGGCAGGATACGCCCTACCGTGCCGGATTTTGCCGCCATCGGTACGTTGATCGACACCACCGGCGCACATTCCGTCACGCCATAGCCTTCAAGAACGCGCAGGCCAAATTTCTCCTGCCACAGCTGCTTTGTGCTGTCCTGCAGTTTTTCCGCTCCCGCTACCACATAGCGCAGGCGGTGGAAGTCATACGGATGCGCGAAACGCGCGTAGTTGCCGAGGAACGTTGACGTACCAAACAACACGGTGCAGTTCCGGTCATAGACCAGCTCCGGCACAATGCGGTAATGCAGCGGGCTGGGATAAAGAAACACTTCTGCGCCGGTCAGTAATGGCGTGAATAATCCCACCGTCAGGCCAAAAGAGTGGAACAGCGGCAGCGCCGACATAAAGCGGTCATCGGCGGTGAAATCGGCAATCGTTTTAATCTGCTCAACGTTCGCCAGAATGCTCTTGTGGCTGTGGACCACACCTTTCGGATGGCCTTCCGAACCAGACGTAAAGAGGATCACCGCAGCCTCTTCCGGCTGCTGCTTTACCTGTGCCAGATGCGGAGCCAGCAGATGTGAGAAGATCCACAGCTTATCGCTAAAGGTCACATCAGCTTTTAAGTCTTCCAGATAAACCCAGCGCACTTGGGTAAGCTGTTCAGGCAAGTGCCAGAGTTTGCCTTTATCGAGAAATTGTCGGGAAGTGAAGATCGTTTTGATTTCGGACGCAGTAATGGCGCTGGTCAATCCCTTCACGCCCGCGGTGTAGTTCATCATGGCCGGAATGCGTCGACGCGCAATCGCGCCAAAAATAACCGCTGCGCTGATCCCCGCATTTGGCAGCATCAGGCCGATTTTTTCGCCTTCGGCGCTATATTTCTCCAGAATACGGGCCACAAAGAGTGTCTTCGTCAGCAATTTGCGGTAGCTGTCCGGCGTAAAGTTAACATCTTCAATGCAGTTTTTGCCTGCGCCAAAACGGTATTTTGCCGCCAGTAGCGACTCGTACAGCGTTTCACGCGGGCGTACCGCCATGCGGGCTTCCATCATAATTTGATGCAGCATTTCACCGGCGATTTTACGGCGATCGCGAGCACGCGGCGCTTCCGGCATCGGCATTTGGGTCGGCGGCAAGATATGCAGTTGAATACGCGGGAAAAATCGCTGTTTAACCAGACCTTTCAGGCGGCTAAAGCGGGTAAGCTCTGCGCCCTCGATGCGTACAGGAACGACCGTCGCTCCCGACTTAGCGGCAACAAACCCGGCACCATCATATATTTTCATCAACGAACCGGTGGTAGAAATACGCCCTTCCGGGAAAATAACCACCGGACGACCCTGTTCGACCAGGCGAACCAGATGCTTAATCGACATCGGTTTGGTTGGGTCTAACGGCACGAAATCAATCAGCGGGGTTAGCCAGCGCATATACCATTGCTGGCTGATCGAGGTGTAAACAGCAAAGACGGGACGAATCGGTAAAAAGAGTGCCAGCAGGATGCCGTCTATAAATGAGACATGGTTGGGAGTGATTAGAACGCGTTCTCCCTGTAGCGCGCTGACATCGCCCGTGACGCGAACGCGGAAAAGCACGCGAAACAGATTACGAAAAAGGCCAAATAGCATCTCAACTCCCTGTGCCATTAATTATATAACCATCAATGGTGGGAGAGTATACGAGTTGGAGAAGGGGCGCGACAGATTACTGGTAAATACAATCCGAAAAAAAACCTGCGCATCCGCGCAGGTCGGTGCAAGAGACAGGTACGAAGTGCGTACCGAATAATCTCACCAATCAATACCTCTGGGATCTTGATTGTGGTCGTCAGCAGCCAGATACGCCAGCGCGAAAACGCAAAGGAATGAACCCAAATGCAACGAGTTGTGTAAATTATCGGTTACTGTTACAGACAGGCTGAAAATAAAAAAAAACCTGCGCATCTGCGCAGGCTGGTGTAATTCTAGTGATCAACCCGAAAGTTGATTTCACCTATCAATACCTCTGGGATCCCAACTCTAGCAATCCGCTCCGTTCTCCCACCAGCTAACAATCGCAACAGCGCATCGCAAAGTGTAAGCAAAAATTAGCATTTCCTGTTTTTCTGTCTTGCCTCGCTCGCGCGCGCTCACATTTGCGACGTCCTGACGGGCAATCTGCTTGAACAGTCAGCCATTTTCCGTAACACTGACGGAATGTAAGCGTTTACCCACAACAGGTACTATCATGGCGACCATAAAGGATGTAGCCCGACTGGCTGGTGTATCAGTCGCCACCGTTTCTCGCGTGATCAATGACTCCCCTAAAGCCAGCGAAGCATCGCGTCTGGCCGTAACGAGTGCAATGGAATCACTCAGCTACCACCCCAATGCCAATGCGCGGGCGCTGGCACAACAATCAACAGAAACCATCGGCCTGGTGGTCGGTGATGTGTCCGATCCATTCTTTGGGGCAATGGTTAAAGCTGTCGAGCAGGTGGCCTATAACACCGGAAATTTTTTGCTGATTGGCAACGGCTACCATAACGAACAGAAGGAACGTCAAGCGATTGAACAGCTCATTCGCCACCGCTGTGCAGCACTTGTTGTCCATGCCAAAATTATCCCGGATGCTGAACTGGCTTCATTAATGAAGCAAATCCCCGGTATGGTTTTGATTAACCGAATTCTTCCGGGATTCGAACAACGCTGCGTTGCCCTCGATGACCGATTCGGCGCGTGGCTCGCTACCCGACACCTTATTCAGCAAGGCCATACGCGCATCGGTTATCTGTGTTCCAATCACACGATTTCAGATGCAGAAGATCGTTTGCAAGGCTATTACGACGCGCTGGCGGAGAGCAATATACCGGTAAGCGATCGGCTGGTGACATTCGGCGAACCGGATGAAAGCGGCGGTGAACAGGCAATGACCGAGTTGCTTGGCCGTGGCAAAAACTTCACTGCGGTAGCCTGCTACAACGACTCAATGGCGGCTGGCGCCATGGGCGTATTGAATGACAATGGCATTGATGTGCCGGGAGAAATATCGCTGATTGGCTTTGATGACGTGCTAATTTCCCGCTATGTTCGCCCACGTCTGACCACAGTACGCTATCCCATCGTGACGATGGCAACCCAGGCCGCCGAACTGGCACTCGCGCTGGCGGAGAAGCGTCCCGAGCCTGAAATTACCCACATCTTTAACCCAACTCTGGTGCGTCGCCATTCCGTTTCGACGCTGACAGAGCCAGGGAATTCAACGTCAAACGATTAACCAGGATTGCGTCATGACTACGATGTTGGACGTTTCACGACACGCAGGCGTCTCAAAAGCGACCGTTTCGCGCGTGCTGAATGGCACGGGTCAGGTAAAAGAGAGCACGCGCCAGAAAGTGTTTAAGGCCATGCAGGCACTCGATTATCGGCCCAATTTTTTAGCGCGCTCTTTGGCGAATCGCACCAGCAACAGCATTGGTCTGGTGGTTTCCACATTTGATGGCTTCTACTTTGGTCGCCTGCTGCAACAGGCTTCGCGCCAGACGGAGTCTCACGGCAAGCAGTTGATCGTCACCGACGGCCACGACACGCCGGAGCGGGAGCTGGAAGCCGTACAAATGCTGGCTGACAGGCAGTGCGACGCCATTATTCTCTATACCCGCTATATGAGTGAAAAGGCGATTTTGTCGCTGATGAACAGCATTGATATGCCCTTGCTGGTCATTAACCGGGATGTCAGTCAGGCCCGGGATCGCGCGATTTTCTTCGAACAAGAAGACGCCGCGTATCAGGCGGTTAATTATCTGATCTCGCAGGGACATCGCGATATTGCCTGCATCACCGTGCCAGGGCATACCCCTACCGGCAAATCACGTCTGATGGGGTATCGTAAGGCGCTGGAAAAAAACGGTATTCCCTGGGATCCGAGCAAGATCAAATACGGCGATTCCACGATGACACGAGGCTACGAAGCGTGTCTTGAACTGCTGGAGGAAGGGGTAAAATTCAGCGCCCTGTTCGCCTGTAACGATGACATGGCATTAGGTGCATCAAAAGCGTTACATCAGGCCGGACTGAGGATCCCAATGGACGTCTCACTGTTTGGTTTTGATGACGCACCCAGCGCCAAATGGCTGGAGCCGGGGCTGTCTACCGTTTATCTGCCGATTGATACCATGATAACTACGGCCATCGACCAGGCTATCCGGCTGGCCAACGGCGAAAGCGTGGAGCCGATCCCACCGTTTACCGGCAAACTGGTGTTGCGTGATTCAGTAACGCCCGGACCGTACTTTAAGTAATTGAATGCCGAATGGCGAGCAAGCGCCATCCGGCATTCAATCAAATAAGTTCCAGCGCTAACAGCTCATCAATAGTCTGACGACGGCGAATGAGTCGCGCCACGCCGTTATCGAACAGAACCTCCGGCAGCAGCGGGCGACTGTTGTAGTTTGACGACATTGAAGCTCCATACGCCCCGGTATCATGCAGCACAAGATAATCACCCGGCACCACCGCAGGCAGCAGACGAGTCTCCACATTTCCGCCTTCCTGCTGGGTAAACACGTCACCGGATTCACACAGCGGCCCGGCCACCACCGTCTCAATTTGCGCCGCATGATCCAGAGAACGTCCATCCCCCGCCAGCGCGGAGATATGGTGATAGCTACCGTACATGGCCGGGCGCATAAGATCGTTGAAACCCGCGTCGATCAACACAAAGTGACGACTGCCCATCTCTTTTACGCTACGCACCTGCGCCACCAACACGCCTGCTTCCGCCACCAGGAAGCGCCCGGGTTCGATCTCCAGTTTGACGGCGTGTCCCAGATGTTTAGCGATTTGATCTCGTGCGGCGCTCCACAAACCAAAGTAGTGATCGGTGTCGATCGCCTCTTCACCTTCGCGATACGGAATTGATAAACCGCCCCCCGCGGAGATCGCCTCCAGATCCTGACCAAATTCAACCACCTGGCGCACCATCGCGCCGCATACCTGCTCCAGATGCGCGTAGTCTACGCCGGAGCCGATATGCATATGAATCCCCACCAGCTTCAGCTTATAGCGCTGAATCACTTCCAGCGCCGCAGGGAGTGAGCTATACCAGATGCCGTGCTTGCTGTTTTCGCCGCCGGTATTGGTTTTTTGACTGTGCCCATGCCCAAAGCCTGGGTTTACGCGCAGCCACACGCGATGACCCGGCGAGACCTGGCCCAGTTGCTCCAGCATGTCTACCGACCCGGCATTTACCGGAATACTCAATTCATGTACCCGCGCAAGCGTCGCTTTATCAATCATATCGGCGGTAAAGACTATCTCATCTTTCCCCGGCACAAAGCCTGCCGCCAGCGCACGTTCAATCTCGCCAAGCGAGACGGAATCAACCTTCACGCCCTGCTCACGCATCAGGCGCAGAATATGAATGTTCGAACAGGCCTTCTGGGCAAAACGCACCACGTCAAACTGTTTGAGTTTGGCAATCTGCGCCCGAATGATTTGCGCATCGTAAACCCATACCGGGCAGCCAAATTCTGCGGGCAGGCGTAACAGATTGTCGGCGGTCAGGTCGGTGTCTGTGCTGTTGAGTGGGCGTGGCATGCTGTGCTCCGATAGTGGCTTTTTTATGATTACGCCACAGCCCGAAAAGAATAAAAAATATCGTTTTATCGTGAGTCTATGCAAAAATGATATGGATTAGATCATTCGAGGATTAGCTATGCCCGCCGTTAACCTGCGTCACATCGAAATTTTCCACGCCATCATGACCGCAGGCAATCTGACGGAAGCCGCACGCATGCTCCACACCTCACAACCCACCGTCAGTCGGGAACTGGCAAGATTCGAAAAAGTGCTGGGGTTAACGCTGTTTGAGCGTAGCCGCGGGCGACTGCACCCAACGGTACAGGGGCTACGTCTGTTTGAAGAGGTGCAACGTTCATGGTATGGCCTGGACAGAATTGTGAGCGCCGCTGAGAGTCTGCGTGAGTTTCGCCAGGGAGAATTATCGATTGTTTGTCTGCCGGTATTCTCACAGTCCTTTTTACCGCCGCTGCTGCAGCCATTTCTCGCGCGCTATCCGCAGGTCAATATTCAGATAGTGCCGCAGGAATCGCCGCTGCTGGAAGAGTGGCTGTCGGCACAGCGCCACGATCTGGGGTTAACGGAAACGTTGCAAACGCCTGCCGGAACAAAACGCACCGAGCTGCTGGCGCTGGATGAAGTATGTGTACTGCCACAGGGGCATCCGTTGACCAAGAAAGCGGTATTAACGCCGCAGGATTTTCAGGGAGAGAACTACATCAGCTTGTCGCGGACCGACAGTTACCGCCAGCTACTGGATACCCTTTTCAACGAGCATCAGGTGAAGCGCCGTATGGTGATAGAAACCCACAGCGCCGCTTCGATTTGCGCGATGGTGCGGGCGGGTGTGGGGATCTCAGTGGTCAACCCACTCACCGCACTGGATTACGCCAGCAGCGGAGTCGTTATCCGCCGCTTCAGTATTTCAGTACCCTTTACGGTCAGTCTGATTCACCCACTTCATCGCCCCGCCTCAGCGCTGGTTGATGCTTTTACAGCACATCTGCAAGCCCATCTCCCTAGGCTTATCGATCCGCTGGAGGCTATTTTGCATCCACAGATGAAAGCATAAACGCCACCGCATCTTGCGCATGGATTGCCGCCGTGTCGAAAACCGGGAGTGGGCTTAGCTCGGCTGGAACTAACAGACCAATCTCGGTACAGCCAAAGATCACCCCTTGCGCGCCCTGTTTCGCCAACTGATCAATGACGCTCAGGTAATAGTCGCGGGAGGTTTCATTGAACTCACCGAGACACAATTCGTCGAAAATAATCTGGTTTATTCTCTGACGGTCATCAGCTTCAGGAGTAAGCGTGCTGATGCCAAATTCAGCCTGTAAGCGCCCGCGATAAAAATCCTGCTCCATGGTGTAACGCGTGCCCAGTAGCGCCACGTTGCGCATCTGCTGCTTTTGTATCGCCCGGCCCGTCGCATCGGCAATATGCAAGAACGGCACATCACAGGCAGTTTCAATCGCCTCAGCAACTTTGTGCATGGTGTTGGTACACAGCACGATCCCTTCCGCTCCGGCTTGCTGAAGTCCGATGGCGGCCTGCGCGAGGATCTCCCCGGCCCGCTGCCAGTCAGCGCTTGACTGACAGGCTTCAATCTCGTGAAAATCCACGCTGTGCAACAGAATCTGCGCAGAGTGCAGACCACCCAAACGCTGTTTAATCCCTTCATTAATGAGTCGATAATAAGGAATGGTGGATTCCCAGCTCATACCACCTAACAGACCGATCGTTTTCATCATTTCCCCTTATTCGTTGTTGTTTTTTCAGTGGACCAAAGATGCGATCAACTTTCCACAACTATTAGTCAATATTTTCTTTTGATTTATTATGATATAAATTTAATGAAACATTGTTTTATTATTTAACGGAGAGGCCGGATGTTTATTTTTCATAAAGAGACCACGCTTGAAGATCTGGGCAATGGCGTTACCCGGCGCATTCTTGCTCACGACGGTAACATGATGGCGGTTGAGGTAAACTTTGAGCAAGGTGCAATCGGCCCGATGCACAATCACCCGCACGAGCAGCTGACTTACGTGTTGTCCGGTGAGTTTGAATTTACCATCGGTGACGAAAAACATATCGTTAGAGCAGGCGACACCCTGTATAAACAGCCCAATGTTATGCATGGCTGCGTCTGCTTAACACCGGGAACGCTGCTGGATACCTTTACCCCCATTCGCGAAGATTTTCTGCACGGATAAAGTGCTAAATAAAAAAGCCGGGTATCGCTTACGCTTACCCGGCCTCCATGAGACGTCATCCGACATTCCGTCTCAACATTTACACCCCAATATCTCTTAACTTCTCGCCCGCCATTAACTTGCGTTCGATATGTTCCAGCGTGACGTTTTTGGTTTCAGGAATGAGCCAAAATGTAATCCCGATAAACGCGACGTTTAGCGCGGTGTAAAGCCAGAACGTACCGGCAGCGCCAATGCTGTCGAGCAGCGTCAGGAACGTTGCGCCAATGATCATGTTCGACACCCAGTTAGTGGTGGTGGAACAGGTAATACCGAAATCGCGGCATTTCAGCGGCTGAATTTCCGAACACAGGATCCACACGACCGGCGCGGCGCTCATTGCGTAACCTGCAATACACATCATCGTCATGCCAACCGAGAGCCAGGACAGCCCACTGGAAGCCGTGCCGTTATCAAATTGCATCAGGCAATAACCAAGCACCAGCGTCCCGATAGCCATTACGCTGAAACCAATTTTCAGCGCCGGTTTACGCCCTGCTTTGTCTACCGTAAAGACAGCGATAAAAGTAGCAAACATAAACGTTAAACCGACCACCAGTGTGGCAATCATCTGCTGCTCAGTGGTGGTAAACCCCGCCATTTTAAAAATGCGTGGCGCGTAGTACATGATAATGTTCATCCCGGTGAACTGCTGCATCGCCTGCAACAACATGCCGAGGAAAACCGCGCGACGCACGTTACGGTTAATTTTAAACAGTGCCCAACCGCCCTGCTTAAGCTTCAGGCTTTCACGAATTTCGTTCAGCTCATCGCGGGCTTTTTCTGACGTATCACGCAGCATACGCAATACTTCTTCGGCTTCGATATGGCGGCCTTTCTCCGCCAGCCAGCGCGGGCTGTTTGGCAGGAAAACAACCAGGATAATCAGTAACACCGCCGGAAGTGCCAGCACGCCCAGCATAGCGCGCCAGTTACCGCTGTAGCTGAACGCCGTATCAGATAAAAAGGCCAGCACGATCCCCAGCGTCACCATCAGTTGATACATGCTGATCATCTTGCCGCGCACGTTCTCACTGGCCATTTCGGAGAGATAGAGCGGCGCGGTGTAAGAGGCGATCCCCACCGCAACACCCAGCACCACGCGGGCAAAAATGAGCATTTCTACGCTGGACGCAAACGCCGAACCCAGAGATCCAACGACGAAAAGGATCGCGCCCGCCATCAGACTGTATTTGCGCCCCAGACGGAATGACAGCCAGCCGTTAAACAGCGCACCAATTGCCGCGCCCAGCATCATGCTGCTTACCACCCACTCCTGCAGACGGCTGGTCAGGACAAAGTGATCGGTGATAAAAGGCAATGCGCCGGCTATCACGCCAATATCCAGGCCGAATAACAACCCTGCGACGGCCGCAGAGATCGAAACAAACATATTCATACGTCGCGTATCGCGCGCAGTGCGCGGCGCTAAAGCAGCATCATTATTAATTGAGACCATTTTTTCCTGCCAGATACAGAGTAACCATGGCATTGAAAGTAAGGGATCCCTTACAGGAAGCGTCAGGCGGGAAACGGCAAAAACATGGATAAAATTGCTGCACCACATCGTTATGTGATGGATATTCCAATTTTAAAATTTATCGATAATCACTCAATTAAATTTAATTGATTGATATTAATGTATATTAAAAATAAAGGAACCATATACAGGGAAAGTAATATGGAATAATTTATAACCACAATATGGATTTTAATGATCCGAATATAAAAAAACCCTGCCAGATGGCAGGGTTTGTCGGTACAAGAAAGCTGATTAACGCGCCAGCCAGCCGCCGTCTACCGCTACGGTATAACCGTTGATGTAGTCAGAGGCGCTGGATGCCAGGAACACGACAGGCCCCATCAGGTCGCTCGGCAGCCCCCAACGACCCGCCGGGATACGATCGAGGATTTCTGCGCTACGCTGTTCATCAGCACGCAGCTGTTGAGTGTTGTTCGTCGCCATGTAACCCGGCGCAATTGCGTTAACGTTGATGTTATGTTTTGCCCACTCGTTCGCCATCAGACGGGTGACACCCATAACGCCGCTTTTAGACGCGGTGTAAGACGGTACACGGATGCCCCCCTGGAAGGAAAGCATAGAGGCGATGTTGATAATTTTGCCGCCATTACCCTGCGCGATAAAGTGCTTCGCCGCGGCCTGAGACATAAAGAACACGCTCTTAATGTTCAGGTTCATCACGTCATCCCAGTCTTTTTCGCTGAAGTCGATCGCATCGTCACGACGGATAAGCCCCGCGTTGTTGACCAGAATATCGATATGACCAAATTCCGCCACCGCGCGCTCCAGCAGCGCCGGAATGCCATCAATTTGACGCAGGTCAGCGGTCAGACTTAAAAAACGACGGCCCAGTGCGGTCACACGTTCGATGGTTTCCGTCGGTTCAACAATGTTGATACCCACGATATCGCAGCCCGCTTCAGCCAGGCCAAGCGCCATACCCTGACCCAGACCGGTGTCACAACCAGTCACAACAGCGACTTTACCTTCAAGAGAGAATGCATTCAAAATCATTGTAAATCCTTAATTTTTTATAATGCCCGCCACAGGCAGGCAAGGCTGTCGCCCGCTACTAGCGCAGATCTTTGACTGCAACATGGTCCATATCATCAAAGACCTGGTTTTCGCCGACCATGCCCCAAATGAACGTATACGCTTTTGTGCCAACACCGGAGTGAATTGACCAGCTCGGAGAAATCACCGCCTGCTCGTTATGCATCACAATATGACGCGTTTCCTGAGGCTGTCCCATCATGTGGAAGACGCAGGTATCTTCTTCCATATTGAAATAGAAATAGACTTCCATACGACGTTCATGGGTATGACACGGCATGGTGTTCCACAGGTTACCCGGCGCCAGTTCGGTCAGGCCCATGCTCAACTGGCAGGTTTCCAGCACATCTGGCACAAAGTATTTATTGATAGTACGACGGTTACTGGTGAGGTTATCGCCCAGCGTCACTGGCGCAACGTCTGCTGGCGTGACTTTTTTGGTTGGATAAGTCGTGTGGGCCGGCGCGCAGTTGTAATAAAACTTTGCCGGCTTCGCCGCATCGATGCTTGCAAAAACCACTTCTTTTGCCCCTTTCCCGACGTACAGCGCGTCACGATGGCCAATTTCATAGCACTGACCGTCAACGGTAATCGTGCCCGGGCCACCAATGTTGATCACACCCAGCTCACGACGCTCAAGGAAGTAAGTTACGCCCAGCTGTTTGCCAACTTCACCACCCACTGAGACGGTTTTGGCCACAGGCATAATGCCGCCAACAATGATGCGGTCAATGTGGCTGTAGACCATGGTGTATTCATCTGCGACAAACACTTTTTCGACCAAAAACTCATTACGCAGCCCCTGAGTGTCCAGGGTTTTCGCATGCGCACTATGGATGCTTTGTCTTACGTCCACATTTACCTCCAGTGATAAATTGACCGTGAATGCTTAAACGAATAACAAAACGCTGTTCCGTTTTATCTTATGCATTCATGATATCCCTCCCGGAATGGGTTTTCAATGATAAGTAAAACGTTGTTTCACTTTTTCTGCGTCTTATTGTCAAAAGTGTAAGTGCGATCACGCCAGCGCGAATAAATAGCGAAGCCGTTTTAAATAAAATGATAAATAACAATAAGATAAGTTGAGTCATTCATTAAGAGTGGGGATAAAAATGGAAAATTCAGCCGAAATCATCGGTCGAAAAGACAACTTTTCTAACAAAGTGCGCAGTTAATCACATGAAATGAAACAACGTTTTGATAAGTTGAATGTGTTTAGAGTGTATGTTTCTGTAACTGGCCTTGCCCTCCTGCTGGAGGGCTTTTTTACAGGTGCAGCGAAACACTTAGAAAGGCGTTTAAGACGGTAAATCTAAGATCGTTAATCTCGTTCGATAGCAAGTGCCACACCCTGGCCGCCGCCGATACACAGCGTTGCCAGGCCTTTGTGCGCCCGACGTTTCACCATTTCATGAACCAGTGACACCAGAATCCGGCAGCCTGATGCGCCAATCGGGTGACCGAGCGCAATAGCTCCGCCGTTCACATTCACTCGCCGTTCATCCCACTCCAGCATTTTTCCAACGGATAACGCCTGCGCGGCGAAGGCTTCGTTAGCTTCAATAAGGTCAACATCAGCCAGTTGCCAGCCAACGCGCTCAAGGCAGCGCCGCGTCGCGTAGACCGGAGCAATCCCCATGAGCGCAGGATCGACCCCGACACTGGCAAAGGCGCGAATGCGCGCCAGTATGGGTAAATTCAGCTCCTGCGCCTTGGCTTCGCTCATCATCATCACCGCGGCAGCGCCATCATTGATAGATGACGCGTTACCCGCTGTGACCGAACCGAGTCTGTCGAAGGTAGGATCCAGGCGCGCCAGCCCTTCAGCGCTGGCATCGGTGCGCGGTTGTTCATCGGTATCCACTACCAACGATTGCCCGTTACGCTGCGTCACCACTGGCACGATTTCATCTTTGAAGCGTCCGGCGTCAATTGCCATCCGCGCCTTGTGTTGCGAATGCAGCGCGTAGGCATCCTGTAGTTCACGGCTGATGCCATATTCCCGCGCCAGATTTTCTGCGGTAACGCCCATATGGTAATCGTTGAAGGCATCCCACAGCCCGTCATGCACCAGACTGTCGACCAGTTGACTGTTACCCAGTTGCGCCCCGGTGCGACTATCAGTCAGGACATGCGGCGCGCGGCTCATATTCTCTTGTCCGCCCGCAATCACAATGTCGGCCTCGCCGCACTGGATAGCCTGAGTCGCCAGATGCAGCGCTTTCAGACCCGAACCGCAGACATCGTTTATGGTGATAGCGGAAACGGTATTGGGCAACCCACCATTGATGGCTGACTGACGCGCCGGGTTCTGCCCGGCGCCTGCGGTAAGCACCTGACCGAGGATCACTTCATCCACAGCGTGAACGTCCACGCCCGTGCGTTCCAGTAACGCCCTGACCACCATGCTGCCTAATTCAACGGCAGAGTGGCGCGCCAGCGTCCCCTGGAAGCAGCCAATCGGTGTCCTTAACGCCCCGACTATCACAACCTCTTTCATCACCACCTCAGCGCAAAATAACCTCGCAATAGTAGATGATTGTTAAAAATAGTTATCAAGGTTGTTTAAAAACGGTGATTTTTATCACAAAGGAAATTCGTATCATTTATTAGTCATCTGAACGCCACTCTGCTGTAAATGGTCGCGCAACCAACTTCCCGCCACGCCAGGCGGGGATTTCTTATTCCACAACAGATCGATAGAGATAGCCTTTGGCCAGCCGGGCAGCGTCAATTGAACCAACGGTTTTTCTGCCGCAAATTCTTCTACCAGCGCGCAAGGCAGCGCGCACCAGCCGAATCCCTGAACCGCCATACTCAGCAGCAACAAATAGTTGGGAGCAGACCATACGGGGCCGCGCGCCACGTTGGTACCGCTTTCCAGATAGGTATTCAGACGCAGCTCGCGCCAGGTGTGGAGCTGTTCCCACTGCAGTTTTTCCTGGCCCGCCAGCGGATGCGAAGCCGCAACATATAACCCCATCCATGATTGCATCGGCAGACGAGTGACCCCCATGTCGGTCGGGTAATCCTCCCGCGCTTCGATCAACCCCACCTGAGCACGTCCTTTTTGCAGCAGATCGATCACGTCTTCATCTTCGCCAATCAGACATTCAAACTCGGTATGAGGAAACTTGCGGTCAAACTGCACCATCAGTTCTTCCAGCACATCCGGGTGCAGCGTGTCTGACAACACGAAGGTCAGGCGCGCTTCCGTTTCACCCGACAATGAGATCGCCGCCTCATCAAGGCGCTCACTGGCCGTCAAAATTGCCTGCACATAGCCCAGCACCCGCTTACCTTCTTCGGTCAGCTTTGGCTGCCGGGATGAACGGTCAAACAGCGCAAAACCAAGGTCGGCTTCCAGATGCGCAACGGCTGTACTGATGGTGGACTGGCTTTTGCGTAGCCGACGGGCCGCAGCAGAAAATGAGCCGCAGGAAACGGTCTCTACAAATGCCGTTAACGCTTCAGGAGAGTAACGCATGAACTATCTACTTTATCGATGGATACTATCTTTTAGATATCACATAAAACGATAAAATTGCCACCATTCCGTTATCCAGGCATCAAAGAAGGTTTTAGGTTATGCAACACGATACAGTCCAACGTCGCTCGTTAATGGAGCGCATTTTTCATGCCGTCTGCTTTGAAGGCATTGCCACCGCGATCCTCGCACCAACCACCGCATGGTTGATGCAGCGCTCGGTGCTGGAAATGGGCGGACTGACCATTATTCTCGCTACCACGGCGATGATCTGGAATATCATTTATAACGCTCTGTTTGACCGCTTATGGCCGTCACATCTGGTGAAACGTACGGCGAAAGTACGGGCATTCCACGCCTTAGGTTTTGAGAGTGGTTTTATTGTGATCGGGGTGAGCATCGTGGCGTATGTGCTGAACGTCAGCCTGCTTCAGGCATTCACGCTGGAAATAGGTTTCTTCCTGTTCTTCCTGCCATACACCATGTTTTATAACTGGGCATATGACACGTTACGCGAGCGCGTTATGAAGCGCCGCCAGCAGCGCGTTACTGCCTGATAACTCAAACAATAGTCGGAATCTTCTTGGTTCCGGCTATTCATCCAATCCCCCTCCAGCTTGTTCACACCTCCCCCAGCCCCTGCCATTTGTGGTAAATTGCGCTTCTTTTTGTTTATTTTATAGTTGATACGTTCAAATAATGTCGAAATTTTGGTCAAAAGAAGAGACTCTTTGGAGCTTCGCACTATATGGGACTGCCGTTGGCGCAGGAACCCTCTTCCTTCCCATACAGCTGGGTTCTGCAGGCGCGGTGGTGTTGTTTATCACCGCACTCGTCGCCTGGCCTTTAACCTACTGGCCGCATAAGGCGCTGTGCCAGTTTATCCTGTCGTCAAAAACCTCTGCAGGTGAAGGGATCACTGGCGCAGTCACCCATTACTACGGTAAGAAGATCGGCAGTCTGATCACCACCCTCTATTTTATTGCCTTCTTTGTGGTGGTACTGATCTACGCCGTGGCGATAACCAATTCACTCACCGAACAGCTGGCAAAACATTTCGAGATAGATCTTCGCGTGCGTATGCTGGTCAGTTTGGGCGTGGTACTGGTGCTGAATTTAATTTTTCTGATGGGTCGACAAGCTACCATCCGGGTGATGGGCTTTTTGGTGTTTCCGCTCATCGCATACTTTTTATTCCTTTCGCTCTACCTGACCGGAAGCTGGCAGCCAACGCTACTCACCGGCCAGATGTCTTTCGATCGGCACACGCTTCATCAGGTTTGGATATCTATTCCCGTGATGGTTTTCGCTTTTAGCCATACGCCAATTATCTCTACGTTCGCCATCGACCGTCGTGAGAAATACGGCGAGCAGGCCATGGGTAAATGCAAAAAAATCATGAAGGTAGCCTACGTCATCATCTGCCTGAGCGTACTGTTTTTCGTTTTCAGCTGTTTGCTTTCGATTCCGACAAACTATATCGAGGATGCAAAAAATGAAGGCGTGACCATTCTGTCAGCGCTTTCGATGATGCCAAACGCGCCGGCCTGGCTGTCGATTTCCGGGATCGTTGTCGCCGTTGTGGCGATGTCAAAATCGTTCCTCGGCACCTACTTTGGCGTGATTGAAGGGGCAACGGAAGTGGTAAAAACGTCGTTGCATCAGGTGGGAGTGAAGAAAAGCCGGGCTTTTAACCGCGCCCTGTCCATTATGTTGGTTTCGGCCATTACGTTTATCATCTGCTGCATTAACCCTAATGCTATTTCAATGATTTACGCGATAAGTGGACCGCTGATCGCCATGATTCTGTTTATCATGCCGACATTATCTACCTATCTAATCCCGGCGCTGAAACCGTACCGTTCAGTGGGTAACCTGGTCACGTTGATTGTCGGTCTGCTGTGTGTATCTGTGATGTTTTTTGGCTAGAACGTGTTGTTTAACGGTTCATTCCTCGGTAAGTGGATGAGCCGTTAAACTGATTTATTTGATGTACGAATCCAGTACCTTCAGAACTACATCTAAATCTTCTTCACGCTTAATTTCATCGCCCTGATGAACAATGTGCTCGGTCAGATGCCCCTTAATCACTTCGCGCATTAATCCGTTTACCGCCCCGCGAATTGCCGCTATCTGCTGCAATACTGCCGCGCATTCATGCGGTTCATCCAACATGGTTTTCAATGCCGCCACCTGCCCCTGAATCTTACTGGTTCGGGCTTTCAGCTTTTGTTTGTCGCGGATCGTATGTGACATAGCAATACCTTTTTAACGTCTGACTACAGCGACAATATCATTGTCGTTCTACTGGGGGGTAGTATTTGATACTGGGGGGGAGTAGAATCAGGCGAAATTAAACAACTAAGAATCATTCTCATGAGTGAATTTTCTACGCTTCTTCAGCAAGGCAACGCCTGGTTTTTCATTCCCAGTGCGATCTTATTGGGTGTGTTACACGGCCTTGAACCGGGGCATTCCAAAACGATGATGGCGGCCTTTATTATCGCCATTAAGGGAACCATCAAACAGGCGGTGATGCTGGGACTGGCGGCAACGCTGTCGCATACCGCTGTGGTATGGTTGATTGCACTCGGCGGGATGTATATCAGCAAAGCGTTTACTGCCCAGACCGTCGAGCCCTGGCTGCAGTTTATCTCGGCAATTATTATTCTTGGTACCGCGTTCTGGATGTTCTGGCGAACCTGGCAGGGAGAGCAGAACTGGCTGGCCCAGACGCATCACGACCACGATCACGGGCATCACCACCACCATGATCATGACGACCATCACCACCATCATGACCACGATGACGATCATCACCATCATCATGACCACGATCATAACCATGCCGCGTTAGCAGGGCTGAGCGAGGGTTCGAAAGCGTATCAGGACGCCCACGAACGGGCGCATGCCACCGATATTCAGCGCCGCTTTGCGGGCAAAGAGGTCACCAACGGCCAAATATTACTGTTCGGTCTGACCGGTGGGCTGATCCCGTGCCCTGCTGCCATTACGGTGCTGCTGATATGCATCCAGCTCAAAGCCTTCACGCTGGGTGCCACCATGGTGCTGTGCTTCAGCCTCGGGCTGGCGATAACGCTGGTAACGGTGGGCGTGGCCGCGGCAATCAGCGTGCAACAGGCGGCCAAACGCTGGAACGGGTTTAACACACTGGCGCGTAAAGCGCCCTATTTTTCCAGCGCACTCATCGCGATGGTCGGCGTATATATGGGGGTTCACGGCTATCTGGGGATCGTCGGTTAACGGTAAGAGCGCGCAGCAGCGATTGCCGCTGCGCGGAAAACCAAACTAGCTTGCGACATTCCCCCACACCAGTTGCCCTTTATGGAAGGTCGCGGTACGTGGAGAGATTCGCGCGACCGCTTCCGCTGAGCAGGAGGCATCCACCAGCACAAAGCTGGCTTCATCCTGCGCTTTCGGCCAGACGCGCTCACCTTTATCGTTAAGCGGCAGCACATCGCCGGTTGCAAGGAACAGCGCCCGCGACAGATTGAGTTCGTTCGGGCGAATATAGAGCTGCGCGTACAGATTCGCCTTTTCCAGCATATCCCCCAGGCCGTACGGCGACCAGTGGTCAATCACGCTGTCGGTCCCGGTAATCACTTCCACGCCTTTGTCGCGCAGCTGTTTTAGCGGCATGTGCATCGTGCCAATCGGCACCGTCGAAGCAATGGTAATCTGCTGCGCCGCCATGCGGGTTGCGAGTTCATCCACCTGCTGTTCGTTCAGCGTAGACAGCGCAAACGCATGGCTGATGGTCAGCTTGCCTTTCAGTTGCGGGGTTTTCTCAACCGTTTCCACCATGTAATTCACCGCCGCTACGCCTGCCGGACTGGTTTCATGCAGATGGATATCCACGCCTTTGTTGTAATCGAGCGCTATCTGGAACATGGTATCGAGTGATTTTTCCATCGCCCCATCCACGCTGGTTGGGTCCAGACCACCGACATAATGCGCCCCCGCCTGCATCGCTTCGCGCATCAGTGGTTCAGATTTTGATAACAGCAGGCCATGTTGTGGAAACGCCACGATTTCGCAGGCAAAACCCGACTGGCGACGCGCCAGCACCGCCTGCAGGTTTTCCAGGTTTTTCAGCCCGGAAACCGGTTCGATATTGCAATGGCTGCGGGCGATCGAGGTGCCTTTGGATTGCAGCAGATCGATGAGCTTTTCCGCGCGCTCCTGGGTATAAGGCTGGAGTTCAGGCAGCAGCTTTTGTTCCAGACGAATCATATCCTGAATGGTGGTGCCCGCCGGGCGGTTCAGTGAACGCCACGGACCGCCGTAAAAGGTTTTATCCAGATGGATGTGCATGTCGCGCATGGCGGGCAACATCAGCTTTCCACCTGCATCGTAGTGCGGCAGCGTCGTATCCGGATGCTGCTTATTCTCGCGCAGCGCAACAATTTTCCCGTCCTGGACTTCAACAGTTTGCAGCGCGGTACGGGTATGCACCACCACCGAGTTTTCGTAATCAAACCCCACTTCCAGCAGGACGTTATCAAGGTAATAGTGCTTATCATTAATCGTCATTGTGCTCTTCGCCCCGCAGGTGTTCCCGACAGGATTAGCAGCATACGCGACCGGGGCCACTGCGCCAAACAGCGCGGCAGCGGTCACCATTTTTCCGCTCTGACTTAAAAATTCACGACGGCTGTTACTTTCCTTCATTCGCATCTCCTCTCAGGAATGGACAATATGGGTGCCCGTTTCACCGCGCAGTGCGGCGGGCAGGCATTCCGGCGTGGTGATGATCACCCGCTTACCGCCACGCGCCAGGAACGTCAGGCTGGCAACGATCTTGGGTAACATGCTGCCCGGCGGGAAATGCCCCTCCTGCATATAACGCGTCATCGTGGCGACATCCACCGTATCCAGCGCCTGCTGATTGGGTTTGCCAAAATGAATACAGACCTGCTCGACGCCGGTGGTGATCACCAGAATGTCGGCGCGAATCTCCTGCGCCAGCAGCGCCGTGGAGAGATCTTTATCAATCACTGCGTCCACGCTCTGGTAATCCCCCTGATCGCTACGCACCACCGGGATCCCGCCACCGCCCGCGCCAATCACCACAAAGCCTTGCTGTGTCAGCGTTTTGATCGCCTCTGCTTCAACAATACGTTTTGGTTCAGGGGAGGCCACAACCCGGCGGTAGCCGCGCCCCGAATCCTCCACAAAATGCCAGCCCGGGTTGACTCGCAGCAGCTCGTCACGCTGCGCTTCATTGAAGAACGCCCCGATAGGCTTGGTCGGGTTAGCAAAGCCCGGATCGTTTTTGTCGACCTCCACCTGCGTGACCACCGTGACCGCCTTTTGCTCGCCGCGTCGTGCCAGACGGTTGTTCAGCGCCTGTTGGATCAAATAGCCGATGCCGCCCTGCGTATCGGCGACGCAGTTTGCCAGTGGGGTAAGCGGCAGTCCTTCACGTTCGTGCGCGATTTCCGCACGCCGGAGATCCAGCCCTACCTGCGGCCCGTTACCGTGTGTCAGCACAATGTTGTAGTCCGATGCCAGCATCTCCAGCACCGTATCCGCCACTGCCTTTACCGCCTCAGCCTGGTGCTCAATCGACTGGCTGGCGTTATCTTTGATAATGCTGTTGCCGCCAATGGCAACGACCACAAGTTCTTTCATAGTGTTATCTTCCGCTTACAGGCGATTCAGGTCGTTTTTGACGGTTCCTGCTCAGGCGCAGTCACCGCTTCACGGCTATCAAGAACATGCTTGAGGACAAACATGCCGCTCATCATCAGGTAGGCCACAACAAACATCATCGAGCTGCCTTCAGCAAAGCCAACCGCCGGGGAGTGGATCACGCCAAACAGCGATAACAGCGCCCCAAAGGCTGCGGCAATCGCCCCGCGTAACGGCTTATTCATAATGGCGAAGATAGCGACGCAGCCCCACAGCATACTGGCCAGCGGCGCGCCGCTACCCAGATGCACCAGTCCGTCGTAATAGACACCTTTGCTGTGCAGCAGATCGCTCCCCAGTTTCCCCGCAGATGTTCCGGCAGCGCCCATCACGCTGTTGACGATGGTTAGCGCCCAGTTAGCGATCCACGGGAACAGGCAGATGAAGATCACGGGAACCTCGACTTTGGGCGTTTCTCGCACCACCTGATTGGCGGTCACTACGCCGATAAACACCAGAATCGGCACGATCGCGGTCATCGGAATAATGGCGAGCATAAACGCGCCCAGGCCAAACAGCGGCACCAGGAACATGGTGATACCAGATGCCAAGGTATAGCCGATGCTGGCGCCCATCGCTTTCCAGCCCGCATGCCCAACATACACGGTCACCGGGAACGGGTTGCCCAGCATGCAGCCAAGCATGGAGGCGAAACCGTTCGCCATCATCACCTTGCGGGTGTTGTACTCATCACCTGCCGCATGTGCGCTTTCAATGTTCTCGAGGTCAAAAATGTAGTTCGCCAGACCCAAAGGGACCGCAGAGGCCAGATACGGCAGCGCGTGCGGCAAACCTTGCAGGAAGCTGTCGACATGAATTTCCGGCGGGTTGAAGCCAAAGGAAGACATCGAGGATTTAATCGCTTCCGGGCTTTGCAAACCGGAGATCCACGCCAGGGCCGTACCGGCAATTAGCAGCAGTAAGCCGGTAGGAATGCGGGCAAAAATCGGCTTCTTACCGAACCAGTTAATGAAGATCAGTAACAAGACGATGAAAGAGACGGTCGGCGCTTCAAATGCCTGCAGCATCGGGTTCATCGCCAGTAGCAGCAATCCCAGGCCGGACAGACAAGAAAGCAGTACCGTACGCGGGATCATCTTGCGGATGGTCTCGCCCAGGAAGGAGCCGCCCACCAGGATCAACGCTTCGACAAAACACCACACCAGCGCGATTTGGATCGCGAAGTTGGCATCTTTGGTTTGCTGATAAACCGGCATCAGTACCAGGAAGGTGACGGTAAAGATTGACGGTGCGCTCGGTCCGGACGGCAGTGCCGTCACGTCATTACGCCCTGTGTGCTTTGCCATCTGCAGGCCAAACCAGGCATAGCAGACACTGGCCACCAGCACCGCCAGACCAAAGGCAGGCGCAATGCGCCCATACACAATTTCGGTAGGGATCCCGACGACAAAAATGAGCAGCCCCATCATTGTCAGCAGGTTAGTCAGGTTGTTGGTCATCAGCCCGAAGTAAGCCGCCCAGTCACCACGTTTCCATTCTAGTTTTATGCTGTTCATGGAATATCCTTCACAGGTTAAGCATCGTTTGCGATCTCAGGGATCGCCCAGCCCTGCAGGTAAGCAACGTTTTGCGCTTTGCTACTGTGGGGCTAACGCCGTTAGCCCCGATTGTTGTTATTAGCAGTAGCGGTCACGCCAGTTGAGGATCGCCTTTTCAAAACAGGCGAACGGCGGGTGGACTATTCCGGCGCCGATCATGCCGATCCCTGCGTCTTTGTGCGCAATTGCGGTGTTAATCACCGGCAAAATACCGGTGCTGCCTACGCGTGTAATATCTATCGCGGTCGGTACCCCCATAAAACCCAGCAGCGGAATCGTGACGTTGGGGTTTTCACCGAGGGTGATTTCGCGCATCTGGCGAGAGAAATCGACCGCCTCTTCGACCGTTCCCCCCACCAGCGCCACGATAGCCGGTGCCGTCGCCATGGCAAAACCGCCAATGCCGTAGGTTTCGGTAATCGCGCTATCGCCGATATCACGACCGGAATCTTCCGGCTTATAGCCCGCAAACATCGGACCTATCACCTGTTGCGCCGGACCGGTAAACCATTGCCCCGGCAACCCGCTGACGCGCAGACCGAACTCAACGCCGTTACGCGCCATCGTCGTCACCACGGTGCTGTATTCAATACCGTGGGCGGCGTCCATTGCCGCTTTACACATTGCCATCCAGGTCGGCCCGGAGAAGTAATCGCTGCTAAGGACGAATTCGAACACCTCACGCTGCTGCTCAACCGGATAACCGGTCTGAATAATCCACGGTGTCAGCGCCTGAATCAGCAGCGCCGTCCCGGCGTTGTTGCGGTTATGACACTCATCGCCCATGTGCAGCGCCTGTGCCAACATCAGGCGCAGATCGATTTCTCCCGCCAGCTTCATGGCATCGCGCAACATCGGTCCCATCACATCACGCATCCAGTTCAGACGATCGATAACGCTCTGATCGTTCGCTCCCATGCGCAGGATCTTCGCCATCTGCTCGCTCATATTGGTATATGCGCGGTTGCCGTAGGTTTTGTTCTCTACGATGTGCATAAACATCGACGCCGACGTCACACCCGCCATAGAACCAACGCAGTCATGCTCGTGGCATGGAGAGAAGATAATTTCGCCGGAGGCGGCAAGCTCGGCGGCTTCATCCAGATCTTTCGCCAGGCCTTCAAACACCAACGCCCCGGTTACCGCGCCCTTCATTGCGCCGCACATTTTTTCCCAGCGGATCGGCGGTCCGGCGTGCAGGATGGTGTTGCGGGTCATCCCCGGCACGACATTGATTGCCTGGTCATAGCCAATAAGCACCGGATGCGACTGGATAATACGTTCCAGCGCCTGCTGGTTAGCGGCAGCGATTTTGTCTGCCAGCGGCGAATCGGCAATCTCGTCCAGGGCGGCCACTACCTGCATGTTGCCCTGTCCCGGCGGCGTCCAGTCGAGCTGAGTCACGGGTACGTTCTGCTTTTTCAGGTCATCGCTGAACATCGCGATGCCGACATTAATCACATTCAGCGGCTGGTTAAACAGTGTCTGGCTCATCAGGCTTCCTCCCCTTTACAGATAAATTCACGCGCCAGCAATCCGGTGTTGGTGCTACTGCTCGCCCAGATGACGCCTGCATCGGTCAGCATCTGGCACTGTTTTTCCAGTGACGGCGTATCGAGGGAGGTGCCCAACACGTAGCCGAGGATCTCCAGCGGACGGTCGTCTGCGGCAGCGATCGCTTTGGCTTCAACAATCGCGTCGAGCATCACACCGACCGGATCTTCATGCGCTCCAAATCCAAGCACGAAGTCCATCACGATCACGCCGACTTCAGGATCGCGCGCTTCCTGCAACAGACGACTAATGCGGTTGGTGGGATCGATCATCGGGTGCGGTTTACCGTTGGTGAAATCATCATCACCGAAATCGAGGAAGGTATGCCCGACGCTGCGGTTGAGATCTTGCAGGCGGAACGCCGGATCCGGATGAATGTTGCTGTAAACTTCCGCGTGTTTTTCCATGGCGGCAAACATCGCCTCATCGCACAGCGTGCCACCGCAGAACAAGCCGCGAATATACTTTTGCTGCGGGGTCAGACGGGCGCGGACCTCTTCAATCAGCGGCCAGTTGAGCGGATGTAGATCCAAACTCTCTTTTTTAACGCCGGTCAGCAGCACCGCTTTCAGCGCCGCTTCTTTGGTGCCGCGTGCAAACAGCAGGCCTTTTTCATCCGCAGGAGCGGCTTCACGCCCAAGGAAACACACCACAACGGGCTTATGGCAAGCGCGCGCGCGTTCCAGCACCTTGCGCGCCACCGCTGGCGCAGGCGGTTTGGAGATCAGCGCAATGATCTCCGTTTGCGGATCAGCCTCCAGCATGCCAATCGCGTCAAGCATCATCAGGCCGCCAATCTTTTCACTCAGATCGCGTCCACCGGTACCAATCAGTTGGGAAATCCCGCCGCCAAACTCGTGAATGCGTACGCTCAGTTCCTGACTTCCGGTACCAGACGCACCGACAATTCCGATGTTGCCGCGACGCACCGCGTTGCCAAAACACAACGCCGCGCCGTTAATAATGGCGGTTCCGCAGTCTGGCCCCATCATCAACAGCCCTTTTTCATGCGCCAGCTGCTTGAGTGCCAGCTCGTCCTCAAGAGAGACGTTGTCAGAGAACAGCATCACGTTGAGGTTATTTTGCAGCGCCTGACGCGCTTCACGCGCAGCAAACAGTCCATTGACCGAGATCACCGCCAGGTTGCTGTCAGGAACATGTTTCTTCGCGCTGGCGAGCGTGGCATAGCGCGCTTCGTGCTGGCCGCCCTGCTCTTTATGCGTAAACAGTTCTTCAATCGCCACCAGCGTCTGGTCGTTCGCCGCTTCGCTGGCACCTTTAATGACAATCATCAGATCGCCACTTTTCGCCTCTTCCAGCTCAGGCGTGAGCAAGCCAAGATTCTTCAGCACGCCCTTATTCATTTCTGTCGCCATAGCTACGAACGCCTGCTCAACGCCATCGAGCTTATTTGCGCGTGTAGAGATAGACATCAGTGAGACAGAATCAAAATACGTATTCTTTTTAACAACTATCCTGATCGACATAATTCCCTCCGGACCTGTAGCTCAGGGCACAGGCATCCGCCATGCCATACAGCATGTCGCAGCCAGAACTTGAGCCAATATTTTTAATGTCAATAATATATTGTGTAGAAACGGGGTGTTGCTCAGTAATAATATGTTTTACCAGCCGCCCAACGCTTTCCCGAAAACGTTGATGAAAAGCTTCCTGCAGCGTTATTTTGCTGAGTAGCGTCGTATTATTTCCGGCACATTGTAAGGCCGCTAAAAAATCTTCACGATATTTCCTCAGCGGATGTCCAGGAATAAATAGAATAGTGCTTAAGCCCACTAAATAATCATCAGATGAAGGCGTCAGACCAATCCCCAGACCAATTAAATAACTGACCGCTGTAGAGATATTTTCTCCTGTATGCAACGCCGTCAGTAATCTTTGTCGGCGATTGAGTAATTGACGGGTGATTTCCTGATAAAACGGGTTATCACCCTGGTACAGAAATAATGTGTCGTCGCTTGTTAGCTGTTGGCGGATAACCCCTTCCCAGCGCTGCCAGTAGACTGTAGCGAGGCTTACTGTATCTGGCGTCCACCGTGGTATGCGCCACCGCAGACAACCGGAGGTTTCTATCCATTTATCGTTGCCAACGGCTATCCCCGACTCGGAAAAACTGACCCATTCACCAGAGTGAAACAGGTCTTCACAATGCGTCAGCGCCAGCCGACAGCTGTTAGGCGCGTTATCACAATCTTCACTCAGTAACGTCAGCAGTTGCTGCGGTTCAGGTATTAACAGGTTTACTGCGCGGGAAAAAACCTGTTCAACCCGTGCCATTCCCCGGAAAGCGAGAAACGCGCCGTCTGCGGTTAACGCTCGTACACATCGCCGTGATGGCGTAGCGATAGTGGCGCTCCTCGGTCAGGCTCCGGCCGCAATCAGCAGCTCGGCAATTTCGTGGTAACCTTTCTCCCGCGCCAGTTCCAGCGGGGATTTACCGTATTTATCCGTCATGTGCGGATTCGCACCATGGTCGAGCAGCAGCTTGACGATCTCCTGCTGCTTCGCACCACCATCATTCAGCACGATGGCTTCCAGCAGCGGCGTCCAGCCGACAAAGTTGGTGTGATTAACATTGATGTCGGTCCGCAGCAGCAGTTCACGCACGATGTCCACATGGCCTTTTTCACTGGCAGGCGTAATACCCACACCGCCAAAACGGCTCAGGCAATTAAGATCGGGGTTAGCCGGTAATACCAAACGCAGTAGCGTTAAGTCATTCGTCAGGCAGCTAATCAAGAATGGATTAAAGCAGGTTTGATCTTGTTTATTAATATCAGCACCTGCGGCAATCAATAAAGAAACACAGTCGTAATGTTTATTCAGACTGGCGATAATTATGGCGGTACGCCCCTGGCGGTTAGTGGCATTAATATCCACATTTTTTGCCAGACAGGATTTTAATCCCTGTGCATTGCCCTGCTCTGCCGCCAGCAAAAATTCAGTAATGAGTTCTTTCTCTGACATAGTCCCTCTCCTGCAGTTTTTAAGGCTTTTAAAATTTCGATAAGCTGAGAATAGCAACAGAGTGATAAGAATAATATCCGCTTAAATTTCATTCATCGTTAGCGAGGCGATTGTTGAACATAATTTAATAATGAGAGTAAAACGTGCTGTAGTGCAATCTTTCCCTTATGGCTGACGTTCTTTTACGCGCTAATCAGTCATCCAGGTTAAAAAGCGGCATGCTGCGCAGATAGCGGCCTACAACTAAAGGACAGAAGTGTGATTGCCTTCAAATCAAATGTAAAACTGGTGTTAAATTCTGTTCAAAACTGATTGCTCTGTATAAGGATTACAAATACATTCAACAATCATCGTATGGGGGCGGTAGCC
Source organism: Citrobacter sp. On2M (assembly GCF_018035235.1). Classification (GTDB taxonomy): domain Bacteria; phylum Pseudomonadota; class Gammaproteobacteria; order Enterobacterales; family Enterobacteriaceae; genus Citrobacter; species Citrobacter meridianamericanus. The sequence goes on from NZ_WPCV01000005.1 coordinate 338,215, forward strand.
TTGAGGCCTGGGAGGAGAGAGGATGAATTCAATTTTTACCGAGGAGAACCTGCTGGCGTTCACCATGGCGGCGCGCTACAGCAGTTTCAGCAAGGCCGCTGAGGAGCTGGGTTTAACCACCTCCGCCATTAGCTACACCATCAAGCGAATGGAGACAGGGCTGGACGTGGTACTGTTTACCCGCAGTACTCGCAGCATTGAGCTGACCGAGTCCGGGCGCTACTTGTTCCGTAAGGCGACAGATCTGCTGAACGATTTCCACGCCATCAAGCGCAGCATTGATACCATCGCCCAGGGCATCGAGGCTCGGGTGCGCATCTGCATTAACCAGTTGCTCTACACCCCGCAGCATACCGCACGGCTGCTGCAGGTACTTAAGAAACAGTTTCCAACCTGCCAGATAACCGTCACCACCGAGGTGTATAACGGCGTCTGGGATTCGATCATCAACAACCTCGCCAACATCGCCATCGGTGCGCCCGATACGTTACTGGACGGCGGAGGGATTGATTACACCGAGATCGGCGCAATCCGTTGGTCGTTTGCGATCGCACCGGATCATCCGCTGGCCTTTATGCCTGAACCCATCTCTGAGAGCCAGCTGCGCCTGTACCCGAACATCATGGTGGAAGACACCGCGCACACCATTAACAAAAAGGTCGGCTGGCTGTTACACGGACAGGAGTCGATCCTGGTTCCCGATTTTAATACCAAATGCCAGTGCCAGATTCTGGGTGAGGGTATCGGTTTTCTGCCGGACTATATGGTGCGCGAGGCGATGGAAAAGTCGTTGCTGGTCACGCGGCAGATCCACAACCCGCGTCAGGACTCACGGATGCTGCTGGCGACCCAGCATTCGGCAACCGGTCGAGTGACTCAGTGGATTAAAAAGGAATTTGGCCCAAGCGGAGTGCTGACGGGAATTTATCAGGATTTGCTACATCGGGAGTGATGCGCCGGATGGGGGATGCGTTCCGGCGCTCGTGTGATAATCAAGCGCGAATATCGTCGTACTCGCGGGTCTTATCAAACTCATGTTTGGCAAACGGGCACAGCGGAATCACTTTGCGGTTTTCAGCGCGCATTTTCTCCACCACTTTCGCCACCAGCAGTTTGCCGACCCCCTGACCTTTAAGGCTGGGATCGACATCGGTATGCTCAATGATGCTCAAATGCTCACCTGTCGGCACAAAGACAATCTCGGCGATCTGATTGCCCTCAGCATCATTCACATAAAACTTATTGTGGCCTGCAAGAATCTCCATGGTTCCCTCACTTATTTCTGGCGATATTTCAGCGCACCGCTCGGGCAGGTATCAATGACCTTAATCACCGTCGCGACATCCACTTCATCCGGGATGATCCACGGTTTACGCTTCAGGTTAAAAAGCTTTGCGCTTCCCCGCACGCAGTTTCCCGAATGCTGACATATCGTCGTATTGAAGTAGACGTCAATCTTCTCGCCGGTATAGGCCCGATAACCGGCACTCAGTAGTTCTTTATCCACGACATTGCCTCACATTTTTTTATTGTCTGGGTCTAATCATAGACCGATGCGAGGCTGAAGGAGGTCGCTGAAAGCAGAAATATCACTCAGATCTTTTCTGCAACGACGGCTCCCGCTCTGGCGGCAAATACTCCAGCATCGCAGGCGTCGGCGGCGGCAGACGGTTATCGGCGATATCCCTGTCCACATCGATATGACTGATCTCACCACTTTCATAATGGTGAACCGTCAGCACTCTCGCCTTGTTCAGTTCTGTCACCAGCTCACGGGTAATGCGTAAACTTTCCGCCAGTTCATGGTCTTCCAGTCCTGGTCTACGGCTGCGGCGTTCCACCCGGAAGCGAAACTGGTTGTACTTCGCCCAGCCAATCAGCACCAGGCCATTCACCAGAGCAACAAGGATATAAAACGTCACCGTATCCAGCGTGGTGAAAAAGGGTCGTACGCCCATATAGGGCGAGTGCGTCAGCGCCGTGATCAGCCCTTTATAAATCAGGTAAATAAACCCAATCCAGGCAACCAGCGTCAACAGCACGTCGATCGCCCTTGGCAGAAAACGCTGTTCGGTAAAGATCAGTGGCTGATTCATGACTCGATCCTCCCAATGCCACGGTCAGGACTCACCCAGCGCGCCCTGCCGCGTTTGCGTTTGAGCATCACTTTCGGAAACGCCACCAGCGTGGTGAAAAGACTTAGCATCCAGTACACCACCGGGAACCAGATAATCCAGAACAACGAGGCGCCAATGCCTTTTTCATAGCGTCGTTCGATGATCAGACTTACCGCAAACTGTATTAAGCAGACCACGCCAAGGATAAGTCCGGTAAAGGCTGGCGGGAACAGATGCTGCACGTACAGTGAGTCCGGCATCGGGATCATCAACCCTAGCAGGAACAGCACGATACTGATCGCGTAAGCGAACGACCACGCGGTAGAAAAACAGAACTCGAAAAACAACGGCCACATGCGACGAAACTCCCACGACCACAGGCGGCGCATGTTCACGATAAATACCTCCGCGCCGCCTTGCGCCCAACGCAGACGCTGCTTCCATAGTCCTTTTAACGTTTCAGGCATCAGGATCCAGCACAGTGCGCGTGGCTCAAAGAATATCGACCAGTGGCGCAATTGCAGCTTCCAACTGATGTCGATATCTTCGGTGATCATGTCCGGGCTCCAGTAACCGACCTCCGCCAGCGCGCGGCGACGAAACGCCGCCACCACGCCGGAAACGGTAAAGATCTGCCCATAGACTCGCTGCGTACGTTTAATCAAGCCGATAATGGAAGAGAACTCACCGACCTGCACACGGCCAATTAACGTGGAGCGGGTACGAATACGTGGATTCCCGGTCACCGCACCGACGCGCGGGAACTGGATTAGCGGAGCCACAATATAGGCGACGGCATCGCGATCCAGTAATGCATCACCGTCAATACAAACCAGGTAATCACTGCGCGCCGCTGCCGCACCGGTCTTCAACGCCAGCGCTTTACCCTGGTTTTCAGCCAGATGAATCACGCGCAGGCTTGGATATTCCACGGCCAGCTGTTCCAGAACCTCGTATGTATCGTCCGTCGAACCATCGTTGATGGCAATCACTTCAATATTTTTATATCGCTGCGCCATCGCAGCACCAATGGTTTCACGCGCATTGATCCCTTCGTTAAAACAGGGGATTAGAATGGAAACCAGCGGATTCCCTTCCAGGGTCGGTGGCGGTGTATTATCTCCCCATTTCCAGTGACGCTCACGGTAAAACCAGAAATAGGCTCCGCCGCTTATCCACAGTGCAGACATGAACAAGGGCCAGAAGAAGACGAAGTTCAACATCATTTCACCTGTAAAAATGACAGCCACGCCAAACGGCAGGCTGAACATCAGGCAAAGTATCAGGAAAGCAATTATGCGATCGGTCATTTTTGCGGGTACCAGTATGAGGAGAACGTCGAGCGAATCTCTGACATCTCAGGTTTGTCGCTGATGAAATCATCCGGGTAATAGCCGTAGTTACCTGCACCGCTTAATTTCAGCTGGCGCATCCATTCGGCGATCTGTTTTCCGCTGATTTCTGCCTCGTCCCCGGATTTACGCCAGTCTCGTGCCTGCAGTTCAAACACGGTTTTGTCCAGCGCGCCGGGCGTTTGTGCAACGGCATTCACTAATCTGTCGAGCCAGGCGTTGGCATCATTGGCCGGGATTTGCTCCATATATGGCATCGCCATGGGTGCCGTCCAGTCATAGGTATTGAGGAAATCATTCAGGTTCTGCGCAAACCAGGCCTCACTCTCCGGCTCCAGTACCGGCATCGCGTAAATATTGCGCGCAGTTTGCACCTGCGGACCGCGAATATTACGCACCGACTGGGTCAGTTGTTTGGTGAAGTCGATCAGCATCTTACTTTTCAGGCGCGTCCAGCGCTCAAAGGTCTGAGGGTTGCTACGGATTTGCTCAATACTTCCCGGAAGCCCTGCGGCGCGGTAGGCGGCTAACGCCTCCGGTGACGCGTCTTCAAAGTCCGTCAGGAAAGCATCATCGTGGAACAAGATTCCTTTGAAGCTTGCGTGTTTCGCCAGGTCTTCATAGATTTCAGTGATGCGCTGACGCGCTTCGCCGCTCCAGGGTGAAAGGCGGACATAGTTCTCGCGATTGATAGCAGTACGTCCCGTTTTCGGATCCCATGCGGTTACACGTGGAATAGAAGCGTCGAGATCGAAAGCCAGAACCGGCATCCAGGCATATACCGTCACCCCTGCCCGCGTTTGTAATTGCCAGGAAATATAGTTAAACAGGTCGGCGCGCATCGGCAGCCAGCGGTTAGGGAAATAAAGCTCGCGAATATTCCCGTCACCTTTAGGGTCGGCATACGCCTGCAGGAAAACGTGAGAAATGCGCATGTCATAAACGCGCTGGATCAGCTTATCGATGTTGCGCTTCTGCTGGGTCGGGTCTTTGTCATACACGTAATCCAGATCCACATGCATCACACGCATCGTCTGCGGTTCACGCACCTGAGCGACCTGACTTGCAAAGCGCTTTAGAGAGGGATTATCAGAGATCAGCACGCGCGGGATGTCATCAAGAAACGCGGCATTCGCCAACCCTTCGTTGAGCGTGAAGGCCATCTTGTAGCCATGTTCTTTGGTCAGATTTAAGGTTGTGCCACTGGCCGCACCATAAGGCCACACCCACGCGCGCGGCGATTTCCCTGTCACCGATTTAATCTTATTGGTGATCAGTGAAATATCGGTATTAATGCGCCGCGTATACTGCTCATCCGTTTCGTAAGTTCCTGTTTTCTTATCGTAAAGACGATTCGCCACCGCCGGTTCTTTACTCCCCTGCGGGTTGGCATCACCACCGAAATGCGACGCCCAGGTATGCGCACCAATTTCTACCAGCGGCGATTTGCCCATCTCTTCGACCATCTTCCAGGTGGCGAATTTATCGCGCGCGGTCATTAAGCCGCCAAAATCGACTTTTTTATTGGCTGGCGCATCGACCCAACTGCCTACCGGCGCCCAGAGTGCAGGCCAGTTGTAGGCTTTCAGCAGCGGCCAGACTCGGGTATAAAAACTGCTGTATCCGTCATCAAAGGTGAGCAGTACAGCCTTTTCCGGCAGTACGATTTTACCGTCATGGGCGTCCAGGATTTGCTGCACGCTGATCGGGTTATAGCCATTATCACGCAGCCAGGCCATTTGGTCGCTCAATGCGCTGGTGCGCACAGAAAGATAGCGCTGATCCGCTGCGCCATCTTCAACATCGTGATAACCCAGTACCAGGAAGCTATTTTTTGGCCACGGATGATCAGCCGTCAGCGGCGTTCTCTCTGCGGGAGGAACATAACGAGGCGTTGTATTGTGCGCACTACTGCACGCGGTAATCATCAACCAGCCAGCGATTAATGCGCTAAGCCACAGGCATCTTTTCAGCATGAACAATCCTTAAAACCTGACATTTAAATCGAAAGCGAGGGAGATATTCCGCTCACGTTTACCGTCGTAGGGGCGTTTATCCCAAATCAGCATCACCCCGCCATCTACGACGTTGTTCCATTTGAGTCGTTGTCCGTATCCCACCTGAACAATAGCGCCTGCGTCCTGGCCTTGCTGCCAATAGCCGCCCACGCCAGCCAGGCCTTGCTGCGTCCACACTGTGTCATAGTGGCGGTAAAGAACCTGCTCAGCGCTCAGACCGGGTACCACGGAAAAATCACTCTTCGGGTTGTAATACGGCACATTTTCTTTGGTGTTGGTGCTCCCGCCGATGCCCGGAGTAAAGTCCAGCGTGAAGCGCGGCGTCGTCCAGATGCGCTCTTTTCCGCTGAGTCCGTATTCGATACGATCGTTACCGTCCGAGAAATGTGAGGCGGCAAACGACAGTTGATATTCACGTCGTTCGTTTTGATACCAGCGGACAAACATATCTCCGCCGTTGGCATACACGCCGCTACGCAGCGCACGCAGTGGCGTATTACGCGATAAGCGCTCGGCCGAACCGCCTACGCGCCAGTTGTCATTGAAGTCATGCCAGCCGGAAAGACGGCCACCAATCTTCTGACCATCGCCAAAATTTCGGCCAGACACTTCCATTTCCGCCCAGTAATCACGGGAAGTCCATTCTGCGCCAGCCGCCAGATCGCGGCTGATTCCCTTCCCTTCTTCAAATTCACCGGTAGCAAAGTTGAATCCGGTAAACAGTCGCCAGTTGTCGTTAATTGGCGGGCTGTAAATAGCCGTATTGATGTTGAAATCATTCTTACCGCTGACTGGGCTATCGGACGAAATCCCCTGCGTGCCGCTAATGCGCACTTCCGACATTTTGTGAACATCACGAATACGCGCGAGGCGCAGAGTCGCTTCATCATCCGGGCTACGGGCGATAACGTCATCCGTTAGTTCATCGGCCTGCTTCCACTCCTGGAGATCCAATGCCACGTAAGCCTGTTGACGCTCCAGCTCAAGGTTGCTTGGCTCGATCACTTCCGCTAGCTTCAGCTCTTTCTCTGCCGCATGCGGCAAGCCACGTGCTTCAAGAACAGAGGCATAGGATATGCGCAGCCCCTGGTTACCAGAGCCGGTTCGCGCCAGATGCTCTGAGAGCTTTTCTGCCTCTGGTAGTTCATTAGCAGCGATATGGTATTGCGTCAGCAGCGACTGCCCGAGCAGCCAGTTATCGTTCGGCTGCGGCGTTGGCGAACCATAGATGCGTCGCAGGTACGGACTCTCTTTGATTAAGTTTTCGACCTGTTTTTTAGCAGCATCAAAGTTTTCGTTATCAATATGGGCGTAGAACAGATCCTGCTGATCCTCAGGACCGAGCGGCGTCACAGGAATCGGTCCATTGGGGTAGTAGATGCTCATCAGCATCGCTTCGGTTTTTTCCGGCTGGCGTTCACTTAACCATGCCGATGCTACCCAGCGTTTAGCATAGTTTGGCACTTCGCCGCTCGCAGACAGTGATTCGTATTCCTTAATCACTTCAGAAGTTCGTTTACGTACCAGAAGGGCGCCCATGCGGTCAATTCTCGCCCGACGAACATCATTCTGTGCGGACGGTTCATCCTTCCAGGCCGTCAGCAACTGGTCATAACGGGCCAGCGCTTTGTCCGCCACGATGAATCGTTCTTCTTCATTACGTGCGGAGGTATAGGAAGAACGCACCATTTCGGCGGCCGCATCGAGCTCAAGGCGACGCTTTACAGGATCCGCCGTGGGTACGACTTCCGCCATATTTAAAGCGGGTCCGGAAACGCGGTTTGCTGACAGCGCAGACAGCAGCGTAGATTGCGCATTTTTGTTGCCCGGCTCAACGTCATCCGCCTGGCTGGCAACCAACAGCGCGTCCCAATTTTTCCCCTGAGAGTGATATACATAGGCAAGTAGCGCGTCGGAATCAGCCCCCGGATGCGCCTGCGCCCATTTGTTCGCTTCAGTAAGCGCTTGCTGATTGTAGCGAGCATCCGCTAACGTCATTATCCAGCCGGTACGTACATCAACGTTGTCAGGCTCTTCCTGTAAAACGCTATTCCACACCGCTAACGAATCATTCCAGTTCTTCAGATTACGATACGCGCGCGCGGCAGCAACTTTCCCTCGGGCAGGCACATCCATCTGCCCACGATACTGCAGCCAGATTTCAATGGTGGTTTTATCGTTGTTATCAACCCAACCGGAAACCTGCAGCCAGTCGGCAACCTGATTTGGCGTTAGCGCGCTTTTCTTTCCCTGATCCTCAAGATAATGCAATAACGGTGCACTATTACCTCCCCGAGCTTTAATAACCAAAGCGTCATAATCAGATACCGCTGCGGAGATTTGCATCGGGAAAAGTACGCTTGCCGTAAATAAACAGCTAACAGACTTTAAACGTTTAATAAAATTGGCATGTCGACGCATACTTAACATATCTGCCCTTATATCTTACATCATAGTAAAAATAAGCGTTTTCAATAAGTTACGGTCATTCACTGACAGTTGTCGACCATGTAAGATGCACTGCCGCTTATTTCGTAATAGGGTTATGAAGCAATTAATTCTTTCGTCTTATTGACTATCCACACCCCATCCTCTAATCCTTGGAAAGGAGGTATAAACCCAGGGATTTTATCATTCAGTGCCTGTTGTTTCTACGCAACAAGAATACTCTTGGGCAAAAAAAGTATTTTAGGTCAAATTATCCTAATCCACCTGGTATTGAATACTGGATTTAGATTAAGTTTGCGAAACGAAGCCTTGTGACGATGATAACTATTGCTGGTTAGCATAGCTACACTGCGCAACTGTTTGCACGGTAACTATTATGTGCGGATAGAGAAAATTCTGATAATAATGACTCCGATAACAGTAAAGACAACAATGTAGACAATATAACTTAATTTTAAGTAGCAGACATAGTCAATGAAATGAAAATACAGGTACAGTCACTTGCAGTGACTAAGTACAGTAAAAATGCAATGAAATCAAATAACTTCTTAACTCATGATTGAAACCTACCATAATTAGTATTTTGATATCCGGCAGAATACGCGCGCGAAGAGTTGTACATGGTTTTGATCGTTATTGTATTTACCAACCTTGCGTATTATTGACAGCATCAACCGCAATCGATTTTTATTCCCTACAATCTATAAGTCTATTTACATTGAAAAAGCAAATAGAAGCATAATTTTTTGCACTTACCCTCTCCTCCTGACTTTCAGGTAATCTGGATAAAGATGCCAATGGGAGCTGGTCAATGAAAATCGTTAACGCAGAAGAAAAGCATATCCCCGCCATACGCGATATTTACGCCCATCATGTTATTCACGGTACAGGCAGCTTTGAAACAGACCCACCGGATTTGCGCGAAATGCAGGCACGCCTGGAAAAAATCCGCAGCCTGGGATTGCCGTGGGTGGTCGCGCTACAAGAAGAAAAGGTCATCGGGTATTGCTATCTCACCCGCTACCGTGAGCGTTATGCCTACCGCTATACCCTCGAAGATTCGATTTACATTGACCCGACAGCACAGCGCCAGGGGGCAGGAAAAGCGTTGCTAAGCCATGTCATTGATTGGGCCGAAACGCAGGGTTACCGGCAGTTGATTGCCATCGTCGGTGATAGCAATAATCAGGGTTCGCTGAAGGTCCATCAGCAGGCTGGATTCACGGAAATCGGCACGCTGAAGAACATTGGCTTCAAACATGGACGCTGGCTCGACACGGTTTTACTTCAACGCAGCCTGGGTGAAGGTATCCACCAGCCTGGCGGATAGCGAGCCTGACGGAAGAATGATAGCAGTTGATTATTCTGGTGATACTACGCCGGGAATCAGCTTGCTTAAAGCCGTTCCAGGTGTATCTGGTTGGCTATACCTTTTTATAACAAATATTGAGATTAAAAGAGTCTGCCATAATGGCAGACTCTTTTAATTTAAAATTAGAGATTTGCAACGTTATGATATACTTTTTGGACATCATCGTCATCTTCAAGGGCATCAACAAGTCCTGCAAAGATTTCTAAATCCTCTGGTGAAAGCTCAATTTCTGATTGAGCAATCATTTCTAATTCTGTTGTAGAGAATTCGGTAATGCCAGCTGCTTTTAGTGCTGCAATTCCTTTGTGAAGATCTGTAGACTCAGTATAAATAACGATATTTCCTTCTTCTTCGGTTACATCGCGCACTTCAACTTCAGCTTCAAGCAAAATTTCAAAAATACGGTCAGGGTCTGTTCCTTCAAAAACAATCACGCCAGTATTGTCGAACATATAGCTGACAGAACCTGCCGCGCCGATATTCCCACCTTTTTTATTGAAAATGTTGCGAACATTAGCAATGGTACGGTTAACATTGGAGGTCAGCGTTTCAGCAATAATCATTGAGCCATTGGGTCCAAAGCCTTCATAACGCCCTTGCACAAACGTTTCATCGCTGCCACCTTTAGCTTTATCAATGGCTTTATCAATTACGTGCTTTGGAACCTGGGCTTGTTTCGCACGTTCAATAACGAATTTTAAAGCTGAGTTTGATTCTGGGTCTGGTTCACCTTGTTTAGCAGCAGCATAGATTTCTACACCGAATTTTGCATATACGTTAGACGTTGCACCGTCTTTAGCGGTTTTTTTTGCAACAATGTTGGCCCATTTACGTCCCACTGGAATAATCCCCTCGAAAATTTATTTACATTACTGACAAGTTATTAACCTGTATGTTTTCCCGCCATATTATACCATGGTGTTGAAATCTTCGTCCATGAGAAATAAAAACATTAAAAACTTACGAGATGTTACTTTAATTTTAACAATAGTAATTGTTGTTGGAAGGTTGATGATCAAAGTGCTAAATACGGATAAAAATCATAATAGACTTTTACGCAAGTTTTCTCTAAAAATATAATTTACTACTATTAAGGTATAGAACGTTGAAAAACAAAATAAATGCTATCCAGACCATTCAAATCATCTGAACATCACCAGAATATAATTTCTATCATAGTAGAAATTTGCTCTGATTTACGCTTAAAACCAGAGCATTTATTATCCTATTGCTATCGCACTCGTTTACCTGCTTCATCAACGACTTTCTCGCCATCTTCCTTAGCGAAAGCCCCTTTCTGGGCTTCTGGAAGGATATCCAGAACAACTTCAGAAGGACGGCACAGTTTCGTTCCCAGCGGTGTCACCACGATGGGACGGTTAATCAGGATCGGATGCTGCAGCATAAAGTCAATTAACTGGTCGTCAGTGAAGTTATCTTCGGCAAGACCAAGTTGTTCATAAGGCTCAACATTTTTACGCAGCAGTGCCCGTACCGAGATCGCCATATCTGCAATAAGTTTGACCAGCTCATCGCGCGATGGTGGAGTCTCAAGGTAATAAATAACGGTTGGTTCAGTACCGCTATTGCGGATCATCTCCAATGTATTACGCGACGTACCGCAGGCCGGGTTGTGATAAATGGTGATGTTGTTCATTTCAGGATCTCATTACAAAGTGAAAGAGAGACGTATCGCCAGCGCGGCCAGCGTTACAAACAGCACAGGTAGAGTCATGATGATCCCGGTGCGGAAATAGTATCCCCAGGTGATGGTCATGTTCTTCTGTGAAAGTACATGTAGCCAGAGCAGCGTTGCCAGGCTACCAATAGGTGTAATTTTCGGGCCCAGATCGCAGCCAATCACGTTGGCGTAGACCATCGCCTCTTTGATAACACCGGTTGCGGTGCTGCCATCAATAGAGAGCGCACCAACCAGCACGGTAGGCATGTTGTTCATGATGGAAGACAGGAAAGCCGTCAGGAAGCCAGTACCCAACGTCGCAGCCCAGAGACCTTTATCCGCCAGTACGTTCAGTACAGAAGAGAGGTATTCCGTTAGCCCGGCGTTGCGCAGGCCATAGACCACCAGATACATCCCCAGCGAGAAGATAACAATCTGCCAGGGCGCACCACGTAACACTTTACCGGTGTTAATGGCATGGCCTCGCTTTGCCACCGCAAACAGGATCACAGCCCCAACCGCCGCAATCGCGCTAACGGGAATACCCAGCGGCTCGAGGACGAAAAAACCAACCAGCAGAAGAATCAACACAATCCAGCCGGTTCTGAAAGTTGCCAGATCTTTAATCGCTTTTGCCGGTGTCTTAAGGAGAGCCAGGTCGTAAGTCGGTGGAATATCCTTGCGGAAGAAAAGATGCAGCATAACCAGTGTGGCAACAATGGCTGCAATATCCACCGGCACCATTACCGACGCATATTCGGTGAATCCCAGACCAAAGAAATCCGCCGAGACGATATTCACCAGGTTCGACACGATAAGCGGCAAGCTGGCCGTATCGGCAATAAACCCGGCAGCCATGACGAATGCCAGTGTCGTGCCTTTGCTGAACCCTAATGCCAGTAGCATGGCGATGACTATTGGCGTCAGAATAAGTGCCGCACCATCGTTGGCAAACAGTGCCGCCACCGCTGCACCAAGCAGAACGATATACGTAAAGAGCAAACGGCCACGACCGTTACCCCAACGAGAAACATGCAATGCCGCCCATTCGAAAAAGCCTGATTCATCAAGCAGCAGGCTGATAATAATCACAGCTATAAACGTTGCCGTCGCGTTCCAGACGATATTCCAAACCACCGGGATATCGCCTAAATGGACAACGCCAGAAATCAACGCCAGTACCGCCCCCAGCGTAGCGCTCCAGCCGATCCCTAATCCCTTCGGCTGCCAGATAACCAAAACAATGGTCAGGACAAAAATAGCGCCTGCCAGTAACATAAAACCTCCTGACAGGGCGACGTTGCCGCCCTGCATTAACCAAAAATAATTAACGCATCAATTCTCTGAGCTTTTCAATACCGGCGGGCTCTGACGCCAGCACCGGAACAAGCGCTATACGGTCAGCGTGCTGATTCTTGACAGCCTCAATCTGAGGCAATTCCTGCCGGGCGCGCTGGCAAAGCAACGGAGAAAGCGTATCCGCAATGGAAAGACTGTTATTGATAATCCAGCCCCACGGATGAATCCCCGCTCTTTCAAGGTCAGCCTGCAGGTTTGCCGCCTCCAGCACTGGTGTGGTTTCAGGGAGCGTAACCAGCAGAACTTTGGTTCTATCCGGATCCTGAAGCTGCATCATTGGGGTAGTAAAATGACCTTTATTCCCCATTTTTTTGGCAATCTCTCGGTGGTAAGCCCCGGTCGCATCCAGCAACAAAAGCGTGTGTCCCGTAGGGGCGGTATCCATAACAACAAACCGCTTACTCGCTTCACGAATCACGCGGGAAAAGGCCTGAAACACGGCAATTTCTTCAGTACAGGGAGAGCGTAAATCTTCTTCGAGCAGCCGTTTCCCTGCTTCGTCCAGATCTTTTCCCTTCGTCTCAAGGACATGTTGGCGATAGCGTTCGGTTTCATCATGTGGATTGATTCTACTGACCTGAAGATTTTTGAGGCTACCGTTCAGCGTTGTACTCAGGTGCGCAGCAGGATCAGAGGTCGTGAGATGCACGTCAAACCCCATGTCTGCCAGCCTGACGGCGATAGCCGCAGCCATCGTGGTTTTCCCTACACCACCTTTGCCCATCAGCATAATCAGGCCGTGTTCACTGCGAGCGATATCATCGACCAGGCCAGAGAGCGATAGGTTTTCAGACGTGTACTGGACGTTCGTTGAAGGATACGGTAATACCTCAGAACGGGTATCCAGCAGTCCCTTCAATGCAGCCACTCCAACCATATTGACTGCCTGGAGCAATAGGGTATCTGTCGGTAGCCCGGATAAACCGGCAGGAAGATTTGCCAGTGCTTCCTGCTCCCGTTGCCATATCGCAGCGGCCAGGGCGTCATGTTCAGCTTCTGCTTTGGGCAGCACACCATTAATTACCAGGTTCTGGTTTTTCAGGCCAATCGCAGCCAGTTCTTCATGGGTGCGGGCGACTTCCTGCAGCGTAGATTTTTGCAGTCGTGCAACCAGAACCAGGCGGGTACGTTCAGGATCGGATAACGCCTCTACCGCATGAGCATACTGCTCTCGCTGCTTTTCCAACCCGGCCATTGGGCCAAGGCAGGAAGCTCCGTCCGGGTTACTTTCGATGAAGCTGCTCCAGGCTCCGGGAAGCTGGAGCAGACGAATCGTGTGGCCCGTCGGCGCGGTATCAAAAATGATGTGATCGAAGCGGGTCAGCAGGGAAGCGTCTGTCAATAAGCCAGTGAACTCATCGAACGCCGCAATCTCAGTGGTACAGGCCCCCGAAAGCTGCTCGCTGATGCTGTTAACAACGTCATCAGGCAGAAGACCTTTGATAGGATCAACGATTCTGGCACGGTATTGCTGGGCGGCTTCCTGCGGATCAATCTCCAGTGCGGAAAGTCCAGGAACTGCTGTCACAGGGCGAATGGTGTTACCGATAGCCAGGTCGAATACCTGGCCGACATTGGAGGCCGGATCGGTACTGACCAGCAAAACCCGCTTACCCTGTTCGGCAAGGCGGACAGCCGTCGCGCAGGAAATGGACGTTTTTCCTACGCCTCCCTTGCCGGTAAAGAACAGGTAAGGCGGGATGTTCTGTATGAATTTCATATGTCCCCCTGACATATTCAGCAACAGGAAGTATTACCACCACAACAGCTGGTGGGAGCTAACCCTACCTTCTCCAGCGGAATACCGAACCAGCGAGCCAGCTCAGCGCGTTTTGGGTATCGCCCAGCCATCACCGTTTCACCGTCTAACAGCAGTAACGGAAGCCCTTCTGCCCCAGATGCTTCGAGGAATGCTTTCGCTTTCTCATTCTGAACAAAGCTCATGGGCTGCTGCGCCAGGTTGTAACGTTCAACCTGTACACCACGTCCTTTCAGCCACTGCACATCAGCAGAAAAATCAACCAGAACCTGATCGACATCTGAGCCACATACGCCGGTACTGCAGCACATTGCCGGGTCAAACACCGTTAACGTTTTCATTCTGAATACCTCACATTTGAAAAATCATATATGTTCAGGCAAATTTTTTAGATGCAAACAGCCTTACCGCTACCAGAGTAGTTTGCCGATGCCAGCTTACTGGCGATGGCCTGTACGTCGTCCTGTTGGCTTAACCAGGCTTGCTCAATCACCTGAGCGGCCCAGGAAGGAATATGCGGAGATAAGCGGTAGTGAACCCACTTGCCCTGTTTGCGATCCAGCAATAGACCACTTTCCCGTAGCATTGCCAGGTGGCGGGAAATCTTGGGCTGTGACTGATCCAGCGCCGTGCAGAGATCGCACACGCACAGCTCTCCCATCTCCCTGAGCAATAATACGATGCCCAGCCGGGTTTCATCAGACAGATTCTTGAAAAGTTGTAAGGAAGTAAACGACATTATTCCCCCTGCTCGTTTGCGGATCAGAATACGCCAGTGGGGAACAAAATCAATATCACATGCGTAAAAACACATATGTAGTGAAATAAAAAAGGTTGCTATTGATTTCTGAATACAGGAGAAATGATAGAACTTTAGAACAGCTGAAATTGGAGCGGGCGAAGGGAATCGAACCCTCGTATAGAGCTTGGGAAGCTCTCGTTCTACCATTGAACTACGCCCGCTTTGAAGTGCGTAAGGGATTATAAACCTTACGCTCTTCCTGGCAAGGGGCTGACCGTCTGACTGGCGATTAATTCACCGTTAGCATTTTGGTTTACTGCCCTGCGGCGGTAAATAACGCAGCGGATCGATCGCTGTTGCCCGATAGCGGATCTGGAAATGCAGCCGCACTGTCGTCGCATCCGAGCTGCCCATTGTCGCTATCTTTTGCCCGGCCTTCACGTTTTGGCCGTTGTTCACCAGCATGGTGTCATTATGCGCATACGCAGTGATGTAGTCCTCACTGTGCTTAATCATAATGAGATTACCGTATCCCCGCAGTTGATTCCCGACATAAACTACCTTCCCGGCTCCTGCTGCATAAATCGGCGTACCGCGCGCAGCAGAGATATCAATACCTTTATTACCGCCGTCCGCGGTTGAATAAGGCAGAATCACTTTACCGCTGGCAGGCCACAACCAGCAGCGTTGCCCCACTGGCGGCCAGGATGACTGCGGCACAGATGAAGACGGTCTGACCGCCGCCGTTTTGGTCGAGGATTTCTTGGTTGTTTTGCCAGAGCTTGAACTGGTTTTCGCACCGCCGCTGACCTTCAGCTTTTGCCCCACTTCAATCGTATAGGGCGGTGGAATGTTATTCAGGCGGGCGATCTCTTTCACGCTGGTACCGGTGGCGCGCGAAATACGGTATAGCGTATCTCCCCGCTTCACGGTATATAGGGAGCCGGAATAACTTCCTGTATCAGACGACTTGCTACCGGAACAGCCTACTAACAGCAGACCTACACACAGCAGCATCACGATACTTAAGCTATTTTTCTTCAGGCGTCCTGCACTCAAAACAATACCTCGCAACATTTCCAGACGCTTTATCATAGCAGCCAGAAACCGGATGCCAAATCATATCGCGCAACGAAGCGTCAGCCCTTGCATTTCACACCCTCAGTTAATCAATATGCCTTAATTAAGCATATAATATGGGTGCTTAAGATTGAGGGTGGACGCAATGCGACAGGAACATGTCATTTTATTGAACGAGCAGGACCAACCCTGTGGAACGCTGGAAAAGTATACGGCGCATACCGCCGCAACCCTCCTGCACTCCGCTTTCTCATGCTGGATATTTAACGAGCAAGGTCAACTGCTGGTCACCCGCCGGTCGCTGCACAAAAAAGCCTGGCCAGGCGTCTGGACCAATTCGGTTTGCGGACACCCACAGCTGGGTGAAACTACCGAAGCGGCTATTGTCCGCCGCGCTCGCTTCGAGCTGGGTGCCGATATTAGCGATCTTACACCCGTCTATCCTGATTTCCGTTATTGCGCGACGGATCCGAGTGGAATAGTGGAAAATGAAGTCTGCCCGGTTTACACCGCGCACATCGTCAGTCAGTTACAGCCGAACGCGGATGAAGTGATGGATTACCAATGGAGCAATCTTGAGGATGTTTTAAGCGGGATTGACGCGACGCCATGGGCCTTTAGCCCGTGGATGGTAATGCAGGTTGCAAATAATAAGGCGCGAGAATTGCTGCGCAAGTTTGCCAACGGGAATTGATTGCCGGATGGCGCTACGCTTACCTGGCCTACGTAACGGATCGTAGGCCGGATAATGCATCAGCCGCCATTCGGCATTTCACATCTTACTTAACCGGACGCATCGCCGGGAACAGGATCACATCGCGAATGGTGTGGCTGTTGGTGAACAGCATAACCATACGGTCGATACCAATACCCAGGCCCGCAGTCGGCGGCAGACCGTGTTCCAGAGCGGTAACGTAGTCTTCGTCGTAGAACATCGCTTCGTCATCACCCGCATCTTTAGCGTTAACCTGATCCTGGAAACGCTGCGCTTGATCTTCTGCATCGTTCAGCTCGCTGAAGCCGTTACCGATTTCACGTCCGCCGATAAAGAATTCGAAGCGATCGGTGATTTCCGGATTTTCGTCATTACGACGCGCCAGTGGAGAAACTTCTGCCGGGTACTCGGTAATGAAGGTCGGCTGAATCAGGTGCGCTTCCGCAACTTCTTCAAAAATCTCGGTCACGATACGGCCCAGACCCCAGCTCTTCTCAACTTTGATGCCGATAGATTCAGCAATCGCTTTTGCAGAATCGAAGTTATCCAGATCGGCCATATTGGTTTCCGGACGGTATTTCTGAATCGCTTCGCGCATGGTCAGTTTTTCGAACGGCTTACCGAAGTCGAAGACTTCTTCGCCGTAAGGCACTTCCGTCGTACCCAGAACGTTCTGCGCCAACGTACGGAACAGAGATTCGGTGAGTTCGATGAGATCTTTATAGTCCGCATAAGCCATGTAGAGTTCCATCATGGTGAACTCAGGGTTATGGCGAACAGAGATGCCTTCGTTACGGAAGTTACGGTTAATTTCGAATACGCGTTCGAAGCCACCAACCACCAGACGCTTGAGGTACAGTTCCGGCGCGATACGCAGGTACATGTCCAGATCCAGCGCGTTATGATGGGTGATAAACGGACGCGCCGCCGCACCGCCAGGGATTACCTGCATCATTGGGGTTTCGACTTCCATAAAGCCGCGACCAACCATGAACTGACGGATGCCAGCCATAATCTGTGAACGCACTTTAAAGGTATTGCGGGATTCATCGTTAGAGATGAGATCCAGGTAGCGTTGACGATAGCGCGCTTCCTGATCCTGCAGACCGTGGAATTTGTCCGGCAGCGGGCGCAACGCTTTGGTCAGCAGACGCAGCTCGGTGCAGTGGATAGACAGCTCACCGGTCTTGGTCTTGAACAACTTACCTTTCGCGCCGAGGATATCGCCCAGATCCCATTTTTTGAACTGCTCGTTGTAAACGCCTTCCGGCAGATCGTCGCGAGCAACGTACAGCTGAATGCGGCCGCCAACGTCCTGCAACGTAACGAATGATGCTTTACCCATAATACGACGGGTCATCATACGACCAGCAACGGAGACCTCAATGTTCAGCGCTTCCAGCTCTTCATTTTCTTTCGCATCGAAGTCAGCATGCAGTTGGTCTGAGGTATGATCGCGACGGAAGTCGTTCGGGAACGGGATCCCCTGCTCACGCAGGCTCGCCAGCTTCTCACGGCGCGTTTTCAGTTCATTGTTAAGGTCGGCTACCGCGTCAGCGCCCTGTACGTGTTGTTCAGACATGTTGGTTCCTCATAACCCTGCTTTCAAACTTGCTTCGATAAATTGATCCAGGCTGCCATCCAGCACCGCCTGCGTGTTGCGGGTTTCAACCCCGGTACGCAGATCTTTGATGCGGGAGTCATCAAGGACATAAGAACGAATCTGGCTACCCCAGCCGATATCTGACTTGGTGTCTTCCATCGCCTGTTTCTCGGCATTCTTCTTCTGCATTTCCAGTTCATAAAGCTTCGCTTTCATCTGCTTCATGGCCTGGTCTTTGTTCTTGTGCTGGGAACGGTCGTTCTGACACTGCGTCACAATCCCGGTCGGGATGTGGGTAATACGCACCGCAGATTCTGTACGGTTAACGTGCTGACCGCCCGCACCAGAGGCGCGATAAACGTCGATACGCAGATCCGCCGGGTTGATATCGATATCAATATCATCGTCAACTTCCGGGTAGACAAACGCCGAACTGAACGACGTATGGCGACGGCCACCTGAATCGAACGGGCTTTTACGTACCAGGCGGTGTACGCCGGTTTCAGTACGCAGCCAACCGTAAGCATACTCGCCAGCAATTCTGATGGTCACGGATTTAATACCCGCGACTTCACCTTCAGACTCTTCAATAATTTCGGTCTTAAAGCCGCGCGCTTCAGCCCAACGCAGATACATACGCATCAGCATGCTTGCCCAGTCCTGCGCTTCCGTACCGCCGGAGCCAGCCTGGATATCGAGATAGCAATCTGCGCTGTCATATTCACCGGAGAACATACGACGGAATTCCAGCTGGGCCAGCTTATCTTCCAGGGTATCGAGTTCTGCTACGGCTTCGTTAAAGGTTTCTTCGTCATCGGCTTCTACAGCCAGCTCCAGCAGGCCGGAGACATCTTCCAGGCCCTGGCTCATCTGATCGAGCGTATCAACGATGGCCTCAAGGGAGGAACGCTCTTTACCCAGCGCCTGGGCACGTTCGGGTTCGTTCCACACGTCCGGCTGTTCCAGCTCGGCGTTTACTTCTTCCAGACGCTCTTTCTTGGCATCATAGTCAAAGATACCCCCTAAGAACGTCAGAGCGCTCCGTGAGGTCCTGAATGCGGTTATTTACCGGATTAATTTCAAACATTGTCTGATTTCTTTTATTGGACTAGTCAAAATGCGGTTATAAGAGCGGGATTGTAACTAATCCACGCCCTTTTTTATAGCGATTAGTGACGCTAAAGTGGCCAGATATTGTCGATTATAATCTGCAAGCTGCGGTTGCCACGAAACTCGTTAATATCCAGTTTGTAGGCAAGCTGAACTTCGCGAACACCGTTGTCGGGCCAGCAGGTGGTATCAACATTAAATGCAATACCGTCCAGCAGTGGGCCGCCGCCAACAGGCTCAACCATTACCTTCAGATGACGCTCACCGACCAGGCGTTGCTGAAGCAGCCGGAAATGCCCGTCAAACAGCGGTTCTGGGAACATTTGCCCCCACGGTCCGGCATCACGCAGCATTTGCGCGACCTCCATGGTCATCTCCGCTGCGCTCAGAGCACCATCTGATACCACTTCACCCTGTAGTAAGGCGGGATCCAGCCACTCGGTTACCAGTTCGCCGAAACGCTGCTGGAAACGCTCAAACTGCGCCTCCTCCAGCGACAAACCTGCTGCCATAGCGTGGCCGCCAAACTTGAGGATCATGCCAGGATAAAGGGTGTCCAGGCGCTCCAGCGCATCGCGCATGTGTAGCCCCTGAATCGAGCGTCCGGAGCCTTTGAGCGTACCGTCGCCGGCAGGCGCAAACGCAATCACCGGACGGTGGAAGCGCTCCTTAATGCGTGATGCCAGAATCCCCACCACGCCCTGATGCCACTCAGGGTGGTACATTGCCAGACCGCCCGGTAGCGTATCACTACTGCGTTCCAGCTTTTCACACAGAGTCAGCGCTTCCGTCTGCATCCCCTGCTCGATCTCTTTTCGTGTTTGGTTGAGCGCGTCCAGCTCATTGGCCAGCACGCGCGCTTCACCAATGTTGTCACACAGTAGCAGCGCCACACCAACGGACATATCGTCCAGACGCCCCGCCGCATTCAGCCGTGGCCCGAGGGCAAAACCTAAATCGCTGGCAGCCAGTTTGAGTGGGTCGCGATTGGAAATCTCCAGCAGCGCTTTAATACCCGGACGGCACTTTCCGGCACGAATACGGCTTAAGCCCTGCCACGTCAGAATGCGATTATTGGCATCCAACGGAACCACGTCGGCCACCGTGCCAAGCGCAACCAGATCGAGCAAATCCGCCAGATTCGGCGGTGCAATGCCGCGTTCATCAAACCAGCCTTTGTCACGCAAAAAGGTGCGCAGCGCCAGCATCAGGTAGAAGGCAACACCAACGCCCGCCAGCGATTTCGACGGGAATTCACAGTCGGGCAGGTTAGGGTTGATAATAGCCTCTGCGCCCGGCAGCGTGTCTCCGGGTAGATGGTGATCGGTCACCACGACCGGGATCTTCAACGTTCTGGCATGTTCAACGCCCGCGTGGGACGAAATGCCATTGTCGACAGTAACAATCAGCTGAGCGCCCCGTGCATGGGCCTGATCCACCACTTCCGGGCTTAAACCATAGCCGTCTTCAAAACGATTCGGCACCAGATAGTCAACGTTGCTGCAGCCCAACGCACGCATCGCCAGGATGCTCAGCGCCGTGCTGGTCGCGCCATCGGCGTCAAAATCGCCGACCACGATGATTCGGGTTCCTTCGCGAAAGGCGTTATAGAGGATCTCAACCGCTTTTTCGACGCCATTTAAATGCTGCCACGGCAACATGCCTTTCACGCTACGCTCAAGCTCCTGCGCGCTGCGCACGCCCCGACTGGCGTACAAACGACGCAGCAGTGGTGGCAGGTCGGCAGGTAGCTCGGCGGTCTCGTCGGCTTTACGCCGACGAAGTTGTATCTGTTGTTTCACGCGAATTATTTACCGCTGGTTTGTTTGGCATGTGCGTCAAGGAATTCTTTCATCTCTTTCGGCCCCTGATAGCCAGGCACTACATAGCCATTGCTCAATACAATCGCCGGCGTACCGCTGACGCCAAACTGTACGCCCAGTGCGTAGTGGTTAGCGATGTCCACATCACAGGTCGCTGGTTTCACGCCCTTGCCAGCCATTGCATCGTCAAAGGCTTTGTTTTTATCCTTCGCACACCAGATAGACTTCATGTCCTGCTCTGCCTGGCTTTCCAGTCCCTGACGAGGGAAGGCCAGATAGCGTACGGTGATCCCTAACGCATTGTAGTCTTTCATCTCTTCATGCAGCTTGTGGCAGTAGCCACAGGTGATGTCGGTGAAAACGGTAATGACATGTTTTTCCTGCGGCGCTTTGTAGACGATCATCTCGTTTTCCAGCGCGTTCAAATGCTTCATCAGCAGTTGGTTAGTGACGTTTACCGGGCTTGCGCCGCTCACGTCGTACATTGGTCCCTGAATAATATGTTTACCATCTTCGGTAACGTATAGTACGCCGCTATTGGTCAGTACGGTTTTCATGCCCGCAACCGGAGCTGACTGAATCTCGGTACTCTGAACGCCCAGCTTCGCTAATGACTGGCGAATCGCCGCATCGTCAGCATGTACCATGCCAGAAAAAGCCGTTGCCAGCAGAGTGAACATCATAAAACGTTTTTTCATAACCTATCCTTTCCTGTCAGCACTCACGCTCGCGGGTGATGCTGTTGATGTAGTTGCCGCAAGCGCTCCGTTGCGACATGAGTATAAATCTGCGTTGTCGAGAGGTCGCTATGCCCCAGCAGCATCTGCACCACGCGCAGGTCAGCGCCATGATTGAGCAGATGCGTGGCAAACGCGTGGCGCAGGACATGCGGTGACAGCTTTTCGCTATCGATTCCAGCCAACACAGCATAGTGTTTAATACGATGCCAGAAGGTTTGACGAGTCATCTGTTGCGCGCGCTGGCTGGGAAACAGCACATCAATCGATACGCCATTGAGTAACCATGGACGCCCATGCTCCAGGTACGTTTCCAGCCAGTACACCGCCTCTTCACCTAACGGGACAAGACGCTCTTTATTTCCTTTGCCGATTACCCGAACCACGCCCTGACGCAGGCTGACATCGCTCATCGTCAGCCCCACCAGTTCTGACACGCGCAGGCCCGTGGCATACAATACTTCCAGCATGGCTTTGTCGCGAAGTTCCAGCGGTTGCTCGATAAGCGGTGCCTGCAGCAGTCGTTCTACCTGCGCTTCGCTGAGATCTTTGGGCAGACGCTGTGGAAGCTTAGGTGATGCCAGCGCAGCGCTGGGGTCATCTTCGCGAAATTTCTCACGGTAAAGATGCTGAAAAAAGCGCCGTGTCGCACTGAGCAAGCGTGCAGAACTGGTGGCCTTATATCCCCCATCCATCCGCTCAGCCAGCAATGCTTGCAGGTCATCACTCTGCGCGGTCGCCAGCGAAGCACCGCGGTGATGTAACCATTCGACAAGCATGGTCAGATCGCGACGATACGCACTTAACGTATTTTCCGCCAGATTTCGTTCCAGCCACAGTGCATCAAGAAACTGCTCGATGCGCGCCAGATCCTGTTCCACTCGCACCTCTTATTCCACTCTCATTTTTGATGCATTATGCCTCATTGTGCCGAGAATGCGGCGATTCTGTTACACTACCCGCAACGCTACAGCAGAATTGAGATGTTTACGTCATGAACATGGGTCTTTTTTACGGTTCAAGCACCTGCTACACCGAAATGGCAGCAGAAAAAATCCACGATATCCTGGGTCCCGAACTGGTGACACTGCACAACCTCAAAGATGATTCCCCGAGCTTAATGGAGCAGTATGACGTGCTCATTTTGGGCATCCCGACCTGGGATTTCGGTGAAATTCAGGAGGATTGGGAAGCAGTCTGGGCGCAACTGGACGACCTCAACCTGGAAGGCAAAATTGTTGCGCTTTACGGGATGGGCGATCAGTTGGGATACGGCGAATGGTTCCTGGATGCACTGGGTATGCTGCACGATAAACTGGTTACAAAAGGCGTTAAATTTGTGGGTTACTGGCCAACTGAAGGCTATGAATTCACCAGCGATAAACCCGTCATTGCCGATGGACAGCTGTTTGTTGGTCTGGCGCTGGATGAAACGAACCAGTACGACCTCAGCGATGAACGCATTCAGGCCTGGTGCGAGCAAATTCTTGGTGAAATGGCCGAGCACTGGTCCTGAGTTGCTGCCGACTGACGGTTAAGGTCGCAACCTTACCGTCAGTGCTACATCTGCTTCGCCTGTTGCAGTATTAACCGCCGTAAATCCCGCCATTCTGCGTCATCCATACTGTCTGCCGCCAGCCATAGATGCTGACGTTTTCCGGTATCGGAACGCAAACGCAGCATCATGCCTGTTTTTACCATCCAGGGGGCGCTAACGATAGACCACTCTTGCCCCTGCCAGCGCAGACGACCGTTCATCAACAGCCGAATCTCGCCCTGACAGGCGTTAATTCGGCGCTGGCTTCGTACGCTATCGAACACCACCAAAGACAGCAAAACCAGCCATAATGGGGTGTAACTCAATGGCCAGGGCATCAATAAAATAAATACCGCGACCAGCCCATGAATGAGCAGTGAAAGCCATTGCGCGCGCCATGAAACGCGTAAATCAGATTGCCACTGGACCACGTTCCCGATTCCGTGTCTGGATAAGTCGCACCATCTGTTCCAGCTGAGCATCAGCTGGTTTCCCATGATTCATCAACCAGTTAAACAAATCTGGATCATCACATTCTAGCAGACGAATAAAGATACGTTTTTCTTCGTCACTTAAGCTGTCGTATTCATGTTCGAAAAACGGCATGATCGAGATGTCCAGCTCGCGCATACCACGGCGGCATGCCCAATGAATACGTGCTTTGTTGTTAATATCCATGTTCTTCTCCCTGTCTCGCGAAAACGAAGTATCCGGCTATTGTAACGTGTTTTTCCCGCGCATTGACGGGAATATCAGTAATCGGAAGCTTGTTCGCGAAATAAAACCGCATTAAGTCAAAGGATTCAGCATTTTTGGATGTCTCCTCGCAAAGCTTAATATATGGCACAAATAGCCTGTTTAAACCGCTTGCAATGGGCCATAGCTCTTTTACCATTAGTCATTATCACTGCGTTAAGCAAATCAGGACATTATTATGGCTTTTACATCTTTTCCTCCTCGCCAGCCTTTCGCGTCAACGCGTTTGCCTCTGACGCTAATGACGCTCGATGACTGGGCGCTCGCCACCATCACCGGTGTCGACAGTGAGAAGTATATTCAGGGTCAGGTCACGGCGGATGTCAGCCAGATGACCGAACATCAGCACGTGTTGGCGGCACATTGTGACGCCAAAGGTAAAATGTGGAGCACCCTGCGTCTGTTCCGCCAGGGTGACGGTTTTGCCTGGGTTGAGCGCCGTAGCCTGCGCGATGCGCAGCTTACTGAACTGAAAAAATACGCGGTCTTTTCGAAAGTGGCGATTGCCCCGGACGACGAGCGCGTCCTGCTGGGCGTAGCGGGATTCCAGGCACGTGCGGCACTGGCCAATCTTTTTAGCGAATTACCGGGCAGCGATAAGCAGGTTATTACCGAAGGCTCTTCCACAATATTGTGGTTTGAACACCCAGCCGAACGCTTCTTACTAGTGACCGATACTGCCACAGCGGAAACGCTGGCAGAGAAACTGCGTGGTGAAGCGGAGTTAAATAACAGCCAACAGTGGCTGGCGCTGGATATCGAAGCGGGTATTCCTGTTATTGATTCTGCCAACAGCGCGCAGTTTATTCCGCAAGCCACCAATCTGCAGGCATTAGGCGGCATCAGCTTTAAAAAAGGGTGCTATACCGGTCAGGAAATGGTTGCCCGCGCAAAATTCCGCGGAGCCAACAAACGCGCCATGTGGACTCTGGCAGGAGCGGCCAGTCGCGTACCGGAAGCGGGTGAAGACCTGGAGCTGAAAATGGGTGAGAACTGGCGTCGTACCGGCACCATACTCGCCGCAGTGCAGCTGGCTGATGGGCAAGTGCTGGTGCAGGTTGTGATGAATAACGATATGGAAGTCGACAGCGTGTTCCGCGTTCGAGACGACGCAAAAACGCTGCATATCGTACCGCAGCCGTATTCGCTGGAAGAGTAAATGAATAATGCCTGATTGCGATGCGTCTATCAGGCATGCTGGCTTTTGTTTTGTAGGCCGGATAAGGCGCTAGCCGCCATCCGGCATCAATGATTACGCCTGACCAACGTACAGATAGATTGCCAGGAAGTGGCAAACGCTGCCGCCCAGCACAAAGCCGTGCCAGATCGCGTGGTTGTAAGGAATACGCTTACATACGTAGAAAATAACACCCAGCGAATAGACTACGCCGCCAACGGCCAGCAGCGTCACCCCCCCCACCGCCAGCTTAACCGCCAGTTGATACACCACAATCAGCGATAGCCAGCCCATTGTCAGGTAGGTCACCAGCGACAGAACCTTAAAGCGGTGCGCAATAGTCAGTTTGAATAAAATACCGATTAGCGCCAGGCTCCAGATCACAATCATCAGTCCGCGTGCCAGCGGCGAATCCAGCCCCACCAGCAGGAATGGCGTGTAGGTCCCGGCAATCAGCAGATAAATCGCGCAGTGGTCGAATTTTTTCAGCCAGACTTTCGCTCTCTGATGGGGGATCGCATGATACAAGGTTGAGGCAAGGAACAGCAGGATCATGCTGCCACCGTACAGGCTGTAGCTAGTAATGGCCATAGCGCTGGCGTTGGTATCCACTGCCTGAACCAGTAACAACACCAGTCCGACAATCCCAAACACCAGCCCGATACCATGGCTGATGCTGTTGGCTATTTCCTCTGCCAGCGAATATCCCTGCGCGATTAATGGCTTCTGAACCATAAGTTACTCCCCAGAAACGAACACTTTCGTTATTGCGCCTCTAGCGTAACTGAGAATGGTTCCAGTGAACACCTGTTAGCTAAAATAAATATCACATTAAGATTAATCATTTAAAATCATGGCGTTGCAACTATTTTTTCAACTAACAGATGTTTCTTTAAATCAAAGGCATTTAAAATCAATCACATAAAATTGCGTCTGATTCGGGTAAATCTCGGCAATCACATGTTTAAGTTCTTCAAGCGTCATGTTTTCCTGCTGGGCATGTTTATCCGTTAGCGTATCCAAAGTAACAGTTGAGGTGCCAACAACCTCAATCGTGCAGAAGTAACCGTCATCTTCGAAGCGCCCAACCCGTAAAATGTCCCCGGCTTTGAAGTGTGATTCGGACTCGTCACGAATGGTGATGGTTTTGCGTCCGGCCAGAATGTCATCCTGGAAACGCTGAAAAAAAGTGATGTCATTTGGCTGCATGTTATTATTCCTTGTAGATGAAGTCTGATGAGTGAGTTTTGCCATTGTGAGTATGTTCTCCCACGCTGCCATCGCCAGTCTCAACAATCTTGAGATGCTGGTCTACAACTATGTCATCAAAAACCGTGACAAAGTCATGTACATGACCATTCGCGAGCTGGCTGATGCCGTGGGCGTTTCCACCACTACCGTACTGCGCTTTTGCCGCAAGCTTAAGTGTGAAGGTTACTCAGAATTCCGCGTACGCTTCAAATTATATTTAGAGCAGAATGAACCACAACAGGCTAATTTCGGTGCCAGCGAAATTATCAGTTTCTTTAAAGGCGTCAATAACGACGAGTTCGATAAACTGCTCGATCAGGCTGTTGATATTATATTATCTTCCGAGCGTATTATATTCGTTGGGGCGGGAACGTCTGGAGCTCTGGCGAAATATGGCGCACGTTTTTTCTCAAACGTCGGTAAATTCAGTAATCACATTGATGATCCTTATTTCCCGGTAACTAACGATATGGCCAGAAACGCGCTGGCGATCGTGCTTTCCGTGTCTGGTGAAACAGAAGAGATCCTGCGCTTTGCCAGCCAGTTTAGTCTGCACAACTGTAAGGTTCTGTCGGTCACTAGCCATGAACACTCTCGCCTGGCGAAGCTGGCAGACTTTAATATCTCCTGGCACGTTCCACAAACACGTATTGCCGGGGTATACGATATAACCACGCAGATCCCCGTTATTTATATTCTGGAATCACTCGGGCGCAAGCTGGCGAAAATAATAGCGTAAAAAACAATGTGTTTTTTTGATGTAACAAATCACATTTACGCTATTTTGTTATACCGTGACATTTATCTTTCCTTTGTTAGACTCAAAATCAGATTGTATTAATTTGAGACTGAGCGCAGATGAAAAAACTTACCTTACCAAACGATTTTTTATGGGGCGGCGCTGTGGCGGCGCATCAGGTTGAAGGCGGCTGGAACAAAGGTGGCAAAGGTCCCAGCATTTGCGACGTCCTGACCGGTGGGGCTCACGGCGTTCCGCGAGAAATTACTCAGGACGTCGTGCAGGGTAAATACTATCCCAACCACGAAGCAGTCGATTTTTACGGTCATTACAAAGAAGACATTAAGCTGTTTGCCGAGATGGGTTTCAAATGCTTCCGTACGTCAATTGCCTGGACCCGCATCTTCCCGAAAGGAGACGAAACCCAGCCAAATGAAGAAGGATTAAAATTCTACGACGACATGTTTGATGAACTGCTGAAGTACAACATCGAACCGGTCATCACCCTCTCCCACTTCGAAATGCCACTGCATTTGGTTCAACAGTACGGTAGCTGGACCAATCGTAAAGTCGTCGATTTCTTTGTCCGTTTTGCTGAAGTCGTTTTTGAGCGCTACAAGCACAAGGTCAAATACTGGATGACCTTCAACGAGATCAACAACCAGCGTAACTGGCGCGCGCCGCTGTTTGGCTATTGCTGCTCGGGCGTGGTGTATACCGAGCATGAAAACCCGGAAGAGACCATGTACCAGGTGTTGCATCACCAGTTTGTCGCCAGCGCACTGGCGGTAAAAGCGGCACGTCGCATCAATCCTGACATGAAAGTCGGCTGCATGCTGGCGATGGTCCCGCTGTATCCCTTCTCTTGTAAGCCTGAAGATATGATGTTTGCGCAAGAATCGATGCGTGAGCGCTACGTCTTCACCGATGTCCAGTTGCGCGGTTACTACCCCTCTTATGTTCTGAATGAGTGGGGGCGTCGTGAATTCAACATCAAAATGGAAGCAAACGACGAACAGATCCTGCGCGAAGGTACCTGTGACTATCTCGGTTTCAGCTACTACATGACCAACGCCGTTAAAGCGGAAGGTGGCAGCGGTGATGCGATTTCCGGCTTTGAGGGCAGCGTACCGAACCCGCACGTCAAAGCATCCGACTGGGGCTGGCAGATTGACCCCGTCGGTCTGCGCTATGCCTTATGTGAGCTGTATGAACGCTACCAGAAGCCGCTGTTTATCGTTGAAAACGGGTTTGGCGCTTATGACAAAGTAGAAGAAGACGGTAGCATCAACGACGACTATCGCATCGACTATCTGCGCGCCCACGTCGAAGAGATGATGAAAGCGGTAACGTATGATGGCGTAGACCTGATGGGCTATACGCCCTGGGGCTGCATCGACTGCGTGTCGTTTACCACCGGTCAGTACAGCAAACGCTACGGGTTTATCTACGTAAACAAACACGACGACGGCACCGGCGATATGTCGCGTTCGCGGAAGAAGAGTTTTGAGTGGTATAAAGCGGTGATTGCCAGCAACGGCGAGAACCTGTGATTTTTTGCCGGATGGCGCAGCGCCATCCGGCAATCAAGTCCCTACTTACCGCCTGCCAGCTCCAGAAAACTCCCCGTAACGTAAGATGCTTTCTCGCTCAACAGCCAGGTAATCGCCTGCGCGACCTCCTCCGGTTGTCCACCGCGCTGCATAGGCAACATAGATTTCACGCGATCGACTCTTCCCGGCTCGCTGCCTGATGCATGCATTTCAGTGTAAATCAGACCCGGCCGCACACAGTTCACGCGGATCCCCTGCGCTGCAACTTCCAGCGCCAGACCGGTAGTGAGCGTGTCCACCGCGCCTTTTGAGGCGGCGTAATCAACGTACTCGAAAGGGGCGCCTAGCCGCGATGCCGCCGAAGAGACATTTACAATCGATCCACCCTGACCGCCGTGCTTGAACGACATGCGCTTTACCGCTTCCCGACAGCACAGAAAATAGCCGGTAACGTTGGTTGCCAGTACGCGATTAATTCGTTCGGCGGTTAAGTTTTCGACCGTGCTTTGCTCAAACAAGATCCCTGCATTATTCACCAGGGCAGTCAGTTGCTCGCCTTCACGGTCAATAGACTCAAACATTGCCACCACCTGGCTTTCATCGCTGATATCTGCCCGTAAAGCAAACGCCTTCCCTCCAGCAGCGGCGATGCTGTTCACCACCTCCGTTGCCGCACGAATATTGTGATGAAAGTTCAACGCGACCGTGTAGCCCTCTTGCGCCAGTTGCAGTGCGGTTGCTCGACCAATGCCACGACTGCCGCCCGTCACCAATGCTATAGCCATAACGTTTCTCCCAAAAAATAAAGGCGCCGAAGCGCCTTTAAAAGATAGTCGAATCAGCAGATTACTGATATTCGCTCATCGGTACGCAGGAGCAGAACAGGTTACGGTCACCGTAAACATCATCAAGACGCTTCACGGTTGGCCAGTATTTGTTCGCCACACCCGCCGGGAAGACGGCGATTTCGCGGCTATAACCGTGGTTCCACTCCGCGACCAGCTCGTTTTGCGTGTGCGGTGAGTTAACCAGTGGGTTATCTTCCAGTGACCATTCACCCGCTTTCACACGGTCGATCTCCGCGCGAATTGCCAGCATCGCATTGATAAAGCGATCCAGTTCCACCTTGCTTTCAGATTCAGTCGGTTCCACCATCAGCGTACCCGCTACCGGGAACGACATGGTCGGTGCATGGAAACCGTAATCGATCAGACGCTTGGCAATATCCAGTTCGCTGATGCCGGTCTCTTCTTTCAGTGGGCGAATGTCGAGAATACATTCATGCGCCACGCGACCATCACGACCGGTATACAGCACCGGATAGGCATCTTTCAGACGGCTGGCAATATAGTTAGCGTTCAGGATCGCCACCTGGCTTGCCTGCTTCAGACCTTCTGCGCCCATCATACGGATGTACATCCAGCTGATTGGCAGAATAGATGCGCTACCAAACGGAGCGGCAGAAACTGCGCCCTGACGGGTCAGCATCCCTTCAATCTGTACCACGCTGTGGCCCGGCACAAACGGTGCCAGATGCGATTTCACGCCGATCGGCCCCATACCCGGGCCGCCGCCGCCGTGCGGAATGCAGAATGTTTTATGCAGGTTGAGATGTGATACGTCCGCGCCGATAAAGCCCGGCGTGGTGATCCCAACCTGAGCGTTCATGTTCGCGCCATCAAGGTAAACCTGACCGCCAAACTGGTGCACAACGTCGCACACTTCACGGATTGTTTCTTCATACACGCCGTGCGTGGATGGGTAGGTCACCATGATGCAAGAGAGGTTGTCGGCATGTTGTTCTGCTTTTGCACGCAGATCGTCTAAGTCGATGTTACCGTTCTTATCACAAGCGACCACCACCACCTGCATACCCGCCATCTGAGCGGAAGCCGGGTTAGTACCGTGAGCAGAGGCCGGGATCAGGCAGATATCACGATGGCCTTCATTACGGCTTTCGTGATAATGGCGAATCGCCAGCAGCCCCGCATACTCCCCCTGTGCGCCGGAGTTCGGCTGCATGCAGACTGCGTCATAACCGGTCAGTTTTACCAGCCACTCGGAAAGTTGGCCGATCATCTGGTGATAACCTTCTGCCTGCTCTGGAGGACAGAACGGATGAAGCTCAGCGAATTCCGGCCAGGTGATCGGGATCATCTCGGCCGCCGCGTTCAGCTTCATGGTGCAGGATCCCAGCGGGATCATCGCCTGGTTCAGCGCCAGATCTTTGCGCTCCAGCGAGTGCATGTAACGCATCATCTCGGTTTCGCTATGGTAGCGGTTGAACACCGGATGGCTGAGGATCGCATCGTCACGCAGCATACTGTCCTGAATGGAACGGCTGTCGAGCGCCACGTCTTTATCCAGCGTATCAATGTTCAGGCCGTGGCTGTCGCCCAGCAGAATATTGAGCAATTGCACAACATTTTCACGGGTAGTGGTTTCGTCGAGGGTAATACCTACCGCGTTATGAATATCGCTACGCAGATTGATTTCTGCCGCTTCGGCACGCGCCAGTACTGCAGCTTTATCGGCTACTTCAACGCACAGGGTGTCGAAGTAATGCGCATGACGCAGCTTCAATCCTTTCTGTTGCAGGCCGACTGCCAGGATATCGGTCAGGCGGTGGATGCGATTAGCAATGCGTTTCAGGCCAACCGGACCATGATAAACGGCATACAGACTGGCGATGTTGGCCAGCAGGACCTGCGAGGTACAAATGTTGGAGTTCGCTTTCTCGCGGCGGATATGCTGCTCACGAGTCTGCATCGCCATGCGCAGTGCGGTATTGCCCGCCGCATCTTTGGAGACGCCGATAATACGGCCTGGCATAGAGCGTTTGAATTCGTCTTTAGCAGCAAAAAATGCCGCGTGTGGACCGCCGTAGCCCATCGGTACGCCGAAGCGTTGTGCAGAGCCGAAAACGATGTCCGCCCCCTGTTTGCCCGGCGCAGTCAGCAGTACCAGCGCCATAAAATCGGCCGCGACGCTGACCACAACTTTGCGGGATTTCAGCTCAGTAATCAGTGCGCTGTAGTCGTGCACTTCACCGGTAGTGCCAACCTGCTGCAACAGCACGCCGAACACATCCTGATGATCCAGCGCTTTTGCCGCATCATCGACAATGACGTCAAAACCAAAGGTTTCTGCACGGGTGCGCACAACATCCAGCGTTTGCGGATGGACATCTGCGGCCACAAAGAAGCGGTTGGCGTTTTTCAGTTTGCTGACGCGTTTTGCCATCGCCATTGCTTCAGCCGCTGCGGTGGCTTCATCCAGCAGAGAGGCAGAGGCCATGTCCAGACCGGTCAGATCCAGCGTCACCTGCTGGAAGTTGAGCAGCGCTTCCAGGCGACCCTGAGACACTTCTGGCTGATACGGCGTATACGCAGTGTACCAGCCCGGGTTTTCCAGCATGTTGCGCAGGATAACCGGTGGCAACTGCACGGCGGTGTAGCCCATGCCAATGTAGGACGTGAAGCGCTTGTTACGCCCGGCGATGGCTTTTAATTCAGCCAGCGCAGCGTATTCGGTCGCCGCCTCGCCCACCTGCGGCGGGGTTGCGAGCTGAATGTCTTTCGGCACAATCTGGCCGATCAGCGCGTTTAACGACTCGGCGCCAACCGCATTCAGCATCTCTCGCTGCTGCGCGGCGTCCGGTCCGATGTGGCGTTCAATAAAAGCGCCGCTGTTTTCAAGCTGGCTTAACGTCTGTGTCATGGGCGATGGTTCCTGAAACGTGCAGTGAATCGTAGGTGTCTCTACTACCTGAATACGCGAAATAATTCGCGTTGCAGGTATGCGGGTAAGCCAACACACCTGCAACGTGAAAAATGAAGCGTATTTACTCGTCTTCTAACAATGCTTCGTATGCGGTCGCATCCAGCAGCGATTCAATTTCGCTTTCATCGCTGGCTTTGATTTTGAAAATCCAGCCCCCCGCATACGGCTCGCTGTTAACCAGTTCCGGAGAGTCGCT
Organism: Citrobacter sp. On2M; assembly: GCF_018035235.1. GTDB lineage: Bacteria > Pseudomonadota > Gammaproteobacteria > Enterobacterales > Enterobacteriaceae > Citrobacter > Citrobacter meridianamericanus. The sequence goes on from NZ_WPCV01000005.1 coordinate 371,123, forward strand.
GAGCGCGTCGTTGACCGCAACAATCTCACCGCCTACTGGCGCATAGATATCGGAAGCCGCTTTTACGGACTCCGCAACAGCGCAGTCATCGCCCGCGCTGACGGTTGAGCCAACTTCAGGCAGGTCAACGAAAACCATGTCACCTAACAGCTCCTGAGCGTGTTCGGTGATACCAACGGTGTAGGAACCGTCAGCTTCTTTGCGCAGCCATTCGTGTTCTTTGCTGTATTTCAGTTCTGCAGGTACGTTGCTCATCAATCAATCTCCAAAAAAGGATGAATTACGCGACGGCTTTGCCGTTACGCACAAAAACAGGTTTAGTCACTTTTACCGGCATTTCGCGGTTACGAATCTGAACGATTGCGGTATCACCAATACCCGCAGGGACACGTGCCAGCGCGATGCTGTAACCCAGAGTAGGGGAGAATGTCCCGCTGGTGATAATGCCTTCCTGCTGGTTGCCGGAAGCATCAGTGAAACGCACCGGCAGTTCATTACGCAGCACGCCCTTCTCGGTCATCACCAGCCCTACCAGCTGTTCGTGGCCTTTTTCACGCTGCATTTCCAGCGCATCCCGACCGATAAAGTCGCGATCGGTCGGTTCCCACGCGATAGTCCAACCCATGTTAGCCGCCAGCGGTGAAATGCCTTCGTCCATCTCCTGACCGTACAGGTTCATGCCCGCTTCCAGACGCAGCGTGTCACGCGCCCCCAAACCACAAGGTTTTACGCCTGCTTGTACCAGCGCACGCCAGAAATCTGCCGCCTTTTCATTCGGCATAGCAATTTCATAACCTGCTTCGCCGGTATAACCGGTGGTTGCGATGAACAAGTCACCCGCCTGAACGCCGAAGAACGGCTTCATGCCTTCTACCGCATGGCGCTGCTCGTCAGTAAACAGGGTAGCGGCTTTTTCCTGCGCGTTTGGCCCCTGTACCGCAATCAGCGACAGGTCGTCACGAACGGTGATGTCGATGGCGTAAGGTTCAGCGTGTTGGGTAATCCAGGAGAGGTCTTTTTCGCGGGTGGCGGAGTTTACAACGAGGCGGAAGAAGTCTTCAGTGAAGTAATAGACAATCAGGTCATCTATCACGCCGCCCGAAGCGTTGAGCATACCGGAGTAGAGGGCTTTGCCCGTCTTCGTTAGCTTCGCGACGTCGTTTGCCAGCAGATAACGCAAGAACTCCCGGGTGCGGCTACCGCGCAGGTCGACGATGGTCATATGCGACACATCAAACATTCCGGCATCGGTGCGAACAGCATGGTGTTCATCAAGCTGAGAACCGTAGTGCAGTGGCATCATCCAGCCATGAAAATCGACCATGCGCGCGCCACATAGCGTGTGTTGTTCGTACAAAGGAGTCTGTTGAGCCATCTTTTCCTCGTTGAATAAGCGGGGCTATCAACTCTTTCGCGGTGAATTCTTCACCACGAAACCCAGCACCGCAGCCGCTCCTGGGGCTACGACGCAAACGTTCTCTTTGTCCTGAACTTACCACCGAAACAGACGCTAAACCATAAGGCAAAATTAACCATCACATTAGCTTATGACCAAAAATAGCCAAATCGCCGACAGAATAAAAACCCAAAATCATAGCGACAAATTAGAATAACAAACAAAGATAAGCTGAAATTCGCCGCATTAATCAACATTAAATGTGGAAAAAATGTCAAAAATGGCGTTATGAAAAAAACGTAATATAAAAAAAACTAATGCGAAAAAAGGCGTGGAATTAGATTATTTCAAATGAGAGAAGCATCCCGGCGCGCAGGCCGGGAGAGGAAAGTGTGACGGGTCTCAAACTCTTAAGATTGTCCTTACGGACGCTAGCGCAACCACTCAGGAAGATCGTTCAGTCCCATCGCCTGGCGGATGAGCTGTGGTTTTACACCTGGCAGGGTATCAGCCAGTTTCAGACCAATATCACGCAGCAGTTTTTTTGCCGGATTCTCGCCAGCAAACAGTTCACGAAAACCCTGCATACCAGCCAGCATCATCGCTGCACTGTGCTTACGGCTGCGCTCGTAACGGCGTAAATAGAGATACTGACCAATATCTTTGCCCTGACGCTGTAGCCGCTTAAGCTCGTCGATCAGCTCTGCCGCATCCATAAAGCCAAGGTTAACCCCCTGCCCCGCCAGCGGATGGATGGTATGCGCCGCATCCCCCACCAGCGCCAGGCGATGGGCAGCAAACTGCCGTGCGTAGCGTCCCGTCAGCGGAAACGCCTGACGTTCGCTTTCAAGGCTGCACAGCCCCAGACGATTATCAAAAGCGATATTCAGCGCCTGATTGAATTCGTCTTCGCTTGCCTGCTGCATACGTTCAGCTTCCTGCGGCGAGAGCGACCAGACGATAGAACACAGGTGCGGGTCATTGAGCGGCAGAAATGCCAGGATACCCTCACCATGAAACGCCTGACGCGCAACCGCACCGTGGGCTTCCTGCGTACGGATAGTCGCCACCAGCGCATGATGGCGGTAATCCCAGAAGGTGAGCGGAATATCCGCTTTGTTGCGCAGCCAGGAGTTAGCGCCATCGGCGCCGACTACCAGACGAGCCGTCAGCATCGCACCATCTTTCAGGGTCAGAAACGCCTCGTTCTCACCCCAGGCCACCTGCTGTAATTCAGCAGGAGCCAGCAACGTGATATCCGCTGAACGCTGCGCCTTTTGCCACAGCGCGTAATGAATCTCTGCGTTTTCGACAATGTGTCCCAAATGGCTGTAGCCCATACTCTGGTCATCAAACACAATACGGCCAAAGCTGTCTTTGTCCCAGACTTCCATGCCGTGGTAGCAGCAAGCGCGACGGGCTACAATATCGGACCAGACGCCAAGACGGGTAAGCAGTTTTTCACTGGCGGCATTAATAGCCGATACGCGAAGCTGAGGAGGTGCATCCGCCGCCAAAGGCTGCGGAACATGTTGTTCCAACACCGCAACGCGCAACCCGCTGCCCTGCAAGCCGCAGGCAACCGCCAGTCCCACCATGCCGCCACCCACAATTGCTACATCAACACTTTGCACAATCCACTCCTGATGCCTGGCTCAGCAGGCGTAATTGTTGCAGCCAGTTTGGACACGGACAGCGCGGAACAACCGAAGCGTACACGCAGTACGTGAGGATGATTCGCTTTGCTCCCCCTTCGGGCCGCCCTGAAGGGCGTTCAAAACTCTGTCGAGTTTTGTGTGAGCACTGCCCTGGTCCAAAGTGGCAAATAAAATAGCCTGCTGTGACAGGACTATCGCGCAACCCAACCGAGGGTTCGCTCCGCCAGCGCATCGCGCGCAGGGGTAAATAATTCCATCGCCATCAGCCCGACATTTCGTCCAACAACCAGCGGGGTCCAGCGATTGGCAAACAGATACACCAAATTGTTGGTCACGCCAATCGTCGTTTCGCGATCGCGTTCGCGGCGCTGCTGATAGCGTGCCAGCACCGCATAATCACCAACATCTTCCCCGCTGCTCTGCGCCTGGGTCAAGGTTTCAGCCAGGCTCATCACATCACGCAAACCAAGGTTGAAACCTTGTCCGGCAATAGGATGCAGCGTCTGGGCTGCGTTCCCTACCAGCACGGTACGATGGGTAATCGCTTTTTGCGCCGAGGTTAACGAAAGCGGATAGGCGTTGCGTTTACCTGCCTTGATAATACGCCCCAAGCGCCAGCCAAACGCGGTTTGCAGTTCACGACAAAACCGTTCGTCGGACCAGGCCAGAATCTCATCGCGCCGTTCCAGCGGATGACACCACACCAGCGAACAGCGACCGTCAGACATGGGCAACATTGCCAGCGGGCCATATTGCGTGAAACGTTCAAACGCTCGCCCGTCGTGCACAATGGAGGTCGTGACGTTGGCAATCACCGCCAGTTGCTCATAGGGCTGTTGCTGCCAGTCAACGCCGCAAGCGGTAGCCAGTGCGGAGCGCGTACCGTCGGCGGCCACCAACAGGCGACCATCAATCATCTCACCATTTTCCAGCGTTACTTCTACGCGCTCCTGCGTGCGTGACACGCTGGCTACGCGGTCGGGGCAGTGCAGCGTTACACCCGGCGCTTTACGCAGCAGCGCAAACAGACGCAGCCCGACATCGTGCAGCTCTACGACCTGCCCCAGCGCCGGAATACGGTATTCCTGCGCATCCAGCGTTACAAATCCGGCATGGCCGCGATCGCTGACGTGAACGGTTTTGATCGCCGTTGCACAATCGGCAATCGCCTGCCATATGCCAATTCGCGCCAGCTGTTGGCAGGTCCCTGCCGCCAGCGCGATCGCCCGGGCATCAAACCCTGGATGGCGATCAGTGTCGGGTGCGCTCGCTTCTATCAGATGTACCGGCAGAGTTCCATGGCTAAGCTGAGAAATGGCCAACGCCAGCGTCGCGCCAACCATACCACCGCCGACGATAATCACACTCATTGCAGTCTCGCCGCGGCCATTAAAGCTTCAATGTCATCCGCTTTCTTCACTACGCTGGCGGTCAGGTTTTCATTGCCGTCTTCGGTGATGAGGATGTCATCTTCAATACGAATGCCGATACCACGATAAGCAGGCGGTACATCGGCGTCCGGCGCGATATAGAGTCCCGGTTCAACAGTAAGCACCATTCCCGGCTCCAGAATGCGTGAGCGGTCCTGACCATAAACGCCAACGTCATGTACATCCAGACCCAGCCAATGGCTAAGACCATGCATAAAGAATGGGCGATGCGCATTTTCGGTGATCAGTTGGTCGACCTCACCGCGCAGAATGCCAAGCCTTACCAGGCCCGTAATCATGATACGCACCACTTCGCCGGTGACTTCCTGGATGGACGTCCCGGGACGATACAGGCGCAGGCTGGTCTCTAAAGATTCCAGTACGATGTCGTAGATTTCACGCTGGGCAGGAGTAAATTTGCCGTTTACCGGGAAGGTACGCGTAATGTCGCCCGCATAGCCTTTGTATTCACATCCGGCGTCAATCAGCACCAGATCGCCATCGCGCATTACACTTTCATTTTCAGTGTAATGCAGGATACAGCCGTTTTCACCGCTGCCGACAATCGTGTTATAGGATGGGTAACGCGCGCCATGGCGGGTAAATTCGTGGTGAATCTCACCTTCCAGCTGGTATTCAAACATTCCCGGACGGCATTTTTCCATCGCCCGGGTATGCGCCAGCGCGGTGATCTCTCCGGCACGGCGCATGACCGCAATTTCTTCCGCTGATTTGAACAGGCGCATTTCATGCACCATTGGGCGCCAGTCGATAATTGCGGCGGGCGCATGCAGATTTTGTCTGGAGCCTTTACGCAGTTTATCCAGTGCCGTACACACAATCTCGTCTGCCCAGGCATATTCGCCCTGTGCGTGATACACCGCGTCCAGGCCATTGAGTAACAGGTGAAGCTGTTGGTTGATTTCGCTGAAGGCCAGCGCCCGAGCAACGCCGAGTTTTGCCGGTGCGGCATCCTGGCCCAGACGACGACCAAACCAGATCTCCGCCGTCAGATCGCGAACCCGATTGAACAAAACGCTATGGTTATGAGTGTCATCGCTTTTAATCAGCACCAGCACGGCTTCAGGTTCGTTAAAACCGGTGAAGTACCAGAAATCACTGCTTTGGCGGTACGGATATTCACTGTCCGCGCTGCGCGTCGCTTCAGGCGCGGCAAAAATCAGCGCGGCGCTGCCGGGCTGCATTTGTGCCAGAAAAGCCTGGCGGCGGCGCTGGAATTCTTGCTGAGATATTTCGCTCATCACACTCTCCTTGGCGTTTTGTTCTTAATGCAGGGTCGGTTTACGGACTTCCGGCGCGGTCGGCTGCTGACGCGTAAACGTGTCATGACACAGCAAGGCGGCTACGCGCACGTATTCGATGATCTCTTCGAGCGACATTTCCAACTCTTCCTGATCTTCGTCTTCGTCATATCCCAACTGAGCGATATTGCGCAAGTCGTCAATCGCTTCCCCGGTTTCGCCTGTCACTTTGTCGAGCTTCGGCTGGGTAACGCCAAGCCCCAGCAAAAAGTGGTTTACCCACCCCGCCAGCGCATCGGCGCGATCAAACACACTGACGTCATCGCCTTCAGGCAGATAAAGCTGAAAAAGGAAGCCATCGTCCTCGAGAGCATCGCTGGTGGCAGAGTGCATTTTCAGCAGTGCCTGAGCCAGCTCGTGACCAAAGGCCAGACCTTCGTTCGTCAGATCGTGCAGCAGCGGCTGCCATGAGCTGTCGTTGTTGCCACCGCAAATCATTCCGCTGATTAAGCCGTGCATTTCGGCCGGGGTTAATCCAGCCCCTTGTTGGTTCAAAAACTGGCTAACGTCGTTGTAGCCAGGCATTTCGTTCTGTATAGACATAAGCATTCGTCATCAAAGGGAGGAATATTCATGGTATGCTACCACTTTGGACCCTGGTGAACCAGAAAAGGGCTTGTATCTTAATACCAGGGTAGCTATAGTGTCGCCCCTTCGCGGACCCAAGGTCTGGAGACGAAGGCAGCGCAGTCAATCAGCAGGAAGGTGGCATGTCTGCACAACCCGTCGATATCCAAATATTTGGCCGTTCACTGCGAGTGAATTGCCCGCCTGAACAAAGGGATGCGTTGAATCAGGCTGCGGACGATCTTAATCAGCGATTGCAAGATCTGAAAGTTCGCACTAGAGTCACAAATACTGAGCAGTTGGTTTTCATCGCCGCGTTGAACATCAGCTATGAATTAACTCAGGAAAAAGCGAAGACGCGTGAGTACGCGGCGAGCATGGAACAACGTATTCGGATGCTACAACAGACCATCGAACAGGCGTTGCTTGATCAGGGTCGCATAACCGAAAAAACGGGCCAAAACTTTGAATAACACTTTTCGGTTTACTGTGGTAGAGTGACCGTGAAGACAAAATTTCTCTGAGATGTTTGCAAGCGGGCCAGTCCCCTGAGCCGATATTTCATACCACAAGAATGTGGCGCTCCATGGTTGGTGAGCATGCTCGGCCCGTCCGAGAAGCCTTAAAACTGTGACGACACATTCACCTTGAACCAAGGGTTCAAGGGTTACAGCCTGCGGCGGCATCTCGGAGATTCCCTTCTACCTGGCAACAGCCATGACGCTACTATCTGAACTCCCTTTATCACGGCAAGAAATTCGTCAACTGATTCGTCAGCGTCGACGTGCGCTTACCCCTGAGCAGCAACGACAATACGGTCAGCAAGCCGCGACCCGAATGCTCAGTTATCCCCCTGTTGTACTCGCGCATACCGTGGCGGTGTTTCTCTCGTTTGATGGCGAACTCGATACCCAGCCGCTAATAGATCAGCTGTGGCGAGCGGGCAAGCGTGTCTATCTTCCGGTGCTTCATCCCTTCAGCCCCGGTAATTTACTCTTCCTGCACTATCATCCGCACAGCGACCTGGTGACTAATCGCTTAAAAATTCAGGAACCGCGGCTTGATGTACGCGACGTATTGCCGCTATCAAAGCTGGATGTGCTGATTACACCGTTAGTGGCGTTTGATGAATACGGGCAACGCCTGGGCATGGGCGGCGGATTTTATGACCGTACGCTACAAAACTGGCAGCAGCATAAGATCCAACCCGTGGGTTACGCACATGACTGCCAGTTAGTCGAGAAGTTGCCAGTTGAAGAGTGGGATATCCCGCTGCCTGCGGTGGTGACGCCGTCCAAAATTTGGGCGTGGTAGGAAAACCGGGAACATGCCGGGCAGGCCAGCAGCCTGCCCGTTAAAAGGAAATCAGTACAGCAGACGAGCGCGAATGGTTCCCGGAAGAGATTTCATCGCCTGCAGCGCTTTCTCCGCCACATCTTCATCCGCTTCAATATCGATAACAACGTAACCTACCTGCGCGGAAGTCTGCAGATACTGCGCGGCAATGTTGACGCCCTGCTCGGCAAAAATCTGGTTCAGCGCCGTCAGTACGCCGGGACGATTTTCGTGAATGTGCATCAGACGACGGCCACCGTGCAGCGGCAGCGATACTTCCGGGAAGTTAACCGCAGACAGCGTAGAACCGTTGTCGGAATACTTGGTCAACTTACCAGCTACTTCCAGACCGATATTTTCCTGTGCTTCTAACGTTGAACCACCAATGTGCGGCGTCAGGATCACGTTGTCGAAATCACACAGCGGCGAAGTGAAAGGATCGCTGTTGGTTGCCGGTTCGGTTGGGAATACGTCGATTGCCGCCCCCGCCAGATGCTTGGTCGCTAGCGCGTCACACAGCGCAGGAATATCAACCACCGTCCCACGCGCGGCGTTAATCAGTAGCGCGCCCGGTTTCATCAGTGAAATCTCATGCGCGCCCATCAAGTTTTTGGTGGATGCATTTTCCGGCACGTGCAAACTCACCACATCGCTCATATTGAGCAGATCGGAAAGATGCTGGACCTGCGTGGCATTACCTAACGGCAGTTTATTTTCAATATCATAGAAGTAAACATGCATCCCCAGCGATTCCGCCAGAATGCCCAACTGAGTGCCAATGTGGCCATAGCCGATGATCCCCAGTTTTTTGCCACGCGCTTCAAAAGAGCCGGTAGCCAGTTTATTCCACACGCCGCGATGTGCTTTGGCGTTCGCTTCGGGTACGCCGCGTAGCAGTAGTAGCAGTTCGCCAATCACCAGTTCAGCAACGGAACGCGTGTTAGAGAATGGCGCGTTAAACACTGGGATCCCGCGCTTTGCCGCAGCAGTCAGATCCACCTGGTTGGTGCCGATGCAGAAGCAGCCAATCGCAACCAGTTTCTCTGCGGCGGCAATCACATCTTCAGTCAGATGGGTACGGGATCGCAGGCCAATGAAGTGGGCATCACGGATGGACTCTTTGAGTTGTTCAGTGTCCAGAGCACCTTTGTGAAACTCGATGTTGGTATAACCTGCTGCACGAAGGCTTTCGAGCGCTTTTTGATGCACGCCTTCAACCAGCAGAAATTTAATCTTCTCTTTCTCCAGTGATACCTTTGCCATTTCCCCGACCCTGTCTTTTTTGTTCAAACTAATGTGTTGTGTGTGGGATTTTCATCCTCCTCTTCAACATATCAAAAAATAATATTGCGGCAATATGAACGTTTGCGTCGCCGTGCTGAGGAAATGTCATTCAAAGGGGATTGTCAGAGGAATATACTGGCGATAACTTTTTCTTTGGAGAGATCGGCAGGACAATATTATAAACGTGACACAAGTCACCAAATTTGCCCTGCCAAAATTTTTTTAACCGGAGAAGACGCTCCCGTCAGATCATTTTACGATAGTTTTCACGCCGTCTGGCGTGCCGATCAGCGCAACATCCGCACCACGGTTGGCAAACAGGCCTACGGTTACCACACCTGGAATCGCATTGATGGCGTTTTCCAGCGCGATGGCGTCGAGGATTTCCAGACCGTGCACATCGAGGATTACGTTGCCGTTGTCCGTCACCACGCCCTGACGATATTCAGGACGACCGCCCAGCTTCACCAACTGGCGAGCCACTGCGCTGCGCGCCATTGGGATCACTTCAACCGGCAGTGGGAAGTTACCCAGAATATCGACTTCTTTGGACGCATCCGCAATGCAGATAAATTTCTTCGCCACCGAAGCAATGATTTTTTCACGGGTCAGCGCTGCGCCGCCGCCTTTAATCATCTGCATGTGGCCGTTGATTTCATCCGCGCCGTCGACGTATACGCCAAGGCTGTCCACTTCGTTAAGATCGAACACGTGGATGCCAAGGCTTTTGAGTTTTTCGGTCGAGGCATCCGAACTGGACACCGCGCCTTCAATCTGACCTTTCATTGTGCCCAGCGCATCAATAAAGTGTGCGGCTGTTGAACCTGTACCTACGCCCACAATGGTACCGGGCTGTACATACTGAAGTGCCGCCCATCCTACTGCTTTTTTCAGTTCATCCTGCGTCATGATCGTTTCGCCTGTGGTGTGAATATGGTGGGAAAATTCACGCGCATTATAGAACATTGTGCAGAAAAATGTCCCCACACCCGCTCCCAAGCGGCGGATTTCGTCTTTACCCAACCTAAATTTGTGTCATAGTGCAGAACAAGCAAAAATTTCAGGAGTGCGTCAAAGCAATGAAACGTCCGGACTACAGAACACTACAAGCACTGGATGCGGTTATTCGTGAACGGGGATTTGAGCGCGCGGCGCAAAAGCTGTGCATTACGCAATCCGCAGTTTCACAACGCATAAAACAGCTTGAAAATATGTTCGGACAACCGCTGCTGGTGCGTACCGTACCACCACGCCCTACCGAACAGGGGCAGAAACTGCTGGCGCTTTTGCGTCAGGTTGAACTGCTGGAAGACGAGTGGTTGGGCGATGAACAAACCGGCTCGACGCCGCTGCTGCTCTCGCTGGCGGTGAACGCCGACAGTCTGGCGACCTGGTTACTTCCGGCGTTAGCCCCGGTACTGGCCAATTCACCGATTCGCCTGAACCTGCAAGTTGAGGATGAAACGCGCACCCAGGAACGTCTGCGTCGCGGTGAAGTGGTCGGTGCGGTGAGTATCCAACATCAGGCACTGCCAAGCTGTCTGGTGGATAAACTTGGCGCGCTGGACTACCTGTTTGTTGGCTCCAAACCTTTCGCCGAGCGTTATTTCCCTAACGGCGTCACCCGCTCCGCCCTGCTGAAAGCCCCGGCGGTAGCGTTTGACCATCTTGATGATATGCACCAGGCGTTCTTGCAACAAAACTTCGACCTGCCGCCGGGAAGCGTGCCGTGCCACATCGTTAACTCGTCTGAAGCCTTCGTGCAGTTGGCGCGTCAGGGCACCACCTGCTGCATGATCCCGCACTTACAGATTGAGAAAGAGCTGGAAAGCGGCGAGCTGATCGACTTAACGCCAGGTCTGTTCCAGCGTCGGATGCTGTACTGGCACCGTTTTGCACCGGAAAGCCGCATGATGCGCAACGTTACCGACGCGCTGCTGGAATACGGGCACAAGGTGTTGCGTCAGGATTAAACCGTTTATTGCGCCAGAGTGCCGGATGGCGGCGTAACGCCTTATCCGGCCCACAAGCCTTTACCCTCTATTCATGCTATTCCGGCCACTTCTTTGAAATACATCACAAAATAAAATATTCCACGCGGCAAAAAACGACGCCCTGTTGGCTATTTTTTGCTGGCGACAAGCCAAATGAAAAAGCACACCGTATTCGCAAAGATTCAACTTATTGCGTAATACGGAGCAGAAAATGGCAAACGTGCAGGAGTGGCAAACACTCGCCAACAAAGAACTCAGTCGACGGGAAAAAACCGTTGAGTCCCTGGAAAAACAGACGGCGGAAGGGATTGCCATCAAGCCGCTGTACACCGAAGCGGACCTCGATAATCTGGAAGTAACAGGCACCCTCCCCGGTCTGCCGCCTTACGTGCGCGGTCCACGCGCCACCATGTATACCGCGCAGCCGTGGACCATTCGCCAATACGCCGGTTTCTCTACCGCCAAAGAATCCAACGCTTTTTACCGCCGCAACCTCGCCGCCGGGCAGAAAGGGCTTTCCGTCGCCTTTGACCTTGCCACCCATCGTGGTTATGACTCAGACAACCCGCGCGTGGCGGGTGACGTCGGCAAAGCGGGTGTGGCGATCGATACCGTCGAGGATATGAAGGTACTGTTCGACCAGATCCCGCTGGATAAGATGTCGGTATCAATGACCATGAACGGCGCTGTGCTGCCGGTGCTGGCGTTTTATATCGTCGCTGCTGAAGAACAAGGTGTAACGCCGGAACAGCTCACCGGGACCATTCAGAACGATATTCTGAAAGAGTACTTGTGCCGCAACACCTATATTTATCCGCCAAAGCCCTCCATGCGCATTATAGCCGACATCATCGCCTGGTGTTCCAGCAATATGCCGCGCTATAACACCATCAGCATCAGCGGTTATCACATGGGCGAAGCCGGGGCAAACTGCGTACAGCAAGTGGCGTTTACACTGGCTGACGGTATTGAATACATCAAGGCCGCACTTTCCGCCGGGCTGAAAATTGATGACTTCGCACCGCGTCTGTCGTTTTTCTTCGGCATCGGCATGGATCTGTTTATGAACGTCGCCATGCTGCGCGCGGCGCGATATTTGTGGAGCGAAGCGGTCAGCAGTTTTGGTGCCACCAACCCGAAATCTCTCGCTCTGCGTACCCACTGCCAGACGTCCGGCTGGAGCCTGACTGAGCAGGACCCCTACAACAACGTGGTGCGAACCACCATTGAAGCGCTCGGCGCCACGCTTGGCGGTACTCAGTCCCTGCATACCAACGCCTTTGATGAAGCGCTCGGTCTGCCCACCGATTTCTCCGCCCGTATTGCGCGTAATACGCAGATCATCATTCAGGAAGAGTCAGAGATCTGCCGCACTGTTGATCCACTGGCCGGATCGTATTACGTCGAGTCTCTGACCGACCAAATCGTGAAGCAAGCGCGCACGATCATCAGGCAGATAGATGAGGCTGGCGGCATGGCGAAGGCGATCGAAGCCGGATTGCCTAAACGGATGATCGAAGAAGCCTCCGCACGTGAACAGTCGCTGATCGACCAGGGTAAGCGCGTCATCGTCGGGGTGAATAAGTATAAACTGGATAAAGAAGACGAGACGTCGGTGCTGGAGATCGACAACGTGAAGGTGCGCAACGAGCAAATTGCCTCGCTGCAGCATATCCGCGCTACCCGCGACAATAATGCCGTTAACGCCGCACTGTCCGCGCTAACCCACGCCGCGCAGCATAATGAAAACCTGCTGGCAGCCGCCGTCAACGCCGCCCGCGTTCGCGCCACGCTCGGTGAAATCTCCGACGCGCTGGAAGCCGCCTTTGACCGATATCTGGTTCCCAGCCAGTGCGTCACTGGAGTGATTGCGCAAAGCTACCACCAGTCCGACAAATCCGCCGATGAGTTCGATGCCATTGTTGCGCAAACAGAACAGTTTCTCGCAGAAAATGGCCGCCGCCCGCGCATTCTGATCGCCAAGATGGGGCAAGATGGTCACGATCGCGGCGCGAAAGTGATCGCCAGCGCCTACTCCGATCTCGGCTTCGATGTCGATCTCAGCCCGATGTTCTCCACACCAGAAGAGATCGCCCGCCTGGCGGTAGAAAACGATGTACATGTAGTTGGCGCCTCATCGCTGGCGGCGGGTCATAAAACATTAATCCCGGAACTGGTCACCGCGCTCAAAGGTTGGGGACGCGAGGATATATGCGTCGTCGCCGGAGGGGTAATTCCACCACAGGATTACGCTTTCCTGCACGAGCATGGCGTGGCCGCAATTTATGGCCCCGGCACACCAATGCTCGACAGCGTTCGTGATGTGTTAACCCGAATCAGTCAGCATCATGATTAACGCCGCCACGCTTGAGGATACCGTCCGCCGCTTGCGACTTGGCGAACGGGCTACGCTCGCCCAGGCAATGACGCTGGTCGAAAGTAGTCACCCGCGCCACCAACCGCTGAGTACGCAATTGCTGGATGCGATTATGCCGTTCACCGGTAACGCCCTGCGCTTAGGGATCACCGGCACGCCGGGTGCGGGTAAAAGTACCTTTCTGGAAGCCTTCGGCATGCTATTAATTCGCCGGGGGTTACGCGTGGCGGTGATCGCCGTGGATCCCAGTAGCCCGGTCAGCGGCGGCAGTATTCTCGGTGATAAAACCCGCATGACGGAACTGGCCCGCGCAGAATCTGCGTTTATTCGCCCGGTTCCGTCCAGCGGGCATTTAGGTGGCGCCAGCCAGCGTGCCCGTGAATTAATGCTGCTGTGCGAAGCGGCTGGCTTCGACGTGGTGATTGTGGAAACCGTCGGCGTTGGGCAGTCAGAAACCGAAGTCGCAGGCATGGTGGATTGCTTTATCTCACTGCAAATTGCCGGCGGTGGAGACGATTTGCAGGGCATCAAAAAAGGCCTGATGGAAATGGCGGATCTGATTGTCATCAACAAAGACGACGGTGATAACCGTACCAGCGTTGCCATCGCCCGTCATATGTACGAATCCGCCCTGCATATTCTGCGCCGCAAATATGACGAGTGGCGGCCACAGGTTCTGACCTGTAGCGCCCTGGAAAAACGCGGTATTGAGGAGGTCTGGCAGGCGATAACCGACTTTAAAACATGCATTACCGCCAGCGGTCGACTGGAAAAAGTCCGCCAGCAGCAGGCGGTGGACTGGTTACACCATCAGGCTGAAGAAGAAGCACTGCATCTGCTGTTTGCCCGTACTGATTTTGACCGCTATTTCCAGCAGACGCTACAGGCCGTCAAAAATAACGATCTGTCGCCGCGCACCGGTCTGCGGCATATCAGCGAATTTATCCAGCATCATTACTTTCACTAAAGAGAACATTATGTCTTATCAATACGTCAACGTGGTCATCATCCAGAAAGTCGCGGTTATTGAGTTCAACTACGCCCGCAAGCTCAATGCCCTGAGCAAAGTGTTTATTGACGATCTGATGCAGGCGCTGAGCGACCTCAATCGTGCGGAAATTCGCTGCATCATTCTGCGCGCACCGAGCGGGGCTAAGGTGTTCTCTGCCGGACATGATATTCATGAACTCCCCACCGGACGTCGCGATCCGCTGTCTTATGATGATCCGTTGCGTCAGATCACCCGCATGATCCAAAAATATCCGAAGCCGGTGATCTCTATGGTCGAAGGCAGCGTCTGGGGCGGCGCGTTTGAAATGATCATGAGTTCCGATCTGATCATCGCTGCTGAAACCTCCACCTTCTCGATGACTCCGGTCAACCTCGGTGTGCCGTATAACCTGGTAGGCATTCACAACCTGACGCGCGACGCCGGTTTTCACATCGTTAAAGAGCTGATTTTTACCGCTTCGCCCATCACCGCTCAACGCGCCATGGCGGTCGGGATCCTCAACCATGTTGTTCCCGCCGAGGAACTGGAAGATTTCACCCTGCAAATGGCGCACCACATCTCGGAAAAAGCGCCGCTGGCAATCGCCGTCATCAAAGAAGAACTGCGCGTGCTGGGGGAAGCGCACACCATGAACTCAGACGAATTTGAGCGTATTCAGGGCATGCGCCGCGCGGTGTACGACAGCGAGGATTATCAGGAAGGGATGAACGCGTTTATGGAAAAACGTAAACCTAATTTTGTCGGCCATTAATCACGTCCGAGGAAGGAGACGGCCATGAAACGGATGAGCGCAGAACAAGCGGCAGAAATTATCCAGCACGATGATATGGTGGCGTTCAGCGGCTTTACCCCCGCGGGTTCGCCAAAAGCGTTACCCACCGCAATTGCCCAACGCGCCTGTGAGCAACATCAGACCGGGCAGCCTTTTCAGATCCGCCTGCTGACCGGAGCATCAATTGGTGCCGCTGCTGATGATGCCCTGTCTGCGGCGGATGCCGTTTCCTGGCGTGCGCCTTATCAAACATCCTCTGGCCTGCGAGAGAAAATTAACCAGGGCCAGGTGAGGTTTGTCGATCTCCATTTGAGCGAGGTCGCACAGATGGTTAATTACGGCTTTTTTGGCGAGATCGACGTTGCCGTTATTGAAGCCTCCGCTATTGCGCCAGACGGCCGGATTTGGCTTTCCAGCGGTATTGGTAACGCGCCCACGTGGCTTCTGCAGGCCAAAAAGGTGATTATCGAGCTGAATCATTACCATAATCCGCGCGTGGCAGAGTTTGCCGACATCGTAATACCCGGCGCACCGCCGCGGCGTAACAGCGTGCCCATTTTTCATACCATGGATCGCGTGGGTAGCCAGTGCGTGCAGATAGACCCCAGGAAAGTGGTTGCGGTGGTGGATACCGAACTGCCCGATGCCGGAAAAGCGTCAGATAAAACCAATCCGGTCAGCCAACAAATTGCCGATAACGTGGTCACTTTTCTGTTGGCAGAAATGGCGCACAAACGCATTCCAGCTGAGTTTCTGCCCTTACAAAGCGGCGTGGGTAATATCAACAACGCGGTGATGGCGCGACTGGGGGAGAATCCGGATATCCCGCCCTTTATGATGTATTCGGAGGTGTTGCAGGAGTCGGTGGTACATCTGCTGGAAACAGGCAAGATAACCGGCGCCAGCGCTTCCAGTCTGACCATTTCAGCCCCGTCGCTACAGAAGATTTACGACAACATGGACTTCTTCGCCAGCCGAATTGTGCTGCGCCCGCAGGAGATTTCCAATAACCCGGAAATCATTCGTCGACTGGGGGTCATTGCGCTCAACGTTGGCCTGGAGTTTGATATCTACGGCCATGCCAATTCCACGCACGTTGCGGGCGTGAACCTGATGAACGGCATCGGTGGTAGCGGAGATTTCGAGCGCAACGCCTACCTTTCTATCTTTATGGCGCCGTCGATTGCCAAGGGTGGGAAAATCTCAACCATCGTACCGATGTGTAGTCATGTCGACCACAGCGAACATAGCGTTAAGGTGATTGTGACCGAACAAGGGATTGCCGATCTGCGCGGGTTATCTCCGATGCAGCGGGCGCACACGATTATTGATAACTGTGCGCATCCGCTTTACAGAGATTATTTGCACCGCTATCTGGAAAAAGCGCCCGGCGGGCATATCCATCACGATCTCAGCCATGCGTTCGATCTGCATCGCAACCTTCTGGAAACAGGCTCAATGCTCGGTTAGCTTGCCGTACCGTCACGATCTTCAGCAATATGCTGGAGCATGGTGGCGGTATAGCGATGATTTTTCAGCGAATAAAGAAACTCCTGCATGTACATTGGGTTACCTGGCGCATCGAAATATTTCAGCGTAGACGGGTTCACCAGGCGCCAGGCGAAATGCGGGATCACCGTCAAAAACTGCCCACGCTCCACCGCGCTAATCTTGGCCATGAAGCTGTACGGACGGTAGATAATCGTCGGGTTGATCCCACAGGGTCGCATGTAAGCATCCAGCATCGCCTCAAAGTTGGCGCGATTCTGGAAGCGCATTTGCAGCCAGGGAAGCTCGCGAAGTAGGTCCTGCGGCTGTTTTTCCTCGTAGCGCCGGGAAACGAGGAACCCCAGACGCAGCGGAGACAGTTCGCTGATCGCCAGATTTTCCAGCTCCTGCACGCGCGGAGAAACATGCTGCGGTGAGATAATAAAATCCAGTTTACGGTCGAACAGGTTATCAATTACCCCATTCTCGCTGAATTCAACGGCCTGGGCCGTCACGCCATCATACTTATCGCCAAGGCTGATCAACTGGTCAAAAATAATCGTCGGGTAGGTATTGTCGATGCCGATAACGATTTCCCGCGAGCGGCGAGAAGCGTTATGGATTTCGTTATCAATGGCAGAAAGGCGCTGATAGACGGGAAACAGTTTCTGATACAGCTCCTGTCCGGCTTTATTCAGGCTGATGTTGTTATCTTTGCGGGTAAACAGCGTATAGCCGATTTGATCTTCCAGTGCGGCAATGCTTTTACCGAAAGGTGATGCGGTCATATGTATTTTTTCTGCCGCTCTGGCGATGTTATTGGTTTGCGCCAGCAGAATGAAATTACGCATCTTTTTTGAGATAAAAATATCCATAGCATCCCCTTAAAAATCGCTATGGCCTATCCTCATTACGGCGAAAAAAAAGACCGGATGTGAAGTCTCATTTTTACAGTTGCTCACAGAAAAAACCCGGCTGGAAAGCCGGGTCTGGAACGATTACTGAGTTTTAGCAGGCGTTGAGGCTGGCTGCCCCGCCGTCGGCTCAATCTGGAAGACGACATCAACCTGATCGTCAAACTGAATAACCGGCTGTTCGTAAGTTTCCTGAGCAGAGACAGCAGGCGCGGCATCGGCTTTCATCATCCGAACCATTGGGCTCGGCTGATAATTGGAAACGTGGTAGCGTACGCTGTAAACGGGACCCAGTTTGCTGTTAAAGCCCGCAGCCAGCTGTTCAGCCTGGTGAATTGCATCATCAATTGCCGCTTTACGCGCTTTATCTTTGTAAGCATCCGGTTGGGCAACGCCCAGCGATACCGAACGGATCTCATTCAGACCTGCTTTCAGCGCGCCATCGAGCAGAGCGTTGAGCTTGTCCAGTTGGCGCAGTGTGACTTCAACGGTACGCACCGCACGATACCCTTTGAGAATACTTTTACCATTCTGGTAGTCGTAGTCCGGCTGGGTACGCAGGTTGGCCGCGCTAATATCTTTCTTCGCTATCTGGTTCTGTTCAAGGAAGGACAGATATTGCGCCACGCGCTCATCGGCCTGCTTCTTCGCTGAAGCCGCATCCTTGGCAGCAACGTTCACTTCAATTGCCAGCGTGGCGATGTCTGGGGTCGCATCCACGCTTGCCGTTCCGGAAGTCACGATGTGCGGTCCATTTGGCAACTCATTTGCCTGTACCGATAGTGCGCTGAATCCGACTAATGCCGCCAGGGCCATTATTTTGAACTTCACGGTCGTTCCTCCATGTTTCATTAATTACCCCGAAACTCAGGGCACATGCAGGCAAGCTTAGCCGATCTCGCCGCGTTGTCCATCAGACAACACTTAGTTGAACAACGCATGAACGTGCGCAACACCTTCTTTTGCCAGTTGAAAAGCGATAAACCACATCACTAATCCTACCAGCGTATTGATGATGCGCTGCGCTTTAGCAGTACGCAGACGCGGAGCCAGCCAAGCCGCCAGCAATGCCAGACCGAAGAACCACAGGAAAGATGCGCTAACGGTACCCAGCGCAAACCAGCGCTTTGGCTCCACGTCCAGTTGCCCCCCCAGACTCCCCAGCACCACAAAAGTATCCAGATAAACGTGTGGGTTGAGCCAGGTCACCGCCAGCATGGTGGCGATGATTTTCCAACGCCCCTGCTTCATTACTTCGGCGCTGGCCAGTTCCAGATTACTGCTCATCGCCGTTTTTAGCGCACCAAAACCATACCAGAGCAGAAACGCCACACCGCCCCAAGTGACCAGCGCCATCAGCCACGGCGACTGCATCAGCAAGGCGCTACCGCCAAAGATCCCCGCACAAATCAGCACTAAATCGCTTATAGCGCAGAGTAAAGCAATCATGATGTGATACTGGCGACGAATCCCCTGGTTCATCACGAAAGCATTTTGCGGACCAAGCGGAAGTATCATGGCCGCACCAAGCGCAAGCCCTTGAAAGTAATACGATAACACGTTAATTATCCCGAACTATTTCTCTTAGGAGCAGACTATAGCGCGAGAAAATCATTAGCGGAAATTGATAATTTTAATCGGAGATTAGGGAAATTAATGGAAAGGAAGTTTTGTCGGCCCGGAAAGCGAAAGCGCCTCCGGGCGCGTAATTATTCTACAGCGCTCTCTTTCACGCGTTTGAAATTCACATCCATCTGCGGATACGGGAAGCTGATACCATTGGCATCGAACTCGCGCTTAATGCGTTCCAGCACGTCCCAGTAGACGCTTTGCAGATCGCTGCTGTTGCTCCAGACGCGTACGACAAAGTTAATTGAGGAAGCCCCCAGCTCATTCAGGCGAACCGTCATTTCACGGTCTTTAAGAATGCGATCTTCCGACTGGATGATATCGGTGAGAATTTTTTTCACCTGATCGATATCGGAGTCGTAAGCCACGCCGATAATAAATTCGTTACGACGAACCGGCTCGCGAGAGAAGTTAATGATGTTCCCGGCAATAATTTTACCATTCGGGATCACTACAATCTTACCGTCAACAGTACGCATGGTGGTGGAGAAAATCTGCACGTTGAGCACGGTTCCCGCTACGCCGCCGAGATCGACATACTCACCCGCACGGAACGGACGGAACATCACCAGCAGCACGCCTGCAGCGAGGTTGGACAGCGAACCTTGCAACGCCAGACCGACGGCTAAACCTGCGGCACCGAGAACGGCGATCACCGAGGCAGTTTGCACCCCAACACGGCCCAAAGCGGCAATCAGCGTGAAAGCGATAATACCGTAACGCACCAGTGCAGAAAGGAAGTCGGCAACGGTGGCATCAATTTTACGCGCCAGCATCAGGCGGTTAACGGTATTTGATACAATGCGTGCCACGATCATACCGATAATGACAATCGCGATAGCCGCAACGATGTTGACGGCATAGCTCAACAGCAGTTCCTGGTTCCGCACCAGCCAGGTGCCCGCACCGTTTATGCTGTCGACAACATTCAAATCTTCCATTTAGTATTCCTTGGTCATGTCAAAAAAGTCATGAGATCGTTCTCACAAAAACACTTTACTAAAGGTAAACAAAAAAGGCCGAACATGCCATTTTTCAACATGATCCAATAAAAGCATTCGTAAACTCAATAATCGGTTGGCCGATCAATCATCCGCAAGAACCCGCAGACCAGTGAATCTTTCTGCTTAAAGATTTCGGCAATTTCACTGACCACCTTTCCACTACCAGCATTCTTCCAGGCGATAGAGAGCGGTGACGGCTGACGTGGATTGATTACTTCACGTGCAACCAATGCCCCAGACTCAACATAAGGACGACACATCCGCTCCGGCAAGAAACCGACCCCGAGGCCGCTTAAATGGCAGGCCAGCTTGGTGCTGAGATCCGGAACTTTGATCTCCTTTTGGCCACTGAGCAGCCAGGCAACGCGGCGCGTAAGCGTGCGCGAGGTATCTTCAATATTAATCGCCGGGTAACGACGCAGCATATCGTCTGACAGTACAGGCGCTGGGTGGCAAGCCAGAGGATGATTCTGCGCCACCACAAACTGCCAGCTGATGTCACCGAGTGGTAACAGAGAAATATTATTGGACAACGACTCCGAACCGGTGACACCAATCGCTAGCTGGAAATCGTCATACAGCAGTGAATCCCAAACGCCCATATACACTTGTCGGGAAATCTGAAAGCGGGTAAAGGGGAACTGTTGATGCAGCCAGGTCAGCAAATCCGCTGTGGTTTGCGGCTGGTACAGCAGGTTATTGATAACAATATTCACCTGCCGTTCAACGCCCGCATTGATTTGCTGAAGTTCATCCGGCATCGCATCCAGCCAGTTGAGCCACTGCCGACAATGCTCTAGCAGATGCTGTCCGGCCAATGTCAGACTGACAGTGCGCGTAGTGCGCATGAAGAGTTGAGTCCCCACCTGCTCTTCCAGCGTTTTGATACGATAGCTAATCGCCGCTGGCGTTTTATGAAGCGAGTTGGCCGCGCGGGAAAAACTCTCCGTCTCTGCAACCCAAATAAAAGTGCGTATTGTTTCCTGATCGAGCATGCATTCTCCTTGGATCGGTCCTCTGTAACCACTGTTGAGCTATTGCTATCCCTAGCAATATATCTGCTCCCGAGGTATGACCAACAGCAAGCAGATGCGCAATTGCAAAATAAGACTCACGCCCCGGTTGTAAACCGCGTATGACCTTCTGCACTGATGTAGAAAACTCTCCCACTCTGGCGCTGTTCAAATAGCTGCAACTTACTGATGTAGTGAGTTTTGCCAGTTGAACCGCCGGAGGTAAAAAAAACTGAAGTTGCTCAGAAAACCCTGCTGCATACAGTACGGCCAGCATGCCAGTTAGCATGTCATCACCGCTAGGCGTCAGCCCAGGTCCACATCCGATCAGCCAGCTCCAGTCGGGGGTCATGCCGCAATACCAACAATCAAGCTGCTTAACAACCTCGGAATAGTGCAGCATAGTATGAAGCGGTTGATTTAGCGCTCCGCAGAGGCCACTGTGGTGAGCGCACAAAGAGAGGTCGACTGGGACAATGGCGATGGAGTTCATTGGAAATTGGAGTATGCGACGCGGGCAAATTTCGATGTTCTGTCCTCGCAGGGTATTTCCTTGTTTGATTAGCCATTCAATCTGCTCCACATGGGGAAACTGCGTGGTACTCAGCAATATGCCTGTCGGCCCCATTCCTTTCCCATGACGGAGCAGCGTCAATAACTCACCGTCAGGACGGCAAAAGTTAATCGCCTGCGTAAAACGGCTATGCCGTCTCCATTCGCCATCGGGAAGTCGATAAAACCCAGCGCAGGCCAGAGCATTAATTATCTTCATAAGCAATACTCCGGGGCGGCTTTGCCGCCCCTTCGCTATCAGGCGGTGATGTGATGCAGTTCGGCCAGCGCTTCAAGCGCTTTTTCAAAACAGAGAAGCGGTGCGCGTACGGTTCCCGCCCCAACCTGACCAATCCCCGCATCTTTATGCGCGATACCGGTATTAATCAGCGGCGTAATTCCTGTCTCTACGACACGACGAACATCCAGCCCCAGACATGCCCCTTTGAAATCCCATGAAGGAATCTGGAACAGCGGGTTGTTGGCAAGATAGATCTCCGCCATCTCTTCTGAGGTTTCCAGCGCCGCGCCCATACCACCCGCGCCGACGAAGCGCGTTACGCCCGGTGCCGCAATCATTGCCGCACCGCCAATCCCCAACGTTTCAGTGATGGCACTGTCGCCGATGTCCGGATTCGCATCAGCCTGGCTATAGCCGGTAAAAAACAATCCCTGAGGCGTATTTACCGGCGCGGTAAACCAGCGATCGCCAGTTCCGCTCACGCGAATGCCGAAATCACGACCGTTGCGCGTCATAGCGGTGACCACCGAGCCTGCCTTAATTTCCGCTGCGGCATCCATCACAGCTTTACTGTAGGCCATCGCCAGGTTGAGGAAGAACTGGTCAGTGACGCTCAGGAATTGCAGCACTTCAATGATTTCCGTCTTCGGACGATCAAGACCAGCGATCACCGGAGAAAGTGTACGCAGTAACAGAGAAGAGGCGGCAATATTACGCTGGTGGAACTCATCGCCCATGGTGATGGCCTGCGCCATCATTGCTGTCAGATCGACGCCGTTTTCCATCTGCGAGAGCGCTTCCTCTAGTACTGGCGCCAGCGTGTCGCGCATCCAGCGCAAGCGCTTTTGCACGTCATCACCGTAGGCGCCAAATCGCATCACTTTGCCAATACCCTCATTGAGGTTGCAGCAGGACTGGTTACCATGCACTACGTCACGCACCACCAGCACCGGCATATTAGCGGAGGTGATTCCCCCCATCGGACCTACCGCACCAACGTGATGGCAGGGGATAAAATCAATCTCACCCTGCTCCAGCATCCGCACGGCATCTTCTTCCGTCACCGCCCAGCCTTCAAACAATGATGCGCCAATGCAGGCTCCGCGCATTGGGCCGGTCATCTCTTCCCAGGCGATCGGCGGGCCAGCGTGCAATAATTTGCGTCCAGAAGACAATTCGGCCACTGCTTCTTTTGCTGGGCGCACAGCAACCCAGTGAGGACGTGCTGCTTTAATTCGTTCGATAATGGCTTCGTTGGCCTGTGCAATAGATGAATACATATCCGTACCTCTGAACTTAATGTAACTGTTTGAGTAAACTGGCAAGACGGGCATTGCCACCGGCAACAGGCGCCCACTGATAATGCACAACCGGCGTACCGCTGCTTTGCAGATCCAGCGCAAAGCTGCGTAATCCGGCGTTAATGACCTGTACGCCGTCAAGGAGTGCGCTATGGGATGCCGGGATACTACGTTCCTGGTGATGTGTCAGGTTGACGGCGAGTAAAACTGCCTCTTCCAGCGTTTCTACCACCGCTATCCCAGCCTCGCGAAGTATCTCCGCCTGCCCACCGCGCCCCTGCGGATCGGCATCGGTTCCGGTCAGAGTGGCAATCACCACCAGCGGGGCGGCACGTTTGGCTCGCACCTGCTCTACCGCCTCAACAACCGCTCCAGCCGGGTCAGCACAGGCGCCATAGCCCAGTACAACATCCAGAAGCAGTACGCCCACATCCGGCAACGCAGCCAGTTTTTCGATCTCAATGCTGCGAGTCGTAGGGTCAATCATCGGATGCGGTCTGCCCAAGGTGTAGCTGTCGTCCCCCAGGTCGACAATGCGATGACCACCGCCTTCAAGCATCACGCCCTGGTCGTGGCTTTCGCTAACGGGTACTCCCAGCCCGGCAGAGAGCAACATAGCGGCTTCAACTGCCAACGTGCCGCCGGCGTACAGGCCGTAAATACCTTTACCTGCCACTTCAGGTTGAACCTGTCTCTGCTGCGCCACACGCATCAGCAATACCGCCAGTTGTGCAGCATCAGAAAGTGAATTCGCCAGCCAGACGTTACCTTCGCGACGCTGCTCAGGCTTGCTTCCCAGAAACAGCGCGACAACCGGTTTACCCACGTTTTGCATCGCGGCAATAATGCGGGTTCGTACCTGCGGTGACGGTGGTTTAGAGACAAATGCAATCACACGCGTGGCATCATCCGTAGCCAGCATTTCCAGTGCGGTCAATGCGCTGATACCGCCAACATCAGCACTCAGGTCGCGGCCCCCCAGACCGATGGCGTGGCTAACGCCCTGCTGGTGCAGTGCAATCTGCGAAGTAATTTCCTGAATCCCAGTGCCTGAAGCGCCAATCACGCCAATCCCGCCTTCAGGGAGTACGTTGGCGAAAGCTAATGGACTTCCGGCTATCATCGCCGTTCCGCAGTCTGGCCCCATGACGAGAAGCCCGCGCTCGCGCGCCAAGGTTTTCAGCTCAACTTCTTGCTCCAGCGGTACGTTATCGGAAAAGAGCATCACGTTTTTGTTCGCCAACAATCCCTCTTTGGCAACGGACGCGGCATACTCCCCAGCGACCGATATCAGCAACAGATTAGCCTGAGGCAATTTCTGGCACGCACTTTCGAAGCGACGTGCTTTAACCAGTTGATGCGAACTCCCCGACGCATTGGTAATCGCGTTCAGCTCTTTTTCCAGCTGCTCACGGATCAAATCCAATATCCCGGGCTCTTCGCCTTCGGTTCGGACCGCGACACAAATATCGTTTGGCGTGGCGTCAGCAAAGTCGTCGTGCCAGAATCCGGTGGAATCCAGCATCGATTTATTGGCTGGCGTTCCCATCATGACTGAAACCTGATCGACTTCCGGGCGTTCACTGAGTTTTCGGGAAATGATCATCAGGCTGACGGAATCCTGAAAACTTCCCTTTTTAATAAAGGCGTAAATCATTACCGCTACCTCTTTATGTGCGTTTTTCTTTTAAAAACAGCATTGCAACTAAACCGATAGCCAGCAGAGTGGCTGAAACATAAAAGCTGGAAGCCAGGCTTCCGGTCATATCACGTGCCGCGCCGGCAATAATGGGGGCAAGAATAGATGAGCTCATGCCGATGAAATTAAATAAACCAAATGCGGTGCTATAGTTATTTTCATCCACGCTGTCAGCAACCAGAGCAACCAGTACTGGATCAAGCGCCAGTTTACCCACCAGACCATAGACACACAGCGCAATGATTACCCCTGTCATATTCGGCATCCAAATAATTGACAGCATGCTGATAATCGCTATTGGCACCAGGAACATAATTAATGGCTTACGTTTGCCTAATTTGTCAGACAGGCTAGAGAATAACAGCGCGCCAGGAATTGAAATCCAGGCCACCAGCGAAGAGATAAATCCGGTTTCGCTACCAGCGATTCCACGCTCATTTTGCAGATAATAGGGAAGCCAGGTCAGGATAACGAAGAAACCGAACAGGCTACAGAACACCATTATATAAGTGATAATTAAGTTACGATTTTTCAGCAGGTCGCTGAACTTACCTTTTTTCACCGGCGCGCCATCGACGTCAGCGGTGCGTTTTTTCTCTTTCACGAATAGCCAGATTGCCACCCCGACCAACACAGAGGGAACCGCCATCGCATAAAACGGCATACGCCATGAATATCCCTGGTCGTATACCAGCCAGCTTGAGGTCATCAAACCCAGCGCAATACCAAAGGCCATACCACTGTTGATGATCGCACTGCCAAGAGAACGATATTTCTTCGGGATCTGCTCGGAAGAGAGACCGTATTGCGGACCGTAGTAGGTTCCTTCTCCAGCCCCCGTTACCACACGAGCAAATAGCAGTGTATACCAGCTTTTCGCCCAGCCGGTTACCGCGGTGAAAACACCAAATAGAATAAATCCTGGAACCAGTACTTTTTTCTTACCAATTTTATCGCCCAGAATTCCGGCTGGAACCTGAAGCAAAGCATAAGAAAAATAGAATACGGAATTAAGAATACCTAACTGTGTGCCGCTTAAACCAAATTCCTTTTCTAATTCGCCCATCACCGGATTGAGCACCGTACGGTCGGCGTACATAAAAATCCATCCGAGCCAGAACAGGAAAACGGTGACCCACCAGGCCGGTATTCCCTTTTTCTTTGTGGCCTCAGCCACTTCATATGAACCAGACATAAGCAATCTCCCGGTAATAATTACCGCTGAATACCCCATGTTACCTGACACGATACGTGAGGTTTGATGTTTTAACTGCGCCTACCTTATCGGGGTAAAAATGCATTTCATTTGAACAAAGTCACACAAAATCCATTGTTATAAATTCCTGGGAACTGACCATAGCATTATTAAAAAAAGTCTAATAATCATTTTCAAAGCAATTTAAATAAAAAGACTTAAATAATAATTAATTATCGAGTTATTTTTGTAGATATTTGACCTGTCGTTCCCATCACATAATAAAGGTAATAAAACGCTATTTTGACCGCGAGATAATTTGCATAATGAGGTCCTCAATGAAAAAGAGAATTGTCATTGCTCTTGGCGGCAATGCGTTATTACAGCGCGGAGAAATTTTGAGCGCAGAAAACCAGCGGCGGAGCATTCAGGTATTTGCTGAGATGGCAGCCGAATTAGCCCGTGACTATCAGTTGGTCATTGTTCATGGTAACGGCCCTCAGGTTGGCCTGCTGGCGCTACAGAATGCAGCATACAAAGAATCCCCGGCCTGGCCGCTGGATATTCTGGTCGCGGAAAGCCAGGGAATGATCGGTTTCGCTATTACTCAGGAACTGGCGTCATCCGCGGGCAACTCTCCCGTCACAACGCTTATGACCCGGGTTGAGGTGGATCCGCAGGATGAAGCCTTCTCAGCTCCCGGTAAGTATATTGGCCCCGTGTATCAACCGGATCAACAGGCTGAGCTGGAAGCACGCTATGGCTGGCAGATGAAAACCGATGGGCAATATATTCGCCGCGTGGTTCCCTCACCAACTCCGCTGAAAATTCTCGATAGCGACGCCATCCGTACGCTGATGGATGCGGGACATACTGTGGTTTGCTGTGGCGGCGGCGGCATTCCGGTTATTGCACAGGGTGATGGTTACCAAGGAACCGAAGCCGTCATTGATAAGGATTTGACTGCTGCCGTTCTGGCACAATCCATCAACGCCGACCATCTGCTGATCCTGACAGACGCCGATGCCGTGTATGAAAACTGGGGAACTCCGCAAGCACGTGCACTACGACATGCTACCGTAGAGGAACTTACGCCATTTGCTGCACCTGATGGTGCGATGGGGCCTAAAGCGGCGGCGGTGATGCAATTTGTCAAACAGACCGGCAACGCGGCATTTATCGGCGCTCTGAAAGATGCTCCGCAGATTCTGGCCGGAGAAAAAGGCACTTGCGTGACACAGTAAACCGCGAAGAACAAAAAGGCTTCCCAGCGGAAGCCTTTTTGTTGTCATCAGCAGACTGAATTACAGAACGTCAACCGCGTTCAGTTCTTTGAAAGCCTGTTCCAGACGGGTGATCATGGTTGCCTGACCAGCACGCAGCCATACGCGCGGATCGTAGTATTTCTTGTTCGGCTGATCTTCGCCTTTCGGGTTGCCCAACTGGCCCTGCAGGTAAGCTTCGTTTGCTTTGTAATAGTTCAGAACGCCTTCCCAGGTAGCCCATTGGGTATCGGTGTCGATGTTCATTTTCACTACGCCGTAGCTTACGGAGTCTTTAATTTCCTGAGCAGTAGAACCGGAACCGCCGTGGAAGACGAAGTTCAGGCTGTTGTGCGGCAGGTTATGTTTCTTAGAAACATAGTCCTGAGAGTCGCGCAGGATGGTCGGGGTCAGAACGACGTTACCCGGCTTGTAAACGCCGTGTACGTTACCGAAGGACGCAGCGATGGTGAAACGCGGGCTGATTTTGCTCAGCTCAGTGTACGCGTAATCAACGTCTTCCGGCTGGGTGTACAGTGCAGAAGCGTCCATGTGGCTGTTATCCACACCGTCTTCTTCACCACCGGTGCAACCCAGTTCGATTTCCAGAGTCATGCCCATTTTGGACATGCGTGCCAGATATTTGGAGCAGATTTCGATGTTCTCTTCCAGAGACTCTTCAGACAGGTCGATCATATGAGAAGAGAACAGCGGTTTGCCGGTTGCTGCGAAGTGTTTTTCACCCGCGTCCAGCAGACCGTCGATCCACGGCAGCAGTTTCTTCGCGCAGTGGTCAGTGTGCAGGATAACCGGAACACCGTAGTGCTCAGCCATCTGGTGAACGTGATGCGCGCCAGAGATAGCACCCAGGATTGCAGCACCCTGAGGAATGTCGGACTTCACGCCTTTACCCGCGATGAAAGAAGCACCACCGTTGGAGAATTGTACGATTACCGGCGCTTTAACTTTTGCAGCAGTTTCCAAAACGGCGTTGATGGAGTCGGTACCCACGCAGTTAACAGCTGGCAGAGCAAAGTTGTTTTCTTTAGCTACCTGGAAAACTTTCTGTACGTCATCACCAGTGATTACGCCTGGTTTTACGAAATCAAAAATTTTAGACATTTTACGAGTCCTGTATCTTCGGCCTTGGAAAGGGCGCGCGCCCTAAAGCGCGCTAAAATAAGGGCAGGTTTCCCTGCCCATTAAATTCTTACTTTTTAGCACGCTCTTCGAGCATGGCTACTGCTGGCAGTACTTTACCTTCGACGAATTCGAGGAATGCGCCGCCGCCAGTAGAGATGTAGGAGATTTTGTCAGCAATGCCGAACAGGTCGATTGCTGCCAGGGTGTCACCGCCGCCTGCGATAGAGAACGCTTCGCTGTCTGCGATGGCATTAGCAACGATTTCAGTACCTTTGCGGAAGTTCGGGAATTCGAACACGCCAACCGGGCCGTTCCACAGAATGGTTTTCGCATTCTTCAGGATGTCAGCCAACTGCTGTGCAGAAGCGTCGCCGATGTCCAGGATCTGTTCGTCTTCTTTAACGTCGCTAACGGATTTCAGAGTAGCCGGTGCGGTTTCAGAGAATTCAGTCGCTACGCGAACGTCGGTCGGAACCGGAATGTCGCAAGTGGTCAGCAGACGCTTAGCTTCGTCAACGAGATCTGCTTCGTACAGAGATTTGCCCACGTTGTGGCCTTGAGCAGCAACGAAGGTGTTCGCGATACCACCGCCAACAATCAGCTGGTCAGCGATTTTTGACAGGGAGTCCAGAACGGTCAGTTTGGTAGAAACTTTAGAACCACCAACGATAGCAACCATCGGACGAGCAGGTTCTTTCAGCGCTTTACCCAGTGCATCCAGCTCGGCAGCCAACAGCGGACCTGCACAAGCTACATCGGCGAATTTACCGATACCGTGAGTAGACGCCTGCGCACGGTGAGCGGTACCGAAAGCATCCATAACGAATACGTCGCACAGAGCAGCATATTTTTTGGACAGTGCTTCGTCGTCTTTCTTCTCGCCTTTGTTAAAGCGAACGTTTTCCAGAACAACCAGTTCACCGGCAGCGACTTCAACGCCGTCCAGGTAATCTTTTACCAGGCGAACCGGAGCAGACAGTTTGTCTTTCAGGTAGTTAACAACCGGCAGCAGAGAGAATTCTTCGTTGTACTCGCCTTCGGTAGGACGACCCAGGTGGGAAGTTACCATCACTTTAGCACCCTGTTTCAGGGCCAGTTCGATGGTCGGCAGGGAAGCACGAATACGTGCATCGCTGGTTACTTTCCCTTCTTTAACTGGTACGTTCAGGTCCGCACGGATAAAAACGCGTTTACCAGCCAGATCCAGATCGGTCATCTTAATTACAGACATGGTGAATCCTCTCGTTGATTCATAAAGTTTTGTCGACGCTCAAGCGTCGAGCCTGAAACCAATAGCAGCCATCGCTAACGTCGTGTCGAGCATACGGTTAGCAAAGCCCCATTCATTATCACACCAGACCAGCGTTTTGATCAGGTGAGCGCCACTCACGCGCGTTTGCGTACCATCAACGATGGCGCTGTGCGGGTCGTGGTTAAAATCTACAGAGACCAACGGTAATTCCGTATAGTCAACTATACCATGAAATGCACCCTGTGCTGCTTTTTGCAGCAACTGGTTGACTTCACTGGCTTTTACTGGTTTTTTCACCGTCACGCTTAAGTCGATCGCCGTCACATTTATGGTTGGTACACGCACCGCAATCGCTTCAAAACGATCGTTAAACTGCGGGAAAATTCTCGTGATGCCCGCCGCCAGTTTAGTATCAACCGGAATGATCGACTGACTGGCCGCTCGTGTGCGACGCAAGTCAGGATGATAAGCATCAATAACCTGCTGATCGTGCATCGCGGAGTGGATCGTGGTGACGGTACCAGACTCAATGCCGTAAGCATCATCCAGCAATTTAATGACGGGTATTATACAATTCGTGGTGCAGGAGGCATTGGAAACGATCCGGTGCTCAGCGCGCAGCTGATCCTGATTAACGCCAAACACAACGGTTGCGTCGATGTCGTGACTACCAGGATGTGAAAAGAGCACTTTCTTTGCGCCGGCGGCAATATGCGCCTCTCCGTGTTCGCGACTGCCGAAGACCCCCGTACAATCCAGCACAACGTCGACACCCAGTTCGCGCCATGGAAGCGCATCGAGCGTTCGCTCATGCAGAATGCGGATCGCATCATCGCCAACGATGAGCTGGTCTCGTTCCTGACGAACATCCCAGGCAAAACGCCCATGGCTGGTGTCATATTTCAACAAATGCGCCATGCCTGCAGCATCCGCCAGTTCGTTGATTGCCACCACGGTGATTTCCGCCCGACGCCCGGATTCATACAAAGCACGAACCACGTTGCGTCCGATGCGACCGAAACCATTAATCGCTACGCGTACGGTCATAGGTCTCCTGCAAGGATTTCTCAGAAACGATGTGGCAGACAGAGTAATGCAGCAAATCGCTCAGGGAAACCTTACCTGTCGCAAACTGCGACTAATTGGTTAATTGTCGAACATTTAATCGACTGAAACGCTTCAGCTAGAATAAGCGAAACGCGGAATAAAAGGAATGATTGTCCAGCAACAGAACACAGTTATCTGACTTACGTCACATTTTAACGTCCTTCAACGCGACTTTTATTCCATATTCCAGAATTACGAATAACCGTAGCAAGATTATTTCATTGCCATGTCACAAATCCTGATTTATATCAGAAAGCGCCTTAACCCGCGTCTATATTATCAGCGCTACGTCCGAGTCTCGGAGTTCCTCAACTATGACAACATTCTATTCCCAACCATCTGAAGCTCGCTTTCATGCGCTGCGTTTACTACCCGGCGAGGAAGTCTTTTCAGCGCTACATGCGTTTATCCAGCAACATCAACTACAGGCAGCCTGGATAGCGGGTTGCACCGGCAGTTTGACCAACGTTGCTCTGCGCTTCGCCGGATGTGAAGAAACCACCTTACACACGGGGACGTGGGAAATTATCTCTCTGAACGGCACGCTGGAACTTACCGGCGAGCATCTCCATCTGGCGATTGCCGACCAGCACGGCGCGATGCTGGGCGGACACATGATGCCGGGTTGTACCGTGCGAACCACGCTGGAACTGGTGATTGGCGAGTTGGCGTCTCTGGCATTCAGCCGACAGCCCTGCGCCGTCTCCGGTTATGACGAACTGGTTATTTCATCCCGCTAACGCTTCACTTATTCGAGGTCTTCTATGGCGCGTCGCCAATTTTCCAGCCAGTCTCTGGTACTTATTGTCATTGCTATCGCCATCAACATGGTCGGCGGGCAACTCATCAGCATGTTGAAATTGCCTATTTTTCTCGACTCGATTGGCACGTTGATCAGCGCGGTGCTGTTAGGCCCGGTCGTGGGGATGCTAACCGGATTACTCACTAACCTGTTATGGGGGCTTTTGACCGATCCTATTGCCGCCGCCTTCGCGCCTGTGGCGATGGTTATTGGACTGGTTGCCGGTTGGCTGGCACGGGCTGGATGGTTTCGCACCTTACCCAAAGTCGTGGTCAGCGGCGTGATCATCACACTTGCAGTGACCCTCGTTGCCGTGCCGATTCGCACGACCCTGTTTGGCGGCGTCACTGGCAGCGGTGCCGATCTTTTTGTTGCCTGGATGCACTCGGTCGGTCAGAACCTGGTGGAGTCCGTCGCCATCACCGTCATCGGAGCGAATCTGGTCGATAAAATCCTCACGGCAATCATCGTCTGGGTGCTGCTGCGACAACTTCCGCTGCGCACCACGCGTCATTTCCCTACGATGTCTGCCGTGCGCTAAATGCATCCGTTTACGTCGTTAACTCTGTGGGCGCTTGCCGCCTGCTCCACGCTCCTGCTGCCAGCCGGAGTGCCGCTCAGCTTGTACGGCGCCGCGACGTTCGTCAGTTTGTTATGTATGAAGGCTACGCGGTCGCGAGCGAAATACGTACTTTGGCTGATGATCCCCTTAGGGCTGGGGCTATGGCTGGTACACGGCGGATGGCTTACCGAGTGGATTAGCGGACAGCCACGCACGCCAGAGCGCTGGGCCAATGCCGTTACGCTCTGGCTGAGGATCCTGGCCATTGTGTCGACATCGCAGATATGGATGCAGTACGTACCGGTTTCGCGCTTTATGCGTGCTCTGTTCGCTTCCCGTCTGCCACCAGGCGTTGCCTACCTGTTTGCTGGCCCGCTGCTGGTGGTTGAACAACTCAAACGACAGCTGGCAATAATTCATGAGGCTCAGCGCGCACGCGGCGTACCGCTGGATGAGTCCTGGTACCAGCGTTTACGCGCCATACCGGCATTGATTGTGCCGCTTACCCATAACGCGCTCAATGACCTGGCCGTTCGCGGTGCAGCGCTCGATATGCGGGGATTTCGCCTGCATCGCACTCGCACCACGCTTTGGGCGCCGCCAGACAGCACCTTACAACGTCTGGCCCGCTACGGCATGGCAGTTCTGATGGCGGTTGAGACCGGAGTCTGGATATGGTTACGTTAGAGCAGTTTCGCTATATTCCAACGCACGCTATGCGGCCATCCGTCTGTTACGACTTCCATTACGCCAGACCGTGTATGGTGGCTGTTTTTGGCGAGAACGGCAGCGGGAAAAGCACACTGGCGCAGCTGATGGCTGGCTGGTACCCCGATTTCCTTCCGGGAAATATTGAAGGCACAGGCACGCTCCTGGGTAATCCCATCGGGCAACTGTCGCTGGTCGAGCAGTCGAGTACCATCCAGCTTGTGCAGCAGTCACCTTACCTGCAGCTTTCAGGTTGTACTTTCAGCGTGGAGGAAGAAGTGGCATTTGGCCCGGAAAATCTCTGCCTTACTGAGGTTGAAATTATGCAGCGCATAGATGCCGCCCTGACGCTGACAGAATGTCAGCCCCTGCGCCATCGTCATCCCGGTACCCTTTCCGGCGGGGAAACCCAACGGGTAGTCATTGCCAGCGCACTCGCCATGCAGCCGAAAATATTGATTCTGGATGAAGCGTTCAGCCGCCTGACGGCGCAAGCCACGGCAATGCTGCTGGCGCGACTGCAACAATGGGCACAGGAACGACATGCTTTGGTAATACTTTTCGAACGCAACCCTTCACCTTTTCTCAGCTACTGCCAGCAGGCATGGCAGCTGCGCGACGGAGCATTGTCACCACTATGCTAACGCTAGACCAGGTCAGTTTTCGCTGGCCGAACGCCACCGATGACTGCTTACACAATATTTCGCTGGAACTCCAGGAGGGTGAATGGCTGGCGCTAACGGGCGATAATGGGGCAGGAAAATCCACGCTTCTGCGCATCATGGCCGGGCTACTGACGCCTTCATCCGGCACAATAACCGTGCAGAATCGCGCGATTGCGCAACTGAAAAATCGGGAGCGTGCCAGGGTGCTCGGCGTATTGTTTCAGGAGGCGGAGAATCAAATTTTTCACAGCAAGGTTGCAGAGGAAGTCGCATTCGGATTACGGCTACAGAAGCTTCCGGCGACTGAAATTGCGCAACGCACAATGGCGGCGCTGCGATTATGTCAGTTAGAGGATGTCGCCGGCGTGCACCCGCTCGATCTGCATACTGCACAACGACGCATGGTTGCCGTCGCCAGCCTGGAAGCCCTCGCCCCCACTATTCTACTGCTGGATGAGCCCAGCCGGGACTTTGATGCGCACTGGCTTGGCGTCTTCGAAAACTGGCTGGCAGTGTGTCGTGCTCGTGGTGCCAGCGTTGTAGCGATCAGTCATGACGCTGCATTTACGCAGCGCCATTTTTCGCGCGTAGTACGGCTACACAACAAAAATCTCACGCCGTCCGATATGCGCCCTCAAGCGACATCTCCAGCATAAGATCTGCTGGCAGGCTATCTTCCAGCACCCGACGAACATTCGGTCCGTCGGTACGCTCATAAAATGCCTCAGCGTCAGCTTGTGAGAGTCCGCCAGCCAGTTTACGGCCTACCAGTCGCGTACGCAGCGCATTGGCTGGAGCGCGAATAAACAACGAGTAATCACAAAACTCGGCTAACGCTCGCCATCTGTCATCATTGCGCAATAACCAGTTTCCCTCCACAATCACCATCGGCGCAGTCACCCGTATGGCCTCTTCGACCGGATCGTGCTTTTGCCTATCGTATTGCGGCCAGAAGCCTTCCCCTTCCCTTATCTGGCGTAGATTCTGCGCAAGCTTATCCACATCAAAGGTTTCCGGCGCACCTTTGTATGCCCGCAGGTTATGGGCATCCAGCCAGCTGTTGTAGTGATGGAAGCCATCCATCGGCAGCGTCTGGATCTCCGGCAGACAAGGATCCTGAGCGCAGAGATATTCCCAGAAGGTAGTCAGCGTCGATTTACCCGTACCCGGTGGCGCGCAGAGAAAAACTATCGTACGTCGCTGCGGATTAGCGGCCTGTATTTTTGCCAGTTGCTGTAATAACGGTTTGTGGACGTTCTCTATCTCATCATCATGGTAATGTGCTTCAACCTGGAGCCCATTCACCGTTAGTTCGATTTTCACGGCGTTAATTCCTTTAAAATCGCCGTCACCGCCAGCGTCATTGCCGTCTTGACCATTGCGCTAAAGCGCACCTCGGACCACGCAGCAAAGTCGGCAAATTTCATTGACTCCAGCGCGCCGTACAGCGTTGCGTTGCGGGTAATACTGTTCACGTTGCTGACAAAATCCCAGGTGATGTCATCGGCAAAACCGGGAATATTATCCTGCTCGTTCAGGTACTGATAAAACTGGGAAAAATGGGTGATGTCGGCATAAAGCCATTTATCCATTTTTCCCAGCGCATAAATCAGACGTAACGCAACGTCGATATCGTCAAGCGGTCCACTCTGAGCGAGCAACGGCTTCACTGCATATTCCACGATCTCTTCATCGTTATTAACGAACAGCGACGGCAGAAAGCGCTTAATGCTCTGGAGCAAAATGTTATGTGCCGTCGTCATAAACGAAAGTAAATTATTTTGAGCATCCAGTTGCTCAAGCACATCGTCTTCTGTCAGCGTCGTCATTAGTTATCCGATAAATCACCATGAATGCAGAGAGTCTATTATATTACACGTTCGATCCGCGCCGCCGATCAGTAAAGTTTGCGTGCGCACACCATTCGCAACCTGTTGGATCCCTTTCACAAGATCGCCGCCCGTGACCCCCGTCGCGCTGAAGAGGATCTTATTTCCCCCTACCAGTTCGTCGAGCGCATAGATACGGTTAATCTCGACGCCCATTTCCATGCAGCGCTGACGTTCCTGTGCCGCAATCAGACGATTATCTGCGCTATCTCCTTTCGCCGCGCAAAAATCAATCAGTTCAGCCTGCATGTCGCCCCCCAGCGCTTTAACTGCACAAGCTGAAATAACCCCTTCAGGTGCCCCCCCAATGGTATACATCAGGTCATAGGGATTTTCCTGCATACAGGCCAACACGCTTGCGGCTACATCGCCGTCGGGCAGCGCAAAGACTTTGACGCCAAGTCTTGTCGCTTCGGCAATCGCCGGTTGAAGACGCGGTTTATCCAGCGTCACCATCCGCAGTCGCTCCAGCGGTTTGTCCAACACCTCAGCCACATTGCGCAGATTGTCTGCCAACGGCAGCGCCAGATTAATCGCCCCTTTTGCATACCGATTAACAACCAGTTTTTTCATGTACATATCAGGGGCGTGTAACAAACTGCCGCGAGGGGCAAACGCCATGACAGCCAGCGCATTGCATTGCCCCATCGCCACCATTCGCGTGCCTTCAATAGGATCGACGGCAATATCGACCTCAGGTCCAGCGCCAGTTCCCACTTCCTCACCAATCCACAGCATCGGGGCGCGATCAATCTCCCCTTCGCCAATGACGATTCGTCCGCGGATGGCAACACTGTTCAATGCTTCGCGCATTGCCGTCACGGCCAGACCATCAATCTTGTTTTTATCGCCGCACCCGGTTTGCGGCCAGGCTGCCAGCGCAGCCTGCTCCGTGATACGAAATAGCGGCCATGCCAGCGACATCATATCGCCGCCTCCCCGATATCAACGCCGAAGTGTGCCAGCAGGTATTTTTCTGCCTTTTCGTTCCAGATGCCGTGCGTTTCCTCCACCAGCAGCGCCAGCTCTTTGAATAATGGGTCAGTTTTCCCTTTCTCGGCAAAATCAGCAATGGCGGTTAGCGGCATGGTTACGCCGTTATATATCAGCTTTTTACCGCCAGGAATTGCCGGTAAATTCAATACGGTTTCCGGAACCGCATCAAGGCCGCCAATGTGCGTCACCATAAACGAGGGTTGTAGCTGGCCGGTTGCACTGAGCGCAATAGCCTCCTTCATATCATCCGTTGAACCACCAGAGGTTCCGACAACGTGAGTGCTGTTGTAGTGCACGTTGTAAAAATTAAACGGCACTTTAAAGTTGCTGTCCGTCGGACCAGCAAAGAAATTCAGGCAGCCATCTTCCGCGAGTAAATCATCGGCCATTTCAATGACTGCAGGTACTGCCGCATATACAAAGACATCATCAAAACCTTCG
The DNA here is from genome assembly GCF_018035235.1 of Citrobacter sp. On2M. GTDB lineage: Bacteria > Pseudomonadota > Gammaproteobacteria > Enterobacterales > Enterobacteriaceae > Citrobacter > Citrobacter meridianamericanus. Next base: position 408,133 of record NZ_WPCV01000005.1, read on the forward strand.
TCATGAGTTAACGCACGCAGCATCGTGGTCGGAGAATCCATGCCGGTCGTGTTCACATAGATAAGTTCAATCCCTTTTTCTGCCGCCAGCTCAACCGGCAACAGTTTTTTAGCCTGCGCCAGTCGTGCTTCATCAATATCGACCACCACCACACGTGACGGCTGAATACTGCCGTTAATGGCATAATCAATTGCGCCGATACCCATCGGCCCGGCGCAGGCCAGAAGCGCAATGCTTCCGCCTGGCTTAATCCCCATGCGATGCTCATAAACGTAAGGTGTGGTGTGAAAATTCGCGTTATACGCGCCAATAATGCAGCACATTGGTTCTGCCAATGAGGCGGCGGCAAAATAAGAGCCGTGGTAAGGTAAAACGCATCCCAGATTAATCGCTACTTCCGGGATAATCATATATGTCGCATTACCGCCAAAATATTCGTAGCTGTATCCCGCGGAATATCCACTTGGCAATCCCATCGCGGGTTGCAACACAAAACGCTGACCTTTCTTATATTTATCCGTCAGGTTTTTTCCTACCTCAACAATGATACCTGCACATTCATGTCCGGTAATAACCGGATGATTTTCCAGATCGTCCGGCACGCGTTTATGCTCGCTCCCCAAAGCCGCCGCTTTCCATGTGGATAAACAAACGCTATCGGATATTACGTTTACTAACAATTCGTTATCTGTAATTGCAGGCAACTCAAATTCGCGGATCCGAATATCCTGCTTACCATATATGGCAGCCACTTTCGTTTTCATACTTACTCCAAAAATAGAAGAAGGCTAGTTCGCAGTAATGCGTTTAAATAAATCGTCCAACAGAGGATCACCAATATAGTTTTTAATCAGCACTAATGGCTTTTCACTCACACGTTTAACACGACCTTCAAGACTGGCATGGGTTACAATAATATCTGCATCTTGCGGAACGTTTTCGATAGCATAGTGCGTTACATTAATATTCAATCCCGCTTTCTCCAGACGCTTACGAAACGTTGTAGCCCCCATCGCGCTGGAACCCATTCCCGCATCACAGACGAAAGCAACGCGTTTAATATTTTTATAAGAGAACTTACCTTCCTGTTTCATCGCCTTGACGGTTCTGGCTGATTCAGCGAAGTCATCTTCAGTTTCTGTTTCTACACTCTTTTCCATTTTCAGGATTACAGAGGTAATCACAAAAGTAACAATGGTTCCCGCTGTAACGCCTGCAATGGTCGCGAGGAAAGAACCTTTTGGCGTTAATGCCAGATAGGCAAATATTGATCCTGGGCTCGGCCCTGCAACCAACCCACCGTCCAACAGGTGGAATACCCACGTCCCGCTCATTCCCCCGGCAATCATCGCAATCAGGGTTAAAGGCTTCATCAGCACATACGGGAAATACAGTTCATGAATACCACCAAGGAAGTGGATAATCATGGCGCCTGGCGCGGATTTTTTACTCATCCCTTTACCAAAAATGGCAAAGCTGAGTAACAGGCCTAACCCCGGCCCAGGGTTGGATGCCACCATGAAGAAAATCGATTTTCCCGTTTCAGAAGCTTGCTGCATTCCCAACGGATAATAGACACCCTGATCGATAGCATTATTCAAAAAGAGGATTTTCGCGGGCTCATTGATTACAGACAGCAACGGCAGGTAACCCGCATGAACCAACGCTTCAATACACTCCTTCACAAAATTGTTGGCAATGAGAACCGCCGGGCCAATAACTTCGAATCCCAGCAAACATAAGAGCATTCCCGCAATACCCAGAGAGAAGTTATTGATAACCATCTCGAAACCAGCGGGGATGCGTTTTTCCAGCAGGCGGTCGATATGCTTAATCACCCAACCGCCAAGCGGCCCCATCACCATCGCGCCAAGGAACATCGGGATATCCGCGCCAACAATAACGCCAATAGAACCAATGCCTCCCATTACCGCGCCACGTTTCCCACCAACCAGATGCCCACCGGTGGAGCCAATCATGACGGGCAGTAAATAAGTAATCATCGGGCCGACAATTTTGGCGAAATGCTCATTCGGCATCCAACCAGTAGGAATAAACAATGCGGTTATAAAACCCCAGGCAATAAATGCGCCGATGTTGGGAATGACCATTGCAGTCAAAAACCCACCAAAAGCCTGGACTTTGGCACGAGCAGACTTGTTTTCCATAATAATATCCTGAAAGGAAACGATGAATTATGCGAAGGCGATAATATCCGCCAGTTGTTTTTCTGATTTAGCCGCTAACAAAGCGGTTAGCGCTTCCTCTTCACATAATAATTCACTTAAAGCCTGAATAGCGCCAATGTGAGAGTCAGCATTTGCCGCCGACAATCCGATTAATAATCTGATGCCTTCATCTTCTTCGGAAAATTTCACTTCCTGTTTGAGAAGCGTTAATGACATTCCGGTTTTTAACGCACCACATTCCGGACGAGCGTGTGGCATAGCGACACCAGGCGCTAAAATATAATAAGGACCATTGTTAATCGTTGAGTCTTTGATCGCCTGAATATAATTTGAATTGACATAATGATTGGCGAGCAAGGACGACATAGAAAAGTCAATTGCCTCCTGCCAGTTCTTTGCTGAATCTTTTATTGAAATAGATGATTCGGGAAAGTAATCAATCAGCCGCATACATTTTCCTTATTTTATTTTTAGGGTACGAGTTAACGTTAAAAATAAAATACGCGTACGGCAAAATGAAATCAATCGAGGGGGAAAATACGTGCAGCGCGGAATGTCTTTTTGTGAAGCCTTTAAAAACAGTTAGTTGAGAATATAAAAACAAAATGCAACATTAATTATGTGATATGCATTGCAAATTCCAAATAACACTAAATATCATATTTGTGACTCAGATCCACAACGGGGAGTTGCACAGAGGAAATTAAATTTAATCCGATTAAAAAACGGGCCGCCTGAGCGACCCGTTTTCACCTGTAATCGAAGTTACAGCAGTTCTTTTGCTTTCGCGACCACGTTGTCTACGGTGAAGCCGAATTCTTCAAACAGCAGTTCTGCCGGTGCAGACTCACCAAAAGTAGTCATCCCGACGATGGCACCGTTCAGGCCCACGTATTTGAACCAGTAGTCCGCAATGCCAGCCTCGATAGCGACGCGAGCAGAAACGGCTTTCGGCAGTACGGATTCGCGGTAGGCGGCATCCTGTTTGTCGAACGCATCGGTAGACGGCATGGAGACCACACGCGCCTTCACACCTTCGGCAGTCAGTTTCTCCCATGCCGCAACAGCCAGTTCAACTTCAGAACCGGTGGCGATGAAGATCAGCTCCGGCTGGCCCGCGCAATCTTTCAGCACGTAGCCACCGCGAGCGATATTCGCCAGTTGCTCTGCGGTACGTTCCTGCTGTGCCAGGTTCTGGCGGGAGAGGATCAGCGCAGTCGGGCCGTCCTGACGCTCAACGCCGTATTTCCACGCCACTGCGGATTCAACCTGATCACACGGACGCCATGTGCTCATGTTCGGAGTCACACGCAGAGAAGCAACCTGCTCTACCGGCTGGTGAGTCGGGCCATCTTCACCCAGACCGATGGAGTCGTGGGTGTAGACCATCACCTGACGCTGTTTCATCAGCGCAGCCATACGCACCGCGTTACGAGCATATTCCACGAACATCAGGAAGGTGGAGGTGTACGGCAGGAAACCACCGTGCAGGGAAATGCCGTTTGCGATAGCGGTCATACCGAATTCACGTACACCGTAATGGATGTAGTTACCGGCGGTATCTTCGTTGATGGCCTTAGAACCAGACCACAGAGTCAGGTTAGATGGCGCGAGGTCAGCGGAGCCGCCGAGGAATTCAGGAAGCCATGGACCGAAGGCTTCAATCGCGTTCTGAGACGCTTTACGGCTGGCGATTTTCGCCGGGTTAGCCTGCAGCTTAGCAATGAACTCGTTGGCTTTCGCGTCGAAATCAGACGGCATTTCACCTTTCATACGACGGGTGAATTCAGCAGCTTCCTGCGGGAAAGCTTTGGCATAAGCAGCGAACTTCTCGTTCCATGCGGCTTCTTTTGCCTGGCCGGCTTCTTTCGCATCCCACTGCGCGTAGATTTCAGACGGGATTTCGAACGGCGCGTATTTCCAGCCCAGCTGTTCACGGGTCAGCGCGATTTCTGCATCACCCAGCGGCGCACCGTGAGAGTCGTGAGTACCGGCTTTGTTCGGGGAACCGAAACCGATGATGGTTTTGCACATCAGCAGGGATGGTTTGTCGGTTACTGCGCGAGCTTCTTCAACTGCGCGTTTAATCGCGTCAGCATCGTGACCATCTACGCCACGAACCACGTGCCAGCCGTAAGCTTCGAAACGCTTCGCGGTGTCATCGGTGAACCAGCCTTCAACGTGACCATCGATAGAGATGCCGTTGTCATCATAGAACGCAACCAGTTTACCCAGCTTCAGCGTACCGGCCAGGGAACATACCTCGTGAGAGATACCTTCCATCATGCAGCCGTCGCCCATGAAAGCATAAGTGAAGTGATCAACGATATCGTGACCAGGACGGTTAAACTGCGCCGCCAGCGTTTTTTCAGCGATAGCCATACCCACTGCATTCGCAATGCCCTGACCCAGAGGACCGGTCGTGGTTTCAACACCCGCGGTGTAACCCACTTCCGGGTGGCCCGGCGTTTTGGAGTGCAGCTGACGGAAGTTCTGCAGCTCGGACATCGGCAGATCGTAGCCGGTGAGGTGCAGCAGGCTGTAAATCAGCATTGAACCGTGGCCGTTAGACAGCACGAAGCGGTCACGGTCAGCCCAGGACGGGTTAGTCGGGTTGTGGTTCAGGAAATCACGCCACAGGACTTCGGCAATGTCAGCCATACCCATCGGGGCACCCGGGTGACCGGATTTGGCTTTCTGTACTGCGTCCATGCTCAGCGCACGAATAGCATTGGCAAGCTCTTTACGTGAGGACATTTTGACTCCAGATCGGATAATGAAGGCCACGCCCTAAACGACTTGACGACAGCGCGTTTTGGGCTACGCCGGAAAAAAGTGCCAACAATGTAACCCAAGCCGCGTGTCATGTACATGGAGCATCCTTTTACCGCTTCAGAAATCTCTGGATCATGCGTGAAAGTTGCGCAATCTTCTCGCCCGCTTATTGTTCTTTTCTTTATACTTAGGCCGAGCGTCGGTTCACCTGTAAACGACGCATTTTTTAGAATAATCCTGACCTTGTGCGGAAGAGAAAAAATGAAAATTCGCGCTTTACTGCTTGCTACGAGCATGGCAGCGGCTTTGACCGGCTGCCAGAACATGGACTCAAACGGGCTGCTTTCTTCGGGCGCGGAGGCTTTTCAGGCCTACAGTCTGAGCGATGCTCAGGTAAAAGCGCTGAGCGATCAGGCCTGTAAAGATATGGACAGCAAGGCTACTATCGCTCCGAGCGGCAGCGAGTACGCTACGCGTCTTGGCAAAATAGCCGCCGCGCTTGGCGATAACATTAACGGTCAGCCGGTGAACTACAAAGTGTATATGGCGAAAGATGTGAATGCCTTTGCCATGGCGAACGGCTGTATCCGCGTATACAGCGGCCTGATGGATATGATGACCGACAACGAAGTCGAAGCGGTGATCGGCCACGAAATGGGCCACGTTGCGCTGGGTCACGTGAAAAAAGGGATGCAGGTTGCGCTGGGTACGAACGCCGTGCGGGCAGCAGCGGCTTCCGCTGGCGGTATTGTCGGCAGCCTGTCGCAGTCGCAATTGGGCGATATCGGCGAAAAGCTGGTGAACTCACAGTTCTCCCAGCGCCAGGAGTCCGAAGCGGATGATTACTCGTATGATTTGTTGCGCAAACGTGGGATCAATCCAGCCGGCTTAGCCACCAGCTTTGAGAAACTGGCAAAACTGGAAGCAGGACGCCAAAGCTCAATGTTTGACGATCACCCGGCATCCGCAGAACGTGCGCAACATATTCGCGATCGCATGAGCGCAGACGGGATCAAATAATCTGTTAACAGTGCCGGATGGCGGCGCAAACGCCGCCATCCGGCAAAAAACAGCTTACTCGCCTTTTTTCGCCGCCTGGATATACAGCATCTCCAACGCTAACGTAGCAGCCGCCAGTGCGGTGATCTCTGACTGGTCGTAGGCCGGAGCCACTTCAACAACATCCATCCCGACGATGTTCAGATCTTTCAGACCACGTACCAGTTTAATTGCACGATCGGAAGTCAGACCACCGATCACTGGCGTACCGGTTCCGGGTGCAAACGCCGGATCCAGGCAGTCGATATCAAAAGTCAGATACACTGGCATATCACCGACAATCTGCTTAACCTGGGCGATAATGTCATCAACGCTGCGGTCGTTAACCTGGCACGCATCCAGCACGGTAAAACCATTATCTTTGTCGAACTCGGTACGAATACCGATCTGCACAGAGTGATTCGGATCGATCAAACCTTCGTTCGGCGCAGTATAGAACATCGTGCCGTGGTCGAATTCGCAGCCGTTCGCGTAGGTGTCGGTGTGGGCATCAAAGTGTACCAGCGCCATTTTACCAAAGTGCTTGGCGTGCGCGCGCAGCAGCGGCAGCGTGACAAAGTGGTCGCCGCCAAAGGAGAGCATGCGCTTACCGGCAGACAGCAGCTTCTCAGCATGCGCCTGCAGTTTTTCACTCATTTCACGCGCATCCCCGAACGCATAAACCAGATCGCCGCAGTCCACCACGTTCAGGCGCTCGCGCATATCGAAGTTCCACGGGAAGCGGTTGTGCTCCCAGGCCAGGTTAGTGGACACCTGACGGATTGCCGCCGGACCATGACGCCCGCCCGCACGACCAGACGTTGCCATATCAAACGGTACACCGGTGATCACCCAGTCGGCGTCGCTATCGTACGGCATGAAGTTCATCGGCAGACGTAAAAAACCAAAGGCGTTAGAAACCAGGGAGTTGTCGTATTGATGACCTAAGGTGCTCATGTACTGACCTCTTTAAAAATCGATGAAAAAAAATCCCCTCCGCGTCGTTAAGCCCGACGAGGAAGGGATTGATTTGGTAACTGCATATTTACGGCAAATTATCGCCGTTATTTTGTACGGATTCAAGTGAGTGCCACAAATGCTGCCCCCGCGGATTCCGACTGCCGGATGGCGGCTTCGCCTTATCCGGCCTACTTTCGTAGGAACGGTAAGCGCAGCGCCACCTGACATTTATCGTTACTCATCTTCCAGATAAGTATAACCGTACAGACCGGCTTCAAACTCTTCGAGGAATTGCTGTTGCAGCTCAGCATCCAGATCGGTTTTTTTCACCTGATCACGGAACTGCGTCAGCAGGGTGTTCGGATCCAGCTGCACGTATTGCAACATATCTGCCACGGTATCGCCTTCATCAGAAAGCTCAACTTCCACACTGCCGTCAGGGAAGACGAACACGTCAACCGCTTCGGTATCGCCGAACAGGTTGTGCATGTTGCCGAGGATCTCCTGGTACGCCCCCACCATAAAGAAGCCCAGCATCGGCGGGTTCTCCGGATCGTATTCCGGCATCGGCATGGTCGTGGCAATACCGTCACCATCGACGTAGTGGTCGATAGCGCCGTCGGAGTCACAAGTAATATCCAATAGCACCGCACGGCGCTCTGGCACCTGATTCAGTCCTTCGAGCGGCAGTACTGGGAACAGCTGATCGATCCCCCATGCATCCGGCATCGACTGGAACAGAGAAAAGTTGACGTAAATCTTATCCGCCATACGCTCCTGCAGCTCGTCGATAATCGGACGATGCGCGCGGTTGCTCGGGTCGAGCTGTTTCTGAACGTCATGGCACATGTTCAGATACAGCTGCTCTGCCCACGCACGCTCCTGCAAGCTGAAGGTGCCAGAAGAGTAGCCCACGTGAATATCATGCAGATCCATCTGGCTGTCGTGTAGCCATTCGCGTAGCGAACGGCGAGTCCCCGGCTCATGCATCTCTTGCCAGGTTTCCCACATGCTTTGCAGGGCACGCGGCGCATCGTCAGCCGGCGGCGTGGCTTCGGAGTGTTCGCTACGCTCAACACCAATGATGTTAGATACCAGCACGGTATGGTGCGCGGTTACCGCACGACCAGACTCGGTGATTACCGTCGGATGCGGCAGACCATGCTCTTCACAGGCATCGCCAATGGCCCAAATGATATTATTCGCGTATTCGTTCAGGCCGTAGTTAACAGAGCAGTCAGACTGAGAACGGGTACCTTCGTAGTCCACGCCCAGACCACCGCCTACGTCGAAGCACTGGATATTCACGCCCAGCTTGTGCAGCTCAACGTAGAAACGCGCTGATTCACGTACGCCGGTGGCGATATCACGAATGTTCGCCATCTGGGAGCCGAGGTGGAAGTGCAGCAACTGAATGCTGTCCAGACGACCGCGCTCGCGCAGAATTTCCACCAACTGCAGCACCTGGTTTGCCGCCAGGCCGAATTTTGATTTTTCGCCGCCAGAGGACTGCCACTTGCCGGATCCCTGCGACGCCAGACGCGCACGCACACCCAGACGCGGAACCACATTCAGACGTTCAGCTTCATCCAGCACGATAGCGATTTCAGACATTTTCTCGATGACCAGATAGACCTTATGGCCCATTTTCTCGCCAATCAACGCCAGACGGATGTATTCGCGGTCTTTATAGCCGTTACACACGATCACGCTACGGGTCATTCCGGCATGGGCCAAAACGGCCATCAATTCAGCTTTGGAACCAGCTTCCAGCCCCAGCGGTTCGCCGGAGTGGATCAGCGATTCAATCACGCGACGGTGCTGGTTGACCTTGATCGGGTAAACGAGAAAATAGTCGCCGTTGTAGCCATAAGATTCACGGGCGCGTTTAAACGCCGCGTTAATCGAACGCAGACGGTGTTGCAGGATCTGCGGGAAGCAGAATAATGCAGGCAGACGCTGCCCCTGCGCTTCACGGGCTTTCACCAACTCAGCAAGGTCAACGCGCGCTTCTGGTACGTCCGGATCCGGGCACACGCTGATGTGGCCCAGCTCATTGACGTCATAGTAGTTATTACCCCACCAGGCAATATTGTAAGTACGCAGCATCTTGCTGGCTTCCTCGGAACTCATTGCAACCTCCTGCATGGAGCGTAGTACACCGTGTTCGCCTGCTGACGAAGGCGAACCCAAAGAAATGTCGTCAGACATAGCGAACCTCAAATTTTATTAACAAGTGTAAAACAGTTGACTACTATCGCAATCCATAGACGCGATAACAACCCAAATACAGGCAGAATTTGCAGCAGATAGTGCTGACGCTCCGACTGTGCGACCGGTTTCTTTTTCATATCAATGTAAACACGTAACCGAACTTAATGCTGACGGTTCGGCGAAACCACGAGAAAACTCTTGTTTACCAAGAGCGCCCTTGTTCAGTTCTTAGTGACCGTAGCCGGCTCTTGAGTCCTGAGATACGCCGAGATGGGTATACACTTCATCCTTCATGCAGCCTCTTTGTTGGCTACGCTCATTCGCCCCAGTCACGTACTACTCGTACGTTCAGGGGACTCATTCACTTGCCGCCTCGACGCAACATGAATGATTTTGTGTATATAACATCGACAGGTATGCAAAGCAGAGATGCAGATTGCGGGGAACATATGTACACCAGAACGGTGCGACAGATTCAGCAGAATACAACGGTTCATTATCTCGTATCACCTCCACGGTTGCTCCTGACGGAACGAACCCACAAGCCAAAGCTAACGTCTTAACCCGGCTGGAAGTGGCAACACGATGAAAACGTCGTGTGCTTTTGTCTATCCTAAATAATTCGAGTTGTGGGAAGGCGGCAACGCAGGGAGTTCCCGGAGCTTACATGAGTAAGTGACTGGGGCGAGCGAGGAAGCCAACGCACATGCAACTTGAAGTATGACGGATATGAGCCGCGCGCCGCGTTTTATACCGATATGGAACATAAAAAGCAAAAGATAAATACGCACATTGCCAGCACCGTCAGGAAAAATTTCCAGTTACATTTTCAGTACAATGCGACCTCAATCAAAAAAAGCTGGAAATCAGACGAAGAACTGTCCTAAAATAGCCGTCCAGATGTTAATCCATCTATACCGATTAACACTCAGACTGCCAGTGTCCGTCATCTGCAGACTCATGGTAGAATCTTCTACACATGGCTATTCCACTCGACAGTTTGAGCTAACCAAATTCTCCTTAGGTGAAATTAAATATGGCAAAACACCTTTTTACGTCCGAGTCCGTATCAGAAGGGCATCCTGACAAAATCGCTGACCAAATCTCTGATGCCGTGCTGGACGCAATCCTCGAGCAGGATCCGAAAGCACGCGTTGCCTGCGAAACCTACGTCAAAACCGGTATGGTTTTAGTTGGCGGTGAGATCACCACCAGCGCATGGGTTGATATCGAAGAGATCACCCGTAACACGGTTCGCGAAATTGGCTATGTGCATTCCGACATGGGCTTTGACGCCAACTCTTGTGCGGTACTGAGCGCGATTGGTAAACAGTCTCCGGACATCAACCAGGGTGTTGACCGTGCCGATCCGCTGGAGCAGGGTGCAGGCGACCAGGGTCTGATGTTTGGTTATGCAACCAATGAAACCGATGTACTGATGCCAGCCCCGATTACCTATGCTCACCGTCTGGTGCAGCGTCAGGCTGAAGTGCGTAAAAACGGCACCTTATCCTGGCTGCGTCCGGATGCAAAAAGTCAGGTTACCTTCCAGTATGACGATGGCAAAATCGTCGGTATTGATGCGGTTGTTCTGTCGACTCAGCACTCTGAAGACATCGATCAGAAATCGCTGCAAGAAGCCGTTATGGAAGAGATCATCAAGCCGGTACTGCCGACTGAATGGCTGACCGCATCGACCAAGTTCTTCATCAACCCAACTGGTCGTTTCGTTATCGGCGGTCCAATGGGCGACTGTGGCCTGACAGGTCGTAAAATCATCGTTGATACCTACGGCGGCATGGCGCGCCATGGCGGCGGCGCATTCTCTGGTAAGGATCCGTCTAAAGTTGACCGTTCCGCAGCCTATGCAGCCCGTTACGTCGCGAAAAACATTGTCGCCGCAGGTCTGGCTGACCGCTGCGAGATTCAAGTTTCTTACGCAATCGGCGTGGCTGAACCGACTTCGATCATGGTAGAAACGTTCGGTACTGAAAAAGTGCCTTCTGAGCAACTGACCCTGCTGGTTCGCGAGTTCTTCGACCTGCGTCCGTATGGCCTGATTCAGATGCTGGATCTGCTGCACCCGATTTACAAAGAAACTGCCGCTTACGGCCACTTTGGTCGCGAGCATTTCCCATGGGAAAAAACCGACAAGGCGCAGTTGCTGCGTGAAGCTGCTGGTCTGAAGTAATTTCCCCACAGTTCAACGCTTATGAAGACCAGCCTCGCGCTGGTCTTTTTTATGTCCTTTTCTTTTCCATACCCCATCGCCAGAACAATGCTAAGTTCCCTTGTTTTAAACAACAAATGAAAGCGATTACATACCGCAGAATTTCAATCCAAACTGAATAAACATCTCCTTGTGACTATGATTGCATCGTCGTTACATTACAATTCAGCATTGTCTTAAATTCAGGCAATTAACTTTATTTCGGCAAAATAAATATCGTTATTTTTCATATACATAAACAATAACCCATATAAATATTAGTGTAACCGATTACACTAATGTGATGTGATTCGCATTTTTTTACTCCGTACTCACCTACCCTTAACATCAACAAAACTAGCTACCCAACCGGAGGGCATCATGCCTGACAATAAAAAAACGGGGCGTTCCAACAAAGCCATGACATTTTTTGTCTGCTTTCTTGCAGCCCTGGCTGGATTACTTTTTGGCCTGGATATCGGTGTTATTGCTGGAGCTTTGCCATTCATCACCGACGAGTTCCAAATTACCCCACACACTCAGGAATGGGTGGTGAGTTCTATGATGTTCGGTGCTGCTGTGGGTGCCGTCGGCAGCGGTTGGCTCTCCTTCAAACTGGGGCGCAAAAAGAGCCTGATGATCGGCGCAATTCTGTTTGTTGCCGGTTCACTGTTCTCCGCCGCAGCGCCAAACGTTGAAGTACTGCTGGTTTCCCGCGTGCTGCTCGGCCTTGCGGTAGGCGTTGCGTCTTATACCGCGCCGTTGTACCTGTCTGAAATCGCCCCGGAAAAAATTCGCGGCAGCATGATCTCTATGTATCAGTTGATGATCACCATCGGTATTTTAGGTGCGTATCTTTCCGATACGGCGTTTAGCTACAGCGGCGCATGGCGCTGGATGCTGGGCGTAATCATCATCCCTGCCCTGCTGCTGCTAATTGGCGTCATCTTCCTGCCAGACAGTCCACGCTGGTTTGCGGCTAAACGTCGTTTTGTTGATGCTGAACGTGTTCTATTGCGTCTGCGTGATACCAGCGCAGAAGCCAAACGCGAGCTGGATGAAATTCGTGAAAGCCTGCAGGTGAAGCAGAGCGGTTGGGCGCTGTTTAAAGAAAACAGCAACTTCCGCCGCGCGGTATTCCTTGGCGTTCTGTTGCAGGTGATGCAGCAGTTCACCGGGATGAACGTCATTATGTATTACGCGCCAAAAATCTTTGAACTGGCGGGTTACACCAACACCACCGAGCAGATGTGGGGGACGGTTATTGTCGGTCTGACCAACGTGCTGGCCACCTTTATCGCCATTGGCCTGGTTGACCGCTGGGGCCGTAAACCAACACTGATCCTCGGCTTTATCGTCATGGCCGTCGGTATGGGCGTGCTGGGTACAATGATGCACGTGGGCATTCACTCGGCGGCCGCACAATACCTCGCTGTACTGATGCTGCTGATGTTTATCGTTGGCTTTGCCATGAGCGCCGGTCCGCTGATTTGGGTGCTGTGCTCTGAAATCCAACCGCTGAAAGGCCGCGATTTCGGTATCACCTGCTCTACTGCAACCAACTGGATTGCCAATATGATCGTCGGTGCAACCTTCCTGACGATGCTGAACTCGCTGGGCAGTGCCAACACTTTCTGGGTCTACGGTGGTCTGAACGTCCTGTTCATCTTCCTGACTCTGTGGCTGATCCCTGAAACGAAAAATGTCTCTCTGGAACACATTGAACGTAACCTGATGAAAGGCCGTAAACTGCGCGAAATTGGCGCACACGACTAATCACTAAGGCTTCCTCCCCACGGGGGGAAGCCTTCCTCTTGCAGTCCCTTCCCTGTCGCACTATCCTCTGGCGTTATGAAAACCTCCCGTCTCCCTATCGCCATCCAGCAAGCCGTTATGCGCAGCCTGCGGGAAAAACTCGCTCAGGCCAATCTCAAGCTCGAACGCAATTACCCGGAGCCAAAGCTGGTTTACCAACAGCGCGGAACCGCTGCGGGCACCGCGTGGCTACAAACCTACGAAATTCGTCTGAATCCCGTCCTGCTGATGGAGAACGTTGATGCGTTCGTTAACGAAGTGGTGCCCCATGAACTGGCGCATTTACTGGTGTGGAAGTATTTTGGCCGCGTGCCGCCGCACGGGAAAGAGTGGAAATGGATGATGGAGAGCGTACTGGGCGTACCTGCCCGGCGTACGCATCAGTTCGAACTGCAATCCGTGCAGCGTAAGACCTATACTTACCGCTGTAAGTGTCAGGAACACCAACTGACCATCCGCCGCCACAACCGCGTGGTACGCGGTGAAGCCACCTACCGCTGCGTTCACTGCGGCGAACCGCTGGTTGCAGAATAATCTTCAGAATTATCAGGAACTTTTCTGATCTAACTGATTGCATACAGGAATGACTTTCGCTACGTTGCGGGCTCGTTTTGACACGGAGTTCGTGATGTACCGTAATCTTTCTTTTGCAGCCGCCCTGTTAGCCGCTGCGTTTTCAGGCCCGGTTTTAGCCGAAGGTATCAACAGCTTTTCTCAGGCAAAAGCGGCGGGCGTCAAAGTTAACGCCGATGCGCCTGGCGATTTCTATTGTGGCTGTAAAATTAACTGGCAAGGCAAAAAAGGGGTCGTTGACCTCGAATCCTGCGGCTATAAAGTGCGAAAAAACGAAAACCGCGCCAGTCGAATTGAATGGGAACACGTTGTCCCCGCCTGGCAGTTTGGTCATCAGCGTCAGTGCTGGCAGGACGGAGGACGTAAAAACTGCGCTAAAGATCCGGTCTATCGCAAAATGGAAAGCGATATGCATAACCTGCAGCCTGCGGTAGGTGAAGTGAATGGCGATCGCGCAAACTTTATGTACAGCCAGTGGAACGGTGGCGAAGGCCAGTATGGGCAGTGCGCGATGAAGGTTGATTTCAAAGAGAAAGTTGCCGAACCGCCTGCCCGCGCCCGTGGCGCCATCGCGCGTACCTATTTTTATATGCGCGACCAATACAACCTGACGCTCTCCCGCCAGCAAACCCAGCTTTTTAACGCCTGGAATAAGCAGTATCCGGTCACCGACTGGGAGTGTGAGCGCGACGAACGCATCGCGAAGGTACAGGGGAATCATAACCCCTATGTGCAACGCGCTTGCCAGGCGCAAAAGAGCTAACCTACACTAGCGGCAATATTTTTAACCATGCCCTGGCTTGTTGCAGCCCAGGGCCATGACGCGGATGTTTAACTATGCGCATTCCTCGCATTTATCACCCAGAGCCACTCACTTCCGGTAGCCAAATTTCACTGTGTGAAGATGCTGCCAACCATATCGGCCGCGTACTACGTATGGGGCCAGGCCAGCCGCTACAGCTGTTTGATGGCAGCAATCAGGTATTCGACGCCGAAATTACCCACGCCAGTAAAAAAAGCGTGGAGGTGAAGGTGCTTAACGCAGAACTCGACGATCGGGAATCACCGTTGCATATCCACCTGGGTCAGGTGATGTCGCGCGGTGAAAAAATGGAATTTACTATCCAGAAATCGATCGAACTGGGTGTAAGCCTCATTACACCACTTTTTTCTGAGCGTTGCGGCGTTAAACTGGACACTGAACGCCTGAACAAGAAGCTCCAGCAGTGGCAAAAAATCGCCATTGCCGCCTGCGAACAGTGCGGTCGTAATCGGGTGCCTGAAATTCGCCCGGCAATGGATCTGGAAGCATGGTGCGCAGAACAGGACGCAGGACTGAAACTCAATCTACATCCTCGCGCCAGCGCCAGTATCAACACGCTGCCGCTCCCGGTAGAGCGCATCCGCTTGCTGATTGGCCCGGAAGGTGGGTTGTCGGCAGATGAAATTGCCATGACCGCACGGTATCAGTTTACTGATATTCTGTTAGGACCTCGCGTTCTGCGTACTGAGACAACTGCGCTCACCGCCATTACCGCGCTACAGGTGCGTTTTGGCGATCTGGGCTAACGGAGAAAAACAATGATCAAGCTCGGCATCGTGATGGATCCCATCGCAAGCATCAACATCAAGAAAGATTCCAGCTTCGCTATGCTGCTGGAAGCACAACGTCGCGGTTACGAAATTCATTATATGGAGATGGCCGATCTTTATCTGATTAACGGTGAGGCCCGCGCCCATACGCGTACCCTGAGCGTAGAGCAGAACTACGACAAATGGTATGAGTTCAAAAGCGAGCAGGATCTCCCGTTGGCAGACCTGGACGTTATTCTGATGCGTAAGGATCCGCCGTTTGATACCGAGTTCATCTACGCAACCTATATTCTGGAACGTGCAGAAGAGAAAGGAACACTGATCGTCAACAAGCCGCAGAGCCTGCGCGATTGCAACGAAAAGTTGTTCACAGCATGGTTTGCCGACCTGACGCCGGAAACACTGGTCACGCGTAATAAAGCGCAGTTGAAAGCCTTCTGGCAAAAACACAGCGACATCATACTTAAGCCGCTGGACGGCATGGGCGGGGCCTCTATTTTCCGCGTGAAGGAAGGCGATCCGAACCTTGGCGTTATTGCGGAAACGCTGACCGAGCACGGTACCCGCTACTGCATGGCGCAGAACTATCTGCCGGCCATTAAAGATGGCGATAAACGCGTCCTGGTGGTCGATGGCGAACCTGTTCCATATTGCCTGGCGCGTATTCCACAGGGTGGAGAAACCCGGGGCAACCTGGCTGCAGGTGGTCGTGGCGAGCCGCGTCCCTTAACCGACAGTGACTGGGAAATCGCCCGTCGCATTGGGCCAACGCTGAAAGCGAAAGGTTTGATTTTTGTCGGTCTGGATATCATTGGCGATCGTCTGACGGAAATTAACGTCACCAGCCCAACCTGTATTCGCGAGATTGAAGCGGAGTTCCCGGTTTCGATTACCGGTATGCTGATGGACGCTATTGAAGCTCGTCTGCAAAAATAAAAAAATTCGCCGGTAGAAGGGACCCTACCAATACTCATAGTGACAGCGCTCCTGTTTGTACGCATACTGGGCGCTGTTGCTTTTTTGAACCAGGAAACAGAACCTCTGACAATGAATTTACAGCATCACTTTCTAATTGCCATGCCTGCTCTCCAGGATCCAATTTTCCGCCGTTCCGTGGTGTATATCTGCGAACACAATGAGAACGGTGCAATGGGGATTATCGTCAATAAGCCTCTGGAAAACTTACAAATTGAAGGGATTCTGGAAAAGCTGAAGATTACTCCAGAAGAACGCGATCCGGCCATTCGTCTGGATAAGCCCGTGATGCTCGGCGGCCCGCTGGCAGAAGATCGTGGATTTATTCTTCATACCCCACCGTCGCGCTTTGCGTCCAGTATTCGCATCTCTGATAACACCATCATTACGACTTCCCGCGATGTATTAGAAACGCTGGGCACGCAGGAGCAACCGTCCGAAGTGCTGGTGGCATTAGGCTATTCATCATGGGAAAAGGGCCAGCTGGAACAAGAGTTACTGGATAACGCCTGGCTCACCGCCCCCGCCGACCTCAACATTCTGTTTAAAACGCCGATTGCCGACCGCTGGCGCGACGCAGCCAAACTTATCGGGATAGATATTCAGACCATGCCCGGCGTGGCGGGACACGCATGATGAGCGGAACATTACTCTCTTTTGATTTTGGTACAAAAAGCATCGGCGTCGCGGTGGGTCAGCGTATTACCGGTACGGCCAGGCCATTGCCCGCCATCAAAGCACAGGACGGTACGCCAGACTGGAATTTGATTGAACGCCTGCTGAAAGAGTGGCAACCGGATGAAATCATTGTCGGCCTGCCGCTCAACATGGATGGCACCGAACAGCCCCTTACCGCGCGCGCGCGTAAATTCGCTAACCGCATTCATGGTCGCTTTGGCGTAACCGTAACGCTGCACGATGAACGTTTGAGCACCGTCGAAGCCCGCTCAGGCCTGTTTGAGCAAGGCGGTTATCGGGCATTGAATAAAGGCAAAGTGGACTCCGCTTCTGCCGTTATTATCCTGGAAAGCTATTTCGAGCAGGGCTACTAAAGCCGCCCCAGCGCCTGCCGCTGCTGCTTGCTTTGTGCAAACGACTGCATACCTGTCTGCTGCCCGGTTTGAATCACGCTGGGTAGCTGATGTGTTTTCCCTTCGCGGATCAAATTGCCCACGGCGGGCGTGTTGACGAGCAGCTCGAATAGCGCCACGCGTCCCCCCTGCTTATCCTCCTCCAGCTTTTGCGAAAGAACCGCCTTTAGGCTGTCTGCCAGCTGGTTACGCACCGGATCTTTCTCTGTTGCTGCAAAGGAATCCACCAGCCGTGCGATAGCCTGCACCGCCCCGCGCGTATGTAACGTTGCCAGCACCAGATGTCCGGTCTCCGCCGCCGTTAATGCCAGCCGAATGGTTTCCACGTCGCGCAGCTCGCCCAGCAAAATGACGTCAGGATCTTCGCGTAACGCACCGCGCAAACCGGCGGCAAAAGAGGTGCAGTGTACGCCCACCTCCCGCTGTTGAATCAGACAACGTCGACTGGTGTAGCGATATTCAATAGGATCTTCCAGCGTCAGAATGTGTCCCTCACTATGCTGATTAAGATACTCCACCATCGCCGCCAGGGTCGTAGATTTACCGCTGCCGGTGGCGCCCGTCACCAGAATTAATCCATTTTCACTGTGCAGCAGTTCAGGTATGACCGTGGGGGTCTGGAGATCGTCTAAATGAGGACAATCCAGCGGTAGCAGTCTTAACGCCAGCGACGTTCCCTGTTGATGGGCAAATGCGCTGACGCGCAGCCGCCGGGAGTCTGTCAGAGTAACGGCAAAATCAATCTGCCCCTGCTCCTGCAACTGTACCTGTTGTTGCTCACTGAGCCAGCACATCAGCAGATTCTCTACGTCAGGCGCGGTAAATGGCGCACTTTCGACTTTTCCACGCCTGCGCCAACGCGCAGGCCATGCATTGCACAGGTGTAGATCCGACACGTTATGCTTTACACTAAGGGCCACTATTTCTTCCATATTCATATGAACATCCTCGGAAAATGAACGATATCGCGCATAACCTGGCACATGTCCGGGACAAAATCTCAGCCGCCGCGACGCGTTGCGGGCGGTCTTCAGAAGAAGTTATGTTGCTTGCAGTCAGCAAAACCAAACCTGCGAGCGCCATCGAAGAAGCCATTACCGCGGGGCAGCGTGCCTTCGGTGAAAACTATGTTCAGGAAGGGGTGGATAAAATCCGCTACTTCCAGGAAAAAGGCGTCAACGATCTGCAGTGGCACTTTATCGGCCCGCTGCAGTCCAACAAAAGTCGTCTGGTCGCTGAACATTTTGACTGGTGCCATACGATTGATCGTCTGCGCATCGCTGCCCGCCTGAGCGAACAGCGCCCAGAAGGCCTGCCGCCGCTGAATGTGCTGATCCAGATTAATATCAGCGATGAGAACAGTAAGTCGGGGATTCCGTTGGCAGAGCTTGATGCCCTGGCCGCTGAAGTCGCCGCGCTGCCGCGCATTACCCTGCGAGGTTTGATGGCTATTCCGGCGCCAGAGTCAGATTATGTAAGGCAGTTTGAAGTTGCACAGCAAATGGCGGTAGCATTTGCCGGGTTGAAAACACGCTACCCAAATATCGATACGCTCTCACTGGGGATGTCTGATGATATGGATGCCGCTATCGCGGCGGGTAGCACAATGGTGCGCATCGGCACTGCCATTTTTGGTGCTCGTGATTACACTAAAAAATAAGGAAAACTAAGGAACACCATGAATACGTTGACCTTCCTGCTCTCAACGGTAATTGAGCTGTATACCATGGCGCTTCTGCTGCGCGTGTGGATGCAATGGTCTCGCTGCGATTTCTACAACCCGTTCTCGCAGTTTATTGTGAAAATCACTCAGCCCATTATCGGCCCGTTACGCCGTATTATTCCGCCGATGGGGCCAATTGACAGCGCATCAGCATTGGTTGCACTCGTTCTCAGCTTTATCAAAGCCATCGTGCTGTTTAAGGTGGTCACGTTCCAGCCGATCATCTGGATCGCCGCCGTACTGATTGTCCTGAAGACCATTGGGCTGCTGATTTTCTGGGTGCTGCTGGTGATGGCGATTATGAGCTGGGTCAGCCAGGGCCGCAGCCCGGTGGAGTACGTGCTGATTCAACTGGCGGATCCACTGTTGCGTCCTATTCGTCGTATCCTTCCTGGTATGGGCGGGATCGATTTCTCTCCGATGATCCTGGTTCTGCTGCTCTATGTCATCAACATGGGGATCGCGGAAGTATTACAAGCGACAGGCAACATACTGCTGCCGGGGCTGTGGATGGCGCTATGAGTGCCGTAACACCCTGCGATGACGGTCTGGTTTTACGGCTCTACATTCAGCCGAAAGCCAGCCGTGACAGTATTGTGGGTTTACATGGCGACGAGCTAAAAGTCGCCATTACCGCCCCACCGGTTGATGGACAAGCCAACAGTCATCTGGTGAAGTTTCTCGGCAAACAGTTCCGCGTAGCGAAAAGCCAGGTCGTCATTGAGAAGGGCGAGCTTGGCCGCCATAAACAGGTTAAAATTATTCATCCGCAACAAATCCCGCCCGAAATTGCGGCACTAACTGATTAGGTATCCCATGCAAAAAGTTGTCCTTGCGACCGGCAATGCCGGTAAAGTGCGTGAACTCGCCTCTCTTCTGAGTGATTTCGGTCTTGATGTTGTTGCCCAAACGGATCTGGGTGTTGATTCTGCAGAAGAGACCGGGCTGACGTTTATTGAGAACGCCATTCTGAAGGCGCGTCATGCCGCACAAATTACAGGTTTGCCAGCCATTGCTGATGACTCCGGCCTGGCGGTTAATGCCCTTGGCGGCGCGCCTGGCATCTATTCGGCCCGCTATTCCGGTGAGGATGCGACTGACAGACAGAACCTGGAAAAACTGCTGCACACCCTGCGGGATGTCCCGGATGACCAGCGTCAGGCGCAATTCCACTGCGTGCTAGTGTATATGCGCCATGCGGACGATCCCACGCCTTTAGTGTGCCACGGAAGCTGGCCGGGCGTGATTACCCGTGAACCGGCCGGAAACGGTGGTTTTGGTTACGACCCAATCTTTTTTGTGCCGTCCGAAGGAAAAACAGCTGCAGAGCTAACCCGCGAAGAAAAAAGTGCGATTTCTCACCGCGGGCAGGCGCTGAAGCTGCTGCTGGATGCCCTGCGTAATGGTTAAGCTTCCGCCGCTAAGTCTTTATATTCACATCCCGTGGTGCGTGCAGAAATGCCCGTACTGCGACTTTAACTCGCATGCGCTCAAGGGCGAGGTTCCTCATGACGACTATGTTCAGCACCTGCTGAGCGATCTCGATTCTGAGGTGGCCCACGCCCAGGGACGTGAAGTAAAGACGATTTTTATCGGTGGTGGTACGCCGAGCCTGCTTTCTGGCCCGGCAATGCAAACGCTGCTCGACGGCGTGCGCGCACGGCTGAATGTGGCCGCAGATGCAGAAATCACCATGGAGGCGAATCCCGGGACGGTGGAAGCCGCTCGCTTTGTTGATTATCAACGCGCTGGCGTAAATCGTATCTCGATTGGCGTACAGAGCTTTAGCTCCACCAAGCTCGAACGTCTGGGACGTATTCACGGGCCGGAAGAAGCCAAACGCGCAGCGCACCTGGCGAGTGGTCTGGGACTACGCAGCTTTAACCTCGACCTGATGCATGGTTTACCGGATCAGACGCTGGAAGAGGCGCTGGGTGATTTGCAGCAGGCCATCGCGCTCAATCCGCCGCATCTTTCCTGGTATCAGTTGACCATCGAACCCAACACGCTGTTCGGGTCCCGACCGCCGGTATTACCGGACGACGACGCGCTGTGGGATATTTTTGAGCAAGGCCACCAGTTGCTGACCGCCGCCGGGTATCAGCAGTACGAAACCTCAGCCTATGCGAAGCCGGGCTATCAGTGTCAGCACAATCTTAATTACTGGCGTTTTGGCGACTATCTTGGCATTGGCTGTGGCGCCCATGGCAAAGTCACGTTCCCTGACGGTCGCATTCTGCGCACCACTAAAACGCGGCATCCGCGCGGGTACATGCAGGGGCGTTATCTGGAAAGTCAGCGTGATGTCGCCGAGGCCGATAAACCATTCGAGTTCTTTATGAACCGTTTCCGGCTACTGGAAGCCGCGCCTCGCGCGGAGTTCACGCAATATACCGGGCTTACCGAAGACGTTATTCGTCAACAGATCGATGAAGCTATCGCCCTGGGCTACCTGAGTGAATGCGATGAATACTGGCAGGTTACCCAACACGGTAAGCTGTTTTTGAACTCCCTCCTTGAATTGTTCCTCGCAGAATAATCACCGATGCGCCTGCGGGCGCATATTTATTTCGCCCTATAAAACCATAAACTCGGTAAAACCGAATATATCAGAAGTTATTTCTGAACAATACCTGCATTAATTATTTTATGTTGTTCAAATACCCCCCCACTCAAAAGTAAATATATTGAACACAGCGCACAAAATAAGATCAAACTACTGCCATGTGAAAGGTATCTGATTAAGATAGCGAATAGATGTCTGACAACTATGAAGACTTATCATACAGAAACAGTTTGGACATTATGAGATGTCAACCAATTACTGTACCTTAAAGCACGGAGCTTACTTATGAAAATCAGAACCTTTTCCCGCTCGTTGGTCTGTGCGTCCTTACTGACGTTGCTTAGCGCTGGCGTAAATGCTGCTGAGAAAGTTACCCTTAAACTGGCACACAACCTGGAACGAAGC
This sequence comes from Citrobacter sp. On2M, assembly GCF_018035235.1. Taxonomy (GTDB): domain Bacteria; phylum Pseudomonadota; class Gammaproteobacteria; order Enterobacterales; family Enterobacteriaceae; genus Citrobacter; species Citrobacter meridianamericanus. The sequence goes on from NZ_WPCV01000005.1 coordinate 430,259, forward strand.
CATGTTGTCCACCAGGCCTTTGAAGAGATGGCCAAAGAGGTGAAACAACTGTCCGACGGCAAAATGACTGTGCGAATTTATCCCAGCAGCCAAATGGGTAATGCTCGTGAAACAATGGAGCTATTGCAAAATGGTGCGCTGGATATGACCAAAGGTTCTGCCAGTGATTTAGAGTCTTTTGATAATATTTACGCTATTTATAATTTACCTTTCTTATTTAAAGATCAAAATCATTTCAACAAGGTTGTATTTGGTGAGGTTGGTAAAGAAATTATGGAATCCACTAAAGAGAAAGGATTCTTTGCTTTGTCTGCCTATGTTGCCGGTACGCGTAGTTTTTATGCTAAACAGCCAATTACCAAGCCAGACGATCTAAAAGGTCTAAAAGTCCGTGTTCAGCCCAGCCCAACAACCATTAAAATGATTGAGTTGATGGGGGGATCACCTACGCCAATTTCCTTTGGCGAAGTTTATACAGCGATGCAGCAAGGCGTAGTGGATGGCGCGGAGAACAACGTCCCGTCATGGGTACAAACCCGCCATATTGAAATTGCCAAGGTGTTCTCCGAAGACGAGCATGCCTCTATTCCAGATTTTCTGGTTATCTCGACCAAAACATGGAACAAATTGACGCCAGAGCAACAACAAATACTCGCCCAGGCTGCTAAAAACTCCGAAGCTTATCAACAAAAATTGTGGGATAAAATCGATGCCGATACCCGTGCTCAGGCAAAAGCCATGGGTGGCGAAATCGTGAAAGTAGAAAAAGCCCCTTTCCGTGCTGCCGTTCAGCCACTGTTTGATGATTTCAAAAAAGACCCAAAACAAGCCGCCCTGCTGGCGAAGTTTGAAGACGCTGCACAATAACCTTAAGGGCCAGTAACTGGCCCCGTTTCACCAGGATCCTAATGATGATATTTAACCGCCTTAAACTTGCGGTAGACCGCGTCATTGCTACATTTTCGGTCACCGTAATGATTGCGCTGGTTGTCTGCGTAGTCTGGCAGGTTTTTAGCCGCTACGTACTCAATCAGCCCAGTACCTTAACTGACGAACTGGCGCGCTTCTTAATGATCTGGGTCGGATTATTAGGTGCAGCCTATACCGTAGGTGCCCAACGCCACCTGTCCATCGATCTACTGGCCATGTCGATCAATAAACGTAAACAGGCTTTGTTGAGCATATTCATTAATCTGCTGATTTTCGGCTTTGCTGGCTCAGTCATCGTCACTGGCGGTATCAAGCTGATTAATAAAACACTGGCAACGGCACAAGTTTCTGCGGCCATGCAAATACCGATGGGCTATGTGTATATCATCCTGCCGCTAAGCGGCGCAGTCATGATGTTCTACGCCCTGTGGTTTATTCACCAAAATGTTCAGCAATTGAAAAAATCTTCTCTGGGAGCAATTTGATGGACGGTTATATCGCACTTACCCTATTCGGCTGCTTCTTTGCTCTGGTATTTATTGGCGTACCTATCTCTTTCTCTATTGGCATTGCCACCGTGGCCTCCATGCTGCTGATGTTTCCCTGGGATGTTGCCGTTATCACCGTCTCTCAGCGCCTGGCAAATGGATTAGATAATTTTGCCCTACTGGCTATCCCATTTTTCATCTTCGCGGGTACGCTGATGAACAGCGGTGGGATCGCCATCCGGCTAATTAACCTGGCGCAGGTGATGGTTGGACGAGTTCCTGGTTCACTTGGTCATGTCAACGTGCTGGCAAACATGATGTTTGGTTCGATTTCCGGCTCTGCCGTTGCCGCTGCTGCTGCCGTTGGCGGTACACTTAATCCTATTCAGACAAAGCAAGGATACGATCCAACCTTCTCTACAGCCGTTAACGTTTCCTCCTGTATTACCGGGCTGTTAATCCCACCATCAAATGTGTTAATTGTGTTTTCTCTCACTGCCGGCGGTGTTTCGGTTGCCTCGTTGTTTATGGCGGGTTATTTACCTGGGATCCTGATGGGGCTTTCTATCATGGTGGTATGCGCGATTATCGCCAAACGCCGTGGTTATCCCCTGTCGGAAAGACCAACCTGCGCACAGGCAGTAAAAGCGCTTCTGGATGCGCTACCGAGTCTGTTACTGGTCATTATTGTGATGGGCGGTATTTTGGGTGGGATCTTTACCGCAACAGAAGCCTCAGCGATTGCTGTCATCTACACCTTCATTCTCTCGGTGCTGATTTATCGGGAAGTTAAATGGCGTGATTTACCAAAACTGATCCTGGAATCAGTCGTGATGACCTCTATTGTACTGTTACTGATCGGCTTCTCTGTCGGCATGTCCTGGGCAATGACCAATGCCGATATTCCTTATATGATCAGTGATACATTAATGGGTATTTCCGATAATCCACTGATTATTCTACTATTAATCAATATTGTATTGCTGGTTGTTGGGATCTTTATGGATATGACCCCGGCAGTACTGATCTTTACCCCCATTTTCTTGCCAATCGCTCAAGAGCTGGGTATGGATCCGGTACATTTCGGCATCATGATGGTCGCCAACCTGTGTATTGGTTTGCTGACACCACCTGTAGGAAGTGCATTGTTTGTGGGTTGTTCAATCTCAGGCGTGAAGATTCAGCAATTGATCAAACCCCTGCTGCCATTTTACGCCGCATTGCTGGTCGCACTTATGATGATCATATACATTCCACAGATCTCTCTGTTTATTCCACAGATGCTGGGGTTGATGTAAATACGAAGAGTTACAGAGACAAGCTATCTCTGGAGAATGCCCCAACGTGACGGTTGGGGCATTTTTTATGCAATTAGTACTGATTAAACATTTCCTGGATCTGCTTAGGATCCTTGGTCTGCGTCAGCGCCAGCTGCAGCAGCACGCGGGCTTTTTGCGGATTCAGCGAGCCTGAAGCCACAAAGCCGTACTTCGCATCATCAACTTCAGCATCCTGGGTGGTGGCGCCCGTTGGTACACGGGATGAACGCACCACAACGGTACCTTTATGCGCGGCAGTTGCCAGCGTATCGAAAATGGTTTTATACAGGTTACCGTTACCTACACCCGCACTGACGATCCCGGCGTACCCCGCGTCCACCAATGCTTTGGCTGGCAGGTCGGAGGCGTTAGCGTAGTTATAAACAATCCCAACTTTCGGCAGCTCGGTCAGCTTAGAAACATCGAACGGCGTGGATGTGGTGTGCTTACGCGCAGGCGTACGCTGGTAGTCGATTTTACCGTTATGGATATAGCCCAAAGGACCATAGTTAACGGATTTGAAGGTAGCGACATCCGTAGTGTTGGTTTTGGTCACGTCGCGACCATCCATAACGGTGTCGTTCATCACCACGAGCACACCGCGGTTGGCAGAGGCTTTATCTGCGGCGGTTACCACGGCGTTATATAAGTTGAACGGGCCATCAGCGCTCATACCCGTAGACGGACGCATAGCACCTACCAGCACCACAGGCTTGTTGCATTTGACAGTCAGATCGAGGAAATAGGCGGTTTCTTCCATGGTATCCGTACCATGTGTTACCACGAAGCCGTCTGTTTTATCACACTCGGTATTAATCTTTTTCGCCAGCGTTAACCAGACGTCGTCATTCATATCCTGAGAGCCGATGTTCACCACCTGCTCGCCTTTAACCACGGCGATATCTTTCAACTGAGGTACGGCTTCAACCAGATTTTCTACGCCGACCTTGCCTGCAGTGTAGTTAGATTTTGTCGCGGAATCACCACCGCCGGCAATCGTCCCACCGGTCGCTAAAATAGTGATATTTGGCAGTGCAAGCGCCGCGCCGCTGAAACCCATAACCAGTGCGGCAAGTGCCGTTCTCTTGAAAAACTCCATGTTATTTCTCCAGTTACTTGAATTTGCAGCATTATGTCTATCTCACAGATGAATAATGTGACGCCATCCAATTAACCAGATTTATATCTCCATCAAATTGTCATTCTTAGAGATGGATATCAAAAAAACAGAAATATACAAAATAAAACGGCACAGAATGTTTCTGTGCCGTTAAAAAGAGGTGAAGATTATTTCAGAGTGCTAACCAGCGTTTTACGATCGTTTTCCAGCGTCACGACGCGGGCACAAACATCTTTGCCAAATTGCTGGAAGTCTTGTTCCTGATTCTTCCATTCATTTTGAATTGAAGTCTGCAAACCACCGAGGCTTCCGAGTACGCCCTGCAGCGGATTACCGCCGCCTTTCAGCACGGCTTTGGCGCCCATTTCGTTGATACTGTCCTGCAAAATACCGCCCATCGCCTGATTCACCAGTTGCTGTCCGTCCGCGCGAACCTGGTCAATCGCCTTATAATGGAAGGTCAGACCGTCAGTACGATGCTCAATGATCCGGTTCATCTGCTCTTTCAGTTGCGCATCGAGCTTGGTTAAACGCCCGCGCATATTGCTGCTTTCACCGACTTCTTTGGCAATGATTTTATCCAGCGCTACGCGACCTTTCTCAACACGCTCTCTGGCACCGTCGTCAATCCACGGCAGGCTGCTACGCAACGCCGCCTGATAATCTTTGGCCTGCTCACGCTGTGCGGCGCTCAGGGTGTACTGTTTACCATTGAAGGTGATATCTCCGGCCTGAGTAATCACCAGGTCGCCGTTCTCTCCCTTCACCTGAACCGTTTGTGGGCTCAAAATCACATCGTCACGCGGGGTGACGCTGCACTTATAATCTGCATGTGCGGCCATCGCCGTAAACGTCAGAACTGCCGCCAGCAGCGTTTTGCGCATCATATCTTTCCCTCAAGACAAATCGGGCCGGCATTTGCCGACCCTGTGCTACTTAGTCCCACCAAATATCGAAAAGTTCGCTGGTACGCACTTCTTCGAGCTTGTGCTCTTCCAGCCACTTACGCACGATTGCCTGATGTTCTTCGGTGCATTTGCCGATTTCCTGCAGACAGATCAAACCTTCCCAGGCCAGATAGCCGCTGCCATCAAAAGCCAGCTTGTTCGGTTCAATAACTTCATTGATAAAGTCATCAACGATTTGATCGACCTGCTCTCCAGATGTACCTTCCGGGAAACGCCATGCAACCGAAAATCCTACTTCCTGGAATTCGTCGATGTGCATCTTTTTACGCAGACGACGGCTACGGTTCTTTGCCATTATTTCACCCTCTCGAACATTAAGTCCCATACGCCGTGGCCAAGACGATGACCACGTTGTTCAAATTTGGTTACCGGGCGCGATTGTGGGCGCGGTACATAATCGTTACTCTCTGACTGGTTTTTATACCCGTCAATGGAGGACATCACTTCCAGCATGTGTTCCGCATAAGCTTCCCAGTCGGTTGCCATGTGGAATACGCCACCCAGCTTCAGCTTGCTTAAGATGTGCTCAGCAAACGGTACCTGAACGATACGGCGTTTATTATGACGTGCTTTATGCCACGGGTCAGGGAAAAACAGCTGAACCATAGATAAGGAATTGTCAGGAATCATTTTATGCAGGACTTCAACGGCATCATGGCACATGACGCGCAGGTTTTCGACGCCCTCTTCATGCGCTGAAGCCAGACACGCGCCAACACCCGGGGAGTGAACCTCAATACCGAGGAAATTTTGCTCCGGACGCGCTTTCGCCATCGCCACCAGCGAAGCCCCCATACCAAAACCAATTTCAAGAGTGACTGGCGCATCACGACCAAACAGTTCAGCGAAATCCACGGGCTCTTCGCTGAACTCAACGCCCATCACCGGCCAGTAGTTTTCCAGCGCGTGTTCCTGCCCTTTGGTCAGTCGCCCCTGGCGACGAACAAAACTACGAATCCGGCGCAGAGGGCGGCCGTTTTCATCAAATTCCGGTGAAATGACGTCGTTCTTCATAAAAGTTTAGTCTGCTGTGTTTGAGTACTGAAAACGGGCATTATCCAAAGTTAGTTGCCGGATGCAAGTAAAGGAAGAAAGTGGGCAGCGGAAAGTTCCGGTTTACACCCCGTTGCCGCTGTGCTGCAATCTTGCCCCCGGCAATAATGAAACGGTAATCATGCAAGCGTCTCAATTCTCGGCTCAGGTGTTGAGCTGGTACGACAAATACGGGCGGAAAACGCTACCCTGGCAAATTGACAAGACGCCTTACAAAGTATGGCTCTCTGAGGTGATGCTGCAACAAACCCAGGTTGCGACCGTAATCCCCTATTTTGAGCGTTTTATGGCGCGCTTCCCAACGGTAACAGATTTAGCCCATGCGCCGCTGGATGAAGTCCTGCATTTATGGACCGGGCTGGGCTATTACGCCCGAGCGCGTAATCTGCATAAAGCCGCGCAGCAGGTTGTCACGCTACATGGCGGCACATTCCCGCAAACCTTTGATGAGGTGGCTGCTCTGCCAGGCGTCGGACGTTCAACCGCAGGCGCGATCCTTTCTCTTTCTCTGGGTCAGCATTTTCCGATTCTCGACGGTAACGTCAAACGCGTGCTGGCTCGCTGTTATGCTGTAAGCGGCTGGCCGGGTAAAAAAGAGGTCGAAAAGAAGCTGTGGGAGTTGAGCGAGCAGGTGACGCCCGCCCATGGCGTTGAGCGATTTAATCAGGCGATGATGGATTTAGGCGCCATGGTCTGTACGCGATCCAAGCCTAAATGTTCTCTGTGTCCGTTGGATAATGGCTGTGTGGCCAGCGCCAATGCAAGCTGGGCGCTTTACCCGGGTAAAAAGCCCAAACAAACGCTGCCGGAACGGACGGGCTATTTTTTACTGATGCAGCATAATGACGAAGTATTGCTCGCGCAGCGCCCCCCCAGCGGCTTATGGGGTGGTTTATACTGTTTTCCGCAGTTTGACGATGAAAACGGGCTGCGCAACTGGCTGGCGCAACGGCAAATTAACGCAGATAATCTGACCCAACTTAATGCGTTTCGCCATACCTTTAGCCATTTCCACTTAGATATTGTGCCTATGTGGCTTCCCGTGTCTTCGTTCAGCTCATGCATGGATGAAGGCAACGTGCTCTGGTATAACTTAGCGCAACCGCCGTCGGTCGGACTGGCGGCCCCCGTGGAGCGTTTGTTACAGCAATTACGTGCCGGTACACACGTTTAACGTACCGGTCGATAGAGAGGATTTTTTATGAGCAGAACAATTTTTTGCACTTTCCTGCAACGCGAAGCCGAAGGCCAGGATTTTCAGCTGTACCCGGGCGATCTGGGGAAACGCATCTATAACGAAATTTCTAAAGAAGCATGGGCGCAATGGCAGCATAAGCAAACCATGCTGATTAACGAGAAGAAGCTTAATATGATGAACGTTGAGCACCGTAAACTGCTTGAGCAGGAGATGATCAATTTCCTGTTTGAAGGCAAAGATGTGCATATTGAAGGCTATACACCAGAGTCATAAGAGCCGTTGCCGGATGACGCTGTGCTTATCCGGCCTACGATTTAATCTGGTCCTTGCAAATAACAAACACAACACGCACTCCCGGAATGATGAAAAAATTTCTCGCGCTTGCCGTTATTGCGCCGTTGCTCATCTCCTGTTCCAGTTCGACCAAAAAAGGCGATTCCTATAACGAAGCCTGGGTCAAGGATACCAACGGTTTTGATATTCTGATGGGGCAATTTGCCCATAACATTGAGAATCTGTGGGGGTTTAAGGAAGTGCTGATTGCGGGTCCAAAGGACTACGTAAAGTATACCGATCAGTATCAAACCCGCAGCCATATCAACTTTGATGACGGCACGATAACCGTCGAAACCATAGCCGGGACAGATCCCGCCGGACACCTGCGTCGGGCGATTATCAAGACATTGCTGATGGGCGATGATCCGGGGTCTATCGACCTCTATTCCGATGTCGACGACATTAAGATTTCCAAAGAGCCGTTCCTGTACGGGCAAGTGGTCGATAATACTGGCCAGCCAATTCGTTGGGAGGGCCGCGCCACCAATTTCGCTGACTATCTGCTGAAAACGCGCCTGAAAAGCCGCAGCAACGGTATTCGCATCATCTATAGCGTGACAATCAATCTGGTACCGAACCACCTTGATAAGCGCGCCCATAAATACGTCGGCATGGTGCGTCAGGCTTCGCGTAAGTATGGCGTCGATGAGTCACTGATTCTGGCCATCATGCAAACCGAATCCTCATTTAACCCGTATGCGGTCAGCCATGCCGATGCGCTGGGGCTGATGCAGGTGGTGCAACACAGCGCCGGGAAAGATGTATTTCGTTCGCAGGGGCGCTCCGGCACGCCGAGCCGTAGCTTCCTGTTTGACCCGGCCAGCAACATTGATACCGGTACCGCTTATCTGGCAATGCTCAATAATGTCTATTTAGGCGGCATTGATAATCCAACCTCCCGTCGCTATGCGGTGATCACCGCGTATAACGGCGGTGCGGGCAGCGTGCTACGCGTTTTCTCGAACGATAAAATTCAGGCCGCAAATATTATCAACAGCATGACCCCGGGGGACGTTTATCAAACGCTGACCACCCGACATCCGTCTGCCGAATCACGCCGATACCTTTACAAGGTCAATTCCGCACAAAAATCATATCGACGCCGCTAATATATCCCCTCTCCTGCCCCGGAAAACGGGGCCAGAAGAGGGTAAAGTGTTAACTCCATCACTCTTTTGCTTTGCAATCAGAAATTGTTTGCAAATATTTGTCACAGGTAACAAAAAAAGAGTGTCTCTCGTTGATAGAATCACATCATCAAGCCCCGGCAAATGTGCCTTTTAAAACATTCATCCGCATTACGGTGTGAGGAAATTAACATGAATCTTAAGCTGCAGCTGAAAGTGCTCTCGTTTCTGCAGTTCTGCTTATGGGGTAGTTGGCTCACTACCCTCGGCTCCTATATGTTTGTCACCCTAAAATTCGATGGTGCATCCATTGGCGCAGTGTATAGCTCGCTGGGGATCGCCGCCGTGTTTATGCCTACCCTGTTAGGGATCGTGGCCGACAAATGGATCAGTGCGAAATGGGTGTACGCCATTTGTCACCTGGTCGGCGCAGCCACGCTGTTCGCCGCAGCCGAAGTCACCACCCCTGGTGCCATGTTCTTTGTGATCTTGCTTAACTCCCTGGCCTATATGCCAACGCTGGGGTTAATCAACACCATTTCTTACTATCGCCTGCAGTCAGCCGGGATGGATATCGTTACAGACTTCCCGCCAATTCGTATTTGGGGCACCATCGGCTTTATTATGGCGATGTGGGGAGTAAGCTTCTCCGGCTTCGAGCTGAGTCATATGCAGCTGTATATCGGTGCCACGCTGTCCGTTGTTTTGGCGCTGTTCACGCTGACGCTGCCGCATATTCCGGTTGCTAACCAGCAGAAAAACCAGAGCTGGTCGTCCATGCTGGGCCTGGATGCTTTCGCGCTGTTTAAAAACAAGCGCATGGCGATTTTCTTCATCTTCTCAATGATGCTGGGCGCTGAGCTGCAAATTACCAATATGTTCGGTAATACCTTCCTGCACAGCTTCGATAACAACCCGCTGTTCTCCGGTAGCTTCATCGTTGAACACGCCTCGGTGATGATGTCGATCTCGCAGATTTCCGAGACGCTGTTTATCCTGACCATCCCATTCTTCTTGAGCCGTTACGGTATTAAGAATGTAATGCTGATCAGTATTGTGGCGTGGATGTTGCGCTTCGGCCTGTTTGCCTACGGCGATCCAACGCCGTTCGGTACCGTGCTGCTGGTTCTGTCGATGATTGTTTACGGCTGCGCCTTCGATTTCTTCAACATCTCTGGCTCGGTGTTCGTAGAGAAAGAAGTTCGCCCTGAAATCCGCGCCAGCGCACAAGGTATGTTCCTGATGATGACCAACGGCTTCGGCTGTATTCTTGGCGGTCTGGTGAGCGGTAAAGTGGTTGAACACTATACGCTGAACGGTATTACCGACTGGCAGACCGTATGGCTGATCTTCGCTGGCTACTCGCTGGTTCTGGCTTTTGCCTTCGTGGCGCTGTTTAAATACAAACACGTACGCGTTCCGGCTGGCACCCAAACTATCGCGCACTAACGTTTACGCAGAGAAAAGCGGGTTACCAAAAGGTAACCCGCTTTTTTTGTGCTTACTTCACAACATATCCATACAGACGCTTAATACCGTCTGCATCCGTTTCACTGTAAACGCCTTGCAGCTCCGGCGAAAAGCCCGGCAACAAGTTTATGCCCTCTTCCAGCGCCAGGAAATAACGTTGCACTGCCCCGCCCCAGACTTCACCCGGTACCACGCACAGCACGCCCGGAGGATAAGGCAGCGCACCTTCTGCAGCAACGCGACCTGCGGCATCACAAATACGCACCAGTTCTACATCACCACGGATAAAGGCGCTGTTGGCATCCTGCGGGTTCATCGCCACGGCAGGTAAACTCTCCTGGCGGAACATCGCTTTTTGCAGATCCTTCACATCAAAGCTGACGTATAAATCGTGCATCTCCTGACACAGTTCACGCAGCGTGTAATCCCGGTAACGTACCGGATACTTGTTGAAGATGGAGGGCAGCACGTCTGCCAGCGGCGTATCGTCCTCAATATGCTGCTCAAACTGCGCCAACATCGCCACCAGTTGCGCCAGTTTCTCGGGGCTTTCTGCCGGGGTCAGCAGGAACAAAATCGAGTTAAGGTCGCATTTCTCCGGCACGATACCGTTTTCACGCAGGTAATGCGCCAGAATCGTCGCCGGAATACCAAACTCAGTATATTGTCCTGTTTGCGCATTAATGCCTGGAGTGGTTAACAACAGCTTGCAGGGATCAACAAAATACTGGTCGCGCGCATAGCCGGAAAAACCATGCCATTTAGCGCCCGGTTCAAAGCTAAAGAAGCGGCGCTCGCTGGCGATCACCGGCGTTGGATAGCTTTCCCACGGTTTGCCATCAACTACCGGAGGAATAAACGGCTGAATCATCTTACAGCAGGCAATAATCGCTTTACGGGCCTCGATCCCCAGCGCCACACACTCCGCCCATAGCCGACGACCGCTCTCGCCTTCATGGATTTTGGCGTTCACATCCAGCGCCGCAAACAGCGGGTAAAACGGACTGGTGGAAGCATGCAGCATAAACGCATTATTCAGACGCTTATGCGGGCAGAATCGCGCCTGACCACGAATATGGTTATCCTTTTTGTGGATCTGCGAGGTTTGCGAGAATCCGGCCTGCTGTTTGTGTACCGACTGGGTGACAAAGATCCCCGGATCGTCAGCATTGAGCTCCAGTAGCAGCGGTGACCCATCGGCCATCATCGGGATAAATTGCTCGTAGCCAACCCAGGCAGAATCAAACAGGATGTAATCGCACAGACTACCGATCTTGTCGATCACTTGTCGGGCGTTGTAGATCGTACCATCATAGGTACCCAGTTGAATGATCGCCAGACGGAACGGACGCGGCTGGTCAGCCTTGTGCGGCGCAACTTCGCGCAGTTGCTGGCGCAGATACGCCTCATCAAAGCAGTGCTCATCAATACCGCCAATAAAACCAAATGGATTACGCGCCGCTTCCAGATAAACCGGCGTCGCACCCGCCTGGATCAGCGCGCCGTGGTGGTTGGACTTATGGTTGTTGCGGTCAAACAACACCAGATCGCCGCGTGTCAGCAGCGCATTGGTCACCACTTTATTCGCCGCAGAAGTCCCATTCAGCACAAAGTAGGTTTTATCCGCATGGAAAACTTTCGCGGCAAATTTCTGCGCATGTTTCGCTGATCCCTCATGAATCAGCAGATCGCCCAGTTTAACGTCAGCGTTGCACATATCCGCGCGGAACAGGTTCTCGCCAAAGAACTCGTAGAAATGTCGTCCCGCCGGATGCTTTTTAAAAAACTCACCGTGCTGGTGCCCCGGACAAGCAAACGTGCTGTTCCCCATCTCGACATACTGGGTGAGCGTGTCATAGAACGGCGGCAGCAATGCTTCCTCATACTGACAGGCAGCAGACTCCAGCTCCAGCCAGTCCTGAGGCTGACCGTGAATCACCACGTTAACGCCCGCAGGCACATCGACATCAGACTCTGCGAACAAAAACACCGGTATATGAAAACCGGTACGTTTCAGCAAGGCCAGGATCCCACTGCGGCTGTCCGCAACGGTAATGACGACTGCCGCAACGTCAGTAAAATCGGTGCTGTCCAGTGAAACCACCTGGCGATGGCTGGAAAGACGAGAAGCCAGTTCACCACTGGCGGCAATTTTCATTGATTTCATAAGCGCAATAACCCGTTTCGGGAAAATCAAAAGTCCCGGACAAAGCCGCATTGCTTTGCCCACGAAATGACGGGTCAAACTGGTTACCAGCCCCGACCGCCAGACATCAGTAAAAGCAGATAGCCTCTGATTTTACTGTTATCCTGCAGTGAGCGTACGCTGCCCTCACCGCATGGTGAGAGCGTGAAGATAAGTCGCAGAAAGGGGCAAACGTCGCGCAAAAAGGCGATGTTGAAGGCGATGTAGGGGAAGTAATATCATCCCAGGCAGCCCCATTCAGACAGGATAAAATTCGCGCAATCATGGCACCTTTCACCTACAGGCGCAAGATAAAATCCTGTGCTTAAACCTCACAGATAAACAAGCATTTCGTCTTAAAATAGCGGCATAATAATTCAATCTGAAACATAATTTCACCCAGCTAATTGCCTTTAGCATCAAGACGATAATGGGTATGCAGGAGCTAATGTGGTAATCGGACCGTTTATTAATGCCAGCGCCATTTTATTTGGTGGCGTTCTCGGCGCGCTGCTCAGCCAGCACTTACCCGAACGTATTCGGATCTCAATGACCTCAATATTCGGGTTGTGCTCGTTGGGAATTGGTATCTTGTTGGTTATCAAATGCGTTAACTTGCCGGTGATGGTTCTGGCAACGTTGGTCGGCGCATTAATTGGCGAATTCTGCCATCTGGAAAAAGGAATCAATGCCGCAGTAGCCAAAGCGCAACAGCTTTTCACCCGCTCGGACACCAACGTTACACACGAATCCTTTATCCAAAACTATGTGGCGATCATCGTGCTGTTTTGCGCCAGCGGGACCGGGATATTCGGGGCGATCCATGAAGGGATGACCGGCGATCCTAATATTTTAATCGCCAAGTCATTTCTCGATTTCTTCACCGCTATTATCTTCGCCTGCTCGCTAGGGATCGCCGTGTCTGCCATTTTCATACCGATGCTGGCAATTCAGTTGACGCTTGCCACCTGTGCTGCACTAATTTTGCCTCTGACGACGCCCGCCATGATGGCTGATTTCAGCGCTGTAGGCGGACTGTTGCTACTGGCAACCGGTTTGCGGATTTGCGGCATCAAAATGTTTGCGGTTGTGAATATGCTTCCTGCCCTGCTGCTGGCAATGCCGCTTTCCGCCGCGTGGACAGCATTTTTTGCCTGAGAATGCGTGCAATACCAGCAATGTGGTGATAGATTGTGCAGTCTGCATTGATTTGAAGAAATTTCGTTGACGAAGCGAAGCGAATCGGGTTTAATGCGCCTCGTTGCCCGGATAGCTCAGTCGGTAGAGCAGGGGATTGAAAATCCCCGTGTCCTTGGTTCGATTCCGAGTCCGGGCACCACTATTTAGAAAAACCAGCCTTAGGGCTGGTTTTTTGCGTTTGGGGTTCCGGTAGATATCTGGTCGAGATGCCCGCTGATGCCCCTACCCTGCTTCTACCATCCAGCATGAGCATTTCTCTTGAGCAGCTACCAGCCCCTCTGGTCGCTATAGCCCTGTCTGTCAGACTTCAAATCCCCAATCGACACTATATTTCACATGAGTACCTGGCTGACAGATTCATTACTGCATGGCTATATCCGGTCTTTGTCCGGTCTGAAGTCAAACGCGAACCACCAGCACTAACTCTACCCCCAGCTCTCAACAACAATCCCTATATCAAGCCGAACATTTTTCACTCTGATTGATTTAGCTTTAGTCATCTTTTGGGTGTTATGCCTACGATATCAATATGATTCAGAATGACCACAAAATCAGAGCGCAACAATTAATATTGATTTAATACAAAGCCCCATATAAGATGGTTTTACAAGGTGATGGTGTTCCACCTTTCCCAACCGCCGGTGTTTTCAATACCGGATGATGACGCCTGATATACAGTTAAATTAGTCCTATTACGGGCATGTATGTCAGGTATCGCTATGCAAAATAAAACCATATTACCGCTTACCGCAAAATCTCTCTCTTCTCAAAGAGAGAATTCAATCTATGTCTTCGGTCATAAAAATCCTGACAGTGATGCTGTCTGCAGCGCGCTGGTTGTGGCTGACTGGCTTAATTACACAGGTCGTCCTGCAACCCCATGGCGTCTTGGAGAGATCACCCCAGAGACCCAATATATCCTAAACGTCGCAGGTGTTTCACAGCCCGATTTACTCACCGCCGACCTGACTGATAAAACCGTATGGCTGGTTGATTTTACAGATGCGGAGCAAGGGCCCTCTTCGCTGATGGACAGCAACGTCATCGGCATCATTGACCATCATCGTATTGGCACCCTCATTACTCACAATCCACCGGATGTCTGGGTGCGGGCGGTAGGATGCTGCGCAACCGTGATTCTCTCGATCCTTCAGCATGGCATTCCGATGCCGGTGACGGCCGCTCAGGCTGTGCTACTGATGGGGGCGATCCTCAGTGATACCGTTGCGCTGACCAGCCCCACAACCACCATCCAGGATCAGGAAGCCGTAGCTGTTTTGCGGGAAATCGCCGACATCGATTATGGCCAGTTTGTGGCCGGACTGCTGCGTGCCAAAACAGATATAGCCGGGCAATCCGCATTAGCATTACTCAACCGTGACGCCAAAAATTACCGGATCCATGATGTGCCGCTGTTGTTGTCACAAATTGAGGTACGCAACATGGCTGATATCACTCCCCTGTTACCTGCGCTGCTGCAGGAAATAGATAAAACCAGCAAGAACAGTGCGCAGGAAATGGTGATCCTGATGGTGACAGACATCACCAGCCGGAACTCCGTGTTGTTTTTTTCAGACAGCAGCCTGACAGGTTCCCGCCAGGAGTCGCTGCCCGGCATGACAAGCCGGAAAAAAGAAATCCTCCCCTGGCTGACCGACCGCATCGCTTCTTATAAGAGGTGATTTATGCAAATTTATCGGCATGCATTGTTACTTGTAGAAAATGAAACTGACGGCCTGCTGTTGCTTGAGCAGGCAGAAGGTCTGGCAAAAGAGATGGGGACCCGTATTACTGTCGGCCATCTCAGCGCTGACTACCGAGAGCTGGATTACACCAGTGATTCATTAATCAAAGATCGTCAATCCCAAGACGTTATTGATGCAAAAGCAATGCTGAGCCGCCTGGTGGAGTCCAGCAGTGTTGATATCGAAGTCAGGTCCATCGTCAGCATTCATCGTTTCCGTGACGTCGAAGCCGTTGTGCAGCACGAAGATATCGACCTGGTCATGCTGGGGCATAAAAATCACCTGTTCGGTTTTTTTTCCTCCTTTTCTTTTGAATTCATCAATCACCTTTCTGTTGATGTTCTGATTAAACATATTCCAACCCCTTAAAAGAAGGTCAAACTTATGAATTTTGAAATTGAACGTATTGTCGCAAGAGAGATTCTGGATTCCCGTGGCAACCCAACCGTAGAGGTTGAAGTGACGTCTGTGGGTGGCTGTATGGCACGGGCCTCCGTTCCTTCCGGTGCCAGCACCGGCTCCCGTGAAGCCATCGAGCATCGCGATGGTGACAAGACCCGTTTTGGCGGTAAAGGCGTCCAGGATGCGGTCCGCTGTATCAATACCGAAATTAACGATGCTCTGCAGGGCTACGATGTACGCCGCCAGAAGGAAATTGACAACTGCCTGATCGCCCTTGACGGCACAGAAAACAAAGGCCGCCTGGGCGCCAATGCGATCCTTGGCGTGTCGCTGGCAGTATCCCGCCTGGCGGCTCAACTCTCCTCGACCCCGCTCTACCGCTATCTGGGTGGCGTCGGCGCGAATCTGCTGCCAGTTCCCTGTATGAATATCATTAACGGCGGGGTTCATGCTCGCTGGCAAGGCGCAGATTTTCAGGAGTTTATGATTGCACCGTGGGGGGCGTCTTCCATACGTGAAGCTATTCGCTGGGGTAGCGAGGTTTACCAGGCCCTGCGTCAGGTTCTGCTGGAAAAAGGTTTATCCACCGGTGTAGGCGATGAAGGAGGATTTGCACCGGCTGTTTCCTCAAATCGCCAGCCGCTGGAGCTTATCGTGGAAGCAATTAACAAGGCGGGATACCGCCCGGGCGAAGATATCGTTATTTGTATGGATCCGGCTTCCAGTGAATTCTACACCGATGGAAAATATATCCTGCGTACCGAAAATGCCCGACTCAGCGCCGACGAAATGACCCGCTACTATGAGCAATTGGTGAATGATTTCCCGATTGTCCTGATTGAAGATGGCCTGGCGGAAGACGACTGGGCTGGCTGGCAGATCCTGCACCGCGCGCTCGGCGATAAAGTTGAGCTGGTTGGGGATGATATCTTTGTGACCAACGTGAAATATATCCAGCGAGGTATCGATGAAAACCTGGCCAATGCCGCATTGATAAAACTGAACCAGATAGGCACCCTGAGTGAAACTATTGAAGCTGTCCAGTTGTGTCAGGATAACAACTGGGGAACCTTTATTTCGCACCGGAGCGGAGAAACTGTGGACAGCTTCATTGCGGATATGACTGTCGGCCTGCGAGCCGGTCATCTGAAAACCGGCGCCCCCAGCCGCGGGGAACGCATTGAGAAATACAATCAACTGATGCGTATTGAAGATGAATTAGGTGACGCCGCTATCTTTGCCGGTAAAACCGCCTTCAAAAAACGCTGATTCCGTCATCCTTCCCGTATGCTCAGATACGGGAAGGGCTAAGGTGGTCCTGCGAACTGAAAAATACTCATACTATCAACAGCAATGGGAATCCTGGCAACATGTCTGGTATTCCCGATCGCTGATGTCTTTTTTAACGTACTGCCGGATGATACCAGTGCCGTTGTAATTGCTCTGTTCATCGGAAGCCGCCCCCATCCCCTGATACGTCACCTCCTTGACCGGGAGCCAGGTAAATTCGGGGAATCATTACCAACAAATGAATGGCTCCAGGTCCTTCAGGTTCAGTCGCTGTGGGTAACAGGCAAATAACAGTTTATGGGAAAAACTATTTTACTCCGCCATGGCAAAAGTCAATGGAATCAGCAAAATCGTTTTACCGGATGAGCCGGGATTGCAAAAGTAATAGCCCGTGTAAATTTGGAAAGAAGATCATCGTAAGCAGGCTGGTCAAATACGACCAGTGGTATATTCCTGTTGATGGCCCGGTAAAGGATGCTTATCCCGGACCATCAGGACAAATGCCCGACAGACTGACAATCAGCTAACTCGGGATCAGGCCTTGTTTGCACTGACGTCGAGTTTCAGAACGAAACTCTTTGATTTGACTTTATCGATATTCGTAATCATCTTAGGACTAGAACCTGACATGTCATACAGCATTCCCGATATACTTCCTGCTTCATCTTTATTGAAAATTGTCTCGACCCCATCTCCGGTTTTCGCTTTGGACCACTCGTGTGCTTTACCGCCTCCAGTCGGTGCCCATATCAGTATCATAGCTTCGTCGGATGACTGCCCAGTCCCGTCAGGCATGGTATAACCCACTGCATAAGGGTTTACGTTACCACCGGGGAAAGTTGTATACGTCTGTCCTTTCGCAGTAGCCACAACCGCCTGAGGACCATTTGTGTAGTTACCAACGCCGCCGGTTCCCAGATTAACTACTCCAGCAATGTCCACACTGACAATATCGCTGGGGGTTACCGTAAAAGAGAAAGCGATCGGTTTATTAACTACCCATAATATTGGCTGTTCTCCACCTTTGACTTGGTTCCAGGTAACTGCAGACGAGGTCGCGGCGCTCGAAATACCGCTCATCAGACCTGCTGACAGAAGTGCAACGACCATGACTGTTTTTTGTATTTTCATCTCTGTTTTCCTTACGTTGTATGCTTACTGTTTTCTACGTTATTTGACGGGATGAACGCGCTGACTATTGCCAGCCCTCGCACGCCCGTCACGTGCCTTATTCCTGGCGCAGATCGCCTTTTACTTGGATCACATACGTGTCCGCAGGAATCGTCTGATCAACAGACGAAACCAGTATGAAGCTGGCCTGCTTGTCGCTGCCTGGGTACACCCATCGCTGCTCCGGACTGATATCTCCGGCGTACCACCCGTCACCCGACAGGCACACGCGCACGACATGAGCTCTCTTTGTCTTTCCCGTCAGCCGGTAACACCCCGGTCGGTCGCCGTCCGTTTCATTATCCAGCCACAGCGCATACCCGCTGTGCGTGACACTACTGCGGATTTCTCCCCGCCCCAGTACTGTCCCTGCCCGCACCGGGCCAGCCACGGTATGACGGGTCATCTGCAGTACCACTCTTACCGTTTCAGCGCGAACTGGCAGCATCGCCAGCAGCAGCGCGGTCAGTAACCCCCAGGCGACCAGTTGGCCTGTCGCGAATCTCATTTCTGCCCTCCCGTTATTGCCTTTTGGTCACTCTCTCGACATACCGCCTTTAGCCGGTACACTCCGCCACCACCCGGTTTTTCTGGTAACTGATACAATGCCTCACAGGCATGTGTTCCCATGCTCGCTGTTAGTCTCCCTGATGGCGGTAATCCACTCATGTACACTGTCCCGCCGTCACCCGTGATACCGCTCTCTACTGTCGCTGTCCCCGCCAGGGAAACCAATGCACCAAATGGCACCGCCATTCCGTCAGTTCGGGTCAGTGTTATCAGTGCGCGGGCACCTATCCGTGGATCAAAATGCGCTCGAATCACCGCCCCACGGGTCGGCACCACCTTCACATCCGTCTGTCCCACCTCCGCATCTTCCGGCAACGTCGACACGTCCAGACTGACTGTATTTATCTGGTACGGCGCAAGGGTGTTCTCTGTGGTGTAACCGAAGAGGTCTGTCTGCACGCCAGGCATATAGCCAACCGATACCCCGGCGACTCCTGGGATTTCTATTAACCCGGTCGTGTCTCCAGGCGTCTGCCCCAGCGTGATACCGTGGCGGTGTATCAACATTCCGCCGTCTAGCTCTGCACTCATGTAACGCTGGCTGCGACTGTAGCTGTAACTTCCCGAGACACTGCCGTATCCACCTGTCCAACCCGCACTGAGGCCCCGGACCGCATCTTGCGTGCGCTCCCCACCAGAGTACATCTGCTGGCTCAGACCCCAGTTCAGACGACTGTCATATCCGCTCCCGCTGATACCCACCGAATGGATCACTTGTCCATCTCCGGAACGGACCTGATAATTCGCCGAAGGCGACCCTCCCAGCCAATGTGATAACGGCACGCTCATTGACAGCGCCATCATCTTCTCCCTCCGGTTACGGGTACTCACATAGTTGACGCTCAGATTCATGCTGATGTACCGCCAGCTGTAGCTATAGCCATACCCGGTATTCAACGTGTCCTCATGTTCCCCGTCCTGCCATTGTGTTCGACTTCCAGACGCATATATTGTCCCTAGTTCGCCCAACGTCTGGCTAACTTGCATGGTGGTTGCATAACGCCGCCCCTGAAGGTCACGCGGGGAAAAGTGCTGTGGCGTCCACCCAAAATCGTCATCAAACGGCGACAGGTCCCCCCGGGTATCGTCCATCACTTCTGAAAGCGTGTGATATCGACCGGTCGGATACCACTCACTGCTAGCCGACAGACCTGTTCCTGTGGCCTCCAGATATTTGTTGTAACGCACCCGTATTGCAGTTCCCTCTTCACGCCGTCCGTCACGGAATCGTCCCCGGGTGGCTGTGATATCTGCAGATACCGCGCCCAGATAACTCAGCATCAGCCCCGCGCCAAGGGATGCGGACTGGTACCGTTCTCCGCCTAGCATCCCGCCATACAAGGTTACGTTCGACGGCAGGCCATACATCAGCGTCGCCAGGCCCAGAGATGAACGCCCGCTATCTCCTCCCGCCGTTTCTGCTGAGGAGCGGTATTGACCCGCCATCACGCTGTATTTCATATAGCCAGCACGCAGCGCCACTGGTGGTACGGTATAGGGCACAGTGAACCGCTGCGTCGGCCCCTGGGATTCCACCACTGTGACCTGCAAGTCACCACTGCCCATCATTCCGGGCAAGTCTGTGACGGCAAATGGCCCAGCAGCAACATGTCGGCTGTACAACAGATACCCGTTTTGGCGAATCTCCAACTGCGCCGGACTCCGGGCTATCCCGCGCACGGCTGGCGCAAACTCTCGCAGGGCACTCGGTATCATCGCCTCATCCGTTGCGAGCATCACGCCGCGAAACGGCACACTGTCAAACACATCCGACGGGGTAGCGCTTTCTCCCAGCGTCAGTCGACTCTTCAACCGAATAATTCCTCTCTCTACGTAGCTCTGCTGCCGCTCCCAGCGTCCAGGGCTTTGCCCGTTTCGCTGCCAGTTGAGGATGTTCCGTAGCCGCCAGGGGCCCAGGTTGGCTCCGGGGGTCAGCCGCAAATAAGCCGAATCCATATGGCTGCCTGCGCCCGTGGTCTGCTGTGACCGGTTGACGCTAACCTGGTAACCGCTCATCAGCGCAGGAATACCGTCGTCCCACATCGACTCCGGGGCGATCCCGTCAAAACGGGGTCGTAGGGCTGCCTGCGGAACGCTGATAATCAGTTGCTGGCGGAAAAAAGCGAACGTCATACTGCCCTGTGGGATAGCGTTTATTCGTGCACACTGCACGCCACCTTCTTCTCCTCCTCCTGTCGCCAGACCTGGATATTTCTCCGTGCGAATGCCATACCGCGATAACTGTTCCACCGTCAGACAGGGTTGCAGGGAACGCTTTCCGTCAGGCTCGCGCTGAAGATGAAAGGCCAGGTTCCGACGATCTACTGTCTCTTCGCCAAGCACGATATTGACCGGATAGATGCCGGGCATCTGTGCCCCCTCTTCAAACAAAGAGAGGTCAACCATTGAGTTACCACCGTCCAGCATTGACGGATCAAAGGTATACGGTACTGCAAGGAGCTGACCGGACCAGATACCTGACAGAGATAGCGCCACCACACAGGACAGACGGAAATGCAGCATGTCCGGAACTCCTGTCAGTTAATGGCGGCATCATAAGTTGGTCCCTGACCACCGTTGTCAGTGATAATCTGCCATTGCACCCGTTTCACTCTGGCCACTCCGGCCGGCACGCTGAACGTTTGCGCGCCGTAAGGGGAGATATAGTGCGGCTGTAACACTTCTGCGCCGTTTAATTTCAGTGAAATCAGGTTGATATAAAAAGGACTGTCATTCCGGGCGCGGATCTGATTACCCACACGTTGCCATTTCAAACCACCGGCCACATCTAGCGGTGTGGCATGCAGGCTAGCTGGTCGGGTTAGTAACTTAATGCAATTGTTCAGCGAAACCTGAATTCCCACCGCGGGCATGGTTGGTTCGCCAGCTTTCTTATTCTCCTTCAACCAGGCATCACCGCCTGACGGTGGAATGGCCTTAACACACAACCACTGCAGGCTCTCCCGGTCAGACGGAAACTCCCCACCCGTACGTACAATGCGCAGGCGACCTCGCTGATTACCGTCAAGGCGGAACAACGGCGGTGTCACCACAAAGGGAGCACTTTCTTTCTGGTTTTCATCAAGTGTTCTGGACTGGACTAGCATCGGGTAATCCTGACTGTTCTCTATCCACAACTCAGCCCCGCGGCTATCCGGGTCGTATATCACCCGTGTCGCTCCCAGCGTCACCTTATAATCACGGATTTGGGGTTTTATCCTGACAGCTTGTCCCTCAATAGGCAGAGCTGCCCGAGCGTCTCCGAAAAAAGGATTTGACCAAAAGACCATAACGGCCAGCCCTAAATAGGCGGTAAAGATCCCCCGGTTGGTCAAGGCAACCGGGCGTAAAGACAGTAAACTGCAACGGGAAAACACCCTTATGCTCATGCGATAAATATCCTCGTAAATACGCTGCCAACGGCCTGCTGTCTGAAAAAAGGCTGCACAAATCCCTTTCGCGACGCGGCGCGAAAAAAGGGAATGAAATTACATAAACTCAGCCGGAAATATTCTGGCCGAGCGAAGGCTCAGAAAACACCTGATGCCAGTTTCAAGGGGTAGACCCGCCCCTGAGGATGATCCGGTACGGACTGTTCCTGCATATCCGGGAAGCCCGCATCATTCAGTCCAGCAGTACTGAGTTCCATCAGTGTCAGGTGGCTGGCTGGATTACGGGTAACGGGTGTCAACATTGCTGTCGGCATAACACGCCCAGGCATCCCCAGCTTGTCCAGCGCATGGCGTACGCGTTGACGTACAGCAGAGGTTGTCACACCGTAATGGCGTGCAATCTCACCCAGACCCATTCCACACATCGCCTGTTTCAGGGATAACCACTCCGCTTCGCTAAGTGAGGTCAACGGACTGTCTACTGGCTCTGCGCCTCCGGTGACATAGGCATTCAATGTCAGAGCAATATGAGGGAAACTGCTGGCAGCATTCACAATCTCGCAGCCTAATATCCGGGCAAACCAGCGACGTCCCTCATCAGCCGGATCCATAAGGGCGGCAAACAATACAGGTGGCGGCTGACGACGACGCAGGGCCATCATTCGGTGCAAAGTCAACTCCGTCAGTGGTTCCTGCAGATGTAGGAAAATAAGGTCATCGTGCGTAAAGCGGTTTGTCAGTCGGTAATAGTAGTCGGTGTATTTCACCGTAAGCCCCGGAAAGAGTCGTTGCAGGTCCTGCGCGAAACTCCGCCGGTACTGATGACGGGAGGTATCCATAGGCCGTCGGTCCCCTTTTTATGTAAATAAAAGTCCTTTCCGCGCCGGGGGCGGAAAAAGCAATAAACTCCGTTGAGGTTGTTAATACCCAGTATAGAGATCTGCCAAATCAATTTAAAACAGATCTATGATCTACATTTCTTTCATATTCAGCAGAAAATAAAATAAATTCTCAATATTGATACGAATGTCAGATCTATGATCTATGAAACAATATGAAATCAGATGATAAGATCGATAATACAAATATGACAAAATAATCACCAATTAACAAAAAAGTGACTTAAATCACAAAACATTTTCGTTGCCCTAATCGGCATAAAAATATACTGGTAATTAAGGTGGTTAAATATAAGATGGACTGAGGGAGTGGTTTAGAAGGAAGATGAATTGAAATGGTGATTATTTTAAAAAGATTCTCAGGGCTCTTCTTATATATGGCATTGAAACAAAATGACACAAATTGCGAGAAAAGTTATGCGGACACTTGGCGTAAATTGAGATAATCTGCTGCATGCAATACAAGCAAATCTATAGTTCCCATTATAATTATCTTACTTTTTTATCCGGCTCCCGTGCCGGATTTTTTTTGCTTGAAATACATCTGGAAGGTATTTTTTCAGTCCTGGCGGCCCACAATATATGGAGGGGGTATTATATTCTGCTAGCTGATACGAATATTCCTATGAAAAAAATAGCGATGATGTCGTCATTATGGCTTGTTTAACTATCCACCATATTAATTAAATCAGTAGCATAAAAATATTTTTGTGGTTGTTGAGAGGCCAGTGATAAAGCCTCTCAATGAATATACGGAAACTAATGATATCAACCGTCTGGTTAAGACTATCAAGGGGGGAATAATAAACATCAACATTTATACTCATCTCATAAAAATAAGATGAATAAATTTTTAAAATACTACAAAAAAGCTATGAAAGATAAATTTCACATCATTGACCAAAGCAAACAATAAATTTATTATACAAGAATACATCACAGGATAATAAATCTTATCTAGCCCTTGTGGAAAGATGGTGTGTATTTAACCCAAAAGTCTTTTCCATGAAGGACACTTTTTTTGTAAACTCTATAACCTAACGAAAATGCCCATAATGCTGCTGTTTCAGAATCATCAAATGATTTCATAATTGAGTGTTCTATTAGAACACTGGCTTTGTCATTATCTTCTACAATATATGCTGTTTTGATCATATTCCGACACCTCTACACAGTATTGATTTTCTACAACCTGACGCTACCACTAAAGCAGGTATTGGAACAAGGAATATTAATATTCCACCATTTATAAAACAAATGATATAATTAATATCATTCCGGAGTTATCATTAGATGATTTTTTATGAAGTTAAGAATATCAAGTATTTGGTGAGGAATATGAATATCAAAATATATCGTTCAACAAACCATGAGATCCACTATTTGATGTCATACATAGGTGGTTGTATGGAAGTTATGAGCTTCATATATCTATATAAAGCTTTGATAGGGTTTATGACATCAAACATGGTTTTTGGAATAACTTCACTCGTAAAATTTAACTTTGACTTTGAATCTGTTTATCATATTTTAATTATTGTTATATGGGTTTTGATAAGTGCGATCCATCAAGTTATCGAATATAAATACATCAGCAAAATAAAAAGTCAGTGGCATGTTTATGCTATAAGCCTTACGTTAAATTGTTTTTTGATGATTACATTCATACTTCTGGGAAATTATATGATTGTAAATAATTTATTTTTAAGTCATCCGACTATTAACGTAATGCCATTAGTTACAATTGGCCTTGTCTTTATGTACATTCAAAATTTCATCATTAAAAACGGTGGTACCAAATTTCCAACATCAACTTCTGTTGTGACATCAGTTTACATACTAATGATAACGAAATTATGTCAATCTCTTCTGATAAATAAAAGCAAAGAAAAAACAAATTTAAAATTTGAAAGTTTACATTACTTCCTGGTAATCTTACATTTTTTTATTGGTGCTTTTATTACTGCAATATTGAATAAATATATTGGTTTTTATGCTCTCGTAGTTCCATTAGTGATATTAATTGCGTTTTGCGTTAAAATCTGGTCGTTACATATATCCCAATCTTCATGATATCGCAGTAGTGAGCATTATTGTGATGAAGTAAAGTGGGAATGCTATATCACTGTGTAAGTTGCAAAGGGTAAGAATATATGAGAGTGACTCTGAAGTGCCTGGTGGCAGTTTACATCGCGCAATTATTTACTGGGGAAGAGTTACCTTTATGCTCAGAAGACAAACCTGAGAGTCGGAATGATTGCATATATGCATAATATGGTTGTTAACACATTAATATAACAGCAGCCAGTGCATACATGAGTATTCACTGGCCGCCGAAACAGAAGCATCTATAAAATATTCAGGGAACCTTATTACCTTTCTAAACAAAAACAAACTCAATTCATCCTAATATTATCAACCTATAGGATATGTTATCTAATCCAAAAATGAATAACGCCTATCCATTTTAATATCAGGAGCGATGACTGGCTGTTTATTTTAAATAATAGCAAACTCATAATATGAGAAGCTATAATGATCATATTATAACAGAAAACAATGATAACTATTTGATTCGTGTAAATATAAGGGTGTAGGGATTTTTATTTTCATCGAGCCATATAATTTCCGAACTATCACCAACAAACATTTCTGCATATATTGCGCGTGAGCGTAAATAAGAAATATTTTTCCCCAAGAATTTAGAAAAAGTACTGAGACTACTAAAAGATATCACATTACCCGTAGGTTCAATAACTTTAAGAGAATAGGCTCTTTGCCTCATTGCTCCAAGTATTGAAGGATTAAATGGAGAAAAGGTTCTATATCCACTGATTGTTAATGGCATACTATACCCTCTAGAAAATGATTTCCAACATCAATTTAAAATTGACATTGTATTTATTAATGCTCCAGGTCTATATTACCATTCATATTTACTATGGCTGCGCGAATCAGAGTATGCACGGGATCTTTTGTCGACCTTTCATGCCACATAAGATTATACGCATAAGATGATGTTGCATTATTTAATTTGATCTCTCGGTATTCTCCTTCTTTCAGTAATTCTTCACCTGTCGTTCTGAGTGTAACTAAGATTACATCGTCGTCCGTTAGTTGCGAAATCCATTGTCTAAAGTTATTTGTCACCGTCATAAGAATATTTAACGTATTTTTGTTTATTCCATTTTTCTCAATAAAACTATTGAATAAATAGGGGCTAATGTTGTATACCAGAAGTGGTGCAGAGCATATTTTTTCAAGATCGATTTCACTCGCATACAGGCTGTTATTTTTCTTACATAGAAAAATCAATTCCGAGAAACCAAGAATGTTAGAGTGAAAACCTGCTGGTATATCATGAAAGAAATGACAGACGGCAACATCTATCTTTCCTTGTTTCAAATTCTCAAGAATTTCTTTAGAACCAGAGATATAGGGTGGGTAGAAGTTCAGTGAAATATCAGTATAGTTTGTTCTAATCTTTTGCAATAACGTAGGAGCTTCGTACAAATTAAACCAATGTGGTAAAATTATATTATATGATTTTTTAACTCCATTCTTTAATTGCTCTAAGATTGACTGGTTTGCATAGATAGTATTTTTTACAAGTGAGCACAATACTTCACCCACTGGCGTCAATGTGTAAACGTTATTTGATTTAATATATAATAAATCATTGAATTCCTTTCTCATCTCCATTAATAACTTACTCATTGATGGCTGACTTATACCAAGTGCAAACGCAGCAAAGCTGACACTCTGCTCATCAAAAAGCGTCGCTAGCGCCACCATCCCTTGGTATGAGTTGTTAAACATTGAACGATAATAAGTATTATTCATATTAACCTTGTATTACATCTGATTCAATCTATCGAGCTACACGAAGTCCGCCTCTGACTCCATTCTTACTAAATAATACTTGCCACAACTGAATTTCTCTGGCTCTAAATGCACCAGCACAAGAACAAAGATAATAATGGAACATCCTTAAAAATCTTTCATCATAATCTTTTTTGTTATACTCCCAGTTATCAAGAAAGTTTTTGTCCCATGCCATCAATGTCATATCATAGTCTGCACCGAAATTATGCCAGTCTTCCATTATAAAACGTCCTTCGGTACATGATACGATTTCTTGTATGGAAGGCAGACGTCCATTAGGAAAAATGTAGCGATTTATCCATGGATCTACCCCACCTCCAGACTGATTGCTACCAATGCAATGTAATAAAAATAATCCATCATCTGTTAAGATGTCATGCATTTTTTTGAAAAATATATCATAGTTTTTCAATCCAACATGCTCAAACATACCTACAGATACAATCCTGTCGAACTTTCCTTGTAACTCCCGATAATCGGTGAGTTCTATCACGACATCTAATCCATCACATCTGTCTTCAGCGAGTTTCTTTTGTTCGTCCGAAATCGTTATTCCTGTTACAGAAACATTATATTTCTTAGCTATAAATGAAGCTAACCCGCCCCACCCACAACCAACATCTAAAACCTTCATCCCTGGTTTTAACATTAATTTATCACAAATTAACGATAACTTTTTAACCTGTGCTTGTTCGAGATTATAAGCATCTTTCCAATATGCACAAGAATATTGCATCCATGGGTCAAGCATCGATTCGAAGAGATTATTGCCAAGATTATAATGTACTCTGGCTACTTTTCGGGAACGTGAAATAGACTGTAAATTAATTATCCTGGAAACAACATAATAAACCGCATCATGGAAGTTCCCCGTAACTTTGCTATCGATTCGCTTGTTTAATAATTTATAAAAAAATGAGTCAAGATACTCGCAGTCCCACCATCCATCCATGTAGGATTCGCCTAATCCCATTGAACCTTCTTTTAAAACACGTTTAAAAAACTGGGGGTTATGGACTTTTATATCGCCAGGTTTATCGCCATTTATAATGATGTCACATTGATATAACAATGAGTCTACAATTTTACGGCTGCGGGTAATATTGGTTAATTTTGTGCTGCTCATTACATCTCCTTAAAATACAGTAAAGAATGTTATGCAACTGACCTCACAAAAATCAACGAATATAAATATTCCAATACGGAATACTTCCGCTTTGAATATCGAAAAATATGCTTATCGTTTTCTCGTTTGCTTAAAAAATAACAACATATTATTTGATCAATGACAGCATATCTCAAAGACTAAAATCGACATGCTAATGCTTTATTTAGCATAATAATTTTAAATTGCGATAAAACTTGAAACATAAGAAAACATTTTTTCATTTGTAAGATTACTTAAAAATATTATTATCAGCGCACGCTGTTAGTCTGACCTGTGTATCATCCGTCGCCCTCGCCGGGCATACGGGTTCACGATAATGCCAAGACTACGGGTTAACGTCACACCATGTCAGCCGCACTAATAATGAACCTGTGGCGGCAAACGCAGCGAAAGTGTTATACCAACTTGTATCGCATCAAAATCAAGCGGCGCCAGGCACAGTTTTATCCAGATAGACCACTTGCAGTGGCAAAATGGTGCCGCGTTCAAAAAGCTTGTTCAGTTTAATCAGCAGGCGATTTTGTCCAGCACGAAGGGACTGCATGGCCTGCATTTTCTGAAACTGTTTTCGGATAAATGGCATAAATCCGGCATGCTCAGTGTGATGGATGCAGCTGTCTGTGAATAGTGGTACA
Source organism: Citrobacter sp. On2M (assembly GCF_018035235.1). Classification (GTDB taxonomy): domain Bacteria; phylum Pseudomonadota; class Gammaproteobacteria; order Enterobacterales; family Enterobacteriaceae; genus Citrobacter; species Citrobacter meridianamericanus. The sequence continues at coordinate 458,809 of NZ_WPCV01000005.1, forward strand.
ACAGTCTGGAAAAAGACGATATTCCTTCAGTCAGTGAAGAGAATATCCTGAGCACGTTTGAGCAACTGCATCAGAGCAAAGGTGAGGTATTTGAACGTGACGTAATGAATGTCTTCAGGGGGAAGCTGGAACTACGGGACCAATAACCCCTGTGAAAATAATTGTTAGCGGGTTGATCAAATTGGACAGGTGGGGTTTTGGTCTTAACCAGTGCTGGTGCTCACTACGAGTCCGTAAACGGTCAGCCACCAGAAATAATTAAAATGGACGTAAAAACATCCGTTCAACCGTTAAATTTTGATGCTATGCAAACGAGGCCTTATTAGGGTGTTTTTATTTTATGAAACAAAATCCCTCCATGATTACCACTGTGATTGCACATCAAAATCTATTACTAGTCAGGATTTCAACATTATTATAAACACATTAATAATATTGAAGTTTAACGCGCAGTTATCAAATTTCAGTTTTGCGTATGTAATCGTTCTATGTCGTCACATCTGGCTACTTCCCGCGTTCTTTCAATTTATAAAAAAATGCTGTAATCCATCTTCATAGCCAGACTACGTAGATATATTGAAAGAATATTTTGGTTAAGATGAAAGATAACACTTATATTAATAGAGAAAAATTTAAATTTAGAATGAGGACGACCAAATACAATCCCACTCCGTACAGTAATTTAACAAAATGAACATCAAGAGATTATGATATATTAAATAAAATTAACCAAAAACATATTGACGAAAGCTATAACCCAAGCGATAAACGGATAAAATCATTGCCCCCTAAAAATATTATTAAAAGGATTGATGATATGATCAGGAAAATCATCGCTAAGATTGCCAAAAGAAATAATAGCTATAATTACAACAAATCCTCCAACATCATCGAAGCTGAGACCTCGCTCGCTGAACAAAAAACAGAAAATTATAGTAAAATTATCTGCCATCATTTCACTTCTGGCATATCGACACTGAACCTGATAAGAACCTCGTTAATTTCAACTTATGAACAATTAAATACAGAAAAAGATAAAATAATCGAATTAAACGAGCAGAATAATAAAGCCATGCATTCTCTTGAATCACTCGTGATTGAGTTCAACGAGGCAGGCAAAGAATCATCAGAAATTAAAAAACAAATGACTCATCTAAAGTCATCACTGGTTGAAATTAATGATGCAATTAAAGACATACAAAAAATTGCCAATCATACAAACTTAATTGCAATAAATTCAGCGATTGAAGCCGCTCGAGTAGGTGAGGCAGGAAGAGGATTCAGCGTTATCTCTAAAGAAGTTAGACAATTGGCTGAAAATGTCAAAACATGCACTAACCATATATTTTTGCAAACAGAAACTCTCCAGAACAATGGATCCACGGTTGATATATCTATCGAAGCGCAATTAGCAATAATCACAAGAATAACTGAACATATAAACGAAGTTGTTTGCTCTATTAAAGGCGTAATTGAAAAGTCAGCCGCAATGAAATCTATTATTGATTACATATCAAATTTACTATTTTTAAGTATCATTAAAATGGACCATGTTATATGGAAAATAGATCTATATAAAAAACTTACAGAGAATAAATTAGATGAAGCGTTGACATCATACAGTCAATGCAGACTGGGGAAATGGTATTACGGCGATAACGGAAAATGTTACGCACATTTGCCCGGATATAAAAACCTCGAGGAACCTCATCAAATGTTACATAACTCCGGCGTTCTGGCAGTCGAGTATTCTGTTTCGGGCGATCACGAGCATATGTCCCTGGCATTAAAAAGAATGGAACTGGCCAGTGATGAGGTGATGAATCAGCTTGAGATTCTTGGCAGTGAAATATTCAGGGAGATTGTAAAATTTACGCCCAGTGATAATCCCTGACGAAATTTCTCGGTTGAATGCTCATATCAAGCAAGTATGCAAAGAACTGCATAGCTCAGGACTTGATGGATACTGCCCCAACCTTCTGAATCGCCGGGAATCTTTCTCATGCCATCAGCCAGAATCAGTGAAAGCGCTGATTCTTTTAATGATATTTAGATAGCTGATTTCCAGTGCTATCTCCCTCGGATAGCATCTTGTTTCAGCAGCGCATAGCGATTAAGAAGCTGATTAAGCCGCATATCGAGCTGCTGATACAACGTAGGTGATACACTCCCCTGTAGGCTTAATTCCTCATCGATTTGACGTAATAACTCTTCTGTAGGCGGTGCCTGGTCAAGCTGGCGGCGAATAGTGAAAATGGCTGATTTCAGCTCAGACCCCGTCAGATATTTCCCTTTGCGCTCGTCGAGTGCATTTAGCTGAGCGGTTAACGCTTCCAGTCCCTGCTGGGCTTGATGCCAGTTTTGCAGTGCGCTTTCCGGCAACGCTTCCGTAGTTAACTGTTTTTGTAATCTGCTTGTGAATTCCGTAGTCTGCGATTCTTCCGGCCACAGGGTGGCTAACTGCTGTGCTAATGATGCAGCATATTCCCTCGACCACAGAGGTGACTGGCGGGATATAACATCCAATTGCCCTTGCGCAGCCGCGAAAAATTCCTGTTTCCGCTCTCCCAAATCTGAGGATTGCTTCAATGTGGACAATTGTTCAGGCGTCAACACCTGCGGCAATGGCTTGATCAGCGCATATTCGTCAGATCGCATATGCGTAATACCAAGATAAGCGCCTGAACTCACTAGCGCAGTCACCATAACTCCGATGACAAACCCCAGCCACATCCGTCGGGTTCCGTGATCGGTTTGAGTAGCAAAAACCGCTGTGCTTGATTGCCCGGACGACGCGGGTTCATTCACCACAAAGATCAGCTGGGGCAAAGCGATCTCAGCGTTATTGGTTGAGCCATAAGCCGGAATCATCAAAACGGCTGAGCCCGAATCCGCTTCTGACTTCTCCAGGCGTAAAGCTGCGTTATGCATCCAGGTAACGACGACCTCCAGTTTACTCAGCGCTTTCAGTTCAAGCCGTTGCAGCACTTCGCAGGCATGTTTTAAACGCTGTTCAACCCGATACACCACGGATAAATCAGCATAGGATAGCGTTAACGTACGCAATTCTTGCTGTAAACGGGCTGACAGCCATGTCAGGATTTCAACGCGGGCATGGGTTTGCTGCGGCCATATTGCACTCCAGTGATGCGTCAGTAATGCCTCCAGAAGCTCGGCGCCTTCGGCAAGTCCCAGCAGCCCGGCATTACGCATTCTACTGACGGTATCCGCCCTCGCCGACTGCAGCACCTTCTGCGCTTCGCGGTGGTTATAGTCTTTTGTCGTCACTCCCGCCGGTGCCACCTGGTGCAGGATGTTCAGCCCCCAGACGGAATCCGCCCCGCTGTCGCTCATTCCTGACGGGCTGTTCAGCGTCAGCCGTTTATCAAACTCATAGGCACTCTGCTGGTCTGCAAAATGCACCACTTCCGTCCGGGTATCCGGCTGCAGCGTGAAGAAGTAAAATATCCCCACTTCCGCCAGCAGACGCTCAATGAACGCCAGGTCGCTCTCCTGGTACTGATTTATCTGCTCACGCTTCGGATAACTCTGCGTCAGCGTGAAGTCATACTCCCAGCCGTGCAGGGCGTGTTCCTGCAGGATTTCACCCACCACTTCCGGGACCGATTTGTTTATGAAAAAACGGTGCGTGCGGAACTGTTTATCCAGTAGGGAGAGATAAGGCTCAATGATGATTTCATGGCTGACCTGGTCGCGCGACTCCGTCAGACGCCGGAAATGAGTCACGACGCCGTGGACGAATTTCACGGGCAGGGCATGCAGTAATTCCCCGCCTTTCATGGTCAGCAAAGCCGGCTGGTTCAGGAACATACCGGCAGTCAGCTCTGAAGCGCTGCAGGTAAAACGGACTGAATAATGGTAACGGACGCTTAACTGCTCCAGCCCCTCAAAACGTTCCACATCCAGTTCATGCGGGCATGAAGAAACCGATAAACTGTAGCGGTTAAGCGTGGGCCCTGATGTTATTTCCATATTCATAGCGTTAACTCCGTTTAATAAAGAGAATTCCATCTAACATACTTAATTAGCACATCAAAAATTATTAATACCTGATGTTAATAAAACATCTCAGCACACTCACTCATTCCCATCCAACCGTTTTCCTGCGCAGTGTGAATTCCTTTGGCATGTTCCAATAAACAAAAAGTCATTATTTATACAAATGAATATTATAATCAAATGAAGCCGTAATATTTTGTTCTGGAGCTGGTAATATGTAAGCTACAGCCACTCCTATAAGCCTTAGCTATAAATTTCTCGATACGGCTTACCAAGTTTCTTCACTAATATCCCCACATCAATATTCATCTAATATAACCCCGCCAGCACGACCAGTTCTTCAAGTACATGGTTCTCCCATCATGACCCATTGGGTATCTTCTGGTGGAGATAATGTCCGGTTCCGCTCTGAAACACAACCCGATAAGATTACCAGTGGAGCGAAAAATAAATATTTCCATATCATCTACCAATCCCTCGACAAAGTTTTAATCCATAAACAGATAGTTAACTTAAAACGGTTGAAATGAAAAAAGAGAACTATACTTATGAAAATATAATCGATTTATCTGTCCTTCATCATTTTATAAATTGCTTCAATACGTCAATGTCAGGGAAGGTCTCTGTTTTCGGAACAGTCGTACCGTCAGGATAAATCAACGTCCCGTAAACTCCTTTCTCTTTCTTTTTCGGGCCTATGCTCCGGACTAATTTATCTGAATGTAACAGGGGATAAAATATAATAGAATTGATATTTAACGCAGAGTACCCCTCGTCCATTTCGCCATTGTATATCCATATGTTTTTTTCATAACCACCAATAAAACCCTCAGTTAAATATGGAAAATAATCTTTCGAGATTAAACCATCGCTGTTGATTCTTTGATCACCACCACCTTGATTCGCCGCAAGGTAATCAAATTCCAGCCTGATGCTACTTTCTACCGACTCTACATCCTGACCAAACTGTAGAGTATTTTTGTATTGCAACCGTATATTAGCCACAGACAGATGCCATTGACAACGCCCCCCGCCATGCCGGGCAAGTTTCACATCATAGAGGTTCTTTGTACTATCTTTTTGGGATAACGGAAATTCCATTGAGTTATACCCGGGAACTTCATAAGCTTCCCCGGACGAATTATGCCGGGTGTGCTTACATATTTCTGAACGATAAATCACCTTCAATGGAAGCACAACCAGTTCTGCAGGTATTTTTACGCCCACCGTGACCCATTGGGTATCTTCTGGTGGAGATAATGTCCGGTTCCGCTCTGAAACACAACCCGATAAGATTACCAGTGGAGCGAAAAATAAATATTTCCATATCATCTACCAATCCCTCGACAAAGTTTTAATCCATAAACAGATAGTTAACTTAAAACGGTTGAAATGAAAAAAGAGAACTATACTTATGAAAATATAATCGATTTATCTGTCCTTCATCATTTTATAAATTGCTTCAATACGTCAATGTCAGGGAAGGTCTCTGTTTTCGGAACAGTCGTACCGTCAGGATAAATCAACGTCCCGTAAACTCCTTTCTCTTTCTTTTTCGGGCCTATGCTCCGGACTAATTTATCTGAATGTAACAGGGGATAAAATATAATAGAATTGATATTTAATGCGGAGTACCGCTCGTTCATTTCGCCATCATATATCCATATGTTTTTTTCATAACCACCAATAAAACCCTCACTTAAATATGGAAAATAATCTTTTGAAATTAAACCATCGCTGTTGATTCTTTGATGACCACCACCTTGATTCACCGCAAGGTAATCAAATGCCAGCCTGATGCGTTTTAACACCGACTCCGTACCCTGGCCAAACTGTACGGTATTTTTGTATTGCAACCGTATATCAGCCACAGACAGGTGCCATTGACAACGCCCCCCGCCTTGCCGGGCAAGTTTCACATCAAAGAAATTCTCTGTACTATCTTTTGGGGATAACGGAAATTCCATTGAGTTATACCCGGGAACTTCATAAGCTTCTCCGGATGAATTATGTCGGGTGCGTTTACATATTTCTGAACGATAAATTACCTTCAATGGGAGCACGAGCAGTTCGGCAGGTATTTTTACGCCCACTGTAACCCATTGGGTATCTTCTGGTGGAGATAATGTCCGGTTCCGCTCTGAAACGCAACCCGATAAGATAATCACCAAGGTTAAAATAAAATATTTCTCAATCATAGTTCAAACTCCTCAAGGTTAAGTGGTTTTATATATTCCAGAGCTTCATTTCCTCCCTTAACCCCACGCGTCATATCCAGCGTCGATGCGACTACATCATGAATTTCAATGAAAGCACTATTTCTTGTAAACTCTTCCACTGGGGAACTATTTTCATACGTTTTCATTTGCTTTAAAAATCTCTCTCTTTTTATTTTCCTCATCATGATCAACGTTGGCTGAGTACATTCTTTAAGTTGGTTATTAAGATAACTCAAATATTGATCTGGCATGGAATGTCTGCCAAGGTTCGTTGCATGATCTAAATCAGGGTTAGTATAGGGAGGAAACCAGTCTTCTTTATCTATCTTTGTTAATAACTGCGTAAATCTTTTTTGTGCTTCATTCGCCTTTTGGCTGGCCTCTAAAATAAGTTCAGGAACCAAATACAATCTGGTCTCAACAGGAAGTCGTTTACGGATCCTGCGGCATGAAGAAGGGTTGTTGGGTACTTTACACTCCTTCCATTCCGTCGTTTGGGTGGTGTTAAAAAATACGGCAATACTTCCATGATGCCAAAAACATTCCCAAAACTTCAACCCTAGCGCTTGAGGCATGAGTTCTATTACCGACCAGAAAAAACCCAGCGTGCCACCTACCGGCCCCCATAAGTCATAAAACCAGTTATCGAGATTCGCATCAGGCGGAACGCTTGGGACGGTGTCAGCATCATTAACATGACGGAAATGGGTGAGATTTTTTAAAAATTTAACGGCAGAAGCGGTCAACGTCCGGGGCATACCATACGTATACAGCAAAGGATTAAGATCTCTTATTTCTGCGCTGTGAATCAGCCCAAGCGAACCTCCCAGACTATGTCCGCAGATAAATAGCTCCAATGTTTTTCCATCATCCGTAATCTGCTTAAATATCTTAGAATAGTTTTTCTTCGCAATCTGGTATGCCTGTAAAAAACCACCGTGAATCTTTCCTTCAGGAACAATATCAAAACACTCTACCGGCATAAAACTTGCGTCTGTCCATAAATCACTGAGCTTACTCATCTCTGTACCACGCCAGGCCACAATCGCCTGCGTTTTCGTCGTAACATAAAATAGCTGAGTTTCCCCTTCCTCTTCATCTGCCGTATCCATAAAAATGGGTTTAGAATGCCGTTCACGAAAAGGAACATCGGTGACAATAGCAGGGAATCGATGTTTGCCATCTTCAAAAACAGGAACAGATGACAGATCCAGACATTGAATACAAAAGAATCCATACACCGAATTACGATCAGTTTCGGAGTCATAACTGTAAGCCAAATCGGCCATAATGCCCAGGTTATAAGCATTGGTCAGAGAGTAACTCGCGGTATGATGCAAAATTAGTGTCCATGCACGGAATGGACAAATTTCGATCATCGTACGTTTATTAAGGTCCGCCACATGAACGGTAACGCCTTTATACGTTTTATCCAAAGGGAAATGAAAATCTGGTAGAACAATTTCATTCCATTTATCTAGTTTTGGTCTGACATTGCAAAGTTGTCCAACCCTGATATATTGGTATCCATAGTTATTCTCAGAGGAGAGTTTTTTTACCTCTGAATTAAAGCCTTCTCTTTCAAATCGTAAGGCTCGGTTCTCCATCTCATCAACCAAAGGCTGAGACTGGACTTTTAATGTCAAAGGTAATGGATGTATATCTTTAATCTTTATTATTCCATTGGCATCACTATAGCCAGTATAGCGTGGAATCAAACCGCACCTTGTAGCATCATTTTCGGCAAACCACTCCATATTGGCTACGGCATCACCTAATTCGTCCACTAACTGGAACTCTACCCAATCAAATGCCTCATGTTCTATAAAAAAATCAGGGTATTTGCACTGAGTAGATGTTGTCACTTCTGTCATAATTAGAATTCCTTTTCGTTTATTTCAGTTAAGAATATCTGCGATGAGATAAACATAATCTGTCGAATACACAGCCAGATGACAGGGATGAATTAAAATTCCTGTCATTTATAATTTCATTGTGTAAATAACGAATATGACATCCTAGTCATAACTCTTGAGGCGGAGATATTTTTCGTATAATTCTTTCGCTCGCTGACTATCTTTTTCAACAAAAAAGCCATTATTGTACATATCACTCAAATATTTTGCTGCATTCGCGCAGCCCTTTTCCAGGGCACTTTGGAGATAAGGATAGGCTGATTTATAATCTCGATCGAGATAATAAAAATCACCGACATAGCATTGTGCAGACCCTTCTCCTTGATCTGCTGCCTTTTTCAGCCATACTTTAGCTTCCGGTTTATTTACTGGAACGCCTTGTCCATATAAATACATTGTGCCAACCATTCCCTGACAAGCCAGAATAGTCTGTTCTGTTTTTCTTTCTGTACCAGATTGGATATCATGCAAGGCACACTTTTTAAACCAGGGAAGAGCATTTTTATAATCTTGTTTCTCAAAATAAAGCCTGCCTACTGTACCTTCAGCAAGAGGATCACCATCACTTGCCGCAAGTTTATACCACTTTAAAGACTCATTATAATTTGCCCGAACACCATAACCATATTGATACATAAAGCCAAGATTACCCTGAGCCTTATGATCACCTGACTCAGACATTGCCTCTAGCATTCTTACATCATAACTCTTACACGATACAATAAAAAAAATAGAAAGAAGTGCAACAAAAGATCTATTAACATTATTATAGTTCATACTCTCACCTCATAAACCACATTTTATGAATTACCTTTTTTTACTTGTTCTAATTTTAGTTTTGTTGGGGTTGCGGTATATATTGGCAGTGTTTTGCCGTATTGATCTGACACACCTTCATAAATATCTCCTTCACCTGTGGTAATCCGATATTGAGAAAAAGGAATTGGCTTACCTGTTTCTTTATTTTTAACAGTAAAACCTTCACAAAAACCGCGGGGTAATTCCTCCACAGGAGTATTCAGACTCGTGGCTCCCAGTTTCTGCACATTTACCGACTTCAGCAGGATATTCTTCGGGCATCCCAGTTCGATATTCCCCCCTTTCAGCCGGATATACGCCCCGCCACAGCTCAGTAACAGCTCCTCGCTGGCGTTCACGGTGATTTTTCCCTCTGTACTGCTCACCGTGATATCTTTCTTCGCCGTCACACCCATTTCATCGTCCTGGGCCTGAATATCCACTTTTCCCTTTGCCGCATACAGCTGCATTCCCTGTTCCTGTGCGTACAGACTCACCGTATCGCTCGCCGCCACCGTAAATGACCTGCCGGTACTGATGTCCGTATTGTGCCCCGACATGATCCCCACGCTGTCCGTTCCCGAGGACACCCGTACGGCCTTCGCACTCATCATCCCTACGCCCACTGGCGCATGCAGAATAAGACCCGGCTGAGCCAGTTCCTCCAGCGCATCATTCAGCGCCTGCTGGCTCGCTGTGTCTCCCGCCGTTGCCTTTGCCGTCTCCGCTGACCGCTGCAGGCTCCTTGCCAGTGACAACGCCTGTTCAAGCTGACGTATCACACCGTCCATCTCCAGCATCCGGTCCACGGCTTCCGCCTGCATCTCTGCGGTTATCAGAACCCCTTTCCCGCCGCGTACCGCCACCCAGTCATCCGTGCGCAACTCGGCCCCCTCGCCCCGCAGCGCACGCTGTGCATCCACGTTATGCCCCAGGTTCAGCTGCGTCTTGCCGCCGTACTCGGTGCTGAGCTTGACGTGCTCCTCGCCCCGTTTGTCTTCCATGCGCAGCTTATTATTCGCGGGTGTGCGAATGACGTTGCGGGTGTGGTTTGCCTGTGTCACGTGGTCCGGATGCCGGGAGTCGTGCAGCGCATGCGCGATATAGGGCCGGTCCGGGTCCCCTTCATGGAACGCCACCGCCACTTCTGTGCCCTGTATCAGCGGGAAGTGAATCCCGTAAGTGTCGCCGCCGTAGGGTTTGGCCAGACGAACTGGCATGCTCTCGTAACCCTGCTGTTTATCATCGCGATCCGCATCAAACTTAACCCAATAAAGCCCGCTCTGATTTAAATGAGCATATTGATCATTCTTTTTCGGGCTTGAAACACGTGCCATTAGCGTGCCGCTAATCACTGGCCGAGGTTTTAGCGGTGGTCTCCAGCAGCGGGTTTCACTGTAAACGGTCGCCATCAACACCACCTGAAGCGCTTCCTTTCGGCTTGCGCTGAATGAAACCGCCGTAACCAGCAAGTTGTTACGCACACTGGCAGGAAGCGTTGGGACAGATGTGGATTCCGTAATATTCAGGACCTGAGCCGGGCTGAGGCTAACATCGGTCGATAATCCCGTGATTGTCGCTTGTGAGGAGAGGTAACGTTCATGTTCCAGACGCGCCCAAAAATTCCCTGTCTCAGGCGATGGCGAAACCTTATCACCCGTTTCAAGATGACGTGGACGATAGTGGTAAACATCCCCGTAAGTCACCCCGTCACCTTCACCGTAAGTCATATCAGTTTGTGCAGAAAATAATATTTTCTGAGCCTGGCGATGGTTATAGTCCCCGGCAGTAACCGATGCCTGCACCGTAGACTGTTGGAACTGAATATCCCAGACTGAGTCGATGCCATTGTCATTCATTCCGGAAGGGCTATTCAGCGGTAATGTTTTGCCAAACTCCCATGCGCTTTGTTTGTCAGCAAAGTAGATGACCTCAGTGCCAGCATCAGGTTGAAGCCTGAAGAAGAAGAAAATTCCAACTTCAGAAAGCAGACGTTCAATAAAAACCAGATCGCTCTCTTGATACTGATTAATTTGTTCTCTTTTGGGATATTCCATTACCAAATCAAAATTATACTCCCAGTCTTTTAAACCATGTTCTTGTAAAATTTTAGTAACAACTTCAGGAACTGACATATTAATAAAGAAGCGGTGTGTGCGAAATTGGTTTTTCAACAACGCGACAAAAGGTTCAATGATTATCTGATAGATTGCCTGGTCTTTTGAACCACTGATACGATGGAAAGATGTCACAATACCATGTACCATTTTGCGGGCAGTTAACTCACTTAACTTCCCCATTCCCATGGTCAATGCCGTTGATTTTCCAAGTATCGATTCGGCCGCAATGTCTTTATCCTGGCTGGAAAAATGTACTACATATCGATACAGCGAACTCATTTCCTCTGTACCATTAAAGTTAATAACATCCAGCACTGACTTGCATGAAGGGATATACAATTGATAACGATTCAACGTATTTTCAGATATAAATGACATCCCACCGCCAAGTGATTCATCCATTCCCATATATTTAACCCCTGTAATTTTATAAAGAGTCACTTCCAGAACGAAAACTTACCCTCAACGCATTATCTTTATTAAACTGACTAAATCTTTTTTCTTGTTAGTGACAATGGAAAAAGTAAATCGACGGTTGTCATTTGATATCCAAAGCTCTTCTCTTCCATTATCAATATAATCATAGTGATGAAAGCCAAGACCTGTCAGATAATCACGAATAATGCCCGCATCACCACCGTAAAAAATAATAAGATTTGTTTCCCGTGTACTTCCATCAGGAGAAATATATTCAAAGTAATAATTATTTGATATCCTTGGAGCCTGCTTGATGTCCACATCAGTATAGAAATAGTAATCAAAAAAATCGCTTTCCCGATATTCTAATTTATCTGGCCAAGGTATTAACAGCGGTGACAAGGAAATAAAAACAATCGTCACCAGTATTATTTTACAGTAGTTCATTACCATTCACCTTGACAAGAATGAATAATAACCGCCATCCCCGGTGATAATTTCTACCCGACCCGAAGTGAAATCACTCCACGGTTGCACCCATGTCATAAATGAAGGCAGGCTTCCTTTATAGGGTTTATGGACAGCACAGTTATCCAGGGGATCTGGAAACAGTAATGGTAAAAATCCTTTATTCTTATATTTACCTATCGGCCCATAAAAATCCCATCTACTCAGTGCCCGCTCTTTACTGACTAAGCTCAGTCTTGACTGGTAGTTTGAGGGAAGGATTGCCCGGTAGAAGCCTAAAAGATCGGATGTAAGATCCTCACCGCTAAATCCACTGTCGGTATACCAACTAAAACACCAATTAGATTGCAAACTTTCAAACAAGCGCGCCGTCATCATCATCATAGCTAACGCAACGCTGCTTTTCTCACATGCAGATAAACCTTGTTTGATACGCCACTTAACAAATTTTCCTGTACCAAACTGGCGATGATATACAAACATCTTTTGGCTATAGGTGACTTCATAATAACCATCACGACTTGATTCACCTCGTTTTATATCTAACAGTAGGTTTTTAATATCGCTTCCCTGCGCATGGCCTATATCTATCCATCCCAATATTTCGCTATAAACGAGCCCCGTTTTACGATCCGATGTCCACTCGTAAGGTTCAATAATATCGTTACGTTTACTCATCATTAAATTCCAGCATAATTCCCTCTTCATCACGCCAACTTAAAGTAAGTTGCTGAGGTTTTTGCTGCCGGGAAAGATACTTTAACAACTGCTGGCTAAGCACAGGCAAGATTTGTTGGTTGAGCAGACTATCAATATTCCTCGCCCCCGTATCCGGTAGCAGACAAGCGGCTGTCAGGGCATCAAAAAGGTTCTCGGATATCGTCGTGGTGATACCGTAGTGGCGCTGCAATCGCTGGCTAACCTGATCCAGCTTCATTTGTACAATCGTACGTAACGCTGGTTCACCGAGCGGGTGGTAGATAATCGTCTGGAAGCGAGCCAGTAGTGCTGGCTGAAAATGGTCGCGCAAAAGTGGGCGCAGCAGTTCGTGCAACTCAGACTCTGTGGTTTCCGGCTGTTCTTCCAGCAGTTGCATCACTGCGTCGCCGCCAAGATTGGAGGTCATCAGAATAACGGTATTGCGAAAATCAATTTCACGACCTTCGCCGTCACGCATGAAGCCACGGTCAAATACCTGGTAAAACAGGTTCATGACATCACGATGCGCTTTTTCTACTTCATCCAGCAGCACCACGCTATAGGGACGTTTTCGCACGGCTTCGGTCAGGATCCCTCCCTGACCATAACCCACATATCCCGGAGGCGAGCCCTTGAGCTGACTCACGGTGTGCGGCTCCTGATATTCAGACAGATTAATAGTGATCAGCGATTTTTCACCGCCAAACAGAATGTCGGCCAGGGCCAGTGCCGTCTCCGTTTTGCCGGTTCCACTTGGTCCGGTAAGCAGAAACACACCCTGCGGGCCGTTTTCCGGCGTAAGACCCGTTTTTGATGCGCGCAGTCGTTGCGCGATGGCATTAAGCGCATAATCCTGTCCGACAACGCGTTTTCCCATCTGAGTTTCAAGCGTCAGCAAGTCTGCCTGGGAGTCCTTCATTAGTGAAGACAACGGTATACCGGTCCAGTCGGCGATCACCGTTGCGACAGTGCGCGCGTCTACCTCCGGAAACAGTAAAGGATGCCCCTGCTGAAGCACACTAAGCTGCTGCTGCAATTCAACCGTTTCCGCCTGACGGGAAATATCACGGCGGCTGGCCAGCAGTTGCTCGGTGAGCGATAATTCCTGGCCATACTGGGTTTCGCGTTCATCCAGCTCGACAAGCAGACGATTTTCCTGCTGTTCAATGCTCGCCAGCCTTTCACCATGCTGACCATTTCCTAGCGCGAGATCGGCAAGCAACGCCTGCTTTTCAATTTCAAGCGCGGTGATCTCCGACCTCAAACGCGTCAGTGGTTCCGGAACGGTATCAAGGCTCATCCGCACTCTTGCACCTGCGGTGTCCAGCAGGTCGACGGCTTTGTCCGGCAACTGCCGCCCGGTAAGGTAGCGGCGGGAGAGCGTAACAGCGGTTTTAACCGCGTCGTCAGTGATGTGAACGCCATGGTGTTCCGCATAGTGTGATTTCAGACCGCGCAGCATCAAACAAGCAGTGTCATCATCCGGCTCATCCACTTTAACCATCTGAAAACGCCGCTCCAGCGCAGCATCACGCTCAAAATACTGTTTATATTCGCTCCATGTGGTCGCCGCGATGGTTCGTAATTCACCTCTGGCCAGAGCGGGTTTTAGCAGATTGGCTGCGTCAGCGCCCCCCGCCTGATTACCGGCCCCAATGATGGTGTGTGCTTCATCGATAAAGAGCAGAATCGGTATTGGCGATTGTTGAACGGCATCAATGATATTTTTCAACCGCTGCTCAAACTCACCTTTCACCCCTGCGCCAGCTTGTAACAGCCCAAGATCCAGCGTGCGTAACGTCACCGCTTTCAGGCTATCCGGCACGTTACCTTCCGCAATACGCAGCGCCAGCCCCTCCACCAGAGCGGTCTTGCCGACGCCGGGTTCTCCGACCAGAATGGGATTGTTTTTTCGCCGACGGGACAGCACATCCACCATTTGACGAATTTCATTATCGCGACCAAATACCGGGTCGATATCGCCGGCACGCGCTTTCGCAGTGACGTCCTGCGTAAATTTATCGAGCACGCCTTGTAATGCTGGCGACAACGTCGACTGAGCCAGGCCAGGACGCGATTCATCATCAGGAGAAATCTGCGCCAGAGCGGCTTCCTGCTGTCTTTCCGGCCGCTCATCAGACTGGACATTTAATAGCGGCAGGAGGCGTTCCAGTTGAGTATGTCCGGCGCTCAGAAGAGGCCACAGGCCATCACACTTCAGTAGTGAAGGCTTGCCTACCAGTGCCATCAGCAGATGCACACCCCGTATCTGCGAATTTTCATCCGTTGCGGCGCAAAGCCACGCTTGTTGCATTAAAGAAAGAAGCGCATCAGACAACTGTGGACGGCTTTTCACGGAACGAGGCTGAACATCCAGATGCGCCAGCAGCGACTGCCAGAGATTGTCGATATCCCATTCATAGCGACGAGCGATGACGGTAATATCGCCCTCCCCCTGCTCAAGCAACTTCAGTAACCAGTGTTCAGGCGTGATTTCTGCATGCGCGCGCGTCTGGCATAACGATGCTGCCGCTTCAAGCGCCTGAGCACAGTAAGGATTGAGACGACGTAATAACACTGCTGACTGGTGTTCCATTTGGTTCCTGACTCCCTGTATTCAGGCACGCTACCGCCCGTAGCCTTAATCCAATGCCCATAAGGTAATAAGTGACGTTGATACTCTCTGCCTAACCCTCACTCCGGACGCTCAGCAGAGGGCATAAAAAAACGGATGAGGAAATCCTCATCCGTTAGTGCATTACGCGGTGGTACGCTCGTTCCAGGCGTCAGAATGAATAATGTTGCCATCCTTATACGTCCAGACGATCTTCTCGTAGCGCAGTTCAATCTGCTCCAGGTGGTTGTGCTTCTCTTTAGCCGGATCCTTGATGTCGTACATCACTGGGTTTACTTTCACCACTTTCACGTTGTGCAGCGTGGTGTTGAAGTATTCCACTTCCTGACCCGCATCATTAATGCGATACCATTTGAACTCTGCCTGGCGCAGGGTCTGACCGGTCGTTACAGCCTTGTACAGATACGGGCTGGAGGCGTCGATTTCCTTCGTGAAAAGAAATGGGGTATGGATACGCGTCCCGGTCAACTTACCGGTGTTGTTATCGGTAGGGATGTACAGGTTATGTTCCTGAGCCACTACTTCGATACTGCCCACACGGTCTTTCACGTCAACAGAGCCTTTGATATCCGCACCGCCGTCGTCTTTCAGCCAAAGGTAGACTGGAATTGCCATAACTCTTTCTCCATTTTTACTTCGCTAATGCGTCACCGCCTTCCGGTGACGGTTCCTTCATTCCCGGTACCCGACAGGCATCAGCCTGCGGAACCAGACTGATCTCTACACGGCGGTTGGCAGCCCGACCCTCCAGCGTATCGTTGGTTTTGTAGGGATGTGATTCACCGTAACCCTGAACGGCAAAGCAGCTCTCTGCGACGTCACCGGTATCACGCATCCAGTCGCGAACAGATTCCGCACGTTTGAGAGAGAGCTGCTGATTAGATTTATCGTCACCCACATCATCGGTATGCCCGGCAATGACTATCAGCCAACCGGGTCTGGCTTTGATATTGACCAAAGCTCGAATGAGTACTTTTGTTGAACCCGCTTTTAGCGCCCATTTGCCCGTATCAAACAGCGACATGCTGTCGAGACGCACGGTTTGCGGGGAGGTCGCTTTTGGTTTTTCAGGTGGCAACCAGTCGCTGATTGCGGCCTGCAAAGGTGGGATCAATCTCATCCCCTGGTACAATCCCATTGAAAGAGAAAGGGGTTCGCCGCGCCGATACCAGCGATCAAGCCGCTGCGCATCCCGACGAAGTTGATCCTGGGCCTGAATCTTTGGCTCGACAGTATTGCCGCTAAGATGGCGGTATAACGTCAGATGATCGTTTGTGACCCTGATGAGATGCTGGTTATTGATAAAGCTGCATGTCATCGCCAGTCCGACAAAAATGCCGCATAGCAGACCACTTATACCCACCGTTCGTTGCAATGCTGTCAGCGCCCGGCGGCGGGATAAAAAAGGCAATGCTAAATCAGGAAAAGGCAGCAGCTCGGACCCTGCAGAAGCCGCAGGAGAAATCGTTGTCTGATCGGTAATATGCCGTTGCCACAGATTATTTTCACAGACCGCTAATGAGGTGAAACACGTAACCCGTAAAGCAGAGAAAAGTGGCGGAACATGGTGCCCTGCGTCGCCTTGTACCCTCTTCAGCCAACCCAGTAAGGTATCTAACCATACGGCATGTGTAAGATGAGAATGGCGAGCCGAGTGCTCTTGCAATGAGAAAGGAACACAATCATCTAGTCCTGTAGCCGACTGCACTTCAGCATCCTGAGGAGTGCGAATAAACCAACGTACAGTCTCATTGCATTGAGGAGAATTCAGCCAACAACACAGCCAAAATGGCGGTATACCTGATAACCAACGCCGACTCTGGGTCACCACCCGCCGCCAACTGAGTAGCATGTGCTTAAGCGCATCACCATCATTATGCCGTTCCGGGATTAACGCCAGCATCACGGAAACGCGCATAAGAAGCCCCGGGCGCTGCACAGCTATCCGACGAACCAGAGCATTATAATGCTCCGGGGATTGAACAGATAAATACCACCCCTGTGAACTCTCGCAGGAATCGCCACGTCCGGCAAATAAGGGGGCAGTATCGCCACATACCAGCACAACAGGCCCACTGAAACTCTCTGGAGGGAGAGGAATGTCATGAGCAGAATGCGCAGACGTCAACCGACCATACTGGCGCCAGCCATAAATGATTCCAGGAATGGAAAGCAGTAAAATAAAGACGGTAAGACCACTGCGAACACTCGCACTTAACGGACTGAATCCCCAGACCAGCAACAAAGCCAGCACGGTCGCCAGTACATAGTTCACGATCCCTCGCAACTGAGCCATGTCTTAACCCTGCCCAATAAGCTGAGCAATCTGCCCTTGTAAGACATGAGAAAATGTGAGCCATAAAGCACCTAACGCCAGCGCGCCGACAAGCCATGCCAGCCACCAGCGGCGCTTACCGCCAGAGAAGCCGGAAGCCCGCATGATGACTGGCGCATCGTGCTTTAATTTAAAAGGCATCGCCTGAGTCGCCAGCGCTTCAAGAACATCTTCACGACGTTCGTCACCTTGCTCACGATAGCGCCCCACAAAACCGAGTGTGATTGCGCGATAAAAACAGGTTAATACGGCGGTGTCAGGAACGGGCTCGCGCAGAACGGTACGGATGCGCTCCCAAAGTTCTTCCCCGGCATTGGTGGTGTTGAAATAGCGGGCCTGTAAAGGTGTCGCAAGCCAGGTGATATAACCGCTATCCTGACGGTTGCGGTTCAACACGCTTTCATCCAGTAATGCACATTGCGTATAGAGCATGTGCTCAACGCTGTGTTCGCTGTATCCCATGTCACGCAATGCTTTACGTGCAGAATCAATCCATTGGCAGGCCCGGCGATAGAAAGCAGCACCATCGTCGACTTCCGACCCATCGCGTAATTGGCTTACAGCAAGCCAGGTTGGCCAGAACACCTGATCAATATCCTTATTCATTTATTTCAATCCATTAATACTGCAAATAGCTCAAGTTGAATCTCTCCCAACGTTCCCGGCACATAGAAAGCGCAATTACCGGCGTCCAGCATGGACTGGGCGGCTGGATGATTAATCTCAAGAGCAAAATATTGATTTTCCAGTCGTAGTGGGATAGCGGCGGGTACATGCGTCAGCGGTTTTAATGGAATGCCGCTGAGTGCCACATTGACGACATCTGACACATCAGCCCGACTCCCGGCTTTACACAGTTGTGGAAACTGTGTCAGGAGGACATGCGCTGGAAGAGCCGAACGAACGGACAGATAAAAATCAGCGCCTTCACGCAGTCGGGCATCCGACAGAGCGCCATACCAGAACTGTCGCTCCTGCGTCAGTTCAATCGCGACAACGCGAGATGGCAGGCTGGCTTCCAGTAGTTCCACCAGCAGTGCAAACAGTGGCGGGAATACCTGCTGCGGATTTGCGTGCTGGTATGGAGGTACAACGCTGACATCATTTTCTAATGAAAAGGTCAGCAGGCTGCCGGCTAACCGCGCCAGCTCACGCCACAAAAGCTCGGGGTGACGGCCTGGGTTTTGCAGCATTTCTTTCAGAACAGGCTCCGAGCTATTAAGCGCATTCAGCAGCCAAAATAATGAAACGTCTGCTACCGCAAAATCCGCCATTCGTTCATTACTTTCACGGCGCAAGGCCATCAGGCGGCGACAACGGGCCTGGATACGGTGTACCAAATCACCGAGCGAATTGATTAATGAGGGGCTCGCTGAGAGTGAAAGCGAGGGGGGTAAAAAATCGCGTGCCAGCTCCCATTGCCCCTGAGCATTACGAATAAGGCAAGCTACCGGACAGGTCAGATAAGCGCTGTTATCGTCGTGGGCATACCGAAGGGTAATAGCATGCCGCAGCACCGCCATATCAGTCCTTTCCTGGCCTGCAAGATCCTGCACTGGCAGCCATTCCTGCTGCCAGCGACACGGGCGGCTAACGCCGTTGCCTGATGAAAGATTACCGCCATTAGCCGAAAGCAGTGGCAATGCCAGCACGATATCAACGCTGTTGTAACCAGCAAGGTGCGATAAATCACACGCCGGAGGCAGGTTATCTGAAATACCTGTATCCACTAACGTTCCGTCAGGAAAGCGCACCACCAGATTAACGGGATTCAAACGGGAAACCGTTAGCGCACTTTCGTCAAACTCCGCGCTGATGACACCCCATGGTGAGGAAAGTGACATGTGTGCCACTACGTCAGCGACATAGGCATCCCAACGTGTCTGCTGCTGAAACTGCTGGGGAGCCAGAAAGGCCCCCTCGCTCCATAACGGACGGTAGATCTTCATCGCACCTCCTGTGCGCTGCGTCGTTAAGATTTCGACTTAGGCATTTGTGAAACTAACGACAGACTGACGTCCATACCTTCAACCTGGAAATGCGGAATGGCATACAGGCGCACACGGAAGAAACCGGGGTTATCCTCAATATCCTCTACCACGACACGCCCATCACGCAGCGGGTGTGATGCCTGCAAGTCATCGCCAGGATCGGTCATTTCGGTTACCAGACTGCGCAGCCAGTTATTAAGTTCAAGCTCAAGCAGACGGCGATCTTTAGTCGTGCCAATATTTTCCCGCTGCAGGATTTTCAGGTAGTGAGCGATACGAGAAAGCAGGAAGATATATGGCAGACGTGAGTTAATCCGGCTGTTAGCCGTCGCTTCCGGAGTATCAAACTGCGCAGGTTTTTGAGCCGAGTTAGCAGAAAAGAAGCAGGCGTAATCACGATTTTTATAATATGAAAGCGGAATAAAGCCGAGATTAGCGAATTCAAACTCACGGGTTTCCGGAATCATTACCTCAGACGGGATTTTCACCTGATTACCTGTACCCAGATCGTACAAATGGATAGGCAAATCTTTAACCGCACCGCCCGCCTGTGGCCCACGGATCTGGACGCACCAGCCATTCTTGATAAAACTTTTCACCATGTTCACAGCGAAAGAGAAAGAGGCGCTGGTCCACAGATATTTTTCGTGATCCGGCCCCTTAACTTCTTCAACATAGTTAAAACTACGTACCGGCACGGTATCAGGGCCATACGGCAGACGCCCCAGTACACGCGGCATAGTCAGCCCGATATAGCGTGAATCGTCGCTATCACGAAATGCTTTCCACTTGATGTATTCAGCACGTTCGAAATAATCATTGATATCTTTTATGGCCGCGACTTCTTCCATATTTTCTTTCAGGAAGAATTTAGGCCCCACGGAACCAATAAACGGCATATGACAGGCAGCCGAGACGCCAGAAATATTGCGCAGCAGTGCAATATCCTGCGGGCTGTTATCAAATTCGTACGCTGAAATCATTGCCGCAATGGGTTCGCCGCCTGGTTGGTCATATTCTTCAATATAAACATGACGGTATAACCCACTCTGAATAAGCTCCGGCGCGTCGTCAAAATCATCACGTAGCGCATCCTTGCTGATATCCATCATTTCTACACGGACATTTCGGCGAAAATCGATGCCGGTAATCATCGAATGCAAACCACGCCAGAGCGATTCTTGTTTTTGAAATTCTACATGATGCATAACTTCATTAACCTGGTCGCTAATCTGCTTATCCAGGCGAGCAATCTGCTCATCGAGCAGCGTTTTATCCAGACGTTCCAGGGGCTGCGCAGCATCCGCCAGACATGAGACCAGAACCTGAATCGCAGCGGTCACGCGTTCAGCCGGCGCGGCATCAGATAGCGCTTCATCGCTCTGCCACGCATCGATATTTTTTAATGTCGAAACCGGGGCAAGATTAATTTTGTCAAAGAGAGACTGATAAACGCTGCGTTCACTGGTCGTGGTGGTCGCGACTGAAGAAGTATGTTCCTGAACAGACATCAGCATATTCCTTTTATGATCCTTTACTATTCCTGCCGATTAAGCGGAGGAAACCCTGTATAGCGTTAAATCTCTTTCGGCATCATGGTTGCCAGTTCTTCACGCAGTTCCTGACTCAGGGCTGGATCTTTAAGGATGATTTCCAGCTCGCGACGAAAAGCGGCGTTATCGAGTAAGTTAGATTTCAGGTCACGCAATAAGTTACGCATAGCTAACAAAACGCGTAATTGTGGGATATTCCTTGCGACCTGTTCGGGTTCAAAATCGCGGATATTTTTAAAGGTAAGGTTAATATCGTCTTTTCTGTCATCGCCAGCCAACGTATTTTTAACACTCAGATTAACTACTGGTGAGAACTTAGCCAACACATCGTTAAAATTATTCTTATTAATATCAACCTTTTCGCGCTCCGATAATGGTCGTTGTTCTCTACCATTACTGAAATCCCCCACGGTCAAAAGCTTTAACGGCAATTCAACCTTTTTTTGCACGCCTCCGGTATGTAAATCTAACTTAATATTAACGCGTGCCGTCGGCACTTCACTCTGAAAACTGTCACCCATACGTCCCTCTCAGACCGGCGATTCCTGCCGATGTTTTGCATTTCCTGACGGAGCACTTTTCCAATTGCTCAACGTGTTTCTTACAACGTCATTTCTGTGGGCAGTCAACAATGACCGTTAATGACAATTAATGATTATAATTAGTATGTCGATGTAATCCGATATATTCCACGCGGGAAAACATGATCGGCATCACTAATCAACCAAATAACATATTAGTGATATTTATTTAAAATCAAAATCAATAAAACATTTATTTAATACAAGCAGCAGGAATTAATCATCGTTAAAAGCATTCATCAACCAAATGCATTTAAGCTATAAAACATTACCCAAGAAAATACTTATGAATTTATATATACACTACGTAACTTATTTAAATATAATCAGCACCAAGTTAACTGTAAATTAAAAAAAGCCGGAGATAGACTCCGGCTTTCGTATTGCAATCAGAAACATGCCAAAAGATTACTCTTCCTTTACCACAATCAGCGGTTCGATATCGCTCTCTTTTTTAATCACCAGCGACTCATCGCCGCGCAAGCAGGTCCCGCCGTAGTTACCGCCTACGGTGAAAGTACAAACCTGAATATATTTACCGGCAATGTTTGGCAGACACCAAAGCTGCTGGTAAATGTTCTTCTGCTCGGCAAACTTACCGCTGGTTTTATCCAGCAATTCTTCCTGATGACTCACCAGATCGATGTTGCTGCCACAGCGTCCTGCAATAGGTTTCACCGCATAACCGGTTTGCGCCAGCTCTTCATTAACCGTGAAATCGGTATCAAGCAAATAGCGGTGATGCGGAAAAAGCTGCCAGAGGATCGGCAAAATCGCTTTGTTGCCTGGGATCACCGTCCAAAGAGGTTCGAAGACCAGCACTTCCGGGCGCAGCAGCACGTCGATTAAACGCACTTCCTGATTGGTATGCCCGGTACGAATTGGCACCGCGGCGTACTCCGTTTCGCTAACCTCTCGCACCTGCTCTATCGCAGTTTCCCACGCCCAGGTTTTCCAGACACAGTTCACCAGGCGACCGTCACCGTCAATCAGTTGACCGGCATCATCCCAACGTAGCTCATCGAGGCCATGCAGAATTTTGCTGTCAAACCCAGCCTGACGCAGCGCCTGCTGCATAAACTGTGCATGGTAATTTTCCTCTATATCTTTGTCCTGCATGATGTGGACAAAAGGACGCGCGCGGCTGTGCTTCCAGGCACCCGCCAGTTCGTTGATCAACCCTTCAGCCGGGTTGTGTCCCTGCCCTGTGTAGCCCCGCTCAGCCCATCTTTCGAGGATCAAACCGGCTTCGGTATGGCACGATGCGGAATCGGCGTTGTACTCATACACCTTCAGCCCGCGTTCATCCATACAGAAATCCATACGCCCCGTAATCATATGATGCCGACGACGCTGCCAGGAAAGGCGCAGTCGCGGCCAGAGGATTTTCGGAATATCGAACAGCGCCAACAGGTTGTCGTCTTTCAGTACCTTGTCGGTCGCGTGCAGGTACATCAGGTGCAACTCGTTCGTGGCTTTGATCAGCTCCTGCTCGGCACTCTCGGTAATGGTGAAGTACTGATGCGGATCCTGATTAATGACGTGGCCGTTGGCCAGCACGTAGGCTTTTTGCAGCGGATCCTGCTCATCCAGCCATTTACCGTCAAACTGTCCGTTATCTTCCAGTCGCGCACCGCCAATTTTCAGCGAGTCATTGGCGATTTCCGGCTGCGGCAGGCTGTAACGAGTATCCTCGGTCTGGATCATCCAGCCAAGGATGGTGGTGTCGTCAAAGGTATCCCGCAGAGTGTAGCAACCGTTTTCAACCACCATCTCCAGCTCGCGGGTCCACTGCTGTCCGGGAGGCAGCGGCGTATGGAGCACGTTCTGTTCGGCAATACGGATTTTGTTTTCCAGCAACTGGGTGACGACCGCCACATGGCCGGTATCTTTAAATTCGCCGCCTTTTTGCCAGATAAGCAACGCGCCTGCTACCGGTGCGCGGGGTGAACCATTGGGAAATGCCTGTAACGGCAAGATATTGTCATTCACCACTTCACGCAGGAAGCGTAAGGAGAAGATCTCCCAGGCCATGCCTACATCGGTGAAGACCACACCATAGTTAAGGAAGAGAAAGCGGCGTGCGAACTCTACGCACTGCCATTTGTGGCCCATGTATTCGTCGTCGATATAGCTGCGAAATGCCGCATCATCGTCGTAGTCCCGTGGGTCAAGGGAGCTGTAATCTGAAGAGTAGATTGCTACGCCGCCTGGGGCGTAGCCCAATAATGTCCCGAATGGGGCATCCTGACTGGTCGTTCCTTTGCTCATGCACCTTACCTCAAAACAATACAGCCTGAGCAGGTTGGCGTGAATTTTTCGCTCTGATTGCCTGCTCTGCGACACTAACCGGACAGAGGTCGACACCATCATACACCTCAACGCAGCGGCTGGCGCTCAGAGGCGAAAAATTCACAGCAGGATCTACGCCTGGGTAAGGATTACCGGCACGCTTTTATAGGCCGGAGTCAAACTTTGTGTATCCACCGCGTCCAACGAGAGCAGGACATTCGCTTCAGGCAGATACGCGCCAATTGAGCCCTCCGCCATGTTGTAAATCACCACCGTTAAACCGTACATGATGCGATCCGCACACGGCTGACCGTTGTCGTCCAGCGCCTGAACGTTAACCACATCACCCTGGCTCAGACCACGAGCCGCCGCTTCCTGGGCGCTTAAAAACACCACATCCCGACGACCAGTAATGCCACGATAGCGATCGTTCAGACCATAAATCGTGGTGTTGTACTGATCGTGGCTGCGTAGCGTCGCCAGCACAAGCGCAGCAGCAGGCTGGTTCTCCCGCTCTACCGCCCGCTGATGGCTGACGATAAAGTTGGCTTTGCCATTTACCGTTCGCCATTCACGGCGCGATGCAGGGGTATCCATACGAAACCCGCCCGGTTCAGCAATACGGGCGTTGTAGTCGTGGAACGCCGGGATCACGGCTTCAATGGCATTACGGATCAGCGCGTAGTCCCCGGTCAACGCTTCCCAGTTTACCGGCGAAAGCGGCAGCGTGGCGCGCGCCATGCCCGCCACAATCGCGGGCTCTGATTTTAGCCAGCGGGAAGCCGGTTTCAGCGCGCCACAGGACGCGTGAACCATCGACATCGAGTCTTCGACGGTCACCGACTGAATGCCCGTCGCCTGCATGTCGCGCTCGGTTCTGCCCAACGCGGGGAGCAGGTAGTTATGTTTTGCCAGCAGCAAATGCGATCTGTTAAGTTTGGTCGCAACGTGAACCTGCAGATCCAACTTTTTCATCGCCGCAAAGGTACGCTGCGGCTGCGGCATCGCCACCGCCAGATTACCACCCATGCAGATAAGCGCTTTTACGTCTCCGCGCTCAATGGCGCGAATACTCTCCACGCTGGAGCGGCCATGTTTGCGCGGAACGCGGATAGAGAAATGCGTCTCAAGGCGTTGCAGGAATTCTTCGGACGCCGCTTCGTTAATACCCACGGAACGATCGCCCTGCACGTTAGAGTGACCGCGCAACGGGCAGATCCCCGCCCCCGGCTTACCTATATTGCCTTTCAGCAGCAGCAGGTTTACCAGTTGCTGGACGTTCTCAGTGCCGTTTTTATGCTGGGTGATGCCCAGACCATAACAAACGATAGTGGCACTGGATTTACTGTAGCTGTGCGCCAGATCTTCCATCTGACTGCGCGTCAGGCCTGAGTCCTGTTCCAGTTCCGCCCAGCTACGCTGGCGTAAGTCATCATACAACGCGGCATATCCGGCAGTGTGATCATCGATAAACGCATGATCGAGCGTCGGTTGTTGATCCAGTAAGATCCGTGCCTCATCCATTTCGATCAGCGCCTTCATGATGCCTTTGAGCAGCGAGGCGTCACCGCCCATTTTTACCTGGTAGTAGTCGTGGCTCAGCGCCGTCGCCTGACCGGTGAACATCTCTTTCGGACTTTGCGGGAAGCTAAAGCGCTCAAGCCCCCTTTCGTTCAGCGGATTAATGGAGATAATTTTAGCCCCGCGTTTGGCAACGTCGCGTAAGGTGGTCAGCATGCGCGGATGGTTAGTGCCTGGGTTATGCCCGATACAAATCACCAGATCGCAGTGGTCAAAATCCTCAAGTTCAACGGTCCCTTTTCCAAGGCCGATAGCCGGCGTTAGCCCTGCGCTGGTCGGTCCGTGGCACATGTTTGAGCAATCAGGGAAGTTGCTGCTGCCATATTCGCGGGCAAACAGTTGATACAGGAACGCCGCCTCATTTGACGTTCTGCCGGAGGTGTAAAACTCAACCTGCTGGGCTGAATCATAACTGTGCAGACGCTCGCCGATTTCCTGAAATGCGATATCCCAATCCACCGCTCGCCAGGTATCTGATGCGGCATCGTATTTCATGGGATGCGTCAAACGACCGATATTTTCCAGCTCATAATCGCTGTAGTGCCAGAGTGCGGAAACCGGGTGACGGCTGAAAAATTCCGGTGACGCTTTCTTGTTGGTTGTCTCCCAGGAGACCGCCTTAACGCCATTTTCGCACAACTCCATTGGCGCCCGATGCTCTGGGTCCGGCCACGCACAGCCTGGACAGTCGAACCCTTTAACCTGGTTCATTTTGAACATCGCGATAATGTCGCGGGCGACAGCCTTTTGCGAAAACAGCGAAGCAGTAACGGCTTTTACCGCGCCCCACCCACCCGCCGGGCCCTGATAACCGCTTACTCCTGGAACACCTTTTTTCATTATTACTGCTTATTCACCACCAATTTTTGATGGTGAATACGGTAGCAATTTCCGTGCAACATTGATTTCCTCTTCATGGAGTACGGGCCAGGTACAATGAACGGGTTAGATTTATCTTCCCCTTTCAGCACAAAACGGCATAAAGTCCCAATCTGTTAAATTGAGTTCTACCTGGCTGCTACACTGCATCAAACAACCACTCAGAAGGCAGATCACTATGTCAGACAATACCTATCAGCCCGCGAAAGTCTGGACGTGGGAAAAATCGAACGGCGGCACGTTCGCCAATATCAACCGCCCTGTTTCCGGCGCCACCCACGAGAAAACGCTGCCGGTTGGCAAACATCCGCTGCAGCTCTATTCGTTGGGAACGCCAAATGGGCAGAAAGTGACGATTATGCTGGAGGAGTTGTTAGCACAGGGCGTGAAGGGCGCGGAATACGATGCCTGGCTCATCCGCATTGGCGATGGCGATCAGTTTTCCAGCGGCTTTGTGGAGGTGAATCCGAACTCGAAGATCCCGGCGCTACGCGATCACTCGCAAAACCCACCGGTTCGCGTATTCGAATCTGGCGCAATCCTACTCTATCTGGCGGAAAAATATGGTTATTTCCTGCCGCAGGATTTGGCTAAGCGTACAGAAACGCTGAACTGGTTGTTCTGGTTACAAGGCGCTGCCCCGTTCCTTGGCGGTGGCTTTGGTCACTTCTATAATTATGCGCCGGTTAAAATTGAATACGCGATTAATCGCTTCACCATGGAAGCCAAGCGCTTACTCGACGTGTTGGATAAACAGCTAGCGCAGCATCAGTTTGTCGCCGGAGATGAATACACCATTGCCGATATGGCGGTCTGGCCATGGTTTGGTAATGTGGTTCTGGGCAACGTGTACGACGCGGCAGAGTTCCTTGACGCCGGAAGCTACAAGCACGTACAGCGCTGGGCAAAAGAGGTGGCAGCGCGTCCGGCGGTTAAACGTGGTCGGATTGTAAACCGCACTAACGGACCGCTGAACGAGCAGCTTCATGAGCGCCATGACGCCAGCGACTTCGACACCAGCACCGAAGATAAGCGCCAGGGCTAACGCAAGATGCCGGATGGCGGCATAAATGCCTTATCGGGCCTACATCTAAGGCATAGGCCCGATAAGCGCAGCACTATGAGGCACAAACCGGTTGTCACGCGCTGGTGACGTCGTACTCCATGCGGCGAAGTGCGTCTAACGTGGCTTTAGCTTCATCTTCATCAATGATGCTCATGGCGAACCCTACGTGCACCAGCACCCATTGCCCGACCAGCTCAGCCGTATCACCTTCACAAATCAGGGCAATATTGACATCACGTTTGATGCCGCACACTTCAACCTGCGCAAGTTGGTGAATATCTTCACCAACGGCCAGAACCTGACCAGGGACTCCAATACACATATCTGACTCCGCCCCATAGCAACCTATGGGTTATTCGACTTCAATACTTTTCACTTTCAGTGAATCGCCCGCATCAACTCGCAGACGATCCCCCTGACAATGTGGGCACTGCGCATCATGCTGGGTGATTTCCACAACCTGACTGCAATCCCAGCACCATGCCTGGGCTGGCTTGTAATCAATATGCAGCTCACACCCTTGCGCCAGCGTCCCCTGACAGACGATGTCGAAACTGAAACGCACGGCGCTCTCTTCAACGCAGGAGAGCGCCCCGATTTCCAGCCAAACGCCGGTTACTCGTTTGACACCGTGCTGCTCTGCCTGCTGTTGAACAATCTCAACCGCGCTCTGACAAAGGGACAGCTCATGCATTTTCGCAGTTCCGACGACCCAGCAGCAGCGCGCGGCGATTGAGCTGCGGCGCATTTGGATCGCTCACCGGCAGCGATAACAGCATTCGCGCGCAATCGTCAGTCAAGCGTACGCCTTCCTGCGACGACATATTGTGCGAAAGCGGTGACATCAGTGAACAGGAAAGGTATTGCGATACGCCCTCCAGTTCACCAACGGTAAAGGTCATCTCGCCATACGGTAGACGCAGCCCGATTTTTTCGCTGACTTTACGTACCGGCCAGATCTGGTCTGGTCCAGGGAAAATCAGTGCGCTGAGCATCCAGGGTGTGATAACACACCCCGTCCACTGCCCTTCAAACAGAGTAAAATCAGAGACATATACCGGCATGTTCGGATGCAGAAAAGAAAGATCGTGCATCGAGCGCCGGGCAACCTCTTCAAACGCTGCCTGAATCTGCATCTTCGGGGCCGTCTGAAAACCGACAAACTCCTCAGACATGAGCCGCCTCCCGAGGGATCGCTTCAACGCCTGATTCGCGAAGCGCGGCAAGAACCTGCTCAAGCGCAGGTTCAATCATCGCTTCGACCGTTGGCGTTAGCCCGATATGCGGCTCCAGCGATTCCGGAATAATGCCGACTAACGTCAGCTTTTTCGGAAACTCGCCGGTGAAACGCAGGGCCGACAAAACGTCGGCCAGGCCAAGCTGGTGCGGTGAGATTTTGTTGGTAAACAACGCCGGGATCTCTTCATCCCGCAGGACCATCATCGTTCCTGGCGTGTTTTTCTTCGACACAATAGCGTCAGCAATGATCAGATGATCTCTGTTCGCCATATCGCCGAGAAGCTCCATCCCAGCCGTACCACCGTCCAGAACATCAACAAAGTCTGGCAGGATGTACCGTTGCTCTAATGCCTCAACGATACGTACCCCGATGGCTTCGTCGGTCAGCAAAATATTGCCGACCCCTAAGACTAATATCCGCATTACAGAACCTTAACTGAGACCACTTCGTTCCCGTCAACGTCCACCACATGCACCGCACATGACATACAAGGGTCGAAGGAGTGAATGGTACGAACCACTTCCAGCGGTTTGTTTGGATCGGCAATCGGCGTTCCTACCAGCGAGCGCTCATACGGTCCCACTTCATCATTAAAGTTACGTGGGCCAGAGTTCCAGGTTGACGGTACAACCGCCTGGTAGTTGCTGATAATGCCATCTTTAATCACCATCCAGTGAGACAGCATACCGCGCGGCGCTTCGAGGAAACCAACACCTTTGAATTCGCCCGTTGCCGGAATATCCGGTTTCACGAAGGTGGTGTGGTCGCCTTTACCGATGTTCACGATCAGCGCGTTGTACTGATCCTGCAGAACGTTCTGCAGTTCACAGCAGTGAACGGTACGACCAATAATACGGCCCAGCGTAGAGTGCAACTGCGACACTTCGATAGTTTTACCGGTCAGCTTGGTGTAAATCGCGATGATTTCATTCAGCTTGGCATGAGTAGACTCGCGTTTGGCCGCCAGTTTACACAACATGTTGGCCAGCGGCCCCACTTCAACCGTTTTACCGTAGAAGGTCGGCGCTTTAACCCAGGAGTACTTACCGTCATCTGACCAACCGGTGTAATCAGGAACCGTTGTACCTTCCCACGGAGCCTGCGGCGCTTCGTCTTTGTACCACGCGTGTTTCGCACTCTCCTGAATCCCTTTGATCAGGTACTCATCGGAGTGAGAGGTGATCGGACGATAGGTCGACAGATCTTCATTGGTGATGTAACCCCCCGGGAACAGGAAGCTGCCGTTTTTACCGTCAGTCGGGAATTCCGGTGCGCTCAGATAGTTAACCGCACCCTGACCACGTTCCAGCCACTCAGGATAGAACGCCGCAATAACCGCAGTATCTACCTTGTAAACCTGCTCAACGAAGTCGCTCAGCTTATCAATGAAAGACTTGATGTACATCAGGCGTTCAAGGTTCAGCACGCCAAGACCGTCGAGGTTAATTGGGTTAGCAACCCCCCCTACTGCCAGGTTCTGGATGTGCGGCGTTTTACCGCCCAACAGCGCCACAACGCGGTTGGCATCACGCTGGCATTCCAGTGCCTGCAGGTAGTGAGCGACCGCAATCAGGTTCACTTCCGGCGGCAGTTGCATTGCCGGGTGACCCCAGCAACCGTTGGCAAAAATACCTAACTGACCGCTGGCAACAAGGTCTTTAATCTTGTTCTGAACCTTAGTGAACTCTTCTGCGCTGTTCAGGTGCCAGGAGGACACACCGTTCAGCATGGCAGACGCTTTCGCTGGATCGGCCTTCAGCGCAGAGGTGATATCCACCCAGTCCAGCGCTGAGAGCTGATAGAAGTGAACAATATGGTCATGCGTGGTGTGCGCGGCCAGAATGATGTTACGGATATACTGTGCGTTTACCGGAACATCAATATTCAGCGCGCTTTCTGCAGCACGAACGGAAGAGATAGCGTGAGTGGTCGTACAAACGCCACAGATACGCTGCACAATCATCCAGGCATCGCGCGGATCGCGGTTTTTCACAATCTCTTCCATGCCGCGCCACATGGTACCGGAAGCCCATGCTTTAGATACCACGCCATTTTCGATTTCGCAGTCGATGCGTAAATGACCCTCAATACGGGTTACCGGATCAATAGTAATTCTCTGGCTCATGCTTTGCTCGCCTCATGACGATTTTGATCGTTTTGTTTTAAAGGAGGAAGTATCGGCAGTAGACGAATGAGTACGATGTATGCACAAATCTCAATAGCCACAAAACCAATAGAAATCAACAGTTCTTCCCAGGTCGGGAAGTAGTGGTAGCCACCACCAGGATTGAACGCCACCAGCGAATAGGACAGACGCCATGTCGCACAACCCAGCAATGCGCTCAGCGCAGACAGATACAGCATGCGCGAGTCGTTACGCAGCTTAGTGACGCGCAGCACCACCAGCGGGAAGACCATCAGCACGACCTCAAGCCAGAACATGGCTGAGTAGAAATCGCCTGCAAACGCATACGACAGCTTGTCGCGATAGATCAGTTCGCCAAAGCGCAGAACCACGAAAATCGCCAACAGCACGCTGATGGTGTTCGTCAGCTTGATGAACAAACTTTTCTCGTCAGGGCCGTTACCTTTCAGACCAGCTTGTACCAACGAGCCTTCAAAGATGACGATCGAGAAGCCCATAATAAAGGCGGTTAATACCGAGAAAAGCGGCAACATTTCATAAGCTTGCCAAAGCGGATGTACTTTATAACCCGCAGAAATCATCAATGAACCCATTGAAGACTGGTGCATGGTTGGCAGCAGCGCGCCGAGGGCAATAATAAAGAACATCACTTTATTCAAACGCTTGAGAGAAACTTTCCACCCCAGACGTTCAAACAGAGCCGGAGCAAATTCCAGCGCCATGATGCCGATATAGATGGTCATACAGACCGCCGTTTCGAACAGTACCGAGTTCACGTTGAAGTGACCCGGAATGTAGAAATACGGCAGATTCCAGTAACGACCGACGTCAATGGTGATCGACAGACCGCCCAGCGAGTAGCCAAACAGGCTCGCCAGCAGCGCCGGACGTACCAGCGGATGGTATTGTCCTCTGTTGAAAACATACACCGCCCACGCCAGCGCCCAACCGCCGCACGCAAAGCCAGTACCAATCAACAGGTCAAATGCAATCCATACCCCCCATGGGAAACCGCCGTTCAGATCGGAGACTGAACCCAATCCGAAGACCAGACGTTTCACGATCAGGAGCATGCACAGGACGATAAGCGGCCCAAAAATAATGACCGGTTTGCTGATTATTTTTCCGCCCAGCGGTTTAGGATCATGACTCATGATCGTCTCCTCCATCGTGATGGTCGTTTTTCGTGTTACGACGAACCAGCACGGTTAAGCCCGCCAGCGCAGCCAGGGGTAGTATCATGCCCTTGTACAGGGAATGTTGAACATGTTCGGAACGCGCACCGGTTGAAAGATCATCCAGTTTCGGCAGATCCAAATCCTCGTAAGGAACACCCGTCAGCACCATAACCTGCGTACCCCCCCCCTCATTCTCACCGTACAGATGGGGGTAATACTTCGGTACCGTATGCAGGTAGGTATCGCCTGCTTTCACCGTTTGACGCGGATAGTGGTATTCGCTGCCAGGCTTCAGCGCGAGACGTTTTTTCGCCTCAGCCATCAGCTCTTCACGGGTACCAAAAATCACCGCACCGGCAGGACACACTTCAACACAACCCGGTAAACCGCCTTTGTCCAGACGCTCAACGCCTTTCTGGTTACAGAGTTCACATTTGTGAAGCGCACCAAACGGGTTGTTGTAGTCGTACTTAGGCACGTTGTACGGGCAGGCAACCATGCAGTAACGACAGCCTGTACAGACATCTTTGTCATAGTGGACGATGCCGGTTTTCGGATCTTTCTTCAGCGCGGAGACCGGGCAAACGGAGACGCAGTTCGGATCGACACAGTGCATGCACTGTTTCTTAATATATGCGTAGCCATTTTCTTCCTGGTCTTTGTTCACACCTGTTCCGCTACGCCACACCTGGATGATGTTATTGGTATACGGAGACAGTTTGTCGTTGTTCGACCAGGTCTGCTCGCCTTCCGGGTTACGCGCCGGGAAGTTGATATCCTGACACTTGGTGACACAGGCCTGGCAGCCTACGCACAGCGTCGAGTCATAGAGCATCCCCAAAGAACCAGGGATCGGCGGACGGTTTTCTGCAGCCGCATGGCTGATGGACGGCGCGGCGCCCAACAGCAATGCCCCGCTGGAGGCTGCTTTAATAAAGTTACGTCTGTTCACGGTTATTCTCCCCGTGAGTCAGCGTTATCTTTCTTCTGCTGACGCCCCAGTTCACGAACCGCCATCACGCTGACACCGGCAACCAGTCCTACTACGCCGCCAAGCAGCCCAATCGCTCCGGCAGAAACATTGCCGCCTTCTTTCATATTGACGTCAGGTTTCTCGGAACGTGGCGTTTGGTTTTCTACATGAGCAAGCTGGTGAATACCTTTATGGAAACCGACGCCTTCTTCGTTACAGCCGTAGCAAGGGTGACCGATAGCCACCGGCCACACGCCACCAACATCGCAGAATTGCAGCGTTGAACAGTTACCGTAGGTTTCTGGTCCTTTACAGCCCAGATGGTAGAGGCACCAACCTTCACGGTGGCCTTCATCGCCAAACTCTTTCGCAAAACGGCCAGCATCGAAGTGCGGGCGACGTTCGCAGTGTTCGTGAATCAAACGGCCATAGGCGAATGTCGGACGGTTTTTGGTATCCAGCTTCGGCGGCTTACCGTAAGTGATGATATGCGCGACCGTTGCAAGGAAGTTATGTGGGTTCGGCGGACAGCCGGGGATGTTGATAATGGTTTTGCCTGGCAGAACTTCCTGCAAGCCGACTGCACCCGTTGGGTTAACGCCAGCGGCAGCAACACCACCCCACGCGGCGCAAGAACCGATGGCAATGATAGCGGCAGCGCCTTCAGCGGCCCGGCGGATGTGATCCACGATCGGCTCACCGGCAACCATGCAATAAATACCATTATCTTTTAGTGGGATAGAACCATCTACAACCAAAACATATTGCCCTTTGTACTTCTCCAGAGCGTTATGTTTATTCTCTTCAACCTGGTGGCCGAAGGCGGCAGAGAGTACCTCATGGTATTCGAGAGAGATGGTCTCCAGAACGAGGTTTTCCACTGTAGGGTGTGTCGCGCGAAGCAGCGATTCAGTACAACCCGTACACTCCTGAGCACCAATCCAGATAACTGGTGGGCGCTGAGGACGAGAAACTGATTCGGCCATTTCTGCGGCGGCTTTGCTACTGAGCCCCATGGTAGCGGCCAGTGCTGCACAAAGCTTCATGAAATCACGGCGATTGATGCCGTTCGAATTGATGAGAGAGTTATCTCCAGTCATTTTATAGTTATTCCGTTGCGAAGACCTGGCTTTTTATTTTGCACCATTCGCATGTTGCATATTGCGATCGGCGCGCCATTTACCACACTTTTTATATGGTTATGTGCGATATATTACTTCGACGGAGCAACAAAACGAAGGTGTTGGTCAATAGTGTAATTAATTAAAGCAACGGAATACCCCTTTCGGATCAAGCTTCGAGCCGATAGCCAGCCATGAAAAACCGAATTGTCGTACTGGACTGGTTCTCTTTAAAGAAATCCATCACCATCTCTTTATCCAGGCCATAGCGGCGCGTGAGGATGCCCGCCTCCCACGCGCTAAGCTGCCGATCGCCCGTTTTTTCAAACATACGATGTGAAAATCCCAGTATAAAACCGCGTTTATAATCAGCACAAAAATTGGCCACCATACGGGCGCTATCCGCGCTTGACGCGTTTAATCCGGCCATCAGACCTTTTCCAAAATGATTGTCCATGCGTAACCCCCAATCGCTATATAATAAATTATATAGCGATTTTTTAAGCAAAGGCCAGAGGTTTCACGTACTTTTTTGCGCCTGCTTAAAAGGACACCCACTCGTCCGTTTTGGCGGCCGCAGACGTTTTGCTGTCTGCTGAAGGGGAAGTGGTATTCGCAGCAGCGTATTGCACATCATTCGCAGACAGGCGGAACTGTTGCACCGAGCGTTGCAGCTCTTCCGTTTGTCGTTCCAGCGCCACAGCCGCGGCAGAGACTTGCTCAACCAATGCAGCGTTCTGTTGCGTGACGCTATCCATCTGGGTGATCGCCACACTCACCTGCGAGATGCCCTTGTTCTGTTCTTCCGAGGCAGAGGCAATTTGTTTCATGATAACGGTCACTTCGGTGGCACCGCGGAGAATTGCCTCCATGGTTAATCCCGTCTCTTTAACCAGACGAGCGCCCTGATCGACACGACGCGACGATTCGCCAATCAGCGTCTCAATTTCTTTCGCCGCTCCGGCGCTCCGGCTGGCAAGGTTACGTACTTCACCAGCAACGACGGCAAAACCACGTCCCTGCTCGCCCGCTCTGGCAGCTTCAACTGCGGCGTTAAGCGCCAGAATGTTGGTCTGGAAAGCAATACTGTTAATAACAGACGTAATTTCGGCGATCTGTTTCGAGCTGGCGGCAATGCCATCCATCGTCTCAACCACTTCAGAAACCAGCGTGCTGCCTTTACCTGCCGTCTCTGTCGCCGTATCGGCAAGCTGGCTGGCCTCACGCGCATTTTCGGCGTTAAGTTTTACCGTGGCGGTCAGTTGCTCCATGCTGGCAGCGGTCTCTTCCAGCGCCGCAGCCTGCTCTTCAGTACGTGAGGAGAGATCGTTATTACCGGTGGAAATTTCCGTAGCTCCTCGCCAGATGTTGTCACTACCTGAACGAATGGTACTGACGGCTTCGCGCAGGCTGTCCTGCATCGCGCATAGTAACGGCACCAGTTGGCCCACGCAGTTACGCCCAAAATCTTCAATAGGATGGCTGAGATCGCCCTGCGCAATCTGTTGGAACTGCTGACGGATGCGTCCCAGAGGTTTCACCATCATGGCGACGAGGTAACGGTCGGTAAAGAACAGTAGGGCAATACCGAGGATCACGGCAGTAATAATTAACGTCCGGATGATAGACGTTTTGCCATCGACCATAACACGGGTGGTATCAAGCCGCTCTCCTGCCGTGGCGTTAAAACGTTCGGCACTGGCGCCAAATTCACGGCTCAGCGCTGGCGTTATGGTGCTGGCATGTTCCGCAAAGGCCGTGAGCGTGCCCTGCTTTGCCAGCTGCATTTGCGGGATCACGCCATTGTCCAGCAGCGTCTGCCACTTCGTCAGTACCGCCGCGGCAACTTCCGGATCCATGGGGCCTGGAGACAATGTTTTCATCTCCTGGAGTTTTTTGCTCATGTTCTCAAGGGACTGCTGCGCCGGCGCAAAATCAGGCGTTCCGCCACTCATTTTGACGTCCATGGCGCGACTTAACCGCGTAACGAAGCGAAAGTACTGATCGTTCCCCTGACTGAGCACCGTCATCTGATGGACGAGATGACGGTCAATATCATTGCCTTCAGATATTTTTGATAAAGAATGAAGACTGAATAAACCCACGCCCGACCAGAGCAGGCAAAAAAGTCCCAGTATTGCCAACATGACAATACGAATAGTGAAGTTTTTCAGCAAACGCATAATAATTTCCTTGCCATTGATGAGGAATTCGCCATCAGGCGATACTTATCCTTGTTATCGGCAGGCAACAGAGAAGATATAATGCGTTCTTTATTTTTTTACTTTCTTAAGTACATTCAATATCTATTTACACTATATCAACATGAATGCTAATGAAATTAGCTAGCATTACTATTCAGATGATTAGCCTAAATCATTTAATAATCCTTTGTTTTATATCGTAAATATTCATTAAACCATGTAAGAGTGCGTTTCCAGGATAAATCAGCAGCAGTCTTATCATAACGTGGTGTCGAATCATTATGAAAACCATGATTAACGCCGGGATAGATATATGCCTCATAGACTCTCTTATTGGCCTTGAGTGCCTCCTCATAAGCAGGTCCCCTCATTAATTTGGATACCGTCATAGTAATCGAGTAACTCTTGTGGAAGGTCTTTCGCAGTTAAACGCGGCATGGCAGCGCTCCTGATTGATGTTTTTATACGCAAAACACAGTGGTCTGTTTTTACCCAGTTTTTCATCCCAGTGTGACCTGGTGAACGGGATCTTCAGCGGGAACCCGCTAGAATAGAAACGTTGTTTCGAAATTCACCTGCACTAAGGAGATCTCATGGCCTGGTTTGCCAATCCTGAACGTTACGAGCAGATGCTCTATCGTTACTGTGGGCGCAGCGGTTTGCGTTTACCCGCGCTATCGCTGGGTTTATGGCACAGTTTTGGGCACGTTCAGGCGCTGGATTCACAGCGCGCCCTGCTGCGTAAAGCATTTGATTTAGGCATCACGCATTTTGATTTAGCCAATAACTATGGACCGCCTCCGGGCAGCGCAGAAGAGAATTTTGGCCGATTACTGCGCGAGGATTTTGCACAATATCGTGATGAGCTGATCATCTCCAGCAAAGCAGGCTATGACATGTGGCCAGGTCCATACGGTTCTGGCGGTTCGCGCAAATACCTGCTCGCCAGCCTCGACCAGAGCCTGAAACGCATGGGCCTCGACTATGTCGATATCTTCTACTCACACCGCGTTGACGAAAATACGCCAATGGAAGAGACCGCCTCAGCCCTGGCCCATGCGGTGCAAAGCGGTAAAGCGCTGTATGTCGGTATCTCATCCTATTCCCCGGAGCGTACGCAGAAAATGGCCGAGCTGATGCGGGAGTGGAAAATTCCGTTGCTGATCCACCAGCCTTCTTACAACCTGCTTAACCGCTGGGTAGACAGTAGCGGTTTGCTGGATACACTGGAATCCAACGGCATGGGCTGTATCGCATTTACGCCGTTGGCCCAGGGGCTGCTGACGGGGAAATACCTCAACGGCATTCCGGAAGGTTCACGCATGCAACGTGAAGGGAAAAAAGCCCGTGGGCTGACGGAAAACATGCTGACGGAAGAAAATCTTACCAGCCTGCGTTTGCTCAATGAGATGGCGCAACAGCGAGGGCAGTCGATGGCGCAAATGGCCTTAAGCTGGCTGCTGAAAGACAACCGGGTGACTTCGGTGTTAATTGGCGCCAGCCGGCCGGAGCAATTGGAGGAAAACGTTCAGGCGTTGGCGAACCTGACGTTCAGTGCCGAAGAACTGGCGCAGATCGATAAGCACGTCGCAGACGGTAAGCTGAACCTGTGGCAGGCCTCATCGGACAAATAGCTGTTTATCACTCCGTGCCGGAAGGTGTCGTTAACCTCCCCGGCACGTAATGCAGACCCGACAGTCCCCTCACACTTCTTCCGCGTTGATCTCCGGGCGTTGATACTCCGGCCAGACCAGCGCGACAAGTGCAGGATAAGCCTCAAGACTGAACTCCCTGAAGCACTGACGCAGGTTGAGCACGTCCAGGTCAGCATGCGGGACCTTCTCACCGCTCAAACAGCGTTTTTTAATATTGTCGTAATATTTATACACCGCAGAGTTGAGGTCGCTGCAACGCCGCTGTGCATCAAATAATCCAGGAATCTCATTCAACTCCACCATTGTCATCCGTTTGATCGTGGAGTGGATAAAATCGATATATTCGTGATTAACGCGCCAATACCAGACTGGGGTAATCGAATTCATCAATACCGAGAAATGGTCCTCGCCTTCTTCTTTACTCAGCATTTCCGGCTGGTTTTCAGAATGTCCATTTTCTGCATATCGGTTTTTATTTGCACTGCGCATAAAAAAAAGCACCCCGCAGGTCAGCAATAGCAGGGTTATAACAGAATAAAATATACTGTTCATATACTGGCTCCATTTTTTTTGATTTTAAAATTACGCCATGCTATTGTCAACGCGGCCTGATTTATTTAAAACAACATATCATTGGCATCAAAGGATATTTCAACATGCTTCCCGAGCATCTTGTTCCCTCGCATTTTCACTTATCCAGTCCATCTACCAATACTGAACCCGTAGATAATAGTGAAAATTTGAATCAGGGAAAGAGAACGTTAAGCGATTACGAACCCGATATTTTGATTAGCGCTACAGCTACCGGTCAGGCACGCAATATGTTATTTGAAGAGTGTGATCGTCATTTAAAAGAGCGTTTGTTTCGTGCCGCGAAAATTGAGTCATTCACTCGCTTGCTCAATTCACTACAAGCAGAAGGCGACATTAACGCTCAAGAATTAAGTAAAATTTTGTCCACAAAAACAGCTATCATAAATGAGCAAGGTAATAAAATTTGGCTTAATTTAATCACACGTGAAACCAGCGATCCTATTTTTTATTCTCTGGAAAAGAAATAAAATGAAAGATATTGAGGATAATAATGTTTATTTGGCTTTAGATGACCATAAAAGCGATGAGTTTGTCTTAAAGCAAAATTTAGCCGTGTTGATTGCCAATAAAAACGCGACGCTGGAAAGCGTCGCTCAGGAGATTGTTTCTATCCCCGCCGCGCTGGTACGAATGAAATGGCAAAATCGCCGTGAGATTTATGCGCTACAAGCTAAAGAAGAGATCTACGGCGCCGCCATTGAGGCCATTATGGAGCAGCAACCGGAACTGCGGGACAAAATAATGACCCGGCTGGAAAGCGCATATCAGCATATTCTCAGGCGAGAAACAGCCACCCTTCGCCTGACGTGTAAACTGTCTGAAGGCAACTACGAGCCAACCAGGATAACGACAGTCGCCCTGGATGAAGACAGATAAGGGCGAGTGGAGAACGTTGAATCAGGAGCTGCAGGCCGGGTAAGGCGCCCCCCCACCCGGCAATGAGGATTACTTCGCTTTTACAGTCTCTTCACCAACCAGACCAATCTTCAGGAACCCCGCCTGATGCAAAGCATCCATAACCTTCATCATGGTTTCATAATCGACGGTTTTATCC
The DNA here is from genome assembly GCF_018035235.1 of Citrobacter sp. On2M. Taxonomy (GTDB): domain Bacteria; phylum Pseudomonadota; class Gammaproteobacteria; order Enterobacterales; family Enterobacteriaceae; genus Citrobacter; species Citrobacter meridianamericanus. The sequence goes on from NZ_WPCV01000005.1 coordinate 498,544, forward strand.
GCACGGAAGAAGATCGTAGTGTCTTTCTTGCCATCAGTCAGCGTATTTAACTCGCTAATCATGGTATCGTCCGTCACCTGGTTGTTGCCAATAAACATACTCTTATCGGCTTTCACAGACAGGTAAACCGGTTTTTCCGGACGCGGTTGCGGTGTGCTGGTGGAAGCAGGGAGATTCACCTTCACATCCACCGTTGCCAACGGCGCAGCCACCATAAAGATGATCAATAAAACCAACATAACGTCGATAAACGGCGTCACGTTTATTTCATGCATTTCACCGTTATCGTCCAGGTTTTCATTAAAGCTCATTGCCATGGAACATTATCCTACACGTAATTTCTGCGCAGCACGTACCGGATGCGCGGATGCGCTAGCGTTCAGGTCGAGATCGCGACTTTGCAGCAACAGCACCTGCGCCGCGACATCGCCCAGCATCGCTTTATAGCTGCCAATCTGACGTGCGAAAACGTTATAGATAACAACTGCAGGAATTGCTGCAACCAGACCAATCGCGGTGGCTAACAGCGCTTCTGCGATACCCGGCGCAACAACGGCCAGGTTGGTCGTTTGGGTTTGCGCGATCCCGATGAAGCTATTCATGATGCCCCATACCGTACCGAACAGCCCCACGAACGGAGAGATAGCCCCGATGGTCGCCAGGTATCCGTTACCGCGCCCCATATGACGCCCTACCGCCGCGACGCGACGCTCCAGACGGAAACCAGTACGTTCTTTAATACCTTCGTTGTCGTCGCTACCTTCAGACAGTTCCAGCTCATTCTGCGCCTCGTTAATCAACAGCGCGCCCAGGCTTTTGCCATCGAATCCTGCGGCAATCTCACTTGCCTGGTCTAAAGAGCGAGCATCCACCAGCAGTTGCTGCTCGCGCTTAAGGCGGCGTTTCTGAGTAAAGAACTCAAGGCTCTTACTAAAGAAAATTGCCCAGGTGACCACTGACGCCAAAATCAGCCCAATCATCACGCACTTAACCACGATATCGGCGTGCTGATACATACCCCAGACGGAAAGGTCCGTCTGCATCAAATTATTACCCACTCTGTATCTCCAGGACGCAAGTCACAAAATCTGTGCGTAATGATATCAAAACGACGTCGAATTGATAGTCGTTCTCATTACTATTTACATAGTGCCGCACCTTTGGTTTCTTTTCCTTGCGCTTACGCAGTAAAAAAGTCACCAGACGCAGTTTGAGATTATTTTCTACTGTATGCCTGTTCTGCGGGATGCGTCATCTTTGATTCATGGTAGTTTAGACATCCAGACGTATAAAAACAGGTCAAACAACATGGCAGATAAACAACTTGAAACCAAACTTGTGCATGCAGGGCGCAGTAAAAAGTACACGCTGGGCTCGGTAAATAGCGTGATCCAGCGCGCTTCTTCGCTGGTTTTTGACACCTTAGAGGCCAAAAAACAGGCTACCCATAACCGGGCTAACGGCGCACTTTTTTACGGACGTCGCGGAACCCTGACGCATTTCTCCCTGCAGGAGGCGATGTGTGAACTGGAAGGCGGGGCAGGTTGCGCCTTATTCCCCTGCGGCGCGGCAGCCGTGGCAAACACCATCCTCGCTTTTGTGGAGCAAGGCGATCATGTGCTGATGACCAACACCGCCTATGAACCCAGCCAGGATTTCTGCACAAAAATTCTCGGCAAGCTTGGCGTGTCCACCGGCTGGTTCGATCCGCTGGTTGGCGCCGATATAGTGAAGCACATGCAGCCGAACACCAAAGTCGTATTTTTGGAATCGCCTGGCTCTGTCACCATGGAAGTGCATGATGTTCCGGCTATTGTTGCCGCCGTCAGAAGCGTTGCACCTGACGCGATCATCATGATTGATAACACCTGGGCTGCCGGGGTGCTGTTCAAAGCGCTGGATTTTGGCATCGATGTTTCTATTCAGGCTGGCACCAAATATCTGATTGGTCATTCCGATGGCATGGTCGGCACGGCGGTATCCAATGCCCGCTGCTGGGATCAACTGCGCGAAAATGCGTATCTGATGGGACAAATGTTGGATGCCGATACTGCCTATATGACCAGCCGTGGACTGCGTACGCTGAGCGTACGCCTGCGTCAGCATCATGAAAGCAGCGTAAAGGTTGCCGAATGCCTGGCCAGCCATCCGCAGGTCGCCCGCGTGAACCACCCAGCGCTACCCGGCAGTAAGGGTCACGAATTCTGGAAGCGTGATTTCACCGGCAGCAGCGGTCTGTTCTCGTTCGTATTGAATAAGAAACTCAATCATGAGGAGCTGAGCGCGTATATGGATCACTTCAACCTGTTCAGCATGGCTTACTCCTGGGGCGGCTTTGAGTCGTTGATTCTCGCTAATCAGCCGGAGCACATTGCGGCAATTCGTCCACAAGGCGAGGTGGACTTCAGTGGAACGCTCATCCGTCTGCATATCGGTTTAGAGAATGTTGACGATCTGATTGCCGATTTAGCCGCAGGATTTGCCCGAATCGAGTAAAATTGCCATAGATGGACATATATGCAGACACTTCTGGTGGAAAAGTCTGCAATTGTTGCGTCCGGGATCAAGGCATACCGGACAATTCAGGAGTACAATCCACACATAAACGCTGTTCCACAGGAAAGTCCATGGTAGTCATTCAAGATATTGTCTCCGCGCTCTGGCAACACGATTTTGCCGCGCTGGCGGATCCACACGTTGTGAGCGTGGTGTACTTCGTTATGTTCGCCACACTGTTTTTAGAAAATGGCCTGCTGCCCGCCTCCTTTTTACCCGGAGACAGCCTGTTATTGCTGGCAGGTGCACTGATCGCTCAGGACGTGATGAGTTTTTTACCTACCATAGCTATTCTGACCGCCGCAGCCAGTCTGGGCTGCTGGCTGAGCTACATTCAGGGACGATGGCTGGGCAACACGCGGACGGTAAAAGGCTGGCTGGCGCAATTACCTGAAAAGTATCATCAGCGTGCCACTTGTATGTTTGATCAACATGGGTTGATGGCGCTGCTGGCCGGACGCTTTCTGGCATTCGTTCGTACCCTGCTGCCAACAATGGCGGGTATTTCAGGGCTTCCTAATCGTCGATTCCAGTTTTTTAACTGGCTGAGCGGACTGCTGTGGGTCACGGTCGTCACCGGCTTCGGCTATGCGCTGAGCATGATCCCGTTCGTCAAACGCCATGAAGATCAGGTGATGACCTTTTTAATGATCCTGCCGATTGCCCTGTTAACCGCAGGTCTGTTGGGAACGCTGTTCGTGGTGATTAAAAAAAAATACTGTAGCGCCTGAATCGCATCCGTAGGCCGGATAATCTCCGGCATTTCGCCTTATAGCACGCAGCTTTAAGGCGTACGGTGTACCTGTCAGGCCGACAAGAAGTCAACTCCCCTGCATCATTCTTATTCTGGCCGCATCCTCTCCCGGCGTTACGCCAAAGAAACGTTTAAACTCACGACTGAATTGCGATGCGCTCTCATAGCCGACACGCATGGCGGCCGCGCTGGCCTTCATTCCGTCGTGGATCATCATCATCCGTGCTTTATGCAGCCGATAACTCTTGAGATATTGCAGCGGCGATGTGCTGGTCACCGCTTTAAAATTATGATGAAACGCCGACACGCTCATGTTCGCTTCTGCCGCCAGCTGTTCTACATTGAGGTTTTCGGTGTATTTGGTTTCTATTCGCTTCAACACCCGGCTTATCAAACTGAAATGCGTCTGGCGACTAACCAGCGCAAGTAACGCGCCGCCACGCGGCCCGGTCAGCACATGGTAGAGGATCTCGCGAATGATCTGTTTTCCCAGAATACGCGCATCCAGCGGCCGTTCCATCACATCCAGCAGACGCTCAGCGGCACAGAGAATTTCGTCAGAGAGCGTCGCGGAGTTGATCCCGCTGGCCGCCATGGCGGGCTGGAACAGCTCGTCTTCCCCAATGTCCATCAACAGCTCCTGCAATTGCAGAATATCGACATTCAGGTAAATACCGGCCAGTGGAACCTCCGGCGTCGCATACGTTTCACATTCAAAGGGTAAAGGTACTGTCAGCAACAGATATTCGTTGGCGTCATAACGAAATACGCGTTCATTGATATAACCAATTTTATGCCCCGAAAAGAGAAATATGATGCCAGGCTGATACATCACCGGTGTACGCGCCGCCGGCTCAGTACCGTGGAGCAGACGAACATCTGGCAGCAGTTCGCTGAGTTTATTTTCATTATTTTTCAACTGCTTAATTTTATCTGTCAGCAGAAGGCAGATCTCATCACGGTTCATAGAGCACCAGTTCATCATCGGTTTGTAACCCTGCCATAATGCGCAGATTTATACTTTTTCTCCAGTCGTCTGTAGAAATGGGCAAGGCATCGGCAGAAATGAGCATTGAGAGCTACGCGACTGACGACCACAATGTTCATCATCCGGCAGATACTCTCCTGCCCTCTTTTTTACCCACATAAGGGAACGAGCAATGAACAATTTTAATCTCCATACCCCAACCCGCATTCTGTTTGGTAAAGGCGCAATTGCACAGTTGCGCGATCAAATCCCTCAGGACGCTCGCGTACTGGTTACCTACGGCGGCGGCAGCGTGAAAAAAACCGGCGTTCTGGCACAGGTTCAGGACGCGCTAAAAGGTCTGGACGTGATTGAGTTTGGCGGTATTGAGCCGAACCCGTCTTATGAAACGCTAATGAACGCGGTAAAAATCGTACGTGATGAGAAAGTGACGTTCCTGCTGGCGGTGGGCGGTGGTTCAGTGCTGGATGGCACCAAATTCATCGCGGCTGCGGCACAGTACGCGGACGGCGTTGATCCATGGCGTATTCTGGAAACCCACGGTAATGACGTAAAAAGCGCCATCCCGATGGGCTCCGTATTAACCCTGCCAGCTACCGGCTCTGAATCTAACTCCGGTGCGGTAATTTCACGTAAAACAACTGGCGATAAACTGGCCTTTATGACCCCGTTTGTGCAGCCGGTATTTGCCGTGCTGGATCCGGTTTACACCTATACACTGCCGCCGCGTCAGGTTGCTAACGGTGTCGTGGATGCGTTCGTTCATACCGTTGAGCAGTATGTGACCTATCCGGTCGACGGGAAAATTCAGGATCGCTTTGCCGAAGGCATTCTGCTGACGCTTATCGAAGAAGGCCCGAAAGCATTGCAGGAGCCGGAAAATTACAACGTCCGTGCAAACGTCATGTGGGCGGCAACCCAGGCACTCAACGGCCTGATTGGTGCAGGCGTACCGCAGGACTGGGCAACGCATATGCTGGGTCACGAACTGACCGCAATGCATGGTCTCGATCATGCCCAAACGTTGGCCATCGTTCTGCCTGCGCTGTGGAATGAAAAACGCGATGCCAAGCGAGCCAAACTGCTGCAGTATGCTGAACGCGTGTGGAATATCACCGAAGGAAGCGATGACCAGCGCATCGATGCCGCCATTGCAGCAACCCGCGCTTTCTTCGAGCAAATGGGCGTACCGACTCGCCTGTCTGACTACGGTCTGGACGGCAGTTCTATCCCGGCGTTACTGGAAAAACTGGAAGCCCATGGGAATACGAAACTGGGAGAACATCAGGACATTACGCTCGACGTCAGCCGTCGGATTTACGAAGCTGCCCGCTAAGGTTTTTTGACCTCCACCTTTCGTTTTTGGGTATTTATACCAGGCTTAAGTCACACCTATGTCACCGGAGTATGTTCCGGTGACAGACATTAAGGGGGGAATTATGACCACTCCAACCATTATAAAACTACAGGATGGCAACGTCATGCCACAACTGGGCCTGGGGGTCTGGAAGGCAAGCAACGAAGAAGTCATCACCGCCATTCATAAAGCGCTGGAAGTGGGGTATCGCTCAATCGATACCGCGGCAGCGTACAAAAATGAAGAAGGTGTCGGCAAAGCAATACGCGATGCAGGCGTGCCGCGGGAAGCGTTATTCATTACCACTAAGCTGTGGAATGATGACCAGAAACGCCCCCGGGAAGCCTTACTCGAAAGCATGGAGAAACTCCAGCTTGATTACCTCGATCTGTACCTGATGCATTGGCCCGTTCCGGCGATCGACCACTACGTTGAAGCGTGGGAAAGCATGATCGACCTGCAAAAAGAAGGGCTGATTAAGAGCATCGGCGTGTGCAACTTTCAGATAAACCATCTCCAGCGGCTAATGGATGAAACCGGCGTACCTCCGGTGATTAATCAGATAGAACTTCACCCGCTCATGCAACAACGCCAACTGCACGCCTGGAACGCCACACATAAAATCCAGACCGAATCCTGGAGTCCACTGGCGCAGGGCGGCAAAGATGTCTTCGATCAAAAGATAATCCGTGACCTCGCAGAGAAATATGGCAAATCACCCGCGCAGATTGTCATCCGCTGGCATCTGGATAGCGGCCTGGTGGTGATTCCGAAATCGGTCACTCCTGCGCGTATCGTAGAAAACTTTAACGTCTGGGACTTCCGCCTGGATAAAGATGAATTAGGCGAAATCGCGAAACTCGATCAGGGTAAACGTCTGGGACCCGATCCAGACCAGTTCGGCGGTTAACCCCTTCCTTCCAGCCCGACACTCTCGTCGGGCCTTTTCTGATTTGAAATATCAGGAAACAATTCACACACATATATTGATGTATTTCTTGCAATCCCTGGAGCAGCATTACGCAACATAACCTGTTAATTATTCAGTAAATATATTCATGATATGAATATATTTATAACACCTATAGGTGCGTAACCGTGACTGAGAAAAAAAGCAATAGTGTCAAATGGATCCCATTGATTCTTATAACACTCATTTCCGCTGGACTGTGGCAGCTTACCCCGCCGACAGGGCTAAGTACGCCAGCCTGGCATTCAGCAATTATCTTCGTCGCCACCATCGCCTCTATCGTGGCGAAAGTGTTACCCATCGGCGCAGTCGGCATTATTGGAATTACGGTTTTTGCACTCGCCTATGCTGCCGGAGATAAAACCGCCAGCGGCGCTATCACCACAGCGCTAAGCGAACTGAACAGTTCGCTTATCTGGCTTATCGTCGTCGCTTTTATGATTGCCCGCGGGTTTATCAAAACAGGCCTCGGACGACGTATTGCGCTGCAGATGATCCGTTTGCTTGGCAAACGCACTCTCGGACTCGCCTACGGTCTGGCCTTTGCCGATCTGATTCTATCCCCCGCAATGCCGAGCAATACGGCACGCTGCGGCGGCGTCATCTACCCCATTGCCGACTCCCTGGCGCGCAGTTTTCATTCGAATCCGGAAGATGAGTCCCGCAGTAAAATCGGTACCTTTCTTATCACCTGTATTGGCAACGTCAACGACGTTACTGCCGCACTATTTATGACCGGCTACACTGGCAATCTGTTAGCGGTGAAGCTGGCGGCCAATGCGGGCGTCACGCTGACCTGGGGCGGCTGGTTCATGGCGGCGCTGCTGCCTTGCCTGGTCTCCTTACTGCTGGTTCCATTGCTGGTCTACTGGATTGTACGCCCGGAAATTAAACACACACCAGATGCCCCGAATCTGGCGCGTAAAGAGCTGGTGGAAATGGGTCGGATGTCTCGTGGGGAATGGCTGATGCTGGCTACCGTCGGCGTGCTGCTGGTGCTGTGGATTTTTGGCGATACGTTAGGCGTCGACGCCACCACTGCCTCGTTCGTGGGACTGTCTATTTTATTACTAAGCGGTGTTCTGAGCTGGGAAGACGTCAAAAGTGAAAAAGGCGCTTGGGACACACTGATTTGGTTTGCCGCGCTGCTGATGATGGCAAACCAGCTGAAAAAACTGGGTTTTACCACCTGGTTTGGCAATCTGATCGGTGACAGCCTGAGCAGCACCATGCACGGTACCAGTTGGGTAATCGTCCTGCTGCTGCTGAACGCCGCCTATTTCTATACTCACTACTTTTTTGCCAGCGGCAATGCACAGATTGCCGCGCTGTACGCCGTTTTCCTCGGCGTCGGTCTGCATTTGAACATCCCCGCTGCCCCCACGGCGCTAATGCTGGCCTTCACCAGCAGTTTGTACTGCTCGCTCACCCAGTACACCCACGCTCGCGGTCCAATCCTGTTTGGTGCAGGGTACGTTCCAACGGGCGTCTGGTGGCGCACAGGCTTTATCATCAGCCTGTTTAACCAGGCGGTGTTTATCACCGTGGGGTTGATGTGGTGGAAGGTATTGGGTCTGTACTAAACTGACTGCGTCCTGACGACATACCTTACTGCGGAGAAAAGGAATGACCTGTATTTTCTGTCAAATAGTTGAAGGCAAAGCCCCCTGCCATAAGGTCTGGGAAGACGAGCACCATCTGGCTTTTCTGTCTATTTTCCCGAACACTGACGGTTTTACCGTGGTGATCCCGAAAAAGCATTACCCCAGCTATGCCTTCGATATGCCGCCGCAGGCGTTGGCTGACCTGATGATGGCAACCCAAAAAGTGGCTAAGAAACTGGATAAGGCTTTCCCGGATGTCAGTCGTACGGGGATGTTCTTCGAAGGTTTCGGCGTAGACCATGTGCACAGCAAATTAAGCCCTATGCACGGTACTGGCGATCTCCCCCACTGGAAACCGATTGAGTCGCGGCAGACCAAATTTTTCGAGCAGTATGAAGGCTATCTGTCATCACACGACCACGAACGAGCGGATGATGCAAAACTGGCCGCATTAGCGGCCAGAATTCGTGAGGCATAACGTTGGATGTGATTGCCGGGTAAAGCATTTGTACCTTATCCGGCATTCAATCTGGCATTAACGCCCCGCAACTTTGCCGCGTTTTTTGTTCGCGGCAGGCGTCTGGCGCTGATGAGCCACTGGCGTATGCTTGGTCAACGCAGGACGGGTATGACGGTTCTGGCGACGTGCTTCACGCATCTCTTCCAGCGTAGGCGCCGGAACCAGACATTCACGACGACCGCCGATCAGATGCTTTTTACCCATGTCTTCCAGCGCCTGGCGGATTAACGGCCAGTTAGCTGGATCGTGGTAACGCAGCAGGGCTTTATGCAAACGGCGCTGCTTATCGCCTTTCGGCACCACCACATCTTCACTCTTATAACCAATTTTACCCAGCGGGTTTTTCCCGGTGTAATACATGGTTGTGGAGTTCGCCAGCGGCGATGGATAGAAGTTCTGCACCTGATCCAGACGGAAACGACGTTGTTTCAGCCACAGCGCCAGATTCACCATATCCTCGTCACGCGTACCCGGGTGCGCGGAGATGAAGTATGGGATCAGGTATTGCTCTTTACCCGCCTGTTTAGAGTAGGTATCGAACAGCTCCTTAAAGCGATCGTAGCTGCCCATCCCCGGCTTCATCATCTTCGACAGCGGGCCTTCTTCAGTATGCTCTGGCGCAATCTTCAGATAGCCGCCAACGTGGTGGGTCGCCAGCTCTTTGATATAGCGCGGATCTTCAACCGCGATGTCATAGCGCACACCGGAAGCAATGAGGATCTTTTTAATGCCTTTCAAATCACGCGCCCGGCGATAAAGGTTAATCGTCGGTTCGTGGTTGGTATCCATATGCGGACAGATATCCGGGTAAACGCAGGACAGACGACGGCAGGTCTGCTCAGCACGCGGTGACTTACAGCGCAACATATACATGTTCGCCGTTGGGCCACCGAGATCGGAAATCACGCCGGTAAAGCCCGGAACGGTGTCGCGAATGGCTTCGATCTCATTGATTATCGAATCTTCAGAGCGGCTCTGGATGATGCGGCCTTCGTGCTCAGTGATCGAACAGAACGAACAGCCGCCAAAGCAGCCACGCATAATGTTGATCGAGAAACGGATCATCTCGTAGGCCGGAATGCGACTATCGCCATACGCCGGGTGCGGCACGCGCTTGTACGGCAGCGCAAAGACGCTGTCCATCTCTTCGGTAGAAAGCGGAATAGCTGGCGGGTTAATCCAGATGTAGCGATCGCCATGCTTTTGCATCAGCGCACGCGCGCAGCCTGGGTTGGTTTCGTGGTGCAGGATACGCGACGCATGCGCATACAGCACTTTGTCACCCTTCACTTTTTCGAAAGATGGCAGCAGCACGTAGGTTTTTTCCCACGGTTTCGGGCGCGGCGGCTGTACCGTTACCGCTTTCGCTTCCTGCTTTTTCGGGGCGACCGGTTTGTTGTCGGCACACGGCAGATCTTCGCCGTACGGATGCGGGATCGGGTCAATTTTGCCCGGCGTGTCGAGGCGCGTGGAATCCACCCCACTCCAGCCCGGTAGTGCTTCTTTAACCATAATCGCAGTGTTACGCACGTCGCGGATCTGATCGATGGTTTCCCCCATCGCCAGACGATGCGCCACTTCCACCAGCGGGCGCTCACCGTTACCAAACATCAGCATGTCGGCTTTTGAATCCACCAGCACGGAGCGACGAACGGTATCAGACCAGTAGTCGTAGTGCGCGGTACGGCGCAGACTGGCCTCAATACCACCGAGAATAACCGGCACATCTTTCCATGCTTCTTTACAGCGCTGGGTATAGACCAGCGTGGCACGGTCCGGGCGTTTGCCCGCCACGTTGTCTGGCGTATAGGCATCGTCATGGCGCAGTCGGCGATCGGCCGTATAACGGTTGATCATCGAGTCCATATTGCCTGCGGTTACACCAAAGAACAGGTTCGGTTTACCCAAACGCATAAAATCGTCTTTGTTGTTCCACTCCGGCTGGGCGATAATCCCAACACGAAAGCCCTGAGCTTCCAGCATACGGCCGCAAATTGCCATGCCAAAGCTGGGGTGATCGACGTAGGCATCGCCGGTAACCAGAATGATGTCGCAGCTATCCCAGCCAAGTTGGTCCATTTCGTCGCGTGACATCGGCAAAAACGGTGCCGGGCCAAAACAGGCAGCCCAGTACTGCGGCCAGGAGAAAAGGTCTCTGTCCGGCTGGATCAGGGATATTGCGCTCATAGTGCTTCCAAAAATGGTAAAAAAATAATCAAAGGCCGGGGATTATACGCTGTATGTCGGCAAGAAATGAAGTGGAGTCTGAACCAGACGAGTAGAAAGATTTATAAATTGTTAAATTTTACGCAGCCCATTTTGATCCATCATTATTAACGCCATGCCGACCAACTGAGGTCACTCTTTTTTGGCGGGGGATTTTTCATTGCGACTCAACGATTCACTGCATATTTCCCAGTTACGGGTGGTTGTTCACCTGTGCGGATTTCTGGTTCTTCTCTACAGCTTCTCCATGCTGCCACCGATGACCATTGCTTTGTTAAACAAAGAGCGGAGCTTTTTCGCTTTTTTCAGCACGTTTATGACCTTCTTTACCCTCGGCGGCGGCGCATGGCTGGCAACCAAGCATGCGGGTATTCAACTACGAACCCGGGATGGCTTCGTCATTATCGTTCTGTTCTGGCTGCTGTTTTCGTTTATCAGCGCGATGCCGATGTGGATGGACGACGGCTTAAATCTCTCTTTTGCCGATGCCCTGTTTGAAGGGGTTTCCGGTATAACCACCACGGGTGCAACGGTGATTCACGACGTCAGCGCGTTGCCGAAATCGTATCTCTACTATCGGGCCCAGCTCAATTTTATTGGCGGACTGGGGGTTATTGTCCTCGCCGTGGCGGTATTACCGCTTTTGGGTATCGGCGGCATGAAGCTGTATCAGTCTGAAATGCCGGGGCCCTTTAAAGAAGAACGCCTCACGCCAAGACTTGCCGATACTGCACGTACGCTGTGGCTGACCTATGTCATTTTGGGTCTAATCTGTACTCTGGCCTACTGGGCAGCCGGGATGTCGTTTTTCGACGCCTTGTGCCATGGGCTGTCGACGGTCTCCCTCGGCGGTTTTTCCACGCGCAGTGAGAGTATCGGCTTCTATGACAGCCATGCGATTGAGCTGGTCGCTGGGGTGTTTTCCCTGTTGTCTGCTTTTAACTTCACCCTCTGGTACGTGGCTATTGCGAAACGTACCTTCAAACCCTTTCGTCGCAATGCCGAACTGCGTTTCTTTCTGCTTATTGCGCTGGTTGTCACCGTGATCGCCACCTGGCAGGTCTGGCGGGCGGGCATGTATGGGATAACGGACAGTCTGGTGCATGCCTTTTTTCTCGCCAGCTCCATGCTGACGGATAATGGCCTGTCCACGGCGGATTACGCGCAGTGGCCCTCGCATACCATCTTTATGCTGCTCAGCGCCAGTTTCTTCGGCGGTTGCGTGGGCTCGACCTGCGGTGGGATTAAGGTGCTGCGCTTTTTAATTATGTTCAAGCAGTGCCGTCAGGAGCTACACCAACTCGCACATCCTCGCGCTTTACTGAATATCAAAGTGGGTAATAGCGTGGTAAGCGACCGCGTGGTGCGTTCGGTATGGAGCTTCTTCTTTCTTTACGTTTTGTTCACCAGCTTTTTTATCTGGGCGCTCAATCTGATGGGCTACGATCTTTTCTCCTCTTTTGCCACCGTCGCCGCCTGCATCAACAACATGGGTCTGGGATTTGGCGTCACCGCAACGACATTTGGTACTTTGAACGATGAAGCAAAACTGCTGATGTGCGCGGCCATGATCCTGGGGCGTCTGGAGATTTACCCCATTCTAATCCTGTTCTCGCGCATGTTCTGGCGGGCGTAACGGAAATCCCGGCGCATTATGGCGCCGGGTTCACCAACATCTGTCCGATCGAACCACGGTCCGCCATTTCCAGCGTCTGACTGTTAAAGTAAAACGGGAAATGGGCCCAGGAAGGTTGTCCGTAGTAGACCAGTAATTCAACCTGGCCGTCGACCCAAACGGTATCTTTCCAGCCTCTGTCTTCCGGGAACGGCATCGCGCCATTCACATTACGGATCAGGAACGAGACGCCTTCAATATGGAAAGACTGGGGCATATCCGCCCGCACCGTCCAACGCTCCCAGGAGCCTTGCTGAGCGGTAATATCCATGCGATTGACGTCCCACAGCTGACCATTGATACCAGGATCATCATCCAGGCTGATGTCACGACTGCGAATCGGCGAACCGCTGAGGATTTCCGTTGGCAACAGGCGCATTGGCAGGCTGTCGGTCACCAGCGGCAGGAGGCCAGTCGGACGCAGCGTCAATACCAGCGTGGAGATAAGAATACTGGAAGGCTCAAAGAATCCGCGGATCCTGTCGACAATGCTGGCCGCCTCACCGCAGGTGATAGAGACCTCATTACCGTTAGTCATATCCACCAGAATTTCACGGCGCTCGCCAGGCGCCAGCGAGAGCTGCTTCACCGAAACGGGCGCAGGTAAAAAGCCCTGATCGCTGGAAATCACATGCAGCGCACGGCCATCGCTCATTTGCAACTGGTAACGGCGCGAGTTTGAGGCATTGAGCAAGCGCAAGCGCACCCAGCCACGAGAAACCTCGACATACGGACTTTGCACCCCGTTGACAAACAGCGTATCCCCAACAAAACCACCGCTGCCGGGTTCGCTGTATTCCGGCGCACCAAAGTTGTCCAGACGCTTGTCCTGGATAATGATCGGAAAATCATCCACCCCGTAGTGATTGGGGATAGACAGCGATTTACTCACTTCATCCTCAACCAGCCACATCCCGGCAAGGCCATTATAGACCTGCTGGGCTGTACGATTTGGTGTATTGGCGTGATACCACAACGTGGCGGCATTCTGCCGAATCGGCAGCACTGGCGCCCAATCCGCATTAGGAGACATCATGCGTGCCGGGCCGCCCATTAGCGGGCCAGGTACCTGTAAACCGGCGACAGTCATCGAGACATTTTCAGTCAAACGGTTGCTGTAGATAAGCTTGACGTCATCCCCTTTCCAGACGCGGATTGTCGGTCCCAGGTAGCGACCGTTAATTCCCCAGACAGGTGCGCGCGTGCCTTGCGTGAAGGACCAGTGCGCGCGCTGCAGCGTCATAAATAGCGGCTGCCCCCGACGGGACTCCAGCAGCGGAGGTACGGGTAACGGTTGTTGCTGACCGGCAGCATTAGCCTTCAGCGGAACAGCACCTGCACACAGTGCGATCCCCGATGCCTGAATGAACTGACGCCGACTGAATGACATATAAACTCCATGAAAAACTGGCGATTAACACACAGGAAATCTTTTCCTGTAAAAAACCCGAATAGCACGGATTAAACCTTACCGGCGGCTTCCCGTTCAGCAACTTCTTTATCGAGTTCTGCGATTTTTTGTTCCATCAGCGTACGGCAATGCGCTGCCAGTTCACGAACCTGATCTTTCCCAAAGTGGCTAATATCCACCGGCGGCAACATCTCGACAATCGCCAGACCATTATTGAGGCGATTTAAATTTATCTTGTTCGAGGTTGTTGAAACGCACACCGGAATAACCGGGACACCTGCCGCAATCGCCGCGTGAAACGCACCGGTTTTAAACGGCAACAAACCGCGACCGCGGCTGCGTGTTCCTTCCGGGAACATCCAGATAGAAATGCGACGTTTTTTGAAATGGTTAACCACGGCTGCAATGGTGCTGTGCGCTTTTGCGCGGTTGTTTCTGTCAATCAGCAGGTTACCGGTTAGCCAGTAAAGTTGGCCAAAGAACGGGATCCACAGCAGGCTTTTTTTACCTACCGTTACCGTCGGCGGCTGAACGATATTCGCAGCGGTAACCATGTCGTAGTTGTTCTGATGGTTACAAATATAGATAGCATTACCATAGTTCTGCGCGTCTGCCGGCATGCGGCATTCGACCTTCAGACCATAAAGGGGAGCCAGGCGGCCAAACATGTGGCCAAACGTGGCGACGTGTTTAGGATTTCGTGGGCTGAACAGACAGTATATGCACCCGAAGATACAGACCAGAACGCAGTAAATAACAGTAATGATGACACGAAAAATATATAGCATAACAACCTCTAAAGGCCTAAGAACCTGGCGTTTTACGTCACCGGATGCACAACTCGGCATCAGGTTAGGGCTTTGTTAAGAACGGCTCTTAAGGAAAAGCGTATTGTTAATCGCAACGCTCGAATAAACAACGGTTTCACGGGAATTTTTAACGTTGGCTCTCCCTGCGCGAAAACAGGGAGAGCTGGACGGTAGCGTTATTCTTCGCTGTCGCCGTGACTGGCGCGTCGAGGCGAATCAATGTCAATGCGATCGATACGCTGCAGGCCGCGCATTAGCGTACCGCGACGACCACGCTCGCCGGTAACTTTTTGCAACTCTTCAGGACGCAGTTTAATTTTGCGCTTGCCGACGTGGATAGTCAGCGTGCTTTGCGGCGGTAACACATAGAGCAGCGCCAGACCATCTTCGCCTTTTGCCGCTTCCGCTGCGGGGATATTAATGATCTTGTTCCCTTTGCCCTTCGACAACTGCGGTAAATCGCTTACCGGGAACATCAACATGCGACCGGCCTGAGTAATCGCCAGCAGCATATCGGTTTCATCTTCAATCACTACCGGCTGCATAACGCGCGCATTTTCTGGCAGCGTAATCAATGCTTTACCCGCACGGTTACGTGCTACCAGGTCATTGAAGGTGCAGACAAAACCATAGCCCGCGTCGGATGCCATCAGCAGTTTCTGGTCGTCGCCTTCCATCAGCATGTGCTCAACCGTCGCGCCTGGCGGCAGCGTGAGCTTCCCGGTCAACGGCTCACCCTGACCACGCGCCGACGGCAGCGTAATCGGGTCGATGGCGTAGCTGCGTCCGGTCGAGTCAACGAACACTACCGGTTGGTTGCTCTTACCCTTCACCGCCGACTTAAAGCTGTCGCCCGCTTTATAGCTTAATCCTGGCGCATCGATGTCGTGGCCTTTCGCGCTACGCACCCAGCCACTCTGGGACAGCACAATAGTCACCGGCTCAGACGGCAGCATGTCATGCTCGCTCATCGCCTTCGCTTCTTCACGCTCCTGCAGCGGAGAACGACGATCGTCACCATAGGCCTCGGCGTCAGCCTGCAGCTCTTTCTTCAGCAGGTTACTCATTTTACGCTCGGAGGCCAGAATGCCCTGCAACTGATCGCGCTCTTTCGCCAGCTCATCCTGCTCACCGCGGATTTTCATCTCTTCGAGTTTGGCAAGATGGCGTAATTTCAGCTCGAGGATGGCTTCAGCCTGGGTTTCAGAAATGCCAAACCGCGACATCAGCTCTGGCTTTGGTTCATCCTCATGACGAATAATTTCGATCACTTCATCAATGTTGAGGAACGCCACCAGCAAACCTTCGAGGATGTGCAGGCGTTTAAGCACTTTTTCCAGACGATAGTTGAGGCGACGACGCACGGTATCGCGGCGGAACGCCAGCCATTCAGTGAGGATCTCCAACAGGTTTTTCACCGCCGGACGCCCATCAAGCCCGATCATGTTCAGGTTGATGCGGTAACTTTTTTCCAGATCGGTGGTCGCAAACAGGTGGTTCATCACCTGTTCCATATCCACGCGATTGGAGCGTGGGACAATCACCAGACGGGTCGGGTTTTCGTGATCCGATTCGTCGCGCAAGTCGTCGACCATCGGCAGCTTTTTATTGCGCATTTGAGCGGCGATCTGCTCCAGCACTTTAGCCCCGGAAACCTGATGCGGCAGCGCGGAAATCACCACCGCGCCGTCTTCTTTCGACCATACCGCACGCATACGTACGGAGCCGCGTCCGTTTTCGTAAATCTTACGAATCTCCGCACGCGACGTAATGATCTCTGCTTCGGTCGGATAATCCGGCCCCTGCACGATATCCAACAATTGATCCAGCGTCGTTTTCGGCTGCTCAATCAGGGTGATCGCTGCTTTAGCCACTTCACGCAGGTTGTGCGGCGGAATGTCCGTCGCCATACCAACGGCGATACCGGTAGTGCCGTTTAACAGAATATTCGGCAGACGCGCAGGCAACATCTTCGGCTCCTGCATGGTGCCATCGAAGTTAGGCACCCAATCCGACGTGCCCTGGCCGAGTTCACCCAGCAGGACTTCCGCATATTTAGACAGGCGGGATTCGGTATAACGCATTGCCGCGAAGGATTTCGGATCGTCCGGTGCCCCCCAGTTCCCCTGCCCGTCAACCAGCGGATAACGGTAAGAAAACGGCTGCGCCATCAGCACCATCGCTTCATAGCAAGCACTGTCGCCGTGGGGGTGGTATTTACCCAGTACGTCACCGACGGTACGGGCGGACTTTTTAAATTTGGCGCTGGCATTCAGCCCCAGCTCGGACATCGCGTACACGATGCGACGCTGAACGGGTTTCAAACCATCGCCGATAAACGGCAACGCCCTGTCCATGATGACGTACATGGAGTAGTTCAGATAGGCGTTTTCCGTGAATTCATGCAGCGCCAGGCGCTCTGCCATATCGCTCATTAATCGTGGTTCCTCAACTTTGTACCCCTTTATTGAAGGGCAATATTGCCGCAGATACTACCCTATCTGGCGTGTTGAGTCACAAAGAAAAGGGCCACGAATGCGGCCCTGATGAGGATTATTTGGCAACTTTGGTAATCTGTTTCACGTCTATTTCAACGGAGTTCCAGTCTTTATCCACTTCACCCTGGATTTCAACCACATCCTGCGGCGTGACGGTTACGCCGTTCCAACGCTTGTGGTCGATATCGACATTCACTGTGCCAGTCGCATCTTTAAACACATACAGGTCGTCGGAAATGCGCTCTACAATGTTCCCGCGCAGGGTAACCCAGGTGTCATCACGCAGCGATTTGGCGCTTTCTACCGTCGTGCTGCTGCCGTTAGGGCCAACAAAGCCGCCGTTTTGGCTTTGTGTAGTCGTTGTCGGTCCAGAGAAGCCGCCCTGCTGCGCGGCCAGAACAGGTGCGGAACACAGTGCCATTACGGCAACCATTGCAGCTAATTTTTTCATCGTCATGTCTCCCTTTCATGTTGGTTTACGACTATTAAATAAGTTAATCCTTAACAAGTTCTTAAGGCAAAAAAAGATACTTTTTTTGCTGTACAGAGGCTGTAGCCACAGGTTTACTTGACGGTAATGAGAGTGACCGCAGGGAAGAGCATATGCGTATTTTACTGGTAGAAGATGACACGTTGATTGGCGACGGCCTGAAAACAGGTCTGAGTAAAATGGGTTTCAGCATCGACTGGTTTACTGAGGGTCGTCAGGGAAAAGAAGCGCTCTACAGCGCCCCTTATGATGCGGTGATCCTCGACCTGACGCTGCCAGGCATAGATGGGCGGGACATCTTGCGCGAATGGCGAGCCAACGGGAAGCAAGAGCCGGTGCTGATTCTGACCGCCCGTGACGCGCTGGCGGAACGCGTGGAAGGTCTGCGCCTCGGCGCGGATGACTATCTGTGTAAACCCTTTGCGCTGATCGAAGTTGCCGCAAGGCTGGAGGCGTTGGTGCGCCGTGCCAGCGGCCAGGCCACCAGCGAACTGCGCCACGGTCAGGTGACGCTTAACCCCGGCGCGCTGGTCGCCACGTTCGCAGATGAGCCATTATCACTCAAGCCAAAAGAGTTCGCACTGCTGGAACTACTGATGCGCAACAAAGGGCGCGTACTCCCCCGCAAACATATTGAAGAAAAACTGTATAACTGGGATGAAAACGTCTCCAGTAATGCGGTTGAGGTACACGTCCATCACCTACGCCGTAAGCTCGGCAGCGACTTTATCCGTACCGTGCATGGCATTGGTTATACCCTGGGTGACGCATGAAACTCACACAACGCCTCAGCCTGCGCATCAGGCTAACACTGATTTTTCTGATTCTTGCATCTGCGACCTGGGCCGTTTCCAGCTTTGTGGCCTGGAAGCAGACCACCGATAATGTCGATGAGCTGTTTGATACGCAGTTGATGCTGTTCGCCAAGCGTCTCAGCACGCTGGATATCAGCGACGTTACTACGTCTCATAATATGGCCCGCACGCCGAAGAAGCTGAAGCACGGCCATATTGATGATGACGCGCTGGCGTTTGCCATCTATTCCACCGACGGCAAAATGGTCTTGCACGATGGCGATAAAGGCCAGGATATTCCCTACAGCTACAGCCGGGAAGGCTTTAGTGATGGCCAACTCAATGGCGACAACGATCCGTGGCGCTTTCTGTGGCTAAATTCCGCAGACGGTAAATACCGCATCGTGGTGGGTCAGGAATGGGAGTATCGGGAGGATATGGCGCTGTCGATCGTCACCGCTCAGCTAACGCCCTGGCTGATTGCGCTGCCGCTCATGTTGCTGATCCTGGTGGTCATGCTGAGCCGCGAACTCAGGCCGTTAAAAAAACTGGCGCAGGCTCTGCGCTGGCGTTCACCGGAATCGGAAGAGCCGCTCGACCCGAAAGGTGTGCCAAGCGAAGTACGCCCACTGGTTGAATCGCTCAATCAACTTTTTACACGTATTCATACCACCATGGTACGCGAGCGGCGCTTTACCTCAGATGCCGCCCACGAACTGCGCAGCCCGTTGACCGCGCTGAAAGTACAGACCGAAGTGGTGCAGCTGTCCGACGATGATCCGCAGGCACGACAAAAAGCGTTAATGCAGATGCAAACGGGAATTGACCGCGCCACGCGTCTGGTCGATCAGCTACTGACGCTTTCGCGCCTCGACTCCCTCGATAATCTTCAGGATGTGGCGGAAATCTCGCTGGAGCAGCTCCTGCAATCTGCAGTGATGGACATCTACCATCCGGCGCAGCAGGCCCACATCGATGTGCGTTTGCAGATTAACGCGCACGACATTACACGCACCGGGCAACCACTGTTGCTCAGCCTGATGGTCCGCAATCTCCTGGATAATGCGGTTCGCTACAGCCCGCGGGGAAGCATTGTGGAAGTGACGCTCAACGCCCGAAATTTCAGCATTAAAGATAACGGGCCAGGCGTTGCGCCGGAAGTCCTGACGCACATCGGTGAACGCTTTTATCGTCCCCCGGGACAAAGCGTGACCGGCAGCGGCCTCGGCCTGTCAATCGTCCGTCGTATTGCGACGCTGCATGGAATGTCAGCCTCGTTTAGCAATGCGCCGGAAGGTGGGTTTGAAGCGAAAGTCAGTTGGTAATTGCATTATTGTTGCTCACGTAGCAAAAGACTTTGCACATTTTGCTAATTTCACCGCAGTGCTGGTAGGGGTAAAATCGCCCTCAAACGTTATTCTTTGAGGACACAACATGAGCAACATTCTGATTATCAATGGTGCGAAAAAATTCGGCCATTCCAATGGCCAACTAAATGACACCCTGACCGAGGTCGCGGACGGCTTCCTGCGCGACCTCGGGCATGATGTTAAAGTCGTACGCGCAGACAGCGACTATGACGCACAAACAGAAGTGCAGAATTTTGTTTGGGCAGATACGGTTATCTGGCAAATGCCTGG
The DNA here is from genome assembly GCF_018035235.1 of Citrobacter sp. On2M. GTDB lineage: Bacteria > Pseudomonadota > Gammaproteobacteria > Enterobacterales > Enterobacteriaceae > Citrobacter > Citrobacter meridianamericanus. The sequence goes on from NZ_WPCV01000005.1 coordinate 518,836, forward strand.
CTGGTGGATGGGCGCGCCGTGGACGGTGAAAAAATACATTGATGATGTATTCACCGCAGGGCACGGCACGCTGTACGCCAGCGATGGCCGCACACGTTCAGATGCGTCTAAAAAATACGGATCCGGCGGGCTGATTCAGGGCAAAACCTACATGCTGTCTCTGACCTGGAACGCACCGATGGAAGCCTTCACTGAAAAAGACCAGTTCTTCCATGGCGTTGGCGTTGATGGCGTTTATCTCCCGTTCCATAAAGCAAACCAGTTCCTGGGAATGGAAGCGCTGCCGACCTTTATCACCAATGACGTGATTAAAATGCCAGACGTCCCGCGTTATATCGCAGAATATCGCAAGCATCTGAACGAAATTTTTGGTTAACTGGTAACCTGGAATTAGAAGGAGTTAACCATGCTTACCGTTATTGCAGAAATCCGTACACGTCCAGGTCAACATCACCGCCAGGCGGTACTTGACCAGTTCGCTAAAATCGTTCCGACCGTACTGAAAGAAGAAGGTTGTCACGGCTACGCGCCGATGGTCGATCATGCTGCTGGCGTCAGTTTTCAGACCACGGCACCGGACTCAATCGTGATGGTTGAACAGTGGGAAAGCATTGCGCACCTTGAAGCGCATTTGCAAACACCGCATATGAAAGCCTATAGCGAAGCAGTGAAAGGCGATGTGCTGGACATGAATATCCGTATTCTGGAGTCAGGCATTTAAGATTGCCGAGTTGCCGGATGAGGCGTTTTAGGCCACCATCCGGCATTCAACCGCAGCGCCACCGGGCACTCCTTACCAGTAGAGCTTCCAGCTCTGAGTGAAGCGCATTAACGCTTCAACGTAGAAATAATCCCCCCAACTTGCACACTCATCGACCCCTTTGTTGCTCGACAGGTGATACACCGAGTGTTTCAGTAGCCCGTTCCCCTGTTCATCTTTACCCATCAGATAATGCCTGGTCAGCGAGGACATGATCCCCATCGCCCACTGTTGATAGCGCTCGCGATCCGGATCGGTCACCGGCAGATGTTTAATCAGCTCCAGCAGACCACAGACGGTAATCGCCGCCGAAGATGAATCGCGCAGCGCATCGGTTCCGACTAATGCCAGATCCCAGTGGCAAACGGCATCTTCCGGCAGGCGATTAAGAAAGTAGTTGGCCAGCTTTTTCGACAACTGCACCATTTGTTTATCGCCAGTGTAAATATAGCTCAGCAGAAAACCATAAATCCCCCATGCCTGCCCACGCGACCAGCAAGAATCATCAGCATAGCCCTGCTGGGTATTACCATAACGCGGCGCGCCGGTTTGCACGTCCATATAGTAGGTGTGGAAGGTCGACGCATCCTGGCGGATCAGATATTTGGCTGCCTGCGCAACGTGGGCCTTCGCCGCATTCGCAAAACGCGGATCGCCCGTTTGCTCGCTCGCCCAGTACAGCAGCGGCAGATTCATATTGCAGTCAATGATCATCCGTCCGGCCTGATCGGGATCGCGAAGATCGCCCCACGCCTGGATGATCTGCGCCTTTTCATGAAAACGCTCCAACAGCGCTTCAGCCGCCATCAGGGAAAAACCTCGAGCATCGCGATTGTCCGTCAACCGCCAGGCCGCCACACAGGAAAGCGTGTAGAGGAATCCCAGGTCGTGGGTGTTGGTATCGTGGCGTCCGGCAATACGCAGGCCAAACGAACGCACATGCTTCTCCGCCATCTCACGAAATTTGCTCTCACCACTCATTTCCCACGCCAGCCATAACTGCCCGGTCCAGAAGCTGGTCGTCCATTCCACATTCTCTGTCAGTGGGTAATAACCTTGCACACAGGTTTCGGCAGGGAATTGTTCACCGAATTCCGTTAAATGACGGCTAATCAATTCGAGGACATGTTCTCGGGCGCAACTTATTTGATCCTGAAAACTGCCGGGATTAACCGGACTGCCAGGAAATGTGCGCAACGATTCCTCAACGATATGATTTAACATATTTCGGTTCCTTATGACGTAAATTATTTTGCAGGGTTATTTTCAGCAATATCGAGAGCGATATTTTTGCCTCGTTTACTCTGACAGGCAGATAAAGTAAATGCCGATATCAATGTAAAAGTCAGCGCCACAATGCCCATAATGATATATGTCTTCTCAAAGCCTATCCGGTCGTACATTAATCCGGCGGGAGAGGAAACCACCACGTTACCGACATACAGCATGGCCTGATAACCCAGTAAATACATGGTCGCATTGACACGTTTATCAAAATGCTCGGCAATATATTTAAAGACAGAAACCAGTAATAAACAGATCTCCAGACCGTATAGTGGCTTCAGCACAGAAATGAGCAGGTGGGAGTCGCACAGGCCTGAGATAACCAGTCGTGCGCCCACCAGCGTCCCAACAATCAGCAGGCCACGCTTCGCACCAACATAATTGACGAATAGCGGAATGACCATGTACATGAAAAATTCCATTCCCGATTGTACGGTGCCCAGATAACCAAAGACGGCGTTCCCTTCATGTACATCGGCAAAGAAAGTAACGAAGTACCGGGAGAACTGCTGCTCCGCGATAAACATCATCCACGCCACGCCCGCAACGTACAGGCAGAATGCCCAAAATTTGCGATTACGCAGCAGGGCGTAAACATCCGCGGGTGCGATCTTCTCTTTGGTTAGCACCTCCGAGGCATTGGCCGCATTGACATTGACTTTCAGACTCACCAGAACAACCAGCATCACCACTGACGCCAGGCTGCCGAGCATAAAGTTATAGGCCGGTGAGAGGTTAAACAGCAGGCCAGAGAACGATGACGCCACCGCCCAGCCAAGCGACCCCCACATACGGATCTGCCCAAACTCCATGCCGTTCAGACGGCTGTATCGGTCAGAATAAGATTCACAGGCAGCCACCCCGGCATACCATGCAAAGCTCAAGTAAATCGCGCCAACAATAATACCCAGCATGGTATTGGAGAGTAATAATGGCTGATAGACATAAATAAAAAACGGTGCCATTAACGCTGACATCACCACGACGAAATAGAGCAGATATTTACTCATACCTATTTTATCGAGGATATAGCCATAAATAGGTTTCAGAATAACCGAGAATATACCATTCACAGCAAATACGGTGCCGATCACCGTACCGCTCAACTGCGCCTTTTGCCCCAACCAGATAGCCAACAAGCCAATACTTGCAGACCAGGTAAAGAAATAGAGGAATATAAAACTGCTTATTTTATAATATTCAGTCCGATTTCCCGTTGAATTATTTTTCATACCACCCTCGCTATAAAAAGAACGACAACTGGCGTGCATTTTCAGGCTGCTGAATAACAACCTGGTTATTGTTGATAGATAGCTGCGGAACGGTGGCGTACTGTCTTTGCTGCCCGCTGGCGCTCACGGCGCAGCAAAGCCAGCTTTGGCCCTGCGGGATTTCGCTGGTCAACACAGGAATCGACGCGCATTCCGGGAACATGATGCTACTGTTCGGTGGCGTGACCACGCTATCTGGCTGACGAAATATGGACGGCGACAGATCAACGATAACGCTGGTTCCGTTGCATGCCGCAAGGAGACATCCACGCTCACGTAACCGAGGCTCGGCTTTCATCACCGCAAATCCTCCCTCCACCGTTTGCAGCGTTCGCGCACTGTTAATACGGTGCAGGCGAAGATGCCATTCGCCAAACGGAATCAGCCAGGTCTCAATCATGACGTCATGCCAGGGAGACCAGCGGGACCAGATATAATTCTCATCGACCTGAACCTCGTCGCACTGACGGCGGCCACGATAGTAGCCATCACCGTCCGCCAACAGCAGCATAGAGTCACAGGCTGCATGCTTGATGCCGTAACGGCCACGCTCAATGGTGAAACCAAAGCGGCTGGAGTAAGCAAATTTGGTGTATTTGGCTTCGGTATTAACGTAGTTGTTCAGTTCAAGCTGGCCTGAGGTCAGCATCATGACATGCTCAGAATGCTCACTATGCTGCAGGATCTGCGCAGCATGGGGGATAACGCATTTTTCAGCGAGTCGCGGTAGCGCCAGCTCTTCAGCCTGCCAGAATGGATGATCCTCCGGCAGTGCAAGAATCAAAAAGACCTTCAATGCCCAATAAGGCGATCCCGGCGAGTTGTAGTCTTCACACATCGCCAGATTCGGGTAGGCAAACCCCAGCGTCAGAATGCCATCACGATCGAAAATCGGCTGCTTCTGCCACCAGCGCAAATGACGCAGGATCACTCCTTTGATTATGCCTGGCGAAAGAACATCCAGTTCGGCAAACGCCACCGCGCTCCAGAAGGCAACCATGGCAAAACGGTAGGTCAGGCTGCGACCAAATGGCACCGATGCGCCGTCAGCGGCGGACAGGTAAATAAAATCTTCTGCAAACAAGCGCGAACGTTCACGCAGAACGACAGCGCGTTCGGTATCATCCGGGCTGAGGGTGGCATACAACAGGCCGTAGAAGTGAAAAGCCATTGAGATGTAGTAATCTTTCGGTCGACCGGGACCATCGGAATACCAACCGTCGCCAAGATAGTAGGCTTCCATCAGCTCAAAGCGGCGATCGATAGCCGCCTGATCGTAAGGCATACCCGCACGCTTGAAACCAAGCTGAACGATAATCGCAAAATAGTTCCAGTTGCTGTCCGGCATTTGCGAGTCGGTTATCTGATTCAGCCAGCGGTGCAGATTCTCGCGTTCGCTCAGGGAGAAATGCTCCGTTAATTGCGTCTGTAACAATGCCAGACCCAGGCCATAAGCCGCCATCTCAACCAGACGCTGATCGTAAGGACCGGTATCTCCCCAGTAATGTGGGCTTTGTGGGTCAGTACCGAGTTTTATCGCCTGAATGTACTTTTCGGCAAACGGCACTTTAGCCCCGCCAGCCATCAGCGGAAATAGCCCCCACAACGCCCGGGAAAGCCCTTCCATACTGGCAATATCCGCGCTGTAGTGAGCACAGGTATTGCCAAGAGAAAACTGAGCCTGCCCCGCCGGAAACTGCCGATCCAGCGCACGTAAAATGGCGTTAACCGCACACATTACGTCTTTGCGTGATGACAATGGATTTGATTTTTCTTCAGTTGCTGACCACATACTCTGCCCCTCTGAATTAAGTGGCTAAAGAATAGTGAATCGCAGACCAGCAGAAATGTTACGTCAATCACACCACCAGAATTAAAGTAAAACAGCGATTGAGAAAATTTAAAAATAGGGTTTATAAATTACCATTCGGCGGCAAAAATTTAAATTTATTGCACTATGACTTTATCCTCACCGCAAGAACGTCTGGAGCTGATCGCCCTCAATGATGCGGTTGCATCGTTCAGTCGTTTATTCGCTAATACCGTGCGTTATCACCACTGGCATCAGTGTCTGGAAGTGCTGTATGTGGAAGAAGGCTTTGGCGTGGTCACGGTTGACCATAAGCAGTTCACCATGCGACCGGGACGCATGTTCTTTTTCCCGCCGTTTACTCTACACAAGATCTGGGTCGATGAGCAGGCACGGGATAGTTATCGGCGTACCATCATTCATCTCGATCAACATGCGGTGCTGAAGGTGCTTCGCGACTTGCCACACACTCAGCAGCATCTGCAAAATCTGAGCATTCGCGGCAGTGAAGCATGGGTCGTCGACGCGGCGGATGTTCATCCGCATGTTGATTTTCTCTTCAGCCGTTATGAAAAAATGGTCACTCAGAAACCGCTAAATACAGAACAGGTTGCTTGTTTGTTAGTCAACTTACTCGGCCTGTTACCCGACGATAATGGCAATATGCCGGAAATTAGCAGCGGTATTGCCAGTCAGGTGATGTTCTGGCTGGATGAGCATTACACTCACAAATTTAGTCTGGCAGCGCTGGCGCAGGAGCTGAATAAATCAAAAAGCTATGTTTCCCGACGCTTCCAGATGGAAACGGGCGAGAGCATTCTTGACTATCTCAATACGCTGCGACTGCGAAAAGCATGTGAAGCGCTGTTACACAGTGAAATCAGCGTGCGGGAAGTTGCTAAAAAGGTGGGATTTTCGGAGGTAACGTACTTTATCAGCGCCTTCGGCAAAGGCATTGGCGAGACGCCGTTGCAGTATCGCAAGCGGCATAAACAATAACGCCGGAAAGCACATTGCTTTTCCGGCATTCAACGGTCAATTAACCTTCAAGATCCGCCAGGTCGCCCTTCTCCTGCAACCAGTTACGACGATCTTCAGAACGCTTCTTGGCCAGCAGCATATCCATCATGGCGTTGGTACGCTGATCGTCTTCATCATCGATGATGAGCTGTACCAGGCGACGGGTGTTCGGATCCAGCGTCGTTTCGCGCAGCTGCATCGGGTTCATTTCACCCAGACCTTTAAAGCGCTGGACGTTCGGCTTGCCTTTCTTGCGCTTTAACTGCTCCAGTACGCCCGCTTTCTCTTCTTCCGTTAGCGCGTAATACACCTCTTTACCCAGGTCGATACGGTATAAAGGCGGAAGCGCCACGTACACGTGACCGTGTTTCACCAACGTGCGGAAGTGCTTCACAAACAGTGCGCACAGCAGCGTGGCAATATGCAGGCCATCGGAGTCCGCATCCGCCAGAATACAGATCTTACCGTAGCGCAGCTGGCTCAGATCGTCGCTGTCCGGATCGATGCCGATCGCCACCGAAATATCGTGAACTTCCTGTGAGGCCAGCACTTCATCGGAAGAGACTTCCCAGGTGTTAAGGATCTTACCTTTAAGCGGCATGATCGCCTGATATTCACGATCGCGCGCCTGTTTGGCCGAGCCACCCGCCGAGTCACCTTCGACGAGGAACAATTCAGTGCGATTGAGATCCTGTGCGGTACAGTCCGCCAGTTTCCCCGGCAACGCCGGACCGCTGGTCAGCTTTTTACGTACCACTTTTTTCGCCGCGCGCAGACGACGCTGGGCGCTGGAAATCGCCATCTCAGCCAGCAGCTCGGCTGACTGCACGTTCTGGTTCAGCCACAGGCTAAAGGCATCTTTCACCACGCCAGAAACAAACGCCGCACACTGACGTGAAGACAGACGTTCTTTGGTTTGACCGGCAAACTGTGGATCCTGCATTTTCACAGACAAAACGTACGCGCAGCGATCCCAGATATCTTCCGCCGATAGCTTCACGCCGCGCGGCAGGATATTGCGGTATTCGCAGAACTCGCGCATCGCATCCAGCAGGCCCTGACGCAGGCCGTTGACGTGCGTCCCGCCCTGCATGGTTGGGATCAGGTTCACATAGCTTTCGGTCAGCAGCTCGCCGCCTTCCGGCAGCCAGAGCAGCGCCCAGTCCACGGTTTCTGTTTCACCGCTGAAATTACCGATAAACGGTTTTTCCGGCAGCGTCGACAGGCCATTCACCGCTTCGCTCAGATAGTCATTCAGACCATCCTGGTAGCACCAGCGCTGTTCGCTGTTGTTGACCTCATCCTTAAAGGTGATCTCAACGCCCGGGCACAGTACCGCTTTGGCTTTCAGTACGTGCGTTAAGCGCGAAACGGAAAAGCGCGGGCTGTCAAAGAAGCTTTCATCCGGCCAGAAGTGCACGCTGGTTCCGGTATTGCGTTTACCGCAGGTACCGACTACCTGTAAATCCTGCACCTTATCACCGTTCTCAAACGCGATGTTGTACACCTGCCCGTCGCGGCGCACGTTCACTTCGACACGCTTCGACAGGGCGTTGACCACGGAGATCCCTACCCCATGCAGGCCGCCGGAGAACTGGTAGTTCTTATTGGAGAACTTACCACCCGCGTGTAGACGACAGAGGATCAGCTCTACCGCCGGAACGCCTTCTTCAGGGTGAATGTCTACCGGCATGCCGCGGCCATCATCAATGACTTCCAGAGACTGGTCGGCATGTAAGATCACGTCCACGCGTTTCGCGTGGCCCGCCAGTGCTTCATCCACACTGTTATCAATCACTTCCTGTCCAAGATGGTTCGGACGGGTTGTATCGGTGTACATCCCTGGGCGACGGCGTACCGGCTCAAGCCCAGTGAGTACCTCAATGGCATCAGCGTTATAAGTTTGCGTCATGGTTTAAATAAGCAATTCGAATTGATCGTCAGAAACTGTGCAGTCCAAGGAAATCGACAATCGGGTTGAAATAATCTTCGAAGCCCGTGAATGCGTGGTTTCCGCCCTCAATAACTGTCTGACGGCAGGAGGCGTAATACGCCACCGCCTGGCGGTAGTCCAACACTTCATCGCCCGTTTGTTGAAGCAGCCAGATCAAATCCGGCGCTTCCAGCGGGTCAATCTGCATGACTTTAAGATCGTAAATATGGCGTGACTCTAGCACATATTGCTGCCCCGTGTAGGGGTTCTCGTTTTGACCGAGATAGTCGACCAGTAGTTCATAAGGCCGTACAGCGGGGTTCACCACCACGGCTGGCAGCATAAAACATTGCGACAGCCAGGTGGCGTAATAGCCGCCCAACGAGGAGCCGACAATACCCAACGACTCTCCGCCATGTTCAAGAATGATCGATTCCAGCATCTCTGCAGCCTGGGCCGGATACGGTGGTAGCTGCGGTACGATCATCTCTACGTGCGGATGATGCTCCGCCAGCCAGTTTTTCAGTAAGCACGCCTTCGCCGAACGAGGAGAACTGTTAAATCCGTGAAGATAGAGAAGCGTAGACATCAGTAGCCTTCTGAAGCGGTATCAGGGTGGAAACGATTACCCTGCAGACGGCGAACCTGAGTCTGCAACGTCCCGTCAGCAAAAAGCTCCAACGTCCGCCAGCCGGGGCTGATGGTATCTAACGTGAAGTTGGAACAATGCGGCTTAAACTGCACGCAGGTCGACGGCGTCGCCATCAGACGGCGTCCGTTCCAGTCCAGGTCCAGTTCCTGATGAATATGCCCGCACAGCAGATATTTCACGCGCGGATAGTTCACCAGTACGTTATCCAGCTCCGCGGCATTGCGCAGGCTATGCTGATCGAGCCAGCTGCAGCCCGCGGGCAGAGGATGGTGATGCAGAAGCAGCAAGGTATTGCGCTCAGGCGCATCGGCAAGTTTACGTTCCAACCATTCGAGCTGAAATTCGCTTAATTCACCGTGGGGAACGCCGAACACCTGGCTGTCGAGCAATAATATTTGCCACTGTTCGCCGATGAAAACGCGCTTGGCCGGAGAAATGCCCGCGTCCTGAAGCGCGCTGTACATTGCCGGCTGAAAATCATGATTACCCGGTAACCAAACGCAGGGCGCACGAAAGCTTGCGATGCCCTCAGCAAAATGCTGATAAGCCGCAGCGGATTGATCCTGCGCCAAATCCCCCGTCGCGACGATCAGATCGTACTCAGGCGACTCTGCATGTATGGCATCCAGTACGGATTGATAGCTGTCCCAGGTGTTCACACCCAGCAGCGTTTCATGCTTTTCGGCAAACAGGTGAGTGTCTGTAATTTGTAAGATCCTGACTCTGGCCTCACCAGCCAAAGGAAGGGTTAACAGGCTTTCCAAATGGTGTCCTTAGGTTTCACGACGCTAATAAACCGGAATCGCCATCGCTCCATGTGCTAAACAGTACCGTAACCAGTCGGCCAGAAACTGATTAATTTGATGCTTTTCGTCGCGTTGATGCAACTTTTTATTTGGATAATCATACCGCGCTTTGAAGCGAAAGATCTGCTGACTTGAACACACTTCAGCCACCCTCGCGTCATGATACAGGCGCACGGTTAATGACGGCAGGCTCCAGTAAGTGACAGCCGGTGCCGTTTGTTCGATCGTGACAAGCGTAGTGTATCGGGTCGATTCCACGATCGTTAACCGATATTGTGCGTTTGCTACCTGATAGCTCACTGTTTCACCGGCTGCGTCATTACGCGGCAGCAGGCGGCGCAATTGCGAATAATTGGTTTCGCACAGGCGCATCATTTCAGGGAAGTCAGGTGTGTAACGCTTCATTTTTTCCACTCAGTTTTTAACTCTTGATAGTGCAGCTGTAACCATTGCAAGGCGATGACAGAAGCCGCGTTGTCGATTCTCCCCTCTTCTACCCATTGATAAGCCTGCTCCCGGCTCACCACATGAACACGAATATCTTCGTTTTCATCAGCCAGACCATGAATTCCGCTCGCGGTCGTGGCGTCCACTTCGCCAACTAAAATAGACAGGCGCTCACTGGTACCACCTGGGCTTGCCAGATAGCTCAGAACGGGTTTCGTGCGTTTAACTTCCAGCCCGGCTTCTTCCATCGCTTCACGACGGGCCACATCCTCAACGGTTTCGCCCTCTTCGATCATGCCGGCCACCATTTCCAGTAGCCACGGGCTTTCGCTGGTATCAAACGCCGCGATACGGATCTGCTCGACCAGTACAACTTCGTCCCGCTCAGGGTCAAAGGGTAGCAAGACTGCCGCGTGTCCGCGCTCAAAAATTTCGCGCTTTACTTCACCGCTCATACCGCCGTTAAACAGGCGATGACGGAACCGATAAAGATCCAGTGAAAAAAAACCGCGGTATAGCGTTTCTCGTGCAATAATTTCTACATCATTTTTAGTGAAAGTCATTGGCAAGTTGTCTGGTTTACGCATTGTTCTGTCCTGAAACCAATAGTGATTAAAATGTGAATTTCAAGGTAGTTTGACTGATGTTTGAACGCCCTTGTGTTAAATTGATGCAAATTAACGCCGTATGGCACGTAACGCCAACTTTTTGCAGTGGCAGATTCTGCTAGAATCAGCAAATATTTTTATAATTTGATCAGCGCTAAATACTGCTTCACAACAAGGAATGCAAATGAAGAAATTGCTCCCCATCCTTATCGGCCTGAGCCTGTCGGGGTTCAGTACTTTGAGCCAGGCAGAAAACCTGATGCAGGTTTATCAGCAAGCACGCCTGAGCAACCCGGAATTGCGTAAATCGGCCGCCGATCGCGATGCTGCATTCGAAAAAATTAACGAAGCGCGTAGCCCATTACTGCCGCAACTGGGTTTAGGTGCCGATTACACCTACAGCAATGGCTACCGTGATGCAAACGGCGTCAACTCCAACGCTACCAGCGCGTCATTACAATTGACTCAGACGCTGTTCGACATGTCTAAATGGCGTGCCCTGACGCTGCAAGAAAAATCAGCGGGCATCCAGGACGTGACGTACCAGACCGATCAGCAAACGCTGATCCTGAATACCGCCACCGCTTATTTTAACGTACTGAACGCGATTGACGTGCTGTCGTACACCCAGGCACAGAAAGATGCGGTTTATCGTCAGTTAGATCAGACCACTCAGCGTTTTAACGTTGGCCTGGTCGCCATCACTGACGTACAAAACGCCCGCTCACAATACGATACCGTATTAGCGAATGAAGTGACTGCACGTAACAATCTGGATAACGCGGTAGAACAGCTGCGTCAGGTGACCGGTAACTACTACCCGGAACTGGCTTCGCTGAACGTTGATGGCTTTAAAACCAACAAACCGCAGGCGGTGAATGCGCTACTGAAAGAAGCGGAAAACCGCAACCTGACCTTATTGCAGGCACGTTTGAGCCAGGATCTGGCGCGCGAACAGATTCGTCAGGCGCAGGACGGTCATTTACCAACGCTGGATTTAACCGCCTCTACCGGCGTGTCTGACACCTCTTATAGTGGATCTAAAACCCGTGGTGCAACCGGCTCCCAGTATGACGACAGCAACATGGGTCAGAACAAAATCGGCCTGAGCTTCTCGCTGCCACTGTACCAGGGCGGAATGGTTAACTCGCAGGTGAAACAAGCGCAGTACAACTTTGTTGGCGCGAGTGAACAACTGGAAAGCGCGCACCGTAGCGTGGTGCAGACCGTTCGTTCTTCATTCAACAACATTAATGCCTCCATTAGTAGCATTAACGCGTACAAACAAGCGGTTGTCTCTGCCCAAAGCTCATTGGATGCGATGGAAGCCGGTTATTCCGTAGGTACACGTACCATTGTAGATGTGTTGGATGCCACCACCACGCTGTACAACGCCAAACAACAATTGGCTAATGCGCGTTATACCTATCTTATCAACCAGCTAAACGTCAAATCTGCGCTCGGTACGCTGAACGAGCAGGATCTGGTGGCGCTGAACAATACGCTGGGTAAACCGGTATCCACAACGCCGGATACCGTGGCACCGCAAAATCCTCAACAAGATGCCGCCGTGAATGACTATAACGGCACTGGCAATCTGCCTGCGGCTCAGCCGACGGCTGCACGTTCAACCAGCAGCAACGGTAACAACCCGTTCCGTAATTGATGCTGAAGACGGGGCTTCGGCCCCGTCTGAACGTAAGGCAACGTAAAGATCCGCCTCTTCCTGCGCATTCTCGCCTCTTCCCGCTTCAATTTCGACCAGTCATCCTCTATCCTGAGCATTATTTACTGTGTTTACCACTGGGTCCTGGAAGACAAAAATGAAACGGACAAAATCGATACATCACGCCTCGTTCCGCAAAAGCTGGAGCGCGCGCCACCTGACTCCTGTCGCCCTGGCAGTTACCGCAGTGTTTATGCTCGCGGGCTGTGAAAAGAGTGACGAAACGGTTTCGCTTTATCAAAATGCGGACGACTGCTCTGCGGCTAATCCGGGTAAAAGCGCTGAATGTACCACCGCGTTTAACAACGCGCTGAAAGAAGCCGAACGCACCGCGCCAAAATACGCCACTCGCGAAGACTGTATTGCTGAATTCGGCGAAGGCCAGTGCCAGCAGGCACCTGCGCAAGCAGGCATGGCGCCGACCGGTGAAGGCCAGGCTCAGGCGCAGAACCAAAGCAGCGGCAGCTTCTGGATGCCGCTGATGGCCGGCTACATGATGGGCCGACTGATGGGCGGCGGAATGGGCGCTCAGCAACCGCTGTTCAGCTCGAAAAACCCAGCCAGCCCTGCATACGGCAAATATACTGACGCCAGCGGCAAAAACTACGGTGCAGCAACGCCGGGTCGCACCATGACCGTACCCAAAACTGCCATGGCGCCGAAACCAGCCACCACCTCTACCGTAACCCGCGGCGGATTTGGTGAATCAGTCGCTAAACAAAGCACCATGCAGCGTAGCGCAAGCGGTACTACCACACGTTCAATGGGTGGCTGATCGTCATGGAAAGAGTCAGTATTGTCGAGCGCCCGGACTGGCGCGATAAGGCCACCGAATACGGTTTCAACTTTCACACCATGTACGGCGAGCCGTACTGGTGTGAAGACGCATACTATAAGCTGACGCTTGCTCAGGTCGAAAAGCTGGAAGAGGTCACCGCTGAGCTGCATCAGATGTGCCTCAAGGTGGTTGAAAAGGTCATTGCCAGCGACGAGCTGATGACCAAATTTCGCATTCCGAAGCATACCTGGGGCTTTGTCCGTCAGTCCTGGCTGACACAGCAACCGTCGCTCTATTCCCGCCTCGATCTGGCGTGGGATGGAACCGGTGAACCTAAGCTTTTAGAAAACAACGCCGATACGCCCACCTCGCTGTACGAAGCTGCATTTTTCCAATGGATTTGGCTGGAAGATCAGCTCAATGCAGGCAATTTGCCGGAAGGCAGCGATCAGTTCAACAGTCTGCAGGAAAAGCTGATCGAGCGCTTCACCGCACTGCGTGAGCAATATGGTTTTCAGTTGCTACATCTGACCTGTTGTCGCGATACCGTTGAAGATCGCGGAACGATCCAGTATCTGCAGGATTGCGCTGCCGAAGCAGAAATCGCCACTGAATTCCTTTATGTTGAAGATATTGGTCTTGGTGAAAAAGGTCAGTTCACGGATTTAGAGGATCAGGTGATTGCCAACCTGTTTAAGCTCTATCCGTGGGAATTTATGCTGCGCGAGATGTTCTCCACTAAGCTGGAAGATGCCGGCGTCCGCTGGCTGGAACCGGCCTGGAAGAGCATTATCTCCAACAAAGCGTTGTTACCGCTGCTGTGGGAAATGTTCCCGAACCATCCGAATCTTCTGCCGGCGTACTTCGCCGAAGACGACCATCCGCAGATGGAGAAATTCGTCGTGAAACCGATCTTCTCGCGTGAAGGCGCTAACGTGTCGATCGTTGAGAACGGTAAAACGATCGAAGCGGTGGAAGGTCCGTACGGTGAAGAGGGAATGATCGTGCAGCAGTTCCATCAGCTACCGAAGTTCGGCGACAGCTACATGCTGATCGGCAGTTGGCTAATCAACGATCAACCTGCAGGTATCGGCATTCGCGAAGACCGCGCGCTGATCACACAGGATCTTTCCCGTTTCTATCCGCATATTTTTGTCGAGTAATTCGCTGTGCCCGGTATCGCTAATGCTTACCGGGCCTACGTTTTTATCCCACCTGCACTGACAACATACTCAGGCTACCCATCTCAATCCCATCAACAGGAATAGTCACTGGCTCTTTGCCATCCCACGCGCCGAGTACATACAGCAGCGGCAGATAGTGGTCCGCCGTTGGATTCGACAGCGATCCACCTTCATGATCGAGATAGTTCACCAGCGGGTGCTGTTCAACCGGTCCCTGCCATGTCAGGTTTGCCTTAACATAATCGTTGAATGAGGTCGCCCACGGATACGGTGTATTCTCGCCGTGCCAGCGTGCTGTGCGCAGGTTATGCACCACGTTACCGCTGGCCACCAGCATAATACCTTCATCGCGCAGCGCTGCCAGCTTACGACCCATTTCGAAATGCCAGGCCGGCGGTTTTGTACTATCAATGCTTAACTGCACCATCGGGATGTCGGCATTCGGGTACATCTTGATCAGCACGCCCCATGAACCGTGGTCAAAACCCCACGCCTCTTTGTCTAACGCGACGGGCACAGGAGCAAGTAAATCAACCAGGTGCTGCGCAAGTTCTGGCGAGCCCGGTGCCGGGTAATGTGTGTCATACAGCGCCTGCGGAAAACCACCGAAATCGTGGATCGTTTTAGGTGCTTCCATCGCGGTTACACCAGTGCCGCGCGTAAACCAGTGCGCTGAGACTACCACGATGGCTTTCGGACGTGGCAACGTTTCCCCCAGTTGCTGCCAGGCACGGGTATAAACGTTATCTTCCAGAACATTCATCGGGCTGCCGTGGCCCAAAAACAATGCTGGCATACGAGTTGAAGACATGATGATATCCTTACTGAGGGAGTCATTTTGATACCATCACAATACGCTTATTCGGTTGATGAAGAACTCAGATAACCATGATGAAGATCATCAGTTATTTTGACGATCTGGCCCGAAAGGTAGATTGATAAGGAGTTTGATTTGTCGATGTCAGTACCTTTACTTCTGACTTTACTGGCAGGTGCCGCTACGTTTATTGGCGCATTTCTCGGTGTGTTAGGGCAAAAGCCCTCCAACCGCGTTCTCGCCTTTTCTTTAGGCTTCGCCGCCGGGATAATGTTACTGATCTCCCTGATGGAGATGCTACCCGCCGCTCTGGCTGCTGAAGGCATGTCCCCAGTTTTGGGCTACGGGATGTTTATCTTTGGCTTGCTGGGCTATTTTGGCCTGGATCGTCTATTGCCACACGCCCACCCTCAGGATCTGGTACAGAAAACAAAGCAACCTCTACCCAGCTCCATTAAACGTACCGCTATTTTACTTACGCTCGGCATTAGCCTGCACAATTTCCCGGAAGGGATTGCGACTTTTGTTACCGCCAGCAGCAACCTCGAACTGGGGTTTGGCATTGCGCTTGCTGTCGCATTACATAATATACCTGAAGGTTTAGCCGTTGCCGGGCCCGTTTATGCCGCCACGGGTTCAAAACGTACCGCGATATTCTGGGCCGGGATCTCGGGAATGGCGGAAATACTGGGCGGCGTGCTGGCGTGGTTAATTCTTGGTAGTCTGATTTCACCGGTGGTAATGGCGGCAATAATGGCGGCGGTCGCCGGAATCATGGTGGCGCTGTCAGTCGATGAATTGATGCCACTGGCAAAAGAGATCGACCCAAATAATAATCCCAGCTATGGGGTCCTGTGCGGAATGTCGGTGATGGGGTTAAGTCTCGTCATCCTCCAGTCCATGGGAATCGGATAATCCAGAGGGCGGATGCCACCCTGCTATTTTACAGCATCCGCTCATCCATAGCAGAACGTGAAGGACTATTCCTGTTCCTTAATCACGCTGTTATCTTCTCCAGAACGACGGAAGAGTTTGTTTCGTGCCTCAAGCAATGCGTCTCTGTCCTGTCGGAATGCCCGACAATAACGCTTCATATGGCAATAATAACCCAATGCAACGAGTGCAATTAATACGATCCAATACCAGGCAATAAACATTCTTTTACCCTTAACATTTAACATCATTAAACATTTAACGTTAAAATTTTACATAAGCTTATTCTGACATACCCCTATAGTGGCATATTTCAGAAACAAATATATGATTTCGATCATATAAACCAGCAGCTATGCCAATAGCGAAAACAGTTATAAAAAATAAAACTCTGTCGACGAGATCACACTAAGCAATAATAAACATTGTCCTTAAAATACCTCACTCATACTATCCAGAAAACAATAAAAATTAGATCTTGTAAAATAATACACTTCATCAATATTTATATACCCATAATAAAAGTGACATCAGTAGTACCTTTTTCATTTTTAGCCATACCTTAAAAACATAATATATTCATTGAGATTATTTTTATAGGTAATATAAGGAGATATATCCATGTTTAGGCAATATCGAAAAACACTTCTCGCAGGCACTCTGGCACTGACGTTTAGATTAACTGTTGGAAATTCCTTTGCCGCGGGTTTTCAATCCGCCAACCCGCAGGGAATCTGGGCGCAATAGTCGTTGATCTTTATGGAAACGCCCCACTTACCGCACTGGTTGAATTAGACAGTCACGTTATTTCAGATGTTAAAGTCACCGTTCATGGCAAAGGCGAGAAAGGAGTTCCTGTTACTTATACTGTTGGCAAAGAATCATTAGCAACCTATGACGGCGTGCCTATTTTTGGTCTTTATCAAAAGTTTGCTAATAAGGTCACCGTTGAATATAAAGAAAATGGCAAAGCCATGAAGGATGATTATGTGGTGCAAACGTCCGCCATCGTTAATCACTACATGGATAATAGTTCTGTTTCCGATTTACAGCAAACGAAAGTTATTAAGGTAGCGCCTGGTTTTAAAGATCGTCTCTATCTGGTGAATACCCATATCTTCACGGCACAAGGGGCGGAATTCCACTGGCATGGCGAAAAAGATAAAAATGCCGGCATTCTGGATGCGGGTCCTGCGGGCGGGCATTACCCTTTGACATTGCCCCCTTCACCTTTATCGTCGATACGGAAGGTGAATATCGTTGGTGGCTGGATCAAGATACCTTTTACAATGGCCATGACATGGATATCAATAAGCGCGGTTACTTGATGGGTATCCGGGAAACGCCGCGCGTCGCATGAATCGCTCGAAACAATCAACGACACCATGTTGCTTCGCGCGGGCAAACGCGATTATCGCAAAGAAGATGGCATCCATGTGCAAACTATCCGCGATCAGATAATTGAAGTAGACAAGTCAGGTCGTGTGGTTGACGTATGGGATCTGACAAAAATACTTGATCCGATGCGTGATGCGCTTCTGGGTGCACTGGACGCAAGCGCGGTAGCGTCAACGTTGACCTCGCTCATGCCGGTCAACAGGCGAAACTGGAGCCAGATACTCCTTACGGTGACGCCCTCGGAGTGGGTGCGGGTCGTAACTGGCGCATGTTAACTCCATTGCCTATGATGCCAAAGATGACTCCATTATTATCTCTTCCCGCCATCAGGGCGTCGTCAAAATCGGTCGCGATAAACAGGTGAAATGGATCCTCGCTCCGTCGAAAGGCTGGAATAAGGCGCTGGCAAGCAAGCTGTTAAAACCGATTGATAGTAAAGGCAATGCGCTAAAATGTGACGAAAACGGCAAGTGTGAAAACACCGATTTCGATTTTACTTATACACAGCACACCGCATGGCTCTCGAGCAAAGGAACATTAACCATCTTTGACAACGGCGATGGTCGTGGGCTCGAACAACCGGCATTGCCGACGATGAAATACTCTCGTTTCGTCGAATATAAAGTTGACGAGAAAAAAGGTACCGTTCAGCAAATCTGGGAATACGGCAAAGAGCGCAGTTACGATTTCTATAGTCCCATCACCTCGGTTATCGAATATCAGAAAGACCGTGACACTATGGTACGCAAACGTGATTTATCGATCTATACCAACAGTCTGAAGGCTGGTATCTGCTTCCACCGTGGCATTTTATGAACATGGCACAGGCTTGCTTACTGACCTTTGGCCTATGTTTGCTACTGTTGGTGATAATGAGCTGTGCCTGGGCTTTAAAAATGACCAGAATCAAATAATTAGAATGCTAATACTAAAGCAGAGGTCTGCATCCAGACTTCTGCTTTTCTCACATTAGCTATACAATTCAATTGGTATTCCCCCTTTCGAATTAAAAACATTCCAAATTTATCTTCTCTTAACATCAATGATAATTTTTCCATATTGATATATTCTGATTTTAAGAAAAATAGTGCATTCAGCTCACAGTTTTAAAGAAATATCTTTCTGCTTCTGGTACAAGAAAACATAATAAAACCTCACACATTCCGATTTTTAGCACTAAAGCAAATATAATATTAAATTTATATATATTTAAATTTAATTAGTGGCGGGGCAAATTCTGAATTCAGTGCAAGCACGAACATCCAGGGAATACCTGATGATATAATTTTAAAAAAAGCGGCGTGCTTTGACTTGTATATCAAGGATATTTTCACCACTAAAGGAATGTATATGAAATCAGTAAATAAGGCGTTATTGGCTCTTACTATTGCCACATTAACCTCCAGCTATGCCTTCGCCGATGTTGACGGCGGTAGCGGCAAAATCACCTTCACCGGTACCGTTATCAACGCGCCATGCGCTATTCAACCTGACGATATTGATAAGCAGGTCGAATTGGGTGAAGTGCCTGCCTCCTACATTAATACTAACGGGCATTCTGATGCGGTAGATTCAAGCCTGCATTTGATCAATTGCAATCTGCCAAACTCGAACAATGGCAGCGACGTACCCGTGAGTAAAGTCGAAGTCACCTTCAACAGCGACAGCGTTACAACGGAAGACACCAGCCTGTTGAGCAATACCTTCGCCAGCGGCGCGCAGAATGTTGGCGTACGTCTGTTGGACAAATCAAGTACAAATATTACTCTGGGAACAGCCAAAAGCATTGATTTAATCTCCACCTCCGCAACCCAAATCCTTCCCTTTATGGCCTATATGCAAAAAATTGGCTCAACGGATGTCACCGTAGGTGCTGTCGCCGCAACGGCAACCTACAGACTCACTTATAAGTAGTCACGCAATGGTGGCCGGATGGCCACCATTTAACACTTGTAACGCTTGGGTATAGGTAAGGATTGCCATGAATACCTGCAAGATTGCGGCCTGCGGATGTGGGTTGCTGTTGTCATTTTCAGCTATGGCCGTCGAATTCAACCTGAACGTGCTGGATAAATCCATGCGTAACAGTGTTGATCTCTCGCTATTAAAAGATGATTCCGCAATAGCGCCAGGGAGCTACTTTGTTACCGTCGCTGTGAATAAAAACCAAATATCATCAGGCCGCCAGTTGACCTGGAAAAAACATGGCGAGAGCGTTGCCGTCTGTATTCCTTCTGACCTCGCCAGGCAACTGGGGTTGAAAGAAAAGATTTTAAATTCACTGCCAGTACACCACGATTGCATAGATTTTGCCGAATACAACGATATTGCCTTCAACTTAGATATGGCAAATCAACGCCTGGATATCAGTGTCCCCCAGGTTTTATTGGCATGGAAGTCAGAAAGCTGGATGCCCCCCTCAAGCTGGGATCATGGTGTGAACGGTCTGCTGTTCGACTACAACCTATTCGCCAGCACCTATCGCCCCGACACAGGTGGAAGCACAGAAAATCTAAACTCCTATGGCACCGCGGGCCTGAACATGGGTGCCTGGCGCTTACGCAGCGATTATCAGGTCAGCCAAAATCGCAGCGACGAAAATATCCAAACGACGCGAAGTATTTCGCGTACCTATCTTTTTCGCCCCCTCCCTACAATAGGAGCGAAACTCACGCTGGGCGAGACAGATTTAAGCTCCAATATCTTTGATGGCTTTTCCTATAATGGCGCATCTCTGGCCAGCGACGACCGTATGCTGCCGTGGGAATTACGTGGTTATGCCCCACAAATCAGCGGCATCGCGCAAACCAATGCCACAGTCACCGTTAGCCATTCCGGTCGCGTAATTTATCAAACCAAAGTTGCCCCTGGTCCCTTTGTTATTACCGATCTCAATCAATCGGTACAGGGAACGCTGGACGTGAAAATCACCGAAGAAGACGGCCGAACCAATACATTTCAGGTTTCTGCAGCCTCCACACCTTTCCTGACCCGCGAAGGGCAAGTTCGCTACAAAATCGCCGCGGGTCGTGCACGCCCGGACATCTCGCATCACGTGATTGATGACTCCTTCGTGAGTAGCGAAGCTTCATGGGGAATGCTGTCGAACACATCTCTCTATGGCGGGATCCTCGCTGCGGGCAACGATTATCGCTCAGCGGCAGTGGGTATTGGACAAAACATGCTTTGGCTGGGCGCGCTCTCATTTGACGTTACGCACTCCCGCAGTACTTTCGAGGACGGTCATGAAGAAAGTGGTCTCAGCTATCGTCTGAACTACAGTAAACGTTTTGATGCAACGAACAGCCAGATCTCACTCGCCGCCTACCGTTTTTCCGAACGTGAATTTCATAGTTATGCCAACTTTGTCGCCCATCAGTACAATGAAGCTGATACTCAGGACGAAAAGCAGACCGTAAGCATCGCCTTCAATCAGCCAATTGATCCTCTGCAGATGAATCTGTACGTCAGCGCACTGCGTCAGCAATGGTGGGATGGCGACAGCTCCACTACCGCATCGGTTACCGCCGGGTTTAATTTCGATATTGGCGACTGGAAAGGTTTATCACTGTCAACATCCTTCAGCACAACGCACTACGAGGAGAGTGATAACGATAAGCAAGTTTACGTTTCGCTCTCCGCTCCCTTCGACTTTGGTCGACGGTTGAATTATGACATGCGTAACAGTAGCAATACGACTAACACGCTCTCATGGAATGATTCATCCGATCCGTATAATACCTGGGGCGTATCCGCAGGAACCGCAGCCGACAGGCCACATAACGGCGCGCAATTCAGAGGCAACTACCAGCATGTCACCCCCGCTGGCGAACTACAGTTCTCCGGAAGCTACGCGGCCAGCGACTATACTTCCGCCAGCGCAAGCTGGAGCGGTTCAATGACCGCAACAGGCAGCGGCATCGCGTTGCATCGTCGTAGCTTTGGCAATGAGCCCAGGGTCATGGTCGGGGCCGATGGCGTGGCCGACATTCCTGTACAGGGAGATAGCAACCGCACCAACAGTTTGGGCTATGCGGTGGTGCCAATGGTTTCCAGCTACCAGCCCTCAACCATCGCGGTCAATATGAACGATCTGCCTGACGGCGTGACCGTTGATGAAACGATCACCCGCCAAACCTGGACCGAAGGTGCCATTGGCTACAAAGGGCTGATATCCCGCGCTGGCAAAAATATTACCGTCGGCATCAGAATGGAAAATGGCGACTTCCCGCCGCTCGGCGCGATCGTGCGGCAGATTGAAAGCAATACCGAAGTGGGAATGGTCAGCGAAGATGGCCATGCGTGGCTTGGTGGTGTCGACAGTAGGCAGCAATTTACCGTGCAGTGGGGTGACAAACAGACCTGCACCATCGCATTACCGGACTCGCTGGATATCTCCATGCAAGGTCTTATTTTACCTTGTCATTAATTAAGGATGAAAAATGACATTATTCAAAGGATTAACAATAGTACTACTCGCCTTATCACTCACCTGCCAGGCGGCAATTCAGCCCGACAGAACGCGGATAATATTTAACGGCAACGAAAAAGCCAGCAGCCTGAAGCTCGAAAATCAGAGCAAGCAGTTGCCTTATCTGGCTTACTCATGGATTGAAGATGAAAAAGGAAATAAAGATGACACCTTTTTAGTTGCTCTACCACCAATCCAGCGGTTAAATCCCGGCGCAATTTCACAAGTGAGGATCGTTAAGCAGGATAAAGCGCGTTCACTGCCTCAGGATCGGGAATCGTTGTTTTATTTTAATGTCCGGGAAATTCCACCTGAGCCAGAAAATAAAGGTAGCAATGCCGTAGTACAAATGGCATTGCAATCCCGCATGAAATTGTTCTGGCGACCCGCGGCATTAAAGAAAAAACCGGGAGTCGAAGTCGAACATCAGCTTAAAATAAGTCAGCAGGGAAATACGCTGTTGGTCAATAATCCTACCGCCTACTACATTACGTTGGCTTTTTTTGGCAAAGACAGCAAAAGCCAATTGTCGGGCTTTAGCAGTAAGATGATTCCCCCTTTTTCCTCTGTCACATTAAATGCCGGCGGTTATAACGGAAATACATTCGCACTGGGATATATGGATGATTATGGCGGACTGCGCATGCTGAACGTGAAATGCTATGGTCAGTGCGATCTTATCGTGCCGGAGGCCAGAAAATGATCCGCACGCTACGGTTATTTCTGTTGTTAATATTCATCGCTATCCCTTTTCGTTCCGCGCTGGCGGTTCACTGCTATCTGGGAGCCTCCGGTGGTCCTGTTGAAGGTTATACCGCTATCGAGCCGTTTGCAGTCCCTAACAACGCTAAACCCGGGGACAAAATCTGGGAAAGCAACGATATAAAAATCCCCGTCTACTGCGATAACGCAACCTCCGAAAATGCTTATAGCAGCGAAAACGTCTACGCATGGGTAAACCCCTACACCTCAGTCAACGATACCTATTATCAACTGGGCGTCACCTATGAAGGCATTGATTATGACGCCACGCAAGGTGCGGTCAGCATTGATACGCACCAGTGCATTGATAATCAGAAGCTTAAGATCTATACCCCAGCGCAAATCAGAGCCAGTGGTTGGGAGCACTACCTTTGCTCAGGAAACGCGGACGATACGCACTACTCGAGAACGTTTGTGGCCCGTATGCGTCTGTACGTAAAAATCATATCCATGCCTCCCCACGACTACACCAGCAGTATCGGCGATTATATTCTGGTGCAGTTTGATGGCGTTGGCGGTATTAACGTTAGCCCGGATGCTGCCAATCTCAAATATCATGTTACGGGATTAGATCAAATCCGCGTACTGGACTGCAGCGTAAAATTCAACATTTTTCCGGAAAACCAAACCATCGATTTTGGCACCTTTAATAATATGGAAATTAACGCCAAAACCTTGACCAAAAGCTTTTCCATTAAGACAACCAAGAATCAGGGTGCAGAAAGCGGGTGTACCGACACGTTTAAAGTTTCGTCCTCATTTTATACGACAGAAGAATTGGCTGAGGATGATAAATCGTTAAGAATCGGTAATGGTTTGCAGTTAAAAATACGCAATATGGAAGATAATACCTTATCCACCTTTAACGCATACTCTGAATATGCCGAGTTTGACACAGAATTACTGACCAGAGAGAAAAGCTATCAGGCTGAATTAAGTCAGGTCACCGGCGACACCGTGAAGACTGGGCCATTTGAAACAGTAGTTTTATTTAAAATTAACTACAACTAAGCGTAAAAAAGCCGATGGCGTTGCATCGGCTTTTTGCTATTTCACCAGTTCGTCTTACAATTAGCTGGCTTTACGCTCGTGCGCTTGACGATAAGCCACTAAATCTTCGATAGTGACTACAGCCATATTGTGCTTGCCGGCAAACTCAATGCACTGTGGCGCACGCGCCATGGTGCCATCATCATTAGTCAATTCGCACAGCACACCTGCCGGTTTAAACCCTGCCAGCGTCATCAGGTCGATGGTCGCTTCAGTATGACCACCGCGGGTTAACACGCCACCAGCCTGAGCACGCAGCGGGAACACGTGCCCCGGACGGTTCAGGTCGGACGGTTTTGCACCCTCTTTAACTGCCGCGCGAACCGTTGTAACACGGTCTGCAGCGGAAACGCCGGTGGTCACGCCTTCAGCGGCTTCAATGGTCACGGTAAAGCCGGTACCGTAAGCACTGGTGTTATTTTCAACCATCATTGGCAGATCGAGCTGTTTACGGCGGTCTTCGGTGATGCACAGGCAAACAATACCGCTTCCGTGACGGATGGTCAGCGCCATCTGTTCAACGGTCATGGTCTCTGCCGGGAAAATCATATCGCCTTCGTTTTCACGATCTTCGTCGTCAAGCACCATCACACCGCGTCCTTCACGCAGCGCAGACAGCGCATGTTCAACACGTTCGAAAGGCGTACCAAAAGAGGAAAGTAGCGTCTGATTCATGGTAAAAAAACCTCACTAAAATTATGGTTACCAGAATCAGGGCAGTCTTAGGAGTACCGTCTAAGCGGCAAAAAATAACGTGAGCGGGTCCATGCCCGACTGGATCGTTACTCTCTCCCATCCGGACTTTAACCGTCGGCCCCGGAATTACACCGGATCTGCTGACCTTTGAGTTTGCACTCAAAGCGCTCGCGGGCTTTCAACATCAGTTGATTTACCGCCGGTGGGGAATTTCGCCCCGCCCTGAGAATAAGCGCGTTAACTATAACGCTATTGATTACCTTCATCAACGCCTTTGCTCGGCTTAGCTTCACACAATTCTGGTTTATGCTTGTGCCAGTTCGCACTACAATATGCAGCAACACGTACCAGTTCAGGGAAACCACAATGATTGACCCGAAAAAAATTGAGCAGATTGCTCGTCAGGTTCATGAGTCGATGCCGAAAGGGATCCGCGAGTTTGGCGAAGACGTTGAGAAGAAAATTCGTCAAACGCTTCAGTCACAGCTGACCCGTCTGGATCTGGTAAGCCGTGAAGAGTTTGATGTACAGACTCAGGTTTTGCTGCGTACCCGTGAAAAGCTGGCGCTGCTTGAGCAACGTCTGACCGAGCTGGAATCGCGTGAAACAACGGCAGAAACTAAGCCTGCCCCCGCGATCCCGTCAGTCGATCCGCAAGAGTAAAAACGACAACGGGCCGCAAGGCCCGTTTTCTGTTAGTGTTCCAGTTCCAGCTTCCTGGCCTCCGTCGCCTGCTGGCAGTACAGCGCATAGCGTTTGCAAAACCAGCTACGGTGTTCTTCATCCATATTCCCAGTTATCGCCTGGATATCAACGGGATGGCCCTCAGCCTGCATCCTGGCAAAACTGCGGGCCAGGAAATCGAAATTGTTCATTGAATACATACTACTGTTCATGAGCATACCCTCCAGTTATTGAATATCTGCTAAGGCCATATGCTTTTTCTGATTTCAGTATTTCCCTGGATGCGAAGTTATTCTGCACATATTGTGCGCAAAAAAACCACCAGCTTCACAGTTTCCTACGAAATCTAAGAGGGGGGATGTGCCTCTTTTCGGATTCAAGACAAGGAGAACGCATGTTATTGTAACGTCATGTAAAAGTAAGAGGTAAAACCATTACTTTTGACACTATCAGGGAACGCGGTCGCAGGAGGAAGAAAGTTGGTTTTATTCACGGATTATAACGCCCCCTACCTGTTTGCTATTTCATTTGTCCTGCTGATTGGCTTACTGGAAGTCATCTCTCTTATTTTCGGGCATTTCCTTTCGGGTGCGCTTGATGCGCATCTTGAACATTACGATGCCCTGACTTCCGGCAATATCGGCCAGGCGCTGCACTATTTGAATATCGGACGTATTCCCGCACTTATCGTGCTGTGTTTACTCGCAGGGTTCTTCGGACTCTTCGGCATCCTTCTTCAACATGGTTCGATCACGCTATGGCAAGTACCGCTCAGCAACCTACTGCTTGCTCCGGTGAGTTTTATTCTTGCCGTCTTTGCCGTGCATTACAGCGGAAAAATCATTGCTCCCTGGCTGCCGCGGGATGAAACCACCGCCCTCGCAGAAGATGAGTTTATCGGCTGCATGGCGATTATTACCGGACATTCCGCAAGTGCAGGAACCCCCTGCGAAGGCAAATTTACCGATAAGTTCGGGCAGACTCACTATGTGCTGCTGGAGCCTGAAGCAGGCCAAGAATTCAAAAAAGGAGACAAGGTGCTGATTATCTGCCGACTCTCCGCAACGCGTTACCTGGCCGAGCTAAACCCCTGGCCAAATGTTTTGTAATTTTTACTTTAAGGGAATAACACAATGGATGATGTTTTTGGCATGTTACCTTCATGGATGTTTACCGCCATTGTGGCGGTGGTCGTCTTATTAATTATCGGGATTATCTTTGCCCGCCTGTATCGCCGCGCGTCTGCTGAACAGGCGTTTGTACGTACCGGACTTGGCGGGCAAAAAGTGGTGATGAGCGGCGGCGCAATTGTCATGCCCATCTTCCACGAAATTATTCCTATCAACATGAACACCCTCAAACTTGAGGTGAGCCGTTCGACTGTCGACAGCCTCATCACCAAAGACCGTATGCGCGTGGATGTCGTCGTCGCCTTTTTCGTGCGTGTAAAACCGTCTGTTGAAGGGATTGCTACCGCCGCACAGACGCTGGGACAGCGAACGCTGTCACCAGAGGATTTACGTGTGCTAATAGAAGATAAGTTTGTCGATGCCCTGCGTGCCACTGCGTCGCAGATGACCATGCATGAACTGCAGGATACGCGTGAAAACTTCGTTCAGGGCGTACAAAATACCGTCGCGGAAGACCTGTCCAAAAACGGCCTGGAACTCGAGAGCGTTTCACTCACCAACTTTAACCAGACCGAAAAAGTCCATTTCAACCCGAATAACGCCTTTGATGCCGAGGGTCTGACCAAGCTGACCCAGGAAACAGAACGCCGTCGCCGCGAACGTAACGAAGTCGAGCAGGACGTTGAAGTTGCGGTGCGCGAGAAAAACCGTGATGCGCTGGCGCGCAAGCTGGAGATCGAGCAGCAGGAAGCCTTCATGACGCTTGAGCAGGATCAGCAGGTGAAGACCCGCACGGCCGAGCAAAACGCCAAAATTGCCGCATTCGAAGCTGAACGTCATCGTGAAGCTGAGCAGACACGCATTCTTGCCGAACGCCAGATTCAGGAAACGGAAATCGAGCGCGAACAGGCGGTGCGATCAAGAAAAGTCGAGGCCGAGCGTGAAGTTCGCATCAAAGAGATCGAACAGCAGCAGGCAACGGAGATCGCCAACCAAACCAAGTCCATCGCCATTGCCGCCAAGTCCGAACAGCAGTCTCAGGCCGAAGCGCGTGCTAACGATGCCCTGGCCGAAGCGGTTCGCGCCCAGCAGAACGTAGAAACCACCCGCCAGACCGCAGAAGCGGATCGAGCCAAACAGGTTGCGCTGATCGCCGCTGCGCAGGATGCAGAAACCCAGGCGGTTGAACTGACCGTCCGGGCAAAAGCCGAAAAAGAAGCCGCAGAATTGCAGGCGGCAGCAATTGTTGAACTGGCCGAAGCGACGCGGAAAAAAGGTCTGGCGGAAGCCGAAGCCCAGCGTGCGCTCAACGATGCCATCAACGTGCTTTCCGACGAACAGACCAGCCTGAAATTTAAGCTGGCTCTGCTGCAGTCTCTGCCAGCGGTTATTGAGAAATCCGTTGAGCCAATGAAGTCTATCGACGGAATCAAGATTATTCAGGTTGATGGCCTGAATCGTGGCGGCGCCGTCGGTGAAGTAAGCGCAGGTAACGTAAGCAGTGGAAATTTGGCTGAGCAGGCATTATCAGCAGCTCTTGCCTATCGTACACAAGCGCCGCTGATTGATTCGCTGTTAAATGAAATTGGCTTATCCGGCGGTTCACTGTCGGCACTGGCCGAGCCGCTGAAATCTGTGGAAAGCAACGCTGTGACTCAGGAATAAACCGTAATAATGCCGGATAGTGTCGCTATCCGGCTATCAGGTCAGAGCTCACTTATCGCTGTCTTTCTGGATCTTCTTGATGATATTGGTCGTTGAGCAGCCATCTTCGAAGTTCAGCACCAGCACTTCACCGCCGTTTGCCCATACCTCTTTGCTACCCGCAATATCTTCCGGCTTATAGTCACCGCCTTTAACCAGCAGATCCGGCAGGATGCCGGCGATCAGACGCTGCGGTGTATCTTCTTCAAACGAGACCACCCAGTCGACGGATTCCAGCGCGCCCAACACGATCATGCGCTGTTCCAGCGGGTTGACTGGACGCGTTTCGCCTTTCAGACGTTTGGTCGATGCATCGCTGTTTACCGCCACGATCAGGCGATCGCCCAGCTTGCGCGCATTCGCCAGATAAGAAACGTGGCCCGCATGCAGGATGTCGAACACGCCGTTGGTCATCACCACTTTCTCACCACGCTTGCGCGCGCTGGCAACGGCCTGTTTCAGCTCAGATTCGTTCATCACGCCAAAACCAGTATCAGCCCGACCACGCACAGCGTTTTCGAGTTCAATCGGAGAAACGGTGGAGGTTCCCAGTTTACCGACCACAACACCGGCTGCAGCGTTAGCAAAATAGCACGCCTCTTCCAGTGAATTACCCGCCGCCAGCGTCGCCGCCAGCACACCGATTACCGTATCGCCCGCACCGGTCACGTCATACACTTCCTGCGCCTGCGTCGGCATATGCAGTGGCGATTTGCCCGGTTGCAGCAACGTCATACCCTGTTCTGAACGGGTAACCAGCAGTGCGGAAAGGTCGAAATCAGCAATCAATTTCATGCCGCGCTCAACCAGTTCATCTTCGCTTTTGCATTTACCGACTACCGCTTCAAACTCAGACAGGTTGGGCGTCAGCAGCGTTGCGCCGCGGTAGCGTTCAAAATCGGTCCCTTTCGGATCGATAAGTACCGGCACGCCAGCCTTACGCGCCAGCGCAATCATCTGCTGCACGCTTGCCAGCGCGCCTTTGGCGTAATCGGAGAGCACCAGAGCGCCAATAGAGCCCAGCGCCTGATTAATACGCTCGTGCAGCGGTTGCGGATCCACGCCTTCAAAACCCTCTTCGAAATCCAGGCGAATCAACTGCTGGTTGCGGGAGAGCACGCGCAGTTTGGTGATTGTCGGATGCGTCGGCACGGAAACGAAATCGCATTTTACGTTCACATCCGCCAGTGTTTTGCTCAGCGCCCGCGCCGCGTCGTCAATACCGGTCAAACCCACCAGACGGGAATTTGCACCCAGAGAGGCAATGTTCATCGCCACGTTTGCTGCGCCACCGGGACGTTCTTCGATGGTATCGACCTTCACCACCGGAACCGGCGCTTCAGGTGAAATACGGTTGGTAGGACCGTACCAGTAGCGATCCAGCATCACATCACCGACAACCATGACTCCTGCACGTTCAAACTCTGGCAGCGTTACTTTCATTCCTGTCTCCTGAGAGATTCTCTGAGGGTCTTAAAATTTGCGCGCGATAATAGCACACTTCACTCGGCAACCAGCCACTTCTGCCAGCTGTCATGCACCAGCGTACGTTCAGCGTTGAAGTGTTCCGGCGCTACATGGCCTGGAAGTTCCTGCAACGCAAGATGGTGCAGTTCGTCGCGCAGCGTTGTATAAGCGCGGGTAAGTGCCAGCGCTTCCTGCTCATCCATAATGTCGTTTTGTGCCAGTAATTCCAGAATGCGCACGTTATCCGACCAGCGCGTCAGCTTCGGTTTTTCATGCGCATAGCACAGCACTAAATATTGCGTAATAAACTCAATGTCGGTAATGCCACCTTTGTCAGCTTTAATATCAAAGCGATCGCGATGCTTATTGCCCAAATGGGCGCGCATTTTCTCACGCATTTCACGCACGTCGGTCTGCAAGGTTTTTCCATCACGGACGAGGGTCATGATATCGCGACGAATCGCATCAAACTGAGAGGTCAACTGCGGGTCGCCGTATACCACGCGAGCACGCACCAGCGCCTGATGCTCCCACGTCCACGCTTCGTTGCGTTGGTAATCGGCGAAAGCGTCGATTGATGTCACCAGCATTCCCGCCGCGCCGGATGGACGCAGCCGCGCATCCACTTCGTACAAAATACCAGACGAGGTGCGGGTGCTGAAAAGGTGCATAATGCGCTGCGACAAACGCAGATAGAACTGTCGCCCGTCAATCTCACGCTCACCGTCCGTCATTACGTCCATCGGACAATCATGCAGGAAGATCAAATCAAGATCCGAACTGTAGCCCAGTTCCCAGCCGCCCAGTTTGCCATAGCCAACGACGGCAAAACCGCGCCCCTCACGCTCGTCAAGATGGGTAGGTTGCCCGTAGCGGGCGACCATTTGCGTCCACGCCTGCTGGACTACCGCATCGATCATGGCTTCCGCCAGCCAGGTTAAGTGGTCGCTCACCTTCATCACTGGCAGCGTACCGGCAATATCAGCCGCGGCAATTCGCAAAAGCTGCGTTTGCTTAAACTGTCGCAGCGCTTCCAGTTGCTGTTCTTCGTCATCTTCCGGTACGCGCAGCAAATACTGGCGCAGCTCATCACGGTAGGCATCCGTCGCGGTGGGTTGATACAGGGTGTTCGGATCCAGCAGTTCATCGAGCAACAGCGGATACCGCGCCAGCTGGCTGGCAATCATCGGCGAGGCGGCACAGAGTGAAATCAGGTGCTTAAGCGCTCCCGGGAATTCGCTCAGCAGCTCCAGATAGGTGGTGCGGGTCACAATGCCGACCAGCAGCGGAGTGATGCGCGACAGCGGTATTGAGGCGTCGTCACGCGTACAGACATCGCTCAACAGATGCGGCATTAAATGATCCAGCACCTGGCGTCCGCGTGGGCCAATAGTGCGTTTATCCAGCTCTTTGCGGAAATCAGCAATCAGAGACAGCACGCGCCGGCGATCGTCATCTGCCAGATGCGTCAGCACCGGCGTGGTATCATCTTCCTGTAATGCGTCCTGCCACAGTTCGCGCCACTGCTCAGAGAGCGACTCTTCCTGGGTTTCAGCTTCGTCATCGCCAATCAGCTCGTTGAATACCCGGCGCACATTGTCCATATGATTGACCAGCACATCGGTTAACTGCTGCCAGTCATCAACGTTCATCCCCCACGCCAGTCGCGCACGATTCAGTTCATCGCCCGGCAGCGTCTGGGTCTGCTCATCATTGATACTTTGCAGCAGATTTTCCAGGCGGCGCAAATAGAGATAGGCTGCGCGCAGTTGTTCCGCGTCGGTATCAGACAGCAGGTGCAATTCATTGATGGCGCTGAGCGTCGGTAACAGCGATCGGGATTGCAGAGACGGCTCGCGCCCACCGCGAATAAGCTGGAATACCTGCACGATAAATTCGATTTCACGAATACCGCCCGCCCCCAGCTTAATGTTGTCTTTCAGGCCTCGGCGGCGCACTTCACGGGCAATCATCCCTTTCATGTTTCGCAGAGACTGGATCACGCTGAAATCAATATAGCGGCGGAAGACAAATGGCCGCAGCATCGCGCGAAGTTCACTGACGTAGGTACCGTCGGAATCGCCCATAATGCGGGCTTTGACCATCGCATAACGTTCCCAGTCGCGCCCTTGTTCCTGGTAATAATCTTCCAGCGCAGAGAAACTCAGCACCAGCGGGCCGCTGTCGCCAAACGGGCGTAAACGCATGTCCACCCGATAGACAAAACCATCCATTGTGGGCTGATCCAACACCTTGATGAGCCGCTGCCCCATGCGAGTAAAGAACTGCGCGTTATCCAGCTCGCGACGCCCGCCCTGCGTACTGCCGTGCTCCGGCCAGGCAAAAATCAGGTCAATATCAGAGGAAAAATTCAGCTCGCCGCCGCCGAGTTTTCCCATACCTAAAATCAGCAGCGGCTGCGCAACACCTTCAGGATTACAGGGCGTTCCCCACTCGCGACAGCAGGCGGCGTATAACCAGTCACGCGCGGCGACGATCAACGTTTCAGCCAGATGACTTAGCTGCTGCAAAATACTCTCTTCGGTCACCAGCGACAGTGTCTGCGCCCAGGCGATACGCACCATGATACGACGGCGAAACAAGCGCAGCTCACGCATCAGCGTGTTTTCGTCGCTGACATCGACCAATGCTTGCTGTAACCACTCGGCATAATGTTGCCATTCATCCGCCTGAGGTGGCGTACTTTCCAGCTCAGACAGCCATTCGGGATGGGCAATCATGCTGTCGCGGACAAAATCACTGAATGTAAGCACTGACTTCGCCTGCACGCTAAGCGAGGACTCAGAGATTGCTGCTGGCAGCCGCTCAACAACGGTCGGCCAGTACTGCTGTAACGGTGAAGAGAGCTGCTTCATGTATGGGACATCCTTTGCGTATTGAGGCCTCAACCCTAATTATCGTTTTCCGCTGTGCAGCCAGAACGGTTCCAGCGCGATCGCCTCGTTGCGGAAGTGTTCAATTTCAATATATTGGTTGGCCGCAATGGCGTGACGTAAGCCCTGCCAGTTGGCGATCCATACCGATGCGACATTTTCGTCGTAGTATCCCGCCAGCATCAGCATGCTATCAATATTGCGCGTCAGGCGCGGCAGCTGATCGACGTACTTATCGCCCAACGGCTGAGCGAAAGTGGTTTTCAGTTCAGCGGCATGGCGTGAGAGATGCGTATCCGAGAAACGCTTAAAGGAGTCGGCAATTTTACCCTGCGCCTTCGCATCAAGGAACGGCTGCCACCCTTTGGTCACCAGCCATTCGGTTAACGCCAGTTTGGCCATCGCCGTTTGGGTGCTGTAAACCGCCGAAACGGCAGACACATCAGACGCGATGATCGCTTCCGACTGGGTCAACAAATCACGTAAGTGAGCGCTCGCTTTTCGTGGCACGCAGCCACCAAACAGCATCAGAATGTGGCGTACCAGCCCCATTGCAGCCAAAACCTCGGCTTTCGCCCCTTTGACGCCGCGTACCCACAACTCTTCATGGTACTGCCACTGTGATAATGCCAGCTCCAGCGCCGCTTCCATCCCCTGCTCAATACTCGCCTTCGCCGGAACCTGCAAAATGCGCGTCGGTTTGAGTTCACGCGGCGCATTCCCCTGAGCCAGATGATAGCCGCGCGCCGCTTTGCTCAGGCTGCCCTGGCGTAGACCGGCTTGCGAAACCAGCTGGTTTGCCAGCTTCAGTACCGCCCGGGTATCGCCGCTTAGCAGCTCAAGTTCAAGCTCACAGAGAGGTTCAGCACATTCGCCCGCTTTTACTTCCCCGAGATCGAGGGCGATTTCAATACGGCTGCCGTCAACATCCAGGCACCATTTCTCACGGTAAAAATCGGTGCTGAACAGTGGTTGCACCTGAGAGGCAAGTTCAGCAGGCAGTTCGCCATCTGGCCAGACTTCCGTTGGGAACAAGGCGAGATCCAGCTCAGGCGCGCTCAGCGCAACGTTAAATTCCGGTCGCTGATGCAGGCCGCCCGTTACGCGTCCGGCAATTTTCATGGTCATTTCGTAATGACCGTTTTCACCGCGAATACGCAGCCCCATATCGTGATTACGCAACCACGCATCCGGCGTTTCGTAGTAAATATTCAGCAACTGGCTGGGCGCATGATGCTCTCCCTCCAGCGTATTCAGACATTCACGCAGCGCATCTACAGCGTCACTATTGACGATAAATTTTAATTCGATTTCCTGGGCCATGGTCTTGTACTTATGGGTTATGTCACAGTTGAGAAAACTGACTGCGAACTAAGTTCGTTCTTTATGGTCAGTAGATAGTATTTTGCGCCAAATTGCCATGCAACGAGCAATTTGACGGGCGTAAAAGTTTCGGGTGGTGGCAAAAAGGACACAGATGATTCCGATTGATGTCGAATGCTTTGCGTAGAGACACTGATGCCACTACTATCGTTCCACTTTCTATGACAATAACGACAGCCTGATGCCAAAATTACGCCTGATTGGATTAACTTTACTCGCACTTAGCGCCACTGCAGTCTCTCATGCCGAAGAAAAGCGCTATGTCTCTGACGAACTGAACACCTGGGTCCGCAGCGGTCCGGGAGATAATTATCGCCTCGTGGGTACGGTTAACGCCGGCGAGGAAGTCACGCTATTACAGACCGATGCCAACACCAACTACGCCCAGGTGAAAGACAGCACCGGACGTACCGCCTGGATCCCACTGAAAGAGCTGAACAGTACGCCGAGCCTGCGTACCCGCGTTCCCGACCTGGAAAACCAGGTTAAGACCTTGACCGATAAGCTCAATAATATCGATACCACATGGAATCAGCGTACCGCCGACATGCAGCAAAAGGTAGCGCAAAGCGACAGCGTGATTGACGGGCTGAAACAAGAAAACCAGAAGCTGAAGAACGAACTTATCGTGGCGCAAAAGAAGGTGAGCGCAGCCAACCTTCAGCTTGATGACAAGCAGCGTACTATCATCATGCAATGGTTTATGTATGGCGGCGGCGTGCTGGGTCTTGGTCTGCTGCTCGGTCTGGTTCTGCCACACATGATCCCAAGCCGTAAACGCAAAGATCGCTGGATGAACTGAATCGCCTTCTCCGCCACACTGACATATGATTAAGGAATGTTTTTTTCAAAAGGAAAGTGGCGTGAAGATTTATCTGGTCGGTGGTGCAGTTCGGGATGCGTTATTAGGGCTACCGATTAAAGATAAAGATTGGGTCGTAGTCGGCGCCACGCCGCAAGGAATGCTCAACGCGGGTTACCAGCAGGTAGGTCGCGATTTTCCCGTGTTTCTGCACCCGCAAACCCGGGAAGAGTATGCGCTGGCACGTACTGAACGTAAATCAGGCTCAGGATATACCGGATTCACCTGCTACGCCGCGCCAGATGTGACGCTGGAGGCCGATCTTCAGCGTCGCGACCTGACCATCAACGCAATGGCCCGCGATGACGACGGGGAGATTATCGACCCGTATAATGGACTCGACGATCTGGAAAACCGCCTGCTGCGCCATGTTTCCCCTGCTTTTAGCGAAGATCCGCTACGCGTGTTGCGCGTGGCGCGCTTTGCTGCCCGTTATGCACACCTCGGCTTTCGTATTGCCGACGAAACCATGACGCTGATGCGCGAGATGAACGCCGCTGGCGAGCTGGAACACCTGACGCCAGAGCGCGTGTGGAAAGAAACGGAAGGCGCCTTAACCACCCGTAATCCACACGTTTTTTTTCAGGTCCTGCGCGACTGTGGCGCACTGCGCGGTCTGTTTCCTGAAGTGGATGCCCTGTTCGGCGTCCCTGCGCCCGCGCAATGGCACCCGGAAATTGATACCGGCATTCACACGCTGATGACGCTGTCGATGGCAGCCATGTTAAGCCCGGAGGTCGACGTGCGTTTCGCCACGCTGTGCCACGATCTTGGCAAAGCATTAACGCCTAAAGCGCTATGGCCGCGCCATCACGGCCACGGTCCGGCGGGCGTTAAGCTGGTCGAGCAACTGTGTCAGCGCCTGCGCGTGCCGAATGACATCCGTGATTTAGCCAAACTGGTGGCTGAGTTCCACGACCTGATTCATACCTTCCCGATCCTGCAGCCGAAAACCATCGTTAAGCTGTTTGATTCCATCGATGCCTGGCGTAAACCGCAGCGCGTGGAGCAAATCGCCCTGACCAGCGAGGCCGACGTGCGTGGGCGAACCGGTTTTGAAGCGGCGGATTACCCGCAAGGCAGGTTGTTGCGCGAGGCCTGGCAGGTTGCGCAGGCGGTACCCACGAAAGATGTCGTGGAAGCGGGATTCAAAGGTCAGGCAATTCGTGAAGAACTGACCCGACGTCGCATCGCAGCGGTGGCTAACTGGAAGGAGAAGCGGTGTCCTAAACCCACCGCCTGAACGGATATCACCCCCAGGCCGGATAAGGCGGAACGCCGCCATCCGGCACCAGGTTAGTCATCAGAAGAACACGACGTAAACGGCAGCGGCCACAATAAAGCGGTAAATCGCAAACGGAATGAACGAAATGCGCTTAATCAGCTGCAGGAAGGTTTTGATCGCGACCAGCGCCACAATAAATGCCGTCACGAAGCCAACTGCAAACATCGGTATATCTGATGCGCTGAGGAACGACCAGCTTTTGTAAAGATCCAGCGCCGTGGCGCCCATCATCATCGGTACCGCCAGCAGGAATGAAAACTCAGAAGCCGCGTAACGGCTCACCCCCATCAGCATACCGCCAGAAATCGTCGCACCGGAACGAGAAAATCCCGGCCACAGCGCCAGACACTGAAAACAGCCAATCATAAACGCCTGGCGATAGGTCATATCATCCAGACCTGGCGCGCGCGGCTCTTTCGGCTTCAGGCATTCTGCGGCAATCAGCAGCACGCCCCCAACCACCAGCGCATACATCACGTTGATCGGGTTAAACAGCGACTTGATGGTGTCGTGGAACACCAGTCCCAGTACAACGGCCGGAATCATCCCCAACAGAATATGTCCCAGCGTCAGCCGACCTTTGCCTGTCCCTTCATGTGGGTCCTTGCCGAAGTGAATGCCGATCAGGCCAAACAAACGTCGCCAGAACATCACCACCACTGCCAGAATAGACCCCAACTGGATCACCACCTCGAATGTTTTTGCGGTATCACCCTCAAAACCCAACAGGTGGCCAACAATAATCATATGGCCGGTACTGGAAACGGGTAAAAATTCCGTCAATCCTTCGACCACACCCAAAATTGCCGCCACCAGCAGCGAGTGCATATCACTCATTAATAAACCCCTAGATAGAGAAACCACGGCAAAAAAGAGCCGACGAAAGGACTCTTTTATACCCGTTTGATTTAGAAATTATTAAATTAATTATTTTCTTTCAGATTATTGCCACGCTCAATGACGACCCCGACGTTTGCCGCACGGGCTACCGCACCAGGTTTACTGAGTTTGATCCGCACCCATGGTGAATTAAAGCGGCTAAGTAGCATATCCGCCACCTCTTCCGCCACACGTTCTACCAGCGCAAAACGCCCACCTTCCACATGGTTAACAACCGTTTGTGCAATATCAGCATAGCTCAGGCAATCAGCCACATCATCGCTTTTAGCCGCTTTGCGGTTATCCCACGCCATTTCGATATCGAACACCAACTGCTGTTCAATCGTTTGTTCCCAGTCGTAAACACCGATAGTGGTGATTACGGAAAGTTGCTCTATAAATACAATATCCATCACGACCTGCCTGCTTTTTGGCTAACCCGGATACCACTTCCGGCGAAATATGCGTATTATCCACAGAAGTAGCGTTTTACACGACATTTTCAAAACGGAACAGCTTATGAGTGCAATCGCGCCTGGAATGATTATCTTCGCGTACCTCTGTGGCTCAATTTCCAGTGCTATTCTGGTATGCCGCCTTGCTGGATTGCCGGACCCGCGGGACAGTGGTTCTGGGAATCCGGGCGCGACGAATGTATTGCGAATCGGTGGCAAGGGAGCCGCCGTCGCGGTGCTGATTTTCGACGTCCTGAAAGGTATGTTACCCGTCTGGGGTGCCTATGCGCTAGGCATCAGCCCCTTCTGGCTGGGATTGATCGCAATCGCCGCCTGTCTGGGACACATTTGGCCGGTATTCTTCGGTTTTAAAGGTGGGAAAGGCGTTGCCACCGCCTTTGGCGCAATTGCGCCGATTGGCTGGGATTTAACCGGCGTGATGGCCGGAACCTGGCTGTTAACCGTCCTGTTAAGCGGCTATTCGTCGTTAGGCGCTATTGTCAGCGCGCTGATTGCCCCTTTTTACGTCTGGTGGTTCAATCCCCAGTTCACTTTCCCGGTGTCCATGTTGTCGTGCTTAATTCTGCTTCGTCACCATGACAACATTCAGCGCCTGTGGCGTCGTCAGGAACCGAAGATCTGGACCAAGTTGAAGAAAAAACGCGAAAAAGACCCCGAGTGATTTTATTGTCGGATAGTGACGCGTCGGCGTCTTATCCGGCCTCGGGGATGTGATACCCTTCCACCGGCTTGCCTAATCGACGCTGACACCACGTCGCCAGAAACTCCACGCACACGCGAAGCTTCACGCTGCGATACAGCGGCTCCTGATAAACCGCCCAGATATTGGCGCTTTGCGCATAGTCCGGCAGCACCCGCACCAGTTCCCCGCTAGCCAGAAATGGCTGCAGGTCCCATTCGGAACGCAACATAATCCCTTTTCCCTGCAGCGCCCACTGCAGCACAATCTCACCACTGTTAGAAGAAAGATGTCCCGCCACCTTAACCGACTTTTTCTCCTGACCGTTATCCAGTTCCCACACCCCGTGAGTCATATCCCGTTCTTTGGTGACCAGGCAATCATGTCGAATTAATTCTGGTAACGTCGTCGGCTCACCGTATTTCTGTAAATACGTCGGTGCCGCGCATAATATCCTTTTGTTTTTCGTTAACAAATGCGCAATATAATAATCAGGAATCTCATCATTGATGCGAATATCCAAATCGATATTATCCTGCGCCAAATCAATTTGCCGATCGTAAAGTTCGAAATGTACCTGTAATTCAGGATAGCTGTGCATCAATTCTGTAATTGCCGGTGCAATATAACTGCGCCCAAAACCAAAGCTACAGCCGATACGAATCATCCCTGCCGGACGCGTTTTGAGTTGCGTAACGTCATCGACCAAATGCTGATAGCTTGCGAGGATCGCCTGCGCGTGTTCATAGCAACGTTGACCACTCTCCGTTAGCGCCACGCCGCGTGCCGAGCGGCTTAGCAACGTAGCCCCTAGCGTAGACTCAAGGATCTGAATGCGCTTCGTCACAAACGCAGGCGTCTGGCCCAGCGTCGCGGCGGCGGCGCTAAAGCTGCCGCTATGAACAATTTCAACCAGCACCTGCAGGTCTTTCGCCAGGGGATACGTGTTCAGCATGATCGGTAATCCGTAATGTGATTAACCGCAGTGTAATTCTCTCATGCGTATTAAACCCTGCTCTGCCGCAATTTTTATTGCCTTATCTGGACATCATTCACGAACTGTTAATTAGATATTCACAGTGCCAAATAATATAAAACCACATTTTTAGTGGTAGTTTGTGGCGGAGAATTTATTTCCAGACAAATAAAAGAACTGGAGTTAATAAGATGAGCAATCAAAATAACCAACATGCGATAACTACGCTGACGAACATTGTCGCCGACTTTACCGCCATGATTTCTACCCGCATGCCTGACGATGTTGTGGATAAATTAAAACAGCTGCGTGAAGGCGAAACCTCGCCGATGGGTAAAATCATCTACCACACCATGTTTGACAACATGCAGAAGGCAATCGACCTGAACCGCCCTGCCTGTCAGGACACCGGGGAGATTATGTTCTTCGTGAAGGTCGGTTCCCGTTTTCCGCTACTTGGCGAACTGCAAAGCATTCTGAAGCAGGCCGTTGAAGATGCCACGGTAAAAGCGCCGCTGCGCCATAACGCGGTTGAGATTTTTGACGAAGTGAATACCGGAAAAAATACCGGTACGGGCGTGCCGTGGGTCACCTGGGACATCATCCCTGATAATGATGACGCGGAAATCGAAGTCTACATGGCAGGCGGCGGCTGTACGCTGCCAGGGCGCTCAAAAGTGTTAATGCCTTCTGAAGGCTATGAAGGCGTGGTGAAATTTGTCTTCGAAAATATCTCCACGCTGGCTGTTAACGCCTGTCCGCCGGTATTGGTAGGTGTGGGTATAGCCACCTCTGTAGAAACCGCTGCCGTGCTTTCTCGTAAAGCGGTGCTACGCCCTATCGGATCACGCCATCCAAACCCAAAAGCGGCTGAGCTGGAACTGCGTCTGGAAGAAGGGCTTAACCGTCTGGGCATTGGGCCGCAAGGGTTGACCGGGAATAGCTCAGTGATGGGCGTGCATATCGAATCCGCCGCGCGCCACCCGTCGACTATCGGCGTTGCCGTCTCTACCGGCTGCTGGGCGCATCGTCGCGGCACGCTGTTGGTTCATGCCGACCTCTCCTTCGAAAACCTGTCTCACACCCGGAGCGCGTTATGAAAAAGATCCTCACAACCCCGATCAAAGCCGAAGATCTGGCAGACATTCGCGTTGGCGATGTCATTTACCTGAGCGGCACGCTGGTGACCTGCCGTGACGTTTGCCACCGCCGACTGATCGAACTGAAGCGCCCGATTCCTTATGACCTGAACGGCAAAGCCATTTTCCATGCGGGCCCGATCGTCCGTAAGAACTGTGATAAATGGGAGATGGTCTCCGTTGGCCCAACTACCAGCATGCGTATGGAAGCGTTTGAGAAAGACTTTATCGAGCAGACGGGCGTCAAGCTGGTGGTCGGCAAGGGCGGCATGGGACCGCTGACGGAAGAAGGCTGTAAGCAGTTCAAAGCGCTGCACGTCATCTTCCCGGCAGGCTGTGCGGTCGTGGCGGCAACTCAGGTTGAAGAAATTGAAGAGGTACACTGGACCGAACTCGGCATGCCGGAATCTCTGTGGGTATGCCGGGTAAAAGAGTTTGGCCCGCTGATCGTTTCCATCGATACCCACGGCAATAACCTGATTGCCGAAAACAAAAAGCAGTTCGCTGAACGTCGCGATCCTATCGTCGATGAAATCTGCGAGCACGTGCACTACATCAAATAACCCTCCCGGAGGGGCGTAATGCC
This sequence comes from Citrobacter sp. On2M, assembly GCF_018035235.1. Classification (GTDB taxonomy): domain Bacteria; phylum Pseudomonadota; class Gammaproteobacteria; order Enterobacterales; family Enterobacteriaceae; genus Citrobacter; species Citrobacter meridianamericanus. The sequence continues at coordinate 559,386 of NZ_WPCV01000005.1, forward strand.
TCTCCCTCTTCGCAGGGGTACAACAATGGCACCTTTAGCTGGTTGGTGGCGATACCTGACTCCGCTGGTGGTCATCGCCATTATTGCTGTTCTTCCCGTCCCCACCGGTCTTGAGAGTCATACATGGCTCTATTTTGCCGTCTTTACCGGTGTGATTGTCGGGCTTATTCTGGAACCTGTACCGGGCGCGGTAGTGGCGATGATTGGCATTTCGATCATCGCCGTCCTTTCACCGTGGCTGCTGTTCAGCCCGGAGCAACTCGCGCAGGACGGTTTTAAATTTACCGCCAAATCACTGTCGTGGGCGGTATCTGGCTTTTCAAACTCGGTTATCTGGCTGATCTTCGCGGCCTTTATGTTTGGTACCGGCTATGAGAAAACCGGACTCGGTCGGCGTATCGCGCTGATGCTGGTGAAAAAGATGGGGCACCGGACGCTGTTTCTCGGCTATGCGGTGATGTTCTCTGAGCTTATCCTCGCCCCCGTCACACCTTCCAACTCCGCGCGCGGAGCCGGAATAATCTACCCGATTATCCGCAACCTGCCGCCGCTGTATAACTCACAGCCCAATAGTACCAGTTCACGCTCCATTGGCTCATACATCATGTGGATGGGCATTGTCGCCGACTGCGTCACCAGCGCCATTTTCTTAACGGCGATGGCACCGAACCTGCTGTTGATCGGCCTGATGAAAGGTGCGTCCCACACGGCGCTGAGCTGGGGCGACTGGTTCTTAGGCATGCTGCCGCTGAGCATTTTGCTGGTGTTGACCGTGCCGTGGTTGGCGTATGTGTTGTACCCACCGGTACTGAAATCCGGCGATCAGGTTCCACGCTGGGCGGATACAGAGCTAAAAGCGATGGGACCGCTCTGCGCTCGCGAGAAAAAGATGCTGGTGCTGATGGTCGGCGCGCTGGTACTGTGGATCTTCGGCGGCGATTTTATTGACGCCGCGATGGTCGGATACAGCGTAGTGGCCTTGATGCTGGTTTTGCGCATCATCAGTTGGGATGACATCGTCAGTAATAAAGCCGCGTGGAACGTCTTTTTCTGGCTGGCCTCGCTGATCACGCTCGCCACCGGACTGAACAACACCGGCTTTATCTCCTGGTTTGGCAAACTGCTGGCGGGAGGACTGAGCGGCTATTCGCCGATGATGGTGATGGTGGCGCTCATCGTGGTGTTCTACCTGCTACGCTACTTCTTTGCCAGCGCCACGGCGTATACCTCTGCCCTGGCGCCAATGATGATTGCCGCCGCGCTGGCGATGCCGGAAATCCCATTACCGGTCTTCTGCCTGATGGTTGGTGCCGCCATTGGTCTGGGCAGCATTCTGACCCCTTACGCCACCGGTCCTAGCCCTATCTACTACGGCAGCGGCTATTTGCCGACGGTGGATTACTGGCGGCTCGGCGCTATTTTTGGCCTGATTTTTCTCGTTCTGCTGGTGATCACCGGTCTGGTCTGGATGCCCCTCGTTTTACTGTAAAACCCTGGTGGGGCGGCGTATTGTCGCCCCTTAATCCATAAGCTTCTCATATGATCGATTTCCCGATGCGCTGAGGCATACTTTTTTGTATGCAAACACCCTCATGCTGATAAGAGAAACGCTCTGGACACGGTTGCGCACGAGACACTCACAAGGGGCTGGCAGGCCGAACTGGATCTGCATTTTACCCGCACTGGGCACAAAACGGTGCTCGCCTCGGCGCGTCATCATGGTCCATTGACGGTTCAGCGTCCGTTTTACCCGGAAGAGGACGTCTGTCACCTCTATTTGCTTCATCCACCGGCGGGGATCGTTGGCGGAGATGAGCTTCATATTGCCGTCACACTCGACGAAAACAGCCATGCGTTAATCACCCAGCCCGGCGCGGGCAAGTTTTATCGCAGTCGTGGGCCACAAGCGTTGCTGCACCAGCATTTCACGCTCGCTTCGAATGCCACGCTGGAGTGGCTGCCGCAGGATACGATCCTCTTTCCCGGCGCCAACGCTGTTATTCAGTCCGTCTTTCACATCGCATCAGAGAGTCGCTTGCTGGCCTGGGATCTACTGTGTCTCGGGCGACCGGTTATGCAAGAAATCTTCAGCCACGGCGTGCTGCAAAACCGTCTGGAAGTGTGGCGGGATGGCCAGCCGCTGCTGATAGAACGCTTGCAGTTGCAGGAGGGAGACCTGAGTGGCGTTGCGCATCATCCCTGGGTCGGCACGTTGCTGTGTTATCCGGCCAGCGAACACATGCTGGAGGGCACGCGCGAACGGCTTACATCACTTGGCGATTACGCCGGAGCAACGCTTAATGACTCGCTGCTGACAATCCGCTTTCTTGCCGACGACAACCTGATTGTACAGCGCGTTATGCGTGACATCTGGCAATTCCTGCGCCCGCTGCTGACACATAAAACGCCTGTACTACCGCGAATCTGGCAAACCTAAGAGAACCCTTATGGAACTGACTCCCAGAGAAAAAGATAAGTTGTTGCTGTTTACCGCCGCACTGGTAGCGGAACGTCGTCTGGCCCGCGGGCTGAAGCTGAACTACCCGGAATCGGTGGCGCTGATTAGCGCTTTCATCATGGAAGGCGCGCGCGACGGGCAAACCGTGGCCGCACTGATGGAAGACGGACGTCACGTGCTGCGTCGCGATCAGGTGATGGAAGGCGTACCGGAAATGATCCCGGATATTCAGGTTGAAGCCACGTTTCCGGACGGCTCGAAGCTGGTCACCGTCCACAACCCGATCGTCTAAGGAGCGGTAATGATCCCAGGTGAATATCAAATCGCAAAAGGCAATATCGCGCTCAACCAAGGGCGGGAGACCTGCACGATCGTGGTGGAAAATCATGGCGACAGACCCATCCAGGTGGGATCGCACTATCACTTTTCTGAAGTGAACCCGGCACTGCGCTTTGACAGGCTGGCCGCACGCGGCTTTCGTCTGAACATTGCGGCGGGCACGGCGGTACGTTTTGAGCCGGGACAAAAACGCGAAGTCGAACTGGTGCGCGTCGCTGGCGCACAAAGGATCGTCGGGTTTCGCAGCGAAGTGATGGGCGCGCTGGAGGCAGATAATGAGTGAAATTTCCCGGCAGGCGTACGCCGACATGTTTGGCCCAACCACCGGCGATAAGGTGCGACTGGCGGATACTGACCTGTGGATCGAGGTGGAAAAAGACTTCACCACCTACGGCGAAGAGGTCAAATTCGGCGGCGGCAAAGTGATCCGCGACGGTATGGGTCAGGGACAAATGTGCGCGCAAGCGTGTGTGGATCTGGTAATAACCAACGCGTTGATCGTCGATCACTGGGGGATCGTGAAAGCGGATATCGGCATCAAAGCTGGCAGGATCTTCGCCATCGGCAAAGCGGGCAACCCTGATATTCAGCCCAACGTCACGATCCCGATAGGTGTGGGAACTGAAGTCATCGCCGGGGAGGGTAAGATCGTCACCGCGGGCGGCGTGGATACGCATATTCACTGGATCTGCCCGCAGCAGGCGCAAGAAGCGCTGGTTTCCGGCGTGACGACGATGGTAGGCGGCGGCACCGGACCGGCCGCCGGAACTCACGCCACCACCTGTACGCCGGGTCCGTGGTACATCGCGCGCATGCTGCAGGCGGCAGACGCGTTGCCGGTTAATATTGGTTTGCTGGGCAAGGGTAACGGCTCAAACCCTGACGCCCTGCGCGAGCAAATCACGGCCGGTGCCATTGGCCTGAAGATCCACGAAGACTGGGGCGCCACACCTGCCGCTATCGACTGCGCGCTGACCGTGGCCGACGAGATGGACATCCAGGTGGCACTCCACAGCGACACGCTCAATGAATCCGGTTTCGTGGAAGATACGCTGGCGGCGATTGGCGATCGTACCATTCATACCTTCCATACCGAAGGCGCGGGCGGCGGTCATGCGCCGGATATCATTACCGCCTGCGCACATCCGAATATCCTGCCCTCCTCCACGAATCCGACATTGCCTTATACCATCAACACCATCGACGAGCATCTCGATATGCTGATGGTTTGTCACCATCTCGATCCGGATATCGCCGAAGACGTGGCCTTTGCCGAATCACGCATTCGCCGGGAAACGATCGCTGCCGAAGATGTGCTGCATGACATTGGCGCGTTTTCCCTGACCTCGTCCGATTCACAGGCAATGGGGCGCGTGGGCGAAGTGATCCTGCGCACCTGGCAGGTGGCACACCGTATGAAGGCGCAGCGTGGCCCACTGGCTGAAGAAACCGGCGACAACGACAACCTGCGCGTTAAACGCTACGTCGCCAAATACACCATCAATCCGGCGCTAACCCACGGTATCGCCCATGAAGTCGGCTCCGTTGAACCTGGCAAACTGGCCGATCTGGTGCTGTGGTCACCGGCATTCTTTGGCGTAAAACCGGCGACGATCGTTAAAGGCGGGATGATCGCCTGTGCGCCGATGGGCGACATCAATGCCTCGATTCCCACCCCGCAGCCGGTACATTACCGCATGATGTTTGGCGCACTTGGTGCGGCGCGGCATCACACCCGGTTGACCTTTATTTCTCAGGCCGCTGACGCGCAAAACATCCCGCAGCAGCTCAACCTGCAAAGCGCCATCGCCGTTGTCAAAGGGTGCAGAACGGTGAAAAAGGCCGACATGATCCACAACGACCTGCAACCCAATATCACTGTCGATGCTCAGACCTACGAGGTGCGTATTGATGGCGAACTGATTACCAGCGAACCGGCAAACGTTTTGCCGATGGCGCAACGCTATTTTCTGTTTTGAGGAGTGACGATGATCTACCTGACCCAACGCCTTGACCACGCCCACCGCGTCACCGCAAGCGTCACGCTACCCATTGATATGCGCGTAAAAAGTCGCGCCAGAGTAGCGCTGAACGACGGTCGCGAAGCCGGGCTGATGCTACCGCGCGGTTTGCTGTTACGCGGTGGCGACCTGCTGGCCACCGAAGATGGCAGCGAGGTGATCGAAGTGATCGCCGCGCCGGAGTCGGTTTCCGTGGTGCACTGCGTCGATCCTTTCCTGCTCGCCAAAGCCTGTTATCACCTCGGCAATCGCCACGTTCCGCTGCAAATTCTGCCCGATGAGCTGCGCTACCACCACGATCACGTGCTGGACGCCATGCTGCGCCAGTTCAACCTCGAGGTGACGTTCGCTCAGCTACCGTTTGAACCGGAAGCAGGCGCTTATGCCAGTGAATCCCACGGGCATCATCACGGGCATGCACACTGATGCATAACACCCAACAGCTACGTCTGATGCAGCTCGCCAGCAGCGCGCTCCCGGTGGGGTCGTTTACCTGGTCCCAGGGCCTGGAATGGGCGGTGGAAATCGGCTGGGTGAAAAGCGTCGATGACTTCTCTGACTGGCAAATTCAGCAGATGGAGCAGAACTTTTTTACCGTCGACCTACCGCTGCTGGCGAGGCTGTATCGCGCCTGCGAGCAGGGCGATCTCACCGCAGCGCGCCGCTGGACCGCTTACCTGTTGGCCTGCCGGGAAACCCGCGAACTGCGGGATGAAGAACGCTGTCGGGGCGCAGCGTTTACGCGACTGGTCACCGATTGGGAAGCAGATTGCTCGCGGGAGTGGCGAACGCTCTTTGTCGACAGCCAGCTTTGCGGCATGGCCTGGCTGGGTGTGCGCTGGAAAATCCCCCTGACCGAACTGGCGTTAAGCCTCGGCTACAGCTGGATTGAGAGCGCAGTGATGGCTGGCGTCAAACTGGTTCCCTTTGGTCAACAGGCAGCCCAGCGTTTGATTATTGCGCTATGCGATCGCTATGCGCAGGGCCTGGCACAGGCGCTGGCGTGTCCTGATGCCAGTCTCGGCTCCGCAACGCCGCTGGCTGCAATCGCATCTGCCCGGCATGAAACGCAATATTCCCGATTATTCCGCTCCTGAGGAGAAAAAATGAGTAACAGCAAGCATCCCCTGCGCGTAGGCGTTGGCGGCCCGGTCGGTTCGGGCAAAACGGCGCTGCTGGAAGCGTTATGTAAAACCATGCGCAGCAGCTATCAACTGGCAGTAGTCACCAACGATATCTACACCAAAGAAGATCAGCGCATTCTCACCGAAGCGGGCGCACTGGAGCCAGACAGGATCGTCGGTGTGGAAACCGGCGGCTGCCCGCATACCGCTATCCGCGAAGATGCATCGATGAATCTGGCTGCCGTAGAGGCATTAAGCGAGAAATTCGGCAATCTGGATCTGATTTTTGTAGAAAGCGGCGGCGATAACCTGAGCGCCACCTTCAGTCCGGAATTAGCAGATCTGACGATCTATGTGATCGACGTTGCCGAAGGCGAGAAGATCCCACGCAAAGGTGGTCCGGGGATCACTAAATCCGATTTTCTGGTGATCAATAAAACCGATTTGGCCCCATACGTCGGTGCCTCGCTGGAGGTGATGGAACGCGATACCCTGCGTATGCGCGGCGAGCGTCCGTGGACGTTCAGTAATTTAAAATCCGGAGAGGGTCTGGAAAAAATTATCGCGTTTCTTGAAGAGAAAGGGATGCTGCGGATGTAGTGCAGTTTATCACCGGGGGGCAGCCCGCGGTTTTGTCTGCCCGGTAAGCGAAGCCGCCACCGGGCAAAAAATCACGCCGCCGGTAATTCCGCCAGCGGCCAGCGTGGACGCACGGTCACGCCAAGATCTGCCGTTGCGCCCGCTTTAAAACGCACCATGCCCGCGTAGGCGATCATCGCCCCATTATCAGTACAAAATTCCGGACGCGCGTAAAATACTTCACCACGACGTTTTTGCATCATCTCGGCCAATTTTGCGCGTAGCGTACGGTTTGCGCTCACGCCCCCTGCCATCACCAGACGTTTAAAACCGGTTTGATCCAGCGCGCGTTTGCACTTGATCATAAGCGTATCAACTACCGCATCTTCAAACGCACGAGCGATATCTGCGCGCGTCTGATCGTCATTTTCGTTATTACGAATGGTATTCGCGGCAAAGGTTTTCAGGCCGGAGAAGCTGAAATCCAGCCCCGGACGGTCGGTCATCGGGCGCGGAAAGACAAAACGTTTTTCAACGCCTTGCGAGGCAAGCTTTGACAGCATTGGGCCGCCTGGATAATCCAGCCCCAGTAGCTTGGCCGTTTTATCGAACGCTTCGCCAGCGGCATCATCAATTGATTCGCCCAGCAATTCATACTGACCGATACCGGTGACGCTAATCAGTTGCGTATGTCCGCCGGAAACCAGCAGCGCGACGAACGGAAAAGCAGGAGGATTATCTTCCAGCATCGGTGCCAGCAGATGCCCTTCCATATGGTGTACAGGAATTGCCGGCACGCCCCAGGCAAACGCCAGGGAGCGTCCTACGGTAGCGCCGACCAACAGCGCGCCAACCAGACCAGGACCTGCGGTATACGCCACCGCATCAATCTCTTTTGCCGTCAGTCCCGCCTCTTTCAGCGCGGCCTGGATCAGCGGTACGGTTTTACGTACGTGATCGCGCGAGGCCAGTTCTGGCACTACGCCGCCGTAGTCAGCGTGTAATTTCACCTGACTATACAATTGGTTGGCTAAAAGACCTTTTTCATCGTCGTAAATGGCGATGCCGGTTTCATCGCAGGATGTTTCAATACCCAGTACACGCATGACTTGTTTTACCTCGCTTTATTACCGCGCAGTGTAGGACCAATGCGGGTTGATGTAAAACTTTGTTCGCCCCAGGTGTTTCGCTCGTGTATACTCCTTGTCCTTATAAAAGTCCCTTTCAAAATCGCGTCGGTGCTTTACAAAGCAGCAGCAATTGCAGTAAAATTCCGCACCATTTTGAAATAAGCTGGCGTTGATGCCAGCGGCAAACCGAATTTATTAAAGGTGAGAGTTACATGCCGGTAATTAAAGTACGTGAAAACGAGCCGTTCGACGTAGCACTGCGTCGCTTCAAGCGTTCATGCGAAAAAGCAGGTGTTCTGGCGGAAGTTCGTCGTCGTGAGTTCTATGAAAAACCGACTACCGAACGTAAGCGCGCTAAAGCTTCTGCTGTGAAACGTCACGCGAAGAAACTGGCTCGCGAAAACGCACGCCGTACTCGTCTGTACTAATCTATTGAGAGCCAAAGCTCTCAATTCAGACTGAGTTGTAGTTGTAAGGCCGTGCTTCCGGAAGGAATGCGCGGCTTGTTTTCGTTTATACATCAGCAATTACACAAAATCATTCACACTGTATCAAGGCGGCAAGCGAGTGAATCCCCGGAGCTTACTTAAGTAAGTGACAGGGGTGAGCGAGTGCAGTCAACGCAGAGACAGTTTGAAGGATGAAGTGTAATAACGGGGCATATGGCTGGACGAATCCCACGTGTATTTATCAATGACCTGCTGGCAAGAACCGACATCGTCGATCTCATCGACGCGCGGGTAAAGCTGAAAAAGCAGGGCAAAAATTATCACGCGTGCTGTCCGTTCCATAACGAAAAAACCCCCTCTTTCACTGTAAACGGTGAAAAACAGTTTTATCACTGCTTTGGGTGTGGCGCGCATGGCAACGCCGTCGACTTTCTCATGAACTATGACAAGCTCGAGTTTGTGGAAACCGTCGAAGAACTGGCCGCAATGCACAACCTTGAAGTGCCTTATGAAGCCGGAACAGGTCTTAGCCAGATAGAGCGTCACCAGCGTCAGAATCTCTATCAGCTAATGGAAGGGTTAAATGATTTTTATCAGCAATCCTTCGCCCAACCCATCGCCGAGCCAGCACGCCAGTATCTGGAGCAACGCGGTCTGAGTGCCGAGATTGTCCAGCAGTTTGCTATTGGTTTTGCGCCGCCGGGATGGGATAACGCCTTAAAACGTTTCGGCGGAAATGTCGACAACAGGAAGCTGCTGCTCGATGCCGGAATGCTGGTCAATAACGACCAGGGAAGAACCTACGACCGTTTCCGCAATCGCGTGATGTTCCCGATTCGCGATAAACGAGGCCGGGTGATTGGTTTTGGTGGCCGCGTACTCGGTAACGATACGCCAAAATACCTCAACTCCCCGGAAACCGATATTTTCCATAAAGGCCGTCAGTTGTATGGCCTTTATGAAGCCCAGCAGCACAACGCTGAACCACCGCGTCTGCTGGTTGTCGAAGGGTATATGGATGTTGTCGCGCTGGCGCAATACGGTATCAACTACGCCGTCGCCTCGCTGGGTACGTCGACCACGGCGGACCACATTCATATGTTATTCCGTGCGACAAACAACGTGATTTGCTGTTACGACGGTGACCGCGCCGGCCGCGACGCCGCATGGCGTGCGCTGGAAACCGCGATGCCGTACATGACCGACGGTCGTCAGCTACGCTTTATGTTCCTGCCCGAAGGTGAAGATCCGGACACGCTGGTACGTAAAGAGGGTAAAGAGGCCTTTGAAGCACGGATGGAGCACGCACAACCGCTCTCCGTCTTCTTATTTAACAGTCTCTTACCGCAGGTTGATCTCAGTTCACCGGACGGCAGCACGCAGCTCGCCGCGCTGGCCCTGCCGCTGATAAGCCAGGTGCCAGGTGACGCGCACCGGATTCAGCTGCGCCAGACGCTGGGACTGAAGCTGGGCATCTTTGACGATGCGGCGCTTGATCGTTTAATGCCAAAACAGGCAGAAAGTGGCGTGGTACGCCCGCCTCAGCAGATAAAACAGACGCCTATGCGTATACTTATAGGACTACTGGTGCAAAACCCAAATCTGGCACCACTTGTACCACCTATGCATGGGCTGGCTCAGGCAAAGCTACCGGGGCTCAACCTGTTCAGCGAACTGGTCAACCTGTGTGTGGCGCAACCCGGCCTGACAACGGGTCAACTGTTAGAGAATTATCGCGGAGCAAGTGAATACGCAACACTTGAAAAACTCTCAACCTGGAACGATATAAAGGATGAGAATGTTGAAAAAATGTTCACCGACACGCTAAACCGAATTTTTGATTCAATGCTTGAACAGCGACAGGAAGAGTTGATAGCTCGCGATCGCACGCACGGTTTGAGCAGTGAAGAGCGCAGGGAGTTCTGGGAAATCAGACAGGCCCTGGAAAAAAAATGAATTTAACGGCTTAACTGCCGAATACCTATCGGGAAGCCCCCGACAGCCGCACGGAGAGGCAGCGGCAAAATATAAGTATGCCCTCGTTTTGCCGTTGGCGGTTTTACCGCCCAACACCAATCAAACGAATTAAGTGTGGATACCGTCTTATGGAGCAAAACCCGCAGTCACAGCTGAAGCTTCTTGTCCAACGTGGTAAGGAGCAAGGCTATCTGACCTATGCCGAGGTCAATGACCATCTGCCGGAAGATATCGTCGATTCAGATCAAATCGAAGACATCATCCAAATGATCAATGACATGGGTATTCAGGTGATGGAAGAAGCACCTGATGCCGATGATCTGCTGCTTGCTGAAACCTCCAACAGCACCGATGAAGACGCAGAAGAAGCGGCTGCCCAGGTTCTGTCCAGCGTTGAGTCTGAAATAGGTCGTACAACGGACCCGGTCCGTATGTACATGCGTGAAATGGGTACCGTTGAACTGTTAACCCGTGAAGGCGAAATCGACATCGCTAAACGCATCGAAGACGGGATTAACCAGGTTCAATGCTCTGTTGCCGAATACCCGGAAGCCATCACCTACCTGCTTGAGCAATACGATCGCGTAGAAGCAGAAGAAGCACGTCTTTCCGATCTGATCACCGGCTTTGTCGATCCGAACGCGGAAGAAGACATGGCGCCAACGGCGACACACGTCGGTTCTGAACTCTCTCAGGAAGAGATGGACGACGATGAAGACGAAGATGAAGAAGAGGACGACGACAGCAGCGATGATGACAACAGCATCGACCCTGAATTAGCGCGTGAGAAATTCGGTGAACTGCGTACTCAGTACGAAATCACTCGCGACACTATCAAAGCGAAAGGCCGCAGCCATGCAGCCGCGCAGGAAGAAATTCAGAAGCTGTCTGAAGTGTTCAAACAGTTCCGCCTGGTGCCGAAGCAGTTCGACTACCTGGTAAACAGCATGCGCGTCATGATGGACCGCGTGCGTACTCAGGAACGTCTGATCATGAAGCTCTGCGTTGAGCAGTGCAAAATGCCGAAGAAAAACTTCATCACTCTGTTCACTGGCAATGAAACCAGCGAAACCTGGTTCAACGCAGCAATCGCGATGAACAAGCCGTGGTCTGAAAAACTGCACGATGTGGCAGATGACGTTCAGCGCGGCCTGCAGAAACTGCAGCAGATTGAAGAAGAAACTGGCCTGACCATCGAGCAGGTTAAAGATATCAACCGTCGTATGTCCATCGGTGAAGCGAAAGCCCGCCGTGCGAAAAAAGAGATGGTTGAAGCGAACTTACGTCTGGTTATCTCTATCGCCAAGAAATACACCAACCGTGGTCTGCAGTTCCTGGATCTGATTCAGGAAGGCAACATCGGTCTGATGAAAGCGGTTGATAAGTTTGAATACCGTCGTGGTTATAAGTTCTCCACCTATGCAACCTGGTGGATCCGTCAGGCGATCACCCGTTCTATCGCGGATCAGGCGCGTACCATTCGTATCCCGGTGCATATGATTGAGACCATTAACAAGCTCAACCGTATTTCCCGTCAGATGCTGCAAGAGATGGGCCGCGAGCCGACGCCGGAAGAGCTGGCTGAACGCATGCTGATGCCGGAAGACAAGATCCGTAAAGTGCTGAAGATCGCTAAAGAGCCTATCTCCATGGAAACGCCGATCGGCGATGATGAAGATTCGCATCTGGGTGATTTCATCGAGGATACCACCCTCGAGCTGCCGCTGGACTCTGCGACTACCGAGAGCCTGCGTGCCGCAACGCACGACGTTCTGGCTGGCCTGACCGCTCGTGAAGCGAAAGTTCTGCGTATGCGTTTTGGTATCGATATGAACACCGACCACACGCTGGAAGAAGTCGGTAAACAGTTCGACGTTACCCGCGAACGTATCCGTCAGATCGAAGCGAAAGCGCTGCGTAAACTGCGCCACCCGAGCCGCTCTGAAGTACTGCGTAGCTTCCTCGACGATTAATCTCGCCGCTTAAGCATAAACGCCACCGCAAGGTGGCGTTTTTCTTTATAGTCCCCGCCTGAGCAGGGCGTCGTTCACTTCCCGATACGCTTCCACCAGTTTATCCAGCGTGATCCGGCTTAAACCGCTGGGATTCGGCAATACCCATATTTGCGTCGCGCCAATGGTCAACGTCTGTTTCCCCCACTGAGCCCCACGCTGGCTAAGGCCCTGCTCAAATGCCTGCTTACCGAGGATTGCGAGTGCGGCGGGCTGATACTCTTCTATTTTCTCAATGAGCAGACGACCGCCGTTACGCATCTCCAGGAGCTTCACTTCATTGGCTTGTACCGTCGGCCTGTCGACAAATTTCGTCACGCCGCAGCGGAAGTCCAGCAGGTGTTGCGCCTCTTCGGGCTTAAGCTGACGATCGGTAAATCCCGCCTGATGAATGACTTTCCAGAAGCGATTCGCGGGATGCGCAAAGGGAAATCCTGTACCCGCAGAAGAGAGCCCCGGATTGATGCCACAAAATACCACCCGCAGCCCCGGTGCCAGTATGTCCTTAACCATAATTACTCCGAACAATACATCAGAGGAACAAGTATAACGGACTGAAAATACATTGTTTATAAAAACAGCATCCGTACGCTTATGTCTGGATTGCAACGCGGAGTTACTTTATAATCCATCGCCACGGCCCCTTAGCTCAGTGGTTAGAGCAGGCGACTCATAATCGCTTGGTCGCTGGTTCAAGTCCAGCAGGGGCCACCAGACATATCAAGGAGTTAGATGAGAAATCGTCTGACTCCTTTTTCATTTTATACGAATCGGGTCAGGTAATGGGTCAGGTAAGGATTTGCCTCCCTGCCCACTTCATCTCGCTGCATGCATCCCCCAGTAGTGATAAAAGCCAGTAATACCGCCCGTAATATTCACGATACAGCATTATTACGGCTCCGTCGCAGCAAGCCAGTTGCTTGTCGTGCTCTCAGTATATCTACCGCCCGAAGATAAGGGGATTGCTCCTGCCAGTTAAACTCCCTGCGATCGATACGAACCAGTTCGTACTTATCCACCAGGAAGTTGACTGCATCAGCCAGGGTAATCCCAGCATCAATATGTTCCTTAATAACAGTTTCATCACCGAACGGCGTGTCGTTCAGTGTCAGGCCATAGTGCTGTTCCAGCAGGCGTGTCAGTAATATTTGCCAGACTGCAACGGGCGACAGACAGGGCTTCGCCGCCCGCGAAATTGTAGCAGGTAGAGTTTTCATGTTTGCTCTTGCGGAGTTAGTTAACGTTGAGTGGGGTAAACGGCGATGTATACGTAGCCGCAACTGCCAAGTGTATCGGCTTCGCAGGTGAAACCGTTGTGGTACAGGGTGACACAGTGGGCATGGCGGGGATTCATTTCACCAGTGGTTAGCATCGATTCCATCTGGCTGATAAAGTGCGGGAATGTTTCATCCAGCTTCCGGCATTCGGCGTCACTGAATTTACCGGTGATACTGGCCCGGTCAGCCAGATAATGCAGTTGGTTCCCCTCCTGTACCAGACGGGCTCCCAGATGCGGCGTGGTATCCCGCTGCAGGCCCCATGTAATGTTGCTCATTTATAACCACCTTTATTGTCAGTTCAGAGTGATACTCATCAGACAGGCATAGGGCCCGTTGCAGTCCTGGCGGCGTTCGGCGTATACCGCCAGCACGCCGGGAATGTCAGGAACTACCTTACCGGTGTAATGACAGACACTGCCGTGCCACTGGTATCTGCCGGTGCAGTATCGAAAAATGCGTGAGGCCGGATGCTGACGGTAAATTGTCATCGCCCGGCGTTTACTGATAATTTTCATGTAATACCTCAAAGCAGACCATGCTCAGCGAACGACAATATCTGCGTACCACCGACGATAAGGTGGTCATGCACACGGATATCAACGAGCTGAAGCGCCTGCACCAAACGCTGCGTGATGGTCTTATCTGCCTGGCTGGGCGTGGTATCGCCGGAGGGGTGGTTATGCGCCAGTTCACTGCTGCTGCATTGAAATACAGGGCTCGTTTGACCACCTCACGAGGATGTACCTCGGTACTGCTAATAGAACCGGCAAACAGGATTTCATGGGCAATCAACTGGTTCTGCTGGTTCAGATACAGCACCATAAACTCTTCGCGCTCCAGCCCCGCCATTTTCAGTTTCAGCCAGTCACGGGCAGCCTGAGTGGAGGTAAATGCCACGCCTGTTTCGCGCAGGTGTCGGTCAAGCAGGGTTAAGGCGCGTTTTACCGTACGTTGTGCGGTCAGTGGAAGTGCCGGTGCCTGTGGGATAAGTGGCTGTTCCATCATGAATATCCTTAATCAATAATGCGCAAAATGGCGCTGGATTCAGGGTGCTGCAGGGCGTAATCCCGCAGGCGGTAATAGTGCTCCGTCATGGCATCGCATTCGGTGCGACAGGCGTGATGGCTGTATTCAATCAGGCAGACAGCGATACCTGCGGCTTCTGCGCTCATTTGCGCACCATTACCGTTCATGCTGTTGAAAAGATGCCATTTATCGTCCCCCTCAGCATCGGGAGCCATAAACGCTCCGCCATTGCTGAGCGTGTAAAAGGACCAGATACCACCGCTGTACTCATCACAGAAGCGGTCCATCCAGGCGAAAATGCGGGGTTCCAGCGTTATCCACTGCGGGATAGTGCCAAAGTACAGCGGCCAGAAATCAAGACGCTGTTCGTCAGGTACTGGTGTTGCAGTGAGGTCAAATTGAGGTTCATTAGCGGGCACCAATTCGCCTTGCGTTTGTGTCGTCATGGATATTCTCCGTCAATAAAAAACGCCAGCGACGATGGCTGGCGTATGGGAATATGCAGGGGTGTGATCAGCAGGAGGATGCTCTGAGGATGCCTGGCTTGCGGATATAGCGGTTAAGTCCTTCACCGGCATCGGTTTCAAAGCTCCACGCACGCCAGACCATTCGACCTTCAGAGTCACGAACTACCAGGCGGAAGTGACTGCACTGGTCATCTTCTATAGCGACGTTTTGATACCGGCTGGTAATAGCGTCGGCCTGCTGTCGGGTGAAAGGTCCCGGTGGCAGCATATGAGATTCAGACATTCGGTGTACCTTAAAAGCAAAAGCCCCTGACGCAGATGCGTCAGGGGCTATGGGAGTATGCAGGTGTGGGGTGATTATCAAAAACCCGTCTGCACCTTATACAGGCGCAAAGTTTTGCTGCCCCGGACAATCTTCACATACAGGGCATTATCTTTTGTGCCACGAACAAACCCGGCCTTTACATCTCCCTTGCAGTCACCACCGTCATAAGGGATGTTAAGTCCGGTGTTAAATACCAGGTCAATAATCCCGAAACTTAAATCTTCACAGGCTGGACCGGGCAAATCCTGAATCAGAGCAAATTTATGGTCGTCGCTGACACCGG
The DNA here is from genome assembly GCF_018035235.1 of Citrobacter sp. On2M. Classification (GTDB taxonomy): domain Bacteria; phylum Pseudomonadota; class Gammaproteobacteria; order Enterobacterales; family Enterobacteriaceae; genus Citrobacter; species Citrobacter meridianamericanus. The sequence goes on from NZ_WPCV01000005.1 coordinate 574,856, forward strand.
TCAGTGAGCACATGGAGGTGTTGATGTCGTTTCCCTGGCACCAGTACTCCTGACCAGGATTGTCTTTATCCATCAGGCTTGCCGGAAGCTGAGCAGCACCGGCACTGAATGCGGCAAGTGACAGAATGAAGGCGGGTACAGCAGAGGTCATTATTTTCAGCATGGTTTTCTTCCTGAATTAATCCAGCCCACTGTCGGGCAAAATGAAGGAGGTTGATATCGGGTGTTATCAGAAGCGCCGGTAGCGAAACAGCTCTTTGCCCTGGTACAGCGCCACCAGGTCGTCATATGCCGGCTTCTTCTGGTTGGGCTTAAAGGTCACTACCGTGCCCGGACGGCACAGGTCTTTTACGGTGAGACCGAATTTCTTGTCCGGAGTAATGGTGAATCCCTTCGACACATCGTTGTGCATAATAGTTATCCAGCCCCACAGGCCGCCTTCGCAGTCTTTAAAGGGTGCTGAACGCACCGTGACCATCCCGCCCAGACGGTCAACAGACATGGCTTCGCATTTTCCGGTAACCTGACGATGCGCATCACACCAGAAAATATTCCCGTTGTTGTCATTGACGACTGCAGGTAGCGTCCGGTTATAAGGCTGGGCCTGAGCCCCTGCACAAAGCAGAAGGCTGCCGGTAATGCCCAGTATTTTAATCAGTGTTTTCATTACGTTGGTCCTTAACAGAGAAAGTATCAGGTAGCGGTGATTCAGGCCCATACGGTCAGGCCCAGCATCACAAGCCATACCCAGAAGTAAGCCGGTTTCTGACCGAGGGTTTTCGCCCGACGCCACAAATAGAACGGCACCAGCCAGGCAAGTTTGCCGAACGTGGTGGTATCCACTCCGGCCTTACGCAGGCGTCGTTCATCGAGATACCCCAGTGCGATATTGAGCAGCAGCGTGATGAACCAGTACTGCCCACCCGAGACGGCCTCATATGCCTCGTCAAAAGACATTCCGTTCAGCCCTGCCGTCCACAGCTCAAGCGCATAACCAATGAAGGGAGCAAATGCCAGCGTCCATACCACTCTGCCCGGAATGCGGTTTCCTGGCAGTGCCGGTGGTGTAGTGCTGTGGAGCAGCGCCGAAGCCAGCGGGGTAGCGGAGATTGGCTGCCACTCCGTCATGCCCTGTCGCCATACCAAAGTGGATGCAGTCAGTTCACCGCGCATAATCAGGCCGGTGATGTCGTCTTCAGTCACATTGTCGTGACGTATGCCATTTTTCTCGTAATGCCAGGTCATTGTTTTTCCTTCTTAACAGAGGTAATTAAATCAGTGTGTTGCCCGGCTCCTCCTCAGAGGGTCCAGGAGACAGGACTTCGCGGATACAGCTGAAGTGCGGAAGTGCCCGGATAAAGCCCGCCTGTGTGGTTAGCTGGCTGAGACGTTTTTTCGGGATAAAAGTGGTATTGAGGACCGTTACTGCATGAATAGCCGTCAGAGGATGCACGGTGATATATCCGTTCAGTTCACCTGTTAGATACCAGCAACCATCGAGTGATATCAGGCGGTACGGGGCCAGCCCGTCACAGCGCTCTCCCTCGGCCAGCAGCAGTACCCGCTGGCATGCGGTAATGGCACTGACGAGGCGGTAAAACACCAGCGAGCTGGCCGGTGACACTGACTGTGGGGGCTGCCACACCAGGCAGGGCATCCCTCCTGCGGTGAGCAGCATGCCCGCCAGACGCCGGTCCAGCCCCGGAAAAATATCGGCCAGTCCTGCCCGGTGAGCAAAGGTCAGCGCATCCAGCTCGCCCTGTACGCCTCCACCGGTACTGCGCAGGCGGCATTGCCCCCGTCGATACTCAAGGTCGAGGTACATCAGCCGTTCGCGAAAGTCCCGTCGCAGGGTACGGACTGACACACCAAACTCTGCAGCCAGCCGCGCCATGTTCAGCGTTTCACCTGCAACCAGGCGGCTGATTATCAGTGACAGCCTGACAGCCAGCCGGTCATGACGGCGCTCTGCCTGTGTCATCTTAAATCTCCGTAATAGTTAACTGACTGAATATGAAATGATTCTAAAGAGGGGGGCGGACAGGGTATGGACATGGAATGAACTATTTTTTATCTGCCACCGGAAGCAGGCCCGACGCGGCACATCGTGAAATACGGTGAAAAAACACTCAATTCAGTGGAGGTAAAACGGACAGGGAGTGTCCTTTCCTAACATGCTGATAACATGCTCAGGACTGAAACCCACTCAGCAACGCTTCAGCCATCACCCAGAGAGCCCGGTTGAGCTTCACATCTCCGTCGATACCACGCACGGCGCGGGTATGCGTTCGCCCGCCTTTCGCACTCCGACCACTGAGCCCGCCCTTAATCAGGTTCTCCTGAATACGCTGATATGTGGTCCACAGATCATTGCTCTCATCCTGCCAGCGGCGTGGGGAGAGTATCTGAGGTGCTGTCACCGGCTGGTGGTCCTCACCGAAACGGTACGTCAGTGCAGCCTGTGCCAGAGCCTGTTGTGCAGGTGGCGGCAGCATCAGCGACTGCATGGCATCCCGCTTCTCTTCCACACGGTCAAAAATACCCAGTACTTCATACGCCCCCTCAATCACCTGACTCACGACATCTCCTTTGTGCGCCACACGCACCTCGCCAAACGACTCACCGCAGACAAGCCCGTTCTGGCATACCGCGCGGAATAATCCCGGCAGCATCTGATACGAGCTGGTGCCGTCATGAGAGTTGAGCAGAATGATTTCCGGGACTTGCTTGCCGGTAATTTGCCCCTCCCGACGCAGGCGCAGCATGTGCTTTGTGTGCTCGCGGCGACCTGGGTCACGCACTCTGGTCTGACAGGCAAAGAAGGGCTGAAAGCCTTCGCGCTGCAGACTGTCGAGGAGAGAAATCGTGGGTATATATGTGTACCGTTCACTGCGAGATTCGTGTTTGTCCTCGCTGAAAACACTGGGCACTACACGAAATAGCTCTTCGCGGGTTAACGGACGGTCACGACGGATAAGATTTGATGCACCAAAGCGCGAAGCCAGACGGGTCATAAGCAGACTCCTCATGATGGGAAAATAAAGACAGAAAAGCCCTACCGCTCAATCGCGGCAGGGCTCAGGAACCTACGGGTTAGAAGGGTTAATGTTCAGAAGAAGAAGTTCCAGACTGCACGAGCGACCGATACCACGATGTCGCGTACAGACTGGATGACAGTCCGAACCGGGGACGGTATCAGGGGCATGGAACTTACTGTGTCCAACACCGAGCCGACCGTTTCACCAAAATCGTCAAGGGCTTTTTTATTAATGGCATCGGTACGAAGTGGATCACTAAGCTGTACCGCCACCGGACTACTGGCCTCCCGCGGCAGGCAATGAATCATCCGTTCAGCCATTACCCGCAGCCCCCATTGCAAACGTACCGACACCGCACAGACAGGGTTTACAGGTTGGAACAACTCATGCAGTAGACAGATTTTGCGGCTGATATTTTGTTTCTGCTCTGAAGACAGCTTTTCACCACCGCTGGTGGGTTCAACCTTGTCGGACTGACTGATGACAAACAACACCTTATGCCGGTATGCTTCACCAATCACCTGCCGGTAAAAATGTTCATCCACCGCTAGTGCTCGATCATCGGCCTTAATCAACCACAGCACCAGGTCGAGCCGGGGAAGTTGCTGACGGTAAAGTGCAGCATATTCCGCATCGCGTGAACGACTTTCCCCGACACCGGGTAAATCCACCAGGGTCATCACACGATCTCCCACCTGCAGCCGAAAGCGCAGTGGCTCACGGGTACAGGCCGCCACATCACTAACGGGTGATACCTCACCGGCAAACAGAGCGTTGCACAGACTGGATTTACCTGCACCGGTTTTGCCCATAATGCCTATTACTGGCTCGTAGTCGGTTAACTGGTTTATTTGCTGCAGAATCCGCTCTGATGCCCACTGTGGCAGACCAGAAAGCGATTGCCGAAACGACTTCAAACCTTCAGAATTGTTCATTGCTACTCCTCTGAAAAATAATACAAAAACGGCAGAATCGTGAGATTCTGCCGTTGATCAGGTATGTTCAGAAGAATGATATATATCTGAAAATAATTTGAATTAAGGTAAGCGTTAAGTCACTGCGCCTTTGATCCCGCTCCCTGAGTAGTTAGGTTATCTTGGCTCCCTCCTCCGCAAACCAGATCAGTGGATAAGAGCAAATTGCCCGAGGGGCATTGGGCCGCAAGGTTTTATAGTTCTCATCTGAGAACGGCCGTGTAATGCTTTGAGGAAAGATACTTAGCTACGATTAGCTTATCTGAGCGCGCGAAGCAGCAGACTGATCCAGTGTCTGAGGAACATGTAGTCATCGGCAATATTAGCATGACGATAATGGGCGGCTTAACGTTTATCTTCGAACTTGAATCCGCCTAAAACAAAAAGGAAATGAGATAATGATCCTCAGGGATACGCGAAAAACTTGTCAAGGAGCCAACCAGAATACCCAACTCCAACCAGCAAATGCGATTGTTGAGCAGGCATTGTAGTCATGGGAACTGTATCCTATCAGGTAAAAAAAACGCGGATGCTGCTAGAGCAGCGCCTCGCTATTCCGTCATACCAGCGCCCCTACAAGTGGCAACAAAAACACGTCAATCAACTAATTGATGATGTGTTAACCCACCGAAATAATCAGAGCTACCGCCTTGGGACTGTGGTGTTGCACAGGGATAAATTAAAGCCAGCTTATGCAGGTGAGCTCAATATCGTTGATGGTCAGCAGCGCCTTCTGACCTTAACCTTGCTTTGCTCAGTGCTCGATCAGAGTGGTGAGTTTTCAACGCCCCTGTTGGAACAATCTTTTGCTTCAAGGGTTAGCATCAATAACCTTGAGCACAATGCCAAAGTCATTGAGAACCGCCTTGTGGGACTAAATGATAACGAACGCAAAACACTACTTCACTTCGTGTGTGACAAGTGTGAACTGATCGAAGTGACGCTCGATGATTTGAGCGAAGCCTTTCAGTTTTTCGACTCGCAAAATGCCAGGGGGAAGGCCCTCGCGCCCCATGACTTGCTAAAGGCATACCATTTGCGCGAAATGATGGATGCTACAGAGCAAGCGGAACGACTACACCACGTTAGCCTATGGGAGCAAGGAGTCAGTCCGGATGATGAATCCACTAACCTTCACCTCATTATGGGCGAGTATTTGTTCCGCCTGCGCCGATGGCTGGATGGCGATTATGGCGTGCAGTTCAGCCGCCACAATCTTGAGGTGTTCAAAGGCGTCAACCTTTCCACCTCTGATTACCACTATCTGCAGTCTCTGCTCGCCCTGGATTTTGCGGTTGAGCACTACAATAACGACCCTATCAGGAAGTGGGACAAGCAGAATAAACCTTATCCGTTTCAGGTTAATCAGTTAATAATTAACGGAAAGCGCTTTTTTGAGTATATCCAGCACTACAAATCCCTACATCACACCCTATTTGAAGGTGACAAGGCGCTGCTTGGCAATTTCTTAAAAAAACATACCCGTTACGCTGGCAGTTCACGCAAAGGGGATATGTATATTAAAAATCTCTTTATGTGTGCAGTGATGGCCTATTACGATAAGTTTGGCGATAAAGAATTAATTCAAGCCGCAACAGTCTGTTTTTGTTGGAGTTACTACTTGCGCTTGCAATATCAAAAAATCGGCATGGACAGTGTTGATGGTTATGCGCGTGAGCCCCGAGGACTATTGAGAGTGCTCGATAAAGCGATCCACCCACAACAAGTCCTACGCTTTCAGCCAAAGCGTTGTATAAACATTCGTTTTCAAAATGCCAAACCCGTAGAAGATTCAATCGCTCAGATGCAGGGAGATGTACATGCCACTGAGTAACGATTTAGCCTTGCTGACCATCGAACAGTTATTCAGCGCTAATAGCCATTATGTTATCCCTATTTATCAGCGTAACTACGCCTGGGGCGCGCAGGAGATTGAACAGCTCATTCGGGACATTGCCGATGCTGCTGAAGCCCTTAAAAATGCAGAGCAACAGGAAGACGCGAAATACTATCTGGGCAGCTTGGTGGTATATGTCCGAGATGGCGCTGATAGCGCACACCAAGGCGTAATAGTTTATGAAACGATTGATGGACAGCAAAGGTACACAACGCTGTCGATTTTGCTCGCATACTTAAAAAAAGTTGCTTGCTGCAGCGAACAAGATTTATCCCTGCTTCACCTAAATCTCGACTTTGACAGCCGTCCTAAATCAGCCCGAACGCTAAATAACCTGTTTCAACAGGTTCAGAGCAATGATCCTGAAGAACCCTCAATCCGAGCGGCGTTTACTATTATTGAACGCTACTTTGAGAAAGAGAATATCGACATCAACAACTTTTGCCGATATCTACTCCAGCACGTCACTATTTTGCGGGTTCCGGTGCCAACAGGGACTGATCTCAACCACTACTTTGAGATCATGAATAACCGTGGTGAACAGCTAGAAAAACACGAAGTGTTGAAAGCGAATTTGATGTCAGTTTACAACGCTGATACTGCCGCAAGAAACGGCTTTTCTGCCATATGGGATGCCTGCGCAGATATGAACCGATATGTGCAACTGAGCTTTAGCTCAGAGGCTCGCAAAGCATTATTTGGTGAGCAGTGGTTAGGATTTCCGGCGAGTTTTGAGGTAATAAAATGCGCGGTAGAAACTAATCGTGATACAGACGAAAAGCTGACTATACGGGATATTATCGAAAGACGACGCTTTCATCACACTGGTGACAACGATGAAAAAGCAAAAGAGCAGCGTTTTGATTCGATTATCGATTTCTCCAACTTCCTACTGCATGTACTAAAAGTGACAGTGGATATTGACGTGTCTTTGGACGATAAAAAGCTACTTCAGGCATTTGAAATCATAAAAAATGACCGAAAAAAAATCACTCAGTTTGCTTTTAACTTGCTGAAGTTTAGGGTCTTGTTTGATCGCTATATCATTAAGCGCGATCAGGCTGAGAAGTGGAGCCTGCTGACGCTTGAGTACTATGCCAGAGACAGGAGTTCGAGCTTCAGCTATAACAACTCTTTCGATCAAGATGAACTGTCTGGTGTAAATAAACAACTAGCGATGATTTTGTCGATGTTCCATGTCTCCCACCCTGCCTATGTTTACAAGCGATGGCTCAATCGCTCGCTGGCCATTTTGAATACCCTGACTTCGGACCAACTTAGTGTTGACGGAGCTGCTTACCTCAGGGAACTTGAACAACTCAGCCACGAGTTCCTGTCAGAGATTTGTGGTGAAACGGAACAATTCAATGTCGAAGCTCTGCATCGTGGTACCAGTGTGCAGAACTTTGTGTTCAATTTACTCGATTATCGTTTGTGGCGTAATCTTAATGCTGGCCAATCATTTGATGGTAAAGGGCTTAATAATCCCGAGATTAAGAAGCATTTTGACGGTTTCCAGTTTTCACCGAGCCGAACATCGGTTGAGCACTACTTTCCTCAAACAGATCCCTCTGGCGCAAACAAAATGGGGGATGATGTCCATCGTTTCGGTAACCTCTGCCTGATCTCACCAAGCAGTAACTCGAGACTTAGTAATTATTCACCAGCAGACAAGAAAAAATTCTACGTCGAAACAGAACGAGCAGAGAGTCTAAAACAAGCCATCATGATGAGCTATAAGGAGTGGGGTCCGGATGGGCAAGGCATCAACAACATAGAAAGCCATGAACACGCGATGTTGACATTGCTCAAAGAGCATCGAGATATGACCTTACCAACCAGGAAATAATGCGTGCAACTGTGTTTTATAATATCAAGTGTGATTACAATCGCTGGCGGTGCCATAGTGCCGTTGGCAGTCTCAGCTCTGAACTATTTGAAAACCAAAACCTTGATTAAGGCTGTGCCTACCTTACGTCAATTGGGACAGTATGTTATATAACCAAATTAGACGTCAGGGTTCCAATATTTGTGGAATCCTGAAAAGCTTGATACCTGCGATCGAGAATGGCTGTGAAGTATTTAGATCACTGGTGATGATGCAGTGATCCGATTGGACTGTGTCATAACATCTCCTTAATTTTCGCAAAATTGTCACGGATATCTAAATGGAGTCGAACGATTCAGGCGGGGTAGCCGCCAAGCACGGTTTCTTATTTCAGGACTGCGTAGCCGCTTACCATGTCACCCGAATGCTTCGTGACAAGACTATCCGCAGTGTACGCTGCGAGGTCACAGACGATATCGACATTGTATCTGATAGATACATCGACTTCGTTCAGGTAAAAAGCACGGGCAAAACACGTTGGAACGTTTCGGACATCGTTCAGAATTCAAAAGGTGCTGATAAAAAGACGATCCCCTGCAGTTCAATTTTGCACAAATCAATGCAGTGTGAGTCTGACCTGTCCCTTGGACGTAGGTACTCCATCGTCACAGAGGAAAAGGTCAACAAAACCCTTGAGTATCTGACGATCAACCCAAACGCCCGACTAGATAAGCCAGGTAGACAGGAACTCATCGATGATCTCAACAAACGCACAAACAATTATTTAACAGACTCAGGTATAAGCGTTTCAGATTGGATCGATGCGGCTACATGGGAAGTGTTTTCATCCCTGCGAGAACTGGAACTTCTAGGGATCAAAAACATACGACTGGCCTCCCAAGATCTACATGGGGTCATTCTCAGTTCCGAAACCGTTGCCGAAGAAATTTGGTGCCGAATCCTTGATACTGTGACGCGCAAGGGCGAGCATTCTCGACGCATTAACAGTGTGGATGACAAGTCCTACTTACGACCAGAACTACTTGAGTGGTTCAAGCAGCGTGTCGAAGATGACCAGTCTCGGTCAGGTCGCAAAATCTACGTCAAACGGGACTTACCCCACATCCTTACGCCATTTAGAGCACCTCTGGCTTCGGTCTGTGCTAAGCGTAAAGGCCAGGTTCTACATCAGCAGTACTCGCTTAAGAAATACCGCTACAAGTACATCGCGGATAACGTCTGCCAATGGTTGGATGAGGTATTTCTCCGACCAAAAGAAATGTCTGATATTCATAAACTGACACTCATTGAAAAGCGAGAACGACTAAAGAATTCAGTCTTCAAATCGCTCAATGACGTCAGCGAATTCTTGGGTCGAGTGTTGTTGCATGCAACGATCCGGCAGCACCACCAAAGCCAGCCTATCCCTTGCATGCTATACGTGGAAAAAGCAGGGGCCGAAAAAATTCTTGAAAACGTGCATATCGTTCGCCGCGATCCAGAAGGCGATCAGCTTTGGATTGGCTTCAGCGAGTTGGTGACTGATATTGACATTGCCGTCAGACTGCCGGAGTTACGGGATCGGTTGTACGAGGACATTTCGGATTGCATCGACACAGCACGCAGAAAGATCCTCGACATTAAAGACGATAACTACCTGCTTCGCCACGACATTGACGAAATTCTTGATGGCAGCCAACCTTTCGATGCTCACCTCGATCGTTTCACGTTTGTTCTGTTCGTGGGCTACGACTCCAGGCTGCTAACGGAGCCTGAAACGCCGGGGTTCGAGGGTGACCTAGAGAAGGAAACGACGGCGCTATTCGAAAAATTCGCGGCTGACCTTATCGAGGATTCGCCGTTTGCGAATCTTTGCATCCACGTATTCATTTATCCAGCCCCGAGTCTTGAGCGGTTAACCCAATTAGTTGATGAGAAGGTGAGAGAGGTCGTATGACAGAGATCTATGAACAGGCGAAACATAGCCTGCAGGGTGAGGACTTCTCATCGTTCAATTATCTGTTTGCGGTTAACAAGCTGTTGTCTAACCCTGTTTCGTATGACTTGGGACGGGATTTGATCGTGCGAGCTCTCGATTCGCGCGAGCGGTTTTCCGAGCACACCACAATTTTGAAAAATATGGTGAGAAAATCAGGTTTGTTCCCGTATCTCAAAAAGGAGTTCACCAGCCTGACACCGGATGACCTGAGGGTGCTTGAGCTATACCGGACGCCATTCTCGGATGGTTATGTTTTCCACTCAATGCAGTTCCACATATTCGATCTGCTCAAGTCTGGTCAAAACGTGGTGCTGAGTGCACCTACAAGCATGGGCAAAAGCGCAATCGTCGATTCATTGCTCGGCATGGGAACTTTGAAACGGCTTGTTCTGGTTGTTCCAACCGTGGCTCTTGCCGACGAAACCCGTCGCCGACTGCAAGAGCGATTCGGTGACCGATATCAGATCATCCACCACAGTTCCCAAGTGTGCCATTCCGATCAGGCTGTTTACGTGTTAACTCAGGAGAGAGTGAACGAGCGTGACGACATCGTCGACATTGACCTCTTCGTCATTGACGAGTTTTACAAGTTGGCGTTCCGACAACTGAAAAGCGGGGACATTGATCATCAAGACGAACGAGTCATTGAGCTCAACATTGCGTTAAGCAAACTGCTTAAGGTCTCCAGGCAGTTTTACCTGACGGGACCGTTCGTTAACAGCATTCGCGGTCTCGAAAGACTTGGGTATCCGCATACTTTCGTTTCTACCGACTTCAATACAGTGGCGCTAGATGTTAAGACGTTCGGCATCAAAGCGAATGACGACAAAACCAAGCTCAAAGCGCTGGGGGAAATCGCGCACGCATGCGTCGACGCAACGATCATTTATTGCAAGTCACCAACTGTTGCGGGCCTGGTGGCGCGCGAGTTGATCAGGCTTGGGCATGGCACTCCGACTGAGAATCCCCATGTCGACTGGGTCAGCGAAGAGTTCGATGCCGACTGGGATTACACAGTCGCCCTTAGAAACGGTATTGGCTTGCATTTTGGCGCGCTACCGAGGGCACTGCAGCAATACACTGCCGACCAATTCAATGCTGGAAAACTGCGCTTTTTGCTCTGCACCTCCACGATCATTGAAGGAGTCAACACTATCGCTAAGAACGTTGTGATCTACGACAACCGCGATGGAACTCGCAGCATTGACAAATTCACCCATGGGAACATCAAAGGTCGCGCCGGGCGCATGGGCGTTCACTTCGTCGGCAAAATCTTTTGCCTGGAGGAAATCCCGGAAGACAATCTCAATCAAGAGGTGGATATTCCGCTCGGTATTCAGGACATTGATACCCCAATCAACCTGTTAGCCAGCGTTCAACCAGACCACTTGTCCGAGTTTTCACAGGATCGCTTTGATGAGGTTTTCATAAACGACCGTGTTTCCATCGACCTTGTGAAGAAGCATTCGTACTTCCGTGTCGAGCAGTTCGAAATGCTGCAAAGCATGTTCGAGATGATGGACGATAACGAATTTTCCTCGTTAGTGTTTCACTGGACTCCCGCGACAAACTTCCTCAAGACCTTTGCAAATATCATTGCCAAACTGGTTCCCCATACGTTCAGTCGCAATGGGGTCCCTGTTAAGCCTACGGATGTCATGATCGCAAAACTTGCCGGCTATTTAAGTGCTGAAAGTTATTCGGAATATCTGAAAAATCAGATCGATTATGCACGACAGTGGGTTTCTGAAGGGGAGAAACATACTCTTTCCATTGCCCTCAACAATGATTTGAAGCTCATCACCAATACCTTCGGTTATACCCTACCTAAGGTGCTCAGCTTGATGGAGGATGTAGTTAAACACCACGTTTTAAAGCGTGGTATACGCAGCAAAGTCGATTACACGCATGTCAAATTGGCGTTCGAAAGCTTCCACCTACCGCCAGGTGTCAATGCCTTGGAAGAGATTGGCATTCCCATTCAGACGTTACACCGACTGGTCGACTTGCTGGAATTTTCTGATCAGGCTGATGTGGATGAGTTGTGCCAGTATCTTCGGGATACTCAGGACATTTGGAGTCGATCGATTGGGTACGTGGATCAGACGTTCATCAGGCGCGCGCTCGGTATTGAACAACATTGATTTAAGTGCGTTTGTGTTCCTTGGTCGGTATAAACCGTTAGTTGCTTACCGTCCTGTTAATAATGGCTTTGACCGAATCTTAGTTCACCTCGCTTGCTATTGAGCTTGCTATTGAGCTTGCTAATTGACGGTAACACAGAGTTTGAAGCTAATTATCATACACCGCATCACGCCGAAAAAACCGTATGGGGGGGATCCGCCCTATGAGAAAATAACTGGTGAGCACATTGTTAAGTTTAAAGATTTTACGCAAAGCAGTTTCCAGGCTGATATTTCGCCTGCTGGCGGACAAACCTCTGCCCACGAAAACCCCCGGCGAAAAACTGCATATTCTTCTGCTTCGCTGGGACGCAAAATTGGGCGACTCCATCGTATCTTCTTTCTTTTTTCGCGAATCACGTAAGCTCAATGCACGATTGACTGTACTTACGGTTAACGAGTTAGCTGAAATACATACCAACACCTTCGGTGTGGATGAAGTCATCGTTACGAATCCGCATCCAGGGCTTGGTGAACTACGCAGATTGGTGAACCAACTAAGTAATGTCGATGTCGTTGTTCATCTGGTTGGACGACTGCAACCTGCCGAAATCGTTTTTATGCGGTTACTCCGCCCGGCGAGTCTCTATTCCCTTGATGATTCACTGCGCTGTGTGAATCGTAAAATGGGTTTTGCTGCAAACACGCTCAATATCGTGGAGCAGTACAAATATATTCTGCAGGATCTGGGCGCGAAAGTGATCGACACCCAGTACATTGTGCCGTTGCCTGCCGAGCTCCCGCCTGCGGCACTTTCCCCCCAAATACTTTTTAATCCTTATGCCAGCCGAAGAGACAAGGGGCTATCCCCTTCCCGTGCAACCGCAGCTCTACAAGCTATCACCGACGAGTTTCCCGGCTATTCCGTGGGAATTCTTTGCAGCCCTTCAACGCTGCACAGCGCACAGCATCTGGAAAACGCAGTTGCACGCGATAATGTGGCAGTCTTGCACGACGGGCTAACGCCCGAAAAGGTTGCAGGCTATATTCGCCGCGCGCAGGCAGTTGTTAGTGTGGATACTGCCATTGTGCATATGGCTGTTGGCCTAAAAGCGAAGCTGGTGGCGATCTACCCGTTGATTACAGGTCAACACAACCCATGGCTGCCGCCTCGCTCACCTTTTACACAGGTGATCTACAGCGAGCAACAGCCAGACACACTCCGTCGTACGGGCAAAAAAAATATGGATGCTTTTTCGCTAACGTCATTAATAAACGCATTGCAGACTCTCTTAACACTGCCAGCAGAAGCGAAAAAAAGCATCTCGCTTAACGCCAGAGTCATCCCCGGGCTAGGGGTAGCAACGGGTACGCTGGCGCGACAACTGCCCTTAATCTGTGAAAAATTTCCTGAAGTTGCAGGCTGTTATGCCGGCACGATCAACCTTGAATTCAGCGTTCCTGTCGCAGTCGTGCGCCCTGATCACCGTACCGCGCCGCTGGCCTGGACTCCCAGTGGACGCACCACCGAGATATTCGATCTACTGCGCATTGAACTTGAATTCAGCCATTTAACTGAACGCATCCCCGGATGGCTGTATATTGCCCACAGCTCGCCACACCGCCGGACGCCGACCATTCACGAAGCAATCGCGCCGCGCATTAACCTCAATGGCGCCACGCACTGTCGACTCCACTTACCCGCTGAGGCTATCGTACTGGGCGAAAGCGGTACTCAGGCAACAGAAGCTATCAATTTGTCACTTTCATCAACCCAGTAATCCGCATTCGCCTCAATATGCAAAAACAGTTTTGCCAGCAGCGAGCCACCCGCCAGGAATTCAGCCACGGTTTCTCTCCGGGCTTCTGTACGCCGGAAATAGGTGTTGTAAAGTTTGAGAATGGCCACGTCGTTAATCAAAAATGCCCCGACGGCAATATCGGTGCGACGCATCACCTCGCAACCAGCAAAGTTGTAAAGAGGGCGGTATCCGGGATCGATGACCTCCCCGCCAATCGGGATGGCAGCATCGGCAGCCTGGGCAATGATATTTTTGATTCTCCCAGGATTACCCCAAGCGTGATTCTCGCTCTCAAGCCCTATAGCTAAGGCTTGCGCAAGTATGGGGTTTCCCGGCAGGGACGCGAAAATACACTCGCTATGCCAGTGCAATTTATGGCTCAGCCCTGTCGGAAATAACTCAACACTCGGATCTCTAAACAGCAACGTATCCGCATCCAACCATGCCCCGCCCCAGCGATGCACAAACGCCATGCGAATGAAATCGCTCTTCGCCACAATAGCTTCAATGCCGTCCGCCAGCGAAAAGCTCAGCGGTTCAAAAGCCCAAGCTTTATTCATGATGTCAGCATCGATGTGCTCGCTTACCGTTCGCGGCGTAAGCAGAAGAAAACGATCGCCCAGAGCTCTGCGCATAGAAACCAGTGCCAGGGCAACATAAGCTGGCATGGTCTGACCCGGTGCGTTTTCCCAGTAACTGACGTAATGGGTAGTGTCGGACGTCATTTCACCAGCACCTTACCTTTCGCACACAACAGCCCATTTTGCATCAGATATGTTCTGAGCATCACCAGTGATGGCGCGCATGTAGGCTGAGCCAAAAACTCATTATTTAACGCTGATTTATACAGATTAAGCCAGGTCAGCACCGGCACATTTGGCAGGAAAGCCGGTAAACTATCCCGGTTGTCTTCGCCAAATAACAGACGCAACGCACGCAGAATGGGCTGATAGCCCGGAGCAGAGAGCAGTTGCGCGACGTTTTCATCCAAATGCTGCTTTACGCTCACGCTGTTCAGCCGATCCTCCACCGACGCATCAGTTAATGCCACCCGGGGATCTAGCGCCACTGGGTAAATGGCACGAAATGACCGGGCGCCGTTACACAGCGATTCATACAACACTTTGTCCGCCGTTGCCCCAGTCACCAGCACGTCATCTCCGAAAATGACATGCACGCCGCTCCAGCGGTAAAAATTCTCCGCTGGAATCACATGATCCTGCACAAGATTGACCCGATCGCGCTCGGCCTGGCTGAGGCTGGCATAATTTTCACACGGCGGCGCAATCCTGGGCAGTTTAACGTTGATAATGGTGGGCAATCCTTTATGCGCCAACGTGAGATTAATTTCCTCAACCACGATATCGTAGAGCACATTGGCCGTGGAAGGCACATTACGCCAGCCCGTGGTCATCATCACAACACTCTCTCCCTCCTCTTTGGCCTTGCAAAACAACCCTGACCATGAAGAGGAGGTGTCATCCAGTTCTGCGGCAAGATAGTCGATAACGCACCGTGCCAGATAGCGTATCTCGCTCACTCCGCCATATTTCGCACGGCTATAAATGCCCGCCAATGTTGTAGCGTCAGCACCAGTGCGCATATCGCAAAATGATCCAGTCGCATTCGGCGTCAGATAATACAGCGCCTTACCACCAAAAATAGCGACGTAATCGGACATGTCGATCAAACCGCGCGCCAGCAAATCGGTCGCGAACGCGCGAAAACCGGATTTAACATCCTGCGCATTGATCTGTGCACTGGCCTGGCGAAACATTGCCAACTGGGTTGCGAGCGGTTCGTTGTGCAACGTGTTCCACGCAAGTGAATGCGGAGTTTTTAGTCCATTCATGGTGAAGATCCTTAGCGAGACACTGGCACAGTGTGAAATTGAAGGTCATCCAACAGAACATCAATACGTTGACGCTGCTGATAATAGCTGATGGATTGAAGCCCTAATGGCCTAAGTGCCTCCATCAACTCGGCGATCCCCGTTCCGGCATCACGAGGATCATGTGCATCGGATCCGATGGTCAATGGAACATTGTTCCTCAGTAATTTCTCCAGCAAAGCGCGGGAAGGATAGGACCATCTTCCTGCAATTTCTTTACCCGTCGTAGGATCAAGGCTAGATTTTCGCAGGCCCGAAGCATTCAGTTCATATGCAATACCGCTGCGTACGAGCGGCGCAATCAACGGTTCAAAGCGACGCAAAAACACATCCTCTGGGATTGCGCGCAGTAGCGTGTCAGCGTGCCCAACCGCATCAAACAACCTGCTTTCCAGCAACGCTTCAAGCTGAGCAAAGTACTTGTCCAGAAAGGAGTCTGCCGCTAACCGGGGCAGTTCCCAGACCTTCACTATCGGCTCATCGGCAACAGTGACGTAGTGAATTGAACCGATGACAAAATCCATTGGATAGCGGGCAAGTAATTGCCGGTTATAACGCTCAGTACCCGGCATATAATCGAGTTCCAGTCCGCGTAGCAGCGTGATCTCGCCTTTATAGGCCTGCTGCGCCTTATCAATATCGGTGAAATAGCTCTCCAGTTCCGATTCCAGCAAACGGTTCTGCGCATCCACTGGGAACGGAGCATGATCAGTGATGGTGAGTACCGTCACCCCCGCAGCAATCGAGGCACAAACAAGTTCGTCGATAGTACCTACAGCATGTTTCGAGTAGAACGAGTGGCAGTGCGAATCAATCATGCTGCCTTCCATTGTTCAAGCAACCCGGAATGCTTCCCCATCTCTTTGACCAGCCAGTAAGGATTATTGGCGGTCGCGATGATCGCGCGCAGCTGAGGGGTGTCTTCTAGCCGCGCCAGCAGTTCGGTTAACGGCTGGGTATATAACACGCGGGACAAGGGATTATCCCGCACATGGCTCGCCAGATGATGCCAGTCGATCGCATCAGAATGGATATTTGCAACACGCTCGGTCTCAATACCGTACAGAAACACATCGCCGTTGGGTTTAATTGTCACGTCCATGCCATTAGGCTGGGGTGCTCGGTTCAGGCTGCCAAAGGTAAAAGGTTTATCCACTTTGGACTCAATCGCGGCAATATATCCCTGTAAGTCCAGATAACCCTCCGGCGTATCTCTTGCCGGATGAACCAGATTTTTGTAGTCGATGTTAAACGTGTCCGCACCTATTAATAATTTGTCTTCCAGTACGCTGACTGGCTTTATGCTGGCGTTAATTCCCCATGAGGCCAGTTCACTCACCAGATATTCGCGAGTGAAGGCCCGATCGATATCAATTGAGCGAAATGAAAAACTGAGCGATGACGGTTTTTTGCGCTGAACATAATCCAGGCTAAATCCATGTGCACGCCATTTTACTTTTTCAATATGGTGGCTATCTGAACTCAGGCGAATATTACAGGTATCACCATTGTCGGAGGCAAGACGATTGATCTCATCAAAGATCTTTTCCATCTTCTCATGGCGAAAAAAACCGCTGGTAATAAACTCAAAGCTGTTGCCCCCTCGGGACAACGCCAGTAACTCATAAAAGGTATGAATGTTATTGAGCGGTTCACCTTCGCCACTCACGGAAATACGCTTTACGGAGGGATCATTAATGAGCGCCGACAGGTTGTCACGTGCCTGCGTTGACAGCACCATACTCTTACCCGTTACGTGCTTATCCGCATACATGCAGAACGCACAGCCGATGCCGCAGATCTGGGTGATATCCACGTAAAGCAAATGACCATGTAAATCCATATATAATATTCCGCCATATTTTTGAAAAAAAATTCAATTTGGTACAAATCAAACTCTTTTGCAGTGTATGTTTCAAACACCAATTCTCTGCGTATATCTCCTCGGTGCCTTTGATGTATTTAGACAGGTTCCGGGTCCGATCCCAACAAAGCCTGTAAACGCGCATCGGCCTGCGCCCTGCCGCCCTGTAACATCGTTAATACTGCGTTGTCTTCCTGCTGGTGCTGCGCACCAAACAGATCTAATCGATCGAGCATATAGACCGTTAATACGGTACCAAGGCCGGTGACGCACCCCGTCAGCACAGCCACTAGGGTAGTGATCAGCCCACCGGGAAGAACGGTAAACATCGCGCCGAGAGTTTTGCTGAGATACTCTTCAAGCAGTACACCACCAATGACGAATGCGCCGCTGACAGCAATCTTTAGCCCTGCATCTAGTGCTTCGGCACGGCTTGTACCCTCTGGTCGTATCAATACAGTTTTGGCTGCGCGGAACAGCGAAAAAACCCCTTCTCGGATCATTCGCACCAGGTTGCGGGCAGTTGTGAAGAAGGTGTTAATCAGCGTTGTCATCAAGTTACTAATGATTCCGCTAATAGCCCCGTCACGAAACGCCGTTAGCACGTTACGCCAGTTATCGAGACAGCTTTTTGCCACCCGCCCAGCACGGATTTTTAATGCCTCCCAGACATGCTCCTGGTCCACCCCATCACAAAACCCGTTATGCCAGCTGTCGTGAACTTCCAACAACAGGCCGTCGACAAAATCCGTCAACACCAGGCCAATCGCCTGCTGTAGGCCCATTTTTCCCGCTTCGACAGCGCTGGTTTTCAGTAAATATGCACCGAATTTCGCACTACCGTAGTAGCCCCAACGAAGACTGCTTTCATACTGCTTGCGCGCCACTTCATCCAGCTCGCGCAATTTTTCCTGATCGACGGCGTTCTGCTGTTTGTACTTCTCCAGTGCGTTCTGATCTTTTTTGCTCAGAGGCTCATTTTTGGCTTTCTCTTCCAACCGGGCAATTTTGGAATCGCGATCGGCGCGGTTTTTGTTCAACCAGGCGATGTACTCCTCTGCACTCTTTTGCAACTTCGATTCATTGATCGAGTGGTGCGTCTGATGCAGATTGGTTTTGTGGTTCGCCAGATCCGCACCATTGGCCTCCGCCAGCCAGACTGCAGGGTCGTTATGGATTGAGGCGGCAGAAATAAGGTGATCCTGCTCCGCATCGGTATTCCTGCTCAGTGCCTGTCCGGTATAGGCATCCACTGCTTCGCCTGCATCCTGTTTTTTACTGTTTTCGGCGTTGGTCTTCTTGTAGTTGTCGTGCTTATGGTATGGATCACTGTTGTACTTACCGCGGCTTTCATAACGCACTTGCTCCTCTTCCGTGGCATACACCCCGGAGCGAACATTATGAATGGTATCGACATTCCCCCCCACCTTGTCCCATGCAGAGACAATACTCCCCAGCCCAAACGGACCAATAATGCTATGCAGAAGACGCTGTCGGCACTCAGCCAGCATCAATGTTGTTTGTTCCGTGCGCCACTTCTGTTGATACTGCCGAACTTGCTGATGTGCCTGCCAAACACTGACATCGGATACTGTAACGACCTCTTTTGTTGGTGATGGTATGAGCTCTCTTGTCTGTCGTTGACGCTGCTGGTTCAGACGCAATAAAAGTGTTTTTCTGTCCATAATCTCCCCTTAAAACACACCTGCACGCTGGCTAAATGCCTCACGAAGCACCGCCATTAGCTCAGCAGCCTCAGTTTCCTGAATACCTAACTCGAACGCCTGTTCAAGCGCAGTGTGGATATCAGGCGGATTGGCAATAAGACGATTAATTGTGGCTTGTAATATCGAGGAAAGATGCCCGCTCATCATCCCCAAGCAGCAGGTTTCGATATCGCTGCGCACGTCAGACGGCGCGATACCTTCCTCTTTAGCACAAGCAAAGGCAACAGCCAGCATTGCCTCACAACGTTTTTCAAAACGCTGAACTTCATCCATTTGTTTGAGGACCTTATCTGCATACTCTTCCGTCGTCTGCTGTTGCCCGGCCACTACTCCCTGCTCAAACGCCATATTGCGCTCACGCCTTACACTGGCTGCAGTAGAAAGTCCTACCATACGAAACATGTTCGCCACCCAGCTGTCAGCATCTTTCTCATCCTGCCAGCGATGATACTCCCACCAAACTTTATCGGCTTCCGCCGTAGCGTGAATCCGTTGGCGAAGTAGTGCTACCTGAACCACTGCAGGAATCGTAACGCGAAACGCTGGTCCCGCCAGGTCTAGGGCGGTCCATAGCCCAGTAATCACCCAGCCAATCGGCCCCAAGAAAGAAGCTGCCCCTCGCGCAGCCACAAACGAGGCTGCGGACATCACCACCGTCCGTCCGAGCAGTTGGCTGGCAAAGACGTTGGCAATTAACGATGCCAAGAGCAAGCTTGAGAAGCGGCTAGACTGCAACTGCGTCATTAATTTTGCTTCTGGGAAAAGCATCGTACTACCCTGAGTAAGATCCATTTTTTCAAGCAGATTTTTGCGTTGAGCTTGGTCCATATCCGACCAAGCCTTGCGAGTAATCGCCGCCAGCACAGCCAGTTCGATAAGGTCAACGCCCCAGTCCTTCTCGTACGTCGCGTCAAGCTTGTCCGCCACATCGTTCACCACGGTTTTCCACTCAGGGCCACCGCCGCGAAACAGATTGACGACGGTATTTCCGCCAAACTCGCACAGCTCGTGGGCAATCAGATCGGCATACTGACTGTGTGCCGGGCAATGGGTTTTATAACGTGCTTTACTCTCAATGCCGCTGCTGAACGCCTTCGTGATGTATTCCACCAGCGGGGCCAATTCGCTATCCGATGCGTTGCTTAATACTGGCAGCAGTTGACTATCACCTGTACTCATCATTATTTTCCTGTTCTGTACTAACATCGTCTAAGTCGCGTTTAATGTTACTGATGGTGTTACCAAAGGTTGCAAGAAAGCCATCGAGCATCGGACTGTCAACAACCGTGGCGCTAAAGCGCAGCCGCCCGTCGTCAAGCTCGCTGACCTGTTGGTCGGATGAAAGTGGCGATTCCAGCAAAAGTTGCGCCCGCGCGGTTTCAAGCGTGAAATGAATTCGGATATGTCGCCCTTCGCCGAATCCGAAACGCCCGTCATCGTCGTAACGTTTGAGGTTAAAATCCGTGGGGCGGGAAAAGTGAAAGGTACTGCAGACCGCCGAGGTAATGCGGTTCAGAGCCAGGCTGCGCTCGTTATCGTAGCCTTTAAAGCGGCAGACCAGATACAGTCGCGAGCCCTGTTGAGCCAGCCCGAGGGGCATCACCTCGACCTGACGGCGAGTACCGTGCGCATTGCTGTAATCAATATTCAGCCAGCGGTTGTAGTAAAGCGCTTCACTAACCGCGTCAAACACGCCTTCCTGGATCACTGGCGGTAGGAGTGGCTGGCTGGCAGCGACTACCCGCACCTTCTGCGACCATTCCCGCTCTCGCTGCGCCTGTTCGCTGTGGCTAAGAGTGTGTCCCGCTTGGCTAAAAAATGGCGAAAATGAAGCCATCAGATGTGCGGGTAGCAGATGCTTTAAATGCGCCTGCGCCATCTGCATCAGCAGCGATTCTGCTGGCGATAACTGCGCCAAGCTCAGGCCTCGCGAACCTACCCGCCATCGCCAGCCATAGGGGCGGCAGCGATCATCACACTCCAGATCGAAGTGTTGGCTCAGGCGTTCAAGCTGGCGCTGAATGGTACGCACATTACGCTCAATACCTGCATCCATGAGTTGTTGATGCAACTCATGGGCAGTAATGCGCTGATTACGCGGAATACGACGCAACAGCTCAAGAGCAAAAAATGTGGTATCAACGCTGTTTGTTCGCTTTGGCATTACGGCTCCTGTAGCAGCACCCTGAATGCGTAACGCATTTATACATATCAGATTTATCGGCAATGGCCGTCAATACTTAACCGATTTATTCCCCACCAGATAATGAGCTGAGTATGCCAGATGCACGCGACAAACTATGTCGCAGTAATAAAAAAATCAGTGGAAAGACACGACACGGTTATTGGCCATTTAGCTCGTTTTTGGCTGACATAATGCCATACGATATATTGGTGCTTAAGAATGAGAATATGCGTGCTCTGAGAGAATAATTATTAACCACTAAGATCCGTATCGGCATGTGGAAAGATTTCAGCGAATCACTCATGTCAAGCCTACTTGGCGGGTCAAACACCACCATCCCGACTTGCTGATTGTCGCAAAATAGCCTCTTCGGTCAGGCTTTCGTCCTATATAGTTCGTATCTATACCAAACCCGCTAAAGCAACATTCCTGACTCTGCAACCGACTCTGCTGGGTCACAAAGAGAATATTCAGTAGGACAGTAAAAGTCATGGGGAGAGTGATGAGCCCTACCCTGAGACGCTATGGGTTAATCTCAACACTTTCGAATTCTTGGTCGATTAAAATTTATACCGGCGCGATGTTCAAAGTATTAAAAACTTCCTTTTTTGAATAAAAAAAATCAGGCCCTTTCACCATAAAAAAGGCCTGACCTGTAAAAATAAATTATCCTCTACTACAACCGAAGTTCCTGTCACCCTCACCAAAGACTTTGGTATCGAGTTTTGTCATGTAATCCAGTCGGTTAAGAAGATCATAGTAAACCTCAACATAATCAGGATCATTGACCTCCAGCATATACCTGCAGTTGTCAGGAAAATGGACGAGTTGTGGGCAATCTTCAAACGTCAAACCCAGAGCGCTGTACCAGGCTTTCATGATCATCACTCCCAGGCTGTCTTCGTATTTAAAATCACCTAAATGGTAATAGGCATGTTTATTGAACAACAGACAGATATGAAAGTGGCACTTACCCAGCAGCGTAAATTCTCTGACCCAGATATTACGTAAGGTGTTCGGGTGTATTCTGGTACCGTCACGCATTCTGCGATCCTCACTGGCGCTGAGGGTTGCTTTCAGTGCATTCAGGAAGCGGGAGATCGCGCCTGGTTCCTGATTATGAAAGCAGGAGATAGTATCACCTCTATCCAGAATCGGTGGGTAATGAAGATCTACCCGCAATGCCATTGTTCGAGGATATTGCCTGATGGCATTATTTAAGGTCTGCTCAATTTTAACTTTATAATCAAAAATATGTTCACCATGAGTGCCATTATATAAATGCATAAAATATTCCTTTTTAATAGTCCTGTGGTAACACAGGACTATATTAGTGACCGTCGATTGGTGTTCTACTTAATAGAGATAAATATAATACCTTTCCTACATTTAAATTAAGACAAAAGCACCCCGCAACCAGTAAAGACTGATTGAAAATAACTCTGCAATAATATAATTGAGTGGTGGGGACTATCTGCTTTCTACATCTTATAACCTCATTAAGTCACATCTAATAAATCAACAGGCTGAATAAAAATAGTTTTTCCTTTTTTATAGGTCTTTATTCTACCTTGAGAATAAAGCATACCTAATAACTCTGTCGTTTTTTTGTTATCCCTGAAGCGATTGGGACCATATTGCTGTATGGTGTTTTTCCTGATGTATGGCAAAAGATTTTGGCTGCAGTAATTTTTCACCCACCAATACATTTCATCAACATCTGTATTTACCATCATCGATTCCTTAGGTTTAGAAAAAATATTAATGTGTTCATTTGCATACCACAGGCTGATCGCTATGGCAGCTTCCACGGCAACAAGGGATATATCTCCTTTATCTTCGTTGAAGTAGTGCAACAAAGCGGCGATTCTTGCCATATTTTCAGCTACCTTGGATGCGTAATCTTTAAATTCTGAAAGATTGCCTATAATCCCCATTTCTGATTCAATTCGATTATAAAATTCAATCCATGCCAGTTCTGCTTCAGAAGAAAAATGCAAACAAATTCGTTCTCCCTGACTAATCATACCTTCATCAACGATCTCCATTAATCGTTTGTGGAACACCGGTAAATGCTCACTTGAAACAGTCGGGTTAGTTATTTTCCTCTGCCCTTGTGTTGAGTAGGGATGACTAATCAGGGTACGAGCAAAAAATCCTATCCCTTTTGCTATCTCACCTTTCTTCTCGATATACCCATCCATGACTATAGGCTGAACCATCAGAGATAGTGTCAGTCGAGCATCTTTTATTAATCTCTCTGGTTCATTTTTCCTTTCTACTGAGTAAGTTGATCCATCCCACATTTTATTAATGAGTGGTAACTCATTTAATGTATAACCATTAAAAATACTCCCTGCCTCATCTGACATCATGCCAACTGATCTTTTATGCCCACAGAGATGCTCTTTTAGCGCCGCAGGTGTCACATCGTTAAATATCCACTTGTGCCTAACGGGTTCTACAGGACAACTGGCTTGCAGTATTTTCAAAGACTCACGTGTATCTAATGGGTCTTTACCACGGCGAATCTCTGATTTCAGTTTTGACATCAAGGCCTTTTCTTCAGCCGTGAAGATCTTTACGCTATTTTGCCAGTTAATGAACTCCTGCTTATATTGCTCAAAAAGTTGCTCTTCTCGCTGATACAGCGGCTTCATTAAAAGCTTACTCACTGTACTTTTCCTTTCCCCTGACTCCGCAATTGTCACGATAAACAGTGATACAGGGCTACGCAGATTATTCAGCCTGCAGACATCAATCTGGTTCTGACAAACCAGAGAAATCACACCAAGCATCTCTGCTGCAATTAGAGGAAGTGGAGCTTGAGTTTGTTGCTCTGCCTCATAAATTGCATGCCCAATTCTTGCTGGAAACAGATGTATAGGAAATGTTTGGTTTCCTGACATAAAACACCTCATGATCAATTAGTGTCGAAAATACCTTCGCTTAAGTTGCTATTCCGCTATTAATAGTGGAAATAGCAAGATGCATTTCCGACCATTAGATAAAAAAACAAAAAAATGATGGAAAAATTTCAGTCTCTTAGCGTTCATTGATCCAACAGAGAAGGTCACTTAATAACCAACCGCAGGATTTCAGACCAATGGACTTGCGTTGAGGAAACTTACCTGACCGCTCCAGTTTCCAGGCTGTTGACCGAGAAATGGACGTGATATACTGCCGTTCCTTTTCCCGTACCAGCCGGTCGCCTTTCTCACCGTAATCGCGCAAGATCTGTAGTCGTTTTTCAGCGAGTGGGGGGATAAATGTTGTATTCATACTGCCTCCTTTGTTTTGGTAGAAGCAGTTTGTACAATTCAGATAAAAATATAAAGGAGATGAGTGCCCACTCAATTGCTACATAATGGACACCTGATTGAGCACTTTATTGAGCAGTCTTATGCGCAGAAAAAAAACAAATATTTCTTAGATAATCAATTAATTCTTTTTGGGTAATTGTTTTTTGTAAACCAAGCCTCCCAACCTCCTCTAACAAATCATTGGCAATCAATTCAAACATCACATCAAAATTATCATTCCAGTAGTACGACCTGGCTATAATGGATATAACATCATCTTTTTTTTGAGACCACCCTCCATTTTTTAATTGTGTGAGAGATCCCCTCTCTTTATCGAAATACTCATCAAACCACCGATCAACTGTTGACCGTTTAACTTCTTCAATCTCTTCACAATAAGACTTTCTAAGTGAATTCAAGATGCCTGTTGCAGTCATCGCCTTCAGTTTATTGTCATGCTTTCTGCAATGTTTATAAATGAATATGGCAGTGATAAAGTTTTGGATATAGCTTTTTTCAGCCTTTTTGAACTCATTACTTTCGGGGGCTAATGATTTGAGAAGCTTTTGATAGCTTTTGCCATCAATCTGCAAGTCAGTATGAGCAATAAATACATCTTTATTAAAAATCAGATAATCTTTGTCATCACGACCATAAACTGTAACGTCTCCAGGGATGTTTCCCCATACCTCATTCGCATTTCTAAGGTTATAATTATCCCTTGTCAAATGGGTTGTTTTTGTAGGTTTTAGTTTCCAAAAGCCACTGGCATATCCATTGTAGACATATTTAAAAAACGAACTACCGCTGAAAATCGGATACTCATTTATTTCAGACTGGTCACAAGGTATGAATGTTCTTAATGCAAACTGAGAGCTGCTCTCATGTTGATAAAAATCTCCTCCTGCCCTGATATTAAATGTATCATAACGATGCTCTTTCTTATTAGCATAACGAATTATTCGGCAGTATTCTGAACGAAGATTGACATAGAGGCTGATGTTATTATCCAGCCATGTAGATATAACATCTTCCAGTCTTACATTATATTTCTTCGAAAAATCGTCAACATGATAAAAAGCATCCGGAATATCGAATTGCTCAGAAATATTAAACAACTCAGAAGCATCAAAAAAATCGGAGTTACTTGTCATTTATCGCCACCAATTTATTACCTTTATAAATTACAATAGATAGTATCAAGGTAAAGCGGTGAGTTTAAAAACTTTTTCATGGCAAGTAAGTTCTACATCATCTCAAATCGAGAGATGTACAATACTACACTTTGAGCGATGCAGGCATTTACCATGTTATCCCATTGTACCAGCCTTGCGGGTTGTCCCTCTCCACACTAGAATCAGTGCAACAAAACGAGGCTTTCACCATGACAAAAAAAACAACACATACTCAGATCACCAGAACTCAAATCTACCGCGCAGTTGCCAGCTCAACCGCAATCGAAACGGGCGTTTCTGTGCAAAAACTTGAGCAGCAACTCAAAAAAAATCAGGCACAGGCGAAAGCCGTTGGCCTCGCTCGCCAGTCTGGCAAAATATCGCTCACCAGCTGAATCATAGGGCTGTAGTGCCCTGAGACACTCGCCCGTATTGCCTTGCAGTAAAACATCTTGTGCTCTCCCACAGACTTTAGTCCAGTAAGTCCTTCCCCGCCAGAACTGGCAGCGCATCGCAAAGCAGTCGTGACAAATGTTTGTTACCTTCTCTGAAGGGGTGGATCAAAATAATCTCCAGGTGGCATTCAGCCAGATAACTAACCAGTTCCGGACGAGCCAGAGATTTCAGCTCACCAGACCTAGAAAGAAACTGTTTCTCGAAACCATCAAGAAGAAACGGAACCCTATCAGCATCGGAAAACTGGAAGCCATCCTTTATCATTGTAGCTTTACCCACCCCCACATATTCCCAAGCTGAACCACACTTCCAGCAAACTCAGCATAAGGCGCTCATGGCTAACCGCCCACTCTCTCCAAAAAAGCTATCGAGACAATGCTGTGGATAATGGAAGAAAAATGGATAGGTTTTAACGTTGTAATTACACGTCTTAGATGAATTATTGAATTTCCTTCACTAACTTACTGAATATGTTGGTTTAAACAAGGTTGTTAAGTGAGGCTGGGTAAGATAAGCTTGATTCACTCTTTAGCGTTGGACGTTTACGTCTAGTCGGGTGATTAGCCAGACTCTAACTTATTGAACGTATTTAGGGTTGCGAAAGTGTCGCAACCCTCACTCGTTCCTCCCTCAGGTTGCGACACTTTCGCTTCCTCTAGTAAAGAGTTGAGCCCGGCAGAACATATCCTACCGGGCTTTTTTACAGGTAACATTATGTCAGTAATTAGCAGCCTAGCTACTTCGTTAAACCAGAGCGAACTAGAAGTGAGAGCATATCTCTCTAATGCATCAGGTAAGTACAAGGTCTACAGGATTCCCAAACGCACTACGGGATTCCGGATCATTGCGCAACCCGCTAAGGTGCTTAAAGAGTATCAACGCGCCTTCCTCCAGCGTTACCGTTTTCCAATTCATGAATGCGCAATGGCCTATCAAAAAGGTAAAAGCATCCGTGACAACGCACTAGCGCATGCGCATAACCGCTATTTACTCAAAACAGACCTAGAAGACTTTTTTAATTCAATTACCCCAGATATCTTCTGGCGATGTGCTGAGTTGTCTTCTGTTGATGTCCAACTGTTTCTACCCGAAGATAGACGCTATGTGGATCAAATTCTCTTCTGGAAGCCCACAAAACGCAGTACACGGTTGGTGCTAAGCGTTGGCGCGCCTTCTTCCCCAATTATCTCGAATTTTTGCCTTTATGAATTCGACAAGCTCATATACGAAATCTGTCAGAGTTTGGATATTGTCTACACACGCTATGCGGATGACCTGACATTTTCTTGTGATGTCCAGGATGTACTTGGCTCTATTCCTTCCATGATCGAAACTCTTTTAAATAAGCTTTTCAAAAAAAAGTTAAGACTTAATCGTGGAAAAACCGTCTTTTCCTCTATGGCACATAACCGCCATGTTACAGGCGTCACTCTGAATAACGAAGGCAAACTTTCTTTAGGGCGTGAGCGCAAGAGGTTCATCAAGCATCTCATTAACCAGTACCGATATGGATTGATAGATGAATCTGACAAGGCCTATCTTGTTGGTCTACTGGCTTTTGCGAGCCATATTGAGCCTGAGTTTATTATCAGAATGAACAATAAATACTCGACAGAAACGATGGATCGTTTAAGGAGGCATCTGTGACAAAACAACTGGAACGTAAAGCCAAAGGTGGAAGCTTACTCTCCGCCTTCGAACTCTATCAGCAAGAGAAAAATAAGAACCTTCATGATCTAAATAATAAATCTGACCAATGGTTCGAGTTCTGCTGGAATTATCTACAACAACCAGCCCACGATGGTAGCCTCGATATATATCATCCTGAACATCCGTTTTGCCTACGTTCAATGTCATTTACTGATTTTCGCCGGTTTCCACAACTTGATATTAACTTTGAAGAAGATCTTACCATTATCATCGGTAATAACGGACAAGGTAAAACCAGTATTCTTTATGCTATTGCCAAAACGTTAAGCTGGTTCACAGCAAATATCCTCAAAGAAGATAGCAGCGGACAAAGACTAAACGAATACTCGGATATCAGGAACAATTCAGATAACAACTTCTCAGATATCAGTTCTAATTTCTTTTTTGGAAAAGGGCTTAAGAACATTTCCATTAGACTTTCACGCTCAACTCTTGGCGCAGCTGAGCGTAGAGAGAGCATCATTAAACCTGCTAAGGAGGTTGCTGATATTTGGCGGATTATCAATGAGAGGAGGGTGATTAATCTTCCTATTTTTGCATTCTACTCTGTTGAACGATCGCATCCTTTCAGCAAGCCAGCAAAAGAGAGTATTGAAAAACGAGAAGACCGTTTCGATGCATACAATCACGCCTTGACTGGTGCTGGACGCTTCGATCATTTTGCTGAATGGTTCATCTATCTTCACAAAAGAGCCCAAGCTCAAGGGGTATCGGCAATCGAACTGCTTGAAGAGCAGGTTAATAATCTGAAGCAGTCAGTGGAAAATGGACTGACTTCCATGGTACCACTCTTAGAAGAAACACAAAAAAAACTGCTTACGGCTCAGATGAGAAAAGAAGCCCTTCAATCAGTTAGCATGCTAACTGAGACGGCCCAAATGGATATTGTGTCCAGAGCTATTACCACTGTTGTCCCCAGCATAAGCCGAATCTGGGTTGAGACCGCATCTGGTGCGGACATAATCAAAGTTACCAATGATTCACAAGATGTCAGCATTGAACAGCTATCTGATGGACAGAGGGTGTTTCTGGCTCTGGTCGCTGATCTCGCTCGGCGCATGATTATGCTTAATCCCTTGTTAAAAAATCCACTTGAAGGCAGAGGTATCGTCTTAATTGATGAGATTGAACTGCATCTTCATCCGAGATGGCAACAAGAAGTTATCATCGTTTTACGCACTGTATTCCCTAATATTCAGTTTGTCATTACCACTCATAGCCCAATAGTGTTATCAACTACTGAGATCCGCTGTATTCGAGAGTTCAAGCAAAACAGTGAAAGTGGAGAACTATTTCTTGACTCACCTCCAATTCAGACCAAAGGAAGTGAAAACTCAGAAATTCTTGAGCAAGTTATGGGAGTTTTATCGACTCCACCGAACATTGCAGAATCTTATCTTGTCAGTAACTTTGAGAAATCAATTATTGATGAGAGTGACGACTTGAGTGCCGAATCACGCCAACTTTACGATAAAATCGTTTCTCATTTTGGTCAGCATAGTTCTGAACTTAAAAAAGCAGATAGCTTGATTCGCCTTCACCGCATGAAAAACAAAATCAGCAAAGCCAAACGCGAGAAGGATAATTAAGGATGAAATCACTCAATCGCACCGCAGGCCCGGCGCATTTGCATCAGTTCAAGTCAGGACGCGATCCTTGGATGTCTGTTGAGCAAAGTAATATTTGGCCGCATCTGTTGGAGATGCAAGGTGAATTTTGTGCATATTGCGAGTGCAGCCTCAATCGAAAGCACATTGAACACTTCAGACCCAGAGGGAAATTCCCCGCATTAACCTTTGAATGGGTCAATTTATTTGGATCTTGTGGCGACAGTTCAAAAACAGGAGGTTGGCAACGTTGCGGGATTTTCAAAGATAATGGTGCAGGGAATTACAATCCGGATCACCTCATCAAACCTGATGATGACAATCCCGACGATTATCTTTTATTTCTGACAACAGGACATGTGGTTCCAGCTAAAGAGATCTCCGGCACCAAATTATTAAAAGCACAAGAAACTATCCGTGTGTTTAATCTCAACGGAGACCCTTCTCTACTCGGCAGTAGAAAAAAAGCGTTAAATTATATTATGGAAGAGGTAATACTTCTTCATGAGTCGTATGAAGACCTTGGAGACGAACTATGGCGTGAAATGCGTGACCAAGAAATTCAAACAATTGGGAGCAAAGAATTCAGCACTGCATTAAAACACGCATGGCTTCATAACAGTGAATATTAAATACAGCACCAGAATCACATTTAACTAACTGATTAATAACATCATTTCCACACACAACCAGATTGGCGGGTCTATTTTACATCAGAGAAATCTAAGGGGTGATATATGCGCCCCTTCTCATTCGTAAATTACTGAATCATAGGAACCACCAACACATTTAAGGTTGCTAACCTCCACTAAATTGTATTAGCCCAGGCCAGACTTCGGTTATCGCTTCTCGTCAATTACTACCAAACTTATTGACAAGAACTAGCCGGCTGATACCGATCTTCTGCTGAATTAAGCTCATATTTTGCCAAGCTCTTACCTCCGTCCAAACAAGTTCACAACGTTGTTTTCCTGCTGTCGCTGATAGTTGTTAACCCGGTCTTCCCAGATCTCAAGCGCTCTACGCTTTTCAGTCAGGTAATCATAACGATCATAGTGTTTCGAGCTGACGTCATTCAAAGCGTGATTCTGGATACGGTCGCGGATCTCTTTGCTGATCCCCGCCTCCCCCATCAGCGTTTTACAGGTGCGGCGTAAATCTCGCGCTGTGAAAACCTTAAACTCAGGATTAAAAGCCCGGAAATACATGATAGAACGCGCCAGACTATCGGTACGCACCGGTCGTTCGCCATTGGTCGAGAGCGGGAAGATATAGGGGCTGTTACTTTCCTTAGTCAATTCTTTCACTGAGGCTAATTCACTTAATGCCGATTCAGTCAGCGGGATCAGGTGCTCACGCTTGTTTTTCGATACATCGGCTATGACCAGTAACGTCTTTTGCTGCCAGTCAATCGCGCTCCATTGGCTGGCAATCATTTCAAATGGACGCTGCCCGCCAACATAAACGCAAAAGCGGATTAAATGCTGCATCAGCGGCCCAACATTTGTGGCCTCTGCGAACTGCTCCATGACAACACGCAGCTCTTCCAATGTTAACCATGTATCACCCACCTTTTCCGCCGAAGACTGCTTCGGTATGGCCGATACCGGGTTAACCTCAAGGCCGAACGTAATACCCACACTGGTATTCATCGGATCGTTATCAGCTTTCAGACCGTAGTTAAATGCCGCCATCAGGTAAGAACGGACTCGGTTCGCATGGACCACCGCATCACGCTGGATAATGCCTGAGAGAATGGTTTTGATCTGCAGAGGTGTCACGTCCTTCGCTTTGGTATCACGAGGAATAACGGTGTAGCACTCTCTTTCCATGCGTTTCAATACATCAGCCCACGTCCGCTTGTTGTCGAGCTTCATCTTATTGACGTAACCATGCACCAGTTCTTCAAACGATCCCTGAGAACGATGCAACTGCATAATGTGCTGTTCGGCCAGGCGCTGTTGCTCAAGCTCTTGCTGGGGCTCTTTTCCTTCAACAAGCCAGGCACCATACTTTTTCGCCAGCTCATTGGCCGTCACCAGTTTCATCTCAGGCCAGATGCCCAACTGGATGAACTTCTCTTTCTTCCCTTTCTCAACGTAGTAACGGAAATAAAAAACTTTGCTGCCAGAAGGCTGAACCTTAACGCCAAGCCTGCCAGTACCACGTTGAGCACTGTTGCTCCACACGTAGTACGACGTGCTTTTTGTCTTCAATCCACGTATAGCAGTCTCAGTAAGATTAGCGGCCATGAGTTTACCTTTCTAAGGATAAGCGTTACCTGACCCAATGCCCATTTTGGGTCAGGTAATGGGTCAGGTAAGGATAGTACAATGGGGAAATAAGAGAACCAATCAGAAACAAAAATAACTTAATAACCGATTGATTATAGACAATTAAAAATACAAACAGAGACAATGGCGAACAATTAAAAACATGCCAATTTTATGACTCATAATCGCTTGGTCGCTGGTTCAAGTCCAGCAGGGGCCACCAAATATCAAGGACTTAGATAAGTGATTATCTAAGTCCTTTTTCTTTGGGTCGAATTTTGGTCAGGTAATGAATTAGCGTCCCTGCCGTCTTCATCTCTCTGCAACATCCCCAGATATTAATGTAAGCCATTAATTCCGGTCGCAATATTACAATGCAGCGTATCGCGACTTCGTCGCAGCAAGCCCGTTGCTTGTCGTGCCCACAGGATATCGACCGTGCGAAGATAAGGTGATTGCTCCTTCCAACCAGACCCTCTGTGAGCGAAACGAACCAGTTAGTACTTATCGGCTTGGGTAATCCCGGCATCAATATGTGAACTAACTCCGTCCCGCCAGGCGATTCTGGCCATTCGCCACGTCAACAAATGCATGCAGATTAGCGTTAACCTCTGTCACAACAGTATGATATACAAAAACGATGAGCTCGTTTATTGCTCTCACCTGCGACAGGTTTACAGAAATACCCAACAACAGGGAACGTATTCTTTTCAACGATGCAGCAAAAAAGACCGACACATAAATATCATCATTTTCACTACTCCCATCAGACGGAACTTTACTGGATATAACCCCTGTCATAAATGGTAATATATTTCCACCATAGCGAAAAAAACATAATTATCAACAATAATATCTAATCTCAAAAATAACAATACAGATATCACAATCATCCACTGAAAAATGTATGGGCATACAAGAAATGTGTCTCCACCTTTAACAATCACCACAAAACCAGGAATAAAGATGCAATTAAAACGCCAGTAATAAAGCACTCATCGACATCTCGCTTTCTTAATACGACAATCATTCTCCCTCATAAGAATTGTCAATGTCATCTTTTAATAACATAGACGCAGATCAAATAAATCGCATAAAAATTCCATTCAGAATATCCAGCCTGCCGATTAATTAGCAATTAAACCATTTTAATTGTAAAAGCATTATTTTTTTAAATTTTAAAAGCAAATAAAACACCTTCGTTAGATTTTTATATTGTATTCAATTACACCTACTTGACTGTTTTTTTTAACACGAAGATTATAAAACCATATTCCCCTACCTTTACCGAGAGATTCAGTTCATGGCACTCAAACGCTTGCTTAAGACAGAGCCTATGCATGATGAAGCCTGTCTGTGTCACAGCCCGGCATTCATCCGAATAAATACCATCCTGACACGTGAGGCTCGCCAGGCCCCACCGGTTTCAGCGCAGACAGTTAAAGAAGCACTTTCTATAAACGATGGTTACCTTCATGATGCGGAACCCACCTCACCCGGAGTTGTCGCGTTTACGAACATACGCCTGTTTGATGGTATTTCTGATTCACTGCGTACCGGGCTTAATATCATCGTTGAAGGAAATAAAATCAAAGCGGTCGTCCCGGCAAGATTACCTCTCCCTCCAGGCATAGAAACCATCAACGGAAATAATGGCGTGTTAATGCCAGGCCTTATTGATGCACACTGGCACGCTATTATGGCTCGCCCTTCAATGATGACTGCCATGACGGCAGATTTTAACTATATCCAGGCCATGGCTATCGCTGAAGCAAAAGCCACGCTGCTACGCGGGTTTACCACAGTGCGCGACATGGGCGGCCCGGTATTTGGACTCAAACGAGCAATTGACGAACAGATTGCAATTGGGCCCCGTATTTATCCTTCTGGGGCATTTATTAGCCAGAGTGGTGGGCATGGTGATTTTCGAATGTTGAGCGATATTCCTCGAGCACCAAATGAAGCATTAAGTTACAGCGAGCGCGTCGGGATTACTGCTATTGCTGATGGTCAGGATCAGGTCCTGCTACGTGCCAGAGAGCAGCTTATGCGCGGTGCCTCGCAGGTAAAATTAATGGCGGGTGGTGGGGTTGCATCACAGTACGATGGTATTGATGTGACTGAAGGGTCTGTCCCGGAAATAGCGGCTGCCGTTACCGCTGCAGAAAACTGGGGTACCTACGTAACCGTTCATGCTTATACGTCCCGGGCAGTCACAATGGCGATAAGTGGTGGAGTTAAATGTATTGAACACGGGCAAATGGTTGATGAAGATACGGTAAAACTGATGGCAGAGAAGCACATCTGGTGGTGCCTACAACCCTTTCTTGATGATGAAGATGCGGTCACTATGGCGACGCCCTCGTCGCGAGCTAAACAACTGGTTATGTGTGCAGGTACCGACACAGCCTATCAACTGGCAAAGCAATATAAGATAAAAACCGCATGGGGAACTGATACTCTCTTTGATGCTCATCTGGCAACACGTCAGGGGGCGCAACTCGCCAAACTTACACGCTGGTATAAACCCGTTGAAATCCTGAAGATGGCCACCAGTACCAATGCCGAACTGTGCGCAATGTCGGGACCAAGAAATCCATACCCACACAAACTAGGTGTAATTGAAGAAGATGCGCTGGCGGACCTGATCCTTGTTGATGGTGACCCGCTGACCGATATTCAGCTAATTGCCAACCCAGGGGAGGCTTTCAGACTTATTATGAAGGATGGCGTTATTTACAAGAACACCTTGTAAAAAGGTACAAACTACAAAAGATGGCTCTTTTAGTTTTGTCGGCGTTCCCTTCAGGTTGTGTTTCTGCTTGTACGCCGACATTCTTTAATATTGCAACGCGAAATTTTTACGAATCCTCTGAATGTGGTTGAGCATTAACTCAAAAAGTAAGGTAATTTACTATTATCAATATACCTACCATGGTGAAGTGGCATTTCGACTCCAATATCATTTATTGTATCGTTAAGTTCACTTTCATCTATATTTTGATGAATACAGGATATATCATGAAAATGTACAGATAACAATTATAATATCGATTATTGCGAGCACGTATATTCACACGGAATCTTATTTATTCAACAAAAGCGCTGGAATGCTGCAACATCTCAAAGAAAACTGCAGCTTCAATAGGCCTCGAAAAGAAGTAACCTTGTAAAAAGCTGACCCCCATCGCGACCAATTTCTCACGCTGCGAGGCGCTTTCCACACCTTCCGCAATGGTCAGGCACCCCCTGTCTTTAGCAATAGCGATAATATTACGGACGATGGCTTCTTTGCCCTCGTCAGTTTCAATTTCTTGGGTAAAATGTTTATCGATTTTGATGTAGCGCGGACGAAGTTGCATCAACAGCTTATAATTGCAGTGGCCAGTACCAAAATCATCTGCTGAGAGTGTCACCCCCAGCATATCAAGTTGCTGACAAACCTCTCTGACAAACGCGGAATCCTCAACGGCGACTCTTTCGGTAATCTCCAACCCAATATGTAATGCCGTGTTCGCCGTTTTATCCCTGAACGACTGACAGGCATTTAACAAGCTATTGTCCCCAAAATCCGCAGCCGAGACGTTGAAAAATAGCGTCGTTAATGGAAGCGATTTCAAATCCAACAATTCAAAGCTTCGGATTACCGATTGGATGCCCAATTCGGTGATGCGGCTTACCAAACCATTTTTCTCAGCCAGAGGAATAAACCGATCCGGCGAAATATTGCCCCATTTCGGGTGCTGCCACCTCATCAAAATCTCACCTGCAACAATATTGCCGCTACGAGCCTCTACAATCGGTTGGATGAAAGGCTCTAGCTGGTTATTATCGATCGCTTCTCGTAACATAAAGAACATCGATTGACGATGAATAAGGTATTTTAAAAATAATATCGAGAGCCCCCCGGAAATTATAAAAATAAGTAAAATCCTGTCATGTTCACTCTGCCAGAAAGTTAGTAAACTAAGCGGTGCCAAAGGTAACGCACTGACACTATATTTAAATTGCGTCGAGGAATACGTGTCCTGTCCATCAGACAACTGATTTTTGAAAATATTCCCAGTGGCATCAAGCGAAATACCATCCACCGTCATGATGTAAGAATAACTCCCGTGATATTTTTTTAATTCATTTTGAATGTAATAATTATCTACGCCTACCATAACACTATTTTCTCCACGAGACACATGATAGACCAGCAGTGATTTAGAAGGATTGACGGAGCTATCGCTCATTAAAAATAATGATTTAGCGGGGAAGAAATGTGCATCTGATGTAAAACTCACACCGCCAAAAACTGAAGAACAATAAAGGTTTTTCCCCTGTAGTAAATTGATAGTTGTTACATCTGGCAGTGTAGCCACCAGCTTACGTATTTCAGTCTGTACTTTATTGCCACATTGACCATTAAGCAGGTCTGTCGCACGATGACCCGCAATGCTTGCATTGCCTATAATACTGTCCAGTTTACTAATAATAGCCTGGAGATAGTTCTGGGTCAGTTTTTTTTGATTTGTTATTAATTGGTGAAAAAGAAAACTTGTGCCTCCGGCACAGAGGAGAAAAAAAAGAGTTATACTAATAATAATGCTATTGCGGTAACGCATATGGCTCCAGATGATTTCATTCAAAATGGAAGTCGTAAATAAATTTATTTAATAAGTAATGAACAACATCCAGCTATCTGTAATTGTCATAGGACAATTAAATCTGTAGGCAAAGACGTAAGTAATAATAAGCCACTGCTTATCTTATGCGAATTTTCGACAGGGTTAGCATGAGGTACCAACTTTCCTCTGGCGTTAATATCGCTATTGATACGTCATGGTAAATGACAGCACGCCGTTAGCGGTGCCTGTAGTGATCGTATCCCCGGTCTGATAATAGCGCGCCTTGAGCGGCACGCTGAAACTGCCGCCAGTTGAGGAAGTTCCAACGGAGATATCGGAACCCAACGCCATCGGCAAATTGTTATAAAGCAGCTGAATCCCCACGCCAGTCGCTGCGTTATTGCCACCGGCAGTATTGATTACTCCTCTGCTAGCATCAAAAATACTCCCTTCCATTTTCACGCTAACTTTTGTTCCGGCATTGCAGGTCATCGGCAGGATGAACGATTGTGTGTAGGTATCGCCGGGCGTGGATCCTTTGCCGCTAAATGCCTTTTTATCTACCTCTTTCATATCAACAGGTATTGATGTCGTGGTTAAATTACAGGCAGGGGTAGTCACCGTGAACGCATTGATACTGACATTCGCTTGAGGTGATTGCCACAGCAACGCGTTATTCAGCAAAACCAGTGCACCTACCGTTCTTGCGGTTATCGTTCCGGACCCCGTTTCCGTTGCCGTTTTATAAAACGTTACTGTCACGGCGCCACTCAATGTCGGGTTGACCATTCCACTGGTGTTCTCACAGAGCTTAGCGGTATTGACATCGCCCCGAATAGTATTACTTCCGGTGACTGAGGCGCTGCCGCCAGCACATATTGTCGTGGAACCCGAGATGGAATAACCAATACCGTCGACATTGGTTTTATACACTCGCCGGCCGTTCACCATCGAATCAAATGTGCCGTTCGCCATGACGCCGAAAACCTGACTAGAGATCAAACCCTGATCCGAATTGAAACAACTAAACGAGTTGATCGTCGGTGTCACAAGCTGTGTCCCGATAACCGCACCTACGGGAAGATTGCGCGAAATCGTAATATTCTGTGGTGAGACAGTAGTTGACGGTGTTGTTGTTGTGCAATCCCAAGCAAGGACCGTACGAGAAAACATCCCCAGCGCAGCGCAAATCAGGATATTTAATATAAGTTTCATTTTTCTTTCACTCCGGTTCAATGACATAGCGCAGTAACGTTGTGCGTTTTGTCAGAGAGCTGTGTTATCTGATAAGTCGCACGGCAGCTTTCGCCAGCCCAGCGAACCTCAACGGTACCTTTTTCTGGTGCGCCGTTTAGCCAGACCCGTTTATGATCGTCCACAATGCCGTTCGCCACGTTATTGCGATTTTTAATAATGGCCGTCGCCCCGAACGGGATTTCACTTCCAGTCAATTGCAGCAAAACTTTGTAACCCGTTACAGTAGGATAATCTGCCAGGGCCAAAGCACCTTTTGTTGGTACTACCGTTCGCGTATCATTGAGCACATCGGTATTGTTATTCAGCGTGGCGGTATCAAGCGACAGGCTGTTCTGTCGATATGGTGTAACGTACGGCACCACCGCAAAACCTTTACTGTCGGTGTAAATACCACTATTGTTTGCCACTTTCACTCCGGCAGCGTTATCTGCTTTCACCAGCGCCAGGGTCTCGCCAAGAGGCTGAGTCGCGGCGATGCCATATGGATGAGCCACTAGCCCGCCCATCGCGCCAACGGAAAACTGGCGGTTATCACGGGAATAGCTGTAGCCCAGCTGATATTCCCCGTGGTTGCCTTTATAATTGGCGGAAGCGCTACCCATCGTGTCGGAACCTTTACTGTTATAGCCTTGCTGCACGTTCCAGCTCAGTTTGTTATCTTCCAGCGCAGTACCGGATAATCCCATCTGTGAAACGCTATCGCCTTTTTTATTGCCGTTAGCAGTAACGGTCATCCAGCTGTTTGGCAAAAAACGTGATAGCGGGATCTGCATCGTAAAAGCGACGATATGATCATTGTCGTTGCGCCATGGCCCCTTTGAGTAGCTGTAGTTCAGGCCGTAATTAATATTGTTAACGCTGGTGTTGTATCCCACGTTAACGCTACGCTCGCTATCGCCTCCCCAGTAATCCTGCTGCCAGGCTGAGAGATTCAGGTTGCCCCAGTCGCTAAGCCGTTGATTCAGTGTTATCTGGGCCTTACTGCGTTTATTTCGCTGATAGCGCCAATTGTCATCAAGCTGCATCTCATCGCTTGTAATACGAAACGGATTCACATCGCCGTTTGCTTCCTGAAAATCGCGAAAGCCCGATGAAGAATAACGATATCCGGTCAAATTCAAAGATGTTCCCGTCGTGGCGAAATCTTTGGCATACTGCGCGCGTAACGACACACCATTTTGCGTCTTTTCAGGTAGCTGCGAACGAGCAAACGTGGTGTCAAAAGAGAACGAACCAATATCCCCAAACCCCTTACCTATACCTAATGCGCCGGACCAGTAATCTTCAGAAACGATCATCCCGCCATACACCGTTGTATCCCAAGGCAAGCCATAGCCTAAGGTGCTTTGCAGGAATATCGGTTCCTTATCCTGGTAGCTTGCCGCGCGATATTTCCCCGCTGCCAGCGCATACTTGAATTGACCTTCGCGCTGCATCACCGGTACCGCAGAAAATGGCTGGATAAACTGATGCACTGAGCCGTCCGCTTCACGAATCGAGACGTCGAGGTCGCCGCTGGCGGCGGTGGGATAAAGATCGTCGATCATAAAAGGTCCCGGGGGAACATATGACTGCCAGATAATATTCCCGCCCTGACGTATGGTCACCTGAGCGTTGCTCTGCGCGATACCGCGAACCACAGGTGCAAAACCGCGGACGCTTTCCGGCAGCATAGAGTCATCTGAATAAAGCTGCACACCACGGAAATTCACGCTGTCGAAGACCCCTGCCTGGGTATAACCATCGCCAGCGCTAAATTGGCTTTTCAGCACCTTAATATCCCGCTCAAGCGAGGTGCTAATTGTGTTCCAGCGGCTTATTCCATTGCTGTTGTTATAAGTTGAATAATTTCGCAGCCGCCAGGGACCTGCATTGATACCGCTACGCAGATTTAAATAACTGTCGTTGTGCGATTCGGCATCGCCACGGTTATTCGCAGCTGAAAAGTTGTAATTTACAAACAGCATATTCAACCCGTCATCCCATTGCTCCGGCGATACGGAACCCTGAGGATCTCGCCGCAGATATTCCTGCGGAACCGAGATTTCAAGCCGCATGCCATCGAACTGAAAATGGATTAGACTCCCCGGCAGGAGCTCGCTGATATTGTTGATCGTCGCCAGTTCATCCATATCCATCCAGCCGGGCTGTGCGTTGGGTTTAACCCCCCAGCGCGAAAAATCCTCCCGTTTCAGAGTCGGTGATAAGGCACTTTCATTCCAGATGAATGAGATATCGCGTGTTTCCACATAGCTACCATTAAGATAAATTTCTACATGGTAGACTCCGGGAACCTGCCCGTTGGTTTTGCTAAAACGGGAGATATCAATGTCTCGTGGGATATTCCCGTGAGTTTCAATAAAGTCTGGTGAAAAATAATCCTCAGCCAACCCTGTTTGAACGCGTAAACATAAAAAAACAAGTAAAGATAACTTGGTTAATTTCGCAAAACCTGACACCACATTGACCTGAGACATGGATGATAAACCTAAAAATTAAATGTATGCTCAGCCGTGATGCCTCCGAAATCATTGATCGCACGCCATGATATTTCACCACCAGTTAACGCCGACTGAGATAGCGATAAGGTTTGAAATGGTAAAACCATTGGAGGTTTAGATAATTCTTTTCCATTTACTTTTACATCATAAAGCGACACACTATAAGGTGACGGATTATGCACATTCAGTTTCCCATCAGCGACTGAAAAAATTAGCTGTTGATATGCCAGTGAAGGATCTCCTTTTAGGCCCGCAGGGCGATAAAAAACCTTCATTTTGCTTTTTACTGCTATCAGCAACTCGTTTTTAGCATCCGCCGATGATGACGGTATTGATTTAATATTTAGCCAATATATGCTTTCCCGATCCTGAGGCACAGAATTATCAATTAACATGACGCGAACCGAATTCTGGGTATTGGGATTTAGTTTAAATAAAGGCGGAGTGGTAATAAATGGACTGTCACCATCGTCACTATTTTCATTGTTACTTACCCATGACTGAATTAGATATGGTGTATTGTCCGGGTTTCTCACGCTGATTGCTGATTGACTATCGCCACTATTATAAACAAGTCGCGTGCCACCTATTTCCACACCACTAATTGCCGCCGTAGAGATAAGTAATAAACTCACGGCGATTTTTTTAAATATTTCCTGTAACATGAAGAAATCCTGAGAGAATAACAAGGGCCACAAATGGCCCTACTTTTACTGGTAAGTCACGGTAAATGATGTCGAAGAGTTTGCGGTTCCAGCACCAACAACTCCCGTTGCCATATATTTAGCAAAGTAAGTCAGTGTGTTATTAACATCTTCCAACAGATTCACCCTTGCTGAGGGAGAACCAACCGGAATCAGCGTCGTACTGTCCTGCTCATAGATGGCTACCCCAACGTTAGTTGCAGTTTGCCCGTTGGTCAGCGCCAGAATGGAAGGATTAGCGGTGTTGGTCGTGCCATCAAAGCGAATGCTGGCGCTCGAAATACTGGCCGGGCAGGATTTCAGCACAATGTTAAAACGTTTCGCCGCTGCCGTAGTGCTATTACCTCCGGCAAAGGCTGCGGTTGAAATTGTGCCGAGCTCAACTGGTTGAGCGATAGATGTTGCATCAACCACGCATGCCGTACCCGTGATATTACCGGTAAAGTTAATTACCCCATCAGCAGCATTTGCAACCTGAGAAATGGATAGAGACACAAGAGCAGAAATCAGTGCAATCTTTTTCATATATAAATTCCATATGGTTAGTTAAATTGAAAAAATAAATGTGAAGCTTTAAAAATTAATGTTAACCTTACATTCATAAAACAACAGTTAATAAAATATACTAGTCACTCATATTCATGAGTATTCTGCGTATAGAGCTCAGTGCGCGCGATATTCTGATACAGCACAACACGATTACCTTGCTGTAGTTTAAAAATCAGACTGCGGCGATGTGCATAAAATGTTTTTCTTGTCATTCCTAGTCGCTGGCTAATCTCTTTAACATCCAGCCCTTTTTGCATACAATAGAGCACTTCTTCCTCACGCTGAGAAAGTGAGTATTTCATTCTGTAATTATATTGTGAACTCTTTACCAACAAACAGGAGAGAATTTCATTCAGCCGGCACTTTTTATCAATAAAAACAAAGTCTGACATATGCTTTAAAGCATAGTAGTCAAGAACGTTACTGATAAAAATAATAACTTTTTTCCCCGGAGTTATGTTCTTACGCACCTCTGATATGCATATTGTTTCAATGTCTATGATACAATAATTTTCATCAATTAACTCTGGAGTTAACAATTCACTCATGCCGACAATAAAAAAATAATCATCAGAAAAAATGGAACCTGACAAATCCATAAATTTACCTTCCAGGCATAATCCTCTTTATTATTTAGCGTCAGTAATCCCTCTCATGTTTCATTGTGAGATTTACAGAAATTATATGTTTATAGCAGCACAAAAGTAATGGATTTCGAGCTGGGAATAAAAAACGATCGTTTCTACTATTTTTTCACCTTTCAAAGATAATTAATCCATTAGAAACCATAGATTACAAATAAAAACACCAGTTAAAAATTAAGTTATAGCATTTAAAACTACCATGAAACATAGGCGCAACTTAATGATCTATAGTTGTTTGATAGCCAGAACTTGTAATAACCATCGAATTGGATTTTTCTTAGGGAATATTCTATTGTCACTTAACAAAAGATACTTCACCGGAACAGGGCTAATTTTACCTGGTTAACAGTGGAGCAACATTGGCGAGAGCTTATTATTCTGTCAGCAAGCGCCTACATACGTAGGAAAAGGGCTATTGTTGAAATTTTTCTATGGATTGTTCCAGATTATTGAGCGAGCTTTCGATTCGGTTCAAAGAGTCGAACAGTTCCGCCGCAGTAATAGCATCAGGCAATCGTTCTTCCAGCATTTGAGCAACAGTGATGACTTCATTAATGCCCAGCAATTGGGCAGTACCGTTAAGGCGATGAATATGATATTTCACCGATGGATAGTCCTCGTCAAATGCGGCTGTTCTGGCTGCTTCTAAATCGTGTCGATTTTCCCGTTGCGCATCATGCAGCGCAGCGAGCATAAGCACCCGATTGTTTTGTGCTAGTACCGCCAACCGCTTCTCATCGAACATTAATTCGTTCGTCTGGCTTACTCCGGCTAACAGACGAGTGAGCTGCGCGAGGGTAATTGGCTTAAATAGACAATCGGTCATTCCTGCCGCAAGACAGCGTTCACGCTCATGCTGCTGCGCTGTAGCGGTCAGACCCCAGATAGGAAGATCACTATCAAATCGTCTCACCTCGCGAGTAAGTGCAATACCATCCATCACGGGCATGTTAAGGTCGGTAATCAATAAATCGTAACGGTCCTGCTGAAGATAACGTAATGCCTCTTCGCCGTTTTCCGCTTCATCCGCAGCAATTTCCAGGGAGGCTAGCTGACGTTTTAACAGTAGACGACTGGAAGGGTGATCGTCGGCAATTAATACCCGCAGTGTCTTGCCAATAACAGGAGGTGGTGGTGACTCGGTTTCAACGACGTCAGTGAGTGCATCATACGAAATTTGTACTGGCAAATTCAGCGTCACTCTGGTCCCCTGATTAACTTCACTTTGCAAATCTATCGTGCCCCCCATCTGGTTCATCAATGCCTTTGCAATAGCCAATCCTAGCCCTGACCCGTGATGAATCTCCCCCATTTTCCCCTGACTGAACGGCATAAAAAGCGACTTTTGTTCTTCGCTACTGATACCGGGCCCCGTGTCATTCACGGAAATTACCAGCGCGTGATTCAGTCTCTTCGCTGAGACCTGAACTTCTCCATGACGTGTAAATTTCACCGCATTGCCGATAAGATTCATCAGCACCTGTTCCAACATCTGTGGATCTAGCTGCATGGCTTCTTTTGGCTCCAGATGCGAGTCATAGCCCAGCGCTATCCCTTTCTGCGCGGCAAGCGCGGTAAAAAGTAATACTTTTTCTTTGATCATCGCATCAACATGCACCCACTTCGGCATCACCTCCTGCAAACCGGATTCTATCTTCTCCAGATCGAGGATCTCACCAATCAGTTTCAACAGCGATCGCGAAGCTGTAACTGCATGATCGATAGAAGTTTTATCTTCATGACTGAAGTTTGTCGTTGAGTTTTGTAACAGTTCCAGAAATCCCACAATGGCACTTACTGGGGTGCGAATCTCATGGCTCATATGAGAGAGGAAGGCTCGTTTCTCTTCATTAGCTTTCTGTGCTTTGGTCTTTTCCTTCTCCAGTAAACGCTGCGACTCTTTTCTTCTACGCACCTGCCGTGCCAGGTAGAGCACCCAGAGGAAGGTACTCACGACAAGAAGGGTCGCGAGAGTTGCTACCAGATAGAAGGGTCGGTTATACAACTCCCAGGTATCTATTTGGACGTCCGGCAGACGTACCCATTTACCGACAATCTGTAAAATTTCCTTCTGGGGGATATCATCCAAGGCCTTATCAAGGATCTGCCTTAATTCAGGTTCTGAGCGCGGTACAGCAAAACTGATTGCTGCCGGTTGCACCTCTGGCAACGGGAGCCATGTCAGCCGATCGGGATAATAATGTTCAGTGAGATAACGAGCGGTCAGCTGATTAGAAATCGCCGCGTCAACTTTTCCCGTTGCAACAAGATTTAATGCCACACTGGAGTTTTCTACTTCTTGCCAATAGATATCCGGATGACGGGCTTTCATCTGCATCAGTAACGGATGATCGATGCTTATCGCCACGTGCGCTCCTGCCTTTAGCGCTATCGCCTGGGCATCCTCTTTTCTGACAACGGTAACAAACTGGGTGGTAATAAAGGGATGAGTGAAAGAGAGGGTGTTTTGGAGGCTCAAATCAAAGGTGGCTGCCTGTACAATATGCCAGTTGCCCTTTTTCATCTCTGAAAGCATATCTTCACGCGAGTTTACGACAACCGTTTCGTACTGCAGGCCAGTTTGCAGACTAATCAGATTAAGAATATCCCCTACAATCCCCCGAACTTCCTGATTATTGTCGGCCATGGTGTAAGGCGCAAACCACGGATTAATAATTACCCGTAGCGTTTTGTTTGTTTTTAGCCACTGTTTTTCACGAGGCGTCAGATTGAGTGGTTGAAGTAAAAAAGAGAGGTTACCTTTGTCGATCATCGACTGCGCTATTTGTCCATGCTGATTTTCATCGATT
Organism: Citrobacter sp. On2M; assembly: GCF_018035235.1. Classification (GTDB taxonomy): domain Bacteria; phylum Pseudomonadota; class Gammaproteobacteria; order Enterobacterales; family Enterobacteriaceae; genus Citrobacter; species Citrobacter meridianamericanus. The sequence goes on from NZ_WPCV01000005.1 coordinate 619,785, forward strand.
GCATTGATGGTGCTATTAATGATGCTCAGTAAACGCTCTTGTCCCGGTAAGAATAAAAAATGGCTCATTTTTTGTGGTGAAGGCCAATATTTAACCGCGCTCAAAGCCAGGCTGAACTCTTGGGAAAGCCAAGTGCTAGTAGTTAGCGAATCACCCATAAACCATCGATTCTGCCCGGTAATAATGGAGTTCAGCGCCTCCTGATAGCTGGCGTAATTGGCTATTTCGGCATTCGGAAATACCTCATGAATGAAATCAGCGCCAGGATAGCCCTCAACAACCGCAATACGAGCACTCTGCGGACTATGCAAGGGACCCATAACGTTAGAGAGCGAAGTCACCAGCACGGGCCAGGAATGTACTAGTGTCTCCGAGAGCTGAATGCCCTCCTCAGCGAAAGGAAACGTATCAAGACCAGTCAATACCGTATCAATCTCGCCCGCACGTAGCGCGCGAATTGCATCAGCGCGATTTTTATAGCTCAGTACAGCGATACGGACATTTAGCGAATTATGGATTAGCGTCAGATAGTCAGCGTTCATTCCCCTGTAGCGCCCACTGAGCGTGGTTTGCACCAACGGAGCCTGCTCAGGTTGATAAACTCCAATGCGTAGCGCTCTTTTTTGCAACAGCCAGCGCTTGTTATCCTCACTCAAGTACACAGGCACCGGAGTAATGTAACTATATCCCGACAGCTCTAGCTCAGTGGGGGAGCCATCCTGAGCATAAGCAGCACATCCGCTGAAAACCCAGAGGAGCAGGAGAAGTACAAGACGCAGTTCCATCTTCAGGTCAGCTTATTCTGATGAGCAAAAGAGAGTAGTTCGACTAGTGATTTACAGCCTAATTTTTCCATTAATCTAGTTTTATAGGTACTTACCGTTTTGCTGCTTATATACATCGCTTCGCCAATCTGCGTATTATCAAGGCCGCTTAGCATATAGCTCATTACTTTCATCTCCTGCGCGGAGAGAGATTCAAGACGCTGATTATCCGTTAGTTCTACCGACGGTTCCTCCATGAAAAAGGGAAAGTAGATATAACCATTTTTCGCCGCATTAATCGCTGCGAGAATATTTTCCATATCTTGCTTTTTACTAATAAAAGCATTCGCGCCAGCCTGCGCGCAGCGTTTACTGTAATAGCGATCATTTTTTGCTGATACTACGATTAACACACCAGTAAAACATTGTGCCCTGAGTTTCTCCACCAGCTCAACGCCATTTATGCCAGGAATTTCGACATCCACAACGACGATATCGACAGCTGTTTTCGTCAACTCCTTTAGGGCTTCCGCTCCGTTCTCAAATTCTTTGATAATGGTAATGTGCTGTTTTTCCAACATGCCGCGTATGGCCATGCGAGCCAAGGGATGGTCATCCACAATAACGGCGGTAGGGGACCGAGACTCATTCATAGGCTACCTGAAAGCTGTAATTCGTGGAAGGAAACATACTCAGGATGATAACCTAACAATACTTCAGACTGATTTAAAAATTAAAAGTTTTTTTGTACCAGCTCACATTATAGCGATCAACTAAAACACGTTATTGTTCGAGCATTTTTCCCGTTTTGATTTCTGATTTATTTAGTTGTATCCGACCATTATCATCGTGCGACCTGAGTTTTACGATTTGCCAGAAGATAGTTCTTTATGGCAACCTTTAATCAGGTTTCTGTACCAGTTTAGAGGTATGAATAGCTTCGGATTTAACAAAGATCTTAGCGTCATTTCTGAGGACTTAAAGAGGGTTACCCAGCGGTAAGGGGTATCCCGAAGAGTGTAAAGTTGAAACAGCCAAACAGATTGTTTAGCGTGGCGATTCCGTTTTTAGCGTGAGCAAAACGTCTCAATATTGCCACACAGTCTGTACGCGAGGATAAAGGAGTACGGCCGGACTCATCCACCAATAAAGAACTGTCAGATGCTCAGGCCGAGATCCGCCGACTCTAGAAGAAGTTGAAGCCATCCTTGCTCACCAGTGTCGTGACCCCGACCAGGTAGATCAGGTCGGCATCAGTGCCGGATGCCTGCAAGTCCCGAAAGACTGAGACATTGATGCCGGTGACGCCCTGTACACCGACGTTAGATTGGTTTTGTGCCAACTGGCAGTCTGGTCGATGTAAGCACGCAGCCCTGGTGCAAACGCGGTAGCGTGGCCGTCGAAATAGCGTTCACAGTGGTATCCAATGAAAGTAAATCAGGCCAGATGACCATCAGCTCACGCTGACTGAAATTCTCGCGATAAGCCATCGCTTCGGAAATGATCTTACAGCCCCATGCGGGGAATAAGGTTATATCATACGCTGCGCCAGCCTATATCGCTGGCACGCCATTAGGACGCTGCCATCAGAGATGGAAACGTCCGTTAGAGTTTGATCCTATAGTCAGCTCACACCAGTTCTTTGAGCTGCTCCTGCATATAGGTTGAAAAATACTCTGGGTTCTTGATAAGGATGCGGTTACCGGAGGCGACTTTTTCTGCCCATCCGGCTACTTTTTTCGTGAACTCGGGATTCCATCCCTCCTGCTCACCCCGTGCCATCACTACTTCCGGACTCGCTGGCACACCTAAGTCATGCAAATACTTTAAGATTCCCTTAGCGGTACTTTCATCCATTGAATGGGGTACTGACGCCGAAGTGTTCATACCACCAATAAAATCCAATGCTTTCTCAATTGCTGTTGGCATGCTCTTATCCTTAAAATTAACCACGTGAGAGACACATTCATACTATGTACCCAACTCCGCCGGGATATCAAAGAGAACATCACCTTTATTTGATTTACCCCGCAGCTAAACGCTTGCGCGACTGTTTTCTGCGCGATTAATTCGCCATTCCAGCCAAAACCAGCCCGGTCGCCACCGCATTACGCGGCCCTTCAGTACCACGGATGTTGCCCTGTCCGGCGACAACCCCGTAATGCGCCAGCGCGTCGGTTATCATCTGTGGGATTTCGAAATCCAACGAGGAACCGCCTACCAGCACCACGAAAGAGATATCGCGAATGGTTCCACCGGGAGATACCTGGCGTAACGCACGCAGGCAGTTGGTCACAAAAACCTTCTCTTTAGCCTGTCGGCGCACCAGCCGAATTTTTTCCAGCGAGATTTGGTTATCTACCGGGATCAGCTCCCCGTCTTTCAGATACACCACTTTGGCAAACACCGACGGGCTGAGCGGCTCGCGAAAAAACTCCACCACGCCGTTCTCATGGCGAATGCTGAACAGACTCTCCACTTTTGCCAACGGGTATTTTTTAATTTCCTCTGCCAAAAACGGATCGCTTAAGCCCAGCTCTGTTTGAATCAACAGGCTAACCATATTTCCCGCACCGGCCAGATGAACCGCTTTCACTGCACCGTCGCTATTGATAATGGCGGCATCGGTAGATCCTGCGCCCAGATCGAGGATCGCCAGCGGTGCAGCACAACCGGGCGTGGTTAACGCTCCGGCTATGGCCATGTTGGCCTCTACGCCACCGACTTCAACCGGGGTATTTAGCCGGGCGCTCAGCTCACTGGCGATGGCCTGCATCTGTAAGCGATCGGATTTCACCATCGCCGCAATGCCAACGGCGTTCTCCATTGAACACTCCCCGGCAATACCGCCCTGAACCTTGCGCGGAATGAATGTATCTACCGCCAACAGATCCTGAATGTGCACCGTGTTCATGTCATGACCGGTCAGTGAGGCCATCACCTTACGCACCCGCTCCAGCATGCCACCTGCGTGCGTACCAGCTTCACCGCGAATATCACACACGGGCGCACAGGCGCTTACCACCTGCATAATGGCCCGCGCGCCATGCGCAACGTCGGCTTCACCGCCGCGCTTTTCGCCACGGATAACGATCTTGCCCGCCGGGATCACTCTTGAACACACATCGCCCTGCGGCGTTTTCAGCACCACGGCAGAACGGTTGCCAATCAGCGCTCTGGCGATGGGGACGATAGCTTGCGTTTCCTCGGGCGTTAGGGCAAAGAAGGTCGCAATGCCGTAAGGGTTCGACAGCACCCGCACCACCTGCCCCGGGGCCGCCACTTCCACCGCCGCCAACACGCCTTCCGGCACCTTCTCAATCAGGGTAACTTCATCTACCACTGGCATGGTCCGGCGCAGACGATTGTTCACCAGTACACCATCATCTTTTTTCAGGATTGCCGCCACCACATTGACACCGCGATCCAGTGCCTCATTGATAAGCCAAACCGCCTCGAGAAAATCCATCTCCTCGCCTACCAGCGGGATCCAGCCTTGAGCAAAATGATCTTCACTCACCGCCGCCAGCTTCTCCACTGTGATGGTGGTTCCTATTCCCACACCAATACCGCCGGGCGTTTGCGGGTTATGCCCAATCATCGTTGATTCGGTAATAATGGTTTCAGTGATGGTTTCCATCGCCACATCGCCGATTACCGGTGCCGCCTCGTTGATACAGATTTTCGCCACGTCCTGAAGCGACCACGGCGTGTTATTCAGCGCCTGCTGCAGGGAGGCCACCACCCCTGCAATATTATCCCGCGTCCCTTTCATGCCGGTAGTCGCGACAATCCCGCTGGCGATAAACCGGCCATGCTGCGCCAGCGCCACTTCAGTGGTGGCGTTGCCGATATCAATCCCTGCAATTAGCGGCATACACCCTCCGTCATTGGCTGCCTTTACGCAGCTTATTTCTCTGCTGATACACCTCTGCCGACTCGCGAACAAACCCGGCGTTCACCGTGGCATGCCAGGTATATTCCAGTTCATCGGCAATGGCCTGCAGCTCAGCAAACGAAGAACGAAACGGGCGCAGCGCGTTGTAGATCTCCAGAATGCGGGCATCTGGGATGGTAATCAGCTCTGCCGCACGACGGAAATTACGCGCCACGGCGTGACGCTGCATCTGTTCGGCAATCTGTGCCTGGTACTCCAGCGTTTGCTGAGAAATACGCACATCCTGCGGTCCTACGCGGCCCGCCAGCACATTCTCAAGGGTAATCTCGGTTAGCGGTTTCCCGGTGGGGGTCTGAATTTTCTCCGGGCAGCGGGTCGCTAATGGGTAATCCTGCGCGGTCATGATGTTGTCGTTCATGGTCATTCCCTTACCAGTGCAATATGCAGCGTGACGGGCGCAGCATCCTGCACCACGTGTTTGGTTTCTTTGATATGAAACAGTGCGGCCTTAGCCATAAATTTAGGGCGCACCATCTGGTCATTCACCACCGGCACCGGCGAGGGCGACTCTTTACGTGCATAGCGCGCGGCGTTTTTACCAATCTGGCGATACGTTTCCAGCGTCAGTAGCGGAGCCTGAGAGAACAGCTCCAGGTTGCTCAACGGCAGCAGATCGCGCTGATGAATCACCGTGGTTCCTTTCGACTGGATACCAATCCCGATACCAGAACCACTAAGATTTGCCGCATCCCACGCCATAAAAGAAACATCCGAGGTGCGCAGGATCCTCACTACTCGCGCATGTAACCCCTCTTCTTCGATGCCAGCAACCAGCTCTTTCAAAATCGCTTTGTGCGGCATCTCAATAAGGGTTTTATGCTGATACTTATCAAAGGCCGGGCCGACGCCAATCACTACTTCATCCACGCGTTCGTCCGCTTTAGCCGCCTCGCCTTCGCTCACCTGCAAGGTAAAAACCGGCTTACGCTCAGTTGTGCATTCCACTGTCTACCGCCTTATTCGATCGCGCTGGGCTGAACCACACCCGCTATATTTTTAATTTCCGCCCAGCGTTCGGCAGAAATACGATAGCCGGTGCCGGGTCCCTGATAATCATTGATGTCATTGACGGCACTGACGACGTCGAACTGGCGATCCAGAATGGCCGACGTTTGCAGGTAATCACCGGTGACGCGCTGCCTCAGCATGTTGAGGATATTGCTGGCGATGTCTTCGAAACCGCTACAACTTAACGCGCTGACGATATCCAGTCCGGTGATATTGCGCTTCATCATCTGTTCCACAGCAGCCAGATCCTCCACCACATTGCGTGCGGGCATATCTTTGCTGCCGTGAGCGTAAGTGGCTGCCTCCACCTCTTCATCACTAATTAGCGGCAGGCCCAGTTCGCGGAACACCGCCTGAATGGCACGGGCGGCCTTATTGCGAATAGCGATGGTTTCCTCTTCCGTGACCGGTCGCAGGCCCCCGTCAACCATCAGATCGCGTTGCAGAATGTTGTAATCATCGAAGTCTTCAGCGTCGAAGTTCGATCCGGCAAACATGTTGTCGTAGTTGGGTACCGCGCTATAACCGGAGAAGATAAAGTCGGTGCCCGGCAGCATCTGCATCAGGGTACGGGCAGTACGGCGAATATCGGAATGGGAAAAGGTCTGGTCATTGGCGGAGGCCACTTCAAGGTCGAGCATTGAGGCTATCAGGTTTTCCGCCAGCACCGCGCGGATCCCTGACGGTACTGCACCAGTCATGCCGATACAGCTGACCGCGCCGTTTTGCAGCCCCTGTACGCCTGCGCCTTTGGTGATAAAAATGCAGCGCGACTCCAGGTACAGCATCGATTTACTTTCGGAATAGCCCATCAGCGCTTCCGAACCGGTGCCGGAGGTGTAGCGCATCTTCAGGCCACGCGATGCATACGCTGAGGCGAGAAACGCTTTTGACCACGGCGTGTCATCACCATCGGTAAATACCGACTCCGTACCATAGACCGACACCGTTTCGGCGTAGCTGGTCAGCCCGCGCATTCCCAGCTCCAGCTCCGTGGCTTCTTCAACGGAACATTGCGTCAGCACGCCGGGGCGACCGCACTGAGACCCCACCAGCAGCGCCAGGGCGTTAAACGGCGCATAACGGGCGATCCCGACCGTCGTTTCCTGCTCGGAAAAACCACGGATCCCCGCTTCGGCGGCGTCGGCGGCAATCTGTACCGGGTTATCTTTCAGGTTGGTCACGTGACACTGATTGGAGGGGGTGCGTCTGGCGCGCATTTTTTGCAGCGCCATCATCATCTCCACCACGTTCATTTGCGCCATCACTTCCACCGCTTTCGCCGGGGTGATGGCGGTGGTAATGGCAATAATCTCTTCCCGACTGACGTGGATATCCACCAGCATTCTGGCGATCTCCAGCGCGTCGAGCTGCATGGCGCGCTCGGCCTCAGCCACGTTAATGGCGTAGTCGGCAATGAAACGGTCGATCATGTCGAACTCGGCGCGGCTCTTACCGTCCAGCTCAACAATACGACCACATTCTACCTTCACCGATGAAGCAGGATCGTAGGGGCTTTCCATGGCGATCAGCCCCTCTTCAGGCCATTCGCCAATCAGCCCATCCTGATTTACAGGCCGTTTCGCAAGCACTTCGAATCGTTTTGATCTTCTCATGATTTATTGACTCAAAAGATAAAAAATAGGGACGCCGGGCCGCATTGCCGGGGACACAACACCCGGCATTCGCCTTTCATCAGCAATGGTCGAACTCTAAATGAGCAGAACAATAAAAAAATAAAATTAATTTCGTTCCAATTTGGCACCTGATAAAAACGCATCGTTTCATATTGAAACGCAATTCAGGAATATCCACATCAAATTGTGACGAGGTTAAATGATCATTATCAATAAACGCAAATCCGGGAAGTTTAATTTAATATTTTTGGAATTTTCGCCCTATTGACTTAATAACGTGCGGCGAGAAAATAAGGTAAAGCCAATGATAAAAATAGCTGCTACGCGATATTTTTCGTGACCTCAGCCCTACAACATTTTCAGGAGAGACTGTGAATAAGAGCCAACAAATCGCCACCATTACGCTGGCGGCGGCAAAAAAAATGGCGCAGGCCGTCGAGGCTAAAGCGCTTGAAATTAACGTTCCGGTGGTTTTTTCCGTGGTTGATCGTGGCGGAAACACACTGCTGATGCAACGCATGGACGATGCGTTTGTCACCAGCTGTGATATCTCTCTTAATAAAGCGTATACCGCCTGCTGCCTGCGACAGGGTACCCATGAAATTACCGACGCAGTACAACCGGGGGCTTCTCTGTATGGTTTGCAGCTTACTAATCAACAGCGCATTGTTATTTTCGGCGGCGGCTTACCCGTCATATTAAACGGTAAATTAATCGGTGCCGTAGGCGTAAGCGGTGGTACCGTCGAACAAGACAGATTATTAGCAGAAACCGCACTGAATTGTTTCTCTGAATTATAATTTAAATCTAAGAAGGTATATTATGAGCTATCGTATGTTTGATTACCTGGTGCCAAATGTGAACTTCTTTGGCCCGAATGCTATTTCCGTTGTCGGCGAGCGCTGCAAATTGTTGGGTGGTAAAAAAGCGCTGCTGGTGACTGATAAAGGTCTGCGAGCGATTAAAGACGGCGCGGTAGATAAAACTCTCGCCCATCTGCGTGAAGCCGGTATTGAGGTGGTGGTTTTTGACGGCGTTGAACCTAACCCCAAAGATACCAACGTGCGCGACGGTCTGGAAGTCTTTCGCAAAGAGCATTGCGATATCATCGTTACCGTCGGCGGCGGTAGCCCACATGACTGCGGTAAAGGTATCGGTATCGCGGCGACCCACGAAGGCGATCTCTACAGCTATGCCGGGATTGAAACCCTGACCAATCCACTGCCGCCGATTGTCGCGGTGAATACCACTGCCGGTACCGCCAGCGAAGTTACCCGCCACTGCGTGCTGACCAATACCAAAACCAAAGTGAAGTTTGTGATTGTCAGCTGGCGCAACCTGCCGTCAGTCTCCATTAACGATCCGTTGCTGATGCTCGGCAAACCCGCACCACTGACCGCGGCGACCGGGATGGACGCCCTGACCCACGCCGTGGAAGCCTATATTTCCAAAGATGCCAACCCGGTCACCGACGCCGCCGCTATCCAGGCGATCCGCCTGATCGCCCGTAATTTACGGCAGGCCGTGGCGCTGGGCAGCAATCTGAAAGCACGTGAGAATATGGCCTACGCTTCGCTGCTGGCGGGCATGGCCTTCAACAACGCCAACCTCGGCTACGTTCATGCGATGGCGCATCAACTTGGCGGTCTGTACGACATGCCGCACGGCGTAGCGAATGCCGTACTGCTGCCGCACGTGGCACGCTATAACCTGATCGCTAACCCGGAAAAATTTGCCGACATCGCAGAGTTTATGGGCGAAAACACTAACGGACTCTCAACCATGGATGCGGCCGAACTGGCGATTCACGCCATCGCTCGCCTCTCTGCTGACATCGGCATTCCGCAGCATCTGCGCGATCTGGGCGTCAAAGAAGCCGATTTCCCCTATATGGCGGAAATGGCGCTGAAGGACGGCAATGCCTTCTCCAACCCACGCAAAGGGAACGAGAAAGAAATTGCCGGGATCTTCCGTCAGGCATTCTGATAACGCAGGGGACGCCATGTCACTTTCATCACCGGCCGTACATCTGTTTTATCACTCACGCTGGCAGGATACTCACGTGCTTGATGAGCTGTGTTGGGGACTGGAAGAGCAAGGCGTTCCTTACCGGGCAATCTGTTGCGACGATCATGACTGCGCGCTGGCGCTGGGCCAACTGGCGGCCAAAAGTTCGACGCTACGCGTGGGGCTCGGCCTCAATAACGCGGGTGATATTGCCTTAACCCATGCCCAGTTGCCCGAGGATCGGGCGCTGGTCTGCGGGCATATCTGCGCCGGGGCTGTCCGGATCCGCGTGCTCGGCGCCAATGCCGGTCAACTGGTTAAAGTGCTTCCTTTCAGCGAGATAACATAAATGTACCGCATCTACACCCGAACCGGCGATAAAGGCACCACTGCGCTATATGGCGGCAGCCGCATCGACAAAGACGACATCCGCGTTGACGCCTACGGCACCGTGGATGAACTGATTTCCCAGCTTGGCGTCTGCTATGCCAGCACGCGTCAGGCCGAGCTACGCCAGGAACTGCACGCCATACAGAAGATGCTGTTTGTACTTGGAGCAGAGCTCGCCAGTGATGAGCAAGGACTTACCCGCTTAAAGCAGCGTATTGGTGAAGAGGATACTCAGGCGCTGGAGCAGCTTATTGACCGTAATATGGCGCAAAGCGGCCCGCTCAAAGCGTTTGTTATTCCGGGGAAAAATCTGGCCTCGGCACAGCTACACGTTGCGCGAACCCTGGTGCGTCGGCTGGAGCGGATCCTGATCGCGATGGACAGAACCCTGACGTTACGCGATGAGGCCAAACGTTACATCAACCGACTGTCGGATGTGTTGTTTTCGATGGCCAGAATCGAAGAAACTACTCCAGATGTTTGCGCTTAAACTGACTGGCATCGATGTCGTACTGCTTCATCTTGCGCCACAGGGTGGTGCGACCAATATTCAGCAGCTGCGACATCTCCTGCACGCGCCCGCTAGTGACGCGGGCGGCGTGGATAATCGCCTCTTTTTCGATGGCGGTAAATGTCAGGCTGGCTGGCAGCAGTGAAGATGCCGTCTCCAGACCAGGGCGTTCGGCAAACAGATAATCCGGTAGATTGCTCAGCCGAATATGACCGTTTTCACTGCTGATGGCGATATTTTCGATAATACTGTTCAGCTCAAAGTCATTGCCCGGCCACGAATAGGCCACCAGTTGCGCCAGCGCGTCGTCGTCAATCTTCAGGCTGGTTGAAAAGCGTTTTTTCAGGCTATTCAGCCGCGTAAAAATCAGCGAGGGAATACTACTGCGCCGCGCCCGCAGCGGTGGGATGACTATCTCAAAAGAGTGCAGCGCATAATACAGCTGACGGCTAAAACGGTTTTGTTCCACCAGATTAGCGAGATCGACCGTGGTGGTGGCAATCACTTTCACATCCACCGGAATCAGCCGCCGGGCATCCAGGCGGGTTAAAACCCCCTGCTTAATCACCTGTAGCAGCGCGGATTGCAGCTCCGGCGCTAAATACTCAATTTTTTCCAGAAACAGGGTGCCGCCATTGGCCAGTTCAAGACGACTCAACCGACCGTTCTCATCATCGGTAGGCGCGCTGCCCATAAAATCCTGACCCAGCACGCTGTTGGCATACAGCTGGCAGTTCACGGCGATATACGGCCCGCTGGCGCGTTCGCTTTCATTGTGAATAGCCTGGCTCAACAACTCTTTACCGACCCCCTCTTCCCCACACAGCAGAATCGGGAAGCTCCCCCGCGCTGCCTGACGACCGAAATGGATCAAGCGCCGGGTTTCCGGATCGTCTGTCGACATCTGCTCAAAGGTATGGCTCACCTTGCCGAGCTGGCTGGTCATCAGTTGACGCATTTGTTCAACCGGATGCAGCAACAGAATAAAGCTGTTGCCCTGCTCTTCAACAATCGGCTTCAGGGTAATGACGGCATCAACAAACTGATGCTGACTTTCAAAGGTGACTTCGACGTGATTCAGGCCGCGGGCATGTTTGATCGCCCGACGCAGCAGCATGGGCAGATTGAGCAGGTCGTTAATATTTTTCCCCTGACTGGCCTGCGCGTCGAGATGCAAAAGCAGCGCCGCTCGCGCATTGAGGAACTGCAATACGCCCTGTTCGTTCCAGGCCATCACGCCATCATCCATGCTTTCCAGCAGTCCGTACATTTGGTTCAGATGACGATTGGATTCAGCCAGCAGACTGTCGGTCAGTAAAGAGTTACCGACTTCTCTGGCAATCGCCAGCGTCAGGGATAAATCAGAAACGCACTCATGCTCTACCAGACAGCACAGCGAGATGGAGCCAAACAGTCGACCATGGTTATCGAATACCGGCGTCGAGCAGAACGACCACGGATGCAACGCCTGCTTAAAGTGCTGATCGCCAGAGGTTTTTGTCGGCTGCCCCGGCATCGTCGCCAGCGACAGCGCACAGCTGCCAATAATGCTTTCCGCACAGTAACTGCCGTCGCGAAACCCGAGCTCCGCCAGTTGTTCCACCGTCTGCGGATCGCCGCAACGGCTGAGAATACAGGCCGACTCATCCAGAATCAGCAGCGCGCACGGACGGCCGTCCATAAATTCCCAGGCATCTTCCAGCGCGGCCTGGGCAATCGTCAGCAGCGCCGTCTTGCGACGACAAATCGACTCAAAGGTCAGCCCCTGCGCCTGATGCGGTGCCTGCCAGGTTTCCCGCTGCATAAACTTGCTGCAACGATGCCATGACTGGGCAAGAACCGAAGAGACTTCCTTCCCGATGCTATGCGTGTGCGCCGTCATATCCCTTTCCGCTGTTTTACCATAGACAACCCCTCCGGCAGAGACTGTCAGAGGGGGAGAAGATGTCGGATAAAAACTTACCGACGACTGATTAACGCGCCAGCCACTGCTGTCCCAGCAGGTCTGCCGTCAGAATAGCGGCATGAACGCTTTCAGGCGTCACCGGGAACGGCATATTGTGTATGGTTTCACCTTCTGCGCAGGTCGCTTTGGCCACGGCCATAATCTTGCCGTCGATGTCATCTTTCACGCCCATTTCCGCTAACGTTACCGGCAGACCGACTTTCTGACAGAAATTCAGTACGGTTTCGATCTCTTCCATCGGGCTGTTTTGCAGCACCAACTGCGCCAGCGTACCAAAGGCGACTTTCTCACCGTGATACAAATGGTGGCACTCTTCCAGAATTGTAAATCCGTTATGAATAGCATGCGCTCCCGCAAGACCGCTGCTTTCAAAGCCGATGCCGCTGAGGTAAGTGTTCGCTTCGACAATACGTTCCAGCGCGTCGGTCACCACGCCAGCCTGCGCGGCAAAGCGTGCCTTTTCGCCTTCCGCCAGCAGGGTATCATAGCACAGGCGCGCCAGGCTCAGCGCCGCCACAGTGGACTGTCCGCCCGCCATGCTGGTCGCTCTGGCGTCATAACAGGCTTTCGCTTCAAACCAGGTCGACAGCGCATCACCCATCCCGGCCACCAGCAGACGGACCGGCGCTTTGGCAATGATTGCGGTATCCATCACCACCATATCCGGATTTTTCGGGTAGATCAGATACTCTTCAAACTCACCAGCTTCGGTGTAGATAACGGACAGCGCGCTGGTTGGCGCATCGGTAGACGCAATAGTCGGGATCACCACCACCGGCAGCTTCTGGTAGTAACCAATCGCTTTAGCGGTATCCAGCGTTTTTCCACCGCCAATCCCAACCACGCCACGGCAACCGTGCTGTTTCAGAATGGCAATCAGGCGATTAATTTCGACATGGCTGCATTCCCCGTTGAAGCGTTCCGCATGACAGCTAATATCGTGGCTGTGCAGACCGTTGAGTACTTTCTCTCCCGCCAGCTTCATCACGAAGTCATCCGCAATCACGAAAAAGCAGTCCGCCAGATTTTTAGCATATTGACCAAATAAGGTGGAAGCGTCAGGACCCTGGAGATATTTGGCTGGAGATTGAATAACTTTTAGCATTCCTTTCATCCTCAAATAAGTACATGTTTTTACATGGTGAGCCCTGGCGTTAACCTGTTAGGCCGAATGCTGACGGCGAAAACGGGAGGTACCGGAGCGATGCAATAACTGTATGGCGAGGCGTACACAAAAAAATCTTTCGTCTTTTTGTTCTGATATGAAACAGATAAAAACCACGAACGTTCCAGATTGGAACGCTTATCCACAAAAATGATAAGGTTTGCGATCCCGATCCGTTCATTTCCCGCCAAATCTCCGGCAATCACCAATCCCACTTTCCCTTTTACTCACTTCGCTGCATTTAAAACCGACAAAAAAAGGCCGACTACACCGTATGACCTGTACTTTTGGCAGGAAAAAAAGTCGAGCAAGCTCGCATTGCGATGATTCCCTAACTTTTTAAGTTTCATTTCGAAACAAAAAATAACGATGACGTTCCGTAATGAAACTCATTTTAGCGTTGTTTTTTTCCACGCTGAGTTCGCCAGAATCTCTCCATCGCCTCCGCACCATGGTTACACATTCGGGGGTTTGTCTTTCACTCAACCTCGAGGAGTCGTTATGTCTCAATTCTTTTTTAACCACCGTACCCATCTCGTAAGCGACGTCATCGACGGCACGATTATCGCCAGCCCGTGGAATAACCTTGCGCGTCTGGAAAGCGATCCAGCCATCCGCATCGTGATCCGTCGTGACCTCAACAAAAATAATGTGGCGGTCATTTCTGGCGGCGGTTCAGGACACGAACCCGCGCACGTTGGTTTTATCGGTAAAGGGATGCTCACCGCTGCGGTCTGCGGAGATGTGTTCGCCTCTCCGAGCGTAGATGCGGTACTGACCGCTATTCAGGCGGTGACCGGTGAGGCTGGCTGTCTGTTGATCGTGAAAAACTACACCGGTGACCGCCTTAATTTCGGTCTCGCCGCCGAGAAAGCACGTCGCCTTGGCTATAACGTTGAAATGCTGATTGTCGGCGACGACATCTCTCTGCCGGATAACAAACACCCGCGTGGCATTGCGGGAACCATCCTGGTGCATAAAATCGCAGGCTATTTCGCCGAACGCGGCTACAACCTCGCCACCGTCCTGCGTGAAGCGCAGTACGCAGCCAACAACACTTTCAGCCTGGGCGTCGCCCTTTCCAGCTGCCATCTGCCGCAAGAAGCCGACGCCGCCCCGCGTCATCATCTGGGCCACGCGGAACTGGGCATGGGCATTCACGGCGAACCAGGCGCATCGGTTATCGACACCCAGAACAGTGCGCAGGTGGTGAATTTGATGGTGGATAAACTGCTGGCGGTCCTGCCTGAAACCGGTCGTCTGGCAGTGATGATTAACAATCTTGGCGGCGTGTCCGTGGCCGAAATGGCCATCATTACCCGCGAACTGATCAGCAGCCCACTGCATCCGCGTATCGACTGGTTGATTGGCCCAGCTTCGCTGGTCACCGCGCTGGATATGAAAGGTTTTTCACTTACGGCCATCGTGCTCGAAGAAAGCATCGAAAAAGCGCTACTCACAGAGGTGGAAACCAGTAACTGGCCAACCCCGATCCCACCACGAGAAATCAGTTGCGTACCGTCATCTCAGCGCAGTGCGCGCGTGGAGTTTCAGCCTTCGGAAAACACCCTGGTAGCCGGGATTGTGGAACTTGTCACCGCAACTCTTTCCGGTCTGGAGACACATCTGAATGCGCTGGATGCCAAAGTTGGCGATGGCGATACCGGTTCGACCTTTGCCGCCGGCGCGCGTGAGATTGCCAGCCTGTTGCATCGCCAGCAGCTACCGCTGGATAACCTTGCCACGTTGTTCGCGCTGATTGGCGAACGTCTGACCGTGGTGATGGGCGGTTCCAGCGGTGTGCTGATGTCGATCTTCTTTACCGCCGCCGGACAGAAACTCGAACAGGGCGCTAACGTTGCCGAGGCGCTGAATACGGGTCTGGCGCAGATGAAGTTCTACGGCGGCGCTGATGAAGGCGATCGCACCATGATTGATGCACTGCAGCCGGCCCTGACGTCGCTGCTCGCACAGCCACAAAATATGCAGGCCGCATTCGACGCTGCGCAAGCGGGTGCCGAACGAACCTGTCTGTCGAGTAAAGCCAATGCGGGGCGCGCATCTTATCTGAACAGCGAAAGCCTGCTCGGCAATATGGACCCCGGCGCGCACGCCGTAGCGATGGTGTTTAAAGCCCTGGCGGAGGAGATGGTGAGCTAAGTTTTAATCAATGCCTGATGACACAAGCGTCATCAGGCAAAACGTTAACGGTAAACGCGAATCCCACCTTCCACGCCGCGGCTAAACAGCACCTGCCAAAGTTCGATATCTCTGGCGCGAAAAGCACCGGCGCAGGCGCATAAATAGTAATTAAACATTCTTCTGAAGGTGGCGGAATAACGTGCTGACAGCTCCGGCCATGCCTGATTAAAACGCTCGTGCCATGCCATCAGCGTTTTATCATAATCGCTGCCAAAATTATGCCAGTCTTCCATCACAAACCGTGATTCGCTGGCCTCAGCAATATGGGAGATCGCCGGTAAGCAGCCGTTCGGGAAAATGTATTTATTGATCCACGGATCGACGCTCATCCCCTTTTTATTGCTACCAATGGTATGTAACAGGAACAGCCCATCCGGTTTTAAACAACGGTCGGCGATGCTGAAATAGGTGTCGTAATTTTTCGGCCCTACATGTTCAAACATCCCCACGGAAACAATGCGATCGTAGTGTTTATCAAGGTCGCGATAGTCCTGCAGCAGAATATTAACGTCCAGCCCTTCACAGCGCTGCTGGGCCATTTTCTGCTGCTCTTTGGAGATAGTAACGCCTTCTACCACCACACCGTAATGACGCGCCGCATATTCGGCCAGCCCGCCCCAGCCACAACCGATGTCGAGTAAACGCATACCCGGTTCAAGTTGCAACTTCTCACAGATCATTTTTAATTTGGCATTTTGCGCATCGTCTAATGTGGTCGCGTCTTTCCAGTAACCGCAGGAATATTGCATATGCGGATCAAGCATCAACGCAAAGAGATCGTTACCAATATCGTAGTGCTCTTTGCCGACAATCCACGCGCGGCTGCGCGACTGCAAATTAAACAGGCGCGCACTGGCAATACGTAAAATATCTTTCAGATTACCCGGCATCTGCTGGTCAAGTTTTGCTTTGAGGATTTTGCAGAACAGAATATCGAGCCGCTCGCAGTCCCACCAGCCTTCCATATAGCTTTCACCAAGCCCTAACGAGCCTTGCTGCAATACTCGTTTAAAAAAACCAGCATGATGAAGTTGAATGTCCCAGGGACGGGAGCCATTAATCCTGATATCTGCTTGCGAAAGCAGCTCTTTTCCCATTCGGGTCCAGTTATCATTTGTTTCATTGACGATGACAGCATCTGAACAAAGCGAGTTCATGGTATTTACCAAAAGTGGGCTAAAAATTCTTACGCAAGATTATTATGGAAAACAGGGTGTATGTATTATGATCTGCGGACAAGATCTATCGAGCAGCGGCCACACCACCGGGAGCATTGACGATTTATTTATGGAAACTCTCGCGCAAAAACAGTGGAACTTCTTCCCGGATAACTCCATGGCGGAACTGCCGCAGGACGTGTATTTTCGCTCCTATGTATTAGAAGCCAACCACCATGTTCCGCCGCATTCACACTCTTTTATGCAGTTCCATTTCGCCCGCAAAGGCAGTATGCGTATTGATGTTGCCGGCAAGTGCTGGATAATCCCGGCGCACTATGGCATCTGGATCCCCAATAATACGGAGCATGCAGTTTGGGCTCTGGATGATGTGTATTTAGAGAACCTGGATATTAAACCGGGCTTTCTTGAAGCGCGCATTAATGAATGTAAAGTGGTCGCTATCAGTGATTTCGCCAGAGAGTTTATTCATTACGCCACCAATTTAGTTTCGGGGCATTATGATAGCCGCTCCAAAGAGGGCAGACTGGTGAGCGTGCTGGTCGACATTATTCTGCAACTCCCGGAAGTCGCTTTTGTATTACCCTGGCCGCAGGATCGCGAATTAACCAAAATATGCCGAACCATACAAGAATCCCCCGCTCTGGAGCATTCGGTTGAATACTGGGCACATCATCTGGGTATGTCTGCCCGAACCTTTTCACGCCATTTCAAAAAAGAAACTGGATTGCCTTTCAGCGTCTGGAAACAAAAAATGCGTATTCTGGAATCCGTATTAATGCTGAAAAAAAATAAAAGCGTGACCGCCGTGGCGCTCGACGTAGGGTATTCAAGCACCGCGGCATTTAGTTATGCCTTCCGCCAGGCATTTGGCGTGCCGCCGTCTAGTTATTAATCTGCCGCTTTACGCTGATGCCAGTAGGCTGCCGCACGCACCCGTTGAGGGTCAAACGCCTCGGTTTCAAAGCGAGCACTCAGGTTTTTTACCACCTTGCCTTCACCAGTGATCCAGATGTAATAATCATCTGTGGGCACGGTTAGTCGCGATAAGCGTTCATTCACTACCTGCGCGTCATGGCCGATAAACCACTCAATAGTAAATCCGTCGAGATGGGCAAGATAATCCTGGTACGCTGCATCCTGCACGCTGACCAGCGCCGTGACGTTTGGACGTACCGCTAAGCGGCTGAGCGACTCCAGCCGTCGGCGCAGCGCAGGCATTCCCGATTCATCACAGACGTAAACCTGATACGCATAATCTTCTGGCACCACCAACGAACCGCGCGGTCCGCCGATCGTCAGCTTGTCACCCACGCCAGCATTCATCGCCCATGTGCTCGCCACTCCACCGTCATGAATATAAAAATCCAGTGCCAGCTCATGGCGCGCTTCGTCATACAACGGCGTGTAGTCACGGGAGAGCGGACGCACCCCGTCGGCCCAGACGATGCCCTCATCAGTGACTACTGGCGGCACAAAATGGCAGCCCGGTTCCGGGAAAAAGACCTTGGTGTGGTCATCAAAGCCGTGCGAGCTAAAACCGTCCAGAGCGTCACCGCCCAGTACGATGCGCTGAAAGCCCGCGCTAACACGTTCAACGCGCAGGACGGTAAGTTCACGGAAGCGCAATTCATTGCGAACGCGCTGCGGGTAGCGTGAGGTGTTTTTTGTCATTTTCTCGCCTTTAAAAGATAATACGATATATCTAAATTTATTTTTAAATGATAATGATTGCTAATCACAAGGATTGCAAGCACTTTTTTGATATAGCCACACTCTGATTAATCACCTTCAAAGACCAAATAAAAACACCTGAAAATCAATAAATTAAAAAAAACCAAACTAATGATATTGCAAGAGCATTATTTTTAGATATAAATTAGATATATCTAAACAACATCAGGAGACGATGATGCAAAACCATCATGAAGGTTGCTGCAAACATACAGAGCACCAACACGAAGGCTGCTGCAAGGGTGAAGGACATCACCATGAAGGCCGCCACAACGAGCACCACGCAGGCTGCTGCAAAGGTGAAGAACATCGCCATGAAGGTTGTAACAAAGAACACCACCCTGAACAGGGTTGCGGACACCGCCACGGTCGCGGCGGCGGTCGTCGCCAGCGCTTCTTCGGTCACGGAGAATTACGCCTGGTGATTCTGGATATCCTGACCCGCGACGCCAGCCACGGCTATGAGCTGATAAAAGCGATTGAAACCCTGACTCAGGGTAACTACACCCCGAGCCCGGGCGTTATTTATCCGACGCTGGACTTCTTGCAGGATCAGGAGCTGATCACTATCAGCGATGAGGAAGGTGGGCGTAAACAGATTGCGATCACCACCCTGGGCCAGCAGTGGCTGGATGAAAACCGTGAGCATCTGGACCATATCCACGAACGGATTAAAGCCCGCTGCGTGGGTTTTGAATTGCGCAAGAACCCGCAGATGAAACGCGCGCTGGAGAACTTCAAAGCCGTGCTGGACCTACGGGTCAATCATGGTGATACCAGCGATGCGCAAATCAAAAAAATCATCGGTATTATCGATCGCGCTGCGCTGGATATTACCCAACTGGATTAATCTGCTCAGCAGGCGAAACCCATTCCCCTGGATTTCGCCTGCATTGTGATTCTTAGTGCAGAACCGTGACTGCGTCTTCCAGACGCCCCGCGCGATGTTTCACCATCGCAGAAATTTGGGCGCTCTCTTCAACCAGTTCGGCGTTTTTCTGCGTAATGTTGCTCAGTTCATTCACCGCGCGGGTCAGGCTGGAAAGACCATCCGACTGTTCCAGCGTTGAGTGGCTGATTTGGGCGATCAGTTGAGTCACGTTTTGCACCTGCGTCACAATATCGTCCATCGTGCGCCCTGCGGCGTGAACCTGGTCGGATCCGGACTGCACCTTATCGGCGCTGGCATCAATCAGCTTGCGGATATCATTGGCTGCACTGGCGCTGCGGCTGGCAAGATGACGCACTTCTCCCGCCACCACGGCGAATCCTTTCCCCTGCTCACCCGCCCGTGCGGCTTCAACGGCGGCGTTCAGGGCCAGAATGTTAGTCTGGAAGGCAATATCGTTAATCAGCGTGGTAATGGTACCAATCCGCTGGGTGCTGTTGGCGATGTCGTCCATGGTTTTGATGACGGTATCCATCGCCTCACCACCGTGTGTCGCCGCGCTGCTGGCGGCGATGGAGAGCTTATCTGCCGCGGCGGCAGTCTGTGAGTTTTGTTTCACCGATGCCGCCATCTGGTTCATGGTCGCCACCGTTTCCTGCACGTTCTCAACGGTCTGCTGCGTATGTTTGTTTAAATCATCGCTACCTTTCGCCAGCGTTTCGCTGTCGCTGCGCACACAACTCACCTGGCTGGAGACATCATGGATGAGCCAGCGGCACATTAGCCCCAGTTGCCCGACCGCTCTAAGCATCAGACCCAGTTCATCACTGCGGTTAAGATGCGACACGCTGTTTCGCTCACCGGTCGCCACTTTCAACGCCTGACGAGCGACATTCTCAATGGGGCGCACAATCTGCCATTCAAAAATCGCCGTTCCCAGCATCATTACCAGCGCACTCATCAGCAGTAACGGCAATTCCGCGCCCATTTGTTGCAACGCAGCCGCCAGTACAATAAACATGAACGCCATTACACTGCGCACCCGCCAGCGAATCGGCAGTGCCGGGAGCTTCCCCAGCCAGCCTTTACGTACCACCAGTCCTTTATGGATACGTCGGTTGCAACGCCCTTCATTCAGCGCCTTATATAAAGGCTCTACCGTCGCAATTTCCTCGTCAGTTGCCCGGGTACGAATCGACATATACCCGGTTACATGTCCTTCCCTCACCATCGGCACCGCATTGGCTCTCACCCAGTAGTGATCGCCATTCTTACGCCGGTTTTTCACAATCCCGCTCCATGGCTCGCCCTGTTTCAGGGTGTACCACATATCCGCAAACGCCGCTTTTGGCATGTCCGGATGACGAACCAGATTGTGCGGCTTATTGAGCAATTCATTCAGTTGATAGCCGCTGACCTGAACGAAAGTGTCGTTCGCATGGGTAATATAGCTTTGTAAATCGGTGGTCGACATGAGGGTGATATCATCATCCAGCGGTGTATTTTGCTGACTAACGTAGGGATGAGAAGACATGATTGCGTCCTGTGCAGGTTATCTGGTTGTTAACTCTTTCGGCTTATGTTATTTCGGCGATAATTTTTTTATCTTTAGTTGTTAAATTTGATTTAGATCGCAATTTGCGATTAAACCTCAAAATCTATACGCATTCTAATCCATTGATTTAAAATACTTTCAATCAGAAACTATTCCATTGCACTTCTACCAATGCACCGTCACAGTGCGAAACTTGCTCATTTTTAGCGCAGAAAAGGGAGTTTCCGATCTGTTTTCGCAGTCTGAACTTGGGCAAAATGCCAGCAAATGTTAAAAGATGGCATTAAATGTTGCACAAATAAGATGTTTCCTGGTGTTTATCCCGATTTTTGCTAAGCGCGCCGGAATGGCGCAATCCCTGCAATACTTAATTCAGTATCATGTGATACGCCAGCTCCGGGAGCATATTTTGAACAGGTTACCTTCCAGCGCATCGGCCCTGGCCTGCAGCGCACACGCACTGAATCTCATCGAAAAGCGCACGCTTGATCATGAGGAAATGAAATCATTAAACCGAGAGGTGATTGAATACTTCAAGGAGCATGTCAATCCGGGGTTCTTAGAGTATCGAAAATCTGTAACTGCAGGCGGGGATTACGGAGCCGTAGAGTGGCAAGCGGGAAGCCTGAATACGCTTGTCGACACCCAGGGACAGGAGTTCGTTGATTGCCTGGGTGGTTTTGGAATTTTCAACGTGGGGCACCGTAATCCAGTCGTGGTTTCCGCCGTACAGAATCAACTCGCGAAACAACCTCTGCATAGCCAGGAGTTACTTGACCCTCTGCGGGCCATGCTGGCAAAGACCCTTGCCGCACTGGCACCCGGTAAACTGAAATACAGTTTTTTCTGTAACAGCGGGACCGAGTCGGTTGAAGCCGCTCTGAAGCTGGCGAAAGCGTATCAATCGCCGCGCGGTAAATTTACGTTTATTGCCACCAGCGGCGCATTTCACGGCAAATCTCTGGGCGCGCTCTCTGCCACAGCGAAATCAACTTTCCGCAAACCCTTTATGCCGCTGCTGCCAGGTTTCCGTCATGTGCCGTTTGGCGATGTTAACGCGCTGCGCACTATGCTCAGTGAGTGTAAAAAAACCGGTGATGACGTTGCAGCTGTGATCCTTGAACCTATCCAGGGTGAAGGAGGCGTGATCCTGCCGCCGCAAGGGTATTTGACCACCGTTCGTAAACTTTGCGATGAGTATGGCGCGCTGATGATCCTTGACGAAGTACAAACCGGCATGGGTCGTACTGGCAAAATGTTCGCCTGCGAGCACGAAAACGTGCAGCCCGACATTATGTGCCTGGCTAAAGCGCTGGGCGGGGGCGTGATGCCGATTGGCGCAACCATTGCCACCGAAGAGGTGTTCTCGGTTCTGTTCGACAATCCTTTCTTGCATACCACCACCTTTGGCGGCAATCCGCTCGCGTGTGCGGCTGCGCTGGCCACCATTAACGTCCTGCTGGAGCAAAATTTACCGGCCCAGGCGGAGCAGAAAGGCGATATGTTGCTGGATGGTTTCCGCCAGCTTGCGCGGGAATATCCGGACCTGGTGCATGATGTACGCGGCAAGGGCATGCTGATGGCAATCGAGTTTGTCGATAATGAAATCGGCTACAACTTTGCCAGTGAGATGTTCCGCCAGCGGGTGCTGGTTGCCGGCACGCTGAATAATGCCAAGACGATCCGCATCGAACCGCCGTTAACGTTAACGATCGAACAATGCGATCTGGTATTACGATCGACGCGCAAAGCCCTGGCAGCATTACGGGTGAGCGTGGAGCAGGTGTAAAAGATGTCTGTCCGGCCTGCGTTTACAAACGTAGGCCGGATAAGGCAGCACAATTTAAACAATCCGTACGCCTGCAGGCATGAGGCGTTCTGGCGTTAACAGCACGCTTTCGCTGCCATCGTCCGTCTCAGCGCACAGCAGCATACACTCTGATGTCTCACCGCGCATTTTGGCCTTTTGCAGATTACACAGTACCACCACCGTTTTCCCCATCAGCTCCTCTTCGCTGTAATAAGGCACCAGGCTGGTCACGGTTTGCAGCGTACGTTCTCCCACATCAACCTGCACGATATACAGCTTATCGGCATTGTCATGGCGCTTTACCTGTGCGATTTTTCCAACACGTATTTCCAAGCGGGCAAAATCAGCAAATGCGACGGTATCCATTGTTTTCTCCTTTGGTAAAATTTTACTAAATACTAGCAAACTATTTTCCGGGCATTGTTCTTAAAAGCGGGAAAATGACGCACTCATCACACTCTGCAAGCCCAGTTTTACCCCGAGCATGTCAATTAAACGTGCTTTTTTTACTGAAAACAGATGAATAGATAAGCGCTTCATTTACAATGCGCAGGTAACTCAGGGAAAAGGCAAACATGGCAACACTTAAAGACATCGCAATCGAAGCTGGCGTGTCCCTGGCGACAGTGTCCCGGGTTTTAAACGATGACCCCACGCTGAATGTAAAAGAAGAGACCAAGCATCGCATTCTGGAGATCGCGGAAAAGCTGGAGTACAAAACCAGCAGCGCCCGTAAGAACCAGACCAGCGCGCTCGGCCTCCAGCATATTCTGGCGCTCTACAGCTATCAGCAGGATTTGGAAATCAACGATCCTTACTATCTCGCGATCCGCCATGGGATTGAAACCCAGTGCGAGAAGCTGGGGATTGAACTGACCAACTGCTATGAGCACAGTGGGCTGCCGGAGAACAAAAACATTACCGGCATTCTTATTGTTGGCAAGCCTTCTCCTGCGCTGCGCGAGGCGGCAACAGCGCTTACCGACAACATCTGCTTTATCGATTTTCATGAACCCGGCAGCGAATATGACGCTGTCGATATCGATCTGGCCCGCATCAGTAAAGAGAGCATCGACTACTTCATCGCCCAGGGCGTCACCCGCATTGGCTTCATCGGTGGCGAAGATCAGCCTGGCAAGGCTGATATCCGCGAAGCCGCGTTTGTCGAATACGGTCGCCTGCAGCAGGTCGTTTCTGAACAGGATATCTATCGCGGCGGCTTCTCCAGTTCATCAGGCTATGAGCTGGCCAAAAAAATGCTAGCGAAAGCCGACTATCCCAGCGCCCTGTTTGTGGCTTCTGACTCGATTGCTATTGGCGTTCTCCGCGCCATTCACGAGCGTGGTCTGAACATTCCGCAGGACATTTCGCTGATTAGCGTTAATGATATCCCGACGGCGCGCTTCACCTTTCCTCCGCTTTCCACCGTGCGCATCCATTCAGAAATGATGGGCAGTCAGGGCGTCAACCTGCTGTTTGAGAAAGCCCGCGATGGACGTGCGCTTCCTCTGCTGGTTTTTGTTCCCAGCAAGCTGAAACTGCGCGGTACTACCCGCTAAAATCCCCCATTTATCCGCCCGGTTTCAGCTGAAGCCGGGCACGCATTGTCATGCATTCTTTTCTGCGCCCGAATTATTTTCGTGATCCAGTTAAAGTAAATCATCTCACTCGCTATATTTTAGTAAAACTTTTACTAAAATCATCATCAATTATCCTTACTCACCATTACAATGAATGGTTCCGATTTTTCTCCACCGGGAGGCCTTATGAATCGCTGGGAAAACATTCAGCTCACCCACGAAAATCGATTGGCGCCACGCGCATATTTTTTCTCTTACGACTCCGTTGCGCAGGCCCGCTCGTTTGCCCGCGAAACCAGCAGCCTCTTTCAGTTGCTGAGCGGTCAGTGGAATTTCCAGTTCTTTGAGCATCCGCTGCAGGTGCCGGAAGCCTTTACGTCGCAGTTTATGAGCGACTGGGGCAGCATCACCGTCCCCGGCATGTGGCAGATGGAAGGACACGGCAAGCTGCAGTATACCGACGAAGGTTTTCCTTTCCCGATTGATGTCCCCTACGTGCCGACCAATAACCCTACCGGCGCCTACCAGCGTATTTTCTCCCTCAGTGAAGGCTGGCAGGGCAAACAAACGCTGATTAAATTTGATGGCGTAGAAACCTACTTCGAAGTTTACGTGAATGGTCAGTACGTTGGCTTCAGCAAAGGCAGTCGCCTGACGGCCGAGTTTGATATCAGCGCAGTGGTGAAGACCGGTGACAACCTGCTGTGCGTTCGCGTTATGCAATGGGCTGATTCCACTTACATTGAAGACCAGGATATGTGGTGGTCGGCGGGAATTTTCCGCGACGTCTATCTGGTCGGTAAACAGGCGACCCATATCCAGGATTTTACCGTTCGTACCGATTTCGATGATGACTATCGCGATGCCACCCTCTCCTGCGACATCGTGCTGGAAAATATCGCTTCCACGCCAACGATGGCATCGCTCGAATACACTTTGTTTGACGGTGAGCAGACGCTGCATAACGGCGTGATTAACGCTCTGACGGTGGATAAGCTCACCCGCACCGCGTTCAATTTCAAGGTCAGCAAGCCGCACCAGTGGTCTGCGGAATCACCGTATCTCTATCATCTGGTAATGACCCTGAAAGATGCCAGCGGCAACATCCTTGAGGTTGTGCCGCAGCGCGTCGGATTCCGTGATATCAACGTTCGCGACGGTCTGTTTTACATCAATAACCGCTATGTCATGCTGCATGGTGTCAACCGTCATGACAACGATCATCTTAAGGGCCGCGCGGTTGGTATGGATCGCGTGGAAAAAGATCTGTTGTTAATGAAGCAGCACAACATCAACTCCGTACGCACCGCCCATTACCCGAACGATCCACGTTTCTATGAATTGTGCGATATCTACGGTTTGTTCGTCATGGCCGAAACCGACGTTGAATCTCACGGCTTCGCTAATATCGGCGATATCAGCCGGATCACCGACGATCCGCTGTGGGAAAATGTCTATGTTGAGCGCATCGTACGCCACGTCCACGCGCAGAAAAACCACCCGTCGATCGTTATCTGGTCGCTCGGCAATGAATCCGGCTACGGCTGTAATATTCGCGCCATGTACCACGCGGCAAAAGCACTGGATGACACGCGTCTGATCCATTACGAAGAAGATCGTGACGCCGAAGTGGTGGATATCATTTCCACCATGTACACCCGCGTACCGCTGATGAATGAGTTTGGTGAATACCCACATCCTAAACCGCGCATCATCTGCGAATATGCTCACGCAATGGGCAACGGCCCCGGCGGGCTAACGGAATATCAGAACGTCTTCTATCAGCATGATTGCATTCAGGGACACTATGTCTGGGAGTGGTGCGATCACGGGATTCAGGCCAAAGATGACGACGGTAACCTCTGGTACAACTATGGCGGTGACTACGGCGACTACCCGAACAACTACAACTTCTGCCTTGATGGCCTGATTTATTCCGATCAAACCCCAGGCCCGGGTCTGCAAGAGTACAAGCAGGTCATTGCGCCAGTAAAAGTGCGCGCGCAGGATCTGGCTCGCGGCGAGCTGCGGGTAGAAAACAAACTGTGGTTTACCACGCTTGACGACTACACCCTGCATATTGAGGTCCGCGCTGAAGGCGACACGCTTTCCAGCCAACAAATGAAACTGCGCGAGGTCGCACCCAACAGCGATACGCTGCTGCAATGCACACTGCCTGAGCTGGATGCGCGCGAGACGTTCCTCAACGTCACCGTGACGAAAGATTCCCGCACGTTATACAGCGAAGCCGGGCATCACATCGCGACTTATCAGTTCCCGCTGAAGGCCAGAACGGCGACTGCCGTACCGTTCAGTCTGCAAAACGCCACCCCTTTGACGCTGGAAGAGAACCGCCAGAGCTGCACCGTTCGCGGTTATAACTTCCATCTGATCTTCTCAAAGCTGACCGGTAAACCCATTAGCTGGAACGTCAATGGTGAAGAGCTGATTACCCGCGAGCCGAAGATTAATTTCTTCAAACCAACCATAGATAACCACAAGCAAGAGTTCGAAGGCCTCTGGCAGCCAAATCATATACAGATAATGCAGGAGCATTTGCGCGACTTTACCTTTGAGCAAACCGAAGATGCGCTGCTGATAACCAGCCAGACGATTATCGCCCCGCCGGTATTTGATTTCGGTATGCGCTGCACCTACCGCTGGCGGATTGCCGCAGACGGTCAGCTGAACGTGGAGCTTTCCGGCCAGCCTTACGGCGAGTACCGGGACATTATTCCGTGCATTGGCTTCACGATGGGCATCAGCGGTGATTTGGGACAGGTGGCCTGGTACGGACGTGGTCCTGGTGAAAACTATGGCGACAGTCAACAAGCCAACATCATCGATATCTGGCGCAGCAGTGTGGATGAGATGTTCGAGAATTATCCGTTCCCGCAAAACAACGGCAATCGTCAGGACGTGCGTTGGGCAACGCTAACCGATCGTCACGGCAACGGTCTGCTGGTGATTCCGCAGTGCCCTGTCAACCTGAGCGCCTGGCGCTATACGCCAGAAAATATCTTTGCCGCACAGCACTGCAATGAGCTGCAGCGCAGCGATGACATCACCCTCAATCTGGACCATCAGCTACTGGGCTTAGGGTCTAACTCGTGGGGAAGTGAGGTACTTGATTCCTGGCGAGTCTGGTTTACGTCATTCAGCTACGGCTTCACGTTGTTGCCGGTTTCAGGCAGTGAGTCTGGCGCTCAAGCCACCGCCAACCGCGCCTTTGGCACCGGGTTCTTTTCCACGAATTTGCACAGCGAGAATACAAAATGAGGATCATCGACAACTTAGAGCAGTTCCAGCAACGCTTTGCTTCGGGTCGGAAATGGCAACGTTGCGTTGAGGCCATTGAAAATATTGATAATATTCAACCTGGTGTCGCTCACTCTATCGGTGATTCTCTGAGCTACCGCGTAGAGACAGACTCTGCAACTGATGCGCTGTTTACCGGTCATCGTCGTTATTTTGAGATCCATTACTACCTGCAAGGACAGCAAAAAATAGAGTATGCCGCCAAAGAAGATCTCCAGGTGGTTGAATATTATCGCGATGAAACCGATCGCGAATATCTGAAAGGCTGCGGAAAAACCGTAGAAGTGCACGAAGGACAAATGGTTATTTGTGACAACCATGAAGCCTATCGTTTTATCTGTAATAGCGTAGTGAAGAAAGTCGTACTCAAAGTCACCATCGAAGATGGTTATTTTCATAATAAATAAAAAACACAGGCGGCGCCGACGTTGCGCCGCCAGTACCCTATAATAATCAGGAATCGGAGATGTGCTATGTCTGATACCAAACGTAATACCATCGGCAAGTTCGGCTTACTTTCACTCACCTTTGCCGCGGTTTATAGTTTTAATAACGTTATCAACAATAATATTGAGCTTGGTCTGGCATCCGCACCGATGTTTTTCCTCGCGACAATTTTCTACTTTATTCCATTCTGCTTAATCATCGCCGAATTTGTTTCGCTGAATAAAAACTCCGAAGCCGGTGTCTACGCATGGGTGAAAAGCTCGCTGGGCGGGCGCTGGGCCTTTATTACCGCCTACACCTACTGGTTCGTTAACCTGTTCTTTTTCACCTCGCTTTTGCCCCGCGTTATCGCCTATGCCTCCTACGCATTTTTAGGCTACGAATACATTCTGACACCGTTCGCCACCACCGTGTTAAGTATGGTGCTGTTTGCCTTCTCGACCTGGGTTTCGACCAACGGCGCAAAAATGCTGGGGCCGATTACCTCCGTCACCTCCACGCTGATGCTGCTGCTGACGCTGTCCTACATTTTACTGGCGGGTACTGCGTTGGTGGGCGGCGTGCAGCCTGCTGACCCCATCACCGTTGATGCAATGATCCCGAATTTTAACTGGGCGTTCCTCGGTATTACCACCTGGATATTCATGGCGGCAGGCGGCGCGGAGTCCGTGGCGGTGTATGTCAACGACGTTAAGGGCGGGTCAAAATCGTTCGTGAAGGTCATTATCATTGCCGGGATTTTTATCGGCGTGCTTTATTCCATCTCCTCGGTGCTGATCAACGTCTTCGTCAGCAGCAAAGAACTGAAGTTCACCGGTGGATCGGTGCAGGTATTCCACGGTCTGGCGGCATACTTTGGCCTGCCGGAACTCATCGTTAACCGCTTTGTCGGCCTGGTCTCCTTTACCGCGATGTTCGGCTCTCTGCTGATGTGGACCGCTACGCCGGTGAAGATCTTCTTCTCTGAAATTCCGGCGGGTATTTTCGGTAAAAAAACCGTCGAACTGAATGAAAACGGCGTACCGGCCCGCGCAGCGTGGATCCAGTTTCTGATCGTTATCCCACTGATGATTATACCAACGCTCGGCTCTAATACCGTGCAGGACCTGATGAACACCATCATCAACATGACCGCCGCCGCATCGATGCTGCCGCCGCTGTTTATTATGCTGGCCTACCTGAATCTACGCGCAAAACTGGACCACTTGCCGCGCGACTTCCGTATGGGTTCGCAAAAAACCGGCATTATTGTGGTATCAATGCTGATCGTCCTGTTCACCATCGGCTTTATTGCCTCTACCTTCCCGACCGGCGGGAATATCATAACCATTATTTTTTATAACGTCGGTGGAATTGTTATTTTCCTCGGTTTTGCCTGGTGGAAATACAGTAAATACATTAAAGGGTTAACCAAAGAAGAAAAAGCTATTGAGGCTGCTCCCGCTTCAAATATCAATTAATGATTAAAGCATAATAACAATAAACAATATTCGCTAAGGCTATAACAATAAAAATTATATTTTATTTGCTTAGGATCGGAGCATGAATAACATTAGCCAATATTGCAGGGCAATTATTGCCCTGCCCTTTTTCTGCGTCTCCTCTCTGGGTGCAGAAGAAGTTCGCCCTGCTGAACACGATGATACGAAAACACCTGCCATAACCTCCCCCTCATTTCGTTTTTATGGTGAATTGGGCATGGGGGGATATATGGATTTAGAAGGAAAAGATAAGCATAAATACAGCGACGGTACCTACATTGAAGGTGGTCTGGAGATAAAACACGGTTCATGGTTTGGTCTGATCTACGGCGAGGGCTGGACCGTGCAGGCCGACCATCAAGGCAATGCCTGGGTTCCTGACCATAGCTGGGGCGGATTCGAAGGCGGGATCAACCGCTTTTACGGTGGTTACCGTACCGATGCTGGAACAGAGATGATGCTCAGTCTGCGCCAGGACTCCTCGCTGGATGACCTGCAATGGTGGGGTGATTTCACGCCAGACCTGGGCTACGTTATTCCGAATACCCGAGACATTATGACCGCCATTAAGGTGCAAAACCTGACCGGCCCTTTGCGCTATAGCGTGACCGCCACCCCCGCCGGACACCACGATGAAAGCAAAGCCTGGCTGCACTTTGGTAAATACGATCGCTACGACGATAAATATACCTATCCGGCCATGATGAACGGTTACATCCAGTACGACCTGACTGAAGGCGTAACCTGGATGAACGGTCTGGAGATAACTGACGGTACCGGACAGCTGTTCCTGACCGGTATCCTCACCCCCAACTTCGCCGCCCGCGCGTGGCACCACACGGGTCGCGCCGACGGGCTGGATGTATCCGGCACCGAGACCGGCTATATGATCAGCGCGATGTATGAAGCGCTAAAAGGCGTTTATCTCTCCACCGCATATAGCTACGCCAAACACCGACCGGATCGCGCCGAGGAAGAAACTACGTCCTTTATGCAGTTCGGTATCTGGTATGAATACGGCGGCGGACGTTTCGCTACCGCCTTCGACAGCCGGTTCTATATGCAGAATGCCTCTGGTGA
The DNA here is from genome assembly GCF_018035235.1 of Citrobacter sp. On2M. GTDB lineage: Bacteria > Pseudomonadota > Gammaproteobacteria > Enterobacterales > Enterobacteriaceae > Citrobacter > Citrobacter meridianamericanus. The sequence goes on from NZ_WPCV01000005.1 coordinate 650,465, forward strand.
CCCGAGCGACCAAATCTTCCTGATGCAATATTTCTATTGGTAACAAGGATCGGAACCCATGAACATCAAACTTCTTCTTACGCCGCTGGCCTGTCTCCTGCTGATGAGCGTCTCTGAGCATGCCGCCAGCGCTAACGAGTTTAAAAACATCATTAATCGCACCGGTGCACCGGACTACATGCATGACTACGATCACGACGACCACCAGCGCTTTAATCCCTTTTTCGACCTCGGCTCATGGCACGGGCATCTGTTGCCGGATGGCCCGGATACCATGGGCGGTTTTCCGGGCGTGGCGCTGCTGACGGAAGAGTACATCAATTTTATGGCGACAAACTTCGATCGTCTGACGGTGTACCAGCAGGGTAAAAAGGTCAATTTCACCCTTGAGGCTTACAGCATTCCTGGCGCGCTGGTGCAGAAATTGTCGTCGAAAAATGTGCAGATAGAAATGACGCTACGCTTCGCCAGTCCGCGCACCTCGCTGCTGGAAACCAAAATCATCAGCAACTCGCCGCTGGATCTGGTGTGGGATGGCGAGCTTCTGGAAAAAGTGGAGGCAAAAGACGGGAAGCCGACATCAACCAAAACCGTCGATGAAGAGTATCCTGATTATCAGCGCAAAATCACCGCCACCCACGACGGTCTGAAAGTCACGTTCGGCAAAGTGCGTTCAACCTGGGATTTGCTCACCTCCGGCGAATCAGAATATCAGGTGCATAAGTCGCTGCCGATGAAAACAGCCGTCGACGGTCTTCGCTTCATCAGCAAAGCGCATATCAACAGCTCTACCACGTTCTACACCACCTATTCACACTTATTGACCGCGCGGGAAGTCAGCAAAGAGCAGCCGCAGATCCGCGATATTTTGGCACGTCCTTCTTCCTACATGCTCACTTCGCAGCAGCGCTGGGACGACTATCTCAAGAAAGGCTTAAATAACCCGGATGCCACGCCAGAACAAACCCGAGTGGCGGTGAAGGCGATCGAGACGCTGAATGGTAACTGGCGCTCGCCGGGCGGCGCGGTAAAACACAATACTGTGACGCCGTCCGTTACCGCTCGCTGGTTCTCCGGCAACCAGACCTGGCCGTGGGACACCTGGAAACAAGCCTTCGCCATGGCGCACTTTAACCCGGAGATCGCTAAAGAGAACATTCGTGCCGTCTTTTCATGGCAGATAAAACCCGGCGATCCCGTTCGCGCGCAGGACGCCGGATTCATTCCCGACCTGATTGCCTGGAACCTCAGCCCCGAGCGCGGCGGCGACGGCGGCAACTGGAACGAACGCAACACCAAGCCAAGCCTGGCGGCCTGGTCGGTGATGGAGGTCTACAACGTCACCAAGGACAAGGCCTGGCTCGAAGAGATGTATCCGAAGCTGGTTGCATATCACGACTGGTGGCTACGAAACCGCGATCATAACGGCAACGGCGTACCTGAATATGGCGCAACGCGCGATAAAGCTCACAATACCGACAGCGGTGAAATGCTGTTCACGGTGAAAAAAGGCGACAAAGAAGAGACCCTCTCCGGGCTGAAAAACTACGCCAATATCATCAGTAAAGGCCAGTATGACAGCCTCGAGATCCCAGCACAGGTTGCCGCCTCCTGGGAATCCGGGCGTGACGATGCGGCAGTCTTCGGTTTTATCGACAAAGAGCAACTGGATAAATACGTCGCTAAGGGTGGGAAACGCAGCGACTGGGTGGTGAAATTTGCCGATAATCGCAGTAACGACGGGAGGTTACTGGGTTACTCGCTGCTGCAGGAATCGGTCGATCAGGCCAGCTACATGTATAGCGATAATCACTATCTGGCAGAAATGGCGACAATTCTCGGCAAAGCCGACGATGCCAAACGCTACCAGGCGCTGGCGAAAAAACTCGCCGATTACATCAATACCTGTATGTTCGACCCGGTAACACACTTCTATTACGACATTCGTATTGAAGATAAACCGCTGGCTAATGGCTGTGCGGGCCAACCAATCGTCGAACGCGGCAAAGGGCCGGAAGGCTGGTCGCCGCTGTTTAACGGGGCGGCAACGCAGCCCCATGCGGACGCGGTGGTTAAGGTGATGCTCGATCCCAAAGAGTTCAACACCTTTGTCCCGCTTGGTACGGCAGCGCTGACCAACCCGGCCTTCGGTGCAGACATTTACTGGCGTGGGCGTGTGTGGGTGGATCAGTTCTGGTTCGGGCTAAAAGGGATGGAGCATTATGGCTATCGCGATGAAGCGTTAAAACTGGCAGATACCTTCTTCAGCCACGCCAAAGGCCTTACCGCAGACGGTCCGATTCAGGAGAACTATAACCCGCTAACCGGTGCGCAACAGGGCGCGCCGAACTTCTCCTGGAGCGCAGCGCATCTTTATATGCTGTATAACGATTTTCTAAAACAGCAGTAACGTCAATTGGCTCTCCTGTAAAGGAGAGCCTCTTTTTTGAATCCCATCACAATCACGGCATTCCCCTTTTCCCTTTTACGCCACGACGGCTAAATTAGAACTCATCCGACCACATAACAATAATTTTACATACTGGACACCTTTATGAGCTATCCGTCGCTGTTCGCCCCGCTCGATTTAGGCTTCACTACGCTTAAAAACCGCGTGCTGATGGGGTCAATGCATACCGGGTTGGAAGAGTACCCTGATGGCGCTGAACGGCTGGCCGCGTTCTACGCCGAACGTGCCCGTCACGGGGTCGCGTTAATTGTGAGCGGAGGTATTGCGCCTGCGCTTTCCGGCGTGGGGATGGAAGGCGGCGCGATGTTGAACGACAGCAGCCAGCTCGCACACCATCGCGTCATTACCGATGCCGTGCATGACGAAGGTGGCAAAATCGCCCTGCAAATCCTGCATACCGGGCGTTACAGCTATCAGCCGCATCTGGTGGCGCCTTCCGCTATTCAGGCGCCAATCAACCGTTTTACGCCACATGAACTGACGCATGATGAAGTGCTGCAACTGATTGAAGATTTTGCCCATTGCGCCCAACTGGCGCGGGAAGCAGGCTACGATGGCGTTGAAGTGATGGGATCCGAAGGGTATCTCATCAACGAATTCCTGACTCTGCGCACCAATCAGCGCAATGATCAATGGGGCGGCGAGTATGCCAACCGCATGCGTTTTGCCGTTGAGGTGGTACGGGCAGTACGCCAGCGTGCGGGCCATGACTTCATAATCATCTTCCGTCTGTCGATGCTTGATCTGGTGGAAAACGGTGGAACCTTCGACGAAACCGTCCAGCTGGCACAAGCGATAGAAGCCGCAGGCGCCACCATTATTAACACCGGTATTGGCTGGCATGAGGCGCGTATTCCCACTATTGCGACCCCGGTACCGCGCGGCGCGTTTAGTTGGGTGACGCGTAAGCTGAAAGGCCATGTGACAATCCCACTGGTCACCACCAACCGTATTAACGATCCCCAGGTCGCCGATGACATTCTGGCCCGTGGCGATGCCGATATGGTGTCGATGGCCCGTCCGTTCCTCGCCGATGCCGAACTGCTGTCAAAAGCGCAAACCGGGCGAGCGGATGAGATCAACACCTGTATCGGCTGTAACCAGGCCTGCCTGGATCAGATCTTCGTCGGCAAAGTTACCTCTTGCCTGGTGAATCCTCGCGCCTGCCATGAAACCAAAATGCCGATCGTTGCGGCCACTCAGCCGAAAAATCTGGCGGTGGTTGGCGCGGGCCCTGCGGGCCTCGCCTTCGCCATTAATGCCGCTGCGCGCGGGCATCACGTGACGCTGTTTGACGCGCATGGTGAGATTGGCGGGCAGTTTAATATCGCCAAACAGATCCCCGGCAAAGAAGAATTCTATGAAACCCTGCGCTACTACCGCCGGATGATCGACGTGACTGGCGTGACACTGAAGCTGAATCATTTTGTCAGCGCACGCGATCTGCACATCTTCGACGAAGTGATCCTTGCCAGCGGGATCGAGCCTCGCATGCCACCGATCGAGGGGATCGACCACCCTAAAGTACTGAGCTATCTTGACGTCCTGCGCGATAAAACGCCGGTGGGCAAACGCGTGGCGATCGTTGGCTGCGGCGGGATAGGATTCGATACTGCCATGTACCTGAGCCAATCAGGCGATCCCACCAGCCAGAACATTGCGGAGTTCTGCGTGGAATGGGGAATCGACACCAGCCTGCAACAGCCTGGCGGCTTACGCCCGGAAGGTCCGCATTTATCCCGCAGCCCACGCCAGATAGTGATGCTGCAACGCAAAGCCAGCAAACCGGGGCAAGGTTTAGGTAAAACGACAGGCTGGATCCATCGCGCCACCTTACTCTCACGCGGTGTGAAAATGATCCCGGCGGTCAGTTATCAGAAAATTGATGATGATGGCTTACACGTTGTGCTGAACGGCGAACCGGTGATCTTTAACGTGGATCACGTGGTGATTTGCGCCGGACAAGAGCCGCGCCGTGAGCTGGTCGATCCGCTCCACGCAGCGGGTAAAACGGTGCATCTGATCGGCGGCTGCGACGTGGCGATGGAACTGGATGCCCGACGCGCTATTGCGCAAGGGACGAGGCTGGCGCTGGAGATTTAACAAATTGTATCCCGGTGGCCGGATAAGGCGTTAGCCGCTATCCGGCACAAGGGCTTAACGACGACGACCGGTTTTGACCGCTTTCAGCACCACGAATTTATTATTGGTGGCGATGGTCACGCAGTTGCCAAAAATCTTCTTCAGCTTGTGGAAGTAGTCGAGATGACGGTTAGCCACAATGTACAGCTCGCCGTTGATTTTCAGACAGCGGCGGGCGTGGTGGAACATCTCCCAGGCGATGTTATCGGTCAGCGCGTGCTTCTGGTGGAACGGCGGATTACACAATACGGCGTTAAAGCGGAACGGTTCGACACCAGACAGCGCGTTGTTGATCATAAACTCACAGCGATCCATCGCTTCCGGCATGTTACTTTCCACGTTCAAACGGCTAGAAGCCACCGCCATGGGCGATTCATCAACAAATACCACGCTGGCTTCTGGGTTCTTCGCCAGCAGTGTCATACCGATGACGCCGTTACCACAGCCGAGGTCAACAATCTCCCCTTCGAGGTTTTCCGGCAAATGCTCGATAAAAAAGCGCGCGCCGATATCCAGTCCGGTACGGGAGAAAACATTGGCGTGGTTATGGATAGTCCAGTCAGTGCCTTCCAGCTTCCAGCTCAGCGTTTGCGAGGCAGTGGCCAGCTCAGGTTTGCTGAATGTGCAGTTGATCAGACGGGCTTTTTTCCACGCCAGCGTCGTGGTGGTTGGCCCTAACACTTTTTCGAACAGCTCCAGCGTCGAGGTATGCACATCGCGCGCCTTCGCGCCCGCGATGATGCGCGTTTGCGGCGTCACCACTTCACGCAGCGCGCGCAGCTGCTGTTCGAGCAGCGCCATAGTTTTTGGCAGCTTAATCAGCACCACGCCCGGTGCCTGCGGATATTCAGCGGTACTGTCGAGGAATTTGACGCTCGACTCGGCAATATCGTTGTGACGCAGGTTCTCGCGGGTGGCAAGCTCACTTAAGTAGGAATCGCCGATGCTGTACGGCGTATGTTCCGCCAGCGCACAGCCCAGCGCACCAAAGGTATCATTCAGGATCAGCACCGGGCCGCTAATCTCGGTATCGTCCAGCTGTTGCAGCAGATATTCATCTGCTGCTTCCCACGCCAGCAGCGGGTTAACGTCATCCGTTTCCGGGAAACGTTTAAGTGACAGCGAACGGAAACCGTTGTCTATGTGGCTCATCGGCCCTCCTGAATGGTAAAATTTCGGCGTATCCCTGAAAAGGGTGCGTGAGTATACAACATTTTGAATACACAAAATCATTCAAGTTGCGTCAAGGCGGCAAGTGAGTGAATCCCCAGGAGCGTACATAAGTACGTGACTGAGGTGCGCGAACGCAGAGGCAGCTTGAAGGATGAAGTGGATGGGACATGAATGAACCAACTAACTTACCTCCAGGGCTACCCGGAACATTTGCTTTCTCAGGTGAGAACGCTGATTGCTGAACAGCGTCTGGGCGCAGTGCTGGAGAAGCGCTATCCGGGTACGCATGATTTCGCGACCGACAAAGCGCTCTGGCAATATACTCAGGATCTGAAAAATCAGTTTCTGCGTAACGCCCCACCACTGAATAAAGTCATGTATGACAGTAAGATCCACGTTCTGAAAAATGCGCTGGGCCTGCATACCGCCGTCTCTCGTGTGCAGGGTGGTAAGCTAAAGGCTAAAGCAGAAATCCGCGTCGCCACCGTGTTTCGCAATGCCCCTGAACCCTTTTTACGCATGATCGTCGTGCATGAGCTGGCGCATCTGAAAGAAAAAGAGCACGACAAAGCGTTTTACCAGCTGTGCTGCCATATGGAGCCTCAGTATCATCAACTGGAGTTCGATACCCGCCTGTGGTTAACGCAACATTCGTTAAAGCAAACTGCGCCGTAGCGCACTGGCTTTGTCTTCAGGGCATGCTAAATTGACGAAAGAATCCCTTTCCACAGCCTGAAGGCCTTTATGATACGTTTCGCAGTAATTGGCACAAACTGGATCACCCGCCAGTTTGTCGATGCCGCCCATGAAACCGGCAAATATAAGTTAACCGCAGTCTATTCCCGTAGCCTTGAGCAGGCGCAGACCTTCGCCAACGATTACCCCGTTGAGCATCTGTTTACCTCACTGGAAGCGATGGCGCAAAGCGAGGCGATTGACGCCGTCTACATCGCCAGTCCAAACTCTCTGCATTTCCCGCAGACAGAGCTGTTTTTGCGGCACAAAAAGCATGTTATTTGCGAAAAACCGCTGGCCTCAAACCTGGCACAAGCCGAAGCCGCTATCGCCTGCGCGCGCGAAAACCAGGTGGTACTGTTTGAAGCATTTAAGACCGCCAGCCTGCCTAACTTCCTGTTATTGCAGCAATCGCTCCCCAAAGTTGGAAGAATCAGAAAAGCATTTATCAATTACTGCCAGTACTCCTCACGTTACCAGCGCTATCTGGACGGTGAAAATCCAAATACGTTTAATCCAGCGTTCTCAAATGGCTCGATTATGGATATTGGTTTTTACTGCCTGGCCTCAGCGGTTGCGCTATGGGGTGAGCCGCAGAGCGTTCAGGCCAGCGCCAGCCTGCTGGAGAGCGGCGTGGACGCCCACGGCGTGGTGGTGCTGAATTACGGTGACTTTAGCGTCACGCTTCAGCACTCAAAAGTCAGCGACTCGGTATTAGCCAGTGAAATTCAGGGCGAGTCAGGATCGCTGGTGATCGAGCACATCTCCGAATGTCAAAAAGTGTGCTTCGTTCCGCGCGGGGGGAAAACACAGGATCTGACGACGCCTCAGCACATCAATACTATGCTGTATGAGGCAGAGGCGTTTGCTCATTTGGTTGAATCCGGCGAAGTGGATCACCCGGCACTGGCCGTCAGCCGTATCACCGCTAAACTGCAAACGGAGATTCGCCGCCAGACCGGCGTGGTTTTCCCGGCAGACGAAACGGTAACCTCGCTGACTGCGTAAAAGTGTGTAAATGGAATGTTGCAGGCCATTGACTGAAAGCATGGCCTGTAATATTTTGTAACCCGCAAAGGGGAGTAACTTCGTTGTCGGTTGATCGTCATTACGATGTGTGAAAAACCACATCCGGTCACCGGGCGATAACAAAGGAATACGCCATCGTATTCCTTTGTTGTTGTAAGTGAGACCTTGCCGAATGGCAAGGTCTATGCATAAAAAGCAGCGGCTAACGTCATTCGGCGTTGGCCGTTTTTTTTATGCATGGGGAAATACAATGAATACTGTTGGCACACCGTTGTTATGGGGTGGCTTCGCTGTCGTGGTGGTAATTATGCTGGCCATCGACCTGCTGTTGCAGGGGCGTCGTGGTGCGCATACGATGTCGATGAAGCAGGCTGCGGCCTGGTCCATCGTCTGGGTAACGTTGTCGTTACTGTTTAACGCCGCCTTCTGGTGGTATCTGGCGCAAACCCAGGGCCGAGCCGTTGCTGACCCGCAGGCACTGGCGTTCCTTACCGGCTATTTAATTGAAAAATCGCTGGCTGTAGATAACGTCTTCGTCTGGTTGATGCTGTTCAGTTACTTCTCCGTACCACCTGCATTGCAGCGTCGGGTGCTGGTGTATGGTGTGCTGGGAGCCATTGTTCTGCGTACGATCATGATCTTCGCTGGCACCTGGCTTATCACCCAGTTTGAATGGCTGCTGTACGTGTTCGGCGCGTTCCTGCTGTTTACCGGGGTGAAAATGGCGCTGGCAAAAGAGGATGAATCAGGCATTGGCGACAAACCGCTGGTACGCTGGCTACGTAGCCATTTGCGCATGACCGATACCATCGAAAACGAGCACTTCTTCGTGCGTAAGAACGGGCTGCTGTTTGTCACGCCGCTGATGCTGGTATTGATTCTGGTTGAGTTGAGCGACGTGATTTTTGCCGTCGACAGTATTCCGGCAATCTTCGCCGTCACTACCGACCCGTTCATCGTGTTGACCTCGAACCTGTTTGCTATTTTGGGTCTGCGCGCGATGTACTTCCTGCTGGCGGGCGTGGCGGAGCGTTTCTCCATGCTGAAGTACGGTCTGGCGGTCATTCTGGTGTTTATCGGTATTAAGATGCTGATCGTCGATTTCTACCATATCCCGATCGCTATCTCGCTAGGCGTGGTATTTGGCATCCTGTTTGTGACATTGATTGTCAACGCGTGGGTCAACCACCAGCACGATAAAAAGCAGCAAATACAGTAACTTTATCTGCTAGCTGAAAAGCCCGACGGCACACTGCGTGCGTTGGGCTTTTTGTTTATCATGTCAAAACAATGTTAACTCAAAGTTATAAAATATGATCTCAACGTGGAATCCAGCATATTTCTCTTCCCGAAGCTTTATCTTTCCTTATACTCAACCAGGCAAACACTTTGTTACATCCAGAAAGATGCGTCCTGAGAACGCACGATGGATGAGCAACAACACAATGAAAGGATCACGACATGACTACGCAACGTTCATCGGGGCTACTCTCGCGTTTGGCGCAAGGGAGCCTGGTTAAACAAATTTTGATCGGCTTGGTACTGGGGATTTTACTTGCACTGGTGTCAAAACCTGCGGCAGAAGCCGTTGGTCTGCTGGGTACGCTATTCGTCGGCGCATTAAAAGCCGTCGCGCCAATTCTGGTTCTGATGCTGGTAATGGCCTCTATCGCCAACCACCAGCACGGGCAAAAAACCAACATCCGCCCGATTCTGTTCCTCTACCTGCTCGGAACGTTTTCAGCCGCGTTAGCGGCCGTCGTCTTCAGCTTCGCCTTCCCGTCTACACTGCATCTTTCCAGCAGCGCCAGCGATATCGTGCCGCCATCCGGTATTGTTGAAGTGATGCGTGGACTGCTGATGAGCATGGTTTCCAACCCAATTGATGCCCTGCTTAACGCCAACTATATCGGTATTCTGGTATGGGCCGTTGGTCTGGGCTTTGCGCTGCGCCATGGTAATGAAACGACCAAAAACCTGGTCAATGATATGTCCAACGCCGTCACCTTTATGGTGAAGCTGGTGATCCGTTTTGCCCCGATCGGTATCTTCGGCCTGGTCTCTTCTACCCTGGCAACCACCGGTTTTGCCACGCTGTGGGGCTATGCTCATCTGCTGACCGTGCTGGTAGGCTGTATGCTGCTAGTGGCGCTGGTGGTCAACCCGCTGCTGGTATTCTGGAAAATTCGTCGTAACCCATATCCGCTGGTGCTGGCCTGTCTGCGCGAAAGCGGCGTATACGCTTTCTTTACCCGCAGCTCTGCCGCCAACATTCCGGTGAATATGGCACTGTGTGAGAAGCTGAATCTGGACCGTGATACCTACTCGGTGTCTATCCCGCTTGGCGCCACCATCAATATGGCGGGCGCGGCGATCACCATTACCGTACTGACGCTGGCGGCGGTGAATACGCTGGGTATTCCGGTCGATTTACCGACGGCGCTGTTACTGAGCGTGGTGGCGTCGCTGTGCGCCTGTGGCGCATCGGGCGTGGCAGGTGGCTCCCTGCTGCTGATCCCGCTGGCATGCAATATGTTTGGTATCCCAAATGACATCGCCATGCAGGTGGTAGCCGTTGGCTTCATCATCGGCGTACTGCAGGATTCCTGTGAAACGGCGCTGAACTCTTCTACTGACGTTCTGTTTACCGCGGCAGCCTGCCAGGCTGAAGACGAACGTCTGGCAAATAACGCTCTGCGCGGCTAATCCCTGCGCCCCTCCGTTATCGGGCGGAGGGGCTCTTTTCTTGTACGCTTTTTTCAATTTTGAACGGATCAATTCCGCGTTTTTGCATCCGCCGGAAGCGAATAATGTTCAGGCCATTCATCACCAGAAAGCTGCCTTCGATCATCGTCCCGCCAATCGATCCCAACCAGAAATTATGAATAACCCAGCAGGCGGTTGCGCACCACATCACGCAGCGCACGGTTAACCCCTGGCAGCGAAACAGCGCCCAGGTGCTGGCCAGCGTGCCGATTATCGGCAACAGCTCCATCGCATGCTGTAACTTTGCCAGCCCGAGAACCAGGGTGAGAAGAATAAAAACGGCCATTACCCACAGTTTGCGGGTATGCATTGAGACGAGCGTGCGGATGGTGTTGAGCTCGGCGCTCATTCCCGCAGGCCAGGCGCCCATCAAAAAAAAATGCACGCCAATGGTGGCGCTGTAAACGGCCAGTTGCAGCCGGAACCGGCGCTCATCACGATTGAAAAAGGTGGTAATGCCGATCAGAAAGGCGATGACACCTACGCCCTGGGCCAGCCAATACGCGGTCATGAATGATCCTTATCAGGTAATGCAAAAACAAACGGCGTTCCAAATGATGAAACGCCGTTTTTTAAATCCACTCCATTTCGATTACCCAATCGATTTCGTGCCACAGCAAGGCGGCAAGTTCGCTCATCCCCGGGAGCTTACTGAAGTAAGTGACCGGGGTGAATGAACGCAGTCAACGCAGCTGCCGCGCGAAAGATGAAGGGTAATTACAACGTTACGCCGCTTTTAAATATTGCCAGTTCCCGGAAATCGTTGCGCTCATTGCAGGTCTGCTTGCCGTTGGCGAACTCAACGATGGTATCAACAAACTCACTCAGCAGTTGCGGCATCGCTTTACCGTGGATCAGCTGTCCGGCGTCAAAATCGATCCAGTGTTTTTTCTTCGCCGCCAGCTCGCTATTGGTGGCGATTTTCACTGTCGGCACAAAACCACCGTACGGTGTTCCACGTCCGGTACTAAATAGCACCATGTGGCAGCCCGCGCCCGCCAGCGCGCTGGTGGCGACCGCGTCGTTACCCGGCGCGCTCAGCAGGTTCAGGCCGTGCGTCTTCAGGCGTTCGCCGTAGCGCAGAACGTCAACCACTTTGCTGGACCCCGCTTTCTGGGTGCAGCCGAGCGATTTATCTTCCAGGGTGGTAATACCGCCCGCTTTGTTACCCGGCGATGGGTTCTCGTAGATCGGCTGGTCATGGGCAATGAAGTACTGCTTGAAGTCATTGACCATCGTAACCAGCTTGCCAAAAGTTTCTTCGTCACGACAGTGGTCCATCAACAACTGCTCGGCGCCGAACATTTCCGGCACTTCGGTCAGCACCGTGGTGCCGCCGTTCGCAATCACGTAGTCAGAGAAACGCCCCAGCATCGGGTTGGCGGTAATACCGGACAAGCCGTCAGAGCCGCCGCATTCCAGACCAAACTTCAGCTCGCCCAGTTTACCCGGCTCACGCTTATCATTACGCATCGCGTTGTATAACTGATGGAGATGTTCAATCCCCGCTTCCACTTCGTCTTCCTGATGCTGGCAGACCATAAAGTGAACGCGCTCAGGATCGAACTCACCTAAAGTTTCGCGGAAGGCATCCACCTGGTTGTTTTCACAGCCCAGACCAACGACCAACACCGCCCCCGCATTCGGATGGCGCACCATGTTTTGCAGCATGGTGCGGGTGTTAATGTGGTCGTCACCCAGCTGTGAACAGCCGTAGGTGTGGCTGAAGAGATGCACGCCGTCGATACCTTCGGCGTCGTTGGTCTCTTTCAAAAAGCGGTTCTGCATCTGACGCGCCATCGCGTTAACGCAGCCTACCGTTGGCAGGATCCACAGTTCGTTACGCACCCCAACGTCACCGTTCGCGCGGCGATAAATCTGCACATCGCGATCGGCAGGCTGCGCGACTTCGGCCTGGAAATCCGGTTGGTAGCGATACGTGTCCAGGTCGCTCAGATTGGTGCGGGTGTTATGGGCATGTATATGCTCACCCACCGCAACGTCCACCAGCGTGTGGCCGATTGGCAAACCGTATTTGATGACGTTTTCGCCCTTCGCAATATCGCGTAAAGCGAATTTATGACCACGAGAGACTGCCTGACGCAGGATTACCGCCTGACCGTCGACGATGACTTCGGTTCCTTCAGCCAAATCAGCAAGCGCAACTGCGACGTTATCCAGCGCATGGATCTTGATGTATTGCATACCGTCACCCAGACCTTAGTTCAGTTCAATGGCGAAGTAATCACGCGCATTGTTGAAGCAAATATTTCTCACCATTTCACCCAGCAGCTGGATGTCGGCAGGAGCTTCACCTGCGGCAACCCAACGACCAATCATCTGACACAGGATGCGACGGAAGTATTCATGGCGGGTGTAAGACAGGAAGCTACGGCTATCAGTCAGCATGCCGACGAAACGGCTCAGCAGGCCGAGCTGCGCCAGCTGCGTCATCTGACGTTCCATCCCGTCTTTCTGGTCGTTGAACCACCAGCCGGAACCGAACTGCATTTTCCCCGGCATGCCTTCGCCCTGGAAGTTACCGATCATCGTCCCCAGCACTTCGTTATCACGCGGGTTCAGGCAGTACAGAATGGTTTTCGGCAGCAGGTTTTGTTCATTCTGCTTGCTCAGCAGTTTGGACAGTTCTTCCGCCATCGGACGGTCATTGATGGAGTCAAAGCCAACATCCGCGCCCAGCAGCTTGAACTGGCGCAGGTTGTTATTACGCAGCGCACCGATGTGGTACTGCTGCACCCATTCGCGACGCGCGTATTCTGCGCCGAGGAACACCAGAACGGCGGTTTTGAACTGCGCCACTTCATGCTCGCTCAGGGTTTCACCTGCCAGGCGACGGGCCAGAATGCTGTCCAGCTCCGCTTCGTTAGATTCGGCAAACAGCACCACGTCCAGCGCATGGTCAGAGACTTTGCAGCCGTGCGCCGCGAAGTGATCCAGACGTTTGGTCAGTGCAACCTGCAGGTCGCTGAAGCGACGGATATCGGTATCTGACACTTCACCGAGTTTCGCCATATAGTCATTAAAGGTCGCCAGCTCAATGTTAAAGGCTTTATCCGGACGCCAGCTCGGCAACACTTTCACATCAAAGCTTCCGTCTTTAGCAACGGCCGCATGGTGCTCCAGAGAGTCAATCGGGTCATCGGTGGTACCGACCATTTTCACATTCATCTGCTGCATGATGCCGCGCGCGGAGAATTTATCCTGCGCCAGCAGTTCGTTGCACTGGTTCCAGATTTCGTCAGCCGTTGCCGGAGACAGCAACTTACCTGTAATACCAAACGGGCGACGTAATTCGAGATGGGTCCAGTGGTACAGCGGGTTACCGATAGTGTGCGGAACTGTGGCGGCCCACGCGTCAAATTTTTCACGATCGGACGCATCGCCAGTACAGAGGCGTTCAGCAACGCCGTTGGTACGCATCGCACGCCACTTATAGTGGTCGCCCTTCAGCCAGATGTCATACAGGTTATTGAAACGGTAGTTTTCCGCGATTTGTTGCGGTGGTAAATGGCAGTGGTAATCGAAGATCGGCTGGTCTTTAGCGTAATCATGATACAGACGGCGGGCAAATTCGGTATCCAGCAGGAAATCTTCAGTCATAAACGGGGTCATTATCGTCTTCCTCTCAGCGAGTGCGTCAGATTGCTTATGTTGCGATGCTGACAAAGTTATCACACCAATTTCCATGCACTGAAGATATTTTCGTGAGCTAGATCAACAAACGATGACAAAAAAATTACTCTCAAAGAGGTAAATCACACGTTAAACCGCGCCAGTACTGGCTTTGCTGAATCGAAATAATGACCACACGAAGATTCACACTTTTGTGATGGCACTCACCTTTTAAAGCTGTATGACAAGTTATCTTTTGGCCGTCGCGATACATAAGCCGACGGAATGCAAATTACCGATGTATCACCATCGGATTGACCGGTACGGAAACCGAATTAGCACAAATATTGACATGGCAATGTTCGGGGAGTACCGGCTTTTTTTTTCGGTTACCCCCTCGTAAAAAACATCCTCCGCTCTGGACTGGAAGATGACCGCTCGTTCGCGGACATAACAAAACGATGAGGTTTTACATGCGTAAAATTAAAGGGTTACGTTGGTATATGATTGCACTGGTGACGCTTGGCACCGTGCTGGGTTACCTGACGCGTAACACTGTGGCGGCAGCTGCGCCAACTCTGATGGAAGAGTTACACATCTCCACTCAACAGTATTCCTATATCATCGCAGCCTATTCTGCTGCATACACCGTAATGCAACCCGTTGCCGGTTACGTACTCGATGTGCTCGGCACAAAAGTAGGTTACGCGATGTTCGCCGTTCTTTGGGCTGTTTTCTGTGGTGCGACCGCGCTGGCTGGAAGTTGGGGCGGGTTGGCACTGGCGCGAGGTGCTGTAGGTGCTGCCGAAGCCGCGATGATCCCTGCGGGCCTGAAAGCCAGTTCTGAATGGTTCCCGGCAAAAGAACGTTCAATTGCCGTAGGTTACTTTAACGTTGGTTCTTCTATCGGCGCGATGATCGCTCCACCGCTGGTCGTCTGGGCTATCGTCATGCACAGCTGGCAGATGGCATTTATTATTTCAGGTGCCCTGAGCTTCATCTGGGCCATGTGCTGGTTGGTATTTTACAAACACCCACGCGACCAGAAAAAACTGTCTGATGAAGAACGTGATTACATTCTGAATGGTCAGGAATCTCAGCATAAAAACAGCACCGCGAAGAAAATGTCGCTCGGTCAGATCCTGCGTAACCGCCAGTTCTGGGGAATTGCGCTGCCGCGTTTCCTGGCAGAACCGGCGTGGGGAACGTTCAACGCCTGGATTCCGCTGTTCATGTTCAAAGTTTACGGCTTTAACCTGAAAGAGATTGCGATGTTTGCCTGGATGCCTATGCTGTTTGCTGACCTGGGCTGTATCGTTGGGGGTTACTTACCGCCGCTGTTCCAGCGCTGGTTCGGTGTTAACCTGATCGTTTCGCGTAAAATGGTCGTGACGATGGGCGCATTACTGATGATTGGCCCGGGGATGATTGGTCTGTTCACCAGCCCATACATTGCTATTGCCCTGCTGTGCGTCGGTGGTTTTGCTCACCAGGCGCTGTCCGGTGCGCTGATTACACTCTCTTCTGACGTGTTTGGCCGTAATGAAGTGGCAACTGCGAACGGCCTGACCGGTATGTCCGCCTGGCTCGCAAGTACGCTGTTTGCGCTGGTCGTCGGTGCACTGGCTGACACCATCGGCTTTAGCCCGCTGTTTGCCGTACTGGCGGTATTCGACCTGCTCGGCGCGTTAGTCATCTGGACGGTATTGCAGAACAAATCGGCCAGCGAGGTAGAGTCAGCGTCGCAAACTGGCGATCCCGCCGCGCAAAGTTAACCAGACAAGATTTAATAAGGTTATGTAATGCTAAGCCGCCAGTTATCTGGCGGCTTTTTTAACAGCGCGAGTGGAGCCGTAATCGCAAAAGTGGTATAACAAATAGAGTCTGCCGTATCATGCCTGGAGCGCATATGGAAATCACTGAACCACGACGTTTGTACCAACAACTTGCCGCTGATCTGAAAGAACGCATTGAGCAGGGCGTCTATCTGGTGGGTGAAAAGCTCCCCGCCGAGCGCTTTATCGCCGATGAAAAAAATGTCAGCCGTACCGTGGTTCGTGAAGCGATTATCATGCTCGAAGTTGAGGGCTATGTAGAAGTGCGCAAAGGTTCCGGCATTCATGTCATTTCAAATCAGGCGCGTCACCAGCAGGCCACCGACGAATCACTTGAATTCGCCAATTATGGTCCTTTCGAGCTGCTTCAGGCTCGTCAGTTGATTGAAAGCAATATCGCTGAATTTGCTGCTACACAGGTTACCAAGCAAGACATCATGAAACTGATGGACATTCAGGAACATGCGCGGAATGAAAAATGCTTTCGCGATTCCGAGTGGGATCTGCAGTTTCATATTCAGGTCGCGCTAGCCACGCAGAACTCTGCGCTGGCCGCCATCGTAGAAAAAATGTGGACCCAGCGTAGCCACAACCCGTACTGGAAAAAACTGCACGAGCATATCGACGCACGTACCGTCGATAACTGGTGCGATGATCATGACCAAATTCTCAAAGCGCTGATCCGTAAAGATCCGAACGCGGCAAAACTGGCCATGTGGCAACACCTGGAGAATACCAAAATCATGTTGTTCAACGAGACCAGCGATGACTTTGAGTTCAACGCTGACCGTTATCTTTTTGCGGAAAATCCTGTCGTTCACCTTGATACTGCAGTTAACAGCGCTAAATAAGCAATCTTTTCGATCCAGGCGCAACAAAGCGCCTGTTTCTCATGCTTGGTAAGCATTAGGTATAAAGTGTCAGCCTGTGTAAATCCTCTCGCCTCCCTCCATTGCGATAAGCAAAATCACAGTTCAACAACCGTAATTTCTATAACGGACAACGTTGACCTTTGTTACAATTAGTTGTTATTTGAATTTTTGTGTTTGAGAGCTTGCTTACTTCACAACTTTACAGGGAATAGTTCAGGCCGTGAATTTGTGTCAGACCGCGATCCATGTAAAAAACACCAATAAAATTGCGGCGTTACAAACTCCAGAAAACCGGCATGACGACAACCGATTCTCCAGGAATATTGAATGGAACTACTGACTCAATTACTGAATGCTTTATGGGCTCAGGATTTTGAAACGCTGGCCAATCCTTCCATGATTGGCTTGCTCTATTTCGTGCTATTTACCATTTTGTTTCTGGAAAACGGACTGCTGCCAGCGGCCTTTTTACCTGGCGACAGTCTACTGGTGCTGGTCGGCGTACTTATCGCCAAAGGCGCGATGGGTTTCCCGCAAACGATATTGCTACTTACCACCGCGGCCAGCCTGGGTTGTTGGCTCAGCTATATTCAGGGGCGATGGCTGGGGAATACCCGCACCGTACAAAACTGGCTATCTCATCTGCCTGCGCATTACCATCAGCGCGCGCATCATCTGTTCCATAAGCATGGCTTGTCTGCGCTGCTGGTCGGTCGCTTCATTGCGTTTGTCAGAACATTACTACCGACCATCGCAGGATTGTCCGGCCTGAACAATGCGCGCTTTCAGTTCTTTAACTGGATGAGCGGACTGCTTTGGGTTCTGATTCTTACAACGCTTGGCTATTTGCTGGGCAAAACACCGGTATTTCTCAAGTATGAAGATCAGCTGATGTCTTGCCTGATGCTGCTTCCCGTTGTGCTACTGGTGTTTGGTCTGGCAGGTTCACTGGTTGTTCTTTGGAAGAAGAAATACGGGAACCGAGGGTAAATTATGCTGAAATCACGCATAACGCTCCGACGACTTGCCTGGTCCACCACCTTTATGCTGTTTATCGGCGCGCTGCTCCTGACCTTGTCGGTCATCCGCCAGCAGGAGTCAACGCTTGCCATTCGTGCTGTAAACCAGGGAGCCAGCATGCCTGATGGCTTCTCTATCTGGCATCACCTGGACGCCAACGGCATTCGCTTTAAAAGTATAACTCCGCAAAATGACGCGCTGCTGATCACCTTTGATTCCAGCGCGCAGAGCGCAGCAGCAAAAGTCGTGCTGGACCGAACGTTACCGCACGGTTTCGTTATTGCTCAGCAGGATGATGATAATCAGGCGGTGCAGTGGTTATCTCGCTTACGTGATACCCCACACCGCTTTGGTTAATCTCCAGGAATCTGAATTAGATCACTCACTTTGGTGATTTCATCGTTTAGCGCCTATGATTAATAAACTGGGTTAATGACTCAACGCTTTATTATTCTGGAGCACCGACCATAAGCCACAAGGTCGAATCACAATGGAAGGTTCAAGAATGAAATACCGCATCGCTTTAGCAATTAGCCTTTTCGCTCTCAGTGCCGGCAGTTACGCATCCACCCTCTGTCAGGAAAAAGAACAGGATATCCAGCGGGAGATTAGCTATGCCGAAAAGCACAATAATCAGAGCCGCATCAATGGGCTGAACAAAGCGCTGAGCGAAGTTAGGGCCAACTGTACTGACAGTAAACTGCGCGCCGACCATCAGAAAAAAATCGCAGAACAGAAAAATGAGATAACCGAGCGTCAACGTGATTTGGCCGAGGCGAAGCAAAAAGGCGATGCGGATAAAATCGCAAAGCGCGAGCATAAGCTTGCTGAAGCTCAGAAAGAGCTGAAAGAACTCGAGACCCGCGATTACTAAGTACGGTAACTAGCCACTCAACTGGAGAAAACTATGTCGAAAGATAATGCTACGGAAAACCTGCGCGCTGAGCTGAAATCTCTTGCGGATACGCTTGAAGAAGTACTTAGCTCCTCTGGCGATAAGTCGAAGGAAGAGATAAGTAAAATTCGCAGCAAAGCCGAACACGCGCTGCGCGAGAGTCGCCATCGCCTGAGCGAAACCAGCGATGTGATTGCCAAACAGACCCGTGAGGCTGCGGCAAAAGCCGATAACTATGTGCGCGAAAACCCATGGACAGGCGTCGGCATTGGCGCTGCAGTCGGTGTGGTCCTTGGTGTACTGCTGTCGCGCCGCTAACAATGGCAGACTCTCAACACGCACAAGGTCCAGGCAAAGGCGTACTGGGTATTGGACAGCGGATCCTGACGATTCTCGTTGAGATCGTAGAGACGCGGCTGCGGCTGGCCGTCGTTGAGCTGGAAGAGGAAAAAGCCAATCTCATCCAGATCCTGCTGATGCTTGGGCTGACCATGCTGTTCGCGGCGTTTGGCCTGATGAGTCTGATGGTGCTTATCATCTGGGCCATCGATCCTCAATATCGCCTGAACGCCATGATTGCCACTACCGTTGTGCTGTTGCTTTTAGCGTTTATCGGCGGGCTATGGACGTTGCGAAAAGCGCGTAAAACAACGCTGCTACGCCATACGCGTAATGAACTCGCTAACGACAGGAAGGCCCTGGAGGATGAGGCATAATGAGCAGTAAAGTCGAACGTCTACAACGTAAGGCGCAACTGCTTGGACAGATCCAGCAGCAACGGCTGGATCTGTCTGCCGCTCGTCGCGACTGGCTGGAGGCAACCGAAGTCTACGATCGCGGCTGGAAAACGCTGTTGAACCTGCGCGGATGGGTGATAGTCGGGAGCAGTATTATGGCGGTTCGCACCATCCGTAATCCTAACCTGCTGGTACGCTGGGCTAAACGCGGCTTTAGCGTCTGGAGCATCTGGCGTCTGGTGAAATCGACCATCAGACAGCAGCAGTTGCGCGGCTGACCCTCTCTTCTCCCACCTAACCTCAAATTTTTTGAAGATTTCTGACAGTTTTCCTTGCTAACAATTGTCATTAGCCGCGTTTATGATTCTCTCCATCGACAGCAACGACGCACTCTGCGGCGTCGTTGCACAAAAAAACACAATAAGCCGCCTGAGTGGTTTCCTGGAGAGTATGATGAAGAAATTAGAAGATGTTGGTGTACTGGTAGCGCGCATTCTGATGCCTATCCTGTTTATTACCGCAGGTTGGGGAAAAATCACCGGATATGCGGGTACCCAACAGTACATGGAAGCCATGGGCGTCCCAGGATTTATGCTGCCGCTGGTTATTCTGCTTGAGTTTGGCGGCGGTCTGGCAATTCTGTTCGGTTTCCTGACTCGTACTACCGCGCTGTTCACCGCAGGCTTCACGCTGCTAACGGCGTTCCTTTTCCACAGCAACTTTGCTGAAGGTATGAACTCTCTGATGTTTATGAAAAACCTGACCATCGCAGGCGGCTTCCTGCTGCTGGCTATCACCGGTCCGGGCGCATTCAGTATTGACCGTGTACTGAATAAAAAGTGGTAAGCGAGCTATACTGAACACATCAAAAAGCGAGGAGATATCTCCTCGCTTTTGCTATCTGAGGAGACGAAAATCATGGGACAACTGATTGACGGCGTCTGGCACGACACCTGGTATGACACCAAATCAACTGGGGGGAAATTTCAACGCTCTGCATCGGCTTTCCGTAACTGGCTCACCGCGGATGGCGCTCCGGGTCCAACCGGTGAAGGTGGCTTCGCCGCCGAAAAAGACCGCTATCATCTGTACGTTTCTTTGGCCTGCCCGTGGGCGCATCGCACGCTGATTTTGCGTAAACTTAAAGGGCTGGAACCGTTTATTTCCGTTTCCGTTGTGCATCCGTTAATGCTGGAAAACGGCTGGACCTTTGACGACAACTTCCCGGCGGCAACTGGCGATACCCTGTATCAGCACGAATTTCTTTATCAGCTGTATTTACACGCCGATCCACACTACAGCGGTCGGGTGACCGTTCCGGTATTGTGGGACAAAAAGAACCACACCATTGTCAGTAACGAATCCGCAGAAATCATCCGCATGTTTAACACTGCGTTTGATGCGCAGGGTGCGAAAGCCGGGGATTACTATCCACCAACTCTGCAAAGTAAAATCGACGAGCTGAACGGCTGGATCTATGACAACGTCAATAACGGTGTATATAAAGCCGGATTTGCCACCAGCCAGGAAGCCTACGACGATGCCGTGGAAAAAGTCTTTCAATCGCTTGCACGACTGGAGCAGATCCTGGGTCAGCATCGCTACCTGACCGGCGACCAGTTAACTGAGGCCGATATTCGCCTGTGGACCACGCTGGTACGCTTTGATCCGGTCTATGTGACCCACTTCAAGTGCGACAAACACCGTATCAGTGACTACCTGAATCTGTACGGTTTTCTGCGCGATATCTACCAGATGCCGGGTATTGCAGATACCGTCAACTTTGACCACATCCGTCATCACTACTTCCGTAGCCACAAAACAATCAACCCGACCGGTATTATTTCAATCGGCCCGTGGCAGGACCTCGACGAACCTCATGGGCGTGACGAGCGTTTCGCCTGATTTACACTGGCCTCCGTTTGGGGCCAAATAATTAATACTACAAACATTTACCAGCATTCCATTCGCAGCTATTCTTAATTTGATTGCTTTAAAAACAAGTAATTGAACGCAGAACGAGGCAAAAATGGATTGGTATTTAAACGTATTAAAGAACTACTTTGGGTTTGGTGGCCGCGCGCGTCGTAAAGAATACTGGATGTTTGTGCTGGTCAACATCATCTTCACGTTCGTGCTGGGCATTCTGGACAGAATGCTTGGCTGGGAACGCGCCGGAGGAGAAGGCATATTAACAACGATTTATGGGGTTCTGGTCTTTATTCCGTGGTGGGCGGTACAGTTCCGGCGTTTACATGACACCGATCGTTCAGCCTGGTGGCTACTGGTGCTATTGATCCCGATCGTCGGCTGGTTGGTCATCATTATTTTCAACTGTCAAAACGGCACTCCGGGGAGCAACCGCTTCGGCGCTGACCCCAAACAGCTGTCCTGAATTCAAATACGCCCCTTCCGTTGAAGGGGTGTATTTCTTATTTACCCGCGAATAGTTTCGGGATTTCCCGCAGACACCAGGATTTCGCCTCGCCCATGCTGTCCCGGCGCCAGGCCATAATAATATCAATTTCACTTGTCGATTCCGGGCTTACTACCCGCAGCCGACCTGCCGCAATGTCCTCTTCTACCAGCGGATACGGCATTGTCGCCACGCCAAGGCCGGCCAATAACGCCTGGCGTTTATCTTCTATCGTACTCACCGTCAGACGCGGCTGTTTATCCAGCAATTGGACCGTGAGTACCGGACGTTCACGGGCGGTGTCCGCCACCGCGATCCCGCGGTACTTCACACGGGTGACTTCCGATAACGGTTCCGGCTCCTGATGGATGGGATGATCCGGAGCCGCCACATAGACGTTCATCAGCGAGTATAGCTTGCGCGAATTGATTTCTGAGGATGAGCGAAAATGCATATCCGGCGCAATCACGATATCCGCCCGTCCCTGCTCCAAACGCTCCCATGCTCCGGCCAAGACTTCGGTAATAACGGAAAGCTGGGTATTGGCCTTCCCGGCAAGTCGGTCAATCAGCGGGAAAAACGCCGCTGTCGGCACCAGCGCTTCGGTAACGATGGTCAGATGCGTTTCCCAACCGCGAGCCAGTGCTTCGGCATCGGTGGTCAGTTTATCCGCGGCTTCCAGCAGTACGCGTCCACGCTCCAGCAGCATACGCCCGACGTTAGTGAACTTTGTGCGATGGCCTGAACGGTCAAACAGCACCACGTCCAGCTCTTCCTCCAGTTTCTGCATGGTATAGCTGAGCGCGGAAGGCACGCGCCCTAGTTCGTCTGCCGCTGCGGCAAAGCTGCCGCGCCTGTCTATTGCGTCCATGACGCGTAACGCTTCAAGCGTTAAAGCCCTTTCTTTGGCCATCTCGTTCTCATTCAGGAAATTTGAACATACCGGGCAGAATATCTGGCTAACAATGCAGCGTCTAGCCATTTAACATAAAAGGAAGTAAAGAGAGGTCAAGAACTATGATTACTACCCGTACAGCCAAACAATGCGGGCAAGCAGACTACGGCTGGCTGCAGGCTCGTTATACCTTCTCCTTTGGACACTATTTTGATCCTAAACTGCTGGGTTATGCCTCGCTGCGTGTTCTGAACCAGGAAGTTCTGGCACCGGGGGCCTCTTTCCAGCCACGTACCTATCCGAAGGTGGATATCGTCAATCTGATTCTCGAAGGGGAAGCGGAGTATCGCGATAGCGAAGGCAACCATATCCAGGCCAAAGCGGGAGAGGTTTTACTTCTCGCGACACAGCCGGGGATCAGCTACAGCGAACACAATATCAGCAAGGATAAATCGTTAACCCGAATGCAGCTGTGGCTGGACGCCTGCCCGCAGCGCGAAAATGCCTGCGTACAGAAAGCCACGCTGAGTGCCGGTAAGCATCAATTGCTGGCCTCGCCGGACGGTGAACAAGGCAGCCTGCACCTGCGCCAACAGGTATGGGTACACCACGTTGAACTGCAACAAGGTGAATCGCTGAGTTTTCAGTTACATGGGCCACGGGCTTACTTACAGTCGATCCACGGCAGATTCCATGCGGTGACCGCTGGCGCAGAAAAGGAAGCACTTACCTGCGGCGATGGCGCATTTATTCGTGACGAAACTAACATAACGTTAGTCGCCGATACCTCGCTGCGCGCTTTGCTGATAGATTTGCCCGTATAGTCAGAGAAAACAACGGA
Source organism: Citrobacter sp. On2M (assembly GCF_018035235.1). GTDB lineage: Bacteria > Pseudomonadota > Gammaproteobacteria > Enterobacterales > Enterobacteriaceae > Citrobacter > Citrobacter meridianamericanus. Next base: position 673,924 of record NZ_WPCV01000005.1, read on the forward strand.
GTACGACTGTTGAGTAAGAAAACATCAAAAAAACGCCAGCCGCAGGTTGCGCCGGAAAAACGAGAAACAGTTCCCTTCGGCTATGAAGAAATGCTGACAGAGCTGGAAGCAATTGTGGCCGATGCTGAGCTACGGCTGGAAGACGAAGAAGCCGCCTGAAAAGGCGGCTTTGACTTATGCCGGATGACGACTCCACGTTACCCGGCCTGGAGATTAATGTGCCTTACTGGCCATGATCTCAATGATCTGTTTGTCGGTTTCCTGCATCGAACGACATGCCAGCGCACACAAGTTAGTGATAGATTGCTCGACGTTATGCGCCACAATCCCCTCGTTGCCGGTTACTGCAGTATCATCCAACGCCATCAGCACCGCTTTCCACGCCGCAGATGCGCTGGTTGAAACTTTCATCGCGCAGCTGTTTGAAGCGCCATCGCAAATCATGCCGCTCACGTCACCAATCATGCTGCTGATCGCCATCGCGATGGTGTTGTAGCGGCCATCCACGATCCATGCCATCCCTGCCGCAGCGCCCATCGCCGCCGTGGTTGCCGCGCACAGCGCAGACAAACGCGGAAGCTGATGATGGATGTAAATAGCGCTCAGGTGAGACAGCATCAGCGCACGCGCCAGTTTCTCCTCATCCGCGCCAAAGTGTTCAGCTACCACCATCACCGGGACGGTGGCGGTAATCCCCTGATTACCGGAACCGGAGTTGCTCATGGCTGGCAGCGTCGCCCCGCCCATTCGCGCATCCGATGCCGCACTGGTGCGGATCAGAATAGAGGTAGAAAGATCGTTCGCCAACAGGCCACGCGCGCACTGCTTCTCAAGTGTGGTTCCGATGTGCAAGCCCCAGTTACCACGCAGCCCTTCCTGAGACAGCGCACCGTTCAGCTTTGCCGCATCAAGAATAAAGCGGATCGACTCAAACGGTACCGCGTTCACGAACGCCAGAATCTCTTCCAGCGAGGTGTGAGACAGTACCGCCAGCGGCGACTCCAGCTCCTCTTCCTGCGCGTTCTGTTCTGTGGTGAACACCACGCCTTTATTGGTCTCGATATGCACAATGTTGGTATGCCCACCAACAATCGTCACGCACGCCCATCCTTCAGCGCTGTAAACCTTCGCGCGGGAAAAGAGGATATCCTCGCAAGGCTCCTGCAGCATCACCGCAACCTTGCCAGCGCTCAACATCGCTTTCGCATCAGCGATCGCTTGTGGCGACGCATCTTTCAGTACCTCTAAACCGGCACGGGCATTTCCCCCCAGCGCACCCAGCGCCGCCGCGACAGGTAACCCGACCATTCCGGTACCCGGCACGGTAACGCCCATGCCGTTTTTCATCAGGTTCGGTGAGACCCACGCATCAATACGTTCAACCGCACCGTCCAGCTCAGAGGATGCGACCGCTGCCGCCAGCGCCAGAGAGATAGGTTCCGTACAACCCAGCGCAGGCTTAACCTCCTCCTGCACCGCGCGGATAAAACTATCCCATAATGGATTCAATGTAGTCTCAAACATAACAACAACCTTTGCTCAGATAACTCAGGAAAATGCCAGGAACGGAGAAACGCACAGCAGCAGGCCCGTGATAATAATCAGATACAGGGAAGCGCCTTTGTATTTGTGCAGTGAAGGAACTTTGTAGACCAGCCAGGCCGGGATCAGACAACCCACCATGCCGAAGATAGGACTACAAATAGAGGTGAAGCTCAGCACCGGCGCATTGAGCACAATTGCGCTCCAGGCCAGCAGGATGGCGAAAACCATAATGCCGCGCTGAACCAGGGTTTCGTTGATTTTCTCGGCTGGCATTTTGCGGCGCAGCACGTTCATTACGATCCCCTGAGTCGCTTCACGGAAACCTAAGTAGACGCCGAAGAAAGCGGTCATAACGGCAAAGATGTTCAGAACAACGCTGACGATTTTCACCCAACCAGCACCCGCACCGCTGATAAACTGCGCGGCAATCGCCAGAGCGGAAATATTCTGCTCATAAGCTTTAACCGCTTCGTCATGACCCATCGCCAACGTGAAGGAAACGGCGTAGAAAAAGACGGTAACAAACAGAATGCCGAACGCGATATTCATCGCTCGCAGGGCTTTATGGCGCGCCACTTCAATGGATTTGTTGCGAGAACGATACGAGATAACCATCGGGCTTAATGTCTGAATAAACAGAATTGAGGTCAGCGTAAATGGCAACGTGATGATCGCGTTTTTGATCAGCAGCGCCATCGGCGGCAGTGAACCTACGTTATACAAATGCCACATCCCAACCATCGATACGCCAAGCGCTGCCACTACCAGCAGTTTGGTCAGCACCATGCCGGTGGAGATTTTAAACAGCAGTTTTTCCCCGCGTGACGAGATGGCCACCAGAATGCAAATCAACACCAGACCATAGAACGGGCTATCGGACAGTAAACCTTCAGTAACGCCAAAAGTGTGCAGGTAAGAGGCGCTATCGTTGGTGATCGCGGTGGAATAAACAAACATCCAGATAACCAGCATCACAAAATACAACGCACCTAACAGAATGCCCCAGTTTTTACCCAGGTAGCCGCTGATCACACTCGGGTAGTCTTTACATTCCGGGGACTCAGCCAGCGTATTGATAAACAACCGCTGGAACAGATACATGGCTGGATAGCCAATAACAGAGGAGAGCAAAAACACCCACAGCCCCATCAGCCCGACCTGGACAGGAAGAAAAACAATCCCTGCGCCAATCGCCATACCGATACTCATAATGACCCAGCCAGTGTCCGTGCTGTCGAATTTAATGGCTTCACGCCATTCGCTTTCGGTCATTCCCGCCCGACGCGCCGGGGCAGATGCGTCGAGTATTACGCTGTTATTCGTTGCCGTTTCCATAAAAATCTCGCTCAAAATGTAGGGTAAGGTTTTATTATTTTTCCGTTCCGCATCAATGCGATACGCGGTACGAGTCGTGCAGGCGAGTTCGTTAGAATGGAGAAATCATACGCCGAGGGTCAGAGAAAAACTTCACAAACATACCCCTTTATTTCACAATGTTTAATAAAATTTTTCTTATTTATATTTATAAAATGGAACCATTTTCTCTTTTTGAGGCGGATCACAACAAAAAAAAGGGCGCACTCAAGTGCGCCCAAAGGAGAAATAAACACAAATTCAGTTAACTGCAAACCACCTTGATCGCCAGCCCACCGCGTGAAGTTTCACGGTATTTGTCATTCATATCTTTGCCCGTTTCATACATCGTTTCGATCACTTTATCGAGCGAAACGCGTGGTTCTGATGTCCGACGTAGCGCCATACGCGCGGCGTTGACGGCTTTAACCGCATTGATCGCATTACGTTCAATGCATGGGATCTGCACCTGCCCAGCCACCGGATCGCAGGTCAGCCCCAGGTTATGCTCCATAGCAATTTCCGCCGCAATACACACCTGGGACGGGCTACCGCCAAGCAACTCGGTCAGCCCGGCAGCCGCCATTGAACAAGCGACACCAATCTCACCCTGGCAACCGACTTCTGCCCCCGAAATCGAGGCGTTCATCTTATACAGCGCACCTATCGCCCCCGCGGCCAGCAAGTAGCGGGCAATGGAATTTGCATTTACCGGACGGCGGAATTTGTCGTAATAGGCCAATACGGCGGGAATAATTCCACATGCACCGTTGGTCGGCGCCGTCACAACCCGGCACCCGGCGGCGTTTTCTTCGCTCACGGCCAGCGCGAACATGTTGATCCAGTCAATGACGTTCATCGGGTCGCTGGACAGGTTGTCGCTGGAAACCAGCAACCGACGTAATGCCACGGCGCGGCGCGGTACATTAAGCGGGCCCGGCAGAACGCCTTCGGTATTCATGCCGCGCTCAATCCCCGCATGCATGACGTCCCAAATGGCAGCAAAGCCAGCATCGATTTCTTCTTTGCTGCGCATCGCCAGTTCGTTTTGCATCATCAGGCCGGAAACAGACAGCCCGTTGCGCTCACACAGTTTCAGCAGTTCGCTGGCGGAATGAAAATTGTAGGGCACGTGTGCTTCAACATCATGCGCCTGACCAAATTGCTCCTCTTCAACGATAAAACCACCGCCGACGGAGTAATAGGTTTTCCTTAACAACGTCTCGGTGCCGTTCCACGCGGTGAGACGCATACCATTTTCATGGCGCGGCAGCGTTTCGGCATGAAAGAGAATATTTTCATCTGGAGAGAAATCGACAACATGCGCGCCCTCTGCCACCGGTAACCGTCCGGTACGGGCCACTTCCTGAGTAAAACCAGCGATTGAATCTATATTCACATTTTGCGGACTGTTACCGGCCAGCCCCATCATGATGGCGATATCTGTCGCATGACCTTTTCCGGTCAGAGAGAGTGATCCGTAAAGATCGACCACAATATGCGTAGCCTTGGGGAGTTCCCCGCTGCTGACCAACAGATCGATAAAACTTTTACCTGCATTCATTGGCCCCACGGTATGGGAGCTGGAAGGTCCAATGCCAATCTTGAAAATATCGAATGCGCTAATCATATCCACACCCTCGGATTGCCGTTCAGTGAAGACCAGGTTTCACACTCATTAAGGATCGGGGCGATCCTGAGATCGCCCCGCAAGGGATTACAGCGTGTCGCCACGTACAGCGATGGCTTCAATCTCCAGCTTCACATCCTTCGGTAAGCGAGCGACCTGCACGCAGCTGCGCGTGGGATAGATAGCCTTGTGCTCATCAAAGAACTGCTGGTACACCTGGTTAATGGTGGCGAAGTCATTCAGGTCGGAAACGAAAACGGTCGTCTTCACGATATCGCTCACTTTCAACCCTGCAGACTCGACGATCGCTTTCACGTTTTCCAGGCTTTGACGGGCCTGATCGGCCACGTTTTCAGCCACTTCACCGGTCTGGGGACACACCGGAATTTGACCTGACGTCAACACCATGCTGCCCAGATCCACACCCTGTACGTAAGGCCCGATGGCCCCTGGCGCACATTCGGTTGCAATAACTTTTCTCATAGTCCCTCCGGCGTCAAAGCGCCTGGGTGAAAGTACGTGAAATAACATCCTGCTGCTGTTCACGGGTCAGCGCGTTGAAGCGTACCGCATAGCCAGACACGCGGATCGTCAGGTTTGGATAGTTTTCCGGGTGCTCAATGGCATCCATCAACATTTCACGGTTCATGACGTTCACGTTCAGATGCTGTCCGCCTTCCACATGCGCTTCATGGTGGAAGTAACCGTCCAGCAGACCGACCAGGTTGGTTTTACGCACCCCGTCCTCTTTGCCCAGCGCGGCCGGCACAATCGAGAAGGTGTACGAGATACCGTCTTTGGCATAGGTAAACGGCAGTTTGGCAACAGACGTTAACGACGCAACCGCACCTTTACGATCGCGGCCATGCATCGGGTTCGCCCCTGGCGCAAACGGCGTACCTGCGCGACGTCCGTCCGGCGTGTTACCGGTTTTCTGGCCGTACACCACGTTGGAGGTGATGGTCAGAATGGACTGCGTCGGCACCGCGTTACGGTAGGTTGGCAACACCTTAATTTTCTTCATAAAGCGCTCGACCAGGTCGCAGGCAATGCTGTCCACGCGCTCGTCGTTGTTACCGTATTGCGGATAGTCGCCTTCGATTTCGAAATCAATTGCCAGACCGTTCTCATCGCGAATCGGTTTCACGCGGGCGTATTTGATAGCCGACAGGGAATCCGCCGCCACAGACAGGCCCGCCATACCGCAGGCCATCGTGCGATAGACATCACGATCGTGCAGCGCCATCAGCGATGCTTCGTAGCTGTACTTGTCGTGCATGTAGTGGATGATGTTCAGCGCACTGATGTACTGCACGGCCAGCCAGTCCATAAAGTGGTCCAGACTCTCCATCACCGTGTCGTAGTCCAGCACGTCATCCATCAGCGGCGCAGTTTTCGGTCCGACCTGGATTTTTAGTTTCTCATCCACACCGCCGTTGATTGCGTACAGCAACGTTTTGGCGAGGTTGGCGCGCGCCCCGAAGAACTGCATTTGCTTGCCGATAACCATCGGGCTGACACAGCAGGCAATGGCATAGTCATCGCTGTCAAAGTCGGCACGCATCAGATCATCGTTTTCGTACTGTAAAGACGAGGTGATGATGGACACCTGAGCGGCATATTTTTTGAAGGCAATCGGTAGCTGCTCGGACCACAGTACCGTCAGGTTCGGCTCAGGCGCTGGCCCCATGGTGTGCAGCGTATGCAGGTAGCGGAACGAGTTTTTGGTCACCAGCGTACGACCATCCAGCCCCATACCACCGATGACTTCGGTCGCCCAGATAGGGTCGCCAGAGAACAGGGTGTCGAATTCCGGCGTACGCAGGAAGCGCACCATACGGATCTTCATAATGAAGTGGTCGATCAGCTCCTGCGCCTGCTGCTCGTTTAAAACTCCCGCTTTGAAGTCGCGCTCAATGTAGATGTCGAGGAACGAAGCGGTACGACCCAGCGACATCGCGCCGCCGTTCTGAGATTTCACCGCAGCCAGATAAGCGAAGTACACCCACTGCACCGCTTCCTGCGCATTACGCGCCGGACGAGAGATATCGCAGCCGTATTTCGCTGCCATTTCCTGCATTTGCAGCAGGGCGCGACGGTGTTCAGACAGCTCTTCACGCAGGCGAATCGTGGCTTCAAGATTCTGGCCCCACTCCAGGTTCGACTGAAGATCGGCAAACTGCAGTTCACGCTCGCGCACCAGGTAGCGGATACCGTACAGCGCCACGCGGCGATAGTCACCGATGATACGACCACGGCCATAGCCGTCCGGCAGACCGGTCAGTACGCCGGATTTACGGCAGCGCAGCATATCCGGGGAATAAGCATCGAATACGCCCTGATTATGGGTTTTACGCAGTTCAGTAAACTGGTATTCAAAATCAGCATCCATCTCACGACCATAAGCATCAAAAGAGCTTTTGATCATGTTGATGCCGCCAAACGGATGCAGGGCGCGCTTGAGCGGCGCATCCGTTTGCAGACCGACGATTTTTTCCAGTTCTTGTTCAATATAACCGGCGTCATGCGCGGTTATCGTGGTGGCAATATTGGTATCGAAATCTACCGGCGCATGCGTCGAGTTTTCAATACGGATGCCCGCCATAACTTTTTCCCACAACGCCGTAGTTGCTGGCGTTGCTTCGGCGAGGAAAGATTCATCCCCTTCATAAGGCGTGTAGTTGTGCTGAATAAAATCACGGACATTAATTTCTTCTTTCCAGTCCGTACCTTTAAAGCCATTCCAGGCTTCGGCATACAGCATATCGCTGGTATCGATATTTACCTTCATGAAAAATAATCTCTCTGCTGAAAATTAATTATGCAAATGCTACTGAGGTATTAATTTTGCCTAACGCAATGGCATCACGTGCAATCATTTTCTCTTCATTTGTGGGAATAACCGCACAAATAACACGAGCATCTTTATTTGAGATAATTCTTTCGCCATGTGAATTTGGCAAACTATTCATTTCGCTGTCGATATTCACACCTAAAACAGCAAGGTGTTCAATAACCAAGCGACGAATTAATACCGAGTTTTCACCTATTCCACCGGTAAAAATAATCCCATCAAGACGATGCAGCGATGCGGCATGTCCGGCGATATGACGTGCGATACGATGCACAAACGTTTTAATTGCCAATTGCGCACGCTCATGTCCCTCGTGCCAGGCTTTTTCTAACGTACGTAAGTCAGAAGACAAACCAGAAATACCCAGTAAACCGGACTCTTTATTCACTACGCGCTCAAGGTCGCTCAGCGTCTGGTTGGTTTCGCTTGCAATCCACGCCATCGCGCCGAAATCGACGTCGCCGCTGCGTGTCCCCATCATCAGCCCTTCCAGCGGCGTCATGCCCATTGAGGTATCAACGCTCTGCCCATTACGCACCGCACAGATTGACGCACCGTTCCCCAGGTGAGCCACAACCAGCCCCGAGTCATCACTCTGCAGGTCGAGAAGGTCATGCGCTTGCTGAGAAACATAGCGATGCGACGTGCCGTGGAAGCCGTAACGACGAACGCCCAACTCTTCGAAATATTTCCACGGTAAACCGTACAAATAGGCCTCAGGAGCCATCGTCTGGTGGAAGCTGGTATCAAATACCGCAACCTGCTGCCGGCCAGGGAAAAGATGCTGAGCAGATTCAATCCCGCTCAGGTTCGCATAATTATGTAAAGGAGCTAAAGGCGATACCCGGCGGATATTTTCGATAACTTCATCAGTAATAATGGCTGATTCGGTAAAGATATTTCCGCCGTGGGCAATGCGGTGGCCAATTAAGGCCACGCTGTCCATTAAATTACGTTTCTCAAGTTCAACAGCAATGGCTTTTAATGCGTCTTCGTAGCTGTGGTGAGCCAGCTTAGCTGGCTCTCCTCCATTAATTGCTATGAACGCATTTTCAGAGTTAATACCGTCTGCAATTCCCGCCAGTAAAACCTCACAGTTTGCTGCATCCAGCACTGAGAATTTAATGGAGGATGAACCACAGTTAATAACCAGTACTACCGGAAACTCATTCATTTCACTACTCCGCTCATCCTGAGCTTATGGATTAAAACAGTTTGTAGACAATGTTCAGGATGGTCAGCAGACCAATCGCGGTAACAAACACGTTATCCAGACGGCCACGGTATTTCGCCAGTGACGGCGCTTTACGGATGGCATACATCGGCAGCAGGCAGAGCAGTGAGGCGATAATCGGCGCGCCCATTGCTTCAATCAGGTCCAGGATGTTCGGGTTGGCGTAAGCCACAACCCAGGTGGAGCCCATGATGAAGATCATGCTGATGGTGTTCAGTTTGCCGACGGAAACTTTCGTTTTATCGCCTTTATAACCAAACTTCAGCACCAGACCATTCAGACCTTCCAGCGTACCCAGGTAGTGCCCGAAGAACGATTTGAAGATAGCAACCAGGGCGATGATAGAAGCACCGTACTCCAGAACGGTCGCGAAGGTGGACTTCGTACCGGACAGTGACGCGAAGTGGTTCGCCAGGTAAGACAGTACCGGAATGTTCTGTGCTTTCGCATCCGCCATATTCGCCGGAGACAGCGTAAACAGGCAGCTAAAGGCGAAGAACATAACTACGGCAACCATCAGCATACTGGCGCGGGAGATGATTTTGGAACATTTCTGCTCGGTGAATTCACGACCGAAATCTTTCTCATACTCTTCACGTTTAGACACCACGAAGGAAGAAACGATAGGTGAGAAGTTGAAAGAGAACACCATGATGGAAATACCCAGCCACACGGTAACCAGAATGCCGTCGTGCCCGGTCAGTGCGATATTGCTGAGGTCAACCTGATCGATAACCGCAGAGTTCCAGTAAGGAATCAGTGACAGAGAGATAAGCACCAGGCTGGCGATAAACGGCCATACCAGGTAGCTCATCACTTTAACCATCAGATCCTTACCAAACCAGATGACGAATGCCATCAACAACAGCAGGAACAGAGCTACAAAGCCACGGTTTAACGCTGGCATCTGCAACTGGTTTTCCCAGAAGGTCATAAAGGTGTTGGTAATGGTGACGCCATAAATCCACAGCAGCGGACAAATCGCAAAGAAGTAGAGGAACGTGATAACCACCCCGCCCGTTTTACCAAAGTGCTCTTCAACCGTTTCTGTGATGTTGCCGGAAGGGTTAGAACCGGAAAGACACAGGCGCGCCAGCGCACGGTGGCAATAGAAGGCGATGGGGTATGCCAGCACCAGCATGATCAAAATGGGGATCAGTCCGCCAAAACCTGCGCGGATTGGGAAGAACAGCACCCCGGCGCCGATGGCTGTACCAAATAAACCCAGTGTCCAGGTGGTGTCCGATTTGCGCCAGGACGACTGTTTTGTCTGGCTGGATACAATGCTATCAGTAGTACTCATATCCTATCCTCAACGAAGTATATTAAGCGTCAACTAAACCAGTAATTTGAGATACACGAGAAAGGTCGATATTACCGCCAGAAATAATGCTGACTGTTTTTCTGTTCTGGATATAGCTATCTAATTTCCCGCTTAATAATGCTGCGCATGCCAGCGCGCCGGCACCTTCAGTCACAACTTTATTTCGCTGAATTAATGCCACCATGCTGTTGCGAATTTCATCTTCGCTGACCAGGACAATGTCATCCACCAACTCACGAACTATTTCATACGTTAAAGTACCCGGGCGGGAAACATCACAACCATCCGCCAGGGTGCCGGTCGTTCGGTGCGTGGTTATTTCTCCAGCGTGGAAGGAAGCCGCCATGCCGTGAACGTTTTCAGCCTGTACACCTATAATTTTAATGGTCGGGTTAATTGACTTAATTGCCACTGCAATACCCGCAATCAGTCCGCCGCCGCCAATTGGCACAATTACGTTATCGACATCGTACAAATCTTCCAGAATTTCCAGACCAATAGTGCCCTGACCGGCAATCACTTTCGGGTCATCATAGGGTGGAATAAAAATACGGCCTTCCGTTTCCACAATCTCGCTAACCTTCGCGATGGTGTCGTTGAAGTTGTCGCCATGCAGTACCACTTCTGCGGAATAATCGCAGGTTGCCGCCACTTTAGACTTCGGCGCGCCTTTTGGCATCACCACTTTGCCATCGATACCGAGCATAGCGCAGGAGAGAGAAACCCCTTGCGCATGGTTACCTGCAGAGCAAGCCACCACGCCCTTCATTCTTTCTGCTTCTGTTAATGAACTGAGCTTGTTAAAAGCGCCACGGATTTTAAATGAACCGGTACGCTGCATGTTTTCAAACTTGAGGAATATTTCCCCTTTGCAACGTTCACTAAAATAGTTAGAGCGAGGCATTCCCGTTTTATATATTTTCCCCGCCAGTCTTTTTTTCGCTTCGAGGATATCTTCAATTGCAACTGGGAGATCGTATGTAATGTGCATTAGAACCTCTTACTAGGGTATTAAAGTAAATAGATAGCCGTGACCATTGTCAGATATAGACAGATGGCGATTATTTCGTGTTAAAACAAAATCAATCTTTAATCAACTTCAATTAATTGCCTTCGTCTTCGACAATTATATGATGAATATTCTTTGGCTAATTCCACCAAAATAGATGCTGCTTTTTTAATTCGATAGTTTTTCGACCACACGGCGGCATAACGCGCGACGGGTAACGTCTCTTCTACCGGGATAGTAATAAACTGGTTTGAGCCAAATGGTGTGGTCATATCACAGGGAATTACTGTTAAGAAATCAGCATTGAGAACAAGATTATAAATGGTGACGACGGAGTCGGTATTAACGATGTTTTCACTGCTGATGCCATTATTTTGTAACGTAGTTAGAAGTTCGCTGTAGTACCCCATATTCGTTTGTGGCAACACCCACTGTTCGTTTTTCAACGCGCTCAGCGAGGTGATGCCGGTGCATGTTCGGGACTTGCTGGCGACCAGGATGAAGTCTGACTCAAAGAGCGGCTCAACATGTAGATCGTGCAGTTTCATCTCATCACTTAGCGTACCGATGGCGAAGTCCAGACGCCCGTCACGAATCGCAGGTAAAAACGAGGAGAGCTGAGCTTCATACATGGAAACCTGCGCTTTCGGGAACACCTCTTTGAATTTTTTAATCATGCCGGACATGATGGTGAACGCAATCAGTGACGGAAAGCCAAACGACACATCAACGACTGCATTGCTCGTCATGCTGTTCATCTCATCAACCATGTTTTTCATTTCACGGGTAATGGATTCAGACCACGAGAGCATTACCTGACCAGCCTGAGTTAATGTCACGCCTGTATTTTTACGTACGACCAGCTCAATACCGAAATAAGCCTCTACATCATTTATGATTTTGCTGACAGCCGGTTGAGTTAAACCTAATTCTTTTGCAGCCGAGCCGATAGAACCGCTTCTGATGACTTCCTGAAAGACCACTAAGTGCTGTGTTTTAGGGAGCGTAATAGTATTCATATCGACCTGTGCTAATTACTTTGTTGACGGCAGGGAGTGTAGCAAATTAAGCATTCGAGGATATGTGCGACCACTCACAAATCCCCTTGACTTACATTTTGTAAGACTATTATAAAAAATTAAACCACTTATAAATCATATGGATATGAAATATCGATCTCACTTTATTCTGACTTTAATCAAAAAAAGATGGGGGGATAACGATTTTTTATGGCTATAACATCGCCATTTTATCCGTTATTTATACAAACCAGGAAAGGCTATATTTCAATCAATTACAGAGTATTTATCGGGCAAAATGGCGCTTAAATTTAATAAGTAATTTATCAAATATAATTATATTTTATCGTTTGTGGTGATAAAATAACGCCATGCATCACATTTTCCAGCCTTATTTGTTTGCAAAGAAACATTGTGTTTATTAATTATTAATTAAAAACACACAATAAAACATCATATGCAACATCTCATTAACAGTGATTTTGTGCAATTTATTAGCAAGTAATTTTGTGATGGCGATCGATTGCGTTCGATTATTCTCGATAAAAACGTATCGCACAGCGTTTTGTGCTAACCATCACAAAAAATGAATTATCCCACGAAGCATTCCATAAAATAAAAGAAGCCCGCCGAATAAATAAAGGTCAAATAAAAGATTAGATGAAGGAGAAATAAACGCCTGAACCATGGTGAACCAATCGCAACGCAAAAACCCCGCCGAAGCGGGGTTTTATAAAGAGTGAAGCTGACCGATAAGCCGCGTTCTTTTGAGCATTGCGTCGTGGACAGTCATTCATCTATTCTACCCCCAGAAAGCAAAAACCCCGCCGAAGCGGGGTTTTATAAAGAGTGAAGCTGACCGATAAGCCGGGTTCTGTCGTGGACAGTCATTCATCTAGGCCAGCAATCGCTCACTGGCTCAAGCAGCCTACCCGGGTTCAGTACGGGCCGTACCTTGTGAACCCCTATTTGGCCTTGCTCCGGGTGGAGTTTACCGTGCCACGGACTGTTACCAGCCGCGCGGTGCGCTCTTACCGCACCCTTTCACCCTTACCTGATCCCACTTACGTGGGCCATCGGCGGTTTGCTCTCTGTTGCACTGGTCGTGGGTTTCCCCCCCAGGCGTTACCTGGCACCCTGCCCTATGGAGCCCGGACTTTCCTCCCCTCCGCCCGTCTCCCCCGAAGAGGACGACGACGAAGCGGCGACTGTCTGGTCAGCTTCGGCGCGCAGTATAGAGGGTTTGCGGGTCAATGTCACCCCGCACTGCGCATTCCTATCGCCAACGTGGCGGCGATGTTCCTTGAAGCGCGATAAATATTATCAAATGCCCCGCGGAAGGCCTCTTCCAGCGTGCTGATGCTGGTCAAGACGCTAAATACCGCATCGATACCATATTGATGCACTACCTCTACATCACGCGTCAGGCTGCCGCCAATACCAATTACCGGTTTGTGGTACTTCTTCGCGACGTTCGCCACACCTACCGGCACTTTGCCGTGAATACTCTGGCTGTCGATACGCCCCTCTCCGGTCACCACCAACGTACAGTCGTGAATATGCTCTTCCAGGTTGAGCGCCTGGGTCACAATCTCAATACCACTGCGCAGGTCCGCGCCTAAAAAAGCCATTAACGCGGCACCCATTCCACCAGCTGCACCGGCTCCGGGAACATCCTTCACATCGACCCGCAGCGATCTTTTAATGATGTCAGCATAGTGGGATAAATTACGGTCCAGTTCGAGAATGCGTTCTTCCGTCGCCCCTTTCTGCGGGCCGAAGATTCGCGAAGCGCCAGTATCACCGATGAGTGGATTGGTCACATCGCAGGCCACGCGAATGGAGCAGGTTTTTAATCGCGGATCCAGACCGGAAATGTCGATGCGGTTGAGGCTCATCAGACTGCCGCCCCCGTAGCCAATCTCTGTCCCATTGGCGTCGCAGAGCTTCGCGCCCAGCGCCTGCACCATACCCGCGCCGCCGTCGTTGGTCGCACTACCGCCAATGCCGATAATAATGCTCTGCGCCCCGCTATCCAGCGCCTGCAAAATCAGTTCCCCGGTACCGCGTGACGTGGTGACTAACGGATTGCGCTTCTCAGGAGGAACCAACGCCAGACCGCTGGCAGCCGCCATTTCGATAAACGCAGTTTTCCCATCTCCGGAGATACCCCAGCAGGCATTCACTTTTTCACCCAGCGGCCCCGTCACCCACGCGGAATATTCACTCCCTTGCGTGGCGGCGATCATGGCTTCGACCGTTCCTTCGCCGCCGTCGGCCACCGGAACTGAAACATATTGCGCATCGGGGAAAATTTCCCGAAATCCTTTTTCTATTGCCTGAGCTACCTCGGTGGCAGAAAGGCTTTCTTTATAAGAGTCTGGGGCAATTACGATTTTCATAGTTATGTAGCCTGACTGTGCCGCGCAAGGCAAGAAATACAGGGCGCGCATCCGCGCCCTTCTTGTTAGCGAGTGACTTCCACTTTCGCCAGTTTTTCGTAGTAGCATACGAGCGCACTGTGATCGGCAGTGCCCAGCCCATCTGCGCGGAGCGCCTGCATCATCTCCATGACGGCAGCAGTCAGTGGCAACTGCGCACCGACCCCATGCGAGGTATCCAGCGCATTCGCCAGATCCTTAATATGCAGGTCAATACGGAAACCCGGCTTAAAGTTACGGTCCATAACCATTGGTGCTTTCGCGTCCAGTACGGTGCTTCCAGCCAGTCCGCCTCGGATCGCCTGATACACCAGATCCGGGTTCACACCCGCTTTGGTCGCCAGCGTCAGCGCTTCAGACATCGCCGCAATGTTCAGCGCCACAATCACCTGGTTCGCCAGCTTAGTAACGTTACCCGCGCCAATGTCACCGGTATGAACCACTGAACCAGCCATCGCTTTTAGCAGATCGTAATACTTGTCAAAAATCGCTTTATCACCGCCAACCATCACCGACAACGTGCCATCAATCGCTTTTGGTTCACCACCGCTGACCGGCGCATCCAGCATATCCACGCCTTTCGCTTTCAGCGCTTCGCTGATTTCGCGGCTGGCTAACGGCGCGATGGAACTCATGTCGATCAACACAGTGCCCGGCTTCGCCCCTTCAATAATACCGCCTTCCCCCAGCGCCACCTCTTTCACGTGCGGAGAGTTCGGCAGCATGGTGATGATCACATCGCACTGCTCGGCAATATCTTTCGCCGTGGCGGCGGTTTCTGCACCTGCGGCAATCACTTCCGCAATGGATTCCGGGTTACGGTCAGCAACCACCAGCGAGTAACCTGCCTTGAGGAGGTTTTTACTCATTGGTTTACCCATGATACCGAGGCCAATAAAACCAACTTTCATTGTCATGTCTTTATCTCTCTCTACTGTCGATGGTGGTTATTTCTTAAAAGAATCAGCCAGTTTCTGCGTGGCTGAACGGAACACGCCAAGGTCGCTGCCAACAGCAACAAACGTCGCGCCCCACTCCAGATAACGACGCGCATCTGCCTCTACCGGGGCCAGAATGCCGCTTGGTTTGCCATGTGCTTTCGCGCGGGCAAAAATGTGCTGAATAGCTTTCTGCACATCAGGATGTGATGCATTGCCGAGATGGCCTAACGCCGCAGCCAGATCGCTTGGACCGACGAAGACACCGTCAACGCCTTCGGTCGCCGCGATGGCGTCAACGTTATCGACGCCCTGTTGACTTTCAATCTGCACGATGATGGTGATGTTCTTATTCGACTGCGCAAAGTAGTCAGGTACGGTGCCAAACATATTGGCGCGATGGGAGACGGACACGCCGCGAATACCTTCCGGCGGATAGCGGGTCGACGCCACGGCGTTCACTGCCTCTTCTTCCGTCTCAACGAACGGGATCAGGAAGTTGTAAAACCCAATATCCAGCAAGCGCTTGATAATCACCGGCTCGTTGGTCGGTACGCGCACGACCGGCGCGCTGACGCTGCCTTTCAGCGCCATCAATTGCGGGATAAACGTCGAGATATCGTTCGGCGCGTGTTCGCCGTCCAGCACCAGCCAGTCAAAACCCGCCAGGCCTAAAACTTCGGTACTAATTGGGCTGGCTAATGCAGACCAGCAGCCAATCTGAATCTGTTGCGCCGCGAGGGCCGCTTTAAACTTATTCGGGAAAATCGTGTTATTCATCGCCTATACCTTTGTTTATTTCTGCAATTCCATACGTTTAATGTCACCGACAATAAACAGGTAGCAAACCATTGCCATCAGCGCCGAACACCCTACAAACATCAGCGCAGCATTAAATGAGTGCAGCTCGCTCACCAGATAACCAATCACCAGCGGGGTGACGATAGAGGCTACGTTGCCAAATACGTTAAATACCCCACCGCACAGACCGACAATTTCTTTCGGCGCGGTATCGGAAATCACCGGCCAACCCAGCGCGCCGAAGCCTTTGCCGAAGAACGCAAGCGCCATCAGCGCAACCACCAGAGTGGTGTTATCGGTGTAGTTACACAGAATAATGGTCGACGCGAGCAACATTCCGAGCACAATCGGCAGCTTACGTGCCAGAGTGATGCTGAAGCCACGTTTAATCAGATAATCAGAGAACACACCGCCGAGCACGCCCCCGGCAAATCCGCACAGCGCAGGAATCGACGCCACCAGCCCCACTTTCAGGATCGACATGCCTTTTTCCTGTACCAGGTAAATCGGGAACCAGGTGAGGAAAAACCAGGTAATGGTGTTAATAAAATACTGACCAAAGAACACGCCAAGCATCATACGATTTGTCAGCAACTGCTTGATATAATGCAGTTTAGGGCCACCTGATTTCACATCGCCGGGCTTTTTATGGTCCATATCCACGACCGCACCGTTTTCAGAGATAAACTTCAGCTCTTCTTGCGACATACGCGGGTGATCGGTTGGGTTATGGATAAACTTTACCCACAGGCCAGTGAGCACAAAACCGATAACGCCCATCACGGTAAAGACGTGCTCCCAGCCCCAGGCAAAGGTCAGCCAGCCCAGCAGCGGCGAAAACAGCGCCAGGGAGAAATATTGTGCGGAGTTAAAAATCGCGGATGCCGTACCGCGCTCTTTCGTCGGGAACCAGGCCGCCACAATACGGGCGTTCGCTGGGAAGGACGGCGCTTCTGAGAAGCCCAGCATAAAGCGCATGATGAACATTGAAATACCCGCCCAGGCCAGCGGGAACATGTCTACAAAACCCTGCAGAAAGGTAAACAGCGACCAGAAGAACAGACTGTAGGTGTAGACTTTCTTCGAACCGAACTTATCCAGCAGCCAACCGCCAGGGATTTGCATCAACAGGTAAGCCCAACCGAAGGCGGAGAAAATGTAACCCATTGAGATGGCACTGAGCTGCAACTCTTTCGCCACTTCCGTGCCGGCAATAGACAGCGTCGCACGGTCCGCATAGTTAACGGCGGTAACAATAAATATGATTAGTAATATTAAGTAACGGGTGTGCGTACCTTTCTTTTTCTCGACAACTGTATCCAGTATCATTCTAATTACCTCGGGTACATAAAGTTTTTATTATTATTTGGCAAATATCCCTGATGATAAATTACCGATAATAAAAACGTATAATTATTTATCAGACGCTATAAAACCGTGATTTAGTATAATCAGCAGCCCAACGTTAATCATTGTGCAAGCGCTCATTAAACACGAGTTATTAAAATAATGTTTTGGGCATATGCACACATGCATGGGCGCTAATCCACACATTTACGTATTGCTACCCCTGGTGGGACGGCCTTGCTGAGTTTAAGTGATCATTGTCACATTCTTCGCGATAAACTCCTGGCATTCTTATTTCACGATACCGAATCTTTATTACTGACAATGAGATTCAAAATATAAATATCTACACTATTATCACCACTTGTTGGAGAATACTGGACAATGGCCGACATCGAAATTAGACAAGAATCGCCAACGGCGTTTTATATTAAAGTTCACGACACAGATAATGTGGCGATTATTGTCAATGACAATGGTCTGAAAGCCGGGACACGTTTTCCGGACGGACTGGAGCTAATTGAACATATTCCCCAGGGTCATAAAGTGGCGCTCGTGGATATTCCAGTTCACGGCGAAATCGTGCGTTATGGCGAAGTGATAGGCTATGCCGTTCGCGATATCCCCCGTGGCAGCTGGATTGATGAATCAATGGTTGAGCTGCCCAAGGCCCCGCCGCTGGAGACGCTGCCGCTGGCAACCAAAGTGCCTGAGCCTCTGCCGCCTCTCGAGGGTTATACCTTCGAAGGCTACCGCAATGCTGACGGTAGCGTTGGCACCAAGAATCTGCTCGGCATCTCCACCAGCGTGCACTGCGTAGCGGGCGTGGTGGACTATGTAGTGAAAATCATTGAGCGCGACCTGCTGCCCAAATATCCGAATGTCGACGGCGTAGTCGGGCTCAATCATCTGTACGGCTGCGGCGTGGCGATTAACGCTCCAGCCGCCATCGTGCCCATTCGAACTATTCACAATATTGCGCTAAACCCGAACTTTGGCGGTGAGGTAATGGTCATTGGCCTCGGCTGTGAAAAACTGCAGCCAGAGCGCCTGCTGGAAGGCACGCACGATGTAAAAAGCATTCCGGTCAACAGCGCCAGCATCGTCAGCCTGCAGGATGAAAAACACGTCGGCTTTCAATCGATGGTTGCCGATATTTTGCAGGTGGCCGAACGCCATCTGGCAAAGCTCAATCAGCGCCAGCGTGAAACCTGCCCGGCATCAGAACTGGTGGTCGGCATGCAGTGCGGCGGCAGCGATGCGTTTTCCGGCGTAACGGCCAACCCGGCTGTAGGTTATGCCTCCGACCTGTTAGTACGCTGTGGCGCCACCGTGATGTTCTCTGAAGTTACCGAAGTACGCGATGCCATCCACCTTCTGACTCCACGTGCGATTAACGAAGATGTGGGTAAACGCCTGCTCGAGGAGATGGCCTGGTACGACAACTACCTGGACATGGGCAAAACGGACCGCAGCGCTAACCCTTCTCCAGGTAACAAGAAAGGTGGTCTGGCAAACGTGGTGGAAAAAGCGCTGGGTTCTATTGCGAAGTCGGGCAAGAGCGCGATTGTCGAAGTCTTGTCGCCGGGCCAGCGTCCAACCAAACGTGGCCTGATTTACGCTGCCACCCCCGCCAGCGATTTTGTCTGCGGTACGCAACAGGTTGCTTCCGGGATCACAGTACAAGTCTTTACTACCGGTCGCGGTACACCGTATGGCCTGATGGCCGTGCCGGTGATAAAAATGGCGACGCGAACCGAGTTGGCCAATCGTTGGTTTGACCTGATGGATATCAACGCAGGCACCATCGCCACCGGAGAAGAAACGATTGAAGATGTGGGTCTGAAACTGTTCGAGTTTATTCTCGACGTCGCCAGCGGACGTAAGAAAACATTCTCAGATCAGTGGGGACTGCATAACCAGCTGGCGGTGTTTAACCCGGCGCCAGTGACCTGATTATTCCAATCAGTGAAATACCAGACGATGTCAGCGTCATCTGGTATTTCACCCCATCAGCGCCTTGATCTGCGCTAACGTTGACGTACCTTCCATTGGCCCACGCGTCGATATCGCCAATGAGCCTGCCGCATTGGCATGAGCCAGCGCATCCGGAATCGAGTATCCTGCAAGAAACAGGCTGACAAATGTTGCGCCAAAGCAATCACCAGCACCAGTGGGATCGACAACGTCAACCGGATAGCCGGTGACGTGATGCTGCTCCTGCGTAGAATAATAGCTGGCACCGCGAGGACCGCGTTTAATCACAATATGTTTAATTCCCCGAGCAAGCAGGTTTTCGACAATCTGCAGCTCATCGCGTGATTTGCTCAAACCAAAGTAGTCCAGTTCACCATCACTTGGCAGGAAGAAATCGGCGTAATCCAGGATGTATTCAAAAGCCTGTGACATCTCGCGAATATTCAGCATCTCTTTGCGAATGTTCGGATCGAACGAAATGGTTCCTCCGTTCTCTTTAACAATGCTGATGGCTTTACGCACGGCATCAATCAGTCGAAAAGAAAATAATGAAGATCCCATTATGTGGAAGTGGTTACATTGCCCAAGCAATTTTCCATCAAGATGTTCAGCGCTCAGCAACCCACAGGCGCTGTTAGGTAAATTGAAGATAAAATCACGCTGTGCCTGTGAACGATAGCTAACGAACGCACTGCCTGTGGTGGCATGAGGAAGAACGGAAATGCCCTTAACGTTCACACCGTCTCGTCTCAGGCGGGCGATATTCATCTCCCCAAAGGCATCATTGCCAACGCAACTAAATAGCAAAGACTGAAAGCCCAGCTTAGCGACCTGATCGGCAAAGATAGCTGGCGCCCCGCTGGGATACGGTCCCCAAAATTCGCCAGGAGACGAAAAACCCTGATTCTCTTTTTTCGCCAAAAATTCGACGAGTAATTCACCAAGTGTCGCAATAGTCATTTTCATGCGTTGTCCTTCACCTTGCCGGATGCAGGGCGGGATTTATCCAGGTCAGACATTCATTGTTGGTATAGCTGTTGGTCAACCCAACGGCGATAAATCGCGAGTGGTACTCGGCAGCAACAATCTGCGGGGTCACCACCGCACTAAGTGCGCTCAACTTACCTACAGAATATCTTGCTTCACCATAATCTGGACGCTGCGCAATGACCGCCACGCATCGCAGGCTGAGCCTGAGTGATTCCGCCAGTATTACCGCAGCGCTTTCGCTGGCTACACTCAGAGTGCCATCTTCGCTGACGTGCTCAATCATCACTACGCTACAGGTTGGCTGAAAACGCTGGATCGATTGAATAGCAATTTCGCCTTCCAGTCTCTGTCCGCTACGGTCCAGAGTCCCCCCCAGCAACACAATCTCGCCGTCAATATAATCACGCGCAGTAGACACATGGCCGAGATCGTTGAACGCCAGACGCAGCTCACGAGATTCGCCAAGAAAAGGGAGCGCTTTACGTGGAACGACTCCGGCCCCGAGAAAAAGCGAATCTTCATCAGCAACCAGGCGAGCCACCTGCTTCGCCAACTCAAGCTCTGCGCTACGGTCCCACTCCTGCACCAGACTCATATCCTGAGTGACAGATGCTCTAACCGGCTGTGCAGTATAAATCGCCCCGCCAAAAGATCTTTTCAGGTAACCCTGCTGCTCCAGGTAATTGAGATCATTACGGATTGTCACTCCTGAAACAGCTAACATTTCTGCCAGGTCGTCCACTTTGATTTCACCGTTCTTACGAACGATTTCGGCAATGTCCAGACGCCTCTTCAGCAGGCTGGTAGATGGTTTTGCCACAACGTACCCTTTTTATATGACATGTCGGAAGTCTCTTCCGCGCTTTAACTTTCATTTTTAAATTTCCTCTGAGTGATGTCAATTACGCGTCGTTCACGAAGATGCAAAAAACTCAAAACATTTCAGTAATATCAATAAATTAGCAGCATCCTGTTTTTTCTCATTAACTTACAAAAGAAAACCAATAGTCAATAAATAACTTTCATTTTATAAATTTTAATACGATTTTGTGTAGATGATCACAATAAGATACATGAATGATCGTTAGATTACTTTCAAAATGAAGGCACAACACCAGCATCTACTTTAACTTTGAAAGCAAACTATAGAGAGAAAATCATGTTCATCATTTCCAGCAAAAATATGCTTCAGAAAGCGCAACGCGATGGCTACGCGGTACCAGCTTTTAATATCCATAACCTGGAAACCCTGCAGGTCGTTGTCGAAACCGCAGCAGAAATGCGCTCGCCATTGATCGTGGCAGGTACGCCAGGAACGTTTAGCTATGCCGGGACAGGAAATATCGTTGCGATCGCAGGCGATCTGGCTCGCGAGCACAATCTCCCTCTGGCAATTCACCTCGATCATCATGAATCAACGGTTGATATTGAAAGCAAAGTGCTGGCTGGCATCCGTTCAGTGATGATCGACGGCTCTCACTTCCCATTCGAAGAAAACGTGACGCTGGTGAAAAAAGTGGTCGATTTTTGCCATCGCTACGATACGAGTGTAGAAGCAGAGCTGGGACGTCTGGGCGGCGTGGAAGACGATCTGATCGTCGACAGCAAAGATGCGCTGTACACCAACCCACAACAGGCGCGTGAATTCGTTGCGCGGACCGGTATTGACTCTCTGGCCGTCGCTATTGGCACCGCACATGGACTGTACGCCGCAGAACCCAAGCTCGACTTTAACCGCCTGGCAGAGATCCGCGCACAGGTCGATATCCCGCTTGTTCTGCACGGTGCCTCCGGCCTGCCAGAAAACGATATCCGCAAAGCTATTAGCCTAGGCGTGTGCAAAGTTAATGTCGCGACAGAGTTAAAAATCGCGTTTTCTGATGCGCTAAAACAGTACTTTGCACAAAACCCGAAAGCCAACGATCCGCGCCACTACATGCGGCCAGCAAAACAGGCGATGAAAGCAGTCGTACGCAAAGTGATCCATGTCTGCGGTTGTGAAGGACAGTTGTGAGGGAATGCCAGTGATCTACACGTTAACGCTCAACACCGCGATTGATATGAATATCTTTAGCGATCCTTTACAGCCTGACATTGTAAACCGTACGCGCCATACAGAATATTGCCCAAATGGAAAAGGCGTCAACGTCGCTCTGGTATTAAAACATTTTCAACGACCTGCACATATACTTGGCATTTTTGGGGGGTTTACTGGTCGTTATATTGTAGAAGAGTTACGCAAGAAAAAAATTAGCGTATCTCCTGCGTGGGTCAATGAACCAACAAGAATTAATATTTTTATTAATGATGGTCAACAGGAGTACAAACTGGTCAATCCTGGTTCATATATTCCTGATGACTGTAAGCAGCAAGTATTGAATGAAATATCACGACTATCTGATGCAGAGTATTTAGTTATCAGTGGCAGTTTGCCCCAGGGAATCGAAAGTAACTTTTATGCTGAAATTATGCAGATTTGTCGGCATAAAGAAATTGCGATTGTACTGGATATTAGTCATCCATCGTTGCGTCAATTACTGGAGTTTAATCCATTATTAATCAAGCCAAACGACGAAGAGGTAAACGCCATTTTTGGGTTAACCGTAACCAATGATGTTCAGGCAAAAAATGCCTTTGCAGAATTGCACTCTCTCGGCGCGCAGAATGTTTTACTGACGCTCGGAGCCAAAGGAATGTACTTCTCGAATGGCATTGATCGCTGGTTCTGCTCCGCACCGACTATTGAACTGGTGAGTTCAGCCTGCGCAGGCGATGCTGCGCTTGCTGCATTCTTAAGCCATTGGTTAACCACAGGTGAAGTCGAATATGCTCTGGCGCTTGCCAGCGCAACGGGTGCTGATGTAGCAAGTTCGGCCGGGCTGGGCCAACTTGCAGCGATTGATACATTACTTCCTCAAACCCATGTCCGAAAGCTGTAAACAAAAACAAATTAAAGGTCTGCTTATGAAAAAGATCATTGCAGTTACCGGCTGCCCTACCGGTATCGCGCATACTTTTATGGCTGAAGAAGCTTTAAAACATGCAGCGAAGAAAATGTCTGTCGAAATAAAAGTGGAAACGAATGGTGCTAGCGGCGTTGAGAATGTTATTACGCCCACTGACCTTATTGATATCGTGGGGGTGATTATTGCGGCTGATAAAGATGTTTCTCCCGATCGTTTTAATGGCTTACCCGTTATTGAAGTCCCGGTAAAAGAAGCCATTCACCATCCTGTCGAACTGATTAACAAGATTCTCAATGGCGAAGCCTCCATTCGTAAAGGAGCCCAAACTATTTCGCAGAATAACAAAGAAAAAGAGTCTTTAGGTCGTCAGATTTATAAACACCTGATGAGTGGTGTTTCGAACATGCTGCCATTCGTGGTCGCCGGCGGTATATTGATTGCTATTTCTTTTTTATGGGGAATTTATTCCGCCGACCCTAAGTCACCGGAATATAATGCCATTGCAGCCATGTTAATGAAGATTGGGCAGCAGGCTTTTTCAATCATGGTTCCCGTCTTTACTGCGTATATCGCTTACTCTATATCCGGAAGGCCTGGAATGGTGGCTGGCTTCGTTGGCGGCTTACTGGCTAACGCAACGGGTGCAGGGTTTCTCGGCGGCATCATTGCCGGGTTTGCAGCTGGTTATCTGATGCTGTGGGTAAAAAATCGGCTCGACGGTTTGCCTCGTCAGTACGAAGGGCTGAAGTCCATTTTCATCATGCCGCTGATTGGCGTGCTGGCTATTGGTGTGCTGATGTCGCTACTCGGACAACCCGTTGCCGCCATCAACAACGGTATGATGAACTGGCTTGCATCATTACAGGAAGCCAATCCTATTCTGCTTGGAATTGTCGTCGGTGCCATGTGCTCGTTCGACTTTGGTGGCCCGGTCAACAAAGCAGCCTACGTTACCGGCACGCTGCTGCTCGGCCAGGGAAACTATTTCTTTATGGCGGGGGTTTCCGCTGCCTGTATTACTCCTCCGCTGGTGATCGCTCTGGCAACCACCTTCTTCCCAAGAGGTTTTAGCGAAGAAGAACGCGCTGCCGGGATGGTGAACTACATTCTTGGCTGTACGCACATCACTGAAGGCGCGATCCCGTTTGCTGCAAAAGATCCTCTACGTGTAATCCCAATGATGATGATCGCGTCAAGTATCTCCGCCGTTCTCAGCTACAGCCTGCATATCCAGGTACCCGCCCCGCATGGCGGTTTCCTGATCCTGCCATTAGTCAGCAAACCCATTGCCTGGGTGCTGTGTATTCTTGCAGGCTCCGCATGCGGCGCCATTATGCTGGGATCGTGGAGATTGTGGCTAAATCGCAAACTGCCTGTCGGTTCTGACAACACCACTATTCAGACAGGAGGTCAGAATGCAACTTTGTGAGCAGGACATTTTCATCAGTGACGAGCAAATCGATAAAGCCACTGCACTCCAACGGGTCTCAGAGAAGTTGGTTGCAGCCGGGAATACGACACCTGAATATCTGCAAGGTATGCTGGATCGTGAAGCTCAAATCTCCACTTACCTCGGTAACGGTATTGCCATCCCTCACGGCACGCCTGAGACTCGCCACGCCGTACTGAATACTGGCGTGAAGGTCATCATTTTCCGTCAGGGTGTGGCATGGGGGGATGATAACATTGCACATATGGTCACTGGTATTGCAGCGCGTTCAAATGAACATCTTGAGATTCTGCGTCAATTGACCCGCGTATTAAGTGATGACAACGTCCCTCAAGCGTTACAAAAGGCGAAAACACCCTGCGAAGTTTTAACCATTTTAACTGGCACTGATACGGACAATAACCCACCAGAAGAAAGAATTGCAGGTGAACAGGCCACCTTCGTTATTCATAACCCGCATGGCCTGCATGCCAGACCGAGTGCTGTACTGGTCAAATTTATTAAGCAATTTGATTGCGCCGTCACGATTGAAAACCTTGATAACAACACAGGTCCTGTAGATGGTAAAAAGCTGATGAAAGTTGTCTCGTTAGGCGCAAAAAATGGTCATCGTATGCGATTCACTGCGCAAGGTGCGGATGCCCAACGGGCTCTACATGAGATTGGGCAACGTATTGGACAGGGATTAGGAGAGATGGTCTCAGTGCCCGTCACCCCACCCCCTGAAGCAGCACGCCAGAAACGAAGTTGGCTATCTCGTTTATTTAATTAATGTCTGACTAACCTTATCCGCGCCTGGTTTCTTCAGGCGCGGATTGATGCCTAATGCTAAATCGCCTTTCAAACCACCTTTCATAACCCTCCCATTCCTTTCGATATTTTCATTTTTCAGATCGAAATCACATAAAAACATTACGAAACCCTATATTTTATTTCGAAGAAAGAAAATCGAAAGATTTCGGAGGAAGTATGTTTATCATTTCAAGCAAAATGATGCTGAATAAGGCACAACAAGAAGGCTACGCCGTACCGGCGTTTAACATCCACAACCTGGAGACCCTACAGGTTGTCGTGGAAACAGCAGCCGAACTGCGTTCTCCGTTGATCGTCGCCGGCACACCTGGCACTTTTAGTTATGCCGGAGTCGGAAACATCGTTGCAATCGCCAGTGAACTGGCAAAATGCTGGAACCATCCCCTCGCCATCCACCTCGATCACCATGAAAGCGCCACTGATATTGAAGCGAAAGTCGCTACGGGTATTCGCTCCGTCATGATCGATGGTTCCCATCTGCCGTTTGCCGAGAACATTACGTTAGTTAAACGCGTGACGGACCACTGCCACCGCTATGACGTTAGCGTTGAAGCGGAGCTGGGACGGCTGGGTGGACAAGAAGATGACCTGATTGTGGATGGAAAAGATGCGCTTTATACCCACCCAGAACAGGCTCGGGAGTTCGTGGAAAAAACCGGTATCGACTCACTGGCGGTCGCGATTGGCACGGCGCATGGCCTGTACAACGCTGAACCAAAACTGGATTTCGAACGACTGGCAGAAATTCGCCAGTGCGTTGAAATCCCTTTGGTTTTACATGGCGCATCCGGCCTTCCTACACACGATATTAAGCGCGCTATCTCTTTAGGGATCTGCAAAGTGAACGTCGCGACCGAACTCAAAATCGCCTTTGCTGGCGCACTCAAAACTTATCTGAGTACACATGCCAATGCGAATGACCCACGGCATTACATGATGCCTGCCAAAGCCGCCATGAAAGAGGTGGTGCGTAAAGTCATTGCCGATTGCGGCTGTGAAGGGAAATTGTAACTTATTGATTTAATTTACTTGTCCGGATTCTGACAAAGGTCTGTTTTAAAGCTGGATCACGAAAGTCGCTTTTACCCTTTGCCTTCAATCCAAAAATATTATGAAGATAAACAAAAGATATCGGAGATAGAAGTGAAAGAAATAATATCTCGTCATAAAGCAGGTGAACATTTAGGTATTTGTTCTGTTTGTTCAGCACATCCGCTGGTCATTGAATCCGCATTACGTTTTGATCTCAATACAGACAGTAAAGTTCTGATCGAAGCGACATCTAATCAGGTTAATCAGTTTGGTGGTTATACAGGGATGAAACCCGCTGATTTCCGTGACTTTGTCTATGGCATCGCACAAGAGATTGGTTTTCCTCGCGAAAGACTGATCCTCGGGGGCGATCACCTCGGCCCTAACTGCTGGCAAAATGAAACTGCGGCAGAAGCGATGGAGAAATCGGTTGAGTTAATTAAAGCCTACGTCGCTGCAGGATTCAGCAAAATTCACCTGGATGCTTCAATGTCCTGCGCTGACGACCCTACACCGCTGGACCCAATGGTTGTTGCCCAGCGAGCTGCCGTGCTTTGCCAGGCTGCGGAAGCAATAGCCACGGAAGAACAAAAACGCCAACTGACTTACGTGATTGGTACAGAAGTCCCGGTACCAGGTGGAGAAGCCAGCACCATTGGTACTGTACACGTTACGCGCGAAGAAGATGCCGCCAGGACACTGGAAACCCACCAGGTTGCCTTCCGTGCGTTAGGACTTGAAGAGGCGTTAACTCGCGTTATAGCCATTGTGGTTCAGCCTGGCGTCGAGTTCGACCACACTCAAATCATTCACTATCAACCACAAGCTGCAAAAGCGCTTTCTGCCTGGATCAAAGAAACCCCAATGGTCTACGAAGCGCATTCAACAGATTATCAAACCCGTCAGGCATACCGTGCGCTGGTACGCGATCACTATGCAATTTTGAAAGTGGGTCCGGCACTCACCTTTGCCCTGCGTGAAGCCATTTTTGCCCTGGCGCAAATGGAAAATGAGCTGGTATCTCCGGAGCAGCGAAGCCGGGTTCTGGACGTGATTGACGAAGTGATGCTGAATGAACCGGATTACTGGAAAAAATACTATCGCCCAACCTGGAGTCAGGCGATGGTTGATATTCACTTCAGTCTCTCCGACCGTATTCGTTACTACTGGCCGCATCCCCGCATTCGCCAAAGCGTAGAGAAATTAATAACCAACCTTAATGACGTCGCGTTACCTCTGGGACTCATTAGCCAATTTATGCCGGTGCAATTTGAGCGTCTGTCTGAAGGCACATTAACCGCGACACCACACAATTTGATTATCGACAAAATCCAGGATGTTCTGCGCGCCTATCGCTTTGGTTGCGCACCAGTAATCGCCTGAAATCTGGAGAATATATGAGTCAACTCTTTGTCCGAACAGGAATTAACTTTAGCTCGTGTCAGCATGCGCTGACCCATATTGGGGAGGAGATGCTAGCTAAAGGGGTCGTGCATGAAAGCTACCCGCAGGCCCTGATTGAGCGTGAAGTAACTTTTCCAACTGGAATCGCGCTGGAACGTCATGCCGTTGCGATTCCGCATTGTGAAGCTGTTCACGCGAAATCTCCGGCTATCTATCTGATTCGCCCAGATACACCGGTTAACTTTCAACAAGCGGATGATGATGAAGAGATAGCCGTCTCTTTAATTATCGCCTTAATTGTTGAAAACCCGACGGCGCAACTGAAGCTCTTGCGTCGTCTGTTTAGTGAGCTACAAAACCCGAGCACCATTGAAGCATTGCTGAATGCACCCGATGCAGAACTGGCAATGCTCTTTCGGGAAAAAATCCTTGAGTCTGAGCCCTGCGCCCAGGATTGATAAGAAACTGATAATAAAAGGAATACCCTATGAAACGTAAAGTAATTGTGGCCTGCGGCGGTGCTGTAGCAACTTCAACAATGGCTGCGGAAGAAATCAAAGAGCTCTGCGAAGCCAACAATATCCAACTCGACCTGGTTCAGTGCCGGGTAACGGAAATCGAAACTTATATGGATGGCGCGGACCTTATTTGTACTACTGCTCGCGTTGACCGTACATTTGGCGATATCCCGGTTGTTCACGGCATGCCTTTTGTCTCAGGCGTGGGTATCGAAGCATTACAGCAAAAAATACTGACTATCCTCGTGGGGTAACGCCATGTTTAGCGAAATAATGCGTTATATCCTCGATTTAGGTCCAACGGTTATGCTGCCGTTAGTGATCATCATCTTCTCAAAATTACTGGGAATGAAGCTCGGGGATTGTTTTAAATCTGGTCTGCATATCGGGATCGGCTTCGTCGGCATTGGTCTGGTGATCGGCCTGATGCTGGACTCTATTGGACCAGCCGCAAAAGCGATGGCGGAACAGTTTCAAATCAACCTGCACGTTATTGACGTCGGCTGGCCGGGTTCATCACCAATGACCTGGGCTTCGCAAATTGCGTTAATTGCGATTCCTGTCGCCATTGGTGTGAATATCCTGATGCTGGTTACCCGCATGACCCGCGTGGTGAACGTCGACATCTGGAATATCTGGCATATGACGTTTACCGGCGCCATGTTGCATCTGGCGACCGGTTCATACTGGCTGGGCATTCTCGGCGTGGTTGTTCATGCCGCCTTCGTCTACAAACTGGGTGACTGGTTTGCTAAAGACACGCGCGACTTTTTTGGCCTGGAAGGGATTGCTATCCCCCACGGTTCCTCGGCCTACCTGGGCCCAATAGCGGTCCTGGTTGATACGATCATTGAAAAAATCCCGGGCCTTAATCGTATTCACTTCAGTGCAGACGATGTACAGAAACGCTTCGGTCCTTTTGGCGAGCCTGTTACCGTCGGCTTCGTTATGGGTCTGGTCATCGGTATGCTGGCAGGATATGACGTGAAAAGCGTCCTACAATTGGCTGTGAAAACGGCTGCCGTGATGCTGCTGATGCCACGCGTAATTAAACCGATTATGGATGGCTTAACACCTATCGCGAAGCATGCCCGCAAACGCCTGCAGGCAAAATTTGGCGGTCAGGAGTTCTTAATTGGTCTGGACCCTGCGTTGCTTCTCGGTCATACGTCGGTGGTTTCTGCCAGTCTAATCTTTATCCCGCTGACCATCCTGATTGCCGTGCTGGTACCAGGGAACCAGGTTCTGCCCTTCGGCGATCTCGCGACAATTGGTTTCTTTGTTGCCATGGCGGTAGCCGTGCATCAAGGGAACCTGTTCCGCACACTGATCTCCGGCGTCATCATCATGGGTATCACCCTATGGATAGCAACTCAGACTATTGGTTTACATACCCAACTTGCCGCCAATGCAGGCGCATTAAAAGCCGGTGGCATGGTGGCCTCAATGGACCAGGGCGGCTCCCCAGTCACCTGGCTGCTGATCCAGCTTTTTACTTGGCAGAACGTGGTAGGTTTCATCGTTATCGCGGCTATTTACCTGTTGGGTGTACTGCTGACCTGGCGTCGGGCACGTAATTTCGTGGCAGCTGAAAAAGCAGCAGCTATAACGGAAAGCCAGACCGCATCATAATTTCTGGGGAGCATTTGCTCCCCTTCACATTTCTGGAGACTTTTATGAAATCAGTGGTTATTCACGCTGAGGGTGACGTACGCGTTGAAGAACGTCTCATACCACATCTGCAAACGGATGAGGATGTACTGGTTAAAGTAGTCAGTTCAGGGCTTTGCGGCTCGGACATTCCCCGAATCTTCAATCGTGGCGCTCACTATTATCCAATCACGCTTGGGCACGAGTTCAGTGGCTATGTTGAATCCTACGGCGCAGGCGTTACCAACCTACAACCCGGCGATGCCGTTGCCTGCGTACCGCTACTTCCCTGCTTCCACTGCCCTCAGTGCGTGCGTGGCTACTTCTCGTTGTGTAAGCAGTATCAGTTTGTCGGTTCACGTAGCGAAGGCGGCAACGCAGAATATGTTGTGGTGAAACGCGCGAATCTGTTCCGCCTACCTTCAGATATGCCGATTGAAGATGGCGCATTCATTGAACCCATCACCGTCGGCCTGCATGCGTTTCATTTGGCTCAGGGTTGTGAAGGCAAAAATGTGATTATTGTGGGAGCTGGTACTATCGGTTTACTGGCGCTGCAATGCGCCCGTGAACTCGGCGCTAAAAGCATCACGGCGATTGATATCAACCAGCAAAAGCTGGCGTTAGCAAAAGAATTGGGGGCAACCTATGTATTTAACAGTCGGGAGATGAGTGCGACTGAGATTCACTCTGGTCTGGAGAATGTTCTATTTGACCAACTCATACTGGAAACCGCGGGAACCCCACAAACTGTGACGCTGTCGATCGAAATTGCTGGCCCTCGCGCTCAACTGGCGTTAGTGGGTACGCTGCATAATGATCTAGCGCTGTCTTCAGGTGTCTTTGGACAAATATTACGTAAAGAGTTAACCATTCTTGGTAGTTGGATGAACTATTCCAGTCCATGGCCTGGAGAAGAGTGGGAAACCGCAGCGCGTTTACTGACGGAAAAACGCTTACAGCTTGAGCCATTAATCGCCCACAGTGGTGATGCCGAGAGCTTTGCCTGCGCCGTCAAGTCACTCAAGGGCGCGCCGATGCAGGGTAAAATTCTGCTCAAACTCTCCTGACCCCACGAGCCAGCAACCTGCGCTGGCTCACATTTACTTTCGAAATTTAGCGTTCACCTTTCGCAATCCTTCGATTAAACTAGTGACAGTCAAATTATCAGGCAAATCAATATGAACTCATTTGAGAGAAGGAATAAAATTGTCGACCTGATTAATACGCAAGGTAGCGTACTGGTAATGGACCTTTCGAATACCTTTGGTATTTCTGAAGTCACCATTCGCGCCGACCTGCGGTTATTAGAAGAGAAGGGTCTGGTCACCCGTTTTCATGGCGGTGCGGCAAAACCTGGAAGCCATCTGGCTGAAGGTGACAATCAGGAAGTATTGTTAGAAGATCGGTATCAGCTTGCCAGCGATCCTAAAAAGCGGATCGCTCAGGCGGCAACGGCAATGGTCGAAGAAGGAATGACCGTAATCTTGGATAGCGGAAGCACGACCTTACTGATCGCTGAGGCGCTAAACCGAAAAAGTAATATCACTGTTATTACCAATAGCCTGCCTGCTGCGTTTACGTTATCGGAAAACAAAGATATTACGCTGGTCGTCTGCGGTGGCACGGTGCGTCACAAAACGCATTCAATGCATGGCACTATCGCTGAACGTTCCCTACAAGGGATAAGCGCTGACCTGATGTTTGTGGGTGCTGACGGGATCGATGCAACTAATGGTATTACGACATTCAACGAAGGCTATTCGATTAGTAGCGTAATGGCGGCGGCGGCACATAAAGTCATTGCCGTACTGGATGCGACAAAATTTAACCGACGTGGATTTAATCAAGTACTTCCCATGGAGAAGATTAACTGCGTAATAACCGACGACAGCATCAGCAAACAGGATAAATCAGCACTGGCTAAAACAGGCGTTGAACTGCTGGTCGTTTAAATTACCCGCCACATCCCTGTTTCGTCGCGCCAACGCGTTGCAGTTTGCCTTTTAGCTGCAACGCTTTCAGCGCGTTCTTCCGACATTTCTTCCAACAAACTGGCGATCAATCCAGACGCTCTTACTCTACCTGCTGTTCCAGCGCGTGCTTATACAGCGCATTCTTTTTCACGCCGTGGATTTCAGCGGCCAGCGCGGCGGCCTTTTTCAGCGGCAATTCGGCCTGCAGCAACGCCAGAGTTCGCAGCGCATCAGCAGGTAGATCGTCTTCTTGCGCTTTATGCCCTTCAACAATTAGCACCATTTCACCTTTGCGACGGTTTTCATCTTCCTTGACCCACGCCAGCAGCTCGCCGACCGGCGCACCGTGAATGGTTTCCCAGGTTTTCGTCAGTTCGCGCGCCAGCACCACGTAGCGGGATTCGCCCCAGACGGCGACCATATCTTCCAGGCTATCCAGTAAACGGTGAGTGGATTCATAAAAAATAAGCGTACGTGGTTCAGCCTCAATGGCTTTCATCGCATCACGACGCCCTTTCGATTTGGCAGGCAGAAAACCTTCATAGCAAAAGCGGTCTGAAGGCAGACCGGCAGCGCTCAGTGCCGCAATCGCTGCGCAAGGGCCCGGCAGAGGTACTACGCGGATCCCCGCTTCGCGACAGGTGCGCACCAGATGGTAACCAGGATCGTTAATCAGCGGCGTTCCGGCATCGGAAACCAGCGCAATGTTTTGCCCTTCTTTGAGTTTCGCCACCAGCGTTTCCGCTTTTTGTTGCTCATTGTGATCGTGTAATGCAAACAAACGAGCGTTAATCGCGAAGTGTTGTAACAATAACCCTGTATGACGGGTATCTTCAGCGGCAATCAAATCAACGGCTTGTAAAACTTCGAGCGCTCGTTGGGTAATATCAGCCAAATTTCCTATAGGAGTAGGTACAATAAAGAGTTGGCCTTGAGAATTATCCGCCGATTCGTGTTGTTTCATTGTGTCGTCCGTATTGCCGATTTAATATTGAGCATTGAGTAAAAAAATATCACTGGATACAGTATGGTACCCTCAACATTTTCTCGTTTGAAAGCCGCACGCGCGCTACCAGTCATTCTGGCAGCACTGATTTTCGCAGGCTGTGGCACCCAGGCGCCAGACCAGAGTGCAGCCCATATGCAGGGCACTGCGCAGGCTGATTCCGGCTTTTATCTGCAACAAATGCAGCAAAGCTCAGATGATAGCAAGACCAACTGGCAATTACTCGCCATTCGTGCACTGCTGAAAGAAGGCAAGAGCCAGCAGGCTATCGAGCTGTTCAACCAGCTACCGCAGAAACTCAGCGATACTCAGCGTCGTGAGCAGTCTCTGCTGGCCGTCGAAATCAAGCTCGCACAGAAAGATATCGCTGGCGCTCAGGCCCTGCTGGATAAACTTACTCCTGCCGATTTCGATCAAAACCAGCAGGCCAGATACTGGCAGGCGCAAATCGACGTCAACCAGGGTCGCCCATCGTTGACGCTATTGCGCGCCCTCATCGCCCAGGAACCGCTGCTGGCCGCGAATGCTAAGCAGAAAAACATCGACGCCACCTGGCAGGCGCTGTCATCCATGACCCAGGAGCAAGCGCAGGCGCTGGTTATCAATGCGGATGAAAACGTGCTGCAAGGCTGGCTGGATCTCCAGCGCGTCTGGTTCGATAACCGTAACGATCCGGACATGATGAAAGCCGGTATTGCTGACTGGCAGAAACGCTATCCGCAAAACCCTGGCGCAAAAATGCTGCCAACGCAGTTGGTTAACGTGCAGAGCTTTAAGCCCGCCTCCACCAGCAAAATTGCACTGCTGCTGCCGCTGAACGGTCAGGCCGCTGTATTTGGCCGGACTATTCAGCAAGGCTTTGAAGCGGCGAAAAATATGGGTACTCAACCCGTAGCGATCCCTGCTGTAGCTGCGCCTGCTGAGGATACAACAGCTGCGACAACTGTGGAGCAGCCGCAAACGACTGACGGTGTTGCCAGCCCTTCTCAGGCGTCTGTCAGCGACCTGACTAATGAGACGCCAGCACAGCCAGAAACACCTGCTGCGCAGCCCACAGCACCCGCTCAGCCAACAACCGCCAGCGCACCGGCGAATCCATCTGCAGAGCTGAAAATCTACGACACCTCATCACAGCCTCTGAACCAGATCCTGACTCAGGTTCAACAGGATGGCGCCAGCATCGTGGTTGGTCCGCTGTTGAAAAACAATGTTGAAGAGCTGATGAAAAGCAACACGCCATTAAACGTGCTGGCGCTTAATCAGCCGGAGTCGGTGAAAAACCTGCCGAACGTCTGCTACTTCGCTTTGTCGCCAGAAGATGAAGCGCGCGACGCCGCGCGTCACATCCACGACCAGGGCAAACAAACGCCGCTGCTGTTGATCCCACGCAGTTCGTTAGGCGATCGCGTTGCCAATGCCTTTGCTCAGGAATGGCAAAAACTGGGCGGCGGCGTGGTATTGCAACAGAAGTTCGGCTCCACCGCCGAGCTGAAAATGGGCGTCAACGGCGGCTCGGGGATTTCCCTGACGGGCAGCCCGGTGGCTTCCTCTGTGCCTGCGCAACCTGGCGTGACGATTGGCGGCCTGACGATTCCGGCTGCGCCAACCGATGCGCAGATCACCGGCGGCAGCGGTCGTGTTGATGCCGTGTATATTCTGGCAACGCCAGAAGAAATTGCCTTTATTAAGCCGATGATCGCTATGCGCAACGGCAGCCAGAGCGGAGCAACGCTGTACGCCAGCTCCCGTAGCGCGCAGGGAACTGCCGGCCCGGATTTCCGCCTGGAGATGGAAGGCTTGCAGTACAGCGAAATACCGATGCTGGCAGGGGCTAACGCGCCTCTCATGCAGCAAGCGCTTGGCGCAGTGCGTAATGACTACTCATTGGCGCGTATGTACGCGATGGGCGTCGATGCCTGGTCACTTGCCAACCACTTCTCGCAAATGCGTCAGGTACAGGGTTTCGAAATTAACGGCAACACCGGGGCCTTAACCGCAACGCAGGATTGTGTGATTAACAGGAAGTTATCATGGCTCAAATACCAGCAAGGACAAGTCGTCCCCGCCAGTTAACGAGTAAACAGACCGGTGACGCGTGGGAATCCACCGCGCGTGACTGGCTGCAGAGCAAGGGACTGCATTTTATCGCCGCTAACGTACGTGAACGTGGCGGCGAAATCGACCTGATAATGCGTGAAGGCAACACCACCGTCTTTGTTGAAGTCCGCTATCGGCGCTCGGCCCAGTTTGGCGGCGCAGCGGCGAGTGTGACCCGGAGCAAACAACACAAATTATTACAGACCGCCCGCTTGTGGCTTGCACGCCACAATGGGAGTTTTGATACTGTGGATTGCCGGTTCGATGTGTTAGCCTTCACCGGAAATGATGTTGAGTGGTTTAAGGACGCGTTCAACGACCGCTCATAGTTGAAGATTCAGAGCCTGGTTCTTAAGGATTAGCGTGTTAGATAGAATTAAAGTCTGCTTTACTGAAAGCATTCAAACTCAGATAGCTGCGGCTGAAGCACTTCCGGATGCGATCTCCCGTGCAGCCATGACGCTGGTTCAGTCCCTGCTCAATGGCAACAAAATTCTCTGTTGTGGTAATGGGACGTCCGCTGCCAACGCACAGCATTTTGCTGCCAGCATGATCAATCGTTTTGAAACAGAGCGCCCAAGTTTACCTGCGATTGCACTAAATACTGATAATGTGGTCTTAACTGCGATTGCCAACGATCGCCTGCACGATGAAGTTTATGCAAAACAAGTCCGTGCGCTGGGACATGCAGGTGATGTTCTGCTGGCAATCTCTACGCGTGGTAATAGCCGCGATATCGTAAAAGCCGTTGAAGCCGCCGTGACACGCGACATGACAATTGTCGCGCTGACCGGGTATGACGGAGGGGAGCTGGCCGGGTTACTGGGGCCGCAGGATGTTGAAATCCGTATCCCCTCACACCATAGCGCCCGCGTTCAGGAAATGCACATGCTGACGGTCAACTGCCTTTGCGATCTCATCGACAACACGCTTTTCCCTCACCAGGATGATTAAGGAGTACACATGAAGGCATTTTCGCCGCTTGCTGTGATTATCGCTGCACTGATGCTGCAAGGCTGTGTCGCTGCTGCCGTTGTCGGAACTGCTGCTGTCGGCACCAAAGCCGCGACGGACCCTCGTAGTGTCGGCACCCAGGTAGATGATGGAACCCTGGAGTTACGCGTCAATACGGCGTTGTCGAAAGATGCCCAGATCAAGAAAGAAACGCGAATTAACGTGAGCGCGTATCAGGGTAAAGTGCTACTGGTCGGTCAGTCGCCAAATAGCGAACTGTCTGCGCGGGCAAAACAGATTGCGATGGGCGTAGAGGGTACGACAGAGGTCTTTAATGAGATCCGTCAAGGCCAGCCAATCGGCCTGGGCGATGCGTCCAACGATACCTGGATCACCACCAAAGTACGTTCACAATTGCTGACCAGCGATCAGGTGAAATCCACTAACGTGAAAGTCACGACCGAAAATGGGGAAGTCTTCCTGCTGGGTCTGGTGACCGAGCGCGAAGCGAAGGCGGCGGCGGACATCGCCAGCCGGGTAAGCGGCGTGAAACGCGTCACGACGGCCTTCACCTTTATTAAGTAAGATGATAACAGATGCCGGATGACGACGTCAGAGCACGTTATCCGGCATTTTATTTAGCCCGTTCGCGCAGCCCGGAAGAGGTCATTATCGTAACACCTTCCGGTCCTGGTGCCAGCGCCTCTGCCAGCATAGCCCGCGCCACATCACGCGCTTCAATCGACTTCCAGTTACCCGGCAGCAACCGAAATAATGGCGCTAAAAACATTTCATTCGCCCGCTGTTTATCCCGATCCCCCAGAAGCATAGAAGGCCGGGCAATCGTCAGTCGCGGCCAATTCTGCGCAATCAGCGCCTGCTCCATTTCACCTTTCACCCGGTTATAAAAAAAGGGCGAATTGGCATTAGCGCCCATCGAACTCACCACCAACATGTGCTGGGCCCCCAGCCGACGCCCCGTCAGGGCCGTATCCACTACCAGCGTATAGTCAGCGTGGATAAATGCCTCTTTGCTGCCCGCTTCACGTCGGGTCGTTCCCAGACAACAAAAGACGATATCGACCGGATCGGTAACCTGCGCCAGAGCATCGGTTAGCTGCGGATCGTGGGGATTATAGATGCCAGCCGTATCAGCCAGCGGTCGACGCGTCGGCGCCGTAATGGCATTGACCCGAGGTTCATTCAGCAACATACGCAATAAATGTCCACCCACCAGACCCGTTGCACCGGTTATTAACACCTGGCTCATCGTTTATTTTCCCCTGACGCTTCAATCACTCTTTTAACTATAGATCACGTAGCCAGTGCATCTTTTTACCGAAGCCCAGTGTGTTGTCCGTGAATTTGACTTCATCCAGTCGAATCTCCCACACGGGCGCTGGCAACATTCTGGCGACGGGGAAACGGCGGTTGTAGGCGTTACGCGCGGTGTCACTCTCCTGCCCTTCAAGACGGCGAATCTCCCCCTTAAACTGCACGCCACGAATCAGGGCGACCGTTTTGGGCTGACCATTTACCGTGCCGGCAATCGGCGCGCGCGGCCCGGACATTTGCGCATGGCGCGTTTTATCTTCGGTCAGCACATAGAATGCCATCTTCTGCGCATCAAACAGGTAAAACGCATTGGCGCACCACAATTCACCTTCATGATGAACGCACCAGGTCACGACATGCTGCTTTGCCAGCCAGCGGGTCACCGCAGTCAGTGTTTCCATTTCTGTTCTCTTTTATACTGTAGGCCTGAAAATTATCACGTCGATGGTGACAATGACACCCTGGTATCTGTACCTGATCCGTACTGCAGACAACGCCTTATACACCGGTATAACCACCGATGTGCAGCGCCGCTATAAGCAGCATCAAAGTGGGAAAGGTGCGAAGGCACTACGCGGAAAGGGGGAACTCACGTTGGCATTTGCGGCGCAGATCGGCGACCGTTCGCTGGCTCTGCGCATAGAGTATCGCGTCAAACAGCTCACCAAGCGGCAGAAAGAGCGCCTTGTAGACGGCGAAGGGCTTGAGGCGCTACTGAGCAGCCTGCAAACCCCGGAGCTTAAAAACGATTGAAGTGGTCGTGGTATTCCACAAGGCCCGTCACGCCTTCCAGCGCGTCATCCGCCAGGCGATGAACCTGGAATGCGCTTTCAGTGCCCGGCCAACGGCAATGCAGATCGTGATGCGCAGCCAGCTCAAAGCCAAAGCGGCTGTACAGCGCCGGATCGCCCAGCGTAACCACCGCGGCGTAGCCAAACTCGTTCAGGGAATCAAGCCCTTCATAGACCAGCTGACGCGCCAGACCCTGCCCACGGTAGTTTTCATCCACGGCCAGCGGCGCCATGCCGACCCATTGCAGATCTTCGCCCTGGACATCGACAGGGCTGAACGCGACGTAACCCACGACCTGACCTTCTTCATCGGTAGCAACCAGACCCAGCGTTAAGAACCCGTCTTCACGCAGGTCGTGTACTAGTTTCGCTTCCGCATCGCTCTCAAACGAACGGCGCAGCAGCGCATCAATACCAGGGGCATCAATGGGAATTTCGACTCGAATCAGCATGGCTCACCTACCGAAGTCTGTTTGGTTTCTGGCGTTGTTTTCATTCCCGCCTCAACAAAATCCGCCAACTGCATCAGCATGATGCGCAGCGCCTTAGGCATCTGCTCCAGTTCGATGGCGTCCATCAGATTTTTTACATACAGCCCTAATTCTGTATCACCTTCAATCACCAGGCGACGCTGGAAGAACAGCGTATCCGGATCCTGCTTACGTGCCGCGATCATCAGAAGATCGCTGGCATCCGCGCTAAAACTGACATCCGCATCTGCATTCTGGCTGACGATCAGTTTATCGTTTTGAACAGAGGTATACCATTTA
This sequence comes from Citrobacter sp. On2M, assembly GCF_018035235.1. GTDB lineage: Bacteria > Pseudomonadota > Gammaproteobacteria > Enterobacterales > Enterobacteriaceae > Citrobacter > Citrobacter meridianamericanus. The sequence goes on from NZ_WPCV01000005.1 coordinate 713,148, forward strand.
AGGCCGATGTCACGCACATGAATGCTCAGCCAGCGACCGTCGAGAAACTCCAGCTCCCCATCGGCCAGCGCCTGACTAAACTGCCAGCTCAGGACCTGTTCCAGAACCTGGCGCTTCAGCGCAAAGGGCGTCAGTTTAACCGGTACACTCATCAAAGAAGGACCAAAATGTACTAAGCGTGAACGCAGTTTATCCAACACGAGCTTTACTCCCTGTTTCAATAGTCCTGCTATTTTGCCATATCAAATAAACGACATAGCGGCATAAATCAACAATTCGCTACGAAATTGTTACCTCTTTATTGGTGTCACCAATACGACTTTAACTGCCTTAAATCAAAAATTGTCTCATCAAGGTTAATTAAAATCCCTCTTCGTTAACATTTCTGCGCCCTACATGGCGCAACGTTCAGGATAAATTATGGAGCTGCTCTGCCCTGCCGGAAACCTCCCGGCGCTTAAGGCGGCCATCGAGAACGGCGCTGATGCTGTCTACATCGGGCTGAAAGATGATACCAATGCCCGTCATTTCGCCGGCCTTAATTTTACCGAGAAAAAATTGCAGGAAGCGGTGAATTTTGTCCATCAGCACCGCCGTAAGCTGCACATCGCGATTAACACCTTTGCGCATCCGGATGGTTACGCGCGCTGGCAACGTGCCGTGGATATGGCGGCGCAACTGGGTGCAGATGCGCTGATCCTCGCCGACCTCGCTATGCTTGAGTATGCCGCAGAGCGCTACCCGCATATTGAGCGCCATGTCTCTGTTCAGGCATCTGCAACCAATGAAGAGGCGATTAATTTCTACCATCGCAACTTTGACGTTGCCCGCGTGGTGCTGCCGCGCGTGCTGTCTATTCATCAGGTGAAGCAGCTCGCTCGCGTCACACCAGTTCCCCTGGAAGTGTTCGCCTTTGGCAGCCTGTGCATTATGGCGGAAGGCCGTTGCTATCTTTCGTCCTATCTGACAGGCGAATCTCCAAACACGGTTGGTGCCTGCTCTCCTGCTCGTTTTGTTCGCTGGCAGCAGACCCAACAAGGGCTGGAATCCCGCCTCAATGAAGTGCTGATCGATCGCTATCAGGACGGAGAAAACGCCGGTTATCCGACGCTGTGTAAAGGCCGCTATCTGGTTGATGGCGAGCGCTACCATGCGCTGGAAGAACCCACCAGCCTGAATACGCTGGAACTGCTGCCGGAACTGCTGGCGGCCAATATTGCTTCGGTAAAAATCGAAGGGCGTCAGCGTAGCCCGGCCTATGTCAGTCAGGTAGCGAAAGTGTGGCGTCAGGCAATCGACCGCTGTATGGCCGACCCGCAAAACTACGCCCCGCAGGACGCGTGGATGGAAACGCTCGGTTCAATGTCCGAAGGCACGCAAACCACGCTTGGCGCCTATCACCGTAAATGGCAGTGAGAGAAGCAATGAAATATTCCTTAGGGCCAGTGCTATGGTACTGGCCGAAAGAAACGCTGGAAGACTTTTATCAGCAGGCCGCTGTAAGCCAGGCCGACATTATCTACCTTGGCGAAGCGGTATGCAGTAAACGCCGCGCCACCAAAGTGGGCGACTGGCTGGATATGGCGAAATCACTCGCTGGCAGCGGTAAACAGGTGGTGCTGTCGACGCTGGCGCTGGTGCAAGCCTCCTCTGAGCTGGGAGAGCTGAAGCGCTATGTTGAAAACGGCGACTTCCTGCTGGAAGCCAGCGATCTCGGCGTAGTAAACATGTGCGCCGAGCGTAAGCTGCCGTTTGTCGCTGGGCATGCGCTCAACTGTTATAACGCGGTAACCCTGCGTTTGCTGCTCAATCAGGGCATGGTGCGCTGGTGTATGCCGGTAGAGTTATCCCGTGACTGGCTGGTGAACCTGCTCAACCAGTGTGATGAGCTGGGCATTCGCAATCAATTTGAAGTCGAGGTACTGAGCTACGGGCATCTGCCACTGGCGTACTCCGCCCGCTGCTTTACCGCACGCTCTGAAGATCGTCCAAAAGACGAATGTGAAACCTGCTGCATCAAATACCCGAACGGACGCGATGTGCTGTCGCAGGAGAATCAGCAGGTCTTTGTGCTCAACGGGATCCAGACCATGAGCGGTTATGTTTACAACCTCGGCAACGAGCTGACATCAATGCAGGGTCTGGTTGATATTGTGCGTCTGTCGCCCTCAGGCAGCGAAACGTTCGCCATGCTTGATGCGTTCCGCGCCAATGAAAATGGCGCGGCCCCATTACCGCTTGCCGCCCACAGTGACTGCAACGGCTACTGGAAGCGACTGGCGGGTCTGGAGCTGCAGGCGTAAAAAAGCTCACTTTGTTAACAACGGTAATCAAATTTTAATGCAGTATTAAAAGATTAACCGGTAACAAAGTGAGCCGTTATGACTGACAAAACTATTCCGTTCTCGGTGTTGGATCTGGCGCCGATCCCTGAAGGTTCTTCGGCGAAAGAGGCCTTCACGCACTCGCTTGATCTCGCCCGATTGGCCGAAAAGCGCGGCTACCACCGCTACTGGCTGGCAGAGCATCACAACATGACCGGCATCGCCAGCGCCGCAACTTCAGTGCTGATTGGCTATCTGGCAGCCAATACCACCACGCTGCATCTTGGTTCCGGCGGTGTTATGCTGCCTAATCATTCGCCGCTGGTGATCGCCGAGCAGTTCGGTACCTTGAATACGCTGTATCCGGGACGCATCGATCTTGGGCTTGGCCGCGCGCCGGGGAGCGATCAGCCAACGATGCGCGCACTGCGCCGCCATATGAGTGGTGATATCGATAACTTCCCACGCGACGTAGCTGAACTGTTGGACTGGTTCGACGCCCGCGCTCCTAACCCTCATGTGCGTCCGGTTCCCGGCTACGGCGAGCAGATCCCGGTCTGGTTATTAGGCTCCAGCCTGTACAGCGCACAGTTGGCAGCCCAGCTCGGCCTGCCGTTTGCCTTCGCCTCGCACTTTGCTCCGGATATGCTGCATCAGGCGCTGCATCTGTACCGCACCCAATTCAAACCCTCAGCGCGGCTGGCAAAACCGTACGCGATGGTGTGCATCAACATCATTGCCGCCGACAGCAATCGCGATGCCGAATTTCTTTTCACCTCAATGCAGCAAGCGTTTGTGAAACTACGTCGTGGCGAAACTGGCCAGCTACCGCCGCCGGTAGAGAATATGCATCAGCTGTGGTCCGCTTCTGAGCAATATGGCGTACAACAGGCGCTGAGCATGTCGCTCGTCGGCGATAAGGCGAAAGTCCGTCACGGCCTCGATGCCATTTTACGCGAAACCCAGGCTGATGAAATTATGGTTAACGGCCAGATTTTCGATCATCAGGCACGGCTACATTCGTTTGATTTGGCGATGCAGGTGAAAGAAGAATTGGCTGGGTAAGTTGTTGCCCTCTCCCGGTAGGGAGAGGGTGAAAAAAAGAGATTACTGATAGACCGGTAACAGATCCACGCTCGACAGAATATGGATAATCGCGTTGCCGATACCAAATACCAGGATTAGCGCAATCATCGGCTTGCCGCCCCAGACGCGGAATTTCGGGCTACCGAAACGCTCACGGGATTTACGTGCCAGCAGCGCCGGTACAATGGCGGCCCAGATGGTTGCCGCGAGTCCTGCATACCCAATGGCGTACAGGAAACCGTTCGGCCACAGCAAGCCACCCACAATTGGCGGGACAAACGTCAGCAATGCCGTTTTAAAACGCCCCATCGCCGAGTCATCAAAGCCAAACAGATCCGCCAGGTAGTCAAACAGACCGAGCGTAACGCCAAGGAATGAACTCGCCACTGCAAAGTTAGAGAACACCACTAACAGTAGATCAAGGCTGCGGCTGTTCAGTACGCCGCTCAGCGCCTGTACCAACACATCAATGTTACCGCCCTGCTGCGCAATACCGATAAACTCCGGACGTGGAATATTACCCATCGTTCCCAGCAACCATACAGTATACAGCACCAGCGCCAGCAGCGTGCCATACACCAGACATTTCACAATGGTCTTCGGATCTTTGCCGTAGTACTTCATCAGGCTAGGGACGTTACCGTGATAACCAAATGAGGCCAGGCAAAACGGCAGCGTCATCAGCAGGTACGGTGTATACGAAGCATTGCTTTGTGCCACATTAAACAGCGTAGTGGGCGTAACATGCCCCAGCAGACTACCAAAGGTCAGGAAAAAGGTAATCACCTTCGCGCCCAGCACAATCGCCGTCATGCGGCTAACCGCTTTGGTGCTTAACCACACCACAAATGCCACCAGCAGTGCAAAGCCAAGACCCGCCGCGCGCGCCGGAACATTCAGCGACATCTCGGAGAAAGTGTGATGCAGAATCGAGCCGCTCGCCGAAATATAGGCGTAGGTCAGGATATAGAGAACGAAGGCGATCGAGATGCCGTTCACCACGTTCCAACCTTTGCCCAGCAGATCTTTCGTGATGGTGTCAAAGCTGGAACCAATGCGGTAATTAAGGTTCGCTTCGAGGATCATCAGTCCGGAATGCAGCATACAGAACCAGGTGAAGATCAGCGCTGCCATTGACCAGAAAAACCACGCCCCGGACATGACCACTGGCAGAGAAAACATCCCCGCGCCAATAATGGTGCCGCCGATAATCACCACGCCGCCGAGCAGCGAAGGTGACGTTTGGGTGGTGGTTAGTGTTGCCATTTAGCCATCTCTCCAGTCATTTATATTGTGACTACATCTCAATGTGCTGCACTGTACCAGTACACGAGTACAAATGAAATAAAAAAAGCCCCGATTGTTGAGATCGGGGCTGTATATATTACTTTACGCAGTGAAACTTATGCGTCACCGCCGAAACGACGACGACCAGCGGAGTCATCACGACGCGGAGCAGAAGAATCGTCACGACGCGGACCACGGTTGCCTTCACGGCGTTCGCCGCTGAAACGACGACCATCGCCACGACCGCCTTCACGACGCTCACCGCTGAAATTACGACCTTCGCCACGACCACCTTCACGACGCTCGCCGCTGAATCGGCCACCGCCACGACGCTCACCACCGGTGTGCGGAACTGCATCGCCAACCAGCTGCATGTTCATCGGTTTGTTCAGGATGCGAGTACGGGTAAAGTGCTGCAGCACGTCGCCCGGCATACCTTTCGGCAGCTCGATGGTGGAGTGGGAAGCAAACAGCTTGATGTTACCGATGTAACGGCTGCTGATATCGCCTTCGTTAGCAATCGCGCCAACGATATGACGAACTTCAACACCGTCATCACGGCCCACTTCAATGCGGTACAGCTGCATATCGCCAACGTCACGACGTTCACGACGCGGACGATCTTCACCACCACGGTCATTACGCGGGCCACGATCGTTGCGGTCACGCGGACCACGATCGTCACGGTCGCGGAATTCGCGTTTCGGACGCATCGGTGCATCTGGCGGCAGGATCAGCGGACGTTCGCCCTGAGCCATTTTCAGCAGTGCGGCTGCCAGCGTTTCGATATCCAGCTCTTCTTCCGGCTGCATTTTCGCCAGCAGAGCACGGTACTGATCCAGATCGCTGCTTTCCAGCTGCTGCTGTACTTTAGCGGCGAATTTTTCCAGACGGCGTTTACCCAGCAGTTCTGCATTCGGCAGTTCTACTTCCGGAATCGTCAGCTTCATGGTGCGTTCGATGTTACGCAGCAGACGACGCTCACGGTTCTCAACGAACAGCAGCGCACGGCCAGCACGACCCGCACGACCAGTACGGCCGATACGGTGAACGTAAGACTCGGAATCCATCGGGATGTCGTAGTTAACAACCAGGCTGATACGCTCAACGTCCAGGCCACGGGCCGCAACGTCGGTTGCAATCAGAATGTCCAGACGGCCATCTTTCAGACGTTCCAGAGTCTGCTCACGCAGGGACTGGTTCATGTCGCCGTTCAGTGCAGCGCTGCTATAACCGCTACGCTCCAGCGCTTCTGCCACTTCCAGGGTCGCATTTTTGGTACGAACGAAGATAATCGCCGCATCAAAATCTTCTGCTTCCAGGAAACGCACCAGCGCTTCATTTTTACGCATGCCCCAGACAGTCCAGTAGCTCTGGCTGATGTCAGGACGTGTGGTAACGCTGGACTGAATGCGTACTTCCTGCGGCTCTTTCATAAAGCGGCGGGTAATACGACGAATCGCTTCCGGCATAGTCGCGGAGAACAGAGCGGTCTGATGACCTTCCGGGATCTGCGCCATGATGGTTTCAACGTCTTCGATGAAGCCCATACGCAGCATTTCGTCTGCTTCGTCCAGTACCAGACCGCTCAGTTTAGAGAGGTCCAGAGTCCCGCGCTTCAGGTGATCCAGCAGACGGCCCGGCGTACCGACGACGATCTGTGGTCCCTGACGCAGGGCACGTAATTGCACGTCATAACGCTGGCCGCCGTACAGGGCAACCACGTTCACGCCGCGCATGTGTTTAGAGAAATCCGTCATGGCTTCTGCAACCTGAACCGCCAGTTCGCGGGTCGGTGCCAGCACCAGAATCTGAGGTGCCTTCAGCTCAGGATCAAGATTGTTGAGCAGCGGTAAAGAGAACGCTGCAGTTTTGCCGCTACCCGTCTGGGCCATACCCAGAACATCGCGACCGCCCAGCAGATGCGGAATGCACTCTGCCTGGATTGGAGATGGTTTTTCGTAACCCAGATCGTTAAGGGCTTCAAGGATAGGAGCCTTCAGGCCCAGATCTGCAAAAGTGGTTTCGAATTCAGCCATGTAGTACGTGTGCCTCAAAATTAATGGCGGCCAGTCTACATAACTCATCATGAAATTGATCTGCAATTTTCATTGAAAAGTGTGAACCGGCTCAAAGTAGGTGTATTAACGAACAACAACGCCCTCACCCGTGAAGGTGATGGCAATCAAAAAAGATTACGGGCTGATGTGTACGTCAGCTATTGCTGGTCCGATTCTGCCAGGTCATCTTGGTCCTGGCCCAGGAGCGATAATTCCAACAATGCGTATCGGTGCTCAACAAAGTTATGCACGTTGTTAGCCACCGCCAGTTTGAACAATGCCGTAGCGTTGTCCAAATCCCCCAGACTTAGGTAGTACTTACCTAAATAGAAGTTGGTTTCACTGAGATGCTCAGCGAGCGAGGTGTTATCCGTTGCGTCCGCCTTCAGGCGTTCCATCAGCGTTGCTTCGCTAATGTTGCCCAGGTAGAACTCGACAATGTTCCATCCCCATTGCTCTTTATCCGATTTTTCAAAGCGTTGCTTTAACGCTTCTTTAGCCTGCTTCTCATCGAGCTTCTGCTCGGCGAGATAAAGCCACAGACTACGGAAAGGATCATTGGGATCGTCTTGATAAAACGCTAGCAGATCATCTTGCGCTAACTTGTCGCGACCGCCGTAATACAATGCGATACCGCGATTTAAGTGCGCGTAGTTGTAAGTTGGATCAAGCTCAAGTACAGAATCAAACGCTTCATAGGCAGCATCAAAATTGCCTGCCTGCGTTAAATATATACCTAAGTAATTGAATACTTCAGGCATATCTGGTCGGATTGCCAGCGCTTGTGAAAAATCATTCCGCGCTAGTGCCCTCAGACCGAGACTATCATACAACACTCCGCGCTCATATAAAAGCTGTGCGCGTTCGTCATCGGTTAAAGCCCGACTGGCAAGAATTTGTTCCATACGTGCCAGAATCACTTCCTGCTGCAAAGTCGGTTGCAATGGTACTGCGAGGACTTCACTCTTACGCCAGGCGGAATTACTGCATCCAGCCAGCGTGAGTGCTGTCGCAACGAAACACCAGCGCAAAAAAGGCTTCATTTCCCACTCCCGAAGACAACGATTGAATGAACGTCCAGGTTCCCCGGTTGCTAACAAGGCGTCCTGCCGGGTTAAAGGCCCTCCGCTTTCACGGAGGGCAATGGCAACCTTACTCGCCCTGTTGGCTTACCGGAGCTTCCGGTTCGCCTGCAGGTTGAGACTGCTCAGTTGCTTCTTTAATGCTCAGACGTACACGGCCCTGGCGATCAACTTCCAGAACTTTGACCGGTACTTCCTGGCCCATCTGCAGGTAATCGGTCACTTTCTCAACGCGCTTATCAGCGATCTGAGAGATGTGCACCAGACCTTCTTTACCGCCACCGATGGCAACGAACGCGCCAAAGTCAACGATACGGGTCACTTTACCATTGTAGATACGGCCTACTTCGATCTCTGCTGTGATCTCTTCGATACGACGGATAGCATATTTCGCTTTTTCGCCGTCGGTCGCAGCAATCTTCACGGTACCATCATCTTCGATTTCAATGGTGGTGCCGGTTTCTTCGGTCAGGGCACGGATAACAGAACCGCCTTTACCGATAACGTCTTTGATCTTGTCCGGGCTGATCTTGATGGTGTGGATACGCGGAGCAAATTCAGAGATATCGCCACGCGGTGCGTTGATCGCTTGTTCCATCACACCCAGGATGTGCAGACGCGCACCTTTAGCCTGGTTCAGAGCAACCTGCATGATCTCTTTGGTGATACCTTCAATTTTGATATCCATCTGCAGTGCAGAGATACCGTCGCGGGAACCCGCCACTTTGAAGTCCATATCGCCCAGGTGGTCTTCGTCGCCCAGGATGTCAGACAGCACAACATAGTTGTCGCCTTCTTTCACCAGACCCATCGCGATACCCGCAACGGCCGCTTTGATTGGCACGCCTGCGTCCATCAGCGCCAGGGAAGCGCCACATACGGAAGCCATGGAAGAAGAACCGTTAGATTCGGTGATTTCAGAAACCACACGCACGGTGTACGGGAATTTATCCAGTTCCGGCATTACTGCCAGCACGCCACGCTTCGCCAGACGACCGTGACCAATCTCACGACGCTTCGGAGAACCGACCATGCCGGTTTCACCTACGCAGTACGGAGGGAAGTTGTAGTGGAACAGGAAGTTGTCAGTACGCTCGCCCATCAGTTCGTCGAGGTTCTGCGCATCACGGGTGGTGCCCAGGGTCGCAGTAACCAGCGCCTGAGTTTCACCACGGGTGAACAGTGCGGAACCGTGGGTACGCGGCAGAACGCCAGTACGCACGTCCAGACCACGGATCATGTCTTTTTCACGGCCGTCGATACGCGGCTCGCCTGCCAGTACGCGGCTACGAACAACGTTTTTCTCGATAGCGTGCAGGATTTCACCCAGTTCGTTAGCGTCCAGGGTTTCGTCTTCAGCCACCAGAGTCGCGATGGTTTCAGATTTGATCACGTCAACCTGAGCGTAACGCTCTTGTTTGTCGGTGATGCGGTAAGCATCGCTCAGGCGAGCTTCTGCCAGTGCGGCAACGCGCGCGTTCAGCGCTTCGTTTACGGCTTCTGGCTGCCAGTCCCAACGCGGTTTGCCAGCTTCTTTCGCCAGCTCGTTGATCGCCTGAATAACAACCTGCTGCTGTTCGTGACCGAATACCACAGCGCCCAGCATCTGGTCTTCGCTCAGCAGTTCAGCTTCAGATTCAACCATCAGTACGGCAGCTTCTGTACCAGCAACCACCAGGTCCAGCTTGCTTTCTTTCAGTTCGTCCTGGGTCGGGTTCAGTACGTACTGGTCATTGATGTAACCAACACGTGCAGCACCGATCGGGCCGTTGAATGGGATGCCAGACAGAGTCAGTGCAGCAGATGCACCAATCATCGCCACGATGTCCGGGTTAACCTGCGGGTTAACAGAAACAACAGTCGCGATAACCTGAACTTCGTTAACGAAGCCTTCCGGGAACAGTGGACGAACCGGGCGGTCAATCAGACGCGCGATCAGGGTTTCGCCTTCACTCGGACGGCCCTCACGACGGAAGAAGCTACCCGGGATACGGCCAGCAGCGTAGGTACGCTCCTGATAGTTAACGGTCAGCGGGAAGAAATCCTGGCCTGGTTTCGCTTTTTTCTGGCCAACAACGGTAACGAATACCGCAGTGTCATCCATGCTAACCATAACAGCGGCAGTCGCCTGACGCGCCATCATGCCGGTTTCCAGCGTAACGGTATGCTGACCGTACTGGAATTTACGAACGATCGGATTAAGCAAAATAATATCCTTTCTCTATTTTTTGACGGCACATTTTTGCGCCATCGTTAATACCCGATCTTCTGCGCATCCTCGCGACTAATGACAACCCTAACCCATAAGCATGAGTAAAGCCTCTCATTAGCCGCGCGAACCTCTGCAACGGAAGATCATTCATAGCAACAATACATTAGTTTCCAGCGAATTGCTGCCATCTGCTGGAAAAAAGGGGCCATGAAGGCCCCCTCTTTCTGAAACTCGAAAGAATTAGCGACGCAGACCCAGACGCTCGATCAGCGCGGTGTAACGTGCAACATCTTTACGTTTCAGGTAGTCGAGCAGTTTACGACGCTGAGAAACCATGCGCAGCAGACCACGACGGCTGTGGTGATCTTTTTTGTGCTCTGCAAAGTGGCCCTGCAGGTGGTTAATCTGTGCAGTCAACAGAGCAACCTGAACATCGGTAGAACCGGTGTCGTTTGCATCACGACCAAACTCAGAAACGATTTTAGCGGTAGCTTCAGTACTTAGAGACATTTTAAAACTCCAAAGTGTTAAGAATGAAAGGATGCCGATCTCTAATTCAGCTATCCCAGTGTATACACTTTATCCTTCAAACTGACTCTGCGTTGGCTGCGTCCGCTCACCTCAGTCACTTACCTAAGTAAGCTCCTAAGGATTCTCAGACTTGCCGCCTTGATGCAGCTCAAATGATTTTGTGTATACGCCACGCACATTGTTAAACAATTTACGCGACGTTAAGCGGCAGTATTCTACTCGCAGCGCCCTTTTATCGCAAGACAGAGAGCGTTATGCCGGATATTCAACCACCAGGCGACGGGGGGCGACGCGACCTTCATCGTCGATCTCCCCCATGCCAATAAATTTACCGTCATCGCCTTCCGTCACACGCACCAGGCCTTCCAGCGGGGCACCTGTCGTACGTACCGGGTTACCATTTTTAAAGTAAACCGACGATGTTAAAGGCAAATTAACCACCGGATAGTCCGATGCCGGACTGTCCATTGGCATCAGCAAAGGATCAAGCAACTGCGCCGCCGGAATATTTTGCTGTTCGGCCTGTTCAGCCAGTTCACGCAAATGCTCCAGCGTGACCATACGATCCACCGGATACTTGCTGACCGTCAGACGACGCAGATACGTTACGTGTGCGCCGCAGCCCAGCTTCTCACCGAGATCGTCAACGATGGTGCGAATATAGGTGCCTTTGGAGCAGTGAACTTCCAGTTCCAGCTCGTTACCTTCGTGGCGAATAAACAACAGCTCATAGACGGTAATCGGTCGCGCTTCACGCGGAACTTCAATACCCTGACGCGCATATTCGTACAGCTTCTTACCCTGATACTTCAGCGCCGAATACATTGAGGGAATCTGCTCGATATCGCCGCGGAAAGTCTCCAGCGCACTTGCAAGCTGCTCAGCGGTGAAAGTTACCGGACGTTCCTGCACGATTTGCCCATCGGCATCAGAGGTATCAGTACGCTGACCCAGACGGGCAACCACACGATAGCGTTTATCAGAATCCAGCAAGTACTGTGAAAATTTCGTCGCTTCACCGAGGCAGATAGGCAGCATGCCTGTCGCCAGCGGATCCAGCGCGCCGGTATGTCCCGCGCGGTTGGCATTATAGATGCGCTTTACTTTTTGCAGTACGTCATTGCTGGACATGCCTTGCGGTTTGTCCAGCAGCAGAACACCGTGAATGTCGCGACCACGACGACGAGGACGACTCATCAGTCCTCCTTGCTGTCGTCCGCTGGGTTCACACGACGCTCATCGTCATGTTTCACCACGCTGGTCACCAGGTTGGACATGCGCATCCCTTCTACCAGCGAGTTGTCGTAGAAGAAGGTCAACTCAGGCACGATTCGCAGACGCATGGCTTTACCTAGCAGAGAGCGGATAAAACCAGAGGCTTCCTGCAGTGCCTTAATGCCGTTTTTCACGGCCGCTTCGTCCTGGTCGTTAAGGAAGGTCACGAACACTTTGGCATAGGCCAGATCACGGGACATCTCAACACCAGACACGGTAGTCATCATGCCCACGCGTGGGTCTTTGATTTCGCGTTGCAGGATGAGTGCGATTTCTTTCTGCATCTCCTGCGCGACACGCTGTGGGCGACCAAATTCTTTCGCCATAATAAATTCTCCAGAATAAAGACAAAAAAGGGGCAATAAGCCCCTTTTTAAATTTCTTGCCGGGTGGCGCTTCGCTTACCCGGCCTACGCTTATTCATCTTCTCAGGATTTTGGGCTGCAAGTTGCGGCCCAAAAGACGACGAAGATTATGCGATGGTACGTTTGATCTCGATGATCTCGAACACTTCGATCATATCGCCAACGCGAACATCGTTGTAGTTCTTAACGCCAATACCACATTCCATGCCGTTACGGACTTCGTTGACGTCATCTTTGAAGCGGCGCAGGGATTCCAGCTCGCCTTCATAGATAACCACGTTATCGCGCAGTACGCGGATTGGGTTGTGACGTTTAATCGTACCTTCGGTAACCATACAGCCTGCGATAGCGCCGAATTTCGGTGATTTGAACACATCACGAACTTCAGCCAGACCGATGATCTGCTGTTTCAGCTCCGGAGACAGCATGCCGCTCATCGCCGCTTTCACTTCGTCGATCAGATGATAGATGACGGAGTAATAACGCAGATCCAGGCTTTCAGATTCGATAACTTTGCGTGCAGAGGCATCAGCACGGACGTTGAAGCCAACCAGAATCGCGTTGGATGCCGCAGCCAGGGTCGCGTCGGTTTCGGTGATACCACCCACGCCGGAACCGATGATCTTCACTTTTACTTCGTCGGTAGACAGTTTCAGTAAAGAGTCGGAAATCGCTTCGACAGAACCCTGCACGTCGGCTTTCAGGACGATGTTCACTTCGTGAACTTCACCATCAGTCATGTTAGCGAACATGTTTTCAAGTTTAGATTTCTGCTGACGAGCCAGTTTAACTTCACGGAATTTGCCCTGACGATACAGTGCAACTTCACGGGCTTTCTTCTCGTCACGAACCACGGTGACTTCGTCACCGGCCGCCGGAACACCGGACAGACCGAGGATTTCCACCGGAATGGACGGACCTGCTTCCAGGACTTCCTGACCCAATTCGTTACGCATCGCACGAACGCGACCGTATTCAAAACCACAGAGTACGATGTCGCCTTTGTGCAGCGTACCTTCACGCACCAGTACGGTAGCAACCGGACCACGACCTTTATCCAGGAAGGATTCGATAACCGCACCGCTCGCCATACCCTTACGGACAGCCTTCAGTTCCAGAACTTCAGCCTGCAGCAGAATAGCATCCAGCAGCTCATCGATACCGGTACCCGCTTTCGCAGAAACGTGGACGAACTGGCTCTCGCCGCCCCACTCTTCCGGCATGATGCCGTACTGGGACAGTTCGTTTTTAACGCGATCAGGATCCGCTTCTGGTTTATCGATCTTGTTGACTGCAACCACTACCGGCACACCTGCCGCTTTCGCGTGCTGGATTGCTTCGATAGTCTGCGGCATCACGCCGTCGTCTGCTGCAACAACCAGAACAACGATATCCGTTGCCTGAGCACCACGAGCACGCATGGAGGTAAACGCGGCGTGACCCGGAGTATCCAGGAAGGTGATCATACCGTTGTCAGTTTCAACGTGGTACGCACCGATGTGCTGAGTGATGCCGCCTGCTTCGCCAGAGGCCACTTTCGTAGAACGAATGTAGTCCAGCAGAGACGTTTTACCGTGGTCAACGTGACCCATGATGGTGACTACCGGTGCGCGCGGTTCAGCCGCTGCGCCGGTGTCACGGTCGCTCATTACTGCTTCTTCCAGCTCGTTTTCACGACGCAGGATAACTTTATGGCCCATCTCTTCGGCAACCAGCTGTGCGGTTTCCTGGTCGATGACCTGGTTGATGGTCGCCATTGCACCCAGTTTCATCATCGCTTTGATGACCTGAGAGCCTTTAACTGCCATCTTGTTCGCCAGATCGCCAACGGTGATGGTTTCGCCGATCACAACGTCACGGTTAACGGCCTGAGCCGGCTTCTGGAAGCCCTGCTGCAGAGCGGAACCTTTACGCTGCTTACCGCCTTTACCACCGCGAACCGCTGCACGCGCTTCTTCACGGTCAGCTTTAGATTCAGCGTGTTTGTTGCCTTTTTTCGCCGGACGCGCGGCTTTCGCGCTGCGAGTACGACCACGACCGCCTTCAACTTCACGATCGTTCTCGTCTTCAGCCTGGCGAGCATGCTGGGAAGTGGTGACGTGATAATCGCTGGTATCTTCAACAGGTTCAGCGTTATTCACACCATTTTTCTCGTTTTCTTCCGCCATACGGCGAGCTTCTTCCGCTACGCGGCGCGCTTCTTCTTCAAGCTTGCGACGTGCTTCTTCTTCCGCTTTACGCTTCAGTTCAGCGGCTTCATTTTCACGGCGGGCTTTTTCGGCCTGGGCGGTTTTAGTCATATCGTCGGTCTGTTGATTGCTCACTTTGTCTTTTTCCGCAGCTTCACGTTTCGCTTTATCAGCGGCTTCACGCTTAGCTTGTTCTGCGGCCTCACGTTCGGCTTTTTGTTGCGCCTCGCGTTTGGCAGCTTCTTCTGCCTCACGACGGGCTTGCTCTTCCGCTTCACGCTGCGCCTGCTCTTCCGCGGCCAGGCGTTCAGCCTCTTGCGGATCGCGTTTCACAAAGGTGCGTGTCTTGCGGACTTCGATTTGTACCGATTTGCTTTTCCCACCGGTACCTGGAATATTGAGAGTACTGCGCGTTTTACGCTGCAATGTCAACTTATCCGGCGCTGAGCCGTTTTCACGGTTCAGGTGCGCCAGTAAGGTTTGTTTCTCTTGTGCGGATACAGAGTCGTCAGCAGACTTCGGGATACCTGCATCAGCAAATTGCTGTACCAGGCGATCCACGGAGGTCTGTATCTCTGCAGCCAGCGTTTTTACGGTTACATCTGTCATACTGTTCCTTCCTGCTACAGTTTATTACGCTTCGTCGCCGAACCAGCAAATATTACGGGCAGCCATAATCAGCTCACCGGCTTTTTCGTCGGTCAACCCTTCGATATCAGCCAGATCATCAATGCCCTGTTCAGCGAGATCTTCCAGCGTACAAACACCACGGGCAGCCAGTTTGAAGGCCATCTCACGATCCAATCCTTCCAGATTCAGCAGATCGTCAGCCGGTTTGTTATCACCGAGGCTTTCTTCCTGGGCCAGTGCCAGAGTGGTCAGTGCGTTTTTAGCACGCTCGCGCAGCGCTTCAACGGTCTGTTCATCCAGGCCGTCAATTTCCAGCAGCTCTTTCATTGGCACGTAGGCCAGTTCTTCCAGCGTCGCAAAACCTTCTTCCACCAGAACTGTCGCGAAATCTTCATCGATATCGAGATATTTGGTGAAGGTGTCAATGGCTGCATGTGCTTCAGCCTGATGCTTCGCCTGCAGGTCATCAACGGTCATCACGTTGAGTTCCCAACCGCTCAGTTGTGAAGCCAGGCGGACGTTCTGACCATTACGTCCAATCGCCTGCGCCAGGTTACCGGCTTCAACCGCGATATCCATGGTGTGTTTGTCTTCATCCACCACGATAGAAGCGACGTCTGCTGGTGCCATTGCGTTAATCACGAACTGCGCCGGGTTATCATCCCACAGGACGATATCAATACGCTCGCCACCCAGTTCGGTAGAAACCGCCTGAACGCGCGCACCGCGCATACCCACACACGCACCGACCGGATCAATACGCTTGTCGTTGGTCTTAACGGCGATTTTCGCACGCGATCCAGGATCGCGGGCTGCCGCTTTAATTTCGATCACTTCTTCGCCAATTTCCGGCACTTCGATGCGGAACAGTTCAACCAGCATTTCCGGTTTGGAACGGGTTACGAACAGTTGCGCACCGCGCGCTTCCGGGCGTACAGAGTACAGAACGCCACGAATACGGTCACCTGGACGGAAGTTTTCACGCGGCAGCATGTCTTCACGCAGGATCACGGCTTCAGCATTGCTGCCCAGATCCAGAGAAATGTTGTCGCGGTTTACTTTCTTCACCACGCCAGTAACGATTTCGCCTTCGTGCTCGCGGAATTGATCAACAACCATTGCACGTTCAGCTTCACGTACTTTCTGTACGATAACCTGTTTCGCGGTCTGGGTGGTGATACGGTCAAAGGTGACAGACTCAATCTGATCTTCAACATATTCGCCCACGTTCAGACTTTCGTCTTCGAAACGTGCTGCTTCCAGCGTAATTTCTTTAGTCGGCTGAGTAACTTCTTCTACGATTACCCAACGACGGAAGGTATCGAAATCACCGCTTTTACGATCGATTTCTACGCGAACGTCGATCTCTTGCTCATATTTTTTCTTTGTTGCTGTAGCCAGCGCACTTTCCAGCGCTTCAAAAATTTTCTCGCGTGGCAGCGCTTTTTCGTTGGATACGGCTTCAACAACAGCCAAAATTTCTTTGTTCATCGCGGGCTTTTCACCTCAATCCAGACTGTTAAAAGTGGGGAACCAGGTTCGCCTTCTGGATATTACTCAGCGCGAACACTTCATCTTTACCGTCGACTGTGACCGTGATCATCTCACCGTCCACCGCTTTGATAACGCCCTGCCATTTACGGCGGTTTTGTACAGCCATACGAAGAACCAGCGTGACTTCTTCACCCAGGAAACGCACGTAGTGTTCAGCGGTGAACAAAGGACGGTCGAGACCCGGAGAGGAGACTTCCAGGTTATAGGCAACGGTGATCGGGTCTTCGACATCCATCACGGCGCTTACCTGATGGCTCACATCAGCACAATCATCAACATTGATGCCATCTTCACTATCAATATAGATGCGCAGTGTGGATGTGCGACCGCGAATAAATTCGATGCCGACTAGTTCGTAGCCCAGAGCTTCAACTGGCGCTGTAATCATCTCTGTTAATTTTTGCTCTAATGTGGACAAGCCCACCCCCAAGACATAAAAAAAGGGCCTAAAGCCCAGTTATTCTGTAGTCAGATAACAAAAAACCCCGATAAATCGGGGCTTTAGATAACTGAACCCTATAACCGCACCTGCGGTTCGGAGAACCTTCCGAAAGAATTTTTTTCAAATCCAGCTACGAAGGCCTAAGTCTTCACAGTATATTTGAAAAAGAACTCTAAGGGAAAGTGGTTGCGGGGGCCGGATTTGAACCGACGACCTTCGGGTTATGAGCCCGACGAGCTACCAGGCTGCTCCACCCCGCGCCTGAAACGTGGCAAATTTTACGCGTTTTGGGTAAAAAATGCAAATACTGCTGGGATTTGGTACCGAGGACGGGACGTAAAATCTGCGCACAGTATATTGATTCACTATGCGGTATGTCAACCTTGTTACGACTATGCAAATCAATGAATGCTGGCCCGCGGATGTTCAGCAAGATAAATATGCTATCCACGCCGTTATTTAACGAAATTATCACTAAACTCTTCCTGTCACCCAGAAAAGATGATTAAATGAAAACTCATTTATTTTGCATAAAAATGCAATCAGTATAATAAGCCGACCTCTTCACCAGTCTATCAAGCAGGGTTTTATTTTATGACGACGATTCTCAAGCATCTCCCGGTAGGTCAACGTATTGGTATCGCTTTTTCCGGCGGCCTGGACACCAGTGCAGCACTGCTGTGGATGCGACAAAAAGGGGCTGTCCCATATGCATATACTGCGAATTTGGGCCAGCCAGATGAGGATGACTATGACGCCATCCCTCGCCGTGCAATGGAATATGGTGCTGAGAATGCTCGCCTGGTAGATTGCCGTAAGCAGCTGGTTGCCGAAGGGATCGCAGCCATTCAGTGCGGTGCATTCCACAATACCACCGGCGGACTAACCTATTTCAATACCACTCCGCTGGGCCGTGCAGTCACTGGCACCATGCTGGTTGCTGCCATGAAAGAAGATGGCGTAAATATCTGGGGTGACGGCAGCACCTATAAAGGGAACGATATTGAACGTTTCTATCGTTACGGTCTGCTGACCAACGCCGAACTGCAGATTTACAAACCATGGCTGGATACCGACTTCATCGACGAACTCGGTGGTCGCCATGAGATGTCTGAATTTATGATTGCCTGTGGTTTCGACTACAAAATGTCCGTTGAGAAAGCGTACTCCACAGACTCCAATATGCTCGGCGCGACCCACGAAGCTAAAGATCTCGAGTTCCTGAACTCCAGCGTCAAAATCGTCAATCCGATTATGGGCGTGAAATTCTGGGATGAGAGCGTGAAGATCCCAGCAGAAGAAGTTACCGTACGTTTTGAGCAGGGTCATCCGGTTGCACTGAACGGTAAAACCTTCAGCGACGACGTTGAGATGATGCTGGAAGCCAACCGTATCGGTGGCCGTCACGGTCTGGGTATGAGCGATCAGATTGAAAACCGTATTATTGAAGCGAAGAGCCGCGGCATTTACGAAGCCCCGGGGATGGCGTTGCTGCATATCGCCTACGAGCGTCTGCTGACCGGTATTCACAACGAAGACACCATCGAGCAGTATCACGCGCACGGTCGCCAGTTGGGTCGTCTGTTGTATCAGGGCCGCTGGTTCGACTCTCAGGCGCTGATGCTACGTGATGGTCTACAGCGTTGGGTTGCCAGCCAGATTACGGGTGAAGTTACGCTGGAACTGCGTCGCGGTAATGACTACTCAATCCTCAACACCGTGTCAGACAATCTGACTTACAAACCAGAACGTCTGACCATGGAAAAAGGCGATTCGGTATTCTCTCCGGACGATCGTATCGGTCAGTTGACCATGCGTAATCTGGATATCACCGATACCCGCGAGAAGCTGTTCGGCTACGCGCAGTCTGGCCTGCTCACCGCCTCTTCCGCAACCGGTCTGCCGCAGGTTGAGAATCTGGAAAACAAAGCGAAATAAACATTCATCATCTTAAGGCCGCGAAAGCGGCCTTTTTTATGCGCGGAATATGAGAGATATGGCTTGTAATAATGTCGGATGGCGGCGTAAACGCCTTATCAGGCCTACAGCACAGCTACAAATGACAGACGAAAAAAAAGACGCTTTTCAGCGTCTTTTTTTCGGAATTTGGTACCGAGGATGGGACTCGAACCCACAAGCCCGTTAGGGCACTACCACCTCAAGGTAGCGTGTCTACCAATTCCACCACCTCGGTACAGAATACTTAGCGTGGGATGTCGCTGGTCGGCTGAGCCGGAGCAGCTGGCTGAGTTTGCTCGGTTTTCACCGGTGCGCTCAGATTTTCCCACTCACTTCCTTTATTGGTCTTGTTGCTGTTCATGTTACCCAGCACCAGACTGATAATGAAGAACAAGGTTCCTAATACAGCTGTCATACGGGTCATGAAGTTACCAGAACCACTTGAACCAAACAGAGTACCAGAAGCGCCTGCGCCAAAAGAGGCTCCCATATCAGCGCCTTTGCCTTGCTGCAGCATGATCAAGCCTACCAGGCCAATTGCCACAATAAGGAAAACTACTAAAAGAGCTTCGTGCATAATCAACCTGTTCCTTGCGGAGTTGCCGCGTACAATGCTTCGACCATTAAAGCGGGAATATTTACTGTTTCCCACTGAAGCGGGTGTGAATACTAACCAAAGCGAATAACCTTCGCAAGGGCAATTTGTTAGCATTGTATCAACTGCGGAAAAAATCGCCACATCAATCAAAAACGCAGCAACTTCTCCCAGCATCTCTGCATGACGGCACGTTGATCGTCAAGATTCGCCCATACCACAACGGGGATTTCACAAATCAGATCTGCGTTTTCCGGCCAGCAATGAATAATTTGCTGATTCACCAGCTCCTCCGCCACCATCGACTCGGGTAACCATGCCATCCCCATATGGCGTAGAACCATTTCTCGTATTGTTTCGCTTAAACCACTCTCAAACACTTTTTTCAGACGTGGGCGAACACGCTGTTCAGCTGGCTCAATAATGCGTCTGACAAAGGTGTAATCGCTGTAGCAAAGCCACGGGATCGGTGCATGCAGATCGTTAAGCACATTAGCAAGTTGCGCAGAAATAACCGGTATAAATCGCTCATATCGCCATAGCGAACGCTTTAATCCTCCGGCGATCTCCAGCCCCGGCTGCGCAGACGGCAAATCATATGTCACCAGCAGATCGATTTGCCGGTCTATCAGGGCGTTAAAGTGGTTGTCTATCCCCTGAATGCTGGCATTTACCGTGAAATTTAACTGCGGTTCACTTTGTCGCAGATAGTTGATCATATCCGGCAAGATATTCACCGACAGCGTATGCAGGCTAACCATTACCAGCGTATTGTCCGTTGCTGGCATCATCGCCGCCAGCTCGTGGCGCGCCTCTGTTAACGTGCTGAGGACGTGCCGGGCATACGGTTCAAAGCGCTCACCATAATGCGTCAGCGTAACGGGAGTCGTGGTCCGGTCAAACAATGGCACCCCCAACACCTCTTCCAGCGCCTTTATACGGCGACTGAGCGCTGGTTGAGTAATATGCCGCTGCGCTGCGGCCTGAGAGTAGTTTCCATGCTGACTCAATGCCAGAAAATCTTCCAGCCACTTACAATCCACGTTGAACTCTCCACCATGCCATAACCGCATCCTCCAATAACAAATCGGTAATAGTCATAGTTATAGTAATGGCTTTATGGTGGGCATCATAACAACAATATTCCGTTTCACCTGCCGACTCTCACCCTCGACGTTTGACAGGACCGATATGTTTACTTTATTGACCAATGCCCGTATTTTTTCTCCGGAGGATTTAGGCCTCTGCTCCCTGCTCATTCATGCCGACCGCATTGTTGCGGTGGAAAAAGATATTTCTCTGTTTGATAGTGTCGACGAGGTCATTGATTGTCGGGGGAAATGGGTTATCCCTGGCATCATCGATCAGCATGTCCATCTTACCGGTGGCGGTGGCGAAGCCGGATTTGCCAGTCGCACGCCAGCCGTTAAGCTGCGAGACCTGATTCAGGCAGGTATTACCACGGTTGTCGGCGTGTTGGGTACCGATGCCATTTCTCGTTCCCCCAAAGATCTCTACGCTAAAATGCAATCGCTCAACCTTGAGGGATTACGCGCGTTTATGCATACGGGAGCCTACGCGGTACCCAGCCCAACCATTACGCGATCCATCCGCGATGATATGACGTTCATTCCGGCGATTCTTGGCGTAAAAATCGCCCTCGCCGATCACCGTGGTTCTTACCCCTCTTTCCAGGAATTACTGAGGATAGTCAGTGATATCCGCGTAGCTTCCCTGCTGGCAGGGAAAAAAGGGTTGCTGCATGTTCACCTGGGGAATCTGCCAGAAGGGATGTCACAGCTTATTGAACTGTGTGATGCAGGCATTCCGATTCACCACATTTCACCAACCCATGTTGCGAGAACAGAGCCCTTGTTTGAACAGGCAATTGCTTTCGCCCATCGCGGCGGCCATATTGACGTGACATCCGGTGGTAGTCGCTTCATGCCTCAGGAACAGGCGATCCTCCATGCTCTGGAAGCCCAGGTCCCGGCCGATCGCATCACGATCAGCTCTGATGGTAATGGTAGCGTTCCGCGGTTTAACGCTCAGGGGATCGTGGAAGGTTTAAGCGCAGCACCGGTCGCAGGTAACCTTAATCTGCTTCCTCGCCTGATTGATGTGGGGATTCCGGTGCCACAGGCGATTGCGATGTTGACGGCAAACGTGGCGCGCTCGCTGGGTATTTCCGGTGGTGTACTCTGCGCCGGGGAACGTGCCGATATTTGTGTACTCAACGATGACCTCTCGCTGGCCCATCTGTTTGCTGCGGGTAAGCCGTTGCTACGGAATGGCGAGTGCCAGGTTACCGGCAACTTCGAGTAAGGGGGCGAGAATGTCATTATTATTGGCGCTACTCGCCATCATTTTTGCCGGACGTCTGATCCTCAAAAAATATCACCCCCAGTCGGTGCTGCTCCTGACCGGGATTGTGCTGCTGCTCATCGCGCATTTTAGCGGGATGACCACGCTCAGCAGCCTGGTGAAAAAGAGCACCGGATTTGGTCCTTTTGACGCCTTTGAGTTTATCCGAGATACCCTGAGCGTGCGCCTCGGCGGCCTCGGGCTGCAAATTATGCTGATCGGTGGGTTCGCCACCTATATGTCAGCCATTGGCGCAAGCCAGGTGCTGGTTCGGGTAACGTCTCGTCCTTTGCAGCGTCTGAACTCACCGTACCTGCTGTTGGGCCTGGCGTTACTACTGGGCCAATTCCTGTCGCTGTTTATCAGCAGCGCCACCGGACTTGGCCTGCTGTTGATGGCGACGCTTTACCCGTTACTGACCCGTCTTGGCTGTAGTCGCGCCGCCGTTGCCGCCGTTATCGCCAGCACCTGTGCGGTTGAATTTGGTCCGGGTTCCGGCAACTCAGTTCTCGCCGCTAAAACCGCCGGCATTGAGGTGGTGAATTATTTCGTGCAGGATCAGTTGCCAATAGTTGTCCCCGTTATTCTGTTCATCGCCCTGCTGCATATTGTTGTACAACGCTTTTTCGACCGTCGTGAAATTGGTGACAATGTGGCTCAGCAAATGCAAACACTAACGTCTTCCGATGAAGCCGATGCACCGATCGCCTGGCTGTTTCTGCCCATGCTCCCACTGGTGTTGATGCTGGTGTGCAGCGATTTAGTATTCAGCTCGCTCAAAATTACGCTCGATACCGCCGTACTGATAAGTCTTGCCATTACCCTGATCTTTGAGTACTGCCGCCACCGTAAGGCACGCGACGTGATGGCCGGCGTACAAAAAGTTTTCGACAGCATGGGCAGCGTATTTGCCACCGTGGTGACGCTGATTATCGCCGGTGAAGTTTTTTCTGCCGGACTGAAAGCCATTGGCGCCGTCGACGCACTACTGTCGCTTTCTGGTGAATTTGGCCTCAGCGCCGCCTCGATTATCCTGCTAATGACGCTGATCACCTTTGCGATTTCCGCCCTGATGGGCTCCGGGAATGCGGCATTTTTCTCATTCGCCCCAATGGTACCGGACATCAGCCGTCATATCGGTAGCGACATCGCAGTCATGATGTTGCCTATCCAGATCTCGGCGGGCATTGGTCGTACGTTATCCCCCATTGCCGGCGTCATCATTGCTATCGCGGGAATCGCTGGCGTTTCGCCAGTCGATATTGTTAAGCGCACCGCAATTCCGATGCTGGGCGGTTGGTTACTGATGATTGCGTTGACTTTTGCCCGGTCAGGGCATTTGCTGGCAATACTGCCGTGGCTGGCAGTCCTTGTACTGCTGATGGTCGCCGGTTACTTCTGGCAGCGCAGACGTAAACAGCCGCTTGCCGTACAGTAAAAAAAAAGCCGGAGTCTCTGACTCCGGCTTTCGCTGTTTAAGTGATTACACTGCTTTCACGGCATCTGCAATACGGTGTGCGAATTCAGTCACCTGCGCTTCGTCTTCACCTTCAACCATCACGCGAATCAACGGTTCAGTACCTGATTTACGCAGCAGGACACGTCCACGATTGCCCAGCGCCGTTTCAACTTCGGTCATCACCGCTTTTACGTTTTCATGCTCCAGTGGATCGCCGCCACCTGCGGTGTAACGTACGTTAACCAGCAGTTGTGGGAACATTTTCATGCCGCTGCACAGGTCGTGCAAACTCATATGGTTGCGCACCATCGCCGCCAGGACCTGCAAACCCGCCACGATGCCGTCACCAGTGGTGGTTTTGTCCAGCAGGATCACATGGCCTGAGTTTTCGGCACCGATACGCCAGCCTTTTTCCTGCATTTTTTCCAGTACGTAGCGGTCGCCGACTTTCGCGCGGGCAAACGGAATACCCAGCTGTTTCAACGCCAGCTCGAGGCCCATGTTGCTCATCAGTGTGCCTACCGCGCCACCGCGCAACTGCCCCTGACGCAGGGCTTCACGAGCGATGATGTACATGATCTGATCGCCATCGACCTTATTACCTTCGTGGTCAACCATAATGACACGGTCGCCATCGCCGTCCAGCGCTATCCCCAGATCGGCTTTTTCCGCAATCACGCGCGCCTGCAGGGCACGGACGTCGGTGGCGCCAACTTCTTCATTGATGTTCACGCCGTTTGGCTCACAGCCAATAGCAATCACGTTCGCACCCAGCTCGCGCAGTACATTTGGCGCAATGTGGTACGTCGCACCGTTGGCGCAATCCACCACGATTTTAAGCTCACTCAGGCTTAGCTCATTCGGGAAGGTGCCTTTGCAAAACTCGATATAGCGACCAGCAGCATCAACGATACGGGTAGCTTTACCCAGCTCAGCCGAATCTACACAGGTGATCGCTTTTTCCATTTCGGCTTCGATAGCTTCTTCAACGGCATCCGGCAGTTTAGTCCCGTCGATGGAGAAGAATTTAATCCCGTTGTCATAGTACGGGTTGTGCGAAGCAGAGATAACAATCCCGGCCTCAGCACGGAAAGCGCGAGTCAGATAAGCAACGGCAGGAGTTGGCATTGGGCCCGTGAAAGAGGCAGAAAGACCGGCAGCAGCCAGACCCGCTTCCAGCGCAGACTCCAGCATATAGCCAGAGATACGCGTATCTTTACCGATAATAATTTTACGTGAACCATGACGTGCCAGCACTTTACCTGCAGCCCACCCCAGTTTAAGGACAAAGTCAGGAGTAATGGGGGCGTCGCCTACGCGTCCGCGAATTCCATCAGTGCCAAAATATTTACGATTACTCATAGCGTTTTTTTTCCTTTGCAGACAATGTGGCTTCCACCACACGCATCGCTTCTACGGTTTCTTTGACGTCATGGACACGAACAATCTGCGCCCCCTGCATTGCGGCAATGACCGCGCACGCCAGACTGCCGCTCAGGCGTTCGGATGGCCCCACATTCAGCAGTTGGCCAATCATTGATTTTCGTGACATTCCAACCAGCAGCGGCAGATTAAAATGATGAAACTCCGCCAGACGTGCCAGTAATGTGTAGTTGTGGGTGAGATTTTTACCGAATCCGAACCCGGGGTCGAGCAACAATTTATCTTTTGTGATTCCAGCCCGTTCACAACGCGCTATTTGCTCAACAAAATAACGATTTACATCAGCAAAAACATCCTCGTATTTTGGTGCTTCCTGCATGGTTTTCGGCTGCCCCTGCATATGCATCAGGCAAACTGGCAATCCGGATTCCGCTGCAGCTTCCAGCGCTCCGGGTTCCGAGAGTGAGCGAATGTCATTAATGATATGTGCGCCGGCTCTGGCGCTTTCGCGAATCACTTCCGGTTTTGAGGTATCGACAGAAATCCACACTTCAAAACGCTGAGCAATCGCCTCCACCACCGGGATCACTCGCTGCAACTCTTCTTCGACGCTCACATCGGCAGCACCTGGACGCGTGGATTCACCACCCACATCAATGATAGTCGCCCCGGCGTTAATCATCAGGTTGGCGTGTTTCACCGCCTCAACCAGAGAATTGTGCGCCCCGCCATCGGAAAAAGAATCTGGCGTGACGTTCAAAATCCCCATGACATGTGGATGGCTGAGATCCAGTGAAGAACCCTGAGCAAAGAGTTTCATAGCTTTATCCCTGAAAAAATCTTGAATATGCAGATAAGAAAAACCCCGGAGCAAGCCCCAGGGTTTTCAATTAAAACACGGTCATCATCAACGATAACTTATTTGTCGCCCAGTTGCTCTGACATGGTGCCAGAGTCCGGCGCACGCGGTTCATCAACCGGACGCGGTGCGCTAGGCTTACCGGTGCTGCCAGAGTTGTTGTTAGAAGAACCCGGTTCTTCCCAACCCGCTGGCGGACGCACGTCGCGGCGAGCCATCAAATCGTCAATCTGCGGTGCATCGATGGTCTCATATTTCATGAGCGCATCTTTCATCGAGTGCAGAATATCCATGTTTTCATTCAACAGACGACGCGCACGGTCATAGTTACGTTCAATCAGCAGTTTAACTTCCTGATCGATAATGCGAGCCGTTTCATCGGACATATGTTTAGCTTTCGCCACAGAACGTCCCAGGAACACTTCGCCTTCTTCTTCAGCATACAGCAACGGTCCGAGTTTCTCGGAGAAGCCCCACTGAGTAACCATGTTACGCGCCAGATTGGTCGCGACCTTAATGTCGTTCGACGCACCGGTAGAAACGTGCTCAACACCGTAGATGATCTCTTCCGCCAGACGACCGCCGTACAGCGTGGAGATCTGGCTTTCCAGTTTCTGACGGCTGGCGCTAATTGCGTCGCCTTCAGGCAGGAAGAAGGTCACACCCAGTGCACGACCGCGCGGGATAATCGTCACTTTGTGCACCGGATCGTGTTCCGGTACCAGGCGACCGATAATCGCGTGGCCTGCTTCGTGGTACGCGGTAGATTCTTTCTGCGCTTCCGTCATCACCATGGAGCGACGTTCCGCACCCATCATGATTTTGTCTTTCGCTTTCTCGAACTCAACCATCGACACGACGCGCTTGTTGCCGCGAGCAGCAAACAGCGCCGCTTCGTTCACCAGGTTCGCGAGGTCCGCACCAGAGAAGCCTGGCGTACCACGTGCAATGATTGCCGCATCGATATCCGGAGACAGCGGTACGCGACGCATATGCACTTTCAGGATCTGTTCACGACCGCGAACGTCCGGCAGACCAACCACAACCTGACGGTCGAAACGGCCTGGACGCAACAGCGCAGGGTCAAGTACGTCCGGACGGTTAGTTGCCGCAATAACGATAATACCTTCGTTACCTTCGAAGCCGTCCA
This sequence comes from Citrobacter sp. On2M, assembly GCF_018035235.1. Classification (GTDB taxonomy): domain Bacteria; phylum Pseudomonadota; class Gammaproteobacteria; order Enterobacterales; family Enterobacteriaceae; genus Citrobacter; species Citrobacter meridianamericanus. Next base: position 739,954 of record NZ_WPCV01000005.1, read on the forward strand.
TCTCAACCAGCATCTGGTTCAGCGTCTGCTCACGTTCATCGTGACCACCGCCCAGACCTGCGCCACGCTGGCGACCTACGGCGTCGATTTCATCGATAAAGATGATGCACGGTGCCGCTTTCTTGGCTTGTTCGAACATGTCACGCACACGAGATGCACCAACACCGACGAACATTTCCACGAAATCAGAACCGGAAATTGTGAAGAAAGGAACCTTCGCCTCACCTGCGATAGCTTTTGCCAGCAGAGTTTTACCTGTACCCGGAGGACCGACCATCAGGACGCCTTTCGGGATTTTACCGCCCAGCTTCTGGAAACGGCTCGGTTCGCGCAGATACTCAACCAGTTCAGCAACTTCTTCTTTTGCTTCGTCACAACCAGCAACGTCAGCAAAAGTAGTTTTGATCTGATCTTCCGTTAGCATGCGCGCTTTGCTCTTACCGAACGACATGGCACCTTTGCCACCACCGCCCTGCATTTGACGCATGAAGAAGATCCAGACACCAATCAGCAGCAGCATTGGGAACCAGGAAATGAAGATAGAAGCCAGCAGGCTCGGCTCTTCAGGCGGTTCGCCAACAACCTTGACGTTTTTGGTCAGCAGGTTATCAAGCAGCTTCGGATCGTTAACCGGAATGTAGGTCGTGTAACGGTTACTATCTTTCTTGGTAACGTTAATCTCACGTCCGTTGATCTTCGCTTCACGAACCTGGTCCTGATTGACCTCTTGCAGGAAGGTAGAGTAATCAACCTTACGGCCATTAGACTCGCTGGGCCCAAAGCTCTGGAATACTGACATCAGCACAACGGCAATGACCAGCCAGAGAATTAGGTTTTTCGCCATGTCACTCAAGGGATTAACCTCATATTACAACTGTGTTAAAAACAGCGTCAGGATACTCTATATCCAGTTTCTTTCAAACTTTCGTTTGAAATCTACCGGTTATGGTTTACGCCCGGTCGCTACAATATACACTTCACGCGAACGGGCGCGAGAAGAGTCCGGCTTACGAACTTTGACCTTCGTAAACAGGGAGCGAATCTCTCTTAGATACTCATCGAAGCCTTCGCCCTGGAACACCTTCACTACAAAACTACCACCTGGCGCTAATACATCACGAGCCATTCCAAGCGCCAGCTCTACCAGATACATGGCCCGGGGAATGTCCACCGCCGGTGTTCCACACATATTTGGCGCCATATCAGACATGACAACTTGTACTTTACTGTCACCTACGCGCTCAAGTAACGCTTTCAGGACTAATTCATCACGAAAGTCGCCCTGAAGGAAGTCCACACCAACGATTGGATCCATAGGTAAAAGATCGCAAGCGATAATGCGGCCAGTGTTGCCGATCTGCGTAACCGCATATTGCGACCAACCACCGGGTGCAGCACCGAGATCAACAATCGTCATCCCCGGTTTAAAAATTTTGTCACTTTGCTGTATTTCATCAAGTTTAAACCAGGCACGGGAACGTAACCCCTTTTTCTGCGCCTGTTGAACATATTTATCGCTAAAGTGTTCCTGAAGCCAGCGACTCGAGCTGGCAGAACGCTTTTTACCTGTCATTTCACATTCCCAAAGGGCAGTTCATCGTAACCAATGGTGTAAATTTCTACACAGCTATTTGGCGATATATGGGAGATGGCGGTAGAATGACCCGTTTTCAATCCCAACGTAAGCAAAAATATACGATGAATCTGAGTACTAAACAAAAACAGCACCTGAAAGGTCTGGCACATCCGCTCAAGCCTGTAGTTATGCTTGGCAACAATGGTTTGACCGAAGGGGTACTGGCCGAGATTGAACAAGCGTTAGAGCACCATGAACTTATCAAGGTGAAAATCGCCTCGGAAGATCGCGATACCAAAACCTTGATCGTGGAAGCTATCGTACGCGAAACCGGCGCCTGTAACGTACAGGTCATCGGCAAAACGCTGGTACTGTATCGCCCGACTAAAGAACGTAAAATCTCGCTGCCACGCTAAGAATATCCCAAAGTTGCACACGAAGTTTGTGTAAAACGCGGGATTTTCCGCTAGCAGGAGAGCAAAATGCCACGCTCTCTTCGTTGATAAAAGGCCGCTATGCGGCCTTTTTCCTTTCTTTACAATACATCAACATCTTGAGTATTGGGAAATTCTTACAGGTATTCGACCTTCGTCACTTCATATTCAACTTCACCGCCCGGCGTTTTGATAACCACCACGTCATCCTGCTCTTTGCCAATCAGGCCACGAGCGATAGGCGAGTTCACCGAAATCAGGTTCTGTTTAAAATCGGCTTCATCATCGCCGACAATACGCCAGGTCTGCTCTTCATCGTTATCGAGATTCAGCACGGTAACCGTCGCACCGAAAACGACGCGGCCATTGTTCGGCATTTTAGTGACGTCGATAACCTGCGCGTTGGACAGTTTAGCTTCGATATCTTTGATGCGCCCTTCGCAGAACCCCTGTTGTTCACGCGCCGCGTGGTACTCCGCATTTTCTTTCAGGTCGCCATGCTCACGCGCATCTGCAATAGCGGCAATGATTTCAGGACGGCGCACAGATTTCAGAAAATCCAGCTCTTCGCGCAGTTTTTCAGCACCACGTAAGGTCATCGGGATAGCTTGCATTTGTTATACCTCTTGAACATTCCTGTAGGGGGCGGTTGCTCTCACCCCGGCTGCTAAGCACACTCTGGCATACGCCATGCCAGAGTCAGAAGCAAAAAAATACCGACCCGGGGCTCAGGGTCCCAGGTCAGCTACAATTCTCTATTTGATGATCATTTTACCCTGGAGTTCCCGATGGGTCATCGTTTACTTTTTGGGGCGTTGCGCCGTAGTATGACGGCCTGTTTCCAGGTTGTTAGCGCGAGATTATGCGATTTTCCAGATTTACCATTGGATTGACTGCCAGTATAGCGTTCAGCGTTCAGGCCGCGAACGTCGACGAGTATATCAATCAGCTCCCTGCCGGAGCCAACCTCGCCCTCATGGTACAGAAGGTTGGCGCACCTGCTCCTGCTATTGATTTTCATAGCCAGCAGATGGCACTCCCCGCCAGTACCCAGAAAGTGATCACCGCGCTGGCGGCATTGATTCAGCTCGGGCCTGACTTTCGTTTTACCACCACGCTTGAGACAAAAGGCAACGTGGAAGGCGGGGTATTAAAAGGTGACTTAGTGGCGCGATTTGGTGCCGATCCGACGCTAAAACGTCAGGATATCCGCAATATGGTGGCAACCCTGAAAAAATCAGGCGTGACGCAAATTGCCGGAAATGTCCTGATCGATACCTCTATTTTCGCCAGTCATGATAAAGCTCCTGGCTGGCCCTGGAACGACATGACGCAGTGTTTTAGCGCGCCGCCCGCAGCAGCCATTGTCGATCGTAACTGTTTCTCTGTTTCACTCTACAGCGCGCAAAAACCTAACGATCTCGCGTTTATCCGCGTGGCATCTTATTACCCGGTCACCATGTTCAGCCAGGTGCGAACTCTCGCTCGAGGCTCTGCCGAAGCGCAATATTGTGAACTGGACGTGGTGCCTGGCGATCTCAACCGCTTTACGTTGACCGGATGTCTGCCACAACGTGCCGATCCGCTGCCGCTGGCGTTCGCCATTCAGGACGGCGCCAGTTATGCCGGGGCGATTCTCAAAGATGAGCTAAAACAAGCAGGGATCACTTACAGCGGTACTCTGCTGCGCCAGACGCAGGTCAACACACCGGGAACCGTGGTCGCCAGTAAGCAGTCAGCGCCGCTGCATGACCTGCTTAAGATTATGCTGAAAAAATCGGACAACATGATTGCCGATACCGTTTTCCGCATGATTGGTCATGCGCGATTTAACGTGCCGGGCACCTGGCGAGCAGGTTCTGATGCCGTACGCCAGATTTTGCGTCAGCAAGCGGGCGTTGATATCGGCAACACGATTATTGCCGATGGTTCTGGACTCTCCCGCCATAACCTGATTGCTCCTGCGACCATGATGCAGGTACTGCAATATATTGCTCAGCACGATAACGAGTTGAACTTTATCACCATGTTGCCGCTGGCGGGCCATGATGGCTCTTTGCAATATCGTGCGGGTCTGCATCAGGCTGGTGTGGATGGCAAAGTATCGGCGAAGACAGGCTCTTTGCAGGGGGTCTATAACCTTGCGGGCTTTATCACTACGGCAAGCGGTCAACGTATGGCATTTGTGCAGTATTTGTCTGGTTATGCGGTAGAGCCGGCTGACCAACGTAATCGCCGAATTCCGCTAGTACGCTTCGAGAGCCGGTTGTACAAGGACATTTATCAGAATAACTAGATTTTGAAGATGGCGGATGGCGCTTGCGCTTATCCGGCCTACGCAAACTGGAAACAAAAACCCCGGCAGCATGGCCGGGGTTTTTAATGCGATTAACGCTTGTAGATGAACTCAACGCCTTCTTCGTCGTCTTCGTCCCAATCGTCATCCCAGTCATCTTCCGCTTCGTCTTCGACTTCAGCGAGCTGCTGGCGATGGTAATCATCCCACATGAACTCAACTTTCTCTGGCTGTTTCGCTTCTTCAGCCTGAACAATCGGGTTCTCGATGATAAAGGTCATCACATCCCAGCAAAGATCCTTCACGCCCAGCTGGCTGGCGGCAGAGATCAGATAATATTTACCTTCCCAGCCCAACGCTTCGGCGATCGCTTTCGCTTTCTCTTCCGCTGCAGACTTGTCCATCAAATCAATTTTGTTGAACACTAACCAGCGCGGTTTAGACGCCAGATCCTGACTGTATTTTTCCAGTTCGCCAATAATGATACGGGCGTTTTCTACCGGATCGGAACCGTCAATCGGATCGATATCGATGAGGTGCAGCAACACGCGGCAACGTTCCAGATGTTTCAGGAAGCGGATACCCAGACCAGCGCCTTCAGCCGCACCTTCAATCAGCCCCGGGATATCGGCAACCACGAAGCTCTTTTCATTGTCCATACGCACTACACCCAGGCTTGGTACCAGGGTGGTAAACGGATAATCAGCGACTTTCGGCTTCGCCGCAGATACTGCACGGATAAACGTCGATTTACCGGCGTTTGGCATACCCAGCATACCCACGTCTGCCAGCAGCATCAGCTCGAGCATCAGATCGCGCTTATCGCCCGGCGTCCCCATTGTTTTCTGACGCGGAGTACGGTTGACCGAGGATTTGAAACGGGTGTTACCCAGACCGTGCCAGCCGCCTTTAGCGACCATCAGACGCTGACCATGTTTAGTCATGTCGCCCATGGTTTCGCCCGTGCCCTGGTCGATAACACGTGTACCGACAGGCACTTTAATCGTGACATCTTTACCACGCTTACCGGTGCAATCACGACTCGCGCCATTCTGACCACGTTCCGCACGGAATGATTTTTCAAAACGGTAATCAATCAGCGTGTTCAGGTTCTCGTCGGCTTCCAGCCAAACGTCACCGCCATCACCGCCGTCACCACCGTCCGGACCGCCTTTTGGGATGTATTTTTCGCGGCGGAAGCTGACGCAACCATTACCGCCATCACCTGCAACGACCAGAATCGATGCTTCATCAACAAACTTCATTTTACTCTCCGTAAATCATTCGCCTGAGCGGGGTTGCGAAACCACCGTTTCATGCTTACGTAAACCGCCCCAAATTCGATGACCAATGGCGGAATACATCGCGCCCGCAACCACGATAAACGCACCGAGATAACCTAATAGGTTTAGCATCGGTCTGGCGAAGAAATCGGGCCAGGCCAGTGATAATAAATCTGAAAATAACAACGTAAACAGCGGTGTGAGCGTAATAATGGCACTCACCTGCGCCGCCTGCCAACGCGCCATCGCTTCCGCGAGAGCACCGTATCCTACCAGCGTATTCAGGCCGCAGAATACAAGGCATGCCAGCTGCCAGTCGCTGAGCTGCGTGATGACACCGGGTTTAGCCAGCGGCAATAACGCAATCGTACATAAAGTGTACAGCAAAAACAGGATCTGCGGTGATGCCAGCCGACGCAATAACACCTTTTGCGCGACCCCATAGCTCACCCAAACCATTGCCGCACCGACACCAAAGATAACGCCCCAGGTGTAATCGGTGAGCCGGGTAAAAATTTCGATCAGACTAGTATTAAAAAACAGGACCAGTCCGCTCAGAAGCATAATGGCGCCAATCACCTGCGTGCCGCGCATCTTTTCTTTCAGGATAAAGACGCTGGCGATCATCATACCAACCGGTGACAATTGACCGATAACCTGCGAAGCCGTTGGGCTCAAATATTGCAAGGATGAACTAAACAGAATGAAGTTACCGAACAGCCCACCGGTAGCGATAGCCAGCAGTACCAGCCAACGCGCTTTGCGAAAAATACGCAATGGAGGGAGCTTTTTTTTAACCGCAAGAATAGCGCCAAGGCCAATACTTGCCATTAAAAAACGGTAAAACACCACGGTAGGAGGCTCCATCACCTCCAGCACTTGCTTCATTGCTATTGGCAAAGCCCCCCAACATACTGCCGTTGTGAGTGCTAACAGAATACCAATGCCTGCCTGCTGCTTCATACCGTATTCCCTGCAAGGGCTCGTTTCCGGGTTGTCACGGCGCGACGAGCGTATTTACCGGCCGTCGAATGTAAAAAGCCCCGCAACGTGTTGCGGGGCTTTTATCCGTTACCGGGACGCGAAAAACTTATTCAGCAACGATGCTGATGAATTTACGGTTTTTCGGGCCTTTCACTTCAAATTTCACTTTACCGTCTGCTTTAGCAAACAGAGTGTGGTCTTTGCCGCAACCAACGTTGGAGCCAGCGTGGAATTTAGTACCACGTTGACGAACGATGATGCTACCAGCCAGAACTGTTTCACCGCCGAAGCGTTTTACGCCCAGACGTTTAGCTTCTGAATCGCGACCGTTACGAGTCGAGCCGCCAGCCTTTTTATGTGCCATTTAATCTGCTCCCCTTAACTTAAGCGCTGATGCCAGTGATTTTCACATCAGTGAACCACTGACGATGGCCCTGCTGCTTACGGTAGTGTTTACGACGACGAAACTTAACAATTTTAACTTTCTCGCCACGACCGTGAGCAACAACTTCAGCTTTGATAACGCCGCCATCAACGAAAGGAACGCCGATTTTGACTTCTTCACCGTTTGCGATCATCAGAACTTCAGCGAATTCAACAGATTCGCCAGTTGCGATGTCCAGCTTTTCCAGGCGAACGGTCTGACCTTCGCTTACTCGGTGTTGTTTACCACCACTTTGGAAAACCGCGTACATAAAAAACTCCGCTTCCGCGCACACCTTTTTGATGATTCAGAGTGCGCTATAAATATTCACAATAGGGCGCGAATATTACGCAAAACGCGAGCCTTTGACAAGTGCTACCGTCAATACATGAAGAAAAAAAACACAACACGTACGGTAACGTTTATCTACGGCGTTTTTTCAGTACAATCAGCATATATTTATAACCCTAAACCCGACGTTACCTTTTCATACAGTAAGGTAATCGGGGCGAGAAGCCCGGCTTTTGCGATGAATTTAGAAAAAATCAATGAGTTAACCGCGCAAGATATGGCGGGGGTCAATGCGACAATCCTTGAACAGCTCAATTCCGACGTCCAGTTGATCAATCAACTGGGGTACTACATCGTTAGCGGCGGCGGAAAACGCATTCGCCCAATGATCGCCGTACTCGCCGCGCGTGCCGTTGGCTACCAGGAAAATGCACACGTTACGATTGCGGCCCTGATCGAGTTTATCCACACCGCGACCCTGTTACACGACGATGTTGTGGATGAATCTGACATGCGTCGCGGGAAAGCCACGGCGAATGCGGCCTTTGGTAATGCGGCCAGCGTGCTGGTCGGCGATTTTATCTATACCCGTGCTTTTCAGATGATGACCAGCCTCGGTTCGCTGAAAGTGCTGGAAGTCATGTCGAAAGCGGTCAACGTCATCGCCGAAGGTGAAGTCTTACAGTTGATGAATGTCAACGATCCGGACATCACCGAAGAAAACTATATGCGCGTCATCTACAGTAAGACCGCGCGTTTGTTTGAGGCAGCGGCCCAATGCTCTGGCATTCTGGCTGGTTGCAGCGAAGAACAAGAGAAAGGATTGCAGGATTACGGCCGTTATCTCGGTACAGCTTTCCAGTTAATTGACGATTTGCTGGATTACAGCGCAGATGGCGAGCAACTGGGTAAAAACGTTGGTGATGACCTCAACGAAGGCAAACCTACGCTGCCGCTGCTGCATGCCATGCGCCACGGTACGCCAGAACAAGCGCAAATGATCCGCCAGGCCATTGAGCAAGGTAATGGCCGTCACCTTCTGGAGCCGGTTCTGGAAGCGATGAACGCCTGTGGTTCTCTGGAGTGGACTCGCCAACGTGCAGAAGAAGAGGCTGATAAAGCCATCGCTGCGTTACAGGTGCTACCAGATACGCCGTGGAGAGAAGCGCTGATTGGTCTGGCGCATATCGCCGTACAGCGCGACCGTTAATTCCTTCCAGCCCCCTCCTTTATCATCCCGTGCCTTGCACGGGATGTTCTTATAAACTCCAATAACAAATATAACCCTCCTAAAAACAACAAATAACCTTGATATATTCTGAATGTACACGCTCTTTAAGTGAACATTTTAGAACATTCATTCTCCGGGCGTTATAGTGTTGCCACAACCGATCGTGGAACCGTAAGTCGTTAACCAAAGGAGAGATGAATTTATGGAAAGCAAGCTGATTGACTGGCATCCGGCCGACATCATCGCCGGACTGCGCAAGAAAGGAACCTCAATGGCCGCTGAATCACGTAAGAATGGGTTGAGCTCATCAACGCTGGCCAATGCGTTAACCCGGCCATGGCCAAAAGGTGAGTTGATTATCGCCCGGGCACTGGGAACTGATCCCTGGGTGATTTGGCCGTCACGCTATCACGATGCCAAAACGCATGAGTTCATTGACAGAACGCGGATGATGAGGAGTCGCAGAGAGAAACAGAATCCGGAATGAACATTGAGCAGTAACCCCCGGCCAACTGAACTGGGGGTTACAAGAGACGTAGACGATTACTCGCCTTTCACGCGCTCAATGTTTGCGCCCAGCGCGCGCAGCTTATCTTCGATACGCTCATAGCCGCGATCGATATGATAAATACGGTCGACTACCGTCGTCCCTTCAGCAATACATCCTGCGAGGACCAGGCTTGCGGATGCACGCAGATCGGTCGCCATAACCTGTGCGCCAGAGAGCGTTTCCACGCCGTGGCAAATCACAGTATTGCTTTCGATTTCTGCATGAGCGCCCATACGGCTCAGCTCAGGCACATGCATAAAGCGGTTCTCAAACACGGTTTCCGTGATGAAGCCCGTCCCTTCTGCCACCAGGTTCAGCAGCGTGAACTGAGCCTGCATATCGGTTGGGAACGCCGGATGCGGCGCAGTGCGCACATTGACCGCTTTCGGACGTTTACCGTGCATATCGAGGCTTATCCAGTCGTCGCCGACTTCGATATCCGCCCCCGCATCACGCAGCTTCGCCAGAACGGCATCCAGCGTGTCTGGCTGTGCATTACGGCAGATGATTTTGCCACGAGAAATTGCCGCGGCGACCAGGAAGGTACCGGTTTCGATACGGTCTGGCAGAACGCGGTAAACGCCGCCACCAAGACGTTCTACGCCTTCGATAGTAATGCGATCGGTACCCTGACCGGTGATCTTCGCACCCAGCGCAATCAGGAAATTCGCGGTATCGACAATTTCCGGCTCACGTGCGGCGTTTTCGATGATGGTCGTGCCTTCGGCAAGCGTTGCTGCGCACATGATAGTAACAGTCGCACCGACGCTTACTTTGTCCATGACGATGTGCGCGCCTTTCAGGCGGCCATCAACGGACGCTTTCACATAGCCTTCTTCGAGCTTGATTGTCGCGCCTAACTGCTCCAGACCGGTAATGTGCAGGTCAACCGGACGCGCACCAATGGTGCAGCCGCCCGGCAGTGAAACCTGGCCCTGGCCAAAGCGAGCAACCAGCGGCCCGAGCGCCCAGATGGACGCACGCATGGTTTTCACCAGATCGTACGGCGCACAGAAAACGTTCACGTCGCGCGCATCAATGTGCACCGAACCATTACGTTCAACTTTCGCACCCAGCTGGCTCAGCAGCTTCATTGAGGTGTCAACGTCCTTAAGTTTCGGGACGTTTTGGATCTCTACAGGTTCTTCAGCCAGCAGCGCCGCAAACAGGATCGGCAGTGCAGCATTTTTAGCGCCTGAAATTGTGACTTCGCCCTGGAGCTTGGTTGGCCCCTGAACACGAAATTTATCCATTATTCTGTTCTCTGTTAAGAATTTATCTTCGCTACCGGCACATCACCCGTAGCTCAAAAACCGTTAAGTTTGCGATCGCGCGCCCATTCTGCTGGGGTAAAGGCCTTAATCGACACGGCATGAATGCGGTTGTCCGCAATGTACTCCATCAACGGGCCATAGACTGTTTGCTGCTTCTTGACCCGGCTCATGCCTTCAAACATCTCACCCACGGCAATAACCTGAAAGTGACTGCCGTCGCCAGAAACGTGGACTTCCTGGAGGGAGAGTGCATTCATCAGCACGCTCTGAATTTCATTATTTTCCATGGGCTCTTCATTCGTCAGATAGTGAAAACAGCCCAACATCTTAGAGCAAAGTGGCGCTGTCATAAATAAGCAAAAAGCCTCGCTGATAAATCAGACAAGGCTTTAGAGGCAGATCCCTCGCAGAGGGGTTACCGGATGACGGCACAAGCCCTTATCCGGCCTGAAAAAATTAACGCGGAAGAACGTCGTCAGGCAAATTGTAAAGCTGCGCCAGCGTGTACACTTTATCGTTAACGCCAGCGAGCGAAACACCGTTCCCCTGCTGCTTGCCCTGATTAATCAGGTGCAGCAGTAATGCCAGACCACCGGTATCGACCCGGGAAACCTGGTTCAGGTCGATGCAGGATACTCCCTTCATCGCCTCAACTCGTGCATCCCATAATGGATTTAATACGTCCTGATCCAGCTCGCCCACCAGCACCAGCTTGTCGCCTTCACGCGTCCAGGTGAGTGATTGCGTCATTATTTTTTCTCTTCCAGAGTAATTTTCTGCTGAGAAATTGATTTCAACTGAGCAGTCAGGCCATCAATACCTTTCGTACGCAGCAGGTCGCTCCACTCATTTTGTTTGGTGGTGATCATACTTACGCCTTCAGCAATCATGTCATACGCCTGCCAGTTACCGGTCTGAGAATTTTTACGCCACTGGAAATCCAGACGCACCGGAGGACGACCGTTTGGATCGATGATAGTTACGCGGATAGGAACGATAGTCGCATCGCCCAGCGGCTGCTCTGGGGCAATCTGATAGGTCTGGCCATGGTACATCGCCAGCGCCTGACCGTAAGCCTGCTTCAGATATTCACGGAATGCGGCGAAATAGGCGTCACGCTGAGCGGGAGTGGCATCTTTGTAGTAACGGCCCAGTACCAGCGCGCCAGCATATTTAACCTGCACATAAGGCAACAGTTCCTGATCGACAACCTGACGCAGGTAATCCGGGTTGGAACGAATTTTAGGTTGTTCGTTCTTCAGACGGTCAAACGTCTTCTGCGCGGCCTCATTCATCAGTTTATACGGATTCGTCTGGTCCGCTGCGGTTGCCGCGCTAAGTGGGGCAATGACAAGCATAGCCACCATCATCAATCGTTTAAACATACGTCGATTCTCCTGAGATTATTTCGTTGCGCCCGCAGGCGTAGTGGCTTCATTATTGCCTTCAGTTGCGGCTGGCGCATCGCCAGAATTCTTATTGTCGTCACCTTTACTGTTGCTGTTGTAAAGGAACTGACCAATCATATCCTCCAGTACCATCGCAGATTTCGTGTCCTGAATCGTACTGCCATCTTTGAGGATAGACGTTCCCAACTCAGGATCTTCAAAACCCACGTTCAGTGCCAGATACTGCTCGCCCAGCAGACCGGAAGTACGGATGCTCAGAGAACTGGTGTCAGGAATATGGTTAAAACGCGATTCGATTTCCAGCGTCACGCGCGGCAGGTACGTTTTCGGATCTAACGAGATGTCCGCTACGCGTCCAACGACGACCCCGCCAATCCGCACCGGAGAACGCTCTCTCAGGCCGCCGATGTTATCAAAAGTCGCATAAATCGTATAAGTCGGTTCAGTACGCATGGAGGTAACGTTCGCCGCCTTCAGGCAGACAAACAGCGCAGCCAACAGCGCCACCAGCAGGAATAACCCGACCCAAATTTCATTTTTTTTCGTTTGCATGAACTCAATTCCCAAACATCAGTGCGGTCAGCACAAAATCCAGCCCCAGAACGGCAAGAGAGGCGTGCACAACGGTGCGTGTCGTTGCCCGGCTAATCCCGGCAGAGGTCGGGATCGCATCATAACCATTGAACAATGCAATCCATGTGACCGTAATGGCGAACACCACGCTCTTAATCAGACAGTTGACCAGGTCCAGACGCCAGTCGACGGCATTTTGCATAGCCGACCAGAAAAAGCCGGCATCAATACCTTTCCAGCTTACGCCAACCAGTGAACCACCCCAGATCCCCACGGCGACAAATATAATCGTCAGCAGCGGCAATGAAATGACACCGGCCCAAAAACGTGGAGAGATCACCCGGCGCAGTGGATCGACGGCCATCATTTCCAGACTGGAAAGCTGCTCGGTCGCTCGCATCAGACCAATCTCTGCAGTTAAGGCCGAACCGGCCCGCCCAGCGAACAACAGTGCCGCAACCACCGGCCCCAGCTCACGTAGCAATGACAGCGCCACCAGCATACCGAGGCTGGTTTCCGCGCTGTAGGTCGTCAGCACCAGGTATCCCTGCAATCCCAGCACCATACCGATGAACACGCCTGAAACAATAATGATCAGCATCGATAAGACGCCGACATTATAGAGCTGGCGTATCAGCAGCGGCGCATGTTTGCGAAACTCCGGTTTGCCGACAACCGCATTGAACAACATTAATCCGGCTCGCCCGAACGTCCTGAGGGTTTTTATTCCCCGATGTCCGAGTGATGCCAGCGCATTTAACAACATGGGTGGCTTAACTCCCTGTTTAGAGTAAATCGATATGGTAGTCACCCGCCGGGTAACGGAACGGAACCGGTCCATCGGCAATGCCGTCGAGGAACTGACGCACTCGCGGATCGGCATTTTCTTGCAGCGCCTGAGCACTACCGTAGGCCACAATTTTTTTGTCCGCCATTATATAGGCGTAATCCGCAATACTCAGCACCTCTGGCACATCATGAGAAACCACCACACAGGTGACGCCCAGTGCGCTGTTCAGTTCTGAAATCAGCTTCACCAGCACGCCCATGGTAATGGGATCCTGGCCAACGAACGGCTCATCAAACATAATGAGGTCAGGCTCCAGCGCGATAGCACGCGCTAACGCAGCGCGACGCGCCATCCCACCGGATAATTCAGAAGGCATTAATTTTGCCGCGCCCCGCAGCCCGACGGCCTCGAGTTTCATCATTACCGTGCTTTTCAACAGCGGCGCAGGTAGCGTTGTATGTTCGCGCAACGGATATGCGACGTTGTCAAACACGTTCATGTCGGTAAACAGCGCACCAGACTGAAACAGCATGCTCATACGCTTACGCACGGTAAATAAACGCGAACGGGACATGGCTGGGACGTTTTCGCCGTCAAACAGGATCTCGCCCTTATTCGGGGAGATTTGTCCGCCAATCAGACGCAGCAGCGTCGTTTTGCCGATGCCTGATGGCCCCATGATCGCCGTCACCTTACCACGCGGCACCGTCAGGGAAATATTATCAAAGATGCAGCGGTCACCTCGGGAAAAGCTGACATCGCGCATATCGACTAGATTCGCCACAGACTGACCCATTGATTCATCCTTTACTATTGCCTCGTTGATCGAAGAGTTTGGCGCTCAATTTAGCCCTGAACCCAACATATTTACAGATTATTGCCTGTCCTGGTTAGCGAAAGCTGGCATTTGTTTTACTTTTTAGCCGCATAAAGTCAAAATTAAGACTTCGTTACGGCTTCCAGAAACCCTTCAAGTGGACCGGCGAGTATACCTGAAGAAAGGACTTTAGATGCTTTTAGCGACGGCGCTGTTAATAATTGGTTTACTTCTGGTGGTCTACGGCGCCGACCGTCTGGTGTTTGCCGCATCCATTTTATGTCGAAACTTCGGTATTCCCCCCATCATTATCGGGATGACCGTGGTCAGCATTGGTACATCGTTACCCGAGATCATCGTCTCCGTTGCCGCGTCAATGAACGGGCAACTCGATTTAGCCGTCGGTACCGCCATTGGCTCTAACATCACCAACATCTTGCTTATTCTTGGCTTGTCGGCGCTGATTCATCCTTTTACCGTGCATTCTGATGTTCTGCGTCGCGAATTACCGCTAATGTTGCTGGTAAGTATTTTAGCCGCATCAGTTCTGTATGACGGGCAGTTGAGCCGCAGTGACGGTTTCTTTCTTCTGCTTCTGGCCGTGCTATGGCTGCTATTCATTGTTAAAATCGCCCGTCTGGCCGAACGACAAGGCAATGACAGCCTGACCCGCGAGCAGGTAGCTGAGCTTCCCCGCGAAGGCGGGCTACCCGTCGCATTTTTGTGGTTGGGTATTGCGCTGATTATTATGCCAATGGCCACGCGTATGGTAGTGGATAACGCTACTGTACTGGCGAACTACTTCGCCATGAGCGAACTCACCATTGGGCTGACGGTAGTCGCCATTGGTACCAGCCTGCCGGAACTGGCAACGGCGATTGCGGGTCTGCGTAAAGGTGAAAACGATATTGCCGTCGGCAACATTATCGGCGCGAACATTTTTAATATTGTTATCGTGCTCGGGCTGCCCGCCTTGATTACACCGGGCGAGGTCAATCCGATGGCCTTCGTCCGTGACTACAGCGTTATGCTGCTGGTGAGCGTTATATTTGCATTACTCTGCTGGCGACGTTCGCGCCAGATTGGTCGCGGTGCGGGTGCGCTGCTGACCGGCGGTTTTATCATATGGCTGGCGATGCTGTATTGGTTATCGCCAATTCTCGTTGGATAACTGGAAACGCATTATGTCGCACTTAGAGTTGCAACCGGGTTTTGACTTTCAGCAAGCAGGCAAGGAAGTCCTGGCAATTGAACGTGAAGGCCTGGCGGAGCTTGATCAGTACATCAACCAAAATTTTACCCTCGCCTGTGAAAAAATATTCAGTTGCTCGGGTAAGGTTGTGGTGATGGGGATGGGGAAATCCGGTCATATCGGGCGGAAAATGGCGGCCACGTTTGCCAGCACCGGCACGCCCTCTTTTTTCGTACACCCCGGCGAAGCCGCACATGGCGATCTGGGCATGGTCTCGCCGCAGGATGTGGTCATCGCCATCTCTAATTCCGGTGAATCCAATGAGATAGCGGCGTTGATCCCTGTGTTAAAACGTCTTCACGTACCGCTTATCTGCATGACCGGTCGTCCGGAAAGCAGCATGGCGCGTGCGGCAGATGTGCATCTGTGTGTTAAAGTGCCTAAAGAAGCCTGCCCGTTAGGTCTGGCACCGACCAGCAGCACGACCGCAACGCTGGTGATGGGCGATGCGCTTGCCGTGGCATTATTAAAAGCGCGTGGCTTTACTGCAGAAGATTTTGCGTTATCTCATCCCGGCGGCGCTCTGGGCCGTAAGCTTTTGCTGCGCGTTAACGATATTATGCATACGGGTGATGAGATCCCGCATGTAAATAAAAGCGCTAGCCTGCGTGACGCTCTGGTTGAGATCACGCGTAAAAATCTCGGCATGACCGTCATTTGCGATGATGCCATGAAGATTGACGGTATTTTTACCGATGGCGATTTACGTCGCGTCTTCGATATGGGCGTTGATGTCCGCCAGTTAGGCATTGCCGATGTGATGACCCCAGGAGGCATTCGCGTGCGTCCGGGCATTCTTGCCGTCGATGCCCTGAACTTAATGCAGTCCCGCCATATCACCTCGGTAATGGTTGCTGATGGCGACCAGTTACTCGGTGTGTTACATATGCATGATCTGCTGCGTGCAGGTGTAGTGTAAGAAACTCAAGGATAAACAAAATGAGTAAAGCAGGTGCGTCGCTTGCGACCTGTTATGGACCCGTCAGCGCAGACGTTATCACCCGGGCAGAAAACATCCGTTTGCTGATCCTGGATGTGGATGGCGTGCTGTCTGATGGTCTGATTTATATGGGTAATAACGGTGAAGAGCTGAAGGCATTTAACGTCCGCGATGGTTACGGCATTCGCTGTGCGCTCACTTCCGGTATTGAGGTTGCCATTATTACCGGACGAAAGGCTAAACTTGTAGAAGATCGCTGTACCACATTGGGGATCACGCACCTGTATCAGGGACAGTCAGATAAACTGGTCGCCTTTAGCGATCTACTGAACAAACTGGCGGTCGCGCCCGAAAATGTCGCCTACGTTGGCGACGATCTGATCGACTGGCCGGTGATGGCACAAGTGGGATTAAGCGTGGCGGTGGCGGATGCTCACCCTTTGCTGATCCCGCGGGCAGATTATGTCACCCGTATTGACGGGGGACGCGGCGCTGTGCGTGAAGTCTGCGATTTATTACTGCTGGCACAGGGCAAACTGGACGAGGCCAAAGGGCAATCGATATGAGCAAAACCAGACGTTGGGTTATCATTCTACTGTCGCTGGCTGTCCTTGTGATGATTGGTATTAATCTGGCAGACAAAGACGACACCACTCAGGCTGTCGTCAATAACAATGAGCCAACCTATAAGAGCGAACATACTGATACCCTCGTGTATAGCCCGGAAGGCGCGCTGAGCTATAACTTGATCGCGCAACACGTTGAATATTATTCAGAACAAGCGGTTTCCTGGTTTACTCAACCGGTATTAACCACGTTTGATAAGGATAAAGTACCGACCTGGTCGATCAAGGCAGATAAAGCCAAATTGACCAACGATCGCATGCTGTATCTGTACGGCCATGTTGAAGTCAACGCTCTGGTGCCTGACTCTCAACTACGCAGAATTACCACCGATAACGCGCAGATTAACCTGGTGACACAAGACGTCACTTCCGATGATCTTGTCACGTTATATGGCACAACATTTAACTCCAGCGGACTGAAGATGCGCGGTAACTTACGCAGCAAGAACGCCGAGCTGATTGAAAAGGTTAGAACCTCATATGAAATTCAAAACAAACAAACTCAGCCTTAACCTTATGCTTGCCAGCACACTTCTGGCCGCCAGCATTCCGGCATTTGCCGTCACCGGCGATACCGAGCAGCCGATCCATATTGAGTCTGACACGCAGTCGCTCGATATGCAGGGCAATGTTGTCACCTTTACTGGCAACGTGGTGATGACTCAGGGCACCATCAAAATTAACGCCGATAAAGTCGTTGTGACCCGCCCTGGTGGCGAACAGGGCAAAGAGATTATTGATGGCTACGGTAATCCCGCAACCTTCTACCAGATGCAGGACAACGGTAAACCGGTTAAAGGTCGCGCCTCACACATGCACTATGAACTGGCGAAGGATCTCGTCATCCTGACCGGTAACGCCTACCTGGAACAACTCGATAGCAACATTACCGGCGATAAGATCACCTATCTGGTAAAAGAGCAGAAAATGCAGGCCTTCAGCGAGAAAGGCAAGCGCGTCACCACCGTTCTGGTTCCGTCGCAGTTGCAGGACAAAAACAAGGCCAAGGCTCCGGCAGAGAAAAAAGGTAACTGATTCGTTATGGCAACATTAACTGCAAAGAACCTTGCAAAAGCCTATAAAGGCCGCCGCGTGGTGGAAGATGTCAGTCTGACCGTCAACTCCGGGGAGATAGTCGGTCTGCTCGGTCCTAACGGCGCGGGCAAGACGACGACCTTTTACATGGTGGTCGGCATTGTCCCGCGCGATGCGGGCAACATTATCATTGATGACGAAGATATCAGCCTGCTGCCTTTGCATGCGCGCGCACGTCGCGGCATTGGCTACTTACCGCAGGAAGCGTCAATTTTTCGCCGCTTGAGCGTGTTTGATAACCTGATGGCGGTGCTGCAGATTCGTGACGATCTGACCAGCGAGCAGCGGGAAGATCGCGCCAACGAACTGATGGAAGAATTCCACATCGAACACCTGCGTGACAGCATGGGACAGTCGCTATCCGGTGGCGAACGACGCCGCGTGGAGATCGCCCGCGCGCTGGCCGCTAATCCGAAATTTATCCTGCTGGATGAACCGTTTGCCGGTGTTGACCCGATTTCGGTTATTGATATCAAACGGATCATCGAACACCTGCGCGACAGCGGGCTTGGCGTGCTGATTACCGACCATAACGTCCGCGAAACGCTGGCAGTGTGTGAGCGCGCCTACATCGTGAGTCAGGGCCACCTGATCGCGCACGGTACGCCAACAGAAATACTGCAGGATGAGCACGTGAAGCGCGTATACCTTGGGGAAGACTTCAGACTCTGATAGGGTAGAAGACTTCACGTCACCGCAGGAGAGAAAAACTCTGAACATGAAGCAAGGTTTGCAACTCAGGCTTAGCCAACAACTGGCGATGACGCCTCAGCTACAACAGGCTATCCGTCTGTTGCAGCTGTCCACGCTGGAACTTCAGCAAGAACTTCAGCAAGCGCTGGAAAGTAACCCACTGCTCGAGCAAACCGATCTTCACGACGAAATTGATACCCAGGAAAAACAGGACAGCGAATCACTCGACACTGCAGATGCTCTTGAACAAAAAGAGATGCCAGAAGAGCTGCCGCTTGACGCCAGCTGGGATGAAATTTACACCGCCGGTACGCCTTCGGGTACCAGCGGGGATTACATCGACGACGAACTGCCTGTGTATCAGGGTGAGACCACGCAATCGCTGCAGGATTACCTGATGTGGCAAGTGGAGCTGACCCCGTTCTCAGATACCGATCGCGCTATTGCGACATCCATTGTTGATGCGGTAGACGAAACCGGTTATCTCACTGTAACTCTGGACGATATTCTCGAAAGCATGGGCGATGACGACATCGGTATGGATGAAATCGAAGCCGTGCTTAAACGCGTTCAGCGTTTTGATCCCGTGGGCGTAGCGGCCAAAGATCTCCGCGACTGCTTACTGATCCAACTTTCACAGTTTGATAAAGCCACGCCGTGGCTGGAAGAAGCGTCCCTGATCATCAGCGATCACCTCGATCTGCTAGCCAACCATGACTTCCGCACGCTAATGCGCGTGACCCGACTGAAAGAAGAGGTGCTGAAAGAGGCCGTTAACCTTATTCAGTCTCTGGACCCAAGACCCGGGCAGTCTATCCAGACCGGTGAGCCAGAGTACGTCATTCCAGATGTACTGGTGCGTAAGCATAACGATCGCTGGGTGGTCGAACTCAACGGTGACAGCATTCCACGGCTGCAGATTAACCAGCACTACGCCGCCATGTGCAACAGCGCGCGCAACGATGCCGACAGCCAGTTTATTCGTAGTAATCTGCAGGATGCGAAGTGGCTGATTAAAAGCCTGGAAAGCCGCAATGATACGCTGCTGCGCGTCAGCCGCTGCATCGTTGAACAGCAGCAAGCCTTCTTTGAGCAAGGCGAAGAGTTTATGAAACCGATGGTGCTGGCGGATATCGCCCAGGCCGTCGAGATGCATGAATCGACCATTTCCCGAGTGACCACGCAAAAGTATCTGCACAGTCCGCGCGGCATTTTTGAATTGAAGTATTTCTTTTCCAGTCACGTTAACACTGAAGGCGGAGGCGAAGCCTCATCCACGGCGATCCGTGCGCTGGTGAAGAAATTAATTGCTGCGGAAAACCCCGCGAAACCGCTGAGCGACAGCAAGTTAACCTCTATGTTGTCAGAACAGGGTATCATGGTGGCACGCCGCACCGTTGCGAAGTACCGAGAGTCTTTATCCATTCCGCCGTCTAACCAGCGCAAACAGCTGGTCTGACCCAACCGATAAGGAAGACACTATGCAGCTCAACATCACTGGAAACAACGTCGAAATCACGGAAGCCCTGCGCGATTTTGTTAATACAAAATTCGCCAAGCTCGAACAATATTTCGACCGGATTAATCAGGTCTATATTGTGTTGAAAGTGGAGAAGGTTACACATATCTCGGACGCAACACTGCATGTGAACGGTGGCGAAATTCATGCCAGTGCGGAAGGTCAGGATATGTACGCCGCCATTGACGGTTTAATTGATAAACTGGCTCGGCAATTAACAAAACATAAAGATAAACTGAAACAGCACTAACTTGTCCGGGCAGTTAGCGGGTGCAGGACGGCCTGTTGTGTAGCACAACAGGCCATTTGTACAGTTAGCGCTTAGGTGAAATTATGACAAATAACGATACGACTCTACAACTGAGCAATGTTCTTAACCAGGAATGTACACGCGCGGCAGTTCACTGCCAAAGCAAGAAACGCGCACTGGAAATCATCAGTGAACTGGCGGCAAAGCAGCTCAGCTTGCCTTCTCAGTTGGTATTTGAAGCTATTTTAACGCGTGAAAAAATGGGTAGTACCGGCATCGGGAATGGTATTGCTATCCCGCACGGAAAGCTGGAAGAAGACACGATGCGCGCAGTGGGCGTGTTTGTGCAACTTGAAACGCCTATCGCTTTTGACGCCATCGATAATCAACCCGTCGATCTGCTTTTCGCTCTGCTGGTACCGGCGGACCAAACCAAGACGCATTTGCATACGTTGTCACTGGTCGCCAAACGTCTGGCAGATAAAACAATCTGCCGTCGCCTGCGCGCCGCACAGAGTGACCAGGAGTTGTATCAAATCATCACGGACACCGAAGGTGGACAGGATGAAGCATAACAGCCCAATGGCATCCTTTTTTGTCGTTGTGAGGAGAAACAGTACATGGTACTGATGATCGTCAGCGGTCGTTCGGGGTCAGGCAAATCTGTCGCCTTGCGTGCGCTGGAAGATATGGGTTTTTACTGCGTGGATAACCTTCCCGTAGTGCTGTTGCCCGATCTGGCTCGTACTCTGGCCGATCGCCAGATTTCTGCAGCCGTCAGCATTGATGTGCGCAACATGCCTGAGTCCCCGGAGATTTTCGAGCAGGCAATGAACAATCTGCCTGAAGGCTTCTCACCACAGCTGCTGTTCCTTGACGCCGATCGGAACACCCTGATTCGTCGCTACAGCGACACGCGTCGCCTGCACCCACTCTCCAGCAAGAACTTATCTCTGGAAAGCGCTATCGATAAGGAAAGCGACCTGCTGGAGCCCTTGCGCTCTCGCGCTGACCTGATCGTTGATACCTCCGAAATGTCCGTGCACGAACTGGCGGAAATGTTGCGTACCCGACTGCTGGGCAAACGCGAACGCGAATTGACGATGGTATTCGAATCCTTTGGTTTCAAACACGGCATTCCCATTGACGCGGATTACGTGTTTGACGTGCGTTTCCTGCCTAACCCACACTGGGATCCGAAGCTGCGCCCGATGACCGGTCTTGACCGACCCGTCGCCGCCTTCCTCGACAGGCACACAGAAGTACACAATTTTATCTACCAGACGCGCAGCTATCTTGAGCTATGGTTACCCATGCTGGAAACCAACAACCGCAGCTACCTCACCGTAGCCATCGGCTGTACCGGCGGGAAACACCGTTCGGTGTATATTGCAGAGCAGCTGGCAGACTATTTCCGCTCACGCGGTAAAAACGTGCAGTCACGCCATCGTACGCTGGAAAAACGTAAATCATGACCGTGAAGCAAACTGTTGAAATCACGAACAAGCTGGGCATGCATGCCCGCCCAGCAATGAAACTGTTTGAACTGATGCAGGGCTTTGAAGCAGAAGTTTTGCTGCGTAATGATGAAGGAACGGAAGCCGAGGCAAACAGCGTTATCGCTCTGCTGATGCTGGATTCCGCTAAAGGGCGTCAGATTGAAGTCGAAGCCACGGGTCCACAGGAAGTTGAAGCCCTGGCAGCAGTAATTGCGCTATTTAATTCAGGGTTTGACGAAGATTAGTCGAGTGCAGAGTTACCGTTTCAGCACCTGGCCAATAGGCCGGATAAGGCGTTTAAGCCCTCTTCCGGCAATAACCCCGCTAATACAGCTTATTTTCCCGCATGAACGACTCACCGCCTAACTGGCGCATTTGGCGCATAATCCACGCCTGACGGCTACGCACATAACCAGAAGGCGCATTCGCCTTAAAACGCAAAGGATTGGGCAATACCGCCGCCAACAAGGCCGCTTCAGACAGACTCAACCGACTGGCTGGCTTATGGAAATAGCGCTGCGCCGCCGCCTCCACGCCGAAAACCCCATCGCCAAACTCAGCAATGTTCAGGTAAACGGTCAGAATACGTTTCTTGCTCCAGACGGTTTCCATACCCAGCGTAAGCCCGGCTTCGAGGCCTTTACGCACCCAGCTACGCCCATCCCACAGAAAGAGGTTTTTTGCCGTCTGTTGCGATAAGGTCGACGCCCCGCGGATACGGTTTTCATTACGTTCGTTGTGCGCCAGCGCTTTCTCTATGGCGGAGACATCGAATCCCCAGTGCTCGGGAAACTTCTGGTCCTCTGCGGCAATGACAGCCAGTCCCATCCACACAGAGATCTCATCCATGCTCACCCAGTCCGAGTGCGCCACATAACCAAAATCACCGGACAGCCATGCGCCCAGTTGCCGTTCAACCATTACCGCAGAGAAAGGTACAGGCATCACGCTGAAAAGTGCGATGCCCCCGCCCCAGAATACGGCGAGGACAATGACCGCCCGCAGAAAGATACGTCGCAGAAAGGCGGTAACTCCTTTTTTCATTCAGCCAGTACCAGAACACGCGAGACCAGTTTCTCGATACCGCTCGCGGCTTGAGCGATGTCCTGTGCCAGCATATAGGCGGGCGTGGTGACAATTTTGTTGTCTTCATCGACGACAATGTCATCAACCGGACACGGAACATGTTCAGCGCCCATTTCTTCCAGCACCTCTGCCGTATCGATATCAGTACCGATGGTCAGACGCAGCGGGAAGTCAAAAATTTTAGGTAACATGGCGGGCGCAATACACATAAAACCCAGCGGCTTACCCGCCTGATGCATGGCCACCGCCAGCGCGGCTAAGTCGCTATCAACCCGGCAATCGCTGCCCTGGCTGGCAAAATTGCTCAGATTTTTGGCCGCGCCAAACCCACCTGGCACTATCAACGCGTCCAGTTCCGTTGAGACTGCCTGAGCGAGAGGGCGGATATCACCACGTGTTATACGTGCGGCTTCAATCAGCACATTTCGCGTTTCCTGCATCGGCTCGCCGGTCAGATGATTAATCACATCCGCTTGTTGTTTATCCGGAGCAAAGCAGACGGCTTGTGCGCCGTTGCGGGCAATGGCCAGAAGCGTGAGAACAGTTTCATGGATCTCTGCACCGTCGTACACGCCGCATCCGCTGAGGACTACACCCACTTTTTTCATCGTGATACTCCTTTCTCAACTGGCTGAAACATATTAGTTATTATGATTTAAATGCTACGCTTCACACATTTAACTGATTCATGTAACAAATTATTTAAGATTTGCTATCTTAACTGCGTGCGGCCTGAGAATTAGGGCTGCGCCCTTGTAAACAATGATAATAATTTACGGCGCAGCCACGATTTCCCTGGTGTTGGCGCAGTATTCGCGCACCCCGGTCAAGCCGGGGTCATTTTTTTTCCACGCTCGCCACCCAGGCTTTTAATACTGCCACGTCGTGCTGCCACTCCTGCTTCATCTCTTCAATCCATTCAGCAACGTTATCTTCCCAAGCAGGGAGATCCGGCGACTGGATTTGCTGAGCTAACTGTTGCAAGTGGCGCAGTCCCACTGAACCTGCCGCACCTTTAATTTTATGGCCTTCCTCAACCACGCCTTTTTTGTCACGTGCGGTCAGATTGGATTCCAGCACGCTCAAATATCCCGGCATCATCTTCTCAAACACCGCCAGCCCGTCGGTAATTAACTTCGGTCCCACCAGCTCGAGGTATTGTTCCAACATAGGAATATCTAACAGCGCTTGCGATTTACTGCTCTCTTCAGATGTCACAGTGCTCTCCTCTTTGTTTCGGGTATCCCAGTATTTTTTGATCATGGCGGTTAACGCCGGAACCGACAGCGGCTTACTCAGCACGTCGTCCATTCCCGCGTCCAGATACTCTTTTTTATCTTTCAGGACGTTGGCGGTGAGCGCAACCAGCGGCGGCAGATCCTCACGTGGGTATTTTTGCGTCAGCTCGCGCGAGATATCCAGGCCGGTCATATCCGGTAGCTGAATATCCAGTAACACCAGGTCATATTCGCCCGGCGTGAACATTTCCAGCGCGGCTTTCCCGGTCATGGCGACATCGACACTGTTGCCCAGTTTTTCCAGCACAGAACGCGCGACAATAACGTTCAGTTCAATGTCTTCCACCAGCAGCACATTCAGGGCTGGCAGCGGCATGTCATCGTCTTCAAAAGCGTCTTCTATCTCTTCCGCTACCGCAGGCGCATGCACGGTCAGCGTAAAGATCGAGCCTTTGCCAGCCTGGCTGGAGACCGTAATATCACCGCCCATATTTTTCGCCAGACGCTTCGATACGGCCAGTCCAATCCCGGTTCCCGTTGCCGGTTTGCCACCGTTGCTGTCCTTCACCTGATAATACATGGCGAAGATTTTATCCTGCTCATCCTGCGGAATGCCGATCCCAGAATCTTCAACCTCGAAATGCAGCATATCGCCCTGGTCATAGCGCGCCCTTACGGTCACCTGCCCCTGCTGTGTAAACTTCACGGCGTTGCTTATCAGATTCCACAGAATCTGGCGCAAACGCGTGCCGTCGGTAATGACCTTATGCGGTAGCGGTAACGTTGGCTCAAGTACAAAACGCAGCCCTTTTTGCTGCGCCTGCAGGCCAGAGAGGTTTTCCAGATCCGCCATAAAACTGGTGAAGTCAACAGGTTGGTTATCGAGCTGGACTTTACGTCGCTCCATCTTGTCCATGTCAATGATATCGTTGAAAATATTTCCAAGCGTCACGGCAGAGACATGAATGGTTTTCAGGTATTTTTCCTGCTCAGCAGTCAGGTCCGTATCCAACAGGATCCGGCTTAAGCCGACAATACCGTTAAGCGGGGTGCGCAGCTCGTGGCTGATGGTGGAAATGAAGGTGGTCTTATCACGGCTGGCACGTTCAAGTGCGTCCTGATAACGCTTACGCTCGGTAATATCTCGCCCAAAGCCCATCAGGCCATGTCGCTTACCTACGCGGTCATAGTACGGCACTTTACGAATTTCAAAGCAGGCTTTGCGCCCGTCCGGGTAGTCCAGCCATTGTTCGTAGGTGAGCGAGACGTTATGACGGAATACCTTCTCGTCGGTTTCAATTACCTTTTCAGCCGCCTCAGGGGAGTAAACATCAGCCGGTTTTAAATGCACCAGTTGCTTTTCGCTCTTGCCGGTCAGCAGTTCCATGGCACGGTTACAGCCGGAAAATTCTTTATCTTCATTACGATAAAAAACCAGATCCGGCGAGGCATCAAGGAAAGAGCGTAGAAAGGAAGACTGTTGCTCGAGCTGGATCTGCGCTTCTTCGCGCTCTTTGATTTCAACCTTCAGTTGCTCGAACGTATCCTGGCGCTCCGCTTCGGCTTTTTCGCGCTCAACAATTTCCTGATTGAGCTGGGCAATATTATCTTTCAACTGCACATTGAGCTTGAGATCGCGCTCGCGCATCTCTTCCAGCTTTTGGACCAGTCGTGACAAGCGTTGTCGGGACTCTTCGAGTTGCTCCACCACCACTGACAGGAAGTAGACAGCCCAAGGGGTAATTAACAGACCAAAAAAGATAGAACGGATAACATCAATACTTTCTACCTGACCATGCAGCACCATGGTGACAGCCATCTGCACCACAATTGCCAACACGACCAGAGCCAGCGCTAATAGCAGCGAAAAGCGCACCAGACCCAACTTCATCATCAGGTCGACGTAATATTGCGCCAGCATACGGATTTGCTTCATAGAGGGTTCCTTCACGACAACTTGGCACAATAATACTCAATTCTTGGCGTGACGTTTGAGAATGTGCAAGAAATGCGGGGTTTCCCTCATCACGCTACGCTGTTGGCGGGCTCCAGGGTCGTCCGAGAGCAGATCCCTGGACGCCATGTACGTTGAGATAACGATCCAGTTCAACCATCCCGGTCCAGCGATTTTCACACCACAGAGGTGCCAATAGTGTTGGGCGACGCGCGCTGGCGGAAATGCGATGATAAATCACCTCTGGCGGCGTATGGCGGATCATCTCCCCGGCGGTAACCGTATAGTCGTCCAGTTCAATGCCGTTCAGCCGCCCCGCTTCCCAGGCTTTCGCCATCGTACTGCCTTTCACAATATGCAGCGGATGCAGCTTAATACCGTCGACTCCCGTCTCCACCACACGCTCCATGGTTTGCAGACATTCTGCCAGCCCTTCTCCCGGCAGACCCACAATCAGGTGCGAGCACACCTTCAGTCCGCGCTCGCGTGCCAGCCGCGTGGTGTTCTGGTAGCAGGCAAAATCATGGCCGCGGTTAATACGGTGCAGAGTTTTATCATGCGCGGTTTGCAGACCGAGCTCCAGCCATACCTCATAGCCCAGGTCTTTATACTCACAAAGCAGATCGAGTACCGCATCCGGTACACAGTCGGGGCGCGTGCCAACACATAATCCGACGATGCTGGCCTGGCTGACGGCCTGTTGGTACATCGAACGCAGCACCTGTACTTCAGCAAAGGTGCTGGTATAGGCCTGGAAATAGGCCAGATAGCGTCTGGCGCGATTGACCAACTGCGCCTGATGCTCAAGCTGCTCGGCAATGGAATGATGCTGTTGAGCTTCATCGGCAAACGAGGCGACATTACAGAAAGTACATCCGCCACGTCCGATGGTGCCATCACGATTTGGACAGCTAAAGCCGCCGTGCAGCGTGAGTTTATGAACCTTTTGTCCATAACGGCGAGAAAGATCCCCACCAAACATATTGACTAATTTCTGTAACTGCATAATCTGGTAGACCGCGCCTTGAAAAGAGGCCAAAGCCTGCCATTTTTTGCCCCAGTCGGCGATGACCTGGATCAATCGCCCTGGCGAGCCTTTATTTATTGCATAACAAATCAAAATAATTGAAATTCCATTCACTAAAAATCTAATTACTTTTCCTTATATTCAGCGGTTTTTTTTATCTTCTTATACTCTCAGCGTAAAAACAGTATCTTTAAGACGCCGAAACTTTATAAACCAGCATAAAATGCCAGACATCTCGATAAATAAAGGGAGGACGAGGGATATCAGGCCTTTCTGACAGTGAGACAGATCACACTTCCAAGAGTATTCCCCTCGGGTTAAATCAATGTAAAAAATCCTTTTATTTCAACATTTTCATAAAGTTAATTGCCCTATAGCACATTTTTGCATAAATAAGATTGCCATTTGACCTGTGTGTGGATTCCCGATAACTTGGAAATCCGCTGGAAGCTTTCTGGATGAGCAGCCTGCTCATCATATTTATGCAGTTATTGAGATTCCCTCTGAAGCAAGTCCTCAAACTTGTTTGACCTGTGCGAAAAGGATAAAGAGGGCGAATGCGAGGTAAGCGTATGACACGCAAACCCCGTCGCCATGCTCTTGGTGTGCCCGTGCGCAACGGTCCAGATGGGGATCCCGCAGAGCCTGGGGAGGTTCACTGATATGTTGTACGATAAATCCCTTGAGAGGGATAACTGTGGTTTCGGCCTGATCGCCCACATAGAAGGCGAACCTAGCCACAAGGTAGTGCGTACCGCCATACACGCACTGGCCCGTATGCAGCACCGTGGCGCAATTCTTGCCGATGGAAAAACCGGCGATGGTTGCGGCCTGCTGTTACAAAAACCTGACCGCTTTTTCCGCATCGTGGCGCAAGAGCGCGGCTGGCGTTTAGCCAAAAACTACGCCGTCGGCATGATCTTTTTAAATAAAGACCCTGAGCTGGCTGCGGCTTCTCGTCGCATTGTTGAAGAAGAATTACAGCAGGAAACCCTGTCGATTGTCGGCTGGCGCGACGTGCCGACCAACGAAGGTGTTCTCGGTGAAATTGCGCTCTCCTCCCTGCCTCGTATCGAGCAAATTTTTGTTAACGCCCCTGCGGGCTGGCGTCCGCGTGATATGGAGCGTCGCCTGTTCATTGCGCGTCGTCGTATCGAAAAACGCCTCCTGCAAGACAAAGACTTCTACGTCTGTAGCTTGTCGAATCTGGTCAATATCTATAAAGGTCTGTGTATGCCGGCGGATCTGCCGCGCTTCTACCTGGACCTCGCAGACCTGCGTCTGGAATCGGCCATCTGCCTGTTCCATCAGCGCTTCTCCACCAACACCGTACCGCGCTGGCCGCTGGCGCAGCCGTTCCGCTATCTGGCGCACAACGGTGAAATCAACACCATCACCGGCAACCGCCAGTGGGCTCGCGCGCGTACCTATAAGTTCCAGACCCCGTTGATCCCGGATTTGCACGACGCCGCGCCGTTTGTTAACGAAACCGGCTCAGACTCCAGTTCGATGGATAACATGCTGGAACTGCTGCTGGCAGGCGGGATGGACATCATCCGTGCCATGCGCTTACTGGTTCCACCGGCATGGCAGAATAATCCGGATATGGACCCGGAGCTGCGTGCGTTCTTTGACTTTAACTCCATGCACATGGAACCCTGGGATGGCCCGGCGGGCATCGTGATGTCCGACGGTCGCTTTGCCGCCTGTAACCTCGACCGTAACGGCCTGCGTCCGGCACGCTACGTCATCACCAAAGACAAGCTGATCACCTGTGCCTCTGAAGTCGGGATCTGGGATTATCAGCCGGATGAAGTGGTAGAGAAAGGCCGCGTCGGCCCCGGCGAGCTAATGGTTATCGATACCCGCAGCGGGCGCATTCTGCACTCCGCCGAAACCGATGACGATCTGAAAAGCCGACATCCGTACAAAGAGTGGATGGAGAAAAACGTCCGCCGCCTGGTACCGTTCGAAGACCTGGCTGACGATCAGGTCGGCAGCCGTGAACTCGACGATGATACGCTTGCCAGCTATCAGAAACAGTTTAACTACAGCGCTGAAGAGCTGGATTCCGTTATCCGCGTGCTCGGCGAAAATGGCCAGGAAGCGGTCGGTTCAATGGGTGACGATACCCCGTTTGCCGTGCTCTCCAGCCAGCCACGCATCATTTATGACTACTTCCGCCAGCAGTTCGCGCAGGTCACCAACCCGCCGATCGACCCGCTGCGTGAAGCGCACGTCATGTCGCTGGCCACCAGCATTGGTCGTGAGATGAACGTCTTCTGCGAAGCTGAAGGTCAGGCACACCGCCTGAGCTTTAAATCGCCGATCCTGCTGTACTCTGATTTCACCCAGCTCACCACCATGAAAGAGGAGCATTATCGCGCTGACCGCCTGGATATCACCTTCGACGTGACCGAAACTACGCTCGAAGAGACCGTCAAAGCATTGTGTGATAAGGCGGAACAGATGGTGCGCAACGGCACGGTACTGCTGGTACTCTCTGACCGCAACATCGCCAAAAACCGCCTGCCGGTTCCGGCGCCAATGGCCGTGGGCGCAGTGCAAACACGTCTGGTAGAACAAAACCTGCGCTGTGACGCTAACATCATCGTGGAAACCGCCAGTGCCCGTGACCCGCACCATTTTGCCGTCCTGCTCGGCTTTGGCGCGACGGCAATCTATCCGTACCTCGCGTATGAAACATTGGGACGTCTGATCGACACTCAGGCGATTGCCAAAGATTACCGGACCGTGATGCTGAACTACCGTAACGGCATCAATAAAGGTCTGTACAAAATCATGTCCAAAATGGGCATCTCGACCATTGCCTCTTATCGCTGCTCGAAGCTGTTTGAAGCCGTTGGTCTGCACGATGATGTGGTTGCGTTGTGCTTCCAGGGCGTGGTTAACCGCATCAGCGGCGCAGGATTTACCGACTTCCAGCAGGATCTGCTGAACCTCTCCAAACATGCCTGGCTGGCGCGTAAGCCCATCAGCCAGGGAGGATTGCTGAAGTACGTCCACGGCGGCGAATACCACGCCTACAACCCGGACGTGGTGCGCACGCTACAACAGGCGGTGCAAAGCGGCGAGTACAGCGACTATCAGGAGTATGCAAAGCTGGTCAACGAGCGCCCAGCGGCCACGCTGCGCGATTTGCTGGCGATTACACCTGGCGATGAAGCCGTAAGTATTAACGACGTCGAACCTGCGACCGAACTGTTTAAGCGCTTTGATACCGCCGCCATGTCTATCGGCGCATTAAGCCCGGAAGCACACGAAGCGCTGGCCGAAGCGATGAACAGCATCGGCGGTAATTCCAACTCCGGCGAAGGCGGTGAAGACCCGGCGCGCTACGGCACCAACAAAGTGTCGCGGATTAAGCAGGTGGCTTCTGGTCGCTTTGGCGTAACCCCAGCGTACCTGGTCAACGCAGATGTCATTCAGATTAAAGTCGCTCAGGGCGCAAAGCCCGGCGAAGGCGGCCAGTTACCGGGCGACAAAGTCACTCCGTACATCGCCAAACTGCGTTATTCGGTACCGGGCGTGACGCTGATCTCCCCGCCGCCGCACCACGATATCTACTCTATCGAGGACTTAGCGCAGCTGATTTTCGACCTGAAACAGGTCAACCCGAAGGCGATGATCTCGGTGAAGCTGGTTTCCGAACCGGGCGTGGGCACTATTGCCACCGGCGTAGCGAAAGCCTATGCGGATCTGATCACCATCGCCGGCTACGATGGCGGTACCGGCGCAAGCCCACTGTCATCGGTGAAATACGCCGGTTGCCCGTGGGAACTCGGTCTGGTGGAAACCCAGCAGGCACTGGTGGCTAACGGTCTGCGTCACAAGATTCGTCTGCAGGTCGATGGCGGTTTGAAAACCGGCGTCGATATCATTAAAGCGGCGATTCTGGGTGCAGAGAGCTTCGGTTTCGGTACCGGCCCAATGGTCGCGCTGGGCTGTAAATATCTGCGTATTTGCCATCTGAACAACTGTGCAACCGGCGTGGCAACTCAGGACGACAAACTGCGTAAGAATCACTATCACGGCCTGCCGTTCAAAGTGACCAACTACTTTGAATTCATCGCCCGTGAAGTGCGTGAGCTGATGGCTGAACTGGGCGTAACCCGTCTCGTCGACCTGATTGGCCGCACTGATCTGCTCAAAGAGCTGGATGGATTTACCGCCAAACAGCAAAAGCTGGAGCTGTCTCGTCTGCTGGAAACCGCCGAGCCGCATCCGGGTAAAGCGTTGCATTGCACCGAGAACAACCCGCCGTTTGATAACGGCGTGCTGAACGCCCAGCTGTTGCAGCAGGCGAAGCCGTTCGTCGACGAGCGCCAGAGCAAAACCTTCTGGTTCGATATCCGCAACACCGACCGTTCCGTCGGCGCATCGCTGTCGGGCTATATCGCTCAGACGCATGGCGATCAGGGGCTGGCTTCTGATCCGATCAAAGCGCACTTCAGCGGTACTGCAGGCCAGAGCTTTGGCGTGTGGAACGCGGGCGGCGTGGAGCTGTATCTGACCGGCGATGCCAACGACTATGTCGGTAAAGGCATGGCGGGCGGCCTGCTGGCGGTGCGCCCTCCGGTTGGCTCTGCTTTCCGTAGCCATGAGGCGAGTATCATCGGTAACACCTGTCTGTATGGCGCCACCGGTGGTCGCCTGTTTGCTGCGGGTCGTGCGGGTGAGCGCTTTGCAGTGCGTAACTCCGGTGCAATCACCGTGGTTGAAGGTATTGGCGACAACGGCTGTGAATACATGACCGGCGGCATCGTCTGTATTCTCGGCAAAACCGGCGTTAACTTTGGCGCGGGCATGACCGGCGGATTCGCCTACGTGCTCGACGAAGACGGTGAATTCCGCAAACGCGTAAACCCGGAACTGGTCGAAGTGCTGAGCGTGGACTCGCTGGCGATCCACGAAGAGCACCTGCGCGGCCTGATTACCGAGCACGTACAGCATACCGGCTCTTCTCACGGCGAAGAGATCCTGGCGAACTGGCCAGCATTCTCGGCGAAATTCGCGCTGGTAAAACCAAAATCCAGTGATGTGAAAGCACTGTTGGGTCACCGTAGTCGTAGCGCAGCAGAGCTGCGTGTGCAGGCGCAGTAAGGGGTAGCAGCAATGAGTCAGAACGTATACCAATTTATCGACCTGCAGCGTGTTGATCCGCCGAAGAAGCCGCTGAAGATCCGTAAGATCGAATTTATCGAGATCTACGAGCCGTTTTCCGAAGGCCAGGCCAAAGCGCAGGCAGATCGCTGCCTGTCCTGCGGTAACCCGTACTGCGAGTGGAAGTGCCCGGTGCATAACTACATCCCGAACTGGCTGAAGTTGGCGAATGAGGGACGTATTTTTGAAGCGGCAGAATTGTCGCACCAGACCAACACCTTGCCGGAAGTCTGTGGCCGTGTATGCCCGCAGGATCGACTGTGTGAAGGATCCTGTACGCTGAACGATGAGTTTGGCGCAGTAACTATCGGCAATATCGAGCGCTATATCAATGATAAAGCCTTCGAGATGGGCTGGCGTCCGGATATGACCGGCGTTCGCCAGACGGACAAGCGCGTGGCAATTATCGGTGCGGGTCCGGCGGGCCTGGCCTGTGCTGATGTGCTAACCCGCAACGGCGTGAAGGCAGTGGTATTTGACCGTCACCCGGAAATCGGCGGCCTGCTGACCTTTGGTATCCCGGCCTTCAAGCTGGAAAAAGAGGTCATGACCCGGCGCCGTGAAATCTTCACCGGTATGGGCATTGAGTTCAAACTGAACGTGGAAGTGGGCCGCGACGTTCAGCTCAACGACTTGCTGAAGGATTACGACGCCGTGTTCCTTGGTGTCGGTACCTATCAGTCGATGCGCGGCGGGCTGGAAAACGAAGACGCTGATGGCGTGTTTGATGCCCTGCCGTTCCTGATTGCCAATACCAAACAGTTGATGGGCTTTGGCGAAAGCAGCAACGAGCCATACATCAGCATGGAAGGCAAACGTGTCGTCGTGCTCGGCGGTGGCGATACCGCGATGGACTGCGTGCGCACCTCCGTACGTCAGGAAGCATCGCACGTTATCTGCGCCTATCGTCGCGACGAAGAGAACATGCCGGGTTCCAAACGCGAAGTAAAAAATGCGCGTGAAGAAGGCGTCGAGTTCCAGTTCAACGTCCAGCCTTTAGGTGTGGAAGTGAATGCCAACGGGAAAGTGTGCGGCGTGAAAATGGCGCGCACTGAAATGGGCGAACCGGATGCGAAGGGGCGCCGCCGTGCGGAGATCGTCGCTGGATCCGAGCACGTTGTTCCGGCTGATGCGGTGGTCCTGGCGTTTGGTTTCCGCCCACACAGCATGGAGTGGCTGAAAGAGCACAGCGTCGAGCTGGATTCACAGGGCCGCATTATTGCCCCGGAACGTAGCGATAACGCTTTCCAGACCAGCAACCCGAAAATCTTCGCCGGTGGCGACATCGTGCGCGGTTCGGATCTGGTAGTCACCGCGATAGCCGAAGGTCGTAAAGCGGCAGACGGGATTCTGAACTACCTGGAAGTGTAATACTTTTGGCTCCCCTGACGCTGATAGCTGGGGAGCCAATATTCCTCCACTAAATACATGCGGTATCATTTTTCGAAAACCGCTCACAAATACAGCTGTATATTCAGTACATTGAAATTCCGCAGACAGTGTCTGCAGAATCTTACCATTTGGCGTAACTGACTTAATCTTTTCCACTACCCTGGTCGGCGTTTGTCCGCTTCTTATCGGTTAAAAATGTCGAGCCCAAAAATCAACGCAATCATCAACCTCATGAATAAAAACCATGTAAAGATTATACGTAATCGTTTGCTTTATTCTGAGAACTGTATATTATGCGGCGGATTTTTTGGGCAAAATTCATGGAGGCGTTGTGTCGCAGGACAACAATTATAGCCAGGGCCCCGTCCCTCTGGCGGCGCGGAAAGGCGTGGTTCCACTAACATTTGTCATGTTGGGTCTCACATTTTTTTCCGCCAGTATGTGGACCGGTGGCACACTCGGTACCGGTCTTTCTTATAATGATTTCTTCCTGGCAGTTCTCTTCGGTAATCTTCTCCTCGGTATTTACACTGCATTTCTCGGTTTTATCGGCGCAAAAACAGGGCTCTCAACCCACCTTCTGGCGCGTTACTCATTTGGTGTGAAAGGTTCATGGCTTCCCTCACTGCTGTTAGGCGGTACGCAGGTAGGCTGGTTTGGCGTGGGTGTGGCCATGTTTGCTATCCCGGTGGGCAAAGCGACGGGAATTGACGTCAATATCCTGATTGCAGTTTCCGGTCTGTTGATGACTATGACCATCTTTTTTGGCATCTCGGCGCTGACCGTTTTATCTATTATCGCCGTCCCCGCCATCGTCGTTCTTGGCAGCTACTCCGTCTGGCTGGCGGTGAGTGATGTCGGCGGTTTAGACCATTTAAAAGCGATAGTGCCGCAGACACCGCTGAATTTCTCCACCGCCCTGGCGCTGGTGGTCGGCTCGTTTGTCAGCGCAGGAACATTAACCGCCGACTTCGTTCGCTTTGGTCGCAACGCCAAAGGCGCGGTGCTGATTGCCATGGTGGCGTTTTTCCTTGGTAACTCTCTGATGTTTATCTTCGGCGCGGCGGGTGCCGCCGCTGTTGGACAGGCGGATATCTCCGACGTGATGATTGCCCAGGGACTGCTGCTGCCCGCGATTGTAGTGCTCGGCCTGAATATCTGGACTACCAACGACAATGCGCTGTACGCCTCAGGCCTGGGTTTTGCCAATATTACCGGCCTTTCCAGCCGTTCGCTGTCGGTGGCTAACGGTATTATCGGCACATTGTGCGCGCTATGGCTTTACAATAACTTTGTCGGCTGGCTGACCTTTCTGTCGGCAGCAATTCCTCCCATTGGCGGGGTGATTATCGCCGACTATCTGCTGAACCATCGCCGCTATGCAGACTTCAGCAAAGCGCAATTTATTCCCGTAAACTGGATAGCTATCCTGTCCGTTGCATTGGGCATTGCCGCAGGCCACTATATTCCCGGTATTGTGCCCGTCAACGCCGTACTTGGCGGCGTATTCAGTTATATCCTGCTGAATCCACTTTTTAATCGCAGCCTTGCTAAATCACCAGAGGTCAGCCATGCAGAATAATAACATCACCCTTTGTCAGGCACGTTTACAGGGACGCGAAGGATTGTGGCAGCTCACGATTGAAAACGGGCGCTTCAGCCGGATTGAGCCACAGGACACCGCCACGTTGCCGCAGGGAGAAGTACTTGATGCCGAAGGCGGCTTAGCCATTCCACCGTTCGTTGAGCCACATATCCATCTGGACACCACGCAAACCGCAGGCGAGCCGAGCTGGAACCAGTCTGGTACGTTATTTGAAGGCATTGAACGCTGGGCCGAACGTAAGGCAATGCTCACGCACGAAGACGTCAAAGCGCGCGCCATGCAGACCCTGAAGTGGCAGATGGCCAACGGCATCCAGCATGTCCGCACGCACGTTGACGTTTCCGATCCGACGCTGACGGCGCTGAAAGCCATGCTGGAGGTGAAGCAAGAAGTCGCACCGTGGATAGAGCTGCAAATTGTCGCCTTCCCGCAAGAGGGCATTCTTTCTTACCCCAACGGTGAAGCGCTATTAGAGGAAGCCGTGCGTTTGGGTGCCGACGTCATTGGCGCGATCCCCCACTTTGAATTTACGCGTGAATATGGCGTTGAGTCGCTGCACAAAATTTTCGCTCTGGCGCAGAAATATGACCGACTTATCGATGTGCACTGCGACGAAATTGACGATGAGCAGTCACGCTTTGTTGAAACCGTTGCGGCACTGGCCCATCGCGACAATATGGGCGACCGCGTGACCGCCAGCCATACCACGGCAATGCATTCCTATAACGGCGCCTATGCTTCCCGACTCTTTCGCCTGTTGAAAATGTCCGGCATCAACTTTGTCGCGAATCCACTGGTAAATATTCACCTGCAAGGGCGCTTTGATACGTATCCTAAACGTCGCGGTGTAACGCGCGTCAAAGAGATGCTGGAAGCGGAGATCAACGTCTGCTTCGGCCATGATGACGTCTTCGATCCGTGGTATCCGCTGGGCACCGCGAATATGCTGCAGGTACTGCATATGGGATTACACGTGTGTCAGCTGATGGGATACGGACAGATCAACGATGGTCTGAACCTGGTCACTACCCACAGTGCGAAAACCCTGCACCTGCAGGATTACGGTCTGAACGTGGGGAACTCCGGAAATCTGGTGATTTTAGCGGCAGAAAATGGGTTTGACGCGGTTCGTCGCCAGACGCCTGCACGTTATTCCATTCGTCACGGGCGAGTCATTGCTGAAACGGTGCCAAGCCAGACCACGCTGCATCTGACACAGCCGGAAGCGGTAACGTTTAAGCGCTAGGTTGTTCTATCCAGTGTCGGATGGCGCAAGCCTTGCCATCCGACACGGTCTGTCAGGCTTGTAATAAGCTGGCGTGTACCTTAATCACTACCTTTTTGATTTCCCCCGGCTCCCCCACCATACAGCCTGGTTTATGCGGTTCGCCCGGCATAAAAATCGCAAATCTTCCCGGCTTCAGTACGAGCGCCTGCTCATCGGCAATCTCGCTGCACAGCTGATAGTCATCCTCAACATGCATCTCATCGCACTGGCGAGCAGAATCGGTCATCCCGAACAGAATGCGTTCTTCACCCGACAATAACACCTGAATATCAATGTACTGCTGATGCAGTTCCGCTTTCTTTTGTTCTGGGCTCTGCGTTGCAAACTGCATGACATTCATAAAAATAGTATCGCCCTGCAACGCGTAGCGCCCTGGGGTCTTCTCCTGAGGATTCGCCGCAATGGCAAGCGTTAATGCCTGCTGCAAGACCGGATGTAATCCGGCAGAAGGCAGTGAACGCAACTCATCTGACATCATAATCAATCTCCCTGGGCCAACAGCGCGGCCCCCAGTAAACCAGCGTCATGACGGTAATGCGCTGCCAGTAATTCCACGTGATAGACCAAAGGCTCTTGTGCCAGATAATGTTCAACCAGCGCCAGATATCCTTCAGCCAGCCCAACGCTGCCGCCAATCACCACAATCTGGCAATCGGTCGTAGCCTTCACATCGGCGACAAGCCTTGCCAAAGTACGCGCTGAACGATGGATCAAGTGTCTTGCCTGCTCATCTCCTTGCCCGGCGCGGCTAAAAATGGTTTTGGCATCGCATCCAGCAAGCGTACCTTCGGCTGCAGCCGCGATCCCTCGACCGGAAGCGATCGCCTCGACACAGCCCACGCGCCCGCAGCCGCATACTGGCCCATGCGGGTCAGCCAGCGTATGTCCGAGATGTCCTGCCAAACCGCTGATTCCGGTCAGCAGTTTTCCCTCGCTCACCACCCCGCCGCCCACGCCGGTGGAGACGGTAATAAACACCATATCGCGGTACTCGCCCCCAAGTGCATGATGTTCAGCCCAGGCCGCCGCCTGCGCATCATTAACCGCCATGGTCGGCAAACCGGTCAGCTCTTTTAAGGTTTGTACCAGCGGGAAGTGCATAAGCCCGCCAAGATTGAGCGGGTTTATCGCCAGTAGTGTGCCCTCGCGGATAATACCGGTGGAGGCAATCGCGACGTGGACAGCCTGCCCCTGTAGCGGCGCAACGAGTGCTTGCAGTGCAGCGCGCAGCGCCTCCGGCGTTTTGCTGGCGGGCGTCGGCAATTCACGCCGCTCGCGAATTTGCAGATTACTGTCTACCAGCGCGGCTGCCAGTTTGGTACCGCCGATATCAATCGCCAACGTAGTCATGACACCGCCTTCTGCATCGCGGTGATACGCTTTTTATCCCGTTGCTCAAATAACGACATACTTCTTCCTTTACGTTAATTGCCCGGTTCAACACCGGGCAATCGGATTAACTTTTGGATTTCATCATGGTGCTTTTGTCACCGCCGAACGGCACAGCCCCGCTAAA
Source organism: Citrobacter sp. On2M (assembly GCF_018035235.1). Lineage (GTDB taxonomy): Bacteria > Pseudomonadota > Gammaproteobacteria > Enterobacterales > Enterobacteriaceae > Citrobacter > Citrobacter meridianamericanus. Next base: position 778,051 of record NZ_WPCV01000005.1, read on the forward strand.
CGGTCGACCATCAATGGCATCATGCGTACGTATCGCTTCAGGACGTAGCCAGCGCTGTACGCGGGACGGCATATCGAGACCAATCAGCAGGATAACCACAAATGTCAGGCCGAAAGAGAGCGATCCCAGCGCAGTGCCCAGATCCAGACGCTGCGCAATCAGCGCCCCGATGATCGGCGCCAAAGCCCCGCCCAGCGCACCCACGTTGTAGGTGAAGCCCAGACCAGCCGCACGCTGGTCGGTATCGAAATAGCCGCCAATCAGTTTTGGTAAGATCCCGGAGATCCCTTGACCAAGCATTTGCTGGAAAAACAGCAGCAAACCCAGCACCCAGACGTTTGAGCCGCCAATCGCAAATACCGGAATAATCAGCAACTGTGAAGCCAGCAGACTGCAAACGTAGGCCTTGCGCGTGCCCAGCCAGTCACCAAGAAAACCACCGACGCAACAACCGACCGCCGCGCCAAATCCGCTAAAGAACAGGACATTGGCAACCGTGTGCGGATCATAAGCCAGTTCGGTTTTCAGATAGGTTGGCAACAACGCCTGAATAGGCCATGAATAGAGGAAGGCGAACAGCACGACCACCATTAGCATGACGCCTGTCGGCCAGCGCTTCCCGCTGCTTTGCACCATAAAGCTAATGAAAATAAAAGCACATATCAGGCCAAGGACCGCTACGATAGCTGCATTTTGCAGGTTGCCTGCAAAGCAAAACCACAGCGCGGTCGCGGCGGTGAGGGTCATCAGAATATTGATAACCCGATGTTCGCCCCGGTAGAGTATGTCCACCATCGTGCGCACCGGCGCTTTACCTTCGTGTTTCTCTTTCCAGTCTTCCGCTTCAGGGATATTTTTACGCAGCCAGAGGGCGAAGATCATTGGCAGAATGCCGATGAAGAACAGCGCGCGCCATCCCCAGACCGGAACCACCAGGCTGTAGACCTGCGCGGCGATCACCGCGCCAACGGAGAAACCGGAAATCAGGAAGCCACTGGCTTTATTTCGCAGATGCTTAGGCCAGCTTTCAATAACATAAGTCGCGCTGGAACCGTACTCGCCGGCCATTCCCATACCGATAACCAGGCGGGCGATAAACATAGTGGTGTAGCCCGGTGCGAAGCCGCAGGCCAGCGTCCCCACTGAGAACAGAATGATGCTGGTGACCATCGCCAGGCGACGTCCGTAACGGTCACCCATCGCCCCCAGCATTAATCCGCCAAACCAGCGGGAGATAAAGGCGGCGGAGATCAGACTGGCCGCCTGCACCGTCGTCAGTCCGAATTCGCCTTGTACTTCTGTCAGTACAAGGGCGATTAATACAAAATCAAAACCATCAAGCAAATATCCCAGCCAGGCGGCGGAAAATGCCCGCCATTGTGCCCGATTGAGATGGCGATACCACGGGATGCTCTGGGTAGAAGTACTCATTTTACTCTCCCGACGATCTTTGTTGTTGAGCCGGATGGCGGCTTTGCCTTATCCGGCCACGGTCGAAATATTCAGGCCGGGCAAGCGAAGCGCCCCGGCGACCCGCGATTACGCCTTTTCCGCCAACAGTTGGTTTGCCAGCGCTTTCAGTTCCGGCAAATATTGTTCATCTACCGGGGCAAATGGTTTACGGCACAGCGGAACAGAAACCACGTCCATATAGTGCAGTACCGTTTTCAGGCCGCGGAACACGCCAACTTTAATGAGCAGATCGATAACCTTATTGCACTCGGTTTGCAGCTTTTGTGCCGTCCGGATGTCGCCTTCTTTGAGCGCTTTCACAATTCCCTGGTAACGCCATCCCATGATGTTGTAGGTACTACCGATACCTCCATCTGCACCCGCCAACAGACCAGAAGCGAAGATCTCATCATAGCCGTTGTAAAGCACCAGATCGGGGTGAGCGCGTCGGATCTGTTCCATCTGATAGAGATCGCCTGAGGTTTGCTTCAGCGCACCAACGCCCGGCAACGTCACCAGCGTGTTGATCTGATCCAGCGTCAGTTTTACGCCGCTCAGTGCCGGGATGTTATAGACCACCATTGGTAAGCCATCGGCGGAATCAATAATTGCGCGGTAGTGATCGCAGTGCTCTTCAAAGCTGAACGGATAGTAAAATGGCGTGACAGCCGAAACCGCATCAAACCCGTAGCGATGCGCAGCGCTCGCCAGCTGCTGGCTCTCTTCGGTACTCACTGTGCCGACGTGGGCGATCAGCGTCACCTTGCCTTTTGCTTCTTCGGCAACAATTTCCAGTACCTGCTCTCTTTCAGCGCGGTTTTGGACAAAGGCCTCACCCGTTGAGCCACCGACATACAGCCCATCTATTCCCTGCCCAATATTGAAACGCACCAGACGGCGCAAGCTCTCGATGTCCAGTTTCTGTTGGTTATCGAATGGAGTTAACAACGCTGGCATTACGCCTTTTAAATTTCTTGCCATAACGACCTCTGAGGATGATTAGTGTTATCTGACTACATACCTTTATACCTGTTATACCAGATCAAATAAGCAGCAATACAATACAGAACGCTTATAGTGCGATCTACCTCACTAAACACTTCATCCTTCGAGCCGCCTCTGCGTTGGCTGCGTTCGATCACCCCTGTCACATAGTTATCTATGCTCCAGGGTGTTCGCTCTCTTGCCGCATTGATGCAACTTGAATGATTTTGTGTTTAAACGATCGTCGGGATCGCGATCACTTACGCAATTTTTTGTTTTTACTGAGGGCGTGCCAGGTGGCAGAAACGCTGTTGAGATGTTCTTGTAATGCGCGGTCGGCTTCATCAGGATCATGCTGACGAATAGCCTCAACAATAGAAATATGTTGTTGATAACTCACACTATTATGCTCGTACAATTCCCGATCAGGGACGGTCGGACGTGCGGCAATCAGCCAATCCAGCAGCGCGACGTGGATCGCCATAAAGATGGGATTGCCCGGGATCTCCGCCAGTACGCGGTGAAAATCAACGTCCGAGCGAATGAACAACGCATTGTCATCGAGCGACTGACTGTTGATCTCCAGCGCCTTCGCCAGTTTGTCGATTTGCTCGTCCGTCGCATGTTCGGCGGCATATCGTACCAGGCTGGATTCAAAGAACAATCGCAGCTGTTCGAAGTGGGCAATGCCGCCGGGATGCGCGAGGAAATCTTTCGCCATACCAGAGAGCTCGCTGATAATAGTATCAGCAGAAGGACGCGAAACGCGGGCGCGCTCACCGTTGTTGATTTGTACCAGACCTTTGCGCTTTAACGCCGCCAGCGCTTCTCGTACAGAAGGACGGCCCACGTTAAAGAAGGTCATCAGCTCTCGCTCAGACGGCAACTGTTCGCCCTCGCCAAATTCCCGACGACGAATCATCTGCTCCAGTTCTTCTTCAACCATTTCAGACAGTTTTTTACGCGCCAGCGGGCGATTGCGTAAGCTACGGCCAATGGCGGATGGAGAGTCTTCAGCTTGCGAATCAAATGCGTTCATAGGGCCCATTCAGCTAAGTCGTGGTGACAAACAACAGCGGGTTTATCCTATCACAGGATCGAAAGCAGGGTGAAATGATGGTCATTCGGGCTGAACAGCTTATTGGTCATATCTGCAATAAATATATTTTATTCAGTTTAATCATTCTGCATATATTTAATTTAACGGCACTCTATTCACTTTTTGAAATTTATGAATATGAACATGACAAATTATCATAACCATCTATTTTATAACGATAAATAATTTAAAGATCGAATTAAAAACAAGATATCCACTCCATAAAAAACGCTCAAAAAAATATAACATCCGTTTACATAACAGCGTTATTACCGGATTTATCTTCTTCTCTGGCATGGAGTGAAACAATGTTCGGCATCATTATTTCTGTTATCGTTTTATTAACGATGGGTTACCTGATCCTCAAAAACTACAAACCGCAGGTCGTGCTGGCGGCCGCGGGGATATTCCTGATGATCTGCGGTGTCTGGCTGGGCTACGGCGCGCTGGTCGCTGACGACAAGAGCAGCGGCTATCTGCTGATCGATATTTACAACGAAATTCTGCGTATGCTCTCCAATCGGGCGGCCGGACTGGGGTTATCCATCATGGCAGTGGGCGGTTATGCCCGTTATATGGACAGGATGGGAGCCAGCAGAGCGATGGTTAGCCTGTTAAGCCGTCCGCTTAAGCTAATCCGCTCACCCTATGTTGTTCTTGCCGCCACTTATGTGATTGGTCAGATCATGGCGCAGTTCATTACCAGTGCATCCGGGTTAGGTATGCTGCTGATGGTGACGCTGTTCCCAACGCTGGTCAGCCTTGGCGTGAGCCGTTTGTCTGCGGTGGCCGTCATTGCTACCTCAATGTCCATTGAATGGGGCATTCTGGAAACCAACTCGATTTTTGCCGCGCAGGTCGCAGGTATGAAAATCGCCACCTACTTCTTTCATTATCAGTTACCCGTCGCATCGTGCGTCATCATCGCCGTCGCCATTGCGCATTTTTTCGTTCAGCGGCAATTTGATAAAAAAACAGTACCGGACTACAACGGATTCACTGAACAAAAAGCACTGGAAAACGTACCTCCACTCTATTACGCCATTTTACCCGTCATGCCGCTGATCCTGATGCTGGGCTCGCTTGCCCTGGCGCAGATGGGGCTAATGAAAGCAGAGCTGAATCTGGTGGTGGTAATGCTGATGAGCATGACGCTCACGATGTTTGTTCAATTCCTGCATAAACATGATCTGCGCGAAACGATGGATGATGTGCAGGCTTTTTTTGACGGTATGGGGACGCAGTTCGCCAACGTTGTCACGCTGGTGGTTGCCGGGGAGATCTTTGCGAAAGGGTTAACGACAATCGGCACTGTCGACGCCGTGATAAAAGGTGCAGAGCATTCCGGCCTTGGCGGCATCGGCGTGATGATCATCATGGCCGTGGTCATCGCCGCCTGCGCGATCGTCATGGGATCAGGCAACGCGCCATTCATGTCTTTTGCCAGCCTGATTCCGGATATTGCCGCCGGGCTGCATATTCCTGCGGTAGTGATGATTATGCCGATGCATTTTGCTACTACGCTCGCCAGAGCGGTGTCACCCATTACCGCGGTCATTGTGGTGACGTCGGGTATTGCCGGCGTGTCGCCCTTTGAGGTGGTAAAACGTACAGCCATCCCAATGGCGGTGGGATTTGTGGTGAATATGATAGTCACCATCGCGCTGTTTTACTGATCCCGAAACCAGAAAACAGAACAGGCCCCAAAGGGCCTGTTTTTTTATTTCACTATTTATTTCACTACGCGCAGCGCTGGACGCCCACCGCGAGGTGGCGGCGGTGTGTCATCTGGTTCGTTGTCGTCGCCATTGTCAGGCTTATCGCCATCAATGACCGACATGACCGTTTCACTCTCAAAACCAGACGCGTCGTTGTCGTCATCATTTAAGCTGGCGACATCTTCGTCGTAGGCGGCTTCCGGCTCGAACATCGTACCGGCGCCATTTTCACGAGCATAAATTGCCAGGACGGCAGCCAGCGGCACTGAAACCTGACGCGGCACACCACCAAAGCGCGCGTTAAAGCGCACTTCGTCGTTAGCCAACTCCAGATTGCCCACCGCACGCGGTGCAATGTTCAGAACAATTTGCCCGTCACGTGCATATTCCATCGGAACCTGCACGTCCTGGAGCGTCACATCCACCACCAGATGCGGCGTGAGCTGGTTGTCTAACAACCACTCATAGAATGCGCGCAGCAGATACGGACGGCGTGGTGTTAGCTGTGGCAAATCCATACAGGTTAACCCCGGCCCAGACGCATTTCACGTTCAGGCTCAGTCAGAGAAGCCAGGAAAGAGTCACGTTCAAAGACGCGAGTCATGTACCCTTTCAGCTCTTTCGAACCTGCACCGTTGAATTCAATACCCAGCTGCGGTAAACGCCACAGCAGCGGCGCCAGATAGCAATCTACCAGGCTGAACTCATCGCTCAGGAAGTAAGGTTTCTGGCCAAATACCGGCGCAATTGCCAGCAGTTCTTCGCGCAGACGCTTACGCGCGACTTCGGCTTCAGAAGCAGACCCGTTCACGATGACGTTCATCAGCGTGTACCAGTCTTTTTCAATACGCTGCATGTACAGGCGGCTTTCACCACGCGCAACCGGGTAAACCGGCATCAGCGGTGGATGCGGGAAACGCTCATCCAGATATTCCATAATGATGCGAGATTCCCACAGGGTCAGCTCACGATCCACCAGTGTCGGTACGCTCTGATTCGGGTTGAGGTCGATCAGATCCTGAGGTGGATTGTCCTTCTCCACATGCTCAATCTCGAAACTAACACCTTTTTCAGCCAGCACAATGCGGACCTGATGGCTATAGATGTCAGTAGGACCAGAAAACAGCGTCATTACCGAACGTTTGTTGGCAGCGACAGCCATGAAAACCTCCAGGTATATTCAGAATTTTTACTGCTACCAGCCACTCAGTGGCCAGCCAGAAGTGATGTCACCCAGGCTCGGAAAGTCATTGCTGTTCAAAATACAAACAAAAAATGAGCGATACCGGACATTTGGGCAGAAAATTGGATGATAGTTTACCAGATTTTGTGACCGTTGTGGTGAGTCGATTCTTGAAATGGGGAAAAAGAGGTGGCAATTAGCGGATTGCCGTGGTTCTACGGCGAGAAATAACGATAAAAAAACCCGCCGAAGCGGGTTTTTTCGCAAATTGTCGTCTGCCGAAGCAGAATACAATTAACGTTTGGAGAACTGAGGACGACGACGTGCTTTACGCAGACCGACTTTCTTACGTTCAACCTGACGAGCATCACGGGTAACGAAGCCTGCTTTACGCAGTTCGCCACGCAGGGACTCGTCGTACTCCATCAGAGCGCGGGTGATACCGTGACGGATCGCACCAGCCTGACCAGAGATACCACCACCTTTAACAGTGATGTACAGATCCAGTTTCTCAACCATGTCGACCAGTTCCAGCGGCTGACGAACTACCATGCGGGCAGTTTCACGACCGAAGTACTGTTCCAGAGAACGTTGGTTGATTACGATTTTACCACTGCCCGGTTTGATGAAAACGCGAGCTGCGGAACTTTTGCGGCGACCAGTGCCGTAGTATTGATTTTCAGCCATTGCCTATAATCCCGATTAGATGTCAAGAACTTGCGGTTGCTGTGCCGCGTGGTTGTGCTCGTTGCCAGCGTAAACTTTCAGTTTACGGAACATAGCACGACCCAGCGGGCCTTTTGGCAGCATGCCTTTAACCGCGATTTCAAGCACACGCTCAGGACGGCGAGCAATCATCTCTTCAAAGGTCGCTTGTTTGATACCACCGATGTGGCCGGTGTGGTGATAGTACACTTTGTCAGTACGCTTGTTGCCGGTTACAGCAACTTTGTCAGCGTTCAGAACGATGATGTAATCACCGGTATCTACGTGCGGAGTGTATTCCGCTTTGTGCTTACCGCGCAGGCGCAGAGCCAGTTCGGAAGCCAGACGGCCCAGAGTTTTACCGGTCGCGTCAACAACATACCAGTCGCGTTTTACGGTTTCTGGTTTAGCTGTAAAAGTTTTCATTAAAAGCTTACCCAAATAAATAAGTTACACGTTGGTGAACACCCAAACGTTTTGTCAGTTGAGGTTCACACGACATTGTCCAGCAAACCTACCCCTTCGAATAGCCTATGCCGGCGCATAGAAAGTTTTGGGAAAAAAACTCTCTCGTAACGTGGGGTCGCAAGATTATAGAGAAGTCAGGGTCAAAGATCGACCCCTTTATGTGATTTGCGGCAGGTTTAACCGGCTAAATGTTCCCGCTTCAGATACTCTTCGCTTTGCATCTCCTGCAAGCGCGACAAACAGCGCTGAAATTCAAACTTCAGACGCTCGCCCTGATAAATTTCATAGAGTGGCGACGCCGCACTGACCACCAGCTTGACGTGACGCTCATAGAACTCATCCACCAGCGCGATAAAACGCCGCGCCTCACTCTCCATCAGCGTCGTCATGACCGGTACATCAAACAACAGCACCGTATGAAACAGACGCGACAGCGCAATGTAGTCATGTTGGCTACGCGCATCGACACAGAGCGTAGTGAACGACACCGCCAGCGTTTGGTTTTCGACGGCCAGCGTCTGCATAGGGCGATGATTGATTTCCAGCGTCGGCGCATGCTCGCCTTTCGTTCCCGCCAATGCCAGCCAGAGCTTATCCATCTGCTGGCGGGTTTCCTCATTCAGTGGTGACAACCACAAATGCGCCTGAGTTAAGGTGCGCAGACGATAATCGACGCCAGCATCAACATTCATAATGTCACAATGCTGTTTGATAGCATCAATAGCAGGAAGAAAACGCGTGCGTTGCAACCCGTTGCGATACAGTTCATCTGGCGGAATATTGGAGGTCGCGACCAGCGTAATACCGCGGGCAAATAGTGCCTTCATCAGGCCGCCGAGCAGCATGGCATCGGTGATGTCAGAAACAAAAAATTCGTCAAAGCACAGCACGTCCGTTTCGGCCTTAAAACGGTCGGCAATGATTTCCAGCGGATCGCTCTGCCCCTGCAGGGCGGTAAGCTCCTCATGGACGCGCAACATAAAACGGTGAAAGTGCAAACGCTGTTTACGCCCGCCCGGCAGGCTATGGTAGAACAGATCCATCAGCCAGGTTTTTCCGCGCCCGACGCCGCCCCACATATACAGCCCACGCACCGGCGGGTTAGTCGGCGACTCGCGCTTACCCAGCAATTTGCCAAAACGCGCCATCAGTCCACTCTCCTGTGGCACAGGACGCGCCGGCGTCGAAAGCGCCTGGAAAATGGTTTCCAATCGATTCACGGCTTCTTGTTGTACGTTGTCGGGCTGATGACTGCCATCTTTGAGGGCTTGCTGGTAACGCGATGTCGGAGAAAGGCTTTGCATGATGTTATTGTTATTCCTTGAGAATCGATGTGCCGTCGCTCACGGTTGACGAAAAAAAGGCCGTTCTACATTACGTGATATAAACACGGGATTCCACTTCTACGGAATTAGCGGTTATAGTGGCATAATCAGGCGCAGGCATGGAGCCTAAAGCCAACACCCTACGGAAACACAAGACAACGGGAGATGTTCATGACCTGGGAATATGCGCTAATTGGGTTAGTCGTCGGTATCATTATTGGTGCTGTAGCCATGCGTTTTGGTAATCGTAAATTACGCCAACAGCAGGCATTGCAGTACGAACTGGAAAAAAATAAAGCTGAGCTGGAAGAGTACCGCGAAGAGCTGGTGAGCCACTTTGCCCGCAGCGCTGAATTGCTGGATAACATGGCGGACGATTATCGTCAGATCTACCAGCATATGGCGAAAAGCTCCAGCAACCTGCTGCCGGGTATGTCACCGGAAAACAACCCGTTCCGTAATCGTCTGGCAGAGTCCGAAGCTGGCAACGATCAGGCGCCGGTTCAAATGCCGCGTGACTATTCTGAAGGGGCTTCTGGCCTGCTGCGTAGCGGCGTAAAGCGCGACTAACCGCACATCGTTAAGAAATTTATTGGGCGCAGCAATTGCGCCCTCCGCTTCTCTTCCCGTCCCAGCTATTATTTAGTCGTTAGCCTCATTGTGACCAAACCGAAAATTCAATAACATCAAACTGTTTTGAATCATCTTCCGTTTACTCAAGGTACGAGAGCAGGATCCATGAAAAAACAAACCCAGCTGTTGAGTGCATTAGCGTTAAGTGTCGGGTTAACTCTCTCGGCGCCATTCCCGGCCGTTGCGTCGATTCCCGGCCAGGTTCCCGGTCAGGCTGCGCTCCCCAGTCTCGCCCCGATGCTGGAGAAAGTGTTACCTGCCGTGGTGAGCGTAAGGGTCGAAGGCACCGCCACTCAGGGGCAGAAAGTCCCGGAAGAGTTCAAAAAGTTTTTTGGTGATGAACTTCCCGACCAACCTTCCCAACCTTTTGAAGGGCTGGGTTCCGGGGTTATTATTGATGCCGCCAAAGGCTACGTCCTGACCAATAACCACGTTATTAATCAGGCGCAAAAAATCAGCGTTCAGCTTAATGATGGTCGTGAGTTCGACGCAAAGCTTATTGGCAGCGACGATCAGAGCGATATCGCTCTGCTACAAATTCAGCATCCCAGCAACCTGACGCAAATAGCCATTGCCGATTCCGACAAACTCCGCGTGGGTGATTTCGCGGTAGCCGTGGGTAACCCGTTTGGTTTGGGGCAAACTGCCACCTCAGGCATTGTATCGGCTTTGGGTCGTAGCGGGTTGAACCTCGAAGGTCTGGAAAACTTTATTCAGACGGACGCTTCCATCAACCGGGGTAACTCCGGCGGTGCATTGCTTAACCTCAACGGTGAGCTGATTGGCATTAACACCGCGATTCTGGCTCCCGGTGGCGGTAGCATCGGTATTGGCTTTGCAATTCCGAGCAACATGGCGCGTACGCTGGCGCAGCAGTTGATGCAGTTTGGTGAAATCAAACGTGGCCTGCTGGGGATTAAAGGCACCGAAATGACCGCCGATATCGCCAAAGCGTTCAAACTGGACGTGCAGCGCGGCGCGTTTGTCAGCGAGGTTCTGCCTAACTCCGGTTCCGCAAAAGCGGGAGTGAAGTCTGGCGACGTCATTACCAGCCTCAACGGCAAACCGCTCAACAGCTTCGCCGAACTGCGTTCACGCATTGCGACAACCGAACCTGGCACCAAGGTCAAACTGGGTCTGCTGCGTAACGGTAAACCGCTGGAGGTTGAGGTCACCCTGGACACCAGTACATCATCGTCCGCCAGCGCGGAGATGATTGCGCCTGCGTTGCAAGGTGCTACGCTCAGCGACGGACAGTTAAAAGACGGCACCAAAGGCATTAAAATCGATAACGTCGAAAAAAGCAGCCCAGCCGCGCAGGCCGGCCTGCATAAAGATGACGTTATCATTGGCGTTAACCGCGATCGCGTAAACTCAATCGCTGAAATGCGCAAAGTGCTGGAAGCGAAACCGTCGATTATTGCTCTGCAGGTGGTTCGCGGTAACGAAAGTATTTACCTGCTCCTGCGTTAACGCCTGTAACCGGACATCAGCCCCCCGTGTGATGTCCGGTAAACTCGTGATATGCTGCTGCCGTTCCCTTTATTAATGACGCCGCCATCATGTTTGTGAAGCTTTTACGTTCGGTCGCGATTGGTTTAATCGTCGGCGCTATTCTGCTGGCCGCGATGCCCTCGTTGCGCAAAATTAATACGCTTACCGCACCGCAGTTCGACAGTGCAGATGAAACACCCGCCAGTTATAACCCGGCTGTTCGCCGCGCAGCGCCTGCCGTCGTTAACGTTTATAACCGCAGTATGAACAGCACAGCGCATAACCAGCTTGAGATCCGCACGCTCGGCTCAGGCGTTATCATGGATCAGCGCGGCTATATCATTACCAACAAGCACGTCATTAATGATGCTGACCAAATCATCGTCGCATTGCAGGATGGCCGTGTATTTGAAGCGCTACTTGTGGGTTCTGATACGTTAACCGACCTTGCGGTGCTGAAAATCAACGCGACTGGCGGACTGCCGACAATTCCGATTAATAACAAACGCGTACCGCACATCGGCGATGTGGTTCTCGCCATTGGTAACCCTTACAACCTCGGGCAAACCATCACTCAGGGGATTATCAGCGCCACCGGTCGTATTGGCCTGAACCCGACGGGGCGGCAAAACTTCCTGCAAACCGATGCCTCCATCAACCACGGCAACTCCGGTGGTGCGCTGGTTAACTCGTTGGGTGAGTTGATGGGTATTAACACCCTGTCATTTGATAAAAGCAACGATGGCGAAACCCCGGAAGGGATCGGTTTTGCTATTCCTTTTCAACTGGCAACCAAAATCATGGATAAGCTGATTCGTGACGGACGCGTGATTCGCGGCTACATCGGCATCAGCGGTCGCGAAATAGCGCCACTGCACGCCCAGGGTGGCGGCATGGATCAAATTCAGGGAATTGTGGTTAACGAAGTGTCCCCGGATGGTCCGGCAGCGCGGGCTGGCATACAGGTTAACGATCTGATTATTTCGGTCAATAATAAGCCAGCGGTGTCAGCGCTGGAAACAATGGATCAGGTGGCAGAGATTCGCCCAGGCTCGGTTATCTCCGTGGTCGTGATGCGCGATGATAAGCAGTTGACGCTGCAGGTCACGATTCAGGAATATCCGGCAACCAACTAACGCGGATATAAAAAAACCGGAGCCAGTGCTCCGGTTTTTTACTTTCTGGCAGTTCGTTATTTAACGAACTCTTCGCCCAGAGTGATATCTTTCTTCAGCGTATCCAGCATACCTTCCAGCGCAGCTTGCTCAAACGCGCTCAGCTTGCCGATAGACTGACGTTCTTCTACACCGTTTTTGCCCAGCAGCAGCGGCTGAGAGAAGAAGCGAGCATACTGGCCGTCGCCTTCAACGTAAGCACATTCAACCACACCTTTTTCGCCGCTCAGTGCGCGAACCAGTGACAGGCCAAAACGTGCTGCAGCCTGACCCATAGACAGGGTTGCAGATCCGCCACCAGCTTTAGCTTCCACAACTTCAGTACCCGCATTCTGGATACGTTTGGTCAGGTCAGCCGCTTCTTGCTCGGTGAAGCTTACGCCAGGAATTTGTGAGAGCAGCGGCAGAATGGTCACGCCAGAGTGGCCGCCAATAACCGGGACTTCAACGTCGCCTGGCTGCTTGCCTTTCAGTTCCGCCACAAAGGTGTTGGAGCGGATAATGTCCAGCGTGGTCACGCCAAACAGTTTGTTCTTATCGTATACGCCTGCTTTTTTCAGTACTTCTGCAGCGATAGCAACCGTCGTGTTAACCGGGTTGGTGATGATACCGATACACGCTTTCGGACAGGTTTTAGCAACCTGCTGCACCAGGTTCTTCACAATACCGGCGTTAACGTTGAACAGGTCGGAACGATCCATACCCGGTTTACGTGCGACGCCAGCGGAGATCAGCACCACATCAGCACCTTCCAGTGCAGGGGTAGCGTCTTCGCCGCTAAAGCCTTTGATTTTCACAGCAGTAGGGATATGGCTCAAATCAACGGCCACACCAGGCGTTACTGGAGCGATGTCGTACAGGGAGAGTTCTGAACCTGAAGGCAGTTGGGTTTTTAACAGTAATGCTAGCGCCTGACCGATACCACCAGCAGCGCCGAGGACTGCAACTTTCATCCTAAACTCCTTATTATATTGATAAGCAAAGTGTCTATTGCTCCGCGGCGGCGACCTTAATTCACAAATCCAACGAATACAACAACCACGCGTCGAGAATGCGTAGTCACGCAAATTTGGCTTTTATGCATTTAACTTACGTAAAATAAAACCTAAGTTACGTAATTCAAAACCACCCGCACAGTAGAGCAACTTTCCAACAGGTGCTGACAATATACCCTACCCACCTCTCAAAACAACATCAATTTGATAACATTTAATTTACTTTTAACCTTATTTGCAAGCCGTGACACAGGCATGTTTCTTGATAACGAAATTTGATAAAATTCCGCTCTTTCATAACATTATTTCAGCCTTGAACAAGGCAGACCGTTTGCATAAAAATTCATCTGTATGCACAATAATGTTGTTTCTACTGCCATATTACGGGTGACTTATGCGAAGCTCGGCAAAACAAGAAGAATTAGTCAAGGCGTTTAAAGCGCTGCTTAAAGAAGAAAAGTTCAGCTCTCAGGGCGAAATTGTCCTGGCGTTGCAGGATCAGGGCTTTGATAATATCAATCAGTCCAAGGTTTCTCGCATGCTGACCAAGTTCGGCGCCGTGCGTACACGCAATGCGAAAATGGAAATGGTTTACTGCCTGCCAGCAGAGTTAGGGGTACCGACAACCTCCAGCCCGCTAAAAAATCTGGTACTGGATATAGACTACAACGATGCGGTCGTGGTTATTCATACCAGCCCCGGCGCTGCTCAGTTGATTGCACGTCTGCTGGACTCATTGGGGAAAGCGGAAGGTATTCTGGGTACGATTGCCGGTGACGATACTATCTTCACCACCCCAGCGAAGGGATTTACGGTAAAAGATTTGTACGAAGCCATTCTGGAACTGTTCGAACAAGAACTATAGTGCCTCCTCCCCGTCGCCTCGCGGCGGGGGAAAAAACTCTGTTTTCTCCCTCTTCCCTCTATTTTCCACTACGACTCGTTTAACAAATGGTGCGTTTAACCATCAAAAAACATTCACGTAGTGAATACGAATATTTAAAAACGCACATTTTGCAAAAATTCATATCATTATGATTTGATTGAATTTATTTATTTAAAGATGTCAAAAACACTCTTTTTAATTCCATTTGGTTATAAAAAAACCATTTCTTAACACCAAACACCAGCAGAAACAATTAGCGTGGTATTAATTTATCAGGTTATTAGTGTATACTTGATTTTGTGATGAGGGTCACGAAACGCAGACCCCTATAAAAGAATTCGACGAGGTAAAAATCATGAAAATCAAAACGACTATTGCAACCTTAAGCCTTCTTTCTGTTCTCTCTTTCGGTGCAAGCGCCGCGGTTACTCAGGTGAACTCACAAGAAGCACAGAACCTGCAATCCATGGGTAGCATCTCCGTATCTCAGATCGGTAGCTCACCAATGGATATGCGTCAGGCCATCGCTGCTAAAGCTGAAAAAGCGGGTGCCAGCAGCTATCGCGTTACCGAGCTCCGTGAAGGCGCTCACTGGCATGCTACTGCAGAACTCTACAAATAAACCCTCGTCGTCTCAGTCCGACGACTTGCCCCCGCCTGCCGGGGGCTTTTTTATGCCTTATATTGAATGCCGAACATTAAAGCGCAACTGCCCTTCCAGCTCTTCTTCCGCTTCATCGAACAGTAAAATCAGCGCACCATATCGTCTGCGTAGCTTGTCCGGCAAATGAACAAATTCAATCTCCAGCGGCAACGGTAAGACTTCCCCGATAACCACCTCCCACAAAGAATCTAAATCAACCACCTTTTCCCTGGCGAGACCGAACGTGCGCGTAAACTCGCGATAGAAATCACCCTGGTCTTCTATCTCGTCAAAATCAAATGTATAGATGTTCATCTATAGCCACCATCCCGACGCCAGTCACTGTCACTCTACGAACCAATAATATGCAGAGACTTCCTGCATTTTCAGGTAAGTATAGCCATAAAAAAACCGACGTTTTTATCGTCGGTTTCTCACATTCAATTGCTGGTCAGCGCATGTTGATACTTATGTAGCATCCCACTGAGTCGTTTTACCGGCTCGGTAACCTGCGGTGGTGCTTGCCAGATGATTAATTTCTCCTGGTAGATCTCAAGCTCTTCCAGCAACTGACTAAAGTAACGTCGCCGCTTGTCGTCGTTTCCTGCAGAAATCACGTGATCGGCAGTGCGGCGAAGCTGGCGATGGAATGCGGAGAGATCCTCGTTTACCGGTACCGGCGCATCGCGCAGGCGCTGATGCGCGATGATCATGGTCAGCGCCAGGCGAAACTTCGCCAGGTCGCCGGGAAATTTGTTCATTAGCAAAAACAGCTGCTGATAAAGCGCCGGAAGATGGTTTTCTTTTCGACGAACCACGTTGGTGGTCATCGCAGAAACCGCCGCCGAGACAAACTGGTTGAGCAACACGCGGCCCGTTCTGTCACGAGAGTTATCACGCACCAACATAATGACGATAAATGCCAGTACACAGCCAACAATCTGCCCCAGCGCACTGTCAAGAAACTGGCTAAAGTGGAACGTCATCGGGTTATCCAGCACGATGATATTAATCGTGCTGGCCAGCGCCCCCATCGATCCCAATCGCCTTTTCTGTACCTCGATCCCCAGAAAGAAACCCAGCACCGCCAGGCTCAGACACAGCAACAACATACTTTGCTGGGTATTAGGGATAATCACCAGGAAATAGAGTGCCCCGAGCGGTAACGCCGCCAATGTGCCGTATATAAAGTCTATCGCCACCATACGCGGGTTAGGCAAACGCATTGCCAGAGAGGTAACAACCGCAATCATCACCATTGCACCGCTGCCGGATGTCCAACCGGTCCACAGCCAGAATAAGGTTCCCAGCACACATGAAAGTGTGGTGCGCCAGAAATTAACCATCGCATGGTGGCGCTCGGCAGATTCCACTTTTACCACCGGTTCACCTTGCAGGATCTCTTCTTCGATAGCGCTAATTTTGGTGTTGCTGACAACTCCACGTTTAAGTAACAAATAGCGTGTTGCCGCCCCAGCCCAGGTGTAAATTGTGACAGGTGTGTCACGTTCTCCGGTCCAGGCAATCACCCTACGCATCCGCTTCAACTGTTTATGGACATCCTGTACCGTTTCAACCGGCGTATCGAACAACTCACGGAAGGTATCGGTGATCAATTCTGGTCGGGTGTTCTGAATTAGATAGGTTTCGCAGGACTGCGTGATGAGCGTGAGCGACAACGTATTCAATGCCTTGAGTCTGCGGTTAGCCCGCACCCAGCGCGAGGACTCCATATTCAGGTTACTACGCATCCCTTCCAGCGCCGCCGTTCGCCTGACTAAATCTCCCCAGGCCTTGTCCACTTCCTCACTGTCGCCATGCTTAATGCACAGCTGCATAAGCTGATATTGCGCTACCAGCAGGCTATCCAGTTCGACATCAATTTCCTGTTTCACCGAACGGGGCGAAAAGAGCAGGTCAGCAACAATGGCACAGACAATGCCCATCACAATTTCACTACAGCGTTCGAGCGCAAATTGCGGCGTCAGCAGCGGTTCAGCCTGAATAGTAATGACGATGATCAGCGCCGTATAGCCTGAAAGCCCCCAGGCATAGGAGTTTTCGATCTTTACTAACGATGAGATCCAGGTACAAAAACCGGCCCAGACACAACATACCAGGATCATCAATAGCGGGGCGCGGATCATGCTGATGATAATGATCAGTGCGGCAATACAGCCGATAAATGTCCCGACAATACGCAGCATGCCGCGATAGCGGATAGCACCTGAATAAGGTTCTCCACCAGCGGCAAAGGCCGGACCTGCCGCCACAATGGCCGCGGTCAGCACCGCCCAGCGCGGGGTCTCAAGCTGGAAATGAAAGCCAACGAACAGCGCCAGTACAATCGCGCAGGCCAGTTTTACCGCAAAGCGGATATGCTGATTGGCAATGGAGAAAATACCCATCGCGATTAACCAAATTCGCGCAGGCGGTGCGCCATTTTACGGAAGAAAGATTCCTGACTGGCATCGCGATCCTGCTTGCCGGTAATGACGACGGTCGCGGTCGTCCCGGCAGGCCACAAGGTTCCCTGCTGCTCATCAAGGCGAATTCGCACCGGCACACGCTGCGCCAGACGTACCCATTCAAGATTGGAATCAATGGTCGCCATACCCTTGGCGTCCCGCGTGCTGCTGGCATTCGTTACGCCAGCCGCCACACTATCAACAGTCCCCTTCAGCACATTATTACTGCCAAGCGGGGTGATTTCAGCGCGATACCCAGGACGAACGCCTTCCAGTTTGGTTTCTTCCATATACGCCAGCACATAGAAAGAATGCTGTTTGACTAACGCCACCGCCGTGGACCCGCGCGTAATAAATTCGCCGCTATAGACGTTCAGGTTAGTCACCCAGCCATCTGCTGGCGCGCGGATAACGGTACGCTCCAGATCTAATTTCGCCAGGTCGCGGGTCGCTTGTGCCTTCGCAAGCTGGTGTAATACGGTTTGCAGGACGTTGTTTGACTGATCGATCTCTTCACGAGACATGGCCTGCACGCCAAGTCGGTTACGACGACCGGCCTCCTGGCGTTTTTCCTGCGCCAGAACTTGATAATAAGCGACATCAGCTTCAGCCTGTTCAAGGGCTTTCTTATAGCGTGGCTGATCGATGGTGAACAGGATCTGATCCTTTTTCACCAGTTGGTTATCATGGATGTTAACGTTGGTAATAAGGCCCGCAACATCCGGCGCAATGGCGACAACATCGGCGCTGAAACGGGCATCACGCGTCCACGGCGACTCGGTGTAGAACACCCATGCGCGGAAAATGGCGATGAAGGCCAGAATGACCAGTATCACGGTAATGGCCGTGCGGGAGAGTTTTCTTGTTAGTGTTTTCACTTCAACCTCAAACGAACAGGCGCGTTGTTAAGTAGAACAGACAGCAATACAGCGCGGTGTTAAACAGAGCCGGATGCCAGACAAAATCATAGATACCAGTCGGAACCAGCACCCGACGCACCAGCCAGAAAATCGCCAGTGACAAAAGTAATTCGAAAAAAATCGGTGGGAAGGACAAACCAAACACCACGATAACGGGAAACAGACTCATGTTGACCTTGGTAACGTAAGAGAGTGCAGATGATAGTTTTTCTAGCGTATGTCACCGCAGAGAAGGGCGAGGATGAGCCAGGCGAGAGCGACATAGCCGTTATTTGAATAATAATATATTAACGTAACTGTTATGCTGTTATCTATATTATGTGATCTAAATCACTTTTAAGTCAGAGTGAACAATGGAACGATTAAAACGTATGTCGGTGTTCGCCAAAGTTGTCGAACTGGGCTCCTTCACCGCCGCCGCAAGACAGCTACAAATGAGCGTTTCATCAATAAGCCAGACGGTCTCCAAACTGGAAGATGAGTTACAGGTCAAGCTGCTAAACCGCAGTACGCGCAGCATTGGGCTAACTGAAGCCGGTAAAATTTATTATCAGGGCTGCCGCCGGATGCTGCACGAAGCACAGGATGTTCACGAGCAACTTTATGCCTTTAACAACACGCCTATCGGTACCCTGCGCATTGGCTGCTCTTCAACTATGGCACAAAATGTCCTCGCCGGGTTGACCGCCACGATGCTGAAAGAGTATCCGGGATTGACGGTAAATCTGGTAACCGGCATTCCGGCCCCGGATTTAATCGCGGATGGTCTGGACGTAGTTATCCGCGTCGGCGCGTTGCAGGACTCCAGCCTGTTTTCACGCCGTTTGGGAGCTATGCCGATGGTGGTCTGCGCCGCGAAAAGCTATCTCGCGCAGTTTGGCACCCCGGAGAAACCCGCCGATCTCAGCAACCACTCGTGGCTGGAATACAGCGTGCGCCCGGATAATGAATTCGAGCTTATCGCTCCGGAGGGCATCTCCACCCGCCTGATCCCAGAGGGGCGCTTCGTGACTAACGATCCGATGACGCTGGTACGCTGGCTGGCCGCAGGCACGGGCATTGCCTATGTACCGCTGATGTGGGTGATCAATGAGATCAATCGTGGCGAAGTGGAGATCCTGCTTCCCCGCTACCAGTCGGATCCGCGTCCGGTCTACGCGCTGTATACCGAAAAAGACAAATTGCCACTCAAGGTGCAGGTAGTGATTAACTATCTGACAGACTATTTTGTCGATGTGGCGAAGCTATTCCAGGGAATGTACGGTCGGGGAAAAGAGAAATAAAAAAAGTGTAGGCCGGATAAGGCATTGACGCCGCATCCGGAAAGGTGCCCGATCGCACTGGTGCTTATCGGGCATACATCATGATGTTATGCGGTGCCACCCACGGTCAGGTTATCCACCTTCAGCGTGGGCTGGCCCACGCCCACCGGCAGGCTCTGCCCTTCTTTACCGCACACGCCAACCCCGTTATCCAGTTTCAGGTCGTTACCCACCATCGAAATCTGCTGCATCGCTTCGATACCGGAGCCAATTAACGTTGCGCCTTTCACCGGTTTGGTCACTTTACCGTTCTCAATCAGATACGCTTCGGACGTCGAGAATACAAATTTCCCGGAGGTGATATCCACCTGGCCGCCGCCGAAGTTAGGTGCATAAATACCGTATTCAACGGATTCGATGATTTCCTGCGGCGTGGATTTCCCCGGCAGCATATAGGTGTTAGTCATACGCGGCATCGGCAGGTGCGCGTAAGATTCACGGCGACCGTTACCCGTTGGCGCGACTCCCATCAGGCGCGCATTGAGTTTGTCCTGCATATAGCCTTTCAGAATGCCATTTTCGATCAGCACGTTGTACTGACCCGGCGTACCTTCGTCATCGATAGCCACGGAACCACGACGGTCCGCCATTGTGCCGTCATCCACCACGGTACACAATTCTGACGCCACCAGTTCACCCATGTGACCGCTGAATACCGACGTGCCACGGCGGTTAAAGTCACCTTCCAGACCATGACCGACCGCTTCATGCAGCAGAACGCCAGGCCAGCCAGCGCCGAGCACCACCGGCAACGTACCGGCAGGCGCGGCCACTGCAGAGAGGTTAACCAACGCCATGCGTACGGCCTCTTTCGCCCATGCGTCAGCACGGACTTCGCCATCGAGATTGGCAAGGAAATAGTCATAGCCAAAACGCCCGCCGCCACCGCTGGCGCCGCGTTCACGCTTGCCATCCTCTTCAACCTGTACGCTTACCGACAAACGCACCAACGGACGGACGTCAGCGGCCAGCGTACCGTCGGTCGCCGCCACCAGAATCAGTTCATAAACACCGGTCAGACTGGCGGTCACTTCCTGAACGCGCTTGTCTGCGGCACGCGCCACGTTGTCTACGCGGCGCAGAATATCCAGCTTCTCTTCACGGCTCATGCTCTGCAGGGGATCAACTGAGGTATAAAGCGCCTGGTGCTCCACCGCCCCCAGCGTTTTTACTTTGCCATCACCGTTGTCACGCACGATGGTACGAGCGGCATGAGCACTTTGTTCCAGCGCCAGCAGGCTAATCTGGTCTGCATAGGCAAACCCTGTTTTTTCGCCGCTGATGGCTCGCACGCCAACGCCCTGATCGATATTGTAAGAACCATCTTTAATGATGCGGTCTTCTAAAACCCAGGATTCGTGATAGCTCGACTGAAAATAGAGATCGCCGTAATCAAGGCGGCGTTCGGCCAGTTGGCCCAGGATGGCAAACAGATCCTGATGTTTCAGGCCATTCGCCGCTAGCAATTGTTCACTTACCAGGTTCAGACTCATCGTTTTGCTACTCATTAGTTACTGCGGTAGAAGATCTATGTAGTGAGATTGGGGCAATTACTCGCCCCCGTCAAATCATTGCTGGCTTTCTTTGCGCGGCTGACGCAGAACTTCGTTGATCTGTGGCTTATCGATCGGACCAGTGATGCGATAGCGCAGAATCGACACTTTGCTCCACAGCGGTCCCAATACCTTACTGGCAGCAAACACCGCCGCACCAACAATCGGGTTGACGGCAAACGCAGCGGCAACCCCTACGGTGGCAGAAATCTCTGGCGCGACCACCGCTTCCATATTCAACTCCCGGCGTACTAGGTTCACCGAGCCTTTCATCGCAATATCGGCTTCCAGACCGTCCACCAGCGTATCATCAGTATGCATCACGCCATCTTTGATCCACGCCGTGCTGCGAATCGAGTCGAAATAGAAGCCTTCGCTGAAGGTATCGCTGAAATCAAAGCGCAGTTTACGCAGCAACGCATCAAAGCTTAACAGGCGTAACAGTTGTCCCGCATGACCGGTACTGAGTTCTGTAAGCTCACCTTTGCCCAGGCGGGTACGCAAAATGCCATTCAGCGAAGCTAAATCTGGATCCCACGGCGGGTTACGCCAGTGCAGATCGTACTCAACGTTGAACGAAGAGTTGCGAATCGGGGTCGATACGCCAAAGAAGTTGGCCGCGGAGTCAATTTTATTGCCACTCAGTTTACCCTTCAGCGACGTCCGCTCCTTGCCCGGCGCATTCACCCACACGCCGTCGGTGGTCAGTCTGGCAAAACCGGTATCCAACAGGCCGTTACTCAAGGTGAGCGTGTCGCCTTTAATCGCGACATCGGCGTCAATGCGACCGTATTTCTGTCCCCACATCCAGCACTCGGCACAGCGTAGTTGAAGATCCGGCCAGCCACGGAAGCTGACGTTGTCGATGGTGGAAAACGGCGAAGCGGGCGTACTATTCGGTGACGGTTTTGCCGCACTTGGGTTGTAATAAAGATACTTAATATTGGCCAGCCACGGCGCGTTATTGCGCATCGCCAGCGTGGCGTTAATTTCGCGGCCCTGCGCCTGCACGGTGGAGCCATTGATTGACGGCTCAGACACAATACTTAAATTATTCCACTGCTGGCCACCCAGGGATAACGCTGGCGTACGTACCGTGATGCGCTGAGGGAAGTTGGCGTTGGTCCCAACGTTATCCGCAGCACCTTTCTGGAACAAAGCCAGCCATTGCGCCCCATCCATAGGGGGAAGATTAAGCTCAATGCCTTGTTGATCGGGTAACGCGGGCACGGTACGGCTTTCCGACGTCCAGATTGCGCGGTCAAGCGTCAGTTTCTGATTCAGCAACCAGCGGCTGTTAAAGTGATTCTTACTGCCCGCGTTGCCGGTCAGATCAAAACTGCGCAGATTGCCGTTGGCCTTAACGTTAACCGGCAACGCCTCACCGGCAGCCTTATTCAGGGGAGAAGGTAAGTGACTACTTACATTCTTCAGGTCGCCTTTTATCTCTATGTCGTAAGTCGGCCCCGCATGATACGGGAGATCGATACCTACCTTGCCATTCCACGCCATGCTGCCGCTTAACGCATCGTTGACCTGCGCCGGTAAAATCCCCATACGGGTTGGCTGCCAGTCACCTTGCAGATTCACGGCTACCTGATAGGCTTTCGCCCCTTCGGTCGTGGAAAAGTCGACGTTCAGCGGCTGATTAAACCAGTTCGCCGTCATCGGCTCGCTCTTTAAATCGCCATTGATAAAGCTGAATTTACCGTTCAAATTCTTCAGCGTGCTGTCGAGCGGTTTAATAAACAGGCTGTTATTACGAAGGTTGACATCACCTTTCGCGGTAACCAGCGAGCCGTCTAGCGGAATATCCAGATGTAAGCGAGCATTCACATCGCCGTCAATCTGCAACTGCTCTAGCGTGGCGCCGAGGGAATCCTTCAGCGGCGTCTCATCAAAATAAGGTCCGACCGCCTTGCCTGGTCCGTTAATATCGGCATCAATCAGCAGTTTTTCTTTGGCATAGTCGGGGATATTGGCCGTCAGATTACTGGCCTTCACGCCGCCCAGATTAACGCTATCCGTCTTCATCCACAGACCGTCGTTAATGAAATTCAGTTCAATATTGAGGTCAGTAAGCGCAGGCCAGTCGGGCTGGAAAGCAAATTTCGCGTTGCGTAGCGGCACCAGGACCTGAAATTGCCCCTCATTATGCAGATACGGGAACAGATGCGGGTTACCGCCATACACCAGCGTGGCGTTATCCGCTTCGCCGCCCTGAATAGCGCC
Organism: Citrobacter sp. On2M; assembly: GCF_018035235.1. Lineage (GTDB taxonomy): Bacteria > Pseudomonadota > Gammaproteobacteria > Enterobacterales > Enterobacteriaceae > Citrobacter > Citrobacter meridianamericanus. Next base: position 801,306 of record NZ_WPCV01000005.1, read on the forward strand.
ACTGAGGTAGTCAACCAGGTCTTTGCCCATCAGATTTTCCGGGAAGTAGCGCCAGGCTTGGGAGCCGTCGTCGGTGCTGATGCCAGCCAGAATACCTAACCACGGTTCATCTCCAGTGGGTTGCAGATAGCGAAAACCACCGCGCGCACGTACCGCTTTCGCTTTCACATCAATGTTGCGCCCGTCTAACTGAAAGCCTTTCTCATTCTTCAGCCAGCTTAGCGTCGCCACGCCGTTCTCTATTTCCAGCGGTGCGCGGAAAACGGTTTCGTACGGCATTTTAGCTTGCTTCATCGAAGCGGTGAGTGCACCATTTTCAACGCTGCCCGCAAGCGTACCGGAGAAATGCTCAGCCCCTGGTAGCAGCTTCCACTGTTTCCAGGCCAGATTGCTCCACGAGGACTGGAAGCGAGTTTTTTCTGTCGCCTGCAGTGGGATATCCAACGCCAGCACATCTATCTTTCCGCTCGGCTGCGTGGCCCGCCAGATATCACCCAGTGCAGGCGATATCCTGGCCGCCATCGGGCGCAGCCCCTCCAACCCAGCCAATTCCAGGTTACTGGCACGAATGCGTAACTCATCACTGCGTTTATGATTCTCACCACCGACTTCCTGCTCAGGGACCCAGGCCAGCGTTAATGCCCCGCTCGGCCAGGGTTTATCGTCCATGGTGATACGGGTGTCAGGGATCGAGAATTGCCAGCCCGGTCCTTCATGGGTAATGTGCGCCGTCAGGTTATCGACAGAGAGCGTGTGAGTATGCTCATCACCCAGCCAACTTGCCCCGCCTTTTTTCAGCCAGACATCACCGCCGGAAACGACCCCTTTGCTAATCGTCATCCAGGCTTCCAGGCTGAAACGCGCAGTTTGCAGCGCAACATTATCCTGCATCCATTTACTCAGCCACGGTTTGACGTCGATGTCATCGGCTTGCAGCCAGACCCGACCGTTATTCAACAGCCCGTCATCGTCGCGCAAATCCATACGCACCTGCATAACACCGTGCTGCCCGGTCAGACTGGAGAGACTGACCAGGCCCTCTGCACGATGGCGGTTTTTACCGTTCAGCCAGGTAAGCTGTGGGATCGCCAGTTCTGCACGCTGGCCAGAGAGGGTTAAGAAACTAATCTGGCTGTCGCGCAGATCGAAATGATCAAACTGACGCAGAAAGAGATCGCTGAGGTGGCCGGCTTCAATTCCGTCACCGCTTTCACTGTGCTGGATGGGGGTATTGATGCGCAGTTGCAATTGCCAAAAGGTGAGGTCGCGGAACTGCCAGCGCATGTGCAGTAAGCTTTGCCAGACATCCAGCGCTAACGTGACGCGCTTTACCGAAAATTCGCCACCGTCTTTTAGCTGCGCATGGATATCGCGCGCTTCAAGCGTAGGACCGAAATTTTGCCAACTTGCGGAAAGCTCACTGGCGGAAACCGGCAGACCGGTGGCGGATTCAATCTTGCCAAGGATGACAGGCCGCCAACTGTCAAGATGAGGTAGCGCCAGGCGCAGCCCACTGACCAGCAGCGCTGCGATGACAACGAATGCGGCTCCAGTGAGCAGTAATATCCCCGGCAATCGCCTCACGCGCCTCTCCTTGTCTACCAAAAAATGTGACTCACAAAACCGTGTTGCCGGATGGCGGCGTGAACGCCTGCTCCGGCCTGCGAGGTATCGCCATCAGGCGTTTACCAGGCCAGATTACATCATGACGACGTCGAACTGCTCCTGGTTATACAGCGGTTCAATTTGAACCTTGACCTGCTTGCCGACAAAGATTTCAACTTCCGCCAACGCATGAGACTCCTCCCCCTTCAGGGCTTCAGCCACCGCCGGAGAGGCATATACCAGGAAACGATCGGATTCATATGCATGGTGAACGCGCACAATTTCACGCATGATTTCATAGCACACGGTTTCCACCGTTTTCACCGTGCCGCGCCCATGGCAGGTCGGACACTCGTTGCACAACACATGTTCCACGCTTTCGCGCGTGCGTTTGCGCGTCATCTCTACCAGACCCAGCTGTGAAAAACCGTTGATGCTGGTTTTTACGCGATCCTTGCTCAGAGCCTGCTCCAGAGAGTGCAGCACCCGGCGACGGTGGTCTTCATTATTCATGTCGATAAAATCGATAATAATAATGCCGCCGAGGTTACGCAGACGCAGCTGACGGGCAATAGCCTGCGTTGCTTCAATATTAGTATTAAAGATAGTGTCGTCGAGATTACGATGCCCAACAAACGCGCCAGTATTAATATCGACGGTGGTCATCGCTTCAGTCTGGTCGATAACCAGATAACCACCTGACTTGAGTTCAACTTTACGCTCCAGCGCACGTTGGATTTCATTCTCAACGTCAAACAGATCAAAGATAGGCTGGCGACCGCTGTAATGCTCAAGCTTACTGGTCATTTCAGGCATATATTCAGCCGTGAATTCCATTAACGCTTCGTACGTCAGGCGGGAGTCGACGCGGATCCGATCAAGCTGGGCGTCAGCAAAATCGCGCAACACGCGCTGCGCGAGCGCCAGCTCACCGTACATTTGATAGCGCGTTTGCGGGCGTTTCTTACGTTCCATGACTTTCGTCCAGACACGCTTCAGGTAGGCCGCATCCGAAGCCAGATCTTCTTCGCAGACGCCTTCTGCCGCCGTACGAATAATGAATCCGCCCTGCTCATCGCAGTAATCCGCCACCACTTTTTTCAGGCGTTCGCGTTCAATTTCGCTTTCGATACGTTGGGAAACGCCAACGTGCGACGCCCCCGGCATAAAGACGAGATAACGGGAAGGCAGCGTGATATCCGTGGTAAGACGGGCGCCTTTAGTACCCAACGGATCTTTTACTACCTGCACCATCAGGTCCTGACCCTGGCGCACCAGTTCAGAGATGTCGCGCACGGTGAACTGTTTTTGTTCTTCACCCGCCACGCATTCGGTGTGCGGCATGATGTCCGAAGCGTGAAGAAATGCGGCTTTATCAAGCCCAATATCTACAAAAGCCGCCTGCATACCCGGAAGTACACGACTTACACGACCTTTGTAGATATTGCCTACGATTCCGCGTCGCGCCTCACGTTCAATATGAATTTCCTGCAGAATACCACCATCAATGTAAGCCACCCGTGTTTCCGATGGCGTTACGTTTACCAACAATTCAGCCGTCATGTTTATCCCTTTTATCACGCAGTGCGTTAAAATTGGTCAGCAACTCATACGTTTCTACCAGCGGTAAGCCGACTACGGCGTGATAGCTGCCATTGATCTTCCTGACAAAACAGCCACCCAACCCTTGAATACCGTATGCACCTGCTTTATCCATTGGTTCACCGCTGGCAACATAACCCGCGATGTCCTCATCGGTTAGTGCTCTGAACGTCACTTCCGTCATCACCAGACAGTCCAGACTGTGCTGGCGATCGGCCAATGCTACGGCGGTCATGACCTGATGCGTTTTGCCCGACAGTTTACGCAGCATTGCAGCGGCATGGTCGGCGTCATGTGGTTTTTCCAGCACCTCGCCATTAAGGATAACAATGGTATCCGCCCCCAATACCGGCAAATCGCGCGCGGCCAGCGCCACGCCAGCCTGCGCTTTTTCGCGCGCCAGACGCGAAACATACTGCTGCGCACTTTCCTGCGGGTGGCGCTGTTCTTCAATTCCAGGAACCAGCCGTTCAAACGTAACACCAAGCTGAGCAAGCAACTCCTGGCGACGTGGAGAACCTGAAGCAAGATACAGAGTATTCATATCAACCTTTATTGCACCGCAAACTGCTGACGGACCTTACGCATCAGTAAGAATAGCCATGGCCAAAGCACACCATTCACTACACTACTCCAGAACACTTCGGGTCTGAAAGAGACATTGATCACTAAAAACTCGGCCCAGAAAACAATAATATCCACGACCAGTGATAACAACATGACTACCAGCGCCTGTTGCCAGAGTGCGAGGTTGCGGAATAGCTGGAATTTCAGCGCGACCAGATAAGCAATGATACTCATCGACAGTGCACGCACGCCAAGGGTGGAACCGCTGATGAGATCCAGTATGGCACCCATCACAAATCCTGTGCCTACATTTACGCGATGCGGCAGCGCAAGGATCCAGTACAACAAGATAAGCAGCACCCAGTTCGGCCGGAAAACCAGAATGTCGTCCGGCCAGGGCATGACTTGCAGCAACAGTGCAATAAGGAACGAGAGCCAAATCACCCAACGTCCCTGGCTACGATAGCTTGCCACTTACTGTCCTCCCGGCTTACGCGGAGCAGGCTGTGGCGATGTGGTATCCGCAGGCGCAGGAGTCACGCCTGTTGCAGGAGCTGGCATGGGCGCAGGCGGTCCCATTGCTTCAGGTGCAGGCAGAACTTGCGGCATCATTTGCATCAGACGTTCATTGGCAACACGGTGCACTTCTTCTGGCGTCATCGGATTTGCGCCATTGCGATCGGCACCCCACAACAGCAGCAGATAGCGCAGACGCTGCAGACCGGCGGTCGGGCGCGCCTGAATCACGGTATATGCGCGCTGCGTGTCCAGCTTAACCGATGAAACGACACCGACCGGATAACCTTCAGGGAAACGTCCGCCCAGGCCCGAGGTAACCAGCACATCGCCAACGCGAATGTCGGTATTGGCCGGCAGATGTTCGAGCTGAAGATCGTCGGTGCAGCCGTTACCCGCAGCGATCACGCGAATATCATTACGCAGGACCTGGATCGGTAGTGCATGCGTCGCGTCGCAAATCAGCAGCACGCGGCTGGTCAGTTTAGCCACAGCAACGACCTGACCCACAACGCCTTTGTCGCTAATAACCGGCTGACCTTCATAGACGCCGTTAACGCTCCCTTTGTCGATCACGACCTGATCGCTGTAAGGGTCATTAACCGTTGAGATGACCTGCGTCACCATCTTTTGTTCGTCCTGACGTAGCGGCGATCCCAGCAGCTCGCGCAATCGCGCGTTCTCCTGTTTATATTGCCCCAACATCAGCAGCTCGCTGTTTTTCAGCAGCAGTTCCTGACGCAACGCCCGGTTTTCAAGTTCGAGTTGATCGCGCGAAGCCAGCGTTTGTGAAACGCCGTCGAGTAATTCACGGGGAGCATTTGAGATAAAGTAGAAAGGACTGACGGCGGTATCCATGTACGTTCGGATTTGACTAAACGTACCCAGGCGGCTGTCGGCAATAATAACGCCGAGCGCCACCAGCACCGCCAGAATAAGGCGAATCTGTAGCGACGGGCCACGGCTAAAAATTGGCTTCATAGTCTATGCGTATTCTCGTATCAGAGCGGAAGGGCAACCCGCGGGCTACCCAGCCTGCATCCGATTACTCTTCGCTGAACAGGTCGCCGCCGTGCATATCGATCATTTCCAGCGCCTTGCCACCACCGCGCGCCACGCAGGTCAGCGGATCTTCAGCAACAACAACTGGAATACCGGTTTCTTCCATTAACAGACGGTCAAGGTTACGCAGCAGCGCGCCACCACCGGTCAGCACCATGCCGCGTTCAGAGATATCAGACGCCAGCTCTGGCGGGCACTGTTCCAGTGCAACCATTACCGCGCTTACGATACCGGTCAGAGGTTCCTGCAGGGCTTCCAAAATCTCGTTGGAGTTCAGGGTAAAGCCGCGTGGAACACCTTCTGCCAGGTTACGACCGCGAACTTCGATCTCGCGGACTTCGTCGCCCGGATAGGCGGAACCGATTTCGTGTTTAATACGTTCTGCGGTGGCTTCACCGATCAAAGAACCGTAGTTACGACGAACATAATTAATGATGGCTTCATCAAAGCGGTCACCACCAATACGAACAGAAGAGGAGTAAACCACGCCGTTCAGGGAGATAACGGCAACTTCAGTCGTACCACCACCGATATCCACAACCATAGAACCGGTTGCTTCAGAAACTGGCAGACCGGCACCGATCGCAGCCGCCATCGGCTCTTCGATCAGAAAGACTTCACGGGCACCAGCGCCCTGTGCGGATTCACGGATCGCACGGCGTTCAACCTGCGTTGCTCCAACCGGTACACACACCAGTACGCGCGGGCTTGGGCGCATGAAGCTATTGCTGTGCACTTGTTTGATAAAGTGCTGGAGCATTTTTTCAGTCACGAAGAAGTCAGCGATAACGCCGTCTTTCATTGGGCGAATTGCAGCAATATTGCCCGGCGTACGACCCAGCATCTGCTTCGCATCATGACCTACTGCAGCCACGCTTTTCGGCGAACCGGCACGATCCTGACGAATGGCCACAACAGAAGGCTCATTCAATACGATGCCTTGTCCTTTTACATAAATAAGGGTATTCGCGGTACCCAGGTCAATGGACAGGTCATTGGAAAACATGCCACGAAATTTTTTCAACATACTAAGGGATAATCCTGAAAGCTGGGGCGGAAAACAAAATCCGCTTACTTTACCAACCACACGCAGCAGCGACAAGGCGCAAAAATCATCTGCTACGGTGAAAATTAGTGCAGTTCGTTTCCTTTGTTACAAAACCGGCCTGAGTCCATCAGGGCTGAATAAATCAGCAGCACTCCTCGCTTTTGTTTGCAACCTGTCAAAGGTCATTCACCTGCATGTTTGCTGTTACAACCTGGCGAGCAGACAAGCACACCCCCAGAAGGCACAGCGCGCGTTATTCTACGTGAAAACAAATTAAACGGCAGGTTAAACCGAGTATCTTTGCGAATATTTTTTCACGTTAGTGTCAAGTGGCTGTGATGCGGCAAAAAAATCCCCTTGCCCACCAGCAACTCCGCGTTCCGTCAGCGTGTGCCACTCACTACGCGAACGAACGCCCGTGGCGTAAACCTGCGTTGGTGTTCCTGAACAGGCCTCTACCAGGCTTTGAACCAGCAGCTGGTTTTCCGTTCGTTTATCAATATTCCTCACCAGGCTTGGATGTAGCTTCAATAACTCAACGTTAAGCTCCTTGATCCAACTGGTACTCACCAGCGTTAGGCCCGCCTGCGTCACAGCGATTCGCACACCCAGCGCCCCCATCAATCTGATGACGGGTTGTAACCGGCTGATATGTTGACAGACATCTGCCTCCGCAAGTTCAATAATTATGCGTTTGCGTAATGATTTTTCGCACTGCATCAGCGTATCACGTAGCCAGCGCTGAAAACGCGGGCGAATGAGTGATTCAACCGTTGTCTGCATCGCCAGACTTTCCTGCGGCCAGTACCCCAACAGCAGGATCAAACGGCTGATTTGCAGACGGTCATACTCTTCAGCCAGGCCAAACTGCAGCACCATCGGCATATATTCCGCCGAAATAACCTCTTCGCTGCCATCAAAAATACGGCACATCAGCTCCCGATGATGTACTCGTCCTTCACGCGTTACCGCAGGCTTTTGATAAATTCTCGGCCCGCCCCGACTGAGCATCTGTTCGATTAGCGTTCGCCAGCGTACGTTGCCCCGACCTTTTTCCGGCAGTGAATCATCATAGACCGACCAGCTGTTCCCACCCTGTAATACCGAATTCCGCGTGGCGGCTTCGGCATGATCCATCACTTGTTCTGTCGACTGCCCGCTGCGACAAACACTAATGCCGATATGAATCATATCGGCACGATCGATCATTTTATTAGCCGGAAGCGCGTCCACCGCTTTTAATAATTGCCCCGCGATGCTTTCCGCCTCTTTCAACGTGCGGTGCGGCAGCAGGATGGCAAAATCGCTACGGTGGTAGCGCGCCAGCAACGCGCCTGGATAGCGCGTCATAAAAGTCGACAATAAATTGATGAGCATTGAAATTTGTTCTTCCGCGAGGGTAATTCCCCAGCTATCGCGCAGCAGCGTAAAGTCTGGAAGGCGCACCATCATCACGACGCCATGCGATCCCACTTTTTCCTGATCTTCCAGTAGCGTTGCCAGTTGGTTATCAAAAAACAAGCGGTTACTTAGCCCGGTTTTTGTATCCTGCGCCACATAGGAACGAATCAGTGTATCGAGGCGACTGCGTTGTTCGCGAGCATTTTGAATCTCGGCCAGGAGCATATCGAGCGCGCTACTGGTACGTGCTGGCCATTCATAGACCGTTCCCCGCACGTTCGGTCCACGTTCACCATTCAGAATGCGCGTTGAACGAATCTCCAGCAGCTCTTGCCCTGAAAGCTGACGCTGAAGCCAGCGCACCGACAAAAAGAGCATAAGTATAATGAAAGCAATCGCCAGCGTGAGCGGTGCGGTGGTCAGCAGCGAATGGAAATAGTTACCCATCGGATCCTGATAAACCAGACGCAGCGACATACCCGGGTTCTTGATCAACGGGACGGTGATATCGCGATAGAGATTATTTGTCCCCGCCGGGCGATAGCTGCTGGTGCGGGAGTGCTCATACACCACGTGCTCGCCCTGCATCAGTTGTATACGCACGATATCAACCGAAACCATCAGTTCATCGATTTGCGGGGTTAACGCAACGACATCGCGGGAGACAAGTTGAGTATCAATCGCCGTCGCCACCCCCTGAACACGGGTGGTGAACTTATATTGAACTGCGTTGTAGAAACTCAGCGAGCAGCCGATGAGAGTTACGAAAATCGTTAACCCAGTAAGCAGCGTGACAAAAGCTGAAAATTTCGTCGTTAATCGCATCCTTGTGTTAACTCCGACAGTTATGAAACAGGCATGAAAGTGATAAAGCGACGCGCAAATGCAAAGCTGAACGCAAAATCCGTCCATTTATACAAACAGTGTGGGCATACTACCAAATCAGGTATATCTGGCAATTTATTGCGCAGAATCGGCATCATGTTTTGATTAGCGAGTATAGTCTTCATAATTAATTTTCCAATCCACCAGACGAATTGAGGACAGGTTATGCAGGCTTTGATCTTAGAACAGCAGGACGGAAAAACCCTCGCATCCGTTCAACCCCTCGACGAAAATCAGCTACCGGAAGGCGATGTGACGGTGGATATCCACTGGTCAAGCCTGAACTACAAAGACGCCCTGGCTATCACTGGCAAGGGTAAAATCATTCGTAATTTTCCGATGATTCCTGGTATCGATTTCGCCGGTACCGTTCGCGCAAGCGAAGATCCCCGTTTTCATGCAGGTCAGGAAGTTTTGCTGACCGGCTGGGGCGTGGGTGAAAATCATTGGGGTGGACTGGCAGAACGCGCACGCGTGAAAGGCGACTGGCTGGTTGCGCTGCCAAAAGGGCTGGACGGACGTAAAGCCATGGTCATCGGTACCGCCGGTTTTACCGCCATGCTGTGCGTCATGGCGCTGGAAGATGCCGGCATCCGCCCGCAAGACGGTGAGATTGTTGTCACCGGCGCAAGTGGCGGCGTGGGCAGCACGGCCATTGCGTTACTGCATAAGCTGGGTTATCAGGTTGCGGCGGTTTCGGGTCGCGAAAGCACCCACGACTACCTGAAAAGCCTGGGCGCTAGCCGTATTCTTGGTCGCGATGAGTTTGCAGAATCACGCCCGCTGGAAAAACAACTGTGGGCTGGTGCAGTTGATACGGTTGGTGACAAAGTCCTGGCGAAAGTACTGGCACAGATGAACTACGGCGGCTGCGTTGCCGCCTGTGGCCTGGCAGGCGGTTTTACTCTGCCGACTACGGTGATGCCGTTCATTCTGCGTAACGTTCGTTTGCAAGGGGTAGACTCAGTGATGACTCCTCCGGAACGGCGTGCACAAGCCTGGGCGCGACTGGTGAAGGATTTGCCGGAATCGTTCTATGCTCAGGCCGCCACGGAAATTACGCTGGCAGATGCACCGAAGTTCGCCGATGCCATCATCAATAACCAGGTGCAAGGCCGTACGCTGGTGAAAGTGAAGTAATAGACAGTGGCGCAGAAATTTACACTTAATTAACCAAATTTCACGGCATATCTTCAGACTCCCTGCCATATTAACTACGCGTCCCCTGTCAGTTATGACGCGTAAGCCGGGAGTCTGTTATGAAGAAATTACGTCCATTTACAGAAGCCGACGTCACTGACGAGTCGGCTTTTTTTATGCAGCGCCGCCAGGTTCTGAAAGCATTAGGGATCAGCGCTGCCGCGTTGTCTTTGCCCCTCTCTGCGCAGGCCGATCTTCTTAGCTGGTTTAAGGGCAACGATCGCCCTCCAGCACCCGCAGGTAAGCCGCTTGATTACAGTAAGCCCGCCGTCTGGCAAAATTCGCTTCCTTTAACGCCTGCGGATAAGGTTTCTGGCTACAACAACTTCTACGAGTTCGGTCTCGATAAGGCGGATCCGGCAGCCAATGCAGGCAGCCTGAAAACCGATCCGTGGACGTTGCAAATCAGTGGCGAGGTGGCAAAACCACTCACCCTCGATCACGATGCACTAACCGCCCGTTTCCCGCTGGAAGAACGGATTTATCGGATGCGCTGCGTGGAAGCCTGGTCAATGGTCGTGCCGTGGATTGGGTTTCCGTTACATAAACTGCTGGCACAGGTTGAACCGACCGGCAACGCAAAGTATGTTGCGTTCGAAACGCGCTACGCGCCGGATGAAATGCCAGGACAAAAGGATCGCTTTATTGGCGGCGGGCTGAAGTATCCCTATGTTGAAGGGCTGCGTCTGGATGAAGCGATGCATCCACTCACACTGCTCACCGTAGGGGTTTATGGTAAGGCCCTTCCCCCACAAAATGGCGCGCCCATCCGCCTGATTGTGCCGTGGAAATACGGATTTAAAGGCATTAAGTCGATCGTGAGTATTAAACTCACCCGCGAACGTCCCCCGACCACCTGGAACCTGGCTGCCCCCAACGAATACGGGTTTTATGCCAACGTTAATCCGCATGTCGATCATCCCCGCTGGTCCCAGGCCACAGAGCGTTTTATTGGCGCAGGCGGTATTCTGGACGTTCAGCGCCAGCCCACGCTGCTGTTTAACGGTTACGCCGACGAAGTCGCTTCGCTGTATCGAGGACTTAATCTGCAGGAGAATTTTTAAGTGCGCCTGACTGCAAAGCACATTACCGGGCTGAAAGTTTGCCTGCATCTTGCAGGCTTTTTACCGTTTGTCTGGCTATTTTGGGCGGTAAACCACGGTGGACTGAGCGCCGACCCGGTCAAAGATATCCAGCACTTTACCGGTAGGACAGCTCTGAAATTCTTGTTGGCGACCTTGCTGGTCTCTCCACTCGCGCGCTACGCTAAACAGCCATTATTGATACGCACGCGTCGCCTGTTAGGGCTATGGTGTTTCGCCTGGGCGACATTGCATTTAACCAGCTATGCGCTCCTGGAGTTGGGTATTAATAATCTGACGTTGTTAGGGCGGGAGTTAATCACGCGACCTTACTTGATGCTGGGCATTGTCAGTTGGGTGATCTTATTCACCCTCACCTTAACGTCCACGCAGGCGGCACAGCGAAAGCTGGGGAAAAAATGGCAGTATCTGCACAACTTCGTCTATCTTGTGGCGATTCTGGCACCCATACATTATCTGTGGTCGGTAAAAATTATCTCCCCTCAACCGATTATTTATGCCGCACTCGCGGCGGTGCTGTTAGCCTGCCGCTACAAGAAGTTTCGCCAGTGGTGGCGGTAGTTTCACGATATGTGCAGTACGTTGCAAAATGCGGACGATCCGATTTTCTTTACATGTTAACGGTTGATTATCTTCCCTGATAAGACCAGTATTTAGCTGCCAATTGCTACGAAATAGTTATAATGTGCGACTTTGCTATCCCCGGTAGCGTTTTTACGGCGTGGAAAGGGTGACATTCGCATATTGAAGGTATATTTTGTCTTTTACCCGAAAATGGCAGAAGATAGCCGCACAATGACTAACAAGTCTGGCAATCTCATATAATGGCCGCAGCACCCAGTGCAACGCCTGAGATGCGTGGCATCTTGTCACTCACTGTTATAAAAATGCTATACAGACGGCGGTAAAACGCTTGTCACAATCTCACTAAACAAAGAGTACGGAACCCACTCATGGATATTCGTAAGATTAAAAAACTGATCGAGCTGGTTGAAGAATCAGGCATCTCCGAACTGGAAATTTCTGAAGGCGAAGAGTCTGTACGCATCAGCCGTGCAGCGCCAGCTGCAAGTTTTCCAATGATGCAACAAGCTTATGCTGCACCAGTGATGCAGCAGCCAGCTCTGTCTAACGCTGTCGCACAAACTGCCTCTCCAAGTATGGAAGCTCCGGCAGCAGCGGAAATCAGTGGTCACATCGTACGCTCCCCAATGGTTGGTACGTTCTACCGCACCCCGAGCCCGGATGCTAAAGCGTTCATCGAGATCGGCCAGAAAGTGAATGCGGGCGATACCCTGTGCATCGTTGAAGCCATGAAAATGATGAACCAGATCGAAGCCGACAAATCCGGCGTAGTTAAAGCGATTCTGGTAGAAAGCGGTCAACCGGTAGAATTTGACGAGCCGCTGGTCGTCATCGAATAACGAGGCGAACATGTTGGATAAAATTGTTATCGCCAACCGCGGCGAGATTGCCTTGCGTATTCTTCGTGCCTGTAAAGAACTGGGCATCAAGACTGTCGCGGTGCATTCAAGCGCGGATCGCGATTTAAAACACGTATTGCTGGCGGATGAGACGGTCTGTATTGGCCCGGCTGCGTCCGTAAAAAGCTATCTGAACATTCCGGCTATCATTAGCGCTGCTGAAATCACTGGCGCGGTGGCAATTCACCCGGGTTATGGCTTCCTCTCTGAGAACGCTAACTTTGCTGAGCAGGTAGAACGTTCCGGCTTTATCTTCATCGGTCCGAAAGCCGACACAATCCGCCTGATGGGCGACAAAGTGTCTGCGATCACCGCCATGAAGAAAGCTGGCGTACCGACAGTACCAGGCTCTGATGGCCCGCTGGGCGATGACATGGACGCTAACCGCGCTCATGCTAAACGCATCGGTTATCCGGTTATCATCAAAGCCTCCGGCGGCGGCGGCGGTCGCGGTATGCGCGTCGTACGTAGCGATGCCGAACTGGCACAATCCATCTCCATGACCAAAGCGGAAGCGAAAGCGGCTTTCAACAACGATATGGTTTACATGGAGAAGTACCTGGAAAACCCACGCCATATCGAAATCCAGGTGCTGGCAGACGGTCAGGGTAACGCGATTTATCTGGCTGAGCGTGACTGTTCCATGCAGCGTCGTCACCAGAAAGTCGTCGAAGAAGCACCAGCACCGGGCATTACCCCGGAACTGCGTCGCTACATCGGTGAGCGTTGCGCCAAAGCGTGTGTTGATATCGGCTATCGTGGCGCGGGTACTTTCGAGTTTCTGTTCGAAAACGGTGAGTTCTACTTCATTGAGATGAACACCCGTATTCAGGTTGAACACCCGGTTACCGAAATGATCACCGGCGTTGACCTGATCAAAGAGCAGCTGCGTATCGCTGCGGGACAACCGCTGTCCATCAAGCAGGATGAAGTTGTGGTTAAAGGCCATGCGGTTGAATGCCGTATCAACGCCGAAGACCCGAACACCTTCCTGCCAAGCCCGGGTAAAATCACGCGTTTCCACGCGCCGGGCGGATTTGGTGTGCGCTGGGAGTCTCATATTTACGCAGGCTACACAGTACCTCCGTACTATGACTCAATGATCGGGAAGCTCATTTGCTACGGTGAAAACCGCGACGTAGCAATCGCCCGTATGAAAAACGCATTGCAGGAACTGATCATCGACGGTATCAAAACCAACGTTGATCTGCAGATCCGCATCATGAATGACGAGCACTTCCAGCATGGTGGAACGAATATCCACTATCTGGAGAAAAAACTCGGACTCCAGGAAAAGTAAGCATGCGTTAACCGAAAAGGCCGGAAATTCCGGCCTTTTGTTTTTCTCCCCTCCCGTACGCGCCATAAGGTACAATCCCCGCTTTCTTTATCTACAAGGGACAAAAAATGGACGCTCGTTTTGTTCAGGCCCATAAAGAGGCGCGCTGGGCGCTGTGGCTGACCCTTTTATATCTTGCCACATGGTTAGTGGCCGCTTACTTACCAGATTCCACGCTCGGCTTTACCGGCTTACCGCACTGGTTCGAAATGGCCTGCCTGCTAACGCCGCTGGTTTTCATCGTACTGTGCTGGGCGATGGTGAAGTTTATCTATCGCGACATTCCGTTGGAGGATGACGATGCAGCTTGAAGTTATTTTGCCGCTGGTCGCCTATCTGTTGGTGGTCTTCGGTCTCTCTGTTTACGCCATGCGTAAGAGAGCGACCGGTACTTTCCTGAACGAATATTTCCTCGGCAGCCGCTCGATGGGTGGGGTCGTGTTAGCCATGACGCTAACGGCAACCTACATTAGCGCCAGTTCGTTTATTGGCGGCCCTGGCGCGGCTTACAAATACGGATTGGGATGGGTGCTGTTGGCAATGATCCAGTTGCCTGCCGTGTGGCTCTCTTTGGGGATTCTCGGGAAGAAATTCGCCATTCTGGCGCGCCGCTATAATGCCGTTACCCTTAACGACATGCTGTTTGCCCGCTACCAGAGTCGTCTACTGGTGTGGCTGGCAAGCCTGAGCCTGCTGGTCGCGTTTGTTGGAGCAATGACCGTACAGTTTATTGGCGGCGCACGATTGCTGGAAACCGCAGCGGGCATTCCTTACGAAACCGGTCTGCTGATCTTTGGCGTCAGTATCGCATTGTATACTGCGTTCGGCGGATTTCGTGCCAGCGTACTGAACGATACCATGCAAGGCATGGTAATGCTGATTGGTACTATCGTGCTGCTGATCGGCGTCGTTCATGCCGCCGGTGGCCTTAGCAATGCAGTGGTAACCCTACAGACCATCGACCCGAAACTGGTCTCACCGCAGGGTGCGGATGACATTCTGTCACCCACGTTTATGACCTCATTTTGGGTATTGGTGTGTTTTGGCGTAATTGGCCTGCCACATACGGCAGTACGCTGTATCTCCTATAAAGACAGCAAAGCAGTCCACCGCGGAATTATCATCGGCACCATCGTAGTGGCGATCCTGATGTTTGGTATGCATCTGGCAGGTGCATTAGGACGGGCGGTAATCCCTGATCTGACGGTACCGGATCTGGTTATCCCGACCCTGATGGTAAAAGTGTTGCCACCGGTAGCTGCCGGGATCTTCCTTGCGGCTCCCATGGCCGCGATCATGTCGACGATCAATGCCCAATTGCTGCAAAGTTCCGCTACGATCATTAAGGATCTGTACCTGAACCTTCGTCCGGAACAGCTTAAAAATGAAACCCGGCTGAAGCGCATGTCGGCCGTGATTACCCTGCTGCTCGGCGCGTTACTGCTGCTGGCTGCCTGGAAACCGCCAGAGATGATTATCTGGCTTAACCTGCTGGCGTTTGGCGGGTTGGAAGCCGTCTTCCTGTGGCCGCTGGTGCTGGGCCTGTACTGGGAACGAGCAAATGCTGCTGGCGCATTGAGTGCGATGATTGTCGGCGGCGTGCTTTATGCCGTACTCGCGACCTTTAACGTTCAGTACCTGGGCTTTCATCCGATTGTGCCTTCGTTACTGATAAGCTTGCTGGCTTTCCTGATCGGTAACCGTTTCGGTTCCACCGTCCCGCAAGCTGCCATATTGACTACTGATAAATAAAGAGTTTTGCCATGCCATGGATCCAACTAAAACTGAACACGACCGGTGCCAACGCTGAAGAGTTAAGCGATGCGCTGATGGAAGCGGGCTCCGTTTCCATTACTTTCCAGGATACGCATGATACGCCGGTATTTGAGCCTCTGCCGGGCGAAACTCGCCTGTGGGGTGATACCGATGTTATCGGCTTGTTCGACGCAGAAACCGACATGAAAGAAGTCGTTGCCATCCTGGAACAGCATCCGCTGCTGGGTGAAGGCTTCGCGCATAAAATCGAACAGCTTGAAGATAAAGACTGGGAACGCGAATGGATGGATAACTTCCACCCGATGCGTTTTGGTGAACGCTTGTGGATTTGCCCGAGCTGGCGCGATGTCCCGGATGAGAATGCCGTCAACGTAATGCTGGACCCGGGTCTGGCGTTTGGTACAGGTACTCATCCAACCACTTCGCTGTGCCTGCAATGGCTGGACGGTCTCGATCTAAACGGCAAAACGGTTATCGACTTTGGTTGCGGCTCAGGCATTCTAGCGATTGCGGCCCTGAAGCTGGGCGCAGCGAAAGCCATCGGTGTCGATATCGATCCGCAAGCAATTCAGGCCAGCCGTGATAACGCTCAACGGAATGGTGTTTCTGAGCGTCTTGAGCTTTATCTACCGAAAGACCAGCCAGAAGCGATGAAAGCCGACGTGGTGGTCGCCAACATCCTCGCGGGTCCATTACGTGAACTGGCGCCGTTAATCAGCGTACTGCCCGTTGAGGGCGGTTTACTGGGGCTTTCTGGCATTCTTGCCAGTCAGGCGGAAAGCGTCTGTGAGGCCTATGCCGATCTCTTTACGCTCGATCCGGTTATCGAGAAAGAAGAATGGTGCCGCATTACCGGTAAGAAAAAATAATCCCTTCCGGCGTGGTTATCTGACCACGCCATTTTCAGACAATTGACCAGCACAGCGATACCTCTCCTCGATATACAATATTTAATTGATTTTGTTAATTTTTATATTGTTTTCGTTGAGTGTACGTATGCATTTCTATCGTTTTACAACAACTTTACTAACAGCATGCTTGATGCCCCTGACAACGCTTGCCGCATCATGGGGATATATCGGAGAGACCGGCCCTGCACGGTGGGGAGAAATTAGCAGTGAGTATGCAACGTGCCAAACTGGAATAAATCAATCACCCATTGATATCCAGACCGCCACAACCAATAAACTCAGCCTTCCTGCGCTCAACATACAATACGTCGATGGCCCGACAAGATTTCGTAGCATCAACCATACGCTACAGGGAACAATGAGTCCCTATACTTCAAACTCTATTAATGTTGATGAAAAAATTTATTATCTGAAACAATTAGATTTTCACGCACCGAGCGAACATACCCTCAACGGAAAAAACTATCCTCTGGAGCTGCAGTTAGTCCACAAAAACCAACACGGAGACATCGCCATCGTAGCGGTCATGTTTGATGTCGATGAACCTAACCAAGCGATTCAAAATCTGTGGGAATCCTTTCCAACCATGAAGGACAATAGCATGCCCATTTTTTCGCCAGTCAATATCAACCACCTTTTACCCGATGATAAATCCTACTGGCGTTATAGCGGTTCGCTAACTACTCCTCCCTGCACTGAAGGCGTGACCTGGACTGTACTGAAAACGCCAGTTACCCTTTCCGCCGACCAGTTGGATAAATTTCACTACATTGTTGGGTCTGCGAATAATCGCCCACCGCAGCCGCTGAATGAACGCAAAATTGAGGAAAGCAATTCCGGAGATACCGAGATCCTGTACTAAAATGAGGTAGCGATCACACAATGGTGAGGTTATTTGCTGATTAATTCAGCAGAATATCTTGTCAGTACCTTCTGCCGCTGAAGAAAAAATGAGAAGTTACGCAAAATTATATGTGTATATAAAATCGGCACTTTTTTATAACGCTATGATTTACATGATCAAATATTTTAATGCGCTCATATTTACGGCAATTCATTGATCCACCTCAGTGGATTGGTCAAAGTTTGGCCTTTCATCTCGTGCGAAAAATGCGTAATATACGCCGCCTTGCAGTCACAGTATGGTCATTTCTTAACTCATGCGCATCGGACAATACCAGCTCAGAAATCGCCTGATCGCAGCACCTATGGCTGGCATCACTGACAGACCATTCAGGACGCTGTGCTATGAGATGGGAGCCGGGTTGACGGTATCCGAGATGATGTCATCTAACCCGCAGGTTTGGGAAAGTGACAAGTCTCGTTTACGGATGGTGCACGTTGATGAGCCAGGAATTCGCACGGTGCAAATTGCCGGTAGCGACCCTGTTGAGATGGCCGATGCCGCACGAATTAACGTGGAAAGCGGCGCCCAGATTATTGATATCAATATGGGGTGTCCGGCTAAAAAAGTGAATCGTAAGCTCGCAGGTTCAGCCCTTTTGCAGTACCCGGATCTAGTGAAATCAATACTAACCGAGGTCGTCAATGCAGTGGACGTTCCTGTCACGCTCAAGATTCGCACCGGCTGGGCTCCGGAACACCGTAACTGCGTAGAGATTGCCCAACTGGCTGAAGACTGTGGCATTCAGGCTCTGACCATTCATGGACGCACCCGCGCCTGTTTGTTCAATGGAGATGCTGAGTACGACAGTATTCGGGCAGTTAAGCAGAAAGTTTCCATTCCGATTATCGCGAATGGCGACATTACTGACCCGCATAAAGCCAGAGCTGTACTCGACTATACAGGGGCGGATGCCCTTATGATAGGACGTGCAGCTCAGGGAAGACCCTGGATCTTTCGGGAAATCCAGCATTATCTGGACACTGGGGAGCTGCTGCCCCCGCTGCCTCTGGCAGAGGTTAAGCGCTTGCTTTGTGCGCACGTTCGGGAACTGCACGACTTTTATGGTCAGGCAAAAGGGTACCGAATTGCGCGTAAACACGTATCCTGGTATCTCCAGGAACACGCTCCGGATGACCAGTTTCGGCGCACATTCAACGCCATTGAAGATTCCAGCGAACAGCTGGCGGCGTTGGAGGCATACTTCGAAAATTTTGCGTAAACAGAAATAAAGAGCTGACAGAACTATGTTCGAACAACGCGTAAATTCTGACGTACTGACCGTTTCTACCGTTAACTCTCAGGACCAGGTAACTCAAAAACCCCTGCGTGACTCGGTTAAACAGGCACTGAAGAACTATTTTGCTCAATTGAATGGTCAGGATGTTAACGATCTCTATGAGCTGGTACTGGCTGAAGTAGAACAGCCCCTGTTGGACATGGTGATGCAATACACCCGCGGCAACCAGACCCGTGCTGCCCTGATGATGGGCATCAACCGTGGTACGCTGCGTAAAAAACTGAAAAAATACGGCATGAACTGATACTAATCAGTTAAGTGTTTGTTTTAAAAGGCGCTACTCGGCATGGGGAAGCGCCTTTTTTATTGACGTCATACGGGAGGCTTTGGCGATGAACGCGAGATGTGAACCTGTCTATTTTGGCGATGAATCTAAAAAGATAATCCTGGGTGATGCGCTGACCGAACTGAAAAAGCTGCCGTCTGAAAGCGTCGAGCTCATTTTTGCCGACCCACCTTATAATATCGGTAAAAACTTTGACGGAATGGTGGAATCCTGGGACGAACAGAGCTTTTTGACATGGCTGTTTGAATGCATTGACGAATGCCATCGTATTCTCAAACCGCATGGCACCATGTACATCATGAACAGTACGGAGAACATGCCATACATCGACCTCAAATGCCGCCAGCTTTTTACCATCAAGAGCCGCATCGTGTGGTCATATGATAGCTCTGGGGTGCAGGCCAAAAAGTACTTTGGTTCGATGTATGAACCGATCCTGATGATGGTAAAAGATCAGAAAAACTATACGTTTAATCGCGATGATATTCTGGTGGAAGCCAAAACGGGCGCTAAACGCGCGCTGATAGATTACAGAAAGAATCCACCCCAGCCATATAATCAGAAAAAAGTGCCTGGCAATGTCTGGGCGTTTCCCCGCGTTCGCTATCTGATGGACGAATACGAAAATCACCCCACGCAGAAACCCAAAGCTTTACTGGAGCGCATCATTCTGGCTTCCTCCAACCCAGATGACAAAGTGCTGGATCCGTTTGCCGGTAGCTTCACGACCGGCGCCACCGCCGTGGAGTTAGGTCGCAAGTTTGTCGGGATTGAAATCAATACTGAATACGTGAAAATGGGGCTCAGAAGACTGAGTATTGGTTCTCATTTTTCAGAAATTGAACTTGCAAAGGTGAAAAAGCGTAAGACAAAAAACATGTCTAAAAAGAGCCATTTGACGGCAAAGTGTGGCGATCGTTCAGCAAAGTAAAGGCATTGTAAGTCCGCTTTTCAGCGTGCAGATTTCGTGTATATTCCCTGCACGCTTGGGCATGAATACACAGGGTTTGGTAATGATACGCAAGTATTGGTGGCTGGTTATTTTTGCGGTCTTCGTTTTTCTTTTTGATGCGCTGCTTATTCAGTGGATAGAGCTGATGACAACAGAGCACGACAAGTGTCGGAACATGAACTCGGTGAATCCCCTTAAGCTGGTCAACTGCGTCGATCTCGAATAGTGCCGCCCACCCCACTTCAGCAGCCGTCAGGCCTGGCGGCTAAAACTACCCTACCTGACTCTCACTCTGCGTTAATTGCCTTACGATACCATCTGGGCTTAACATTTTTAATACATTATCAACTAATACTGGCGCTTGTTTATAAAGATCATAACTCATTGGATTAATGAGCCAGTTTTTAACGATGCCACTAAAACTGCCATGAAGAATAATTATTATAACGTCTAAATCAAGGCCGGTTGCGACAAGCCCTTCGTCCATACATTGTTGCAAGGCAATGCGCATATCCAGATGATTGATACCAATTTTTTCACGAATAGCCTGTTCCGATATCATATCATTATGGAATTCACATTTATGATATAAAATCTGCATTAATGCCTGCTGTCGAGGATTCTCAGCAATATATTGCAAACCCACGACTAATCTTTCTTGTAACCGCTGTAATGGGTTATCTCCCCAACGCCCAACGAGCTGCTCCTGAATAAGATCACGCAAGGGTGGTTGCTGTAACCAAAGCTCATTAAAAAGCTGCGTTTTATTTTCGAAATGCCAATAGAGTGCCCCTCGCGTAACGTTGGCCGCATCCGCAATGTCGTTGAGCGTCGTATTACTCACGCCACGCGCGGCGAACTGCACAATCGCTGTTTCAATCAGGTGCTGTCGCGTTTTGAGGGCATCAGCTTTTGTTCTTCTGGCCATGATCCCGACTGTCCGGAGTAGAGTGGAGAATGATTAACTTTCTTATCTAATATTTGCTGAACGGAATAAATGTATCACTTAGCGTATATTTAGACGAGGCCTAAAAGCGTTAATTGCTGACATTGCACACGAATAAATAAAACATATAAAAAACTTAAATATATTCACCAATCAAATGCTTATTTCGACATGTATTTATGCGCATCATAGTATTGCTATTAACACCATAATGAAACATCAGAAGATTAATCCTTTTTTGTTTTTATGTGCCGTGTGTCGCGTCCATAAATAAGTATTACTTACATCGCAGGCTAATAATTTGTAGGATAGCAAACTATTATTTTTCTTGTGCGCGTTATCGCCTCTGCGTTACCCGGTTAATAACGAGCGTTCGGTTTTTTAAGGAATAGAAATGACGAAAAATGCCAGGTTTTCACTCCTGCCCTCATTCATCATCATCTCCGCTGCATTACTCGCCGGTTGTAACGATCAGGGAGAAACACAAGCTCATCCCGCAGAGCCGCAGGTGACTGTCCATGTCGTCGAAAAGGCCCCCTTAGCCGTGACGACCGAATTACCCGGGCGCACAACGGCATTTCGTATTGCAGAAGTCCGTCCTCAGGTTAGCGGGATTGTACTTAAACGGAATTTCACTGAGGGAAGCGATGTTGAAGCCGGTCAGTCGCTTTATCAGATCGACCCCGCGACTTACCAGGCTGACTATGACAGCGCCAAAGGCGAACTGGCAAAGAGTGAAGCGGCGGCAGCTATCGCGCATTTAACGGTAAAACGTTATGTTCCGCTGGTTGGCACTAAGTACATCAGCCAGCAAGAGTACGATCAGGCCATTGCTGATGCCCGCCAGGCCGATGCATCCGTAATCGCAGCAAAAGCCGCGGTCGAAAGCGCACGTATTAACCTGGCCTACACCAAAGTGACATCGCCCATTAGCGGACGTATCGGTAAATCTAACGTCACCGAAGGCGCATTAGTCACGAATGGCCAGGCGACTGAGCTTGCTACCGTTCAACAGCTTGATCCTATTTACGTCGATGTAACGCAGTCCAGCAATGACTTTATGCGCCTCAAACAATCTATTGAGCAAGGGAGCCTGCATAAGGACGATGCCAGCAGTACTGTAGAACTGGTAATGGAAAATGGTCAGTCGTACCCGCTGAAAGGCACTTTGCAATTTTCTGACGTGACAGTTGATGAAAGTACCGGATCCATCACCCTCAGGGCCGTCTTCCCTAACCCGCAGCACACATTGCTGCCGGGCATGTTTGTGCGCGCGCGCGTTGATGAAGGTGTTCAGCCAAATGCGATTCTCGTTCCGCAGCAAGGGGTAACGCGTACGCCTCGCGGCGATGCCACCGTGATGGTCGTTAACGACAAGAGCCAGGTTGAGTCTCGCACAGTTGTTGCCGCACAAGCCATTGGCGACAAGTGGCTCATCAGTGAAGGTCTGCAACCGGGTGACAAAGTTATCGTGAGCGGCTTACAGAAAGCACGCCCTGGCGTCCAGGTTAAAGCAACTGCCGACACCGAAACCTCTGCCACGAAAGCCCAATAAGGTACCGGATATGGCTAACTTCTTTATCAGGCGTCCTATTTTTGCCTGGGTACTGGCCATCATTCTGATGATGGCGGGAGCTCTGGCAATCATGCAGCTTCCCGTAGCGCAGTACCCGACCATTGCACCTCCTGCGGTCGCAATCACCGCAACCTATCCAGGCGCGGATGCACAGACGGTGCAAGATACTGTTACGCAGGTTATCGAACAGAATATGAACGGTATCGATAACCTGATGTATATGTCCTCCACCAGCGATTCCGCCGGGAGTGTGACCATCACACTGACTTTCCAGTCCGGTACCGACCCCGATATCGCCCAGGTTCAGGTGCAAAATAAATTGCAGCTCGCCACACCGTTACTGCCGCAGGAAGTCCAGCAGCAGGGGATCGGCGTTGAGAAATCCAGCAGCAGCTTTTTAATGGTCGCGGGGTTTGTTTCTGATAACCCGCAAACCACGCAGGATGATATTTCCGACTACGTCGCCTCAAACGTTAAAGACTCAATCAGTCGTCTGAATGGCGTAGGCGACGTACAACTGTTTGGCGCGCAGTACGCTATGCGTATTTGGCTGGATGCGAACTTGTTGAACAAGTACCAGCTTACGCCGGTTGATGTGATCAATCAGTTAAAGGTCCAGAACGATCAAATTGCCGCGGGTCAGTTAGGGGGGACGCCTGCATTACCTAACCAGCAGCTTAACGCTTCTATCATTGCGCAAACGCGACTGAAAGACCCTGAAGAGTTCGGCAAAGTCACTTTACGCGTGAACAGCGATGGTTCGGTAGTTCATCTGAAAGACGTCGCGCGGATCGAACTGGGTGGTGAGAACTACAACGTCGTTGCGCGTATTAACGGTAAGCCTGCATCCGGTCTCGGTATTAAATTGGCTACCGGGGCAAACGCGCTGGATACCGCTAACGCAATCAAAGCCAAACTGGCTGAGTTACAACCGTTCTTCCCGCAGGGAATGAAGGTGGTCTATCCGTACGACACCACGCCATTTGTGACTATCTCCATCCACGAAGTGGTAAAAACGCTGTTTGAGGCGATCGTGCTGGTGTTCCTGGTCATGTATTTGTTCCTGCAGAACATCCGGGCAACGCTCATTCCAACCATCGCTGTCCCCGTCGTATTATTAGGCACATTCGCCGTACTTGCCGCGTTTGGCTACTCGATAAACACCCTGACGATGTTCGGGATGGTGCTCGCCATCGGTCTATTGGTCGATGATGCAATAGTGGTGGTGGAAAACGTCGAACGTGTGATGATGGAAGATAATCTGCCGCCTAAAGAGGCGACGGAAAAATCTATGTCACAAATTCAGGGAGCACTGGTCGGTATCGCCATGGTGCTGTCTGCGGTTTTTATCCCAATGGCCTTTTTTGGTGGGTCGACAGGTGCTATCTACCGGCAGTTCTCCATCACCATTGTTTCCGCCATGGCGCTTTCTGTATTGGTCGCGCTGATCCTGACTCCCGCGCTTTGCGCAACGCTGCTGAAGCCGGTATTGGCTGAACATCACGAGAAAAAAAGCGGTTTCTTTGGCTGGTTTAATGCCAAATTCGATAACAGCGTCAACCACTACACCAATAGCGTCAGCGGTATTGTGCGTAAAACCGGGCGTTACCTGGTTGTCTACCTGATCATCGTGATCGGAATGGCAGTGCTGTTTATGCGTCTACCGACTTCCTTCCTGCCGGAAGAAGATCAGGGCGTATTTATGACCATGATTCAGCTCCCGGCGGGCGCAACACAAGAGCGCACCCAGAAAGTGCTGGATCAGGTTACTCAGTATTATCTGAACAATGAGAAAGCTAACGTCGAAAGCGTCTTCACGGTTAACGGCTTTAGCTTCAGCGGCCAGGGGCAAAACTCCGGTCTGGCGTTCGTCAGCCTCAAGCCCTGGGATGAGCGTAGTGGAGAAGAAAACAGCGCTGAAGCTGTCATTGCACGCGCCACTTACGCCTTCAGCCGGATTCGCGATGGCCTGGTCTTCCCCTTCAACATGCCAGCGATAGTTGAATTGGGTACCGCAACCGGCTTCGATTTCGAGCTGATCGATCAAGGCGGTTTGGGACATACGGCGTTAACGCAAGCACGTAACCAACTGCTGGGTATGGTGGCTAAACACCCAGATTTGTTAGTCCGCGTACGCCCGAACGGCCTGGAAGATACCCCTCAATTCAAACTGGATGTCGATCAGGAGAAAGCACAAGCACTGGGCGTTTCGCTGTCGGACATTAACGAGACGATCTCTGCATCGTTGGGCGGCTATTACGTCAATGACTTTATTGACCGCGGTCGTGTGAAAAAAGTTTACGTTCAGGCGGATGCTAAATACCGCATGCTGCCAACGGACATCAGTAATCTGTATATCCGCAGTGCCAATGGCGAAATGGTTCCGTTCTCTGCGTTCAGCGCATCGCATTGGGTTTACGGCTCACCGCGCCTGGAGCGTTACAACGGTATGCCATCGATGGAAATACTGGGGGAAGCCGCGCCTGGTCGAAGTACGGGTGAAGCAATGGCATTAATGGAAAGCCTCGCAGAAAAGCTGCCAAACGGTATTGGTCATGACTGGACAGGTATGTCTTATCAGGAACGACTGTCGGGTAACCAGGCGCCTGCACTTTATGCCATCTCGCTAATCGTCGTCTTCCTTTGCCTGGCCGCATTGTATGAGAGCTGGTCAATTCCCTTCTCCGTCATGCTGGTTGTACCACTCGGCGTGGTAGGCGCATTGTTAGCTGCATCGCTGCGTGGGATGAATAACGACGTCTACTTCCAGGTCGGTCTGCTAACCACTATTGGCCTCTCGGCTAAAAACGCCATCCTGATCGTCGAATTTGCCAAAGATCTGATGGATAAAGAGGGTAAAGGGTTGATAGAAGCCACTCTGGAGGCGTCGCGCATGCGTCTTCGTCCAATCCTGATGACATCTCTGGCGTTTATTCTGGGGGTTATACCTCTGGTTATCAGCCACGGAGCGGGTAGCGGCGCGCAGAATGCGGTCGGTACGGGCGTAATGGGGGGAATGTTGACCGCGACGTTGTTGGCAATCTTCTTCGTCCCTGTCTTCTTTGTTGTCGTCAGACGGCGTTTTAGTCGACACAACGACTAATTTGTAAAAAAAGGCGTCTTCGGACGCCTTTTTCATCGATGGTGTCCCTCTTTATTTATTAATAAGATAGCCATTAATTTCTTTTTAATCTTTCCTGAAAATTCGCCCGTCGCCTTTCTTTTTATTCATTATTTTTACAATCCACATGAATTGAGATTATTCCTCATGTCAGTATTTTTTTAAGAAGTGGTAAAATAGCCTCCAGGTTCGCAGATGGCTTAGCGTTTGTCTTTGCCCGATTAGCGAAACGCTTATTTTTGAGGTAACACCATGAAAAGATTAATCTCCGTTGCATTGCTAACCGCATTTCTGGCCGGCTGTGCACACGATTCTCCTTGCGTACCTGTATACGACGATCAGGGACGCCTGGTTCATACCAATACATGTATGAAAGGCACCACGCAGGATAACTGGGAAACCGCCGGAGCCATCGCCGGTGGTGCCGCAGCCGTTGCTGGACTGACGTTAGGGATCGTTGCCTTAACCAAATAATTCCTCTTAAAAGCGCGGTTGTTACCGCGCTTTTAGTTATAAAAATAAAATATATATAAGACAAAGCGTTGGTTAAAGCACCTAACGTATAATAAAATTATTATAGATTTCTCTCACATCTCCACGATTTGAAATTAGCATTTTTTCTTTTCTTAGTAACACCACGTTTTCTTTCCATTATTCTCACGTGATCAATATTAACGCACGAAATCGTTATCACGCGTCCAGTCTGATTTTTGAATTTTTTGCGCCGAAATGTGGCTTACGTTTCAATTTTGCACCACTTCAGGGCGCTGCATTTATTTTTTCCTGTCTACACTCTGCATATTGCGTCGAATAATCGTGCGCAAAAACCTGGCACTACCTTTGCTTAAAAGAGTATGGCCAAAGCCACAGACAGGTAAAAGACGTTTTCAGAACGTTTCCATAACAATAATTCCTCCACACAGGATGCTCTATGAAAAAGATGATAATAGCCAGCCTGGCTGCGGCCGGCGTGCTGCTTGCGGTTGCAAATCAGGCACATGCCGGCGCAACACTGGATGCAGTAAAGAAAAAAGGTTTTGTGCAGTGTGGGATCAGTGACGGGTTGCCTGGCTTTTCTTACGCCGATGCAAGCGGTAAGTTTTCAGGTATTGATGTCGACGTATGTCGTGGCGTTGCCTCCGCCGTATTTGGCGATGATAGCAAAGTAAAATATACCCCGCTTACCGCCAAGGAACGTTTCACCGCGCTACAATCGGGTGAAGTTGACATGCTTTCTCGTAATACTACCTGGACCTCCTCTCGCGATGCAGGAATGGGAATGTCTTTCACTGGCGTAACGTATTACGACGGCATTGGTTTTCTTACCCACAATAAAGCAGGTCTGAAGAGTGCTAAAGAGCTGGATGGCGCAACGGTTTGTATCCAGGCAGGAACTGATACCGAACTGAACGTGGCCGACTATTTTAAAGCCAACAATATGAAGTACACCCCCGTCACTTTCGACCGCTCGGATGAATCCGCTAAAGCTCTCGAATCTGGGCGCTGCGATACGCTAGCTTCCGACCAGTCTCAGCTGTACGCCCTGCGAATCAAGCTGAGTAATCCTGCGGAGTGGATTGTCCTGCCAGAAGTTATTTCTAAAGAACCGCTGGGACCTGTCGTACGTCGTGGCGACGATGAGTGGTTCTCCATTGTTCGCTGGACGCTGTTCGCCATGCTGAATGCGGAAGAAATGGGGGTTAACTCGAAAAACGTCGATGAAAAAGCGGCTAATCCTGCCACGCCGGATATGGCGCACCTGTTAGGCAAGGAAGGGGATTATGGTAAGGACCTGAAGCTTGATAACAAGTGGGCTTACAACATAATCAAGCAGGTAGGTAACTACTCGGAGATCTTTGAGCGTAACGTTGGATCGGAAAGTCCACTGAAGATCAAACGTGGACAGAACAATCTCTGGAATAACGGCGGCATTCAATATGCACCACCGGTGCGCTAATGCGTAGTGATGTAACGGGCGCCGCGACTGCGGCGCTCAGTCCAGGGTCATCGTTACCGAGGTTTTCTTATGTTCCATCGCCGCTCAACCGTAAAAGGATCGTTATCCTTTTCTAACCCTGCGGTCCGCGCCTGGTTATTTCAAATAATTACCGTCATTGCAGTCATCAGCATTGCGGTCTATCTCATTCATAACACAATAAATAACCTGAACAATAGCGGTATTACCTCGGGATTCTCTTTTCTCGATCGCAGCGCCGGATTTGGTATTGTCCAGCATCTTATTGATTACGAGCAAGGCGATACGTATGGCCGTGTCTTTGTAGTCGGTCTGCTCAATACGCTATTAGTCTCTGCGTTGTGTATTGTTTTCGCTTCTGTTCTCGGTTTCTTTCTCGGCCTGGCACGCCTTTCAGATAACTGGTTATTGCGAAAGCTCTCAACGATCTACATCGAAACGTTCCGCAATATACCGCCGCTGCTGCAGATCTTTTTCTGGTATTTCGCCGTATTACGTAACCTGCCCGGTCCACGTCAGGCCATTAACGCGTTGGATTTACTGTTTCTGAGTAACCGGGGATTGTATATTCCGGCACCGCAAATGGGAGAAGGTTTTTTTGCGTTATGTATCGCTGTCATTATCGCTATCGCCGTCGCCATCGGGCTATTTCGCTACAACAGAATGCACCAGACTAAAACAGGTCAGTTACGCCGGACCTGGCCAACGGCTTTGGCGCTGATCGTGCTTTTACCGGTGATTTCACAGTGGCTGTTTGGCGCGGCGCTTCACTGGGACATCCCCGCGCTTCGCGGTTTTAACTTCCGTGGAGGTATGGTGCTTATTCCCGAACTGGCTGCCCTGACCCTGGCGCTTTCCGTGTATACCTCGGCGTTTATTGCAGAAATTATTCGGGCGGGAATTCAGGCTGTTCCTTATGGCCAACATGAAGCCGCACGCTCACTGGGCCTACCAAATCCAGTAACGCTGCGCCAGGTAATCATCCCACAGGCGCTGCGCGTCATCATTCCCCCATTGACCAGCCAGTATCTGAACATCGTCAAAAACTCCTCCCTTGCGGCCGCCATTGGCTACCCGGATATGGTTTCACTGTTTGCCGGTACGGTGCTCAACCAAACAGGGCAAGCCATTGAAACTATCGCCATCACCATGTCGGTGTACCTAATCATCAGCCTGAGCATTTCTCTGCTGATGAATATTTATAACCGCCGTATCGCACTGATTGAGCGCTAAGGAGCCATGATGACAAAAGCACTGCTGTCTCCCCCCTCGCGCCAGAGCAGTAACCCGGCTGGCCGCAGTCTGCTCTGGGTGCGTAAAAACCTGTTCTCCAGCTGGTCAAATAGCCTGCTCACGCTGCTATGCGTATGGCTGATTTGGTCATTTCTTCCACCACTGCTGAACTGGGTATTCTTTCAGGCCAACTGGGTCGGTTCGACCCGAGCAGACTGTACCAAAGCCGGAGCCTGCTGGGTGTTCATTCATGAACGCTTTGGGCAATTCATGTATGGACTTTATCCCCACGATCAGCGCTGGCGCGTAAATCTGGCCTTGATAATTGGCCTGGTTTCTATCATCCCCATGTTCTGGAAATTTATTCCCCATCGTGGCCGCTATATTACCGTCTGGGCCATTGTGTATCCGGTGGTGGTCTGGTGGTTGATGTACGGTGGTTTTATCGGACTTGAGCGCGTAGAAACCCGACAGTGGGGAGGATTAACACTGACACTTATCATCGCATCCGTAGGGATTGCGGGCGCGCTTCCGTGGGGTATTTTATTGGCACTGGGGCGTCGTTCCCATATGCCAATAGTGCGGATTTTATCTGTCATTTTCATTGAGTTCTGGCGCGGTGTGCCGTTGATAACCGTCCTGTTTATGTCCTCAGTTATGCTCCCTCTGTTTATGTCCGAAGGAGCCAGTATCGACAAACTTATCCGGGCGCTGGTCGGCGTTATTCTTTTCCAGTCGGCTTATGTCGCAGAAGTGGTTCGCGGAGGACTACAAGCCCTGCCAAAAGGTCAGTATGAAGCCGCTGAATCACTGGCTCTAGGGTACTGGAAAACACAAGGGCTGGTCATTCTTCCGCAAGCCCTTAAGCTGGTTATTCCCGGTCTGGTTAACACAATTATCGCTCTGTTCAAGGATACCAGCCTGGTCATCATTATCGGTCTGTTTGATCTCTTCAGCAGCGTGCAGCAGGCAACTGTGGACCCCGCGTGGTTGGGTATGTCGACGGAAGGATATGTTTTTGCCGCTCTGATTTACTGGATCTTCTGTTTCAGCATGTCACGTTACAGCCAACATCTGGAAAAGCGTTTTAACACCGGGCGTACACCGCACTGAGGAATTTATGAGCCAATTATTAATGCCGTCTACCGACGCGATGATTACGCTGGAAAACGTCAACAAATGGTACGGACAATTTCACGTCCTGAAAAACATCAACCTGAAGGTAAAGCAGGGAGAACGTATCGTATTGTGCGGGCCTTCCGGCTCAGGTAAATCGACAACCATCCGCTGTATTAACCACCTGGAAGAGCATCAGCAAGGACGTATTGTGGTGGATGGAATTGAACTCAATGAGGACATCCGAAATATTGAGCGCGTCAGGCAAGAAGTCGGCATGGTCTTTCAGCACTTTAATCTCTTTCCCCATTTAACGGTTCTGCAGAACTGCACGCTGGCACCTGTATGGGTGCAAAAAATGCCGAAAAAAGAGGCGGAAACTCTGGCAATGCACTACCTTGAGCGAGTTCGCATTGCTGAACATGCGCATAAATATCCCGGACAAATCTCTGGTGGGCAGCAACAGCGCGTGGCCATTGCACGCTCGCTGTGCATGAAACCCAAAATCATGTTGTTTGATGAACCCACATCAGCATTGGATCCTGAAATGGTAAAAGAAGTGCTGGATACCATGATAGGTCTGGCGCAATCGGGCATGACCATGTTATGTGTTACCCATGAAATGGGCTTTGCCCGCACAGTGGCCGACCGGGTGATCTTTATGGATCTTGGTGAGATTGTTGAACAGGCGCCACCGGACGAGTTTTTTGCTCATCCAAAATCTGAACGCACACGCGCCTTTTTGTCGCAGGTTATTCATTAAATAGATATGGCGGATACCGTTCTGGATTTTTTCGCTTATAAACGCAAAAAGGCCATCCTGACGGATGGCCTTTTTGCTTATTTGATGTCTGGCAGTTCCCTACTCTCGCATGGGGAGACCCCACACTACCATCGGCGCTACGGCGTTTCACTTCTGAGTTCGGCATGGGGTCAGGTGGGACCACCGCGCTACAGCCGCCAGACAAATTCTTTTCTAAGTGCCGAACTTAAACCGAAAAAATGGTGCTGATACCCAGAGTCGAACTGGGGACCTCACCCTTACCAAGGGTGCGCTCTACCAACTGAGCCATATCAGCACACTAAATTTGATGCCTGGCAGTTCCCTACTCTCGCATGGGGAGACCCCACACTACCATCGGCGCTACGGCGTTTCACTTCTGAGTTCGGCATGGGGTCAGGTGGGACCACCGCGCTACAGCCGCCAGGCAAATTCTGTTCATCAACACACTTTTAGTCTGTCGATGTCATCTGTATCAGGCTGAAAATCTGTCTCTTCGCCAAAACATCTTCGGCGTTGTAAGGTTAAGCCTCACGGTTCATTAGTATCGGTTAGCTCAATGTATCGCTACACTTACACACCCGACCTATCAACGTCATCGTCTTTAACGTTCCTTCAGGAGACTTAAAGTCTCAGGGAGAACTCATCTCGGGGCAAGTTTCGTGCTTAGATGCTTTCAGCACTTATCTCTTCCGCATTTAGCTACCGGGCA
>NZ_WPCV01000006.1 GCF_018035235.1 Citrobacter sp. On2M
TAAATTGTTAAAGAGCAGTTGCGACGCGCTTTAGCGCTCTGTCGCGAGGTGGCGTATATTACGCTTTCCTCTTTCAGAGTCAACCCTCATTTTCAGGTTTTTCTCTTCAACCGGACCGGCTGTTTGTGTGAAGTGATTCACATCCGCCGTGTCGATGGAGGCGCATTATAGGGAGTTTCCTGCAGCCCGCAACCCTTAAATGACAGAAAAATGACTGAGTGCTGCATTCCACAGCAAAACCCCGCTTTATACCCATTTAGACACAGAGTTATCCACAATCGTAAGAAGATTAGCGGCCACCATCGCTGAAAAGTAGAAAAACAGATAAGGAAATCTCTATTCTCTATATAGAAAGAAATTCGCGCTACGTTATATAAAAGAAGAAAAGTACAGGTAGCCTATGCCCCATAGCCCTACCACCTTTGAATTACGTACCCCATCAGGCGATAATACCCGTACAAACAGTGATTCCAGGACCGTGATGAGACACTCTCTGCAACGTACTGCTATACGCAAACGCCCGATGAAGCTCGGTACCACCGTGATCCTCATGGTCAGTGCGGTACTCTTCTCTGTGCTGCTTGTCGTTCATCTGATTTATTTCTCGCAAATAAGTAATATGACGCGCGATGCGCTAGCTGATAAAGCGCTTGCTGTCGCACGAACGCTGGCGAATTCTCCAGAAATCCGTCAGGGGCTAATGAAGAAGCCCGAAGAAAGTGGCATTCAGGAGATTGCCCAGGCGGTGAATAAGAGCAATGACTTTTTGTTCATTGTAGTCACCGATATGCAGAGCATTCGTTACTCCCATCCCGAAGCGCAACGAATTGGCCAGCCGTTTAAAGGTGATGACATTTTGCTGGCCCTGCAAGGCAAAGAGAATGTGGCTATTAATCGCGGGTTCCTGGCACAAGCCCTGCGTGTTTTCACCCCAATCTATGACGAGCATCACCGACAAATTGGCGTCGTGGCGATCGGTCTTGAGCTAAGCAGAGTTGCTGAACAGATCAATAACAGTCGCGGTAGCATCATCTGGTCCATCTTATTTGGTGTACTGGTTGGGCTACTCGGCACATGGATATTCGTTAAAGTCCTCAAGCGCATTCTGTTTGGCCTGGAACCTTATGAAATATCCAATCTGTTCGAACAACGCCAGGCGATGTTGCATTCTATAAAGGAAGGCGTCATTGCCGTTGACGAATGCGGTGAGGTAACGCTGATAAACCAAGCGGCGCAGGAGCTACTGGATTACCACAAATCGCAAGACGATGCTCAGCTCTCTACGCTCAGCCACGCGTGGTCACAGGTGGTCGATTTTTCACAGGTACTACATAATGGTACGCCGCGTCGCGATGAAGAGATCATGGTGAAGGATCGACTACTCTTGATAAACACAGTTCCGGTGCTCAGCAACGGTAAAATCATCGGGGCCATTTCAACCTTCAGAGACAAAACTGAAGTCCGAAAACTGATGCAGCGTCTGGACGGTATGGTTAACTATGCCGACGCACTTCGTGAACGATCCCACGAATTTATGAATAAATTGCACGTGATTCTGGGATTATTGCATCTGAAAAGTTATAAGCAGCTTGAAAATTATATCCTGAAGACCGCGAACAATTATCAAGAAGAGATTGGCTCGCTGTTAGGAAAAATTAAATCCCCGGTGATCGCAGGATTTTTACTCAGTAAGATTAATCGCACATCTGATTTAGGCCATAGCCTGGTGATCAGCAATGAAAGCCAGTTGCCGGAAAACAGCAACGAAGATCAGGTGGCAGTGCTGATTACCGTTCTGGGGAATTTAATTGAAAACGCCCTGGAAGCGCTAGGTCAAGAACCTGGGGGCGAGATCAGCGTATCCTTGCATTATCGACACGGCTGGTTGCATTGCGAAGTGAATGACGATGGTCCGGGGATCGCCCCCGAACACATTGAGCACATCTTTGAGAAGGGCGTTTCGTCAAAAGGAACCGAACGGGGCGTTGGTTTAGCGCTTGTTAAACAACAGGTTGAAAACGTTGGCGGCAATATTTCCGTCGAGTCTGAACCTGGGATCTTCACCCAATTTTTTGTACAGTTACCGTGGAATGGTGAGAGGGCCAGCAGATGATCAATGTCTTAATTGTCGATGACGATGCAATGGTAGCGGAATTAAACCGTCGTTATGTTGCACAACTCTCCGGGTTTCATTGCTGCGGCACAGCCTCCACGCTGGAGAAAGCGAAAGAGATAATCTTTCATAGCGGTAATCATATCGACCTGATTTTGCTTGATATTTATATGCAAAAAGAAAACGGTCTGGATCTGTTGCCCGTTCTGCACAGCGAAGGTTGCAAGTGTGATGTTATTGTCATCTCTTCCGCCGCTGACGCAACGACTATCAAAGACTCCCTTCACTATGGTGTCGTTGACTACCTGATCAAACCTTTTCAGGCATCCCGTTTTGAAGAAGCGCTTACCGGGTGGTTACAAAAGAAAAACGAAATGGAAAAGCATCAGTACTATGAACAGTCTGAGCTTGACCAGTTGATTCATGGAAGTTCCTCTAATGAGCAGGAAGCGCGGCGCTTACCTAAAGGGTTAACGCCACAAACGTTACGCACGCTGTGTCAGTGGATTGATGAGCATCAGGATCAGGAGTTCTCCACCGATGAGCTGGCTAATGAGGTCAATATCTCGCGCGTCTCATGCCGTAAATATCTTATCTGGCTCGTCAATTGTCACATATTATTTACCAGCATCCATTATGGCGTAACGGGTAGACCGGTTTATCGTTACCGCGTTCAGGCTGAGCACTACTCATTGCTTAAACAATATTGCCAATAAAAACATATTGGGATTATTTGTTATTTGAAAGTAACAATTATTAAAATAATGAAAAATCCCTATTTTGCTGACTCATGCTGCAGAATTATAAATTTGCGTTAGATCAAATGTATTTGTATCCAGCATGTTAAATGTATTATTTTAATATTGATTAACGTCACACTGTTTTTAATTTCAAAATCGCTAACAAAAGTTAATTAAGTATTATCTAACTCGCAGAGTGTGTATTTTTACCCATAAAGGATTAGTCTGAAATTAACCAGACATACAAAATCTAGACTGGTAGCAATGGAGACCATGCTACGTACCATGGACACCGTACATTTTTGTGAGCAAGTAAAAGTATCCGCACGCCAACCTCATTACATCATGAAATGGCGCGAGCGTGATCACATAAATAATCTACTCACCCATTTTGTCGGTGGTTCACGTAATAGCGGAAAACGCAAAACAGATAAATTACAGCGTCAACCGCAGCTCTCCACACCCAGCCCTGCTTCCCATCGCCTGAGGATACTTTCCTCTGATCAACACCACAGAAAAAAGCCAAATATCACCATAATTTTAAGAAAACATTCTAGCAAGACATTTGAACATTAATCGCAAATACGGACATATCGAATACTGACCATTTTTTGATGCCTATTCCGGCAAAAAAGAATGTGGCACAGATCCATTTTTCAAAAAATTGACTGGGTTTTTCGCGAGGGTAAATAAAATGTTATTTAGTATACAACTTCTCATAATATTAATATGTTTGTTTTATGGTGCCAGAAAGGGCGGTATCGCGCTGGGTTTATTAGGCGGTATCGGCCTGGTCATTCTGGTTTTCGTTTTCCATCTTCAGCCGGGTAAACCGCCTGTAGATGTCATGCTGGTTATTATTGCCGTGGTCGCCGCATCGGCAACCTTGCAAGCCTCCGGTGGCCTTGACGTTATGCTGCAAATTGCTGAAAAGCTGCTGCGCCGTAACCCAAAATACGTTTCCATCGTCGCCCCGTTCGTGACCTGCACCCTGACGATTCTCTGTGGTACAGGCCACGTGGTATACACCATCCTGCCAATCATTTATGACGTTGCCATTAAGAACAATATTCGCCCGGAACGTCCGATGGCGGCGAGCTCTATCGGTGCGCAGATGGGGATTATCGCCAGCCCTGTTTCCGTAGCCGTTGTTTCACTGGTCGCCATGCTGGGTAACGTAACGTTTGAAGGTAAGCATCTCGAATTCCTCGACCTGCTCAGCATCACCATCCCGTCTACCCTGTTGGGTATCCTGGCGATCGGTATCTTCAGCTGGTTTCGTGGTAAAGATCTGGATAAAGATGAAGAGTTCCAGAAGTTTATTTCCGTACCTGAAAACCACAACTACGTTTATGGCGATACCGCCACGCTGTTAGACAAAAAGCTGCCGAAAAGCAACTGGCTGGCCATGTGGATCTTCCTTGCCGCTATCGCCGTTGTTGCCGTGCTCGGCGCGTTCTCTGAACTGCGTCCTACCTTCAGCGGCAAACCGCTGTCAATGGTACTGGTCATCCAGATGTTCATGCTGCTGACCGGTGCGCTGATTATTATCCTGACGAAGACCAATCCCGCTTCAATATCTAAAAACGAAGTCTTCCGTTCCGGTATGATCGCGATTGTGGCGGTGTACGGTATTGCCTGGATGGCAGAAACCATGTTCGGCGCGCACATGGCAGAAATCGAAGGTGTGCTGGGCAACATGGTGAA
This sequence comes from Citrobacter sp. On2M, assembly GCF_018035235.1. GTDB lineage: Bacteria > Pseudomonadota > Gammaproteobacteria > Enterobacterales > Enterobacteriaceae > Citrobacter > Citrobacter meridianamericanus. The sequence continues at coordinate 4,561 of NZ_WPCV01000006.1, forward strand.
AGAGTATCCGTGGGCCTATGCAATTGTTCTGCTGCTGGTATCTAAATTTGTAAACTCTCAGGCAGCGGCGCTGGCGGCGATTGTTCCGGTCGCGCTGGCAATTGGGGTCGATCCAGCATACATCGTGGCTTCCGCTCCGGCATGTTACGGTTACTACATTCTGCCGACTTACCCAAGCGATCTGGCGGCAATTCAGTTTGACCGTTCCGGCACTACCCACATTGGCCGCTTCGTTATCAACCACAGTTTCATTCTGCCTGGTTTGATCGGCGTAAGCGTATCCTGTGTCTTTGGTTGGATCTTCGCCGCAATGTACGGTTTCCTGTAATTACAGTTCGCGTGCCGTCCGTTTTGGTACGGCACGCCACCGTTAAGACGCAGAGAATTTTAAAATTCCTGAGAAAAATGAAAAGGCTGGAAGCAAATGTCAAAAGTTGAATTCACTTACCAGGCGGCTTTCCCACTGGGGGAAGACAAAACTGAGTACTACCTGCTGACATCCGATCACGTCAGCGTTGGCGAGTTTGAAGGCGAAACAATCCTGAAAGTAGCTCCTGAAGCACTTACGCTACTGGCCCAACAAGCCTTCCACGACGCCTCCTTCATGCTCCGCCCTGAACACCAACAGCAAGTCGCCTCAATCCTCCATGATCCCGAAGCCAGCGAAAACGATAAGTATGTCGCGCTGCAGTTCCTGAGAAACTCCGAAATCGCCGCCAAAGGCGTGTTGCCAACCTGCCAGGACACCGGTACGGCCATTATCATGGGGAAAAAAGGTCAGCGTGTCTGGACCGGTGGCGGCGACGAAGCGGCACTCTCTAAAGGCGTATTTAATACCTATATTGAAGATAACCTGCGCTACTCGCAAAACGCGGCGCTGGATATGTACAAAGAAGTGAATACTGGCACCAACCTGCCCGCACAAATCGATCTGTACAGCGTGGACGGCGACGAATACAAATTCCTGTGCGTAGCCAAAGGCGGCGGTTCAGCGAACAAAACCTATCTGTATCAGGAAACCAAAGCGCTGCTGACTCCCGGCAAACTGAAAAACTTCCTGGTGGAGAAAATGCGTACGCTGGGTACTGCAGCTTGCCCGCCGTATCATATTGCATTTGTCATTGGCGGCACGTCAGCGGAAAGCACCCTGAAAACGGTGAAGCTGGCCAGCACACACTACTATGACGCACTGCCAACTGAAGGTAATGCGCACGGCCAGGCGTTCCGCGATCTGCAACTGGAACAGGAACTGCTGGAAGAAGCGCAGAAACTCGGCCTCGGAGCCCAGTTTGGCGGGAAATACTTCGCGCACGATATCCGCGTGATCCGCCTGCCTCGCCACGGCGCGTCCTGCCCGGTTGGTATGGGTGTCTCTTGCTCCGCAGATCGTAACATTAAGGCCAAGATTAACCGCGAAGGGATCTGGATTGAAAAACTGGAACACAATCCAGCTCAATACATTCCGGAATCCCTGCGCCAGGCAGGCGAAGGTGAAGTGGTCAAAGTTGACCTCAACCGCCCAATGAAAGAGATCCTTGCCCAGCTTTCTCAGTACCCGGTTTCTACTCGTCTGTCGCTGAGCGGCACTATCATTGTCGGTCGCGATATCGCCCACGCGAAGCTAAAAGAACGTATTGAGTCCGGCGAAGGCCTGCCACAGTACGTGAAAGATCACCCGATCTACTATGCGGGTCCGGCCAAAACCCCTGCGGGTTATCCGTCTGGCTCTTTAGGCCCAACCACTGCGGGTCGCATGGACTCCTATGTTGACCTGCTGCAGTCCCATGGCGGCAGCATGATCATGTTGGCGAAAGGTAACCGTAGCCAGCAGGTAACTGACGCCTGCCACAAACACGGCGGCTTCTACTTAGGCAGCATCGGTGGTCCGGCAGCGGTACTGGCGCAGCAGAGCATTAAGCATCTGGAATGCGTGGAATACCCGGAGCTGGGTATGGAAGCAATCTGGAAAATCGAAGTAGAAGATTTCCCGGCTTTCATCCTGGTCGATGACAAAGGCAACGATTTCTTCCAGCAAATCGTCAGCAAACAATGCGCTAACTGCGCGAAGTAAACCCATTCGGCCCGGCACTGGACTGACACCCGTTTTTTGGCGTCAGTCCAGTGATCCCCCCGGGCCTCCTTTATCCCCCCATTTACTGACCTTGAATTTTTGTTGCGCACAGGGAATAGTGACCTTTTCCATTACTTGTGAATTCGCAATGCTTCGTACCCTGAACGTCACAATCTTGCATACTGGCGCGCTGCTGCTGACGCTGATTCTTATCTACACCGGTATCTCAGCCTCGGAGAAGATCACCTGGCTGATGGAAGTCACGCCGGTCATTATTGTCGTCCCATTATTGCTGGCGACCAAAAAACAGTATCCGCTGACGCCATTGCTCTACACGCTCATTTTTTTGCACGCCATCATTCTGATGGTCGGCGGTATGTATACCTACGCCAAAGTTCCCGTCGGTTTTCAGGTTCAGGAATGGCTGGATCTCAGTCGTAACCCGTATGACAAGCTGGGTCACTTCTTCCAGGGGCTGGTACCTGCACTAGCGGCAAGAGAGATTTTAGTGCGCGGTAATCGCGTTCGTGGCCGCAAAATGCTGGCTTTTTTGGTCTGCTGCGTAGCGCTGGCGATTAGCGCGATGTATGAGCTGATCGAATGGTGGGCGGCACTGGCGATGGGCCAGGGAGCCGATGATTTTCTGGGTACGCAAGGCGACCCGTGGGATACCCAGTCGGATATGTTCTGCGCCCTGCTCGGCGCGCTAACGACGGTGCTCGTGCTGGCGGGCTGGCACAACAGACAGTTAAAAATCGCCGGATAGCGCTAACGCTTATCCGGCAATCTGCCCTACCCATTACGCGATTTGATAACCAGAATCGGCAAGGCGAACAGCAGCGTCAGAAAGTTCGCCATACTGACGGCGGTATCGTCAATCAATAACCCATAAACCAGCCACAAAACCAACCCGCACACAAACATCACATACATTAAACCGGAGATACCTTGGGTGTTGCGGGTGGTAATGACCTTAATCGCCTGCGGCAAAAAAGAGAGCGTCGTCAGCGTTGCCGCCAGATAGCCAATCCAGGAATGCCATTCCATAGCTACGCCTTCGCATCGCTGGCCACTACCACCGGTATCTCCGGGGTATTCGACTGCTTGACGGGCGACGGTACTTTTCGGTATTTATCCAGCAGGTGGATCTGAATCTTACGCAGCATATCGCCATTTAACCGGTAGTAACGGAAATAGAGCACCAGTGTCACAATGAAGAAGAGCGTCGGCAGCGCGATCATGATGAACTGCATGCCAAGAATGGTCTCAGCGGATTGCGTTGCATTCGGAACATAACCAATCAATCCCAGCACCACCGCAATAAAGAAAGCAGAAAACGCCGAGCCACCTTTGACCACCATCGTCTGCACGGCATAGGCAATACTCTCGCAGCGGACGTTAAACTTATACTCGCCGTAATCTACGGTGTCCGCCACCATAATCACCTGAAGTACCCAGAACAGTGCCGTACCAATGTTCAGAAGGATCCCTGCGGTAACAATCAGGAAAGTATTGTGGAATGCCCCCAGTGCCATAATCAGCAATACGCCTGCGCTCAGAACCGGCATAACCGAAGCGCCAGCCCACAGTATCCGGCGAGAAAGCGCCTTTGACAGACGGGGAAAGAGAATCAATGTCAGCAAGTTAGCCGCTCCGGCATAGGAGAGGTAGTATGGGAAAAGGTCAGCATCACCCACCACGTAGGTGAAGTAATAAATCGCAAAACCAGTAATGATATTGGACGCCACGTTGTAAGCCAGCGCCATACCCAGCAGGCAGGAAAGCTGATCGTTTTTGTAGATAAGCGCAAGGATTGATTTCAGCGTCAGCCGGGTGCTGTCTGCCGTGGCTTCGCTGTCAGAGGAATACACTTCGTGCACATTGCGCAAGGTTACGAGGGTAGAAACAATAAAAAATGCGATCAGCACCAGCGTAAACATCTGAAAACCGAACCCGCGATCCGCGCCGCCAACATAGTTTACAAAGGGTAGCGTCACGCCCGCGGTGACAAACCCTGCAAGGCTGGCGAAGAAACGAGGGAACGGCACCAGTTGTTCACGCTCGCGTTTATCCAGCGTAATCGTGGGGACCAGCGACCAGAATGGAATATCCATAATGGTGTAGGTCATCCCCCACAATATGTACGTCACACAAACAAAAACGATTTGCGCCGTCCCCTCAAACAGATGTGCGCTAAAAAGCAAAAACAGCACCAACGAGTTCGCCAGCGTACCGAGTAAGATCCAGGGTTTAAATTTTCCCCAACGCGACCGGGTGGCATTCACTATCCACCCCATCACCGGATCGTTAAACGCGTTCCATATTTTTGCCACCAGGAACAAAGTTCCGACGACGCCCACCGATAATCCCACCACGTCGGTGTAGTAATACATCAGGTACATGTACACGATACCGATAGCGAAATCCTTACCAAACGCGCCAAATCCGTAACTGAGTTTTGTAGTCAGAGAGATGCTCATAGGGTATCGGGTCGCTGTTACCAGCGCCCGCCTTCTGTAAGAGGAAACGTCAGACGTTAAACGCCGGATACTCTGCCCGGCGTGATTGTGTGTTAACGATGTAACCAGGCTGGCAGCCAGTCGCCATGGGAGGCGATTAGATCGTCCACCAGCGCATAAATCTCCTCAATTCCCAATACCGCGGCGGTATGCGGATCCATCATCGCCGCGTGATAAACGCGATCGCGATTTTCCGTCAGAATGGCTTCCGTTAGCAGGGTCTGAACATTGATATTGGTTTGCATCATGGCCGCCAAATGGGACGGGAGCGTCCCCACCTTCGTTGGCTGAATACCATTCGCATCAACCAGGCAAGCTACCTCCACGCAACAGCCTTGCGGCAGGTTATCGATCAGATGGTCATTACGAACGTTGCCATACACCACGCTTGGTTCACCAGTCCAGATAGCGTTCATGATAGTGCTGGCATATTCGCGCGACGGCTTAATATCGATCCGCGCCGCCGTTTTGTACTCTTCCAGCTCTTTATTCCAGTTCGCCACCTGTTCCACGCAGCGTTTAGGATATTCATCCAGTGGAACCTTGTAGCGTTCAATCAGATCTTCACGCCCCGGTTTAATAAACCACGGCGTATATTCCGCAAAGTGTTCCGATGACTCGGTGACGAAAAAGCCCAGTTTTTTGAACATTTCATAACGCACAATGTTCTGGCAACGGGTATTCCCATGAATATTCGGTTTCGGTGCCTGACCGGAATCATAAGCCGCCAACAGTTCCGGGTAGAGATCCACATAGCCCCCATCAGCCGTTTTACGCTCCAGCTCCAGATAAAACGCCATGTGGTTGATCCCGGCGCAACGATAACGTAGCGAAGCAGGATCAATATCTAGATCCCGCGCCAGCTCTTCCGCCGTGCCCTGTACTGAATGGCACAACCCAACCTGCTTGATATGCGGATAGCGCGCATACATTGCCCAGGTGTTCATCGCCATCGGGTTAACGTAGTTAAGCATGGTGGCCTGCGGGCAGACTTCCGTCATGTCCTCACAAATCTGCCATAAATGCGGGATAGTGCGCAGCGCACGCATGATGCCGCCCGGCCCCAGAGTGTCGGCAATCGTCTGCTCCAGACCATGACGTTTACACACCGCAAAATCGGTAACGGTACAGGGTTCATAGCCGCCAATCTGGAAAGCGACAACCACAAAATCAGCATCCTGCAATGCCGCTTTTTGATCGCTATAACAGGTGATATGCCCGGATGCACCCGCAGAATCCATCAGTTTACGCACAACAATGTGTGACTCTTCCAGACGTGTAGGATCGACATCCATCAAGGCGATATGCGCCGACTTCAACGCATCGCGATGAAAAACGTCCCCGAGGATATTTTTGACGAAAATCGTCGAACCGGCGCCGATAAAGGTAATTTTGGGTGCAGACATCATGACTCTCCAGAACAGTAGTGAACACGGTCATGGTGGCACGCCGCCCGGGTGAAAACCTCCGTTTTCCCTCATGAGCATTCCCAAAAACTCAGATCCTCTGTCAGCCGTGTGACGATCTGAGTTTTTGGGATTAAATCACCTAAAAAGCAGAGTATCCGGCCTGATAATCGGTCTACTATCATTCATAGCGACCAGTTTTGTGCCCCCCTTCGCGGTTTCTTTTCTGCGGATGAGACATGATTCTGATAATTCAGGAAATGGAGTGATGATGAGTACAGAGCCGATAGTCTTTCTCCCGCCCGACCCGCATATGTGTAATGGCGACGAAAAACAGACCCGCAGCCCGCTGTCGCTCTACTCTGAATATCAGCGGATGGATATTGAGCTGCGTTCACCACATGCTATGCCTGCCAGCCACTGGCACGGTCAGGTGGAAGTCAACGTACCGTTTGACGGCGATGTGGAGTATTTGATCAACAACGAAGTCGTAAAGATAAAACAAGGACATATCACCCTATTCTGGGCCTGTACCCCACATCAACTCACCCGCCCCGGCAACTGCAAGCAGATGGCGATTTTCAGCTTACCGATGCATCTGTTTCTCTCCTGGCCACTGGATCGGGAGCTTATCAATCATGTTACCCATGGCATGGTCGTCAAATCGCTCGCGACCCAGCAACTCAGTACCTTTGAAGTGCTGCGCTGGCAGCAGGAAGCGAACAGCCCAAATGAGCAAATTCGCCAGTTGGCGATCGATGAAATCGGCCTGATGTTAAAGCGGTTTAGCCTTTCTGGATGGGAACCTATTCTGGTCAACAAAACCTCACGCACGCATAAAAATAGCGCCTCACGGCATGCCCAGTTTTACGTCAGCCAAATGTTGAGCTTTATTGCTGATAACTACGATCAGGCGCTTACCATCAACGACGTTGCGGAGCACGTGAAGCTCAATGCCAACTACGCGATGGGGATTTTCCAGCGCGTGATGCAACTCACCATGAAGCAGTACATCACCGCCATGCGGATCAATCACGTCCGCGCATTGCTTAGCGATACCGATAAAACCATTCTCGACGTCGCATTGACTGCCGGATTCCGATCCAGCAGCCGTTTTTATGACACCTTCAGCAAGTTTGTCGGCATGTCGCCGCAGCAGTACCGTAAACTGAGCCAGCAGCGTCGGCAAACAATGGCGGGTTGATATCATTCGCTGATATCAGTATCAGCCAAAAAAATATTCCCCCTGTCGATAAACGGCAGTGGAAAACCGACAACAAGTAAACACAACCTTTTGTTTAATAAAATAATAAAGTCAAATCAGACTATTTTTCACCCGCTTTACAGGCCATTTTGTCAGGATAATACTTGCCTACGTCACATTCATACGGTGTGTCTGCAATCCCTAAATTGCAACCTTTCCACAACCGGGTAAAAGATGATGAAAGTATTAATTGTTGAAAGTGAGTTTCTGCATCAGGACACCTGGGTCGGTAGCGCTGTCGAACGTCTGGCCGATGCTTTAAGCCGCCAAAATGTTACCGTCATTAAGTCCACCTCATTCGACGATGGTTATGCCATCCTCGCCGCAAATGAAGCCATTGATTGCCTGATGTTCAGCTATCAAATGGAACAACAAGACGAGCACCTGAATGTCAGGCAATTGATCGGTAAGCTCCACGAGCGCCAGCAAAACGTTCCTGTTTTCCTGCTGGGCGATCGGGAAAAGGCCACCGCGTCACTGGATCGCGACCTGCTGGAGCTTGTCGATGAATTCGCCTGGATTCTGGAGGACAGCGCTGACTTTATCGCTGGCCGCGCCATCGCAGCGATGACTCGCTATCGTCAGCAATTGTTACCGCCGCTGTTCAACGCCCTGATGAAATACAGTAATGTCCATGAGTATTCCTGGGCGGCTCCTGGTCACCAGGGCGGTGTCGGTTTCACCAAAACGCCTGCCGGTCGACTGTACCATGACTACTACGGTGAAAATCTGTTCCGTACCGACATGGGGATTGAACGTACCAATCTCGGTTCTTTACTCGACCATACTGGCGCATTTGGGGAAAGTGAAAAAAATGCTGCCCGCGTGTTCGGCGCCGATCGTTCCTGGTCCGTGGTGGTCGGGACTTCCGGCTCTAACCGCACCATCATGCAGGCTTGTATGACCGACAATGACGTCGTGGTGTTGGATCGTAACTGCCACAAATCTATCGAGCAGGGGCTGATCCTCACTGGGGCAAAACCGGTGTACATGGTACCTAGCCGCAACCGGTACGGCATTATCGGACCTATCTACCCGCAGGAAATGCAGCCTGAAACATTGCAGAAAAAAATCAGCGAAAGCCCGCTGACCAAAGGCAAGGCCGGGCAAAAACCGTCTTACAGCGTTGTGACCAACTGTACCTACGACGGTGTTTGCTACAACGCCAAAGAAGCGCAGGATCTGCTCGCGCAAACCAGCGATCGCATCCACTTCGATGAGGCCTGGTACGGTTATGCCCGCTTCAACCCAATTTATACCGATCACTACGCCATGCGTGGCGCGCCGGGCGATCACAACGGCCCTACCGTTTTTGCCACCCACTCGACCCACAAACTGCTGAATGCGCTCTCTCAGGCATCTTACATTCACGTCCGTGAAGGTCGTGGAGCCGTGAACTTCTCCCGCTTTAACCAGGCGTACATGATGCACGCCACCACTTCTCCGTTGTATGCCATCTGCGCATCAAACGACGTGGCGGTCTCCATGATGGACGGTAACAGCGGCCTGTCACTCACTCAGGAAGTGATCGACGAAGCGGTCGATTTCCGTCAGGCCATGGCAAGGTTGTACAAAGAATTCACCGCCGAAGGCGACTGGTTCTTCAAACCGTGGAACAAAGAAGTGGTAACCGATCCGCAGACCGGTAAAACCTATGACTTTGCCGACGCGCCAGCTACATTGCTGGCAACCGATCAGAATTGCTGGGTGATGCGTCCGGGTGAATCCTGGCACGGCTTTAAAGACCTGCCGGATAACTGGAGCATGCTGGACCCAATCAAAGTCAGCATTCTGGCTCCGGGGATGGGCGACGATGGCGAACTGGAAGAGAACGGCGTACCGGCAGCGCTGGTTACCGCCTGGCTTGGCCGCCACGGTATCGTGCCGACCCGTACCACCGACTTCCAGATTATGTTCCTGTTCTCCATGGGGATTACCCGTGGTAAATGGGGCACATTAATCAACACGTTGTGCTCTTTCAAACACCACTACGATGCCAATACACCGCTGTCACAGGTTATGCCAGAACTGGTGGAAGAACATCCTGACACTTATGCCAACATGGGTATTCACGATCTGGGCGACACCATGTTTGCCTGGCTGAAAGAGAACAATCCAGGCAGCCGTCTCAATGCCGCTTACTCCGGTCTGCCGGATGCGAATATTACCCCGCGTGACGCTTACAATGCGATAGTCAGTGACAACGTTGAGATGGTCGCGATTGAAAATCTGGCGGGACGTATTGCGGCAAACTCCGTGATCCCTTACCCACCGGGAATTCCGATGCTGCTGTCCGGTGAAAACTTTGGCGATGCCAACAGCCCGCAAATTGGGTACCTGCGTTCGTTGCAGTCCTGGGACCACCACTTCCCTGGATTTGAACATGAAACCGAAGGAACGGAAATTATTGACGGTGTGTATCACGTCATGTGCGTGAAAGCATAATGTCTCTTTTTAGAGAGTCCGATGTTTAAGGTAGACATGTCATTCTTGAGTAATTCCTGAGTATTGCTGCAAAACAATAACACTGTCATACCTTTTTGCGCGGGACCACCCCGCGCTTTTTTTACATACAAAAAACGCCAGTTTCCACTCCGTACAAAAATGTGTACATAAGAAAAATCCCCCCAAATATTGTAATTAATTTCAGACACGTTATTTTATTGCAGTCCTGGTTTCATCATACAATTCTATTTAACCGATTTGATTCACCTGATTTGGTGGGTTACGGTGTTTTATGTTCATATTCCTGGAGTTTGGGTATGAGGGTTTGCAGCAGAGCAGCTTGTGTTGTTGTATTAACGGAGAAGGATGTTTGGTTAAGGATTAACGGAAAAGAAGCCATCAGTTTAAAAGCCAACAACATGGCACTGGTAGCATGCGATAATAATATTATTGATTTATCATCACTTAATAACGCACTGGTCGTACACATCAGTCGTGAAATTATTAAAGACTATCTTCGATTCTTAAACAAAGATCTGTCACAGATCCCTCCCTGGCAACGTAGTGCCAATCCGGTCATGACCGCCGTCTGCCTGACGCCGGATATCTTCCGGGCAGCTGCTCAACATAGCGTGATGGAAACGGTGGATGAAGGTGAATACGAACGTACTCGTTCGCTTCTGTTCACAGTGTTATCACGTTTTCTCGACAGCAAAAAATTTATCTCCCTGCTCATGCATATGCTACGCAATTGCGTCAGCGACTGCGTGTACCACATTATCGAGAGCGATATCCATAAAGACTGGAATTTAAGCATGGTCGCCAGCTGCTTATGCCTGAGCCCCAGTTTGTTAAAGAAAAAGCTCAAAAATGAAAACACCAGTTACAGTCAAATAATAACTACGTGTCGTATGCGTTACGCCGTCAATCAATTAATGATGGACGGAAAAAACATTTCTCAGGTCTCTCAACTGTGCGGATATAACAGTACCTCATACTTTATTTCCGTTTTCAAAGAGTTCTATGGGATGACGCCACTGCATTATGTTAGTCAACATAGGGAGCAATCCGCTACCTGATTTTTAATCAGTTAGCAATAAGCCATAATAATATCAGCATTGGCGATACCCCTGGTCCGCCATCATAAAATAGTCTTCTGAAGAGGTATGATAAGACGTCATTTATCCTAATCAGGAGTTAAAAAATATGTCGACGGATGCTGATGCTCACAAAGTGGGATTAATCCCCGTCACCCTTATGGTGTCGGGGAATATCATGGGTTCCGGTGTATTCCTGCTACCCGCAAACCTGGCGTCAACTGGCGGGATTGCAATCTACGGATGGTTGGTCACTATTATCGGTGCTTTAGCGCTGTCGATGGTGTATGCGAAAATGTCGTCCTTAGACTCCAGTCCCGGTGGTTCTTACGCTTATGCCCGCCGCTGTTTCGGCCCTTTTTTAGGTTACCAGACCAACGTGCTGTACTGGCTGGCCTGCTGGATAGGTAACATCGCCATGGTGGTCATCGGCGTCGGTTACCTGAGCTACTTCTTCCCCATCTTAAAAGATCCGTTGGTCCTGACACTGACCTGCGTTGTGGTACTGTGGATCTTCGTATTGCTGAACATTGTCGGACCAAAAATGATCACCCGTGTACAGGCCGTCGCAACGGTTCTGGCGCTGGTGCCCATCGTCGGTATTGCCGTCTTCGGCTGGTTCTGGTTCCGCGGTGAAACTTATATGGCGGCCTGGAACGTCAGCGGCATGAACACCTTCGGCGCGATTCAAAGTACTCTGAACGTAACCTTGTGGTCATTTATTGGGGTGGAAAGCGCCTCCGTCGCGGCAGGCGTGGTTAAAAACCCTAAACGTAACGTGCCTATTGCCACTATTGGTGGCGTGCTGATTGCCGCGGTTTGCTATGTGCTCTCCACCACGGCGATTATGGGTATGATCCCTAATGCTGCGCTGCGTGTTTCAGCTTCCCCGTTCGGCGATGCCGCTCGAATGGCGCTGGGTGACACCGCAGGGGCGATTGTCTCCTTCTGTGCGGCTGCCGGGTGCCTCGGTTCTCTGGGCGGCTGGACGCTACTTGCCGGACAAACTGCCAAAGCGGCAGCCGATGATGGCCTGTTCCCGCCGATTTTTGCCCGCGTCAACAAAGCCGGTACGCCGGTAGCCGGGTTAATTATTGTCGGTATCCTGATGACCATCTTCCAGTTCAGCAGCATGTCGCCGAACGCCGCGAAAGAATTTGGTCTGGTCTCTTCGGTCTCCGTTATCTTCACCCTGGTGCCATATCTGTACACCTGCGCGGCATTGCTGCTGCTCGGCCATGGTCATTTCGGCAAAGCGCGCCCAGTGTACCTGGCAGTAACCTTTATCGCGTTTGTCTATTGTATCTGGGCGGTTATCGGTTCCGGTGCTAAAGAAGTGATGTGGTCGTTCGTCACGCTGATGATCATTACTGCGCTGTACGCTCTGAACTACAACCGAATCCATAAAAATCCGTATCCTTTGGATGCCCCGGTAAACAATAACTAACGCAACTCACCGTAGTGGCCCGATGACATAACTTCATCGGGCCTGGATTTTCCTACCGCGATTCGGAATCAACATTAAGAACTTAAGGTTGGCTTAACTTTACTTTGAGAGGATTTGCACCACTTAGTCGATGGAACCCCCTTAATGTTAAAGCACCTGTTTAAAAGGCCTGTTCTCGGTCTAATCAGCTGGATTCTGCTGATCTCAATTTATCTTGCAACTTTTCTGAACATTGCGTTCTACAAACAAGTGCTGCAAGTCCTGCCGCTGGATTCCGTGCGTAACGTGCTGGTGTTTTTGTCGATGCCAGTCGTCGCATTCAGCGTCATGAACATTGTGCTGACGCTGGCCTCATTCCTGTGGCTTAATCGCCTGGTGGCCTGCATTTTCATTCTGGTTGGCGCAGCGGCCCAATATTTCATCATGACCTACGGCATCATCATCGACCGCTCGATGATCGCCAACATGATGGACACTACGCCCGCAGAAACCTTCGCGTTGCTGACGCCAAAAATGCTCCTCACGCTCGGTGTGAGCGGAATTCTGGCCGCGCTCATTGCCTGCTGGGTAAGAATCAAACCAATCGCCCCGGTAATGCGCAGCGTACTGTTCCGTGGCGCTAACATTCTGGTGTCCGCTTTGTTGATCGTGCTGGTCGCCACCTTCTTCTACAAAGATTACGCCTCACTGTTTCGCAACAATAAACAGCTGGTGAAATCTCTCAGCCCATCCAACAGCATTGTGGCGACATCGTCCTGGTATTCACACCAGAGGCTGGCCCACCTACCGCTGGTGCGTATTGGCGAAGATGCGCATCGCAACCCATTAATGGTAAAAGAAAAACGTAAGAACCTGACAATTGTGGTTCTCGGTGAGACCTCACGCGGAGATAACTTCTCGCTGTCTGGCTATTCGCGCCAGACCAACCCGCTGCTGGAAAAAGATGATGTGGTCTATTTCCCCCGCACCACCTCCTGCGGAACGGCAACGGCAGTGTCCGTACCCTGCATGTTCTCCGATATGCCGCGCGCACACTACGATGAAGAACTGGCGCAGCATCAGGAAGGCGTCCTCGACATTATTCAGCGCGCAGGAATTAACGTGCTGTGGAACGATAACGACGGCGGCTGCAAAGGAGCCTGTGACCGGGTACCACACCAGAATATGACCGAGTTGAACCTGCCAGGACAGTGTATTGACGGCGAATGCTACGATGAAGTGCTGTTCCACGGACTGGAAGAGTATATTAATAACCTGCAAGGCGACGGCGTGATTGTGCTGCACACCATCGGCAGCCACGGCCCGACCTATTACAACCGCTATCCTGCGCAGTTCAAGAAATTTACACCAACCTGCGACACTAACGAAATCCAGAATTGTTCACAGCAGCAGTTGATCAATACCTACGACAACACTCTTGTTTACGTTGACTATATTGTTGATAAAGCAATCAATATACTGAAAGAGCATCAGGATAATTTCACCACCAGCCTGGTTTATCTTTCCGATCACGGTGAATCCTTAGGGGAAAATGGCGTCTATTTGCACGGCCTGCCGTATTCGATTGCGCCAGATACGCAAAAACATGTGCCGATGCTGCTGTGGCTCTCAGAAGATTATCAGCAACGCTATCAAGTCTCTCAGACATGTTTACAAAAACGGGCAAGCTCAGAAGATTTCTCACAGGATAATCTATTCTCTACCCTGCTGGGATTAACAGGCGTGCAAACAAAGAAATACCAGGCGACAGATGATATTCTGCAACCCTGCCGGGGAGGCTAAACGAATGAAAATTCTGATTGTTGAAGACGATACGTTGTTATTACAGGGACTGATACTCGCCGCGCAAACAGAAGGCTATGCCTGCGACGGCGTATCGACGGCCCGTGCAGCGGAGCAGTGTCTGGAAAGCGGACATTACAGTCTGGTGGTCCTCGACCTGGGCTTACCGGATGAAGACGGCCTGCACTTTCTGAACCGAATCAGGCAGAAAAAATACACCGTGCCGGTACTCATCCTCACCGCCCGTGATACGGTGAAAGACCGGGTCAGCGGGCTGGACGTGGGGGCCGATGACTATCTGGTCAAACCGTTCGCACTGGAAGAACTGCATGCCCGCATCCGGGCGCTGCTGCGTCGGCATAACAATCAGGGTGAAAGTGAACTCATTGTCAGCAACCTGACGCTGAATATCGGTCGTCGCCAGGTGTGGATGGACGGGCAAGAGGTTATCTTAACGCCAAAAGAATACGCACTCCTGTCGCGCCTGATGCTCAAAGCGGGCAGCCCGGTACACCGGGAAATCCTCTATAACGACATCTACAGCTGGGATAACGAACCGTCGACCAATACGCTGGAAGTGCACATTCACAACCTGCGCGACAAAGTCGGAAAATCTCGCATCCGCACGGTCAGGGGATTTGGCTATATGCTGGTTGCCACTGAGGAAAGCTAAGTGAAGCTGCTGCAATATCTAAAACAACCTCTCCCGCTTCGTCATCGCCTGATGCTGACGATTGGTCTTATTCTGCTGGTCTTTCAGCTGATTAGTACCTTCTGGTTGTGGCACGAAAGTACCGAGCAAATACAGTTATTCGAACAGGCATTGCGCGAAAATCGTAACAACGATCGCCACATCATGCATGAGATCCGTGAGGCTATCGCCAGCCTGATCGTCCCCGGAATCTTTATGGTCAGCCTGGCGCTGCTGATTTGCTACCAGGCAGTGCGACGTATTACTCGCCCGCTGGCGGATCTGCAAAAAGAGCTGGAAGCGCGGGCAGCCGATAACCTGACCCCGATTGAAATTCACAGCTCAACCATTGAGATCCAGGCGGTTGTCTCAGCGCTAAACGACCTGGTAACGCGGCTAACCAGCACGATTGAAAACGAACGCTTATTTACCGCCGATGTCGCTCACGAACTGCGCACGCCGCTGTCAGGCGTGCGCCTGCATCTTGAATTACTGTCCAAAACTCATAAGGTCGATGTTTCGCCGTTAATTGCCCGCCTTGACCAAATGATGGATAGCGTGTCGCAGCTGCTGCAACTCGCCCGCGTCGGACAGTCGTTTTCAGCCGGGAGCTATCAGCACGTCAAACTGCTGGAGGATGTGATTCTGCCCTCCTACGATGAACTCAGCACCATGCTGGACCAGCGCCAGCAGACGCTGCTCCTACCGCAAAGTACTGTGGACGTTGTCGTACGTGGCGATGCAACGCTCTTACGGATGTTGCTGCGAAATCTGGTGGAGAACGCACATCGCTACAGCCCGGAAGGCACCCATATTACGATTAGTCTGAATACAGAGCATGATGCCGTCATGGCCGTCGAAGATGAAGGGCCAGGCATTGATGAAAGTAAATGCGGGGAACTGAGCAAAGCGTTTGTGCGGATGGATAGCCGTTTTGGCGGGATTGGGCTGGGACTGAGCATTGTCAGTCGAATCACCCAGTTACATCGCGGGCATTTTTATTTGCAAAATCGTCAGGGAACCACCGGTACTCGCGCGTGGGTAGAATTAGCGAAAGATCAGTAAGAACTCACCCATACGTACAAAAAGCTGCTGATAATTAGTACGCTGCACACGGTGGTCAAACTTTCGTAAATGCGGGTTTTCATGACACTCTCCTCCGAGGATATGGAGGAGAGTTTGCCTGAAGGATATTAAGCCAACCTTAAGCCATGAAAACTACTCATCAATACGCGGATGCTGCTGCACCAGGCGCGTACGCTTAAGTTGCAGCTCTGCAATTTCCTGATCGATGTCTTCAATTTTCTGCTCAATATTGTCGTAGTGCTCGCCAAGGATCTCTTTCGCTTCCTGAATATCCGACGCGGCAGGCGTGGCCCCTTTCAACGGCTGATTGGCGGTTTCTTTCATGGTCACGCCAGTAATTAAACCTATCACCGCAATTACCATCAGATAATAAGCTGGCATCATCAGATTCTGCGAGCTTTCCACCAGCCATGCGGCCAGCGTCGGGGTCAGACCGGCTACCAATACCGAGATATTAAACGCGGCGGCCAGCGCACTGTAGCGAATATGCGTCGGGAACATCGCCGGTAACGTTGACGCCATCACCCCGGTAAAACAGTTGAGGATCACCGCCAGCATCAGTAACCCGGCGAAAATCAGGCCAATGACGTTACTGTTGATCAGGATAAATGCCGGAATGGCCAGCACAAACAGCGCAATACTGCCCATAATCACAAACGGACGGCGTCCAAAGCGGTCACTGAGCAAACCCATAATCGGCTGTACAAACAGCATACCAATCATGATGGCGATAATAATCAACACGCCGTGGTCTTCAGAGTAATGCAGGTTATGCGACAGGTAGCTCGGCATATAGGTGAGCAGCATGTAATAGGTGACGTTGGTAGCAATAACCAGCCCGATACACGCCAGCAGGCTGCGCCAGTGTTTGGTCGCAATCTCTTTAAACGAAACCTTCGGACCTTCCTGCAGACCCTGTCGATCGCCCTGCTCCAGTTTATCCACGTGCTGCTGGAACGCCGGCGTTTCTTCCAGCGCATGACGCAGGTACAGGCCAATCAGCCCTAACGGTAGCGCAAGGAAGAACGGAATACGCCAGCCCCACTCAAGGAAGTTTTCTTCGCCGACGACAGTTGAGATCAGGACTACCACGCCCGCACCCAGCACAAACCCGGCAATCGAGCCGAAGTCCAGCCAACTGCCCATAAATCCGCGCTTACGGTCTGGCGAGTACTCTGCGACAAAAATCGACGCCCCGGTGTACTCCCCACCGACCGAGAACCCCTGCGCCATCTTACACAGCAACAGCAGAATCGGCGCCCAGATACCAATCGAGGCATATGAAGGAATGAGACCGATACAGAAGGTACTGATCGACATAATCACAATGGTGATGGCGAGGATCTTCTGACGACCGTATTTATCGCCAAGCATACCGAAGAACAATCCGCCAAGCGGTCGAATCAGAAAGGGAACAGAGAAAGTAGCGAGTGCGGCAACCATCTGCACGCTGGGGTCAGCCCCCGGGAAGAACACTTTACCTAATGCGTAAGCAACAAACCCATAAACACCAAAATCAAACCACTCCATCGCATTACCTAACGACGCCGCGGTAATGGCTTTCCGCAGTTTACCATCATCAATGATGGTAACGTCGCGCAGCGTTATTGGTTTTATTTTTTTCCTTTTAAGCATACCAGTCCTCGTAGACTTAGCCCTGTCACGCTCCAGTCGAGTCTCAACGCCGCATGCGTCAAGGTCATCGCCGAGCGGGGAATGCACAAGCGCACTCCCTGTAACAAGCGTAGCAGGTTTACTTACACACCCTGGTTAAGGGTTATACAACCGAACCTGTTGACGCCTGATTGGGCGGTTAATGACCTCTTTACCCTAACAGTGTTTAAATTTGTGATCAACTTCACATATAAATTTTCATTTCGTCAACATGTGTAAATCAGCTCATTCTGAGTCAGATTTTTTACATGTCACGCTTGCGCTTTTTTGACAATGGAATTTAAGAATACATCGCTTTATTTCACCAACAATCACAATAGTCACTATTATTCTGCTAGCAAAAAAAACACTACATCCCTTCACAAAAAGATCACAGCTTTTTTAATAATCATGGCGTTTAAGGTTTTTTGCTCGGAATATGTGATGAAGATAACTAAAACATCGTTTTATTTTGATTGAATCAATGTTCCCATGAATGCAAACTAATTCCAGACGCAATATCCCTGGGAGCAGCAACACGCTCAACGTATGCCGCGTTAGATTTTATAAAACAAAGAGATAGTGGTTTTCTTTGTTAAAAGATCCGAATAACCATTTGAATTTATTAATTTTTCTTTCGCGAGTATTAGCTGCGACAAGACATGAGGACGTTTATGAAAATTAAAGCCACGATTGAACGCATCCCCGGCGGAATGATGTTGATTCCTCTGTTATTAGGCGCAGTGTTAAATACGTTAGCTCCGGATACCGGCGCGTATTTCGGTTCGTTTACTAAAGGTATGATCAGCGGAACGGTGCCAATTCTGGCTGTGTGGTTTTTTTGTATCGGCGCATCTATTGATTTACGGGCAACCGGTACGGTATTACGCAAATCCGGCACGCTGGTATTAACCAAAATAGCCGTGGCATGGGCAGTGGCAATGATTGCCGCTTCATTTATTCCTGATACCGGTATTCAAACCGGGTTCTTTGCCGGTCTATCCGTACTGGCCATTGTTTCAGCGATGGACATGACCAACGGCGGTTTGTACGCCAGCCTGATGAACCAGTACGGAACAAAAGAAGAGTCTGGCGCCTTTGTATTGATGTCTCTGGAATCCGGTCCGTTAATGACAATGGTGATCCTCGGCTCTGCGGGCCTGGCCTCTTTCGAACCACACCATTTTGTCGGCGCGGTATTACCGTTCCTGATTGGTTTTGCGTTGGGTAACCTGGATCACGATCTTCGTGCCTTCTTCAGCAAAGCTACCCCAGTGCTGATCCCGTTCTTCGGCTTCGCATTGGGCAACACGATTAACCTGAGCGTCATCGTTGATACTGGTCTGCTGGGCATTCTGCTGGGTGTCGCGGTTATCGTCATCACCGGTATCCCGCTGATTATTGCTGACCGCGTCATTGGCGGCGGAAACGGTACGGCGGGCGTGGCAGCCTCTTCTGCCGCAGGCGCTGCGGTGGCAAACCCGGTGATTATCGCCCAGATCAACCCGGCATTTGAACCGGTTGCCGCATCCGCTACGGCACTGGTTGCCGCCAGCGTGATTGTCACCGCCATTCTGGTGCCGATTATCACCGCGTTGTATGCCAAACATTTTAATAAAAACCAGGTCGCCAACGAGACGGTGGCTACCCCGGCAGACTCACTGCACCACTAAGCCTGCCTTTGCTTCACTTACCGCCCCTGCTCAACTGATGAGCTGGGGCGGTGCGAAAATCTCCTCAACCATCGCATCGACCAGCCGCTTCGCCGAACACAATCTCGGCATTCCCAGAGCCACATTTTGCCAACGCTGCGTCACCGACCAGCTCACCGGATGGCGTTGCGCATCGCACCAGTCCCCCAGCCAGCTCAACATATCGTGATGCTCTACTGAGCCACCAATGGCTGGCGTACTGAGCCAATGATGATAGTAATGACGCGTGGCGGGCGCCGCATTCACGCTATCCGCCAGCGCCTGAGCGGCCATCGTACGCAGATTGTCTTTCAGCATTGACACCACATCGGCATTCGCTAACCGGCAAGCGTCACCGAAGGCCCCCCAGCGCAGTTCCTCCAGCGCGACAAAACAGCGTCCAGGTAACGACCAACCGTCATACGCGCCAGCCCGCCAGCGGGTAAAAATTTGCTCGCTGTGTTCGCCCGCCTGAACTGTAAGACCGCGTTGCGTCACCGCCTTCTCTTTATAAGCGCCGCGCTGGGTAAACCAGTCAGCAAGCGAACTGATCTGCTGCACAAGACCAGGTGTGGAAAGTCCACGCGGGTGTTCAGTTTGTTGTAAACACATCAGCCCTTCAGCAATGCGTACCAGCGCCAGATGACCCGGGTCAATCATGCCAGCCAGTTTTTCCACCAGCTTTAGCCGCATCACCAGATGCTCGCTGGACACGCCCGCCATTACCCACGCACGCAGTTGCGTCTGGGATAACACCTCCTGCGTCAGGCGTGCTCGCAGGCGCTGCTGCTGTTGCAGAAAACCGCCGGAACGTTTGGTTTCATCTCCCTGAACCAGATCGACCATAAACTTCGGGTAGACACACTCCAGCGTCCGCCCGGGGCCTTCCAGTAACACGTTAGTCATGTGTGCTCGGTTGCAAAAAGGGTATTGATATCGTCGCGCAGCAAGCGGGAATCTTCATAAAGCCATGCCGCAGTCGTAATACAATGCTGCAGTTGTTCGTTCAGGGCATTCACCGCAGATTCATTTTGCTGACGCAGGGTCAGACTCTCACGCAGGCTCGCCTGTAATTGCGTCAAACACAGTGAAAAGTCAGCAAAAAACGTGGCCATGCCTGCCGTAACGGAAATATCGACCTGAGCCGCTAAAGCTTTACGAATTTGTTGGCAAAACTGGGTGACGTAGTGCACAAGGTTTTTATGCAGAGCTCCCATATCAATGAGATAACGCGTTTTTGTTTCGACGTAATCATTCCATCCCCAGTTGGGTTGATTCAGCCAGCGAGAGAACGTATCCCGCACCGCGCCACCAGTCGACGGCGGATTTTCTACCGGAATATCCTGTTCAATGGCCTCGTTAAACAACTGGCGGGTATTGAAGTTAAACATCGCCGTATGAAACGCCGGAAAACGGATCCGCGCACGAAAACCAGCATGATTAAGTTCCTCTTTCACCCGCTGCTCAATAGGGCGCATAGCGTCGTTTAGCGCCCGGGACAGCGTCGACTCAAGCTGCTCAAAGCGCAGAGCTAAATCCCGACTCATACTTTCCTGCGCTGCCAGCAATACGACCTCACAGGACGATCGTATTTTATCCAGCACGATTTTCGCCTGCCCTTCATCATGCAGCACCAGCATTTCTCCGGCCATTTCTACCGAGGAAACGCCAGCTCCAAGGCCATGCCGAGACATCATCAGAACGTTTTCTTTGACAAAAAACGTGTTGATACTGCGAAGAATCTCGGTCTGTTGCTCACTGAGATAGGCCGCGGCAGCCGCCAAAGTCAGCTCTACCTCATGACTGACTTCATCGCTCACCCGCCCCTGGCTCACTTCTAACTGCTGCATATCCTCTTCAATATGCGTGATGTTCAACCGTAGCTTTTCATAGGCGACCGTTAACCCGTGGGCGCGAAACTCCAGGTATTCATGCGCGCTTTGCGCATAGTTCAATAACTTATGCGACGCTGAGCGTAGCGCATACAGCGAAGCATTGGCGTGAGCGGCGTGAATCACTTTCTGGATCGGCTGCTCAAACAAAGAATCCTCCCACAACAGATCGGCGGCATGACGGATGTGCTCCATATCCTCAAGATCGGTGGTGTGCCAGCGTCTGCCAAGCGCCGCTTCGGCAAAATCCTGTACCCAACGTTGCACCTGATGATCCGGCAACCGCCCGTGGGTCATCAACTCGTGACGCGCCCTGTTCGCCAGATAACCCCACATAGAAGAAACCGGATAAATTCGCTCTGGGGCAATTCCCCCTTGCATCAGCGTACCGGAAATGAGCGCCCGCACCTGCTCTTCATCATCACTGTTGCGGTCTTTCTGATCGAATTTGTTCACCAGCGCATACAGCGGCACTGACTTTCCGACCGCCATAATCGCCTGACGCACTTCTTCATCAGAAATAGACTTCAGTTGGGTGTAATCCAACACCGCCAGTACCGCGGAAGCCCGCGCCAGCTGTTCATTCAACATCTTTTGTAAGTGCGGTTGCCCGGCCTCATTCGGCCCTGGCGTATCCAGCAGGGTTAATTGTCCCGGATAACTCGCCTGTCCGGCTAAATGGACAAATTCAACCTCGATAACCGGAATGTGCTCAATCGCGGCATAAGCGGCAAAAGGAAAATCAGCCTCCAGCGCCTTTGACAAACGCACCAGGTCATTCAGGCTTTTAAGGCAATGGAAAATAGGCTGTGCGCCAAGATAATAGCGTTCAAATGCGACACCATTTTCAATATGTTGCAGCAGGAGATTCATATCCTTATCAATCTCCAGGGTCTGCGTAAGACGCTGGCGATCGCACTCGCGCACGCGCTGCTGTAAAACTTTCATCAAAGCATCGATCGGCGCGACATGTGAAAAATGCAGAACCGGTTCCTTCTGTCCCGGCGTATGGCGGATTAGCGTCGGTAACGCCGTCATCGGGCGATTACGATTAGGTAAAACTTCGGTCCCCACAATTGCGTTAATCGTCGTCGACTTCCCTGCTTTCATAGTGCCGACAATCGCCAGCACCATCTCCAGACGCGTAATCTTGCGCAGCTCATTGTTGAGTGTTGCTTGCTGGACATCCATGCCACGCGCGCTGAAATGCAGGGGCTGGACCACCTGTCTGCTATGCTCTCCTTGTTTTAGCGCAACATCATCTAACGACGTTATAGGCAATGTTTGCAATTGCCTGAGATGTTCAAGCGAAAGCATCAGCAAGCGTTCCGCTTCCTGACTTAATTCATATATTGTCTGTGTGTGCATGGAAAATCTTTCCTTAACGCAAATAACATTACTTTTATTTAGCCCAATCGTTTTATTTATAGATTTTTTGGCTTTTATAATTACGTGTGGAAATAATTAAAATCAAAACAACCAATTGATATTATTAAAATAATTTTGACGTACAACCGCTGGCATGAAGCCTCTCACTTATGTAATAAGTAAGAAAGATAAACAGCGTAGTTCAGTTTTAAAAAATGCCAGCTTAATCCCCCTACTAAAATTAAGGGGGTATGAGATATTTAATCACAATGACTTAGACATCCCCAGGCGATGTTACCTATGAATATCAGATATTTCGCCTCACCTTATCTTAAATAACCTGGCGTAGCAATTTCCCTTAAAAAATATTCCGCCATACTTTCATTGAGGTTAATGCAAGGGGTCTTTACAGCAGATCATTTTGCTTAATTGCGCAGTAGTCCCGACAAAAGCAGGGATTTTATGTATAATTGCGGCCTTTTTCGGCAATCTGCCATTTTTTGGGCGCATTTGCCCCTGCTGACTTTTGAGGAAATCCACATGTCATTACCACACTGCCCACAATGCAACTCCGAATACACTTACGAAGATAACGGCATGTTCATCTGCCCGGAATGCGCTCACGAATGGAACGATGCTGAACCGGCTCACGACAGCGACGAACTGATCGTTAAAGATGCCAACGGCAACCTGCTGGCCGACGGCGACAGCGTTACCGTCGTGAAAGACCTGAAGGTAAAAGGTAGCTCTTCCATGCTGAAGATCGGGACCAAAGTAAAAAACATTCGTCTGGTTGAAGGCGACCACAACATCGATTGCAAAATCGATGGCTTTGGTCCAATGAAGCTAAAATCTGAGTTTGTGAAAAAGAACTGATGCAAATTACCTGATGGCGCTACGCTCGTCAGGCCTACACCAGCTCATCAACCAGGCGGGAAGCTCATACTTCCCGCCTGGTTTGTTTATGCAGACGATAACTACACTTAACTGGTTTCTTTTACCTGAGGTAAAGATTATGCCGTTAAGTCCCTATATCTCCTTTGCAGGCAACTGCGCCGACGCTATCGCTTTCTATCAAAAAACGTTAGGCGCTGAGCTGCTCTACAAAATCAACTTCAGTGAAATGCCCAAATCGGCGCAGGACAGTGAAGAAGGCTGCCCTTCCGCTATGAAATTCCCCGATACCGCCATTGCCCACGCCAACCTGCGCGTTGCGGGCAGCGACATCATGATGAGCGATAGCGCCCCTGACGGAAATGCCCACTACTCCGGCTTTACGCTAGTGCTCGACACGCAAAACGTCGACGAAGGTAAACGCTGGTTTGATAACCTGGCAGCAAACGGAAAAATCGAAATGGACTGGCAGGAAACCTTCTGGGCCCACGGTTTCGGTAAAGTGAGTGACCAGTATGGTGTCCCGTGGATGATCAACGTCGTCAAACAGCAGCCGCTATCCGAGTAATCAAACGGGAGGCCAACCCTCCCGTACTGTCATCAAATATCGCTCAACTCTTCATCGCCAAGTAACCATCCCTTAACGAAAACGTCACATTGATCCGCCACGATGGGGCCACTTTTTTAGGGAGGCCGCAACATGCAAACGATTATTCGCGTCGAAAAACTCTCCAAATCCTTCAATCAACATCAGGCGCTTAATGCGGTTGATCTGAACATCTGTTCCGGTGAGATGGTGGCTCTGCTTGGGCCGTCTGGCTCCGGCAAATCCACCCTTTTACGTCATTTAAGCGGCTTGATCGTCGGTGATAAATCACCCGGTAGCCACGTCGAACTTTTGGGTCGCACCGTTCAACATGAAGGCCGCCTGGCGCGCGATATCCGCAAAAGTCGCGCCCACACCGGCTACATCTTCCAGCAGTTCAATTTGGTGAATCGCCTGACGGTGCTGGAGAACGTTCTGATTGGCGCGCTCGGCAGCACACCGTTCTGGCGCACCTGTTTTAGCTGGTTTACCGCTGAGCAGAAACAGCGCGCATTACAAGCGTTAACCCGCGTTGGCATGGCGCACTTTGCCTACCAACGCGTTTCCACGCTTTCGGGCGGGCAACAGCAGCGCGTCGCGATTGCCCGCGCGTTAATGCAGCAGGCAAAAGTAATCCTTGCTGACGAGCCTATTGCCTCGCTGGATCCAGAATCCGCACGCATCGTGATGGACACCCTGCGCGACATCAACCAGACCGACGGCATCACCGTGGTCGTCACGCTGCATCAGGTGGATTACGCCCTGCGCTACTGCGAACGCATTGTCGCGCTGCGCCAGGGCAACGTCTTCTTTGATGGCAGCAGCCAGCATTTTGATAACGATCGTTTTGACCATCTTTACCGCAGCATGAACCGCGTCGAACAGAACGCGCAGGCTGCTTAACTTTGTCCGAACTGAGGAATAAACATGAATTACAAGGCTGTTGCCGCGCTGGCATTCACCGGCATGTTCAGCGTCAGTACTCTGCTCAGTCCAGCATTTGCCGAGGAGCAAGAGAAAGCGCTGAACTTTGGCATTATTTCGACCGAATCACAGCAAAACCTGAAGCCACAGTGGGAACCGTTCCTGAAGGACATGGAAAAATCGCTGGGCGTGAAGGTAAACGCCTTCTTCGCGCCAGACTACGCCGGGATCATCCAGGGCATGCGCTTTAACAAAGTGGATATCGCCTGGTACGGCAATCTCTCGGCAATGGAAGCGGTGGATCGCGCTAACGGGCAAGTGTTTGCCCAGACCGTCGCCGCCGACGGATCCCCGGGTTACTGGAGCGTGTTGATCGTTAACAAAGACAGTCCGATCAATAACCTGAACGATCTGATCGCCAAACGTAAGGATCTGACCTTCGGCAACGGCGATCCAAACTCGACATCAGGCTTCCTCGTTCCCGGTTATTACGTCTTCGCCAAAAACAACATCTCCGCCAGCGACTTCAAACGCACCGTTAACGCCGGGCACGAAACCAACGCTCTGGCCGTCGCCAACAAACAGGTCGATGTCGCCACCAACAACACCGAAAACCTCGACAAGCTGAAAACGTCCGCGCCGGACAAACTAAAAGAATTGAAAGTTATCTGGAAGTCACCGCTGATTCCGGGCGATCCGATCGTCTGGCGTAAAAATCTCTCCGAAAACACCAAGGACAAGGTGTACGACTTCTTTATGAATTACGGCAAAACGCCGGAACAGAAAACCGTACTGGAACGCCTGGGATGGGCGCCGTTCCGTGCCTCCAGCGACTTACAGCTGGTGCCGATTCGCCAACTGGCGCTGTTTAAAGAGATGCAGAGCGTGAAGGACAACATAGGGCTGAACGAGGAAGAGAAAACCAGCAAAACCTCGGCGCTGAAAGCGCAGCTCGACGACCTGGACCGTCTGACCGCAGCCCTGGGAGCCATGACCAGCGTCAGCAAAGCGGTGCAGTGATTTGTGGGCCGGATGACGCTGCGCTTATCCGGCCTGCCACGCAAATACACGTTCCAACGGAGTCAAACATGCAAACCATCACCGTTGCCCCGCCCAAACGTAGCTGGTTCTCACTACTGAGCTGGGCCATTCTTCTCGCCGTACTGGTGGTCTCGTGGAAAGGTGCCGAAATGGCCCCGCTCACGCTGATCGAGGATTCCGGCAATATGGCGACCTTCGCCGCCGACTTCTTCCCGCCAGATTTCAGCCAGTGGCAGGACTATCTCGGTGAAATGGCCGTCACTCTGCAAATCGCCGTTTGGGGGACCGCCCTCGCCGTGGTGCTGTCGATTCCCTTCGGCCTGATGTGCGCCGACAATCTCGTGCCGTGGTGGATTTACCAGCCGATGCGTCGCCTGATGGACGCCTGCCGCGCCATCAATGAAATGGTCTTCGCCATGCTGTTCGTGGTCGCCGTCGGGTTAGGGCCATTCGCCGGGGTGATGGCGCTGTTTATCCACACCACAGGGGTACTCTCCAAGCTGCTTTCCGAAGCGGTAGAAGCCATTGAGCCGGGTCCGGTAGAAGGTATTCGCGCCACCGGAGCCAACAAAATTGAAGAGATTCTGTACGGCGTTCTGCCACAGGTCATGCCGCTACTGATCTCCTACTCGTTGTATCGCTTTGAATCCAATGTTCGCTCGGCCACGGTGGTCGGCATGGTGGGTGCAGGCGGGATTGGCGTGACCTTATGGGAGGCGATTCGCGGCTTTCAGTTCCAGCAAACCTGCGCCCTGATGGTGTTAATCATCGTCACTGTCAGCCTGTTGGATTTCCTTTCCCAGCGTTTGCGTAAGCACTTTATCTGATTAACGAGGCATTGATTGCTATGCACTTGTCTACACATCCGACCAGTTATCCAACGCGTTATCAGGAAATTGCCGCGAGACTTGAGCAGGAGCTACGTCAACATTACCGCTGCGGCGACTATCTGCCCGCCGAGCATCAGCTTGCCGCGCGTTTTGATGTTAACCGCCACACCCTGCGCCGCGCCATTGACCAGCTGGTTGATCGCGGTTGGGTTCAACGTCGCCAGGGCGTCGGCGTACTGGTGCTGATGCGCCCATTCGATTACCCGCTCAATGCTCAGGCGCGCTTTAGCCAGAACCTGCTGGACCAGGGCAGTCATCCCACCAGCGAAAAACTGCTGGCGGTACTGCGCCCGGCCTCCGGCCACATTGCCGACGCGCTCAGCATTAACGAGGGCGATAACGTGATTCATTTGCGCACTCTGCGCCGGGTAAACGGCATCGCGCTGTGCCAGATCGACCACTATTTTTCCGACCTCACGCTGTGGCCGCTGCTGCAGGACTTCAACAGCGGCTCACTGCACGACTACCTGCACGCACGGTCCGGTCTGACGCTGCTACGGACGCAGACGCGCATCAGCGCCCGCCGCGCACAGGCCAAAGAGAGCAAGGTACTGGAAATCCCCAATATGGCGCCGCTGCTGTGCGTGCGCACCCTGAACCACCGTGAAGGCGAAGAACACGCGGCGGAATATTCCGTCAGCCTGACCCGCGCCGACATGATCGAATTCACTATGGAGCACTGAATGCATTTCGATACCGCCACCCGCCAGCGTTGGATGCGCGCGCTGGCTTACAGCAATGCCGATGCCCTGAACGCCCGCATCAACGCGCTCAAACTGACGCCGGACTATGAACTCATCCGCGCACCTGAATGCGGATTGATGCAGATCCAGGCCCGCATGGGCGGCACCGGCAACCGCTTCTTTGCCGGTGACACCACGATTACCCGTGCAGTAATACGCCTGAAAAGCGGCACGCTGGGTTACGGCTACCTGCTGGGACGCAACAAACGCCATGCCGAGCAGTGCGCAGTCATTGACGCACTGCTGCAGGAGCAAACGCATTTCCAGAACCTAATGGAAACCTTAATTGCCCCGCTGGAAGCGGAACGCGAGGCGCTGATTAGCGCACGCCGTGCCGAAGTCAACGCCAGCCGGGTCGACTTCTTCACGCTGGTACGCGGAGATAACGCATGACCTTACAGACCGCATTTAATTTACCCGTTCAGGATGCTCAGCAGAGCTTTCGTCGCCTGCTGAAAGCCATGAGCGAACCGGGCGTCATCGTCGCCCTGCATCAACTGAAACACGGCTGGCAGCCGCTGGGCCTGGCAACCACCAGCGTGCTGCTGACCCTGGTTGACGGCGACACGCCGGTCTGGTTGGCACCGTCGATGGATAACGATATCGCCCGGCAGAACCTGCGTTTTCACACCAACGCGCCGCTGGTGGATCAGCCGCAACTGGCAGCCTTTGCCGTCGCCGACGGACACATTAGCAGCGAACAGCTAAACGCCCTCTCTGCCGGTTCCGCCGTCGCACCTGAAACCAGCGCCACGTTGATTGTGCAAATCTCTGGCTTAAGCGGCGGACGCATGCTGCGCCTGACCGGGGCCGGTATCGCTGAAGAACGCATGATCGCGCCGCAACTGCCGGAATGCCTGATTCACGAACTCACCGAGCGTCCGCACCCGTTCCCGCTGGGAGTCGATCTGATCCTCACTTGCGGCGAGCGCCTGCTGGCTATTCCGCGAACCACCCATGTGGAGGTGTGCTGATGTACGTCGCCGTCAAAGGGGGCGAGAAGGCGATAGCCAACGCCCACGCCCTGCAAGAAAACCGACGCCGGGGCGATGAGACCATTGCTGAACTGAGCGTGGCGCAAATCGAACAGCAGATGAACCTGGCCGTCGACCGGGTAATGACCGAAGGCGGCATCGCCGATCGTGAACTGGCGGCACTGGCGCTCAAACAGGCCAGCGGCGATAGCGTAGAAGCTATCTTTTTGCTACGCGCCTACCGCACTACGCTGGCAAAAGTGGCGGTGAGCGAGCCGGTAAACAGCGCCGAGATGCACCTCGAACGACGTATTTCCGCCATCTACAAGGATATTCCCGGCGGGCAACTGTTGGGTCCAACCTACGACTACACCCATCGTCTGCTGGATTTTACCCTGCTGGCCAATGGCGAAACGCCGCCACTGCGCACCGCTGATAGCAAACAAGATGCCTCCCCGCACGTTTTTTCCCTGCTGGCGAATCAGGGGCTGGCAAAGCGCGAAGAGGACGACGGCGCTCAACCCGATGACATCACCCGCACGCCGCCGGTTTACCCCTGTTCACGCGCTTCACGCCTGCAGCAGTTGATGCGCGGCGACGAGGGATATCTATTGGCGCTGGCCTACTCCACCCAGCGCGGCTACGGGCGCAATCATCCGTTTGCCGCCGAAATCCGCAGCGGCTATGTGGCACTGGAAACCGTCCCGGAAGAGCTGGGATTTGCGGTGAACGTCGGCGAATTGCTGATGACTGAATGCGAAATGGTCAACGGTTTTGTCGCGCCGGAAAACGATTCCCCCCATTTTACCCGCGGCTACGGACTGGTGTTCGGCATGAGCGAGCGCAAAGCGATGGCGATGGCGTTGGTGGACCGCGCTCTACAGGCAGCCGATTACGATGAGACGGTCACGGGACCGGCGCAGGACGAAGAGTTCGTGCTGGCGCATGCGGATAACGTCGAGGCGGCGGGTTTTGTATCGCACCTCAAACTTCCCCATTACGTCGATTTCCAGGCCGAGCTGGAACTGCTCAAACGCCTGCAACAGGAGTCTACCCGTGACCACTAACCTCTCCGGCTATAACTTTGCGTATCTTGATGAGCAGACCAAGCGCATGATCCGCCGTGCAATTCTGAAAGCGGTGGCGATCCCCGGTTACCAGGTACCGTTCGGCGGTCGCGAAATGCCGATGCCTTACGGCTGGGGAACGGGCGGTATTCAGCTCACAGCCAGCGTGATTGGCGAACCAGACGTGCTGAAGGTGATTGACCAGGGCGCGGATGACACCACCAACGCCGTGTCGATTCGCAACTTCTTCAAACGCGTAACCGGGGTCAATACCACCGAGCGTACGGAAGACGCGACGCTGATCCAGACCCGCCATCGCATCCCGGAAACGCCGCTGGTGGAAGATCAAATCATTATCTTCCAGGTACCGATCCCCGAACCGCTGCGCTTTATCGAACCGCGCGAAACGGAAACCCGCACCATGCACGCGTTGGAAGAGTACGGCATCATGCAGGTGAAACTGTATGAAGATATTGCCCGCTTCGGTCATATCGCCACCACTTACGCCTATCCGGTGAAGGTCAATGACCGCTACGTCATGGACCCGTCGCCCATCCCGAAATTCGACAACCCGAAGATGGACATGATGCCGGCCCTGCAACTGTTTGGCGCAGGCCGCGAAAAGCGCATCTATGCCGTACCACCTTACACCCGCGTGGAAAGCCTCGATTTCGACGATCACCCGTTTACCGTACAGCGCTGGGATGAGCCCTGTGCCATTTGTGGCTCAACCCACAGCTATCTCGATGAAGTGGTGCTCGATGACACCGGCAAACGCATGTTTGTCTGCTCCGACACTGACTACTGCCGCCAACAGAGCGAGGCCCTCAGCAAATGACGCAACCGCTGCTTTCAGTCAACAACCTGACTCATCTCTACGCGCCGGGCAAAGGCTTCAGCGATGTCTCTTTTGACCTGTGGCCTGGCGAAGTGCTGGGTATCGTCGGCGAGTCCGGCTCGGGCAAAACCACACTGCTGAAATCGATCTCTTCACGGCTGACGCCACAGAGCGGTGAGATTTTGTATCAGAACCGCTCGCTGTACGGCATGAATGAGGCCGATCGTCGCCGTCTGCTGCGCACCGAATGGGGCGTGGTGCACCAGCATCCGCTGGATGGTCTGCGCCGTCAGGTCTCCGCCGGTGGCAACATCGGCGAGCGCCTGATGGCCACCGGCGCGCGTCACTATGGCGACATCCGCGCCACCGCACAGCGCTGGCTGGAGGAGGTGGAGATCCCCGCCTCGCGTATCGACGACCTGCCAACCACCTTTTCCGGTGGCATGCAGCAACGCCTGCAGATCGCCCGCAACCTCGTCACCCATCCCAAACTGGTATTTATGGACGAGCCCACCGGAGGGCTGGACGTTTCCGTACAAGCCAAGCTGCTGGACCTGCTGCGCGGCCTGGTGGTGGAACTGGATCTGGCGGTGGTGATTGTCACCCACGATCTGGGCGTGGCGCGTCTGCTGGCAGACCGTTTGCTGGTGATGAAACAGGGTCAGGTGGTGGAAAGTGGGTTAACCGACCGCGTGCTCGACGACCCGCACCATCCGTACACCCAGTTGCTGGTGTCGTCCGTACTGCAGAACTAAGAGGCTCAAATGATTCGCGTTGAAAACGTCAGTAAAACTTTTGTCCTGCATCAGCAAAACGGCGTACGTCTGCCGGTGCTACAAAACGCCACGCTGGAAGTAAAAAATGGCGAATGCGTAGTGCTGCACGGTCATTCCGGCAGCGGTAAATCTACGCTGCTGCGCTCGCTGTACGCCAACTACCTGCCGGATGAAGGACACATCCACATTCGTCACAGCGATGAATGGGTCGATCTGGTTCAGGCCCCGGCGCGCAAAGTGCTGGAAGTTCGCCGTTCAACCATCGGCTGGGTAAGCCAGTTTCTGCGCGTGATCCCAAGGATTTCCGCGCTGGATGTGGTGATGCAACCGCTGCTGGATCTGGGTGTACCTCGTGAGGCGTGCACCGCCAAAGCGGCCAATCTTCTTACCCGCCTGAACGTACCAGAACGACTGTGGCATCTCGCACCGTCGACCTTTTCCGGTGGCGAACAGCAGCGCGTCAACATCGCCCGCGGGTTTATCGTCGATTACCCGATTCTGCTGCTCGATGAGCCTACAGCCTCGCTGGACGCCAAAAACAGCGCCGCCGTTGTCGCATTGATTGAAGAAGCGAAAGCGCGCGGCGCGGCAATTGTCGGCATATTTCACGATCAAACCGTGCGCGATCGCGTAGCAGATCGCCTGCACCTGATGGGAACAACAGCATGATTATCAATAATGTAAAGCTGGTGCTGGAAGATGACGTGGTGCAAGGATCGCTGGAAATTGAGGGCGGAATTATCCGCGCCTTTACTGAGAGTCAGAGCCGTTTACCAGAGGCGCTGGACGGCGAAGGCGGCTGGCTGCTGCCAGGACTTATCGAGCTGCATACCGACAATCTCGACAAGTTTTTCACCCCGCGCCCGAAGGTAGACTGGCCAGCCCACTCGGCGATGAGCAGCCACGACGCACTGATGGTCGCCAGCGGCATTACCACCGTGCTGGACGCGGTGGCGATTGGCGATGTGCGCGACGGCGGTGACCGCCTCGAAAATCTGGAGAAAATGATTAATGCAGTTGAAGAGACGCAAAAGCGCGGGGTTAATCGCGCTGAGCACCGTCTGCATCTGCGCTGCGAACTGCCGCATCACACTACCCTGCCGCTGTTTGAAAAACTGGTTGGTCGTGAGCCGGTGACGCTGGTTTCATTGATGGATCACTCGCCGGGCCAGCGCCAGTTCGCTAGCCGCGAAAAATATCGTGAGTATTATCAGGGGAAATATTCGCTCACCGACGAGCAGATGGCCCGCTATGAAGAAGAACAGTTGGCCCTCGCCGCACGCTGGTCGCAGCCCAACCGTACGGCCATTGCGCAGATGTGTCGCGAACGCCAGATTGCGCTGGCGAGCCATGACGACGCAACCTGCGATCATGTGCTGGAATCGCATCAACTTGGCAGCGTGATCGCCGAATTTCCTACCACATTTGCTGCTGCAGAGGCCTCGCGCCATCATGGCATGAACGTGCTGATGGGCGCGCCAAACATCGTGCGCGGTGGTTCTCACTCCGGCAACGTGGCGGCGCATAAACTGGCTGAGCTGGGCTTGCTGGATATTCTCTCCTCCGACTACTATCCCGCCAGCCTGCTCGATGCGGCGTTTCGCGTGGCGGACGATGAGGCCAACCGTTTTACGCTGCAACAGGCCATTCGTCTGGTGACCCACAATCCGGCGCGGGCATTAAATCTCGACGATCGCGGCGTTATTGCCGAAGGGAAACGCGCGGATCTGGTGCTGGCGCATCGCAAAGACGGCAACATCCATATCGACCACGTCTGGCGTCAGGGCAAAAGGGTATTCTGACTATGGCTAAACTGATCTGGCTGATGGGGCCGTCCGGCTCCGGTAAGGACAGTCTGCTGGCGGAACTCCGCCTACAGGAACCTGCACAACTGCTGGTGGCGCATCGCTACATCACCCGCGCCGCCAACGCAGGAAATGAAAATCATATTGCGCTGAGCGAACCAGAGTTTTTTACCCGCGCCGGGCAGAACCTGCTGGCGCTGAGCTGGCACGCGAACGGCTTCTACTACGGCGTGGGCGTGGAGATAGACCTCTGGCTGCACGCCGGGTTTGATGTGGTGGTCAACGGCTCACGTGCGCATCTGCCCCAGGCGCAAAGTCGCTATGGCGCTTCTTTACTCCCCATTTGCTTACAGGTTTCTCCGGCAATTCTCCGCCAGCGCCTGCAGGCTCGTGGGCGGGAGAGCGAAACGGAAATCGCCGCCCGCCTTGAACGCGCGGCGCGCTATGCGCCGTATGACTGCCACGTCCTGAACAACGATGGTAGTTTGCTACAGTCTGTCGCTACACTACTCACACTGATGGGACGCAAGGAGAAGAAACATGTCTGTCTGTGAATTACGCCGCGCCACGCTCTACGATACCGATGCAGTTTACGCGCTTGTCTGTGAGTTGAAGCAGGGTCAATTCGACCTGCAGGCTTTTAGCGCTGGTTACGCCGCTAATCTGCAGGATCCCAATATGCACTACCAGCTGGCGCTGCTTGACGGACAGATCGTGGGGTTGATCGGCCTGCACCTGCAGTTTCATCTGCACCACGCCAACTGGATTGGCGAGATCCAGGAGCTGGTGGTGATGCCGCAGGCGCGAGGGCTAAGCGTTGGCAGCCAGTTACTGGCCTGGGCCGAAGCCACCGCGCGCGAAGCGGGCGCGGAAATAACCGAACTTTCCACCAGCACCCAACGCCTTGACGCGCACCGTTTTTATCAGCGCGAAGGCTATACCATGAGCCATTTTCGCTTCACAAAACCGTTGTAGGGGGAGCCATGAGTCTGACCATTACGCTGACGGGAACGGGCGGCGCTCAGCTGGTGCCGGCATTTGGCTGTGACTGCGCGGCCTGCCAACGAGCACGCTTACAGGCGCAATATCGTCGACGCCCTTGTAGCGGGGTGGTCAAATTCAACAATGCGGTGACGCTGCTGGATGCAGGGATCCCGCATCTGATGGACGACTGGTCAGCGGGCAGCTTCCAGCAGTTTCTGCTCACCCATTATCATATGGACCACGTGCAGGGGCTGTTTCCGCTGCGCTGGGGCGTAGGGGCGACCATCCCGGTATACGGCCCGCCGGATGAGCAGGGTTGCGACGATCTGTTTAAGCATTCCGGCCTCCTCGATTTTGGCCATACCGTTGCGCCGTTTGAGGTGTTCGACCTGCAAGGATTACAGGTAACGCCGCTGCCGCTCAATCATTCAAAGCTGACGTTTGGCTATCTGCTGGAGACCGCACACAGCCGCGTGGCATGGCTCACTGATACCGCCGGACTGCCCGACAAAACGCTGAGGTTTCTTCATAACAATCAGCCACAGGTGATTATCATCGATTGCAGTCACGCTCCGCGTAGCGAGCCACCGCGCAATCACTGTGATTTAAATACCGTTATCGCGTTGAACGACGTTATCCGCTGTCCACGGGTGATCCTGACGCATATCAGCCATCAGTTCGACCTGTGGATGATGGATAACCCGCTCCCCACAGGGTTTGAGGCCGGTTATGACGGAATGGAAATTATGCTGGAGTAGAGAGATTGCAATGCATACATGCACTGTACTCAAGTGCATGTATTAACATAAAATGGCGAGATGTTGAGCTGACAGCTATATCCCTTACAGGGGATAAAATATTCTTACATTTAGATAGTTACAGTTAACGATCGTAATCTTCTTCCATTCTGCGTTCTTCGTCTTCTAACTGACGCCGTTCTTGATCAAGCTGGCGCTGACGGTCATCCAGTTGGCGACGCCGGTCTTCAAACTGACGTCGCCGGTCATCATACTGCCTGCGCCGATCGTCACTCATCTGGCGTTCCCAAGCATTGTCGCGGGCGTCGTCGTAATCCCGCCCGTTATCGGGTTTGTATGCGTCGTTTATCGCCTGCTGAATATTGCCGATGGCATCATCGATAATATCGGCCTGCGCCGAAACGGTGGTAATCATTAGCAGACTGAAAAGAAAGAATGTCAGGGAGCGTTGCATAAAACCCGCCTCATCAAGAAACTCACCCCACGGTAATCAAAGCGTATTCGCGCGGGTAGCGGAGGAATCTCAATTACGTGCGAGTCGCAGCGCCTGCGCCAGCTCTCCTCGGGTAAAAGGTTTACGCAGTAGCGCCACGTCAGGTAGCGCCGGGTTATGCGCCGGGCGTAAATCCTGACCGCTAATCAGCAGAATTGTTAGCTGAGGGTAGTGCTTCAGCGCATAGTTGACTACATCCACACCGCTTAACCCTCCAGGCAGCATTACGTCGCTGATAAAAATATCAATCTCGGATGAAGCCGCCAGCATATGCAGCGCCTGCTCGCCGTTGGCGGCTTCCAGCGTTAGATACCCCAGCAGATGCAACTGCTCACACAGCGTCTGGCGCACGTCGGCCTCATCTTCGAGCACCAGTACCAGCTTTTCACCGCAGTTCGCCGCATGTTCCGCTATCGGCTCTGCCTGAATCTGTACCGGCACAACGGCGCGGGGAAGCTGTAACCGGACCGTGGTTCCCTGCCCCGGCGCGCTCTCGATTTCCACCCGACCACCAGACTGGCGCACAAAACCGTAGACCATCGACAGGCCTAATCCGCTGCCGCTGCCGGTCTGTTTGGTGGTGAAAAACGGCTCGAAGACCTGAGCTTTCACCTCCTGTGACATCCCGCTTCCCTGATCGGCAACCTCCAGCATCACCATATCCTGCTTACGTCCGTCGCTGCGCGTGACCCGTTGATTCCAGGTACGGATTTTTATCGTACCCACCTGCCCGTCCATGGCATCACGGGCGTTCATCACCAGGTTGATAATGGCATTTTCCAGTTGGCTAACGTCAATCCAGGCGGGCCAGGCCGGAGACTGGGCCTCAATTTCCAGCGTCAGCATGGAGGGGAGCGAATGGCGCATCAGTTCGCCGAGATTTTCCAGCAAGGTTTTCAGCTCAACGGCATGCGGATGCAACGACTGTTTGCGCGAAAAGGCCAGCAGCCGCTGGGTCAGCAGCGCCCCGCGCTCGGCGGCTTTCAGCGCCCGATTGACCCGTGGCGCGTCGGGAGAATCCGGGTCCACCAAATCCAGGCTGCCAATAATGACCGCCAACAGGTTATTAAAATCATGGGCTAATCCGCCCGTCAGTTGCCCCACTGCCTTCAGTTTCTGGCTGTGCAATAGCGCTTCCTCCAGCCCCTGACGCTCGGTGCGGTCGATTTCCATCTGCGTGGTTTTTTCTTTCAGCAGCCGGGTAGTGTGTTCGAGCGACGCCGTATTGCGGGCAAAGACGCTAAAGGCGCGCGCCAGTTCACCCAGCTCATCGCGCCGTTGCAGGGCCGGGACGCTGACGTCTGATTCCCCATGCGCCAGCCGGGTCATCGCCCGCGAAATAGCCGTCAGGTTAGAACCGAGATTGCGGTAGATATACCACCCGGCAAAACCGGTGATCACCACCGCCAGCAGCGCAAATGACAAAATAAATAACGCGCCGGATTGCAGTTCCTGATGACTTTGCGCCACCCGCTGTTCGGAGATAGTCGCCACCTGCGAGACATACTGGTTGATATCGCTGTT
Source organism: Citrobacter sp. On2M (assembly GCF_018035235.1). GTDB lineage: Bacteria > Pseudomonadota > Gammaproteobacteria > Enterobacterales > Enterobacteriaceae > Citrobacter > Citrobacter meridianamericanus. The sequence continues at coordinate 41,270 of NZ_WPCV01000006.1, forward strand.
GAGAATCGCCACCAGCGCTTTGATGTGGAACATATACCAGCTGATCGCCAGATCGCTCTGCTCCAGCGCGGACGAAAGCGGCCCCAGCTTATGCAGCTCCAGGTTGAAATCGCTGAGGATGTTGGTAATCAGAAGATTGCTGGTTTGCAGAGGCAGCGTGGGCATCACTTCGTCCAGTTGTTTGATCACCGAACGCGGCGTGGGGGTTTCAATGGCAGCCACAATTAAGCGGTCTATTTGTCCCAGCTGTACGTCATCCTGCGTGCCGATAAGCTTTTGCAGGTGACGTAAATAACTTTGATTCTGATACAGCGAACTGAGCAGCGCGTTACGTTCAAAGTGCCGCTGCTGTCCGCGCTGCAACATACCTTCCACGCTGCTTTGTAACTCCTGGCTGCGTTGGATAATTCGCTCGACCAGCACCGGCTCTTGCTGAGCCAGCGGCGCGGTGGCCAATTGTTCCAGCGACTGCTTCAGCGCCCGCTGCATCTCCTGCAGCCGCTCCGCTTCACCTTTGTATTCCAGCGCGCCGACCACTTGCGACAGTCGCACTGCCGCCGTCGCCACGTTTGCCGTATCGCGGGCCAGGTTCATGCTGCCGGTCATGTCGTCAACGGTTTGCTGCTGCACCTGTTCCTGGATCTGGCTGGCATGCTGAAACCCCAGCACCGCCACGCCGCTCACCATCAGCGTGACCGCCACCACCAGCAGATTAAAGAACAGCAATCGTCCACGCGCACTGGCGAAAAAGTGACGTCCCGGTTGCGGCATATCACGCTCCGTGAAGAAAAATCGCAATATGACAAATATGAACGGCTTCTGACATTTTGCATTTACATTCCTGTGATGGACTGCTGATATCGGCCACCCCACAGGAGATCCGCCATGAGCAGGACACCGGTTCTGGAGATGCGCAACATTGCCAAAGCGTTTGGCAAATTTTATGCGCTAAAAGGGGTCGATTTAACGGTTTGGCCCGGTGAGATTCATGCCCTGATGGGTGAGAACGGCGCAGGGAAAAGCACCCTGATGAAGATCCTCGCGGGTGCCTATACTGCCACCAGCGGGGAGATCCTGATTGACGGTCAGCCGTTCCACATTCGTGGGCCAAAAGATGCGCTTAGCGCAGGCATCACGCTGATTTACCAGGAGATGCAGCTCGCGCCAAACCTGACGGTGGCGGAAAATATCTTTCTTGGTAGCGAACTGTCGCGCGGCGGTCTGGTCCAGCGTAAAGAGATGGTGATACAGTCGCAGAAAGTCATCGACCGACTCGGCGCCCAGTTTAAGGCCAGCGATCGCGTGATGACGTTGACCATCGCCGAACAGCAGCAGGTAGAAATCGCTCGCGCCCTGCACCGTAACAGCCGCATTCTGGTGATGGATGAACCCACCGCCGCCCTCTCCTCACGTGAAACCCACCGCCTGTTTGAACTGATTATGCGCCTGCGCGATGAGGGGATGGCGATTATCTACATCAGCCACCGCATGGCGGAAGTGTACGAGCTCTCCGATCGCGTCAGCGTCCTGCGCGACGGGCAATACGTCGGCAGCCTGACCCGCGACAAACTCAACGCCTCGGAACTGGTGCGCATGATGGTAGGCCGTCCGTTAAGCGATCTGTTCAACAAAGAGCGCGATATTCCTTTAGGTAAAGCGCGCCTCAACGTCCACCACCTGACCGACGGCAATAAAGTCCAGCCGTGCAGCTTACTGGTACGCTCCGGGGAGATTGTCGGCCTTGCGGGTTTAGTCGGCGCCGGGCGTTCTGAACTGGCACAGTTGATTTTTGGCGTGCGTAAAGCCATCGGCGGCATGATTGAAGTGGACGGTGAACCGGTAGTGATCCACTCCCCGCGCGAGGCGATTGACCACGGCATCGGTTTTCTGACGGAAAACCGCAAAGAACAGGGACTCTTTCTGGAGCTGGCAGCGGCAGAGAACATCACCATGGCGACGCTGGAGCGCGACGCCACCTGGGGCATGCTCGATCGCAAAAAGGCGCAGGCAATTTCTGATGACGCCATCAAATTGCTCAATATTCGCGTCCCGCATGCGCAGGTCCGTGCGGGCGGGCTATCCGGCGGCAACCAGCAAAAGCTGTTGATTTCGCGCTGGGTCGCGATCGGCCCACGCATTTTGATCCTCGATGAACCGACGCGCGGTGTGGACGTCGGTGCCAAAAGCGAGATCTACCGGATCATGAATGATATGGCGCGCAAAGGCGTGGCGATCCTGATGATCTCCAGCGAACTGCCGGAAGTGGTCGGGATGAGCGATCGCGTGTATGTGATGCGTGAAGGCAGCATTGCCGGCGAGCTGAACGGACAAAGTATTACCCAGGAAAATATTATGACGCTGGCAACCGGCGTGAACGACTCCCATCATCAGGCGGTGTCCCATGAATAATCCAACCACTCCCCAGCAGGTGGCGAAATCCGCCTCCGCGAAAAAAATGCTGATGAGCGATCTGATGCAAACGGTCGGTATCTTGCCGATTCTTATCCTGATTGTGGCGGTATTTGGCTTTATCGCGCCAAACTTTTTTACCGAAAGCAACCTGCTGAATATTACCCGCCAGGCGTCGATCAACATCGTGCTGGCCGCTGGCATGACCTTCATTATTTTAACCGGTGGCATTGATCTTTCGGTTGGCTCCATTCTCGGCACTACCGCAGTCGCGGCGATGGTAGTTTCGCTGATCCCGGAATTTGCCATGCTGTCAGTCCCTGCTGCGCTGCTGCTCGGCATGCTGCTGGGGTTGTTTAACGGGGCGCTGGTCGCTTTTGCTGGCCTGCCGCCGTTTATCGTCACGCTTGGAACCTATACCGCGCTGCGCGGTGCGGCCTACCTGCTGGCCGACGGCACGACGGTGATTAACTCCAACATCAGCTTTGAGTGGATCGGCAACAACTATCTTGGTCCGGTTCCATGGCTGGTAGTGATTGCGCTGGCGGTGGTGGTGGTGTGCTGGTTCATTCTTAGGCGCACCACACTCGGCGTTCATATCTATGCGGTTGGCGGCAATATGCAGGCCGCGCGCCTAACCGGGATTAAAGTGTGGCTGGTGCTGATGTTCGTCTACGGCATGAGCGGTTTGCTCTCGGGTCTTGGCGGGGTGATGAGCGCCTCGCGGCTGTACAGCGCCAACGGCAACTTAGGCATGGGCTACGAACTGGACGCCATCGCCGCGGTGATCCTCGGCGGCACCAGCTTTGTTGGCGGGATCGGCACCATCACTGGCACGCTGGTGGGGGCGCTGATTATCGCCACGCTGAATAACGGCATGACGCTGATGGGCGTCTCCTATTTCTGGCAATTGGTGATCAAAGGGGCGGTGATCATCATAGCGGTGCTGATCGACAAATACCGTACCCGACACCATCAAAGTGCATAACAACAACATCTTACTTCGAGGAATACAGCATGAGATTGAAGCCCTTAGTCACCGCGCTCTGTGCTGGCGCACTGCTTGCTAGCGCTCCGTTTGTACAGGCAAAAGAACTGAAATCCATCGGTGTTACGGTGGGCGATCTGGCCAACCCGTTCTTCGTGCAGATAACCAAAGGCGCGGAGCTGGAAGCACGCAAACTGGCCGGTGATAACGTTAAAGTGACGCTGGTTTCCAGCGGCTACGATCTGGGCCAGCAGGTGTCGCAAATCGACAACTTTATTGCCGCCAAAGTCGACATGATTATCCTGAACGCCGCCGACTCCAAAGGCATCGGCCCGGCGGTAAAACGCGCGAAAGACGCCGGGATTGTGGTGGTCGCCGTTGACGTGGCGGCGGAAGGCGCAGACGCCACCATCACCTCCGATAACACCCAGGCGGGAGAAATGGCCTGTAAATATATTACCGACCGTCTGAAAGGCAAAGGCAACGTGGTCATTATCAACGGGCCACCGGTATCTGCCGTCCAGAACCGTGTGGAAGGCTGCCAGACCGAGTTTAAACGCCACCCTGACATCAAGGTGCTGTCATATAACCAAAACGCCAAAGGCAGTCGCGAAGGCGGGCTGGAGATCATGACCGCGTTGCTGGCGGCGAATCCGAAGATCGACGGCGTATTCGCCATTAACGATCCCACGGCGATCGGTGCCGATCTGGCGGCAAAGCAGGCGCAACGTAGCGAATTCTTTATTGTCGGCGTAGACGGCAGCCCGGACGGCGAAGAAGCCCTGAAGCGCGAAAACTCACTATTTGTGGCGACGCCAGCACAAGATCCGCAGGTGATGGCTGCCAAAGCGGTCGAAATCGGTTATGACATATTACAGGGAAAACCCGCCCCGAAAGAACCCGTGCTGATCCCAGTGACGATGATCGATAAAAACAACGTCGGCAGTTATAAGGGTTGGACGGTGAAATAAGTGCTGGGCCGCCTGATACCTCTCCCTACGGTAAAGACAGTAAAAGAAATTGAAGAATAAGCGCCCGTCAGGGCGCTTTCCTCATAAAAACTAAGAATAGTAAATACCCATTTCCTGCTCAATTTTATTACTCACGAATATAGAAAAAAACAATACCGCTATAAAAATAACCAATATACCAACCACAAAAGGAACAATAGAATACCAGGGATGAATGTTGAAGGTTTCCTCTGACACTAAACAGAGATACCCAGTACACCATAAAATAATTGAGCATGCGGATATGATTTTCCAATAATTCGAGAAGTCTGCTATGTCAGGAGCAGGTTTACGCCCTGGATATTTAGCCGTGATTATCCCGGACTGAATAATGTCTGCAGATTTACTGGCGAATAATTGGTGTCCTTGTCCGTATTTTGCAGCATCCGCAGCCAACGCTAATACGACCCAGCGCTGAACCTCAGAGCTTTTCCCGGTGACGGTTTCCAACTCATATCTGCTATAAGGAAGAATGCCCGTTTTTGCATTTTCTATTGCGCCAGACATTACGAATTTTGACTGTTTATCCAGCGAGCTAAACCATAATCTTTTAATTTTATCAATTACCACTTGCTGAGCAGAGAGATATATATTCACTATTTCATCGAGATAATACGGCGTGCTGTCCATCATGCGTAATAAATATAATGGTGTATCTTTACTTTCAAGTAATCTGTCATCGGTGAAAACAAATGCGTTTGCACTTTCAAAAAAATCAGAATCATTTTCGCTGTGCAATTCAACTGTAACAATTAGATTATTTTCAAACATATTAAAACCAATCCAGTCGTTGATTAAATAATAATCAGGGCATTCATGGAGGATTTTTATTTCCCCAATTTTATCTTTGGGTACGCTCAAGCTTTCAAGCACCGCTTTAAAGCTATTACCTATAGAGTCATCTGCTCCCTTAACATATAGCCAGGTCTTAAAGGGTGAATATTGTCTAACAAGAGAGTTTTTGAGTGGCTCGATCAACTGCCTTAGTACTTTATCAACTCTGACATCATCCATAGAATCAACTTCAATAGCAATTCTTAACGGCGTTGCGGCGCCTGTAGGTGCCTCATCCTCTAGTTTTTGCATCTTTAGTGCCAGCTCTGATACAGGAAGAATTGATGAGTAATCTAAAAGAGGTAACGCCTGTCTGGCCCAATTTTGCCATCGGTTCATACCATATTTTTCAAGGAAACCCGCATAACAAAATGGATAAGCTATATAACAGTAAACCATCCCTACAACGCACCAGATCACTAATACTAGTATCAACGGGGTTGATAATGTAATCGATATCAATTCATCAGTTACTTTTTCTCCCTGCTGCCAGTTTAATATACGGTATGTTATAAAAACCAAAAAAATAGCAAAGCTAATGGCCAGCATAGTAATCAGCGGAAATTTTCCTACATCCTGATACGGATTCTTGTTTGGTATCTTCCATTTATTCATTTGCTTGTCCCCGCCGTTGGCAGTGTGGTTTTTATTGCACAACCGCATGCAGCCCTACACCCATCCACAACAACGCCTCTACCGTCCATTGTCCAGGTTGGTTCAAAATCAAGTATGGGAAAGGTCCCTTTATGCGCAATACAAAAAACAGTATCCCCCATTAAAGCCACCGGAATTCCCATAAACTTGCTACCAGAAGCTTTGTTCACATACCCACCGTTTTCCAGCGGGTCATTTAGTCTGATTACACCTTTCATATTATTTCCCTGCATCCATATCGCAGTACATTCGGGTCCAGCCCTTATAGCCCACCACTTCTGGTTCTTTGTCCGGCAGGTTTTGATAGTTGGCCTTATAGCCCTCCGTTAAATGGGCTAAGGATGCTTTCATAAACACCACCGTTCCCCAGGCGCGCCCAGGAGATTCAGGCCTCATATGGGCGCTCACATACTCACCACTGGATTTATGTTTGCCAGGCCTGTAGAGATAATACGTATCATCGAAGTATTGATAATCTATACCCGGACCACCCGGCTTTAAACGCGGGTCGTCAAAAGGGTATGAACTCATATACAAATGATTTTTCGAGGTGGTAATAAATGCCTGATTATTGACCACCACTACTCTTTTGATTTCTTTTCCTTCCGGTCTGTCGACCATATTCCCATCTGAATTTATCTCCTGTCCCTGGAAGGGAGACATATACTTTGCTACATGCCATGTTTGCCCGTAGTCTTTAGATATCAGATAAGCCGTTGGCTCCCAGTTTGGGATAAGTATATATTTATCGGAAGGGTGAATATAGGTTCCGGAGAAAATTCTGAAGGAAGCAAAGCGACCATCAATCAACTCTTTATGGATATTTTTTGTAATATCATGATACCAGAGTGCCCCCTCACAATTATAGCCTTTTAATTCCAGATATCGATTATCATCATAACGATAAATGACCTGTGACGGTGTTTTTTTTGTACAGGCAGAGATAATACATAGTGAAATCACTCCAACAATTATTCTTACCGTATTTCCTTGTTTCATAATTTATCCTTAAATGTTAAGCGGTTTGGGCATATCCCATTGCAGATTATTTCCCTGCATCCATATCGCAGTACATCCGGGTCCAGCCCTTATAGCCCACCACTTCTGGTTCTTTGTCTGGCAGGTTTTGATAGTTGGCCTTATAACCCTCCGTTAAATGGGCCAGGGATGCTTTCATAAACACCACCGTTCCCCAGGCAGCACCTGGAAACTCAGGACTGGTATGACCGTCCACATACTCGCCACTGGACTTATGCTTGCCTGGCCTGTAGAGATAATACGTGTCATCAAAGTATTGATAATCTATACCCGGACCACCCGGCTTTAAACGCGGGTCGTCAAAAGGGTATGAACTCATATACAAATGATTTTTCGAGGTGGTAATAAATGCCTGATTATTGACCACCACCACTCTTTTGATTTCTTTTCCTTCCGGTCTGTCGACCATATTCCCATCTGAATTTATCTCCTGCCCCTGGAAGGGAGACATATAAGATGCTACCTGCCACGTTTGCCCGTAGTCTTTAGATATTTTATATGCCCCAGGTTCCCATCGCGGTATCAGAATATACTTATCTGATGGGTGAATATATACACCGGAAAAGATCTGATACGTTGAATACACGCCATTTACTAATTCCTTATGTATATTCCTCTTGGTATCATGATACCAAAGCGCCCCTTCGCAATCGAAACCCTTTAGCTCCAGATACCGGTTATCATCGTAGCGATAAATTATCTGTGACGGCGTTTTTTTTGTACAGGCAGCGATAGCGCATAGCGAGAATGCTCCGATTATTATTTTTAACGCACTTCCCTTTTTCATAATTCATCCTTAAACGTTAAGTGGGTCTGGCATATCCCATTGCAGATTGGAAGTCTCGGTATTGTATATTTCATTATGTCTGGCAGGTTTAACCGTTGTTGAATGATAATATTCGTTAACCACACCAAATTGCCCTTTTGGTAAAATATCATTTGGCCTGTTCATGAAATCTTTCGAATGGTCTTTGTTCAACTTTCCAGTACTATAATAATCAACTGCTTCCTGAAAACCATTAAGCTTCATACGCCAGTCCCCACGGCGAAGTAGTTTTACCCAGAACTCACCATTTTCGTGATCAAATGCCCTGCATATCCCCACCGCCAGATCGAAGGCCATCGCTTTCGCGGGGGCATCTTTCGACATAACAATAGAGGAATGCTGGCTGTAACCAACCTGTTCTGATTGCAGCCATTCTCTTTGCAGCTCATCCGGCGTTTTCTCATAAATAAGCTGCACGGTCTTATTGTATCCCCCGCCCAGGACAACGCCTTTGGTATAAGGCTTAGCATATTTTTTGGCGAACATCGTGAGTTCTGCGGGCGTTAATTCCTGCCCCGGCTGTAAATAATCGAAACCTGCACCACTGAGATTTTTGAAATCTGTCTCAGTGCGCGCAATAACCGTGGCTTTTGCCGAAAATGAGATGTCCTGATCGGGTGAACCCGGCGCTATCGAATATTTATACTGACTTCCCGCGCCCTGTAACTGGTGTCTGAAGGTGACGGGGAGCTGCTCACCATTCACAACCACATCCGCAAACGTATATTGTCTGGTCGCCAGCGTATCCTGATCAAAACAATCCTTTTTTAACGCCGGCATTTCAAAAGGCACGCTCAGTGGGCTGCCGCCTATTTCCGGACCATTTTCGCAGAAAACTCGCTGGCGCAGATTGTCTATGCCGCTGGCAATGTCATGAGGGACTCCCCGCCAGCCCAACCCCTGGACGTTAAGTAATGAAACCACACTGTCATTAGGGCAAAAATAGTTATATACCTTGCCAAAGTTATTACGGGTATAAAGTTTATTCTTGCGCCATTGAGAATTGGTTTTACTCAGACAAATTGCGCCTTCTAATTCATCAATCTCGGCCTGCGTGTGATATTCCCCCTTGCCATATCTGGCGTTTGTCGCCATCAAATGACAGAAATTTTTAAACGTCTGCTGGCGGGCACGATCCGTCTGGTGATGTCCTGGCGTCATCCCTTCAGCAGCCGTTTTTTCCAGGGCGTAGGGAGAATGGTTAAGTATCACGCAGTCAGCGGGTTTCTCATTAGCCTGCATGACCAGCATATTGGCCAACATAGTGATAATAGTACCCTGTGAATGTGCAACAATATTAATTGGGTCTCGTTTTATTGCCGGTTCTCTTCGAATCATCAGAATTAAATCGGCCAGCCGCTGCGCGGCAAAAAACTGATAAATTCGGTGCGGGTTATCATAAATTGGGTGCGTAAAATCCCCGGAATTCAGATGAAATGAAACAAATCCTGCCGCAGCGTTCGCTTTGCCGCCGGAGCCAGGGCCTAGCATATCCGGAATAGTGGTTGTCGCATTGGCAAAGGTCCCCCCGCCTTTGGCGTACACATCGTCCAGCACGTTGCCGAAATTATCATTCTGAAATTTCAACGTGGTTTGAGGAATGTGTCCTAACTTTACCAGCGTTGCGTTGTCATCTTCCTGATAGGCGTTGTAAGGCAGTTTTGCGGCGTCTCCTGATTTAGCCCGCTCATCGCGATAACGCCGCTGATCGTCAATATACGTTGCATGGTCAACAGGTTTATATCCCCAGTAAAATGGGATCACCGGGCTGCGCCCGGGCATTTTCACCTGCTGCTGCTCGCCATCGCCCATATCCATTTTGTACTGATGCCATTCATGCGGATACATATCCGTGCGGCCCATACGTTCATTCAGGCCGGCAATGAGCCCCTGCTCCTGATTTTGATATGCCTCGCCCACATCGTTGACGCCATGAACAAGGATCACAATGCAGGGCATAGGGTTTTTAACCGCCACTTCGCAGACGGCCATTTTTCCACCGGTGGATTTAGGCACGCCTTGTACACCTGTCGCCACGACTCGCGGATTAAAGGGACTATTACTCATTTGGCAAAATCTCCATTTTCATTTCATCCATTTCCGTCATATCCAGTAACGGCGTCATGCCCTCATCGTCGGTAACACCTTCAATGATTTCACCGGAGGCCTTAGTCAGTCTGAAAATGCTTATCGGAAAGCAGGCCCATTTCGCCGCGCTGCGCCTGGACGGAAATATCATCTTTTGCGGCGATAATTTTGATCCCGATAGCTCTGCTGAAAAGCGATAAGCCCTGCCCGACTGCCATGGAGAGTTTCTTAAAAACGTTAAAACTGCCGTTGTTGGCCGCGTTCAGCGACAGATCTTTGTTTGCCGACAGCGCCATGGTTTCCGGTGTGAGCAGAGCCATACCGTGATCGGCATAGGCCACCAGCCCCGAGCGGGTAAGCTGTTCAAGCGAAGCGTTAAGCTGCTGCTGTTGCTCCATCTCAACGTTTAACGCTTGCGCCGTCAGGGCGCTTTGCTGAAGAGAAGTTGCCAGCACAAGGGCTGCCTGTAGCTGTTGAACAACTTCGTTCATGTCGAGCTGCTGACCGTGGGCTTTTGGCTGCGCCTCTGTCGTCAGCAATATTCCCTTTGCAGCCCTCAAAACTGCCCGATCATCGGTGCGCAGTTCTGCGCCTTCACCGCGCGGCTTACCACCTGCATCAACAAGATGGCCCATGTTCAGCTGCGTTTTAGCGTACTCGGTACTCAGCTTGACGTGTTCCTGCCCGCGCCGGTCTTCCATCCGCAGCTTATTGAGACCCGCAGTGCGGATGACATTGCGGGTATTATTGCGGCTGGTAACGGGGTCAGGCTTTGGCGCATGATGCAGGGCATGGGCAATGAAAGGTCTTTCCGGATCGCCACCTTCAAACGCAATGGCGACCTCCGCACCCTGAATGAGTGGAAAGTGATGACCATAAGTATCGCCGGCATAAACTCGCGCCAGACGAACTGGCATACTTTCATAGCCCTGCCTATGTTGGTCGAGGTCAAAATCAAACTTCACCCAATAGCGCCCCTGCAGATCGATGTGGGCATATTGGTCATTGTCTATTCGGGATGAAACAATTGCCGGAACCGTACCCGCGATACGCGGTCTGGGTAGCGGCTGGGGTCGAAAGCAAACGCGCTCATTGTAAGGAATACCGAAAAGTTGGGATTGCAGGGCTGCATCACGCCTGCCCGTCACTCGCATTGCCGTTACCACAAAGCCCGAAGTGAACGCCTGCGGAATGGTACCGTCGATTTTAAGCACCATACCTGGCACGATCGACGGACTGGTGGTCACGCCGCTTAAAACGGACTGATTATTAAGAATAATTTCGTGATGCAGTTTGGCGTAGAACCAGCTTGATTCGCCCGGTTGTTCCTCCGCAAATTTCGATCCCGGCTGGTGATGAATATCCGCGTAACGATAATCCACTCCATACGTCGTCGACGTTTGTTCAGCTCCCTCGGCATCAGCATTGAGTATTAACGAATTGGCAAGCCGGTAGTCAAAGTTCTTTGCTTTAACGGCTGCGGAAACAACGTTGTGCTTTGAGACCAGCTTATCGATCGCGTAATCATTGGCTGTCAGACCCGCATGTGATGCATGCATAATCTTTTGATCGAAGATGTACCGGCTTTGTGAGTCACTGAAGATAAGCACCATAATGTGCGGAACGGCATGATGATTTTCAATTCTGAACCAGATCCCAACTTCCGACAGGATGCGGCTGATAAACGCTAAATCTGATTCCTGCCACTGGACGATCATTTCCCGGTCAGGATAGGTACAGATAAGCTCATCAAAGTCGAACTCATAATCGGCAAAAAGATGCTCTTTGAGGATCTTCGTGACCAGTTTAGGAACGCTTGTATTCAAATAAATGGCCGAACGCTTTCGTCGCGAGAGTAATGCGAGCTTATGCTCCAGCCTGATTTCGTAAAGTGATTCATCCGCTGAGGTACTAATAAGTGAACATGATGTGATCATCCCTTCTATTTGCCGCTCATTGATCCACATAGCAGAACCCTGGATATATTTACTCCATCTATTATTAGGGGCTCTTATTTGTAACGAGGCTTCAATATTAAGAAGAGATTCTGGAGGGATATCTTTAAGCTTAGAGGTAAATGTGATTTTATAACTGTATGGTTTACTTAGATTTTCATTTCCATCGATTGATTCAACATCAAGCACACCTAAACTGACAGTCCCCCTGAGGGTTAATAAGTATTTATTTATACTATCATCTGAAACTATACCTTCAAGATTATAGAAACCAGAACCTTTTTTCATTATCGCATCCCTTGCAGAAAGGCAGTAATACATAAAGAATAAAGTTCATTCAGCATACCAACAATACTAATAAGAAGGCTATTTTTATCTTAAAATAAAAAAACTGTTATTATTAATAACAACAATATAATTATGATATATATATCAAATTAAATCACGAGGTTTTATATTCAATAGCAGCCAGTTTTAATAAGATTATTTATATTATGTATCATTCGTTTTCATCCCGAGATAACATGCCAACGCGCATATCCCAATAGTTCCAGAAAACTGAGATGCGAATAAAAAAGCGAACACATTAACTCAATGATTTACAATAACATTTATAAAAACATTCTTTTTATTTATCATTTTATTGAATGAATCACACTACCCCATAAAAAAACACAATAAAATATAACCATTCCCTGTTCTGCTGTGAGGGAGAGGTAACCGGATGGTATCCCATTTCCATGGGAAAGCTTTTGATTTTCTCCCTCTTCCTTTGAGAGAGGGCCGCATAAAGGTCATCTTATCAGCCACAGGAGAATCAATGAAACGCTCCGCAATAAACGAAATCCTTGGGCACACGCGCCAGTTTTTTTCTCTGCACGACGTGCACCTGCCTCCTTTCGCCAGTTTCCCGCCCACCCAATGGCGCCAGCTCGACGCCAGTGCCTGGAGCGAAGTTTTCGACCTCAAGCTCGGTTGGGATGTCACCGCATTCGGCGGCAACAATTTCGCCGCACAAGGGTTAACGCTGTTCACCCTGCGTAACGGCTCGCCGAAAGGTATGCCTTACGAGAAATGCTACGCCGAGAAAATCATGCACGTTCGCGATGCGCAGGTCACGCCGATGCATTTTCACTGGCGCAAACGTGAAGACATTATCAATCGCGGCGGCGGTAATCTCATTGTAGAACTGTGGAATGCAGGGATCCGCGAGCAAACGGAAGACAGCGACGTTAGCGTGGTGATTGACGGTTGTCGACAAACGCATGCCGCAGGCAGTCAACTGCGCCTGACGCCGGGTGAAAGCATCTGCCTGCCGCCAGGCCTGTATCACAGCTTCTGGGCGGAAGAAGGTTTTGGTGACGTGCTGGTTGGCGAGGTCTCTTCTGTTAATGACGACGACCACGACAACCATTTTCTGCAACCGATTTCCCGCTACAACGACATTGAAGAAGACGAACCGGCGCTGCTGGTGCTGTGTAACGAATATCGCCTGTTCCGCTAACCAAGGAGCACATTATGCCGTTGATCTCACTCGCTGATGGCCTTGCCCATGCTCGCGAACACCGCTATGCCTTAGGGGCGTTTAACGTTCTGGATTCACATTTCCTGCGCGCGTTGTTTGCCGCGGCAAAGCAGGAACGTTCGCCATTTATTATCAACATTGCCGAGGTGCATTTTAAATATATCTCGCTGGATTCTCTGGTCGAAGCGGTCAAGTTCGAAGCCGCCAGACATGACATTCCTGTAGTGCTGAATCTTGACCACGGCCTGCACTTTGAGTCGGTGGTGCGAGCGTTACGCTTAGGTTTCAGCTCAGTGATGTTCGATGGCTCCACGCTGGAGTACGAAGAAAATATCCGTCAGACCCGCGAAGTGGTGAAGATGTGCCACGCCGTCGGCGTGTCGGTGGAAGCTGAGTTGGGCGCAGTCGGTGGTGATGAAGGCGGTGCGCTGTACGGTCATGCCGACGAATCACTGTTTACCGATCCGATGCTGGCACGTGATTTCGTCGACAGAACCGGAATTGACGCGCTGGCTGTCGCCATTGGTAATGCGCACGGCAAATATAAAGGCGAACCCAAACTCGACTTCCCGCGTCTGGACACTATCCGCCAGCAGGCGGCGATCCCGTTGGTGCTACACGGCGGTTCCGGCATCAGCGACGACGATTTCAAGCGCGCGATTGAACTCGGCATTCACAAAATCAACTTCTATACCGGCATGTCACAAGCGGCGCTGTCGGCAGTGGAGACGCGGATGGCGAATCGTCAGCCCTTGTACGACGAATTCGCCGAACTGCTGCTCGGCATTGAGGAAGCCATTACCGATACCGTTTCAGAACAGATGCGCATTTTTGGCAGCGCAGGACGGGTCTGATGGAACGCAAAGGCGTTATCGCCGCAGGCAACATGCTGGTCGATCATGTGCATCAAATTGTGCAGTGGCCGGAACGCGGCTGGCTGGCGGAGATCACCCGTAGCGAACGCGCCACCGGTGGTGCGCCGCTGAACGTACTACTGACGCTGGCAAAAATGCACGCCGGACTGCCGCTGCAGGCGGTGGGGTTAATCGGGCAGGACAGCGACGGCGACTACATTATGGCGATGCTGGAGCAGTATCACGTTAATCACCAACACGTGCAGCGCACGACATTCGCGCCCACGTCAATGTCGCAGGTGATGACCGATCCGAGCGGTCAGCGCACCTTTTTTCATTCTCCCGGCGCGAATCGCCTGCTGGATCTGCCCGCTTTTGAGCAACTGGATACCTCGATGAAAATCTTCCATCTTGGCTATCTGCTGCTGCTCGACAGCCTGGACATGCCAGATGAAGAGTACGGCACACGTAGCGCTCGGCTGCTGGCGCAAATGCGCGATAACGGTTTCGAAACATCGCTGGATTTGGTCTCACGCAAGGGCGACCCGCGCTACCAGCCGCTGGTGATGCCCGCCCTGCGCCATCTCGATTATCTGGTGATTAACGAGCTGGAAGCCGGAGAGTTCAGCGGGCTGGAGATCCGCCAGCCCAACGGCGAGCTGCATATCCCACATATCGCTACCGCCGCGCGCGAACTGCTGAATGCGGGCGTACGCCAGCGGGTGGTGATCCACTGTCCGGAAGGTGCCTGGGGTGAAGCGCCGGATCGGGCAGGCGTCTGGATCCCGTCACAGTATCTGGCGCAGGAGGAGATTGTCGGCAGCGTGGGGGCGGGAGATGCGTTTTGCGCCGGATTTTTGTATGGCTGTCATGAACGTTGGTCACTGGAAGAGAGCATCCGGCTAGCGCACGCCTGCGCGCGAGCCAGTTTGTTGTGTGCCAATGCGATAGACGGCGCAAAAACGCTGACAGAGTTAAAGGCCGCAATGACTGATGCCGGATAAGGCGTTTACGCCGCCTTGTCGTGATGCTGCACGTCGGCGGCGAATACATAGCCCAGCCCGCGCAGGGTTTTGATCAGCATCGGCTGATGCGGGTTGTTCTCTATTTTTCGCCGCAGCCGCATGATTAACACGTCAATAGTACGGTCAAACACTTCAACACTGTCGCTACGCGTCAGTTCCAGCAATTGCTCACGACTAAGCACCCGACGGGCATTTTGCGCCAGCGCCAACAGCAGACTGTATTCACCCTGCGTCAGGTCCACCTTCAATTGCTGAGGATTACGAAGCTGGCAGCCCGCGGTATCAAGATGCCAGCCGTTAAAAGAAAGACCCGAGGTTTGTGGAGTGCCGCTTTCAGCCGTTAGCACGCCCACGCGTCTGAGCACCGCCTTCACCCGCGCCACCAGCACCCGGGCATTGAACGGTTTACCAATGTAATCGTCAGCGCCCATTTCCAGCCCGACCACCACATCCGATTCACTACCAAGCCCGGTCAGCATCACCACCGGCAGCCCGGGTCTCATTTTTTGCACCTGCTGCAGCACCATCAGGCCGTTGATGTCGGGCAACATCATATCCAGCAATACCAGCGCGATCTCCGGCTGAGTCTCAATGCAGCGCAGCGCCTCCTGCCCGGTATGACAAGCAGTCACCGCAAAGACGTGTTCGCTCAGCACATCCTGCAAAAGCGAACAGACCGCAACGTCATCATCCACAACCAGTATGGCTGGCTTCATTATCTTTCCCCATTTCTGGCCAACTTAAATGAGTGTGATTGATTCTGCCCAGAGTGACAGCGATAAGGCACAAGGATGTGTAGGAAACATAACCTCGGTCACACTGCCGGGGCGTCACGTATTGGAGATTCGACACGTCAAATATGACGACAGCCTGTTTTTCGTCAGGGTTTTGACCAAAAATCACCCGTAATATCAGGGAATGCCCACAATAAAAAAGTGGCATAGAAGATGCATACTAAGGGCGACAGCGCGTATGCGCGATTTGATTAACTGGAGCGAGACCGATGAAAAAAGTCGTCACGGTTTGCCCATATTGCGCATCAGGTTGCAAAATCAACCTGGTGGTCGATAACGGCAAAATCGTCCGGGCTGAAGCGGCGCAGGGGAAAACCAACCAGGGTACCCTGTGTCTGAAGGGCTACTATGGCTGGGATTTTATCAATGATACCCAGATCCTGACCCCTCGCCTGAAAACCCCAATGATCCGTCGCCAGCGTGGCGGCAAACTGGAATCTGTTTCCTGGGATGAAGCCCTTGATTACGTCGCCACTCGTCTGAGCGCCATCAAAGCGAAGTATGGCCCGGACGCTATTCAGACGACCGGTTCATCTCGCGGTACAGGTAACGAAACCAACTATGTAATGCAAAAATTCGCGCGCGCCGTTATTGGTACCAATAACGTCGACTGCTGCGCTCGCGTCTGACACGGCCCATCGGTTGCAGGTCTGCACCAATCGGTCGGTAACGGCGCAATGAGTAATGCTATCAATGAAATTGATAACACAGATTTAGTGTTCATCTTCGGGTATAACCCGGCGGATTCCCACCCGATCGTGGCGAATCACGTGATTAACGCTAAACGTAACGGGGCGAAAATCATCGTCTGCGATCCGCGCAAAATTGAAACCGCGCGTATTGCCGACATGCACATCGCGTTGAAAAACGGCTCGAACATCGCGCTGCTCAACGCTATGGGTCATGTCATCATCGAAGAAAAACTGTACGACCAGGCGTTTGTCGCTTCCCGTACAGAAGGCTTCGAAGAGTACAGCAAAATTGTCGAAGGCTACACGCCGGAGTCCGTCGAAGATATCACTGGCGTTAGCGCGCAGGATATTCGTCAGGCTGCACGTATGTATGCCACGGCGAAAAGCGCGGCCATCCTGTGGGGCATGGGTGTCACCCAGTTCTATCAGGGCGTGGAAACCGTACGTTCACTGACTAGCCTCGCCATGCTGACCGGCAACCTCGGTAAGCCAAGCGTGGGCGTTAACCCAGTTCGTGGCCAGAACAACGTTCAGGGCGCATGCGATATGGGCGCGCTACCGGATACCTATCCGGGCTATCAGTACGTTAAGTTCCCGGAAAACCGCGAGAAGTTCGCTAAAGCCTGGGGCGTGGAAAGTCTGCCTGCACACACTGGTTATCGCATCAGCGAACTGCCGCACCGTGCGGCGCATGGCGAAGTCCGTGCAGCGTACATCATGGGTGAAGATCCATTACAGACCGATGCTGAACTCTCCGCAGTACGCAAAGGCTTTGAGGATCTGGAACTGGTCATCGTGCAGGATATCTTCATGACCAAAACCGCCGCTGCCGCAGACGTTATTTTACCATCTACGTCATGGGGCGAGCATGAAGGCGTCTTCTCAGCGGCTGACCGTGGCTTCCAGCGCTTCTTTAAAGCCGTTGAGCCTAAGTGGGATCTGAAAACGGACTGGCAGATTATCAGTGAAATCGCCACCCGTATGGGCTACCCGATGCACTACAACAACACCCAGGAAATCTGGGATGAGTTGCGTCATCTGTGCCCGGATTTCTACGGTGCAACGTATGAGAAAATGGGTGAACTGGGTTATATCCAGTGGCCTTGTCGCGACACCTCTGATGCCGACCAGGGGACGTCTTACCTCTTTAAAGAGAAGTTCGACACCCCGAACGGCCTGGCGCAGTTCTTCACCTGCGACTGGGTAGCGCCAATCGACAAACTCACCCCAGAGTACCCAATGGTACTGTCTACGGTACGTGAAGTCGGCCACTACTCTTGTCGTTCGATGACCGGTAACTGTGCGGCGCTGGCCGCGCTGGCGGATGAGCCGGGTTATGCCCAGATCAATACTGCCGACGCAGAACGCCTGGGCATTCAGGACGAAGATTTGGTGTGGGTTAACTCGCGTAAAGGTCGGGTCATTACCCGTGCGGCGGTCAGCGATCGTCCGAACAAAGGCGCGATTTACATGACCTACCAATGGTGGATTGGGGCATGTAATGAGCTGGTAACCGAGAATTTAAGCCCGATTACCAAAACGCCGGAGTACAAGTACTGTGCCGTTAACGTTGAACGCATTACCGATCAGCGCGCCGCCGAACAGTATGTGATTGATGAGTACACCAAGCTGAAAGCCAGCCTGCGCGAAAGCGCGATGGGTTAGTCCGTTTACGTACCTGTTCTACAACAGCCTCCGCCCGGAGGCTGTTTTTTTATCCATACGATCTCTTTATACTGTTCATTCCGTACCCTAAATAAAACTCAAAATGAAACAACTCATTGCATTGATGTTCTTTATGACATTCTTTGCCCATGCCAGTGATACTGAGCCAGGAAGCCAGTACTTACAGGCCGCTGAGGCAGGGGACCGTCGCGCACAGTATTTTCTTGCCGATACCTGGTTCAGTTCGGGCGATTTGAGCAAAGCCGAGTATTGGGCGCAAAAAGCCGCAGACAATGGCGATGCCGACGCCTGCGCGCTACTGGCGCAAATCAAAATTACGAATCCGGTCAGTCTGGATTACCCCCAGGCCAAAACGCTGGCGGAAAAGGCAGCCAAAGCGGGCAGTAAAGCAGGTGAACTCACCCTGGCGCGGATTCTGGTCAACACCCAGGCAGGCCGCACCGATTACCCCAAAGCCATCACTTTGCTGCAAAACGCCTCTGAAGATCTGGAAAATGACTCCGCCGTCGACGCGCAAATGCTGCTCGGGCTGATTTACGCCAATGGCGTGGGGATCCCCGCAGACGATGAAAAAGCGACGTGGTATTTCAAACGCAGCTCCGCCATCTCCCGCACCGGTTATTCAGAGTACTGGGCCGGAATGATGTTCTTAAACGGCGAGCAGGGTTTTATCGTGAAGAATAAACAGAAAGCGCTGCACTGGCTGAATCTGAGCTGTATGGAAGGATTTGATACCGGCTGTGAAGAGTTTGAAAAGCTGACCAATGGTTGATGCTGGTTGCCGGATGGCGCTACGCTTATCCGGCCTACAAAGGATGTGTAGGCCGGATAAGACGCGTGAGCGTCGCTGTCAGGCGACCATCACCAATTACTGCGCGGTCTTATCAAATTTACCCAGCATCTCGCGCTCGTAGGCCAGCGCCTTTTTGCGGTCAAATTTGTGCTCCCACTTGGCGATAACCAGCACCGCCAGCGCATTCCCAACTACGTTCAGCGCGGTACGCGCCATGTCGAGGATACGGTCAACACCGGCGATAAACGCCAGACCTTCCAGTGGGATCCCGACGCTGCCCAGCGTTGCCAGCAGTACCACAAAAGAGACGCCCGGCACGCCCGCAATCCCTTTCGACGTGACCATTAGCGTCAGTACTAATACGATTTCCTGCCACAGCGACAGGTCGATACCGTACAGCTGCGCAATGAAAATAGCGGCAATACTCTGGTACAGCGTTGAACCATCAAGGTTAAATGAGTAACCAGTTGGTACAACAAAGCTGGTGATTGAAGCTGGTGCGCCGTAGGCTTCCATCTTCTCGATAATACGCGGCAGTACGCTCTCGGAACTGGCGGTAGAGTAGGCCAGAATCAGCTCATCTTTCAGAATGCGGATCAGGATCCAGATGCTCAAACCACAAATACGCGCCACAATCCCCAACACCACCAGTGCGAAGAACAGAATGGCGAAATGCACTAACAGCACCAGCTTCGCCAGCGGCCACAGTGAGGCAAAACCAAAGTTCGCGACGGTCACAGCAATCAGCGCAAAAACACCGACTGGCGCATAGCGCATCACCATGTGGGTCACTTTAAACATGGTTTCGGAAATCGAGCGGAACACGGTCACCAGCGGCTCGCGGTGAGTTGCTGGTAGGGAAGACAAGCCTAAACCAAACAGCACCGAGAAGAAGATAATCGGCAACATATCGCCTTTCGCCATCGACGCAACGATGTTAGTCGGCACCAGCGACACAATCGTGCCCATCAAGCCATGCGCGTGGCTCTGCACTTCTGCGGTCGTATTTTGATATTTCGAAATATCCACGGTCGCCAGTTGCGACATATCAATCCCGGAACCCGGCTGGAACACATTCGCCAGCGTAATACCAAGAATAATCGCTACGGTGGTGATCACTTCGAAATAGAGAATGGTTTTGGCGCCAATACGGCCCAGTTGTTTTGCATCACCCACCCCGGCAATTCCAACCACCAGCGTGGAGATAACAATCGGCACGACAATCATTTTAATCAGATGGATAAAGATATCGCCCGCCGGTGACAGCAGGTTCACCACCAGCCATTCGCGGCTGTCACTATGGTAATGCAGGTAACTCCCTAGCAGAATGCCCAGCACCATAGCGATTAGAATCTGCCATGCCAGGCTGACTTTCAAATTTTTCATAACAACGGACTTCCTCGATGGAGCGCTATTCCACCTATAAAGAATGGGAATAGTACATACTGAAAGGGTATGATTTGTGTTGCGTTCGTTTATGGAGTTTTTTAACGCTTATACCCTAAATAATTCGAGTTGCAGGAAGGCGGCGACGCAGCGAATTCCCAGGAGCTTACGCCAGTAAGTGACTGGGGTGAGCGAGGAAAGCCAACACACCTGCAACTTGAAGTATGACGGGTATATTATCATTATCATCTGCATGGCATTCAGCGCAACCCTCTAAGAACAGGGACTTTAGCTGAATTTATGCATAAAAATGCAATTTTATCGCACTAAGTATGAATAACTTTTTGTTATAAAAGAATTTTAATATGTTCAAAAATGAAGAAGTCATGGCATGAGTTTTTTTTGTCCGTTTGTTCGTTCGCCTGTTTTTTAAACAGGCCAAATGATACAAATCACAAAAAAAACAAAATTATTTTTGCCGATTCTGCAGTAATTTCGCCATATTAATCGAGTCAATCAGTTGCGCCCGGTTGACTCTCGGCGAGTTTAAATCGAGTACCTTTTGCCACTGCAAAATGGCCTGCGAATAGTCGGCCTGCATAAACGCATCTGAGGCTAGCAGCATCAGCGCTGTCACCTCAGCCGGGTCCAGCGCCAGAGCCTTATCAATCATTTCGCGAGTGGGCGGCGTCATATGTTGTCCGGCCTGGTAATACAATACCGTTGCCATCGCTGAATAAATCTCAGCATTTTCACCACCGACACGCAGCGCCTGCTCGTAGGCCAGCAGCGCATTATGATACGCGTTTTGCCAAAGATAATACTCGCCGAGTTGCGCCCATTTCACACTATCACGTGGATTGGCACGAATTTGCGATTGTAAGGAAAGCAGCTGTTTTTCCTGAACGTTTTCATCGGAGAACGCATGTAATGGATCTGCCAGTCGGGCCTGTTCCTGCCGTACCGCCTGCCATTTTGACGTCAACAGATAACCACCGATGCAGGCCACAACCATCACCACCACCACAGCAGTCAGCCGCTTCACGGGCATTGGTCGTAACGACGCTGTAGAATATACGGGTTGGCTCATGACACTTCGTCCTCTGCGCGCTGACGCCTTCTCACCCGCCAGACCACCACCCCTACAAGTAACAGCAGCAGGCACGGCAACGCCCACAGCAGCAGCGTTTGCTCATTCAACGGCGGGTTATACCGCACGAAATCGCCGTAACGATCGGTCATCCACGTGGTTATCTCGGCTTCACTTTTCCCTTCCGCCACCATGCTGTAAACCTGATGGCGCATGCTGACCGCTACCGGCGCATTGGATTCCAGCAAGTTTTGGTTTTGGCACTGCGGGCAGCGCAGCTGACTGGCAATCGACAGCGCTTTCTCCTGCTGTTGTGGGTTGGCAAAAGTCCATGTGTCCACAACCTGGGCATGCGTAGCGAAAGTGATAAAAAACAGAACGATAAAACCGCAGATATTACGCATCACGTTTCCTCCCTCGCCATCCACTCAGCAGCGCGCCAAAGACCATTAATAGCCCTCCGCCCCAAATCCAACGTACGCCGGTCTGCACGTACAAGCGCATGGCATAACGGTCCGGTCCTGTTTTTTCGCCCATCACCGCGTACCAGTCATGTAACAGATTCCAGCGGATCCCCGGCTCCATCATCTGTTGACGGCGCGCGGCATAGAAGCGCCTTTCAGGCTGCAGGCTGCCAATGCGTTTTTCATCCTGCCACAGCGTGATCTGCGCTTTTTCACTGGTGTAGTTACCTTTTGCTTCCAGGTCCAGACGCTCAAAACGGAAAATGTAGCCTGCCAGTTCCACCTGCTGCCCCGGGCTCAGGTTCAGGCTTATCTCCTGACGACTCCCGCAGGAAAAGACAATCCCGACGGCAAACACCAAAACCCCGGCATGCGCCAGCAGCGCCGGAAGCTGAGCACGTACAGGTACTTTGCGACTTCTGAACGTTGCCATCACGATAACCAGCAGCATCAGCAGCCCAAAGGGTAGCGTCGCACGATTAAAGTACGGTGCGCCCACAGAGAGCCGTCCCCAACCGAACAGTCCGTAAATCATCGGGTAGAGCGTGCCAATCAGCACAATCATCAGCACCGCGCAAAAAAGCAGTAGCGCAACCAGAATCAGCATCTCGCGCGACCAGCCGCCAAAATGCGCACGTTGACGAATATTCTGCCCGCGCCAGGCATACAGCCCGAGCGACGCCAGGCTCAATACGGTAAACAGCGCAAACAGCGGCGCGGCGCGGACGTTATCCAGCGCGAAGGCATGTACTGAAACGAGAATGCCGGAACGCACAATCAACGTCCCCAGCAGCGATAAAATCAGCGTGACAATCGCCAGCAGCAGCGACCAATGGCGGAAGATCCCGCGCTGGCGCGTGATGTATAAGCTATGCAGCAGCGCGCTGGCGGAAAGCCAGGGCAATAAGGAAGCGTTTTCTACCGGGTCCCAGAACCACCAGCCCCCCCAGCCCAGCTCGCAGTACGCCCACCAGGAGCCGAGAATAATCCCCAGCGTCAGAGCGCACCAACCGGGCAGCGCCCAGCGCCAGCACACCCAGGCGCTTTGTGCATTAAAGTCACCGCGCAGCAGCGAAGCCAGCGCCACGCCTGCCGCCACCATTAAACCACCATAACCCAGGTACAGCAGCGGCGGATGGAGGATTAACCCGAGATGTTGCAACATCGGATTAAGGTCACGCCCTTCAATGGCTGGCGGGAAGATGCGCACAAACGGATCGGACCATACCACCACAAACAACAGCAGCAGGGCCGTTATCATTGAGAGGACGCTGAGCGTCAGCGGAAACAGCGCATCGGTGTCACGTCGATAGCAAAAAGCGAACAGCGCGCTCCAGCCGGAAAGAAACAGCACCCACAGCAGCAGCGACCCTTCATGCCCGCCCCACACCGCGGCCAGTTTTAACCCCCACGGCAGCAGACTGTAGCTATGCTGCGCAACATAGACTACCGAAAAGTCACTGGTCAGAAAGCAGAATACCAGAATGGCAAAGGCCAGCATCAGCAGCGAAAATTGCGTCCACACGCCCACACTTGCCAGGCGCATCAGGCCTTGCCAGCGCTGGCGGACACCCACCAACACGGCAAGCGGGGTCAATACGTTGACCCCGAGGCTTAATAACAGTGCCAGAAAACCGGCTTCAGGAAGGAGAACGTCCAGAAATCACCTTACGCAACGGTTAGCTGACCCGCATAGAGAATAAAAAAGCGCAGCAGCAGTACGCCGGTCAGGCTGGCGCCGCACACTGCCAGCACGCCATGAAACGTCGAACTGCGATTGGCCCAGGGTTTTAGCAGCATCGGCAGTATCAACCCAAGCCCGGCCACGCCCAGCCAGAACCACCAGGTCCAGAATCCGCCGCCCAGTGCCGCCGCCAGCGCGCGCATTTTGCCGTCATCGCCCAGCGCCAGGCCGACGAAGAACGCCGCCAGCAGGAAGATCTCCAGCCATACCACCGGGACTTCCATGCGATGCACAAAGTGCGCTTCAGTACTGTGCGGATTGCTACGATGACGTAACGCCATGGCGATCAGCGCCACCGCCGCGCCGGAGGAGATCCCGGAAAACAGGAACAGCACCGGCAGGATCGGGTTATTCAGGAACGGGTAGGATTTCAGCGCCGACAGCAGGAACCCGGTATACGCCCCGAGCAGGACCGCCAGTACCAGCATCAGCGTCTCAAGCGCGCGATGGAACGGCGTGATTAGTGTCAGGAGTTTTGACACAATCGTCAGTCGCGGCACGAACCGCTGCTGCAGTGCAATCACCTCTTTTTCAAAGATTTTTGCCAGCCACAGTACTAACACCACCATGTATAACTGAAACAGCATGACCCCCATCGACATCACCGAAGTGAAGCTGTAGTGGAACATCAGTTTCCAGAAAGTCCATGGGCGCGTCAGGTGGAACACCAGAATCAGCAAACCGAAGATAATCGCCCCGGGCCCTAACACCAGCGTGGTGCGCAACAGCGTGCTGTCTGAACCGCCCGCCTCCGGATGGAAACGACGTAGCAAAATTGCCAGCGTGACCAGTCCAGCGGAGATGCCTATCAGGAACAGATAGATGGCAATAGGCCAGTCCCACACCAGTGATTCGAAATGAAATGCAGAAGCGGATGTCATTGGCTCACCTCCCCAAATTTAAAGGGAACGCGGTAGACCTTCGGTTTTGTGCCCAACGCCAGCTTGTAACGGTAGGTAGTTTTCTGCTGCAACAAGCGGGAGATATCGCTGTTGGGATCGTCCAGATTACCAAACGTCAGCGCCTTCGTCGGACATGACTCAACGCAGGCGGGCTGTTTGCCCGCTTTCAGGTTGGTTTTCCGGCAGAAATCGCATTTATCCGCCGTTTTACTCACCGGATGGATAAAGCGCACGCGATAAGGACACGCGGCGATACAGTACTGGCAGCCAACGCAAAGATCCGGGTTCACATCCACAATGCCGTTGGCGGCATCGCGATACGATGCCCCCGTCGGGCAGACGTCAACGCAGGGAGCGTGATCGCAATGCTGGCACGAGTGACGGAAGAAGCGATACTTCACATCAGGAAATGTCCCTTGCGGCTCGCTGCGAATAATCGTCAGACGCGATACGCCTTCCGGCACGTTGTTAACTTCCCGACAAGCATCCATGCAGGCCGTACAGCCAATGCATAAAGACTCATCATGAACCATACCGTAACGTACGCCGTTGATGTTCAGCGTCTTCGCCACAACGCGTCCCGCCGTCCCGCTCACTGCCACCAGCGCGCCGACGCCGGTGATAAACTGGCGACGAGAGCAACTCATGGATGCTCCTTAAGCAACGGAACCGACGCCGGGTTAAAGTTCGGATTGTTACGCTGATCGCTGTGGCAATCGACGCAAATCTTGATCCGTCTTTTATCGCTTAGCGTCTGCATCGTGTCTTGCTTCGGATGCAGCGAGTGACAGCTGGCACACGCCACTTTGGTTACGTGGACATCGTGCGGCCAGAACGCTTTTTGCAACTGCTCAGGCAGGTGACAGGACATACAGACGCTGTTTTGCTGCTCCACGTTGTACATCGGCTCATTAAAACGCATCACATCCTTCACCCCTTCACGGTGGTTCGGTGACGGCTGGCCGTGACAGTTAGTGCAAGTGACCGGCAGTTTGTTATTCGGGTTGATAACGTCTGCATGCTTACCATGCATGCCTTCGGTATCGGGCTTATGACAATCCAGACAGGCGGCATCCGGATTACGCTGTTGGGTAACCGTCCAGCGTTGATCCGACTCCTGCGGCGTTGGCGTGGCTGTGATTCCACTCAGGCTCCAGAACAAGCCTGACGCCAGCACCCCAGCAGTTAATAACGAACGTAATACGCTCATATTCACTCCGTTGAGTTATCCGCCCCTTGCGGGGCGAAATGGGGTTATTGGCTTAACAGACCGTTTTTACGCGCCTGATCTTCCCACTGCGGAATCACCGTTTTGATGAAGTCCTGTTTCTCAGCATTGATTTGCTGCATATTCAGACCAATCGCTGCCTGGGCTTTCTCTTTAGTAGAGATATCCGGTAACGGGATTTCATGCGTGATGCCTTTAGTTGCCAGCAAACGGACCAGTTTGGTACGCGCATCGGCAGCTTTATCCATTGCGCTACCCAGCATCCGCAAACCTTCTTCCGGGGCGTGCATGTGAATACCGTGTGAGGCGATAGCCAGGTCCCAACGCCATTGCGCGTGACGGATATCTTCCAGAATCGGCTTCATTTCCGCTTCGGTCGCACCCGCATCCCATGCGGCTTTCGCTTCAAAGTGCGCACGAACAAGCTGGTCTTCAACTTTGATTTTCAGGTCATGAATGGCCTGTTTACGCTCGGCGACCACTTTTTGCAGAGACGCTTTGTCCTGGGTGTGGCAGTTCGCACAGGTCTGAGCGAAATTATCGAACGGATTACCAATCTTATGGTCGGTGTAAATCTTGCCTTCCGCGTTCTGCACTTTCGGCATGTGGCAGTCGATACAGGTCACATTGTT
Source organism: Citrobacter sp. On2M (assembly GCF_018035235.1). Taxonomy (GTDB): domain Bacteria; phylum Pseudomonadota; class Gammaproteobacteria; order Enterobacterales; family Enterobacteriaceae; genus Citrobacter; species Citrobacter meridianamericanus. The sequence goes on from NZ_WPCV01000006.1 coordinate 67,887, forward strand.
CTTGCCGTGAATGCCTGCGCTCCAGGTTTCATACTCCGGGTGCTGCGCTTTCAGCATTGGCGTTTTAGATAGGGAGTTGGTCCAGTCAGAGAAGGCGATGGTATCGTAGTATTTCTCCATGTTCTCGACTTTCATGCCGTCGTCCCACGGGAACTTAACGGCTTTGTTTTTACCGTCGAAGTAGTATTCCACGTGGCACTGGCCGCAGACCATGGATTGCTGATCGAAGCGACCGGCTTTCTCAAACGGTTTGCCGATTGCTTCCATCGCGCGTTCTGCATAAGGGCGCGACAGCGTCAGTTCTGGCTTGCCTTTGGCAAAGTCTGGTGACGCGGTGTTATGGCAATCGCCGCAACCAAGATTGTTAACAATTTCAGGACCGCCGCGCGCCCATTTACCGTGGAAGTAGCCATCTTCACCGTCTTTCTGGATCAGACGCGCCACGTCCGGGCTTTTACAGCTCCAACAGGCCATCGGCAACGGACCATCTTCTGCCGTTTTGGGTGCGCCTGTACGTAAGGTTTCACGGACATCGGTCACGGCATACGCGTGTCCACGCGGTTTGTTGTAATCGCGCGAGAAGGGATATCCCGCCCACAGGATCACCAGACGCGGATCTTCTGCCAGCGCATCTTCACGGGCTGATTGCTCAGACGTGGCTTTCCAGGAGAGATATTGATCGGGATGCTGAGGCGCGAAGACTTCATTCTTCGCTTCAACGGTGACGTTTTTTGCGGGTACGGGGGTTTGTTCAGCGTAAACTGCAGAGATAAATAATAAAGGTACTAACAGGCTGAAGAAACGGCGTACGCGTGATTTTATCCTTGCCATAGGGGTCTCATCCAGATGACGCCATTATCTGCAATGGCGGTTCTTTTATTGTTTTCCATAACAGCAACCACACGAATACTGTCATGACATTGCTCCACCCTATTTGTAACAAGAAACCACACTGAAAATGTTGTCTTTAATCAATTGTAAGTGTATGTAAAATACCACTTTAGAGTTAGTAACCCCCTCTGGTTGCACCCTCTTTTGTCTAATTCAGAGACAGATCACCTTTTCAACAATCCTTTAGATAACTACATGTTATCGCGAGATTTAGTCAATTTTTGCTAGTTCTCTTCAAAATTCAGTTTGTCGCTAATTTGCACAATTCGTTTATTGCGTGATCTGCCGCGCAAATACTAAACAAAACTCTCAAAGCCCCTACACTTAACGTTTATGAGACATATTATTAACATCCTACAAGGAGAACAAAAGCCATGAGCCAAATACATAAACACGCTATTCCCGCAAACATTGCGGATCGTTGCCTGATAAATCCGGAGCAGTACGCAGAGAAATACCAGCAATCCGTTAACGAGCCCGACACATTTTGGGGCGAACAGGGAAAAATTATTGATTGGATCAAGCCATACAGCCAGGTGAAGAACACTTCCTTTGCACCCGGCAACGTGTCGATTAAATGGTACGAAGACGGCACCCTGAATCTGGCCGCAAACTGCCTTGACCGCCATCTGCAGGAAAACGGCGATCGTACCGCCATCATCTGGGAAGGCGATGATGCTACCCAGAGTAAAAACATTACCTATCGCGAACTGCATCGCGATGTCTGCCGTTTTGCTAATACATTGCTGGATTTAGGCATTAAAAAAGGCGATGTGGTGGCGATCTATATGCCAATGGTTCCGGAAGCTGCGGTAGCCATGCTGGCTTGCGCCCGTATTGGCGCAGTGCATTCGGTCATCTTCGGCGGGTTCTCGCCGGAAGCCGTCGCTGGACGTATCATCGATTCCAATTCGCGCCTGGTGATCACCGCCGATGAAGGCGTGCGCGCTGGACGCAGCATCCCGCTGAAAAAGAACGTCGATGATGCGCTGAAAAACCCGAACGTGAAGACCGTAGAGCATGTGGTCGTCCTCAAACGTACCGGTGGTAAAACAGAATGGCAGGAAGGCCGTGATCTGTGGTGGTCCGATCTTATTGAGAAAGCCAGCCCGGACCATCAGCCAGAAGAAATGAACGCGGAAGATCCGCTGTTTATCCTGTATACCTCCGGTTCAACCGGCAAGCCGAAAGGCGTGCTGCATACCACCGGCGGATATCTGGTCTACGCCGCCACCACCTTTAAGTATGTATTTGACTACCATCAGGGCGATATCTACTGGTGTACCGCGGACGTGGGTTGGGTAACCGGGCACAGCTATTTGTTGTACGGTCCGCTGGCCTGCGGCGCAACCACGCTGATGTTCGAAGGCGTACCAAACTGGCCAACCCCGGCGCGTATGTCGCAGGTTGTGGACAAGCACCAGGTCAATATTCTGTATACCGCACCGACCGCCATCCGCGCCCTGATGGCCGAAGGCGATAAAGCAATTGAAGGTACTGACCGTTCATCGCTGCGTATCCTGGGTTCCGTTGGCGAGCCGATCAACCCGGAAGCATGGGAGTGGTACTGGAAGAAGATCGGCAACGAAAAATGTCCGGTCGTTGATACCTGGTGGCAGACCGAAACCGGGGGATTCATGATCACCCCACTGCCAGGCGCTACCGAGCTGAAAGCCGGTTCCGCCACCCGTCCATTCTTTGGCGTACAGCCTGCAATTGTCGATAACGAAGGTAACCCGCTGGAAGGCGCGACCGAAGGCAACCTGGTGATTACCGACTCATGGCCGGGTCAGGCGAGAACGCTGTTTGGCGATCACGAACGCTTTGAGCAAACCTACTTCTCTACCTTCAAAAATATGTACTTCAGCGGCGACGGCGCGCGTCGTGACGAAGACGGCTATTACTGGATCACCGGACGTGTGGACGATGTGCTAAACGTCTCCGGTCACCGTCTGGGAACGGCTGAAATCGAATCGGCGCTGGTGGCACATCCGAAGATTGCCGAGGCCGCAGTGGTCGGTATCCCACATAATATTAAAGGCCAGGCGATCTACGCCTACATCACGCTGAATCACGGCGAAGAGCCGTCACCTGAGCTGTACGCCGAAGTTCGCAACTGGGTACGTAAAGAAATTGGCCCGCTGGCAACCCCAGACGTACTGCACTGGACCGACTCACTGCCGAAAACCCGCTCAGGCAAAATCATGCGCCGTATTTTGCGAAAAATCGCGGCGGGCGATACCAGCAATCTGGGCGATACCTCAACCCTCGCCGATCCTGGCGTGGTAGAGAAACTGCTCGAAGAGAAGCAGGCCATCGCAATGCCATCATAACGATAACCATGAAATGCCCGATGGCGCGCTGCTTATCGGGCCTACAAATCCTATCCCTACCCCTCCCCTGACCGGGAGGGAAATATAAAAACCCTCCCCCAAAGGATTTCGTGTTACAGGAAGGCGACCAGCAAGCATATCCCCAGGAGCATAGATGACTATGTGGCTGGAGTAGGCAAGTGCGGCCAACGAACCTGTAGCACGAAAGACGCAGGGGGACCTCTGGAGATTCTGTGATGAATGACCAAATTTATCAGCGGATAGAAGACAGTGCGCATTTCAGGGAATTAGTTGAAAAACGGCAACGGTTTGCCACCATTCTGTCCATCATCATGCTGGCAGTTTATATCAGCTTTATTTTACTGATTGCTTTTGCGCCTGGCTGGCTGGGTACACCGCTCCACGCGGGAACCAGCGTCACCCGGGGTATTCCGATTGGGGTCGGAGTGATCCTTATCTCCTTCATCCTGACCGGGATCTATATCTGGCGGGCAAACAGTGAATTCGATCGCCTGAACAATGCGGTTCTGCACGAGGTTAAAGCATCATGAAGAGAGTCCTGACGGCGCTTGCCGCCACGCTGCCCTTCGCTGCAAACGCGGCGGATGCTATTAGCGGTGCAGTTCAACGCCAGCCAACCAACTGGCAGGCGATTGTCATGTTCCTGATTTTCGTCATCTTTACGCTCGGTATCACCTACTGGGCGTCTAAGCGGGTACGTTCACGTAATGACTACTACACCGCCGGTGGTAACATCACCGGTTTCCAGAACGGGCTGGCGATTGCGGGCGACTATATGTCGGCGGCATCGTTTCTCGGGATTTCCGCGCTGGTGTTTACCTCTGGGTATGACGGGCTGATCTACTCGCTCGGCTTCCTGGTCGGCTGGCCAATTATCCTGTTCCTGATTGCGGAGCGTTTGCGTAACCTCGGTCGTTACACCTTTGCAGACGTTGCTTCTTATCGTCTGAAGCAGGGGCCAATCCGTATTCTGTCGGCCTGCGGTTCCCTGGTGGTGGTCGCACTGTATTTGATCGCCCAGATGGTTGGCGCAGGTAAGCTGATTGAGCTGCTGTTTGGTCTGAACTATCACATCGCCGTCGTACTGGTTGGTGTGCTGATGATGATGTATGTGCTGTTCGGCGGCATGCTGGCAACCACGTGGGTACAGATCATTAAAGCTGTTCTGCTGCTGTTCGGCGCCAGCTTCATGGCCTTTATGGTGATGAAGCACGTTGGCTTCAGCTTCAATAACCTGTTCACCGAAGCGATGGCGGTACACCCGAAAGGCTCCGCGATTATGAGTCCTGGCGGATTGGTTAAAGATCCAATATCCGCCTTGTCGTTAGGTCTCGGTCTGATGTTTGGTACGGCAGGTTTACCGCACATACTGATGCGTTTCTTCACGGTCAGCGATGCCCGCGAAGCGCGTAAGAGCGTGTTCTATGCCACCGGCTTTATGGGTTATTTCTACATCCTGACCTTTATCATCGGCTTTGGCGCGATCATGCTGGTAGGTGCTAACCCAGAGTACAAAGATGCTGCAGGCGCATTGATCGGTGGTAACAACATGGCTGCGGTTCACCTGGCGAATGCGGTGGGCGGTAACCTGTTCCTCGGCTTCATCTCTGCAGTGGCGTTTGCCACCATCCTGGCGGTGGTTGCCGGCCTGACCCTGGCGGGCGCTTCGGCTGTTTCTCACGACCTGTACGCCAACGTATTCCGCAAAGGCGCAACCGAGCGTGAAGAACTGAAGGTGTCAAAAATTACCGTGCTGGTGCTGGGTGTGATAGCCATCCTGCTCGGCGTGCTGTTTGAGAATCAGAATATCGCCTTTATGGTAGGCCTGGCGTTCGCCATCGCGGCAAGCTGCAACTTCCCGATCATCCTGCTTTCCATGTACTGGTCAAAACTGACCACCCGTGGCGCCATGGTCGGCGGCTGGTTAGGTCTGCTGACGGCTGTGGTGCTGATGATTCTCGGCCCAACCATTTGGGTCCAAATCCTCGGTCACGAAAAAGCTATTTTCCCGTATGAATATCCGGCGCTGTTCTCCATCAGCGTAGCGTTCCTCGGGATCTGGTTCTTCTCTGCTACCGATAACTCAGAAGAAGGCAACCGCGAACGCGAGCAGTTCCGTGCTCAGTTCATCCGTTCCCAGACCGGGTACGGCGTAGAACAAGGTCGCGCACACTAGTCCCACCTCCTCTTCCCCGGTTATTTTGACCGGGGAAGAATTTCTGTCAATTATGTGGGATTCTCATCCGTTATAAAGCGGCGAGCAGGAACAGCGATAAGCAACAGGAAAACAATCGAGCACACAATATTTAGCCACTGCCAGCCCTTCCAGAAAGCCAGCAACCCGGCTCCCCAGTGAATAATCGCAATGATCACTGGAAATGGCATCAACTCCCGATACCGTTTGGTGATGACTAAAAAACCACAGTAATAGCTTAAAATAATCCCCAGCCAATTGATAAAAATAGCGAAGTTGCTAAAAGGATTCGCAACTAAAAACCATGTTGTAAATAATGAAATAACGGTAATCAATACAAAATAAAGAAAAAACTTCAACCGTCCCAGAACACCTTTTCTCCAGCCCAGAAATAAATCATTGAGTATATTTACTTGATATCCTTATTCTCTGTTTCTCACGTAATATATTGTTTTTATCCAGCGGTAAAACTGCGCACCAGGCGGAGTTTTCCATCAATCAATTCAAAATCATATATCGACGCACCATCACAATACTCTGAAAGGCCAGGCAGTTGGGCATTCGCCTCGGTACCCTGAGAAAGTCTTAAAATACCCTCTTCAAACTCCCCGTCGGCAACCGTATCGCAGGTTCCTTCCACCGTGTGACGCTGACCGTTTTCTTCATAATAAAATTGGCCGTCTTCATCAGCGGGATAATATTTTCGCTGCTGCTCCTGAGCAGATAGCGCATTAATTCTGTGTTCTTTTATCGTCAACGTGTCAGGGTTAACATCAAGGTCGTTCAGCCTCTGCAACCCCTCAATAATCTGCAATGCATGTTTATCAAACTCCGCTTCGGTAAGCGGTTCCGTCTCGATATCTTGTGATTCATCGTAGGGAATAAAATCTAAAAGGCTGCCCGGCAATGGGAATACAAAATACGTTTTCAACGCCGCAACGTTTTTCTCACGCAACGCCTGCTGGAACTGCTGAAACTGAAGCAGCGCGCTCTTCTTCTGTTCAGGTGTGGTAAGAGTGCCAGCAGCTTTCACGTCATCAAGGATGAGCAGAACAGGGGTAAAGTGGCGACCAATCTGGGCGTACATCGTTTTCCCGCTCAGGATGACCTCTTTTCCTAAAAGGGGAGCCAGATCGGCATAATCAATATAACGTTTGCCAGCAAGAATAAGCTGTACTTCCGGCACGACATCATTTTCAGGTGCAAAATCACACTCAAACGGCTGATCGAGCTTTAAATAGTCATAAGTTACCGCTTCGTCACCATCCTTGATGCTTTCGTAGTTTGGGGGGCCGGGAAAAGTCTGTTGGATTAATGTCCCTTGCAGGGTCACCTGTTGGTCTTCATCGGGGCAATATGCCAATGCGACATGACTAAACAGTCCGACCAGTAGCCACATATATTTCACGCTGAGTATCCTTACACTGCGATAAAAAAGGACCGTCAGTGTAAGAGACATAAACCTGAAAAAATATCGTCCACCGAAAAATCAGAACATGACCATCGCCACCAGCGGCGCAACCAATACCATCACCACGCCGGAAAGCATCATCACCAGACTGGCAACTACGCCCTCCTGCTGACCGAGCTCATAAGAGCGCGCCGTACCTGCCCCGTGCGACGCCGCGCCAAATCCTGCGCCTTTCGCCATCCCTTCACGAATGGAAAGGCGTAAAAACAGCACATCGCCGACCGCCATGCCGAATACGCCGGTCACCACCACGAACAAGGCCACCAGGTCCGGCTGCCCGCCCAACGGCTCTGCCGCCGCCAGCGCAAATGGCGTGGTGACAGAGCGCACCGCCAGACTGCGCTGGATCTCATCAGGCAACATAAACAAACGCGCCAGCCACACGGAGCTGGTGACAGCCACCAGCGTTGCCGTCACCACGCCCGCCGTCAGCGACATCCAGTGCCGCTTAATCACCGCAAGGTTGTCATACACCGGAACGGCAAACGCAATGGTTGCCGGGCCTAGCAGCCACAGCAGCCAGTGCGATTCACCAATATAGTTTTGCCAGGAGATATGGCCGAAGACTAGCATCAGCACCAGCAGGGCCGGGGTGAGAACTAATGGCATCAGGGGTAATTTACGAAAACGGCGATACAGGCGCTTGTTGGCAAAATAGATGCCCAACGTAATCACCAGACACAACACGCTTAGCTGGAAATTACTCACGGTTTAACCTGCTCATTTCATAACGATACACTTTATCGACCACCCACGCCGTGGCGCCGAGCACCATCAGCGTACTTAGCGCAATAACGGCGAATATGCGCCAGCCATCGACCAGCAGCAGCTGCGTATAGTTGACGACGGCCACCACCGCCGGAACAAAAAACAGCAACATTTCAGCCAGTAACCAGCGAGCGCCTGCGCGAATCCAGTTCAGCGGGATAACCCGGCAGACAATTAACGCCAGCATCAGTACCATCCCGACCAGGTTGGCAGGAAGCGGCAAATGCAGCCAGGAGACAAGATATTGAGCAAATACAAAGAGACCTGCGTACAGCAGAACCTGAACGGGGATCTGAAGTCGTTGAATGACAGCAGGCGTCACGCGGCTTATCGCCACAGCCATGAGGGTATGTCCTTAAAAAATAGAGAGCGCCAGTATAGAGAGCCCCCGTCCCGGACTGAAATGAATTAAACTCATTGCAGGCATAGTCTTAAGGAATAATCATGGATATCAGAACGCTGCGATATTTTGTTGAGGTGGTTCGTCAGCAGAGCTTTACTCGCGCAGCGGAGAAGCTTTTTGTCACTCAACCCACTATCAGCAAGATGTTGAAGAATCTTGAAGACGAGCTTAACTGCACGCTGCTAATCCGCGACGGTCGGCGGCTTTTGTTGACTGATACCGGACAAGTGGTTTTCGAGCGCGGTCTGGCGATCCTCGCCGAGTTTCGCCAGCTTGAAGCGGAACTCAGCGACATTAACCATCTCAACAAGGGGCTATTGCGCCTCGGTATCCCGCCGATGGTCGGCATGTTGATGGCAGGGCCTATCAGCCTTTTTCGCCAGCGCTATCCCGGCGTTGAGCTAAAGGTCTCTGAATTTGGCGGCTTAACCGTCCAGCAGGCGGTGATGAATGGCGATCTGGATGTCGCGATGACCGCGCTGCCGGTTGAGGAAGAAAGCGGTCTGGCGACCTTACCGCTTTTCAGTCATCCGCTCTGTGTGCTGGTCCCTCGCTCCGGTCAGTGGACAACGTGCGAATCTATTTCCCCCGAGGCGTTAGCGGAGCATCCGTTACTTATCTATAACGAAGATTTCGCGTTGAGTCGCCAGTTGCTTGAACTGTTTAGCCAGCACAACGTCAAGCCCCGCATTGCAGTACGCAGCGGGCAGTGGGATTTCCTGGCGGCGATGGTACAAGCCGGCGTCGGAATCGCCATTTTGCCGGAGCCAATCTGCCAGCGTCTGGATAAGCAAACTTTGCGCTGGATCCCTCTGGAGAGTGATTTACGCTGGCAGTTGGGTATGATTTGGCGCGAGGGCGTATATCTGTCGCACAGCGCCCAGGCATGGCTGAAATGTTGCGAAGGTTTTTGGCTAACGCAAGCGTCGTAAAATGCCGGATGCGGCTAACGCCATATCAGACCTACAAAATTCCGTAGGCCTGATAAGCGTAGTGCCATCAGGCACTACCGTTACTGGTTCTCAATCAACAGCGCTTCCAGCAAGTCCAGGTCGTGCAGTAGTTTTTGCAGCGTTTCATTACTGATTTCACGTGTGGCACGCAGGTGATAAAGCTCTGCGCGTTCTGAGCGCAGTGCCGCCAGACGGAAACGCCGTTCGAGGTTTTCTTCCTGCATCGAGCTTTCCACATCGTTGCGTCCGTCGGCGCGTCGACGCAGATTACCGATGACACGTGAGCTCACCTCGGTGAGCAACTGATTATCGATGTTCTCTTCGCTGTCCGCGGCCAGGCGCTCCTCCATTTTCTGGATGGCGACAATCGCGACTTCCGCCGTGGCAGCCCGGGCAATACGTTCCTCTTTTTGCTGCTGCGAGTGATCTGCGACTTCCAGATGCTGTAGCAGAATCGGCAGCATTACTACGCCAACAAACAGTGAGAACAGGATCACGCCCGCAGCAAGGAAAATCAGCTCATATCGGGCCGGGAAGCCGCTACCATCCGGTAACAACAGCGGAATGGAGAGCACACCCGCAAGAGTTATTGCCCCGCGCACGCCCGCAAAGGAGGCAATCAGGATTTCACGCGTCGTCCAGGAGCCGAATTCCATTGGCTTTTTCTTCAGGAAGCGCAGACTGAACTTCTTCATGGTCCACAGCCAGCCAAAACGTACCAGCATCAGCGCCACGTAAATCAGCACGATATCGGTAAACAGCATCCAGATCTCAACGTTCGGATCGACCTCTGCTGCCGCCAAAGAAGACTCCAGAATCCCCGGCAACTGCAGCCCTAACAGCAGGAAAACCATGCCGTTAAACACAAATTCCAGCATCGCCCAGGTGCTGTTAGCACGTAAGCGCATCGCCAACGGCGCGCGGCGCATCACCCCGGAACGGGTGATTGTCATCCCGGCAGCGACCGCCGCGAGGATGCCTGAGACACCAATGTGTTCCGCAATCAGGTAAGACGCAAACGGCAGCAGAAACAGCAGAACGATTTGCGTTGCCGGCTCATCGCCACCCCAGCGGCTGAGAAAACGCAGGGAGCGCCCGTACAGCCAACTGACGACAAAACCGGCCAGGATACCGCCAATTGCTACTTTGAAGAATTCAAGCGTTGCGCCGCCAACGGTAAATACCATCGTACCCATCGCCACGGCGACGGCAAATTTTAGTGACACCAGGCCGGAGGCGTCGTTCATCAACGCTTCGCCCTGCAGGATCCCCATGATTTTCTTCGGGATGCGTCCCTCCCCCACAATGCCGGAAAGGGCAACGGCGTCGGTTGGCGACAGGACGGCAGCCAGCGCAAAGGCCGGGATGAGAGGGATCCCCGGCACCAGCCAGTAAATCATAAAGCCAATCCCGACCACCGTGACCAGCACTAACGCCAGCGCAAGACCAAAGATCTCTCGCCCATGTTCGAGAAACTCACGCGTTGGCGTCTTCCAGCCATCGGCAAAGAGCAGCGGCGGGATGAACAGAACCAAAAATAGCTCAGGATCGAATTCCACATGCAAACCAAACGTCGGCCACGCCAGCAAGGCGCCGATGGCGATCTGCATAAGGGGTAGAGGGAGTTGGAAGGGCAATACGCGAGTAAATACCCCCGACAGCGAGACCACAAGGGTCATGATGAGTATGGTAAAAAAGATTTCCATGCGTTCCCTGTTTGCGATGTTTCTTATGATTCGTGATGAGAGGCGTCGTGCCTCAATTCTATCTAATTGAGAGTAACGCAAAAGACAACAAGTGTGTTCTGAAAATAAAAACGGGCGGCCAAAGCCACCCGTTTTCAGGATCTTTATCGAATAAGAATCAGATAGCCCAACCGCCCGCGTAGAAGGCCACCAGCGCGATAGCGATAACCACCGTGCCGATGTTCAGCTTGCGCCATTCGCCAGAGACAAGACGGCCAATCACCAGGGTAGCAAAGCCAATCATAATGCCGGTTACGATGTTACAGGTCAGCACGATAAATACGGCCGTTACCAGACCCGCCATTGCGTCGACAAAGTCAGCAAAGTCGATTTTTGCCACATTGCTCAGCATCAACAGGCCTACATACATCAGCGCAGGCGCCGTGGCGTACACCGGTACAAGATACGAGAGCGGAGAGAGGAACAGGATCAGCAGGAACAAGACGCCAACGGTGATCGCTGTCAGGCCAGTTTTACCGCCCGCTGCCGTACCCGCTGCGGATTCAATGTAGACCGCCGCAGGGGCCGCGCCCACCAAACCAGAGAACACGCTGCTCAGGGAGTCAGTGGTCAGCGCTTTGCCGCCGTCGATAATCTGTCCGTCTTTATCCAGCAAATTCGCCTGTCCGGCTACGGCACGGATAGTTCCGGTCGCATCGAAGACGGCGGTCATGACCAGCGCCAGCACGCTCGGCAGAACGATAGGATTCAGTGCGCCCATAATATCCAGGCTGCCAATCAGCGAGTTGCCGTTTTCGTCGCTCAGAGACGGCATGGCAAAAATACCGGAGAAATGCACAGCCGGATCGAAAATCAGGCCAACAATGGAAATACCGATAATAGTCAGCAGGATGCCGCCCGGTACTTTCAGTTTTTCGAGGCCAATAATCACCGCCAGACCAACCAGCGACATTATCACCGGGAAGGTATCGAAGTCGCCCAGTGCAACCGGCAGGCCGTCCAGCGGGTTCTTAATCACCAGACCAACGCCGTTTGCCGCGATCAGCAGCAGGAACAGGCCGATACCGATTCCCGTGCCGTGCGCAACACCCTGCGGCAAATTGCGCAGGATCCAGCTACGAATACCGGTCGCGGAAATGATGGTAAACAGGACCCCCATCAGGAACACCGCGCCCAGCGCAACGGGCACGCTGATATGTTGCCCCAATACCAGGCTGAATGCGGTAAACGCCGTCAGAGAAATGGCGCAACCAATTGCCAGCGGCAGGTTGGCCCACAAGCCCATCACAATAGAACCGACGCCCGCGACCAGACAGGTTGCCACAAATACAGCGGCAGGCGGGAATCCGGCTTTACCCAGCATCCCTGGAACCACGATAACGGAGTAAACCATGGCGAGGAACGTCGTTAATCCGGCAACGACTTCCTGACGAACGGTACTGCCGCGAAGCGAAATTTTAAACCAGGCGTCGAGTGAACCGCCGGTACGCGCTGAAGGCGTAGACATAGAAAACATCCCCTGAGAGTTTATTTTTTCGTCATTATGCGTGCTGGACAATCCACTGCCTGCTAAACGTTTTCTCCATGTGCCAGGTTTGCGTCAATAGGGGTGTCGCAAAAAAGCAAACGTTTAGCTCCGCGCATAAAAAACGGGTGGTAAAAAAAAGCAAACGATTATCCAGCGATCATACGCTGGTTTTCAACTGAACTTTGCCGCTTTTTACTCATTTCTTCTTATAACGCGCAATAAATAATCAGCCGATGCGCAAACGTTATCGTCAATGCGCAATCTGGCAACAATTTTCGCGGCGTGATTACAACATGAGTGTTCCTTTTTCACGCAAACTCGCGCAAAAAAACAGGTGAAGATGCGGGAATTTTTTTTGGCTAAAAAATAACCATTTCACTGGCAAATGGTGAGAGGTGGCTTACACTTACCTTATCAACACAAACCGGAACCTCCCCTAATGTGCTCGACTGAGGGGTGTTGATGTCGGGGGAAACCCTCCCGTGAACCAGCGGGATAGAGTGAAAGACAAAGACCGGAACCAAACTAAAGCGCCCTCTGTGGCGCTTTAGTTTTATACCAATCAATCGTCTTCCAGCAGCCGCGCCCCGGTTCCTTGCTCGCCCAGCTGATCGCCTGGGTTACGCAACGGACAATCACTGCGCGACAAGCAGCCGCAACCAATACACCCATCCAGCTCATCGCGCAGTGACACCAAAGTATGAATGCGTCGATCCAGCTCTTCACGCCATTGCGAAGAGAGTTGTTTCCACTCTTTAGCGCTAAGTGAATGTCCTTCAGGTAATACGCCCAGCGCGTCGCCGATCGTTGCCAGCGGGATCCCAATACGTTGAGCAATCTTGATAATCGCCACGTAACGCAACACATCACGTTTGTACCGACGCTGGTTACCGCTGTTGCGCATACTGCTGATTAACCCTTTGCTTTCATAGAAATGCAGGGTCGATACCGCCACACCGCTACGCTTTGCGACTTCACCTGGTGTGAGCAGCGCTTTTATTCGGGGTAATTTCTTTTCCATAAATTGCTTTACCTCAAGTTAACTTGAGGAATTATACTCACTCGCAGGCAAAACGACGAATCGAATACTGAAAAAGAGGCAGCCCTATGTCCCATCAGCAGATTATTCAGACCCTTATTGAATGGATTGATGAACATATTGATCAGCCGCTGAACATTGAGGCGGTTGCGAAAAAATCAGGTTACTCGAAGTGGTATTTACAGAGAATGTTCCGCACGGTGACGCGCCAGACGCTGGGCGACTACATCCGCCAACGCCGACTTCTGCTGGCGGCGGTTGAACTGAGGACGACTGAGCGACCTATTTTCGACATTGCGATGGATCTTGGTTATGTATCGCAACAAACCTTCTCTCGCGTGTTTCGTCGTGAGTTTGATCGTACTCCAAGCGATTACCGCCACCGCCTGTAAGATTATTGCCCGCTCTGCGTCAGTATGGCGGGCGACCGTTGTATCCAGCGTATGAACTCCTGCAGCGGCAGCGCTTTCGCAAAATACCAGCCCTGACAATACTGTACGCCGCGTTCACGCAGCCACTCGACTTGCTCTGTCGTTTCAACTCCTTCAGCGATCGTCTTAAGATGTAAGCTTTGTGCCATCTCAATGATATGTTCGGCAATCATGTGGCTGGTACTGTTAGTGGACAGAGTACTAATAAATGATTTATCGATCTTCAGGATATCGACATTCAGCGCGGACAAATTATGTAGATTGGAATACCCCGTGCCAAAATCATCAAACGCCACTTCATAACCCGCCTGGCGGAACGCCTGGATTACCGGCGTCATTTTATCTACATCAACAAACCCGCGCTCCGTTACCTCAACTTTAATTTGTCGGGCCGCCACGGAGTACTCACGGTTTTTGTCAGTAATCAGGGCAATGAGTCGGGATGAATGAAAATCAGACGCGGAGAGATTTATCGAGATATAAAGCTGGGGATGTGCCGACAGAAAATACCCCAAATCGTTGAACACCTCTTCAACCACGTAATCCGTGATCCGCTCCATCATTCCCTCTTTTTCAGCCAGAGGAATAAACTCGGTCGGACTCATCACCTCACCTTTACAGTCCGGCCAGCGCAGCAAAGCCTCGGCCCCTACGCACTGACCGTTTGTGATATCAATGATCGGCTGGTAGTACAGGCACAGGTGACGTTTTTTGATTGCGCGTTTTAATAAACGACGGGGAGAGAGGTATTCCTGACGCGTACGCCACCACATTAACAGCATCAGGATGCTGCAGATAATCCCGAAAGGAACCGTTAATGCAGCCTCGTGATAAAAAATCGAATTTATGCGTTTATCCGAGGTCGACACAATAATCGCGATTGGCCGTTTTTCTGAACGCACAATAGTATAGAAGCGATCCGCCAACGGGAAGGTAGAGGCTTCGCCGCCCACCAGCGGCGAGAATTGATCAATGTGCGCCCCTTCGCTGGCAGAGAAAAAGGAATCCGTTACCGTGTCATACACGCCCCAGGACAGGTCTGGGTCATCTGACATGACTTCGCTGTAAGATAACGGATTGATGACGACAACGTAGTTTCCTCGTTGCATATACGTCATTCGGTAGCCAGCAAAAAACGGGGTATCGCGATAGTAATAGATCGAGATGTCCGGCGTACGTTTATAGTCTGCGGTCGGCATAATATAGGTAGTGGATGGCACCATCGACGTAGAGCACAAAAAATGATCGCCCTGGGCATAAATTAGCTCGCTGATATATAAACGACCGCGAATTATATTCAGCATACTTTTCTGATGTGTTGGGGTACACATCTCACCTTGATACAACTGGGCCATATCACGTGCTAAATCGGCTTGTTGGATCACTAATTCTGTTTTATTTAAGACCAGTTGAGCAAAAGAGTGAAGTTCATTACGGGTTTCGGACATCGCCCGGATTTGAGCAAACCATAATGCCAGCACCACGGGGAGCAATACCACCATGAATGTTCCCAGCAACTTCAGCATCTTGCGTCGCGCACTGTGATTCATGTCAGCCTTATGTCCCTGTTTTGTCTATGCCAGTACCTGTCACGGCAGTGATGCTATAAACACCAGCTAGTTAACTTGCATGAATCTATCAGTATTAGCAACAGACGTCTCTATGTAAAAGTCTGATAATAGTTGGGGATGATATTATTTTTCCGTAATGCAAACTTAAAGTTACGCTTATTTCACAATGTTATTATCCCGAGAACGTTAATTTTTTATGAGCACTATCCTGGTTGCATTTAAGAAATTCATTAAATTTTTTTAACAATTAATTTAAGATGAATTAAACTAGTGGCGTAAATACACCTTTAAGATTGATTATTTAGTATCAGTAGCCTTTTCAAAAATAACCACACATTAATAATGGTTATAATCCAGCAAAAATAACGTCCAGCACTGGTGAACAAACGAACACTTGTGATATAGTTCACAAAAATCATGTAACAGAAACAATGTTTCATTCATGTTATTGCCCGTCGATAGCCAGAGTACTACACCCTCGGTGAACACCCCCGCGCTGTCCTGGGCATCCAGACTTTCTGAGGACGTTTTTCATGGCAACAATAACAACTGGCGTGGTTCTTCTGCGGTGGCAATTACTCAGTGCAGTGCTGATGTTTTTAGCCAGTACGCTCAATATCCGTTTTCGTAAATCAGACTATATTGGCCTGGCCGTCATTAGCAGCGGTTTAGGGTTGGTTTTTGCCTGCTGGTTTGCGACCGGATTGCTCGGCATAACCCTGGTGGATATTTCCACGATCTGGAAGAATATTGAAACCGTGATGGTCGAAATGATGAGCCACACACCGCCAGAATGGCCGATGGTGTTGAACTGATAACAACAGTGTGTCCGACCAGAATATAACCGGTCGGACACCGTTTTAAGCGATAACGATTCTACTGACGTTCCGGTAACCGCTTACCACTCCATACGGAACCCTGCGTTCACCTGCCAGTTCATATCAATGTCGCCTCCAGCTGACCTTTCCAGGTCAACGTACAGTCGAGAATTATTGTTCTGAGTGAGATGGATATTGGTTCCAATACCGTAGTTAATCCACGAGTCACTTCCTCCCTCGCGGACCGTCATGGACGCGTCTTTACCCCACACAGTGACATCACGATCGCCAGCAAACTCATGCAGCAGATCCAGCTTCACATAAATGTCGCTGTCCGGGCGTTCTTCAAATCGATAACCTCCTCGCAATCCGACACGACCGATCACGCTATCGATATCATTCTGACGAACCCGTAGCCCGCTGCTGGTGGTATAACGAGCTTCATCCAACCGGGTATACACGAGCTGTGCTTGCGGTTCGATGAAAGAGGATTCTCCCAGACTAAACTCACGACCGTATTCTGCGCTGGCGCTAATTGACCACGTACTGCTATCCGCCACCCCCATATTGCCGTACACATTTCGGTAGTTAAAATCACTCTCATGGCGGCTATATTTCAGTACCAGATCCAGGTAGTCTTGTTTCTCCGGACGGTACCATGCAGCATAAAGTGAACCACCGTAGCTCTTGTTATCGCCCGTGCCATAAGTAAAGTCAGCGTTACCTCTCATGTAATGCGCCGCAATGCCTCGCGTCCAGACTGATTGTTCACTTTCTTCTTTGTTGTCATAACCCAGTTGCCAGAAGCTGTACAAGTTTTTGAAGTAGCTGCCATTATCGCTTTCCATTTCGCCGCCTTTATAACGTATCCACAGACCATTTTGCTGTTGGTTCTGGCGTAATTCCCCTAAACGTTTATTCAGGCTGTCGATTTCGAGACGGGCGGTGGCCACCGCGTAGTTTAACCCGGCATTAGCAATCGCGGTGTTGCTACCCGCACTGGCTTTTGTTTAAACCCCCGTAATATACCAGTTTGTGCCATACTGGCTTACCGGATCACCTTCCCGAATATCAGAACGCAGTAGCGGTTTATAGTCGTATACATACTCGTTAGTGATATCGATTTTATCGTACGCTTCGAACATCACATTGCTGGCGGCATCGGCAACCCAGATATCTTCTTGCAGATCGCTAAGCTTATTAATATTTAACGCCTCAATAGCATGAGTTCCCCCCGTGCTACTCTTAACGACTTCGATAAAGTCGCTCCCATTACGCCGCTGCTCATCGGTTTTATTTGTATTTACATCAATCAGGAAAATACCGTTGTTGCCTTTCAGCTCGTGAATCTTCACGGTTTCGTTGATGCTCTGATTGGTATGCAGGTTAAAACCGTGCAGGTTTATCGTCCCGCCGTCTTGCAAGGTGATGGCGCTGATCTGAGCGTCTTTGCCATCCGGGATCCAGTAAGCATTATTCATCAGCGTCAGATTCAAATCTCCGGCCCATTTACCACTGACGATGTCCAGAACATTCGCCTCATGTCCATGCCAAAATGATTCCGCACCATTGAGCGTAATATTCATATGGCTGGTATGAGCATATATTTTATCGCCGAAGTCGATATTTCCTAACAAATTAACCTTGTTCTCACCTGACTGATTAATATTTACGACACCACCATCTTTAGCACTAACCGCATCACTTTTTGATGAGCCATCAGGATAACCACTATTGTTCTCCAGCAGTTCTTTGAAATTGCTGGCGTAAGTATTAATGTAAACATCGCCACTGTTTGCCGTAATAGTAGAACCTACACCACGCGCATAGATTCAATTATTTGCCAGCGTAGCTTAATTTTCATTCGCCGTAACCACCAATAAATATTACCGAATATTAGCGTAGATTAGTTCGTATTAAATGAATCATAAAGCTGCGATGATAAACCAGAAAATACCGAATAATTAATTCTGAATAAGAAATATAAAAAAACCCCGTCGCAACGGGGTTTTCATAAATTAGAACGTTAATGCGTTCAGCTATCTTAGAACGGGATATCGTCGTCGAAGTCCATCGGCGGTTCGTTAGACGGCGCTGCCGGAGCGGACTGCTGCGGACGAGACTGCGCGCCGCCGCTGAACTGATTGCCGCCCTGCGGCTGCTGAGGCTGACCCCAACCCCCTTGCTGCTGACCGCCACCTGCCGGAGCACCACCGCCCTGACGACCACCCAGCATTTGCATGGTGCCGCCAACGTTAACAACAACTTCAGTGGTGTACTTTTCTACGCCGGACTGATCGGTCCATTTGCGGGTACGCAGCTGACCTTCGATATAGACCTGGGAGCCTTTACGCAGATATTCACTGGCCACTTCCGCCAGTTTGCCAAACAGCACAACGCGGTGCCATTCAGTCTGCTCTTTCATTTCGCCGGTCGCTTTATCACGCCAGGATTCGGAAGTAGCCAGCGTAATGTTGGCAACTGCGCCACCATTCGGCATATAGCGTACTTCCGGGTCCTGGCCCAGATTACCGACGAGAATCACCTTGTTTACGCCTCTGCTGGCCATGATCGTGTCTCCTGAAAAACGTTACTGAATAAGTGTAAGCGCGGGATTGTAGCATTTCCAATAGCGCTTTTACTACGTTGCGAGATCGATTCCAGTAAACAATCCCCGTCAAACATTGTTGCACAGGAACATGCGTTTTGCATTCCAATACTGTATATCCATTCAGGTCAAGTTGTGTCATAATTAACCGTTTGTGATCGCCGGTAGCACCATGCAGCCAGGCAAAAAAAGCGTTTAATCCGGGAAAGATGAATGGATAAGATCGAAGTTCGGGGCGCCCGCACCCATAATCTCAAAAACATCAACCTCGTCATCCCGCGCGACAAGCTGATTGTCGTCACCGGGCTTTCGGGCTCAGGCAAATCTTCGCTTGCTTTCGACACCCTGTATGCCGAAGGGCAACGTCGTTACGTTGAATCCCTTTCAGCTTACGCGCGTCAGTTTCTGTCACTGATGGAAAAACCGGATGTCGACCACATTGAGGGGCTGTCTCCTGCCATCTCAATTGAACAAAAATCGACATCTCATAACCCGCGATCCACGGTAGGTACGATTACCGAAATTCACGACTATCTGCGCCTGCTGTTTGCCCGCGTTGGCGAGCCGCGCTGCCCGGATCACGACGTTCCCCTGGCGGCGCAGACCGTTAGCCAGATGGTGGACAACGTGCTGTCGCAGCCGGAAGGCAAACGTCTGATGTTACTGGCGCCGGTAATTAAGGAGCGTAAAGGCGAGCACACCAAAACACTGGAAAACCTGGCGGGCCAGGGCTATATCCGCGCCCGTATCGACGGCGAAGTGTGTGACCTTTCCGATCCGCCCAAGCTGGAGCTGCAAAAGAAACACACCATTGAAGTGGTGATTGACCGCTTTAAAGTCCGCGATGACCTCACTCAGCGACTGGCTGAATCCTTTGAAACCGCGCTGGAACTGTCCGGTGGTACGGCGGTGGTCGCCGATATGGACGACCCGAAAGCGGAAGAGCTACTGTTCTCCGCCAACTTTGCCTGCCCGATTTGCGGCTACAGTATGCGCGAACTGGAACCCCGCCTGTTCTCGTTCAACAACCCGGCGGGTGCGTGCCCAACCTGTGACGGTCTCGGCGTGCAGCAGTATTTCGATCCTGACCGGGTGATCCAAAACCCGGAACTGTCGCTGGCCGGTGGCGCCATCCGCGGTTGGGATCGTCGTAACTTCTATTACTTCCAGATGCTTAAGTCGCTGGCGGAGCACTATAAGTTCGACGTCGAAGCCCCATGGGCCAGCCTGAACCCTGCTGTGCATAAAGTGGTGCTGTATGGTTCGGGTAAAGAAAATATCGAATTCAAATACATGAACGATCGCGGCGATACGTCCGTACGTCGTCACCCGTTCGAAGGCGTATTACACAATATGGAGCGCCGTTATAAAGAGACGGAATCCAGCGCGGTACGCGAAGAATTAGCCAAATTCATCAGTAACCGGCCGTGCGCCAGCTGTGAAGGGACGCGTTTACGCCGGGAAGCCCGCCACGTATTTGTCGAAAATACGCCGCTGCCCGCGATTTCCGACATGAGCATCGGTCATGCGATGGATTTCTTCAACAACCTGAAACTTGCAGGTCAGCGGGCGAAGATTGCAGAGAAAATCCTTAAAGAGATTGGCGATCGTCTGAAGTTCCTGGTCAACGTCGGCCTCAACTATCTGACGCTGTCACGTTCAGCCGAAACGCTCTCCGGCGGCGAAGCCCAGCGTATTCGTCTGGCAAGTCAGATCGGCGCAGGACTGGTCGGCGTAATGTACGTGCTGGATGAGCCGTCTATTGGTCTGCATCAGCGCGATAATGAACGACTGCTGGGTACGCTTATCCATCTGCGTAACCTGGGTAATACCGTGATTGTGGTCGAACACGATGAAGATGCGATTCGCGCCGCTGACCACGTTATCGACATCGGTCCCGGCGCGGGCGTTCACGGCGGCCAGGTAGTTGCCGAAGGAACGCTAAAAGATATTATGGCGGTGCCTGAGTCGCTGACCGGCCAGTACATGAGCGGTAAGCGCAAAATTGAAGTACCGAAACAGCGCGTGGCAGCTGATCCGGAAAAAGTGCTGAAGCTCACCGGCGCACGCGGTAACAACCTGAAAGATGTCACCCTGACGCTGCCGGTTGGTTTATTTACCTGCATTACCGGGGTTTCCGGCTCAGGTAAATCGACGCTGATCAACGATACGCTGTTCCCCATTGCGCAGACGGCGCTGAACGGTGCGACGCTGGCGGAACCTGCGCCGTATCGCGATGTTCAGGGTCTGGAACATTTCGACAAAGTCATCGATATTGACCAAAGCCCAATTGGCCGTACCCCGCGATCTAACCCGGCAACCTACACCGGGGTATTTACGCCAGTGCGCGAACTGTTTGCCGGCGTGCCGGAGTCCCGTGCACGCGGTTACACGCCGGGTCGTTTCAGCTTTAACGTCCGCGGTGGACGCTGCGAAGCCTGTCAGGGCGATGGCGTGATCAAAGTGGAAATGCACTTCCTGCCAGATATCTACGTGCCGTGCGATCAGTGCAAAGGTAAGCGCTATAACCGCGAAACGCTGGAGATTAAGTACAAGGGCAAGACTATCCACGAAGTGCTGGATATGACGATTGAAGAAGCACGTGAGTTCTTCGATGCCGTTCCGGCGCTGGCGCGTAAGCTGCAAACGCTGATGGACGTTGGTCTGACGTACATCCGCCTCGGCCAGTCTGCCACCACGCTCTCGGGCGGTGAAGCGCAGCGCGTGAAGCTGGCGCGTGAGTTGTCCAAACGCGGTACCGGACAGACGCTGTATATTCTCGATGAGCCAACCACCGGCCTGCATTTTGCGGATATTCAGCAACTGCTGGACGTGCTGCATCAGCTTCGGGATCAGGGCAACACCATCGTGGTGATTGAGCACAATCTGGACGTGATTAAAACCGCAGACTGGATTGTCGATCTCGGTCCGGAAGGCGGCAGCGGCGGCGGGGAAATTTTAGTCTCCGGCACGCCGGAGACGGTCGCTGAATGTGAAGCCTCACACACGGCTCGTTTCCTCAAACCGCTGTTGTAAGTATCCCCGTACCGCTTCCTGGCGCAACAGGAAGCGGTAAATTATTGCACCAGCAACTTACGTTTATCTTCCGGCAGCGTATTTACAGCCTGTTGCCAGGAGGCATCTACCAGATAGTAGATCTGTGAATCTGGCAGCGAGCCATCAAGATACACCGTGCTCCAGTGCGCTTTATTGAGATGACGGCTGGGACGCACGTCTTTATGTTGCTGACGCAGCAATTCTGCGAGTTCAGGGCTGGTTTTCAGAGAAACCGCCGGGCGACCTTCGACCTCTTTGACCATCGCAAAGAGTACATCTTCAACTTTGATTTGCGTGGCTTTCCAGTCACTGTGCACGCTCTGCTCCGCACCCGTTTTTGCCATGCAGTATTGCAGCAACTCCGAATTCGTCATCTTTATTCCCCTTACCAGCATATTGCCTAATGAGAACATCTTTATTCAGTGTGCAGCAAGTCCGCAAAAGGTAAAAGCCAGTAGCGTAAATTTGTTTAAAAAATCAGCATTCCGTCTTCTCAATACTCCGAGTTGACGATCACCTCTTCACCAAACGCGCCAGCCTGCGGCAGCGGTTTATAAGTGGAGTTAGAGGCGCGCAAAATACGAATACCGCGAATACCCACGTCGCGAGCGGCGGTGATGTCATTGTCGGAGTCACCGTAGAACATGCGGATGCTTTTATCCTGCAGCCACTGTGTTTTAGTGTTCTGACCGGGTTTATCACCGGCAAAAATGACCGGATTCATATTACCGGCCGGAATGTGAAAGTTATCGGCCAGCGTTTTCGATACCGTTTCGGTCTTGGTCTGACTACGCCCGGTCACGAAAAAGATGCGGTCGCCACGACGCACATGCATATCAATCAACTGACGCGCCACTTCTTTTGGAATACTAAATTCATCCCAGCCATTGTTCATTTTTTCCCAGAAGGCCGGATTCTTCAGGTAATCCTCACTGTCCGGGGAATACGTTTTTTTACCGCGCCAGAAGCCCGGGCTGGAAAAGAGGACGGTGTCATCAATATCAAACCCGACGGCCATCGGCGGGCGCCCGGTCAAACTGTTTTCGATTTGTGCCACGGAGACCCAATGAATGGGAGCCTGCTCAGCGAGTTTTGCAACGTTGGTGCCGGGGTTAAGCTGAGAGGGAGAGGAAACTAACGCCTGAACGGGCTGATTTAACGTGAACAATAAACAAACGGCACTCAGTGCCAGGGTAAACTTGCGCATATTTTTCCCTAAGTAGTCAGTTAGTTATCATTTTTTATTAACAACTGGTCAAAAAACTATCTGACATTACCCCTTGGGGGAAGGGAAAGGAAGGATTTTCTCTGGTTTTGTCCAGGAAAAGGAGCATGATCACATTGGAAAACAGGCCTGATCTCGTGACGCGTATCAGGCCTGTACACCCGGTTACATGACGGCGGCAAATGCCTTCGCCACGCGCTGCACATTACTGTGATTCAACCCGGCCACGCACATACGACCGCTGGCTATCAGGTATACCCCAAACTCATCGCGCAGGCGATCGACCTGAGCGGCGCTGAGCCCGGTATAACTGAACATACCGCGCTGTTGCAGCAGGTAATCAAAGTTACGGCCCGGGATCTCCGCATTCAATACGTTAACCAGCTCCTGGCGCATCGCCAGAATACGGGTACGCATCTCTTCGACTTCCGCCAGCCAGCTGGCTTTCAGCGTGTCATCCCCCAACACCGCAGCAACCACCTGCGCACCAAAATTTGGCGGACTGGAGTAGTTCCGGCGCACCGTCGCTTTTAGCTGCCCCAGAACGCGGCTGGCGGCATCGGCGTCTTCACACACCACTGACAGCCCACCGACGCGTTCACCGTACAAGGAAAAGATCTTCGAGAATGAATTGCTGACCAGGGCAGGCAATCCGGCGCTGGCAATGGCGCGGATCGCGTAGGCATCATCTTCCATTCCACCGCCGAAGCCCTGGTAAGCAATATCCAGGAACGGGATGAGATCACGTGCTTTCAGGATCTCAATGACGCCATCCCACTGCGTTGGAGTTAAATCCGCCCCTGTCGGGTTATGGCAGCACGGATGCAGTAGCACGATGCTACGCGCGGGTAAGGTATTCAGCGCTGCCAGCAGGTCGTTGAAACGCACGCCATTGGTCGTGTTGTCATACCAGGGGTAAGTACTTACATTGAATCCAGCACCTTCAAAAATCGCGATGTGGTTTTCCCAGGTCGGATCGCTAACCCACACGCCAGAATCAGGGAAATAGCGCTTCAGGAAGTCTGCACCAACCTTTAGCGCGCCGGAGCCGCCCAGCGTCTGAATGGTTGCGACGCGCTGCTGCTGGAGAACCGGATGATCTGCGCCAAACAGCAGTGGTGCAATGGTATGACGATAAGCGTTCAGACCTTCCATCGGCAGATACAGCGAAGCGCCATGCGGTTTGGCATTGAGTCGGGCTTCCGCTTCCGCGACCGCTTTAAGCTGAGGAATAATCCCGTCTTCGTTGTAATACAGGCCAATGCTGAGGTTCACTTTGTCGCTACGTGAATCTTCTTTGAACCGCTCCATAAGCGATAAAATCGGGTCGCCAGCGTAGGCGTCAACTTTTTGAAACACGTGTGGTTCTCCAGGTTTACAGGCAGAGGATAAGAACACAATAAACCGGAAGCAGGAGAAGATCGAGAGGATGTTGAGAGGAATATTGCCGGATAGCGGCGTAACCGCCTTATCCGGCATATCATGCGCTTAATTAATCGATATACTTCATCGCCACGCGCGAAGTCAGGCGCGTAATAAGTTCGTAAGCACTTACTTTCGTCATTTCAGCAATGCGTTCAACGGGCAGGCCTTCACCCCACAGGATCACCGAATCGCCAGCTTTGTCCTGCGCCTCGGGGCCTAAATCGACGCAGATCATATCCATCGCGACACGACCGACGATCGGCACTTCACGGCCATTAACCAGCACCGGTGTCCCTGACGGCGCTGCACGCGGATAACCGTCGCCATAGCCCATCGCCACCACGCCCAGACGTGTATCACGCTCACTCTGCCAGGTTCCACCATAGCCAACCGGTTCGCCCGCCTTGTGTTCACGCACCGCAATCAGGCTGGAGGTCAACGACATCACTGGCTGGCAGCCAAAATCGGCGCCGATAGAGTGGTTTTCCAGCGGCGATACGCCATACAGAATCAGCCCCGGACGCGCCCAGTCGAAGTGGGACTGGGGCCACAGCAAAATTCCCCCCGACGCGGCAATTGAACGTTGCCCAGGTTTGCCCTCGCAAAAGCTATTGAAGATATCGAGCTGTTTTTCGGTCGCGCCGCATTCAGGTTCGTCTGCGCGCGCAAAGTGGCTGACGATATTAACCGGTTGACGCACGTTTTCACATTGGGTCAAGCGCTGATAAAACGCCTCAGCCTTCTCAGGACGTACGCCCAGGCGGTGCATTCCCGTGTCGAGCTTCATCCAGACGGTGACCGGTTCAGCCAATTCTGCGGCTTCCAGGGCTTCAAGTTGCTCCTGGTTGTGGACGGCAGTATGCAGACGCTGCGCGGAGATCGTCGGCAGATCGGAGGCATCAAAAAATCCCTCCAGCAGCAGGATGGGCTGCGTGATCCCTCCCGCTCGCAACCGCAGGGCTTCTTCAAGACGAGCGACACCAAAAGCGTCCGCATCGGGGAGCGTTCGCGCGGTCTCTAACAGACCATGGCCATAAGCGTTCGCTTTCACGACCGCAACCAGTTTGCTGGCAGGAGCCAGTTCACGCAGACGTTGCAGGTTGTGTCGCAGAGCGCGGCGGTTAATAACTACAGTTGCCGCTTGCATTCGTATTCCTTAATAAAAGAATCCCCTAAATCATTCGTGTTGCAGGACAAAAACGCTTTGGCGTTTTTGAACAGCGCCTGCGCTGGCCCCAAAGGGGCGAGGACGCAGTCCGAGTCACGCGACAAGCCAGAGAACCCCCGGGAGCTTAGTAAGCTAAGTGACTGGGGTGAACGGGCGTAGTCAACGCATCTGCAGCATGAAGGATGACGGAGATTTATTCGTCGTCGTATTGTGGGCCCGCATAGTTATCGAATCGCGACCACTGTCCGTTAAACGTCAGGCGCACCGTGCCAATCGGACCGTTACGCTGCTTACCAATAATAATTTCGGCGATGCCTTTTAAGTCACTATTTTCGTGATAAACCTCATCACGATAGATAAACATGATTAAGTCGGCATCCTGTTCGATGGAGCCGGATTCACGCAGATCCGAGTTAACCGGACGTTTGTCGGCGCGTTGTTCCAGTGAGCGGTTAAGCTGCGACAGCGCCACCACCGGCACATGCAGTTCTTTTGCTAACGCCTTCAGCGAGCGGGAAATTTCAGCAATTTCCAGCGTACGGTTATCGGAGAGCGACGGCACGCGCATCAGTTGCAGGTAGTCGATCATGATCAGGCCGATACCGCCGTGTTCACGGGCGATACGACGAGCACGCGAGCGCACTTCCGTTGGCGTCAGGCCGGAAGAATCATCAATATAGATGTTTCGTTTCTCCAGCAAAATACCCATTGTTCCGGAAATTCGCGCCCAGTCTTCATCATCCAGTTGACCGGTACGGATTTTGGTTTGGTCTACGCGTGAAAGCGAAGCCAGGGAACGCATCATGATCTGTTCCGAGGGCATTTCAAGACTAAAGATAAGAACTGGCTTATCCTGCAACATCGCCGCATTTTCGACGAGGTTCATTGCAAATGTCGTCTTACCCATCGACGGACGCGCGGCGACGATAATCAAGTCTGACGGCTGCAAACCCGCCGTCTTTTTGTTGAGGTCGTCATAGCCGGTGTTCACCCCGGTGACGCCGTCGTGCGGCTGCTGGAACAGCTGCTCGATACGCGCGACGGTTGCGTCGAGCACATCGGTGATGTTTTTCGGGCCTTCGTCTTTGTTGGCCCGACTTTCAGCGATTTTAAAAACGCGTGATTCCGCGAGGTCCAGCAGATCTTCACTGGAACGGCCTTGCGGATCAAACCCGGCTTCCGCGATTTCGTGCGCAACCGAAATCATGTCACGAACAACAGCACGTTCACGGACGATATCCGCATAAGCACTAATGTTCGCCGCACTTGGGGTATTTTTAGATAACTCAGCCAGGTAAGCAAAGCCGCCGACGCTGTCCAGTTGTCCCTGAACCTCCAACGATTCTGCGAGCGTGATCAGGTCGATGGGTTTTCCCATCTCCTGCAGTCGATGCATTTCGGTGAAGATGTGCCGGTGCGGTCGGGTATAAAAATCTTCCGCCACCACACGCTCGGCCACATCGTCCCAGCGTTCGTTATCCAGCATTAAACCGCCCAACACCGACTGTTCCGCTTCAATCGAGTGCGGCGGTACTTTCAGCCCGGCGACCTGGGGATCGCGCTCACGAGCATCAGTCTGTTGTTTGTTGAAGGGTTTATTTCCTGCCATAGTGAATGGAGTTACCGAGATAATGATTGGGTCGAAAGATTACCACATTTCTTTTGGAGGAAGCATGGCAACGCGTATTGAATTTCACAAGCATGGTGGTCCTGAAGTGCTTCAGGTCGTCGATTTTACGCCTGCAGATCCGGCGGAGAACGAAATCCAGGTCGAGAACAAAGCGATTGGGATCAACTATATCGACACATACATCCGTAGTGGTCTTTATCCGCCGCCTTCTCTGCCCAGCGGCCTGGGAACCGAAGCCGCGGGCATAGTCAGCAAAGTGGGGAATAAAGTAACGCACATTAAAGCAGGCGATCGCGTGGTTTACGCCCAGTCTGCGCTTGGCGCTTACAGCTCAGTACATAACGTTCCGGCCGATAAAGCCGCCATCCTGCCCAACGCTATCTCATTTGAACAAGCTGCAGCCTCATTCCTGAAAGGGTTAACTGTTTTTTATCTGTTGCGTAAAACCTATGAAATTCAGCCTGATGAACCATTTTTGTTCCATGCGGCTGCGGGCGGCGTCGGGATGATTGCCTGCCAGTGGGCAAAAGCATTGGGTGCGAAGCTGATTGGTACCGTCGGCAATGCGCAAAAAGCGCAAATTGCGCTGCAGGCCGGTGCATGGCAGGTCATTAACTATCGTGAAGAGAGCATTGTTGAGCGAGTGAAAGAGGTAACCGGCGGTAAAAAAGTGCGGGTGGTCTATGACTCAGTGGGAAAAGATACCTGGGAAGCCTCATTGGATTGTTTACAGCGTCGAGGGCTGATGGTCAGCTTTGGTAACGCCTCCGGACCGGTGACTGGCGTTAACTTAGGCATTCTGAATCAGAAAGGTTCGCTGTACGTGACCCGCCCTTCGCTCCAGGGTTACATCACCAACCACCATGAATTAACCGAAGCCAGCAATGAGCTGTTCTCGCTGATTGCCAGCGGGGTGATCAAAGTGGATGTCGCGCCGGGTCAGAAATTTGCGCTAAGTGACGCGCAACGAGCCCATGAAGTACTGGAAAGCCGGGCCACGCAGGGCTCGAGTTTACTCATCCCATAATGCTCCAACTTCCCCTAAACAATTCAAACAGCAGGATAAAAATGATTAGGCGTTTTTGAGCAGCGCTTGCGCTGACCCTGAAGGGGCTAGGCTTTAAGCTGAGTAACGCGGCAATTGAATGAATCCCCAGGAGCTTACTGGAGTAAGTGACTGGGGTGAATGAAAGCAGCCAACACACCTGCGGTTTGAATTATGACGGGGAAATAAAGAATTAGGGCTTCCCGTGGGAAGCCCTTTCTTTTTTTAGTTCGGCTGTATGTAGGGTACAGCTCGATGAATTCGTTAACCTGGCAATAGTGACAGATTTGATAATCAATTCCTATTTGGTTCTAAAGGCAATGTTACAGGTTGTGACGCACCGCTCAATACCTTAGTAAAATCGGCGGTTATTACGCTGATACTGTGGGACTTTTGGCGCTTTTATCGCCTTGATAATCCACACCACAGCAACGGCCAGTAGCAGCCAGGGTAAAAGTTTTATCATCAAGGCAAATAGTCCGCCCAAAAACATCACTGCAGTGGCGACCACTAATGCGGCCAATACCCCCAGCAAAGATACGCCGGTGACCATCAGCATGATAAAAAACCCAATCACAAAAAGTAGTTCCAGCATAGCTCTCTCCCGAAATTAAATACTCTCCACTGCATTACAAGAAACATGCCAAAATTATTATATTGATTTATAAAGCAAACGCCCCGCGACAAAGCGCAGGGCGTGGTGAAATTCACTAACTTTTGGTGAAAAATTAACGCTTGTCAGCGACCAGCTGCAAGGCGTGTTCCAGAACGTTAATATCTGCCCCGGCTTTATGCGCATTTTCGCTCAGATAACGACGCCACTGACGTGCCCCAGGAATCCCCTGGAACAGCCCCAGCATATGACGCGTCACATGTCCAAGATACGTACCTTTACTCAGTTCACGCTCAATATAGGGATACATGGCACGCACCACGGCGACCGGATCGGCATCCTGAGTAGTAGCGGCAAAAATCTCGCGGTCAACGGAGGCCAGAATACCTGGGTTTTGATAAGCTTCGCGCCCCACCATTACGCCATCCATATGCTGCAAATGGATTTTCGCTTCTGCCAACGATTTAATGCCGCCATTGATCGACATCGTCAGATGCGGGAAATCGCGCTTTAGCTGATAAACGCGGTCATAATCCAGCGGTGGAATTTCGCGGTTTTCTTTCGGACTTAACCCAGACAGCCAGGCCTTGCGGGCATGGATGATAAACATCTCACATTCGCCGTTACCCGAGACCGTGTTGATGAAATCGCAGAGGAATTCGTAACTGTCCTGGTCATCAATGCCGATACGCGTTTTCACCGTGACCGGTATCGACACCACATCACGCATCGCTTTGACGCAATCAGCGACCAGTTGCGCATTTCCCATCAGACAAGCGCCAAACATCCCATTTTGAACACGATCGGAAGGGCAGCCCACGTTGAGGTTAATTTCATCATACCCCCGCTGTTCAGCGAGCTTTGCGCACTGCGCCAGTGCAGCCGGATCGCTCCCACCCAGTTGCAATGCGACCGGATGTTCTTCTTCGCTATACGCCAGATAATCGCCTTTGCCATGAATGATCGCACCGGTAGTTACCATCTCCGTATAGAGGAGCGTCTGGCTGGACAGTAAGCGCAAAAAGTAGCGGCAGTGCCTGTCCGTCCAGTCGAGCATCGGCGCGATAGAAAAACGATGAGCGGGAAAAGCGGTAGACTGAGATTCAGGCAGCATGGCGAATATTCAAGCATCCGGTTAAAAAAGGGGCGCTACTATAGCATAGACCGTTACGATAGTGAGCCACATCCTCACAGTTCTCCATCTCTGGTGCCGACCAACGCTACTTACGCCCCGGTTTTCCGTCGTGAGATCCAAAAAACTGCGGCGGATGGTCAACCCAGCGATCCTCGCGCGTGGCGGCATAGACCGGATTAAGCGGATAATAAATGCGATTGTATTTTTTGTTCGCCTCACCCACGACCAGCAGACGTACCTCTTCACTGGTGTTATTGATAAAGGTGTGACACACGCCAGTACCTGCAGGAAAACCAACACTGTCGCCAGGCTCCAGCTTCCATAAATAACCGTTAATCCAGGCCTCAGGATATCCTTCCAGCACATAGATAAACTCTTCTTCATCACTTTCAGCATGCGGGTAAGACGTGCGCCGACCTGGCGGCAGGCGTTCATGATGAATGCCGAGTCGTCCTAACCCCAATTTGCGGGCAAGCGGCGCTCCTATGGCAAACAGCTCATCGCTGTCTGGGTAGGTGGAATCATCGGCCCCCTCAACTTCACGCCAGTGACGAATACAATCGGGTCTTTTCATGTTTATTTTCCAGTATTGCGATGGCTCAGGTATAGCACATCGCGGCGGATCTCGGCGTTTTAAGCAGAACATGTTAAAGTAAGGGATTAACCTTCCACGCAAATCGAGGCGCCAAATGGACAAAACCACTACGCAAGAGTTATTGGCTCAAGCTGAAAAACTCTGTGCGCAACGCAACGTGCGGCTTACGCCACAACGCCTCGAAGTGCTGCGACTGATGAGCCTGCAGGAAGGCGCCATCAGCGCCTACGACCTGCTCGACCTGTTGCGGGAAACCGAGCCGCAGGCCAAACCACCAACCGTGTATCGCGCGCTCGATTTTCTGCTTGAACAAGGGTTTGTGCATAAGGTGGAATCCACCAACAGCTATGTCCTTTGTCATCTGTTCGATCAGCCAACGCACAGTTCTGCGATGTTCATTTGCGACCGCTGTGGCGTGGTAAAAGAAGAGTGCGCAGAAGGTGTGGAAGACATCATGCATACGCTGGCGGCCAAAATGGGCTTTGCTCTGCGACATAATGTTATTGAAGCCCACGGGCTGTGTCCGGCCTGTGTGGAAGTTGAGTCATGCCGTCATCCAGGCGACTGCCAGCATGACCACACAATTCAGGTGAAGAAGAAAGTTGGGCGTTAGTCAGGTGGGAGAGCGTACGTCCTTGTACTCTCAGGAGGGAAGGGTCAATTACCAGCGGTAATCATTACGTTTTTCCCAATCGTTAACTTCTTTTTCCGCCTGATCTTTGGCGTAACCGTAACGCTCCTGGACTTTACCAACCAGTTGGTCACGTTTACCTTCAATGACCGTCATATCATCATCGGTCAGTTTGCCCCATTGCTCTTTCACTTTACCTTTAAACTGCTTCCAGTTGCCGCCGACTTCGTCTTTATTCATCATCAAGTCCTCATCGTTAGGTTGTGAATAGCGAGAGTGCCATGTCCAGACACATGCTGTTTTCTCTGGACGTGAGAATAAGTGTAGTCAGTGATTCTGGGTTTTATTTACTATTCGGAATTTTTAACCATCCAGATTAGGCAAACCAGGTTCCATTACGCCAGTGACGCCGCCAGATAAAGGCCAACGACAGCCCGCGCAGCGCGAGGAAAACAGTTAACGCCAGCCACAAACCATGATTTCCGAGCCACGGCAAAGCCAGCAGCGTTAAGGCGAATCCCACTGCGGCAACGGCCATACTGTTACGCATTTCTGCAGCCCGCGTTGCGCCAATAAACATACCGTCAAGCAGATAACACCACACGCCCACCAGCGGTAAAACCACCTGCCAGAAAAGATAGCGATCGGCCAAAAGTTGGATTTGCGACAGTGAGGTCAGCAGCGCCACAATCTGCTCGCCAAACAAGGCATAGATCAGCGAAAAAAGGATTGCCACAATTCCTGACTGTCGACACGCTGCTCGCCAGACATCCAGCAACTGGCTGCCGTCCCGCGCCCCATAGGCCTGGCCCGAATGCGCTTCCACGGCATAGGCAAATCCGTCCAGTGCATAAGCGGTAAACGTCAGCAAAGTCATCAGTACGGCATTAACCGCAATGATATCGCCTCCCAGACGCGCCCCCAGCACCGTAATGGCCCCAAAGCAGAGCTGCAACAGCAGCGAACGCAGCATGATGTCACGGTTGAGTGCCAACAAACGACGGAAGTTGCCCCGCCACGCCTGTTTCAACATTGCCAGCGATATTCCGCGCATATGCAGGACTTTGCGCACCATCATCAGACCGATAAGCAGTGTGGCATATTCAGCAATCACCGTTGCCAGTGCCGCACCCTGCACGTTCATATGCAGACCCATCACCAGCCATAAATCGAGCGCAATGTTGAGAATATTGCCGACAATCAGCAGGATAACCGGCGCTCGCGCATACTGCACGCCCAGCAACCAGCCGAGCAGCACCAGATTCGCCAGCGAGGCTGGCGCGCTGAGCCAGCGGATTTCAAGGAAACGCCGGGCTTGTTCAAGTACAGCTTCACTTCCCCCGACAATATGCAGCGCTAAATCGATAATCGGCGTGCGAAACAGCGCGATAAGTACCCCTGCGCCCAATGCCAGCATCAGCGGCTGTACCAGCGCGCGCGCCAGCGCCTGTGGATTTTTCGCACCAAATGCCTGCGCGGTAAGACCGGTGGTACTCATGCGCAAAAAAAGAAGCAGCATAAAGAGAAAACTGGTCGCCGTGGCCCCAACAGCAACGCCGCCAAGATAGACCGGGCTGTCCAGATGACCAATCACAGCAGTATCCACCAGCCCCAGCAAGGGAACGGTGATATTGGAGAAGATCATCGGTAAGGCGAGGTGCCAGAGTGCTTTATCAGAGGCGGTAAAGAAAGGCATACAGGAAAGCCTGATGAAAAGAAGTGAAAACTAGCTGTGGCGCAGAATGCGCCACAGTATTAATACATGATTACAGCCATTCACCGTTACGAATGACGCCTACCGCCAGCCCTTCAATGGTGAAGTTTTGCTCGCGCAGATCGACAACGATAGGTTTAAATTCACTGTTTTCTGGCAGAAGTTCAACCTTGTTGCCCTGCTTTTTCAGGCGCTTAACCGTGACTTCGTCGTCGATACGGGCAACAACAACCTGTCCGTTACGCACGTCCTGAGTTTTATGCACCGCCAGCAAATCGCCGTCCATAATACCGATATCTTTCATCGACATACCGCTAACCCGCAGCAGAAAATCGGCGTTCGGTTTGAACAATGAGGGATCGACCTGGTAGTGGCCTTCGATGTGTTGCTGCGCCAGAAGTGGCTCGCCTGCCGCCACACGACCGACAAGCGGTAATCCTTCTTCTTCTTCCTGCAGCAGTCGAATACCACGCGATGCACCGGAGACAATTTCCAGCACACCTTTACGCGCCAGCGCTTTCAGATGTTCTTCAGCAGCGTTTGGGGAACGGAACCCCAAACGCTGCGCGATCTCCGCACGCGTCGGTGGCATACCTGTCTGGCTGATGTGATCTCTAATGAGATCAAACACCTCTTGCTGCCTGGCCGTTAACGCTTTCATTCCGCCCCCTGGGTGTATATACAGTTATGCTGTGAGTATATACAGCTAAAGGTGATTTTGGAACCGCAAACTGCACAAAAAGCAGGAGATTTATGAAGATGTGGAATCCTTATCGCAAATGCGACCACAACAGAATGCCCCAGGTGATCAGAGCAACGAAAATAGACAACAACACCGCCGCAGAACCCATATCTTTCGCCCGGCCGGAAAGTTCGTGATACTCAGAGCCTATGCGATCAACCACCGCCTCAATCGCACTGTTGAGGATTTCAACGATCATCACCAGCATCACGGAACCAATTAACAGCACGCGGGTAATCGCATCGACGTCCAGCCAGCAGGCGATAGCTACGCCCAGCAGTACGGCAACGCTTTCCTGGCGGAATGCCGCCTCATTGATCCATGCGGCGCGAAAACCTTTCCAGGAATAGCCTGCAGCTTTGATAATTCGGGTGAATCCAGTGGTATTATTGGCCATCAAAAAGAACCTTTTTACATTATTAGCGTCAATGTCATTGTAACGTTACCCCGTTTGTTTCATGGGGTGGCAAAGCAGCGCGAAGTATGACGGGATACCACAGAAATTCACTAAACTTTCTGATATCCTTGCAGCGCATTTGCATTATTAACCAGAGGCTTTACATCGTTTATGTCCGGCTGGCCACGAATTTACTACAAATTACTGAATTTACCATTAAGCATCCTGGTAAAAAGTAAGTCTATTCCGGCAGAACCTGCCCCGGAATTGGGACTCGATACGTCTCGTCCCATTATGTACGTCCTACCGTACAATTCAAAAGCAGACTTGCTGACGCTGCGTGCCCAATGTCTGGTGCACGATCTCCCCGATCCCCTGGAACCGCTGGAGATAGACGGGACTCTGCTGCCGCGCTACGTGTTTATTCACGGCGGCCCGCGCGTGTTCACCTATTACACGCCGAAAGAAGAGTCCATCAAGCTGTTCCATAACTATCTCGACCTGCATCGCAGCAATCCAGACCTGGATGTGCAGATGGTGCCGGTTTCGGTGATGTTTGGCCGTGCGCCAGGACGCGAAAAAGGCGAAGTCAATCCGCCGCTGCGCATGCTGAACGGCGTACAGAAATTCTTTGCTGTGTCCTGGCTGGGTCGCGACAGTTTTGTCCGTTTCTCCCCATCAGTCTCCCTGCGTCGTATGGCGGATGAACACGGTACGGATAAGATAATCGCTCAGAAACTGGCACGCGTGGCGCGTATGCATTTTGCTCGCCAGCGTCTGGCCGCGGTTGGCCCTCGCCTCCCTGCCCGCCAGGATCTGTTTAATAAGCTGCTGGCGTCAAAAGCGATCGCTCGCGCGGTAGAAGATGAAGCGCGCAGTAAAAAAATCTCCCACGAAAAAGCACAGCAAAATGCCATTGCACTGATGGAAGAGATTGCCGCCAACTTCTCCTACGAGATGATCCGCCTCACGGACCGAATTCTGGGCTTTACCTGGAACCGTCTGTATCAGGGGATTAACGTTCATAATGCGGAACGTGTACGTCAGTTGGCGCACGATGGGCATGAAATCGTTTATGTTCCGTGCCACCGCAGCCATATGGACTATATGCTGCTGTCGTACGTTCTGTATCATCAGGGGCTGGTTCCACCGCACATCGCTGCCGGTATCAACCTGAATTTCTGGCCGGCAGGTCCGATTTTCCGCCGCCTGGGCGCGTTCTTTATTCGTCGTACCTTCAAGGGCAATAAGCTCTACTCCACCGTTTTCCGTGAATACCTGGGCGAGCTGTTCAGCCGCGGTTACTCGGTTGAGTATTTTGTCGAAGGCGGCCGTTCACGTACCGGTCGTCTGCTCGACCCGAAAACCGGCACGCTGTCGATGACCATTCAGGCGATGCTGCGCGGCGGTACGCGTCCGATTACCCTCGTACCGATCTACATCGGCTATGAGCACGTAATGGAAGTAGGCACCTACGCAAAAGAGCTGCGTGGCGCGACAAAAGAAAAAGAGAGTCTGCCACAAATGCTGCGTGGCTTAAGCAAGCTGCGTAATCTGGGTCAGGGCTACGTTAACTTTGGCGAGCCGATGCCGCTGATGACGTACCTCAATCAGCATGTGCCGGAGTGGCGTGAATCTATCGATCCTATCGAGTCTATCCGCCCGGCCTGGCTGACGCCGACAGTGAATAACATTGCCGCCGATCTGATGGTGCGCATTAACAACGCTGGCGCGGCCAACGCCATGAACCTGTGTTGTACCGCGCTGTTGGCTTCCCGCCAGCGCTCTCTGACCCGTGAACAGTTAACCGAGCAGCTTGACTGCTACCTTAGCCTGCTGCGCAACGTGCCGTACGCAGCAGACTCAACTGTTCCTGCACAGAGCGCCAGTGAGTTGATCGACCACGCCTTGCAGATGAACAAGTTTGAGGTCGAGAAAGACACCATCGGCGACATCATCATACTGCCGCGCGAGCAGGCCGTATTGATGACCTACTATCGCAACAACATTGCGCACATGCTGGTTCTGCCTTCGTTGATGGCAGCCATTGTAACTCAGCACCGTCGTATTTCACGCGTCGCGCTACAGCAGCATATTGATGCGTTGTATCCAATGCTGAAAGCTGAGCTGTTCCTGCGCTGGGAACGCAATGAGCTTGCCGGAGTGATTGACGAATTGGCCAGCGAAATGCAGCGCCAGGGATTGATCGCTCAGCAGGATGGCGAACTGCATATTAACCCAGCCCGCTCCCGTACGCTCCAGCTGTTGGCTGCGGGTGCTCGCGAGACGTTGCAACGCTACGCCATTACCTTCTGGCTGCTGAGCGCCAACCCGTCCATCAACCGTGGTACGCTTGAGAAAGAGAGCCGCACCGTGGCGCAACGCCTCTCCGTACTGCACGGCATTAACGCGCCGGAATTCTTCGACAAAGCGGTATTCAGCTCTCTGGTGCTGACGCTGCGTGACGAAGGATTCATTAGCGATACCGGAGATGCCGAGCCGGAAGAGACGATGAAGATCTATCAGATGCTGGCTGAACTGGTCACATCGGATGTTCGTCTGACCATCGAGAGTGCCACACAGGGCGAGTAAGTAAAAAAAACCGGTCGAAATGACCGGTTTTTATTTTGCAGGCTAAGCCAAACTCAAAAATGCCAGTAGCTCATCGCCAGTCCTAAAAACAGTACCAGCCCTACATAGTTATTGTTCATAAACGCTTTAAAACAGGCATCCCGTTCACGATTAACGATCAGCTTCTGCTGATACACAAACAGCGCACCCGCCACCAGCAGTGACCAGTAATAGCCCAGCCCCAGCCCGTTTAGCCAGCCCACCAGCGCCATCAGCACCAGCACGCCCACCTGCAGAATACCAATGATTAGCTTGTCGTTTTGACCAAACAAGATCGCGGTCGATTTAATGCCAATCTTCAGGTCATCATCCCGGTCAACCATCGCATACTGGGTGTCATAGGCCACCGCCCAGAGAATGTTGGCGAGGAACATCAGCCAGCAGCTCAGCGGCACAGACTCGCTTACGGCAGCAAACGCCATCGGAATAGACCAGCCAAACGCCGCCCCCAGCACCACCTGCGGCAAATGCGTATAGCGTTTCATAAACGGGTAAACCCACGCCAACGCTAACGCCGCAACGGACAACATAATGGTCATTGTGTTGAGCGTTAAAACCAGCAGGAAGGCGAGCAATACCAATACGACGAACAGCGTTCGGGCTTCTTTTTCGGTGACGGCCCCGCTCGGCAGCGGTCGATTCGCGGTGCGTTTAACGTGTCCGTCAAATTTCCTGTCGGCATAATCATTCACCACGCATCCGGCGGCGCGCATTAACCAAACGCCGGCGACAAATACCGCCAGGATCCACAATTGCGGCATGCCTGGGGTCGCCACCCACAATGCCCATAGCGTAGGCCAGAGCAGCAGTAAGGCGCCGATTGGCTTATCCGTACGCATCAAGCGGTGAAACGCCAGCAGCTTATTCTGCGTCAGACTCCACTCCATCTTTATCTTCCTCTCAGTACAACGGCGATGCAGGTAGGAAAAGTTCGGTAAGCATCAGCGGCTTACCGCTCAGCCGCAGGCGGGAACGTCGCCCCCACAGCGCTGCATCACGGCCAATCTCAATAAAATCTCGGGTCAATGTCGATGACGTAAACAGGTAGCGCCCAAGCGGGGTTTTTCCCAGGTTTTGTAAGGCCAGTTCAGGGCCGCACAAAGTTGATTCAGGCACTACTGTGCGCCCGGCAAGCCAGGGTTCACCGTCCGCGCAGAGCAGGATTTCACGCAACCAATAACGGGGTTCTGTCGGCAGCAGCATCAGTTCTTCAGCCACCTCATTTTGCCCAACAAATCCTTCGCGAAGTAACGTGACGGTAACCTTTTTCCCCTGCTGCTCAAAACGTTTAGTCATGGAATCTTCCAGTAACAACCAGTCGAGCAGTTGCGGGTCCAGCGCCGGAATCGCATCAAAATAACGCAGCGCACGCAGTTGCGTTAACGCAGGGTGTGGCATGCCTTACTCTCCGATTTATAACCTGAAGGCATTGTATCGCAGAAAATGCATTACGGGGTGAGCAAACACAATTAAGTGATCGTCAAAGCAACATAAGTGTAACAATTAGCACCGAAGGATAAAAAAAGGTGCGCCAGGAGACGCACCAGTTGTTGCAAAATCAGCACTGCGGGGAAATGTTTACCCCTTGCCTTTTACACTGCTGATAAAGGTGGATCGGGCGGATTTGGATCCCAGACGCTCAGCTTCATCAAGCAGCTTCAGCGCTTTATCGACATCGCCTTTCGCCACGGCATCCTTAATGCCCTGGTTAAAATAACTTTCCGTGTCATTTAGCATTGGCTCACTTTTCTTCACCGGTTGTGGCGCTGGAGTAGCCACTGTTGCAGCCGGG
Source organism: Citrobacter sp. On2M (assembly GCF_018035235.1). Taxonomy (GTDB): domain Bacteria; phylum Pseudomonadota; class Gammaproteobacteria; order Enterobacterales; family Enterobacteriaceae; genus Citrobacter; species Citrobacter meridianamericanus. Next base: position 106,422 of record NZ_WPCV01000006.1, read on the forward strand.
GCTGCGTAGGCCACCGCAGGCGCGGCGGTATTGCCAACCGTGACAGGGCCAGGGCCGGATGAACCAAACAGCGGCCCAACCAGAACACTGGAAGAGGAGCTGGTTTTTACTTTCAGCTTCAGCAGACCGTCGGTGGTATGACGGGCAATCGGGTCTGGAATATCCGGAATCGCGTTCCCTACACCTTTGGCATAGGCTTTTGCCGGGTCAAGCAGGGTCGTGGTCTGCTGGAGATCTTTATCCGTGGTAAAGACCAGCATATAGAGTTTTTGCTGGCCCAGCGCAGGCGTCAGACGCATGACTCCTTCCAGGCGATCGGCACTCATCACGCCGGGTTCCTGATAAGTGAAATAACTGCTGGGGAAGAACGCAGATGGCGTCATGTTCTGATCAAGAATTAAAACGTTTGGTGCAAATACGCTGGTTTGTTTGTTGACTTCACTGGTCAGCGTCAGGGTTAACTCACCAATATTCGCGGGTACACTGTACGCAGCGACTGGGCCAGTAATACCAGCAACATCCAGACGCTGACCCGCTGTCGCTAGCTGTGTCGACTGGGTTTTGGATTGATCAACTGGCGTCCAGGTTAACTGTTGTAGCGCAGCAGTGGGAATAGCTGGAGCCGCGGTGGTGTTCTGCGGAACAATATTTACATCGGCCAGGCTGATGCCAGGCGCGCTGGCAAATAACCCTGCAGATAAACAAAGGGCAACGAGACTTTTCTTCATTTTCATTGTTATCACCTCAGATAGCATGGGTTCAGCGGTGGCCAGGCAATAGCGCGCTAAACCGTAATCAAGAGGGGCTGGCGCCCCTCTTTCGGTCTTTACGTCAGGTTAGTGCTGAATTACCACCAGATTTCCATCTGGGCACCGAAGGACCACTCATCGCTGTCGCCACGGCTGGTTGTGCTGATACCAGAGTTGGTTGCGGCGGCATATTTAGAAACTTTGTCGCCATTTTTCACGTAACCCCACTCTTCATCCCATTTGGCATAGGTTGCGAAGACGCGGATTGCCGGGCGAGACCAGATGCTGTCGCCCGCCTGCCACTGTTGCGCCAGGGTGATTTTGTACTGGCTGTTGCGATCGCCAGTTTGCTGAGATTTGACGTTGTCGTAACCGACTTCCAGCAAGGTGCTCATGATCGGCGTCCATTTGTACATCGGACGGATACCGACGGTGTACCATTCGGTACCCAGGTCGTTATCCAGGTCGATGTTCTGATACATACCGACGTACATCAGGTCCCACTTGTCGCCCAGAGAGATTGCACCGTGGTCAAGTACGCGTACCAGGCTACCGTTGTTATTGATGTTGTTGTCAACATGATGGATGACAGGTGCATCTGGAGATACCTGCGTATCGAAGGTAGAGCCGTAAGTCCCCTGCGAGCCGCCCTTACCTTGCGTTGTCATGGCGTCAGTCGCGTACTGAACAACAAATTTGTTATAGCCTTTCAGCATGCTTTGGGTATGTTCTGCGGTGAACATCCAACCATCTTTCGTTGCGTCATCCGCGTAGCTGTAACCGTCGGTTTTATTCGCGCGGCCATAGTCCACACCCAGCTCCAGCATGCCATCAGGGTTAGTAGCCATCTGCGCTAAACGTACGTCAAATACGTCGTTCGCGGTATCTTTAGAGGTGTCGTAGATATTCTGGCTACTGAAGGTATAAGACCCTCCAGCTTCCTGAGAACGGGTGGCCGCCAGAGACAGTTTACCGAAGCCCAGATCGATGTTTTCAATACCAGCGCCAGGACCTGAAATATCCCAGTAGTAGAAGTCGATCATGTGGACGTCATGACGCTGATAGAAACGCTTACCGGCCCAGATAGTGGAGCCTGGCAGCCATTCAATCAGGTTTTTACCCTGCACGTTGGCTTCACGGAATGCCGGACTGGTCGATTCCCAGTCATTCTGTTGTGCCACAGAGTAGGCTACGTTGGTGTCGAAGTAGAAGCTCTTATCGCCTTCTTTCCACACTTCCTGACCTAATTTGATTTCCGCATAGGTTTCACATTCGTTACCAAGACGGTATTTACTTTGAGCACCGGTTGCCTGGAAACACTGTTGTTCACCGCCGCTACCCGTCCAGCCTATGCCGGAACGTGCATAACCATGGAAATCCACAGCCATTGCCTGAACAGACATAATGCCTGCCGCCACAGCAACCGCCAGAGGGAGTTTGCGCAGAGTAATCATCGTTCTATCTCCTGAGATCATTGCTTTTCTCTAAACGCATCGACTTGATAGTTTTGCGTTTCGTTTTTTTATGGGGGCCTTAAACGCCCGGCTCTTGATGCAACCGACGACATGCAGTGCCATCCTCACGGAACAGATGGCAACGCTCTGGCGGCAGGCCGATAGCGAATGTGGCACCCTCTTGTACCAACACCACGTCGTTCTGGCGGTAAACCAGGTTTTGACGGATGGCGGGGATCTGGATATGAATTTGTGTTTCGTGACCAAGCTGCTCGACCACCTGCACTTCACCTTCGAGGGTGACATCGGCGATATCACTGGGCAGCAAATGCTCCGGACGGATACCTAAAGACATGTTGGCGCCAACCTGCACCGCGTGGCTGTCTACCGGCAGCCATATTTGCTGGCGGTTGGGCAGTTCAACCTGCACCTGATCGATGGCCGTCCCGGTAACTTTCACCGGCAGGAAGTTCATCTTCGGCGAGCCAATAAACCCGGCAACAAAGCGGTCAGCCGGGTAATGGTACAGCTCCAACGGTTTACCAACCTGCGCCACGCGCCCCGCATCCAGCACCACGATTTTGTCGGCCAGCGTCATCGCCTCGACCTGATCGTGGGTGACGTAAATCATCGTGCGGCCAAGACGTTTATGCAGACGGGAAATTTCAATGCGCATCTGTACGCGCAGTGCTGCATCGAGGTTGGAGAGAGGTTCATCGAGCAGAAATACGCGCGGTTCAGCGACCAACGTACGACCAATCGCCACGCGCTGACGTTGTCCGCCGGAAAGTGCTTTCGGTTTACGCTCCAGCAGATGGGCCAGTTGCAGAACTTCCGCCACCTGATTCACGCGCTGGTTCATCACCTCTTTTTTTGCGCCAGCCAGCTTGAGGCCGAACGACATATTTTCCGCAACGGATAAATGGGGATACAACGCGTAGGACTGAAAGACCATGCCCACACCGCGTTCGGCGGGCGGAATGTCGTTCATCCGGGTCTCACCGATAAACAGGTCGCCACTGGTGATGGTTTCAAGTCCGGCGATCATACGCAGCAAGGTCGACTTACCACAGCCTGACGGTCCGACAAACACCACGAACTCCCCTTCGTGAATGTCGAGATTGATATCTTTTGATACCACCACGTCACCCCAGGCTTTCGTTACATTACGCAGCTGTACGCTCGCCATGCCCTTCTCCCTTCGTTACAACCTGTCATCGACAGCAACATTCATGATGGGCTGACTATGCGTTATCCCTTGATGGCGTGAATCCTCCACCCCCCGGCTTTTTTATGGGGGAGGAGGCGGGAGGATGAGAGAGCAGCGTCTGAGACCCGGCCCTCCTGCTTCAGAGGAATTTCGTGATGCAGCCTGCAAAAATCGGTGGGTTTTTATGTGCGCCAGTACGCAATACTCACATTTATGTAACACAGATCACATAAAGAGCGGGTGGGGCGTAGGGGTAAGGAGGATGGAAAGAGGTTGTCGTATAAAGAAACTAGTCACCGTTAAGCCACCTCTGCAAAATCACCAAACAGGATGGGAACTATGAAAATCAAAACTGGCGCACGCATCCTCGCATTGTCCGCATTAACGACGATGATGTTTTCCGCCTCGGCTCTCGCCAAGATTGAAGAAGGTAAGCTGGTTATCTGGATTAACGGCGACAAAGGCTATAACGGCCTCGCTGAAGTGGGCAAAAAATTCGAAAAAGACACCGGTATCAAAGTCACCATTGAGCACCCGGACAAACTGGAAGAGAAATTCCCTCAGGTTGCCGCAACCGGTGACGGCCCGGACATCATTTTTTGGGCGCATGACCGTTTTGGCGGTTACGCTCAGTCTGGCCTGCTGGCTGAAATCACGCCAGACAAAGCATTCCAGGACAAGCTCTATCCGTTCACCTGGGATGCCGTGCGCTATAACGGCAAACTGATCGCCTACCCGATCGCGGTTGAAGCGCTGTCGCTGATTTACAATAAAGACCTCGTGCCAAACCCACCGAAAACCTGGGAAGAAATTCCTGCACTGGATAAAGAGCTGAAGGCGAAAGGTAAATCCGCGCTGATGTTCAATCTGCAAGAACCGTACTTCACCTGGCCACTGATTGCCGCCGACGGCGGTTATGCATTCAAGTTTGAAAACGGCAAGTACGATGTGAAAGACGTGGGCGTGGATAACGCCGGCGCGAAAGCGGGTCTGACCTTCCTGGTCTCCCTGATCAAGAACAAACACATGAACGCGGATACCGACTATTCCATCGCCGAAGCCGCCTTTAACAAAGGCGATACGGCGATGACCATCAACGGTCCGTGGGCATGGTCGAACATCGACAAGAGCAAAATCAACTACGGCGTGACTCTGCTGCCAACCTTCAAAGGTAAGCCGTCTAAACCGTTTGTTGGCGTGCTGAGCGCCGGTATCAACGCTGCCAGCCCGAACAAAGAATTGGCGAAAGAGTTCCTCGAAAACTACCTGCTGACCGATCAGGGTCTGGATGAAGTGAACAAGGATAAACCACTGGGTGCGGTTGCGCTGAAATCCTTCCAGGATCAGTTAGCCAAAGACCCACGTATCGCGGCCACCATGGATAACGCCCAGAAAGGCGAAATCATGCCGAACATCCCGCAGATGTCTGCATTCTGGTATGCCGTTCGTACTGCAGTGATCAACGCCGCCAGCGGTCGTCAGACAGTTGATGCTGCACTGAAAGACGCGCAGGGTCGTATCACCAAGTAATACGGTTTCCCTTATTTCTTAGGGAATCAGGTTTATTGAATACGTTGTTACGCGAAAGCATTCGCGCTACATCGAGGCGGCAAGGAGGCAAATCCCCAGGAGCTTACATAAGTAAGTGACTGGGGTGCGCTTCCGCAGCCAACAAAGAGGTAGTGCGAAGGATAAAGCGTAAAGAGGATTGAACCCCATGGATGTCATTAAAAAGAAACACTGGTGGCAAAGCGACACGCTGAAATGGTCAGTGATAGGTCTGCTTGGGCTACTGGTCGGTTACCTTGTTGTTTTGATGTACGCTCAGGGGGAGTACCTGTTTGCCATCATGACGCTGATTTTAAGCTCTGCTGGCCTGTATATTTTCGCTAACCGCAAAACCTATGCCTGGCGCTATGTTTACCCGGGCGTTGCCGGTATGGGGCTGTTTGTCCTGTTTCCGCTGATTTGTACGATCACAATTGCCTTTACCAACTACAGCAGCACCAACCAGTTGACCTTTGAACGTGCTCAGGAAGTCCTGATGGATCGTTCTTATCAGGCTGGGAAAACCTACAACTTTGGTCTGTATCCGGTGGGTGCGGAGTGGCAACTGGCCCTCACCGACGGTGAAACCGGCAAGAATTATGTTTCCGACGCCTTTAAATTTGGCGGCGAACAGAAACTGCAACTGAAAGAAACGGATGCCTTGCCAGCGGGCGAGCGTGGGACGCTGCGCATCATCACGCAGAATCGCCAGGCGCTGAACCAACTGACCGCCATCCTGCCGGATGAAAGCAAAGTGATTATGAGCTCGTTGCGCCAGTTCTCCGGCACGCAGCCACTTTATACGCTCGCTGATGACGGTACGCTCACCAACAACCAGAGCGGCGTGAAATACCGTCCGAACAACGACATTGGTTATTACCAGGCGATTAACGCCGACGGTAGTTGGGGTGCAGAAAAGTTAAGCCCTGGCTATACCGTGACCATCGGCTGGGATAACTTCACCCGCGTATTTACCGACGAAGGTATCCAGAAACCGTTTTTCGCCATCTTTGTCTGGACGGTGGTCTTCTCCGTTCTGACCGTGATCCTCACCGTGGCCGTCGGGATGGTGCTGGCTTGTCTCGTACAGTGGGAGTCACTCAAAGGCAAAGCGATTTACCGTGTGCTGCTTATCCTGCCGTACGCTGTGCCGTCGTTTATCTCGATTCTGATTTTCAAAGGGCTGTTCAACCAGAGCTTTGGTGAAATCAACATGATGCTGAGCGCACTGTTTGGCATCAAACCGGCCTGGTTCAGCGACCCTACCACCGCACGCTCGATGATTATTATCGTCAATACCTGGCTGGGTTATCCGTACATGATGATCCTGTGCATGGGTCTGTTGAAAGCGATTCCTGACGATTTATATGAAGCCTCGGCGATGGACGGCGCTGGCCCGTTCCAGAACTTCTTTAAGATTACGCTACCGCTGCTGATTAAACCGCTGACACCGCTGATGATTGCCAGCTTCGCCTTTAACTTTAACAACTTCGTGCTGATCCAACTGTTGACCAACGGTGGCCCGGACCGTCTTGGCACCACCACGCCAGCAGGCTATACCGACCTGCTCGTGAGCTACACCTACCGTATCGCCTTTGAAGGCGGCGGCGGTCAGGACTTCGGTCTGGCAGCGGCGATTGCCACGCTGATCTTCCTGCTGGTGGGTGCGCTGGCGATTGTTAACCTGAAAGCCACACGAATGAAGTTTGATTAAGGGAGACAACGAACATGGCTATGGTACAACCCAAATCTCAGAAACTGCGTCTCTTAACAACGCACCTGCTGTTGCTGATTTTCATCGCAGCGATCATGTTCCCGCTGCTGATGGTTATCGCTATCTCGCTGCGCGAAGGTAACTTCGCCACCGGTAGCCTGATCCCGGAAAACATCTCCTGGGAACACTGGAAACTGGCGCTGGGCTTTAGCGTTGAGCACGCAGATGGCCGTGTGACGCCGCCGCCGTTCCCGGTACTGCTGTGGCTGTGGAACTCAGTGAAAGTGGCCACCATTACCGCGATCGGTATTGTGACGCTTTCCACCACCTGTGCTTACGCCTTTGCCCGTATGCGCTTCCCCGGTAAAGCAACCCTGCTTAAAGGGATGCTGATTTTCCAGATGTTCCCGGCGGTGCTGTCTCTGGTCGCGTTATATGCCTTGTTTGACCGCCTGGGCCAGTACATTCCGTTTATTGGTCTGAACACTCACGGCGGCGTGATCTTCGCCTATCTTGGCGGTATTGCGCTGCATGTGTGGACGATTAAGGGCTATTTCGAAACCATCGATGGTTCGCTGGAAGAAGCGGCATCGTTGGACGGCGCGACGCCGTGGCAGGCATTCCGCCTGGTGCTGCTGCCGCTTTCCGTTCCGATTCTGGCGGTGGTGTTTATTCTGTCATTCATTGCCGCTATTACCGAAGTACCGGTCGCGTCACTGCTGCTGCGTGATGTGAACAGCTACACCCTTGCGGTAGGTATGCAGCAGTACCTCAATCCACAGAACTATTTGTGGGGCGACTTTGCCGCCGCAGCTGTACTTTCAGCCATTCCGATCACACTGGTGTTCCTGCTGGCACAACGCTGGCTGGTCAACGGCCTGACGGCAGGTGGTGTGAAAGGTTAAGTTTTACCGAAGTAAACGCCCGGCAACGGGCAAGCCACTGCAACCCTCAACTTATGTTATCCCAACCTGTGACTGTTATTCGGCGCTCTACGGAGCGCCCTTTTTTTATGTTATTTTGCATTACGCTTACGATTATTTCCTTTCGTGCTCCCCATCACTGCAATTATATTTTGCGCCTGAAAATGAACTAATTAAACGGAATTAAGATCACAGAAAAGACAAAACGTAATTGCAATGTAAAAAATGATAATTGTCTTCCCTGCCTGTTAAATTCACCATCACGGCACTGATCAAAAGAGCTGTACCCTCTAAGGCAGGTCTGAATGAACACTCAATATAATTCTAGTTATATTTTTTCGATTACATTAGTCGCAACTTTAGGAGGACTATTATTCGGTTACGACACTGCTGTCATATCCGGAACGGTAGAATCCTTAAATACCGTATTTGTCGCTCCACAACACTTAAGTGAATCCGCCGCCAACTCATTGTTGGGTTTTTGCGTCGCCAGCGCGTTGATTGGCTGCATCATCGGCGGTGCGCTGGGCGGCTATTGTAGTAACCGCTTTGGTCGTCGGGACTCGCTGAAAATCGCGGCCCTGCTTTTTTTTATTTCCGGTATTGGTTCCGCCTGGCCTGAATTAGGCTTTACCACGATTAATCCAGATAACGCCGTACCCGTTTATTTGGCCGGATACGTTCCCGAATTTGTTATTTATCGTATCATTGGTGGTATTGGCGTAGGTTTAGCCTCGATGCTCTCACCAATGTATATTGCCGAACTGGCCCCCGCACACATTCGTGGGAAACTGGTCTCGTTTAACCAGTTCGCCATTATTTTTGGTCAACTATTAGTGTATTGCGTTAACTATTTCATCGCGCGTTCAGGCGACGCTAACTGGCTGAATACCGATGGCTGGCGATATATGTTTGCGTCAGAAAGTATTCCCGCCCTGCTGTTTTTACTGCTGCTGTACACCGTACCAGAAAGCCCGCGCTGGCTGATGGCGCGTGGTCGACACGAACAAGCAGAAGGTATTCTGCGCAAGATTATGGGTAGCACACTCGCCACTCAGGCCATGCAGGAGATCAATCAGTCTCTGGAACATGGTCGCAAAACCGGTGGTCGCCTGCTGATGTTTGGTGCAGGCGTTATCGTCATCGGCGTAATGCTTTCCATTTTCCAACAGTTCGTCGGTATCAACGTCGTGCTGTACTACGCCCCGGAGGTGTTTAAAACGCTGGGAGCCAGTACCGATGTGGCGCTGCTGCAGACCATTATTGTCGGCGTGATCAACCTGAGCTTTACCGTATTGGCGATCATGACGGTGGATAAATTTGGTCGCAAACCGCTGCAAATTATTGGCGCCTTAGGTATGGCCATTGGTATGTTCAGTCTCGGTACTGCGTTTTACACCCAGGCTTCCGGGCTGATAGCGCTGCTGTCGATGCTGTTTTACGTCGCCGCATTCGCCATGTCCTGGGGGCCGGTTTGCTGGGTGCTGTTGGCCGAAATTTTCCCCAATGCGATTCGTGGCAAGGCACTCGCCATTGCGGTTGCCGCTCAATGGCTGGCAAACTACTTCGTTTCCTGGACCTTCCCGATGATGGACAAAAATTCGTGGCTGGTTTCCCATTTCCACAACGGTTTTTCCTACTGGATCTACGGTTGTATGGGCATTCTGGCAGCCTTGTTTATGTGGCGGTTCGTACCGGAAACCAAGGGCAAAACGCTGGAAGAACTTGAACAACTGTGGGAGCCCGCAGCAGAGAAAGCGAAACCTGCCTCTGCGCAGTAACCCTGACCATCAACACGCCGCAGCCCGAATGCGGCGTGTTGTTTTTTACTCTCGCTTCAGCCGTTTGGAATTACACAGCCACAGGGTGATCACCAGCAGCAGGATCGCCGCAGAATAGATCAGCACATCCATCGGCGCTTTATGATCGACGATGATCAACCGCACAATCGCGGTGATCCCGATATAGACAAAGTAGCGCAACGGAAAGTGAAACCCTGACTGAAAGTACTTCACAATCAACGCGATAAACTCAAAGTACAGGAAGTAAACCACCAGCCCTTCCACCAGTTCATATTTGCTGGTTTGTTCCGGCGCGAACAGCACATCCGCCAGATGCAGCGTTTCTTTCCCGAGGAATACGACCAGGATCAGGCCCAGACTCAGCAGTCCCAGATTCAACACGGTCTGTAAAATGGTGGAGATAAACTCCACGCGCGGACGAGATAGCGACGTCATAACAGCACCTCATACTCAGTGGCGAGGTTCCTGTATAACGCAAAAATGTGACAGAGATCTACATTTTTTGTTTATGTTTTGTGCAAGAAAGGTCAACGGAGAATGATGAATACCACGATACATTTCACAGGATGAATTATGCAGCTAAGACAATCTGCTATCCGCAACGTGACCTGCGGTGAGAACGTGGTGATTTATGAACCCGCCAATCTCTACGATTGCATATTGGGTGACAACGTTTTTGTCGGACCATTCGTTGAAATCCAGGGCAACACGCAGATTGGCGCAGACAGCAAAATTCAGTCGCATACCTTCATCTGCGAATATGTCACCCTCGGCGCCCGCTGTTTTATCGGGCATGGCGTGATGTTCGCCAACGATATGTTTCGCGGAGGAAAACCCAACGCCGACCGCAACAGCTGGGGTCGCATTACGATTGGCGACGATGTTTCGATCGGCAGCGGGGCGACCATTCTGGCGGTCACTGTCTGCGATGGCGCGGTCATCGGCGCGGGCAGCGTAGTGACCAAATCGATCACCGAGAAAGGCGTGTATGCGGGAAACCCGGCAAAATTATTGCGCCGTTTATAAAGCCGGATGAGCGCAAGTCGCATCCGGCCATCAGTCAGCGGAAGTTTTCACTTCTGTCGCTGGTCATATCGTACAGACCAAACTTACGCCCAAGCTGCTGACCGCCATCGCGCGTTAACGGCGTCCAGCCAATCGCCGCGCGACTGCGGATTGGGCCTGACGAGAACAGATCCAGCGGCACGGAAACGTACACCCCTTTAGTAAAATCACCTTCGCCATACTCATCCGGCGAGGCGTTAGTGATAGTCGCATAACCACCCACCACGACACCGCTGTCGAAGCGTTTGGCGATCTCCAACGTTCCGCCCTTATCCCCGGCCAGATACTGACCCACGCTGGCTTTCACCAGCACATCCTGGGCGAAAGAAGGATTCCAGTACGCCGTCAAATGCCCGGTCTTCACGCTGTAGTCGGTGAATTTCATCATGTCCTGCGCGCTACGCCAGTCACGCTGTTTCACGTAGTTGGCATCAACACCAAACGCCCAATCGCTGTCCAGCGGGCGATACAGCACTTCTGCCCCCGCCCCGCCATACATGGTCTCCAGATAGCCGCCGTACACCTGTCCGTAAAACCCGTTGCCGAGTGACTGGAAGTAGTTGGCCTGCAGGTTATTCACGTAAACATCGTTTTGCACATAGTCACGTACATGGGTACGCACACGCGGCAAATGCGAATCCTGCGGCGGGTTGGTGTAGTTAAACTTGTCATAGTTATTGGCGAGGTTGGCGAACAAACTCCCGGTGGTCAGCAGATGATCGGTAACCCACCAATCCGCCGTACCCATCACGCCCAACTGATACATATAGAAATTTTCCGGGCCGCCCACCGACTGGTTAAGCACCGGATCGATGTGGAAATCGAAGCGCGACTTATCGATATACCAGCCCTGCTCGGTCGTTTTCGGCACCACCGGCTCCACGCGTTTTTGCGTCAGCTGAGTCTCATGGCCCAACGGTTCGCCTTCCAGATGGTGCTTCAGGCTGGAAACTTCTGTTTCGGTCGTCACCTGCGGCAAGTTAAGGCGATTTTCCGTAATACGGATCGTGCGGATCCCGTCTGGAAGATCGTTCATCACGATCCGGTTGGCACGCTCGATCCCCTCGCGCGAATCACGGTATTTCACCTGTTCGCCGGTTACATACAGCGTATCGCCCTGCACCTGGATTTTAGGATCCGCCAGCCCGGCATTGTATTTCAGCAGCGTTAGCTGATTCGCCACTACCGAATGTTGCAGGATGGCATCCTGCGGCTGCGGCTGATACTTCGGACGGGCGTTATCGTTATAGTGTGGTCGCAAGTCGTTAAAGTTAGTCCGCAGCGTGAACCCAAACATAAAGGTGTTCCCGCGCTCATAGCTGAGGTTAACGTCGGCCCAATCGGTGACGCGATAAATAGCGCCGACGTTAAACTTGCTCTTCTGATCCAGCTTGCCCGCAAAATCCTGCTGATAATTATTGCCCTCGTACTCCAGTTTCAGACGCAGCGGCTGCCAGGGTGTCTGATATTCCACGCCGCCAAACAGCGACGCCGGGCCGTGGAACATCTGGCTGCCGTCAATGGAACCCGCCTGCTTGTAACTGTTATCGCGATGACAGAATTTATCGCTGTATGAGCAAAACGGATTGCTGACGTTACCACTGGTCCCGAGGTATCCCCAGCCGAGACCGAGTGAGAAATCAAACGGTCCCCAGGCTTTGTTCGCCACAATATACTCCGCATCGAACAGGCCGGTTCCGCCAATATCGCGCGCGCCCACCGCCACCTGCGGCATCCAGTAGCTCTCTTCCCACAATCGCAGTTTAAGGTCGAAAGCCTTATCCTTGTAAGTCTGATCGCCTGAAAACGACTCCACGCTGCTGTATTTTTTAGTGCGCACATCGGTATAGCGCAGGGTCGTTTCCAGCCACGGAAACAGTTGCACCGACGCAGAGTAATAGCGGTACTGATCGTTATCGCGGTAGTTAAGGCTCATTTCGCCCTCACGCGCCATGCGTGCAGTTGGGGTTTGCAGCAGCCCTACGCCACCAAAATCAGACTGGGAAGGACCAATCGGCGCAGGATACGTTTCACCGTGACAGGCCGCGCTGATACCCAGCGCCAACAGGCTGAGCAGATAAGTTTTTCTCATTATTCGGGTATCCGCTGGGTCAGGGTGCGAAGAATGTCGGCATTGATTTCATCCGGGGTGCTGCTCCAGACAGATTCCGACAGCCCGACAAAAATGATGCTGCCGGGCATCGGCTCAATATGACGTTTGTTCCAGTAGGCGACCGGTACTTTTTGTGTGCGTCCGTCGGGATAGACAACCCAGGCGTAGCTACGATCCGCGCCGCTGAGCCGATGCTGCCCATCGAGATAGCTGGCAACATCACGTCCGGGTATAAACGGCTGTTTACCCGAGTGGCTTAGCAAACCCAACAGCGTGATATCCGTGGGCTGCGGTCCGACCCACAGCGTGTAATTACCCTGCAACGGCGGGTTGCCTCGCTCACTGGTACGCACTACATCCGGGTCGAGATTAATTGTCTGCCTGCCGGTCACCTTCAGCGCCTGAATTTGCTGGCGTAATGCGTTGATAGCGCCACTTGCTTCAGCGCCCAACGTCACCAGGCGAGCCAGTAATGCCTGCTGCTGACGTTGTGCCTCAGTTGTTGCCCGCTCTTCGCTGATAACCGCGCCTGGCCACCAGCTATTGCTCAACCGCGGCTGTCCGACCAGGTCGAGCAGATGTTCAGCCCCGGTCAGCGTTTTTGCTTCTGTGCTACCTGTCGTGATCACTTTTACACTGCCTACAGCAAAAACAGATGCCGCGCACAGGCTGAATGTCAGCGCAGTAATCATTTGTTTCATCATGGTTTTGCCGCCTTAATCAGCGTAGTTTTCACCGGGAAGAAACCTGCGCCAAGATACTGTTCTGACTGGCGAATCATGCCGTCACTATCTACCCAGTAGCGGTTATGCCAGCGCGTTTGATCGGTGGTGACCTCTTCATCGAGGATCCGTACCGGCGTGTTATCGCTGCCGACTTTGATGGTGTCTGCGCCATCCCAGGTGAAAACCGAGCGCGCGGTGGCATAGCGTACCTGCTGATGTTCAGTCCAGCCCATCGTGCGGGTCCACGTTGCGCCGTCGACTATCTGATTTGGCTTGATGAGCGGGTCTGCCGCCAGATTATTCACCTCGATCAGGTTGTCTGTACCGAGCTGTGTTTTCACAATGCGCCCATGCTGCGTGACAAGAATGGCCCGATCCTGAGTCACCCATTTCTGCTGTCCGTTTTCTGCAAACGCGAGTACCACAAACAGTTGGGGACCGCCGTTGAGCTGCATGTACTGGCTGGCGTAAGGCATGTTTTGAATTTCATCGTCCGTCATCTGTACGCCGGGAGTACCAAACACGCTATCCCACAGCGAATACCCCAACCCTTCGGTGGTGGCTGAGCACGCCTGTAGTAACAGGCAAACCATTATGAGCGCTGGTCGCTTCACGACGTTTCTCCGCAGCGGCAAAATAACCACACCGAAGTGTGGTTATGGTTAATCCCCGTCATACTTCAGGGGCTACGTACTGGTGTTACTGGGTACTGGTGGTTGTCGTGGTGGTGGTTCCGGTATTAGAACCATCGCCGCCGCCGGTCGCCGCCAGGGCAACCCCCACCGCAGAACTTACGGTGCTCACGCTGGTCGCGGAGGAACTTCCCGCCGAAACCGACGCGGCAGCCGACCCTGCAGCCTCACCCACCTGAACGGGGGCGGCATAGACAGAGGTCACCGCAAGCGCAGATATAGCCCAAAGGCCATACAGAACTTTTTTCATCACAAATTCCCTTCATTGTATGAATGGAGATTTACCCAAAAGAATTTCGGGCGAGATCGAGTATACACAAGCGAAGTTTGTAAATTAGGTCGAGAGGGAATTTAGGACAATTAGATAACGAGAGAAAAAATTATTAATAGCAAATAATAAAAACAAATTAATTCAAATAGTTAAAATATAATAGTAAAAACACAATATCCGGTAAATCTGAAAATATCAGAAACAGGATAACGGTGAATAAATTATTTTAGGATTAAGCTCAATTAAATTTTTAGGTAATAACGTGGAGAAGTGGAATTATCTTATAAAAAAAGCTGATAATAATATCAGCTTCTATCACAGGTAATCTGCAAATTCATTCGAATTGCAGCAAGGCGGCAAGATCGTTAATCCCCGAGGCCATAGATAGCTATGTTCCCGGGGTTAACGAACGCAGCCAACACCGCTGCGGTTCGAAGGAAGAAGCAGATTAGCGCCAGGACTTATAACGGTTAATCAAACCGTTGGTAGAACTATCGTGGCTGCTCACTTCGGAACCATCTTTCAGCTCTGGCAGAATACGGTTCGCCAGCTGTTTGCCCAGCTCAACGCCCCACTGGTCAAAGGTGAAGATGTTCAGGATCGCGCCCTGAGTGAAGATTTTGTGCTCGTACAGGGCAATCAGCGCACCCAGGCTGAACGGCGTGATTTCGCGCAGCAGGATGGAGTTCGTTGGACGATTACCTTCGAACACTTTGAACGGCACAACGTGCTCAAGCGTAGCCGGATCTTTACCCTGGTCGCGATATTCCTGCTCAACCACGTCACGAGACTTGCCGAATGCCAGCGCTTCGGTTTGCGCGAAGAAGTTAGACAGCAGCTTCGGGTGGTGATCCGACAGCGGGTTGTGAGTGATGGCCGGGGCGATGAAATCGCACGGCACCATTTTGGTACCCTGGTGGATCAGCTGGTAGAACGCATGCTGGCCGTTAGTGCCCGGCTCACCCCAGATGATTGGGCCAGTCTGGTAATCCACCGCATTGCCGTTACGGTCAACGTATTTACCGTTGGATTCCATGTTGCCCTGCTGGAAGTAGGCCGCGAAACGGTGCATATACTGGTCATACGGCAGAATCGCTTCGGTTTCGGCACCGAAGAAGTTGTTGTACCAGATACCGATCAGCGCCAGCAGCACCGGCAGGTTTTTCTCAGCCGGGGTGGTGGAGAAGTGTTTGTCCATCGCGTGCGCGCCAGAGAGCAGCTCAACAAAGTTGTCGAAGCCTACGGACAGGATGATGGACAGACCAATTGCAGACCACAGGGAGTAACGACCGCCAACCCAGTCCCAGAACTCAAACATATTGGCAGTATCAATACCGAACTCGCCAACCGCTTTACCGTTGGTAGACAGCGCTGCAAAGTGTTTGGCTACGTGCTTGTTGTCGCCAGCGGTCGCCAGGAACCAGTCGCGCGCGCTGTGGGCGTTGGTCATGGTTTCCTGGGTGGTGAAGGTTTTGGAAGCGACCAGGAACAGCGTGGTTTCCGGGTTCACTTTTTTCAGCACTTCGGCAATGTGCGTACCATCGACGTTCGACACAAAGTGCATATTCAGGTGATTTTTGTACGGACGCAGCGCTTCGGTCACCATGAACGGGCCGAGGTCAGAGCCGCCGATACCGATGTTCACGACATCAGTAATGGCTTTGCCGGTATAGCCTTTCCAGCTGCCGGAGATAATCGCTTCAGAGAAGGATTTCATCTTTTCCAGCACCGCGTTCACTTCCGGCATCACATCTTTGCCGTCAACGATGATTGGCGTATTGCTACGGTTGCGCAGCGCCACGTGCAGTACGGCACGGTCTTCAGTGCGGTTGATTTTCTCACCGGAGAACATGGACTTGATAGCACCGGCCAAATCGGTTTCTTTTGCCAGATCCTGCAGTTTAGCCAGCGTTTCTTCAGTGATGCGGTTTTTGGAGAAATCCACCAGCATCAGATCGTCAAACGTCGCGGAAAACTTAGTGAAACGATCGCTATCTTTCGCGAACAGATCCGCGATAGTAACGTCTTTCATTTCTTCAAAGTGTTTTTGTAGTGCCTGCCAGGCTGAGGTCTGTGTTGGATTGATGTTTTTCATTAGCAATACTCTTCTGATTTTGAGAATTGTGACTGAGATCGATTGTAACGCCAGCCACAGAAAAGTGTGATTGTTTTAATGCCATTGCCAGGGCATCCGCCAAATGTGGCTAAAAAGTATAGCTGTTATAAGTACTGTTACTCAGCGTTAACGCAGCATGAAAAATCCGCATAATCCCAGCGTTGACAGTACAGGCCACACATTTTATTTATAAATACGGTATTTGCATTTGCGCCTGCACCGGTTTCCGTTCTGCCTTTGTGCCATGGTCGCTCTATTCATTCCCTGACACGAGGTAGTTATGACTGATGTAGTTGTCTCCAAATTTGGCGGTACCAGCGTGGCGGATTTTGATGCCATGAATCGCAGCGCTGATGTCGTGCTTTCTGATGCTAACGTACGTTTAGTGGTGCTGTCCGCTTCAGCGGGTATTACTAACCTGCTGGTCGCGCTGGCAGAAGGTCTGGAGCCAACCGAACGCTTCGAAAAACTCGACGCCATTCGTCAAATTCAGTTCAATATTCTGGAACGCCTGCGTTATCCGAACGTCATTCGTGAAGAGATCGAACGTTTGCTGGAGAACATCACCACACTGGCAGAAGCAGCGTCACTGGCGACCTCAACCGCGCTGACCGACGAACTGGTCAGCCACGGTGAACTGATGTCTACCCTCCTATTCGTCGAGATCCTGCGTGAGCGCAACGTGCAAGCGCAGTGGTTTGACGTGCGTAAAGTGATGCGCACCAACGATCGTTTTGGCCGTGCAGAGCCCGACGTTGCGGCGCTGGCTGAACTGGCTTCGCACCAGCTGGCCCCGCGCCTGAGCGAAGGTCTGGTGATTACTCAGGGCTTTATCGGCAGTGAAAGCAAGGGCCGCACCACCACGCTGGGACGCGGCGGCAGCGATTATACCGCCGCCCTGCTGGCCGAAGCGCTGCACGCAACGCGCGTTGATATCTGGACCGACGTTCCCGGCATCTACACTACCGATCCGCGCGTGGTTCCGGCTGCGCAGCGTATTGATGAAATCGCTTTTGAAGAGGCCGCAGAAATGGCGACCTTTGGCGCGAAAGTACTGCATCCGGCAACCCTGTTGCCAGCCGTACGTAGCGATATCCCGGTATTTGTTGGCTCCAGTAAGGAGCCAAAAGCAGGCGGTACGCTGGTCTGCAATAAAACCGCGAATCCACCACTGTTTCGTGCGCTGGCGTTACGCCGTAAGCAGACGCTGCTGACACTGCATAGCCTGAATATGCTGCACTCTCGTGGTTTTTTAGCGGAAGTGTTCGGCATCCTGGCACGCCACAATATCTCGGTCGATTTAATCACCACATCCGAAGTCAGCGTCGCGCTGACGCTGGATACCACCGGTTCAACGTCCACCGGCGATACGCTGTTAACGCAGTCTCTGCTGATGGAACTGTCGGCCCTGTGTCGGGTTGAAGTGGAAGAAGGCCTGGCGCTGGTGGCGTTGATTGGCAATGACCTGTCCAAAGCCTGCGGCGTGGGTAAAGAGGTGTTCGGCGTACTGGAGCCGTTCAACATTCGAATGATTTGCTACGGCGCATCCAGCCATAACCTGTGCTTCCTGGTGCCCGGTAACGAAGCTGAGCAGGTGGTACAGAAGCTGCACCATAATTTGTTTGAGTGAGTAGACGCTAACGCCCGATGGCTCTTGTACCATCGGGCATTTTCACCGCATCACCGTGTCATATAATAGTCGGTCCAGTGTCCGGACATTCCCCTCCCGGCTGTCTGGTAAGATCGGCGGAATTTCTCCTCTCTCCAGTTCGGTGCGGATAAACGCATGTAACAATGGACGACGCGGACCATACTCAGCCTCACCTGAGCGCTGTTTGCGCGCCAGCAATTCGTCGATTTCCTGACGCAATGGCGCATCCAGTTCACTTCCCGCCAGCAGCTCGGCAAAACGCATCGGCGGTACGCCCTTGCCCGCTTCCACCCAACGTACCGCCAGCAGCGGCCGAATGACGTAGAAGTACTTCTTCAATCGCACGTCGTGGCCCTGCAGATAACCGCGAAAGTTTTTCCGCGCCATTGAATAGTAGTGCCAGCGGGCACGCAGCGGGGAAAACCATTCAGGCACCAACGCTTTCAGCGCCGACACGGTCGCATCATCCTGCTGATAGACCACCGGCGAATCCAGCCACTCGATAAGCGTCGGGTTTGCGCCTTTGAGTAACCCCAGCGCCTTGCGCCATTCCCAGCCGCACACGTCCAGCTCATCATCTATCGGCAGCTCGATAACATCACGTGGCGCTTCGATCCGCAGATACCATTCAGGGGAATGAACATAGAGGAACCGCACGTCGTAATCGCTGTCTGGCGAGGCAAATCCCCAGCCACGGCTGCCGGACTCACAGGCGTACAGCACCCTGACGCCATAGCGCTGCTCAACCTCTTTTAGCTGGTGCAATACCCGTTCGCGCATTGCACCGTCCACTGTGTTGTAACTCATTATTTTTATCCTTTTATGTTCACAAGACCGTGCAACACCTGGTCGAGGCCACCGAATACCGAGATTTTATCGATCCGTTCCGCGACTCTTTCGAGGGTTTCCAGTTCTTTTAAGCGCAGCGCTACCGGGTTGTTTTCCATTACTTTGGCGGTATTCAACAGCGATCGCGTGGCGGCAGTCTCTTCACGACGTCGGATCACGTTGGCCTGGGCGGATTTTTCCGCTTCAACCAGTTGCGACAAAATGGCCTTCATATCGCCGGGCAGGACAATATCCTTTACCCCCAGCGAAGCCACCTCGATACCAAACGGCGTCATGCGGGCTTTCACCTGCGCGCTCACCACCTCATCAATCACCTGTTTATCTTCCAGCAGTTCGTCCAGCGTGCGCGTTCCCACCGCTTCACGCAGCGCAAACTGCAACTCACGGTAAAGGTGATCCAGCGGTTTAGTCAGTTGACCAAATGCCAGCAGTACATCGCTATAACGCCAGTTCGCCGCCAGGTTCAAACGCAGGTTGACCTTATCTTTGGTCAGGATCTCCTGGCCGCCGACCTCCAGCACCTGCAAGCGGGTATCCACCACTTCCGCTTCAATCAGATGATTTACCTTCCAGTATGCTGTTAACCCCGGCGGCAACAGCGCCTGAGTTTCACCATCAATTTTCAGTACACCGACGTGCCACGCCGGAACCTGCACCGTTAAGATCGCTTCGCGACCTTTCACCGCACCGCTGCGACGGGGCTGTAACACCGCGTTCATCACATCAACAGGAACCAAAACCTGACGTGTATCCATCTGCACCAGCTTCAGCGCTTCATCGGCCTGCCAGTACAGACGGCGCGTTGCCGGTGGCAAAATTTCCTGCAAGACGCCGTTCACATACAGCGCACCTGCTTCAGTATCGGTTAGATCAGCCACCACACAGTACTGCTCCACCCATGTAGGCTGGAAGCGACGTAAATACTCCGCGAGCGCTTCCGGAATTTCGCTGCCATCGGTATTGATTACCAGAACGTCCGGAGTGTTAAACCATGGCAAACGGTGTTCACCTGTATTCAGCACCTGATAGTAGTCACCCTGTCGGGATAACAGGCCAAGCTGGCCTTTACGAATAGTAATTTTCTTAGCCATTTTATATTCCTTAATATCGTTCAGGCGCGGGTGCAGGGGCGAAGCGGCAGGGGAATTCCCTTTTGCCTGCCGCACGGCATCTTTACCGGCAGCCTGTTCTTGAGCGTGCTAACTGCGCATTGCTCCGCTTTATTTCTATGATTAACAACCAGTTTCATTGGGAGAATGAATCGGGAATCGAACCCGTTTGGTGGTCATCGGCTGACGGAACACTTCCGGAAAACAGCCTGTGCCGTTCCTGACGTGCCGGCGGGGTTTAACCCCCTGCGCTTTCAGCGTGATTGACGCAAGTGTTATTGCCAGAAGCGTGCCAGGAATTAAAACAGGCATGATTAATTTTTAATTAATTGATTTTCATAGATTTAATTATTTACGCCAATCATGGCGGTTGTCTCGATGGGTTTATTTTTTTATCTTTTAATCTCTTATTTATCTTTTTGGATAAACCATGAAGAAGCAACGGGTAGTGATTGGCGTACTGGGAACGGTGCTGGATAAGCGCGGCAAGCGGGCCAATCGGTTTAAGAAGTGGCGACCCACGGTTGGGCTATGCCAACAACCCGATTTCCCTGTCGACAGGCTGGAACTCCTCCACCAGCCACGCGATGAGAGCATGGCGCAAAGGTTGATTGAAGACGTCGCGCTGCTTTCGCCGCACACCCAAGTCCGCCCGCATACCGTTACCATTAACGATCCGTGGGACTTTGAAGAGGTCTACGCCGCGTTTCTCGACTTTGCCACGCATTATGAGTTTGATACGGAAAACGAAGAGTATCTGGTGCACATCACCACCGGGACTCACGTGGCACAAATCTGCTGGTTTTTGCTGACGGAAGCGCGTTACCTGCCCGCCAGCCTGTTGCAAACCAGCCCGGCACCACGCGGTTCATCAGATGAAGCCGTCGCCGCTGGCGTCTGCTCGGTTATCGATCTCGATTTAAGCCGCTATGCCACGCTCACCAGTCGTTTTCAGCGCGAACAGCAGCAGTCGGTATCCTTTCTGAAAGCCGGGATTGATACGCGCAACGCCACTTTCAATAAACTGATCGATCGCATTGAGCGGGTAGCTCTGCGCTCAACAGACCCGATCCTGCTCACCGGCCCTACCGGCGCGGGCAAATCCTTCCTCGCGAAACGTATTTTTCAGCTACGCCAGTCGCGGCATCTGGTGGCGGGAAAACTGGTGGCGGTTAACTGCGCGACCCTGCGCGGTGATAATGCGATGTCAACGCTGTTTGGCCATGTGAAGGGGGCGTTTACCGGTGCGCTCACGGCGCGTAGCGGATTGCTGCGAGAGGCCGATGGCGGCGTGCTGTTTCTCGATGAGATCGCCGAGCTGGGGCTGGACGAGCAGGCCATGTTACTCAAAGCGATTGAAGAAAAAACCTTTTTCCCGTTTGGGTCGGACAAAGAAGTACACAGCGATTTTCAGCTGATTGCCGGCACCCATCGCGACATGCGGCAATGGGTCGCTGAGGGCCGTTTTCGCGAGGATCTCTACGCGCGTATCAACATGTGGAGTTTCACCCTGCCCGGTCTCGCGCAGCGGCGGGAAGATATCGCGCCGAACGTCGAGTATGAGCTGCAACGTTTTTCCAGCAACAAGCAGACGCAAATCCGTTTCGATAAAGAGGCACGCACTTCCTATCTGGCGTTTGCCTGCTCCCCGCAGGCGCAATGGCGCGGCAACTTTCGTGAACTCAGTTCATCCATCGCGCGCATGGCGACACTTGCCGAACAAGGTCGCATTACCTTATCCCTTGTCGAAGAAGAGATTGCGCTGCTAAAGGAGAGTTGGCAGATAGCCACTCCGCAGCCTGAACTGAATATGGACATTGACCTGTTCGATCGCCGCCAGTTAGAAACGGTACTGGAAGTGTGCCGCCGCTGCGCGTCGCTGTCGGAAGCCGGACGCGAACTGTTCGCCGTCTCGCGGCAGAAAAAAGCCAATCCTAACGATGCGGACCGCCTGCGCAAATATCTCGCGCGTTTCGGGCTGAGCTGGGAAAACATTCACTGCGGAACATAAACATAATTTGTTTGAATAATATTCCATCACGCGATACACAATAACTATGGCCGGGCTCGATCCCGGCTTTTTTATAACAACACAACACATTTCAATCGCAAGGAATACAACATGCTCGCTACTCTCACGCGGCTGTTCCCGTTATGGGCGCTGCTGCTCTCTGTTATTGCGTATTACACGCCCTCCACATTTACGCCTGTCGGGCCATTCGTGCCATCGTTACTGATGCTGATTATGTTCGGCATGGGCGTGCACCTGAAGGTGGATGACTTTAAACGCGTACTCTCACGCCCTGCGCCGGTTGCGGCAGGTATTTTTCTACACTATCTGGTGATGCCGCTCGCCGCATGGATTTTGGCGCTGGCTTTTAATATGCCACCGGAACTGTCCGCAGGTATGGTGCTGGTCGGTAGCGTCGCCAGCGGAACGGCATCTAATGTAATGATTTACCTGGCGAAGGGCGATGTGGCGCTCTCCGTGACGATTTCATCGGTTTCAACGCTGGTCGGTGTTGTCGCCACGCCGCTGCTCACCCGTCTTTACGTCGACGCGCATATTCAGGTAGATGTGATGGGTATGCTGCTGAGCATTCTGCAGATCGTGGTTATTCCGATTGCTTTGGGCCTGGTCATTCACCATCTGTTCCCACGCGTCGTAAAAGCCGTAGAACCGTATCTGCCCGCGTTTTCTATGGTGTGCATCCTGGCCATCATCAGCGCTGTTGTGGCAGGTTCTGCGTCGCACATAGCGTCGGTCGGCTTTGTGGTAATTATCGCCGTTATTCTGCATAACACCATTGGCCTGCTTGGCGGCTACTGGGGCGGGAAACTGTTCGGCTTTGATGAATCCACCTGCCGCACACTGGCGATTGAAGTCGGCATGCAGAACTCCGGCCTCGCCGCTGCGCTGGGCAAAATCTACTTCGGTCCGCTCGCCGCTCTGCCCGGCGCGTTGTTCTCCGTCTGGCATAACCTTTCTGGTTCGCTGCTTGCGGGTTACTGGTCCGGTAAACCGATTGCTAAAGAACCACAGCAAACAGTGAAGGAAAGTTAAAAAAAAGCCGGGTAGCACATGCTTATCCGGCCTGAGTGCTATCAGCCTGACCAGGATTACCGTACACTGAGGATATCGGCTAACAGAGGGCACCCATATGGCACTCCCCCGCATTACCCAAAAAGAGATGACCGAGCGCGAACAGCGTGAACTGAAAACGCTGCTCGACCGCGCGCGCATTGCGCATGGTCGCCTGCTGACCAACGCAGAAACCAACAGCATCAAGAAAGAGTACATCGATAAACTGATGGCCTTGCGCGAAGCCGAAGCTAAAAAAGCCCGCCAGTTGAAGAAAAAGCAGGCTTATAAACCGGATTCAGAGGCGTCATTCTCCTGGTCGGCGAATACGCCAACGCGCGGCAGACGTTAACGTCCTTTCTTCTTACGCCCCGGCGAGGTAAAACGCTTGCCGTTTGCCGCCGGGCGCGATTTCTCTTTCTCCGCTGATTTTTCGATTTTCACTACCGGGCGCTTGATACCTGCGGTGGCAGCTTTTGGCTTCGCTTTCGCCTTCGGTTTAGCTTCTGAAGAAGAATTCTCAATCAGCTTGAACAAATCGATCAGTTCGTCATCCGTCAGGTCGCGCCATTCACCCAGCGGCAGGCCGGACAAACTCACGTTCATGATGCGTGTGCGCTCAAGCTTCGTCACTTCATAACCAAAGTGCTCACACATACGGCGGATCTGGCGGTTCAGCCCCTGAATCAGCGTGATGCGAAACACAAACGGCGCTTCTTTCTTGACCTTACATTTCTTGGTAACGGTGCCGAGGATTGGCACACCGGCTCCCATCCCACGAATAAAGTCGTCGGTTACGGGCTTATCGACCGTCACCAGATACTCTTTTTCGTGATCGTTACCGGCGCGCAGGATTTTATTCACCAGGTCGCCGTGGTTGGTCAGAAAGATCAGCCCCTGGGAATCTTTGTCCAGACGGCCAATGGGGAACACGCGCTTGCTGTGGTTAACGAAATCAACAATGTTGTCGCGTTCGCTATCTTCGGTGGTGCTGACAATCCCTACCGGCTTGTTCAGTGCGATAAAAACCAGATCCTCCGCTTCACGCGGCTCAATCAACCGACCATTCACTTTTACGACGTCGCCAGGCATCACCTGATCGCCAATGGTGGCGCGTTTACCATTCAGGAAGACATTCCCTTGTTCGATAAAGCGATCCGCCTCGCGACGCGAGCAGATTCCGCTTTCACTGATGTATTTATTTAATCGGATGGATGAGTCGGGCAGCATAATTTCTCCTGTATACACTTCATCCTTCAAGCCGTCTCTGCGTTGGCTGCCCTCACTCACCCTGGTCACATAGTTATCTATGCTCCCAGGAATTCGTTCCCTTGCCGCCTTGATACAACTTGAATGCTTTTGTGTATTAAAAGCGAAATATACCTTACCTTGCAGGCGATAAAAATAATCGTGCGCGAATGCCCGAGGGCTATTTGTGATCCGTCACACCTTTCAACATAATCAGCCCCGTCATGGTGCTCTAATAACCGTTAAGCAGGAAATCAATCGCATCGCGAAGTTCAGCCCTGTTTGCGGTCAGATCTCCCACACAGTTACCCATATTCTTCACCGGTATGCCTGTCATCATATGCGTCATCACCACATAGGCTTGCCCACCAATACTAACAACAGGACAAATTTTAGCTGGCGGTACTTCGTTGGGGAACTGGCTTAGCGCGATAACGGGGGCAACCAGTACATGTTGCAAAACAGCGGCCACCGGATGCTGTAAGCTAATTAAAAACGGATAAACGCTTTTTCCACTGCCAGTATTCTCATAAGCGCAATACTGCTCCATCAGAATGTCCTTTGAAAATCACTGAACGAACCGTTTTCTTCCACCCATTGATTCAATGCTTCTATCGATTTTTTATTATCCCGCAACCATTCTTCACGTTTGTTCTCGCGAAATTTTTCGATTAGGGCTTCAGTTAAAACAGCTGACAGATTGATTTTAAGCTTGCGCGCCTCTTCCAGTATCTCTGGAGCCAGAGAGACATTGACTGATTTTTTTACCTTAGACACAGTGCGCATGACAACCCCCATAACAGTGCGCATGACATGCCTAAGATTAGCGTAATAAACGAGCATTTCCTATTCCCAGACCAACAAATCATTATGTCACACTAAGGTGGTTGCACAGGTCTGTCACATCCCGAAGAAGAAGTCTGCGAGGCGCTTTCCAGATGAGTTTAGGGGGGCGCTGACAAACAGTTGCTGGTCAGCTTTCGCCCATAAAACTCAGCGTATGGTACAGCCCTGCCAGCGCCTCTTCACAACCGAACGACAGCACCAGATTCTCTTCGGTAGTGAGATGGCGACAATCAAGATGGCGGAACGCCTCGGCGAGTGGAAAATAAAGCAGATCAGCTTGCGGCATGCGTGTTCCCGCACTTTCGGGGCGTTGTTATTTTTGATATGTGAGCGTAATGTGTCATCACACATACCCACACCACTCTTGTGTAATTAAGGTGTCACCACACATGAACGAAAGAAGAGGCAATCCCCCGTTTCAATTCCGTCTGGATCCGGAACTGCGCAAAGCGATGGAAGAAGCACAACGGCAGGATGGCGACGAATCGTTGGCAGCCTGGATTAAACGTGTGATTAGAAAAGAACTGAAGCAGAAAGGGATTGAAGTCTAGCGATCGACATTATGTATCGTTTTCTGGAGGTCTGCTTAGAGCGAAGAGCGGACGGAACCTTATACAGATATAATCAGTTTGTCGGAAGCTCTCTTAAAGTGAATGGGTCGAATGACAGGAACACTTAGATTTCAAGTGCTGCAAGAATTACGGCTTCAATTTTCTCCAATGTGGGGTACGGTGCAAAACGGTTGAGCGATCTGCCATCACGTCCGATCAGGAACTTAGTGAAGTTTCACTTGATCCGCCCACCCATCCCCCGGGCAATTCGTCTTTCAATTAACGAAACACCGGATGCGTCACGGAGCCGTTGATCCCTACTTTTTCTAACATCGGGAAGTTCACACCGCGAATAGCTGTTCCATTTTAGAAGACATGGATGGTCAGGTGGCGTAAATATGTTTTGGTTTAACTACCCCATTCTGTTATTATTTTATTGTAAAAATTCTTGTGAATTTAAGAATATACTTTTTCACATTTTAAACGTGTATTTTATATGAAAAATGAATTAAAAAATATAATAGAAAAATTAGATTCAGATTACGTTTATCTTCATGAAGAATTGTTATGCAGTTTTGGTTCGGTCTATTGTGCATATTTAAACTCGACAAGTGTATTTTTAAATAATGTGATTAACTTTGTCGATGAACAACTAAAAATAAAAGAATCCTTTAATTATATAATATCTTCCTATATTGAGATGGAGGAGATTTGCATATTTAAATATTCAGATGATTTTAATAATTACCGTTTTGTTGTTCGTGAATTTGAACTATTCACAATGTGTAACTGCCTTGAAAAACACCGTAATGCAATTAGTCGTAAAAGTATAATAAAACACAAAACATTAAGAAAGCGTTCTAGTTCATATAAGTATAATTACATAAAATCATTATCTGATGCTGAGATAATAATATCTAAATCCAATAATAGAATTAATAAAATAAAAAACCTAACCGATAAGGGTGAGTTAATAGATTTCATATATGATAATTATTATCATGAAATAATTGATGTCAAAGATGATATGGAAAAAGGAGATGTATTAAAAAAGCAGTTTTTCTATTATCATATAATTAAAAATATGATTGATAGATACAAGCGTGAAACTAGAAAGCCGAATAGTATATTTGAACTCGACATGAGTGTTTTTACTGGATTATATGATAAACATGGAATTTCTATTAACAAAGAAGATATTCAGTTTCATAAATATGAATTGTTATCAATGGATAATAATTTTATACTACATCACACTGACATCAGTGCCATTTTTGATAAAAGAATTAACATAGGTTTTACTATTCATACTTCAAATGAGGTCTTAAAGATATTTAAACATTTAATCGATGAAAACCATATAAAAAACATTGCATTAAAACCAATGAATATCGTCGATTCAGATGCCGGGCTGGAAAGTATCGAGCGGGGAACTCCATTAACATCACAAATTAAGAAATTACCCGAGTTATCTTGCTTTTATGATATATCCTATGAAAATAAACTAATAATAGGTCACAATAAAGCAAAGCAGGAAGTGACATTTGAAGAGATGAGAGGGGATTTTTCACTGGAGGATGAATTCATTACAACTCAGGTTATTCACCTGAAGTATAATGAGGTAAATGGAGAGTATTTCATTGAACACTTGGATCATGAATATATTCGTTATGAAATTGGTGAGTATGAGAATAAAGAAACGAATGTTAGTCAAAAAGGAACTGCTGGTAAAGTTAAAACGTTTAAAATA
Source organism: Citrobacter sp. On2M (assembly GCF_018035235.1). Taxonomy (GTDB): domain Bacteria; phylum Pseudomonadota; class Gammaproteobacteria; order Enterobacterales; family Enterobacteriaceae; genus Citrobacter; species Citrobacter meridianamericanus. Next base: position 133,890 of record NZ_WPCV01000006.1, read on the forward strand.
GATAACTCGGCTATACCTTTTTTTTATAAGTTTAAAGGGAGTTATTTTTTGTACATTATACTAGAATCATATTTTTTAAATAAAGATTTACTAGCTGAATACTTCGAAAATATGAATTCTGTTCATTAGTAATCTTTCAAACAAAAAATAGCAGGTGCTTATGTGGTTTATTTTAAATCTCTGTTTATTTGAAATGATGAATTAAGTGCTGATTTTAATTATTTGCTGCGCAAGAGCTTGAGTTGTTTTAGGGGGTGTTCTATTATTAATATTATATTTTTTACATTTGGATAAGTTTTATTTACCTTTACATAAAAATCCCTTTTTTGACCAGAATTCGTACGTTATCTTCTATCATTACTAAAAAAAATGTTATTTTTAAGCATGTAGTAAAGATCATTACCACTTAAGCAGATTACACGTTTACCTTTGCCACTTGCTTTCAGGCGATTCTATGTAAATCCCTCTCAACTGACAAAAACACCTCTTGTCTTTCTTAACAGATCGACAATTATGTACTGAAATTAAAGATACTTTCCCGGGACCTTAGCTTGGTTATCAGTTTATATACACAATACTTTTCATAATGATGCGTAACGCCAACGTTGGTTTATCCAACAAGTTATAAGTCAATTGGCAGATCTGATAACTATTCCCACTTAGTAGCGAGATTTATTCGTCATTGTGTAGTGATTCCAAACGAAAGCGGCCCCTCTCCCCTGTTATCGTTTCGCGTATCAACCGCAGCATCCTGGAAAATTATGCATTACTGCGAGGCGCCTTCCTGTTTCCTCCTGCCAGCATTTCCCCTTACTCCCCATTTTTTTATTCTCTGGTCTCAACGTGTCAATTCAGAATGTAGTTTATAAAATACATGGAACGTAATAATGGAAATTCTTCAGACCACGGTTTTCCAACGCTGGGAGCAGAATCTATGGAATCGCAGGGCCAAAACGCTCATTGCCGCACGCCTTTTCCGACTGGCGAATGGTTTAGCTGGCGATGTTAAACCTGTTGAGGAATGCTCGCCCGTTCACTGGACTATCAGGAGACATTCCGCCATGAATAAGCTTACTCAGTACGATCCCGCTGCTGCGCTGGTTGATGCTGAAGAAATTGCTCTATTTATGGCGGATGCCCTCGAAACAGGCGAAGCAACGTACATTGCAAAAGCGTTGGGCGTGGTGGCACGCGCGAAGGGAATGGCGAACATCGCGGCAGAAACGGGATTATCCCGCGAACAACTCTATCGCTCGTTTAGTGAGAAAGGAAATCCGACGCTGAAAAACCACGTTGGCTGTGATGAAGGCGCTCGGTATTGGATTGACACTTAAAAAATAGCCATAGCTTCTGTCCCCCTTCCAACATCGTGAGCCATATCAGTAAGGCGTCAGGCTGATAGTGGTAGCATTAGCGCGGTTTGTAATTTTCTGATTACAGGGAGAAATGATGGAACTGCTTTTATTGAGTAACTCGACGCTGCCGGGCAAAGGATGGATGGAACATGCGCTGCCGCTGATTGCTGAGCAACTGAATGGTCGCCGTACGGCGGTGTTTATTCCGTTCGCCGGCGTGACGCAAACCTGGGATGAGTACACGGCGAAAACGGCAGCCATCTTTGCGCCAATGGGCGTCAATGTTACAGGCATTCATACCGTTGCCGATCCGATTGCTGCCATTGAAAATGCAGAGCTGGTGATTGTCGGCGGGGGTAATACCTTCCAGTTGCTGAAAGAGAGCCGCGAGCGTGGGCTGCTGTCGCCGATTGTCGATGTCGTCAAGCGCGGGGCGCTGTACATTGGCTGGAGCGCGGGTTCCAACCTTGCCTGCCAGACCATCCGCACCACCAATGACATGCCAATTGTCGATCCCAAAGGCTTTGATGCGCTGGGTCTGTTCCCGCTGCAGATTAACCCACATTTCACCAACGCGCTGCCGGAAGGTCACAAAGGCGAAACACGTGAACAGCGTATTCGCGAGCTGCTGGTGGTTGCGCCAGAGCTGACGGTGATTGGCTTGCCGGAAGGTAACTGGATTAAGGTAAGCAACGGTCAATCTGTGCTCGGCGGCCCGAACACCACATATATCTTTAAAGCGGGTGAAGAGGCGGTTGCCGTTGAGGCGGGTCACTGCTTTTAATTGATTGGTTGTCTGATGCCGGATAAGCGCAGTGCTATCCGGCATTGACTCAGTTAGTAATCGTCGCGCTCATCATCTTCATCCGGCTGTTCCAGCACGCTGTAGGCCACGGAGCAAAACAGCGAGTTCAGACGCTGCATATCGCCCAACAACGCCAGATGCAGGGAACTGGTCTCGATGCTTTGCACGTTCTGCTGATGCAGTCGGTCAACGTGCGCGTGCGAATAACGACGGTTGAGAATACGGAAACGGTGCTTGCTGCGGCGTAGACGACGGGCACTGGTCACATCGCCCGAGAAGAACACCGACATCGCCAGTTGCAGATTGCTGAGCAGCTGATCGTAAAGCGCATCCAGCTCTTTCAGCCCTTCCACAGAGAATGCCCGACGGGCGGCCAGCGACTTATCAGCAATCTCACTCCCCATACGTTCGACGATATCGGATGCCTGTTCGAGGTTGAGCGACATTTCGATAATCTCCGCCCAACGGCGTGACTCCTCTTCCGCCAGTTCATCCTTTGGCATCCGCGCCAGATAGAGCTTAATCGCCGTGTACAGCACGTTGATGTCATCCGCCATCCTGCGCAACTCTTTCTCTTCGCGCGGCTCGCCGTGCATCACCTTCTTCAACCCGTCCATCATCTGTTCCATCGCATCACCGATGCGCAGCGCTTCGCGGGCGGCATTGGCGAGAGCGAGCGTTGGCGTATCCAGCGCGCTGACGTCCAGATGCTTGGGCTTCAGATGCGCGTCCAGCTCCGGTTCATCGCGGATGATGCGCTTACAAAAACGCGCCATCGGTTCAGCGAACGGTACCATCGCCACACAGCGTACCAGGTTGTAGAAGACGTGGAAGTAGATAACCAGTTCGGATTTCGGCAGCGGTAGCTCATCCATCAAATTCGCCAACGGATGAACAAACGGCAGGATAATCAGGCTGCCCACCAGCTTAAACAGCAGACTGCCGAGCGCCACACGACGGGCAGCAGCATTCGCAGCACTGTTGTTGAGCATCGCCAACAGACCAGAGCCGAGGTTGGCACCAATCACCAGACACAACGCTACCGGGAACGAGATAATGCCTGCGGCGGTCAGCGTAGCCGTCAGCAGTACCGCCGCCAGGCTGGAGTAACTGATAATCGCAAACATGGCGCCAATCAGCGCATCGAGCATGATATCGCCGGTAAGTGAGGCGAAAATAACCTGTACGCCGTTAGCCTGGGTGATCGGCGTTACCGCCTGCACAATCAGCTCCAGTGCCAGTAAAATCAATCCCAGCCCAATGCCGACCCGCCCAAGTTGTCCCACGCGGGACTGTTTCCGTCCGAGAAAGAAGATCACGCCGATAAAAATCAGCAGCGGCGACAGCCAGGAGAGATCGAAGGTCAGGATACGCGCCATCAGCGCGGTCCCCACGTCGGCACCGAGCACAATCACCAGCGCAGGAGTGAGCGCCACGAGATCCTGCGCGACAAACGAAGTCACCAGCATGGTGGTAGCGTTACTGCTTTGCACCAGGGCAGTGACGCCGATGCCAGCACAGAAGGCGAGCGGTTTCTTTTCAACGCTACGGCTGAGTACGGTGCGTAAACGAGCGCCGAAGACGCGCATCACACCGGTACGCACAATATGCGTACCCCAAACCAGCATCGCGACGGCAGAAAGCAGGTGTAACAGAGTTAACACGGAATCAGGTACTCCTTATCGTTATATGTTCCTGAGGCCGAAGCCTTCTTTCAGTATAAGGGTTTAAACGTAATAAAGAGACAGGGCACTCATTGAGTGCCCTGTTTGTTGTAAATAAAGATGACAGTTTTGTGGCTCAGTCAGCGTCGTAACCCAGATTAGGCGCTAACCAACGCTCGACTTCCGCCACGCTCATGCCTTTACGGAAGGCGTAATCTTCAACCTGATCGCGCTGAATTTGCGCCACGGCGTAGTACTTGCTGTCCGGATGACTGAAATACCAACCAGATACCGACGCACCAGGCCACATCGCGAAGGATTCGGTGAGCTTCATTCCAGTGTGCGTCTCCACATCCAGCAGTTCCCAGATGGTGGCCTTTTCGGTATGTTCCGGGCACGCCGGATAGCCCGGTGCCGGGCGAATGCCCTGGTAGTTTTCGCGGATCAGCTCTTCATTACTGAGGTTCTCATTCGCCGCATAGCCCCAGTAGACTTTACGCACGCGCTCGTGCAGGTATTCTGCGAAGGCTTCCGCCAGACGGTCAGCGATCGCTTTCACCATAATCTTGTTGTAGTCGTCATGCTGGGCTTCGAAGACGTCCGCCAGCGCATCTTCCTCCAGACCACCGGTAACTGCGAAAGCCCCAATGTAATCTGCTTTGCCACTCAGTTTCGGCGCGACAAAGTCAGACAAGCAGTAGTTGGCGAAACCGACTTTCTCCGTCTGCTGACGCAGGTGATGGCTCACGTTGATGACGTGCGTCCGCGTCTCGTCACGGTAAATCTCGATGTCATCGCCGACACGGTTGGCCGGGAACAACCCCACCACGCCACGCGGATTCAGGGTCTTCTCTGCGCTGAGTTTATCCAGCATGTCGTTGGCGTCTTTGAACAGGCGCTTCGCCTCTTCACCCACCACTTCATCCTCGAGAATGCGCGGATATTTTCCCGCCAGCGACCAGGTCATAAAGAACGGCGTCCAGTCGATGTAGTTACGCAGCGTTTCGATGCTGGCTTCGACTGACTGTACGCCGAGGCGGTGCGCCACCGGCGGGGTGTAATTTTCCCAGTCAAACGCCAAATCGTTTTCACGCGCGGCAGCCAGCGTTACCGGCGGGGTACGCGGTTTCTTACGCGCATGCTGGATACGCACGGTTTCGTACTCTTTACGCGTACGAGCGACAAAGTCATCGCGCTGAGTGTCAGAGAGTAGCGCGGCCACTACGCCTACGGTACGCGAGGCGTTCTGTACGTACACCGTCGGGCCGCTGTAGTTCTGCTCAATTTTCACCGCCGTGTGCGCTTTCGAGGTGGTCGCGCCGCCAATCAGCAGCGGAATAGTGAAGCCCTGACGCTCCATCTCTTTCGCTACGTTGACCATTTCATCCAGCGACGGGGTAATCAGCCCGGACAAGCCGATCAGATCGGCATTCACTTCACGCGCGGTTCTGAGGATTTTCTCCGCGGGTACCATCACGCCAAGGTCGACGATTTCGTAGTTGTTGCACTGCAGCACCACGCCGACGATGTTTTTACCGATGTCGTGCACGTCGCCCTTCACGGTCGCGATGACCATTTTGCCATTGCTGGAGCCTTTCTCTTTGCTGGCTTCGATGTACGGTTCGAGGTAGGCCACCGCCTGCTTCATCACGCGGGCGGATTTCACCACCTGCGGCAGGAACATTTTGCCCTCGCCGAACAGGTCGCCAACCACGTTCATGCCGTCCATCAATGGCCCTTCAATCACCTCGATCGGACGCGCGGCCTGCTGGCGCGCTTCTTCGGTATCCAGTTCAATAAATTCGGTTATGCCTTTCACCAGCGAGTATTCGAGGCGCTTTTTCACGTCCCAACTGCGCCATTCCGCCATCTGGGCATTGGCAGTCTCGTCGGTTTTGCTCCCGCGATATTTCTCGGCCAGCTCCAGCAGACGCTCGGTGCCATCGTCACGACGATTGAGGATCACATCTTCAACCGCATCACGCAGCCCGGCGGGCAGGTCGTCATAGATCGCCAGTTGTCCGGCGTTGACTATCCCCATATCCATGCCGTTGCGAATGGCGTAGTAGAGGAATACCGCATGAATGGCTTCACGTACCGGGTCGTTGCCACGGAACGAGAACGACACGTTAGAAACGCCGCCGGAGATCAGCGCATGCGGCAGTTCGCGTTTGATGTCTTCACAGGCACCGATAAAGTCCTGCGCGTAGTTGTTGTGTTCCTCAATGCCGGTCGCGACCGCGAAGATGTTCGGGTCAAAGATAATATCTTCCGGTGGGAAGCCGACTTCTTCGGTCAAAATTTTGTAGGCGCGACGACAGATCTCAATTTTGCGCGCGCGTGTGTCGGCCTGGCCCAGCTCGTCAAAGGCCATCACCACCACTGCCGCACCGTAGCGACGCAGCAGCTTCGCGTGATGAATAAAGGTCTCAACCCCCTCTTTCATCGAAATGGAGTTAACGATGCCTTTGCCCTGAATGCACTTCAGCCCTTTTTCGATAACGTCCCATTTTGAGGAGTCGATCATGATCGGCACCCGGGCGATATCCGGTTCACCGGCAATCAGGTTAAGGAAACGAACCATCGCCGCTTCGGCGTCGAGCATCCCCTCATCCATGTTGATATCGATAATCTGTGCGCCGCTTTCTACCTGCTGGCGGGCGACGTCCAGCGCCTCGCTGTATTTCTCTTCTTTGATCAGGCGCTTAAACTTCGCTGAGCCGGTAACGTTGGTCCTTTCGCCGACGTTCACAAACAGGCTGTCATCGCCGATATTCAGCGGTTCGAGGCCAGACAGGCGGCAGGCCACCGGGATTTCCGGCAGTTTGCGCGGCGGCAGCCCGTCCACTGCGCGGCTCATGGCGGCGATGTGTTCCGGCGTGGTGCCGCAGCAGCCGCCAACAATATTCAGGAAGCCCGCTTCGGCCCACTCGCGAATTTGCGCCGCCATAGTGTCGGCATCAAGATCGTATTCGCCAAAGGCGTTCGGCAGCCCGGCGTTCGGGTGTGCGGTAACGTAGCATTCGGCAATACGCGACAGTTCCTGCACATACTGGCGCAGTTCATCCGGCCCTAAGGCGCAGTTCAGACCAAAAGTCAGCGCGTCGGCGTGGCGCAGCGAGTTATAAAACGCTTCGGTGGTTTGACCGGAGAGCGTACGGCCAGAAGCGTCGGTGATGGTGCCGGAGAGCATAATCGGCAGCTCAACGCCCAGCGCTTCAAATTCGGTTTTTACCGCGAAAATAGCGGCTTTGGCATTCAGGGTATCAAATACAGTTTCAATCAGGATCAGGTCACTGCCGCCTTCCACTAGCGCTTTGGTGGATTCCCGGTAGGCGGCCACCAGCTGATCAAAGGTAATATTGCGGTAAGCCGGGTCGTTGACGTCGGGCGATATAGACGCCGTACGGTTGGTTGGGCCAAGCACGCCCGCGACGTAGCGCGGTTTATTTGGCGTACGCGCCGTCCATTCGTCTGCTGCCGCGCGCGCCAGTTTGGCTGCCGCAAAGTTGATTTCCGCCGACAGGGATTCCATCTGGTAATCCGCCATGGCGATAGTCGTGGAGTTAAAAGTGTTGGTCTCGATGATATCCGCACCCGCCTCGAAGTAGGCGTTGTGAATCGCAGCGATCACTTCCGGTTTGCTGAGCACCAGCAGGTCGTTGTTGCCTTTCAGATCGCACGGCCAGTCGGCAAAGCGTTCGCCGCGGAAATCCTCTTCACTCAGACGATATCCCTGGATCATGGTGCCCATACCGCCGTCCAGCACCAGAATACGTTCATTTAACTGCTGACGTAATTGTTCAACTTTGCTGCTCACACTCGCTCCCGACAACGCTCAACCAGACCGAAAAAAACTCAACAGACCATACTGGCACAAACCTGAGAGGCGGAAAAGAGAACAACGGCCAACATGAGACATGTTCAGCTTCACTCATCCGATCAGTACAGGAATTCTTGCATTATATTTGAATAAAACGAAAATGATTTCCACGATACAGAAAAGGAGTCTGCCATGGTTGCCCCCGTTCCCGCGAAACGCGGTAGAAAACCCGCCGCTACCACTGCGCCCGCAACCGGGCAGGTTCAGTCCCTGACGCGCGGCCTGAAACTGCTCGAGTGGATTGCGGAATCCAACGGCAGCGTGGCGCTGACCGAGCTGGCGCAGCAGGCCGGCCTGCCAAACTCCACGACTCACCGATTATTGACCACCATGCAGCAGCAGGGATTTGTTCGTCAGGTCGGTGAATTAGGGCATTGGGCCGTGGGCGCGCATGCGTTTATTGTCGGCAGCAGCTTTCTGCAAAGTCGCAATCTGCTGGCGATTGTCCACCCAATACTGCGCAAACTGATGGAAGATTCCGGTGAAACGGTCAACCTCGCCGTGCTGGATCAAAGCGACCATCAGGCGATTATTATCGACCAGGTGCAGTGTACCCAACTGATGCGCATGTCTGCACCCATCGGCGGCAAACTGCCGATGCACGCCTCCGGTGCGGGTAAAGCGTTTTTATCCCAGCTGAGCGAAGAACAGGTGACTGGGCTGCTGCACCGTAAAGGGCTGCACGCATACACCCACGCCACGCTGGTGTCGCCGGTGCATCTGAAAGAGGATCTCGCCCAGACGCGTAAGCGCGGGTATTCCTTTGATGATGAGGAACATGCGCTGGGCCTGCGCTGCGTGGCATCATGCATTTATGACGAGCACCGCCAGCCGTTTGCCGCCATTTCCATCTCCGGTCCGATTTCGCGCATTACCGACGATCGCGTGACCGAGTTTGGCGCCATGGCGATCAAAGCGGCGAAAGAAGTAACGCTGGCGTATGGTGGCTTTCGCTAAGATGGCATTGCCGGGTTGCGGCTACGCCTTACCCGGCCTACAGACAATTATGTAAACCTCACACAAAACCGCTGCTTGCGCCGATAGGCGTAAACATCTTCCACATGCCCTTCACGGATCCGCGTTTGCAAACCCCGCCAGTAGTCGGCGTTGAATAAGTCAGCGTGCATCTCTTCAAATAGCGGACCAATACGCGGGTCAGCACACAGCCAGTGGCGAAACTCTTCCGGGAAAACATCCCCTGGAGATACGCTGTACCACGGTTCAGCGCTCATCTCATCTTCCGGGTAACGCGGTGGCGGGATATGGCGGAAATTCACCTCCGTCATATAGCAAATTTCGTCGTAGTCATAGAACACCACGCGCCCGTGGCGGGTCACGCCAAAGTTCTTAAACAACATATCGCCGGGAAAAATATTGGCGGCGGCCAGCTGACGAATCGCGTTGCCGTACTCTTCAATGGCATCGCGCAGTTGCTGGCCTTCGACCTGCTCCAGCCAGATATTCAGCGGCACCATGCGCCGTTCGATATACAAATGGCGAATGACAATCTGATCGCCGAGATCGGTAATTTTGTCCGGGGCTTCCTGTAGCAACAGCGCCATCAGCGCCGGGGCGATTTGCCGTTTATCCAGCACAAAGTTTTCGAACTCCTGGGTGTCAGCCATTCGCCCAACGCGATCGTGCTCTTTGACCAGTTGATAACAAGCGCGGACGTGGGCTGCAGACATCTCTTTTTGCGGGGCAAATTTATCTTTGATAACTTTAAACACCCGATCAAAGCCCGGCAGGGTAAACACCAGCATGACCATGCCGCGGATCCCCGGCGCTTCGATAAATTGCTCATCGCAATGGGCAAGATACAGCAGATATTCACGGTAGCTTTCGGTTTTGGCGTGCTTCTGACAGCCAATCGCCATATACAATTCCGCGGTGGTTTTACCGGGCAGGATCTCGCGCAGCCACTCCACCAGTGCGGCCGGCAACGGTGCATACACCATGAAATAGGAGCGGGCAAAGCCAAACACAATGCTCGCCTCCGCCGTCGTGGTCAGGCAGGTATCGACAAACAATTCACCTTCGTCTGTCCGGTGAATTGGCAATAAAAACGGCAGCGTCCCGGAAGGGGTAATCAGCTTACCGACCAGCCAGGCGGCCTTATTACGATAAAACAGTTCATTCGCCACCTGTAAATGGCAGCCCTGCAACACATTCGCACCGAGGGTTTCGGTCAGGTGCTCAATGATGTAGTGGATATCCCGATGTTTGTTCTGCCACGGTAGACGCAAGGGCAGATCGCTAAGGACGCGTGTGAGCAGCCACTCCCAACCTGAATCAGGGAAAAAGTCTTTCGCCAGCGGGCGTGGGATCGTGCGAAAACGGCGCTCTGGCTGAGAACTGAAAATAAACAGCCGCTCGGGAGTCAGCGAGCGGTGGTCAAATAACCGGCAGTAAACGGAGTTAAAAAAGCTCTCCGCAATCTCGAAGCGCGGGTAATCCGGTAATAGCCGGGTGTAATGCTCTTTCACGCGAAGTAAAAAATCCGCATCAGTGCTTTTACCGTCAGTAATGCAGCGCAACTGCTCCACCACCAGACCGACGTGATGATCATAAAGGTGAATACGGCTTTTCATCGCCTGCTGAACCGCATGCCAGTCGGCATGTTCAAAACGCTGCTGCGCGCCGGAGGTGACTTCCAGAAAACGCCCGTATTGGGCGTCGAAACCTTGCAAAATCGTCTGAGCAATCAGTAATTCCAGGCCACGCGTCATTGATTTCTCCCATCCGGCACAACGTCATGCCGGATGGCGCATTCGCTTATCCGGCCTACATCCCTTCGTAGGCCCGGTAAGCGCAGCGCCACCGGGCATTGATCAAAACTGCGATTCTTCAGTCGAGCCGGTCAGTGCGGTCACCGAGGAAGTACCGCCCTGAATGATGGTGGTAACTTTATCGAAGTAACCAGTGCCCACTTCCTGCTGATGGGATACAAAGGTGTAACCGTCTTTCGCCGCCGCAAATTCTGGCTGCTGAACCTTCTCAACGTAGTGGCGCATGCCTTCACCCTGCGCATAGGAGTGTGCGAGGTCGAACATGTTGAACCACATGCTGTGGATGCCCGCCAGGGTAATGAACTGATATTTGTATCCCATATCTGACAGCTGCTGCTGGAAGCTGGCAATGGTTTTATCATCCAGGTTTTTCTGCCAGTTAAACGACGGTGAACAATTGTAGGCCAGCAGTTTGCCAGGGAATTTGGCATGAATAGCATCGGCAAAGCGCTTCGCCAGTTCGAGGTCCGGCGTGGAGGTTTCACACCACACCAGATCCGCATACGGTGCGTAGGCCAGACCACGGCTAATCGCCTGCTCAATACCCGCATGTGTACGGTAGAACCCTTCACTGGTGCGTTCGCCGGTGATGAACTCGCTGTCGTAGGGATCGCAATCAGAAGTAATCAGGTCGGCTGCGTCAGCATCGGTACGCGCAATCACCAGCGTCGGAACGCCCATAACGTCGGCCGCCAGACGGGCCGCCACCAGTTTCTGGATAGCTTCCTGAGTCGGTACCAGCACTTTGCCACCCATATGACCGCATTTTTTCACCGATGCGAGCTGATCTTCGAAGTGAACGGCCGCTGCACCAGCCTCAATCATCGACTTCATCAGTTCAAACGCGTTCAGTACACCGCCAAAACCCGCTTCCGCATCGGCAACGATCGGCAGGAAGTAATCCACATAGCGCGGATCGTTCGGTTCAATACCGGTTGACCATTGGATCTGATCGGCGCGACGGAATGTGTTGTTGATTCGATCCACCACTGCCGGGACGGAGTTCGCCGGATACAGCGATTGATCCGGGTACATGCTTGACGCCAGGTTGGCATCTGCCGCCACCTGCCAGCCTGAAAGGTAGACCGCCTCAATACCGGCTTTCGCCTGCTGCAGCGCCTGGCCGCCGGTCAGCGCACCGAGGCTGTTGATATACCCTTTCTTCGATTCACCGTGCAGCAAACGCCACATTTTCGCCGCGCCAAGCTGTGCCAGCGTGCATTCCGGGTTGACCGAGCCACGTAATTTCACCACTTCCTCCGCGCTATATGGGCGGGTAATGCCTTCCCAACGCGGTTGAGTCCATTCTTTCTGTAATTCTTCGATTTGTTGAGTACGGGTTTTCATGTGCAGATGCTCCATATTGTTATGTGGTGGATTACGCAAGCAGGCGGTAACCTGGCAGGGTGAGGAAGTCGATTAAGTCATCTGATGTGGTGATTTGCTCCATCAGGCGCGCGGCATCGTCAAAACGTCCGCTGCTGTAGCGCTGTTCGCCCAGCTCGTCCTGAATCACCAGCATCTCTTCGGCCAGCATCTGGCGGAACAGCGGTTTGGTCACCGGTTTGCCATTGCTGAGCGTTTTCTGGTGGTGGATCCACTGCCAGATGGAGGTACGGGAGATTTCGGCTGTGGCCGCATCTTCCATCAGACCGTAAATCGGTACGCAGCCATTACCGGAGATCCACGCTTCGATGTACTGCACTGCGACACGGATGTTGGCGCGCATACCTTCTTCAGTACGCTCACCTTCACAAGGCGCCAGCAGTTGTTCTGCGGTAATCGGCGCATCTTCTTCACGGGTCACGAACAGCTGATTTTTGTTTTCACCGAGCACGTCGTTGAACACCGCCATTGCGGTATCAGCCAGTCCCGGATGAGCAATCCATGTGCCGTCATGACCGTTATTGGCTTCCAGCGCTTTGTCCGCTTTTACCTTGGTCAGCACCTGGTTGTTACGTTCTGCATCTTTGCTGGGAATGAACGCCGCCATACCGCCCATCGCGAACGCGCCGCGTTTATGGCAGGTTTTAATCAGCAGGCGTGAATAGGCGCTGAGGAATGGCTTATCCATCGTCACCACCTGACGGTCCGGCAACACGCGATCCGGGTGGTTCTTCAGCGTTTTGATATAGCTGAAAATGTAGTCCCAGCGACCGCAGTTCAGGCCGACAATATGGTCTCGCAGCGCGTGCAGAATTTCGTCCATCTGGAAGACGGCCGGCAGAGTTTCAATCAGCAGAGTCGCTTTGATGGTGCCGCGCGGCAGATTAAAGCGATCTTCTGCATAGCTGAACACTTCGCTCCACCATGCTGCTTCTTGCCAGGCCTGCGTTTTTGGCAGGTAGAAGTAAGGGCCGCTACCTTTTGCCAGCAACGTTTTGTAGTTGTGGAAGAAATAGAGGGCAAAGTCAAACAGGCTGCCCGGGATGGATTCACCACGCCAGGTGACGTGTTTTTCCGGCAAGTGCAAACCACGAACGCGACACACCAACAGGGCCGGATTGGGTTTAAGTTGATAAATTTTACCGGCTTCGTTGGTGTAACTAATGGTGCCATTGACCGCATCGCGCAGGTTGATCTGCCCATCGATTACTTTGCTCCACTCAGGAGCCAGCGAATCTTCAAAATCAGCCATAAAGACTTTGACATTTGCGTTCAGCGCGTTGATGACCATCTTGCGCTCAACAGGCCCGGTTATCTCTACGCGGCGATCCAGTAAATCATCAGGAATACCGCGAATTTTCCAGTCGCCCTCACGAATGGAAGCCGTTTCCGAAATAAAATCAGGCAACTTACCGTCATCAATATCCTGCTGCTGCTGGATACGTGCAGCCAGAAGTTTATTGCGTTTTGGTGTAAATCTTGTCACCAATTCGGTCAGAAACTCCACCGCTTCAGCGGTCAGAATCTGTTGCTCCTGTTCGCCACGCGGCCTGGTGAAGACCAGTTCATCGGTTGTCGTTGCCTGTTGATTCATTGCGTAGTTCCTCGTCATTGATCCAAACACATCCCCAATGCGAACGAAGGATCGTTGTGCGGTTTTCGTTCAGCACAACTAAGACTACTCATTTAATTTTCAAAATCAAAAACAATTTCCATTTTTAATTTAAATGTCAATTAACTCATTGATAACAATATAAATAAAATTTAATTACATGGTGAGGTGCATTTCGGAAATAAAAAAGGCACCCGAAGGTGCCTGATTCAACATGCTGAAACGCTTAAGGATCGTCTGCTACAGAAGATTAATCCAGCGTTGGATTCATGTGACGCAGATCATATGGCGTGATCTGGTAGACGTAATAGTTGAGCCAGTTAGTAAACAACAGATTGCCGTGGCTACGCCAGGTTGCCCGCGGTTTGTTTTGCGGGTCATCTTTCGGGAAGTAGTTATAGGGTACTTCCGGCATTAGGCCCGCTTCGACATCACGAAAATACTCACTGCCGAGCGTATGAGCGTCATACTCAGGATGACCCGTCACAAAGGCAATTCGTTTATCTTTGCTGGCAAACAGGTAAGCATCTCCCTCTTCTGTCTCGGCAAAAATCTCGAGATCGGTGTAGTCCCGGATAAGTGCAGCAGGAAAATCGGCATAGCGCGAATGCGGAGCCAGGAACGCATCATCAAATCCACGCGTCAGTAGTGCATGTGGGTGCAGAATATGATGCTCATAAACGCCTGAGAGTTTATCTGTACGGGTTTGCTTAGGAATTCCGTACAGGATATTCAGCGCGGCTTGTACCGCCCAACAGACAAATAGCGTCGAGGTAACGTGATCTTTGGCCCATTCAAGCACTTGTTTAATCTGCGGCCAGTAAGCCACGTCATTAAATTCAACCAGACCCAACGGCGCGCCGGTCACGATCAGTCCGTCAAAGTTCTGATCGCTGATATCCTCGAAATTACAGTAAAAGTTATTCAGATGCTCCGTAGGGGTGTTGCGTGACTCCCGGGCATCGATGCGCAATAGCTGAACATCTACCTGTAGCGGTGAGTTAGACAGTAAGCGCAGGAACTGGTTTTCCGTTTCAATCTTCTTGGGCATCAGGTTGAGGATGAGCACCTTCAGTGGTCGAATTTCCTGACCGGAAGCGCGGGATGTCGTCATGACAAAGACGTTTTCCTCACGCAAGAAATTGACGGCGGGTAGCTCGTCCTGCACGCGAATTGGCATAACCTGATAACCTCACTACATACGTTTAAACGTTTAGACATCCAGACAGCTAAAGATACCCAGGAATCATGCGAATGTCGAGCCTGCATCCTCAAGTTGAGAAAGTTTCACGGCCCCTTGCTGCAGAATAGTGCAGTAAAGAAAAAAGGAGAATGCTATGCCCTTTACCATTCGTCGTTCGCGTAAGGACGAAGGCGATAAGCTCGTATCTATCTGGGGTCGTTCAGTCGATGCGACGCACCATTTTCTCTCACCGGATTATCGCATTGAGCTGGAAGAGCTGGTACGTTCATTTTTACCAGAAGCTCCACTATGGGTTGCAGTGACAGAACAAGATGAGCCTATCGCCTTTATGCTTCTGACCGATCAGCATATGGATGCCCTGTTCGTCGACCCGGATGCACGTGGTCGTGGTATTGGTAAGTTACTCATTGAACATGCTTTATCAATGACTTCAATGCTAACGACCAACGTTAATGAACAGAATGAGCAGGCGGTTGGATTCTATAAAAAGATGGGATTTAACGTGACGGGACGGACAGAAGTGGACGATCTCGGACGACCGTACCCGTTACTCAGCCTCGTACACGGCTAGCCGTACTTCCGGACGCCGCAGCCGGCGGATTTCACGGCGCACAGACGCAAAAAAGCCCATCCGGCAGGATGGGCTTCTTCACTTTATTTGATGCCTGGCAGTTCCCTACTCTCGCATGGGGAGACCCCACACTACCATCGGCGCTACGGCGTTTCACTTCTGAGTTCGGCATGGGGTCAGGTGGGACCACCGCGCTACAGCCGCCAG
>NZ_WPCV01000007.1 GCF_018035235.1 Citrobacter sp. On2M
GCTTTAGCGCTCTGTCGCGAGGTGGCGTATATTACGCTTTCCTCTTTCAGAGTCAACCCTCATTTTCAGGTTTTTCTCTTCAACCGGACCGGCTGTTTGTGTGAAGTGATTCACATCCGCCGTGTCGATGGAGGCGCATTATAGGGAGTTTCCTGCAGCCCGCAACCCTTAAATGACAGAAAAATGACTGAGTGCTGCATTCCACAGCAAAACCCCGCTTTATACCCATTTGCACACAGAGTTATCCACAAACTCACCCATTACTTCTGCGATCCTTTCTGTATATGTACAGTCTTCAGCGGTCGAAACGAGGGACAAAAGTGAAAAATAAAAATTCGCGAGCGTTGCGCAAACGTTTTCGTTACAATGCCCCCGCACAACAAGGATGCCCCGTAAGGGGCGTTAGCTGAGTTTTTAGCCAAGAATTCACCTAACGCTCTCTGTAATAGTCAAATCCAGGGGATTTACCATGCAACAACGTCGTCCAGTCCGCCGCGCTCTGCTCAGTGTTTCTGACAAGGCCGGTATCATCGAATTCGCTCAGGCACTTTCCGCACGCGGTGTGGAGCTACTGTCTACAGGTGGCACTGCCCGCCTGTTAGCGGAGAAAGGTCTGCCAGTGACCGAAGTTTCCGATTACACCGGCTTCCCGGAAATGATGGATGGACGCGTGAAGACCCTGCATCCAAAAGTCCACGGCGGCATTCTTGGTCGCCGTGGTCAGGATGACGGAATAATGGAGCAACATGGTATCGCGCCTATCGATATGGTGGTTGTTAACTTGTACCCGTTCGCCCAGACCGTCGCCCGCGAAGGCTGTTCTCTGGAAGATGCCGTAGAGAACATTGATATCGGCGGCCCGACCATGGTGCGCTCTGCAGCCAAGAACCATAAAGATGTAGCTATCGTTGTGAAGAGCAGCGACTACGATGCCATTATTAAAGAGATGGATGCCAACGATGGTTCTCTGACCCTCGACACGCGTTTCGATCTCGCGATTAAAGCCTTCGAACACACCGCCGCTTACGACAGCATGATCGCCAACTACTTTGGCAGCATGGTTCCGGCCTATCACGGCGAAAGCAAAGAAGCCGCCGGTCGCTTCCCACGTACGCTGAACCTGAACTTCATTAAGAAGCAGGATATGCGTTACGGCGAGAACAGCCACCAGCAGGCTGCCTTCTATATAGAAGAGAATGTTAAAGAAGCCTCCGTTGCCACCGCGCAGCAGGTACAGGGCAAAGCACTTTCCTACAACAACATCGCCGATACCGATGCGGCGCTGGAGTGCGTGAAAGAGTTCAGCGAACCGGCATGCGTTATCGTTAAGCACGCAAACCCGTGCGGTGTAGCGGTAAGCACCTCTATTCTTGACGCTTACGACCGCGCTTACAAAACCGACCCAACCTCCGCATTCGGCGGCATCATCGCTTTTAACCGCGAGCTGGATGCTGAAACCGCGCAGGCGATTATCTCCCGCCAGTTCGTGGAAGTGATCATCGCGCCTTCCGCCACCGAAGAAGCATTGAAAATTACCGCTGCCAAGCAGAACGTTCGCGTGCTGGTTTGCGGCCAATGGGCGCAGCGCGTACCGGGTCTGGACTTCAAGCGTGTGAACGGCGGCCTGCTGGTCCAGGACCGCGACCTCGGTATGGTGAGCGAAGCTGAACTGCGCGTGGTAACCAAACGCCAGCCGACCGAGCAAGAACTGCGTGATGCGCTGTTCTGCTGGAAAGTGGCAAAATTTGTGAAATCCAACGCCATTGTTTACGCCAAAGAGAACATGACTATCGGCATAGGCGCAGGCCAGATGAGCCGCGTGTACTCAGCCAAAATCGCCGGGATTAAGGCCGCCGACGAAGGTCTGGAAGTGAAAGGTTCCTCTATGGCTTCCGACGCCTTCTTCCCGTTCCGCGATGGGATTGATGCCGCTGCTGCCGCTGGCGTAACCTGCGTGATCCAACCGGGCGGTTCAATCCGCGATGACGAAGTGATTGCCGCCGCAGACGAGCACGGTATCGCGATGGTATTCACCGACATGCGCCACTTCCGCCATTAATCCACGGAGCAGACGATGAAAATATTAGTGATTGGCAATGGCGGGCGCGAGCACGCCCTCGCCTGGAAAGCGGCGCAGTCGCCAAAAGTCGAAACGGTATTTGTCGCCCCGGGCAACGCGGGCACCGCGCTGGAACCCACGCTACAAAACGTGGCCATCGGCGTAACGGATATTCCGGCGCTGCTGAGCTTTGCCCAGAACGAGAAGATCGATCTGACCATCGTTGGTCCGGAAGCGCCGCTGGTGATTGGTGTGGTTGATGCATTCCGCGCCGCCGGTCTGAAAATCTTCGGCCCAACCGAAGGTGCCGCGCAGCTGGAAGGCTCCAAAGCCTTCACCAAAGATTTTCTTGCGCGCCATCAGATTCCAACGGCGGAGTACCAAAACTTCACCGAAATCGAACCTGCGCTGGCTTACCTGCGCGAGAAAGGCGCGCCGATCGTTATCAAAGCCGACGGTCTGGCCGCCGGTAAAGGCGTGATTGTGGCGATGACGCTGGAGGAAGCGGAATCCGCGGTTCATGACATGCTGGCCGGTAACGCGTTTGGCGACGCGGGCCACCGCATCGTTATCGAAGAGTTCCTCGACGGTGAAGAAGCGAGCTTTATCGTGATGGTCGATGGCGAGCACGTGCTGCCGATGGCCACCAGCCAGGACCACAAACGCGTGGGCAACGGCGATACCGGTCCGAACACCGGCGGGATGGGTGCCTACTCTCCAGCACCGGTAGTGACTGACGAAGTCCACCAGCGCACCATGGAACGCATCATCTGGCCAACGGTGAAAGGCATGGCGGCGGAAGGTAACACCTACACCGGTTTCCTCTATGCGGGTCTGATGATCGACAAGCAGGGTAACCCGAAGGTTATCGAGTTCAACTGCCGCTTCGGCGATCCGGAAACCCAGCCGATCATGCTGCGCATGAAGTCCGATCTGGTGGAGCTGTGCCTCGCCGCCTGTGACGGCAAGCTGGATGAGAAAACCTCCGAGTGGGACGAACGCGCATCTCTGGGTGTGGTCATTGCCGCCGGAGGTTATCCGGGCAATTACAATACCGGCGATGAAATCCACGGCCTGCCGCTGGAAGACGTCACTGACGGTAAAGTGTTCCACGCCGGCACCAAACTGTCTGCTGACGATCGCGTGCTGACCAACGGCGGTCGCGTACTGTGTGCAACCGCGCTGGGTAACACCGTGGCAGAAGCGCAGAAACGCGCCTACGCCCTGATGACAGACATCCGCTGGAACGGCTGCTTCAGCCGTAACGACATCGGCTGGCGCGCTATCGAACGTGAGCAAAACTAACGGCTGAGCTTAGCCAGCAGTGTTTTGCGCGTAATACCTAACTGACGGGCGGCTTCGGTTTTATTGCCGCCCGTTTTCTCCAGTGCAGCCAGAATCACCTCTTTTTCGACATCCACCAGCGGTTGGATCTCGCCACTGTATTCCGTTTTTATCGGCGTCGCAGCAATCGCCATTGGCAGCTCACGTTCAGAAATATATTCCCCCGTTAGCAGCACCACCGATCGCTCAATCGCATTTTCCAGCTCACGGATATTGCCCGGCCAGTCGTAATGGATCAGGAGATCCATCGCCTGCGGAGTAAAGCCTTTCACCGCTTTTCGGTTACGCTCGGCAAAACGCTGGAGAAAATATTCGGCCAGCAGTGGAATATCTTCCCGACGCTGGCGCAATGCTGGCATTTCAATGGTGACGACGTTCAGGCGATAGTAGAGATCCTGGCGAAAGCGCCCGGCACTGACTTCCTCCGCCAGATCTCGATGCGTGGCGGCGATCAGCCGGACATCAACTGCAATGGTCTGGTTGCTGCCAACCCGCTGTACTTCCCGCTCCTGGATCGCTCGCAGCAGACGCACCTGCATCAGCGGTGAGATATCGCCAATTTCATCAAGAAACAGCGTGCCACCATCGGCTTCCACAAAGCGACCTTCCCGGCGTTTATCCGCCCCGGTAAACGCACCTTTCTCGTGACCGAACAGCTCAGATTCCAGCAAAGATTCATTGAGTGCCGCGCAGTTCAGC
Source organism: Citrobacter sp. On2M (assembly GCF_018035235.1). Classification (GTDB taxonomy): domain Bacteria; phylum Pseudomonadota; class Gammaproteobacteria; order Enterobacterales; family Enterobacteriaceae; genus Citrobacter; species Citrobacter meridianamericanus. The sequence goes on from NZ_WPCV01000007.1 coordinate 4,103, forward strand.
GTGACCAGCGGCTTATCGCTGCGTGCGCTGCTGGCATGTAGCGCCCGGGCCACCAGTTCTTTGCCCGTCCCGGAGTTTCCGTGGATGAGCACCGTGGCGTCCGAGGGCGCAACCATCGCAATTTCGTTGAGCAACTGCTGCATCGCCGGACTACGACCAATCATGCCAAACTGCGCCGCCGACGCTGACGGCAATTCAGCGCTCGTTTCCCGCGTGTGCGCCAGCGCTTTTTCCAGCGTCTCCTGCAACCGGTCAAAGTCCAGCGGTTTGATCAAGTAGTCCAGCGCCCCGGTTTTCAGCGCCTCAACGGCAGTCTCCACGCTGGAGAACGCCGTCATGATCAATACCGGAATCGCCGGATTCAGCGCTTTAATCTCTTTCAGCGTAGCGATACCGTCCATCTCTGCCATGCGCACATCACACAGCACTAAATCAAATACACGTTCGCGCACCTGTTCCAGCGCCGCTCGCCCGCTATAAGCCAACGCAACGTCATAACCCCAGCCGCGCAGCAGCGCCTGTAAAATGGTGCAGTGGCTGATATCGTCATCCACCACCAGAATAGTGATTTTTCCGTGCGTCATCCTTGTTAATCCTGTTGTTTCGCTTTAGTCGGCAGCCAAAAGGTAAAGGTCGCGCCTTTGCCCTCAACGCTTGCCACCTGAATGGTGCCGCCGTGCTGTTCAACTATATTCTGCACCACCGCCAGCCCGAGGCCGGTGCCGTCAGCTTTGGTCGTAAAGTAAGGCGTAAAAATGGCCTCCAGCTGTTCTGGAGCAATCCCCTTCCCGCTATCGGTCACCACGATTTTAACGCGATCGCCGCTGCTTTCACTTGCTTCAACCACTATTGTGCCCTGACGACCAATGGCATGAATGGCGTTCAGATACAGATTCAACAAAATCTGCGTCAGCCGGTCGGGGTCGGCCTGAATCGCGGGCAGCGTAGGATTAGCCGAAAAACGGAGCTGGATTTCGCGACTTGCCGCATCCTGGCTCACCAGATGTAATGAGTGGGTGATAACCTTGTTAAGATCCACCTGTTGCAGCGTCAGATGCGCTGGCTTCACCAGCTCCAGCAATTCGCTCACCACCCGATTTAAACGGTCCGCTTCTTTCGCCATTACCTGAGCCAACTCATGTGACTCGCCACCTGGAGGGGTTCGTTCGGCAAAATATTTTGCTAAACCTTTGATGGATGAAAGCGGGTTACGAATTTCATGTGCGACTCCGGCCGCCAGGTGTCCGAGCGCCATCAGTTTTTCTTTACGCTTCATCGCATCCTGCAGTTCTTTGTACGAACGCTGATAGCGCTGATACCAGAAGAACGTCAGCACGGTGGCCAGTAACACGGCTGCCAGCGCGGACAGGACAATCAGGGTGTTACGCCACTCTCTTGCCTGAGTCGCTGCCAGATCGCTGGCATCAAAGGCGATAAATATGGTTTGTGCAGGGATGTTAAGCTGCCTGTCATCGTTGGCGCAACGCGCCATGCCATGACGTCCTGGACCATACGTCGGCTGAAACTGGCGATAAATTTCCAGGGCCGGCGTGTTTTCACCGCTCCCCACTGGAATGTCAATATTTCGCCAGTTTTCTTGTTCTCCGGGATTAAGCTGCCGCAGGACATCCGGTGAATAGAGCGTTTTCCCGACCATCGCGGAATTGCTGTGAGTAATAACAACGCCATGCTCATCAACAACGGCAAACCATAGCACACCTGGTTGTACGGCCATTTGTTCCAGCAGCGTCTGCTGTTGAGCATGATGCATGCGCATCCCCATACCTACGCGCGTACCAGACTCCAGAGCGCGAATGAGCACGCTGCCTTTTTCCAGTAGCGTTTGCCGTGCAGCACCGCTTTCCCGCCCATAGTCCCGAATGGTCATAACCGAAAACCAGCCGACCAAAATCAGGATTGCCGCCAGCAAGAGTCGGCTCAACCACTTTGCAGCCGTGTCCTTATAAAGACGCATACGCTCTCCCTTTACCCTACCTGTTCCTTTCATCGTTACAGGTATACAGCAGAAATCATGCCATTTTTTCCTCCTGATAACCCTGCCCTCAAACACAAACTGCTGAAAGTACCGGGTAAAAATGACCCGCTGGCGCGTTCTGGCGAGTCATTTTTACCCGTTTTCCTGCAAAGACGACACGTACAACGCCCGCAGGACAGGGATTGCCGCTTTGGCACGGAAGATGCAGAAGGGAATGTAAGCTAACCAACAGGAGAATGAACAATGAAACGGAACAACAAAATGGCACTGATTGCACTCTCTCTTCTGGCTCTGGGCTCTACCCCAGCGCTGGCACAGCATCACTGGGGGTATGGTGATGGCATGCAGCAGCGGGGCGGTGCGCCAATGACCGCTGAGCAGCAGGCAACCGCGCAGAAAATCTATGATGATTACTACTCACAGACCAGCGCATTGCGCCAACAGTTGACCTCCAAACGTTATGAGTACAACGCGTTGTTAACAGCCAGCTCGCCAGACACGGCAAAAATTAACGCCGTGGCAAAAGAGATGGAAGCGTTGAATCAGTCCCTGGATGAGCAGCGTGTTAAACGCGATGTCGCCATGGCGCAGGCAGGCGTGCCTCGCGGAGCGGGAATGGGTTACGGTGGATGCGGCGGTGGCGGTAACCATCGCGGCGGCGGCCATATGGGAATGGGCCACTGGTAACAGTATTACCTGATGGCAGATTATCAGAAGGTTTTGGCTGTAGGCTGCCAGCGACAAAAATCTTCATTAGCGACCAGCAGTAGCTGCGACCCTTCGGGCGCTTCCAGCCATGCCACACTCACCTCGACGGATGAATGGCTCTGGCGGCGCTCAATATGGTTTATCGCCCACGATTCCAGATCGGGTTTCAGCGTCTCACCTTCACAGGTCGTAACCGTGTGATTCGCATGCCAGCGTCCCTGATGCAGTATCACCCGTCCCTGACGCAACGCATCGCTTGTCTGGCGGATTTGATCGGCTCGATAGCGGTAAAGCGCGATTTGATCGCTGGAAAGCTGCTGCTTAAGACCGTCGACTTCACGCTGCATGAAACTCAGCTCACCCCGGTCATCGAAGCGTATACGGACATGTTCTTGGGGTTTACTGTAGGTGTTGAGTTCTATCAAAGAGAGCGTATCACCCTGCCAGCGATATTCACTGGTGGTGGTATCACCTTTACGCCACGGACTAAATACCGAGAGCAAGTGAACATCGTCGCTGGAATCTTTACGCCAAATGCGTACCGCCCCCTGATCGCCAACATAGCCGCTGGCTGTGAACGGAGGAAGCTCAGAGTGGCGACTACAGGCAGACAGTAACAGAACACCTGAAAGCCAAAGCGAGTGACGCCAGATGGACAAAAGGGGCGAAACCGCCCCTTCGATAAAACTGTTCACTGCCACGCGAATTACTTAACCGCGTCTTTCAGTGCTTTACCAGAAACAAATGCCGGTACGTTAGCTGCGGCAATTTTGATTTCTTTACCGGTCTGCGGGTTGCGGCCAGTACGCTCAGCACGGTGGTTCACTTTGAAGGTACCGAAACCAACCAGTTGTACAGCATCGCCTTCTTTCAGAGACTCAGTAATAGCAGCCAGAGTGGATTCCAGAGCAGCTTTAGCCTGTGTTTTAGACAGTTCTGCTTTGTCTGCAATTACATCAATCAGTTGAGTCTTGTTCATAAGTTATCCTTACAATGTGTTTATCGCTTGCTAAGCATCGAGTGCGACGGAAATGCCAGAAAAGCACTCTCCTGCATACACGCACCGATAGCCACTTTTTTTCGCCCCCCAAATGTAGACCAGACCGGGGGCAGATGGGAAGCCTTCAGGCATGACAAATCAGGCGTTAAATCACGTTTTGTGGTGTCATTGCTGAAAATTTATACCAATATTGCTCTCGCCAGCCTCGCGCAGGTCTGCACGAAGCCCTTTTATCAGCTCAATATCGCGTTCTTCACAATCGGCTAAAAGTCGGAAGATTTCCCACTGAATATCCCATTCTTGCTCAACGGCCGGGTTCTCTTTGAGCTCTTCATCGGTCATTTCGCGACCAGCTTGCGTCATTTCCAGCATCGCGACGGTGGTAATAGAAGCCTTACTGACTTCAATTGCGTGTTCCAGCGTTTCACCACTCAGACGCGAATGCATCAGTTCGCTTAATGCCACACAGGCATCGATCGCCGGGTACACGCCGTACAGATCGTAATCATCTGCAGAAGGAATGGCCTCTTCAAACTTTTCCAACTGACTATCGAAATTGATTTTCGCGTCTTTCACCGTCAACGCTTCCCAAATAAGATCCAGAATTCGGCGATAAATCTGACCATCGCCAAATTCGGTTTGCTTGCAGAACATAGCGTAGTTTGGGTACATGCGCTCGCACAGACAGGCCATAAACGTAACATGCTGCCAGCTTTCCAGCTTCTCCAGACGCAGGTGAATCGGGTTTTGTAACATGATGAGTTCTCAAATACGGAAATTAGCGGCAGTTTACCCGATATGGGGCGTTTTTGCTGCAAGCCGCGTAAAAGCCGGGCGTTCAGATGCGACCGCATCTGCCCAGCGTGTTGGTTCCGGCAGACGATAACCGTTCATACAGCGTTGTACCCATGCCAACGCGCGGTCCAGGCTCACGCGATGACCCGTAGAGATAAACAACGGGTTACAGCGTGCTTTGCTGCGCCAGACCCACGCCAGCTGTTCGTCTTTATCCAGCAACGGCGCTAGCGCTCCGGGTTCGGCAGCGAGCGGCTCAAACTTGCCGCATAACCGTTTTTTCGCCACGCCAATCGTCGGGACATCCACCAGCAGACCAAAATGGCTGGCTACGCCCAGGCGACGCGGGTGAGAGATACCGTGACCGTCAACGAACAGCAGATCGGGCTTGTGCGAGAGCAACTGCCAGGCAGCCATCAACGCGGGCGTTTCACGAAAGGAGAGAAAGCCTGGAATGTAAGGCATGGTGGTGGCGATTCGCGCCACCTTGTATTCAACCAGTTCCAGCGTCGGGTATTTCAGTAAGACCATTGCGGCCCGCGTCACTTCGCCGCCCTGCTCAAACCCTACGTCCGCCCCGCCGATCAGATCCGGCGGATCGTTCTGCAGGCGATCCTCGCGGATCACCGAAGAGGCCAGTTCAAGCTGCTGCGCGCGCAGCGACGCGAGATCCATTAGCGGTGGTACTGCGCCGACAGGCGATGTACCGCCTCGACAAAGACACCCGCATGTTCTGGCGGTACATCCTGATGAATGCCATGGCCCAGGTTAAAGACATGGCCTTCACCCTGACCAAATCCGGCCAGAATTGTCGCCACTTCTTCTTCGATGCGGGCTGGCGGCGCATACAGCATGGATGGATCCATATTGCCCTGTAGCGCCACTTTATGACCCACACGACGACGCGCGTCGGCAATATCAGTGGTCCAGTCGAGGCCTAACGCATCACAGCCGGTTTCTGCCATCGCTTCCAGCCACTGACCGCCGCCTTTGGTGAACAGCGTCACCGGAACACGACGACCGTCGTTCTCGCGCAGCAGACCATCGACGATTTTGTGCATGTAGTACAGGGAGAACTGCTGATAGTCGCGACCGGTCAGCACACCGCCCCAGGTATCGAAAATCATCACCGACTGCGCGCCCGCTTTGATCTGCGCGTTCAGGTACAGCGTGACGCTCTTCGCCAGCTTATCCAGCAGCAGATGCAGCGCTTTTGGATCGGCATACATCATCTTTTTAATCACGGTGAAGGCCTTGCTGCTACCGCCTTCGACCATATAGGTCGCCAGCGTCCACGGGCTACCGGAGAAGCCGATCAGCGGCACTTCGCCTTTCAGTTCACGCCGAATCGTGCGCACCGCATTCATCACATAACCCAGCCCATCTTCCGGGTCCGGGATCGGCAGTTTGTCGACATCAGCCTTGCTGGTAATCGGTGAGGTAAAACGTGGACCTTCTCCGGCTTCAAAATACAGCCCAAGCCCCATCGCATCCGGAATCGTCAGGATATCCGAGAAGAGGATCGCGGCATCAAGCTTATAACGACGCAGCGGCTGCAGCGTGACTTCGCAGGCCAGCTCGGCATTTTTGCACAGCGCCATAAAATCGCCCGCCTCGGCGCGCGTGGCTTTATATTCCGGTAGATAGCGGCCCGCCTGGCGCATCATCCATACCGGAGTGACATCAACGGGCTGGCGCAGCAGCGCACGCAGATAACGATCGTTCTTCAGTTCGGTCATTTTTGCAGTTCCTTATTGCGTCAGTCCATCAGTGTATCATCACTCGTTCTTTACTCGTACTCAGCCCGACACATTGCCACAGTGTCTTCAATCAATCGACGCGCGACGGTGCCTGGCGGGGGAAGCAGCGGTAAATTATCGTAGCGATACCAGTTCGCCTCCAGCAGTTCTTTCGGGTCGATAACAATCTCCCCGCTATCATACTCTGCCATAAATGCGGTCATCAAAGACTGTGGGAACGGCCACGGCTGAGAAGTGACATAGCGCAGGTTTTTAACCTTAATGCCGCTCTCTTCCATGACTTCACGCGCCACCGCCTGTTCAAGGGTCTCACCCACTTCGACAAAGCCCGCCAGCACGGTATGCACGCCGTTGCGATGGCGAACATGTTGGGCAAGCAAGATAGCGTCGTCACGGCGGATAGCGACGATAATGCAGGGGGCAATTTGCGGGTAGTAGCGTTCCCGGCAGTGGCTGCACAGCATCGCCCATTCCGTTTTACTCGGGTGCATCGTGTGCCCACAGTAGCCGCAGAATTTATGCGAGCGGTAAAACTCAGCCAGCTGTACGCCGCGTCCGGCCAGTTGAAACAGGCCAACATCCTGGTCTATAACCTGGCGCACCGACCCCATATCGTGTCGACGTTGCTGCTGCACCAGCCAGACCGTTTCCCCTTCCCATTCGCCGATAGAAAGTGCGCGCTGCCCGGTCAGATCAAAACGTGCCGCGTCACCGTGAGGCAGTTCACCATGCGGCAACCATAACTTTTGCTCATGACTGACAATCCACCAGCCGCTATCTAATTTTTCAATTATACGATCCATATCTCTTGCGCAACCTTTGCTTCACAGGCATGTTGTTTACATTATTTTTACATTTACGGGTGAGCAGTTCTTAAACACCATCTTGCGGAGTCAATCATGTTAAACCAGCTGGAAAGCCTGACGGAGCACGTCGGAGGAAGTAATAAACTGGTTGATCGCTGGCTACATGTACGTAAGCACCTGCTCGTGGCTTACTACAATCTGGTTGGCATTAAGCCTGGCAAAGAATCGTACATGCGGCTCAATGAAAAGGCGCTGGATGATTTTTGTCAGAGCCTGGTCGATTACCTCTCCACCGGACACTTCAGTATTTATGAACGTATTCTCCATAAATTGGAAGGGAACGGGCAGCTTTTAAAAGCGACAAAAATTTGGCCGCTGCTGGAAGCCAACACACAACAGATCATGGACTACTATGACACCAGTCTGGAGACCGCCATTGATCATGATAACTTCCTTGAATTTCAACAGGCTTTATCAGATATCGGCGAGGCGCTGGAAGCCAGGTTCGTACTCGAAGATAAGCTGATCATGCTGGTATTTGATGCGATGCACGAGAGTGGCACTCTCAAACGTCCTGCTTGAGATCTGTCGCATTAACGCGTAATTTACATTCATTACCTCTTTACTGAGGTTACTTCTTGTCGGAGTGCTTATTTTCCACAACAGCATGAGTGGAAAAGGCTGAGACCGTTAATTCGGGATCCGCGGAACCTGATCAGGTTAAAACCTGCGAAGGGAACAAGAGTCAATCTGCAATAGCATCGCCCCCGGGCGAGCCTATCTCTTGCTTCATCCGTCGTCTGACAAGCCATATCCTTACTTTTATTTGGAATGAGCTATGTCTGCCACTACTAAACCATCACGCCGCGAACAGCGCGCTCAAGCCCAACACTTTATCGATACCCTGGAAGGGACCGCCTTTCCGAACTCAAAACGCATCTACATCACCGGCTCACAGGCGGATATCCGCGTTCCGATGCGCGAAATCCAACTTAGCCCGACGCTGATTGGCGGCAGCAAAGACAATCCGCAATTTGAAAATAACGAAGCCGTACCGGTGTACGACACCTCCGGGCCGTATGGCGATCCTGACGTGGCGATTAACGTCCAACTGGGGCTGGCGAAACTGCGCCAGCCGTGGATTGTGGCGCGTAACGATAGCGAAGAATTAGACGACCGTAGCTCCGCTTACACCAAAGAGCGCCTGGCCGACGATGGCCTGGACGAGCTACGTTTCAGCGGCCTGCTGACGCCAAAGCGCGCCAAAACCGGTAAGCGCGTGACCCAACTGCACTACGCCCGTCAGGGGATTGTCACGCCGGAAATGGAGTTTATCGCTATCCGTGAAAACATGGGGCGCGAGCGTATTCGTAGTGAAGTGCTGCGCCACCAGCATCCGGGGATGAACTTTGGCGCTCGCCTGCCGGAAAATATTACTCCGGAATTCGTGCGTGATGAAGTCGCTGCAGGCCGGGCGATTATTCCTGCTAACATCAACCACCCGGAATCCGAGCCGATGATCATCGGCCGCAACTTCCTGGTAAAGGTGAACGCCAACATCGGTAACTCGGCGGTCACCTCCTCTATCGAAGAAGAGGTCGAAAAGCTGGTATGGTCAACCCGCTGGGGAGCAGATACGGTGATGGACCTCTCCACCGGTCGCTATATTCACGAAACCCGCGAGTGGATCCTGCGTAATAGCCCGGTGCCGATAGGCACCGTACCGATCTACCAAGCGCTGGAGAAGGTCAATGGGATCGCCGAAGATCTCACCTGGGAAGCATTCCGCGATACGTTGCTGGAACAAGCCGAACAGGGCGTCGACTACTTCACCATTCACGCGGGCGTGCTGCTGCGCTACGTGCCGATGACCGCTAAACGCCTGACCGGAATTGTCTCGCGCGGCGGCTCAATCATGGCGAAATGGTGCCTCTCCCATCACAAAGAGAACTTCCTGTTTGAACATTTCCGTGAGATTTGCGAAATCTGCGCCGCCTACGACGTTTCACTCTCTCTTGGCGATGGTCTGCGTCCGGGTTCGATTCAGGATGCCAACGACGAAGCGCAGTTCGCCGAACTGCATACGCTGGGCGAGCTGACCAAAATCGCCTGGGAATACGACGTGCAGGTGATGATCGAAGGCCCTGGGCATGTACCGATGCAGATGATCCAGCGCAACATGACCGAAGAACTGGAACACTGCCACGAGGCGCCGTTCTACACCTTAGGGCCGCTCACCACCGACATCGCGCCGGGCTATGACCACTTCACCTCCGGCATTGGCGCGGCGATGATCGGCTGGTTTGGCTGCGCGATGCTGTGCTACGTCACACCAAAAGAACATCTCGGTTTACCGAACAAAGAAGATGTGAAACAGGGGCTGATCACCTACAAGATCGCCGCTCACGCCGCTGACCTCGCCAAAGGCCATCCGGGCGCGCAGATCCGCGATAACGCCATGTCGAAAGCACGCTTCGAATTCCGCTGGGAAGATCAGTTTAACCTCGCGCTCGACCCATTCACCGCCCGCGCTTATCACGATGAAACCCTGCCGCAGGAGTCCGGTAAGGTCGCTCACTTCTGCTCCATGTGTGGGCCGAAGTTCTGCTCGATGAAAATCAGCCAGGAAGTGCGTGATTACGCCGCCGCGCAAACCATTGAATTGGGGATGGCGGATATGTCGGAAAACTTCCGCGCCAAAGGCGGCGAAATCTACCTTAAAAAAGAGGAGGCGTAATGTACCAGTCTGATTTCCCGACCGTGCCGTTCCGCCTCGGGCTTTATCCGGTGGTGGATAGCGTGGCATGGATTGAGCGTCTACTGGAGGCGGGCGTGCGCACGATCCAGTTGCGTATCAAAGATAAACGCGATGAAGAGGTGGAGGCGGATGTTATCGCTGCCATCGCGCTGGGGCGTCGTTATGACGCCCGCCTGTTTATCAACGACTACTGGCGGCTGGCGATTAAGCACAACGCCTACGGCGTGCATTTGGGCCAGGAAGATCTCGAAACTACCGATCTGCAGGCCATTCAGGCGTCGGGCTTACGCCTGGGGGTTTCCACCCACGATGATATGGAGATAGACGTCGCACTGGCCGCTAAGCCTTCTTACATCGCACTCGGCCACGTTTTCCCCACGCAAACCAAGCAGATGCCTTCCACTCCGCAGGGGCTGACACAGCTGGCGGGTCATATTGCGCGTCTGGCCGACTATCCAACCGTCGCCATCGGCGGCATCAGTCTGGAACGTGCGCCCGCGGTGCTGGCAACCGGCGTCGGCAGCATTGCCGTGGTCAGCGCTATCACCCTTGCGGCCGACTGGCAGGTAGCCACGGCGCAGCTGCTCGACATAGCAGGAGTCGGCGATGAATGACCGCGACTTTATGCGCTACAGCCGCCAGATTCTGCTTGGCGATATCGCGATTGAGGGCCAGCAAAAGTTGCTCGACAGCCATGTGCTGATTGTCGGTTTAGGCGGGCTTGGTTCGCCTGCCGCGTTGTATCTGGCGGGAGCAGGTGTCGGCACGCTGACGTTGGCGGACGATGACGACGTTCATCTGAGCAATCTGCAACGGCAAATATTGTTCACCACCGACGACATTGCTCGCCCAAAAGCACAGGCGGCAGAACGCCACCTGGCACGTCTTAACCCGGACAGCGAGCTGGTCGTCCTTGAACAGCGACTGACGGGTGAGGCGCTGCGGCATGCGGTTGCGCGGGCCGACGTGGTGCTCGACTGTACCGACAACATGTCCACGCGTCAGGAAATTAACGCCGCCTGCGTGGCGCTGAATACGCCTTTGGTTACCGCCAGCGCCGTGGGTTTCGGCGGCCAGTTGATGGTACTCACCCCGCCGTGGGAACAAGGCTGTTACCGCTGCCTGTGGCCGGATGATGTCGAACCTGAACGCAACTGCCGTACCGCCGGTATCATCGGCCCGGTTGTCGGCGTGATGGGCACCTTGCAGGCGCTGGAAGCCATCAAACTGCTTAGCGGCATTGCGACGCCCAGCGGCGAGTTACGCCTTTTTGACGGTAAAACCAGCCAGTGGCGCAGCCTTGCGCTGCGTCGGGCCAATGGCTGCCAGGTATGCGGAGGGCAACATGCAGATTCAGTTCAATGATGAGCCGATGCAGTGCGCCGAGGGACAAACCGTCAGCGGGCTGCTCACAGAGCTTAATCAGCTCAAACCGGGCGCGGCGCTGGCGCTCAATCAGCAGATTCTGCCGCGCGAGCAGTGGCAGCAGCATATCATGCAGGAAGGCGACCAGATCCTGCTTTTTCAGGTTATTGCAGGGGGTTGATATGTTACGTATTGCCGACAAAACGTTTGATTCACATCTGTTCACCGGTACCGGAAAATTTGCCTCATCACAGCTGATGGTCGAGGCGATTCGCGCCTCCGGCAGCCAGCTGGTGACGCTGGCGATGAAGCGCGTGGATTTGCGCCAGCATAACGATGCCATTCTGGCCCCACTTATCGACGCGGGCGTGACGCTGCTGCCTAACACCTCCGGAGCGAAAACCGCTGAAGAAGCTATTTTCGCCGCCCAACTGGCGCGTGAAGCGCTGGGCACAAACTGGCTGAAATTAGAAATCCACCCGGATGCCCGCTGGCTATTGCCGGATCCGATTGAAACGCTAAAAGCTGCCGAAGCGCTAGTGAAACAGGGCTTTGTGGTGCTGCCTTACTGCGGTGCGGATCCGGTACTGTGCAAGCGGCTGGAAGAAGTGGGCTGCGCGGCGGTGATGCCGCTCGGCGCACCCATCGGTTCAAATCAAGGGCTGGCAACCAAAGCGATGCTGGAGATTATTATCCAGCAGGCTACCGTGCCGGTGGTGGTCGACGCCGGGATCGGCGTGCCCAGCCACGCCACACAAGCGCTGGAAATGGGCGCCGACGCGGTGCTGGTCAACACGGCAATCGCCGTGGCGGATGATCCAGTCATGATGGCCACTGCCTTTCGTCTGGCAGTTGAAGCGGGCCTTCTGGCGCGCCAGGCGGTACCCGGAAGCAAAAGTTTGCAGGCAAGCGCCACCAGCCCGTTAACGGGATTCCTGGAGGCCTTCGCATGAAAACCTTCACCGACCGTTGGCGACAGCTTGACTGGGACGACATCCGTCTGCGTATCAACGGGAAAACCGCCGCCGACGTGGAACGCGCCCTCAACGCTTCGCAGCTTAATCGCGATGATTTGATGGCACTGCTCTCCCCCGCCGCCGCCGACTATCTGGAGCCGCTGGCGCAGCGGGCGCAGAAACTCACCCGCCAGCGCTTTGGCAACACCGTGAGCTTTTACGTTCCGCTGTATCTTTCGAATCTCTGCGCCAACGACTGCACCTACTGCGGTTTTTCGATGAGCAACCGTATCAAACGCAAAACGCTGGATGCAGTAGAAATTGCCCGTGAGTGCACGGCTATTCGTGAGATGGGTTTTGAGCACCTGTTGCTGGTCACCGGTGAACATCAGGCAAAAGTCGGGATGGACTATTTTCGTCGCCACTTACCCGCTATTCGCCGCCAGTTTGCCTCATTACAGATGGAAGTACAGCCGCTGTCAGAGGCTGAATATGTGGAGCTGAAGAGGTTGGGGCTGGATGGCGTGATGGTGTATCAGGAGAGCTATCATGAGGGTATTTACGCCCGCCACCATCTGAAGGGTAAAAAGCAGGACTTCTTCTGGCGGCTGGAAACGCCGGACAGGCTGGGCCGCGCAGGGATCGACAAAATCGGTCTTGGCGCATTAATTGGTTTGTCCGACAGTTGGCGAGTCGATTGCTACATGGTGGCTGAACATCTGCTGTGGATGCAGCAGCATTACTGGCAGAGTCGCTACTCCATCTCGTTCCCGCGCTTGCGCCCATGCACCGGAGGCGTTGAGCCCGCATCGATCATGGACGAGCGACAGTTGGTCCAGACCATTTGCGCATTTCGTTTACTGGCGCCAGAAATTGAGCTTTCGCTCTCAACCCGCGAATCGCCATGGTTTCGTGACCATGTGATTCCATTGGCGATCAACAACGTCAGCGCCTTCTCAAAAACCCAGCCCGGTGGTTATGCCGATAACCACCCCGAACTGGAACAGTTCTCCCCGCATGATGCTCGTCGCCCGGAAGCCGTGGCTGAAGCACTGATGGCGCAGGGATTACAGCCCGTGTGGAAAGACTGGGATAGCTATCTGGGACGCGCTGCACAGATGCTCTAAGTCCAACGCTATCACATAAACGAAAAAACCCGCTTTCGCGGGTTTTTCTTCACTTGCACTTAACTGCTCAGGCTCTGGCCTTCATCGCTATCGTAAGCGTTCGTGAAATTATCGGCAATTACAGCGCGACAACGTTAACAGCAGACGGGCCTTTAGCGCCATTCTCCACGGAGAACTCCACTTTTTGACCTTCGTCTAACGTTTTAAAATCGTTACTCTGGATAGCGGAGAAATGTACAAACACATCCTTACTACCGTCCTGAGGAGTGATGAAGCCGAAACCTTTCTCAGAGTTAAACCATTTTACTAAACCAGTCATTTTGTTAGACATAGATACTTCCTTTCATTTTTTTGAGCCGCTTATGCAGCGAAGATGGCCTGTTTTGCAGAAATTAACTTATGGGGCACTTAGGGAGGAGGCTCATGAAGAAGAGTATCTGAGGATAACGCTTGAACTGAGAACTGCTTTACTAAAACTGCTTACATAAGGTCTGTGTACCAAACCGATGTCGCTATAGTAGACCTACTTCTAATCATTAAGCAAGCATTAATTTTTTTAATACTCATTAAGTAGTGAAATGTTAAACCCTCACGGTTGGGCATCCCGGATAACAGATTGATCTACAACGAACAAAAGCCCTGACCATTGCAGTCAGGGCTTTAAGTTACTACACACTTCAGATTTAACATTAATAAACTTAACAATTTAATACTGCTGATGGTACTACTTTAAAATGTACACGTTTACTACAGATAATATTGGATATTGATACTAACTAAAACCGTCCTCTATTTACCGTTATACACATTCCACCCACTTGATAATAGAACTCAAGGCTGGTGACCTAAACAAGTACACTTCCCCTCGCGACATATACTCTTTGATGCGTTGCCTTATTTCCCTTTGCGATAACCAGAAAAAAAGAAATCGCAAACATTTACTATTAAAACATGGCGTTACATCGTCGCGTTTTACTCATTTTTTGCGATTAGATAAATCAACTACGTGGCCTGAAAGCATTGTCGAAGTGAAAAAAAACGTTTTCAGCGTCGACTATCCCATACAAAAATACTTCGTGGCCTTTATCGCAACCCCCAATAAAACTCTACTAACACTTGCTACGTTAACAGCAAACTACAATTTCTCCGCTGTTAAGTATTAACATACGGGTTTAAAAAACACTGTCAATACTGTTTTTTATAACATGTCTTTATTGACAGTAATTATATATTCCCGCATGGGATAAGCGAATCAAAAGCCACTGGCCTTGGTCCAGAACGTAGGGTTTTATCTCTTCCTGTAACCGGTTTCAGAAAAAGCACTTTTCTTTGTGATGCCTTGCACACAATTGCTGCAAAGCAGTTGTTGCTACCGCTGGCTCGCGATAATTATCAACCCACACATGTTGATCGAGACTGCTTATGAAAAACATCGTTTTATGCTGTGCCGCCGGAATGTCCACCAGCATGCTGGTGCAAAGGATGAAAGACGCCGCCCAGAAAAGAGGGGTCGACGTCACTATTAAAGCAGTGCCGGTGGCTGAGTTTGAAGAGAATATCGCCACTGCGGATATCGTGTTGCTCGGTCCACAAGTTAAGTATGAGCAGGCCAAGCTGCAGACGCTCGCCGACCCGCTGGGAAAAAAGGTCGCCGTCATCGATATGATGGATTACGGCATGATGAAAGGCGATGCCGTACTGGACAAGGCGCTGAAACTACTGGAGTGATGGCATGGAAGAGTTAGAAACAATCATCATGGAATTATTGGTAAATGCCGGCGCTGCACGCAGTCAGGCCCTGACAGCGCTGCAACTGGCGCGTAAAGGTGATTTCGCTGGGGCAGAACAAGCGATGACAGAATCACGCGAGTACGTTAAGCAAGCGCATAAAATCCAGACCCAGCTGATCGGAATTGACGAAGGTACCGGCAAGCTACCGGTTAATCTTATTACCGTCCATTCGCAGGACCATCTGATGAACGCGATGGTGATTCAGGATTTGGCGGGCGATATGATTGAGCTGTATCGGCGGTTACCGCCAGCCAGTTAACAGACATAAAAAAACCCGCCGAAGCGGGTTTTTTTATTATGGTCAGCAACGATTAATCGTTGTCAGAACCGCCCAGGCCTGCGTTCAGCAGTTCTGCCAGGCTGGCAGACGCATCTTCAGCAGTCACCTGCGGAGCAGCTGGCAGTTCGCCCGCTGCGCGACGGCGCATACGATCCTGGTGGTACGCGTAACCGGTACCTGCCGGGATCAGACGACCCACGATGACGTTCTCTTTCAGACCACGCAGTTCATCACGTTTACCTGCAACAGCGGCTTCGGTCAGGACACGCGTGGTTTCCTGGAACGATGCTGCAGAGATGAAGGACTCGGTTGCCAGAGACGCTTTGGTGATACCCAGCAGATCGCGGGAGAACGTTGCACCCACTTTGCCGTTCGCTTCCAGATCGCGGTTGGCAATCTTGACGCGGGAGTATTCAACCTGCTCGCCTTCCAGGAAGTCGGAGCTACCAGCGCTTTCGATGGTGGCTTTACGCAGCATCTGACGAACGATAACTTCAATGTGTTTATCGTTAATCTTAACGCCCTGCAGACGGTATACGTCCTGAACTTCGTTAACGATGTAACGAGTTACAGCATGCACACCACGCAGACGCAGGATGTCGTGCGGCGCTTCCGGACCGTCGGAAACCACGTCACCACGTTCTACACGTTCACCTTCGAACACGTTGAGCTGACGCCATTTCGGAATCATCTCTTCGTACGGTTCGCTACCGTCTACCGGGGTGATAACCAGACGACGTTTCCCTTTGGTTTCTTTACCGAAGGAAATGATACCGCTGATTTCAGCCAGGATTGCCGGCTCTTTCGGACGACGGGCTTCGAACAAGTCCGCAACGCGCGGCAGACCACCAGTGATATCCTTGGTACCGCCGGATTCCTGCGGTACACGCGCCAGGGTGTCACCAGAGCTGATCTGAACGCCATCTTCCAGCTGAACAATCGCTTTACCCGGCAGGAAGTACTGAGCCGGCATATCGGTGCCAGGGATCAGAACGTCGTTGCCCTGAGCATCAACAATTTTCAGTGCCGGACGCAGGTCTTTACCACCCGCAGTACGCTCTGCAGAATCCAGAACCACCAGAGAAGACAGACCGGTCAGCTCGTCGGTCTGACGAGTAATGGTCTGGCCGTCGATCATGTCAGTGAAGCGGACGAAGCCACTCACTTCGGTGATAACCGGCATGGTGTGCGGATCCCAGTTTGCTACGGTTTCGCCGCCAGCAACCTGTTCGCCATCACCCTTCGCCATAACGGAGCCGTAAGGCACTTTATAGCTTTCTTTGGTACGGCCGAATTCGTCGATCAGTTTCAGTTCGGTGTTACGTGAGGTGATAACCAGTTTACCGCTGGAGTTAACAACCGACTTCGCATTGCTCAGACGGATGCTACCTTTGTTTTTCACCTGGATGCTGGATTCAGCAGCCGCACGGGATGCCGCACCACCGATGTGGAACGTACGCATCGTCAGCTGTGTACCCGGTTCACCGATGGACTGTGCCGCGATAACGCCGATCGCTTCACCTTTGTTGATGATGTGGCCACGCGCCAGGTCACGACCGTAGCAGTGCGCACACACACCAAAGTCGGTGTCACAGGATACAACGGAACGTACTTTGACGGAGTCAACGGAGTTCTCTTCCAACAGGTCACACCACTGTTCGTGCAGCAGCGTGTTGCGTGGAACCAGAATGTCCGCCGTACCCGGCTTCAGAACGTCTTCAGCAGTCACACGACCCAGAACGCGATCGCGCAGCGGTTCTTTAACGTCACCACCCTCGATAACCGGGGTCATGGTGATGCCTTCCAGCGTGCCGCAATCGTCTTCAGTAACTACCAGGTCCTGCGCGACGTCAACCAGACGACGAGTCAGATAACCGGAGTTCGCTGTTTTCAGTGCGGTATCCGCCAGACCTTTACGCGCACCGTGAGTAGAGATGAAGTACTGGAGTACGTTCAGACCTTCACGGAAGTTCGCGGTGATTGGCGTTTCGATGATGGAGCCATCTGGCTTCGCCATCAGACCACGCATACCAGCCAGCTGACGAATCTGTGCTGCAGAACCACGCGCACCGGAGTCAGCCATCATGTAGATGCTGTTGAAGGAAACCTGCTGCTCTTCTACGCCGTCACGGTTAATCACGGTTTCGGTTTGCAGGTTATCCATCATCGCTTTGGATACACGATCGTTCGCCGCCGCCCAGATATCGATAACTTTGTTATAGCGTTCGCCTGCGGTTACCAGACCAGACTGGAACTGCTCCTGGATCTCAGCAACTTCAGCTTCCGCTTCAGAGATGATCTCGTGTTTCTTCTCTGGGATGACCATGTCATCAATACCAACAGATGCACCGGAACGCGCTGCATAAGCAAAACCGGTATACATTGTCTGGTCAGCGAAGATAACGGTCGGCTTCAGGCCCAGAATGCGGTAACAGGTGTTCAGCATTTTGGAGATTGCTTTCTTGCCCAGCGCCTGGTTGACGATGGAGAAAGGCAGACCTTTCGGTACGATCATCCACAGAATGGCGCGACCAATGGTCGTGTCTTTCAGGCTGGTGTGCGCAACGAATTCGCCGTTTTCATCTTTTTCATATTCAGTGATACGCACTTTAACGCGCGCATGCAGAGAGGCCAGGCCAGCGCGATAAATACGCTCAGCTTCTTTCGGGCCAGTCAGCACCATGCCTTCGCCTTTAGCGTTAACACAGTCACGGGTCATGTAGTACAGACCCAATACAACGTCCTGAGACGGAACGATGATAGGTTCGCCGTTCGCCGGAGACAGGATGTTGTTGGTAGACATCATCAGCGCACGCGCTTCGAGCTGGGCTTCCAGCGTCAGCGGTACGTGAACAGCCATCTGGTCACCATCGAAGTCGGCGTTATATGCCGCACAAACCAGCGGGTGCAGCTGGATAGCTTTACCTTCGATCAGTACCGGTTCAAATGCCTGGATACCCAGACGGTGCAGGGTTGGCGCACGGTTCAACAGTACCGGGTGTTCGCGGATAACTTCGTCCAGGATATCCCAAACGACAGCTTCTTCACGCTCAACCATTTTCTTCGCGGCTTTGATGGTGGTGGCGAGGCCACGCAGTTCCAACTTGCCGTAAATAAACGGTTTGAACAGTTCCAGTGCCATTTTCTTCGGCAGACCGCACTGATGCAGACGCAGGTATGGACCTACGGTGATTACAGAACGACCGGAGTAGTCAACACGCTTACCGAGCAGGTTCTGACGGAAACGACCCTGTTTACCTTTGATCATGTCGGCCAAAGATTTCAGAGGACGTTTGTTAGAACCGGTGATCGCACGACCGCGACGACCGTTATCCAGCAGGGCATCGACCGCTTCCTGCAGCATACGTTTTTCGTTGCGTACGATGATATCTGGCGCAGCCAGATCCAGCAGGCGCTTCAGACGGTTGTTACGGTTAATGACGCGACGATACAGATCGTTCAGGTCAGAAGTCGCGAAACGACCACCATCCAGCGGAACCAGCGGACGCAGATCTGGCGGCAGAACCGGCAGAACGGTCAGGATCATCCACTCTGGCTTGTTGCCAGACTGTACGAAGGCTTCCAGCAGTTTGATACGCTTGGTCAGCTTCTTACGCTTGGTTTCGGAGTTGGTTTCGTTCAGCTCTTCGCGCAGAGTTTCACACTCTTGCTCCAGATCCATGCTCTTCAGCAGGGCCTGGATTGCTTCCGCACCCATCTTCGCGTCGAATTCGTCACCGAACTCTTCCAGCGCGTCCAGATACTGCTCTTCAGTCAGGATCTGTTGACGTTCCAGGTTAGTCATACCGCCTTCGATAACCACATAAGATTCGAAGTACAGTACGCGTTCGATATCACGCAGCGGCATATCGAGCAGCAAACCGATACGGGACGGCAGAGATTTCAGGAACCAAATGTGAGCGGTCGGAGACGCCAGCTCAATGTGGCCCATACGCTCACGGCGTACTTTAGTCTGGGTCACTTCAACGCCGCACTTCTCACAGATCACACCACGGTGTTTCAGGCGCTTGTACTTACCGCACAGGCACTCATAGTCTTTTACTGGCCCAAAGATACGGGCGCAGAAAAGGCCGTCACGTTCAGGTTTGAACGTACGGTAGTTGATGGTTTCCGGCTTCTTAACTTCACCGAAAGACCATGAACGGATCATGTCTGGCGAGGCCAGAGCAATTTTGATCGCATCAAACTCTTCGGTTTTAGTCTGCGCTTTCAGAAACTTTAATAAATCTTTCACGGATTTGCTCCCGTCGGAGTTAGCACAATCTGGCGCTGGCAGTTACGCCAGCACCAGTGACCTGTTTGATCGAGAGTTACTCGTCTTCCAGCTCGATGTTGATACCCAGCGAACGAATCTCTTTCAACAGTACGTTGAAGGATTCCGGCATGCCTGGTTCCATCTGATGGTTGCCGTCCACGATGTTTTTATACATCTTAGTACGACCGTTCACGTCATCAGACTTAACGGTGAGCATTTCCTGCAGGGTGTATGCCGCGCCGTATGCTTCAAGCGCCCACACTTCCATCTCCCCGAAGCGCTGACCACCGAACTGCGCCTTACCACCCAGCGGCTGCTGAGTAACCAGGCTGTAAGAACCGGTAGAACGCGCATGCATTTTGTCATCAACCAGGTGGTTCAGTTTCAGCATATACATGTAGCCAACGGTAACCTGGCGCTCGAACTGCTCACCGGTACGACCGTCGAACAGTGTGATCTGACCAGAAGTTGGCAGGCCACCCAGCTGTAACAGTTCCTTGATTTCAGACTCTTTCGCACCGTCGAATACCGGCGTTGCGATCGGCATACCTTTTTTCAGGTTTTCAGCCAGACGCAGAACTTCTTCATCGCTGAAGGTATTCAGGTCAACTTTCTGACGAACATCTGAACCCAGATCGTAAGCACGCTGGATGAATTCGCGCAGTTTCGCGACTTCTTGCTGCTGTTTCAGCATGGCGTTGATCTTATCGCCAATACCTTTCGCAGCCATACCCAGGTGGGTTTCAAGGATCTGACCGATGTTCATACGCGATGGTACGCCCAGCGGGTTCAGTACGATATCTACCGGTGTACCGTTAGCATCGTGTGGCATATCTTCGATCGGGTTGATCTTAGAGATAACACCCTTGTTACCGTGACGACCTGCCATCTTATCACCAGGCTGGATCCGACGTTTAACCGCCAGATAAACCTTAACAATCTTCAGCACGCCCGGTGCCAGATCGTCGCCCTGAGTGATTTTACGGCGTTTCGCTTCGAGTTTTTTCTCAAACTCGTGCTTCAGTTCGTCGTACTGTTCAGCCAGCTGTTCCAGCTGATTCTGTTTCTCTTCGTCGGTCAGGCCGAGTTCTAACCAGCGGTCACGCGGCAGTTTGTCGAGCTTCTCTGCTTCAACACCACCGGAAACCAGCACAGCGTAGATACGGCTGAACAGGCCAGCTTCGAGGATCTGCAGTTCTTCAGACAGGTCTTTTTTCGCCTGCTTCAGCTGCATCTCTTCGATTTCCAGCGCACGTTTATCTTTTTCTACGCCATCGCGAGTAAAGACCTGAACGTCGATAATCGTACCGGAAACACCGTTTGGCACGCGCAGAGAAGAGTCTTTAACGTCAGACGCTTTCTCACCGAAGATCGCACGCAGCAGCTTCTCTTCTGGCGTCAGTTGGGTTTCACCTTTCGGCGTTACCTTACCAACCAGAATGTCGCCACCGGTCACTTCCGCACCGATATAAACGATACCGGATTCATCCAGTTTGGAGAGCGCAGCTTCACCTACGTTCGGGATGTCAGCGGTGATCTCTTCCGGCCCCAGCTTGGTGTCACGAGACACACATGCCAGTTCCTGGATGTGGATGGTGGTGAAACGGTCTTCCTGGACAACACGCTCGGATACGAGGATGGAGTCTTCGAAGTTATAACCATTCCATGGCATGAATGCCACGCGCATGTTCTGACCCAGCGCCAGTTCACCGAGGTCGGTGGATGGACCGTCTGCCAGCACATCACCACGTTCAACCGGCTCGCCCAGAGATACGCAAGGCATCTGGTTGATACAGGTGTTCTGGTTAGAACGGGTGTATTTGGTCAGGTTATAAATGTCGATACCTGCTTCGCCCGGGTACATCTCGTCTTCGTTAACTTTGATAACGATACGGGAAGCATCCACGTACTGAACAGTACCGCCACGTTTAGCAACTGCAGTAACACCGGAGTCAACGGCAACAGCACGTTCCATACCGGTACCAACCAGCGGCTTATCAGCTCGCAGAGTCGGAACCGCCTGACGTTGCATGTTCGCACCCATCAATGCACGGTTGGCGTCATCGTGTTCCAGGAACGGGATCAGGGACGCACCGACGGATACCACCTGCTGGGTGGATACGTCCATGTAGTCAACCTGGTCACGGCTGAACAAGCTGGATTCGCCTTTGCTACGGCAGGTAACCAAATCTTCTACAAAGTGGCCTTCGTCATCCAGGTTGGAGTTCGCCTGAGCGATAACGTAGTTGCCTTCTTCGATAGCAGACAGGTAATGAATTTCGTCAGTTACAACACCGTCGGTCACTTTACGGTACGGAGTCTCGAGGAAGCCGTATTCGTTAGTCTGTGCATACACGGACAGGGAGTTGATCAGACCGATGTTCGGACCTTCAGGCGTTTCGATTGGACATACGCGACCATAGTGAGTCGGGTGTACGTCTCGAACTTCGAAGCCTGCGCGTTCACGCGTCAAGCCGCCTGGGCCGAGTGCAGAGATACGACGTTTGTGCGTAATCTCAGACAGCGGGTTGTTCTGGTCCATAAACTGAGACAGCTGGCTGGAACCAAAGAACTCTTTCACTGCTGCAGAAATCGGCTTGGCGTTGATCATATCCTGAGGCATCAGGGTATCCAGATCGCCCAGAGACAGACGCTCTTTCACCGCACGCTCAACACGCACCAGGCCAACGCGGAATTGGTTTTCCGCCATTTCGCCTACGGAACGGATACGACGGTTGCCGAGGTGGTCGATATCATCGACTTCGCCTTTACCGTTACGGATATCGATGAGCTTCTTCATCACTTCGATGATGTCGTCTTTGCTCAGGATACCGGAACCTTCGATTTCGTCGCGCAGCAGAGAACGGTTGAACTTCATACGACCAACCGCAGACAGGTCATAGCGGTCTTCGGAGAAGAACAGGTTCTCAAACAGGCTTTCAGCAGCTTCACGAGTCGGCGGCTCACCAGGGCGCATCATGCGGTAGATTTCTACCAGCGCGCTCAGACGATCGTTGGTTGGGTCGACGCGTACAGTTTCAGAAATGTACGGACCGTGGTCCAGATCGTTAGTGAACAGCGTTTCGATACGTTTGTGGCCAGACTGGCTCAGCTTAGCCAGCAGATCCAGGCTCAGCTCCATGTTAGCTGCGCAGATCAGCTCGCCAGTAGATTCGTCAACGTAGTCTTTAGCCGCAACTTTACCAGCAATGTATTCAACCGGAACTTCGATATGTTTGATATCGTCTTTTTCCAGTTGGCGAATGTGGCGCGCAGTGATGCGACGGCCTTTTTCGACGTAGACTTTGCCATTAGCTTCGATGTCAAAGGAGGCGGTTTCACCACGCAGGCGTTCCGGCACCAGTTCCATCTGCAGCTTGTTGTCACGAATTTCGAAAACAACTTTCTCAAAGAACAGATCAAGGATCTGCTCAGTGGTGTAGTTCAGCGCACGCAGAATGATGGTCGCAGGCAGTTTACGGCGACGGTCAATACGTACGAACAGGTTGTCCTTCGGATCGAATTCGAAGTCCAGCCAGGAACCACGGTAAGGAATGATGCGCGCGTTATACAGCACTTTACCCGAAGAGTGGGTTTTACCTTTGTCGGAGTCAAAGAAGACGCCAGGACTACGGTGCAGCTGAGAAACGATAACACGCTCAGTACCGTTGATAACAAAGGTACCGTTGTCAGTCATGAGCGGAATTTCGCCCATGTAGACTTCTTGTTCTTTAATGTCTTTTACGGTGCCTTCCGGCGCTTCGCGCTCGTAGATCACCAGACGCAGTTTTACGCGCAGCGGTGCGGAATAGGTCACGCCACGGATCTGACATTCCTGAACGTCAAACACCGGTTCGCCAAGGCGGTAGCTGACGTATTGCAGCTCGGAATTACCGCTATAGCTCTGAATCGGGAAAACGGAACGGAAGGCTGCTTCCAGACCATACTGCCCTTCAGGATCTTGCTCGATGAACTTCTGAAACGAGTCAAGCTGGATAGAAAGGAGATAAGGTATGTCCAGTACTTGTGGACGTTTACCAAAATCCTTACGAATACGTTTTTTCTCGGTATAGGAGTAAACCATTAGGGTTCCTCAGCTCGCTGACAAGTCGACCCATCTGTCCGACGAAGGGACAGTTTGTGCAACACTATTTTGTTGACCGGAAAATCGAATACTTTCCGCAATGCCTGTTGCTATCACGCTTAAACCATTTCATTGCGATTTACACAGAACGGACGCTCTGTCGCAGTATATTAAGACGTCGATAGAAACAAGCATTGAAAGGCACAACAGTAGTCAAACAGTGTGAAATGCTACTGGCGCCTTACAGCGCAAAAAGGCTGGTGACTAAAAAGTCACCAGCCATCAGCCTAATTTCTTAGGCTGCAACCAGAAAAGTTGGCTTATTTAACTTCAACTTCAGCGCCAGCTTCTTCCAGAGATTTTTTCAGTGCTTCTGCGTCGTCTTTGCTCACGCCTTCTTTCAGCGCAGCCGGTGCAGATTCTACCAGGTCTTTAGCTTCTTTCAGACCCAGGCCAGTTGCGCCACGTACTGCTTTGATAACAGCAACTTTGTTAGCGCCAGCAGCTTTCAGAATTACGTCGAATTCAGTTTTTTCTTCAGCAGCTTCAGCCGGGCCAGCAGCTACAGCTACAGCAGCAGCAGCGGAAACACCGAATTTTTCTTCCATTGCAGAAATCAGTTCTACAACGTCCATTACGGACATAGCGGATACTGCTTCAATGATTTGATCTTTAGTGATAGACATTTAAATTGTTCCTGAAAATCAGAATAAGTTTATACGTAAGCAGATGCTTGAGAAAGATAACTGCGATTAAGCAGCTTCTTTCGCATCGCGTACAGCAGCCAGAGTACGAACCAGTTTGCCAGCCGAAGCTTCTTTCATGGTTGCCATCAGGCGTGCAATTGCTTCTTCGTAGGTCGGCAGGGTTGCCAGGCGATCGATGTTCGATGCCGTGATCAACTCACCTTCAAAGGCTGCGGCTTTGACCTCAAATTTTGCATTCGCTTTCGCGAACTCTTTGAACAGACGAGCAGCAGCGCCCGGGTGTTCCATAGAGTATGCAATCAGGGTCGGACCAACAAACGTGTCTTTCAGGCACTCAAACTGAGTACCTTCAACGACGCGGCGCAGCAGGGTGTTACGAACAACACGCATGTATACGCCAGCTTCACGACCTGCTTTACGCAGTTCAGTCATTTTATCTACAGTTACGCCACGGGAATCCGCAACTACTGCAGACAGCGCGCCTTTGGCTACTTCGCTGACTTCAGCAACAATCGCTTGTTTGTCTTGAAGATTTAAAGCCATTAGCTTTGCTCCTGGATGTTTGCCGGAACCCATGTTCCGGAACTCACTTCACTCTCCCCAACGGAGAGAGCGTCTAAATACGGTGAGCAGAAACAAGCCAGAGTATCAGAAATAATCTTAGCGTTCTGTCACCGTCTACGCAGGGCATTAAGTTTCTGACGAAACACCTGCGGTCTTCGACGGAGGCCTGGATAGGCCAGGCTCCAACGAACAAATCTTGTCTATCTGTCGTTATTCAATCTGTGGCGGCGTTGACTGTCTTCGTTCACACCAGTCACATAGTTAACTATGTGACTGGCGATTCACTCAGTTGTCGCCTTGCCACAGCCTGAATATCTCGGATATACGTCTGCAATTAGCAGAAACGTGGGGGTAAGATTGTAGACAAAATCACCGCCCACGTAAAGGCGAATATTAGTTCGCCACAGTCGCAGTCAGACCGGACTGATCAACGGCAACACCAGCACCCATGGTGGTGGAGATGCTAACTTTCTTGATGTACACGCCTTTTGCCTGAGTCGGTTTTGCTTTTTTCAGCGCAACCAGCAGAGCTTCCAGGTTTTCTTTCAGTTTGTCAGCGTCAAAATCCACTTTACCGATGGTGGTGTGGATGATGCCGTTTTTGTCG
This sequence comes from Citrobacter sp. On2M, assembly GCF_018035235.1. Lineage (GTDB taxonomy): Bacteria > Pseudomonadota > Gammaproteobacteria > Enterobacterales > Enterobacteriaceae > Citrobacter > Citrobacter meridianamericanus. The sequence continues at coordinate 29,683 of NZ_WPCV01000007.1, forward strand.
TTACGGTAACGAACCTGACCCGCTTTAGCGTTCTTAACCGCTTCAGCAACGTTAGGGGTTACAGTACCAACTTTCGGGTTTGGCATCAGGCCGCGCGGACCCAGAACCTGACCCAGCTGGCCAACAACGCGCATTGCATCCGGAGAAGCAATAACAACGTCAAAGTTCATTTCGCCTTTCTTGATCTGGTCAGCCAGATCTTCCATACCTACCAGCTCAGCGCCTGCAGCTTTAGCAGCTTCAGCGTTTGCGCCCTGGGTAAATACGGCTACGCGAACGGAACGGCCAGTACCGTGCGGCAGTACAGTTGCACCACGTACGTTCTGGTCAGATTTACGAGCGTCGATGCCGAGGTTAACAGCAACGTCCACGCTTTCTACGAATTTAGCAGTGGCCAGCTCTTTCAGCAGAGCGATAGCTTCGTTGATGTCGTACTGTTTAGTAGCATCAACTTTGTCACGGATCACGGACATGCGCTTGGTCAGTTTAGCCATTTCTTAGTCCTCCACTACCAGGCCCATGGAACGTGCAGTACCTTCAATGGAGCGAGTCATCGCTTCAATGTCGGAACCAGTCATGTCGGCAGCTTTGGTCTGCGCGATTTCCTGCAGCTGAGCGCGGGAAATTTTACCCACTTTGTCTTTGTTCGGCTTGCCGGAACCAGACTTGATACCAGCCGCTTTCTTCAGCAGAACTGCTGCCGGAGGCGTTTTGGTAACGAAAGTGAAAGAACGGTCAGCGTAAACGGTAATAACAACCGGAATCGGCAGACCTTTTTCCATGGAGTCAGTCTTAGCGTTGAACGCTTTGCAGAATTCCATGATGTTCACGCCTTGTTGACCCAGTGCTGGACCTACCGGCGGACTCGGGTTAGCCATACCAGCTGCAACCTGCAGCTTGACATAGGCTTGGACTTTCTTAGCCATTCTAAATTCCTCTGATTGGGTTATAGCGCCTCGAAGAGGCTCCCCGTGATTAAATTCGTTTTACGGATAGGATCCATAAAAACAAAAGGCGCGAAATTGTATTCCAATCTCGCGCCTTGTGCAACGATTAAATCGTCGCTTTTTTGATCGGCGTATTAGGCTTTTTCAACCTGCGCGAAGTCCAGTTCAACCGGAGTCGCACGACCGAAGATAGATACGGAAACTTTCAGACGAGACTTCTCGTAGTCCACTTCTTCAACGACGCCGTTAAAGTCAGCAAACGGACCGTCGCTAACACGAACCATTTCACCTGGCTCAAACATCGTTTTCGGACGCGGCTTATCGCCAACCTGCTGCAGACGGTTCATGATCGCATCAACTTCTTTGTCGCTGATCGGCGCCGGACGATCAGATGTACCGCCGATAAAGCCCATCACACGCGGCACGCTGCGCACCAGGTGCCAGCTTGCATCATTCATCACCATCTGGACCAGTACATAGCCCGGGAAGAATTTACGTTCGCTCTTGCGACGCTGGCCACCACGGATTTCAACCACTTCTTCGGTCGGCACCATGACTTCGCCAAAAAGCTCTTCCATATTTTGTAACTTGATATATTCGCGCAGCGACGTGGCTACGCGGCCTTCAAAACCGGAAAACGCCTGAACGACGTACCAGCGCTTTTTAGGGGCTTCAGACATCTTAGAACCTCAGGCCAGTGATAAAGGATACCAGGCGAACCAGAATACCATCCAGTCCCCACAGGATCAGTGACATTACTGCGGTAACCGCAGCCACAATTAATGTGGTGTGCAATGTTTCCTGGCGAGTTGGCCAAATGACCTTACGGACTTCGGTTCTCGCTTCACGGGCAAAAGCAACGGTCGCTTTACCTTTTGTTGTCAACAGCGCGACACCACCCGCTGCGGCAATCAGAATCACTACGGCCAGCGCACGCAGCGGCAGCATCATGTCACGATAGAGGTAGTTGCCAACGATAGCTACAAGCAGCAATACAGCGACAACAACCCACTTCATCGCTTCCAGGCCGCGCCCGCTTCCTTGAGCTTCGGTATTCGCACTCATAAACCAACCTGTCAGAAGTATTCTACAAACATTTTCACCCCGCGTAAGCGAGGCGATCCAAACCGAAATGCTCTGGTGCGTTTCGGACTAAACGCCCTCTTCAGAGCCTGTCTCAGCAATGATTATGACAAAAAAAATCACTGATGAGCCAGGTTCTGGTGTGAAAGCGTGCAAAAAGGGCATCAAATGATGCCCTTTTATTGCGCATTGCGTCAAATGTTATTCGGCAATTAGCTCATTACTTTGGCAACAACGCCCGCACCAACAGTACGGCCGCCTTCACGGATTGCGAAACGCAGACCGTCGTCCATCGCGATTGGGTGGATCAGGGTAACAACCATTTTGATGTTGTCGCCCGGCATTACCATCTCAACGCCTTCCGGCAGTTCGATGGTACCAGTCACGTCAGTAGTACGGAAGTAGAACTGCGGACGGTAGCCTTTGAAGAACGGAGTATGACGGCCGCCTTCGTCTTTGGACAGAATGTACACTTCAGATTCGAACTTGGTGTGCGGCTTGATAGAGCCCGGCTTAGCCAGTACCTGACCACGTTCGATTTCTTCACGTTTGATACCACGCAGCAGAACACCAACGTTCTCACCAGCACGGCCTTCGTCCAGCAGTTTGCGGAACATTTCAACGCCAGTACAGGTAGACTTGGCAGTCTCTTTGATACCAACGATTTCAACTTCTTCACCAACTTTGATGATACCGCGCTCTACACGACCGGTAACAACGGTACCACGACCGGAGATGGAGAATACGTCTTCGATTGGCAGCAGGAACGGCTTATCGATAGCACGTTCTGGTTCTGGGATGTAAGAATCCAGGAAGCCAGCCAGTTCGATGATTTTCGCTTCCCACTCTGCTTCGCCTTCCAGCGCTTTCAGAGCAGAACCACGAACGATCGGCGTGTCGTCGCCCGGGAAATCGTACTGAGACAGAAGTTCACGAACTTCCATTTCTACCAGTTCCAGCAGCTCTTCGTCATCAACCATGTCGCATTTGTTCAGGAACACGATGATGTACGGAACGCCTACCTGACGACCCAGCAGGATGTGCTCACGAGTCTGCGGCATCGGGCCGTCAGTCGCAGCAACAACCAGGATCGCGCCGTCCATCTGCGCAGCACCGGTGATCATGTTTTTAACATAGTCGGCGTGGCCCGGGCAGTCTACGTGTGCGTAGTGGCGAGTCGGGGTGTCATATTCAACGTGAGAAGTGTTGATGGTGATACCACGAGCTTTTTCTTCCGGCGCGTTATCGATCTGGTCGAATGCACGCGCAGCACCGCCGTAGGTTTTAGCCAGTACGGTAGTGATTGCAGCGGTCAGCGTTGTTTTACCATGGTCAACGTGGCCGATAGTACCGACGTTAACGTGCGGTTTAGTACGTTCAAATTTTTCTTTAGACATCGATTGTCCCTCTAAGACACGGATAAATCGGTGATATCACCACATCAACCAGGCAATATACCTGAGCTGTTGAATGCTTTTAAAAGTAAACAGAGAGAAACGGGAAGGAGAAGTGAAGTGGTGCTGATACCCAGAGTCGAACTGGGGACCTCACCCTTACCAAGGGTGCGCTCTACCAACTGAGCCATATCAGCACGTCTGGAGCGGGCAGCGGGAATCGAACCCGCATCATCAGCTTGGAAGGCTGAGGTAATAGCCATTATACGATGCCCGCATCCTGAAACTCGGCTACCCAGTTCTTTCTGTAACAAAAAAGAGATTGCTCTCTTTTCTGTTCGAGCTGGTTAATTTTTTAACCAACTCAGGCGGCATTAACGCTGCCAGAAAGTGGTGGTGGGGGAAGGATTCGAACCTTCGAAGTCTGTGACGGCAGATTTACAGTCTGCTCCCTTTGGCCGCTCGGGAACCCCACCGGACTTGATGGTGCCGACTACCGGAATCGAACTGGTGACCTACTGATTACAAGTCAGTTGCTCTACCTACTGAGCTAAGTCGGCATCAAGTAGCGCGCATTTTATGGAGACATGCGCACTCATGCAACTAAAAAATTGCATAAAATGTTCTATCGCTCACATTTTGCACTATACGACCGATAAATAATCTATTTTCTCTTTGGGTTGAACAAATTTCCAACGCCAGGCCCCCTCCCAGAGGGGTATTTTGCTCCGACATGCGGTTATCAATAGAGAGAAAGCGCATCTTTATACATCTGGAATAGCCGTCACATTGCGTTTCAGGGGATGATTTTTTCTTATTATTCCCCCTCATCTGGTGTTACCCTCCTGCCCATTGTCCAAATTAACTGAAATGTGCATGCCATTGCGGACCGGGGACGATTTCGTTTTTTACCGCAAACCTGATAGAGCAATGGCAGCCAGACCATGCGTATGAGTATAAAAGAGCAAGCGTTAACGTCGCCTTATCTACAGTTTGATCGCAACCAGTGGGCTGCGCTTCGTGATTCCGTGCCGATGACCCTGACCGAGGAAGAAATTGCTCGTTTGAAAGGCATAAACGAAGACTTATCGCTGGAAGAAGTTGCCGAGATTTATTTGCCTCTATCGCGTTTGCTAAATTTTTACATCAGTTCGAACCTGCGGCGTCAGGCGGTGCTGGAGCAATTTTTAGGCACCAACGGCGAGCGTATTCCTTATATCATTAGCATTGCTGGCAGTGTCGCTGTTGGCAAAAGTACGACTGCACGCGTGTTGCAGGCGCTGCTCAGTCGCTGGCCCGAGCATCGTAAGGTTGAGCTGATTACAACAGACGGTTTTCTTCATCCTAACCAGGTGCTGAAAGATCGCGGCCTTATGAAGAAGAAAGGCTTTCCGCAGTCCTATGATATGCACCGGCTGGTTAAATTCGTTTCCGATCTGAAGTCTGGCGTTCCCAACGTTACGGCGCCGGTTTATTCTCATCTGATCTATGATGTGATCCCTGATGGCGACAAAACCGTTGCCCAGCCCGATATATTAATACTCGAAGGACTCAATGTATTACAAAGCGGCATGGACTACCCTCACGATCCGCATCATGTATTTGTTTCTGATTTTGTCGACTTTTCTATTTATGTTGATGCGCCAGAAGAATTACTCCAGACATGGTATATCAATCGCTTCCTGAAATTCCGCGAAGGGGCATTCACCAACCCAGACTCTTATTTCCATAACTATGCGAAATTGTCAGAAGATGAGGCCATCAACACGGCTACATCACTGTGGAAAGAAATTAACTGGTTGAATTTAAAACAAAACATATTGCCAACGCGTGAGCGAGCCAGCTTGATTATGACCAAAAGCGCCAATCATGCCGTTGAGCAAGTCAGGCTGCGTAAATAAATAAAAAAGGGGAGCCTGAGCTCCCCTTCTTATTATTCAGCGCTTCTAAGCGATATTTCCCCGCCCATCCAGGGTTTTACCACGCCATTTTGTTCAAGCAGCAATGCACCCTGCGCATCTATTCCACGCGATATACCAAATATTTCTTTATCACCAATAATGAGTTTAACGGGACGGTCGATAAAGTTATCCAGTGCCTTCCAGCGGGACAGATATGGCGCTAACCCCTCTTGCTCAAACAGTACCAACGCAGCACGCAGCTCGCGGATCAGTCGGGCAGCCAGAGTATTACGGTCAATATTAATACCCGCTTCCTGTAGGTTAATCCAGCCTTGATTAACCACATTCTCTTCAACCCGACGCATGGACATGTTAATACCCGCGCCAATAACAATCTGCGCGGCATCCCCCGTCTTACCGGTGAGTTCTACCAGGATCCCTGCCAGCTTACGGTCGAGCAAATAGAGATCGTTCGGCCATTTAACACGTACTTTATCCGCACCCAGATCGCGTAAAACCTCAGCCATGACAATACCAATCACCAGGCTCAGGCCAATTGCAGCAGCCGGACCTTGCTCCAGCCGCCAGAACATCGAGAGGTATAGGTTAGCACCAAAGGGAGAGAACCATTTGCGTCCCCTGCGACCACGCCCGGCCTGCTGATATTCAGCGACGCAGGCATCTCCTGACTCAAGTTGGCTAATCCGATCCATCAGGTACTGATTGGTTGAGTCGATAACCGGCAGGACGGTAATATTTCCACCATCCAACTGAGAATGAATAAGTGATGAATCTAATAGCTGGATAGGTTCAGGTAAGCTATATCCTTTACCAGGGACAGTAAATACATCAACACCCCAGTCACGTAGCGTCTGGACATGTTTATTGATTGCCGCACGGCTCATCCCCAGCTTTTCACCGAGTTGCTCACCGGAGTGAAATTCGCCATCGGCTAATAATGAAATAAGCGTCAGGGGGACAGTATTATCCTTCATGCAACGATCTCCACGGCATTAACCTCACCTTGCGGGCCGATAAACCGGACTTCCGGTTCGAGCCAGACGTTGAATTTCTCACCGACTTTTTGGCGTACGTGATGCGCAAGTTGCACCACATCCTGACTCGTAGCATGGTCTGCATTGATCAGCACTAGTGCTTGCTGCTGGTGTACCGCTGCGCCGCCAATGCGCATACCTTTCAGCTGGCATTGATCAATAAGCCAGCCAGCAGCCAGTTTCACAGAGCCATCAGCTTGCGGGTAATGAGGTGCCGTCGGGAATTTAGCCAGAAGATCCTGTGCAATATCTGCGCTGACAACCGGATTTTTAAAGAAACTCCCCGCATTACCGTTTACTTTTGGATCGGGCAGCTTTGTGGTGCGCATATGGCAAACAGAATCAAAAACCTGCTGAGGCGTTACCGTTGCAGAGTCAAGACGTGTCAGGTCACCGTAAGTGAGAACAGGCTGCCAATGTTTAGCTAAACGCAGCCCAACGGCTACAATCGCGAAACGATCCTGGTACTCATGTTTGAAGATGCTGTCACGGTAACCAAATCGGCATTCTGCAGCGCTGACACGCAGATGTTTGCCGGTCGAAAGCTCTACGCAGTCCACATATTCGCAGACGCGCTGCAGTTCCACGCCATAGGCACCAATATTTTGGATGGGGGATGAACCAACGCAACCAGGGATCATCGCCAGATTTTCGAGGCCAGGCATGTTGTGCTCCAGAGCATAACGTACCAGCTGATGCCAGTTTTCACCCGCGCCTACGTGTAGATACCATGCGTCAGGCTTCTCTGTAACCTCGATACCTTTGATACGGTTGACGATCACCGTGCCATGGAAAGTATCAAGAAACAGGACGTTACTCCCCTCACCCAGAATCAGTACCGGATGATGTGATGCATTGGCAGCATGCCAGGCGTTCAACAGTTGTTGCTCATTTTCAGCACAAACAATCTCGTTGGCAGACTGGTCAATGCCGAAGGTGTTCCAGGCTTTAAGGGAGTGATTCATAGACGCTTTCCTGATGCAAAATCGCGCTTAGTTTACCGCATATACCGCAGGATGGCTTGTGTTATGGAGGCTCAGGGTGTTGCTTTGCACCCGATGGCACGCGCTGCGCCGCAGCCGGCGGATTTCACGGCGCACAGACGCAAAAAAGCCCATCCGGCAGGATGGGCTTCTTCACTTTATTTGATGCCTGGCAGTTCCCTACTCTCGCATGGGGAGACCCCACACTACCATCGGCGCTACGGCGTTTCACTTCTGAGTTCGGCATGGGGTCAGGTGGGACCACCGCGCTACAGCCGCCAG
>NZ_WPCV01000008.1 GCF_018035235.1 Citrobacter sp. On2M
CGAAGTTCTCAGTGGAACCCCGCTGACCCGGCGGCTTGTAATCCGTTGTTCCGTGTCAGTGGAGGCGCATTATAGGGAGTTATTTCAGGCTGACAAGGGGAAATTTAAAATAACTTTCCGAACGCGTATTTTTTCATCAAAACTACCTAAACTGCCAGTTTTTCGAGCGTCTTAAAGCCATAACGCTGCAGTACGGGCAATAGTTGTTCAGCTTCTGTCGTCATTGCCATACAGAATGCGACATTGTCGTCGGATGATTTTGCATCTGGTGCTTCATGTTCTAATAACCAGGCCGTGCGACGCGCAATCGCAGCACCAGAATCAACCAGCCGCGTCCCCTCGGGCAGAACCTGTAAAAGCTCTTCCTGTAATAGAGGGAAATGAGTACACCCGAGCACCACTGTGTCAGGGGGTTCCGACATCCGCAGCCACGGACGCAGAATGCGGCGCAGCTCTTCCAGAGAAACTGTTTCACCGTGCAGCTTCGCTTCAGCCAGTTCCACCAGCTCGGCAGAACCCAGCATCGCTATCTGACATTCGTTTGCAAACCGCGCAATCAACTCATGAGTATATGAACGTTTCACCGTTGCACGCGTAGCCAGCAACCCCACCACGCCATTCGCCGTGAGTCGCGCCGCCGGTTTAATCGCAGGCACCACGCCAACTACCGGAAAAGCAAATTTCTCCCGTAACGCAGGGAGCGACACCGTGCTTGCCGTATTACACGCGATAACCGCAAGAGAGAGGGGATAGCGCTGCTGGACCGCAGTCACAATCTCAACAACGCGCTCAACGATAAACGCCTCGCTCTTCTCTCCATAAGGAAAGGCGACGTTATCAAAAGCGTAGATATAGTGGAGATCCGGGAGAAGACGCCGGATCTCGTCATAGACCGACAACCCACCGACGCCGGAATCAAACACCAGCACGGTGGGACGTGGATCAGAAGGTGTAGCTGCCAGACAAGGTGTATTCCCGTCCTGCAGTTGCGTAGCCATAAACTGTCTCGTAATCTTTATCGAACAGGTTGGCGATTTTACCACGAACTGTCAGCTGTGAGGTGATTGGATATGATAATCCGATATCCCATAAGCTGACGCCGCCCAATTTAACATCACGATTATTGTCGAAATCATTATCGTAACGTTTACCTATATATTGATACGCAACGTTCCAGCCCAAATCCTGGACCTGTCCGGTTAACTCATACTTAACCTGCTGTTTTGCACGGCGATAGAGCACCTTGTTTGTGTCATCATCACGCGGGTCAACGTATTGTAGCGTCAGATTATGTTCTACGGGGCCTGTCGTAAAGTTTCCGGTCCATTCCAGCCCTTTAATCGTGGCTGATTTAACGTTGACGTACTGATTATTCTTGTAGTCGATCAGGTTTTGAATTTCATAGTGGTATGCGGAAAGACGCCAATTAAGCGGCCCTGTCAATCCATCAATACCTGCTTCCCACTGTTTAGATTCTTCCGGTTTCAGATTCGGGTTGGCAGCGATACCCGGCCCATAGGATGAGGCAAAGCGCGTCGCCCCGTATTGCTGACCCAGCGAGGGCGCCAGGAAACCAGTACCGTAAGAGAGCGTTGCACGATAACCATCAACAAACTCCCAGCCAGCTGCGGTCTGCCAGGTACCATGCCAGCCGAATTGTTCGTCATGATCTTCACGGCCCGAGGCTTCCAGCGTGACGCTCTCAATTTGTTGCTGCCCGGTCAGATAAAGTCCCGTTGTATCACGTTTATAAGCATCTGATTTCGTCGTACTGCTGGATGTCAGCTTCTCTTGTTTCCAGTCGACACCGCCGCTAATTGCCCCATGCCCAACCGCAACGTTATTTCCCCACTGAATATAGCGTTGTTCCATATTATCCAGCGTAGCGTCTCCCGCATAACGGCCGAGTTCGTTGCTATAGTTGTAATCTTTGAGATGCTGGTAGTTAGCAATAAGTTGGGAGGAGTAGATACCAGAGCTGTAACGAAGACCTGAATCCCAGGACTGCGTGTAATTCTGGGCTTCGTCATTCCCTCCAGGATTACCCCACGAACCCTGGTCATAATCACTATTAGCGGTATATCCATAACCACGGAAGAAGCCGGAGACGTTATCGCTAAACTTGTGTTGAACGCCGCCCCAGAACAGCTTATTACGATAACCATCGCGGTCGCTGTCACCGCTGTAGGGTGAGTCGGGTTGAATGTTAAAACCTTTCGTCGTCTGGTAAGCACCAGCCGCCGTCACCATCGTGTCACCAAACCGCTTATTAACCGAGCCGTCATAGGTTTGATAACCATCAGTCCCCATACCCGCGTTGATCTGCGATTTCTCTTCATCACTCATCGTAATGATGTTAACCACACCACCGATCGCACCAGAGCCGTACACTGCTGAACGGGGTCCGCGAATGTATTCAACACGCTGCACCAACGATACCGGAATCTGGCCAATGTCGATCGCATTGCCGATGCCGGCACGTGCCATCGGCACACCATCAATCAATACCAGAACGTGACGAGATTCAGTGCCGCGAACATACAGAGAGGAACTTTTACCCATACCGCCGCTCTGGGAGATATCTACGCCTGGCAATCGACGCATGACATCGTTCAGATCTTTTGACTGCCAGCGTTGAATATCTTCACGCGTGACCACATCGGTGGGGGCAAGAACAGTATTAACAGGCTGCTGAAAACGGTTGGCAGTGACGACGAGAGTATCCGGGCGAGTGTCCTGTGCCCAACCAGAAAATGCCGTGACGGACAACGCCGTGCACAGCAATGATTTTTTGATCATTGTAAAGCATCCACAATTTAAGAAGGATGCCGCAGGTCCCACCGATAGTACGCGATGATGAAGACCAGATGCGACGTTAGCCGGCAGGTCTTCGGGCTTGGAGGCGACATAAAGAGACGATGACTTCCCGCGGCAAGCCGCAGTGTCTGCACCAGGTGCGCTCATCTCTTACCTTCCTTACCGCTGCGCGTCAGCTCCAGATTTACACTGGATTCCCTTTTAACTCACAGGACCGGAAAACGGATGCTACAGTTTGTTACAACCTGGTGTCCAGACCGCATATCACATTATCGGAAATCATCAATGACTGGACATCTGTTGAGCAATCCCTACAATCCCCGCGTACTTTTATTTTTCAGGACGCATCATGACCCCCGAACACCTTCCGACAGAACAGTACGACGCCCAGTTAGCTGAAAAAGTAGTGCGTCTGCAGAGCTTAATGACGCCATTTTATGCACAGGCTCCGGAAGTGTTTCGCTCACCGGTCAGCCATTACCGTATGCGCGCCGAATTCCGCCTGTGGCATGACGGTGATGACCTGTACCACATCATGTTCGACAGCCAGACCAAAAGCCGTATTCGCGTCGACAGCTTCCCGGCTGCCAGCGAGCTCATCAACACGCTGATGACGGCAATGATCGACGGCGTTCGCAACAACCACGTCCTGCGCCACAAACTGTTTCAGATTGATTACCTCACAACCCTGAGCGATCAGGCGGTGGTATCGATGCTGTACCATAAAAAATTAGATGATGAATGGCGTCAGGAAGCCGAAGCGCTGCGAGATGCGCTGCGGGCGCAAAACCTGAACGTCCATATGATTGGTCGGGCAACCAAAACCAAAATTGAGCTGGACCAGGACTACATTGACGAACGCTTGCCGGTAGCAGGTAAAGAGATTATCTACCGCCAGGTTGAGAACAGTTTTACCCAGCCGAATGCCGCCATGAATATCCAGATGCTGGAATGGGCAATTGATGTCACCAAAGGGTCAAAAGGCGATCTGCTTGAGCTGTACTGCGGCAATGGCAACTTCTCGTTAGCCCTGGCGCAAAACTTCAACCGTGTACTGGCCACCGAAATCGCCAAACCGTCCGTGGCTGCTGCGCAGTACAACATCGCGGCTAACCACATTGATAATGTACAAATTATTCGCATGGCGGCCGAAGAGTTTACTCAGGCGATGAACGGGGTACGCGAGTTCAACCGTTTGCAGGGAATCGATCTGAAGAGTTACCAATGTGAAACCATTTTCGTGGACCCACCGCGCAGCGGTCTGGACAGCGAAACAGAGAAAATGGTGCAGGCGTATCCGCGTATTCTGTATATATCCTGCAATCCGGAGACATTATGTAAGAACCTGGAAACGTTAAGCCAGACGCACAATGTTTCACGTCTGGCTCTGTTTGATCAGTTCCCGTATACGCACCATATGGAGTGCGGCGTGTTACTGACCGCAAAATAAGTGATGACCTGGCCGGGAGCGCTTCGCTTGCCCGGCCGACAAAGATTACTCCACAATTTCCTGTTTACGGTTACGCACTTTAAAACCGATCCAGAACACCAGAATCACCGACAGTACCGCCGGGAAGAAGTTAGAGCCAATATCCGGGTATTCAGCGCGTACCACGGTGCTGTACAACAGAACACCGAGAATAAAACAGGCGGCAGCCAGGCCCGGTAGTCCCACAGGCATGGTGCGGTTCTGATAGCGCTGATGCAGACAATAAACCGTCAGCACCAGCGAAATAATCGGGAATACTGAGAATGGCACAATGGAGCTAAACAGCGCCGCAAATGTGCCATTGATCGATAAGCCAGCAACCAGCGCCAGCAGCAGCGTACCTTTATCTTGACCTGACTGTTTCATTGCTTGTCCTTCTCGTTACTCGGAGTGGTGCGTCATCTTTTCTTGTTCACGGCGGTACCAATAGAATGCGCCTTTCGCGATCATGCGCAATTGCAATACCAGCCGCTCTTCCAGCTGCCGACGCTGTTCAGCGCCAACATCCAGTGCTTCTGCCCCGGCGCTGAACACAATGGTTACCATGGCTTCGGCTTGCGCTTCAGTAAACGCACGAGGCATATGGTTTTCGAGTTCCAGATAGTCCGCAAGTTCCGCAATGAAGTGCTGAATTTCACGTGCGACCGCTGCACGAAACGCTGCGGAAGTCCCCGAACGCTCGCGCAATAATAAACGGAAGGCGTTGGGATTGTTGCCAATGAACTCCATAAATGTTGAGACCGAGGTGCGGATCACACTCCCCCCCTTAGCAATACGCTGACGCGCCTGACGCATCAACTGGCGCAGCATCAGACCACTCTCGTCCACCATCGTCAGGCCGAGTTCATCCACATCGCGGAAATGGCGATAAAACGAGGTTGGCGCAATGCCCGCTTCACGAGCGACTTCGCGTAAACTGAGGCTGGCAAAACTACGCTCAGCGCTGAGTTGACTAAATGCGGCTTCTACCAGCGAACGCCGGGTTTTTTCTTTTTGTTGCGCTCTAACGCCCATCACGATGTCTGAATCCTTCCACATACCTTGCTGGCACTATACCAGAGATTAGGCGGTTGGCATGGCTTTGTGAATGATTGTTTACGCGCAGTTTGTGCTTCGACTTCGCAAAAAAGCACAACGATAATTGGGTTATCCTGACAACGATGTTACTATTCTGTTGCTTTTATGTATAAGAACAGGTAAGCCTGACCATGTCACATTCCTACGATTACGATGCAATAGTAATAGGTTCCGGTCCCGGCGGCGAAGGCGCTGCGATGGGTCTGGTTAAGCAAGGAGCGCGCGTCGCGGTGATTGAGCGCTATCATAACGTCGGTGGAGGCTGTACCCACTGGGGCACCATCCCGTCGAAAGCTCTCCGCCACGCCGTCAGCCGTATCATTGAATTCAATCAGAACCCACTTTACAGCGACCACTCCCGACTCCTTCGTTCTTCTTTCGCCGATATTCTCAACCACGCTGATAACGTCATAAATCAGCAGACACGTATGCGGCAAGGATTTTACGAGCGTAACCACTGCGAAATTTTGCAGGGCAATGCCCGTTTTGTTGATGAACACACGCTCGCTCTGGAATGCCACGACGGCACGGTGGAAACGCTGACCGCGGATAAGTTCGTTATCGCCTGCGGTTCACGCCCCTATCACCCTGTAGACGTCGACTTTTCGCATCCCCGGGTGTATGACAGCGACTCGATCCTGAGCCTGCACCACGAACCCCGCCACGTTTTGATTTATGGCGCAGGGGTCATTGGCTGCGAATATGCATCGATTTTTCGTGGAATGGACGTCAAAGTCGATTTAATCAACACTCGCGATCGTCTGCTGGCGTTCCTCGATCAAGAGATGTCCGACTCGCTCTCTTATCACTTCTGGAATAGCGGTGTCGTCATTCGCCACAACGAAGAGTACGAGAAGATTGAAGGCTGCGATGATGGCGTCATCATGCATCTGAAATCCGGTAAAAAACTGAAGGCCGACTGCCTGTTGTACGCCAATGGTCGCACCGGTAATACCGATTCGCTGGCGCTGGAAAATATTGGTCTGAAAACTGACAGCCGCGGACAGCTGAAGGTCAACAGCATGTACCAGACAGCGTTACCGCACGTCTATGCCGTTGGCGATGTGATCGGCTATCCGAGCCTGGCATCAGCAGCCTACGATCAGGGACGCATTGCCGCCCAGGCGTTGGTAAAAGGCGAAGCGACTGCGCATCTGATCGAAGATATCCCGACCGGGATTTATACCATTCCGGAAATCAGCTCCGTCGGTAAAACGGAACAGCAGCTCACGGCAATGAAAGTTCCCTACGAAGTCGGTCGCGCCCAGTTTAAACACCTGGCACGGGCACAAATCGTCGGTATGAGCGTCGGAACGCTGAAGATTCTGTTCCATCGTGAAACTAAAGAGATTCTGGGGATCCACTGCTTTGGGGAACGCGCGGCCGAAATTATTCATATCGGTCAGGCGATTATGGAGCAAAAAGGTGGTGGTAACACCATCGAGTACTTCGTTAACACCACCTTTAACTACCCAACGATGGCGGAAGCCTATCGGGTAGCGGCGCTAAATGGCTTAAACCGCCTGTTTTAACGCACTGTCGAAATGGCCATCCATTGATCCACGGATGGCCTCTGCCAGCTGTTCATAACGACTGCGCAGCGGCGAACCTGGACGATACACCAGGCCAATCGTCCGGCGTGGTTCAGGCTTGATGCAGGGCAGATAAACAACACCATCACGCTTACGCTCAGACGGAACAGCCAGCGCAGGCAATAAAGTAATACCGCTGCCTGCCGCCACCATGTTGCGTAGTGTTTCCAGACTGGTTGCCCGAAAATGGGTATCCTCATCAGCGCCCGCTTCAAAGCAGAAGCCCATCGCCTGATCGCGCAGGCAGTGACCATCCTCCAGCATCAGCAGTTTTTCACCCGCCAGATCGGACATCGGCACACAATCCCGGTTTGCCCATGGGTGATCTTCATAGATCGCCAGCAACATAGGCTCATCAAATAACGGCACTTCGATGAACGCTTCACTCTCTTTCACCAGCGCCAGAATGACGCAGTCGAGCTTACCGCTGTCCAGTTGCGCCAGCAGTTGATGCGTCTGCGCCTCATGGAGATACATTTCCAGTTTTGGGAAGGTCTGGTGCAACATAGGAATAATATGCGGCAGCAGGTATGGCCCCACCGTTGGGATCAAACCAATATGCAGCGGGCCAGACATTGTCTCGCCTTGTTGGCTTGCCATCTCCTTGAGCACTTTGACCTCGCGCAGCACGGTACGCGCCTGATCCACCAGCAGTAAACCTGCCTGAGTGAACAGCACCTTGCGACTTGTACGCTCCAGCAACATAACGCCAAGCTCATCTTCCAGCTTACGGATCTGGCCGCTCAGCGTTGGTTGGCTTACGTGACAGGAGTCTGCCGCTCGTCGGAAGTGACGATGTTCGGCGAGTGCCACCAGGTATTCAAGATCACGAATATTCATTATTCATCCTCCATCGCCACGATAGTTCGTAGCGATAGGTAGCATAGCAACGAACGATTATCCCTATCAAGCTTTCTGTTTAATAATGCACCACAGAAACGGAACGGTACCCCTTTAACCCTTGAAGCTACTGTCCGTTCTCATACTCGAAATAACTAAAGCCAACGTGAACTTTTGCGGACCTTGTGTCCGCATTTTTTTGCATAAAAAAGCCCGGCGTAGCGCCAGGCTCGAATCATTACCCATCAATTTACGCCAGACGCGCCTTCGCATAGTCGATCGCCTGCGCAACCTGCAGGGGCGAAACGCCGCCTTTCGCCGCACGTTTGTCTAAGCAAGATTGCAACGAGAGGATCGGGTAAACGTCATCGCCAATGACCTGGCTGAACCGTTGTAAATCGGCAAGCGACAGAGCTTCCAGCGGTTTGCCCTGCCGAATCGCCTCAACTACCGTTTCACCCACAATATGGTGCGCTTCGCGGAACGGAACACCTTTTGCCACCAGATAATCCGCCAGTTCAGTGGCGTTAGCATAGCCCTGCTGCGCAGCCTCCTGACAACGCGGACGTTTCACCTGAATGCCATCCAGCACCAGCGCGGCCATATGCAGGCAATCCAGCCAGGTGTCGAGCGCGTCAAACACCCCTTCTTTGTCTTCCTGCATATCTTTGTTGTATGCCAGCGGGAGGCCTTTTAACGTCATCATCATGCCGGTCAGCGCCCCCTGCACACGACCGCATTTACCGCGGATCAGCTCCAGTGCATCCGGGTTTTTCTTCTGCGGCATCAGAGATGAGCCCGAAGTCACACGATCGGACAGCTCAACAAAGCCCGCTTCCCCGGTATTAAAGAAAATAAGGTCTTCAGCAAAACGTGACAGATGCACCATACCGATAGAGGCGTCGGAGAGTAGCTCCAGCACGTGATCACGGTCAGAAACGCTATCCAAACTGTTGCGCGTCGCCGAGGCAAAACCCAGCCAACCGGCCAACTGCTCGCGATCGATTTCATATGCCGTACCCGCCAGCGCGCCACAGCCTAACGGGCTAACGTCTAAGCGTTTGAGTGTGTCCTGCAGACGGCTCTCGTCACGCGCCAGCATTTCAACATAGGCCAGGCACCAGTGGGCAAACGTCACAGGTTGCGCACGTTGCAGGTGGGTGTAACCCGGCATAACCGCGTCCTGGTTATTCTCTGCCGTCACCACCAACGCACTTTGCAACTGACGATTGGCCGACAGCAATTCAATAACCGTATCTTTACACCACAGTTTAAGATCGGTCGCGACCTGGTCGTTACGGCTACGTCCGGTATGCAGTTTTTTGCCAAGCTGGCCGACTTTATCGATCAGCTTTCCTTCTACCCAGCTATGAATATCTTCGGCATCGCTTTGCAGGATCTGCTGCGGATTCGCCCTAACCTCTTCCAGCAGAGTATTCAGCGCCTCTTCCAGCTGAAGCTGCTCATCGGCGGTCAGTACGCCAACTGTTACCAACGCTTTGGACCAGGCCACAGAGCCGACAATATCCTGTTCTGCCAGGCGGTAGTCAAAACGCAACGAGTCGTTGAACTGTTTGAACCGCTGATCTGCTGCCTGTGTAAAACGCCCACCCCAAAGTGCCATAACATCGTTCCTTTATTCATTAGTTCCGCCGGGTAGCGCTGCGCTTACCCGGCCTACAGTCATTCAATAAAAACTTACGCTAAAATCCGCGTACCAATTGGCGTGCCGTTAAACAGCGCCGGAAGTTGATCGGCATGACGCCAGGAGGCGATATCCACCGGACGGCCCAGCGTACGCGCAGCATCCAGTGCCGCATTGACCTTCACGATCATGCCATCAGTAATAATACCTTGTTCAATCAGTTGTTCCGCTTTGACGGCGGTCATTTCAGCAATACGCTGACCTTTACCATCCAGAATACCACTTACGTCAGAGAGCAGGATCAGATCCGCCCCCAACGTTGCTGCCAGCGCCGTTGCCGCCTGGTCGGCATTAACATTCATCAGTAGCCCGTCTTCAGTAACGCCAATGGAGCTCACTACCGGCAGAAAACCACCTTCCAGCAGCGTGTTAATCAGCTTAGGCGAACCCGGCTGCGCCAGTCCAACATGACCCAGCTCTTTATCGAGCGGCGTCACCTTTACGCTGTCACCATCGCCAAGATACAGACCCACAGACGCGATGTGATGTTTTTTTGCCCAGGCCAGTAAGGTTTTATTCGCTGTTCCCGCCAGGGCGCCGGTAATAATGTCAATTTGATCGGCTGGCGTGACGCGCAGGCCATTTTTCTTTTTTACCGGCAGATTGAGCTGCTTCATCAGCTCATCAACCACGCAGCCGCCACCGTGCACAATGACCAGTGGACGCTGATGCGACTCACGATAATTCACCAATGCGGTAAACAGACGCTCCAGCGCCTCTTCGCTATCCAGTAAAACGCCGCCCAGCTTGATAATTAATGGATTCATTGTTGCACCTTTACATAAGAGACTGCGTTTGGGCAAAGCCAAAACGAATATTTGCGCACTGCATCGCCTGTGCTGCCGCGCCTTTCAATAAGTTATCTTCAGTTGCCACCACGATCAGGTGCTCACCCTGTACAGCGAACCCGATATCACAGAACGGTAAGCCAACCACGTTCTTCAGCGCTGGAACGCCTTTGTCATACAAACGCACCAGTGGCTTATCGCCATACGCCTGTTGCAACGTCTGGGCCACTTGCGCATGGGTTACGCCCGCTTGCAAACGGCAGGTGATAGTTTCCAGGATGCCGCGGGGGAAGTTACCCAGATGCGGGGTGAAGATCACTTCCGCACCAAGGTGAATCGCGATTTCCGGCTGATGACGATGGGTAAACACGCCATACGGCTGTAGGCTCACCTCACAAAAGCTGTTGGAAATAGCCGCCTTACGCCCCGCGCCGCTCACGCCGCTGGTGGCGTTGATCACCGGCCACTGGCTGAGATCCAGCAGCCCGGCATCAATCAGCGGTTTAAGCGAAAGCTGCGCCGCTGTTGGGTAACAACCTGGTACGGCAATCAGATTCGCGTCTTTTAGTTGGTCTTCGCTCCACTCCGCCAGCCCATAAACGGCCTGCTCCAGCAGGTCAGGGTGCTGATGGGTAAAGCCGTAATATTTTTCATAGAACGCGCCGTCGTTTACGCGAAACGCGCCCGAAAGGTCAAACACCACGCATCCAGCCTGCAGGAACTGCGGGGCCAGGTCATGACTCACCTCATGAGCCGTTGCGAGGAACACAATGTCCACCCCTGCGCTAAACTCGCTGATATCTGACATTGGCTGCAACGGTAAATCGACAATGCCTTTCAACTGCGGATGCAAATCGGAGATTAATTTTCCTGCATCATTGCTTTGCGCTGAGACGGTCAAAGCGGTTATGTTCATATCAGGATGGCGATTTACATAGGTCACAAGCTCTGCGCCGGCATAACCACTGGCGCCCACAATCAGCGTATTCAACATCGGGGCTGCTCACCTTCTTAGATTCTGTTGCCAGGTATAAGCCTTTATCACCTCACCTTACACTTGGTGGGTTTTATTATGCTTAACGTTAATGTATTTTTATTCACAAATGTTGCATGAATATTGATACTATCATGACCCGAGGTGTGTCAACAATGAAAAACAATTTACCGCCATTTATCGAGATTTACCGCGCTCTGATTGCCACACCGTCGATTAGCGCCACCGAAGAAGCGCTCGATCAAAGCAATGCAGGTTTAATCACTCTGCTTGCGGGCTGGTTTAAAGATTTAGGCTTCAATGTAGAGGTCCAGCCGGTTCCCGATACGCGAAATAAATTCAATATGCTGGCGAGCATCGGGCAAGGGGCTGGCGGTCTGTTGTTGGCGGGCCATACCGATACCGTCCCGTTTGATGACGGACGCTGGACGCGCGATCCGTTCACTCTCACCGAGCATGACAATAAGCTCTACGGTCTGGGTACGGCGGATATGAAAGGCTTCTTCGCCTTTATCCTCGATGCGCTGCGCGACGTCGATGTCACGAAGTTGAAAAAACCCCTGTACATTCTGGCCACTGCCGACGAAGAAACCAGCATGGCGGGTGCACGCTACTTCTCTGAAACCACCGCCCTGCGACCGGACTGTGCGATCATCGGTGAACCCACCTCCCTGCAACCGGTCCGCGCGCACAAAGGTCATATCTCTAATGCGATTCGCATTTTGGGGCAATCGGGCCACTCAAGCGATCCGGCGCGTGGCGTCAATGCGATTGAGCTGATGCATGACTCCATTGGCCATATCATGACTTTGCGCGACGACCTGAAAGAGCGTTATCACCATGATGCGTTTACCGTCCCGTATCCGACGTTAAATTTGGGTCACATCCACGGTGGCGATGCTGCCAACCGCATCTGCGCCTGCTGCGAACTGCATATGGATATTCGCCCCCTCCCCGGCATGACGCTCAACGATCTCAGTGGCTTACTTAACGATGCGCTGGCCCCGGTCAGCGAGCGCTGGCCGGGTCGCCTGACGGTGTCGGAACTGCATCCGCCCATTCCAGGCTATGAGTGCCCACCTGACCATCAACTGGTACAAGTGGTTGAGAAACTGCTGGGCGCGCAAACGGAAGTGGTGAACTACTGCACCGAAGCGCCGTTTATCCAGACGCTTTGCCCAACGCTGGTGTTGGGTCCTGGCTCCATTAATCAGGCGCATCAGCCGGATGAGTATCTGGAAACGCGTTTTATCAAGCCGACGCGGGAGTTAATTACCCAGGTAGTGCACCACTTCTGCTGGCATTAACCGCTTATCGCCTCGCTAACCCTTTAGTGGTAAGCGAGGTAATTTATTAACATTTCCATAAGCAACGCTTATTTGATTCGATGTGAATTAAATAACGTAAATTGCCGCCATTTTTTCGTTTGCTGAACCGATTTCGCAGCAATTGACGCCACGAGTTTTACGTGGCTTTATAAAAGACGGCTAAAAAGTTAAGTCCGAAAAATACAGGGCTAATAATTTCAAAATGGGGTGTCTGGGTTAATGAACGAACAATATTCCGCGTTGCGTAGTAATGTCAGTATGCTCGGCAAAGTGCTGGGAGAGACCATCAAGGACGCGCTGGGAGAGAACATTCTCGACCGCGTAGAAACAATCCGTAAGTTGTCCAAGTCATCCCGCGCTGGCAATGAAGTCAATCGCCAGGAATTGCTCACTACGCTGCAAAACCTGTCTAACGACGAGCTGCTGCCGGTTGCCCGCGCGTTTAGCCAGTTTCTGAACCTGGCCAACACTGCCGAGCAGCACCACAGCATTTCGCCAAAAGGCGAAGCCGCCAGCAACCCGGAAGTGATTGCTCGCACCCTGCGTAAATTGAAAGACCAGCCCAACCTCGATGAAGCCACCATCAAGAAAGCCGTGGAGTCTCTCTCGCTGGAACTGGTACTCACCGCCCACCCGACCGAGATCACCCGCCGCACGTTGATCCATAAAATGGGCGAGGTAAACGCCTGCCTCAAACAGCTTGATAACAAAGACCTCGTCGATTACGAACGCCACCAGCTGATGCGCCGTCTGCGCCAGCTGATTGCCCAGTCCTGGCATACGGATGAAATTCGTAAACTGCGCCCAAGCCCGGTTGATGAAGCCAAATGGGGCTTCGCGGTGGTTGAAAACAGCCTGTGGGAAGGCGTGCCGAACTATCTGCGCGAACTGAACGAACAGTTGGAAGAGCACCTGGGTTATAAGCTGCCGGTTGATTTTGTCCCGGTTCGCTTTACCTCCTGGATGGGCGGTGACCGTGACGGCAACCCGAACGTAACGGCGGATATCACCCGCCACGTGCTGCTGCTCAGTCGTTGGAAAGCCACCGATCTGTTCCTGAAAGACATCCAGTTTTTGATTTCTGAACTGTCGATGGTAGATGCCACACCGGAACTGCTGGCGCTGGTGGGCGAAGAAGGTGCGGCGGAACCTTACCGTTATCTGATGAAAACGTTGCGTTCACGTCTGATGGCAACCCAGGCCTGGCTGGAAGCCCGTCTGAAAGGCGAGAAATTGCCGAAGCCTGCGGGCCTTCTTACCCAAAACGAACAACTTTGGGACCCGCTGTATGCGTGTTACCAGTCTCTGCAAGCTTGTGGCATGGGTATCATCGCCAATGGCGAACTGCTCGACACCCTGAGGCGCGTGAAATGTTTCGGCGTACCGCTGGTACGTATCGATATTCGTCAGGAAAGCACCCGTCATACTGAAGCTCTGGGCGAACTGACCCGTTATCTGGGCATTGGCGACTACGAAAACTGGTCAGAAGCCGATAAACAAGCTTTCCTGATCCGCGAACTGAATTCCAAACGTCCGCTGCTGCCGCGTCACTGGGAACCAAGCAACGACACCCGTGAAGTGCTGGACACCTGCCAGGTTATTGCCGAAGCACCGTACGGTTCCATTGCCGCCTATGTTATCTCGATGGCGAAAACGCCATCAGATGTGTTGGCCGTACACTTGTTACTGAAAGAAGCCGGTATCGGTTTTGCTATGCCGGTCGCACCGCTGTTTGAAACGCTGGACGACCTCAACAATGCCGATGACGTCATGTCCCAGCTCCTGAATATCGACTGGTATCGCGGCTTTATTCAGGGCAAACAGATGGTCATGATTGGCTACTCTGACTCCGCAAAAGATGCGGGCGTGATGGCCGCCTCCTGGGCACAATATCAGGCTCAGGATGCGCTGATCAAAACCTGCGAAAAAGCCGGTATCGAACTGACGCTGTTCCACGGTCGCGGCGGGTCCATTGGTCGCGGCGGCGCACCTGCCCATGCGGCACTGCTCTCCCAACCGCCAGGCAGCCTTAAAGGCGGCCTGCGCGTGACAGAACAAGGTGAGATGATCCGCTTTAAGTACGGCCTGCCGGAAGTGACCATCAGCAGCCTGTCGCTGTATACCGCAGCAATTCTGGAGGCCAACCTGTTACCGCCGCCAGAGCCGAAAGATAACTGGCGTCATATCATGGATGAGCTTTCCGATATCTCCTGTGAGCTTTATCGTGGATATGTGCGTGAAAATAAAGACTTCGTTCCTTATTTCCGCTCCGCGACGCCAGAGCAAGAACTGGGTAAATTGCCGCTCGGTTCACGTCCGGCAAAACGTCGCCCAACCGGCGGGGTTGAGTCTCTGCGCGCCATTCCGTGGATCTTTGCCTGGACGCAGAACCGCCTGATGCTCCCGGCATGGCTGGGTGCTGGTACCGCGCTGCAAAAAGTGGTTGAAGACGGTAAGCAAAGCGAACTCGAAGCAATGTGCCGCGACTGGCCATTCTTCTCCACGCGTCTTGGCATGCTGGAAATGGTTTTCGCCAAAGCGGATCTGTGGCTGGCAGAATACTACGATCAGCGCCTGGTCAAAAAAGAGCTGTGGCCGCTGGGCGAAGAACTTCGTCAGCGCCTGGAAGCAGATATCGATGTCGTGCTGGCGATTGCCAACGACTCACATTTGATGGCCGACCTGCCGTGGATTGCCGAGTCCATTCAGTTAAGAAATATTTATACTGATCCACTGAACGTCTTACAGGCTGAGCTGTTACACCGTTCACGCCTGGCCGAAGAGCAAGGACATGAACCGGATCCACGCGTTGAACAAGCGCTGATGGTGACTATCGCTGGTGTTGCCGCCGGTATGCGCAATACAGGCTAACACCCCTCCAGCTGTCGCCTTCGTGCTACTGTACGAAGGCGACAGTAAAAACCGCTGTTACAATCATTTCATTTTCAATATATTCCTGCCTGAACATATTCACTACGTGAATATTACAACAGCGAAACACGATCCTGAGATCGTGATGCTTCAGTTCCTCTTAATGTTTAGCCGCTACTCTTGGCGCTACAATTAAAGACAGGCTCATACTATGCAATCCTTACAACTCCAGTCTAAACCCGCGTTTAGCTGGAAAGCCCTGGGTTGGGCGCTCCTCTATTTTTGGTTTTTTTCCTCATTACTGCAGGCCGTTATCTATTTCAGCGGCTATAGCGGATCTACCGGCCTACGCGACTCCCTGCTGTTCAGCTCGCTGTGGTTGATCCCGGTATTTTTATTTCCAAACCGTATCCGCATTATTGCTGCCGTCATTGGCATAGTGCTATGGGCGGCCTCGCTGGCTGCTCTGAGCTATTACGTCATTTACGGGCAAGAGTTCTCGCAAAGCGTTCTGTACGTGATGTTTGAAACCAATGCGAACGAAGCCAGCGAGTACCTGAGTCAATACTTCAGTCTGAAGATCGTCTTAATTGCGCTGGCCTATACGGCAATAGCAATTCTGCTATGGACGCGCCTGCGCCCGGTACATATTCCATCGCCCTGGCGCTACCTGGTGTCGTTTGCGCTTTTATACGGTTTGATTCTGCATCCAATGACGGTGAACACCTTCATCAAACAAAAACCGTTTGAAAAAACGTTGGATGGCCTTGCTTCACGTATGGAGCCCGCCGCGCCGTGGCAATTCATCTCCGGGTATTATCAATATCGTCAGCAGTTGACCTCGCTCAATAGCCTGCTGAATGAGAACAATGCCCTGCCACCACTGGCCAACTTTAAAGACAGCTCAGGTGACGCACCGCGTACGCTAGTGCTGGTGATTGGCGAGTCAACGCAACGTGGCCGCATGAGCCTGTATGGCTACCCGCGTGAAACGACGCCAGAACTGGATGCGTTGCATAAATCCGATCCTAACTTCACCGTGTTCAATAATGTTGTGACCTCACGTCCGTACACCATTGAAATCCTGCAGCAGGCGCTGACCTTCGCTAACGAGAAGAACCCGGATCTGTATCTGACTCAGCCGTCTCTGATGAACATGATGAAACAAGCGGGTTATAAAACCTTCTGGATCACCAATCAGCAGACAATGACGGCCCGCAACACCATGCTGACCGTGTTCTCTAAGCAGACGGATAAGCAGTTCTATATGAACCAGCAGCGTACGCAAAGCGCACGCGAATATGACAGCAACGTGCTGGCACCATTTAAAGAAGTGCTGGCCGACCCGGCGCCGAAAAAGTTCATCATCGTGCACCTGCTGGGAACGCATATTAAGTACAAATTCCGCTATCCGGATGGCCAGGGTAAGTTCGACAATAATATCGACAATGTTCCCGCTGGCCTGAGTAACGATGAGCTGGAAGCCTACAACGATTACGACAGCGCGAATGTCTACAATGATCATATTATTGCCAGTCTGATCAAAGACTATAAAGCGACCGATCCGAACGGCTTCCTGCTGTACTTCTCCGATCATGGTGAAGAGGTTTACGATACGCCACCGCACAAAACGCAAGGTCGTAATGAGGACAGCCCAACGCGCCATATGTATACGGTGCCGTTCCTGTTGTGGACCTCGGAAAAATGGCAGGCCGCGCATCCACGTGACTTTTCACAGGATGTGAATCGTAAATACAGCAGCTCTGAGCTTATCCACACCTGGTCTGACTTAGCGGGCTTCACCTACGATGGTTTCGATCCAACTCGCGCCATTACCAACCCGCAGTTCAAAGAGACAACCCGCTGGATTGGCAATCCGTACAAGAAGAATGCCCTGATAGATTACGATTCCCTGCCTTACGGCGATCAGATCGGTAATCAGTAACTCTCGCACCGGCCACTCTTAAAGAGTGGCCTTTTTTTAGGATGGCGGTTACTGTTTCCCTGTCTGCTGCCTGCAAGGGATTAACATGTATCACGACGTAAGCCATCTTCTCTCCCGCCTGATTAACGGCCCCGCACCGCTGCGCCAGGTGTATTTTGCCAGCACCACTAGCACAACACCGGAACTGGCGTATCAGGTCGATTTTCCCCGGCTGGAAATTGTGCTGGAAGGTGAATTTGCGGATTCTGGCGTTGATAAGGTGCTTACCCCCGGCGATGTCTTGTTCGTTCCGGCTGGCGGCTGGAACTATCCGCAGTGGGTCACACCGGTCACAACACTCAGCATTCTGTTCGGCAAACAGCAACTGGGTTTCAGCATCGTCCAGTGGGACGGCAAGCAATATCAAAATCTTACCCGCCAACACGTCGCACGGCGCGGGCCACGTATTGGTTCTTTTCTGCTGCAAACGCTCCATGAGATGCAAATGCAGCCGCAAGAACAGCAAACGGCCAGGCTAATCGTTGCGAGTTTGCTGAGCCATTGTCGCGATCTGCTCGGCAGCCAGATCCAGACCGCATCCCGCAGCCAGGCCCTTTTCGAAGCCATTCGGGGTTATATTGACGAGCGTTACGCTGCGCCGCTCACCCGAGAATCCGTTGCGCAGGCGTTTTACATTTCACCCAATTACCTCTCCCACCTGTTTCAAAAAACGGGCGCAATCGGTTTTAACGAATACCTGAATCATACGCGACTGGAACACGCAAAAACGCTGTTAAAGGGTTACGAGCTGAAGATCAAAGAAGTAGCACACACCTGTGGATTTGTTGACAGCAACTACTTCTGCCGCCTGTTTCGCAAGAATACTGAACGTTCACCGTCAGAGTATCGTCGGCAGTATCACAGCCAGTTGACGGAGAAAAAAACTACTCCAGAGTAAGATGTGTGTGCTGCGGCGCTGACAGCAGCTTTCGTACTGCACTCATCACCCGTTGTGGTTCACGCAGAAAAGCGCTAATGCCCGACTGCACGTATCGACTCTGCGTAAAGCGTTCCGCCCCCGCAAGTTCAATATCGGTAATGAGCAACACCGCATCAGCGCGGTTAATATCTTCTTCCGTTAAGCGATTTTCGGTTCCCAGCGCGCCCTGAGTTTCAATCTTAATGCTCCACTTCTCTTGCTGGCAGAGCTTCTCCAGCCGTTCGGCAGCCATATAGGTATGTGCCACGCCGCTTACGCACGCGGTAACCGCAACCAGATATCGTACAGGTGCGACTGTCATATTAACCTCCTGTGGTTACCTGAAAACCAGCGCGTACCGCCATCCCACGCAATGCAGCCAACTCTTGCGCCGATGGCGCGGGCACATCTTTCATCGACCAGGGCAGGCCGAGCAGGCTGTATTTCGGTTCGCCATACCGATGAAACGGTAGCAGATGAACCTGTTTTATGCCTAAGGATGTCAGCAGCGTCAAAGCTTGTCGCAGGTTTTCCGCATTGAGCGTATATCCAGGAATTAACGGCAAACGGGGAATCACATTGATTCCCTCCCTCACTAACAGCCGCAAATTTTCAAGCACGCGCGGCAGGTTCATATTGACCACCTCGCGCGCCTGCACCACATCCATAATTTTGAGATCAAACAACACTTCATCGCATGCTTTTGCCAGCGGAAGCAGGCGGCTGGCCGGGGCGTCACCTGCAGTTTCAATAGCGCACCTAATCCCCAGCCGCTTCAGACGCTGTAAAAAGCGGATGGCAAAGGGCGCTTGCATCAGCACTTCACCACCGGAAAGCGTCACTCCGCCACCTGAGGTGCGAAAAAAGAGTTCATCTTTCAGCACCTCGCGTTCCAGCTCATCCAGCGTGATATCACGGCCAATATGTTCAAACGCCCCGGAAGGGCATTCATCAGCATCACGCAGGCAAGGCGCACAATGCAGGCATTTACTCTCTCGTCGTACCGTTTCAATACGTGGAGAGAGAGATTCGGGGTTAGCACACCACGGGCAGGTGTGCGGACAGCCTTTAAAAAAGACGACTGTGCGAATGCCTTGCCCATCATTTAGCGAGTAACGCTGAATGTTGAAGATGCGTGCGGCTTCATCGTCGCACTGCTCCACAACCTCACAGCTGATGCGCGGTGCGACGAATGATGTCATCCTGAATCTCCTTCGACAGCTCGACAAAGAAGGCGCTGTAACCCGCCACGCGCACCACCAGCCCGGCAAAATCTTGCGGACGATGCTGTGCCTCGCGCAATGTTTCGGCATTCACCACGTTAAACTGGATGTGCTGTAGCTTAAGTTGAGTAAACGCACGCAGGAAATCTGCCAACTTGCGTAATCCCACCTCTCCTTCAAGGGTAGCTGGCGTAAACTTCACGTTCAGCAAGGTACCGTTTGAAAGCAATGTGTTATCCAGCTTACTGACCGATTTCAGCACCGCAGTCGGCCCCTGCATATCCTGTCCCAGCATCGGCGACAGGCCACCGTCTGCCAGTTGCTCTCCGGTGAAACGGCCATCCGGCGTCGCCCCCACTACCGAACCCAGCGGCACGTGAGCAGAAACGGTATACGAACCTGGCGTAAATTGCCCACCGCGCGGATTTTGGTATTTTTCTACCTCTTTACAGTAAAAACGTAGCAGTTCAGCGCTGATGTTATCCACATCATCAATATCGTTGCCGTATTTTTCAAAACGGTTGATCAACCTGGCGCGTACCTTTTCACCTTCCGGCGTGGCAAAATTGTCTTTTAATACCGACAGCAGCTCGTCAAAACTTAAGCGCTGCTGTTCGAACACCAATCCATTAAGCGCATGTAAAGAATCACTCAGGTTGGCGATACCAATACCTTGCACGCCAGAGAAGTTATAGCGTGCGCCGCCGTCGGTAATATCACAACCTTTATCCAGGCAGTCGCTGATAAACGAAGAGAGCAGCGGTACCGGCGCCCAGTCACGATGGCCGATATCGCAGATATTGCTGCCCTCCACCATTAGCGTGATGTAGTGGCTAATTTTGGCGCGAATATGCGCCAGCAGACCGTCATACGTCAGCGCGCTGTTGCCTTCGTTCTCATACAGACTGATTTCCATCACTTTCAACAGGTTGAACATGGCAATGTCATGCAAGCCGTAAGTTCTGCCCGGAATCGACAGCTCCACACAGCCGACCACGGCGTAATCCCGCGCATCCTCCAGCGATACGCCACGGTTCAGAAACGCAGGCACCACCACTTCATCGTTAAAGATCTGCGGAATACCGGTGCCAAGACGAATGGTCTCCGCCGTCTTCATCAGGAAAGGTGTATCAATCAACGCATTGGTGCGCACGCCAAGATTTGGCTGCGGCAGTTGTACACTCTGGTAAGCATCAAGGCAGAGGAATGAGAGAACGTTTACCGCGCTGCGTCCGTTCTCCGTCAATCCGCCGAGCAGCGCGGTATATCCCGTCGGGAATCCAGCGAAATAACGCGCGCTACTGGTAGAACGCAACAATACGATGTCATTGCACTTTACCCACAATGATTCGAGGATCTCCTTTAAGAAAGCCGGATCGTCCCCCTGAGTCAGTGAGGTCTGGTAGAACGGCAGCATATACTGGTCGAAACGCCCCAGCGAAAGCGAGCTGGCGTTGGACTCATACTGCAAAATAATATTCATGTACCAGAACAGCTGGCACGCCTGCCAGAAGGTTTGCGGCTTGTGCTGCATGTTGTGGCGGGAGTTTGCGGCAATGGCGAGCAGTTCCTGACGACGCTGCGCATCCGGGCAATCTTCCGCCATTTTTTCTGCCAGCAGAGCGTAACGCAGAATATGGCTTTGCGAAGCTTCAAGCAGCAGCAACGCAGCCTGATAAAAGTGGTTATCCGGCTGCTGCTCGCAGTGTTGCCGCATCTGCGTGACCAGCTCACCAAGCCCGTGATTCAGCAGGCGCGGATAATCAATAATGATATGTCCCTGCCCTTTGTCCGTCTGGTTAATGCTAAAAATCTGGGTGCTGACGGCGGCTTTTACCTCATCGGTCATCTGACCGTTGATGAAATCCTTCATCGAGCGCTTTTCCCAGTACGGGTACAGCACATCACGATAGAGACGTTTATCTTCGTCACTAATATCAAAACGGTCCTGCGGACGCGTCGGGAACTGGTCCAGCTCTTTCAACAGCCAGTACGGATCCATCTCCGGCGACATTATTCCCGCCCGCGGCTTAACGGTACGGTTGCCTGCAATCAGCTCTTCATCACGAATCGAAATTTCAACGTACTCAAGGATATACGCGGTTGCTTTCGCCCGACGCAGAATGACCGGATCCCCTTCCGTCTGCTGATGGCTGGCGGTATACAGTTGCGCGCGCTCAAGTGAGATTTCACGATTATGTTGAAACAGAGCGGCTTTCAAACGTTGGATGCGATTGGTCATGAAAAACTCCTGTGGGCAAGCTTGTTGCCTGATGGCGGCGTGAACGCCTTATCTGGCCTACAGGATTAATAGCGTAGGACAGATAAGCTTGCGCCATCGGGCATTCTAAAGTTAAGCGGTTTGCGCAAGGTGTGCGCCAATCTTGTTCATGATGGCGTCGGCGCGTTTCACTGCATCGCTGATGTTGACGCGAACGATAGTTTTGCCCGCAAAACGCTCTTCAAACTTAATACCAATGTCCTTGGTCAGAATGACCATGTCGGCCTCAGCCACATCCGCCAGGGTCAGTTCGTTTTCCAGACCGATCGACCCCTGAGTCTCAACCTTTACGTCCCAACCTTTGGCTTTAGCGGCGCTTTCCAACGCTTCGGCTGCCATATAGGTGTGAGCAACGCCAGAAGGACATGCGGTTACTGCGATAATCTTAGTCATGACTCTTTCCTCACTTAATTCATTTCAAAATCTAAATCCAGATCGTCCTCTTTCTGCTCGACCTGAGACACTTTTTTCCGTGCCAGACTTTTCAGTACGTTAACGCACACGGCGGTCACCACAGCACCAACGGCAACCGCCGCGATATAACCCAGTTTTCCTTCCACAACGGGCAGAACAATCAGCCCACCCCAACCGGCATAACACTGCGCTCCAAACAGGGCGGCGGTTACTGTGCCACAGGCTGAGCCAACCATAATGGATGGGATAACGCGCAGCGGATCGGCGGCGGCAAATGGAATCGCGCCTTCCGTTACGCCAACGCAGCCCATCACTAGCGCAGCTTTACCGGCTTCACGTTCTTCAGAAGAGAAATTCTTGCGGCCAATCAGCGTCGCCAGCCCTAAGCCCAACGGAGGCACGCAGATCCCCACAGCGGCAATAGCGACCACGGTATAAACCCCTTGCGACACACAAATCAGCATGAAGGCATAAGCAACTTTGTTGACGGGACCACCCATATCAAATGCCAGCATGAGGCCTAAAATAACGGCCAACACGACAATGCTCCCCTGCTGCATCCCCTGCAGCCACTCGGTCAGACTCGTAGTTAATGCGCCAACGGGTTCTCCCAGGCCCCACATCATGATGCCTGCGGTAATAAACGTGCCGACAATAGGAATAACGAAGATAGGCATTACCGAACGCAATACCTTATGTACGGGGATTTTCTTCAGATAATGGACGACAATACCGCCAATAATCCCGGCGATTAGTGCGCCGAAAAAACCTGCGCCGAAGCTGTTTCCCACCCATGCGCCAATCGCACAAGGGGCCAGAGCGGAACGCTCGGCAATGGAATAACCGATATACGCGGCAAGGAATGGCACCATCAGCGTCAGCCCTGCAACGCCAATATCAAACAGCTTCTTGAGATTAGGATCCGTTGCGGCGTCCGGTACCGCGCCCTTGCCATACAGCATGACGGAGACCGCCAGTAAAATACCACCCGCCACGACAAAAGGGATCATATGCGAAACACCGGTCATCAGGTGCTGACGGGTATTTTTCAGGATCTGCACCAACTCTTTCATAAGTCGCTCCCGGGCTGCCTACAGCCCATATCCATAAGGTTGTTGGGGAAAACAATAGGCAATCCGTAGCGACGCAAACAGTGGATAAAAAGGCCATTTGCTGGATTTTTGTAATATCAGTACAAAAATGCGATCCGACTCATAACTTGCGGCTTCTCGGAATTTATAAGGAACACACTGACTTGTGAGGGATATCTCACTTTGATGGTTACATTACATTTATCCAGTTTTTGGCAGATTTATCACATGGCAAGCTCAGGCGTTGCCCTTTTATCCTGTAGCGAGAACTCGTTATGGGAGAGAGGCGATGGCCCTGATTGTGGAATTTACCTGTGAGCTGCCCAATGGCGTACATGCCCGTCCGGCAAGCCACGTTGAGACACTGTGCAATACGTTTACCTCACACATTGAGTGGCATAACCTGCGCACCGACCGTAAGGGCAATGCCAAAAGCGCGCTCGCGTTGATTGGCACCGACACGCTGGCTGGCGATAGCTGCAAGCTGTTGATTTCAGGCGCTGATGAGCTGGCTGCCCATCAGCGCCTGAGCCAGTGGCTGCGTGATGAGTTTCCACACTGTGATGCGCCGCTGGCGGAGATCAAAAACAGCGAACTGGAGCCGCTTCCCGCATCGTTGACCAACCTGAATCCTCAGCTGTTTCGTGCTCGCGCCGTTTGCAGCGGCAGTGCAGGCGGTGTTCTGAACCGGCTTTCCTCACTGGATCTCAACGCGCTGGATTCCCTCCCATCCGCGAAAGACATTGAAACCGAGCAAGCAGCGCTGGATAACGGTTTAACGCTACTGATGAAAAACCTTGAATTCCGCTTGCTCGACAGCGACGGCGCGACCAGTGCGATTCTGGAAGCACATCGCTCGCTGGCGGGCGATACATCATTGCGTCAGCACCTGCTTGCCGGAGTATCACGCGGGTTAAGCTGCGCTCAGGCGGTTGTCGAAAGCGCCGGGCATTTCTGTGATGAATTCACCCGCTCCAGCAGCAGTTATTTACAGGAACGTGCGCTGGACGTACGCGACGTCTGTTTCCAGCTCCTGCAGCAAATTTATGGCGAACAACGTTTCCCCGCACCGGGGAAGCTGACCCAGCCGACTGTCTGTATGGCTGATGAACTCACACCCAGCCAGTTCCTCGAACTGGACAAAACACTGCTGAAAGGCTTGTTGTTGAAAAGCGGCGGTACCACCTCGCACACGGTGATTCTCGCCCGCTCATTCAACATTCCTACGCTGGTTGGCGTAGATATTGAAGTCTTGACGCCATGGCTGCAGAAAATGGTTTATATCGATGGGAACGCAGGCGCGATTATCGTTGCACCAGATGAACCCGTCGTACGTTACTATCAGCAGGAAATGCGTGTACAAAATGCTCTGCGTGAACAGCAACGTATCTGGCTGACCCAGGAGGCGCGTACGACGGATGGCATCCGCATGGAAGTCGCCGCTAACATCGCCCACTCCGTGGAGGCGCAATCCGCCTTTGGTAACGGTGCCGAAGCGGTTGGGTTATTCCGTACAGAAATGCTTTATATGGACCGTTCCTGCGCCCCGAATGAAAATGAGCTATACAACATTTTCTGCCAGGCGCTGGAGCCTGCACAGGGGCGCAGCATTATTGTACGCACCATGGATATCGGTGGTGATAAACCCGTTGATTACCTGAATATTCCTGCCGAAGCCAACCCGTTTCTCGGCTATCGTGCGGTGCGTATCTATGAAGAATATGCCGCGCTGTTCACCACCCAGTTGCGCTCAATCCTCCGCGCATCGGCCCACGGTAGCCTAAAAATCATGATCCCAATGATCTCCTCGATGGAAGAGATCCTGTGGGTCAAAGAGAAGCTGGCAGAGGCTAAGCAGCAGCTACGTAACGAACATATTCCGTTTGATGAGAAGATCCAGCTTGGCATTATGCTGGAGGTTCCTTCAGTGATGTTCATCATTGATCAATGCTGTGAAGAGATTGATTTCTTTAGTATTGGCAGCAATGACCTGACACAATATCTGCTGGCGGTCGACCGCGACAACGCCAAAGTCACCCGCCACTACAACAGCCTGAATCCGGCCTTCCTGCGCGCACTGGATTTCGCCGTGCAGGCGGTACATCGTCAAGGAAAATGGATTGGCCTGTGCGGCGAATTGGGCGCCAAAGGTTCAGTGCTACCCCTGCTGATCGGATTGGGGCTGGACGAGATCAGCATGAGCGCCCCGTCAATTCCCGCCGCTAAAGCACGCATGGCGCAACTCGACAGCCGCGCCTGCCGTCAGTTGCTGAATCAGGCGATGGCCTGTCGTACCTCACTCGAAGTGGAACATCTGCTGGCTCAGTTCCGCATGACCCAACAGGATACGCCTCTGGTTACCGCCGAGTGCATCACACTGGATAGCGACTGGCGCAGCAAAGAAGAGGTCATTAAAGGCATGACCGACAATCTGCTGCTGGCCAATCGCTGCCGTTACCCGCGCAAGCTGGAGACCGATCTGTGGGCTCGCGAAGCGGTGTTCTCCACGGGTCTGGGCTTTAGCTTTGCCATTCCACACAGCAAATCTGAACATATTGAGCAGTCGACCATCAGCGTGGCGCGCCTTAAAGCACCGGTACGCTGGGGCGATGACGATGCGCAGTTCATCATTATGCTGACGCTCAACAAGCACGCCGCAGGTGACCAGCATATGCGTATCTTCTCGCGCCTGGCACGCCGCATTATGCACGAAGAATTCCGCAACGCGCTGGTTAACGCCGCCTCTGCCGAGGCTATCGCCAGCCTGCTGCAACATGAACTTGAACTTTAAAGAGGGTGTTTTTGTATGGAACTTTACCTTGATACCGCCAACGTCGCGGAAGTTGAACGTCTGGCACGCATCTTTCCTATCGCGGGTGTCACCACCAACCCAAGCATTGTAGCAGCAAGCAAAGAATCCATCTGGGATGTGCTGCCGCGCCTGCAAAACGCCATTGGCAAAGAGAGCATTCTGTTTGCCCAAACTATGAGCCGCGACGCGCAGGGCATGGTGGAGGAAGCCAAACGGTTGAGTCACGCTATACCCGGCCTGGTAGTGAAAATCCCCGTAACGTCTGAAGGTCTGGCCGCAATCAAGATGCTGAAAAAGGAAGGTATCACCACGCTGGGAACCGCTGTGTACAGCGCCTCTCAAGGGCTGCTGGCAGCGCTGGCGGGAGCTAAATACGTCGCGCCTTACGTTAACCGTATTGATGCTCAGGGCGGCGATGGAATTCGCACGGTACAAGAACTGCAAACATTGCTGGAACTGCATGCGCCAAACAGCATGGTACTGGCGGCCAGCTTTAAAACTCCGCGTCAGGCGCTGGATTGCTTGCTGGCAGGATGTGAAGCAATCACTCTGCCATTAGACGTAGCGCAACAAATGCTCAATACCCCTGCGGTAGAGTCAGCAATAGAGAAGTTTGAGCAGGACTGGAACAACGCATTTGGTCACATCAACCTGTGAGGTAAATAAAGTATGGATCGCATTATTCAATCGCCTGGTAAGTACATCCAGGGTGCCGATGTTATTACCCGTCTTGGCAGCTACCTCAAACCACTGGCAGAGCGCTGGCTGGTCGTTGGGGACAAGTTTGTCTTAGGCTTCGCCCAACCAGCACTGGAAAAAAGCTTCCAGGATGCCGGACTGACGCTGGAGATTGCACCATTTGGCGGCGAGTGTTCACAAAACGAAATCGACCGTCTGCGCGGCGTAGCGGAAAAAGCGCAATGTGGCGCAGTACTCGGTATTGGCGGCGGTAAAACGCTGGATACCGCCAAAGCGCTGGCGCACTTTATGAGCGTGCCTGTCGCCATTGCGCCAACCATCGCTTCCACCGATGCACCGTGTAGCGCGCTGTCCGTTATTTACACCGACGCGGGTGAATTCGACCGCTATTTGTTGCTGCCGAACAACCCGGACAGGGTCATTGTTGATACTAAAATTGTCGCGGGCGCACCGGCGCGTCTGTTAGCCGCGGGTATTGGCGATGCGCTGGCGACCTGGTTCGAAGCACGCGCCTGTTCGCGCAGCGGTGCCACCACCATGGCAGGCGGTCAATGTACTCAGGCGGCGTTGGCACTGGCTGAGCTGTGCTTTAATACGCTAATAGAAGAAGGTGAAAAAGCGATGCTGGCCGCCGAGCAGCATGTGGTCACGCCTGCGCTGGAGCGTGTGATTGAAGCCAACACCTATCTGAGTGGCGTCGGTTTTGAAAGCGGCGGTCTGGCTGCGGCACACGCCATTCATAATGGACTGACGGCAATCCCGGATGCGCACCACTACTACCACGGCGAAAAAGTGGCTTTCGGTACGCTGACGCAACTGGTGCTGGAAAACGCGCCGGTCGATGAAATTGAAACCGTTGCGGCACTGTGCCATTCAGTTGGTTTGCCAATTACGCTGGCGCAGCTGGATATCAAACAGGATATCCCGACGAAAATGCGCATTGTGGCAGAAGCCGCTTGTGCAGAAGGCGAAACCATCCACAACATGCCTGGCGGCGCAACCCCAGATCAGGTGTATGCCGCCCTGTTGGTGGCCGACCAGTACGGCCAACGTTACCTGCAAGAGTGGGAATAACCTGCCAATAAAAAATCCCCGCAAATGCGGGGATTTTTTATTCCTACCATGCCGGACCCGCGCAAGCGGCATCCGGCATCGTCTGTTACAGCAGATCGAAACGATCCAGGTTCATCACTTTCACCCATGCGGCAACGAAATCTCTCACGAACTTCTCGTGGGCATCGCTACAGGCATAGACTTCAGCCACTGCGCGCAGCACAGAGTTAGAACCAAACACCAGATCGGCGCGAGTTGCGGTGTATTTTACTTCGCCGCTCAGACGGTCACGACCTTCAAACAGCTCTTTTGACTCATCAACCGCCTTCCACTCATGACGCATATCCAGCAGATTGACGAAGAAGTCAGTGCTGAGTACGCCAGGACGATCGGTAAAGACGCCGTGCTGGCTACCATCAAAGTTGGTGCCCAGTACGCGCATACCACCCACCAGCACGGTCATTTCCGGTGCGGTCAGCGTCAGCTGTTGCGCTTTATCGATCAGCAGCGACTCGGTGGTCGATACGTCAGGACGGGCGCGATAGTTACGGAAACCGTCAGCAATCGGCTCAAGCAGCTCAAACATCTCAATATCTGTTTGATCCTGACGCGCATCCACACGACCCGGCGCAAAAGGTACCTTAATGCTGACTCCCGCAGCGCTAGCCGCCTGCTCGACACCAACCACACCGGCCAGCACGATAATATCGGCCAACGAGGCGGTATGGGCAGACTTATAAATCCCTTCCAGCACAGGCAGAACGCGTGCCGCGGTGGCATTCACATCCCAGCCGCGCTGTGGGTCCAGTGCCAGACGCGCACCGTTAGCGCCGCCACGCTTATCTCCACCGCGGAAAGTCGATGCCGAAGCCCATGCTACCGATACCAGTTCGCCCACGGACAGCCCGGAAGCAGCGATGGTCGCCTTCAGTTTCAGGATATCTTCTTCGCTTGGGTTGAAGAACGCATGCGGCAGCGGATCTTGCCAAATCAGATCTTCTTTTGGCACTTCCGGTCCGATGTAACGCGCTTTTGGCCCCATATCACGGTGCGTCAGTTTAAACCACGCACGAGCAAACGCTTCGTTGAACGCCTGCGGATCGTTCAGGAAACGGCGGGAGATTTTCTCGAACTCAGGATCGAAACGCAGCGTCAGGTCGGTAACCAGCATCGTCGGCTTACGTTTTTTCGACGGATCAAACGGATCGGGAATAATTTCTGGCGCATCAACCGCTTCAAACTGAATAGCGCCTGCCGGACTGCGAGTTTGTACCCACTCATATTTGAACAGGTTCTCGAAGAAATAGTTGCTCCATTGGGTTGGCGTCTGCGTCCAGACCACTTCCAGACCGGATGTAATGGCATCCGCACCCGCGCCGCTGCCGTAGCTGCTGGCCCAGCCCAGGCCCTGCGCTTCAATCGGTGCGGATTCTGGATCGGCACCAACATGCGATGCCGGTGCAGCCCCGTGGGTTTTACCCAACGTATGACCGCCACCAATCAGCGCTACGGTTTCTTCGTCGTTCATTCCCATGTTACCGAAGGTCGCGCGAATAGCCGCTGCCGCTGAAAGCGGTTCGCCGCTATGGTCCGGCCCTTCCGGGTTCACATAGATAAGACCCATTTCGGTTGCGCCCAGCGGCGCCTTAGCCAGCTCTTCCGGGTGACGGTGGGTCAGCCAGGCTTTTTCATCACCCCAGTTTACGTCGAGATCCGGTTCCCAGACATCTTCACGACCGGCACCAAAGCCAAAGGTACGAAAGCCTGAGTTTTCCAGCGCCACGTTACCCGCGAGGATAAACAGGTCAGCCCAGGAAATCTTCTGACCATATTTTTGCTTAATTGGCCACAGCAGACGACGCGCTTTATCAAGGCTAACGTTATCCGGCCAGGAATTTAGTGGTGCAAAACGCTGCTGTCCGCGACCCGCGCCACCGCGTCCATCAATGGAGCGATAGGTCCCTGCACCGTGCCATGCCATGCGGATAAACAATCCGGCATAGGTTCCCCAGTCAGCTGGCCACCACGGTTGAGATTCGGACAGAAGGGCTCTGAGATCCCCTTTCAGGGCAGAGTAGTCGAGTTTGCTAAATTCTTTGCGGTAGTCGAAATCCTCACCCAGCGGGTTAGAACGGTTGGAATGTTGGTTTAAAAGATCAACGCGCAGTTGATTTGGCCACCAGTCGCGGTTGTTCGTTCCAGCTCCCGCGCTCTGGTCGTGACCGCCCTGATGAAAAGGACACTTACCGGCAGTTGATGCGTTTTGGCTATCGTCGGACATGCTCATCTATATGCTCCCTTTACAGTGTTCTGACTACGATATACACCACCAGAGATAAGATATAGTCGAAATAACCCACAGATTCGATAGCTAATTCCTTTTATATTTTGCGTTACAGAGATGTAGATCAAAATGATCAAAAAAAGCCCTCCGTAGAGGGCTGAGTATCTGTTTAGTTCGGTCTTACACCCAGTGTATGACAAATAGCGTAGCTCATCTCGGCACGGTTGAGAGTATAGAAGTGAAAATCTTTCACCCCTTCGCGGCTGAGAATCTTCACCATGTCCATGGCGATATTGGCACCCACCAACTTGCGGGTTTCCGCGTCATCATCCAGACCATCAAACATGGTCGACATCCACGCCGGAATGCGGACGTTGGTCATGTCGGCAAATTTTTTCGCCTGCTTGAAGTTAGATACCGGCAAGATGCCAGGAATAATTTCCACATCGATTCCCGCAGACACGCAGCGATCTCGAAAACGCAGATAGCTTTCTACATCGAAGAAAAACTGAGTGATCGCACGGTTCGCACCGGCATCAACCTTGCGCTTCAGATTCAGCAAATCAGCCTGAGCACTCTTCGCTTCCGGGTGCACTTCCGGGTAAGCCGCAACGGAGATATCAAAGTCTGCAACGTCTTTCAGCAGTGTCACCAGGTCAGAAGCATACATATCCGGTTTACCGCTTCCCGGCGGCAGGTCACCACGCAGGGCAACAATATGACGAATACCGTTATTCCAGTAGTCCTGAGCAATAGTACGCAGCTCATCACGGGTCGCATCAATGCAGGTCAGGTGCGGCGCTGCTTCAAGACCCGTGCGATCCTTAATACCTTTAATAATGCTGTGCGTACGGTCGCGCTCACCAGAGTTTGCACCGTAAGTGACTGAAACAAACTTCGGCTTCAGGCTGCTCAGGCGATCGATGGAGTTCCACAGGGTTTGCTCCATTTCACTGGTGCGCGGCGGGAAAAACTCAAATGAAACGTTAATCTGACCGGCAACTTCTGCCAGGCTCTGATTCAGGGCTTCCCGCTGGTTGGCGTGAAAAAAGCTCATACCTTACCTCATCAATCTTTTGTTGTTATATGTTGTGTTGTGAACTGCTATACGTTTAGACGTCTAGATGTAAAAATGACGGAAAAGCATGCTGGCGTCAACACAAAAATCATCGCCAAAGGTGAGGAATACTCAGCCAACGTGAAAAAAATTCACATCAGTCTGAATTGATGAGGGATTGCGTCATGACCGTCTGCAGCCACTCTAATTTTTTTACGTTTTCAGGCAACATCACCAACCCCGTACTGATACGCAATTCGCTATCGGTAAGCGGCAGGAATATCACCCCCCGACGTTGGATTGCGGAAAAGGAGGCAGGAAGCAGGCTCAGACCGTCACCCTGCGCGATCCGCGCCAACAACACGTCATGTTCCAGCGGTTCTTCAATACAGGCAGGAGAGTAACCGGCACGACTAAAAATGTGTCGGGTGTAATCAAAATAGGCAGGGTTACGTTCACGTTTGAACCAGAACAGCGGTCGGTGGCTTAGCGACGTTAACGAGAGCGAAGGCAGCGCCGCTTCTGGCCAGAACGCGGGTAAGGCGACGATCAACGATTCTTGCCAGCCAAGTGGCGTGACGCTAAGCCCCGAGGTCTCAAGCGGTAGCGCCACCAGCGCGGCATCCAGTTTTCCACGACGCACCTGGCGCGCCAGTTCAGGCGAACCATGACGGACAATATGTCGCTTCTGCACATGCGTAGTCAGCTGTGACTCAAGCGCAGCAAAAACGCCCTGTTCAAACGCCGTACTTAGCCCTAAGCGCAGAGATGGCTCCCCGGCTTGCGTTAACTGACTCAACGCAACGTAGGTTTTGTCCTGGAGATCAAGCAGCGGGCGCACCATTTCAAGTACGCGCTGGCCGTCCTCCGTCAGCGTTAATCCACGGGTATGACGGACAAAAAGCGTGACCCCCAGGCGATCTTCAAGCTGGCGAATGTGGCGGCTCAACGGCGGCTGCGACATGAACAAACGCTGCGCCGCGCGGCTCATATTGTTCTCTTGTGCCACAACGGCAAAGTAACGCAGCAGACGAATATCCAGAGAGTGTAATGGCGATGTTGTCATACCGAAAAGGTATCACGGAAACGGTATTATCCAAATCATTCTACGCCCCCTATTCTCTCGCCATACGCCACACCTACGAGGGGAAAATCATGGAATCAGAACGTTTTGTTACTGGCCAGAAAATGCTGCAACAGGTAGATGGTAAAGGGGGAGAGGCCGTCGTTGAGAGCCTGAAGGAAATCGCGCCGGATTTTGCCCGCTACCTGCTGGAATTTCCGTTTGGCGACATCTACGCACGGCCAGGTCTGGATCTGCGCAGCCGGGAAATTGCCACCATCGCAGCGTTAACGGCCATGGGCAATGCCGCCCCACAATTGAAAGTGCATATTGGCGCGGCATTACACGTTGGTTTAACGCAGGATGAGATCGTTGAAGTGATTATGCAGATGGCCGTATATGCCGGCTTCCCTGCAGCTCTCAATGGTTTATTCGCCGCGAAAGAGGTGTTTGCCTCTCACAGAGGCTAAAACAACAGGCCAGCGGATTATCTGCTGGCCTGAGCTCACTATGGTTTCACATCTGCCACACGCATGCCTTTAAGCTGCTCATCCGTCAGCGTATTTCCCGCTTTGAAGTAATCAACGACAGCATTAGAGACATAATAACCGCCGGAGGTATTTCGCGCTTTACCTTCGGTAAATGCCGTAAAACCATCACCACCATCGGCCAGGAAGCTATTGGTGGCTATGTGATAAACCGTGGCGTCCTCAATCGGTTTACCGTTTAACGTTAATACGGTGACTCGCTGGCCGACCGGTTTACTGCTGTCATACTTCATCTCCAGTCCTTTGGACACCTGCAATACACCGTTGCTTAAACCCGCACCGTGCTCCATCAAGCCACGCAACTGCTTACCGGTGAGTTCCATCGTAGCCAGCTCATTTGGGAACGGGAAGGTGCTAATGACTGCACCCATCGTGATAGCACCCGCTGGGATTTCATTCCGGATCCCGCCTGAGTTAGTGAGCGCCAACTGGGTATCTTTACCCGCCGCCGCCAACAGTGCATCCGCCGCCAGATTGCCCAACGAAGAAGATTCTCCGTAAGCACGCGTCAGCTCAACCGGAGAGTTTGCAACCGTCTGTTGTACCACTTTATCGAGCTTTTTATTCCAGCCATCAATGACCTGTTTCGTCTGTGGGTTTGGCTGCCATTCATCAGCAAAAATGGTCTTCAGCTCGAAGTTCTTCACGGTCAATCGATGCGGTTTCTGCTGATAATCCAGCACCAGTTTACCCACATCAATACCGCCGCTGTCGGTAGAAAGAATCAGGGTGTTACCGACTTTAATCGGCTCCGGCGTGCCAACATGCGCATGGCCGGTAATCAGGATATCCAGCCCCTGCACCTGGCCTGCGGTCTGGATGTCTTTATCCAGCGCACGACGCACATCAGTACCCCCCAGACTGGACTGACGTGCTGGAGTGCCTTCATGGATCAACGCCACAGTGAGATCGACTTTACCTTTGAGTTCATCAATATAGCGTTGCAACCACTTCACTTCATCCCGCGCTTCAATACCGACACGTGTCGCAGCGGAAACCGTATCATCAAAAGCAAATACGCCGTGCAGGCCAAACACGCCAACCTTCACACCATCTTTTTCAATAATAGTGTAAGGCTTATCCCAGAACATTTTGCTGCTGTTTTGATAAAAGATATTACCCTGCACAATGGGGAATTTCGCCTGACTCAGCTGCAGCAGCGTATTGTCCCAACCGTGATCGAATTCATGATTACCTATGGTGACAGCATCAAAATTCATGGTGTTCATGATATCGATAATCGCCTTACCCTTAGTCAGACTGCTGATGTAAGGGCCCGTAAAGTAGTCGCCCGCATCAAAAAACCAGGTGGCGCTATTTTTCGCTTTCTCCTGCTTCACCATCGTGGCGATATTGGCCCAACCGCCAATATCGCGTGCGCCATTGGCAATCCATGGGACCTTATAAGGCTCAACGTGGGCGTGAAGATCGTTGGTGTAGATAATCGTGACATCTTTTGCCGATGCCCATAACGGCAGTGATACCAGAACACCAACAGCAAGCATTTTTAACTTCATAATCAATCCCTTTCAGTCATATAAAGAATCGCTACGTTACGTTCTGAAAGGTTTTTTTATGTGAGAAAACTCACATCCAGCTGTGATAGTTGCAGGTCAAAATCAACGACCATTAAAAATCGTTGGTAATACGATGACGTCGCTGTTCACCATCAATTGCTGTAAGTCTTTTGGCTGCAAAAATCTGGGGCTGGCGAGCTCACCAGATTACAGCTGGCCAGAGTATCGGTTGGGTTATGCTGCACTGCACTGCCGGGTATGCGGCAGTTATCCCCCGTTGTTTAATGAGGAACAGTTTCGTAGCTGGTTGTCGGAATATTTAACGGATTTTGCCGCCAAAAGCGGTCA
The DNA here is from genome assembly GCF_018035235.1 of Citrobacter sp. On2M. Classification (GTDB taxonomy): domain Bacteria; phylum Pseudomonadota; class Gammaproteobacteria; order Enterobacterales; family Enterobacteriaceae; genus Citrobacter; species Citrobacter meridianamericanus. Next base: position 34,795 of record NZ_WPCV01000008.1, read on the forward strand.
TTTTTGCCCACGTTGTTATCAGCGAGAAACCATCCGCTATGGGCATAATCCCCAGGGCAGCCAACGCCTTCAGTGCCGGAGCTGCAAAAAGGTCTGGACGCCAAAGCAGCAGCCGCTCGCCACCATTGTTCCACCAGAACAAATAGCAACGGTTCCCTTAATCGTCCCTTTTCAGGGAGCCTGCACCGAGCAGAAACTTTATGTATTATTCAGTTTTGATGCTATTCGTGGCAATGTTTTGCATATTTCCAGTAATTTCACGCCCCATCTCGTAGGGGATTCATTACGATACCGCTGGCGTGACAATGTTGAACCCGAAGTCATTCATGACGATATCGTTGAGCGAGTAAGACAGCGGGAAACCCTGTTTTTACGCCGTAGCCAGTTTGATGAAATCCAGTACGGTAGCGCCATGCTCAAACGGAGCGCCAACGGCGCGGTTTTACGTCCGGTCATTACCGCACACGGGCATTTCCGCATACTAAGTCACCTCTGGCCAGAGGTAAAAACACACATTATCTCTCACGAATGTTTTCTACGCGGCGCGACAATCACCGCTTGGGCAGAATCGTTTCGTAATCGTCACGCATCGCTGTGGTTTATAGATGAAGAGATAAATGACAATAAATGCACATTACCCTGGCAACTCCGGGGTAAAACGGACCAGGGATGGTGGCAGAACCAATGGCAGATTTTGGAGCAAGGCAGTAATCGTAAAATGGTATGTCTGCTAACAGAGGGGCACGTTGAAAAAGGGATATCAATAACTCTGGCGGCAGGCCATAATTTTCTCGACTGGTTGCGGCAACAGACGGAATTTCAGTGCAGTGCCCGTTACTCTGCCCATTCTGTTTTTCAGGCGATAAGAGCGCTGACAGGGAAATACAACGCCCTCATTGATAAACGGTAATGCTGCCGGATAGTAATACTGACGCATTTTATCCGGCAACAAAAACTACAGCAGTTGCGCCAGACGGTTGATGTCAGACTGAATCGCCCCAGCGGTAACATCACGGCCCGCGCCCGGCCCACGGATCACCAGCGGGTTGTCGCGATACCAACGGCTTTCAATGGCAAACACGTTATCGCACGGCAACAGCGCCGCCAGCGGGTGCTCAGGGCGTACCGCTTCAACACCAACGCGTGCTTTTCCGTTAGCGTCAAAACGCGCTACATAGCGCAGCACCAGCCCCATTTCACGGGCCGCTTCCAGGCGTTGCACCATCTGTTCGTTCAGCTCATCGCCATTTTCAAAGAAATGGTCAATGGAGCCTTCTTCACAGTGCGCAGGCACCAGTGACTCCACGCGTACCTGGTCCGGTTCGATGTCATATCCTGCCTCACGCGCCAGGATCACCAGCTTACGCATCACATCTTTACCCGAAAGATCCACGCGCGGGTCAGGCTCAGTCAGACCCTGCTGCCATGCCTGATCAACCAGATCGGTGAACGGGACCGTGCCATCAAATTGCAGGAACAGCCACGACAACGTGCCGGAGAAGATCCCGCTGATCGACAGAATGGTATCGCCACTATCAATCAGATCGCGCACGGTATGGTTGATCGGTAAGCCTGCTCCTACGGTGGCGTTATACAGCCAGTGGCGACCCGTCTTTTCGAAGGCATCATGAATCTGGCGGTAATTATTACTGCTGCTCGCCCCTGCCAGTTTGTTGGCGCTGATGACGTGGAAGCCATGACTGGCAAAATCCAGATATTGATCTGCCAGTTGCTCGCTGGCAGTGACGTCCAGCACCACTAAATCATCATACGGATGGGCGCGCATCCACAGGAATAATGATTCCTCATCCTGTTCTACCGCCTCGTCATCAAAAAAGGCCAACGCACGGCTGGCATCCAGCCCTTCATAATTAAGCAGGCTACGACGACTATCAACCACACCTGCCAGCACAAACTCTAATCCGGTGCGCGCAGAAAGCGTGCTCTGCTCGCGGGCAAACAGCTCCAGCCAGCGTGACCCAATATTGCCTTTGCCGAACAGCACCAGACCGATGCGTTTTTCAGCACGGAAGATTGACTGATGTAGCCCCTGGATCAGACTCTCCGTCGGCCCGGTACGCAATACCGCGACCAGGCTGATGCCCTCTTCCGATTGCCAGGTAAATTCAACCGGCTGACCTTTCAGCTGTTGCCAGAAACGGTGGCAATGCAGCGGATTACGCGTCACGCCCGCCCCAACCATCGCCACCAACGCCAGCCCCTGACGCAGGCGTAGCTCACCAGGCAGGCCTGCTTCATCAAGAATTTTCAGCGCGCCGTCGGCAACTTCGGAGGTGTAGCAAAATTGCAGCAGTTGGCGGTCAGGATGCACGCCCACCGCCAGCGGACGCACTTGGGCACGCTTCAGGATCTGGTCAATATCCTTATGCGCCAGCTTAAAGTCCTTGCTGGCAGGAACCTGAAACTCAATCAGGCAGACGTCGTCATGGCTGGTCACAATACGCGCCCCGGTACCAGAAGCCAGTACGCGTTCAATACGCGTCGATCCCTGATCCGGCGTGTAGCTACAACGCAACTGGAGGTCGATATCGCTGCCGGAAACTGGCTGTAAGGTGCGGGCATGCAGAACCGGTGCCGCCAGACGCGCCAACTCGCTGGCTTCATCCAGACGCAGCAGCGGCAGCAGGCACGCATCTTTCACTTTACGCGGGTCAGCGCTATATACCCCGGCAACGTCGCTCCAGATAGTGACGCGGGAAACACCTGCCAGCGCGCCAACCTGCGTCGCCGAGTAGTCCGAGCCGTTACGCCCCAGCAGTACCGTTTCACCCGCATTACTGCGGCTAATGAAGCCTGTTACTACCAGGCGCTTACCCGGATGCTGCGCCAGCAGTTGCTGCAATAATGGGTAAGAAAGACCTTCATCCACCTGCGGCTGAGCGCCGCGTTCAGCACGTAAAAAATCGCGCGCATCCAGCCAGGCCGACTCCAGCCCTTGTTGGTTAAGAACGGCAGACATCAAACGTGCGGACCACACCTCGCCATGCCCGACGACTTCAGCATAGACGGCATCGTTCACGCCGCTGTCGAGTAACCCGGCCAGGCGTTCCAGATCGTGAATAAACGCGCCGATCAACCCATCCGCCACCTCGGGGGGTAACAAACCGCTAATAAGCTCGCTTTGATAGCGACGTAACGCCTGTTGAACCTGATGCGCAGAGAGACGATCGGTCTGGCTTAACTTCAGCCAGCTAATCAACTGGTTAGTGGTACTGCCTGCGGCTGAAACAACCATCATGTCATCGGGCTGCGAGTACTCCGCCATAATGCCTGCGACACGCAGATAACATTTCACATCAGCCAGACTACTACCACCAAATTTGTGCAGTTGACGACCCTTCGTCCCTGCCTGCGCAATCACACTCATGTTTACCCCTTGTTTGCAGCCCGGAAGCCATTTTCCAGGTCGGCAATTAAATCTTCGCCATCTTCAATACCGGTGGAGATACGCAACAGCGTTTCCGAAATCCCGGCAGCAGCACGCGCTTCTGGCGCCATACCCGCGTGTGTCATGGTTGCAGCGTGGGAGATCAGACTTTCAACGCCCCCTAACGATTCCGCCAGCGTAAACAATGACAACCCGCCCAGGAAGCGACGCAGCGTTTGCTCATCGCCATCCAGTTCAAAACTCAACATCGCGCCAAACCCTTTTTGCTGGCGCGCGGCAATCTCATGGCCCTGGTTATCCGGCAATGACGGGTGATACAATTTTTTCACCAGCGGCTGAGTTTGCAGATAATCCACAATCGCCTGAGCATTACGTTGCGCCACCTCCATACGCGGTGACAGAGTACGCAGGCCGCGCAACAGCAGATAACTATCAAACGCGCCGCCGGTCACACCAATATTATTCGCCCACCATGCCAGTTCAGTGACCGTTTCCGGATCTTTCGCTATCACCACACCAGCCACCACGTCTGAGTGACCGTTTAAATATTTCGTGCATGAATGCAACACCAGATCGGCGCCTAATGCCAGTGGATTTTGCAGTGCCGGGCTTAAAAAAGTGTTGTCTACCACGCTGACCGCGCCAGCCTCACGCGCCAGTTGGCAGATTTTCGCAATATCCACCACGCGCAGTAGTGGGTTGCTTGGGCTTTCTACCAGCACCAGCTTCGGTTTTTCTGCCAGCGCCGCCTGCAATGCCTGCTCATCTCCTTGATCGACAAACAGTACGCGATAACAGCCACGTTTTGCCAGACTGTCAAACAGACGATAGCTCCCGCCGTAGCAGTCGTGCGGTGCAACCAGCAGATCGCCAGGCTTGAGGAATACCGTGGTCACCAGATGAATCGCCGACATACCGGTATTGGTCAGTACCGCTCCGGCCCCCCCTTCCAGTTCCGCGAGCGCACGCTGAACGACATCACGCGTCGGGTTACCGCGGCGTGAATAGTCATGGGCGCGAGGCTCATTAAAACCGGTAAAATTATAGGTACTGGAGAGGTGAATTGGCGGGACAACGCAACCGTACTGTTCGTCGTCATTTAATCCGCTACGCACTGCGATGGTGGCCTGTTTACGCGTCATATTGAGGAGATCCTGGCTGAGTCGGTGAAAAGTCAGGCACCAGAGTAAACATTGTCACAATAGACGTCAATACATCTGGACATCTAAACTTCTTTGCGTATAGATTGAGCAAACTGGAAATAGCCGTTAAAATTATATGCATTAGCGCACACATGCGACGGCTAACATCGTGTCACAACCGCGCCACTACGGTAAACTACGCGCAATGCAATTATGGCTCGGGCTCAGGTTCCGGCCTCATTATTACTGACAAAGAGGATTAGGTATCTCATGGCTGAATGGAGCGGCGAATATATCAGCCCATACGCTGAGCACGGTAAGAAGAGTGAGCAAGTCAAAAAAATTACGGTTTCCATTCCTCTGAAGGTGTTAAAAATCCTTACCGATGAACGCACGCGTCGTCAGGTCAACAACCTGCGCCACGCCACCAACAGCGAACTGCTGTGTGAAGCGTTTCTGCATGCTTTTACCGGGCAACCATTACCCAACGATGAAGACCTGCGTAAAGAGCGCAGTGATGAAATCCCGGAAGAAGCAAAGGTAATCATGCGTGAACTGGGTATCAACCCGGAAACGTGGGAATACTGATTGTTAGAACAAATGAGAAAAGGCGGGATTACTCCCGCCGCTTCTCGCTATTTTACTTACTGATACCATTAAGTTTATTCAATGTCTCTTCCATTTTTAGCGTCTCTTTACGGTTCAATGGATAGAAATAAATCAGAATAACCGCGGCCAAAAACAGGCATAACGCTGGTAAAAGATTCGCCATTGTATAGATGTTTTCCTGTACGATGCTGGTTTGCACAGCGCCGCCCGTTGACGAAGATTGATAACCAATGATGGCCAGCATAAAGCCGCCAATGGCTCCTGCGCACGCCTGACCAACCTTGCGGGCAAAGAAGTTCACGCCATAGACGGTGCCATCCTCACGATCGCCGGTGACATACTGGTGATAATCACAAACATCGGTCATAAACGCCCAAATCATCAGGTTGAATAGTCCAGCCCCCAACGTCGCCAGGAACAGGAAAACCAAATAGACTTTCGCGTCGGTAATATGGATGAAGTACATAATCAAATACATCGCTACTGCAAAGAGTAGTGCGCCGACGCTGGCCTCTTTTTTACCAAACCGCTTCGTGAGCCAGGATGCCGATGGCGCCAGCAGAACCAGAGAGCCAAAGGTGAAGAGCAAGGCAACGGACATGGCCTCTTTGTTATGGAAATAGTCATTAAACAGGTAAGTCATGTTGGTACCAGACAACCCCTGATTAATTACGATCAGCAGATCCACAACCACTAAAACAATCAGCGCTTTATTGCGTAATAGCCCTTTCAACAGCACTGAAACAGGCATGCTCTCTTTTTTCTCTACGCGCACACGCTCCGTCGTTAACTGGCAGGTCAATGTTAAAAAGATAAACCCCAACACCGCACAACCGATGGCGATCCAGAAGAAATGCTGCCCGGAGATCACCTGACTTCCGTCCACCAGCGTAGTGTACATCAGGATTGGAATAAAAAAGCCGGTTGCGCCGCCGCCGATAGCTGACCCAACGCTGCGCCAGGTTGACAGCGAGACACGATCTTCCGGGTTCGAGCTAATGGCTGCAGACATGGCCCCATACGGAATGCTCACGGTCGATAACAGTGAACCGTAGATAAAATAAGAACAGCAAATGTAGATAATTTTCGCCGTATAAGAAAAATCATTCACAAACGGCAGGAACAGGACGACCGCAATGATACAGAACGGGTACTTCATACGGCGTACCCACGGATTAAACCGTCCATGTATCGTCAGTTTAGAGGTATCACATAAGCGCCCTACGCCAACGTCGACAAACGCGTCAAAGAGTTTGGTCACAAAATAGAGTGAACCAACAATAACACCGGAAATACCGAGTACGTTGGTGTAATAAATCATTAAAAAACTATTTACCAGACCAAGAATAAAACAGGTTCCAAGGTCGCCACACAAATAACCAAATTTATCTCTTAATCCGAAAGGTCTGACAGCAATACTTTGATGATTTTCGATCATAGTTCCATCATTAGACATGATGTTAACTCCTTAGACACATTATTCACGCAAACTATGCGTATATACCGATACTCAGCGTAATAAACTGATATGAAATGTATTAATGGTCAGAAGTTATAACCAAGACCAACGCGATAACGAGTCTGACGATCGTCTGTGGTTGTGGTGTTATACCCCGAGGAAACGTTACCAACTTCAACAAATGGAACCCAGGAACCAATTTTATAAGCCACGCGGAAGTTATATTCGTAATCATCTTTTCGGTTATTATATAAATCTTCGCTGTCGGCAATTTTATAAATGCCGTTTAGCTCAAACATCCAGTCATTGATGTTATAACCGAGCCAGGCTTCCGGACGATAGACCATACGGTCATCCTTGCCGTCGGTGTTTCTGCGCATGTATTCCTGGCGATAGCGGAACGCGGTCCACCAGTTGTCATTGATGTTGTACTGCACGCGAATATACGGTTTATAAATCGCGATGTTATCACCCGTTTCAATCGCAATACCCGGTTGCCAGATAAGACCTTGCCAGGTGAACTGGTAGCTTGCCGTATACTCGTTACCATTACTCTCCATGTTATTCCACGCATCATTAGATTGCGTGTCTTCGGAACGTGAAATAGCTTCTACTGCCACGCCGAAACCTGTGGCAAAACGATGCGACATATAAACACGATCGTAATTACGACCATCATCATAATATTCATGCCGATAATCAACATAACCCGCTTGCGCGGCCGCAGAGAATAATGGAATCAGTAATAATGCGGTTTTAAATTTCATAGCCATCCCTCTTCACACTCAATCAAGGAAATTGCCCATCTCGTTTCGCCGATAAATGGAAAAACGATGAAGGATTAAGAATAATTTTATATTTCCACAAAAGTGTATTTTAGAAAGAAGAGAGAAACATTTGGTATTTTGCCAAGAATTGGCTTAAGTGGCAAAAACCAGAAGATGAAAATGACGAAGATCACCAGTTGAAACAATTTATCGTAAAAATAAAAACACTGTTTTATTTATTAGATAATAGACATCATTCAATACATCAATACGAACTTCAGACTACAGGTGTAGAAACAAAAAAAGCGCCATATGGCGCTTTTTTCTGACAGCTGAAACTTATTTGCTGCCTGGGATGCTGAAACGCTTGTTGAAGCGATCAACACGGCCACCGGTAGCAACATCACGCTGCTTGCCAGTATAGAACGGGTGGCACTTACTGCACACGTCCAGGTTCAGATCGTGACCGACTGTAGAGCGGATTTTCATGACGTTACCGCAAGAGCAGTTTGCAGTAATTTCTTCGTATTTCGGGTGAATATCTTTTTTCATGGGAAAACCTCGGTTTAAGGCCGCGTCGCTCTTCCAGCCCTAACGCCAGACACCACGCGATGTTAATAGTATAGGCCTATGATACAAATTCATATCAAAGGCGGCGAATCATACAGAAATTAACCTGCTCTTGCAAACTGATCCGCATTCTGTCCTTCACTAATGTGTATACTAACCCGCCAGATTTCAAGTCAGGATGATTCAATGCCCGTTGCGCACGTTGCCTTACCCGTTCCGCTACCTCGCACCTTTGACTACCTCTTGCCGGAAGGCATGAGCGCCAAAGCCGGGTGTCGAGTACGCGTGCCTTTTGGCAAACAACAGGAGCGCGTGGGTATCGTCCTTTCCGTCAACGAAAGCAGCGAACTGCCGCGGAGCGAATTAAAAACTATTCTTGAAGTGCTGGACAGCGAACCGGTTTATTCGACCTCCGTCTGGCGTCTGCTGTTGTGGGCGGCAGACTATTATCACCATCCTATCGGCGACGTACTGTTTCATGCCCTGCCGATTCTGTTGCGCCAGGGACGCCCGGCGACTAACGCGCCCATGTGGTACTGGTTTGCCACAGAAGAAGGTCAGATCATTGATCTGAACAGCCTGAAGCGCTCTCCCAAGCAGCAGCAGGCGCTGGCTGCGCTACGCCAGGGAAAAATATGGCGCGACCAGGTCGCTGAACTGGAATTTAATGACGCCGCATTACAGGCACTGCGGAAAAAAGGACTGTGCGATCTGGCGAGTGAAACGCCAGGCTTTAGCGACTGGCGTACGCACTACGCCGTTTCCGGTGAGCGTCTTCGACTGAATACCGAGCAAGCCACCGCCGTCGGCGCGATTCATAGCGCCTCGGACAGCTTTAGCGCCTGGCTATTAGCGGGCGTGACGGGGTCGGGCAAAACAGAGGTCTATCTAAGCGTACTGGAAAATGTCCTTGCCCAGGGTAAGCAGGCGCTGGTGATGGTGCCTGAGATTGGCCTGACGCCGCAAACTATTGCCCGTTTTCGCGAACGCTTCAATGCGCCGGTCGAAGTCCTGCACTCCGGATTGAACGACAGCGAACGTCTTTCAGCCTGGCTGAAAGCAAAGAATGGCGAAGCGGCGATAGTTATCGGTACGCGCTCCTCGCTGTTTACGCCGTTTAAAAACCTCGGCGTGATCGTCATCGACGAAGAGCACGACAGCTCTTATAAACAGCAGGAAGGCTGGCGCTATCATGCGCGCGACCTCGCAGTTTATCGCGCCCACAGCGAGCAGATTCCGATTATTCTCGGCTCTGCAACCCCGGCGCTGGAAACGCTGTGCAACGTGCGGCAGAAAAAATATCGCATGCTGCGCCTGACGCGACGCGCCGGAAATGCGCGCCCAGCCACTCAGCACGTGCTGGATCTCAAAGGTCAGCAAGTGCAGGCAGGACTCGCCCCTGCGCTTATCACCCGCATGCGTCAACATTTGCAGGCAGATAACCAGGTAATTCTGTTTTTGAACCGCCGGGGTTTTGCCCCTGCGCTGCTGTGCCACGACTGCGGCTGGATTGCCGAATGTCCGCGCTGCGATCACTACTACACCCTGCATCAGGCGCAGCACCATTTACGCTGCCACCACTGCGACAGCCAGCGCCCAATACCGCGTCAGTGCCCTTCCTGCGGTTCGACGCATATGGTTCCGGTTGGCCTCGGCACCGAACAGCTTGAGCAGGCTTTGGCACCTTTTTTCCCCGGTGTGCCAATTTCACGCATCGATCGCGATACCACCAGCCGTAAAGGCTCGCTGGAGCAGCATCTGGCGGAAGTACATCGCGGCGGCGCGCGAATTCTGATCGGCACGCAAATGCTGGCTAAAGGCCACCACTTCCCGGACGTCACCCTGGTGGCGCTTCTGGACGTTGACGGTGCACTGTTCTCTGCGGATTTCCGGTCGGCAGAACGCTTCGCCCAGCTCTACACACAGGTCTCCGGACGAGCAGGACGCGCCGGGAAACAGGGCGAAGTGGTGCTGCAAACGCACCACCCTGAACATCCGTTGCTGCAAACCTTGCTGTATAAAGGTTATGACGCGTTTGCCGAACAGGCGCTGGCCGAGCGACAAACGCTCCAGCTTCCACCGTGGACCAGCCATGTGATCGTGCGGGCTGAAGATCATAATAACCAGCATGCGCCAATGTTCTTACAGCAGTTACGAAACCTGATTCAGGCCAGTCCACTGGCCGATGACAAACTGTGGGTGCTCGGCCCGGTTCCCGCTCTGGCACCAAAGCGCGGCGGTCGGTATCGCTGGCAAATTTTGTTACAGCATCCGTCGCGAATTCGCCTGCAGCATATCGTCAGTGGCACATTGGCGCTGATCAATACGTTACCCGATGCACGTAAGGTTAAATGGGTGCTGGATGTCGATCCCATCGAGGGATAATCCCTCACGATGCGAGGCGGATCGTAAAATTAAAGATCCATCACACTTTTTATGAAAATTCTGTAACCGCTTCCATTAACTATCTGATAAAAATGTTTCAGATGAAGGCTATTCAAGGACGAGTCTGTGCCAGCAGCTCTCTGGCGAGGAGAAAGAGTGAAACCGAATAAGCAGGTTGCCGCCGCTACGATGAAAGATGTTGCTCTGAAGGCGAAAGTCTCAACGGCAACCGTATCCCGCGCATTAATGAACCCGGACAAAGTCTCACAGTCAACCCGTAACAAGGTTGAGCAGGCAGCCCTGGAAGTGGGATATTTACCTCAATCGATGGGACGCAATGTTAAGCGTAATGAATCACGTACCATTCTGGTGATTGTGCCGGATATCTGCGATCCGTTTTTTAGCGAAGTGATTCGCGGCATAGAAGTGACCGCCGCAGAGCAAGGATATCTGGTGCTTATCGGCGATTGTGCGCACCAGAACCAGCAGGAAAAGACCTTCCTCAACCTCATAATCACCAAGCAGATCGATGGCATGGTGCTGCTCAGCTCGCGCCTGCCGTTTGATGCCAGCGTGGAAGAGCAACGCAACTTGCCGCCGATGGTCATGTCCAACGAGTTCGCGCCAGAGCTGGAATTGCCCACCGTGCACATTGATAATCTCACCGCCGCCTTCAACGCGATGAACTATCTGCTGGAGCTGGGGCACAAACGCATTGGCTGTATCGCTGGACCAGAGGATATGCCGCTGTGCCATTACCGTCTGCAAGGCTACGTTCAGGCACTACGCCGTAGCGGAATTACGGTCGATCCGCATTTCATCGCGCGTGGTGACTTTACCTATGCAGCGGGAGCCGATGCACTGAAGCAGCTTCTTGAACTTCCGCAGCCGCCTACCGCGGTCTTTTGCCACAGCGACGTCATGGCACTAGGCGCGCTCTCATATGCCAAACGTCAGGGCCTGAAGGTGCCTGACGATTTATCCATCATTGGCTTTGATAACATTTCGCTCACAGAATTCTGTGATCCACCCCTGACAACCGTTGCACAGCCGCGTTTTGATATCGGACGTGAAGCTATGCTGTTACTGCTCGATCAATTACAAGGGCAGAACGTCAGCAGTGGCTCACGTTTACTGGACTGCGAGCTAATTATTCGGGGTACTACCCGGGCACTGACGTAAAGTAAAGTGCTTTCGGACTCCCCTGTCTGGTCAAAGGCCCGCCGCTTAAGTAACATGGCGGGCTGACGAACGAATAAATACAGCGAAACGATAGTGGCACAACGAGATTATGTACGTCGCGGCCAACCGGCACCTTCGCGGCGCAAGAAGAGCACATCACGGAAAAAACAACGCAATACGCCTGCGGTATCGCCCGCTATGGTTGCTATTGCTGCAGCCGTACTCGTGACCTTTATCGGTGGTCTGTACTTCATTACGCATCACAAGAAAGAAGAGTCCGAAACGCTGCAAAACCAGAAAGTCACCGGCAATGGCATCCCACCAAAACCGGAAGAACGCTGGCGATACATCAAAGAGCTGGAAAGCCGCCAGCCTGGCGTACGTGCGCCTACCGAACCGTCCGCTGGCGGCGAGGTGCTGAACGCCGATCAGCTAACCAATGAGCAGCGACAGCTATTAGCGCAAATGCAGGCTGATATGCGTCAACAGCCAACGCAGCTCAACGAAGTGCCGTGGAACGAGCAAACGCCTGAACAGCGTCAGCAAACGTTGCAGCGCCAGCGTCAGGTGCAGCAACAGCAATGGGCCAACACGCAGCAGCAGGCTCAGCAGCCGCGCACGCAACCACGGGTAACGGAACAACCGTACCAGCAGCAGCAAACGCGTACGGCGCAAGCAGCTCCAGTACAACAACAGCCGAAAGCACAGCCAAAACCGGCGGCCCAACAGCCGTACCAGGACCTGCTGCAAACGCCTGCGCATACTACCGCCGCTCAGCCGAAAACGCAGCCGGCCGCGCCAATAACGAATGAAACCCAGCCGCCAAAACAAACGGCGGAGAAAAAAGATGAACGCCGCTGGATGGTGCAGTGCGGGTCATTTAAAGGCGCAGAGCAAGCAGAAACCGTACGGGCGCAGCTGGCCTTTGAAGGCTTCAATTCACGTATTACCACTAATAACGGCTGGAATCGCGTGGTCATTGGTCCGGTTAAAGGCAAAGAGAATGCCGACAACACCATCAGCCGCCTGAAGGTTGCTGGTCACACAAACTGCATTCGACTCGCTACTGGGGGTTGAAACCCCTAAAATCCCCCCCATCTATACTTACATTCTGCCCCGTACGTGGTACGGGGCCCCTACGTCCGTATTTGTAAGAAGGGGTCTGCTCGTGACAACAATAGTAAGTGTTCGCCGTAACGGCCACGTCGTAATCGCCGGTGATGGCCAGGCCACACTGGGCAATACCGTCATGAAAGGCAACGTGAAGAAAGTCCGCCGTCTGTACAACGACAAAGTCATCGCGGGCTTTGCGGGTGGTACTGCGGATGCATTCACGCTGTTTGAACTGTTTGAACGCAAGCTGGAAATGCATCAGGGTCACCTGGTGAAAGCGGCCGTTGAACTGGCAAAAGACTGGCGTACCGACCGTATGCTACGCAAACTCGAAGCGCTGCTGGCCGTCGCAGATGAAACGGCATCACTCATCATCACCGGTAACGGCGACGTCATCCAGCCAGAAAACGATCTGATTGCCATCGGCTCCGGCGGTCCCTACGCCCAGGCTGCTGCACGCGCTCTGCTGGAAAACACCGAGCTTGGCGCGCGCGAGATCGCTGAGAAAGCGTTGGATATTGCAGGGGATATCTGCATTTATACCAACCACTTCCATACCATCGAAGAATTGAACTCCAAAGCGTAAGGATCCCCCATGTCTGAAATGACCCCACGCGAAATTGTCAGCGAGCTGAACAAACACATCATCGGCCAGGATAACGCTAAGCGTTCCGTGGCGATTGCCCTGCGTAACCGCTGGCGTCGTATGCAGCTCAACGAAGAGTTGCGCCATGAAGTCACGCCGAAAAACATTCTGATGATTGGCCCGACCGGCGTCGGTAAAACCGAAATCGCCCGTCGTCTGGCAAAACTGGCCAACGCGCCGTTCATCAAAGTTGAAGCAACGAAATTCACCGAAGTCGGCTATGTAGGTAAAGAAGTTGACTCGATCATCCGCGATCTGACCGATGCAGCCATCAAAATGGTTCGCGTTCAGGCGATCGAGAAAAACCGCTTCCGTGCTGAAGAGATGGCGGAAGAACGTATTCTCGACGTACTGATCCCACCGGCTAAAAATAACTGGGGACAGTCAGAGCAGCCGCAGGAACCTTCAGCAGCGCGTCAGGCATTCCGTAAAAAACTGCGTGAAGGCCAACTGGATGATAAAGAGATCGAAATCGATCTCGCGGCCGCACCGATGGGCGTTGAAATCATGGCACCTCCGGGAATGGAAGAGATGACCAGCCAGTTGCAGTCTATGTTCCAGAATCTGGGCGGACAGAAACAAAAACCGCGTAAGCTGAAAATCAAAGACGCGATGAAGCTGCTAATTGAAGAAGAAGCGGCCAAACTGGTGAATCCGGAAGAGCTAAAACAGGAAGCTATCGACGCCGTTGAACAGCACGGGATCGTGTTTATCGACGAAATCGACAAAATCTGTAAGCGCGGCGAATCCTCCGGCCCGGACGTATCCCGTGAAGGCGTTCAGCGCGACCTGCTGCCGCTGGTTGAAGGCTGCACGGTCTCCACCAAGCACGGTATGGTGAAAACAGATCACATTCTGTTTATCGCCTCTGGCGCATTCCAGGTGGCGAAACCGTCTGATCTGATCCCGGAACTGCAGGGTCGTCTGCCGATTCGTGTGGAGCTTCAGGCGCTGACCACCAGCGATTTTGAACGTATCCTTACCGAACCGAATGCCTCCATCACTGTGCAGTACAAAGCGCTGATGGCGACCGAAGGTGTGGACATTAACTTCACCGAGTCGGGCATTAAACGCATTGCCGAAGCGGCCTGGCAGGTCAACGAAACCACCGAAAACATCGGTGCGCGTCGTCTGCATACCGTTCTTGAGCGTCTGATGGAAGATATTTCCTATGATGCGAGCGATTTGAACGGCCAAAGCATCACAATTGATGCCGAATATGTGAGCAAACATCTGGATGCGCTGGTCGCAGATGAAGATCTGAGCCGTTTTATCCTATAATCGCGTTCAATGCATTTTCATCACTGTTGATGGGGCTGATAAAGCCCCATTTTTATTGGCGCTAAATATGACTGAACAACAACAAATTAGCCGCTCACAAGCCTGGCTGGAAAGTTTACGACCTAAGACCTTACCGCTCGCCTTCGCGGCGATCATCGTCGGTACGGCATTAGCATGGTGGCAAGGGTTCTTTGATCCACTGGTCGCTCTGCTGGCACTCATTACCGCGGGACTGCTGCAAATCCTGTCGAATCTCGCGAACGACTATGGCGATGCCGTCAAAGGCAGCGACAAGCCCGACCGCATAGGACCGCTGCGCGGTATGCAAAAAGGGGTTATCACCCAACAGCAGATGAAGCGGGCGCTGATCGTCACCGTGGTGCTGATCTGCTTGTCCGGTCTGGCCCTGGTTGCTGTGGCTTGTCACACGCTGGCAGATTTTGTCGGCTTCCTGGTGCTCGGCGGCCTGTCGATCATTGCCGCAATCACTTACACCGTGGGCAATCGCCCTTACGGATATATCGGTCTGGGCGATATTTCCGTGCTGGTGTTCTTCGGCTGGCTGAGCGTTATGGGAAGCTGGTATCTGCAGGCGCATACGCTGATTCCGGCGCTCATTCTGCCTGCCACCGCCTGCGGCCTGCTGGCAACTGCCGTGCTCAACGTCAACAATCTGCGCGATATCAACAGCGACAGAGAGAACGGCAAGAACACGCTGGTCGTGCGTTTAGGCGCCGTCAATGCCCGCCGCTACCACGCCTGTCTGCTGATGGGCACGCTGGTCTGTCTGGCGCTGTTTAACCTGTTCTCACTGCAAAGCCTGTGGGGATGGCTGTTTGTTCTCGCCGCTCCGTTGCTGATTAAACAGGCGCGATACGTGATGCGTGAGATGAACCCTGAGGCAATGCGCCCGATGCTGGAACGCACCGTAAAAGCGGCACTGTTAACTAACCTGCTGTTTGTCGTTGGAATTTTCTTGAGTCAGTGGTCTCTTTAACTGACAAATATCAATTAACAATTGATGATTTTGCCAACAGTACACATAGCGCGATATACTAAAAATTCTCGCAGCAACTGAACGTTGAGCCTATGAAATACGATACATCCGAGCTTTGTGACATCTATCAGGAAGATGTCAACGTCGTGGAACCACTGTTCTCTAACTTTGGAGGGCGGTCGTCGTTTGGCGGACAAATCATCACGGTAAAATGTTTCGAGGACAACGGGTTGCTGTACGATCTGCTCGAACAAAACGGCCGTGGTCGCATTCTGCTGGTCGATGGCGGCGGTTCTGTCCGTCGTGCGCTGGTCGATGCCGAACTGGCTCGACTGGCCGTACAGAATGAATGGGAAGGTCTGGTCATCTACGGCTCAGTCCGTCAGGTAGACGATCTGGAAGAACTGGATATCGGCATTCAGGCGATTGCCGCAATTCCGGTCGGTGCCGCAGGGGAAGGTATTGGAGAAAGCGATGTACGCGTCAACTTTGGCGGTGTAACGTTCTTCTCCGGCGATCACCTGTACGCTGACAACACCGGGATAATCCTCTCCGAAGACCCGCTTGATATCGAGTAAGTAAAAAAGGCCATCAGCAAATTTGATGGCCTTTTTTTCATTCATTTGATTCGTAATGAATGACTTTAATATCATACTTTTCATTTTTTTCTTCGGCAACGACGCTCATCATCTCACGACTGGCAGGATAAGTTTCGATATAAGCATTTAATTTATCCTCAGCTATCTGAAGGTCACTCTTTTGTATTCCGGTAAAAATTATTTCACTGAGTTGAAGATGGCTACCTTCATCTGAATAGCTTACAAAAAACCAGTCGCTGGATACCCTTGGAACCTGTTTAAGAGGTGTCGGTGTTAGCAGATGATAGAATAATAAATTCTGCTGTGTATAGATTTTTTCTGTAAAGATGCTCAACATGAAACAGCAATAAAGTAGCGAAATTAAAATCATAAATACAATAATAAAACCTGATTTCCTGAACTTCATATGCGGAGTTCCCGAACATAATTTGGATTCGCAACAGGTTTTATTATATCCATAAATAAAGGTAATTCCCCTGAGTAGGGTTCATGTTTCTTATTCTTATCTATTGGGTCAGGAAATAGTAACGGAATAACGCTTTTGTTTTTATACTCACCAACAGGACCATAGAAGTCCCAGATACGATAAGCCTTTTCTTTCGAACAGATCCGAAGACGAGAGGTGTAATCTGCATAATTTACAGCTTGGTAAAAACCAAATAAGTTCGATACCAAATCTTCAGCACTATAGCCACTATCCGTTAAATATACGTAAGGCCAAAAATCCTGCAAGGATTCGAAGCGATGTGACGTACCTAAGAATATCGATAAAGCAATACCTTGTAAGGTTCGTTCCGGTAATCCTCGTCGCACCATAAATCTACGATATATACCAGTATTAATATTTAGGCCATGAATGTTTTTGGACATACTTTGATGATAATTTACTTCATAAAATTCGCTATCACCACCACGAGCGCTTATCATTTCAAACCATAATCTTTCAGCCCCTACTGGATTAGCATGGCCTAAATCAATCCATCCTAGATTCTCTGTATAGATAAGGCCATATTTAATATCACTGGTGATAAATCGATCCGAATTATCAATAATATCGTTTCTTTTTGTCATATCGTATTCTTTGAAATTTAAAAGTTACGATATCCTAATATCTACATAGTAAAAAGGCATCCATTATGGATGCCTTTTTAAAGAAATCAGAATTAGACTTCTTCCATACGACCCAGGAGGGCATGCAGACGATCCTGCCAGCCATTCTGCTGTTCTTTCAGGTTGTTGTTCTCACGCTCCAGCTCTTCACGCTGCTGCAGTGCAGTCTGAACTTCCTGCGACAGTGAGTTGTTTTTTTCTTTCAGCTCTTCGATTTCCATCTGTAACAGCGTGATGGTATCAATCGCCTGCTGTACTTTTGCTTCCAGTTTCTCAAACACTTCTAATGACATCGTCATACCTCTCCTGAATTGCAAGGCGTTGATGGATAAAAATCCTCGTCCCGATAACCGGCGACGCCTTAATAAAAACGAGCGCACTCTACTTAGCTCCGATTGTATGAAGCCGCGCCATCGCTGTCCAGCGGCATCCCGCGCAGATTGCGGTTTGCAACACTTTTCGTCTTTCTCCTGGTGACATTACTGTCATAACTCTTAAGTGTTAACGAATTGATCATTGAAATGATTCAGCTCACACTATTTTTGTATAACAAATACCGCCAGATGGCGCGATAACGCTCATTTTGTTGATGCAGTACACACATTTTAATTTCGATATTTCTCGTTTTTGAGCGTTAACGATAAATTAACAGTGTGCCTACCGGCTCCGGGGATGTCAGTGACCTTCTCGCACATAAACATTAATCTCTCTTCAGGATCCGATTATGAGTCAAACCTCAACCTTAAAAGGCCAGTGCATTGCTGAATTCCTCGGTACCGGGTTGTTGATTTTCTTCGGTGTGGGCTGTGTCGCTGCACTCAAAGTGGCCGGGGCTACTTTTGGTCAGTGGGAAATCAGTGTCATCTGGGGCCTGGGGGTAGCGATGGCTATCTATCTGACCGCAGGCGTTTCTGGTGCACACCTGAATCCCGCGGTAACCATCGCACTCTGGCTGTTCGCCTGTTTTGATAAACGCAAAGTTATCCCTTTTATTATTTCGCAAATTGCCGGCGCCTTTTGCGCAGCGGCACTGGTTTACGGGCTTTATTACAATCTATTCCTCGATTTCGAACAAACTAACCATATCGTGCGCGGCAGTACCGAGAGCCTGGGTCTGGCAGGTACTTTCTCCACCTATCCGAACCCGCATATCAATTTTGTGCAGGCCTTCGCGGTTGAAATGGTCATTACCGCTATTCTAATGGGGCTGATTCTGGCTCTGACCGACGATGGTAACGGTGTACCTCGTGGTCCGCTGGCACCACTGCTGATCGGCTTGTTGATTGCCGTTATTGGTGCTTCCATGGGTCCGCTGACAGGTTTTGCGATGAACCCGGCACGTGACTTCGGACCGAAACTCTTCGCCTGGATGGCCGGATGGGGTGAGATTGCCTTCACGGGTGGTCGTGATATCCCTTACTTCCTGGTACCGGTGTTTGGCCCAATTACCGGCGCGATTTTGGGCGCATGGGCATATCGCAAACTGATTGGTCGCCATTTACCGTGCGATGTCTGCGTGATTGAAGAAAAAGACGCGGCGGCCAACACTCAACAAAAAGCTTCGCTGTAATGTGACTACGGGACAAAAATTATGACTGAAAAAAAATATATCGTTGCGCTCGACCAGGGCACCACCAGCTCCCGCGCGGTCGTAATGGACCACGATGCGAATATCGTTGCCGTTTCACAGCGCGAATTCGAGCAAATCTACCCGAAAGCAGGTTGGGTAGAACACGACCCAATGGAAATTTGGGCAACCCAAAGCTCTACGCTGGTTGAAGTTCTGGCGAAAGCCGATATCAGTTCCGATGAAATTGCAGCAATCGGTATTACTAACCAGCGTGAAACCACCATCGTCTGGGAGCGTGAAACCGGTAAACCAATCTATAACGCCATTGTGTGGCAGTGTCGTCGCACCGCGGATATCTGCGAAAAGCTCAAGCGCGATGGCATGGAAGAGTATATCCGTAACAACACCGGCCTGGTGATTGACCCGTACTTCTCCGGTACCAAGGTGAAGTGGATCCTCGACCACGTTGAAGGCTCACGTGAGCGCGCTCGTCGCGGCGAACTGCTGTTTGGTACCGTGGACACCTGGCTTATCTGGAAAATGACGCAGGGACGCGTACACGTCACGGATTACACCAACGCTTCACGTACCATGCTGTTTAACATCCATACCCTGGACTGGGATGACACGATGCTGGATGCGCTGGATATTCCGCGCGCCATGCTGCCAGAAGTGCGTCGTTCTTCTGAAGTGTACGGCCAGACCAACATTGGTGGTAAAGGCGGCATTCGTATTCCTATCTCCGGTATTGCCGGTGACCAGCAGGCGGCTCTCTTTGGTCAGCTGTGCGTGAAGGAAGGGATGGCGAAAAACACGTACGGTACCGGCTGCTTCATGCTGATGAACACCGGCGAGAAAGCCGTTAAGTCCGAAAACGGGTTGCTGACTACTATCGCCTGCGGACCGACCGGGGAAGTGAACTACGCGCTGGAAGGTGCGGTATTTATGGCTGGCGCATCCATTCAGTGGTTGCGCGATGAAATGAAGCTCATCAGCGATGCATTCGACTCTGAGTATTTCGCCACCAAAGTGAAAGACACCAACGGCGTGTACGTCGTTCCGGCATTTACTGGCCTGGGCGCACCGTACTGGGACCCGTATGCACGTGGCGCCATCTTCGGCCTGACCCGTGGCGTAAACTCCAACCACATCATCCGCGCAACGCTTGAGTCTATCGCTTACCAGACCCGCGACGTACTGGAAGCAATGCAGGCTGACTCCGGAATTCGTCTTCACGCCCTGCGCGTTGACGGCGGTGCAGTTGCCAACAACTTCCTGATGCAGTTCCAGTCTGACATTCTGGGCACCCGCGTTGAGCGCCCGGAAGTCCGCGAAGTCACCGCATTGGGTGCAGCGTACCTGGCTGGTCTGGCAGTAGGCTTCTGGCAGAATCTGGATGAGTTGCAAGAGAAAGCGGTCATCGAGCGTGAATTCCGTCCAGGCATCGAAACCACCGAGCGTAACTTCCGTTACAGCGGCTGGAAAAAAGCGGTCAAACGCGCAATGGCGTGGGAAGACCACGACGAGTAATACGTCATTGCCGGATGGCGACTGTGCCTAATCCGGCAATCTCTTCTTGCGGGGGCAACCCCGCACACACATCAATAATCTCGCCCCCTCCCCTGTGCTACACTTCGCGCCATTCCTTTCAGCTACGAGTTTGCAATGAGACGAGAACTTGCCATTGAATTTTCACGCGTGACCGAAGCGGCCGCGCTGGCTGGCTATAAATGGCTGGGCCGCGGCGATAAAAATACCGCTGACGGCGCGGCGGTGAACGCCATGCGTATTATGCTCAACCAGGTCAACATCGACGGCACCATCGTGATTGGCGAGGGTGAGATTGATGAAGCGCCGATGCTGTTTATCGGCGAGAAAGTCGGAACCGGTCGCGGTGATGCGGTCGACATCGCCGTCGATCCTATCGAAGGCACGCGCATGACGGCCATGGGCCAGGCCAACGCGTTGGCCGTACTGGCGGTTGGCGATAAAGGCTGCTTCCTCAACGCGCCGGATATGTACATGGAAAAGCTGATTGTCGGCCCAGGCGCAAAAGGGTCCATCGACCTGAACCTGTCGCTGGAAGCCAACCTGCGTAACATTGCTACCGCGCTCAACAAACCGCTCGGCGAACTGACCGTCACCATCCTGGCAAAACCACGCCATGACGAGGTTATTGCCGAGATGACAAAACTGGGCGTACGCGTCTTCGCCATTCCTGACGGCGACGTTGCGGCCTCGATCCTGACCTGCATGCCCGACAGCGAAGTTGACGTGCTGTATGGCATTGGCGGGGCGCCGGAAGGGGTGGTTTCCGCGGCTGTTATCCGCGCGCTGGATGGCGACATGCAGGGCCGTCTGCTGGCACGCCATGACGTCAAAGGCGACAGCGAAGAGAACCGTCGCATTGGCGAACAAGAACTGGCGCGCTGTGCTGCCATGGGCATTGAAGCGGGCAAAGCGTTACGTCTGGATGAAATGGCGCGCAGCGACAACGTCATTTTCTCCGCAACCGGCATCACCAAAGGCGATCTGCTGGAAGGAATTAGCCGTAAAGGTAATATCGCAACCACCGAAACGCTACTGATCCGCGGCAAATCGCGGACGATCCGCCGTATTCAGTCGATTCACTACCTCGATCGCAAAGATCCTGATGTGCAGGCGCACATTCTGTAATTGATTTGATCAATAGAGCCTTCCAGCCCATCCGGGCTGGAAATCTTTCGCCCAACGAACGAAGATAAGGCAATCAAAGCAGACAGGAGAAAACCATGGCAGATTGGGTAACAGGCAAAGTCACAAAGGTGCAGAACTGGACCGATGCCCTGTTTAGTTTGACCGTGCGAGCTCCGGTTCTTCCTTTTACCGCAGGTCAGTTCACCAAACTTGGCCTTGAGATTGACGGCGAGCGCGTCCAGCGCGCCTATTCATATGTTAATGCGCCTGACAACCCTGACTTAGAATTTTATCTGGTGACGGTTCCCGACGGCAAACTCAGCCCTCAACTGGCAGCGCTAAAGCCAGGTGATGAAGTCCAGGTGGTGAGTGAGGCAGCTGGATTCTTCGTACTGGATGAAGTCCCTGATTGCGAAACGCTATGGATGCTGGCAACCGGCACCGCTATCGGTCCGTATTTGTCGATTCTGCAGTTAGGCAAAGACCTGGATCGCTTTAAAAATCTGGTGCTGGTGCATGCCGCACGTTATGCCGCCGATTTGAGTTACCTGCCGTTGATGCAGGCGCTTGAAAAGCGCTACGAAGGTAAATTACGCATCCAGACGGTTGTCAGCCGGGAGACAGCTGCAGACTCGCTGACCGGGCGCGTACCGGCGCTGATTGAAAGCGGTGAACTGGAAAAAGCGGTAGGGCTGTCAATGGATAAAGAAACCAGCCACGTGATGCTGTGCGGAAACCCGCAAATGGTACGCGATACACAGCAACTGCTGAAAGAAACCCGGCAAATGACCAAACACCTGCGTCGTCGACCGGGCCATATGACCGCTGAGCACTACTGGTGAGGGCTTGCCGGATGGCGTTAACGCTTATCCGGCCTACGAGTCAGCTCTGTACTTCACGTCCTGCGTATCCTTCCCATATTTATTTTCATCCTGGGTGCCAATGAACGCGCCCAGATCGATTAGCATACCGACCAGAATCAACGTCGGCACAAAGCGACCAACCGCCCATTGCCAGACGCCTGGTAACATCGCCCAGTTCCCGGCCAGCAGCATCCACGCCAGAATCATCAACAGCGCCCATGCTCCTGAACGCCCCCTATCGTGCAGGCGTTTTACCGTCACCGCAGCCGTTGGCCACAGCAGACATACCAGACAAAATGCCGCCGTCTGAATATCGAGTAATTGTTTACTCGCCAGCGAAAACAAAACCAGCATTCCAACGATCCACAGGCCTATCCAAATCCAGAAATCACGGCGCCCGATGCGCCCTTTAAATGAGAATAACCACTGCTGTATGGTCATGTAAGTTCCTTTATTATTACCTTCCAGAACAGTTTACCCTTTTGACAAGCCCGACAGTTACCGTTTTAATCGTGAGCAGTGAGAATGAAAGGTACTATTGATGAAGCAAGGATTTATACTGTTTTTATTATTGTTTTCAGCCTTAACAGCCAGTGCTGCGGCACGGGCGGAAGAGCCATCGACAGCAACCACGGCCCCCTATTTACTGGCGGGTGCGCCAACCTTTGACCTGTCGATCAGCCAGTTTCGCGAAAACTTTAATACGCAGAATCCGAAGCTTATCCTGAATGAGTTCCGCGCCATCGACAGCAGTCGCGATCGAGCAAATCTCACCCGCGCAGCCAGTAAAATTAATGAAAACCTGTATGCGTCCTCCGCACTTGAGCGCGGCACCTTAAAAATCAAAAGTATGCAGATAACCTGGTTGCCCATTCAGGGGCCAGAACAAAAAGCGGCCAAAGCGAAAGCGCTGGAATACATGATCGCCGTTATTCGCACCGTCGCGCCGCTGCAGACGAAAGAACAGAGCCAGAAAAAGCTACAAAAACTGCTCGCTGCCGGCAAAGGCAAGCGCTATTACGCAGAAACAGAAGGCGCAATTCGCTATGTTGTTGCAGACAACGGTGAAAAAGGACTGACCTTCGCTGTTGAACCGATTAAGCTGGTACTATCAGAAAGTCTTGAGAAGGCGAATTGATGACAAAAAGCAAAGCCTTTCAGGGGATGAATCTCTATACTGTTTCACAGACCATGCTGCCCTCACGGGCGGCCATATTCCTTAATTCGCTGACAAGCGTGGAGAAATGAAATGCGACATCCTTTAGTGATGGGTAACTGGAAACTGAACGGCAGCCGCCATATGGTAAACGAACTGGTTGCTAATCTGCGTAAAGAACTGGCTGGCGTTGCTGGCTGTGCAGTAGCGATCGCTCCGCCGGAAATGTATATCGACCTGGCAAAACACGCCGCTGCCGGTAGCCACATCATTCTGGGCGCGCAGAACGTTGACCTAAACCTGTCTGGCGCATTCACCGGTGAAACTTCTGCTGAAATGCTGAAAGATATCGGCGCGCAGTACATCATTATCGGTCACTCTGAGCGTCGTACTTACCACAAAGAGTCTGACGAGCTGATCGCTAAAAAATTCGCTGTGCTGAAAGAACAGGGTCTGACTCCGGTTCTGTGCATCGGTGAAACCGAAGCAGAAAACGAAGCGGGCAAAACTGAAGAAGTTTGTGCACGTCAGATCGACGCCGTTCTGAAAACTCAGGGCGCGGCAGCATTCGAAGGCGTGGTTATCGCTTACGAACCAGTATGGGCTATCGGTACCGGTAAATCAGCAACTCCAGCGCAGGCTCAGGCTGTTCACAAATTCATCCGTGACCACATTGCTAAAGCTGACGCGAAAATCGCTGAACAAGTTATCATCCAGTACGGCGGCTCCGTAAACGCAGCAAACGCTGCTGAACTGTTTGCTCAGCCGGACATCGACGGCGCGCTGGTTGGCGGTGCTTCTCTGAAAGCTGACGCCTTCGCCGTGATCGTTAAAGCAGCAGAAGCCGCTAAACAGGCGTAATGCGCGTTAATGCCTGATGGCGCTATGCTTATCAGACCTACGGAATCATGTAGGCCTGATAAGACAACGTCGCCATCCGGCATTTATTACAATTTCCCCAACACATTAAACCAGGCGTAATCCAACGGCAGAAGAAGCAGATACGTTGCCGCCGCCAGCGCGATACACAGCAGCATTCCCGCCCTCGCAGGCACTTTCCCAAGCGCCATCGCTACCACAATCGGCGAAGCCTGATACGGCAACAACGGTGTGGAATAACCCAATACCTGGATCATAATCACCGACAGCAGCGGGAACCCTGTTGCATCAGCAAAACTTTGCGCCAGCGTGGTATACAGCGCCGGAACGCCGTTCGCTGTCATAATAAAGTTGAGCGCGGTGGTAATGCCAGTCAGCGCGAGAAAGCTGGTAAACGGTTTTTCTGCATCCAGTGGCATCACCTGCAGCAACGCTTCGCCCACCGCACTGCCAATGCCGGTCTGGGTAACGGTAATCGCCAGCCCCAGAATGCCCGCCACGTAAATACAGGTCCGGATATTTACCCCAGAGGAAAACTCCTCGCCATTGATAAAACCAACCCGTGGTAGCAGCGTGATAACCGCCGCCGCCAATCCGGTCCACGCGGGGCCAATGCCGTGCCAGCTTTCGCTTACCCAAAGAAGCAACACCACCGCTAACATCCAGGCCAGACGTTTTTCATCTCCGCTCATCGGTTCCGATGGCGTGAGATCGCGCGGCGCATGAGGCTTGCCAGGGAACAGCCAGCAGATAAGCGCGATGAGAACCGCACCTTTGAGCCAGCCCAGCACCGGCGTATGCAACAGCAAATAGGGAAGATAATTGAGATGGATACCGTAAGAGCCTTCCGCCGTGCCGCTCATCACCAGATTCGGGACGTTGGCGGGTAAAATCGTCGCGGAAAGCTGGAATGTCCCAAACCCGACGGCCAGCGCCAGACCATACCAGGCGCGCGTACCATCATTAATTCCGGCTCGTTTCGCCATCGCCGCGACAATCGGCATCAGTAATGCAATACGCCCCATGTTGGACGGCATCACAAACGCCAGCGCGTAACTGAGCAGCACCACACTCGCCACCATCAACGGCCAGGAATCGGTCAACCGCGATGACAGCGCCCTCGCCGCCCTGTCCGCCAGCCCCGTTTTGCGAATCGCGATCCCCAGCACAAAGCCACTAAAGACCAGCCAGAACGCCGACGATGCAAAGCCGCCAAAAATCACATCCGCTGGCGCGATTTTGGCCACCATTGCCACGGCAAAGAACAACAGCGCGGTGATAAATTCCGGCAGCAGCGACGTAGCCCAGAGCAGGATGGTGATACCAACCACCAGAGAGGGGATAAACAGAGGGTGTGTAAGCCAGATCGACATGCCTGTCTCCTGTTGTTTTTTTCAACAAGAATACGGGGACAGGCATGCGGAGTAAACGCCAGATTAGGTGGGTCGACTGAAACCATTTATTCCATAATAGATCGGATAACTTAAATCGGAATGAACGTCCCTTAGTTTTTTGACTATCAGAACCATGTTTCTAACTGGGCGCCAAACAACAACGAACCACCGCTGTGATAACCCGTACTCCCAGGCGTATCCGTACTTGAATAATCATCCAGCGATTTATTCCAGTTCATATACGTCACAAAAAAGCGTATCTCAGGCCGTTCAAAGAAATCGGTGACATTTTGCATTTTGAATGTTGGCGCGAAGGTCAGTTTGACGTAGCTACCGCTGGTTGCTTTGTTATTGTTAAAACCTTGTGGATCGATATCCATATACTGATAACTGGTTTCATATTGCAGCGCAAAGTTTTGATTAATTTCCTGAATAAAACGCGAGTTCAGCGTTATCCAGTTATAGCGATCGTCAGTGATATAGCGATTATTGCTCGTTTGCGCCATAAATACCGGAGCCCAACTGAATTTATCCGTTAACGGGGTGATACCATAAGAGGCAAATTTAATCGTCCAGGCGTCATCAATCAGGTATCCATCTGACCCCGGAGCCCGCACCTCGGCCCCCAGCGCTTTACCATACTGCAGGATCGTTTTCGACATTCCCTCGCCTATGCCGTAAAAGCTGTCGCCATGGTACGCCAGCATCGTATTGATACCCTGTGATGCCGCTTTGTTCGTCGCTAACCCGTCGTTGATTCGTTTGTCATTATCCTTTGAATACAGACCATTAACCATCCATTGCCATGGGCCCAGACGATTATTCAGAGAAAAGGTGTAATTCTGCACGAAGGTGTTCGCCGCACCGGTCATATTGTTGTATTCAACATTCCCCATATCCTCAATATCATTGAAGTTGCGGCCATAAACCGAAAAGTTTGTTTTTACGCCATCAACAAAACTCACATCATAAATACCCGCCCCGGTCCCCACCAGACTCATCATGTCAGAATCGAGCCAGTGGATATCAAAGTTATCACGATCCTCACGCTTACCAGCCCACAGCGTTGCATTTTGAAAAGCGCCACTAAAGGAGGGCATATCGCTCATTTCCGCAAATGCCTGCCGTAAGTTCATTTCACCATTGAAGGCACTATCGGTATTATATGTTTTGTCCCATTCCGCTATTTTCATGTAATAACGTAATTTCGAATTATTGGCATATTGGTGCAAAAAGTTCATATCAGCAGTCACATACGTGTCCGCTTCATTCCCTAAACGTCCTACGCTGCCCCCGGTGCTGCCCGCTGGCGTCATGGAAGGCCCGACGGTCGTAGAGGAACCGGTTTTACCCGTCAGGATCCCCGTACGCGCATAACCGCCGAACTTAATCTCCGTCCGCTCTCCCGCCGGGGTCTCTTTGCCGAAGGACGGTGCCATAGTCAACGCAATATTCGGTTGCGATGACGATTGTGATTGTTGTATCGCCCGCAATTTTTCCTGTACCTGCGCCGTATTTCGTTCTGCCGCTGCTGCACGTTTTTCTGCACTGTCGATTTTTCGTTCCGCCTGAACCAACTGCGCTCGCGACTGCTGCAACTCCCGCTCCAGCACTTCTAACCGGGCGTTAATATCGCTGAGGGTTATGTCCGCACTTTGCGCTGTTAAAGGCAATAACAGCCCCATAAAAGCAACGTTATTGAGTTTCATAATAATCCCAAAGATGGGCAACGGATATTCGGGCAAAAGCAGGCCTTACGCACCGTTGCGCATAACATAATTTATTAACAATAATTTATATCAATAATAGCTCTACATCATTCGAGGCGTAGTGAACACACGTACAACCTGAAATATGATGTTTCTATTCCTTATTTATGATTTTCTGTTTTATCTCCAGGCGCATCATTAATTTTTACGAGCAGCGTGGTCATGATAAAGGCGAGGATAAATACGGCAACGCCTACACAGATATAACTCACAACCTGATAATGATCGTAAATATACATTAATGGTGATAACAATACTGCCAGCCCATAAGAATTGGCTTTTATAGACAATAATGATAATACCATTCCGCCAAGCGCGGAGCAGATAAGCATTATAGCGATAGCACGAATTCCTGTTCGCATCACAATACCAAATAGCGCAGGTTCTGAGACACCAAGAAGTTGCGTCGCGGTTGCGGAAATACCAGCCGTTTTAAATGATGGACTGCGTGATTTCAATGAAATAGCAAGACACACGGCAGCATTGGCGAAGCCATACATCGCGCAGACGGTGATTAAAGGGTTAAACCCTGTGCCCGCTATCAGGGAGGTTTCAATCATAATGAACATATGATGCATCCCGGTCATGACGGCTATCGGGTAGAGGAATCCAATTAGCAATCCACCAATTCCTGCTGGTAAAGAAAGGAATTGCTGTATAGCTAAGATCGCGTAATGTTCAAAACCATGAACTAATGGCCCTAATACAAGTAAAGCAATGGACACCGACAGTAAAATGACCACAAACGGCGTAAAGATAAGGTCCATCGAATCTGGCATAACCTTCCGCAATACAATCTCCAGTTTCGCACCGATAATGCCAGTGATGAGCGCCGTTAAAATTGAGCCCTGATAGCCCACCAGTGGAATAAAGCCAAAGACATAAATTGGGTTCGCATTACCGTAGGCGACGTCATAAGCGTTAGGCAATGCCGGTGAAACCAGCATCAGGCCAATCAAAAATCCAACGATCGGCGTCCCGCCAAATTTTTTAAATGCCGACCAGCAGATAAACGCTGCCAAAAAGGCAAATGCCGTATCGCACAGCACCGTGGTCAGGGTTTTCAGGTACAGAGGAATATTGTCAGCATTACTCCCAAACCAGGCCAGTACGGTATCGTTGAATAGTACCCCTTTCAGACCAAGGAACAGGCCGGTTGCCCCGAGAATGGGGACAATGGGCACAAACACGTCCGATAAATTGCGTATACCACGTTGTAAGCGATTTCCGCTCTGCTGGATCATCTCCTCTTTGCTGACCTCAGTAACATTAAAAGCGGCGGCAAACTCACTATAGACTTTATTAACGATTCCAGTACCAAGGATAATCTGGTATTGCCCAGAATTAAAAAATACGCCCTTTACATCACTAATACTGCGGATTTTTTCGTCATTAATACGCTCACGGTCTTTTACTTGCAAGCGTAATCGGGTGGCGCAATGGGTGGCCGAAATAATATTATCAATGCCAATTGTATCGACAATCTCAACGGCAATTTTTTTAAACTTGCTCATTTGTTACACACTCTTTAATGATAATTGTCTGGTAGGGTTTCAGGTTAGAATCAATGCTGTCATAGTTATTAAGCAGAACTTCCCCAACCGGAATCACATAAGATAATGGAGTATTACTCATATTGGTTATGGAAATAAGACGCTGATTATCGGTATGCCGTGCATACGCGACGATGTCATCACTGTGGGTTTCTAACGGGCTAAAATTGCCATAAATCAACACTTCTGGATATTCAAGATTACGTAGCTGAATCAGACGTTGATAAAAATGGAACACGGAATCTGAACGATGTCGCTGCTCTTCAGCGTTAATCTCAAAATCACGGTGGGTGAATTCCAGCCACGGCTGTGCTCCCGAATTGAAGCCTCCATTAATCGTTTTAGCCCACGGGAACGGCGTTCGTGAGTTATCCCGGGAACGTTGATTAATAAACTCCAGTGCCTGGGCAGAAGTAAAACCCTCCGTGAGTGCGCGATGATAGTTATCAATACTGGAAATATCGTCGAACTGCTCAATGCGAGTCCGATTGAAATTTTTCATTCCCAGCTCCTGGCCCTGATAAATAAAAGGCGTTCCGTGCATGAAGAAATACATGGCCGCCAGGGCTTTAGCACCTGTTTCATTTTGAAATACCGGATCGCGGATCAATTTTGAAAGTGCGCGGGGCTGGTCGTGGTTTTCGATAAATGTCGTTCCCCAGCCGGATGCGATAAACGCTTGCTGGCTGGCAAAGAGCGCCTGTTTAAACTCTTTCACGGTCCAGTCACGTCGACGGAACCATTCAGAACCATTTTCCACATCGATATCGGCAGCATGAAAATCGAAGATCATGTCGAAATAGCCCTGCGGCCCGATAAACTGACCGTAATCCGCCAGAGGTACGCCCGGCGCTTCCCCAACGGTAACGCAGCCAAAACGCTGAAAAGTGCGTTCTTTTAGCTCGTTAAGAAAAACCTCAATCCCGGGGCGGTTGCGTGATTTCCATTTTATCGATACCAGGCCGTCAATCCCATCGGCAGGCAAGGAACCATAATCCTGGTCTTTCTTAATGAAGGTGATGGCGTCAACCCGAAAACCCGCAATGCCTTTCTCTAGCCACCAGGTGATCATGGCGTAAATCTCTTCCCGTAACGCCGGGTTTTCCCAGTTAAGATCGGGCTGTTTGCGGTGAAAGGTGTGCAGATAGTAACACGCTTCACCCGCTACTTTTTCCCACGCGCTGCCGCCGAAAATAGAGCGCCAGTTATTTGGCGGCGCATCGTTGATGGCGGGTTTGAAAATATAGTAATCGCGATATTTCGACTGGGGCTGCGCCAGCGCCTGCGTAAACCAGGGATGCTCATCGCTGGTATGGTTTATAACCAGATCAATCATGACCTGAATACCATGTTCTTTGGCGCACGCAATGAGATTTTCCACATCCTGCATATCGCCAAAATCCGGATTTACGGCATAGTAATCCGCAATATCATACCCATTATCCGCCATCGGTGACTGATAAAACGGCGAAACCCAAATCATGGTGATTCCCAGTTCTTGCAGATAAGGCAATTTAGCGATGATTCCCTGGATATCACCAATACCGTCATTGTTACTATCGTAAAAACTCTTTGGGTAGACCTGGTAGATCACCGCCTCCTTCCACCACGCGTGGCGGTTTTTTTCCATCTTTGGCATAACATCCCCTGATATATGAAATCGATACCATATCGAATTAAAAAAAATTTATGCCGACTGTCGAATCACTAACTCTGGTTTCAACTCGGCCGGATCATACTTGTATTGCTGCCCATTGATTAACGCCAGCATATACTCTGCCGAAATCCTGCCCAGAGCCACGATGGGCTGACTGACGGTCGTTAACGGAATATTGAGCATTTCAGCCACGGGTAAATTATCGAACCCGATAACCGCCAAATCTTCCGGTATTTTCATACCGTTCATGGTCAGAGTGCCTATCACTCCGCAGGCAACTTCATCACTTCCGGTGAAAATGGCATCCGGGCGCTCCTCAGGCATCATTTGCAGGATCTGAAGTGCAATCTCCTGACCATCATGATAAGTATGCTGTTCACGAAATAACCAACGTTCATTGACGGTCAACCCCATCTCGTTCATCGCCGCCAAAAAACCGTTGTTTCTTCGGCTACCATGCCCCTTTTGCTGAAATTTTCCGCCAGTGGCGTACGCAATACGGCGATAACCTTTTGCCATTAAGTAGCGAATCGCATGATAGGTTGCGTTCCGATCGTCTACCCGAACCACCGGCAGAGTCGTCATTTCACCACCGGTATTACACAACAAAATCGGGCCATATTTTTCATATTCTTCAATAACATGCGATTCGCTTTCCATTGCACAAAGGATCAGCCCATCGATGATTTTTTTCTTTAACAGATCCAGACAGTTCTTTTCTTCTCCAGGGCTGTTGTGGTTCTGAACAATCAGCACCGAATAACCATTTTTACGCGCGGTACTTTCCAGCGCATCAACCAGACTGGCAAAGAAAGGGTTAGTGATCCGCGAAATCAGTACGCCAATACGCTGGCTTTTCACGCCACGCATCTGCTGCGCCGCGGTGCTGGGTTCATAATCCAGCGCTTTCATCGCTGCCAGAATTTTTTCCCTTTTATCTTCAGAAATATAGGGATGGTTATTAAGAAACCGGGAGACGGTGGTTATTGATAAACCTGCTTTTTCAGCAACATCTTTAATCGTGGCCATGGCGTATTATGAAATCGATATCATGTAATCATCAGAATAAGGGGGGAAGGACAGAGAAAATACTACAATGTTTTGAAAATATGATTGCTATCACAAAGTAAAATAATCTCTTCCTCGTCGCGGGGGAAAATTTGCCTGCCTCCTATTCCGCTTGATCCTGAACTGTGTTTAACTTAGCTAAACCGGTTTAGCACTGTTTAGCTAAAAGAGGAATTATGGTGAGCAGAAAAGTTTGGGTCCTTGGGGATGCTGTCGTTGATTTATTGCCGGATGGTGAAGGGTGCCTGCGACAGTGTCCCGGCGGCGCGCCAGCGAATGTGGCAGTAGGCGTGGCCCGTCTGGGCGGGGACAGCGGATTTATCGGTCGCGTTGGCGATGATCCTTTTGGTCATTTTATGCTCCAGACGCTGAAACAAGAAAACGTCGACGTCGGGTACATGTCTGTTGATGGTGAGCATCGGACATCCACCGTCGTGGTCGCACTCAATGAAGACGGCGAACGAACTTTCACGTTCATGGTTCGCCCCAGTGCTGATTTATTCTTACAGCAACGCGATTTGCCACTATTCACTTCCGGGCAATGGTTGCATATTTGCTCAATTGCACTCAGCGCAGAACCGAGTCGCAGCACAGCTTTTGCCGCAATGGAAAAGATAAAATATGCGGGAGGCTACATTAGCTTCGACCCAAATATCAGGGCCGATCTGTGGCGTGATGAGCAACTGCTGCGTGACAACATTCAACGCGCGTTGACCATGGCAAATGTAGTTAAACTGTCGGAAGAAGAGTTGGTGTTTATCAGCGCCAGTGATGACCCGTCCGAGGGCGTGCGCTGGATGATGGAGCGTTACCAGCACGACCTCCTGATGGTAACCCGAGGTAAAGAAGGGGTCATAGTGGCCTTTCGTGGGCAGGTTTTGCATTTCCCTGCTCGCCCGACGATCAGCATTGATACCACTGGCGCTGGCGATGCTTTTGTCGCAGGTTTACTCTTCAGTCTGGCGGCACATGGACTTCCACAGAATGCGCAGTCTCTGGAAAAAAGCATCACGTTGGCACAAACCTGCGGTGCGCTGGCGACCACCGCCAAAGGTGCAATGACGGCGTTACCTCGTCTGTCAGACCTTGCGTAGTGCCTTTTTCGAGGCAAGAATGATGTCAATACTCATCTCATTCCTCATTAAATCGGTTTAGCATGGTTGATTAAAGTCAGCCCCCTCACCTGAGATGGCCACGTTTAATACTGGCCAGGTTTTATTCTCTGCGGGCGCCGTACCGATAGCGAAATCAATCACTGATACAACGCAGGGTTGTAACTAAACGATAAAATGGACGTGAACTAATGTCATTACCTTCCCGACTGCCTGAAATTTTGCAGGCGGTAATGCAAGGCCAGCCCCGCGCGTTGGCTGATGATCATTATCCTCACTGGCACCATGCGCCGGTGACCGGATTAATGAACGATCCTAATGGATTTATCGAATTCGCTGGCCGATACCATCTGTTTTACCAGTGGAATCCTTTCGCTTGCGATCATACCTTTAAATGCTGGGGGCACTGGAGCTCTGCTGACCTAATCCACTGGCGGCATGAACCAATTGCCCTGATACCAGATGAGGAGTATGACCGTAATGGCTGTTACTCCGGTTGTGCAATAGATCATGAAGGGATCTTACGTCTTTTCTATACCGGCAACGTCAAGTTTGCCGATGGGGCGCGCACGGCGTGGCAATGTCTGGCGACACAGTGCGAAAATGGAGCGTTCAGTAAACAAGGTCCGGTATTGCCGCTCCCGACGGGATACACTGGCCATGTGCGCGACCCAAAAGTCTGGTGGCATCACGATCGCTGGTATATGGTGCTGGGCGCTCAGGATCTGCAGTTGCGGGGGAAAGTGTTACTGTTCAGCTCCACAAACCTACAGCAGTGGCTTAGCCATGGCGAAATAGCGGGCCACGGCCTTAATGGCCTCTCCAGCGGCGGCTATATGTGGGAATGCCCCGATCTTTTTCCCCTCAACGGGACGGATATTCTCATCTGCTGCCCACAGGGATTACCACGTGAAGAATACCGCTTCCTCAACACCTATCCCGCCGTGTGGATGCAGGGGCAGCTCGATTACGCTCGCTCCGCGTTTGAGTGTAGTGAACTCCATGAACTGGACAGCGGCTTTGAATTTTATGCTCCGCAAACCTTGCTATCGAGCGATGGCCGTCGTCTGCTGATAGGATGGATGGGCGTTCCGGACGGCGAGGAGCTGTCGCAGCCAACCTGCGCGCAGGGATGGATTCACCAAATGACCTGCCTGCGTGAACTCACCTGGCGTAATGGCACGCTATACCAGACCCCGGCGCGGGAACTTGCGGCACTTCGCGGCGAAATGCAAGGCTGGCAAGGGGGCGTATTGCGCTTAGTGCCAATGGAGTTGGCTTTTGATATCGCCTGCGGCGACGAACTGACCATCGACTGTGCTGGCGCGTTGCATCTCCGCGTTAACGGTGATGGCTTACGGCTCTCACGCCAAAGTCTACAAACTGCGGAAATCCATCATCGTTACTGGCGCGGGACGGTGTGCCATCTGCACATTTTAATTGACCGCTCCAGCATAGAGATTTTCATCAACCACGGCGAAGGAGTAATGAGCAGCCGTTTTTTCCCCGATTATCCAGGAGAACTCACTTTCACGGGTAGCACGCCAGTTGCATTCCGTTACTGGCCGCTTCTGCCACACATGATAGAATAAATACCTTGAGTTTAAATGACTTTTCCGTGATGAAAACCAGACGCGTTACTATCAAAGATATTGCCGAAATGGCTGGGGTATCAAAAGCGACAGCCAGCCTGGTGTTGAGTGGCCGTGGCAAAGAGATGCGCGTCGCGCAAGAGACGCGTCAACGCGTGCTGACCATCGCCCGCGAACAGCACTATCAACCGAGTATTCACGCCCGTTCATTACGCGATAATCGCAGCCATACTATTGGTCTTGTCGTGCCAGAAATGACCAACTACGGCTTCGCCGTTTTTTCACATGAACTAGAAATGCTGTGCCGTGAGGCTGGCGTGCAGTTGCTGATTGCCTGTACGGATGAAAATCCGGCGCAGGAAAGCATCGCGGTAAATAATATGGTCGCTCGTCAGGTTGATGGTCTGATTATCGCCTCCTGCCTGCATAGCGATGCCGACTACCGGAAGCTAAGCCAGCAATTGCCAATAGTGCTGTTTGACCGCTGCCCGGGAAAAAGCGATCTGCCACTGGTCATGACCGACTCCATTACGCCTACGGTCGATCTTATCTCACGTATCGCCCAAAAGCATCGAGACGAATTCTGGTTCCTCGGCGGCCAACCGAGATTATCCCCCACCCAGGACCGGCTGGCGGGCTTTACTCAAGGTTTGATAAAGGCTGGCGTCGAGCTGCGTCCGGAGTGGGTGATTAACGGCAGTTTCCATCCCAGTTCAGGCTATGAGATGTTTGCGGCCCTTTGCGCACGCTTAGGGCGCCCGCCAAAAGCGGTGTTTACCGCTGCCTGTGGGTTGCTGGAAGGGGTGCTGCGCTATATGAGCCAACATCATTTACTGGCTAGCGATATTCATCTGGCCAGCTTCGACGATCATTATCTGTACGACTCACTCTCTGTGCGCATCGATACTATTCAGCAGGATAACAAGCTGTTAGCCTGGCACTGCTTCGAACTGCTTAATCAATTGATTAATGGCGAAACGCCGCAGTCCCGGCAACGATGTTTACCGGCTACTTTGCAGCTTCGCTTTAGATAAGTATGGCCGTGGCAATAGCTCTTAATACTTATATAGGTTTCCATTAAATAACTCAGCCGGATCACCGTTTCCTGCTGTGTTTCATCTCTGTCTACCACACAGGAACGATCAGCAAACGTAACTGATTAATAACAACACTCGTTATACGCACATGAGAAGTCCCTTTAATTCATATTCCTGGCTTACTCTGAAATAAGAACCCTGCCAGACAATCAAACTAATTTTGAGAATTTGCCAACAGCTTACAGTCGTGATCCTGAATTTCCTCAGCGGAGGCGAGATTGAGCGCCAGCAGATTGCGCTGGGTCGCCAGCAGAACAAAAGACTCATCGCTCTGACGCACCATCGCCAGCGCATAGCTGCCCATATGTTCACGCGCATCCGGCACCTCTTCTGCCAGCATCATAAATGGACTGCGTTGCGCCAGTTCATTTTCCGTGACGCGACGCGCCAGATATTCATGACCGCGCAGTCCACCCGGTAAAGGCAGCCAGCGAGTACTGATTTTCGCCAGGTTGTCATCAAGCTGTTGTCTGACATCGGTTCGCAGGCAGGAGATATGAATATGCAGATGATTTTGTGTACGCCCGCTACGCGAGTTAATGGTCAGAGAGACCGCTTTGTCAGGGATTTCGTGGCCGTATTTTTGGCTCATAAAGCTACGCGCCTGCCAGGCCAACCAGAAAAAGTTCGGCGTGCCTGATTTTAACAGCAGTGGGCTTTCTGTACCGTTGATGCGGTAAGTGGGCATCAACAAATATTGCAAAGGGCCATTTCGGTCTTTGAACACCGCATATCCGGCATCTGGCTTCACTTCTGCGCACGGCGCAGGATCCTGCTGCTGCAACTGGTGCGGCAGGCATTGCTGAAGAACAATCTGGCGTAATGCGTCCGGGTTGCCGGTAAATTTCCAGTACCCGATACCTGCAGCGACGGCAACAACCATTACCGCCAGAAAAAGATAGCCTGCTTTTTTCATTACGCGTTTCCTGTATCCCATTGAAGGGCAAGAGTAACGCAAAACCATGACAAATAAAAAACCCGGTTGCGTTAAGCCACCGGGTCGGTAAATCACAGAATTATTTAGCGTTTGCTGATCTGATCGAACGTACCGCCGTTAGAAAAGTGCTCTTTCTGCGCTTTTGTCCAGCCGCCAAACTCTTCGTCGATGGTGAACAGCTTCAGCTTCGGAAATGCGTTTTCGTATTTCTTCGCAACGTCTGCATCACGTGGACGATAGTAGTTTTTCGCTGCAATTTCCTGACCTTCCGGGGAGTAGAGATACTTCAGATAAGCCTCCGCCACCGCTTTGGTGTCTTTCTTTTCCACCACTTTATCGACCACGGAAACGGTCGGCTCCGCGAGGATAGATTCACTCGGCGTCACTATCTCGAATTTGTCTTTGCCCAGCTCGTTCGTTGCCAGCAGCGCTTCGTTTTCCCAGGCGATCAGCACATCACCGATACCGCGTTCTACAAAAGTATTGGTTGAACCACGCGCACCGGAATCCAGCACTTCAACGTTCTTATACAGGGCCTTCACGAAGTCTTGTGCCTTGGCCTGATCGTTGTTGTTGTGGTGTAAAGCGTAGCCCCATGCCGCCAGATAATTCCAGCGTGCGCCACCTGAGCTTTTCGGGTTCGGCGTAATAACCGACACGCCGGGTTTGATCAGATCGTTCCAGTCATGAATTTGTTTGGGATTCCCTTTGCGGACCAGAAACACGATGGTGGAGGTATAAGGCGCGGAGTTATCCGGCAGGCGCTTAATCCAGTTTTTATCGATACGACCACGTTCAGCAATGGCATCAACATCATAAGCCAGTGCGAGCGTCACAACATCGGCTTCAATGCCGTTGATGACGGAGGTTGCTTGCTTACCCGAACCGCCGTGCGACTGACGGATCACAACGTTGTCACCTGTTTCTTTCTTCCAGTGCGTGCTGAAGGCTTTATTGTACTGCTCGTACAGCTCAC
This sequence comes from Citrobacter sp. On2M, assembly GCF_018035235.1. Lineage (GTDB taxonomy): Bacteria > Pseudomonadota > Gammaproteobacteria > Enterobacterales > Enterobacteriaceae > Citrobacter > Citrobacter meridianamericanus. Next base: position 72,363 of record NZ_WPCV01000008.1, read on the forward strand.
GCGTTGGATCGTACGATACGTTAAGTAGCTGAATATCCTTTGCCAGAACGCTGGTCGATGCCAGCAATAATGTTAACCCTACGCCCCATTTGTTCATCGCCCAGCTCTCTTATGTGATGTCGTAATGAGCAAAGCGTGCCAGAAAGGCATCCAAACATTAAAGAATAAAAAAAGATTTGCTATAACTTCGAGGAATAAAACTGAGGGGTTGCCGGATGGCGGCTAGCGCCTAACCCGGCCTACAACGTGTAATCTTGTCGGCCCGGTAAGCAAAGCGCCACCGGGCAACAAAAAGCAATCAGTACAGTTTTTTCGCGCAGTCCATCCAGTCACCTTTGAACGGACGCTTCATATTTTCGATAGCGTCGATGATGTCGTGGTGAACCAACTGCTCGTTCTGAATACCAACACAGCGACCGCCGTGACCTTCCAGCAGAAGTTCGATGGCATAGGCGCCCATGCGGGATGCCAGAATACGGTCGTAAGGAACCGGGGAACCACCACGCTGAATGTGGCCCAGCACGGTTGAACGCGTTTCGCGGCCCGTTTCCTTCTCGATGTAATGCGCCAGTTCGTCAACGTCACACATGTGCTCAGTGATCGCTACGATTGCGTGTTTTTTGCCCTTCGCGATGCCGGCTTTGATTTCAGCAACCAGATCGTCACGGCTGAATTCCACTTCCGGAACCACCACGAACTCACAACCCCCGGCAATTGCAGCCGCCAGGGTCAGATCGCCACAGTAGCGCCCCATCACTTCAACGATGGAAATACGCTGGTGAGAAGAAGAGGTATCACGCAGACGGTCAATCGCTTCAACTACGGTACCCAGCGCGGTGAAGTAACCGATGGTGTAGTCAGTGCCTTTGATATCGTTGTCGATAGTGCCCGGCAGACCGATGCAGGGGAAGCCCATTTCAGTCAGGCGTTTCGCCCCCAAATAAGAACCGTCACCACCGATAACAACCAGCGCGTCAATGCCACGCTTTTTCAGGTTTTCGATAGCCACCGCACGGACGTTTTCGTCGCGGAATTCCGGGAAACGGGCTGAACCGAGGAAAGTACCGCCACGGTTGATCATGTCGGACACGCTATAACGGTCAAGTTGAACCATACGGTCTTCATACAAACCCAGGTAGCCATCATGGATCCCCATGACTTCCAGCCCTTCCGTCAACGCTGCACGTACAACACCACGGATTGCTGCGTTCATGCCCGGCGCATCACCGCCGCTTGTCAACACACCGATTTTCTTAATCATGACTACCTCTGAACTTGGAATGCAAAATGAAATCTGCTGCCGGAAGTCGATTCCGCATATCGAAACGATCCAACGAATATGCAGATAGTATAACAATCACTTTCTGCTGAATTGATTCAGGTCAGGCCGAATGGTGGTAATTTATACACAAAATGCTGGCCTGGTTCACTTTTTTTACAACGAATCATGAAAGCTTAAACATCTTGCCTTCCTTGGGTACGACCGAACAGGGATCCTGATGAATGATGACATCTGATCCCGGGAAACGCCGTAAAATTGCCTGCTCAACCTCTTCAGCCACTAAATGCGCCTGAACGAGCGGCAGATTATCTTCCATTTCCAAATGAATCTGAATAAAGCGGGTCGGCCCTGACTGCCGCGTGCGAAGATCATGGGCGCCACTGACTCCAGGCCATGACGTCACGATATCAATAATTTCCTGACGTTCTTCATCGGGTAAAGCGCGATCCAGCAAGGACTGCACCGCCTCATATCCCATGCGTAATGCGCTAAATAAAATATAGATGCCAATCCCAAGCGCAAACAAGGCATCAGCACGATGCCAGCCGTACCATGCCAGGCCAAGCGCCAAGAGAATTGCACCGTTCATCATAACATCAGACTGATAATGAAGCATATCCGCCCGAACGGCCTGACTTTGCGTGCGTTTCACCACCCAGCGCTGAAACGAGACCAGAATGATTGTACACACTAACGCAATGATGGTGACCGCCACCCCAACACCAGGATCTTTCATTGGCGTGGGTTGGATGAGATGCTGAATCCCGGTCAGGAATAAAAACAGCGCCGAACCGGAAATAAACATGCTTTGCGCCAGTGCAGCCAGTGATTCCGCTTTTCCGTGTCCGAACGTATGTTCATCATCGGCCGGTTGCAGCGAATAGCGCACCACCAACAGGTTGGTTAACGACGCCGCGATGTCCACCAAAGAATCCACCAATGCAGCCAGAATACTGACCGATCCGGTGTACCACCACGCAAAAATTTTGATCAAAAGTAACAGCGTTGCCATCACGGTAGCCGCGATTGCTGCCCGGCTAACCAGCCGTCCATAAGTATGATTCATAAACACTCCCGCCAGAATATGCCGCTAGTATAACGGATGAAGTAAAACAGTCAGGCAATAACCGAGTGACAAATTTTGGGCAAAAAAAACCACATCATGTGGGGAAAGACAGGGATGGAATGTTGTAGCAATACATAACACACTTAAATTAGAAATTTATTCTAATAAAAAATCTACATTACGGCCTATCTTACAGCCGGATCAGCATGATCCATACACCACCTGAATACGTTTTATTCTGAATTTTTGAGACCTCTCTATAACTCTTCCAATGCTCATTTACTTTAGATGTACGATAAACACTCAATCAACATATCTTGAGGGATTAAGATGGCGTATTACCCTAATTCTATTGACTGGCAACCGATCAAGGAAGGAGGTCTGCGTAGGCTAAGGCTTGGCGAGATAAATCTTGCAAACTCGCTCTTTGGTTTCAGCATTCTTTACCAGCAAGTTTGGGTTCATCTGGAAAGTTATCTTCCTTTTGATAGTCAAAACCCCGGCCAGGCGATGACGCCCAATGGCGAAATGTGGTTTAGAAAAATAAAATACGAAGATGATTTCTCGATGCCTACAAAACAGCCAACTCCAAATGCCCAGCATCTATTTTTACATGAAATGATGCATGTTTGGCAGCACCAATATGGAATGTGGGTACGAACACGCGGAGCGTTCTGATGGGCAGCTGATTATACATACAGTCTAAATGAGAAAAACTTACTTGATTACGGACTGGAGCAGCAAGCATCCTTAGTCAGCGATTACTGGTTGTTAAAGCATTATGGGTTTGATGGGCATAGCGATCTGTATGTTTACCGTGATTATGACCCAGAAGAACCGGTGCTGGAGTTAATTCAGAAATATGAAAAGGTACTAGGGGACTTTCCGATATGAAGAAATCGATCACTTTTCTCCCTTTACTTTTATTTCTCGCCGGGTGCCCAGGGAAAGATAGAGAGGGTGCAGAGTCCGGCGAAAGACGGGCGATCTACGTAGACAACAATCGTGTTTGCTTTACCACTGATAAAAACGATGTGTTAAACCGCTATATTCTGTCAACTAATAGTATAGAAAATAAAAATTTATTAGTTGGCGATTTTAAGCATCTCACCTACCCAAGTACCTGCTTTACGGTAAATTTAGAAAAAGGGTTAGTGTATGGCGCAAGCTATACCTTAAATGGAAAAAATCACTACTACACCTTTATCATTACCAATGATGGCATTGTGTTGGATTTAGGAAAAAGCTAAGCATTATTATCAGAGTACACGGCCCTACATAGAGGCAGTAAGTTACATTGAGGTCAGCCACACATAACAAAAGCGTTTATACGCTCCAAATATCTTCTGTAAGTAGCTGCTTGTCTTTGGTAATTCGCTGTAATTTGGGCAAAAAAAACCCCCTCATCATGAGGGGGAAGACAGGGATGGTGTCTATGGCAAGGAAAACAGGGGTACTACTGGGAACGTGAGTTGCTACTACTCAATAAATTTAACGATGAGCTTTGTTTCCATTGCGCTACGTCGCGCAGTTGCTCCATTCGTTGTTCATGTTTCTCATTTAAAACCGCTTGCTGCTCGGGCGTTAACAGGCGATACATCTGATTGCGAATCCTGGCTATTTCAACCTGGCGAGCAACCTGTTCTTGCGCCATTCTTTCTGCCTGAGCGCGCACAGCGCTTTCATCAAATTTCTCTGCGGTGACAAGGCGATGCATTGTCTCCATTTCGCTAACATTAACAGGAGGCTGTTCGTGTCTTGCCTGCTGCATTAAATCTCGCATCTGTTGACGTTGATGTTCGGTTAAACTGATACCGTCAAACATGTGGCTCTGTACGCTGCGTTGCGATGAGCCATCACCCAGGTGCCAGTGATCGCCTGTGACGACTTCAGCTGCATGGCTTAAAGTACTGAATGCCAGCGTTGAGGCCATGACGGCAGCGGTAACTTTGCCCATCACTTGCTCCCAAAATCTTTTCTGTCGCGATTCAACGAGAGACAGTTTACGATTCGGGCTGCAAACATGCGTCAGGGGGTGTAAAACAACGTAAAGTCATAGATTAGCGACGCCTGATGACGTAATTTCTGCCTCGGAGGTACGTAAACAATGAATAAAATCCTGTTAGTTGATGATGACCGAGAGCTGACTTCCCTGTTAAAGGAGCTGCTCGAAATGGAAGGTTTCGATGTGCTGGTTGCCTATGATGGGGAACAAGCGCTTGAGCTTCTTGATGACAGCATCGATTTACTTTTGCTCGACGTCATGATGCCGAAGAAAAACGGTATTGATACGCTGAAAGCACTTCGTCAGACACACCAGACTCCCGTAATCATGCTGACCGCTCGCGGCAGCGAATTGGATCGCGTACTTGGCCTTGAACTGGGTGCGGACGACTATTTACCTAAACCGTTCAACGACCGTGAACTGGTCGCGCGCATCCGCGCTATTCTGCGTCGCTCGCACTGGAGTGAGCAGCAGCAGAACAGCGACAACGGTTCGCCGACGCTGGAAGTGGATGCGTTAAGCCTTAACCCGGGCCGCCAGGAAGCCAGCTTTGATGGGCAAATCCTGGAGTTAACCGGCACCGAATTCACCCTGCTCTATTTGCTGGCACAGCATCTTGGTCAGGTGGTTTCGCGTGAACATTTGAGCCAGGAAGTCCTGGGCAAACGCCTGACGCCTTTCGATCGCGCGATCGACATGCATATCTCGAACCTGCGTCGTAAGCTGCCAGAGCGTAAAGACGGACACCCGTGGTTTAAAACTCTGCGTGGTCGCGGCTACCTGATGGTCTCCGCTTCATGATAGGGAGCTTAACCGCACGCATCTTTGCCATCTTCTGGTTGACGTTGGCGCTGGTGTTGATGTTGGTGCTGATGTTACCCAAGCTCGATTCACGTCAGATGACCGAGCTACTGGACAGCGAGCAGCGCCAAGGGTTGATGATTGAGCAACACGTTGAAGCTGAACTGGCGAACGACCCACCCAACGATTTGATGTGGTGGCGTCGCTTGTTTCGGGCAATAGACAAGTGGGCGCCGCCAGGACAGCGGTTATTGCTTGTTACGACGGAAGGACGCGTGATCGGCGCAGAACGCAACGAAATGCAGATCATTCGTAACTTTATTGGTCAGGCCGATAACGCTGACCATCCGCAAAAGAAAAAATACGGTCGCGTTGAGATGGTCGGGCCTTTCTCCGTCAGAGACGGGGAAGATAACTACCAGCTGTATCTCATTCGACCTGCCAGCAGCTCACAATCAGATTTTATCAACCTGCTGTTCGACCGACCGCTGTTGTTGCTGATTGTCACTATGTTAGTCAGCTCTCCGCTATTGCTCTGGCTTGCCTGGAGCCTGGCGAAACCGGCGCGAAAATTGAAAAATGCGGCGGATGAAGTGGCCCAGGGCAACCTGCGTCAACATCCGGAACTGGAAGCGGGTCCGCAGGAGTTTCTGGCGGCAGGCGCCAGCTTTAACCAGATGGTGACGGCGCTGGAGCGAATGATGACCACGCAGCAACGCCTGCTGTCGGACATCTCTCACGAATTGAGAACGCCGTTAACCCGTCTGCAACTGGGCACTGCGCTGCTGCGCCGTCGTAGCGGTGAGAGTAAAGAGCTGGAGCGTATTGAAACCGAGGCGCACCGGTTGGACAGCATGATCAACGACCTGCTGGTGATGTCGCGTAATCAGCAGAAAAACGCGCTGGTCAGTGAAACGGTGAAAGCCAATCAGCTGTGGGGCGAAGTGCTGGATAACGCCGCCTTTGAAGCGGAGCAGATGGGTAAATCGCTCACGGTGAATTTCCCGCCGGGTCCGTGGCCGCTGTACGGTAACCCAAATGCGCTGGAAAGCGCGCTGGAAAACATTGTGCGCAATGCCCTGCGCTATTCACACACGAAGATCGAAGTGGGCTTCGCGGTGGATATCGACGGGATCACCATCACTGTAGACGATGATGGCCCGGGCGTAAGCCCTGAAGACAGAGAACAGATTTTCCGTCCGTTCTATCGTACCGATGAAGCCCGCGATCGCGAGTCTGGCGGAACTGGTCTGGGTCTGGCGATTGTTGAAACCGCAATCCAGCAGCATCGCGGCTGGGTGAAGGCCGAAGACAGCCCGCTGGGTGGTTTACGGCTGGTGATTTGGTTGCCGCTGTATAAGCGATCTTAACAGACTTCCCCGGTAATTATATTACCGGGGAAGCTCTCACCTTATGCCGCAGCCGTTGCAGTCGCCAACTTTTGCTTTTTAATCCGCTTCACCAGAATAGTCGAGCAGACAAAGCCCATTAAGCTGAACGCAATCATTACGCTAAATACATAGTTGTATCCCGTGATGCCGCTATTGGTATCCAGAAGATAGCCGTATAACGTATACGCAAACATGGCTGGCATGTAGCCAATGATACAGCCAAACGCCATTGCCGAACCGGCATACTCGCGCGGGGTACCAATCTCATCCATCGGCGCGAAGAAAATGGCACGCTGGGAGAAAATAATCGCCCCAAACCCTAATGTCGCCGCCATGCCGATATACACATTCATTGTTTGATGCGGCAATTGCATGAAAACAAGCATCGCCACGGCGGAAATCAGAAATGTCCACTTCAGGTATATTGTCGGCGATTTAGCCACCTTGTCCGCCAGTAGCCCACCAATCGGCCCTCCCACCATTTTCAACGCATACTGATTGATGATGCCGTAAGCGCCAACGAGGGCTACCGGAAGCATATAGATATCTTTCAAGAACGGGATGAAGTAGGTCAGCCCACAGTATGCAGCGTAAACGAAGAAAATCCCTAGTGAAGCCAGCCAGACGTTAGGACAGGACAACACATGCTTGATACCCTTTAACACTTCCATGTTGGCACTGGTTTTCTCGCCACCTTTAACTTCGTCATTATCGACAATAAAGTACGTCACAATACCTGCCGCAATGGTGATGAGCGTATAAAACAACAGCCCCGCCTGCATGCCTGCTTTCCCCTCACCAAACTGGACGAAGACAAACAGGGCACCAGAAGCGACAATGACGTCTACCACACCGCGTCCGGCCTCTAAAAAGCCAAACATGCGACCTTGTTCTTCTTTCGTGCCCAGCAGACGTACGGCTTTCAGCAATACCGGCCAATAAACCACATCGGCAAAGAACGCCATTGCAGCAAAGCAAATGAGATAACCGGTAAATGACGGTAGCGTTGCCAAATATAAGCCGCAAAGCCCAACACCAATGAGACCTAATGGTAATAATATTTTCTTAGAATAACGATCTGCGATATAGAGCGAAAGAAAAAGCCCGGTTGTCTGAACAATCGTATAAACCGTAAAACTCAAGCCAATTTGCGTATTGGTTAAGCCCCAGTCATTTTGCATTGGCACATAGAAAACATCTTTCATACTTGAAAGTTTAAATATTGTGCCGCCGCCTAAAATTAAAAAACAGAGTCTTGCCCATTTATTCATGAACATGATTAAACCCTCATTGCTTGTTGAGAGAAATATTCAGTTAAAATATTTAACTAATAAAGTAGATAGACTATTTGCATAATCCTTTTTACATATTAATAATATTAAGGAAATTTATTGATTAGTTATAAATTTATCGCATAAAGTACGAATATATTTTATTTGTGCAAGAGCATGTTCTTTTTCCAACGCTAGTCGCGCGTCAATCTTGTCACTCTCGGGCAGCGGTGTATAACTTGCATCACGCCATGGGATCCAGGGGTTATCACCTTCATCATCGAAGCGAAATGCTGGAGCATAATATTCAACTTCTTCTTCCAGACCAAAAGCATAGACTTGCGGCTTATCTTCACCTAAAAGTAATAATGCCTTAAGCATCTCTTCCATTGGTAAGTCACCATACCCTGATCGACAAGCCTCATGCCCCCAACCTTTACCTTCTTTAATAATTTTAGCGTCTTTGATATGCACCTGAGTGATCAAAGGAGACATGATTTCTAACGCAGAAAGCGGCTGCTCATTGGCATTAATCATGTTGCCAAAATCAAACAGAATAGAGAGATTCTTCATTCCACTATTTTTAACCAGCGTCACCAACTCATGACTTTGCAGGTCTTCATGTTGTTCAATAGTAAAGCTTAGCCCGCAGTCGTCATACCGGGACAACCACGCGATATCTTTAGCAATCTTCGCCATAACATCGTTGAGATGCCCTTCATAGCGCGGGTAGAAACGTACTGACGTTGCGCCAGTCGCCATCGCAATACGGATCGCATCCGTCAACGTCTCTTGGTCCGATGCGCTCGTTTCAATATGTACATCCAGGTTATATTGTTTGGCTTTCTCTTTAAAGTCGTGTAACTGCCGATCGTTCAGTTTCTGTAGTGATTGGGATTCACCATCTTCAACATGTATTTTCACGCCCTTTAATTTTTGCTGGTGCGCAATATCCAGAAGATCGCCCGGAAGGACTCTCTCATAACGCATATTCAGATGAAAAGCATAAGCATGTAGATACAGTGGTATATTTCTCGCACGTTCAGCAAGAAGTTCCTGGTTAAATTTATCCATTATTTCTCTCATTCATCACGAATAACAAGTTCCACTGATTCAAGTCGCCAATACTCAAAGTCAACCTGAACCACTTTTTTATCTCGGGTGGCCCGATGTTTTTCTACTAAAATTCCATACGTATTAGGCGCAACGCCCAGTTCTTTGCAGGCCACTTCTGGCATATTGACCGGTTTAAAGATCATTTCTTTGATGTTTAAAATATGACCATATACATCTTCCCAGACGCTTGCAAAAGACTGAGTACCCAGTTTGTTAATAAATTCTGGCGCAATATCGGCATCAATATAGGATTCATGGTAAAACACTTTATGCGAATCAAGCCCACACCAGCCGGTAACTAAATAACGTTCGCCGGAGGAGAGAAAAACCTCTTCAACATGATGCGGAACGGTCTCAATCGTTTCTTTGGTTAAATAATCCCAAAAAGGTTTACGACCCTGAGCACAGGCTTCAGCATTGAAACTGGAAAGTGATTTAGGGTTATAAATAAATCGCTTCGACGAAATAAACCAACCACTGCGGTTCTTTCGGAAAATACGTGCATCGATCTCAAGCTCAATCAGAACCTGACGTAAGGTCATGCGCTTCGCATCCAGCAACTCACATAACTCTCTCTCTGAGGGCAACTTGGAGCCCGCTGGCAAATTATTCTCGTTTAACCAGCTTTCAAAGCGCTCTCTGAGAACATCAACATTGTTTTTCTTTTTCATTTTTCTCAATCTGGTTTAAACCAATTTGAAGCTAAGATATTTGAGTGCAGGAAATACTCAAGTTTTTTTTCAACGCAGAGTTTCTTTTTGTGGGCCAGGTATCAAGAATGCCCTGAAAGCATGGTGTGGCAGGGGGGGTTTTTACCCGCTTTAGTACGCAGAGATAAGTGCTACGAGAGAAGTAAATCAGGTGTCACCACCTGATTTAATTGCATGAACAGAGTGAGTCTATTTTCCCCACAAACGGCGGGAATTGTCTTCGATTTTGCCGCTTAAACGACGCTTTTGCATCGTTCTGGTCCAGCTTTTCGATAGCCCGGCAGCCGACAATAAACGGTGATATTGCGAGTCATCAAACGGCATATGCCAGGCAATAGCAATCGCCTCCCGCACACTGACGTCGCTCACGCGTGACGCCAGGATCAACGGCGCGTCTGCCGATACCAGCCCGGGCGCGATAACGCTGCACAGCCAGCCTGTCTTGCCCGCATCCTGCATCTGGCTGGCCATATCGCTGATGCCAAAATGGAAATTTAGCTTGAAGCACGGCGAGCGTGGCTGCGTGACCTGAATCAACGCTTCCCCCCACTGGAAAATATCGCCAATATACACATTATCTTCCGTCAGCCCCTCAGTAGAGAGGTTCTCACCAAAAGCAGGCGCAACGAACAATTCCGTCTGTTCAGGAAAGGCTTGTTTCCAGTGCTGATAGTGTTCACGCGGATAGTGACACAAGGCGCGATCTGGCCCGCCGTGAATTTTCTTTTCCGCCTGCTCATCACCCGTCAGCCCCAGTTCAGTCAGCATCAACTCGCCGTCAACCTGAACCTTAGCAATCGCACTGGGACGGCTTCCCGTGTAGTCCCGAACTTTGCCTGTAAAAACATCGACCGGATATCGCATCTGTTCCCTCTCCCGATAAATTTCCACCATTACACCACATTTATTTTATCCCAGTCGCTCAAAATGAGAGCACGGTTCACATGAAAGTTAGGGACACATGCTATCAATACAAGCTGGTTTTGAAACATCATTTCAAATAAGGAGTCGACAACGTGATTGGTCAATCGCAATTTGCTGGCGTCTGGTGTCCTTCCATTACGCCAATGGACAATGACGGCAAGATCGATCTTAACGGTCTGAGCCAGCATCTTAAACGCCTTACCGAAGCCAACATCGACGTGATTTTGTTGATGGGCAGCATCGGGGAATTTGCCTCCTTTACGCTCGAGGAAAGATTGCTGCTAATCCGCGAGGCTCGCGCTATGAGCTCGCTGAAGATGGTCGCCAACGTCTCATCCACCTGCCAGAATGATGTGCTGTTGATGGCACAGGAAGCGTATCGCGCCGGTTACGATGCCGTGATGATCCTGCCGCCTTACTATTACGGGCAAACGGCGAAACAGCTACTGAGCTACTTCCGTCAATTGGGGCAGAAACTCAGTGGGAAATGGTTTGCCTATAACTTTCCGGCACGTACCGGTTGCGATTTAACGCCCGAGCTGGTTGCCACTCTTGCTTCTGAGTTCCCCAACTTCGCAGGCATCAAAGATACCGTCGACTGCCAGTCCCATACCCGTAGCATGATCCAGACCACCCGCGCCGTACGCGAAGATTTTGCGGTGCTGTCCGGCTATGACGAATACTATATTCCTAACCTGTTGGCAGGCGGCGCGGGTATTATTTCAGGATTAAACAACGTCATGCCGGAGTTGTTTGTCTGCGCACGAGAAGCGTTTAAGCAGGGTGACCTGGCTGCGCTTCGCGATATTCAGGACCAGATTGGCACTTACATGTCCATCTACGCCATCGGTGAGGATTTCGTCACCACCATCAAAACCGTAGTATCGCGTAAGTTTGGCTATTGCACCGGGGTTTCGCGTAATGCAGGCGGGGAGCTGAATGAAAGTGAGTGTCGAACAATTGATGAGGTGTTTGTAATCAAGGGTTAAAACAGTTATGCCGGATGGTACAAACCATCCGGCATAATCACGTTACTTCACCGCGCTGCGCATATCGATTGCCACCGCTCTGGCTTTGGCTCTTTTTGACCAGATAGAAGTGATAATCGGCACGAGGATGGAGGTTACAATCACTGACGTCGCCACCAGAGAGGTTGCCGCCGGCGCCATGGGTTTAAACGCCGGGACCATTTCCGCAATCAGTACCGGCGTGGCGACCGCTGCCCCCGCAGAACTGGAAGCCGCAATCCCCGCCGTTCCATCGCCGCCGCCGATCAGTTTATCAGCGATAATCAATGGAATGCCGGTGATGATAATCACCGCCACGCCCAGCAGAATCCCCAGTACGCCGGTCTGTGCAATCACGCTCAAATCAATAGTGTTACCTAATGCGAAGGCGAAGAAAGGGATCAACGTCTGCACCGCTTTGCTGAAGAACTCCCGCAGCTCAGGATCCAGATTCCCCAGTGCAAAGCCGATCAAAAACGGTAATACGGCACCCACAAACACGTGCGGTTCAAACGAAGCGATCCCGGCAGTTCCCAGAATCACCATCGTCATCAACGGGCCAGACTCCAGCGACATCAGGACAAACGCCCCGGCCTCTTCTTTGGTGCCGTACTGCTGCATAATCGAGGCATACAGCCCACCGTTGGTCATATCCATGGCCGCCACCAGCGCCAGCGTGGAAAGTCCGGCGAAGAATCCAACCTCCACGCCATGTTCCGGCAGAATGCGTGAGGCAATCGCCGCAACCACCCACGCCACCAGAATCTTGGTTATCACTAACGTGCCGGACTTACGCAGCACGGTGCCAGTGGCGCTTAACTTAATCGACGCACCCATGCAAAAGAACCACACCGCCAAAATCGGCACCGTACCGGTGATCATGCCGTTGGTAAAGGAGCCGAAGTATTTCCCGGCTCCGGGGGAGAAGGTGTGACATAACGCACCCAGAAACAGCGGCACCAGCATCATACCGCCTGGGATTTTCTCTATCGTACGTTTGATCTGCATTTCCATCACCTGTAGACATAAAAATGGCGCAATCTTTATGGGCGGCTGCATAGTGCTTTTGAGATGCGCCGTCTTGATGAAAAGAAGATAGACATTCGCAGAGACTATAAAAGTGATCCCACTCGCACAATAAAACATTGTTTCATTTTAAATGGATCATTGTTTTTATATTGATTTTGATCACAAAAAAACCCCCACAAGCATTGCTTGCAGGGGCTTAATTAACGCGTCGGACTTATTTTTTCGCGGCGAAACGTGCAGCAGCTTCGTCCCAGTTCACCACGTTCCAGAACTCTTTGATGTAGTCCGGGCGACGGTTCTGGAATTTCAGGTAGTAAGCGTGTTCCCAAACGTCCAGGCCCACAATCGGGAAGCCGGAAGCGCCAGAGATTGCTTCACCCATCAGCGGGGAATCCTGGTTAGCAGTGGAAACAACAGCCAGTTTGTCACCTTTCAGCACCAGCCACGCCCAGCCGGAGCCAAAACGGGTTGCCGCAGCTTTTTCAAATTCAGCTTTGAAGTTGTCCACGGAGCCGAAATCACGTTCGATAGCCGCTTTCAGGTCACCCTGCAGCGTAGTACCGGTTTTCAGGCCTTTCCAGAACAGGCTGTGGTTAGCGTGACCACCCGCGTTGTTACGCAGTACGGTTTTCTTGTCTGCTGGCAGTTGATCCAGTTTGGTGATCAGTTCTTCAGCGGACAGGCTGGCGAATTCTGGCAGGCTTTCCAGCGCGGCGTTCGCGTTGTTAACATAAGCCTGGTGGTGTTTGGTATGGTGGATTTCCATCGTCTGCTTATCGAAGTGCGGTTCAAGGGCATCATAAGCGTACGGCAGGGATGGCAGTGTATAACTCATAATCATCTCCAGTATTGTCGGGCGGCCAGTGTTAACGCCGCGTAAGCAGTTGGGTCATTATAGTTAATTAAATGATATTGAAAATGATTATCAATGCCGTACTTTTTACATGGCTATTATGAGGTAAAAGTGTGAGCATTACCGGGAGAATCAGGCAGATTTTGCCAATTGGCTAGAAAACAGGCAGCGACATGAAGGACATGGGAGATAAAGCACGACATAGTCTGAGAATTATCTCACAAGGAAATATTGCTATGTCTGTCAACATCGCCCTTTTTGGTATCGGCCTCGACACATACTGGCCCCAGTTTACAGGCCTGGAGTCACGTCTTCAGGGCTATCTGCAAGCAATTGATGAGCGTCTGACGGCGCAACAAGCCACCGTGATTAATGGCGGCCTGATTGATAACGTCGATAAAGCCGATGCCCTTACCAGACGGTTGCAGCATCAGCCGGTCGATGCGGTCTGCCTTTACATCAGCACCTACGCGCTCAGCTCAACGGTGCTACCCCTGGTGCAAAGTATCAATAAACCGGTCATTATTCTGGCCCTACAGCCAGAACCAGGATTGCCCTATTCAAAAATCCGTCAGATTCCCGATCGGGGCGGTCGTACTGGAGAATGGCTGGCGCACTGTCAGGCCTGCAGCGCTCCCGAACTGGCGAACGTCTTTAACCGCGCGAATATCCGTTTTCAACTTATTGTGGGTGCATTACAGGGCGATGAGTACGTCTGGCAACAAACGGCGCAGTGGCTACAGGCCCTTAACGCTCGTCAAATGCTGGCAAATTGTCAGGTTGGCGTACTCGGACACTATTATGACGGTATGGTGGACGTTTACAGCAATATGACGAACTTATCCGCGAAAATGGGCGTACGCTTTAAGCCACTGGAGATGTGTGAGCTGGCGGAATATCGCGAGCAGGTCAGCGAGGCAGACCTCAACGCCAAACAACAGGAAATGCACCGTGTCCTTCAGTTGGATGCGACATGCGAACCTGCAGAGCTTGATCGCGCACTCACCACTGCCTGCGCCATGGATAAACTGATCGCTCAGAATAAACTCGGTGCATTAGCCTATTACTACGAAGGTCGTAACGGCAATGCTTACGAGAACATCATCACCTCAATAATTCTCGGCAACACGCTACTCACTCATCGTGGTATTCCTGTAGCGGGAGAATATGAAATCAAAAATGTGCTGGCGATGAAAATTCAGCAACTTCTGAGTGCTGGCGGTTCATTCTCAGAACCTTACGGTATTGAATTTAAAGATGATGTTGTTTTGTGGGGACATGATGGTCCGGCACACCCGTTGATGGCGGATGGTCCGGTGAGTCTGGTTACGCTGCCAGTTTATCATGGTAAACCCGGTAAAGGCGTGTCTATCCAGATGACCGTGAAACCTGGCCCGGTAACCTTTCTTTCGGTAATTGAAGATGTCGAAAACGGGGTACGTTTACAGTATGCCGAAGGTGAAGCAGTGGCAGGTGAAGTTCTGGATATTGGCAACACCAACAGCCGCTATCGCTTCCCGTTATCGGCTCGCGAGTTCACCACGCAATGGTGCATAGGCGGTCCAGCTCATCATTGCAGCATTGGCCTGGGACACCATGGCGAGGCACTGGAAAAACTCGCCTGGCTAATGGGTATTCAGGCAGTAAGAATCTGCTAACCCTCAATATTTCCGCCCTTCTCAAAAAAGAGGGGCGGAACTGCATTTGTGATCAATATCCCTTTCATCCCGTGAATTTTGCCAGCATTACTCATCACGCGGCAGCATGCTGAAGGTTAGTTTATTGCTCACTCTTTAAACTTTTGAACATCAAAACGGTGATTTTCATCCTGTCAAATCGATAATTCAAAAGGAAACAGAATGGGTAATGCAATTACGATGGGGATAATATGGCATCTTATTGGTGCCGCTAGTGCCGCTTGTTTCTACGCCCCCTTTAAAAAAGTACAACACTGGTCCTGGGAAACCATGTGGTCCATAGGCGGTTTTGTATCATGGCTGATCCTTCCCTGGCTCGTCAGCGCGATCCTGCTGCCGGACTTCTGGGCCTATTACAGTTCATTCAGCGCATCCACACTGCTGCCGGTGTTTTTGTTCGGTGCCATGTGGGGGATTGGTAATATCAACTATGGCCTGACTATGCGCTATCTCGGTATGTCGATGGGGATAGGGATCGCCATCGGCATTACGCTCATTGTTGGCACCTTAATGACGCCAATCATAGCCGGTAAATTTGGCGTACTCATCGGCACGCCTGGAGGACGTATGACATTGCTCGGCGTGCTGGTCGCCCTGATCGGCGTGGCAATTGTAACCCGTGCCGGACAGTTAAAAGAGCGCAAGATGGGCATCAAAGCCGAAGAGTTCAATCTGAAAAAAGGTCTAATACTGGCGGTGATGTGCGGCTTTTTCTCCGCCGGGATGTCCTTTGCCATGGATGCGGCTAAACCAATGCACGAAGCCGCTGCTGCGCTCGGTATCGATCCGCTGTATGTCGCCCTGCCAAGCTATGTGGTCATCATGGGCGGTGGTGCAGTGATCAATCTGGGATACTGCTTCATTCGCCTGGCAAAAATGAAAAACCTGTCAGTAAAGGCCGACTTCTCGTTAGCAAAACCGCTGATTATCAGCAATATCCTGTTCTCGGCGCTTGCTGGTCTGATGTGGTACCTCCAGTTCTTCTTTTACGCCTGGGGCCACGCCAAAATTCCGGCACAGTATGACTATATGAGCTGGATGCTGCACATGAGCTTCTACGTCCTGTGCGGTGGTATCGTGGGCCTGATCATGAAAGAGTGGAGCAATGCCGGGAGACGCCCAGTCAGCGTACTAAGCCTTGGCTGCGTGGTGATTATTATCGCGGCAAATATTGTTGGACTGGGAATGGCCAGCTAATTATGTTGGGTGCTGAGATGACGCCACTGACTCGGCGTCATCCCGGTTTCCCGCGTGAATACCACCGAAAAGTAGTTACTGTCCTCAAAACCGCAGCGCATGGAAATCTCGCTAATCATCAACCGGCTATGTTTGAGCAGATACTGAGCATGGCAGACCCGTACCTGGCGCAGATACTGATTGATGGTCATCCCAGTCTGGCTACGAAACTGCTGGCGTAAAACCCGCTCGCTGCACTGCTCACGCTCGCAAAATTTACCCAGTTCAAAGGCATGTTCATGGCTGCCGGCTAACGCGGTTATCAGTTTATCCAGCAGCGTTTCACTCGAGGTCGCCGGGAGCGTATCCGTGGCATAACGATGGCGTTTAAGGTGCGTGACCAGTTGTCCGAACAGCAACTCCGCCATGGTAAAAGCCTGCGCATCACGCTGATTACTTTCATGCTCAAGCTGGCTGATCACATGCCGGGCCTGTGTCATACCAACGCTGCCTAGCCGCCAGTGCGGCTGCCTCGGCGTACCGTTAAATCCGGGGATCGCAGCTTGCCAGTCAACATTTAGTGTCAGCCGCTCCGGGCAGTAGATGATATTTTGCAACACAAGGTCGTTAACGGAAGTGTATGAGTGTTTATCCTCGGCACGAATGTAAAAAAGATCGCCACGGGTTATCCGATACGGGCGATCGTTAAGGACATGCAGACCATTGCCGCGCCAAACCAGCACCAGCTCGCAAAACTCGTGAGTATGCTCAGCGAAGGCATCCTGCGGATAACGATCGGCCACGGCGACAGCCTGCTGCTCATGCGCAAAAAAGTCTGATTTCAAAAGGATTAGCTGATTCGCCATCACATAACCTCAACCTGAACGCACCCGCCATCTGGCATGAAAGGCTATGATTATCAGCAAACTGACGGTAAAAAACGTTGATAGCTTTCGCGTTACTGGAGGCTGTCGCCCGCGATAAGATCACGCCCTTGACGAATATCGCGCGGCGACCACTCGAACTCACGGCGAAACAGCGTCGAAAAGTGGTTACTGTCGCCGAAACCGCAGAGATAAGCGATATCTGTCACGCTGTCATCACTGTGACGTAGCAGATGCCTGGCTTTAATCAGCCGCAAACGGTTAAGGTAGCGTTGCGGCGTCAACCCTGTTTGTTGTTTAAGCTGACGGTGTAAAGTGCGTAAAGAGAGCGAAAACTTCTCCGCCAGCGCTTCCCAACACACCTCGTCGGCAAAGTTATCTTCCAGCCATGCCATCAGAAGGTTAAGCCGTGCATCGTTATCAGTCGCCGTTTCCATCAGACTGGTTTTACGCAGCAGTACCAGCAACTGCATAAACAGAATCTCGCGATTTGCCGCCGTCGGCGTATCCATTCCCTCGCCAAGCGCTTCCATCTGCCCCACCAGATGACGAACCTGCTGCAATACATTCTGATTTACGCGCCAATGGGAGGGATACTGCCCATTTTGTTCCTGAGGCAAAAGCTGATTCAGCCCAGCCAGAAATTGAAACGCCTCCGGGGAACGATACAGAACATTGGTCAGACACAGATTGTCAGTATGTTCGTATAAATGCCTGTCATGATCGCGAACGAAACACACCGTTCCGCCGCTAATGGTGTAAGGCTGTCCGTTAAACACATGGATCCCCGTACCATGTTCGACCACCACAATTTCATGAAAATCATGATGATGCTCGGGAAACGCGGGTTGGGGAAGCCGTGGTTCAATAGCCACTGTCGCTTTACCTGTCGGAAAAAAATCCACGCAATGCAGTACGGTCATGACGGCTCCCCCTGATTAACGAATATGGCTGAATAGTAATTAAGGGTTACTACCCTCACCTTAAATTTTTGACGCCAAAGTGCGTAAACAGAGTTAATTCTTCAAGAAATGGCGGGAAAGATCGGGAAATGCGGAAGGCGTCACATCCACCCAAATACACACCATTAGCGGAAACTGTGAACAGCATCACGTTCACCTTTGCCACGCTGCCAGCCGATTATTGTGGCTGTCACTAACAAGAAGGTACGCCTTTTCAGGGGTTCTTAGACTGAGTGCAATAAAACTCAGAAGGATCTCGCTATGACTTTTCGCCATTGTGTCGCTGTCGATCTGGGCGCATCCAGTGGACGCGTAATGCTGGCGCGTTACGACAGTGACCACCGCACTCTGACGCTGCGTGAAATCCATCGCTTCGTTAACTGCCTGCAAAAAACAGAGGGTTTTGACACCTGGGATATCGACAGCCTGGAAAACGACATTCGTCTGGGGCTGAAGAAAGTCTGCGATGAAGGCATTCTCATTGACAGTATCGGCATCGATACATGGGGCGTGGATTACGTTCTGATTGATAAAAACGGTCAGCGCATCGGCCTGCCAGTTTCCTATCGCGACAGTCGCACGACCGGCATTATGTCACAGGCGATGGCGCAGCCCGGAAAAGGCGAAATCTACCGTCGCAGCGGCATTCAGTTTCTGCCCTTTAACACCTTGTATCAACTGCGTGCGCTGGTCGAACAGCAGCCGGAACTGCTCCCGCAGATAGCACATGCTCTGCTAATCCCCGACTACTTCAGCTTCCGCCTGACCGGCAAAATGAACTGGGAATACACCAACGCCACCACCACCCAGTTAGTCAATATCAACACCGACGACTGGGATGACACGCTGCTGGCATGGACCGGGGCAGACAAAGCCTGGTTTGGGCGTCCAACACACCCGGGGAACATAATTGGCCACTGGATTTGCCCGCAGAAAAACCAAATTCCGGTCGTAGCCGTCGCCAGTCACGACACTGCCAGCGCGGTCATCGCATCGCCGCTGGCCGATGAAAATAGTGCGTATCTCTCATCCGGTACCTGGTCGCTGATGGGCTTCGAGAGCAGAACACCGTATACCAACGATGCGGCGTTGGCGGCGAACATTACCAACGAAGGGGGCGCGGAAGGGCGCTACCGCGTACTGAAAAATATCATGGGACTGTGGTTGCTCCAGCGCGTTTTAAAAGAGCGTCAGATTACAGACCTGCCAGCACTTATCGCCCAAACGCAAGCGCTGCCGGCCTGTCAGTTCCTGATAAACCCAAACGACGATCGCTTTATCAATCCCGACGATATGAGCGCGGAAATTCAGGCGGCCTGTCGTGAATCAGGTCAGCCCGTTCCCCAACAAAATGCCGAACTGGCACGCTGTATCTTCGACAGCCTGGCATTGCTGTACGCCGACATCCTGCAAGAACTTGCAACGCTGCGTGGCGCAGCATTTAGCCAACTGCACATCGTGGGTGGCGGCTGTCAGAACGCCTTGCTGAACCAGCTGTGCGCGGATGCCTGCGGTATACGCGTGATGTCCGGGCCAATTGAGGCCTCCACGCTCGGCAATATTGGCATCCAGTTGATGACGCTGGACGAGCTTAACAACGTCGATGATTTCCGTCAGGTGGTGCGCGCCAACTACGACCTGACCACCTTCATTCCCAATCCTGAAAGTGAAATTGCCCGCTACCAGGCGCAGTTTCAATCACTACGACAGACAAAGGAGCTTTGCGCATGACCACTCAACTTGAACAAGCCTGGGAACTGGCAAAACTGCGTTTCGCCGCGGTAGGCATTGATGTCGAGGCGGCCTTGCGCCAACTCGATCGTCTGCCGGTCTCCATGCACTGCTGGCAGGGCGATGATGTCGCCGGTTTCGAAAATCCGGAAGGTTCGCTCACTGGAGGTATTCAGGCTACCGGTAACTATCCGGGCAAAGCACGCAACGCCACCGAACTGCGGGCCGATCTGGAGCAGGCGCTGAGCCTGATCCCGGGTCCAAAACGTCTGAATTTGCATGCGATCTATCTGGAGTCTGAAACGCCAGTCGCCCGCGACAAAATCAAACCTGAACACTTTAAAAACTGGGTTGAGTGGGCGAAAACGAACCAGTTAGGGCTTGATTTCAACCCGTCCTGCTTCTCGCACCCGCTGAGTGCAGACGGCTTCACGCTGGCTCACGCCGATGAAACCATTCGCCAGTTCTGGATTGACCACTGCAAAGCCAGCCGCCGCGTCTCGGCGTATTTTGGCGAGCAGTTGGGTACGCCGTCGGTGATGAACATCTGGATCCCGGACGGCATGAAAGACATCACCGTTGACCGTTTAGCACCACGCCAACGCCTGCTGGAAGCCCTGGACGAAGTGATCAGCGAGAAACTCGACCCGGCGCACCACATCGACGCCGTCGAGAGCAAACTGTTTGGTATTGGCGCAGAAAGCTATACCGTCGGTTCCAACGAGTTCTACATGGGTTACGCCACCAGCCGCCAGACCGCGCTGTGTCTGGATGCAGGTCACTTCCACCCAACAGAAGTGATCTCCGACAAAATCTCCGCCGCCATGCTGTACGTGCCGCGCCTGCTGCTGCACGTCAGCCGTCCGGTGCGTTGGGACAGCGATCACGTGGTGCTGCTGGATGATGAAACGCAGGCGATTGCCAGCGAGATCGTGCGCCACAACCTTTTTGACCGCGTACACATCGGCCTCGACTTCTTCGACGCCTCCATTAACCGCATCGCCGCGTGGGTGATCGGCACCCGCAATATGAAAAAAGCCCTGCTGCGCGCGCTGTTAGAACCGACCGAGCAATTGCGTCAGCTCGAAGCCAGCGGCGACTACACCGCACGTCTGGCCCTGCTGGAAGAGCAAAAGTCGCTGCCGTGGCAGGCCGTCTGGGAGATGTATTGCCAGCGTCACGACACACCAGCGGGCAGCCAGTGGCTGGACAGCGTTCGCGCTTATGAAAAAGAGATTTTGAGTAAACGTAGCTAACCCTTTTTGCCGGATGGCGGCTTCGCTTTATCCGGCATTGAATAAGACAGGTATAAAATATGCAAAACATTACCACTTCCTGGTTCGTCCAGGGGATGATTAAAGCCACTTCCGATGCCTGGCTGAAAGGCTGGGACGAACGCAACGGCGGCAACCTGACACTGCGCCTGGATGAGGCAGATATTGCGCCATTTAGCGCCGATTTCCACGAAAAACCGCGTTATATCGCACTGAGTCAGCCGATGCCGCTGCTGGCGAACACACCATTTATCGTCACCGGTTCGGGGAAATTTTTCCGCAACGTCCAGCTCGATCCGGCCGCCAATTTGGGCGTGGTGAAAATCGACAGCGATGGCGCGGGTTACCACATTCTGTGGGGTCTGACCCACGAAGCCGTGCCGACCTCCGAACTGCCCGCGCACTTCCTTTCCCATTGCGAACGTATTAAAGCTACCAATGGTAAAGACCGCGTGATCATGCACTGCCATGCCACCAACCTGATCGCCCTGACCTACGTACTGGAAAACAACACCGCGCTAATGACCCGCAAACTGTGGGAAGGCAGCACCGAGTGTCTGGTGGTGTTCCCGGACGGCGTCGGCATTCTGCCGTGGATGGTGCCGGGTACAGATGAAATCGGTCAGGCCACCGCTGAAGAAATGCAGAAACATTCGCTGGTGCTGTGGCCATTCCACGGCGTGTTCGGCAGTGGATCCACCCTCGACGAAGCGTTCGGTTTGATCGATACCGCAGAGAAGTCCGCTGAAGTTTTAGTCAAAATCTATTCGATGGGCGGTATGAAGCAGACCATAACGCGTGAAGAGCTAATCGCACTTGGCAAACGCTTCGGCGTGACGCCGCTGGCAAGCGCACTGGCATTGTAAGGAGAATAGTGATGAGCTTTATGTTGGCACTGCCAAAAATTAGCCTGCATGGCGCAGGCGCAATTGCCGATATGGTGAACCTCGTGGCGAATAAGCAATGGGGTAAAGCGCTGGTCGTCACTGATGGTCAACTGGTAAAGCTGGGCCTGTTGGATAGCCTGTTTGCCGCGCTGGATGAACATCAGATGTCTTATCACCTGTTTGATGAGGTGTTTCCAAACCCGACGGAAGCGCTGGTGCAGAAAGGCTTTGCGGCATACCAAGGCGCAGAGTGTGATTACATCATCGCTTTCGGTGGCGGTAGCCCGATCGATACCGCCAAAGCGGTGAAGATCCTGACCGCCAACCCCGGTCCGTCTACCGCCTATTCCGGCGTGGGCAAGGTAAAAAATGCTGGCGTACCGCTGGTCGCCATCAATACCACCGCCGGAACAGCAGCAGAGATGACCAGCAACGCGGTTATTATCGACTCAGCTCGCAAGGTTAAAGAGGTGATCATCGACCCGAATATCATCCCGGATATCGCCGTGGATGACGCCAGCGTCATGCTGGACATCCCGGCTTCCGTCACCGCCGCAACTGGCATGGACGCCCTGACCCATGCGGTAGAAGCCTATGTTTCCGTTGGCGCGCATCCGCTCACCGACGCCAACGCGCTGGAAGCGATTCGCCTGATCAACCTGTGGCTACCGAAAGCGGTCGACGAGGGTCATAACCTTGAAGCCCGTGAACAAATGGCGTTTGGTCAGTATCTGGCGGGGATGGCATTCAATAGCGCTGGCCTGGGTCTGGTGCATGCGCTGGCACATCAGCCGGGCGCGACCCATAATCTGCCGCACGGCGTCTGCAACGCCATCCTGCTGCCGGTAATCGAAAACTTTAACCGCCCGAACGCCGTGGCGCGCTTTGCCCGCGTGGCGCAGGCGATGGGCGTTGATACGCGCGGTATCAGCGATGAAGCGGCAAGCATGGAGGCTATTAATGCGATTCGTGCCCTGAGCAAACGCGTTGGCATTCCGGCAGGCTTTAGTTCGCTTGGCGTGACGAGAGAAGATATTGAAGGCTGGCTGGATAAAGCGTTGGCCGATCCGTGTGCGCCGTGCAACCCGCGCACTGCCAGCCGCGACGAGGTTCGCGAGCTGTATCTGGAGGCGTTATGATCCGCAAGGCCTTTGTGATGCAGGTGAATACCGACGCACATGTTGAATATCAACGTCGGCACAATCCCATCTGGCCAGAACTGGAAGCGGTGCTGAAAGCACACGGCGCCCATCACTACGCGATTTATCTCGACGAAGAGCGCAATCTGCTGTTCGCCACCGTTGAGATTGAGTCCGAAGAGCGCTGGAATGCCGTCGCCAGCACCGACGTGTGCCAGCGTTGGTGGCAGCATATGCGCGACGTAATGCCGGCCAACCCGGACAACAGCCCGATCAGCGCAGAGTTAAAAGAAGTATTTTATTTACAGTAGTCTTGTAGGCCGGATAAGGCGCTAACGCGCCGCATCCGGCACAACTCAACATAACAGTTAGTTCTGCTCAGAAACCAGAATCGCTTGGGTGTCAGGCTCCAGCGCTTTAAATATATGCGCCTGGTCCGCGGGGTAACAAATATAGTCACCCTCGCCTAGCTCCTCCGGCGATTCCGTTAATCCCACCATCGCCTTACCCTGCGTCACGATGATATGTTCAACCGATCCCGGTGGATGTGGTTCTGAAATTCGATCCGCGCCCGGTTGCGTCAGCAGCAGATAGATATCCCGCCGCGCGCCCGGTGGGCAGGCCGCCAGTAAAATGGCCTGATAATGAGCCTGCTCAGCCACGACTTTTGTCCCTTCACCACGGCGAATCACCTGCGTTTTTTGCTCCTGCGGTTCCAGCAGGCGCGCAAAGGGAATATCCAATGCTACACACAGCGACCACAGCGTTTCCAGGCTAGGATTTCCATTGCCCGCTTCCAATTGCGAGAGTGTCGATTTTGCAATTCCTGCACGACGGGCAATCTCCGCCAGCGATAAACCGGTGCGCTGACGTTCACGCACAAGACTTTTCGCGATCATACTGATGGGTTGGGTCATTCACGACTCCGCGTTCTTTATATCGAACAAATCGTTCGACTTGTAAATCAAACTTGTTGCGTTCATTATAATGAAAACTCGTTCGATACGGCTAAAACGGTATGAAACATTATTTTTCCAGTCTCAAAGGCGACACGATAAAAGCAATATTTTTAGTCTGTCTGGCCGTCGGGGTTGTGGGCATGTCTTACGGCTCGCTGGCGATGGCTTATGGCTTCCCGCTGTGGGTACCGTTTGTGCTCTCTGTTACGGTGCTGGCGGGCGCGTCCGAGTTTATGTTTATCGGTATCGTCGCCAGCGGCGGTAATCCACTGGCGGCTGCGGCTGCCGGTTTACTGGTTAACGCCCGGCACGTGCCGTTCGGCGTTACGGTGCGCGATCTGGTAGGGAAACGTGCCGCCAGCTACCTCGGCTGCCATATCATGAACGACGAAAGCGTGGTGTTTGGCCTGTCGCAAAAAACGCCAGAACAGCGTAAAGCCGCCTACTGGCTGTGCGGTCTGGGCGTCGCGGTTTTCTGGCCTGTTGGCACGCTGGTCGGCGCGGTCGTCGGCAGGCTTCTGCCCGCTCCGGAAACTATCGGTCTGGATGCCGTCTTCCCTGCCATTCTGCTGGCGCTAGTCGTCCCGGCATTTAAAAACCGTACGACGCTTATCCGCGCCTGCAGCGGTGCCACGCTGTCTCTCGCCGCCGTCCCTTTTGCACCGGTGGGTTTGCCGGTACTGCTTTCGCTGTTTGGCTTACTGACGAGGAAAAAATGATGGGCAATATGACGCTGTTTATCGTCGGTATCGCCGTGTTATCTCTGGGAACCTATTTAATGCGTTTAGGGGGAACTAAGCTGGGGAGCCGTTTAGCACTCTCAGAACGCTCGCAGGCGCTGCTTTCCGACGCTGCCACCGTATTACTGTTTTCCGTTGCGCTGGCGACCACCTTTTACGAAGGCGAACACTTTGCTGGCATGGCTCGCGTGCTGGGCGTGGCTTTTGCGGTGTTTCTCGCCTGGCGTAAGCTGCCGCTGATTGTAGTGATCGTTGCCGCCGCAGTGGTGACCGCGTTGTTAAGAATGGCAGGTATACATTAAAAAAGCGCCTCCAGGGCGCTCTTTCGACAATACAAAGATCTCTTATTTCAGCAATTCTGCGGTCATATGCACGCGGTTACCGGTGTATGCCTGAGTGATTTTGTAATCGCTGGCACCTGCACGTTCAGCCTGAGCGGCAATTTTTGCTTCAGCGCTTTCCAGCGTAGAACCGGTCGCGGTAACTGTCTGAGCAGCGAAAGAACCGAAAGAAGTAGCCAGAGCGATAACTGCGACAAAAGTTTTGATGCTTTTCATGATATAAACCCTTTAACTTAGTTGTTTGAGTAAGGCACCGTGCCTTGATGTGATGAATAATAGCCCTCACATCACACAACTAAAAGCGGAAGGATTTGCCAGTCTTATTCAAATTAATTGAACACCTGTTATTCTGTTACCAGACGCTCGGGATGGGTATAAATCGTTGCCCTGCCCGGTTTACAAAAGCCCACCAGCGTCAGGTTACAGCGTTCGGCAACCTCTACCGCCAGCGTTGTCGCGGCAGACACAGCAAACAGAATCTCCACGCCGCACATCGCCGACTTCTGCACCATCTCGTAGCTGGCGCGACTGGAGACTAATACCGCGCCCGGTCGCCAGGCTTCCCCTTCGATAGCACGTCGTCCCAGCAGTTTATCCAGCGCAACATGGCGCCCAACATCTTCATGTCCGCCCGCCAGATAACCTGACGGCTGTACCCAGGCAGCCGCGTGCGTGCAACCTGTCAGTTGCCCAACAGGCTGGAAATCAGGGAGATGCCTTAAAGCGTTATCGAGATGTGCCAGATCGAATGTCTGGGTAAACGGCAGAGGCTGGACCGGCTTGCCAATGTCATTGAGTTGTTCAACGCCGCAAACGCCACAACCGGTACGACCGGCCAGCGCACGACGTCGCTCCTTCAACCCCATAAAACGACGGCTGGACAGCTCAACCTGCACTTCTAATCCGTTACAAGAAGGAACCACTTCCATCCCGTAGATATCCTGTGGGCGCTCAATAATGCCTTCAGAAAGTGAAAAGCCCATCGCAAAGTGCTCAAGATCTTTCGGTGATGCCATCATCACCACGTGCGAAATCCCATTATAAACCAGCGCAACCGGTACTTCTTCAGCGACGACATCCAGCTGAGAATGTAGCAAATCCTCGCGTTTCCAGAGGGTCAGTTGGCGCGATCCTGTCAAACTCATCACATTTTTGATGTTTTCTTGAATAATCTTATTCACTTTCTTTTAACCATATTGGAACACGCATACCAACATTGTGGTATTCTTTACAAACCCCTCCTGGAGGGAGGGAAATTCACCCAATTCTGGACCTTTGCGGTCCCGTCCGCAAAGAAAAATAACAACCACTTCCCTCACGCTCGAGTAACGGAAAAGTGAAGGGAACGTGACAATGTCGAAACAAGGAGCAAACCATGCAGGTCAGCAGAAGGCAGTTCTTTAAGATCTGCGCTGGCGGTATGGCAGGCACCACGGCAGCGGCACTGGGCTTTGCACCCGGCGTAGCGCTCGCGGAAACACGGCAATATAAACTGCTGCGTACCCGCGAAACCCGTAACACCTGCACTTACTGTTCCGTTGGCTGTGGACTGTTAATGTACAGTCTCGGTGACGGAGCAAAAAACGCCAAAGCATCCATCTTCCATATCGAAGGGGACCCGGATCACCCGGTGAACCGTGGCGCGCTGTGCCCGAAAGGGGCAGGACTTGTGGACTTCATCCACTCCGAAAGTCGCCTGAAATTCCCGGAATACCGCGCACCAGGCTCTGATAAGTGGCAACAGATTAGCTGGGATGAGGCATTTGATCGCATCGCTAAGCTGATGAAAGAAGACCGCGACGCAAACTACGTTGCACAAAACGCCGAAGGCGTAACCGTTAACCGCTGGCTTTCCACCGGGATGCTGTGTGCTTCCGCTTCCAGTAACGAAACCGGCTATTTAACGCAAAAATTCTCCCGCGCGCTCGGTATGCTCGCGGTCGACAACCAGGCACGCGTCTGACACGGACCAACGGTAGCAAGTCTTGCTCCAACATTTGGTCGCGGTGCGATGACCAACCACTGGGTCGACATTAAAAACGCCAACCTCGTTGTGGTGATGGGCGGTAACGCCGCTGAAGCTCACCCGGTCGGGTTCCGCTGGGCGATGGAAGCCAAAATTCACAATGGCGCGAAGCTGATTGTTGTCGATCCGCGCTTTACGCGAACCGCAGCGGTGGCTGATTTCTATGCTCCGATTCGTTCTGGTACTGATATTGCATTCCTGTCAGGCGTCTTGCTGTACCTGCTGAATAACGAAAAATTCAACCGCGAATACACGGAAGCCTATACCAACGCCAGCCTGATCGTACGTGAGGATTACGGTTTCGAAGATGGCCTGTTCACTGGCTACGACGCGGACAAACGCAAGTATGACAAAACCAGCTGGAACTACGAACTGGATGAAAAAGGCTTCGCCAAACGCGATGTCACGCTGCAACACCCGCGTTGCGTGTGGAACCTGCTGAAACAGCACGTTTCCCGCTACACGCCGGATGTCGTAGAAAACATCTGCGGTACGCCGAAGGCTGATTTCCTGAAAGTGTGCGAATACATCGCAGAAACCAGTGCAAAAGACAAAACCGCGTCGTTCCTGTACGCACTGGGCTGGACGCAGCACTCCGTTGGTGCACAGAACATCCGTACCATGGCGATGATTCAGTTGCTGCTTGGCAACATGGGGATGGCTGGTGGTGGCGTTAACGCTCTGCGCGGTCACTCCAACATTCAGGGTCTGACCGACTTAGGCCTGCTGTCACAAAGCCTGCCGGGCTATATGACCCTGCCAAGCGAGAAACAAACTGACCTGCAAACCTACCTCGCCGCCAACACGCCAAAACCGTTGCTGGAAGGTCAGGTGAACTACTGGGGCAACTACCCGAAATTCTTCGTTTCCATGATGAAGGCCTTCTTTGGCGATAAAGCGACAGCGGAAAACAGCTGGGGCTTCGACTGGCTACCGAAGTGGGATAAAGGGTACGATGTCCTGCAGTACTTCGAGATGATGAACCAGGGCAAAGTGAATGGCTATATCTGCCAGGGCTTTAACCCGGTAGCATCGTTCCCGAATAAAAACAAAGTTGTGGCTTCACTGTCCAAACTGAAGTTCCTGGTCACCATCGACCCGCTCAACACCGAGACGTCGACCTTCTGGCAGAACCACGGTGAGTCGAACGATGTGGATCCGTCGAAAATCCAGACCGAAGTATTCCGTCTGCCGTCCACCTGCTTCGCCGAAGAGAACGGTTCTATCGTCAACTCCGGTCGCTGGTTGCAGTGGCACTGGAAAGGCGCGGACGCCCCGGGGATTGCCGTTACCGATGGTGAAATCCTCGCCGGTATCTTCCTGCGCCTGCGTAAGATGTATGCCGAGCAGGGTGGTGCGAACCCGGAACAGGTGCTGAGCATGACCTGGAACTACTCCACACCGCACGAACCGGCTTCGGAAGAAGTGGCGATGGAGAGCAATGGTAAAGCGCTGGCCGATATTACCGACCCGGCAACGGGTGCAGTCATCGTTAAGAAAGGCCAACAGCTTAGCTCGTTCGCCCAACTGCGTGACGACGGTACCACTTCCAGCGGCTGCTGGATTTTTGCCGGGAGCTGGACGCCGGAAGGCAACCAAATGGCGCGTCGCGATAACGCCGACCCGTCAGGTCTTGGCAATACGCTGGGCTGGGCATGGGCGTGGCCGCTCAACCGCCGCATTCTGTATAACCGCGCGTCTGCTGACCCGCAGGGGAATCCGTGGGATCCAAAACGTCAGATCCTGAAATGGGATGGGGCGAAATGGAGCGGGATGGATATTCCAGACTACAGCGCCGCCGCACCGGGCAGTAACGTTGGGCCGTTCATCATGCAGCCGGAAGGGATGGGACGTCTGTTTGCTATCGATAAGATGGCGGAAGGTCCGTTCCCGGAACACTACGAGCCGTTTGAAACGCCGCTGGGGACTAACCCGCTGCATCCGAACGTTATCTCTAACCCTGCCGCGCGTATCTTCAAAGATGACGCTAAAGCGCTGGGTAAAGCGGATAAATTCCCGTACGTCGGTACGACCTATCGTCTGACTGAGCACTTCCATTACTGGACCAAGCATGCGCTGCTCAATGCCATCGCACAGCCAGAACAGTTTGTGGAAATTGGCGAGAAGCTGGCGAATAAGCTCGGCATCTCTCATGGCGATACCGTCAAAGTCTCCTCTAACCGCGGCTACATTAAAGCCAAAGCAGTGGTGACTAAACGTATTCGCACGCTGAAGGCCAACGGTCAGGATATCGACACCATCGGTATTCCGATTCACTGGGGTTACGAAGGTGTGGCGAAAAAAGGCTTTATCGCTAACACGTTAACGCCATTCGTCGGTGATGCGAACACGCAGACGCCGGAATTTAAGTCCTTCCTCGTGAACGTGGAAAAGGTGTAACGGAGACGACCTATGGCTTATCAATCGCAAGACATCATTCGTCGTTCCGCCACTAACGGTTTCACCCCCGCGCCTCAGGCGCGGGATCACCAGGAAGAGGTGGCGAAGCTTATCGACGTCACCACCTGTATCGGCTGTAAAGCGTGTCAGGTGGCCTGTTCGGAATGGAACGACATCCGTGATGAAGTGGGCAGCAACGTTGGGGTGTACGACAACCCGGCTGATTTGACCGCTAAATCCTGGACGGTAATGCGCTTCTCAGAAGTGGAACAAAACGACAAACTGGAGTGGCTTATCCGCAAGGATGGCTGTATGCACTGTGCCGATCCGGGCTGCCTGAAGGCGTGTCCGGCTGAAGGCGCAATCATTCAGTATGCCAACGGTATCGTCGACTTCCAGTCCGAGCAGTGTATCGGCTGTGGCTACTGTATCGCAGGCTGTCCGTTCGACGTGCCGCGCCTCAATCCGGAAGACAACCGCGTGTATAAATGTACGCTGTGCGTTGACCGTGTCGTGGTCGGGCAAGAACCGGCCTGCGTGAAAACCTGCCCAACCGGCGCGATTCATTTCGGTACCAAAGAATCGATGAAAACGCTGGCGGGCGAGCGAGTGGCGGAGCTGAAAACCCGTGGCTACGAAAATGCAGGTCTGTACGATCCGGCAGGCGTTGGCGGTACACACGTGATGTACGTATTGCACCATGCCGACAAGCCGAATCTGTATCACGGCCTGCCGGAGAACCCGGAAATCAGCGCCACCGTGAAATTCTGGAAAGGCATCTGGAAACCACTCGCAGCCGTTGGCTTTGCAGCGACATTTGCGGCCAGTATCTTCCACTACGTCGGCGTAGGTCCAAACCGTGCGGAAGAGGAAGAAGACAATCTGCATGAAGAAAAAGACGAGGTGCGCAAATGAAACGACGTGACACCATCGTGCGCTACACGGCGCCGGAACGCATCAACCACTGGATCACCGCCTTCTGTTTCATTCTGGCGGCAGTGAGCGGGATGGGCTTTCTCTTCCCGTCTTTTAACTGGCTGATGCACATCATGGGCACGCCGCAACTGGCGCGAATTGTGCACCCATTTGTCGGCGTGATTATGTTTGCCTCGTTCATCATCATGTTTTTCCGTTACTGGCAC
The DNA here is from genome assembly GCF_018035235.1 of Citrobacter sp. On2M. GTDB lineage: Bacteria > Pseudomonadota > Gammaproteobacteria > Enterobacterales > Enterobacteriaceae > Citrobacter > Citrobacter meridianamericanus. Next base: position 103,176 of record NZ_WPCV01000008.1, read on the forward strand.
CACAATCTAATCAATCGGGATGATATCTTTTGGGCGAAGAATATTCGTAAGATTGTCGTCAACGAGGAAGTAGGTGACACGGGACGTTATAACTTCGGCCAGAAATGCGTATTCTGGGCGGCGATTATCTTCCTGGTCCTGTTGCTGGTGAGCGGAGTGGTCATCTGGCGTCCATATTTTGCGCCTGCTTTCTCAATCCCGGTGATCCGATTCGCGTTAATGCTGCATTCATTTGCCGCAGTAGCGCTAATTGTGGTTATCATGGTGCACATTTACGCCGCCCTTTGGGTGAAAGGCACCATTACCGCGATGGTGGAAGGATGGGTTACCAGTTCATGGGCGAAGAAACATCACCCGCGCTGGTACCGTGAAGTCCGCCAGAAACAGGAAAAGTCATCTGAATGAGTATTCGCATAATCCCGCAAGATGAGCTGGAGAAGAGCGAGAAACGCACGGCGGATATGATTCCGCCGTTATTATTCCCCAGACTCAAAAATTTGTATAACCGCCGCGCTGAACGTCTGCGCGAGCTGGCCGAAAACAACCCGCTGGGCGATTACCTGCGCTTTGCTGCGCTGATCGCCCACGCACAGGAGGTGGTGCTGTACGACCATCCGCTGCAGATGGATCTGACCGCGCGCATCAAAGAAGCGAACGATCAGGGCAAACCGCCATTGGATATCCACGTCCTGCCCCGCGACAAACACTGGCAAAAGCTGCTGCAGTCGTTGATTGCTGAGCTGAAGCCGGAGATGAGCGGTCCCGCGTTAGCGGTGATCGAGAATCTGGAAAAAGCCTCAGAGCAGGAACTGGAGCTGATGGCCAGCGCGCTGTTTGCCTCTGATTTTGCCTCCGTCAGCAGCGACAAAGCACCGTTCATTTGGGCTGCCCTGTCGCTCTACTGGGCGCAGATGGCGAGCCTGATCCCCGGCAAAGCCCGTGCGGAATACGGTGAACAGCGTCAGTTCTGCCCGGTGTGTGGTTCAATGCCGGTCTCCAGCATGGTGCAAATCGGTACCACTCAGGGCCTGCGTTATCTGCACTGCAACCTGTGCGAAACCGAGTGGCACGTAGTGCGCGTAAAGTGCAGCAACTGCGAGCAGAGCCGTGATTTAAACTACTGGTCACTGGATAACGAACAGGCGGCAATCAAAGCTGAAAGCTGCGGTGACTGCGGGACTTACCTGAAGATTCTGTATCAGGAAAAAGACCCGAAAGTCGAGGCCGTGGCCGACGATCTCGCTTCACTGATGCTGGACGCGCACATGGAGCAGGAGGGCTTTGCCCGCAGTTCCATCAACCCGTTCCTGTTCCCGGGTGAAGGGGAGTAAGGTCTTTACACTACCGGGCGGCGTAGGTCGCCCGGGTTACAGTGTATACGGTGTAACCACACCAGATATGCCTGCAAAATCCTTAGTATTTCGCGTAACCAGCGTAAGACGATGAATCTGTGCTGTTGCCAAAATAATGGCATCCGGCAATTTCATCCCATATTCCTGCCTGATACTCACGCTTCGTTCAGCAATATCCTGTGAAACACCGATCACGTTAAATGCGCTCAACGCAACGCGTGTGCGGGATTCCTGATGGTATTTCTTTGCCGCAACCATCACTTCCATCCAAGTGATCAGGCTGATCGCATTCTGTGGCGGCCATGTTTCTATCGCTTGCTTTGCTTCACTCATTCCACTAAACAGGTCGATGAGGATGTTAGTGTCAAAAAGCGCGGATCCTTTGACCATTACCATTCCTCACGAAGTTTGCGTTGGTACTCAACGCCATCTTCCTCACAACCTTTCCAAAGTCCGAGAGCGCTGGAAATTGTGGTTGCAGCCTGATCCTGCCTTTCCAGATACTGCTCAACGGCCTCGCGCAAGAGTTCAGCACGAGGTAAGTTGCGCTGCACCTTGAGATCATCAAGACGTTTAATCACTTCATCTGATAAATCGAGTAATATTCTACCCATATCCATCCCAGTCATTATACTAATATATACCTCAAGTATATCATCAGCGATTAATTTCCACACAACATACACCTGAGAAAAGCGGGAAAATAGCCTTCACGTGAACGATTTTTACTTTTGCGAGCCACTTTCCAGAATCATACCCGCCCCCATTTTCATTCATGCCAATCCAGGTTATAAAACTGTATATCCATACAGATAAGAGTATTTAAAAATGACACTGGAAAGCGGGATTGCGCAGTTAGTTGAGGCATTTATCGCGGCGGGACGTCCTTCTTCCCGTGAGCAGAGTATTGATGACCGGAGAGCCGGCTATATTGCCAGTACGACATTGGCCGGAGAAACAGAAACCCGCGTACAGGTTGAAGATATTGAACTCGATACCATGACATTTCGCGTTGTTTCGCCTCTAAACACTGCGGGAACGCTACCCTGCGTCATTTACTATCATGGCGGATGTTTTGTCAGCGGTGGGTTTGCTACGCATGATAACCAGCTAAGGCAGCTCGCCTGGTTCAGCGGGTGTCGGGTCATTGCAGTACAGTACCGCCTTGCGCCAGAGCATACCTTCCCGGCAGCACATGATGACGCTGAAACCGGGGCCAATATCATCTGGAAGTATGCAGAAAAACTAGGTATTGATCGCGAGCGCATCACACTTGCTGGCGACAGTGCGGGTGGACACCTGGCGCTGGTCACTGCACTACGCCTGAAAGCGGCCAGGCAATGGCAACCTGCGCAGCTTATGCTGATCTACCCGATGCTGGACGCAACCACCAGGTTTGCGAGCTATGAACATAATGGGCAGGATTACATTATCACCCGCGACACGCTGCTTTCGGGCTACGAGATGTATATGCCGAAAATCGACCCGTTGCATCCCGAAGTCAGCCCACTCTGGCGTGAAGACTTCAACGGTTTGCCGCCCACGCATATCATTACCGCTGAATTCGACCCACTGCGAGATGAAGGCGAGGCCCTGTATCAACGTATCCAGGAGCAGGGTGTAGAGTGTACTTGCCAACGCTATCTCGGCGTTATCCACGGGTTTTTCCAGTTGGCAGGGGTGAGCCCGGCGGCAAGAAGCGCTATGCGGGATGTGGCCTGGCGGTTTAGCCAATAAGGGTATTCATGAGTTCTGAAATTAAGGAGGGTACTCATCAATACAACCACCGCCAGCATGCGTTTTTTATCAAAATGCGGATTATGGCGTTTTCATAATCCGCATTTTACATCAGCAAATGTACCCAATATTACATTTCAGCTACAGAAACTACTCTTCCTCATTCCCGCCTTCTTCATACGCGCCAAACGGTTTCGCGGGTAGCACAATATAGGTACCTTCAAACACGACACCCGGCGTGTCATCGCCAAACACCCCGACCTGCATCTGCACACGCGCCTTGCGGCCTCTTGCCAGACGGTCGAGGTCACCGCTCAGCGACCCCAGGTCGGCAATAGCAGTTGGTTTTCCGGTGATCGGCCTGCTGTATCGGATATGCGCGTCGGCGAGGATGATCGTTCCACCCAGATGACGCTCGCGCAGCATCAGCCAGATCAGCCCCCAGCCCGTTAACGTCGCCAGTGAAAACAGGCTTCCGGCAAACAGCGTGTGGTGGGGATTCTGATTGCCTGTCTCGGGCATCGTGGTGATAAATTTCTGCCCGGTGTACTGCTGAATGCGCACGCCCATTTTCTCGCTCAATGGTATATGTTCGTACCAGGCTTGCTGTAGCTGTCCACACCAGTCCCCGCGATGGAGAATATCGTCCAGCGTCGCAATGGGCTTAATCATCAAAAAGTGGCGCACAGGCGTGGTTTGCGGTGTGGTGATTTCCCCCTGGCTCACAAAACCGAGCTTGGCGAAAAATTCGACAGCATCTTCACGGGCGCTACAAGTGACGCGCTTTACCCCTTCCTGACGTGCCACAGACTCCAGGGTCATCGCCATCAGCGTGCCCAGCCCTTTCTCTTGCACGGAGGGGTCTACGGCCATAAAACGTATGGAGGCTTCGTTATCCGCATTGATATACAGACGCCCTACCGCAACCAAATTCCCCTCTTCGTCCACCACCATCTGGTGATGCGCCATCGCGTCCCAGGCATCCCGTTCGGAGCCTTTTGGCTGGTGCAATGGTTTACGCAGCATCTCCCAGCGAAACTGGTAGTAGCGCTCCAATTCTTCTTCTGTTTGCGGTACTCGAAGGTGATACATAGTCGTATTCTCTCTTGTTGTCCGCGGCCATACCGGTAGCTGGTTCATACTTGTAACCAGAACGTCACGGGACCATCATTAACCAGTGAAACCTGCATATCCGCAGCGAATCGACCGGTTTGCGTATTCATTTCCTGTTGGCGGCAACGCTCAACAAAGTATTCATACAGCGCTTCTGCCCGCTCGGGCGCTGCGCCTTTCGAAAACCCCGGACGCATGCCGCGCTCGGTATCTGCCGCCAGCGTAAACTGTGAAACCACCAGCATGCTGCCGCCTGACTGCTGCACGTTGAGGTTCATTTTGCCTTCGGCATCGCTAAAAATCCGATAGCCGAGTACGCGCTCACACAGACGGTTCGCTTTCTGTTCGTCATCATCCCTTTCGACACCTAACAGGACCAAAAGTCCCGGGCCAATTTCACCCGTCACCTCGCCCTCCACGGTGACGCTGGCACGGGTTACGCGCTGAATTAATGCAATCATGGTTGCTCTGCTTCTTCTTCTTTTGCGGCTTGTTTAAGTTTGCGGTATTCCCCGAGAGTGACAGTTATTTCCGCGCCTAGCAAGACGATACACCACGTCCAGTATACCCAGACAAATAAAATGGGAATCACCGCCAGAACACCGTAAATGAGCTGATACGACGGGAACATCGTGATGTAGAGCGCAAATCCTTTCTTTCCGGCTTCGAACAACACGGCGGCCACAAAGGCGCCAATAACCGCGTCACGGTTGGGCACACGCGTAGTCGGTACAATGCTGTAAAGCAGCCAGAATGAGAGCCAGGAAAGCACCAGCGGGAAAATACGCAGGACGTTATCAATCACCGTGTTGAGATCGCTGGCCCAGCGCAGTGACAACAGATAAGAACTGATCGCCAGACTGGCTCCCGCCAGCAGTGGGCCCAGCGTTAAAATCATCCAGTAAACGGCGAAAGAGTAAACTTTAGGGCGAGTGCGTTTACTGCGCCAGATAGTATTCAGCGAATTATCAATGGCATACATTAACAATAACGCTGTGACAATCAGCCCACATGCCCCGACTGCCGTCATTTTATTCGAGTTGGCGACAAACTGTTCGATATAACGTTGAATGACGTCTCCCGTCGCCGGGATAAAGTTTGCGAAAATAAAATGACGTAACTGGACACTGACGTCGGAAAACATCGGAAATGCGGCGAAAAGCGCAAATACGACGGCAATAAGCGGCACTAATGAGAGCAATGAAACGTAGGCAAGATTCCCTGCCAGCGTCGTCATGTTGTCCTCATCAATCCGCTGCCATAGTAGCTTCAGCCAGTCTCGTACAGGACGCGTATGATGCCTGGCTTGCTGCTGAACATTTTTTAGCATAACAACGTCGCGAAATAGTCAGGAATGGTCTTTTTATCGACGACCTGGATACTGGTGATCCCTAACCGGTTAGCCCCTTCAATATTATCGGCGTTATCGTCAAAAAAGACCGCATCGTGCGCAGAAAAACCTTCAGACTGCAGGACGTGCTGGTAAATTCGCGCTTCCGGTTTACGCATGCCCAGTTCCTGGGAAAGGTAAATATGATCAGCAGCCTGACGGATCTCGGGGTATTCATCCGGCCAAAACGTGGTGTGCAGGCGGTTGGTATTTGACAAGACCACCACCCGATGCCCCTGCTCACGCAGCTTTTGCATGATGTCGATAACCTCAGGGCGCAAGGCGACAAACACGGCCTGCCAACCGTGAGAGAACTGCTCGTAACTTAGCGGCAGCGCCATCTCATGACATAACGCCTCGGCGAAAGCTTCATCCGTTATTTCGCCTCTCTCGTGCTGGTGAAAAGCCTCTCCCATGGTGAAACTTTGCTTTAGCGAAGCCAGTGGTACACGGCTTAGATCGCTCCATGTACCCAACACGCGGTTGAAGTCGATATCGACAATCACATTACCCAAATCAAAGATATAGAGCATGCCCTTCTCCTTATTCGCCGTGGATGAATAACTGTAGCGGGAAAGGAGAAGTTTGACTATGCGAGAGTGAAGGCTGCGAACTTATCGGGCCATCATTGGGAAGAACTACACGGCCAGAGCATCATCTTGCGAAGGACTCACCTGCACAATTTCAACCTGCTGTGACTGGAGTAAATTGTGCAATGCCGGACCAGGGTATTCATCAGTAAATAGCGCTGTCACCTGAGACACGTTGCCAATTTCTACTGCGGCAGAAGCCGTATATTTCGTATGATCCGCTGCCAGCAGAATGTGTCTTGAATGCGACATCATCGTTTTCACTACGCTGGCCTCGTTAACATCAAACTCCAGCAGCGCGCCGTCACTTTCGATCGCACCAACGCTGGTTACCAGGTAATCGGCCCGAAAATCAGCGACAAATGCCGAGGCTGAGGGACCAATGATGCCACTGTTGTGCGGGCGTAATGTTCCCCCCGGCACCATGACCTCAAAACGCGGATTGTTATAAAGAATGTGCGCCACGCGCAAGCTATTGGTGATAATACGCAAATGATTATGGTTTAACAGCGCGCGGGCCACCTGCTCGACGGTGGTGCCAATTGTAATGAACACTGTCGAGCCGTCAGGAATGTAGTCAGCCACCGCCTCCGCGATGGCTTTTTTCTCTTCCGTCCAGGAGACTTCACGCTGCTCAAACGCCGTATTCACCACGCTGGAGGCTCTTCCAGCCCCACCATGATGACGCGTAATTAATCCCTGCTCGCTGAGTTTACGAATATCACGACGCACGGTCTGCGTGGACACATCCAGCAGACTGGCCAGCTCGTCGATATTCATATAACCGCGCTCGCTAATCAGCATCAACAGCTGATCGTGTCGCGGGTTACCGGTCAGTTCGGTAAGACTCATGAAATTTCCTCGAAAAACCATTGCCCTGGCATTTTATACAAAAAGTGACAGAAAAGATCGGGTTTGATCACAGTCAGGGATTCCAGCCCTTCCTCCCGGACGCGTGCATTTTAGCGCAGCAACCCCACTGGCGAACCTGACCGCGTCTTCCGGGGCATCACCACCAGCCAGGCTGAACGCGAGCGCTCCGTGGAAAACGTCTCCGGCCCCCGTAGTATCCACAACGTCGACTTTAAATCCAGATTGATGCTGCAACGCATTATTTTTTATCCAGTCACAGCCCTCACTGCCGCGCGTTACATAAACATGTCCATTTGTGAGCGTTTTTGATTTTTTCAGTCCAGCTACAGGATCGGTTATCCCGGTTAAACGCGCCAGACCCGGTTCAGAAAACGCAGCATGATCGCTTAACGCCACCAGCTCACTGATATCTTGTGGCGTGACGTCACCATCCAGTACCGTCATCACTCCCGCCTGACGCGCCAGTGTGAACGCCTCCCTGGCGCCTTCGTGCCAGCGAACATCCGCCAGAACCACATCCCACTGGGAAAAATCGATCTCGTTGAGCCAGCCAGCGTCATGCAGTAAGTCCGGGCTGGGGTAGTTAACGATAATACGCTCCCCTTGCGCATCCACCATAATCGCCGATTGCGAAGACTTTGCCCCCGCATAGCGCCGGGTGTAGCGGGTGTTTACCCCCAGGGACTCCAGCTCCGCCAGCAGGCTATTTCCGGTGTCGTCATCGCCCACACGGCCAATAAAGTCCACCTGTGCGCCCAGCTTCGCTGCAGCCACTGCGGCCGTTGCAGCAGGCCCGCCGCCCACTTCCGTATAACGCTTCGCCACATACTTACCTCCTTCAGTCGGTAAACCTTCCACGTAATAGATGCGATCCATCACGGCAATACCTACACAAGCAATACGAATCATGGTCATTCCTTAGGCGTTTCAAGATGGGATCATTTTAATTTCACAAAATGTTTAAAAAGTGACGGCTGTCAATTTTTTGACCATAAATTACAAATACGATCAAAAACAGACAAAAACAAACGACCTTAAATGACAAAAAATGACATCCACGTCTCAGGAGAACGTTATGGCAGTTATAGCATTTATCGGATTAGGTCAGATGGGTTCACCCATGGCGAGCAACTTGCTGAAGCAGGGTCATCAACTCAGCGTCTTTGACGTTAACCCGGATGCCGTTCAGCGCCTGGTGGAAAAAGGAGCCCAACCTGCCAGCAGCCCGGCTCAGGCAGCAAAAGGGGCAGAATTTGTTATCACTATGCTGCCAAACGGCGATCTGGTGCGCAGCGTACTGTTCGGCGAGCAGGGTATCTGTGAAAGCCTTTCCCCACAGACATTAGTGATTGATATGTCGACTATTCACCCACTGCAAACTGACAAACTGATCGCAGATATGCGTGCCAAAGGCTTCGACATGATGGATTGCCCGGTTGGACGTACCTCCGATCACGCTATCGCGGGAACGCTGTTGCTGCTGGCAGGTGGAACGGCACAGCAGGTAGAACGCGCCACACCGGTCCTGATGGCGATGGGCAATGAATTGATCAATGCAGGGGGGCCCGGCATGGGCATTCGCGTCAAGCTCATCAACAACTACATGAGCATCGCGTTAAACGCCTTGTCTGCTGAAGCCGCCGTGTTGTGCGAAGCGCTCGGCCTCTCCTTCGATGTGGCCTTGCAAGTCATGAGCGGCACTCCCGCCGGGAAAGGCCACTTCACTACCTCCTGGCCGAACAAAGTGCTGAAAGGCGATCTTTCCCCGGCCTTTATGATCGATTTAGCTCATAAGGATCTTGGCATCGCTCTGGACGTTGCCAACCAATTACACGTACCGATGCCGCTCGGCGCCGCCTCCCGCGAAGTCTATAACCAGGCGCGCGCCGCTGGCCGTGGCCGGGAAGACTGGACGGCCATTCTTGAACAGGTTCGCGCATCCGCCGGGCTAAATAAACATACAGATAAGTAAGGACTGAACAATGACGAAGTACACCCTGAAAGATATCACCCGAGCTTCCGGCGGTTTTGCCATGCTGGCAGTCGATCAGCGCGAAGCCATGCGCTTAATGTTTGCCGCAGCGGGTGCAAAATCCCCGGTCAATGACAGCGTGCTGACCGATTTCAAAGTCAATGCGGCAAAGATCCTGTCCCCCTATGCCTCCGCCATTCTGGTCGATCAGCAGTTCTGCTACCGCCAGGTTGTAGAGCAAAACGCGGTCGCCAAAAGCTGCGCCATGATTGTGGCCGCTGATGAGTTCATTCCGGGTAACGGAATTCCGGTCGATAGCGTGGTGATTGATAAAAAAATCAACCCTCAGGCTGTGAAGCAAGATGGTGCTAAGGCCCTCAAATTGCTGGTGCTGTGGCGTAGCGATGAAGATGCCCAACAGCGTCTTGATATGGTGAAAGAATTTAATGAGCTATGCCATTCCAATGGACTGCTGAGCATCATCGAGCCGGTTGTTCGCCCACCGCGTCGTGGCGATAAGTTCTGCCGTGAACAGGCCATCATCGATGCCGCGAAAGAGCTGGGCGATAGCGGTGCCGATCTCTACAAGGTCGAAATGCCGCTGTACGGCAAAGGAACCCAACAGGAATTGCTTAGCGCCTCTCAGCGCCTGAATGAAAATATCAACATGCCGTGGGTCATTCTCTCCTCTGGTGTGGATGAAAAACTGTTTCCACGCGCGGTCAGCGTAGCAATGACCGCAGGCGCATCCGGCTTCCTGGCCGGGCGGGCGGTCTGGTCATCGGTTGTTGGCCTGCCGGATACCGAACTGATGCTGCGTGATGTTTCTGCACCGAAGTTGCAGCGTCTGGGCGATATCGTCGACGAAATGATGGCCCGCCGCTAATAGAGGATCAAAGCATGAAATGGTTTAACACCCTAAGCCACAACCGCTGGCTGGAACAGGAAACCGATCGCATCTTTAACTTTGGTAAAAATGCTGCTGTCCCTACTGGATTTGGCTGGCTGGGAAATAGTGGTCAGGTCAGAACGGATATGGGAACGCATCTGTGGATCACCGCCCGCATGCTGCACGTCTATTCCGTTGCCGCCTCCATGGGTCGCCCAGGTGCATATCAACTCGTCGACCACGGCATTAAGGCGCTGAACGGCGCGCTACGTGACACACGCTACGGCGGTTGGTACGCCTGCGTCAATGACGAAGGCGTGATGGACGCCTCCAAGCAGGGTTATCAGCATTTCTTCGTCTTACTTGGCGCAGCAAGCGCGGTTACTACCGGTCATCCGCAGGCCAGAAAATTGCTGGATGACGCCATCGAGGTGATTGAGAAATACTTCTGGAGCGAAGACGAGCAAATGTGCCTGGAGTCCTGGGACGAGGCCTTCAGCCAGACGGAAGATTATCGCGGCGGCAACGCTAACATGCACGCAGTCGAGGCTTTCCTGATCGTGTATGACGTGACTCATGACCGTAAATGGCTCGATCGCGCACTGCGCATCGCTTCGGTGATTATTCACGACGTGGCCCGTAGCGGGGAGTACCGCGTCAACGAACACTTCGATTCACAGTGGAATCCAATCCGCGATTACAACAAAGATAATCCAGCTCACCGTTTCCGCGCCTACGGTGGCACGCCGGGTCACTGGATCGAGTGGGGCCGCCTGATGCTGCATCTGCATGCCGCGCTGGAAGCTCGCTTCGAAACACCACCCGCCTGGCTGCTGGAAGATGCAAAAGGACTTTTCCACGCCACTATCCGCGATGCCTGGGCACCGGACGGCGCAGACGGTTTTGTCTATTCGGTGGATTGGGACGGCATACCGATCGTTCGCGAAAGAGTGCGTTGGCCAATAGTCGAAGCGATGGGTACCGCCTACGCCCTGTACACCCTCACAGGCGACAGCCAGTACGAAGCCTGGTACCAGAAATGGTGGGATTACTGCATCACCTACCTGATGGATTACGAGACCGGTTCATGGTGGCAGGAGCTGGACACCGATAACAAGGTGACCACCAAAGTCTGGGACGGCAAGCAGGATATTTATCACCTGCTGCACTGCCTGGTGATCCCACGTCTGCCGCTGGCTCCGGGCCTTGCTCCGGCTGTTGCCGCCGGTCTGCTGGATATCAACGCTAAATAAGTAACAAGGTGGGCTGCCATGCATAGCGGTGGAAAAACCATTCATCTTCAGGCCGGACACTACCAGGCAAAAATCGTCACGGTTGGCGCTGGGCTAGCGGAATTGACGCACCGTGGGCGTCATATCGTTATTCCCCACAAACCGGAAGAAATGCCGCTGGCACACTTGGGGAAGGTGTTAATCCCCTGGCCAAACCGCGTTGTAGACGGCAGCTATCACTATAACGGCAAGGATTACCAACTTGCCGTTAACGATCCTGTTATGCATACCGCCATTCATGGATTACTGGCCTGGCGGGACTGGCAGATTAACCAGCAGTCGGCATCGGAAGTGTCGCTGACGATTTTTCTGCCGCCTTCTTATGGTTATCCCTTTGCGCTGGTTTCAGAGGTGATTTACCGACTGGAGGCAGACTGTGGATTGCACGTTTTTATCCACACACAGAATGTGGGTGACGAAATCGCGCCGTACGGCGCGGGAGCACATCCCTATTTGACCTGTAATCTGCAACCCATTGATGACTGTGAATTAACACTCCCGGTGAGTGAAGAAACGTGTGATGAACGATATTTCACCACGCCGCAACGCATTGCGCAGACCGCTATCGATCATACGTTCCGGACTCTGCCACCTGACGCTGAGTGGGAAGTCAGGATGACCTGCCCATCGCAAAACATGTCAACTTTTTTACGTAGCCACCAGCCCTGGTTGCAAGTGTATACCGGCGAAAAATTGGCAAGGCGCGGCCTGGCGGTTGAACCGATGACCTGCCCGCCCGACGCCTTTAACTCCGGAATAAGCCTGATTCATCTCGCGCCCGGAGAACAACATCAGATGCATTTTTTAATCGGCAGTGAATAACAGATTTCCGACAAATTACCGAATTACCCTATTTTTACGGAGACGACAATGAATTCGCTACAACAACGGTCAACCGCCTTAGAACTCACATCATTACCTGATGGATTTGCTTTAACGTACCACCAGCGCCTGATTATACGTCACAGCACAGAAACCCCCTGCCTGTGGATCGGCGCTGGCGTTGCCGATATTGACATGTTTCGCGGCAACTTCAGCATTAAAGACAAGCTCAATGAGAAGATTGCCCTGACTGGCGCCACGGTAAGCGAGTCGCCAGACGGCTGGCGGGTACATTTCAGCCGCGGTGACACCATCAACGCCACGCTACACATCTCTACCGATGAACAGGGCCGCCTGAAGCTGGATCTGCACAACGATGATCTCAACCATAACCGCATCTGGCTGCGTCTGGTCGCCAACCCTGACGATCATATTTACGGCTGCGGCGAACAGTTCTCTTACTTCGATTTGCGCGGAAAACCATTCCCGCTGTGGACCAGCGAACAGGGCGTGGGCCGTAACAAAAACAGCTATGTCACCTGGCAAGCTGACTGCAAAGAAAATGCTGGCGGAGACTACTACTGGACCTTCTTCCCGCAGCCAACCTTCGTCAGCACGCAGAAGTACTACTGCCACGTTGATAACAGCTGCTATATGAATTTCGACTTCAGCGCGCCGGAGTATCACGAACTGGCGCTGTGGGAGGACAAAACCACCCTGCGTTTTGAGTGCGCTGATACCTACATCTCCCTGCTGGAAAAACTGACCGCGCTGCTGGGTCGTCAGCCGGAACTGCCCGACTGGATTTACGATGGCGTCACACTCGGTATTCAGGGCGGTACTGAGGTTTGCCAAAACAAACTGGACACCATGCGTAACGCAGGCGTGAAAGTAAACGGCATCTGGGCGCAGGACTGGTCCGGGATCCGCATGACCTCCTTTGGCAAGCGCGTGATGTGGAACTGGAAGTGGAACAGCGACAATTATCCGCAGTTGGATAGCCGTATTAAGCAGTGGAAAGAAGAAGGCGTACAGTTTCTCTCCTACATCAACCCGTATGTTGCCAGCGATAAAGATCTCTGTGCTGAAGCGGCCAAACACGGTTACCTGGCGAAAGATGCATCCGGCGGCGATTACCTCGTAGAGTTTGGCGAGTTTTACGGCGGCGTGGTCGATCTGACCAACCCCGAAGCCTACGACTGGTTCAAAGAGGTCATCAAGAAAAACATGATCGAACTGGGCTGCGGCGGCTGGATGGCAGATTTTGGCGAATACCTGCCAACCGATACGTATCTGCACAACGGCGTCAGCGCTGAAATTATGCACAACGCCTGGCCCGCACTGTGGGCGAAATGTAACTACGAAGCGCTACAGGAGACCGGCAAACTCGGCGAGATCCTGTTCTTTATGCGTGCGGGTTACACCGGCAGCCAGAAATACTCCACCATGATGTGGGCGGGCGATCAGAACGTGGACTGGAGCCTTGACGACGGTCTGGCTTCCGTCGTGCCTGCGGCGCTGTCGCTGGCGATGACCGGTCACGGTCTGCACCACAGCGATATCGGCGGCTACACCACCCTGTTTGACATGAAGCGCAGCAAAGAACTGCTGCTGCGCTGGTGTGATTTCAGCGCCTTCACGCCGATGATGCGTACCCACGAAGGTAACCGCCCTGGCGATAACTGGCAGTTTGATGGTGATGCTGAAACTATCGCCCACTTTGCCCGAATGACCACTGTCTTTACCACCCTGAAACCGTATCTGAAACAGGCCGTCGCGCAAAACAGCGCTACCGGTCTGCCGGTGATGCGCCCGCTGTTCCTGCATTACGAAGACGATGCGCGGACCTATACCCTTAAATATCAGTACCTGCTGGGACAAGATCTGCTGGTTGCACCGGTTCACGAACAAGGCAGGACTGACTGGACTCTGTATCTACCTGAGGATAGCTGGGTAAATGTCTGGACCGGGGAAACTTACCAGGGCGGTGAAATTACCGTGGATGCGCCTATTGGCAAGCCTCCGGTGTTTTATCGCGCGAAGAGTGAATGGGCGTCACTGTTTGCCACTTTACGCAACATCTAATACGGCTCGCCCGTGGGGAGACTCACGGGCACATGGAGAATAATAATGAGTCAGACTTCTTCTAATCCGGCAACCCTACGCTTGCCGTTCAAAGAAAAACTCGCCTATGGGATGGGTGATTTAGGTTCCAATATCCTGCTGGACATAGGTACGCTCTATTTACTCAAGTTTTATACCGATGTTCTTGGTTTACCTGGAACTTATGGCGGTATCATTTTCCTTATCGCCAAGTTTTTTACCGCGTTTACCGATATGGGGACTGGGATTATGCTCGACTCGCGCCGCAAAATCGGCCCGAAAGGCAAATTCCGCCCGTTCGTTCTGTATGCCGCATTTCCAGTGACGCTGCTGGCGATTGCGAACTTTGTCGGTACACCATTTGAAGTCACCGGTAAAACGGTGATGGCAACGGTACTGTTTATGCTGTACGGACTGTTCTTCAGTATGATGAACTGCTCTTACGGTGCGATGGTCCCCGCGATTACCAAAAACCCTGACGAACGCGCCTCGCTGGCAGCCTGGCGACAGGGCGGAGCTACTCTTGGCCTGCTGCTGTGCACCGTCGGTTTTGTGCCAGTAATGAACCTGATCGAAGGCAACTCACAGTTGGGCTATATCTTCGCCGCCACCTTGTTCTCTCTGTTCGGCTTGCTGTTTATGTGGTTGTGCTATGCCGGGGTAAAAGAACGCTATGTGGAAGTGAAACCCGTTGATGCCGCGCAAAAACCGGGATTGCTGCAATCCTTCCGCGCCATCGCAGGTAACCGCCCGCTGTTTATTCTGTGCGTTGCCAACCTTTGCACACTTGGCGCGTTTAACGTCAAGCTGGCGATTCAGGTCTATTACACCCAGTACGTACTGAACGACCCGATCCTCCTTTCGTGGATGGGCTTTTTCAGCATGGGCTGTATCTTCATCGGTGTCTTCTTGATGCCGGGAATGGTCAGACGTTTCGGCAAGAAAAAGGTCTACATCGGCGGTTTGCTGATCTGGGTTGCGGGCGATCTGCTTAACTACTTCTTTGGCGGCGGCTCAGTCAGCTTTGTCGCCTTCTCCTGTCTGGCATTCTTCGGCTCAGCATTCGTCAACAGCCTGAACTGGGCGCTGGTCTCCGACACGGTGGAATATGGCGAATGGCGTACCGGCGTACGTTCGGAAGGTACGGTATACACCGGCTTCACCTTCTTTCGTAAAGTGTCACAAGCGCTGGCAGGATTCTTCCCCGGCTGGATGCTGACGCAAATCGGCTACGTCCCCAACGTGGTGCAATCTGCCAGTACGGTCGAAGGGTTGCGTCAGCTGATCTTTATTTATCCCTGTGCGTTGGCGGTGATCACCATTGTAGCTATGGGCTGTTTCTACAACCTTAACGAGAAGATGTATGTCCGCATCGTTGAAGAGATAGAAGCGCGTAAACAAACCGTTTGATAATAATAATGAATAGCGCTCTACGGAGCGCTATTGAGGAGCGATTATGTCTTTTCATGATCCGCTAACGCTAAAACTGAGCCTGCGTGAAAAATTCGCCTACGGTGTGGGTGACTTTGGCTCAAATTTGATGCTGTGTATCGGCACGCTGTATCTGCTTAAATTTTATACCGATGAACTAGGGATGCCGGCCTGGTACGGTGGGATTATCTTTTTGGTGGCGAAGTTCTTCACCGCCTTCACCGATATTCTGACCGGCGTGTTGCTGGACTCAAGGCGTAATATTGGCGCAAAGGGGAAATTCAGACCCTTTATTTTGTATGCGTCATTTCCTGTCGCCGTCGTCGCCAGCGCGCAATTTTTAGCGACAGGCTTTACGCTAACGGTGAAAACAGGGCTGGCAACGGTGTTGTTCATGCTGTTCGGCCTGTTCTATAGCCTGATGAACTGTTCCTACGGCGCGATGGTGCCTGCAATTACTAAAAATCCACATGAACGCGCTCAGCTCGCCGCCTGGCGTCAGGGCGGCGCTACCGTAGGCCTGTTACTGTGTACCGTTGGCTTTATGCCGATTCAGGCGCTATTTATCAGTTCGCCTTCGCTGGGTTATCTGATTGCCGCATTGATCTTCTCCGTCTGCGGGTTGTTCAGCATGTGGTGGTGCTTTAGCGGTGTGAAGGAACGTTATATCGAAATCGTGCCGGATCACCATAAACCCAGTATTCTCAAATCGTTCTGCGCCATTTTCCGTAACCCTCCACTACTGGTGCTATGTGTTGCCAACTTGTGCACGCTAGCAGCATTCAATATTAAGCTGGCGATTCAGGTGTATTACACCCAGTACGTGCTCAACGATATACATCTGCTGTCGTGGATGGGTTTCTTCAGCATGGGATGCATTCTGGTTGGGGTACTGCTGGTTCCCACTGCTGTAAAACGCTTCGGTAAAAAACAGGTTTACCTCGGCGGTCTGGCGCTATGGGCAATCGGCGATGTGCTGAACTTTTTCTGGGGTAGCACGTCATTTTTATTTGTGATGTTTTCTTGCATGGCCTTCTTCGGAACCGCTTTTGTTAACAGCCTGAACTGGGCGCTGGTTCCGGATACGGTCGATTATGGTGAATGGAAAACAGGGATCCGTGCGGAAGGCTCGGTATATACGGGTTATACCTTTTCTCGCAAGATTTCCGCGGCGCTCGCAGGCTTCCTGCCTGGGATTATGCTGACACAAATCGGTTATATCCCCAACATAGCCCAGAGCGATGCTACCCTGCTCGGTTTGCGTCAACTTATTTTTCTCTGGCCCTGCGGACTTGCGATTATTGCAGCACTCACAATGGGCTTCTTTTATAAGCTCAATGAAACACGTTTTGCTTTTATTATTGAGGAAATCAGCCAACGGAAGAAAAATAATACCCAACCAGACTCTGTTACCAATAAGAAAAATACCTCTGCTGTAAACGTATAAAAATAACAGCCGCTTATTCCATCTCAAGGGATGGCGGCCTTCCTACGCTTAAAAAATGGATTTATCATGAAAAAATTAACGACAATAATTCTCTTATCCTCTGTGGTATCAACCTCTGCTTTTGCTGGCGCCTATGTAGAAAACCGCGAAGCATATAACCTGGCGTCCGATCAAATAGAGGTCATGATGCGCGTCGGCTATAACTCCGATATGGGCGCGGGTATCATGCTCACCAACACCTACACCATGCAACGCAAGGATGAGTTAAAACACGGCTATAACGAAATAGAGGGCTGGTATCCGTTATTTAAACCGACAGATAAATTGACAATCCAACCTGGCGGATTAATAAACGATAAGAGTATTGGTTCTGGCGGTGCTGTTTATCTGGATGTTAACTATAAATTTACACCATGGTTTAATCTTACCGTGCGTAATCGATATAACCATAATAACTACAGTTCAACCGACCTGAACGGTGACCTGGATAATAATGATACCTATGAAATAGGTAACTACTGGAACTTTACCATTACCGATAAATTCTCCTATACCTTTGAACCTCACTACTTTATGCGAGTCAATGACTTCAATAGCAGCAACGGAAAAGATCATCATTGGGAAATTACCAATACCTTTAAGTATCGGATCAATGAACACTGGTTGCCCTACCTGGAATTACGCTGGTTAGATCGCAATGTTGAACCCTATCATCGCGAACAAAACCAGATTCGTGTTGGGGCAAAGTATTTCTTCTGATACTGCTGATGATAAAAAAGCCGCTGATAATCAGCGGCTTTTTTGTGCTTACCTGAGAAAGAGCGTTAATTACTCTTCTTTCGCGCCACGCATTGCACGGCGACGATCGTTTTCAGTCAGGTGACGCTTACGGATACGGATAGAGGTTGGGGTAACTTCTACCAGTTCGTCGTCATCGATGAATTCCAGAGCCTGCTCCAGAGTCATCTTAACCGGCGGAACCAGAACCGTTGCTTCGTCAGTACCGGACGCGCGCATGTTGGTCAGTTTCTTACCGGTCAGGCAGTTTACAGTCAGGTCGTTAGAACGGCTGTGAATACCGATGATCTGGCCTTCGTAAACTTCAGCACCGTGGCCCAGGAACAGCTTACCGCGGTCCTGCAGGCTGAACAGTGCGAACGCAACTGCTTTACCCTGGCCGTTGGAGATCAGTACGCCGTTCTGACGCTGACCCACATCACCCGCACGAACATCGTCGTAGTGGCTGAAGGTGGAGTACAGCAGACCGGTACCGGAAGTCATGGTCATGAATTCTGAACGGAAGCCGATCAGACCACGGCTTGGGATCACGTAGTCAAGACGTACGCGGCCTTTGCCATCTGGATTCATGTTTTTCAGGTCGCCTTTACGCTCACCCAGAGCCTGCATGACAGAACCCTGATGCTGCTCTTCGACGTCCAGCGTTACGTTTTCGAACGGCTCTTGTTTACGGCCATCGATTTCGCGGAAGATAACTTTCGGACGGGAAACCGCCATTTCGAAACCTTCACGACGCATGTTTTCAATCAGAACAGACAGGTGCAGCTCACCACGACCGGATACACGGAACGCATCCGCATCTTCGGTTTCTTCAACGCGCAGCGCAACGTTGTGCACCAGCTCTTTGTTCAGGCGGTCAAGGATCTGACGAGAGGTAACATATTTACCTTCTTTACCACAGAACGGAGAGGTGTTTACGCAGAAGAACATGGTTACGGTCGGTTCATCAACGGACAGAGCCGGCAGCGCTTCGACGTTCTGCGGATCGCAGATGGTGTCGGAGATGTTCAGTTCGCCCAGACCGGTGATCGCGATGATATCGCCGGCTTCGGCAATATCGCTCTCGATACGTTCCAGACCCAGATGAGTCAGAACTTTACCGACTTTACCGTTACGGGTTTTGCCTTCGCTATCAATGATAGTGATCTGCTGGTTCGGTTTAACTTTACCGCGTTTAATGCGGCCGATGCCGATTACGCCAACGTAGTTGTTGTAGTCCAGCTGAGAGATTTGCATCTGCAGCGGGCCATCAAGATCTACGTTCGGAGCCGGTACACGATCAACGATGGTCTGATACAGCGGAGTCATGTCTTCAGCCATATCTTCGTGATCCAGACCTGCGATACCGTTCAGCGCGGAAGCGTAAACGATCGGGAAGTCCAGCTGCTCGTCGGTAGCGTCGAGGTTAACGAACAGGTCGAATACCTGGTCAACAACCCAGTCAGGACGCGCGCCAGGACGGTCAACTTTGTTGATAACAACAATTGGCTTCAGGCCATGGGCAAAGGCTTTTTTGGTCACGAAGCGCGTCTGCGGCATCGGACCATCCATTGCATCCACCACCAGCAGCACGGAGTCGACCATGGACATTACACGTTCAACTTCACCACCGAAGTCGGCGTGCCCCGGGGTATCAACGATGTTGATACGGTAGTCATTCCATTTGATAGCGGTGTTTTTAGCGAGGATGGTAATCCCACGCTCTTTCTCCAAATCGTTGGAGTCCATCACGCGCTCTTGGGTTTCAGCACGTGCATCGAACGTACCGGATTGTTGGAGCAGCTTGTCTACCAGGGTCGTTTTACCATGGTCTACGTGCGCGATGATGGCGATGTTACGCAAATTTTCGATCACAACTTTGCCTCAGGCATTTTAGAAATAGCGCGTTATTGTACACGGATTAATCGCAGTACAAAACAGGATCACAAACATCCTCCGCAAACAAGTATTGCAGAGTTTCTTTGTGATCACATTCACGGAGCGTTAAAAGGGGTAATCTGACATGCTTTGCACCAATATGGTGCTTAATGTTCACATTAAAGCACTATAATGGTGCAATACAACCTTCATGGTGCAGCCCCTTTGCACGATAGTGCGCATGATAACGCCTTTTAGGGGCAATTTAAAAGTTGGCACAGATTTCGCTTTATATTTTTTACGGCGACACGGCCAATTTTTTGCAGAATTGAAGACTTCGTTACCACGACGACCATGACCAATCCGGGAGAGTAAGTATGTCCGCTGAACACGTTTTGACGATGCTGAACGAACACGAAGTGAAGTTTGTTGATTTGCGCTTCACTGATACTAAAGGTAAAGAACAGCACGTCACTATTCCTGCTCATCAGGTAAATGCCGAATTCTTTGAAGAAGGCAAAATGTTTGACGGCTCCTCAATCGGTGGCTGGAAAGGCATTAACGAATCAGACATGGTTCTGATGCCAGATGCATCTACTGCACTCATCGACCCGTTCTATGAAGAGTCTACTCTGATCATCCGTTGCGATATCCTGGAACCCGGTACGCTGCAGGGCTATGACCGCGATCCGCGCTCCATCGCAAAACGCGCTGAAGAGTATCTGCGTTCTACCGGCATCGCAGACACCGTTCTGTTCGGGCCAGAGCCAGAGTTCTTCCTGTTTGACGACATCCGCTTCGGCGCATCTATCTCCGGTTCTCACGTGGCTATCGATGACATCGAAGGCGCATGGAACTCTTCCACCAAATACGAAGGTGGTAACAAAGGTCACCGCCCTGGCGTGAAAGGCGGTTACTTCCCGGTTCCTCCGGTAGATTCTTCTCAGGACATCCGTTCTACCATGTGTCTGATCATGGAAGAGATGGGCCTGGTTGTTGAAGCA
Organism: Citrobacter sp. On2M; assembly: GCF_018035235.1. Taxonomy (GTDB): domain Bacteria; phylum Pseudomonadota; class Gammaproteobacteria; order Enterobacterales; family Enterobacteriaceae; genus Citrobacter; species Citrobacter meridianamericanus. The sequence continues at coordinate 123,846 of NZ_WPCV01000008.1, forward strand.
CATCACCACGAAGTGGCGACTGCTGGCCAGAACGAAATCGCGACCCGCTTTAACACCATGACCAAAAAAGCGGACGAAATTCAGATCTACAAATACGTTGTGCACAACGTTGCGCACCGTTTCGGTAAAACCGCGACCTTTATGCCAAAACCGATGTTCGGTGATAACGGTTCCGGTATGCACTGCCACATGTCCCTGTCAAAGAACGGCGTAAACCTGTTCTCTGGCGACAAATATGCGGGTCTGTCTGAGCAGGCGCTGTTCTACATCGGCGGCGTAATCAAACACGCTAAAGCGATCAACGCCCTGGCTAACCCGACCACGAACTCCTATAAGCGTCTGGTCCCTGGCTACGAAGCGCCGGTAATGCTGGCTTACTCTGCCCGTAACCGTTCTGCTTCTATCCGTATTCCGGTTGTTGCTTCTCCGAAAGCGCGTCGTATTGAAGTGCGTTTCCCGGACCCGGCTGCTAACCCGTACCTGTGCTTCGCAGCACTGCTGATGGCCGGTCTTGACGGTATCAAGAACAAGATCCACCCGGGCGAAGCCATGGACAAAAACCTGTATGACCTGCCGCCGGAAGAAGCGAAAGAGATCCCACAGGTTGCTGGTTCTCTGGAAGAAGCACTGAAAGAACTGGATCTGGACCGTGAGTTCCTGACTGCAGGCGGCGTGTTCACCAATGAAGCGATCGATGCATACATTACGCTGCGTCGCGAAGAAGATGACCGTGTGCGTATGACTCCGCACCCGGTAGAGTTTGAGCTGTACTACAGCGTTTAATCGTTTGAGTTGTACTTTCCAGATAAGGTCGCGTCACGCGCTGGCGCGATAACCTGGAATTGAGTTGCCGTGGAACTTTTAGCCCATCACACGATGGGCTTTTTTCTCCACTAACAACCTGCTTTCTCGCGCTTTTTATGCGTAAAAAGCTATAATGCACTAAATTGGTGCAACACTTTTCAGGAGACTGCTGAATGGCAACCGGCACGCTGCCCGATGCTGGGCAGATCCTCAATTCTTTAATCAACAGCATTTTACTCGTCGACGATGAGCTGGCGGTACATTACGCCAACCCTGCGGCACAACAGCTGCTCGCCCAAAGCTCCCGCAAACTGTTTGGTACCCCGCTTCCCGATCTGTTGAGTTATTTCTCCTTAAACATCGGACTGATGCGAGAGAGCCTGGAAGCGGGCCAGGGCTTTACGGATAACGAAGTGACGCTGGTGATAGACAGCCACTCCCATATCCTCTCAGTGACTGCTCAGAGGCTGCCTGATGGCCTTATCCTGCTGGAGATGGCGCCAATGGATAACCAGCGTCGTCTGAGCCAGGAGCAGCTCCAGCACGCCCAGCAGATTGCCGCCCGCGATCTGGTGCGCGGTTTGGCGCACGAAATCAAGAACCCGTTGGGTGGATTACGCGGCGCGGCGCAGCTGCTCAGCAAAGCGCTTCCGGACCCGGCGCTGACCGAATATACCAAAGTCATTATTGAGCAGGCCGACCGCCTGCGTAATCTGGTCGACCGTCTGCTGGGACCACAACAGCCGGGTATGCACGTCACGGAAAGTATTCACAAGGTGGCGGAGCGCGTAGTGGCGCTGGTCTCAATGGAGCTCCCGGAAAACGTCACGCTGATTCGTGATTACGACCCGAGTCTGCCCGAATTACTGCACGACCCGGATCAGATCGAGCAGGTTCTGTTAAACATCGTGCGCAATGCTTTGCAGGCGCTGGGACCGGAAGGCGGTGAGATCATTCTGCGTACCCGCACCGCGTTTCAGCTCACGCTGCACGGCGTACGTTATCGCCTGGCAGCACGGATTGATGTTGAGGATAACGGTCCGGGTATTCCCTCGCATTTGCAGGACACGCTGTTCTACCCAATGGTCAGCGGTCGCGAAGGCGGTACCGGCCTTGGATTATCCATTGCCCGTAATTTGATTGATCAACATTCCGGCAAAATTGAATTTACCAGCTGGCCGGGTCATACCGAATTCTCGGTTTACCTGCCTATCAGGAAATAAAGGTGACGTTTATGCAACGAGGAATAGTCTGGGTAGTTGATGACGATAGTTCCATCCGTTGGGTGCTTGAACGTGCGCTCGCAGGGGCAGGACTAAGCTGCACAACATTTGAAAGCGGTAAAGAGGTGCTGGACGCGCTGGCCAGCAAAACGCCTGACGTACTGTTGTCGGATATTCGCATGCCGGGCATGGACGGTCTGACGCTGTTAAAACAGATCAAAGCGCGGCATCCGATGCTTCCGGTCATCATAATGACCGCACACTCCGATCTGGATGCTGCAGTCAGCGCCTACCAACAAGGGGCGTTTGATTATCTGCCCAAACCTTTTGATATCGATGAAGCCGTAGCGCTTGTCGAACGTGCCATCAGCCATTATCAGGAACAGCAGCAGCCGCGCAATGTTCAGATCAACGGCCCAACAACTGACATCATCGGCGAAGCGCCGGCAATGCAGGATGTCTTTCGCATAATTGGCCGACTGTCCCGGTCGTCAATCAGCGTATTGATTAACGGAGAGTCCGGGACCGGTAAAGAGCTGGTCGCCCATGCGTTGCATCGTCATAGCCCGCGCGTCAAAGCGCCATTTATCGCGCTGAACATGGCGGCTATTCCGAAAGACTTGATCGAGTCCGAGCTGTTTGGCCATGAAAAAGGGGCGTTTACCGGGGCGAATACGATTCGCCAGGGACGCTTTGAACAGGCTGACGGCGGTACGCTATTTCTCGATGAAATAGGTGATATGCCGCTGGACGTGCAAACGCGTTTACTGCGCGTATTGGCCGACGGCCAATTTTATCGCGTTGGCGGCTATGCGCCCGTGAAGGTGGATGTACGTATTATCGCCGCCACACACCAGAATCTGGAACTGCGCGTACAGGAAGGCAAATTCCGCGAAGACTTATTCCATCGTCTGAACGTCATCCGCGTACATTTGCCGCCGCTGCGTGAACGTCGGGAAGATATCCCACGTCTGGCGCGTCATTTCCTGCAGGAGGCCGCGCGCGAACTGGGCGTTGAAGCCAAACAATTACACCCGGAGACCGAGACGGCGCTGACCCGTCTGGCCTGGCCGGGTAACGTGCGTCAGCTTGAGAACACCTGCCGCTGGTTAACCGTCATGGCCGCCGGACAGGAGGTGCTGATTCAGGACTTACCGGCCGAGCTGTTTGAAACCACCGTGCCTGACGCACCGTCCCATATGCAGCCAGACAGCTGGGCAACCCTGTTGGCACAGTGGGCAGACCGGGCCTTGCGTTCCGGTCATCAAAACCTGCTTTCTGAGGCTCAACCGGAAATGGAGCGCACGCTGTTGACCACCGCGCTACGTCATACCCAAGGGCACAAACAGGAAGCCGCACGCCTGCTTGGCTGGGGCCGCAATACCTTGACACGTAAGTTAAAAGAACTCGGAATGGAGTGACGATTTGTCACTGTGTAAAGATTGATAATTGAGCGCAAATTGCTGCTATTTTGCGCTTTACTGTTCCGATGAGTTAAGTATGATCGTGCCCGGCAAACGGGGGAAGTCATCATGCTGGAATCAATGATTAATCTGCTGTCGAGCGGTGCGGTCGAAAGCCATACGCCACAAACTGCGGTTGCCGCAGTGCTGTGTGCGGCGCTGGTAGGGCTGTTCAGCTAAGCAGTTTGCCCGGTGGCGCTGGCGCTACCGGGCAAAACGTTAAATCACCCGTGAGAACTGCTGCATCCGCGCTTTCTGACGCAGATAAGCATCAAAGCACATGCAAATATTACGGATCAACAGGCGCCCCTTCGACGTAACCTGAATCCCCTTCTCATCCACATCCACCAGCCCATCTTTCGCCAGTGGTGCCAGCAGTTTCAGGTCTTCGGCAAAATAGTCAGCGAAGTTCAGATCCCATTGCTGTTCCACAGCGGCATAGTCGAGGCGGAAGTTGCAGATCAAAAGCTTAATCACATCCCGACGAATGCAGTCGTCGCGGGTCAGCGTAATTCCACGCCACAGCGCGTTCCCCTGCTCGTCAACCTGCTGGTAATAGTGCTTCAGCTCTTTCTGGTTCTGCGCGTAGTTGTCGCCAATCATGCTGATAGCCGATACACCCATCCCCAGTAAATCAGTATCGCCCTGGGTGGTATAACCCTGGAAATTACGATGCAACACGCCTTTGCGTTGAGCAATGGCCAGTTCATCGTCCGGGCGGGCAAAGTGATCCATGCCAATGAACTGATAGCCGGCTTCGGTCAGTGAAGAGATGGTCTCCTGCAGAATATCCAGCTTCTGCTGCGCGCTGGGCAGATCAGCATCTTTAATCTTGCGTTGAGCAGCAAACAGCGTTGGCAGGTGCGCGTAGTTAAAGACGCTCAGACGGTCTGGATTCAACTCAGACACGCGTTTCAGGGTGAAGGCAAAGCTTTCCGGCGTCTGTTTTGGCAGGCCATAAATCAGATCAATATTTGTTGAGGTAAAGCCAATCTCCCGCGCATGATTCAGCAGCGCAAAGATAAACGCCTCATCCTGCTCACGGTTCACCAGGCGCTGAACTTCTTTGTTGAAATCCTGTACCCCCATGCTCAGACGGTTAAAACCTTCAGCACGTAAATGATCAAGGACATCCAACTCAATTTCGCGCGGATCAACTTCGATCGAGATTTCAGCGTCATTGTTAAAGTTGAAGTTACCACGCAGTAACGACATCAAACGGCTGATTTGTGCTTTGTTCAGGTACGTTGGCGTACCGCCGCCCCAATGCAACTGGCTGACATGGCGTCCGGCGAACAGCGGAGCGCGATGAATGATTTCTTGTTCCAGGGCATCGAGGTATTGATCGGCTTTATGCTGCTGGCGAGTCACAATCTTGTTGCAGCCACAGAAGTAGCACAGTTTGTGGCAGAACGGGATGTGAACGTACAGCGAGAGCGGACGCTCAGGATAACGCGCCACGGCCTTTAGAAATGCTTCTGTGCCGTAGTCTTCAGAAAACTCCAGCGCGGTCGGGTACGAGGTATATCGTGGCCCGGAATAGTTATATTTCTGGATCAGGGCCAGGTCCCAGTCTATTAGCTGCTCTGACATGCTCACTCCTTCCGATGGCGTCTCTGGCGGGTACGGCGTACCGGCTTAACCCCTGTGCGGGTGATGAGCCGGTTGCGCAGCCACTTCTGTCGCCGCGACAACCGCTGTAGTTTAACGAATAACCACACCAGATAACATATAACCGGAAGGGTTATAAGCAGGACGGGAAGACCCACGGTGTAAAACCGTTAGTTGCCGCCTTTCAACAGGCGCATCATGTCTTCCTGCTTTTCTTCCTCTTCCTCTTCTTCCTCGTCATCGTAAGAAAGCCCCAGCTTTTGCATCAGCTCATCGATGCGGTCCAGCTTGGCATCAACCCAGGTTTGATCTTCCGCGCTCAGGGTTTCTCCTGCTTCAAGACGCTCCAGCAGCGCATCCAGGCGCTCATCCGTTTCCAGTAAATCCAACTCAGCCTGTGGTGAAAGCATAGGTTTCTCACTCTTCGGTTTGTGCTGTTTGGTGACTTTTTCGGTCACGCCCAATGGAATGGGTTTTTTGCTGCCAGTACGAGGATCTTTTTGCTTATTTTGGTTTCCGCCACCAGATGCGCCTTCACTACCGGACGCACGGCTACCTGCCGCATGACCACGGTGTTTTTTCTGACGCTTACGGTCGCGAGCTTCCTGATTAATTTCTTCGCGTGTTTTACGACGCGCTTTTGCAGGACCTTTACCGCGTGGTGTAGAAGTTGGTTTCATCATGATTCGTCTTTGGCTGTTTTTATTCAGTATATAATTGCGCCGGAATCTAGCAGAAATAAAGAAAAAAGGCGACAGAGTAATCTGTCGCCTTTTATCCTGACTCTCAACCCTTACGGGCTCTACTATCCCTGTTGGCTATCAACACACCCTGTTTTTCCCTTAGCCTGAAACATTCCGTGTTGTTTCCATTTCCTTTTATCAACGTCTCCGGACGTTTGTCTTCCTGACAATCCTGTGTCTTCGCCTCCTGGCGCTCCTGACCCTCATCCTGAGTCGTCTATCCTGTCAGCTTCCTCGCTATGGATACTACTTTACCTTTTTAGCTTAATCGTACAAGTAACCTGGGTAACAATTTCAACTTTTCAGAATTTAACCCGTTCGTAATTGCATGATTTATTTGAATGAGTCCAATGTACGACGTGCCATCTCGTATAGAAACTATCTGCAATGTCTCACAAAGTGCGAGGTTTTTACTTACACAGCCCGCACGTCGAAAAACCAGCCTTTTGCTGGGGTTCAGGTATAATCGCTGCAAAGCCCTGATTGATGGAGAGGACTGCTTTGAATAACTTGAATTATCAACAGACGCATTTTGTGATGAGTGCGCCTGATATTCGCCACTTACCTTCCGACACCGGAATAGAAGTGGCTTTTGCTGGCCGTTCCAACGCAGGCAAATCCAGTGCGCTAAATACCCTGACGAATCAAAAAGGTCTGGCGCGTACATCTAAAACGCCGGGTCGTACCCAGCTTATCAACCTGTTTGAAGTTGTTGACGGCAAACGCCTGGTCGATTTGCCAGGTTACGGCTATGCCGAAGTGCCGGAAGAGATGAAACGCAAATGGCAGCGCGCGCTGGCTGAATATCTGGAAAAACGTCAGAGCCTGCAAGGTCTGGTGGTACTGATGGATATTCGCCACCCGCTAAAAGATCTCGATCAGCAGATGATCCTGTGGGCGGTTGAGAGTAACGTTCAGGTTTTGGTGCTGCTGACTAAAGCAGACAAACTGGCCAGCGGCGCACGCAAAGCGCAGTTGAATATGGTACGTGAAGCCGTACTGGCATTTAACGGTGATGTGCAGGTAGAAGCATTTTCATCACTGAAAAAGCTGGGGGTGGACAAACTGCGGCAGAAGCTGGATAGCTGGTTTAGTGAACTGGCACCGATTGAAGAGATGCAGGACGGGGAATAACCCACCGTATTGCCGGATGGCGCCACTACGCGTCTTATCCGGCCTACTGTATGTGCGAAACCTTCTTTCGCACAATAAAAAACGCCCCAGTCATTACTGACTGGGGCGGCTAAAATATTCAGCCAAATCCGATTACGTGAAGTAAAAGGTCTGAAAGATAGAACATCTTACCTCTGTACCCTACGTGAATAACTTTACTCTTTTTTGAGCAGCGCAGAAAGCACTTTTTGTAATTTTTTTTCATTCCTTACATAGGGAATTCTAATGGACATCACAAAAAGTTCTATCTTATGTTGCTTAGTTACGAAAAAGAGCCGTTATTCAGTAAACCCTTAGTGCGCCTGATCCCAGTTTTCGCCACTGCCGACTTCCACCAGCAACGGCACGTCAATCTGGGTCTCGTTTTCCATCAGTTGGTGGATCTTTTTAGAGACGCTTTCAAGGTCATCTTTATGCACTTCAAACACCAGTTCATCGTGTACCTGCATGATCATACGCACACGCGGTTGCTCGGTTTGCAGCCATCCGTCAACCGCAATCATGGCTCGTTTTATAATGTCTGCGGCAGTACCCTGCATCGGGGCGTTAATTGCCGCGCGTTCTGCACCCGCGCGACGAGCACCATTACTGGATTTAATATCCGGTAAATAGAGGCGACGCCCTTCCAGGGTTTCGACATAACCTTGTTCTTTCGCCTGCGCCCGCGTACGTTCCATATATTCCAGCACACCAGGGTAGCGCTCGAAGTAGAGGTCCATATACTTCTGCGCTTCTTTACGTGGAATATTCAACTGGCGCGCCAGACCAAAGGCGCTCATTCCGTAGATCAGACCGAAGTTGATGGCTTTCGCGCTGCGGCGTTGTTCACCGGTCACAGAATCCAGCGGTAAGCCAAAGACTTCCGCCGCCGTTGCACGGTGAATATCTTTCCCTTCGGCAAACGCGGTAAGCAGACCTTTATCACGCGAGAGATGCGCCATAATGCGCAGTTCAATCTGTGAGTAGTCCGCAGAGACAATCACATAGTCTTCTGGCGCAATGAACGCCTGACGAATACGACGACCTTCCTCATTACGTACCGGGATATTTTGCAGGTTCGGATCCGTTGAAGACAGGCGACCCGTTGCGGTAACCGCCTGATGATAGGAAGTGTGCACACGCCCGGTTTTCTTGTTTATCATCAACGGAAGCTTGTCCGTATAGGTCGACTTCAGTTTTGCTAAACCACGATATTCCAGGATCACTTTGGGCAACGGGTAATCCAGCGCGAGCTCTTCCAGTACCTCTTCCGACGTTGATGGCGCGCCGCCCGGCGTTTTCTTCAGCGGCTTAATACCTTGCTTTTCAAACAAGATAGTTTGCAGTTGCTTGGTGGAGGAAAGGTTAAAGACTTCTCCAGCGATCTCATGTGCTTTTTGCTCCAGCTCATTCAAACGCAGCGTCAGCTCTTCTGAATGCTTGTGCAGAACAGCCGGATCGATTTTCACACCGTTGCGCTCAACGCGAGACAAAACCGGAACCAGCGGCATATCGATATTTTCAAAGACGTTCAGCGGCCCTTTATGCTGCTGCAATTCTGGCCACATCTTCAGATGCAACTGTAGTGTAACGTCGGCATCTTCCGCAGCATAACGACCGGCTTCTTCCAGCGCTATCTGGTTAAAGGTCAGCTGGTTTTTGCCCTTTCCGGCGATCTCTTCAAAGGTGATGGTTTTATGTTTCAGCCAACGGTCCGACAGGCTGTCCATATCGTGTCGGCCAGCGACGCTGTTAAGAATGTAGGATTCGAGCATGGTGTCAAAGGTGATGCCGCGAAGCTCGATGCCATAATTGGCCAGGATACCACGATCGTACTTCAGGTTTTGTCCAACTTTATGCGCGTTCTCATCTTCCAGCAGCGGCTTCAGGCGCGCCAGCGCGCGGTCGCGAGAGATCTGATCGGGGGCATCCAGATAATCATGGGCAACAGGAACATATGCAGCCACACCCGGTTCAATGGCAAAAGACAAGCCAACCAGATTAGCGGAGATGTTGTCCAGGCTGTCAGTTTCAGTATCAAAGGCGAAGACGGGCGCTTTCTTCAGCTTTGCAATCCACGCTTCCAGCGTTGTTTCGTCCAGAATTGTCACATAGTTGTCGTAGGAAAGCACCGTGGCAGGTTGCTCAGTTTTTTCATCGACAACGATGGTTTCCTGTGATTTTGCCGCCGGTTTTGTTCCCTTCGCCTGTAGCCATTTACCCGCTTCAACGTCGCTAACCCAACGTTTGAATTCATACTGTTTAAACAGACCAAGCAGTTCTTCTGCTACCGGCTGACGGACTTCCAACTGCTCGCAGGTCAACTCAAGCTCAACATCCGTTTTAATGGTAGCCAATTGATATGAGAGGTACGCCACCTCTTTATTCTGCTCAAGCTTGCCCGCCATGGTTTTTGCACCACGGAATGTCAGCCCCGCAATTTTGTCTGATTCAGCATAGAGAGTATCCAGCCCACCCAGCCCCTGCAGTAGCGCCTGCGCAGTTTTTTCACCCACGCCAGGAACACCCGGAATGTTATCTGAGGAGTCCCCCATCAGCGCCAGGAAATCGATGATCAGTTCTGGTGGGACGCCGTATTTATTCACCACTTCATCCGGACCGAGGATCGTATTGGTCATGGTGTTGATCAGGGTGATATTCGGTGTCACCAGTTGAGCCATATCTTTATCACCAGTGCTAATCAGCACCGGACGACCCAGCTTCTCCGCTTCCCGCGCCAGCGTACCGATGACATCGTCCGCCTCCACGCCAGAAACGGCCAGCAGTGGCAGCCCCATCGCTTTCACCATCGCATGCAGAGGTTCAATCTGCGCACGCAGATCGTCCGGCATGGGGGGGCGGTGCGACTTGTAGTGTTCGAATAACTCATCACGGAAGGTTTTACCCTTGGCGTCGAATACCACCGCTGCGTGAGTTGGCTGATATTGCAAAATCAAGCTACGCAGCATGTTAAGGACACCGTACATCGCACCAGTAGGTTCTCCTGCGCTGTTAGTCAGCGGCGGAAATGCGTGGTATGCGCGATACAGGTAAGATGAGCCATCTACAAGGATAAGTGGGTTTTCTGGGATCTGAACCATAATGTCCGTGCCTGTTTATCAGATTATGGGTAAAGGATGCCACAGACAGGATGAAAACATGAGTTTTTCGCCGCATTTGTCGAAAATCTTTTGCAGATCTTCTGCTTTGCTCGCAAACACGACTGTGGATAACTTTGTGAATAAATAATTTCCAGCTCTTTAAATATAACATGGCAATTATTGCCTCATATTATTTTTATATGTATTTCAATGAATTAAATGAATGCACAGCATTTTATTCCATTTTCACAGCTTATATCCTGATGTGGATAGATATTCCTGTTTTTTCTATTCAGGGAAGAACCATCATTTGGTCCGTTTTCTGATAAAATCAGCCCCTTGCGCCTCTTTAGCGCACTGTCTATGGCTAACCTTTTGAATAATTTAATTATGACGAGAATACTCGCTGCGATAACGCTGTTACTGAGTATCGTATTGACCATATTGGTCACGATTTTTTGTTCTGTGCCGATCATCCTTGCCGGAGTTGTGAAACTCCTTTTGCCCGTTCCTGTCGTCTGGCGCAAGGTTTCCGTGTTCTGTAATTTCATGATGTACTGCTGGTGTGAGGGTCTGGCGCTACTGCTGCACCTCAATCCACGTTTGAAGTGGGATGTCGAAGGGCTGGAAGGTCTTAGTAAGAAAAACTGGTATCTGCTCATTTGTAACCATTACAGTTGGGCCGATATCGTTGTGCTTTGCGTTCTGTTCCGTAAACACATCCCGATGAATAAATATTTCCTCAAGCAACAGCTGGCCTGGGTACCCTTTATTGGCCTGGCCTGCTGGGCGCTGGATATGCCGTTTATGAAACGCTATTCGCGTGGCTACCTGCTCCGCCATCCGGAACGGCGCGGTAAAGATGTCGAAACAACGCGTCGTTCCTGCGAGAAATTTCGTGCGCATCCGACAACCATTGTGAATTTTGTTGAGGGTTCACGGTTTACCAAAGAAAAACGCGAGCAAACCCGTTCCCCCTATCAAAACCTGCTTCCCCCCAAGGCGGCCGGTATTGCGATGGCATTGAACGTCCTGGGGTCACAGTTCGATAAAATGTTAAACGTCACGTTGTGCTATCCGGAAAACAACAGCAGACCGTTCTACGATATGCTGAGCGGTAAGTTAACGCGTATCGTCGTGAGGGTGGATCTGGAGCCAGTCAATGAAGAGTTGCACGGTGATTACGTGAACGATAAGGGCTTCAAGCGTCAGTTTCAGCTATGGCTGAATATGCTGTGGAGTAAGAAAGACGCGCAGCTCGACGCAATTAAAGCCTCAAATAAAAAAGCCGGTCAGTGACCGGCTTTTCTTTTACTTCTGGCCTACCAGATACTTCACGGTATCCGCATACTGTTGTACAAAGATATCCATGCTGCTGGTATCCATACCCTGCGGGTTAACCTGATATTTGCCATTCACAAACATCGCCGGAACACCCTGCAGCTGCAAATCAGCCGCCGCTTTTTCCTGCTGCGCCACGAGTGATTTCACCACGAAGCTGTTCCATGCCGCATCATAGTCTTCGCCTTTAATACCTGCGTCGACAAACACTTTGCGGATATCAGCAACAGACTGAACGGTCTGAGTTTTCTGAACCCCTTCAAACAGCGGAACAGTAACCTGATCTTCAACACCCAGCGCCATAGCAACCGCCCATGCCTGCGTCAGATCTTTACCCAAAGGTCCCAGGAATTCGACGTGGTATTTGGTCATCTTGGTGCCTTCCGGCAGCTTTTTCTTCACGTTATCAGACACGTGAAGCACTTCTTCAAACTGGTAGCAGTGCGGGCAGTAGAAGGAGAAAAACTCCAACACTTGCGGTTCACCCGCAACAGGCTTCTCCAGGGTGATGTATTGTTTGCCATCCTGGAATTGCGCTGCAGATGCGCTAAAAGCTAAAACCATACCAGCCAGCGCCAGCCATATTTTTTTCATGTTCACGTTTCTCCGATTAATACATTGGCGTTAATTGTAAGGGGGGCTCGTGCAGAATTTTTGCCTGCTCAATAAAGGTCGCGGTCTGACGATGCCAGTAATCTTCCCCGGTTAACCACGGGAAGTTTTTTGGAAACGCAGGGTCAGCCCAACGTCGAATTAGCCAGGCAAGATAATAAACTAAACGCATAGCGCGTAAAGGTTCTATAAGTCCGATTTCAGAGGTGTCGAACTCACTAAACTCTTCATAAGCTTCAATAATGGTTTCAAGCTGCATGCGTTGTTCAGCTTTATCGCCATTGAGAAGCATCCATAAATCCTGAACTGCCGGGCCATTACGGGCATCATCTAAATCGACAAACATCGGGCCATCGCGCCACAAAATATTACCGGCATGGCAATCACCGTGCAGGCGTAATGTGTTAAAACGCGTATGCCAGCGATCGGTAACGAGCGCGATCAGCGCATCCGTTGCCTTCAGGAAGGCCGCTTTTTGCCCTGATGGAATCAGCGGTGCGTGTTCAAAAACGTTACGCGGCTCAGTCAGATACTCTTCAAGGCCAATCGTTGGGCGAAAGGCAAAGGTACGCTTGCAGCCGGTCTGATGCATACGCCCCAGATAGCGACCCACAGCCTCCATCTGATCGATGTTGTCGGCCTCAAACTGGCGTCCACCAACGCTGGGGAAGATCGCATAATGAAAACCTTGATGACTTAGCAGCGTTTGGCCGTTTAGTACCAGCGGCGCAGCTACCGGGACTTCATCGCTCACCAGTTCCAGAGCAAACTGGTGTTCTTCCTGGATCTGATCGACAGACCAGCGTTCAGGGCGATAAAATTTAACGACAAAGCGTCGACGATCTTCATCCTGGAATTGATAGACACGGTTTTCATAGCTGTTAAGCGGGGTAAGCCCGGAATCCACCCGGATCCCCTGCTCAAACAGTGCATCCATGATGGTATCCGGGTGTAGCGTCTGGAAATTAAAAGCGTTGTCGTTCATCCCATCATCCGAAAATACTACGAATAATTCAGGATATCATTTCGCAGGGCTTTCGGTGGCGGCGATTACAAGCTTTTACTCTTTAATTACGCCACGTGCGCGGAGTAGTGCGGTTTTGAAATCTTCTTCATAATCTTTCTGAATACCTGGGATGACAGCGTCTTTCGCTGAGTCACGCATTTTCAGATGATAGATCAGAATGTCATCAGTTAAATCCGCCAGTTCGCCGTCAAAACCTGACTCTTGCGCCAGTTTCTGTAAAAATTGCATCAGGTTAAGATCGGGTTCTTTCTGCCAGGCTGGCTGGAGGAGTTCAATAACTTCATTCAGACGTTTACATTTCATGGTTGTGCTCCTTAGGCTCAATACGGATACGTTAGCAGGGTCAATCCCACATTAAAAGAGGCGATATCAGTGATTCTGGATAGTGCAATAACAGGGGTTGTGCTGGCAGGTGGTAAGGCCAGACGGATGGGTGGAACCGATAAAGGTCTGCTTGAGCTTGACGGTAAACCTCTTTGGCGACATGTGGCAGATACCCTCGCTTTGCAGGTCGAAACCGTGGTGGTTAATGCCAATCGCCACCGGGAGATTTACCAGCGAAGCGGCCTGAAAGTGATCCCCGACTCATTGGCCGATTTCCCTGGCCCACTGGCCGGGATGCTGTCAGTATTCCTGCAGCAAGCGGGAGACTGGTTTCTATTCTGTCCGTGCGATATGCCCTATATTCCTCATGATCTGGTTACACGTTTGAAGGAGCAGCGTAAAGCTGCGCCGGTTGTCTGGGTACATGATGGAGAAAGAGATCATCCGGCCATTGCGCTGATGCACCGCTCCATGCAGCCCTTGCTGCAGGATTATCTTCAGTCCGGTGAAAGACGCGTTATGGTCTTTATGCGCCAGGCTGGCGGCCACTCCGTCGACTTCAGCGACCACAAAGATGCGTTCGTGAACGTGAACACCCCCGAAGAACTCGCAAAATGGCAGGACAAATCATGATCCCTTTACTCGCCATTGCAGCATGGAGCGGCACGGGAAAAACTACTCTGCTCAAAAAATTGATTCCGGAGCTACGTGCCAGAGGTATTCGTCCCGGATTGATTAAACATACGCATCACAATATGGATGTCGACAAGCCCGGCAAAGATAGCTATGAGCTACGTAAAGCCGGGGCAGCACAAACGCTAGTCGCCAGCCAACAACGTTGGGCGTTAATGGTAGAAACACCGGAAGAACCCGAACTGGATTTAGCGTATCTGGTAAGCCGGATGGACGTTTCAACGTTAGATATGGTGCTGGTTGAGGGCTTTAAGCATGAACCTGTCGCCAAAATCCTGCTTTTTCGCGACGGTTGCGGTCATAGTGCTGAAGAATTGGCACTGGATGAATATGTTATCGCAGTTACCAGTGATGTTCCGCTTGCTGTGGATGTTCCACTGTTAGATATCAATGATATACAACAAGTTGCTGACTTTGTTATGCAGTGGATAAGACGATAGCAGCGGTGTCGTGATTCGCTTTGCACCCGATGGCACGCGCTGCGCCGCAGCCGGCGGATTTCACTGCGCACAGACGCAAAAAAGCCCATCCGTCAGGATGGGCTTCTTCACTTTATTTGATGCCTGGCAGTTCCCTACTCTCGCATGGGGAGACCCCACACTACCATCGGCGCTACGGCGTTTCACTTCTGAGTTCGGCATGGGGTCAGGTGGGACCACCGCGCTACAGCCGCCAG
>NZ_WPCV01000009.1 GCF_018035235.1 Citrobacter sp. On2M
CGAAGTTCTCAGTGGAACCCCGCTGACCCGGCGGCTTGTAATCCGTTGTTCCGTGTCAGTGGAGGCGCATTATAGGGAGTTATTTCAGGCTGACAAGGGGAAATTTAAAATAATTTTCCGAGTGATTATTTTTTATACTTTACGTTTATTTTGACACCGTTTTGTGGGTTAACTGAGCGATTTCCCGCGCGAAACCCGCAACCTGTTCCCAATCGGTATACACCACTTCTTTATTCGCATCCGTTTCACCGCCTGACATCTTCATTATCAGTTGGATCATAACGCGGTCATACCAGCGATAACGGGGATACCGCAAAGCACCGGCAATAACTGCGCTACGATCTGGCCGCCACGGCGAACTCATCAGGAACTTGCGCGCATAGCTGTTAGTTTGAGGCGTACGTTTTTCCGGTTTACGGGCAACCAGGTTAACGGAGTAGAACGCACTCGGCATCGCATTCAATCGCGTGGCATGCTTTTTCACAAATTCCTGGAAAGCAGCATGGTAATGACCATAGCGAATCGAGGCGCCAATCACCACGCTGTCATAATTTTGCCAGTCGGGCTCCGCGGTACGATGCAAATTAAGCACATCCGCCCAAACACCCAGCTCTTTGAGCTCAGAAGCCAGATACTCGGCGATTTCGCGCGTTTGTCCGTCCCGGGAAGAAAAAAGAATCAGTGTTTTCACGTGTTACTCCATTATTCACGCCAGAAGGTAGGTGTAAAAAGTACCAGCAGAGTAAAGACCTCCAGACGACCAAACAGCATATTGGCAATCAGGATCCACTTCGCTACGGGGTTCATACTGGCAAAGTTGTCGGCAACAACCCCCAGCCCGGGCCCCAGGTTATTCAGCGTCGCGACCACAGAGGCAAACGCAGAGAAGTCATCTACGCCGGTCGCAATAATCGCCAGCATACTGATAATAAAGACCAGCGCATAAGCAGAGAAGAATCCCCATACGGCTTCAAGAATTCGCTCCGGCAACGCACGATTCCCCAGCTTGATACTGTAAACCGCATTCGGGTGTACCAGTCGTTTCAATTCACGGTTACCCTGTTTAAACAGCAGCAGGATACGAATCACCTTCAAGCCACCGCCCGTCGACCCGGCACACCCGCCGATAAACGCAGAACACAGCAACAGCACCGGTAGGAACAGCGGCCAGCGGGCAATACTATCTGTAGTAAATCCGGCAGTCGTCGCCATCGACACTACCTGGAAAAAAGCCTGGTTGATGGTCGTGAGCGCCGACCCATAGGTATTATGTATCCACAACACCAGCGTACAGACAACCACCAGCGTCAACTGTACGCCGATGAACATACGGAATTCCGGATCGCGCCAGTAGACCTTCAGACTACGCCCGCTTAATAAAGAGAAGTGCAGACCATAGTTACAGCCGGAGATCAGCAAGAAGATAGCAATAATCGTATTAATCGTGGGACTGTCAAAATATCCCACGCTGGCATCGTGTGTGGAAAAGCCGCCGATAGCAATTGTGGCAAAGCTGTGCCCAATGGCATCAAACGCGGGCATCCCGGCAAACCATAGCGCCAGCGCGCAGGCCACCGTCAGTAATACATAGATAAGCCACAGCGTTTTTGCTGTTTCGGCAATACGCGGGCGCATTTTATTATCTTTCAGCGGTCCGGGCATTTCTGCCCTATAGAGCTGCATGCCACCCACGCCAAGAATAGGCAGGATAGCCACTGCCAGCACGATGATCCCCATCCCGCCGAACCATTGCAGCATCTGGCGATAAAAGAGAATCGCGTGTGGCAATGAATCCAGCCCCACCAGCGTCGTCGCACCTGTGGTAGTTAATCCGGAAAAGGATTCAAAAAAAGCGTCGGTTATTGTGAGGTTAGGACTTTCCGAAAAAATGAATGGCAACGCACCCACGCTCCCCAGCACGGTCCAAAATAAAACAACAATCAGAAATCCTTCGCGCGATTTCAGCTCGCCCTTCTCTTTACGGTTTGGCCACCACAGCATAGAGCCAATAGCCAGAGCAACGAAGAAAGTTTGGGTAAATGCACGCCCAGCCCCATCGCGATAAATGAGCGCTACCAGTCCGGGGATAATCATTGTCCCCGAGAATAAGATGACCAGTAGTCCAACGATTCGGGTGATGGCGCGAAAATGCATCTCTGCCGCTTCCTTAGTTCTTTAAAATGAGGTGGGGATTATTCTTCAATCGCTAACAATTGCAATGAACCACGACTAAAATCCGCCAGTTTTGCCGAAAATCCATCCACTTTGGCATAAGGAAGCGCCACCCTGAGCCGAACAAAAGCCTGGTAATCACTGGCAATGACTTTACCGTCAAACTGCCCCAACAAAGCTTCAATACCTGCCAACTGACCGTACTCACACTGCAAAGTATATTCGGTTAATGGCGTCTTGCGCTGTGTCGTTAACTGCCGCAGCGCCTGATTCACACCACCACCATAGGCTTTTACCAGTCCCCCCGTACCCAGAAGGATACCGCCGTAGTAGCGCACCACCACCGCGGTAATCTCACCGACGCCGCTCCCCATCAGCTGTGCGAGCATCGGTTTGCCTGCCGTACCCGCCGGTTCGCCATCATCGGAAAATCCCAGCTGTTGCGAGTCATTGGGCGCACCCGCCACCCACGCCATACAATGATGACGGGCGTCCGGGTGTTCCGCTTTAACTGACTCAACAAACGCTTTTGCCGCTTCTACACCGTCCGTATGGGCGATCAGCGTAATGAAGCGGCTTTTTTTGATCTCTTCAACGACGCTTACCGGCGCCGCAGGGATTAACCAACTGTCCATTACGCCAGTTTTAAATCCCGGGTCATGTTTTCGATATTGTTTTCGTGGACCACCACGTTGTCCTCAATACGAATACCGCCGAACGGTTTCAGGGCTTCGATTTTCTGCCAATTGAAGTGTTTGCTGAACTGCCCTTCACGCCACGGTGCCAGCAGCGATTCAATAAAATAGATGCCCGGTTCGATCGTCAAAACCATGCCCGGTTGCAAAACGCGGGTGCAACGCAGATAAGGATACTTCGACGGCGCAGCCAGGTGGGTACCGCTGTCATCCTGCATAAAGCCAGCAACATCATGTACCTGCAGGCCCAGCGGGTGACCAATACCGTGCGGCATAAACGGCCCGGTAAGATCGTTTTCAACCATCGCTTCTTCACTCATATCGGTGATAATTTGATGCTTACGTAGCAGTTTCGCGATGCGCTGATGGAACTGAATGTGGTAGTCCACATAGCTGGCGCCCGCTTTCATCGTGGCAATCAACGCCAGTTGCTCGTCATTCACATCCTTCACCAGATGCGCATAGTCGTTGTCGCTTTTCGCCGACCAGGTGCGCGTCAGGTCTGCCGCATAGCCGTTATATTCCGCACCTGCGTCCAGCAGGAAGCTACGGATTTCAGACGGAGCCTGATGATCCAGCTTGGTATAGTGCAAAACCGAAGCATGCTCGTTAAGCGCCACGATATTGCTGTACGGCACGTCGGTGTCGCGATGACCGGTAGCCGTCAGGTAAGCAAGGTTAATGTCAAACTCGCTCATTCCGGAACGGAACGCTTCTTCCGCGGCACGGTGTCCATTCACCGCCATTTTCTGCGCTTCGCGCATACAGGCCAGTTCGTAATCCGTTTTATAAGCACGGTAATAATGCAGGTAGTCGATCACCCCTTTCGGGTTGATGTTACTGGCCGCGATGTCCAGTTGCAGCGCGCGTTCCGGAACGGGACCGATGTAACCGATATTGCCGCGAGCAGCAGGCAGTTGGCTACCAATACCATCCGCTTTTGGCAGCGCGATGATCTCGATCTCTTCCGTCCAGAAGGAGGTCGGCAGCGGCTCAACGTTGTGCCAGTAATCAACCGGCAGGTAGAACCACAGCTTTGGCTTATTCACACCATCCACCAACAACCAGCAGTTAGGAACCTGCGTTACAGGCACCCAGGCTTTGAACTGCGGATTGACCTTAAACGGATATGGATGATCGTCGAGAAAGACGTTAATCAGCTCACCTGAATGAATAAGTAACGCATCCAGCTTATAGCGTTCCAGCGCGTCGCGCGTCCGTTCTTGTAGGGTAACGATATGATTTTTATAGAGTGCGGCCAGTGATTCCATTTTCTATCCTTCTGTTTTTTTGACCTCAAGTCTCCGCATCTTAGCACATCGCCTTGTGAGTGCGTGATTTCTACCGAGCGTGATCAAATCGTCATTTCTTTAATCATTCATTTGCATTTTTTTAACACAAAATACACACTTCGATTCATCTGGTATGACCAGATCACCTTGCGGATTCAGGAGACTGACATGCTTTACAAAGGCGACACCCTGTACCTCGACTGGCTGGAAGATGGCATCGCCGAACTGGTGTTCGATGCCCCTGGTTCGGTCAATAAACTCGACACGGCCACCGTTGCCAGCCTGGGCCATGCGCTTGACGTGCTGGAAAATCAACCGAATTTAAAAGGGCTGCTGCTGCGCTCTAACAAAGCAGCCTTTATTGTTGGTGCCGATATCACCGAATTCCTTTCACTGTTCCTCGTGCCTGCAGAGCAGTTGAGCCAGTGGCTGCATTTTGCTAACAGCGTCTTTAACCGCCTCGAAGATCTGCCTGTGCCGACCCTCTCAGCGGTAAACGGCTACGCACTGGGCGGCGGCTGCGAGTGTGTCCTGGCAACCGATTATCGCCTGGCAACACCAGACCTGCGCATCGGCCTGCCGGAAACTAAGTTGGGTATCATGCCGGGCTTTGGCGGCTCCGTACGTATGCCACGTATGCTGGGCGCAGACAGCGCTCTGGAAATTATTGCTGCGGGTAAAGATGTTGGCGCTGAGCAGGCGCTGAAAATCGGCCTGGTCGATGGCGTAGTGAAGCAAGACAAACTGCTTGATGGCGCGATTGCGGTATTACGACAGGCAATTAATGGCGATCTCGACTGGAAAGCCAAACGTCAGCCGAAGCTTGAGCCGTTGAAGCTCAGCAAAATTGAAGCGGCCATGAGCTTTACCATCGCTAAAGGTATGGTGGCGCAGACGGCAGGTAAGCACTATCCCGCACCGATTACCGCAGTGAAAACCATTGAAGCAGCGGCCCGTTTTGGTCGTGAAGAAGCGCTGAATCTGGAAAATAAAAGCTTTGTGCCACTGGCGCACACCAGTGAAGCTCGCGCGCTGGTTGGGATCTTCCTGAACGATCAGTTCGTGAAAGCCAAAGCCAAAAAACTCACCAAAAATATTGATGCGCCAAAGCAAGCGGCAGTGCTGGGCGCAGGTATTATGGGCGGCGGCATCGCGTACCAGTCAGCCTGGAAAGGCGTGCCGGTTGTGATGAAAGATATCAATGACAAATCATTAACGCTCGGTATGACCGAAGCAGCCAAGCTACTGAACAAACAGCTTGAACGCGGCAAAATTGACGGTCTGAAAATGGCGGGCGTGATTTCCACCATTCATCCTACCCTCGACTACAGCGGTTTCGAACGTGTGGATGTGGTAGTTGAAGCGGTCGTGGAAAATCCGAAAGTGAAAAAAGCGGTGCTGGCGGAGACTGAAGACAAAGTTCGCCCGGATACGGTACTGGCTTCGAATACCTCCACCATCCCAATCAACGAACTGGCCAGCGCGCTCAAGCGCCCGGAAAACTTCTGTGGGATGCACTTCTTTAACCCAGTACACCGCATGCCACTGGTTGAGATCATTCGCGGCGAGAAAAGCTCGGATGAAACCATCGCCAAAGTTGTCGCATGGGCAAGCCAGATGGGCAAAACGCCAATTGTGGTCAACGACTGCCCCGGTTTCTTCGTGAACCGCGTGCTGTTCCCGTATTTTGCCGGTTTCAGCCAGCTGCTGCGCGACGGAGCGGATTTCCGCAAAGTCGACAAAATCATGGAAAAACAGTTTGGCTGGCCAATGGGTCCGGCTTACCTGCTGGACGTGGTGGGTATTGATACTGCACATCACGCGCAGGCGGTAATGTCTGCAGGTTTCCCACAACGGATGCAGAAAGATTATCGCGACGCGATAGACGCACTGTTTGATGCTAACCGTTTCGGGCAGAAAAACGGTCTTGGATTCTGGCGCTATAAAGAAGACAACAAAGGCAAGCCGAAGAAAGAAGAAGATGCCACCGTTGATGGTTTGCTGGCAGATATCAGCCAGCCTAAACGCGACTTCAGTGATGAAGAGATTATCGCCCGCATGATGATCCCAATGGTCAACGAAGTGGTGCGTTGTCTGGAAGAAGGCATTATCGCCAGTCCGGCAGAAGCCGATATGGCACTGGTGTATGGCCTGGGCTTCCCTCCGTTCCACGGCGGCGCGTTCCGCTGGCTGGATACGCTCGGCAGCGCGAAGTATCTCGATATGGCCCAGCAATATCAGCACCTCGGAGCGCTGTATGAAGTTCCGGCCGGCCTGCGTGATAAAGCGCGCCATAACGAACCGTATTATCCCCAGGTTGAGCCTGCCCGCCCGGTTGGCAGCCTGAAAACGGCTTAAGGAGTCACAATGGAACAGGTTGTAATTGTTGATGCGATCCGTACCCCGATGGGCCGTTCAAAAGGGGGGGCGTTTCGTAACGTGCGGGCAGAAGATCTCTCCGCACACTTAATGCGTAGCCTGCTGGCGCGTAATCCGGCACTGGATCCAACCGCGCTGGATGACATTTACTGGGGCTGTGTGCAGCAAACGCTGGAGCAGGGTTTCAACATCGCCCGTAACGCCTCGCTGCTGGCGGAAATCCCGCACTCCGTTCCGGCGGTCACCGTGAACCGCCTGTGCGGTTCATCAATGCAGGCGCTGCACGACGCGGCACGTATGATCATGACCGGCGATGCACAGGCGTGCCTGATTGGTGGCGTGGAGCATATGGGCCATGTACCAATGAGCCACGGCGTTGATTTTCACCCAGGCATGAGCCGCAACGTAGCAAAAGCTGCGGGGATGATGGGCCTGACCGCAGAAATGCTTTCGCGCATGCACGGCATCAGTCGTGAAATGCAGGACGCCTTCGCCGCACGTTCACACGCCCGCGCCTGGGCCGCCACACAGTCCGGCGCCTTTAAGAATGAAATCATCCCAACCGGTGGTCATGACGCAGACGGCGTGCTGAAGCAGTTTAACTACGATGAGGTTATTCGCCCGGAGACAACCGTTGAAGCGCTGTCCACCCTGCGTCCGGCGTTCGATCCGGTGAGCGGAACGGTCACTGCGGGTACCTCCTCCGCGCTCTCCGACGGCGCAGCGGCAATGCTGGTGATGAGCGAAAGCCGCGCCCGTGAGCTGGGTCTGACGCCGCGTGCCCGTATTCGTTCGATGGCTGTTGTCGGCTGCGACCCCTCAATCATGGGTTACGGTCCGGTTCCGGCCTCAAAACTGGCGCTGAAAAAAGCGGGACTCTCCACCAGCGACATCGGCTTGTTTGAAATGAACGAAGCCTTTGCCGCCCAGATCCTGCCGTGCATTAAAGATCTGGGGCTGATGGAGCAGATAGACGAGAAGATCAACCTCAACGGCGGCGCAATCGCCCTGGGCCACCCACTGGGATGTTCCGGTGCGCGTATTAGCACCACCCTGCTCAACCTGATGGAACGCAAAGACGTGCAGTTTGGTCTGGCGACGATGTGTATCGGGTTAGGGCAGGGCATCGCAACGGTATTTGAGCGAGTTTAATCAAAGATAAATTCCCCTAAATAATTCGCGCTGCATCGCGGCGGCAACTGAGCGAATCCCCGGGAACATAGATAACTATGTGACCGGGGTGAGAAAAGGCAGCCAACAAAGAAGCAGTGTGAATTATGACGGGGAAAGGTTTAGTTGCCGTTCTTCCCGCCTGTCAG
Source organism: Citrobacter sp. On2M (assembly GCF_018035235.1). Classification (GTDB taxonomy): domain Bacteria; phylum Pseudomonadota; class Gammaproteobacteria; order Enterobacterales; family Enterobacteriaceae; genus Citrobacter; species Citrobacter meridianamericanus. The sequence goes on from NZ_WPCV01000009.1 coordinate 7,858, forward strand.
GGGCGGGTTTTTTATTACTAAATGAATGCAAAAGCATCGCCAAACAGACGGTCTTCACGCGCACTGCGTTCATTGCAGAACAGATCGCGCGCGATTTTGGCCATCTCAAAACGACCAGCAATGTAGATATCGTGTTCCGCCAGAGTACCGTAATCCTGCAATACTGCCGTTAACACGGTGCCCGTACGACCACGCCAGCCGTCTTCAGGCTGTTCCACCACCGGCTCAACGCGCAGGTTCGGGTGATTAACTGACAACGCTTCCAGCTCAGAGAGATCGTAGAGATGTTTCTCTTCGCGCCCACCCCAGTAAATGGTGATATCGCGGTTGGGATTACGCGCCAGCGCGGTGAGCAGAATGGAACGCACGTAAGAAAACCCCGTGCCGCCTGCGATCAGGATCAACGGGCGCTCGTCTTCATCACGCAGCCAAGCTTCGCCATGCGGAATATCGACCTTGATCTCCCGGTCTTTCAGAATGCGGTCCATCACGGCCATGGCATAAAGATTTAGCTCAGAAGCGCCAACGTGCAGCTCAATGAATCCTTTCTCGTCCGGCGTTGATGCCATGGAGAACGGACGCTTATCCCTTTCATCCATCACGACCATTAAATACTGGCCAGCACGAAAGGAAAACGCCGCGTCAGGCACTAAACGAACGCGATATACGGTGTCAGTGATAGCTTCTACCGAGGTCACTTTACAGCTTAAGGTTGTCATGCGCTCTCTCTGTCGGATCAATAGGCAAAATGATCGCGCCTCAGGCGCTTTTGCCGTCATTAAAGATGGCCAGTTCATCCCAAATAGCGTCAATACGCGCAGTCACTTCAGGATCTTTTTTAATCGGACGTCCCCATTCACGTTGGGTTTCGCCCGGCCATTTATTTGTGGCATCCAGCCCCATTTTTGAACCAAGGCCGGAAACCGGCGAGGCAAAGTCCAGGTAATCAATTGGCGTATTCTCTACCAGTACCGTATCCCGGGCAGGGTCCATACGGGTAGTAATTGCCCAAATCACATCATTCCAGTCACGTGCGTTGACGTCATCATCGCAGACAATAACAAATTTGGTGTACATAAACTGGCGCAAAAACGACCAAACACCCATCATGACGCGTTTAGCATGGCCAGCGTACTGTTTTTTCATCGTCACCACTGCCAGACGGTATGAACAGCCTTCCGGAGGCAGGTAAAAATCGACGATTTCCGGGAACTGCTTTTGCAGAATAGGAACAAATACTTCGTTCAACGCCACGCCGAGCACTGCTGGCTCATCAGGCGGACGTCCGGTATAGGTAGAGTGATAAATAGCATCTTCACGCTGGGTAACATGCGTCACGGTAAAGACCGGGAAGCTATCTACTTCGTTGTAATACCCGGTATGATCGCCATACGGCCCTTCCGGGGCCAACTCACCCGGCTCGATATACCCTTCGAGCACAATTTCAGCGCTGGCGGGTACTTCCAAATCGTTGGAAATACATTTGACCACTTCGGTCTTGGTACCACGTAACAGCCCGGCAAATGCATACTCGGATAATGTATCTGGGACGGGCGTGACGGCCCCCAGAATGGTCGCAGGGTCTGCACCCAGCGCAACTGAAACCGGGAAGCGCTCACCAGGATGCGCCGCGCACCATTCCTGATAATCGAGCGCTCCGCCGCGGTGGGACAGCCAGCGCATAATGAGCTTGTTTTTGCCAATCAACTGCTGGCGATAGATACCCAAATTCTGCCGCTCTTTATGCGGGCCGCGCGTTACGGTTAGCCCCCAGGTAATCAGCGGCGCCGCATCTTCCGGCCAGCAGGTCATAATCGGAATACGATTTAAATCAACGTCATCGCCGGAGAAGACCTTTTGCTGACAAGGCGCACCGCGCAACCGCTTAGTCGGCATGTTCAGCACCTGCTTAAACTGCGGCAGCTTATCAAACAGGTCGCGGAATCCTTTCGGTGGCTCTGGCTCTTTCAAAAACGCCAACAGTTTACCGACTTCCCGTAATGCCGAGACATCTTCTTGCCCCATACCCATCGCAACACGCTTCGGTGTGCCAAACAGGTTACACAACACCGGCATTGAATAGCCTTTAGGATTCTCAAACAGTAACGCAGGCCCACCGGCACGCAGGGTGCGGTCGGCAATTTCAGTGATTTCCAGGTGGGGATCCACCTCAAGCGAAATGCGTTTGAGCTCGCCCTGCTGTTCAAGCAGCGTCAGGAAGTCGCGTAAATCGTGATATTTCATGGCGTCCATTGTGGCCTCTTCGTAAGCGCTTCATTATACGGCGTTCATCATTGTGATGCTGTATTTTTGTTAAATTAGCGTGAACTCTGGCGATGCATTTAAGCTCTGGGAGTATATACCCATTGGGTTTCAGCCTGCTTTGAGACAGGTATAATTAACTTAACTCATGGCTTTTGCTATGCTGGCGCTCAGAACAAGCGGATAAGAGTTATTATGCAAGCCTGGTATTTACTGTACTGCAAACGTGGGCAACTTCAGCGAGCCCAGGAACACCTGGAAAGGCAGGCGGTGAACTGCCTGACGCCTATGATCACCCTGGAAAAAATGGTGCGCGGTAAACGTGCCACGGTCAGTGAACCGCTATTCCCTAATTACATGTTTGTCGAGTTCGACCCAGAAGTGATCCACACCACTACCATCAACGCCACGCGTGGTGTCAGTCATTTCGTACGCTTCGGCGCAACGCCAGCGACCGTCCCTTCTCCCGTTATTCACCAGCTTTCCATCTACAAGCCTGAAGGTATTGTTGATCCTCAGACCCCTCAGCCTGGGGACAGTGTGATTATCACTGAAGGGGCGTTTGAGGGGTTAAAGGCGATTTTCACCGAGCCGGATGGCGAAGCGCGCTCCATGCTGCTGCTTAACCTGCTGAATAAAGAGATTAAGCAGAGCGTGAAAAATACTGGCTTTCGAAAAATATAAGCCGTTAGAAGGCCACTTCGAACAGCGTTCTGACGTTAGCATCAATGGTTGCTGACAACCATTGAGGATCTTCTCCGCGCCAGTGTGCAATACGCTCAAGAATATGTGGCAGGTGCGCCGGTTCATTGCGCCGTGAGGCTGGTTTCGGCATTAAGTCGCGAGGAAGTAGATAAGGCGCATCGGTTTCTATCAGCAGTCTTTCCACCGGGATAAACGGCAGCAGCTCCCGTAGTTCCATTCCCCGGCGCTCATCACAGACCCATCCGGTAATACCGATATAAAGTCCTCGGTCCACGCAGTCCTGCATCTCCTGACGCGAGCCGGTGAAACAGTGCAGCACTGCGCCGGGGAGGCTATCCAGCCACGGCTCCAGTAATGTCAGAAAACGCGCATGCGCATCCCGACAATGCATGAAAATCGGCATCTGCAGTTCAGCGGCAATGCGAAGCTGTGCCTCAAACGCACGCTCCTGCTCTTGCGGGGTGGAGAAATTACGATTGAAATCCAGGCCGCATTCACCAATAGCAACCACCTTCGACTGGTTTGCCAGCGCGATAATCTCGTCTTCCGTTGAGGATTGCCATTGACTGCTGTTATGGGGATGCACGCCAGCCGTGGACCAGCAATGCGGATAATGTTGCGCCAGCTTTAACGCTTGCTGACTTTCGTGCAGGTTTGTTCCGGTCAGAAGCATACCGTTTACGCCCGCAGCAAAGGCGCGCGCCACGACCTCATCCCGGTCTTTCGCAAATTGTGAACTGGTTAAATTAACGCCAATATCAAACATGCTTCCTCCCATATGACAACCGCCCTGACGGGCGGTTGAATTTATTCTTCAGTTTTCTCAGTGGCTTCGGCTTCTTTTGCTTCTTCAGCCTCGTTGTCCTCATCTCGCGTACGTCGCTTACCGACATAGAAACGGGAGAAGAAAACACCCACCTCGAACAGGCAGTACATCGGTATCGCCAACAGCGTTTGCGAGAAAACATCCGGCGGGGTCAGTAACATCCCGACGACAAATGCCCCAACTACAACGTAAGGACGTTTCTTGCGTAAATCGTCAGGCGTTGTAATGCCCATCCAGCATAGCAGGACGATGGCAACCGGAACCTCAAAAGAGACACCGAAAGCCATAAACAGCGCCATGACGAAGCTGAGATAGCTGGCAATGTCCGTCGATACCTGTACACCTTGCGGAGCCGTGTTGGCCAGAAAACCAAACGCCAACGGGAAGACGACAAAGTAGGCGAATGCCATGCCGATATAAAACAATAACGAACTGGAAACCAGCAGTGGCACCACCAGGCGACGTTCATGTTTATACAAAGCTGGCGCAATGAATGCCCACACCTGGTAGAGGATCACTGGCGCTGACAGGATCAGCGACACCATGAAGGTCAACTTGATCGGGGTAAAGAACGGCGAGGCCACATCAGTGGCAATCATCGTTGCGCCCTGCGGCATCTGTTTAATCAGCGGCGCTGCAACCATATGGTAAATGTCGTTGGCAAAATAAACCAACGCCAGAAAGATCACGATTACCGCAATAATGCAGTTCAGGAGTCGCTTACGCAGCTCAATAAGATGCGTGATGAGCGGTTGGGTATCTTCTACAGACATGTTTACGGTTTATCACTCGACGAGGGTGAGGATTCGACAACAGGTGCGGCAGCTTTCTTTTCTGCATCCATCAACGTGGCGGAAGCGTTTTCCGTCGGCTCTGGCGTTGTAGCACCCGTGGATTCCGGTTTTTGCTCCGGCGAACTGGCCTGGTTTTCAGCGGCGGCAGGGGTGACCCCTTCTCGCTGCGCTTCACCTTCTTTCACCACCGGATTGTGGATAGTGTGCGCTTCATCGCTCGCTTTCTCAGGATCGTGCACGCTGTATGAACGCTTCATCGATTCTGCCGCTTCACGCAGCTCATCCATTGAGGCTTTCAGCTCCGGGGTCAGATTTGTCAGGCTCGCTTTCTCTACTTTCTTCAGGCTGTCCTGAAACTCCTGAAGCTTAAGCTCCTGGGTCAGTTCATTCTGAACAGTAGTTGCCAGGGAACGTAAAGCACGCACCCAGCCAGCAACCGTTTTTACCGCTACGGGTAATCGTTGCGGCCCCAGAACGATGAGGCCGATCACGAACACCAATAACAGTTCGCTAAAACCGATATCAAACACGGATTATACCTGCTCTTTATCTTGGCTTTTGGCGTCTTCCTTTTTCACTTCGCCCTGCTTATCGGTGATGGATTTAGCTGTAAAATCAGCGTCCTGGCTGGTTTTATCTTGCTTAGGCTCATCATCACCCATCGCTTTTTTGAAGCCTTTAATCGATGCGCCAAGATCGGAACCGATGGAGCCGAGTTTCTTGGTGCCAAATAGCAGTACAACGATGACGGCAATGATCAACAACTGCCAAATACTGATACCACCCATACATGTTCCTCTGTCATAGATGATGAATTAATAAGGCCGTAGTATACGTTACACGGCCTGCCTTGGGCGATGAAAAATTCAGCGCATTTTGCGCCAGCCGATTAACCAGGCCAGGACACCGCCTGCCATCAACCAGCCCGGCATAAGCCCCCACTCAGGACGGCTTACCAGCAGGAATGTTCCACTTAGCAACAATGTTGCGCCAATGCCCAATAAATAACGGGATTGTCCCTGACGTACATGATTCGCGTGAAGCTCGCGGGCAATCTTATCAACACTGTGCTGTAAATATTTGCCCTGGCGCAAACTGTCATACACCAGTTCAGGTATTTCTGGCATTTTTTCGACCCAGAACGGTGCTTTTTCTTTAAATGCCCTGACAAGTGCCGGAATACCGACCTGATCTTTGATCCAGGATTCGAGGAATGGCTTAGCCGTTTTCCATAAATCTAGCTGCGGATAGAGCTGTCGTCCGACACCTTCAACATACAGCAGCGTCTTCTGAAGCAATACCAGTTGAGGCTGAACTTCCATGTTGAATCGGCGCGCAGTGTTGAACAGATTCAACAGCACATGACCAAAGGAAATTTCCGCCAACGGCTTTTCAAAAATCGGCTCACACACGGTACGAATGGCAAATTCGAACTCTTCAACGTTGGTATCCGGCGGAACCCAGCCAGAATCCACGTGCAGTTCAGCAACTTTGCGGTAGTCACGGTTAAAGAACGCGATGAAGTTTTCAGCCAGGTAGCGCTTATCTTCTTTGTTTAAAGAACCCACTATCCCACAATCAATACCAATGTATTTCGGGTTTTCAGGGTGCTCATAACTTACGAAAATATTCCCGGGGTGCATGTCCGCATGGAAAAAGCTGTCACGGAAAACCTGAGTAAAGAAGACCTGAACACCGCGTTCAGCCAGCAACTTCATATTGGTGCCGTTCTTCTCAAGCGTGGCGACATCTGAAACGGGAATACCGTAAATGCGCTCCATCACCATCATGTTCTGACTGCAATAGTCGGAGTACACTTCCGGGATGTACAACATCGGGCTGTCTTCAAAATTACGTCGCAGCTGAATCGCGTTCGCTGACTCGCGCAGCAAATTCAGTTCATCAATCAACGTCTTTTCATATTCACGGACCACTTCTGTTGGCCGCAGGCGACGACCATCAGGCAGCAGGCGAGGAACCCAACGAGCAAGGCGATAGATCAGTTTTAAATCCGCTTTGATTACCGGCAGGATGTCCGGGCGAATAACTTTGATCACCACCTCTTTGCCATTCGATTTCAGCCGTGCAGTGTGAACCTGAGCAATAGATGCAGATGCCAGCGGCGTGATCTCAAAATCATCAAACCATTCTTCGACGGGCAGTCCGCCCATCGCTTCTTCGATTTGTTCTTTCGCGCGTTGCCCATCGAATGGCGCAACCCGATCCTGCAGTAGCGCTAGCTGATCGGCGATGTGAGGAGGGAAAAGATCACGACGGGTTGAGAGCATTTGCCCAAACTTGATCCACACCGGGCCAAGTTCCTGTAAAGCCAGTCTCAGCCTTTCTCCCAGTGGTTTATCTTTGTGTCGGTTGGGCATCCAGAACAGCGAGTAACGCCACAGCCGGAGCGGCAGCGTGATACGCATTTTAGGGATGAGTTCATCAAGGCCATAACTTAAAAAAGTGCGAATGATGAAATAAAGGCGCCGTACTTCACCTGGCGTCATTTGGCCTCCAGTTTTTCCAGCCGTGTTGCCAGAGATTCGACCGCGCGCTCAACGGCTGCCGTTTCTTCTGCAAACCATGCAACCTCAAGCGGACCAGGAGCCATGCGCCACTCTTCGGTGAGCGCTTCAGCAACATAGCGCTGCTGGCGTTGAATGTTGCGGCACAGGAACTTCGTTCCACCACGCAACACTTTGCTAACCCCTTCCGCGACGATATCGCCAGTATAGGGCGCTAACAGTTCAGCGGGATCAAACTCCGCCAGATCGGCCAACGCAACAAAGTTCTGTACGACCTGAATATCGCCCCGGACTTCCAGCTCACCGCTGCGAATAAGCGTGGTGAGTTGCTGCCGATCGCGTAGTTTCGGTAACACGCTGGCATGTGTGATTACGGTGCAATCGGCTTCGCCTTCCCATACCCCCAGCACATCGACCTGGCGCTCACTGAACACCAGAACTAACGGTGTTGAAAATCCTTTGAGATCAACACGTAGCACTTTTCCCTGTAAACGCGTTCTGGCTAACTTGAGCGCAGGGGAACGGTACAGAAAGGTGTTGAGCAGATTTTCAACGCCTGCGGTCACTAAGGGTTTTAAAGGCATCCCCAATCTCCTGTCAGAACTTGTAACCACGATGCAGCGCAACGACACCTGCCGTCAGGTTGTAGTAATCAACGCTTTCGAACCCGGCATCTTGCATCATTGCTTTTAAGGTGTCCTGATCGGGATGCATGCGGATTGACTCCGCCAAATAGCGATAACTGTCTGCATCGCTTGCTACCATTGAGCCAATACGCGGTAGAACGTGGAAAGAGTACGCGTCGTAGGCTTTGCTCAGCGGTTCGATAATCGGCTTAGAGAACTCCAGCACCAGTAGACGCCCGCCCGGCTTCAACACGCGATACATTGAGCGTAATGCTTTGTCTTTATCCGTCACGTTGCGCAGACCGAAAGAGATGGTGATGCAGTCAAACGTGTTGTCAGGGAAAGGTAATGCTTCCGCATTCGCCTGAACGTACTCAACGTTCCCCACTACACCGATATTGCGCAGCTTTTCACGACCCATTTTGAGCATCGAGTCATTGATATCCGCCAGCACAACTTTGCCGGTTTCGCCTACCATGCGAGAGAATTTCGCCGTCAGATCGCCGGTACCGCCAGCCAAATCGAGAACGGTTTGTCCGCGACGCACGCCACTGCAGTCAATGGTGAAGCGTTTCCACAAACGATGAATGCCGAATGACATTAAGTCATTCATAACGTCATATTTAGAGGCCACAGAATGAAAAACGTGGGCCACCATGTCAGCTTTCTGCTCTTTAGCGACGGTCTGAAAGCCAAAGTGCGTCGTTTCTTGTGAATTATCCACCATCTCAGTGCCTGCTCATTCAAAAAATGTTCGAGAAGTGTAACAGATTGGGCCAATTTGCCCTACCCTTCTGCCGGGTTCAACTACCCCAAATGGACTAGCTTGATTGCTGATTTACCGCTTCATCATCGGAGTAAGGCTCATCTTGTTGCGTTTCAGGGACCGAGCGCAAGCGGTACTCTTCATCCTGCGTAGTGGCTTGTTCAGCCAGCTCAGGATTAATCTCGCGCTTAATTTCCACTCCTAAACTGCGAAACGCTTCGGCCTGCGACAGGACGTTTCCACGGCCTGAAGAGAGTTTTTTCATCGCCTGTCGGTAGTTGTCCTGGGCTTTATCCAGGCTTTGACCAATTGCCGACATATCATCCACAAACAACCGCATCTTGTCATAAAGTTTGCTGGCCCGATCGGCAATTTGTTGCGCATTACGGCTCTGATGCTCGTAGCGCCACAGATTGGCAATCGTACGCAATGCCACCAACAGCGTGGTGGGACTGACCAGCATAATGTTATTTCTAAGCGCTTCGGTAATCAGTTCGGGCTGCCTGTCGAGCGCCAGTAAAAAAGCTGGCTCAACGGGGATAAACATCAGCACATAGTCAAGCGTACGTAATCCAGGAAGCTGCTGATAGTCTTTGCGGCCCAACAGACGAATGTGGTTTCGCACCGAGGCGATGTGCTCCTGTAGCGCGCTCTCGCGGGTGAATTCATCTTCAGCGTTAAAATAGCGTTCATAGGCGACCAGCGTCATTTTCGCATCAATCACCACATCTTTGCCCTGCGGTAATCGAACAATAACATCTGGCTGCATCCGTGAACGGGCGTCGTTTTCGATGCTGACCTGGGTTTCGTATTCATAGCCTTCGCGCAGACCGGAAGCCTCAAGCACCCGCGTGAGTACGACCTCGCCCCAGTTCCCCTGCGTTTTGTTATCACCTTTTAATGCCCGCGTCAGGTTTACCGCTTCCTGTGCCATCTGCGCATTCAGTTGTTGGAGATTACGAATTTCGTGCGCCAGAGTATGGCGTTCCTGCGCCTCTTTGCCAAAGCTGTCCTGAACCTGGCGTCGAAAACCGTCCAGTTGTTCGCGAAGCGGTGCCAGCAGGCTGTTCAGGCTTTGGCGATTTTGCTCATCTACGCGGCGATTGCTGTGCTCGAAAATACGGTTCGCCAGATTTTCAAACTGCTCGCTCAGGCGCTGTTCGCTGTTGATCATCTGACGGATCTTATCTTCCGCATGCTGTTGCGTTGCTTCCAGCCGGGTAGTGACTTCACGGAGATCGGCTTCCAGAGAGGTGTTGATACTGTGCAGGCTGCGCAATTCGTTATTAAGCAGTTCGCACTCATCACGCCAGTGGGCTTCCTGTGAGAGTTGTTGCCGGGCGGCGCTTAGCGCGATATCCAGTTCACGTCGTTCTTCGATGAGATCGGCACGGATCCTGTCGGCGTGCGCTTTTGTTGCCAGCCACCCGACCAGCAGTCCTGCGGCTAATGCCAGCACGGCACTCATCACAATTGAAATATCCACAACGCCCCCCTTACAGCTACGACTTACCGGCACAAAATAGAATTGTGCTGTATAAACGTCCAGTTTAAAAGGAATTTCCTGCGAGGCACTACGCAAAATAAAAAGGCCGAACGCGTCGGCCTTTTTGAATAGACGGGAGAATTACAGTAAACGACGCGCAGCTTCCACCACGATTTTCACCGCGTGGCTTTCTGTTTGTTTCATCGTTTCCGCATTAGGGATCTCTTGCTGAGTACGGTTCACGATAACACCCGCAACCATACCGGCACGCAGACCCTGGCTAGCGCACATGGTCAGCAGCGTGGCGGATTCCATTTCGTAGTTCATGACGCCCATAGACTGCCACTCTTCCATAGAGCCTTTAAAACGGCTCACTACGCGACCAGAGAAGGTGTCATAACGCTCCTGGCCCGGGTAGAAGGTATCAGAAGACGCAGTAACGCCAATGTGGGTGGTGGCGCCGATTGATTTCGCCGCTTCCACCAGCGCGGTGGTGCACTCGAAGTCCGCAACAGCCGGGAACTCCATGGGCGCGAAGTGCAGGCTTGCTCCATCCAGACGGACAGACGCCGTGGTGACCAGGACATCACCCACGTTGATATGTGGCTGGATAGCGCCAGTCGTACCGATACGCAGGAAGGTACGAATGCCCAGCTGTGCCAGTTCTTCTACGGCAATAGAGGTTGACGGGCCACCGATACCGGTAGAGCAAACGATCACGGCTTTACCATCCAGCTCAGCACGCCAGGTAGTGAACTCGCGATGAGATGCCAGCTTAACCGGCTTATCCATCAGCGCGGCGATCTTTTCCACACGCTCCGGGTCGCCAGGGACGATAGCAAGCGTAGCCCCTTGTAAATCGCTCTTAGTGAGGCCGAGATGAAAAACATCAGACTTAGACATAAAAACTCCTCTGTGAATCGGTTTTGTCAGAAGAAGCAAAAACACACTTTACCGAAGGCATGAACATATTTTCGTGACAGTAATCACTATGATGTAAATCAATTGCATTCAATTACCATCAAATAGTGACTTGAATCACATAAATGATGCGATGTAAGGAACCCCTGCACAAAAGATAGCCCGTTTAAGGCAATGTGGTTCGTTGCATGTGTCTATAGTTAACAATGCGCTTTTTGGCTGAATATTTAAGGGTACGGAGAATACCATGACAACACGACAATCTGGCTTTGCACCTGCTGTATCTCCACCAACGTCTACCACGGTTCACACTCCAGATAACGCAATTATCGCCGGAGTAACATCCATACCTTCACAAGGCGATGATATGCCAGCGTATCACGCACGACCAAAGCAAACCGATGGCCCGCTGCCCGTGGTTATTGTCGTGCAGGAGATTTTTGGCATTCATGAACACATTCGTGACGTTTGCCGCCGTCTGGCTCTGGAAGGGTATCTGGCTATCGCTCCAGAGCTCTATTTTCGCGAAGGCGATCCCAATGACTTTGCCGACATTCCCACGCTGCTCAGCGGCCTTGTCGCCAAAGTACCTGACTCTCAGGTACTGGCCGATTTGGATCACGTCGCCAGCTGGGCCTCCCGCAACGGAGGTGATGCGCATCAACTGATGATTACCGGATTCTGCTGGGGCGGGCGCATTACCTGGCTGTATGCCGCACATAATCCACAGTTAAAAGCGGCGGTGGCGTGGTACGGCAAACTGGTGGGCGATAAAACCCTCAACTCGCCGAAGCATCCCGTTGATATCGCGACCGATCTTAACGCTCCCGTTCTGGGGCTTTATGGCGGCCAGGACACCAGTATTCCACAAGATACCGTTGAAACAATGCGTCAGGCGCTACGCGCCGCCAATGCTAAAGCGGAAATCGTGGTCTATCCCGATGCCGGACATGCGTTTAACGCCGATTATCGCCCGAGCTATCACGAAGAGTCCGCTAAGGATGGCTGGCAGAGAATGCTGGAGTGGTTTACCCAGTACGGCAGTAAAAAATAAGGACAACCCTGGCTTCGGCCAGGGTATCCCTCAGAAAAAATAAGTGTATTGCGTCACATTCTTGCGACAATTTTTTTAATTATACAGTCTCGCTGCATCAATTTTTTTGCTGTTAAAGAAGGCGCTATGATCGCCTTCACATTTGACGTACTCCTCCCCCATCAAATGCAAAATTTTCGTTGCTTAGCGCCAAACTATTTTTCTGTTTAACATCGCTATTCTCCTGAATACTCAGTAACAGACCCAGCGAATTGCTTATTCTGTGAACAGGAGATTGATCATGACGCAACAGACTTTCCAGGCCCAACCTTTTGCTCTGCCTTTTGATCCGCATACCACCGCACTGGTGATGATCGATATGCAACGTGACTTTGTTGAGGCAGGTGGTTTTGGTGAAGCATTAGGTAACGATGTCTCGTTGGTTCGAAGCGCAATTGAGCCATGTAAAAAGGTATTAGCGGCTGCGCGCGATAAAGGCTTACTTGTGATTCATACTCGCGAAGGGCACCGCGCCGATCTTAGCGATTGCCCGGCGGCGAAACTCACCCGCGGCGGTAAAACTTTCATTGGCGAAACAGGCCCTATGGGACGCATTTTGGTTCGGGGCGAAGCCGGTCACGACATTATCCCTGAACTGTACCCGGTCTCGGGTGAACCGGTTATCGACAAACCAGGTAAAGGTGCGTTCTACCAGACTGATTTACATCTGATTTTACAAAATCACGGGATCAAAACGTTAATTGTCTGCGGCGTCACGACTGAAGTATGCGTGACGACGACGGTACGAGAAGCCAACGATCGGGGCTATGAATGCATCATTCCTGAAGATTGTGTGGGTTCCTACTTTCCAGAGTTCCAGAAATATGCGCTGGAGATGATCAAAGCCCAGGGCGCGATTTTTGGTTGGGTCAGTCACGCTGATGCCATTATCGCAGGGTTGAAAGGCTAACGTCATGACGCCGGCGGCACTTTCTGCGCTTTCGCTAGGGTATCTCTTTCCGGTGAAAGGACGACACATTCTGCGGGTTCACAGTGCATTTCAGCATGCTCTGAATCTGCGCTCAGAAGAAGGACGGCACCTCACGCTGCTGTGTGCAGAGAAGTATCAAAACCTGGCGGATGCGGCACGGATCATGCTGCCAGAATGGTGGGACTGGCGGCGGGAGATCACAGGAACCGGGACAATTCGGTTAGCCGATGGCGTATTAATAGCCCAGCGTTTTCGTGTGGACCTGAACGCAGCCGCAGTATGGCAGCCCCAACTCCGATGTGAATCGCTGGATCCGAAAACCTGTTTGTGGCCCCAACGGCACTACAGGACGCTGGATTCTCAACTGCTGCTGTTTTGCCTGGAACATGAGGTAGAAAGCGCACTGCAATGGCAGGGAAATATTCGCCAACGGGGGTTAAGGCCACAAGAGTCGCCGGAGCAACTTGAAGAACAGGTCCCCCGGTTAATCGGTTACGGCAAAGGGCTAACGCCGGATGGCGATGACTATCTACTGGGTTATCTGGCGGCGCTTTGGCAGTGGAAACTCTGTCCCGGTCTTGAGGCTCACTACACCAGATTGCAACAGGCTATTGAACGGCAACTACCGTACACAACTGACATCAGCCAGCATTATTTACACGGCGCGCTACAAGGTCATTTTTCGCAACCGATTTGCGAGTTGCTCAAACAGCTTAATGCTGACGCGCCTACAACAACGATTATCGCCTGTGCAGAACAGGTCATGCAATTTGGGGCGACATCGGGCGTCGACTGCCTGGCCGGTTTGCTTCACGGCATGAGAACGCTGTACGCACACCATTGAATAAATGAAATGCTCTCGTAGCGCAGATCGCTACGCGGAATCGCTGTACCCGACATCTGTTATCGGGTGATAAACGACGGACATAACACAATGAAAGTAAAGAATAAAATTTTCAGAAACCTCTATCAGGATTCCGTATCCCTGATGCAGATTTCGGCGCAAATCAGCGCGTTACCAGGCATTCAGCAGGCTTCCGTGGTGATGGGAACATCAACAAATCTTGAGCAGCTTAGTCACGCCGGGCTTGGCGACAACGTCAAAGCAGGGCCAAACGACCTGGTCATAGCGGTAATGGGAGAGGAGGATATCTGCGCCGAAGCGCTGGATATCGCAGAACAACGCCTGACCAGTAAACCGGAAGATGAAGGTGACGAGGGTGTAAAAACACCGGATATAGTGAGTATAGAAATGGCGCTGGAGAAAGTGCCTGATGCCAATCTGGCGCTGATTTCGGTCCCTGGTGACTACGCCGCGGCGGAAGCCATTAAAGCGCTGAATCTTGGTCTGAATGTGATGATGTTCAGCGATAACGTCAGCATTGAGCAAGAAAAAGCGATAAAAAACCTCGCTCGTGATCGTAACCGTATCGTCATGGGGCCCGATTGCGGAACCGCCATTATTAACGGCATTCCATTGGGTTTCGCGAATGTAGTAAACCGCGGTCATATCGGCGTGGTGGGAGCCTCCGGCACGGGATTACAGGAAGTCACCTGTCGTATTGACCAACTGGGTGCAGGTATCTCTCAGGCGCTCGGTACTGGCGGCCACGATCTGAGCGAAGACATCGGCGGGATTTCGATGCTGTTTGGGCTGCAAGCACTCATGGATGATGACGACACCCACGTCATCGTATTGATTTCCAAACCACCGTCATCAGTGGTAGCTGAACGTATTCTGCAACTGGCGCAGTCTGCCGGCAAGCCGGTCGTCGTCAATTTCCTGGGAGCCGACCCACAAACCGTTACGCGACCAAACGTAACCGCAGCGACAACCCTTGCTGGCGCAGCAGACCTTGCCGTCGCGTTGCTAAACAAACGCCCACTAACGGAAACTCGCTATCAGCCTTCACCGTCAGACCTTACTGCACTGCAACAAGCCTGCCAGCGTTTGGCTCCAACTCGTCAGGCTATCCGCGGTGTTTTTGCAGGAGGAACATTCTGCTACGAAGCGCAGCTCATCTGTCAGCAAAACGGTTTTACCGCCGCATCAAACACGCCGGTGTCGGGTAACCAAACGCTTGCCAATATCTGGCAAAGCCATAACCACACGCTGATAGATATGGGTGATGACGATTTTACCCGAGGTAAGCCACATCCCATGATCGACCCGACATTACGCAATCAACGTCTGCTCGCTGAACTTAACGATCCGCAGACCGCCGTCGTTCTGTTCGATTTGGTGTTGGGATACGGTGCGTCTGAAGCACCTGCTGCTGAATTACTCGAACAACTCACACAGATTGATCAACAGCAGGCACCACTGATGATTGCTCACGTTTGCGGTACCGAAAGCGATCCCCAGCAAAGAAGTCGCCAGGTCAGCGCTTTGCGTGATGCTGGCGTCATTATCGCTGACTGTAATGCCCAGGCTGCGCAATGGGCCAGCATCGTGGCGCAGATTCAGATTGAGAAGAAGGAAGTAATTGCATGAATACCTTGTTTAATCAGCCGCTGAAAGTGGTAAACGCCGGATTACAGAGTTTCGCCAACAATATTCAGAAAGTCGGCGGTGAAGCAATAGCGTTGAGCTGGCAGCCGCCCGCACAGGGAGATGTGAATGCCGGACTGGAGCTGGCCTCTTTAATACACCATCCGCTGGTTGAACAGGCGAATAAAATCGCCATGGAGCGCTATCTCAGCGCCCAACCGGTACTGGTCGATGTTATGCAGGCTCATGAAGCAATTCCAGAAATGGCTAAAAGTAAACGTATTCTTCACTCCGGCCCCCCCATTAGCTGGGAAAACATGTGTGGGCCGGTAAAAGGCGCAATCATCGGCGCAATGCTCTTTGAAGGGTGGGCCACCAGCCATGAAGAGGCGGAGTGCCAGATTCTGGCGGGAGATATCGAACTTGAACCGTGCCACCATTATCACGCTGTTGGACCAATGGCGGGAATTATCAGTCCGTCGATGCCGCTGTGGGTCATCGAGAACAAGACTAACGGTCAGCGTACGTTCAGCAATTTTAATGAAGGGCTGGGTAAGGTTTTACGCTTCGGAGCGAACAACGATGAGGTACTCAATCGCTTGTACTGGATGCGTGACGAGCTGGCACCGGCACTGAAAGCGGCTGTCATTCGTCTTGGCGAACTGGAGCTAAAACCACTCATGGCCCAGGCGCTGCATATGGGTGACGAGGTTCACAACCGTAACGCCGCCGCGACCGGCCTGCTCATCAAACGCCTACTGCCTGCGCTGTTGTCCAGTAATTTACCTGCGGAGCAGTTGCAGCGAACGGTCACCTTCATTACCAGCAATGATCACTTCTTTCTTAATCTCTCGATGGCGGCCTGCAAAGCAATGATGGACGCGGCAACCAATGTTCCTTTCAGTTCCATGGTTACCGTTATGGCCCGCAACGGCGTGAATTTTGGTATTCGTCTTTCGGGTACAGGCGACCAGTGGTTCCAGGCTCCGGCCAATGCGGTTGAAGGGTTATTTTTCCCCGGCTATGGAGTAGACGATGCCGCCGCCGATCTTGGCGACAGCGCTATTACCGAAACCGCGGGCGTGGGTGGTTTTGCCATGGCTTCTTCCCCAGCAATTGTGAAATTTGTTGGCGGAACACCTGCAGATGCCACCAACAACAGCAGACGCATGCAGGCAATCACCCTGGGCGGCAATCCGGCATTTACTCTGCCAGCACTCAATTTTGCTCCGACGGCGGCGGGAATCGATGCACGTAAGGTGGCCGACAGGGGGATTTTACCGGTCATCAATACGGGGATCGCCCATAAACAGGCAGGTGTCGGTCAGATTGGCGCAGGGATCACGACCGCGCCAATGCGCTGTTTTGTTGATGCCATTGCCGCGCTGGCGCGGATCGTCGCACAAGGAGAAAAACCGTGAATAAACCTCTGGCTGTCGTTGCCGTTGGCGGCAACGCGCTGATTCAGGACGATCGGCGTAATAGTATCTCCGATCAGTACGAGGCCGTCATGGAAAGCGTGAAGCACATTACTGATATGGTCGAAGCTGGATGGGACCTGGTACTGACTCATGGCAATGGCCCACAAGTGGGCTTTATTTTACGTCGATCCGAGTTAGCTAGCAGTGAAGTCTCGCCGGTCCCGCTGGATTATGCGGTCGGCGATACTCAGGGCGCGATCGGCTATATGTTTCAGAAAGCGCTGCATAACGAACTTGCGCGCCGCAGCCTCCATAAGCCGGTTGTGGCACTCATCACGCAAACACGGGTCAGCCAGCACGACGACGCTTTTGCTAACCCAAGTAAACCCATCGGTGCATTTCTGGACGAACACACTGCACGTGAACGCCAGCAACAGCTTGGCTGGACGATGATGGAGGATGCCGGACGAGGCTGGCGACGTACCGTACCGTCGCCAAGGCCTCTGGAAATCATTGAACGAGACACTATCGCGCAGTTAGTGCGGCAGGGCTATATCGTTATCGCCTGCGGCGGTGGCGGGATCCCTGTCATACGCGATGCGCATCACCAGTTGCAGGGGGTTGAGGCGGTGATAGATAAAGATCTCGCTTCCGCGCTGCTTGCCAGCCAACTGGGAGCGGACTTGCTGGTTATCCCGACTGGCGTGGAAAAAGTGGCGATTAACTTCGGCACACCACAGCAGCAATGGCTGGAAACGCTCAGCATCGCGCAAGCCGAACAGCTCCTGCAAGAAGGTCAGTTTGGCGTCGGCAGCATGCAGCCCAAAGTCGAAGCAATTCTCGATTTCATGAATGCCAGCCGACAACAGGGCAAGAACGCCAGCGGTCTGATCACCAGCCCGCAGGCGATCAAATCTGCACTGGACCATCAAAACGGCACATGGATAACCCTTTAGCTTTAGGAGAATAAGATGACTACAACAACCCTACTGGCCGTCAACGGAACCCTGATGCGCGGCCTGGAACTCAATAAAAATATGCAAAAAGCAGGCGGTGTCTTTATCCGCGAAGACCGCACTGATGCGCACTACCGTTTGTGGAGCATTAACGACCAACATCCGGGGATGATCCGCGTTGCCCAAGGTGGTACTCACGTGGCTCTGGAAATTTGGCAATTACCACTGGCCAGTTTTGCTGAACTGCTGATGAGTGAGCCAGCCGGACTGGCAATCGGCAAAGTCAAACTCGAAGATGGCAGTGAAGTTTTGGGTGTACTGGCGGAAAACTGGCTGACAGAAGGGCAACGGGAAATTACCGAATTAGGAAGCTGGCGCAAATACACCGGTCATTTTCATACCGTGTAATGCGCATTAACAGAGGGAACAGGATATGCGTAAAACAGAAGAGAGTATGAATACTGCATCAGGCTTGAGAATTGCCATGATTCTGTTGGGGATCGCAGTAACACCGGTTTTGCTGTCGTCCTCAAGTCTTGGCAACCAACTCTCCAGTAGCAGTCTGGTTACTGTAGTGCTGTTGGGTGGGTTAATCCTTACCATCCTTGCCGCCATCACGATCAGCGTTGGCGAAAAAGCCCGTCTGCCGACATACGGTATTGTTAAGTACGCTTTCGGTGAAAAAGGGGCCATTGCTATCAATATCCTGATGGCAATCAGTCTTTTTGGCTGGATTGCCGTGACTGCAAATATGTTTGGTCACTCTGTCCATGACTTACTGTTACAGCACGGCATAACGCTTCCTGTCCCTCTGCTGGTGATAGCGGGTTGCGTGGTATTCGTCGCATCTACGGCATTTGGCTTTGCCGTATTGGGTAAAGTCGCACAGGTCGCGGTGCCGATCATCGCCTTAGTACTGTGCTATATCCTCTATATTGCGACACACAGCGAAGTCACCGCGCCAGCGGAAGTTGTCAGCATGAATACAGGTGTCGCTGTCTCGACCGTCGTCGGCACCATTATCGTGCTTGTCGCTACGCTACCTGATTTCGGCAGCTTTGTGCATAATCGCAAACATGCTCTCATCTCTGCGGCTGTGACGTTCCTGATTGCCTATCCGCTACTTTACTGGGCTGGCGCAACGCCCAGCGCCCTCAGCGGTCAGGGTTCTCTGCTGGGAGCCATGACAATATTTGGCGCCGTATTGCCAGGCGCGCTGCTGCTGATCTTTGCCTGTGTAACAGGGAATGCCGGAAATATGTTTCAGGGTACGTTAGTGGTTTCAACACTGTTAACCCGGTTCCCTAAATGGCAAATTACTATCGCCCTGGGTGTACTCTCTGCGATAGTCGGAAGTCTGGATATTATGGCGTGGTTCATTCCCTTCCTACTGTTCCTCGGTATCGCGACGCCGCCTGTAGCAGGTATTTATATTGCCGACTTTTTCCTCTATCGCCGAAATGGTTATCAGGAATTGGTGCTGACGCAAGAGCCACAGATTAAGGTACTGACGTTTGTTGCATGGATCCTTGGCGCCGCTGTAGGTTTTATGACGGTAAAAGGCCTCTTCACTCTAACCAGTATTCCTTCGGTGGATTCGATTGTTGTAGCTTGTATCGCTTATATACTGTTAAGTCGACTGGGCCAACATCATTAGTTCCTGGGTATAATTGGCATTAACATTACGGCTGAACCGGGATCGGTTTAGCCGATCTCTGCCAACCAGGAAACCTTATGTTCATCTCTGACGAAACCCTTCGTGTTATTCATCTGGTCGCCAGGCATCAGAGCATCAGCATCGCCGCAGAACAATTAAATAAGGTGCCTTCAGCCATCAGTTACACCATTAAAAAAGCGGAAGAAAGCCTGGGGGTAGCGCTGTTTACTCGCAAAGGTCGATATATCGAAATCACACCTGCTGGCCGCTATTTTATTGAACATAGCAAGACCATTCTCGGTGATATGGAGGCGCTTAAGCGTAACACCGCTCTGATCCATGATGGCGTCGAGCGCGAATTAACAATTGCGGTGAACAATATTATTCCCGCCCCTTTGTTGGTGGCGTTTATCCACGATTTCGAACGACAATTTTCCTCGACAACTCTGACGGTCTGCCTTGAGGTATACAACGGTTGTTGGGACGCGCTCTACAGCAGACGTGCCGATCTGGTGATTGGCGCGCCACATGCCGTCCCCAGTACTGAAGGTATTGTCAGTGAACCTATTGGCCAGCTTGAATGGGATTTTGTCGTCAGCCCGCGACATCCGCTCGCCAGTGAGCGCCATCCGCTGGAAAACGCAGAACTTCGCCAGTACACCGCAGTGTGTATTCGTGATACATCCGTAAATTTTACGCCGTTACAAGCATGGTTACTGGAGGGACAAAAACCGCTGTTCGTACCAGACTTTGCTACCGCCATTGCACTTATCGAACAAAATGTCGGTATTGGCTATATCCCGCACCATTTAGCGCTCCCGCTGTTAAATAGTGGCAAACTGTTGAAAAAACCGATGCGCGAGCATAAACATGCGACAAAATTATTCCTGGCAGCCCGTTCGGATGGAATGGGGAAAGTGTGCCAGTGGTGCATCGACTATTTAAAGAAACCGGCGCTTTATGCCAGTTAACAGGGAAGAGCGGAGGCTTTTGCCTCCGCTGTAGAGGTTAAGCCTGACGCAGATTCTGCGCCGCTTTAACCATGTTGGCCAGCGCAGCACGGGTTTCCGGCCAGCCGCGCGTTTTCAGGCCGCAGTCCGGGTTCACCCACAGACGCTCTGCCGGAATACGCTGCTCGGCTTTCTTCAGCAGGGCTTCAATCCACTCCACGCTCGGGACGTTCGGCGAGTGAATGTCGTAGACGCCCGGCCCGATTTCGTTCGGATAGTCGAACTCTTCAAACGATTCCAGCAGCTCCATATCAGAACGTGAAGTCTCAATAGTGATCACGTCCGCGTCCAGCGCCGCAATGGAATCCATGATGTCGTTGAACTCGCAGTAACACATGTGGGTGTGGATCTGGGTTTCATCCTTCGCCACTGCCGCGTTAATGCGGAAGGCTTCCACGCCCCACTCCAGATACGCCGCCCAGTCGCTGCGACGCAGCGGTAAACCTTCACGCAGTGCCGGTTCGTCAATCTGAATAATACCAATCCCCGCCGCTTCCAGATCCGCGACTTCATCACGCAATGCTAGCGCAATCTGCTTCGCGATGGTTTCACGCGTCACGTCTTCACGCGGGAATGACCAACAGAGAATGGTCACCGGACCGGTCAGCATACCTTTTACCGGTTTGTCGGTCAGCGACTGGGCATACTTCGCCCACTCCACGGTGATCGCTTCCGGGCGGCTGACGTCGCCAATCACCACCGGCGGCTTCACGCAACGGGAGCCATAGCTCTGCACCCAACCGTTCTGGGTAAAGACAAACCCGTCCAGATGCTCACCAAAGTATTCCACCATGTCGTTACGTTCTGCTTCACCGTGTACCAGCACGTCGAGACCCAGGCGCTCCTGTTCGGCGATCGCCTGTTTGATATGTTCCGCGATCCCTGTGCGATAGTTACCGGCATCCAGGTTGCCTTTTTTGAAGTCCAGACGCAGGCCGCGAATTTCCGTGGTTTGCGGGAATGAGCCAATAGTCGTGGTCGGCCATGCCGGCAGATTAAAACGGGCACGCTGTGCCTCGGCGCGAACCGGGTAAGCGTTGGCGCGCTGGCTGTCCTGGGCGGTGATCGCCGCCAGACGTTTTTCCACTGCAGCGTTGTGGACGCGGGTAGAGTGACGACGAGCCTGAATCGGTGCGCTCCACGCCACAATTGCCGCCGTATCACCACTGTTTAGCGCATCGCGCAGCAGCGCCAGTTCGCCGCATTTTTGCAGGGCGAAAGCAAACCAGCTCTTCACTTCCGCATCAAGGCGGGTTTCCACACTGAGATCGATGGGGCTATGCAGCAGTGAGCAGGAAGAGGCCACCCACAGATTACGTTTTCCGACGATATCTTTAATTTGCGCATATTTCTCACTGAGATCGGCGCGCCATACGTTGCGCCCATTCACCAGACCCGCTGACAGCAACCAGTCGGCAGGCAGACGCTTGTGCAGCTCGGCGACATCATCTTTACCATGCACGAAGTCAACGTGCAGCCCCTGTACCGGCAGCGCGGTAATGGTATCCAGATTCGGCGTGACGCCTTCAAAATAGGTGGTCAGCAGCAGCTTCACCTGGCCTTGCAGGGCGTCATAAGCCGGTTTAAAGGCATCCAGCCACGCTTGCGGCAACTCCAGCACCAGAGCCGGTTCATCGATTTGCACCCACTCAATACCCCGTTTTGCCAGCTCCGCCAGCACCTGCTGGTAAACCGGCAGAATATCGTTCAACAGACTCAGGCGATCAAACTGTTCGCCCTTCACTTTCCCCAGCCACAGGTAAGTTACCGGCCCCAGCAGCACAGGTTTCACCTTATGGCCAAGCGCCAGCGCTTCGTCTACTTCATCCAGCAGTTGCGTCCAGGTCAGTTTGAACTGCTGACCTTTGGTGAACTCCGGTACCATGTAGTGATAGTTGGTGTTAAACCATTTAGTCATTTCTGCCGCCGCCGCTGGCTCACCGGTCGGTGCGCGGCCACGGCCAATGCGGAATAAGGTATCAATATCAACCGAACCGTCTTTGTTCTGATGACGAGCCGGAACGTTGCCGAGCAGCAGGCTGGTGGTCAGAACATGGTCGTACCAGGCAAAATCACCTACCGGCAGCAGGTCAACACCCGCCAGCTTCTGCTGATCCCAATGGCGGGCACGCAGCTCGCGGCCAACGGCCAGCAATTCTTCACGGGAGGAATTTCCCGCCCAGTAACTTTCTTGCGCTTTCTTCAACTCGCGACGAAGGCCAACACGAGGGAAACCGAGGGTGTGATTAAGTATTGTCATTATATGCCTCTTATTTAATTTGCAGGTTTTAGCCATCCAGATGTTTACACCGCTATATTTCGCAAGTACTGTATATTCCTCAAGCGCAATTTGTTCATGCCGAAGTGAAGGACTTTCATGATCGAGATTAAACACCTGAAAACGCTCCAGGCGTTGCGGAATAGTGGTTCGCTGGCAGCCGCCGCAGCGACGTTGCATCAGACCCAATCCGCCCTTTCTCACCAGTTCAGCGATCTGGAGCAGCGCCTTGGCTTTCGACTCTTTATCCGTAAAAGCCAGCCGCTGCGCTTTACGCCGCAGGGCGAAATTTTGCTGCAGCTGGCAAATCAGGTGTTGCCGCAAATTGGCCGGGCACTGCAGGCCTGCAACGAACCGCAGCAAACCCGGCTGCGAATCGCCATTGAATGCCACAGCTGTATCCAGTGGCTGACGCCCGCGCTGGAGAATTTTCGTGCCAACTGGCCGCAGGTGGAGATGGACTTTAAATCCGGTGTAACGTTTGATCCGCAACCGGCGCTACAGCAAGATGAGCTGGATCTGGTATTAACTTCCGACATTCTGCCGCGCAGTGGACTGCACTACTCACCGATGTTCGATTTTGAAGTCCGCCTGGTACTGGCGCCGGATCATCCGTTAGCCAGCAAAACGCAAATCACACCGGAAGATTTAGCCAGCGAGACGCTGCTTATTTACCCGGTGCAACGGAGTAGACTGGATGTCTGGCGGCATTTCTTACAGCCCGCGGGCGTGAGCCCGTCGCTGAAGAGCGTGGATAACACCCTGCTGCTGATTCAAATGGTTGCCGCCAGAATGGGTATCGCCGCGTTACCACACTGGGTGGTGGAGAGTTTTGAACGCCAGGGCCTGGTGGTGACCAAAACCCTGGGCGATGGATTGTGGAGCCGACTGTACGCCGCCGTGCGTGATGGCGAGCAGCGGCAGCCGGTCACGGAAGCGTTTATTCGCTCAGCGCGGAATCACGCCTGCGATCATCTGCCGTTTGTGCGGAGTGCGGAACGACCCACTTTCGATGTACCCACAGTGAGGCCACTATCACAGCCGCGCCAATGATGAAGCTTGGCCAGTGAGGCTGTTGATGCCAGATAGCCAGGTTGACCAACAGCCCGGCTGGCACATGCATATTGTTCATGATGCCCAACGTACCTGCATCCACTTGGGTCGCACCGTAGTTCCACATAAAGTAACCAATGCCGGACGCCGCCACGCCAAGAAATACCAGGATACCCCACTGTAGCGTAGTGGTAGGCATTTTCTGCGCATTGCCCAGCATGAACCAGGCCACGACAGCCACCATAAAGGCCCCCATGTAAAACCAGGCAAAAGCGTTATGCTGTGGCATTGGGCGGGTTTCCATCAGACGCTTATAGCCCACCATACCGATGGCAAAACTAATGTTGGAAAGCTGCACCAGCAGCAGGCCAGTCCAGAAGTGGCTGGTTACCTGATCGTAACGAATAATCCCCGCGCCAATCACCGCCAGTAACGCACTGAAAGCGTAGCTCCAACGCAGACGCCGCCCGCTCATCAGGTCATAAATCAGCGTGATGTAGAGCGGCGTCAGCACGGTGAAAAGCAATAGCTCTGAAACCGTCAGATACAGGTAGGCGTGAAAACTCAGCATATACATAATGCCAAGCTGCATGGCCCCCACCAGCATATACAGCGCGATTGTTTTTACGCTGTGCCCACGGGTACGTAAAAACGGCAGGAACACCAGCGCCGCGAGTCCAACGCGCACCAGCACTGCAAAATAGCTATCGACATGACCAGCAAGGTACTCGCCAAACAGGCTGAAGGAAAAGGCCCACAAAATAGTGGTAATGATGAGTAGCGCCACAATGGATGTCTCTTAGAACAGGGAACATCCATTGTAGCGGAGAGTTTAGTTGACAACTGGTCAACTAAAGAACAATTACTTTAAAAAGAGATCGCGCAGGTAGTGCGGCACGGCATCGTCGGCGTTGAGTCCGATGACTTCCAGTTCCGGATGCAGATCCTTCAGACGCTGGTGGGCGTTGCCCATGATGCAGCCTTTGCCCGCCATGGAGAGCATTTCCGCGTCGTTCATCCCGTCGCCAAAAGCGATACAGTCTTTCAGGTTGTAGCCCATCGCTTTCGCTACCGCTTCCAGCGCATGACCTTTCGATACGCCGCCCGCCATGACTTCCAGACAGGTAAGCGTAGAGAAGCTAACGTTGACGCGATCGCCCCAGCGGGCGTTAATCGCCTGCTCCAGCGGCAGCAATCTTTCGTGAGAATCGGTGGTGAAGAAAACTTTGCTGACGCCTTCCGGCTCCAGTAGCGCAGGTTCAAACAGGGAATAGTTAAACACCGCTTCTTTGAAAAAGCGCATTTCGTCGGGGCGATGGCGGTTCATAAACCACTCATCATCACGATAAACGTTGGTCACGATGTCCGGATTTGCATTCACTACGCCAAACAGGTCGCTGGCAATGTCGCGATCCAGGTTATGAGAAAACACCAGATTTCCATCAGAATCATGCACCCGCGCACCGTTGGAGGTGATCATGTAGGTTTTAATACCGAGGTTATCGCGAATTTGTCCCACATCAACATGATGACGGCCAGTCGCAAACACGAAGTTAACGCCACGAGCAGTCAGTAATTTCAGCGTCTCTTTGGCATAAGGGGACAAAGTATGGTCGGGGGAAAGCAGCGTACCGTCTAAATCAGACGCAACAACCTGATACATAAGAAAATTAAACCTCTAGGCAAAGCGGGTTCCGCTGGATGAGTTATGCTTGTCGAAAAATTCGACAATAGCGTTAAGCGCGACTGAGCGCATTGCGTCCTTTTCAAAAAGGATCTCATGGTACGCGCCTTTTATAACAAGCGGCTGACCTCCTTCTACAGGATGGCCCGCCGCGGCGCGGAGTTCACAAAAACGATCGTGCATGCGGTTATCCACCACACGCTCTTCTTCGGCCTGAATTAGTAGGGTCGGCGTCGCGTCATCTCCCGCACCAGCCAGAACCTGTTCGCCTGCCAGAATACCTTCACGTACCCAATGGTAGGTCGGGCCGCCTACACGTAGCCGCGGCTCATCAGCATAGAAACGTAGATTGCGCCGATAGCGCTGTCGACTATGAGTTAACGCATTCATGCCGAAGGGTAGCGCCCGCCAGCGCCCGGTGCCCATCGCATAGCCTTCGCGGATCCGTGGATGCCCTTCAGCCCAGTCCAGAATGTGGCGCACCATCCAGTCGGGAAAGCGCATCACAATACCAAACATCGGCGCGCAAAGCGCAATGGCATCACACTGATTCGGGTGGCGCTGCAGGAACAATGTGGCAATCGCACCGCCCATCGAATGCGCCAGTATATAGCGCTTTCTCCACGGACCGGGTAGCACTTCCTGCTGCCAGAAGGCGGTTAAATCGTCGACATAGTCA
Source organism: Citrobacter sp. On2M (assembly GCF_018035235.1). Lineage (GTDB taxonomy): Bacteria > Pseudomonadota > Gammaproteobacteria > Enterobacterales > Enterobacteriaceae > Citrobacter > Citrobacter meridianamericanus. The sequence goes on from NZ_WPCV01000009.1 coordinate 34,022, forward strand.
TTAAAGTTATCGACATGACCGCGATGCGGATCCGACAGCATGCGCCCGGAGCGCCCCTGGCCACGGTGGTCGATAATGAGCACGTCAAAACCAGAATGAAACAGGTCATACGCCAGTTCAGCGTATTTCACGTAGCTTTCAATGCGTCCAGGACAGACGACGATGACGCGATCGTTTTTTTCTGCATGAAAACGAACAAAATGTACGGGGATATCATCCACACCCGTAAATTCCGCTTCTTCCCGCTGACGCCAGAAATCTGTCAGTGGCCCCATGGAAAAAGCAGCAAACGCGTTTTCTCTTGTTTCCCAGTCTTTTTGCTGCTGAAACATCGGGTATCCAGCCTCGCTGACCAAGTAAAATCGTTTTTTTCACCGTCGCTGACACAACCTAACGACAGTAGCGTATTGTGGCATAAAAATAGACAATTCGGGAGTTTCTCATGACCTTTGAATGGTGGTTCGCCTACCTGCTGACCTCTATTATTTTGAGCTTGTCTCCAGGTTCAGGCGCAATCAACACCATGACCACTGCCATCAGTCACGGTTATCGCGGTGCCAGCGCGTCGATTGCGGGTTTACAGACCGGGCTGGGCATTCATATCGTTTTGGTTGGCGTGGGGCTGGGAACGCTATTTTCTCGTTCGGTGATCGCGTTTGAGGTGCTGAAGTGGGCGGGAGCAGCCTATCTGATTTGGCTGGGCATTCAACAATGGCGGGCAGCGGGCGCTATCGATCTGAACACCATGGCAAATACGCAATCGCGCAGTCGCCTGTTCAAACGCGCGGTCTTTGTGAATCTGACCAATCCCAAGAGCATTGTTTTTCTTGCTGCTCTGTTCCCGCAGTTTATTCTGCCGCAGGAACCGCAGCTGATGCAGTATGTGGTGCTTGGCGTTACGACCATCGTGGTCGATATCATTGTGATGATCGGTTACGCGACGCTGGCTACACGCATTGCAGGATGGATTAAAGGGCCAAAGCAAATGAAGGCGCTGAACAAAGTGTTTGGTTCGCTATTTATGCTGATAGGCGCCCTGCTGGCATCGGCAAGGCATGCCTGATTACAGGACCGGACCCGCTAACGCTTATCGGGTCTGGAACGAACTCAGCGCGAAATGATCAGGTGGATACCGAAGCCCGCGAACAGCGCGCCAGCAAAACCGTCAATCCACTTCGCCAGGCGCTGATAGCCACGACGCATTTTCGGCAGCGCAAACAGGCTGGCAACCACGGTAAACCACGCCAACGTTTCCACGATGATCAGGGCAAAAATTCCCCAACGCGCGCCAGTTCCCACGTTGTCGCCAACGAATAATGAGAAGACAGAGCCAAAATAGATAATGGCTTTAGGATTCGCCAGATTGGTCAGCAGACCTTTCAAGAAGCTGCGTCCGCTCTGCGCCAGCTCAACCTGCGGATTGGAAGGAGCCACGTCCTGTTTTTTAAACGCACCGCGCAGCATCTGATACCCCATCCAGCACAGATACAGACCCCCGCCGACCATAATAATGGTATGTAGCCAGGCCATTTTTTCAATAATCAGATGCAGGCCGAGCAGCGCCACGCCAGCCCAGACCATGACGCCACAGGTAATACCCAGCACGCCCATCATCGCTTCTTTGCGCGAACGGCTAACGGCCGTTTGAGAGACAAAGAAAAAATCGGGGCCGGGACTCATCAGCGCAACGATGTGCACCAACGCAATGGTGAAAAATAGCGTTAACATAAAAAATGACTCGCGGGGGAATAGTTCAGTGAGTCACCATCCTGGCACTTTTTTGCCCGGCTGACTACTCTTCGTCGTCACCATCCACATGTGCGCGGATAAGTGCCATAAACTCTTTGCCAAAACGCTCAAGTTTACGCATTCCCACGCCATTAACGCTCAGCATTTCGCTCGGTGAAACCGGCATTTGTTCGGCCATTTCAATCAGTGTGGCGTCGTTGAACACCACGTAAGGCGGGATATTCTCTTCATCAGCAATGGCTTTACGCAGCTTACGCAGTTTGGCGAACAGTTTGCGATCGTAATTACCGCCAAAGGATTTCTGCATTGCGCGCGGTTTCAGCGCCACAATACGCGGCTCGGCAAGCTGTAGTGGAACGTCACCGCGTAGCACCGGACGCGCGGCTTCGGTTAACTGTAATGCCGAGTGATGGGCAATATTCTGCGTCACCAGACCAAGATGAATAAGCTGGCGAATAACGCTGACCCAGTGTTCATGGCTTTGCTCACGACCAATGCCGTAGACCGGCAGCTTGTCATGGGCCAGCTCGCGAATACGCTGGTTATTCGCCCCACGCAGAACCTCGACGACATAACCCATACCAAAACGTTGATTCACACGGTAGATGGTCGACAGCGCTTTACGCGCATCCATGAGTCCGTCGTACTGCTTTGGCGGATCGAGACAAATATCGCAGTTACCACACGGCTCCTGACGCCCCTCGCCAAAATAGTTCAGCAGCACCAGACGACGACAGGTTTGCGCCTCGGCAAACGCCCCCATCGCATTGAGTTTATGCCGTTCGATATCCAGCAGTTGTCCGGCGGGTTTCTCTTCGAGGCAACGGCGTAGCCACGCCATATCTGCCGGATCGTAAAACAACATTGCTTCCGCAGGCAGGCCATCACGCCCGGCGCGACCGGTTTCCTGGTAGTAAGACTCGATGTTACGTGGAATATCGAAATGCACCACGAAACGTACGTTGGGTTTGTTGATCCCCATGCCGAACGCCACGGTTGCCACCACAATTTGCAGATCATCGCGCTGGAATTTCTCCTGCACGTCGGCGCGTACGGTATTTTCCAGCCCGGCATGATAAGCCCCGGCACTGATGCCCCGGCTTTGCAGGCGCGCGGCGGTATCTTCTACCTTGGCGCGACTGTTACAGTAGATAATGCCGGACTTACCGCGCTGCTCTTGCACATAGCGCATCAGTTGATCGAGCGGCTTAAACTTCTCCATCAGCATGTAGCGAATATTTGGGCGGTCGAAGCTGCTGATCTGAATTAACGGGTCGTTGAGGCCCAGCAGACGCACAATGTCCAGCCGGGTGGTTTCGTCCGCGGTCGCGGTCAACGCCACAAACGGCAGGGTTGGGAAACGTTGACGCAACTGTCCCAGCGCCGCGTATTCCGGGCGGAAATCATGTCCCCATTGCGAAATACAGTGCGCTTCATCAACCGCCAGCAGCACCGGGTTCCAGTGCGCCAGGTTTTCAAGGAAGTTATCCAGCATCAGGCGCTCAGGCGCAATGTACAGCAGGCGAATCTGTCCGCTGCGACAGCCTGCCATCACCTCAAGCTGCTGCTCGCGACTTTGAGTGGAGTTAAGGCATGCTGCCGCCACGCCGTTGGCCAGCAGTTGATCGACCTGATCTTTCATCAGAGAAATCAGCGGAGAAACAACAACGGTGAGCCCGTTGAGCAATAATGCGGGAATCTGATAGCACAGGGATTTACCGCCGCCGGTCGGCATAACGACCAGGCAGTCGCGACCAGAGATCACGGTATCAATGATTTCTTCCTGACCCGGGCGAAACTGTTGGTAGCCAAAGGTTTCTTGCAAAACCTGTTTAGCGCCCATTTCCAGATTCAACACTTCCGCCTGCGCCACATTAACCCCATTAGCCTGAAATAAAAACAGGCGCTATTTTCAGCGCCTGAGAGAGAAACTGCAATGATTAAAATACTCTCAATACCTGTCAGAAGATATCGTTGAGCATCACGCCCACGCCAACACGGGTCTGATTGAAGTTATAGTCAATCAGCGATTCGCCGTAACCGCTGTAAACCTGGGTGTAAAGGCGCACATGCTTCGTAATGGGGTAACTGACACCCAACTCAGCACCGCCGTAGCCGGTATTCCAGTTGTACTGACCTTTCGCACTTAAGACGGCGTCACCGAGGTGATAACCCAGTTTGAGCTGATAGTAGCCCATATATTTTGTGATATCCGGGTTATCGTCGGTGCTGCCGATGACGTACCACGGCTTAACTTCCACCAGCCAGTTACCGTTTTCAGCCATCAAACGCGTGTAAAGACGATTCCAGCTACGTGAAGTGGGGTCAGACCGACCGTTGGAGTCATGGTTATAACCCATTTCGACATCGCGGAGCGTCCAACCAGCGAAGCGATAGTCGGTGGCGAAACCGAGGAACAATTGCGGTTCATAATTGGTTTCGCGAAATGGGGAAGATTCTTCGCTATTCGAAAGCTGCCACCAGGACTTCTGGGTATAGGAGCCGCCAAGTACCGAGTTCGGACCTAAGATCCCGCGCCAGAGCGGAAACGCCAGGCTTAGCTGAAACTTAACCTCATCTTTGCGCGCATTTTCGGACCAGCTATAACTGCTGATCGCTTCTTTGTTCATGTCGCTGGTATTGGTGTAGATAAGATAGTTGGTGTCATAAGGATAAAGCGTGAAAGGATTGTCATGCTCCTGCAGCATGTTGGCGATAATACTGCCGCGAACCGCCGGTGCATCATGAATCTCTTTCACTGTCGCTTCCTGCGCATACGCGGTCAACGGCAGCATGACTGCTGGTAGTAACCATCCCAGAATCGCCCGCATCGGTACTGTTCTCCTGAACCAAAATATTGATGAATTGTATAATTATCTGGCAAGTATTCTACATACTTAGCGAGTTCCTCGTTAGTTATCCCGTCCTAAAGTAGAAAACAACAAATAATAAGCATAATATCAACATTTCATTAACCATTAAGATGTAGGGATCGTATGTCTGCCGTACTTACTGCTGAGGAAGCGCTGAAGTTAGTGGGTGAAATGTTCGTCTATCATATGCCGTTTAACCGGGCACTGGGACTGGAGCTTGAACGCTATGAGAAAGAATTCGCTCAATTAGCCTTTAATAACCAACCGATGATGGTCGGCAACTGGGCGCAAAGCATTTTGCATGGCGGCGTGATCGCCTCGGCGCTGGACGTCGCCGCCGGTCTGGTGTGCGTTGGCAGTACGCTAACCCGCCATGAGACGATCAGTGAAGACGAATTACGTCAGCGGATGTCACGCATGGGAACCATCGATTTGCGCGTTGATTACCTGCGCCCGGGGAGAGGGAATCGCTTTACCGCCACCAGCAGCCTGCTGCGGGCGGGTAATAAAGTCGCCGTGGCGCGCGTGGAACTGCATAACGAAGAACAGCTTTATATTGCCAGCGCAACCGCCACTTATATGGTGGGGTAAGCAGCCAAAAAAAGGTAAACTGCTGTTACATTTCTGCAATGAGTTTTCCCGATGGATGCTAAACAAACGCGGCAGGGCGTGTTACTCGCTCTTGCTGCTTATTTTATTTGGGGTATCGCACCTGCCTACTTCAAGCTGATTTACTATGTCCCGGCGGATGAAATCCTGACGCACCGCGTCATCTGGTCATTTTTCTTCATGGTGGTGCTGATGAGCATCAGCCGCCAGTGGTCGGGTGTCAAAACATTACTCCAAACGCCAAAGAAGATATTCCTGCTGGCGCTCTCTGCAGTGCTCATTGGCGGAAACTGGCTGCTGTTCATTTGGGCAGTCAATAATCACCATATGCTGGAAGCCAGCCTCGGCTATTTTATTAACCCGCTGGTGAATATTGTGCTGGGAATGCTTTTCCTCGGCGAGCGCTTCCGTCGCATGCAGTGGCTGGCGGTACTATTAGCCGCCTGTGGCGTACTGGTACAGCTGTGGACCTTCGGATCGCTGCCAATAATTGCGCTAGGACTGGCGTTCAGCTTTGCTTTTTATGGTCTGGTGCGCAAGAAGATTGCCGTCGAAGCACAAACTGGCATGCTGATCGAAACGCTGTGGCTTTTACCCATCGCGGCCATCTATCTGTTTGGCATTGCCGACAGCCCAACCAGCCATATGGGGCAAAACCCAATGTCGCTCAATCTGCTGCTGATTGCTGCGGGTGTCGTGACCACCATTCCGCTGCTGTGCTTTACCGGCGCCGCAACCCGCCTGCGTCTGTCGACGCTGGGTTTCTTCCAGTACATTGGCCCTACGCTGATGTTCCTGCTGGCGGTAACGTTCTACGGTGAAGCCCCGGGTGCGGACAAGATGGTCACCTTCGCGTTTATCTGGGTCGCACTGGCGATTTTCGTAATGGATGCGATTTATACGCAACGACGGGCGCGCCGGAGCTGAAGAAGTGCCGGATGGCGGCTGCGCCTTATCCGGCACAGCCCTTACAGCCAGTTTTTGCGCTTAAAGTACAGATACGGCGCCAGACCGGCGAGCATCATAAAGACAATCGCCCCCGGATACCCGAAGCTCCAGTGCAGTTCCGGCATGAACTCAAAGTTCATCCCATAACTTGAAGCTACCAGCGTCGGCGGCAGGAACACCACAGAGACCACCGAGAAGATCTTGATGATGCGGTTCTGCTCAATGTTGATAAAGCCCATCGCCGCCTGCATCAGGAAGTTAACCTTCTGGAACAGCGATTCGTTGTGCGGCAGCAGAGATTCGATATCGCGCAGGATCTCACGCGCCTGTTCCAGCTGGCTGCCCGGCAACCGCGCTTTACGTACCAGGAAGTTCAGTGCGCGTTGGGTATCCATCAGACACAAGCGTACCTTCCAGCCGATATCTTCAAGTTCCGCCAGCGTCGACAGCGCTTCGTCATATTCATCGCCCTGACGCCCTTCCATGATCACACGGCTGAGTTTTTCCAGGTCGCTGTAGATATTTTCGATCTCATCCGCCAGCTGTTCAATTTTTGTTTCGAACAAGTCGAGCAACAGCTCGTAGGCGTTGCCATCCACCATCGCCTGGTTACGCGCACGCATGCGGTACAGGCGAAAGGCCGGTAATTCGCGCTCGCGCAGGGTAAACAGTCGACCTTCGCGAATAGTAAATGCGACGGTTGAGTTACCCGCGTGATCGTCGGCGTCTTCATAAAAGAAGAAGGAGTGAATGTGCAAACCGTCTTCGTCTTCAAAAAAACGCGCGGATGCTTCGATGTCTTCCAGTTCAGGGCGCGTAGCCAGATTCTGGCCCAAGTCCTTTTGCACACGGTTTCGTTCTTCGTCATCCGGCTCGACTAAATCGACCCAAACCGAACTGGCCAGGTGCTCGATCTCGTCTGCCTCAAGGCGAGTTAAACGATTGTTTTCCAGTTGAAATGCGCTCAGCATGACCGGGACTCCCAATGCAAAAAATTATCGGACAGTTCGGAGGGCACACAGAAACAAATTGGGTTTCAGACCATTAAACAGCCTGACTCAGCGCGACGGGAAAAAAACAGAAGGTCGCTGACAACCGCGAAGGCTATCAGCAAAAAGGGATAGCCTTAGGAGTTGATCCTGGATGACAGGATAATGAGCCAGTATCTACTGGGTGTGTCCAAGGCGAATGTCCTCTTAGCGTAATCGTGCGCGCATGTTACGCCAGCAAAATTTTGACGTCAACACGCAACGAAACGCTAGCCTGGATAAATTACCTGCTCATCAGTAAGGCTAGCAGATCGTTACAAAATAATGATATTTTTCTGAAAGTTATACCGTTTCCAGTCGGGCATAGGCTGCCACCAGCCATTTGATCCCCTGCCCCTGGAACGCGACCTGCAAACGACTGTGCTCACCGCTGCCTTCCAGATTGACAATGGTGCCCTCGCCAAACTTGGCGTGGCGCACGCGCTGGCCAAGCTTATAGCCAGTGTCGTTTTCCGCCATTGGCGTGCCCATCCGCTGATGGCTCACCGGACGGCTGACCGTGGCGCGCAAACGTACCTCTTCAACGCACGCTTCCGGCAGTTCACCAATAAAGCGTGACGGACGATGGTAAACCTCTTTGCCATACAAACGACGCGTTTCAGCGTAGGTTAGCGTCAGCTTTTGCATCGCACGGGTCACGCCGACGTAGGCCAGTCGGCGTTCCTCTTCGAGACGTCCGCCTTCGTCCAGCGACATCTGGCTGGGGAACATGCCTTCTTCCATGCCGACGATAAACACCTGAGGGAACTCCAGACCTTTCGCCGAGTGCAGGGTCATCAGCTGTACCGCGTCCTGCCAGGTATCCGCCTGTCCTTCGCCCGCTTCCAGCGCGGCGTGAGACAGGAACGCCTGCAGCGGCATCAGGTCTTCGTCTTCTTCGTTGTAACTAAACTGACGCGTTGCCGTCACCAGTTCGTCTAAGTTTTCGATACGCGTCTGGCCCTTCTCGCCTTTTTCCTGCTCGTACATCATGCGCAGCCCGGAGTCTTTAATCACCCGGTCAGTCTGCACGTGCAGCGGCATATCGGCGGTCTCCTGCGCCAGAGCGTCAATCAGCTCCATAAAACGCTGTAAGGCGCTGGCGGCACGACCCGCAAGGGCTTTTTCCTGCAACAGTTCACGACAGGCCTGCCACAGCGTTAGCTGGCGGTCACGTGAGGTCTGGCGCACCACATCCAGCGTACGATCGCCAATCCCGCGCGTCGGTGTATTCACCACGCGCTCAAACGCCGCATCGTCATTGCGATTGGCGATCAGGCGCAGGTAGGAGAGTGCATCTTTGATTTCCTGGCGTTCAAAGAAGCGCATCCCGCCATAAATACGATACGGCATACTGGCTTGTAACAACGCCTCTTCCAGCACGCGCGACTGGGCGTTGCTGCGGTACAGAATAGCGCATTGTTCAAGCGCACCGCCGTTGTCCTGCCAGGTTTTGATGCGGTTAACGACAAAGCGCGCTTCATCGAGTTCGTTGAACGCGCAGTATAGCGAGATCGGTTCACCGTCGACGCCGTCGGTCCACAGCTTTTTACCCAGACGCCCATTGTTGTTTTCAATCAGGGCGTTAGCCGCGCTGAGGATATTGTTGGTCGAGCGGTAATTCTGCTCCAGGCGAATGGTTTCTGCGCCCGGGAAATCGGTGAGGAAGCGCTGGATATTTTCCACCTGCGCTCCGCGCCAGCCGTAGATCGACTGGTCGTCATCGCCCACGATCATCACTTTGCCGGTGTCGCCTGCCAGCAGGCGGATCCAGGCGTACTGAATGTTGTTGGTATCCTGGAACTCATCCACCAGGATATTGGTAAAGCGTTCGCGGTAGTGCTGCAGGATATGCGGTTTGTTGAGCCACAGTTCATGGGCACGCAGTAGCAGCTCGGCGAAATCCACCAGCCCGGCGCGATCACACGCTTCCTGGTAAGCCTGATACACTTTCTGCCAGGTTTGCTCAACCGGGTTGCCATAGCTCTGCAGATGGTGCGGGCGCAGCCCTTCGTCTTTCTGACTATTGATAAACCACATCGCCTGACGCGGCGGCCACTGCTTCTCATCCAGGTTCATCGCCTTGATCAGGCGCTTGAGCAGACGCAGTTGGTCTTCGCTGTCGAGGATCTGGAAATCCTGCGGCAGGTTGGCATCCATATGGTGCGCGCGCAGCAGACGGTGCGCCAGACCGTGGAACGTACCCACCCACATACCGCCCTGGCTGGTTCCCATGATCTGACCAATACGGTGGCGCATTTCCGCCGCCGCTTTGTTGGTAAAGGTGACCGCCATAATGGAGTACGGCGAGTTGTTCTCTACCGTCAGTAACCAGGCGATGCGGTGCACCAGCACGCGCGTTTTACCACTCCCCGCGCCTGCCAGAACCAACATGTTGCTGCGTGGCGCGGCCACAGCCTGGCGCTGTTCGTCATTGAGGCTATCGAGCAGGTAAGAAACGTCCATTGGCACCGCCGGAATCAACAGGGCCCAGCCGGACCCCTGGGAATTTATACAGAGTTGTTGGTGATTATATCAGCGAGGTCAGAGATGCCAACTGTGAAATTTCGATATGCGGCAGCAAACGGCTGTCAGCGATGTGCATCAGGTCGGCATTTTCCGGTTTGATCCAGCAAGCCTGCATACCGCAACGGATGGCTCCCGCGACGTCTGTCGTCAGGTCATCGCCCACGTGCAGAATGTCACCCACGGGCATGTTCAGTTTTTCCGCCGCCAGCGCGTACATGTCGCTGAACGGTTTTGATCGCCCGTCGGGACCAGCGCGCAGCACAAACTCAAAATAATCGCCCAGGCCAAACAATTCCGGCTGCGCGTTACCGTTGGTAATCGCCACCAGCGGCCATTTTCGGGCCAGCGCCTTCAGCGTGTCATGTGTCGCCTGCGGGACATCAATACGGCTACGCCATTTGGCGAAATTCATCATCGCCGCATTCGCTCCCATTCTGGCTTCGGCCTCTGACAACCCCGCCTCCAGCATAGCGCGTTCTACGGCGCGGTGGCGCCATTGGGTAACGTCGTGGTAGATTTCCGGCTCAGCGTCGCGAACGGCCTGACGTAAGCGCTGGAGGTCGCTATTTTGCAGCGAACTCAGCGCCGGATGATAATTCTGTACAAACGCGAGCGCTTCCTGCTCGGTGCGTGTGATAACGGGACGGTTATCGTAAAGGGTGTCATCAAGGTCAAAGGTGAGCGCAGAAATGCGCCCCAAAGGCCGGTAAAAACGCATTATTTCCCCCGTTTGGCGCGCGGATGCGCCGCATCGTACACTGAAGCCAGGTGTTGAAAATCAAGATGGGTATAGATTTGGGTCGTGGAGAGATTGGCATGGCCTAATAATTCCTGCACACCACGCAGATCGCCGCTCGACTCCAGCATATGCGTCGCAAATGAATGCCGTAGCTTGTGGGGATGTACATGGCTGTTCAGCCCCTGCTTGATACCCCATTCAGCAAAACGTTTCTGCACGTTCCGTGCAGAGATGCGTTTGCCCAGTTTTGACAGAAATAACGCATCGTCATCGCAGCCAAAGAGTCCGCGCAGATCCAGCCAGTGCTCAATCCACGCCACCGCATTGCGGCCAATCGGCAGGCGACGCTCTTTACTGCCCTTGCCCATCACCCATACTTCGCCGGTGTCGAGATCGAGATGTTTAATATCCAGCCCAACCAGTTCAGATAAACGCAGCCCGGCGCCGTACATCACTTCCAGCATCGCGCGGTCGCGCACGGCGAGGGGATCGTTGAGATCGATATCCAGCAGGCGATTAACGTCGTCGACATCGATATTTTTAGGCAGATGACGCGGTGCTTTGGGTGCGGAAACGCTTTTTGCCGGATTGGCTTTCAGCTCGCCCTGATTAACCAGCCAGTCGAAAAAACTACGTAGCGCGGAAAGTCGCAACGCCAGGCTCGCCGGTCCCAGCCCTTTACGACGACTGCGCACGGCAAAGCTTCGCACCATAGCAGCGTCACATTGTTGCCAGCTTTGCAAACCGGTTTCTCCGGCTAACGCGATGATGGCATCAAGCTGGCGCTGATAATTAAGCAATGTGATCGGGCTAAGCTGGCGCTCAACGCCCAGATAGCGCAAAAAGCGCGCCACATCCTGAGAAAGGGGTGAATCGGTCATATGCGTTCAATCCAGCGCTCCAGCAGTTCCGGCAACATCAACGAGATTTCCTGCAATAACTGCGTACCTTGTCCCTGCTGGTAATGATTAACGTCACGACTGCTGAACAGCATCACGCCAAGGGAGCCATCTTGCCCGAGCATCGACATCGCGACTGAGCCTATCGCTTTCGCCTCCGGCATCATCACCAGCAACTCGGGGCCATTGAGCGGCCCAAGATAATGCCGAGACTGGCCCAGACGCTGAATTCGCAGCGGTTCAAAAGCCTGACGGCTTAATGCCAGATGGGTGAATTTTGAGGGCGCGCCTAGTCGCCAGCGATCCGGGAACAGACGAACCGTCGCTCCTGCCAGCCCTAACTCACGCGCCCAGCGATGAAATCGCATCAGCATATCGTCAAGGCTGCTGGCCGCCACCAGACGTCCTTGCAGATTTAACAGACGATAGAACAGGCTTTCATTGGCGTTGGCCTGTTCCATCAACAGCGCCATGTTCTCTTCCAGCACGTTAATATGATTACGCGCCCGTGCCATATGCCATTCCACTAAAGAGACCGTGCCGCGCACCGGGTGCGGAACACGCATCGCCTCAACTGCCTGGGCATTACGGATAAAAAACTCAGGATTACGTTGCAGGTAATCGACGACCGCCCGATCGTCGAGCTCCATGAGCGTTTCCTGTAGTTCTTCCCCTGGTTGCTTCATAAGTGAATAAATCCGTCGTAGACATGTGCCGCCGGGCCTGTCATATACAGCGGATGACCCGGACCTTTCCAGGCGATATCAAGTCGACCGCCCGGTAATTCCACCCTCACCTCTTCTGCCAGCAGACCCTGCTGAATACCAACCGCAACAGCGGCGCACGCCCCGCTACCGCAGGCCTGCGTTTCACCCGCTCCACGCTCATAAACCCGCAGTCGGATATGCTCGCGCTTCACCACCTGCATAAAGCCAATATTGGCGCGTTCAGGGAAGCGCTCGTGGCTTTCCAGAACCGGTCCCAGTGTTTCTACTGTGGCCGTATCAACATCATCAACCTGAATCACGCAGTGCGGGTTCCCCATTGAAACCACGCCGCACAATACTGTCTGTTCGGCCGCGCGCATAATATAGGTCTTCTCTGCTTTATTGGCGCGAAACGGAACCTGCGAGGGTTCAAAATTGGGTTCTCCCATATTCACCTGCACCAGCTCGTCGTCGGTTACGGTTAATACCATACGACCATTGGCGGTACTGACGCGAATATCGCGCTTATTGGTCAGCCCTTTCAGGCGAACAAAGCGGGCAAAACAGCGGGCGCCATTGCCACATTGTGACACTTCACTGCCGTCGGCATTAAAAATACGGTAGTGGAAATCCAGCTCCGGATCATACGGAGGTTCAACCACCAGCAGTTGATCAAATCCAACGCCGAGATGCCTGTCGGACAGGCGGCGGATCAGCTCTGGTGAGAAAAAGACATTCTGCGTTACCGCGTCGACGACCATAAAATCGTTGCCAAGGCCATGCATTTTAGAGAATTGCATCATTCACTCCGTTCACGCGGGTACAGAAATGTAAATCTATTCCTGCCGTCAGTAATTCACCTGGGAAGGCCCGTCACTAATCCCACGATCGTTTTTCTCAGGCGCGGTGGATTGCGATTGCGGCTGAACGCTCTTGGTCGGAGGCGGCGCGGTTTTATCTGCTGGCGGGAAATACAGCGGGCCTTTGAGCCCACAGCCCGTCAGGCTGAACAGAGTAAAAATGACAGCGAGTGGCTTTAACACGTTTTTCATTATGGATTGCCTGTAAAGTTCATGCTTTCTGTTTTCTATCATCGCAGGAGAAGGCGTAAAAGCAAGAGTTAGCCTGTAATCTGCAACGCGTTTTGTTTCAGGTTATACTGCCGTCATCACGAAAAACAGGATAAGAAAATGAACGACAGTGAATTTCATCGCCTTGCTGACACCCTGTGGATGACCATTGAAGAGCGTCTGGACGACTGGGACGGCGACAGCGATATCGATTGTGAAATCAACGGCGGCGTGCTGACCCTCAGCTTCGAAAACGGCAGCAAAATTATTATTAACCGTCAGGAGCCGCTGCACCAGGTGTGGCTGGCAACCAAGCAGGGCGGCTACCACTTTGACCTGAAAGGCGACGAGTGGATCTGCGATCGTAGCGGCGAAACGTTCTGGGATCTGCTGGAACAGGCGGCAACACAGCAGGCAGGTGAAGAAGTGAGCTTCCGCTAAGTGTGATTGCCGGATGCGCTTCGCTTATCCGGCATCATGTTCAGGAAAAATACTGCTGCAACTGCGGCGCGTCGTTGTCCTGATTGACGGGCGGAACAGCGCTAATCGGCTGGGTACGGAACGGAATTACCTGCGCGCGCCCGTCGGTTTTCACAATCTGATAGAACTGCGGCAGGTTAAAGTTGATAAAGCTTGAGCCATAGGTGAAGCGATCGTGCGACGATGAGTAGAAACGGCTGACGTCGCGTACCAGTTCCTCTTTGCTGCCTTCGCAGTGGTGATACACCTCGGCCCGGTTACTCTCGTCCAGAATGTAGATATTAAAGCCCTGCTCATCACCCGTTTCTTCGAAAAAGAACTGAATGATCCCTTCGCTGGCAAACCCGTCCACTACCGACGGAAGTTTCACATGGTTAGTCTCAACCTGAACGGAAAGTCCGTGCAGTTTGTTATGTGAAATCGCACCATAGAATTCAATCGCGTTTTCCAGCTTCTGTACCGAGACGTTCAGACGTTCGAAGAACAGCCCCCACGTCTGACCGGAAACACGCAGCGCTTTGAAGCGTCCAGTTTCCTGACGGGTACTGGAGAGGCGTAATTCGATGCACTCAGACACCAGTTGCTGTACGCGAGTACGAATTAACCCGCGCAGATGCTGGCTATAGCAGAAGACCTCGACGCTATCCGGCGGCGCGGCATCCTGATGCATTTTGCCCAGAATCGTTTTTAACGCTTCAATCATCGCCTGCTCACCGTTGAAGTGCAGCGTACGCACCTCATTCCACGAGTTGCGATACAGCAGGTCTACGCTACCGACCAGGCAATTTTGCTCTTCGCCAAAACTGAAGACGTCCAGCTTACGGAAATCAAAATGCACCACCTGATTGCGAAATGCCGCCGTCGGGTCATATTCGAGGTTAACGATAATTGCCAGATGCCGAATTTCGCACGGACTATAAAGCGCTTTCGGCGTTGGCGCTGGTAAACGCAGCGGGAAGTGGTGCGACACATCGGCGACCATTTCCTGCAGCTTCGGCAAATCAACGATGCCGTTACCCTTAATAAATAGATGCGTACGCGAGGTCAGCAGGCCATTAAACCAGGCCCACGCCACCAGCTTGTTGAGATAGCGGTTATATTCCAGTGGCTGATGGCTGATGATCGAGTCCATGTTCGGCGCTCGGTTGTAAAGATACCACCCCGAACGGTTGGCACGACCCGGAGGCACATGGATAAAGGTCAGATTCGGTTCCGAGAGGTCTGGAGATATCTGCGGGTTCACCAGCGTGACTTTACCCGGCAACGCTTCAAACGCGGCATACAGCTTACGGGTCAGCACGCCGATATCTTGCGGGCTGGCGCTGACGCTGAGGTTATTACGCCGCGCAAAGCGGATCAGGTTACGATAGCTCTGCATCATCGCATCGAGCAGTTCGTTATGCGCTTCACGCACCTGGTCAATCTTCCAGTTAGCGCGGTTATCCAGCATGGTCAGACGGGCATCATCCCAGCCCCACTCTGTCACTAATTGACTTAATACTTCACGGCGCCAGCCCACGCAGGCGCGCTCACGGCTCAGTTTCTCACACACTTTTAAGTAGAAACATCGACGCACTAAATCCAGACGTGTCGGGTCTTCGATCGCCGTAAGGTATTCGGTTACACGCTCCAGCATCATGCAGTAAGGGTCGAGACCAAATGAGACGATCTCACCATCGTGCAAGCGCTGTTTAATATCTTTCGCCAACAGGCGTGGATTGGGGTATTCCCAGGAATACGCCTCCAGCAGCAGCGTTTTCAGCACTGCTTTGTACGGAGAGTCGATACTCTTGTACAACTGCCAAAGGCTGGCGCCGAAATACTCTTCGGCAGAGAGCGAACTGAGCCCGCCGAGATCCAGCCATTCGTTTGGCGTTAGCACCCCTTGTGCGTAGAGCGTCATGACGTAATCGTCGTAATGCTCTTCTTCGTCGCCCGGTACCATATTCCACAGAATACGTTTACCCGCGAGGCGCACAGCGGTGCGATAGAATTCATCCAGCAACAGGATATGCTGCGTCGAGCCACAGTCTTCCCCACCCAGACTGCCGCTTTCATTGTGACGGAAACGGTTTTCGTCAATCAGGAAGAAGCTGACTTCCACGCCCAGCGAGGCAGCCCAGCTTTCCAGCAGGCTACATTTACGCTGCAGCAGTTGGCGCTCTTCGCTATCCAGCCAGGATTGATGGCAGACCCAGATATCAAGGTCAGACGAACAGCTTTGCCCTACCGAAGAGGTACTGCCCATCGAGTAAACGCCGGTGATCGGCAGTTCGCCCTTCGGCGGGTCCTGCGGCGACATGCCGCGGTACAGTTCCAACTCGTTCAGGTAGTGGCGTTGGGTTTCATCAGGCGTGTAAAGGCATATGCCTTTGGGAACGTTACCATCAAGGTAACCCGGCATCAGCGGATGGTGGTAGTGCAATAATGTCGGCAGCAGACTGTATACCTGCTGGAAAGCAGGTCCCATGGCAGCAAGCGCGCGATCCACACGCAGTTGATTTATGGCATCCAGTCTCTGTTTCAGAGTCTCAATATAGAGGTACAAGACGTATCGCCTGATGTTGCATCCGTCATGGCGTCGATAGCGGCGGCGCAAACGCTTACCACCCTCGTCATCAATCTGGATAAACCGTATGTCAAAAATAACCGTTACCTTTTTCACCTGCACTTTTATTAGTTACAGATGAAAAAATGGTCTAAAACGTGATCAATTTAACACCTTGCTCATTGACCGTAAAGAAAGATGCGCTACATACAAGTGTAGCACCGTTCGTTACGTGTAAATTCCTTCATACGGTCGGGAGGTTTTTCTCGTCATTCTTCACTGACAGTGATGATGCAGCGCCTTTTCCTCTCACTTACGTTTGAGCGTAACGCTGACATCCCTTTGATAAGGATGTTAGGATGGTCAATGATTGATAATGACGGTAACAAGCATGTTAGACAATGTTTTGAGAATTGCCACACGCCAAAGCCCCCTTGCGCTCTGGCAGGCACATTATGTCAAAGACGCCTTAATGGCAAACCACCCCGGTCTGATCGTGGAACTGGTTCCTATGGTAACCCGTGGCGATGTGATCCTTGATACTCCGCTGGCGAAGGTCGGGGGGAAAGGGCTGTTTGTTAAAGAGCTGGAAGTCGCGCTGCTGGAAAAACGCGCCGATATCGCCGTGCACTCCATGAAGGATGTGCCGGTTGAATTCCCTGACGGTCTTGGACTGGTCACCATTTGCGAGCGAGAAGATCCGCGTGATGCTTTCGTCTCCAATAAGTACAACACGCTGGATGAACTCCCGGCTGGCAGCATCGTCGGGACATCCAGTTTGCGCCGTCAGTGCCAGTTGGCGAAACGCCGTCCGGACCTCATCATCCGTTCGTTGCGCGGTAACGTAGGCACACGTCTCGGCAAACTGGATAACGGTGATTATGACGCGATTATTCTGGCGGTCGCCGGATTAAAACGTTTAGGTCTTGAGTCGCGCGTCCGTACCGCTCTGCCGCCGGAAGTCTCTCTGCCAGCTGTCGGGCAAGGCGCAGTTGGCATAGAATGTCGACTGGATGATATGCGCACTCAGGCGCTGTTAGCGCCGCTCAATCATGAAGAGACAGCGCTACGCGTCAAAGCCGAACGCGCCATGAACACCCGCCTGGAAGGGGGATGTCAGGTACCTATCGGCAGTTATGCCGAGGTCATTAACGGTGAGATTTGGCTGCGGGCGCTGGTCGGCGCACCTGATGGTTCGCAGATGGTATGCGGAGAACGTCGCGGTGCCGCGCAGGATGCTGAGCAGATGGGCATCTCTCTGGCTGAAGAGCTACTGGAGAACGGTGCGCGTGCCATTCTGGCTGAAGTTTACAACGGAGAAGCCCCCGCATGAGTATTCTGGTCACCCGCCCGTCTCCCGCTGGGGAAGAGTTAGTGAGCCGTCTGCGCACACTGGGGCAGGTGGCCTGGAGTTTTCCGCTCATCGAGTTTTCACCGGGTCGGGAACTGGCGATGCTTGCTTCCCGACTGTCAGCGCTGACGGAAAACGATCTGGTCTTCGCACTCTCACAGCACGCCGTCACCTTTGCTGATGCCGAGCTTCAGCAGCAAGGGAAAAGTTGGCCCTCCCTTCCGCATTATTTTGCTATTGGCCGCACAACGGCGCTGGCACTGCATACCGTTAGCAGCTGCAATATTCACTACCCTCTGGATCGGGAAATTAGCGAAGTCTTGCTACAATTACCTGAATTACAAAATATTGCGGGAAAACGCGCGCTTATTTTACGCGGCAACGGTGGTCGCGAGCTGATAGGTGAAACCCTGACGGCACGTGGAGCTGATGTCGATTTTTGTGAATGTTATCAACGCAGTGCAAAACACTACGATGGCGCGGAAGAAGCGATGCGCTGGCAATCTCGTGGCGTGACCACGCTGGTTGTCACCAGCGGAGAGATGCTACAACAGATCTGGTCGCTCATTCCGCAATGGTATCGTGAGCACTGGTTACTACGCTGTCGGCTGCTGGTCGTCAGTGAGCGTCTGGCGCACCTCGCCCGGGAACTGGGCTGGCAAGATATTAAGGTCGCTGATAACGCCGACAACGATGCGCTGTTACGCGCATTACAATAACTCTCATAATGGGATGCCATAATGACGGAACAAGAAAAATCCTCCGCCGTGGTTGAAGAGACCAGGGAGGCCGTGGAAACCACGTCACAGCCAGTCAATACTGAAAAAAAGAGTAAGAACAGCACGGCGCTGATTCTGAGCGCCGTGGCGATTGCAATCGCGCTGGCAGCAGGCGTTGGGCTGTACGGCTGGGGGAAACAACAGGCAACAACACAGACAGCAACCAGCGACGCGCTGGCAAACCAACTGACGGCGCTGCAAAAAGCGCAGGAAAGCCAAAAAGCTGAGCTGGAAGGTATTATTAAACAGCAGGCCACGCAGCTGGATGAAGCCTCTCGCCAGCAGGCCGCTCTGGTCAAACAGCTTGACGAAGTCCAGCAAAAAGTCGCCACTATCTCCAGCAGCGATGCCGGAACATGGTTACTGGCGCAGGCTGATTTCCTGGTGAAACTGGCCGGTCGCAAATTATGGAGCGATCAGGACGTGACCACCGCCGCGGCGCTGCTGAAAAGCGCAGATGCCAGCCTGGCGGATATGAACGACCCGAGCCTGATTACCGCCCGCCGCGCGATTACCGATGATATCGCTAGCCTCTCCGCGGTGACTCAGGTCGACTATGACGGCATTATCCTCAAAGTAAATCAGCTCGCAAACCAGATTGATAACCTGCGTCTGGCCGACAATGACACCGATGATTCGCCGATGGACTCCGACAGCAACGAGCTTTCCAGCTCGATCAGCGAATGGCGTATCAATCTGCAAAAAAGCTGGCAGAACTTTATGGATAGCTTTATCACCGTTCGCCGTCGTGATGAAACCGCCGTCCCGCTGCTGGCACCGAACCAGGACGTTTATTTACGTGAAAACATCCGTTCACGCCTGTTAGTGGCCGCCCAGGCTGTGCCGCGTCATCAGGAAGAAACCTGGCGTCAGGCGCTGGAAAACGTCTCTACCTGGGTGCGCGCCTACTACGACACCGATGATGCAACGACCAAAGCTTTCCTTGAAGAGGTAGACCAGCTGAGCCAACAAAGCATCAGTATGGATGTCCCGGAAACACTGCAGAGCCAGGCTCTTCTCGACAAGCTAATGCAGACCCGCGTACGTAATTTACTGGCGCAACCTGCCACAGCGCCAGTTGTACCTGCGCCTGCAACAGACGCTCCGGCGACTGCGCCGCAAGGAGAATAATGATGCTAAAAGTATTATTGCTCTTTGTGCTGCTGATTGCCGGGATCGTTGTTGGTCCGATGATTGCCGGTCATCAGGGCTACGTATTGATCCAGACGGATAATTACAATATCGAAACCAGCGTGACGGGACTGGCGATCATCCTGATCGTCGCCATGGTCGTCCTGTTTGCAATTGAATGGCTGCTGCGCCGAATTTTCCGCACAGGTGCGCATACCCGCGGATGGTTTGTCGGTCGTAAACGTCGTCGCGCCCGTAAGCAGACCGAACAGGCGCTGCTCAAGCTGGCGGAAGGTGACTATCAGCAGGTTGAGAAGCTGATGTCGAAAAATGCCGATCATGCAGAACAGCCGGTAGTGAATTACCTGCTGGCGGCAGAAGCGGCTCAGCAGCGCGGTGACGAAGCGCGTGCCAACCAACACCTTGAGCGTGCCGCCGAACTGGCAGGCAATGATACGATCCCGGTTGAAATCGCTCGCGTTCGCCTGCAGCTGGCGCGTAATGAAAATCATGCCGCGCGCCACAGCGTAGACAAACTGCTGGAAGTGACACCTCGTCATCCGGAAGTGCTGCGTCTGGCTGAACAGGCCTACATTCGTACCGGCGCATGGAGTTCGTTACTGGATATCATTCCATCCATGGCAAAAGCGCACGTGGGCGATGACGAACATCGCGCTATGCTGGAACAGCAGGCATGGGTTGGCCTGATGGATCAGGTTCGCGCCGATCAGGGCAGCGAGGGGCTACGCGCATGGTGGAAAAATCAGAACCGTAAAACCCGTCATCAGGTTGCCCTGCAGGTAGCGATGGCTGAACATCTGATTGAGTGTGACGATCACGACACGGCGCAGCAGGTCATTATTGATGGCCTGAAACGTCAGTACGACGATCGCCTGGTGCTGCCGATTCCGCGTCTGAAAACCAATAACCCGGAACAGATAGAGAAAGTGTTGCGCCAGCAGATTAAAGCCGTGGGCGATCGCCCGTTGCTATGGAGCACGCTGGGGCAGTCGCTCATGAAGCATGGCGAATGGCAGGAAGCCACGCTCGCCTTCCGTGCAGCCCTCAAACAGCGCCCGGATGCCTATGACTACGCCTGGCTTGCTGACGCGCTGGACAGACTGCATCAACCGGAAGAAGCCGCCATCATGCGCCGTGATGGCCTGATGTTGACGCTGCAGAACAACAATCCCCCGCAGTAATTCCCCATTGCCCGGTGACGCTTCGCTTACCGGGCATTTTCAATGATGCATAAATAAAAAAACGCCCGCTCTTTTGGAGCAGGCGTTAAACAGGTCTGTATGACAACATAAATGGGTGCTTCACTCAACGTTATGTCCATGGTGTTTGATGAGGCTACGCGACATCTGTCTGTGGACGATAAGCACCGTAAACGGCTCTGCATCATTCCTGAGTTTATGAGGCCAGATGGCGAACATAAGAGATGGAATGAGCATCTACCCGTATATTATTGCACAACGCGTGCCACGATTGCACTGCAAAAACCAGGTATTCGGACTTTTTAAGACAGCAGGTAATTCTTGGGAATAACGACTGAGAAAGGAAAATCAGAAAACAAAAAACCCCGCCGAAGCGGGGTTCAAAATTGGTCGGCGAGAGAGGATTCGAACCTCCGACCCACTGGTCCCAAACCAGTTGCGCTACCAAGCTGCGCTACTCGCCGTTTTACTGCTTTTTGAATTTTTAGTTCAATTCTTTAAGTCGTGGTGCGAGGGGGGGGACTCGAACCCCCACATCCTAAGGACACTAACACCTGAAGCTAGCGCGTCTACCAATTCCGCCACCTTCGCATTTCACAACTTTAAATTAATGGGGTGGCTAATGGGATTCGAACCCACGACAACTGGAATCACAATCCAGGGCTCTACCAACTGAGCTATAGCCACCACTGCAAATCTTTTACGCGGTATTAAAACCACCGCAGCTCCGGCACCTTACTAAATGGTGCGCCCGACAGGATTCGAACCTGAGACCTCTGCCTCCGGAGGGCAGCGCTCTATCCAGCTGAGCTACGGGCGCTTAGCGCCGTTGCGGGGCTGGATATTACGGAGGTCTCGGTCTGCTGTCTAGTGGTTTTTTAAAATAAATTATCGTTTGGTCATGGTTTGTGCGTTTTGTCGCTTATTCCTGCAATTTTTGGGCTGTGCCATGACGATTCAGGCCAAAAACCTTATAAATGAGTGTCACCGCCAGTAAGAAGCCAATGCCAACAAACAGTGACATTCGGGTATCTTCATTAAAGTACATGCCGATTAATACGCAAATCAGGAACGCCATCGTCAAATAATTCGCCCACGGGAACAGAATCGAACGGAAAGGATGACTGGCGATCGCCGCTTTATGGGCCTGGCGGAACCGCAGCTGGCTTATCAGGATCACAAACCACGGCACCATCCCCGGTAGCACGCTGGCGCTATAAACATAAACGAATACGCGCTGCGGGTTGGGAATAATGTAGTTCAGGCACGAACCAATCAGCAGTATCGCGATAGAAATAGCCACGCCGGCAACCGGTACGCCATGGCGAGAAACTTTTCCAACAGCGGCGGGGAGCTGACGATTCTTTGCCAGTGCGTAGAGCATGCGCCCGCAGCTGTACATCCCGCTGTTACAACCCGACAGCGCCGCAGTCAGAACCACAAAGTTAATAATCCCTGCCGCGGCGGTAATACCAATCTTGGCAAAGGTGAGAACAAACGGACTGCCGTTGCTGCCAATCTCGTTCCACGGGAAAATAGTGACGATAACAAAAATCGCCCCAACGTAGAAAATCAGGATACGCCACAGCACTTTACCTACTGCGCTACGCAGCGTGACCTGTGGATTCTTCGCTTCACCTGCAGTAATGCCGATCAGCTCCACGCCCTGGTAAGAAGCCACGACAATACACAATGCCGTCAGGAAGCCCTTCCAACCACCAGCAAAGAAGCCGCCATGCTCGGTCAGGTTGCCAAAACCGATCGCCTGACCACCGTTGCCAAACCCGAAGAAAATCACCCCTAACCCAATGACGATCATCACAATGATGGTGGTCACTTTGATCATGGCAAACCAGAATTCAATTTCACCATACAAGCGAACTGCGGCGAGGTTTGCCAACGCAACCAGTCCAACAGCAATCAGTGCGGGTATCCATTGCGCCATTTCCGGGAACCAGAACTGGACGTACACCCCGATGGCGGTAATCTCTGATATCCCCACTGCCATCCACATAAACCAATATGACCAGGCGGTGAGATAACCAAAGAAGGGGCTCATATAACGATGGGCGTAAACAGCGAATGAACCGGCAACCGGCTCGAGGAATAACATCTCCCCCATAGAACGCATAATGAAAAAGACGAACAGCCCGGCCACGATGTATGCCAGCAGAACCGACGGCCCCGCCCATTTCAGGGTACTGGCAGCCCCCATAAAGAGTCCGACGCCAATAGTGCCCCCAAGGGCAATTAATT
This sequence comes from Citrobacter sp. On2M, assembly GCF_018035235.1. Classification (GTDB taxonomy): domain Bacteria; phylum Pseudomonadota; class Gammaproteobacteria; order Enterobacterales; family Enterobacteriaceae; genus Citrobacter; species Citrobacter meridianamericanus. The sequence continues at coordinate 56,938 of NZ_WPCV01000009.1, forward strand.
CGATGTGACGAGCCTCCAGCCCACGCTGTAGCTCAGGTTTGTTCTCGGCCATAAATCCTCTTGTTGTGTTTGCATGCTGTCCGGTATTACCGGTTCTCGTTATGGGTACATCTTGTTATGCCATAACAGGCCACACGACACCGACCGCTTAGCGGTTGGCGTCAAAACTCCACGGCACTGGAATGATTGTTGCGAATGGTTTCCTAAAATCGCTTAAATGGCAATTAAAGCATTCAAAAAATAGATGGATTGTGCGATAAAGCAGCGATAATGTGGTGAATAAGTAGCGTAATTAATAGAAAACGCTACTTATCAGAGAAGAGAAGGTGTCAGAGGTTGCCGGTATAGTGCCAGCGGAGATAACGCAATAAGCGCAGTTGACGAGTGATGCGGCTTGGCTGCGACAGTAAGCGATACAGCCACTCCAGACCCAGATTCTGCCAAATTTTAGGTGCGCGCTTAACGTGACCGGTAAAGACGTCGTAGGTACCACCCACGCCCATATACAGCGCTTCTGGGTGAGTCTTGCGGCAATCACGCATAAAGATCTCTTGTTTCGGCGAGCCCATCGCCACCGTCACAATTTGCGCACCGCTGGTGTGGATACGCTCAAACAACGCCTGACGCTGCTCCGGGGTAAAATACCCGTCCTGGCTACCCACTATGTTCACGCGCCACTGCGCACGCAGTTTGGCTTCTGTTTGCGCCAGAACGTCAGGCTTACCGCCAATCAGGAATACCGGCGTTCCCTCCTGCCCGGCTCGCGCCATCAGCGCTTCCCACAGATCAGCCCCCGCCACGCGTGAAACCTGCGCCTGCGGGAATTTTTTGCGCACTGAACGCACCACGCTAATGCCATCCGCATATTTGAACTCAGCGGCGTTGATCAATTCCCGCACTTCAGGGTTATCTTCTGCCGTCAGCATTTTCTCGGCGTTGATCGCCACCAGTGTCCCCTGCCTGAGATGTCCCTCGGCAAACAGGTAATTTAGCGCATGCTGCATATCGCGCCAGCCAATCAGTTGTAGCCCGCGCAGCGAATAGAGTGGCGCTGTTGTGTTATCTGTCATTACGATCCTTCAATCTGTGTCCGGGGCAGCGATTTTATTCGTTTATGGATGAGTCCCGCACTATCGAATAGCCAGAACAGCAATTTTGCTACCAGCAGACAAACGCCAAAAATCACGAGGAAAAAGACTACTCGTGAGACAAACGAATCCAGTCCTTCACGTGCCAAAACGATCATATTGAAAATGGCACCAAAACAGAAACTGTGCAGAATCGCCGCCTTATAGCGATTAGCTTCGCGATTGCCTAACTCATACAACCAGTCGAACCATTTAATAATTAACCCGACGACAATCGCGCCTAACGGAATAAACAGCGCCCCGCCCATCACCACCAGAGAACCAATTAGCGTCGGCGAAATCGCCAGTCCCGAGTGGTTATTCAACACTTCCCAGGTAAAGTAGTTCGCTGAGTTGAGAACAATACTCGGCCGCCCTGGCCACAGCCAGGAAGGGATAAAGACATAGAAGTCACGAACAATCGGCGCCAGCCCCTGGAACTCAATATTGTGGTAATTTTGCAGCAACAGCGCCAGATTCTCCCACGGCGAGAAAGTGTCGCGCGTAAGATACAAGAACGTATAGAACGCCTCATCTCCGCTGACGTTCATTCCGTAGCGCTTCAGCGCAAGCCAGAACATTCCGACAATACCCAACACACCCGCAGCGGCCAGCATCCACAGCGAAATCCAGCCGCGAATAATGCCGATAAACAGGAAGATGGCAAACGCAATAATGATATTGGCGCGTGTCCCGCCCACAATCATATAGGTCAGCAAACCAAACGCGACGGTGCTTACCAGGAAGAACAACCACGCTTTGCTGTCCTGACGCAGGAAATAGACGACCAGCATGGCCGGAATGAAGAAGTAGAAGAAACGCTTCAGAGCGACCCCAGAGACTTCGCTGGAAAAAATCTGGCTGTAGGATTGCAGTCTGAACAGCAGGAATCCGTTGTTCATAAAGAAGACGCCTACGCTTACCAACGCAATCGCCATCAGGATAATCCAGGTCAAATGGGCTTCAACGCGGTTAATAGTAAACAGCGGCCTGCGCGGCTTACCCTCTACTCGCTTACGCAATCGCGTTTTATACGTCACATAGTAGACGGCATAGAAACAGGCGGCTGACAGCAAGGCCTGCAGCAAGATCTCCGGTGGAGCGACAGCCACATCAAAACGGAACACCAGGATGCTGGTTAACGGGAATCCAAAAAAGAACGTCAGCAAAAACAGCAGCGAAAAGAAAACGTTGAAGTTAAAACGTACGCGACGGAATTCGAACCAGGTCAGCGTGGCGATAAACAAGGTGGAAAGCAACCATACCACCAGCAGGCCGCTAAATTGCATCAGGCTCATACGATTTCTCCTGAAGCAATGCGCAGCGCGTTATGCCACGGCTGCAGATAATTAGGGCTAAAGAAGGTGATTGTATTTTTATCTACCGATGCCAACTGGCGCTGCGCTTCGCGTACGACGTCTTCATTGAGCTCATCAGTGGTAAATAACACCGGGAGATTCTGCTCCACCATATCCTGCCAGAAGGGATTTTCACGGTTCAGCACGCAAGGAATACCGGCCTGAATCAGCAAACACAGAGTACCGATCCCTTGCTGACGGGCAAAAATGAAGTACCCCAAATCACACTGACGCAATAATGCCAGATAGGCATCAAATTCCAGTTTTTCACTTAAAATTTGCAGATTATCAGCGCTAAATAATGCCAGCCCCGCCTGGCGAACCTCATCGATGTAGGCCGTATTATTAGCGGGGTAACCCATCGGCACAATCACGTTCACCGTGTCGCCGAACTGCTGATGAACAGCGCGCAGCGCGGCAACATGCTCATTGCTGCGATCGCCTGAGTTGCCAACCAACACCGTCATCTTGCCGCTACGCTGACATTCACTGCTCATATTATTGAGTCTGGGATCCATTCGCGTCGGGAAATAGAGCAACTCACCACGCACGCGCGGATGTTGTCCGGCGAAATAGCTCAAGTCACCACGCGTGGCAAATACGCAGCCCACACGGTTCTGCGCCATGCGACGAATCGGGTAAAACAGGCGGAATTTCAGTCCACTGGAGACTTCGTATAAATCTGCGCCCCAGATATGCCAGTTAAACTGCGTCGGTTTAATTCCCCCGCTCAGCAGCGCCAGCCACAGGCTGGTATTGAACTGACCGTGGAAGAAGAAGCGCTGTTGGCGATCCGCTTTTGCTTTCGCGATAACCGCTTCAGCCAACGCCTTTTTCCCGCTGTAGAAACTCAGCGATAACGCCGGGCAGCTCTCACTGAATCCCGCATCCGGACCTGCAACCATAAACGAGCGCGCGTGCTCGCTGGTTGCGGCCAGCGAGTCGTTGAAAAACCGCAGCACGGTTTGATTATGGTGAGGGATATCCGATCCCAAAACGTGAATCAGTACAGTCATGCCCGCCTACGCCAGAGTAAAAATACGCCACAACAAAGAGAAAAATAGACGATGTACGTTGCCATATACGCCTGTGCCGCGCCCAGCGCACCGTGAGCAGGGATCAACCAATGAGCAAACGCCGTCAATAATATGAACTGGCTAATTTCAGCCAAAATATAAAACCGCAGCGACGCTTTCGCGATCACCAGATACCCAAAGACATACGCCCCCACTTTCAGCACATCGCCGACCAGTTGCCAGGCAAACAGGTCGCGCATCGCGGTGAATTTAGCGGAGAAAAGCAGCCAGATAGCAAAGTCACGCAGTAGCCAAACGCTAAAGCTTGCGGCGGCAACCGCCGGCAACACAAACTTCAACGACTTGATCACTTCGCGTGTAATGTCGCGCTTTTCGGTCAAACGCGACAATGTCGGCAGCAAGTAAACGCTAAATGAGGCGGTGATAAATTGCAGGTAAGCATCGGAAATACTGCTTACCCCTTGCCAGATCCCCACATCATCCCAGCCGTACTGCGCCGCCAGCAGGTTTCGCATCATCACATATGCGACAGGCAGCGTTATGGAGGTAATCAGCGCCATCAGCGTAAACTTGCTTAGCTGCCCTGCCAGACCGTTATCCCACGAGGGCTTCAGGTAATGCAGAGGAATAGTGCCACGCTTAATCAGCATGATGGCTGCTGGGATAACCACCAGCGCAGGAACCAGCGCCAGCCCCAGCAAGGCCCCCTCATACCCACCCAGGCGATAACAGCCATAATAAGCCACCACGCCTACCAGGCTACCCACAATTAGCGACAGCGCGTTACTCGCCGCATCGCGGAAACCCTTCATCAGCGCCAGCAGTAGATTCGCCCATGCAATACCCATCTGCACCAGCGCAACCAGTCGTACCAGCCCCTGATAATGAGTATGGCCAAATAACCCCTGACTGATAGGCGCGGCCGCCAGCAAAAAAATCACCGCCATTAGGGTAGAGAATCCCAACACCATTGCGGAAGAGGTACCGACTACCCTCCGCAGTCGTGCCGGGTCATCATGGTGCTGCGCAACGTATTTCGTGACGCCGTTAAAAATGCCGGCCCCCGCTAACACGCCAAGCACGGTGACCATCTGACGGAAGTTGCCCGCCTGCCCCACGCCAGCCGGACCAAATGACACTGCCAGCAGCTTCACGACCAGCAAACCCGCACCGATTTTTACCAGCGTACTGGCCGCCGTCCACAAGGACGCTTTTGCAAGCGACATATCAGGCGAAATAGTTGAGTAAGGTCGAAATTACCGTTCGCTGGTTAACCGGTGACAGGTTATAGAACAGCGGTAAACGCAGCAGGCGCTCGCTCTCTTTGGTGGTGTAACGATCAACACCGGCAAACACGCCAAATTTATCGCCAGCCGGGCAATCATGCAGCGGGATATAGTGGAACACCGCCATAATTTCGGCTTCTTTCAGGAAGTTAATCAACGCGGTGCGATCGTCGATATCGCGCAGCTTGATATAAAACATATGGGCATTTTGCACGCAGCTTTCCGGAACACAAGGCAGGTCAATCCGTCCGGCGCGCGCCAGCGGTTCGAGGGCATCGTAATAATTCTGCCACAGCGCCAGACGCTGCTGGTTAATGCGGTCCGCCGCTTCCAGTTGCGCCCACAGATAGGCGGCCTGCAGATCGGACATCAGATAGCTGGAGCCGATATCACGCCAGGTATATTTGTCTACCTGACCGCGGAAAAACTGGCTGCGGTTGGTGCCTTTTTCACGGATGATCTCTGCGCGTTCGACTAATTTTTTATCATTAATCAGCGTCGCACCACCTTCACCGCCTGCGGTATAGTTTTTGGTTTCATGGAAGCTAAAGCAGCCAATGTGACCAATTGTCCCCAGCGCCCGACCTTTGTAGGTTGACATGACGCCCTGAGCGGCATCTTCCACCACAAACAGGTTGTACTTTGTCGCCAGCGCCATAATGGTATCCATTTCGCAGGCCACACCCGCGTAATGTACTGGCACAATCGCGCGGGTTTTGTCGGTAATTGCCGCTTCAATCAGCGTTTCGTCCATGTTCATGGTATCCGGGCGGATATCAACAAAGACGATTTTTGCCCCGCGCAGCACGAAGGCATTGGCCGTGGAGACAAACGTGTAGCTTGGCATAATGACTTCATCACCAGGCTGGATATCCAGCAGTAATGCCGCCATCTCAAGCGATGCGGTACAGGAGGGTGTCAGCAGCACTTTCTCGCTGCCAAAATGCTGCTCCAACCATTGCTGACAGCGGCGTGTAAAGCCGCCATCACCACACAGTTTGCCGCTGTTCATCGCGGACTGCATGTAATCAAGTTCAGTTCCCACCACCGGCGGTGCGTTAAATGGAATCATCGTTTCACCTGTATAACCAATACGCGGTGCTTTCCACATTCGCACCACTGTGTATGTAACGTTTAAGCGCGGCGGTGTTGCCCATTTGGGTCGCCACGCGCAATGTTGTTTTACCGCGAGCCTGTGCCCAACAAAGCGCCGCCTGCATCAGTTCTGCGCCCACACCACGCCCGGCCAGCAGACCAATTCGGGCCTCGGTCGCATTCAGTTCACGCAGCGAGACATAGCCACGAATTTCACCTGTCGGTTTACGAAAAATGAGGCATTGATGATCGAACGTCCCAAGCACCGCGTTTTCGATCCACTGCGCGTAAAAACGCGCACTGGCATCTGCGGGATACCACGGAGTGCGAAAACGACTTTGCGCAAACGCCTGGCCTGCCAGTTGGCGTAATGCCGGGATATCCTCAGGTTGTGCGACCTGCGCACCGGGGTTGCCACTGAAACAGGTCACCGGCAGTACAAAATCCACTTCACCTTCTACCAGTGAGAATCCCAACTGCTGTAAGCCATCTAATTCATGGCTATTTGCGGCAGGAATTTTTGCCTGTACCCGCGACCAGGACTGCAACGCATTCGCAGTCAGAACCGGCGCATGTTGGTCAAAACGTACAATGGCGCTATTGACGCCAAAGAACGTATTTTCCCAGCTAAGCGGCTCAATACTGGCGCGGACGAGCACGGAGCAGCTCCAACAAATATTGGCCATAGCCCGTTTTGGCCAGTGAACTGGCGGCACGCTTCACGCCTTCGTCATCCAGCCAACCGTTACGCCAGGCGATTTCTTCCAGACAGGCTATTTTAAAGCCCTGGCGTTTCTCTACCGTCTGCACAAAAGTACTCGCTTCGATCAAACTGTCATGCGTACCGGTATCCAGCCAGGCAAAACCACGCCCAAGCAACTCTACCGTCAGGTGTCCGTCATCAAGATACATCTGGTTAATGGACGTAATCTCCAGTTCTCCACGCTCAGACGGTTTTACGCGTTTTGCATATTCCACCACTTTACTGTCATAGAAATAGAGTCCTGTCACCGCCCAGTTAGACTTCGGTTCTTTCGGCTTCTCTTCCAGTGAGACTGCGCGAAAATTTTCGTCAAACTCAACAACACCAAAACGTTCAGGATCCATCACCTGATAGCCAAACACCGTCGCGCCTTGCGTTCGGGCAGCCACATGACGCAGTTTTGGACTAAATCCCTGACCAAAGAAGATATTGTCCCCTAACACCAGACACGATGGTTCACCGTTAAGAAACGTTTCGCCGATAATAAACGCCTGCGCTAATCCATCCGGGCTCGGCTGCTCAGCATACTGCAATTCAATGCCGAACTCAGAGCCATCACCCAGTAAACGCTGGAAATACCCTTTATCTTCCGGGGTAGTGATAATCAGGATTTCGCGAATTCCCGCCAGCATCAGTACCGATAGCGGGTAGTAAATCATCGGCTTATCGTAAATGGGTAACAGTTGCTTCGATACGCCGCGCGTGATGGGATACAGGCGAGTACCTGAACCACCCGCCAGAATGATACCTTTCATGCGTTGTCTCCTCCGGGAGCCAAAACCAGGCTGTTAGCCCTTCAGACCTAAACGTTCGCCCTGGTAACTGCCGTCCTGCACGGGTTTCCACCATGACTGATTATCCAGATACCACTGCACGGTTTTGCGCATTCCGCTTTCAAACGTTTCCTGCGGCATCCAACCTAGTTCACGCGCTATTTTTGAAGCATCAATGGCGTAACGCAAATCATGACCTGGGCGATCGTCCACAAAAGCGATCAAATCGCGGTACTGCGCAATGCCCTGCGGTTTAAGCGGCGCCAGCTCTTCCAACAGGCTGCAAACTGTTTCGACGACATCCAGGTTTTTACGCTCGTTATGACCACCAATATTATAGGTTTCTCCAACCACGCCCGCCGTCGCCACACACCAGAGCGCCCTGGCATGATCTTCTACATATAACCAGTCACGGATTTGTTGCCCATTGCCGTACACCGGCAACGGTTTCCCCGCCAGTCCGTTGAGGATCATTAGCGGAATCAGTTTTTCCGGGAAATGGTACGGACCATAGTTGTTGGAACAATTGGTAATCAGCGTTGGCAGGCCATAGGTACGCAGCCAGGCGCGGACCAGATGATCGCTGCTGGCTTTCGACGCAGAATAAGGGCTACTCGGCGCATACGGCGTGGTTTCTGTGAAGAAATCATCGGTAGAATGGAGATCACCATACACCTCATCCGTCGAGATATGGTGGAACCGAAATGCGGCTTTTTCCTCGCTGGTTAATGCACTCCAGTACGCGCGCGCCGCTTCTAACAGCGTGTAAGTTCCCACAATGTTAGTTTCGATAAATGCGGCCGGCCCATCAATGGAGCGGTCAACATGGCTTTCTGCAGCCAGATGCATCACACAGTCCGGCTGATATTGTTGAAACACTCTGTCGAGAGATGCCCGATCGCAGATATCCACTTTCTCAAAGGCAAAACGGGGATTCTGTGCAACCGGCTCCAGCGACATCAGGTTTCCGGCGTAGGTCAGCTTATCGACCACCACCACCGCATCCTTTGTCTCATGAATGATATGCCGTACAACTGCAGAGCCGATGAATCCCGCTCCACCGGTAACCAGAATTCGTTTCATTAGCGCCAGACCCCTTTGGTATCAACCACATACTGCTGTTGTACCGCATCGCCTTCAATGGCTTTAAATTCATTATGGTCGACCAGCATGACTAACACATCGGCACTTGCCAGCGCATCATCCAGTGCCGCCAGCTGGCAAAGACCATCCAGTTTTTTCGGCAGTTGACGGATATTCGGTTCCACCACCAGCGTTTCACCTTTGTGCCATTGCGCGATATGTTGCGCAATTCCCATCGCCGGGCTTTCACGCAAATCATCAATATTCGGTTTGAATGCCAGGCCAAAACAGGCAATTTTCACTTCGCTGGCGCGTTTGTTGGTGTCCGCCAAACAGTCGACCACGGCAGCCTTAACACGCTCGACCACCCAATGAGGCTTACCATCATTGACCTCACGCGCAGTGCGGATTAATTTCGCCTGTTGCGGGTTCTGCGCCACGATAAACCACGGATCGACCGCGATACAGTGCCCACCTACGCCCGGGCCAGGCTGCAAAATATTCACACGCGGATGACGATTTGCCAGGCGAATCAGTTCCCAGACGTTAATCCCCTGTTCGGCGCAAATCAGCGATAGTTCATTAGCGAAGGCGATATTGACGTCGCGGAAGCTATTTTCCGTGAGCTTGCACATTTCCGCTGTGCGCGCGTTGGTCACGACACATTCTCCTTCAAGGAAGATGTTGTACAGCTCACTGGCGCGTGCAGAACAGACTGGGGTCATGCCCCCAATCACTCGGTCGTTTTTAATCAGTTCAACCATCACCTGACCCGGCAGCACGCGTTCAGGGCAATAGGCAATATTGACGTCAGCCTGGTCACCAACCTGTTGCGGGAAAGTCAGATCGGGCCGCATTTCTGCAAGCCATGCAACCATCTGTTCCGTTGCCCCGACGGGTGACGTCGATTCAAGGATCACCAGGGCGCCTTTTTTCAACACCGGTGCAAGGGACTTCGCCGCGGCTTCAACGTAGGCCATATCGGGATCATGCTCACCCTTGAATGGAGTCGGCACGGCGATCAGATAAGCGTCAGCTTCGACGGGCGTAGTGACCGCTCGCAGAAATCCGTTTTCAACCGCCGTTTTCACCACCGCCCCCAGATCGGGCTCAACGATGTGAATTTCCCCGCGGTTAATGGTGTCCACCGCATGCTGATTTACATCTACGCCAATCACATGTTTTTGACGGGAAGCAAAGGCAGCCGCCGTTGGCAGTCCGATATAACCCAGCCCAATGACAGAAATGGTCGTAAAACTCATAGCGATATCCGATTATTTTTTAACGCGTGTAAAATTCGGTCACATGCCTGCCCGTCACCATACGGATTATGGGCGCGGCTCATGGTTTGATATTCATCGTCGTTATGAAGCAAACGCGTGACTTCTTCAACAATACGCTGCGGGTCTGTCCCCACCAGACGTACCGTACCAGCGGTAATGGCCTCCGGACGCTCCGTCGTTTCGCGCATTACCAGCACAGGTTTCCCCAAAGACGGCGCTTCTTCCTGAATCCCGCCAGAGTCGGTAAGGATCAGCCAGGCGTGATTCATCAGCCAGACGAATGGCATATAGTCCTGCGGTTCAATCAGAATCACGTTTTCAACGTGACCTAAGATTCGATTAACCGGCTCGCTAACGTTAGGGTTGAGGTGTACCGGATAGACAATCTGTACATTCTGATTAGCCGCAGCAATTTCCGCCAGCGCGTGGCAAATGTTTTCAAAGCCGCGGCCAAAACTTTCCCGACGATGGCCGGTCACCAGGATCATCTTTTTATCAGAGCTCAGGAAAGGATAATGCTCTGCTAATTCAGCACGCAATTCATCGTTCGCCAGTACGCGGTCGCGAACCCAGATCAACGCATCAATCACCGTATTGCCCGTGACGAAAATACGATTTTCGGGAATAGCTTCCCGTAACAAATTTTGGCGCGAGTTTTCGGTTGGCGCAAAATGATACATAGCCAGACGCCCGGTCAGCGTACGGTTCGCCTCTTCCGGCCAAGGAGAGTAGAGATCACCAGTACGTAAACCAGCCTCTACATGCCCCACCGGGATGCGCTGATAGAACGCAGCCAGACTAGTGGCAATGGTCGTTGTGGTATCACCATGAACCAACACCACATCAGGTTTAAAATCAGCCAGAATTGGCTTTAACCCTTCCAGTATTCGGCAGGTAATTTCTGTTAATCCCTGGCCTGGCTGCATAATATTGAGATCGTAGTCAGGTACAATGGTAAAGAGGTTCAACACCTGATCGAGCATCTGCCGATGCTGCGCCGTGACGCAAACTTTCGCCTCAAAATCAGGATCTTTTGCCAGCGCATGAACCAGAGGTGCCATTTTGATAGCCTCTGGTCGCGTGCCAAATACAGTCAGTACTTTCACATCGATTCTCTTCGGATTGGCAGTGAGGGCCCAGCCCCTCACTGCAACGGTATTGCTAAATCGTGCGGCGGCGGGTTAACGCGACACCAGCACCGATCAGAGCCCCAACGATGCCCCACATAATCATCAGGAAAGCACGACGAGGGCTGTCACGTTTTACCGGTTCTTCCGGCGTACGCAAATAACGATAGGTCTGAAAACGCGGATCCAGAGTTGGCCCAACGTTCAGTGTGTTAAGCATGGCTCGGTTTTGGAAGTAGTCCAGATCGAAATCAGGACCAACAGATTGCAGGTTCTCGAGTCGCGCCTGCAGCATAGGACGTCCAAGCAAGAACAGTTCAGAATCCGGTAATTCCTCAGCAGGAACATCCGTAGAAGTACGCGAAATATTATGCTGTTCAGCAATTTTGAGCGCCTGCTCAATGTTGTGAACACGGCGGGAGAAGATCGATTTCGCCACTTCCTCCTGACGTTTAACCTGCGCCTTCATCTGCACGGTGCGTGCAGCCCACGCACCCTTCAATTCATCATTCAGATGACGCGCCGCGCGCTGGCTGGCAAACGCGACGTACTGACGCAGCAGATTGTTAGCATCAGGCGCCGTCTCGGCAATCAGCTTCACGCTGTCGTTGGTATTACGCACCGCATCGCCAGGCATAAACTGAATGTTATTAATCAGTTCATCCAGCATCGCCGCATCGGCCTTGCTGTTACCGACCATGCGCTGCTTATAGTAATCAGTCTGCTGCCAGAATTCACGACGCGTATCCCAGGAAGCAAGTTGCATGATGAATTCTTTATAGGCTTCATCCATCACCGACGGTTGGTCCGCAGAAGCGAGACTGGCCTTAATATCCAGGTTACGCAAAAACTGCTGCTGAGAGTAAAAACCGCCTAACATATTGACCGTTGGCCGGTCTGAAATCGCCGTGGCGCTCCACTCCTGACGCGCAAAAAACGTATAGGCTAAAGCGACAATCGCAAAGGCGAGAGCCATACCGACGATCCACACCTTCCCAGCCCACAAGGTACGAAACAACCCACGGATGTCCAGTTCATTTTCAGCGCTCACGGCGTGTTCCCCCGGTAATGGTTGTGTCATCGTACCCTCATTTTATTTGGTTAAGTCTGGTTTGCCTTCACGAACTCTTCGCAATCTGCGCTTCACTCGCTTGATAAATCTCGCTACCTTCCAGGCGCGCTTGATACAGTAACCGTAGAGGCCAAAGGCCAGTAAAAAAAGCAACAACATGGCCCATTCAGGGACTAAGCGAAAATATTCAGCCAACACGCCAATAGACGCCAAAACCGCCGCAGCCAGCGTAATCAGAACAAATGCCTGTCGGGAAGTAAACCCCGCGCGCATCACCAAGTGATGTATGTGTTGACGATCTGCTGAGAAAGGACTCATCCCCTTGCGTAAACGACGGTACATAATTGCCACCATATCCATTAACGGAATGGCAATAATCCACAGGGCCGTAACCGGACTAATAGGATGCGTTGGCCCCTGGGTCGTCTCCAGCAGAATCCAAATCACCGTGAAGCCAATCAACGTACTTCCCGCATCCCCCATAAAGACTTTATAGCGGCGTCCGAGAATACCCAGGTTCAGCAGGATGTAAGGCAGAATGGCGGCGATCATGGCAAAACACCAGATAGCCAGGCTTGTCTGGCCATCGAACCACAGAATAAGTCCCATAGCGGCGAATGACACGCTGGATAGCCCACCGAGCAGACCATCGATCCCATCCACCATATTGAAGGCGTTAATCGCCGCCCAGACGGCAAACAAAGTAAGGAAATAACCAAAAGGACCGAGCACCAGCTCCCAAGGACCAAAAATCCCCCCCAGGCTACTTAAATAAAGATTTCCTTTTGCCATCATAAGAATAGCAATCAAAGCCTGGACAACAGCTCGTATTTTTACACTTATGTCAAAACGATCGTCGAGCGCGCCAACCAGTACCAGGACGCCAGCGCAAAAGAGGTATAACGGAGCATGCGGAATGTAATAATCCGAAAGGCCAAACATAAAATTGATTCCTGCGAACACAGAAATCCCGCCCACTAAAGGAACGATCCCCTGGTGCCTTTTGCGGAAGTTTGGCTTATCCACTAAACCTATTTTTATGGCTATTTTTCGTGCCAAAAAAATGAAAATGGTTGTGAATAAAAAAATACTAATTAGCTCAGATAGTGCAGCAAGAAGATTCACAGTGTATGTGTTCTCAGCATATATCATTTCCTTAAAGTATAATGCGTTACGGCGGCTCCTTGAAGAGAGCGGTTAAAACATTACACTTCCTACCTCTTGTAATTCATGCCGAACATTGTGACGCAACATGGCGCCGATAATAATGACGATTTTATCCGACCGCACGTTAGGATGAATCGTAAAAGCAAAACGCCACGTAAAAACGTGGCGTTTTCAGATGATGCCTGAATCAGGAACGCTTCATCATATCGAAGAAGTCGTCATTGGTCTTGGTCATCGCCAGCTTGTTAATGAGGAATTCCATTGCGTCGATTTCACCCATCGGATGGATGATTTTGCGTAGGATCCACATTTTCTGCAGCTCTTCCTGAGTGGTGAGCAACTCTTCTTTACGGGTACCGGAACGGTTGTAGTCGATAGCTGGGAAGACGCGTTTTTCAGCAATCTTACGAGAGAGATGCAGTTCCATGTTGCCGGTACCTTTAAACTCTTCGTAGATAACTTCATCCATTTTAGAGCCGGTATCGATCAGCGCAGTCGCGATGATGGTCAGGCTACCGCCCTCTTCCACGTTACGCGCCGCACCGAAGAAACGCTTCGGACGATGCAGGGCGTTGGCATCAACACCACCAGTCAGCACTTTACCGGAAGCCGGAACCACGGTGTTGTACGCACGCGCCAGGCGGGTGATGGAGTCGAGCAGAATGATAACGTCTTTCTTGTGCTCAACCAGGCGTTTCGCCTTCTCGATAACCATTTCCGCAACCTGAACGTGACGGGATGCTGGTTCGTCAAAGGTAGAAGCCACAACTTCACCTTTAACCAGACGCTGCATCTCGGTCACTTCTTCCGGACGTTCGTCAATCAGGAGCACCATCAGCACACAGTCCGGATGGTTGTAAGCAATGCTCTGCGCGATGTTCTGCAGCAGCATGGTTTTACCCGCTTTCGGCGGAGCAACAATCAGACCACGTTGGCCACGACCGATCGGCGATGCCAGATCCAGTACACGCGCCGTTAAGTCTTCAGTAGAACCGTTACCACGTTCCATACGCAGACGAGAGTTTGCGTGCAGCGGCGTTAAGTTCTCAAAGAGGATTTTGTTACGGGCGTTTTCTGGTTTGTCGTAGTTAACTTCGTTAACTTTCAACAGCGCAAAGTAGCGTTCACCTTCTTTCGGCGGGCGAATCTTACCAGAGATGGTATCACCAGTGCGGAGGTTGAAACGGCGGATTTGGCTGGGAGAAACGTAGATGTCATCAGGACCGGCGAGGTAGGAGCTGTCTGCAGAGCGGAGGAAACCAAATCCATCCTGCAATATCTCCAGCACACCGTCACCAAAGATATCTTCGCCACTCTTTGCGTGCTGCTTCAGGATGGCAAAAATAATGTCCTGCTTGCGCATACGAGCCAGGTTTTCAAGGCCCATATTTTCGCCGAGAGTGATCAGCTCAGAAACCGGCGTATTCTTTAATTCGGTAAGATTCATAATGGTGTGAGTTCTTAAACTTGGGGTAAATCTCGAACTTAATGTTGTGAATGGTATGGCAGGGTCATCCATGCCTGTTTACGGCCATCAAACTCATGTCTGTTCGCTGTCTGGTCACAGGAAAGTACGCAGAACTGAAACGACAAGACGGATTGAGCGATAAGCCAGGAATCTGTCCACTTCCTGCGCGAGAAACAACGGGAAGTATTGGATATAACTAGATTCAAACTTAATAAGGTATGTTTAATACGAAGTCAACACTAACTTAGCACGACTCAAGTCGGGCGTCCAGTCATCCGAATCATTTCGAAGTATGGTCGCCCGATCATGAGACTTCCTTACGCTAAATTAGCGTCGAGGAATTCTTTCAACTGACCTTTGGACAGTGCGCCGACTTTAGTCGCCGCAACTTCGCCGTTTTTGAACAGCAGCAGGGTCGGGATGCCACGGATACCATACTTCGGCGCGGTGCCTGGGTTTTGGTCAATGTTCAGTTTAGCAACCGTCAATTTGCCCTGATATTCGTCAGCGATTTCATCCAGAATTGGAGCGATCATTTTGCACGGACCGCACCACTCTGCCCAGAAATCAACGAGGATAGCTCCGTCCGCTTTGAGTACATCCGTGTCAAAACTGTCGTCAGTCAGGTGAATAATTTTATCGCTCATATTAACTCCACAGGAATAAGCCTGGTGCGTTGGTGTACCCTTAATCAACGACGTGTTGATGTAGCATTAACCAACTAAAGGTTGACTTTATTTCACCGGATACGCTTTCGTAAAGCAATAGTAAGCTGATATTCTACCACACTATGAGCAAAACACATTTAACAGAACAGAAGTTTTCCGACTTCGCCCTGCACCCAAAGGTGATCGAAGCCCTTGAAAACAAAGGGTTTCATAACTGCACGCCCATTCAGGCCCTCGCGCTGCCGCTAACGCTGGCAGGTCGTGATGTTGCAGGGCAGGCGCAAACCGGTACCGGAAAAACGATGGCGTTCCTGACGTCAACGTTTCATTATCTTCTCTCTCATCCCGCGATTGACGATCGCAAGGTGAACCAACCGCGTGCGTTAATTATGGCGCCAACGCGTGAGTTAGCCGTGCAGATCCACGCCGACGCCGAGCCGCTGGCACAGACCACCGGTCTGAAATTAGGCCTGGCTTATGGCGGCGACGGTTACGATAAACAGCTGAAAGTGCTGGAAAGCGGCGTCGATATTCTTATCGGCACGACCGGTCGTCTTATCGACTATGCAAAACAGAACCACATTAACCTGGGCGCGATTCAGGTCGTGGTGCTGGATGAAGCAGATCGTATGTACGATCTGGGCTTTATTAAAGATATCCGTTGGCTGTTCCGTCGTATGCCGCCAACCACCCAACGTCTGAACATGCTGTTTTCTGCAACCCTCTCTTACCGCGTTCGCGAACTGGCGTTTGAACAGATGAATAACGCCGAGTACGTTGAAGTCGAACCGGAACAGAAGACAGGTCATCGTATTAAAGAAGAACTCTTCTATCCTTCCAACGAAGAAAAAATGCGTTTGCTGCAAACGCTGATTGAAGAAGAGTGGCCAGATCGCGCTATCGTCTTTGCTAACACTAAGCATCGTTGTGAAGATATCTGGGGTAGTCTTGCCGCCGATGGTCATCGCGTTGGTCTACTGACCGGTGACGTAGCGCAGAAAAAACGTCTGCGTATCCTTGATGAGTTCACTCGTGGCGATCTGGATATTCTCGTTGCGACTGATGTCGCCGCGCGCGGTCTGCATATCCCAGCCGTAACGCATGTATTCAACTATGACCTGCCGGATGACTGTGAAGATTACGTTCACCGTATCGGTCGTACCGGCCGTGCTGGCGCGAGCGGTCACTCGATCAGCCTGGCCTGTGAAGAATACGCGCTGAATTTACCCGCTATCGAGACCTATATTGGCCACTCGATTCCGGTTAGTAAGTACAACCCGGATGCGCTGATGACCGATCTGCCGAAGCCGTTACGTTTAACGCGCCCACGCACTGGCAATGGCCCACGTCGTACCGGTGGTGCTCCGCGTAATCGTCGTCGTTCAGGTTAACGTAAGATATGCTCACAACCACTTCGCTGTACGCCGCAATCGATTTAGGCTCGAATAGTTTTCATATGCTGGTTGTGCGCGAGGTGGCGGGAAGCATCCAGACGCTCACGCGTATTAAACGCAAGGTGCGTCTGGCCGCTGGACTCAACAGCGACAACGTTCTCTCCGCTGAAGCCATGGAACGCGGCTGGCAATGCCTGCGCCTGTTTGCTGAACGCCTGCAGGATATCCCGCAACCGCAAATCCGTGTGGTCGCCACGGCAACATTGCGCATCGCGGTAAACGCCGATGTCTTTATCGCTAAAGCGCAAGAGATCCTCAGCTGCCCAGTCCAGGTCATCAGTGGTGAAGAAGAAGCGCGTCTGATTTATCAGGGTGTTGCTCACACCACTGGCGGTGCCGATCAGCGTCTGGTCGTTGATATTGGCGGCGCCAGTACCGAACTGGTTACCGGCTCAGGTGCCCAAACAACCTCTCTGTTCAGCCTGTCAATGGGCTGTGTCACCTGGCTTGAACGGTACTTCACCGATCGTAATCTGGCACAGGAAAACTTTGACGAAGCCGAGAAAGCGGCTCGTGAAGTTTTGCGCCCCGTCGCCGACAAACTGCGTTTTCATGGCTGGAAAGTTTGCGTCGGTGCCTCCGGTACCGTCCAGGCGTTGCAGGAAATCATGATGGCGCAGGGTATGGATGAGCGCATTACGCTGGCCAAACTTCAACAGCTTAAGCAACGTGCTATTCACTGCGGTCGCCTGGAAGAGCTGGAAATCGAAGGGTTAACGCTGGAACGCGCGCTGGTTTTCCCCAGCGGATTGGCCATTCTGCTCGCCATTTTCACTGAGTTGAATATTCAATGCATGACCCTGGCCGGCGGCGCACTGCGTGAAGGTCTGGTTTACGGTATGCTACACCTGCCTGTCGATCAGGATATTCGCAGCCGCACGCTGCGTAATATTCAGCGTCGCTTTATGGTCGACACCGATCAGGCGAACCGCGTCGCACAGTTGGCTGTACATTTATTCGATCAGGTGAAAGATGAGTGGCATCTTGAGGCCATTAGCCGCGAACTGCTGCAAAGTGCCTGTCAGTTGCATGAAATAGGGCTGAGCGTGGAATATAAGCAGGCTCCGCTGCATGCCGCCTGGCTGGTGCGTAATCTCGATCTTCCGGGCTTTACTCCCGCACAGAAAAAACTGTTAGCCACGCTGTTACTCAACCAGAGCAATCCTGTCGATCTCTCTTCGCTGCACCAGCAAAACGCTGTGCCACCGCGCATTGCGGAGCACCTTTGCCGTTTACTACGTCTGGCGATCATCTTCGCCGCACGCCGTCGCGACGATTTAGTGCCACACATCATCCTGCAAGCTCAGGATGAAAATCTGACGCTAACGTTGCCGGAAGGCTGGCTGGAACATCATCCATTAGGTAAAGAGTTAATCGATCAGGAAATCCAGTGGCAAAGCTATGTCCACTGGCCTCTGGACGTTCATTAACGCGGAATAGGCTACTTCAGCCCACTGGCTAAAACCCATCCTTCAGTCACCTTATGCGTCACCGGATGGGTATAGCGAACAAAGGAAAAGCCCGCGTACGCAGACCGATTTACCATCTGAACTTTGTCGTCAGCAATGATGAATGAATTATCTTCGCGAAGGCAGGCTTTATCCGGCGCATCATAGAAATAGAGGCGCGGTTGAGTCTGAGCGACTTTACGCTCAACAAACTCTTCCGGCGCAGGATTCTTTAACCCCGATTTATCCCTGGCATCGTTGCATACCAGATCGACCGCCTCCAGATGATTGGCTTCTATCCAACCAACGTAACCACCGTATCCTGCCAACAAATAACCATGTGAATCGTTACCCCGCACAGACTCATAAAACTTTTGCGTTTCTTCATCCCGGGCAATGCTGAACCCCGTTCTGGATACGATATCACCGGGTACGATAAAAATTGATTCACTGCGGCACTGCGCTACCGGAGCGGCATAGAACCAGGCGCGAGACTTACCCGTCAACGCATAACGCGGGAAATCAATGGTGGCATCCAGTTTCAGTTTCTGATTTAAATCCTGACATTCCCGCATACGGGTTAAACATTGTTGAAAGTGTTTGCCTTTTTGCGGGTCAAATTGCAGTTGTTCATCATTAATGTCCGTCAGGATATTTTTAGCCGGATGATAAGTCACCCAGCCAAGATGCCCGGCTCCGGGGGTATCCGGGGTGCTTTTTTTCCGCCGATCAAACAATTGGAGCATAACGTTACTCTCATCATCTTCTTCGGCTTCAATACGTAAATCTTTCGCACCAACATGCTCTGCAATCATTAATGGCTGATTACTGCTGGCAACCATATTCACCATCGACACAGAACAATAGTCAAAAAACTCAAATCTATCTGTTGCAGACGCCGTTGCGGTATAGAACATCCCTGACAAAATGACCAATACAAACTTCAACATCTCATCAACCTCCCTGTTGTGCTGGCTGCCGGATGACGCTTATACGCCCTGGAAAATATCTACTTCTCTTTTGCTTTCGCCATCATCGCCCGAATATTGGCGATGCTGGCCTGTCCCTTTTGCATCCGCTCCTCGGCGCTTACCACTTTACGCTCCTGTTCCCAGATAACGTCATCTTGTGGCAGTTCCAACAAGAATCGGCTCGGTTCTGGTCTCACCAGCTCACCGTACTGGCGGCGCTCTTTGCACAGCGTGAAGATAAGTTCCTTCTGCGCACGCGTAATTCCGACGTAAGCCAGACGACGCTCTTCATCGATGTTGTCTTCATCAATGCTGCTCTGGTGCGGCAAAAATCCTTCTTCCATTCCCACCATAAACACGTAAGGGAACTCCAGCCCCTTTGAGGCATGCAGCGTCATCAACTGCACCTGATCCAGCTCTTCTTCGCTCTCTCCGCGCTCCATCATGTCGCGCAGGGTAAAGCGGGTAACGACCTGAGTCAGGGTCATGGGTTCTTCCAGCTCACTGCCTTCCAGCATCTCCGTCATCCAACTGAACAGGGTGTTGACGTTTTTCATACGCATCTCTGCCGCTTTCGGGCTCGGCGAGGTTTCATACAGCCAGGATTCATAATCAATGCCGTGGATCAAATCGCGCACGGCGGCAACCGGCTCGCGCTCCGCCAGGCGTTGGATTTCACCCAGCCAGTGCGTAAAACGGGTCAGAGAATCATACCCACGTCCGGTCAGTGTCTGGCTAAGCCCCATATCAAAGCTGGCGGTAAACAGGCTTTTGTTGCGGGTCATCGCCCATTCACCGAGCTTTTGCAGCGTGGCAGGACCGATTTCACGTTTTGGCGTGTTTACGATGCGTAAAAATGCGCTGTCGTCATCCGGATTGCTCAGCACACGCAGGTAGGCCAGCAGATCTTTAATCTCCGGACGCGAGAAGAACGACGTTCCACCAGAAATTTTGTACGGGATGCGGTTCTGCATCAAAAATTTTTCAAATACCCGCGACTGATGATTACCGCGATACAGGATGGCGTAGTCTTTATATTGCGTCTTGTTCACAAAGTGATGGGCAATTAATTCCCCGGTGACGCGTTCCGCTTCATGCTCTTCATTATTCGCACTCAGCACCTTCAGCTCAGCCCCATAGCCCAGCTCGGAGAAAAGCCGCTTTTCAAAGACGTGCGGGTTGTTAGCAATGAGAATGTTCGCCGCCTTCAGGATACGCCCGGAGGAACGGTAGTTTTGCTCCAGCTTCACCACCTGTAGCGCCGGAAAATCTTTGCTTAGCAGTACCAGGTTCTGCGGACGCGCGCCGCGCCAGGAGTAAATAGACTGATCGTCATCACCCACCACGGTAAAGCGCGCACGTTGCCCCACCAGCAGCTTCACCAGCTCGTACTGGCTGGTGTTGGTATCCTGGTATTCATCCACCAGCAGGTAGCGGATTTTGTTCTGCCAGCGCTCGCGCACCTCTTCATTACGCTGAAGCAGCAGCGTCGGCAGTAGGATCAGATCGTCAAAGTCCAGCACGTTGCACGCCTTCATATGCGCGTCGTACAGGCCATAGCAGTGAGCAAAAATGCGATCGCGCTCGCCTTTCGCACTGGCCGCCGCCTGTGCCGGGGTCATCAGATCGTTTTTCCAGTTGGAGATCGTCGAGATCAGCTGTTGAAGAATAAGTTTATCGTCTTCAATTAACCCTTCGGTCAGTTCCTTAAGCAGGGTCACCTGATCGGTATCGTCAAATAACGAGAAGTTCGACTTCATCCCCAGCGCCGCATATTCGCGCTTTATGACGTCCAGTCCCAGCGTGTGGAATGTGGAGATCATCAGCCCACGCGCCTCTTTACGACCCAGCGTTTGCGCCACGCGCTCTTTCATCTCGCGCGCAGCCTTATTGGTAAAGGTCACGGCCGCAATATGGCGTGCCTGATAACCACATTCACGGATCAGATGTGCGATTTTGTTAGTGATAACACGCGTCTTGCCGGAACCCGCCCCCGCCAGCACCAGGCAAGGTCCGGTGACGAATTCGACGGCTTGTTGTTGTCCGGGGTTCAAACGCATAAAGGGTCACTCATGAAAGTCGGGAGGGGAGAATAACAGCGTGGTAGTATAGCCAGCCTTAACCACCCCACTCAAGGCACGATCATGGCAAAAACAGCAGCAGCAGTGCATATCCTTGTTAAAGAAGAGAAACTGGCACTGGATCTTCTGGAACAGATTAAAAACGGCGCCGACTTCGGCAAACTGGCGAAGAAACACTCTATCTGCCCATCAGGTAAACGCGGCGGTGATTTAGGCGAGTTCCGCCAGGGCCAGATGGTTCCGGCGTTCGATAAAGTCGTCTTCTCTTGCCCTGTACTGGAGCCGACCGGCCCGCTGCATACCCAGTTCGGTTATCACATCATTAAAGTGCTGTACCGTAACTAATAAAAAGCCCGGAGTATCAACCTCCGGGCTTTTTTTGCCTGATGGCGTTATGCTTATCCAGCTACGGCAATGCGCTTCATATCGGTCATGTAGCCACGCAGTTTCTGGCCTACTTTCTCGATTTCATGGCTACGGATCGCGTCATTCACGTCGCGCAGCTGCGCGTTGTCTACAGCGCCTTCGGCAATCGCTTTGCCCAGGTCGCCAGTCTGCAGAGTCGTCATGAACTCTTTCAGCAGCGGTACGCAAGCGTAAGAGAACAGGTAGTTACCATATTCTGCTGTATCGGAGATAACCACGTTCATCTCGTACAGACGCTTACGAGCGATGGTATTCGCGATCAGCGGCAGCTCGTGCAGCGATTCGTAGTACGCAGATTCTTCGATAATGCCGGAATCGACCATGGTTTCGAACGCCAGCTCAACGCCCGCTTTCACCATCGCGATCATCAGTACACCTTTATCGAAGTACTCCTGCTCACCGATTTTACCTTCAAACTGTGGGGCGGTTTCGAACGCGGTTTTGCCGGTCTCTTCACGCCAGGTCAGCAGTTTCTTATCATCGTTGGCCCAGTCAGCCATCATGCCGGAAGAGAATTCACCGGAAATAATGTCGTCCATGTGCTTCTGGAACAGCGGCGCCATGATCTCTTTCAGCTGCTCAGAGAGCGCGTAAGCACGCAGTTTCGCTGGGTTGGACAGACGGTCCATCATCAGGGTGATCCCACCCTGCTTCAGCGCTTCGGTGATGGTTTCCCAGCCGAACTGAATCAGTTTTTCCGCGTAAGCCGGGTCGGTCCCTTCTTCCACCAGCTTGTCGAAGCACAGCAGAGAACCGGCCTGCAACATGCCGCACAGAATGGTCTGCTCACCCATCAGGTCAGATTTCACTTCCGCCACGAAGGAGGATTCCAGCACGCCCGCACGGTGACCGCCGGTGGCTGCTGCCCACGCTTTGGCGATAGCCATGCCTTCGCCTTTCGGATCGTTTTCCGGGTGAACGGCGATCAGGGTCGGAACGCCGAAACCACGTTTGTATTCTTCACGGACTTCGGTGCCCGGACACTTCGGCGCCACCATCACTACGGTGATGTCTTTACGGATCTGCTCGCCCACTTCCACGATGTTGAAACCGTGGGAGTAACCCAGCGCCGCACCGTCTTTCATCAGCGGTTGTACGGAACGTACCACGTCAGAGTGCTGCTTATCCGGGGTCAGGTTAACCACCAGGTCAGCCTGCGGGATCAGCTCTTCATAGGTCCCGACTTTGAAGCCGTTTTCGGTCGCTTTGCGCCAGGAAGCACGCTTCTCAGCAATCGCTTCTTTACGCAGGGCATAAGAGATATCCAGACCGGAGTCACGCATGTTCAGTCCCTGGTTAAGACCCTGTGCGCCACAGCCGACGATGACCACTTTTTTACCCTGAAGGTAGCTTGCGCCATCGGCGAATTCGTCGCGGCCCATAAAGCGACATTTGCCCAGCTGTGCCAACTGCTGGCGCAGGTTCAGTGTATTAAAGTAGTTAGCCATGGTGGTGTACTCCGTGATGTTGTGTTGTGGTGCTTATTATTCGGTTCGCGTTTCAGCGGGATTAGACTCACATTACAACAGGAAATTTATTGCGGAAATTGATATATTCACAACGTCACATTGCAATATCTGCAACGTCAAAATAAAGAGGCTCGCCGGTGGATTTACGCGATCTGAAAATGTTCCTGCATCTGGCAGAAAGTCGCCATTTTGGCCGCAGCGCGCGGGCGATGCACGTCAGCCCTTCCACGCTTTCGCGCCAGATCCAGCGCCTGGAAGAAGACCTCGGCCAGCCGCTGTTTGTGCGCGATAACCGCACGGTCACCCTGACCGAAGCAGGTGAAGAGCTGCGCGTATTCGCCCAGCAGACACTGCTGCAATACCAGCAGCTGCGCCACACCCTCGATCAACAGGGACCGTCGTTGTCTGGCGAGTTACATATCTTCTGCTCTGTCACCGCCGCGTACAGCCACCTGCCGCCAATCCTCGACCGCTTCCGCGCCGAGCATCCTTCGGTGGAAATCAAGCTCACCACTGGCGACGCCGCCGATGCGATGGACAAAGTGGTCACCGGCGAGGCCGATCTGGCGATTGCCGGTAAGCCCGAGATGCTGCCCGGCGCGGTGGCGTTTTCGATGCTGGAGAATCTGACGGTCGTATTGATCGCCCCGGCACTGCCCTGCCCGGTGCGTAATCAGGTTTCCGTCGAGAAACCCGACTGGTCGACGGTGCCGTTTATCATGGCCGACCAGGGGCCGGTACGCCGCCGTATTGAGCTGTGGTTCCGCCGCCACAAAATCAGCAACCCGTCGATTTACGCCACGGTGGGCGGTCATGAAGCGATGGTCTCGATGGTGGCGCTCGGCTGCGGCGTGGCGCTGCTGCCGGAAGTTGTGCTGGAAAACAGCCCGGAGCCGGTGCGTAATCGCGTGATGATTTTAGAGCGCAGCGACGAGAAAACACCGTTCGAGCTGGGGGTCTGCGCGCCGAAAAAGCGGCTGCATGAGCCGCTAATTGATGCGTTCTGGAAAATTGTTCTGGAGCGTAAATCCACCGAGTAGCGCCAGCATCAGGCCTAAAATCAGTGGTAGATTCAGTATTGGCACTCCTTTTCTGTATAATGTCACGTGCCATAATAGATGTGGGGGGCTTGTTAACCATCACGTTTAGCAAGCCAGAACAGACGGTGTCATTGCGCACTTGACAGCGAAAATACAAACTTAATTAGCCATCATTATGATAATCAAACCAAAAATTCGTGGATTCATCTGTACAACGACCCATCCGACTGGCTGCAAAGTCAATGTGGAAAAACAGATCGATTATGTGAAGAAAAACGGGAAAATCGCTAACGGCCCTTCCCGCGTGCTGGTCATCGGTGCTTCCACCGGTTACGGTCTGGCGTCCAGAATTTCCGCCGCCTTTGGCAGCGGTGCCGCCACTATCGGCGTATTTTTCGAAAAACCAGGCACGGAAACCAAACCGGGTTCCGCGGGCTGGTATAACTCTGCAGCCTTCGATGAAGCCGCTAAGCGCGAAGGCCTGTACGCCAAAAGCATCAACGGCGACGCGTTCTCCGACGAGTGCCGTGATGAAGTCATCAAACTGATCAAAGAAGATCTGGGTCAGATTGATCTGGTGGTTTACTCGCTGGCTTCCCCGGTGCGTAAAATGCCGAAAACCGGTGAAATCGTCCGTTCGGCGCTGAAGCCAATCGGTGAGGTTTACACCTCTAAAGCGATTGATACCAACAAAGATCAGATCATCACCGCCAGCATTGAGCCGGCAACGGAAGAAGAAGTTCAGAACACCGTTACTGTGATGGGCGGTGAAGACTGGGAACTGTGGATGGGCGCGCTGAGCGAAGCGGGCGTGCTGGCTGATGGCGTGAAAACCGTGGCCTACTCCTACATCGGAACCGACCTGACCTGGCCAATCTACTGGCACGGCGCGCTGGGCAAAGCAAAAGAAGACCTCGACCGCGCGGCAGGTGCGCTGCGTGATCAGCTGGCTCCGCTGCACGGTTCTGCGAACGTTGCCGTACTGAAATCCGTGATCACTCAGGCATCTTCTGCGATCCCGGTAATGCCGCTGTACATCTCTATGGTCTTCAAACTGATGAAAGCGCAGGGGATTCATGAAGGCTGTATCGAGCAGATCAACCGTCTGATGACCACCAGCCTGTACGGCGACAAAGTGGCGCTTGATGACAACCAGCGTATCCGTATGGATGACTGGGAACTGCGCGAAGACATTCAGCAGGCATGTCGCGATCTGTGGCCGCTGATCACCACCGAAAACCTGGCGCAAGAAACTGACTATGCAGGGTACAAGCAAGAATTCCTGAACCTGTTCGGTTTTGGCCTCGACGAAGTGGATTACGATGCTGACGTGAACACCGAAGTCGAATTCGACGTCATCACGCTGTAATTTGCAGATACAGTTGCAAAAAGGGTTCATGTGAAAACATGAACCCTTTTTTAATGGCGACTGCTAACCCGCGAGGAAAAAACGGAACGCCGGGTTATGCGTTTCATCGTGACAATCATAGCCCAGTTCGTTCAGCCGCGTTTCGAAATCAGGCTCGTGCTCACCCAACTCAAACGCCGCCAGTACACGACCGTAATCGGTGCCGTGACTGCGGTAGTGGAATAATGAAATATTCCAGTGCGTACCCAGGGTATGCAGGAATTTGAGCAACGCCCCTGGCGATTCGGGGAATTCAAAGCTGAACAGACGTTCCTGCAAGGGTTTCGACGGACGGCCGCCAACCATATAGCGCACGTGCAGCTTCGCCATTTCGTCGTCAGACAGATCCACCACGCTGTAACCGCCGTCACTAAGCAACTGGAGGATTTCTTTACGTTCTTCCAGACCACGACTCAGGCGTACGCCGACAAAAATGCAGGCATCTTTGGCATCGGCAAAGCGGTAGTTAAACTCGGTCACCGAGCGTCCACCCAGCAACTGGCAGAACTTGAGGAAGCTGCCTTTTTCTTCCGGGATAGTGACTGCCAGCAGCGCTTCGCGCTGTTCTCCCAACTCACAGCGTTCAGACACGTAGCGCAGGCCGTGGAAGTTAACGTTCGCACCTGACAACACATGTGCCAGTCGTTCACCGCGAATATTGTGCTGGGCGATGTACTTTTTCATCCCTGCTAATGCCAACGCCCCGGAAGGTTCCGCCACCGCACGCACGTCTTCGAACAGGTCTTTCATTGCCGCGCAGATTGCATCGCTATCAACGGTAACGATGTCGTCGAGGTATTCCTGGCACAGACGGAAAGTTTCATCGCCGATACGCTTCACCGCCACACCTTCAGCAAAGAGACCCACACGCGGAAGATCGACCGGTTGTCCGGCATCCAGCGCCGCTTTCAGGCAGGCGGAATCTTCAGCTTCCACGGCAATCACTTTGATCTGTGGCATCAGCTGTTTGATCAACACCGCCACGCCTGCCGCTAATCCGCCGCCGCCTACCGGGACAAATACGCGGTCGAGGTGAGCATCCTGTTGCAATAACTCCAGCGCCAGCGTGCCCTGCCCGGCAATCACCATCGGATGGTCAAACGGCGGAACCCAAGTAAAACCCTGCTGCTGCGACAGCTCAATCGCTTTGGCTTTGGCTTCATCAAAATTCGCGCCGTGCAACAGCACTTCTCCACCGAAGCCGCGTACGGCATCAACTTTGATATCGGCGGTAGCCGTTGGCATGACAATCAGTGCCTTCACGCCTAATCGCGCAGAAGAGAACGCGACACCTTGAGCATGATTACCCGCCGATGCGGTGATGACCCCATGCGCTTTTTGCTCTTCGGTCAGGCCCGCCATCATGGCGTAGGCTCCACGCAGCTTGAAGCTGTGAACGGGTTGACGGTCTTCGCGCTTGACCAGAATCACGTTATCAAGGCGCGAAGAGAGCTTTTCCATTTTTTGTAGCGGCGTTACCTGCGCCGCTTCGTATACCGGCGCACGCAGTACCGCTCTGAGATACTCAGCGCCCTCAGGAGCACCGGATAGAGGTTGTGAATCCGCCATGATCATTATCCCCCGAGTTTTGACTTATCGCGCACCGCGCCTTTGTCGGCGCTGGTTGCCAGACTGGCATAGGCGCGTAGCGCAAAAGAGACCTGACGCTGACGATCTTTAGGCGTCCAGGCTTTGTCACCGCGTGCTTCCTGCGCTTCGCGACGCGCAGCGATTTCCGCATCACTTAGTTGTAACTGGATACCGCGATTCGGGATATCAATAGCAATCATGTCGCCATCTTCGATGATCGCAATGTTGCCACCGCTGGCCGCTTCCGGGGAAACGTGGCCGATAGACAGGCCGGATGTGCCGCCGGAGAAACGTCCGTCGGTGATCAACGCACAGGCTTTGCCAAGGCCCATCGATTTCAGGAAGGTGGTTGGGTAGAGCATTTCCTGCATGCCCGGCCCGCCTTTCGGTCCTTCGTAACGAATGACAACCACGTCGCCCGCCACCACTTTGCCGCCAAGGATCGCCTCAACCGCGTCATCCTGGCTTTCGTACACTTTCGCCGGGCCGGTAAATTTCAGGATGCTGTCATCCACACCTGCGGTTTTCACGATACAGCCGTTTTCCGCGAAGTTACCGTAGAGTACCGCCAGACCGCCGTCTTTACTGTAAGCGTGTTCCAGCGAACGGATACAGCCTTCGGCACGATCGTCATCCAGCGTGTCCCAGCGGCAGTCCTGCGAGAACGCCTGGGTGGTACGGATGCCCGCCGGGCCAGCGCGGAACATTTTTTTCACCGCATCATCTTTGGTCAGCATCACATCATACCGATCAAGCGTTTGCGGCAGAGTCAGTCCCAGCACGTTTTTCACGTCACGGTTCAGCAGCCCGGCTCGGTCCAGTTCGCCTAAAATACCCAGTACGCCGCCTGCGCGGTGCACGTCTTCCATATGGTATTTCTGCGTGCTCGGCGCCACTTTACACAGCTGTGGGACTTTGCGGGACAGCTTGTCGATATCACTCATGGTGAAGTCGATTTCCGCTTCCTGTGCGGCCGCCAGCAGGTGCAGAACGGTGTTGGTGGAGCCGCCCATGGCGATATCCAACGTCATGGCATTCTCAAACGCCGCCTTGCTGGCAATATTGCGCGGCAGCGCAGAAGCATCATCCTGCTCATAGTAGCGTTTAGTCAGCTCAACGATGCGTTTACCCGCGTTAAGGAACAACGTTTTACGGTCGGCGTGAGTCGCCAGCAGCGAACCGTTACCCGGCTGCGATAAACCCAGCGCTTCGGTCAGACAGTTCATGGAGTTTGCGGTGAACATCCCGGAGCATGAGCCGCAGGTCGGACAGGCAGAACGTTCAACCTGCTCGCTCTGCGAGTCGGAAACTTTCGGGTCAGCGCCTTGAATCATCGCATCAACCAGGTCGAGCTTGATAATTTGGTCAGAGAGCTTGGTTTTCCCGGCTTCCATCGGGCCGCCGGAAACAAAGATCACCGGAATGTTCAGGCGCAAGGAGGCCATTAACATCCCCGGGGTAATTTTGTCGCAGTTAGAGATACAGACCATCGCATCGGCGCAGTGAGCGTTAACCATGTACTCAACGGAGTCAGCGATCAGCTCGCGCGACGGCAGTGAATACAGCATGCCCCCGTGGCCCATGGCGATACCATCATCCACAGCAATGGTGTTGAACTCTTTTGCCACACCGCCTGAGGCTTCGATTTGTTCGGCAACCAGCTTACCGAGATCGCGCAGGTGGACATGGCCCGGCACAAACTGGGTAAAAGAGTTCACTACAGCAATAATCGGTTTACCGAAATCATCATCGGTCATCCCGGTGGCGCGCCACAGTGCGCGGGCACCCGCCATATTGCGGCCGTGGGTGGTGGTAGCAGAACGATACTTAGGCATGCTTGATTAACTCCCGTCTGTCTAATAATTGGGACGGTGCGTGCCGTCCCAAATTTATGTTTATTGATTAACCTGATCCAACCAGCCGTATTTATCTTCCGTTTCACCGGTGAAGAGGCCAAAGAAGGCCTGCTGGATGCGTTTGGTGACCGGACCACAGCGGCCTTCGCCCACCTGGATACCATCGACGCTACGTACTGGGGTGATTTCGGCCGCAGTACCGGACATAAATACTTCGTCGGCCAGGTACAGCGATTCACGGGAAAGCACCTGCTCACGCACTTCAATATTGAGATCTTTCGCCAGCTTAATGATCGCGTCACGGGTGATACCCGGCAGGGCGGAAGAAGTAAATGGCGGAGTAAATAAAATGCCGTCTTTTACTTCAAACAGGTTTTCGCCCGCGCCTTCTGAGATGTAGCCATTCACATCCAGCGCAATACCTTCCTGGTAGCCATGACGACGCGCTTCGCTACCCACCAGCAGTGAAGACAAATAGTTACCACCAGCCTTGGCAGCGGTAGGGATAGTATTCGGTGCAACGCGGTTCCAGGAAGAAACCATCGCGTCGATCCCCTGTTCCAACGCTTCAGCTCCGAGGTAAGCCCCCCACGGGAACGCGGCGATAATCACATCAGTGGTGTAACCCGCTGGCGGGTTAACGCCCATCCCTACATCGCCAACAAACACCAGTGGACGGATATAGGCGCTGGTCAGGTTGTTTTTACGAATCACTTCGCGGCACGCTTCCATCAGCTCATCAACGCTCTGAGATACCGGAAAACGATAGATCTTGGCTGAATCACGCAGACGCTGCATATGTTCACGATGACGGAACACCACCGGCCCTTTGTGAGAATCGTAGCAACGAATACCTTCAAATACGGAAGTACCGTAGTGCAGCGCGTGGGACATCACGTGGACCTTCGCGTCTTCCCAACGAATCATCTCGCCATTAGACCAAATGTAATCAGCTTTTTTCGTCGTCATTTTTCTTCCTTTTGCGCTCAGGCGCGGATTTGTTGTGATGTGGTTGTGCTCTGACAGATGGCAACATGTGCAACATCCACCAGTTTACTTAACTGACTAAACAGTAAGTCGACCGACCGGGGGCTGGCAACGGTCAATTCGATATTTATATTCTGCGCATCGCTGGCGGCTTCCATATTCATGGAGCACACCTGAAAACCACGATGGCGTACCACGCGTAAAACACGTTCTAACGTTTCCGGATTGAAACGAGCCTCAACGGCGACCTGATGTTGCATCATGATAATTTCTCCAGCATTTCTGAGTTGCTGGCGCCAGGTGGCACCAGAGGCCAGACATTCTCAAGTTCGTCGATTGAGACATGAAGCAGATATGGCCCCTCGCTGTTCAGCATGGTGTCGAGTGCCGCTTCAACCTGGTCTTTACGGGTGATGTGCTGACCAGGTATGCCGAAAGCGCTGGCCAACATGAGGAAATCGGGGTTATCGGTAAGGGTAGTTTCGCTATAACGTTCCTGAAAAAACAGCTGCTGCCATTGTCGCACCATGCCTAACCGCTGGTTGTCGAGTAAAACTATCTTCAGTGGCAACTGCTTGCGTTTTACGGTGCCCAGCTCCTGTACATTCATCATGAAGGAACCGTCACCGGAGATACAGATTACCGTATCATTCGGGCGAGCAACCTGCGCGCCAACCGCAGCAGGCAAGCCAAAGCCCATCGTACCCAAGCCGCTCGACGTGATAAAATTTTCCGGGCGGGTGTAGGTCATATGCTGTGCCGACCACATCTGATGCTGACCAACATCCGTTGTTACTACGCTGTCGGCTGGTTTGCGGTCTGAAAGCTGTTTCAGCAATAACGGCGCATAAATAGCTTCGCCCGGATGGTCATAGCGCCAGGTATGCTCTGTGCGCAGCTCAGCACTGTACTGACGCCATTCGTCAATCTTCAACGGTTGCTGTAATGCCGGCAGCAACGCATTTAAATCGCCTTGCAGCGCCACGTGCGCCTGGCGCAGTTTATTCATTTCTGCCGGGTCGATATCCATGTGGATCACGCTGGCGTTCGGTGCGAAAGTATTCAGCTTACCGGTCACCCGGTCATCAAAACGTGCGCCAACTGCAATCAGTAAATCACACTCTTGCACTGCGAAATTTGCAGCTTTAGTACCGTGCATTCCCAACATACCCAAATAGTATGGGTAGTTAGCATCTACTGCGCCCAGGCCTTTCAGCGTACAGGCGACCGGCATTTGGGTAAGCATAATAAACTCACGCAGGGCCGGAACTGCCTGCGCCATGCCTACGCCGCCACCTACGTACAGGATCGGTTTTTGCGCCTGCGCCAGCATGTTACGCGCCTGCTCAACATCAGCGTGCGGGAAAGCCTCAACGTTTTCGACGGTCGTAAAATATGGCTCCAGCGAACCGCTGGCTAATTGGATGTCTTTTGGGATATCAACCAGAACCGGGCCCGGACGACCGGAATTCGCCACGGCGAAAGCCTCAGCCATGATGCGCGGCAGTTCTTCCAGTGATTGCACCAGAAAACTGTGTTTGGTGCAGGACAGAGACATACCCAGAACATCAACTTCCTGGAATGCATCCGTTCCGATGAAAGGTGATGCCACCTGACCGGTGATCGCCACCACAGGAACAGAATCTAACAGCGCATCGGCAAGTCCGGTGATCAGGTTAGTAGCACCAGGACCGGAAGTGGCGATACAAACGCCGGTTTTACCCGTCGCTCGGGCATAGCCAATCGCCGCCATCGCTGCGCCCTGCTCATGTCTGCACAACAGGTGTTCTACGCCGCCGTCATACAGCGCATCGTAAACCGGCATAATTGCGCCACCGGGATAACCAAAGACGGTTTGAACCCCTTGTGCACGCAACGCATGTACCACCCACTGTGCCCCATTCATAGTTACATCCCCGCCGTAAATCTTGAGAAACAGAATTTTATGCTGATATTCACTTTCTGCTCCTCGTTTAAGTTTTTAAGGTCAAAAAAAACCCCCGAACCTTTCGGTGCGGGGGTCTTAGTTCGTTAAGGCTTGTTTTCTAAGCCTTTCCTCGTCCAAGTGCAGCCCCGCACGGTGGGATAATAATCACCACCACGCTAATCACGACCAGGCTAATCACTCGTAGAAGGGCTGTCATTTTTGTATTTTCTTGCATCTTGTTCGAAGGAATACCTAAAGAGTTACCATAGAATTTGCAAATGACACAAGATATTTTTTTATTCGTTTTTCTGACGCCATTAACGGTTTAGATAAATATTGTTGTTTTTTATACAAAAAATCAAAAATGAAAATATTTCACGTTTCAGGTAATTCTCAGCAGCCCGATCCCCAATAAAAAGTCTATTCAAAAGCATTTGCGGGCGTCATCCCAGACTAGATGCAACTTATTGTGAATTACACTAAAACACATGAATCAGCACCTAAAAGGCGTAATTATGTAAAATCTTGCCGCGATGTATTGCGACATAATACTGTCATCAGGAGGCATTATGTCACTATCGATCATTCATACACGCGCCGCGTTGGGCGTAAATGCACCCGCCATTACTGTCGAGGTACATATCAGCAACGGCCTGCCCGGTTTAACCATGGTGGGGCTGCCGGAAACGACGGTGAAAGAGGCTCGCGATCGGGTACGCAGTGCGATAATTAATAGCGGGTATGAATTCCCGGCAAAGAAGATAACCATAAATCTCGCTCCAGCCGATCTTCCGAAAGAAGGGGGGCGATATGATTTACCTATCGCTGTTGCGCTTCTGGCCGCTTCTGAGCAGCTTACAACCCATAATCTCGATGCATATGAGCTGGTCGGTGAATTAGCGCTTACAGGCGCGTTACGCGGCGTTCCCGGCGCGATATCAAGCGCAACCGAAGCCATTCGTGCAGGCAGGAGAATTATTGTCGCCACAGAGAATGCCGCTGAAGTTGGACTGATACACGGCGAAGGATGCCTGATCGCAGATCACCTGCAGACCGTATGCGCATTTCTCGAAGGTAAGCACGATTTAGACAGGCCCTCAACCGCAGATTTTACGCCCGACGCATTCGCCGACGACCTGAGCGATATTATCGGCCAGGAACAGGGTAAACGCGGGCTGGAGCTTACCGCAGCTGGCGGTCATAACCTCTTGCTCATTGGCCCGCCGGGTACGGGCAAGACCATGTTGGCCAGTCGCCTCAGAGGTCTGCTCCCACCGCTTAGCAACGATGAAGCGCTGGAAAGTGCTGCGATACTCAGTCTGGTTAATTCCGAAACGATACAAAAACAATGGAAGCAACGCCCTTTTCGTTCACCACATCACAGTGCTTCATTAACGGCCATGGTCGGTGGAGGCTCTATTCCTGCACCAGGCGAGATCTCTCTGGCGCATAACGGCATACTGTTTCTGGATGAACTACCCGAGTTTGAACGGCGTACGCTGGATGCCTTGCGCGAACCCATCGAGTCCGGGCAGATCCATCTATCCCGCACCAGAGCAAAAATAACCTATCCCGCGCGCTTTCAACTTATAGCAGCGATGAATCCAAGCCCTACAGGCCATTATCAGGGGAATCATAATCGCTGTACTCCAGAACAGACGCTGCGCTACCTCAATCGACTGTCAGGACCATTTCTCGATCGCTTCGACCTCTCCCTCGAAATCCCCTTACCACCGCCCGGCATACTCAGTCAGAGCGCAGTGAAAGGGGAAGATAGTGCAACGGTTAAGCAACGCGTTATAGCAGCACGAGAGCGTCAGTATCTGCGGCAAAATAAGTTAAACGCGCACCTGAACAGCCAGGATATTCATAAATACTGCCCACTGCACAGCGACGATGCTCAATGGCTGGAAGAAACGCTCGCGCATCTCGGATTATCTATCCGCGCCTGGCTGCGTCTGATAAAGGTCGCTAGAACGATTGCGGATATAGAACAATGTGATCGCATCTCTCGCCAACACTTACAGGAAGCCGTTGGATACCGGGCGATAGACAGGTTACTCATTCATTTGCAGAAACTACTGGCATAAAAAAAGGGCTTTCGCCCTTTTTTATTAATCATCAGATTCGGTGTAGTCTTCTGCGCCTTCCACCTGAGGTTTCCCACCAGAAAGCGTGTGGAAGCGTTTTGGACGCTTAATACGCGTCATGTATTTAGACCACACGCGTTCAGCTTCAGTAACCGGCTCACGTTCACCACGGCATACCGCAACAAACAGTTTCTCTTCTTCAGTTACCGGCTCACGCTTACCCAGATCCAGCTCGTTGAAAGCATAACCGTGACGCTCAAGCAGTTGTGCTTCTTTAATGGTGAAATCACCATGACGGGAGAATCCGCGGGGATAATATTTATTATCGAAATATCGATTAGTCGTCGTAAAGCTTTCCGCCATCCTGCACGCTCCTAATTCTTTGGCCGAGCTATTTATGGCGCGGAGTATTAGTTACGCTTGACAGAGCGTCAAACAAAAGATTTAAATCATAACGACAAATTATTTTATGGAGCGAGTTGTGGATACGGAATTGTTAAAAACTTTCCTGGAAGTTAGCCGGACACGCCACTTTGGCAGGGCTGCTGAAGCGCTCTATCTGACCCAGTCAGCGGTTAGTTTTCGGATCAGACAGCTGGAAAATCAATTGGGTGTAAACCTGTTCACTCGACACAGAAACAATATCCGTTTGACCGCCGCAGGTGAAAAATTATTGCCTTACGCTGAAACCCTGATGAATACGTGGCAAGCAGCACGTAAGGAAGTTGCGAATACCTCGCGGCATAACGAGTTTTCTATCGGCGCCAGCGCATCTCTCTGGGAGTGCATGCTTAATGACTGGTTGAGACGTTTATATCAATCTCAGGAGCCACAGTCCAGCCTGCAGTTTGAAGCGAGGATCGCTCAGCGCCAGTCATTGGTAAAACAGCTTCATGAACGACAGCTTGATCTACTGATTACGACCGAAACGCCCAAAATGGACGAATTTAGCAGCCAACTGTTGGGATATTTCACGCTGGCGCTCTATTGTAGTTCTCCATCGCAAACCAAAGATGAACTGAACTATCTACGTCTGGAATGGGGACCCGATTTTCAACAACACGAAGCGGGATTGATCGCGGGAGATGAAGTGCCGGTACTCACCACCAGTTCAGCTGAACTGGCCAGGCAACAGCTTTCTGTGATTAAGGGCTTTAGCTGGCTTCCTGTCAACTGGGCCAAAACCAAAAGCGATCTCCATACGGTTACCGACAGTACAACGCTATCTCGCCCTTTATATGCAGTTTGGCTGCAAAACAGCGATAAACATGCACTGATCTGCGATCTATTGAGAACAAATATTCTGGAAGATTAAGGTAAATACTGGCAAGGATGCCGGGAGTAAAAACAGAAGGAAGACAATGTTGAATTGCACGAAAAAAAAATCCTTAGCAAGAATGCTAAGGATTGTTTCTGGCAGGGGCGGAGAGACTCGAACTCGCGACACCCGGTTTTGGAGACCGGTGCTCTACCAACTGAGCTACGCCCCTAAATTTTCTTATCATTAAGCCTGCTTGATAGCAGGCTTAATCTTCTAATAAGTGGCGGAACGGACGGGACTCGAACCCGCGACCCCCTGCGTGACAGGCAGGTATTCTAACCAACTGAACTACCGCTCCACCGAATTTCTTTGTCACTACCCGGATTATACATCCCGGTTTACTGCAATTTGATGCCTGGCAGTTCCCTACTCTCGCATGGGGAGACCCCACACTACCATCGGCGCTACGGCGTTTCACTTCTGAGTTCGGCATGGGGTCAGGTGGGACCACCGCGCTACAGCCGCCAG